>CAWCKY010000004.1:0-1641430 GCA_963796275.1 uncultured Acidobacteriota bacterium | reverse complement strand
ATTCGATGTGACACACCATCGCAGTCGCGGACTGCTCTCGTTCGAATCGTTAAGGGCGTGTTCAAGGCCGACGTCCTCTCCGCCATCCGTCCTGAGTTGTATATCGTCGCGACGCCGTGCGTAACGGCCAATCACGACGCGCTCATCGAACTCACACACGGCAGGCCTGTGGATCGGATTCGACCAAGACCATTATTCAAACGAGACAGTCTGCTTTCATCTGGCCTCGCTCGTCGCCAGGCGGCTGCGGCGTGATAGGACGCTCGCGACGACGCGCATCACTTCGTGGGATGTCCGAATCAAGGGAATTGATGACGCTGCAGTCCGCAATCTTCCGATCACATCCATCAGCGCCCTGCGCTGGCTCAATCGCCTCAGTCCGCGGTTTCGACAGATCGCGATGACGCGCCTATCCAGATCGCCACATTCCCATTAGCTCGAAAAACAGAAGCGGTTCGCAAGGACGGTGAGCGGCGACGATCCTGTTCGTCTGTCCGCCCCACTTACGTTGAAGAAGGATTTCAAAGCCTTCTCCCTTTATGGAACAATATGCCGATCCGCATTCACGTCTCTCAGTTGTCTGACGAAGCTCTCCGGAAGAAATTAGGCGTCAAGCCGCGAGCCAAGCCGCGCGAGCTTGAGCGTCGGCACCAGGTCGCCCTGATCAAATGGGTGAGAACGGTCAAGGATGCCTATCCCGTACTCGACCTCCTTTATGCTGTGCCAAATGGCGGATACCGGAACATTTATGTCGCGAGAAAACTTAAGGCCGAAGGCGTACGGGCCGGCGTGGCCGATCTATGTTTGCCTGCCGCACATCGCGGCTATCACGGCCTCTATCTTGAAATGAAATCGGAAGAGGGCGTCGCCACGAAAGAGCAAAAAGCCTTTCTTCGCGGCGTGTTGGAAGAGGGCTATTGCGCGGTCATCGCCGAGGGAGTTGATGAAGCACGCGCGACCATCTCATGGTATATCGGAATCAGCGATCGTGAGCCGGCATCGGTGATTAAGACGGCTCAGTTCTTGCTAAGTAAGTAGCCAATTTTTTTGGCAAAAATGATCTTTGAAGTTACGCTGGGCTTATGCGGAAGAGCATCAGCCCAGCAGAAATGGGTTTCGTAAAGCAAGACCTTAAGCGGCTTGCAGCGGCAATGAAACGCACCAAGAAAGCGAGCGAATATCGCCGTCTTCAAGCTGTTTGGCTCGTTGCGCAAGGGCACACAGTTGCCGATGTTGCGCAATTGACTCATGCAGCCGAGCGCTCCATTTACCGATGGGTTGAGAAATATCTTGCAACTCATTCGGTCTCGGCATTGGAACACCGTGAAGGTGCTGGCCGCCCGGAGGTGGCAAAGCGCGTCACCAGAGCACGTATTCTGAGCGAACTGCGGCGTGACCCGCTCAAGCTCGGTTATAACACCAACGTGTGGACGGTAGCTTTATTGGCGCATCGGCTGAGTCGGGTCTACCAATGCCCGATCACTGAACGTACGTTGCGACGACGGATGAAGGAGATTGGGCTTGTCTGGAAACGTCCGCGTTACGTCTTTGTCACGAAAGATCCGCACCGCGCGCAGAAAAAGGGGCAATTGTCAGACGACTGAAACAAATGTCCGTTGGCGCTGTGCTCTTGATCGAGGATGAAACGATACTCCGTCTATTTCCTCCGTTGAGAGCTTGCTGGGCGCTGCGTGGTGAGCAAGCCGTTGTGCCAATTACCGGGCAGAATGCTAAACGAGTCTTGTTCGGTGTGATCAACCCGCGAACTGGGCACCGGATTGTGATGCGCGCTCACAGTATGCGGCAGGAAGCCTTTCAAGCCTTTTTGCGTTTACTACGGCAACGCTACCCAGGACGGCCCATTTGGTTGGTGCTGGATGAGGCATCTTGCCATACAGCGAAGGCCAGTCAGCAACTGGCAGCCGAACTCGACATAACATTGATTTGGCTGCCAAAGCAGTGTTCGGAACTCAACTCGATGGACCATCTCTGGCGTGAGTTGAAGGGCAAAATAGCGGCCAATCGTCAGTATGCGAATATTGATCAGGCTGCTCTCCATGCCGAAAAGTGGGTTCTCGGCTTAACCAGGACCCAAGCTCTATGTAAAGCTGGTGTTTTGTCAAAGAACTTTTGGCTTAAAGATTTCTGCCAATAATTTTGGCTACTTACTTAGGCTCGAAGCGAGATGAATAACTCTTCCATGAAAGTGTGTGTTCTCCACAACCGGGTCACTACGCTCAAGGCGCGCAAGAGATCGGTCAGAATGACAACAATCGGGCGGAGTCGGCAAATATTCGAGTTGAAGACGCTTTATGCGATAATGAATATGTGGAGGTGAGTGAGAATGCAGTATCAAGTGCTCGTACAAAATTTGCCGGATGGATTGTTCTCGGCTTTCGTCATCGGCATTCCTGACATAGTCGCCGAAGGCGCGACCGAGGAAGAGGCTCTGGACAAGGCTAAAACCTTGCTCAAAGAGCGGCTCGCCGTCGGCAGATTGTTTACGATCGAAGTCGAGGGGGCGCCCGCCGGCGTGGTTGCCAACCCCTGGCTGGAGACTCACGGTTCCCTACGAGACGATCCGACCTTCGATGATTGGGTGAAAGAAATCGGCAAATACCGCCGCGAGGTTGATGACGCGGAGTCGCGACCATGATTCGATACGTGCTGGATACTGATCACGTCACCTTACATTTCAGGGGAAATTCACAGGTGCTGCATTAATTGACCCTCCACCTCTCCTGATGAGATAGCGACCACAACCATAACCGCCGAAGAACAGTTACGCGGACGCCTCGCGCAAATCAAAAAGGCGTCAACCACAGAGGCACTGGCCATAGCGCACCAAAGCTTTCGCCAAGCGATCTACGATCTGGCGAAGCTGAACATCCTTGAATTCAATTCCGCGGGCATTACCATTTTTGAAGAATTGAAACGACAGCGCTTTCGCGTTGGCAGCCAGGACTTGCGAATAGCCGCCATCGCCATCGCCAACGGCGCAATACTTAGTCACACGCAATCGAGTCGATTTCGAACAGATTACCGGTCTTAAGATTGAAGACTGGACCGTCTGATATCCCGATCAGACTTCAAGCTGAATTCACCAAAAACAAAAAACATAGGCTGTTCGCCGGGTAGTTGAGCAGCGACGAATTCTTTAGTCCGACCGCCGCTCACCAACTCTCATCAGGAGACGATTCCGACAGACGCAGGTGGGCGTCGCTCATTGCGCATATTTCAAATCTCAGCGCCGATCTTTCGCAGTTTGGCGACGAACTTCTTCAACCCCTGCCGTTCTAACTGAGCCAGAAAATCTTCGGCACTGATCGGCGGTCGTTTTCGCCGAGCCCTCATCTCTCTGAGGACGGCTAAGACGGCCTCCTGATCGGTTCGGAGGAGATCGGTCGTGAAATCATCCGGATGTTTTGCTGTGATATTCCAGTCGGCGAGCGTCTGCCGGGGAAAGTCTTTCAGGTTGATTGTCAGAATCAATGTGGCCCGGATTTGATCGCAGCCGCCAGGACGTGACGATCGTCCGCATCAGGCAGCGTAATGGTCGTATCCAGTTCTTCATATCCTTCGACCAGCGAATCCTCGATGGCCTCGATCATCGCGTCACGGCGGGCTTCCAGCTTCGCGCGCGTCACGGTTCCTGATCGTAAAATAATCACAGATCATAATCGACTTTCCTCAAGCAAATACATATTTTTGGATGCCATCCGATAGCGACGTAATAAGAGGTAATAAAAAGAGTATATGTATAGCTCACCGAGGCGCATTCTAAATCTACTAATGCCACAAGTAGCGTAGACTCAAACGGAAAGGCGAGCCATCCGACAGACCGGTATGGCAGGCCGGCGTTCAGAGCGAACGCGACGGGTTTGCGACCGGCGCAAGCGAGTCTTCATTCGACTGGAGTTGATGGCTTTTGATGCACGGCAAGGAGGAGAAAAAAAGAGAGTAGAGAAGAAGTAGAAATGTCGCAGTATCCAACTCAAACAAACGATCTATTGGTCGTTCTGGCAGCCCGTCTCCCTACCGCTTACGACAGCCTGGTACCTCATCTCAAGAGAGTCTTCCTGAACAAAGACACCATACTATTCGACGTCGGCGAAACGCCTGACCGGGTCTGGTTTATTACCAGAGGCGCCGTATCGTTGTTTGTCAATGTCAGACATCGTGTTATCGAGGCCGCCATGATCGGGCGTGAAGGTGCGGTTGGCCTATCGGGGATCGCCAGGGCCAACAGCATTCCTCTGTACGCCCAAGCGCAAATCGAGGGGGAGGCTCTCGAAATCGATGTCCGCATCTTACATCAAGTGCTCAGACAAAACGGCGAAGCGTATGATCTGATTTTCGACTATGTGAATGGTCTATTCGGACGGCTCGCGCTCTTATCTGTTTGCAACCGGTTCCATTCCACGAGGCAACGCTTGGCAAGCAAGCTTCTGCTGATGCAAAAGTGCATGCGTTCTGACTCCTTTCACGTGACGCATGCGAGCCTTGCAGAAGCGATTGGCGTCGCCCGCAGTGTAGTCACCGAGACCATGCTCAAATTCCGTCGAGAGGGATGGGTCGGAGCCGAGCGTAATCGGATTACGGTCATTAAGGGGGGGGAACTCAAGTATGCCGCCTGCAGTTGCCATACTTTTGTCAGTCGCGAAAATTTTTTCGTCCTTGAGTGCGCCGCCGTGAGATCCCGCACAGGTCGCAATCACAGGGTATTGCGAGTAGAAATGTCGAAGCCGGCGACAAAGTCGTCCCACGACATTTGTCGGAAGCTCCGACAGACAGGATGTTTGAAATCGGTATAGAGTGTATGCACCAGAGAAGCCCCCTAATCTCTCCGGCATCACCGCCACCGCGCAATGCCACCCCGCGTGGATGTTGTGTTGCTCAATAGAAGATTGCTATGTCATCGGACTACTCCCGTCGATCGCAATCGAACAGGGCTTCATTACACGTCCTTCCGCACACTATGGATCGTGTGTGTGATGAGCGCCTATTCAGAAAAATGGCGCGGGCGCGGACAGCCGAAGATGTGCTCAACGCTCTCAGGGAGATCGAGGAGGAGAAGGGAATCATTATATGCGCAGTTAAACTGATCTGCGGCAAACGACAACGGGATTTCACCTTCGCCGATGCAGTGACGGGAAATATCCATAAGTGCGACGTCGCTGTCGAGATCGGGGAAACGCGGATTTTAGCGACCATGAGCTCGTCGGCGAGCGTGCCGAACTGGCAGGAGGCGGACGATACTGCGCTCATGGCTGCCTACCTGATCGATCGACTCGATCTGCAGGCGAGGTTGGGAGTATTGCCTCATCTGACGGGGAGGGCCATCGCGGCGCCAGCTATAAAGGGATTAAGAGGCGAGTCGGAATATATCAAAAAACTCAGCGAGATCGTTTTAAGAATCATCGAGCGAGATACCCTCGTCAGTGCTTATTTTGGGTGAGAGTGGAACCGGAAAGGAGTTGATCGCCAGGGAACTTCATTATAGCTCGCCCCGCGCCGGAAAGCCTTTCGTCGCGATCAATTGCGCGGCGGTCCCGGAATCTCTGATTGAGAGCGAGTTGTTCGGTCACGAGCAGGGGGCCTTCACCGATGCCAAAAAACGGAAGGCGGGCCTCTTCGAGCAGGCCAAAGGCGGAACGATCTTCCTCGATGAGATCGGGGAGATGAGCCTGCCATTACAATCCAGACTGCTGCGCGCCCTAGAAGAGCGCACATTTCGGCGAGTCGGTGGAGAAGGAGAGGTCGCTTTTGACGCACACGTGATTGCGGCTTCGAACCGCGATCTTCGTGACGAGGTCGATGCCAGGAGATTCCGGGAAGACCTCTTTTACCGCTTAACAGGCTACACCATCAAACTGCCGCCATTGCGCGAACGAGGCAATGATATCTTTCTGATCGCCGATCACTTCATTGAGGAGTTCAACAAGAAAATGAACCGGCGGGTGAAGGGTTTGGCCCAGGAAGTAATCGAGCTCTTCCGTCGATACCTATGGCCAGGCAATGTGCGCGAGTTGCTTCACGCCATAGAACACGCCATTACGCTGGAAGATAGTGAAGTCATTACGACTACTCACTTGCCGCCCGAGATATTGGATGGATCGAGGGCAATAGGTCGGATCGAATACTCAGGCGTGTTGAACGATGAGGAGACTTTGCAACAGCACTTGGATCGGCATGGATTGGAGATCGTTCGATTGGTCTTAGAGGAATTTAGAGGGAATAACACCAGAGCGGCGCAGAGGCTCGGATTAGGAAGGGCAGGGCTTGCCAACTGGAAGAGGCGCGCACTGACACGGCTTAGACGTGCGAAAAAAGATGATGTTGCATAACTGACAGTTGTTCAAAGGAAAGGAAGGGGAAGCAGCTATCGCATCTGCAGGGAGTTGGGCTAATATCCACAATATTCTTCGTCATCGATAATTTCACGCAAAACTTCTTTATCTGTTTCTCTGATCGTCCCCCCACGTCTTCGGCACACACATGGCGATTTTTCGCCTGCCTCGCTTTTTGCAGTATTTATCGCGGTAGACCTCAATGTGGGCTTAAAGATCATGCCAGATTTTGGCAATAACATCTCACTAGCCATTTCGTTACCGCAGCGTGAAACTGAAAGTCAGTATGCCTGATACTTTGACGAGTACGTCGTTAAGCATGGTGGGTTTGAACTCCCACCGGCGGGCCGCATCGAGCGAGGCTTCGCTGAGCGGTTCTGGGCCTTCAATGAAGGTCGCCTTGATCACTCTCCCTTCCTCGGAGACCAGTACCTGAATTTTAACCGTTCCCGAGACCCGGGCCTTTTTTGCCTCTGGGGGATATGACGGTTGAACCTTCTTGATGGCCTTGCTCTTCAACAGTTCGCTCGTTACCTGGATTGTTTTCGGGCTCGGGCTCGGGGTCGGTATCGGGACGGCGGGCTTGACTCCGGAAGGTTGGCTCGGCCTACCAGTCCTCACCGCCTCATCCGCCTTTTTCGCCAGTTGCAATCTCTTCTCATCCGGCTCTGTGTACGAGATGGGAAGCGCTTCATAAAGCTGGTGCTCCTCTACAGTAATGGCAGGTATGGAGGTTTTAAGATCCGGATTCTTCAGAACCAGCCGTTCAGCACGCATCTTGTGGGAGACCGCTAACTGGTAGAACCCGAGCCGTTCGCTCAGCACAGCCGCCGACACGCTGAATCGCATTACATTCGAGAGGCTCGCGAAATCCTCTTTCCCTTCGAGGAGCGCGAGGGACTGATGTTTGATAAGCAGCGAGAGTTGAGGAAGAGGCGTCGCTCCCCGCAGATAATATTCCGCCTCCAGAAATGTAGATATCCAATAATGTTTCTCCAGGTCCTGCCCCAGATATTTCATCAGCTCCTGTTCGAACTGGTCTCCAAGCCTCTTGCGCTCGATATTGAACAGTTTCACCAGAGACTCGGTGTTAAACGCCCATCCGCCCTGACTCCTCACCACCTTATCCATCTCGTCAAAAGGAGCAGGCGACTCTCGTTGTCCCAAAACGGCAATGGCGGCGCAGGCCGCGAGGATGAAGAGGAAAGTGGGTGCGAATACCCGATTTTTCATAGTGTGGCATCTCCATCAAACGACTGAGATCGTGGCGCTTCATGATCAGCGGCAGATCGTGCTTTCACCGTAACGACCAATCCGACCGCCGAATGGACTGCGCAGCAGATCATCGAAGCCTTTCCCGATGATGAGGCTCCCAAATACTTGCTGCTCGATCGCGACAGCATTTACTGCGAGTATTTCCAAGACCGCGTTGAAGGTATGGGGATCGAACAGGTGGTCACAGCCCTTCGGCATCTTTCAAAATCCTTTTCCCGAACGGGTCATCGGCAGTATCCGGAGAGAGTGTCTGGACCACCTGATCATCATCAATGAAAATCACTTACGTCATATTTTGTCCGAATATTCTATTATTATCACGAGGCCAGACCGCATCAGTCGTTAGCTCACAACTCCCCACATAAACGAGAAGTCGAACCTCAGTCAAAAAGGCCAGGTCATCTCCCCCAAGTCGGCGGCCTCCATCATCGCTATCGCCGAGTGGCTTAGCGGCGGCGGCTTTTACCACTTCTGGGATCGCTCTAAGTGCGCGATATAATTTTTGCGATTTCGACGGTTCGAAGTGTGTCTACCAACCAATTTGGCCTCGGCTGGACCCGATACAATTCGATCCCACGAATAGAATTGGGCAGCATACGAATCCTAAATCGGTGCCAGGAGGTTCAAGTTGTAGTTTTTGACATCGACAAGTAGAAATAAAAGCACTGAGATTGACTCATTGTCAAAGACTGTCGTGAAATTTATAGACCGGCTTTGTCGACCTCGTTAGATTACGACCTATTGTTTGCCGATATCTTCATTCCACACTGAGGGATGCTCTTTGATGAATCGTGCCATCATTTCTATGCATTCAGGATCATCGGCAATAGTCAATTCGACGCCTCTATTACGAACGTAGTCTTCAGGTCCTTGAAAATTGACATTCTCGCCAATCACAATTCGCGGAATCTTGTAGAGTAGCGAAGCCCCACTGCACATATCGCAAGGAGACAAGGTGGAGTAAAGCGTCGCTCGGAGGTAGTCTGCTGGCGTTAATCGACCTGCATTCTCAATGCAGTCCATCTCCGCATGCAAAATGGCGCTATTTTTTTGAACCCTACGGTTGTGGCCGCGACTCACGATCTTGTTATCGATTACAAGTACCGACCCAATTGGAATCCCACCCTGGGTTAGACCAAGTTGTGCTTCCTTGATAGCTTCTTTTAAAAACACACCCATAATTCCTTCAACCTTTCTGCTCCTAAAATGCAATTACCATCCAAATAGCGATTTGATCGTTGGATCATCCTTGCATTTCAAAAGTTCATTCCAATTCCAGCGGCTGGAATGCGGGTGCTTGGCGGCCGCAAACTCCCACATCTTCTACCGAAATTTTTCATAATTTCATACGTCCTTGCCAACAGATTTGCACTCAGAAGAGCCAATCATAGTTCTATTTCAATTATGACGCCTAAACCATTGGCTGCTCGGGCGCAATTTGCAATGTGATCATAAGATATCTTCTCTCAACTCCGTCGTTTCTTTAAGACTTGTTAAATTTGAGCAATATCTTATCTAGCACTTGCTTGAGAAAAAGAAGTGGATGGCAGCGACTGCCCCATCGGCAGGCTGCTGAATAATGATCTGTGGAGATTAAGGAGGATCATGACTGCGTCCATGCGTTGCATCGAAGAACGTTGTATCCCACTATGCAATGAGTGTCACGATTTGGGGTGGCTATTCATTGACGAACACGGCGTGAAGGAATGTAAGTGCCGGGTGTAAGCCAGAATCGCACGCCGATTTGAATGAATCGCTACGGAGTACGGAGGCTTGCGATACTGCTGGCGAATCAGTACCGCGAGCGGTAGCGAGCGTGACTTCCGGCGTAAATCCTTTGCGAGAGCCACGCTCGCTACCGCTCGCGGTACTGATTTGCTGTCCAAAACGAAATCACCAGCGGCATCCCAAGCCAAGCTTGCTAGCGGAGCTCGACTCACAAGGCGAAGCTTATCTCGACGCCAGCAAAATCACCTTCCTGCAGTTGGCTGCAGAGTACGAAGCAAAGCGCCTCGTGCCGGCAGAGTATCGCAATGAAAAAAAGGTGAAGGGAATGCGCGACTGGAAGGATGCACGACGTCGCCTAAAAATCTGTACTGTACATTTCGGCAAGAAACGCATTCGCACCATCACCTATGCCGACATCGAAAACTTTCGTGATGATCTGCTCGGCCGGCCGGTTGTCTTCAAGAACAAAGCGGGCGTCGTCACTACGACACGCGAGCGTAGCATTGGCGACGTTCACCGTATCTTGGCTAGGTTGTCGGGCGCTTTCACCTATGTCATTCAGAAAGAATGGGTGGTGCGCTCGCCATTCAGCAAGGGTGAAAATTTAATCGTAATGGCGCAGGAAGTGGCGAGAGAGCGCTGCTTATCGACTGCCGAACAGCGGAGACTATTGGAGGCTTGCCAGAACGATTACCGCCAGCATCTATTCCCGCTGAATTTAACCGCGCTCGATTCAGGATGCCGACGCGGTGAACTTCTTAAGTTGAAATGGTGTGAGATCGATCTCGTGCGTGGTGAGCTACGCATCCTTGCGATGAATGCCAAGTCTAACAAGAGGCGTACGATCGATCTCGAGCCGCTGACCGTTGCCGCGTTGAGGCGCGTCTGGGAGCGGAGCACGCAGAACGTTGACGGCCTAGTGTTCGGCATCAAGGACAATTTCAACCGCGGCTGGGAATCTGCGCTGAAAGAAGCCGAGATAACCATACCGACGCGATTTCACGATTTGCGCGCTACCAGTATTACCTATGGACTGCTGCGCGGCCGCACAATGGAATTTGCAATGAAGCGCAGTGGACACGCCGATCCACGTACGTTTATGCGCTACGCCGAATGGCCGAAGAAGTACGCGAGAAGCAACGCGAGCAGTTGCGCGAATGGGAGCTCGCTTCGAGCCTGGCCGAGCTCACCGGGCAGCAGAACGAACCGGAGCGGTTGGAGCTGGTCAATTAAAATAAATGCGAACACGAAAAACACGACTCGCTCGCCTGGCGTTTGGTCTGACTTCGGTCATAGTAAACATTGCGGAAAATCGAGCATAATGCACAGGATCCACAGCTATAGAGGAAGAATAAGAGGCAGAGAGTGAGGGATTCGACCCCTCATCGCTTTAAGACCATTGATTCAGAAGTGCAGGGGGGAAGTAATTACGCCGATGCACCCGGAGGGCGGCATCGGTGGGAACGAGAGGAGAGCGGCTTAGATGAATTTGTAGGTGGTAGTGTCGAATCAAGTCGGCGTTGATGGGTGCAACTCATACTCCAAATTGTATTCATAACCATGTAGTCGTCTGATTATCCACACTGCGTCGAGTTGCCTTACCATATCTGCCAATTCAACTTCGAGATTCGGATAGCGCCCCGCTTGGCCTCGAAGGAGTGCCTCCCATTTGGGATGCGGATGACAATTGAAAAAGGCTGGATTGGCCAAGTCGAGCCATCCCTCCTCCAAGCCACGCCTGAATCGCCACCACGCCTCATCGTCAATAACCACCAAAGCGACCCGCGGCTCGTTAAAGCTTTCAAGCTGTTTTGCTGCTTGATAGATGCGAAAGATCAGGTAGTTGATTGCAACATATAGACAGCTTGCCCCACCAGATGGCCCTTCCATCAGGCTGCGTATCATTATCTCGAAGTCATCGTCGTCGACGCCAATAGACTTCACTTCAAATGTCGTGACTACGCCCGAGTCAGGCTTGGTCGCTTCGACGTCCGCCCCCTCACGCAGGGCGTCGAGGCTGACGATCGTCCATCCGAGCGTCTCGATCCATTCCGCGCACTGCAGTTCCGTGACCTTTCCTATGAACATTTTTGACTTTTGGTGGCGCTCAAGAGGCTCTTCGTAGTGCATCCACTTCTCTTGTATATCCTGCATATATTGTTGGCGAACATCCGATCGCAGCCTGCCGTTTTCAATAAGATATCGGTGGATTGGGCGCGTGAGTCGCGCTAGACGACCCCATTCCAGTGCCAGCAGTAGTCTGGATCGATGCCCTGCATCTGTATCAGGGTGCCGCTGCCGACTTTTGAACTCAGGCCAGATATCATCTGGCAAAAACAAAGAACGCAATGCGGGGCACTCTACTCGAATCCTCTCAAGTATATCGATTGTACTCTCGCGATCAGTCTCTGGAGCCGTCAGGCAGTCGCAAACATTGCTGTGATTGGCGGGCGGTTGCGTCTCATCATTTCCTTCAGTGACTCGTCTTTGATCTTCCAATTCAGACCACCACCTCCACTATGTATCGTCCGCTATTCCCGCTCTTCATTTGCAAGCTCATGTCATCCTCTGACGGATCAGCGATGGACTCCCTCTCCGAAGCGAATCTGAGCGGTCTGTGTCGCCGATTGAAGGCGCGCCTTGGTCCTCGGCCGGTTTGCTTTGTCACCGGCCGAGGGCTTCGTCTGTCATAAAGCAAAGGCCGATTGAAATCGAGATGAGATCAACCGACCTTGTCAGCATATCTGCCTTGTCATATCGCGAACGGGTAAAGCGGTATAGACCGCTTCTACTCTCCGTACCTGCGAACAGTCCCAAGATGCCCAAAGCCTGCTTGGAAGCAATTACCGCGATGCTGAACGCGGGCAGGTTTCAGAGTCCAGGCGCAATCAAAAGTTTGGTGAACATGTTGTCCTCCGAATTCATGTTTGATTCATTGATAGAACGAGGGAACTGGGTTTTGAGTTCTGCAAAAAATTTCTCGCCCCCATCGCGGTCCCCAACATAGGCCACGCCCCGGTCCTCGGCCGAGCGGTTGAGCACTCCGAATCGATCGTCATACATGCAGTCACGGCGGTGATGGACGATTCGAAAGCCGAATGAATATGAGCGCTGGTCTCCTCCGACTTTCCGACTTTTTCAACAAGTCTCCAATACTCCACCCCTCGGATAGATGTCACATTTCACTGATGACCTTCGAGATGTGGGGCACTTCTCCGAATGACAGAGCCTGGGTCATTTCGCCGACGCTATTGGTGCCAATTCCTTCGTATAACTTCTTTTATCAAGCGCATCACGCCAATCGCATCTAAAAATCTGAACAGCACCGGTAAGATTGCTGTGATGATCTCGTACATGTATCGGAGATTTGCGCGAAACACCCCGCGCTCCATGATCCATTTGGGGAATGATTCTTCGAGGTCGCCGAGAATCGTTTCACGGTCTCTTTTGGGGAGGAAGAAGAGGAAAAGCAGCCAATCGAAGGCATGCGGCGGCTTCGTTGACCCGCCCCACAGTATCGCAAAGATTGTACTGACGGCGTTGACGCAGATATGAAAGAACACAACCGGAGAAATGATCAACAAATTTCCAAACATCATCGCGAACATCAAGGAGAAGACCAGCCGATGGCGCCAATCCTGTTCGATGAGGGGCTCATCGGAACCTGGTTTCTTCATTACACGACTTCCAGCATAAAGTAATGAACAAATGAAGAATCCACTCATCCAGTGTTCGAATTTCTTAGCCTGATATTCTTTGAACCGCTCTCTTTGTTCGGCGATATATTGGCTGATCGTTTTAACTACCATATTTTGTTTGACCTCTATGACTTAAGTGCAGTTGCTAGTTTGGGGACCAACTGCTTTCGGACCCCGTCGGCTTGCTTAAGAGCTTCCTTGCCAGGTCCATCAAGTTCAAAGTATCGCCTAGCTCGGCCTCCCCGTTCGGGAGCGCCTTCCCCAGTCCGAGAGTGAATCAGACCCTTTTGTTCAAGCCGATTGATCGTGGTGTAAAATGCACCAACAGATATGGATCGGCTGGTGGCCTCTTCAAGCAACTCGCGCACTGCAGATCCGTGAGCATTGTCCTGAAGTCGTAAAATCGCCAGAAGCACGATCTCTTCAAAGTCCCCAATGTGTAAATTCGTTCCTTTCATTCGTCCGGTCCTTTCTGAAACGCCATATCGTTGATATGGATGTAGTCTACTATGTAGAGTCTACAATGTAGAAGATGTCGAAATGTCTGTCAATCTCTTTGTTGGTATGGGGGCCACAAATATCAGGGCTCGACCATTTTTGATGGGACCTTATAGACTTTGTCTCTTGTGGTAAACGCTGAATCTATCAATTACTTTCTTCTTGTGGCTGATCCGGAAGGAATTTGCATTCCCAGCCTACGTGGTCGCCGAGAGCTTTCAACATTTGACTTCGGTAGCGGGAAAAATCCGGTGCAAATGATTTGGGACGTATGTTCTGTGAAACCAAGTCCATGATCACCCAGATCGTCAACGGCAAAGATCTGGAGCCGAAGGGGATGCCCCTGAAACCTTGAGGATTGAATGACATCGTCACCAGTTCTCTGTCGGGGACACAGATGAACCAAAAGCCCTTGCAGCATGAGGCCAGATAGTCACACAACGCCTCCCCCTGTGGTGCATCGAAAGCAATGATCCCGCTCCATATCCATCCCACTCCATTTGGCAGATCGTCTTGAGGTCCTACTCCATTTTGCAATTTCTGCAGAGTGACGGGATCAAATGTCTGATCGAGAGGAAGGTAATAACGGCGCATTCCATTCAGTTCATTGACGGCATTGATAAAAGTCTCGTACTCAATTCTCTTCAAGGATGACTTGACTTCTATGATCCCGTAAACGGCCTCAATGGGTACGATCCTGCGGCTAGCTAGACTCATCGCTGGTGCAACGTCATTCTTCTCAGAAATAATGACATCGAACTCACGCGACAAATTTCCATCACTATCGAAGATTTTCCCACGATCTACTATAAACCTTGGCGACAGGACCTGCTGAAGATACTCTCGCACCACGTCTTCTCTGGCATCGCCAACACCGGATGGGTGTTTATAAATCGACGCTCTGTCGACTCTGGCTTGAAGCTCCTCGCCTATCGATTTCAAGAGACCGGGAAAATCTATCTTGTCCATGCGTCCTCCTTGAGATATGGCATTCGCGTTTGCTGCTACTAAATAACTGGCCGCCAAAGTCGCACTACTGCTGGTCAGTCAGAATTTTCTAGCCTCCGACTTCATTGTCGAGCATGAACTGCCGCCTTTATTGAACGCCGCTATAGAGGCCGAGCTGACGATTCTCTTGGTGCCGGTCAGCCATTGCCTGTATCAAGACGGGGATTGCCGAATATCAGGAAGTGAATGATACCCTCTGCCTGGATGCTGACGGACATCTGCAAAGTGATCGAGGCAACCGCAACCAGTTAGGCGATCCGGAAAGGGAGCGGCGCGGTGGCCATCCCGTCAGACCTTGTCTTATGAGGGTAATCTACTAAAGATTTAGTTTGAAAGCGGCCCAAACAGCCCCATTCGCTACACAATGGCCAGAATTTAAAGCTAAATCTTACATTTTGATCTTAGCTCAACGTGGAGCAATATTGCAGACTCTGAGGTTTACAGGTTTTCCTTGCTATAGATAGAAGTATACGGGATGAGGCAATTCTCGCCGTAGACTGTATGAACCGTAGCCAGGTGCTCAGGCGTGGTGCTGGCGATGATTGAGTCCAGATAGTCTAGAAACTCTTGCTTGTTGTTTAAAGAGAATAGTTTTGTCCCGAACTTCAATTCCGAGCGCAAAGGCTCTTCGTTTAGATAGGTCCAGCACTCTTTATCAACGAACATCGCATCGCAGTAGGGCAGAATCGTTGAAATTGTTTTGATATCATTACTCATCCCGCGTGAAGGCGGTCGCTTCCCTCCATTCGCCGCTTTTCTGGCGACCGATGCCCACAACATCGAGCGGATTTTGAGGAATGGAATCTCCTTCATTCCTGCAGATGTTAGATAGCCAACTGCTGTTGGGTAGACGCTCTCTGCTGCCATGCCAGATCTACGTAGACGTTCACATATGGTGTTAACAAGTATAACCGACGCTGGCGGCAGAAGTGGATTGATATTCGGATCCGGGTCTCGCTGCCCAGCGAGGGTTTCTCGTAAAACTGTGATGAAGTTTGCGGCCTGTGCCACAGTTGAGGTTCCGAATCCGGCAACCTCCTCCTCGACCCAATCTTTGAAAGTTCGCCCCTTCTCTGTTTGCCAGCGTCGAAAAATCTCCTCGATCGCTGTGGATATCTGGTCTCGGAACTGTCGCAGGTCTTCGACCCATTCAGGTTTCCACTCGGTTGAAGCTGTGACTATTATTCGATCGGTCCAGACATTGATTTTTCCGGAAACGACCGAATGCACATCGAGCTTCGACGGAGCGTTCGGCGAGCCAGCGAATACATTTTCCAGGTGCTCAAATATCTGGAATCTTTCGATCGTATCGGGATCGTGAAACGTGACTCCATGAGAGAGTTGCTCATACATTCTCTGCAGCGCCTGGAAATAGGTAGAGACCCGAGACTCATTACTGTGGGTGAGAGAGTCGGGGCAAATGATCAATTGGAGGGTGACCAGTGTGTCGAGCTTCTCAAAGAGTGTTTGCCAAAATGGATCTACTCGACCGTCTCGATGAGCGTCGGTCTTCGGATTGAGCGCTTTCATCATATTGCTGATCGCGTTCTGGTCTAAGTAGATCACCTTCTTTGTGACCTGGGGAAGTCCAAAATGTTGCGTTCGCCAGCAGGCACGGCAACGCCATATATCTAGTCTCATATATCCCCAGCACTCCGAATTCCTTTTGTCCACAGTTAGGGCAGGGCCAGAATGGAGAGCCGATAAAATCTCGCGGATCAATTCTTATGAACTGTGCTTCACTCACTGCATCTGCCTGCGTTCCGCTGAGATGATTTGACATTTCATCACCCTCTTCTTGTTCTTGTGGTGTGTCTCGCTCGACTAACGCCCAGGCTTCATCCGCGTTGCCATATGCCATGCCGAACGAAGGCCCTGGATTAGACGGCAATGAGCAGGCCGTTCCTTCGAAAGATCGTATCAGCTCAGCGCAGAGTTTCGCTGCGGCCGGTGAAAAGTATAGAACGGGTCGAACCCCACCTTGGGAAAAGTCTAAGTCTAAAAAGACGGCAAACTCCTCGGACAGTCCGGATTCTTGGTGGATCTGACTTGCCTGTTTCGTAATCTGCCAGGGTTTCTGCAGAATCTCTTCGCCCTCGGCGAACATGATCTTATGCCATTGCATCGTTCCGTTTTCCATTTGATCAATGTGAAGCCAGGCTGTTTGAGCAACATTCGTAAACCAAAACGCAAGTCTTGAAACATTTCATCCTCCCATTGTTTCGGTTGCAGCCACAGCGCATCGGCGAACGCGCCCGCGCTGTACCACAACAGAGCCAGTTTGTTCTTCGCATCCAGCCTGTCCCATTCAGCCAGTTGTTGCTCGCGCCACTGCAACTTGGCTTCCCACTCCTGCCGCCAATCGGCGCCCAGGCGGCGCGGCACGATCACGCCGATGAAGGCAATCAGCCAGAGCCAGAAACGAAAGCGAGTTGTACGCGTCGCATCAGCCATTGGTTTTACTCATGCCGCAAGGCGACTAATGTATCTACTTTCGTGGCGCGCCGCGCTGGTAGATAACAAGCCACGAGTGCAACCACTGCCAGCGCGCCTGAAAGCAACACGAAAGTCGCCGCATCGGTTACGCTCACCTGGTATAGAAAACCAGAGAGCACACGCGTCAGCGCACGCGCTCCGACTAAGCCAACGGCGAGACCCACGAGTACGAGTGTCATGCCTTGTCTGATGATGAGCCGTAAGACATCTTTCGCTTGCGCGCCGAGTGCCATGCGAATGCCAAGCTCATGCGTGCGTTGCGTGACCGAGTAAGAGATGACGCTGTAGATTCCCGCTGCTGCCAGGATCAAGGCGAGCGCTGAGAAAGAGCCGAGCAGGAGCGTGTAAAAACGTGGATCGGTGACTTGCTTCGCCACGACCTGCTCCATCGTCGCTACATTGTGCAGCGGCAGTTCTTTATTCACCGTTTGCAATTCGCTTCGCAAAGTGGTGATTAAGTTCTGCGGCTCAGAGGTCGTGCGAATGACGAAGGTTATATCGCCGAGATACCAGCGGATATTATCGGAGACTTGCGAATATGGCTGATAGATCGCTGCTGCGAGCGGCGCGTTCAAGTCTGATTGTCTGACATCGCCGACCACGCCGACCACTTCGCGCCACGTCTCGCCAGGCAGATTAATGTCGAGTCGTTTGCCGAGCGCGCTTTCATTCGGCCAGAGTTGATGAGCTAATGATTCGCTGATGATGAGCACGCCGGGCGAGTCAGCGGTGTCGCGCTCATTGAACGCGCGGCCTTGAAGCAGCGGGATGCCGAGCGCGCGAAAGTAATCCGCGCTCACGGCCACTTTGCTCGCCCCCACGGGAAGGCGATCCTTCGATTTACCTTCGACGCCGAGGCGGCCTCGAATGATCACACCGTCGTGGCTGAGCGGGAGCGAGTTGACCACACCGACCGCTTGCACTTCAGGACGCACGGCGAGGCGGGCGAGCGATTGCTGGGCATAAGTCTTCACCTTCGCCGTCGTGGGATAATCGGCTTGAGGCAACGCCACACTCGCGGTCAGGACGTGATCGGGGTTGAAGCCCAACGGCGTCTCGCGCAATCGCGTGAAGCTCTTGAGCAGGAGTCCCGCGCCGATCAGCAGCACTAATGCCAGCGAGACTTCCGTCACAACGAGCAAGCTGCGCAAACGATGGCGCGATCCGCCGCCTGTCCCTCGCGTCCCGCCTTCTTTGAGTGCTGTGTTGAGATCAAGCCGCGATGCTTGCAACGCAGGCGCGAGGCCGAAGATGATGCCGGTTAGAATTGAAAGCAACAGGGTAAAGCCGAGCACCCACGGATCAATCCTGATGGTAGTGAGTCGCGGAACATCCTGCGGCGCAAAAGCGACGAGCAGTTTAAGAATTCCAGACGCCAGCCACAATCCGAGAACGCCGCCCGCCAGCGCGAGCAGCAAACTTTCGGTCAGCAATTGTCGAATGATGCGCAACCGACTTGCGCCCAACGCCCCCCGCACCGCCATCTCTTTTTGTCTGGTCGCCGCGCGCGCGAGCAACAGATTGGCGACATTGGCGCAGGCGATGAGCAAGACGAAACTCACCGCGCCCAGGAAAATCAGCAGCGATGAGCGCACATTTCCGACTATCTGCTCTTGCAAAGGAATCAAGTTGGCGTTCAGCGTTCGATTTTTCTGCGATGCTTCCTGCTGCAAGCGGTGGGCGAGGAGCGTGAGTTCAGCTTGGGCCTGCGCTGGTGTGACACGTGGTTGCAGGCGAGCGATGATGTTGAGGTCATTGCGCATTGGGGTGAGCGTGATCGGCAACCAGGCGTCAGCCTCCTCGGGAAATTTGAATCCTTCGGGCATCACTCCGACGACGGCGCAAACGTCGCCTTCAATTTTGACGGTCTTGCCGATGACTGAAGGATCCGCACTGAAACGCCGCTGCCACAATCCGTAGCTCAAGATCACAACCGTGTTGCTGTTTTGCTGAATATCGTCATCAGATGAAGGCCGTCCGATCTCTTCCGGTAAAAATGTTCGCCCCAAGAGCGGCGGCACGCCGAGCGTGGCGAATAAATTTTCCGTGATCCGAGCGATTCGCACGCGCTCAGGCTCTGCGCCGCCAATCAGGTTGACCGGCTGGGCTTCAATATAGGCCGCCATCTGCACACAGGATCTGCACCGATTGCGCCATTCAACCAAAACGGGCGCGGTCAAAGCGTTGATTCTTCCGTAGCGACTGTCTTGCTCGTAAGCGGAGTAGACCATCAGACGATCAGGTTCGGGATAAGGCAGCGGGCGCAGCAACACTGCGTTAACCACGCTGAAAATCGCGCTGGTCGCGCCGATGCCCAACGCGAGCACTAAAATCACGACCGCACTGAAAGATGGCCGGTGTAGTAACGTGCGCACGCCGTAACGCAAGTCTTGAATCATTTCATCCTCCCATCGTTTCGGTTGCAGCCACAGCGCATCGGCGAACGCGCCCACGCTGTACAACAACAGTTCGAGTTTGTTTTTCCCATCCAGCTTGTCCAATTCGGCAAGCTGCCGTTCGCGCCATTGCAATTCGGCTTCCCATTCCAGTCGCCAGTCAGCGCGCAGTCGGCGCGGCACGATTACGGCGATGAAGGCGATCAGCCAGAGCCAAAGACTTCGGTTCCCGTTGCGCATCGTTTTAACTTGCTTTGCCCGCCGGTTTGAGTTCGGTCGGCGAATCGATTTGTTCAAGCAGCTTGAAGCGGTTGCGCGCTTCGACCAGCACTTCGCGTCCGGCCTTCGTCACTTCGTAATATTTGCGCGCCGGACGTTGTTCGGCTTGCGCGATCTTCTGATTTTCCCATTTGGATTTGATCAGCAGCGCGTCTTCCAACCGCCGCAACGCCGGATAAATCGTGCCGCTCGCCAGACCTGTGGCCTGCAGGATTTCAAAACCGTAGCGATAGCCGTTTTCGACCGCCTGCAAAATCACGGCCATCGTGAACGAAAGGTGGGGATTCTTCATCAGTTGCTCCTCCTTACCGGTACATATGTTGCTCGGTATCGAGTTATATCCGAATCTACATAGGGTGTCAAAGGAGGATGTCCACTGTCGCGGATTGGCTGGAGAAACAGATCGAGACAGGGAATTTCATGTGTCACGCTCCGGTTCGATGAAAGGTGAACTTTCGGCGAGTTGTCTCGACTTGCTTATGATAAAAATCCGGACGGCTCGCCGAAAATTACGAAACGCTCAAACGAAGCAGGAAAGCGCCAAGAAGCGGCCTATGTCTTGCGCAACTCGCAATTACAATTCTCCGGACCTCAGCGTCCTACGCACGACCACGTTGGGCAAAATAGTTGGTACCAATAATTCGATCCTTTCGCGGTCTTGATTGCGCTTTAGGCTTCGATTGACATCGTTCCTTCGGGAGACGGGATTGACTAAATTATCAGCGTGTCAATCCTGCCGACTTGCCGAAGCCTCACCATTTCTCCGCTGTTTCGGATACCTCCAAGACCTCGACTTGAGTCGATTCCAGCTTCACGCGATCGTTTTTATTTTTGCCAACTTCTTGCCCTGTTGTTGTCGCGATCTCGCCAGTCGCCGAGGTAGCGATAGCCGAGTTCATCGCGGAAGAGCTCGAGAACGCGGCTTTGGGTGGCGCGTTCGGGTAGGCCGATATTCATTTTAATCGAATCCTTCCGGTTAAGAGGTTTTGCATCATACCTTGCTTGACTTGGCGATATTTGGCGATTTAGTTTCCAATGCGGCAATCTCGGCGTCCATGTCGCTCAAGACTTTAGCAATGGCTTCTTGTTCGGATTTAGTAGGCAGCGGAATCTTTAGCTTCACCAAATCCCTACCGTAAATGGCCGCTACGCTCGTCGTTCCGATTGCGATCCCTCGCAATCCTCTTAAGGAACGCGACATGTTGAGGATGTAGTTCATGAATCGGTAGGAGGACACGCGCTGCTCATCGAACTTCAGCCTCATGACGTTTGAGTTGAAGTATGCTTCTGGCAGTTCGTTGCGCCAAATGGCCACTTTCCCTACGAGATCCAGCGCGTTTCTTGTATTGAGAAGCAAATCATCGGTCTCAAGTCTGTCGCGATTAGAGGGGGGATGCGCAGAATCAATGAACTCCAGCTTATCGAGTTTGATGCTGCCACGCCCAAGGTTGCCCATTTTGATTAGCGGCCAGTTCGATTCACGCTCACTATTCCTATAGTTTCCGCCTAGCTGCACAGATTTCAAGATGTCACCAAGTTCAGGCGAATCCCAATCCTCCGGAATCACCCCAACCTCAGTTTGTTTGTAACCTGTCGACGTATCAGCAAACTCACGCAACCTCCGCTTCCCAGTGAGCAATTCCTGCATGGCGCCGTATTTGATGAGACGTTTTTTGGTGATGAGTTGCTCAAGGGATTCAATGAGGGCATCAGCGTCGCTCAAGACTTCGGCAATGGCTTCTTGTTCAGGAAGAGGTGGCAGGGCGACTATAAACTCTGCCAACTCTGCTCGGTTAATCTTTGGCATTCCGCTACGAACCGAAACAGATTCGGCGTACTTTGAAAAGCGACGCCCAAGAAGGATAGCCAGCATGAACCCAGAACAAACATCGCTGGTGGGCTTGAGTGGATACATGTCCGCGCTGCACAACCCGTTAAAGCTTGCAATAATAGCCTTCCGTAGATTCGGACGTATCTTGCTATAAACGATGTCACCCTTTCGAAGAGATATTTACCGCTAATTGCGCCTTGGTCTAATGCGGTTCGCTGACTAAGCAATCGCCCAGTCGAGCTTTCGATGTGGTCCGGTGCCACTAAAATCATTGACTTGTAAGGCTCAATCTTTGGATCAACTTGTCCACTTGCAATACAAACTGTGGTCAGTAGTGAACGCAATTCCCAATCTTCCGGAATCATCCCAACCTCGGTTTGTTTGTAACCCTGCCTCACTTCCATGAAAATCCCATCCTTTCCAGATGGTTGCCTACTCTTTGTTCCAACTCATCAACCCGGCTTGCTAGCCGAGGCATCGGGATATCATGACGATCCGCCAATTCCTTCACCCGCCGACTCAATGTCTGACTGATACGGTCCATCTCTTCACGGACAGCTGTATTGAGAGCAGCCATCCATTTATCATTCACCACCAGCACCTTGATTTCGTCCTCCATCAACGTCGGATATTTGTCATAGGCAAGCGTATCGAGATTCGATTGGGCTGTCTTAAGTAAATTTTTCAGATCGTACTGCTGTTCGCAGAGTTCCAGATATTGCTCCAACACCTCGTTCTCTTTCGCTTCCGGCTCACCATTCTCAAGCCTCAAATCCCTGAGTAGAGCCGCAACCGTTGCCTTGTTCACCTTTTCGAGCTCAGCAAAGACTCCCTCCTCGCCGCCGTGCTCTTCCTCCATATCGGTCATCCTGGCGACAACAGTCTCGAGCTTAGCCTCAAATTTTTCGATCGCCTCCTGCTCGGCGGCGAGGTAACGGGCCACGATCAGGCTCTTTGGCACGAGATCACAGACCCAGCCCTTATCTATTTCCTTGCCTTTTTTGTTCTTCACAAACACGCGGCGAGTCTCCGCCTTCCAACCATCGGCGGAGATCAGATAGTAATCATCCTGCATCGTCTCGGCCCAGTAATCCATCAGATGCTGATAGACGTCGTATTTATCGATCAGCGGTTTGCCGGAGTAGAGCGCGAGCAGATCTTCGGCGAGGTCGTGGATCAACTGTTTGGGGTGAAACCCCGTCTGTAAGCCCTTAAGCAGAGCAGTGTTCCTTCTCGCCAATCGGCGAACAGGAGATTCATGTTTTTGGTGAAACGAACAAACTCGGCGTGCTCGTAAATGGAGGATTTGATGGTCTGCTTGTCAACAGCAAGATCGAGATAGCCGGGGCGGTTATCTTTGAACAGCGCGCGCCGTAGCTCGGGACACACATCCCAATAGGGCTGTAGCGCATCCACGTCTGCCATGGGAATGCCGCCGCGCAGGTGTCCCTCAATGTCCTGAATGTCCTCAGCCTGCCGGCTGTCGATGTAGCGCGGGATGTTCAGGTTGAACTCGTTGCGCTCGATCTCCTCGAAAGAAACCATGCGCGAGTATTCCGAAATCTCACGCAGATTGTTGAAAACATCGACGATCCTGTGAATATCCATTGCGCGCAGGCGATTCTTGTCGCCGTCTTTCATGAAGCCCGCGCCGGCGTCGATTATGAATATCCCTCGGCGTGATCGAGCGTCTTCCTTGTCGATGACGATAATGCAGGCGGGAATGCCCGTGCCGTAAAAGAGATTCGCAGGCAGGCCGATGATGCCCTTGATGTAGCCTTTGCGAATCAGGTTCCGGCGTATATCGGCCTCGGCATTGCCGCGAAACAGCACGCCGTGCGGAAGAATGCAGGCGCCTTTGCCGTGGCTCTTGAGCGATCGCACGATGTGCAGCAGATAGGCATAATCGCCCTGCTTGTCGGGCGGCGTGCCGAACGAATTGAAACGCTCGTATGGATCGTTCAGCCGGTCGACGCCGTTGCTCCATCGTTTGTCGCTGAACGGAGGATTGGCGACAACGTAGTCGAAGGTCTTGAGCGTACCGCTCTCTTTGAATTGAGGGTGAGCGAGCGTATTCCCTTGCACGATACAGGCAGTCGGGTTGTCGTGCAGGATCATGTTCATCCGGGCGAGTCCGGCCGTGGCGGAGTCCTTTTCCTGACCGTAGAGCGTGACCTTCGCCCTGGCTTCATCGGCCACCTTCAAAAGCAATGAGCCGGAACCACAGGTCGGATCGTAGACGGTTGTCTTGTTCGTCGTCCTGGCCTCGCGAATGCCGATGATCTGGGCGATGACGCGGCTGACCTCGGCGGGAGTATAGAACTGCCCCTTGCTTTTGCCACTCTGGGTGGCGAAGTTACGCATCAGATATTCATAGGCATCGCCGATAATGTCATCGCCATCAGCCCTGTTCCTGGAGAAATCGAGCGCTCTGTCTTCAAAGATGGCGATAAGGTTGGTGAGCCGGTCCACCTTCTCCTTCCCGCTGCCGAGTTTGGCGGCATCGTCGAAATCCGGCATGCTCATCCAGGTTGTTAGCCCTGGCCAGAGGCTCGATGATCTTCTTGTTGATCTGGTCGCCGATGTCGGGCTTGCCCTTGAGCCCGACCATGTCAGAGAAGCCGGCCCCCTTGGGAATAGTTATCGGCGCGTACGGCATGCCGGCGTATTTGTCGCTGACATATTTGATGAAAAGCATCATCAGCACGTAGTCCTTGTATTGGCCAGCATCCATGCCCCCACGGAGCTCGTCACAGCTGGCCCAGAGTGAGCTGTAAAGTTCAGATTTCTTAAGTGCCATGTTTTTGCGGCGGGGCTGATAGTGATAGTCTTCTTCTTAAAGGTCGCCATTTTACTGAGCGGATCTGCGCCGATCGCCGGTTATCAATTGGTTAACAGCAGCTTCGACCTGAAAGCTGACATTAACCTCGACCTGCCTAGATTCGGCGAGCAAAACCACTCGGATATTTCCCGCGAGGCTCTTTCACCTTGAAAACAAAAAGACCATTTGTGTACATCGCTGATTCTGAAGGACTTTGAGTCGTGCGTAATGTTTACAATATACCGCAGATATCCGCCTTGAATCCAAGGACTTGTGTACACTTTGAATACCATAGAAATGCGGTTAGAAAGGATTGATGATCGTAACTCCTGTCAGAGACGATGTCGAGGAGTCGATATCTTCGGTATAGAGTGTTTGAATCCCGTTTTCCATACAGGCAGCAACGATCATCGCATCCCAGAACGATAAGTTACCAGTTGCCATAAGCGTTTCAGTCTTATCCAGGACTGTCCAGGCTGGCTAGGCTAGGCTAGGACCAAACGCCACGTAGTCGCTTCAGGTCAGCATAGTACTGCTGTAGATTGAGGCCGAATGAGGCCAACTTGCGACTTGCAGCTATGTATTCGCAGGCCACCTGCCACAGTAACACGCCGTCAGTAAGTGAAGCGGTTAGGGCAGCGGCTTTGTTTTGCTTTTACCGGGTCGCGAGGATCGTGCGCGTAGATCAACACGTTCGTGTCAACGGCGTTCATGCAGTTCGTCGCGAGTGAAGCGGGGCGGATTGCCAGAGAAGACATTCGCCCTCATGCTCGCCGCAATTGCCTGCAATTCGCTGACGCGTTCCTCCTCTTCGATAAACTGTTCCGGTTTTACTGTCCGCTGCCACAAAAACTCGACAAAATCTTCCACTTCGGCAATCCTTTCAGGTGGCAACGCTTTGATTCTTTCAATCAGTGAGTCCGCTTGCATCGTTCATACTCCTTTTCCTAAATGATAGTCCCAATGCAATTCTTACAGCAATTGTTCGATGGTTACAGGAACAATTACGAATGAATACGTCTAGATGGTTAATAGTATAAGCAGGCTGATCCCACCACAAACGTCCGAAAAGATGTATGCCACATGATTTCTTTTCGAATCCAGCATCTAGGCGTTTCCGGAGCCCGCTGCGGGATGTTCTCCATCACGAACAACTCGGCTTCCGCTGGAATCAAGTTCATATCAAGTTCATAGGGAAAGGACAACAGAAGCAGGCAGATATATTGCCGGACTGATGAAAACAGGATTATACTTACTTTGCCACCCAGCCCAAGCCTACCAGTATCTTAAATATGCTGACTCTCTCCTTCGATCAAGGTACGCTCCTAATGGACGCCATCGACTATAACGCGGGGATAAAGCTCGCCGGTTTCATCTGGGATGAGCGAGTTAAGAGTTGGCGAGCGGAAGGATTTCGCTATCGTGATACCGTCCTCTGGCTGCGGCAGAATAAAATTCCTTTTATAGATAAGGCGCGGCGATACGATCCAGCGGCCCTACGTATCCGGCCCTTCACATCATTCCAGCTCTTCGATTATCAAGAACAAGCAGTCACAGCCTGGCAGTTGCAGGACCGGCGCGGCATCGTGGTATTGCCTACAGGTGCAGGCAAAACTGTGGTCGCGCTGAAAGCCATCAATCTGACTGAACGCCCCACGATCATAGTCGTACCCACGCTCGATCTACTTAACCAGTGGTATCATCGTCTGACCGAGTGTTACGGCATCGAAATCGGCATCGTCGGTCAGGGGACCTGCGAAATTCGAGACGTGACGGTTATCACCTATCAGAGCGCCTACCGTTGCATCGGTGAGATCGGCGCGCGCTTCGGACTTCTTGTCCTCGACGAGGTTCATCATATGACCGCGCCGCATTGGGCGGAGATTGCGCGCCTGGCAATCGCGCCCTTTCGCCTGGGACTAACTGCCACCTACGATCCGCGGGCATCTGAGGAATTGAACCGCTTGATCGGTCCCCTCGCCTTCTGGAAACCGATTCGCGAGTTGAGAGGGACCAGACTGGCTCCCTACGAAGTGATCAGACTCAGCGTTGAACTTTCTGTGGAAGAACGTCGCGCATACGAACGCGAAGAATCGAACTATCAGGAGTATTGGTATGAGAACCGGAGGGATAGAAGGGAAGAACGGGAGAAGGAGAGATCTGGAGAGGGAGAGAGCGGGCGAGCGAGTGAAGCGCTGAAGTCCGGTTACAAGAACGACGGGCGATTGGAACTGCTAGTGCGCGAGCAAAGCCATGATTTGCGAGCACGGCGCGCACTGGAGGCGTGGTATGAAATGCGCAATATTATTGCCGGGGCTGGCGCAAAACTCGATATGCTCGAAGAAATTTTCCGCCGACACGCCGCAGATCAGGCTATAGTCTTTGCAGCCAGCAATGAGATGGCTTACAGAATTTCGCAGATATTTCTCATTCCCGCCATAACTCATCAAACGAAGACGCGTGAAAGGAAATCCATCTTGAAGCGATTCGAATGCGGCGAGTACAAAGCCGTTGTCACCTCGAGAGTGCTCAACGAAGGGGTCGATGTACCCGATGCCAAAATCGCGATCATACTGGGCGGAAGCGGATCGTCGCGTGAGCATACGCAGCGGCTCGGCCGCATTCTCCGCCGGAAAGCTAATAAACTGGCTGTCCTCTACGAGGTAACGGTACGTGCAACGATAGAGACCGGAACGAGCCGGCGAAGACGTCAGAACGAAGCGTACGCCGGACACGCGAACAGAATCTCCAGGCTTTGAAGATATGCTGACTTATGCTGACTAAAGACCTTCTTCGCTATCGGATCGAGGGTGATCAGATACGCCCGGCCTTCGTCGATCCCGACTCCCCACGTTATCGGCATACCGTCAGTGAATTATTCAAGGTCTTCCGCAACTGTGTCGGTAAGACGCGCGATGAGCTAGAAACGGCGATGGAAAGATGTGCAGAGGGCCGAACCGATTACCGTATCGTTCGCGGCCTGGGCAAGATATTGATGAAATTCGCAGAGTTCGAACCGCGAACTCGGAACGCAGCGATGATCCGGAGCACAGTGTTCGAGCGGGCTGCGAATGCATGGCCGATCGTTCTAGATAAGAGATCGCCGCTCGAACACGATCGCCAATCCATTCTTAGCGAAGTCGCCGGTTGTATCGGTCTTACTCCTGATCAACTGGAGAGTGGGCTTTATTCAGATCTTCCCGGGCGGCAGCGATTAATCGGATTCACAGCCGTTTGTGATCCGGGCGCTTTGATCGCTCGTTACAACATGGAACTGGCCCGCGGGCTGTTGTACTGGGCCGAACGTCTGACGATCGATATCGAGGACTCATATCAGGACATCTTTCGTTACATCAAACTCTGCCGCCTGATGCATAGTATCGAGCGGCGCGCTCGCGGTTATCGAATTGATCTCAACGGCCCCCTCTCGCTGCTCAAGGGGAGCCTTCGTTACGGTATTAAGATGGCAATCTTTCTTCCCGCGCTGGCGCTTTGCCGAAAATGGCGGATGGAAGCGACGCTGATCAAGCGTGGCCGGCAGCTTATTTTTACACTCGACGATCAGAGCAGTCTGGTCTCCCATTTTCGCCGCTTTCCTTTTTATGATTCTCGACTGGAACGCGATTTCGCCGCAGACTTCGGGAAAATATTCGAGCGAGTTCACGATGGATGGCAACTCGCACGGGCTGATGCGGTGATCCCTTTGATCAGAAATGAGGTGCTGATCCCTGATTTCACATTGCGCATTGAAACCGCCAATGGCCGCCGCGAAGTGCACCTGGAGATTGTCGGTTTCTGGACGCCCGAGTATCTAAGCCGCAAGCTTGCGAAACTCGGACAGACCGATCCGCGCAACCTCATTATCGCAGTATCAAAACATCTGGCGCTCAACGACGAAGTGGCCGAAGAGCTCAATGTTTTGTGGTTCGACAGGAAATTAAAGGCAGCGGACGTCGTTGAACAGGCGAATTCGTTGATTGTCTAACCCATAGTGATTCGGCGTACAATCGAGATCTAGTGCCTTAGATTGATGAAGGACGTCCTGCTATTCTATGTCTTGTAGCAACCTGTACAACTCTTCTGCAGCTTCGTTGAACCTATTCGAGATGAACCGCTACCGCCTAGAAACGATCTTCCCGGAAGACCTGTCACCGAATGAACTCTGGGGGCGGGTATAGCCCGACTTCTCTCAAGATACGTCTAAGCAAAACTCTGTCGGGACCATTCATTCGCAGCAAACGGATCGTAGCTCTTCCGATTACTGTGATCCCTACAATCTGCGCACCTGAGAAGGCGAAGTGATCACTCCATTTTTGCTTTCGCGGGTTGAAAAGAGGGATGAGTTCTTCGGTCGTTTGATCAATGGTCGCGAGGTCGGACCCTTTGTTGTTGTTGCAAACTGCGCAAGCCAGCGCCAGGTTTTGAATGATTGTCTGACCGCCGTGTTTGAGTGCGATGACATGATCCACCTGATGTGCTTCCGGTCGGTCGTCCTCATGGATCAAACAATATTCACATCTACCGTTCGCTCTCTCAACCACTACCTGCCGGAGTGCATTCGGAATATGTGGACGATTCATAGATTATCCCAGCAATGGCTTTCCGCTTCGGGCGCGCGTCTTGAGGATCGATATCCATTCGCTGAGTTGCACGTAGGTATCGAGTTCAGCTCGTTCTTCAGGATTGAGGACTTCTTCGCGGTTTTTGTACAGCAGCTCTTCCAGGCGTTCTTGCGCTGGCGGCGAAATCTTGAATGCAATGATCTGCTCGGTTGCGGGGCTGTCGGAGAGAAATTCGGTGATCTCCCGATAAATTGGCGATGATTGTCGAGAGTTTTCATTATCGGAATCCGGCCCGGCTGTTTTACTGGCAACCATTTCGCGCAACAGAGCCGATAAAGTATTTGGGTCAAGTTGTGCCGCTAGTTCGTCAGGGACTTCGATAGTGATCGTGGTCATAAACCGATACCTCGCTTAGTGTAAATGCCCGATCGATTCCTCGACCAGTCATCAGTATCAATGCCGTTTCCTGCATCGCTCATACTCCTATTCCTAAATGATAGTCCCAATGCAGTTCTTACAGCAATGGTTCGTGGATTCAGGAACGATTACGAATGAATACGTCTCGTTGGGGCTAACCTCATTTTACTCTGTTCTTCTTCAGGTGCGAGTCAATCGAGATACTTCACGGCTGCGGGCCATTCGATGTAGGATATAGGTGGTGTTTGGGATGAAGCTGCGCGAAGACCCAGAAGAGAGGAGCAGCAAAATGACCGTTGAAACACTATTACGAGAAGCACGGGCGCTACCGCAGGGAGAACAGTTATTGCTCGCATCTCTTCTGATACAGCAGGCTCAATCCGTCTTACCGTCAACTGAAACAAAGACCGCAGTCATCCGCCGGGTGCGCGGGATGTTCCGCGGACGCCCTGGAACAACGGAGTTTCAAGCAGAGAAGTGCAGAGAGCTGGAAGCAGATGAGCAGAAATTTTTTGGACACCGGCCTGGGACTTCTGAATGACGTGTCTGCCTCAGATTTCTTTCGAAGGTTTGAGGAACAGTTTAAGGAACATTCGGACATGACTGAGAGAATGGATTTTGTAAGTGATTGTAATGAAAGGTGGCCAGGGACGGAATCGAACCGCCGACACACGGATTTTCAGTCCGTCGAATGATGTTCCCCAGAGTTTCAGCCTCTTGAAATACCTCAATTTTATTGGCCTTTTCGTTCATATCGTTGCACCATGTCATCCGACGTTGCAGTTGAATACGTGAGTGATTACGTGAGTATTTTGTCCGGGAAAATAATCCGTGTGTCATGATAAGGGCAATAATCCGTGTGTCGCATGGAATGGAGTTTGCAATAGAAAGAAATTGATATGGCGCGATCTAGAACAGGCACAATCCACCTACGCGACGGAAAATTGTTTGCACGAATCGATTATACCGATTCCGCAGGCAAACGGCGCAGCAAAGAAAAGCGAGTAAGAACTAAAACTGAGGGGCGAACGGTCATCTCCAACTTCATCCGTGAGCTTGAAGATCATGGTCCAGAATCGCTCAATGCCATCGGTACCACCTTCAATGACCTCGCCGATCATCTTGAGAAGCACTACTTGATTCCTCCGGAATATGTGAATGGCAGAAAAGTCGCGGGGAAACGTTCTTACAAAGACGATCTGGGTATTCTGAAAATCCTTCGAGAATCGTTCGGGCGAATGGAACTGCGAGGAATTACATGGGGCAAGATTGAAAGATTCAGGAGCCTGCGCCTTAAGACACCCACCATACGCGGCGAACAACGCACTGTAGCAAGAGTTGATCGCGAGCTAAGCCTGCTTAGACATGCATTGAATATCGCTATCGGTGAGCGATGGTTGTATTTGAATCCATTCAAGGGGCCTAAGCCTTTGATCAATCCCGCTGACGAGGTAAAAAGGAAACGTGTCCTGGAATCGGAAGAAGAGATAAGACTACTCGCCGCTTGTGATGGGCCGAGAGAACACTTGAGACCTATCATCATTTGCGCAATCGACACAGGAATGCGTAGAGGCGAGATTTTCAAACTAAAATGGTCTGATCTCGACTGGGATGGCGAAAAATTCAATATTGCTGAAAAGCGGAAGGCAACGGTCCGAGAATTCAACACCAAAACTCTCCGTGAACGTGAGGCGGCGCTGTCAAAACGTTTAAGGGAAGAGCTTCGAAAATTATGGGATCAGTCGGACAAAAACCCAGATTCATTAGTCTTCGGCATTACCAACAATGTAAGTAAAAGTTTCAACTCTGTTTGCGAGTTGGCCGGAATTGAGGATTTGCGCTTCCATGATTTTAGGCGGACGTTTGGAACGCGACTGGCAAAGAAAGGTGTTCCGATTCACGAAATCGCACGCCGACTCGGTCACACCGATATTGAGACGACATTCACGTATCTTGGTCTGACTAAGGATTCCCTGGAAACGGCTGCGAATGCAATTGATGAATGGAATGAGGAAATCGCAAGCATGATAGCGAAAGATAAGCCATACCTACCGGGGGCTCAACTGATCAACTGAAATCTGCGATAAGAAGATCCTGACGCTTAATCCCTGAAAAAGAATACCTATAGTTATTGACACGGCGATCCCAAAATGGGATCATTTATGACAGGAGCACGCCCCGTGCGGATCATCAGCAAGAGCCGACTTCGAGAGTTCTGGAAAAAGCATCCGGACGCTGAAGCGCCTTTGATGGAATGGTACAAGGTGACGAGCCGCGCCGACTGGAAGAGTTTCACTGACGTGCGCGCCTCTTTTCGCCACGCGGATGTGTACTGTGACTGCGTGGTCTTCGACATTAAAGGGAACGACTACCGATTGATTACAATTATTCTTTACCCAGTTCGGCACGTCTACGTGCGCTACGTGCTGACGCACTCTGAGTATGACAAAGGCAATTGGAAAGGTGACTGCAACTGCTAGAGAAAAATTCGACCTTCGCAGGTATTCGCGACTGGTGTCGAAGGTCGCGCCACTTGTGATCGAGACTAAGGAGGAGTTCGAGCGAGCAGACGCCGAGATCGGGCGACTGCTGAAGAGCGGGTACGACAATCTCTCAGTCGAGGAAAGAAGACTTCTGGCGCTGCTGAGCCGGCTGATTGAAGATTACGAAGACCGGACTTTCCCTGTCCCTGATAGTCCTCCGTATCGGACGCTCCAGTTTTTGATGGAGCAGAATCATCTGCGCCAAACGGACCTGGTGTCGATTTTCGGGTCACGTGGTCGTGTTTCGGAAGTGGTCAATGGCAAGCGCGCGATCAGCAAGGCTCAGGCGAAGGCTCTGGGGGAATTCTTCAAAGTGTCACCGGAGTTGTTTATTTAATTAAACCGGTAGAATCCTCGGGCGTCTCGTTCGTATGGTGGTATTTGGTAAAGCACAGCGTAGCGGTATACCTAATGGCTGAGGACGCTGCTGAATCGGCGGGAGCGAAAGCGCCCGCCATTACTATTTCTACTACGAATATGTCAAAGATGATTCGTTCGCTTCCGCTACGCATTACGCTGATTAAGCCTCCACCTGGCGTGCCGCTTTTTTTGCAGCAAGGCAAATACGATCTTGTTCCTACTTCCGATTCAGGAGAAAACGTCTCTTTTGATTTCACTGTGAACATTGCCAACAACCAGATTGATGGACCACCGAATTTTCGCGGCCCTTTTGTGCAAGGCCCTACAGGCGGCAGATTCATATATATATCAACTCTGGAACCTATGCGGGGCATTCGGATTCCTGTTGGTCGAGGCATGCCAAGGTACCGCTTTCGGGCATCACTTGGGAGCTGATCGAAGAGGCGCTGTCAAAATCAGGCGTTTTATTGGAGGCGCGCATCGCAGGAACTGCCAAGGACGGCGGTCCGGCGTGTGCGACTGTCCCGCTCCTGGAGGACGGTTGGAGTGTTCGAAACATAGAGCAGAAACCAGACTGAATAGGTGTTCGGTGTAAGGGATAGATACGGTCTTCGATATCTGTGATGTTGGATATCAACTCATTCGATTTTACTTTGGGCTAACGGTAGTGAGAGTTTCGGTCGCGACATCTTCGGTGTTCCTTCATAGATCAGTAATCCAGAACAAATTAAACAAAGAATCATCTGGCGGCACTAATCCGGCGAGACTGTAATTCACGTAGGGTAAGGCAGCAGTATGTTAGTTAGACCGATCCCCAACGAGAACGGGGTGTTAGCTGCCCTTACACCTGCCGTATATGATCGCTTGATACCAAGCCTCAATTGTGTTCGCCTGGAAGCAGGCAGTACGCTCTACGATATTGGCTCCACATCTGATCACGCATGGTTTATCACCAGTGGAATCGTCTCATTGCTCACTACCACCGAGGCTGGCGAGTTTATCGAGGCCGCGGCAGTTGGCCGAGAAGGCGTGGTCGGCCTATCGGGGATCACGAAAAGAAATGGAATGTCATTCTGTGCGCACGTGCAGATTTCAGGAGAGGCGCTGCAGATCGGCACGAAGGAATTGCAGAATATGCTCGGACAGGAAAGAGTTTTTTATGAATTGCTGTTTGAGTATACGCATACATTGAGCGAACAGATTGCGCTGACGGTTACCTGCAATTGGTTTCATACTATAGAGCAGCGCCTGGCGCGCTGGCTGCTGATCGCGCAGGACCGCGTCTCTTCCGATTCGATGATTCTCACGCACGACAACATGGGACAGATGCTCGGAGTTTCCCGCAGTAGTGTTAGCCTGGCTGCGGGAACATTACAGAAGAGAGGGCTGATTCACTATTTGCGCGGTCGCATCAGTATCCTGAATCGAGCAGGGCTCGAAGAGCGCCGTGTGCGAATGCTACCTGGCGATCAGCAGGGCTATCGGATATTTTCTCCCACCTGGAGTTGGGTATGCTTCTGACTGAGTCAGCCATTCACAGAGTCAATTTCAAACCGACAAACCGTCGATCTTTGTGTAGGATCACCCTGCCCCTTAGAAGTCTAGCTTCAAAAGATTTGTAACTCATCGAGTGCATCAACACACACCCATGCACCGAGGTTTCCCGATCAAATAGTATCCCCCGACGTTACTGGCCTGCTCATTGGAGGAAGAGAGGAGGCCGATGGTGCCCCGTCATCTCTCGAATAGAAAAGAGCGCTCCTGGCCGGCGCGAGCCTTTTACTCAGGCTGGCGCAGAGCGCGAGTATCGAAGATGTGCTGGATGGCTTCGCAAGGATAGCGGCGGAGAAAGGAATCCGTCTGTGCAGCGTCAGGTTCACGCGCGGGAGGCTGGAGCGCGAATTCGAACTTCCAAACGCCGGGGTCGTGTCCGGGAGGATCAATGAACTGGCGGTCGACGTCGAGGGCGGGCAAACCCGTCTTGTCGTGAAATATCTTGAACCAATGGACGGTTCGATTGTAAGCGAGCTTGAGTATGCCGCTCATCTGGCCGCGCATCGCATCGAGGTACTGGCAGGAGGAGGGACGACGTACACATTTTGGAGGGCGGGGAAGTGAAGGCCACTCGGTGGTAATGGATGAACTCGTCGGCGAATCCGAACTGATGCGAGAAGTCAGGAAAAATATCGCGATCGCCGCGAGGCCTCGATCTGAGCGTCCTCATCACCGGCGAGCCGGGTACCGGCAAAGAACTCGTCGCGCGCGGCATACACAAGGCCAGCAACCGGGCAGGGAAAGCCTTTCATCGACGTCAACTGTGCGGCAATCAATCCCAATTTGATCGAGAGTGAATTGTTCGGACATGAGAAAGGGGCGTTCACCGGAGCCATCGCTCGCAAACTAGGCCGATTCGAGAGGGCAAACGGCGGAACATTGTTTCTCGATGAGATCGGTGATCTGCCCCAGCCGAGCCAGGCGATGCTTTTGCGCGTCTTGCAGGAACGTGAACTCGAGCGAGTCGGAGGGACAGCAGGCGATCAAGATAGATATACGCCTGATTGCCGCGACCAATCATGATCTCCTTCGTGAAGTCGATGAAGGGACGCTTTCGCCGCGACCTGTATGATCGCCTGTGCGGATACCCTATCCGGACGCCGGCTCTCAGAGAACGTCCCACAGACATCCCGATTCTTATCCGGCACTATTTCCCCGCTGTTGAATTCGAGGAAGAAGCCATGGGGCTACTCTGTCGCTATAGTTGGAAGGGGAATGTGCGGCAGTTGATTTCAACTATTGAGCGCCTGGCGGCCAAGGCTGGCAGCGGCCGGATAATCACGACAGACCACGTGCGGCGCGAGATGGAGCTCGAACGACAGTCTGTGCTCGCGCCAGGTAACACCGAGTGTTTCCCGGACGCTGCGCGAGGGCGAAACGATGCGAGAATACATTTGCCGGGGAGTGATGGCGATTTATGAACGGGAGCGGTTCCGATTAGGAAGTCATTCGGCAGCGGCTCAGCGGCTGGGAATAAACCGCACAACTCTCTACGATTGGTTGGAATGGGCGCGGCGACACGTTACCAAGTGAGGAATCAATCGCCAACCTGTCGTCATTTGCTCCGTCAGCGTCATAAGGGGCACTAAGCTCAACCCCGTTCGCATTGCTCACAAAGCCAGTTCGAATTCTAGGAATCCAACATCAGGATGTGGGAACACGTGGCTGACATCTAAGCCAATCATGCGACGCTTGTCACTATCGATAGGCGGCATCAAATGATGCGGCAGCACTCGTCAATCGCGACCTCTCTGAGCGTCGTAGAGAGCGCGTATTCAAGCCCTGAAGGTGTACCAATTCAACCTCGACACAAATCAGATCAATTTGAGATAATTAGGGCCCAAATTGAAGAACCTTAAATCTCGGGTGCGACCAGGAGACAACTTGTATTCTGATTCTGTATGATTACGATGCGATGATGACAGATATGGACGAACAAACGGATGAACTATCGTGCTGGTAATCCGGCGAAATCATCACGTGTCAGGAATCCGAAGTAGCAGCTTTTAAAGTGGATATGGAGAAATTTTGGTGGCCGTGACCGACTTCCCGATATTCTTCGCAACTGCCGTCTTGAGATCAGAAAGCCCAATCCGATATGCAGAAAAAGAAGTGGAAGAAGTGATGTCGGGAGTGGGCCGGCAGATACGGCTGTTGGCAGAGATGCCCAGTCAAATCATCCTTGTTCTGCGAACGAGTGTGAGAGTTGTTAGGCCAACTTGATGAAAGTCAAGCCGGTCGGCATGCGTAGCACCTGATTCAACCTGCTCCAATCATAGGCAAAAATCTCGCTGAGCGTCCGTTCGATTGGGGATCGATGACGTGGCCATATGGCCAAAGCGTCGGTTGCATTAATAGCATCGCAGCGCCGGCTCCCAGACTGGTAGCGACAGTATCTCGGAATTTATGTACACTTTTCATCGAGGCATTTTCTATTTTCACACCACGAGTATACCGCTGGTGTTTGCCTCGTGGTAGGCCGAGCGGCCTACCTTTATCTGTCTAAACTCGTGAGATTGGAAGGATAATGAAAATGCCTGATTCACTTACTGACAGGATCATACTTAAGATCGGCCAGGCAGCGGGACTTTACAACCGTCTCGTCATACTTGTGGCCCCGGCGGGTGCGGGAAAGACCGCTGCACTCCAATATCTTCACGCGCGAACGGGAGCCCCTGTTTTCAATGTCAACCTTGAACTGTCTAGGCATATGCTTGAACTTACCGAACGCCAGCGGGCGCTGCAGTTGCCCCACCTCTTATTGGAAATCATGAATGCAGACCCGGCCGAGCTGATCCTGCTCGACAACATTGAGGTACTGTTCGATGCCTCGCTCAAGCAGGATCCGCTGAGGCTCTTACAAGGAGTCTCACGAAACAAAACGGTAGTTGTATCCTGGAGTGGCTCCGTGGATCGTGAACATATGGTCTATGCAACGCCGGACCACCCTGAATATAAGCGATATCCGATACAGGATTTTCTGATAGTCGTTCCGGAAGCTCTGGCCGGAGACGTTGGCGCGAAAACAGGAACTGAAGTGGCTCTGGAGCAGACACGATGAAATATGGAGACCTTATCCAATTCGACCCGATTGAATCGGTCGTTCAGTTGCGAGATGCTGACAAATCCAATGCAGCACACCAGTTTGTTAATACATATGTCATTTCGGAAGAGATGGCAGAGCGTCTAATCCAGCTTGTTTTTCCGCAATTGCAATTCGATCGGCCGGTCGATAACAAGGGAATACTGATTGTGGGTAATTACGGCACTGGTAAATCGCACCTGATGTCTGTGATTTCCAGCCTTGCCGCAAATGCCAATCTGCTGGATGCCTTGAATCACGCTGGCGTTCGCGACACAGGAAAACAGATTGCTGGTCGATTCAAAGTCATTCGCACCGAGATCGGCGCGACTACCATGTCTCTACGCGACATCCTCGTGGCAGAACTTGAAGAAAACCTAAACAAGCTGGGGGTGGACTACGTTTTTCCAGAGACTGGAACTATCACTAGCCATAAGCCGGCTTTCGAGCAGATGATGGAGAAATTCTATCAGGCTTATCCTGATCACGGCCTGCTGCTTGTGGTTGATGAATTGTTGGATTATCTGCGTTCCCGCAAAGACCAGGAACTGATCCTGGATCTCAACTTCCTCCGCGAGGTCGGTGAAGTATGTAAAGACTTACGCTTTCGCTTCATGGCCGGTGTACAGGAAGCTATCTTCGACAGCCCGCGCTTCAGTTTCGTCGCCGACAGCATCCGTCGTGTGAAAGACCGCTTTGAACAGATTCTGATCGCCCGCAGCGACGTAAAATTCGTCGTGGCCGAACGACTGCTCAAGAAGACCGCCGAACAGCAGGCCAAAATCCGTGATTACCTAACGCCATTCGCTAGATTCTATGGCGGACTCAATGAACGGATGGACGAATTCGTTCGCCTCTTCCCGGTGCATCCCGATTACATCGACACATTCGAACGAGTCACCGTGGTGGAAAAGCGTGAGGTGCTCAAAACCCTCTCTATTGCCATGAAAGGTCTTCTCGACAATGATGTTCCGGAAGATAGGCCTGGATTGATCGCTTTTGACAGCTACTGGAACACGCTCAAGCAAAACGCCTCCTTTCGTGCCATTCCAGAAATACGGGCAGTTATCGAATGCAGTCAAGTACTGGAATCCCGGATCGATAACGCGATTAGTCGCAAGCAGTATAAGCCAATGGCTGTGCGCTTGATCCATGCCCTTTCGGTACATCGCCTGACCACCGGGGATATCTACGCGCCAATGGGCGCATCAGCCGAAGAACTACGTGATCGCCTCTGTCTCTTTGATCCTTTGATTGCAGAGCTAGGCAGCGATGAGCCCGACAAGGATCTGCAAACTCATATCGAAACCGTCTTGCGCGAAATTCACAAGACAGTCAGCGGCCAGTTCATCTCCTTCAATCCTGACAACCGCCAATTCTATCTGGACCTGAAGAAGACCGACGACTTCGACGCCTTGATTGAGAAGCGGGCCGAAAGTCTTGGCGACGCACAACTCGATCGTTTCTATTATGAGGCGCTCAAGCGGGTGATGGAATGTCAAGACACAACCTACGTTACTGGGTACAAGATATGGCAGCACGAACTCGAATGGTTGGAACGCAAGGCCGCTCGTCAGGGATATCTCTTTTTTGGAGCTCCAAATGAACGTTCCACTGCCGTTCCCCAACGAGATTTTTACCTTTATTTCATTCAGCCGAACGATCCGCCCCGCTTCAAGGATGAGAAGCAGAATGACGAGGTATTCTTCCGGCTAAGGGGCATCAACGATGAGTTTCGGACTGCACTCAAGAACTACGCCGCAGCATTGGATCTTGCGACAACTTCATCCGGGCATGCCAAAGCCACATACGAATCCAAGGCGAATGGTTTCTTGAGGAGTTTAGTTCAGTGGCTGCAGAAGAACATGACCTCTGCATTCGAGGTAACATATCAGGGCCGCACTAAGTCGATGACTGAATGGGCCAAGGGCAAATCCATCCGTGATCTTTCCGGCCTGGCCCCTCACGAGACCATCAACTTTCGTGATCTGGTCAATACTATAGCGGGCATCTGTCTGTCTCCTAATTTCGCCGACCAAGCGCCTGACTATCCATATTTTTCAGTTCTAATTACTGGCAACAATCGCACACAGGCTGCCCAGGATGCTCTGCGGACTATCGCCGGGCAAAACCGCACCAAGCAGGCCACAGCGGTGCTGGACGCCCTTGAACTGCTCGATGGCGAAAAGATCGACCCCTACAAGTCCAAATATGCTAGATTCATCTTCGACGCACTGAAAGCCAGAGGGCATGGGCAGGTCGTTAATCGCAGCGAGATCATACAGGATGATCATGGACCGGAATACATGAGCCCTGGCGCTGCCCGCTTGGAACCTGAATGGACAGTGGTGATTCTTGCCGCGCTGGTCTACTCAGGAGACATCGTACTCTCCATCCCTGGCAAGAAATTCGATGCTACCGCGCTTCAGCTGCTTGCTGCCACGGGCATGGACGAGCTGATCCGATTCAAGCATTTGGAGCAGCCCAAAGAGTGGAATCTACCCGCACTCAAGGCCCTGTTCGAACTGCTCGGCATGACACCAGGCATGGCCCCGCTTATCACTCAAGGCAAGGACGAGCCCGTGCAGAACATGCAGCAAGCTGTGGGCAAGGTAGTCAAGCGCATAGTCCTGACCCAGCAGACACTGCGCGACGGCATCTTCTTCTGGGGGCTGGATCTGCTCGCGGGTACCGATCTCGCCAGCCAAGCCAACGGTCTGGACGAGGCCAAGGGCTTCTTTGAATCGCTCCAGGCTTATTCATCTCCGGGTAAACTGAAGAATTTCCGCTACAGCACCGAAGAAGTGATGGCCTACAAGAAAACGGTCAAGGCGCTGGATGACCTCGACGCCCTGCGCGAGTTTGTTATGGATCACAGTCCGACAGCCTCTTGGCTCTCCACTGCCGAAGCGGTGCTGCCTACCGATCACAACTGGGTGGACCGCATGAAGACCACTCGTAAGGACATTCTGCAAGCCATCAAACAATCGAACGGATTAAAGCTCTCGGAGCATTCCCAGCCCATAAGGGCCAAGCTCCAGCGGCTCAAGAAGGATTACACCAGTGCCTACATCGGCCTGCATACTAAGGCTCGCTTGGGAGTAAATGACGACAAACGCAAGGCAGCATTGATTAACGATTCGCGTTTCCAACTTTTGCTCAAGCTGGCTGGCATCGACCTGATGCCCCGGCAGCAGCTCACCGACTTCCAAAACCGTCTTGCTGGGTTGAAGAGTTGCTTCGCTTTGACTGAGCAGAACCTTGATTCCACTCCGATCTGTCCGCACTGCGGCTTCCGACCGTCTATTGAAAAAGAGGCGGCAGCGGGTCCACAGATGGTCGACCAAATGGACGCTCATCTCGACGCCTTGGTCGCAGGCTGGACCTCCACCATTCTCAGTAATCTCGAAGATCCGATCACACAGTCCGACATGGCTTTGCTCAAGATCGACGACCGCAAGCCACTCGAAGCTTTCATCAAGTCGCGGGAAATGCCGGAGCCTCTGAACAGCAACTTCGTTTATGCTCTGAGGGAAGTTCTCTCCGGTCTGGTGAAGGTCACCATTAATTCGACATGACCTGCAAAATGCGTTGCAAGTTATGGGAGGTCCGGCTACTCCGGCTGAAATGAAGAAACGGTTCGAGGAATACATCGATCAACTTACCAAAGGCAAAGACCCGGCCAAGGTGCGGATCGTCCTTGAATAAGAATGTCTGAGAGACAAAATGTAATCCAGAATTTGGATATGAGTAACAATAGCTTGTTTGATACGATCTCTGGAAAGGCGTGGAGGCAGTCCGAGGCTGTAACTTGCCTCGGCATGACCTTTGTCAACGATGAGGAGCGACGCAAGTACTTCACCGAGAAACTGCGGGAAAAGCTGAAAGATCCGGAATTCCGCAACATCGACGGATTTCCCATCGGTAACGGCGAAGAGATTCTGAATCTGAGCGATCCTCCGTATTACACCGCCTGCCCGAATCCTTGGATTGCAGATTTCATTGCTGAATGGGAAGCCCAAAAGCCGGAAAAGCCTGAAGACCACCAATATCACCGAGAGCCGTTTGCCGCTGATGTGAGCGAGGGCAAGAACGACCCAATCTACAATGCGCATTCCTATCATACTAAGGTGCCGCATAAAGCTATCATGCGGTACATTCTTCATTACACCGAGCCGGGTGACATAATATTTGATGGCTTCTGTGGAACTGGGATGACTGGCGTGGCCGCGCAAATGTGCGGGGACCGAAACACAATTGCATCCCTTAGTTATACGCTAACTGCAGATGGAAGCATTCTGGATGAACATAAGCAAAGGTTCTCTAAATTGGGAGAGCGAATTTCCATTCTGAACGACCTCTCGTCCGCTGCAACATTGATAGCAGCGGGTTATAACTTAACGAATGATTCGAAGGAGTTCGCGCAACTTGCGCAAAACCTTCTGGACAAATTCAACCGAGAATACTGGTGGATGTATGAGACGCGAGATCCCAAGACAGGGGAGACTTGCCCGATTGACTTCACCATCTGGTCAGATATCTTTTCCTGCCCCCATTGCGCCGGTGAACTGGAGTTCTGGGACTTGGCCTATGATGAAGAATCGGGATCGTTAGCCGATCAGCTAGCCTGTCCTCATTGTACTGCAGAGGTGTCTAAGCGTGATCTTGTCAGACTTACAACTACTTATTACGACAAGGCGGTAAAGGCTACTCGGTCGCGTCAAGTCTTGCGTCCAGTGGAGATTCGATACCGACATCGAGGGTTGAAGAAAAGCAAGAAACCCGATCGTGACGATCTAGCCTGCCTTGAGAAAGTCGAGCGACTGTTTGACTCCATCGAGTTTCCGACAGAATTGATGATGTTTGTGTCAGAGGGAGAAGAATGGGGAGATCTTTATAGAGGATACCACGAGGGGATCAGCCGCGCTCACGATTTTCACCTCTCGCGCCAACTTGCCGCGTTCTCTTTATTGTGGCAAATGATTGATGACCTGCCTAGAGAGGAAATGAAGCGGCTCTGGCGGTTCACGTTGCAGAGTGTTGTCGTGAGCTTTACCCGTCGTAATAGATTCCTGAAGAACGCCTATTCCCAGGTTAACCGCGCCTTGAGTGGCACACTCTACATCGGCTCAACAGTTAGCGAACCAAGCCCGACGTATGTCTTAACCGGAAAGATCAAGAGATTTGGCAACGCTCTTCCAAAATGTTGCTCCTCAGTAGCCATAACCACCCAGTCTCTCGCCTCTGTACTGATCCCGGATAACTCCATTGATTATGTGTTCATACGATCTCGCCCTTCGGCGACAACTTACCCTACGCCGAGTTAAATTTTTTGTGGGAGGCGTGGCTCCACGTATTCACAAACTCAGGTCAGGATACCGTGGTAAGCGGAAAGCAACGGAAAGACTTGTTCATTTATACGAAGATGATGACAGATTGCCTGAAACAGGTCTATCGCATCCTAAAGCCAGGCCGGTGGGCCACGATAGAGTTTCACAATTCCAAGAACGCCGTATGGACCGCGATACAGGAGGCGTTGGGACGCGCAGGATTCATCATCGCTGATGTCAGCGTTCTCGATAAAGGAATGAAGACCAAGAAGCAGTTGCACGCCAAGGCAGTCGATAAGGACCTTGTCATCTCCGCTTACAAACCTAACGGCGGGCTCGAAAAGCGATTCCAACTTCACGCTGGAACAGAAGAGGGTGTCTGGGATTTCATTCGAACCCACCTTCGGCAACTTCCCGTTTTCATTATCAAAGATGGGCTTGGGCAAATTATTGCGGAGAGGCAACAGATACTCTTGTTCGACCGCATGGTCGCCTTTCACGTACAGCGCGAAGTCAGCGTACCCCTCTCTGCAGGCGACTTTTACCAAGGACTGGCCCAGCGGTTTCCCGAGCGCGATGGCATGTACTTCCTGACAGATCAGGTCGCTGAGTACGAGCGTAAGCGGATGACGTCGAGGGAACTGCTCCAACTCGACCTCTTCGTTTCTGATGAAATGTCCGCCATTCAGTGGGTAAAACAACAGGTGATTAGAAAACCACAGACATTTCAGGATCTTCAGCCACAATTCATGCGTGAAACACAGGGGGGCTGGCAAAAAAATGAGAGAGCCATAGAGCTATCTGAATTGTTGGATCAAAACTTTCTGCGATATGACGGTAAAGGCCCGGTGCCGGAACAGATTCACTCCTACCTATCTACCAACTGGAAGGAAATGCGTAACCTGCCGAAAGATAATTCGGCATTGATCGCAAAAGCCCGTGACAGATGGTACGTTCCAGATACCTAACAAGGCAGGCGATCTAGAAAAACTACGCGAAAAAGCCCTGCTCAGAGAATTCGAGGAGTATAGACAAGCGAAGAAGAAGCTCAAAGTCTTTCGCCTTGAAGCCGTCCGCGCCGGCTTCAAGAAAGCTTGGCAAGAGCGCGACTACGCTACCATCGTTGGTATAGCTGATAAGATTCCCAACAACGTGCTCGAAGAAATCCAAAGCTGCTTATGTGGTATAACCTAGCGATGACAAGAATGGGAGATGAGTAGCACATGATCACCAAATGGGAAGTGTTCAATTTTAAGTCAATTCGTGAAGAAACTGAATTGTCTCTTGGACCATTAACCATATTCGCCGGTGCGAATAGCAGTGGGAAGAGCACATTAATCCAATCAATTCTGCTCGTAGCCCAAACGCTATCTCACAAAGTCAGCTCTCGCTCCGTTGTTTTGAATGGAGCACTTACAAGTCTTGGGCAATTTGATGATCTAAAGTCAAATGGTAGTGAGTCAGATCAAATTGTAGTCAAATGCACTTGCAACCCATTGCCAAATACAGATATTCCGACTATAGCATCATCCGCTGTATATACGAGAGGAACGGTCTATTATGGGTCAAGGTATACTCAACTCCGTGAGGTTTCCTGCGAAATTTCTTTTGATGCTGACCCATCGAGTTCACAAAGAGAGCTGTTCCAGATACAGCCTAGGCTCTTCGCGAGCCGGTTATTGTGCATATCGAGAGATGAGGATAATGTCGACCTAAAAGCAGAGATATCTATACGACATTCAAGTAAGGCGATATCGCAAATTGACGGCATGAACGCCATGGATGAATTCGACGACCAACTTCGCGCAAGTCTAGCATATGATGTTGATCTTGATGATCATTCCATGAGTGAAGTAAGGGAGGATTTTCGTTCCGCAAAGGCAATGGGATGCATACTGAGGCATTTCCTGCCAGATAGAGTAATTTATAGCCTTGATACCGTCCAAGAAGAAGCTAATTCAATAACTCTGGCGTTACAAGATGACAGGCGCCGAACAGTAGGCCTTAGAAGGAGTATGAACCGAGGTATTATTCTCACTAAAGAGGTAATTGCTGTTTTACGTGACATTCTTTGCGACACCATAGATTTCGACGAAGTCTTCAATATAAGGTATCAACAGGAATCTTCCCTTATTGCTGATAACGAGACAATATCGTTACGGTTTTGGAATGAGCGATTAAGATCGCTGGCTCCCGGCACTAGAATTAAGGTTCAGCAAGTACTGCGTGAATCGGATAATTTGTTTGATCGGATTCTAGAAGCACTAAAAAAGTCATCTCAACAGTCTGATAACCATGCAATTATCCAGGCCTTGCCCCCCAGACAAATAATGGAAGCTTCAAGATATTTGGATGACTTTTTTTCGTCATCCCTGAAATATCTTGGCCCATTGAGGGATGCCCCCAAGCCACTATATCCGCTTGCACCCGCAGTAGATCCTTTTGATGTCGGACTACGTGGCGAGCATACCGCTTCTATACTAGAGCTTCACAAGAATAAAAAAATCAATTACATCCCATCATCCCATTTCAAATCGGCAACTATCGACCGGAAGACTATAACGCGTACTTTAGAATCCGCCGTTATAGATTGGCTTCAATACCTTGGAGTAGCCAGTTTTGTAAAGAGTCGGGATCAAGGTAAGTTGGGACATGAACTGAAAGTTGGTTTGGCGAATTCAGAAAGCACATATGATCTTACTCACGTTGGTGTCGGCGTCAGTCAGGTTCTTCCAATCCTTGTAATGTGTCTCTTGGCCGACCAAGACTCGACTTTAGTTTTCGAGCAGCCGGAATTACATCTTCACCCTAAAGTCCAAACTCTATTGGGAGACTTTTTCTTGTCGATGGCGTTGTGTAATAAGCAATGCATTGTCGAAACTCACAGCGAATATTTTATTGACCGCCTACGCTTCAGAATTGCCGCTGCTATACCAGGAGACGAACTTAACAGTTATACAAAGATTTACTTTGTAGAGAAACCCGCTCTAAGTTCTTCTTTCTGTGAGGTGATTATCAATGAGTACGGCGCTGTCCCTCAGTGGCCTGAGGGATTTTTTGATCAATCCCAGCAGCAGGCAGAGGAGATTCTACGTGCCGCAGCCAATAAACGTATTGCCCGCAGGAGGAAAGATGACACAAAGTAGGCCAAGTGTAACAATTGATGCCGCAGTGCTAGCTGTGCCCGAGGGAGCATGCTCTACCGAGAACGCGTATAAGTACGTCGATATACTTCTAGATTGGAGCAAGCTTCTGGACGAGCCTTGGGTGGCGATTTATATGAGCGAAAGAGCATCTGAGTCACTTTTTGCAGATGGATTATATCCGCTACGTGACCATCTTAGAGCGTTATTTAATGCGCATGGGATCGTAGAATACGACGTAAACACGGTCGCCAAAATTGCAGATCGGCTACTGACTATCACCCCTTCCTTCGAAACTTATTATCGTGTGAGAGATGTGTTGGCAGATCCACTTGAAACTGATCCGGACATTATTAGGTTGACGACATATAAAGGATTGCAATCGGATTTGGCCCGCTGTGTCACTCCAATTGCAATCCTGCGGAAACATTGTTGGCAACCGCTCGGAGGCCACTCACTTATTCTCCGGCAAACACCAAAACAGGTGGTAAGGGTGCGAGCGCAGATTCATGTTTTTGAACACGAAAGAGATGACATTCCTACACTGCCCTCCCCTCCAGAATTTTTTGAGGGAGACGTTCTGGCCTGTGACGACTTCAGAGGATTAATCGAATGTCTTGACGAGCCTGTTATTCTGACTGGTGCATCTGACAATCTTGGAATAGAACTTTCAATCAGGATCGCCTTATATAAGAATAGTATTGCGCAAGGTGAAGCCCCTGATTGGGAGAACGCCTCAGTGCCAACTATCGGCCAAAACTTCCTTAAGGCTTGTCAGAACTGTTGTACTAATCAAGGAGATTCTTTACCGCCAAGGATATTACGATCAATTGTAGAAACAATAAAAAACCAGAATCTAGCCGCAGTACATGCGCTCAGAACAGGCCCAGGAGGCAATGACCCTCAAAGAATGCGTGGGAATGATAAAGCTCAGCGCCGAGATATCGACCGAGAATTCCATCTTCATTACTGGGAATGCGCCGACGGGACGATAGAGCTGGCTTCAGTTGTTTATCACAATGACTTTTCCATACCGAAATAACCAGAGCGATGAATCAATGGCAATATAGCGTGATCCACAACTGCGCCTGTAAAGTCATCGAAGAGCATATCTTGTGGGGGCAGACGGTTTGCCGTGTTTGGTTGCCGAATCAGGATGCTGTAGTCCGGATTCCTAGCTCTGCGCTTCGGCCGCTGAGCGCTGATCTTCAGCCAGATATTGAAGCCAATCGGATTGGCTATGTCGCTGCGGCATCAAAAGTCGCCGAGGTTCTTGAGGGTGGTGCCAGCGCTTCTGAAGGCCCCCTGCTTCTGGCTCCTATGGAGTCGAAAGTCATTCCACTGCCACACCAAATCCACGCCTTGTCTAAAGCCATCTCCGGCGACCGCGTACGTTACCTGCTGGCTGATGAAGTCGGTTTAGGCAAGACCATTGAAGCTGGGCTTATCATGCGCGAACTTAAACTGCGCGGCCTGTCGCGTCGAACGCTGGTGGTTGCGCAATGGGTAGCGGAGATGCTGAATCATTTCAACGAACGGTTCCAGCTTATTCTGGGTGATGATATCAACACACTGCAGCGTATTTCGAATGTAAAGTATGAAGTGAGAATCGGGGACGACATGATGTCCCCCTCTCTCCAGGCTCCACGCTTGCGGAACAATCCTTGGGCGATGTTTGATCAAGTGGAAGTTTCTCTGGACTCTGTAAAGCCCTTGGACAAGCGGCGTGGCTGGACATTACAACGAGTGACGGAATACAACCGCAGTCGTTTTGAGGATCTGGTGACGGCGGGCTGGGATACTGGTAATAGTGGATGAGGCTCATCGCCTGGGCGGTAGCACTGATCAGGTAGCACGCTACAAGCTGGGTCGGGGACTTGCAGACGCTGCTCCATATGTGCTTTTACTCTCGGCCACTCCACATCAAGGCAAAACCGATGCCTTTTATCGTCTGATGAACCTGCTGGATAACGACGCCTTTCCAGACTTAGATAGCGTCTCTCGCGATCGTGTAGCCCCCTATGTGATACGCACTGAAAAGCGGAAAGCCATAGATGCCGATGGTAAGCCGCTATTCAAACCCAGACGCACACAGATGGTGGGAGTGTCGTGGGAAGCGCGACACCATCTCCAGCAACTTCTTTATGATGCCGTGACCGATTATGTGCGTGATGGATATAACCAAGCCATACGAGAGAAGAAACTTCACATAGGGTTTCTGATGATTCTGATGCAGCGGTTGGTGATTTCCAGCACCCGGGCGATCCGCACCACGCTAGAACACCGGCTTGAGGCACTAATTGATAGCAGGCAGCAGGCTAGTCTACATCTTGAAGAGCTTCAAAATGGCGCTAGTGTTGTCGACGGGTATGACGAGATGTACGACCTTGATGGCCAAGAACTTCTCGATGAGTTTTTGAGGTTCCCTGTATCGACTCTGAAAAGGGAAGGCGGTCAGGTGGACGCCCTGCTGGATTTGGCCAGAAGATGCGAACAGGCTGGCCCCGATGCCAAGTCAGAGGCGCTGATCGAATGGATTTACCGGCTCCAAATTGACCAGAACGATCTAATATCTGAAGGTGCTTATTTTCACCGAGTTCATACCGACCCAGGAGATGTTAAGGGAATTTCTGGAGGCCAGAGGTATTTCGGTGGTGACGCTCAACGGTTCCATGGATATGGACGAGCGCAAGCGCGCGCAGGAAGCTTTTCGTGAGCACGCTCGTGTCCTGGTCTCTACGGATGCCGGTGGGGAAGGATTGAATCTGGAATTCTGTCACATTATCGTCAACTACGATATCCCGTGGAACCCAATGCGGCTGGAACAGCGGATTGGACGCGTGGATCGTATCGGCCAGTCAAAGACGGTGCAAGCCATCAATTTTGTTTTTGAGAACACGGTCGAATTCCGCGTTCGGGAGGTTCTGGAGAAAAAGCTCTCGGTAATCTTCGAGGAGTTTGGAATCGATAAGACCGGCGATGTGCTCGATTCGGCACAAGCTGGCGAATTGTTCGAGGAAGTCTTCACTTCAGCCTTACTGAATCCGGATGGCATTGAATCATCGGTGGAGCAGACGGCGACCCGTTTTCGAGAAGATATCCGCGAAATACGGGATTCATCCTCCATCTATGGTATTTCTGATGAGCCTGATGCGCAGGTAGCCGAACGCTTGCGTTTCCATCCTTTGCCACATTGGGTGGAGCGGATGACAGTTGGCTATTTGAACTCTCATGGAGGTAAGGCGACACGAAAGCGCTCGTGGTGGGAGCTTACTTGGCCGGATGGACAAGTGTATCGTAAGTGCGTGTTTAGTTCCCGTGAGGCGGACCGGCTTTCGGATGCCACCTTGCTGAATCTGGAGTACAACCAGGTTCGTGGATTGGCGCTCAACCTGCCGCAAGTCACCGCTGGGCAGCCGTTGCCCTGTGTGTCCCTGAGTGGGGTGCCCTTGAGTTTGTCAGGTTACTGGGGACTTTTTGAAATCCGCTTACAAGCTGGCAGGCACAGGCAGAACCACCTGATTCAGATACCTATAGTTCGAAGGCGCTACTTAAGTATGTTCTTGAGCGAAGAAGGCAAGGTATTTCTACCAACTGCCCGTCATATCTGGGATGCCCTGCAGACAGTGGAACCGAAGGTGCTGGATGCCATGGGGCACGATGAATCACTGGCCGCCTCTGACCGGCTTATGTGTGCAGCGGAACAGGTAGGACGGGAGCAATTTGATACTTTGCAGCAGGAGCACATGGCTTCTATTGTTCGGGAAGAAGATCGCGGAACGACCGCCTTTAGCTCACGGCGAAAGGCCATTGATCGTGTTGGGTTGCCCGAGGTGCGCCAGCATCGGCTGGTGCGATGTGATGCTGAGGAGTCTGAATGGCGCAAAGAGTTGGAATCTGCAAGGCAGATTGTTCCGGAGATTCGGCCACTGCTGTTGATGCGCATCGTTAAAGGAGGCGCTCAATGAATAGTTGGCGAGACGCTATCTTGAACGAATTCATTCCTAATGTCAGCAAACTTACGCTAGTCGCTGATCCGGATTGCCTTTTGACCGAAGAGAAACTTTCCTTCGAACTGAGGGCGCGTGGCTTTGAACTGATTGAGTTCAGTGATCCAGTTGAGTTTCGATACGCTTATGAATCGAAATATCGTTCGATCTGGGATCGGGGTGGGGTTACCGATCTGGTAGTCATTCTACGCTTACAAGATTCGGCGTTCGAAGCGCTTCCATATGATTTGCTCCAGGCCGGTAGACGACTAGCCTTTGACCTTGGAAGGCTTTTCCCAAATCTGAGTTATTCAGTCATTGAGAAGCTTGACCGCGGTCTTCTGGACGTGCTGTTCGATGCCCAGAAGAAGACAGTGCCCGATCGGATGGGCGACAACGCGACCAGGGATTTCATTCTTCGCCACGTTTTTGGCGTTGCGGCTGAGTTGATCACGACAGAAGTGGATCTGCTTCGGACATTGCTTCGTCTGCACTACAAAAAGATTGATATTCCTAAAGTTCTGGCTAATCGGCTCGTGCAGTCGCTCAAGGTGAATGGCGGGTTCGAAGATTGGCCTTTGGATGAAATTGTGGTCGATGGGGAAGCATTCTTTTCTTTCTTACAGGAGCGCTGGCCCGTTTTCCTTGACAGACTCGATGCCGACAATCAGATTAGTGAAAATTCCTTTGAGGTTATTCTCAGGTATCCAGGACCTGCAGTTTTGCCATTTGATCATCAGGATATTCTGGTTTATATCGACAACCTGTTCGTTGAGGGAAGACTCACACCCGTTAAGAGACAGGATATCTCGATCGATACAGAGTCTTGGATTCGGTGCGGCATAATCGGAACTGAAAGAGAAGATGAAGGGGTACGGATCTCTCGTCTGTTAGAACTCATAGAGAGTGGTTTGCCATCGGTAGATAGCAGGTATTCGGATTGGACCGCATTCGCATTGAAATGGGCTGAATTGGCAACCTTGATTTACTGCGGCTCTGAAGCGGAAGTCAAGGCCCGTTTTCTTCAAACCGGCATAAATGTAAACGTGACCTTTGCCAATTGGCTTAAGTCACACTACGCCAGTCTGATTAATTTGCCGCCGGCCAATTCAGCTATGCTGCACCATGTCCCTCGGCGGTTGGCTCGGGAGATGGAGGAGGCCAAAGACTGCCGAATCGCGTTAATTGTCGTCGACGGACTTGCCTTAGATCAGTGGGTCACCATTCGTCAGGTTCTTCAGGAGCAGGATCAGAGTTTTATATTGCGTGAGTCTGCGACCTTCGCCTGGATTCCGACGCTGACCTCTGTCTCCAGACAAGCGATTTTTTCTGGAAAGGCTCCGATCTACTTTCCTTCGTCGATCAATACGACCAATAACGAGGGCAATCTTTGGAAGCAGTTCTGGGAAGGAGTTGGATTGTCGCGTTTGGATATCGCTTACCAGCGAGGGCTGGGCGATGGCGACGTTGCTAATATTTTGGATTCCACTCTGCATCCGGGAAGGACCAGGGCGGTCGGGGTGGTTGTTGACACGGTCGACAAAATCATGCATGGCACTGCAGCTTGGTGCAGCCGGGATGCATAACCAGATAAAACAGTGGTGCAAGGGAGGCTTTCTGGCGTCGCTTATTGGCTATTTGCTTGATTCCGGGTTTCAAGTTTGGTTGACATCCGATCATGGCAATATCGAATGCCGTGGCAAGGGGCGTCCCTATGAAGGCGTCATTGCCGAGACTCGTGGAGAACGAGTCCGGGTCTACCCGACTCCTGAACTCAGGGCGTTGGTTGCTGGAAAATTTACTTTTGCTATTGAGTGGCAACCAGTCGGGCTGCCATCGGATTATTTCCCGCTTCTTGCCGGTGGCAATAATGCATTTATGAACCCTAACGAAACACTTGTCGGACACGGAGGCATTGCCATTGAAGAGGTCATCGTGCCCTTGGTAAAGTTTGAGAGGAGAGCGCGGTGATTGACAAACGGCATGAAAAATTAGGAATCAAGCAAACGATCCAGAAGGAATGGATGGATCGAGTTCTTCACATGCTATTAGCAGGCATGTCTGAAACGGAAATACGAGAGAACCTGGATGAATACTTGTCCACACAAAAGCAGAGCGGGGGAATTGGGGAACGTGGAAGTAAGACATATGGAATGGCAATCAGTATCCTCGCTTCATGGTTTTCTCCGAATGAAGACCTGATCGCGTTTCGAGATGACGCATTGTCAATGGCGCGGCAGTTGCAACCAGAGATGTGGTTACCGCTGCATTGGGCTGTCATCTCTGCTGCCTATCCATTTTGGTTCAATGTTGCCCGGCAGGTAGGCCGATTACTGAACCTTCAAGACCAAATTACCCAGGCGCAAATATTCAATAGATTGAAACAGCAGTACGGCGATCGCGAGACAGTTGCCAGAAACGCGCGCTATGTTGTCCGTTCCTTTGTTGCGTGGGGAGTACTGAAAGATTCAGATTTTAAAGGATGTTATGAGAAAGCTCTGCCAATAATCATCACTGACCAAAAGCTGGTGATACTATTATTCGAGGCGGCTTTGCACGCCATTTCTGAGGGCAAAGCGGCGTTGAGACTGATGCTGAACACCCCAGCTTTTTTTCCATTCCAGCTTTCAGAGATGAACGGTGACCTTGTCGTTCTGCGATCAAAACGTATCGAGGCTGCTCATCATGGGTTGGATGATGTTCTTTTGACGCTGAAAGATATGCGTTCAAACTGAATGAGTCTACTGATTGATTTTGGCACTCTGATTTGGCACCAGAGTGTGCCTGCGGCATACCGAGCGTAAAAAGGCAAAAAGGCCTGCTCGCTCTCGCCCCCGAGCGACGCGCCATGTAGAATCGGCACCATCGCCGATGAAGAAGGATCCTGACCACAATTCGATTGACCACGCAGAGATTGAGGCGCTTATTACCCGGCTCAAGCGGGGACAGCTTCGCGAGGAAGACACGCAGTTGCTGAACCGGCTGCTACGGTTACTGATTCGTTTGATCGTGAGATTTCGGTGCGCTGGTACCCATTGTTGTACCGGCGCGGCGCATCGAAAGCTCACGCAAATTCACCGTAAATGTCCGAGTGACTTGCAAGTTCCAGAATTTCCCACCAATTACTTTTGAACCGGCGCATCTCTTTTTTATCTAGCTGAACAAAAGCTAATCTCACTGAGAGCGTTTCAACATTTCGTTCAGATGCTTCCGGGTAGAAGAATTCGCACGTCAGCAAAGATTTCAATTGTTTGACCAAATCCTTTTCAAGCAAATCGCACACAAAAAGATAATCTGATTGATCATAGCCGTCCAGCCAGCCAGGGCGCAACTCGCTTTCCAACAAATCATAATAGTTCAGTCCAAACGTAATAATCGTAGGCTCTATTCCCGCTTTTGGCGTCGGCGCTTGCATAACAATAGTGGCGAGAGCTTGTTTAGATAACAACCCTTCGCTTATCGCGATTTCTAAACTGCCAAGAAGCTTGCTTCTTTTAAGGTTGCGAATAACTCGTCGTTCTTGTTCCTGTGCAGCTGGGACTTTTTCCCGGGCGATGTTGAGGTAGTATCGTGCTGCGCCCTTATCAAAAATTGTGCCGCCTTTTTCAAGATTACAGCGCCAGTGCGTCGGAATCCAATTGCCGTAATCTTGAACATCAAAGGCTGAATCTAACTCATACTCTTGCAGTAGGTGCTTCAGCCTTTCAGGAGTGTTCAATAAATGCTCTGGCAGAATGTGATCAACCCAGACATCTTCATAATCTAACGACTTTTTGCAGTAGTAGCAGATTCCATTGTACGCAAGCCAGAGCGCATATTTCTTTCTTGGTAGAATGTGTTGTTTGCTCATTTCACTTCGCGAAAAAGGTGGCTTTCTCCAAGCCGGTAGAGTAAGGACAGAGCGCGCCGCTTTGGCTGCGACCAGCTTTGGCCCTCCCAAAACGCCATGAGCATTCGCTGCGCTGGCCCCCATTGTCGTACTAGCGCAGCGAAAGCTCACGAATAAGTGATAAGTTCCGGTGCTGCCCAAGCAGAGTGACCTTTAGAGCCTAAGTTTTGTCGGTTTAAGAATCCCAAGCGCCTTGGCAATCTGTTCGAATCCCGCCTCTCCAGCGAAAGGGCGTATCTCTTCTTCTAAGTGACGAAGGTGGACCTTCTGCCATGAAGAACTCTTATTGTGATGTTTTCTGATAAATTCATTTGGGAGCGTGAAAAACTCAGGCTCTCTCTCTCCATCAGTCCCATCATTCCGCCCGTAGAACTTTCCGATGTTGAGAAAAGCTATAATAAGGAAGTCGAATGCTTCGAATGAAACATCTTTCACAGGAAAGCCTCGGTCGCAATCCGTAGCGTATCGGCTCTTAACCTGAACCCGGATCTGAGCACGCTCTCCCTGCCTTGGAACTCTTCTAGGATCGGGATGAATGCAGATCAAGTCATAGCCTTCGTTGTTCGGGGGGGCCTTGTATGTGAGGATGTTGCGGCGCATGAGATAGCCCATCACTAGATATTCAGCGCCCAACGAGACCACAGGAAGCCGGAGCCAATTCCGATCCGCCTTCACACTTAACTCTTCTGTCTTTGCCATTGCCAGAAAATCTCCTGGGAATCTGAGAGTGAGCAGGCAGTATAACGAGCTACCTGCCCCTTCACCTACTTTTCTTTTTATACAACATATACATATACGTCCCTTATCATTCATCTATATATAGTGATATGGCTGAATTCGGTCTTTCATCAATTAATTTCACGGAAAGTCAATATTACCCAACGTGAATACCTTCAAGGGTAGGAATGGTTCCATGGGCGAATTTGCAGTTAGTACAATGTCCAATAGTTGGATGGCGTAAACTCAGTCCGGCTTTTTGGTCCTCCGGTCACCACCCAGACATTTTCCGGCTCATCCCTCTGTTGCTCTGATTTCGGGCGCAGACAACCCGAAAACGACAAAACTGAAATCCATTTCGCATTCGCACTCTGAGGATGGTCTGGAGGGTGCGCATTGCTTCATTTAAATACCATTGCCTTTCTTCTTATCACAAAGAGATAGCGGTCGGCATTGTGAGCGCAAGCCAGCACTCGCGCTGGTAGCTTGTTCTCGCCGCGTTTTAACCAGCCAAGAGGAGGGAAGATGCCGACCATCACTGTCGATCAGATAAGTAAAATCATCGAAAGATGTTTCAAGACTCAAGAACTGGAGACGCCTGTTATCGACCACGTCCTCATGCTCGTCAATAGGCATGTCGAGGCTTGCAGGTTATATGACGTCGCTCCTGAGATTACAAGGACAGTAATCGAAGGGGTTGAAGACTACCGCTTGAAAGAATTGACGGGTATCTCGGTAGTCGATAGAGCGCCGGACGAAGCCGCATTCCCGGTGATGAGATTTCTTCAATACCTCTCACCTCGCAAAATCCGCACACAGAAGCGGGAAGAGTGAGGCTTTGCGGAATAGGTTGAAGAGAAAATGGCAATGGAAAGGACTTAAGATTTCGACATCCGCCAGAGCAGACCTCAACGCCGCTCGGGGTCTTATGCGATCACGCAACGAGTCAGGGGCAGCAAGAAATGGCTCAGCACTCATACAAGAACAAAGCGGGCGACGGTAGTGCGCAAAAGGAGGATTTTGCCATGGTCGAACACAAAATTGTTCCAAGCCGCGACGGGTATAGTGTGCGCATTTACGATGCTCCGGCTGGTGGCATCCGCGTACTCTTCGGACAGAAGGAAGGCGCAATCAACACTTATACAAAATATGAAGATGCAGTGGCGGGCGTGCGGATTTATAACTGCGCGGATAAGACGGTTTTATTCGATGCGGAGCTTGAGGTCTATCTCCAAGCTGCACGCACAGGAGTCGCTCTTGGTGATTGTGGTTTATCTTCATTGGTTCGTTTCGGTGATCCGGACCATTGCGCCTACGCCACGTTCATTCTTTCGGAAAATTACATCAGGCAATCTGATCTGAAGATAATCGGTTATAAAGGAGAGGAGTCTGTTTATAGCTTGGGCTGGGATATACCCGATAGGTGACTGGATCTCCTCACGAAAATCAAAAAACTACCGACCAGACCGGTTTGGTTATTTCGACCGGCGGCCGTTCAAGGGAGAAGTCGTCGGCGTCTTGCTGGTTATCCGGTCAATGAGGGCGCTCCTCAATCGGCGCGCTTCATCGGTCTGAAAATGGCGCGGTTTGCAGTGACGCCATGCCGACATCGACTTCAAACGTCTTCTGCCGCGTCAATCGGCGCAGGCCTTGCCGAATATGCGGAAAGCCGGACTGGTGCGTGTTTGTCCGAGACGAGACTCTCTCCGTGTGTATGCGCGTAAGCGATGGTGCGCGCAAGATCAACAGCCACGGCGGCGCGATCTTCATTCACGAAGATTCGCATGAAGAGAAGGGAATTGGCGTTCGCCTCGCCGCCGATCTTCCGCAGTCGCCGATCGCTTCTATCGAAATTCGCGACTTCATCTACGGCAAACTGATCGAACTCAGCCCGGCCACTCTCTATCCAGGCGTGCTCATCGCCGGAGAGACGGGGCTTCTTGCGCGCGGATTAAACGAATGTCATATCGGCAATTACGGAGGGCTGGCCGGAGGTTCGAGAGAGCGAGACCGCATCTCGCGGCTGCTCCTGCAGGAGATAAATGACCAGTTTCCGGGCGTTGGTTCGCTGCGCGGCATTCCAGGGCTCTGGGAGGACTGGCAGGGGGTGCATCTCTGGAAGCCGAAAGATTATCTGCTCCCGAGACTGCTTATCCCTGTGCGCGATGACTCGGGGCGCATTCAAGCCTGCCAGATTCGACTGCCGATCGCTTCGAAGAAAGGGTTGCGATACCTCTGGCTCTCCTCTTCCGATCTGCCGCACGGGTCCGGCTCGGGCAGCCCGTTACATTTCAAGTTCCATCTTGCTGATGTTCCGCGTGATGCCCGGATTGTGATCGTCGAGGGAGTGCTCAAAGCGGATGTCCTCTCTGCCATCCATCCTGAGTTGTATATTGTCGCGACGCCATGCGTAACGGCCAATCACAGCCCGATCATCGAACTCACACACGGCAGACCTATTTGGATTGCGTTCGATCAAGATCATTATTCAAACGAGAAGGTCTGCTTTCACCTGGCAGCGCTCGTCGCTAGGCGGATACAGCGCGAAAGGACGCTCTCGACGACGCGCATTGCCTCGTGGGATGTCCGGGTCAAGGGAGTTGACGACGCCGCAGTTCGCAATCTACCGATCACATCCATCAGCGTCCAGCGCTGGCTCGATCGCCTCGGCCCCCGGTTTCGACAGATCGCGATGACACGCCTGTCCGAGACCACCGCATTCCCAATTCGCTCGAAAAACAGAAGCGGCTCGCAGGGACGGTGAGCGGCGACGCTCTCGTTCGTTAGTTCGCCATTTGCCCGCTTACATCTAATGAGGGTTCCAAGCCCTTCGTCTCTTTAACAAGGACCAATATGTCGATCCGCACTCACGTCTCTGAGTTGTCTGACGAAGCTCTCCGGGAGAAATTAGGCGTCAAGCGGCGAGCCAAGCCGCGCGAGCTTGTGCGTCGTCACCAGGTCGCCCTGATCAAATGGGTGAGAGCTGTCAAGGATGCATATCCCGTACTCGACCTCCTTTATGCTGTGCCAAATGGCGGGTACCGGAACATTCACTATGCTCGAGGCATGGAGCCGCAATATAGCACCGATACCCTGGCGGGAGTGGTGCGTTGAGCAAATGCCTAAAATGAGATGAAGCTATAGACAACTGGCGAATCGCCGAGACTTTCTTCAGATTGATTCAAGCCTTCTCGCTCGCGGCAGTTTCCACCGTTAGAGTTCCGTGCAAGCGTCCCTCACTTTCGCTTGCTTAACCTGGTTGATAAAATGTTTTTATGTCTTCTCCACATGGAGTATCTTCTATGGTTGCCAGTGGCCACGTAAGGAACGGCGTTATAGTGCTCAACAACGGCATACAATTGCCTGAGGGGCAGGAAGTAACCGTGGTCGTTTCTGCTGCCTGGCCAGCTGGCCCACAGCCGCATAGCATCCTGGAAATAGCGCCGGTAAGCTTGGGTGTCATGCTGCGTCCACTGACAGCCGAGGACGATATTCTCGGTGAAATGTTGGAAGGCAGATTATGATTCATTTACTGGACACCGGCTTTCTGGTCGCGGCGGAAGTAAAGGAGCATACCGACCAGGCTGCTGCTCGGGCATTCTGTCCCGCCGTCTGGTGGCGACGGGAGACCTCATCGCGATTGACCCACAGGTTTTGGCCGAGTTCATTCATATGGGTCACTGACACCTCCGGTTCACCGAACCGAATCCCAAAATCTACCATCTAAACGATCAGGCTGCTAACGGCTGACATCACGAATGCCGATCGCCCTCGGCAACCTAATCCGAGACTCGTTCGAGGCTAATCTCAGCTGCCTTGGCCAGGTAAAACCGTGGCTTGCAATTCTAACCTAGCGCGGTCTTCTCAAACCAAACGCTCGCACACCTTGAGAATGATCCCCCTCGATTCCTACTCTACTACTATATTCCAGAAGCTATGCTGGCGTGGTTATTGAGCGAAAGCGGTTCGAAAATTAAAAGTTGAAAGATTTGCATTAAATAGATCACTAAATATACTGGAAGGAATCAAGCGACGAGAAATATTACTTGATTTCCGCTCTCATGACATTGGCTATCAATCGTAGCGGCTCATAGCAGTACAGCACCCGAGGTGCCGAAATCTGCTTCGCAATTTAAGATACTATTCTCTACCTCAGGGGAGTATCAGATGGAAGAACAGAATCAGATAGTCGCGTCTGACCTCTCACAAGAAAAAAACGAGAAAAAAAGGCTAGCTATTGAACGGGCTAGAGATAGGCTTCTAAGTGCATTGAGTGAAAACAAAATCGTAAAATTGCAAGATCAGGTTGCATATGTACTCAATCACTATCCCGACACGCGAAACTCAGACCGCCAACTTTCTATTCGTGTGGTTGAAACATTCTATTCAAAGTTCATTGACGCACATGGAAAATTATCTTTGGACTCTCTTCACGAGATTCCAAAGTTCTACGATATGCAGCGTTACAGAGCTAAAATTCAAAATGAGTACGGCCTTTTTCAGGCCGATCCACAAGTTCGGAGACAAAGGAGAAAACTAGAAGAAGAAGCGAGAGAGGCATTTACTCCTGAAGGGCGGATTGCTTCAGAAATTGCAATCTTTGCCGACGAGAGTGGTAAGACTTCATGATTACGTGGTTGTCGGTAGCTATTGGATTTACAACCATAATGAATGGGAGTTCTTCGAAAGAAGGTTCAACCACTGGAGAACCGCACGAAATACCACAAAAGAATTTCACTTTTCCGAAATAAGCAAACACGATGATGCTAAACTTGCAGCATCATTTTTCGGAGAGTCGCTTATACTCGACTTTAGATAACGCTCTCCCAAAACCTGACTATCCATCAGGTTGAAAAGAGCTACTTTCGTTCAACATTTCATTTGTTTCATTCGTTCTTTGACATTTCTAGCGCCTTTTTACGCTTCATCGACTCAAGAAGGTAGGTCGTTGGCGCTGTCCGGACTCGGCCTGAAGGCCAGCCTGGAGATTTTCCTCGTGGTAGCACAGCCGAAACCGGCGTGCCTACTCGTTTTAAATTCTCACTCAGCGAGCGGATCACTCTGCCGGGCGTCAATTGCTCGAGAGCAAGAGGCTTTTGCCACGGCAGATGAGCATCATTCGCCGCCGGATGCCAGAGGTAAAGTTGCCACTCGATGACTTGTAGAAGCTGAAGCCAGAGATCGCTGGCCTCGGCTTGTCGCACTTTCGGCAGCTCGGCGTAGAGTCTTTCTTTGCGAAATCGGTTGGCGGGCTCTATCGGCCAACGATGCGTGATGCACTCAAAGACGCGACCCAGAGTGGTCTCTTCTGTCGTCCCATTATGTACTCCGTACCAATGCGGTGCGGGCGGCTGGTCCCTCTCCAAATGAATCTGCGAGCGGACAACGGCGGGGATATCAACAATCTCATTCTTTTTCGTCCGGAATCGTAAGGTTGACCACAATTGCAGACGGACACGCCCATATTGCGCGTTTTCAAACTCGAGGACTTCATCCGGTGTCGGCCAAGTCTGGGGGTCAGCGAAGCGGAATTCCTGGCCATATTTGGGTGGACGTCCAGGCTTCATCGGTTCGCCTTCAGCGGGTGTCTGCGGGATTTGGTAGAGCACCCTATCATTTCGCATTCGGGCCGTCGCAAAACTTCTCACGCCGCGTATCCCACGAAAGAATTTGAGATTGCCATAGCTGCCGTCCAGAGCTATCTCGGGGCTCGTCTCTGCCGTCAGCTGCTCGGCGATCCAACTGGCTTGCCTTACTGCGACATCCACGGCGCTCTGACTGGGTTTGACTCGTTGCGTATGAAGCGAGGGCGCCCAACTCGCCCCGCGCTGCTTGACGAAAGCGAGAATCGAGTACGGCAATCCGATAATGATACCAGTGCCTGAAACCTCGCGTTTCGCCCCGTGGCAAAAGACGCGATCCTTCAAGGTTGGCGAATTCATTCGCCGAACGGCCATCACGTCGATGGCGAAATGGATTCGCGCTTGCGTCCGCGGCATTTGCTTCAGACATAGCTCCCGCAGCTCTTTAACATCAATCGACCCGTCGGCGAGTGCGCTATAAAGGCTAGGCCACTTCCTGGTGAAGGCAGGAGCTAGCGAGAGTTCAGCATAGGAGCGCGCGGCCGGTGTCTGGATTACTGCATCCATGATTTCAAACAACGCATCGTGCTGATTTTCAAAGAGCGCGTAAACTTGCTGACGAAAGTCCGTCAGTGAATTAATATGTTCTTGGGTTGGTTTGTTGATGGTCACGCATAACAACTAACCCTGGCGCGGCTGTGGTGGAAGCCCCAGCCGCGTTTATCTAAAGTCGAGTTATACAAACACAACTTAATTCTTTTGTCGCGCTCATAATAGAGAGAAAGGGTATTCCATCAAACCGACTTTCAAAGGCGATATATGATGCATTTGCTGAGACCGTTCTCCAAGGTATTAAGTCTGAGTTTGATGCAAGAAGAATCAGTCCCCCCATATCTGTACGCATCTCTAAGGATGCGGATAGTGACACAGACAAGCTTGAAATAGCTGAGATGGAGAGACGAATACTTACTGGGGCTAAAGCCCTGTTCTCACCGGGGCAAGTCAGTTTGAATGACGTAAGGACATTAGACTCTGCGGCTTTTAATTTGGTTCAAGTCGCCGATTTGTTCACCGGGACAGTAAATAGGTGGGTTAATGTTGGTGAGCCAACTGTTGAAGGTAATCCAAAAAACTTATTAGCGCATAGCATCGGATCATTGTTAGGGTTTAGGATAAGCGATCAAAAGCTTATTGCAACTGGCGATCAATGTAAAACCCTCTATCTATCCGATTCGCTCAAGACAATTGAAGTTCCAAAACCTGGAGCCCAACCCAACTCCGTCCTGTCACAGAACACTTGATAACTAATAAGTCGCTCGATATGACCGCAGCCAACAACTGCCGAGTAGTGGTGGACGGCGCGGGAAGCAGTGCGCATCTTTCCTGACGACGCCGCGACCAGACAGCTCCTTGCCTGGTTGCAAAAGTTCTCCTTGGGTCGCAAGCGGTTCCTGACACAATCCTAGCAGCCACCTACCGACAGGCCAGCATTCAATCTATCCTGACCACTAATCACGTGACTTCGCCGTTTTGTGGAGTCTTCAATTTGCATTACGCCCAGGATACTTGCATGAATCCCTGACTGAAGCACCTGGAGATTCATCTCCTCCGCCAATCCGTATCCGTATAGCGCACAGCGCACGAAAAGGCGACGCCAACCTCCTCACGGCATCGAGCAGAAAGATGGAAGCGGCACGCAGATGAGTGAAAGGATGATCACTATGTCCACAACACTCAATCTCGCATCCATCAAACCGTCTCTCGATAAACTGCAAACCATCGAACGCGAATTGGCGGCGTCGCTGATCGAGCGCGACGAGGTCATTCGCGCTTCTCTGGTCGCATTGCTCGCACGGCAACACCTGGTCGTACTTGGACCGCCGGGCACGGCGAAGTCGGCCTTGATCACGAATCTTGCCGAGCGCATCGGCCCGCAGAACGGCTCGGGCCTGCGGAGCTTCGCATATCTGATGACTCGCTTCACGACGCCGGAAGAACTCTTCGGGCCGGTGTCGGTCAGCGGGCTTAAGCGCGATGAGTACAGGCGCATCACGGCTGGAAAACTTGTCGAGGCCGAACTCGTTTTCCTCGACGAAATCTTCAAGGCTAGCAGCGCGATCCTGAACGCCTTGCTGAAGATCGCCAATGAGCGAGTCTTCCACAACGGCGACCAGGAGATGCAGGTCCCGCTGATCTCGCTCTTCGGCGCGAGCAACGAGATGCCGCAGGGCAATGAACTCGAAGCGCTCTGGGATCGGTTCCTGCTGCGCTTCCGTGTCGGCTACGTCACCGACACCGGCTTCGCCAAATTCATCCGCGCCGCTCGCCGGCGAAGCATAACGGTCATAACTCGAATGGCAGCCAGCCGATGACGCTCTTGCAGTCAGAGCTTGCCGCTTTGCAGCAGGCTGCCGCGCAGGTCGCCATTCCGAACGCGGCGATCGACCTGATTGAGCAATTGCGCAGGGATCTCGCTGGCAAGGGAATCATCATCAGCGACCGGCGATGGGGACAGGCGCTCGGCGTGTTGCAGGCTCACGCGCTCGCGGAAGGGCGCGACGCGGTGACCGAGGATGATCTTGTTCTTCCTCAAACACGTCCTGTGGCAATCGCCCGAACAACAGGCCGAGATCGGCAAGGCGCTCGCCCGCATCGGCAATCCGCTCAACTCCAAGGCCGTTGATTACGAAGACCAGGCGGCGTCGGTCCATCGTGAATGCATGGACGCGCAGCAAGCCGCGCAGAGCGAGGAGCAGAAGATGCAGGCCGCGATCGAGGCCAACACGAAACTCAAGCAGATCGGCGCGAAATTGCAGGAACTGCGCGAGCAGGCAGTCGAGCAGGGGCGCGACACGACTCGAATCGATAAGGTGATCGAGGCCATCGGAAGATGAAGCAGGAGATCGCCTCGCTGGTCCTTTAACCATCCGATCAGGTGACCTTATGGAAACAATCAGCAAACAAATCCAGGAGCCGGAGCTTGTCGCCGACCTGCCAGACTCCAAAAGTGTTGCCGGCGCAATTACTGATGGCAGCCAGGCGATAGCGCACGACGGATTCGATGTAGAGACGTTTGTGCAGGCGGCGGATGAGTACGCGCGGCTGGCTCGGACGGTTGATGAGACGGCGGATACGATCCGCACCGGCCCGGCACTTTTGCGTGACCTGTTCTGGAGCTTCCACAAACGCGTTCCGCGAATCGCTCCAGTCGCGCCACTCTCTCCGGCGCACAAAATCAACCGTGGGATCATCGAGCATATCTTCTCCACGACCGAATGGCGCGAGATGCGTGAGAGCGGCACGGTGGGAGATTCGCTCTCCAGCGCGATGGCGACAATCGGATGTGCGGCTTCAGCCGTGACCGCCCTCGATAAAGAGACGATCAAGTATCTCAACCAACTGCACGAACTGGCCGGCGAGGTCGAGCAGTTATTCGCCCGTGCCGAAGCGCTCGACGAACTGGCGGCGCTGTCGCCGGATGAGGAACGATCCGAACAGTTGAAACGAGAGGCAATGCAAGCGAGAGCAGACGCCGCAAAGAGAGAGAAGAAAGCGGAGCGTCTGAACCGCAAACTGGAAGAGTCGACCGAAGAGCGTGAACAGAATGTGCGCCGGGCCGTCCGACGAGGTCTGGCCGAAGCGATGGCCGAGGTTGAGCAGGCCAACGACGCGATCAATGCCTTCGGCGGCGGCTATGACATCGGCTTTGGTACGGAGAACGGCGGGAGCGGGCGATCGCTCACGACAAAAGAGAAGCTCGTCATTGCGCAACAGGTGGGTCGGTCGCCGAAACTGCAACAGATCGCCGCCGTCTGCGGTCGTTTCACTCGCATCGCGCTTCAGCAACAGAAGACTCGCGTCAAGCATCCGCCCGACGAGATCACTTCGATTACCACGGGCTGTGAAATTGAACGTCTGCTGCCGAGCGAGATCGCATTGCTGGCCGATACCGACCTCGAAGACCTCTTCTATCTCAAATTTGCCGAAAACAGCCTGATGCAGTACGACCTGATCGGCAACGAGCCAGAAGGCCAGGGGCCGATCATCATCGCCATCGACGAGTCAGGTTCAATGACGACCGACTACGGAGGGATGACGGGCGAGGTGTGGTCCAAGGCAGTGATGCTGGCTTTGCTCTCGATCGCGAGACTGCAGAAGCGCGACCTGGCCGTGATCCATTTCTCGGGCCCGGACGACTTGCGGCTCGACCTGTTTCCGAAAGGCGAAGCCACGCCCGCCGAGGTGATCGCCTGCGCCAGTTTCTTCTTCAATGGCGGGACTGTCTTTAAGCCGTGGATGGAGAAGGCGCTGGAGTTGGTGGACGGATCGCAGTTCGAGAAGGCCGACGTGATCTGCGTCAGCGACGGAATCAGCGATGTTTCTCCCGAATCGCAGAAGGAATGGTCTAGGAGAAGGGCGGAACGCGGTATGCGCGCATACGGCGTCCTGATCGGCCGCGAATCAGGGCGAATCGTTGCTGGATCAAATCAGCGATGCGGTCCTTCGCGTTGATGACCTGCGGGGCGATCTACCGGCGCTCGAAGTGATCTTTTCTACCGTTTGACACTCCCGCCGCTTCTAGGTTACCGCACCCAAGCTTTCTTATAGACTGAGCTAGGTATTCGGGTGGGCGAGTCAATAACTAGGCGCAACCAGCTCATAAATTGCCTATATGACCAAACTGTATAATTTTCCATTGGTACAAGGGATAGCAGGTTGGCCAATGGCCCATCTTGTGTCACAAAGATGTCTGTGACTGAGCTTAAAGCCACATGATGATGATCGCGGGAATCAGAAGATGACATCTTTGCATCAAGGATGAATTTTTTGAAGAAATAAGCAAGATCGTACCCAACGGTAAGGCGTAGCACCCTCCGATCTAATAAGCCTTCGATCCCTTTTTTCTGCACCTTCTTGAGTGCACAATATCTGGAGACGTACTCTGCCGCAAACTCATGTGCCCGCTCCTGCCATAGTCTGGGAAATGTCATTTTTCTGTTTTGTTTCGGAATCTGTAACATTTGCTTACGGAATTGCTCTCGAACTGGTTTGAGCCCATCGATAAATGCGAGTTTTTGTGCTTCTGTTTCAGCCTCTACATTTATCCAATCTGCCACCTGTTTTGGATCCTCTGTGTATAACTTTTCTGGCGTGATTGGATATCTAGTAAACGGGTTAAAAGGCACATCATTGATATACCCCATGATTTCATCGAATAATAGATCCCTGGGTGCTTTGATGAACAGTTTCCAGTCAATGAGTTCAGATAGCACCTGCTTCTCTATAGCTAGGGAACCTTTAGATTTGCTGCGATATATTCCCAGTGCCTCTTCTAACACAGTGATGCTTCCGGGGACTATGATAACTCCAATATTGATGGCTCTCTTAATTAACTCGTAATCAGCACTGGTTATTAAAAACTGCTTTTTTATCTGGTTATATATATTTTTATCAAAATAAACCAGTTTCGGCCTTTGTATTCTAGGGGTGTTTAGGTGTGCAGTAATGATATTGGTAATCTCAGGCATTTTTGTTATCTGTTGTGTTATTCTAACCATCAACCAATTGTCTCCAACGGTGCCATAATTTTCAATTACCCCGGCTGAGAATATAAATAAAAGCCCGCGTTGTTTCACCTTCAGCCCATGACTGAAGGCAGAAAAGACAAGCCAAAGTACGCGTGAGCGTCCTATTGCCGATTGAAAATACCGTGGGAGATCGTGTCGGATGGTTCCCATGGCACAATTCCCTATTCAGTTACGGCGCTTCCATCATGGCTCATGAGATTCAAGAGCCGTCTCCTCCAAGCAGAAGTTGAAGCGGGCGGCATACTCTGACGAAAAAGGAGGTGTCTTATGCATAAAGGCGTGAACATTCATGATCTGAACGGCGTTGAAGCCTCAACCTCGCAGTTTCCGCTCATCGGCTACACAGTCTTCTGGCGGTTGGCAGGAATTCGCGTCAGCCATCCTGACTTGGAGCAGGCGCTGCAAGCAACAGGCTTTGACAAATATCTGCCCGATCCGCCGACGCCGCGCGTGGCATTGCGCCGAGCATTGGCAGAATGGATCAAGGTTAAACAACGGATTGCCAGAAATTTGCAGCTTCAGCAGGGCGACGAAGATCAGGACGAGAACGGTAGTGGTCGTAGACGAACGCTGATCCGCGTCATCAACCGCGCGGGCAGTGAGCATCTCGTCTATGCGCTCGTCGCCGAGGACATCGATTTCAGCGTGCTAGGCCTGTCGTACGGCACTGCGCTGCGCATCCTGCTGCACAAGAAGACCGGCGAGATGATCTGCACGACCGATGCCGAGGGCGTCATCGACGCGCAGCGAGAGAGCCGCCGCGTCACGGAGGAACTCGCACCCTACTGGCGGCAATACCGCGACCTGTTCATCGCGCGCGACCTGTCCGAGATGATGCGCGAGATCATTAACGGAATGAGTGCAGTATCGCTTCGCCAGGCGGGCGGCGTCTATTTCGTGCCGTCAGGAGAGCGCGATTCGCTTCTTCGTTTACGCCAGCTGATCACCGCTATCCCTCAGATGACTGGGCTCGATCCGTTTGTCTGCGCACTCGGCGTTCCCGACGCGGTCGAGGCCAAGCGCGGCCTGTCCAAAGCCATCCACGCCGGGTTGCTTGATGAGATCAGTTCGCTGCGGGGTGACCTCGGCCGATTGAGCGAATCCGGCGACCGCCTGCGAGAGAAGACGATCGCGCAGCGCCTGGTCATCTACAAGCAGCTCAAAGCGAAGGCAGAGATGTATCAGGACCTGCTCGGAATGCGGCAGGATCAGGTGCGAGCCGGTATCGCCGGATTGGAACGGGAGGCGCTCAGCCTTCTCACTTCGGAGATCGTCCCTCCCAACGCCACAACCACTAATACTCCGGCACCGCTCTTCACCGAATCTGAGTTTGCTGTGGTTTAAACCCATTAACAAGATTCGCCCATCAGATCACACGAATAAGACACGACGAAGACCGCTCTACCTGTGTCCACTTCGTCAATTTCTATCCGTGTGGCTTGGTGGGCGAGTCAAGAGGCAATGATGAACATTAAGGTCGATCGCGATCAGCTCTTGAGCGAGCTCTACTACCTGCAGGGCGTGGCGGGTTCGAAGCAGATGATTCCTATCCTCTCGCATATTCTGATCGAAACTGTCCCCGGTAAAATCACGATGCGCGCCAGCGACCTCGACGTTACAGTCACGACCGAATGCGAGGCCAGTGTGGGCGGGGGCGGCTCGATCTGTCTGCCTGCCAGGAAGCTGGCGGAGATAGTGAAGTCTCTCGCCAATGGTGAGATCGAAATTAAGACCAACGATCAGTGCCAGGCGACGATCGCAAGTAACGGCTCAAGGTTCAAACTGCATGGAGCGCCCGCCAAGGATTTTCCTCGCGTTCAAGAATACTCGGGCGAATACGCCGAGGCCCCGGCCGAGCTTTTTTCGCGATTCATCCCTCGCGTCATTCACGCTGTCGGTCAGGAGGGATCGCATTACTCCCTCCACGGCGTGAAGCTGGATATCTCCGACGAAAGTATCAGAATGGTAGCGACAGACGGCCATCGCCTGGCCCTGGTCGAGCACGAAGGAAGATTCGATGCGGTGGTCGACGCAAACATACCCAAGAAAGCCCTGGTCGAACTGGCAAAGATATGCGCCGCCTGCGACGAGATGCTGCTGATCGGAAAGAATGACAATCACATCCACTTCAAAATCGGCAAACGTGAACTCGTCTCCTGTCTGCTAGCCGGCCGGTACCCGGACTATTCGGCCGTTCTGCCGAAAGAGAATCTTAGTCGTTTGACTCTCGATCGTGACCTTATCTCTCCGGCCGTCAAACGTGTCGCGTTGATGGCTGATAGCCGCTCGCGGGCGATCAAACTGGTGATCGGCAAAGGGAAGCTGGATATCTCATCGCAGTCTGCTGGCTGCGGAGAAGCGGGCGAGACCATACCAGTCAGATATCAAGGAAAGAAGATAACCGTGGGGTTCAACGCAAGCTATCTCAGCGACGTCTTCAACGCTCTCGATGAAGACGAAATCCGACTCGAGATCAAGAACGGCGAGACACCGGCCCAGTTCACTATCAGCACATCCGATCAGGATCGCTGCGTGGCAATCGTAATGCCCCTGGCTCTGGCAGCCTGTCGATAACGAGGAGGTGATGATGGCGATTCCCAATGCGATCAAAACTAACTTTAATTCTTTGGAGAGGGCTTTCAGGAACGGCGACATCGCCCTGCTCGAATGTCGGAACCGCAGCAACGGCGAACCCGCTTATGCCATCTGCGCGATCAATCTCCACCGTCGGGCCGATCGAGAACCTGAGATCGAAATGGTCTCACTCGGGTTGATGTTCGATGACGACCCTTACGAGACGTTGATCCCTGCCTCTGCTCCTGAATTCGATGATCACACGAAGAAGAGAACATGAATGCGGGCGGCAATAAGCGGAGGCGGAGGCGGGAGACTCGCACATAGGGGCCAGGGGTGGTCGAGCGGGTTTCTCCCCTCGCTCCGTTAATGTTCGCTGCCGCTCGTAGAAAATCCGGGCAATCATTCGCTTAGACCGGATATATCGGCGGGCCGCAAAAAAATCGTGCCGCTGGAGGACATAATGGATTTTACAGACCTCAATGAGAAAGCTCGCGAAGCGGAATTGGATTACCGCGAAATGATGTCGCTTCTGAAATTCCACAACTTCCTGCGCGAGCGATATGGCCAGTCTCCAACGAAAGAACCCAAATACAACCACATCTTCGATAAGCTGGAAGAGGTCTATCCCGACCTCACTTTCAGAGCCGTCGATTACAGGATATTCGTAGAGGTCAGACCCGAAAGCGAAGGATCGCTGGTCGAGAGGGTGGGCTTCGTCAACGCCCGTATCCCTCATCTGACCACTACCTGCGACTATAGCTTCGAAAGCGTCTCTGTAATCTTCCGGGCTGACGGCATCGGCGTCATCAAGGAAGGGGCCTCGTATGAGTTCTTTGAGCACAAACTCGACCTGGTGGAGGTCTGGCAGGAATGCGGAAACGACCACGATGCGATAAGCAAACGCCTGCACGATTACTTTCGCGACGGCATCAGTCGCTTCATGGAAGACCCGTTCTTTGATCCTTCCGCTGAAGGTCACGAACTCCACTTTGAGAAGGGCTCGCAGGAAGAGCTTGATCGCTTAATGAAGTTATTCATTCTCACCGAGCCTGGCATCGATAAACACGCTGACGAACAGGTCTGTCTCTACGCCGGGATGGAAGACCGCGGGCCCTATCTTGAATCTGAGGACTCATACTGCTCGAGGCGGCTCAAGAACCTGACCATGATCGCCCTCTCGGAGAATTGCCCTGTGGGTTGGATATGGGAGTACAACGATGGCGCATATTATCGGCGAAGCGGATATGACCGGCAGGCGACTGTCGTTACCTGGAAGATTGGCGAAGTCCTCGAACAGACCTCCGCCCGCGAGAAGATGGCGGCTCGCCGTGAGCTTCACAACTATCTCGATGCAAGGGGATTAGACATCGCTGAGTTTGATGCGATGGCGAAAGAGAAGAGAGCCAGGTGACCCGCCGCAATCTCGCAGAGCAGGGGTGACGGCCAATCAAATTAGCCGGCTTATTAAGTCCGGACGCATCGATCGGGTTGTGGATGGGGGCTATACCATGCAAAAGATGCTGAGATCACCATCAGGCAAAACTAAAGTAACTGAGCCAATATGCAATCATCTTTGAATTTAATCGATCAGATTAAATGTTGAAAGATGTGCGTCATATTAATCACTCAAATTAGAGAGATGTTTCCCTCCAATATAGCTTTCATATTGCCCCATATACCGAAGCCACCCTGATCACAAGCAGTACATAAAGGCTGGCAAGAAAATAACCCATTCTGAAATTTACAGAATGATAAAACGTTGTTAGACGGCCGGAGAGGAGGATAGTCTATGGGCTTCTACATCAGGAAGGCGCTCAAAGTTGGCCCGCTTCGATTCAACCTGTCAAAGTCGGGCGTGGGCGTGTCCGCAGGAATCAAGGGGCTCCGGCTCGGCACAGGGCCGCGCGGGAACTACGTCCACATGGGCCGAGGAGGGCTCTACTTTCGCAAGAGTCTCAATCCGCCAAGCGGACGCGCAGCCACCCGGTCGAACAACCCTCAGCTATTGCCGGGTCCCGGCGCGCCTTCTGGCCCGGAAGTCCCGCCGGGCACGGCGGGACCACTACATGATATCGAAAGCAGGTCCGTCCAGGAGATGGTTGATGCATCCAGCGGTGAACTCCTCCGGGAGATGAACGAAAAGAGGAAGAAGGTCCGACTTCTGCCGGGTGCGATCGCTCTGTCCATCATCGGGACACTGCTATTACTCGCGGGTGATACGCCCACTTGGTTGGTCGTGCTGTTCGCTGCCCTGGCTGTCGGAATCTGCTGGTTGCTATCCATGAAAGACGAACTCCGAAAGACAACGGTTATCCTGTACGAACTCGAGCCGGAGGTCGAGACCGCATATGCGAGACTCCACGATGCCTTTAGCATGTTACGGTCGTGCTCCCGGACATGGCACATTGAAGCCCGGGGGGAAGTCCAGGACCGCAAGTATCATGCAGGAGCCAGTGGGATTGTGAAGCGCAAGCAGTTTAGCCTGACCACCGGCGCGCCCCCGTTTGTCAAAACGAATGTCGAGGTGCCACTGGTTCCAGTCGGCAAGCAGGTGCTTGCATTCATGCCAGATCGGCTTCTGGTGTTCGAGCCGGCAGCTGTAGGCGCTATCAGCTACTCAGCTCTCGATCTCAACATCGCCGAGAGCCAGTTTGTTGAGGAGGAGGCTGTCCCTCAGGACGCGACAGTAGTCGGGAGAACTTGGCGCTACGTCAACAAGAAAGGTGGCCCCGATCGGCGATTTAAGGACAACCGTGAGATTCCAATCTGCGCCTACGAACAGATACATCTGTCAAGCTCGACAGGTCTGAACGAGGTGATTGAGGTGTCCCGGCGAGGCGCCACTACTGCCCTGAGCGAGGCACTCTCCTTGCTACATGGCATTAGGACGGATGAAGGCGCGACGCCGACTAAGCAGCTCAGCAGGAATGTTTGTATCTATCGGAATCCGAAAATGAATTGAAAACCGATGGAAGAATACAAAAGGCATGGAGGAAATATGTCGGGTACCACAAGGACACAGAGCATTTCGTTCTGACGCGACTGACGCATAATATGCGCTACTAGCGGATTGTTGAGTCGCCGCCGAAATGAGAATTGAGAACGCGGCAAAGCCTGGATTGCGGCGCAGCGTCCGCAGCCCATATTGGACATCCTGGACCATGTCTTCGATCAACCGTACACGTCGCATATCTCGGCACTCCTCCTTGCGTTGGTCAATGCCTCCGAGAGCGCGCAGCGCATCATAACGCGCTTCCTCTAAAGTCATACATTTGTCGATGAACTCTTCGATTTGCCGTTCAATGTGTTATCGGAGCTCTTCGTCCAACTCCTGATCGGCCTGCCGGTGGCGGAAGAGCGAGCGGAATCTCAGTGGTATGGTGTAGAACCAGCGTATGAATCGCATCCCCTCAAGCCTCCTTATTCGTGCCGGAGAGACACAAGTGGTTCTACCTGCGCTGCACGTCGCGCAGGCAGATACCCGGCTAGAGCCGCTACTACGATTAACAGCATCGTGGCCAACGCGATAGTCAAAGGATCCGAGGGGGTGAGGCCATACAATAGCGTGGATACCAGACGTGTGGACGCCAATGCCGCCGCCAGTCCGATAGCGACACCGATCACAACCAGCAGCATCGTCTCTCGCATAACCAGCACTACAACGTCCCGCGCTTGTGCGCCGAGGGCCATGCGAATACCGATCTCACTCGTCCGGCGCGCCACAGCGTAGGACATCACTCCGTACAACCCGATGCAGGCCAGCAGCAGGGCGAACAGACTGAAGGAGCTCGCAAGTTGCGCGGTGAAGCGCTCCTTTACGAGGTCATCGTTTACAGCGTCATCCATAGTGCGTAAATCCACTACCTGCAGCTTCGGGTCGATCTCCCGTACCAGAAGGTGGATCGTTGCCACATAGGCCTGATTTTCGCCGCCTGTGCGCAGCTGAAAGGTCACATTATCTGGAGGCCACTGCCGATAGAAAGTGCGCGGCGGTTGTTCGCGCATATCAGAGTACCTGGCGTCTTTCACTACTCCGATAATCTCATATTGCTGCTTACCTTCGTAGAAGCGCTTACCGACCGGGTCCTGTTTGCCGAAGAAATAGCGGGCCATCGTCTGATTGATCACTACTCCTTTACCCTGCGGCCCGAAGTCGCGACCTGCCAGGATCGGTATCTTCATCGTTTCAAAAAAACGTGGTCCCACATCCATATAGTGACACGTCAGGTCTTCATCGGGCCCCGCCGCGTAGCCGGGAACGGTGGGAACAGTACGATAGGTACCGCCAATCAGAAAGCCGGGACTGGAAAATGTGGCTGCGCGCACACCCGGTAATGTCTCCAGCCGCGCCACCAGTTGCTTATGCAGGTTAACGCGCTGCTCGGTGTTATAGCCTCTGCCAGGATCAATAGAGAACTGCATCAGATTCTCGTGATCGAAACCAGTGTCTATATTCCGTAAATTATGCAGGCTGCGCACAAGGAGCCCAGCGCCGACGAGCAGGAAGAGCGATAGCGCAACCTGTGTCACGACCAGGAGTTTGTTCAACGCAAATCGCGTGCGGCCCGTGCTCCTCCCCACTGCATCCTTGAGTGACAAGATCAAGTCGAGCCGCGTCGCCTGTAGCGCCGGCGCCAGGCCGAACAACAGTCCGGTCAGTAGCGAAACCGCCAGAGTGAATCCGAGCACCCGTCCATCCGGCGCGACATCGAGCAACACCTGACTTTGCTGTGGTAGGTAGGCAAGGAGAAGACGCATGATCCAGTGTGCGAAGAGTAATCCGGCGGTGCCGCCGAGCACGGCCATCAGAACGCTCTCAGTGAGCGACTGGCGGATCAGCCTGAAGCGTCCTGCGCCGAGCGCCAGCCGTACCGCAATCTCCTTGCGCCGCATCGCCGCGCGCGCCAGCAGCAGGTTTGCGATATTGACACAAGCGACTAGCAGCACTAGCGCGACGGTGATCATCAGGATCAAGAGCGGTTGACGGAATCTTTGACGTAAAAGTGTCCAACCGGCGCTCCCCGATTCGAGCTCGATACGGCTCTCGAACCAGTTTTGCCGCTCCGTCGGTCTCCAGTTTGCCCCTTCCCCCCTGGTGATCTCATCAATCTGCTGCCGGTAGATCAAGTGCATCTCGGCCCGCGCCTGCGTGAGGTTCACTCCGGGACGCAAACGACCCATTACTCGAATCCAATAATCATCGTAATGTCTTAACGAACCGTCGCCCTTTTCGGTGATCGGCCACCAGATATCGGGTCTACGCCCGACTTCGAAACCGAAGAAGCCTGGCGGAGCGACGCCCACAATAGTCAACGGTCTGTCATCGAGAGTGATTCGACGGTCTATGACGGCGGGGTCAAGGCCGAACCGGCGTTGCCAGAAATCGTAGCTGATTACCGCTACCCGTTGTGGATTGACTATCCTGTCATCGTCCTCGGTCAGAGTGCGGCCTATGATCGCATCGACTCCCAGAACAGAGAAGAAGTTACCCGACACGCGATTCTGTTGAGCAGACTCGACCTCGCCTGCCGTTCCCTCCACCGTCAGCCGCGCCCTTCCCACCCCACCCGCGGCAAAGATGCCGGTGAAGGACTGATTGCGATCGCGGAACATTTCGTAGAGCGGATAGTTAAAACTATTGCTCGTGACTCTTGTACCCAGCGTGTTGGTGTGGGAGAAAACCACCAGTTCCTGCGGCTCTTTGACCGGCAGCATTCTCAACATCAGCGCGTTGATCAGGCTGAAGATAGCTGTGTTGGCTCCAATTCCGAGGGCAAGCGAGAGGATGGCAATTGCCGTGACTCCAGGACTCTTGCGCAGTGTTCGTAGCCCGTAGCGGAGGTCTTGTATTAGATCTTCAATCAATCTCACCCGTCGCAGATCGCGGCACTCCTCTTTTCTCTGCTCGATCCCGCCCAGTGCGCGCAGAGCGGTGTATCGCGCTTCCTCCGGTGTCATACCTTTGGCGATGTGTTCTTCAATTTGCCGCTCGATGTGATAGCGGAGCTCCTCGTCCAGTTCCTGCTCGACTTGTCTGCGACGGAAGAGCGAGCGCAACCTTAGCGGCATAGTGTAGAACCAGCGTATGAATCGCATCTCTCGATCCTCCTAATCGTGGCGCAATGCCACCATCGGATCGACACGCGCAGCTCTGCGCGCCGGCAGATAACCCGCCAGCACCGCAACAATCAGCAGCATCATTGAAGCAAGCGCGATTGTTAATGGATCATTCGGCGTCAGACCATACAACAAACTTGCAATGAAGCGTGTAGAGCCCAATGCTGCGCTCAGTCCAATGACTATGCCTATAATCAACAGCAGCATAGTTTCGCGCATTACCATCCCGACGACGTCCCTTCGTTGCGCGCCGAGCGCCATCCGTATGCCGATCTCGTGCGTGCGGCGCGCCACCTCGTAGGACAGCACGCCATACAGCCCGACGCAAGCGAGTAGCAGCGCCAGCAGGGCAAAAAAGCTCGAAAGCCTGGCCAGCAATATTTCTGAAAACAGGCGTCTATCAATAGCCTGAGAGGCAGTGTGGATGTCGCTCGCCTTTAATTTCTTGTCGACAGCCTCGATCTCCCGGCGGATCGTTGCCACAAGCGAGTCAGCCCGACCCTCCGCACGCACCACGAACATATCTCCTTCCTGACTGGGAATATAGATCAGCGGTCGTATCTCGGCACGGATCTCCCAGTAGGGGGAATCTTTAACGACGCCGACGATCTCTCTGTTGTAATTGATATTGCTCCGCCCCGGAATTTGCATACCAAAGCGTTTCCCCAGAGGATTTGCAGTCCCGAAATATTTACGCGCCATCGTTTCGTTGATGATCGCGGCTATCGGGCCGGCGGCCGGCTCGCGGCTTCGATTCTGCCGATTGTAGGGGTCGTGACTTAGATCTTCTGCGGTAAAGTCCCGACCGAGCATCAGCGGCAGACCCAGAGTTTGAAAATAACCGGGCCTCACGTAGTCGACGTCGATTTTGCGGTCTTCATCGAGATGAAGAGCAAAGCCTTCGATGGCGAGACAACATGAAGTGCCGGTGCCCGACAGAAATCCGCTATCTGCCGTGGCGGCGGAGCGAACGCCCGGCGCGGAGTTCAGCCTTTCGAGTATTCGCTGTTTTAGTTCAGTTACCTGATTTCCTTGATAACCCGCTTCTTCCGCGGAGACGCGGGCCTGGATGATGTGTTCAGTATCGATTCCGAAATCCATCGTGCGCAGGTTATGCAAGGTCTGGATGATCAGGCCGGCTCCGGTCAGCAGCAGGACCGACAGCGCGACTTGCGCAATCACTAAAGAGCGGGAGAGCGATAGGCGTGAGCGGGGGAGAATCTGCGCCGTGGATGCCTTGAGCGTTGCATTCAGATCCTGCCGCGTGGCGATGAGCGCGGGCGCCAGGCCGAAGAGAAATACCGTCAGGAGCGAGGATATTATCGTGAAGCCGAGAATGCGGATGTTCGGCGTCACATCGATGGGGATAGGAGTTGCGCCGCGCGACATCAAAACCAGGAGGAGACGGCTGCCCCACCAGGCGAAAACCAGTCCCAGAAGGCCGCCGGCGGCTGCCAGCAGGGCGCTTTCGGTGAGGAACTGGCGGATGAGCCTGAAGCGGCCCGCGCCGATGGTGAGACGTATCGCAACTTCTTTTTGTCGCACCGCGACGCGCGTCAGCAGCAGGTTGGCGACGTTGGCGCAGGCGATGATGAGCACCAGTCCCACGACCGTCATCAGGATTTGAAGCGGCTGAACAATCCAGCTGCGCAGTCCTCTCGTTCCTGCCGTTCGGATTGTTAATCCTCGCTGGCCGGGAGACATTTTTATCTTTGAGATAAAACCCATCTTTGAAAATCTATTTACCCAACTTCCGAGCCCGCTCGTCGGCTCGTTCGCGAGTTGTCCCCAGAATAAGTCCAGCGCCGCTCGAGCCTGCTCAATGCTCACTCCCGGACGGAGCCGCGCCATGAGCTGTCGATTGAACGTGATACCGTTATCGCCGCGGCACGGCTGGCCTGTTCTTACGCTATTTATCAGCAGTAGCGGCGCCCAGATATCGGGCGCGCTTCCCACTTCATCGCCGAAGAATTCGGCCGTCGTTACGCCGATGATGGTGAACGGCTGATTTCTCAGAGTAATGCTTTTGCCGATTATCGAAAGGTCTCCGGCGAATCTGCTCTGCCAGAAACTGTAGCTCAGCACTGCCACCGGAGTTGGGCAGGGCGCCTGGTTGTCGGCTGACGTGAGCGTGCGGCCGAGGACCGCATTGACGCCCAATACCTGAAAATATTCCCCGGAAACCAGCTGTAGCCTGGCCGTCTCTATCTGATCTCCGGCTACAGGGTCGACCACGTCTATGGTCATTTCCGCATCGGAAAAGGAGATTCCTGAAAACACCTGGGTGCGAGTGCGAAGTTCCTCGACCATCGAGTAGGGGAGTCCCGGGTATTGCCGATCGCCGCTAAGCACTACCAGTTGTTCCGGGTTTTTGACAGGAAGCGTCTTGATTATGATTGGGTCGACCAGGCTGAAAATCGCTGTGTTGGCTCCAATCCCCAGTGCCAGCGAGAGCACCGCCGCCGCCGTGAAGCCGGGACTCTTGCGCAGCGTCCGTAGCCCATAGCGTAGATCTTGTATCAGTTCTTCTATCGGCCTCACGCGTCGCATATCACGGCACTCCTCCTTCCGCTGCTCGATCCCGCCCAAAGCGCGCAGCGCGGCATAACGCGACTCCTCCGGCGTCATACCCCTGGTGACGTTCTCTTCGATTTGCCGCTCGAGGTGATAGCGGAGCTCCTCGTCCAGTTCTTGCTCGATTTGCCTGCGGCGAAAGAGGGAGCGTAACCGCAATGGGATGGTATAAAACCAGCGTTTGTTTCGCATTGATCAAAACTCCTTGAGTTTCACCACGCGCGGATGGCACTAGATAGGCGATTCCAGTCGGCTTCTTTTTCACTTCCTGGGTAGAGCCGCGTTAACGAAGAGAACTTCTCGCGATGATAATCTCGCTTGGTTTCCGATTCTGCAGTATCCAACCCCTCCCGCACCGGCTTATGTAGGCAGGACATATCGATCCGTCGCTGACCTGCAGAATATCGCATGAGACTTGTTTCAGGCGCTGTCCGATTATCCACCCACGGAGCCGCTCTAACGCAGGATCTTCAAGATCAGAAGGTCAGAGTGCCCTGGACCAGATATGTCGGTTTGCTCATATGCACTTATGCTGCATCACTTGGTTACCGAGATGAGTGTAGCCATGTCCATCTCGGTAAGCAAGGGGAACATGTGCGATCTTATTGGCAATGCGGTCCCGAAGAACTTCACGTGGGATGACCTGCTGAAATTCGTCCCCGAGGGAGAACGGATCATGGCGGTTACTCCCGAGTATAAGAGCCGGCGCAAACACAGACCGGTCAGTATAATGATCATTCTGAGCAATGATGGGATGATCAGGCTGAGGCTCTTCTGATCTGGAAATAAACGACACAGAACATTTCGCGACTGCAGTAATACTTGCATCGCGTAAAATTTCTCGGTGGCACCTACTCCTGCCGTAATGCAACCACAGGATTGACCTTGGCAGCGCGGCTGGCTGGAAGGTAGCCTGCAGCTAGTGTCACCAAGCCTACCAGAAACGCAACAGCTAGATAGACTGTAGGGTCGTTTGGCTGAACTTGAAAGAGCATGGTGCGAAGCAGACGTGTGCCGGCAATCGACGCAACCAACCCCAAAACAAGGCCTATGCCGGCGAGCACCAGCCCTTGTCTGAGAACGAGTCGTACCACAGAACCTGTGCTCGCACCGAGCGCTATCCTTACTCCGATCTCGTTCGATCGCCGGTCGACCGTGAAGGCCATCACGCCATAGATACCGGCCATAGCGAGACAGACTGCCAACCCTGCGAAAACTGCAAACAATACCGTGCGAAACCGAGGGGCGGCGACATTCTCAGACAGCATAGCCTCCATGGCGGTGAACTTCATTGGGACCTCTGGGTTGATCTCGCTCGCCATACGCCGCAGTGTCTGTGAAAGGGCATTGGGATCCCCTGTGGCCCGCACCACCAGGCTCAAAGTCGCTCCGTTAAAGTCGTGCTGCCCGTACGGCAAATAGCACTCAGGCATCGGTTCGTGCTCGGGGCCACGCTGCCTTACGTCGCCGACGACACCGATGATCTTCATCCCTTGGAACGAATCGAAGGGACAGAAGATGGTCCTACCGAGCGGGTTTTGGTTGGGCAGCGATTTGCGAACTAGCGCTTCATTGACCACAGCGACAAAGGGTCTGTCCAGCGTATCGCTCTCGCTGAAGTCGCGACCGCTCCTGAGCGGAATGCCGAGCGCCGCGAAAGTGCCAGGTGCTACGACCGATAACACCACGCTCGGCGCACGGCTCCAATCCTGTTGCGCGGGCAAATGATCGAGGAAATACCCCCCTGTCGAATCAACATATCCAGGCGGCGCCATTGTAGCGCCGGCCGCCACCACTCCGGGTGTTTCGGCGAGCCGCGTTAGCATGTCACTGAAAAACTGCCGTGTGCGGGCGATGTCTTCGGAGGGTGGCGCCGGGGCAGTTGCGCGCATAACGAGCACGCTTTCGGGCCGAAAACCCAAAGCCACGTTGTTGAGCGCCACGAAACTCTTGATCAGCAGACCCGACGCGCAGACAAGCGTCACGGCAAGAGCGATCTCAACCACCACGAGGAACTCACGAATGCTGGCCATTCGCCGGCCGCCGGTGATCCGCGTTCCGCCCTGTTTCAGAGCCTCGCTCAATTCCACATTTGACGCATAGAACGCAGGTATGGAGCCGAAAAGAAGGCTGGTGATCACCGACATTCCAAGAGTGAACCCGAGTACCCAGCGATCGATGCCGACTTCGGCTAGCCGCGGTACGTCGGCGGGAGCCAGCGCCACCAGTGCCCTTGATCCCCAATAGGCGAGCACTAGACCGGCAAGGCCTGCGATCAAGGCCAGCAGTAAGCTTTCGGTGATTAACTGCCTCGCAATCCGCTTACGGCTTGCACCCAGTGCAGCGCGAAGAGAGATTTCGCGCGTCCGTGTACTCGCTTTGGCGAGCAGAAGCGTCGCGGTATTGGCGCAAGCTATCAGAAGGACGACAGATACTGAACCGAGTAGAAGGTAGAGCGTCATGCGAACGTCACTAACCATCACGTCCATCAATTTCGTGACGACAACGCCCCGCCCACGATTGGTTTCTGGATACTGCTGCTCCAGGCGCTGGGCGATGACCGTCATCTCGGCTCGGGCCTGTTCGATCGGCACACCGACTTTAAGGCGCCCGACGGACAGGAAGTTCATCCCACTACGATGTCCCGCCGGTCCCACCGCCGGGACCCATATATCAGTGTTATCGGGAAAACGAAAGCCTGGTGGAAGCACTCCGACGATTGATAGTGGCTCTGAAATTCGGACAGTCTGTCCCAGTGCACGAGGGTCACCACCAAAATGGATTTGCCAATAGTTATAGCTGATCATCGCTGCTCCGCCGCCCCCTCGTTTGGTTTCTTCAGGCGTAAACGAGCGGCCGACGAGCGGCTCAACAGCAAAGACGCGAAAAAAGTCAGAGCTGACGATGGTGAGTCGGGTGTACTCGGGAGTTGAGCCCAGTATCACCCCCTTTTCGCGAGGCGAGCCGTAATAGGCCATCGCCTCAAACGAGGAGCTCTGGGCCTGCCAATCTTCAAAGTCAGGGATTGACACTTGCCTGGAGAGGGCAGTAGGGGCCTCGTGTGTTTCTGAAAGAGCGTTGGAGAGAGTGACAATCCGGTCCGGATCACGATATGAAAGCGGTCTCAGTAGCACCGCGTTCACGACGCTGAAAACAGCCGTATTGGCGCCGATGCCGAGCGCCAGCGTGAGCACGACCACCAGCGTGAAGCCGGGATTCTTTAGCAACATTCGCGCGCCGTAGCGCAAGTCCTGCCACAGATTCTCTAGCCAACGACCGCCTCTCACCTCATAGCCGCGTTCTTTCATCCGAGTCAAATTACCGAATCGCCGCTCGGCATCTCGGCGTGCTTCTTCGGGCGACATGCCACGGCGAATGTTCTCATCGATGCGCATCTCGATGTGAAACCGCGCTTCTTCATCGATTTCATGGTGAATCGTCTCGGCACGCACCAGGCTGCGTATTCTACAGAATAAACTCCTCAGCAATCTCATGATCATATTGCAGTAGTCGGTAGTCGGTAGTCGGTTTGTAAATCCTCTATGCTGTTTGCATCACTTTAACATTTACAGGTAGCCAGCACGAATCGTTGCCAATTCTCATCATCATTCCAGGCGAAGAGCCTGAAGCGGATCGACCTTCGTAGCGCGCCGCGCCGGAATGTAGCTCGCAATCAGGGCGACACCGACCAGCAACAAGGCGATGGATGCGAAGATTACCGGATCAGTTGCGCTCACGTTGAAGAGCAGATTCTCCATAACGCGTGTCAGGGCCAGGGCAGCCGCCAATCCCAGCCCCACGCCGATCAACGCCAGGCGCAATCCCTGCCAGATCACCATCTTCAATACGTCGCTCACGTGCGCGCCCAGAGCCATGCGAATGCCGATCTCATGAGTTTTTTGACTGACGGCGAACGAGATGACGCCGTAAATTCCCACAGTCGCGATGACCAGCGCAACAGCCGCGAAGATGCCGAGCAAGAGCATCTGGAAGCGACGCCCCGCGACCGAATTCGACAAGCGTTCATCCATCGTGGTGACCGGATTGACAGGCTCATTTGGCTCGATAGTGCGCACCTGATCGCGAATGGAGGTAGTCAGGCTGGATAAAACGGAGGGATTGGTCGGAGAGTTTTGATCGGAGTAGGCTCGCACCACCAGGCGCATACCTCTCATCTCCTTCATATATTGCAGGTACGGAATATAAACCTCAGGCTGAACCTCCTGGTCTAACCCGCGATGACGAGTGTCGCTCGCCACTCCAACTATCGTCCTCGCGTTTGATCCGGGGAACAACCGGCGGCCGATGGGGTCCTCACCGGCAAAGAAGCGCCGAGCCAGCGTTTCATTGATGATGATAACCTTCGGCGCCTCAGGACCATCCTGGGCGGTGAACGGTCTTCCGGAGCGTAGCTCAATGCCCAGCGTCTGAAAGTAGTCGGAGCTGATGCGATTCATATTAATAAGCGGTGCTTTTCCCAGCTCATAGCGCGGACGCCCCTCGATCTGAAGTGGCCATAGCAAGAAAGGGCCGGTGAGCGGAAGGAAATCAGTCAGGGAGGCGGATTGGACGCCAGGCAACGTCTGGACGCGCGCGAGCAATTCCCGGAAATAAGCGACGCTTTGCGGCGAGGCGCTTGGGTATTTAGGGTTGAGATAAAGCGTCAACAAGCCATCGGTATTGAAACCCTTGGGAACTGACAGCAGGCGTATGAAGCTCTTGATCATCAGTCCCGCACCAACGAGCAAAACCAGCGCCATGGCGAGTTCAGCGACCATAAAGGCAGGCAGCCCAAGCCGCACGCCCCTGCCTCCTAACTGTGCGCCTCTCGTTGTGGGCCCTGACTTGAGGGTTTCATTGACGTCGATCTTTGATGCTTGCAGCGCGGGGAAGACGCCGGCGATCAGGCTCACGAGCACCACAACCACGCAGGTGAAGCCGAGCACGCGGCCATCCACGTTGCTCTCATCGATACGCACGATCCCGGCGGGACTCATCGCTATGAGCAGCTTGACGCCCCACTTCGCCGCGAGCAGCCCGGCGGCGCCTCCGACGACCGAGAGCAGCAGACTCTCGGTCAGTAATTGCCGCACTAGCCGCAGTCGTCCGGCGCCCACCGCTGTGCGGATCGCCATCTCCTTCTGTCTGGCTGCCGACCGCGCTAGGAGCAGGTTCGCCACGTTAGCGCATGCTATGAGCAGAACAAAGGCGACCGCTCCGAAGAGCACCAGCAAGGCCCATCGCACATTGCCGACGAGTTTCTCGCTCAACCTGACCACTCGAACCTCTCGGATCTTGTTAATAAACGAATAGTAGTCGGGAAAGGCCTGCCGCTGCCGCTCCAAGATGACAGACAAATCCGCCCTGGCGGCTTCCGGAGTCACCCCAGGCTTGAGACGAGCGAGCACATTCAATTTGGTCAATCCCCGGCGACTTAACTGTTGAGCGGCATTGAGGGCGAGCGGCAACCACAGATCAACCTTTTCCGGAAACCAGAAGGCGGATGGCATAATCCCGATGACCGTTCGGCTCTGGCCTTCTAGGGTGAGCGCCCGGCCAATCACCCGCGGATCGCCGCCGAAACGGCGCCGCCACAGGCTGTCGCTCAGGATTACAACCGGCGGGCCGCCATCCGTGTCTTCAGCGAGCGTGAATGCGCGACCGAGTGTGGGCGCAACGCCTAGCATCGGAAAAAGATCAGCGGATATGCGCCCCGCGATCAGCCGCTCCGGCTCGCCGCTTCCTGTGAGATCTACGTCATCGAATCTGTAAGCGGCGATCTGTTCAAAGGCTTTCGCCTGATCGCGCCACTCCAGCAGGTCCGCGCCCCAGGCATTGTCGGCTCCATATTCACGGTAATAGCTGGCCAGCACGAGACGGTCGGGTACCTGGTAAGGCAGCGACCGCAGCAAGACCGCATTCACGACGCTGAAGATTGCGGTATTCGCGCCGATTCCTAGCGCCAGTGTGAGTACGGCAATACAGGTAAAGCCGGGATTCTTCAATAATATTCTCAGGCTATAACGCAGGTCCTGCCAGAGGGTCTCCAGCCAACGACCGCCTCTTACTTCATAGCCGCGTTCTTTCATCCTTGTCAGATTACCGAACTGCCGCTCGGCATCTTGTCGTGCCTCTTCGGTGGCATGCCACGGCGAATGTTTTCAGCGGTGCGCATCTCGATGTGGAACCGCGCTTCTTCATCGATTTCATAATGAATCGTCTCGGCACGCACCAGGCCGCGTACTCTACGGAATAAACTCCTCAGCAATCTCATGATCATAGTGCAGTAGTCGGTAGTCGGAAAATCGCTGCCAATTCCCTTCAATCCTGGCGAAGAGCCTGAAGCGGATCGACCTTGGTAGCGCGTCGCGCCGGAATGTAGCTCGCAATCAGGGCGACACCAACCAGTAGTAAGATGATGAACGCGAAGGTAACCGGATCGGTTGCGCTCACGTCGAAGAGCAGACTCTTCATGACGCGCGTCAGGGCGAGTGCCGCCGCCAACCCCAGCGCCACGCCGATCAGCGTCAAGCTCATTCCCCACCAAATGACCATCCGCAGCACATCGCTCGCTTGCGCGCCCAAGGCCATCCGAATGCCGAGCTCAGGTGTTCGTTGACTGACGCCATACGAGATGATGCCGTAAATTCCCACCGTCGCGATGATGAGCGCCACCGCCGAAAAAACACCGAGCAGGAGCATCTGGAAGCGCCGCCCCGCGACCGAATTCGACAAGCGTTCATCCATGGTGATGACCCGATCGACTAGCACATTTGAATCTATTGCGCGCACTTGATTGCGTATGGAACCGGCCAAGCTTGATAGACTGGTCGGATTGTTCTGACCGGAGGTTGTTCGCACGACCAACCACTCTGAGGGGTAGATCGAACTTCGAATGCGTTGCATGCGTGGCGCGTAAATCTGCGGACGGACCTCCTGGTCCAAACCGTTATGACGCGTGTCGCCCACCACTCCCACGATGGTCTGTGGGGGTGACCATATCGACAACCGATGACCGATTGGGTCCTCGTTGGGGAAGAAACGCCGTGCAAATGTTTCGTTGATGATCACTACTGGCGTCGCTTCCGCGCCATCTTGTGAGGTGAACGGTCGTCCGGCGCGCATCTGAATGCCCATCGTCTGAAAGTAGTTGGGGCTGATGTGATATACCAAAATAGATGGTTCTTTCCCTGGCTCAAACGGCGGACGCCCTTCGATGAGCTTCGGCGGCCTCTGGCCTGCGTAATTTGCGGTGAGCGGAAGGAAATCGGTCAAACTGGCAGACTGGATTCCGGGCAAGGCCTGGACGCGATCGAGCGTTTCCTGAATATAAGCGCGCTGGTCTTTGACGTGTTGGAGCGAGAGCGCGAGCGTCAATACGCCATCAGAGTTGAAACCTGTGGGAACGGCCAACAGGCGCAAGAAGCTCCTGATCATCAACCCTGCGCCGGCGAGCAGGACAAGAGCGAGCGCAAGTTCGGCAATCATCAAGGCAGAAAGCATCCGCCCCACTCCACCGTGCCCCGTCCGGTGGGCTGGCTGTGCCTTGAGCGTTTCATTGACATCTGTCCTTGACGCATGCAGTGCGGGAAAGATGCCGACGGTCAAGCCTACGAGCACTACGACCACGCAGGTGAAGCCGAGCATGCGGCCATCCACGCCGCTCTCATCGATGCGTGCGATCCTAGAGGGATTCATCGCCACTAGCAGCTTGACGCCCCACTTCGCCGTGAACAGCCCGGCGACACCGCCAACCAACGAAAGCAGCAGACTCTCGGTCAACAACTGTCGTATGAGCCGCAGACGCCCAGCGCCCACCGCTGCGCGGATCGCCATCTCCTTTTGTCTGGCCGCTGACCGCGCCAGGGTCAGGTTTGCTACGTTGGCGCATGCGATGAGCAGAACAAAGGTGACTGCGCCGAACATAATCAGCAAGGTCTGTCGCACATTGCGGACGAGGCTCTCGCTCAGCCTGACCACCCTAACCTGTTGTACAGTCGAATAGATGCGGGGAAATGCCTGTTGCTGCCTCTTGAGGATAACAGACAATTCCGCCTCGGTGGCTTCCGGCGTCACACCCGGTTTGAGACGCGCGATTACACTCACCGCTCTTCTAAAGTGTCTCAATGACTGAGCGACATTGAGGAGCGGCAGCCATAGATCAGATTCTCCGGGGAACCGGAATCCGGGCGGCATAATCCCGATGACCGTCCAGCTTTGGCCTTCCAGCGTGAGTGTACGGCCAATCAATTGGGGATCGCCGCCGAAATGGCTCTGCCACAGGCTGTCGCTAAGGATTACAACCGGCGGGCCGCCATACGTGTCTTCCTCAGACGTGAAGGCGCGACCGAGCGCAGGCGCGACGCCGAGTATCGCAAACAGATTAGCAGAAACACGCCCTGTAGAGAGTCGCACCGTCTCGCCGCTTCCTGTCAGAACGACACTATCGCCTCGGTAAGCGGCGATCTGTTCAAACGATTTCGCCTGATCACGCCACTCCAGAAAATCCGCGTCTAAGGCATAGTCGAGATTCAGAACTGCCCGGTGATGGCTGACCAGCATGAGCCGGTCAGGATCTCGGTACGGGAGCGACCGCAGCAACACCGCATTCACGACGCTGAAGATGGCAGTGGTTGCGCCGATCCCCAGCGCCAGCGTTAGTATGGCGACGAGGGCGAAGCCTGGATTCTTCAATAATATTCTCAGGCTATAACGCAGATCCTGCCAGAGGGTCTCCAGCCAGCGACCGCCTCTTACCTCATAGCCGCGTTCTTTCATCCTCGTCAGATTGCCGAACCGCCGCTCGGCATCTAGTCGTGCTTCTTCGGGAGACAGGCCACGGCGAATGTTTTCGTCGCTGCGCATCTCGAGGTGGAACCGCGTTTCTTCATCGATTTCATGGTGAATCGTCTCGGCGCGCATCAGGCCGCGTACTCTATAAAACAAGTTCGCCAGCAGTCTCATGGTTTAGAACGCCCCTTACGCTGTTTGCATCACTTTACCGATAGCCAGCACGAATCGCTGCCAATTCTCTTCTTCCACCTGGAGTTGTTTGCGGCCGGCACGGGTGAGTCGATAGAAACGAGCGCGGCGGTTATTCTCAGATGTACCCCATTCCGATTCGATCCAGCCGCGTTCTTCCACCCGGTAGAGCGCCGGATAGAGTGAGCCTTCCTCAACTCTGAGCAGGTCTTCAGCCAGTTGCATGATGCGCTGCCCGACGCCATAGCCGTGCATCGGTCCCAGAGAAAGTGCTTTGAGTATCAGCATGTCGAGCGTGCCCTGCAGAAGGTCGGCCCTATCTTTAGCTGCCATTCTGTTCCTCCTAGAAAAACTGGGGAAGATGGTGCCACGCTCATCCCTAGAGTGTCAAGGAAAGATTCAACGGATGCGTCATGCCGAATGGCTAAATTCTCTGATAACTGATTAAGCCATTGTTAGTAACTCGACACTAAGGAAATAAGGAAATTATCGCGGATAGCAGAAGGGCGAGCGTCGATACACAGCAATCGAGGGCTTCAAATCATGAATACCAACGCAAGCCGCTGTATCCCGCTACTGTGCGAGTAGTGGGTGCCAATGTCTTTATCATCGCGACGCAACAGGAGGGCTATAAATGGTGGATGAAAGGACCGAATTCGAATTCAAGCGTATTGAGTGCGCTTGTTCTGCGTGCCTCTGCAATTGTTACGGATTGCCGGGATACCTCATACCAGATGACTTGCGGCGTATCGCTGATTATCTGGGCGAAGACGACGTCGTGCGATTCGCTCTCGATAATCTCCTTGCAAGCCCTGGCGCGCTCGTAGTCGCGCATGGAGAAATATTCGCCATCCCGACTATCGTCCCCGCCAGGAGGCCGGATGGCGCCTGCCGTTTTCTGAAAAACGATCTGTGCAGCATACATGCCGTCAATCCGTTCGGTTGCGCCTATTTTTCCGCGGAGCAAACCAAAGGGCAATCTGACGCAATTAGTGCGCGTGGATTAATGGGAGATCATGAAATCGTGGCGGCAAGGCGATCTGTATGCGCGGCTCTGGGCAATGCTGTATGAGCAAGGGCGCATTGCTCCGTCGCCGCTCGAAGCCCGCGCCAGGATGAGGGCCTCGATCGATTCAGAGGGACGCTCTGGAGACGATCGTTCTACGAATCAGCCTCTCTAAAGAGAGAGCGATTCGCCCGAAGGCAAGCATCACATCCTGTGCCTTCCTAATCATAAGTGGCAATAGCCGATTCATTTTCTGTCATGCCAAAAGGTATCTTTGGTATATGGGATTCTTTTCGGATCGGGGAGAGTCGAAGATGAAACCACTACAACATGCTCGTATCACCGCTCACCGCTACGGTGGCCGATGGCAGGATTGGATCGCGATCCACGATTGGATCGATCGCAGCAAGATGATCTTTCCAAGCATGCAGCACCGAATGTTCATCCATTCAGATTTCGGGGAGTGGCTGTCGGTCAGGATTCATGGCGAAGCGATCCATGCCGAAGACGGGACTGTCATTTCGACTCGCGATCTGTTCCGCGACCATCAGGTGGAAGACCTCGGACGAGTCGTTACATTGGCGGAATGGCTGCTGGAGGCCGATGCCGATTACTGGACGCGCCGCCGTAAGCCGCCTCGCTGGCTCGAGCAGGTCAAAGAAGAACCCGCCGAAGGATTGGCTGCGCGTTGGGGAGGCCTTCCCAATGATTATCTCGCGCTGATCGACTTCTTTGACAATCCATGTGAGTTCGCGCCGGACAATCCCGACGCCGCTGCCATGATTACTCACAACAGTTTCGGAATCTTCCTCTCGGAAGAACTGCTGGGAACGACCATCGCCCTTACTGAGACGAACGATTCACGATGCCTTCCGCAGATCATCTCTACACGCTCAGCCGCTGAAGACCTCGTCTATGCCCGGATTGGTTCGATTCCGCCTGCAGGAAATCTCGCCGCTCACATCAGATTGAGGCTCTGGATGTGCGGGACAGAAGTCAGCGCCGCGTTGAATGCCCGTGGGAAAAATGTGCGGACGGCAGCCGAACGTACCTGATCTCACAACCATTGGTATCCACCTGTCAGAGGAGCAAACGTCATGATCAATACAATGTCGTGTACGCCGTCGGAGGCAATCTCGGCGATCCATGCGCTCTGGCCGCTCAGACTTTCGGTCATGCTCTGGGGTAGCGCCGGCGTCGGCAAATCGATGTTAGTTACTCAACTTGCACGGCTGCGCGAAGCCAAACTGCGGGACGTAAGATTGTCGCAGAAGACGGCTTCCGACATCGGCGGATTACCAGCTCTCGACAATCAAAACAAACTGACGACCTTTTACCTTCCCGATTTCCTGCCACGTGAAGATGAACCGGGCATTCTATTCCTCGACGAACTTCCCGGCGCCGATGAACAGACCCGCATCGCCGCTTACGGCCTGATTCTGGAGCGGCGCGTCGCTGATTGGACGCTCGGCGAACAGTGGCGGATCATCGCCGCGGGCAATCGTCCTGAAGATGGCGCGATCTCTTGCGATCTCGGCACCGCGATGAACGATCGACTTGTGCATCTAGTCATTGAGCCGACCGCGCAGGACTGGCTGGCATGGGCTATGGAGAACGACGTCGCGCCCGAAGTGATGGCTTTCATCCAGGTCCGTCCTGATCTGCTGATCGGGACGGCGGAGATGCGACGCGCCGATCACGCGATCACTCCCAGCCCGCGTTCGTGGGAGCGAGTCTCTGAGGTGTGGAAGAACTGCGTTGGCAAACGCGAACGCGAAATCCTCCTCAGCGGACTGGTCGGCGATTCGACCGCGCACGAGTTTCTGACCGTCGCCGACGAGCTCAAGCACCTCGCATCGGTCGAGAAGATCATCTCGACGCCGCGCCAGCGACTGCACAAGGTAGTTCCTGCGACGATCAACGGTTTGTATAGTATGGCCTACGCGCTGGCCGCCTCAGTGAATGCGGAGAACCTGAGCAAGATAATGGGTGCTGTGGATGCGCTCGATGAGTTGCGCGGGACTTCTCATAACAGTCTGCCGCTGGCTGATATTCAGACTCTCGCCGGAAGCTTGGTTTTGGAACGCGCGCTTAAACTCGGTCTCGACTGCGGCGACGATCCGGCTTTCATTCGCTTCGATGAAAAGCGGCGCGGAGATCACCACGCGCTTAAGCAGAGAACTTGATTAGAGAGGAGGAGTATGGATTTCACGAACCTTGATGAGAAGGCGCGCGAGGCGAAACTGAATTATGACGAAGCGGATTCGCTTCTGCGCTTCGTTAACTTTCATCGCGAACGAGATGGCAAAGCGCCAATTCGCGAAGACTTTGGTCAGGGATTATGCGAGCGTCTCTCGGAGATATACTCCGGCGTGGCGTTCGACTACTCCGGCCATCGAATCATCGCCAGGGTCGGGCGCGGTGTCAGCGGCTCGTTGGACGAGCGGATCGGTTTTGTCAGCAGCCGGATCCCTCATCTGGCGACGACAATGGACTTCGGTTCCGATGACGTCCAGGTCGTCTTCCGAGCCGACGGGATCGGCGTCACCAAAGAAGACTCGCACTATGAGTTCTTCGGGCATGACCTCGATCTAGAAAAGGTCAGGTGTGACTGCGAAGGCGACGAAGACGCGATCGGTGATCTGCTTCGCGATCATTTCTCCGAACATATCTGTCCGCAGATGGAGGATCCGTTCTTCGACCCTTCTGGTGAGGACTGTGAACTCTATTTCGAAACGGGTTCGCGGGCCGAACTCGAACGGCTGATGAAACTCTTCATACTGACCGAGCCGGACATCGAGGCGCACGAGGACGAAGAGATTCGCCTCTACGCGGCGACGGACGGGGCCGGACCGTACCTTGGAAGTAGCGACTGCTACCACTCGGAGCTGCTGGGAGGGTTGATGGCTATCGCCCTTTCGGAGAACCGTCTCGTGGGCTGGAGCTATGAGTACAATGACGGAGCTTATAATCGAAAAAGCGGTTACGATGAATACCCTGCATCTCTGACCTGGGACATCGGCGGGCTCCTCGAAAAGTCTTCGGCCCGTGAAAAGATGGCAGCCCGACGCGAACTACGGAAATGGCTGGAAGCGCGCGGTCAAGATATGGCGCGGTTCGACGCTCTGGCGAGGAGGGAGGGCACCACGTGAATCGTTTGAACTCTGTCGCAACGAGAATGGGACCGGATTTGAGAGACGCCATCGAGGCGATGCCAGGGCTCGGCGGCGTCGCGCTCTGGGTGAAGTTTATGGATGCCGACGATCCGGACCTGATCGCTCGCACGGACGGCATTCACGTCGAGGCCGGGCTGCGTTATGAGAAATATGCCGACGCCGAGCGGCGATTCATCGTCCTTCACGAACTGCTGCATGTGGCGCTGGCCCATCCTGCGCGCGAGCGTGACATGGAGCGGCGAACACAAGATTTCGATGCGCAGCTCTATAACCTGGCCTGCGATGCCATCATTAACGCCGCACTCGATGGAGTACGAGGCGTCCGCGCTCCTGATATCGCGGTGACTCTCGAGGCATTGCTGGTTCCTCTGGATCACTGGAAGCAAGATGACAATCCCGCCGAAACCGTGAGGCGATGGTCCTCAGAATCGCTGTACCACCTGCTCGCGAAGAATCGCAGCTGTATCGATTTTCACACCTTCGGTTCGGGTGAGGGATTCAGCGGAAAAGATATCGCACAATCGCTCAGGGCGCCGGCAATGGGAATCTCGCAACCGGAAAGCGGCTTTTCTATTGAACAGGAGATTCGGGCCTGGAGCTCGCGTCTGAAGATGGCGCGCGGTTCGCTCGCCGGGATATTCAAACGACTCGCGTGCGAATTGCCGAAAGTGAAGACGCCGTGGGAGCGAATTCTGAAAGATTTCCTTTTTCGCTATGCGCGGCGCAAACGCAGGCCTGATCCGTCGCGACCATCACGCCGCTGGCTCGCGCTGGAGAGCGATCTCAGGGAACGCGAGGGCGTCGATCTGCCATTCGAACGCACTGCGATCGCCAGTCGAACAGGGCGTATCGCGCTCGCCGTGGACACTTCCGGTTCCATTGAGGAATCGCTTCTCAGACGTTTCGCCGCCGAAGTAGCATCAGTGCTCGAAAAGACCGAACCACTTCTTCGCTTAATCGTTTGTGACGCAGATGTTCATCAGATTCTCGATTTTTCCGGGCGTGACGGCGCAAAACTGCTGCGCGGATTTAAGTTCAGGGGTGGTGGAGGAACGGATTTCAGGCCGGCTATAGCAGAAGCGGCAAGGTGGAAGCCGGATATGCTTATCTACTTGACAGACCTCGAAGGCGAGGCTGGTGAGGAGCCAACGTTTCCGGTCTTATGGGCCGTCCCGGAAGGGAAGAGCGAAGCGCCCTGGGGCAAGGCTGTTGAGTTGGATTGATGAGACCATCTCGAATGCGTTATTCCGCTCGCAGCGCGACCATCGGGTCTACCTTCGTCGCCTGCCTTGCCGGTAACAAACAAGCCAGGATTGCCGCTCCTACCAAGGTCGAGCAGGCCAGGATAAAGGTCAGAGTATCTCCGGTGGAGACACCATAGAGAAGCGAGACCATGAATCTGGTCAGCGCGAACGCTCCCATCATTCCAAGCCCGATTCCGATCAGCGTCAACTTCAGCCCTTGTCCCAGAATCAGCCGCAGAATGTTGCCCCTCGGCGCGCCCAGCGCGAGGCGAACGCCGATTTCGTGCGTCCTCTGGGAGACGGCATAGGCCATTACTCCATAAAGCCCCAGCCCGGCGAGCAGCAGCGCGATTCCCGGCAAATACTCCCATCACAACTGTCATGATCCATTTCGCCGCGGTTCGCTCATAGATCCGCTGTTCCATTGTTTTAAAACCGAGGATTGGCTGGGCCGGATAGAGTTCCTTTATCGCATTACGGACCGAGGCGATCAACGCCTCCGGCTCAACAGTCGAACGCAGAACGATACCCATTTCAACCCTTGGGGTCTGCGCGAATGGCGCGTAGAACCCTGGCGCCGCGGCCTTATCGAGATTATCGTCTCGCGCGTCCGCCACGATTCCGACGATAATTGATTCAGCTAAACCAAACCGCTTTCCGATGACATCCTGATTGGGGAAGAACTGGCGAGCCAAAGCCTCATTGATGATCAAGGCTCCTGGCGCGTGTTCATTATCCGCCTCGGTGAAGTCGCGACCGCGCAGCATTGTCATGCCGATCGCCTTGAAATATCCGGGCGTCACTACCCGATAGTCGACCAGCCTTTCGATCGGTTCGGACGGCGTTGGGCCGGCAAGCCGGATCAGCCCATTCTCGTTGGTTCCCATCGGTAGTCCATTGCTCGCCCCAACTGCTGTGACACCGGGCAATGTTTCAAGATGTTTAAGCGCCCGATCATAGAATTTTCGGACGCCATTCCATTCATCACTCCTCCATCGGACGCCAGTCCCTTCATCACCCGTCCACCCGTAATCCCGATGCATCATAAGATCGAAGCTCAAGACATTTTCAGGCTTGAAGCCGAAATCATCCCGGAGCATCGCCGCGAAGCTGCGCAGCATCAACCCCGCGCCGATCAGCAGGGCCAGGGACAGGGCGACCTCCCCGATCACCAGCGCGCCGCGCAGCCGGCTCCGCAAACCCGCGGACGACGCGCCTTTTCTTCCTTCCTTCAATGATTCATTGAGATTGGGCCTGCTCGACTGCCACGCGGGCGCCAGGCCGAAGAGCACACCCGTGAGCATCGTAATCAGTAGGTTGAACAGCAGCGCGCTCCGATTGATGCCGAGACGCTCGAAGCCGGGAGTGAAACGGGCCATCTCCTCCGGAATCGCCCCCTTGAACAGATGGATCGCCAGGATCGACAGGATCAGCCCGATGAGGCCGCCCGCGATCGCGAGCAGCATACTTTCGGTCAACATCTGCCCGATCAACCGCCGGCGTGACGCTCCCAGCGCCAGCCGCACCGCGATCTCCTTCTTGCGTCCGATGGCGCGGCTGAAAAGCATATTCGCTACATTGGCGCAGACAATCAACAGCATAAAAGCCACCGTACCGATCAGCGGCGGCAGATACTTTTTCGTATCACGCACATAATCCTCAGTCATCCCGACCACCTGGGCCGATGGCTGGGCGTTCCATTTCTGGTAGTCAGGCGGCATCGTCCTTCGCAAGATGGAACTGAGCTCGGCGCCGGCCTGTTCAATGCTGACGCCGGGTTTGAGCAATCCAAATGCGTTGTGGGCGCCACGCTCGTAATCACGTTTTTCCTTCTCACTCAATGTGAACGGCGTCCAGAACTGGCCATCAAAATGAGCTGGGAAATTGAACTTCTCGGGCGTCACGCCGATGATGGTGAACGTAATTTTATTGATTGACATCGTCTTGCCTATGATGTCCGGATCGGAGTTGAATCGGCGCTGCCAAAAACTATGCCTGAGGACCACCACCTTATCGCGTCCGGGCTCATCTTCCCCCTTTTGAAAGACGCGTCCGAGCGCAGCCTTTACGCCGAGAGCATCGAAGAAATTGGCGGATACGAGATTGCCCCAAACCTGTTCCGGTTCATGCGCTCCAGTTAGATAATCCAATCTACCTTTAAAACGGACGAGCTGCTCGAAGCTCTGATTCTGTTCCTGCCAATCCGTGAATAGAGGATTCGGGATCCACTTGTGGTGGAAGCCGGCTGACCGGCTCTGGGTCCAGATCATCACCAGCCGATCCTGGTCCGGGAAATCGAAAGGGCGCAGGATGAGTCCATCCGCAATGCTGAAGACCGCCGTATTCGCCGCGACCCCGATCGCCACCATGCCGATCGCAATCAGGGTGAAACCCGGCCTTTTCAGCATCATTCGCAGGCCATAGCGCAGGTCCTGCCAAAGTATCTCCAATGTTCTCAATCCCCAGACCGCGCGGCTGTCCTCCTTAGCTATGGCGACGCTGCCAAATGCCTGCCGCGCCGCATATCGCGCCTCTTCTGGCGAAAGACCGGCCTCAATCTTTTCACGGGTTTCGATCTCCAGATGGGATCTGGATCTCCTCCTCAACCTCATGCTCGGAACGTCTGCGGTTCAATTTTCGGATGAGATATTTGAGTTCGTGCCACCAACGCATTACCGGATATCCTCTCAGTTCAAATCGATTCGGGGCAATTCAGGTTGTGTGTTGCTGTGGAATATCTACCAGAGTATCGATTGTCTTTGGTAGAATGTCAATGGGACGGGGGACACACGTTTCATAACACTTACCTCTAATGATGCCGACTCATCTTGTCATTTCCTTCTACACCTTAACTGAAACAAAAGCGGGCGGCATCGGTGTGCACAATCTGAAGACTCGCCGGTTGCAATGGCTGCCAATCACGTCAAGCGGTTCAAACGGCTTTCTTCAATCTGTTACAAGGAGGTAATTATGTCGGACATAGACGAAAAACTGATCGTCAAGCTTGGGCAACGAATAACCGAACAGACAGAAGTACTTCGTATGATTGCGGCGAGCCTCCAGGGCGTCGAATCACATCTACGCCAGATCGCCATCTCATCAAACCCTGCTCCCAACTATCAGCGGGCTTTGAGCGAATATCCCACGTTTGACTGGTCCTCAATCGGTGCAACTGTTCTTAGTCGGGATGACGACGGCGCCACGACTGTCGAATGGAACGGTCAGATATTCACGCGACGATCGCCTGACAACAGATTTCAAGAGGCGGTCTGGTTCTCGCGCCATCTTGGTAATGATGTGGACGGCAATAAGAGGTATGCGCGATTAATCACCTTCAGAGCCTTGAGCGACGCGGAGCCAATCGCCTCCAAGGCGAAGAAGGCGATCCGCGCATAGTGTAACTGGGACACATCTCTACGGGGCTATTGCCAATGAGCATATTTCTAGCGCCAGAATTGGGTCAGATCGTCGTCGAGTAGACGAACTGCGCGCTTTCGTTTCACATCTGAAGGCCTTATATTGTCCGACGTCGAATAGAGCAAAATTGTTTCCGTGAGTCGCATCGCAATAGGAGGACAAATGGCCATGTTTAACAACGACTACGACGATGAAGATGACGAGAAATTCTATAGTGAGACAGTCTACAACGAGGATTACTACATCGAACAAGAGCAAGAGATGATCAGGCAATCAAATCTCAAACTCGAACTCGAGAGGCTTGAAGACGAAAACATCCGTGAGATGCGGGAGGAAGGGTTACTCAGGCCAACCCTGGTTAATCCTGGCGATAACAAACCCGAAGACAATTTGCCGGTTACTGAGAGTTCTTCCGATGACCCGGCGTACCTGCCTTTTTGAGAGCCGCTCCACTGTGATCAAAGTTTTGGGTTGATTACCTCAAACGAATCCCTCCCGCCTGTTTTATAGATGAAGAAGTCATCATCGATAGTGAACACTCGTCTCAGTCCCGTGATTTCGGCTACCACGACGAGCGAAGCATCGGCCAGGTCCATCGGCGTATCTTGGTACTGTTCCATGAGAATGCGCATCCTCTTCGCTTCATCTTCGCCGAGTGGGTAAATCTCTGCCGCGCCCTTCTCGATAATCTCCCAAAGCCGATCCTGGCCCTTCCATCCGCTGAGGCGATAGAGAAGATGCATTGCTTCCCCGATGCATAGCCAAGTAGTGATCAGCGGAGCCATCAGCTCTTTCTGCTTCTCAACACACTTTTTGTGGAGTTCGCGTTGCCCCTTGTCGATAAGGGCCACGAGCGGTCCGGTATCGACGAGAGTGATCATGGAATGATGAGTCCCTGCTTTCTGAATTTCTCGGCAATGATATCAGAAACGGAAGAAAACGATCCCTGCGGGTGAGGCTCGGTCGTGCTGTCGATGGATCCTGTGATCCCATTTAACGCATCGGAGAGCGGGCACTCCTCTCTCTGAAGAAAAGCGGTGGGAATCTGAGATGCAATCCAGTCAGCCGGCGTCATGCCTTTCAGTTCAGCAATCCGCAGCAAAGCCTCAAATATATCCTCCGGCAATTCTATTGGATGGGTCTGATTCATAATACTCACCTCAATATATATTGTAATCGCAGATTAGAAGCGCGATCAATCTATCAACCGAGCAGCTTGTGACTAGCATAGCTTTGCGGCGAGGAGTCAATCTCGATCAATCTAATATATTCCCACTCAGCACTGCCCAGGCTTTCTGACGGATCCTCACCGACTCGAGCCCACCCACCACAACTAGCAGTCGTCTCTAAAGAGAGACGATATCCGATGGAGCAGGGAGGAGCGATGGTAACAGTTGAGAGAATAGTTGGAAAAGAGCTTCAGCAGGCCGCACCACTTTCGACATTTCTTATTGCTTGAATCATAAGAATTTATGGTTCAAGCCGCACTTTCTCCATCCGGTCTCTTTCGTGAGTCATAGATTTTTGCTGTGAGTAAAAAAATGAGCGTGGCCAGGCAAAGCACAGGCACGCTCAAAAACAATAATTAATGTATAAGGAGAATAACACATGTTACGAAAGATCGAGAATACTCGACGTTCAAATCACAGCATTTTCCTTCCACAGAATTACGGATCGCCCTTTAACGACACAGCAGAGCATATCTCTGGCCTCGGCATGAGGCGGCTCGACTTCGAGCGCGGCGCGGTCGCCGGAGAGGTGATTTACACAATCGAGGGCGATTTGAAGCCCACGAGCCAGCAGGAGGAAGAAGCGCGCATTGCGACGCTCGCCTATGCGCTCAAGAAACTCGGCAATCCGGAGGACGCCGCGGAGTTACATGCGTTGCCTGAACGAGATCAGCAAGGAAGGGGACGCGCGCTATCGACAGGTAGTGGCCTCGTACTACTACGGCGAGATCGCCGAGCTCGGCCTTGGCGTCGTGCTAAAGGAGATGGCGCTCATCGCTATGCACCTCGCCAGCCTCAATCCGGTTACAGAAGAGGTCGAAAGCGAAATCGGAATTGTCTACGCGCCGCAGGAGATATCGAAGCCGCGTTCAATCTTCGATCGGGGTGTGGCCAGAGGATGGGCCGATGGATTCGGCGATCAGAAACAGAACGGCGCGAGCCGTAAGGAATACGAGAAGGCATCCGCATATCGATTGCTCTTCGATCTGGAGGTGCTCACAGTCAAAAGGACGATCCGTGGTCGCCGAAAGAGCGTGCGATTTGTCCAAGATGAAATGACTGAGTGGTTGAACGATTTGGAATCGAACGGCGCAACCATCGAGGAACTCGATGATGCATTCGCCCACGTCGAGGCCTTGGACCAATACGATGAGGGCGGCGCGATCATTCGTATGTCCGCGCACGAACGCGCAGTCACCTGTGGCCGCGTTGATCCCGAATACTCGGCCGAAGACCTGCCTGAATGCGCGCAATATCTTGCCTGCAAACTACGCCGCGCTTATGCGGCCGGGGTTGCAATCGAGAAGATCTGGGAGGAGATCAATGCGGAGATCGAGCTCATCTTTCCGGTCAATGTCAATCTCGATCTGCCCAGAGACTGCTTCCCGTCGAATCTGACAACGGGTCATGGTAAACGGATCGTGATTTATCGTCAGCCGAAATTCATTTCTCACGCCAATCGCGAGCTTCAGCAATTCACCTGTCAAGCGCTCGAAGCCATCCTCGTTGAATGCGAGCAGGACTTTCATATGACCGCGCTGCGCAATAACCGTTCATATCGCAAATTCTATGCGAGGATTCGCCGCGCGACTGATATCAAGAGGATCGGAGAGTTGATGATGCGAGCGTATCAGGCCCGGCAGAAAGGTAAGATGTCGGTCAAACATTTCATTGCTCTCAATACGGCCGCAGATAACCAACGTGAACGGTTGTTGTCGGCGCCACTCTCGGCAACTGCTTATAAGCTCATCGATGAGATCGTCAAAGCGTCCGAGAAGAAACTGAGATATCTGGCCTGGGCGATGTACGGCGATAATCAGCCTCTTCACCCAATCCACACGCTTGACTCGCAGGAACAAACGCGCGTTTGGGAAATTATGACGGCTGCGAAAGCGGCTATTCTACTTCCACGGCTCTATGCGAAATTGCTCGGGACGTGGGGGCGGGAACTGCCTCTCGCCTGTTTTGTCTTACTGGCGGTGTTCAAGGAGTTCTTCGAAATGCCGCGGCTGCGCAAGGCTTTGAGCATTGTTCGGAACAAACGGCGAGTATCCGATAAAAGGCCCGCATTGGCTCCGAAGCCGGCCGATCCAAAACCCAGACAATCTACGAAGAAGAGAGGGTCTGCCAACAGATTACGCATGAAGGTGGCGTCCAGCACGGGGCAATAATCGACCTTTTCGATAGCGCAGTTCCACCCCACAGATGCGCAGGTTCCCAAATCACCTACCTTGCTCTCCGGCTCATAGTGAAGGTGGATACATTCGGGGGGATCACTGGTTTTGATCTTCCCCGAGTACAACGGTTAAGCCAGGCGCGGCATAGCCACCCGCCTCTTTCCGAGGCATCAGCCATCCCAGCGGGACCGATCAGTCCTTTCACTCAAAGCAAAGTTGGCTATATTTGCTGGGCCATAGATTGCGACTGGCTGTCCGGAACGGCCGGACGCCTGTCCTGATGGCCAACGTGACGATGAGCGTTATTCGGCGCTGTTGATCCCATTCTGCCTCGACCTCAGCACGAGAAGTGGTCTGCGACTATAATGAGATTTTATTCCGTTCGCAGAAGATCGTGATCACTTTACTGAGTGAGGTAAAGATGGCAAAGAAGCAAAGATCGAAAGAAAAAGAGGAAAAGGAGCTAAACCCTTCGACTGAGGCCCAGGAGCTGGCGATGTATATTGCTTCGGTCGTGCGCAATGCGATGGAAGATTTTCATTGCCAGCATCTTTCAGATAAGCAGATGAAGGAGTTAAACCCGATCATTCGTAACGCGATCTACACAGCTCTTTATGCACGCGAAAATTACAACCGGTCGATTGCCGCTCAGAATTTCGTCGACTTCAGTATCCGTCTCATCCCGGATTACTGGGAAGAGCCTACACTGACAGACGATTTCTTAGACTAAATCTCTGAAATACTTCGAGAGAAGATAGTATCCTGTAATACCGGTTGAGCCGCAACAGGTGGCGAAAGCCTATCAACCGCTGGGGTCGGTTCAAGCCATTGATTGTTGATGGGAACAGCAATTGCCCTGACTGGCACCGCAGGCACGGCCGCGAGCTCTGTGATAGGTAAGGAGTAGATTTATGCATCATCTCGATTTCCTGCTCGGCGCAGCAGCCATCGCGTTCGCGATGATGTTCACATCGGGCTGTGAGCAGAACCCGCCGGGAAGTTCTCGCGCACCTGGTGATGGGTTGTTCAATGGCGAGCCCAGCGAGGGGCTCTATCGACTTCCGTATGCCGACGGTACTCGCGTTAAAGTCTTCGATGACTTCCAGACTCATCGACCTCAAGGGCGCTTGGACTTATTCGCCATCTCCGGCGAGCGCCCCTACGCGATAGTAGCTGCGGCAGCCGGGCGGATAATTGCGATTCGCGACATATTCTCCGAGCAGCAATCGGGTCGTGCTGCCGCCGATTGCCATAATAATTTCGTTTGGATCGCTCACGAGAACGGCGAATGGACCGGCTACTCACACATGGCGCAGCACTCGATCACCGGAAAGGCGAAATTGCACGTCGGCGACACCGTGAAAGCGGGCCTGTATCTTGGGGACGAGGCCGCGGTCGGTTGCGCGATGCTTGAGCATCTTCATTTCGAAGTCGCGGCTCCCGGGTCGGCTATCGATGAAGGCGGGTTTTTGGTCAACAACGACAAGGGATCGCGTAACCGCAACCCACGGTTTTGTGGCATCCCTGGAGAGTCTGTTGTCAAAGACTCAACGTATATCGCAGGCCCTTGTTCCTAATCATCTACTGCGAGTTGGTTTCATTATGATATGAAGAAATTCGAAACTCTCAACTATAAGATTTCTGCAAGGATAGCCAGAAGGAAAGACCTCGTTTTCCTACGGGAGGATTTTGCGGACTTGGGAGGATACGATCAGGTTGGGCGGATTCTTAGAAGTCTCGTCCGTGATGGGAAGATCATCAAGATCGGGTATGGTCTTTATGCCAAAGCCAAAAAATCCTCCATCAATGGTGAGGTCATTCCTGTTGCCCCTCTGCCGACATTGGCTAGGGCGGCGCTAGAACGTCTGGGCATTGAAGTCGTGCCTTCTGATTTGGAAAGCGACTACAACGCAGGCAAAACAACCCAGGTTCCTACAGGTCGTATGATCGCTATCAAAGGGCGTGTGAATCGGAAAATTGGATATGGTGGAGCCTATGTTAGTTACGAACCAGCGGCCAAAGGCAGAACTCTTTGAGGGAATCGCCCAGATTATGGGTATTGCACAATCCTTTATCGAAAGAAAGTTGACTCACCGAACGAAAATCCGGGAGCAACGAATCTAGTCTTGTCTGAGTACCATCATTGGATCTACTTTAGACGCCTGAAGGGCTGGAATGTAGCTGGCAATGACAGCCACTCCTATGAGAAGCGTTGAGACTGCGATAAATGTCAGCGGATCACCGGGCTCTACGCCGTAGAGCAAATCCGATAAGAAGCGCGTCAGGCCCAGAGCTCCGGCAAGGCCGATTGCTACGCCGATCAATGCCATCTTCATTCCCTGGCCGATGACCAGCTTAAGAACTTCCCCCTTTCCCGCCCCTAGCGCCATACGAATGCCGATCTCCCGCTTCCGTTGTGAGACCGAATAGGCGATCACACCGTAGAGGCCCACAATACCGAGGAAGAGCGCCATGCCCCCGGCGACGGCCAGCATTACGAGCGTAAATGAAGTACGCGCCATCGACCTGTTGTAGTAATCATTCAACGTCCGGACCTCCGCCACCGGGAGAAAGGGGGCAACCGACCAAATCGCTTCTCGGACCTCGTTTGCCAAGCCCTGTGACCATTCGCGCGGGCTGCGGATGACGAAAGTAGCGTCACGGAGCGCTACGACATCCGACCCGCCCAGAAAGTGGGAGATCAAGATCGGCCAGTAGATAGTAGTGGGCGCTTCCTTATTCACGCCGAGGTGATGAACGTCTCCCACAACACCTATGACCTCTCGCCAGTCACCCTCCGCACTTTCCCGAAATTGCTTGCCGAGGGCGCCTGCAGCGGACCCCCAATATTCGCGAGCCAGGTTTTCCGAGACGATGGCTACCGGATACTTATTGTAGATCTCACTCCAGGTGAAATCGCGGCCAGTGAGGAGCGGTATGCCGAGCGTTTTGAAAAAGCCCGGCGCAACGTAATCGTATCGGTGCAGGGGAAGCTCACCCTGGGCGTAGCTGCGATTCCTTGCGAGGACAGGGTTCACCCCGTGACGGCCATCCATGGGAACGTATCGGGAGAAGCTCACTGATGATACCCCGGAATGGTCTCGATCTTGTGCAATATTTCCTCATCAATGCGTACCACTCGCTCGGGATCTTTCGCCTTCATCGACAAATGTTGTGTCAGTATTAACTCGTAGCTCGGCGCGCCATTTTCCCTCCCCGACCATATCTATTGATCTCGCTGGCGTTGCCCAGCGCGATGAGCATCCTGCTTTCGTGTCTGGCTTCTCCCCTTTACAATACCGTGTCACGCTTGTGGAGCTAACTACCTCTAAAGGAGGGCAATCATGTTTGAACGCTACACTGAAAAAGCACGTCGTGTAATCTTTTTTGCACGTTTTGAGGCTAGTCAATTTGGTGCTTCACAGATCGAAGCCGAACACATCCTTCTCGGAATGTTGCGTGAAGACCGGCAGATAGCAGCTCGATTCTTTCCTGAAGACTCTCCAGACTTTAAGCTAATTCGTAAGCATATCGAAGATCGTGTCGGCATTGGCGAACGTGAAGTCACAAGTAATGTCGATCTGCCACTCTCCATAGAAGCCAAAAGAGTTCTCGCATTTGCTGCTCAAGAATCAGACAAGCTTGGCCACAGTCATATTGGAACGGATCATTTACTTCTCGGTCTATTAGTCGAAGAAGGAACTATTGCATTTAAGCTCCTGACTGAGATGGGAGTTGTACTTTACGATGTCCGAAAAGTGATTGAGGAAAATAAGCTTAAGAATGTCAGAGCGGACAGCAGGTATTTATAGTGAAGCGACTTGGTCGCGCGTTTTGAAATATTGCCTGGAGCTGGGATTTATTACCCCGGAGGAGTTCTCTAGTGAATGTGAAAGTGTTGCCGGTTGGCGTGAATTCCCAACCGAAGTCGAGGCGCTTCTGCGATTGCTTGCCGATAAAGGATTTGCTGATCCAAAGCATACCAACAACGCACGCCGGCCCACTGAACGGATATCTGTCGCAACGATCTCAGCACGCGAACCTTTGCTGTGATAGTTGATCGCGATGTCCGCACCTCGAGTCGCAAGCAAACGCGCCAGGCTGGCGCCAATTCCTCGTGAGGCTCCAGTCACCAACGCAACCTTTCCACTCAATGTCAATTCGCCCATAACTTGATCCGATGCCCACTTTTTCGCCCATAACTGAATCTTTTCTTGACCGGGCCGCATTCCTGCTACAGCTTGCGGAATCGCGATCTCCCAAGAAGGCTAAATGAGAAGTGATTTTAGCGTGGAATGAACATCAGCCCAAAGAAACTCCGACTCAATCTGAACAAGCAGCTGGTTGTTGAGCCACGCCACAGAAGCAATAAATTTGGCGTTGATGTCGGAAGCTGCATTGTCCCTGAAGACCAGAATGTTGGACGATGCCTTAAATGAGATTTAACAGTGGGACGAATTGGCACAGAGATGGGAGAACCTGGTTTTCAACGGCAGGAGACCGCAAGTGGCCGCAAGTGGATGTGGTGGCCCGCTCATTTCGAATTATCCACTGGAGTAACCCATGTGCGTGATGGGCGCAGTCGCGCCGATACCGAGCGCCAGCGTGAGCACGGCGACAGAGGCGAAGCCGGGATTTCTCCTCAAAATCCACAAGCCATAACGGACATCCTGAGCGATCGTCTCAATGAATCTGAATCCACGCATCTCGCGATTGTTCTCCTTCAACAATGTGACGTTTCCGAACCGTCGCCGTGCAGTTGCTGCAGCTTCATCTGGCGTCATCCCCTGACGAACGTATCGCTCGATGAGCAATTCGAGATGAGCCTGAATCTCATCCTCAAACTCAAGATCAGCCTTTCGTATTCCGAGCAGTCCCCGGAGCCTCGCCATCAATGCACGCAGATAATCTTTCATCTAAGTAGAGTTTCCCTTGGATATGTCATATGAAGATACCTTTCTTCTATTGGAATGTCCATAGGTTCCAGGAATGGCTGAAAGATGTGGGCCAGCGCAACTAAGCCGAAATAACCCATATTATTTCGACACCTCACTCGACACCTCTAGTGATGCCATCATTTTCTCTCTCTCTGATTCGTTCATATGCCGATTATAGGTTGGAGCTGCGCGTAAGCCTGTGAGCGAAAGGGGTATGCGCCTTACCTCGCTCAGAACGATATCAATCTCAAACTTGAAGGGAGAAAAAATGCAATGTCATTCAACAAAATCACTATCGTCGGTTATCTGGGTCGCGATCCTGAGTTGAGGTTCACTCAGCAAGGCATGGCCGTTTGCAACCTGTCCGTCGCGACGACCGAAAAACGCAAGAATGCCAGGGGCGAAGTGGAGGAACACACAATCTGGTTCCGCGTAACTGCCTGGGGACGACAGGCTGAGACGGCCGCTGAATACCTGGCGAAAGGCAGGCAGGTCTATATCGATGGCAGGTTGCGTCTCGAGCAATACACCGACCGTGAAGGCAACCTGCGGATTAGCCCCGAGGTCAACGCCAACGACATTCACTTCCTGGGCCAGGGTGGAGAGCCTGTCGAGACCGCTGAGGAGAAAGTCCAGGTCGATGAAGCGGCAGAGACCGAGGATGCGCCAAAGCCTGCTGCGTCCAGGAATGGCAAAAGATCGACCTCGAAGCGCGCTCCGGCGAAAGAACCCGTCGGCATTGAGGCTGACGACATTCCGTTCTAAGTCGGGTGGGCGCAAGTTTTCACCGTCCTGCTCAACCCGATAGAGGGGGGAGATCGAACACACGGTCTCCCTTCCACACCTTGGCTCCTACCTCAATCCATCCGTCGATCCAATCCCTCTCGCACCACTCGCTTATTCGCCCCTTTCGCACGATCTCATCCATTGCATAAACCTGCTATTCCTGGCCTTTCGTTTTCTTCGGATCGTCCTCGTTTTTCACGTCAAAAGATGGGGCTGCTGGCAATGCGTAACCCGCGCCGAGCAATCGCCTGGCGCGCATTTCCATTTTTGGGGGTACCGCTATGAGGAGTCACCACTTCGATGATGAGTGGAAAGCCACGACGGCGGTGATCCTGGCCCTCATATTGCTCATCATTTGGCTGTGGATGAACCGCAACGGTGGTGGCGGCGGCGGGCGACGTAAGGGTGGCGGTGGACGGGTGGTAGTCCCTGCTCCAACGCGACGATCACGGACAGGGCGCTAGTTTTGCAACTGGCTCTAACGTCTACGCGCTCTCCGTGTCGCTTGGCGACGAGTAGTTTTTCCTGGCGGCTTTAAAAGGCAAAACGCCAGGAACATCCCAGCTGCGGAGAGGACCCAAAACACCGGGAGCGCTATCTTCGCCGCGGGAATCGTCTCACGGAACGCCAGGCCCCAGGCGTTGCAGCACAGCAGCAAGATCAAAAAGCCTATGCACGGCTCAGCCACTAACGAGACATCGTTCCTGCCCCGTCCCAGACGCTTGATCGCGTACAGCAAATATAGGATCGAAGCGAAGCAGACCGATCCCAATATCCAGTAGGCCAGGGTTGCGCTCGGTTCGATCCCCGCAAGGTACAGCCCTCCTTTGATCAGATAGCTGCCGCTCAGCCCGATCGCCAGAAGAATCACAAGGAAGACGTATTTTCTCATCATAAGCTCTTTCCTAATTCACTGATCAGCCATCCCAATTCTATCTCAATCCAGCTTGCCACGCCCGGCCGAGATCGTAGATAAGTTATGGCGTGTTGTAGACAAGTAAACATTTGAGCAGACAGGATAGAGTTGTAATCATGTTTCCCGACTGGTTACTTTATTGATTATGCAGGCATTTTCGGCTCGCTGCGTGATTACAAAGAACGCGGAAATAGCCGGTTTTGTCGAGGCTTGTATACAAAACATGCCTGGTTGGTAATCAGCATTGACGATCAGTTCGTTGCCTGCCATCATTGACCGATGTGGTGCATTTTCCTACCATCTAAGCAGACTAGGAGGTGAGCAATGGAAATATTTGCACGAGGAGATATTGTACGCATCAAATCAGGGCCATTTCACAAATTTTAAGGGACAAGTGGATCGGTCGGAAGCTCAGGAGGGAGTCGCCCGCATGTTAACCGAATGGGGCTATGCCGGCTTTGCCGTCGACGATCTTCGGTAAAGGCGTACGAGGCAAAACGCTTGAGGAATGCCTGGCGCAGATGGCGCCGCTGATGGAGAACCGGGCTATGTTAAGGGAACGCCTGCTCCATACAGTCGAGGTGGTAAGGCGTCTACCCGAGGTTCGATTCGAACAATCTCGCGGCCATTGGATTCTGTTTCGGCGGATTATGTGTTCTTGACCTCGCGCGAGCCGGTGCACCGCTCAAAGGCGTGGCGAGCTTCCATGGTTTATTCAAGCCGTCTGGCCTGCCTTTCATTACAACAAGACATGCCCAAAGTCATCGCCTTCCATGGATGGGACGATCCCTGGGTTCCGCCGTCAGATGTCGTCGAGTTAGGCGCGGAGTTCGCTGCTGCCGGCCTGGACTGGCAACTCCACGCGTATGGTGGAACGATGCGGACTTCATGGCCGAGTCTGCCGATAATCCGGAACGGGGAATACTATACAACGCACGGTCAGCTGGCAGGGCCTGGGAGTCATTGCGCAGGTTCCTGGCAGAGACTCTCTCCGAGAGGGCTGAAGATCCACCACATTTTGGGGTAGTTCCGCAATTAACCAAAAGATAACCGTCTATAGCTCTTTGAATGCGGGGATTTCACCACAAAAAACACAAAAAGACAAAAGACACAAAAAAGAATGTAGCGCAAACTGTCCAAGTTCGCGCGGCTTTTCGAAAATGGTCGCATCATAGAAGCCGCGCAAAGTGGACAGTTTACGCTGCCCATTTAACGACCGGAACCACGGTTAACCTTGGTGCCGTCTTCTCCATTCGATCAACAGCCTCCCGAACAGGTGTTTATCGATCCAACTCCCCGGACATCTGGATATTTGTGATCGGACTAAATACTCCTCCACTCCCCCAGTGGATACCGGTAAGTGTAACGTTCAGTAAGAAGGGAGTGATCCTGAAGACAGGAGAACCGCTATACTCCGCCGGAGCTAGTATATGACGCCCGGCCCTGGCAAAGCTGAGTGAGGGTCGAGTCCGCCACGTTAAAGTTGGCGCAGGTTTGCTGAATAGTGACACTGGTCCTGCCTGTAGTACGACCCACCTTGGTCACGGATTCTGCCGAGGCCACCGGGGCAGCTTCAGCGGTTATCGTGAAAGTATCCGTTCCGTTCCACGTAAATGAGCCAACTGGCGGGCGCGCGATAGTTCCCAGTGCAGTAGCTACCGATGGCCCACTCGGATGAGGAACTCGCGCAAACGAACTGTCACTGAAGAGGCAATGCCTCCCTGATGGACACGAGCCGCCGGTGAAATAAGTGGGGTCCGCGACCTCCTGGCCAATGCGGTTGGTAGTGCCGGAGGCGCTCGCCTGATGGTAGAAGCGGTTCCTTCGGACCCTCCCCTGAGTGTTGCTGCAGTGCGAATTGGTCACAAATCCGATGGTGCCTTGACGACAGCAACGAAACTGCCGAGTGTCTCTATCCTGCTGAATCCAGTGATGATTACAATGTTTACGAAGATGCCGAAAAACATCTCGTTCGAGAGTCATTGTTTACAGACATTACTGCGGAAAAATAAATTGATGAAGTAGTAGCCTATTGCGAGTCATCGAGATCGATCCCAAGTTTCCGAGCGACGAGCATGGCTTTGTTGCGTTTTTCCGGATCGAGTAAATATTTGCGAAGGCTGTCTGTAATTCGCTCGTTTATTTTCATTCCTGTTTCATCGGGGCTACTCTGCTTCAACTCTTGCAGATGTTGGTAACTAATTTGTGGAAAGGTGAGCGTTTGCCGCCCTTGATCGCGCCAGCGGAACCTGACTGCAAAACCGTTGTCTTTCGGGTAAACGTCCCACCATCCACCGGATCCTTCTGGCAACAATGTTTTCAACCATTGCGATGCCGGCGCATCCACCATATCTTCACCGGCGGATGCAGAATCCCCCATCCTCTCATTACTGCTCCCCCGTTTGAGTGTGGATTGCTCCTCCGTATTCACGTTCTTGCTCCCTCGGTCGATCTCGATCATTTGCTCCCCCGGATTACCGGTGTCCTCTAAGGCCTGCTCCCCCAAATGCTCCCCCGGTTGTTCTTCATTGCTCCCCCGCACATATACGGTTTCTTGCTCATCCTCTGATCGCCCATTTGATCCGGTGGCTCCAGAGACGGCCAGGTCGGACAGATTGCTTTGCGCCGGTGGCGGCGCCTGAAGCTGAGGGTCTGCTCCAGGCATAAGGGCTGGCTCAACGCTCACCGGCGCAGGCGTTTTCCCGAGATATCAGTCAGGTTGCCTTCCTGGTTTATCTCGTCATTCCCGCCTAACAGGTACGTGCCGTCTGGGCCGAAGCTGATCTGTTTAACGTTGTTGGCAGAGATTCCTGTCTTGTCGCGCAGGAGTTCGAAAGCCAAATTGATTCCATCGAGCCATCCTCTGAGTTTTGCCGCAAGCAATAGGAAATGGGCTGTCTCCCGCGGCAGCCCTACGGATCGTGACGATGTCCTCACGCGCGGCGTCCGCCTTCAGTTCACGGATGCGGCTCTCAGTGACCGCATCATGATCACGCACCGCCGAAACTCCTATCAGGGCCAATCCAAAATGTATGGCGATTGAAAGCTTATTCCAGCTTTGAAAAATCTCTGGCAGCGTAATCCCAGTTACCCAGGCGCAGAGGATCGTCGCATTGAGGATCATCGTCGCCTGAATCGCCCGGTAGCAGAGTTTTGCGGCGAATCGTTGCTTTCTCGACCTGTAGATAGTCACGAGTCCGTGTCGCAGAGTGAAGTAGAACTTCTCGACGAATCCTGTGATGAGGGCCGCCAGTAAGTTCGCGCCGATCCACCCGAGTCTTTCCGTGTGAGCGAACGCGTTCACAAATCCGGTCGCACCGGCGCTCACTGTGATTACGCAGAATTGGATCAGTTTGAGGCTACGGTCGTTTCGCTGGTAGTCGTCATTGCCCGCGATCCGATCGTAGACGCTCTCGATCCGGCTCCGGAGTCCAGATGAGCCGTCAGGACGGTCGATATCAAGTCTCAGCATGAGGTCTTCCTTTCCGGATAATCTCTTTGATCCTGCTCCGCCGTCGCATCGCACTGTGCGCTCCATTCCTGCTCGAAAGCCTCGTACTGCGCCTGAATCGATTCCGGCATCTGTCTGCCATGGCGCATCCTGTTTGAGATGTCCCTCCATATCAGGTCTCTCGCTCCATAGGCGGCCATGAAGATTTCGAGCAGATATCCGTGGTCCCGTCTTTGCACATAGTCGAGGCTTTTGACCAACTTCTCTTGTCGCTCTGCGAGCCGCCTGATGTCCTCACGCAGTTCCTTGATCTCCTCCCCAAGATCGCTCCGCCGGTTGTCTGATGGCAGGACGTCGCTGCCAGTTTCGGAACCATGGCGCATGAGCAGCCACTCGTCTATGGCATCTCGCAGCACTTCGGCGGGCTTGCGCCCTGTCTGCTCGCAGATTTTTATAATCTCGTCATAGTTGTCCTGGTAGGGCCGACAGGAGCACGTTTGACCGAGCAGGCGGCCATTAGTGTTATTCTTCACAGCAGATTCCGACGCCTCCTCTCTTTGTCTTGATTGTCTGGGCTTGTTCGGCGGTCTCGCTCTCGCAATTGGGATTCACCATTCATCGCGCTGGATCCTTTCTAAGAGATTCTCACTGGATGAAACTGTCGTCTCAGCCGGATCGCATATCGGCATGGACTCGCTGAACAATTCGGTGAGGGTGGGAAGCCTGCTCAGCCACTCGTCGAATGCGTGCCGCAGCACCTCGCCCGGCTGGAACCCGTCCTCCTCGCAGATTTTCATCAATGCCTCGACGTTGTCCTGATAGACCCATACCTGCACCGGTTCGGCAGCAAGCTGGCGATCTTGAGAATGGTTGTCGTTCATAGAATTACTCCTCCATTTATTGAGATTGATTTAGCGCCCGCGCGCCACTCCGGGCACAGGCATATCCGGGGAGAGCGTTGCCGCCTCCCTCTGGTGATCAGAATTGTTATGTGAATCGTGTCGGGATGTGGCGGAACCACGCTCTGGGTCGACAAGGCTCAGGTAATGTTCCCGCTGTCCCTCGTCAGTCAGCCGCTCGGCGAAGACCTCGATGTTCATCTCCTCTTTCGGCGAGAATTCCCGCGAAGGCGGGTTTATATAACTGCCATTTTCTCTGCCGTAGGAAAGGGTATCGGCGATCTCCCTCGCCGCTTCAAAGTAGGCCCGACTCTTCTCCAGGTCGGCAGTTAGGTAGTGTTGCTGATGTTGCAGAGCCGTCCTTACCGATTCACGGATATCGCGCTCCGACGGAGTCTCGATCAAGGGGTGGGCTATCCGCTCCAGGGGCGACCGCGGCTGTGTGTCCGTGTACCTGCGGGTGATGAGATGGCCGTCTGGCATTTCGACCAGAAGAGGCTGAACATCTTTCCTGTCCCGGAAGTTCGAGAGCCTTTCCGCGCTCTCGTGAAGGAAGACTTCCGCCATCGTTTCGCGGCCGAGCGCACGCGCAAGCTGCCGCTCCGGTGAGATTTGTTCCTTCGGAGCGGCATAGTTGTTGAATCCTCGTTCGAACTCATAGAATTGCCTGAGCATCGCTGCGTCGCGCGTCGTGGCGGCATTGTCCGCAATGCGCTCGAGCTCGTCTCGCGCGAATATCGGATTCGGTATCTCCTGGCCGGTTTGTGCGCGACGCTCCGATTCGCGTTCATAGGCAATGGAAAGCGTCTGGACAAGCTCGCCCGCTCTCTCTTTCTGATTGCGCAGTTCGCCCTGATGCTCCGTGGTCCTGGCGACGATCTCATTTCTTATCGCTTTCTGGTGTCCGATCTCGTCTTTCGCGGATTCGCGGTCAAGGGAATCAAGGTGAAGCTCGTATCTGCCGAATATCTTGCCATCATCGGATAGCCGTTCGATTTTCCGGTCGACATCGGCCAGCGACCATTTCTCACCGCCGAACTCCCACTGCCTGAGATGTCGCGTTCGATCGTAGCGCGAGGCACGTTCCTCTCTCACCTGGAAGTCGGTCAGGGCAACGTATAGCTGCGCCCGGAGGCGGGCCGTTTCAGTCTCCGTACGCGCGGGCCGATTGAATTCCTTCGACTGCGCTACACGTATTTGTTCGAGCGTTTCGGTCTGTCCCGCGAGCCCATGCCTGACGGTCAGTTCCTGAGTCTCGGTCAGCGTCTTTCGCTTGATGAAAGGGGCTGGAATCTGCTCCCCGCGTTCCTGATATTTCGCCCTGACATCCTGAGCTCTATCCTGGGCCATCAGGCTCTCGTACGCGGCCCTGTCGGATTCCGCCTTGAGTTTGTTGACCCGGGTTCTCTGAACTGTACCGTGCTCCAGCAGGGTCGCCGCGTGATTGACCAGGTCGAGCGCCGCGACCTCCTGCCTGATGCCCCGTCGCTCCTCCGCGCGATCGGCCCCGCGTTCGCCGGCGGCCCTCGTTCCTCGGGCATCCGCGCGCCGTTCGACGTCGAACGCGGATATCCTGCGGTTAGCTTTCAGGCTTTCGTCACGAATACGAAAACGGAATGTCTCGCCGTGATCGCGCGCCGTCTCATAGTCCAGTCTCGCACATTCATAACGTGCTTCGGCGACGATCGCATTGCCAAGAGTGATCCGATCAGCCATCCGCTCTTCGGCGCGAGCTTTTTCAATCTCTTTCCGTATCCCATCGATAGCCTCGAAGCCACGATACAGCTCTCGCGTGTCCTGCTTGCATAGTCTTTGAGCTGCTTATAGCGATCCTTGAGAGACGGATCCAGTTGTTCCAGGGCGTCCCTGGGAACCCGGCCATTTGCGTAAGACGGGATGTTCTCTTTGCTGAACTCATCGAGTACCTGAGTCGCCAGCCGGGCCCGAGGTTGCGCTTCCTCCTGTAGCTTTGCTATCACATCGCTCAAACGAAGGGCCTGCTCTGAAGGCCGTGAAGAGAAGACTTCCTCGGATGTGAGTCGTTCCCAGGCGAGGTCGCAGGCGCGATTGTGAACTCGGACCTGTTCGGCGTGGTTAATCGAACCTCTATCATTATTTAAGCGTGAAACAGCTTCTTCGAGCAGTCGCCGCTTGATCTCTCCGAGTGAGGCCAGGTATTCCTTGTATGACTTGCTCTCATTTGGGGCTTCGCCGAACGCACGACCCGTCGCCGCCTCATCGGGAGATTTTTCCGCTTCGCGAACCGGAGGCTCTTTACCCGGCAGGTATCGTTTCATCTCCTCGGTCAGATGGAAAAGATAATCCCGTTCGTGCCCCAGTAGCTTTTTATGCATCTGGTACAGGGGCAGTCTGCCAGGGTTGCGCATCTGTTCGGGAGGAGTCGTCAAGGACTTCTGATACTGGCGTACCGACTCGACGTTGCGGCGCGATTCAAGCTCATCGGTCATCTTGATGAGTGTCGCGGACGGCGGCAGCCGCCCGTCGCGCAGCGCCTGTTCACGCCCTTCTCGCGGCAACCCCCAGGCTTGCCGTAGTTCTCTCATCTGCGGTTTGTAATGATCCGGAGTGCGGCCGTAGAAGAGCAGCTGGCGCTCCTGTTCGCTGAGCAGTCTGCCCTCACGCTCGTTCCTGCTCATGAAGGCATAAGCCGTGCGGTTGAGTTCTCCATAATCACGCGCACGGTCGAGCGCATTACGGGCGATGCGGAAGTCTTCGTTGTCGTGAGCGATGCGGGTTTCCGGGTCGCGGAGGCGCTCCTGGACGTAGCTTCTGAGGAACCCGGCGATCTTCACCCGATAATCATATTCTTTCTCCGTAAAACCGTTGATGAGCGCCGGGCCGTCTCTACCGATCCAGGTGGACAATTGGAGCTTTGCCCCGGTCGCCATTTTCTCTATCGCATCGTAGACGCGGATATTGCCGGCTGGCAGGCGCGGCGCTTCATCGTCGCTCGACAGGCTCACATAGAGGCTGGAATCCGAAGGACGGATCGATCTCCGGCCCGCGGCGGGTTCGACCTGGTTTTTCTGGACACCATCGATAAATCTTTCGATATGTCCGAGACGGGCGGCTGTATTGCCATTGAAGACGTAGGAGCTGCCCGTGTCTACTCTTGTCCGTGCTTCTCCCGGATCACGTTCGTCGTTTGAATCGAGCCTCGAGCGCAACTCGCGCCTGCGCTCCAACTCGCTCTTCTCGTGAGCACAAAGTTCGAGAAGTATGCGCCTGGCTTCGGCGATATCATTGGTATTAGGTGCGCGAACAAGTGCTTCGTCTCCACGCACCCCCGCCGCTTCCGATACTCTTCGCAACATTTCGACGCGTTCGGGCTGGACCAGTCGATTGATGTCGGACAATATGCCTTTTTCCAGCACTGCCCCGTCTTTATCTTTTTTATCGATGAGGCTGGCGCCGTTCTCGATCCGCTTATCGATCTCCGGGATTTTGAACTCGATCAACCATTCTTTGGTCGCGGGCGCCAGCCCTCCGGGAAAGCTCAGCTGCTTGAGGTTGACCTTGCGCGCGGCGGTGTTGAATTGCCAGGCCGCCGCCTCCGCTTCGCGCTCACCGTATGCTTCCTCGATAGTGTATTCGTACTCCGGTCCGTCAAGATCATCCGTGTCATCACCGGCTCCATAATCGATCGCATCGTCGATGAATGAATGCTCTTCATCTTCTTCGTGCCTGTCCTCGCGTTCCGCTGCTTCATCGAGGGAGACCACAGCATGAGCGATTCCGTCATATTCGGGTATCTCTGCCTTCTGCTCGATCGCGTGGCGCATCTCCGCGGCCGTCCGATCGATGGCTTGCAGCCTTCCGGCCTCGTTCTCTGGAGTCAACAGGTGTCCCGCGTCATCTCTCTCGAGTTTGCCGTAGTAGTAGCTGAAGACCTGGGTCTCTTTTTGCAGATCGGCATCCGGCCCGGCGATGACCTGGGCGAGCGAATAGAACTCAGAGGCCCGCTCGTAATCCTGAATATGCCGGTAGACGTGAGAGCGCTCCATAATCGATGGGACTATGTCGAGACTCACTTTCGTCTCCAGTCTCGCCATCTCGCCGGCGAGAAAACGCATCTCCCCAAGCGTCCGGTCGAGTGCCGCTATGCGCTCTTTCTCGTAATTATTATCCTGGCGGTCGAGTCTGTTACCTTCGGCATCGAGCTCGATCAGATCGTAGTATTGCTTAAAGAACTTGATCTCGGTTCCCGTGTCGGCGGACTCCCCGGCGATGGCGCGGGCGAGGGAATGAAATTCCATCGCGAGCTTCGGGTCTCGAATCTTCTCGAACGCGTGCGAGATGCTGATGACGCGTATGTGATCGCGCTCGTCCGGAACCTCATGCTCCTCAGCTGGGATGATCAGCGTGTCGCCTTTGACCTCAGCGCCACGCTCGTAGAGATCACGCAGGCTCTTGCTGTATTCGCCCAACCACGCGGCTTGATCCCGCGGAGTACGATAGTCTGAATTGTCCAAACCCCCGTTGGCGAAAGCGGAGCGGATGTCGTCAGTCGGGTTCGGTTCCTCTCGGACCCTGTCGTCAGTCGAGTTCGGTTCTACGTGCTTCGGTTCCAGCCTCGATTCTCGCCCGAGGATGTCCAGCGTCAGTTCTCGCCCGCCGAGCGATGGGTTACGGGAGGCGATCTCCAGCATGCGATCGAGCCAGGGAGGGTTCGCGCGTCTGCGCGCTTCATCCTTCCTGTAGAATTCGGCCTTCCTCACGCTTACTGCTTTACGAGAAATCGATTTTTTCGTCTTATTGGGGCTCATAGCGATATCCTCTCTTGCTCGTTCCGCCTCCCTCGCACGCTCCTGTCCCCGGTTCAGCGCCGCGATGAAATGCCCGGCGATGCCGCCGTCCACCGGCTGGATCGCGGTGTCAGACTCCCGCTCTTTGTGGGGCAGCATCCATTTGGGAAGCTTTCCCAGGCGGCGTGGCAGGGCCGTCTCGCGGTCGGTAACTTCTTTGTGACCGACTATGTGGATGTGTGGATGAAGGGTGTTGAGGTGAATTCCGGCGATCCATCGCCAGCCGGCCACGTTCAGATCGTCTTGAACCCCGGCCATGGCCTCGCGCGTTACATCGCGCAATCGACCTTTGCGTTCATCGTCGCTTGCACCCAGACGCTTGAAATCTTCTTCGCGAAAGCTGACCGAGAAATGGATGAGGTTTTTCTTGAGCGGAGCACCGCGACCGCCGCTCAGGTACCGGTCGGCTTTGCGATATGTCCGGTCGTCGCTCCCGGCCGGATCGCCATCGCGGTCCGAGAACAAGGGGCGTCGTTTGCCCTCGCGAACGGGATCGAGCTTGCTTTCCGCGATGTAACGAGCCACGCGGGAAGCGCCCTTGCCTCCCATCGGTTTGACCTTGACCACGGCGCGCATAATTTCCCGCACTACTTCCTGGCCAGGCCGATCTGCGGCTGTTCCGTCATACCGAAGAGCGCCATCTCACGGTACTGTGGTACCGGCGGCAGCGTTCTGATTTCATCGAGCGAGAGCGGAGAACCTTTCCAGCGGCGGAGATTGTCAGGATAGAGGAGCAGAAAGTGGGTGGCGCCCTCGTCACGACGCGGCCCTGTCGGGATGATCCAGATCGTGCAGACGCGGACGCCGGCCGGATGATAGATATAGTGGTAGTTGGCGATCGACAGGCTACGACCGTCGGGGCCGAAGTCGGGAGGGTTCTTGTGCTTCCAGACGCGGACCTCCAATTCGCGGAAGTCGGTAGGGAATCTTCCCGTCTGCCGGTGATACGTCCGGAGCGCTTTCACCAGACTGTCAACCGCCAGACGCGGCGTCTGCTGGCGCGCTTGCCATATTTCCATAACGGATGCGGAGGCGTGTGTAATGACGAGCGCGCCAAGCGCCGAGCAGAGCAGAACGAATGAGATTCTCAGCCTGGTTTTACCGTTGGAATTCACGCCCCTGCTTCCTCCTCGCCATTGATGCGCGTCAGGACGGCGTCAGCTGTTCTAACGCTCTCGGGGATGGGCGAATGCGATAAGCCTGTTTGCCGCTCCTCGATGAGGGGATAGAGAATGGGATCCAGCGGGATGATCTCCTCATCTTCATCGATCTGATCGCCCATGATCGCGATCGAAGTAGGGTTCGGGAGGGATAACGTTTGGTGTGGGTGTGGGCTTATCCCGAGGGGTTTTTACCTCATCCGTTTTGCGCGTCGTTGTGAATGCGGCTTCGGCGTCTGCGAGAGATACCGGCTGCGCTATCTCGCGCGGCAACGGGTGAGCGAGTGGACCGCCCTTGGCGCAATGCGGAAAGCCGAACCTGACCGGCGGCGCGCTTCCGATGATCGCCACCGCCTGCGTGTGCTCCGCCATCTGCCGCAGTTCCGCCGCATCGAGCAGATCGCGCCCTGTCTCGGACAAACGGTCGTGGTCGTAAACGTCGCCCGTCGCGTCGACGACCGAGTGTTGAAAGACGGTTGTGCGCCCGATCCTCTTTGCTGCGTACTGGGCTGTCTCGGCATCCAGCCCCGGCAGGAAGACCATCGTGCCGATCGAGCCGAGGATCGCCTGCGCGCCGTCGCGGCCATGTTGCTTGTAGAGCTGCCCGATATTCTGATAACCCAGGACGATGCCGCATCGTCTGCCTCTGCCCACGCCGAGGGCTTCGCTCAGATTATGGAGAGGAATATTTCCGGCCTCATCGAGCGCGAGAAGCACCGGCGCGCCGTTCTCGTCATTGCTCGTCTTGCGCGTGATCGAGGCCGCGAGACCGAATAGGATCGAGAGCACGATCCGGTAGCGCGTCGCGTCGCCTTCCGGGATGATGACGTAGACGCCGGTTCCCGGATCGCGCAGCTGATAGAGATCGATCTCGCGGAGACCGCGCTCGCGCTCTTCCTCGGTAACCGATTGCATCACCGCCATCGCGTGAGGCGAGCGCAGCGGCGCGAGTTTCGTCCCAAGGCCGACGAAGACGCCGCCCTGCGTCTTCTCGCGATCCGCCTTCTTGAAAATTCCCCATTGAACCTGCGCCTCGAGGTCAGGCGACTCCTTCATCTCGTGGTTGATCTCGTCGAAGCCGCGGGCGGCGATGAACTCGGCGATCATCGCGGGGCTGGGATTGTGAGCTATCTGCGGCAGGTGCAGGAGCAGGGAAGTCATCAGCGCCGTTTCGGCCTGCGGCCAGAACGGATCGCCGTTGTAATGCTTGTTGAAGTCGAAGCCAACGACGATCGACGCTATCTCGTGAGAGAGTTCCGCATCACCTTTGCAGGCCGGCACGAAGTTCCAGCGGTCGGACAATCGAGGGTCGGCCAGGTCGAGACGATAGACTCGCCTGAAATGGCGCGCGGTGTATTTGAAAAGCTCGCCTTTGGGGTCCAGGAAGATCGCCGAGCCATTCCTCGCCCAATCTTTAGCCATCGACATGATGAAGCTCGATGATTTACCGCTACCCGGAGGGCCGAAGATCGCAAGGTGGGTTAGCGCCTTTTCAAAGGGCAAGGCAAGGTCATATCGATGCGTCAACCTTCCCAGGCGAAGCGCGCCTGCTGGCAGCGGCAGCCGGTTATCGTGGGCCAGCTCCAGATCTTTAAGCGTTTGCACGTCCGCCCAGCGGGCGGAGCCATGCGTCAGTCGCTGCGAGATGCGGTAGTAGGGAATCACGAGCGTGGAGGCTTCGGCCAGCCCGATGAATACGACGAGGGCCATGCCGAAAATCATATAGACGTGTATCTCGACGCCAACGCGCAGCAGCACATCGGCGATCTTCCACAGCACGAAGGATGTCGCGATGCCGGAAGCCACGAGCGCCAACCCTTCGCCGATATCGCGCAGCAGACGGAATCCGGCCTGGTAAGCATCCAGATGCAAGGCGTTCGCCGGACGGGGCATCCGGTAGCGAGCATCTATTCGTTTGAAGAATTGATCGAGTGACATTACAACCTCGGTTCCGGAATTATTTGAGTGAACGCAGGCTTTCGGGCGACCAGCCGAGAGCGATCACCTCGGCAGTCGGTGCGAACGGCGCGGGTACTCTCACGCTGCTCAGTGAACCGGCCACGAAGAGTTTGGCCTCGCCCTTGTCCGAGAGCTCATCGGGTATGCGTACAATTAAAGCGGGACCGCCTTCATCTCGTGGCCAATGGAGACGACCTCGATGCCGAGTGGCGCTGGGCGATAGCGGACTGAAAGAGCGCTGTATGCGGAGACGAGCCCGCCGTTTTGTGTGAATGAGAGTCCGGGAGGCAGAAGATTCTTCGCCGCGATCCCGGCTAGCAGGTCTGGCGCGTCGCGCGGAGCGCGTCCTTTGATTTGCTCGCTTGCTGGCGTAGAGACTGGCTGAAAGCGCCAGAGCCGTTGCCTCGCCGATGCGATCAGCCGTGCGCGCCACCTCACCGTCAATGTCGTGGCGATATGATTTGTCTGGCGGAAGCTGGTTTTCCGATCGCTATCCTTAACCGAATTCCATCGTCACGCTGGGATCGACTGCGCGCAGCCTGAAGTAGTTGCGATCATGAGAAACCGCGATGACGAGCGAGGCTGCCAGACCGGCGATCAATATGGTGGCACGATATGTTTTGAATGTTTTATGAGTCATGGCGCTGCCCTTCATGCCGCTTCTTCCATCACATTAGCCTCATTCGCAAACGCCCACTCCACCCATTCATCGATCTCATAGTCGACCCGGCGCGCGGCCGTCTCCAGCCTCGCAAGCCCTTGCCGCAGATTGAGTAACTCTTTGTGCCGCTTGCCCAGAAAACACAGGTATTGATCGATCACTTCCGCCGTGAGATTACCGACGCCGTCTCTTACCAGCGCTTCCAGCAGGTCTATTGATTCGCGCAGTCCTGGCTTATCGCGCACAGCCGGCATATCGCGCCGGATGCAGTTGATCAGCCGGGTCACGCCGCCCACCAGATAGGCCGAGGCCATCAGGTACGCGCGCGCGCAGAATTCGCACCTCTTCGCGCGGCGTCGGCGGCTCGAGCCAAGTGTAAAGACATCTCGATCGCAAAGGAGACGAGAGGTCGTGGCGGATGTCGTTCGAGAGCAGGATGACTATCGGCCATCTCGATCGGTCACGAACGCCGATGTTCCCGAAGCGCGGCACGTGGGCGCAGCCGCGTCCGAGCAGTTGCAGCAGCATGTCCTCGATCTTCTCGGTGAGCTTGTCGGCCTCGTCGAGTATGAATACTGGTGGATCGAAGTACGTGTCCGCGTAATCGAAGGCCGCAAGTGCTTCGCCCAGGATCAGATATTCGCGTGTAAACTGTTTTGTCTGCGCCTCCCAAAGCGGTGTGCCGGCGGCAAGTTCCTGTCTGACCATCTGCGTCTGCGCTTCGCGATCCCACGAATAGAGCACGTCGGCGATAGTCAGATCGTCCATGCCTTGCAGATAGAAACTCGTCAGATTGCATGCTAACGCCAGACTCTCAGCCAGCGCCGTCTTGCCACCGCCTCGCGGTCCTTCGATGAGCAGCGGCTTGCGACTGCGTAGCGCGTGTGCAAGATCGATGAGGGCGCGTCGCTGGATGATGTAGCCTACGCCGGCGAGCGACTCCGCGAGCGCATCGACGCCCTCCTGCTCGAGTACCTCGCGTGGATCTATGGCAGGTTTATTAAGGTTTCTTTGTATCATTGCTGTAGTAATCCTCTGACCTGTGTAATGGTCTTACAAAAAAGAATGACTATGTCAGTCATCTGTTCTGCTCTTTCAACACGGCGTCGGCAATACGCCGCAGTTCTGGGGTCATACGTGGCATTGCGGCGCGAATCTTCTCCGGCGAATCCGATGAGAGCAGCTCGGCCAATTCTTCATCCGTGAGCGGCTCTTCGATTCCTTCAACGAGCGGCTCGGCGTCTACTGCCTGCGCCTCTTTCGGCAGATCTGTGATCATCACGAACGCGGGTGTGCCGGCAGGCACTTCGACAAATTCACGGCGGCTGGCCACGCTCGGAATCAATTCAGGCGCGACCGCACCGGGCAGAACGACGGTCGTCGAGTTTCCGCGCGCCAGCGCCGCCTGCCCCAGGGAGACAGCGCTGGTCGCCACGCGCCCCAGAACGCGCCCCCACCGGCTGCTGACCTGTCTTCGCTTGCCCTGCAATCCCGGCGCGCCGTCCGCGCCCAACACTTCTCCCGGCGCCTTCACGAACCGTTTGGATTCGGGGTCGATGAAGCCCATAAGCGAGATATATGCCCGGTCATATTCGCTGCCCTGCTGTTGGCCAATGACCATCGTGCCCTTTCGCAGATGCCAACCCTGCCCGCGCACATCACGCGTGAGTTCGAAGCGAGCGAGGCCAGGGCGCAAAGTGTAGAGAGCACCCGTCGTCCTGATAGGCAACATTGCGCCGAATGGAGGTAACACGACACGAGTACGAGGCTCGGGTTGCTTGAGAATCACGGACACAGCGTCCTCAGACGGCTTGGCGTTCGCGGGAGCGCTGGTGAAGGCCTTGTGCGCGGAGACAGGCAAGGGTGTGGGAGCGCAACGGATCGAGCGCTCGGGATTGCGTTCCGAATCAATTCCTATTGGTTTCGCCGCCGCGCCTGCCTGTGGTCGAGATGAGCCGCCTTGTTCCCTCGGGTCCGCTTCCGTCGAGGGAGGTGAAACGACGGAGCCGGTTCCCTCAATGGGTACCGTGACTGGCGTGGTCGGCATAATGATCGTTCTCGTTCCACCTGTCGCTTCTGGCGCCTCTGTCACAGGAGACGCGCTCGCGGTTGGCGTCGGTGAAGCTGTAGCGCTGCGGACCTCGGCGATAGCCTGCGCCGTCTCGTCAGCATTCTCGCGCGCCACCTGATCGGTTCTCTGGGCGTTATCACGCACTGGTACATTGATTTTCGTCTTACCGCCGCCGCCCACCATCATCCATAGACCTGCACCCGCGACGATTAAGATGAGTAGAAAACACACTGCCCCTGCGATCCGCTTGCGCCTGCTGGCTGCGCGTCGCCCCGATTGATCAGCCGGAGATTCCGTATTGTCGTCTTCGTCATCATCGAGAGAGATAAATGTGGCCGGCTCCTCGTTCGTGTCGCCGGTATCGCGCTCCGCGACGCCCACTGCGATATTCTGTTTCCAGCCATCTCCGGATGGATTCATCTGTGATTCCTTCAACGTTTGGACGAGGTCAGGATCGCGGTCGCCGGTTCATCGGCCGATGTCGTCTGACCGAGAGCGGCACGCAATTGCTGCCGTGCGCCCATAATCTTAGCCTCGTATACGAGCGCGTAGTATCTGGTCTCGCCGCCGGGAATTACTCCATCGGTCGCCGTGGTTTCCATCGCGAGTTTTCTGACCGGCTCAATTTGAAGCGGTCTGCCCTTGCCGTCGTGCGTTTCCAGATAGATATCAGGCTGTCCGGCCACGATGCGCGCATCCATTTTCTTCGTATTGCGGGCCGCGATGACGACCAGCTGAGAATTCTTGCCTGCTTCCTGTACGGGAGTGACGGAGAGCGATAGCCCATGCACCGAGTCGCTCCATTTCTTGAAGCTTCGCGGCGATCTGGTCGCTTCGGTGAGAGCCAGACTGGCGAGTCGTGCCGGATCATTGCTTTTGTGATCGCTTTTTATCGGGGGCTGTGTTGTGTCGATTTCGGCAGTGTCAGCCACCAGTTTTGGCGTGGGCGGTGTTCGAGCGAGATCGGGCGCCGATTCATCCGGCGCAGGTGGCGGCGGAGAAGATATGCGCAACGATGTGGTACGCGGTCTCCCTGCTTCCGCGCCATCGAGGTTGACGGCCAGTCCTGCGGCTCGCCGCGCCGCGATCACTTCTTCCCGGTCATAAGCGATCACCACGCGATGCGCCTGCTCAGAGAGTTGCTGCACCGGGTAGAAGAGAAAGGTCATGACCAGTCCCGATTGCATCTGAACGATGATCGATGTGACTGGAGCGCGGCGCGCATTAGCCATATTCACGGGAGAAGAGAAGCCGCTGCCTGCCCGCACGACCAGAAAATGATCGGTTCCCTTGGTGGGAGATTCGTCGATGGTCACCAGGTCGCTGTTGCCGGGATGGAGGGCGAAAAAACGGTCAGCGACAGGGAATTCGATCATCGTCACGCCGTTGGGAGAAAGCCCGAGCCTGATGACCGGATTCTGATTGCCGCTCACCGCCACGTTCGCCTCACCACTTAGGAAATCGGCCGAGGGCGGATTGGCAAGCACGACCGGGGAGGGAACACTTGCGCCGCTCTCACTCCCTCGATCCTTGCTGTGGCGCTTGCGTGCTCTCTTTCCTGGTTTCCACCGTTCTGTCGCGGCTTGAATTTACCTGCCCCTTCGCAGAGCTGGTGAAGAGGGCGATAGCGATCACAGCCAGAGTAATAGTGCCGTGCCTGTGTTTGGACATGATCTTCTCCTTGCTCGCAGCCTATCGAGGCGCCTCCACCTCCGATGATTCCGGCGTTCCGAGCTCCCGGTAGTCGAATGATGAGACGAGAAACCCTGAGCGTAGGTTGCGGTCGGCCCGCCTTTGCGGATCGGCGGCGAGCTTTAGCGTCAGGTGCAATTGGCGCGCTTCCTGTTAGGGGCGCCGGAAATGACTTTTGTAATCTCCTGCTTGCCGATTACGCGCACCGTGTAGGGATACCGCCCCGTCGACCGAGGTGTCCTGCGGCGTCCAGACCGCCTGCCAGGATTCGGCCCGTTGTTTGTCGAGAATGCCTGTTTGCTTGAGGTAGCGGGCGAATAGAAGGGCGCTGTTGGGGGACATCATTCGGAGCGCCCTTTCTATGTCGCGGGGGCGTGTTGCAGGATCGACCTGATAGATCGCCTTGACGAATTCCCCTGCAATGTACTGCTTATCAGCGTTGGTGAGACTGTCAGGACCCAGTCTGACCGCTTCCGTCTCGCCGTATTCACGGTCGTTGATCTGCAGCACTCTGCCCGAGGAACGATCCACGACGATCCGATCAGGCCGCCGCCAGTATTGCCAGATGTTGAGCGCGACGCTCGCGAGCAGCAGAAGCGCCAGCAGCGTTCCCGTCGCGGCCATGCTCAGTATGGTTCTGACATCTGCGGGATCGTCGGTATAAGGTATGAAGAGACGATTGTGTGGTGGCCGCATCGCGTTCCTCGATGTGACCCGATTCGGCCCTGCCTGTCTCGCCGGCGATCACGTCACGGCCTGGATGAAGTTCTATGGTTTGAACATCATTCATATCGAACCTTCCACTTTGTGCTTTGGTTAAACAGGTCTTTAGCGCTGTCGTTTTTATCGTCTTCTTCAAATTCAGCCTTAAACTCCGCCTGTTTCGCGAGGATGGCTTCACGTAGTCGGTCAGCGCGTCGCCGCGCTATTTGTATGCTCTGCACCCATCTGAGTACTCCCAGGATGAATAACTGGCCCAGCGCCAGCACATCCCGGGATGTGAATTTGACCACCACGTCGTCTTCACATCTATCCAGTTGCTGGTGTGCCGAGGCCGGCTAGGAAATCGGTGTTGTAGCTACCATATTCAGGCCACGGGGAACTTGTGGGTTCCATCGCCCAGCCGATCAATTCCTTCACCAGTGACTCTCCGAGTATCTCTACCTCTCTCGCCGAAACTTTGAGCGCCACCTTGCCTTCGCTAATATCCACATGATTGGCGACGAAGTTTCTCATGTAATCCCTTATTTGCACGCCAGCCTCGTTCATCGTGTAAGACTCCCTTCGCTAGAAATAATGCGAATACCTGACTGAACCTCTAAACAAGCTATGTGCCATTCCGATTGCGGTCGATCGATTACTGTTGGAATAAAAACGCAGGAATGCATTCAAATTCGTAAGTTTGCGCAGAAAAGTGTATAGAGAATTTCTCCGTATATTCAGGATACTGACAAACGGCGATCACTCTTCGCGTGGGAGCCATGTGTAAGAGAGAAATGAATTGGACAGAGACAGATGCGATTAGTTGTGATCATGACAGCCCTTTTGTACTAGATATTGTAGCGTCGGTTGTCCGGCAGTCTTGTTCTCTTCACATAATAGCTTCGTTCAACACAACTTTCGTTTGTCCGTGACCTCCATGTCGAATAATCCGACGCATTCGTGTCGGATATTCCGACAGCCGGAGAAAAGGATTATTAAACCCGAGTTGGGCGCTCTGATTCGGGCGGGGAGAACACGGCAGGTCAACTGATACTGGGGAGTCCAGGTTCAGCTGTGTCCAGCAGGAAAGGGCCAAGGTGATAGATGAATCTGGTTGCGGACGGCCGCATGAAGGTCGATTCCTCCCAAAGTTTTCCCAGGTTTTTCCCAGAACTCCCGAGGACGTGCAGAGGGAGCTCATAGTATTCTTTGTTCTGCCGTGCTACTGCCGGGACATCCGGTTTAAAAGATAACAGTGCTTAATTGATGAGGTGCAGACCATGTATCGAATCAGCAAGACTTTTCTTTCGGTGTTATGTGTCACCGTGGCAATGGCTCAATCTCCGGAACCGCCACTCTCGGACACTCGAATCACTGTCCATACTCTCGTGCGAGAGATCTCTTTGCTGGCTTCCTGGCCAATGACATGGAGCGTTTTAGAAGGGGAGAAAAGAATATTCAGACGCTGCTCGAAAAACGTCCCGCCGCAAAATCCTCACTTTTGGCCTGGAAAGCCAGCGCAACACTTTACCGCGCTGTGATCGCCCACGAAAATAATCGCAACGATGAGTTTCAGCAGAAATACCGAGAGGCGCTCGATCTATTCGCTCAAGCCCAACTGATCGGCTCGAAAGATGGCGAGGCTTCCGCGATTGCCGGAGCCACTTACGTGACCTTCGGTGACCGGCTGCCGAAGGAACATCGCGCCGCCGCCTGGTCGCAAGCCTATGACTCTTACCAGGCGCTCTGGAAACAGCAGGCTCCCGTTGTCAACCAGCTTCCACTGCATCTTCGCGGCGAGCTTCTCGGCGGGCTCGCCGCCTCCGCTATGCGGACCGGGCGCACGGAAGAGTCGACCCAACACCTCGACAAGATAATCGCCACGCTAAGCAACACTGCCTATGAATCTGTCGCCAGGAAATGGAAGAAGGATCCCAAGGCCGCCGAGAATACCCGCATAACCTGCCTGAGTTGTCACGAATCGGGCGCCTGGCAGCGCGCCTCAAAGAACTCAACAGCAGTAAGTGAGGTAACAAGACGGCATGAGTGAGAGTGTTGCGAGGGAGAGAAGGGGAGAGTTAGCTTTTATGCGGTTGGTAAACATCCACCAAGCAAAACAACTCAAAGCGGGTAGACCACCTGTTTTCGCAAACGCTCAACTAGATGTTGATACAGCGGTTCGTCCTCACCAAGTGAGTCAGCCAGCCGATTGAGTATTGTCAGGCTGCATTCCCAGTTACGCGCCGCCTCGGCGTGCTCCCCTCTGGCTGAGTGGAGCCGTGCCGCTGTTTGCCACACCCGCCACTCGGCTAACGGTGCTTCGGCTCGGTTAATAACATCGAATGCCTGTGTGACTTCCGCTTCAGCCTGTTCATAGTCCTGCTCTGCCATTGCGATCTCGGCTAATATCCGCCTTCCAAGCGCCATGTAAGTAACCTCGCCTGGCTGTGAGGCGAGGTGATGCATTTGCTGAGCTTGGTAGCGTGCCTCTGCAAAATTTCCCTGCCCAAGCCAATATCGGCTCAGACCATGATGCAGAATTACATAGTTAGTCCAATTCATGAGTCATGTGCCCGTCTTCAAGCCACTGGGTGATTTCACTGAAGCAGCCGAAGGCACGATCGTATTGCTTGAGACCCAAATAGGCGTGCCCTAACCCGATAGTAGCTATAATATGGTTGACCTCGCCTGCTTGTGTCCGTCCATAGACCGATTCGAAGAGCTCACGCGACCGCTCGAAGTTAGTTGCCATTTCATGTAACCAGGCCAGTAGGAGTTGAAGAGCCATTGTCCATACCTGATTAAGATTCTTCCCCGCCATTTCCATCCCATCTCTGACAAACCGCAGCATCTCCCCCCATTCGCCAAGATGCAATACGGCCAGGGCACGAGAATATTGACATGACATAAAGAGGAAAGCATCGCCGACTTCTCGCGTCACTTGTAATCCTTCTTCCGCCGAATGATAGGCTGCTCGGTACTCTCCCCGACAGCCCTGATGGAATGAATACAGTGATAGACACTCCCCCAATAGCCTGTGATCATCGGTGTCCCGGGTCGCTTCAACGGAAGCAGCCACCGCCAAGAAGTCGTCGTCATGCCAGCCCCGCAAAAGGAGATTCAAACTCCCACAATGGCCGCGCGCATGTGTTTTAAGTATCCCGTCTTGAAGCTGAAGACTGAGTTCACCGATTCGATCAACAACTTCTAAACACTTTCTGCGATCAGTCCAGTAAAGCCCGCTGCACAAGCAGAGAAGGGCTCTGATCTTACTCTCAAGCCGCCCTTCTTTCTGAGCGCACAAGACCATGTCCTCATATGTCTTAATGGCTCCCAGCATGTCATTCATCGAGCGAGAGGCCAAGCCAATCATCTCCAGGATTTCCATCTGGGGACCATGTTGTTCCGTCGAGGGAATCCGGTTCAGTAATTCAATCGCCAGTGTGAGATGGTCAATCGCCTGACGATTAGCAAAAGAGCGGAGAGCGTTCTCGGCAGCCTGCCGCAGATACTGAACAGCCCGGCGATAATCGCGCCCCCGCTCGAAATGGATCGCCAACTCTGCCGCGATCTCGCCCGCGCGCGAACCATAAACCAACTCTTTATGCTCACCGATACGATAATGCAACTGACTTCGCCGAGCCGGGGAAACATGTTGGTAGAAGATGCTGTGATAGAGTGCATGGGTGAAATTGTAGCCGGGTGTCTCTGTCCTATCCGGCCATTGACTGATCCCGGATGAGCACAGGAATTGATCGTGGCGCGCCAATAAATCGCACTTTTCCTCAATCTGGACTACATCTACATCGAGTGCGGCAGCTACAGATGAGGCAGAAAAACCGATACCGTCCACACTGGCGGCTTCGAGCAACCGCTGCTCATCCGGGCTCAACCGATCGATTTGCCTCTCGATCATCTGTTTAATACTCTCCGGCATCCCGATTTCGATCTCGGTCAGTGCGGCTTTCAATTCCCACTGTCCGTCGCGAGCGATGATCACTTCTTGTGCCGCCAGGTAATCTACCAGATTGACTATAAACAGCGGATTACCGTCAGTCCGTTGATAGATCAGATGCGCCAAACCATCCGGGAAACGATGTTGCGGAAAACGCATCAAGAGGTATTCGCTCACTGCCGCCTCAGTCAGAAATCCGAGCTGCAACTCTGCGCACTGGCGATGGATCAGCAGTTCCTGCTTGGTAGCTTTGAGCGGATGCCCACTTAGATTCACTTCAACCGGACGCCAGGTTCCAATCAGCAGGAACCGTGCCCGGTCGCTTCGCTGTGCCAGCGCGGTGATGAGACTCAATGTCGAGTCGTCACTCCAATGCAAGTCTTCCAGGACCAGCACGAGCGGGGTTTCAGCAGTCAGTATTTCGATCGTTTCGGTCATCTCGCGCAGCATCCGTTCACGCGTCGCGCCGAAAATCTCCTCGTGTAGCGCCGCTCGTTCGGCGACGCTGACGAGCGTTGGCATCTGCGCGAGCCAGGTCGGCGCTCGTTCGGCGAGCAACTCAACCAAGTTTTCGCGTCCCGGTTCACTGCACAGCCGGCTGAGCGCTTCAAAGACCGGCAAGTAGGCCTCACCCGTACCAAACTGCTAAAGACATTGTCCGTACGCGATCGCAAAGCGCCGATTGGCAGTAACGCGCTGGAGAAACGCTTTAACCAGGGTGGTCTTGCCGATGCCCGGCTCTCCCGTGATGAAGACCACCTGCCGCTTGCCGCGCAGCGCCATTTCCAACCAGTTTTGCAACCGGGTCAATTCGGTTTCACGCCCGATCAACTCGCCACCTCCCACTGCGCCGCTGGCAAGCTCCATCTCATTGTCGATAAATGCGCCGCTGGAGTTTTCTATCACGCCAACTTCTTCCCACGACGGTTTGACATGAACGATGAAGCGATAGCCGCGTTTGGGGATCGTCTGAATGTACTCCTGCCCCCCATCCATGCCGCCCAATGTCTTGCGCAGATCAGAGATGTTCTTGACCAGATTGATCTCCTCGACAAAAACGTCGGGCCAAACCCTCTGCATCAAATCTTCTTTCTTGAGTATTTGCCCGCCGCCTTCGACCAGGGCCATCAAAATCTCAAATGCTTTAGGCGTGATCGGAAGGTGTTGCTGGTTGTAGAGCAAGATGCGTTCGCCGGTGTCGAGCCGGAAAAGGCCAAAATGGTAGACGAGTCTGGCTGAAGGCTGCATGAGAGTCGGGACCTCCCAGTGTTTTCTCAGGTATTTCCCAGAACTTTCCCAGGACTTGCAAAGGATGTTAACAGTATTCTTTGTTCTGTCACGCTACTGCCGCGATATCCGGATTAAAGATAACAGCGTTTAATTGATGCGGAATGGCCAAATCCGGAGAGAAAAATCATTGTAAGGCAAAGCAGTGGCCAGGGCAATCTATGAACACTCGGCTATACGTCTACTAAGCCAAACGTCCGTGAGTGAGATGTAATTGTATGTCAATGAACCCTATGCTCCACCATCGAGTCATATCATGAACCAGAAAAAAGAAGCCTCAGCTAAAGAGCAGCCGTCTCAAAAAGGTCAAAGCGAACAGGAGAAGAGCATTTTCGCTCCTCCTTCTATCTCATTGCCCAAAGGCGGTGGTGCGATTCGTGGAATGGGCGAGAAGTTTGCCGCCAATCCCGTCACCGGCACGGGCTCTCTTTCTGTTCCGATCTACACCAGCTCCGGCAGAGCGGGATTCGGCCCGCAACTGTCACTCTCTTACGATTCCGGCGCCGGAAACGGTGCGTTCGGCTTTGGCTGGAGCTCTCGCTGCCGTCGATCACACGAAAGACCGACAAAGGGATGCCTCAATATCGCGGCGGCGAAGAGTCCGATATCTTTATTCTCTCGGGCGCTGAAGACCTGGTTCCAGTGCTCAAGGAGAATGGGAAGATAGACGAACGAATGCGAGACGGCTTTCTGATTCGCCGCTACCGGCCGCGCATTGAAGGGCTGTTTGCGCGCATCGAGCGATGGACCAACCGCTCGGATCCCGCCGATACCTTCTGGCGCTCCATCTCCAAGGAGAACATCACCACGATGCTGTACGAGTAACACACTGTTCGGCGCGCCGGCCCGCGTCGAGTTGATGCGATAAACGAATCCGAAGAACGGCCTTGTCGTCATTTCCGCTATCGACCCGGCGCTGCCACACAAATGGTCCGAATGGAATTTTATGGGCGCTATCTGGGACTTCTTCGAGAATGCGCCTACGCGCTAAAGCCATAGCGCGCCACAACAAATCACATAATCGGGAATGATGGCCTTCCCCTGGCCACTCATCCTACAGAGCTATTTCTCACGAATGGAGTTCATATATGCGAACAGCCAAATCTCGCGTAATCATCCGTCACATCTATAGAGAAGGAGGCCAACCCGATCCTTTGCTTGTGCCCCTTTTGCAAGCCGCAGATGAGGCCGAGGCTGCCGATTGGCTGGTCATTCTGATCGAACAACACGCCCGGCCCGTGATCGAACGGGTCGCGGGGCGCGGCCGGGAGGCCGAAGACCTTCGTAGCGAAATCATCATCCGCGTCGTCGAATTGCTGCAAAACTGTCGGGCCAACCCGTCAGGCAAACCCATTTCCGACTTCGGCCATTACGTCTCGGTCGTCGCCGCCAACGTCTGCCGCGGTGAACTACGGCGCGAAAGCCCGCGCCGCCGCAGTCTGAAAGATTTCATCCGTCATCTGCTCAACCGCCAGCCGCAGTTCGCCTTGTGGTACGGGGCTGACCAATCGCAGCTTTGCGGATTGGCGGATTGGCGCGACCAGACGCCGGGCTTGCCGCAGGGCAGCGGCTTCCGGCAAATGCTCGACGACCCGCAGAGCTTCAGCGCCCGCGTCCTGGCGTGCCGCGACGCGCAGCGGCTGGATCACACTGAACTGCTGACGGCCATCTTCAACGACTTCGGACACCCGCTGCGGTTCGACGATCTGATCAACCTCGTGGCGGAGTTGCAGGGCGTCAGGGATTACGCGCCGGAGACGGACCCCGTGGACGACGACGTGCAAGCGGGCTGGCTGGCCGCCTTGCCCGATACCGGGCCGCGCTCCGACGAGGAGGTCCAGTGGCGACAGTTTCTGGCCTCCGTATGGCGCGAGGTAGAGCAGTTGCCGCCGCTGCAAAGGATCTCTTACCTGCTCAACTTCACCGACGCCGACGGTGAGATCGCCCTCTTCTGGTGGCACGGGGTGGCCTCCATTGAGCGCATCGGCGCGACGCTCGAAATCGCCGACGAGCAGTTCGACCGTTTGTGGCCCTTGTTGCCTTTGAGCGGCGAGCAGCAGCGGCGGGCCGCATCGCTCCGGAGTTATGGCGAAAAGTTCTCACTGCTCTGGCAGCAACTGCCGATTGAGGACGCGACGATTGCCGTGATGCTGGGAACCACGCGCCAGAATGTGATCAACCTGCGGCAGGCGGCGCGCCGCCGCCTGGGACGGCGGTTGGGGAACGCGCAGGAAAAATAATTCCGCGCGGGTAGCTATACGCGGCGGAGTTTCGCGTCACTAGCCACATGGGGAATCCAAAATTACACCGCACCTGACAAAGGAACAGATCGCACGCTGCCGCCAGCGCATTCTCGACCCAGCGGAGTTGCTTGCAGTGGACGAGCACGTGATTCGCTGCGCAGAGTGCCAGAGGCGGTTGAGAGAGAACGTAGAGTGGCTGCCGTGCGCGCGGGCGCTCCGAGCCAACCTGTCATCCGCAACTGTTGTGGAGACCGAGCATTTGTGGGCAGTGTAGTAGACGGCTTATCTCGCGCGGCGGCTCGATGCGGAGGAGAAGGAGGGCACCAAGTGAAAAGTTTTTTCGCCCGCTGTCCATATCTCCTCCCGGTTCGCATCTTCTCTCAATAGAGCGAGCAAATGATCGCTCGAAAAGGCGCATCGGCTATCTCCCGGAGGTTGAACAGAAGGGGGAGTCGTTGGCCGAGGGCGCTTGATTGGAGTAACTGAAACTAACTTGAAAGGAAAAAATACATGATTAAACAGCATACACTCAGCAAATTTGGAAAAAAGAGCGTGGCGAGATTCGCGATGATTCTGGCCGCGTTGTCATTGGCATTGCCACTCTCGGTGATCGGTAGCGCGACGTCGGCGTCTAATGCGCTGGCTTCGTCCGCCCTGGTCGACCAATCCAGCTTCCGCGTCCTCATCGGCAGCCCTGTGCATCTCGGCGACAGCGGCGTCGGCGATGATTACGAGGTCATCTTCGACGCTCCAGACGTTAATGCCGGCATGAGAGCGGTCCTGCTGCTCCGGACTAGGGACGTGGATTTCAGTAACAACGTCATCACGATCAATGGGGTCGCGGTCACGAACGCCCTGCTCCCGCACCATGATGACCATGACGGCGAGTACTTTTCGGAGATCGGGATAGTCGGGAATAACACGCTTACAGAGGCCGGCAACAGGCTGTTCATCGGCTCTCGGAACGCAGACGGCAACATTGGCGGCCAACTCGATGACTTCGAAATTGACAACGTGGTGCTCATCTATAGGCAGCAGTAAGTGAGCTGATAGCGATTGGCGCCACGCGCGAGCGAAGCGACGAGGATTGTGGCGATGGGCATCCTGCCGGACGGATGCCAGGGAAGATCGCTCGCAATCCTCCCGCCTCGTTCATTGAGTTGATGACCCGTGTCTGGCGACAGGCGCTTCACACGGAGAGATAAACATGCAACGAGCGAGATTGATTGTGACGACTGCCTGTCTGGTGATCATAGCCACGGTCACAGGTTGGGCGCAGACCAACGGCCAAACTGCGGGGCCAACTGCCGCGAATGACGCTGCCCGGCAGGTCCCGGACCTCGCCGCCCTGGTGCGGCGCCTGGCGGCGGAAGTGCGAAGTTTGAAGATCGAAATGCTTAAGCTCCGGCTCGAATCGCAGCAGGCGAAGCTGGCCCAATTGGAGCGCGAGATCGAGCAGGCGCAAAAGGTCAAACAGCGGCTGGAAGCGCAAGATAGTGGATTCAACCAGGAAATGGCCGAGTATGACGAGCGATTGGGGCAGCCAGACCTGGAAGCGAGCGAGCGGGCGCAGTTGGAAACGGTGAAGATGAAGATGACAGAGGGCGGCCGGCAGAGGTTCGACACTCAGCGACAGCAGATTGCTCAGCAAGAAGCCGAAGTCAAGGAACGCCTGGCGCGCGAGCAGGAACAATGGCAGGAGTTAGTGGAGCAGGCCAGGATGTTGGGAATTGAAGTTTGTGGAAAAGCAGAAAGGGAATTAAAAAGTAAGCAGGCGGGCAGAAATGTTGAGGCGTAATCGTTTTCGCTAGATAGTGATTGACGCATTCCTTAATACTACTTTGTCAAAGTTAGATTTTGATGGGACGATATAGTTCAAACAACCCAAGCTCAATCAACTCTCGGACCGCTTCAAAGCGTAGCCAATTCACTACGTCGAAGACGTAGACGGACATTCGCTCGGGCAAAGGCCGAAAGCGCAGAGATCATTCCCGGGCCCCAGGATTTTGGGGCAGTCGGATCTATCGCGCACTGGATTACGAGGGACACTGTTGGGAAGATCTCGCAGCAGGACCGCGACCTGGCGGCTGAGCGCTGGCTGCCTCCGGGCGTGACACGCGGAGCGTCTAAACCCGAGGACTAAAGTCATAGGGGGAAGAACGCTAAAGCTGCTAAAGCGCCCTGTTTTTTCGTTTCCGCCCTTACCAGACGTAAAACAGTCCGTAAAACAGCTGGCCTACCTAGATATTGCCGTGTCGATAGTCTCGGCACCTCTTGCTCTCCTTCGCATAATAGCTTCATTCAACATATTCTTCGTTTTCCTGTGACCCCTTTTGTCGAACATCCGACGCGCTGTGTCGGATACACCGACAGCCTAAGTAAAGCTTGGGGTTTCTGCCTGATCGAGTATCAGTCACCGCGTTCAAAAGGTGACTGGCAACGTAACGGAGAACGATGATTGAGTGGCAAGAATTGAGCTAACGAAAATAGATCGAACGGGTCTGTGGAGTTTCAGTCTTAGGATCAGGGGCTTCCGCAGGGTTGCGATAGAGTCTCCCGCCGGACCGTGGCGTGATTGGTTGGAATCGGCCGATGGCGAGCGCCGCGAGCGCCAGCTCGCCCTTGGATATCTTGCCGTCACCATCGAAATCGAGCCACCTGTTTAACGAATAGATACGCTGCTCTCTTACTTGATTTATCGAGAGGCGCGATGTACTGTCGCATCTCCTCCTTTAACGATGAAGCCTCGAAAAACCGCCAGGTAAACATCGGCCAGGCTGTTGAGACGGCCGCAAAACGGCGTGAGGTATCTCTCGACCAAGCGCAATTGTTCGACAGGGCTCATTCGACTGATCGCTTCGGTGGTCGTCCCCATGTTCCGCGCCGTGCTCTCGATGAACTGCAACAATCCTGTGGCGGTCTGTCCGGAAAGCCCATTGCGAGCTGTATGATCGAACAATGATTCGCTCGCCATCACATTCAACAACCACGCGGGCTCTGTTTTGAGCCGCCTCGCTATTGCCTGCAACTCGATCCAGAAGCTCGGCTGATCGCGTAGAATCCTGATCAGGTTTTGACGCGAGCGCAGGTGCTTCGCCTCGTTGCGAGCGATCATTTGCTCGCACGCGATCGTTCGACATTTTTTCTTGCGCAGCTGGCCGTAGTAGCAATCATCAACAAGAAAATCTCTGCAATACAGGATGTTTTCAGTCCTCTTCATTCATCCTCCGCCATCACATAGTTCGACAGGCTAACTCAGCAACAGCGATGCCGCAAGCGAATGTGTGGCACGAGGTTTGATTTGCTATGTGAGCGCAACTGCCCGCTGTGAGTTCTTGGAATTATTCCTGCGGATTCGGATGTGCGGTCGCGGCGAAAAGGCGGGCGAATCAGACACAAATCATATCGACCATGGAGTAGAGCATATGTATAGCTTGAGAGGGATTCGTTTGCGTTCAGGTATTTGCGATATGGATGACGACCTGTTTGAACGCTCGCGCGTTGCCAGAGCGGGTCGTTCATTTGTTCAACTCGCCGTTCTGATTGGGGCTATTGAACCTGTGTTGATCCTTGTCGCCACCGTGTTACTGATGACCGTTCCCGCGTTTGCGCAAACGCCTGGCGGCAATCTATTCGGCGGCAATGATCAGCAGTTGGGCAGCGGCGTGCGGGAGGCGATCAGATGGGGGCGGAACCTGCTCTTCCTTCTGGGCGTCGGCGGCGTGGGATGGGGTTCGGCGAACATCATGATGGAAAAGGCTTGGGGCAGGCAGATGCTCGGCGGAGGCATTTGTATGAGCCTGGGTGGAATCCTGTCGCTCATCTACAGTTTCAGCCAGGGGAATGCAGTCAATTTAGATACCGATCTGGGAAATTGAAGCGGGGACAAGTCATGAGGCTTAGATCGATCAGGCCGAACATCTACTTGCCGGTGGCGCGATTCGGCGTGCTCATCTCGGACTGGAAGTTCGTCATTGTGGCCACGCTGATCGCCTACTCGACGCCGTTTCTGTTCGACCTGAAGCTATGGGGAGCGCCGCTGGAATTGTGGACGGGACTGAGCGCAGCGGCGCTCTCCATAGCCTTCTTCAACTACGCGCGTATTGGGCGGCGTCCTTATTGGCTGCAGCACAGGTCACGCGCAATGTTTACAAGCCCGATCCATCGGCGCGCGCTCCCGATAGATAGAGCGCGACAGCCGAGGCGGCGATGGATCATCGGGGGTGAAAGACAAGTGGTATGGAACCGTTAACGATCATCGGAGGCGCCATCGCGGCGGCAGGCGCGGGTTTGGGCATCAGCGCCGGATCGCGTCTGCTGCCCATCGCGCTTCGCGCCCGTCGAGATTTGCAAGCATGGAAGCGGAGCGAGGAAGCGGAACTTCACCGGCGAATTGCGGAACATAAAGAAGAACGATTGAAACTCGCCTCACCTCCGGGTCGAAAGCGCGACTCTTCCATTGCCGGATTTTGCGACGGCGCTCTGCGGCACACCGACGGATCCTACACGTGCGCGTGGGAGGCGCAGACGGCGCCGACGATGCTCGCGCACGAACATGTCGTTGAGGCACGTTGTGACGAACTGGCGCGAATGCTCGCCGTGGACAAGCCGCCAGGGACGGTGATCCAGTTCCGTTTTTCGTCCGGTCCCGACCCTGGCGCCGCGATCAACGCGCATATTGCGGCCTTGGGCGATCCCGCGCTGGTGCATCCTGAAGCGGCACTGCTGCACGCGATGAATATCGATTTCTATGCGGCAGCGGCGGCGGCGCACAGCTATCGCCGGCAGGCGCTCTCGATCTGGGCGCGCGTGCCGGTTCGTCAGAAGGGAGATGATACAAACAGCGGATTGAGCGCGTTCATTCCCGCCGCTCTGGATGAGGTTGGAAAGCACGGCATTACGAAACTTCCCAAAACAATTCGCGCGATCTGGGCGGAGACCGCCGACGACGGCGTGGTGCGCCGGCTCCTCAAAGATGAACGGGAAGCGTATGGGAGGGCGGAGAAGGTCTTTCGCCTCATCGAGCGCGAATGTCCGTTGTCACTGCGGCGTTTCAACCGGCAAGAGTTGTGGGAGGCGATCTATTTGGGCCACAGGCAGAATGCGCGGAGTGTTCCGATACTGCCAGTTGTGCCGGGCTTCGACATTCGTGAATATCTCTGCGGCGAGACGATAGACGGAAGCGGCTCGCACATTATGCACGGGGCACATCCAGCGGCGATCGTCTCGATGTTCACTCCACCGCAGCCGGCGATTACGGCCGATGCATTGCGCTCATTGACATTGAATCCGTCACTCAATTTTCGCCACACGATCATCGCCGAGTTCACATACCTCGACCAACGCAAGGCCACAAAACGTCTCGACCGGCGCATACGCCAGGTACGACGCTCGTACACACGCGCGGACGGGCGTGTGAAGCAGTCACCGGAAGCGCGCGCGGCGCTGCTCGATCTCGAAACCGTTCGCGATCACGTCACCGGATCGAGAGAAGCGCTGATCGATACGCGTTTCTACGCCGTCATCTACGCGGAACCGGCACGCACGCGAGGTGAACTGAGGCAGTCTCTCGACAATCTCGACAGGTATTGCGAGCAGATGGTCACAGCAATGCAATCGATCCCCGGAGTGGAGGCGGCGCGCGAGGAACCGGATTCCCTGCGTGCCTTATATCACCGGGCGATCGTCGGCGAAGCAGATCATCGACCGATGGGCAGGGAGATCACCGAGGTCGCGGGATCGCTCGCCGCGCTCGCCCCGGTTGAATCGGCATGGGAAGGAGCGCGGAGGCCGCACACGCTCTGCTCGACGCCGACTGGAAGGTTGATCGGCCTGAACCTCTTTGACAGCGCGAAGATCAGCTCTCCGCTCGCTCTCGTGCTCGGCGAGCCGGGGAGCGGTAAATCGACATTCATGGCCCGCGTCATCAATGACGTGCTCGCGACCTTGCCGGAAGCGCTGGTGCGCGCCGTGGATTTTGGAGAGTCGCTGGGCCCGCACGCCGATGTGACGAGAGGGAGACATCTTCGCTTCAGCATAGACGATAAGCGCGCCATTAACGTCTGGGACTATCCGGGGCTGGAGCTGGGAGAGATGCCCGACGAGACGCAGATCGCGCTGGTCGTGATGGATGCGATGAAACTGGCCAGGGGCAAGCCGGATGACAACGTGGCGGAAGATATCCTCACCAATGTCATCACCGAGGTCTACAGGAATGAAGTTCCTCGGAACGGCCACGACAGACCGAAACACGAGCCAGTGCATTCGCATCTGCTTGCGATGCTCGAAAGTTATCCATTCCAGACGGTGGGATTGCGCGAGCGCGCCGCGACGCTGGCGCTGGCCCTGGAGAAGTATCGCGACCATCCCTGGCTCGATGCGCCGACGCATCCCGACTTTGCCGCAGATTCGCCGTATGACGTTTATGAACTCGACAGTCTGGACGCCTTCCCCCAGGACGTGCGCGAGACATTGGCAAATCGTGTCGCGGCTCGAGTGGTGCGTTCGATAGGCCGGCTCAAATCGGACGGGACGCGAACGCCGGCGCTTCTGATCTTTGACGAGGTCTGGAAGATCGCGGCGCAGTACCCTGAGATTCTGCGGGTGATCAAAAAAGGAGCTCGCATGGGCCGCAAAGAGGCGGTCGTGACGATGCTGGCGACGCATGCATACGAAGACTTTGCCGGAATCCACGATGTCACGAAGACTGCCGGTATCAAGGTCATCGGCAAGCAGATCGGCGATTGTTCGCAGCTGATTGCGGACGCCGGGTTGTCGGAAAACGCGGCGGCGGCGATCAGCGCGATCCACAACATCGCGGGAGAGTATGCGCAATACGTCCTGGCGCTCGGATCGGGACAGGATCAGATCGTGGAGATGATCCAACTCGATCTCTCGCCCGCCGAATTGTGGACGTTCACCACCAATCCATATGAGCGTAACGCGAGGGCTAGAGTATCGGCGCTCAGGCGGGATTGGCCGCTGACAAAGGTTATAGCGTGGCTGGCCACTGTCTATCCGCGAGGACTGGCGGCGCGAGGACTGATCGAGATAGACGAGGCGCTTTTATAAATATGATTCGTGAGAGGAAGTGAGGTAGTAATGAAAAGAAAATCTCTCCTTCGTCAGTTCGCGCTGGGGCTGCTGATCGGCGTTCTGCTTATACCGCCACAAGCACAGGCGCAGTGGACAGTCTACGACCCGGCGCAATACACGCTTCAGGTCGCAAAGAAAGTAGAAGAAGCAAATCGATGGCTTCAGCATTACACGAATCTTGTTAACCAGCTTACCACGCTGGGCGGTGTGCTCAAGGCCGCCGATGACCTCGTATTGAAGCAAAAAAATGCGATCACCACGATGAGCAACATCGGAAGGACTGTGCGTGCGTCGTTTCAGTTAAAGGATCAGCTCGAGGCCATCGTTACGACGCGATTGAACATGATTAAGAGGATCGACGACCGGCTTCGCAACGGCATCTTCGATCCGGAAGCCGATCTCAGAGATCTAGACGAGTATCTGAGAAATTCCATCGGGCGGAGCAGCCAAGACCTCGCCGCCAATCGTGAACGACTCATTCGAATGGATAATCAGCTTGAACTGCTGCAGCGCGAACTGAAATACAAGATGTATAAGAAAGCATGGGCGGAGGGAAAACAAAAGGAGGCGAGAATCAACCTCACGAAACAGGAGCAAGCGCCCGAGGACCAGAGGTGCGCGTCGTGCATCGCCAGTCTCACTCAAGAACTGGCCAGCTACGAGTTGCTGATTGCACAGCTTGAATCCGAAATCGAGGATCTTCGTTGCCAGATCGAGAATCGCGTCAGGGAGTACAACATCCAGATGGAGGAGCGGGGAATGTTCGGCGAGCAGGTGGAGTCTCTGAATGATGCCTGGAGCCAATTCAACGACTCGCTCGATGTGCTTCAAAGGGCGCTCAGCAAGGTCAACTAAGAACGAATTATGAGAGCAGGCAAAATCAAGCGATCAATAATTTCCATCCTGTTCATCGCGGCGGTGGCCGGTTGCTTGAGTCTGTCCGCGTTCGCTCAGACGCCCAATCCCACGCCGCCTCCGGCGCCCACGAGCCCGGCGGGCAGTTCATTGCCGCAATTCTTCGACAGGCTGATCGGCCGGGCGGGCGCACTCATACCGGTGCTGGAGAACGAGATCGAAGGCCCTCTCCTGCCCTGGCTGGAAAACCTCGCCTGGTGGCTGGCGATGCTCGTCATATTTTTCGGCTTCGCCCGGATGTGGCGGGAGAACTCGGGCGCTGGCGCCGATCTTTTCTGGTGGTTCGGGAGAGTCGCCGTCATTTTCGTGTTGGCGGGGAGCGGACCGGCAATCGTCAGCAAACTCGACCTGATTGGGCAGGAGATTGCCTGGGGCGGAAGCGGGACCAGTAATAACGTTCTGTACAGGTTCTACAATAATCATCGCAAGAGCTTTGAAGCGGGTTACCGCAGATTCACCAGAGGGCATTTCACAGTCGAACCCACGGGCGAGAAGTTGAAGCCACGCCCGGGCGGAGGAGAAGCCGTGCTCGGCGTGCTACGGGATGTGGTCGCCTCACCTAAAGGAGTCAATAAAAAGTTCGAGACGATCTCGCGCGATCTGCCGTTGCTCTTCTCGATCTTGAGTTTCGCGCGAGGAATTCTTGCTTTCGGGGACCTGTACCTGCTGGCTGATCGGCGGGTTTCTGATGATCGCCGTGAAGCTGGCTGCGCCGCTGATGATCGCGCTGGCGATCGACCGCAATCTGGCGAACAAAATTTCCTACCCGTTTCTGTGGGGAACGATTGTTTTAACGCTTATCTGGCCGGTCGTTGCCCAATTGATCAGAGCTTTCGCCTATATGGGAGGCAACCTGGCGATGTCACTGGACGCCAGCGATGTTGTCTATCAGTGGGACCCGCAGACCATGGGCAGAGATCATGACCTCCGGCGCGGAACCGTTCTACACGGTCATCATCGCAATAGTGATAATGACCATCGCCGGGCTGTCGCTCTGGATGTCGCCGGTGATCGCTTAGAAAGTAGCGATGGGGCAGGTCTACGAATCAGTCTCGTCGACCGTCTCGGGCTGGGCCGGCGCTCTGGTCGGAGCGGGGATCGAGTTGTACAGCTCCGCGATGGCGGCCTCAATCAGCAGTCAGGCTGAGAGGGTTCAGGCGCAGGGACAATTCATGGGCGAGTTGACGCGCGCCGGGGCCGCATATGAATCCGGGAAACTCAGCGCTCTGTCCAATCGGATTCGAAGCATCACCGGAATCGAAGGGAACCGCATCTCTTCGGTGGAAGGAACCTACGGTGGATTTCTGCGAGCGGTAGGCACGATAAACACTGAGAGGATGTATGCCAATGAGAGCGCCTCCGCCCTGGCCAGATTGAACACGAGAGACATCTGGGCGCGCAACGATCAGGCGATAGCCGATATGAAAGCGGAGCGCAAGCAGCAGAGCTCCAATATCGAAACCGATCGCGCCGCCGACACACAGGGCTGGCTGGGAACCAAGGTCATCAAGGGATCGGAATGGCTTGGCGGAGCCGTTCGCACGGGACTGTCTGATTCCAACACCGGCAGGCAGACTCTTCAGGGTCGTATAGCGGGTTCCATCGTAGAGCTTGGCGGAGGGGCTTACGGGCTATACCAACAATATCAGGCTATTCAGAATCGCGCCGATGGAAAGCAGCGAGCGCTCACTGAAGCGTTCGATGCGAGGATAGCCAACCAGGAGACGGCATCATGGGCACTCACCCAAAATCAAGGAGCCTATCTCGGGGAAATGATTAATGCGAACCGGTGGCGTTCTATGGGGCTGACATTTGCGGAGATCGCCGGCGCAACACAATCCATTGCCGGAGCCAATCGCGGCGCGGCGGTCGCCAAGGGCGGTGTTGATCAAGGGTATCAACTCGATTTGCAGGCAAACAAGGTTAGCTATAACGGGGCGGTCAGCGCCGCCACGCAAGTTCGCGACGCGTCCTTCGAGGCTGCCAGATTGCGCGCACTCTCGTCTGTTGTCAGCTCCGTAGGCCACAATGTTGCACGCGATATGGAACAGGGACTTGCGCTGCGATACTGAAATGATATGAGTTTGAAGATGGCTTCTCTAAAGAAAAGTTTTATGTCTGAGGTATCCGCTGCGGAGGCAGGTCAGGCCGTCAAACACCTCATTGATGTAGTCAAGCATATACGTAGTGAATGCTCAGCTATGGCGACTTACGTCGTGGAGATTCATGCGATTGATTTGCGCGCTCTTTTTTTAGCTCTGCACAGAGTTGAGGAGTTCGGTATAGATAAACCAATTCCCAAGCCTATATATAAGAGGAATGAGGTGCTGCAGATAACAGGCTGGTCACGTACCACTTTATGGCGGAAATGCGATGAAGTCGGTCTTCCGGCGAGGAAGAAAGCTTTTACCCAAGCAGAGCTCGAAAAGCTCGTTCAGTGGAATAACGATTGAATACGCTACTTCAGTTCTTCTGTAATCAGGCTACCACAAGCGGTACGACCTAGAAAATCCGCTCATCCAGTCTTCGTGTGCTCCTTTACCCTAATCTCTAAGCCATTCCAATAAAGCCACTGTACCGGAACAACTTTTCGTATCTATAATCAAGCTTATGACAAACTCTGATATCGCGCGTCTCCGGCTCCATAACCAGCGCATTGCCGGCGCCACGTTCGAGCGGCCTGCCGATGTCGTGGCATGGATGGGCGCCGTCCAGGCTCAGGATTATCTCGGCGCGCTCTGGGCGGTCGGATTGCGCATGCGGAATGCGGTCGAAGCCGATATCGAGCGGGCGCTCGCCAATCGAACGATTATTCGCACGTGGCCGATGCGAGGTACGCTGCATTTCGTGGCGGCGGCGGACGCGCGCTGGATGCTTGAACTGATGACTCCGCGCATTGTGGCAAACATCGCGCAAACCTTCCTGCGGCGGTTCGACCTGGATGAGAGCGCATTCGCGCGCAGTAAAGAATTGTTCCAACGCGCGCTGCAGGGCGGCAAGCGACTGGCCAGAACCTCAATGTATAAGGTGTTGGAAGAGGGAGGCGTTTCACCGGCCGGCCAACGCGGCCGACACATCTTGTGGGGCCTGGCGCAGGACGGCGCCATATGCTTCGGCGCGCGCGAAGGTAAGCAGCAAACCTTTGTGTTGCTCGATGAATGGGTGCCGAAGACGAAACGAATGTCGCGCGATGAATCGCTGGCCGAACTCGCCAAGCGCTATTTCACGAGTCGCGGCCCGGCGACATTGCAGGATTTCGCCTGGTGGTCCGGACTTACAAAAACCGACGCGAGCGCCGGTCTTGAAATGGCGAAGCGGCACCTCACACAAGAAACCGCTGACGGTCAGACCTACTGGCTAGCTTCGTCGATGCCAGATACAAATGATCCGTCGCCGGCCGCTTACCTACTGCCGGCTTTCGACGAGTACACGGTCGCCTACAAAAACCGCAGCGCCGTGCTCGACCTGGCCTATACAAAACTGGCGAATACAGGAAACGGCACCCTATTTCCGACGATTGTCGTGGACGGCCAGGTCGTTGGAATCTGGAAGCGGGCGCTCAAGAAGGACTCTCTTGCAATTTCTCCGAACCACTTCTCGAAACTCAAGCGGGCTGAGACCAACGCCATCAACGAGGCCGCCAGCCGCTACGGAAAATTCCTTGGCGCGCCGGTCGTATCGCCGTGAGTATTTGTCCCCCCGTGCTCTCGAGAAAGGAAAGCATGCAAAAAAAAATTTCGCGATTGAATGCGTGAGTGAAAGCGTGAGTAAATGAAAACGGCCACCGATTGGTGGCCGTAACTCTTTGATTCTACTGGTGGCCAGGGACGGAATCGAACCGCCGACACGCGGATTTTCAGTCCGTTGCTCTACCAACTGAGCTACCTGGCCAAATCGAAGTGGCATAGTACTGACCTGAAGCCCGGCTGTCAACCATACCTCGGCATCACAAACCATTGAGCGCTTTATACCCCGCACTCGGCCAATTCAGCCGATTCGTCGCGTGCGCTCTGCAATTCGTCGTCGATTCCATAAATCTCAGCCAGCGCGAAATATTCCGTAAATAACGGTTCCATCTCCTCGACGGTGTTCGATCGCAGTACCGCAGTCCTTATCTGCGCTCCATCCTGCACACCTCTCAAAAACTGGGCTGAAAGCATCTTCATTCTTCCGATCACGCCTCGCTCGGGCATCTTCTCACGCAAATTATCGCGGAATTCCAGCAGCAATTCGTGCATCTCACGCGGCGTGGGCCGATATGGCGGCTGTTCGTTCATCGTTTCCCACGTTTGGCGGAAGATGTATGGATTGGCTATTGCGCCGCGCCCGATGTGGACTGCATCGCACCCAGTCTCGTCGAATCTCCGCATTGCCTCTTCGGGTTTCAAAATATCACCGCTACCCGATACTGGAATAGAAACCTGTTTTTTTATCTCGTGCACCAGATCCCAGTTCGCCCACCCCTTATAGCCCTGGACCCGCGTCCGCCCGTGCAGCGTAACCATCGAGCCGCCGCAACCTTCGATCAGTTTCGCGACTTCAACGCAGTTGATCGATTTATCATCCCATCCGGCCCGAATCTTCACAGTCATCGGGATCGATATGGCTCGCTTGACCTGGGTCAGAATCTTCTCGAGGTGAGGCAGATCGCGCAGGAGATTCGATCCGCCGCCGCCGTTGACGACTTTTTTCGCCGGGCAGCCGCAGTTGATGTCGACGAAGTCCGCCCCCGCCTCCTCCGCAATTTCCGCTGCCCAGCGCATCCGCTCTATGTCGTACCCGAAGATCTGAATAGCAATCGGCCGCTCCTCCGGTTTGAAATGCATCATTTCGTGAGATCGCAAGTTCCCGCGCGTCAGGCCCTCGACGCTGATGAACTCGGTGACGATTAGGCCTACCCCGCCACACTTCTTCGCCAGCCGGCGAAATGGCGAATCCGTCACTCCCGCCATCGGCGAGAGAACGAGGGGGGGAGACAGCCTGCGCCCTGCGATTTCGAATGACTCCGGATAACGCATAATGCAAAATATATAACACGGTTGACGCGTCGCGCCAAAACCGTTAGCTTCAGGGCGTGAAGTATTCAGGACGATCGTTGGAAACCTCTCAAGTGATGGAGCTACTCGTGGAAATGGTTCGATTGAAAGCTGTTCCGCGAATTGGGTGGCTGTTGCGAGGCGTGCGGGATGTTGAATCGGTCGCGGCGCACTCGTTCGGTGTAGCTTTCATCGCTATGCTCCTCGCTGACCGTGCCGAAGCGAGAGGGATGGCCGTCAATATCGAGCGGGTTTTGCGCATGGCTTTGCTCCACGATCTCCACGAGGTTCGGATGGGCGATCTGCCAAACCCGATTAAACAATTCTTTGATCCACCTGCCTTCAAGGCGGCTGAAGAACGAATCGCCACAGGGATACTGACAAACCTCGGCGCTCCTGGTAGAAAGTACATCGAGATCTGGCGCGATTATGAAGACCGCGTGAGCCTGGAGGCCCGACTGGTCAAAGCGGCTGACAAGCTCGATCTCCTGATACAGGCGCATGAATATGAAAAGGGTGGAGCACGGCATTTGCAAGAATTCTGGGAGAGCGCCGATGGTTTCGCCGAGCTCGGAGTTGACGGATTGATTGAAGATTTAATTGATGCGTTGAAGGAATTACGTATGGAGTGAGAAAATGCGGGATTTATCAGTTTCTTCAGGGAATTACACGGTTTTACTTATCCTGAAAGCCTTTTAAATCCTGGCAATTTTCTGAGAATTAAAAGGCCTAATTCCTTATGGATGTCATAGAGCAATTTATTTCCTGGCTACAGCAGTTGTCCCCCTATAGCGTGCTGGCCCTGATGTTCTTTATCGCTTATATCGAAAACGTTTTTCCGCCAGCGCCGAGCGACGTATTGCTGGTCTTCGCGGGAACGTTGATCGGAATTGGGACTATCGATTTTGCACCTGCCCTGATCCTCGCCACGCTCGGCAGCACGCTCGGTTTCATGACGGCTTACCTGCTCGGGCGATATTTTGAGCAGCATGTCGTATCCGGAAAGTTCGGTCGCTACCTGCCTGTCGGCGCAATTCATCAGGTCGAGAAATTGTTTCAACGTTACGGTTACGGCGTGATTGTGGCAAATCGCTTTCTCGCCGGAACGCGCGCGATCGTATCCATCTTCGCCGGCATGTCGAAGATGAACCTCGCATTCACTACGTGCCTCTGCGCACTGAGTGCGATGGTGTGGAATGGGGTTCTGCTATATCTAGGCATGATCTTTGCCAATAACTGGCGAAGCGCGGCCGAATATATCGGAATCTATAGCAAAATTATGAGCATAGCCCTGGGCGGAGTAATAATAATCTTTCTTTTTCTTTATTTGCGTCGTCGCCGCAATACCGTAAGTACTGCGACCGACAACAAATAACAATCTGAATTTTTATGGATATTTTGAAAAAACTGAGAACGCGGGCAGCCGCTTCGCCCCAGCATATTGTTCTGCCCGAAGGAGAGGATGAGAGGACCATCATCGCCGCAGCGCGTGTAGTTGAAGAGCGCATTGCGCGAGTCACCCTGATAGGCGACGAAGACAGGATAAGAAATAGTGCCTCCGCATTGGGCATTTCGTTAACCAATATTACGATCATCGATCATCGCCGTTCGCCTGATCTCGATCGATACACGAAAGAACTTCATGAACTGCGTCGTTCAAAAGGTATGACGCTGGATGAAGCCAGGAAGCAGATACTCGATCCGCTCTATTTCGGCAATATAATGGTGAAAAACGGGAGAGCGGACGGATCCGTGGCGGGAGCTACGAACACGACGGCGCATACAGTCCGCGCCGCGCTCATTACCATCGGGTTTCGGCAGGGCGTCAATCTGGTTTCATCGGTCTTCGTTATGGTCGTGCCGAACCGGGAATTGGGGGCCGACGGGGCTTTGATCTTTGCCGATGCAGCGGTCGTTATCAACCCGACGGCAGGGCAGCTCGCCGAGATCGCCATTTCATCCGCCGGTACCTGCCGCGCGCTGCTCGAGGTGGAACCCAGGGTGGCGATGCTCTCCTTCTCGACCAAAGGATCCGCGGGCCATCCGATGGTGGACAAAATCGTCGAGGCTACGAAGACGGTGCGCGTCCGCGCGCCCGAGCTCGAGGTCGATGGTGAGTTACAGCTTGATGCAGCGTTGATCCCCGGCATCGGCGCATCGAAGGCCAAAGGTTCAACGGTGGCGGGCCGCGCAAACATCCTGATCTTCCCTGACCTCAATTCTGGTAACATCGGTTATAAGCTGACTGAACGATTGGCTGGCGCGACGGCCATCGGGCCGATACTCCAGGGCCTCGATAAACCGGCCAACGATCTTTCGCGCGGGTGTAAAGCGGATGATATCGTCGATGTCGTCGCGATCACAGCGGTGCAGGCACAGGCGAGAAACCGCGAACAGCAGTAAATTTAACATTTAACATTTAACATTTGTCATTGGGTTCGCCGCGTTTCTTCAATGACAAATGACAAAATGACAAATGTTCTGTTTTCAGGTGCGCTGAAAACCCTTCTCAATTTCACGCGCAGTTAATCGCAGAATTATCGGTCTGCCGTGAGGGCATGTTGCCGGGTTTTCCATTCTCAGCAACTCGTCGATCAGCCAGCGCATCTTTTCGGGTGCGAGCGGCATGTTGATCTTGATCGCGGCACGGCATGCGAGGCTGGCGGCGATTTCAGCCCTCAATTCATCGAGAGAAAGGCCGCGCCGCTCTTCTTCAATCGCCTCGAGTAATTCGGCTAACAGCGCCTGTGCAGTGCCCGGGGCCAGCATCGCGGGCATGGCTTTTATCGCGATAGTGCGGCCGGAAAGCATGCCGAGTTCAAAACCATTCTCCTCAAGCTCCGGTAGTAGTTGATCGAACACGGTCGCCTGTGCGGGCGATAGTTCGAGCATCTCAGGAATGAGCATTCGCTGGACTTCGACTCGTTTCCCCCGCAAAGCGCGCCAATGTTGCTCAAATAGAATGCGTTCGTGCGCGACGTGCTGGTCGATTAACAAGAGGCCGGTGCGATCGGCGGCGATGATGAAGCTGTTATGAAGCTGGCCGATAGGATTTATTTCATCAGCTACAAGCGTCAGGTTCTGCGCCGGTTTGAGATGCTCGTTCTCTACACCTCGAGCGCCGAGACAGCCGATATGCTTACCGTAGCGTAGCGGCTCATCCGGCTCGCGATTTGCCGGTTCCTCGAGCGCAATCTCTTCCCTGGTGATGGGCGGTTCGTCAATATCTGCCTGCTGATCCGGAAGAGACGGATCCGGCGGTGATATGAGCGCCTCGGTTTCCCGCGATTCTGTTGGTCGTTTGAAACCGAGATCGATCTTTTGTTGTTGAGGCGGCGGCGGTGGAGGTTGTGGAACTTGTAGCCGAAAAGCCGAGCGCATTTCCTCTCGCGATACGTGAGGCGCATTCTCTCGAAAGACAACCGGCTCCGAAGGCGCATGTGGTTTCGGTGTGGCGGGTTCGGGTCTTTTCTCGGGGAAGCGCGTTACCGCCGCTTTGGCCGCGCTGATCGCATCGCGCACTGCGTCGCGTACCAGATCGTGAACTATGGCCGAGCGCAGGAATCTCACTTCGGTCTTAGCCGGGTGAACGTTGACGTCGACTTCGTTCGGCGGGATTACGACGAAGATCATCGCCGAAGGGAAGACGCCGGACGGGATCATCGCGCGATAAGCTTCGGATAGCGCTTTGTTCAAGACTTTATCCCGAACGTAGCGCCCGTTTATGAAAAAGTACTGGCTGTCGCGCGATGTCCGCGTGGCCGATGGCGATGACACGAACCCCTGCACGCTCATCGAACCGGTCTCTCCCGCGACTTCGATGAGATTTCCGATGAACTCTCCTCCGAATAGCTGATAGGCGCGCTCGCGCAGGCTGACGGTCGGAGTGACGCGAATGCTTTCGCGGTCGTTGTTTATCAGAACGAAAGAGTGCTGCGGATGAGCCAGGGCGTAATGGGTGACTAGATTGGAGATGTGAAAACTCTCGGTCGCTTCGGACCTGAGGAAATTACGGCGCGCCGGCGTGTTGAAAAAGATATCGCGAATCTCGAACTCGGCGCCGCGGGTGAAGGCCGTATCTCTCACCTTGAGCATCCGCCCGCCGGCGATCTCGATCTCCGTGCCGACGATATCCTCGGCCGTCTGCGTGCGCAGCCTGACCTTTGCGACCGATGCGATCGCGGCGAGAGCTTCACCGCGAAATCCCAGCGTAATGATCCCATGCAGGTCATCCGCCGTTTTTATCTTGCTGGTCGCGTGGCGCTCAAATGCCAGTATCGCATCATCGCGCAACATGCCTTCGCCGTCGTCGCTGATACGGATCAGGCGCCGCCCGCCATATTCGATCGCGACCTCGATCTGTTTTGCGCCGGCATCGATCGAATTCTCTATCAGCTCTTTGACGATCGATGCGGGGCGCTCTACGACTTCGCCGGCGGCTATCTTATTGGCGAGGTTGTCGGGAAGAACACGAATCTTTGACATCTTAAGCCAGCGTTTTGATCTTCAACTCCGCAAGCTGTTCGGGCGAGACCGCGCTCGGGCTATCGGTCATCAAATCCGACCCGCTTGCAACCTTCGGAAATGCGATCACCTCGCGCAGCGATTTACCCTTGGCAAACAGCATCGCGATTCGATCGAGGCCCAGCGCAATGCCTCCGTGCGGCGGCGTACCGAAACTCAACGCATCGAGGAAGAAACCGAACTTTTCCCGGGCCTCCTCTTCAGTCAGCCCCAGCGCCTTGAAGACCTGCGCCTGCACGTCGGAACGGTGGATTCGAATTGAACCGCCGCCGAGCTCATTGCCGTTGAAGACCAGATCGTAAGCTTTCGCGCGCACCGAGCCCAGGTCGCCGCCCGCGAGCCTGTCGATGTCCGCGTCGATCGGCGAGGTGAATGGATGGTGCATCGCGTACCAGCGCTTGTCGTCGTCGTGATACTCGAACATGGGGAAGTCGACGACCCACAATAGACGATAGTCGTTCTCGTTGATCAGGTTCTCGCGGCGCGCGATCTCCAACCGCACTGCTCCCAGGCTCGTGCATACGACGTCCCATTTCCCGCCGATCATCATAACCGCGTCGCCGGTTTCGGCGCCCGCCGCCTTGATCAGCGCCTCGATGCCCTCCGCGTTGACGGATTTCGACAACGCCGACTTGCGCTCGCCCTCGAGCACCTGGATATAGGCGAGCCCGCCGGCGCCGTACCGTTTGGCGATCTCCACGATTTCGTCGAACTGCTTGCGCGACCACTTGGCCGCCCCGGGCACGACGATGCCTTTCACCGCTCCACCCTTCTTCACGGCATCGGCGAATAGTGTGAACGGGCTGCCCTCGAATTGGGCGCTCAGATCGACGAACTCCAGCCCGAACCGCAGGTCGGGTTTATCCGATCCGTAACGGTCCATCGCGTCTTTGTAAGACATCCTGGGGAATGGGCGCTGCGGCGGTTCGATCCCGGTTACTCTGAAAAATTCGCAGACGAGGGGTTCGACCACGCCGAAGACATCATCGGGCTGTACGAAGCTCATCTCGATGTCGATCTGGGTGAATTCCGGCTGGCGGTCCGCTCGCAAGTCCTCGTCGCGGAAACAACGCGCTATCTGGAAATAGCGATCGTATCCGGCGATCATCAACAACTGTTTGAAGAGCTGCGGCGATTGAGGAAGCGCGAAGAATTTGCCTGGAAATGTTCGCGAAGGAACCAGGTAATCGCGCGCCCCTTCGGGAGTTGACTTGGTCAGGATCGGCGTCTCGATCTCGTAGAATCCCTGCTCGTCGAGCACCCGGCGAGCCGCCAGCGCCAGTTTGTGCCGCAGTTTGAAGTTGATCTGCATCTCCGGCCGCCGCAGATCGAGGTAACGGTACTTCAATCGCAACTCTTCCGAAGCTTTACAATTGTCGATCTCGAAGGGCGGTGTCTGCGAATCGTTGAGGACCTTGAGCTCCTCGGCGATCACCTCGACCTCGCCGGTCGGCATGTTCGGGTTGTGATTCTTCCCATCGCGCATGACGCAGGCGCCCGTTACGGCGAGCACGTATTCGGAGCGTGCCTGCTTGGCGCGTGTGAGCAATTCGAGATCGTATTTTTCGTCGAAGACGACCTGTGTGATTCCTTCGCGATCGCGCAGATGGACGAAGAGTACAGACCCGTGATCGCGGAAACTGTTGACCCAGCCCATCAAGGTGACCTTTTGTCCGGCGTGCTCCTGGCGAAGCTCGCCGCAGTTATGCGTTCGTTTCGATTGTCCTAAATGATCGAGCATGCTTTATTACCGAATTCACTAAAACTATAGATTTTTCGTAACTCCCAAGCCCGATTCATCGGGCTTTCCCGCAGGGCAAATAGGCCAGTCCTTTTGAGGACTGGTGATACGATTTTCAAGATATTCAATCTGCTATCTCTCATCCTGAAAAGGTCATCTAAGCTTGTCAATTATCTCCTCCAGAGATAATGATTCCTGTTCTCCCGACGCTAAATTTTTCAGGCCATATCTGTCTTGAGCCACTTCATCTTCACCGACGATCAATGCGAAGCGCGCTCCCGACTTGGCCGCCTGAGTCATCGCCTTCTTGATCTTCCTCTCTTCGAATTCGAGCAATACCGCGATACCGGCCGCTCGCAGCTCGCGCGCGATAATGAACGAGCGATCTCGGGCTGTTTCGCCGAGAAAGACTATATAGACATCAACCGCTTCTTCTACGCGCAGTCTCTTCGCTTCATCTTCAGACAATGACAACACCATCCGATCGAGACCGAACGCGAACCCGAAGCCTTTCACCGGCGGCCCGCCGAGCGTCTCCGACAGCCCGTCATAACGCCCGCCGCCGACCAGCGTGTTCTGGGAGCCGAGGCCGTCGTTGCCGGTGATCTCGAACGCCGTACGCGTGTAATAATCCAGCCCTCGCACCATTCGCGGGTTGACGGTGTAGGAGATGTCCCTGGCATCGAGATGCGCTTTGAAACATTGGAAGTGCTCGCGCGAGGCATCGTCGAGCGAATCGGTGATGACCGGCAGAGTTGCGATGACCGGCTGGCAGCTTTCGATCTTGCAATCGAAGACGCGCAGCGGGTTGGTTTCGAAGCGGTGGCGGCAATCGCCGCAGAGTTGGGCAAGCGTAGGGGTAATCGCCCTGCGCAACTCTTCGAGATATTCCGCTCGCATGCCCGGTTCGCCGACTGAATTAATTAAAAGCGTGGTATTGGTGATCTTCAACTCCCGCAAATACCAGTCGAGCATCTCGATGACTTCGGCCTCGATGGCCGGATCGTCGCTCGATCCCATGACTTCGGCGCCGATTTGATAGAACTGGCGGTAGCGCCCGGCTTGCGGCCGTTCGCGGCGGAACATCGGCCCCATATAATAGAGCCGCGTCAGTTCGCCGGGCGATTTGTCGGCGAACATTTTGTGTTGTATGTATGCGCGCACTACGGAGGCCGTATTCTCGGGCCGCAGAGTTAACGATTCGCCCTCGCGATCTTCGCGTCCGCGATCGATAAAGGTATACATCTCCTTGTGTACAATGTCCGTCGCTTCGCCAACGCCGCGGGCGAAAAGCTCGGTCTTTTCGATGATCGGCGTGCGTATTTCGCGGAAGCCATAGCGGCGGAATGCCTCGCGCGCGATCTCTTCGACGCGGCGCCAGAGCGGCATATCAACCGGCAGTATATCTCTTGTTCCTCGGATAGTTTGGATCATACGTTCATTTCTTATTTCACTCGTTTCGAAATAAGAGTTCATTTTAGATGCCATCCGGTTCAGGATGGACCTGAGAAATTGAACCGCGAATTGTAGCATAATCTATTCGCTGCGCACGAATTTATCCCGGTCGAGCATCGCCATTAACTCTTTCGCGGCAGCTTCAAGGGCATCGCAATCTTTCGATTCGAGCGTGAGTTTGACGCGGTAGTCATTCGAAGAGAAATTTGGATAAGAACCGATGCCTACTTGAGGGTGAGCATCGGCAACTGCGCGCAGGTTTCCGGCCAGATCGAATTCGTCTTCGAGCGTGTAGATCGCGCGCGCATAAAAAGGCGCAACGCGGAAGCGTTCGCGGATCGCGATAAATTTGCGGCGGAAATGCTCGGGCACTCCCGGCAGGATGTAGACATTTGCACACGCGAGCATCGGCCACCGCAGGTCGGGCGCATCGATCAATTCGGAGCCTTCCGGCACGTCGGCCATCCTCAGGCGCGATTCATCGACCTCTTCTCCGAAGAAGGACCGGATCCTCCTTTCAAGATCGGGATGGCGAACGATCGATCTATCGAATGCGCGTGCGATGCCGACTATAGTGACATCGTCGTGTGTCGGGCCGACCCCTCCCGATGTGAATACGTGATCGAAGCGAGCGGAAAGCTCCCGCACCGCTGACGCAACCTCTTCGATGTCATCGGGTATGACGGCGATGCGGCGCAGCGCGACTCCCAGTTCGCGCAGTTCACCGATGAGCAGGTGGGCATTCTGTTCTTCGGTCTTCCCGCTCAAAATCTCATCGCCGATCACAAGTATGGCAGCAGTCGGAACGCTCATATCGGTATCATATCCATCGCCGCTCGAGACAGGCAAGGAAACAACCGGCTATTAAAGAAAAGAAAAGGAACAAAAGCCAGGAATTCTGCGTCACATATGGCGGGTTTCTTCGCATCGAGATAGACGAGATGGCTACGCCACCCCCGGATAGATTCGGATATACTTATTGATCTGAAAACTTCAGTAAGCTGCAAGAATAGCCGCCCTCAGCGTTCGGTCTATGGATGATAAACGTAACCGAAATTTGATGGGATGGCTGTTTGGATAGAAAGTGAGATTTTTGCCGATGTATCGCCTGAAATTTGTCGCTGATCGCTCGCTCCTGTTGATTTGTTTATGCATCTTGGTCTTGCCGTTCGTTCTTCTTTCGGACGCGAGCGGCAGTCGAGGTCAGAGGGGCATAATGCAAGGTAACACGGGAAACAAGGACGGCCTGATATTTCGCCTGAGCGAGGGTAAGGCTGAGTCCGAACAACGGCCGCAGATCTCCGCGCCGCCAGCCGAGCTTCTCTCCGACGAAACCGCGCAGAACCTGCTCAAGCGATTGCCGCCGATCAAATCGGAAGCCGATGACGAGAAGGATTTCGCATTGCGCGATCGCTCTCTGCCTCCCCCACGCACGGGTCAGACAATCAGCGAGTCCTTCCCGCCGTCTGATCGCGCGACCGCACCCGATCAGGCTTCTTCAGGCCCTCTGGAAATCGCACGGTTCGCGCCCGAAGGCGAAGTGCCGATCGTGCCGCATCTGAGCATCACGTTCTCGCAACCGATGGTCCCGGTGACGTCGAATTCGGACCTGGCCGCGCTCGATGTCCCGGTCAAACTCTCGCCGCAGCCGAAGGGCAAATGGCGGTGGATCGGGACGAAGACCCTGCTGTTTGAACCGGAAGGCCGGTTTCCGATGGCGACGAATTACACGGTTGAAATCCCCGCCGGGACCAAATCGACAAACGGCGGGACGCTCGCTGCCGCTAAGAGATGGACATTCTCGACCCCGCCGCTCCAGATAAAAACGAAGTATCCCGTCGGCTCACCGCATTCTCGCAACCCGGTCATCTTCATCGAGTTCGATCAGCGCATCGATCCGCAAGACCTGCTTGAATACATTCAGCTCAGGACATCGAATCGTGATTCGAAACTGCGGATGGCGACCGCGGAAGAGGTCGCAACCGATGATAACGCGCGACAAATGGCGAGCATCGCGAACAAGGATTGTTGGATTGCCCTTCGAGCGACGGGCGGCGAGGCAAACAATCCTCTATTGACCGGCGCCAATTACGCCGTAACGCTCAAGAACGGGGCGCCATCCGTCGAAGGATCCCGCGTCACAACATCCAGACAGAGTTTCGAGTTTCGGACTTACGGCCCGCTTCAGATCGTCAAGCATGAGCGCGGAGGCTATCAGAGAGGTTGTGAACCGGGATTCCCATGGACATTGCAATTCAACAACCCACTCGATCTGAAAGCCTTCGACAAGAGCCAGATTCGCGTCGAACCGGAATTGCCGGGGATGAAGGTGAATAATTATGGTGAGGTGATCAATATTCAGGGCGCAAGCCGGGGACGCACAACGTATAAAGTAACGCTCAACGCCTCGCTGCGAGACATCTTCGGCCAGACGCTCGGCGAGAACAAAACAGTCACCTTCGACGTCGGGCCGGCATCGCCCAATCTGGCTGCCTCCATCGAGGGGTTGGCCGTGCTCGACCCCTTCGCGGCGCCGCGGTTCTCTATCTTCAGCATCAATCATTCGCAAGTGAGAGTCAGCCTTTATTCGGTCGGTCCCGAACATTGGGATCGGTTCAACGATTTTATGCGAACGGCGATGCAATACGGCTATCAGCGGGGGAATCGGCAAAGATCGATGCCGGCGATCGGACGGTTGGTTTATTCGAAAGTCATCGACATCGCGGAGAAGCCCGACGATCTGGCTGAAACTGCCGTCGACCTGAAACCGGCACTGAATGAAGGTTTCGGCCAGATGATATTGAATGTCGAGGCAGTGCAGCCGGCTAAGACTCAGTGGGAGCGGCGCTCGATTCAGGTATGGATTCAGGCGACGGATATCGGGCTCGATGCATTCGTCGATCAAACGAACCTGCTCGGATGGGCGACATCGCTCCGGGATGGAAAGCCGCTCGGCGATGTGCAGATGAAGATCGTCGACGAAAAATCGAGCGCCAGCGCAGGAGACGGCCTGAAGACCGGAAATGACGGCCTGGCGCGTATGGAATTGCCGAACCAGTCGGGGCAGTCGGGGCAGTCGGCAGTCGGATGTTCGGAAACTGCTCATCGCGCGCAAGGGTAAAGACCTGGCTATCCTGCCCGAAAGCTTCGATTGGTGGAACACTCAAACCGGATGGGTGAACCGCGGATTGAGGGATTCACTGCGCTGGCACGTCTTCGATGACCGCGGGATGTACAAACCGGGAGAAGAGGTCCACCTCAAGGGCTGGCTGCGGCGGATAATCGGTGGGCCCAAGGGCGACGTGGGTTTGTTCGGTAGTGCGGAGAATGTGAGCTACTCGCTCAAGGATTCTCGCGGCAACGAGGTCCTGAAAGGCTCGGCCCGAGTCAATTCTCTGGGCGGATTCGATATGTCTTTCAAATTGCCGCCGACGATGAATTTGGGTTACGGGTTGTTGGAGATGAAGGCAACGGAGGCTGGTGCGGTTGAAGGTGATGCCCACTATCATTATTTCCGCGTGCAGGAGTTTCGCCGGCCCGAGTATGAGGTGAAGGCGACCGCAAGCCAGGGGCCGCATTTCATCGGCAGCCACGCCAATCTGACCGCCGCGGCCAGTTATTATGCGGGCGGCGGTCTGCCTAATGCCGAGGTCCGCTGGAACGTGACGGCGACGCCGGCCAATTACACGCCCCCCAATCGCAGCGACTTCATTTTCGGCAAATGGATACCGTGGTGGGGTTACCACGGTGTCGACGGAAACTCGAAAACCCAGGAGTTCGCCGGCCGCACCGACGCAGCCGGAAAGCATTACCTGCGGATTGATTTCGATTCGGTCGATCCGCCGCGGCCGACGAACATCACGGCTTATGCGAATGTGCAGGATGTCAATCGCCAGAATTTCGGCGGCTCGATCAATCTGCTGGTGCATCCGTCGGAACTGTACGTCGGGATTCGCAGCTCGCGTTTGTTCGTGCAGAAGGGCGAACCGATCATCGTCGAATCGATCGTCAGCGATCTGGACGGCAAGCTGATCGCCAACCGCGAGATCAGGTTGCGCGCGGCGATGATCGATTGGGTCTTCGAGAAGGGCGAATACCGCCAGCAGGAGACCGACCCGCAGGACTGCATAATCAAATCGGGCAATGATCCGGTGAAATGCCGCTTCGAGACGAAAGAGGGAGGAGTGTACCGCATCACCGCCAGCGTCATCGACGACCGCGAGCGCCGCAATGAGAGCGAGATGACGGTCTGGGTGGCGGGCGGCAAGCAGCCACCGCGACGCGATCTGGCGCAGGAGATGGTCGAGTTGATACCGGACCGCAAAGATTATCGATCGGGCGAGACGGCGGAGATCCTGGTGCAGGCGCCGTTCTTTCCCGCCGAGGGCGTGGTGACGCTGCGGCATACCGGTATAGCGAAGAGCGAGCGTTTTACGATGTCGAGCGCCTCGTACACTCTGAAGATTCCGATTAGCGATGACCTCGTGCCCAATCTTCAAGTGCAGATCGATCTGGTTGGAGCGTCGTCGCGGACCGACAGCGAAGGCAAGCCCGACGCGAAATTGCCGAAACGGCCGGCATTTGCGTCCGGGACATTGGATCTTTCGGTCCCGCCGGCGAAACGGAAGCTGGCTGTCACCGTCACTCCGAGAGATAGAGAGACCGAGCCGGGGGCGGAGACTTACGTCGACGTCGAATTGCGCTATGCGGATGGCAAAGCGGTGAACGGCGGCGATGTCGCGCTGGTAGTGGTTGATGAAGCAGTGCTGGCTTTGACCAATTATAAACTGGCCGATCCGCTCAATACTTTTTACGCTATTCGTGGTGATATCGTGAGGAGTCATCATCTGCGGAGCAGAGTGCAGCTCGGAAGGGCTGATGATTTGATCAGCCAATTGGGATCAGGAGGAGGTGATAGGGCTGAGGCACAAGCTGTAGCCAAGCCTCTTGCTCTGGAGTCGAGGGCTCTGAGTAATATGGCAATGAGGGCGGATTCGGGAGCAATGGACAGATTATCCGGAAAATTAGAGGCATTTTCGGACAGTGCAAAGCAATCCGAGGTCCCGATTCACAACCGCCTCGACTTCAATGCGCTCGCTGCCTTTGTTCCCACAATCACCGCTGATTCCAACGGCCGCGCTAGCGTCAAGGTCAAATTGCCCGACAACCTGACGCGTTATCGAGTGATGGTCGTGGCTGCCGCGGGCGAAAAGCAGTTCGGTTCGGCCGAATCTTCAATCACCGCGCGTTTGCCGCTGATGGTGCGGCCATCCGCGCCACGCTTCCTTAACTTCGGCGATAAGATTGAATTGCCGGTTGTCGTTCAAAACCAGACCGATTCGCCGATGCAGGTGGAACTTGCTATGCGCGCGTCGAACGCTCAACTGGCGTCAGGCCAGGGCCGCCGCGTCACTGTGCCCGCAAATGACCGTGTCGAGGTGCGATTCCCTGCGGCTGCCGCACAACCCGGCACGGCGCGCTTCCAGGTCGTCGGCGCATCGGGCAAATGGTCGGACGCTTCAGAAGTGAGCTTGCCGGTCTGGACTCCCGCGACTACTGAAGCCTTTGCGACATATGGCGAAATCGACGCCGGCGCGCTCATTCAGCCGGTCAAAGCGCCGTCGGATGCGATCAAACAATTCGGCGGGCTCGAAATCGCGACTTCATCGACGCAACTTCAAGCATTGACCGATGCCGTGATCTACCTGACTACTTATCCGTTCGAATGCGCGGAGCAGATCGCATCGCGAGTTCTGGCGATCGCGGCGCTGCGCGACGTGCTCGCGGCCTTCGATGCCAAGGGGTTGCCGAAAGCCGATGAATTGATTGCATCGGTCAAACGCGATATGGAGCGATTGCGCGGGCTGCAGAATGAAGATGGAGGCTTCGGTTTCTGGCAGCGTGATAATGACTCATGGCCCTACCTTAGCATTCATGTTGCTCATACGCTGCAGCGCGCTAAGGAGAAGGGGTTCGATGTGCTACCAGAGATGCTCGAAAGATCGAAGAATTATATTCGCAACATCGAGCAGCACATTCCAAGCTGGTATGGCATCGAGACGCGGCGCGTGCTGATCTCGTACTCGCTCTATGTCAGAAATCGAATGGGCGACCGGGATACAGGGAAGGCGCGCGGATTGATCGCGGATGCAGGCGGCGCGGACAAGCTTCCGCTTGAAGCGCTGGGCTGGCTCTTACCCGTGATCTCCGGGAATGCCAACTCGCAGGCAGAGGTCGCAGCCATCCGCCGCCATTTCGACAACCGGGCCGAAGAGACGGCTGCCGCGGCTCACTTCACGACCACGTACAAGGACGGCGCGCATCTGATCCTCCATTCAGACCGCCGCGCCGACGCCATCATCCTGGAAGCCCTGATCGGCGACGATCCGAAGAACGACCTCATCCCCAAGATCGTCCGCGGTCTGCTGGCACATCGCAAACAGGGGCGCTGGAGCAACACGCAGGAGAACGCATTCGTCCTGCTGGCACTCGACCGGTACTTCGCTGTCTATGAAAAAGCCACGCCGGATTTCGTGGCGCGCGCATGGCTGGGAGAGGCCTATGCTGGGGGGCACGAGTTCCGTGGGCGTACTACCGAGCGGCATCAGATCGAAGTGCCGATGAGTTATCTGATGAGAGAGGGAGGGCCGCAGAACCTGGCATTGAGCAAGGAGGGGGATGGGCGAATGTATTACCGGATCGGGATGAAGTATGCGCCGGAGAGCCTGCAGTTGAAGCCGGCGGACTACGGATTCACGGTGACGCGAGTATACGAAGCGATAGATAACGCGAACGATGTGAGGCGGGAGGAGGACGGGACGTGGCGGATCAAGGCAGGGGCGCAGGTGCGAGTGAGGCTGACGATGGTGGCGCAGGCGAGGAGATATCACGTGGCGCTGGTAGATCCGCTGCCGGCGGGGCTGGAAGCGCAGAACCCGGCGCTGGCGACGACGGGGCCGATAGCGCAGGACCCGAAGGAGCAGAGTACGGGGAATTGGTGGTGGTGGAGACGGCCATGGTTCGAGCATCAGAATATGAGGGACGAGCGGGTGGAGGCGTTTGCGTCGATACTATGGGAGGGAGTGCATAATTATTCATATGTGGCACGGGCGACGACGCCGGGAGTATTCGTGGTGCCGCCATCGAAGGCCGAAGAGATGTATCATCCGGAGACTTTTGGGCGGGGCGGGACTGATCGGGTGGTGATTGAATGAACCTGAATACCTCTTCGTGAGGAAGATTCACCACGAAAACCACAAATAGAGTAATAAGCTGGCGCTACCCTTAACCTTGGAAGGCTCTTTGACAGATCAGAAGAGAGAATCAGTACCGCGAGCGGTAGCGAGCGAGATTATATCAATCAGCCACTGATGAAGGCTCGCTCGCTACCGCTCGCGGTACTGATTCTTCAGCTCGAATAATGCAAACCACGGATGATTGCAGAACTACCCTTTGTGCCCTTTTCACTTTTTTGTGTTTTTAGTGGCAAATTTCCTGCAGTCAACTTGAAGAAAGAATGAGGACCTTCGCCTATGCCTTCCTCTCAAAATATCTCGACTCGGCTGTTTGTGCTATTCTGGTTGTTCGCCTCCATCTTTCTGGTCTCAAACCTCTCGGGCGCAATCGGTCAAGGCGGCAGCAATCAAGATAACAATGATAAAAAAGGCCTGGTTATTCGGCTGAGCGATGGGAAGAAAGAGTCGGAATCGAAGACGCAACAGCAGATCGCCACGGCACCAACCAAACCTCTTACTGAGATAGCCATTCAATCGCTTCTTAAACGATTGAGGCCGATAAAATCAGTAGGCTCTGACGAGAAAGAGTTCGCATTACGCGATCGCTCTCTCCCTCCGCCGCGCACGGGACAGACGATCATCAACCACTTTCCCCCATCCGATCGGAAGACTGCGCCGGATCAAGTCTCGCCAGGCCCTCTGGAAGTCCTGCGGTTCGCGCCCGAAGGCGAAGTGCCGATTGCGCCGCATCTGAGTGTCACATTCTCGCAACCGATTGTCCCGGTGACGTCATATTCGGATCTGGCGGCTCAAGATGTACCGGTCAAACTCTCGCCGCAACCGAATGGGAGATGGCGCTGGCTCGGGACGAAGACATTGCTCTTCGAGCCGGAGGGCCGGTTTCCGATGTCGACGGAATACACGGTTGAAATTCCCGCCGGGACGAAATCAACGAACGGCGGCACGCTCTCTTCAACGAAGCGATGGACCTTCTCAACCTCGTTGCTCGAAGTGAAATCGAGATATCCAGACGACGACGATGACGAGCAACCTCGCGACCCGCTGATCTTCATTGAATTCGATCAGCGCATCGATCCGGCGGCCGCTCTGAAATTTATCTCTTTGAGTTCAAATAACCATGAATGGCCGCTCCGGTTGGCGACCGCTGAAGAGATCAAAGCGAATGATGATGTGAACACGTTGTCATCGAATGCGGTGAAAGATCACTGGATGGCTTTTCGTGTAGGCAAAGATCCCGGTGAAAAGTCGGATCAGCTTCTTCCGGCCGATACCTCATTCATTGTTTCAGTTGAAGCCGGCGCGCCATCAGCCGAGGGGCCACGTAAGACCGCGGTAGAACAGAATTTCGATTTCGATACTTATGGCCCGCTCCATCTTAGCTATGGCGTGTGCGAGTATCCCGATAGAAAAGAGAATTGTTCCCCTCTTTCTCCCTGGTCGTTGCGCTTTAGTAATGATTTACCCGCGGATTTCGATACGGACAAAATTACGATTGAACCGAAACTCGAAGGGCAGAGCGTGAGTCGTGAACGCGATGACACGCTGACCATAAAGGGCTATCCGAAACCCCGTACAAATTACCGGATCACGCTCGATGCCTCGATCAAAGACGTCTTCGGCCAGACGCTCGGCGAGAACGCCACTCTGAATTTCGGGATCGGTTCGATGCCGGCCAGATTGAGCGTTCCGGGCAACGGCTTCGTCGTGCTTGATCCCGCAGCGAAGAAACGCATCTCGATCTACAGCGTTAATCACGAGAGATTGAAAGTGGCATTGTATGCAGTTGTGCCCGAAGATTATGGCAAGTTAATGGCTGCCATCCAGGCGATGTACGAAAAACAGCGCAATAGGGAACGATTGTCATTTCCGGAGATCGGCCGCCGTATATTTTCTGAAACCATCAAGATCGACGCGAAGCCGGACGAGTTCGTCGAGACACCGATCGATCTTCAGCCTGCGTTGAATGAAGGTCTGGGCCACGCCTTATTGTTCGTCGAACCTGATATGTATATGCCGGAGTATATATACGGCAAGCAGTTCTTTGCCACCTGGATTCAGTCGACCGGCATCGGCGTGGATGTCTTTTCAGATAGGAGTGAGCTGCTCACCTGGGCTACCTCACTCAAAGACGGCAAGCCTCTCGCCGGCGTACAACTCGAGCTTCGCGATCTGACTCCGGCCGCAAGGCTGATCGGAAGGTCTCATCAGGAGACCTCTACCAACGGGTTAGCTAAGATTGAAGCCGGGTTCAGCCAACTTTATCGATTTCTCGTTGCACGAAAAGGTAATGACGCCGCTCTGCTCCTCGAATATCCCAGCCGGTATTACGGTCATTATGGAGTGTCTGGCTGGAACAAACGAAATACAGGCGATTTTCTGCGCTGGCATGTCTTCGATGACCGCGGCGTCTATCGTCCGGGCGAAGATGTACACATCAAGGGCTGGATTCGCCGAATCAGCCTCACTCCTTCAGGTGATGTCATGCTGCCGGGTGGGGCTGCGCGTAATTTTACTTACAGTATCGAGGACTCGCTCGAGAACGAGATCGCTGAAGGCACATTGAATGTGAACGCTTTGGGCGGATTCCATTTTTCTTTTAAAGTGCCGGCAACTGCCAATTCCGGATATGCGAAGATCGAGTTCAAAGCCGAAAGCGGAGACGGATACATCTATGGCCGCGATTATATCCATGGGTTTCAGATTCAGGAGTTTCGCCGTCCGGAATTTGAAGTAAAGGTGACGGCGAGCGAAGGCCCTCATTTCGCGGGCTCAGGCGCGGAGTTGACGGCAGCGGCGAATTATTATACCGGGGGCGCGCTGCCCGGCGCCGAAGTGGATTGGTCTGTAGTTTCGAGGCCGTCATACTTCACACCGCCGAACCGGAGCGATTTTATATTTGGGAAATGGATTCCGTGGTGGTATTGGAACGCATCGGCTCATGAACGCGACAATAGGAAAGCGTTTAAGGGACGGACCGATGAATCCGGCAAACATCGTTTGCGGATCGATTTTGATGCGATAAATCCTCCGCGTCCGGCAGTCATCACTGCTTCAGCAAACCTGCAGGATGTCAATCGACAGGTAATAAGCTCATCGCAAGATTTTATTGTGCATACGGCGGAGCTCTATGTCGGACTGCGGAGCCCTCGCACTTTCGTGCAGAAAGGCGATCCGTTTATCGTCGAATCGATCGTCACCGATCTCGACGGAAAGGCGATCGCCGGCCGTGAGATCAGGATGCGCGCCCTGCGGATTAACTGGGTATTTGAAAGAGGGAAATGGAATGAACGCGAAACCGATCCGCAGGAATGCGTTGTCAGGTCGGCCGCAGATCCAGTCAAGTGCCGGTTCGAAACAAGGGCGGGCGGCCAGTATCGCTCAATGCCGCGATCATCGATGACAAGGAGCGCCGCAACGAAAGCGAATTGACGCTGTGGGTTGCCGGGGAAGGAACGCTGCCGCCGGGCCGCAATCTCGCAAGGGAAGAGTTGGAACTCATTCCCAATCGCAAAGAATACCAGGGAGGCGAGACAGCGGAGATACTCGTTCAATCTCCCTTCGGTCCGGCCGAAGGTATTGTCACCTTGCGCAGGTCAGGCTTACTGATGTCTGAACGTTTCACCATGGATTCGACAACGCACACTCTACGGATCCCGATCAAAGACGATTATGTCCCGAACATATATGTTCAGGTCGATCTGGTAGGCTCTGCCATTCGGACAGATAGCGAGGGGAGAGCGCTGGAACAATTGCCCAGACGGCCGGCCTCCGCATCAGGCTCCATCAAGCTTTCTATCCCGCCGCTAAAACGCAAGCTGACCGTGAGAGCGATTCCCCGCGATAATCTCCTGGAACCTGGTGGCACAACATTTGTCGATGTCGAGGTTCGCGATGCAACCGGCAAGCCGGTGAAGGGCAGCGAGTTGGCATTGATCGTGGTCGATGAGGCCGTGCTGGCTTTGACGAAATACGATCTTGTCGATCCGGTCGCCAGTTTTTATCAAGAACGTGGAAATGATGTTGGCAATCGCGACTCTCGGAGTGATGTTTTGCTTGCCGACCCGAATGAATTGATCTCCCAGATCAGAGATATGCAGCAGAAGCAGGTGAATGAATTGCCGTTACAACTGAGAGCCTTTTCTAGAGAATCATTATATGCGGTCTCTCCAGGTGGAATAACGGAAGCCGTGGCGATCACTGGTACAGGCGAAGTGGGCAAGGTTCGTTCCAGGATCGACTTCAACTCGCTCGCCATTTTTGCCCCATCAGTCTCAACTGATATAAACGGCCGCGCAAAGATCAAAGTCAAATTACCTGACAATCTGACGCGCTATCGTGTGATGGTTGTGGCTGTCGCGGGCGAAAAGCAATTCGGCTCGACTGAATCTGCAATCACCGCGCGTTTGCCGCTGATGGTGCGGCCATCACCGCCGCGCTTCCTCAATTTCGGCGATAAATTTGAATTGCCTGTGGTCGTTCAAAATCAGTCTGATAAACCCATGCAGGTCGATCTGGCAGTGCGCGCTGTCAACGCGCGATTGACGGGCGTGAAGGGCCGGCGCGTTACAGTGCCCGCCAATGATCGAGTCGAAGTGCGATTCCCTGCGGCGGCCGCGCAACCCGGCAAGGCGCGCTTCCAGATCGTCGGCGCATCCGGCAGATGGTCGGATGCTGCGGAGATCAGCTTGCCGGTCTGGACTCCGACGACGACCGAAGCATTTGCGACTTATGGCGAGGTCGATGCGGGAGCTCTCATTCAGCCGGTCAAAGCTCCGTCAGATGCGATTAAACAATTCGGCGGGCTCGAGGTCACGGCCTCGTCGACGCAACTGCAAGCATTGACCGATGCCGTGATCTACCTGACCAACTATCCATTCGAATGCGCAGAGCAGCTCGCATCGCGTGTTCTGGCGATTGCGGCGCTACGCGACGTGCTCGCGGCATTCGACGCCAAGGGGCTGCCGAAAGCCGATGAATTGATCGCCTCGGGCAATAGTGACATAGAGAGATTGCGCAGATTGCAGAACGAAAATGGCGGCTTCAGCTTCTGGCGGCGTGGAGAAGAATCCTGGCCTTACCTGAGCATACACGTTGCTCACGCGCTGCAGCGCGCCAGTGCGAAGGGCTTCGATGTCCCCAAGTCGATGCTTGAAAGCTCGCAGGATTATCTGGACGATATTGAGGATAATATCCCGGACTGGTACGGAGCTGAGGTGAAGCGATTGCTGATCGCCTATGCGCTCTATGTCAGACGGCTGATGGATGACCGTGACGCGAAGGAAGCGCGCGCGCAGATAGCGAAGGCAGGCGGGATCGAGAATATGCCCCTCGAAGCCCTCGGCTTCCTGTTACCCGTTCTGTCCGGCGATGCCCGCTTCGCAAGCAGAAATTGCAGCCATCCGCCGCCATCTCGGCAACCGGGCTGAAGAGACGGCGGCCGCGGCTCACTTCACGACCGCATACAAGGACGGCGCGCATCTGATCCTCCATTCAGACCGCCGCGCCGACGCCATCATCCTGGAAGCCCTGATCGGCGATGATCCGAAGAACGACCTCATCCCCAAGATCGTCCGCGGTCTGCTGGCACATCGCAAACAGGGGCGCTGGAGCAACACGCAGGAGAACGCATTCGTCCTGCTGGCCCTCGATCGATACTTCGCGGTCTATGAAAAAGCCACGCCGGATTTCGTGGCGCGCGCATGGCTGGGAGAGGCCTATGCTGGGGGGCACGAGTTCCGTGGGCGTACTACCGAGCGGCATCAGATCGAAGTGCCGATGAGTTATCTGATGAGAGAGGGAGGGCCGCAGAACCTGGCATTGAGCAAGGAGGGGGATGGGCGAATGTATTACCGGATCGGGATGAAGTATGCGCCGGAGAGCCTGCAGTTGAAGCCGGCGGACTACGGATTCACGGTGACGCGAGTATACGAAGCGATAGATAACGCGAACGATGTGAGGCGGGAGGAGGACGGGACGTGGCGGATCAAGGCAGGGGCGCAGGTGCGAGTGAGGCTGACGATGGTGGCGCAGGCGAGGAGATATCACGTGGCGCTGGTAGATCCGCTGCCGGCGGGGCTGGAAGCGCAGAACCCGGCGCTGGCGACGACGGGGCCGATAGCGCAGGACCCGAAGGAGCAGAGTACGGGGAATTGGTGGTGGTGGAGACGGCCATGGTTCGAGCATCAGAATATGAGGGACGAGCGGGTGGAGGCGTTTGCGTCGATACTATGGGAGGGAGTGCATAATTATTCATATGTGGCACGGGCGACGACGCCGGGAGTATTCGTGGTGCCGCCATCGAAGGCCGAAGAGATGTATCATCCGGAGACTTTTGGGCGGGGCGGGACTGATCGGGTGGTGATTGAATGAACGTCAATGAAGAGCGACAAAGAGCACGAATGTTTGATGACAAATCCTGAGCTGTAAAATTTTGTGCTCTAGTACTCTGGAAACAAAGTTTTTGATTTTACTGTACCCCCCGCAAAGCTGGAGCCCAGGGTGGAGGCGAAGCCGGAACCCTGGGTGAGTCATTGTAAATTGATTCAAGCCCATGAAAAAAATGGGCGACAGGGATCAACCACGCAAATTCGAGGTCTATCGCCCACTTCGCGGGCTAGTGATATCAAACCGAACCGCCCGTTTCCAACGGCTTATTCACACCGGCTTTAGCCATCTTTCCGATAACCGGCGGCTGAAGCCAAACCTGGGAAGGACGCTAAAATCGCCCTGTAGATTCTGTTTCCTGAGATCACCAGCCGTCAAACGGTTGGCCTACTTGCCTTGCGGGAAGCCCGGTGAACCGGACTGAAGAGACAAAAAACTAAGTCTTAGTTACCAGAGTACTAGGCATTCTTCTGTGCATAGATGCTAAGCGCAGCCATCTGAACGTCTCGTAGGGCGACGCCATGTAACTCAGCCGCGGCGTGGCAATCTTCAAACTCCGGCGCGTAATTAACGACGCGCCCGTCTAGTCCGCGCGCTACTTTAATTTTGACCGGGCCATAGATCGTCTCAACAATCAAGTGTTCGCGCCGCAAAATTTCGCGTCGTTCATCGCGAAACCGCAAGCCGAGCGTGGTTGTCTCACGAAAAATGATCTCGCACATCTTCAGGCGGTCTTCCGGTCTGCAGAGCAATGTCAGCAACACGCCCGGCCGGTTCTTCTTCATCTGCACCGGCGTGTAGAAGATATCCAATGCACCCTCGGCTAATGCTTTATCCATTAAATGTCCGAATACCTGGGCATTGAGGTCGTCGATGTTGGCCTCTATGACGGTGATCTTTTCAGGGGTCTGATCTGCGTCCGATTCAAACTCACCTATAATTGCGCGCAGAACATTGGGAAAATTCGGGTAAGTGCGCGTGCCTGCGCCGTACCCTATCCGATCAATCTTCATCATCGGCATCGGTCCATAACTCGAAGCGAGCGTTGAAATGATCGCTGCGCCGGTCGGCGTAACCAATTCACCCTCGATATCTCTGGAATAGATCGGCACCCCTTGCAGGAGCTCCGCCGTTGCAGGACCGGGCACAGGATAGATGCCATGGGCACATTTGAATGTTCCGGAGCCTACGTGTAGCGGCGAAGAGATGATCCGGTTGATCTTCAGCGCATCGAGGCCGATGCATGCGCCGACGATATCGACGATCGAATCGATCGCGCCGACTTCATGGAAATGAACAGTTTCAATCGGGATGTTGTGTATCTTCGACTCGGCCTCACCGATCCGCTGAAAGATCGTTTGAGCTCGCTCTTTGATTCCATCGGAAAGCGTCGATGATGCGATTATTTTCTTGATCGCCGAGAGCGACCTTTGCTCGTGCTCGTGATGTGATCGTGATGATGATGATGATGATCATGTTCGTGGTCATGATCGTGTGAATGCAGATTCACGTCGAATTTCGATGCGGAGATTCCGCTCCGGTCAACGCGGGTCAGGCTCAGATCGTATCCTGGGACGCCGAGTTTTTTCAGCTCGTCCCGCAGGAGATCGAAGTCGAGACCGCCATCGATCAGCGCGCCGATCAGCATATCGCCACTGGCGCCCGAGAAACAGTCAAGATAGAGAGAATGTGGCATGATTATTTAAGGTAAAATCTTCACCGGCGTTTTTACTGGAAGCATATCGAACAGTTCTTTTATCCCCTCATTTTCGAGCGCGACGCATCCCAGAGTCCAATCACTTCCGGTACCGCCTCCGTGAATGAATATGTCGCCCCCGAGCTTCGTATTCTGCGGCGGTTTCTCTTTTTTATTAATAGCGTTAACGATCGCCTCATATTCGGTTCTGCTGATCAACCCTTTCTTTATCCCGGCGTTCGCGTCAATGGCATTCGGATAACTCAATCCCAGTGAGAGATAAAATTTACTCCGTGAATTTTTGTGTGTGATGTAGTAATCGCCTTCAGGCGTTGCGCCGTCGCCCTGTTGGCGCTTCGTTCCTGACGGTGTGCTGCCGAGCGCTATTTTATACGTCCTCAGAAGCACCTCTTTACCCTTATCGACCCGATAAACATTAAGCTTGCGCTCGCCTTTTTTCACGAGTACGCGGTGTTGATTGGCACTTTTTCTCATGGCGAATGGGGAGCTGAAAAAAGCAAAAAGTAGCAGAAGCGACAGAAAATAGGAAATTTTCGCTATCTGTGCCAATTTTCGTACACCTTGTTTTTTCATTTACCGAATGCACCGTTTATCTCTATCGATTAATTTCAGCGGCGATTACCTCTCCTCGCTTGATACAATCGCCGAGCGAAACGCCGTGCAGGTAATTTCCCGCAAGCCATAATCCCTGATAATTATGCAATGCCTCCTCGACTTTTGCGATACGCTCCCGGTGACCGATATTGTATTGAGGAATGGCTCGTTCGTAACGCGTGATCGGCAATCTCAGAGGCTCACACTCGATGCCCAGGATTTTTCTCAGCTCACTGTGAACTATACGGATCAACTCTTCATCGCTGAGCTCCACGGCGCGCGGATCGGTTGCCCCACCGATGAAGTTTGTCGTGCAAATCCATCCGTCAGGCGCTCGTTCGGCGAATAGTGATGAGTTCCAGATTGAGCCCAGCGTGCGCAAACCCTCGCGGCGTGGCGCAAGGAATCCGAAACCATCGAGCTTGCGAGCCACCTGGTTCGCCGGATAGGCGAGCGGCACGGATACGAGTGAAGCATATGTGATCTCCGCGATGAGCCCTGAGACCTCCGGCGCGCATCCGTTGAGCAAACGGGCGGCCGCCAATGATGGAGTGGCGATGATCAGCGTGGTCGCCTCGAGGGTTCTTTGCTCGTTCCCGTGTTCCAGCGTGACGATGAATCGGGATGACTGCGCAGACGATGTTTCAGCATTTTTTTTGATACTCAGAACGCGCGCCTCAGTCAGTAGACTTTCACCGGCTGCTTTTGCCAATGATTGAGGCAGAACTTGCAAACCGCGACGAAAAGAGCAGAGACGATATGGCCGCAATGAACGTTTCGGCTGCTCCTTGCGGGACGCTCTCGCCGATCGCATGGCGCCTCTTATAATGCTCCCGCTTCCGGATTCAAACCCGGCCAGTTTTGGGAAACAGGCCTGTATACTCAACTGCTCAGGGTCTCCTGCATAAACTCCGGACAGGAAAGGCGCAACCAGTCTTTCGAGGACCTCATCGCCGAGCCTCCGGCGCACGAACGAACCGATGCTCTCCTCGCCATCCTCGCTTCGCGTTTTGATGAACGGCTCACGCAGCAGACGCAACTTGGCCGAATTTGAAATTAGTCTCGTTTTGATAAGCGCCGGTGGACTCATCGGTACAGGCTGAAGCTCGTCATCTGCATAAACGTAGGCCGAAGCGCGAGGATTCGCCGTCACCAGCTCACTCGTTAGATCGAGTTCATCTATCAGGTCCAGAAATTCGTGTGTGCCGCGCAGGCTGTTCGGCCCTTTTTCAATGAGGAAACCGTCGGCGTCGACGCTCTGAATTACGCCTCCGGCGCGGCCGGTGCTTTCAACCAGCAGAATATTGCGCCCCATCTTCTTCAACCGATGGGCGGCTACCAGCCCTGAGATCCCTGCGCCAATGATGATCGAGTCAAACTTCATGCTATGTCGGTAAACCTATGTCTCGGATTTGATGTCTGTTCATTTTTTCTGAACAGCGTATCCCAATAGATTTTGCGGTACCTCTGAACTTACTCTCAGACATTTCCAATGGCCCGCTCGACCGAACAATCGAAAATAAACGAACGGGTGAAATGTGGCAGCTTTCGTTTTGTATCGTGTATTTCGTTCATTCGTTTTCTCCTTTAGGCCTCCGATACTATAACTTTCCTCCGACTTGGTGTAAAAATACTGTCACAAATCAACTTAGACGACAGGCTTTGTGTGACCGCCAGGTAAAAAAGCTCTGAACCTAGCACAAGGAGGCAATGATGGAGAGAGATCAGGAACAGATTTCACGGAGAGATTTTATCGATCGCACGGCGAAAGCGGGCGCCGGCGTGACTGCTCTCACTGCTGCCGGAGCCGCAGATGTGGTGGCCAAAGCTGCCGCCAAAAAGCGCATCGCGCTCGTCGGCACGGGCATTCGCGGAACGACGATGTGGGGCAGCGGCGTGGTGAGACCATACGGTGATCTCGTCGAATTTGTCGGGCTCTGCGACATCAACCGGAAGCGCGTCGAGGTGGGGAAACAGATGATCGGGGTTGATTGCGCGACCTTCACCGATTTCGACCGGATGATCAAAGAGACCAAACCTGAAACCGTTATCGTGACGACGAAGGACTCGACGCACGATCGATTCATCATCCGCGCGATGGAACTCGGTTGCGACGTGATCACGGAAAAGCCGATGACCACCGATGAGAAGAAGTGTCAGGCGATCATCGACGCCGAAAAGAGATATGGCAAAAAGATCACGGTGACGTTCAATTACCGCTACTCCGGTATTGCCGAAAAGATGAAAGAGATTTTGTCGTCGGGAACCATCGGCCCGGTGACGTCGGTCGATTTTCACTGGTATCTCGACGTGCAGCACGGCGCCGACTATTTCCGGCGCTGGCACGCATACAAAGAGGACTCCGGCTCGCTCTGGGTCCACAAGGCTACGCACCATTTCGATCTGATCAACTGGGCTCTCGAAGCCGATCCGGTGGAGATTACGGCTTTCGGGGAGCTGAAAAATTATGGCCGTAACGGTAAGCTGCGCGGAAAGAATTGCCGCACTTGCCAGCATAAATCGGAGTGCAGGTTTTATTGGGATATGACCAGAAGTCAGGCATTGATGAAGCTATACGCCGATTGCGAGTCGGAAGACGGCTATCTGCGCGACGCCTGTGTTTACCGCGAGGATATCAACATATGGGATACTATGACGGCCAATGTGAAATATTCCAACGGAGCTTTGATGAGCTATTCGCTCAACACTTTTATGCCGTACGAGGGGTACCACCTGGCGTTCAACGGGTTAGACGGAAGACTTGATGTGCGGGCGTACGAGCGGCAGCCGTGGACGCCGCCGGCGATCGCTGAAATCCGCGTGACGAAAAACTTCGGCAAATCGGAGTTGATCGAAATGAAGCTCGGCCTGGGAGGTCATTTCGGCGCTGATCCGAAATTGAAGGACATGATCTTTAAGCCGGACATACCGGATCCGCTCAAACAGAGAGCGGGCTCGCGTGCGGGAGCGATGTCGTTACTGACAGGGGTCGCTGCGAGAAGAAGCCTCGAGCAACGCAAGCCGGTAAGAATTGCTGAATTGATCAGGCTGTGAGGATTTTCGCAAACAGTACGATGGAACATCATCCCGGTTTAATCGTTTCCCAACTATTCTTCAAAGGAATCGCAATATGAAAGAAGCCAGTAAAGCCCAGTTGCCCGAAGACCGTTACTTCGATCCCGACCCGAAACAGAAAGAGATCGCACAACATTTATACCAGCAGGTCGCCGATAAACCTCTGATTTGCCCGCACGGTCACGTCGACCCTCGAATGTTTGCTGATCCGGATTATCAATTCGGCACGCCCACCGATCTACTTCTCATTCCCGACCATTACATTTTCCGGATGCTATATTCACAGGGGATAGATCTTGAGCGATTGGGGATTCCGCGGGTCGATGGAGAGCCCGTCGAATCGGATCATCGTAAAATCTGGCAGACTTTCGCCGATCATTTCCACCTGTTTCGCGGCACTCCGACTGGCATGTGGCTGGCGCACGAGTTTCAGGATGTTTTCGGCCTGCGCGAGAAACTCAGCGGGAAGAGCGCGCAGCGGATTTACGATCAGATCGTCGAGTGTTTGGGCAAGCCGGAATACAGTCCGCGCAGGCTGTTCGAGAAATTCAATATCGAAGTGTTGTCGACCACCGATGCTGCAAGCGATCCGCTCGTTCACCATAAAGCGATCAAAGAATCGGGGTGGAAGGGAAGAGTCGTGCCGACGTTCCGACCCGACGGCGTCGTGAACATCGATCGGCCCGATTGGCGGAGTAATATTGAAGCTTTGGGTGAAGTTTGCGGCTCTGAGATCGGGAGTTACAGAATGTTGATCGAAGCACTGGAGAGCCGCAGGGCCTATTTCAAATCGATGGGCGCGACGGCGACCGATCACGCGGCGCTCACGCCTTACACTTGCGAGCTATCGGATGACGAGGCGGAAGCGATCTTCCAACGGGCGCTGAAGGGCGAAGGGGCAGCCGATGACGCCGCGCGATTCACCGGCAATCTGCTGATGGAGAATGCGCGGATGAGCATCGAAGATGGTCTGGTGATGCAATTCCATCCCGGCTCGTACCGCAATCATAATCGGTTGATCTCCGACCGGTTCGGTACCGACAAGGGATGCGACATACCTATACCGGTCGAATACACGCGCAACCTGCTGCCGCTTCTCAACCGATACGGTAATGACCCACGTCTCACTTTGATCTTATTCACGATCGATGAGACGACTTATGCGCGCGAGCTAGCGCCGCTCGCGGGCCACTATCCGGCAGTGAAACTCGGTCCGCCGTGGTGGTTCCACGATAGTTTGAACGGGATGCGCCGCTTTCGCGATGAGGTGATAGAGACCGCAGGCTTGTATAACACCGTCGGATTCAACGACGACACGCGCGCCTTTCCGTCGATCCCCGCGCGCCACGATCTCGCGAGGCGAGTGGATGCCAACTGGATCGCCGGCCTGGTTATAAGAGGGATCGTCGATATGGATGACGCGGATGAGATGATTCACGACGCAGCATATAAGCTGGCCAAGCGGGCGTACAAATTTTAGGATTATTCACTGAAAACTGAAAACTGAAAACTCTATATATGCTCTTCGCCGCTAACGCGGCGAAGAAGGTGAGCATTTAATTTCAGTTTTTAGTTTCAGCTGAGCTTCTTCGATCAGCAACTGAAAACTATCAACTGTCAACTGAAATTCATTTACGATTTATGCAACAAAGCCGTTATTCACTGTAATGTAGACAGCAAAACCAGGACAGATGAACAGAAGGCAGATGTACTGTAGCTGAATCAAACCAGAGAACATCGGGACACGTCCAGAGGGAAGCCAGAATGAATGCAGGTGGGTTTATTTCTGTCTCGTTAAATCTGTTTCCTGAAATCCTTCAGGATTAAATGAACTTTGAAGAGGCCGTAAATTATCTGTATAGCCTCGGCCACGAGACCCTGGCGATGAAGCTCGGGCTCGATACCATTAGAGTACTCGCCGCCGCCTGTGGCGATCCGCAGCGGACATTTCCGGCAATTCACATCGCGGGTACCAACGGAAAAGGCTCGACCGCTGCGATGACCGATGCCATTTTGCGGGCCGCCGGCTATCGGGTCGGCCTTTATACCTCTCCGCATCTGATATCCATCGCCGAACGCGTCCGCGTCAATGGCGACCAGATCACACAGGCCGATTTCGCGAGGCTGGCGAGCGAGGTGCGCGCACAGTGTGAAAAATCGGTTGCCCTTGGTGCGCTCGAAGCCCCTGCGACTTTCTTCGAGCAGATAACAATGATTGCGTTCCTCTATTTCGCGGAACGTGCGGTCGACATAGCAGTACTCGAGGTGGGAATGGGTGGAAGATATGATGCGACCAACATCTGCCAACCGGTCATTACCGCCATCACACCGATAGGCTACGACCATCAGAAATACCTCGGCGAGACGCTCGCACAGATCGCGGGAGAGAAGGCCGGTATTATCAAACCCGGTGTTCCAGTCGTCGTCGCGCCCCAGGCAGAAGCTGCAATGCTGACGATTGCGGCCCGTGCGATTGAATTAAATGCTCGAGTGGTTTCAGTAGCTGCGATGATGAGATCGCCGGATAATATCCGCATCGATTCGGTCGTCGATGATTATAGCTCTGCCGATATTTCGCTGGTTGGGAGATGTAGAATCCGATACAGCACCAGCCTGGCGGAGTACGACGTAACGCTGAAATTGCGTGGAAGGCATCAGGTGATCAATGCGTTGACTGCTATTCATCTCGCCGAACAGTTGATAGAAATTGGATGGAAGATATCACCCGCGGCAATTAACGAAGGCTTGGGCAGCGCGGAATGGCCGGGACGGTTGGAGCTATTACAAATTTCTCAACGTGTGCTGCTGCTCGATGGGGCGCACAATGTCGAAGGCGCTCGCGTTTTGCATGATTTCCTCATTGAGCATTTTTCAACGAGACCGATCACGCTCATATTCGGCGCGATGGCTGATAAGTCGATCGATGAGATGGGCGGAATTCTTTTTCCGATTGCACAAAAAATTATCGTGACAAGGGTCGACAATCTGCGTGCCGCTGAGCCGCGCATGCTTCAAGCGATCGCCGCGAAATGGCAAGAAGACGTGACTTGCGCCGGTGATGCGAACCAGGCTTTGGCTGAAGCGTTGAATATCACACCGGAAAATGGGTTGATCTGCGCATGCGGATCGCTGTTTTTGATAGGCGAGATATTGGCGAGTTTAGCGAGCCAGGGTGCCGAACAAGGTCCGCCGTGAGACGATACTTTATGCCAGATTATCAGTTGCTTTGTCTTCCCTCCCTACTACTTTAGCGGCTTCTCGATCGCTTCCCACGCAACTTTAGCGACGGCTTCACCAGTATGGTCGTAATATTCGAGCACGAGGCGATGCGTTCCGGCCTGCAGTTTGATATCTTCCCTATAAGTCGCCCGCTTTTGATTACGCCACTGATTAATTAGTCGCTTGCCGTTGACGTAGAATCGCACGCCATCGTCGCCCGTCACCGTAAAGCGATAGATTCCATCGACCAGAATCACTTTGCGCGACCAGCGCACCGAAAAATCATCTTCATTGATCTCACAGTCGGAATTCGGAATATTTATGGCTGAATCGAAATTCAAATATCCGTCGCCGTTGTTTCGTACCATCACGGGAAGACCGGACAATCGCACGTTATTGAAAAACTCGCCCCGCCAATGATCGGGTGGAACCTCAGGAAAGCATGAATTCCGTTCCCATTCGACGATCAGTCCTGCGTTCCCGGTGTGTGCGAAATATTCGACGATGATCTCGTGGTTCCCGGCTGCCAGTGAAAGATCGAACGAATAGTCAGCTTTTTGATCGGTCGTGCGCTCAAATTTTAATTCCCGGTCTATATAAATGCGGATCCTATCGTATGTCGTTACCGTGAAGTGATAGAAGCCATCGCCGAATGTCACCGTCCGCGTCCACCTTGCGGAGAAATTATCGGTATTTATTTGACACTTTTTATTGCTAATGACGTCCGGGCTTTTCAATCCCCAGAAGAAGCCCAGGAATCCATCATCGTCGTCGCGCACCAACGCAGGCCTACCGCTTAAATCGGGGTTGTTAAAATATTCGCCCTTCCATCTACCGGTCACAACGGCGGCGGTGCACGGAGCCGGAGACCAGGACAGCTTTACCGAAGCGCTGCCGAAATCTTCGAAATATTCGAGTTCGATCTTGTGATTGCCGGGCGTCATCGCCACATCGACCGTTGAGGTCGTCAGCGGATGAGCCTGCCAGGAACTGAATCGCTCCTGTCCATCGATGATCAGCCGCACGCCGTCATCCGATGAGATGGTGAAACGGTAAGTTCTTTCGGCGAATGCGACCGTGCGCGTCCAACGCGCAGAAAACCGATCGAGGCCGATGCCGCATTCCTTCGCCGGGCTTGAATGCCCCCAGTCGAATTCGATCTCCCCCACGCCGTCATCGCGGACCACGGCGGGGGAGCCTTCAAGCTCGGGATTATTGAAATATTCGCCGCGCCAACGGTCGATCGGCACCGGCCGCCGTGAGAAGCAATTCAATGTCGTTGATGTGGTTTGAGGAACTGTCTGGGATGGAATGCAGGAAAGGCAAAATAGTGCAAAAAAGGCAAAAAAACTCACTCCAGGCCTTTTATATTTTTTGCAAGTTTTTGCCTTCTTGGTTTGCCGCTGCTGAATTTTCAATTGTGTCTATTGACGTTACGCGTATTGTAATTGTTTAAATAATCTTCGTGCCTCCTGGTGTTCGGATAACTGTCCCCCATTGAATACGGATAACTCTTCATTCCATGAAATGGCAACTCGCCGATCGTATCGGGCCGGGCCGAGTTGATGTCCATATCTTTACCGAAGCCCTCGCTGAATACGAGATACGTGCGTTTCCACCCATTCGGTAGAGCCGGCAATGCGTGGGCATCGAAATCGACCTGAATTTCATCGCCGCTGCGAGTGATGACATACATATCGTCCGGCGCAAGCAGAAGCTGTCGAACATCGCCGAACCGGGTGTAATTGCCCAGATGGGCTTTCCACGGCGCTTCCGGCTCGATCGTACGATAGTCGTAGATGAGCGGCATCCGTCCGTCCGGCGAGTATTCGCGCGGAAACCCTCGATGGCGTAAATCCGCGCTCATCGGTTCAAGCGTTATCACTTTACCCGGCGAGTTCCCGGCTGATGTCTCCACCAGAATCTGATCCCAGTAGATGCGCATGCTCGTGACGATCCGCACGCGCGCATCGTCGCAGAGGAACTTCCCGGTCAGATCAACGGTCATCGTCTTCGGCAGACCGGCAGGGAATCCCATCTGCGGCATGACGGTCTCCCATTCGCCTTTCCTGTTTTTGACCTGCAGGTAGGGCGGGATGAGCTTGGCTCCCGCCTGCGACGCGGCTAAATTCGAAGTCGAATCGGCGTAATCGATCCAGGCCGTCATCAATAACAGTGTGCGGGCGGCGCCCTTCAGATTTCCGAGATCGAGTGTGATGGCGTGTTCATTCGCATATCCCTTGAACTGCAGTTTCTCAAAAGCATCGGGATAATGACGGTCGATCTTCTCGATCAGAGGGAGTATATCTTTTCCCGTATCATCGATTGCGCTGAGGGGCGGTCGCGGCGATTTAACGGAAAATATTTTGAATTTGGTGTACGGGGGCGCGGGAAGCAATCGTTCATTCGGATATATCTCTGTATTCGCCGGATGATCGACCGCAACCAGCTTCACCGCATCGAAGTAGATGACCTCTTCCAGTTGATTGTTCATGCGAAGCGAAAGAACGCCGTCGCGTTCCTTGAGCTGATCGCCAGTGACGCGGATATATTCGTCCGTATCCGGATAGTTATAAAGGCCAGGCGCTGTCAGGTAACCGATCGCAGAGCCTCCCAGGAAATCGGTGACGAAACTGTACTCGCTGCCGTTCCAGGCATAAAGCAGCGGGCAGGATGTGCCCTTGCGGTCGAGCTCCTCTATCGGGTTGTTTGCCGACGCCTTGATCGACAGTTCAGACTGCAAAATGCCGGCGGGCCAGTAGAGCTGTAGCGTATCGACGCTCGTGCGATAACCCAGGCCGAAAACGAGTCCGGCGGGAGCAGGTGCCGGTGAGGAAGCGTAGACTTCGAGTTTCTGCCGCAGGCTTCCGCTTCGCATCTCGGCCTTCGCTCCCACCGCGCTGCGATTGCTCGTTTTGCCGGTGAGATCGAGGGCAACGTAGTTTTTGCTCGCGCCCTCGTTTCGCAGGACGATGAGCGATCCATCGGATTTGAATGTGACAATGTCGACCGCGCCGTCATCGTTGATGTCGCCCATAGCGAACGCGCGATTGTCCAGTAGATCCTTGCCGAGCACCGGTTCTTCTCCGAATGTCTTACTGTAAATCCCGTCGTTGCGTCGGACGTGTATCGAGCTGGAAGCCCTATCGATCATATCGAGCTGGCCATCGTTGTCATAATCCGCAAAATGCGCGGCTAAACTTACTCCGGCCTGACTGGCCATCGGGCGAGTGAAACCACTTTTGAAGCCGCCTTTACCATCGCTCAGAAACAGGGCGGGGAAATTATATCTCCCATCAATTCGTCCGGCCTCTTCGTCAATGATCGTAAAGTAAAAATCGATGAAATTATCCTTGTTGAGATCGCCTGCCGCCGCGCCGAATGATCCGCCAGTGAATTTGATCCCAGCCTGTTCGGCCATATCTTTAAACGATCCGTCTCGCTGATTGCTGAATAGTTGCGCGGGTGCGCCGTAATTCACGACCAGCAGATCGATGTCGCGCCGGTTGTTGAAGTCCGTGCAGATGACCGCGGTCGTCTTGTTCTTGCCGCCGCCCAGCCCAGTCTGGGCCGTGATATCGGCGAACGTCCCGTTCCCGTTGTTGCGGAAGAGCCTGTTCTCCTGGCCGGCAAAATCGTCCGGAAATACCGGCATTTCCTTATCGGGAAGCCGCGACAGGTCGGCGAAGTTGCCGACGAAGAGATCGAGATCGCCGTCGTGATCCGCGTCAACCCACGCCGCTGTCATAGCCCACGAAGCGTATTCCGCCGGCAGACCGGCTTTCGCCGTCACATCCGCAAAGCTGCCGTCACCGTTGTTGCGCCACAACCCGAGCGTTTGATATCCGAAGATCGCGAGATCGGTCTTGCCGTCATTATCAAAATCGCCGAAAACCGCTCCGCTCACGGGATGACTGACCGTGATCTTCGACTGCGCCGTGACGTCGCTGAATTTACCGCCTTCATTCTTTAACAGTTTGATGAACGGTTTGTCGTCGCTCCCGATCCCCGAGACGAAAAGGTCGAGCCTGCTGTCATCGTCGAAATCCCCCATCCCCACGCTCGAACTGAACGGCGCGAGCAATTCCCGTTTGAGTTGATCGTTGAAGCCGGTCTTGTCGATTTTTTTGCCGATGACTGAAGTCATCGTTTTTGTGCTTGTTTTGATGTTGATGCCTGAACTCGCATCGAGGAAGCTTATCTTCGCGCCTTCTTTTTCGACCAGATCGGGTTCGGCGCCTGTACTGAGGACCGACTCGGCATAACGGCCTTTCTCTCCGTAAACATTGCCGAGCGTCGTCGCGTAACCCGACGAACGCAAGCGCTGAAACCTGCCCAGCATCTTCTGGCCCTCGGCCATCTTGCCCGTTCGGATCAAAGCCTGCGCCAGACTATAAGCGGCCGTCGCATTGTACGGTTCGGCCTCCAGTGCGCGGCTGAAGGCGGCGATGGCCTGGTCGTATTTCTGTTGTTGCGCATAAATCTGTCCGATCTGGATATTGGTGGCCGGGTCCTGCGGGTCGCCGGCGAGGACTTTGTTGAACTGGGCGATCGCCTCTTCGTAGAGCTTTTCATTGCGGAGTGACGCGCCGAGGATGTAATTGGCGTAGAGGCTGTCCGGGGCGAGTTTCACGGCAGCCCTGGCTTCCTCGACAGCCGCCGGCGTATCGTTCAAAAAAAAATACGCCAGCGCCAGATTGATCCGCGCGAGGGCGAAGTTCGCATCGCTCGCGAGCGCCTGTTTGAATCGCTGCGCCGCCTCCTCGTGCTTGAATTGTTCCATCAATGCGACGCCCAGGTTGTTCAGGCGATATAGCTGCTCGCGCTTTTGCTGAGTTTCAACCTGAGTCGCGGTTTGTGCGCCGCGGGATGCCGTCAGGAGAGAGAAATCACCAGGTAGAACGCAAAAAGGGACAGTAAAAAGCACAATAGGAATAAAACGCCAGAAAGAATGAAAGATCATTTGCATCGCTTGTGCTTTTTGCAACTTCCGAGGTGATTCTTCCCGCCCATTTATCATTTAACCGCTGTCCCCGTCCGGCTCCATTGGGCATTTTTGATCATATCGATAAAACGATTTCCGCTGCTGTTATTATCAGGATCGCCGGGATTGTACGACCAATGCACATATAATGCGCGAGCGAAGATATTCTCGCGCGGAACTGTTCCCCAGTAACGGCTGTCCAGACTGTTGTCGCGGCTATCGCCCATCACAAAATATGTTCTGTCGGGAACCTTGAACGGTTCCTTGACGCCATATTTCATCCCGTGAAAATCTTCCTCCGCCTCCTCGTTATCCCGCTCGTGTTCGCTGTAAAAGACTTTGTATGTCGCTCCGGGAGGCGCATCCTCGGTCTTCCTGATCTCGAGCGCCGATCGGTTTTGTGAATCGGGAGGCAGGTCGACGATCACCCTTTGCTCGGGCAGCTCACTGCCATTGACGATAACGCGATTCCCTTTAATTTGAACCGAATCGCCCGGTAACCCGATCACGCGCTTGACATAATTGATCTTCGGATCGCTCGGCAGTTTGAAGACGATGATGTCACCCCTGCGGATATCGCGGGTCGGCAGCAATCCTCCGAGGATCGGCGTCGGTTTGCCGAAGATAAATTTATTGACGAAGAGATGATCGCCGATGTTTATCGTATTCTGCATCGATCCGGTCGGCACAGCGACGGCCTGGGCGATGAAGGTCATCAGGAACAAGGCCATAATCACCGTGATCACACCCTGCTCGAAGTAATCGCGGATGACCGATTTCGGGGGACCGAAAGCTGGTTGAGTAGGTGCTGTCTCAATAATTTCTTTTTGATCGATCATAATTTTTATCGGGAAACAGGAACCGGAAACCAGAATTGCAGTTTGAACTCTGGTTCCTGAAATCCGTCTCCTGTCTTTCGAAATCCTATCTTCACTTTACACTAACTCTTAGCCAAGGGCCACATCTCAAACATCAAAAGCGTCCAGATCAGTTTGCGATGATCGGCCTGGCCGCGGTCGTGTTCGTCCAGCAGACGCTGAACATACGCGGGGTTGAACAACCCTCGCCGTTTCAAGCTATCGGGCGCGAAGGTGTCGCGGACGAGCAGACGCAGCTCGCCCTTGATCCATTGGGCGACGGGCATGCCAAACCCTTTTTTCGGCCGCTTGATGATTGCCGAAGGTAATATGTCGCGCATTGCGCGTTTGAGGATGTATTTACCGGTCAAGCCGTGAAACTTCAATCCAATCGGCAATTTCATCAAAAATTCGGCGAAAGTGTGATCGAGAAATGGCGCGCGCGTTTCGAGCGATGCGGCCATGCTCCGCGCGATCGACTTTAAATAGGACGCACTCTGGGAGATAGTGAGTGGCATCGAGCATCATCATCTGTTCGACAAGGCTGTTCTTGCCATAACCGTTTAGATGATCGTAGACGCGCACTTCATCGAAGACAGCTTCGTCGGGCCACGCTTTCAACACATCGGGCGAGAAGAGATGTTTTTGCTGCGCGGCGTCAAATGAGCCCATCCAAACGGTGTGGCGCATGCCCGCCGGCAAGTCGGCGCCGTGCACGAACCGCTTGGCGCGGAAATCGAACGAAAGGTTTTTCGTTGAAACAGGCAGACTTTCGATCGCCGGTTCGATCAATCCTTTTCGGATAAATTGCGGCAAGGCTCGGTAATAACCGGCCATCCGGTGAGCGGCATATGTCGGATATCCCGCCAGGAGTTCATCGCCTCCATCGCCGCCGAGCGCGACCTTGACGTGGCTGCGCGTGAACCGGCAGAGCAATGAGGTCGGAATGAGCGAGCCATCGCCCAGTGGTTCGTCGAGCAACCGCGGAATCTCGGGCACCATCTCCAGCATTGCGCGCTCGGTGAACGTCTGTTCGTAATGATCGGTGCCGAGACGGTTCGCGACCAGGCGAGCGTATGAGGACTCGTCGAATGAGTCTTCTTCGAACGCTATGGAAAAGGTCTTGACCCGTCCTTCAGCAGCTTCACACGCGAGCGCGGCGACTGTGCTCGAATCGATCCCGCCCGATAATAAGACCCCGAGCGGGACATCGGAGATCAAGCGCATCCGCACAGCCTCGCGCAGACGCCGATGCACCTCTTCGACCGCTTCCTCTTCGCTGATCCTCAAGCGCTCGCCTTCGTAATCCAGTCGCCAATAGCGCTCCGTTCGCCATCGACCGTTCTCCAGGATCAGCCGGTGAGCGGGGCGCAGTTTTTGCACGCCCTCGATGATGGTGTGCGGCGAAGGGACGAATTCGTACTGCAGATATTTGCGCAGGGCCAGCATATTGATCCGGCTCTGCACGAGCGGATGTACGATGAGCGATTTGAGCTCCGAGGCGAAGACGAATGCCTGGTTGGCGAGCTGGGCGAAATATAGAGGTTTTTCGCCCATACGATCGCGAGCGATCAATAGGCGTTGGCGCTTTTCGTCCCAGAGGGCGAATGCGAACATCCCGTTGAGATGGGCGGTGAGATCGTCGCCGTACTCTTCGTACAGATGAACGATAACTTCCGTGTCCGTCTGCGTGCGGAGATGATGGCCGCGGTCGATGAGATGCTCGCGCAATTCGGGAAAATTATATATTTCGCCGTTGCAGACGACCCAGAGCGAATTATCTTCGTTGGCGATCGGCTGGTGTCCGGTAGCGAGATCTGATTATCGAGAGCCTCCGCATCCCGAGCGCGACATTGTTTTTGAAATAGAAACCTTCATCGTCGGGGCCGCGATGGATGAGTGCCTCCGCCATCGCTCGCGCGGTCTGCTCGTCCGCCGGCTGGTTTCGATCGAGATTGATGATGCCTAGAATTCCACACATCTCTTAGCTATTACCCATGGGAGACGAGGAGATCATTCTCAATGAGCCCCATGCTGCCCTGTCATCTCCACTTCTCCTCTCTGTGTCTCTGTGGCTCTGTGGCCAATCTTAACTCGTGGGGTTGGGCATCTTCAAAATTGATTTTCGTTTTAATTGTATAGATCGGCTTGCCCTGCGATTCGTGATAGGTGCGCACGAGCATCTCCGCAATCAGGCCCATCAGGAATAACTGTATGCCGAGGACCATCATGACCAGCGCAATTACGGGCAATGGTGTCTGAACGAATGATGCCTGATGCGGCCAGCCGGCGAACTTCATAAGGAACGCCAGCAGAGCTGAGACGAACGACAGCCCAAAGGCCAGGACGCCCGCCCAGCCGAAAACATAAAGCGGTTTGGTCAGATAACTCGTCATGAATTTGACCGTGAGGAGATCGAAGATAACTTTAGCAGTGCGAGCCAGACCATACTTGGATTTACCCGCTACCCGCGGATGGTGGCCTACCGGAATTTCCGTCACACTCCCGCCCGCCCAGCTGGCATAGATTGGTATGAACCGATGCATCTCACCATAGAGGTGGACCCCCTTGAGCACCTCGCGGCGATAGGCCTTCAAGGAGCAGCCGTAATCGTGAAGCGGAACGCCTCCGATAGTCGAGATGAGCCGGTTGGCGATGCGCGATGGCAGGATCCGCGTCAGAAAGAGATCGTGCCGGTCCTTGCGCCATCCGGAGACGACATCATAACCCTCATCCAGTTTCTCCAGCAGCAGCTCGATGTCTCTCGGATCGTTTTGCAGATCGGCATCCATGGCGATCAATATTTCGCCGCGCGCGGCGTCGATACCCGCGGCCATGGCAGCCGTCTGCCCGTAATTGCGGCGAAATGAGATAACGCGCACGCGCGCGTCGCCCTCGGCGAATCGTTTGAGCAGATCGAAACTGCCGTCCGTGCTCCCGTCATCTACATAAATGACTTCGAAGCTCTGACCGAGGGGTTCATGGCGGAAATGATCTTCTCGTGCAGCTGACCGAGGTTCTCTTCCTCGTTCAAAACAGGCAGGAAGAGGGACAGTCTCGGTTCCACGTCCCAGGAGCGCGCGTCATTTTGCATAATTTGCTCCCGCTGACCGGGTGAACGCAAAGCCCCGCCAACTATTGCGATTGTGCCAGTGGATCTCTATGCGTTCGGCGTCGACGGTATGGAACCACTCGTTGAATTCTTCACGGCGGATATAGAAGGCGACCGGGGCATTCAAATGATCGTGAACGATGCCGTGAATCTCGCGGAAAGGAAAGCGCGAAATGTAGCTCAGATAGCTCGCGTAAAACAGATACTGGGAAAATCCGGTCTTTCCGGCCGGCCGGTATACACATTTGAGCAGCAGATAGAGTACGGTCGCCGGAAGATAAGAAATTCGGTAGAGCAGGCCGGGCGGCAGTTTCGAAGTTACTCGTTTCCGCAGAGGATTGACGAAGTTCAATATCCAGCCGTTGTTCTCCTTACCATAAACCCATGCCCAGACGGCTCCCCCGGGTTTTAGACTGTTGACGAGGGAGATAAAACCGGATCCGGGGTCCGGCAGATGATGAAGCACGCCGACCGAGAAAGCATAATCGAAAGATGTTTTAAGCGGCATCCGGTAGATGTCGCCCTGAATAATATGGACGTTTGGCAGGTCTTTCGTATTGCGATACGCCGCTTCAACCGCATAGCTCAGATCGATGCCGATCACGTCGCGCGCTCCCCATCGGCCGACCAACTGAGTATGGCGGCCTTTCCCGCATCCGCCTTCGAGGATGACTTTGCCGCGGATGAAGTCCGGTGTGACTGGCGCGATCCAATCGAGAAATTGCCTCTCGTGATGATCGGAAACTTCGTCAAACACCAGCCACTGGGCGCCGAAATTCTCAGCCGTCTTCCGTTGTTTTTCGTCGGTTCCCGGGTCGGCGAAGCGCGGAATCCCGCCGCGAACGGGATAATCGTTAGCGCATCGCTCGCAGCGCAACTCGCCTGCGATGATCTCAGTGCCCTTGCGCTCCTTTACTGTAAGCGAAAAATCGGCGCCGCACGCCGGGCAGGCCAGATATTGAAGCAAATGTTCTTTCATTCAATCTTGGAAATTCAATTGGATATCAGAATCGCGATCCCGGCCCTGAAGACCGAACAGATGATTTTAGTCGGAGAGGTTGAACTAAGGCAATTGGACTGGGCATCTGCTATTATTCCGCTCCATGAGCGAGATTATCAACATCATAGGCGGCGGCCTGGCGGGTTCGGAAGCCGCCCATCAGGCGGCGCGGCGCGGCATCAAGGTCCGGCTTTTCGAAATGCGCCCGAAAATATCCACCGGGGCGCATCGGACGGGCAATCTGGCAGAACTGGTGTGCAGCAATTCGCTCAAATCTGACCTGGCGGACACCGCTCCCCGGCTCTTGAAAGACGAGCTGCGGGCGGGCAGTTCATTGCTGATCGATTTGGCCCAGCAGGCCGCTGTTCCCGCCGGCGGCGCGCTCGCGGTCGATCGCGAAAAATTTTCCGCACTCGTGACCGAATACCTGTCGCATCATCCGAATATCGAGAATCTGCCGTGAAGAGGTGACCGAGATCAATGCTGATAAACCCGGCGAAACCACGGTGATAGCCGCGGGCCCCCTGGCTTCTCCGGCGCTTACCGCCGCAATTGGCCGGTTGACCGGGGATGACGGCCTTTACTTTTTCGACGCGATTTCTCCCATCGTGGATGGCGAGACGATCGATTTTGATGTAGCATTTCGCGCCGCAAGGTACGGTAAGGGCGGAGACGATTATGTCAATTGCCCGATGACGCGGGAAGATTACGACCGTTTCATCGACGCCCTGCTCACTGCCGAAACCGTCAAACCCCACGAAGGTCTCGATGACGAGGAGAAATATTTCGAGGGATGCTTGCCGATCGAAGTCCTCGCGCACCGCGGTCGCGATACCTTACGCTTCGGGCCAATGAAGCCCGTCGGCCTCATCGACCCGCGCACGGGAAGAGAACCCTATGCCTGTGTTCAGTTACGCCTCGAGAATCTGATGGCCGGAGCCTTCAACATCGTGGGATTTCAGTGCCATATCAAATATGGCGATCAGAAACGAATCCTTCAATTAATTCCGGCATTAGAAAAGGCTGATTTCATCCGTTTCGGCCAGATGCATCGTAATACATTTATCTGTTCACCGAAGCTGCTCAAAGAGACCTTGCAAATGCGCCGGTATGCGCGCGTTCTTTATGCGGGACAGATATCGGGAATCGAGGGCTACACCGAGGCGATGGCTACAGGAATGATAGCGGGTATCAATGCGGCAAGGCTTGCGCGGGGACTTGAGGCGGTTGCGCCGCCTCGAGAATCGGCGACTGGATCATTGACTTACTATCTGGCTCACGCCGATGCGGAGAATTTTCAACCTGCCAACACGACGTTCGCCCTCTTGCCGCCGCTCGAACCGGAAGAAAGGCGGCAGACCAGGAAGAAGGCCGATCGTCACCGTATGCAAGTCGAGCGAGGTCTGAAGGCTTTTCACTCGTGGCTTGCCGAGATTGGGGAGGCGGCGGACAGTCCGAAAACAGATTTGGTGGAGGCGTCATGAAATTATCTCGCCAGACGAGATTGATCACAAAAATTGCCTTTCTATCAACTACCGCGATAATTCTTTTATCTACCTTGCATTCAGCCCGAAGCCAGAGCGGGCGGCAGGCGCCGGATCCGAAAAAGTCGAAGCCGGGGAAGGCCCCGGAACGACCGCGCATCAGGTTGCCCGAACAAAGGCCTCAAACGAGCGACGAGACGATACGGATCGCCAGCGATCTGGTGACGGTCGTGACCTCTGTGTCGGAAGAATCGCCCAACGCGTTGCCGGTAGACGCGAAAGGCTCGAAAGATATGAAACCGCCGATCGATCTACAGCGCGAAGATTTTGAGATTATGGAAGACGGCGTCCGGCAGGAAATAGCAAATTTCGCCCGTGATGCCGACCTGCCATTGCGGTTGGTCATGTTGTTCGACGCGAGTTTGAGCGTTTCGCAGAAGATCGAATTCGAGCGGCGCGCCGCCGCCAAATTTTTCGAGCGAATCGTTCGCCCGCAGGACCGCGCCGCCCTTTTTTCGCTCTCCACTGATATCACTTGCCTGCAGGATTTCACCAACAAAATTCCGCTGCTCGTCAGCGCCACTATGCAGCTCAAAGCTCAGGGCGCCACGTCGCTCTACGACGGAATATTTCTCGCTTCCGATTATCTCAAGCCGGCGAAGGGCCGCCGCATAATCGTCATCGTTTCTGACGGAGGTGATACGACGAGCGGGAAAGGATTACTTCAAGCTCTAGCGAACGCTCAACAAGCCGATGCCGTGATCTTCGCGTTATTCACCGGAAATCGTTATTACTACTCCCAGAACCTTCGCGACCTGGCCGGCGAGCGTGCTCTCGAAACTTTATGCGCTGAAACCGGGGGATATATCTATAAACCCAAGGCCACCCCCGGTGCGCTCGGAGAAGAGGTAGATCAAGAATCTCTGAAAGAGCTCGACCAGACATTTGCGGATCTGGCCCGACAACTTCGCACCCAGTATACGTTAGGGTTTTACTCGACCAACGAGAAGCGTGACGGGTCATTCCGCAAACTCAGCGTCAGAATTAAGAAGCCTGGGTATGCCGCCCGTGCCCGCGCCGGATATTACGCGCCGAAAGGGTAGGAATTGCTGATTGCGGATTGGAGCTTTCCCGATTCTACGAATCGGTAAGACCAACTCCGCATAGCGCAATCCGCAATCTGGACTCCCACTCTTCAAACCACCGTGCTACAATCCCGCTGCATCGGCTATTTCTATTTATGTCGAGTAGATAGGTGTTCGCATTTTAGTCCTACATTCATACTCACGCGGAGTTATCGTTGTTGGCGAGCAAAGGAAAATATGATTTATGCATGTAGATATCATTTTGATACGTACAGTATTTACCATCATTCTCGTCACGGCAGGCTATTTAATTCAACCGGTACCTGAATGGATCGGCGAAAAACTGGGAATCCCAGACGGTTCGCGATTGCTCTCAGCTCTGGCCGGGTTGCTCCTGGCGAGCGGGATCATTTTTTTTGAACTGCGAATAAGGCGCGCTTCTCTCAAGACCTTGATCGGGGCTGCTATCGGGTCGATCCTCGGGATCTTCGGCTCAACTTTGATGGGGTTCCTGATAACCGTCCAGCCCTGGAGCCAGCCGGTCGAATCTTTCCTGATCCTTACTCTGACGATGTTTATGGCATACGTGGGCTTGCTCGTCGGCGCGGCAAAAGGGGACTATCTTGATCTCACAGCGCTGGGCGGCATCCTCAGTGATCGGACCGCGAAACAGAGCTACAAGATACTGGATACGAGCGTGATCATCGATGGTCGCGTTGCTGATATCGCCGAAGCGGGGTTCCTGGGCGGCACCATTTTGGTTCCGCAATTTGTCCTGCGCGAATTACAACAGATAGCCGATTCGTCGGACTCGGCCAAGCGAAATCGCGGGCGCCGGGGTCTGGATATCCTGCAGCGTATTCAAAAGAACAACGGCCTGGAGGTTCAGATTTACGAAGCAGACTTCCCACAAGTCAGGGAGGTAGACCTCAAACTGATCGAGCTCGGTAAACAACTAAATGCGCCGATCGTAACCAATGATTTCAATTTGAATAAAGTCGCCCATCTACGAGGCGTCGAAGTACTCAACATCAATGAACTGGCCAACGCGCTTAAGCCGGTCGTCCTGCCCGGTGAAATAATGAAGGTCTTTATCCTTAAAGAGGGTAAGGAATACAACCAGGGAGTCGCTTACCTGGACGATGGTACGATGGTAGTGGTCGACAACGCACGCCGCTTGATCGGGAAGAACGTAGATATGGTCGTAACCAGCGTCTTGCAGACCACAGCGGGAAAGATGATCTTCGGGCGCGTCGAGGAGACGCGAAACGATATTCGCGATCAGCGCGATGTGCGCGATCGTTCGTCCCGCCAGACACCGATCCCTGCGCCGTCATCAATTGTTGAATGAGAAAAGCAAAGAGAATCAATAATGGATAATTGATAATGGATAATTGATAATTCGTATAAATTGCCCCACAGTCTAAACGAACTATCAATTATCCATTATCAATTATGAATATCGCCATCATTCCAGCAGCCGGCAGCGGCGCCCGATTTGGCGGAGATAAACCAAAACAATTCGTTGAAATCGGCGGCGTCCCGATAATCATTCACACGCTGCAAAGATTCGATGCCTGTCAGGATATCGATGCGATAATTGTGGCGCTCAAGCCGACAGAGATCGGTTCGTTCGGTGAGCTGTTGCAATCTTATAAATTGCGCAAGCCCATACGAGTGGTGAACGGCGGCGCCGAGCGGAGCGAATCGATTGGTAATGCTCTCGAGGCTGCCGGGGAATGGCAACCGGAACTGATAGCCGTCCACGATGCGGTCCGGCCTTTTGTTACGCCGGCGCAAATCTCCACTGTGCTCGCGCGCGCGCGCGTAACCGGCGCCGCTATCCTCGCTTTGCCTTCAACCGATACGATCAAGGAAGTAGAGAACGGGCTGATTCAGAGGACGATCGACCGCCACCGGATCTACCGCGCGCAGACTCCTCAGGCATTTCGCTACGAGTTGTTGCTGCGCGCCAATGCAGAGGCGCGTGCTCAGGGCCTGCTCACGGCGATGGCGACCGATGATTCATTGCTGCTCGAACAGATCGGCTTGCCGGTGGCAGTCGTCGAAGGATCGCCGCAAAATATCAAAATCACTACGCCCGATGATTTATCGCAGGCCGAAGGGATTTGGAGGCTGATGGACTCAATTGAATCGAAGGCGCAATCCGCGATCAGATCTGGCCTTGGATACGATATACATCGGCTGGTCGAAGGTCGCAAATTAATTCTGGGGGGGATTGATATCCCGCATGATCGCGGTTTATTTGGGCATTCTGACGGTGACAGCTTGATCCATGCGATGACCGATGCGCTGCTCGGAGCGGCGGGCCTCGGGGACATCGGCACGCAATTTCCCGACCAGGATCCGCGTTGGGAAAACGCGGATAGCACGGAGTTTCTTCGCCTCACTTGCAGTCTGCTGAGGCAGCAGGGATATAAAATCGTCAATATTGACGCGACGATCTTGGCGGAGTGTCCGAAAATGATGCCGCATATCCCCGCGATGCGCGTCAAACTGGCGGAGGCGATGGAGATCGATCCGGCGCAAATCAACATCAAGGCCAAGACCAATGAGGGATTGGATGCAGTAGGGCGTGGGGAAGCAATCGCGGCACAGGTCATCGCCTTGATTGAACGGAGATAGTTTTCAGTTTTCAGTTGAGGTAGAAACTCAAAAGCTGAAATCCGGAACTGAAAACTGAAAACCGAAATCTGAAAACTATGAGGCCACAAGATCTGATCGAGAAGAAACGCGATCACCAGGAGCTGACGCGCGATGAGATAGCTTTTCTGATTCGCGGATACACGCGCTATGAAATACCCGATTATCAGATGGCGGCCTGGCTAATGGCGGGTTTTCTGAACGGACTTACAGAGGCTGAAACGCAATATCTGGTCGAGGAGATGCTCCACTCGGGCATAGTGCTCACGCACGACAACATTCCGGCGCCGAAAGTAGACAAACATTCGACGGGTGGAGTGGGCGATAAGACCTCATTGGTCATCGCGCCCGTTGCGGCCGCTTGCGGTGTCGCCGTTCCGATGATCTCCGGACGCGCGCTGGCGCACAGTGGCGGAACGCTTGATAAACTAGAAGCGATACCCGGATTTCGCACCGACCTCCCGCTCGACCAATTCAATGACGTCCTCCAACGTTGCGGCCTCGCGTTGATAGGACAGACGAAAGAGATCGCTCCCGCCGATCGCAGGCTTTATGCGCTGCGCGATTTAACCGCGACCGTCCCGTATCGGCCTTTCATTTGCGCTTCGATCATGTCGAAGAAGCTGGCCGAAGGTTTGGACGGACTCGTTCTCGACGTCAAGTGGGGCAATGGCGCGTTCATGCGCGATTTCGAGGGTGCGCTCGCCCTGGCTGAAATGATGTCGAGCGTCGGCAAACGCATGGGGCTGCGCACCGTCGCCCTCATCACCGATATGAATCAGCCGCTGGGCCGCTGGGTCGGTAATGCGGTCGAGACTTTCGAGGCGATCGAATGTTTGCGCGGAAATCTCGATGACGATTTCGCCGGGTTGTGTTTGGAACTCGCGGCACGGATGATCATTGCCGGCGGGCTGGAGAAGGACCTGGAGCGGGCCCGCAATAAAGCTCAAGCTGCGATTACATCGGGTGACGCCCTCGAGCGGTTCCGCGCTGTGATCGAGGCGCAAGGGGGCGATCCGCGAACGCTCGACGAGCCGGACCGTCTGCCGCAGGCAGGAAAAAAACGGGTAATCCTTGCCGGCCGGAACGGTTACGTCGCGGGAATTGATACCAGCGAAATCGGACGCATCGTGATGGATTGGGGCGGAGGCCGCAGGAAATTGGAAGACGCGATCGATCAAAGCGTCGGTTTGTATATTCACGCAAAACTGGGCGACCGCGTCAGCGCCAATGATCCGATAGTAACGGCGCATTACAATGACGAATCGAGGTTCGCGCTTATGGAGGCGCGATTGTCCGCGGCATACCGCATCGAAGACGCGAAACCAGTCTTTGAGCCGCTGATCAAAGCCGTCATCTGATAAAGCAGTTGTAGATGGCTGAGAACCCGATTTCAGAGTTTGTTGAAGCCCTGGAAAGACGTCAGATAATGAAAAAATGAAGACAAAAACGCTGCTCCTCCTACTATCATTCTCATTCTTGCTGACTGGCTGCACTATGCGGGATTACACCGCAGAAGCCGGCGGCGATAAAACGAAGGTCGCCATCGTCTTCGACATCGGCGGTAAAGATGATCGTTCATTCAACGCCGCCGCGAATGTAGGTGTGGAGCGCGCCAAAAAAGACCTGCCTATCGTCCTGCGCGATGTCGAGCCGGGCGATCCGACTTCAATCGAGCCGGCGTTGCGAGCCTTTTCGCAATACGGGTACAACCTGATCACCGGCGTCGGGTTTGCTCAGGGACCGATCATCGGTCAGGTCGCCGCCGACTATCCGCAGCTCCACTTCGTGTTGATCGATTCGGTAGTCGATCTTCCGAATGTCGCGAGCCTGCTCTTCAAGGAACACGAAGGCTCATTCCTTGTCGGTATGATCGCGGCTTACAAAAACCGCACCGGCACTATAGGTTTCGTCGGCGGGATGGATATCCCGCTGATTCATAAGTTCGCGGCCGGTTACGAGGAGGGAGCCCGCCACGTCAATCCAGGCATTCGCGTATTGAGGAATTATGTCGGCATCACCGATGCTGCGTGGAACAATCCGGGAAAAGGAAGAGAGCTGGCTAATTCGCAGTATGAGCAGGGAGCTGATGTAATCTTTCAGGCCGCCGGCAACTCGGGATTGGGCGTCTTTGACGCCGCCGAAGCATATCAAAAATTTGCTATCGGGGTCGATGCCAATCAAAATTGGATCAAGCCTGGATATGTGCTGACCAGTATGCTTAAAAGAATCGATAATGCTGTCTACAGCATCGTGAAGGATGAGGTCGAGGGCAAATTCAAAGGCGGCGTCCACATCTATGGGTTAGACAACGATGGTGTGGGGTATGCAATCGATGAGCATAATAAAGCGCTCATTCCGGATTGGGTGATCGAGAAAGTCGAGCAGGCTCGCAAGGATATTATCGCAGGTAAGATTAAAGTGACGGACGCGATGGCCAGGTAACCGACGAGGCGACAACCGCACTATCGGACATTTGCCACGTCACCCGATCGCATTAAAACTATGGACATCATCGAAATGCGTTCCATCACCAAGCGTTTCGGCGCGGTGGTGGCAAACAAGTGCATCGATCTATCCATTCCCGCCCAGACGATACACGCCATCGTCGGCGAAAACGGTGCGGGAAAATCGACGATCATGAAGATTCTCTACGGTTTTTATACGGCCGATGAGGGAGAGATCTTCATTGACGAAGTGAAACGCGATATCAGATCGCCGCACGATGCCATCGCGATCGGCCTCGGTATGGTGCACCAGCATTTTATGCTCGTGCCACCGATGACCGTGCTCGAGAATATTGTTCTCGGGGCGGAGCCCGGGAACGCCCTTAAGATCGATTTCAAACAGGCCGAAGCGCAAATTGAGCAGCTCGCGCGAGACTTCGGACTCGCAATCGATCCGCATGCGCTCGTCTCGGGATTGTCGGTCGGACAGCAGCAGCGCGTCGAAGTTTTGAAGGCTCTTTACCGGGGCGCCCGCATATTGATCCTGGATGAGCCGACCGCAGTACTCACACCTCAGGAGGTCGAGGAGTTCTTCAAAATACTTCGTTCGATGCGTGAACATGGCAAGACAATCATCATCATCACGCACAAGCTCAATGAAGTGCTGGCGCTCTCCGACAATGTCACCGTAATGTGCGATGGGAAGATCGTGGGGAGCAAGAAGACCAGCGAAACCGATGCGGCCGAGCTCGCCCGGTTAATGGTCGGGCGCGATGTCCTCTTGACTGTTGAGAAAACCCCGGCACAACCGAAAGATGTCGTGCTGAGTGTGCAGAGCCTGCGTTTGGGCGCCAAGCTCACCGATGTCTCGTTCGATGTTCGAGGCGGAGAGATCGTCGGAATAGCGGGCGTAGAGGGAAATGGTCAGACTGAGCTGATCGAAATACTCGCTGGTTTGGAACGGGCGAGCGGCGGTCATATTTTGCTCGGAGGCGAAGATGTTACCCGGCTCTCTACGCGCGGAAGGACGGAGATCGGTATCGCGCATATACCCGAAGATCGTCACCGGCGCGGGTTGGTGCTCGATTTCGATCTGGCCGACAATGCCATCCTCGGCACGCATTATCGGAAGCCGGCAGTCCGAGCCGGATTGGGTTTGATCGACGAAAAGGCGGTCGAGGAAAAGGCCGAACGGTTGATTCGAGATTTCGATGTCCGACCTCCCGACCCCACTTTGCCGGCCCGGGCTCTGTCGGGCGGTAATCAGCAGAAGCTGATCATCGGGCGGGAATTCGATATGCATCCGAGGCTCTTGCTGGTCTCACAGCCGACGCGTGGCGTCGACATCGGCGCGATTGAGTTCATCCACCGCAAGCTCATCGAATTACGCGATGCCGGCGTGGCGATCCTGCTCGTTTCAGCCGAACTCGAGGAAGTCCTCTCGCTCTCGGATCGCGTGCTGGTGATCTATCAGGGGCGCATTGTCGGTGAGGTCGATCCGCAGCGGACCGACGAAGAAGAGATCGGGATGATGATGATTTGCGGAAAACGTTGAGGTAGTCGGTAGCCGGTATATTCCTGAGAACTACTCTTTGACAACCGACTACCGCCTACTGGTTCAGGGCTGTTTCATGGAAATCATCGTCTCTGTCATCCGCTCGACGGCAATCACGAGGGCGTCCGCTGCTTCTCTGTACCGGCCGGCCGCCGCATTTTGTTCAGCCACCGCTACCGCATCGGAAGCTTTGGCGAGCCGTAGAGATTGCGTTTGTACCCGGGTATTCCCGTCCCAGCTTTTCAGCAAATTGTTAATGCCCGTTCGTAAACCGGTGATATTTACGACCAGCAGGTCCTTGCTTTTCTTGTTCTCTTCGACAATTTTCGGATCGGACTGTCCGCGCTTGGCCTGTTCATCGGCAATTTCAAGGCTATTCTGTACCTTTCCGTAAATATACAGGAACTTCGTGACGTTTTTGATCTGCTCGGCAACCTGAGTCGCTTCTGGGCGCATATCGACCACGGGCGCGGGTGTAGGTGTTGGCTTGGCGGTGCGGCGCTTCGATCTTTTCTGCGCATTTGACGAAACCGAAAACGCGATGATGAGCGCGAGTAACAAGGTCACTAGTGTAGTAGCGTAGCGTTTCAAAAGATACCTCCATTGCATTAAGAGACTGGCATCATAGATATTACTTGACAATCGCAAGGCATTTTTTAACATCGCATGTGGTTTACCGCAAGCGCAGCGACCGCTACCATCTTCTCGTGGTGATTTAGTTTTTCGTAACCTGTATGCTATTTTTCGCGTAGTAACAACCGATTCATTGTCCATCGGCATTTACATTTTTCATTGAAAGAACCGACCTTCCCCGTGGATAAAAGAGAAAATGGAAAAATACAAATCTGGAAATTTAGTATCTCTCTGCGAGGTGAATCATATGATTAATCGTCGTTTCAAGCGCACACTCGTTCCGATCGCTGCAATGCTGCTCCTTATCATTACCGCCGGCGCCCAGGTCGCGCAGGTCGAAAAAGTCGATCTGGAGATGATGAAGAATATCCGTGCGGAAGGCATGGAGCGATCCAAGGTAATGGACACGCTCAGCTGGTTGACCGACGTCATCGGTCATCGTTTGACGGGATCGCCTGGGATGAAGGCATCGAATGAGTGGACGAAGAGCAGGCTGGCTGAATGGGGGTTAGAGAATGCCCGCCTCGAAGCGTGGGGGCAATTCGGCCGCGGCTGGTCGTTCGACAAAATCTCAGTTCATGTGATCGAACCAGTCCCTTTTCCCGTCATCGCTTATCCAGAAGCCTGGACGCCGGGCACAAATGGGCCAGTAATCGCAGAAGTCATCTCGGCCGAGATCAAATCCGAAGCTGATCTTGAGAAGTACAAGGGAAAGTTGAAAGGCAAAATCGTGATGATCGATCCGATGCGCGAGGTCAAAGCCTTATTCCAGGCCTCCGGGGAACGATTAAGCGATGAAGAGCTATTGAAGATGGCGACTGACGAGCCGGCTCGCGCCGGAGGCCGGTATACTCCAGAACAATTGAATGCCAGGCGCGAGAGGCAGCGACTGATCTCGAAGTTCAACGAATTCCTTAAAACTGAAGGCGCCGCGGCGGTGATCAGGTTCAGCCGTATAGGCGATGGCGGGACCGTATTTGTACAAGGCGGCGGGTCGCGCGAAAGAAACGCGCCGCAGACTCTGCCTTCGGTGGTCATCGCCGTTGAACACTACGGCCGGATCTCGCGAATACTGCAGAAGGGCATCCCGGTCAAGATGGAACTGAACATCTCGGCGAAGTTTCACGACGAAGACCTCAACGCATACAACACCGTGGCCGAGATCACCGGCAGCGACAAGAAGGATGAGATCGTCATGCTCGGCGGACATATGGATTCGTGGCACGGCGGCACCGGGGCCACTGATAATGCGGCCGGAATTGCCGTCACCATGGAAGCAGTCCGCATTCTCAAAGCGCTTGGCGTTAAGCCGCGCCGCACGATCCGCATCGCGCTCTGGAGCGGCGAAGAGCAGGGATTGCTCGGTTCTCGCGCCTACGTCGCTAAACATTTCGCCGAAACCCGGACCCCAACGGGGCAATCGGGGCAATCGGGGCAATCGGGGCAACAGCCGCAGCGCGATGTGCCGGGAGGGGGGTCAGCGAACCCCGGGTCGATTGTAACCAAACCGGATTACCAGAAATTTTCGGCCTATTTCAATCTCGACAACGGGACGGGCAAGATCCGCGGAGTATATCTACAGGGCAATGATGCCGTTCGCTCGATATTCCGCGCTTGGCTGGCTCCTTTCCGCGATCTGGGGGCCGCGACGCTGACGATCCATAACACCTCGGGCACCGACCATCTGGCATTCGATAGAGTGGGACTGCCGGGATTCCAGTTCATTCAAGATCCCGTCGAGTACGACACGCGCACGCATCATTCGAACATGGATGTATATGAGCGCATTCAGGCCGAGGATATGAAACAGGCTTCCGTAATCATGGCTGCCTTCGTCTACAATGCCGCAATGCGCGATGAGAAGCTTCCGCGCAAACCGATGACGTCATCGCAGCAGGCCGCTCGATAATCGATTTGCGGAATATGCAGCGAGAGGCGACAATAGCGATTCGAAGGAAAGCAAATAAGGCATAATATTTTACGGACGCTCGCCTTCTTTGCTTTCCCGGAAATCGTCTATTTGAGGAAGGTTCGGTTTATGGCAATCACCCTGCGTCAAGCTCTTAAGGTCGGCGCATACATCTTCAAACAGAAGCTGAAAGGCAACCGGCGTTATCCGCTAGTGCTCATGCTCGAGCCGCTGTTTCGCTGTAATCTGGCCTGCGTCGGTTGCGGAAAGATCCAATATCCGGCTGATATTCTCAAGAAGAGTATGTCTCCGCAAGATGCTTTCAAAGCGATTGAAGAATGCGGCGCGCCGGTCGTTTCGATTGCCGGAGGCGAACCGTTGCTTCATCCCGAGATCGATGTGATCGTCCGGGGGATGATCGAGCGGAAGAAGTTCGTCTATCTCTGTACAAATGCGCTCCTGCTCGCGAAGAATCTCGACAAATTCGAACCGTCCCCTTATCTCACTTTCAACGTTCATCTGGATGGGATGCGTGAACGTCATGACAAATTGGTCGATCGCGGCGGAACATTCGATGTCGCCGTCAGTGCGATCAAAAGTGCCAAGGAGCGCGGCTTTCGCGTAAATACGAACACGACCGTCTTTGACGGGGAAGAACCGCGGGAGTTACACGAGATGTTCGATTTTCTCGCGGAACTCGGCGTCGACGGTATGACTATTTCGCCCGGCTACAGCTATGCCTGGGCCCCTGATCAGGAGCATTTCCTGAAACGCGAACAGACGAAGGCGCTCTTCCGTGAGGTTTTGGCGCCGCTCCGCGCTATACGGGGCACGAAAAAACAGTGGCAATTTAATCAATCGCCTTTCTACCTCAGATTCCTGATGGGCGAGATCGATTACGACTGTACCCCATGGGGGTGCCCGAATTACAATGTCTTCGGCTGGCAAAAGCCGTGTTATTTACTCAATGAGGGGTATGCCGGTTCGTTCAAGGAACTGCTCGAAACGACTCGATGGGAGTCGTACGGTCACAAGAGCGGGAATCCTCGCTGCCGCGACTGCATGGTGCATTGTGGGTATGAGCCGTCCGCGGTGATCGATGCTACCAGCAGCCTGAAAAATATGATCGCTTCAGTTCGAGGATTCAGATAAACGAACTCAGTATTGATCTGAAACCAGTTCAGTAAGCTTGTTTATCCGCATTGCGGTAAGCCCGAACGACTGCCAGCAACATTTTTACATTTTCCTTTTACCTGCTCAGCGCTAATCAAGAACGCCAGGCGCCTGCGAGCTTTCATTTCCTGATATCACCAGTATTTCAATGGCCGGCCTATTAGGTCTGATCATATTCAAATGTTTTATGCAGATTTGCCTATCGTTACTGGCACAAATAGTTGCTATTGCCAAGTTCTATGAAACATTTCGATTCACTTGTTGATAGAAATCTATTAATCGAGGAGAAGCATCTATCAAGAGCTGAGACATTAAATCGGCAATAAATCGAAGGAAATCACTTTTTTCTGTGGTTTAGCGGGTAGAGTGAAACAGACTGAGGGTCGAAAAATTGTTTGGAAGCTAATTTGCAAAATAGTTCAGTAAAGTCTGTGGTGAAAAGGAGTGGTGACATCTATGAGTTCCCGGGGCAGAGTATTAATAGTTGACGATGATCGCGAATTTGGGCTCGTTGCGATGAGTCTGATCGAGGTGGAGGGGTTTTCGGCCGGGTTGGTGACGAGTGGCGCAGAGGCATTGGAGGCCTGCAAGGGGCAAGCCTGTGACGTCGTTCTGCTGGACTTAATGCTCGGGGATACATCCGGAATCGAAGTGTTGCGCGAGATACGCGCGTGGAGCGAGAAGGTCCCGGTGATCGTTGTGACCGCGCACGGATCGATGGAATCGGCGGCGGAGGCCGTGCAGGCTGAGGCATTCGATTATATCGGCAAACCATTTCGCGCGGCCGAATTGATCTCAGCTATCCGGCGGGCGATGGAATGGCGCCATCAACAGCAGAATCTGAAGGGAGAAAAAAACTCCAAATCTAACAACCGGGTGAGTTTCGGCCAGGCCATCGTAGGCAGCAGTCCGGCGATGGTTGCGATCTATCATGCGATCGCCCGGGTTGCGGCGACCGATTCGACCGTCTTGATCAGCGGCGAGAGCGGCACCGGAAAAGAATTGATAGCCCGGGCGCTACACGACAATTCGCCCCGCGCCAAGCATCACTTTGTGCCCGTCAATTGCGGCGCTTTCACCGAGACGCTGCTTGAATCAGAATTATTCGGTCACGTTCGCGGCTCCTTCACAGGCGCGGTCAACAATCACCGGGGGATATTCGAGACCGCGAGCGGCGGCACGATATTCCTCGACGAAATCTCCGAAACTTCGCCCGCGTTTCAGGTCAAGCTATTACGCGTCCTGCAGGAGCAGGAGGTGCGGCCCGTCGGTGCAAGCGAATCGCGGCGGGTTGATGTCCGCATCGTGGCTGCGACGAACCGCCGGGTGCAGGACCTGCTCAATGCGGAAGATTTTCGCCGCGACCTGCTCTATCGCCTGAGCGTCATCAATATAGAACTGCCCCCTCTGCGCGAACGCCGCGAGGATATTCGATTGCTCGTCGAACATTTCCTCCAGCGCATCAACCTCAAGCTGGGAAAATACGTCAGCGCTCCCACGGAAACGATCGAATGGCTATCCAAGCTCGATTGGCCGGGTAATGTGCGCGAACTCGAAAATGCCGTTGAGCGATCAGTCACGCTCAATGTCGGAGGGAAACTGTTGCCGGAGGATTTCACGCAATTCACGCCTACCCCGCTCAGCCGCACGGGAATGAAACTCGAGATGGTCGATGCCCCGGAGAAAACGGCCGCTTCTTCCGCATCGGTCTTCTGGATATGCGAGATGCCATGTACCTTGATGGATGTTGAGCGAGAGCATATTCTTGCGACAATGCGGTATACGAAAGGCAACAAACTGCGGGCAGCCGAACTGCTGGGGATCGGGCGATACTCACTCTATCGGAAGGCCGAGCGCCTGGGGATCGACCTCGACGGACAGTCGACTCGGACCAAGCACGAGACACCATGAGGTAACAAAACCACGAAATGTCGGCCGAATCATTGAAGGGGGATTTGACCCAAGGGCACAAAGACGCAAAGTTGATGACAGAAAATTTCTTGCGTCTATGCATTTTTTCGTCAAAAAAAAATAATCTAACGCTCATCATCCTGGTCTCTCTCATCGCATTCCTGGCAGCCCCGGAACGGACTCCACTCTCGGGCCGAGTGGTCAAGGGGCGGTTTGATCTGATCAACCCGAGTACCCAGGATCGAAAATCCGATCAGATAGATGCGAGCGGCGTTGTGGCCTGGATGATCCCGTCAGATGGCCTGTCAGCGCGATCGGGTAAAAGATCGAGGAAGGTGATCACACAGCGCAACAAGCGTTTTATGCCTCATATCGTCGTCGTCCAAACTGGCTCGGAGGTAGATTTCCCGAATGAAGATCCTTTCTTTCATAACGTCTTCTCGATCTTCAATGGTAGGCGATTCGATCTCGGACTTTATGCCAGCGGTGAAACTCGCCCGGTCAACTTCAACCGCGCGGGTGTCTCGCACATCTTCTGCAATATCCATCCGCAGATGAGCGCAATTGTGGTTACGGTCGATACGCCATATTTTGTCATCAGTGACCAGAGCGGGAAGTTCCAGATCGATAACGTTCCCGAAGGGCAATATCGATTCAACGTCTGGCATGAACGTTCACAGGCCGAACATCTATCGGAGCTGATGAGAACAGTACAGGTCACCGCTTCGGGATTGGATATGGGAATTCTTCAAGTCAGCGAGAAGGATTACATACCGCGTCCCCACCCAAACAAATACGGACAGGACTATGACAAATTGAACAATCGGCCACGTTATCGCAGACCATGAAGCTTTGCGTATTGTGGATCGATGAAGATGTCATTTACCGATCAGCGAGCCGCAAACCGCGGTGGAATGGTGGCAGCCAATCAGAGGGTAACTTCGATGAATGCGCAATCCGGAATCCGCCATACGCAATCCGAGACCGGTAATCTGCAATCCTCAACCCGCAATACGCGTTCTCTCAGGGGCCAACTTTTTCTCAGCTCAGCATTGCTTTCGAGCGCGATCCTGATTATCGGCGCCTGGGTGATCAATAATCAGGTGGTGGGAGAGGCGCGCCGGCAGGTACAGGCCGAGGTTGAAACACTTCTGCCGCTATACGATGCGGTCTGGAGCCAGCGTGATCGCAGGCTTGCGAGTATGGGATCGGCGATGGCCAATTCGCCTATCGTCAAAACCGTCTTTGGAGATGAGCGCGCTTCCGGCGACCGCGAAACTTTGCGGGAGATGATCGCTGACTCGCGGACGGAGGCGGTCGAACCGGGTGATCTATTCCTGATCAGCGATGGCGCGGGTCGCGTGATGTTTACCGAGCAGCAGGAAGGAGAGGCGCCTGCTGTCTCCGATCTGCTAGCAGCCCGCACTGCGGGCGAGCGGCAAACGCAGAGTCGCAGCTTCACCATGCTGGGCGGGAGGCTGTTCAATCTGGTGCTCACGCCCGTCGTCCTCCATTCCGGAAACGCCCATTACAACAATACCCTCGCCGTGCTGGGTACCGGCGTAGAGCTTAACGCCGCGGTGGCGCGCGATGTCGGCCGTCTGATTCACAGCGAAGTAATCTTCTTCCTCGGCGATCGAATCTATGCTTCTTCACTTCCGCAGAACGTCGAAGCGGCCGCGCTCAGCGCGATTGCGGTGAACGGGGTAAATAACAATATCGGTGAGGCCACGCCCGAACGCCCGGCCGAGATCGATATCGGCGGCGATCTATATCTCGCATTCGCGCGCCAGCTGGTAGGGTTTAATGGGGAACTAATCGGACAGGTTATCATCCTGCGTTCGCTGGCCGGCGCCGGGCAGTTATTCCGCGCCATCACCAACCGATTATTGCTGCTCTGGACGCTCGGCATCGTCGCGGCCTGGGTGTTGAGCTATCTGATCGCCGGCCGAATAACCAGGCCGATTGAATCGCTCGCCGCCGGGGCGCGCGAGCTAGGCCGGGGGAATTACGAATTTCCCGTGCTCACCTACGCGCGGGGAGAGATCGGTCAACTCTCGACGGCCTTCAACCAGATGCGCCACTCGATCAAACAATCCCAGGCCGCCCTGCTCAAAAGCGAACGACTGGCGACCGTGGGACAGATGGCCAGCTCGATCATTCACGATTTGCGAAATCCTCTCGCGACTATCTCGACCGCGGCCGAGGTCCTCAATCACGAGAACCTTCCGCCAGATCGCCGCCGCACATTGATTGAAAGCCAGTTACGCGCATCGGAGCGGATGAGCGGAATGATGACAGAGTTGCTCGAATTTTCGTGCGGCAGCTATAAACTAAAGCGCCAGGTCCAGCCGCTCTCCCTCATCGTCCAACGCGTGACGCATGAGTTTACCGCGCAGTTATTGCATTTGCGGATCAAACTCGAGTCTAGTATCCCTGCGGGCGCCATCGTCGAAGCCGATGCTGAGCGGATGAGACGCGTCTTTGAAAATATGGTGATAAATGCCATGGAAGCCATGCCGCAGGGAGGGGCGATTGAGATCAACGCCAGGAACAAGAATGGGTTTGTCCGGATCGATATCGTCGACGATGGCCCGGGCGTGCCTCCGCAACTCCGCGAGAGGCTCTTCGAGCCATTTGTCAGCCAGGGCAAACAGGGAGGCACGGGGCTCGGCCTGGCGATCGCCAGGGGTATCGTCGAAGCCCACGGAGGCAGGATAGGGTTGACTGAGGCAGAGGCGCGCGGCGCACATTTTTTCATTGAATTGCCCGCGGCAGGAGGAGAGGATGCCCAATAGAATATTGCTGGTTGACGATGATCAGGTGTTTCGAGCCGTCGCGGCGATGGCGCTTGAAGATGCCGGATACACGGTGGTCGAAGCGGCTGATGCATTCGAGGCGCTCGATCTGTTGCGGAACTTACGGCCCGATGCAATCATCTCCGATTTGGAGATGCCGCTGATGGACGGGCAGGCGTTGTGCACGCGGGTACGCGGTGAACCCGACCTGGCCGCGATCCCTTTTGTCATCCTCTCGGCATATATCGAAACAGACGGGTCAAACAGTCCTCCGGAAAGCCTGGAAACGCGGGCGGACTGTTGTTTCAGCAAGCAGAGTCCGTTTTCCAGCCTTTTGCCCCATCTCGAAATGTTGATCGAGCAGCGAAATTAAGAATGTGTTTCCAGTTTTCGGAAGATGGTTAGTCACTGAACCTAGAACTGGAAACTGATAACTGTATTCTGAGGAGAGGTTATGAAAAAGCTGATTGTCATCTTCGCCTTCGGACTGATCGCTATGTCATTGGAGACCAGCGCGGATGCAAGCGGATCTCCGTCCAAACGCAAAAGGCCGGAACCGAGAAAGGCCGCAATCCCGACCGACCGGACGCTGCTCGATCTCGTTCGACGCGCTCAAGAATCGGCTGACCTCGCCCAGGCTGAATCCAGGCGCGCGCGCGAACAGATCGAGTCCTTGCAACGAGAAGTGGCGTCTCTGCGCGAGGCGATCGGCGATGAGCAAATCTCAAATCTCAAATCACAGGTATCGCATTTGCAGGCGGAACTTGCCAGGATGCAATCTTCCCAGCCACCCACGCCAACTGTCGCCGCAGAACCCCACTCGCCGTCGGAGTTGCAAAATCCGCAATCATCACTCGCCAATCGGCAGTCGGGCGATCGATTGTCGAAGATCGAAGAACAGGTTGAGATCAACTCCGCTCAAATCCAAGAGCAGGCGCAAACTAAAGTTGAGAGCGAGTCGCGTTTCCGTGTACGCCTTTTCGGAATTCTCCTGGCTAACACTTATCTCAATAGTCATGATTCCTCGCTCAGGGATGATCCGTTGTTTGCCCAACCGGTTGACCCGGGGGAGCGAAAAAACAATCTCGGTACCACGCTTCGGCAATCCAAGATCGGCCTGTCGATGACAGGCCCACGGGTCGGGAGCGCTCGTTTGAGCGCGGAGGTCGAAACCGATTTCTGGGGTGGGACGCAAGGCTCGACTGACGGCGATGTGCTGGGGTTTATCCGGATAAGGACGGCAACAGCGCAACTCGATTGGGATCGAACCAGGGTTGAAGTCGGACAGCGGGGGCCGATTATTTCACCGCTTGAGCCGAATTCGATTGCCGCAGTTTGGAAGCCATCGCTGGCGAACGCCGGCAATCTGTGGCAGTGGCGGCCGCAAATCGGGGTCGAACATCGGCCCCAGGTAGGGGAAAAGTCCGAATTGATCCTGCAGGGCGCACTATTGCCTTCATTCGGCGATAGGGTGGGCCGCTCGGTCATCGAAGGCCCTCCCGGTTATGAAAGCCGGATAGCATATCGCCGCCATTCCGATGCCGAGCGCCATTATGAGGTCGGCTTCGGAAGTCACTTCGACAAGCGGTCGTTCAGCTTCGGCCGCAATGTTGACGGCTATGTCCTTTCCGGCGACTGGCTGATTCCGCTCGGAGCCCATTTCGAAGTCAGCGGCGAGGCATATCACGGGCGTAGCGTCAGCCTCAGTGAAGAGAGCGGGTCACGGATCGATCGCCACTTCGCCGCCACCGGTCCATTCGACGATCCGCTATCGATCGTCCGCGGCGTGCGATCGAGCGGCGGCTGGTTTCAATTACGCGCACTGGCTCGCCGCAATCTCGAGTTCAATTTCGCGTATGGCCAGGAAGACCCGTCCAATCTCGATATCAGTTCAGGTATAGTCAACGATCGTACGCGGTTCAAAAATCAGGTCGGCTCGGCCAATTTCATCTATCATATGCGGTCGAATTTTCTGATGTCATTGGAATATCGGAGGATGTGGACCGACTATTCAACCGGCAGATTCAAGAATAACCATTATAATCTGGCTTTCGGATATCTGTTTTGAACTGCTGAAGTTGGGGAATTTAATCTAAGATGATGCTGATTACCAGCCCCGCCAATGAACGCATAAAACATGCGCGAGGGGTGCGCGATGGCCGCGAGGCCGATCTGATCTTTCTCGAAGGCGAGCGACTCATCGAGGAATCTTTACAGGCGAATCTCAAATTGATCGCCTGTTTCCACACACCCTCTCCCAACCCGCGTGCGGAAAAGATTATTGCCGAGGCGACGCTTCGCAATTGCCAGGTCTATCAGGCAGCCGAGCCGGTGCTCGCCACTCTCGCCGATACGGTCAATACTCAAGGATTGATCATCATCGCTCAACGCCCGCACTTTGCGATCGAGCAGGTATTCTCGCCAAATGATAAGATACTTATTGTTTGCCTCGATTCCGTGCAGGATCCGGGAAATTTCGGGGCGATAGTCCGGACGGCGGAAGCTGCGGGGGCAACTGGCCTGGTAGCTTTGAGAGGTTCAGTCGATGCCTTTGCGCCCAAGACGCTGCGCAGCAGCATGGGAAGCGCGTTCCGTCTTCCGATCGCGGAGAAGGTCGATGCCGATGTTGTCCTTGCGATGGCGCGCTCGGGTCAAATTAATATCGTAACGGCATCGGCTGATGCTGATATCATCTATAATGATTACGATTGGCGCCTTCCAACAATGGTTATATTCGGGAATGAGGGGCGGGGCATCGCCACCGAGTTATTGGAACGTTGCGATGCACGGTTGCGTATACCCCTTTGCGCTCCCGTAGAGTCGCTCAATGTGGCAGCGGCTGCTGCCGTTTTTCTGTTCGAGGCGGCGAAGCAGAGGCGTTTGCCATAGGGGGGACAAAGTAAAATGTATTGCATCGCATAGCAATTTGGGGTTGAGATTGACTATTGCTAATCGTTCATTGAATTGCATTGATGCAACAGAGGCAAAATGGAAGGGAATTTATCGGGCAAACGATGGGGCAGAAAGAATCACGAACGACAATAGCGAATCCCTTCTAGCGGTAATTCTCCGATTTATGCATTGATATGTTAGAAAACAGCCCTGGCATGGTAAATCGTTTAGAATTTTTCGTACGTCGATTTTTCGAGCGCATCGGCGGTGCTCTCGATTACGCTTTGCGGCGCGGGACCTCCACTCAGATAAGTGGGCGGACGGATCTCTCGGCGCTCATTCCACAGATCGAACGGGCGATAGAAGAGAATCTGAGGACAGAAGAGACGCGCATCGTCGCTCCCAACCTGATTGAATTGCGCTACGATTACGAAACGTACACTCGCATGGGCCAGCGGAGACGCGCATTTCTCGAACGGGAATTGAGTTCAAGCGCATACGAATACATCTATAATCGCCGCTATGCTGTGCTCGACAAAGTACAGTTGAAGATCGGTTATGACGCTTTCACGCGCGGACTCGAGGTTAAATTCGGTTTTGGCGAGGCGAGACAGGTAGTAATTGTGAAAGGCAATTCCGGCCAGCTCGCTGCTAAGGGAGCTGGCGCGCCGCCGCATAAATGCGTTCACGTAGTGGTGCGGGGCATCGGAGGGTTCCCCGAATTTCGCGTGGACGTGAAGAGCGGCGGTGATCCGGTGGGCGTCGGGCGAAATGTGGCGAACGAGATGGTCATCAGAGACCCGACGGTATCTAATTTCCATGCGGCATTTGTGCTGTCGCCCGACGGAACGCTCGAGCTGGCCGACCGGGCCAGCGCCAACGGCACTTATGTCAATGGCATCTTGTTGGGCACTGGAGACAGGACCATAGTTCGCGACGGCGATCGTGTGCGTTTCGGTGACGTCGAGCTGGGCATGGAAATGAGACTGAAAGATGAGTCTGCGTAGAGACTCGCCTGCGCGGAATTGATATGAATTTTGCTTTCATTGCCACACTTATACTTTTATTCGGCCTGGGCTGGCTGACCATTTCGCTTCTTCTATCCGCCTGGCGTTATCGGGCACGGAATTCCCCTCGCACGCAAAATGAAATGACCGATGCAGGTCTGCCTGAAGACTTCGGTCCGCGCCTGACCAGCGCACGGCTGCGTTATGTGCGTTGGCTGTTTGCGCTGATGGTGCTCACCGCATTGGGCTTCCACTTTTATTGGGGGCTTTACGCTACTGGCCCGCTCGGCGTCAACGAGGCGTTCGCCGGACTGAAGAATCGCCGCGATCAGCGTAACCGCCGAGAGGTCGAGAGCACTCTGCGAGGCTGGATATACGACCGTCACCACGATGCGAAGAAGACTCTGGCGAAGTACCGATATCTGAATGGACAGATCATCCGCGATTATCCGCTCGGGCCTGCAGCCGCGCACATCATCGGTTACGGCACGCTCGCGCGCGGAGACTCAGGACTGGAGCGCGCCGTCGTAGCGCAGCCTCCGATTAATGATGAAAAGAGCTGGTGGGAAAAATTCATTTCGTTCAATAACGAGACGGCGCGCCCTGCGGTCGGCAGGGACTTGATACTGACCATCGACTTCGATCTGCAAAGAGAGGCATTCGCTCAGCTGAAAGATAAACGCGGCGCGATCGTCATGCTCAATCCGCAGTCAGGCGAGATCTATGCGCTTGTGAGCAGTCCGAGTTTCGATCCCGCTCACGTGGAGATCGGTGAACGATGGAACGAGATGCAGAATGACGCGATGCGGCAGCCGCTGCTCAATCGTGCGCTGAGCGAGTACTATCTGCCGGGCTCTACGCTCAAGACGGTCACTGCTGCCGCGGCTATCGAGTCGAGACTTGATAATCTCGAATTCACCTGCCGGGGAGAAGGGTGGACGCCGCCCGGGTCGAACCGTGCGATCCGGGATGATGAGGGTGAAGCGCACGGCAGATTAGGCCTGCTCGAGGCGTACACCCGGTCCTGCAACCAGTATTTCGCGCAGCTGGGTGTTGAGGTCGAACGGCAGAGGATGGGCGATGCGGCATCGCGCTTCGGGCTTAAGGTATTCAATGTCGCGGCGGAATCCATCGGTGCGGGGCGCCGCAATGATCTGTGGAGCACCGAAAACAGGGTGCTTTCATCCTCGCTCGCGCCGCTCCAGTCGACCTTCGTCTCGGGACGGGGCGTCACCAAATACGATCTGGCGCTCGAATCGATCGGACAGGGATACGTTCAACTGACGGCCATGGAGATGGCAATTGTCGCCGCCGCCGCCGCCAATCGAGAGGGGATGGTGATGCGGCCCGTGATCGAGCTGGGGAGGCAGCGTGCCGTTTTAAGTCAGGCGATGTCGTCGCAAACGGCAGAAAAGATGCGCGAATTGATGGCATCGGTGGTCGAGCGCGGCACGGCGAGCGGAGCCTTCGCGGGTTTGATCCGCGACAAATTGACGGCCGGAGGTAAGACGGGGACCGCCCAGCGCCAGGTCAACGCGGTCGATCCGAAGACTAAACGCCCGATTATGTATCGCGATAAGCGCGGGCGTGAGCGATTCAAAAAAGAGTTCCGTATCGATTCCTGGTTTATCGGCTTTGCGCCGGTCGAAAATCCTCAAATTGCTTTCGCCGTCGTGGTCGAAGGAGGCGGATACGGCTCACGCACCTCCGCACCGATTGCAGGAAACCTGCTGCTCAAAGCGAAAGAACTCAAACTGCTAGACCCGCCGCCCAAGCAACCCATACCATCCGCACAGGCGCAGAAGAAATAGTTTTTAGTTTTCAGTTGCTGAACGAAACAGCTCAGCTAAAACTAAAAACTGAAATTAACCGCTCCGCTTCTTCGCCGCGTTAGCGGCGGTTGATTGTAGCCGTGGGTTTTAACCCATTGGTATTTACTCTGATTTTGAAAATCCCTCGATGGCAAGAGACGGCACAGAATGATAAGCGGCTCCTCAGCCCGGTTTTACGTAAATCCTGGCTAAGAGGAGGGCCAATCATTATGTATACTCCCGCATTTTAGTTGAATTCCGAGATCTCTGATTTGTGTAGATTTCAACCCACGGTTCGGCGAGATCCCTCACCTTGCGACGCACCGATGTACCCTATCTTCGCCGCGTTAGCGGCGGTTGATTGTAGCCGTGGGTTTTAACCCACGGAATGCTTGAAGGATATTCCCGCGTCGCGTTAGCGACGCCTGAATTCAACCGTCGCTGACGCGACGTGAAAAAATCTACCGCCGCCGTGGGTTAAAACCCTCGGCTACAATCAACCGCCGCTAACGCGGCGAAGAGGGTGAGCAGTTAATTTTAGTTTTCAGTTTCAGTGTTCAGATGGTAGTCACTGGAGACTAAATCTAAAATCTAAAATCTAAAATTACTCAACGCAGCTTTTTATCTGGTCAATACGCTCGCGGACGGCCCGCGCAAAGCAATCGACTTCATCGGTTTTCGCTCCGCTCGCTCGTAAGCCATCGCGTAATTGATCATCGGTGACGCGCCCCAGATATTGGATCAACCAGCGCATATCGCTGATGCGAATGTCATCGGCGAAATCGCTGGTGTGTTGCCCCGTATAACCCCAGACAAAATAATCTCCCCTCACTCCCTTGACGAAATCCGGCGTCTGTTTTGTGTAGCCCTTGCAATCCCATTTTCCCCGGTTCAGATAACCGCCCCACTTGCCCATAGCGCCTCCCCAGTCATTTACCAGATAACGATCCTCAGTGCCGCTGCTCATCGGGTATTTAAATATTGCCGTGTTCGATCCGCGTTTGATATCCCGTACATCTTTGTTATCCCAATTTGAGACCAGCATCATAATGGCCTTCAACCCGTTCAACTCTTGCGAGCCCGCGAATGGGTTTTGCAACCAGCTCCAGCTTTCTTCATCCTCAAGACTCTTGATCCCCTTCTCGCGCTGCCTTTCGAAGCGCGCGTCGATAAAACTGCCGTCAGGTTTTATAAACTCCTTCGCGCGTTTGAGCTGGCCCAGGTCATCGATCACTCCAGCCGCGACAAAATATAAAGGCTCGACGAAATAGCCGACGGCCCATGCGAGTCGCGTCGCAAAAATTTCCGCGTGAACCTCAAGACCGAATTTTACCGACCATTTCACGCCATCAGCATCTACCACGCGAACTTTGGGATTTGAACCCGATAGAATCTCTTCGATAAAAGCGAAAGGCGGTTTGGGAGCCTTTCGGCGTCCTCCTGAGCCGCCAATGAAGTCAAGTTTCGCGACATCGCCGGGATCGCGCCAGATCACAGGCTTTCCGCTCTGCGCGCGGCCATTCTGCTTCTGAATAGTGCGACCGATGGAAAATGGAGCTGCTATGATGACTATGCAAACGAACGAAATGAGCGATGTAGCTCTTGCCGGCCTGCGGTCTGAAGATTTAACCATATATTTGACTCCTTCAATAATGTCTCGGATTAGGGGGGGATAAATTAAGGAGGATAAACTTCAGTTGAAAGTTTGGGCTTACAATTTTAAACTCATTCTATCCGTGTCATAGGAATCTTAACATGAAGTTTAAAAAACGCCCTTCGATAAGGACAAATGAGTATCGCTCATAAATTCTGCACGCCGATATCAGCTACAATACTACTATTCTTAGCGGGGACGGCCTTCTATGCCTCGTGCTCTGGCAGCACTCCGCTTAATGAAACTGCCTATGTTGAGCCAGCCAGCCTAAGGCTGAGGAGCTCGACGGCGCAAGTTTCAAAAGTTGTAGGTGAGTTGAAAGGAGGAGATCGGATCACGATTGTGGATCGCTCTTATTCGGAGGACGGAAGGCTTTGGGCGAAGATAAAGGCGCCGAGCATCGATTCGGGATTGGATTTATGGGCAGAGGCCAAATACTTCGTGAAGGATAATGTCGTCGAAGAATCGCGCCGCATCGCCGAAAAATATAAAGATACACAGACACAAGCGATCGGAAGATCGAAAGCGTCGCTCAAACTGAGATTGACGCCGGATCGTTCGGACGACAAGAACGTTGCGACTCTGTTACCGGAAGGCACTTTACTCGAGGTAGTCGCGCGGGACCGCAAGCCCAAACCGACCGCGCCGGCGGCAGAGGCCGAAGGTAAACAGGTAGAGAATAAATCGGGAGGGAGTGCTTATGATGATTGGCTGCTGGTCCGCTTGAAGGATTCCGCTGTGTTGCCGGCGGGCTGGATTTACGGTGGCTCGGTCGAACTGGAGATCCCCGGCGATATCGTTTATTTCGCGTCGAGCGGGCGCCGCATAACCGGATGGCAGAAGCTCGGGTCTGTGAAAGAAGCGAATGGCGGCACGGGCGATCATTACCTCGTCCTCGAACGAACGATAACGAACCAGGACGAACATATCGATTTCGACCGCGTGAAGGTGCTGGCTTACGATCCGGTCTCGCGCAACTACACGACGCCATTTCGCGAAGATGTATCGGGCCGCTTCCCGATCGATCTGAAGATGGATGGAGCGCGCGGCCGCTTTAAAGTACCTGTCATCGATAAGAATAACGAATCGAAAATGGTATCATACGATGTTGAGCTACTTGACGGCGGCGCGGTTAAGGTTACGCGGATAGGAGGAAGTTAATAGTAATTCGAAGCATCAGTTTGTGGATTTTGTGCTGAGTCTTGAGAGGAACTTAACTTGACCTTCAAGCCTCTCTGATTTACTCTCGTCCGCTGAAACAAACTCACGTTTGAGTACCTGTAATATATAATCTCAGAGATTTTCACCAATTTTCATAATACATAAAGCGATAATTCGCGGAATTCGTTTGTTAAAAAATCGCGCCCCTGACGAGGGGGCAATGACCATCACAATCCGGCCAAACGGCTACGCCAGCAGGGATGAAATCAGTCGAAAATATTTGGTAACTACCACGGGTCTTAGCGACGGATGAGGTCGGTGTGCTCGTGTATATTCGTAACTCGATTAACGAGATAGGGAGAGATATGTTTAGATCAAGTTTATTTCGCTTAACCTGTGCAGTAATTCTGCTAACGGGTTGTCTCACAATAGGGGTGAGCTCTGCAATGGCGCAATCGGCGGTGACCGGCGCAATCAGCGGCAGCGTCAACGATCCCAATAATGCTGTTGTCCCAAATGCAACAGTCACGCTTCGCAGCTTAGATACCAACAAAATAGAAACAGCGACTACTGATGCAGAAGGCCGCTTTCGCTTCACGAATCTTCAGCCTGGCACTTATCACATGACTATCACCGCTTCCGGCTTTTCCGATTACAAGCAAGATAGAATCGCGGTTGAGATAGGGCGAGTAGCCAATGTCGATGCATCTTTGAAAGTAGGCGCCACCGAGGTTATTGTTGATGTTGTAGCTTCAACCGGATCGGTCAATGTAGAGAACAAAGAGTTCTCCAGCAATATCAACCAGACCGCAATCAACGAACTGCCGATCAACGGGCGCCGCTGGTCTAATTTCGTTATTCTGACACCCGGCGTAGTGCCGGACGGTAGCTTCGGCCTGCTCAGCTTCCGGGGAATTTCAGGGCTGCTCAACAACAACACAGTTGACGGCGGCGATAACAATCAGGCGTTCTTTTCCGAAGAGCGCGGCCGCACGCGCATCGGTTATTCGATCTCACAGTCGGCGATCCGTGAGTTCCAGGTAAATACCTCGAACTATTCCGCCGAATATGGACGCGCGGCGGGCGGTGTAACCAACGCGGTGACAAAAAGCGGAACCAATAACATTCACGGTGACGCATTCTACTTCCAGCGCAACAATGATTGGGGTGCACGTAATCCATTGGCGACACAAACAGTCCTGGTCGGCGGCACTCCGACTGTTGTAGGAATCAAGCCCGATGATGTGCGCCACCAGTTCGGCGGCACTTTTGGCGGGCCGATAGTCAAAGATAAGCTGTTCTTCTTCTTCAGCTACGACCAACAGAAACGCGACTTTCCCGGATTGGGAATCTTCTCAAGCCCAACCTACCTCAATTCAGTCAATCGTGCCGCGCTGACTGGAAGAGGCCTGACGGGTGCGCAGATCGATGATGGATTGTCGTTTCTCACATCGTTGACGGGCTCTGTCCAGCGTAGTGGTGATCAAGGATTGATCCTGCCGAAAATTGATTGGCAAATCAGCAGCAAGCACACTTTCACGGCGACCTATAACCGTCTGCGCTGGGACTCTCCTTCAGGAGTACAGACGCAAGCGACAAATGCGCGTGGCAGGGCGAGTTTTGGCGATGATTTCGTGAAAGTAGATTGGGGAACCGGCCGCCTCGTCTCGACGCTATCGCCCAGGCTTGTCAATGAGTTTCGCTTCCAGTATGCGCGCGATTTTGAATTGCAAATTAGCCAGCCGTCGCTACCACAGGAGCCGACGACCGGTCCGAACGGCAGATCGCCGGCTATCAACCTTCAGAATGGCGGATTGGAATTCGGGAAACCGAATTTCCTCGAGCGGACATCTTACCCTGAAGAGAAGCGCACACAATTCACAGACAATGTGACCCTCTCTCTCGGAGCGAACGTTCTCAAGTTCGGCGCTGATTTCAACCGCGTCAATGAGGTTTTAAGTAACCTGTTCACTGAAGGCGGTTCTTACGCTTATGCCAACATCAATGACTTCATTATCGATTACACCAATTGGAGAGTTGGCGGGTTGGCTGGCGCGAACTGCGTTTCGAATGCTGCTCGTTTGGCAGGAAGATGCTACACATCCAATTATCAACAGGGATTTGGCCCTACTGGAACTGAGTTCAACACGACTGATTACAACTTTTATTTGCAGTACGACTGGAAGTTTACTCCAAGGGTTACGCTCAACTTCGGACTAAGATATGAATACCAGCAAATGCCGGATATTCAGAACCCGAATCCCAGTACCGACCTTATTCCGAATACTGGCCTGACTTTAAACCAGGCTACTTCGTCATTGCCTAAGGATAGGAATAACTTTGGCCCGCGAGCCGGCTTCGCCATTGACTTGACCGGGAATGGTAGAACTTCTTTGCGCGGCGGATATGGTCTTTATTATGGCCGTATTATCAATTCAGCGATCTACAATGCTCTGATCAACACTGGCACGAGCGCCGGACAGACTCTTGCCAGCATCTTGCCGACTTCCACGTTGGCGCCGGTTTTTCCCAACACGCTGACATCCGCACCAGCGGGAACTGGAGCAATTCAGTTTTTTGCTTCAAACTATGGAAATCCGATGATTCATCAGACAGACCTCATTTTCGAGCGCGAGCTATCGAGAAATGTTACTGTCTCGGCTTCTTACTTGTTCAGTAGCGGTCGGAGGCTTCCGACGTTCCTTGACCGGAACCTGAATGTCCCAACTGACACCCAAACCTATCTGATCAATGGCGGGCCATTCGATGGTCAAACTGTGACGGTTCCGGCCTTTCGCGGCCTGCGCCCAAATACTTCCTTTACTCAGATGACGGAGATATCCAGCACTGTCAAATCCGAGTATCACTCATTGGTGTTACAAGCAAATCGCAGGTTTTCCAATGGGCTGCAATTCCTCGCTAGTTATACATTGTCGAAGGCGACAGACGACAACCAGAGGTCTCAAACTTTCACAACGGGAAATGTCCCGTACAATGTCTTTGATGTCAGCCAGGAGAGGGGTAGATCGACGTTCGATAGGCGCAATAAGTTCGTAGCAAGCGCTGTATATGCTCCGAGGGTGAAATTGGGGAGCAAACTCGCCACGACTCTTGCTGATGGTTGGGGCATCGCACCAATTTTCCAGTATTACACCGGTCAACCATACGACGGTCTAGTTACCGGCACGATGCCCGGCAGCGTTGCCGGTGGTGGTGGAATCAACGGATCTGGGGGCGCGAGCCGGCTGCCGTTGATTGAGCGCAATGCATTTAAAATGCCCAGTGTTTGGAACGTAGATCTGAGACTTTCCCGTCGGTTTATCATCAAGGAAGGGATGAACTTAGAAGTTCTCGGTGAGGCGTTCAACATCTTTAACCGCACTCAATTTACCGGTGCCAATACCGGTTTCTATTCAATTTCAACTGCTGGGGGCGGTACCCTTAACTTCACCAATAATTTTGGAACGATCAGCGAGGCGGGCGGAACTCTATATCGCGAGAGGCAAATTCAACTCGGAGCACGCTTCCAGTTCTGATCTGTCTCGGAACTAAAAAGAATAGCGGAGGTCAAAGAGCCTCCGCTATTTTTTTCTGTTCGCGTCACTTGTCTTCACATCGCATCGATCACTTTCAAAACATCCTGACTATGCGTATCGGTCTTAACTCTCTTGAACAAGTGCGCGATCTTTCCCTCCTCGTCGATGATGTATGTGATTCGCAGGACGCCCATCGACTTTTTCCCATACAAATTCTTCTCGCCCCACGCGCCATATTTCTCCATCATCTCGTGATCGGGGTCTGAGAGCAGTGTGAATGGCAGGGAATACTTTTCGGTAAATTTCTGGTGGGAATCCTGATCGTCCCCGCTCACGCCTATCACCTCGACGCCGCGCTTCTTTAGCTGCGCAAAATCGTCGCGGAAACCGCAGGCCTCTTTCGTGCAACCCGGCGTCATGTCCCTCGGGTAAAAATAGAGCACGACTTTCTTGCCTTTGTAATCCGAGAGCTTGACTGTCTCACCCTCTGTGTTTTTCAGGCTGAAGCTGGGAGCTGCGTCTCCGACTTTCAGCTCGTTTGATTTCGACTCGCTTGCCATATTTTTTCAATCCTCCTTCAATGCTCTTGGTTTTTTCATAGTAGGAAAATCAATTCCGCTGCGGCACCGATTCTCACGTCAACCCGTACCCCGACGAAACCTGTATCACCTCACCCGTAATGCTGTCGCTCTCTCCTGAGGCGAGAAACACGGCAGTAGCCGCGATGTGATCCGGCTCCACGAAGCGGTCGAGCGCCAGTTTGACCAGATATTCGCGAGCTACATCATCGATCCGGCGATCAGATTGTTCGGCGCGGCGGCGTATCACCTCATCCATTCGATCGCCGCGCACGGGACCAGGTGAGATCGTATTGACCTGAATATTATAGCGACCCCATTCGGCCGCCAGTGTCTGACTCAATCCGATCATTCCCCACTTCGAGACGGAATATGGGCTGCGCAGCGGGTATCCCTTGTGGCCAGCGACCGACGAGATATTGATGATTTTGCCACGCCCTCGCTCGGCCATATGGGGCAGGACTGCCTTCGCGCAGAGGAAAGCTCCGGTCAGGTTTACGGCGATCGTATGATCCCAATCTTCACGGCTCACCTCAGTCACAACCGCTGTCGGGCCGATGATCCCGGCGTTGTTGACCAGGACGTCGATGGTCCCGAATTCTCGCACCGTCGCCGCGACCATGTGTCCCACCGCTTCCTCATCTGAGACATCGCAGACGATGGCAATAGACCGGGCTCCCTTTGCCCGTATTTCGGCCGCAGTCGAATTGACGGCCGATTCCGTAGTGCCTGAGACGACTATGTGCGCGCCCTCTCGTGAAAATGCCAGAGCCATATCTCGTCCCAATCCCCGGCCGCCTCCTGTGATTATGCATACACGATCTTTGAGTCTCATCTTATCCCTCAACTAAAAGGGGGCACACAAGATACGAAGTAAAATACGAAGTTTTTTCGAAGCAAAAGCGCAAAGACGCAAAGATATATCCCCCTTTGCGTCTTCGTGTCAGATTTTCCATTAATGCAGATATCATTCGACCGCGAGCGCTTTTTCTAGCTTCAGTCTGATGATGGTATCCCTGTCGAGCCGGACTTCCTTGCCTTTGGTCAACAAAATTCCCGCAACAATGCTGCCGCCAAGGACTGCGGGGCCTCCAATCGCGGCAGCTCGGCTGATGCCTCCAATCCCCCTCTCCCTGCCGATGCTCGAAAGGATAATGATTGAAGCCCCGATACCACCGAGCGTTCCGGCGGTTACGATGTTATCCACGACTTTTCCGCCATCTGTGCCGCCTTTGAGTGTGCCTTCGCTATCGCCCGTAACCTTCTCGTCGCGTGTGAAGTCGGAAGCAGATTTTATTACCGAATAAAGCTTCTGCTCCTGACCGTCTATCCGCACTTTTTCGAAGGTGAGATGTAATTGGCCGCCTTTCAGAGGCCGCTTGGCGGGCTTCGCCATGGTCACTCGACCGATGAATTCCGTGCCTTCGTGCAGTAATTTATAGCCATCGACTACGACCTCGCGGCGAAGTACGGCGGTTACAAGGTCTCCCGGCTCGCTCAATTTCGAACTGAGCGGGTCTTTCAATTCCAATTGAAGTTCGGTTCCTTCGGGAATGATCGATTTATGTTCCGAACTTTTGGTTTCTACCGCGAGAATAGTCTTGTGCTCCCGGAGCTCAGCGCCTTCGGGATCGGCCGGTTTCTGTTGGTTGGCTGCCGGATTCTGTCCGCTTGTCTGGCCGAAACTAACAGCGGTGTAGAATGTGATGAGGCAGAAGAAAAGTATACAGCTGAATGGGAGAACTCGTCTCAACATTGTAACCTCCTCGACGTTTTCTTTAGTCAAAGAACGCATTAGGGGTGGCAACTTGCGTAACTGTTACAAGCCGCGCTAATGGTACTCTTCTCGAGAAAGTGAGGCAAGTATGTTAGCAGTGCACCCCATATGATGTTTGATTTTCGATGCTGCTCTTGCTCTAATGGCCTCGTCGATTCTCATTCGGGCTTACAAGTCAGGTTGAAATGAGATTATTCACACTAGAAGAAGCGAACGCGTTATTACCAGAGGTACGAAGAATCTTCCAGCGGATAGATGAGGCTACCGCGATCCTCCAACGGTTGGAGCCTGAAGTGAAGCGTGCCAGCGAGCGTGCTTCTGAAGGCGGAGGGGGCACGATCTATGGCGTGCCGTACGCGGATGCGCTCACCAAATTCCTGATGGGCATCCAGGAGATACTCGGGCACGGCATCGAGATCAAGGACTTTGAGCGCGGCCTCTGCGATTTTCCACACGAACGCGATGGAAAGATAGTCTACCTATGCTGGCAGCGAGGCGAAGAGAGCATTGAATGGTGGCACGATGTAGACGCCGGATTCTCCGGACGCCGGCCTTTATAGCCGGGAAAACAAAAACGGCGAAAATCTAGCAATAGGAGCAAATGACTATTTTTGCATTGCCCTTTTTCCCGCCAACTTTTTTTCCACCTCAGCGGCGCGGAAACCGATCGGGATTATCAGTAAACACGGAGTCAACACCGAGGTTGTACAGGAAATAGTCCATTTCCTCGCGGACATCTTTAAATCGTCCGGTGGAGCTCGATCTGAAAGTATAGGGTGTGACCGTCAAACCTGCGTTGTGAGCCCATTTGACGATGAGGGGTTCACGATCGATCAATCCTTTGGCCGGCCCGATGCCATCGGCGAAAACTTTGACCCGTTTAATTCCATCGGCCGACAGCCATTGATTTTGAGTTCCCCCCTGGATGAGTAGCACGAGCGGTAGTTTCGACTTCAGATCAAATTTCAGTTTCTGCAGACTCTCGGGGCTGAATGATTGAATGATGACAGGTGTATTTCTCACAGCATCGGGCTGATCGAGCCCGTTTTTCTTGAGCGTCTCGATCACCAGCTTTTCCATGTCCAATCCGCGCCTGCCGTATACTTCAGGAGCTTTTGTTTCGGGAAAAAGCCCGGCCTTTCCGCGAATCAGGTCAATAGCCTCCTGCCAGGTTGGGACCGTCGCTCCTTTGAACTTTTCATTGAACCAGGTTCCTGCATCGAGCTTTTTGATCTCCGCCAGAGTGAAATCAGCGACATACCAGTGTTTTTCCGGGCTACCGCCGGCAGCCTGGTCTTCGCTGATGTCATTGCGGAAACGGTCAGGGAAGATATCCTCGACGTTGGTCGTTCGTTCGAGCGTCAGGTCGTGGAGGCATACGAGCGCGCCATCCTTCGTCACCTGCAGGTCTTGCTCGACATAATCCGCTCCCTGTTCGATGGCCAGTTTGTATGCTTCGAGCGTATGTTCGGGCGCATAGGCCGATGCGCCGCGATGAGCTACCAGTATTTTTTTACCAGAATCTTTCCCGATAGCTCGTAAAAATGAAAACGTTGGAACTATGATCATCAATGAAATGCAAATAGCCAGCCCCCCACGCGTAATATCTTCAATCCTGACCTTCATATATCAGTTCTCCCTCGATTTCGTGCTCACTCGCCAATATGTTATTGTATCTTCTTAGAACTCACATAGAGAAGAGAGAAGTTTCTATGATGAATGGGATTGTGATACGTCTTGCCGGCGTCGAGCGGCCCACGACAAGAATTTTCCATCAAGAGGTGATCACGATCGGCACGGCGGTCGATAGTGATGTCAATTTTGAGGGCGGAAATTCGGGTCTGCCGCCTGAATCACTCATCTTGACGCTGCGGTTGCGCGAAGGCGCCTATCGAATCTCCACCCTCAATCCGGGGGCAGAGGTGACGCGCGATGGAGAGAGCGTTGCGATTGGAGATGCGATTCAGGATGGTGACACGCTCTATTTCGGCACAACCGGAATCCGCCTGCGTTTCTTTGCGCTCACAGGATTTTCTTACGAATCTCTGCGGCTTGAGACAGCCGCGCTCACCAATGTCGATCCGGCTGATACATCGATCGATGCAGCGCGCGGGAGACGAGGCCTACCGCGCACCGACGTCGCGATAGTTTTCGTCAAGCAATTGCTGCGCGAGCTGGCTGCAGAGATCCCGCGCCGAATCCTTTACGCGGGCGCCGGAGTCATAGTTTTAATCGTACTGACGATCATCGGATCGAACATCCTCAACTATATCGTAGGGAGCCGCAACACGGCGGCGATTGACGAACTGGGCGAGAAGTTCCGGGAGATCGACAAATTGCGCAGCGTAATCCAACTCGCGCGCGAGGAAGCCGCGATCATACGCGTATCGCTCTCGTTGCCCGAAAAAGTCGTCAACAGTTACGGGCGAGGCGTCTGCCTGATTTACGGCACTTATACTTTCGTCGATCCGCGAGTCGGCCGTGAAGTGCGGTTCAAAGAGCCGACCGCGATGGAAAACCCGATCGGACCGGATGGCAACGTGAACTTAAGCGTTGACGGCAATGGGCGTGTTTATGAAGTCGAATTTACCGGCACCGGATTTCTGGTCGATAAGGAGATGATCCTGACCAACCGCCACGTCATCCTCGCCTGGGAGGCTGATGAACTGGCGAGCATTATCAAGATGCGCGGCTTCGAGCCGAGACTCAAAGAATTACTCGCCTATTTCCCGCAAGCAAGGCAACCCTTCACATTGCGCGCGCTCGAGGTGTCCAAGACTCATGACGTCGCGCTCTGTACTTTTGTGCAGGGAACGGCGGATTTACCTGTATTGCCGCTCGACGAGAGCGGGGAGAGCATCGCCAGCGGACAACCCGTCGTTCTCATAGGGTACCCGGCGGGCCTTGAAGGACTGGTTGCGCGTGTAGATGAAAGGGGACGAGCGGGATCGCGCAGCTATGGCAACCTGTCTTATCGTACTCAGCTTAATGAACTCGCCGCGCATGCCAAAATACGCCCGCAATCGACGCAGGGGCACATCAGCGACATCGGGCCACAACTCGTTTACGATGCGCGCACCGATGAAGGCGGCTCAGGCGGTCCTGTCTTCGGCGGTAGTGGTAAGGTGATCGGCATCAACCAGGCCGTCCTGCTCAATTCACAGGCGACAACAAATTTCGGCGTCCCGATCCGCTTCGGCGTCGAATTGCTCAAGAAACATCAACAACAACAATAGATAGTTTTAAGTTTTAAGTTTTTATTCGGTTGCTCGGTAGACACTGTGGCAGCAATTTAGACAGAAAACTGAAAACTAAAAACTTAAAACTATTCTTCCGGATTCGCCGGTCTTCCGATTCGCCGCTGCATTCTTTGTCTATTCTGGTTTGGCTGCAGCCTGCGCTGCGGCAACAGCATCTGGCCTATCAGATGTCTGAAAACGTAGTGTTGATCGGGGGTCAGAATCTGTCGGAACTCCGCTTCTATACCTGCTTGCAGCTTCATGATCGCTGAGTGTTTTTGTCCGGCCTGAGCCGAGAGCTCGTCGATTTGTCTCGGATCGAAGGTCTCTCCATAGATCGTCTCTTCCAGCTGGTTATCCAGTTGATCGTATTGCAGACGAAGCGTTCTCAATTGAAAGCCCACTCGCTGGCTGATCGCTTTGATGCTCTGTTTTTGTTGCTCAGTCAGATTGAGCTGGCGAAGTATAACCAGATAGACAACCGGCCTGCCGAATCCGAGAATCACCATCTGACGCTCTTCGTTGGAGAAGAATCTGCGATTGAACTCGCGCGGATCAGAATTGCTGATGCCATCGAAACTATTTTGTACTTTGTGAGCCGGGTCTTTGGCAGCCGCTTCGGATTCCGCATCGCCCGCCGGCGCCAGCTTGTTTCCTCCCTGTTGCTCGATCCGCCGCGCGGCCCGCTCCTGTTGTCTGCGCTGCTTTCGCCCCTGCTGTTTTAAAACTTGCATGGGAGCGCTCTGCGCTGCGAGCTCGCCTGTTCCGAAACTGAAGAGCGCGACTAAAATCACCGCCAGCTTGAATACGCGTTTCAGCTGCCCAGGGAATTCAATACCTCGCGTCTTTATTTTCATCGAAAATCTCCCTGCGGATCGTCCGGATCATCCATTGCGAAGAAGGATCGGATGGAGGATTCCTGCCGGTTGAATCTCTTCAACTCGGTTTTCACTGCGTCCAGTTTTGCCGCTTGCTGAGCGGACAGAGCTTTAATCTGCAACTCGTGCTCGGTTTTGTACTGTTCCCGATAATCAGCCATCTGCGCGCGAAACTCCTGCCGCATCTGCTCGCGTTCTCTGGCGACGGCTTCTTTGACGAGAGATTCGACCCGTTCCGCATTCATCGCCGAATCAGAATTTCCCATTCCGTCGATCTGCCCGAAACTGGCGCCCGCGAACGATAAGGCGAACAGGAGCAGAGCCAGGGAAGCGGCCGTCAATGCGGTGCCGCGCGCCCAGGCCGGGAAGAAGTTGAGAAACTCACGCAGCGTATGGATCCTATTTTTCGGGAGGGCGATCTCGGTGTGAGGGAAAAAGCCGACTTCCCATGCGCACAGATCTTCGCGAACGCGGACAAAACTGTTCAACTCGCTCCGGCAAGAACGGCAATCATCCAGATGGCGCTCGAAAGATGCGCGATCCTCGGCATTCGCTTCATCATAGAGATAGGTGACGAGGTCTTCCTTGCGACCGCAGGGGGTCGGGTTATCTTGGTTCTTCATACTTTTCTCTCTCCGCGATTTTCATTACAGCGCGCTCCTAATTCTTTCTAGCCTGGCGCGCATTTGAGCCAGTCCCGTGTAAAGCCGCGATTTTACCGTGCTCACCGGGAGCTGCATGATTTCAGATATCTCGGCAAAGGTCAGCTCCTCATATTCCTTCATGATAATCACCTGGCGCATCTCGGCGGGCAGCGCCTGCAATGCCTTTCTCACCAGAAGCGCGCGCTGATCCTGATGCATACGCTCCGTGAGATGTCCCGCTTCCACATCGGCGATCTCGTAACCGCGCCCATCGTCATCTTCGTAATCGATCGATTGTATCGCCGCGGTCGTCCGCCCGCGCAACCGCGAATTACAGGCATTGAGCGCAATGCGATATAACCAGGATGAGAATTTTGCATCGCCGCGGAATTTCTGTAAGTTGCGAAATGCCGCGAGAAATGTCTCCTGGCACACGTCGCGCGCATCTTCATCGCGTCCGAGCATGCGCAGCGATAGTCCGTAAATAGGCCGCTCCCATCTGCGCACAATCACGCCAAATGCGTCCGTCTCACCGGCGAGTGTGCGCTCGATGATCTGATCATCACTGAGCTCCATGTCTGAGCTGCTTCCCCTTAACTCGACGTTTGCGGGCCGCTTGCGTTGGGGCCGCGGCCAGACAATTGTAAATTTTTCCGGCGGATCGCACCGCCGTTTAGTTAGAGATGAAAGTTTATTATATAGTCGGAAAAATTTCTCGGTACGCGGTTGCCGGCCTGCGACGTTAAGTATAAGAAAACACAGTAGATGCGACCAGGGCGGCGAAGAGCTGGAGAGTGATCAATTATTATTTTTTCGTCTGGATCGTTTTTCGTTTATCGGGAATGCTCGTTTTTTGCCGGCTCTCGATCTTTGAGGATTGACTGGAGTATCTCGAACGCGTATATGATTTCGTCGGACGAATTGGTAACACGAATTGCCTTGCATTTGGTCAATGAACATGGATTATTCGAAAGGCTCGATTGATTTTAAATAATGGCTGATCTAGCAGGCGCAAAAATTGTTCTGCTCGAAGCGCGAATGAACAGCGAGCTGGCAAATCTCGTTCGCCGAAATGGCGGCGAGCCGATCTGCGTGCCGGCAGTGCGTGAAGTAACGGTTGATAATGCCGCCTCGTTGAGCGCAGATGTCAACGCATTGATCGAGGATCTGACGGCCGGATCGATTGACCTGATAATTTTCCAGACGGGCGTCGGCGTGACGAGGCTGATTGATGAGGCCGATAGGCTGAAGCGCAAGGATGAACTGCTCATAGCCTTGGGAAAAACGACGATCGTTGCACGCGGGCCGAAACCAACGGCGGTTCTCGCGCGGAACGGCTTGAAACCGGACAACGGCGTGAAAGAACCGTTCACGACGGCGGAGTTGTGCGCGGCGCTACGGCCGCTCGATCTTGCAGGCAAAACCGTCGCGGTTCTGAACTATGGCGAACGCAATGAAACGCTGGCCCAGGAGCTCACCGGGCGTAGTGCGAAGTTACGGGAATTATGTCTCTACGAATGGAGATTGCCGGAAGATATCGGCCCGCTCGAAAGACTGATAGACCAAATCATCAGCGAAGAATTCGATGCCATCGCTTTCACCAGCCAGATTCAGGCGCGCCACCTGTTCCAGCTCGCGGCCGATGCTGGCAAGGAGGGAGAACTGAGAGAAGCTCTGAAGAAGCTCATTATCGCCTCAGTCGGCCCGACCTGCACTTCGGTTTTGCGATCTCTGGGGGTAGCGCCGGCTGTCGAGCCTTCACATCCCAAGATGGGGCCGATGGTCCTTGCGCTGGCAGATTATCTGGAACAAAGTAAAAAATAGATTCCTCCAGAGGAGAAATCTACTCGATGGATCGAGGCACATTCATTGGTAAGGCTCTGGCTGGATGCAGCATATGAAACCGCTCGCGGTTGAATTTTGATAAGGACGTTTTCGATCTTGCACAACGGGATATTGATCTTCCAGGCCGGCTTCAATAGCTTGTCGGTTTGATCAATTCATGCTTCATGTCGGCGTAGAGCTTGATGCTCCGCTCAATAATATTGATTGCGTCGAAACGTCCCATAAACCTCTCCACCTTCACCTGCTTCAACTCCAGCGCCTTGTAATCCTCGAAGAATCGTCTGACCGCTTTGAGGCGATGTTCGGGAAGTTCCGAAATATCGCGATAATCGCGGTATTCGGGATCGTCTGCGTGGACTGCTATGATCTTGTCGTCCTCTTCATTCTGATCGATCATCTGCATCACGCCGATGGCTTTGGCGCGCATAATACACAAAGGCGTGACTGCTTCCTGTCCTAGCACCAGCACATCGAGCGGATCGCCGTCATCGCAATACGTGCGCGGCAGAAAGCCATAATTGGCCGGGTAGTGGACGGCGCTGAAGAGTACGCGGTCTACGCGCAATAAACCGGTTGGCTTATCCAGCTCGTATTTAACCGTGGATCCGATCGGAATCTCGATAATACAATTGAATATCTCGGGAGCCATCACCCCGAGCTCTACCGCATGCCAGGGATTCATAATTTCATTTTCCGAGAAGCCTGAGGTGTTTAGGCGCCATCAACCAGCGCAATAACCCGGGGCCGCGCGGCGGAAGGCTGGCGACTTCGATGGCACAGATCGAGCCTTTCTTGAATTCGATGTTGAGATTGCGGTTGCCTGTGAGGAGAAGGGAAGCGAGCTCCGAGAGATCGGGCATGTGTCCTACCAGCAGCGCGCGATCAAATTGATAAGCGCCGAGCTCCAGAAATATCTCGGCGGTCTTTCCCTCGCTCTCGACGAATGCGCGGCCGGGCGCGAGTGAATCGAGTATTTTAACCTTGTGTTGAAGGTCGAGAACTTCCGCGACTGCCTCGGCTGTTTGGCGGGAACGTAACAGAGGGCTGGTCAGGATCAAATTGAACTTAATAGCTAGCTCGCGTATCCCTGTTGCCGCCTGTTTTATGCGAGCGCGGCCATCTAGCGTCAACGGCCTGTCAGCGTCTTTTAACACGCCGCCTTCACCGAGATCAGCGGCAATTCCATGACGCATCAGGTAGAGTTCGATCATCGCTTATACCTCAGAACGTGTTTTTCCGTTATTCATTGGGTGGCTCTGAAATCATACAGCAACGGAAAACTTATAATTCGCAGCTATCTTAACACCTATAATCGCGGTTTACCCAGCCTTTATAAAATGAACTGGCCCAGGTGAGCACCCGGATTATTGAGCGCAGTGCGGAGCGCCATTTCCAGAGCCGGCCGTATCTCTTCCGGAGACAATACCGCATCGACGAATCCCCGCGCCGCGGCGAATTTCGCATCGAGCTGTTGTTCGTACTCGGTCCGCACGCGATCCATATCGGCGCGCAGCTTTTCATCGGGTTCTTTGTTCTGTGTCTTAATCTTGTCGAGTTGAGCGGCGAACAACGCCATCACCGCTGACTCGCCCTCCATCACTCCCATTCGTCCGGTCGGCAGCGTGAAGATAAAATCCGGATCGAATCCCTGTCCCGCCATCGCGTAATAACCTGCGCCGCTCGCGTGATTGACCGTCAATACGATCTTGGGAATTGTGGTCGTCGCCATCGCCTCGACGAACCGCGCGCCGGCGCGAATTATGCCCGACGATTCGGCCTCGACTCCTACCATGAATCCCGAAACATCCTGAATGAAGAGCAGAGGCGTGCCGTGGCGATTGCATGTCTCGATGAAATAAGCCGTCTTCTCCGCGCTCTCCGTATAGATAATTCCTCCGAATTTCGGCGGTTTACCCGGACCGTTCGGAATTAGACCGCGATTGTTGGCGATAATCCCGATATTTATTCCGCATAAGCGCGCGTTGCCGACGATCATTTCTCGGGCGTAGGCGGCCTGAAACTCGTCAAAGCTGTCCCGGTCTAAAATGCAATTGAGCATCTCCCGTGCATCGTACGGCGCGCGATGGTCTGCGGGAATGATGTCGTAGAGGTCGGTCGAGGGCCTGGCTGATTCGATCGATTGGGCGATGCCGACGCGCGCCGGCGCACTCGCGGGTAATTCCGAGATGATCTCTCGGATTTGATCGATACATTCGTCGTCATTTTTCGAGATGTAATGCGCCACACCGGATATCGCATTATGCATCTTCGCGCCGCCCAGTGTTTCGCTGTCTACCTTTTGGCCGGTGGCGCCTTTGACCAGGTTCGGGCCGCCCAGACCCATAAACGATGTTCCCTCGACCATCAATATTACGTCGGACAACGCAGGCAGATAGGCGCCGCCTGCCACACACTGCCCCATCACAGCCGCGATCTGAGGCACTTTCAGGTATCGGCGCATTACCGAGTTGTAATAGAAAATTCGCGCCGCGCCGTACTGTCCGGGGAACACGCCGCCCTGGTATGGCAGGTTCACCCCTGCCGAATCGACCAGGTAAACGATCGGCACGCGGCATCGCATGGCTATCTCTTGAGCGCGGAGCATCTTTTTGATCGTCTCCGGCCACCAAGAGCCGGCTTTGACGGTCGCGTCATTTGCGATTACGACCGTTTCACGTCCGGCGACCATTCCGATTCCGGTGACCACTCCCGCACCGGGCGCCTGGCCGTCATACTGATCATAGGCGACGAGCAGGCCGATTTCCTGAAACACAGTGCCAGGATCGAGCAGGCGAGCGATGCGTTCACGTGCGGTGAGTTTGCCTTGACTATGCTGGCGTTCAATCTTGTCCGGGCCGCCGCCTTGAAGGAGACGGCCTTCCAAGGCGCGCAGTTCGAGCACCAGTTCTTGAAGATGGGTTCTATTGGGGTTAATGGTGATTCGCTCCACGGAAAACGGTTTTTCGGTTGCGGTATTCAGGTTTACTCGAGGTCATCTTGCACGAAAACTGAAAACCGAGAAATTTCATTTATCTCTTCCATAAGGCATCAGACAGTTTCGCTAAACGCTCATTATTTTCTGTTGGTATGCCTTCAATGATAAGCACCGATTTGTTGCGTAGCTGGATGACGGTCCTGCCATCGGGCGTTTGAAAATCGTGTTCGCTGGCGGTCGAATCCTTATTCGCTTTGGCCTGCGGATAGCGTGTCGCCGTACGTTTAGCATAAGCCTGAAAGAACTCTTCGGCGTCTTTCACCGTATCCCAGGAGCTCAACTGAACGAGCAGCAGTTTGCCGGTCCCGCGGTTTTCGTAAAGCGTGTAAATATCTCCGCCCCAGCCTTCCGACGCGGTTCGCGCGTCACTCTTCTCGATGAATTCGCTGAGGACCAGAAAATACCCGAATTCTCCGTTTATGTCGGCATCGAGTCGCTTCCAGCCCGATCCGAGTAATGACGCGATGTCCGTCATTTCGATTTTGACCGGCCGTTCGCGCGATCTGTATTTATCGAAGTGGATGATCTGTTCGCTCGATTGCGGTAAATCGGTGAATGCGGCCGAAACGCCTTCCCATCCGCTATTTTTGACCAGCTCCTGCACGAAGCCGACGCCATAAACATAGGGGAAGATCAGAGATTCGCGGATTGCGGCGGGCGTCGAGAGGAATACCTTCTGGTTCTCTTTTTCCGCCTGCTTCTGGGTAAAGTCGGCGAAATTGGCGAGGTTAGGCAGGCGCGTGATATCACTTTTCATCGGTTTGAGCTGATAGTTATACATAACACCAGTCGCATCGCCCTCGATCAGCGCGTGAATCGCCAACTCTCGATCGCTGTCGCCGCGCGGCCATTCTTCAAAACGCTTCAGATTGAAATGTTGATCCTGCAGCGCGTGCGTCAGTTCGTGGGCCATCACGGGCTTTTGCTCGCTCAATTCGTTCCAGTCGGCGATAAACAGTTCTTTCGATTTCGGACGGTAGAAACCCGCGACCTGCTCGGTCAGCAGCCTGATCATCATCTCGCGATAATCGAAGTCTTTAGGCACAAGCCCATAGGCGATGAGCGTCTTGGTGCTCGCATAGAGTTCTTCGGGCTTGATAGACTCCTCGAAATTCTTGATGATCTCCTGCTCAATTTCGCTGCGCGACTTGACGCCGCTCTTGACGGGCTTGAGGATTTTGAGTCCGCGCATCTGGCTCACTTCGTCCAGGATTTCGTTGGTTGTAGCGAGGACGTCCGCGGTTCCGGCGGCATTCTCCAGGGCCGGCCCGGCGCCCGGCCTGGCCGGTTGTTGCGCGACGGGCACGCTGTGAAATGTTATGAAGAGCAGCAGGGAACAGGTAATTGCTATCCGAATTCGTTTTGACATGTACTTCCTTTCGGGTTAAACAACGGTAGCCCGGTTGACGGTAGTCGGTTATCGGTTCGCCGTCGATTGTCGGTAACTTTGGGGAGCTAACTTTGATTGGCAGCTACGAACCGACAACCGACTGCCGTCAACCGACGCCTAAATTATAATTCAGATAAAGGATTAAAACCGCAAAAAGCATCTATGAGCGCTGCTGAAGATCACGAATGGTGCGAAACTCGACTGCGAGTGCGTTATGCCGAGACCGATCAGGCGGGTGTAGTTTATCACTCGAATTATTTAATCTGGTTTGAAGTCGGACGGGTTGAGCTGTGCCGCGATTACGGTTTTAACTATCGCGATATGGAGTATGAGGCGGATGCTTTTTTGCCGGTAACCGAGGTGAGCGTCAAATATCGTGTTCCGGCGAAATATGACGATGAAATATTGATACGAACGAAAGTCATCGAATTGCGCAGCCGCGCGATCAGTTTCGCATATGAGATTTTACGCGCGTCCGATCGGATTCTATTGGCAGAGGGAGAAACGCATCACATCGTGATGAATGGTCAGGGGAAGGCGAAGGCCTTTCCGCCCAAGTACGCCGCTTTCATGCGTAGAACGAAAAATGAGAAATAAGGAGACCGGTGGCGGCGATCATAACGAGACAGTATTGTCCTTATATACGCAGTTATGGCTGTTGGCTAATGTCTCCCATCCCGATAATTGCAATGCGATTCTTGTTTGCGGCTGCGATGGCCTCATCGCGGTCGATGAGAAGCGTTTTATCGGCCGTCACTGACATCGCCGTGACGTTACAGGCCTTCAGCGTCTCGATAGTATTCATGCCGATAACCGGGACATCGAACCGCATGTCCTGATTGGGCTTGGCGACTTTGATTGCGGTCAGTGCGCGGCCGCGAACCAGTTCCGAGGCACGGCGTATCGTGGCATCGGTGCCTTCCATCGCTTCTAGCGCAATCACAGCCTGGTTCTTCACAACGATAGTTTGCCCCAGATCCAATCGTGCGAGTTCCAGAGCGACATGCAGTCCGTATTCGATGTCTTCCATTTCATGCTTATTGGGAGCGCGTTTGGTTAGCGCTCCTTTCCGGGCGAGGTGAGGTTGCAGAAATGTTGTCGAATCGATCAATTTGATGCCCTCCGATTCCAGCTCGTCGGCGACCGCGCCGATGAGGGCGTCGGTGTTGCGGCGTTTGAGACGGGCGAGCATTCGAGCCATCCGCAGATCGGGGAGGGCATTGAGTTTGAAAATCTGAACGTGTTTAACCTGACCGGCCATAATCGCCTGTGAAACACCGTGTCTGGTGAAAAACTTGATGAGCTTATTGAGATGGCCGACGCTGATCCATTCGACGACCTGCGCCAGTTTTTCGATCTCCGGATCGGTCTCTTCCTTGATAGCCGCAACTGCCATATCGACGCCTTCGGCGCGCGCGCCTTCGAGGACGAGGAAAGGGAACCGCCCGTTGCCTGCTATCAATCCGTATCTCATCGCTGCTTCCTTATTTCATACCTCATAATCGGCCTCGATTCCGATCGCCGCACGACCTCCTTAAATCCGGCTTTGATAAACGCCGAAGCCAAACCGGTCCAGATAAACGCATCGGGCTGGTCTTTTTTCGGATCTATCGGATAACCCTCGATTACCCGCCCGCCTCGGTCGCCGACGAAGTCTATGGCAGCTTTGAGCAGTTTCACCGAGATTCCCTGTCTTCTGTGTTTCTTATCAACGAAGAAACAGGCGATCGACCATACCGGCTGGTCATCTACGGGTTTCAAAATTCGCGATCGGTCAAGAGCTGAGAACGATCGTCTGGGCGCAACAGAGCACCAGCCGACGGGCCCTCCCTTGTCATATGCCAGAATACCCGGAGTTTCACCCGCATCTACCAGAGCTTTCATCGCGCTTTTGTTTTTCTCACCTTTAGCGTCGTTGTATTGGGAGCGCGTCAGGCGCCAATACATACACCAACAGCCGCCGCAGGCGCCGCGTTCGCCGAATAAGGCTTCAAAATCACGCCAGCGATTGGGAGTCAGCGGTTGAAATTCGAGACTGGATCTTCTCGCAGCCATCTACTTGATAACGCCTCGCTCGGAATTCTCGATAAATTCTACCAGATAATCGATCTCGCTCAGGCCGGACATTTCGGCCTTGATCCGTTCGAGCGCCTGGGAGGTATTGAGTTTTGATGTAAGCAGCAGGTGAAATGCGTGTTTGATATGGCGAATCGATTCGTCGGAAAATCCTTTGCGCTGCAATCCCATTGTGTTTGGCCCATAACATTTCGCCTTTTTGCCGTCGATCTTGGCGTAGGGCAGGGCGTCCTTTACGATCTTGGAATACGCGCCGATAAATGCATAATTGCCGATTCGGCAGAATTGATGCACGCCGGTATGTGCACCGATGTTTATATGGTCACCCATCGTCAGGTGACCGGCCAGCGATGCCCCGTTTGCGAAAATGTTGTGCGAGCCGACGATGCAATCGTGCGCTATGTGGCTTTGCGTCATGAACAGGTTGTCATCGCCGACGGAAGTCAGGCCACCGCCCCCTTCCGTGCCGCGATTCATCGTTACGTGCTCGCGTATGATATTTCGCGCACCGATGATCAGACGAGTTTTCTCGCCCTTGAACTTGAGGTCTTGTGGTGGAAGGCCGATAGCGGAAAAGGGGTAGATACGAGTTCCTTTTCCGATTTCACACGGCCCTTCGATAACGACGTGCCCTGCTATTTCGACATCTTCCGCGATAACCACTTCTTCACCGATAAGCGAATACGGGCCGATCGCGACGTTCGCGCCGATCTGTGCGCGCAAACTGACAATTGCTGTGGGATGAATCATAAGGCAAAATTCCGGTGGCGGAGTCTGAAAACATCAATTCTGAGATTCAGAGTCGAGGTCTCCTCCGGCAGACACCGGATTTTCAGCTCGGTCTTTCGACCAGTGCAGAGGTGATGACGGCCTCCGTGACAAGTTTGCTATCTACGGTAGCCTCTGCCCGCAGTTTTGCATAACCCAATTTGTATTTGATGACAGAGACTTCAATTCTAAGCTGATCTCCGGGACGGACCGGTTTACGGAATTTTGCTTCTTCGATCCCGGTGAAATAGAGCAGCTTGTTTTCGCGATTGGGCACTTCGCGGAAGAGCAGGACCGCGCCGGCCTGCGCCATCGCCTCAATGATGTAGACGCCCGGCAGAACCGGTGCTCCGGGAAAGTGGCCCTGAAAAACGTGTTCGTTCATCGTAATGTTTTTGATTGCCACAATCCGCTTGAGCGGCTCCAGCTCAATTACGCGATCGATGAGAAGCATCGGGTAACGGTGAGGGATGATTTTCTGTATCTCGTTGATGTCCATCTCGTCTTCTTTGCTTGTCTGATTTGCCTGTCTGAAATTGTGTGCGCTGCCAGGATTGAGCATGAGCAGCCAAGAACGTACGGTCGCGCCGCGCCGCGCATAAATCTCGTATGTCTCCGCGAATTGAACTGCCGTTGAAACTCACGGTTGAATTGATAATGTCGCAACGCGTGGAAGAAAAATGCGGCTTCCGTGCAAAGAACTTGATAAATGAAGACCAGGAAATGCCGGCCTATCTTCAATCCTGGGCTTCGCGACTTTGCTCCAGCTTCTTCAATCTCTCAAACAATTCTGGTAAACGGGAATATAAAACCTGCGCTCTGCGCCATTGTTGATAATCCTGTGCCGGCATCATCCCGCCCATCAGCTTGCCCGGCTCGACGCTTTTTGTGACGCCGGTTCGCGCAGTAATGATAGCACCCTCGCCGATGGTAATGTGCTGGTTGGTGCCGATCTGGCCGGCGATTATGCAGTTGCGGCCGACTTTCGTTCCGCCGGAAAATCCCGCCAGGGCCGCCACCACGGTATTTTCGCCGATCTCGACGTTATGGCCAATCTGAATGAGGTTGTCGAACTTCGCGCCCCGCCGGATGCGCGTTTCACCAAAACCGGCGCGGTCGACGCAACAGTTGGCGCCGATCTCAACGTCGTCCTCTATCACCACGCGCCCTACTTGCAGCAGCTTGACTTGCTGACCTACTTCGTCAGGGGTGAAGCTGAATCCGTCCGCCCCGATTACAGTGCCGCTGTGAATACGGCAGCGCGCGCCGATCTCTGCGCCATCGTAAACGACCACGTTGGGGAATATCACAGTGTCATCGCCGATTTTGACGTGATCGCCGAGGCACACTCCAGGATAGAGCGTCACGCGGTCTCCGATCGTCGAATTACGTCCGATTGTAACGCGCGGTAGTATGGAGCAGTCATCGCCGAGCCGAGAATTCTCGCCCAGGACAAAGTCAGGGCTCACTCCGCGGGACACATAAGGCTTCGCATAAAAAACGCTGATTGCACGGGCGAACGCGAGCTTTGCGTCACCGGCGATGAGCAGGTTGCGGCTGGCGATCCGAGGATCTCTCTGCCAGTTTCGCCGGCACGATTAAACCGGAGGCTTCGCAATCCCGCGCCTGATTCAATCGTGCGGTGTCGGCGGCAAAGGTTACATCGCCGAAATTCGCGTTCTCTAACGAGTTGGCGCCGGTAATTTCAACGTGCCCGTTGCCGCGTAGTTCTGCTTTGATTTGCTGAGCGAGTTCGGAGAGGGTCATAAGAAAATTGATAATGGATAATTGATAATGGATAATTCATATAAATTGCTGCCACCGCGTTTACGAATTATCAATTATCAACTATCCATCATCAATTATTTAGGGTTTCTTGGTCGTGGAAGATGCCGGCGCAGACCCTGAGGGATTTGCTTTGTTATATTCGTCAATAAAATCTTTTGTGATATCGGCCGTTTGCGACCCCCAGACCAGAACTCCTGAGCCCGCTGCGCGACCGCCATCCAGGACGAGGACTATTCCGCGCTGCTGGCAATATTGTTTCAGGAACTCAGTGATCTTGTCATAGACAGGTTGGGCTATCTCAGTCAGTTTTCTCTGGCCCAGCGCGCTGTAATCTTCGGCTTTGCGTTTGAGACTCTTCTCTTTCTGAGTGAGTTCGTCCTGCCATTGAGCGCGCACCTGTGGGCTAACAGTGCCGCCCTGATTTGAAATCTTGGATCTGAGGCTGTTCAGCGCATCTTCCTCACTCTTGATCTCATCGTTTTTCGGCTTGAACTCGGCGTAAAGGGCCTCTATTTTCAATTTTAACTCACCGATGCCCTGTTCGAATTGAGCCACGTTGAGATATGCGATCTTGCCTTCCGCTCCTGTCCCGCCGGAGGGAGCCGACCCGGCAGGGGCTGAACTGGCCGCCGTCGTTCGCGGAGGTGTAGGCGTCTGGGCGAAGGCAGCAATCGCAAATGAACTGCATATCGCGAATGCTAGAATCAGTTTACTCATTTCATTGTGCTCCTTAATGATCGATGTTATGAGTGCATCTCCCGATCTATTATTATGGTTTTGGTGTCGACGGTGCTGGAGCAGAAGACGGGTTGGACTTATTGTATTCCTTGATGAAGTCTTCCGTGATATTCGCGGCATCTGCTGCATGGACGACGAGGCGGGTCTCTTGCAAACGGCGCATATCGAAAACCGTGGTGATGCCGTTCTTGACGCAATACTGATCCAGGAATTTACTCAACTTATCATAGATCGCCTCGGTCTCCTCCTGCTCACGCTTGCGCGCCTCTCCTTCAGAATCTTCGAGCGTTCGGTTATAAAGTTTCTTTTGCTGCTCGATGTCCTCGGTTAGCTTTTGTGCCTGCTGTGGCGTAAGGTTCTTGCCTTCTTGTAAAGTTTTGTTCTGGGCTTCGAGCTTGTTCTGCATAGCTTGTAGTTGCTGGCGTCGCCCCTGGAACTCTACTTCCAATTTGTCATATTTAACTTTGAGCTCTCCCACCCTGATTTTGAATATCTGCCAATCGACGATCGCGATTTTCATCTTGGGAACCGGGCCACCCGACACTCCTCCCGGTTTAGCCGCCTGCCCGCTGCCGGCCGATTCTTGCGCGAGAACGCTCGGACCGGCGATCAGCAGGAAAGCCATGGTTAACAAAAGGTTGAATTTCATTCTCACAAAATCTCCATTAACTAGAAACTAGAAGGTCCTTCCGACGCTGAAACGAAAGACCGATTTGCGTTCGATGAAGCCAAACGTCCTGGGATCGAACGGATCTGTCCTCGCCTGAGGATTATATGCCCAGATCAGGCGAAACGGAACGTTGATTACCGGCATTTGCACGCGGAATTCCAATCCCATCGATGAGATCAAATTCGAACGCAGCGAATCGATAAACCCATTCATCGATTGGTCCATATCAGCGATGCTGTACGTGCGAGTAGCGCCGAAGATGAAAGCTGGCGTATATCCGTCCGGGTTACCGTTCACATCTCTATTTACGCTTTGCAAATCAGCCGCGTTAAGAAGCTGACCCGTATCATTTTTTATAAATACTCCGTTTTCGTTGTTAAGCGCGACTTTATTACCATTAATCCCACCCCCGAAAGGCGAGATATTACCGAACCCCTGGCCCGGAATAGGCGGAATGAAATCCGATCTAACGATCTGGTCAGGGTATTTGCGCGCATTGAACACGGCGCCGAAATCGGTAAATGCTGCGAGTGAGAGGACGCTGACTATCGGGATGCGATACTCGAGGTTATAAATAAACTGTGTATCGCCGCCAACCGGATAGAAGATTCCGCTCGTCTGAAGCACATTGCAGTTGGGTGTCGCAACCAAACCGCAACCATTCTCAAATGGCGCCTGGAATGTATATCTGCTATTTAGTTGGGCTTGATCTACGGGGAGACCCGTCGCCTGGGTATAGTCGATCAAGTTGCCCGAGTTGTTAGGGTCTCTCGCAAATGCTCGCGGGTTCTGGGTCGATGCATAAGAATTGTACGGCACCACCGGTGAAACCGAGCGGAAGTTATAACCGCGAATGTCGTTTTCACCGCCCAGGAAGAATCGCGAGTAGATCGGAATGCCACCCACGAATGCCAGAGAGCCCGTGGTGAAAGGCGTGCCGAAGGTTCGAATATGATCGGCCCGGAGCCTCATGGCTATCACGTGCGGTTTCTCTGATTTCCGTCGGAGCGCCGGGACGAACAATTGATATTCGAAGCTTGGCGCAAAGGTATTGACGGCCCCGCCGAGAACTCCGCCCGCCAACCCGAATCCAAGATAGAGGCTCTGACCGCGGGTCGGATCGATGTAAGCATTCTTGGTGTTGTAATAGAGCGAAGGAGTAATTTGACTCGTGATAATCGGCGGTTGCCGAAATGTCACCGGGATGTCGTTCGTCGGATCACCGTCCCTGTTTGCCTCGGGATCCTGAACCGTGTTGTTCGTGAGCGAGTAGGAGAGGCCCAGACGAGCGAATCGCGAAAATTTGGGAAACTTATTGGTGAAGAGCGCCATCTGACCCGACAGACTTACGCTCCCACCGTAGGTCTTCTGGGTGAAGAGCGAGGCGGCGTCGACCGATGTCAACCCGAATGCGCTCGCCGTAATCGCACGCGACTGGCTCGCGATGTCGAAACCCGACCCGACGAATTGTGCGTTCTGGACGAAGAGGTTAAAGCCTAAGCTGATCGGCTTCCCGAGTAGATAGGGTTCGGTGAAACCGAATGCCGCATAGACCTGCCGGTTACCGCCCGAGAAAGCGAGTTGCAGCGTCTCGCCGTAACCCAGGAAATTGTTGGTCTGGTATTCGATTCCGAAGAAGCTTCCGGCGTAACCCGATACGCCGCCGTTCAGCTGAATTTGCTGGCGGCCTTTCTCTTTGACCTGGAGGTCGATGTCCACCGTCTGATCGCGGTCGTTGGTGCGCGTGATGGCGTCCTTCTCTTTGATCTCATCGAAGAGACCGAGTTGATTGAGGCGCAGGATCGAGTAATCCCAGAGGCGTTTGTTATACGGAGAGCCTTCATCGATCGCGACTTCACGGCGGAGCACCACGTCGCGCGTGCTCGTGTTGCCGATGAACTCCAGCCGGCGCAGCGAGAACTGGCGGCCCTCATCGACCTCGAGCGTGACCTCGATATCCCCCTCTTCGTCGGTCCGGTCGATGAATTTGGGGATGAAGTTCACGTCAGCCTGGATGAATCCCTGCATCCCGTATAGCTCCTTGACCCCTTTACTGCCATAGATATATTCCGCAATCTTATTGGCGTCGACATACTCGCCAACCCTCAGCAGTGAGGCGAGCGTGATGACGCCTGGTTGGAAGACATCCACGCCCTTCTCTTCTATCTTGGAAATCTTGTACCGGCGTCCCACTTCGATCGGCATCGTGATCCTCAGGCCCGGCCCCGATTTTCTAAGCAGCGGCAATGGTATTCCGCTGCTGGTCTTCCCGGCCGACTCGATCTTCGGCTCTCCGATCTTCGCCTGCAGATATCCCTTGCTGCCGAGAAAGCGGCGGACGCGTTCGATGTCATCGAGCAATTTGTCTCTGAAATAGATATCCTTGGAGGTGAATGTCGAAAACAGCCCCGATTCTTTGATCAGTTTCATGGCCCCACGCAGGCTGCGCTGTGAGAACTTGTCGTGGTCGCCCACGAATAGTATCTCCTTGACGCGGACGCGCGGTCCTTCTTCGACATTAAAAACCAGCGCTACGGTGGTTGCCGAAATCTCTTCTACTTCGACATCAACCTTCGCATCAGGATGACCTTTCTCGGCGAGTATCTCGCGCAAGACTACGCGCGCTCCGTTGGCTTTGGCCGGATCCAGCGTCGATTCCCGGCTTATCTGCACCCGGCGTTCTTTAAACATGGTGAGCACTTCGCTCTCCGTCGCAGACTTCAACCCGGGATAACGAATCTCGCGGATGATCGGATATTCCTTGACCTGGAAGATGATGACCTTTCCGCCGCGCTGTCCATCTTCGAGGAGCAGCTTGGTGGCAAGCGGGTCGAATAATCCCATTTGCAGTATCGCCTGCAGGTCTCTCTGCGCCTGATTTTGATCGAACTTGTCCTGCTGTTTGCTCTGAACGTAGTAGAGAATAGATTCTCTCGGGATACGCCGGTTGCCACGGATCTCTACATCCTCAATAAAGGATTCCTGCCCAGCTTGCTGAGCGGTTGTCGTGGAAGCTGAGACTAACCCAAAAAATACAAGGAAAATTGCGCTTGCCAAAAAGGTAATGCGCTTGCTCATGAAACTTCTCCTCCTAAACAATCTAGATCTTCGATGAACCTCAAATGCGCACGGAGTCGTGCAATTTCCGGCGTCACGGCACGGGGATGCCGAAAACATTCAGCTCATGAACGATCCACATCGCCAAGGTTGCAGGGCAATTTTTTAAGATCGTGTATTATACGAGAATGAACGACAGACGCCAATGCTGTCGGATTAATAAAGGGGGTAATCCGTTTAGGCACAGGTGAGGCTGGGGGCCATCATAGGGCGTTACCCGGGCTCGCGTTACCCGATCAGAACTTCGTCCTCATCTTTCAACTCGCCGGCGAGCTCTTCCTGAGGCAGAGGCCGGTAGTTCAAAACGTGTCCGTCGAGGAAAACTTCGACGATGGGGGCGTTTCCAATTCGCCCCTGGATGAGCGCTTCAGATAAAGGGTCTTCAACATATTTCTGCAGAGCGCGCCGCAGCGGTCGCGCGCCGTAGCTGCGATCGGTGCAGGTTTGCTCCATAATCCATTGTTTCGCTTCGCCGGTCAGACGGATTTCAAGATGGCGGCGGCGCAGGGTCTGGTTGATCTGATCGACGAGCAGTCCCACTATCTGCAAGAGGTCTTCATCCGTCAGCGGATCGAAGACGATGATCTGATCGAGGCGGTTGATGAATTCCGGATTGAATGTCTCGCGGACCGCCGCCATAACGCGGTCTTCGGTCTTGGCTATCACATCGCCGCGCGAAGACTGGAATCCCATTTGCCCGCCCTTTTGAATGAAGCGCGCGCCGATGTTCGAAGTCATGATGATGATCACGTTCTTGAAATCGACGGCATTGCCCAGGGCATCGGTCAGTACTCCGTCTTCGAACACCTGGAGCAGGATATTGAAGATGTCGGGATGTGCCTTCTCGATCTCATCGAGCAATAGCACCGAATATGGGTTCCGCCGGATGCGTTCGGTCAACTGCCCGCCTTCTTCGTGCCCGACATAACCGGGTGGCGACCCGATCAGCTTCGAAACCGAATGTTTCTCCATAAACTCCGACATATCGAGCCGGATCATCGCTCGTTCGGAGCCGAAAAGGAATTCGGCCAGCGACCTGGCCACCTCGGTTTTGCCGACGCCGGTGGGTCCCAGGAAAAGGAACGAACCGACGGGCCTCTGCGGGTTTTTTAGTCCCGCGCGTGATCGGCGGATGGCGCGCGCCAGCGCCGAGATCGCGGAAGCCTGGCTAACAATTCGCTTGTGCAATTCGTCTTCGATTCTCAGCAGCTTCGCCATCTCTTCTTCTTGTAAAGATGAGACCGGGATTCCTGTCCAGCGCGCTATGACATCATCGATGTCCTGTTTGACGACGAGCGCCGCGACATTCTCGAAATCCGGCGGCTCGTAATATTGCGGCGGGCGGCGCGATCCCGTGTAAGTTCGCTCGCCGCGGATATCGCGCGAATCGCGATATTCGCGTTGCTGGTGCCAGCGCGGCGGAGGCGGAACATATCCGCTTTCACGCTGCACGCGCAGCTTGACGCGCGCCCCGGCCTCGTCAATGATGTCGATCGCTTTATCAGGAAGAAATCGCTCGGGCAGGTAGCGGTTCGATTGGTACACGGCGGCTTCCACGGCGTCTTCCGCGTAGCGCACGTTATGATATGACTCGTAGCGGTCCTTGATGCCTTCGATGATTCGAATGGTCTCCGATTCATTGGGCGCGGGAACCTTGACGGCCTGGAAACGGCGCTCGAGCGAGCGGTCCCGCTCAATCGATTTGCGGAATTCGGATGGAGTCGTCGCCCCGATACACTGAATCTCGCCGCGCGAGAGCGCGGGCTTGAGAATATTGGCCGCGTCGAGGCTGCCCTCGGCCGATCCGGCGCCGACCAGCGTGTGCAGCTCGTCAATGAAGATGATATATTGCGGATTTTCCATCAATTCGCGCATGATCGTCTTCATCCGCTCTTCGAACTGTCCACGATACTTGGTGCCGGCCACGATGAGGCTCAGATCGAGCCCGAGTATTCTCTTGTCGATGAGAAATGACGGTACGTCGCCGTTGATGATCCGCTGAGCCAACCCCTCGACGATGGCGGTCTTGCCGACGCCCGGCTCGCCGATCAGGACGGGATTGTTCTTGGTCCGGCGGCAAAGAATCTGAATTACGCGATCGATCTCGTTCTCACGCCCTACCAGCGGATCGAGCCGCCCTTCGAGAGCGGCTTCGGTCAGGTCCCGGCTGAACTCGAATAGATGCGGGGTCTCTTTGCGCGCGCTCGCGTTCCGTTCCATGTTGACCTGGCGCATCAGGTCCTGGCGGATCTCCGAGAGCCGGAGCCCGCGCTCATAGAGAATTTCAGCCGCGACCGAATTCTCTTCGCGCAATAGACCGAGCAGCAAATGCTCGGTGCCGATGTGCCGGTTGCCCAGTTTCTCCGATTCCTCCGCCGCATACGCCAGCACTCGTTTGGCTTCACTAGAGAGAGGTAGATCGATGCTGTTTGTGATCCGGTCACGCAGGACCGTTCGTTCTTCGATCACTTTTCGGATTGATTCGATATTGGCGTGAGAGCGGTGAAATAAGCGGGTTGTCAGGTTTTTATCTTCGCGAATCAAACCCAACAAGATGTGCTCGGCTTCGATTTGCGACGCGCCGAACTGGCTCGCCTCGTAGCGTGCGAAAAATATAACGCGTCGCGCTTTCTCGGTATATCGTTCGAACATCCGGACTCTACTTTCTCAATCTTGAAATTTATAGATCATTCAACCTACTATTTTCCAGACGCAGCACGCGATTGCAAGTCGAAGCGAGCCTCTCGTTATGGGTCGCTATAATCGCGGTCAGCCGCTCCTCCGCTTGCAATTGCTTGATGACCGCATGTACCTCTTCGCCCGTCTGATGATCCAGGTTGCCGGTCGGTTCGTCCGCGAGCAGGAGAAGCGGCGAACAGGCAAGCGCTCGCGCAAGCGCCACACGCTGCTGCTCTCCACCTGAAAGTTCGCCTGGGCGGTGCTCGGCGCGCCCCTCCAGCCCAACACGTTTTAAAAGATCTCCAGCGCGGGTTTTCGCCGCGCGTTTATCCGCGCCATTTATGAGCATCGGCATCATAACATTTTCTGTGGCAGAAAACTCGGGTAACAGATGATGAAACTGAAAAACAAATCCTATTTGTCGATTTCGGAAGCGCGCCAAGTCTAGCTCAGCGGATTTTGTTATGTCAAACTCATCGATTTTTATACTGCCGGACGTCACTCGGTCTAGTCCCCCAAGTAGGTGCAAAAGCGTTGATTTACCAGCTCCCGAAGCGCCCACGACCGCCACGGTCTCGCCGCGGGCGACCTCCAGATTGAGGTCGCGGAATACGATGAGATCTCCCGCGCGGCCGGAGTAGATTTTTGTCAGGTCAAGTGCACGGAGAAGAATTTTTTTTTCTGCAGAAGGATTAGAGTTCACGGTGCGTTAGTGACTTCGAGGATCAAAATGACGAAGAGGAAAAAAGGCAATGATATCAAGCTTTTTGCCTCGTTGCCTCAGTTTGTCTTATTTGGTTTCCTTTCCGTTTCGGATTCTCATTTTATGTCACTTGTTGTGCTCTCGACGAGAGAAACGAAGAAGGGGAAATTACCGAATGGCGAATGTGATTCAATGTAGAAACCCTGATCGTTGAGCGATGTGGCGCTCGAGGCAAATGGCAACCGGTCGAGCGTGGTAGTTCCCGATGGCGGCTTCTGCCGACCACCCAACCTCTGCGCCAAGGCGGACATCATCTCTCCCGATTCGCGTTTTACCGAAGAGAGCCCTATCACCATACCCTGAACGGGCGCCGGTCCGCTCGCCGGAACTGAACGCAGCGCCGCTTTGAGATTTTGTCCCTCGATCAGAGCATCGACCAATTCAATGAGAGTCCCCCGACGACCGAGTGCAATGAAATCTCCCAGTATTGCGGCGGAACCTTTTTTCGCATCTCTCGAATTGAGGATCTCACGGTTGGCATAAAATTCATACACGATCGCTGAGCGATTCACTTCGTCCGCTCTTCGGCCAGTCGCTCCGGGCGGCCCGGATTGAGACAGGTATCGCTCGATTATGCGTACCGCCTGTTGGCGATCACGGATGGCGATCAGCCAGACGCGCTCCTGTGCGTCTTTTGCGGGGCTGAAACTCGCTATCTCATTCCCGATCGCGGTCTGCAGGCTGTCGCCAGATTTCATCCCGAGGAATACCCCGCGGGCGCCGAGCATGAATTGATGCAGAAGGAAGCTATGTCCCACGCCGATCCGCGCCGAGACCGCGGCCTCTATGCCATCGAGCGTCTTGTCGGGATTTTCGACATTGAATATCGTCACGTCTTTGACTGCAGATGGTATGAAATTGAGCGACTGCGGTTCACTGGGGTTGACTTTAATGACGGACCTGATGCTTTCGACCAGGTCGGGTTTGAAGAGCAGGCTATACCGGTCAAGCGTCTCTCCGTTTTTAAAGGTCGTGCTGTAAGCTATTCCATCAGAGGTGCGGGAGGCCAGGTCGGATAACACCTCGTCCAGGATCTCTGTGATGCCGGTACTGCGGAGAGCGCTGTTGGAGAGAAGGAATGCCCCGAATCCCAACAGCCGTGTAACCCCCTCGCCCGTGATAAATCCGAATATATCGCTATCCGCTCCGATCAGCGGGCGGGCGTTCTCCAGGTAGAAGTTGTCGGCCATTGAAGGCGTCCGGCCAAGCCTCGTATCGATGCATGCGCGCAGCGGCTCTGAATGATTGGCCAGGATTAACCCGCCTTCGATCTGAGCGGAGAATATTCGCCGTCCCGGGTTTTCTCCGGCGAAACTGATCACCGGAACCCCGCTATATTCGCCGGTCTCCCTGACCTCGCGTCCATAGACCCGGCGGGCAAGCTCAGGCAATCGCTTATCGAGAACCTTGCGCAGGTCCTCGGCGTCGCTGTGAGTTTCGGCGATCAGTGCCACTCGCGGTCTGACCTCTTCGCCGTTCACTTCAAGACCCGAGACGACGAGGGCAAACTGCGTGCGGGCTAGAATAGCCGGCTCGCCGAAGCCCGTTAAATTCGCCAGCCAGCCAGCCTTGCCGATGAAATTCAACTTATTGTCGATCCCGTAAACGGGCGCCAGCCGTTGCCACGCCACCGTCGATGTAAAACGGTCCAATAATCTGGGCCAGTCGTTGATCTCAAGATAGCCGAGCGCGGATTGGGGAACATATGAGGCTAATAAGACGCGTTGTACGCGGCGGGTATAGAACCATAGGCCGATCGCGATCAGCAGGATCACGATCAAGGATAGAACAATCTTTTTGCGCGAGATATTGAGCATCTGAATCTGAAGGCCGCGGTCTGTAGTCCGGAGTACGTAAGCCGGCGATCGACTCCGGATTGCAAATTACGGACCCCAGACTCGCTGCTCCATCACTTTTTCGAAGTTCGATTCAGTCTGCGGGCGCGGTCGGCCAGCTGCGCTGCTTGCGGCATCTCGAGAATAGCGCGCTGAAGTTGTTCATCCTGATCCGTCATAATCCTTCTCTGCACGTCCTGGCCATAAGCGGCGAGCAGAACCTCTTCTCTGATTTTGTTACGCGACCATTGCAGGTTTTCATCGACCATCGAGATGGTCAAGCCTAATTCCTGGTTTTTGGCGATGAAATCGACCATAAACTCACGATAGGCTTTCATTATTTCATCGGTGATTACGAACTCATCGAAGTTCGGCTGATGACTGAATTCCGGCCCATTGCGTTTGAAATGCGAGGCGGGGGCGACATTTCCCGCCATCAATTCACGCACGAATGAAAACAGACCCGTCGTCCAGATCGCTGCTTGAATATCGGTGGTCGGCTTCGGTACGACCTTGATGTCCGGCTCGATACCACCACCCCCGTAGACGAGGCGGCCGGTGTCGGTGCGGCGCTGATCACTGCGCGGCGCGGGCGTTGCGGATTGGGATCCATTCGAATTGCGGCGGAAATGATACTCATAACTAGAGCCGTTAGAGTAATCGCGCTGGATCAACCGGCCGCTGGGCGTGTAATAGCGGGCCGTTGTCAACGTCAGGCCGACGCCTCCGGTGAGCGGATAAATGGTCTGCACCAACCCCTTACCGAAACTCGGTTCGCCGACGATCAGACCGCGGTCGTGGTCCTGAATCGCGCCCGCAACAATTTCAGAGGCCGAGGCCGAGCCATCATCGATCATAACCACCATCGGAAAATTTTCGGGCATACCCGATTCGGCGGGCCAATCTTTGTCGCCGGGCCGGCCATCGCGGCCGCGCACGGAGACGATCGTTTGACCGCGATGCAGGAATTTGTCGGCAACCCTGATCGCCTGATCGAGGAATCCGCCGGGATTCTGGCGCAGATCGAGCACGAGCGAGCTCATTCCCTGGGACTTCAGATTGGCAATCGCAGCGATCAATTCGTCGCTCGTGGTCGAGTGGAATCCGCGCGACAAGCCGATATATCCGACGCCCGGACGCGTGATATAGAAAGACGAGATGGAAGGCAGATCGACCGCCGCGCGCTCGATTTTGACTGTTAACGGTTCATTCAATCCGGCGCGCCTGACCGCCACCTTCACCTCGGAGCCTAACTCGCCTCGCAGAGTGTCGCGGACTTTGTCAGAATTCCATCCGTCCGTATTTTGTCCATCGATGGCAACTATCTGATCGCCGAAGCGCAATCCGGCGCGCGCCGCGGGGGTGTCCTTGAACGGCTCGATGATATAGACGCCGCGAAAACGTTGCTGGATGGAAGCGCCGATGCCGTAGTACTGGCTCCGCTGCTCCATCCGCATGTCATCGAAAGCCTTGCGATCATAATAGTTGGAGTGCGGGTCGAGCGCCCGGAGCATACCTTGAACGGCAGCCGTCGTCAGCGGTTCGTATTCGAGTTCCTGGACGTAATTTTCCCGTATGATCCCAATTCCACGAACGTAATCACGAAACAGTTTATCCTGTGAGGCCTTATCATTTGTGAATGCGCCCGTAATAGCCTGGGAACTGAGTAATGCGACGCCGATCAGACAGATTATCGTAGGAACAAAGAACAAATAGCGCTGCCGCTTATTTCTCACGGATACCTCCTCCTAACCATTCAAGGACTTGGATACCAGATCGGTATGAATATTTAAAAGGGCGCACTGGTGCACGCCCGGCGTAAATACTAAATCAAAGTGAGGAAGATTGAAACCAAGTTGAAAAAGTTTTTAGTTTTCAGTTTCAGATTTGATGTCCCAACTAAAAACTAAAAACTGAAAACTGAATTTCACTGCTTCACCAGCGGGGTGACGCGATCAATACTCGCTTTCAAATCGGCGTTGGTGCGTCCGCTGGCTTCGTACGCACGCGCATATGCGTCAAGCGCCTGCGGGTAGTGGCGCAGGTTTTCTTGAACGTATCCGAGATAATAAAGTGTGTTGAGATCGTCGGGATTTAGTTTGTCAGCCTGGGCCAGCATTTCGGCGGCGCGAGCCCACGATTTGTTCTGCGCGTGGGCGAACCCGAGGTTGAAGTAGAGCGCGGCGGATGGTTGTTTGGTCGTTTCGAGCGCCCGCGAAAGCGTCAGCTCGGCATTGGTATATTTTTTCGAAGCAAGATATGCGCGCCCCAGCAGTTCATTCGAGGCCGCGTCATCGCGCAGCGACTTCAAGGTAACCGAGGTACGGACCGCTTCGTCAAAGTGCGCATCCGATTTTTTCTCGTCGGTTTCGGCTGCCCCCTGTCTCAGCAATGCTTCGGCGTACAGCCCGAGCATCTCGACGTTTTTCGGGGAGACAGCCAGGCCGCTCTTCAGCGAGGCGATGGCTTCAACCAGCTTGCCGTTGCGAAATTGCTGAACGCCGATGAAATACCATGAATCGGCATCTTTGGGATCGAGCTTGACGGCTTTCTGGAAAGCTTCGGCAGCATCTTCCGGACGGTTGAGATTCGCGTAGGTGACGCCCAGCATGTAATAGTTGGCAGCCGAATTCATCTGCACTCTGGCCAGCGTTTCCAGATAAGGGAGCGCCTTATCGTACTGTTTGATCGAGAGATGAGACTGCCCGAGTGCGCGAACCAGGTCCGAATCGTTGCGCCCTTCAGTGCGTTTTAATGTCAGGGCTTTTTCCAGGGGGGCGACCGCCGCTTGATAATCTTTTAATTGATAATAGGCCAGACCAACGAACTTCCAACTGTCAGGGTGGTCCGGATGTTCAGCCAGGACTTTCTGGAATTCTGCGATTGCCTCGCGAAACTGGCCTTGTTTGTAAAGCGAGACTGCCTTCTCCCAATCGAAAAACCCGGCGGAGGCGGCAGTCGTGGCCAAGCAGATAAGAACGAAGCAATTAATTGTGCGCCACAATCTCGTCATTAATCTCCTCCTTCAATTCAGCGACGGCCGATTCGCATATAAAAGCCGCGCTTTAGAAGAACATCGATAACTCTAAACGTTGCATGCCGAAACTTCAAATCGAGCCGGGAGGATGGCGGCGCTATACCTGGATTCGGAATTTGAAACCAGGTGGGAAACACGAGAGGGGCACATTATAGGCGTGGGTCAATATGTTGACAAACCTCATTACCTCCATCAATCAGGAGGTAAACCAACCGACCATCATTTCGCGCACCTTCGCTCCCTCAAATCGCCCTCGCACCGCATCGATTACTTCCAGATGCGCGTTATTCCCACGCTCGTACACACCGATCCAATAGGGAATATGGAATCTTTGGATCATATTTCCGCTCACCTTCCATCCTCTCAGCTTAAAAACCCCCCGCATAAAGATCATCCGCAACATTTTCTCTTGCAGACGATCGAACGCTAACTGCGGATCTATTTGCGGCGGAAGGGAATAGGATGTATCAACCTCGCGGCATTTCTCGGCCGTCCATTTATTCCCGAATTGATAGAGGTCGAGTCGGCCGGTTATGGCATCTATGCCGTAGAGGGAGTCGATAGAATTTCGACCGTTTATCACCCTAACCATAAATAGGTAATAAGGCAGGTGGAAATCAATGACGACCCGTAGACGCCCATACCTCAACTCGCGAAACGAATCGCGGAACATCGCGTTCGCACGCGCCGCCGTTACATTGGGTTTATAACTGGTGATGAGCATCAGAAAATGGTTGTCGGTTGCCGGTTGCCGGTTGTCGGTTGGCGGCCATAATTCTACCGATCCAGTTTTATCATTTGGTTATCAAAAGGTTCCGAACTACTACCGGCAACCGACAACCGACAACCGATTACCGAAAATATACCCATAGCGAGATCATAATCACGATCAATGCGCCGGCAAATGCCGTGTTGATGCGCCTCCACAGGGGCGTCTCCGCTTCCGCGGGAGCATCGAGTATGCTGGGCGCCTCGATATCCGCCATCGATACTTTCTCACGAACCGTTTGAAATGTAAGGCCGCTGACCTTCTCTGCGCTGGGCGCGGGAGTCAGTAAACTCACGCCCACAAGTATCAGCAGACAGATGGCGAACATGAATGCGGCGAAATGCAGGAAATTCATCCCGACATAAAAACCCAGGAGACCTGAGGGAAGGGAGCCAGCGTATGCGACTTCTAGGATGAATCGCAGCGCTCCGAGCACGAATCCGGCCAGCAGGGCAGAAATTGCACCCTGGCTGTTGATGCGCTTCCAGAAGACTCCGAGCAGAAAGACCGCCGCAATCGGCGGCGCTATATATGCCTGTACGCTCTGCAGATAAACGTAGAGCTGTGAGCTGATGCGGCTCATGAACGGAATCCACGAGAGGCCGAGTACAACCATGATGATCGTCGCCAACCGGCCCACATTAACCAGTTGGCGCTCCGTGGCGTGCGGGCGGAACTTCCTATAAAAATCGATCGTGAAGATGGTCGAGCTCGAATTGAAGACCGCGCTCAGGCTCGACATGAGCGCTGCCAGCATTGCTGCAACCATAATCCCCTGCAATCCCACGGGCATCAATCTGATGACCAGGAGAGGGAACGCCGAGTTCGAATTCGCCGCCATCTCCGACGGATAGAGCGCTCGCGCGGTCATCCCGGGGACGATGAGCATAAAGACGGGCAGGATTTTCAAGAATCCAGCCACCACCGTCCCAGCTTTGGCATGACCGATATCTTTGGCCGACAAGACTCGTTGCACAATGACCTGATCAGTGCACCAGTACCAGATGCCGAGTATCGGCGCACCGAAAAATATCCCGGTCCATGGGAACTCACTGTCGCTCGGCGGCTTCATCATATGAAAAAAATCGGGAGGAACCTGAGCGCGCAAACCTTCCCATCCTCCGACCTCATTCAAGCCTATGAACATCAGCAACAGCGCGCCGCCCACCAGAATCACGGTCTGTATCACCTCCGTATAGATGACGGCGGCCAGTCCCCCGGCGACTGTGTAGATGCCGGTGGCGATCACCAGCGCGAGCGAACTCTGCACCATATTCCAACCCAGGACTGCCTCGAGCACTATCGCTCCCGCGAAAATGGCGACCGCGATTTTGGTGAAGACGTAAGCGATGAGTGAAATGCTCGCGAGGTAGATGCGGCAGGTACTACTGTAGCGCCGCTCGAGGAATTCCGGCATGGTGTAAACGTTCGATCGCAGATAGAACGGCACGAAGACCCAGCCGAGGATGAGCAGGATGATCGCGGCGAGCCACTCGAAGTGGCCGACCGCCATTCCCGATGCGGCGCCTGTGCCGGCCAACCCGATGAAATGCTCGCTGCCGATGTTGGATGAGAAGAGAGATGCGCCTATCGCCCACCACGCGACGTCGCGGCTCGCCAGGAAATAGTCGGTGGTCGTCCGTTCTTTGCGGGCGAAGTAGTAACCGATGGCGAAGATAATAATGAAATAGAGCGCGAGTACCACATAATCGATCGCCACCAGACGCGCTGTGTTCGTTTGCAGCATTAGGAGTAGCAAGGTCAAGGGATCTCCTCAAGAAATATTTATCAGTGTAGCTTTCAGTTTGGTTTTCGGCTGTCCGGGGTCTAATTACCGGGAAACCAAACTGTGTATATGCGGGCGCGCACTCTTTCGATCACCAGTTCGTCCTCGAACGTCCATCCCCATTCGGTTTTGATCGCAGGCCGTTTGTGCGGCGTAACCACGAGCAAACGGTTTGAGATGGAGCTGAGCCGGGCGAGTAACGACGGCAGCCATGAAACATCTATTAAGTGGAGGCCGAAGCTGCACACGACGAGGCTATAATTGCGCCCGTCAAGCTCCCCTCCAGCTATCTGCTCGAAACTGAATTTTTCCGCCTTCTGCCCGGTTCGGGCCAGATAGGCTTCCCCTGTGTGTGGATCGATGCCATCGATATCTGTGCAGCCCAGATCCTGCAGCGCGAGCGTGACTTCGCCGCTTCCGCAGGCGAGGTCGAGCACTCGAGTTAGGTCGAGCTGCCATCGTTCGAACGCCGCGCGTAGAACTTCCGCGATAATGGGTTCGTGAGGATTGCGGTATTCCGAGCCGAATCGTGTGTAATATCCCTTCACACCATAATCTTCGTACTGGTGACGGATGGCGCCAGATTCATGATCCGCCCTATCTTTCGGCATCACAGATGATCCTTTCCGGCTCGCGGGCAATCCTATAATTAATATCCCGGTTAGTGAATCGGAAATTGTCGAAAATTGAATGAATTACAGCTTGACAGAGACAGCTGGCATGATGACAATGCCGCTTGTGGAGGCATGGCCGAGTGGCTGAAGGCGGCGGTTTGCTAAACCGTTGTAGGGGCTAAAACTTCTACCGAAGGTTCGAATCCTTCTGCCTCCGCCTTTTTCATTAAGTTCCACCCTAAATTTAGTTCTACAAATTACCCAATCTTCCGGGTATTCTTATTATCAAATTGCGAACAAAAAGGTTAGGTGCTTGCGCGACCGAACCAGCGTTTCTGTCATTGGAGTAATGTGATTCTTGTTGATTGGACTTCCAGCAAAACTTTATAGGCGCCTGAGGTTGACAACGCTACCTGCCCAGCGTAGTGTGGATGAGAATTGAGCCTAGCTCACTCTCTTCATCAGTTCATCTGGAATCTTCCAGATTACTGAAATACACAGCTCACCTTCCAAATATCTGTTGGAAATCTTCAGAAAGTTTTTAGGGATGGTCTCTCCTCTCTGTAGGTATTCTTACGAACCATTCGTCCTGCCTCCAACCATTCAAGAAAGAAGGTCTATAACTTATGTCAGTTAAATTATTTGTCGGTAACCTCGCGGAGGCGACCACCAGTACGGAAATCCGCGATCTGTTCAGCGCCGTCGGGGTGGTGGAATCGTGTCAGGTGATCTCCAGCCGAGAGACAGGACGATCAAAGGGCTTTGGTTTCGTTGAAATGAACTCTAGAGAAGCGGCTAACGCAGTCAAAGAGAAATTCAACGGTCATAGCCTTAATGGAAAAACGCTCAAAGTAGACGAGGCTAAGCCGAGAGATTAGGAATGTGATGACGGCGCGCACATGTCAAATTCATCGGCCAACGATGATTCAGGGTTTACCTCGATTTGTTAGCTCGAATGTCGAGGGAGGAGACCGAGCGATATTGAGCGCGGGAACGAGGTATTTATCCATCATCCCAAGGCTCGGCCCGAATGGCTAGAACACCGCCTCGTAGCCGGCGGCGGTTTCCAGCTTCGCTTCGAGTACGATGTTTATTGATCGATATGAAAGCAACACAGACTAATACAATGAATAATGTCACAAGTGATAACAGGTTTCTCAAGGTATTGATTGCGGCCCAGCGCGCCGTACAGATTCACAAGGGCGCACGACCGCTTATTCGAATTGCAAATACGAGGGCGACGCGCATCGCGCTCGAAGAGGTCGATCGCGGGCTGATAAGTTTCGAATTCATAACCACCCCGGAATTGAAAAGTGAGCGCGACAATCGAGATGCCGGCGGGAATGATGGCGTAGAGGTCAACCGAGAAGGGGCCAATCAACTATCTGTCTCAAGGGTGTTATCTGCCGGACGACCCAGCGACTAACTCTCTCTTGTCCAAACTAGTGGCGCAGGAAGTGAACGTTCAGTGATCACGCGGATCTCTGAGCCTTACCCGATGCGCCCGAGGGTGGCGCAGTTCGAATCTAACAAAAACGAAAAGCTCGAGTTTCGTTGGCGCTTTCAAGCAAAGAATGGAGAGATTCTGACAGTATCAGCTAAGGGTAGAATAATCGGGCTAATTGCGAGCATTTCGATGGTCCCGGTCAACAACGGCTTATGAACTCCCGAATCAATTGTGATTGATTTTAAGCTCGATCAAAATACGGAATAAGGCGGTTATGAAGCTGTGTGAATTTTGTGTGCTCCAGCAGGCGAATGGTGATTGTTCCAGAGGACACAACAAGCCGAAGAGCATGAGATGTGTGGATTTCACCCCCGGGATCGAGCGGTTTTGTTCAACGCCGGCGGAATATACCGGGCGAGAGCAACTGAAACAGATGGCGTCGTTTTTTGGTATCGCAGGGAAGGAACTCAAGCGAGTGCTCGTGATGAGCGAAACTTGGCCGACACCGGATTGAGCCAAAAAAAGGGGAGCTATGTTGTGGTGGAACTTACGACGATTGAAGTCAAGCAACGTTCAAACGCGACGGCGCGCCATCAAAGGGTTGAGCAGATCACGAAATCCACGGGCGCTGGCTGCCTTGCTGGCATCGCTCGTTGACGAATCTCATCTGGCGCGGAAGGACGCGGCGCATGTGCTCGGCGATATCGGCGACGCGCAAGCTGTCAAACCGCTGATCAACCTGATCGAAGGTAGCTCTCACTATGCCATCGCGAAAGCCGCCGTCGGCGCGCTGGAAAAGGTGCTCGTTCGGGTCGCGGCCAATGTCGGCTCTAAAGATGTACAGGAGGCGGCATCGCTCCGTGATGTAAGTGGGAATTATGTGCGCAGGGTAGGCGCGAACTGGCTCTCCGGAGCGACAAATGCAGCCTCTTGGATAATGGATTGTTCCCAGGTCAGAAGGCTCGCGCGCCAAGAATTGACCCGCCGCGGGCATAAAGGCTGAGTAGCGATAATAACGTCGCCGATCTCAGTTTACAATCACGAAATTACCGTTTTGTGCGCGCGTCGGGATGCAGGGACTCGAATTCAGCTAACTGCTCCCGCTTGTAACTTACCTTGAATCGGGCCCGCTCCAGCTTGCCGGCGGCCCCGAATCCTAAGGCTCGGCCGAGTATTTTGGCTATCGCGGAAGAGCGGGCGTATTCCTGCTCCAGTGCGGCAAGTTGAGCCTCAAAGTCTGCGGCCTCCTTTTGTAGTTCTTCGCGTCTCTGACGCCCCCATTCATCATCCTGCGCCGTTACCACAGTTGGTCCCACGGCCATTCCCGGTTGGTTCTTCATAAACTCCCCTTTTGCGTTATTGTCTAGATAGAGCATCCGCTTCAGCACGAGGCGCTGGTGCTCCATGTTTGAATTCTTCCGAGTGGAATTACCCGGTGTTAGGGACTAATCAGTGGCGTAATCTCGGCAGAGAGAATTAAGTGGCGTGAAAGCGACAGTGATTAATCAGTTTGTTGATCCTATTCAGGCTACGATGCTTGGATCAAAGACGCAAGGCCGAAGCCGCCAAACGTGACGCGACGGAAGATGCGCCTACAAAGTGAGCGAATCAGCGCTTGTCAGCTTCGAGCAGTAACGAGCGCCCTCGGACTATACCGAGGGATTAGTGTGATAGGAATGAGAAAGGCGGAAGCGGGAAAGAGATCGATCCCTCCGCCGGGTATCTCGCCGACGGATTGCCCTGATAATTTATCCAAAGTGTTTGTCGACCAGAAAGATGTGGCACAGAAAAATGGGAAATAGGAAGTGGAGAGTGGAGAAAAGCCACGACTCTCCATTCCCACTCCCTATTTTACCGACTACATTCGGCAGCTCGGCGTAGAGTCTTTCTTTGCGAAATCGGTTGGCGGGCTCTATCGGCCAACGATGCGTGATGCACTCAAAGACGCGACCCAGAGTGGTCTCTTCTGTCGTCCCATTATGTACTCCGTACCAATGCGGTGCGGGCGGCTGGTCCCTCTCCAAATGAATCTGCGAGCGGACAACGGCGGGGATATCAACAATCTCATTCTTTTTCGTCCGGAATCGTAAGGTTGACCACAATTGCAGACGGACACGCCCATATTGCGCGTTTTCAAACTCGAGGACTTCATCCGGTGTCGGCCAAGTCTGGGGGTCAGCGAAGCGGAATTCCTGGCCATATTTCGGTGGACGTCCAGGCTTCATCGGTTCGCCTTCAGCGGGTGTCTGCGGGATTTGGTAGAGCACCCTATCATTTCGCATTCGGGCCGTCGCAAAACTTCTCACGCCGCGTATCCCACGAAAGAATTTGAGATTGCCATAGCTGCCGTCCAGAGCTATCTCGGGGCTCGTCTCTGCCGTCAGCTGCTCGGCGATCCAACTGGCTTGCCTTACTGCGACATCCACGGCGCTCTTTATCTAATCGAGTATTACTCGTTGTCATCGGGGATAAGTGCCCCGCCGAAAGTCCGTTTCCGGAAGGAATTGTTGAAGACGTAATCACCCACCCGTCTGCCTTGTTCGATCCCTTCGGTCTTATCAAAGCGCCAGTGGACGCCGAGATAGATGCGGCTCTGGCCGTTCTCTTCTTCGGCCGCTGTAAGCGTGGCGAAACTACGCAGAACAATTGGGCGCACATTACCCTGATTGTCCCGCGTCACCCCGTTGAACTCGTCCGAAATGAAGCTGAAGGGGATCGCATCGGTCCGGTAAAATCTGCGCAGCGCCTGGAAGAGAGCGCCCCCGAAGGTCGCGTGGCCGGACGTATACGCCGGGAAGGGCGGCGTGAAATTCGGCCCGTTGGTGTTGCTGGCCGGCGAGCCGAGCGGAATGAAGTTCGGATCTCTGATGGTGAGTGGGTTGGGGTCGTTATTGCCTTGCCGGATGCCGGTAATCGGCCGCCAGAATTCCTCGCGATACTTCGCCTCCCAGCAAGCAAGGCCGGCGTCGGCCATCGCCACATTCACCAGAGCCAACAGCCGCGCGAGCCTGATGCCTCTGGTTCCCTTCAGGGTGGCGATATGCACCGCAATTTGATTGTAGAGCCGGTTCGGTGTGCCTACGAACGGCGTTCCGTCGTAACCCCAGTAGATTCCGGCGATCGTCTGGTCCGCGGTCCGCTGCGTCGGCGTGCCTTGTTCGGGGTCGCCGCCTAACAGTTTCACCTCAGTGAACGCCAAAGCGTAAGCCAAGCTCGACAGGGGGGGCGGTGGAACAGGCTTGAACTGGCCGGCGGAAAGTATGACAAAAGGCTGAACCAGCGCGCTCCAGAACGCCCCGAGAGCGAGTCCGGGGTTCTCCGGCGTAGTTGAGACCGGATCCCGACGCCACTTGCCGAAGGCCGGATTTGGGATATATCCGACGCCGTAAACCGGCTCGTTATGCTGAGAGCCGTCATTGCTCCTGCGCGACAAAATCGCATTCGCCGCCTGCTGTCCGATTGCTATCCCGTTGTTTTTCGCCGACCCAGCGGGAATCGAGAGGAGGTCTACCCGCCGAACGTTTTCGATATCCGTCGCCTGGGATGGATAGAGAGCCTTCAGCGTAGTGGCGGCCGCCTGGATAATCGCCGCATCTACCGATGCGCGCCTTTTGGCGCCTTCTATATCGATATCCTCCTCCTCAAGATTAGTGGCGCTCCCTCCCAAGATCGGGGTAAAGCCGGTGTAGCTCTCGTAACCTCCCACGATCGCATTGTATGCGTCGAATATCGCGATATGCACGATGGAGAACGCGCGGGCAGTCCGGAGCGGGCCCGGTTGATTCGGTCTCAGGGGGGCCAGGCGCGCGTGATCACGCCCATTGGCTTTCAGGGCGATCTCGTTCCAAAAGCGGAGTCGCTGCGTCGTATCGGTCCCGCCCGGAGGCTGACGATCCGGAGACTCCTGCATTGCTTCCTGGAGGCTAGAGTTCGCCCCCGCGATATTTTGCGCTCGTGTAGAGACAGTCAAGTCCATTATCAAGAACGCCAATAAGACGCAATTCAACGTAAGTTTGTTGAGTGTATTCATATACCCTTTCCCTCCCGAGGCACACGTCTAGGACACAAGGCGCATGCCCAGGATTGTGGTGGTTGTTGTGAGGTGAACCTAGATGAGACAAAAAGTTAATTTGTAAATTCGCTGACGACAGCGGAAAGACACTTAACAATGCGTCTCAAGAAGAAAACAGGCCTCCAGCGATGGCAGTTCACCAAAGAGTTCGAATTGAAAGTCCTCGCCGAACTGGACGGCGGACTGGGAATGGCGCAAGTCGCCCGTAAATACCAGGCCCATGCCGTAAGTACACGACGCTTGAACAAAGGCTAAGAGATGCAGTCTCTTTCTATGGTACATCGAGGAGGGTACCATCAAGGCTGCCTCACGCCATCTACCCAGCGAGGTGATTTGATTGATACTTTGAGATGACCGACGGGTACAACTATAGATGGAGATAACTCTCCATCTACGGATCGAGAGTGTAATCAATGAGACTCGGTTGCAGCTTGATTTCTCGGGAAGCGTCTCCGGCGCGGGCGCGAGCTTGTTCGAGAGCGAGCCTTAGCTAATGACCGATCATGACCTACGGCTCGGAGCTGTTCTATATGGTCATCCTCGCCATAGTACTTCACGTGATAGGGCGGCGGTTTGCTAAACCATCGTAGTACTTTATGCGACCGGGCGGCGGTTTGCTAAACCATCGTGGGGACTAAACCTCTACCGAAGGTTCGAATTCTTCTACCTCCGTTTTACTTTCCTCAGCCTATTATCTATTCCTCGATCCTTTTTCTGGTTGTAGAATACCGCCACCGTTCGAAATGGCTTTACTGCTCCTCATCGAGAAAGAATAGAGAGAATAGAAAGAAGCAAGACTTATACATCAGAATCGAATACGAACAGTGTTACTAAAACAATAAGGTGTCGTTCATGATGTTGCGGACGACCTCTTGAAACAGAACAACTTTCGTGAGCGCGGACGCTCACGGGAATTGCAGGAGGCGCTTCAATGAACTTTCGTACGATTGTCTTCAGCCTGTCTACCCTTTTGATCGCCCCATGGTTCTTCTACAGCGGCATTGCTTTCGGGCAAACGGTTGGCGCGAGCATACAGGGAACAGTGACTGACGAGAGCGGCGCTACTGTCGCAAACGCCAAGGTCGAAGTGCGCAACGTGGCGACCGGCCTCACGCAAACTACGGCCACCAATGCCAATGGTAATTACCGGATGCCGCTGTTGCCATCCGGCGATTACGAGGTGCGCGTGACGGCCGCCGGTTTTCAGCCTCACCTGCGGCGAGGCGTCACGCTCGCTGTCGGTCAGGATGTAGTAGCCGATGCGACACTGGCCGTCGGCCAGCTCGAGAGCCTGGTCACGGTCGAGGCTTCAGCGCCGGCAGTCAATATCACATCGGCGGCGCTCAGCGGCCTCGTCACCAAGGATGAAATCCGCGATCTGCCGCTCAATGGCCGCTCATTCCAGCAACTCGCCCTGCTGCAGACGGGCGTGAGCGCGGCGCTGGCTGCAGGAAACGATGCGATCGGCGGGCGCACGCCCAAGATCTCGATTAATGGCGCGCGCCCTGAACAGAACAATTTCCTGCTCGACGGCACCGACATCAATAATGTCTACAACAAGACGCCCGGATCGGTTGCCGGCGTGCTGCTCGGCGTCGAGGCTATCCTGGAATTTCAGGTGTTGACCAATGCCTACTCGGCGGAATTCGGGCGTTCCTCCGGCGGCGTCATCAATGCGGTCACGCGTTCGGGGACGAACAGCTATCACGGGTCTCTCTTCCACTTCCATCGCAATTCAGCGCTCGACGCCAAGAACTACTTCGACCGGCAGGACTTGCCGATCCCGCCATTCAAGCGCAATCAAATGGGCGGAGTTCTCGGAGGCCCGATCCGCAAGGAGAAAACGTTCTTTTTCGCTGCTTTTGAAGGGTTGATCGAACGACTGGGCATCACCGGCCTGACAACCGTGCCCGATGACAATGCGCGCCAGGGGCTGTTACAGGCTGCCGATCGGATTGGGGAACCGCTCTTCAATCAGGATGGGTCGCCGCAGTTCCGCAATGTGGGGCTCCATCCAAGCATTCCGAACTATCTCGACCTTTTTTTCCCCCGAGTCAACGGCAGACTGATCAGGAATTCAAGGGGCCTGTTGAGCGGCGGCGGTGAGTACTTCTTTTCGACTTTACAACCGACCGATGAATATTTCTTCCAGGGCCGGATCGATCACCAGCTCTCCGAACGCAACAAGCTTTGGGGCCGATACACATTCGACCACGGCGACGTAAATCGCCAGATAGCCAATAGGCCGCCGGTGGCATTTACCAAGGAGCGCTCGCGCAACCAATATTTAACAATGGAATATCTGCATACTTTCGCTTCGGGTGCGATCAACACCGCGCAGTTTGGCTTCAATCGGTCGGTGCAGGAAGCCGAGAACCAGCGCACCATCGACATCCCCGAGTCGTTATTGTTCATTCCCGGCGAGCCATTCGGTGCGATCAATATCTCCGGACTGGTGACTGAACTGGGTGGCGATTTTCGACTGCCGAGGCTCGATCGCCTGAACAACTTTCAGGTGAGCGATACGATATTTATGACCCGTGGCTCGCACGGTTTGAAATTCGGAGGGCTGGCTCAGCGGCTCCAGTTCAACCAGAACACCGTCAGTCAGAGGGGCGGCGTCGTCATTTTCGACAACCTCGAGCGCTTCCTGCAGGGACGCCCCAACAGCGTCGACCTGGCCGTGCCAGGCAGGATCGATCCGGTGCGGGGTTACCGACAGTCGCTCTTCGGGTTTTTCATTCAGGATGATTTCAAGTTGAGACCGCATCTCACCATCAATCTGGGATTGCGTTATGAGTTTGTGACCGTGCCAACTGAGGTAAACGGAAAGATCTCCAACCTGCGGCAGGTGACCGATAGCCAGATCACGGTCGGCGATCCGTGGCACAACAATCCCTCGCTGAAGAATTTCGCGCCCAGGATCGGGATCGCGTGGGATCCGTTCGGTGACGGAAAGACCGCGATCCGCGCCGGATTCGGCATGTTCTATGACCAAATACTGCCGAAGTATTATTTCTTCTCCGGCAGCCTCAATCCGCCGTTTACCACGCGGACCTCGCTCGACAGCAGAATCGCGCCGATACCGTTCCCCAACATCCTCGCCAACTTCAACCCGAACGCCCCCATCCCGGCGCAAGTGCAGACAGCCAACTTCGATATGCAGACGCCCTACATTATGCAATACAACCTGAGCGTTCAGCGCTCATTGCCCGGCGGCTTCGATATGACTCTGGCCTATGCCGGTTCGCGGGGAAATCATCTCATTCGTTTGGGCGACGCTAACCTGGCGCCCGAAACGATAGTCAACGGGGTGAAGACCTATCAGCCGACAATGGGGCGGCGCAATCCGAATTTCACGGGCATCTGGCAGCGCGTGACCGATGCGCAATCGTTCTACAATTCGGCGCAGGTCTCGGTTGTCAAGCGTTATGCGGGGGGGCTGCGCACACAACTCTCCTATACCTACGCACGCTCGATCGACGACTCGAGCGGGATTAACTCGCAGGACTTCGTCAACAACGTGCAGTACGTGCTGGACTGGTATGACCGCACACTCGATCGCGGGTTGTCGGCCTTTCACATCAAACACAATCTGACCTTCAACTGGACCTATGACCTGCCGTTCGGGCGCAAGGCTAAAGGGGTAGCCGGGGCTCTCTTGAAAGGTTGGCAGATAAATAACATCGGCGCGATTCGTTCCGGCGTGCCGTTCACCGTGAGGCTGGGCTTTAACCGTTCGGGGAATCTCAACACGACCAGCTTCTCGGCGCACGAGCGGCCGAACGTGAAACCGGGCAGCACGATCAATCCGATACTGGGCGGGCCGAACCTCTATTATGATCCGAACGCATTCGAGGTACCCGCGGCCAATACGCGCGGAACGCTCGGACGCAATACGCTGATCGGCCCCGGAATGATCGGCATCGATGCCTCGGTTGGCAAATCTTTTCCGCTCGGTGAAAATCGCGCGCTTCAATTCCGTGCCGAGGTCTTCAATCTGCCGAACCATCCGAACTTCGCCGTGCCTTCAGGCCTGGTCGTTTTTACGGGTGTCAGCCCCGAGGGAGTGGCTACGACACCGTCGGCAGCAGGAAGGATTACTTCGACAGTGACGGATTCGCGACAGATACAACTCGGACTCAAGCTGACATTTTAGTCAAAGAATTAACCGGTTAACCCATAAAAAAGACGCGAAAATCGGGACACGAATTTTGCGTCTTTTTTTGGCGAATTTTTGCGGTTCGGGCTAATCAGGAGAAGCCGGCGATGCTATGAGGTACATAGGGTTCCTCGAGCGTGGATATCTCTTCGACCGAAAGATTGAGCGATAACGCAGCGACGGCATCTTCCAGATGATGTGGTTGAGATGCGCCGATGATGGGCGCGGTAACGAATTCATTCTGCAGCATCCAGGCCAGGGCCACCTGTGCGCGCGTCGCTCCGCGCTTCACCGCGATCTCGCCCACGCGCTCGACGATCCGGCGGTCTGCGTCTTCTGTTCCGCCGTAGAGTTTCTTTCCGACGTCGTCGGTCTCCATCCGACGGGTATTCTCTCCCCATTCGCGCGTCAGGCGGCCCCGCGCCAGCGGACTCCATGGCAGCACGCCTATACCTTCAGCTGAGCACAGCGGCATCATCTCTCGTTCCTCTTCGCGATAGAGCAGATTGTAGTGATTCTGCATCGTCGCGAATCGCGTCCATCCGAGTTGACTTGCCAAATAGAGCGACTTGCAGAATTGCCAGGCGAACATAGACGACGCGCCGATGTAACGGACCTTGCCCTGTTTGATGAGATCATGCAACGCTTCGAGCGTCTCCTCGATCGGCGTGTTGTAATCCCAGCGGTGAATTTGGTAGAGGTCGATGTAGTCCATGCCGAGGCGCCGCAGGCTGGCATCGATCTCGGTCATGATCGACTTACGCGATAGACCGCGGCCGTTCGGGCCTTTTCGCATCTGAAAAAAAACCTTGGTGGCGATGACTACTTCATCCCGGGAACCGAAGTCGCGAATCGCGCGGCCCAATATTTCCTCGCTCGTCCCATCCGAGTAGCTATTGGATGTATCAAAGAAATTTATGCCGAGCTCGAGCGCGCGGCGGATGAAAGGGCGGCTTTGCTCTTCATCCAGCGTCCAGGGATGCGCGCCGCGATCGGGCACACCGTAAGTCATGCAGCCGAGGCACAGGCGCGATACCTGCAGTCCGGTATTCCCCAAATTCACATAATCCATTTTTCGTCTCCTCTGAAACCCCAGCCCCCGCGCGGCCTCGCGCGCCGTGGTTTCCGGTGAAAGATCGTCATACGAGCGGAAGCACGCGAGGCCGCGCGCGCTCACATTCTTACAAATCAACGTGTCTGGATCTGCTGCCTGAGTTCGCCCAGCTGTTGGTTGATCTGATTCAACTGCTTGATAAGCTCGGCATACTGTTGATCCGCGACCGCCGGTGATTTCCCTTCGATTATAAAATTTCCGCTCGGGTCGAGAATGCATCGGTCAATCTCTTTAAGGCTTTTGAATCCCTGGCGGCGCGCGACGGTGAGCAACTCCGATTCCGACAACAACTCTTTCGCCAGCGCGCGGGTTTTCAGTTTCCCGTGCGCGATCAAAACAGCAGGTTTGCCTTCGATTATCTGATCGAGCCGTCGATGGCGAAAGAGGAAGCGAACGACCAGGTAATTAGTCGCGAGCAGCGTAAATGCGCCGATCAGGCCACCGGTCACCGAGTCGTCGTTTCCTATGATGGCGTTTTGGACCGTGTTGGAAAGCGAGAGCAGCACGACCAGATCGAACGGATTGAGCTGCGCCAGCTCTCGCTTACCGAAGATGCGCAACACCGCGACGAGAAAGATGTAAATGATCATCGGACGCAGCACCTTCTCGATCACTGGCGATCCCAGGTGAAACATCTCCATCGAAAAAATGTCAGGGGGAGATAACCAAAACAGCATAAGAACGCCCTCCTCTGCAAACACGAAAAACCGAAGAAGGCGAAGAGAGGAAAAATCGTCGTTCTCACCGATTCTTCATGGTGGTTATTTTCATGGTTATAAGAGCCTCATACACGAAGACGCGAACGATTCCATAAAAAAGCATCATAGCTTTTTATCGCGATAGCGTGTCCCTTGTAAATGCGGTCTGCTGAGATTTAGTCAAAACGGGATGCGGGCCAAGACTACGCCGCCGTCCTGCCGTCCGTATCCCAACAGGCTGCCGTTGGGCGAAAGCGCGATGGCGTTAACGCTAGAGTCTGTCTGCTGGTCGAATATGGAAAATAAGGCGCCGTCGGCGATGCGCCACGAGCGAATGGCGCCCAGCGATTGCATCGTATTAGCGGGCGAAGTCACCAATTCGGAAGTTATCGCGTTCACCGACTGCCCATCGGATGAGAATGCGACTGAGGTTGCCGTTCCGCTGTTGGGAATAGTTACGGCGCGTATCGATTTCCCGCCAGGTATGGCCCACAGCTTTAAGCTCTCATCACCCCCGCCCGAAGCCAGCATCGAACCGGTCGGTGAAAATGCGAGTGAGAAGACATATTCCGTGTGGGCATCGATGACGCCGAGCTGCGTCTCATCAGCCGCGCGCCATAACTTGATCCTGCCGTTGCGGTCTCCTGCCGCGATCACTCCCCCATCGGGAGAGAAGGCGAGTGAAATAATGCGAGCTCCCTGATTGAGTTCCTTAACCAGTGCGCCGTCGGACACCCGCCAGAGCCTTAGTTTGTGATCGCGCCCGCCCGAGGCGAGCAGCGTCCCATCGGGAGTGAAGGCGATGGTATTTGTCCCATTCTTGTGCGCAGTGATTGTGCGTAGCGATGATCCGTCCGCCGCGCGGTAGAATGATAGATTCCTGGTGGCCCCCCCTGAAGCGGCCACCAACAGTTTCCCATCAGGCGAAAAAGCGAGGCAATGCGGACCGCTCTTATCTTGCCCGAGCGTATACACCAGTCCTCCGTCTTCGACCCGCCACACCTTTATGTCTGAGCCGGCGTCGACAGATGCCAGCATTCGCCCATCAGTGGAAAAAGTCAGGGAGTTGACGAGGTCGCCATGCCCCTTTTGGCTGGATTGCCCCGTTTGCCCCGTTTGCCCCGGCTGTTCTGAATTTTCCCAAAGAATCTTGGGCGCTCTTGGTGATGATGCGACCGAGGCTGGCTTCGGGTCGGTAATCGCCCAATGCAAGAATTCTGCGAAGAAGAGCAGAGCTATTACCAGAAACAATTGCTTGCCCAACATCCGACCGGCGAAAGTAATCCGTTTGTACTTCTTCATTCTTTGATTGTGAGCGAAAATGATACTTAGCTCTACATAAGTGTGTATCGGCGCCTGTCAAAATGTATCTATTTCGCTTCGTTTTAGAATCAAATTTACGTTTAGTCACTATCTGCGAATTTGACCTGCAAACATAGTTCCACATTGATCTTCCTGTAGATCAGAGTAATTTCACTGATCGGGATTTCTGAAGACAAATTCATCAGGTAGAGATATACGGCGAGATTGTATTGCGAGAGGTGTATGCAAGAGCGGGTTCGCTGGAATAGTCTTGGCACTCGATATGTGGCCGAGGTGTAACCTCTTGACCAGTTGAGTGATGCGATCGGTTCCGCGCCAGTCCGAAGAATCGCGCTTCCAAATGTTCCGGCACCGATTATTTATCGTCAGTCAACCGAGGCGCAGTTGGTATGGTTGCGGCCACGCAATTTGAAGCGCTGCATCTTGCCGGTCGCGGTACGCGGCAACTGATCGAGAAAATAAATGCGCCTGGGCTGCTTGTAACGTGGAAGGATATCCGAAGCGTGCGACTGAAGTGTCTCCACTATCTCGCCATCTGGTCCGATACCGGGCCGCAATACGACGTAAGCGGCGACGAGGTTTGTTCCGTCCGCACTTTTTTCGGCGATGACTGCGGCTTCGAGGACAGACGGATGAGAACAGAGCGCGGCTTCCACATCGCCCGGAGAGACCCAGAGTCCCGACGACTTAAAGAGATCGTCGCTTCGCCCTTCGAACCAGTAGAAGCCCTCTTCATCGCGGCGGTATACATCGCCGGTCTTCACCCATCCCTGGCTGATCGTCTCGGCTGTCTTATCCGGGTTGTTCCAGTAAGAAGTCAGAGCGGACGCGCCTTTGACGTAGAGATCGCCGCGCCCTGCGCCATCGATTATGCCGCCCCGTTCATCGACCAGTCGTATCTCGTATCCATCTATCGGCAGGCCGGAGCTTCCCGGCCGTATATCGTCGCACCGATTTGAGATGAACATATAGAACAGCTCTGTCGATCCGATTCCATCGACGATGTCGAGTCCGGTAGCCTCCTTCCACTCGTGAAATATCTGTGCCGGCAGACACTCTCCCGCCGAGACGCAGAATCTGATGGAATCGGTCTTCAGTTCATTTCCCTGATGCATGTATTCGAGCAGCCCGCGAAAGACGGCCGGGACTGCGAAGAAAACAGTGGGTTTTTCGTTTGCGAGTATGCGTGCGATCACGGGCGGCGTCGGACGCTCGCGGCAGAGAATACTCGTGGCGCCCAGACCAAGAGGCACGGAGAAACTGTTGCCCAGCCCGTAAGCGAAGAACAAGCGTGAAGTGGAGAAGAGTCGGTCTACCTGTGATATCTCGTAAACCTTGCGCCCGCATCTCTCGATGATAACCGGAAAGTCGCCGTGCCGGTGGACCGCACCTTTCGGTTGGCCGGTGCTGCCCGACGTATACAGGATGATGGCGAGCGTCTCGGCGTTAAATTCCGCCATCGGCACCGGTGTGGCTTCCGCCAGCAATCGCTCGAAACGCAACAGACTCTCTTCCGCCGGAGACTCTTCAGCTCCGGCCAGCAAGACCGTTTGCAGAGCGGGGGCGTTTTGCCATGCGGCCATGATCGTTTCGAACTGATCAGGCGTGATGATGGCGGCCTTCACGCCGCAATCATTGAGGATATAAGTCAGCTCCGGCGCTTTTGCCATAGTGCTGCACGGCACCGCTATCGCGCCCATACTGATAATGCCTATCAGCGCCAGAGCCCACTCCGGCCCATCGCACATGATCAGCGCGACGCGGTCGCCCCGTTCGATCCCCAGCTCCTGCAACGCGCCGCGGCACTGAGCGCTTTGATCGATTAGTTCGCGGTAGCTGATCGAATGGCTGTCGCAAATGATGGCAGGCCTCTCGCCGTACTGTGAGGCATTTGCTGTGAGGTAATCGAGTATACTGCAGGGAGTTCGATCTGTCATAGGATGAGAATACGCCCTGTGCGTGCGGTATATCAATAGTGGATTAGCCGACGATGCTCACGTTTTGCGCCGAATCGCACGGATATTAAATGAACGGGCCGCCCGCCTTGACACCACAAGGCTGGCGCGATACATTCCATTTTTAGAATTAGCGCGTGGCGATTTATGGCGACTTGCTCCACGAAAAAAACTGCTAAAAGGCTGCTCGTGGTGCACCGCATCGAAGGAATGAAAAGAATGGAAAGAACGCCTCGCGTGACTTTGCGCGAGGCTTTTTATTTAAGCGAGGCTTTTGTTTAGTTGATAGCGCACGATTGATAGGCGATAGTCGGGTTCATTCTTCATTCTTCATTCAACTGTCAACTATCTGCTTTCTTTTTTTGTATGGATCAATTTCGGGATTTCATTCAGGATGACCGCGTTCGCGTCTTTGATGGCGCGATGGGTACGATGATTTACACCAAGGGCGTTTACATCAATCGAAGCTACGATGAACTGAATCTCTCTTCGCCTGATCTCATCGTCGATATTCACCGCGAATATATCAGGGCCGGCGCCGAGATTATCGAAACCAACACATACGGCGCATCGCGGCTTAAACTTGCACAGCAGGGACTAGAGGAAAAGCTGCCCGATATCAATGCCGCCGCCGCAAGACTGGCGCGCAGCGCCGCTGAGTCGGCCAAACACGATGTCTTCGTAGCCGGCGCCATCTCGCCTCTCGGGGTTCGCATAGAGCCTTACGGACCGACATCGGTGGATGAGGCAAAGGACCTCTTTAAGGAACAGGCGCAGGCGCTGCTGGAGGGAGGCGTCGATTGCTTCGTGCTCGAGACCTTTCAGGATCTGGCTGAGATGCACCAGGCGATCCGCGCCGTCCGCGAACTGTGCGATCACGTCATATTCGCGCAGATGACGATCAACGATCACGGCGAGACGGCATACGGCACATCGCCTGAGATTTTCACGCAGCGTCTGGATCAATGGCTCAATAAAGAGGAAGGCGACATTATAGGGTTGAACTGTTCGGTCGGGCCACAAATCATCCTGGAGGCGATCGAGAAGATGCGCCCGCTCACGACCCGTCGCCTCGCCGCGCAGCCCAACGCCGGTTTGCCGCGCGATGTGCAGGGTCGTCAGATGTATCTGGCATCGCCCGAGTATATGGCCAAGTACGCGAAGCGATTGATCAACGCGGGCGTCAAGTTCATAGGCGGCTGCTGCGGGACGACATCGGAGCATATCAAATTGATGGTTGACGCCGTCCGCGCTTTGAGTCCAACCCGCCAAACCGTGAGAGCGATCACCTTAGAGGAACAGAGCGTTAAGGTCGATCCGACGCCATTCGGCGAGCGTTCTCGGTTTGCCCAGGGCCTCGCGGACGGCCGGTTCGTTACCAGCGTGGAAATAGTTCCTCCCAAAGGCTGCGATCCATCGAAGATGATCGAGGGGGTGCGTACCCTGAAAGATGCGGGCGTCGACGCCGTCAATGTACCCGATGGCCCGCGCGCGCAGTCGCGCATGGGCGCATTGGCTGTCTCGCTCATCATCGAACAGCAGGTGGGCATCGAGGCAGTCACTCACTACGCCTGCCGCGACCGCAATTTGCTTGGTATGTTTTCCGACCTGCTCGGCGCGGCCGCGCTGGGGCTGCGCAACTTTCTTCTGGTCACGGGTGATCCGCCGAAGATGGGGCCTTATCCGGATGCGACGGCCGTCTTCGATATCGATGCGATAGGGCTGACGAACCTCGTCAATCGATTGAACCACGGGATAGATCCGGGTGGAAATCCGATCGGCAAACCGACGTCCTTCGTCATCGGCGTAGGCGTGAATCCCGGCGCTATCGATCTCGATCACGAGATTCGTCGCTTTGAGTGGAAGGTAGAGGCGGGGGCGGAATTTGCGATCACGCAGCCGGTTTTCGATGTCGAACAATTGATATTGTTCCTCAAGCGGATCGAGCACTGCCGCATTCCGATCATCCCCGGCATTTGGCCATTGACCAGTTTTCGCAACGCGGAATTTTTGAACAATGAAGTGCCGGGGGTTTCGGTACCTGAAACCGTCCTCGAGCGGATGCGTTCAGCGGCTGATGGCGCGGCGGCATTAAAAGAGGGAGTCAGGATCGCGCAGGAGATGTTGATGGAGGCGCGCCCGTATGTGCAGGGCGTACAAGTGTCTGCGCCGTTTGGAAAGATCCCACACGCGCTGGAAGTCTTTGAAGCGCTGAGGTGACAGACACATATTTAATTTCTAAGTCACATCTAGATAATAGAGGTTTTGGATCAGGATTGTGTTAGCAGTTTTCGATTTCAGCGGATTTGCCTTGGGCTGCTGAACAATCAAAAAAAATGCGGTAGAATGAGTTTCTCCAAAATCTCCTGACTTCACCGCGGAAGACCCCCACATCTTTCGTGTTTCAAGCGGCAGAACCGCATAAACGTTCTTCACACGGAGGGTTGATATGTTTGTTGCAAGGTCATTGCAAATGGTGAAATTTAGCTGTCTCCGGCTTATCGGTTTGTCGATCATATTTTTAATGCAACCAGCAGTCTTCGGCCAGGATGCAGCTGTTTCAACGGACGGGCCCGTACCAACTATTTCCGATCTGATACGCGAGGTGAAATTCAACACGGAAGAGCAGTCGATACTCTCGTTGCGGGGGGTCACCGATTACAGTTACAAATGGCGCAAGGTCATTCGCAAGACCAAAGGAAATGGGACCACGGAGGTGAAATCGGAGACCTATGAAGTATTCCTACCGAGATATTGGGGCAAACAGATGAAGGGGGAAAAGGTATTAGTCGAAAAGAACGGCAAACTCGTTTCACCGGAAAAGGTCGCGAAGAAGCGATCGAAGGCACGGAAGAAAATGGAGAAGAAGAACAGATCGAGCAGCTTCTACGCATTCAACCAGGGTCCCATCGAATGGGGACATTTCGCCGCCTGGAAGCGGGGTATGTGGGGCGCTCGCGCCGTGGGTTTTGATGCTCAAAAGGTTCTCAGGTATTGCGATCTGCATGATCGGCAGCGCGAAACGGTAGCGGGAAGGGAGATGATCTCGATCAATTTCAGCGGTTGTACCAACTTTTTCTATAATCAATATACGAGGGTCACTCCGGAACTCGAGGGCAAAATCTGGATCGATGCAAACGATAAAGTATTCGCCCGGATCGCCGTCTGGCCCAAGGATATGAAGATCGACAATCGAGGCGGCGACTACATTTTTAAAAATGCACCGATGGTATTCGGGTCGACGCGCGTGGCGGAAGGCTTCTGGTTCTGGAATATCGGCCGTATCAACTGCCAACAGATACAGGATATTTGCGAGCCGATGACGGAGGATTACACCATCGAGGTATTTGATTATGCCAGTTTGAAATAGGATCCGGAATGCGGTGAGAATTGGGCCACAAAAATCACAATTGAGAATGCATGAACAGGTGCCGCTTGATTTTCAATTTGTGATTTTTGTGGTGGATATTCGCCGACGGTTTACCCATCATCAGTGAAGTACGTTAGTGATTAGATCATTTGAAGTGAGCAATTATCCGAATACCGAAAAAAGGCTCGAACAACTTCTCCGCCAGCGCATCGTCATCATAGACGGCGCGATGGGCACGATGGCTCAGCGCTACAATCTGGACGAAGCCGCTTACCGCGGCGACCGGTTCAAAGACTGGCCGCATGATCTCAAAGGCAACTACGACCTGCTTTGCCTTACGCAGCCTCGAATAGTTGCTGAAATACATCGCCAATACCTCGAAGCCGGCGCTGATATCATCGAGACTAATACCTTCACAGCGCAGTCGATATCGCTCGCCGATTATAAGTTGGAGCATCTGGCTTATGAGATAAACCTTGCGGCGGCGAGTATCGCCCGGCAGGCAGTCGATGCATTCATAGCGGAACATCCCGAGCGCATCTGTTTCGCCGCCGGATCGATCGGGCCTACCAATCGCACAACCTCGCTCTCGCCAGATGTCAACAACCCGGCCTTTCGCGCCGTGACATTCGAAGAGGTGGCGCGAGCCTACTACGAGGAGGTGCGCGGGCTGATGGACGGGGGCGTCGATATTTTGCTGGTGGAAACGGTCTTCGATTCGCTCAATTCGAAAGCCGCGCTCTTCGCAATTCAACAATATTTCGGTGAGACGGGAAGAAAAGTCCCGGTTATGTGCTCCTTTACGATCACCGATGCGAGCGGGCGCACGCTCAGCGGCCAGACGGTAGAGGCTTACTGGAATTCCGTCTCGCACATGCAGCTTTTCAGCATCGGGATCAACTGCGCGCTCGGTCCCAAAGAGATGCGCCCGTTCATCGAAGAGCTGGCCTCGGTCGCGCCCATATACATAAGCGCATATCCCAATGCCGGTCTGCCCGATCCGCTCTCGCCTACCGGTTTTCCGGAGACGCCAGAAACCATGGCCCCGCAGTTGCGGGAGTGGGCTCAGAATGGCTGGCTCAACTTCGTCGGCGGCTGCTGCGGCACCACGCCCGATCATATCCGCGCGATTGCTGAGGCGGTAAAAGACTGTCCCCCGCACGTGCCGGCTAAAGTCGAGCCATACCTGCGGCTGAGCGGCTACGAGCCATTGACGCTGCGGCCCGATACCAACTTCGTCAATATCGGCGAGCGCACGAACGTCACGGGATCGCCCAAATTTGCCAAACTGATTCTCAACGACCAGTTTGAAGAGGCATTGGCCGTTGCGCGCCAGCAGGTCGAGAACGGCGCCCAGCTGATCGACGTCAACATGGATGAGGGGATGCTCGATTCGGAAGCGGCCATGGTCAGATTCCTCAACCTCATCGCCGCCGAGCCCGATATCGCCCGCGTGCCGCTGGTGATCGACTCTTCCAAATGGTCGGTTATCGAGGCGGGTCTTAGATGTGTGCAGGGCAAGGCCGTAGTCAATTCCATCTCGCTCAAGGAAGGCGAAGAAAAATTCAGAGAGCAGGCGAGTCTGATCCGCCGTTACGGCGCGGCGGTCATCGTGATGGCATTTGACGAGAAGGGGCAGGCGGATAATTTAGAACGCCGGATAGAGATATGCGGGCGCGCCTATCGCATTTTGGCCGACGAAATAGGTTTTCCGCCGCAGGACATCATCTTCGACCCGAATATCCTGACCGTCGCGACTGGGATGGATGAACACAACAATTACGCGGTCGATTTCATCCGCGCGACCAAGTGGATCAAAGAAAATCTGCCTTTGGCGAAAGTCAGTGGAGGCGTGAGCAACATTTCGTTTTCGTTCCGCGGCAACAATACCGTGCGCGAGGCGATGCATTCGGCTTTCCTCTATCACGCGATCAAGGCCGGGATGGACATGGGCATCGTCAACGCCGGCCAGCTCACCGTCTATGATGAGATCCCCAAAACCTGCTTGAACTGGTCGAAGATGTCCTGCTCAATCGGCGGCCGGATTCGACTGAAAGACTGATCGCCTTTGCCGAAACGGTCAAAAAGCAGGACAAGGTAGAAGCGAAAGAAGAGGAGTGGCGCACAGGTACGGTGGAAGAACGTTTGTCGCATGCGCTGGTCAAGGGCAACGCCGATTTCATCGAGGCGGATGCCGAGGAAGCACGGCAGAAATATGGCAGACCGCTGGCCGTCATCGAAGGGCCGTTGATGGACGGAATGAATGTGGTCGGCGATCTCTTCGGTTCGGGCAAGATGTTTTTGCCGCAGGTGGTGAAATCCGCCCGCGTCATGAAGAAGGCAGTCGCTTATCTGGAACCTTTCATGGACGAAGAGAAGGCGGCGCATGGAAATGGACGGGCCCAGGGCAAAATTCTGATGGCCACCGTCAAGGGCGACGTACACGACATAGGCAAAAACATAGTGGGGGTCGTGCTGGCATGTAACAACTACCAGGTCATCGACCTGGGCGTGATGGTACCTTGCGAGAAGCTGTTGAGAGTCGCGCACGAAGAGAAGGTAGACATCATCGGATTGAGCGGGCTCATCACCCCATCCCTCGACGAGATGGTTCACGTCGCGCGCGAGATGCAGCGCGAGGGCTTCACTACTCCATTGCTGATCGGCGGCGCGACGACCAGCCGTGTGCATACGGCTGTTAAGATCGCGCCGAACTACGAACCGCCCGTCGTTCACGTTCTCGACGCATCACGCGCCGTTCCGGTGGTCGGGGCTCTGGTCAACGCCGAGACGCGCAGCCGTTTCGCTTTGAAGAACCTCAGCGAGCAGAATCGCGACCGGGAACTCTATGAAGCCAGGCGGGACCAGCGGCCATTGCTCACGCTCGAAAAGGCGCGCGCCAACCGGACGCCGATTGATTGGGCGACGACCGAGATCGCCAAACCTGAATTCACGGGCGTCAGGCTTCTGAAAAATTATCCGCTCGAGCAAATAACGCCATTCATCGATTGGTCGCCATTCTTTCACGCGTGGGAGTTGAAAGGGATATTCCCGCGCATACTCGATGACCCGTCCAGCGGAGCGCAGGCCCGCAAGTTATACGAAGATGCGCAGAATTTGCTCGCGCGCATCGTCAACCGAAGAGAGCTCAAGGCCCACGCCGTATACGGCTTCTGGCCGGCCAACGCTTTCGGTGATGACATCGAAGTCTATCCCGGCGAAGCGCGCGCGACTATCCTCACCACGTTTCATACCTTGCGCCAGCAGGGTGAGAAGCGTGAGGGGCAATTCAATCACGCGCTCGCCGATTTCATCGCGCCCAGATCATCGGGCCGGGCCGATTACATCGGGGGATTCGCCCTTACGACGGGCTTCGGTCTCTCCGAACTTTGCGCTCAGTTCGAGAGTGATCTCGACGATTACAGCTCGATTATGGCGAAGGCGCTGGCAGACCGTCTGGCCGAGGCCTTTGCCGAGTTGTTGCACAAGCGGGCGCGCGAAGAATGGGGGTACGGTCTCGATGAAGACCTCAGCATCGAAGAACTGATCAAAGAAAAATATCGTGGGATACGGCCGGCTCCGGGCTATCCGGCTCAGCCAGATCACACCGAGAAGCGCTTGTTGTTCGATTTGCTGAATACTGAAAATAGTATCGGAATCACACTGACAGAGTCATTTGCAATGATTCCCGCGAGCTCTATCAGCGGCCTCTACCTCGCACATCCTGAAGCTAAATACTTCGCCCTCGGCAAGATCGAGCGCGATCAGGTTGAAGATTACGCTCGCCGCAAAGGCATGGATACAGGCGAAATCGAGCGATGGCTCGCGCCGAATCTGAATTATCAGCCTGATTGAGAATGGGACTGACCACAAAAAACACAATAAGACAAAAACACAAATGAAGGCTGTGCTAAACTACGACTTCTTGTTTGCTGTAGCAGCGAAGCAGATGTTCCAGAGTAAGGAAGTCTAAAGTAATGAGCCGAAGCTATGAGGCAAGCCCTCGCGTGCTCGACATCGGCTGCGGAACCAACAAGATTCCCGGCGCAATCGGTATGGATGTCAACCAGCGCAGTGCTGCCGACGTGATCCACGATCTCGACGATATACCCTATCCTTTCCCCGATAACCAGTTCGATGAAGTAATCGGCCGCCACGTTATCGAACATGTCCGTGATCCATTGGCAGTAGTGATGGAATTACACCGCATCACGCGGCCCGGCGGATTGGTCAAGCTTATCGCACCTCATTGGACAAATCCCGATTTTGCTACTGACCTGACACACCGCAACCATCTCAACAGTTATTCGTTCCGCAATTTGATCGAAGGGCGCGAAGTTTTTCCTTTTTATACCGAGGTTCGATTTCGTGAGCGCCGGACCCGTGTGACCGTACTGAACCTTTGGAAGCCATTTGGATTTGAATTGTTGATAAATCTCGATAATTCGTATCCCAGCTTGAGGTTCTTTCGCAAGTTCTGGGAGCAGTATGTTAACGCGATCGTGCGGGGCAAGGAGATTATCTTCGAGCTAGAGGTGTTGAAGTCCGTAGATAATCATAAGAAATCGAGCGAAAACTCTGAGAGAACCAAAAAAGTCGCAAAATGACAAAAATTCGCGTCTAGCAAATTAGTCGTGCGACTAAATTGAGGGGGGCAAACGTCAACGATTGTAAGGTGCACCCGGGCGTGAGCTGCGTGAAAATAGATTATGTTGGAGATTAATTTTGAACACTCCTCAGATAAATAACGATGATTTATGCACCAATCGTAGTATTTACAGAGAACCATTCATACATTTGGGAACCGCCGGTGGTGTTTTGGCGTCTTTTCGATGATAGAATCCACAGCAGCAATTGCAGGGATATGAGCAGGGATAAGGAAGATAGTGTTTGAAAAAAAGTTTGCTGTGGCTCTTACTTACTGGGAGTAATCTATACGTGAACGAATTTCAAGACCAGGTCCCGTTTCCCGATCCCGAATTCGTCGATAACCCGGAGCCGCGCTGTCCGTGCGTCCTCCTCCTGGATACTTCGGGGTCAATGAATCATGTGAAGGCCGTTTCGCCGTCGCTCTCGCCTGTCCAGAAGATACTCAACGATTCGATATCCATCAGAAGAGTGAGGCCGATCGATGAGCTGAACGCGGGCCTCATGGCTTTCAGGACCGCTCTGTTGACCGATGGGCTGGCGATCAAACGGGTCGAGCTGTCATTGATGACCTTTGGCCCGGTCAAGCGAATTACGGAATTTCAGTCTCCCGATCTATTCAGCCCTCCCACGCTAGGCGCTGAAGGTGACACACCGATGGGAACCGCGATCGAAAAGGCCATTGAAATAGTGAATGAGCGAAAGGCCGCCTATCGGCAAAACGGGATATCCTACTACCGGCCGTGGATTTTTTTGATCAGCGATGGTGAGCCGACCGACAATTGGGAACGCGCGGCCGATCTTGTCCGGGCAGGAGAGGACTCAAAGGCGTTCGCTTTTTTCGCCGTCGGGGTTGAGGGCGCTAATTTCGACTTACTCCGGAATATTTCAGTCCGGCAGCCGCTCAAACTCACCGGCATGCGTTTTCGGGAGATGTTTATGTGGCTCTCGTCTTCGCTGGCCTACGTATCACGCTCAAGTCCCGGAGACGACGTCGAACTCAAGAATCCTGTGTCACCCGATGGCTGGGCTTCATTATGAGTTTTTGACTCCGGATTTCCGGTATCTGCGCCTGAAAACTAAAAACTGTTTATGTGGAAATATGGATTAGCCTCGGTCGCCGGTACATCACATAACAAATCCGCGATGACTTGTCAGGACTCGTGTCGAGCCGAGGTTTTTAACGGGCCACAGGGAGAAGAAATTCTGCTGGCTGTTGCATCGGATGGCGCTGGCAGCGCGGTTCGTGCCAATCTGGGCTCGATTCTGGCTTGTGATCTGTTGGTCGCAGATGTCAAGTCACATTTTGATGGAGGAAAAACCTGGGAACAGCTCGTCGATGATTTCATTCACGGCTGGATCGGCAGGTTTCAAAGTATAGCCGCGAGATGGGCTGGCGAATCGCCCAGGGAATACGCCTGCACACTGCTGGCGGCGGTTGTGGGAAGGGAACAGGCGGCATATTTTCAAATCGGTGACGGCGCGATCGTCGCCTCCGCCGGAGAAGACGAATATCGTTGCGTTTGCTGGCCGCAACAGGGCGAATATGCCAATTCGACCAATTTTTTGACCGATGACGATGCTGCGGATAAGATTTACTGTGAGATGAATACCTCTGGTATCGACGAGGTCGCGCTTTTCACGGATGGGATTCAAAATCTGGTGTTAGACTACCGCACCCGGAAGGCATATGCGCCATACTTCGCATCGATGTTCGCCTGGCTGCGGCCGCGCCGCATTGGATATTCAAGAGAGCTCTCGGATTCACTGGTCGAATATTTGAATTCTGACAGGATCAACGGGAGGACGGATGATGACAAGACACTGATCCTGGCGACCAGAAGATAAAAACAGAAGCCATGAAACCCTAAAGCCATGAATAAGAATTTTTACAACTCCGATGGGGAAATCGTTCGAACTGGAGAGCCTCTAGGCGCGGGCGGCGAGGGGGCGGTTTTTGAAGTTCAAGGCAGATGCGATCTCGCAGCCAAGATTTACCACGGACCGATAACGCCGGAGAAGTCCGAGAAGCTCATCACGCTTTCGCGCCTCGGAACGGGAAGGTTAATCAAACTCTCCGCCTGGCCCGTCGATATATTGCGCGCTCGCCCCGGAGGCGATGTGGTCGGGTTTGTGATGAAGAGGATCAACGAGGGGAAAGAAGTCCACGCCCTCCACAGTCCAAAGAGCAGGCTGCAGTCGTTCCCCGAAGCCTCTTGGGAGTTCCTGATATACGTGGCCGCAAACATCGTGCGGGCAATCGCCAACGTCCACGAACACGGTTTCGTCATCGGGGACGTCAATCCCAAAAATATTCTCGTCACCAGGAGAGCGACCATTTTTCTGCTCGACTGTGACAGTTTTCAGGTGTCGGCCGGCCGCAAATTTTATCGATGTGAGGGAGGCTTCCCCGAATACACTCCGCCGGAGTTGCAAGGAATAGCACTCGGTGAGGTCAATCGCGTACCTGCTCACGATTCTTTTGGTCTGGCGGTGGCGGTATTCCAACTTCTCTTCCTTGGCAGGCATCCATTCTCGGGCCTTTATTTGGGCGAAGGAGAGATGTCGTTGCTGAGGGCGATCAGGGAACACCGGTTCGCATACGGAGCCGATTCCGGATCGAGGGATATGAAGCAGCCGCCTGGCGCCTTGTCGATGGATGCGATTCCCGAGCCGATCGCGGAACTGTTCCGCCGCGCTTTTTTATCGGCGATTGCCGACGAGCGCCCCAAACCACAAGAATGGATCGCGCCGCTCGAGTCATTGGCGACTTCTCTGAAGAAATGCGGTCTTCACAGCGGGCATCATTATTTCCGGGAATTACCCGAGTGTCCCTGGTGCGGGATTGAAACGGGCGCGAGGATACGGCTCTTCAATTTCCCGCTAAACGGGAAGGCGCGGAAGCGCGTGCACTTCAAGCTCGATGAGGTCTGGCAAGAGATTTCATCGATAAGCCCTCCGCCGGCAACTCCATCGGTACGCACGGTCTCACATGAATTGCTGGAACCTTCCAATCTGGGGTGGAAGGCTGTGCGCGAGAGATCGAAATTCATGATTCTCGCTCTAGTTATCGCGGTAATCGCCGGATTCGCCATCGGGGTTACGACGGCTTCCATCTTTACACTGGCGCTGGCTGGGGTTGTGGTAGCGGGTATCGCCAGAAATAAGGGATGGCGATTTTTCCGATTCAAGAGTTCGAAAGTTCACAGCCCGATCGTCGCCAAGATTCAGACAGTCATGCGCGAGGCTGATGAAAATGTTCGCGAATTGGAAAAGAAATGGAAAGAGGAGGCTACCGATGAACGATTTATCGACAAGTTCGTTGAACTGCAGAACCGGAAAGAGACATACGAAAGGATCCCTCAAATGCGCCAATCGCGGCTCGATACTCTCGAAGCGAATGGCGATGGCGTGACGCACCGGGCGCGCATCTCCGTTGAAAAAGAGATCGACGAGTTGCGCCATCGGCTTGAGCTCGAATTAAGCAGCGGCGCATTTTATCTGAACCGCGTCAAGAGTCAGATCGAAGACAGCCGCCAGCGTCTTCTTCCTTCATTGATGAGCGAGAAGCAATCCTTCGCACAGGCGACGAAAGATTGGGAAGTTGCGACCAGGAAAAACAGCCGGCGGGTTGTGATATTGATCCTGCTCATCGGGTTTTTTATAGGCTCGTATTTTCGGCTGAGGGGATCGGAGCAGCCAGGATTACGAAACCAGCCTGTAACCACGCGTGAGCGGATATCACCGAGCATCGAGGCGCAACCAAATGCACTAGAACAGCCAATACCAATGGATAAGCTATCGCGGAAAAAAATTGTCTATCCAACGGATATCTCAAGCGAGGCGATAGGATTTTATAATCTGGGCGCGAGTCTCGTGGATGAGGGGAAATTCGCGGAAGCGATCATACCACTTCAGCAATCAGTCGATACCGACTCCCGACTCGACCTGGCATGGCAACAACTCGGTTTTGCCCATTACAGCTTGGGGAATTACGATTTGTGCCTAATGGCATCGAACAGGGCGCTCTTGATCAAAGAGAGTTTCGGGCCACTCTATAATATCGGTCTCGTTCATGTCGCAAATAAGGAATGGCGCGATGCAAAGAAGCATTTGTCCAAGGCTGTTAGTATTTGTTCCGCGAGTGACTGGGATAAGAGCTGTGCTGTGGCATCTGAAAATCTGTCCCGTTCGATTTACGAACTGCGGGAAGCGAAAGAGGCTATCCAGGAGGTTGAGAAAAACCTGGGTACACATCCGGAAAAAGAGTACGAGCGGTTCAAACTGGCATTATTGTACCTTTGGGATGGAGATCTCGCAGCGGCAGTACAGAATCAGAAGATATTGGAGAATAGAAACTCCAAATTAGCCCACGAATTGGATCAATTGATTAGAAGAAACCGCGGTGTTGATTTATCCATATCGAGGTAGTGAGTTTTGTGGCCAATTCCTTTGGGACGCGAGTACCGCTTTTGGCGGTCCGGAAATCTTCCGAATGATAAAGACCGCGTAAACGCGGAACTCCAAACGCGAAGTTCGGAGTTCCGCCTTCAGGCGGTCCGGAAATCTTCCGAAATGATAAAGACCGCGTAAACGCGGAACTCCAAACGCGAAGTTCGGAGTTCCACCTTCAGGCGGTCCGGAAATCTTCTGAATGATAAAGACCGCGTAAACGCGGAACTCCAAACGCGAAGTTCGGAGTTCCGCCTTCAGGCGGTCCGGAAATCTTCCGAATGATAAAGACCGCGTAAACGCGGAACTCCAAACGCGAAGTTCGGAGTTCCACCTTCAGGCGGTCCGGAAATCTTCTGAATGATAAAGACCGCGTAAACGCGGAACTCCAAACGCGAAGTTCGGAGTTCCGCCTTCAGGCGGTCCGGAAATCTTCCGAAATGATAAAGACCGCGTAAACGCGGAACTCCAAACGCGAAGTTCGGAGTTCCACCTTCAGGCGGTCCGGAAATCTTCTGAATGATAAAGACCGCGTAAACGCGGAACTCCAAACGCGAAGTTCGGAGTTCCGCCTTCAGGCGGTCCGGAAATCTTCTGAATGATAAAGACCGCGTAAACGCGGAACTCCAAACGCGAAGTTCGGAGTTCCGCCTTCAGGCGGTCCGGAAATCTTCCGAAATGATAAAGACCGCGTAAACGCGGAACTCCAAACGCGAAGTTCGGAGTTCCGCCTTCAGGCGGTCCGGAAATCTTCTGAATGATAAAGACCGCGTAAACGCGGAACTCCAAACGCGAAGTTCGGAGTTCCGCCTTCAGGCGGTCCGGTAATCTTCCGAAATGATAAAGACAGTGTAAACGCGGAACTCCAAACATTAAAGCTACGCGGCTGTGATTATGGTCAGTTCCCGGGGTAGAAGTGCCGGGAATTGACCGCTTACGGCTTAGTTTGGTCACCCCGTTTAAAACTTCACCTTCAATCCCACTCGCATCGTTCTCGGTTTCACCGTTCGCGGAGGCGTCAGGAAGTCTCCCAGTCTCGCGGGCGTGTAATCGACAAACTCGCTGCCGAAACTATAAACCGTCGTATTGAATGGATTGAATGCCTCCACCTGTATCTCGGCGGTCCGGGTTTCAGTGAAGACGAACTCGCGCGATAGGCGTAAATTGAGTGTGTATGACCTCGGCCCTCGTCCCGCATTCCGCGGCAGATTGCCGGACGTGCCGATCACAGGTAGCGAAAATCCGTTGACTAAAGCCTGGTCAAGCGGCTCGCTGGTGCCTCTCCAGATGATCTCATCCGCCTCGCCCCCAAAAATCGGCCGGTCATTATTCACGTCATCGAGATTTCTGTCATTTCCATTGATCCCGATCGAGAATGGGCGCGCCGAATAAAGTGTGAAAGTCCCCGATAGATTGATTCCGCCGAAATATCGTGGGATCAGATAACTGCCGCTGAATGTAACCCGATGGCGTGCGTCCATCAGGCTCGGCGCTCTCTCGCGGACGAAGTTTCCGCTTACTAGCGGTGAGGATGTATTGACCACTCCATCGTCGATCAACTTACTGAGAGTGTATGAAGCTCGGAAGAAAACCCGGTCGATGAACCGCCGCTGCAATTCGATATTCAGCCCGTGATAGTAGCTGTTGCCGCGCGATTGCAGTTCCTCTACCTGAGTTACCGTGGGATCAGGGCGGAGATTGCGGATGGCGGCGCGGGCTCCCGCGGTCGATATCGATTGGTTGCTGGTCGATGTATTGTTCAAGCCTATAACTACGATCCTCTTGCCGTTTTCGTTGACGACCTGGCTCGGGGCCTGGCTGAGGCTGAACCGTACGGTATCGGCGTTCCCCGTCGCCGTGATCGGACGGCGGCGGGTTATCGGGTCGCGCGTGTTATCAAATTCGCGAGCGGTCAAATATTCGGTGAAATCGCGGTATCCCACGGGCAGACGCGGCGCATTCGCATTGATCTCGCGCCACAAATGAAGACCGCGACTGAATACATAATTTAACCCTATTTTGTATTCGCCTCCGAATTCGCGTTCAAAGCCGAGGGCGGCCTGGTAACTTTCAGGAATGCGGAAGCCTTCGCCAATGCGGCGCAGAAATCCGGATTCACGCACTCCCAACTGGCCGACTCTCGGGTCATCCGCCGCAAGCGCATTCGGAAATTGCAATTCGGTCAAGAGGTGTTCCGCTGCTTCGTTGTTCGTATCGATCGCGATCGTGTTCGAGGTCAAAAGAAAATCGTCGAGCGTGCGCAGCAAAACTCTGTTATAAAAAATCCCAAAACCTCCGCGCACCACGGTTCTGCTGGTATGGAAGGGATCCCAGGCGAATGATACCCGGGGGCCGAAATTGTTGCGGTCTTTGAGGATAGTTTCATTGTCCCAGCGTAACCCCAACGAGAGAGTGAGATGTGGGCGAACCCGCCAATCATCCTGCAGAAATATGGCGGTATAGCTATTACGCAGTTCCGAACCGGTGTTGAAACGGTGCTGGTACCGAGATGGCGTGCTGGCGAGAAAATCGGCCGGAGTCGCGAATGAGAAGGTTCCGGTCGCATCGGAGATATCTATAAAGCGCGAGCGGATCTTCTGGAAGTCTCCGCCGAGGCGCCAGGTATGGCCACCGCGGATGTAATTAAGCGTCTCCTGTATCTGATAGCGCTCTTCGCGGCGGTCGGTTCCGCCGAGCGTGCTCGATCCCGCCGTCAATCTCCCGCTCCTGGTGAAGGGATTCGCGCTAGATTGCCCGACCACATCGCGCGGATCGTCTGTCTCGATCAGGATGACAGGGCCATTATCCGAAGGGGCGTCGGCAGGTGCTAGCCGTGAGAATTGAAATTTTGCGCTATTGATCAGCCAGGATGTGACGACCGAGGTCCCTGAAAATGCGATGGATTGGCTGCTTCTGCCGGTCCGCCTGATTGTGTCCAGCGTGCGCCGCCCGCCGGGGAAGCCGCGCTCATCGACATTGCGCGCCAGCGTGTAGATCGCGAATATGTCATGCTGCGCTCCCGGTTTGAAATCGGCTCGCGATTGGAAAGTGTGTGCCGTGCGTGGCGTCGTGACCTGCAGGTCGTAGAGACCGACGGCCGCGCCTCCATTTACATCGACAGGGATGCCCATCCTGTTATGCGAGGTGCTCCCCAGATTGGCGCCGGTAGGTCTGGGCAGCGGAAATATGGGGTTGGTCTCGACGGGAAGGAGTGCCGAGATCTCCGCGCGGTCGTAGATGTAGTCATACTCATAAGCGCCGAAGAGAAAAAGTCTGTCAGGAATGATCGGCCCGCCGATTTTGGCGCCCGGGTTATGGTTTTGATAGGGGAGGCGAACGCCGCGCGCCGGATCGGCATTGCGTCTGAAGTCATTGGCATTGAGGCTTTCTTCGCGCAAGTAATAGAAGGCTTCACCGCGGAGATTATTCGATCCTCCGCGTATTCGCAGGTTGACGCGCCCGCCCGAGGCCCTTCCGTATTCGGATGAAAACTGGTTGGTTATCACCTGTACCTCTTCGACGGAATGCGAAGAGAGATTGATTCTCTCTCGAGCGCCGCGGTCATCGTTATTGTCCATACCCTCGATGGTTATGTTGTTGGAAAAAGGCGTCCCTCCGTTGAGCGAAAATACGCCGGCCTCTTCGGGCGTTTGCTGGAAGTTATCCGATTGGTCTCCTTCCGCCAGATCGCGGTCGCTGAACGCCGGCGGCGATGTGCCTGCCAACGCGTAGACGAGGTCGAGCGGGTTGCGTGTTTCAACGGGAAGCACCTCGATCTCTTGTGCGGTAATGGTCCCTCCAACGACCGTCCGCGATGTGTCGATCATCGATGTATCGGTCGAGGCATCGATAGTGATCTGAGCTTCGATGACCGCCGGCTGCAGACGAAAGTCGCGGCGCTGTGTGACCCCCGCGATCGTCTCGATCCCTTCGTATCGCACGCTCTGAAATCCCGTCGCTTCGACGCGCAGGACATATGTTCCCGCGGCGAGCTTCGGGAAGCGATAATGGCCTTCCCGATCGGTGATCACCGATCGCTCGCTGTTGTTACCGATGTGGTGCAGCGTCACACGCGCTCCGACGATGGCATTGTTTGAAGATTCGGTCACTAAACCCTCGAAGCTGGCGTGATCTAGGTCGTCCAGGTGACAGAAGAACAGAGATAGGCACAGCAATATGGTAGAACTGTTCATTGGTTTCCTCAGAGGTGGGATGGCCGTAAATGAATCTGCTAGGGGTGGCCGTCGTCAGCTGATTAACGATGCCGCGATAGTAAAACAGAGTAGAGGAGAAATCAAAAGGCGAAGGCGAGAGAGTTGGGTGTTCGCCTTCCGGCAGTCAGGAAAATCAAGTGCGGAGATGAAAGACCGCGTAAACGCGGAACTCCGAACTCGATCTCAATGTTGGGAGTTGCGCCTTCCGGCGATCAGGAAAATCAAGTGCGGAGATGAAAGACCGCGTAAACGCGGAACTCCGAACGCGATCTCAATGTTGGGAGTTGCGCCTTCCGGCAGTCAGGAAAATCAAGTGCGGAGAGGAAAGACCGCGTAAACGCGGAACTCCGAACGCGATCTCAATGTTGGGAGTTGCGCCTTCCGGTGGTCAGGAAAATCAAGTGCGGAGAGGAAAGACCGCGTAAACGCGGAACTCCAAACGCAGAAACTCTTCTTTTTTTAATTTATTTTTCTTGTGGGCGAATTCCGGTTAGGCAGTTTTTTCCGCCATGCTCTTGTGTGATCGATAGACATAATGTGCGCGGCCGAACCGCACCTCGCATCCATCCTGCAGCTTCGTCTCCATAATCCTTTTTCCGTTGACGAACGTGCCGTTGCTGCTTCCCAGATCGTAGAGCGCGTAGTCGTTATTTTCGACGACGATGCGGGCGTGTCGCTTGGAGACGGATGGGTGTTCGATGACGAACCCGTTATTCAAGGTGCGGCCGATCATTATATCGCTATGGTTGATGATGTAGGCGATGCGCTCTTGCCCTTCAGGCGTGACCGAGACGAAGTGGGGGCGCGTGGCCAGGTTCTCCCTGACCGGTAGTTTGATGTTGGCTCCGCAGTGCGAACAGAATTTTGCGCCCGGTCGCTGCATTGTCGAACAGACAGGACAGAGCTGCAATTCGTCGGGCTCCGGGATGAAGCCGCCGCATTTCGTGCAGCGCATGCCAGCCGTTCCCCTCGCCCCACATTCCTGGCAATAGCGCCAGAGCGGCATCAGGAGCGTCCCTTCCCGGTGCGGCGATGTTTCCGTATGGAATCTGATGCGAGAACGCACCCAGAAGAAGAGGCCTGCCATTACCGCCACGAGTATTCCGAAAAAGACGATGCTCCATCTCGATGATGCAATAAGTAGGATATCGAAGAGAGAATGAAGCACCGAAGCAAGCAGCAGACCGCCGGCGATGATCGGGAAACGCGTGCGCACCAGATTGGGCGCCGCCTTCGCACGGCTCAGGCTCAATCCCCAGAGCGCCGAAAAGAGCGCGTGACCCGGGTTCGAAAGCGGGCCGCGCAACAGAACGAGCATTGGATCGTGCTGTCCCAGATAGACCACATTCTCTACCGCAGCGAATCCCAGCGCCGCGGTGGCGCTGAAGATTACACCATCGAGCGGTTCGTCGAATTGAGGCTTTCGATAAGCGTAGAGATAAACCACCAGAAGTTTGACCAGCTCTTCCACCGGCCCGACGATGAATAAAAGCACGAGAATATGCGAGAGCTGGCTTTCGCCGAGATGCTCGCGGAAAAACTTCTGGCCTTCCAGGTTGAGAAAGAGAGCAGGGACCGTGGCCACCGCTCCGAGGATGAATGTCACACCCAGGACGCGAATCGATGGACGCTTGTACAGACTGCGGCTCGAGAAATACCACAGCCACAAGACGCATGGCAGAAGTGAGAGGAGCGGTATGAAGATGATCTGTTTCAGTTCATTCATCCTGGCTCTTTCGTTTTAATATCACGAGTGTTAGGTCATCGACGGTCTTGGCTTTTCCGACGAATTTGGTGAGCGCTTCGTCAATGCGATCACGCAGCCCGGCGGCTGTCCGGCCGCGGTTCTTCTGGACGAGATCGATCAAACGGGCCTCGCCGAACTCCTCGCCCTGCTCGTTGAGGCTCTCGCTCGCGCCGTCGGAGTATATGACCAATACGTCTCCCATCTCGAGTTCCACCCACCCTTCGCGATAATCGCCGAACTCGGTTATCCCCAGAGGGAATCCGCCGATGTCGAGACGCGTTACTTCTCCGCTCGCGCGAACGAGGAGCGGAGAATTATGGCCCGCGTTGATATAGGTCAACTGGTGCGTGCGGGGATCGAGTTCGCTGTAAAAGAGTGTGACGAAGCGGTTCGCCGGCGTATTGTCGTAGATATACAGATTGATTTCGCTGACGACTTCACCGGCGGAAAGCCTCGTCCTCGTGTGCGCTCGCACTGCGGCGTGTACTGATGACATGAGTAGAGCAGCCGCCGTTCCTTTGCCGGAGACATCGCCGAGTGCGATTACGCAGCGTCCATCGCGCTGCTCGATGAAGTCGTAATAATCGCCGCCCACCTCATAGCAGGGGAAACTTAGGCCGATCAGTTCATAGCCGGGAAGCGACGGCGGGATCTCGGGATGCAGGCGCAGTTGGATCTCACTGGCCAAGGCCAGCTCGTTAGCCAGCCGCTTCTGTTCCTGCTGTACTTCGAGCAACCTCATATTTTCGATGCGGATGGCAGCGACTCCGGCAATGTAGGTCAGCAATTGTAGGTCGCGCTTGGTGAAGCGATTGGTGTGCAGCGGATTGTCGACATAGATCATCCCTGAGATACGGCTCTCGACTGCTAGCGGCACGGCCATTACTGAATGGATACCGCTGAGCATGACCGAACTGCGCTCCTGAAATCGCGGATCCTGCAGCGCATCAGAGGTGAGCACGGAGATGCCCTGTTTTATCACCTGCTCGGTGATCGAGCGGCTGAGCTGGACGTCGGTCTCCGTCTCGGTGGTCGCCGTTCGGGTCTTCATCGCCTTACAGACCAGTTCAGGCTCGGCCTTTGCGTTGTTCTCTGGAGTTTCGAGCAGCATAACGTACCCGCGGTCAGCGGGCACAGCCTTGAAGACGTATTCCAGAACCTGTTTCAAAGTTTCATCGAGTGAGAGAGGCGAGAGGAGCTTCACGCTGACATCGCTGATGACCGCTAGCGTATCATCCTGGACGGCGTGGACTGCGCCGGCGGCCCTCACCTGCGTCCGCTGCGAGACTTCGAGAGAGGAGAGGAGGTTGGCAGCCGAATTGCGGGAACTCGCCGAGATCGTCGCTTCGGGGGTGGGGGCGATGGGCGAATCGGAATAGAGTATGCTCGTGCGCCCACGTGCCGGGGCGGTATCGGCGCGTTCAGAATATTCGATCTCGGTTTCACCGATGCTAACGATATCGCGATCGTGGAGTTGTGCCGGGACATTCGTCAGACGCGCTCCGTTGACCGTCGTGCCGTTGGCGCTCCCCAGGTCACTTATCCAGAAATTGTCGCCGCGTCTCCGCACCTCCGCGTGGAGTCGCGATGCGAACGGGTCTTCCACGCATAGGTCATTGCGCGCCGAGCGGCCAATAGTTGTTCGCAATCTCGACAATTCGACGACGGAGTCGCCGTGTGATGGTGTAGCTCTGACAATCAGTCGTGGCACTTTTCGCTTATTTAAAGATATTCATGAGCGCTTTACTGAAGGGATTGCTCCCTCCGGGCACTTGTCTGACTTCACTCTGTTGTTCGCTCTCGAGGTCATTCTTCAACATTTCTGCGCGCCTCTTCGCTGCTTCGCGCGCCGCCTTCTCGGTCTTGCGCGCCCCGGTTTGCGAGATTTGCAGGTACTGGCCTCGGTCGACGCGCTTGTAGTAATCGTGCGCCTGTTCAGGCTGCCCGAGTCCGGAAAAAGCCGTTGCCATGAAATAATAGATGTCTTTATCGTCCGGCGTCAGCCGGAGCGTGGCCAAAAATTCGTTGATCGCAGCGCGATATAATCTAACCTGGAGAAAACGGAGACCGAGATTCCTACGGGATTCCGCGATGCCCCGCGGGTCAGGGTTGTCTTCCTTGTTATCGCTGCCCAAAGCGGCGGGGGGCCGGATGATCTGCGTGGCGGGAACTTCCGGTGAAAAGAACGTTAGCTGTGATCGCGCCGTGGTGGCCGGCGGAAGTACGAGAGTTTTCCTCGATGTCGCGCGTGAACGCCGCGCAGTGGTAACGATGGGCGGCGGCGGTTGCGCGCTGTCTGCCTGATATGCTTCGATAGCCGTTAACGCTACGTTCGCTTCCTCGCTGTTCTGATCGAGCGCGATGATGCGCTTGAACTCCTCATAAGCTGCGTTCCAGTTTCCCCGAGCTCGATGGATCAGGGCCACATTCAAACGCGCCTGCAGATGTTCCGGATCGATCCGCAGCACTGCCTTGTATGTTCTCAACGCTTCTTCGGTCTGGCCGGCTGATGAGTGCGTCTGCGCGATCATGAAGACCAGGTCCGACTTGTTGGGAGTCATCGAGAGTGCCGTCCTGAAATTTGCGATCGCGGCATCGTATTGCCCCTTCTCGCTTGCGTTCTTGCCGAGTTGAACGTACCTCACGCTCTGTTCTTCCGCACTCTGCAGTTCCCGCTCCGAACTAAGAGATTGGTCGGGAGAGAGCAGCCGATCTCGAATAAGCTGGTAGAAGCCGACGCTGATCAGCAGCGCGATCACGATCAATCCGGCTATCAGCTTGGGACTGAGGTTGCGTTTGGTATTCAGTCCGGACGCCTGAGCGAGGACGATAGAGGGACCGTTGGGATATATGGGACCTCCGCCCGAGGCAGTGGTGCCGGAATCCGAAAGGGGCGATGAGGTCGTCATCAGATCGACGGCTTTGCGCCAGACCGCCTGGAAGGTTGAAATCACCATTTCCAGCGGTTGCGTCGCGTTGGGAATTTTTACCTGGACGCCGGCCGCCGGGAGCGGGCGCTGTTTCGACTCGCCAAAGGCCGGATTCGATCGGGTCGATGTGGGCGCTTGCTGCGTCTCCTCAGGTCGTTCGGGCTGTTTCTCAAACCCCTCGATCGCCATTGCAATGATAGCGTTCATCTCATCCTGTTTTTTCTTGGAGGCGACTTCCAGTATCAACGAACCGGAAGCGCGCACGCGCCGCAATGATTTGCTGATCGCCACCGGATCCTGCACCGCATCCCCCGGTTCTATGGCGCTCGAGGATGAGTCATCGGAGATCGATCCCTTCGCGGAGATCACTATCTGTTCCGATTGAGATGAGGAAGTGTTCTTTTGCGCATCTCTTCTAGCAATTCTCGTTCCGGGTTTCGGGAAAAATTCCACATTGAGGGGTGTCGATTGCGGGGAGAATCCGGACTGGCTGCTCAACTCCACTCCGCATTGTCGACAATAACGGGCGCTGTTTCCATTGGCGGACCCACATTTCCCACAATAAGTAATCGTCATATGATCAGTCCTTAATCACTATCGTCTTCGCCAGTTTGTCGTGCCAGCCTTGCTGTTTACCGTCCCAGAACATCCATAACATTCCCAGACCCAGGCAGAGAGCGGAGACGGGATAGCCGACGAGATGGCGCGTAAGCGCAGTCTTGTAATCCATCGGCTTTCCATCGAGCCGCACCACGCGCAGGCCGATGAAGCTCTTACCGAGACTCTGTCCGGTCTTCGCGCATGAGTAAACCAGATTGTATAAAATCGCACCTGCCGTGATGAGATAACCAAGGGTGACAACGATATTTGCAGCGGTGACGGCGAGCAGGCGTCGCTTGAGATATACGGCGAGCACGAGAGGGATAGCCAATATCAACATAGTGAGAATATAGTCGATCAGGAACGCGCCGGTCCGCAACCCGAGGCTGGCCAGGGTGACATAACTATAATTGGGTTTCTGCCCCCTGCCTCCGCTCTGAGCTTTCGACCGGACGGACGAAGATTCGCCTCTCTCTTGTGTCGCTTGAAACATCATCAAATTTGAGAAATACCAGCAAAAATCACAATCAAGACATAACACAAAATGGGGATGCCGCGGAGATTCGCGCGGTATCCGCTCCTTGCTTTTATGCTCTGTTTTGCCCTCAGCGACTTTTGTGGTGAATGGGTAATCATTTTCGCAATTTCAAGTCTTACGAAACCACGAACTTGAGCGTCGTCTCTCCGAGTTTGAGTTCGTCACCGCTCAACAAAAGATGGCGGCTCCCCTGGGAGAGTTTAGTCGAGCCATTGATGACCGTGCCGTTGGCGCTTCCGAGATCTTCGATGAAGAACTGAGTGCCCTGCACGACAATCCTGGCGTGACGGCGCGAGACGCGCGCCGCCGGGTCATATTTCGATAAATCAACTTCCGGCCTTATCCCGCGGTTAGGATCCACCCGCCCGATGAGATTATCGCCATCGCTGTTGAGCGGAAACTGGGCGGACATTTCGTTGGTCCCCAGGACGATGAGCCGCGCCGTCGTACGCTTCGACGGTTGCCTGAATCCGCAATAGGCGCAGAAGACATCGTCAACGGCCAGTTCGCGCCCGCAGTTGATGCAGACTAACAAAGCTCCATATGCGGGCTGCATCTCGAACGCATTGACGACCGGGAACTCGTCGCCGTTATGGATGTGGCGCAGATGTTCCTGCAGCGCCTGGCCGAACGCTTTCGCGGATGCAAATCGGTTTTCGGGCTTGTGTTCCACGGCGCGGCAGACCAACTCTTCCATCTGCGGAGAGATGGATGGATTGATCTGCCGCGGTTTTGGGTTCTTGGCGAAATCGAAAATCAGAAGCGGATTGTCCTGCGGGTCTTGGCCCGTCAGGAGATGAAACATGGTCGCTCCCAGCGAATAAATATCGGAACGTGGCTCGACATTGCCCGCAAAAAGCTCGGGTGGAGCATAACCCATGGTGCCGATGGCAGTCACTCCTTTTTGCGTCGGGGTGACGAAACGCGCGATCCCGAAATCTACCAGCATAACCCGATTGGCGCGTGCGTCGATCATAAGGTTTGCGGGTTTCAGGTCGCGATAAATGATCGGCGGAGCCTGCGAGTGGATGTATTGGAGAACGTCGCACGTATCGACTCCCCATTTGGTGACGATCGGCTCATCGACCTTGCCTCCCGCGGCGCGCTGGCGCGCCACCAGGTCGCCGCCATCGATGTATTTCATGACCGAGGTAATAGCGACCGCGATTGATGTCGAAGAAATACTGATAGATGGTCGGAATAGAAGGATGATCGAGCCGGGCGAGAAGTTCGGCTTCGCGTTTGAAGTCTTCGATGGCTTTCCCGCGCGCATTCTCATCGGCGAACATTTCGATCATCTCTTTGACAGCGACCGGACGGTTAGCCAGATTCTGGTCTTCGGCCAGGTAGACCGATCCCATACCACCGCCTCCGATGCGCTTGACGATTTTATATCGTTCGACCAGTAGTGTTCCTGGGGCAAGTTGGATTCCTGCAGGGGTATTTCCGGGTCCGGTCATGCTAATAACTCCAGTGCGCGCCTCTCTCTGCGGGGCGACCGTGGAGGTGATTGAATTATCCTGCTTTGCGCCACATTCACCACAAAAAGGGTCACCGACTGTCGTGGGCGCTCCACAATCTGGACAAAAAGGCATATCAACACTTTGATTTCAACTCAGGACAAATTTTAGAAATGTTTTGCCGACGATGATCTCATCACCGTTGTTGAGCGGTTGCTTGTCGCCCGGCAGCAGGCGGGGGCCACGGTTAACGAACGTCCCATTGGTGCTGCCCAGGTCTTCAATCAGAAATTGCTCGTTCATAAAGTGTATCCGCGCATGCCGGCGCGAAACTTTCGCTTCGGGGTCATCTTGATCAAGGTCGACATCGGGGAAAGTGCCTCCATCAGCGTCCCATCGTCCAATCAGCGATTCATCGCTCTGGATGGGAAATTCTTTGCCGACCTTGCCGCCTCGCTGGATGATCAGCCGGGCGCGCACATGCGTCTCTCCATTCTCTTCAGGATGATGATCTACCCGATGGCCTTCGTGCGGGACAGGAGCCGGAACGGGTGGAGGCGCAGGTGTATAAGGGGTCGCCGGTTTCGGTTGGACCGATTCACGTGTAAATGCGGGGGGAGGTGGAGGCGCCGTCTGCGTGGGCGATGGTACCGTTGAAAAATTTCTCGCCGACGCAGCTGTGAACTTCTTTCCGCACTCGTCACAATACTCGGAACCGTCGAGGTTATCGGTTCCGCAATGGTAACATCGGATCATAGCTATAGTAGCCTCCGCTTACACGAAAACTCTGGGGTCTTCGAATTTCCGAACAGGGCCTGCGCCGGCTGTTGCCTGCGGTTGAGATCGTCAGCACTCATTGATGTAATGAAACCTGATGGAATCGGTAACCAGCTTTCGCAGCAGCAAGTTGTGTGCAAGCCCGCTAAGCGACTAGCCATTCTACACAGATCTATCTTCGTATGCCAGTGGCAGAAGAGAGTGGATAATTGATAAGTGATAATTGATAATTCGTATACACAGTGACAACAATTCATACGAATTATCCATTATCCATTATCAATTATCAATTAATTCTCCTCCAGCCAGCCTTGCAGAAAGGCGAAACGGACTATATCGATTCGGCTATGCAAACCCAGTTTACGGCTGGAATTAGCCTTGTGCGCTTCGACCGTCTTAATGCTGATGTCGAGGCGGCCGGCGATCTCCTTATTGCTGTATCCCCATGCGATGAGGCGCAGGACCTCAGCCTCGCGCGGACTCAGCTCTCCCTGCGACTCAGAGTTGTTTTTCGACTGTCCTCCGACGTACCGCTCGATGAGTTTTCCGGCGATGGCGGGATCCAGATAATTTCCCCCCGAAGCGACCGCGTCTATCGCGTGGATCAGTTCGGCAGCGGTGTTCTGTTTGAGCACGTAGCCGGCAGCCCCGGCGCGTATAACCTCTTGCAAAAACCCCTGGTCCCGGTGACGGGTGAGCGCCAAAACCTTGATGTGAGGGCACTCCTGCCGGAGTTTTTCGGTCGCTTTTAACCCATTCATCTCGGGCATCGATACGTCCATCAGGACGATGTCTGGCATCAATTCCCGCGACTGCGCGACGGCAATCTGCCCGTTCTCGGCCTCTCCGATTACCTGCATATTCGGTTGCGAATCGATCAGTAGCTTCAGCCCCTCGCGCACCATTGCGTGATCTTCAGCGATGAGGATGCGGATTTTGCGCATGATAATCCTCGTTCATACACCTTGTTTTTCTATTAATAACGATAGAGGTGCGCGTACGATGATGGTTGTGCCATCTCCCGATCGGGATTCAACCTCGAGCGTGCCTCCGATGAGGGCCACTCGCTCACGCATGCCGACCAATCCCATTCCTTTCTCTTCTCCACCTTGAACCGCCACTTTGTTCATATCGAAACCCTGACCGTTATCTTCAATAATGAGCATGACATGATCGTCCCTGCGTTCGAAGATGACGTCCACCAGTGTGGCTTGCGCATGTTTATAGATGTTATTGAGCGCCTCCTGTGCGATGCGGTAGAGATTGGTTTCAATATTCTCAGGAAAACGACCTATCTCCATATCAGAAGTATGAAATTCAGCCGGAATATTGAAATGTTTCGACCACTCAAGCACGAAATCGGAGAGTGCCGTCACCAGAGGGAGGCGGTCGAGTGAAACGGGACGAAGTTCCCACGAGAGGAAATCCACATCTATATCGAGTTGTTTGGCGATTATTTGCGCTTGTTCAATCGACTGATTGAGCTCCTTTCGGTTGCCGTCTTTATCTTTAATCGCTTCGAGCTGCAGCCGGAGCGCGGTCAATTGCTGGCCCAGGTGATCGTGCAGGTTGCGCGCGATGCGGCTACGCTCATCCTCCTGAGCCGTGATGATTCGCCGCAGCAATCCGCGCGCCCGGTCCGCGGCGACCCTGCGCTCAGTGACCTCACTCTGCAAGGCATCATTCACCGTCTGCAAATCCCCCGTGCGCTCTTTGACGCGGACCTCCAACTCATCCCGCGTGCGGCGCAGCGTATCTGCCGCCGCCCTACGCGAGGTGATATCAATGAAAGTAATGACGGCCCCTTCAATGCGGTCTTCCTTAGTGCGATAAGGGACCAGGCGCACCAGATACCAGCCTCCGTCGCGCGTCTGAACTTCGTGCTCGACCGGATGCAGCTTATCGAGCACCTGCTCAACATCATCGATCAGGTCGACATAGAGGAGTCTGGTGGTGATATCCATCAGTGGGCGGTTAATATCGCCCGGGATCAGGTTGTAAATATCGCAAGCACGCGGAGTGAAGAGTTTAACGCGCAGAGACCGGTCGAGAAAGATGGTGCCGATCCCGGTCGAAGCCATCAGATTCTGAAAGTCATTGTTGGCCTGAGAGAGTTCCTCGATCTTGACCTTCAGCTCCTGATTGACGGTCACCAACTCCTCGTTTACCGATTGGAGCTCTTCTTTGCCCGTCTCCAGCTCTTCGGCTGCCGACCGCAACTCCTCGTTCATCGCCTGTAGCTCTTCGTTCGAGGCTTTCAATTCTTCATGTTGTATCTCGTATTGTTCGATGGTCGCGTGCAACTGGGCTTTGACGCGCAAAAGCTCTTCCTCAAGCTGGTGAGCAACCGGTTCGGCCTGGCTGATCTCCTCTATGGAGAGAGGGGCTTCACTCCCCACCGTCTCGTCCGCCTCCTCAAATATGACGAGAATGAAGCCGCGCCCCGGATCGTCATCGCGCATGATGGGACGCACTATCAGATTCACAGTCTGCGTGTGATTGTTTAGGCGGACGTACAAGCCGCGCGCCTCGACGTTGGTTCGTTTCTGCACGGCTTGATAGAGAGCAGTGCGCAAATCCAATCGCAGTTCGGGGCGCACGACTCTGAGAAGGTTGTGTGTTGGTTCGCCGCCGGTGAATTGCATGTACTGACCCGCCCGCTCCGATAAATGTACGATATCGTAATTTTCATTGACCACGACTGAGGGGGGGCCAAATTGCTCGAGCAGGCGTAGATGCAGGTCGAGGTATGACAGGCGCTCATGCGCACGCGTCTCATCACGCTCTTCTCTATGGCGCTGATCGATCCTCGTGGTAAGCGGCATTTTGGGGAGCGGAAATGACATGTGCGATGTCACTGCGCGACTTTGATAGATGCGATGATCTTTATCTGTCGTGATGAAGAGGTGAGCGGCGTCATTGATCGACTCCGAGGTCCCGAGGAAAAGATATCCTTCGGGGCGGAGGGCGAAGTGGAGAACCTCCATCACTTTCTCCTGCGCCGGCCGATTGAGATAGATGAGCAGGTTGCGGCAGGAGACGAGGTTGAGTTGCGAGAACGGCGGGTCTCTAATGATGTTATGCGCCGCAAAGAGCACCATATCCCGTAATTCCCGGCGCACCCGGTTACCTTCTCCATCTTTGGTAAAAAACCGGCGCAGCCGCTCGGGCGAAACCTCGGCCACCTCGGTATCTGTGTAGAATCCTTCGCGCGCCGCCGCGATCGACTCTTCATCGAGGTCGGTCGCGAATACTTGCAGGTTCGGGGCATCGATGGAACCCGAGGCGTATTCGGACAGCAGCATCGCGATCGAGTAGGCTTCTTCGCCAGTGGCGCAGCCCGCGACCCAGACGCGCACATTATCCCCGGCCCTTTTGTTCTCAAAGAGTTTCGGAATGATATTTTTTTCAAGCGCCTGAAACCTCTCCGAGTCGCGGAAGAAGTTGGTCACGCTGATGAGCAAGTCCCTGAGGAGCGACCTCGCCTCTTCCGGATGCTCATGGATGAGGTGGGCATAACTCTGCAGGTTGGAAAGCTCGTAAACGTTGATCCGCCGCTCGATCCGGCGGAGCATGGTCGCCCGCTTATAGTTGGTGAAATCATGCCCGGTCCGCACCCTCAGTTGAGTGAAGATATCGCGCAGTGCTGCCTCATCCGTTTCGTGGCGCTCCAAAGGCTCGTTGGAAATGCGGACCGTGCCGACGTTATTCTTATATGCGATTATCTTCTCCGGCATCTGAGCCACCGGCAAGATGAAGTCGACCAGTCCGGTGGCGATCGCATTGCGCGGCATATCGTCGTACTCGGCTTCTGCCGGATCCTGAGCGAAAACTATACCGCCAAACTCCTTGATTCGTTTCAGACCCATCGAGCCATTGGCCCCAGTGCCCGAGAGAATAACGCAGGCTGCTCGTGAATCGTTCGACTCGGCGAGCGAGCGGAAAAAAATATCGACGGGAGAGCGCCGCTCCTCGATCCGCGTCATCTCCGAAAGCGTTAAATTGCCGTCTCTCATCGAGAGGCTCCGGTTCGGCGGAATAACATAGATGTGGTCAGGTTCGATCTTGACCGTTTCTAACACCTGTGTCACCGGAATCCTCGTCGCCAGTTGCAGTATCTCCGTCAGTTTGCTCTCGTGCGAAGGCGACATGTGCAGAATGACGACATATGCCATTCCGCTCTGGGGAGGCACGTGCGAAAAAAACTCCTTAAATGACTTTATTCCTCCAGCAGATGCGCCGAGCCCAACCACGAAGAAGTGTCCATCTTTTTTTTCCCTCGTTTGTTCGGCGGTATCTGGACTGCTATCATTAAGGTTGTCGCCCATACCATCCTCCCTTCTGTCTAGAACACCCCATGGATTATCCGATGTGCTAAGAGCCTACCCACAATCGATTATTTAATTGGTTTTATTTCGATAATAATCGAATGCGTGATAGGCTGGTCATTTAAGCAAAGTCTAACTCAACTTTTAAAACAAGTGTAGCCGCTAATGGGTTGTAAAAAAATAAGTTGGCGAATTTTTTGAGCGATTTGAGCGAAAAGATACATCACAAGAGTAGCGAAGGGAAAACAAAAAACGGAAGAGGGAGCGATGCAATTTTTTCGTTTTGTGCATATTGTTATTTTGCGTTTTTTGTAGCGGATAATCACGCATCGTTCGATATTTTCCTTTTGTTATTGAGTTTTAGCACTATGTGCCTGGGAGTCTGGGGGTTGACTTCTCGCCGCCGGCAGGACACGGAGTTAGCGGAAGACGATGAGCCGATTCGGGCCGAACTCTGCAGCCTCGAAAGGCTCGAGCAATATGCGAAGGAGTTGGCTAGTCAACATACGCTGGCGACGAAGGGCAGGCGACAACCCAGCCCGCTCCTCGATCGTCTGGAAGACAACGGCCGATATTTGACCAATTGCTATCGGGCGATTGCCGAAAACGTCCGGCGCGGGCAGACCATCTCGCCCGCCGCCGAGTGGTTGATGGACAACTTCCACATAGTGCAGGAGCAACTGCGCGAGGTCCGCGAGGATTTGCCTCGACATTACCTGCGCGAACTCCCCAAACTCGCCAGCGGTCCATATACGGGTTATCCGCGCGTTTACGCCATCGCCATTGCCCTCATCGAGCGAAGCGACTGCCGGCTCGACGCCGAGATGCTTGCGCGATTCGTATTGGCATATCAGGAAGTCGCTCCGCTAACGATCGGAGAGCTTTGGGCTGTCGCAATTATGCTCCGGCTCGCGCTGGTTGAAAATATGCGGCGCCTGGCCAGGCAGACGCTCTGGGCTCAGGATGAGCGCAAGCGCGCTGATCTTTGGGCCGATGAGCTATTGTCAGCTTCTGAGCGGCGGCCGGGGGACATCTTCATCATGCTGGCCGAACGCCAACAGGGCGGAGAGCAACTCAGCACGCCATTCGCCGTTCATATCCTACAGCGCCTGCGGGATCAGGGCTCGAGCATCACCCCCGCACTCCTCTGGCTGGAGCAACGCTTGACGGCGCAAGAGACTACCGGCGATCTGATGATGCGCATCGAGCACCACCGGCAGGCCGCCAACCAGGTATCGGCCGGAAATGTCATCACCAGCATGCGCTTTCTCTCATCGATCGACTACGCAGAATTCTTTGAGCGCACGTGTCTCGTCGAACTGGCGCTGCGCGATGATCCGGCCGGGGTTCACGCTCTGCAGGATTTCGATACGCGCAATCGTTACCGCTCGGTGATCGAGAAGATCGCGAAGCGCACGGGTTTACAGGAAGTGGAGATCGCCGGGAGAACGCTTCGATATGCACGGGAGGCGAGTGATTCGATCGATACGGCCAGGTCGCACGTCGGTTATTACCTCATCGGACCCGGCCGGGCGCGGCTCGAAGCCGAATCCGGATACTGGGCTGATCCGTTTGAACTCGCCAACCGCATTTCGACCAGATACCCGGCATTTTTCTATCTCGGGATGATCGCACTCGTGACTGGGCTCGTCACGTGGTTCCTGCTGGATTTCGCCCATGGTCACGGCGCGAGTAATACCGAACTGGTCCTGTTGGCATTGCTACTGATAATCCCGGTGAGTGACCTGGCGGTGAGCGCGACCAACCGCGACCTGACTTTCACGACGGAACCGCAGGTGCTGCCCAAGTTAGAGTTCAAGGACGGCATCCCGCAAGAATCCCGCACGATGGTCGTCGTCCCGGCGATGCTTGTGAGCACGCAAAATGTTAGGGAATTGATCGATCATCTGGAGATTCATCATCTCGCCAATCAGGAAGATAACATCCATTTCGCCCTCCTGACCGATTTCGCCGATGCGCCGCAGGAACACATGCCGGATGACGAGGTGCTGGTCGAGCATGCGATCGAGGGAGTGCGTGGATTGAACGCGCGCTACGGCAACGGCCGGCAGGACCGATTTTATCTCTTCCACCGAAGGCGGTTGTGGAACGGAGGCGAAGAATGCTGGATGGGGTGGGAGCGCAAACGCGGGAAGCTCGAAGAGTTCAACCACCTTCTTCGCGGCTCGTCACAATCGAGTTACACCGTGCAGATCGGGGACCTGAGCATCCTGGGTGCTGTGAAATACGTCATCACGCTCGATGCCGATACCCAACTCCCGCGCGACTCGGCGCGGCGGCTCATCGCCACCATAGCTCACCCGCTCAACCGGGCGGAGTACGATGAGAGGTCTGGGCGCGTGACACAGGGCTACGGCATATTGCAGCCGCGCGTGAGCGTCACGCTGGTGAGCGCCGGACGATCGCTCTTTACGCGCATCTTTTCCGGGAATACCGGAGTGGACCCCTATACACAAGCCGTCTCCGACGTCTATCAGGATATCTTCCGCGAGGGAAACTATGTAGGAAAAGGGATATACGACGTTGACGCTTTCGAGGCGGCGCTCGGGGGCCGGATCCCGGAGAATACGATCCTCAGTCACGATCTGCTCGAAGGATTGTATGCGCGCACTGCTCTGGTCACCGACATCGAATTGTTCGATGACTACCCATCTCACTACCATGCATACTCGGCGCGGCAATACCGCTGGGTGCGCGGCGACTGGCAGATCATCGGCTGGTTGCTCAAGCGTTTGCCTCTCGTATCGTACTGGAAGATATTCGACAACCTGCGCCGCAGTCTGGTGGCGCCCTGGATGCTGATGACGCTGGCCTGCGCGTGGACAGTATTGCCGGGCTCGCCGTTGTTCTGGACTCTGCTCATCCTTCTGATACTCGCGTTCCCCATCTACAGTCACATCGGCAATTCTCTGATACTTCATCCGCGTCAAGTACCCTGGACGAGCTATCTCATGAATATCTGGGGAGATGCTCTGCGCAACACATATCAGGTGGGACTCACGATTGCGTTTCTGCCGCACCAGGCTTATTTGATGGCAGATGCGATCATCCGCACGCTCTGGCGGATGTGGATATCCAAGAAGAGGCGTTTGGAATGGGTGACCGCGGCGCAGGCCGAGCAGAAACTCGATCTCAGTCTGGAAAGCTTCTGGTCATGGATGAGCCCCGCTTCCGCCATAGCGATGGCTTTGCTCGCCCTCGTCTCGCTCCGTTTTCCGGAGCGACTGCCGGTCGCGGCGCCGTTCCTGACAGTCTGGCTCATCTCGCCGCTGATCGCTTACTGGGTCAGCCGCCCTCTGCCCGTGCGCCAGTTCATCCTCTCGGAGAGGGAACGGGCCGAGCTGCGGCGGAGTCTCGCGCAGGACATGGCGTTTCTTCGAAACCTTCGTCGGTCCGGAAGACCACCACCTGCCGCCCGACAACTTTCAAGAAGATCCTCAGGCCGTCATCGCTCATCGCACCTCGCCCACCAATATCAGCACGTATCTGCTCTCGGCGCTCGCGGCGCATGACCTGGGGTACCTCAACCATTCAGAACTGATCGAAGATATCGAACAGACCTGCTCGTCGCTGGAGCAGCTCGAACGGTTCCGCGGCCACTTCTACAACTGGTATGAGACTGACACGCTGCGGCCGCTCATGCCGACATACATCTCGACGGTCGACAGCGGAAACTTCGCCGGGCATCTGATCGCGCTCAAACAGGGATGTCTGGAGACGATTGCCGGGCCACTGATCGGCGCGAACATTCTCGAAGGGCTGCGTGATGTGCTCACGTCGCTCGAGTGGGAACTGGCGGGCGCGAAGGATGTGAGCGACGCCGGGCGAATGAAATCTCTCGGGCAACAGATCACGGCGCTGCGTCGCAAGATGGGGTCTGCGGCGGATTCCCTCCCGGGTTGGGTCAAAGCGCTCGATGAGATCGCCGTTCAGGCGGCGAGGATCGAGCGAGATGTCCGCGCGTTGGGAGGGAAGTCGGACTTCGTGGAAGCCATCTTCTGGGCGGAGGAGTTGACACGCGCGGTGCAGAGCCACCGGCACTACCTGGAGACCATCGCTCCCTGGGCATCTATTCTTCTCAAATCTCCCATCGAACAACTCGCGTTGCCGCCCGGTGTGCCTTCGCTCGCCGAGATGCCGGATTATTGCGATGAAGCGCTGGCTCAACTGGTGAGCCGGGAAGGTTTGCGGGATAGCCATAACTGGTCGAGTCCGCTGGCCGGAGCCCTGCGCCGGTCGGCCTCTGCCGCGGCGGGACTGGCGGAGAAGTACCGGCGGATAGCCGAGCGCGCGCAGCAGTTCAGCGAAGAGATGGACTTCGGTTTTCTCTTCGATGAGCGGCGCCAGCTCTTCTCGATCGGGTACAGCGTGGTCGACGGTCGTCGAGACAACTCATATTACGATCTGCTCGCATCGGAGGCTCGGCTCGCCAGCTTCGTCGCCATCGCGCGCGACCAGGTGCCTCAACAGCACTGGTTCCGCCTCGGACGCGCCTTCACAACGACCAGCAGCGGGAGGGCGCTTCTCTCGTGGACCGCGACGATGTTCGAATACCTCATGCCGCTCCTCGTCATGCGCACTTATGAAAATACACTTCTCGATCAGACGTACGAGAACATAGTCAACCGGCAGATCGAATACGGTGCGCAACATAGCGTCCCCTGGGGAATCTCCGAATCTGCCTATAATGCGCGCGACGTGGCGCTGAACTATCAGTATCAGGCTTTCGGCGTGCCGGGCCTCGGCCTCAAGCGCGGACTCTCGGATGATCTGGTCATTGCGCCATATGCCACATTTCTCGCGCTGACGGTCCGGCCCCACGAGGGATTGAGAAATCTCAAACGGCTGGCGGCCGCCGGGCTGGAGGGGAGCTACGGATATTATGATGCGATCGATTACACTCGCTCGCGTTTGCCTCTGAAGGTGGTGACCGACGATTCCCAGGTGCCGGGCGCGGTGGTCAGAACTTATATGGCACACCATCACGGCATGAGCCTGATCGCGCTCGATAATCTGATCAACGACAATGCGATGCAGAAGCGATTCCACGCTGAGCCGCTCGTGCAGTCGGCTGAGCTGCTGCTTCAGGAACGCATACCGCGCGACGCGCCTCTCGCACACCCGCACGCTGAAGAGGTATCGGCTGGTCCCAACGTCAGGCTCTTGACGCCGCCTGTCACGCGACGGTTCACCACCCCGCATACGGCGGCGCCTCAGGCGCATCTCATGTCTAACGGCAACTACACGGTGATGGTCACCAACGCCGGCGGCGGATTTAGCCGCTGGAAGGGGATGGCAATCACTCGCTGGCGCGAGGATCCGACGCGCGACGATTGGGGTGTGTTCTGCTACGTGCGCGACGCGCGCAGCGGCGAGTTCTGGTCCACTGCGTTTCAGCCCACCGGTCGACAGCCCAAGTCGTACCTGGTCACGTTCTCGACCGATAAGGCGGAGTTTCATAGGCTCGATGCGGGGATTGAGACCCACACCGAGATCGGTGTTTCGCCCGAGGACGATGCGGAAGTGCGGCGCATTACGATCACCAATCGCAGCAGCCAGACGCGCGACCTGGAGATCACCAGTTATTGCGAAATAGTGCTCGCCTCTGCCGCGTCCGATGCGGCGCATCCCGCTTTCAGTAACCTCTTCGTCCAGTCCGAATTCATACCCGAAGATGTGGCGTTGCTCTTCACACGACGATCGCGATCGGCGGATGAATATCCGCCATGGGCCGTCTGCGTCCTGGCTTCGCAGGGGCGAGCCCTCGGCGGCGGAGGCACTCCGGGTGCGGTGGCATCGCCAGCAGCTCTCGGGATCGAGTTTGAAACGGACCGGGCGCGTTTTCTCGGCCGCGGACGCACGCCCGCTTCCCCGGTGATGGTTGCTCTCGGGCAACCGCTTTCGGGGACTGTGGGAGCCGTTCTTGATCCGATCGCCAGTCTGCGGCAGAGCCTGCGGCTCAGGCCGGGCGAGACGGCGCGCGTGGCATTCACCATTGCGGCGGCGGCGACGCGCGAGGCGGCTCTCGCGCTCGCCGACAAGTACCACGATCTGCGTGCGGTCACCCGGGCCCTCGCGCTCGCCTGGACGCACAGTCAGGTCGAATTGCAGCACCTCAATATCACGGCGGATGAGTCGCATATATTCCAGCAATTGGCGTCGCAGGCCATCTACTCGGAGGGTTCACTACGGCCGCCGCCTGATGTCTTGCAGCGTAATACGAAGCAGCAATCGGGACTCTGGGCTTACGGGATATCGGGAGACCTGCCGGTGATCCTGGTGCGCATCGCCGAGACCGAGGAGGCGGAGATCGTGCGCCAGCTTCTGCGCGCTCACGAATATTGGCGGATGAAGGGACTGGCGGTCGATCTGGTTATTTTGAATGAACATCCGAGCAGTTACGCGCAGGGTCTGCACGAGTATCTGCTCAGTCTGATCCGAACCAGTCCCGCACATATAATGATGGATAAACCGGGGGGCGTCTTTTTACGCCGCGCCGATCTGATGCCGGAAGATGACCGCTATCTGTTGCTGACCGTCGCGCGTGCCGTCGTCGTTGGCCGCCGGGGAGAACTGGCGCTTCAATTGACCCGCCAGCCGCGCGACAGTCAATTGCCGCCGGCGAAATTTTCAGCCTCGGGAAGTCTTCCCGAACGACTCCCGGCTCCCGTTTCGGATTTCAAGTCGAACATTTCGAATCTCAAATTTTTCAATGGGCTGGGCGGCTTCACGTCGGAAGGGCGCGAATACGTAATTATTTTGGGCGAAGGCAAGACGGTTCCCGAACTCCCGCCGGCGCCATGGGCGAATGTTGTTGCCAATGCGCGCTTCGGTTTCCTGGCGACGGAATCGGGCCTGGGCTACACATGGTCGGAAAACAGCCGGGAGAACCGCCTGACTCCGTGGTCGAACGACGCCGTCTCCGATCCGTGCGGCGAGGCCATTTATCTGCGCGATGAAGAGACCGGCGAGTTCTGGACGGTGACTCCGCGCCCGGTCCGATCAGGCGGAGAATATCTCGTCCGCCACGGGCAGGGTTATTCCGTGTACGAGCGACGGAGCAACGGGATAAATCAGGAGCTGCTGGTCTTCGTTCCACTCGATGATCCGGTAAAGATCCATCGCCTCCGTCTCAGAAATGAGAGCGATCGCAGGAGACAATTATCCGCTACCAGCTTCGCCGAGCTGGTGCTGGGGGTGAATCGTGAGGTGTCGGCGCCTTACATAGTCACCGAGATCGACGCGGAGACGGGCGCGCTGTTAGCCGTGAACCGTTACAACAACGAGTTTGCGCAGCGAGTCGCGTTTGCGGATGTCAATAATCTGCGACGCAGCATGACGGCAAACCGCACCGAGTTCCTGGGACGCAACGGCACACCTGAATCTCCGGCCGCTCTCAAGCGCACCAAGCTCTCCGGGAAGACGGGTGCGGGGATGGATCCGTGCGCCGCCTTACAAGTCATGATCGATCTCGATCCGGGCGAGGAAAGGGATATCATCTTCATGCTCGGCGAGGGTGACGGGATCGATCATGTTCATGCGATGATCCGGCGGTACCGCAACTCGCAGGAAGTAGATGATGCCTTCAGCCGGGTTGAGGAGCACTGGGATCGCGTCCTCGGCTCAATCGAAGTGCGGACTCCGGATGCGCAGATGAACTTGTTGGTGAACCGCTGGCTCCTCTATCAGACTCTCTCCTGCCGCTTCTGGGGGCGCTCGGCGTTTTACCAATCGGGCGGCGCCTACGGCTTCCGCGATCAGTTGCAGGATGTCATGGCTCTCGTCTATTCGTCGCCGCAACTGGCGCGCGAGCAGATCATCAGGGCCGCGGGCCGCCAATTTGTCGAGGGCGACGTCCAGCACTGGTGGCACCCGCCGACAGGGCGCGGCGTACGCACGCGATTCTCGGATGACCTTCATTGGCTCGCATTCGTCACCTGTTTCTATTCGATGATCACAGGAGATTCGAGCATTCTGGAGGAGAAAGCGCCTTATCTTCACGGCCGGCCCCTCGAGCCGCAAGAGGACGAGTATTACGGTATGCCTTCGACGTCCGACGAGCAGGGGACGATCTATGACCACTGTGTGCGCGCACTCGATCGCGGGCTGGCGGTCGGCGCGCATGGGCTGCCGTTGATGGGCTCCGGCGATTGGAACGATGGGATGAACCGCGTCGGTTACGGAGGCAAAGGAGAATCAGTCTGGCTGGCCTGGTTTCTGATTGCGACGCTCACGGATTTCGCAGAACTTGCCGAGCGGCGTGGAGATCACGAAAGATCGAGAATCTACCGCGGTCATGCCGAGCAATTGTCATGGGCCGTGGAGAAAGAGGCGTGGGACGGCGAGTGGTATCGGCGGGCATACTTCGATGACGGCACGCCGCTCGGTTCCGTTCAGAATGATGAATGCCGCATAGATTCGATCGCGCAGACCTGGGGCGTGATCTCGGGGGCCGCCCGCCGCGAGCGCGCGGTCCTCGCGATGTCCTCCGTCGAAAAGCAGCTCGTCCGTAGCGATCAAAAGCTGGTTTTGCTTTTCACTCCGCCTTTCGACCAGGCTCCGGTCGATCCCGGTTATATCAAGGGCTACGTCCCCGGCGTGCGCGAGAATGGCGGCCAATATACACACGCTGCCATCTGGACGATCCTAGCCTTCGCCCTGCAGGGTGAAGGCGACCGCGCGTTTGAGCTGTTCCGGATGTTAAATCCGGTGTGCCACACGAGTACCGAGGGCGATGTGATGCGTTACAAAATCGAGCCATATGTAATTGCAGCCGATGTCTATGCTGTTTCGCCGTATGAAGGGCGAGGAGGGTGGAGCTGGTATACAGGATCAGCGGGTTGGATGTACCGGGTAGCGATCGAGGCGATCCTCGGATTCAAGCAGCGCGGTTTGCATTTTACGATCGACCCGTGCATTCCGGCTAGTTGGCCGAAGTACGAGATTCTTTATTCACATCAAGAGGCGCGCTACCACATCGTCGTCGAAAACCCAAAGGGCGTGTCTCGAGGAGTGGAGAAGGTGGAATTGGATGGAGAGGAGCAGGAGGATAAATGGGTTCCGCTCAACGGGGATGAAGGCACGCATTTGGTGCGCGTTGTGTTGGGAAATCAGCATTAAAGATATCTTGGTCGCTCGAGAAATGGCTAAACCCCGATGAACAAGTCCGTTGCTGAGGGTTTATCCTTCTGCTAGAGTACCGGAAATGATCCGCGCCCTGAAAGATTCTGCTGGCGAATTCAGAAAATGAAATTATCGGCTCTTAGCTCCGGAGGAGCGTTATGTTTATAGAACATGGCAAGTAATTATATCCAGCTCCGGAGCGACAGATGATGCCGTTTATATGCCGCTCCGGAGCTGGGGCACTATTACGAAAAAATCTATAAACGTATCGCGCCTCTGGCGCTCACGGATAAACGAATTCGCCAGCAGAATCTGAAAGGGCGCAGGACTCCAGCGTCCCTCCGGGACGCGAAAATCTCATTGATCTGTTCCGGTGGTTACGCTGCGCTCCACCACCGGCTAAATTCCGCAGCGCCTCCGGCGCTGGAGAGTTTGCCAGTATAATCCCAAGCTACCGCACTCCAGAGGCTCCGCCATCCCAACGCGGTGGTTCACAGATCGGACATGCGAATTTCCAAGGAAATTCGAGAATTTTATGACACCGTAGCACTACTTGCCCTGCGTAATGACAAGGCTTCCCGCGACTAAGACCGTTCACTCACAATCCGGAGTACATTAATCTGCCTTGAAAGCATTGGCAAGCTTGTTGAAATGCGGACCCGGTCACGGCAGGTTATGCTATTTAGTGTGCATAGCATTAGGCATTGAGTTGTATCTGATGGCATCATCTGGTAGTAAAGGCGGGTGAGAATTAACTGGAGGCCGGATGATTTCCATCCCACCGTCAAATATAAAGGCTAAACAATGAATCTGACAGATGAACAAATGGAACAGGGCCGGCGCAATTTCCTGAAGGCAATTGCGGGCACACCGGCGCTGGCAGCGCTCGGCACGGCGGCGGTCCTTCGCGGCCCGATCAAAGGAGGCCCGGTCAAAGCAGCCGTGATCGGTACCGGAGGCATGGGAAGAGGTTTGATCGCGCAATGCCAGAAAGAGTTCATCGATCTGAAAGCCCTGTGCGATATAAACCCCGTACGCCGGCAGCGGGTGGCTGAGACGATGGCTGGAGCGGGATGGCCGCAGGTCGGACAATACGACGATTGGCGCGCGATGCTTGAAAAGGAGGATCTCGAAGCGGTCATCATCGCCACTCCCTTATGGACTCATGCCGACATCTCGGTCGGTTGTCTCGAGGCGGGCAAACACGTCCTCTGCGAAAAGATGATGGCCAAGAGCGAGGCCGAATGCTCGCGCATGATCGATGCGATGCGCAGAAACAAGCGGATTCTAGAGATCGGCTATCAGCGGTACTACAACCCCATTTATCAGGCCGCCTACAAAAACATCGTCAAACCAGGATTGTTGGGAGATGTCTTCTTCGCTCGGCTGGTCTGGCACCGTAATGCCAACTGGCGACGCAACGAGGATCCTCCAGCGGCTAATTTCGACCCGAGCAGATGGGGGTACCCGGATTGGGAGCACCTGCTGAACTGGAGGTTGTATAAGAAATATTCGGAAGGTTTGGTCGCGGAATTGGGAAGCCATCAGATAACGGCGGTCAATTGGTTCTTCGATTCGGCTCCCGACGCTGCCTATACTACCGGCGGCATCGATCGATTCAAAGATGGGCGCGAGGTCTTCGATCATGTCTACTCGACCTTTGAATACCCGGGCGGACGCACGGCAACTTTTTCATCGATTGAGTCCAATGCCTTCGAGGATGCGTATGAAATGTATATGGGTACGAAGGGCACGCTGATCCTGAGGAGAGAGATCGAGGCTTATCTCTTCACCGAAGGTGAGGGAAGCACTACCAGAGTGGAAGTCTCTCCCAAGACCTCGGAGCCGGTTGCCGATTCGTCCGCTACGCGTCCGGCGGATTCGCCCGGACGCACTGTCAATGCGGCGACCCAGACTCAGACGGAGAGGAATATCGCATACCGAAATGAGATAGCGGAATTCTGTTCCGCAATCAGGACGGGCTCCGCCGTCCGTTGCGGGCCCGAAAAGGCGATGCGGTCTGCCATTGCTGTCCTGACGGCTAATCGTTCGGCAGATAAGCATGCCCGGTTGGAAATGGGGAGTGATTAAGCGGAAATCGATGAGGTATCAATCTATCAATAAATTCTGGCTCTTTGTGCTTCTGGCGGGTATCGCGCTGACATCCGGTTTGACGATAGAAAGTGTGCGAGAGGGCTTTTTTAGAACTTCAGCGCATAAACAGTTAATCGATGTTCCTTATGTGCCGACACCGAACGAGGTGGTTGAAGAGATGTTGAAGGTGGCAAATGTCGGTAAGAACGACGTGATATACGACCTCGGCTGCGGCGATGGGCGCATCGTCATCACAGCCGCGCAGAAATACGGCGCGAGAGGCGTCGGAGTGGACATCAACGCGGATCGGATCAAGGAGAGCAACGAGAATGCGCGGAAGGCCGGAGTAACGGACCGCGTTAAATTTTTACAGCAGGACCTTTTTGAGACCGATCTCAAGGAAGCGACGGTTGTTACTCTCTATCTGCTCCCCGATATGAACCGCAGACTGCGACCGAAATTGTTTCGCGAACTCAAGCCGGGTACGCGCGTGGTCTCGCACGCCTTCGATATGGGTGAATGGAACCCCGAAAAAGTCCTGAAAGTTACCACCGACAAGGACCGGGAACGCACGATCTACTATTGGGTGATATCGGAAGAAAATAAGAGACAGTAGAGTCCGGAACCAACAATCGAAGGAGAAGAAAGAGGACTCCGGATCCACGAAAGCCTGCCCCACAAAATTCCCGAGGATTTCTCACAAATGTCTTTGCATAAAATCGGAATCATTATGAACGGCGTCACCGGGCGGATGGGAACGAACCAGCATCTGATTCGTTCTATTGTCGCGATCCGGGCACAGGGTGGGATCGATATCGGGAGCGGTGAAGCGATATATCCCGAGCCGATTTTGGTGGGACGAAATGAAGCGAAATTGAAGGGTCTCGCCGAAGCCAACGGCTTGACGCAATACTCAACGGACCTCAATCGATGTCTAGCGACCGGCGATGCTGCGATATATTTCGATGCGCAGACGACCGGGGGGCGTGCCGATGCGGTACGGGCTGCAATCGCTGCGGGCAAACACATCTATTGCGAGAAGCCGGTGGCAACGAATCTCACTTCAGCGCTCGAGCTGTACCGGTTGGCGCGCGATCGCGGGGTCAAGAATGGAGTCGTTCAGGATAAGCTGTTTCTGCCGGGCATACGAAAACTGAAGCGGTTGGTCGCTAGCGGTTTCTTCGGCCGCATTCTCAGCGTGCGCGGCGAATTCGGTTATTGGGTATTTGAAGGAGATTGGCAACCAAGCCAGCGTCCTTCCTGGAATTATCGCAAGGAGGACGATGGCGGCATCATCGTGGATATGTTCTGCCATTGGCGCTATCTTCTGGATCATACCTTCGGAAAGGTCAAATCCGTGCAATGCAGCGGAGCGACGCATATCCCTGAGCGGGTCGATGAAGCCGGACGGCGGTATCGATGCACCGCTGAAGACGCGGCATACGGATCGTTCGAGATCGAGGGAGAAGAGAAAATTTTCGCCCAGATGAATTCATCGTGGGCGGTGCGCGTCTACCGCGACGATCTTTTACAGCTGCAAGTCGATGGCACGAATGGTAGCGCAGTCGCAGGTTTGCGCGGTTGTAAAATACAGCACCGCGTCAATACGCCCAAACCCGTCTGGAATCCGGACCTGCCTAACCCGTTCAATTTTTACGAGCACTGGCAGGATGTCCCCGATAATATGAATTTTGAGAATGCATTTAAGGTTCAATGGGAATCGTTTCTGCGCCACGTGGTTTTGAATGATCCGTTTCCGCACGATTTACTCGAAGGTGCGCGCGGCGTGCAGCTCGCCGAGTTGGGGCTGCAATCATGGGCTGAAAGGCGCTGGATCGATGTGCCCGAATTGTAAGTCAGTCGGCAACGGAAGATATATTTTATCGATCGCGACGATATTCAAAAATAAGAGGAAAAATCATAAAGACTTGATAACGCGGCAAAAAGCAATGTATGTGGTTGAGGTGATTTAGAAATCCACTGGACAATTGCGCTGGGAAGAACTATATGGAATAACCAGTCAAGTCATTCGTCGCGGTCTCGATCCTCGAAAATTGCTAATGGATAGGTTTCTGGCAGTTTCTGGAAGATAACTGCGGCTCTATGCCTGAGTTTGAAATATTAATTCTAATTGTGGAAAGACGATTTACCTGTTCGAAGATCAGACCGAGTTATAACGTCTTGATGGAGCGAGTCGGACGAGTAATTAAGACGAGAAATTAAATTGATTGTCAGTAGATGGAGGTATGTCGGCGATTTCAATATCCGTAATATAGCTATCACATTACATAAAAAATACGAACTGCCTGCTGTCTACTGCTTACTGCCTGATATTTTATGGATAACCTAACTGATTACACCCGTTTGAGTTTAAACCAGGTTACGACTAACCACTGGAGTTTACCCGAGGCGGTAGATGGTTGCGCCCGTGCCGGAATTCCGACGATCGGAATCTGGCGGAACAAAATCGCCGAGATCGGGCTGGAGGCCAGCCGCAAGCTGGTGCGTGACGCAGGTCTTCATGTTTCCAGCGTCTGTCGCGGCGGAATGTTTCCGGCAGCGACGCGCGAAGAGCGCGCTGAGCGCATTGCCGACAACCGGCGGGCGATAGATGAGGCGGCGGAGCTACATGCCGAGACGCTCGTGCTCGTGTGCGGCCCGGCGCCGGACCGCGATCTGAAAGCCGCGCGGCGAATGGTAGAGGACGCGATCGCACAACTGGTGCCTTACGCTCAAGAACGCAACGTCAAGCTGGGGATCGAACCGCTGCACCCGATGTTCGCGGCTGAGCGTTCCTGTATCACATCGCTTAAGGAAGCCAACAACCTGGCGGAGAAGTTCGATTCGAAGACGGTTGGCATCGTAGTCGATGTGTACCACGTCTGGTGGGATGCTATGCTCGAACGTGAAATCGCGCGCGCGCGTGGGTCCATTCTTGAATTTCACGTCTCCGATTGGCTTGTGCCGACACCCGATATGTACCTGGGACGCGGAATGATGGGCGACGGCTGCATCGATATTCGCTACATTCGCTCTCTGGTCGAAGCTGCCGGTTATTGGGGCTTCATCGAAGTTGAAATCTTTAATCAATCTATCTGGGATCGGCCGGGAGATGAAGTGCTGGAATTAATGAAAGAGCGATATATCGCCTTCGTCTGACTATTCAAGAGCGCGACAGCATAATACCCGGGTTAAGCCATAGGCAGAACTCTGGGGGAGTTCAAGGCTTATGCTGTCGCTCGCCCATCTGACTACATTTAAACCTTCACCAGACTGAAATGTCCTCTGCAATGCCTTATTAATCTCTAAATTGAATCAAATCCCAGTGATTTATTAACTACCCGATACATTCTCTAATACAAACCTACCGGTACATTCATAGAATGTACTTATAAACAACTTCATACTTAAGCGACCACTTCGAAGCTATCTATAGAAGGCAGATATAAAAGGCAGATAACATGGATGCAGCAGATTTTCACGGGACATTCAAGAAATCCGTGAAAATCCGCGACACCCGTGTTCCCAATGGCATTGAGGGCAAAGACTTTATCTATGCAAGATATGAAAAAGTTTGGCACCCACCGGGTGCTGCTTTTATATAAACGCTTCTACGTGCCGAACGTACCAAAAAATAATTCTTGCAATAAACTTAATCTATTGTTAACTAAGTTCTTGATAATCGATGAATCAGTACCGCGAGCGGTAGCGAGCGTTGTACCCGAGCCAGTTGATTGAGACACGCTCGCTACCGCTCGCGGTACTGATTCGAACTTTCGAACTTGAATCGCCATTAAACATCAAATAATAGTTTACAGAGTACTTAATCTATTCATTTGATTCTGGCGGACTGTCGCGCGCAGATCGCAATGGGCAGTCCGACGCAGAGAATATGTACGATAATCCCTTGCAATGGCGCCGCGAATGAGAACGGTGGCTTTTGGATCGCCGAAAGCGGAAGTACGATGATCTGCATGGCGAAATAGACCGCTACACCATAAATCGGCCCTAATATTAAAGGGCGCCGAATCAGCGCCCGCATCTTTATGCTCGCGCCGTAATAAATTGCCGCCCAAATAAATGCGATCAGAAAATGGAGCGACGCGCCAAGCAGGGCCGTCGTCCATCCGCCTTCGAATGAGGCGCGCCCGAGCAACCCACTGGCGATACCCTGAAACATACGAATTGTGCTTCCGCCTTTAATAATGGTAAGGACAACTGCAGCCATACCGTCCAATACTCCGACAGCCAGTCCGCCATAAATGATTGCGCCGAATGCGCGCGGATCTTGGAAGGAATGCGACTTAACACTAGAAGGCGTAATTATATTTTCAGTCATGAGTTTCTCCTCAGAGAGCGGTAGGCAGCAGGCAGTATGCAGTAGGCAGTCCGTATATATTGTTATCCCAGCAGAAGCGAACTGCTCTCTGCCTACTGCCTGCTGTCTACCGTTCTCATTGACCCGGCTCCCTCTCCGGTAGTCTGATAAGATGAACTTGCTTTCTGCAGACACAGAATGTGTGGTATCTACAGTTTTATTAAGTAAATACTGGCTGACTTTAGTTTGAGCGCATACCGTTTGTCCTGAAAAAGTTGTTATTAATGGCTTATGATTCGCTGAGAGGGGGCACAAATGTCAGGTCCCGCGCAAATTTATTACTTTTATGAGTTCGGTCCATTCAAAATTGATGTCGCCAACCATCAAATGCTCCGCGATGGCTCGCCCGTGCCAGTGGCTCCGAAGGTATGGGATGCGCTCGTCATAATGGTTGAGAGCTCCGGACGCATTCTGGAAAAAGAAGAGCTGATGAATCGCCTATGGCCCGACTGTTTCGTCGAGGAGAGCAACCTGACGCAGATCATCTTCCAGTTACGGAAGGCGTTGGGCGAAAGTGCTGCCAAACAACAGTATATCGAGACCATTCCCAAGCGCGGTTACCGTTTTGTCGCAGAGATCAGACGAGTAGATGGCCAGGTTGAGGCGCACCCCAACCGAAGCGATAGCGTTAGAACCGAGCCTAGGGCAGATGACGGCACATCCGTTCCAGCGCAACAATCTGAGAAACGTATCTATAAGGAAAAAGCGCTAATTGCGGCGGCCGTTCTCGTTCTTGCCGTAACAACCGCTTTCGGCTTTTCCTACTTTCTTCGATGGAACTCGTTGACAGGCGGGTCGGCTGCATCTCCCGAGATGAGGTCGATCAGGTTGTTGACCTCATCCGGCAATGCTCAGCAACCGGCGCTTTCGCCCGACGGGAAATATGTGGCCTATGTTCTTGACGAAGCTGGCAGGCAGAGCATCTACATGGGGCAGGTGAATTCGACCGGGAATACGCAGGTGATATCGCCGTCCGAAGTGAATTATCTTGGGGTTACCTTTTCGCCGGATGGCAGCTTCATATATTACGTCGTTCAGGATAAGGACCAACCAAGGGGCGCACTTTATAAAGTGCCGGTCCTCGGCGGCACTCCTAGAAAAATCCTCGCGTGGGTGGACAGCACAGTTACATTTTCACCCGATGGCAAAAGGTTCGCCTTCGTTCGTAGAAACGTTGAAAGCAGGGAAACTTTCCTCTTTACCGCCAATGCAGATGGCAGCGGAGAGGAACAGTTGGCGGCGCGCAAACGACCCGATTATTTCATAAGGAGTGGGCCGGCATGGTCTCCGGATGGAAGAACTATTGCATTGGGTGCGGGGAGATTCAGCCCGGGCGACTCGAGCAATATGTACGTTGTCACGGTGGATGTGGCGAATGGGAGCGAGGCCAGGTTGGGGTCTCAGACGTGGACTTCGGTCGGACCGACAGGCTGGATTAAGGATGGAAGCGGCATTGTGGTTGTTGCTTTTCATCAAAAATCGCCGGTGATCGCCAATCAACTCTGGCATCTCTCTTATCCGGCCGGCGAGGTTAGCAGAATAACCAACAATTTGAATAGTCATGCGGGGCTCAGCATTGCCACTCAATCCGATGAACTCGTCACGGCGCGATCGGATCGAGTTTCACGCCTCTGGGTCGCGCCAGACGGTGATGCCGGCCGCGCCCGCCTGATTAGATCGGTAAATGGGGATAATTACAGCGAACTATTGGGCCTCTGCTGGACTCCTGACGATCGTCTGATATATGGCTCACACGCGAGCGGTAACGCCGATATATGGATTATGGATTCCGGCGGAGCCAATCAGAAGCAGTTGACCTACGACCCGCGCCGAGAGGTCGATCCCGTCGCTTCCAGCGATGGCCGCTATATAGTTTATACCTCGGAAGGCTCAGGCACGTCTTATCTCTGGCGAATGGATATTGATGGCCGCAATCCGCGACAATTGACGAGCGGGAAGTTTGACGATCTGCCCAGCTTCACGCCTGATGGGCGATGGGTGGTCTATACTTCCTTCGATGAGTCGGGAAACCTGACGCTCTGGAAAGTATCGATCGATGGAGGTGAACCGATACAATTGACGCGGCAGGTTTCGTTATATCCGGCCGTCTCTCCCGATGGAAAGTTGATCGCGTGCCAGTATCGGGATGAACAGTCCAAACGGATGGTCATTGCGATCATTCCAATTACAGGCGGTAACCCCGTCAAAGTGTTCAAAGAGATGCCGCTGCCGGCATCGGGAATAATGCGATGGACGACGGATGGCCGATCGCTGACCTACATTCTTACGAAGGATGGGGTATCAAATATTTGGCTTCAGCCGATCGACGGCGGCCAGTCGAAACAATTGACTCACTTCAAAGAAGATCAGATTTTTCGCATTGCCTGGTCGCGCGATGGTAAATACCTGGCCTTCGATCGCGGTTTGACCATCAAGGATATCATCCTTATCAGCCAATCCAGGTAATCAAAAGAACAAAATATCCAGGAATTACAACGGAAGATGCTGAGGTTGTTATTTTCGCCTTTTCGTTCTTCTCGACAATATTGCGGTTAATTTTGATGGCCCCTGTAGGATTCGAACCTACAACCAACGGATTATGCTTACCACTACTGCTTTCGCAGCAATCTGAACGCCATGTTCAGAGTTTTGTGGTCTGGACTATCTCTTCACTTTACGTGTCTGCCGTCTAGTCTCTACACCTTCATCGCTATGGGCGACGCTTGGCTCGGGATTACCATATTGCTTTCGCAACTTAGGCTTCCCCGAATTTGACAAATTCTACAAACGCACCTGAGCACAAACCTGCAGAAAATATCCAGGTTGTGATGTGACGCATTTGCAACCCAGAATCGAGGATCGTATGGAAAACCTTGGGTAGTTTGTGCGCATGACTTACAGGCAGGCAATCAAAGTTCTGCTCAATAAGTGTAAAAGCGGTTTCACAAACAACAACAGCAGAATTTTTCCACTTAGATACTCAAAGTTTGAGTCCGCTGCTCTAACCATTGAGCTAAGGGGCCTTGCGAAGATCAAATGAACTCAGCCCTCAAATAATCACGGCACATCTTAAGTTGAGTACCCGATGAGCGTCAAGAATTTGAGTCGCATTTCGCCTGAGTTTTCTGTCATCTCCACGGAGCCTGTATAAATTTACCACGGATTGCGGCGATCCAACTCGTTCATGATGATTTTATAAGGATTTTATCCTCGTTGACCCCGTCGATCCGTCACGATAACTTGGCGAATTTCATCGCTCCGTCGTTGCCCGTCTCCCGGTAGGTTGCATGATCATGGACGGCATCCCGCGATGCTGCGCGCAACGTTGACCGGGAAGTACCATACGTCTGCACGGCTTTCCCTTTTTCGTCCGCGCGCCGCATATGACGCGTTCCTGAGGTTCGATCTGGGGAAGCAGGTACTGTTTCGGCGTGGCATCGCGCGCGGAGACGGCGGCGGGCGCGGCCATGATATTCGCGCGCTCGAGGGCCGGTGGTTGTCTCTCACTGAACAAAAACGCAATAACCAGCAGGCCGGCCAGCAGGGAAAGGGGCGCGACATAACCCCGCCGTCTTCTGCTCGTCGCGCAATCGTCGCAGAAATAACGGGGAAACCATATCCGGCGGGGTTCAAGCAAGTTGCCGCACTCAGCGCAGAAATTCGCCTGGTAAAAAATGTTGGACATATCAGAGAATTGGAGTATTTATGGGGTGGCTCGGGCAGTATAACAGAAACATTCTAGACTCTTGAATCCCCGCCACCTTATTATTACCGCGCATTACCCGCAAAATAGTCCCCAGATCAATCAACCAGCAATAAGGAGGCGCCTATGTGTTCGATAACCAGAATATTTATGATATTGGTTGTAACCACAGTTCTAAGTCCGGTCTATGCGCAGCTCAAGACGGGAGAGCCGCTGCCGCACCAACCCGTCAAAGATTGGGCGAAGCTGCCCAAGGGCTGGAATTTCGGCGAATGTTCAGGAGTGGCGATAGATAAGCAGGACAATGTCTGGGTCTTCAATCGCGGCTCGCATCCGGTCATACAATTTGATCGCAATGGAAAATTCTTGCAGGCGTGGCCGGATATCGTCGTCAGATCGGCGCACGGGATCAATGTCGATCCCGAGGGGAACATCTGGGGCATCGATGTGAAGGGGCACGTCGTCATCAAATACAATACGGAAGGCCGGGTTCTGATGATCCTCGGCAACCGGCAGGGTACGCCCGGGGATAATGACAGTAAGTATGCGTTCAATGAACCGACCGGCATAGCTTTCGGCAAAAACGGCGATCTCTATATCTCCGACGGATATGTGAATTCACGCGTAATCAAGTATAACCGCGACGGCGAATACATAACGCACTGGGGCAAGAAAGGCACGGGTGATGGCGAATTCAACCTGGCACATGATGTCTGCCTGGACGCGCAGGAACGCGTGTACGTCGCCGATCGCACCAATCAACGAATACAGATTTTCGACAGCAACGGGAAATTTTTGGGCAAGTGGACTGACATCGGCGCGCCGTGGGGATTGGTATACGCGCGCAAAGAGAACTGCTTTTATATGGCCGATGGATTGAACAATCGCATCGTGAAATTGGACGCGGAAGGAAAGATACTGGGCGTGCTCGGCGGCTTTGGCAAAGTTCCAGGCAAGCTCGACTTCGTACACAACATCGCATTGGATAGCACGGGAGCGATCTATGTGGCGGAGATCAAGAACTGGCGGGTACAGAAATTTGAGACGCCCGTGAAACATTGAGCTGTACGAGCGATTATTCTCCTCTCGCTAGGCGTTGCCGATGGAACTGCGATGATGTTCTAATATTGCAGACCTCCGTGTGATGAATAGACATATTTGAGGAGATAATTAAACAATGATCAAAAAATTTATTGTTTTGGGGTTGTTGCTTGTGATGAGCGCGTCCGCATATGCGCAACAAGCACAGCAGCAACCTGCAAATCCGGCGAAACCGCCCGCTGCGCCGAAGACCCATTTGAAAGTCGGCGACGCCGCGCCCGAATTCACTATGTCGGGCACGGATGGCAAGAATTACAAACTGAGCGATTTCAAAGGCAAGAAGAATGTCGTACTGGCATTTTACGTGCTCGCCTTCACCGGTGGCTGAACCAAAGAACTGCAGGCGTATCAGGCTGATATCGCCAAATTCGAAGAAGCAGATACCCAGATATTCGGGGTTAGTATGGACAGCGTTCCGGCAAACAGGGCGTTTGCGGAGAAGATCGGCGTGAAATTTCCGCTGCTGAGCGATTGGGATCGCGTGGTAGTGAAAGATTACGGGCTCTTAACCGGCACTAGTAAATATCTCGCTCGCGCCACTTTCGTCATCGACAAAGATGGCATCATTCGCAACATCGAAGAAGGAAACACGGCTATCGATCCGAAAGGCGCCTATCAGGCTTGTAGCATACTGAAGAAGAAGTAAACAAGCATTTGACCGGCTGATCGGAGACCACGGATTGATAGGTATGGACGGGTTTGCCCGAACACAAACGGCGTCGATCCTGTCGAATCTGGCGGTATCGTTTGGTGAATTCAGTGCCTCAATTTGTGTGTTTCGCTAACAGGAAAAAATGGGAGACAGGAAATAAGAGATTGCCATTCCTGCCATCCCATTCCTGTCTAGTGTCCCGGAGATTTAATGGCCTACATACAATTTCTCGGCGCGACGCGCACCGTCACCGGATCGAAGCATTTGCTCGAGGTCGACGGTTATCGTGTCCTGGTGGATTGCGGATTGTTTCAGGGCTTCAAGGAATTGCGATTGCGCAACTGGGATCCTTTTCCCATCGACCCGGCCCTGGTCGATTCCGTTATTCTCACGCACGCTCACATCGATCATACCGGCTTTCTCCCGAAGCTAGTACGCGACGGCTTCGCGGGAGACGTTTATTGCACTCCGGCGACCGATGAATTGGCGCGCATCCTGCTGCCGGATTCCGCACGCTTGCAGGAAGAAGAGGCGAATTATTCAAACAAGAAAGGTTCATCGAAGCACAAACCCGCTTTACCCCTCTACACGGAGGGAGATGCGACCGAGACGCTCGGACGACTACGCCCCGTTCACTATCACAAGTCCGTACAATTGACTCAGAAAATATCCTTCGAGTTCGTCACGGCCGGACACATTCTCGGTTCGAGCTTCGTCAACCTCGATCTCGAGTGCGCCGGCGGGGGGCGCAAACGCGTGACAATGACCGGCGATATCGGCCGCTATGGCGAACCGATCATCAATGACCCGGCGAGCGTGGACGAGGCCGATTACATAGTCCTCGAATCGACCTACGGCGATCGCGAGCATCCGGATTTTGACGTCAAGGACCGACTGGCCGAGATCATAAACGCGACGGCATCGCGCGGCGGTCACGTATTGATTCCGGCCTTCGCCGTCGGCCGATCTCAACAATTGCTCTACTTGATCCGCGAGCTCGAGGATGAGAAACGTATTCCTGTTTTGCCAATCTTTGTCGATAGCCCCATGGCCGTCAGCGCGACCAAGCTCTACTTGAACCACACGGAAGACCATGATCTCGAAATGCAGACATTGATGGATGCGCGGAGAAATCCGCTTGCAACCAAGCGATTCAACCTGGCACGAACGGTTCAAGAATCGAAGAACATCACCGCCAGCCAGGAGCCGTCGATCGTCATTTCGGCCAGCGGGATGGCCACTGGCGGCCGCATTCTGCATCATCTGCGAAATCGATTGCCGGATGAACGGAATACGGTGATATTTGTCGGATTTCAAGCGGCCGGCACACGTGGGCGCCGCCTGGTTGACGGCGAAAGCGAGGTGAAAATCTTCGGTGGCTGGGTGCCGGTGCGCGCGCAGATCGAAAGATTGGAAAACCTATCGGCGCATGCCGATTACCGTGAGATATTGCGATGGTTGAGCGGATTTAAGCGCGCGCCTGAGAAGGTATTTTTAGTTCACGGCGAGCCGGATGCAGCGGAATCGCTGGGAAGAAAGATAGTCGAGCAGTTCGGCTGGTCCGTCGAGATCCCCGATTACCTGCAGAAGTTTGAGCTTTGACTCAGGAATTATCGCAGACGCGCGAAGAATGAGGCGGGAGCACAGGCCTCAACCGAAGCTTTCGGTGAAAATTCCGAGATTCATCGGCGAAAGCTGCTCCGCTATGGCGATTCGGCGTCACGATACCTCGCTCTGATTTCCGGTTGGCAAAAACCTCACAAACGAAGACTCATTGAAAACAAGAGAGAACACTCCTCACATGAAAATCTTCAGCCTGACACACCGCCGCCTCACAAAATACGCGTTTGCAGCGTTCGCGGGTTACATAGTGCTGGCCGCCGCACACAGTGCGTCCACTTCGACGCAAACCGCGATTCCGGCTTTTCCCGGTGCCTCCGGTTTTGGTGCCAATTCTCCCGGCGGGCGGGGCGGCAACGTTTATATCGTGACGAACCTCAACGACAGCGGACCCGGCTCCTTTCGCGACGCGGTAAGCCAGCCTAATCGCTATGTCGTATTCGCCGTCGGAGGAATGATCCGGAGCAGTAGCCGGATACAGGTGGCGCCGAATCTCACAATCGCCGGTCAGACTGCGCCCGGTGAAGGGATCACGATCTATGGAAACGGCATTTCGTTTTCGAACGCAAACAATACGATCACCCGTTATCTGCGCATACGCATGGGCGTGGTCGGTGACGGCGGTGCCGACGCCGTGACGGTCGCGCAGGGAGATAACATGATCTTCGATCACGTCTCGGTCTCATGGGGACGGGATGAGACCTTCTCCGTCAGCGGCACGGCCAGCAACATCACAGTCCAGGATTCTATTATCGCCCAGGGATTGCATTCACATTCCGCGGGCGGGCTCATGGAGACGAGCGGAGGCGTCAGCATAATACGGTGCCTCTACATCGATAACACGACTCGCAATCCGAAGGTGAAAGGCGTCAACGAGTTTGTCAACAACGTTGTCTACAACTGGGGCACAGGGGGCGGATATATCCTGGGCGACTCCGCCGGGCAATCATTCGTCAACGTCATCGAAAATTACTTTATCGATGGCCCGAGCACCGGAATCCAACCATTCACACGCGGGAACCTGAATTTTCACATCTATGCGTCAAATAACTACCGCGACATTAACAGAAATGGCTCGCTCGATGGCGCTGTCCTACAGCAATCGGAATACACAACGGTCGATTGGATGAGCTCCCCTTTCCCTTATCCGTCGCAAAGTGCGCTTCCGGCTGCAGAAGCCTATAGTTTAGTGGTCGCTAACGCCGGGGCATCGCGCGTGCGCGACCGGGTGGATCGACGATTGATTGAAGAGGTGAGCTCGCTGGGAACCTTGGGACAGATCATCAGCAATGAGAGTGACCCGCCTATGAGCTGGCAGTCCTCGCCCGCGGGTTCTGCCCCTGCCCCTGCCGCGGCCGCTGCCCCGTCGGATACGGATAGTGATGGTATGCCCGATGAGTGGGAACTCGCCGTTGGTCTCGACCCGAACGTCGCCGATCACAACGGTGATGGGGATAACAATGGCTATACGAATCTGGAAGACTATTTGAATGCGCTTGTGCCCGGCGGCGTCCAGGAGGTCTTCATAACGAACGTGTCGGACGATACCGGGCTTTCCTCGACTGATGCTATTACTTCAGATGACTCGTTGACGCTCATGGGGACCGCAAGACCCGGAACCACATTGAAGGTTTCGCGGCTTGGTACAGGGATGATCGGCACGGTGGCTGCCGGCGCGAGCGGGGGCTGGTCCCTCGATCTCACTGCACCGCTGGCCGAAGGGCTTCACGCATTCACGGCGACGGCCACTGACGAATCGGGAAATAATCCGCCCACCCCGGCATTTATGGTAACGGTAGACCGAACGGGGCCCGCCGCGCCGATGATCAATAGTGTGAACCTGGGGACCGAACTTTTTATCAGTGGAATCAGCGAGCCCGGCTCCGAGGTCCAGGTGGGCCTGGTGGGCGGTAGCAGCATTGGTGTCGCCCTGGCAAACGAAGGCGGGCTCTGGAGTGTTGCGGGAACAACATTGGACACAGGCGTGCACAGCTTCATCGCTGTGGCTACCGATAAAGCCGGTAACATGGGGGCGATCTCCGCGCCTTACGTGGTCGACGCGAGTATCGCCGCTCCTATAGTCTCCTCGGTGAGCGACGACACCGGGCAATCGCCGAACGACCGGCTCACCAATGACACAACCCTGATTCTCAGCGGCACTGCGCCATCGGGAACTACGGTTACGGTGGCGCGAACCGGAGCAGGTCCATTGGGCACTGTACCGGTGGCATCGGACGGCCGCTGGGTGTTCGACTATTCAACCACGGTGCTGCCGCCAGGAGCTTACACATTCTCCGCGACAGCGACCGCCTCTTCCGGAAATAGCAGTCCGGCTTCTGCGCCCTTTTTAGTATTGGTGGACACTGTTGCGCCGGCGGTCAGCGCGATCCTGCGCCAGAACCCGCAGAGCGCCGCCACGACAGCCAGTAGCTTCACTTTCCGCGTTAGTTTCAGCGAGCAGGTGAGCGGCGTAGATATGAGCGATTTCCTGCTTACCGCGACGGGATCCTCCACGGGCATCATTTCCGCCATCACGCCTCTGAGCGGTCAGGCATTCGACATCCTCGTTGTTGATGTGAGCGGGGAAGGCACGCTGCGGCTCGATCTGATATCCGGGGCTACCGGGATCATCGACGGCGCGGCCAACGTCACAATGGCAGGCTTCACTCTCGGCCAGACATACACTATACGCACAGCCGGGAGCGGAGTTTGGATTACACCTGAGACCGGCGAATTTTGGGGCAATGCTCCTAACTGGCAACAGGATCAGATCGCGGCGGGCATGTCGGCGACGGCAGACTTCGCTTCGCTCGACATTACCGAAGATGTCACGGTTCATCTCGACGCGCCGCGACTGCTCGGCAATATAGTTTTCGGTGACACGGACGTAGCGACGATTGCCGGCTGGCGGCTGCAGGATGATGGAATGAACGCGCTAAATCTCGCGGCTGACGCGGGCAGTCCGACGATCACAGTCGATCCGCTCGGCGGCGGGGCTGTCGCCACGATAGATGCGGTTCTGAATGGGTCCAGCGGCCTGATCAAGGCCGGGACGGGCACACTCGTTCTCACACGCCCGAATACTATTGCCGGACCAATGACTGTCAGCCGTGGCACTCTGCGGATAGGTCCGGGCGGGAGCCTCTCGACGTCGACGCTGACTGTCGCCGGCAATATTTCCGCCCTTCACGTTGCGGGCGGAACGCTCGCCGCCAGCGGCCTGACTACGCTGACGCCGCGTAACAGCGAGATCGTGATCGATTCTGGCGTGGCGCGCTTCGATGGCGGCGTCACCTGCACCAATACGCGCGACGCTATCTTTCGTATTCGCGGCGGTAATGTGAGCGCCGCCAGTATCAACTTTCCTCGCACCAGCGACGCGACCATCAATTTCGGCAGCGGCCTCCTGGTCCAAGGCGGGTCTACCGTAATCGGTCCGATTGGTCTGGGCAGCGGTAACTCATGGGGCGTTATGTCGGTAGAATCGGGTTCACTCGAGGTGACCGGCCCTCTCACTGTCGGCTACCAGATGACAAGCGGGCGCGGCGGCGCCTTCCGCGTCACGGGCGGCGAATTCCGAGTCATCGATGAGGAGTTCGGAATCATCATGTCGCGCAATCCGGGCACCAATCCCAATAATGTTTCCCAGGGAAGTTTTTTGGGCGGAGTGAGCACAGTGGAGAAATTCACCCTCGGTTTCGACCCAACGGTTACAGCCGGTTCGGTGACGATCACAATCAATGGCGGCACCCTCTATCTGGGGAGCGGCGGGATCGTGAAGAACGGCTCCGCCGGTCTCTCCACCAACCTCAACTTCATCAGCGGGCTGGTGGGGGCGAAGGCAGATTGGAGCACGAGCTTGCCGATCACGCTGCCGGCCAACGGCAACATCGTGATCAAGGCCGCTGATGCGGCGAATGTTGCGCGCGACATCATGCTCGACGGAGGTCTCACCGGCGCTGGAGGCTTCACCAAGACCGGCAGCGGCCGTCTCCGTTTAGGCGCGGCTAACACCTTCAGTGGACCGGTAATGGTCAACAGCGGGTTGCTCGAGGTGAGCGGGAGTCTGGGACCAGGATCCGATGTTACGATTACCTCGGGTGGGGCGTTGACCGGAACTGGTGCTTGGGAGCGCGCAGTGACCCTGAATCCGGGCGGGGCATTGATCTTCGGCAATGTTGATCCAGGTTCGATCGTCAAGGTGGAGTCGGTTAAGTGGAATGCCGGTGGCTTGATGGTTTTCAGGCTTGGGTCGACGTCCAGTCAGCTTGCCGTGAAGGGAAACTTGACCAAAGTTGATAGCGGAGTGCGACAATTGCTCATCAAAGGTGAAGCGGGGTTGGCACCCGGCAAGAGCTACACGCTGGTGACATTCGGTTCGACTGACTTAATCGCTTCTGATATTACGATCAGCGGTCTGCCGCCAAACTTGACCGGAGTGTTGAGAGTGATGTCGAACAGCATAGTTCTTGACGTCATTGGTAAAAGGTGATTATCGCCTGTAGTCACTCGGAGTTCCGCGTTTACGCGGTCTTTTCCTTTCGCATAATTCCTGACCGCCTGAAGGCGGAACTCCAAGCGAGAAAACACCGACCACTACAGACGGAACTAAAATATGCAGATCGCGTTTGGAGTTCCGCGTTTACGCGGTCTTTTCCTTTCGCATAATTCCTGACCGCCTGAAGGCGGAACTCCAAGCGAGAAAACACCGACCACTACAGACGGAACTAAAATATGCAGATCGCGTTTGGAGTTCCGCGTTTACGCGGTCTTTTCCTTTCGCATAATTCCTGACCGCCTGAAGGCGGAACTCCAAGCGAGAAAACACCGACCACTACAGACGGAACTAAAATATGCAGATCGCGTTTGGAGTTCCGCGTTTACGCGGTCTTTTCCTTTCGCATAATTCCTGACCGCCTGAAGGCGGAACTCCAAGCGAGAAAACACCGACCACTACAGACGGAACTAAAATATGCAGATCGCGTTTGGAGTTCCGCGTTTACGCGGTCTTTTCCTTTCGCATAATTCCTGACCGCCTGAAGGCGGAACTCCAAGCAGAAAACACCGACCACTACAGACGGAACTAAAATATGCAGATCGCGTTTGGAGTTCCGCGTTTACGCGGTCTTTTCCTTCGCATAATTCCTGACCGCCTGAAGGCGGAACTCCAAGCAGAAAACACCGACCACTACAGACGGAACTAAAATATGCAGATCGCGTTTGGAGTTCCGCGTTTACGCGGTCTTTTCCTTCGCATAATTCCTGACCGCCTGAAGGCGGAACTCCAAGCAGAATAAGCGTGAGTTAACTCTTAAAAGCTGGACGCACTGTCACAATATTTCTGTTAATATGTATTATAGAATCTGGATGCAACTTGATGAGACTTCGATAATCCGCCCCATCTCGACGCCCTGCTTCGACTACTAACAATGTTTACGTTATAGTAGATCTATTCGAAAAATCATTTTTAAAATGAATTTAACCGGCGTGACACGCCCTTAACCCAACAAGGACAATGCAAGCAAAAGCCAAACTGGAAGAACTTCTCGACGAAGGTGAAAAACTACCTCTCCACACCGCGGACATCGATCCGCAAGAGACGTCTGAATGGCTGGAAGCCTGGGATCAGATATTGAACGAGGAGAGCCCGCATCGGGTAGCATACTTACTCAATGTGCTCGCTGAGCGCGCGCGCGGAGCGGGACTCGAGCTGGCGCCGCAGTTGAACACACCTTACATCAATACGATTCGCGTCGAAGACCAGCTGCCATACCCCGGCGACATCAAGATCGAGCGCAAAATAAAGAGCATCAATCGATGGAATGCGATGGCGATGGTTGTTCATCAGAATAAGCTAGATGCCGGGATCGGGGGGCATATCGCGACCTATGCGTCGATCGCCACGCTCATGGAGGTTGGCTTCAATAACTTCTTTCGTGGGACGATCAAAGACGCGTCGGGAGCCGAGCAGGCCGGTGATCTCATCTACTTCCAGGGACATGCTTCACCAGGGATATACGCTCGCGCCTTTCTGGAAGGGCGTTTGACGCTCAAGCATCTCGAAAATTTCCGTCACGAATTGCGCGACGAGCCGGGACTCTCCTCTTATCCGCATCCTTGGCTGATGCCCGATTTCTGGCGTTTCCCGACCGTATCGATGGGACTCGCATCGCTCAATGCGATCTATCAGGCGCGGTTTATGCGCTACCTGGAGAACCGCGGATTCCTCTCGCCGACCGATCGCAAAGTATGGGCTTTTCTCGGCGACGGCGAGATGGATGAGCCCGAGTCAATGGGGTCGCTTACGCTCGCTTCACGCGAGAAGCTCGACAACTTAATATTCGTAATCAACTGCAATCTGCAGCGGCTCGATGGGCCCGTGCGCGGCAACGGCAAGATCATTCAGGAGCTGGAAGCGGCATTCCGAGGCGCGGGATGGAACGTCATCAAAGTCGTCTGGGGCAGCACCTGGGACGAGCTGTTGGCGGCCGATAACACCGGCTTGTTACTCAAGCGGATGGAAGAATGCGTAGATGGAGAGTTTCAGAGCTTCAGGGCCAAGGATGGCCAGTTCATCCGCGAGAAGTTTTTCGGCAAGTACCCGGAGCTGCTCAAGCTCGTCGAGCACATGAGCGACGACGATATCTGGAAATTACGCCGCGGCGGCCACGATCCGCTCAAGGTCTACAACGCATACAAGCGCGCATTCGATCACAAAGGGCAGCCGACCGTCATCCTGGCCAAGACGATCAAGGGTTATGGTCTCGGGCCATCCGGCGGCGAGGGGCGCAACCTCGCGCATCAATCGAAGAAGGTCGACGAAACGGACCTCGCGAACTTCGTCAAGAAGTTCGAGCTTCCGATCTCGGAAGAGGACGCGAAGCACGCGAAGATCTATGTTCCGCCGCAGGACAGCCCCGAAGTCATCTACCTCCACGAACGGCGCAATGCGCTGGGCGGCTATCTGCCGCGCCGCGAGGACAAGGCGGAGAAGCTCGAAATCCCGCCTCTCGAATTCTTCAAGGAACAGTTGGACGGCTCACAGGGGCGTGAAGTATCGACGACGATGGCCTTCGTCCGCATCCTCACGCAACTGCTCAAGGATAAGAATCTCGGCAAACGCGTCGTACCGATCATCCCGGACGAAGCGCGTACCTTCGGAATGGAATCGCTTTTCCGCCAGGTCGGCATCTACGCCAGCCAGGGCCAGCTCTACGAGCCGCACGATCTCGATATGTTCCTTTATTACAAGGAGGCCAAAGACGGGCAGATCCTCGAAGAAGGCATCACAGAGGCCGGCTCGATGTGTTCGTTCACCGCAGCCGGCACCGCCTATTCGAACTATCGAATTGAGATGATCCCGTTCTACACCTTCTACTCCATGTTCGGGTTCCAGCGGGTGGGCGATTTCATCTGGGCATTCGCCGATTCACGCGGCAAAGGATTTCTCTGCGGGGCCACTGCCGGGCGTACCACTCTTAACGGCGAAGGGCTGCAGCATCAGGACGGCCACAGTCTGGTCCTGGCCAGTACGGTCCCGACATGCGCGGCCTATGATCCGGCCTATGCGTATGAAATCGCGGTAATCATCCAAGACGGCATGCGGCGGATGTATCAGGAGAATGAGGACCGCTTCTATTACCTCACGCTCTACAATGAGAATTACGCGCAGCATTCGATGCCCGAAGGCGCCGTAGAGGGAATTATCAAGGGCATTTACAAGTTGAAGGCCGCGGAAGGAGAAGCGGTCGCCCATCTTTTCGGCAGCGGCCCGATGATCAACGAAGCGGTGCGCGCGCAGCAGATTCTGGCCGAACAGTACGGAGTTAAAACAGATGTGTGGAGCGTCACCAGCTACAATGAATTACGCCGCGATGCGCTGCGCGTCGAACGCTGGAACCGCCTCAATCCGCGCGAGCCCGAGCAGAAGCCTTACATTATGCAGGTGATGGATGGGACCGTGGGCCCGATCGTCGCCTCAACCGACTTCATGAAGATCATCCCCGATCAGTTGGCGCCGTGGCTCGGCGGGCGTCTGGTCAGTCTGGGAACGGATGGATTCGGGCGTAGCGATAACCGCGAACATCTGCGCGGCCACTTCGAGATCAACGCCGCATCGATCGTCGCGGCCACTCTCTCGAGGTTGGTGCGCGAGGGTAAGTTCGATGCGGAGCAGGCCGCACGGGCTATGATTGAACTCGGGTTGGATACACAGGCGAAAGACCCGGCAATGGCTTAAGGCAATTGGCCGATATAGGAGAGAGGATACGAACAACGAAACTCGTATTCTCTCTTCTACCAAGATTACGGAAAAGCTCAGGATTTCTGATAAAACCCGGCCCTTCGATAAGTCTCATCGAGCAACTCAACGATATGCGCAACCCGGCATTCGGCCTTGAACATCCTTATTCCTGCACCTAATTGCATATGACATCCGGGATTGGCTGTAACCAATACGCCGGCGCCGGTCGCCATCACCTTGCCTATCTTATCCGATAAAAGTTTTTCCGACATTTCGGGCTCGCTCATATTGTAAATGCCGGCGCCACCGCAGCAGTCTTGCATTCCTTCCAGTTGAACGTATTCGATGCCGGCGATAGAGGCGAGCAGCTTTTGTGGTGCGGTCATCACGCGTTGTGCGTGATAGAGGTGGCATGGCGCATCCAGGGTGACGCGCATATTGAGCGCTGCGCCGCTCTCAACTCTGTCTTCGGCGAGAAATTCCGTGACGTCTTTAACACGCGCGCTGAAGGCGTGCGCACGTTCTGCGTAAATCGGGTCGTCCCGCAGTAGTTCACCGTACTCCTTGAGCAAGGCGCCGCAACCTGCGGCATTGATGATGATCGTCGGCGGTTTCTGCCCTCTCACTTCCTGGCGTAGGAAGCGATCGAACGCGTCTATATTGCGGCGCGCGAGTTGGCGCGCGGTCTCCATCTCGCCCGCGTGTGCGTGCAGTGCGCCGCAACAGGCCTGCTTGGGCACTTCGGCGAGCGAGCATCCGTTGATGGCCAGGACGCGTTTCGTCGCATCATTCGTATGCTTGAACAAACCCTCCATGACGCAACCGGTGAAGACAACGGCCAAACGTCCCTTACCACCACTGCTCTCACTGCCCCGATTGCCCCGATTGCTCTGTTCGCCCGGGATCAATTTTTCGTTTCCGGTCGCAGGACTACCGGCCGGCTTCGTCGTCATCAACAGCGACAAGGCGAAATCGGCTTTAGATGAGAATTTTCGCACCAGGCCCTTTTCGAATGCGATCTTGACGAGGAAGCTTCTGCGCAGCCACCTGGAGAAGGCGAAGACCTTACTCAGTCGCTGCGGGTACGGAAAGATATGGCGCAGGGCGAAGCGGAGGATCGTCTTCTGAATACCGCCCGTCTTCGTCTTATCATTTTGCTCCAGGATCGTCGCGCGCGCGGCCTCAAGCAAAAAACCGTATCTCACCCCGGCAGGACACGCCGTTTCACACGCGCGGCAGCCGAGACACAGATCTATATGCCGCGAGAAGGTTGTGGAATCGACGTCGAGCCGCCCTTCGGCGACCGCGCGCATCAGATAGATGCGACCGCGCGGGCTGTCATTTTCATTTCCGACCTGCTGATAGGTCGGACAGGCCGGGAGACAGAGGCCGCAATGAATGCATCCGAGCAATTTATCCATCTCGGTGTTGAGCGCGGTGTGAAGTGATGTGGTTGATTCCATCATTTTTCTGTTCTCGGGTTCTGTTCTCTGGATTTATGCTCGGGCCCTACGTTATGTAATCAATCAATGGTAAACCTACATCAAATCCCGGCCACAAATCTTCCCATATTGAGTAGCTTCTGCGGATCGAATTTCTCTTTGATCGCGAGCATTAAGCTGGCGGTCGATCCGACATCGCCCCAGACATCGAGTTGCGTCTTCATCTCATCAGTCGCGCGCTGTATCACCAGCTGCCCGCCACGCGACTCCAACAACTTTCTCAACTCAGCCGGTTTCCGGTATCGCTCGAGCCTATTGATTTCATCCAGCCATCCAGCATCGGCGTGCACCCTTACCACACCGTTGGCCGCGTGTGCCCGCCAGTGCGCCGTGGGCAGAACGCGATCGAGATCGGCGATTATGCGATTCAGGTCCGAAGGCAGGGCGCTCAACCGCAGACTATAAGCCCATCGATCCAGAACTTCGCTTTCCTGGTACGACCGCCAAAAACTTTGCGCGTCTTCGACGCTCATCACCGTGGCGTCCAGCCCATCACCGAGATGCAACGCACTGGTTATTTGCCAATCAATGGCTTCGGGTTCGCTTAGGAACCGAAGGGCGAGCGCGTATTTGCCGGTTTCAATCGGCAATGATAGATCGCTCGGAGAGAGCATTTCACAGGCGGTCGGTTGAATGTCCGAATCGATAATTCGTCCGACGAGGGACGACAGAGCATCCGGCTCGCTCGCATAAAATAACAGGGTTTTTTCGTCCGGAGGCAATGCGCGCAACTTGAAACTCATCTCGGCGATGATGGCGAGAGTGCCGAAACTCCCGGAATAGAGCTTACACAAATCATAGCCCGCCACGTTTTTGACGACCTTCCCTCCTGCATTCGAGATGGTCCCCTCGGCGTTGACGACGCGAATGCCGATCAACCAGTCACGCGGGGTGCCATAAGCGCAGCGCATCGGGCCGCTGCTCGCCGATGAGACGACCCCCCCAATCGTAGAGTTGTAAGCGCCGAAAGGATCGAGCGGAATAAATTGACCGTGAGCCGAAGCGAGTTGGTTGAATGATCTGAGAGTGCATCCGGCTTCGACAGTCGCGGTCAAATCCGCCGGCTCATATTCGAGAACGCGATTCAATTTTTCGGTCGATACTATCAGATGAAACTCGGGCGGCCGGTTGCCCATTTCAAGCCAGGTGCCGGCGCCTGCCGGGATGACGCGCCAGCGCTCGCTCAACGCGAGTTTCAATATCTCGCTCAACTCTTCGACGGTCCCCGGAAAGGCGACTATCCGATAATCTTCATCGATAACCCGGAAGTGATTGCCCGTGCGAAGCTGGACGCAGTCTTCGTCAAACACCTCGCACATTCGGTTGAGGACCTGATCAAGGGATGAAGCGAGGTAAGGAGCCGCTTCTATGCTTTGAATATTTATCATTTCGATACAAATATTGAGACAATGCCATAAAACGTCACATTCAAATTCGCTTATGACATCGTCAAAGAGCTCACGAAATTCTTCGGGCCCCCAATTTATATCACGTATTGCCGCCTTTCAGCGAGAGCATGCGGCAATCGCTGCACGCAACGCATCGATCGCAAGCACAGAACAATGCTCTTTATTGCGCGGCAACCCCGCAAGTGCAATAGTGATATCCTGCGGCGTCAGCCGTCCCGCATCCACCATTGACAAATTCGTGATCAATTCGGTCAACACGGAACCGGCTGCAATGCTCGGCGGACAACCCTTGACCTGGAAACTCGCGGCCGTAATCTTACCATCCGTCACCCTGAGGTAGAGACTCAACAGATCGCCACAAACAGGATTGGTCGCCTCCCCACGCCCCGACGCATCGGCCATCTCTCCCACATTTCGCGGATTTTCCAGATGCTCCAAAACTTTCTCGCTATACATCGGATAGTTGATAGTTGATAGTTGATTTATATTTGATAGTTATATTTGATAGTTATAGTCGATAATTCGTAAATACTGTTGCAACAATTATACGAATTATCAATTATCAATTATCAATTATCAACTATCAATTATTAAGTTTAGCCATCGGAGACAGCTTGCGCAGCTTCGCGACGACTGCCGGAAGCGTCTCAATCACATAATCAACTTCCGCCATCGTATTGTCTTTACTGAAACTGAAGCGTAATGAGCCGTGGCCGGTATCCTGCGATAAACCGATCGCAACGAGTACGTGCGACGGCTCGGTAGAACCGGATGAACACGCTGAGCCGGTTGAGACTGCCACACCCTTCAAATCGAGGGAAATCTGCAGCCCCTCACCCTCGACGTAATCGAAATTGATATTTGCTATATTCGGGACGCGCCTTTCGCTGTCACCATTGCGCGTTATATCCGGAATCCGCTTGAATAGCTCTTCTTCCAGATAATCGCGCAAGTGTCGCGTATGTTCCATCCGTTCAATAAGATGCAGTCGTGAGAGCTCCGCGGCTTTGCCCATCCCGGCGATCATTGAAACGCTCTCGGTCCCTGCCCGCCGGTCGCGTTCGTGGTGCCCTCCATGCATCTGAGATGCGATGCGTACGCCGCGGCGTAGATAGAGAACTCCGATACCTTTCGGCCCATGAATCTTATGCCCTGATAATGCCAGCAGATCAACGCCCAGAGCTTTGACGTCCACCGGTATCTTGCCCACCGATTGCACAGCGTCCGTATGCAGAAAAAGATGCTTCTGCCCAGCCGCTCGACGCTCCTTGACGAGAACCCCTATCTCTTTGACCGGCTGTATGGTGCCGATCTCGTTATTCACATGCATGACTGTGATCAATACGGTTTCATCGCTCAGCGCCGAACGCACATCGTCAAGGCGCACGATGCCGTCACGGTAGACCGGTAAATATGTGACACGCCATCCTTCCCTCTCCAGATGAGCGCATGTGGCCAGAACTGCCGGATGTTCGATTTGCGAAGTGATAATATGACGGCCCCTATCTTTCTGCGCTTCTGCGATGCCTTTGATCGCCAGATTGTCGGCTTCTGTCCCTCCGGAGAGGAAGGTGATCTCAGCCGGGGCGGCATTCAAAAGTGCAGCCACCTGTTGCCGGGCGTCTTCTACTGCCTGTCTCGCGTGCTGGCCCCACTGATGCGTGCTCGATGCATTGCCGAAAACTTCAGTGAAATAAGGCAGCATCGTCCTCATTACCTCATCGTCGGTACGCGTCGTCGCGCTATTATCCAGATAGATTTTTCTTAGTGTCATATAACCAGCATACAACAACCAGCGGCTTGTGTTTAGTGTTGCGTTGGGGTAGAAAGTTATTACCCCTTACTCTTTCTTGGGTAGTTAGAGTATTTGTTATTTGTAGAACAAAGACCCTTTTGGAGTAGAAAAAGGAGGCAGTTTATGGATTTTAGCAGAGCAGCATTGTTGGTTACATTGTTTTTTTGCCTATCAGGCTTGCCATCCGGCACGTTTGCGCAACAAACGCGCCCGAAGGTGGTAACCAACAGCCCATCATCGTATCGTCACGCGTATCAGCACGGATACCGTTCCGGCTACGAAGACGGGTTTGTAAAGGGCAAAGGCGACTTCAATGAAAATGGAGCGCGGGATTACGGCAATAGTGAATCATACAGAACTGCGGATCGGGGTTACTCTGAGAGTTTGGGAACACGGCTCGAGTTTCAGGAGGCATATCGCATCGGCTTCGAAATGGGGTACGGCGATGGTTATCTCGGGCGTCCTTTTTCGATCACAATGCCTACCAATCTCGGTAAAACTGTGATCGCCGCAGTCAATGCCTCCCAAGGTGGTGGTGATGTAGCCGCCGAACCGGCGCGCTCCGCGAGCGATGATAGTCGTGAGGCTAGTCGCGAAGATAATACGCCGCCTACCCGCTACTCGTTCAGGGTGCCAGATGGAGTTCAGATGAAGATCCGGCTCACCACGCAGCTGGACACTCGAACTAACAAAGAAGGCGACCGCTTCACCGCCGTCGTGCTCGATCCCAGCGATTATGTCGATGCGGTCGTTGAAGGTCATATTTCCAAGCTGACTAAATCTGGTAAGGCGACGGGAAAGACCGAAATGGCGTTGGCATTCGATTCGCTCCAGGTCCGTGACGGCCGCACGGGCAGAATGGCGGCACAGGTAGAGCGGGTCTATCAGAGCGAGAACGTCAAGACAGTTGACGAGGAAGGTAACGTTCAGACCGGCAGCCGCACGAAAGACACGGCAGTGCGCAGCGTCGGCGCGGGCGCTCTCGGCGCTATCATCGGAGGCATCGCCGGAGGCGGTAAGGGTGCTGCGATTGGCGCCGTTCTCGGCGCAGGCGTGGGCGCAGGCTCGGTCCTGGTCGATGGCGGCAAAGAGTTGACGCTCGAACCCGGAACCGAAATCCTGATTCGTACTGCGGCTCCGGCCAGATAGAAACGGAATGCAGAATGCGGATCGTTCGCCACAAAGGTCACAGAAAAGAGAGGCGAAAGGCACAAGAGTATTGAGAGAAGGGAATTCTTCTCTTTCCTTACTCTTCGTGCCTTTTGTCTTTATTATGTGATTTTTGTGGTGGATGTCCGAATGATTCGCAATCCGCGATCAAATGATTACTCTGCTGACCGATTTCGGCAATCTCGATTATTTCGTTCCGGCCGTAAAAGGTGTCATCTACACAATCAATCCGGGGGTCCGGATCGCAGACATCACGCACGAGATACCCCCGCACGATATCGCTTCAGCCGCATTCATACTATCCGCCTGTTATAACGATTTTCCGCGGGACACGATTCACCTCGCCGTGGTAGATCCCGGTGTCGGTTCGGAGAGGCGAGCGATAGTCGTTGAGACCGGCGCCCATCTCTTCGTGGGCCCGGATAACGGGGTTTTCAGCTACATCTATGCGCGCGAATCCATAGTCAGAGTCATTCATATCACCAGCGAACAGTTCTATCGCCGAGGTGTGAGCCCGACTTTTCACGGACGCGATATTTTCGCACCGGTCGCAGCCTGGCTCTCGTGCGGTCTCTCGCCCGACGCTCTCGGCAACGAGATCGCGGATTATATCAAGCTGGAAATCCCGAAACCCATGGTTACCCAGGGAAAGATTGAAGGGTGCGTAATTCATATAGATCGTTTCGGAAATTGCGTCACGAATATTACGGCTGAAGATTTGCCGCTCGATCTAGTCAATCAGTCCGAGATCAAGATGGGTTTCGCCGATCGCCAGATAAACAGATTTTACCGGCACTTCGCCGCATCGGCTGGCACGCAAGAACTATTCGCTTATCTCGGGAGTGCCGGCTACTGGGAGATCGCCGTGTGGTGCGGCTCGGCGGCGCAGTTCGCCGGCGCGCAGGTCGGGAAAGAGGTTGTTCTTGAACTCAGACGAGGTTCGCGGGATACTCAAAGCTAAATCGAAAAAATGAACATTCGTGCAGTACTGGGAGCATAGCGACCCGTGCATCGAATTCGCCAGCAACATCGCATGTCTTCCGGTATCGTCTGTTGATGTTAGCTCCATTCATACAGTGAAAAATGTGACGCCGGCAATCATTTTTGCCTTTTTGGCAGCTCACTTCATTTTGTTTCCATTTCATGAAACTCATTCGATCGACCCTTGACCTCAATTCCCGCGTTCAAGTGATGGGCGTGCTCAACGTCACCCCCGATTCTTTTTCAGATGGCGGGGAATATTGCGAGCCGGAACGAGCAGTAGAAAGAGCGCTCGAGATCGAGGCCGCAGGAGCTCAGATCCTCGATATCGGCGGGGAATCGACGAGGCCAGGATCGATGGGCGTCAGCATCGACGATGAGTTGAGACGCATCTTGCCGGTCCTTGAGAAGCTTCAGGGTGATATTCGCATCCCTATCTCAATCGATACGACAAAAAACCTGGTGGCGCGTAAAGCGATTGAACTTGGCGCGGAGATCATCAATGATATCAGCGGTCTACGATTCGATCCGATGATCGCTGATGTTGCCGCCGAGTCCGGCGCGGCGTTAGTCCTCATGCACTCACGCGGAACGCCCGAAACTATGCAAAAATTGCCACCGGTCGATGATATCTTTTCTGAGACGATCGGTGGGCTGCAAAGATCGATCGATGAAGCGAAATGCCGAGGGGTGAAGCGTGAAAAGATTATCATCGATCCCGGCATAGGTTTCGGCAAAACGCCCGAGCAGAATCTGCAATTGATCGGCGGACTCGACCGCATAGTCGCTGAGTTTGAAATGCCGGTATTGCTCGGTCCCTCGCGCAAATCTTTTATTAAACGAACGCTTGACCGTTTACTGGGCGCTGGGAATCGTAACGACGAGGGGGAGAAGTTGACGGGCACCGCACTCTTCGTCGCGCTAGCCGTAATGCGCGGTGCTCGTATCGTACGCGTTCATGATGTCGCTGAAATGGTCGCGGTCGTGCGATTAACCGAGTTGTTATTGGCTCAAAAATCTGCGGATGCCCAGCTTTAGTTTGTTGGGGTATTTTGCTAACATCGCTGACGGGAAAACTCCCGTAAATTCGTTATGGAGAACCAATTTAAATCCCGCAGAGTTATTCTCAGTTTTGCTATCAGCGTCGGGATAAGTTCGCTTTTCTGTGGGTTGATATTATTCGCCTCGCCGGGGGACACGCTCAGCGTAGGCAAGGCGCGCGAGTTGCTTCAACATATCGCCGGAGCGAACTTCGATAAAGATCAGGTCCAGATAAAAGACCTGAGTCCGAGCCTGACGGGCGGCGATGTGATCGTCGAGGCCCGGATCGAGACGGCCTTTCGCGTAACCCGAGAGAATGGAGATTGGCGTGTTTCCGAGGTCAGGCTGGGCGACCGGCAATGGGAATCTTTCGATTTGATAGAAGAGGCGGTCCGTCGTGAAAAAGTGCGCCGGACGGCGATCATGCTCAAAGAACTGGCCGACGGCCTCAGCGCATATCAGCGCGACCGCGGGAAGTTCGTTGAGACAGAAGAGATGGGAGAATTGCTGGATTTCCTATCGCCGCGCTACGTACCAACACCGCACCGGTTCGATCTCTGGGGTAAGGAATTGAGGTATCGCGGCAAGGCGACCAATTACCGGTTGGTTTCCGCCGGCCCAGATCGCAAATCAGGCACCAAGGATGACCTGGTTATTGAAAACGGGTTATTACGGCCAGACACAGAATAAATGGGGAACTACATTTCTGTCGAAAATCAACAGGCGCTCACTCAAGGCTACAGCAAGGGGGTCAAGCTCGTCCTGATCATTGCCCTGAGCGTTCTCATCTTCATGCTTATCGCTCGATTCATCTCTCCGGGCGACATGCTACCAGGCAGCGAAAGATTGGTACGCCCTATCTTTATTGTTGTAATTGTACTCGGCCTGATTGTCGTTTCGGTCCGCCGCTTACTGATGTCGCAGTCGATGATGGGGAAAGTGGCCTCACGCGGAGTGGACGCATTGCTTGGCCGACTGTTGGCGATCACCCTCATCTGTCTCGCTGTCGCCCTATTAGTCTGCCTCATGGGATTCACTTTTTACCTATTAACCGGAGATTATGAGTATAGCTGGCGTCTTGGTGTGGTAAGTCTTCTTTTAATATTCTATAGCTTTCCACGGCGCGGCGAGTGGGAGCGTATAATTAGCCGCAATACGCAATGATGCTAAAGTTCTGCTTATTTATTTTATCCGTTGTGGCCTGCCTCAGGGTTCCTGCGACCGCATACCAGGAGCCAGGTAAAATTACACCCGAAAATAAACCCGGTTCTACATCGCCGGCGGTTCAGCAAACTCGAACCCAGGATGCGCGGATTTCCGCCCATCTGCGTTATCTGGAGGCGCAACGCCTGAAAGCTCAGGCTCAACGGCTGCGGAGCTCCCGGCACTTCGATGAGGCGATCAAGGCATTCAAGGATACGATCCAGTTAGACCCGCTCTCGGCTGAGCCACACGTCGATCTCGGTGAGCTCTATTTCTTCTACCTTTCGCGCCGTGATCTGGCGGAGCAGGAGGGATTGGAGGCGATCCGCCTGGATCCGAAAAACGTCGGAGGCTTTCTGTTACTCGCGCGGTTATATATCACGCAGGCGAGAACGGAGAAGGAAGCGCGCTCGAGCTACGTCGACAAAGCGATCGGTCGATACGAAAAAGTGGCTGAGCTCGATCCGTCGATGGCGGAATGCTGGGCTTTACTCGCCGAGTTGTATCAGATAAAGAACGACGAAGAACGCCGGATCATTGCGCTGGAGAAATGGGCGCTCGCCCCACCTCCGAATGATACGTTCTTCTATCGCTGGCTGATGAACGACGAGCTCTCGTCTGACCAGGCTTTCTATCAACTCTCGCAGATTTATCTGAGCCGGGGAAAAAGTCAGAAGGCGATCGATGCTGCGCGTATGGCTTACGAATCGAACCCGGATTCGAACGCATTTGCGCGTAATTTGATCAATGTCCTGCGTACCGCGGGAACGAGCGAAGATGAGCTGCGCGTCTATTCACAACTCGTCAAGTCCTTTTTCAATCCGGCGGTCCTGATCGGTTACGGTTCAGCGCTGGTGCGCGCCGGGCAGTATACGGAAGCCGTCAGGATACTGCGAGAATACGTCAAGCTCGATCCAACGAACGCCAGCGCCATCGGGTTACTGGCGCTCGCGCAGCGCCGCGCCAATGAGCGCCTGGGAGCGATCGAGACGCTCAAGACCGCGCTCGCCAATGTGGAGAGCAGCACGCGAATCGACCTGATCATCGAACTGGCGCAGACCTATGAAGAGCTGGGGCGAAACGAGGAGGCGATTGCTCAATACGAGCAGGCCTTCGAGAGTTTTCTCGGCAAGGGAGCGCTGACTCCTGTCAACACGCCGCTCTTCGGCGAGGTCGTCAATCGTCTGGTGCGGGCGTGCCGGCGCGTCGGCAATCAGGCGAAGCTGCAGAGCGTGCTGGCGCGGACGCGGCGAGTGGTCGATGAACAGAATCCTATGCTGGACCTGATCGCCATCGAATCTTTGCGCGAGGATGGTAAACGGCGCGAAGCGCTTCAACTGGCGCAGGCCGCGTCGCGCCGCCACCGGGAGGACCGCGCATTGAAATTGACCGAGGCGCTGATCCTCAACGACCTGAAGCGGTCCGGCGAAAGCCTGGAGCTGCTCCGCGAAATGATCAGAGGCACAACCGAGGATGCGACGGACGATGCCAGCGTCTATATGATCGTGAGCAGCGTTCAGATGCAGAGCGGAGATCTGAAATCCGCCGAAGAGTCTGCCCGCAAGGCGATCGAGCTTAATCCGGATGACAGTGACGCCCAGATGCAATTGAGTTCGGTGCTTGATCGGGCTGAGCGATATGACGAGTCGGAGAAAATCCTGCGCGACCTGATCAAACACAACCCCGCCAACGCAACGGCGCTCAACAACCTGGGATATTTCCTGGTCGAGCGCGGTGAGCGTTACGATGAAGCTTTGAAACTGATCGAGCGGGCGATCAATATCGAGCCGATCAACGGAAATTTTTTAGACTCACTGGGCTGGGCTCATTACAAAAAAGGCAACCTCGAAGATGCGCGCCTGCAGCTCGAGAAAGCGATGATCCATTCGCGTCGTAATGCCACGGTCCATGAGCACCTGGGCGATGTCCTGCGCGATCTGGGAAGAGAGACCGAAGCGCGGCGCCAATGGGAGAAGGCGCTCGAGTACTCTATCGAAGCCGACGAGATCGCGCGGATCAAGGTGAAATTGAAAGATACGAGATGAGTTTTCAGTTTTCAGTTTTCATTCGATAGCTCTGTGCCACATGACATGTGTACTGAAAACTGAAAGCTGAAAACTGATTATGACGCTTACCCTTCCCTCCTTCGCCAAAATCAACCTGGTTCTGGAAATTCTCGGCAAGCGCTCGGACGGCTACCACGAGCTGCGGACTTTGCTCCAGACGATCAGCCTGGGAGACGAACTGAGCTTCACCGTGATCGATCGAGGCATCGAGATACTCAGCAGCGATCGCAATCTCCCCTGCGATGAAACTAATCTGGCGCACCGAGCGGCTAAAATGTTATGCGAGTTCACTGGCATCGATTTAGGCATCCGCATCGCCATAAAAAAACGCATCCCGATCGCAGCCGGACTTGGCGGGGGGAGCAGCAACGCCGCCGTGACGCTTCTCGCTCTGCAGAAGTTGTGGAACGTCGATCTTGCGGTGCGCGACCTTCTCACCGTAGGCTCGAAAATCGGAGCAGACGTGCCTTTCTTTTTTATGGGCGGGACGTGTCTTGGCATCGGAAGGGGAGACGAGGTATATCCGCTGGAGGATTTTGAAGCACCGTTTCTGCTTCTGATCAATGCAGGGATACCCCTGACGACCACTCAAGTCTATGCGGCCCTGCCCGCTGAGTTGACAAACCCCCAAGCCGCAGCTAAGATGCCGCTTTCTCTAGAGGCCGCTTACGCCAATACGAGGAGCGTGTATCCGGTATCTGGCCAGCAATCTGGATGGATGATGCCGGGAGGTTTCAGGCTCCATAACGATCTGGAAATCCCCGCGTTTGCTCGTCATCCGATGATTGGTGAGATCAAAAAGAGACTGATGGATATTGGCGCGCGCGGCGTTTTGATGTCGGGCAGCGGCTCGACGGTCTTTGCGATCTTTGACAGCGAAGAGGCGCGTTCAGGCGCCCTGAGCGATTTGAGTGGAAGCGGCTGGTGGTGCGCACCGGCACATACGCTGAGCCGTCGGCTATATCGAGAGGCATTATCAATCTGAGTTAATTGATAGTTGATAGCTGTTAATTGATAGATGATAGTTGATAGACGATAGTTGATACTTGATAGTGAAAGAACCTATCTCACTATCAAGTATCAATTATCATCTATCGATTCAAATTGGGGTTTGCTGGGGAGTCGCCAAGTGGTAAGGCAGCGGCCTTTGGAGCCGCCATCCGTAGGTTCGAATCCTACCTCCCCAGCCAGTAATGATTGCGGAATGCGGTGAGCGGATTCAGGAAGAGGCTTAGGCATTTTCTTTAATCTGCGATCGGCAGTCTGCAAGCCAGAAAGCCGTGAACAGCCTACAGATATTCGCGGGCAACTCGAATCGCCCGTTAGCCGAAGAGATCTGCCAATACCTTGGAATTCCGCTCGGTCGTGCCAACACGACGCGGTTTCCGGACGGGGAATTTGCCTTTCAAATCCTCGAGAATGTTAGGGGAAGCGATGTATTTATAGTGCAGTCGACCAGCCCCCCCGTGGATTCGCACCTCATGGAGTTGCTGATAATGATCGACGCTTTCCGTCGTTCATCGGCAGATCGCATCACAGCGGTGATCCCCTATTACGGTTACGCGCGCAGTGATAAGAAGGACAAACCGCGCATTGCTATATCGGCCAGGCTGGTCGCCAATCTGATCACAACGGCGGGCGCGAACCGGGTCCTTGCCGTAGACCTGCACGCGCCACAGATTCAGGGGTTCTTCGATATCCCGGTCGATCATCTTTTCGCTGCTCCGGTGATGATCGAATACTTTACCAGAAACCCCATCGAGAATCTGGTCGTCGTGGCGCCCGACCCAGGCGGCGCCGAGAGAGCGCGGGCCTACGCCAAACGGTTAAACGCCGATTTCGGCATAGCCGACAAAAGGCGCGATAAAATGCAGCCGGGTCACGCGGAAGCTGAAGTAATGAACGTCGTTGGCAGGGTTGAAGGGCGCAACGCGCTCATCGTTGATGATATGGTGGATACGGCAGGGACATTGACGAAGGTCGCGGAAGCGCTGCGGGCGAACGGCGCTCGCCGTATATTGACCAGTTGTGTACACGCGGTGCTCTCGAGCAATGCGATTGAGCGAATCGAGAAATCCCCGCTCGAAAAAGTGGTGATGACGAATACTCTGCCGCTCGTGGGCTTTTGCCAATCGTCGCGTTTCGAATGTCTGAGCATCGCCCCGCTGCTCGCTGAGGCGATCAAGTCCATCCACGACGAGACCTCCGTGAGCCGATTATTTATCTGAGTTTTCAGTAAATCGAACCTGGAGTTGAGACTATGAGTTTTGATACGAGTGTAATGCTCGAAGCCACGCGCCGCGATGAGCGCGGTAAGAATGCGTCCCGCCGCCTGCGCGCGCAGGGTATGGTCCCGGTTACAGTTTATGGCGGCGGCCAAGAAGCCGCCAGCACAATGATCGGGAAGCGGGAATTTGCCGCGTTGTTGCGGAACTACGGGCGCAATAAAGTTTTCACGCTCAATTTCGAAGGATCGGCAACGCCGGTCAAGATCGCTGCGCTGCAACTCGATCCCATCAAAGGATCCCTCATTCATGCGGACTTGATGCGGATTTCCTTGACGGAAAAAACCACATTCGAATTGTCCGTCAGGGCGGTCGGTGAGGCGGAGGGAGTGAAGAAGTTCGAGGGGATACTCGATCTCGTCACGAAATCTTTGGAGGTACGCTGTCTGCCGACGGATCTTCCGGAAGCAATCGAGGTTGATGTTACTGCGCTCGGTATCGGCGATCATTTGTACGTCAAAGACCTGAAAATAAGCGATAAGATCGAAGTGCTGGCCGACCCTGAGAAGGTTATTGTCACGGTCATCCCGCCGCGGGTCGAGGAAGAAGCTCCACCGGCGGAGGAATCTGCTGCCGAACCGGAAGTCATCAAGAAGGGTAAGACTGAGGAGCAGGGCGGCCAATAATTTCTGCATCTCAAAGCTCGAAATTTGAGATTTCTGCTCGTATGTGGCTGATCGTTGGCCTTGGTAATCCGGGACCGCAGTATGAATGGACGCGCCATAATTGCGGCTTCATGCTTATCGATGAACTGGCAAGGCGTGCCGGGCGGGAAGTCCGTATTTCGGAATGCCAGGCCTTGACGGCGCGCTCGGCGATTGGGGATCAGGAACTTCTGTTCGCCAAACCTCAGACGTTTATGAATCTGAGCGGAGTCTCTGTCGCCGCATTGAAGGACAAGTACCGGATCGAAGAGAACTCATCGGTGCTTATTCTGAGCGATGACATTGCTTTACCCTTTGGCAAGATTCGCATACGCCGCGAGGGAAGCGCGGGAGGGCATAACGGCCTCAAGTCAGTCATTGCCAAGCTCGGGACGGACATGTTTCCCCGTCTGCGAATGGGAATCGCCCCAGATCACCCGGTTGCCGCAATGAGAGATTTTGTCCTTGCCGATTTCTCGCGCAAGGATCATGACGCGCTCGATCAAATGTTGGCGCGGGCGGCCGAGGCCGTCGAAGCTATTTTGACATCGGGCATTGCCGAGGCAATGTCTAAATACAATGGATAATTGATAATGGATAATTGATAATTCGTATAGATTGTTGCCACAGGCATACAAACTATCAATTATCCATTATCAATTATCCTAGCTCCTTGCTCGGCGGGGTTTCTGCCGGGCTGTAGAAGATAACATCCATAAGGAGGAAAAAGTCTTGAGAACCTACGAGGTTGTTTTCATCTCGGCGCCTAATACTGCCGAAGGTGATCTCAGCAAGATCACTACCCAACTTGAACACGTCGTCACCGAGAGGGGCGGAAAGATCTCTAAAATAGACAATTGGGGTCGCCGCAAGCTCGCTTATCGCATAAACAAGTTTGACGAGGGCATCTATACACTGCTCCATATAGAGGGCACTGGCCAGGAGATATCCGAGGTCGAGCGCCGTCTGCGCGTGACCGATTTTGTGCTCCGCCATCTCACCATCCGTACGGACGAAGACCTCAAGCGGGCCGCGAAGATGAAAGCCAAGCGAAAATCTATCCTCATACCGCGCGAGAAGGATGAAGACTTCGATCTCGAAGAAGGCATGGAGGATGAAGAGGATATTAGATAATGAGCGGTGATCAAAACCGCCGGAATTGAGGACGAATATGCCGAGAAATACAGAATTCGATAACGACGAGAGGAATGGCAAGGGAGGAAAAGGCATGCGTACGGCCTCGCGCCGTCGTCGTGTCTCTCGCCTCTCCGCCGAGAAGATCGATTACATCGATTATAAGGATGTGAAGCTGCTGCAAGCATTCATTGCGGAGAACGGTAAGATTATGCCCCGCCGGTTGACCGGCGTAACCGCATGGCAGCAGCGCAAATTGAGCGAGGCGATCAAGCGTGCGCGCAGCCTCGCCCTATTGCCATATACGAAATATTAGTTTCAGTCTTCAGTTTTCAGTTTTCAGTTTCAACGGCTGAAAACTAAAAACTGGAAACTGGCAACTGATAAGGGAGTCTTAGTTATGTCAATGATGGAACTCTTACTGAAAGAGGACGTGGAGAGTCTGGGCGTTCGCGGTGAATTGGTGAAAGTGCGCGCCGGTTATGGCCGCAACTACCTATTGCCGCGCGGGCTCGCAGTCCAGGCCACGCCGTCCAATATCAAACAGATAGAGATGCAACGGAAATCGCTGCTCAAACGCGAGGCGAGCGAGCGCGCCTCGGCAGACGGGCAGGCCGGTTTGCTCAAAGATGTCACGCTTGAATTTGCGCGCAAAGTCGGTGATCACGGCATTCTCTATGGTTCAGTAACTTCAATGGACGTGGCCGAATCGCTGGCCGCCAGGGGTTATGAGATCGATCGTAAACGGATACAGCTGAAAGACCCGATCAAAGAGACAGGAGAGTTTGAAGTGCCGATCAAACTGCATCGCGAAGTCACGGCCAGTATCAAGGTCGTGGTCAAAAGCGAATAAAAAAATCCGGAGTCCGGAATCAATATCCGGCTGACAACTTCCGGGCTCCGGACTTCGGGCACTTCCCCAGCTCTCACTACTCCCGAAAATTTTTTCTTCAGTAGAATCATCATCATCGCCGTAGTTTTACATCGCCGGCTTGACGCGATTCGTCTCCTGCATAAGATGCTAACCGGGAGATGAATAATGGCGTTCATCCCTCACCTTTGTTTCTCACAACATTTTTTCCATCTGGCTTACGAATCCGAACGCGAGGCATCGCCCCGGCGAAATGGCAAAACAAGAACCCAATCGAGACCTCACCCTTGAGAAGTCGCTGCCCAGCAATGTCGACGCCGAGCGTCTGATCCTCGGCGCAATCCTGCTCGATAATGCGACGATCAATCAGGCCGTCGAACGTTTAAAGCCGGATGATTTCCTGCTCACCTCGCATCGACGCATCTACGAAAAGATGATCAACCTCTATGAGCAGGGGCGCGGGATCGACCCGATCACATTGCAGGAGGAGCTGCGCCGCGCCGGCGAACTCGATCCGGTCGGCGGCCCCGCATATATCGCGTCGCTCTTCGATGGCGTCCCGCGCTTTTCGAACATCGACAACTACACGAAGATCGTCAAAGGAAAATCCACTTTACGCAGGCTGATCAATGCCTCGAACCAGATTATGGGGATGGCCTTTGACGCAGAAGACGACCCGGAAGAGATTCTCGACAAAGCGGAGCAGCTGATCCTCTCGATCGCCGAAGATCGCATAAAACAAGGGTTCGTGCATATCGGAGAAGTCGCCGGCAAACAGCTCGAACTGATCGAAGAGATTGCCGGACGAGAGCAGCTGATCACCGGCATCGCGACGGGCTTCCAAGATCTCGACTATATGACATCAGGGTTGCAGCGCGGTGATCTGATCATCATTGCCGCGAGGCCGTCAATGGGGAAGACGGCGTTAGCGGTCGGGATTGCGCAAAATGCTGCTCTCCGAATTCAACATCACGGCGAGAAAGCCGTCGTCGGTATCTTCTCGCTCGAGATGAGCAAAGAGCAGCTCGTTCAGCGGTTGCTCTGTTCGCAGGCGCGCGTCGATGCTCATCGACTGCGGACCGGGATGCTCAATAAAGACGATTGGCGGCGCCTGGCAATGGCCGTGGGAGAACTTTCCGAAGCGCAAATCTTTCTTGATGATACGCCGGGCATTTCGGTGCTCGAGATGCGCGCCAAGGCGCGCCGGTTGAAGAACGAACAGAAAGCGCTTGATCTACTGATCGTCGATTATTTACAGTTGATGAGCGGGCGCGGACGGTCTGAATCGCGCCAGCAGGAGGTGTCGCAGATTTCGCGAGAACTGAAGATGCTGGGGAAAGAGTTGAATGTCCCCTTAATTGCGCTCTCCCAGCTTTCGCGCGCGCCCGAGACGCGCACGGGAAGCCATAAACCGCAGCTCTCCGATTTGCGAGAAAGCGGTAGCATCGAACAAGACGCAGATGTCGTAATGTTTATATATCGCGAAGAGGTTTACAAACCGGAGACCGAAAAACAGAACATCGCAGAGATAATTATCGGCAAACAGCGTAACGGCCCGGTCGGCAGCGTCGAACTCGTCTTTCTCAAACAGCTCACCCGCTTCGAGGACAAATACCGAGAGGAGTAACCACGAAAATCACAAGGAAGTACTCAAGAGGCGCAACCCCAGCCTCTACCTTTGTGCTTTTTCCCGCACAAAAATTTTCATGGATCACGCTATAAACCAACGCCCGACCTGGGCCGCAATTTCTCTGAGCGCGCTCCGCCACAATTTCATCACGCTCAAGCAACATCTCACTCCCGGCGCGCAGTTGATGGCTGTGGTCAAAGCCGACGCTTATGGCCACGGTGCAACCGAATGCTCGCGCGCGCTCGAATCGATCGGCGCCGGCTGGTTCGGGGTCGGATTGGTCGAGGAAGGCGTGGCGTTGCGAGAAGCGGGGATTGCTCGGCCGATTCTCTGCCTGGGAGGGTTCTGGACCGGGCAGGCGGCGGATGTGATCAAGCACGATCTGACGACCGCTGTTTTCCGTCTGGAGGCTGCAGCCGAACTCAATGCGAGAGCGCGTGAAGCAGGTCGAACGATCAGCTTTCATCTCAAAATCGACACGGGAATGGGGAGGCTCGGAGTGCCGCTCGCCGGGCTCACTGAATTCGCGAGCGGACTCAAACAATTCGATCGATTAAAACTAGATGGTCTGATGACGCATTTCTCCGCGGCCGATGAAGCGGAGACGGAATACAACGAATCCCAGATCGGGCATTTTAACGATGCGCTCGCGATTCTTCGCGGGCTCGGATTCGATCCACCGTGGCGGCATCTCGCCAACAGCGCAGGGATCCACGCGTATCCGCATTCTCACGGCAATCTGGCGCGCGCGGGCGCAACCCTTTATGGATTGGCGCGTGATGTGCTCGCGCCTCGACCCGAACCTTTCAAACTGCGTCCCGTCATGTCATTGCATTCGCGGATCATTATGATGAAGACCGTTCCGTCCGGCACGTCGCTCGGTTATGGCCGCACATACACGACCGCTCGCGAGTGCCGCATCGCCACGATCCCCATCGGTTATGCAGATGGATTCCGGCGCGCGCACTCGAACAACGGCCGGGTGATCGTACGCGGGCGCTTAGCTCCGGTTGTCGGGCGCGTGAGCATGGATTTGACGATCATCGACGTGACCGATATCCCCGATGCCGCCGAGGGGGATGAAGTGTTTCTGATCGGGGAACAGAATGGCCTGCGTATAACTGCAGAAGACCTGGCGGAACAGATCGGCACGATCTCTTATGAAATCGTCACTGGCCTCTCATCCCGCGTTCCGCGCGTTTATGAAAAGTGACCCGGCAGCCTGACCGCTGATCCCCTGAATGCGATGGATCAACCTTGACTATGATCCAGTAGAAATGTTTTGATCTCCCCGATATTTCACTTTCCTTTACGATAACCAAAGTACATTTGCGGAGGAGAAAATTCACTATGAAAACCAGAGTGCTTTTACTTGCCACACTAATCTCGCTTACTTCGATTGTCACGGGGCAGAGCAAGACCGAGCCCGGCTTCAAGAAACTCTTTGACGGCCAAACATTCAACGGCTGGAAGATGGCCAACGAAAATCAGAAAAGCTGGTTGCTTCAGGACGGGGCGATTGTAGCTCGCGGCGAGAGAAGCCATCTCTATTACGTCGGAGATAACAAACCCTATGTGAACTTCGAGCTGAAGGTGGATGTCATGACCGAGCCCGGGTCGAACGGCGGAATATACTTTCACACTCAGTATCAGGAGACTGACTGGCCGAAAGCCGGCTATGAGGTTCAGGTGAACAATACGTACAACAAGGATCCGCGCAAGACGGGGAGTCTCTATGCCGTGCAGGATGTCAAAGAGCAACTGGTCAAGGATAATGAATGGTACACATATCACATCATCGTCAAAGGCAAACACATCACAATCAAAGTCAATGACAAAGTGACAGTCGATTGGGACGAGCCGGCCGATCTCAAACCGGGCAGCACGCCCGCGCGAGTCCTCGACAAGGGAACTTTTGCATTGCAGGCCCACGATCCGAATAGCACGGTGCGTTATAAGAACATCAGAGTAAAACGGCTGAGTTAGCTGATGCCCTATGCAAATTAAATCCGGTCGTTATCAATATCTTCCGATTGGCTCCGGAAAAGCCGGATATTTTAAGCTTTAATGGCAATGTTCATCGCAAGCTCCGGAGGAGCGGGATATTAATGTTTATGTCGCTCCTCCGTCCGGAGCTCGCGCAACATCTGGCTACTTTCTTTGCCCCTCTCTTGGCAATTCAATGGGCATTGGCCTGAAGGCGGAACTCCGAAACGAGGTGAAGACTGTTTCTGTGTTTGGTGTTCCACGTTTACACGATCTTCTTCTTTTCGATCGATTTTCAGACCGCCTGAAGGCATCCTTCGGGTAACGAACTCATTATTCAGTGCTATTGACGTTTTCCAATGAGCCGTTCATATTGTCCCAGACGACGCACAGAACCAATCACATCTATCAAGATACAACCGCTTTAACGGCTACACGAGTAGCTCCAAAGGAGTAAACATGAAAGGGAGCACCCCCACTCTTCTTGTAATTCTGTTTCTTACGATGACGCTCAGCGGTTTCGGATACGCGCAATCCGACCGCGGGACGATCACCGGGACCGTCACGGACGTCTCGGGATCGAATATCCCCGGGGCAACTATTGTCGTTACCAACATGGCCACCAATGCCGTCTCGACGGCAGTTACTACAGGCGATGGTGTATATACAATCCCTGCGCTGCCACCCGGCAGATATAAAGTTCGCATAGAGAAGCAGGGCTTCAAAGCTACCGAGACTTCCCAGGTGAATGTAAATGTTGGCAACACCACACCGGCCAACTTTACGCTTGAGATCGGGCAGGTGACCGAGACAGTCGAAGTCAGCACCACGCTGGGCGCGCAGGTACAGACCGAGAACGCGAAAATCACATCGCAGGTATCGAACAAACAGATCGACGAGTTGCCGCTGGTAGTTAGCGGTTCGGTGCGCAGCCCGTTCAACCTTTCGCTGCTGACGCCCGAGACCAAGCCGCTCGGTCTCGGCGGCGTCGCTGGTGTCGGGGGCCCCGGCTACAACTCCGAGTTTTCGATCGGAGGCGGACAGGGCGGAACCTGGGGCATCACGCTCGACGGCGCTTCGGCGGGCACGAGCCGTTTCGGCTCGACCGAGTGGTCGAGTTTGAACACGCCATCGATCGACGCGATCACCGAGTTCGCCGTCGATACCAACGGCTTCAAAGCTGAGTTCGGACGCGCTCAAGGGGGCATCCTCACCTTCTCTTCGCGTTCAGGGACCAATGAGTATCACGGCAGTCTCTATGAGTTCCTGCGTAACAACTATTTCGACGCGCGCAATTACTTCGAGGATACGAGGAGCGTGCTCAAACAGCACGACTTCGGAGGCACTTTCGGCGGGCCTGTCTGGATTCCGAAGATATACAATGGAAAGAACAAGACCTTCTTCTTCTTTTCGATGGAGTATTTCCGCAATCGTGCGGGGGCCAACGCCTTCGTCACCAGCGTGCCGACGCCGGAGATGTATCAGGGAGATTTCAGCAAATGGGTCGATGCTGGCGGTAACCTCCTGCCGATCTACGATCCGGATACGACCAGGGATAATCCGAATTTCAATCCCAAGATACCAATCAGCGAATCGAATCCGCGGTCCATTCGCGATCCGTTCGCGTGCGATCCGGGGGGCAACCCGGTCGGCGGCGTCAACCTCTCTAATCCAGCGTTCCAAGGTTACACTGCGTGCAACAAGATTCCGCAGAATCGCATGAGCCCGCTGGCGCGGAGATACCTGGATTACGTCGGTAACACTGTCTTCCCGAACGCCGGGGGAGCGCCCGGATCGTTCGCTTACGTAAATCAGAATTTCCGCAGTCCCGGCGGCAGCTCGCTCTTTCCGTGGACGAAGTGGAGCCTGAAACTCGATCACAGCTTCTCCGAGCGTCACAAGCTCAGCGGTCTTTACAACTATGGACTGAGCGAGGTGTTGCCCGGTGCAGGAGGCTTTCCGCGCTTGCCCGCCACGGTCAGCGACTTTCGCTTCACGGAGCAGAGCAGCCACGTCTACCGCGCAAACTATACCTGGACGATCAACCCGAGGCTCGTCAACTACCTCTACGGTGGCGTCAACTGGTGGAAGCAACTGAACTACACGCCCAATGTCGGCGGCGGATGGAAAGACAGGGGCATCTGCCTGCCCGGCGCGTTCGATTGCGACTACAACCTGATGAGCATCGAATTTCAGGGCGACGGATATTACAGATGGGGCGAATCGGCGGGAGACGGATCGGAGAATCCGATATTTACGGTGGGCAATGACCTGACTTACATCCGCGGGCGCCATGCGATCAAGGGCGGTTATTTATACGAACGGCTGCATTACAACGGTTTCGGACGCCAATCGTTATCGGGATACGTACGACCCAGCCGACAAAGTACGAGCATCCCCCAAAGCACAAACTCTGCGCTCGGCGGCGGCAATTCTTTTGCATCATTTCTGCTGGGCGAGATCTTTCAGCGCGCAGACAGAGAATGACCGCTTCGTGCGACAGTATTGGCGCAGCCACGCTGCATACGTTCAAGATGACTTCAAGGTGACCCAGCGGCTGACGCTCAATTTCGGTATGCGCTATGACGTAACACTGCCTCCGCTCGAGCGCGACGACAAGTGGAGCGACTTCGACCCCTTTGAGCACAACCCGCGCGCCACCGGTAGTCTGGGCGCCCTGCGCTTCGCCGGGTTCGAACCGGGTGAAGTCGGCAAGCGAACGTTGGTGCCTGGCTGGTATGGGGGCTGGGGACCGCGATTCAGCTTCGCTTACAGCCCAAACGATAAGACGGTGGTTCGCGGCGGTGTCGGCCGCACATTCGGGGTAGTCCGCACGACATCCGGCAGCACACACTTCGCCGGTGCGATCCAGATATACAGCGTTCCATCGCCGGATGGCATCAGAAGGCTGTTCAAGCTCGACGATGGATTTCTCGTCAACGGCGTCAATACCGTGCCGCAGCCACCCAGCGTGGATCCGGGATTCAACACCAATGCCGATGTGGATTGGTGGCAGTGGGATGAGGTATCGCGCCTGCCGGAGAACTGGAACTGGACGCTGTCGCTGCAGCGCGAATTGCCGGGCAAGTTCCTGGTCGAGGCGTCTTACAATGCGACGATCGGCGTTCATTTGATGGCCGGGTTGCTTAACGTCAACCAGTTGCCCTCGCATTACATCTCCGACCCGCTCGTCAGACCCTTGTTGAACAGTAAGATCAGCAGCCCGGAGGTGGTAGCAGCAGGCTTCACCAAACCTTACCCTGAGTTCTCGGACGACTTCGCCCTCGAACGAGCGCTGCGGCCTTTCCCGCAATATGCCAATATCAATACCTGGGCGGGCAACGGCGACCGCAGCGGCCACTCGTCCTATCACGCGATGATTTTGAGGATGGAGCGACGCGTCAGCACTGGCCTCTACCTGCAAGGCTCTTACGTCTTCTCAAAGCTGCTTACCGATACCGATGCTGTGGATGCGGGCGGCAGGGCGATGGATCATTACAATCGCAGGTTGGAGAAGTCGGTTGGAGGATTCGACCTGCCGCACAACTTCAAGTTCAGTTACATCTTCGACCTGCCATTCGGTAAGAATGGCAAGTATCTCTCGAGTGGACCGCTGGCGACCGTCCTGGGCGGCTGGAAGATCTCGGCGATACACGTCTATACGAGCGGCCAGCCGATCCAGTTGAGCGGTGGTGCCGTGGGTCTGGGCGGCCGGAGCGCAGCCCACGTTAAAACGCTCGACGGCTGGGTCGCCGATCAACCCGACAACCCGGACTACCGCGCGACGAGCGGTTACACGAGCTATTTCGTACCAGTCTGCCAGATTGCTTCCTTCTGTGATGCCAATGGAGTTGTTCAGGCGCAGACCGATCGTTTCGGCAATGCCCCGCGTTTCAACGGAAACGCGCGCCGCCAGTCCAATCTCAGTGAAAATGTCTCTGTGCAAAAGAGCATCAGTTTCACCGAACGCGTTCGCATGGACTTTCGCTGGGAGGTGTTTAACATCTTCAACCGTGTGATCTTCGCCGGGCCGGACGCGAGTATCACGAGCCTGACATACGGGCGTATCACCAGTCAGTTCAACAGCCCGCGCCAGATGCAGTTTGGTTTGAAGCTGTACTTCTAAGAGTTACAGGGATTGTGAGGGGCGATGAGGATCATTTTTGAGAGGCTATCTCTTTTCTAATCTCTTCGAGTGATCTCTCCAGCCTCTCCATTCTCTTATCAACCGAGTCGATTCGCTGGTTGACGGTCTCGAATTTCGCATTCATTTCGCGCCGCAAGGCGTCGGTCTGGAAGATGCTGGTTCCGATCAGACAAGACACAACGGCTATCAGCATCGTGACAGTGAAGATGACGAACTGTGTGATCGTTTGTCTGTCATTTCTCTCACTGTTATGTTTTATGATAGCGATTTCGCCTTGGGAATTTGCCAAAGTTATTTGCAACTCCTCGACTTTTTGCTGTAGATCACGAAAATCCGGATTGATAGTCGCGTTCATGGTCGTACCTCTCCCATAGTTTGAGAGGTGGCCGACACGGTAAATTGTAGCAGATATCAAGGCCGTATAGCCGGGTCCACTCGATGGCTGCAAAAGAGTATGCCTCGGAGATGTGGTCACAGAGAGATACGATAATATTTTAAGAGGGTTATATATGAATCGCCGTGACGCATTACACAAAATATCTATCGCTGCCGCGGCCGGTGGCGCAAACCTCATCACATCACTCCCACAGGGCGGTTCTGCGTCGGAAGCCCTGGCGCAGAATCAATCGGCGTCCAACAACCAGTGGCGGCGCGGATTGCCGCCCATCAAGATCACCGATGTCAAGACGATCTTGACCGCGCCGGACAGGATTCGTCTGGTCATAATCAAGGTCGAGACGAGCGAGCCGGGCCTTTATGGGGTGGGCTGCGCTACCTTTACGCAGCGCGCCTATGTCGTTCAGACTGCCGTTGAAAAATACCTCAAGCCATTCCTGATCGGGCGCGACGCGGATGAAATAGAAGACATCTGGCAATCATCCTACGTCAGTTCGTACTGGCGCAATGGCCCGGTGCTTTTCAATGCCATGAGCGGAGTCGATATCGCCCTCTGGGATATCAAAGGCAAGCGCGCGGGAATGCCTCTCTATCAACTGCTCGGCGGCAAAGTGCGGCATGGGGCCGATCTCTATTTCCACGCAAGCGGGCGCGATTTTCAGGAAGTCGAGGCCAACGCGCGCAAGGGAATGGACCTCGGCTATCGCCACATTCGCGTGCAGGCTGCGACACCGGGTTATGCGACTTATGGCGCGAGAGGACAAGCTTCTCAGGCGAATCAGCCAGCCGAGGTGATCGGTCCGACCAATCCGAAAGCGATCTGGGAACCTAAACCTTACGTGAGGATGTTGCCGAAGCTCTTCGAACATCTGAGGGCCAAGCTGGGCGAGGAGATCGAGCTGCTGCACGATGTCCATGAGCGGGTGACGCTCTCCCAGGGAATTCAGCTCTGCAAGGCGCTCGAACCTTATCATCTCTTCTTTCTCGAAGACCCATTCCCGCCCGAAGAGAACGAGCATTTCAAGCTTCTGCGACAGCAGACCACCACGCCATTGGCGATGGGCGAGCTTTTCAATACACAGCACGAGTATGTGCCTTTGATCAAAGATCGTCTGATAGACTTCATCCGTATCCATATTTCGCAGATCGGGGGATTGAGTCCGGCGCGAAAGGTGCAGGCTTTTTCGGAGTTTTTCGGCGTGAAGACAGCCTGGCACGGCCCCGGCGATGCTTCGCCGGTAGCGCACGCAGCGCAGCTCGCGCTCGAGCTCGCAAGCTACAACTTCGGTATCCACGAGGGCCATATCTTTCAGCAAAACACGAAAGAAGTCTTCCCGGGCTGTCCGGAGGTGAAGAACGGCTATATGCTTGCGCGGGAAGCTCCGGGGTTGGGCATCGACATCGATGAAAAATTGGCCGCGAAATTCCCGTTCCCGGATGGACCGCCGAATTTCGATTACAGTTGGGGGACGACGAGGAGAAAAGATGGCACAGTGATAAGACCTTAGTACTCCGTTAAATAAGTTTCTTGATAGTCGACGAAACAGTACCGCGAGCGGTAGCGAGCGTTGTACCCGAGCCAGTTGATTGAAGACTGTGCAAATAAAAGATAATTGGAGTCAGCATTTTCGGACCTGAGCGCCAGCGGCGCGCGCGATGTTTCTAGTATTCGATCATAAAAAGTCTCACGAGCTCCGGCGGAGCGAGATGTAGGCATTCATATGTCGCTCCTCCCGGAGCTCAGGTTATGGTTAGGATCGTGAGCTATAGACATTACGCACCTCCGGCGCTGAGATGCGAGACTATTGATTCTGTTGGATTTTAATTTGCACACGCTTCAGTTGATTGAGACACGCTCGCTACCGCTCGCGGTACTGTTTCGAACTTGAAGCGCCATTTAAACATTAAATAACTTAGTTTACAGAGTACTATGTCGCATATCCTCGATCGCATAAAGCCATGAATGAACATCAAAAAATCACTATTGATCAATTTACGCTCCAGGCCGTCCAATTTGCTCAGTCGTCAGGTCATGCAAATGAAGAATCGCTGCGTTTACTGCTGGATTTGGCAGATTTATCCGGTGAGGATACCGTCTTGGATGTGGCTTGCGGGACGGGAATGGTCGCCTGCGCTTTTGCGCATGTCGCCGGTCATGTAAGCGGCATCGATCTGACGTCTGCCATGCTTGAACAAGCGAGATCGCTAGCGCAGCAACGGAATTTGGCTAATCTCTCCTGGTATCAGGGAGACATAGAAACATTGCCTTTTTCTGAGAACAGCTTTTCCGTAGTACTGAGCCGATACGCTTTTCATCATTTTTTAAATCCCGACTGTGTAATAAGAGAAATGGCGCGGGTCTGTCAGCCGGGTGGAAGAGTGATGATTATCGATGCAGTGCTGCCGCCCGAGAAAATCGCAGCCTACAATCGGTTTGAAAAACTGTTAGACCCATCGCACAATCGTGCGTTGACCATGGAAGAGATGCAAGTGCTTGTCAGGAAAGCAGGACTTCGTCATATGAGCCAGTCGTTTTACAAAATGGAGATGGAACTAGAGAGCCAATTGGCTGCGTCTTTTCCCAATCCGGGAGATGATGAATTATTACGGCAACTATTGAGAGATGACATCGGAATCGATCGGTTGGGACTCGGCGCCCATATGCGAGGAGCTGAAATTCATTATGCGTATCCGGTGACAGTGGTAGTTGCGAGGAAGGAGGGCTAACATATAAATGGGCGGCCAGAGCAGGAAAGAAATAAAACCGGGGCTCAAAGTAGAAATAGTCATGAAACAGGATCAGCGTAGCGGGAAGAGAACTCGCGGTATCGTCAAAGATATTTTAACCAACTCCTCTCATCACCCGCACGGGATAAAGGTTCGCCTCGAAACCGGTGAGGTAGGCAGAGTTCAGGAGATCATTGAGTAGATGGTAATCATTCGTGCCGAAACAATAGAAGATCATTCGGAAGTTCATTCCGTCATCGAGTCGGCCTTCGGACAAGCCAATGAAGCGGAATTATTCGATGCGTTGCGAGATACTGCCTCTCCGCAGATTTCACTCATTGCAGTCCAGGATAATCGGATCATCGGACATATATTTTTCAGCCCCGTCTCAGTTGAATCAGCGGGGGACATATTTACAGCCATGGGTCTCGCACCGCTGGCCGTTCTACCTGAATTTCACAAACGCGGCATCGGTTCCCGTTTGATTCAGGAGGGACTGATGGAATGCCAGCGCATAGGCCACGACATCGTCTTTGTGGTTGGTCATCCCGAATACTATCCTCGTTTTGGGTTCACCGTGGCGAAAGAGAAAGGGTTCCGCTGTGAATTTCCGGTTCCGGATGAATCCTTTATGGTGGCGGAATTGAAGCCGGGAGCGTTGAGTGGAAAGCAGGGTCTGGTGAAATATCTTCCAGAGTTCGGCGTTGTGTAAGACCCCCTGCAACCGAGCCACCGGTCTTTGAGAAATGAGGATCGGTTTATCACGCGATTTTACAGACGCAACCGGAGCACCATGTATCCGTTAATTCCGCTTTTTCCACACTCTCCTTTCTTTTCTTTTCGTCACAGTTCGGTGAAAATCTCGCACCAGACAACTCGAATTCAATGTGCAAATTAATCTAACCATATGGCTGATGCAAAAGATCAACTTATTCGCGGTCTCACCCTGACTGACACGACGGCGCTTGTGATCGGGACGGTGATCGGAACAGGCGTGTTTCTCAAAACCGCGCCGATGGCGCAGGATACCGGCACGCCGATGCTGGTAATGGCCGCGTGGGTCGCAGCCGGATTGCTCTCGCTCGCGGGCGCGCTCACTTACGCTGAGCTCGGCGCAATGCTGCCGCAGGCCGGCGGAGAATATGTTTACCTTCGCCATTCTTACGGCGAGGGTGCGGCATTTCTCTTCGGCTGGCAGCGATTTATCGTGGCCGGCAGCGCTTCTATCGCGAGTCTGGGAACCGGCTTTGCCATTTTTCTAGCCGCATTCCTGCCGCTCAATACCGTCTGGGCGCAGCGACAGTTTTCTCTGTTCGGTCAAGACATCAACTGGCAGTTCGGCGCAAAACAGCTGGTCGCCGTCGGTGTCATCCTTTTGCTATCGGGGATCAACTGCCTGACCGTAGCTTTTGGCGGCAAAGTTCAATCGGTGCTGACGGTGCTGAAGATTGCCGGCATCCTCCTCGTCATCGGCGGCGTCTTTTTTTTCGCGCCGGAGGTGACCTGGAGCAATCTGGCTAATCCCGCCGGCGCGCCGGCCTGGAGCGGATTCGCAGCCTTCGGCACGGCGATGCTCGCCGCACTCTGGGCATATGACGGATGGAACAATATGCCGATGGCATCGGGTGAAGTGCAGAACCCCGGGCGCAACATCCCGCGCGCGTTGATCGGGGGAATGATTGTCGTAATGCTGATCTACTGTCTGGCGAACCTGGCATATTTCTATGCCTTGCCTTTTGGTGAGGTGGTCACATCAAATTCGACTATTCATCGCGAAGCCTTGCCGGTGGCGGCCAAGGCATCACAGAGTTTCCTGGGAGAAAATGGAGGCCGCATCGTTGCTCTCGCCTTCGTGATCTCGGCGATCGGCGCGTTGAACGGATCGATCCTTTCGAATGCCCGGGTGCCTTATGCGATGGCGCGCGACGGCATCTTCTTTCAGAATATGGCGGGATTGAGTGCGAGAACGCGCGTGCCGGTCATCGCCATTCTGATTCAGGGCTTCTGGTCGTGTGTGCTCGCGCTCTCGGGGACGTTCGATCAATTGACCGATTGTCTACTGTTTGCGTCCTGGATTTTTTACGGGCTGGTGACCTCATCGGTCTTCGTGCTGCGTCGCAAAATGCCGGATGCGGAACGGCCATATAAAACTCTCGGCTATCCTCTCATGCCGTTGATCTTCGTCATCGTCGCTTTTTGGTTGATTATCAATACGTTGTTCAACCGTCCGGTTGAATCGGTGGCCGGCCTGGTATTGATCGTGCTCGGTTTACCGTTATACTTTTACTATCGCTTGCAGAAGCGGAGGGAATTCGGAGCCACGGTGGTCGTGAATGAGTAGGTGTGACAAAGGAAAAGAGGCCACCAAAAATCACAGAAGATCATCAAAAGGCAGAAAAGGAAGGAGAGGGAATAATCACTCTATGAGAAAGTCGATGATTGCCACATTATTTCTCGTCGGTATCATCAGTCCATTTGTCATTGCCCAAGATAATGGAGCTGCGAAGCCGGAGAAGACAGTCGAAACAGATTCGCTTAACGGCGCGCCATTTCAGATCGAAGTTCCGAGCAATTGGAACAAAGTGCTGGTGCTTTATTGCCACGGATATCAATTGGCCGGAACCAAACCGAATCTCAAGGACGTGAGGCTCAATCTGCTGCGCAGCGCATTCGTTACGCGTGGCTTTGCCTTCGCGCTCTCGGGGTACCGCGCGCAGGGCTGGGCTGTCAAAGAGGCCATCGAGGATACGGAGGCGCTTCGCCGCCATTTCATCGCAAAATATGGGCAGCCGCGCGAAACCTTCATTATGGGACATTCGATGGGAGCCGTCATAACATTGGCAACCATCGAGAAATATCCCGAAAGTTATAATGGCGCAATGCCTCTCTGCGGACCGCTCGATGTCATCCTGAATGGGTTCCAGGAGCGCATCTTCGATATGCTTGTGACTTTCGATTATCACTTTCCCGGAACCATCGGGCCCCTGGTGAAGATAACCGGCATCGCGAGGCTCGATCGCAAAAAGGTTCAGGCTGCGCTGGATGCTGCCCCCGAGAAGGCCGCGATGTTCGCCAGGCGATACAGCATAGCCACAGTCAATGAACTTCCGAACGTCCTGGCTTTCTTCTACGAAATCAACCGCGAACTGCAGGCGCGCAGCGGAGGAAACCCGTTTGATAACCGCGATACGATCTACGACGGTTTCGATGACAACGCTGAGGTCAACCGGGGAGTCAAAAGATACACCGCCGATGCGAAAGCCAGGGATTATCTGCGCCAGTACTACACGCCGACTGGCCGAGTCTCCGATCCGGTGCTTACCCTCCACACGACCTACGATCCGCTGATTCCCGGAAGATACGTCAGCGCCTATGGATCAATCGCGAGAATCGCGGGGACGCAGGATCTGTTCGTCGCCAAGTATGTGGTAGCACGCAAACACTGCGATTTTACGCTGCCCCAAACAATAGGGGCGTTCGATGAATTGCTTAATTGGGTGCGCGAACATAAGCGGCCGGAGTCCGGGGAGTTCAAAATCGGAAATTAGCCGCGTAGAGATACAAAAATCACAAAGAGGAAGAAAAGGGGAATGATCGAATCTATCTCAGTCCTGTTTTTTATGTCCACTTTGTGATTTTTCCGGTGACCCTTTCGTTTATAGCGCGCGCAAGAAGGCGACGATATCGGCCTTCTCCTCCTTGCTCAGTTTCAATTCCTGGACGATGTTGAAGAACTCGACGACGTCCTCCAGTGTAAGTAATCGCCCATCGTGCAGATACGGCGGCGATTCCTTAATGCCTCGGAGCGTAAAGGTCTTGATGGGGCCTTGCGCCGTCGCCATCATTCCGTTGATCATCTGCGGCTTGTAAAAACGCTCTACCTTCAGATTGTGCATAAGATTGTCGGTGTAGTACGGCGGTGTATGGCAGATCGCGCAATTGGCCTTACCGAAAAAGAGCGCCTCGCCGCGCATCTCCGCCTGACTGGCCTTTGCCGGATCCAACCGGCCGTAGATGTTTAACTTCGGCGTGGGCGGAAAGTCGAACAGTTCCTGCACTTCTGACATGTCTTGCACCTGACTTCCGCGCTCCAGCGGGTTGACACCTTTCTTGGTGGCGATGACCGGATCGCCATCGAAGTATGCGGCCCGCTGCTCGAACTCAGTGAAATCTTCGACCGAGCGCAGGGCGCGCTGTGAACCGAACAGACGCTGAATGTTGACCCCGCGCAGGCTGGGAGTATCGATCCGGCGACGATGTGCCTGCGGGCGGATGTCGCCGACCAGGTGCGTCGCTCCATTGGTGTGACCGTTGACGTGGCAGTCGAAACAGGTCACTCCGCGGCTCGGCCTCTCCGTACGACGATCCGCGGTGTTGTTGAACTGCTGCTGGGTAAACTGTGTTATAAGGAGACGGAACCCTTCGATTTGTTTGGGATTGAGAATGCCGTTAAACAGTTCGAAGAAATTGTCCAAAGTGACAAGCTTGCCCTGCGAAACATCTCCCAGGTCGGGGCGCGTGGTCAGGAAGATCGCTGGGGGAAACTCGGGCAGAAAATGTTCCGGTATATCGAAATCGAGATCGAAGCGTTCCAGACGGTTGCCGTCCCCCATTTTGACCAGTTCATCGATCATCATCTTGGGAAAGAGCATGCCGCCTTCCGGTTGATTCGGATGGGGCAGCGGCAGGTAACCCTTCGGGAAGACTCCCTTCTCCCTTATCTCTTCCGGTGACATCGACCCCAGCGCTTCCCAGGTTAGACCACCCGCGAGTCTGGCTGTCGGTCCGACGGGAATCGGTTTGCCCCGCGACATCTTCACATCGTTCGAGACGCGCTTGGAGAGATCATAACGCTCGTTGAGCAGCGCCATCTGCCGGCTCATAACACCGGCTTTAGCCGCCTTCATCCTCGACAGTATCGTCGCAAACGGCTCATTGATGTCTACCGGAAGATAGCTGGATTCTCTCTTCTGTTGTTCCTGAGCAGAGACCGAAAAGATGAAGATCGCGGCCAGGCAAATTAGTATAGTGAGCTTAATTCTTCGACAGAACATGGAATTACCTCCATAATTTGCAGTTGATCTGATTTGGAGGTGATCGGTTTGTTCGGTGACTGGAAGGTTATCGCTGTGCGGATACGAGTTTCAATACAACTGTAGCCAAGCGATACACCTCAGCGTTGGGGACCGAACTCTTTTACAGGTGCTTTGCTTGAGTTACTCTTAATAGCAAACAGCGTACACCAAACTGGATTTGATGCAAGGAGCATAGAGATAGGGATGGAAGACAATGAGGTTCTGACTTTTCTCTCCAATCTTTCATTTCATTTACGTTCTTGTGTCAGATAACTGAGGAGTGTGCAAATTAAAGTTGGTTATTATCAGTTCTGATTCCGCGCCTCTGGCGCTCAGAAACGATAACATTGATTCAATGATCTTTTATTTGCATGCTTCAGAGAAACTTTCCGAATTTCACAAAGGGGGCCGGCATGAAAGAGGCAACATTATTTCGACTGTGCCTTGTGATATCTCTCTTCTCACCATTAGTTGTCATTTCACACGCCTCGAAAGGCGAGCAGGTTGAGTTGCAACCGCTCATAGCGCAGGTGAGTCGCCTGGTAGAAGCAATGGATTATTTGGGCTCACCATTAAGCGCATCCGACAAACAATTGCTCGATAAAGCAATCGGCGAATCCGATCAGGCGCGCGCGGCCAGGGCGATTCAGGATGTGCTCGACAAATATTGTCTGGTCGAGGTTCACATCAACCCGGAGAGCCGCGTCAAAGTCACGCAAAGTCAGGCCAAAACGGACCTCGTCGAGAAAGGATGGCGGACGTTTCTCGTCAAGGTGCGCAATGAAGCGGGCGTTACGGCGCAGCTCCGGGCCGAGAGCCCGAATGCTCTGCCTGTCTTCGGCGCACCCAGTCGAAACCCACATCCCGAAAAAACGCTCTCCGAACGCGAGGTGGCGAACCGCTGGCTCGATCTCTCGATGTTCGACAAGCCTCCGTTAAAACCGCACCTCTCCGGCCTCGGGCTCGAATACCGTATCATCCAGCTTTACAGCCGCGATGCCGGCAAGCGCGAAGCCAAGCTCGGATTCAATGTCGGCCAGGGGACGCAGGATATCGGTTTTCGCAACGATACGGATATCCTCTTCAATTGCCTGCCGTCAATGGACGTCACTCTGCGAGTCCTCGATGAAGGCGGACAGGCCGACGACGGCATCCCTCACTATTCGTGACGCGCAGGGGCGCGTCTATCCCTCACAGCCCAAGCGGCTTGCGCCCGATTTCCACTTTCATCCGCAGGTCTACCGCACGAACGGCGAAAAGATAAAACTTCCTGCGGGCGATTATCGAGTCGAATTCACCCGCGGCCCGGAATATCTGGTCAAAACTCAGAACATCAAAGTTGCCGCAGGCGAGCCGCAGACGTTCACATTTCGCCTGGAACGATGGATCGAACTGGCGAAGCTCGGCTGGTATTCGGGCGATCACCACATTCACGCCGCCGGCTGCGCGCACTACGAGGCTCCGATCGAGGGCGTGCTTGCCGGAAGACATGATCCGCCACATCCTCGGCGAAGACCTCAACGTCGGCTCCGTGCTGACCTGGGGACCCTGCTACTACTATCAAAAGCAGTTTTTTGAAGGCGAAGGTCAACAAGCTCTCGACCGCCGAAAACCTCATGCGCTACGACGTCGAAGTTTCCGGGTTTCCCATCGAGCCACAGCGGGCATCTGGTTCTGCTGCGGCTGAAGGAACAGGATTATCCGGGCACGAAAGTCCTCGAAGACTGGCCGACCTGGGATCTGCCCATCCTCAAATGGGCCAAGGCGCAAGGCGCCGTCGTCGGTTTCGCCCATTCGGGATGGGGGCTGGAGGTGAAGACCGATCAGCTTCCGCATTACGAGTTGCCGAAGTTCGACGGCATCGGCGCAAATGAATACATCGTCGGATGTAACACACGATGCTGTGGACTTCATTTCAACCGTCGATACGCCTTCGATCTGGGAGCTCAATATCTGGTATCACACCCTCAACTGCGGATTTACGGACGCGCATCAGCGGCGAGACCGACTTCCCCTGTATCTACGGCGAGCGTGTCGGGTTGGGAAGGAGTTACGTCAAGCTCGACGGGAAGCTCAATTACGATGCCTGGGTAGAAGGCGTGCGCATCGGGCGATCGTACGTTTCGGATGGTAAGAGCCATCTGGTAGATTTCAACATAAATGGTCTGCATGCGGGCGCGCAGGGAAGTGAAGTGAAATTACGGAATCCTGCGACCGTCCGCGTCGCGGCAAAGGTTGCGGCGCGGCTTGATGAAGGACCGAACGATGTGATTCGGCAGCGCCGCTATGACGCGCAACCTTACTGGCACCTCGAACGGGCGCGCATCGGCCAATCGCGCGAAGTGCCGGTCGAAGTCGTAATCAACGGATATCCGGCGGCTCGTAAGAACATCGTCGCGGACGGCACCCTGCGAGATATCGCTTTTGACTTACCGATAGAGCGCAGCAGTTGGGTCGCGTTACGTATCCTGCCTTCATCGCACACCAACCCGATATTCGTCATCATCGACGGTAAACCGATCCGCGCTGACCGTCGCAGCGCCGAGTGGTGTTTGAAGGCGGTCGATCAATGTTGGGGCCAGAAATCTCCCAGGATATCCGCGAAGGAACGCACGGAGGCCGAAGCGGCGTATGAGCACGCGCGACAAGTGTATCGCCGGATATTGGCGGAGAGTGAAGTGAAATGAGTTTTCAGTTTTCAGTTTGCTTTTTTAAATGCTTGATTTCTGATAGGCGCTGGATGAGTAAACCGCAAACTGAAACTGAAACAGAAACTAAAACTAAAACTAAAAACTAAAAACTCTTCGCCGCGTTAGCGGCGGTTGATTGTAGCCGTGGGTTTTAACCCACGGTGGCGGTAGATTTTATTCACGTCGCGTCAGCGACGGTTGAATTCATGCGTCGCTAACGCGACGCGGAAATATCTTTCAAGCCTTCCGTGGGTTAAAACCCACGGCTACAATCAACCGCCGCTAACGCGGCGAAGAGATGAAAAATTAAGTTAAAAACTAAAAACTAAAAACTAAAAACTAAAAACTGAAAATTGACGTGCGTCCACTCGACCTGATCATTCTCTTCGTCTATCTCACCGGAACAATGCTCTTCGGCCTCTACTTCTCGCGCGCGCAGAAGGACGTCAAGACATATTTCGTCGGCAGCCGGCGCGTGCCATGGTGGGCGATTATGGCTTCTATCGTCTCGACCGAGACGAGCAGCGTGACATTCATCAGCGTGCCGGGCTTCGCATTCACCGGCAACTTCACATTCCTCCAGTTGGTTATGGGTTATTTGATAGGGCGAATGGCGGTCTCGCTGCTCTTTGTGCCGCAATATTTTCGAGGTGAGCTGCTGACGGTCTATCAACTGCTGGGACAGCGCTTCGGCGACGGTGTGCGCCGGCTGGCATCTTCGCTTTTTTTGGTCACACGCAGTCTCGCCGATGGATTTCGCCTCTATCTGACGGGTTTGGTGCTCGCAGCGGTGCTGCTGGCTTTGCCCGGCACTGATGAAACGGCGCGCGCGCTGTTTCCAACTCTCGAGCCTTCGGTCACTATCGTCATCTTTTCGGTTTTGTTGATGGGCGCTGCGACTATCGTCTATTCGTACCTCGGCGGAATGTCGGCGGTGATCTGGACCGATGTCAGCCAGTTGGGAATCTATCTGATAGGTGCGATTGTCGCAGCTGTGATCTTACTCCAACAACTCCCGGGCGGCTGGAACGAAGTGGCGCAGGCGGGTATGGCGGCGGGAAAATTCACCCTGTTCGATTTCACATGGAGCTTGACCAAGAGTTACACGTTCTGGTCGGGGCTAATCGGCGGCGCTTTCTTGACGACGGCGACGCATGGCACCGATCAGTTGATGGTCCAACGTTACTTATGCAGCGATTCTCCTCGTAGCGCGCGGATCGCCTTGCTGACGAGCGGCGCCGTGGTCTTCGTGCAATTCGCCCTCTTCCTGCTGATCGGCGCCATGCTCTACGTCTTCTATAATTTTCACGCCCCCGACCAGATGGCGGCCTTCACGAACAATGGCGTTGTCCAGGGAGATCGCGTCTTTCCTCATTTCATCGTCAATCAATTACCGACGGGCATCGTAGGTCTGGTGATCGCAGCAATCGCAGCCGCCGCCTTCACTTCATCACTCAACGCCCAGGCATCGACCGCGATGGCCGATTTTTATATGCCGATGACCGGGTATCAGAAGAGCGATAAACATTATTTGAACGCTTCGCGGATTATTACAGCCGTCTGGGGACTGGTTCAGATCGTCGTGGGCATCGCCGCGATCAAACTCTCCCGGCGCGTCGTGGATGAAGTGCTGGGCATCGCATCTTTCACCAACGGCGTAATCCTCGGCGTCTTCTTCCTAGGTACCTTCACCAGACAAGTGCGCCAGACTGCGGCCATCGCCGGAATGATCGCCGGCGCCGGATTCATGCTCTGGATAAAACTGTTCACCGGCGTCTCATGGCAATGGTACGTCTTGATTGGATCGCTCACGACGTTCGTGGTTGGATATCTGATAAGTAAATTGAAGAGTTGAGGGTTAGGTATTCACTGCGGGGGCGATTTTTGCGAATTTTCAATTATCCGCTATCAATTATCAATTATAAAAGCAATATTCCTGAGCATTGGTTCGGCCGCCGATAAGATAGTTTTGAGCGCCGTTTCCAACTTCAGATGATCCGCCTGCGCTACTGCATTTAGTTCCGCTTTGATGTTGTATTTTTCCATCAAGGATGACCCGGGTTCCGTGTTGATCGGTATCCTCCCATTCCGGTTCACTGCGCCCCAGGCTCTGGCAACATCGGTGAAGACCTCTAACGCTCGCGTCAGGTCGATTTTGATTGCATCACCGTCGGGCAGGACACCCAGCGCTTCATCCACCACAGCCTTGGCTTCGAAGAGTTGGGCGCTGTATTGTGAGTACGGAACCCTTAGTTGACCGGCTTCAGCCAGCCTGCGGAGCGAATTGTATGCTTTACGGGCCGCCGGAGGAGTCGAGGCTTCCTTATCGAGATTCTTCACTACTTCTTCAACCGACTTGGATGGCGCATCATCATCGGTTTCAAAGATCATGCTAAAAACTTCGCTCATCTTGATCGATAGCTTTCCGCTTCGTACCTCAACCTGAAGATTTTCCGCGTCAGCGCTAATGAAATGACCTTTAACAGATTCGCCATCTTTGAGATTTACGATTACCGGTAATTTCGCCCGCGCGGCGGTCGAGGATGGGGCGGACGCGGTAGCCGGCGGTTTCGGCCTGATCTTGGAACGCGGCTTTCCCTGACCGTAAAGAATGTATTCGGGTCCCACTAATACGATGATGGCGAAAATGATTACCGTAATTTTGTTATCCCGGCTCATCGAATGAAAACCTCTTCGCGGTGCATTACGCGGGCACGTCCTCACACGCCATAGTAGCAGTTATGCTCTCAGCATTCCAAACTGGAATGTAGGGGGGAAGGGAGACAGGAGGGAGACAGGGGATCCTCCAAATTGCAATTTTTTCTCCACTTTACGAATCCGGCAGGGTACCGGTCCTCATCACCGTTATTCTGAGGATACGGAAAAGGCTGGTTAACGCAGACTATTACTTCTTTGGCGCAAATAACGAAGGTGAGCCGATAAATGGGTAAAGTTCGACTAACTAGCGATTAACGTTTCTCCCGAACCAGTCCGCAAATTTCTTAATACCAACATCGATCGGCGTCGTCGGTTTATAGTTGAGTAATTTGCGCGCCTTGCTGATGTCGGCGTGCGTGCGAGGCATGTCCCCAGGTTGCGGCGGCTGACGATCGATTATCGCTTTTTGTCCGAGCGCTTCTTCTAGAAGATTGATCATCCGGTCAACCGTCACCGTCTGCGATTCTCCGAGGTTGATCACTTCGAATGGCGTCGCGTCATAGTCGATCGCTGCCATCATCCCCTGTATTATGTCATCGATGTAAGTGAAATCGCGCTCGCTCCTGCCATCGCCGAATACCGGGATCGGGCGATTGCTCGAAATGAGTCGCGCGAATTTATGAATCGCCAGATCGGGCCGTTGGCGCGGACCGTAGACGGTAAAGAATCGCAGGCAGACCGCGCGAATCCCGTAAAGATAACTGTAGGTGTGCGCCATAAGCTCACCGGCGGCCTTGGTCGCGGCATAAGGCGAGATCGGCGCATGCGGGGCGTCCTCTCTGAAAGGAGGCGTCGCGTTCGGGCCGTATATCGAACTCGTCGAACCATAGATGAATTTCTTAATACCATTGCGCTGAGCCAGGTCGAGGAGGTTCATTGTCCCTCCGGCATTCACCTCCTGATAGCTTCGTGGGTCGCTTACCGAGGGGCGCACGCCGGCTTTCGCCGCCAGATGGAAGATCACATCGAAAGGCTCTTCGGAGAATAACTGCTGTAGCGCGGCATAATCGCGAATGTCTTGCTCGACCAGACGATATGCGGGGTGCGCGAGATGGCCGGCGATGTTCGCCTGCTTGATCTCCCGTTCGTAGAACCCGTCGAAATTATCTATAACTACGACCTTCGCCGGGGATTGCGCCAATAACACATCGACCAGATGACTGCCGATAAAACCGGCGCCGCCAGTTACGAGAAAACGACTTTTTTGCATGATGAAATTTATATCATAAATAAGGCTCTTTATTGCGTAAAATCTGAATGCAAAATGAGCGAAACGAGAGTAATTTAACGAAAGAAAGTAATTATACTTTTAATACCGTCTTTGAAACCTCGAGATCGATATTTGCACTCACTCAATGGGAAGATCGCGGATTGTGGATTGTGGATTGTGGATTGTGGATTGTGGATTTATAGATTTGAGTTATCAGAGTTACGAGGAATGAGTAATTGCAACTTGAACTTATCGATACAATTGAAGATCTGGCTGAGAAAGAAATCCGCAATTCGCAATCCTCAATCCTCAATCCGGGGTTAAGGGGGAGGATGACGTTCGCGGAGATAGCGCCGGGCGTGGTTGCGCGTGCGAAGTGCGGTGATGAAGATGCCTTCCATCTCATCTTCAACCGCTATGGCCGCCCTATACTCAGCTTTATTTACAATCTGGTTCATAATCGCGAGCTGGCCGAAGAGCTGGCGCAGGAGACGTTTGTTCGGGCTTATCGCAACCTCCCGGGATTGAAAGATGAGATGCGATTATCGACCTGGCTTTTCGGAATTGCGCGCAATGTAGTCCGCGAATCGGCGCGCCAGGCTCGCAGGGACGAAAGGAACGTGGGGTTGGATGAGCCTGAGAGTTTACAGTTGGAGTCGAAGGGAATATTGCCGGAAGGAGCGATGCTCGACCGCGAATTGGCCGAGACTATTCAACAGGCATTACTGTCGCTAGACGAAGACAAAAGAGTAGTTTTCAGTTTGAAGATATTTCATGAAAAGAGTTATGAAGAGATCAGCGCGATCACCGGTCATTCGATCGGAAAATTGAAGACGGTATCTTCATCGCGCTCGCGCGGAGGTGAGAAAACGAATTGCGCCTTATCTTGCAAACCATTGAGTTTCCCCCGACAGCGAGATGATTATGAGTTGTGAATTTTGTCGATCAGAACTTGAAGATTTCCTCTATGGCGAATTGAGCGAATCGCGCGCGTCTGAGATCAGAGCGCATCTCGCCGGTTGTGGAGACTGCGCGGCGGCGCGCGATGAGCTGGAGCGCGAAAACGAGCTCTTCGCACGCTATTATGAACAGACCGCCATCGAGCCATCGGCTGCGATGTGGGAAACGATTCGCGAGCAAATCAGGGCTGAAGCCGTTCCCTTGCGCGAAGACAAAGCTGACGGCGGATGGTTGGCCGGCATGCCAGGCAGCGGCGCTTTTTCGTGGCTGTTCAGCCCTTCGATTCTGCGTCAGGCAGCATTTTCGCTTCTGCTGATCGCGCTTACGGCAGCGGTTACGACTTGGGTTCTCAGGCGCGGGAGGGACGAATTGAAGCCGATCGAGACAAAGGAACTTACATCCGCGAGTCCATCTCCGCCGGCAACCGCGACGCCACCGGAGATTGTGCCTCCGCCGAAAAAGTCGCGGGCGGCTGTCCCCCGCGCCACGCCCCGTGCGAGAGTCCTATCCGATCAGGGGCTCATCAATCAACAGATCGCACGCGCAGAACGCGAATATCGAAATGCGATCAGGTTGCTCGATAGCGCCATCGCCGGACGTAAGAATGGGTTCGATCCTGGGCTGATCAAGCAATATGAGAGCAGCCTGGCTTTGATCGACAGTTCGATTGCCGCAAGCCGGCGCGCGCTTCGCGAACGTCCGAACGATCTGGCCGCCGGTCAGTTCCTGCTTGCGGCTTACGCAAGGAAGGTCGAACTGATGCAGGATTTTTCGATGAGGTGAGGTTTTCGATATATCAAAACATAGGAACAGTTATAGTGGAAAATTCGAAGCTAAGACGCAAAAATTCAATCACGCAGAACGGGGTCTCATACCACTCATATGCTTTATTCGCGTCTTTGCGGCCCTGCGTTATTTTGATTTCATGCTGGCTTTTCACGGCCGGCTGGGATGCAGCTTCGGCCTCCGTGCAGACGACCGGCCAGGAGCGCGAGTTTCACGAAACTTATGATTTCGCTCCCAACGGGACGATCAGCGTCAGCAACACGAACGGCAACCTGCGCGTGACGAGCTGGACTGAGAGCCGGGTCAAGGTGGATGCCATCAAACGCGGGCGCCCGGATGATTTCGGCCGCGTCGAGATTCAAGTGATTGCCAAGCCGGAGCGTATTGAGATCCGCACCGTCTATCCGCGCGGCAGATCGACCGATGTTTCGGTCGACTACGACCTGAAAGTTCCGCGAACGGCTGACCTCAATTCACTGAACCTGACGAATGGGGACATAACGGTAACGGGACCGCTGGCGCGCGTCAGCGCACGCTCGACCAACGGAAGTATCACGGTGAATGAAGTGAACGAGATGGCGACGCTCGCCTCTACGAACGGGTCGATCAAAGCAACAAAAATCGGAGGCGAGTTGCGGGCAAATACAACCAACGGTGACGTGAACGTCAACGATGCCGCCACGCTTCTCAATGGCCAGAGCGTCAACGGCACGGTCACCGCGATTCAAATCAAGAATAACGCAACGGCCGGCACTAACAATGGAAGCGTACGGCTCGAGAGCATAGGCGGCCGCGCGATCGCTCGTTCGCAAAATGGTTCGGTACTGGTCAACGACGCCGGCGGAGATGTCGAGGCCGGGAGCATCAGCGATAATATCACCGTCACCAATGCGCGCGGGCTGGTCACAGCCAATACCGTCAGCGGAAACATTGTCGTTCGGAAAGCAGATGAGGGCGTTCGAGCGACCACGGTGAGCGGCAGAGTAGATATCAGCGATGCCAAAGGGCGTATCGAAGCCAACAGCGTCAGTGATTCGGTCAATCTTAGCAACGTCGACAGCCAGGGCGTGGTAGCGAGCTGTGTCAGCGGCAGCGTGCGCTTCGGCGGTAAATTATCCAGTGAAGGGGTCTATAATTTTAGTAGCCATAGCGGCGAAGTGGTCCTGACCCTGCCATCCGATAGCAGCTTCAGGTTAACTGCCAGGAGCAATAATGGATCAATCAATACCGATTTTCCCTGCCAGCTCAGTTCGAGCGTATCTTCGAGGGAGATTCGATGCACGGTCGGCAAAGGCGGCGCTGAGGTCCGGGCGTCGAGCTTCAGCGGCAGCGTACAGATCAAGAAAAGCATCAAGTGATGAGCGGCGGAAGGGTCGAAAAACTATGAAAATAACAACCTCGCTATTAATAATCCTGATAATCGGATTTTGTTATCGGTTGATGCCGGGAGCATCGGGCATTTCGTATCCTGTTGCAGGACAGGAGGTGACCGAACAGATTAATAAGACGGTAACTCTGGCTGCTGGCTCGAATGTCAGAGTCAGCGGCATCAATGGTCCTGTCACAATCGAAACGGGAGAAGGAGATAGGGCTGAGATCGATATCAGGATCAAGGCTGCCAGCCGGGAGGCGATCGAGCGCCGTCCGTTGACTGTCGAAAACACGCCGAACAGCCTGACGATCCGTACGATCGAAAATAAGGAGGGCAGGGGAAGAGATCGAGATGGCGTGAAACATGTGGTTCGCCTGATATTGCCGCGCAGTATCAATATGAATATATCGGGCATAAATGGAGCGGTCGATGTCGGCCCGATAGAGGGCGAGATCGTCGTTAATGGAATCAATGGACGAGTCGATGTCGCCCAGGCTGGGACCGCTACCAATATCAATGGTATTAATGGGGGGATCCGGATTTCATTGGCGCGCCTGGGCGAGGGCGGGCTGCGCGTCAACGGGATCAACGGCGCCGTCGAAATTGGGTTCCCCGAATCGATCAATGCCGATGTGGATGTGTCTTCGGTGAACGGCTCCGTCGATTCCGATTTGCCGATCACCCTCCTGGGCGAACTTAAGCGAGGCCAGTTGAAGGGAACCATTGGCTCCGGAGGAGCTCGTATCACCATCTCCGGCATTAATGGGAGAGTTCAGCTGCGGAGAAATTGAGCCGGTTGTCGGTAGGCGGTTGGCGGTTGGCGGTTGTCGGTAGACGGTTGTCGGGTTCGCGGTTCGCGGTAAATGATAATACCGACTACCGCCTACCAACTACCGATTACCAACTATAACCGCCAACCGCCAACCGTCCATAAATGTGGCTATTTATAATTTTACTGGAACTTTCTCTGGCTCTTCACGTTAGAAGCGTTGTTGGAATTAAACAATTGCTGATATTTCCTTACTGAGTAACAGGTTATGAGCCCAAAAAGTTCGTTTTTGAAACTATCACATCCCATAACCGAACACCCAGCCCGATCTTCTCCTTCAGCATCTCCCGTTCAAGTCCAATGATTTGATGAACTTATAATAATGGACCAGATTGGCACAGCAATTGTTCAATGACAATAAGAAGTTATACAGGTTGACTTTAAACTATTAAATTTTTGGTAGCAAGAAGTATATAAGTATAATCAGTTTATCAATTGGAATATGGGCCGGAGCCTGGAGATGGCCTTGCAAGAGTAAGGAGGTAAATTAGTATGGCAACGGAAGCAGTAGAGCAAAGGGAGGTTCGTCCGGCAATGCAGCCGCGTCCGGCACTTACACTGGTGGGTGGATCGAGGGCATTAACTCTCGACCAGTACGAATGTTTTATTGGAGTAAGCACGAACGTCAGCGCGCTCAAGGAATTTATCAGCGTGCAGGCAGTGCAGCTTCAGCCTACCTTGTTAATCGGTGAGCGCGGTTTGCGGCAGGATCAGGTAGCGCGCGTATTACATCAGGCGAGCGGAAACTGGTCGCAGCCATTTTTCGCGGTCAACGCGCACAGTCTGGAAAGCGAGGCGCTTCATTCCCTGCTCTTCGGGACTCGTGGGATGATCGAGACATGTGAACGCGGAACGATATTCGTAAACGAACTGACGCGACTGCCTGCGCTCCTGCAGCAGCGATTCGCGGCGCATATCGAGGAGCAACGATGGCGCGCGCATTCCGGCAAGCGGGGTGGGCCGCGATTGATCTTTGCGACGGAATGGAATCCATTGGACCTGAAGGCCGATAATCGGATCGCCTATGGGTTGGTCGAGCTCTTGCGCCCGATGAGCTTCACCATTAAACCGTTGCGCGAACGAAGTGAAGACCTGCCGTATCTCGTCCGGCATCTCGTTGAACGGATAGTCAAACGGCTGAACAAAGGGCCGCACGAGATTACGCCGGGAGCGATGAAGATGCTCGCCGATTATGCCTGGGAGGGGAACATCGACGAACTCGATGCGGCTCTCGAGAGCGCGATCGCGAACACTCCTCCGCAGCCGATTGACGAATCGCATCTTCCCTCGAGGATTCGGTACTCTTCGCTCAAGGCGATTCCGACCAGCGGGATCGATCTGCCGCAAATGGTTGACAATTTTGAACGGAGCCTGATCGAAACCGCTCTGCGCCAGACGAATGGCAATCAAACGAAGGCTTCGGCGATGCTCGGGCTGCGTGTTCAGACTTTGAATATGAAGCTGAAGAGGTTTACCGAGCAGGGTTCAGAAATAAAAATCTGAAGTAGCGGCGATGCGCCGTCAATAAAAGACGACAAAAGATGACCTCTGATTAAGCAGTAGTAGTGTATCCGACACTCTGGCAATATCCCCGTTGTTACAATTACACGTAATGACGGGGTTTTGTGTTCATGTGAACTAGTCCACCTCTTGCTGGGATGGCGTACTACATCCGTCGAAAATAAACCACCTTTTTCCATCAAATCTATCCCGGAATGTAAATCCATTCCTATCCGGATTTGCGTACTCACGAATGCTTGTCGCGTTAAAATTTCATTGCCCCCAACACCTACTATTTGACAACCTAAACTGTTGATGCTTCGAAGCCCAGCGACCTGACAGGAGGTCCTCTGAAATGAGATTAAAAAAAAGATATAAAAATCTGATAGTATTGATGTTCCTCACCATTGGGATGCTAAGCTATTCAGCAATCCCGTATCTCCAAATCGAAGTACTACCAACGAAAGTCAGCGCTTACGGCCTATCCCCTGTTCCCGAAAGGGAAGGAATGGTTTATGCGGTAACGGCGAGCGGAAAACTGATCAATTTCAATTTAGTTACACCGAGCTCGATTAATAACACAGTCAACATCACCGGCTTACAAGCTGGCGAGCTGGTTGTTGGTGTCGATTTTCGCCCGCGCACGGGGCAGCTTTTCGGTGTGACTAACCAGAGCCGGGTCTACACGATCGATACATTGACTGGCGCGGTGGCGCAGGTAGGAACCGCGCCATTCACTCCAGGAGTGACGGGGGGCGCCTATGGCGTCGATTTCAACCCTGTGCCGGATCTTATTCGTGTTGTGACGAATCTGGATGACCAAAATTTGCGCGTTAATCCCAACACTGGCGTGATGGCCGGTGTCGACGTGACCCTGGCGTTTGCTCCAACCGATGCGAATGCGGGCGCAGACCCGAATATAGTCGGCTCTGCCTATGCTAATAGTTTCTCCGGTGCGACGACGACGACCTTATTTGGCATCGATTCCGATCTGGACACTCTCGTGATGCAAGGAGGTCCGAACGGCGACCCTTCGCCCAACGGCGGTCAACTTAACACTGTTGGTCAAGGCCTGGGCGTGGACACGAATGAAATGGTCGGATTCGACATTTCCGCGCCGGGAAATATGGCTCTGGCTTCATTGACGTCGCCGAGCGCTCCCACTTCATCTTCTTTATACTGGATTGATTTGCCTACCGGCACGGCGACGATCATCTCGCAGATCGGCGGTGGCGAGCCGATCAGAGACATAGCGATCGTAACCCGCGTCGAGACCATTTTCGCGCTCACCCAGAGCAATAGCCTGGTGACCTTCAACAGCGGCACACCGGGAACTCCGATCAGCACACTTCCGATAACCGGGATTCCTATGAGCGAGAGTCTGGTGGCTCTCGATTTCCGTCCGGCGACGGGAGAGCTTTACTCGATCGGAATTTCAGGTCGTATTTACACGCTCAATACTGCTTCGGGGCTGGCGACCGCTGTTTCCCAGGCTTTTGTTACGTCGGCGAGCAACAACCCACAGCTCGGATTCGATTTCAATCCGGTGCCGGATCTGATTCGTCTGACGAACGGCAATGATCAAAACCTTCGTATCAATCCTAACAATGGTACATTGGCGCTTAATGGGGTTGACTCAAACCTTGCATATGATTCCACTGATTCGAATGTGGGCATAGACCCGAATGTGGTCGCGTCGGCTTACTCTAATAATGTCGCGGGCGCGGCGCCCAATGTTCCCAATACGAATGCGACGACTTTATATGGTATTGATTCCAATCTAGATATTCTCGTGAGTCAGGGCACGCTCATGGATGTATCCCCCTCCGTTTCTCCGAATACGGGCCGGCTTTTCACAATACGCGGGCTCACTGCAGGGGGGATGCCGCTGAATGTGACCGATGACGTGGGCCTCGATATCGCGGGAGATACCGGAGCGGCATTTGCCTCATTAACGCTTCAAGATACACCGACCACTTCTACTCTCTTTACTCTCAATCTGGCCAGTGGTGTTGCAACTCCAATAGGGACGATTGCGGGTGGTGATGTTATTCGGGACATTGCGATCGGCTTACGTGTGGAGCGAGTATATGCGGTGACGTCCGGCAATACTCTCGCCACCTTTAATAGCCGGACTCCCGGCATAATCACTCGTTCGGTGCCGATCAACGGGCTGCAATCGGGTGAAACGATCGTCGGAATCGATTTCAGGCCAGCTACCGGGCAGCTCTTCGGTATGACGAACCGGAGCAATATTTATACGATCGACACGAATTTTGGCCTGGCTTTCCTGGTCAGCGCTGTGCCGTTCAGTCCCGCACTTACGGGCACCTCTTTCGGTTTCGATTTCAATCCGACGGTTGACCGTATTCGCGTCATAAGTGATCAACAAGGTCAGAATCTCCGGCTCAATCCGAACAACGGAGCGCTGGCGGCAACAGATGGGAGCCTGGTTTACGCGGTCGGCGATATTTTCGCGGGCCAAATTCCGGTCGGAACTGCGGCGGCTTACACTAATAACTTTACTGGGACCACACCGCCCACCCCGACCACGCTCTTCGTGATCGATTCTTCCAGGAATGTACTGGCGCGGCTGGGCTCAGCTGGTGGCGCGCCTGTTTCGCCCAATGGCGGCCAGGTTTCAACCATCGGGCCGCTCGGCGTGGTTGCAGGCAATCAGGTCGGATTTGACATCTCCGATTCCAGCGGCACCGGTTACGCATCGTTTACGCCACCCGGCGCCACGCAATCCCAGCTTTTCCGGGTCAATCTGCGCACCGGCGTGGCGACGGCAGTGAGCGCCAACAATTCCATTGCTGCCAGCTCGGTGATCACTGATATCGCGGTCCAAACAAACTTCACTCCCTCGAAATTGGATTCCGGCTTTGTACTCGTGAACTCCGCGAGTTTCAATATGGGACCGGTAGCTCCCAATTCTCTGGCTTCGCTATTCGGCGCTTTCCAGACTCAAGGCAGTCAGACTTTCATTGCCTCAACGACTCCTCCGCCTACGACGCTCGGCGGCATAAGCGTGAGGTTTAACGCCATTCCTGCAGCCGTCTCCTATGCAACGACCGGACAAATCAATGTGGTTGTGCCGGACGCATTCTCAGGGGGCGGTACGGTGTTAGTCGAGTTGACCAATGCCAATGGATCCACGCAAACCAGATTGGTGGAGATTGCGGACGCCTCACCGGGCATATTTTCAAGAAATGGGTCGGGCAGAGGAACCGCCTTCGCCTACACGACTTATGACGGATTAACTTACGACACCATCACCAATCCGGATGGTTCCGAAAAACCTGTTCCTATCGCCGATGCAAACGGCCGGCCAAACATTGTGGCTGTTTTATCGACCGGAAGTCGTGGTGCAGACATGCTCACAGTGCTGGTTCAGGGTGTGGAAGCGAATATCCGTTTCTCGGGTGCGACTAGCCTCATCGGTATTGATCAGACCAATTTCGTCATCCCACAAGCTTTAGCGCAGTTAATTCCGGCCGATACCGGACGGCTGCAAGTCACGCTGCAATTTTCCGCCAATGGCCAGGTTTCGAACGTCGTCACCTTCACCATTGCCCCGCCTCTCGGAGGTACTCCCCCACCACCCGCAGCGCAGCGAGTAGCAGTCGGGCAACCGATAAACGGAAGTCTGGCGCCCACTGATGGTGCCCAGGTTCTGCCGGGCGATATCAGCAGGAGGCCATACTTATATGACTCGTATCGCTTTTCAGCATCTGCCAACTCAAACATCACCATCGATATGAGATCGCCAAGTTTCGATACAGCGGTTACGCTTTTTCAGGTAACCCTCGATGGTAATAGTAATGAGATGCTCACGATGATTGCCTCAGACGATAACTCCAGCGGTCAACTTGGTGTCGATGGTAATCCGGTTAATTTCGATTCCTTATTGACGACGTCGCTCCCGGTGAGCGGCGATTATATTGTCAATGTTACCAGCGCAAACGCCGATCCGAGCGCTACGGGGCCATATTCACTGAACATATTTGACGCTCCTCTTCCGGTAGCCAGTTATGGCGCGAACATCCGGGAGAGCATCAGCCCGGGTGACAGGCAAACCTCTGCCGGCGCATCCTTCGATGTTTACCGGTTCCAGGGAGCGGCGGGCGATCAGGTGCAGATAAGAATGAGCTCTGAATTGATCGATTCGTTCCTCGAGCTCAAACTGACGGATGGCTCTCGCTTAGCTTTTGATAACAATAGCGGCGGAGGGGCAAAAGGGATCGATGCAATGATCTCGGCGACATTACCATACACGGGCACATATTTTGTGTATGCGACACCATCAGGCAGCCAATTTACTTCAGGAAGCTACACGCTTTCGCTGACCAGGACGGGGCGCGGTTTGGCTGATGAGGGGATTTTTTCGGCTGAAGAGGGGTCGCCTGCGGCTAAGAGTTCGATCTGGAGCATCAGAACGCCCTTCTCACCCGCAGACTATGGTAACCGTCGTATGATCAAGAGATTGAGATAACCTATAGATAGGCTATAGTGAATAAAACTATAGCAGAGAAAATCTATAGTTGACGGGTTAATATGACGTAACAAACTCAAGGCGTTCTGTTTGTTACGTCGGCCAGGCAGTAGCCGACAGTGGGACAGATTCTCAAATTTTCGATTTTTCGAAACTTTGAGATAGGGGCTACTGCCTGGATTCCGGCTCTGCAACGAACCGATAGCCCACGCCTCGCACAGTCAAAAGATGGCGTGGTTTAGTCGGATCGTCTTCGATATATTTTCGCAATCGAACGATGAAATTATCGATTGCTCGCGTGTCCGTATCTTCACGTAAGCCCCAGACGTTTTCCAGAACGTTGCGCCGCGAAACCGCTTCGCCTTCATGCTTGACCAGGTAACGCAGAAGTTCGGCTTCCATCAGCGTCAGCCTAACTTTTTTCCCTCCCGCACGCAATTCGAGCGAGTCGAAATCGAGAGTTTTACCAGAAAAAGTGAACGACCTATCCTGTTCCTGTAGATAATGTTCATTTGCACTCTGGGAACGGTGAAACCACTCGCGCCTTCTCAATAACCCTCTCAAACGGGCGATCAGGATAGATAGTTCGAACGGTTTTGGCAAGTAATCGTCCGCGCCGGCTTCAAAGCCCAGCAAGACGTCTTCAGGCCTGCTGCGCGCGGTGAGCATTAGTGTAGGAACGAATTGCCCCGAGGCTCGCAGTTGCGATACCACCTCGAATCCATCTATGCCGGGCAGCATAACGTCTAGTACGACGGCGTCGAATCGCTCAGGATACTGTTCCAGCAGTTTCAGCGCGGTTTCACCGTTGGGGACGATTTGTACCTCGTAACCTTCAGCTTCGAGGTTAAAACGCAAGCCATCGGCGAGATGTTGTTCGTCTTCGACGATCAGTACAGCGCTCATGGGTTTATTCAAAGACTCTGGGGAGGAGAATGGTGAAGGTGCTGCCAAAACCTTCGCCCGGGCTGTCGGCGAAAGTCTTGCCGCCGTGTTTGCTCACGACCGAGCGGACGATAAAAAGTCCCAGACCGGTCCCTTTAACTTTGAATGCGACTCGCCGCGGCACGCGATAAAATCTTTTAAATATCTGTTTCAGGTCGCCGCGCGGGATTCCGATGCCCTGGTCGGTTACGCGCACGACCACCTGTTTTTGATCGATCGCAGCGACTTCGACGGATATATTGACCTCTTCGTGCGAATACTTGATTGCGTTATCGATGAGGTTTGAAACGGCGGCCCGCAGCTCATCCGAATCTCCATATACTAGCGCCCGTTCGCCGTCGTCGAGCATATCGATATACCGCAGCGAGGTTTCATCCATATGAGTACGTTTTCGCGCAAGGTCCAGACATTCGTGCACGAGACCGCTGAGATCGATCACCGATTTCTGAATAGGGCGATGGGGATGTCCGGCCCGGCTCGCCCGCAGTATCTGCTCGACCGTATAGAGCAATCGATCGTTGTCTTCGAGCATAACTCGGTAGAATTCGTTCCGGCGGGTCTCGTCCACCTCGCGCGTTTGCAGAGTCTCTAGATAAAGTCGGATCGAGGCAATGGGAGTCTTGAGCTCGTGCGTGACGGCGTTGATGAAGCTGTCGTGCTGTTCGCTGCGGCGGATTTCGCGGATAAGGAAGATCGTGTTGAGCACCAGGCCGGCGATGAGCAGGACGAAAAAGATCACACCCAGAACGAGCAGCGCGACCTCCCGCCAGTTGAGGACTATCCATCCGATATTTAGCGCGACCGCCACCGCCACCAGAAGGACTCCGAGCGCGGTGAAGTAGTAGATCGATTTCCGATGACTCTGAAAACGCATCGCCCTAATTGTAGGCGAAGATGGCATCAGTGGGAAATAAAGATCGTAAACTGTGTCGCCTGTCCGGGCCGGCTCTCGAGCGAAAACTCGAAACCGTGCGCATCCAGGATCTCTTGAACCAGGGTCAATCCTATTCCCTGGCCATTCTCTTTTGTACTGTAAAAAGGCGTAAAGAGATGCGGTCGCACGGCGGATGAGATGCCGCATCCCGTATCCTCAATTGTCACGAAGCTCTTGCCTGCCTGACTGCCGATGCGAATTGTGATCACGCCATCTTCACCGATCGCTTCGATGGCGTTCTTCAGGATGTTGACGAGCACCAGTTCCATCTGGCTCCGGTCGATCTGCGCCGGGCGGAGATTCATTTGCAGGTCCCATCTCAATTCGATACTTCTCCGGGCGAATTCGGTTTTCCACAGCAGTACGATGTCATCAAGCAGATTCCGGAGATCGAACGCTTGCAGGGACGGCGGCGGCAATCGGAAGACATCGGCGAAATTGCGCATGAAATTATTGAGCTGGTCGGTGCGTTTGATGATCACCAACAACGCGTTCTCAAAATCATCGCGATCTAAGTCCCGCAATTGGCCCGAGTAATGCAGGCAGGAGTGGAGCAGGGAATTGGCTGAGCCGATGGAGTTGTTCACCTCGTGCGACATCATCCGTATCACCTTTTCATACGCTGTCTTCTCGATCTGCCGTAATTCCTCGGTCAATTCGTCCATCAATACGAAATCGCGCGTGAAACCGCGGTCGATGAACTGCGCGCGCAGGCACTTGACGCGCCGCCGTCCGAGCAGAGGGACGATCTGCGCTTCTCCGGGGTTAAGATCGTTCAGCGCGCCTGCAAAAGGCGAATCCAATTCATTGAACTTTTTGCCGATCAAGCTGCTGTTGTAAGCCTGCAGCATTCTTTCAGCCGTGGGATTGACCATGGCGATGCGGCCATCGAAATCGAGCGTTACTACGCCGGACGGAGATGCGGTGAGGATTTTGTCGAGGAAGTAATTCTGCTCTTGCATTCGCGTGCGTTCTTCCCGCAGGTTATCGGCCATTCGATTATAGACTCTCACGAGCTGATCCATCTCGGGCTGCCCGATCTCGCGGAAACGCGAAGTGAAATCGCTGTCCTGAATGAACTGCGCGCCGGTGTTGATCAGCTCGATCGTGCCGAAGAGGCCGCGAATCAGTTTCAATCCGATGGCGATCGAGGCGATAAAGATGGCCTCTACGGCGAGCAGCCAGATGCGGTGTTTTGCGAGAAGGTAGATCGCGACTCCGGCGAAGAGGAGGTGGACGAAGATGAGGTATAGGATGAATTTGAGGCGAAGGCTGATGTGCAGATTCGGTTTCATGCGAAGACCTCAGCAGACTGGTTAGACCACTGTAAATCAAGTCTTGATCCCATACTTCTCAAACCTGCGATAGAGCGCCGCTCGGCTCAGTCCCAATGCGTCAGCAACCTTACTGATATTTCCTCTGTAATGCTTCATCGCCTTAACGATCATGGCCTTCTCCAAATCATCGATCGTCATGCTGCCGACTTGTGGCAGCGCGTCCCGGCCTTCATCTCTTGCGTCCATCTCCATTGTCAGCTCGAAATCTTCCACCTGAAGAATGTCTTTGCCGCTGACGAGCATCGCGCGCTCGATGAGATGTCTGAGCTGGCGAATATTTCCGGGCCAGCGCTGATTTTGCAGCCAGCGCACGGCTGACTCGTCGATTGACAGACCCTCGCGGCGATAGACCTTTGCCAGGTTTTCGAGAAGGTCATCGGCGATTAGCCGTATGTCCTCGGTTCTCTCACGCAACGGCGGCAGATGGACCGCAATCAGGTTCAGACGGTAGAGCAAGTCTTCGCGGAATTGCCCGGAGGCGACCAACTCGGTCAGCTTGCGATTGGTCGCGGAGATGACGCGCACATCGACTGTCCGCGTCGTGCTCGATCCCAGCGCTTCGTAAGTCCGGTCTTGCAGCACGCGCAGCAGTTTGACCTGTGAGCTCGCGTCCAGGTCGCCGATCTCATCGAGAAAGATCGTCCCGCCGTCAGCCATTTCAAAGCGGCCTTTGCGGTCCGAGCGAGCATCGGTGAATGCCCCTTTGACGTGGCCGAACATCTCGCTTTCGAACAGCGAAGTCGGAATGCCTCCGAGGTTCACTTTAACAAAAGGCGCATCTCTGCGATTGCTGTTGCGATGGATGGCATCGGCGATGAGCTCTTTACCCGTGCCGCTCTCGCCGGTGATTAAGACAGAGGCATCTGTGGCCGCGACGCGCGAGATAAGTTCGAGCATTCGAAGGAATCTCGGTTCCTGCCCTATGATCCCTTTGAAAACGTAGCGCGCATCGAGTTGAGCGCGCGTCGGCGGGTGACCGCCGCTTTGTGACGAAGTGGCCGCCGCCAAACCAAGCGCTGTGTCGACGGCCTGGATGATCTGCTGGTGAGTCCACGGTTTGGTGATGAAGTCCGAGGCGCCCGCGCGAATCCCCTGGACGGCGAGACTGATCGAACCCCATGCCGTGATGAGAATGACCGGAAGATCGGGTCTAGATGACTTGATTTGATTCAGCAGTTGGATGCCCTCTTCGCCGCTCGTCTGGCGCGAGAAGTTCATATCCTGCAGCACGAGATCGATATTTCCGTTCTTGATTTGCGCAAGGGCTTCTTCTGGTGATGAGACGGACTGCGAGCGATAGCCCGCTTGTTTGAGGAGCAGTGCGAGCGAGGTCGTGACGGATGGATCGTCATCGACGATCAATATCATTTCATTGCGATGATTCCGCATGGAAAGGTTTTTTTGTGGTGAATCTTACTTCGCTCATTCATAGTGCAACGCTTCCGCCGGCTGAACTTTAGTTGCTAACCGGCTCGGATACAAACCGCAGAGGGCGGTGAGGAGATAGACAAATGCCAGAGAGATAATGACACTTACAGCATAAACCTTCGAATCCGCAAAGCCCAGAAAATTGAGCAATGGAAACTGCACGACGACCAATACCCCGGCGAGTGATCCGAAGGTTGTGATGATGAACAGCTCACCGAGAATCTGGTGGTAGATTCTGCGCTTTGTTGCCCCCTTCGCTCTGCGCAGCCCGATCTCTTTCGTTCTCTGTGTGACGCTCTGCCACAGCACGCCGGTCAAACCGAGGCCGACCATAATCATCAGAAATAAAGCGACGATAGCAAAGGCTACCATCGGCACGATGGTCTCCTGCAAATTCTCTTCACGCATTTGTGCGATGGGCTTGATCTTGAAAGACCAGTCTCTGGCTTCAGACTGCAGACGGCTCAGGAGCTTTTCTTCAAACGCAGCGGCAACGCCTGGGCGCACGCGAATTACCAGTTTATCGAACCGGCCTCCGTGCGGCATCGCCAATGGATTGCGGGTGAAGAGATAGCCCCATAATGCGTCGAACTCGCCTTCCTTTCGGAAATCATCGATTATACCTACGACGCGGTCTTCGATAAAATCTTTGTCATTTGGCCCTGGCTCAAAGAGTCTCTTACCTATGGGATCTTCATCGCCGAAGAAGTCACGCGCCATTTTCCGGTTGATGACTACCGGTCGGTAGCTCGCCCCGTCGTCTTCTTTACCAAACCACCTGCCGCGCACCACGTTGATCTTCATCGTCTCTCTGAAGTCGTCCGTGACCCTATTTCTGTAATAGCAGAGCTCCCGCCCTTTTCTGTCAGTGCAGCCTTGCGACCTGCCTCCCGCATACGGTGTGTCTGCCGCACCCGCAACCGATTCCACTTCGCTGAATTCATGCACCGCGGCCAGTACGCGGCGCGCAACATCCAATAACTGCCGCCGTTCCTCCATTCGGTCACCGCCGGAGCGTTCGATAACACCTATTCCAACAGTCCAGACGTTTTGATAATCGAAGCCCAGCGGCTGTATGTAATTGTTCATGTAATAGACAGTCATCACGATGACCGCAAAAACCACGAGAAACGAGATAAATATTTCAAGCGTTATGAGCATGTTGATTCGCCGGCGATTCCAAACCAATTTGCAGAGATGCATGATCATCGCATACCTCCTGACATCGCGCCCTTCAATGCCTGTACCGGATGCAACCGCGACATCTTCCAGGCCGGATAGACGCCCGAAAATAATCCAAAGAAAATTGCCAGTCCCAACCCATAGAGAAATATGCGGTAGTTCACGCGAAATTCTGCGTGTGGAATCCAGTCACTGAACGAGATCGCGTGCAACACGAAAAGCGAGAGGATAAACCCGAGGACTCCACCGGCCAGCGTCAGCAGTACGTTTTCAATGACGAATTGTCCGACCAGTGTCCAGGAAGAGGCGCCGAAAGCTTTGCGAACGCCGATTTCGCTCGCCCGCTCCATAATGCGGCTGACGTTGATGTTGATCAGGTTCACCGTCGGCAGCAGCATAAACAGCAGCGTCGCTATGGCGATCGCTGCCCACAGTCTTCCGGAATATATCTTTGAAGGATCTCGATACCCGCGGAACATTTCGCGCGCCACTGAATCAAAGAAGGTCTCGGGCGTGCCGCGCATGCGGTTATACTCCCTGGGATCGGGAAATTCGATCTGCTGCAGTCTCGCCTGGAACTCCTCCCTGATTGCCGGAAAGTCGGCGGCCGATCGGGCCAGGATCAAGCCAATAAAGTTGCCCATCAGGTACTTCTTGTAGTTATCGTTCTTGATCGTGTTGATCGGAACCCAGATGTCAGCGAAAGGAACATGACGCAAAAATGGCACATTGGGTACCACACCGGTGACGCGGAAGTTTTGACCGTCGGCTTCGATGGTTTTGCCGATTGCCGATTCGTCGCCGAAGAACTTCTTCCGTGTCGCGTCGTTGATCACGGCGACGAAGTTCGCATTCCTGTCGTCATCCGCGGTGAAGGGGCCGCCTTCGAGGAAACTGAATTCCATAATCTGCCAGAACTCGCCATCTGTGCGTTTGATGTACAAAGGGATCTTCTCGCCGGTCTTGTATGAATGGACCATTTCTGGCTCGGTAGACAAGGATACCTTTTCAACGTTCGGTAGCGTCCGTACGTAGCGGTCGAGGAATCCGTAACCAGGCTGGCCAGTCGTTCTGCCATCAGGACCTTCCATCTGCATGTGGAGAACGCCGATTGTGCGGCTCTGTTTCCTCTCCGGTGGGTGCTCTCCAAAGATATGGTCGAAGAATGCTGCCGCAACCATCAGCACCATCAGCGTGAAACTGATGCCGAACAGGCTGACGAAAGTGAAGAATTTTCTGCGCAAAAAAACTTTGAAGGCGATTTTGAGATAGTTTTTGAGCATAGCCGTAGACCGATAACCGATAATCAATTGACCTGCCGGCCGTCGAACAACCGCACGATCCGTTCGGTCTGCTGCGACAGGCGCGGATCGTGAGTCACCATCACGATGGTCGTCCCTTCGTCTCTGTTGAGACCTTTCAGCACTTCCATGATTTCATCACCCATCTGGCTGTCGAGGTTGCCGGTCGGCTCATCGGCGAGCAGGATGCGCGGATTGCCGGCGATGGCGCGGGCAATGGCGACGCGCTGTTGCTGCCCTCCGGAGAGTTGGGATGGATAGTGATGCACGCGCGCATGCAGTCCCACCCGGTCGAGCGCGCGCAGCGCGAGCTTGCGGCGTTCCGATCCCGACAGCCCGCGGCGGTAGAGGAGCGGGATATCTACATTGTCGACGACGCTCAGATCATTGATCAGGTGGAAAGTTTGAAAGATGAACCCTATGCTTTCGTTACGGATATGTGATAGATGCCGGTCGCTATACGAAGTTACCGGCTGGTCGTTGATGCGTACTTTACCGCCCGTAGGCACATCGAGCAGGCCGATGACATTTAGCAGTGTACTTTTCCCCGATCCTGACGGCCCCATGATCGAGATGAACTCGCCCGCCCGAACCGATAGATTGAGGTTGGTAAGAGCTACGGTCTCGATCTTGTCCGTGCGGTAGACTTTTTCGACTCCTTCTAGGTGGATCATGTTTGTTATCCCCTGTTGCACGTCTGTCGGTTGAATTGCAGTTTGTGTTCTTGTGTGGTGGATCATAATTGGTCCTTCTTTGAGAGCTGAGATGACCGGGGAATCAGTACCGCAAGCGAGCGAGTAGTTATCGATCGGCCGTTGATGAAGCCTCGCTCGCTTGTATGTTGAATTTATGCACGCGGCACTGATTCCCCGGTCATCTCAACCTCACTTCCTTGACGTGCATGAAGTCGGTCATATCGGAGATGACTACTTCATCGCCTTCCAGCAATCCCTGAATAACCTCGAAGTGATCGGCGCTTGAGATGCCGAAGCGCGCTTGTGTCCTGATCGCTGCATCGCCGCGAATCACAAAGACATCGGTCGACCCTTCGCCGTTAGCGAACGGCCCTCTCTTTATGCGCAGGGCTCTCTCTTTGCGGTCAGTCTCGATCAAGACGTCGACGCGCAGGTTCGCACGCAATTGCGGGTTCGATTTGTCATCTAGATTGACGACCAGTGTCATCACCCCGTTGGTCACGGTCGGGTTGACGCGCGCGACCGAGCCGGCGAGCGATATCGCATCATTGAGCTTCACTTTCACCGGAAGGCCGGCGGACAGACGGCTCGCATGGACATCCGAGACTGTGGCTTCGACCCGAAATGAGCCGAGGTCCGCGATGCGTGCGAGCAACGCGCCCTTTTGCACCGTCGAGCCCTCTTCGCTGATGACCCACGTCAGGACGCCATCGCGGTCCGATTTGGTCGTGGCAAGTTCCAACTGCCGCCGCGCTTCATTACGCTCTCCTTCCAGAGTCTTCATTTCGAGCGCTAAACCCTCGAGTTGCGTCCTGGTTGACTGCTGTGCGTTGCGCTTCGTTTCCTCGAGTTGCTTGAGCTCGAAGGCGGCCTTCTCTTCAATCAATTCGAACTCACGCAGGCGCTCTTCCGACAACAATCCTTGTCGGAACAGCGTGCGGTTGCGCGAAGCGGAGGCTTTCGCAGATCTATATTCGAGGTTCTTGATGTCCCAACGGCCCTGCAGATCGATCAGCGTATTTTCGAGAGCCAGCTTCTCCCGCGCCTGCTCGTTTCCTTTGAGCTCTACTTGTTTATTCAGTTTTTCAATGGCCAGAATCGATTCGTTGAGATCGAGTTGGATGATCGCTTCGCCTTTTGAGAGGATCGCGCCTGGGCGTTCGCGTATCTTAAGCACACGCGCGTTGACCGGCGAAGAGATCACCTGCTCGAACTCGGGCAGCACAATCCCAGATGCCGTGATAGTCGCCTCGATTCGGCCGGCATCGACGCGGGCCGTGCGTATACGGGCGCGTGCGATTGAAGGCTCGATAAGACGCGGCCCCCAGATAAAGGCGGCAGCGGCCGCGGCCGCGAGACCTGTGGCCGAAGCCATACGCCGCAGCATCCGTCTTCTTCGGAATGAAATTTCGATTTCGCGATCCATCTTCAATCCCCCATGTTTGAGTGGCAAATGGCGGGCCAATAGCCTAAAATGGCTGTGAAACCTACTTTTTAGGATTATTAATATGAAGAGATTGTGCGCGTGTGAACAGCGGTCTGTCCGGAAACGGACGATGGGATGCGCCACAAAATTTATGGCGAATCTCTCTCAGACTTGTTTACTTGTATGTAACGGGGAGCGCGATTAAGATTCACGTTCGCTGGAGATAGCCGAATCCCTTGCGGGCTATGAAACGAAACGCTTATCATCCAATATAATAATTTTGATAGATGGAACGCCGCATTCGGGTCGAGATCATTGGACGTAACGAATTCTGGCGCGATGCCGTATTCGTTGAGTGGGAGTATCAATTCCCGGATCGCAAGCTCGAGCCTGAGGAGGGGAGGTTCCATCTCATCGGACAAGAATGGCTTGATGATCTGCAGCGAGTCGCTGCGCAATGCTTTTCACAGGTGCTGCTCGCGCCGCAGGACCCTGGTCGTCGCCAACTTTTCCGCAGGCTTCTGGCGCGCGACGAGTAAGATAAACGGCAAATATAAACCGAGGGAAATTTATTCGAATGGCTAAATATAAAGACCTGATCAAAGTTTCGATTGCAATTCTATTGTTGGGCGGGTTGCTGGGAGCGTCGATCAAGACGAAGGCGTATCCCGCCTATCTGCGCCAGTCGGCGAAGTTCGGGGCGAAAAATTGCACGTTCTGTCACACACAACCCACCGGCGGTGAAGGCTGGAACGATCGTGGGAATTGGCTGATTAAGGAAAAAGAGCGACGCAGCGCAGATGCTATTGACGTCGCGTGGCTGGCCGAGTACAAAGAGGGCGAAAAGAAAGATGTAGTTGCGGACGAGAAACCTAAAACAGATGAAAAGACCGAGACCGAAGCCAAGGACGCGAATACAGCTGCAAAAGACGAGAAATCCGCTGACGAGAAACCCGCTAAGGATGAGCATGTAGACGAGAACACCGTTAAGGACGCAAAAGTAGAAAAGGACGAGAAGGCCGCTAAGGACGCAAAAGTAGAAAAGGACGAGAAGGCCGCTAAAGACGCAAAAGTAGAAAAGGACGAGAAGGCGGCTAAAGACGCAAAAGTAGAAGATGAGAAGCATCATCACGACGAAAACAAAAGCGATCATGATAACTCCGGCAAAAAAGGTGAGGATGATAAGGAGAAAAAGGGAGAGCTGAAGACTGGTGAGGCAAAAGCTGAAGAGCATCATCATGATGAGCACGAGGTGAAGAAGGATGAACCGAAGAAGGAAGAGAAGAAAGAAGATCTGAAGAAGAAAGGTTCGTCAAAGAAAAATAAAGGCCCGTCAGACAAAGGCCAGGAAAAACAAGAGCCGGAAAAGCTTGAAAAGAAGGATAAACCTAACCAGTAAGACCGAATTTAAATCAGAGTGAGGCAAAATCATGTCAGAAGATAATAACAATGTTTCTCGCCGCGACGCCTTGAAGGGGATCGCCGTAGGATTGGGCACAAGTCTCCCGGTGCTTAATACCAACGTCCTCGCACAGAAGGGAGAAAGCGGGCATGAAGGCCACGCTCAGACATCCGCCAAGTCTGCGCAGAAGAAGCAATCCGCAACAAAGGCGAAATTCTTCAAACCAGAGCAGATGGCCATGATTGCCACAATCTCCGATCTGATCATTCCAACCGACGATCATTCTCCGGGTGCCGTAGCCGCCGAAGTACCCGAATTCACCGACCTAATGGTGAGCGAGTCCCCGGCCGAAACGAAAAATCTCTGGACTAACGGTCTCGCTGCGATGGATAAGCTCAGTAACGAGAAATACCAGCTTTCGTTCAACAAGGCGTCCAATGAACAGCAGATCGCCATGCTGACCGAGATCAGCAAAAACGAGATGAAACCTCAGACGTTGGAAGAGCGTTTCTTCAGGGCGATTAAGAACATGACTATCGACGGGTACTACACGTCCGAGATCGGCATCAAAAAGGAACTGCAATATAAAGGCAACACCTACCTGAAAGAGTTTAAAGGCTGCACGCATCCTGAGCATCAGAGCTGAAAGAGAAGGGCTTAAATTTTTTTGCAAGGTTCACAAAAACAGCCGATTATTTAACGGGTTCAATACTAGGGGTCAAAGAATCAAAGGGTCAAGGCAGACAAATTAAGCGACTTTGTCCCTTTGCTACTTTGGCCCTTTGTGTCTACATCAAACAAAATAAATGGGCGTCCTTGTCTCTCGACGGCACCCGTAAACAAACCAAAGTGTGTAGCGGTTTATTGATAATTATTTGAGATCGTTGCCGAATATTTAGCCCTCGGCCACTGCCTGCTACCCACTATTTCCACAGGAGATTCGATGAATACTACTGTCGCTTTTGTCCTTTATTGGGTTGGCATCGGGTTGCTTCTTTTGGGCGGTGCTTCCGGCGTTGCGCTCTTCATCCGCGCGATCGGAAAAAACGACAGCCTCGCTCAGGGCCCGGGAATGACTACTCTGTGGGGGTTATTCCTCATCGGACTGCTCGCCGGATTGATGCTCATTGCAGCCTCGGCAAAATAACTGTTTCCCATTCCACCTCTCCTGCGACTTTACCAGCAGCTTTTCCGCGCCAATCAAATTACTTATTCTCATTTGCGCAATACTTATGAATTTCATATCCGAAACGCCGTCGCTTGTGTTATACTGCCGGCCATGAAAGTCACAATGCAAAACAGCCTTTCGCAAAACAGCCTTTCAGGGATAGCAATCAATCAATGAATATATCAATAAAAGGAGTATGTTATGTCATTGACCGGGCCCGAAACTGGGGTAGTTGCCTTACTCATAGCCAGCAAGAAGGGCGCATTCATACTTAAGTCTGACACCAAACGGCGCAATTGGGAGGTCAGCAGTCCGATTTTTCTCGGAAACATGATTCATCATGTCGTCCTCGATACGCGTGACCGGCGCACGATGCTGATGGCGGCCAAAACGGGTCATCTAGGGCCGACTGTGTTTCGTTCCACCAATCTCGGAAAAACATGGAAGGAGGCGGCAAAACCGCCCGCGTTTGCCAAAGCGCCGGAGGGAGAGAAGGGGCGTGTAGTGGATCACGTTTTCTGGCTCACGCCGGGGCATGCGCGCGAACCGAAAGTCTGGTACGCGGGAACATCTCCACAAGGATTATTTCGGACAGAGGACGGTGGAGATAGCTGGGAGTCGGTGAACGGATTTAACGACCATCCGATGCGGGGCGCCTGGACGGGAGGAGAGCAGGATGGCACTCCTGACGGGCCGAAGATGCACTCGATCAATATCGATCCGCGCGATCCGGAACACATCTATATCGGCATGTCGAGCGGCGGAGTATTTGAAAGCACGAACAGAGGCGCTGATTGGAGACCGCTCAACGCCGGTTGTCAGGCGGACTTTTTGCCGACGCCCGATACCGAATACGGCCACGATCCGCATTGCATGCGATTGCACCCGCTTGAGCCGGACGTTTTGTATCAGCAGAATCATTGTGGCATCTATCGCATGGATCGCGCCGAAGGGCGTTGGGAACGGATCGGCGAAAAGATGCCGAAAGCTGTAGGCGATATCGGGTTCCCGATCGTCCTGCATCCGCGCGACCCGAAAACGGTTTGGGTCTTTCCGATGGATGGTACGCAGGTCTGGCCGCGCACGAGTCCGGGAGGGAAGCCGGCGGCTTACGTTACGCGAAATTCTGGCAAGAAGTGGCAGCGCCAGGACAACGGTCTACCGGCCGGCGAGTCCTGGTTCACGGTCTTCCGCCAGGCGATGACAGCCGATGCTCATGAGCCCGTGGGAATCTACTTTGGAACAACGTGTGGAGAGGTCTGGGCGAGCACGAATGAAGGCGAGAAGTGGGGCTGCATAGCTCGCCATCTCCCGCAGATCTATGCGGTGGAGGCCGCTGAACTTGGAAAATGAAAGTGAATATTCCCAGTCCTTTGCTCTCTTACACGAATCAGCTCAAAGAGGTCGATGCGGGAGGTACTACTGTCTCGGAGATGCTCGATGACCTGAACCGGCAGTTTCCCGGAATCCGATTTCGCATGATAGACGAGCAGGATCATGTTCGACCGCACATGCGGATCTTCATCAACGGCGAACAGGTGTGGAGTTTAGACGCGCCGCTGCAATCGTCGGACGAAGTGCATATTCTTCAGGCATTGAGCGGAGGTTAGGGGACAAAAAGGCAAAAAGAACAAACTAAATTTTGCCCTTTTTGCCTTTTCATTTTCCCGATACTACCTACCTTACCGATATATCATCCACGCGGAATGATGTGATCAATGATGAATCAGTCGTCCCGCGGATCTGGATCCTCACCGTTTGTCCCGCGAAACTCGCCAGATTATATCCTCCACGCAACGTGTAGACGCCTGATGCCGACGATCGGTTCAAATTGCTGAACGTAGCCAGCGTCGCAAGCAACGTACCCGATGTGTTGCGCACTTCCACGAAGAATCTGTCGAATATCGTGGTCGTGGTTGTTTCACTCGTCGTGATATTCAACCAGAACGTCAGGTTGGGTGATGTTCCGCTCGGGATAGCGATCGTCTGATAGGCCGACCCGCTGGAGCTGTCCGTTCCATTCAAAATGAGATAGCCGATTCCGCTGCGCGGAAAGGCTCCGGTCGAACGTAATGCCTGGCCGGACAGGACCCACGGATTCGACGTGCCTTCGAATCCGCCGTCGACGATCAACTCGTTTCCACCTGTTGCATTTACCGTAAGCGTTACCGGCACGATGACCGGCGAGTTGGTCGCTCCGGAGGAGCTGATCGTAATCGACGCGTTGTATGTGCCGGCTGCGAGACCGCTGATGCTAACGGATGCCGTCATCGTCGACGGCGCGGTGCCGCTCGTCGGGTTGATGGTTAGCCAGCTTCCGTTCTCAGTGGCCGTCCAATTGAGCGTACCCGCCCCCGTATTCATGATGCTGATCGTCTGGTTGGAGGGATTCGCGCCGCCGGCGGTCGCGGTGAAACTCAGGCTGGAAGGATTGACTCCGATGGCCGGTGAAGCCGAGCCTCCGGCATTCGCATTATAGACGACGAGGGCGAAGTCCTGATCGGTCGTATCGCCATTACCCGGCACGCCATCCCCGGCGATATTCGTCGCCCTCACTGTCGCTGTGAAGTTGCCCGATACTCCGGCTGGAAGGAAGACCGACTCGGCATTATTCCGGATATCGGCTGTTCCGCCGATAGCTGAGTTCGCCCCCGAGAAGACGTTGCCTCGATAGGTCTGGCCTCCGATCGTCACCTCGAGATCGAGGTTATTTACCCAGGGAGCGCCGGTGATCGGTCCAGGCGCGTCAGTCCACGCCAGCGTAACGCGGAATGGTTGCGAGCTCGATACGACTGTGCCGGTGGCCTGATAAGTCTGCCCGGTCGCGGTTAAGAGCTGCGTCTGGTTAACGAGCATCCGCGGCGTGGTATCGAAGGTGCGGCCGAGGTTCATCCGCCCCATTCCCTGACTGTTCGAAGGCAAGTTGCCGCCTGCGCCGGTGCCGGTCATATAGGTCGCAGAGTTCATCAGTACCGCTTTGACCATGGCAGGGGAGGGCGTCCCCAGACCTTTGTTGATGAAGTCCTGGTAGACCAGCGCGGCTCCGCCAGCAACGGCGGGCGTTGAGTGTGATGTGCCTGACGACCAGCCGTACAAACTCTGGCCTGGCGGGAAGAATTGGTTGCAGACGCTGCTCCCGTTGTAGTTGGATTGCGGAATGCCTGCTTCAATATGGGTGCCAGGAGCGACGATGTCGGGTTTCACTCTTCCATCACCACCAGAGGAGTTGACTGGCCCTCTGCTGGAGAAGCTTATGATGTCGTTCGCGCTATCCGCCCCGGTATTGCCGATGCCGCAGCCATCGCTTCCGGTCGTTCGCACGTTCTCGCTGGCGCCGACCGTAATGACATTCTTGGCGGTGCCGGGAGAGCTGACCGTGTTTGACCCTGAGCCATCATTGCCCGCCGCAAAGACGACCGCCAGTTGCTGCAGCCCTGCTGCACCGCTCTGCGCATCGCGTACAATGCGATCAAATTCCTGGGCATTGGCGTCGTAACGGAAAAGATTGATGAATCCCCAGGAGTTGGATGAGATGCGTGCGCCCTGACTATATGCAGTATTCTCCCATGAGGTTGGGGAGGATGCCCCATTGCCGAAGATAGCCGTAACGCCAACACGTGCCCAGGGGGCAATACCAAGGCCATAGTTGAAACCGTTCGCATCTTCCAAGGCTGATCCCGTTCCGCTATTGAATCCGCCGACGATATGCGCATTGAGGAATCCATGTCCCCCCTGCGCTCCTGTCTGACTGGTCGCATTGTTCTGGAATGCGATGCGGCCGGTGGGCAGATCAGGATGGCCCGTCAGCGAATAGGCGTCATCTGCGACGTTGACCGAAAAAGTCGTGAACTGCGAGCTGTTGAACCCCCTGCCACCCAGCCAGGTCAGGTAGCCCGGTGCGCTCGGCGAATTGCCCGTCAGATTTCCAGCCACGATCTGACCCTGCGCTTCATCCAATCGCCTGCGTTCGGCATATGGTTCGATGCCGATAACATTTTCATTACTCGCGAGTTCAGCCAATTGCGAAACCGGAATCGTGACCGAGACGTTGTGATAGTGCATCACTCTGCTTTCGCCAATAAACTGAAGCGCGTTGTTTTTCAAAAACTCGATCGCCGGTTGGGCGTCCTGGCCGTTCAAAAATTGCACGGTCACCCGGATATATCCCGAATTACCGAGTGCGAGAGTCGCGCGCAACTCCGACGACAATCGGAAGGCAGGTTGGTAGTCGCCGAGATATTGCACGAATGGATGCTGGGTTTTCAGTTGCCACAGTCCGAATGCTGCCCGGTTGTCGGCGCGGACGATATAAGCGTTGTTCGAAATATAGGAGACGACCTCGACGCCGGTTCCCTCTAGCGCTGCAAACCATTCTTCTTTGATCGGCCCGGCAAATTGCACAGTGTAAAGACCCGCGGCAGGAGCATAGCTCCCCTTGAGCGCATCGGCCATTTTTTGCTGGCGCAACTCGACCGGAAGCTCCTGCCCGAGCGGCTGTGGGTCGCTCGTATCGACCACATAGCCATTTAAGTAAATCTGGTTCATGTCGTCGCGCCAGACCGCCGGCATGTTACGCATCGCTTCGCGTCCGCCGGTGACCAAGGCTTCGTCAACGATGACGAGTTTGAAGCTGCCGTAATCGACCTCTTTAACGATTGCATTGCGTAGAGTGAGATCCTGGTAGAGGGCAGCATCCTCTTTATCGATGAGCAATTTGTGAGTTCTGCTTTGATTGAGCTGACTCTGTGGAAGAGCGATAGGTTCATCGATATTTTGGTTGAGACTTTCGCGGTCCCCTAGCCATGGGCGAATGTTTCCTTGCATCAACGCGCTGGCAGTAGCAAGGAACACAACGATAGCAGGCAGGATCAAGAAAATGATCGAGCGTTTCATAGGTTCAGCTCCTGATAGAAAGAGCAAGCGGGGAGCTTGCGTGTTTACGGGTTGACCTGAATGGAATTTGCCCGCTCAGCGCAGACTTCAGTCTGACACGGTTATCGCGATTCAGTAGTTTTTCTGTCGATTAAATCTAGAAGACTAAAAAGGAAGGAGAATAGCGGAGAATAGCGGAGATCAAAGATATCCGCAATAAATATTTATCATTATATTCATTAAATTTATAAGTTCGAGCGATAGGGCAACAGGGTAACAGAGATGGATTGCTCATTGCGAAGATTCGCAGTGAGCCTTAACTTCCATACCTGTTGCCCCGATGCTCCATCGCCCGATGCCCCGATGCTCGGTCTATCTTCTCCCGTTATAGATGACGAGCGCGAAGTCTTGATCGGTCGTGTTGTTGTTGCCTGGTACGCCGTCGCCGGCGAGATTGGTCGCCCTCACTGTGATGGTGAAGTTGCCCGATACCCCAGGAGGAAGGAAGACCGACTCGACATTGTTCCTGACATCGGCTGCTCCGCCGGTCGTTGAGTTGCCCCCCGAGAATACGTTGCCTCTGTAGGTCTGTCCGCCGATCGTTACCACGAGATCGAGGTTATTGACCCATGGGGCCCCTGTAATCGGGCCGGGCGCGTCAGTCCACGCCAGCGTGACGCGGAATGGCTGCGTGCTTGAGCATATGCGGCCGCTGATCTGATAGACCTGTCCGGTCGTGTTTAATAGTTGCGTTTGATTGACGAGGATTCGGTTAGCGCCGTCGAATGCGCGGCCAAGATTCATCCGTCCCATCCCCTGGCTGTTGGAGGGCAGATTGCCGCCCGCACCGGTGCCGGTTAGATAGGATGCGGAGTTCATGAGGAACGCTTTGACCATGGCTGGAGTGGGTGCTCCCAGACCCTTGTTGAGGAAGTCCTGGTAGACCAGAGCTGCTCCCCCTGAAACGGCCGGAGTCGCGTGCGAAGTACCTGAATTCCAGCTATAGAGAGTCTGTCCCGGCGGGAAGAATTGACCGCCGCAGAGTCCGCTTCCATCATAGTTGGATTGTGGAACGCCGGCTTGAATACGAGTTCCGGGAGCAACGATATCGGGTTTGACCCGGCCATCGCCGCCGGCAGCATTGACGGGTCCCCGGCTTGAAAATCCGGCCATATCGTTGGCGCTATCGGCCCCGCTATTGGTGATGCCACAGCCATCAGTCGCGATGGTTTGACGGACGTTCTCGCTCGCTCCGACGCTGATGACGTTCTTGGCTGTCGCGGGAGAGGCGACGGTGTTCGATCCTGTGCCGAAATTGCCGGCTGCGAAGACGACTGTCAATTGTTGCAGCCCGGCTACGCCGCTCCGTGCATCGCGCACGATGCTGTCATATAACTGCGCTGTTGCCTCGTAGCGTGCGAGTGGGCCTCCCGTGACGGGGTCAGCCAGACCAACGGATAACGAAGAGATACGCGCACCCCGTCCATAAGCCGTGCTTTCCCATGCGGACGGGTCCGCTACGACCGGGCCGAAGATTGCGGTTGCGCCGACGCGCGCCCAAGGTGCGATACCCAAACCGTAGTTAAACCCCCTCGAATCTTCAAATGCTGATCCCGTACCGCTGTTGAAACCTGCAATGATATTTGCGTTCAAGAAGCCGTGTCCGCTCAGCGGGCCGGTTTGATTGGTCGGGTTGTTATGAAACACGATGCGACCGGATGGCAGATCGGGGTGACCTGTCAGCGAATAGGCATCATCAACGACATTGACTGAGAAGGACCCGAACTGCGAGCTATTGAATCCTTTGCTGGCGAGCCATGCCAGGTAGCCTGGTCCTGTCGGTGAATTTCCCGTCAGATTGGCGGCGACAATCTGGCCCTGCGCTTCATCGAACCGGGCGAACTTTTTGTATGCTTCGATGGCAAAGACATCGTCGTCGCTGGCAAGTTCGGTCAATCGCGAGGCCGGGATCATAACCGAGACGTTGTGATAGTTCAGCACCCGAGTTTCGCCGATGAACTGAACCGCATTGCGTTTCAATGCGTCAATCTTCATTGCGCTATCGGGCCCGTCGATGTACTGCACTGTAACATTGACATATGCCGAACCGTCTTGTTGGCGAGCGGCGCGCAGCTCGGGCGCCATACGGAAAGCCGGTTCATAGTCACCGACATATTGCACAAATGGATGCTGGTCTTTCAATTGCCATACTCCGAATGCCGCCCGGCTGTCGGCGCGGACGATATAAGCATTATTCGGAATGTATGTGATAATTCGCGCTCCTGTTTTCTCGATAGCCGCGCGCCATTCTTCCTTGATCGGCCCCACAAATTGCACGGTGAATAATCCTGAATTGGGGGCGATGCCGCTTTTGACTGCATCAGCCATTTTTTGTTGACGCAAATCGACTGGAACTTCCTGAGAGAGCGGCTGTGGGTCGCTCGTATCGACCACAAAACCGTTGAATGCTATCTGGCTCAAGTCGTCGCGCCAGACCACCCCCGGCATGTTCTTTAGCGCTTCGGGTCCGCCCACGGCATCCTGGTCAACAACGACGAGTGTGAAACCGCCGTAATCGATTGATCTGCTGATGGCGTTGCGCCCGACCAGTTCGTTATAGACTTTAGTTTGTTCCGGATCATCTTTATTGATGATCAGTTTATGCGTTTTATTGCGATTAAGGTGACTTTGTGGAAGAGCATTTGTTGGTTCTTGACTTTGCGTGAGAGTATCTCGATTGCCGAGCTGTTGGCGGTAGATGCCTTGCATCAGCGCATCTGCGCTCGCCAGGAACACAGCTATAGCCATCAAGCTCAGATTAATGACCAGACGTTTCATTGATCAGCTCCTAAATGTTTATTCAAGCCGGACGCTTGTAGTTCAATGTGGGCTAAAATGCAGGGCCGTGAGAATATATGGGCTATTGTAAATATTTACGGTATATTTGAATTTTGGGGCTTACTTTGAAGTTCTGTGACGATTGCATTGGTTCAAAGCAGTTCTTCATCAGTATCAATTTTTAGTGCGCTCTTTTCTATTTTGTGTCGATCATATTTTTATAAATGAAAAAACGTAATACCACGTACAGTTTCTCACTTTGCATAATTCTAAGTTTTTCCTCGATCGGTCATGCCTTATCGCAACAGACCGTCCAACGCCCTGCGGCGACTCAGGGATCGAAACGACGCATCCCGGCCGCTTTGCGCCCCGTGCTCGATCGAATTACGGCCGATTCCCTGCGTGGGCATCTGTCTTTCATCGCCTCGGACCTTCTCGAAGGCCGGAAAACTCCATCGCGCGGGTTAGACCTGGCGGCTGAATACATCGCTTCCCAATTCCGCCGGGCGGGTTTGGAACCGGCGGGCGAGATGGGGAAAAGCTACTTTCAGATTTCCAGCGGACAGAAGAATGTGATTGGACTTCTGCGCGGATCGGATCCGGTATTAAAAGAGAGTTATGTCATTATCTCAGCCCATTACGATCACATGGGCATCGACGAAGCGGTCGACGGCGATTCGATCTACAACGGGGCGAACGATGATGGCAGCGGGACAGTCTCGGTGATCGAAATTGCTTCGGCATTATCGACCATGAAGCGGAAACCGAAACGCAGCATTGTGTTTATCGCCTGGTCGGGAGAGGAGCAAGGGCTTCACGGTTCCGTCTACTACGGCCAGCATCCGGTCTTTCCTCTCGAGAAGACCGTGGCCATGGTCAATCTCGAACTGGTTGGAAGAACCGATAGCCCCGAAGGTGCGCAAATCAATAGCGTATCGATGACCGGATTCGATTTCACAGATCTTGGTGGGATTTTCAAAGCGGCGGGAACTATGACCGGCATCAGGGTTTACAAAGACGAGAAGAACAGCGATCTTTTCTTCGCTCGCAGCGATAATCAGGCGCTCGCCGATGCCGGCGTGCCGGCGCACACGCTCTGCGTCGCATTCGAATATCCGGATTATCATCGCCCCTCCGACCACTGGGATAGAATCGATTATGAAAATATGGCGCGCGTCGATCGAATGATCGCTCTCGCGCTCATCAATATTGCGAATAATCGGGTAGCGCCCAAATGGAATACCGCGAATCCGAAGACGGAGGAGTATGTGAAAGCGTGGAAAGCGCTGCAAAATAAAAATGGGAATTGATTTAGTGAAGAATAGAGGAAGGGGGCAAAGGGTTATAGATTTATGAGAAGGGAAGCGCGGAGAATTCAGCTGGTGCAATCGCCGGTCATTCCTGTAGTCGGTGAGATGATCCGCCGTAGACCCGGAACAATCTCTCTCGGCCAGGGCGTCGTATCTTATGGACCGCCGCCGGAGGCGATCGATCAGATTCATACTTTCCTCGATAATCCGGATTATCATAAATACCAGGCTGTCTACGGCATACCGCTGCTTCTACAACTGATCGAGTCGAAGCTCGTTTCCGAGAACGGGATTACCGTGGAACCAGGAAGCCGGATAATCGTTACTGCAGGCGGCAATATGGCCTTCGTCAATGCGCTCCTCGCGATCACCGACCCGGGCGATGAAATCATCCTCAACCTGCCATATTATTTCAATCACGAGATGGCGATCTCGATGGCCAATTGTAAGCCAGTGCTCGTACAGACTGACGAGAATTATCAGCTGCGACCCGGGCTCATCGCCGCCGCCATAACGGACAAGACTCGCGCAGTGGTGACAATTTCTCCCAACAACCCGACCGGCGCAGTCTATTCCAAATCCGCGCTCAGCGAAGTGAATGATATCTGCCGCCAGGCCGGCATATACCACATCAGCGACGAGGCATACGAATATTTCACCTATGGCGATAAGCGCCACTTTTCGCCAGGGTCGCTCGCCGGCAGTAACTCGCATACGATATCGCTCTATTCCCTCTCGAAAGCGTACGGATTTGCCAGCTGGCGAATCGGCTTTATGGTGATCCCCGATCATCTATTTGAAGCGATCAACAAAATTCAGGATACGGTGTTGATCTGCCCGCCGGTAATCTCGCAGTTCGCCGCAATCGGCGCCATGCGGGTTGGAAAAGATTATTGCCTTGATAGGCTGATGCAATTGACGGAAGTCCGCGAACTGGTTTTAAACGAACTGGATCGGATCAGGCATTGCTGTCAGGTTCCTCCGGCGGATGGGGCATTCTATTTTCTGATCAAACTCGACACGGGGATAAAGCCGCTCGCCCTGGTAGAGAGACTGGTGCGTGAACACGGAGTAGCGGTGATTCCCGGCGATGCATTCGGGATGGATGATGGGTGTTATTTGCGCGTCGCTTATGGAGCGCTGCAGAAAGATACCGTTGCGGAAGGCATTGGCCGTCTGGTTAATGGTATCAAAACCATTATGGGAGCATGAAAAAAATGAAAGTGATCGGCATACAACCCGATGTCGTTTGGGAGGACAAACCTGCTAATCACGCGAATATCCGTTCGATGATAGAAAAGGCCGAGCCGCAGCCTGGCACTCTGGTGGTATTGCCCGAGATGTTCGCGACCGGTTTCTCCATGAATGTCGCTGCAATCCAGGATAGCGATACGCGCGAGACACAAGCCTTCCTCGCGCAGACCGCGGCAGAATATCGGATTTATCTTCTTGGGGGTGTGGTCACCAAACATCCGAATGGTCGCGGTATTAATCAATGTGTCGTGTATTCGACCGATGGTCGTGAGGTAGCGCGTTATTCCAAGCTTCACCCCTTCACCTTGGGCGGGGAATCCGATCATTACGCGGCGGGTGACAGCTTGTGCCTATTCGATCTCGAGGGATTCAAAGTTGCATCGTTCATCTGCTATGACCTGCGGTTCCCCGAAATATTCCGCGCGGCGGTTAAACGCGGAGCAGACCTTTATACGGTGATCGCGAGCTGGCCGGTGGCGAGGGAGGAGCACTGGACCACCTTGCTCAGGGCCCGCGCGATTGAGAATCAGGCTTACGTTATAGGCGTCAATCGGTTCGGCAGCGATCCGAAATTCTTTCATCCGGGCCGCAGCTTGATTGTGCATCCGAGCGGAAATGTGTTGGCTGATGGTGGAAGAGAGGAATGTGTGATCAGAGCCGAACTGAGCAGGGAAGAATTGGTCAAATATCGGCGGGAGCTTCCGTTTCTGAACGATATAACTAATTCCGGTTTTTAGCCGCAGATAGCCGTCCCAGGTCGGAATAGAGAAAACGAATTACAGACGAATATATACACAACAAAACCCGAGAGATTGCCTTGAGCCGCATCCTGACGCCCGAAGCGATAACGAAGAGTTTAAGATTTTTTCGATTCATTCGTTCCTTCTCTTCTTTTCGTTTATTTCCTATAGCCTTTTCAGACTCCGGGAAATAGCCTTCGCCGCGGTCGCTCCCTGTCCTGCCGCAGTCGCCACGCTCAAACATACCGGCCGGCACACATCGCCAGCCGCGTAGATCATTCTCATTGATGTTCGCTGGCGCCGGTCGATCTTGATATACCCGATTTCATCGAGCTCGATCTGGCCGCGAAAGGCTTCCGAATTCGGTGCGATGCCGATTCTGACGAAGACTCCTTCTGTTTGAATTATTTTTGTTGCACCGGAGCGGCAATCTTCGATGATCAATCGTTCAACTTTTTGATCGCCCTCGATTGCCCTGACCAGCGCGTGCGGGATGATCGAGATACGCGGGCTCGCTTGCGCCTCTTTGAGCCAGCGGTCGCGCGCACGGAAACTGTCGGAACGATGAATGAGCGTGACCTGGGGACAGATGCGCGAGAGTATCAGACTATTTTGGACGGCGGAGTCGCCGCCGCCGATGACGCATACTTTTTTGCCCGCGTAAAGCGAGTGATCGCGCGTCGCGGAGTAACTGACGCCGTGAGACTCAAATCTCGATTCGCCCGGAATGCCGAGCCTGCGCTTACGCGCCCCGGTCGCGATGATGATTGCGCCGCCGGTTATCATCATGCCATCGCACAGAAGCCGCCTCTCTCGCAAATCTAGCTCGCCCAACCGGACGCCGGTGCGATACTCGAGCTTCAGCTCTTTCAATTGAGCGAGGAAGTGCTCGCGCAGATCACGACCGTCCTCGGCGATCAGACCAGGGTAATCGATGATGCGGTGGAACATCTGCAGCATCTGCCCGCCGAGCTCCGCCGCCTGTTCGAGCAAGACTGCTTTCAGATTGAGCGATTGGCACCAGATCAGCGCGCTCATTCCCGCGGGCCCGCCGCCGATGATGATCACGTCATAATCGTTCATTCAAAAGGTTCCAGTTATAGGTTCAGTTGCGAGCATAATGCGGCGACGGAAAACCGAGAATTCATTTTTCCATCAGCGCCAGCATAGTTTGCGGCATGGGCGCTTCAAAATCCATCTCCGCATTGGTTGCCGGGTGACGGAAGATCAGGCGGGAAGCATGCAGAAGGTGATGTTTCAAATGGTGCGTTGCTGCGAGCGGATCGAGCCGGGAAGAATAGATCGGATCACCGATGATCGGATAGCCGATCAGATTGCAGTGAATTCGCAATTGATGCGTGCGGCCGGTGAGCGGCTCCAATTCGAGCAGAGTGTATGCGCTAAATCTTCTCTTCACCATGTAACGCGTCTGCGCTTCTCTTCCGTCGCTCATAACGCACCAGTGCGGCCAGACCTTCGGGTCATAACCGATTGGAGCCTCGATCTCTCCACGATCCTGTTCAACTCTACCGCTGACGAGCGCCAGGTAGAATTTCTTCACCCGGCGTTCGCGAAAATGCTTTGAGAGTGTCCGATGCGCGCGCGGCGTTTTGGCAATTACAATGACGCCCGAAGTGTTGCGGTCGAGGCGATGAACGAGACCGGGGCGGATGGCGCATCCCGTCGTTTGCCAGAAATGATAAGCCAGTCCGTTGGTAAGCGTCCCCGATTTTTCACTCCGCGATGGGTGGACGAGCAAGCCTACCTTTTTGTTGATGGCGATCAAATGGTCGTCTTCATATAGGATGTCGAGTGGGATCGGTTCGGGCGTCGTCGACGATTTTTCGGCCGCAAAGATTTTCACCGAGACTCGATCGCCCGCCGCGAGGCGCACACCTTTGACCGATTTTTCTCCGTTGATGAGGACATCGCCCTCGGCGATCAGACGGCGAATGCGAGTCAAACTGACCTTGGGGAGTTGCGCGGCCACAAACTCGTCCAGACGTGGCCTGGTCGGGCCCGCCTCGAACTCGAAGCTCAGGCGATCGGGATCAAGCATTGCCTTGCGATGAGGGACCGCGCCGTGAGAGCAGCGCTATCAAAACGATCGCGGCGATGATATTGAAGACCATCAGCCCGACCGAATATTGGTGCCATTGGTCGAAGCCGGCGCGGATAGGATCGGATTTCGCCAGACTGGCGAGTTGATCGCCATAACTCACGCGCAGATCGTGTAAATGGCTGGAAACAACAAATCGCGAGAGAATCGCTGATAATGTCATCAATACGACGGCCACCGACTCAAAACGAAATGGTTTCTCCCGTTTTTCACGGAAGAGGAGCAAATTGAGCAATATGATGGCGCCGAAGATTATGCCGATAATCTCGACGCCTCCGAGCACCCGGGAGACCATGCTTCCCGCGAGTCGCGGTTCGGGAAGAACGGCGAATGCCGCCGGCGCGACGACGAAGCTGAAGACGCACATCGCTCCGAGCCAGAAGCTTAGAAACGCAAGTCGGATTTTCTGAGCCATAGAATTAATAACGTGGAATTGATGGGTCGATCTTCGAGGACCATTCATCAATTCCTCCGATCAGATTCTTGGTGTTGGTAAAGCCCTGGCTGGCAAGATATTGGCACGCCCGGTCCGAACGCATGCCGTGGTGACAATGAAGGACGATCTCTTCATCCTTGTCTATGAGCTCCTGTGCCCACTGCCCGATCTGTCCGAGCGGTTTGAGTTCGGCCCCCTCGATGCGTGCTACGCGATTCTCCGAGGGCTCGCGCACATCGATAATACGCGGTCCCTCACCTGCGTCCCGCCTGGCTTTCAGCTCTTCGACTGTAATAGCTCCGTAGTTATTCATCGTATCTCCTGTCTCGTTTTTTCGATGATAGCAGTCAATCGTTCAATCTCTTCCATCGCCTCGGCTATCGATCGTTTGCTCGCCAGATAGTTTTGCCAATATTCGCTCTGCACAATCGGTTTCAGCCGCTCTTCGCCGAGCGCGCTGGCGAGCATTGCGATGAGAAGGCCTGATACCTGCGCATGATCGACGTAGCGAGCGATCACAGCGTAGGCAACCTCGGCCGATTCGAGAGCCCACTTGGGATTCTCATTCTCTGTATTTGACTGCTCTTCCATGAAGCTTATGGAAATCAATTATAATAAAGGTTAGCCGTATCGGTTAAAGCTCACTGCATGATCATCGAGTGTACGAAAGGAAGTTCGACCAGCTGGGCGCGGCCCAGCTCCAGATCGCCCTCTTTCACCGTGAACTCGGTTCCCGGATTGAGATAGTAACGATGTACATAAGCGAGCGCGATGAGGCGGCCCAGTCCGATACTGTAAGTGCTGCTGGTGATCTCTCCGGTCTTTTTCCCATCGCCGGCAAAAAGCATTGCGCCCGGGCGCGGGGCCTGTTCTGCGTCAACCAAAAGCCCGCGTAATCGCTTCGCCGGCTGCCCTCGCCAGTGAATGCGCGCAATCACTTCCTGACCCAGATAGCATCCTTTCGTATAACTCACCGCTTCGTTCAACTCAGATTCCAGTATGATGTAATTTTCTCCCGCATCGATCCCATCACGCGGGATACCCGCTTCAATCCTGGCTATCTCAAATGCCTCCTGTCCAGCCGCTTCGATAGGCCCGAATTCTCTCCCGCGTGTGAGAATCGTCTCCCGGACCACCGCAACTGACTCGGCAGGTATGAAAATATCGAACCCGATCTCGCCACAACGATTGTTGGCGGCAATCAGGGCGTTTGAGCCTGCTATGCTCTTCTCCCAGATACTTGTATGGAATTTGATACGGGGTCTGTCCGGTCAGGCTTTCGATCAATTCTGCCGATCGCGGACCTTGCATTGAAATCAAGCCATATTTTTCACTCACATCAGCGACGAAAAACTCACCCGCCGCAACGAACCGGTTCAGGTTCTTGAATATTTTCTCGCGATTGACTGCTTCCAGTTCGATCAGCAGGAAAGAGCCCGTATTGTAAATCCGGCAGAGCGCGACCAGTTTTCCCTGCAGATTCGGAAACGCCGCAAGCGCACCGTCGCCTGCCCCCAACACCTTCACGTCATTGCTCACCAGGCCGTTTAAAAACTGAACCGCATTCTTGCCGCTCAGTTGCAATTTACCGGCCGACGAAAAATCAATTACCGCAATGCCATGGCGGATGGCGTCGTATTCGGCGCGGACATCGTCGCTCGGCTCAATCATAAATCACCCGCCAATTCCTTGCGCAACTCGCCATCGATCGGCTCTCTATGTTTGTAGTTCGGATGGTCGATCATCAGCTTAACCTCCGCCTCGCCTTTTACAAAGGCATCGCGCTGGCCGTCGGTAAAGCGGAAGCGCAGGTATTGTACAGCGCTGATGCGGTGATCATCGCTTTGCCCCGCCGCGAAGATGGCCGGCAAACGGGTCAATTGCTCGCCTCCGATTTCTAGGTAAGTCACTTCGCCGGAATTGAGCCCATGAAATTTCGTGATCTGTTCGCGGATGCGGCCCTCGTCTTTGAGCTCGATAAACATCGTCGCTGCGAGTTCGCTATGTTCGGGCAAAAGTTGATTGTAAGTATCGATCTCGTGCTGGATCGCCCTCTCATCGACGATCCGTTCAGTTCGCATCATTTCCTGGATCTGCGAGAGCACCGTCTCGTGATTTTCGAAAAGCAGTGTGATCATCGGTCCGACTCCGAGGCGCCGCTTTTTTTTGAGTGCGATAATACGGCTGCGAAATTCATGGCGGACTCTTTCGTAGTGGGCAATATCTAAAATTTCAGAGCGGTCTACTTTTTTCATAAACTACTCAGGATCGATTCCATAAGCTTTAGCGACCAGTTCGATCGGATGAATTGTTTTGCGGCCGGTGCCCTGAGTTATCTGGAGTCCGGCGAGCGAGCAATCCGTAACTACCTGATCGGCGCCCGATTCGTTCACTCCGCGGTGTAGCCCGCGGGCCACCTTCTGCGCCAGATTGAAGTATTCTCTCTTCATGGACCAGGTTCCGTCGTGTCCCGAGCAGCCTTTGTCGATGAAGATTACTTCTGCACCCGCCAGCCGCAAGAGTTCAATCGTCTTGGTCCCGATTGCCTGGTATTTCAGATGACAGGGTTGGTGATACGCCACTTTGCCGGGGTTGACCGTAAATTCCCGGTTGAGCCTGCCCTCGCTGTTGAGTTTGACCATGTATTCCGACACATCATATACGCGTTTTGAAACCTCAGCCGCCTGCGCATGCTCCTCACCTTGAAGATAATTTATGTATTCCTTCTTGAGCATCATTCCGCAGGTCGGCTCGGGCACTACGATGTCATAACCTTGACGTACATACGGCAGGAGCGCCTTCACGTTGTCGCGGAAATGTTCGAGTGCATCATCGATCCGACCGCTGTCCAGGTATGGCATTCCGCAGCATCGCTGTCCCGGCGGATCTATGACGCCCACCAGGTTCTTCTCGAGAATCTTCACGGTGGCCTTCCCAATCTGCGGCTCGTTGTAATTGACGATGCAGGTATGAAAGATCGCGACTTTCGTCCTAGGCGTGAAAGTCGCCTTGCCGATGTTCTTCTTGAACCATCTTTCGAATGTCTCGGTGTGAAAACGGGGCAGGATTTTATCGCGATGGATGCCGATAGTCTTCTCCATCAGGATGCGATTAACCCTGTTTCCATTGCCGAAATTAACGAGCGGCGCCGCCTTGCTGGCAAGCGGCCCGATTTCATCGGGGCTGCTCAGCATCTTTTCGCGCAGGTCTGTCCCATTTTCGTTAGTTTCGATTGCGCGGGCCCGCATGACGAGCTTCGGAATATCGATCAGGAATTTATGCGGAGGCGTGTATGGGCATTTGATGAAGCAGAGCTTGCAATTGTAACAGAGGTCGACGAATTCCCAGAGTTGTGCTCCGGTCAGCTTGTCCGCTTCGGCATCGACCTCGTCGCTGTCGAAATGTTCAAAGAGTTTCGGGAAGCCGGGGCAGAGGTTAAAACAGAGACGGCAGGAATTGCAGACATCGTATTGGCGCCGCAACTCCTTATCGAGAGATTTCCCGTCCAAATACTCGGTCTTATCCCACTCGACCGGAACAGATGAGAGATCGCCTTGTTCGAGCATATTCAGTCGGATATCGGTTGTCGGATATCGGTTGTCGGTTGACGGATATCGGTTATCGGTTATCGGTTATCGGTTGCCGGTTCGCATTGACAAACTCGCGAATTGCTTCCGACAACCGACAACCGACAACCGATATCCGACAAATCCGACAACCAATTATGAAATCGAATCGAGCCCTTTCTGGAAACGACCCGCGTGTGAACGCTCAGCCCGTGCGAGCGTCTCGAACCATTCCGCGATCTCTTCAAAACCCTCTTCGCGGGCTGTGCGGGCGAATCCCGGATACATCTCGGTGTATTCATAGGTCTCGCCTGCAATTGCTGCTTTAAGGTTCTTCGAGGTGTTACCGATGGGCTCGCCGGTCGCCGGATCGCCGACTTCCTTCAACATGTCCAGATGGCCATGAGCATGACCCGTTTCGCCTTCAGCCGTGTCGCGGAACAAACCGGCGAGATCGGGATAACCCTCGATATCCGCCTGGCGCGCGAAGTATAGATAACGGCGATTCGCCTGCGATTCACCGGCGAACGCGTGTTTTAAATTCGCATGGGTTTTGGTATCTGCAAGAACTGGCATTTATTCCTCCTACGGATGTGATTGTTATCGAGCTTTGAGCGTCCGCTGTTTCGCAGGGCCCTTTTTGTCGGAATTCCGGCAGGCCGCGCAGACGCCTATAAAATCAAGACGATGTTCTTCGATCTGAAAGCCGCCGATACCCGGCGTTCGCATCACCATCTTCATCAGGCCACGTTCGATCGGCATCTCCACATCAACAATCCGCTCGCAAACGCGGCAGATCAGGTGATAGTGCGGGTCTTTGGTAGTCTCAAAATAGGTGACCGCCATACCGAAATCGAGTTCTCGCACCGCGCCCTGAGCGGCGAGCACGCGCAAGTTACGATAGACCGTTCCGAGGCTCAAATGCGGATGGCGCCGCCTGGCGAGTTGATAGATCTCGTCAGCCGTCAAATGACCTCCATGGCGTTCAACGGTGTCAAGGATCACCCGCCTCTGTTTGGTATTGCGGTGGTTCATCGCGTGAGCGTTAAATGAGCAATAGGGGCAACGGGGTAGTGGGGCAGCAGGGCAACCTGGCTCTCATCCAATCTTAGCCACCTGATTTTCACACTGTCAAGCTTTCAATAACAATAATTATTACTGATTAGCATTTGGGATAGAAAAACGGCTCCCACCCTCTCGGTGCGGAAGCCGTATCTCTGATGGCCCGAGAGGATTTAAGCGGTGAAAGAGCTGCCGCAACCGCAACCGCCGGTCGAGTTCGGGTTATTGAATGTGAAGCCCGATCCCATCACGCTGTTGACATAGTCGATCTGCACATTTTCCAGATATTGGGCGCTGAACATATCGACGAAGACACGGAGGCCGCCGGTCTCAACTATTTCGTCAGTTGTCTGTGGCGACTCCTCGATGTTCATCGCGTACTGGAAACCGGAACAACCACCGGGGACGACGCGGACGCGCAAACCGCCATCGTTGCCCATGCTTTCTGCTTCGAGGAATTTCTTCACCTCAGTGGCCGCCATATCTGTCATAGTTAAAATCATTATCACATTCTCCTTTTCTGTGTAATTGTTGCCCATCGCCGGCTAGCAATTCTTCCGGCCGCTGTTACCTTTTCGAGTAATAATTGTTGCCATCTTTTCGGATCGAACTTTCAGATCGAACTTTTGGATCGAATTCCCATATCGAATGCTTAAGATAATATCGATCTCAAGAAATGTCGTCAACAACCCTCCCTCGGAAAATATAAAACGCTAAGAAGCGAAGAAGATGAAAAACATTTCTCATCGGCATCTTCGTATTTCATCTATTTCTTTGGCAGATTGAGCACGGGCAGGGTTTTGTTCGCCTTAATTGCCCCAATGCTAACCTGCGCGGCGATGTTCTGCGCGACCTGAGCGAATGCCTTCGCTTGCGGACTATCGGGTTGGCCGATGACGATCGGCACACCCAGGTCACCGCCTTCGCGAATGTTGATCGCAATAGGTATCCCCCCGAGGAAGGGAAGGTCGTAACTCTCCGCCAGCGCCTCTCCTCCGCCATTGCCGAATATGAAGTATTTGTTCCCGTCATTCGGGCATTCGAAATAGCTCATATTCTCGACGATGCCCAGTACCGGGACGTGGAGTTGGTCGAACATGTTGTAAGCTTTGCGCACATCGCCCAGCGCGACTTCCTGCGGCGTCGTTACGAGTACGGCGCCGGCGAGAGATACCATTTGTGCCAGACTAAGTTGTACGTCTCCGGTGCCGGGCGGCATATCGACGACCAGGTAATCGAGCTCGCCCCATTCAACCTGGCGCAGGAATTGCGACACCGCGGTGTGCAGCATCGGTCCGCGCCACACGATGGCTTTGTCTCCCGGATTGAGGAGACCGATCGACATAGTCTTAACGCCATGATAAACCGGAGGAACGATGAAATTGCCGCGCGCCAAAGGCATGTCCTTCCCGCCCATCATTATCGGCACGTTCGGCCCGTATACGTCGGTGTCAAGAATGCCGGTCTTGGCCCCCATCAGAGCAAGCGAGACAGCGAGGTTGACGGCGACGGTTGATTTGCCGACGCCGCCCTTGCCCGAGCTGACAGCGATGATGTGTTTGATGCCGGCTATTTCGGTCTTATCGAGAACGCCGCGCGCCTTCGGCACTTCGGCGTCCATTTTCACCTCGACCCGCTCTACGCCCGGTATCGAATAAACCGACTTCTCCGCTTCAAATTTGAGTTGATCGCGGACGGGGCAGGCCGGAGTGGTCAGGACAAAACGGAAACTTACTATGCCACCGCATATCTTGACGTCGCGGATCATGTTCAAGGACACGATATCTTTGTGCAGGTCCGGGTCCTTAACGGCCCGCAAGGCATTGAGGATCAAATCCTCGGTGATTGGTGTTGTGATTGTTTCGCTCATTTTAAAAAATATTCTCGTAACGCTACGGGTTGAAACGGGAATTTGATTGCATTACGCAGTCGTTCCTCGTCATCAACCGTTTATTCAAAAAACATTCTCACAAAAAACAGAATGAATTTGTGATTATACTTTTCTCGACTTACGGGAGATCTGCGTGAGCCTGGGCGGAGCGATCCTGAATTCACACACGCGCGCTCCATCGGCAATTCTGCATTCGCGTACCACCGCGCATCCCAAAGACTCACTGTAGACTCGCACTTCCTCGTCGCAGACGTGAGGGTAAGCCACCGCGACGTTTTCAGTCGGGCAATTGCGCTGTCGCAGTCGATAGGCGCCATCTTTCAGCCGCCGCACATCAGCCAGGTATCCCTTTTTGCTGATCAAATTGGCCAGGCATTTGACGCGATCGTCGAAGCCCATATCCTTCAGCTCTTCCTTGATCTGCGCGATCAGAACATCCGCGCGCGCGCTGAGCACCCGCTGCAACCCCTCATCGCCGAACTGGCGTTGCAGCTGCACCAGCACCTCTTTCGCAAATTCATCGTATGTCTGCGGAAAGAAGCAGCGCGCTTTTTCGGTCAGCCGGTAGATGAAGCGGGGACGGCCGCGTTGGCGATGTTCCTCCTCATAACTTATCAGCCCGTCGCTCTTGAGCAAGTTCAGGTGGCGGCGAATGCAGACCTTGGATACTTTTAATTCGTCCGCCAACTCCTCGACGCTCATCGCGCCATTTATCTTCAGCAGGTCGATGATGGCGCTGCGTGACTCCTTCAATATATTTTCGACGGCTGCGACTGACATGAAACGATGATATGGGGCGGCTTGGATATTGTCAACGTTTTGGTTACCAAATTATGGTGCCGATCTTCAAACCGGGGCTCACAAAGGGAGGCGGAAAGCGGGGAGGCGGGAAGAAAAGAGTTTTTACCGACTTCCGTACCTCTGCAGTTTTGTGGAGAATCTTCTCTGGGCATGCTATTATCCTCTTGTTGGCTATACCAATTTATATTGATCTATACTAGTTTGAGCGACCCTGTGTCTTCCGCCTCGTACTCTATCTCAACGTGGCCACCCCCAAGTTAGCCCTGATGGGTTCCTTATTAGGCCTGGATGAGCCGTCAATGCCAAGGGTGCATTACGGAGGAGGAGAGTGTAAACTAAGAAACTAAATAATTAAGCCCTGACGGAGTTAAAACCAAAATGTCTGTCACATCCACAACAACAGAAGAACCGGTAAAACGGCATGCCCCGGTCGAGGACATCGAGACTGTAACGATAAGATTTGCCGGAGACTCGGGCGATGGTATGCAGGTGACCGGGACGCAATTCACCTCGACTGCGGCGATTATCGGGAATGACATTTCAACGCTGCCCGATTTCCCGGCGGAGATTCGCGCCCCGGCCGGCAGCCTTCCCGGCGTATCGGGTTATCAGCTCAATTTCAGCAGCCGCGACATTCGCACGCCAGGCGACGAGCCCAACGTGCTGGTCGCCATGAATCCGGCGGCTTTAAAGGTCAACATCAAAGACCTTGAACCGGGCGGAATACTGGTCGTCAATACCGATGAATTCAACGATAACAACCTGAAGAAAGCCGGCTACACGGCGAATCCGCTCGAAGACGGCTCGCTCTCGGGATTCCGGCTGTTCAAGGTGCCGCTCACCTCCCTGACGCTCAAGGCGCTCGAAGGTTCGAAAATGCCGTTCAAGCAACAAGAGCGCTGTAAGAATTTTTATGCGCTCGGATTGATGTACTGGCTCTATGACCGTCCGATGGAGACCACGCTCAAGTGGATAGACGAGAAGTTCGGCGCCAAGCCGGAAATCGCCGAGGCCAACGTCATGGCTCTGAAAGCCGGTTATAACTATGCCGACACGACCGAGATTTTCACCGTCCACTATCACGTCGGCCGCGCCCGGATCAAACCCGGCAAGTACCGCAACATCACGGGCAACGAAGCGACAGCCATCGGATTTATCACCGCGGCGCAGCTGACAGGCCGCCCGCTCTTTTACGGTAGCTATCCGATTACGCCTGCCTCGGATATTCTGCATGAGCTCTCGAAGCATAAGAATTTCGGCGTCAAAACTTTCCAGGCGGAAGATGAGATCTCGGCGATCGGCGCGGCGATCGGCTCGGCGTTCGCCGGCCACATTGGACTGACGGGAACGAGCGGGCCCGGCGTTGCGCTCAAGTCGGAGGCGATCGGTCTGGCGGTAATGACCGAATTGCCGCTGGTCATCATCGATGTCCAGCGCGGGGGCCCCTCGACGGGGCTGCCGACCAAGACCGAACAGGCCGATCTGCTGCAGGCGATGTTCGGACGCAACAGCGAATGCCCGGTCGGCATCGTCGCACCGTCTACTCCCGCCAATTGTTTTACGATGGCCATCGAGGCGGTTCGACTGGCGACCAAGTATATGGCGCCGGTCTTCTTCCTTTCGGACGGTTATCTGGGCAATGGCAGCGAGCCGTGGGAGATACAGCGAGTTGAGGATCTGCCTGAGATGAAGGTCGAATTCCGCACCGAACCGGAAGGTTACCTTCCGTATCTGCGCGATGAGCGGACGCTCTCGCGACCGTGGGCGGTCCCGGGCACGCCGGGTCTCGAGCATCGAATCGGCGGTTTGGAGAAACAGAACATCACGGGCAACGTCAGCTATGATCCCGATAACCACGACTTCATGGTGCGCCTGCGGGCCGAGAAGATTCAGCGCATGCAGCAGGACATTCCGGACCTCGAAGTCTTCGGCCCGCCATCGGGTAAAGTCCTGGTACTGGGCTGGGGGTCTACATTCGGATCGATAACAACCGCGGTCGAACAGTTACAGGAGAAAGGCCAATCGGTTGCCAGCGCCCATCTGCGATATCTCAATCCCTTTCCGCGGAATCTGGGCGATGTTTTGAAAGGATTCGATACTGTGATCATTCCCGAACTGAACCTCGGGCAGCTTGCGCTGCTCGTGCGCGCGAAGTTCCTGGTTGACGCGGTCAGCTTCACGAAGGTCAAGGGCAAGCCTTTCAAAGTTACAGAGTTGGTCGACAAAATCAAAGAGTATCTGTAAAGAGAATCTGTAGAGGTGGATTTAAATGAGCGAGAATGGACATACAAACGGACATACAACAGAAGGAACAAACGGACATACAGCCGTCAAATTGACGCGCAAGGATTTTCAAACCGACCAGGAAGTGCGCTGGTGTCCCGGATGCGGCGATTATTCGATCCTGGCCCAGGTTCAAAAAGTGATGCCTGAGCTCGGGATACCGAAAGAGAAAATAGTGTTCATCTCGGGGATCGGTTGTTCGAGCCGGTTTCCGTACTATATGAACACTTACGGTTTCCACACGATCCACGGGCGCGCTCCTGCTTTCGCGACAGGGGTCAAGCTCGCCAATCCCGACCTGCAGGTATGGGTGATTACGGGCGACGGCGACGCCCTCTCGATCGGCGGCAATCACTTCATTCATGCGCTCCGACGCAACATCGATCTGAAGGTTCTCCTCTTCAACAATCGGATTTATGGGTTGACGAAGGGGCAATACTCGCCGACATCGGAGCTCGGGAAGAAGAATAAATCGGCGCCGATGGGCACGATCGATTACCCGATCAACCCGCTGAGTATGGCATTCGCGGCGGAAGCCACTTTCGTGGCGCGTTCGATGGACGTAGATCCGAAACACCTCTCGACGATGGTCGAGCGATTGGCCAGACACAAGGGTTCCGGGATCCTGGAGGTCTATCAGAACTGCAATATCTTCAATGACGCCGCCTTCAAATCGTTTTCAGAGCGTGAGGTGAAGGAAGATCGTATGATCCCGCTCGAAGACGGGAAGCCGCTTCTCTTCGGAAAGAATAAAGACAGGGGGATACGTTTGAACGGCGTCACGCCGCAGATCGTGACCATCGGAGAAAACGGCGTAACCCTTGACGACATCCTCGTTCATAAGGAAAATGCTCCGGAACCGAATCTGTCATACATCCTTGGACGAATGCAATTTCCCGAGTTTCCTGTGCCGATGGGCGTTTTTCGCGCAGTCGAAAAACCGACCTATGAACAGATGCTCGCCGGGCAAATTTCGGCGGCGATTGAGGCTAAAGGCCCGGGTAAGGTAGAGAAGCTCCTCAACAGCGGTGAGACCTGGTTCATCAACTGACGGCTGTATAAAACGGCCGCACAAACTAAGATTCGGCGAAAGCTGGCGAAATCATAAGTTACGGAACCAGGCATCGTAGGCGCGAAATGCCTACGCCAATTCTCTGCAGGATTTGATCATTCACATCTCGCAAACTCCGTAGGAGCGGCCTCACCGGATGTCATTCCTACGGAGTTTGAAATTATCATCAAGGCTATCAACTTCCGATCCGGCTCTTCAGAGCTAAATTGAGGAGGTCTATATGATCTGTCCCTACTGCAGCCATCAGAACCTTGATGGGTTGGACCATTGCGACGAGTGCAGGCATGATTTGAGCATCTTCGATGTGCCTGCGCCAACAGGTGGATTGCAACAGCATTTGATGGAGGACAAGGTCAGCCACATTCCTTATGATCGTCTGGTACTGGTCAGCCCGGACGATTCGGTCGCTCACGCTGTATCGCGCATAAAAACAATAGGCATCGGGCAGGCGGTAGTGGTCGAGGGAGGGAGACTGATTGGAATCCTTACCGAGCGTGACCTGTTAAATAAAGTTGCGGGCCGCGATGTGGACCTCAACCATCTTCACGTGAGAGCGGTGATGAGTACACATCCTGATGCCATCGATGAGAGATCGCCTATACGTATAGTCATCAACAAAATGGCGGTGAAAGAGCATCGTCATGTGCCCATTGTGAGAGACGGCCAGCCTGTCGGAATCATATCCGCCAAGTCGGTCGCCAACTATTTTCTCAAATATGCGGGGCTGGATTTTTAGCCGTGCAGGAGGAATCCGCCTATGTCGATCGCTGATAAACTGAGCGAGATAAAGATCCGTCATCTCCCATTGCGGTCACCGGCGATGGTCGAACTAGGGGCTAGCATTGGAGAGGCGGTTGAGGCAATGAAGGCGAAGCATCTTGGTTGCGCGCTGATTTGCGATGAAGGCAGACTGGTGGGAATTTTCACCGAGCGCGACCTGCTCAACAAGGTCATCGGCGAGCCGGTTAGTTATACGACACCGGTCGATCATTTTATGACTCTCGATCCTAAGCAGTTGAGCCTGGAAGATTCGGTGATTTCGGCAATGTACTTGATGGAGGATGGCGATTATCGCAACATTCCGCTCGTCGACAGCCAGGGAAAGGCTGCCGGCGTAGTCACAGTTCGAGACCTGATCACCTATTTTGCCGAGCATTTTCCCAAAGAAGCTCTAAACCTCCCGCCCGAGCACGACCTCCCGATCATGCACGCCGAGGGAGCATAGTTGATAATTGATAGTTGACAGTTGATAATTGATAATTCGTATCTATTGTTGACACAGTATATACGAACTATCAACTATCAACTGTCAACTATCAACTATAAAAATGTCTATACTTTCAGATATCATCAATACAGCAAAAGAAGTAATCGAAGTGGCGCGCACCACCGCACAGGGGATGAGCATCACGCTCAGCCACATTCCGACGAAAAAAGAGACGGTCAGTTACCCCGAGGAACCGGTTCAGATGTACCGCCGGTTCCGCGGCGAGCATTTTCTCGATGTCAATGAGGATGGCAAGGAGAAGTGCGTCTCCTGCTTCCTCTGCGCAGCAGCCTGTCCGGCGGATGCGATCTACATCGAGGGCGCCGAGGATTCGCGTCCATATGCGCAGCGTAACTCGATTGACCACCGCTACGCCAAGGTCTATCAGATTGACTATGGCCGCTGTATCCTCTGCGGATACTGCGTGGACGCCTGCCCGACTGATGCGATCAATCACGGCCACAATTTCGAGTGGGCCGTCTACACGCCGGGAGAAATGGTAAAGGACAAGGATTATCTGATGGCCAACAAATGGCGCGAGCCCGATGTGACTCCGAATGAGAAACAGAAGAAGCTGGCGGCCAAACAGAAGTTGGGTAAACTGAATATCGTGCTGAAGTAGATATGTACCGCGAGCGATGATCCATCAATGGTTTATCATTGATGGATCGCCCGCTGCCGCTCGTGGTAACTCGTTTCTCACCACCGATCGTTCCGGATCGACCAGCAACCACATCAAAATTCCGAACACGAATACTCCTGCCATCACGTAGAACGGTAAAGTCCAGGAGTGCCACTCGTTCACAGCATAGCCTACGACTATCGGCGCGATGGCTCCACCGATATTGCCCACGGTATTCATAAAGCCGGTGACTACGCCCGCGTTTTGTCTACCGACATCCAGGCATACAGCCCAGGCCGCGCTGATCGTCATCGTTTGGAAACAGAGCGCGAGCGCAAGCAGGCAGGCGGCGAGCATGCCGTCGTCGACCTGTGCGACTGCGATGAGCGCGAGCGCGCCGGCGGCATATCCGGCCGCGCCGAGACCGCAGCGGGCGACCTTCAGGTTTCCGGTCCTCTTCACCAGATAGTCAGTCGCCCAGCCTCCGAACCAAAACCCCAACGCGCTCAGCGCCCAAGGGAGCGCCGCGAGCCATTTCGCCGACGCGATCGAAAACCCGCGCGCATCGAGCAGATAAGTCGGCAGCCAGGTGATGTAAAAATACAATCCGTAGCCGTATGCGAAATACATCAGACAGATGAACGCGAGGTTGGTGCTCCGGAATAATACTCGCCATGGAACGATGTGCGTGCCACTGACCATTATTTCGTCGGCCTCGTCCGATCGAATCAAGCGCAATTCGGCTTCGTTGACCGAAGGATGATCTTCGGGGCGATCGCGGAACCAGCGATGCCAGACCGCACACCAGAGTGCTCCGATCAAACCGAATTCGACGAAAGCCCACCGCCAGCCTTGAAATTCGAGCATCGTGAAGACGAGAGGCGCGGTCATCGCCGAACCGGCAGCCAATCCGATGAAGGCGACACTTAATCCGCGACCCTGTTCCGGAGAAGGGAACCAGCACGAAATGGCGCGCGCGATGTTGGGGAACGCCCCCGCTTCGCCCGCACCGAACAGAAATCGAACGAGGAAAAGCGACCAGAATCCGAAGACCGCGCCGGTCAGTATGGTAAACGCCGACCACCAAAGAACGATCCGCGTGAGAGCCAACCGTGCGCCGAAACGATCGCCGAGCCACCCGCTCGGAATTTCAAATGCGGCGTAGGCGAAGGTGAATGCGCTGAAAATCCAGCCTTTCTGCATGGGTGAAAGATTGAACTCTGTTGACATTGCTGGCATGGCGGCCGATATACAGAGGCGATCGAGGTATGTAATGACCGTAAGAGCGAAAATCAGCCGAAGCAATGTGTGTCGCGAGTGTGTCGGTTTCATTCGTAACGCTGAACCAATTCGTCCCACTTACCCTGAGCCTTCAGGATCAATTCGATCGCTTCGCGGACCGCCCCACGTCCCCCGCACTTGCTGGTACGGTAATGAGCGCATTCTCGAATTTCAGTCACAGCGTCCGCCACGGCGATCGACAATCCGACCCGGCGCAGCAGGCATAAATCGGGCAGGTCATCGCCGATGTAGGCGATACTTTCGTCACTCATCTTTTCGGCAGTTTTGATCTGTTCATAAACTGCGAGTTTGTTTCCTATGCCTTGATGTAGATGATCTATCTGCAGCTCGCGCGCGCGGGCTGCCAGCGCCGGTGACGCACGGCCGCTGATGATGCCGAGTTTCAATCCGGCATCCTGTGCGAGGCGAAATCCCTGGCCGTCGTGAATATTGAATACTTTCGTGATTTCAAAAACCCGTTTTCCGTCGGCTGTGTAATATAAGCCGCCATCGGTCAAAACGCCGTCGCAGTCAGTGAGGAGCAGGCGTATGTTACGGGCGCGAGAAATTACTTCATCGATTGGTAAGGGCATATTCGGGGAAAGTAAATTTCATCAAGCTGATTAATAGAATCGTACTCCTGACACCTGTCGTCGGCGTCACTTCACGTCGAAGACAGGAACCTCGCTCAACAGAATTTTACCTTCAACCCGGCTGATGACATACACGGCCCTTCCGGAATAATCCTTACCTTCTATTTTGAGTTTCAATGTGACGTCGACTGCCGTGCGAGTGGCATCCCATTCCTCCGCGCCGAGTGGAGTTGTCACCCAGTCCGCCGGTTTGCGGATGACGAGCGATTTCGCGAAACCTCTGAGGTTGCCCAGTTCGACGTATGGATTCACCGCATCCGCACTGCCCTGCAAGACGGCCGCATCGAATTTTTGCAGAAATTGTCTTATGTCATCCGGAATTTTGGCTGTCCCGGATTCGGCTTTCAACGCTCCGTCGCGCGCGGCGATCGTCGTCGCGGCATCGAGATCCGCGGCGGCAGCCAGACGGTAATGGCGAGAGGCCTCGCTCGCATTATTCTGCTGCATTGCGATATCACCCAGACCCAGATGCGCGCCTCCATACGCCTGAATCGGCAGCGGTTCCGATTTGAGCACTTCGTTAAAGACCTTCAAAGCTTCGTCGCGTTTGTTCTGGGCGAGCAGGGCGCGGCCGAGCAAGGCCTGCAGCGTGGGCGCATTGATTGTCTCTTTGAGAGCTTCGCGCGCCAGCTTTTCGGCGCTTGCGAAATCGTTTTTACTGAATGCTATGTTGGCCTTGCCGTACGATTCCGACTCGGAGGATCGGCGAGGGAAGACGTCGTTTATGTAATTGCTCTGGATGAACAGCTTTTCCGGATCCGCTTCGACTGTCGCGATAATTGCATCGGCCGGAAATGTGACGGAGCCGTATTCGCTGGCTTTGACGGTCACGGTCTGGCGCCGCTTCTCGCCCTTGTCGGTGGTTGCCTGAATATCGATGGTTACGTCCCCGGTGCCGAAGTTGGTGACGGTAGACTCGAATCCGGTTGGCGTCTTCTGCGGCTTGCCGACGGCGAAGTCAGGCAGGACAACCGTGTCTATCCAATTGGTGAAAATTTCCTCGATAAGCTGGCTCTTGGCGCCGGCTGAAATGAGCTCGGCCTTGATGTTCAAGCAGCGCGATAAGGCGCAGAGAGGCGAACGCCATTCATTGAGCGAGAGGACATCGACGCGGGAGCGAGTGAGCGACCCGCGCAACATCTTTTCGAAGTTTTGCTTCCCGACCTGCTTCTCTATCAATCGCCAGACGAGCGCGCCCTTGTTGTAGACGCTGGTCGTGTAATTGCGATCGACCTGACTCTGCATCAGGAGCGCCGCGTCATTACGGGCGATCGACGCATAAGACCGCCGATAACGTTCAAATGCTTCCTCCTGTTGTGCCGCGCCGAACCGTTCTCCGATATATTGAGTTGCCAGGTAAACCGGCAATGAATCGCGGAGCATTCCCGTTCCACGGCCACGCAATAAAACCTGCCCGTCGATCCACGCGCGTGCGGCAGCGGCTGAGAGCAATTCGATTGTTCCCAGATCCAGCGTATCCCGGCGGAAGAGATTGTCGTCCAGCGTTAGCGCACCGACTGTGGCGAAATTCGCTTCGCGTCCCTGGGATAGCGTGTCGGTCGTGGCCGTGCTCAATTGCCGCGCCGGCGTGGCGATGATGCGGAAGGGCGCCAAGGCGGCGGCACCGAAGTATTTCACGTAAAATGAGATGATGCGTTCGGCCTCCTCCGCGAGTCGCTGCACCTGTTGCTTGCCGATCGCGCTCACGCCGCGTGGAAAATAGACCTCGACAGGGTATGATTCGCCCCCGCGCGTGGCTACCTCATAATCGCCGGCAATCAGGAAGGGCTGCGCAGCCATCGTTTGTTCGAATGTGTTCTCGTTTTTACGAATACCCGATGAAATGATCTTTAGCCCGGCAGGCGCGGTCACGGTAAGCGTCACCGGAGCGGTATCGGCGCCGTGTTCGGCGTAAGGCGTGTGGATCACGGGATACCAGAAGCTGGACGGAAATAAGAACACATCCCTACTCGAGATATGCAGCGAGGTGCTGCGGTCGATCGCTGGGATCGAATAAGTCAAATCGACATCGAATTCGCGCGCCGATGCGAGGGTAGATGTGATCTCGGTGTAAACGCGCAGCAGATTGTTGCGCTCATCCGCCGATGTCTTGACGGCGACGCTCGCATTGTTGATCTTCATCTCTTCGACTTTCGCTTTGGAATTGAGCAAGAACGAAAGGCGAGGTTTGTCCGTGGGCGCAAGCAATATTTTGTCGATCAGGTCGGGACCCGAAAAATTGACGAGTTTCAAGCGCGCCTTAATATCAACCTTGAAATCTGCCGGGACGATGGTTGCATTGAGCTCGTACTTTTTTATTTCGAATTCCTGAGCGAAAGCCGTCATCGCCAGGAGGACTAAAAGAGAGAAGCAAAGAATCAGGTTTTTCATAAGAGATTTGGACATTTTCATCTCGTGCTCACTGCAGAACTCTGACATCCATTCGGACGAGTTTGTGGATATTGAGCAACGTCTCGAGCAGTTGCTCCAGCTTGTCGAGCGCGAATTGAGTCGCGGCATCGCTCAATGCTTCCGCCGGATTATCATGGACTTCCATAAAGAGCCCATCGATTCCACAAGCGACGCCCGCGCGCGCCAGATGTTCGATAAATTCAGATTGTCCTCCGGTCGCATCCCCCAGCGCGCCCGGCAATTGCATGCTGTGTGTGACATCGAAAACGACCGGATGACCGAACCGCCGCATGATCGGGAACGAACGCATGTCTACCACGAGGTTGTTATAACCGAAACTCGTCCCGCGCTCGGTGATCATCATCCCGCGCCCGCCCGCGGCCTCAAGCTTTGCGATAATATTGCCGATCTCCCAGGGTGAGAGGAATTGGCCTTTCTTGACGTTGACCACCCGCCCGCTGGCGGCGGCCGCTTGCAGCAGATCGGTTTGACGGCAAAGAAACGCGGGAATTTGCAGGACGTCAGCGACCTCGGCAGCCGCGGCAACCTGGTGAGATTCGTGGACGTCGGTGAGAACCGGGACGTCGAATTCATCTTTCACGCGTTGCAGGATGCGCAGCCCTTCATCCATTCCGAGGCCGCGGAATGATCGCGCGGACGAGCGATTGGCCTTGTCGTATGAAGCCTTGAAGATGTAAGGCAGATCGAGCCGGGATGCGATGCGCGTAATCTCACGGGCCATCGTAAGCGCGTGATCCTCGGATTCGATCACACACGGGCCTGCAATCAGGAAGAGATCGCCCGCTTTCTGTCTGTTCTGAAAATCGGTAATCGTCATTTCAAAATCAATTCTAAGAGATGTTTCAAAATGGATAATGGATAATTGATAATTCGTATAAATTGTTGCCTCAGTACATACGAATTATCAATTATCCATCATCAATTATCCATTCCCCGTGGTGACTTTATGTGTCTCTCAATCTTGTGGTTTTTTCTCAAAGAACGATGCGCCCGCGAAAACTTTCCAAGAATATTCTAAGGTTTAAATTCACTCCGCAGTTTCTCGGATGCCGCTTCTCGTCGCTGCTTGATTTTTTCCTCGTAAGGGGGACCGATTATGGATATCGATGTGGTGTCGTTGATGCCAGCAGTAACAATCATTCGAAAACCTTGGCAAGTTATATTCGCAAAGTTGCGACCCGAACCTGTCCAATCCTCTAGTATAGGCAGGTCATACGTTTCCGAAAGTTTGGGAATCCAGGTTGTATATGTCCAATCATGATATCTGTTATCCCGAGTTGGGAAAGAATAGTTCACATCAAATTTTTCGACGCGGTCATCAAATAACACGATGTTATAGTTGTAGATGTTGTTGCTGAACATCACTTTGTTTTCCGGATATTTATCTAATCTAAAATTTAGTGAGACTACTCCATAGTCTCTCTCTGCATAACTGAGTGCATTTATGATCTCGGATTGTTCTTTGCTCCTCGGGAATAGAACGAATAGTTCATCTGTACTCATTCCAAGTCGAATACCGCGAATGACCGGAGCCTGCGCTGGCGTCATGTTGCAAGTGAGCGGACTGGCAAGTGCAGGTGGTGTTGGGGTGAATATCTGTTTTTTGGGGCGTTTGAAGTATGAGTACGTGCAATCGCCAGATAGCACTGGAACGGATACCAACTCCCATCCTTGCTCGCCATATTTATTCAGTTCTGCATCAACATTCTGCTTACACAACCTGGCAAATTTATACTCCCACACCTCAGGCTGTGTTTGTGCGATCGCGGAAAGGCTCAATGAAAATGTCAAAGATACTATCGATAAGACAAAAGACAGTGAAGCTCTGCTCATCTTACCTCCTCGGAAATAGATCGGGTCATAGAATTATTCAGGATTTACTCCGATCCTGCAAACCCTGAAAATCCGGTTAATTGGGGGAGACGCAAATACATCGGGTACTGTAGGGACCGGTTGAGTGAGAGCCGGAAACCCCAGTGTCGTCTGCGACCTGGGCAATCCACCGTGTTTACCGCGAGTTTCCATTCACGCCGTCGCTAAGTGACGAGGATAACGTGTCTCCTGTGAAAGGATCTGATCGGTTCTGACAAGGGTTTAACGCAGGAAGTCAATAATAAACAAATCCGGGATTTCGCAATCCCACCAAACGGTAGGAGGTAAATAATGATTGCATCCCCTCAGCCGGATTCATCCGGCTTTCCCGCAGGGCAATTAGTCCAGTCCTTTGAGGACTGGTGTTTCGGGCAGCGTGATTCTGAGGGCGCTTTAGCGTTCTTACTGTTCTGGCTTAAGCCCAGTGACCTAGAGATGGCTAAAGCCTGAGGAACAAGCCCGTTGAAACGGGCTAAGGATGCATCCTGCGAGCTACCAGCCGTCAAACGGCTGGTCTAGTGGCCCTGCGGGAAAGCCCGGTAAAACCGAGCTAGCAGATGCCGATCATTATTCATAAACTCTGCCATCGGGGAATTGAGTTATGTCGATACGAGTGACGCTTTCACGGCTGGCTAACTTCCGTTGCGTGTCCGGCGAAAACCGAAAAGCTTTGGGTTTTATGTTTATCTCCTAAAATCTAAAATATAAAATTTCAAATCTAAAATTTCAAATTTTCTTCTGTCTTACACTTCTTCGCGTCTGCGCAAAAAATCACTTCCTAAAATTCTTGCATTCAATTTACCAGCGCAGCCGACTCGCCCTCGTTTGGAATCGTCCTCTTTCCCTCCTCGTTCTCCCCCACCTCATCTCGCAAACGCTGATTGTAAGCCGCTTGGACGAAGCTCGCAAAAAGCGGATGCGGAGCTAATGGCTTGGATTTCAGCTCCGGATGGGACTGGCAGCCCAGGAACCAGGGATGCCCGGCGAGTTCGACTATCTCGACGAATTTACCGTCCGGCGATTTCCCCGAGAAGATGAGACCGTTCTCCGCCAGCCGGTCTTCATATGCGGGATTGAATTCGTATCGGTGACGATGGCGATCGGAAATTTCGTTAGCCCCAAATGTCATTTCGGCGAGCGAGCCCGGGAGCAGCTGGCACTGATAGGCCCCGAGCCGCATCGTCCCGCCCAGATACTCCACCCCGAGAAGATCGCGCAATTTGAATATCACTGGTTCCGGTGTGTCTGGATCGAACTCGGTTGAATCCGCATTCTCGATCCCGCATACATTGCGTGCGAATTCGACCGTTGCGCATTGCATTCCCAGGCAGATGCCGAAGAATGGCTTCTTCTCGCGCCGCGCATAGCCGATCGCTCGGATCATCCCCGAAATTCCGCGCTTTCCGAATCCGCCGGGAACGAGGATGGCATCGACATCGCGCAGCCTATCCTCCCAGCGCTCGTCGGTCATCAGCTCTTCGCTCTCGATCCAGCGGAAATTGACGCGCAGACTGTTGGCGAAACCTCCGTGGGCCAGCGCCTCGTTGAGGCTCTTGTATGAGTCTTCCAGACCGACATATTTGCCGACGATCCCGATAGTCACCGATTCGCGAGCGCTGTGGATACGGTCGACCAGCGCCGTCCATTTGCGCAGATCGGTGTCGCCCAATGGCAGGCGCAGCAGGTCCACGATCAACTGATCCAGATTCTCCCGGTTGAAGATGAGCGGGATCTCGTATACCGTCCTCACGTCCTGAGCCGTGATCACCGCATCGTTCGAAAGGTTACAGAAGAGAGCGATCTTGGATTTCATCTCGCACGGCAGTTCGCGTTCGCTCCGGCAGAGCAGGATATCGGGCTGGATTCCGATCGAGAGCAGCTCTTTGACAGAGTGCTGTGTCGGCTTGGTCTTGAGCTCACCGGATGCCGCGAGAAACGGTACGAGTGTCAAATGAACGAAGATGGCATTGTGACGCCCGACTTCGTTCCCCAATTGGCGAATGGCTTCGAGGAAGGGAAGCGATTCGATGTCGCCGACTGTGCCGCCGATCTCGACGATCACAATGTCCACATCTTTCGAGACGTCTCTGATCGCGTCTTTGATCTCGTTCGTGATGTGTGGGATGACCTGGATCGTTTTGCCCAGATAATCGCCGCGGCGCTCCTTATCGATCACTGACAGATATATGCGGCCTGTCGTCCAGTTATTGGCTTGCGTCAGCCTTGCGTTGGTGAACCGCTCGTAGTGGCCGAGGTCCAGGTCAGTCTCTGCGCCGTCATCCGTGACGAAGACCTCGCCGTGTTGGAACGGCGACATGGTGCCCGGGTCGACGTTGATGTACGGATCGAACTTGAGTAGCGTGACTTTCAGTCCGCGCGCTTCCATAAGTGCGCCAATCGACGCAGCGGCAACGCCTTTGCCCAGGCCGCTTACCACTCCGCCGGTAACAAAAATATACTTCGGCATCTTAATACCTCAAAATTGTTCGGATTCGGGGATATCCGAGTTCGGGAAATTGGTTTCCGGAGTCCGATCTGGTGCCTCCAGCCTCGGACACACGAGATCAACCCCTGTTCCCGAATACATCCATCGCGCGTTGGTAGTATTTACAACGCTCTTCATATCCATTCAGACCGCCATTGATGATCCTGGTAATCTCCCCGAAATCTTCGATATCTGCCAGCTCATTCAAGCCATTCGTCTGCCAGAATGCGGCGGCCGTTGACACTGCGATCTGCGGCGTCGTGGCGATCGCCGGGTTGGTTATCAGGTCGATGCCCAACATCTCACCGTATTTTGCATAATTGGACCGCCCGGTGATCTGAATTGCGCCGCGTCCCTTGAATCTTTGACCATCACCCGGTTCAGTATTGCCCAGAATCCTTGCCAGCTCGCTCTCCGGTTCGTAAAGTGTCTGCGCCTCGGTCGGCACCCAGATCTCTTCCAGGTATCTGAGTTCGCCTGATTCATGGGCTACCTGCGCCAGAAATGCCGCTTTACGCAAGCGATTATTGATTTCATAAGTATCCATCGCCTTATTCAGGAATGGTATGTAGAGGGCACGTTTTTCAACCGGTAGTTTTGGCATTATTTGCGCGAGCTGGCTGTCAGTTACCATATGTTGATTTTTCCTCGGGAATTGTTTTCAGTTTTCAGGCTTAGTTTTCAGCGGGGGCTCGATCGGCGACTGAAAACTGAATACGGGAAACCCTCAGTTTTTCCGAGCATCGACTCCTCTATCTGCTTGATGGAAATAACCCTATATAGAAACACATTCAACAGAGAAAGAAAATGGAGAGAAAGAAAATGCGAGATATAGAGCGGCACCCGATCATTACGGCATCAGAGATCGGCGCATTCGTTTACTGCGCAAAAGCGTGGCACCTCCAGCGCTGCGGCGCCGAGTCGCAGTCTGAGTCTTTGGATGAAGGCATTGTATTTCATCACAAGCACGGTGCCGGAATTTCACTCGCCGAACGTCTGGATCGAATAGGGAAGTCGCTCGCACTCACCGCATTGATGCTGCTTCTGATTTTGATCATTTTCTCCCAATTATTCGGGAGCGCTGAATGACTTTGATGAACATCGAGGCGAAACTTTTTTTAGCTATTTTTCTTCTCTTTGGCTTGGGGACCCTGTTGCTCGGGCTTTCACGTTATATCAGGAGGCGAGGCGGGTTACCGGCAGGAGATTTGATTTATGACGATACCTCCGGGCTGGGTCGGGATGTGTTGCACGCAAAACAACTAAACATTCGCGGCAAGCCCGATTATTTGCTGAAGGATCGTAGCGGCAATCTCATCCCGGTCGAGGTTAAATCGAGTTATGCGCCGGCCGGAGGCGAGCCGTACGATTCTCATCTCATGCAGTTGGCGGCCTATTTTCTTCTGGTCGAAGATGCCCTCGATTGCATTCCGCCCTACGGTCTGATTCGATACCGTGACCGAACGCTACAGGTCGACAATTCAGATGAGCTGCGCGTGAGACTTATCGATGTAGTTGACCGAATGAGAAAACTCCTGATTAAAGGAAGCGCTCGCCGCAGTCACAATCAGCCAACGCGTTGCGCCCGCTGCACGATGGCCGATGTCTGTGATGAGATACTTGAAGCGGAGTTCTGAAGGCTACAGTAGAGGAGACGAAAGCGGGCATATGGCCTATAACCATTGGGGTTCTCTCCTTCTCCAACCGCCTCAAAGTCTTCTCTTGCATCTCTCAACGAGGGGGAATAGACTGCCTCAGCCATAAACACGGCCGCTCAGCTCGAAAATATCTAATTTCCCAACGATTGGAGAAGCCTGACATGCCTCAAATGTATACCGTCAACAGAACTCCCTTGGCAAAAGATTGGAATCAAAGACGTCCGGATGGCTATGATGTGGTCATCATCGGCTCCGGGTACGGCGGGGCGGTTATCGCTGCGCGACTCGCGACTGCTCAGTGGCCCGCTAATGAAAAACCGTCGATTGTACTGCTCGAGCGTGGTAAAGAATGGCTCCCGGGACAATTCCCGGATAATCTGGAACGCGGGCTTCACGAGACGCGATCCCCGTTCAATTCGCTTGGGCTCTACGACAACACTTTCGGCGCAGACATCGGCGTGCTCGCCGGATCGGGCCTCGGCGGCACATCGCTGGTTAACGCCAATTGCGCCATTCGACCGGACAGCGAGGTCTTCGAACAATCGCCCTGGCCAGATGCTGTTCGCACACTCAGTCAAAACAGTCAGCTCGCGCCGTACTACGATCGCGCACACGCGACGCTATTTGCCGCCAAACATCCGAATGGGATGCAGCTCAGTAAAGCCAAAGCCCTACAGAGGGGCGCGCAGGGAGTCACCGGCGCGCAGTTCGATCTTCACGATATTACGGTAAATTTTCAATTCGACGGACTTAACAACTGGGGGGTTCAGCAGCGCAGATGCATCAATTGCGGTGACTGCGCGAGCGGTTGCAATGTCGGCGCCAAAAACACGCTGGATACCAATTACCTGGCGATCGCCAATTGGGGAGGCGTGGATATCTTCACTCAGGTTGAGGTCCGGCATCTCACCCCTGATGCGAATGGCGGTTATTCGATCCATTATTTGCGGCGCGAGAGTTCGTTCGGAAAGGAGGAAGCCGGAACACTTAATGCCAAACGCCTGGTCGTTGTCGCCGCCGGCACGCTCGGCTCCAACGGCATCATGTTGCGTTCGCGGCGCGCAGGGCTCAGCTTGCCCGATAGCCTGGGCGTAGGCTTCGGCGGTAACGGAGATTTCTTCGCACTCGCGTACAACACCGATCTTCGCACTGATGCGCTGGGATGGGGCGCTCATCCCGACAGCGATCGCGCCCGCCGGTTGCAGCCCGGCCCCGGACAATTGCTTCACCCGGGACCATCCATCGTCTCCAGGGTCAGATACAATACTCATAAACCGCTGCGTGAGCGATACAAAGCCGAAGAATTTTCGCTACCGCTGATGTACGTCAATGCGGTGCGGACCGCTCTGGCTTTTATGATAGGCAAGGATACTGATCCGAACAATTTCTTCGATAACATCTCGGAGGCGGGGAGGCGGCTGCTAGACCTGGTCGGAAGTTCCGACCTGGAGAAAGGCGCCGGCAATCACTCGCTCGCTTATCTGGTAAATGGGCACGACGATCACGGGGGAGTGATCGAACTAGATCCGCTCACCGACGAAGCGCGTATAAAATGGCCCGGTGTTGGTAAGCAAGCCATCTTCGAGCAGATGAACACCGGGCTACTGCAGCACACCGAGGCTTTGGGGGGGACTTACATAAATAACCCGCTCTGGGGGTTCACGCCATTCAAGACGCTGGTTACCGCGCATCCGTTGGGAGGCTGCGTGATGAGCGATAGCCAGACGACGGGCGTCGTCAACCATTTCGGACAAGTTTACGATGCTCTGGGAAACCTGCACGACGGCGTATATATCACCGACGGTTCGACCATACCCACCTCGCTCGGCGTCAATCCATTTATGACTATTTCGGCGCTGGCCGAATGGAGAGCCGAGCATATGATAGCCAGACTTGGTGGAACGCCATCGGTGATAGAGCAAATCAATTAGTCGGCGGCCTGCTTTTTGCTGAAGGCGACACTCCCGACTATATTTTAAGGAGTTTTATCATGGCCATAAACGAAGAGAAGTTAAATCAATTGATGGGTAAGTTTATCTCTGATTTCGGCGCTACCTTTCACGCCGGCCTGGTGGTTATTGGAGAGAGTCTCGGTCTTTACAAAGCAATGGCCGATGCCGGAAGGCACCTCTCATCAGCCGAGTTGGCGCAGCTCACTGGCACAAACGAACGTTACATTCGCGAGTGGCTCTGTGCCCAGGCGGCAGGCGGCTACATCGAATATGACTCTGATACTCAGCGCTACTATCTTTCCGAAGAGCAAGCGTTCGCTTTGGGAGATGAGATGAGCCCGGCATATATACCGGGAGCTTTTCTCGTGGCTGTAGCAGCGCTTGGAGCTGTGCCCAAGCTTACGGAAAGGTTTCGTACCGGCGAAGGGTTAGGATGGCATTAACATTACCGCCGTCTTTTTCGCGGGACCGAGCTCTTCTTCCGCCCAGGGTATGCGGCCTACCTGGTGAACTCGTGGATTCCCGCGCTGGACGGGGTTGAGGCAAAACTCAAAACGGGCGCGAAAGTAGCCGATGTCGGCTGTGGGCTCGGCACTTCGACGATCCTGATGGCTCAGGCATTCCCCGAGTCGACTTTCATCGGATTCGATTATCACGACGAGTCCATCGAGACGGCGCGTAAGAGAGCCAGCGAGGGGGGCGTCGCCAATCGGGTGAAATTTGAGGTCGCAAAAGCGAAAGATTATCCCGGAACCGGCTACGATTTTGTCACTTTCTTCGATTGTCTTCACGATATGGGCGATCCGTCGGGCGCGGCGGCTCACGTCCGAGGATCGCTGGCGCCTGACGGCACGTGGATGATTGTTGAGCCATTCGCTCACGATCAGGTCAAGGACAACCTGAATTCGATAGGACGGGCTTTCTATTCCGCCTCGACGCTGATCTGCACTCCCGCTTCCCTCTCACAGGAAGTCGGACTGGCATTGGGAGCGCAGGCAGGCGAGGCGCGAATGCGCGAAGTCGTTACCTCGGGCGGTTTCAAACGCTTCCGTAGAGCGACGGAAACGCCGTTCAATTTAATCTATGAGGCTAAACCGTAGATCGGGGAGTAGGCCAAAAACAATAGGCAAAGGTGAGGGGAGCGCTCGCAAAAATGAACATGAAAAAACAAAAATAACGGCGATTTTTCGTTGGTTTAGTTTATTTTCGTTTAGCGTAGACTCTTTCCAACCCGATAAACGGCCTTCCACGGTTGAATGTGGCGTAACTTCCCCACTTTTGCCTTTTGATTTCCCTCACTCCGCCCCTCCAATCCAACTTCATCTCATTTTCTTGAATCCGTCCACCATTTTTTACGGTATTTTGATATAACAGCCCCTACTTGATAGGCTGTATTCTTAATTTCCGCCGCGTTCTGTTGGCGGTATATTCCAGGGAGACCCTAGAAATGAGAAGATCGTTTGTCATTGTTGTGATGTTTGCCTTGGCGCTTGCAGGAAGCAAATTAGTCGCCAGCTCTTCAAAGATTGATCCCGCACATTGGCCGCAATGGCGCGGCCCATTCTTCACCGGGATGGCGCGTTCCAGTGCGCCGGTCGAATTTGGCGACGCCAAGAATGTCAGATGGAAAGTCGATATCCCGGGGCGAGGGTTTTCGACACCGGTGATCTGGGAAGATCGGATCTATCTGACGACGGCGGTCCCAACCGGCAAGGTCGCGAATGCTGAAACTACCGATTCGGAAGGATCGGCTGGACAAGCGGGAGCACAAGGGGGCGAGCGGCGGCAAGGACGTCGCGGGAATCCTAACAGCGGCGCTGGTTCTGACGAGGAGCAAAAATTCATCGTCATGTGCCTCGATCGCAAGACCGGTAAAGTAATATGGGAACGCGTCGCCACAGTCGCCACGCCGCACGAGGGGTATCATCGAACCTACGGCAGCTTCGCTTCATATTCGCCGGTGACGGACGGAAAATTCCTTTATGCCTCTTTCGGATCGCGTGGAATTTACTGTTACGACTTGAATGGGAAGCTTATCTGGAAAAAGGATATTGGCGTTCAGTTGCGTATGCGACTGCAATTCGGCGAAGGGTCAGCTCCGGCGCTTTATAACAATCTGCTCATCCACAACTTCGATCAGGAGACCGATTCGTTCGCTATCGCACTCGACAAACGCAATGGCAAGGAGGTATGGCGCGTCAAACGCGATGAGCTGAGCTCGTGGGCTACTCCGCTGGTGATAGATCACAAGGGGAAAAAGCAGGTCATCATCAGCGCGAGCAAAAAAGTGCGGGCATACAATCCCGAAGATGGAAAAGTTATCTGGGAGTGCGCGGGACTGGGCAGCAATGTCATACCACAACCGATCCAACACAACGACACGGTGCTGGTTATGAGCGGCCACCGCGAACCGAAGCTGATGGCAGTTCGCCTGGGGCGTGAAGGCGATCTGACAGGGACTGACGCCGTTTTATGGAGCCATACGCGCGGCACATCATATACGCCATCGCCGTTGCTTAACGACAATAAGTATTACACGCTCACAGACAACGGTACGCTCAGTTGTTATAACGCCACGACGGGAGTGCCTTATTATCAGCAGAAGCGTCTCCCGCAGGCGGACAGTTTCAAGGCTTCGCCGGTGGGCGCAGGCGACAAGCTCTATCTGGCCAGCGAAAGCGGCGTGGTGACTGTCGTAAAGATGGGCGAGCAGTTTGAGACGGTGGCGACCAATACTTTCGAAGATCAGATGTTCATCTCATCGCCGATCATTGCGGACGGCGATCTGGTTCTGCGCAGCAAGACGCATCTGATCTGCATCAGTGAAGGAAAATGACAGTGAGCAGTAAACCGGTTTCATTAGTGACGGGGCTGGCCGCGGCATCGGACGAGGTGTTGCCCTCGAACTGGCGAAGCTGGGGCATGCGGTCATCATCAATTATGCCGGTAATTCGAGCGCGGCCGATGAATGCCTACGGCTGGTGCGCGAAGCGGGAGGCGACGGCATCACGATCCGAGCCGATATCTCTTCGTCTTCGGACCGAGCGATGCTCGTGCAGAGCGTTTTAAGCAACTACGGGCATATCGATCTCCTTGTCAACAATGCGGGAGTGGCTCCTCAGGTGCGCGCTGATTTGCTGGAGGCGAGCGAGGAATCGTTCGACCGCCTCATCGGCATCAACCTGAAAGGCCCGTATTTTTTAACTCAACTGGTGGCGAAGCAGATGATCGAGCAGATGAGAAACGGAGACGTGGGTTTTTTTGGCCCTCCCCGCATCATCACGATCTCTTCGGTTTCGGCCTATACGGCTTCTACGAATCGCGGAGATTACTGTATCTCGAAAGCGGGATTGTCGATGATGACGGCGCTCTTCGCGGCGCGGCTGGCCGAGTATGGAATCAATGTTTATGAAGTGCGGCCCGGTATTATCGCCACGGATATGACCGCAGGTGTAAAAGAAAAGTACGACAGGCTCGTCGAACAGGGCGCCTGGCCGATCAAGCGATGGGGTCAGCCCGAGGATGTGGGACGCGCGGTGGCAGCCATCGCGCGCGGAGACCTGCCGTTTTCGACGGGCGAGGTCATCAATGTTGATGGCGGGTTTCACCTGCGTATGCTCTAAACATTTTACATTTGTCATTTTACAATTAACATTTGTCATTGAAGAGGCGTGGCGAACCCAATCACAAATGTTAATTGTAAAATGACAAATGTAAAATCATTTGCCTTTTTTAAAACGTCAGCTTCATAGCCAACTGCAACTGCCGCGGATCGCCCACGCCTTGCCGCAGAAACCCGTCGAAATTGAACAGCCCCGGGGTCGTCAGCGGATTGACGTTATTATCGCTGTTGGTGGTGTTGAACATCTCAACCATCGGCATCAGCGTGAAACGCTCGCTCAACCTGATCGGTCGCACCACGCGCCAGTCGAAGGAGAAAAATTGATTGTCCTTACGCGCGCTGTTTCGGTTTGTGGCCGTCCTGGCGCCGGGTGTGATCGGCTGAGCCGATCGGGCCTGTATGCGCGGGGTCACCTGGAATCCCCCCGGTAGTTCCGAGAAAAGATAGAAATTGAATTTGTGCCGGATGTCGCGGTCTGAGTACGCGTAATCCAACTGCAGGTTGTTGATGTCGAAGGACCGATCCGTAAAAGGATCGCGTTCGTTCGAATCGTCGTCTTGGTCGTCCGATAAAGTGTAATTGCCTTCGAATTGGAACCTGCTGCTCAGTCGCTTTCGCACCCCGAAAGTTGCGCCGCGATAGAGTCCCTTGCCGACGCTGCTCGTCACCATCACTTCGCCGAGCTGTGGATTGAAGAAGTTATTGCGGTTGATATTCAGGAATCGCGTCAGATGGACGCCTTTCGAATGCGTCAAGTCGAGGTAGAACAAGAAATCGCGCGCGATCTGCTGCTCGAAAGCGACGTTGGTCGTGTAGATTCGAGGGTTTTCGTAATCGCGGCTGAAGACGCGAACGCCGCTGAGTAGCGGAAATGTCCCCGGTGCCACTGGAATCACCGGTGCAATATTGGGCCATGTCGGTAAAATTCCCGTAGTTCCGCCCCCATTGATGGTCTGTTGCTGGACGCCATTGGTGGTGATTGAACCGACCTGTGACAGCATATTTTGTCGCGCATAGTAGATTCCCCAGCTTGCGCGCAGGATCGATTTTCCGTTGCTCGCGATGTCCCACGAGAAACCCACGCGCGGCTGAAACATCTTCCATTGATTCGGCAGAATGCCGTCGGACGGAAAGCGGGGATCGCTCAGAAATCTCCCATAGGCTGACAATGCCGGCGCTACTACCGGATCCGGAAATACCTGTGCATCCCAACGCAGGCCGTAGTTGAAAGTGAAGTTCGACCGGATTTGCCATTTGTCCTGAGCGAAGAGGCCGAACTCCTGGTTCTTGATGTCCGACGCGCCCGCGGCATCGGTCGCCGGTCCGGTCAGGGCCGCGCCCTGGATGTAGAGGATCAGCGGAGTGGCCGGCATGGGCGGCGGTGTGGCCGGCCTACCGTCGTCATCAGGACAGGCGGTGCCGAGATTGAGGAATGCGCCGTTCGCACAACGCCCCGCGTTGGGTCCAAACCCCGCACCCAGAGAAGCCGGCGATGCGTAATGCAGGAATCCGACGACGCTGTCGAACAGGTATCTGCCATTGAAGAATCCCCGGAATACCTGCGAGTTGCGGCTGTGAATCCATTCGAAGCCAGACTTGATCGTGTGTCGTCCCTTTACCAGAGAAATATTGTCCCTCACCTGGGTTCGCCAGAAGAGCTCGTCAATCCCCGGTTGCATGAAGTATGGGTTGCCGAACCGGAAGGTCGGGAATGCGGGATTGGCGCCCATGGCAGTATCTGCCGGAACATTGGACTGCACCGCAGATCGCGGCCTCGATTCCCGCCCGTACGTGAAATGGAACTCATTCACCAATGTCGGTGAGAGGGTGGAGAAGACGTTCAGGTTGGCGACCTGAATGTGGGATGGTCCCTCGATTCCGTTGGCCGAATTTCCATAAGTGGGCACATCGAAAGTCTCATTGATCTTGTTTGAGCGGTTGAAATTGTAGGAGAAGCCGAGATCGTTCGCGGGAGATATCTTCCAGTCCCACTTGCCCAATACCGCGCTGGTATGAAGTGGACGCCGAACAGGATCTCCTTCGTTCTGATTACGCGTCGCCTGGAAGAAATCGATGAGAGCCAGCCTCTGGCAGTCCGGGCTGACTGCGATTATCGCTTCATTTGCCTGGATCGTCGGGGATTGGACGGGGCAGGGATCGCCTATCGGAGCGCTCAGGTTGGCGCGCTGCAGATTTCCCGTGATCTGCTCAATGGCGAGGAAGTAGAACATCCTGTCCTTTCTGATCGGGCCGCCCAATGTGGCTCCGAATTGTTCGCGATGGAAATCTGTGAGAGGTTGGCCGTCTGATGTATCCGATGACAAGGCCTCGGCCCGCTGAAAGTAAAATATGCTGCCGTGAAAATCGTTGGTGCCCGATTTTGTGATGACGTTTACGACCCCGCCGGCTGTCCGTCCGAATTCGGCGCTCGCCCCGGTTGCGACGACCTGAAACTCCTTGACCGCTTCGAGCGTAATGTCGATCGCAGCGCGTTGGCCGCCGACCTGCTCTCCGAAAAATCCGTTGTTGTAATCGCCGCCATCCAGGCTGATGTTATTGAATATTCCACGCTGCCCGTTGAAGTTGATCTCATCGCCGTCAGGCCCTTGGGTGATGCTTACACCGGGCGTCAGCGTAAGAAGATCTTCGAATTTCCGCCCGAGAATCGGCGTAGTGCTGACCGTCGTCTCATTAAGCGTAGTTGCCGATTCCGTTTTGGTGATATCGATGAACGGCGCGGCCGTGATCGTAACGCGCTCCTGAACTTGAGATATCTTGAGGTCGACATTGTACGTGATCGTCTGTCCTACGGTGAGCGTGAGATTCTCTTGAACCAGCGTGGCATAACCCTGTCGCGAGATCGTCATCGCGTACCGCCCCGGTTGCAGCTGAAGAAAGACGAAACGCCCGTTCACGTCGGTTATCAGAATTTTATTGAGATTGAAGTCGAGATTTTTTATCTCGATCTGCGCGCCCGGGATGACTGCTCCCGCCTCATCGGTCACGGTGCCCTGAATCACACCGGTGGTGATTTGCGATTGCGCCCGCGCCCCTGTCCATAGGTTAAGAACCAGTAGGGTGAAAAATACAATTAACCGGCTTGCTTTGGTCATTCTCCATCTCCTTCGGCAATGGACAGGATTTAGAGGATTTATCAGGATTTATCAGGATTTTATGAGCGGATAGAATCTTGAACGATACTGAAAATCCTGTCTACGTTCTATAGTATTGAGCTGAAACTATTTCGGCCAACGGCGCGGATTCTATAGAGTGTTGGGAGGAGAAGCAAGAGAACGAATGATGGGAGGGAAGCAAAAAAGATAAAAAAGAACAAAAAGGGCAAAATGACTGAATTTTTGCCTTTCTGTTCTTTTGCTCCTCTTTACTCTCCGCTTACTGTTTCGGCGCGTAATAACCGTCACGCGCGCGTATCCGTAATTCGGAACGTTTTGGCACCCGAACTGCTATCTTGCGGAATGTGCCGTCAGTCCGCTCATTGGTCGAGTAATAACCGAGCAGATATTGGGCCTGCAGTTCAGAAGTGATCTGGGTGAAGACTTTGTTCAGGTCTTCGAGCTTATCGGGCAGAAAAGCCACACCACCGGTTTCATCGGCGAGCTTGATCATTCCCTGGTGGCCTCGCGTGCTTATTTTATTGAGGCGTATCGATGGCCCGCTCGGGTTGATCGAATAGAACAGGCTGCTGCCGCGCTGAATTTCGCGCAACGCGTCATTAAGTCGGAAACGCTCGCTGTTTGTGTCTTCCCCGTCTGAGATGGTTACAATCACGCGCCGAACGCCGGGATTTGAGTTATCGTTGAGATAACGCGCTGCCTTGACCACAGTATCGAAGAACGCAGTAGATTCGTCGCTCGGTTCAATCGCCATCGTAGATTTGATAGCCGCATCTGCGCTTTCGGTGCGGACTACCGCGATCTTGGGAGTTGTCCCGATCGCAAATACCGTTACCGTGTCCCCCGGTTTCATCACTTCTTTGAGGAATCGGCCCGCTGATTCGCGTTCGAAATCGAAACGATTGCGCACGCTGCGTGAAATGTCGAAGAGAAGCGCTAACTCGATCGGAGTTTTCCCCGGTTCTCCCAGGTTTTGAATCTGCTGGGTTTGTCCTTCTTCTTCCAGTTGGAAATCCTCTACTTTAAGGTTTCGCACCGGCTGGCCTCCGGCATCAGTGACGGAAACAGGAACAGCGACCAGGTTAGATTTAATGGTTATCGTCTCCTCCTCGGGTTCGGGAGTTTTATTCTTATCTGGTTTTTGTTGCCCTTGTTTTTGTTGGTCGTCAGGAGACTGTCCATCAACCCGCATAGATAACACCCCTGCGGCCGTCCCCAATATTATGGCTAACAATATCAACTTCAATCTATGAACCCCGAGATTGCGAAACCCGCTTCCATTCTTTGTGTTGCCCATCTTTCGTCAACAGCTCCTTTCTCCCCTGAGATAATAACCACGAGAAACCAAGAAGACAAAGGATTGAGAAGTCTTGAGGTCCTTTTATCTTTTTTTATGGCTATTATAAGCAATAAAGTGGCGAGCCCGTCTGTTTTCGAACTCGCCACTCTCAGTTAATCACTCACTGGAGGGACTAAACTCCAGAAATATTTTTGAGCAATATCAATATTTATAATCCGGAAGAACTGTTGGGTTTCGTCAAGGTTACCGGCGGCGGCGGAGCGACCAATCCCTTATTGACGAGGATTTTGACTTCAACGCGACGGTTCTGTTCGCGGCCTTCGCGAGACGTGTTCTCGGCAACCGGCTGGGATTCGCCGTAACCGAACGGTGTTATAATGCGGCGCAGCGGTATCATATGATACTCAGCTAGATAACGAACGACCGCATCGGCGCGTTGCTGGCTCAGCCGGCGGTTCAGGTTCTCGCTGCCATCCGCGGAAGCGAAACCGGTGACCTCGATCACATAAGCGCGTTCAGTCTTCGCCTGAACGGCGAGCTCAGCGAGCGCTACTTTTGCTTCTTCCGAAAGCAGGGAGCTGCGGACCTTGAATGTCACAGATATCCCTCGCTTCGGCTCGTATTCATCGAGGCTCGTCACCAGGGAATCGAGGCGCTTGTTGGTTGCTTCGACGCCCGCGATAGCCATATCCGCACTCTCCTGAGCAGCCTTGGCTCCTCCGCGCGCGGCGTTGGAGATGGCCTGCAGCTCTTCGAGTTGACCGGAAAGACGCTGTGCGTTGACTTCCGCCTGTGAAAGCCGGTTTTCGGCATCGCCGACGCGACCTTCGACCGGCGTGACGCGGGTCTCGACTGTTCGCGCCACGACTAGCGCCTCTTCCGTCATCTTGACCTTCTCAGCGATCAGCGCGCCGTTCGTGTCGGCTCGACCTTCAACCTCAACTGTCAAACCGCGCAGCAACTGAGTCGTCCCGTAATTCTTCGAGCGGCGGAATGGATTGCTTTTCTTCTCTTCAACTTTCGTGATGTTCGTGAGGTTGACCTGAATGTCGCCCCCCGTCAGATCGCGCATGATGAAATTGTCAGCGTCCCGACTGATGATTACGCCCTTGATCTTCTGCTTGAACCCAGCCGGAAGCTTGACAAGCTTCGACGGCTCCGTCAACGGTGGGTTATTTCCAGCTGCATCTTGACCGAACATCGGAATGCTCAGCCCGATCACTAATCCACATACACCCAACACCCCTATCACCTGTTTCCTGATTGAACTATTTTTCGTCATTGGCTCCTCCCAGAGAAATTTTCTGATCTTGCCTCTAATACTTTTAACAATAGCAAGCGTTACATTTTGACATTTTTGTGCTTGAGCAAAAATTGTACCAATAAATAATGACTATCCTGAATTCTTGCTCTATCAGTCATTTATCTCATCAAATCAATAACTCTTATCAATATTTCTCAATATCTTATCGCTGAATTATCCTAAAGTGATACAGTCTTGAAATTGATAGTGGAGATATTACATACACTTTTAAAAATAATTTCAATAAAGAATGAGCAAGAGCGAAATTTGAATCGATTGTGAGGCTTAAAAATCGATAGTAGCGTGCATAAGATATTATCTGCAAGGTTAGGGGGCAAAACCGTTCAGACATCGACACTGTAAATACCCTAAATCAAACCCTGAACGAAAAAAAATAAAGATGATGAGAAAAGTTAGACAATCACGGAGGATTTATGAAATTGTCACATCTATTTTTCGCTCTGGTCGGTTTGGTATTTTGTAATTTGGTGGGAATGGCTCAAGGGATAATTTTCCCTCGACCCTGTCCGCGACCGATAATCCATTGCCCACAACCTCCACAAATTCCGCAACGGCCTCTCAGGATCAAAAGCATACACATCTCGACAAAGATAGATGATCAAGTAGCAGTAACACACATCGAGCAGGTTTTCGAAAACGACACGCCATACACGCTGGAGGGCATCTATTTCTTTCCGCTACCCGAGAGTGTTTCTATAACCGAGTTTGCGATGTGGGATGGCGACAAACGTCTGATTGGTGAGGCGAGATCTCGGGGGGATGCGCGGAGGATATACGACGATATAGTGCGCGCGCGCAGGGACCCGGCCCTGCTGGAATACGCGGGGAAGAATCTTTTTCAGGCGAGCATCTTTCCCATCTCTCCGCACAGCGATAAGAAGATCGAGCTGACCTATAGCCAGGTTTTGCGCAACGAGAGCGGAACCGTTTCGTACCGTTACCCGCTGGGTACCGGCTGGCAGGCGAACGGGTGGTTTGCCCGACCGCCGCGGCGGGTTCCATTTCCGATTCCGATGCCCAGGCCACGGTATGAGCCAGAGAATCAGGTTCCCCAGCAATCTCAAGACCCGTCGCGTAACGGCCGCATCTCTGCCGAAGTCGAGATAAGCTCACGCACGCCGATCAAGAGCATCTTTTCGCCGACGCACGAGATCGAGGTCAAGCGTGACGGAGAACGCAAAGCCCGTCTGAGCTTCGAGGTCCGCGCGAGCGCGTCTCAGCCGGACTTCAGGCTCATCTACACGTTGTCGGACCAAGAATTCGGTCTCTCCCTGCTGACTCATCGTGAACCGGGCAAGGACGGATTTTTCATGCTTCTCGTTTCTCCCAAGGCAGAGCTGGATGTAAAAGAGGTCTCGGCGAAGGATGTAATCTTCGTACTGGACACATCCGGTTCGATGGCGGAAGAAGGAAAGATGGAGAAGGCCAGAGCCGCCCTCCGCTTCGGTGTGAGCTCTCTCGATGCGCGCGACCGTTTCAACATAATATCGTTCGCGGGCGAAGAGCACCTGCTTACCGAAAAAATGATTGCCGCTGACGATGGAGGGAAGAATCAGGCGCGTGAATTCATCGAGAGAATGAAGGCGACGGGCGGCACGAACATCAACGATGCGCTGCTTGCCGCGATTAAACAGCTGCAGGGAGGGGAACGGCCGCAAATGATCGTCCTGCTCACCGACGGTCAGCCCACCGTAGGTGTCACACAGGCGAATAAGATCATGAGCAATGCCAAAGAAGCGAACAAGCTCAACGCGCGTCTATTTACGTTCGGCGTCGGATATGACGTAAATACTGTTTTGCTCGACGGCCTCGCCAATGAGAACCGCGGGACGGTCGGGTACATAGAACCGAACGAAGACATTGAGGTGAAGGTCTCCGATTTCTTCGCCAAGGTGAATCAACCGGTGCTGAATGATGTGAAGTTAGATTGGGGCGGCTTGCAGCCGGATATGGTCTATCCGAGGACGTTGCCCGACATCTTCCACGGATCACAGCTTGTATTGATCGGGCGATACCGATCATCAGCCAAGAGTATTACGCTCACCGGCAAAGTTAACGGGCGCGAGCGGCGCTTCGTTTATGACGATCTGCAATTCCCCGCAAAACAGCACGAGAACGAATTCCTTCCACACCTTTGGGCGATGCGCCGCGTGGGCTATCTGCTCGACCAGATAAGCTCGAATGGCGAATCGAAGGAGCTGCGCGACGAGATAATCGATCTCGGCACGCGCTACGGTATCGTCACTCCCTATACATCTTATCTTGTGCTGGAACAGATGAACCGGACTGCCAGTTCTAAGAGTCCGAGAGCCGCCATCATCGCAGGAGTAAATAATGAGAAAGAGAGGGTGGCTGATGAAATGAGGTCTGCGCAGGGGAGGTCCGCAGTTGAATTGAGCAGGCAGAAGTCGGAATTGAGATATGCGGATAGGATCATATCCGAGCCCACTTCGTCGATCTCAACTATGCGTCAGATCGCCAGTAAGACATTTTATTTAATCAATAGCGTCTGGACTGACAGCCTGTTCAAAGACGATGGGAAGCTCCCCGTCGTGGCTCTGAAATTCGGAACGGACGAATACTTCAATCTGATCGGACGGGAACCGAAGCTCGCCGATTTCTTCGCGCTCGGTCAGCGGGTTGTAGTCGTATGGGAGAATAAAGTCTATCAGGTTGAAGAGTGAGTAAATCGCGGTCGAGCGAGAGACAGGGAGACAAGGTGTATACCTTTGTCTCCCTTTATAACTTTGCCGTTAGTTTTAGAAGGTTGGAATGCGGATTTCGTATGACGGCAGTAACGTCAATGAAGGTAGATTGTATGCAGTAGTGAATCCGGTACTTTTGTTGAAAACAGAGCCCAGTATCGGCAGCGAGCCCGCGCTCAACCTCATCCACCCCCGCTTGGGCACCGGCGAGCGACGCGTGAACATGCCCTGGCGATTGAAGTATGCGCTTAATGGGTCAGCTCTGTAACCCCGGACGATGAAATTGCTCGGGACGGAGCGCTGGGCGTCGTCGAAGAGCAAGGAGTAGATATTTATCGTTTCAGTCGATCCCGAGACCAGGTCTCCGGCGGGGGAAAAGACGACCAGGGAACTGGCATCGGCCGTCTCGCTATTGAAACTAGTGACCGCCAATGAGCCGGGAAGCCGTTCGTATTCCACCCCATTGAATTTCAATCTGACGCTATCGTCCTCATCCCTGGCGACCCGCCCGGGAGATATCTTGGCTACCGGGAAGGCCGGAAGAACGATCTGGTGGCCATCATTTTCACGGATCAGCGCTGTACCGATTAATGAATTATTCTGCACAGGGACGGAACCGTCAGTCGCGACCGCGATCATATATCCCTCGATTCCGGGATCGAAATCACTGGTCAGGAAGGACAATGTCTGGTTAGGCATCAGCGACAACCCGAAATCCGCTACTGAGCCGGTGGCTCCCTGGACGAAGAAGAGATGAACGGATGCACTGTCGACAGGACTGATGTTTGTTATGTTGATCTGCGTATCGCCGCGTTGCGGGTCGTTCGGATCACTCGTGTATCGATTGAAAAAGAGCACGCTGCCGGGCCGCGAATCGTTTTGAAATTTCTGAGCAAGGGTCGCGACATCGAAAAGAATCAGGATGGTTAAAAAGAGTGCTAGCTTGACCGTGCGGCGAATTAATGGCTGGGCCATAATTTTCATCCCTTTCTCTTCTTAAGAATATCTACTTGAAACTACTTAACCTGCTGGCCACGAGTAGTGATGAGGTGCAGGCTTCACAACTACCCATCGAGGAGCATTTCAGATGTAAGCGTCAAGATTAGTAAGCTGTGATACGACGCTATTCAGTCGGAACGTCAGAAATCTTAGCATAAAGAACATGGGTGTTGGTAATGTTTTTTATGGGAAACGAAAGGGCGGACAACATCAAAAGAACAAAAAAGAATCTTTTTATTAATTTCGCACTTTTGCCTGATATTTTCCGCTTCCATACAGACTCAGTCATTCCTTATAAAACAAATGCATCTGTTGCACGCGCGGTCCACCGAACCGTTCCCAGGGCAGATTGAAGAATATCCCTTCGAGCCTGAAAGACCGCGATTTGAGCTGCGAATAACCGGCAGATTCAAAATCTTCGGCTCTTAAATTAAACCACCTGGGCCCCGTCATCTCGTCCCAGAAAATAAGTGTTTTCCCGGGGGAGCTGCGCAGCAGATCAAGGTTGTGATCGCGGTCGCCGTTGAAGATCGGATTTTCCCGCGGATCGCGGTCGAGGGCGATTCGCATATAAGCCTGACTGCAGATCAGGCGCGAAACCGCCCGTTCATTCGCGCGCAACCAACGGTTCATCTCATCGATCGCCCATGCATCACGCCCCGGTTGCAATCCATCGACGTAGAGAAGGCAGACGAGGGCTGATGATAAGAGTATGCCGGTCGATCCCCAGGCCGATAATTTCAGTCGCCGGTCGGCCAGCTCATTCCAGCCCGCCAGCGTGATCAACGAGATCACCGGTGAGACGCAGACGAAGTAGCGCGCATAACCCGCAGAACCGAACCAGCCGCGCCAATACATCAGCGAATGCAGAACGAAGAGAGTCAGGAATGATGAAATAACTATGAAAAATTCTTGTCGTTTGCGCGATCTATTCTGTCCCGTCTGTCCCGTCTGCCCCGTTTGTCCCACCGTCAGTCCGGCGACGAACGGGATGAGCAGCAACGGGCCGGCGATCAGAGGAAGCTGCGTGAGGTACCACCAGATCGGGCCGGTACCGTAGTCGTTACCGGCCGATTGCTGCCAGTTCGAAGGCCAATCGTGGGCGATCCAGAGCGGGTCGCCCGTGATCAGAAAGGCTGCGAGCCACCATGCCGAGATTCCGCTCGCCAATAGCGCTATCTCCGCGATCCGTCGGGGCCAGGCTCGCTCATCGCGCTTGTCCAGCAGGATCAGGATGCCCCAGAGCATCCCGATGAAGAATCCTTCGGGCCGGACGAGGATCAAGAGAGAAGCCGTGAGCGCTCCGATTTTCACCCGCCCGGAGAGGTGAAGCCGGTAAGCTATCACCAGAAGAAGGGCGAAGAGCGGTTCGGTCATCACGACCGAGCAGAGAAGAAAAAATGAAGGTTGGAGAAATAGAAACGGAATGGCCAACGCCGCGCGCGGGTATTTGAGTTGCCGCGCCAGCCGAACCGTTTGCCAACCGGCGGCCAGGCAGATCGCAAGGGTGAATAGCTTGGCCGCCGGGTAACCGAGTTGCGAGGGGAGAAAGTAGAGCAGGGTGAAGAGGGGGCGTCCCCAAACGCTGACGAACGCGGATGGGTTCTGCCAGGCCCAGCGTGCGATCAGATAGTGAAAGCCGGCATCCTGCTGGTCGGCGTCCGGGTAGAGGAGAACCAGCGCGATACCGGCGAGAGCGAATACCGCGATCCAGAAAAGCGAATTTGATGCACAAACTCGAAGACGCAAAGACTGAAAGAAATGATTCTTTGCGTCTTTGCGTCTTCGCGTCAGATTGATGTCCTGATCTCGACTGATTTGCCTACGACCGTAAGAATGCAGACCGGGGAGAATGTAGCTGACTCCCAGGTACGTGAAGATCACCAGCAGGAACCCGATGAGCGCGAAATAGGCGCCGCGGCGTCCCGACCAGCCGTGTGCGATCCGCGTATGCAGATAACCCGCGTAAGAGAGCCAAGCTACCAATGCGCCCGTCTCCTTAGCGTCCCAGCCCCAGTAGCGCCCCCACGACTCGTTCGCCCAGACCGCGCCGGTCACCAATAAAATCGCAAGCCCGGCAAAAGCGACGCCGACAGCTTTGTAGATGATATTGTCGATTCTTTCGATCGATGGCAGATTTGCGCGCAGACGCTCTGTCCGGAAGCTGAAAAGGAGAATGAAGAGCGATGCCGCCAGCATGGCGAATAACGAGCCGAATTCAATCGGGTTGCCCCGCACATCAAGGACGAGGGCATCGCGGATAATTGCCATGAAATTCGCTCCCGCAGAGACGATGGCCTCGATCGATTTACTGGGCAGTTCCTTGGGATCGAACATCGCAGTGCCGATCTGGTAGAACTGCTCGTTGCCGATTTGCGAGCCGAACCCTTTCAGATTCTTGATCTGATAGTAGAGCCAGCCCATGGTACCGACCTGAAGGACGATTGAAGCTCGCAGAAGCCAATGACCGATGCGTTTCTTGCTCTCACTGCCCTTGTAGATATAGAGCAGGAAGCTGACTGCCATCCCGATCAGCAGAAGCATCGCCAGAGCAAACATGATGCCTGCGCCCGGTATCGGTACGCGCGCCTTGGGATTAATAACCCCACCATCGTGTGTGGGGAGGACCGGATGGAGCCTATAACTGATGGATAGCGGGTCGAATGCCTTGAATCCGCCCATCAACCAGACCACGATGTACCCGACGATGAAGAATGCGGTGATCGCCACTCCCATCGCTTCGATCTTGACTCCGTCTTTAACGAGATAGATCACAGCGAGAGCGAAACTGACCAGCGCTATCCCATAACTCATCGATGCCACCCCGACGTGGATCGGGCGCCAGTAACTATCGAGCACCGGCTGCAGAGTGGTGAAATTATTTCCGATGAAGATCGCCATCAGCAGGATGATCATTATCAGCGGAATGGAGACCGCGCCGACGAAACGATTATTTTCACGGCTGCTGATGAGCAGGGTTCCGAACGCCGCGCCGAAAGCGAATGCCACGGAAAGATCGTGGAGGTTCGTCAACGGAATATAGCTGAAGAACCACCAGAAGTGCTGTTCCCCCGTGATCTGGTTGGTCATGCGAATCCAGCCTTCGCGGTCGCCGGCTTCTACCCAGCGGATCAACCAGCTCGAGAGGTTGAAGAAGAAGCCGAGCGAGGCGACCCACAACCCGAGCCGTTCCAGAAATTTGATCGGCGCCCAGATGTTCACTATCAGTGCAGACGACGCCGTGATGTAACAGAGCAGCGCGATAATGATCAGCGGACCGTCGGTCGGAATGGCCGATCCGCCCAGCTTGATTCGCGCTGTGACCATAAGCGCCGCGCCGATTATCGGTATGATCACTGGCAAAAAATTTGCTAGGGGCGATAGCGGCGCGAGAAACCGCGGCGCAGTAGGCGCCGAGACCTTCAATGTTTCATTGATTGATCTGGTGGCTTGACTCATTACTTACCTCCCTGGAGAAGCAAAAGGGCAAAAAAGGTATATGCCACATTTACCCCGCTCTGCCTTTTTTGATTCCACTTTGCCTTTTTTTGAAAAATGACGTTAAAAATAAAAATATTTTGCAATTAACCTTAATTCGCAATTCGCGGTTCGCGGATCAGCGCCAGTACCTTCCTCGCCCGATCTTCGAAACCGAGCCGGTTGCGGTTCGCATCGCCGCCGAGAAAAACTTTACCGTCCTCGATAACAATCCAGAGACGCTGATGCGAGAAGAAGAAGACGGCGATCAGCATCAGACAAAGTATCGCAAATCCGATATAGACTATCTTCGCTCCCGGATCGTACTGGACCGAAAGCCCGTGACTCATCGACACCCTATCGAAATCCGTCAAGATAAATTGATATGGGCCCGAGTCGAGGAATTTCGATTTCAAAAACGGAGCCTGGGAAATTTCGTTGTTCAGATATGCTTCGTTGAATGCCCAGACACTGACCTCCTCTCCCGTCGGTTTGACATAAAGGAGATGAGCTGCCGGATTGGCATAATCCGTGGCAGGCATCCTGCGTACAGCGGCCGCACCTTCGTTATTGACGAAGAAATCGGGATTGAAATAGTCATACTTCACCTTCGTCCCATCGGCGAGAGTCGCCGAGCCGTTGCGTGGTATCGCGATCTCCTGCGGCGCCCCTCCGGCTGACGGAATGACGCGCACCTTGACCGCCCGCGCGCTTCCCATCGGATAGTAAGTGGCTTGGAAGAAACGGTACCCCTTATAATCGTATGGTTTGTTCATGTGGATCAGGGCATCGGTCTTCTGACCGGTCGCGGGATCGTGAATCCGCACGCGTGTCAGCCAATCGAGCGTATTGCTCGGCTCGATCGATCCCTCTCTCTTGATCGGCTTATGCTCGATATCGATCCCTTCAAGAGTGAAGGGGAGGGTTACCTCGCGCGTGGAGACAGCATACTCACTAGTCGCGTGTTCTACATTGAAGACGTTCATCTGTATTTTGTCGGACAGTTCCTCCGGGGTGATCCAGATAGACCCCGTGTAACCGCGACTGGTCATAAATCCGCCAAAGAAGATGGTCAGGAGGCCGACGTGGACGGCATATGCGCCGAGGCGGTTCCACACGCCGCGTTCGGCGAAGATCGTCGTCCTGGTATCCCCTTCGGTGACGCGGACCTTGAATTTCATGGCGCGAGCGGCTGCCGCCGCACGTTCGGCCAAATGCGGTCGTTCGAGTTTCGGAAGCTCGACTTGCTCTTTGAATCGCTGAGCCATCGCGAAGACCGGCGATGCGGTGAGCTTCTTACGCTTTATATGGCTCCAGGCGGCCGGGAAATGATCGATCGACGCCAGGATTATGTTGAGACTCAAAAGAAGCAGCAGGAGATTGAAATACCAGGCGTGATAGATATCGAAGAACCCAAGGTTACCGTAGATGACCTTCTCGGAGGGCGTCAGCTCGGTGTAATAGGGCTTGAAAGTCTCCAGCTCTTGCTGCTGGATCAGCATCCCTATCATGCAGGCGATGATCAGCAGGATCAACTGGGTTATGCCGAAAGGGACGGAGCTTATTAGATTGAGAAATCCGTCGATAAAAGCGCTGAGACCCGATGCCTTCGCCTTTTTCGATTTGGACTTGGATTCGGACTTCGCTATCTCAGCATCTTCGACAGCAGCGGCGTCGTTAACCGCCGATGATGCCGCGGCTCTTTCAGCCACCTTCGTTGTCCCTTTTGCCCCGGTCAGGCTTGATGATGATTGCACGATGCCATTACTCAACTTTCTCTAAAATTACCTTGCGTTTGTTAGATTAATACAAGCATCCCTGGATGTTAAGTTAAAGATGACTTTGGTGTGGAGAACGATATCCAGTTTAGCAGCTGACATCCTGGTACGCAACCAGATTAGCGGAGGGGTATGGCGGTATGAGCAACCTGAGTTTCGATAAGACATGGTAACTTGCCCGAGTTCCTCTGGTCGCAGCCGTCCGCCTTCATGCACGCTATCCTGGTTCGCTGCATTGCGTGCATCCACCTCTTCCAAATGTCAGAACCATGACAGTTCATTTCCAGTCGGTTACAATTCATGTAGTTGATTTCGAAAGGAAAAATAAGTAAGAGTGCAAAGTGAAAGCACAGACCCCAATCTGCCGCGCGCTTTTCGTATTTGTCAGAATTGCGGACAGACGACGCCGGCCCAATTGCCGCAATGCGCCGGTTGCGGAGCGCTATCGGTTCAAAACGTGGTCATCGAGCAACAGGCGAAAGCGGAGCGCCATTTCCTCAATGCACTATTTTCCAGGGCCACTCCGGTCACATACACAATCCTTATTTTCAATTTCGCCATATACATATTAATGGCGCTCGTCAGCGGCGTTAATTTCCTCGAGGCATTTGTCTTTATGAGCGATCCGCTGACTCTCATCGCTTTTGGCGCGAAGACCAATGAATTATTGGCGAACGGCGAGTGGTTTCGCTTCATCACCCCCATTTTCATACACGGCGGTCTGCTGCACCTGGCATCTAACTCATACGCGATCTGGGTGATCGGGCCGGTAGCTGAGAAGTTATACGGATCGGCGCGGTTTCTCCTGATCTATCTGCTCGCCGGAATCGGGGGCGTCATCGGGAGTTACATAGGCGGGTTGGGGCAACCGGCCTGGATTCCTGGCGTCGGGGCTTCCGGCGCGATCTTCGGGCTCTTCGGCCTGCTCTTTGTTTTCGGTTACAGGTATCGCGATGAATTGCCGGCGAATTTCCGGCGCGCGATTACGACGGGTATGTTGCCGGTCATTCTGATCAATTTATTCATCGGGTATTACATACCCGCGATAGATAATGCTGCGCACATCGGCGGCCTGATCACGGGCGGAATACTCGGTTTCGTCGTTCCCTACATTGCGCCCGGGCGAGCGCGCGTCTCCCGGCTCGGGTTGGCGATATTCATCGTCTGCGTGGTGTTGATCTCATATAGCTTCACGCGCGCCTATCAAACAAGCGGTCCATATTTGAATAGCGGTCGTGGGGGAAGGATCTCACAACTCTGAGATCGGCTTTGGTCATCATTACTTGCGGCATACTTGCGACTGGCGGCTCTCAAATTCTTCGTGGGTAAAGGGGTATATTTCAATCCCCGCGCGCTGCCCATTTGTATGATCATTTTTTACATTTATTTTTCAAAGACAATCAACCCATCAACCCACAGCTGAGATCAACCAACCGGTAACGCGGCGAGAAGCAAAATTTTTACCCCCTAAAAAAACTGAATAGATGCTGAATAGATGAATGAAACAAATGAAACGAAGATTGACGAATTTATCCGATGCGAACGATATGACGGATTCGCCCTGGTAAAGATCGACCGTCAAATCCGGGCCAATGCGCTCAATCTCGCATCCGTTCGGCAACTCATCCATACATTCGCCGAACTGCGGAATGAGCCGGACGTACGCGCGGCAATCCTGACCGGCGCAGGAGAGGAGGCTTTCTCGGTGGGCGCGGACGTTGAGGAGCTTTCACGTCTGACTTCGGAAGAGGCGGCTTTTTTTGTGCGTTCGGGAGGGGAACTGGCTACTTTGATAGAAGGTCTGGGAAAGCCTGTTATTGCAGCAGTCAATGGAGTGGCATCTGGCGGAGGATGCGAGCTTGCTCTGGCTTGCGCCTGGCGCATCGCGACGGTGGAGGCAAAGTTTGCACTTCCTGAATTGAGGCGCGGATCGATTCCGGGCTGGGGAGGAAGTTCGCGATTGTCGCGGGTGATCGGCAAATCCCGGGCGCTTGAAATGATTTTGACCGGGGATAACGTCGGGGCCGAAGCGGCATTGCGCATCGGCCTGGCCGATCGCGTAGTCGCCGACCCTGGCGAGTTGATGTCGGTTTGTGTGGAGTTAGCGCGCCGGATCAGCCGAAACGCGCCGGTTGCCGTCAAGTACGCGCTCGAAGCCGTAAATCGCGGTTCGGATTTGGCACTTTCTGAAGGGCTGCGGCTCGAATCTGAGCTCTTCGGTTTGTGTTTTGCGACCGATGATTTCAGAGAAGGGGTTAAGGCATTTCTTGAAAAACGGGAGCCCGATTTCAAGGGCGATTGAAAGTGCAGCTTGACCACTTCGACCTGGCCCAATATACTTGTGCCCGATGAAAGATTCCCCCACGCCCCAAGTCATAGAAGGCGTGTTAAAAGCCAACGATTTAAGAATCGCGATTGTAGCCAGCCGGTGGAATGATCTGATTGTTAGCCGGTTGATCGGAGGCGCACAAGACGCGCTGCTTCGGTTAGGCATAAGCGCGACAAACCTCACCTTGGTACGCGTCCCCGGATCATTTGAAATTCCTCTGGCGGCCAAGAAATTAGCGGAAAGTGGAAGATGCGATGCGATAATATGTGTGGGCGCCGTCATTCGTGGCGAGACCCCTCACTTTGATTACATTGCAGCAGAAGTAACCAAAGGCATGGCGGCTGTTTCCCTGGAGACCGGCATGCCGATTGCTTATGGCATCATCACCGCTGATACGGTTGAGCAAGCGATCAACCGCGCTGGTGTTAAAGCAGGAAACAAAGGCTTCGAAGCGGCCATGGCGGCCGTCGAGATGGCCAACCTGCTGCGGGAGTTGTGAAGGTTTACCCTGTGGAGCGAGATGGATCTACTTGATCCGACCTAATATCAAGTAAAGCAATCAATCATCCCCCATTACTTTCTCCGATTATCGAAGACCTGTAACTTTCAGACGGTAATAAACAATCATGGGTGCTCGCCGTAAAGCGCGCGAATGCGCGTTGCAAATCCTTTTCTCCTATGACGTGGCTCGCCCGTCAGTCGATGATCTGCTGGAAACCTATTGGGGGGAGATAGCAGAAGGGGCAGAAGATGTTCGGTATCTTCGCCAACGAACTGGCGCTCGGCACAATCTCCCATCTCGAAGAGATCGACGAACGTATTCGCATACGGACGGAACACTGGCGTATTCCGCGAATGGCGATTGTCGATCGCAATCTCCTTCGGATGGCTGTCTACGAATTTCTTTATCAACCCAGCACACCGAAAACGGTAGCGATCAACGAAGCGCTCGAGATCGCGCGCCGCTTTTCAACAACCGAAGCGACTCAATTCATCAACGGAATCTTGGACGCGATCAAACGCGATATAGAGACGAACCCTACACCGCAGGTGACGACTTCCGGGTTCGCGCATCAAGCACCTTGATTGCCGGTTGCGGATTTGAATTCCATTCATATCAAATCCGCAATCCGCAAAAAAATCAGTCCAAGAGGAGTCTGACGTTGAGTTTTTCGGCCAGGCTGACCGCGCATGCGAAGCGCACGAACTGAGAATAACTGGCACTTTGCGAATGAAGGCGCGCCTTCTCATCCTCAGTCAGATCGTTGATGAGCAGAGCCTCCAGAAATTTAGTGTAGTCATTCAAAGTGATGGGCGGGAGCTCGCGTTGATAACCCGATGCGCCGCTGTCCGAGGCGGTGAATCCAGCGAGCAGATCGAAGAGATTGTCAGTCGTTAGACGTGAGGCTTGGCGCGCGAGAGCGATCGGCAGGCGCTGCTCGAAGAATCTCAATCCCTCCGCCGTCGTCACTCGACGTAACTCCTTGGTCCCCTCCCCGTCGAAAGGAGATTCCGAGTCGATCAGAATATGCATCAACTGCGGCCAGTGTTCGGGGACGAGCGTGTCATAGAGGAGTTGCAGGCGATCCGCGAGGAAGCGCTCGAACTTCGCCTCGATGGGATATCGGATGCGTCCCAGACATCCGATGGGTTCAACTGCCCGCGTCCGCTCGGAGATGTGATCCGAGGATTTGTACTCTTCGTCGATATGAGCAGGGCAATGGGTTCTGCAGAATGAAGCAACCTGTTCCGCTTTCTCCAGCTCGTCGGCGAATCTCGTGGTAAATTGGATGCTCTCTTCTGAAGGCAGGCGTGATCCTTCGATGGTCTCATTCACCATCCGCGAAATAAGAGAACCGGTGCGCGCCAGCGCCCTTAGAGTAGCCTCGCCATGCAGGCGCCTCATCTCACATTGATACTCGATAGCGTATTCGAGCGACATCTTCAAATGATGGCCCACAACAGCTTAAAGGGCAATGGCGGGACGAAATGTAAAGGCGTTTGGAGCTATGGGAAATAAGGAGGTTAGCGAAAAAATGACGGAAAGAGCGATAATCGCTCAGATCACAACATAGCGGTATATTTTCTCCCGTCAACTTATCAATTTCCCCTCCTTATCTCCAGATCTTCGCATCTCCGTCACTCACCTTTTTGATTCCGGAATCGAAGTCAAGTAAAATCGCAAATGTTAAAAGGATAAAAAAGGCTATGAGATATCGATCCGCGCTAATGCGAATTTGGCTGCTGTTGTTTTTGTTGCCTCCTCAGCTCTTCGCTCAGGAGAAGCAGGGTAAAAACGACCAGCAGAAGGACCAACAACCGAGCATTAAGATACCGACATCACTTGTCACCGTTCCGGTCATTGTGACGGATCGATACGGCCGCTTTATGCCCGGACTCACGCGCAACAGTTTCTCGGTGCTTGAGGATGGTGTGGCGCAGAAGATCGAGGAATTCTCTGCAAGCGAGGCGCCGTTCAACGTCGCTTTATTGATCGACACCAGCCGCAGTACCCAAAGTAAACTGGGCGCGATCCGTAAAGCCGCCCTCTCGTTCATCAAGCAGCTCTATCCGCGAGATAGCGTGATGATTGTGACTTTCGATGAGAATGTACGATTTATCGGCGATTTCTCGAGTAATCCGCCTGACCTCGAAAAGTCAGTCAAGGCGCTCAAAAGCAGTTATCTGACCAGCCTCTATGATGCTATTTATCTGACAATCACGGAGAAGATGAGCAAGATTCAGGGGAGGAAGGCGATAGTGATCCTCACCGACGGAGTCGATACTGCGAGCAAAAAAGCGACGTTCGAGAGCGCCATCGATCTGGTCGCCAGCACCGGGATAATCACCTACACCATTCAGTACGAAACTCGCAATGTAGGCGGGTCGATTATGAAACCGATATTCCTGCCTCCGGGTTCTTCGAGCTCCTTCATCTCAAACTTCGCCGGTCGCTCGTTTTCGTGGCAAGGACAGGACCAGCAGCAGTCAGCTCCTGGATCGAAACCATCGACGCGCGTCAACTCGCAGGAAAAGCAGCCGCTCCGCGATCGCCATCTGATCGCTACCGAATTTTTACGTGCCCTGGCCGTCCAATCCGGTGCACTTCATCTTCGGGCTGAAAACATCGAAAACACATCATTCGCATTCAGGCGTATTGCGGATGAACTTCGCAACCAGTACACGCTCACCTATATCTCTTCCAATGAAGCGCGGGATGGCAAATTCCGAAATATCGCGGTCAGTCTCAATGGTAGTGATTTGATCGCGCGCTTCCGCCTGGGATATCGTGCTCCGATCGGTGAACCCGAACCAGAATCGAAGCCTGAGCCAAAACCCAACAATCAATAAAATAAAACCCCTAGAACCCATTATTAATAAGAAGATAGAGTTAACAGAGTTTATAGGTTATTAAGTAATTATGGGTGAATGCAGTAGGGGAAATCCCTGAAAATCCTGTCTGAAAAACAAAAAATCCCACGATGCGATCTATCGCATCGTGGGAATCAAGCAGGAGAAGGAGGGAGGTAAACGTTAGAAACCGAAAGGAGCCAGCAAACAAGTATAAAAAACGATTATTGCTTTCCTCCACCCGTCTTTTATTACGCTTAAATCACCGGATACAGAACGTAACCGGCCAACAACCTCGAACCAAGATCGTTTTTGTGCTGCCGGTGAGGATTGTCTTTAATTAAAAATGAACTATATGAATTGAATTTACCGAATTTGTAAACCTACAGAATCCCGACAGACAGCGGGAGTATATTCAGTAATGCGCTCCGAGTCAAGAATCCTTTAACTTGAATTCATAAACTTTTTGGATTTTCTTTTTTGGGTCCCATTTTTTGTGATAAGCTTTCGCTGTCAACCCCTTGTATAACCATAATTAAGATTCAGGCTCACCACGGGAGGTCGGCATGAACATCAAAAAAACACTTATAAAATCGTTATTTTGCCTCACAATCGCGTTTTTTGCGGGAAGCGCCGTTTTTGCCGATACAATCAGGCTAAAAGACGGCAGCATCCTTAAGGGAAAGGTTGTATCGTTCAGTCAGGGAAAATTTACGATCATTGTTTATATTGGCGGAGCTCAATCAAAATACACTATATCTGTTGAGGAGATAGATAGCGTGGAGTTCGATCCTTCTGATCTTGGGGCTACGGCTCGCGACGCAAATCCGAACGGCGGTCTGATACCGGCTACCCAGGATACTGCTTCCGGCGAGAGGCCGGCACAGCCGCCTGCGGGCGAGGCTCCCAGCAACCCGCGGCCGGTAGACGCTGCACCTGCTCCGGCCCCCGCTCCGGCCCCCGGCAACGATTTACCAGCTTCGGAAGCAGGGGCGTCCGGCGCCAGTTCCATACTCGCTGAGAAGTCTTTGGACGTAGCAGCCGCCGCAGACTGGACCAGCACGGGGATTCGCGTGCAGCGCGGACAGCGCATCATCATCGAAGCGAGTGGAGAAATCGAACTTGGGAACAGTAAGCGGAGCGGCCCCGATGGCCTCAGTATTTCAGACTCCCGCAAGCTTATACCTAATCGCCCGACCGGCGCGGTGATCGCTGTAGTCGGCGACGATAACGATGATTTCGTTTATATAGGTGGAGCGGGCGAGTTCGTCTCGACTCACAATGGCATACTGTTTTTGAGCGTCAACGAAGGGAATCTCAAGGACAATAACGGCGCGTTCGCTGCCCGTGTCAAAATCATGAGCGGTAAATGACTCCGCATAACATAGCCGCACTGGTCAACCTGCTTGGTTTTATCACCGGGGGAGCTCTCTATGCGATGCTGCTCGCGCTCGTATTGCGGGCTGCCCGGCCAGCAATCTATCCGCTCCACGAAAAACGCACGAAGCTCTGGACCGAAAGGTTGCTCCTGGCAACCGCCCTGCTGGGCCTATTTTGGAATATAGGGGCGCTGATTATCTACGGCGCCCGTGATTGGGGCGCGGGCAGGACTTCCGCCTGGTTCGAAGCCGCAGTATTTACAGCACTCGGTTTTTTACCGGCTGTGGTCGTCCATTCGGTATTACGTGCCGGTGAGGGATTGATCCCGCGAAACGAGGCAAACGGGGCAAACGGGGCAAACGAGCCGAAGGGGACGACCGGGACAGGCGCTATCGGTGCTATCGGGACTCACGGAGCTCAAGGGACCGGAATATGGACCCAACTCATCACCGCCGTTGCGTATGCGCTGAGCGCCTTTGCGGGTCTGCTTCATTTTTTTTCAGCGTATACCGGTGGTGATACTCCTTCGGCTCCGGCGCTGCGCGCACTGACCTTTGGTTTCAGCGGCTTAACGATAGCGCTTATACTTTTCGTCCGGCGATCGTCCATCTGGAAGCGTGCGGTATGGGTGGTCGCCCTCTCGGTATTCGCCGTTTCTGCCTTGCACCTCAGCCAGCATACGGGCGGCGAAGATTCATGGTTTATCGAATTGATCGGGCATCACGCGTCACTGCCGCTGGTGATCGCCATGCTTTATCAGGATTACCGGTTCGCTCTCGCCGATATCTTTCTGAAGCGTGCGCTGGCGCTTGTCGTCCTGGTCGTCACAGCCTTCGGACTCTATCTCGTCGTCGCCGCGCCGCTGCTGCAGGCGGCGAATGGCTATCCAGAACCGGCCACGGTCGGAGCGCTGATTGCCCTGTGGATTGGCACGGCGCTCATCTATCCGCCGCTGCGGCGTGCCATTGCCTGGTTTGTGGATGTTGTGGTGTTGCGGCGCGCTAATTATCAGGAATTGCGCGACGAGCTCGCCCGGGTTGCCGCCTCCAGTGAAGACCCGCAGGATATCCTCGATATAGTCTGCCGGAATCTGTCGCGTGCCCTGACGGCGAACGAGGTCTGCTGGCTGAAACAGGGAGACGTCGAGGGGTGGCCTGGAGAGGCCGGGGACTTTTACGGCGAGTTTGTCTTACCGAGCGAGATCGTGCGCGTCATAGATGAAGAGAACGATGTTCGCACCCAGACGAGGGAACAGACCGTCCCATTGCGCACTGCCGCGACAGTCCTGATCCCGACTCACGAGCCTCCCCGTTATTCGCTTGTCATCGGAGAATTATCCGGCGGGCGGCGTCTGCTTTCAGACGATATCGCGCTGCTCGAATCGGTGGCCCTCATGCTGGCCAGGCGGATCGATGCGGTGCGCGTGATGCATTAGCGGTGCCAGCGCAACCTGCGCGAGCAGGAGATCGGTAAACTCGCCACCGAAGCAGAACTGCGCGCGCTGCGCGCTCAGCTCAATCCGCATTTTCTATTTAACGCGTTGACAACCATCAGTTACTTGATTCAAACCGCGCCCGAACGCGCCCTCGATACGCTGATGCGATTGACCGGATTGCTGCGTGCCGTTCTGCGCGCCCCCAATGGTGAGTTCGTGACGGTCGGTGAGGAGATGGAACTGATCGAGTCTTATCTGGCGATCGAACGGGCGAGGTTCGAGGAGCGGCTGCGAGTGGTGATCGATATGCCCGTCGAACTCTATCAGCTCCGTATTCCGCCCTTGGTCTTGCAACCGCTGGTCGAGAACGCGATCAAACATGGCATCTCGCCGCGTAAAGAGGGGGGCGAGGTCGTCGTTTCAGCTAGCATTGAGAATGGTGATGATGGAAACAAAGACGCCGGCATTCTCTGCCTATCGGTTCGCGATACCGGAGTTGGGGTGAGCGATCTGACGTTCGCCAGCGGCCGCGGGCAGGGCGTCGGATTGTCGAACGTCCGCCGGCGGCTGGCGTGTGTTTACGGCCACGCAGCATCGCTGGAATTGTCCAGCAATCCGGGCAGCGGCACGGTTGCCGTGATCCGAATGCCGCTCGCCGCGCTCGCCGTGTCACAGGCGGCACAGGTCAAGACTGCCAGCAGATAACAAAAAAGTGAAGAATGAAATCGGAACTCCGGAGACCAGATTAAGAGTTGCGATCGCTGACGACGAGCGGCCTGCCCGATCTTTCCTGGCCGCCCTGCTTGCCTCATTTCCCGACGTCGAGATGATCGGCGAAGCGGCCAACGGGGCTGAGGCTGTGGAATTGATCGAGCGTGCCCGGCCCGATCTGGCGCTCCTAGATCTGCAGATGCCCGAAGTCGATGGACTGGGCGTCGTGCGCCTCCTGCGTAAAGACAGACTGCCGTTGATCGCATTCGTCACGGCATACGATGAATACGCGGTCAGGGCTTTCGAACTCAACGCGGTCGATTACCTGCTCAAGCCGGTCGAGCGCGCGCGCCTGCGGGATACCATGAACAGGGCGCAGGAGCGATTGGAGCGCGCTGACCTGCGCGAGAGCGAAGCGGATCGCTTGAAAGCCGCGGCCACGGAATACGAGTCCGCCGTGCGGGCTCCCTTTCTCGAGCGAATACCCGTCCGCCAGCGCGAAGAGATCATCATCGTGCCGGTCGATCAGGTGGCCTCGGTCGTAGCGGATGGCGAATTGCTGCAACTGACGACGGTGGATAACCGCCGCTACTCTTTCTACTATCGCCTGAAAGAGCTTGAAGCGCGCCTGGACCCGGCAAAGTTCGTGCGGCTGGCGCGCGGGACGCTTGCCCAACTAAGTCAAATCGAGCGCATCAGCCCTATGCCGGGTGGAACATATGTGGTCACCTTGCTCAATAGCCAGCAGTTAAATGTCAGCCGACAGCAGGCGAGAATACTGCGAGATCAGTTATTAAAGCTTTGAGAAAACCGGGGCAGGGCATTTATCATTTATCATTTATCATTTTATATTTTACATTTGTCATTGATTGAAAATCGGCTACGTAATGACAAATATAATATGTAAAATGAACAGGGCATTTATCATTTATCATTTTATATTTTACATCTGTCATTGATTGAAAATCGGCTACTTAATAAACAAATATAATATGTAAAATGAATAATGATAAATGCCTATCTGTCTTTGCCTATGGCTACTAAAGGATCACGCTCAATCTACGCTTGTCAAAACTGCGGGCATCAATCGCGCAAATGGATCGGCAAATGCCCCGATTGCGGCGCATGGAACGCTTTCGTCGAGGAACGAGAGAGAGCAGGGAAGGATGGCGCCGGGCGAGGGATGGTTGCGCGCACCGGATTGAAGCTGCGCGAAAACAAACCGGTCCCGTTCAATTCCATCGAAGCTCAGGACGACGTACGTGAGACTACGGGGATCGATGAGTTCGACCGTGTGCTCGGCGGCGGCATCGTGCCGGGATCTCTGGTCCTGATCGGCGGTGAACCTGGAATCGGCAAGTCGACACTGCTCAGCCAGGTTGCCGATAAACTCAATGCGGTATACGGCAGCGTACTCTATGTCTCCGGGGAGGAGAGCGAGCGCCAGATCAAACTCCGCGGCGAGCGGCTCGGCATCAATCCGGCGGGGCTTTATCTGCTCGCTGAAACCACGCTCGAGCGCATCTTCGACGAGATCGAAAAACTTCAGCCGCAGGCGATCATCATCGATTCGGTTCAGACGATATTCTCCGAAAAACTTGAGAGCGCGCCGGGCTCCGTCTCGCAGGTCCGCGAAGTCGCGGGACAGTTTTTGCTGCTGGCCAAAAATCTCAACGTGCCCGTCTTTCTAATTGGACACGTCACGAAAGAAGGAATGATCGCCGGGCCGAAGGCGCTCGAGCATATCGTCGATACGGTGCTCTATTTCGAGGGCGAGCGGCATCATAATCATCGGATCTTGCGAGCGGCGAAGAATCGTTTCGGAGCGGCCAATGAACTGGGAATATTCGAGATGACGGGGCGCGGGCTGACCGGGGTCGCGAACCCCTCGGAATTATTCTTGAGCGAACGGCCGATCGGCGCATCGGGCTCGGCCGTGGTCGCGGCAATGGAGGGCACGCGTCCGATACTCGTCGAAATTCAGGCCCTCGTCAGTTCGTCCAAGTTCGGCACAGGGAGGCGCACGACGCAGGGCGTTGAGATCAACCGCGTCGCGTTACTGGTCGCCATGCTTGAAAAACGAGTGGGGTTTCATTTTTCAGGAGATGACATTTTCGTGAACCTTGTCGGCGGAATCTCACTGGATGAACCGGCTGTCGATCTAGGCATAATCGCAGCGGTGACCTCAAGTTTTCGAAATATACCGATCAACGCGCAAACGATCGTGTTCGGTGAGGTCGGCCTGGCAGGCGAAGTCCGTGCGACGAATCACGCCGCCGTTCGATTGCGCGAGATTGCGCGGATGGGGTTTAAGCGCGTCGTGATGCCGCAGAACAATATGAGCGGCCTCACTGAGGATGATCGGCTGGAAGTTATCGGAGTACGTTCGGTGATCGAAGCGCTTGAGGCGCTGTTCTAAGAAAGCAAGTTCCGGAATGGCCGGGTATCTCCGAGATTCAGCTAAAATATTTCCTCAAATCTCGCGACGCCGTACCTGCTCTGGTGATTCGGCCGTGATAATTTTCAGCATCGTATTTCGTCAACCATCATTCCTTGTTTGTCTGGCCCATTCGATAGCGGGCGCAACCCATTCCTGAAGCGGCTTGAATAAAATTCCATGTCCGGTGCCAATTTCGAGTTTGACTTCACGTGAACGATTGAGTCCGGTCGCTTGCGCGAAGAACGGCTCGCAGGACTGACCGAATTCGTCGTTGCTGTCGTAGATGGAGAGAACATTTCCGTGCAAATCAATCTTGAAATTTTGCCTCACCCAGTCGTTGCAATTGCCCATAATGATGAAATTCACACGCTTGTTCCTGAGTTGCGATGAAACTAGCATCGCCAGCACAGCCCCTTTTGATGCGCCGAGGACGGTGATACGCTGGGGCGGCACGCCAGCCTGCAACAAAACGTTGATTTGCTCAATCAGCTGAGCGGCGTACGGCTCAGGGGCCGTATCTTTAGGGCGTACTTCGCTAATGACCACAAAGCCGTGATCACGAAAAACGTTCAGAATTTCTTCGTACTCGTAAACGCCGTATTTGGGGCTGGTGGGGCGAAGGCCTTGGTCTTCGACGATTTTGGCATGCAGAAAGAACAAGTAATCAGCGGTCGGCTCTGCCTGAGTGGGCGCTGCGCGGAGTATTTGCCCTGGCCGGTTTTGGGGCGCGCGATTTTGGGGTTGAGGCGCAACTTGGTGTCTGGCGCAAGCCAGCAACCCCAGACACAGAAATACGAGAATCGGAATGGTTGTTCGTAGAATAAGAAGGTTTACCCTGTCAGTCACAATTTCCCTCCGGCGATAATTCACGCTTGGTTTGTGCTCGTGCTTCTGCAAGTGTCGCCATCAAAATATCTACGTCGCGACTCGTCTGTGTCAATCCGTTCGCGCTGAGTAGGAAAGTTTCATTCATGCGCGATCTTGCATGAGGTTACCTTCCTTATTGATGGAGGTTTGTGTGAGCCGTAGAAATCTCAACCTGATTTTACGGTAAAATCGACTCCCCGTCAGCTGTTCCCGGAACGGATGCGTGATCATCAAGCGCGAGCGCGATTCCGAATCGTTTACGACCGTGTGTTTGCTGGATTTACACACTTATGAGCGGACGACATACGGGAGGTCTGGAAATTTTTGATGATAGAGAATAAAATATCTCCCGACATTCAAGTAATGCATCTCCCAAACTCTCGATAGTAGTGAAGATGATGAAAAGAATTTATTGACACTACAGACGAGGGTGGTTAAAGTTTTGCACATTCGGGTAGAGAATGTTGTTGAGACCTCTGACTCAAATGTCTTACGATAATCACGTAAAGCCCCTTCTAGCCCCAACAAAGCCCGAAGTCAAACTGGTTAAATAGCGTGTAGCCTTTAATGGAATCAGTGACATAGATACAGAAAAAAGGCACATGACAAAGAGAAATTATATGCTTGCCCTGTAACCGCAAACCGGGAAAGAAGCCAAACCAGGGCTTCATTACTTTCCTCACAAAACTGGCGCATTTTCGTGTGATGTCATAAAGATGGTAAGCAGACATGCCTTCGTACTCGTGTTGATCAGTATTTTGGTGGTGCAGGTCAACTCCGTCCGATTGGGCCAAGGGGATTTTCAGAGCGCAGGCGCATCCCACTCCCTCACTACTGTGGCGCCTTCAGAGGTGGGCATATCGCCCGCCAAATTAGCGCAACTCGATAAGATCATCGATGCCGAGATATTGAAAAAACAATTACCCGGTGCGGTAGTAGTCGTCGGCCGGCAGGGCAAGATCGCCTGGCGCCGCGCTTACGGTAACCGGGCGCTCGAACCGGCGCGGGAGCCGATGACCATCGATACAATCTTCGATCTCGCCTCGCTGACCAAGGTTGTCGCTACGGCTACATCGATGATGATTCTGGTAGAACGTGGCCTCGTGCGGCTGGGTGATCCAGTCGCGCACTATATTCCGGCGTTCGCCGCGATGGGCAAAAAGAGTATCACGGTCGAGCAGTTGCTGATCCATAGATCCGGATTGATTGCTGACAACGATATTAAAGATTATGAGCAGGGTGCGGAGAAGGCGTTCGAGAACATCTGGCGCCTCGCCCCTCTCGCGGAACCGGGATCGAAGTTCATCTACTCCGATGTCAACTATATAGTGCTTGCCGAAATCGTCAGACGCGTGAGCGGCAAGCCGGTCGATGAGTTTGCTGAAGAGAACATCTTCAGGCCACTTGGAATGAAAGAGACTGCCTACACGCCACTGAAGAGGTTGGGAGAAGGAGTGAAAACGCGCATCGCGCCGACCGAGAGACGAGGCGGCGATGGGGCATCAGTGACAGAGGGCCAGGCCGGTTGGATGCGCGGCGAGGTCCATGACCCGCGGGCTTACCTGCTCGGAGGTGTGGCCGGTCACGCCGGGTTGTTTGCGACGGCTGACGATCTGGCGATCTATTGCCAGATGATCTTGAATGGCGGCGAGTATCAGGGGGCTAGAATCTTGAGTTCGCTCGGCGTATCGCGTATGACCGAAGCGCGGGTCGCCGCCGGCGGATCGACCGATGGTGTGTTGCGCGGTTTAGGCTGGGACATCTCAAGCGGATATTCAGCCAACCGCGGAGACCTCTTTCCGATCGGCAGCTTCGGTCACACCGGATTCACCGGCACATCGATCTGGATAGATCCATCGAGTGAGACATTCGTCATTTTTTTGAGCAATCGCGTCCATCCGAAGATCGATCCGGAGCGACCGGCGAATATCAACTCGCTGCGGGGCCGTGTGGCCACGGTTGTCGCGGCTTCGATTATCGCCCCCCCGATTGTTGAAGGTTCGGAGAAAAACAAGAGTAGGGGGGCGCGGGGTACCGGGAGCGCGCTGAACGGCATCGATGCTGTCGCCCGCGACGGTTTTAAGGTGCTGCGGGGCAAGCGTATCGGGTTGATCACCAATCAGACGGGAAAGGATCGGGGAGGCAGGAGCACGATCGATCTGCTTTTTAACGCGCCGGAGGTGAAGCTGGTTGCGCTCTTCTCTCCCGAGCATGGCATACGCGGAGTGCTGGATGAGGAGAAGATATCGAACTCGAAGGATGAAAAGACCGGCCTGCCGATCTATAGCCTTTATGGTGAGACGCGCAAGCCGGCATCCGAGTCGCTTAAAGAGATCGATGCGCTTGTCTTCGACATCCAGGACATCGGCGCGCGCTTCTACACCTACATCTCGACTATGGGGATGGCGATGGAAGAGGCCGCGAAGCACAAGATCGGATTCATCGTGCTCGACCGCGTCAATCCCATCACCGGACAAGGCGTCGAAGGTCCGCTAGCCGATGGCGATAAGCTGTCGTTCACGGCATATCATCGCATCCCGGTCAGACACGGGATGACGGCCGGCGAGTTGGCGCGATTGTTCAACAGTGAGCGCAACATCGGCGCCGATTTGACGGTCGTTCGCGTCGAGGGTTGGAAGCGCGGCGAATGGTTCGATGAAACCGGGCTGCCCTGGATCAATCCTTCGCCAAATATGCGCAGCCTGACACAGGCCACGCTCTATCCCGGGATTTGTTTGCTGGAACCGACAAACGTCTCGGTAGGTCGCGGCACTGATACGCCATTCGAGCTGGTCGGAGCTCCATGGATCGATGGACGGCGGTTAGCGCAGGCATTAAACAAGGCGAACCTGCCGGGAGCGCGCTTCGTGCCGGTCCGGTTCACACCGAGAACGAGCGTGCACAAAGACGCGGAATGCGGCGGTGTCAATGTTTTGATCACCGATCGTCAGGTCTTTGAGCCCGTGCTGGCAGGGCTCGAGGTCGCAGTTCAATTGTTAAGGCTTTTCCCGAAAGACTTTTCGACTGAGAAGTTCAATCGGCTGCTCGCTAATCAACAGGTCCTCGATGCTTTTCGGCGAGGTTCCGACGCACGCACTCTGCGTCAACTCTGGCAGAGCGATCTCGATGGTTTTCGAGCGATCAGAAGTAAATATTTGTTGTATTAACTACAGTTTTCAGTTTTCAGGTTTTAGTTTCCAGATGGCCGCCTAATTTATTAAAGACTGAAAACCTGAGAGCTAAAATCTGAAAGCTAAAAACTGAAAACTGATAACTGAAAACTGAGTTATGAAACGTGCTTTGATCATTATTTGCTGCTATGCTCTTTTATTACTGAGCGCATTGCTGCCCACGCAGCAAACGGCGGCGCCGTCCAAGACGTTGCTGCTGCCTCTGGGCAAGTCAAAAAATACCGCCGCCATTCTGGGACCGGAAAATGAGGCGCGAGCCTTATGGGTGAAGCGGGAATCGCTCGGTAAACCCGAAGACGTCAGGGATGCGGTGAGACGCGCGAGCGAAAACGGGTTCACGGATCTGGTCGTTCAGGTGCGCAGTCGCGGTGATGCTTATTACACATCGAATCTCGAGCCGCGCGGCGAGGGGCTGGCAGGACAGCCGTCAGATTTTGATCCGCTAGCGATGACGATCGAGGAAGCGCATCGCGTCGGCATCAGGGTTCACGCCTGGATTAACATTTTCCTGGTCTCGAGTATGGATAGACTGCCCAAATCCGAAGACCACGTCATCTACAAACACCCTGACTGGTTGGGTGTGCCGCGCGCACTGGCATCGGATTTGTACAATGCCGACCCGACATCTCCCAGTTATCTGCAAAAGATCGCCGAATACAGCCGCGCCAATCGGAGCGACCTTGAGGGGCTTTTCCTATCGCCGGCCAATCCGGGAGTGCGGGAAAGTATCTACAACATATGGCTCGATGTCGCCCAGAGGTATGATGTAGACGGCCTGCATTTCGATTATGTCCGCTATCCGAATCCGCGATACGACTATAGCCGCACATCACTGGAGCGATTTCGCGCTGAAGTCGAGAAGAACTTAGACAATAAAGTCCGTGAGTTTCTGGTATCGCAGGCTGCTAGTGATCCGCTGACCTATGCGGTGACCTTCCCGGAGCGTTATGCTGAATTCCAGCGCAATCAGGTGAGTGAACTCGTCGGCCAGATATACAAAGGCGTAAAAAAGATCAAGCCTAATGTCATTATCTCCGCCGCGGTCTTCGCCAACGACGACGCCGCCTTGAAATGGCGGTTTCAAGACTGGAAATCCTGGCTGAAGCGAGGATGGCTCGATGTCATCTGTCCGATGGCATACACAACCAACCCCGATATTTTCCGCAAACAAATTCAGGGAGTAGTGAAAAACTCCAGCGGCAAACCGGTATGGGGTGGGATCGGCGCTTTCAACCTTACGGCCGAAGGCTCGCTCGAGAGGATTAAAGTGACGCGCGAGCTCGGGGCGAAAGGTTTCATCTTGTTCTCCTACGACAGCTCGGTGGCTATCTCAGAACTCAACCCGCAAGGAAATTATCTCGAAAGGGTTCGTGAGGCGTTGAGTAAGGACACCAAAGTAACGGCTCAGTAGTGTGTTCGGCCATCGATAGCAACCGAACAGGTAGTTCGCTAGTATCCTTTAGATTTGAGTTTTCGGTTTTTTCGTTCCCCCCCTCTTAACCCGGCCACCCCCTGACGGCCACCCCTGACCCGGCCAGTCGTCAGTCTACGGTTTGGATTAACTGTAATACGCCAGTCCTCAAAGATATATAAAAATTCTGCCATTTTTGTCACTATTTGTCTTCGTGCATTGATCTCACTAGATAGGTTGAGCCTTGACTTTATTAACGCATCCTGACATCAATATAAACAATACATTGTATCCTCATTAAATTCGATTTAGCGAAACGGTCGATCGGGTGAGTTCTATGCGACACAAAATCAGGATCATGGCTATATTCGTCTCATCGTTAGTCTTCACGACATGGGGGCTGGCACAGAACAACGAGGCAAAATCACCGAAATCACCCAGCGAAATTGCGCGTGAGCAATCGAAAGCGGTCGTGGTTCTCGAGGGGCTTGATGACCGCAATAACGTCATAGGTCAGGGAAGCGGCTTCATCGTCACGACAAACGGGGCAATTGTAACCAACCTACACGTCGTTCGAGGAGCGGCGATGGTACGGGTCAAATTGCCGTCAGGTGACATGTACAAGACGGTCGAAGTCGTCGATGTCGATGATGCCAAGGATCTGGTTGTCCTCAAGATCAAGGGCTTCAAGCTCCCGACCGTGCAACTGGGCGATTCCGACCGTGTTGAAGCTGGCGAGCCCGTCGTCGTCATCAGCAGTCCGGAAGGATTGACGAATTCCGTAACTACTGGAGTCATCAGCGGGGTTCGGCGTCTCGAGACCCATCGCGTCTTCCAGATTACCGCGCCGACCAGTCCGGGGAGCAGCGGCGGGGCGTTATTCGATTCGTCGGGGTTAGTAGTCGGAATCGTGACCTACGTCCTCAAGAGCGGCCAGAACATAAATTTCGCCGTTCCGGTTAACTATGTTCGCGGGATGATCGGCGATCAGGTGAAGTCGGACCTATCCCGCATACAACCGGCGCCATCTGATCAGACCGGCGCGGTTTCGCCCAATCCCGGAGAAGCACCGGGTCAGGAGGAGGGAATCGACGGACAACTCACCAACGCTGCCCGCGAGCGTTTGGGGCTCACGCCTCAGTATCCGATGTTCGTTCGCCCGTTTGAAGCGCTGTCATTTTTCTATCGCCTCGTCGACGGTATCGGGCTGACTAATCTTAATGAGGTCGGAGAATTGACGCGCACGGCCGCTCTCATCAAAACCAAAGAGACGGATACGTCTGAGGAGTACACGATCAAATATCTCAGTGTGTCAACGGGTGTGTCGATTGGTTTCAGTAAACCCGGGAAGCTGCTGTCGAGCGTGGAGTGGTTGGTTAACTGGTCGGTTACTGATCTTGAGAATACCTTCGGCGATAAGTACCGGAAACGCAAGTCAGGCAATAACAGGATCCTTGATTTCGGCAAGCTTCCGTCGGGAAAGCAGTTGATTGCAGTGATGGATGGAAATGGCAATGTGCGCTCGGTGCGCTTCACCAAGCCGAAATAGGCGGCGAGCCTTAATCCTAGGGGTGCGGCCCTATTTAATTGATGAAGCCGCGTTCGCTTTATATAACAGGTATATAAGTTGATGTCTCGGTCCTCCATATCCGAACCACGAACTCTCCAGGATGTAACCATTCAAAATAAATGATTGCGAATGCACGAGCTGGTAGCCCGTCTCTTCGAAATCCGTCGCTTTCAATCCCGTCCATTTCGGCCCGACTCTCTCATCCCACACGACCAGAGTGCCCGGGGGTGAATTCCTCAATAACTTGAGATCGGTTTCCCGGTTGCGCGTGAAGACCGGATTCTCCCAGGGATCGCGGTCAAACAGGATACAGGAATATGGTTCGCTCCAGATCAATCGTGCGATGGGGAGCGGATTAGCTTCGAACCACGAATGAACTTCAGCGAGCGCGCGGGCGTCGCGCGACCATTCGGCGCCATCTGCGTAGAGGAAATTTAAGATGGCGGAGAGCGAGATGATACTCGCTACGCAGACCGTTCTGATAAATCGCGGGGCGGAAGAGAGCCATGAGGCGCTTATTTCATTCCATCCGACCAGCGTGATTATCGCTAACGCCGGTGAAATCGCGATCATATAACGGGGATAACCGGCGGAGCCAAGGAGTCCCCAGGCGCGCAGGACGGTATGGAGTCCGAAAATGAGCAGAAATGTCGAAGTGAGCGTGAACAATTCGCGCCGTTTGATCAGGTGGAACAGGCCGAAAAAGAAGGGGACCAGCAGAAGCGGCCCGACAATTTCGGGCAATCTGAAGGGGTAAGCTGTGAGACCCGCGGTTCCGTAGATCGTGCCGGTAAGCGGCCAGTTAGTTGGCCAGTTATGAATGATGAAGAGCGGATCGCCCGTGATCGCCAGGGCAGCTAGCCACCAGATGATCGCGCCGGTCGCGAGGATGGGGATCGCGGGCAAAAGAGTCTTGTTGATTGCGAAGTCAGTAGGTTCCTTGTATTTGGCAAAATCGCAAACCGCGATCCGCGGTCCGTGACCGAGGATCCATATCAACCATAAAATCCCCAGGAAAAATCCTTCGGGTCGCGCTCCTATCAATAGGGAAGCGATTAACATGCCGGTTTTATGATGGCCGCGATGATGCAGGCGCAGCGCGATGACAAAAATGAGGGCGAAGATGGGTTCGGTCATATTGTCTGCGCAGAAGAGAAAGAACGATGGTTGCAGCCAGACCAGCGCGATGGCGAGTGGTGCGCGTCCGATCTTCAGGTCTTCGGCTAAACGCCCGGTTTGCCACGCGATCCCCAGGCAGATGAGGACGGTGAATATGCGGGTCGCGCGATAGCCGAGGAGCGCGGGAAATGCATAAATAAATGTATAGATCGGTCGTGACCAGACTCCGACGAACAATTCCGGATGTTTCCAGGCCCATTTCGCAAAGAGGAAATGAACGCCCCCATCGAGCTGGCAGCTATCAATAAATAAAAAGGCCATTGCCAGGCCCGCTGCGGCGCAAATAGTCAACAACAGAAATCTGTTCATTCATCGGTCTCGTCAGTATCCTCACCGGCAACGCCGAAATAGCGGAACCAGCCGTCCAAATCTCCAACTTCTATGGGAGGATCATTCGGTTCTTTTGAAGCCCCATCGAGCATTCGGCGGAACTCTCCCGAGCGCATGACTGCGACGCCACACAGGCGCACGTAAGACGCCAGCGCTCCATCGGAGGTAACGACTATCATGCCCTTGCGATTCTTCTCAGCTTCGACCATCTCGATGATGCGGTTGTCAGCATCCGATTTGTGCCTCGCGTAAAAAATCTGCACGCCGCAATAACTCGAACCATCGGGAAAACTTTTATCAGGCGCCCCATCGAAGACTACCGCAATACGCGTTTTCTTTAGGCGAAAGAACCGCGCCAGCTCTTCGAGCAATCGGCGGCGCGATCCCGGCTTGTCGCGGTGCCAACCGACGCGTTGACCGATTACATTGTTCCCATCTATCAGGTACATCAGTAATGGTAGTGGATATTTGTTCAGCTTTCCCGAATATTCACCTGGCGATTTTCATTGGCAATCTATCACGCCAGATAGCGGGCACCAAAGCCCCCAGAAGGGACGCTGATAGCAATTTGAATTGGTTGATGCTACACTGCGCGCACCCATAAATTGATTGATAATTGTGCTATGGCATCAAAAGCGGTTTTGAAATCAATCGGTAAATTCCTCATCGTGCTCGGGGCGCTCATCAGTCCCATAATTATACTAACGAGTAGTACGATCGCTCAGGAAGACCCGAACGCGCAATTTATCGCGATCGTATCGGGCGTCCTCTCAGACGAGCCGCGCGAGATAGAGGTTCCCGTCGAGGTCGGCGTGTTGCGCTTGCAGTTCTCCGTCCAATATTCCGAGCAACTCAAACTGACGGTCGTCTCGCCGATAGGGAAGCCCATCGACGTCGCTGAGTCGAACATCTCCGTGACTGAAACGAATGAGAATCGCCTTATTTCTATGTGGGATCCCCGGCCAGGAAAATGGAAGCTGCTTGTTTCAGGATCAGGCAAGTTTTCCGCCTCTATCACCGTGCAGGGCGAGCTCTACGTCTGTTGCTTGCAGTTCTTCGGCCGGACAGGCATCCACATGATCGACAGGTTTCAGCCGGCTCGCGGATCGCGGCAGCAGGCTCAGGTATTCGCGTCAGGGTTTAATCTCGAGACCATGGAGTTTAAGCTCATAAATGAAGCGGGGGAGCCGATCGCACCGCTCAAATTCCGGCAAAGCGATTATTCCAATCCATCGACCTTTATGCTGCTGATCGAGACGCCGGAACAGCCATTTCGAGTACTCGCCCGCGGCCGCGATGTGAACGGCAAAGGATTTCAACGGGTATTTCACTCGCTGATCCGGCCGAGTGCCACCGAGGTATCAAATGCGCCGTCTGAGAGCCCTCCGTCCGCGATCTTCAATAACCAGATGTTACAGGACCTAAGCAGGGAGGCGAGCGAAGTTGAGCAGAAGATTATCCGTGCGCACATCGTCAAATGGTCTGATGAACCGCTGGTATCGGAGAAGGGTAATACGATAGGAATCCGCCTGAAATATTCGATGCAATTCCCACTCGACGGCTCCTACTCTCCTTACCCTCAACTCTATCCGGAACGGGTCGGAAACAGGATCACCGCATTGCTTTCGATGCGCATTCACAAAGGCACGGTCGATCCGATACCTCAAATCACGAACAATCAAGGGCAGATGGTTATCGGTGTGCGGGCGGTCTTCATGCCCGAAATTATCTACAACTTCACGGTCGATTTGGTGCCGAACTATGCCACATACGATGAGCGGAATCAGACCTTCTGTTTGCAGACGAGAAATTATGGCCAACCCGGAATTCGCGAGAGACTGACGCGCGAAGAGATGAATGAATTGAGAGTTAGGTTCCGCCTCTCCATTTCCGGCACCGATATTGACGGCCGCCAACCGGCGCTCACTGAAAACACCTATAACCCGGGCGTCTGGTTCCAGAGTTTTCTCAAAGAAGGCGTTCTTGATTGTAATTGATAGTTGATAATTGATAGTTCGAATAATTTGTGGCCACAATCTATTCGAACTATCAACTATCAACTAATTAAGCCTATAAACCCTCCGGGCATTATCCTGAAAGAGTTTTTGTTGATTGTTAGCGCCCGCGTCTTTGGTGAGGAATATCAGCGCATCGACCCACTGTTTGAAGCTGGCTGCGAGGGTGCAGACTGGCCAATCGCTACCGAACATCACGCGATCCCATCCGAAACAATCGATGACGTGCTCGACCGCCGGCCGCAGGTCATCAATCGTCCAGTTTTCGATATCCGTATTGACGACGATGCCTGAGACTTTGCATACGATATTGGGATAGCTTGCGATCTCTCTCATCGCGCTGCGCCAGTTTTCATAGTCCCGCGCCTTTATATCGGGATTGCCGCAATGGTCGAGGATGAAATTCACTTTCGGGCATTTGTTCACGAGATTGATCGCGAGAGGCAGCTGCCGCCCCAACACGCAGATATCGAACGAAAGCCCATATGCCTCGAGATAACGTACGTTTTCGATAAATGTCGCCGTCGTTGATAGCTCATCGGGTTCTGATTGCAATAAACGGCGAATCCCTTTCAGATGGGGACGGCCAGCGATCTGTTCAATATACTCGCGAAAGTTATCGTATTCGGGTCGCGCCGCCGCTACTACACCTGAGAGCAGGTTGCTATCGTCCTCCGCCAGAGCCAGTATGTGCTGAGTTTCAGCTAGCATGTGCGGTTCGTCTACATCGGCCTCGACATGAACCGATTTGATCACCTCGAAGCCGCGGGTAGCATCCAGGTAATCCCTTAAAAGGAAATTGCGCTTCAATTTCGGGCGATTAGAAGTCCACGAGTATGGCAGATGATCGAGATCCCAGAGGTGCTGATGTGTGTCGATGATTTTCATTTTATTCAGAGAGTGTGTCGAAAGTTGTCAAGCTCAGCTCGATTCTCAAGGGTGTGAGATAAACTCCCTTGGGAAGCCCGAAGCGAAATGTTGCCGATGGTGGCGATCTTGTGAGTGGATGAAACAAAAAAAGCAAAAAAGGCAAAAATACCGAATATTGCCTTTCTTGCTTTTTTTTGCCTTTTTGCTTTCTGCTTTATCGAATTACCGGATCACGCTCGTTGTCGAACGCCGCCAGGAGCGATTCGACAGATCTGCGGCTTTCGGCATTTCAGTGACGGCGCGTTGCAGTTGGACGTCCATGTCATTCATTACCTGTTGAGCTATCTCGGTGCCGTACGCAGCCAGAAGCACTTCGTATCGGATTTGGAGACGTGCCCAGACCAGGTTCTCATCGATCGTCGCCGTCGTTACGCGATATTCCGGGTTGTCCTTGAAAAATTTAACGGCAAATGCGCGGTATGCTTTCAACGCATCGTCATTGATGGTGTATTCGGACATTTTGGGGCGAGCGCTGTGCTGCGCGCTGTTGTTAAGTTTGAATTGAGGGAAGCCCGAGACCTGCCCGCCGACCAGTTCGCGCACGAAAAGGCAGATGCTCGAATACAGGCTGCCCTGCGCCGCATTCAACAATTCCGGCCGGTCGTATCGGAAACTGGGCTCCACCTTGATATCGGGCTCTATTCCACCGCCGCCGTATACCGTTCTGCCGAGATCGGTCTTTTTCTCGTCCGCCGGGTTCTGCTTGGGTGCAGAATTGCCGTCAGCGTTCCTTCGGGAATAATACTCGAAGAGCGACCCGTTCGAATAATCGCGTTGAATCAATCGGCCGCTGGGCGTGTAGTAATGAGCGATGGTGAGGGTCAACGCTCCGCCGTTATGGAGCGGGAAGATGCGTTGAACGAGCCCTTTGCCGAAGCTCGGTTCGCCGATTATCAACCCGCGATCGTGATCCTGAATAGCGCCCGCCACGATCTCTGACGCGGAGGCCGACGTGCGGTCGATAAGAACTACGAGCGGGAAGTTTTCGCTAACCCCCTGTTCGGCGAAATAGTCCTGTTTTTCGTTTCTGCTGCCGGGGCGGCTGCGCACGGAAACGACCGCTTGACCGCGCTGTAAGAAAAGGTCGCACGAGCGAATCGCCTGATCGAGATATCCTCCGCCGTTGTTGCGCAGGTCCAGGATGAAAGATTCGGCGCCCGCTTCGCGCAATTCTGCTATCGCATCTCGCAGCTCGTTTGCCGTGGTCGTCTGGAAGTTGCGCGTCAGACCGATGTATCCGATGTTCGGTTTGATCAGATAGTAGTTCGGGATCGATGGCAGGTAGATGCCGTCGCGGACGATATTGACCGTTAGCGGTTCGTCAACTCCGAGCCGTTTTACCTTGACGGCCACCTGAGTCCCCTGTGCGCCGAGCAGGAGATTGCGGACACGATCGGAAGTCCAATTCGATGTATCCGTGCCGTCGACCGCCACGATGTGATCGCCATAACGCAAGCCGGCGCGTATTGCCGGACTGTCGCTGAATGGCTCGATGATGTATGTTGCGCGGTTTGCCGAGCGGATGTGCGATCCGATGCCGAAGTACTTGCTGTGTTGCTTCTCGTTGAATTCCTGGAATGTTTTCCGGTCCAGATAGTCGGAGTGAGGGTCGAGCGATTTGAGCATGCCATGGATCGCTACCTTGGTCAGTATCTCGTGGTCGACCTCGACGACGTAATTCTCCTTGATGATATTGATCGCACTTTTATATTGATCGGTAAGTTTCTGTCTTTTCGCGTCATCCTGTGCGCTGACCAATGGTGACAACGTCAGAGCCGCGCTGATCAACAGAGCGAAAAAGACCGAAATCAATATTTTCTGTCCGCCGTTTTTCACCTCGTATCTCCTTAAAAAAGATAGGACTTACAGAATCTTTCAGGATTTCATAAATGCGCTGAATCTTGAAAAATCCTGTAAATCCTGCCTAAATTTCCGTGTTTCCCGATACCACGCTGACGGCATCGACAAATTCCTCCTCGACATAGTAACCCGAGATCGTGGATAGTCAAACCAGGAACCGTTTCATCTGGGTTTTTATTCGCTTGCGAGTGTACGGAACAATTACTAAAATACTTATAAATTTCCAGCAGAGAGAGAAAAATTGGCTGAAGCGAGTGGATCAAAGAATACGAAGGCGCCAATCGAACTGGACAGCTGTGGTGTGGCCTGGATCAGGGGAAAACAGGTAAAAGTCATCGAGATCGTAATCGATAGACTTGCCCACGGCGGAAGCCTCGACGAGATATGTTCGCGCTTTCCCGCTCTGACGAATAGTCAGGTGAGCGCAGCGCTCGATTACTTCCGGGACCACCGCAGCGAATTTCAGGCTGAGATCGAAAGGCGATGGGAACAAATCCGCCGGCTCAGTATCCGCGAGGCCGATTCACCATTCCAGCGCCGCCTGCGCGATATAGGCAGCGAGCGATTTAACGCGCGACACACCAGAACGAAAAAAAATAGTTGATATCAGGTTGATCACGCGCTTGCGCTTGGAGTTCCGCGTTTACGCGGTCTTTTCTTTCCGCACGCGATTTCTAACCGCCTGAAGCAAATGGCTTGCGCGCTTGGAGTTCGGTTGAGATCAGCGGTATCTGGCGCTTCTGTAGATCGCGCTTCGTGCACCAATCTTTACTGGATCGATTACCTCATACGCTCATCTTTTGATATCTGCCCGTCGAGGATCGAAATGACACGATGAGCATGAGCGGCGATATCGTGCTCGTGTGTGACGAGGATGATCGTGTTTCCGCGTTTGTGGAGCACATCGAGGAGCTGCATGATCTCTTCCGATGTCTTCGAATCGAGGTTTCCCGTAGGTTCATCGGCCAGGATGATTGACGGGTTATTGACGAGCGCTCGCGCGATTGCAACGCGCTGCCGTTGACCTCCGGAGAGTTCGTTTGGTTTGTGGTTCATGCGCTGGCCGAGGTCGACCGATTCGAGCGCCCTCTTAGCCATCTCTATTCTTTTGGCCGCCGGCGTGCCATTGTAAATCATCGGTAATTCGACGTTGTGCAATGCGGTCGCGCGCGGCAGCAGATTGAATGTCTGGAAGACGAACCCGATCTCCTTGTTGCGGATGTGCGCCAGTTCGTCGTCATCCATCTGCGAGACCAGTTTGCCGTTGAGCCAATATTCTCCTTTGCTCGGCGTATCGAGACAACCGATCAAGTTCATCAGCGTCGATTTGCCCGAGCCTGACGGGCCGATGATAGCGACATATTCGTTGCGCTTGATCTCGAAGGTCACTCCGCGTAGCGCGTGAATCTCCTCCTCTCCCATGACATATGTCTTCCACAGCTCCTGTGTGCGAATCATCGCATCCTGCATACCATTGCGCACGAGCTCGCTCGAAATTCCCGTCTGCTCTTGTATTGTGCCTACCAGCATTAATGAAACCTCTTTGATATGGCTGATGTTGCGCAGCTTTAATATATTACTTATTACTGCGTTGCTATGCTTTGCCTTCCTCGCCCGCGGGTTTTTTATTCTTGTCTTCCCGCTTGATTTTTTGATCGTTCTTCAGTGTGCGTAGCTGGCGATAGGGCCCGATGACTATCTCTTGCCCTTCTTTCAGACCGCTCTTGATCTCTATGTCGTTCTCACCGGTGATTCCCGTCTCGACCGGAACAAATACGGTCTTCTCATTCTGGATGGCGAAGATGCCCTTGACCGGCTTCTTATCTTTGGGATCTTTAGGATTCTCGTTGGGATTCTTCGCCTGGTTTTGAGCCTCTGTGTTTGTTCCACCCTGTCCGACCTGCTGCGGGTCGCGTTCAACCAGCGACTGGAGCGGAACCGCGATGACATTCTCGTGCCGGTTGGTCGTAATCACCGCGGTGGCTGACATGCCCGGGCGCAGGCGCTCACGCACTTCGTCGGTCAGATTAATGAGCCGAACCACTACTTTAAAATCCTTTGCCTCCTGATTCGCTGCGGCGGCAGTCTGAGCCGTCGTCTGTCCCGAACGATTCTGTGCCCAGGCAGCCCGCTCAACTATCTCGCCTTCGATCTCTCTGTCTCCCAGGGCATCGACTTTAACCTTGGCCTTCTGGCCGAGCGCGACGTTCGCGATGTCGGTCTCATCGACGCGGACCTCGATGTTGATGACAGACATATCGGCGATAAGCAGTAAAGGGGTCGATGAAAAGTTGGCGAGGGCGTACGTGCCTTCCTTGACGATCGGGCCGGCCACGATCCCGTCGATCGGTGCATACTGCGTGGTCCTTCTGAGCTGGTCGGCCGCCTGGTCGAGGCTCGCCTGCTGCTGTGAGACGCGCGCCTTCGACGAATTGAGCGTCGCGCTTGCCTGTTTGACGCGAATCTCCGCATCTCGCATCTGGACCTCCGATTGCTGGACCCGGGCTTTCGCCGCATCGACTGAGGCGCAAGCCGCATCAAATCTCATTTTGGCGGTATCATAAAACGACCGCGACTGGATTCCGGCTTCGAGCAGTTCAGCGGCGCGTTTGAGCTCGATCTCCGCATTGTTTTTTTCGACAGCCGACTTATCGAAATCCGCCTTCGATGTGTTGAACTGGGCGCGCGCCGTGTTGATTGAATTCTCAGCCGCGTCCAGCGCCGCCGTCTGAGTCTGGGTTTCAGCCTGTGATGCGCGCAGCGCGGCTTCCTGAAATGATGTCGATGTCGCCAGCTGCGTCGGGTCAACGCGAAGGAGCGGAGACCCCTTCTTCACCTTCTCCCCCTCTTTGACGTAGACGTCGGTGACGCGGCCGGGCACCTCCGCGGTGAGATCGGAGTATACAATCGGCCGAACCTCGCCATTCGCCGTCACCTTCGATTCGAGAACGGCGCGGCGTTCGATTTTGGCCGTCTGAACCTCGACCTGATCATTGCGGCGCGCGAATACTCCGGCGACAATTATCCCCCCTAACACGACTACCGCAGCTGCCGCGATTATGATCTTCTTTCTCCTAGTTACGACCATTAGTGTGATTCCCTCCAGAAGATGATAACTTTCTATTTTATATGCTATTTTCGGATGTACGAATCAGCCGACACCCTATACGAACAGATTTTCATACGTGTTTCAAGAGAGTGAAAAATTGTTAAATATCTTTGGAAACACTGAAGCAAACGTTAGCTTACCGGCTCTAGCTTACACGAAAGATGGGCCAATGATCGAGGCTGCTTGCGCTCAGCAGTGAGTTAATGTTATCACAGGCTATCCCGCATCCGTATCAAAGATTGGAGCAGCAATAATAAAGATGGACTATCAGGAGATCACATCGCTAGATGCGCTGGCGGAGGTTTTGCAGGCGAGCGATCGGCAGACGGTTCTTTTTTTCAAACACAGTAATACTTGCGGAGTGAGCATGCGCGCTTTCAATGAGTTTCGCAAGTATCTGCAGGCGCCGGAGGGCGCAGGGGTACGCAATTGCCTGATCGTCATCCAGAGTTCGCGCGATGTCAGCGACGAACTGGCGAGGGTGACAGGCGTTCAGCACGAATCGCCTCAGGCTATTATCGTGAGCGAAGGGCTCGCAATCTGGACCGATTCGCACCTGGCGATTAAATCGGGAGCGCTGATCGAAGCAGTCCGGCGTAGTCCCTCGGCGCAGCGAGCGGGATCGAGCTAAACCAAACTTATGAGGCGGGGGACGAAGCCGCCGCACATCAATCTCGCATCGGTGGCCAATTCAGCGATCGGATTGTCTTTGTATTAAGTTGTAGATTCGTAATGGGGTTTTTTGATGTATACCCGATCGTTCCGCGGATAAGCGCCTTGAACGGATATACGCAATCATCGATAATGGCCATTCATGGTCGATATTCACTGCCATATCCTACCTGAAACCGATGATGGTGCGGGCTCCCTGGAGGAGTCGGTGGAGATGGCTCGTGTCGCGGCGGCGGACGGAATCGAGACGATCATCGCGACGCCTCATATGTTTGACGGTGTACATCAGACGCCGGATAAAGAGTCGATTCGCGCCAGGATCGAAGCGGTGATGAATGCGTGCGGTGGATGCGTCAAGATAGTGCCGGGAGCGGAGGTTCGATACAGTTACGAAATTTTTCAGGAGACCGATGATCCGGAAACCCGCATCAAACTCAACGGCACATCTTACATGCTGCTCGAATTTCCGTTTCAATCTATCCCGCCCAATATCGAAATGACGATTTTTCAGATACTCAGTGCCGGAATTACGCCGGTAATCGCGCACCCGGAGCGAAACAAACGCATTCAAGAGGACCCCCGGATCATCGCCGACCTGGTTGAACGCGGAGCCTTCTCACAGCTCGATGCAGGGAGTTTGACCAAGAGCTTCGGACCTGATCCGTATCAAACGGCGAAGCGGATCGTCGAAGCCGGGCTCGCACACTTCATCGCCACCGACGCGCATCACCAAGATCGCCGGAGGCCACTGCTATCGCCCGCGGTCCGGATCGCGGCGAACTGGGGAGGCGCGGATTATGCGCGCGCCATGGTAGAGGATAATCCGCTGGCTTTGATCAATGATCGCGCGATCCCGTTCCAGCCGGACCCAGACCTCGACGCCCTCGCGGGACGCAGGAATAAGAAGAGCTGGTTTGCATTTTGGAAGTAATCCGGGAGTTAACAGTTGATAGTTGGTAGTTCGTTTTGTTGTTGCCGGAGTGTTTACGAACTATCAACTGTTAACAATCAATTCCCAACTGATTGGAGATACTAATCGTGAACATCAAATATCGGCGAGCCGCCGCAGGATTTGCGACAGCAATATTTTTATCGCTGCTCGCCTTCGTCACGGTCAATGGTAAACCGCAGTGGCAGATGATCACGCTCAAGAACGGGTTGCAGGTGATCGTCATCGAAAACCGCTCGGTACCGCTCGTGACGGTTGAGATCGCCGTTAAAAACGGCGCATATACTGAGACGCCGGAATTTAACGGACTCTCGCATCTCTATGAGCACATGTTTTTCAAATCGAATGAGCGTTCACGGGCGGAAGGGTATCACGACCGGCCGGCGGAGCTCGGCATGTTGCAGAACGCCACGACGCGCGAAGAGGTGGTCAATTACTATACGACCACGGTCAAAACCGGAACCCGTGAGGCGATGGTCCTCATGCGCGATGCGATCCGCTATCCGCTATTCGACAAGCGCGAGCTTGACCAGGAGATCCAGGTCGTCCTCGATGAGCTGGCGCAGCATCGGTCCAATCCATTCTTCTATTTGATCAACGGGGTGGATAGACAGCTCTGGTACAAATACCCATCGCGCAAAAATCAGGGGGGGAATCCCGAAACGGTCTCTACCGCTACTCCCGAGATGATGCGGACGATTCAGCAGAAGTATTACATCCCGAACAACTCCGCTCTGGTAGTGGCCGGCGATGTCAATGCTCAGGAGATCTTCAAACTCGCCGCTGAGCTATTCAATGAATGGGCGCGGGGCGACGACCCATTCGTGAAATATCCGGTTCCCAAACATCCGGCGCTCCAGAAAGATGAATTTGTGATCATCAATCAGGCGGTCAATGCGGCGACCATTCAACTGTCTTACCACGGCCCCTCGACTGACACGGACGCTCCGGCGACCTATGCGGCGGACGTTTTCTCGTTCATTCTGCGGCAGCCGAATTCAAAATTCTCACGCGAGCTGATCGATACGGGGCTGACAACCGGAACGTCTTTCAACTACTATACCCAGCTCAACGTCGGACCCATTTCGCTGCTGGCGCAGACGACCCCCGAAAAGCTCAAAGATGCGCTCAAAGCGGTCAATGCGCAGATCGCCCAGTTCGACTCGCCCGATTATTTCACTGACGAGGAACTTGAAAGCGCGAAGACGCTGCTCGACGTAAACGAGGTTTATGGTCGCGAGAAGCCCTCCGAGTATGCTCATACTGTCAGCTTCTGGTGGGCGAGTTCGGGGCTCGGTTACTACGCGAATTACGTCGAGAACCTCCGCAAAGTGACGCGGGCCGACATCAAGCGCTATGTCGATAAATACATCAAGAACAAGCCGCGGGTCGTGGGCGTTCTCATCTCGGAGGCTGACCAGAAGAAGATAAATTTAACGACGCAGGACCTGATAGTGAGAGAGTCTCCCGCTTCTGAGAAGAAGGCGGGGGAAAGCACCGTCGAAGCTGGTAAGTCCGAAGCGAGAGAAACGAAAGAGAAGAGCGGGAAAGCGGCGCCAAACCGGCAGATAAAGAGAAAGACAAATCAATGATGATTAATATCGAAAACCTAGAAATCAAATTATTAGGGCGCAGGGTCGTCCGGACTTTTACAATAGCGGTGCTTTGCTGCATAAGCGCCTTCGCCGGGGTCACGGCGCAATCGGGTGCGACCGATTCGACATCTGATTTCATAACATCCAACGGTCTCAGGATTATCCATCGCCGTGTCCAGGGAAACGAGGTGGTGGCTGTACAAATTTATTTCCGTGGGGGATCGCGCAATATTAACGAAAAGAATGCGGGCATCGAGTCATTGTTGTTCGAGGTAGCTCAGCAGGGGACGAAGAGCTTTTCGAAGAGCCAGATCAACCGCGAGCTCGCGCGCCTGGGTACCGTGGTCGATGCGGCCGGCAGTTACGATTACAGTGTCGTCGCAATGAAATGCGTGCGGCAGAATTTCGACCGATCCTGGCAGATACTCTCTGACATTGTCCTCAACCCGCTCTTCGAGGAGAAAGAGCTCGCGCTGGTGAAGGACCAAATCGTCAATGGGTTACGGCAAGAGAACGATGTTCCGGAGTCACAGGTCGCGCGGATCAGCACCAATCTGCTCTACAAATCGCACCCCTACATCAACTCGCCCGACGGGACAATCGAGTCGGTGCGCAGCCTGGGGGTCGCGGATCTGAAGGCTCATCACGCCAAGCTGCTGCAGACTTCCCGGATGACAGTGGTAGTAGTCGGCAATTTCACGCTCGAAGAAATAAAGCAGAAAGTCGAGGCCGTTTTCGGCAAACTGAGCAAAGGCGATTATGAACCGGTTGCTCCGCCGCGTTTCGAAAATGCGGCCAACTCCGAGTTTCAGGTGGTCGAGAAGGGCGTGGCGACCAATTACATTCGGGGAACATTTGCGGCTCCTCCGCTCGATCACCCGGACTACCCGGCCTTTTATGTCGCAGTCAATATTCTCGGGCAGCTCTTCTTTCAGGAGGTGAGAGTAAAACGCAATTTAACATACACGGCGGACGCGACGTTGTTGTCGAACGGAGCCAATTCGGGTTTTCTGGTTGTGACCACTCCCAAACCGAACGAAACGATCCGCGTGATGTTCGATCAGATCGATTTCCTGCAGCGCAACGTGCTGCGCGAAGATGGACTGCGCTCTTTGATCGGCGGTATGCTGACTTCTTATTACTCCAAACTTGAGACAAATGATGCACAGGCCGCACGGCTGGCGGAGTACGAACTTCTGGGAGGCGGCTGGCGACGCTTGCAGACCTGGATCGATGACCTGAGCAAGGTCAAGCCAGAGGATGTACAACGCGTCAGCAGTACCTACCTCCAGAATTTTCATTTCGCCGCAATCGGAAATCCGAACCAGTTCGATCGGGAACTTTTTATGAGTAGGTAGTCAGAGGCGGGAAGCAAAAAGATTAATAATATAGAATAGTGGTTATTCTGGAATTTATCATTTTACATTTATCATTTTACAGTTGTCATTTCGTTGCCCATCGTGCGAGTCAGTGACAAATGTAAGATGTAAAAATGACAACTAAACAATGATAAATGCCCCCTTTGGCACGTGTGCCCTTTGTTGTTAGCCCCATTTACACAATTGAATTAAATCCCTCACCGCCTCTTGTATAAGATTAGTCTATATAAAGGATGTTTATGAAAATTCGGGTTATGATATCCGCTAATGGAAATCAAAAAGCCCGAAATATCCATTGACTAACTCCCCTCGAGGCACTAAAAATGAGCTATCATCATCGGTCGTTCTCCCTTAGAAATCCTAAAAAAACGGATTAAATATTGTTTTTATATTGAAACACTGAAAATACTATGCCACAAGAAACCATCAAGCATCGCGAGGTGTTAGCAGCGATTGAAAGCGTAGGAGCAATAGCCGATTTGACGGCAAAGCTTGAAGGACATTATGAGTACGAGCTCGATCTGGAGGTAATCGTATACGGCCGCAATTACAATGGGAAGAAAGTAGGTCCCTATGTGCGTTTGCTGACCTACGGTCCGGGTGAGGAGATAGTGCGGGAAGGGGATTGGGGCGGCAACAGTTTTTACATAGTTGTCTCGGGCAAAGCGGATGTGATGATCCGCGATGCCGGAAGGATGACGAAAGTCTCGGAGATTCCGGTGGGAATGCAGTTCGGCGAGATGTCGGTTCTGGCGGGGGTCCCGCGTGCGGCGACGGTGATGGCGCCCGCCGACCAGCCGGTACAGGTGTTGGAGTTGCAAAGGCCGGCTTTGCGATTGCTCCGCAAGCTCCCAAAGTTCGGCGAAGCCCTCGATTCGGCTTACCGCCGCAACGGCCGTTCCGCAACGGTGCAGGATATCAAGTCCACCACGCAACTGAGCGATGAGGCGATCTCTCAACTCGAGGCTATTTCGCAATTCCGCGTCTATGCGAAAAATCACGTCCTTTTCCGCGCCGGCGAGTCGATTCGAAGGCTCTATCTGATCAAATCCGGATGGGCCCGCCTCACGCCGCCGATGCAGCTCACAAATATCTCGACATCCGAAGAGATAACGGATGGTGAGACGCGCAACTGGAACGTCAAGGCGGGATCAACTTACGTCGGGCCGTCGCATTGCTTCGGAATCGAAGCGATCACGCATTCAGGCGAATGGGATCAAACCTGTACGCTGCTCGGCCGCACCGAGGTCCTGGAGATTTCGATCTCGAAGCTGCGGCAGTCTCCGGAACTGCGCGAGACCTTATTGCTCGCTTTTTCGAACATCGCACCGCGCGACATCTCGCAGAGGAGACAGCCGCTGCCGATCGCGAAATCGCAGGAAGACTTGATCGAGACGGGATTGGTCGATGCCACCAATCTGCTCGTGATGGATATGGATTTGTGCATCCGCTGCGGCAATTGTTCTCTGGCGTGTCACGAGATTCATGGGCAATCCCGTCTGCTGCGTGAGGGGATACACATCACACGGCCATTCGCGCTCAAGCAGAAGGCCGCGTTCCAGAGCCTCCTGGCACCCGCCGTCTGTTTGCATTGCAAAGATCCGGAGTGTCTGACCGGTTGCCCGACTGGCTCCATCGGCCGTTTCTCCGATGGACAGGTCGACATAGATCCGGCCACCTGTATCGGCTGTGCCGATTGCGCCACCCAATGTCCGTATAATGCCATCTCAATGGTTCCGGCGCGCACCAATGGCGTGAACGGGAAGACCCGCTGGCAAAAGTGGTTTGGGATCGCGCCCGAGAAGGTGCCGCCCGCGGTAGAGCAGACCGAAGATCTCCTGGCCGTTAAGTGCAATCTCTGCGCGGGCAAGGCGATCAATCCGCTGGGAGCGAAGCGACAGGCTTACAGCTGTGAGGAAAATTGCCCGACCGGGTCATTGCTCCGCGTCGATCCGCGCGTCTATTTCGCCGAGATAAAAAATATCGAAGGCGTAATCTTCAGGGATTCGACGCACGCGATCCTCAAGCATAGCTCGCACAAGGATTTCGGGAAGCGCGTTATGCACGTCGTCGGGATCGCGCTGACGCTGATCATGACCGCGCTGACGGCGCTTGGTTTGGTGAACTATGGTCTCGAGTCCCCGTTCATCGGCACGTGGTTCGATATGCGCTGGCTGACGGGTATCGTTGGTTTAATCGGGGTCGCCGGAGTCATGGCATATCCGGTTCGGAGGCAGATTTACAAACGGCGGGCCGGACCGCTGCGTTACTGGCTGCTATCGCACGGCTACCTGGGTGTGATCGGAGGCATCACTCTCCTGCTCCACGGGGGAACCGAATCAGGAGGGGTACTGACGACTTCGCTCATGATCTCGTTCGATCTGGTTGTGTTGACCGGTCTGCTGGGCATTCTGCTCTACTATTTCGCTCCGAGGTTGCTGACCAAGATCGAGGGACAGCCGCTGCTGATCGAAGATTTGATGAAGCGCCGCGATGAGTTGAGTAGCGAACTGGGCGAGGCGATGGCTGCGGCAACTCCGGACGCGCGGGTATTCATACAACAACAGGTGCTTCCGCGTCTCTTCTCGTTCGGCTTCCTCTTTCGCCAATACTTTAAGCGTGAGACGCTCGACCAATTGATCTTGGAAACCAATCAGAAGTTCGAGCAGGAAGTCGAGACCCTCTCGCCCTACGAACGAGGGAACCTTTTCAGCGCGATCGAGAAGGCTGCGACCATGCGGCGCGTCGATGCGCTGATCTATCTGCATCAGTCGCTTAAACTTTGGCTTGCGCCGCACGTAGTTTTCACATCGATAATGCTGGCCTTGATGATCGTTCATTTAATACAGGTCATCTATTTCTTGGCGAATTGATATATGAGCAATTTTCTCGTCAATCGAAAAGACATCAACCTAGATCCGGTAGAGATCGAGAGCGAGGGCTTAACTATCGGCCGGTTGACCGGCAACGACTTGGCGCTCAATCATCCGACCGTGTCCCGGACGCATGCGGGTGTTAAAGAGATAAATGGCGATTATTGGATATTCAATCTGTCGGAAGCCAACGGCACTTTGCTCAATGGCGAGTTGATAGAACAGACGCCGCTGGCGGATGGCGATTTGATTCAGGTGGGGCCATTTTTTCTATACCCGAAATATACGAGCGAGGGTTTGCAGATCGACGTGGAGATGAGCGTCAAACCTTTGCCCATTGAGTCTTCGACACTGAGCCAGCTTCAGATTCCGAATGAGGACAGGCGGACGATCAGGCTCGACCTCAGCCAGCTTGCGAAATTGCAGCGCGAGAAGACCACGCCGAAAGGGACGCGGCGTCTAGCCGGAACGGGAATGCTCACGGGCCTGCTCAACCCGGGCGAGGCGCAGTCTCTCAAGGTCTTCTGGGATAAGCGTATGCGCGAGGCGGGCAAATTAACGAGCGATTCGCCTCTCAGACCTTCGGGGAAAGCGGGATTGGGCAAAGCCCAATTCAACTGGTTTCCGACGCTCGATCTGCTGCGTCCCTGGCCCGGATCGCTCTTCGTCTGGGGGACGCTGATAGTGACTGTGTTCGCCGTGAGCGCGACATTCGCCTTCAAGAACGTATATTCGCCGGGGACGCTGTCGAACCCGCATCTGCGCGCCGATCTATCCATGATGCCAGCGATAGCGAAGACAGCAAATGGCAATTCCTGTACGCAATGCCATGGGCTCACCTCTTCGCTGAACCAGAATTGCGCTACCTGTCACCAGACGACGGCATTTAAGTCCGATGTTTCCGACATTCATCTGAAAGTTGGATTGACCTGCACATACTGCCATAGTGAACATCACGGGCAGGAATTCAGGCCGGCCTTCGTTGCAAATATCGCATGCACGGGTTGCCATCGTGACGGAAGCGGATTCATATCGCCCGAAACGAACAAGCCGCTCAAGACGCCGCACGGCGGAACATTTGGCTATCCGGTCAACAACGGACAATGGACCTGGAGCGGTATCTCGCAGGCGGAGTGGTCGCGCAAAGACTTGCCCGGTTCGACCTCGCAATTCAGTCTGAAGGAGCAGTTCCATCTGGTCCATACGGGAGGCCGCCAGCAAGGCCGAAATATTTGCACCGATTGCCATACGGCCGGCTTTGAAGGAGATGCCGTGAAGCAGGGAGTGCGCGAGTCGTGCGCCAGCTGTCACGGGACGCGCGCGACACAGGCCGATACTCAGGCCCTTAATGCTAATCTGGGTTTTGCCGAGCGAGCGCTGAGGTTTGTGGGGAGCGCCAGGGACACCGGCCCACTCTGCATTTCTTGTCATTCACAACACGGCGAGGAGAAAGATTTGCGGGCTAGCATCAGAAGGATGGGAAGAATTGAGAATTGATAATGGATAATCGAGAGTTGATAATGGATAATTGAGAATTGATAATTGATAATGAATAGTTTCAATTCATGGCTGATAATGGGTACTCGCTACGCCCATTATGATTATTATCCATAATTCCGATGAACTACTCATCTGAAGACGACAATCCGGACTTTTTCGATACTTCTGAGCGCGAGCGGGAGAGTTTTCGCGAATTCATCCATGTCCTGCCCGTAATTGCGCCACCGGAGATCGCCGAGCGGTTGGAGCAACTGGGCTACAAAGGTCAGGAAGAGCCGCGCCGCGCCTTGTCGTTGATGGCCTATCGGCACATCCGGCGTCTCAAGCGGCTGCATGTGAACAATGACACGCGCCGGCAACTGCCGCCGAAGCAGAACACTTTGATGGCCGGGCCGACGGGTTGTGGGAAAACGTTTTTAGTCGAACTGCTTTTCCAGCAGATATTCCAGTTGCCCACGGTGATAGTAGATATTACGAGCTTCACCGAGAGCGGATACATCGGTGATGACGTCAGTACGATTCTGACGCGGCTCGTTTATGCCGCCGAGGGGAATCTGCTCATAGCCTCGTGCGGGATAGTCTGCCTCGACGAATTCGACAAGCTTGCCTCGTCGACCAGCAACTCGCGGTTTGCCGGAGAGGGGACCACGAAAGACGTTTCGGGATACGGCGTGCAGCGCGAGTTGCTCAAGATCGTTGAGGGGACGGAGATTATGGTTCCGATGGATTACGGCTATTCGGCTTACAGTCAACGCGCGCCGCTTTCGACGCGCGACATTCCCTTCATCGCTTGCGGGACATTTTCCGGGATGGACGACCTGATCAAGAATGAGTCGAAGTTGATCGGCTTTCGCGACCGAGATGGCATCAGGGAAAGCGACCAGTCGCCGGTCCTGGAAGAGATCGAGATGTTTCAACGATACGGATTTCTGCCTGAACTTATGGGCCGCTTCGCGCGCATCGTCAGGTTCCATCCGTTGCCCGTTGAGACGCTGCGGCGAATACTGCATGACAATGTCCTGCCGCAGTTCGTTCGCGAATTCAAAGTAGAAGGTTTGCATCTGACCGTTACCGATGCTGCCATTAGCTACATCGTCGAGCGCAGCTTGAAACGCGGAACCGGCGCCCGGGGTTTGCATTCAGCATTGATTGCGGCGATCGAGCACGCCGCTTTCGATACATTCCAACGTGTGACGAATGCGGAAGTAGTGATCGATGCGGTCAATGGCAGGTTGCGGAGTGATATTCGCAAGAGGGCGTAAACGAGAAAAGGCACGATATGAAGCGATCACACCTGATTATCACACTATTTTTCCTCGTTCTCTTACTGGTTGTTGCTTTCGCCACTTCACTTCCGGTCAGTTACGGCGCCGTACCGTGGGTCGGCTGGGGCAGCCTGACACTGCTCACCATGTTCCTCGTGATAGCCCTCGTCCTGATAGACACGAAAAAACGCCGCAGCCGTGTGCTCGAGGCGATGGCTGAGGCGGAAGAGAAGGTCGTGCCGGAGGAAGAGCCGGGTTCCGTTTCCGGAGAATTGCCCAGAGCGATGCTCGACCCCAAGGGGCCGTCGTATCCTCATCCGGTGATCAATATCGGAACCTGCATTGGATGTCACGCCTGCGTCGATGCCTGCCCGCACGACGTACTCGCAATGGTCAACGGCAAGGCCATCACGGTAGCGGTCGAGCAGTGTATGGAGGACACCGGCTGTGAGGTCGAATGTCCGACCGTCCCGAAGTCGTGTATCCTCGTCAACACCTCGAAAAATATCCCGCTGCGAAAGGTTCCCAAGCGCGATCAGAGTTTCATGACGAATATTCCGGGAATCTATCTGATCGGCGATGTCTCGGGCGTGCCTTTGATAAAGAACGCGATCAACGAGGGTGGGGCTGTGATCGAATATGTCTACCAGGATCTGCAACAAGCCGGCAAAAACGGGAACGGCGAATATGACGTGGCGATTATCGGCATCGGACCGGCCGGGCTGTCTGCCACCGCGCTCGCTAACCAGCGCGGGCTGAAATACATCGCCATCGAGCAGGATCAGATCGCCGCCACAATTCAGCAGACCTATCAGGCCGGTAAATTCGTCTACTTCAATCCCGCCGAACAGCTGGTGAATGGCGGGATCCAGCTGGATGGGGCGGGCGGAATCAAAGAAGAAATGATCGGGTCGTGGATGTCGACCGTGAAATCGAACGGGCTCGTCATCAATGAAAACGAGAGCTGCAAAGACGTCAAACGCGAAGGCGATGGCTTTGTGGTCATGACCGAGCAGTATAAATCGAAACTGAAGATGCAGTACAAGGTGCGCCGCGTTGTACTGTCGATCGGCAACCGCGGAACCCCGCAGCGTTTGAATGTCGCCGGTGAAAATATCAAGGTCACGATCACCACGCACGGGTTTGTCTTTCCCGATTTCTGCGAGATGTGCGGCGCCGGCCGCCTGGGAGATGACAAATTCTGCCAGCAATGCGGATCGCGATACATCCCGCGGCCGCGCCCGCCTTACGATGAAGAGAAAGTGAAATACAAGCTGGTCGATCCCAATGATTTTTCGGGCAAACACATCCTGGTCGTCGGAGCCGGCAACTCCGCGGTCGAGGCGGCGGTTGATCTTACGGCATATCGTTCCGAGGACGGTTCGCGAATTGCCGGCTGGCGAGACAACATAGTTTCCCTTCTCATCCGCAGCAATTTCAAGGGCGACGTAAAGCTCGCCAATAAGATGCTGGTTTATGAATGCATCGACGAAGGAAAGATAAAAGCATACTTCGGCCAAACGATAAAAGAGATCACTCCCAGCGAAGTTGTCTTGATGAGCGCACGTTCGCGCGATGCCGAGACTGCGAAAGAGACCGAGCGATTCAAGAACGACTTCGTCTTCGCCCTGATCGGCGGAGAAAAACCGACCAAGTTTCTGGAGAGCATCGGCATCAAGATCGGATAATCGTTAGGAGATTCGTAGCCGCTATTGCTTCTAATCTCCTTCAGGGATCGATCGATAGAAAAAATCCAGATACCACCTATCACTCGGCATCCATTAATAGAGTCGCTTCCGGAAATTTTTTCCCGCTTTGCGGCGCCCCGCCTCCGAAAATCCTTTAAATTTACGAAAATTTGAATCCGAATTTATATTCATCAAATCTTCAGCGGTGCTTTTCAATTCCGGCATCACCACTCTTAAACCCAGCAGTGCGCAATTCTTGTAACAGTTCAACCCTGAACGCGCTCGACATATAACCAACAAGGCACAAGGCTTGCGCAGATTGTTGCTTGTTTTTCTATTCATTGAAATGGAAAGACAAAACGGTAAGAGAAACAAATCTTCAGCAGGTTTAAAGGAGGTATAAGTGGATACAATTTTTTTTCTGAGAGATAAGCATCGCAATCGCATTGCCGATGTTTTTCTAAATGCGCTGGTCACTATCGTGCTCTGTTCTTCGCTATCGATAGCAGCGCAAGCGCAGTCATATACCGGTTCGATAACCGGGATTGTGACCGATCAGACGGGCGCTTTGGTCTTCAGCGCGAAGGTTGGCTTGACGTCGATCGAGACTGGGTTGGCTCGTTCGGCGACGACCAACAGTGAAGGTACATATATATTCACCAGTTTACCGCCGGGGACATACACTCTGCGCATTTCGGCGGAGGGGTTCACGGCGCGCGAGATCCGCGCGCAGCTGACGGTTTCGCAGCAACTGCGACTCGATACGCAGCTCAAGGTTGGAGGTACGGCTGAAACTCTGGATATAACCGTCAGCGAGGGAGGCGTTGCTGTCGAAACACAGAATGCTCAATTATCGAATGTGGTTACTGAACGCCAGGTCAAAGACTTGCCGCTCCTAAGCCGCAATCCATACGACCTGGTGGCATTGTCGGCCGGGGCGACCGATGGGCCGGATCGGGGAACGGGCTTCATGCGCGGGCAGGGATTTGCAATCAATGGTCAGCGTTCGCAATCGGGAAACTTCATTCTCGACGGCGGCGAGAACAATGATACGTTTTCGACCGGACCAGGAATGACGGTGCCGCTCGATACGATCCAGGAATTCCGCATCCAAACCAACAACTACACGGCCGAATATGGCCGCGGTTCGGGTTTCGTGGCCAACGTCGTCACCAAATCAGGCACGAACGATTTTCATGGCACCGTCTACGAATTCAACCGCAATTCGGCGCTCGCGGCCAACGATTCGTTCAACAACGCCAATAATTTCGAGAAGGCATTTTTCAACCGCAACCAATTCGGATTGTCTGGCGGCGGGCCCGTGATCAAGAACAAGACATTCTTCTTCGGCTCAGCGGAATGGTTGAAGATCCGCAGCAGCGTCGACACGGGATTTTTCGTGCCGACTCCCCAATTGCTCGCCGCCTCTTCGGCTGAAACAAACAGCATCTTCACCCAATCCCCGACACCGGCGATTACGGGTCGATCGCTTACGGCCGCCGATCTCGGTCTGACGGGATTAACGTCTGCATCGGGCAGCGCAATTGCGCCCGATACTCCGCTCTTCGGCCGCGTGTCGTCGCCATTGCCGCGCGATGCCGGTGCTGACCTGCCGCAGAATACTCTCCTCTGGACCGGCCGCGTCGACCATGCATTCAGTGATCGCACATCGCTCTTCGGCCGCTATGCTTACGAACGTGCCGATGGACTGGTGGGGACGAACAGTTTCAGCCCGTATGGCGGGTTCACGACGGCGGTAAATGAACGTAATCAGAATTTCACATTGCAATTGACGCGGACGTGGTCGCCCAGCATTGTAACGGAGTCGAGGTTCGTCTATAACCGTTTGCTCGAAAATCAACCGCTGGGCGCTGCACCTGTTTCACCTACCTTCTTCATCAACGAGGTGATCGCCTCACAGACTGATGGTGATGTCGTGTTACCGGGTTATTTCGCGACTGCCAGCACGATCGCCGCCGCAATTCCCTTTGGCGGGCCGCAAAACCTCTATCAGGGGTTCTCGACGTTGTCCTGGCAGGTCAACAACCACACGCTCAAATTCGGCGGTCAGTACATCCACATCCGTGATAACCGGGCATTCGGAGCATTCCAGAATGCGGTCGCCGATTTCGGCACCGTTCAGGACTTCATCGATGGAGATATTCAGGACTACCAGATCGCGGTCGATCCGGGTGGCAGGTTTCCGGGCGACGCGCTCAATGCGCCTTTCACCGCGCCCAGTTTTACACGCCACTTCCATTACAATGAGGCCGCATTGTTCGCCGAAGACACATTCAAGATCACGCCGCGGTTGACGATCAATGCCGGCCTGCGTTGGGAATACTTCGGCGTCCTTTACAGCCCCGGCAGCGAGCGGCCTCTCGATGCCAACTTCTATTACGGCGAGGGCGACAATCTGATTGAACAGGTTGCGAATGGCCGGTTTGATCTGACGATCAATCAGACGGGCGACCTGAAGAATCGGTTTTACCGGCCCGATTACAACAACTTCGCTCCCCGGATCGGCGTAGCTTATGACCTGTTCGGCAATAACAAGACCGTTTTGCGTGCCGGATACGGCATCTTCTACGACCGCAACTTTGGCAATGTGCTCTTCAATGTTATTCAGAATCCACCTAATTATGCGGTGCTCGTTGTCGGTGAAGCCAACGGTGCGCTGATTAGGCCCAATGTCGATCAATACGCGGCTCTGGCGGGCCTTTCCGGACAAAGCTATACTTCGTCTGCTCGCGGGTTGGATCAGAATATGCGGACGGCTTATGCCAATGTCTGGAATGTCAACGTGCAACACGAACTGAGAAACAACTTCGTTTTCACGCTGGCCTATGCCGGATCGAACGGCATCAAGCTCTATTCGCTCAATAACGTCAATCGTGCCGGGAGCGGAATACTGCTGGGGCGCGAAGGAGAGCGCCTGAACCCGACTATCAGCAGCCTCAACCTGCGGGCCAACGATGGTCATTCGAATTACAATTCGTTCCAGGCGAGCGTTGACAGCCGCTATATCAGGCGCGCCGGGTTGCAGTTCCGCGCGTCATACACCTGGTCACACGCGATTGACAATCAGTCGTCGACATTCGGCGACTCATATTTAATTTCACGAGTCGGAGCGGGTGTGTTCGGATCACAGGATGCCTTCAATCCGGCGGCTGACAAGGGGGATGCCGATTTCGACGTCCGCCATCGTTTCGTCACCAGCTTCAATTGGGACATTCCGTTTGCGAAGAACTTGAACAATGGGATGCTCAAGACGGCCTTCGACGGATGGGCGATGAATGGTGTGCTCAGTTTCCGCACCGGAGTTCCATTCACGGTCTTCGATACGGGTCAGGCTGACAACAATGGCCAGCAGGCGATTCGTCCGCTCGCCACTGGCACTATTCCCGGGACAACGCTGAGCCCATCAGCAGATCAGGGCGGCACGTTCGATTACCTCGATTTTACCGGGTTATCGCCGTCGCTATCGGTCAATGGGCCCTTCATTGGAACGCTGGGGCGCAACACTTTCCGCGCACCCGGGTTCCAGACATGGAATGTCAGCTTCTTCCGCAATATCAAGGTCACGGAGTCAAAGAGGCTGCAATTCCGCGCCGAATTCTTTAATCTCTTCAATCACCCGAACCTCTTCATCGCCGGCGGGACTAATAACATTGCCGGAAGTACCACGGCAGTTCAGGTGACGCGAGGCGGATTGTTCGACAATATCAGTAATGCCGAACAGCACCGAAATATTCAGCTCGCGCTGAAGTTCATCTTCTGATTCGGATACGCGCGAGTCCGCACGGGCGCAAATGGAAAAGGTGCAAAGTGAATCAAACTTTGCACCTTTCTTCTTTTTGGGCCTATGAACTATTTTTGCGGCTTTTTGCGAGCTTTTTGTTAGTTCACCCAATCGGCAATAAACACATTCGTATCGCCCATCTTCGCGGCATTGCGATTGGAGCAGAAGACGAGTTTCTTGCCGTCGGGCGAGAACATCGGGAACCCGTCAAAAACTTCGTTGAAAGTGAGGCGTTCGAGGCCGGTCCCATCGACATTGATCGAATAGAGTTCGAAGTTCCGGCTCTTCGGATCGTCCATATTCGATGAGAAGATAATGCGTTTGCCGTCGGGGAAGAAGTACGGTGCGAAGTTTGCCTTCCCGTTTTTTGTGATCCGGCGTTTATTCGAACCGTCAGCGCTCATTATCCAGAGATCGAGTTTGCTCGGGCGGATCATATTCTCCTTGAGCAACGAGAGATAATCGGTCTTCTCCTTTTCGCTCTCGGGATGATGCGCGCGATAGACGATCTGTTTACCGTCATAACTCCAGAACGGTCCGCCGTCGTAACCGAGTTCGTTCGTCAGCCGTTTCACATTGTTTCCGTTCTTATCCATCGTATAGATATCGAGATCGCCATCGCGCAGGCTGGTGAATACGATCGTTCCGTCTTTGCGGATTGTAGCTTCGGCATCGTATCGCTCGGTTTTAGTCAGCGGCTCGATGTTCGATCCATCGGTCTTCGCGCGATAAATCTCAAAGCCCGGAAAGAGCGACCAGACGTAACCGCGCGAGTAGTCGGGTTTCGGCGGGCACGTCGGAGAAGCTTTGAAGGTCGAGGCGTAAACGATGGACTGGCTATCCGGTGTGAAATAGGCACAGGTCGTCTTTCCATCGCCATTCGACAGCATCTTCATATCAGACCCGTCGATATTAATAGAAAAAATTTGATCGCATCCGTCGGCCTTCGCGGCCCGCTGGAAGATAAGCTTCTTCCCATCGCTGGAAAAATATGCCTCGGCATTTTCACCTTCGAAAGTCAGCTGTTTAATCCCGCTCAGATGGCGCTCGTGCTCGTCTTTGAGTTCAGCGGTTGGTTGAGTTTGCGTCTGAGCCGGTTTGGCAATATAGAAAGCACCAGTTAACAACAGGCAAAAAATCACGATCAAGGTGAAGTTGATTCTCATAACAGTTTTAAGTTTTCAGTCTTAAGTTTTCAGTTTTAAGTTTCCGGGTCTCCCATCTCCAGTCTCCAGTTTTCAGCTTTCAGCAACAAAAACTGAAAACTGAAAACTGAAAACTGAAAACTATCTCATTGATTGCCGCCCCTGGCCTTCTTTTCCTCTTTCAGCACGGCTCTCCGGCTGAGGCGGATTTTGTTGCCCTCTACGCCAATACATTTGACGAGTATCTGCTGGCCTTCTTTCAATTCGTCCCGAACATCGCGCACGCGGTAGTCCGCGATCTCGGAGACATGCAGCAATCCGTCGACGCCCGGGAATATCTCGACGAAAGCGCCGAAATCGACGATCCGAGATACCGTACCGAGATATGACTTGCCGATTTCGGCCTCGGCCGTCAGGTCGCGAATCATCTGCAGCGCGAGGTCGGCGGCTTCACCGCTCGGCGTCGCTATCGCGATCTTGCCATCATCAGATACGTCGATTTTCGCCCCGGTCTTTTCCTGTATGCCCCGGATGACCTTGCCGCCTGGCCCGATGACGTCGCGAATCTTGTCGACCGGGATTTGCAGGGTCAGGATGCGCGGCGCATATTTGCTGATCTCCGGACGCGGCTCCCTGATGATCTCTTCCATTTTATCCAGGATGTAGATGCGCCCTTTACGCGCCTGTTCCAGCGCATCGGCGAGAATCTGCGAGTTCAACCCCGTGACCTTGATGTCCATCTGCAAGGCGGTGATGCCGTCGCGCGTGCCGGCGACCTTGAAGTCCATGTCACCGTAGTGATCTTCTGCTCCCGCGATGTCGGTCAGGACGGCGAACTTTTTTTCCTCCATAACCAGGCCCATCGCGACCCCGGCGACAGCCGATCTGATCGGAACACCGGCATCCATCAGTGCGAGCGATCCGCCGCAGACGGTCGCCATCGAAGACGATCCGTTCGATTCGGTGATGTCAGAGACGATGCGCACTGTATAAGGCCATTCGTCCTCGTGCGGAGTCACGCCCTCGAGCGCGCGCTGCGCGAGCGCACCGTGGCCGATCTCGCGCCGGCCGGGACTGCCCATCCGTCCGGTTTCGCCGACGGAGAAGGGCGGAAAATTGTAGTTCGAGCATGAACCGGCGTTTGTATTCGCCGCTCTCCAGACTGTCGATATACTGGACGTCCTGCGATGTGCCGAGAGTAACAGTGACCATGGCCTGCGTCTCGCCGCGCGTGAATAGAGCCGAACCGTGCGTACGCGGCAGCCAGCCGGCCTCGATCGAGATCGGACGGATCTCCGAGAACCTGCGGCCATCGGGGCGCCGGCGATTGTTCAAAATATCATCGCGGAAGATGCGCTCTTTCAACCGGTCGAAGAGGTCCCCCGCCTCGGCGCGTTTCTCCGCTTCCTCATCGGGGTAGGTTTCGACGGCTCGTTTCTTGAGGTCGTCGATCATCTGATAGCTCTCGATCTTCGGCTTGTTCGAGACATCGAGGGCCTCACGCAGTTCGGCGGAGAACCTCTCTTCCAAATCTTTAAAGAGCTCTTCATTGATCTGTTTCGGCGTAAACTCGCGCTTCCGGACTTCGAGCGCCTCGTTCATCGAGCGCTGCAGCTGGCAGAGTTTTTTGATCTCGCCGTGGGCGAACATCAACGCCTCGAGCATGACCTGTTCGCTGACCTCCTTCGCGCCCGCCTCTACCATCACTATCGCTTCCTCGCTTCCGGCGACGATAAGATTGAGCAGCGAATTGCGTTGCTGTTCATAGGTCGGATTTACGACATATTTGCCTTCAACCAGACCGACGCGTACGCCGGCGATCGGATTATGGAAGGGAATATCCGAGAGGTAGAGAGCGGCCGACGCCCCGGTGATCGCAAGAACATCCGGGTCGTTTTCGTCATCGGCGGAGATGACCATCGCTATGATCTGCGTCTCGTGCTGGTACCCTTCGGGAAATAGCGGGCGGATGGGGCGATCGGTCAATCGTGACGTCAAAATCTCTCTTTCGGTCGGCCGTCCTTCCCGCTTGAAGTATCCGCCTGGAATTCGTCCCGCGGCGTAGCCATATTCCCGGTAATCGACGGTCAGCGGGAAGAAACTATAGCCCACCTTGGGCTCGCGTTCGGAAACGGCGGTGATCAGTACAACGGTTTCACCCTGTCTGACGAGCACCGCGCCATCTGCCTGTTTGGCAATTCGGCCGGTTTCGATCGTCAACTCGCGGCCACCTAAATTAATAGCTTGTTTTAAAAACATCTTTGTCTCCTCAGAAATTAGCGACCGGGTTCCAGTTTTCAGTTTTCAGACATTCAGAAAACGGAGTAACGACTGGAAACCGTAAGCTTTAAACCGGCAACTAATTTCATTGTTCAGTGCGTCGTCCGTGCGTGGTGGACGACTGTCCTCAAAAAATGGACAGAATTTACAGGATTTATCAGGATTTTGTGGGCTGCGTTGAATCTTGAAGAATCCAAATCCTATCTGAATTTTCATCGGTAAATTTATCCGGGCAGCCTGGAATGATGATGGCGCTGAGGCATCCGAATAGAAGAACGGGGGTTCATTTCCTATGGTCGGATGAAATCGTCGTTTTCCCGGCGCGCTTGCTAGGCGGGCCCACCCGCCTGCCGCGCAGTTGGATAGGGAATCTCGTGCCGTCACGTTCGGCTGCACAACGAAGGCGGCGTCACATTTCCCGACGCCGCTCGCTCTTTTCAATGTTATTTTCTTAAACCTAGACGCTGGATCAAATCGTGGTAACGATTTATGTCACGACGTTTCAGATAATCCAGAAGACTGCGGCGTTGACTCACCAATTTGAGCAGTCCGCGGCGCGAATGATTGTCCTTCGCGTGAGTTCTGAAATGCGTGGTAAGTTCATTGATTCTCTGCGTGAGTAGCGCAACCTGAACTTCCGGTGAACCGGTATCTGTGTCGTGCGTCTTGTACGCCGAAATGATATCTAGTTTAGCTTCCTTTGCTAAAGACATTCCTAAGTTTTTTCCCCTTCCGATTTAGTAGTTATTCCCATCATAGTCTCATGAAATTCATGACTCATACTCATGATTTTCCCTCATGCGTGTTTATGACCTGATTAAATTTAATAGTAAAGTAACAGAGCGGGGGTGAAAGTTCAAGCTTTGAAATGACTTGCTCCGTTAGGGATTAGAGAGGTCGGGAGGAAAAGGGACAGATATCAGATCTCAAATTTTCAAATCTCACGGGCCTGTGATACATTCGAATCTGCCTCAACAGGACTTTCCCAATCTGAACGATTTTCGGAACAGTTAGAATTATAATAATGAAGCGCTATTATAAAGAAGCGCTCTAATGTGGCGCGCGGCACAGGACCTGTAAAAGCTTATGAAATCCGGTGAATCAATAATATTTGATTTGGATGATTTCGATATTCCGCTGTTCCGGAATCTACCGGCCGAACATCTGCGTGAGGTGAACCAGTTAATTCATCGCAAATCCTTCTCGGCCAATACTACATTGATGACCGCCGAGCAGGCGGGTGAAGTTGTTTATTTGATTATCAGCGGGACAGTCAAAGTCCACATCGAACAGGAGGACGGAGGGGACGTGATAGTCGCGATCCTCGGCCCGGGCGAAATCATCGGTGAGATGAGCGCTCTCGGCCAGGCCATCCGTTCGGCCAGCGTGGTCACCATTGAAAGTTCAACCCTGTTGTGGATGGATCGGGAGAATTTTCAGCGGTGTCTGATGGCGATGCCGATGCTGGCATATAACCTGGCCTGCATCCTGGCAACTCGCCTGCGCCACGCGAACGAGAAGATCCAGACACTGGCTACCCAATCGGTCGAAGGGCGCGTCGCTCGCCAGATACTCGCATTTGCCGAACAATACGGGCAGCGATGTGAGAACGGCGATATGTACGTGGGAATCCGCCTGACGCAAGGCGACATCGCCGCCTTGATCGGTGCGTCGCGTGAACATATCAACAGGGTGATAGTTTCATATAAAGAGCGCGGTTATCTCTCAATCGACCGCAATTACCGCATCACAATCCACGATCAGCAGGCTCTCGCCAGAAGGTGCTAAGGGCGGAAGAAGAGCACCGCCAAGTCACAAAAATTCCAACGACTCAAAAAAGAGATATCTTCAGGTTTTTAGTTCTTTGTGTTTTCATCTTTTTGTTGGTGATTTTGGCAGAGAATCTCTTTCCTGTTACCAACCACACACATCACATGTGACCGTCTTCGCATGCGCAAAACATAATTCAGTCTATATTACGTGTGACAGAGCGATAGAAACGATAGACGATAGTGAGATGGGCAATCATGGCTCGATCAAGCGAGCCGCTGGTTGTATAGCTTTTTTCCTCAGCATCAGAACTCGGACTACCTGTTTAAGGGTTATTGAACGCCGCGGATGCCGTAAAAGAGCGTAGAGGAGGGGAGAACACTGTACGATCTTTTACGGAGTCTGCGGTTGGTTTTTTATACTGACCGACAATTCAAGCACACACACACAACTTGCACATTTTGAGCATGGGTATCGATTTCAGATACCCATGCTCGATTTTTTATTGGGATATCATATCTAGTACTCTGTAACTTAAGTTGTTTGATAATCTAACGCATCTCCCTGATAATGAGGAGATGAAAAAACGGCACGTTAAATTAAGCGCCAAGGACCGAGCCTACTTGGAGTCTCTGATCTCCAAGGGAAAACTACCGGCCAAAACGTTCAAGCGTGCCACCGGGTTACTCGAACTTGATCGCGGCAAAACGCTAACCGCCGTGGCAGAGACCTTAGGAGTTAGCTACGTAACGGTCGCGGCCTGGCGCGATGGCTACAAAAAGCAAGGCTTGAAGTGCCTGGAAGATGCCCCGCGGTCGGGGCGCCCGCCGGAGATCGACGGCAAGCTGCGAGCCAAAATCACGGCTTTAGCCTGTAGCGAGACGCCAGAAGGACACGCCAAGTGGAGCCTGCGCTTGCTCGCCGAGAAGGTGGTCGAGGCGGAATATTGCGAAGAGATTTCGCATACCCACGTCGGCCGGATTCTCAAAAAAACGAGTTGAAGCCGCATCTCAAGCAGACCTCCCTGGTGCATTGGCCGAATCAATGGCGAGTTTATCGCACGGATGGAAAACTCTTATGGCTCTATGGTCAACCTTACGATCCGCAATACCCAGTCATTTGCTTCGATGAACGGCCGTGTTTCCTGATTGGGGAAGTAGTTGAGCCGCTTGGGATGCAAAGTGGTCAAGTCCGCAAGGAGCATTACGCCTATAAAAAAGAGGGATCGTGCAGTTTGCTTGCGGCGATTGAGCCTTTAACAGGTCAACGCCTGGCGCGCGTGGAGCCACGACGCACCATGCGAGAGTATGCGCTGTTTCTCAAAGAACTGGCCACCAACTATCCGGAGGCGATCAAGATTCGGTTAGTGCAGGACAATTTAAGTACGCACACGACGAGTGCTTTTTACCAACATTTTCCGGTGGCCCAAGCCTTCGCCCTTTCGCAACGCTTCGAGTTTCACTACACGCCCAAGTCAGCTAGTTGGTTGAACATGATCGAATGTGAATTCTCGGCGCTGGCGCGCCAGTGTTTGGATCGGCGGATTCCGACCATCCAGCAATTAGAGAAACAAGTTTTAGCGCTTGTCAAAGAACGCAGCGAAAAGCAGATCAAAATCAATTGGCAGTTCTCCATCGAAACTGCCAGAAGCAAGATGCATAAGCATTATCAGCATGTTTTGCTGATAATCTAGAATACAAGACAACTTAAGTTACAGACTAATCAGTACTCTGTAAATTAAGATTTTTGATATATTGCTGTAGCCCGCGAAGCGGGCGATAGGTGCGCCTGAAAGCGCGTTGATCAGAGGGGTGAAAGTCCTCTCCAGGCATACGCTCTCCGGCCTGTAACCGAGTGTAATTGCGCCGCCACGAGGCGGGGTGGGGAGCAACAGGAGGTGAACGATCAGTCCGTAGGATAACCAACTCGATTCGGCCGGGTATGGTCGGCGAGCCTGCCTTTCGATGGCGAAGCCTCGACCGGGAAGACCGGAAATCGGTCGCGCTGAGGGGTAGCGTGATAAAGCGACGACCGGGGCCTACCAGGTGCGTGGAGACGGAATGATCAGGAAGGTCAGACGCGTGAATCAGGGAGACCTTCGGGGATAACGAGACGGAGTTCATGTGCATCGACACCGAAGAACCGCCCCCGGAGGAGTCAGAGTGCCCATAGGTAGCGATGAAGGCCCGTAATGGGGCCGGAGTGAAGGGCGCACAGGAAGGTGGAGACGTGAGCGAGCAAACCAAAGGAACTCAACCGACGAGAGTGTCTGAGAAGACTAAACAAGTCGGAGAAGCCGAGGCCGAGGTCGAAATAGTTCGACGCTGGGCGTGGGCGGAACCTGCGGTCTGGACGGCACGGATGTTGACTGCCCTTGAAAAAGGGATCAAGGGCGGCAAATGGTTTAGTCTGATTGATAAGGTCTACGCAGCGACCAATCTGTCGGCCGCCTTTGCCAAGGTGAAGGCCAATGATGGAGCGCAGGAGTAGATCACCGAACCATCGAGATAGATGGATTCGGATGAGACTCAGAAGCTCTTGCGCCACCGACAAGGGAGACACGGACGCGTACGAGGTCTCGATCATCAGCGATGGCCAAACGCCTACTTTGAAGCGCAAGGGCTGTTCTCGTTAGCATCTGCCCATGCGAAACAGTGTCAATCCTCTCGGAGGTAAAACCACCGACTGGAGAGCCGGATGCGGGAGAATCGCCCGTCCGGTTCGGAGGGAGGGGAGTCGAACCCATCGACTCTTCCTACCCCTATGATAAAGCAGCTTTATGCTGTCGCCCGCTTCGCGGGCTATCAAAAACTCCGTATCTATTTCCATAAGCCGCGATTCGCGATTCCTGTAACAGAACTGTGATCATTATCACATTGCTTCTGTGACCTACTTCGCATGCGTAAAGAATTAATTGGATTACATTACGCGTGACAGAGCGATAGATATGATAGTGAGATGGGCATTTAAGCTCAATTAGATGAGCTATAAGATGGAATAAGCTTTCCTCAGCAGCAAAATATTCGGACTACCTGTTGAAGGGTCATTGAACGCCGCAGATACCATAAAAGAGTGTAGAGGAGGGGAGAACACTGTGCGCTCTTTTACGGAATCTGCGGTAGTTTTTTATACAAACACCTATTCAATTACGGCCAGTTTCTCACCGCCCTCAACCGTTTGACCTTCACTGACGAATAAATCGGTCACCTTACCAGCTTTCGGCGATTGCACTTCATTCTGCATCTTCATCGCTTCGACGATCAGCACTCCCTGGTGCGCGTTTACCTCGTCACCTACACCGTGCAATATCCGGACCACTTTCCCCGGCATGGGTGAGGAGAGTGTGACACGACCGTCGCCGCCAATGGCTGCGCCAGGATTTCCGCGCAGGTGCTTCTTGTCGCGAGCGGCGACCGGAATGCGTCGGCCGCTGACGTTCACCTCCATCCCGCCACCCGGCCATTTGTTCAGGGCGCAGCGGTAGACGCGGTTATTGAAGAGGATCACGAATATTCCGGGCTCCGGTTCGCTCACGGTGGCCCGGTATATCTTATCCTCGTACGAGAGCAGAGCCGTACCATCGGATGAGCTGAACTCCGCTTCCATAATTTTTCCGTCAATTTCAAGTTCGAGTTTCACTTGCTTTTTACCGTCTATCGTTTTCGGATGAGATGCGCATATTTTAACTGCTCGCCCCTCTCCCATGGCCGATATTCATTGCAGAAGTCGATCCGCTCGCCAAGAGTGGGATGGGTATGACGCAAAAACTTGAATATCCAATGCGGTCGCGGCACGCCCAGATTTTCCATCTGCAGTTTGACGAAGGCATTCGCGGCAGCTCGGTTGTCCTGCGTGATCTCCAGACCGAAACGGTCTGACTCATGTTCGATGTGACGCGTATAAGTTAATGCGATCGGGACGATGATGATGCAGTAGAGGCTTAGTAAAAGAACGAGCAACGGCGACGACGCAACGTCTGATAGCTCATTGAATCCGAAGCTGGTATGGTACCTGTTGATCAACCATCTGGCTGTTCGGTCTATCGCATAGAGTGTGACGATAGCGAGCAGCGAGAAGAATATGATCGATTTCCAGATGTGGCCGAGTACGTAATGGCCCATCTCGTGCCCCATGACGAAAAGCAGTTCGTTTTCATCGAGCTTATCGATCGCCGTATCCCAGAGTACGATGCGTTTGGTGTTTCCGAAGCCGGTGACATATGCGTTAATCGCTTTGGTATCAGCGCTCTTGTTGACTTCGAAAACGCGCCCGCCTTCGATGCCTGCGCGTTCCGCCATATCGATTATCTTGGCTTCGGTCTCTTTGTTCTCCATCGGCCCGAATTCGTTGAAGAGAGGGTCGATCCAGATGGGTGCAATCAGGGTCGATGCGACCATCAAAGGGACAGAAAGCAATCCTGTGTAAAGCCACCAGCGTCTCGGACTCCGCGCGATCAGCAGGTAAGGGATCCAGGCGAAGAGAAACCCGGCAATCAGAGCGATCACGAGCCATTTGAGAGAATTGCCGAACCATTTGCCGAATGTCTGGTTCGATAATCCATAACTATGTTCGCGCAGATATCCGGCGTAGTAGCTGAGCGGTAGATCGATCACAAAAAAAATAATGATCAGGATCGAGATGTAGATGCCGATCGTGAAGAACCATCTTTTACCTATGCGCCGCGCCAAGTCGCGGATGCGCGCCGAGAGCCCGGTGAAGAGGACTAACCCTAGAATCAGCCAGCTGCCGGCCGTGCTGAAGAACCTGATCAGCAAGCCTCCGTGGTAATAGGAAAGAGCTTTTTGGCTCGGATCCGGGACCGGGATGGGAGCTGCAGCGATTGTGAGAGAAGAGAAACAACAGAGGCAAAAAAGAGCAATAAAGGCAAAAATCTTTTGGCCATTTTTCCTCTTTTTTTCCTTTATTGTATCCATAGGATCAGGGGTCAGCGATCAAGGATCAGGCGTCAGCGATCAGGCATCTATTTCAGCGCAGCCAGCCTGCCGGCTGTTTTCCATCTGCTCGTACGTTTAACCGTTACATCCACGTGGGCCGATTTTTGCATGAAATTTTGAGCGGCGACGATGGCGGCGACAATATCCTGATCTATGATCTCTCCGTCAGTCTCCACGCTTCTCAGCTTCTTTCGTTCGATAAATCTGCCGATGTATCCCGTATCGATCTCGCCGCGTTGAAATTCATCATCCTCCAGCACTTCTTCGAAAAAGGGGATTGTCGTGCGAATTCCGCCGACCAGATATTCGCTCAACGCCCTTTTCATACGAGATAGCGCTTCGTCGCGGCTCGCTCCCCAAGTAGCCAATTTCGAAATCATCGGGTCGTAGAATATCGGGACCTCCCATCCTTCGTAAACGCCGCTGTCGTCACGCACGCCGGGCCCGGCCGGGGTCTTCAATTGTGAAATCTTACCTGGCGAGGGCAGGAAATTTTGATCGGGGTCTTCCGCATAAACCCGGCATTCGATCGCCGAACCTATCCACCTCACGTCCTTCTGTTGATATGCCAATTTTTCGCCCGCGGCGATTCTGATCTGGTCGCGCACCAAATCGATCCCGGTGACCAGTTCCGTGACAGGATGTTCCACCTGCAGGCGCGTATTCATTTCGAGGAAGTAGAAACTCTTATGCACATCCACGAGGAATTCGATCGTGCCCGCATTGTAATAATCGGCGGCGCGCGCAATCTTAATCGCCGCCGCGCCCATTCGCTCACGCAGATCCGGGTCATTGAAGCTAGCGGGGCATTCCTCGATCACTTTCTGATGGCGTCGCTGGAGAGAGCATTCGCGCTCACCCAGATGAACCATATGACCGTGCTGGTCGCCAATGATCTGAATCTCGATATGGCGGGGCCGCTCGATCAACTTCTCGATGTAAACCGATGGATCGCCGAATGCGGAGAGCGCTTCTGCGCCGGCCATAGAGAATGCGGCGCTTATCTCCTCAGCCGAACGAACCGTGCGCATCCCTTTGCCGCCGCCGCCGGCCGACGCTTTGAGCAAAACCGGGAAACCGATTTCGGAGGCCAGCTTGCGGGCCTCGGCTTCGCTGGTTATAGGCTGCGTCGTCCCGGGAACGATAGGAGCGCCGGCCTTGCGAGCCGCGATGCGCGCACTGGTCTTGTCGCCCATCAGTTCGATCGATTCGGGAGATGGGCCGATGAATGTAATTCCAGCCTCTGCGACTGCGCGCGCAAACGATCCTCGTTCGGATAGAAAGCCATAACCCGGATGTATCGCATCTGCACCTGATTGGCGCGCAGCATCGATAATCTTGTCGGCGACGAGATAACTTTGTGAGGCGGGCGACTCTCCGATGAAATAGGCCTCGTCGGACAAACGAACGTGCAGAGCCTGGCGGTCCGCCTCCGAATAAACAGCTATCGGTGAGATGCCAAGGTCGCGGCACGCGCGGATCAACCTAACCGCTATCTCACCGCGATTGGCTATCAGTATTTTGCGAAACATAAAATAATGGATAATTGATAATGGATAATTGATAATTCGTATAAATTGTTGCCACAGTCTATACGAATTATCAATTATCCATTATCAATTATTTCCCCGGCAGGTCGGTATCGGATTGGCCGCTGATTATTACACCATCGACCATTGTGATGTCGTCTTCCGTGCCGAAATTTCCGTCAGGGCCTGCAGAAATGAGTTTGTAGTTGCTGAAACTGATGGCCATGCCCTTCGATGCGATGACGCTTTCGGGCAGATAGCTGAAGGTTCGCTCCCAATAGTCTAATTGTGGTGCTGATTCTGCGCTGACGCGCGAGAGGTCTGTAAGTTCCTGCGGATAACTGCCATATTCTTTGAAATATTTTTGCAGCGCCTGTCTGTGCAGTTGGTACATTCTAGCGTGAGTTGCCGCGAGGCGTCTGGCCCGTCCTTTTTCGATCGCTCCGGGAATTGCGGATATCCCCACTGTGCTGAACGTCAGTAAGAGGATGGCCGAGAGAGCGAACGAGATTCTCGCCAATGAAAACCCACCGAATCGTGAAGGATCGTTTCTATTCAGCCGCATCGCGCGACGCGCCAGCCAGACGCCCGCAAGCGACAGAGGGACAAGGCCCATCGATAGGAAGGACGCCAGCCGATAGGCATCGTAACTGAAGATGCGATAATAAGGCAGATTCGGATCGACTCGCAGAAGTCTCTCGGTCAGTTTGGTACCGTCGCCCAACAGGCCCACTAGAAGAGCCCGCCCTACCAGCATATCATTACCGAAGATCCAGACCGAGATAAAGACGATGATGACGACGAGCCCACAAGCGAAAGCGATGAGGGCAGGGCCGAGCTTCGGTAATAGTATATCGGGTGGAGCGAGCGGCTCGCCCACCTGGCGCGCACCACATGAAGAGCATTCGGTTGAGGCGATTTCCCGCTGATTCCCACAGCACGGGCAAACAATTGAACTTTGCGAAGATTTATTTGCCATATTTGTTCATATCAGGGGCGATGATATCAGAATTAGTTTTCCGGGCGGTTACATTGAAATTGAAAACTAAAGACCGAAAGCTCTCAAGCAGGATCATGTTCCAAACGCAAATGCTGGTTTTCCTTGGCTTTCACCGTTTCCTTTCGATGCGCCGTCTCCTGACTTTCTATATCTCGGATACTGTCGCCAGGTGTGATATAGCCGGTGTAAAAAAGTCCAATAGGAGAGCGCCGCCATCAACCAGATTGTCGCCGGCATCTTGTTGAGCAATGGATGCGAAGATTGTGGCCAGACTGTAAGCGATCCGAGGATCAACAGGACGACTCTTTCAGGGCGCCGCAAAAATCCGACATCGCATTTTGGGATGAGCGATTCTGCGCGCGCGCTGGTGTAGCTGACCATAACCGATCCGATGAGAGCCGCGCCGGTCAGCGCAGCGTAAAGCGTGCTGTGGTATTCAGTGTCGCGGGAATAGAAGATAATAATGCCCAGAAAGACGACCATATCCGACAGCCTGTCCAGACTTGAATCGAGGAAGGCTCCGAACTTGGTCACGCGACCCGTCAAACGTGCAACACGCCCATCCAGGATATCGAAGATGTTGGCAAAGATCATCACCAATCCGGCATAAAAGAACTTTCCATAGCCGTAGAGCAGAGCGGCAAATATATTGATACCGAGCCCGATTACCGAGATCAGATTCGGATTCGGATTGAGGCGCGCAATCTGACGAACTAGACTGTCAAGCCCGCGCTGGCAAACATCACCAATATATCCGCCGAGCATATGTCCGCGTATTTCTTTCTATGCTGCTTATTATTTTATTGTTCCTGCAACTGCGGAGGCATTTCAAATTACCAGTTCCCCAGTAATTTTCTAAGTTTATGTAAACTCAAGGATTGCATCATACTTTGCGATGATGGGTGTGTCAAGAAACGAGAGAGGAGATAGGATTTCCGGAGTCAAGAGACAGAAGTCAGAAGAACTCGATTCCGTCTCCCTATCTTCGTCTTTTGTCGTCCGTGTCATCTGCAAAAAAACAGAAGGGACCGCAGCAGCATACGCGGTCCCTTTCGAATGTGATTGCGGGGGAGGGATTTGAACCCCCGACCTTTGGGTTATGAGCCCAACGAGCTACCTGGCTGCTCCACCCCGCGTCAAAGGAAAAACCAAACATATCTAACGGCAGGGGGTTTGTCAATATGAGTGCGCGCGTTTCGCGCAAAAATCACAAAGAGGGCAATAAAATACAAAAAAGAAAGACTCCTATCATCCATTTTTCCCCTCCCCGAGTTTCCCGGCATGTCTGGGCGGTGTCCGGTCTGGTTTTTAAATTCCTCATTTCATGCTAAACAGTCGACATGCCTGAACTGCCCGAAGTCGAAATCGTCACGCGACGGTTGCATCAACTCATCAAAGGAAAAGCCTTCATCAAGGCAAAGCTTCTCAGAGCTGGATTGTCTCCCCAGAGTTCGCCTCGCCAATTCTCAAACTGGCTGCGGGAGGCGCGGGTTGAGGAGGTCAGGCGGCGCGGCAAATATATTCTCATCAATCTCTCCAATGGCCGCACGCTGCTCACGCACCTGCGAATGACCGGCCGTTTCATCTATCTCGATAGCGATGCGGCCAACACGGCCCACACGCATGCAATCTTTTGGCTGGACGACGGGAAGAAATTGCTCTTCGACGATCAGCGTCAATTCGGTGTGATGGCGGTCGTTCGTACAGCTGAGCTGGATTGCTATAAAAATATCAGTAAGTTGGCGCCGGAGCCTTTCAGTGATGAATTTTCGACGGAATATCTCTACCGGATCCTCAAGCGAAGTTCGCAACAGATCAAGCTAGCCCTGCTCGATCAGGAGAAGGTAGTCGGGCTCGGGAATATCTATGCCTCGGAGGCATTACATCGCGCCCGCATAAACCCTAGATTGCCGGCGAACAAGGTATCTAAACCGCGCGCGGAATTGTTGTTTCGTGAGATTCGGGCAGTGCTCGCGGAAGCCATCGCAAACGACGGCACGTTCGATATGAAATCGGGAGACCTCGACGCCAGCTATGGCAGATATGAATCGATTTCTCGCGTTTATGAGCGTGAGGGGCTGCCATGCATTACATGTAGTTCGCCTATTCGGCGCCTCACGCAAGGATCGCGCTCGACTTATTATTGTCCGAGATGTCAGCGTAGATAATATGGATAATGGATAATGGATAATTCGTTTAGCCTGGTTCCACGGTGTATACGAATTCATCCATTATCCATTATCCATTATCATAGCGCAGTCGTGAACTTGCTCTCTAGTCGGTGATTTCCTGTTTTGCGTCGGGCTTGTGGATCCGGGCCGCCACATTCGAGTATCAACTCCCTGAGAAATTCGTCTTGCACCCGACGCAGTTGAGGAACTTGCTTTCCCTCTGCCATATCGTATACGGCGAACAGCAGCGGTCCCCGGTCGCGCGTGTATAGGATACCCGCGAGCGCCGCGACACCGCGATCAGTGCTGAACAAGGTCCCTGTTTTCGCCACCACGCTGCCGGCGAATTGCCCGCCAAAACGGCCGCGCAGGGTACCCGCATCAATCCCGGCAACCGCCATAACTGCCGATGGATCGAGATTATTATTGGAGAGCCATCGCATCAATGCGCGTAACAAGTTGACCGTATCCTTCGGGGTCATCCGGTTAACTTCCAACCCTGAGGCATGCGATATATAGACCGCATCGCTCGGCAACCCGATACTATTGATCAGGAATTTCTGGACGCCTCCCGGCCCGCCGATATGCATTCCGATCATATCTGCCATGGAATTAACGCTGTGCGCGTTCAGATATCTCACGATCTCCAACAGCGAATCGGATTCGATGGTCAACAGGAGCCGTCCGCGCGGGACGTATTTCTCGAATCCCTCGTATGTTGCCGCCTTGCGGAACGGAATTTTCATCTGCCGTTGTAAGACGCCGGCCGATACTTCGGTGTTCGAATTTTCATTGCAGGTGAATGCGCCGATAACTTTCAGAGAGCCATTCACGCTCCTAATACCCATATTTCGCAAAACATCACCGACTCGCTGCGCATCAGCGGTCGAAAAAGACGGATCGCCTCCGCTGAGCAGCAGGAGATCGCCAACCAGTTCACCGCTTTTTCGATCGATTTCGCCGTCCGTTCGGAATTCGGTGCGGAAACGATGATTACGTCCGAGCTTATCGAGTGCGGCCAGAGTGGTCGCCAATTTGGTGACCGAGGCGGGATTGAATTCGGCATCCTCGTTCAGTTTCGCCACGGGTTCCGACCCGTCAAGGGTCTCGACATATACGCCATGCTGCCTCCAGTTCCGGCCATCGCCCATCAGGCGATCGACATACTTGCTGAGGGAGCGCGGATTTCGGTAACCCGTCGATTCGGTCGATTCCCCTTCCGACAATGCAGGGGTCATTTTGGCATCGTATAGCTTTACCGACGCACAACCGATGATCAGAAGCGCAAGGAGCACCAGAAATGTTTTCATGACTATTTTGTTTGGTCGATTGCAGTTGGGTCGATACTGGAGGATCGGCCCTAGATGCCCAGAAAAATCGGGAGGCACGGAGATAACCCGGCTCTTGAACGGGATATTCCTTCGTCCTTACGCCTATTTGTCTCCTTGTCTTTCACTCTCCCAGTGCCGCTGTGGCCAGTCATACAATACACCTGTCTGAAAATAGAAAATAAATAATTTTTGGAGAAACCTGTGTCCAGGTTGAATGCGGGGTTACTTATCTCGAATGCAGTGTTAAATTACCGGTACTACAGATTGAAATCAAGTGATATTGCAGGCTACGCCTAAATATTTTGGAGTTGATCGTGATGACAACAAAAACGTATCGCCTCTTAACCCTCACTACCGCATTAATTTGCCTCATCATACCCGGCCGATTTCGCGCGGATGCGCAGACGCCAAACGGATCGAATGTCATTCCCGCGCCCGAGACGGTCTTGGGCTTTAAGATCGGCGAGGAGCGTAAACTCGCCACGTGGGATAAATTTCTGGCTTACTTTCGCAAACTCGCGGAATCGAGCGACCGCATCAAAGTTAACGAACTGGGTAAGACGACTCTCAAGCGGCCATTCATGGTTGCGACAATCTCGTCCGCGGAAAATCTGAAGCGCCTCGATGAATTCAAAGATATTCAGAGAAAACTCGCCGATCCGCGGCTCCTGGTTTCAACGGATGAAACATACATCAACGAGCTGATTCGGGCGGGGAAGAGCATCGTCGTCATCACCTGCAGCATTCATTCGACTGAAGTAGGCGGGACCTTCACCGCGACTGAGCTGGCTTATCGCCTGGCTTCGGAGAACACGCCCGATGTCAAACAGATTCTGGACAATGTTGTCCTGTTTCTCGTGCCTTCGCTCAATCCCGATGGAACCGATATCGTAGCCAATTGGTATCAGAAAACGCTCGGCACGCGCGCCGAGGGGATGCCGCCGCCGGAGCTTTATCATCACTACACGGGGCATGACAACAACCGCGATTGGTACGCGTTCACCCAATTGGAAACGCAGCTCACGGTAGACAATATCCTCAATGCCTGGCATCCGCAGATACTCCACGACATTCATCAGATGCGCAGCGGAGGCGCGCGGTATTTCATACCGCCCTATATCGATCCTTGGGAGCCCAATATTGATCCGGCTATCATCGCGGGAGTCACCGCTCTGGGCACCTCGGTGGCGTGGGAAATGATCGGGCAGGGCAAGAGCGGAGTTGTCATCAATGGCATCTTCGACGCATGGACGCCGGCGCGCGCATACGCGCATTATCACGGGGGGTTGCGGATATTATCCGAGACGGCCAGCGCGAAGCTGGCGACACCTGTCGAAGTGAAGTTCAATCAATTGGGCGCGGGACCGAATTACAATGCGAAGACAGCGTCGTGGAATTTTCCCAAACCCTGGCCTGGTGGCAAATGGACGCTCCGTGACATCGTCGATTATCAGAGCGCCGGGGCGCTGGCGTTGTTGAATCACGCCGCCCGGCATCGCGAGCTCTATCTGCGCAATTTTTATCAGCTCAGCAGAAGAGCGGTTGCCGCGAATGGGATGCCTCACGCCATTCTCCTGCTCGAACCCGAGGTGCCGAAAACGCTCAGCGATGCTTTTAAGCGGCTCAACAGCGGTTTGAAAAATGTCAGCGGAACGCCTCAGGAGCAACACGACAAGAGCGAGGCTCTCTTAGGGTCGATCAGCAACGAGCCGTCGACTTCTGAGGAGGTCATTTATTATTACAAGACCGAAGGCATCGATCGTTTGCTCTCGATCCTCAAGCGCGGTGGAGTCGAGATCACGCGCGCAAATAAAGATTTCATCGCGGACGGGAAACCCTATCCGGCGGGCACGCATATCATATTGATGAATCAGCCATATTCCGCATTCGCCCGGGCGCTGCTCGAACCACAGATCTACCCCGATCTGCGTGAATATCCCGGCGGCCCGCCCAAGCGTCCATATGACGTGACCGCACACGATTTATCGCAAATGATGAATGTCAACACGGTTAGTATCAAAGAGAAGTTCGATGCCGATCTTCAACTCGAAGTGATCGGGCTCATCCTTCAATCCCGCGTTCGGACAAACGCCGGGGTCCGTGCTGCGATCTATAAAAATCACCGCCCCTCCATGGATGAAGGATGGACGCGCTGGATATTCGATCAATACCGGTTTCCTTATACTTCTCTGTTAGATGCCGAGGTGCGCTCGGGGAACCTCAATGCTAAGTACGACGTGATCATCATCCCCGATCAAACGGTGGAGGATCTGGTCAATGGCCTGCCGGGGAAATTGGATGGGGTCTCTCCAGACGACGAAAGTGGTGGGGGGTATCCGGCTGAATACGCCGGCGGATTGGGCGAAGCTGGAATCAAGGCTTTGCGAGGATTTGTCGAAGGCGGGGGCACCTTGATCACCTTCAACAACGCATCGAACTTCGCTATCGAAAAATTCGCCCTGCCCGTGCGCAATGTGCTCAAGGGCGTATCCGTGAAAGATTTTTATTGCCCGGGCTCGATTCTCCGTACGCAGCTCGATTCCACCAGCGCATTGACTTTCGGTTTGGAGAAAGACGCAATCGCGTGGTTCGAGAGTGGGCCGGCGTTTGAAGTCACGGACCCGGCGAAGGCGAGAGTCATCGCGCGGTATCCGGGTGCGGCTAATCCGTTGCTGAGCGGTTGGATATTGGGCGATAAGCTGATTCGCGGGAAGGGGGCGATGGTCGACGCCAAGCTGGGGAAGGGGCGTGTCATACTGTTCGGGTTCAGACCTCAATACCGTGGACAGACGCTGGCGACTTTTCCCTTGATGTTTAATGCGCTATTGACGAGTAAGCCGGAACAGCAGTAAGAATCTAAAATCTAAAATCTAAAATCTAAAATCTAAAATTTTAAATTTTGCGGTCCCAGTTTCCCGATCCAATGTTCACCAACAACTACAAATGGATAGTGGTAGGTCTACTCTGGTTCGTCTGTTTCTTCAACTACGCTGACCGGCAAGCGATCTTTTCGGTTTTCCCCCTGCTCCAGCAGGAGATGGGGTTGAGTAATGTGCAGCTCAGCTTCGTCGGCTCGTCGTTTATGTACGTCTACGCGTTGGTGGGACCGGTCGCGGGGATCATCGGCGATAAGCTCAACCGTAAATTCCTCATTATCTCCGGCCTCGTTTTCTGGTCTTTGATCACCGTGGCGACGTCGTTGTCGACGACATACTGGCATCTGGTCCTCTTCCGCGGGCTCGAAGGATTCGGCGAGGCATTCTATTTCCCCGCTTCGATGGCGCTCATCAGCGATTACCATGGCCCCGAGACGAAGTCCCGGGCGATGGGCATTCATCAATCAAGCGTTTATGCGGGAACGATCGCGGGCGGAGCGGTGGCGGGTTATATGGGGCAGTACTACGGATGGCGATCCGGCTTCTATCTTTTCGGAATGCTAGGCATCGTTCTGGGAGCCGTTCTGCTCTTGACGCTCAAGGAGCCGCCGCGCACGAAATCAGACTCGTTAGAACCGCATGCCGTGATCGATCTCAGGCGGCCGAATCTCTGGGAAGACATCCGGGAGATCTTTCGCACCCCGATGGTGAGAATCCTGATCGCGGTCTTTGTCGGAGCGAATTTCGTGGCTTCGGTCTTCCTCACGTGGATGCCCAAGTTCCTTTATGACAAGTTCAATATGAGCCTCGCGCTGGCCGGGTTGAGCGCGACCGCTTATCCGCAGATCGCTTCTATGATCGGCGTCTTAGTAGGCGGCGTGCTGGCCGATCGGCTGGCTAGACGACGTGCGGGCGGCCGTATGATGGCACAGTGCCTCGGCTTGTTCGGCGGAGCGGTATTTATCTTTCTGACCGGATGGACGCTCTCAATTCCGGTATTGATTGGGGGGATGATCGGGTTCGGCTTCTTCAAGGGGATATATGATGCGAACATCTGGGCTTCGCTCTATGACGTGGTGAAACCGGAACGGCGTGCGACGGCGGTCGGATTGATGAATTCCATAGGCTGGTTGGGTGCAGCCATCGCACCGACGGCTATCGCATATGCCGCAGGTTCTTATGGAATGGGCGCATCTCTCAGCGCGAACTCGATCATCTACCTGCTCATCGGCCTATTGATGTTTTATGGAATCAGAGCATATATGAGCAAGCGCGCTGTGGCCACACTCGAGCTGTCAACGGAGCATTGATTCCTCAGGATTGCGAGGATAATTGAAACCACGGCACGCTGTGCCGCCCGCGCTGATTTCCCTTTCTTATAAAAGAATTTCTTTTGCACCTAACCCACGAGCGATTTCTTCGGCACGTTCGGCCAGAGCGGGCGGCATCTTGACGGCGACGAGAAATCCTTCGCTCTTCAGCTGATCCATGTCTGAAAAATAAGATCGGGCGATCTTCCGATCATGCGCCGATCCGATGATCATGCCGATCGCCGCTCCGATCAGCGCGCCGGCGACGAACGAAAGGAACGCGTGGTTGAACAGTCCTTCGACGGCTTCGAAAGCAACCAGACCGGACGAATAAGCGCCGATGCCGGTGACCAAAAATGAGGCTCCACCAAAAAGAGCTCCGGTCACTGCGCTGCGTGCCATGGGCGACAAAGCAGAGCCATTCGGGAAGGTGGAATATTGAGCGGCGCGGATATGGTCATCTATCTCGACGCGGACGGTGGTTGCTTCACTGGTGTCCACCCCGATCGCATTCAAACGATCGAGCAACTCGTCGGCTCGCGCTTCCTGCTCATATAGTGCGACGAGCCAAATGTGCTCTTTTTTCGGCGATCCGCTCACTTGATCGGTCTGACCAGTTTGACCTATTTGACCCATTTGACCCGTTTGCCCCATTTGCCCCGTCATCTTAATCGGCTATTTTGTATTTTTTGTCTGTTATAATTGTCCTGCATCTGTCAGAAAGCTACTGCTAAGGCTGGAGGCTGTCAACAGGGGCGAATGGGTTATAGATAACGAATCTATCGAAGATCAATAATTATAGAGGGAGACATTATGCGAATTTATCTGGGGATTGCATTGATTCTTTGCCTGCTAACGGGCGGACTGAATGCTCAAACAGTCGAGCAGAAACGAACGACTGCGGTGGCAACACCGCCTTCGAAGGCGTCGTCACCAGCGGATGCGGCGTCCATAGATGAATTAATCGGCCTTTTGCCGTCATCGGATCTAATCGCCGTTATTGACGTCGGTCGAGCAGTCAACGACCTCATACCGCGGCTGAACGATATGGGGATGGGCGGGGCAGGCAAATGGGCGCAGGAGATGCAGGCTTTCATACTGAGGACTGGGATCGATCTGGCCAAGGCTCGGAGTGCCGTGCTGGGGCTCAGGATACCCGGGTCTCAGGCGACGGGCGCGATGATAATTCACGGTCTCGATCTGGACGATAAGAAGCTCGAGGCTGCCATGAAGGCCTATAACGCTGAATTCAAGGCGAGCGAATACAAGGGCAAGCAAATATTTAATCTGGTACGGCGTGGAAATTCTCCATCGGCGGGGCCGCTATCGCTCAAGACTGATGAGATGGCAGTAGCGGCGCTCGGTCAACAGAAACTTGTCTTCGGCGATCTGACCGTTTTGAAAGGCGTGATTGATATTCATTCCGGCTCGGCGAAGGGCGGTATCAGTAAGGAGATGTCTGGCGCTTTGAATGAGACGAGGAGTTCCGCCCTGGCCCGCTTCGCTCTCAACCTCCCGGAGCACCTGCGACAGGAAGCGCTCAATCAGGGTGATCTATTTACATCGGTAGCCGCAATCAAGGTCATCATGGGTACGCTCGATGTAGGAAATGACCTGAGCCTTTCGCTTGATATGGTCATGCGAACACCCTCGCAGAAGGAGGCGGCAGAGCTGGAAAGCGGTTTAAAAGGGCTGCTCAGTCTGGCCAGAGGATTCCTCAGCGGAGGCGATCCGAAATGGGAGGTCTACGGTCAATTGCTCGATCAGGTGAAGATCATTTCGAAGATCAACGACGTCTCACTCTCTATGAATATGCCACGTTCGTTGGTGGACCAGTTGACTAAGAAGTCGGCAAACGGTGAGAAGAAGTAAAAAGAGGTCGACGCCTGTAAAGATTCCCTCAAAAGATAAAAGACAGAAAACATTCATTTATGTTTTCTGTCTTTTTTTATTTTTGCGATGACCCGAACGAAATCCGCCATCTACTGTTGCGGCGCGAGGGAGGCGAAGAATTTATCAATCTTGTCTTGATAGACCTTTAGCTTTCCCTGCTGTTCATACTGTTTCCTTGTCGATTTGATGAAAGCGTCAAAGGCTTCCATCTGCCGCTGAGAGGCGATGTCCTCACGAATCCTGTCGCGTTGGGCCGGAAGCTTGGTGAGATCGGGTTCCGTTCGCTTGGTGGCAGCGAAGATTACATAAGAAATCCCTGACTTGATCGGGGTTTTGAAGACCTCGCCCTCTTTGATGGTCTTCAGAGCAGTTTGGGCTTGGGTCGAGGCAGGCGAGCTGCCGCCCCTAGCCGATCCCGGGAAACTATAGGTATTGAAGTTGGTATCGGTCTTCACCTCGAGTCCCTCAGCCTTGGCGACTCTCTGGAATTCGTCGGCGTTACTGGACCGGTTGACGATCTCTTGTGCTTTCGCCTGAGCGAGGGCCGGCTCCTTGATGGCGCGGACTTTTTCTTCAACTTGATTACGCGCCTGATCGAATGTCAACTCCTGCCCGTTCTCGATGAGATCGACCACTTGCGGAACAGCTTGTCCGCCCGGAATGCTCACACTGTCGCCGATGTCGCCTTTCTTCAGCGTGCTGACTGCGGTTTCAAAAGCGGGGGTGCTGGCGCGGCCCGATCCCTTACCTAGCTCGAAGGAATCCCCGTTTTTGAAGTAAGGGGTCGACTTGACCATCGACGCGGCCGGAACTTTCAGCTCTTTGGCGATCTCTTCAGCTGCTTTTCGCAGGTCTTTGTACTCTTTCGCCTTCTCCTGCGCTTTTTTCGCCAGTTTCGTGGATTCTGCATATGCCTTGTTATTGCTCAGTCTGGCTTTAAGTACAGCGACCATCTGCTCGAAAGGTACGGCGCGCTCTTCCGTGACTTTCATCAAATACCAACTCTTGCCGTCTTTGAATGGGCCCTCGATATCGCCTGGCTTTAGCCCGCTCGTGTAGATTCGCTGTCGCCAGTCAGTCGTCTTTTTCTGGTCTTTCCTGATCCATCCGATATCACCTCCATTCGGTGCGGACGCGTCTTGTGAATTTCCGCGCGCTACAGTCGCGAAGTCTTCGCCTTTTCCTCCCTGCGGGCCCCGCACCTTGGCGGCAAGCTCGTCGATCTTGTTCTTGACAGTCGTTTCGTCCTGAGGCGCGAGTATATTCAGTTTAATGATGCCGGCGCGATACTCTTGCTCTTTCCCGGCCTCGTACTCCTTGCGCAGCTCCTCATCGGTGACCGGCAGGACCTTCGCCACGTCGTCAGATGAGATGAAGAGATAATCGACCTTGCGCACGGGCTCGGTAGCTTTGAACTCGCCCTTGTTCGCTTCGTAGTGTGACTTCAGCTCTTCTTCCGAAGGTGTGTATTTCTTGCGTATATTATCGATGTCGACTGTGGCGTATGCGATTTCGACCTTGGTGTTGTCTTTTCTGAATTTCTCATCGATATCACGGTCTGAGACCTGTACATCCGCATCCAGATATTTGCGGAACTTGGCGGCGGTTAACCCTTCTCGTAACTCCTTCTCGAATTCAGTGACATCGACATTCTGGCCGCGCAACTGATTTTTATATTCTTCCACTCCGATAAAGTTTCCGTTTTTATCCTTGAATTGGCCGATAACTATGTCAGATATCTCGCGGTCCGTGCCCGTCAGGTCGAGTTCTTCTGCCTGATCCAGGATGAGCCGGCTGTTGATCAATTGATCGAGCACCTGCTTATCCATCCCGAACTGTTTCAGAGTTGCGAGAGGGAATGAGTCGCCGCGGCTGAATTGTTGAGACATTCGCAGCAGCCCATTGCGGAACTCTTTCAGCGTAACTTCCTGCGATCCGACCGTGGCGATGGTCGTATCATCATCGCCCGTCGAAGTTTCAAATCTGCCAGTTGGATCGAGCTGACCGCTGGGAATGAGGAATGTGATGAGACCGACGAGAAGTAGCCCTGCGAATGCGTACAAGATAAAAGTGCGCGAGCGCTGAAATTTGGCGAAGAAACGAAGCATATCGATGTGACTCCTAAGAAATTCAAACAGGGAAGCAAAAAAGGCATAAAAATGGCAAAAGAGGGAAAAATTTTGTGTCTATTTTGCTAATTTTTGCCCTGTTTGCTTCGCTCTCGACTCGCGTTCTGAGACCTGACATCGGTCGCTCAGCTTGCGACGTCATGAGCAAAAAGGGAATACTAACGGCTCTCCGGAGAAGATTCAACCTTCTTGGCTGCGATCTGTTGAAACCTGTTCGCGCCTTTCTGAAGAAACCCGATGAACTCTCGCCTGTCGCGTGTCAACCCCGGGAATTTAGCCAGCATATTGCCGTTAGGATCGATGATGGCGTAAAGCGGTAAAGCTACGGTCTCGAACTTCTCGGCCTGCAATTGGCTGTTCCGTTCGTCTTCCGACGTATCGCGGTCGGTGTAGAGTTCAGCCAGGACGAACCGTTCGAGCTCTTTCTTAACCTCGGATTCGGTGAACATATTGCTCTCCATCCAGCGGCAGTTGGTGCAGGTTACCCCGGTGAAATTGAGAAAAACAGCTTTATTTTCAAGACGGGCTTTTTTCAACGCTTCATCGTAACTTGCGAGCCAGACTCCGTGTGAATTTGCGGCAGTGGCCGTACCGGCAGGGTTTGCCTGCGCCGGCGGAAGCATCGCCTCCCATTCGCCGAGGTTTCCACCGAATAACCCGGTCAGGAAATAGAATGCCAGCCCGAGGAAAGAGGTCGCCGTCAACATTCGCATAACGCCGATCTTTTGCGCCGGTGTGTCATGGGGCAATTGGAATTTTCCGAGCAGGTAGATGCTCGTAACGATTGCGATTGCGATCCAGCCGGCCAGCACCAGGTTGCGCGAGACAGTCTCCCAGCCCCAGACCAGGTCGACGTTGCTCAGGAATTTGAAGGCGGCGCCCAGTTCGAGGAAACCCATGACGACTTTCACGCTGTTGAGCCATCCGCCAGATTTCGGCAGCGACTGCATCCATTTGGGAAAAAGCGCGAGCAGAAAGAATGGGAACGCGAATGCCGTCGAGAACGAGAGCATCCCGACCGCCGGCCAGAACCATTCGCCCTGCGTCACTGCAACAAGCACGGTGCCGACGAACGCCGCCGTGCAGGTGAATGAGGTCAGCGTGAAAGTTAATCCCATCAACAGCGTCGCGGCGATCGTTCCGCTCTGTGATTTAGCGTCGAGCTGCGAAAGTATTCCCGAAGGCAGCTGGATTTCGAACATCCCGAAGAGGTTGAGCGCGAAGACGACGAAGAGCGTGGTCAGGAACAGGTTCATCCACGGGCTCGCCGCGAGCTTGTTTATGCCCGAAGGCCCGGCGATCAGAGTCAGGGCCAGTCCAAGAACAGTGAACGTGAAGATAATCCCGAAGCAGTAGATCAGCGCCTGTTTAACCGCATCGCCCGTCGTACGCTGCTCCCGTTTGGTGAAAAATGAAACCGTGATCGGAATCATCGGGAATACGCACGGCGTGAGCAGCGAAATCAATCCCACTCCCATGGCGAAAATGATATATCCGAACAAACCGCGGTTTCTCAGGTTCCTGGGTGTGTCCTCGTCAGCTGAACCGACGGCGGCCGGTGGTGTATTTTGCCCGGCGCCAGCTCCCGCCTCAGGGACACTGGTCGGGCTCGGCGTTGCCGTTTGGGTCGATGATGGAACCGGAGTTACTGTCGCGATTTGAGATTGACCCGGCGTTGTGCCGGCGTTTGCGGCGATTATCGTAGTATCGATTTCTACCGGTCTCGTCCGCGGCGGCAGGCATTGGTGTTCGTCACAGGCCTGAAACCTTACCTTTACGATGGTCTTCAGCGCGCCTGCGGCAGAGTCGGTGGCTGCCTTGACCGGAACTGTGAATGTGACCTCGTTGTCGAAGGTCTCGGTCAGAAAGTCAGGGCCGCCCGGCATAGTAAAGTTGGGATCGACGGCTGTCTTGGGTTTCGGCTGGCGCGGGGCGCCGTCCATCTTAAGCGGGCTGTTTTCGTCGATCGTAATTGTCGTTGCCTTCGGTCCGCCGGGTCCTTGTGTCAGAGAGTAGAGATGCCAGCCGGGCTCGATTTTCGCGGTGATCAGAACCTTGGCGCTCTGCCCCTGTTTAACCGGCGCCGGTTCCAGCTTACCCGAGAGGCTTACCGGGTTGGGCGTTTGTGTGAACGCAGTGGAATTGAGCAGCAGGAATAGCAGCAGGAATATAAGAGCAAGACCAGATGCGGAGCCGGGTTTTTCCGATTGACACCGAAGATACATACAAGACCTCGAAATATATTTACGATCGAAACATAGATTCTAAACCAAAGTAATAAATATTGGCACAAGGTGAACAGGAGATAAAAATACGCCAATTCTTTCTGCTGGAGCACCGGTCACCTGAAACCGGACAAGCTATTCTATCCGGTTTCAGGATGTTTGTCGGTGAATCACAGATGTTAGTTATCCGGTTTCGGGGTACGAGGCGGGCAATCGACTTCAGGGCTTTTTGTTTTGGTTCTCAGCGTAATCGATCGCCATTTTTTTGAACCTCTCCTTCATCATTTGGGTCCGCTGTTCGCGATGAGGATGGGTCTCCAACATTTTTTCGAGGTTGAGGAGAAAGTACGGGCCCATGAGTTCTCGCAGACCGACGATGATATCACTGAATTTTGCCCAGACGGCGAAGAATTCCCCATTAGTATCGAAAAATAGATCGCGGTCGATCGCGCCGTGATTGACCATCGCTGCAGCCATGTCCCAGTAGCTCGTCACCTGGCGGAAGTATGCGTTGTATTCCGGATGATTGCGATCGGCGAAGAGCGCCTTCACATCGTCGGCATTCTTGGGAAAGAATTGCGTGAAAATATAATTGCGAGCCTTGCGCATCGTCTTGTCTCGGCGCAGGTCATAGAGCTTGATTATCAGGTCGGCGTCTTGTGGTGTTGCCATTGAAAAACTCCTTTGTTTTTATGCTATTCCTAAGATGATTTATATCATTCGCACATCGCTGGAATGGATATTCACGTGAAAATCACAAACTACAGAAACAAGTGAAATCTCCATCAACGGTCTATGCATTTTGCTAAAGATTTATGTAATTAGGTCCTCCGCCGCCTTCCGGCGTCACCCAATCTATAATCTGGTACGGATCCATGATATCGCACGTCTTGCAATGGACGCAGTTCGAGAAGTTTATTTTCGGGCGCCGGCCACCATTGGCCGATTCGATCTCATAGACGGCAGCCGGACAGAAATACTGGCACGGATTCCCAAACTCGTTTGTGCAACGATTGATACAGATATTGAAATCGAGAACTTTGAGATGTGAAGGTTGATCTTCGTTGTGTTCCGTGCCCGACCGGTAAACGTCCGTCACCTTATCGAATGTCAGCTTATTGTCCGATTTGTTCAGTTCCAGTTGCGGTACGTCGCCGGGATATTTCGGCATGCGGTTGAATACATGAAGTTTCTTCATGATTCCATGTCCGGCTTCTGCCGTGAGATCTCCGAACATTCCGAGACCGCCCGTGAAATATTGTATCCCCGCCTCGATGAGCCCCCGTCTGCGTCCGTTTCTGAATGCCTGGTGAAAATTGCGGACCTCGTATAGTTCTTGGTAAATGTAGCTGTTTTTGATGAGATGTTCGAAACGGCTCAATTGCTGCTCGTCGAACCGATCGGCAAGCAGGGCTTCGTAAATCGCCTCGGCAGCCAACATCCCGGATTTCATCGCCATGTGAATGCCTTTGAGTTTTTGCGAATTGAGGAAGCTCGCCGAATCGCCGATGATCAGGAAGCCGTCACCATAATATTTCGGCTGAGACATCAATCCGCCTTCCGGTATGGTCTTTGCGCCGTAGTACAGCATTTTTCCGCCATCGAGCATCTTCGCGATCGCCGGGTGCTGCTTGAATTTCTGGAACAGCTGGTGTGGGTCGGTGAAAGGGTCCTGATAATCCAGGCCGACGACCAGGCCGATGTCTAGCAGGTCATTCTTCATTCCATAAACGAACCCCCCGCCGAACGTATCGTTCGGGAGTGGATAGCCGAGCGTGTGCATGACGAAACCGGGCCTGATACGTCCACTGGGCAGCTCCCATATCTCTTTCACTCCTGCGGCATAGACCTGGGGGTTGCGGTCATCATCAAGTTTGAGCTGGGCGACCAGCTTTTTGGTCAGCGAACCGCGCGAGCCCTCGCCCAGAACGGTGACTTTGGCGAAGATGTCCGCGCCCGGCGCAAAGGTCTCTTTTTGTTCGCCGTTTTTGCCGATGCCCTTATCACCGGTGCGCACCCCTATCACACGGTCGCCGTCGAAGAGGAGATCAGCCCCCGGAAATTCCGGCAGCAGCATGCAATCGGCTTCTTCGACGATCGGCCCGAGCCAGCGGATCACCTTGTTGAGTGAAACGACATACTTCCCGCTATTTTTGAGGGGTGGCGGAATGATCGGCGACTTGATCTTGAACCGCCGGGTCAGGTAGGAGACGTCCTCCTCGGTCACCTCGGAATCGAGCGGAGCGCCGAGTTGGCGGAAATTGGGCAACAACTCGGCCAGAGGGCGAATATCCATGACAGCCCCGGAGATTATATGCGATCCGATCTCACGCCCCTTTTCGATGATCGCGATCGTGATATCTTCCAGCTTCTTGCCGCCGTATTTCGCAACTACTTGGTTGTGCTTATTGATCAGTTGACGCAAACGCAGCGCGCCTGCGAGTGACGCGGGCCCGGCGCCGACGTATAAGACGTCAACTTCTAAACTCTCTCGTTCGATGTTCTCCATAGTTGATAGTTTTCAGTTTTCAGTTTTTAGTTTGCAGTTTGCAGTTTGCAATTTCCAGTTTTCAACCCTGAGTGGAACCTATCAACCGGAAACTACAAACCGGAAACCACAAACTGAAAACTAAAAACTGAAAACTGAAAACTACTCTTACTGTCTCCTCTTCTCAGCTTCGGACGTCAATGCGGGGACGATCTCGAAAAGGTCCCCCACGATGCCATAATCGGCGATCTCAAAGATCGGTGCTTCCGGATCTTTGTTGATCGCTACAATCGTGCGAGCGCCTTTCATTCCCACCAGATGCTGAATCGCGCCTGAGATTCCGACTGCCAGATAGAGTTTGGGGGCGACGGTCTGACCCGATGAACCGATCTGCCGGTCCATCGGCAGCCACTCGTTGTCGCAGATCGGTCGTGACGCGGCCAGCTCAGCGCCCAGCGAGTCGGCCAGTTTCTTGACGATTTCGATATTGCCTTGCTCTTTGATCCCGCGCCCGACCGACACGATCAGCGGAGCTTGCGTCAGATCTACAGCTGCTTTCGCTTCTTTGAATCTTTCTTCGGGCTGCTGGCGAATCAGGTCGGCGTCGAGATTGACCGTTAATGACTTAACTTCTGCCCGGCCTGCTTCGCACTCATCGCCGCGGAACGACCCGATCTGGAAGCTGACGAAATGCGGCGCCTCGCCCACCGGCGCCACATCGGCCGCGAGCTTCCCCTGGAATATTTGGCGCGTGAAAATCGGTTTGCCGTTCTCGATCCGGTAACCGACGTTATCGCCGAGGAGTACGCGCTTGAGAGAAGCCGCGAGTTTCGGCGCGAAGTCGCGCACTTCATATGTGTGTGTCATTAACATTAGCGCCGGTTGCACCTGTTCGAGAACCTGTTTGATCGCGTGCGTATAGCCGTCCGCTGTATAAGCTTTCAACCACTGATTCTCAACCGTATAAACAACCTTGATCTTCTTCGCCGCAACTTCGCCGGCGATGGCGGCTACGCCCTCACCCAAAACAACAGCTGATATCTCCTGGCCTGTCTGCGCGCCTATCAGTTGGGCGGCGCGTACGGCTTCGTAAGAAGCGCGGTTGATACTTCCGTCGACGTGTTCGATAAAAACTAGAATTCCGTTTGCCATTTATTCCCTCCAGTTGCCGGTTGCCGGTTGTCGGTTGTCGGTTCATCGTTGATTTCTAGAAACCTTTAAATCTGTAAACCGCCAACCGACAACCTCCTACCGACAACCTCCTTAAAATATCCTCGCTTCGTTTTTCAACTTATCCATCAGTTTTGCGGCGACCTCGGCGGGCGTCCCTTCAATGAACTGCGTCTGTTTGGTCTTCTGGGGGATGTAGACTCGCCGGAATTCCATCTTCGACGCAAGTGCAGATTTATCTACTCCGATCGCGATGGAATCGAGCTTCTTTATCTCTTTCTTCTTAGATGCCATGATCCCCTTGAGCGTCGCGTAACGCAGCGTATTGATGCCCGATTGAATCGTCAGGACCGCGGGCACTGGCATACTGACCCATTGGAAGTAACCGTTCTCTAGTTCGCGTTTGACGCGCATAACCCCGTCTTTCAACTCGACGTCCATAACGATCGTTGCATGCGGCAGACCCAAAAGTTCGGCTGTGATCACCCCGGTTTGCGCGAAGCCGTAGTCGTCCGACTGCAAACCGGTGAGCAATAGATCGAATCCTTCGGCTCTGGCGGCGGCGGCGATGACCGAGGCGATGCCGAATGCATCGAGTCCCTCAAAGGCCGCGTCATCGAGGTGGATGCCGCGATCGGCGCCTCGGGCGAGGGCTTCCTTGATGACCGATTGCACGCGCGCGGGTCCGAGAGAAAGCGCGACCACTTCGCCGCCGTGCTTCTCTTTGAGTTGCAGCGCGGCTTCCAGGCCGTACGCATCGGATTCATTAATCTCATATGTCAAATCCCGATCCTGAATCCAATTTCCCTTGTCGTTTATGCGAAGCACCGAATCGTTCTTCGGCACCTGTTTGAGACAGACGATTATTTTCATAAGAATGAGAACTCCTTTGAAAAGGGTCGGCAGTTGGGAGTTGGCAGTTGTAGTTTCGTAAATTCAGCCCTGCAATAAATCCTTATGAGTATCGATACTCAAGCATACCTTTTGAAATCGCGAACTGCCAGCTGTCAACTTCATTAAACGCGTAGTTTCAATTTTCCAGGTGAAACTTGCAAGAGCGCGGGGACCGGAGATCGAGGCGTTGGAATCAATTTGTTTCTGAAGCGCAGCTTCCTGCGCCGAAGCGCACGCAAAGATATAAGCAGATAAAGCCGATATTTGTGGTTACATTCGGCTCGAAAACCAGCACCTGACGCTGCTACTTGACGATCAGAGTTCGAATCAAGCAAGCTAGGCCATCAGTATGATGAATATCAGGATCATAAAACAATGAGTGAAAAACGCTTATCCCTAACTCACCAAATCGCAATGCCGAGAAACCATACGGAAAAGACTCCGTTACTGCTTCTTCTGCATGGTTTTGGCGCCAACGAAGACGACCTGTTTTCTCTTGCCCCATATCTGGATGAGAGATTTATGATCGTCAGCGCTCGAGCGCCGGTGACGATTCGACCGCATTCTTACGCCTGGTTCAATCTCAATTTCACACCTGAAGGTGTCATCATCGACCTGGAAGAGGCCAGGCAAAACCTCAATACGCTTCATAAATTTATAAGTGAGCTGATCGATTCATATCAGATCGATCGTCACTCGGTATATCTTATGGGGTTCAGCCAGGGCGCGATGATGAGTCTCGCAATAGCCCTGACCTATCCCGGGACTGCAACAGCCGTCGTCTCAATGAGTGGGCGGCTTTTGTCGCATACGTTCAATGGGATACCCGAAAAAGATGCGTTGATCGGTCTACCGATCTTCGTCGCGCATGGCACACGCGACGAAGTCCTGCCCATCCAACATGCCCGCGATGCGCGCGCAAGTCTATCGGAATTCCCCGTCGATTTGACCTACCGCGAATACGATATGGGGCATGAGATCTCGGCGGAAAGCATTGACGATATTATGAGATGGCTTAAGAATCAATTGGATCGTTCATCGAAGACCAGCTTGATCAACTGAGTGAAAGTAGTGCGAATAAGGACCAAGAGCGACAGACTCGGTTATCGGCGGCGGAGGCGCGCAATGACTAATGCTTTACCGTTCTAACGACCACTCCGGCTTCTCCGGAGCCAATCAGAGCTTTTGAAAACAGACGACTATGATTTGCACGTAGGCGTTTTCAAAAAAATGAAGGAGATTTTCTATTGGAAAGTACAACCACACCCTCACCGACTTCTCCCCAATCCGATCCGTCTGCACCCGTTGATTCATCTGTCCCATCTGCCCCGTCTGCCCCGTCTTATAAGCGCCGCGATTACAAGTATTATGATCTGGTAATGGCCGCATTCGTCACGGTTCTTCTGTGTTCCGGTATTATCGGAGTGCAGAAGGTGTCGGCGATCGGGCCCTTCAATTTCGGATCATGGGAGATAGGGCCGCTCAACTTTGGCACGGCGATCCTTTTTTTTCCGCTGAGCTACTTCTTTGGCGACATCCTGACGGAAGTATACGGCTATGCGCGTTCGCGCCGTGTGATCTGGGCCGGGTTTGGGGCGTTGATCTTCGCGGCCTTCATGAGTTGGGCGGTTGTAAAGCTGCCGGCGGCTCAGGGGTGGACGGGACAGGCTGCTTACGAGATGATCTTCGGGAACACGCCGCGCATCGTCTTCGCATCGTTATTTGCCTTCTGGGCCGGCGAATTTGCCAACTCGTTCGTCATGGCCAAGATGAAGATACTCACAAACGGCCGCTGGCTCTGGACGCGGACGATTGGATCGACGATTGTCGGAGAAGGCGTCGACTCCGCCATCTTTTATCCGTTGGCGTTTCTCGGCGCCCCGGGTTGGACCAAAATACTGGTCATCCAGGTTATGATAAGCAACTATCTCCTTAAAGTGGGGTGGGAGGTTGTGGCGACGCCCATGACCTACAGGGTAGTAAATTTCTTGAAGCGAGCGGAGCGAGAGGACTATTTCGACCGTAACACGAATTTCAATCCGTTTACTCTCGAAACCGGCAAATGAGATATTACGTTTTAACCGGAGACGGGTTGACGGGAATTTGGCCTTCACCGGATCGAAGTAAACCCTGAAAACTCTTGAAATCGCTTTATTTTACAGGGGAGATTATCTGGCGTTAATGCGGTTTTTATATATCGCCGGATTACACAAAGATCAAAAATGAACCTTTGGAAAGAGAAGCTTGACGCGCACGTGCGCGCTATCGTCCAGTGGCATTTCAATCCGGAAACCGGAGCGCCCTTCTGGCTCGACTTCGCGAAGAATCTGGATTGGGACCCGCGCAAAGAGATAGCGACATACGAAGACCTGGACAGATTCGGGTTCTTCCAGGATGAATGGCTGCGCGGCGGCCCGGTCCGCCGTTGGGTCCCTAAAGCCTATGCCAGCGAACCGACCTATGTTTTTGAAACAGGCGGAAGTACTGGCGTACCGAAGTCGAGAATCAACATCAATGATTTTCGCATCGATTATGAACTGTTCAGCGAGACGCTGCCCGACCAGTATTTCCCGAAAGGCGCAGACTGGCTGATGCTGGGTCCATCGGGCCCGCGCCGGCTGCGCCTCGCGGTCGAACACCTCGCGCAACATCGCGGCGGCATCAGCTTCGGCGTCGACCTCGATCCGCGATGGGTGATCAAACTGGTCAAGCGCGGTGCGACACAGATGATGGAACGATATAAACAGCACGTCATCGATCAGGCCGTCACTATTCTCAAGGCTCACGATAACGTCAAGTGTCTATTTACGACGCCGAAGCTGCTCGAAGCATTGTGCGATAAGATCTCGCTCAGGAAGATGGGGATCACGGGAGTCTTCTGCGGCGGCACGGAGATGACGCCGCAATTCCACCGGCTCGCAGTGGAAGAGCTGCTCGATGGCGCGTATTTCGCGCCGACCTACGGCAACACGCTGATGGGTCTCGCAGTGCACAAACCGTACGTGCCGGAAGACGACTGGGCGATCATCTACTATCCGCCGACGCCGCGGGCGCTCATCGAAGTGGTCGATCCCGATGAGCCGGGGCGCATCGTGGGTTATGGCGAGACGGGGCGCGTGCGTCTGACGACGCTGACGAAAGAGTTCTTCATGCCGCGCTTCCTCGAACGCGACGAGGCCGAACGCGAGCCGCCCTGCGAAAAATATCCGTGGGATGGCGTGCGCAACGTCAGGCCGTTCTCGCGCTTCCAGACCAGTGTGGTTGAAGGCGTGTATTAAATTGACGCCGGGATTTACCGGATTATTCAGGTTTTTTCCATGCGGATACTTTATCTCACCGCAGGAGCAGCGGGGATGTATTGCGGCAGTTGCTTACGCGACAACGCGCTCGCCACGGAGCTCCTGAGGCAGGGCCACGATGTAACTCTACTGCCGCTCTATACGCCTACGCTGACCGATGAACCGAACGTAAGCACGGATAAGGTTTTTTTCGGCGGCATCAGCGTTTATCTCGAGCAACGCTCTGCCATTTTTCGCCACACGCCTCGCTGGATCGATAGACTCTGGGATTCAAAGTTCGCTCTCAAGGCTGCCGCCCGGCGTTCAATTGCGGTAGACCCCGGTTCTCTGGGCGAGCTCACGATTTCGATGCTTAAAGGCGGAAATGGGAATCAGCGGAAGGAGATCGCGAAGCTGCTAGATTGGCTGAAAACGCAAGCGAGGCCGGATGTCGTCGATCTGCAAAATTCGATGCTGAGCAGCCTCGCCGCGCCGATCAAAGAGGTCCTGGGCTCCCCCGTTTGCTCCACGCTTCAGGGGGAGGACCACTTCATCGAGAATCTGAGTGATCCGTACAAAAGTGAGGCATTGGGGCTCATGCGCGAAAACTCGCGGCACATCGACGCATTTATTGCAGTGAGCGAATATTATGCGGATTTTATGGCCGGATTTCTCCGCGTGCCGCGCGCGAAAATCCACGTCGTTCCGCTGGGAATCAATCTCACAGACTATCGAGTGAAGGATAACAACTCGCACGAAGAGGTATTCCGCATCGGCTACTTTGCGCGAATCGCCCCGGAAAAGGGGCTTCACGTGTTGGCCGAAGCATATCGGAAGCTGCGCAAACGCGATGGATTCGGACCAGCGCGCCTGGATGTCGCAGGTTATTTGGCGCCGGAACACAAGCCATATCTGCGCGAAATAGAACGGCAGATGAAAGATGCCGGTCTGGCGCAAGAATTTCATTATCACGGGGCGCTCGACCGCGATGCCAAGTTGCGGTTCTTTCATCAAATAGATGTGCAGTCTGTGCCGGCCACCTATCCCGAACCCAAGGGACTTTCAGTGCTCGAGGCGATGGCGAGTGGTGTACCCGTGATTCAACCGCGTTGGGGATCGTTCACCGAGATGGTCGAGAATACCGAGGGCGGTCTATTGGTTGAGCCGAAAGACAGTGACAGTCTTGCCGAAGAACTTTACTCGTTGTGGAGGAATCCGGAGCGGGCCCGAGATATTGGCCGCCAGGGCGCGCGGGGCGTTCATCAACATTACAGCGTCGCAAATATGGCCGAACGAGCCCTTCAAGTGTACGCCAGTTTGAGATGATTCACTGATATTTATGTGTTTTCAGTATTCAGGTTTCAGTGGTGAAATCTTACTGAAAACTGAAAACTGAAAACTAAAAACAGTTATGCTCCAAGTCGTCAACCTGACCAAAGAATACCCCACGCCGAGAGGCCCGCTTTCGATCCTTAACGACATTACACTCACACTGCAGCGAGGTGAAGCGGCGGCGATTATGGGGCCATCGGGCAGCGGCAAAAGCACGCTGCTTTACACGCTCGGGGCGCTGGACCCGCCGACCTCGGGGACGATCGCGCTTGATGGGCAGAATCCTTTTCAACTCGACGAGAAATCCCTTGCCGCGTTCCGTAATCAGAAGATCGGTTTTGTATTTCAGGATCACTGCTTGCTTCCGCAATGTTCGGTGGTGGAGAACGTGCTGACACCGACTTTGATTGCAAATAACAATAGCGACTATCTCGGACGCGCGAGATCGTTGCTAGCGCAGGTTGGCTTGTCGGAACGACTCGACCATCGCCCGGCCGAGTTGTCGGGCGGGGAGAAACAACGCGTCTCGCTAGCGAGAGCTCTGATCCGCGAGCCTTTGCTGGTGCTCTGCGATGAACCGACGGGCAATCTCGACCGGCATTCGGCTGAGAACGTCGCCTCTCTGTTGCTCGATCTTCATCGGACGCAGAAGACGATTCTCGTCGTCGTCACACATAGCGCGGAGCTCGCCGCCAGATTTCCTGTCAGGTTCGAGCTCATCGATCGGCAGCTCAAGCGAGTCTGAGGGTGTGTATAAAAGCTCCTTAAAGCCCGGAAAGGCCCAAGTTATTGGGCTTCAGGCAATCGGTTTTACAAAGATTGCTTGCTTCGCTTCCGCCGCATAGCGGCGCTATGAATGTAGCCCTACGTGGTTGCTTATTTTTTTCAAAAGAACATCAACGCCGGGTAGGTATTAGCAAGTAGGCGTTAAGCGTTTAACCTGAATGTCAATATACCCCGGGGGCGAGCGAATCGTAGCTCCCGGGTATCAGCAAATGCATGGCCGAGCCTCGTGACGGCGTGATAATTGTTTATTATTGCTTCTTACACGGCTCGTCATATATTGATGAACTCGACCGGGTGGCTTCGCTTTACCCTGGTTATAATATTTTCCGGGCCCTCCGGGGCATTAGGTTAAGCCAACCAACTTTAAACACGCACTGAGACGCTTTAAGCTTTATGCGCACGTCAACGCTCATCAAAAATAATCTCTCCCATTTCTGGCGCGCGAATCTGGCCGTCGTCCTGGGCGTCGCTACTGCCGTTTCCGTGCTGGCGGGAGCGTTGCTCGTGGGAGATTCGGTGCGCGCCAGCCTGCGCGACCTCGTCCTATCGCGTCTGGGCCGGACGGATCTAGTTCTCACCGCCCCCGGTTTCTTCCGCGAACGGCTCGCCGGCGAGCTGCAGGCGCACGATCAGTTCACAACGGCATTTAACGCCATTTGCCCTCTGATCGCTCTCGAGGGTGTAGTGACGCGCGACGGAGCCACCGTAGGTAACGGGGGCAACCAGCGCGCCGGCGGAGTACAGGTTTACGGGGTTGACGATCGTTTCTGGAATTTTCATGGCGTGGGCGTCCAGACGCCTGCTGGCAACGATGTCCTGTTGAGCCAGGCTCTGGCGCAGGAACTGGGAGCCGAAGCGGGTGAGACGATCATATTGCGGATCGAGAAACCATCGGAGATTCCGGTCGAATCGCTTCATGGGCGTAAAGACGATCTCGGGCGGACGGTCCGCTTCACGATGCGCCAATCTCTGGCTGCCGATTCGCTCGGCGAATTTTCGTTGCGCCCGCAACAGGGCGCGGTGCGCGCAATTTTTGTCCCATTACAAAAACTGCAAAGAAGTCTCGAGCAGGATGGAAAGGCGAATGTCATTTTGCTTTCGGCGAAGGACGCGGGCGGTGAGTCGGTGGATGCCGCCGAAACAATATTGAAAGAAACATTCTCCCTCGCGGACCTGGGCTTGAAGTTGCGGATACTCGAGGAAAAGAGGGCGCTGTCGCTGGAGAGCGATAGCGCTGTGATCAACGATTCGACGGCCGAAATGGTAAAGGAAGAGGCTCATAAATCTGGCTTCCGAACTGTTTCGATCCTCACCTATCTCGCCAACTCTATTCGCATCGGCGATCGGGCGATACCATACTCGCTCGTCACCGCGATCGATGATGAAGTTCTGCAAGATTATCGCCGGGATGACGACGATCCGGCGCCCGCGATCATCCTCAACGATTGGGCCGCGCGCGATCTGGGGGCACGGGAGGGCGATACAGTTGAGCTCGCATATTATCTTTGGGCGGGCGAAGGAAGCCTGACCACGGGTAAGCATCAATTCCGCCTCGCCGGAATTGTGCCGCTGGAAGGCTTCGCCGATGATCGTAACTTTGCGCCCGATTATCCGGGGATCACCGATACTGACAGCCTGGCTGATTGGGATCCGCCGTTTCCCATCGATCTCAGCCGAGTGCGCCCCAATGACGAAGAGTATTGGAGGCGATATCGGACCACGCCGAAAGCATTCGTCCCCCTGGGCAATGGCCAGCAGCTCTGGTCGTCTCGTTACGGTAAGCTCACGTCGATCCGAATCGTCCCGGCGGAAGGGAGCGATCTGGAAACGGCGCGGAAAGCCTTTGAAAATAGACTGCGCGCGGCGCTCGATCCGGCGCAATCGGGGATGGCGGTTCAGCCGGTCAAGGATCAGAGCCTGCTAGCTTCGCGGGGTGCAACCGATTTCGGCGAATATTTCACTTACTTCAGTTTCTTCCTGGTAGTTTCCGCGCTCCTGCTGGCGGCGCTCTTCTTCAGGCTGGGCATCGAGCAACGCTTGCGCGAAATCGGCCTGCTGCGCGCTATCGGATATTCGATCAAGCAGATCCGGTCGCTTTTTTTGCGCGAGGGTCTGCTACTCGCATCCATCGGCAGCATAGCCGGTTTGCTCGGCGCGATCGCATACGGGGCATTGATGATGTGGGGATTGAGGACCTGGTGGGCCGGCGCGGTCGGCACGACTTTGTTGAGGCTTCACGTTACACCGCAATCATTATTCATCGGAGGGATATCCGGAATTATAGCCGCTCTCGCCTGTATCTGGTGGACGCTGCGCCGGCTGACTCCGGCATCGCCGCGCAGCCTTCTGGCCGGATCGGTTTTCGGCGCCGAGGGATCGGCGGATCAGCCGCGCAAAAAGAAGTTCGGTTTTCTCACGGCGTATCGCCTCGCTATCGTCTCCGGGTTGCTCGGGGCGATCATGTTGATTGCAGCTTCATTGAAACTGATCGGTCAGGTCGGTGGATTCTTCGGAGGCGGGACGTTGATGCTGATCGCGATTCTCTGCCTCTGGTCTGTCTGGCTGGGCGGCATTAAAAAGCAAACGATTTACGGGCACGGCATATGGCCGATGGCGCGGCTCGGTTTTCGCAACGCATCTTCGCGCCCCGGACGCAGCGTGCTCTGCATCGCTTTGATCGCCTCGGCGGCCTTCATCATAGTGTCGGTCGACGCATTCAGACGCGACGGGAAGGCCGCATCGCTCGACCGGCGATCGGGCAGTGGCGGATATGCTCTGCTCGCTGAGTCGCTCTTGCCGCTGGTCCGAGATCCGAACAATGAGCAGGAACGGGAAGAGATGAATTTGAATGATGAAACTCTGAGCGACACGAATATCTCCCGTTTCCGCTTGCGCCCGGGGGATGATGCGAGTTGCCTCAATCTCTACCAGCCGCGCAACCCGCGCATCCTTGCGCCGGCTGACGATTTCATCGACGAAGCGCGTTTCTCATTTCAGGGTTCGCTCGCGAAAACGGAGGCAGAGAAGGCCAACCCCTGGCTTCTGCTCAAACAGGAGATCGCGGATACCTCGCCAAATCCTCCATCCCCGCTTATCAATCCGCCATCCATAGTGCCCGTGATCGCGGATGCCAATTCATTGGCCTATGTATTGCACCTGAAGATCGGCGATGAGATGACGATCAATGCGGGCAATGGGGCGCCTGTGCGGTTGCGCGTGGTCGCCGCCCTTTCAGACAGCGTCTTTCAGAGCGAGTTGCTGATGTCGGAGAGCAATTTCCTGCGACTTTTTCCTGATCAAGGTGGGTATCGCGTTTTCCTGATCGATACCCCGCTGGAGAAGGCGTCGACTGTAGCTGCCGTGTTGGAGGATAGGCTTTCGGATTTCGGGTTCGACGCCATGAGTGCTGAGGAGAAACTGGCCGGGTTTCATCAGGTCGAGAATACCTACCTCTCTACTTTTCAAACGCTCGGCGGATTGGGGCTTCTGCTGGGGACCCTGGGATTGGCCACCGTGTTGTTACGCAATGTGATCGAACGACGGCGCGAGCTTGCGCTCATGCGTGCGGTGGGGTTTCAGGGATCGCATCTGGGGTTGATGGTTCTCGCTGAAAATGGCTTGATGCTCGGTTGCGGGCTGCTGACCGGAGTTTTGTGTGCCCTGCTGGCGATCACGCCGGCATTAATGGCGCGCGGCGGGCGATTGTCGGCTCCCTCGCTCGGATTGCTCCTACTTGCGATATTAATTACCGGTCTGGCCGCTTCGCTGATAGCGGTGAGAGCTGCCGTACGGGCACCGGTGTTACCGGCGTTGAGGACGGAGTAGTGATTTGGGGGATTTGTTTTTGAAAATAAATGCACCATGCGGTCTGCCATACGTGGTTGCATTATCTTTCAAATACCATAAACCAAAGGTTAAATTCAGATGCCGTAGCGCGGCATAGGAGCTGAGCAAATTACGGAGATCAATCGCGTATGCCAACTAGAACAGTTTTGATTCTTGCCACCCTCTTCATCCTGGTTTCTCAGAACGCACGAGCGCAGGATTGGACACAGTGGCGTGGTGCAAACCGAGATGGAGCGATAAAGGGCTTTGCTGCGCCGAAGCAGTGGCTTGATCAATTGAAACCGAAATGGAAGATGACGGTCGGGGCGGGCCATTCATCACCGCTGGTAGTCGGCAAAACCGTCTACCTGCATTCAAGGCAGGGCGAGAATGAGGTTGTTGCCGCATTCGATCTCGATACCGGAAAAGTCTTATGGCGCGATAGTTATGCGGTCGAATACTCGATGCATCCGGCGGCGCGCGAGCACGGCAAAGGGCCCAAATCCACGCCCGCCTTCAATGGCGGGAAGCTCTATACGCTCGGTATCACAGGAGTCCTCTCGTGTTATGACGCGGCTCACGGGAAGATGCTCTGGCGCAAAGAATCCTCGGTTCTCGTCAATGCCAAAGCCCCGCTCTACGGCACAGCTACTTCACCGATCGTCGACCGGGGATTGGTGATAGCTTATCTGGGCGGGAACGATAACGGAGCGCTTATGGCTTTCGATGCCGCGAGCGGGGCGGAGAAATGGAGGTGGAATGGCGATGGTCCGGGTTATGCATCGCCGATAGTCGTCGAGATCGCGGGCAAGCGGCAGATTGTCACGCAGTCGCAAAAAAGCATCATAGGCATCGGGGCTGACAATGGCGGATTATTATGGAAGCTCCCATTCGAAACGGATTACGTGCAAAACATAGTTACTCCGATTCTCTACCGGGACCTGCTGATCTTCTCGGGACTGAATAAAGGAGTATTTGCGATAAGGGTCGGATGGCGCGACGAAAAGTGGGTTACCGATCAGGTATGGCATAACAGGGAAGTCTCGATGTACATGAACTCGCCGGTTCTCAGCGGTAATTATCTTTTCGGAATGTCTCACCGCAATAAAGGTCAGTTCTTCTGTCTCGATGCAAATACGGGAAAAACATTGTGGACCGGCGATCCGCGTCAGGGAGAGCACGCTGCGATGGTCATCTCGAGCGGTTTGATCTTTTCGTTGACTAACGATGCGAATCTGATCGTGACCAGCGCGACCGATAAAGCCGCCACGCCGGTCAAACAATACAGCGTCGCTGGCAGCCCGACATGGGCGCATCCGGCGATCGTGGGAAAGAATGTGCTGATAAAGGATGAGAACACACTGGCGATGCTGGGTTTCGAATGATCGCAATCTTTCCTGATAGTATGACCAGAAAACAACAACTCGGCATCTGGCTGCTCTTCACCATTCTACTTGTCATTGCGTTCTATCGTTGGTTCAATCTCCCAGAATGACTAAGGCATTTTCAACGCTGCCTCTCATCGCAGTTGTAGGCCCGACGGCTTCGGGCAAGAGCGATCTCGGTATCGCGCTTGCGGAACGGTTCAATGGCGAGATAGTCAACTGCGATTCGGTTCAGGTCTATCGGGGTATTTACATCGCTACAGCTAAAGTGCCGATGGATGAAAGACGGGGAATTCCCCATCATCTGATTGACATAGCTGACCCGACTGAAAATTTCACTGCGGTCGCCTGGGCTGAGAAGGCAAGGGAAGCCATCACGCAAATCGAGGTACGAGGCAAACGCGCATTCCTGGTCGGAGGGACCGGCTTTTATCTGCGCGCGCTTACGACGAGATTCTTTGATTCGCCAACAATCGATGATTCGCTCAGGCCGCGATTGCGGGAAATTATGCGGAAACGCGGTGCGCCGCATTTGCATCGAATGCTCGAACGCGTCGATCCGAAGCTTGCTCTGAAGTTTTCATCTGGAGACTGGTCGCGGATTATTCGTGCGCTCGAAGTCTATTTCTCATCGCGCACGCCGCTGTCCGTGTGGCAGGGGCTGACGCCGGAAGAGCCAACCGAATTCGACGCCCGCTTGCGCTACTTCGTGCTTCAGCCTCCGCGCGAAGAACTCTATGAACGCATCAACAACCGCGTCGACATTATGCTCGAGAACGGCATGCTCGCAGAAATTCAGAGTCTGGTAGCGTCGGGCGTTCCTCTCACCGCGAAAGCCTTTAACGCGCATGGGTACAAACGATTTGTCGAATATCTAATGGGACTGCGAACTCTGGAATCCGCGATCGAACAGATGAAGCTCGACACCCGACATTATGCGAAACGTCAGTGGACCTGGTGGCGAGCACAGAAGAATACGGTTTGGTTCGATGGGTTCGGATTTGATAACAGGGTAATCGCAGATGCAAGCAGAGTATATGAAGAGTTGATAGTTGATAGTGATAGTTGTAGTTGTAGTTGTAGTTGTAGTTGTAGTTGTAGTTGTAGTTGTAGTTGTAGTTGTAGTTGTAGTTGATAGCGCGGACACTTGTTGCCAAGCGTATGTCAACTATCAACTATCAACTATCAACTATCAACTATCAACTATCAACTATTTTGGTTTTCCCGTCATCGGCACAAATCTCACGGGTATAGTTCGCTTCTCGATCACGCCCTTGGCTGTTTTCGTGATAATCGTCATCTCCTGGTCCCCCGCACCGACCGGAATTATCAACTTTCCGTTCATCGCCAGTTGATCGATCAGCGCTTGCGGAACCTCATCCGGCGCGGCTGTGACCAGGATTCCATCAAAGGGGGCATGTTCGGCCCAGCCTTCGTACCCATTGCCGGCCTTCACCGTTATGTTCTTGTATCCGAGTTCATCGAGCGTCCGCCGCGCTTGTTCGGCTAATTCGGGTATGATCTCTATGGTATAGACCTCTTTGGCAAGTTCGCCGAGGATGGCGGCCTGATAGCCGGAACCAGTGCCTATCTCCAATACCTTGTCATTATCAGAAATTTCGGCGGCCTCCGTCATATAGGCGACTATGTAAGGTTGAGATATGGTCTGGCCCTGACCGATGGGCAGCGGAAAATCTTCGTAAGCTGAAGTGGCGTTTTCTGCAGATACGAAACGGTGGCGCGGGACTTTCTTCATAGCATTCAGGACTGCCTGGTTATTGATCCTTCGGGCGCGGTATCTGCCGATCGACCATTTGCAGGCGCTCATCTTTGAATTCATCTTCGGATGTGTTTTTCGTTTGATATCCGCCACCGGCTGAGTCCTCAGGCTTCTGGATTGCGCAGCCGTGGAATATGAGGAACGACATGCACAGCATTGGGACAATCGGTGCGGCCATATGCGAACGACCTGATGGTTTACTGATAGATTACAAAGAAATTGTTATTCAAGAAGTCGTGCTTTTCAACCCTTTTGTATCCTGCTGATTTCATCCACCCCTCGAGTTCATCCAGCGCGTATTTCATCTGCTCATGGTCTTGCGGCCAGTTCTTGCTGAAGTCGAGGATGGCGATGCGCCCGGAAGGCTGCAGGTAATCGCGCAATTTCTTGAGATAAGTTGCACGGTTACGGATGTGATGGAGCGTGTCGATAATTACGATCAGATCAACCCGCTCGGGGATATTCGGATCGTCTTCTGCGCCCAGTACTGTGCGGATGTTGGCCGGATTATCCGCGGTTTTTTCGATGTGTTTCAGTAACTCCGGGTCGATGTCAATGGCGAAGACTTTCCCGGTTTCTCCGACCTTTCGGGCGATCGGGCGCGTGAAGAGCCCCGATCCTGCACCCAGATCGGCAATTTTCTGCCCCGGTGAAATTTTGAGCGTCTCAACCACCCGATCGACCTGCAACTCTTTGACGCGCTGCTCCGCCTCGAGTCGCTTGATATACTCCTGCGGATCGCGACGCTGCTGTGCTTGCTGCGCGCCAAGTAGAAAGATGGGGAGAACAAGTAATAATATTTTCAGTCTTCTCATCACACACTCCTCAAAATCGTAAGCCAGGGTTTTCGTACTTTACTTCTCCGCTTTCTCGCTGATCCAGCCGTATGAGCGGCCGATCAAATAGACCAGCGCGCCCGCCACAATGGTTACCAGCGCCGCGATAGTCGGCTCTGGTTCCCTCTTCAATCCATAAACCCATACTATTACGACGAGCACCAGGAATATCCCCGGCGTCACGGGATAGCCCGGGACGCGGAAATATGGAGTCGAACCGGTCACCGATTTACGCCTGACCAGGTAAACGGAAGCGACCGTCAGTCCGTTGAAAAGTAGCAGGGCGGAGCCGACATAAGTCAACAAGAACCCGAAAGCCCCGGTCAATGCCAACATCACCGCCAGAATAGCTTGAACGAGTGTGGCCATGGTTGGCGCTCCGCTGCGCCGGCCCAACCGACTGAAGATCGCCGGAGCGAGTCCATCGCGTGACATCGCATAATAGACCCGCGGTCCAACGGCAGTCATCGCGCTGACCGAACCGATAATCGCCAATGCAATGATGATGCCCACGAATTTCTCGCCGACAGGGCCGAATAAATAACGGGCGGCGACCGCCCCGATGCCTATCTTCTCGCTCTCGTTTGTAGCCTCCCAGGCTTCGGGGGGCAGCGCATAGAAAAAGAGCAGGTTGAGTGCAAGATAAAGAGTCGTCACCGCGAGTGTGCCGCCGATCAGCGCGCGTGGCAGCGTGCGGAGCGGATTGTGAGCTTCTCCAGCCAGATAAGCAGCCGCGTTCCACCCGCTGTATGCGAAACTGACCGGAATCAGGGCGAGCCACCAGCCCTCCGGCGCCTCCGATCCCTCGATCACTCCTCTCCAATCGCCCTCTCCGGTGGTGAGGCCGGCTATCACCAGAATCACGATCGCCCCGATAACGAGCCCCGCAATGATGGTTTGCAGCCGTCCGCTGGGACGGACCCCTGATGAATGAAAAAGCGACAGCACAACTATCAGACAAGCCGCCGCGACTCCGCCCTGAGTTATCCTCGATTGTCCGAAGATCGGCGCACCGGGATTCAATCCCAGAACTGAAAATGAATAAGCAGCCGCTCCCAACGAGGCGACGGCGATCGGTGCCGAGAACCCGACGAAGAACGATATCCATCCGCTCAGAAATCCCCACAACCGCCCATAAGTACGCGTAACAAAGTGATACTCACCGCCTGCCTCAGGCATCCGCGTCGCCAACTCCGCGTAGCAGAAAGCTCCGCAGAGCGCAAGCCCGCCACCAACTGCCCACACGGCAAGCGCTGCCATCCCATTGCCGGTCGCGCTCCTGACAAATGCCGGGACAGTGAATATTCCTGTGCCGACCATATTGGTGATTACAAATGCGGTGGCCGCCCACACTCCCAACGCGCGGTGCAGGCCGGCACTAGCGGAGGGGGAATCCAACGGTTGATCAATGGTCATCTCTTTTTCAGCCATAAAACAGTTTTCAGTTTTTAGTTTTCAGTTTTCAGTTTCTAGTATTTCAGCTTTCAGTTATATGGTCTCGAACGAGGATTGAAGACTAAAAACTGAAAAATAGTTTTCAGGTTCTAGTTTCTCAGTTTTCAGATATGTGGTCTCGAAAGACGATTGAAGACGCTAAAAACTGAAAAACTAAAAGTGACTGCTCAGCCTTTTCGCCGCGTAGCGGCGGTTGATTGTAGCCGTGGGTTTTAACCCACGGAATGCTTGAAGGATATTCCCGCGTCGCGTTAGCGACGCCTGAATTCAACCGTCGCTGACGCGACGTGAAAAAAATCTACCGCCACCGTGGGTTAAAACCCACGGCTACAATCAACCGCCGCTAACGCGGCGAAAAGGCTGAGCGGTTAATATCAGTTTTCAGTTTTTAGCTGAGCTGTCTCGATCAGCAACTGAAAACTGAAAACTAAAAACTGAAAACTATTTTCATCCGTTCTTCCGTTCGAATTCGCGCATAAACTCTACCAACCTGACCACACCATCTTTCGGAAAGGCGTTGTAGATCGATGCCCGTAACCCGCCGACCGAGCGGTGGCCTTTCAAGCCGTCGAGCCCCGCCGCCGTCGATTCCTTGATGAATTTCTTTTCCAGCTCTTCATTGGGCAACCGGAGCGTGACATTCATCAGGCTGCGGCAGTCCTTTTCAGCGTGACCGCGATAATAGCCGTCCGAAGCATCGATGGCGTCATAAAGAATTTTGGCCTTCGCCTCGTTATTGGTATGAATTTGTTCGAGGCCGCCGATGTCGTTGAGCAGCCACTTGAATACCAGACCGCAAATGTAGATCGCAAAGCACGGCGGCGTGTTGTACATCGAATCGCTCTTGACCAGATTTTTGTAATCGAGCATTGCTGGTAAGCCCTGGGGCGCTCTTTCCAGCAGGTCCTCGCGTATGATGGCCATCGTCGCGCCGGCAGGCCCCGCATTCTTCTGCGCTCCCGCGTAAATCAACCCATACTTCGATACGTCGATCGGTTTGCTGATGAAGTTCGACGACATATCGCAAACCAGAGGCACGTCGCCCGCCTCCGGCTCTTCCTGGAACTCGACCCCGAAGATCGTCTCATTCGAAGTGAAATGCAGATAGGCTGCCTTCGGGTCGAGCTTGAGCTCTTCGGGATGCGGTAGGCGGTTGAAATTGGTATCCGCCGTCGACGCGGCCTCGCGCGCGGCCCCGAACTTCTTGGCCTCTTTGAATGCGCCCTGCCCCCAACTGCCTGTGAGGAGATAATCGGCGCTCCCTCCCTTCGGAAGCAGATTCATAGGAACCATCGCAAATTGCAGGCTCGCACCCCCCTGCAGGAAGAGTACTTTGTAGCTCTCCGGAATGGCGAGCAACTTCCTCAAATCAGCCTCCGCTTCATTGATGATCCGCTCGAACGTAGTTGAGCGATGGCTTATTTCCAGCACCGACATCCCGACTCCGGGAAGTGCGAACAGCTCCCCTTGAGCCTGTTTGAGCACGGCCTCGGGCAATACGGCGGGGCCAGCACTGAAGTTATAAATGCGTTCGGTCATTATATCGATACCTCTGTATTCAATTTTATTAAGTTGATCTCTATGATGTCGCTATTGCTATCGCGAATGCGGGATAGTGATTCGGCGGCGAGCGGCGCATCGAGGCCGATTCGTGCGATGGCGGCCTCGGCGCCTTCGAAAACGATGTTCTCCATTTCTTGCACGTTTATTTGGGCTGCCTTGATCTCATTGAAGACGTGAGCCAGTACGCCGGGACGATCGCGATGGCGAACGACGAGCAGGTGGGTTGCCGGCGTGCGTTCGGAGAGGTTGACGACGTTGGGCACTTTTCCCGTCTCTTTGTATGTCCGGATGATGCGGACGGTCTCGGCGGCTATGGCTTCCTGGGCCTGATCGGTTGAGGCGCCGATGTGATGCGTGCCATAGACATCGGGAAGCTGAATGATGCTATCGCCGAACTCGCCCGTGGCGCCGGAAGGTTCGCCGGCGAAAACATCGAGCCCTGCCCTTATACCTTTCTCCTTGATTGCTTGCGCCAGCGCCGATTGATCGACGATTTCAGCGCGCGAAGTGTTGATGAGGTAAGCGCCCGGCCGCATATTATGGAAGATATCGGCATTGATTATCCCGCGAGTTTCGGGTGTGAGAGCCAGATGAAGACTGACGATGTCACAATCGCGAAACACTTCGATGATCGACGGTCGGAAAACGATTCCCATTCCGGCCGCCGAATCCGGCGTCAGATTGCGGCTCCAGCCCGTCACATTCATACCGAACGCCTTAGCGCGCTGCACCATTTCACGGCCTATCCGGCCGAGGCCGATCAGCCCGAGCGTGCGCCCGTATAGCCCCGGCGCCTTGCTGAACTCTTTCTTGTTCCATTTGCCGGCTCGTAGTTCTGCAACGTTGTCAGGGATGCGGCGGTCGAGGGCCAGGATTAAACCGAACGCCAGTTCGGCGACGGCAATAGAATTTTTACCGGGACAGTTAGAGACAAAGACGCCGCGCGCGGAAGCGGCGTCGACGTCAATTGTGTTGAAACCCGCTCCGGCCCGCACGACGAGACTGAGACCTCCCGCATCGAACATCGCCTCCGTCACCCTGGTTGACCGCACGATGAGCACGTCCGCTTGCGCAGCGCGTATCGCGTGGACGAGCGCTTCGTCCTTCAGATCGGCGTTATAGATGACCTCGCAGCCGATCATTTTCAGGCCGTTGATTCCATTCTCCTCGAATTTGTCGGCTATCAGAACTTTCATAGCGAAAGTCGTGGGGCAGTAAAAAAAGTAAAAAAAGGCAAAAAAGGCAGGCTTCTTGTCTTTTTTGCCCTTCTTCGCCTTTTTCGCATCCACCTAAATAAGATGAAGAGTATGCAAATAAAAGGTCATTGAGATCAACGTTATCGGTCCTGAGCGCCAAGGCGCGGGATATCTATAGAACTATTCCCGAGCCCATCAGGAGCTTGATAATAACCAACTTAATTTGCACAGGCCTCATATAAGATGACTCAGCAATCCGTCTCTCAATTTCGGCTCGAACCATGTCGATTTCGGCGGCATGATCTCGCCGGCATCGGATATCATCATCAGGTCGTCGACCGTGACAGGATAGAGTGAGAATGCGACCGCCGCATATCCCTGGTCGACCAGCCGCTCGAGTTCGCGCGTGCCGCGCATGCCTCCGATGAAATCTAGCCGTTTATCGGTGCGCTGATCCTGAATTCCGAGCACGGGCGCCAGCAACTGGTTCTGCAAGACGCTGACGTCGAGGCGATCGCCGACCTTGAGTGGCTTCGTGACATCATGCTTGACCGCCAGCCCGTACCAGCGGCCGTTGAGATACATCGAAAATGCCCCGCGGGTTTTCGGTTGCGAGCCGGCATTTTCCGTCAGTTCGAACTCGCGGCGGATCTCGCTCAAAAATTCTTCTGGGGTGTGATGATTGAGGTCTTTGATGACCCGGTTATAAGGAAGAATATGCACCTGATCGGCGGGGAAGAGCACACATTCGAAAAAATTATACTCCTCTTGCCCGTTATGCTGCGGGTTTTCCGCGCGCAAAGTCTCGCGCGCACGGCTGGCGCTCTTCGCGCGATGATGCCCATCGGCGATATAAAACTGCGGCACATGCTTGAAGGCTTCGATCAAAGCTTCGTTCGCATCCCCGGGCACACGCCAAATCGTGTGCGCAATGCCATCAGGCGCGTTGAAATCGAAGAGCGGCGCGGCGAGCGTGAGCTTACTGATCAGCTCATTTATGGTTTTTGACGGGCGATAGGTCATGAAGACAGGGCCGGTCTGCGCGCGCAGCGTGAGCATGTGGCGCGTACGATCGTCCTCTTTGTCGCGCCTCGTGCGTTCGTGTTTGAGGATGATGTCGTTATCGTATTCATCGATGGAGCAGCAGGCGACCAGTCCGGTCTGCTCCTGGTCACCCAATCGCAGGCGATAAAGATAGAGACGCGGGTCGTCTTCGATGATGAGCGGGGCTGAAGCGATAAGGCGATCAAAATTGGATGCCGCCCGTCGATAGACCTCGTCAGAATAAGGATCGGTCCCGTCGGGCATTTCTATTTCGGGCCGTGAGGCGCGCAGGAAGCTCAGCGGGTTGTCGCCCGCCAGCGCGCGCGCTTCTTCGGTGTTTACGACATCGTAAGGTACGCTTGCGACAGCAGCGGCTTGTTCGGGTAGCGGCCTTAGAGCGCGAAAAGCCTTAACAATTGCCACGAAGAATTGTCTCCTGCGATTTGATGTTTCTTTCTGCCCCTCAACCCGATTATGGTCGTCGAATAAATAACCTGACAATCTCGCCTGCGGCCACCATTGGCCGTGCTAAATTCAACCTGAGACAGGGGCGGTGAAGCGGGAAGTAAGATTATTTTTCAAAGACCATCAGCGGCCTGAGCGGATACAAATTGATTTACTTCAATGCCTTCTCGATCGCCTCAACCAGCAATTCGCGATCGAGAATGCCGTAAACTGTGTAGGCGATGGCGCCCTGTTTGTCGAAGACGAACGTCGTCGGCAGCGTCCCCTGCCAGTTCTTATCGATGAGATTTATTATCTCCTCTGGATCACTGGAATCCTGGACGAGGATGTCGAACGCCGCCTTCTGCTCCTTGATAAACGGAACAACCTTGCTCTTTATTTCGGCGACCTCATCGACGCTGATGCCGGCCATCTTCACGCCTTTGTCGCGATATTTGGCGTCGATCGCGATAAGTTCCGGAAACTCGGCTACACAGGGACCGCACCAGGTCGCCCAGAAATTGACCACTAAAACTTTCCCCTTCGCCGCGTCTTTGTATTTGTTGAAATCGGCGGGTTTGAGAGTTGTCACTTTAGGTTCGGCGACCTTCGTCCTGGTCCCAACGGCTTTAATCTTTTGCGCGCCCTGCGATCTTTTGATCGGGCAGCCGAAGGCTTTCCCTTCGGTGACGCTTACGGCCTTGCCTTCGATCAGTTCATTCAGGGCTGTGCGCAGATCCTGGCGATTGACTCGCCGCACTTCCCGCGAGTTATCAATGCGCCCGTGATAACGCAGCACCCCCTCTGTATCGATCAGGAAAATCTCGGGCGTGCGCTGCGCGCTATACGCGTCGGCAATCTTATTGCCTTCGTCTTTGAGAATCGGGAAAGTCAGGTTGTTTTTGGCCGCGTGAGTCTTGATTGCCGCCGGGGGCTCATTGTAGTTCGAGTTGATGCCCAGAAATACCACGTTCTGTTTATCGTAGTCTTCAGCGATCGCGCGCATGCGGGCATTGTAGTCATTCGAGATCGGACAATTAGTCGAGATGAACCCGAGAGCCACGATCTTGCCGCGGTAGTCTTTGAGCGTGTGGTTCTGGCCTTTGAGGTCTGGGAGAGTAAAGTCGGGCGCCGGCGTACCGACTGCAAGCGCGGAACTTGCAATCGTGGTTGTTTGAGCGTTGAGCGTAATAAGTAACGCCGCGCCGGCGATCAGCAAAGTATATATTCGTTTTATCATATTCGTCCTCTGGAAATTACTGGGCGCGCAGCCCTCGCTTATTTCAGATCGTGCACGTGAAACGCGCTCCCAGGTATTTTCATTTTACAATTTCTCAGCCATTGATTTCGCCTGCAGAAACAATCCCAGATAATCGCGCCCTCCGGCCTTCGAATCAGTTCCCGACATATTGAATCCGCCGAACGGATGAACATCGACGAGAGCGCCCGTGCATTTGCGATTGATGTATAGGTTGCCGACGTGGAAGTCGCTTTTAACTCGCTCGATCCGTTCGCGGTTGCGCGAATAGAAGGCCCCGGTCAGCCCGTAAATCGTGTTGTTGGCTATCGCCAGCGCATCGCCGAAATCTTTCGCTTTGATGCAGGCGAGCACCGGTCCGAAAATTTCTTCCTGCGCCACCCGCGCTTTCGGATCGACATCCGCGATGATCGTCGGAGTGATGAAATAGCCTTCCGCGGCGAGTTCGTGCTTGCCGCCTCCGGCGATGAGGCGGCCTTCCTCCCGCCCGATCTCGATATACTTGTTGATCTTCTCGAACGCCCGCTTGCTGGATACCGGACCGGTGAAGTTCGCGACGTCCTTTACCGGCCCCACCGATAGCTTCTTCGCCCGCTCGGCCACCTTTTCGAGAACCTGCTGATAAACCGATTCGACGATCACCGCGCGCGAGCAGGCCGAACATTTCTGTCCCGAGTAGCCGAAGGCTGCTGCCACGATGCCCGCGGCCGCCTCGTCGATGTCGGCGGTCTCGTCGACGATGATGGTATCTTTGCCTCCCATCTCGGCCACCACGCGCTTGATCCATATCTGGCCCTCACGCGGTTTGGCCGCGAGTTCATTGATGCGCAACCCGACGGCCATCGACCCGGTGAACGAGATGAAGCGGGTCTGCGGATGCTCGACCATATATTCGCCGACTGTTTTGCCGTCTCCCGGCAGAAAGTTGATCACGCCGGGCGGAAGCCCGATCTGCTCCATCAACTCGACGAATTGCGCGGCGATCACGGGGCTGTCGTGGGAAGGCTTTATAACTACAGTATTGCCAGTCACCACCGCCGCCGCCGACATGCCGGCCATTATCGCCAGCGGAAAATTCCACGGCGGTATCACGATGCCGACGCCAAGGGGAATGTATTTAAGCTCATTTACCTCGGCTTCCAGAGGCGATGCCGTCAGCGGCTGCGCCTCATCGTAGCGCAGCGCCTGCCGGGCGTAGAATTCGATGAAGTCGATGGCTTCGGCCGTATCCGCCTCGGCTTCGGCCCAGGACTTGCCGACCTCATAGACCATCCAGGCGTTGAATTCATTCTTGCGGCGGCGCATTTCAGCCGCGGCTTTGAAGAGATAGTTCGCGCGCTCCTCGGCGGAAACCCGCTTCCACTTATCGAAGGCTTTCCACGCGGACATGATCGCCTTATCGGCCAACTCTTTCGTTCCCTGATGCACGCGGCCGACAGTTTGCGAGAATTTTGAAGGGTTGGTCGAATCGTGCAGATTCTCCGGTTTTGATGCGCTCGCCGTTGATGACTATCGGATATTCGCGCCCGAGCTGTGATTCGACGTGTTCGATCGCCTTGAGCATGGCCTGCGCGGTTCGTTCGTCTGAGAAATCCGCGCATGTTTCGTTTTTGAAAGGTGGTAGATTGATCATTTTATTATTCTTGTTATTATTCTTGCTTGATTGTTTGTATTCCGATTTGAATGGGTGATCCTATCAACCAGTTTTATCAAGATCAAGCTCGGCAATCGTCGCCCCGAGCCCACCCGCCTCCGGAGGCGCATCGTAATAACTCGACACGAACCCCGTGCGATCGAGAACTTTACGCACTATTTCACGCTGCACCCCGATGCCTTTGCCATGGATGATCCGCACGAACCGAAATCCCTTCGTCCGCGCTTCCTTGAGATACTCTTCGCAGACGGCTTTCACCTGTTTCGGAGGGATGGTGTGCAGATCGATCACATCGCGAATTTCAAGCCGGACGGGCTCATCGAATGGGTCTTCGTCTTCAGGTAGCTCAGATTCGCCTGATGATGAGGGGGCGATGTTCGAGTTGAAATTTGAGATCGGGAATAATTTATGTAGAAACCTCATAATCATCAGCAAATCTCAAATCTCCCGTTCCCGCCGGGTTTTTGTTCCTGGCGGGCTGTCATTTTAGGCGAGGTCATCGATCGAACGTCTCAACCCTCACATTCACATTTCGGATCGATCAATGTCCCCATAAACAGGATGGCGCCGGTCGTTTCATCGCGGATGATCATCAGGAAGGGGTGATCTGCGATGAAAGTGAACCGTTCCTGCGGAGGCCGCATGGAAGTAGTACGGATGCCCACAGACGTTGCGGCCGCGGCCTCCGTTCCCTCCTCGTTAACATCGACGATCGCTTTGTGTTTGACCTCGGAAATATAGACATCGCGTTTTTCTCGCATCCCGCTGAAGTCTGCCTTGCTTTCGCTGAATGCCGTACCCATGCCGAGCGCGACGAGCATCTTATTCAGATTGCTTTCATACTCCATCTTGAAGCGCGGGATCTTCAGGTCGCCGGGATTGCTGCGGAAACTTTTCATCCATTGCTCGTATTTGTCGTGGCTGAAACTATTCAACAGATCGCCCAGCGACGATCCTTTGTCGGGCAGGAAAAGATAGAGACCCGTGCCGCCTTTGCCGTAGGGCAGACTGACTGCCTGGAACTTATCACCGCGATAATAGCGATAATCGCCCGCTTGCGACATCATCGACACCTGTTTTTGCGAACCTGAGGACAGGTAGAAGGGCTCGTTCTTGGTTAGCGTCTTGTCGAATTTCTTCGACCAGAGCCCTTTGAAATAGATGGCGTTGATCAGATACATGACCATCTGGCCGTCGATCTCGTCGATGATCGAGGGTATTTTATCCTGCGTGTTCTTGCTCACCCAGTTATTGATCGTGGTCAAGGTCTGCGGATCGGCGAAATCCAGGGTCGCGATCTCAGCGTTGAAAAATTGGCGGTTGCGCGCGAGGAAATCCTCTTTGAACTGCACCCCCTTACGCGCCCAGAGCGAATTGGCGATGGCCAGCTCGATCTTCGGATCGGAACTCTTGAGCGACTTCATCAAAGCGGCGCTCGCCTCATTGATCTCGGCCGTGCTCATGCCGCTTAATTTGAGGGCGCGCTGCATCTCTTCTTTCGTAACGCCGGCTGCACCGTTGTATGTCATCGTGAGCGCAAAGGCCACGCTCAGCGGGGAGAAGAAGAGGTTTTTGTCTTTGTCCCGAAGCTTGAGCTGGTTGAACAGATCGAAACCGAATTGATTGTTGGCGGCGGCGATTTTCATATCTATTTTTCCCTCTCCGGCGGACAGGCTATTCTGAGCGGGATTCGTCGCGGCCGCCGCCGGTTGCGCCTGTACCGGTTGCGAGGCGTCCTTGTTTGATCCGGCGTCGTCGCAAAATGCGGAGCCGAGCGCCAGTCCTCCACTGACTGAAAAGAGCAATAATGTAATTATACTTGTTCGCATTTTACCTCCTCAGCAAAACTGTTTCCTTCTTCAGTATTGAGCCGTTCAACTGGTTTCATTCAGCTACGGCTTCATCCAACGCTGCCTTCATTTGAGGAACGCTAACCGTTCTGTTGAACCCGACGAAATGTTGCTTCACTTTGCCGTCGCGTCCGATGATGATCGTTTGAGGTATGCCGTCGCGCCCGTTCATAAGTTGATCCGCCAGGGGCATCTCGGCCCAGCCGATCGGATAGTTGATTTTGAATTGTTGGGAGAAATCCCTGACCAATTGCGCGTCAGCCTCCGGGTCTTCGGTCGTCAACCCGATCACTTCAACGCCTTTGCTCTTATATTCGTTGGCTAATTCGATCAAATGCGGGATCTCCTGGCGGCACGGGCGGCACCACGTGGCCCATAAATCCACGACCAGGACCTTCCCGGAGTAATCCGAGATTTTTCGCGATCCGCCATCGACCAACCTGAAGCTCGTATCCAGCACATTGGCAGACAATTCATAGGGAACGCTCGAATCGCCGCTTCTCCCGGATAGCCCTGCATCCGTCGATGATTCTTCGTTGTTGTAGACAGCCGAGAGAGTGGCTGTTAACAGAAATAACGATGCACCGATCAAACCGATGCGCGTCAAGGTCCAGGGAGAGCGTTTTTGCGGAGTTTTGGAAGAACTCATATTCAAAAGCTTCTTTCAAAAAATGTTTGTCAAAGTGGGACCACTGAATATAATCATAACCTATAAGTGATTTAGCATAGCCTTTAGTATGAACGCGGGCAAGCCTCAGAATTTCGATTTTATTGGAACCTATTTCACGGGAACTGCGAGAACCTAATTTCACTTTTGGGAATCGGTTATCCCACAAACGAACACCCGGACGATGATTTTTCCGTCCGCATAAATGATTAAACCGGTCAATTTGATGAGTTTAGGGTTCCGCTGGATTTCTGGCACGGAACTTGGCTATCAATCTATCGGAAAACTGTGAAATCGAATTGAAATCGAATATTGAATAATATTGAAAATAAATTGAATTGAGACGGAGGAATTATGGACGTACCTCGCAGCAAATCGGTCTTGCGTAATAAGAGGATTCGGCGGGCTATCTACACGGTGTTGACGCTCGCTGCAATTGGAGGTGTGAGCGTCTACCTGGCGAAGCTCAAGCCGCAAGCGCCGCCACTCGAACGCGCCACCCAGATTATCGACGTCGTCAGGCAGGAAGAGTTCGTGGTTAATCGCCGCGGAATCGGCATACTCAAGCCCGAAAGTCTAAACTATATTCCGGCTGAGACCGCCGGCCGCGTGAAAGAACGACATGTCAAAGCCGGCCAGTCGGTCACGCCCGATACAGTCATCGTAACGTTGACCAGCCCCGAGGCGGAGCAGCAGCTGCAGGATGCGTCGCTGGCATTGAAAAGAGCGGAATCCGATTACGCCAACCGGAAAGTCGACCTCGAGGCGCAACTGCTCACACAGCAGGCCCAGTTCGCCCAGGTAGAGGCGCAATATAAAAATGCACAGCTTGACGCCGATGCCAAAGAGGTTTTAGCGAAAGATAAGCTGATCGGCACGATTGAACTCCAACAAGCGGTGACTAGTGCGGCTGAGCTGAAAAATCGTGTTGAATTGGAACGGAAGCGCATCCATATCAACACGGAAGCCGTGAATACTCAGATGGCCGTGGCACAGGCCACGCTCGATCAGCAACGTGCGGTGTTTGATTTACGCAGAAGACAGGTCGCGAATCTGCAGGTGAAGGCAGGTATGAACGGCATACTTCAGAATTTGACCGTTGAGGTGGGCCAGGCGATCACAGTGGGGCAAGCCATTGCCGAGGTCTCTGATCCGAAGCGTCTCAAGGCCGAACTGAGAGTTACCGAAACACAGGCCAGAGATATTGTGGAAGGCCAGTTCGCTACTATCGATCCCCACCTAGGAAAAATTATCAAAGGGCGCGTGAGCCGCATCGCTCCCTCGGTTATAGAGGGGACGAGGCTTATCGACGTCACCCTCGAGGGCGATTTACCGATAGGCGCTGTCCCTAACACCAATGTCGAGGGCGAGATCGAAATCACCAGAATGCCGAATGTGATACAGGTTCAGCGCCCAGCGTTCGGCCAGGAGAACTCCTCGGTCAGGCTCTTCCGGCTCACTCCTGACGGTGAATACGCCGAAGCAGTCACCGTCATGTTCGGCCAATCTTCCACGACACAGATTCAAATTCTTAGTGGTTTGAAAGTCGGCGACAAAGTTATCGTGTCCGATACCCAGAACCAGGTGCCCGATAATGCTGATCGGGTTCATCTGAGATGAATCCATAAACAAAGGCGAGCAATGTTCCGCAGGGCCAGCTTGCGGATGGCTCCCGTAACAACTACCTGGTGGTAATTGAACGACTCATTTAACGAGTCATCCGCAGGTTAGATACCAACAGTACATATCCAGAGGAGATAAAAATGAGCGAACCCCTGTTGCGAATGGAAGCTGTGACGAAGGTTTTTTACACCGATGAGGTCGAAACGCACGCTCTCTCAGGAATACACTTAGAGATCGGCCAGGGAGAATATGTCTCGATCGCCGGTCCATCCGGGTGTGGAAAATCAACGCTGCTTTCGATTCTGGGCTTACTGGACTCACCCACTGAAGGCAGCTATTTCCTCAACAGCAAGCCGGTTCAGGGCCTGAATCTTTCGGAGCGAGCCCGCATTCGCAATCGCGAGATCGGATTCATCTTCCAGAGCTTCAATCTCATTGGTGATTTGACGGTCTATGAGAACGTCGAACTGCCTCTCACTTACCGCGGAATGAGCTCGGCCGAACGCAAGCAGCGCGTCAACGCGGCGCTGGAGAAAGTAGGCATGGCGCATCGCGCGAAGCATTTGCCTTCACAGCTCTCCGGAGGTCAACAACAACGTGTCGCAGTCGCCCGCGCGGTCGGAGGAGAGCCTCTGATCTTGCTGGCGGACGAGCCGACCGGAAATCTCGATTCGACCAATGGCGAGGCGGTCATGGAACTCCTACGCGAGCTTCATCGAGGCGGCGCAACGATCTGCATGGTCACTCACGATGCTCGGTTCGCTCGCCATGCCGATCGTTCGATCCATTTGTTTGACGGTCGCGTTGTCGAGGAAGACCATAAACAAGAAGTCACCGCGTGAAGCGGAGAAATTCATCGCAATTACCACAAAAGACAAATGACGCGAAGAATGGCCATCTCCTTCTCCCCTTTGTCTTTTTGTGGTTTTATTGCCGGGTTCTGATTACCGGACACTCATCTCTCTCCGTTATTGGGAATATTTTTTCCCAAAATCGAACATCTCTGGTTTAAACCAACCTCCTGAATTATGATCAACCTACGCCAATAAATGACTTGTATCGCGTATTTTTTTGGCACGCAGATTGAAGCCGATTAAACAGGAATACTAACTACACAATTGTGAAAGCTGAGAAGCCAACGAATCAGAACAGGGGTTGAATCATGATCCAACTGGAAAATGTCGAGAAGTATTTTCAGCAGGGGGTACAGAAATTTTTCGTGCTGCGTAGAATCGCGGTCGATATAAAAAATGGCGAATTCATCTCGATTATGGGGCCCTCGGGCGCCGGCAAATCCACTTTGTTGCACATCCTGGGCATGCACGACAGCGGCTGGAGCGGCGAGTATTACTTTATGGATCACCCCGTTCATAAAATGAGCGCGAAGGACCGCGCCAGTTTGCGCAATAGAAACATCGGATTCGTATTTCAGAGTTATCACCTGCTCGATCATCTGACGGTCTATGAGAATCTGGAGATACCGCTTTCATACCGCGACGTAAAAAAGTCGGAGCGCGAATCGACGGTGGCCGACATACTCGACAGATTTCAGATAGTGGGGAAGAAGGACCTCTATCCCAACCAATTGTCGGGCGGGCAACAACAGCTGGTCGGCGTAGCGCGCGCCGTGATCGCCAATCCGAAAGTGATACTGGCGGACGAACCGACCGGGAACCTGCATTCGAGCCAGGGTAAAGAAATCATGGAGTTGTTCAAGAAGTTGAATAACGAAGGAACGACGATCATACAGGTGACGCATTCCGAGGTGAACGCGACATACGGCAATCGGGTCATAAATCTCGCCGATGGCTGGTTGGTAAAAGAGTGAGGAAGTGGGAGAGATAGCGAAGGGTGAAAAATACGTAAATTCCGGTCTTTTTTTGTCTTCTGAGAATTCCAGCCCTTTTGGGTTTTCTGTATTCCATTGAATGGTTGTTAGACTCCAATGAATCTCTCATCAATTCCAAAAGTTCTGATTGCCGATGATCAGCTCGACGTGATCGAAGCGCTGCGCCTGCTGCTCAAGGCCGAAGGATTGCAGATCGAAACCGTGACTTCGCCCGAGCAGGCGCTATCTGTGGTTGAAGCGCGAGATTTCGATGTCGCGTTGATTGATCTGAACTACACACGCGATACGACATCGGGACAGGAAGGGCTCGATCTGATTACGAATATTCAGGCGATAGACGCGAGCCTGCCGGTCGTAGTCATGACCGCCTGGGGAAGCGTCGGTCTGGCGGTCGAGGCGATGCGGCGCGGCGCGCGCGACTTCGTACAGAAGCCCTGGGAGAACGAGCGCCTGATCACCATCCTGCGGACTCAGGCCGAGCTGAGCAAAGCGCTTCGCAAAGGCGAGCGGCTGGAAGCGGAGAACCAATTGCTGCGCGACGAGAGCCGCACCAAGCTGATCGCCGAATCTCCGACGATGCAACCCGTACTGCAGGTCATCGCGCGCGTCGGCCCATCGGATGCCAACGTTATGATCACCGGCGAGAACGGGACCGGCAAGGGCGTGGTCGCCAACGTCCTGCATTCGATCTCACACAGATCGTTGAGGCCGCTGGTGACCGTAAACGCCGGCGGCCTTTCGGAAGGAGTCTTCGAGAGCGAGCTCTTCGGACACATCAAGGGGGCATTCACGGATGCCAAGACGGACCGCGTCGGGCGGTTCGAACTGGCCGATGAAGGCACCCTATTTTTGGATGAGATCGCCAATATCACCCTGCCTCAGCAGGCCAAGCTGCTGCGCGTCCTCGAAACCGGCGAGTTCGAGCGGGTCGGTTCATCGAAGACGCGCAAAGTAAATGTCCGGATCATCTCGGCCACCAATTCCGACCTCTACACGGAGGTGGCTGCCGGGCGCTTCCGCCAGGATTTGCTTTTCCGATTAAATACTGTTGAAATTCGTCTGCCGCCCTTGCGCGACCGGAAAGAGGACATACCGCTGATTGCTGCGCATTTCCTGCGGCAGCACGCAGCGCGGTATCGCAAGCTGGTGACCAGCTTCGATCAGCCGGCGATTCATGCACTGACCACGCATACGTGGCACGGCAACGTACGCGAGCTCGATCACTCGATCGAACGCGCGGTCCTGATGGCGCAAGGGACGATTGTGAAGACGGGCGACCTCGGGTTGAATCAGGGTCATGACAGCTCGCCGCGTCTTGAGGACATGAATCTGGAAGAGGTCGAATGTTTCCTCATCAAAAAGACGCTCGCCCGGTTTGACGGAAACGTGAGCAAAGCGGCTGACGCGCTAGGACTGAGCCGCAGCGCGCTCTATCGCCGCCTAGAGAAGTTCGGATTATGAAGATCTTGGGCCTGCGGATCTTCGGCGAGTACGAGCCGGAGAGACCGGCACAAAGCGAGAGCAGAAACCCGGCACCTGCTCGCCGCCCGCATCTGCTCGCACTCGATTCACCCGAGATAAAAGTCAAACCGCTCCCGCGGCCTTTTCATCCACAGGCGATCAACTACGATCTGCGCATCTGGTTTCTGGCCTTCTTCACCGGCCTGCCCGGGGCCACCGTGGCTCTCTATCTTCTCTGGACCGGCGAATTCGAGCCGAAGGAGCAATGGACATTCACCGTTTTAATTCTCAGTTTCTGGCTCGGATGTGCGTTCGCCCTGCGCGAAAAGGTGGTGATGCCCCTGCAGACTCTCTCGAACCTGCTTGCCGCGCTGCGCGAAGGAGACTACTCGATCCGCGGCCGCGCCGCGAAGAACGATGATCCGCTGGGAGATGTCGTCCGTGAAATCAACGCGCTGAGTTCGACCCTGCGCACACAAAGGCTCGGGGCCATGGAGGCGACAGCGCTTTTGCGAACGGTGATGGCTGAAATCGAGGTCGCCATCTTCGCCTTCGACAGCGATCGCCGGCTGCGTCTGGTCAATCGCGCGGGAGAGAAGTTGCTCGATCGCCCGGCGGAGCAACTGCTCGGTCGCACTGCCGAAGAATTACACATGGACGATTGTCTGGAAGGCGACCAGGCGAGGACATTGCAGCGCTCCTTTCCCGGAGGCTTCGGGCGCTGGGGAATGCGGCGCAGCACCTTTCGCGAGGGAGGAAAGCCGCATCAACTGGTGGTCCTGGCCGACCTCAGCAGGGCATTGCGCGAAGAAGAGAGGCTCGCATGGCAGCGCCTCGTCCGCGTCATCGGCCATGAGCTCAACAATTCGCTGGCGCCCATCAAATCGATCGCGGGCAGTCTGGAAAACCTTTTTTCACGCGCTCCGCGCCCGCCCGATTGGGAAGAGGACGTACAAAGCGGGCTGGCCGTAATCGCCGCGCGCGCCGAAGCCTTAAATCGTTTTATGACGGCATACGCGAAGCTCGCTAAGCTCCCGCGACCCGAATTGAAGCCGATAGAGATCGGTTTCTGGGTGCGGCAGGTAGTGGGGCTGGAGACGCGGATGAAGATCAATCTTCTCCCCGGCCCAGAATTGATGATTCAGGGTGATCGAGATCAACTCGAACAGGTGCTCATCAATCTCGTGCGTAATGCGGTTGACGCGGCGAGCGAAACCGCCGGCGAGGTGCTCGTGAGCTGGCACGCCGTCAATGGCTACCTCGAAGTCCTGGTTGAAGATGAGGGGCCGGGACTGTCCAACACATCCAACCTATTCGTGCCGTTCTTCACCACGAAGCCCGGCGGTTCCGGCATAGGCCTGGCGCTCAGCAGGCAGATCGCAGAGGGACACGGCGGGATGCTGATGCTGGAAAACCGCGTGAACGGAAATGGAGTTAAGGCTAGTTTGAGGTTGCCGTTGTGATTCAAAACCTGAAAATTTTAGATTTTAGATTTTAGATTTTAGATTTTAGATTTTAAATCTAAATCTAAATCTAAATCTAAATCTAAATCTAAATCTAAAATCTAAATTTTCGTCTCTTGGAGTGAGATAAGTTGCAAGACCTGCGATTTAGCCTACGGATGCTGCTCAAGGATAAAATTTTAAATCTAAAATTTTAAAACTAAAATCTAAAATCTAAAATTTTTATGTTGCAAGACCTGCGATTTGGCATACGAATGCTGCTCAAGGATAAAGGCTTTGCCATTGTAGCCGTGCTCACCCTCGCGCTCGGCATCGGAGCCAACACTGCGATGTTCAGCGTGCTCAATACATATCTGTTTCGCGCGCTTCCGTATCCGCAATCGGATGGGTTGGTGCGGGTCTATCGTACTTCGATTCATTCGCAGAGCTGGCCGCATTCGCAGGGGAACTTCTTCGATTTTCGCGAGAAGAACAACGCCTTCGATAAGATGGTCGCCTTTACCAATATAGGTCCCAATCTCGCAAATCCGGGAGAGCCGGCCGAGCGCTTGCAGGGCATCGCCGCCACCGCCGATTTCTTTCCGGCGTTGGGTATTCAGCCGGCACTGGGTCGCACCTTCACTCCCGAAGAGCATGAGGCGGGCGCCGACCGTGTCGTCGTACTGAGCGATCGTTTCTGGCTGCGCCGATTCGGCGGCGACGCTAACGCTTTGGGTCGTACGCTGAAGATGGATGGACTGGATGTAAAGGTCATCGGTGTGATGCCTCCGGGTTTCGATCATCCGCTGTTGTGGGGCACGGTCGATGTGTGGCGGCCCCTGTCGTTCAACGCGGAGGAGCGCCGGAACCGCAACAATAACTGGCTGGCATCCTTCGCGCGTCTGAAACCCGGCGTGACGATCGAGCAGGCCGATCAGGCGATGAAGACGCTCGCCGCTAACATCTCCCAAGAGTCCGGGCGCAACCAGAACGAGAGCTTGCGACTCGAACCACTGCAGCAGTCTATCTCGGATGAGATCGGGCGGAAGGTTATGTGGTTCACTTTCGGCCTGGCCGGGTTCGTACTGCTTATCGCCTGCGCCAACATCGCCAATCTCCAACTCGCCCGTACTGCAGCACGCACACGCGAGTTTTCCGTGCGAGCCGCGCTCGGCGCCGGACGCATTCGTCTGCTCCGGCAATCGCTCATTGAAAGTTTGATGATCGCCCTCATTGGCGGCGCACTGAGCTTCTTGCTGGCGCTGTCGGGAATAAGTTTTATCAGCAGTCGTCTCTTTAGCGAGTTGCCCGGCGCGGAAGTAACGCTCGATTTCAAGGTCTTCGGCTTCGCCTTGCTCTGTTCGCTGCTGACCGGTTTGCTCTTCGGCACAGTGCCGGCCTGGCTGGCTTCGCGCGCGGATGTTAACCAGGCGCTGAGGGAGAACGCGCGCGGATCGAGCGCGGGCCGATCGCACCAGCGCTTGCGGAGCGCGCTGATTGTCGGTGAAGTCGCATTCGCGCTGGTATTGCTGACGGGGGCGGGTCTATTTCTGCGCGGGTTGCAACGATTCATCAATCTCGATCCCGGCTGGCGCCTGGATGGACTGGTGACGGCACAAATCAGCCTGCAGGGCGACAATTATCGGAGTGACGATCAGAAACGAAACTTCCATAAGCGGCTTGAAGAACGGCTGGCGGCGCTCCCCGGCGTTCAGCATGTAGCGCTCTCCAACTCGCAACCTGTCTGGTCATTTTACTCCAGCACAGGTTTCAGGATCGAAGGGCGGCCTGAGCCGCGGCCGGGGCAGTGGCCCGAAATCTTCCAGGAACCGGTGAGCACGCGATATTTCGAGACTTTCGGGATTCGGCTGCTGGAAGGCCGCCTCTTCACGGTCGCAGACGCCGCTGAACGGCCCCCGGTTGCCATCATCAACGAAACCACGGCGCGGCACTTCTGGCCGGGTGAAAGTGCGGTCGGCAAACGCATTGCCGGCCAGGGGCAAAACCCGACCTGGGTGGAGATCGTAGGAGTTGTGAACGACGTGAGTTTCCCTGCAAGCCTGGGTGAACCCTACACGCGTTTTCAATCGTTCCGGCCGCTGGCGCAGCAACCGTGGGGATTTAACCACATCTTTTTGCGTACCTCCGCTGCGCCGGAGGCAATTATGAGCGCCTTACGCAGCGCCGTCGCCGAAGTGGACCCCGCTCTGCCGGCGTATCAGATCCGAACTGCGCGCAGCATCGTGGTGCAGAGCCTGGGATCCGTCTCGCTCCTCGGTTCTCTGCTCGGCGCGTTTGCCGCGCTCGGACTGGCACTGGCCGCCATCGGAATTTACGGGGTGATCTCATATTCCGTCATCCAACGCACGGGCGAAATCGGGATTCGCAGGGCTCTCGGTGCGCAAACGATTGACGTGCTCCGGCTGGTATTGGGAAAAGGAGCGCGCTTGATTTTCTTGGGCGCACTGCTCGGATTCGGCGGCGCATATGCTGTGGCGCGTTTCCTGGCATCGGCGATCCCCACATTGCCCACGCGCGATCCGATGGCGATGGGCGGTATCGCGTTCGTCCTGATCATCGTGGCGCTTATGGCTTGCTACATTCCGGCTCGGCGGGCGTCAAAAGTCGATCCGATGGTGGCGCTACGCCACGAATGAGGGCGGTTGACGGTTGACGGTTGGCGGTTCGCAATCAATTGCTCATAGTGTTTTGCTAGTTGACCATGACTTGTTAACTACGAATCGCCGACCGACAACTGACAACCGACTACCGACAACCGAATCAGTAGATCAACATCACGATCAACGAAGCAATCCCGAGACAAACTCCGTAGGGCACCGCTGTTTCCATCCCCCGCTTGCTGCGGAAAGCGAGGACTACTCCCGCAGCCACGCCGAGAATCGAGCTTATGAGCATCACGCCGATCACGCCGCGCCAACCAAGAAATGCGCCGGAGATTGCCATCATCTTGATGTCGCCCAGCCCCATCCCTTCGATTCCGCGAACGTAAAAATAGACGGCGCGCAGCCCCCAGATCAGTCCGCCCCCGATGAATGCCCCCACGCTCGCAGACAGCAAGGAATTGTAAGCCTCTTCCCAATCAAATCGATCGTTCGGGGAAAATGTGATGGTCGTAACTGCCCAGATGACGGCGATCAACAATCCGGTAATCACCGCCGCGCGAGTTTTGCGGCCATGGTCATCCGCGCCGCTGTTGCCTGGAATCTCGGCATTCATCTCCGCCCATTCCAGGTATTTATTAAACAGAATCAGGTCGAGTCGATCGAGTAGACGGAACCCAATTGCGGCGAGCGCGAGCAGCAGCCCGCCGAAGAATGCCGCGCGCAAGGGATCGAATCCCGGGTTAGTTGTGATGAGAGCAAAATCGCCCCCCGCATTCATCCCCAGGCCGCCGCGCACGGTAGCCGCGGCCATGGCGAAGATGAAACCGGGATACGTGATGATATTTGGCAGCAGCAGGTGGCGGGCATCGATCATTACTAACGCGAGCATGATCGATGCGAAAGCCATTTCCAGCAGAGCCTTTCCATTTGGGCCGGTTTTATAAATGATGGCCGAAAAAAGCAGCGCGGTGAGGATTTCAACAAACGGATAGATCGGCGAGATTCTCCTCTGGCAGTAGCGACATCGCCCGCGCAAGAGGGCGTAGCTTATGAGCGGGATGTTGTCGAGCGCGCGAATCGAGTTTCCGCAACCCGGGCAGTGCGATCCTGGAAAAACGATCGATTCGTCGAGGGGAACGCGATGTATCACGACGTTGAGGAAGCTGCCGATCAGCAGGCCAAAGAGGAAAGCGAAGAAAACGTAATATGCAGTTGGCAGATCAAGCCCGGTCACGATAGCATCCTTTTTCAGCTTGGGTTAAATTCACTTCAATCATAATGGCGGCAACGTTAAAGATTCTACAGGTTTGCTCCGCCGATAGCCTGGGCGGCGGAGAGCGGCACGTCATTGAATTGACGCGGGCGATGATCGAGCGCGGCCACCGGCTTCACCTCGCCGTGCGACGGAGCAGTCCTTTGCTCAAGGTTCTGGCAGATGCGCCGGTGGAATGGCACGAACTCGGACTACGCAATGCGATCGATGTTATCAGCGCGCAGCAACTCGCAGGGATCATCAATCGCCGAAAGATTGACGTCATGCACGCTCACGTCGCGCGCGATTATACCTTCTGTGGCCTGGCCGCGCGGATGGCCCGGCCGGTCCGGTATTTTCTGACCCGCCATCATTTCAATCCGATCAAATCGAACGCGGTTTACGAATGGGCTTTGTCCGAAACCCGGGGTTTAATAGCAGTCTCGGAGAGCGTTCGCGGGCAACTCGCCGCAGCCTTTCCGAAATTGAACGACCGCATCGTCGTCATTCCGAATTGGATCGATATGCGCGCGCTAAGTATGAGCAGGGAAGAGGCGCGCGCGCGGCTCGGCATCAGGCGGCCCCTTGCCGCCGGAATTATAGGACAACTGACGCCGCTAAAACGCCAGGATCTATTCATCAAAGCCGCCTGGAATTTGATCAAGAAGGAAAATTTGAAGGATACGGAATTTCTGGTCATCGGTGAACCTGGTCCGGACGATTGGGATTATGCCAGGCGATTACGCGAGCTGGTCGAGAAAAACGGCATTGAAGACGACGTACGATTCACCGGTTATATCGAGAGTTTGCCGGCCCACCTTTCGGCGTTGGACATCGTTGCCGCTGTTTCGCAGAACGAAGGATTTTCACTCGCGCTGGTGGAAGCGATGGCGGCGGGCTGCGCGGTTATTGCGACGCGCGCGGGAGGAATGGCCGAAATCGTGGAAGATGGTGTGACGGGGATTTTTATCGAGCCGGATGATGAGGGCGCATTGATTGCGGAGTTATCCGGTCTGCTCATCGACCAGCCGCGTCGTGAGAAACTGGGAATCGCCGCACGATCGGACGTCATCGAGAGGTTCGACCGGGAGAAGGTGATTGACCGGATCGAAAAGCTTTACCGTGAATAGCAAATAAACACTGAATTCGCGTCTTTCATTTTACATATATCATTTTACACTTGTCATTTGTCATTTGTTCGTCCCTGAAGGATGCAATTAATGTCAAATGACATATGTAAAATGATAAATGTAAAATGACTTTTGTCCTTTTAATCATCCTCGAAATGCGCGATCGTTGCTGCCCCAACCTCATCGGTCTTAGCCTTCCCACCCAAATCCGCCGTCAGTGTGGCACCTGAGGCGAGCACCTTTGCTACACTCTCTTCTATTTTGCGCGCCGCCTCCGCTTCGTCCAGGTGGTCGAGCATCATGGCGCCGGCCAGAATCGTCGCAAGCGGATTGGCGAGGTTTCGCCCAGCGATGTCGGGAGCCGAGCCATGCACGGGTTCGAACATCGATGGGTATCTCTTTTCGGGATTGAGGTTGGCGCTCGGTGCCAGACCGAGGCTACCCGTGATGATCGCGCTGAGGTCTGTCAGGATGTCGCCGAACAGGTTCGAGGCGACGATCACATCGAAACTCTCAGGCCGCCGCACCAGATCCATGCAAGCCGCATCGACCAGCAGCGATTCCGTACTGATGTCAGGGTATTCCCGGCTGACCTCGGTGAAGACGCGATCCCAGAAGGCCATGCTGAAACCCTGTGCGTTCGATTTCGTCACCGAGGTCAGCCGCATCTTTTTGTTCCGTTTGCGAGCGAGGTCAAAGGCAAAGCGGATCACGCGTTCGGTCCCGTGTCGCGTGAATACGGCTGTCTGAATCGCCACTTCCTCCGCTCTCCCGGTATAGAGATTTCCGCCGATCTGCGTGTATTCACCTTCGGTGTTTTCGCGCACCACGGTGAAATCGATCTGGCCGGCCTTCTTCCCGGCAAGCGGAGAGCGCGCACCTTCATAAAGCACAGCCGGCCGAACGCAAGCGTACTGATCGAAGGTGCGTCGAATCGGTAGCAGCAGACCGTTCAGCGTGAGGTTGTCCTGTAAGCGCGGATCGCCGACGGCGCCCAGATATATGGCGTCGAGCGGTCGCAGTTGATCGAGCGCATCCGCCGGCATCATAACGCCGTGCTCAAAATAATAATCAGAGCCCCAGGGAAAGTGTGTCCACTTAAACTGAAATCCGAAGCGAGCGCCGGCCGCTTCGAGCACTTTGATGCCGGCGGGAATTACTTCCCGCCCGATGCCGTCTCCGGCAATTACCGCAATGTGATAAGTATTCATACGAGCGAGATTCGAGTGAGATTCATTTACCTGGGGGTGTGATCATGATGTGAGCGCCAGCCGTCCCGGCATCCATCAGCCACGGCTCGCCTCGCTTCGACTTGGTCGACAATCCGGTGGATTCTCCTGTTGCAAAGGGCAAGTAGATCACCCAGCGTAAAGAACCATTGGTTACTTGGCCGCTTGCAGCATCGTAGCCTTTGCCGGAGAGCACATAGAGCATCCGAGGTTCGCGCGGCATCGGAAGTTTTCCCTCCTTGATCTCCTTCCATCGGTGTTTCTCGTTCCGCTCATTGCCGGAAATTCCCTGGGCTTCAAGCTCGCGGCCTCTAGCCATAAAGGGTTCGAGGTCCTTGTGGTAGCAGGCAACGCTGAACTTATTGTCGGTGGGCTTGTCCGAGAGGCAGATCAGATCGTTGCTGCCCTTGCGCAGCGTCACAATTTTGCCTTGCGCATCATAGCCCAGGACAGTTGCACCCTCTCGCCGCTCTTCGGGAGCTGCGAGGATGGCGGACGCAATCTGATCTTCCGCTGATGCAGTCGTCTGGGCAAAGGCCACGACTGGCAGCAAGAGCCAGATCAGAGAAAGCATTACAGAAATCTTCATCTTGTGAATCCTCCGGAAATCAATTAATGGCGGCCCCTGCGATCTGGAATTCGATAACCGCGCCGCCGCCGAGTGTATGTTAGTCGGCTTGGAAAAAATTGTCGATCTTTTGAAATTGTATTTTTGGCTGAGGCGAAAGAACAGCGAGGGCTTATAATCCCCACGTTGTACCGCACGCCGATATTCCTTGCAGATTCCGATATGGCTATGAATCCGGAGAAGCCAGAAATTTTTCAAAATCGTGAGCTGACCGCCGGAAAACGGCGCGGTCCGATGTTGACTAACGCGATATTAGCGATCATCGCCGTGCTGGCGGCGATCGGTTGGGATCTCTGGGATAACAGGATTGAATCACAAATCGATAAGGTCCTTTTCGAGTCCTCACAGTTGGTGAAGTTGATAGCTATTGAGAAAGAGGGAGAAGGATTCGAAATTGTAGAAACCTGGTTACGGACACTGGTCATACTTGGAAAGTCGAATGAGGCGCTCGAATCGGCCCGCAAGATCGGAAATGCAGAATACCGTTCCCGGGGATTAGTAAACATCGCCGAAGCGTTGGAGAGGGACGGCAAGTCGGACGAGGCGCTGCAGGCTGCCCACGAGGCGCTCGAATCGACCCGCAAGATAGTCGATGCAATCCCCCGCTCTCGTGTGATGGTCAGCATCGTCGAAGCTCTGACGAGGCTCGGCCAGACGGAACGGTGGCAGCTGGCTGTCGAAAAGGCTCTCGAATCGGCCCGCGAGATCGTGTATGAAGACCTCCGCGTTCGGGTGATGGCCAGAATCGTCGAAGCGATGGGGAGGGCCGGCAAGACAGACGAGGCGCTACCGATCGCCCACGAAGCGCTCGAATCGAGCCGCAAAATTTCCGATGCCGACCTCCGCTCCCGGGTGATGGTCAGCATCGTCGAAGTGCTGGAGAAGATCGGCAAGACGGATGAGGCGCAGCAGGTTACCGGTGAAGCGCTCGAATCAGCCCGTCAGATCCAGGATGAGGCCTATCGCTTTCTGGCGATGGTCAACGTCATCGAAGCGCTGACCAAGGCCGGCAAGATCGGCGAGGCGCTCGCATCGGCTCGCCTTATCGAGGATGAATACTCTCGCTCTACGCTCATGGCTGGCATCGTGGAAGCGCTGGTGAAGGCTGGCAAGCCGGAAGAGGCGCTGCAGGTTGCCCACGAGGCGCTCGAATCGACCCGCAAGATCGAGGATGATTCCCCCCGCTCCTGGGCGATGGCCAGCATCGTCGGAGCGTTGGGGAAGGCCGGAAGGACGGACGAAGCGCGGCAGGCAGCCAACGAGGCCCTCGAATCAGCCGGTAAAATTGATGATGCGTACCTTCGTTCTGTACATATGGTTGGTATTGTCGAGGCCTTGGGGGAGGCAGGTAAGTCGGGAGGGGCGCTCGAATCGGCCCGCAAGATAGAGGATGAATACTCTCGTTCTATGCTTATGGCTGGCATCGTCAAAGCGCTGGAGAAGGCCGGCAATACGGAAGAGGCGCTGCAGGTTGCCAATGAGGGGCTCGTATCGGCCCGCCAGATCGATAATGCATACTATCGCTCTCGGGTGATGGCCAACCTGGTCGAAGCGCTGACAACTGCCGGCAGGACGGACGAGGCGCTCGCATCGGCCCAGAAGATCGATGATGCAGGCTATCGCTCTCAGGCTATGGTCAGCGTCGCTGAGGCGATGACAAGAAATCGCGAGGCGGGTAAAGCTAAAAGCACTCTCAATGAAGCGCAAATCGCTGCCCAGCAGATCGCCTGGGGTTCAGAGAAATCAACACGATTAGCCGCAATTGCGATAGGGGCGGCTAAACTTCATCATTACCGTCTGGCTCGTGAAATAGCCGCCCTTTGCACCGCGCCGAGCAACAAGCTCGCCGTCTACACCGCTATTTTTCGCGAGTCCCTCATCGAGCGAAACCCCGATCTGGGAAAAATGTTTAAAGAGGAAAAGCAGAAATGAAGAGGGGAGTAAGGGTTTCTAGTTGTCAGGCCTCGCGAAATCGTACACCCAAATCCGTGAGATCGGTAACTTCTAAACTTGGTGATGGTCTTTGAAAATAGCTGCCTCCTTAATCCCACCGACTGCAGTGTCGGTGGATGGTTAAGTCTCAACCCATACGCAAGCCGGTTTAGTTTTCACCAAATCCCACCGACGGCAGTCGGTGGATATTTAAAGTCCAACCTGTGAGACATTGAAGGCTGGACCTTATCGATCCTCCGACTGACGTCGTTGGGACTTTGAGAAGTTTCATCTATTTTTCAACGTCCATCATCGGGTCTGAGAAGAAACGAGGATTTAAAAATAAAAAAAGGAGATAACGATGACCCGTACGATCATATACCTGTTGACCTGTTTCGCGCTCTTGCTGACTCCTGCGGTTGGCGTAACGTCGGACAATCCCAACGGCAAGGGATTGACGCCGGCTACTCCCGCAGAGGCCGGGCTGTCGAAAGAGCGCCTCGACCGTATCGGAGCGGTGATGCAAAAACATATCGCGGAAAACCGGATCGCTGGCGCGATCGGCATGATCGCGCGGCGCGGAAAGCTCGGTTATTTCGAAACGTGGGGAATGATGGACAAAGAATCCTCCAAACCGATGCGCAAAGACGCGATCTTTCGCATCTACTCGATGACCAAAGCCGTCACCGGAGTAGCGACCATGATTCTTTACGAAGAGGGCAAGTTCTCCCTCAACGACCCTGTCTCGAAATTCGTACCCGAACTCGGCAAGATGCAAGTAGCTGTCGAGAAGACCGACGCGGGAACGGGCAGACGCACCGTTTATACCGTGCCCGCGGAGCGCGAAATTACGATCCGCGATCTATTGCGTCACACATCGGGAATGAACTACTCCGGGCCGCGCGATGAAAAGGGCGAGTTTATGTTTGCCAAAGCGGGCGTAATGGATCCCGAGATAACGATCGAAGCGGCCGTCAAACGCGCCGCCAAAGTTCCGCTCGTTCACCAACCGGGCACGGTGTGGGATTACAGCATATCGCAGGATGTGCTCGGTCGGTTGATCGAGGTCGTTTCCGGCAAGACGCTCGATCAATTCTTCGCTGATCGAATCTTCAAACCTCTGGGGATGATCGATTCGGGGTTCTTCGTGCCGCAAGAGAAATGGGATCGGCTGGTCACGCTCTATACCCCTAACGAAGATAGGACGATCAAACGCCACGCCGGGCCGCCGCAGGAGAGCTACAAGAAACCTCGTAAATTACTGTCAGGCGGCGGAGGCTTGGTCTCTACCACGATGGATTACGCCCGGTTCTGCCAGATGCTGGTCAATGGGGGCGAACTCGACGACATGCGAATCCTGAGCCGTAAGACCGTCGAGTTGATGAGCGCCGATCATCTGGGAGATATTCCGATCGCCACGCCTCTTTTGCAGCGGGGCTACGGGTTCGGCCTCACCTTCGCCGTCAACCGAGGTGTCGGAAAGACCGGCGCGATCGGTTCGCAAGGCGAATACAACTGGGGCGGGGCGGCGGGCACGCGTTTCTGGATAGATCCCAAAGAAGAGATGATCGGTATTTTTATGGTTCAAATTCTGCCCCATACCGGGCTCACTTATGGGAGCGAATTCAAACAACTGGCATACCAGGCAATTAATGATTAGCTTGAAACTGTCGCTCGGATCTTATCCCAGGCTTGTCGCACATGGCGTGCTTCGGTATTAGCCTGGCCCACACACAGGCGCAGAGTAAAGCGGTCGTCCAAACGAGTGTGCGTCAGATAGAGATCGCCGCTGGCGTTCAGTTTCTCCATCAGGGCCTGATTGATCTCATCTCCGCCCTTAAGGCGGAAGCACACCAGGTTCAAGGGCGCGGGGGCGGCCATCTCGAAACGGCCGTCCTCCTTGACCCAGGCGGCAAATTGCTGCGCCAGTTCGATGTGGCGGCGTATGTGATGTTGCAATCCTTCAACGCCGTAGTGACGAATCACGAACCACAGCTTGAGCGCACGGAAGCGCCGGCCGAGCGGAATCTGCCAGTCGCGATAATCGATGACCGCACCCGATTCGGTAGCCCGATTACGAAGAAATTCCGGAAGTACGCTCAAAGTCTGTATCAGCGCCTTTCGATCAGCCACATAGAAGCAATCGCAATCGAAGTTCGTGAACATCCACTTGTGCGGGTTGAAGCAATAACTGTCGGCGAATTCCAGGCCGTCGTGGATATAACGGAATTCGGGGCAGAGCGCAGCCGTCCCGGACATGGCCGCATCCACGTGCAGCCATAGATTCTGTTCGCGGCACATGCGGCCGATTTCGGCCAACGGATCAATAGCATTGGAAGAGGTCGTTCCAACGGTGGCGGAAACGAAGAACGGGATCAGCCCCGCACGGCGATCGTGCTCAATTCGATGGGCGAGCGCGTCAGTACGCATGGCGAACTTCTCGTCGACCTCGATCACTCGCAGATTTTGCCGGCCGATACCTGCGATCTGTGCGGCTTTCTCCAATGAAGAATGGGCCTGTGAAGAGGTGTAAGCGACGAGCTTCCCGTCGCACCCGCGCTGATTGCTGGCGAAGTCGGTCGCGCGCTCGCGTGCGGCCAGGAGGGCGCATAGAGAGGCGTTCGAAGCCGTATCCTGAATCACGCCTCCGCCGGCGCCCGTGGAGAGAAACTTCTGAGGCAGCGCGAGCATCTCCACCAGCCAATCCAGGACGTGCGTCTCCAGTTCGGTGCAAGCGGGGCTGGTGGCCCACAGCATTCCCTGCACTCCCAGACCCGCGGAGAGCAACTCTCCGAGGATAGATGGGCCGGAGACTCCGGTGGGGAAATAGGCATAAAAACTCGGGGACTGCCAGTGCGTGATGCCGGGCAGGATGAGCTTGTCAAAATCGTCCAGGATGTCTTCGAATCGCTCGCCCGTAACGGGAGGATCGTTGGTGAGCGATGCGCGAACCTGACCTGGTTTTACTTGTGAAAGCACGGGCAGCGATTCGATGCGCTCAAAATAATCGGCGATCCAGTCCACCACGGCATGGCCATTACGGCGAAACTCATCGATCGGCATGTGAAAACTTTTCTCTTCCGGCACAAGAATCTCCATTAAGAATTATCTGTAAGTTGAGAACTGCGGTTTCGTCAGATCGCCGGGACCGATCTGACGAGTCCGTAATAATGCGACGATTCAAAATATATCTGAGGTCGGTCTGTTTATACAGCAGTTCTTGAGAGGCCAAGTGAGGGGACTTCACGGATGAAAATGAAAATAGAGCCGTCTCATTCGTGGCGCAGAGCCTGGAGTGGATCGACCTTGGTTGCGCGCCGCGCCGGGATGTAGCTGGCGATCAGCGCGACGACGATCAGCAGCAACGCGATGAGCATGAAGGTCATCGGATCGGTAGGGCTCACTTCGAAGAGCAGATTCTTCATGACGCGCGTGAGCGCGAATGCTGCCGCCAAGCCCAGCGCCACGCCGATCAGCGCCAGGCTCATTCCTCTCCAGATCACCATCCGCAACACATCGCTCGCCTGCGCGCCCAGTGCCATCCGGATGCCGATCTCATGCTTTTGTTGGCTGACGGCATACGAGATGACGCCGTAAATTCCCACCGTTGCGATGACGAGCGCGACTGCGGCGAAGACGCCGAGCAAGAGCATCTGGAAGCGCCGCCACGCCACCGAATTCGACAGTAGTTCATCCATTCTGACGACCTGATTGACCGCCTCGTTTGGCTCGATTGCTCGCACTTGATTGCGTATGGATGTAGGCAGGTTTGATAAAACGGAGGTACTGGTCGGATTGTTTTGATCGAAGGAGGCTCGCACCACCAGGCGCAAGCCTCCTATCTCCTTCAGATCTTGCACGTACGGAGTATAAACCTCAGGCTGAACCTCCTGGTCTAAACCGCGATTACTCGTGTCGCCTGCCACTCCGACAATCGTCATCTTGTTTGGTTCAGAGAACAACCGGTGACCGATCGGGTTCTCGCCGGCAAAGAAGCGTCGGGCCAGCGTTTCGTTGATGATTATGACTTTCGGTGCTAGGAGGGATTCACTCCAAAGAACACAAAAGTACAAAAGGAAAATGTGCGGGGTGGTGGCGATGGCCGACACAAAAGGGACTTCTCTTCCTACTTTGTGCTCTTTGTCTTTTTTGTTTTTTTGTGGTGAATCTCTTCTTATCCAGCGGTAGGCTTGAAAGATCGGGTTCTCACACCTAAACTCTGCTGGCGATGCAGACGATTGGTGCAGCGGGCTACTGCCATTTGATCTTATTCGGGTTGGTGCTCCCCTGGGCGGCTTACCGATCCGCCGCAAAACTCTACTTATTTCCTTACCCGCCGCGCCGCAGATTTTACATCGGCGTACTGTTGCAACATCTTTTCTTTATCGGTGCGACCGTGGCGGTGGCCCGGCTTGAAAAAATTCCTCTGCTCGAACTGCCGCAGCAACCCATTCAATCGAGCGCTATCGTCGCAATCGTCTTCACCGCGGCTATCGCGTTGATGCTCCCGCGTTGGAGGCGCAATGTCGATAATCGTGAACCGATGGTATATCTCTTTATGCCCGGCGATGCGGCCGAGAAATCGCTCTGGGTCTTCATCTCGGTGGCGGCAGGGATCGGCGAAGAGATCACATATCGCGGTGTGATGTGGGTCTTGTTAACGCAATTGACGGGATCATTATGGGTAGCGGCATTGATCGCCTCGATCATCTTCGCCGTCAGCCATTACATGCAGGGCTGGGCCAGCATAACCGCGATCTTCGGCTTCGCGATCGCATTTCATGTCATAGTCTGGTTCACCGGTTCTCTAATTCCGGCGATGTTTCTGCATTTCCTCTATGACTTGATAGCTGGGATGATATACAGCTATTTGGGAGAGAAGACCGGCTACCGAACGATCACGCAAAGGCTTCACGCAACACCTTCAGACTCTTAGAGACGGCTTCATCCGCCGACTCTTTCCCCTCCATCTCGAGCGAGACATATCCCTTGAAATTCGCATTGCGCAATATTTTGGCGATTCGGCTATAGTCGAGCTCACGCGTGTAATACACGCCACCCCCATAATAAGTCTTCGCCTGCACTACGATGGCGTGAGGGGCTAGTTTTTCGAGTTGTGGGTACGGATCGCCTACGAAATTTCCGGTGTCGAGGTTGATGCACAGCCAGGGCGAATTGACGCCCTTGAAGATTCGCAGCAATCCATCGACCGAAGTCGTCAATCCCCAGTGATTTTCGAGTGCCATAATGACGCCCGCCTGTTCGGCGTGAGGAATGCAATCGTTGATCGATTCGATGCACCATTTAAACGCATCGTCATCGGTGTAACCCTCTATCGGGGCTTCTTTACCCCCCGCGTCGAGCATCTTCTGAAATTCGGGGATAGTTCCCCATCGGCCTGAATTCAACCGGATTGCCGGGCATCCCAGTTGCTGAGCCAGATCGATGCAGCGTTTCGTGTGATCGATGTGCTGTTGCCTTTTGGCCGGGTCCGGCGATACGAAGTTTTGATGAATTGAGAGAAAAAACAGATCGAGACCGAGTGAGAAAGCCATTCGCTTGAGACTGTTCACGTACTTGCGATCTTCGCTCTCCATCTGCCGATGTAGGATTTCAACGCCATCGAACCCGAGCCGCGCCGCATTCTCGATGACTTTCTCGATGGGATATTTCACTTTATCAAAATGCCAGTAGGAATATGTCGATACCCCGATCCGTATCCGCGGCGGTGTGGTTGTCGATTGAATCGGGAAAACATCGGTATTTTTCAGCGTTGTGGCGGTAGAGAGCGCGGCGGCGCCGGCCAGGCTCTGTTTGAGTAGATTGCGGCGGGTTAGGCTCATTTTTCCTCCTTACGAAATTTCAGGTAAATGCTCGCGGTACCATTCCATCGTCAAGCGCAGCCCCGCATCGAGAATCATTTTTCGCCCGCCATCCCAATCTCTTCTCTATTTTTTCGGATGACAGGTACTGCGCGTCGATTTCGCGCTCGATCTTTTTCTGAAGCAGGACATTCGGTTTCAAATTCTTGCCGGAGAGTTTGATTATTCTTTCTACCAGATCGCGCATCGTTACTTGCTCGCCCGCGCCGAAGTTGAAAGCTTCACCAATAACTCCATCGATTTTTTCAGCGAGCAGCAGATAGCCGTTTGCCACGTCATCAACGTAAACGAACTCGCGGATGGGCGTCCCGTCGCTGCGAATGACGGGAGGCTGGTCGCGTAGGACCGACACGATCGTCCCCGGAATGACGCGGGAAAGGTTCATATCGCCGGGTCCGTAAATATTAGCGAAGCGCGAGACGACTACCGGTGTTTTGTAGGTGTGCGCGTACGATCGCGCCAGTATGTCAGTACAGGCTTTCGATGCGTCGTAGGGAAAAAGCCCGTGCAGCGGATAGTCTTCAGTGTATGGCAGATTCTGTTGTGCCCCATACGCCTTATCGCTCGACGCGACTACGACGCTTTTGATCAGCGGGCTTTGACGGCAGCCCTCCAGGAGCGAGTAAGTGCCGCGGATGTTGGTTTCGAATGTCGAGATGGGCGAGCGGTTGGCCGCGCCAACTATCGCCTGAGCGGCGAGATGGAAAACTGCCTCGACCTCATACTCGTTGAGGATGCGCTCGATCAGCGCAAAATCCTCGACCGATCCGTTGATGACCGTGACGCGGCGGCGCAGGTCGAAAAGATCGAGGGAATTGGCGCGCACCCCGTCGCGCTGCAGACAGACGACGCGAGACCCGGCTTCGACCAGCTTTCTGGCGACGTGCGCGCCGATGAAGCCGGTCGCCCCGGTGATGAAAGCTGTGCGGTTGTTCCAGAAAGAAGGCATTACAGATTTTAGATTTTAAATTTTAGATTTTAAATTTCAGATTTTTAGTTGTAGTCTTTTTTGAAATCGCCTGAAAAACTAATCATGCTGAAAACTGAAAACTGAAAACTGAAAACTGAAAACCGATCTCATTCCCACACTTTCCACTCCGCCTGACCTGCGTCCCAGAGCTGGTTAAATTCGACATTGTCTTTATAAGTGTCCATACATTTCCAGAAGCCGGTGTGAGAATAGGCCATCAGCTCGCGCGCTTGTGAGAGACGTTCGAATGGTTCGCGTTCGAGCACGCAGTCATCGGTCAGATAATTGAACACTCCGCGATTGAAGACGAAAAAGCCGCCATTGATCCATTCCTTCATCACCGGCTTCTCTACAAATTCGGTTATCGCATTATCTTCATCGACTTTCAGCAATCCGAAGCTGGAACGGGGATGCACAGCGGTGAGCGTTGCAAGCTTTCCGTGACTTCGATGGAATTCGATCAATGCTGGTAGATCGATGTCCGCCAGCCCATCGCCGTATGTCACGCAGAAAGTCTGGTCGTCACCGATGTAGTTCTCAATCAGTTTGATGCGACCGCCGGTATTGGTATTGAGCCCAGTCTCCGCGAACGTGATATTCCAATCCTCGCTCGGCGCTTCCTGTTTGTGCAAGAGGTAATCGCCGGTATTACTCATTTTGAGCGAGAAATCGGCGTAGAGCCAGTGATGCTCCAGGAAATAGCGCTTTATCGCGTCTCCGAGATAGCCCAGGCAAAGAACGAATTCATTCAGCTCGTGGTGAGCATAGATTTTAAGCAGGTGCCAGAGCAGTGGACGCTCGCCGATTTTGATCAATGCTTTCGGGACGGCTGCACCGTGCTCGCCCAGGCGCGTGCCGCGTCCGCCGCAGAGAATAACAGTTTTCATTTTTTTAGTTTTTAGTTTTTAGTTGCTGATCGAGACAGCTCAGCTGAAAACTAAAAAACTGAAATTAACTGCTTCAGCCGCTTCGCCGCGTTAGCGGCGGTTGATTGTAGCCGTGGGTTTTAACCCACGGTGGCGGTAGATTTTATCACGTCGCGTCAGCGACGTTTGAATTCAGGCGTCGCTAACGCGACGCGGAATATCCTTCAAGCCTTCCGTGGGTTAAAACCCACGGCTACAATCAACCGCCGCTAACGCGGCGAAAGGTTGCCGCCGCTAACGCAGCGAAGAGCCTGCCGCCGCTAACTCGGCGAAGAGCCTGCCGCCGCTAACTCGGCGAAGAGCCTGCCGCCGCTAACTCGGCGAAGAGCCTGCCGCCGCTAACTCGGCGAAGAGCCTGCCGCCGCTAACTCGGCGAAGAGCCTGCCGCCGCTAACTCGGCGAAGAGCCTGCCGCCGCTAACTCGGCGAAGAGCCTGCCGCCGCTAACTCGGCGAAGAGCCTGCCGCCGCTAACTCGGCGAAGAGCCTGCCGCCGCTAACTCGGCGAAGAGCCTGCCGCCGCTAACGCAGCGAAAGGTTGCCGCCGCTAACTCGGCGAAGAGCCTGCCGCCGCTAACTCGGCGAAGAGCCTGCCGCCGCTAACTCGGCGAAGAGCCTGCCGCCGCTAACGCGGCGAAGAGGTTGCCGCCGCTAACTCGGCGAAGAGCCTGCCGCCGCTAACTCGGCGAAAGGTTGCCGCCGCTAACTCGGCGAAGAGCCTGCCGCCGCTAACTCGGCGAAGAGGCTGAACAGTCACTTTCATTTTTCAGTTTATCAATGGCGCAATTCTATAGCATTTAAGAATATAGTTATTCGAATCTTTAACCCGAAGGGGGATTGAGAATCTAGCCCGTGTTGGGCTGCGGAAACCTCGTCATTTAACAATATACATGCACTAAATGTGCGCCTTCTTCGTGCTTAGCGACGATGTGATGGGTTATAACTCAATGCTATTGCATCGAGATTAGAAATCAAAGGCTTATCAGCCGCCGCCGTTGTTCTCTCCATTCAGTACCGCTTTCAACGCCTGCCCGGTATACGATTTCTTACTCTTCACTACGGTCTCCGGCGTTCCTTCAGCGACAATCCGCCCCCCGGATTCGCCGCCTTCCGGCCCGAGATCTATGACCCAGTCGGCGGATTTAATCACATCGAGATTGTGTTCGATGATGATCACCGTATTTCCCAGGCCCACCAACCGCTGCAGAACATCGAGCAGTTTGCGCACGTCTTCAAAATGCAGGCCCGTAGTCGGTTCGTCGAGAATGTAGACCGTGCGGCCGGTCGCGCGGCGCGAGAGCTCTTTCGCGAGTTTGATCCGTTGCGCCTCGCCGCCCGACAGCGTCGTCGCCGATTGGCCGAGCTTGATGTAACCCAGGCCGACCTCATAGAGAGTCTGTAGCTCTCTGTTTGATCTGCGGATGGTTTTCCAGAAGCGGGAGGGCCTCTTCCACGGTGGCATCGAGCAATTGCGCGATATTCTTGCCCTGATAGCGGACGTCGAGCGTTTCGCGGTTATAACGCCGGCCGCGGCATACCTCGCATGTGACATAGACATCGGGCAGAAAATTCATCTCGATCCGTTTCAGCCCGTCGCCCTGGCAGGCTTCACAGCGGCCGCCTTTGACATTGAAAGAAAATCGTCCCGGCTTGTAGCCCCGCTCGCGGCTTTCGGGCAGCATTGCGTAGAGTTCGCGGATCGGCGTGAACAACCCCGTATAAGTTGCCGGATTTGAACGAGGCGTGCGGCCGATCGGCGACTGATCGATCTCGATGATTTTATCGATGTGATCGAGCCCTTCGATGGCTCCGTGCTGCGCCGGGTTCGGCCAGGCTGCGATAGAGTTTGCGCGAGATGGCTCGATAAAGAATGTCTTCGACCAGCGTGGATTTGCCCGAACCGGAGACCCCGGTGACGACGGTGAAGACGCCTAGCGGGAAGGCGACGTCGATGTTCTTCAGGTTATTGGCGGACGCCCCTTTACACGATGACGGCTTTGCCGTTGGGCGACCGGCGCTCCTGAGGATGGCGATCTTCAGTTCGCCGGAAATGTAACGGCCCGTGACCGAAGCCTCCACGCGGGCGATCTCTTCGGGCGTCCCTCTGGCGACGACCTCGCCCCCGTGCGTACCGGCGCCCGGACCGAGATCGACGACATAATCGGCACGCCGGATCGTCTCTTCGTCGTGCTCGACGACGAGGACTGTGTTGCCCATGTCGCGCAACCGCGTCGAGCGTGTCGAGCAATCTTCCGTTGTCGCGCGGGTGCAGCCCGATCGAGGGTTCATCGAGCACGTAGAGCACGCCGCGCAGTTGCGACCCGATCTGCGTGGCCAACCGGATTCGCTGGCCTTCGCCCCCCGAGAGTGTGGCAGCCGGGCGGTCGAGCGTCAGATATCCGAGACCGACCGATTGCAGGAAATTCAACCGGTCCCGAATCTCTTTCAGTATTCTTCCGGCGATTATCTCTTCGCGCGGATTGAGTTTGATCTCGGCGAATGCAGTCAGCGAGTCTTCGATCGGTAAGGCGGCATATTCGGCGATCGATTGACCGTTGATCTCTGACCGCGAGCGATTCGGGCTGCAATCGGGCGCCATTGCATGCGCGACACGTGACCGGCGAAATCAGCGCTTCGAGAGCCGAGCGCGTCTTTTCCGACCACGAATCGCCGTCACCATTGAGCCGCTGGATCGCTTCGAGGAGGAACGTCGCCGCTCCACGCCATTCGGTCTGATATTTGTACTCGCCGTAGCGGAAATCGATCTTCTCTTTCATCCCGAAGAAGAATGCGTCACGCGCTTTCTTCGGGAGTTCGCGAAAATGGCATCTCTTTGTTGCCGCCGAAATGTCCGGCGACCGCGAGCAGGGCTTCGCGCAGGAAGGCATCGGTCGCTTTCTCGCCGTCGCTTACGAAACTCAATTTCCCGATCGGGGTCGATTCATCGAGGACTATCTTCGCCGGGTCTATTTCGAGCTTCGTCCCCAGGCCGTGACACTCCTTGCAGGCGCCGTAGGCCGAGTTGAACGAGAAAGAGCGCGGCTCGAGTTGCTGGCTCGAAATCCCGCAATCGATGCAGGCCATGCGCTCCGAGTAGAGCCGCTCTTCGCCGTCGACGATCGAAACCACCACGATGCCCTCGGTCAGCCTGGTCGCCGTTCTGACCGATTCCTCCAGCCGCTGCGCTATTCCCGGTTTTATCAACAACCGGTCGACTACCACCTCGATCGTGTGGTTGCGGCGTTTGTCGAGCTTGACATCCTCATCGAGCGAGCGCATATCGCCGTCGATGCGGGCGCGCGTGAAGCCGTTCTTCTGGAGTCTCTCCAGTTCCTTTTTGAATTCGCCTTTCCGGCCCCGGACGATGGGGGCGAGGATCATGACGCGCTCGCCTTCCGGCAGATCGCGGATGTTCTGGATGATCTGCTCGGTCGATTGCCGCGATACCGGTCGACCACAGTTGTGACAATGCGGCTGGCCGATCGAGGTGAAGAGAAGCCGCAGATAATCATAGACTTCGGTCACCGTCCCGACCGTCGATCGGGGACTGCGACTCGTCGTCTTCTGCTCGATAGAGATCGCCGGCGAGAGTCCCTCGACCGCGTCGACATCGGGTTTCTCGAGCTGCTCGAGGAATTGCCGCGCATATGCTGAGAGCGATTCGACATATCGTCGCTGGCCTTCCGCGTAGATGGTGTCGAACGCGAGGGAAGATTTGCCTGAGCCGCTCAAACCAGTGAAGACGGTCAAACGATTGCGCGGAATTTCGAGATTGACGTTTTTCAGGTTGTGCTGGCGTGCGCCGCGCACAGTTATCTGATTGATAGCCATACGAGTGTGCTATAGAAAGACGGTACTGTGTTGAATGAAACTAATATCTTAGCGATGCAATGGTGAGAGGGCAAGGGGGTTAATGTTAATTCGAAGTCGGATGATTACAACATTGTGGGGTCGTCATCGCCGTTAAGCAAGGACGCAAGGGAAATATCTGCGTCTATTAGGGTTACATCGTCACTTTTCGATTACCCCGTACTCTTCCATCGAATTAATATTGATGAAAAGCCTCTCCGCATTTGCCAGGTTTGAGAACTCGGCAAACGCGACTCGCCGTGTTTTCGCAAGTCGGCAAAGACTATCCACGCGCAGCTCATCTGTATCTAAGAGCCGCTCGACCATTGGGAGGCAAGCTGTCGAATAAATACCCGCCAGAGGCTGTAATCGTTCCTGCCGGTCGACCGGCACGGTGACTTGATTTGCTTCACGCTGATGAAGATCGACGAGGAAGGCGATGAACTCGGTCGTTATGAATGGCATGTCGCAGGCCAGGATAAATGCGGATTGCGCATCCCCACAGTGGATCAGTGCTGTGCCGATTCCGCCGAGCGGACCACGGTGGTCGTGCAGGTCAAGTATCACTTTTGCATCGTATTCCTCAGCCAGACTCCGGTAGCGGCCGAGATGAGGGTTGGTTGCATTGACGATAATCGAAAGATCATCGACGATCGGCTTCGTCTCTATGAGCACTCTCTCGATCATCGGTCGATTCTCTATCTCCAGCCATGCCTTATCTGTCCCCATACGCGAACTACGCCCGCCCGCTTGTATGAAGCCCGCGATCATGAATTTTGTTACGGGAAAATCTGTCATTTTATTCCAAGTTCAGGATATTTTCTGAAGTTTTTCATTAGCCGTCAGCTCCTAGTCCCCTGTCTCTCAATGCACTGTTTCCATCCATGACGGCCCGGGTCTATCGCCAAACAATTCACAATGGATTACTGGATTAGACCGCAAAGGTCGATTTAATGTGTTATATTGCTCTAGCATTGCATCTCGTAAGCGAGAAAATTACAACTGTTGAGGTACTGATCTGATGAGGCGATTGCTGAAGTTTAAGCTGCTTGTCTCGCTTCTTATAGCGATAATTTTATCCGCTTCCGGACAGAATGTCGAAAAAGAGAAGCAACCTATAAAAGATATACCGAAAGAAAGGTTTTTCCCCATAGCGAATGTGAAGCCTGGTATGAGGGCCACTGGCTACACGGTCTTTGTGGGCAGTGAGCCGAAGCCGTTCGAGCTCGAGATACTCGGCGTGCTGAAAGGCTTTCCCAATCCCCAACAGAGCGCGGTCCTATCCAGATTATTGGGTGACGAGCTTCAGCATACGGGCGTCTTTCAGGGGATGAGCGGTTCGCCGGTATATATTGACGGCAAATTGCTGGGCGCCATCGCCTTCGGATATAACTTCGCCAAAGAGCCGATCGCCGGGATCACGCCGATCCAACATATGATCGATGTATTCGAGCAGAAACAAGTACCTGAACAAAAAGACCCTCAACTCGAGCAGCCGCGCTCGGTCTCGTTCTCGGAGATAGCATTCAATGAAAATTCGCGCGAATTCACCGAATTTATCAAAAACATAAACGGATCGGGACCGCACGGGGCACAGGCAGTTGCAGCTCCGCAGGGGGCACAGATATTGATGCCTATTGCGACGCCGCTGGCGATCACGGGCGTCGCCCCGGATGTAGTGGCGCGCTTCGCTCCTCTCTTCCAGTCGTGGGGATTTTCTCCGGTCGCCGGCGTTTCGGGTGCAGCCGATATAACGCAATTGAAGGAAGCCGATGCGGACACATTGAAGCCCGGATCGACTGTCGTCGTTCCGCTCGTCCGCGGCGATTATTCACTGGCGGCCGCCGGAACCGTCACCTATCGCGACGGAAACCGCATCTATGCATTCGGGCATCCGTTTCTACAGCTCGGCGTCTCGGAGTTCCCGATGCACGAGGGAGAAGTCGTCACCGTCATGTCATCGGCGGCGAGTTCATTCAAGGTCTCTTACCCGACGGCGATGGTCGGTACGATGCGTGGCGATCGTTCGACGGGCATTTTCGGCGAACTGGGCGTCGCTCCGCGCATTATCCCGGTGGAGATCAACCTGAAGACGAGCCGCGGCAACAATCAAACATATAATTTTGAAGTAGTCGTCGATCGTTTCCTGACGCCGATCATCTTGCAGATGACGGTACTCTCGACGATCACGACGACCGAGCGAGCGGTCGGCGATTCGACTTTGGAGATGCGCGGAAGGATCAAGCTCAAAAACCAGCAGGAGATAAACCTCGAGAATCGTCTCTCGGTTTCGCTCAATGCGCCCCTGGCAGCCGCCTTTGCGGTCTCGCAGCCGGTCAGCACGTTGTTCAACAGCGGATTCAAGAACCTGCAGTTCGAAAAACTCACCTATGACATCACCTCACGCGATGCTCTCAGTACGGGGCAGCTCGATCGCTTATGGATTAACCGGACGGACGTCAGGCGCGGAGAAAAGGTGGAGATTCAGGCATTCGCGCGTACCGATGATGGGGATGAATTCGTCGAACGGACGGAGGTTGAAATACCCGATGATGCGCCGCTCGGTCCTCTGCAGATCGTAGTCAGCGACGGCAGGGCACTTCAAGCCGCCGAATCGCGTACCGGATTCACGCCGAAATCTCTCGATCAACTGGTGCGCGAGATTAACCGCCTCCGCAAATTCGACCGGTTGTATGTGCGTTTAGCGCGATCAGAAAGCGGCGCCGTCATTAAAAACGAGGAGATGCCCGGCTTGCCGCCCTCGGTTCTGGCCACGCTCGGTTCCGATCGCACAGCGGGCGGATATACTTTGACGCGCTCGTCTACCATTTTTGAAAAAGAACTTCCACCGGCAGAATTCGTCATTTCCGGGCAACGGACGTTGACCGTCAATGTCGTCAATCAATAGGACTAATCAATGATAGTTGATAATTGATAGTTGAAAGTTGATAGTTTGTAGAGACTGTGGCATCAATCGATACGAACTATCAACTCTCAACTATCAACTATCAATTCTTTTCTCTCTTGTTAATCACCATGCGTAGTATTTTCCTTCTTTCACTTTTCATCATTACATTTGGAATAATCTCGGCGACTGCGAGCGGGCCCATTTTCTGGCGAGTCAATACGCGCGCCGAGATTGAGAAAGGCGATGCGCGCGGCGTATCGATCGCCGATAACGGAACGATTACCCTGGCGCCGTCGCTCCTCGAGGTCTTCGATACCAAACAGGCTTACATCTGGTCGACCGCCGCCGACAATGCGGGCAACATTTATTTGGGAACCGGAAACGAAGGCCGCATCTACAAGGTAGATCCTGAAGGCAGGGGGACGCTTCTCTATAAGACAACGGAACTTTCGGTAATGGCGTTGGCAGTCGACGATCAGGGCAATCTATACGCCGGGACGTCGCCCGACGGCAAAGTCTACCGAATAGCGCCCGGCGGGGAGACGAAAGTCTTTTTCGAACCGAAGACCAAATACATCTGGTCGCTGGCATTCGATCAGCGGGGGCGCCTGCTGGTGGGCACCGGAGATAAAGGCACGATCTATCGAGTCAATCCAGATGGCAGCGGGAACGCACTGGTGAAGACCACGCAGACCAATATAACCGCTTTGCGGGTCGATTCGATCGGCAATGTTATCGCGGGCACTGACCCCGGAGGCTTGATTCTGCGAATTTCGCCGGATGGTCGAGCGTTCACGCTCTTCGATTCTTCGCTGAAAGAAGTGCGCGACCTGGCGGTTGGGAAAGATGGGGAGATTTATGCGCTGACGCTGGCGGAATCTGCCGAAGGCGGGGCGGTGAACTCTAGCTCCAAGACGCCGACACCTTCGGCATCGAATACGATCAGCGCCGATGAAGGGATAACAATAACGATCAGCGACATTCAGGTGGTTGATGGATCATCGAGCGGCGCCATTTCTTCAACGACGGCGGCCAGCGGCAATCAGCCGAAAAGCGCCCTTTACAAGATCGATGCGGGCGGCGCGGGCGATGCAATCTGGGATTCGCGCGAAACGATAGCATTCGCGATAACCGTGGACAATAGCGGAGAAGTGTTGGTCGGTACCGGTCAGAAAGGCCGGATCTACAGCATAAAACCTTCGCAAAATCCTCTGCTACTGACGCAGTCTTCAGAGGCGCAGACGGCGCGTTTTGTCAGGGTGGGGAGTCAGGTTTACGCGGCCGCATCGAATCTGGGGAAGCTCTTCCGCTTGAGCAGTGAGAGCGGCGTCAACGGGACATATACTTCTTCGGTGCGCGACGCTAATTCGACCGCCAACTGGGGCCGTATTTCGTGGGTTGGAGAAGGGGCGATCGAATTACAGACTCGCAGCGGGAATACCACCAATCCCGACTCGACCTGGAGCGATTGGTCATCGTCAGTATCTCTGTCCGAAGGTAATGGTATCAAAAGCCCGCCTGCCCGGTATCTTCAATGGCGCGCTACACTGAAGCGCGGAGCGCCCGGTTCTTCGCCGCGACTGAGAGAGGTGACTGTCTCATATCTGCCGCGCAATCTGGCGCCCAAGATCACCGCGCTTAACGTGCTTCCCATCGGAGTGACGCTTCAGCCGGCGTTGATGGGGCAGTCTCAAAACGACTCGGATCTGCCGTCATCCGATACCGGTGCCGCCAGCAATACCATGCAAATACCGCCTCGTCGCGGGTTTCAACGCGGCGCGGTTTCTCTGGATTGGCAGGGCGAAGACCGCAATGGAGACGCCATCGAGTATTCAGTCTTTTACAGGAATGCGGCGGATGGAGAATTTTATCCGTTGAAGACGGGATTGAGGGAGACCTATTACACGGTCGAACCCAATGCGCTGCCCGATGGGCGCTACGTCTTTAAAGTGCTAGCGACAGATGCCATATCGAACCCGGCGGACCTGGCGCTCACAGGCGAGCGTGAGACGGAGCCGGTGGAGATCGACAATACGCCACCGAGCGTCACGGCGGATGCCCCCAAGATTACATCGAACCAGGTCGAGGTCATTTTCCGCGCGGCCGACACGACTTCAATTATCCGTCGCGCTGAATATCAGATTGACGGCGGTGATTGGAAATCTATATTTCCGGTCGACGGAATCGCCGATTCCAGGCGTGAGGAATTCCGTGTCACAATGCGAGTCTCCGATGCCAGGCCGCATCTCCTGGCCTTCCGAGTGTTTGACTCCAGCGCGAATATCGGAAACGCTCAGGCGACTATTAAACCCAGATAACGAACGTCAGACCGGGCTATAGGAAAGAAACCATAGCCCGGTCATACCCATCCAACCCCTCGCTCCTTTCTCCACCTTTTTAGCCGATTTCATCTAAGTCTTGTAAATGCTTATTGTTACATGCGATGCCCTGTCTTGGCTAATATCTGAATATTTTTCTACAACCTTCTTGACAGGATGACACTCAACTTTTATATTGAGTAAGTGCTCAATGTTGAGTAAGCAATAAGAGCTGGTTTAAATAATCAGAAGATTAGGAGGAAACATAATGTCAAGGTTAGTAAGGCGCGATCCATTCAGCGAGTTACGTGGTTTGCAGGAAGATTTCAGTCGTTTATTTAGCACGAACTGGCCGCGGTTATTTAATGGCGAGGAGGTGTTGAGCGGAACATGGGCTCCGAGCGTTGATATATATGAGGATCAAAACTCGATTGTTCTCGAAGCAGATTTGCCGGGGATAAAACCGGAGGATTTCAAGCTATCGATTGAGAATTATAAACTCACCTTAAGCGGCGAGCGTAAGTTCGAGAAGGACGAGAAGGGTGAGAATTTTCATCGCGTCGAGCGCAGCTACGGTTCATTCACACGCAACTTCACGTTGCCTTCAACCGTCAATGTGGAAGAGGTCAACGCCGAGTTCAAGGATGGAGTTTTGCGGGTGACTCTGCCGAAGCGGGAAGAGGTCAAGGCTCGGCATATCCACGTTACGGTAAACGATGCGGGTAAGGCGAAGGCGGCCGAGTCTAAATAATTGATAATTTCCTCCAAAATAGGGGGGGAGTCGTTTATTCATTACAGATTTCTATTAAGCGATGAACGGTAACCGCGAAGAAACGAAGCAGGCGAAGATTTCTTTCTTCGTTATTTCATTTATTCGCGGTTGCCTCAGCGGTTTCATGTAGCTCAGGCGAAATGCGTGAGACCTTCGCAAAGTTTCGCGAGCGATGTACGAGCGTCCACGTCAATAACTGAGGCAGCCGGAGTATGGACGCGCTCCGGAGGGAATCAAGGAAGGGGAGCGCTATGAGACTGGACAAGTTCACTTTGAGAGCCCAGGAAGCGATCGAGTCGGCGGTTGCGCTGGCTGAAACGCAGCAGCATCAGAACGTCGAGCCAGAGCACTTGCTAGCCGCCCTCCTCGAGCAGACCGAAGGAGTAACGCGCCCTATCCTCGGCAAGATCGGCGCCAATATGCAAACGGTTTTGACTGAGGTTCAGGCCGCGATCAAGAAATTTCCGCAGGTCAGCGGCGTCAGCCAGCGATACTACAGCCCGCGCCTCACCGATCTCTTCAACAAAGCACAAAAAGAAGCAGACAAACTGAAGGACGAATATATCTCGAGCGAGCATCTGCTGCTTGCGATCGTCGAAGAGAAGAGCGGCGAGGCTGGCCGGATCCTGCGTTCGCACGGCGTCAACCGCGACGCTCTCATGAAAACCATCGAGGCGATGCGCGCCGGCGCCCGGATCACCAGTCAGAATGCGGAAGAGAGCTATCAGGCGCTGTCCAAATATTCGCGCGACCTGACCGAGCTTGCTCGCCAGGGCAAACTCGATCCGGTCATCGGCCGCGACGATGAGATACGCCGCACTATTCAGGTCCTTTCACGCCGAACGAAGAACAACCCGGTCCTTATCGGAGAACCGGGTGTGGGAAAGACCGCGATAGTGGAGGGGCTGGCGCAACGCATCGTTTCCGGCGATGTCCCCGAGACTTTGAAACACAAGCGGCTGGTCGGGCTCGATCTCGGCGCGATGCTCGCCGGCGCCAAATATCGTGGAGAATTTGAGGAACGTCTCAAGGCTTTTCTCCGCGAGATCGAGAAATCGAACGGGCAGATCGTCTGCTTCATAGACGAATTGCATACGCTGGTCGGCGCGGGCAACGCGGAGGGCGCGGTCGATGCCTCGAATATGTTGAAACCTGCCCTGGCCCGCGGAGAGCTGCGTTGCGTCGGCGCCACTACGCTGAACGAATACCAGAAATATATCGAGAAAGACAAAGCCCTCGAGCGGCGGTTCCAGCAGGTCTATGTCGGCGAGCCCAATGTCGAAGACACGATTGCGATACTGCGCGGCCTGAAGGACAGGTATGAGACTCACCACGGCGTGCGGATCAAAGACGCGGCGATCGTCGCGGCGTCGACGCTCTCGAACCGATACATTACGGACCGCTTCCTGCCCGATAAGGCGATCGACCTGATCGACGAGGCCGCTTCGCGATTACGCATAGAGATCGACAGTCTGCCCACCGAGATCGACGTGGTCGAGCGCGAGATAATCCAGCGCGAGATCGAGCGTCAGGCTCTCATGCGCGAGGACGATCCTGTCTCTCGAGATCGCATGGCCAAAGTCGAGAAAGAGATAGCCGACCTGCGAGAGAAGTCGGGAGCGATGAAGGCGAAGTGGCAATCGGAGAAAGAAGTGATAGAAGCCATTCGCTCAATCAAAGAGCAGGCGGAGCAACTCAAGTTCCAGGCTGAACAGTTCGAGCGCGCGGGCGATTACGGCAAGGTCGCCGAGATCCGCTACGGGAAATTGGCCGAGCTGCAGAAACAACTCGATGCCGATCAGGAGAGGCTCGGGGAACTGCAAAAGGCTGGGAGGACATTGAAAGAAGAGGTCACCGAAGAGGATGTGGCCGAGGTTGTTGCGAAGTGGACGGGAATTCCGGTCACGAAGATGCTCGAGGGTGAGATGGAGAAACTCGTCAGGATGGAAGAGGGGCTGGGCATGCGAGTCGTCGGACAGAACGACGCCCTGATCGCCGTCGCCAATGCTGTTCGCCGCGCGCGCGCGGGGCTGCAGGACCCCAAGCGGCCCATCGGTTCTTTTATCTTTTTAGGGCCGACCGGTGTCGGCAAGACCGAGACGGCCCGCGCGCTCGCCGAATTTCTCTTCGATGACGAGCACGCGATGGTGCGGCTCGATATGTCGGAATATATGGAGAAACATTCGGTCGCGCGTTTGATCGGCGCGCCTCCCGGATACATCGGTTACGAAGAGGGCGGCTATCTGACCGAGGCGGTCCGCCGCCGGCCTTATGCCGTCGTGCTATTTGATGAGATAGAGAAGGCGCATCCGGATGTTTTCAACATACTGCTTCAGATTTTGGATGACGGGCGTTTGACCGATGGAAAAGGGCGCACGGTCGATTTCAAGAATACGGTTATCATCATGACATCCAACGTCGGCTCGCGTGAGATTCAGAATTGGGATGATGATGAGAAAGTCCTGCGCTCCCGCGTCATGGAACAATTGCGCACCTCGTTCAAGCCCGAATTCCTCAACCGCATCGATGATGTGATCATCTTCAAACGGCTGGGGATGGAGCAGCTCAAGCAGATCATCAAGATCCAGCTTGAGACTTTGAGGCGGACGCTGGAAGACCGCAAGATAAACCTCGTGCTCGATCCATCGGCCGAAGAGCTCCTGGCACAGGAGGGCTTCGATCCCGTATACGGCGCGCGCCCGCTCAAACGCGCGATTCAGAGTTTGATTCAGAATCCGCTTGCGATGAAACTCCTTTCGGGGGAGATCAAGCCAAACGATACGATCGACGTGCGAGGCGATCAGGGGCGCGGCCAGATGGTCTTCACGAAGGCGCAAAAGTCCGCGGTGACGCATTAATGACGAATAGCGGAAGATTGACCAAATAGTCACAGTAAAAGCAAAAAAGAACTTATATTTCCCGTCTGCGTGTTTTTTTCTGTTTACCTTTTATGTAGTGAATGTTGTGAACCGGCAATCATTGCATTCGTTCTGGTGCGATGATATTTTGAATATCTTTCTTACTAATCGATCCGAAATGCAATATTGAGAGGTGGTTGGGTAGTTATGAGGTCAAAACCTGAAAATCAGGAAGCTAATAAACATCCGTTGGAGGAGCAGGAGCATGTGCTGCTGGACGATATTGAAGATGAGACGAACGAAGACGATGTGTTCGTTGGTGATAAGCGGCGAGCTCATATCAATGATGAAGGAACTCCATTCGATACAGAGAAAACGGATGCGGTGATATCTGAAATCGAACAGCTTCAGGCGAAGCTGAAAGCGTCGGATGAGAAGCGGGCCGAAGCAGAGCGGCAAGTGCGCGATATTTCCGAACGGTTCCGCCATGCTCAGGCGCAGCTGAAAGCCGAGACTGAGGAGCAGCGCGCTCGAATGCAGCGCCTCTTCGATCAGAAGCTCGAAGCGGCGCGCGGAGACACCATCGCAGGCTTACTCGATGCACTCGACAATCTCAAGCGAGCGATAGCCGCCGCCGAGATAAGCGAGAGGCGCGAGAACGATTGGGAGGCATTGCTTGAAGGGGTTCGCGCGACATCCAACATGTTCGAAGCGAAGATGCAGGGGCTGGGGCTCAAACCTATCACCAGCGTCGGTGAGCAATTCAATCCTGAAATTCATGAAGCGGTGGAGATAGTCCCCGTTAAAGCCGAAGAGGACAATCACGTGATCGAAGAGTTCCAAACCGGCTATAAGTTCGGAGACCGCCTCTTGCGCCCAGCACGGGTGCGTGTGGGACGAGCGGGCGACTAGGACGTTCACCGTCCGGGAATGGTGAATTTATCAATCGCGAAGAAACGACGGAGAAAATTTTCATCTTTCTTCGTGGGTTAATTTGTTTGTAAGGAGATAGCGTGGCAAAAGGGATGAAGTTCAGAGAGGATGCCCGGAAGGCGATGTTGGAAGGAGTAAATGTTTTGGCCAACGCGGTGCGGGTGACGCTCGGGCCCCGCGGCCGCAACGTCGTCATCGATAAGAAGTACGGCTCGCCTCTCATCACCAAAGATGGTGTCACAGTCGCGAAAGAGATCGAACTGAAAGACCAATATCAGAATATGGGTGCGCAGATGGTGCGCGAGGTCGCGTCGAAGACGAGTGATACGGCAGGTGATGGCACAACGACGGCCACCGTGCTCGCGCAAGCCATTTATCGCGACGGCGTCAAGAATGTGACGGCGGGCGCCAACCCGATGCATCTCAAGCGCGGGATCGAGCGCGGCATCGAGGCGGCGGTGGCCGAGATCAAGAGCATGTCGAAGAAAGTTAAAGACAGAGATGATCTGGCCAACGTCGGTACCGTCGCGGCCAACGGTGATCGGCACGTCGGCGAACTCCTGGCGGATGCGATGGAGAAGGTGGGGAAGGACGGGGTCGTCACTGTCGAAGAGGCCAAGACGATCGAAACCACGCTGGATATAGTCGAAGGGATGCAGTTCGATCGCGGTTATATTTCCGCCTATTTCGCGACTGACCCCGAGAAAATGGATGCGGTGCTCGAAGAGCCCGTGATTTTACTGCACGAGAAGAAGATATCCTCGATGGTCGAACTCCTCCCCATTTTGCAGAAGGTTGCTCAGCTGGGCGAGAGTTTTTTGATCATCGCTGAAGATGTCGATGCAGAGGCGCTTTCGACCCTCGTCGTCAATAAGCTGCGCGGTATCCTCAAAGTAGCGGCGGTAAAGGCGCCGGCATTCGGCGACCGGCGCAAGGCGATGCTGGAAGACATCGCGGTACTGACCGGCGGGCGCGTGATCACCGAAGACCTGGGGATCAGGCTTGAGCATATCGATATTGAGGATTTGGGCAGGGCCAAGAAAGTCATCATTGATAAGGACGATACGACCATCATAGAGGGCGGCGGCAAGAAATCCGATCTTCAGGGGCGAATCGCGATGATTCGCAGAGAGATCGAAGAAACGACTTCGGATTATGACCGCGAGAAGCTGGAAGAACGCCTGGCCAAACTGGCGGGCGGCGTGGCAGTCATCAAGGTCGGCGCAGCGACCGAATCGGAGATGAAAGAGAAGAAGGCCCGTGTTGAAGATGCGCTCCACGCGGTGAAGGCGGCGGCGCAAGAAGGGATTGTACCGGGCGGCGGCGTTGCTCTTTTGCGCGCCGCCAAATCGCTCGGCTCGCTTGATGTGAAGGGCGATGAGAAGACCGGGGTCGATATCCTGCGGCGCGCGATGGAAGAACCCATGCGCATGATCGCCCAGAATGCCGGGCAAGATGGCGGCGTGATCGTCGGCAGGGTCCGCCCCGAAAAACGTTCGGTTGGTTTCAACGCCGCGACCCGCGAGATCGAAGACCTTCTCGCCGCGGGCATCATCGATCCGGTTAAAGTCGTTCGCACGGCATTGCAGAATGCTGGCTCGATCGCCGGATTGCTGCTGACGACAGACGCCGCGATCTCCGAACTGCCGGAAAAGGCTTCGGCCGCGATTCCGGGTAATGAGAATTATTGATTTCTATCGATCCTTTAATTGCTTAGCTGTTACTTCTTAAATTTCGTCTATAAACAGGCAGGCAAAGCGGAAGCAGACAAAGGGGTGTATGTAAAAATACTCCCTGCTTGACAGTTAAGTATGGCGCTGTTAGCTTAGACATACTCCCACGAAACTTTATCGGTTCTTCTTCACTTGACAGATATCGATAATGGGTGGCCGATAACGGACTGATGAATACCTGGGAAATAATTTCACAACGGGGTAAGACGTCTTGATCGATTTGGGGCCAATGACTGATAGATTCTCCGAAACCGGGCAGCAGGTGGTCCGCCGGGCTATCGAAGTGTCTAAGAGCCGGGATCATAATTATCTCTCGGTCGAACATATATTTACCGCCCTGTACGATATTGAGAATGTCCTATTTACCGAATCGATGCAATCAATCGGTCTGGACCCGAGAGCAGTTTCGCGCTTACTCGAACAGGAGTTAGCCCGGCCCAATAAATATATGGGGAAGGGAATGGCCGTTGCGGATACGACTCGCGAGTTGTTCACTCGCGCGCTCAAGCGTGCCAAGCAGAGCGGCCGCCAGAAGATCGAATCTTTCGATCTCTTCGTCACGCTTTTTTCCGATCCGACCGGACTTCCAGCCGATATCCTGCGCCGCCTCGGCGTCGATCCGATTCAGGCCACCGAGACAATTTCATTGACGATCCGGACGAGGGAAGAGCAGACGGAAGTTTTACGCAAGAAATACGAGCTTCCGGCCTATCTCAAACATTTCGGTGTTTCTCTCAACAAGCTGGCGCGTAACGATAAGCTCCCGCCGACCATCGGTCGCGAGCGGGAGATCCATCAGATGATAGAGATCCTCTGTCATCGTGAACGCGCCAACTCTCCCATGCTGGTGGGCGAGCCGGGCGTAGGTAAAACCGCCGTTGTCGAGGGGCTCGCGCGTGCGATCGAGCTGGATCCTCAGGATGTCCCGGCGCGGCTGCGCGGAGCGCACATAGTTCAGCTGCAGATGGCGGGCATCGTCGCGGGAACGATGTTGCGTGGTATGTTTGAAGAGAGGCTGCAGGGTATTATCAATGAGGTCAAGGAGCGTCCCGACATCGTTCTCTTCGTTGACGAAGCGCACACGATCATCGGCGCCGGATCGGCTCTGGGAGCTTCTTCAGACGCTGCGAACATGTTCAAAGGGGCGCTGGCGCGCGGAGAGATCCGCATTATCGGCGCGACTACGCTGACTGAGTACAAGGAATACATCGCAGAGGATGAAGCTCTCGCCCGCCGCTTCCGCCTGGTCAAAGTGGACGAACCGTCGTTGAGCGAGACGCGCCAGATACTGCATGGCATTCGCCCGCGCCTCGAGAAGAATTATTCGGTCAAGATCACCGATGCGGCCATCGATACCGCGCTCGAGATGTCACAGCGGTATGTTCGCAACCTGCATCTTCCCGACAAGGTTATCGGGTGGCTCGACACGGCTTCGGTCAAGGTTGAAATCAATGAGCCGAACATCATGCAGGTCCAGCCCGACCACATCATAGATGTTATTTCACAGGAATCGCGCATTCCGCGCGACCTGATCTTCCGCGATACGAGTGAGCGCTTCAAGACGCTCGAAGAACAACTCGGCCGGCGGGTCATCGGCCAGAAAGATGCGGTCCGCGCCGTCGCGCAACGCCTGCGGTTGAATAAAGGACCATTGAAAGAGAATTTCTATAAGCCGGACGGCGTGCTGCTCTTCCTCGGTCCCACCGGAGTAGGCAAAACCGAACTCGCGAAGGCAGTAGCGGAATGCATGTTCGGTGACGAGCGGAAGATGGTGCGCATCGATATGAGCGAATATCAGGACGGGACGGTCGCAATCGAGAAGCTGATCGGCATGCCCCGCGGCATCGTCGGATCGGAGCGCGGCGGGATTTTGACCGAGCGAATGCGTGAAAACCCCTATACCGTGCTTCTGCTCGATGAAGTCGAGAAGGCTTCGTCATATCTGCTCAACCTTTTCTTGCAAGCCTTCGATGAAGGCTGGCTGACGGACGGTCGCGGCAAGAAGGTCTATCTCTCCGATGCGATAATCATCATGACTTCGAATCTGGGGTCGGAGAATTTCAAGAAGTACATGAAACCGCTCGGTTTCGGGCAGAAGACTACCGGAGATCTGGAAGAGATAAAGCGCGCCGTGATGCAGGCGGCCGAGACACGCTTCTCACCAGAATTCCGCAACCGCATAGATGAGATCGTTATCTTCTCGCCTTTGACGCAAGACGAAGTGAAACAGATCGCTCAACTCTATCTCAGCACTATCCGCCGCCAGATGGAGAGACAGGGAAAACAGTTCATCGTTACTGATACAGCTCTCAATCTCATCGTCGAAAAAGGGTTCAGCCCAGCATACGGAGCCCGCTTCCTCAAGCGCACGATCGATGAGAAGATTAAACTTCCGGTGACCAATCTCTGGAAGGGCTTCAAAGGGTTCACCGTCGATGTAAAGGATGGCGTTATCGACGTGCGCGGCGAATGATAGAAGCTCTTACCTTTTAGTGAATAGTAATTGAGAAATAATTGAATAAGTAGATATACGCGCAAGATTCATAATACAAAGTACCTAAAATCTTCTTATGTATCTTGTTTTATGTGTATTTGTGTGTGCTTTGGATAAATCACGCCAAATCCCCCGCGACATATTCAGCCAATTCACGCACCTTAAATCGAGAAGCGAAATTGATTGAGATCAAAATGCCCCCCCTAAAAGAGCTTCAACAATCAATTTGAGAGGGATGATTACAATGTTTCAGAACATCAATATTTTCGGGCGTAAAGAGCGGAATACATCAGTTTCAATGATCGACCAGTTTCCCGTGATGGTGGAAATGCCTGCCGGATATGAGGGCAAGACGGTCTCCTCGAACACTGTGATGATGGCGCTCTTGTGGCAGCAATACGGTCTCGACCTGCTGCATCCCGAATTCAATGGATGGCTGGAACAAAACGCGCCTGATGTGAAGTATGCAGTGGCGCAAAACGAAGATAAAAACAGCGAGCGCCCAGGATTGAGAGTAGGAGAGGACGGAACGATCAAAGTGCAACTCTCCCCGGAGGTCGATGACAGACTGAGGGAGATCTCATCGCAATACATTTTAGAGAAGTGTGAAGTGTTTATTGGGGAATAAATTTGGCTACAGCCTGTTTGCCTGACTGCCATACGTCAAGGATCAGGGACTTGGGATCTTAACGTATGATTTATGTGGCATCGCTCATTTTTAACTGTTCAATCTGTGAAAAATGAGCGATGCCAAATTTTTAATTTATAAAGCCTATCTATTACTTCGCCCCCGAAATTTACTGGTTGAATCGTTGATTCAATGAATCTTGCACACCCCTAATTTTTATTCCTATTCTACCCTGGCAAATATACTCAGCATATTTTGGAGGAGATTGATGAATATAAGAATGAAAGTAATGATACTTTGTGCGGCGATATTTGGTGCAGTCATATGGGCTGCGTCAGGCGTATTGATATTTGCTCAGAACGTGCCGGCCACACCGAAAGGCGTCGAGCGCGTTACAACGGTCGAGGGAATTACTGAATATAAACTATCCAACGGACTGCGAGTCCTGCTGTTCCCCGACCCGACGAAGCAGACGATCACGGTCAATGTTACCTATCTTGTCGGTTCCAAACATGAAAACTATGGCGAGACGGGGATGGCGCACCTGCTCGAGCATCTGGTCTTCAAAGGCACGCCATCGCATCCGAACATTCCTCAGGAACTGACGGCGCACGGCACCCGGCCGAACGGGTCGACATCGTGGGACCGGACCAATTACTTCGAGACCTTCGCCGCAACCGACGAAAATCTTCGATGGGCGCTCGATCTCGAGGCCGATCGGATGATCAACTCTTTTATTGCCAAAAAAGATCTCGATAGCGAGATGACGGTCGTGCGCAATGAATTGGAGAAGGCCGATAACGAACCGGATCGCGTATTGGGATTTCGCATCTTTTCCACAGCTTATCTCTGGCATAACTACGGGAAGGTCGTGATAGGCGAGAGATCCGATCTCGAGAATGTGCCAATCGATCGCCTGCAGGCATTCTATAAAAAATATTATCAGCCGGATAATGCCGTCCTGCTTCTGACCGGAAGGATTGATGAATCGAAGACTATCGGATTGGTTAATGAGTACTTCGGTAAAATTCCCAAGCCATCACGTGAATTGCCGAAGATTTATACGGCGGAACCGGTTCAGGATGGTGAACGAATGGTTACAGTGCGGCGCGTTGGCGATGCGCAATTCGTCGGTGCGGTCTACCACATTCCGTCGGGTGCGCATCCGGATTCTTCTGCCGCTACTGTCATATCCCAAATCCTTGGCGATTCTCCCTCGGGGCGGTTACACAAAGCGCTAGTTGAAGGGAAGAAGGCGAGCATTGTCTATAACCTGACATTCCAACTTGGTGATCCGGGATTGCTTCTGGTCGGCGCGGCGCTTACCCAGGACCAGTCGCTCGAGGCGGCACGGGATACGATGCTGCAGGTTACCGAAGATATCGCTAAAAATCCCGTGACGAAAGAAGAGGTCGAACGAGCTCGCGTTGACCTGCTGAAACAGATCGAGCTCACTCTGAACTCGTCGGAGACAATTGGACTCCAGTTGAGCGAGTGGATAGCAATGGGCGATTGGCGGTTGCTCTTCATCCATCGCGATCGTCTGCGTGCTGTGACGTCCGAGGAAGTGCAGCGGGTGGCCGTATCCTATCTCAAACAAACAAATCGGACTTTAGGCTATTTTATTCCTACGCAGAAACCGGATAGAGCCGAAATCCCTCCTGCGCCGGACGTAATTGCTATGGTTAAGGACTATAAAGGCGATGCGACAGTGGGGGCGGGAGAAAATTTCGATCCCTCACCGGCCAATGTCGATGCGCGGACGCTCCGCAGCTCCACGACAGGCGGTTTGAAACTCGCTCTCCTCCCCAAAAAGACGTATAAGGCCACCGTGGTCGCAAACCTTACTCTGGAGATGGGCGATGAGAAGAGCTTGATGAACCAGGCCGCGGCCGTCCAGCTTTCCGCTTTCATGCTCGATCGCGGAACGGCCAAGCGCTCCCGTCAGCAGATCAAGGACGAATTTAACAAACTCAAAGCGCAAGTCAGCTTTATTGGAGGAGAGAATTCGGTCGATGTCACGATCGAGACAGTACGCGATAGCCTGCCGGCCGTCCTGAAGCTCGTGGCGGAACTTCTGCGCGAGCCTTCTTTCCCAGCCAATGAATTCGAGCAGCTCAAACAGGAGCAGATCGCCGGAATTGAAATCCAGCGCAGCGAGCCGGCAGTTGTGGCATCCATCGCGATGCAGCGTCACACTAAGCCATATCCCAAGGGTCACCCTAAATACGTTTTCACCATCGATGAAACGATTGCTGAGATAAAGGGCGCGGAGCTCAACGATGTGAAGAAGTTTCACAGTGAATTTTATGGTGCGCAGAACGGCGAATTGGCGGTGGTAGGAGACTTCGATGATAAGGAGATAACAAAACTGGCGGCCGAGCTCTTCGGCAATTGGAAGAGCCAGCGGCCGTATAAACGTATCCCCGACAGCTACAAAGATGTTGCGATACGGAATCAGGCGCTCGAGACTCCTGATAAAGCCAATGCCTATTTCGTCGCCGCGATAAACCTCAACATGCGGGATGATGATCCCGACTATCCGGCCCTGGTGCTGGGCAACTACATGCTCGGGGGCGGTTTTTTGAACTCGCGGCTCGCCACGCGTGTCCGCCAGAGCGAGGGCCTGAGTTACCGCGTCGGATCGCAATTGCAGGTGAGCTCGTTCGATAAGAGCGGGTCTTTCTCAGGCTACGCGATCTATGCCCCGCAGAATGCCGCGAAGATCGAGGCTGCGTTCAAGGAAGAGATATCGCGAGCTCTGAAAGACGGTTTCACCGAGGAAGAGATCAAGACCGCCAAGAGCGGGTTGTTACAATTGCGCCAGGTCACGCGCTCGCAGGATAAAGAGTTGGCGGGAAGGCTGCGCGCTTTAGTTAATCTGAACCGAACTTTTGAATGGGACGCCGGGTTCGAGAAGAAGATCGAGGCCCTGACCGCCGAACAGATAACCTCTGCGATGCGCAAGTACCTCGATCCTACAAAACTTTCGATCATCAAGGCCGGCGATTTCGCGAAGTCGAGAACAGAGGCGAAATAGAAACTTAGTCATGGTGGCCCATCTGGCCCTGAGACGCTGAAGGCAGACAGGGGACAACATGGTCATCTGATGTTCGTCTGGTTGTGTGAATTTTGAGGCTCAAGGCTCATACCAATTTGATGATGTCAGATTTAGTCATGGTAACGGGATTTAGTTCTCCTGATCCCGTTATCCCCTGATCTCCCTGCCTCCCTCGGTTAATCTATGGCTAGTTTTCGCAAATACCCATAAGATATCGATTATGGGTTATCGATTCTCGACGCGTCTTAAATGGAGCCTGGATTCCAATCGCCTGGCGCTGCTGCTTGAAGAGAAGCGCAGTATGAAGGCGCGCGTGCTCGATTTGACCGAATCCAATCCGACGCGTGTGGGGTTGAGGTTTCCAGCTGATGCCATATTGAAAAATCTGGGACGCCTCGAGACGATCGTTTATGAACCGTATCCACGCGGTCTTCCGGTCGCCCGCGGAGCCGTCGCTGATTATTATCGTGAACGCGGATATCGAGGTTGATCCAGCCCACCTTCATCTCACGTCGAGTACGAGCGAGGGTTATTCCTACCTCTTCAAATTACTCACCGATCATGGTCAATCGGTGCTGGCGCCGCAGCCAAGCTATCCCTTGTTTGAATTCCTCGCCTCTTTGGATGGCGTCGAGTTACGGCCTTATCAGTTGAATTATCTTCATCCGATGGGTTGGGAGATAGATTTTGACTCGCTGGAAAAGGCGATCGATAAAACCACACGCGCCGTCATCTTAGTCAGCCCGAATAACCCGACCGGCTCATTCATCAAGAAAACCGAGCTCAACAAGTTGAACGATATCTGCTCGCGCCACGGCCTTGCATTGATCTGCGATGAAGTTTTCGGCGATTATTTTTTTGGCGCGGACGAGAGGCGCGCGCCATCGCTGGTCTCGAACAATCAGGTGCTGACTTTCGTTTTGAGCGGGTTTTCCAAAATCCTGGCATTGCCACAGATGAAGCTCGGCTGGGTCGTAACAGCGGGGCCGGCTGCCTTGCGCAATGAAGCGATAGATCGTCTGGATCTGATCGCGGATACTTATCTTTCTGCCGGTGCGCCGGTGCAGCATGCCGCACCCGCCTGGCTGCAATTGCGGTCTGAAATACAAGGAGCGTTACGCGAACGGCTAAGCGGAAACATCGAATCTCTTCGGAAGATTGAATCGGGTTGTCGTTTGTTGACGGTTGAAGGAGGATGGTATGCGGCGCTCGAGATCCCGCGGTATGTGCCGGAAGAGGAATGGGTCCTGGGCTTGCTCGAGCGAGATAACGTACTAGCGCACCCGGGCTATTTCTTCGACTTTTCGCGTGAGGCGTATTTGATTGTTAGCCTGCTGCCGGAGCCGGAGATCTTACGTGAAGCGATCAATCTGCTCATCGCGCGAATCGAGATATAGGTTTTGACGGAAAAAAGATTATATAGACGGATGCCAGAAAAATAGCTTCGAAGCCGCTATACTGACGGTTGTGTTTTTTTTCGCTCAATTTTCGCTATTGTTTTCTTGGTGGAGATTTCGGCTTAGGCTCGCTCTTCGGCGTATCGCTGGTCTCCCCGGACTCCTTCTTTTCCTGAGCAGCCGCGCGCATCTGATCGATAGTTTTTTGCATCTCAAACATTCGCTTCTCGAGCAGCACTATCTGTTCGGTCAGCGATATCTGCTTCCGCTGCAAATCAAGAACAACCGCGGTCGAATCGTTCGGTTTATTGAGGGACTGAGTTTGTACCGTCCGTTCAATAAAATTCACGCGTATTTGTAACTGATCGAAACGGCGTTCGAGATTCATCATGCGGAAATTCAAGTCTTGTTGTAGATCGCCGGTTCGCGTGGTATCGGATAGGAGGAAAAGCAATGCTGTGATACTCAGAAATACTCGTGCGCTTCCTTTTAATTTCTCAGTCATCTCGGCTCCACCTTTCGTGTATATCGGACAGATTCTATCAATCTATTACCTCTTCGCCCCATTTATGATTTATCATCATTCGGGTAACCCCATCTTACATTTAGTTTTGGCGGTAGAACAATGTTTTTAAACCATCAGAGATCCAGACTTATTTTCCTGACGGTGCTCGGTGCAATTACTTGTTGGTTCTTGTATCTAATAGCGGAACCGTTCCTCAAACCAGTCTTTATCGCCATTGTCTTTGCCATCGTCTTCTTTCCATTTCATGCGCGGATACAGAAGGATATCCGGAATCAAAATCTGGCGGCCCTGCTTTCGACTCTGCTTGTACTGCTCGTGATCATCGCCCCGACCGTTCTTCTCGGAACTGCGATCAGGAGCGAACTGACCGATGCTTACCAGTCGCTCAGTTTGCGAACCGCGCAGAGTGGCGGCTGGGTCCCTTACCTGCTGCAATTGAGTGACTGGATGAAGGAATGGGTCGGACGATATGTCGATGTCTCGCAATACGATCTTCGTGGTGAGCTGCTGAAATGGCTGGAGCAGGTGAGCTCTTTTCTGCTCAAACAGTTGACTGGTGCGGCCGGCAACCTGGTTTCATTTCTCGTCAATGGCGTCCTCGCCTTTTTCACTCTATTCTTTCTATTTCGCGACGGACGGCGCGTCCTGCGGCGGATGTCGGTGATGACCCCGCTGCGCCCCGCGCAGATCGAGAAGTTGACCGGTGAGGTGGGGAAGACCATAACTGCAAGCATGTATGGCGGTTTGGCGGTCGCGACGGCTCAGGGTATATTGACCGGGTTAGCGTTCTGGGCGCTCGGGCTCGCTTCGCCGATCTTATGGGGGATTGCGGCTGCCATATTTTCATTCGTCCCCTTCATCGGATCGAGTATTGTGTGGCTGCCGGCCTCGATATTTTTGATCTTGAGCGGAAATTGGGTAAAAGGCCTGTTTTTGCTCGGTTGGGGCGCGGGCGTCGTCGGGATGGCCGATAATGTGATCAGACCATATGTGATCAGCGGGCATGTTAAATTTCATCCCCTGTACATATTTTTTTCGCTCTTGGGCGGCGTTCAGGCTTTCGGCATTCTGGGGCTTTTCATCGGCCCCGTGATTGTGGCCATTGCTCAGGCATTGTTCAGTCTGATCAGGGAAGAGCTGCGCGAGATGAAGATCGAGAATCATGAGGGTAAAAAAATTGTCAATGATGGGTGGTCAGTAGTCAGAGAAGAAGAGCGTCATTGATCCCGGCGCGCGCGGCCTCGCGCGTTGGGTTTTGAGCCCGGGTCTATTTAAAACGAGCAGGCGTGCGAGGCCGCGCGCGCTCCAGGAGAAATGAGAATGAAACGATTGGTATTGCTTCGCCACGGCGAGAGTGACTGGAATAGAGAAAACCGCTTCACCGGATGGACGGACGTCGGGCTGAGCGAGAAGGGGGTGAATGAGGCCGTTGAGGCCGGCCGCCAGATGCGCGAAAAAGGCTACGCCTTCGATGTCGCATATACTTCGGTGCTAAAACGCGCGATCAAGACATTGTGGCTTGCGCTCGAAGAAATGGATTTAATGTGGATCCCCATCCATAATAGCTGGCGATTGAACGAACGCCACTACGGTGCGCTACAGGGCTTGAATAAAGCCGAGACCGCCGAACGGCACGGGCTGGAACAAACACAGATCTGGCGGCGGAGCTATGATATTCCTCCACCGCCTCTCAGATCCGATGATCCGCGTTATCCGGGGAAAGATCCGCGTTACGCATCGCTCACGCCCGCCGAGTTGCCGTTGACCGAGTGCTTGAAAGATACGGTCGCACGATTTTTACCTTATTGGCACGAGACAATCGCGCCGGCGGTTTCTGCCGGCCAACGCGTGCTGATCGCAGCTCATGGCAACAGTCTCCGGGCTCTGGTGAAGTACCTCGATAACATCTCAGATAACGATATCGTAGAACTCAACATCCCAACGGGCATTCCGCTCGTTTACGAACTCGATGATCAGCTCAAACCGCTCAATCATTTCTATCTGGGTGATCCTGACGCTATCCGTCGCGCCACCGAAGCTGTTGCCGGGCAGTTAAAACGTAAAGACTGAGAAATAGTCCAGAATTTGTCTTGACTACAGACTCCGGAGCAGAATTAAAGCTATGTATTTCGGACTCCAGACCACGAACTCTTTTATATGAGGGTGAGATGGAATTCACAGAAAACGAAGTCACAGCTGTCTCTTTGCAAAAAGAGCAAGAAAACCTCCGCACGGGTCTCAGTCCCGAGACTTTAGCTCGTGCGATCGTCGATAACCTCCTCTATATTCAGGGCGAACTCCCCGAGTCCGCGACGCGAAACGATTGGTATATGGCGCTCGCCCATACGGTGCGCGACAGAATGTTGGACCGTTGGATCAAGACGGTTCGCACGTGTTTGATGAAACACGATACGCGCGCCGTGTGCTATCTTTCGGCGGAATTCTTGATAGGGCCGCAGCTCGGTAAGAATCTGATCAACCTCGGGATTTATGATCAGGCGCGGGAGGCGGTTGAGATACTCGGGCTCGAGTTCGGCCATCTTATCGAACAGGAAGAAGAGCCGGGGTTGGGCAACGGAGGTCTGGGGCGTTTGGCAGCCTGCTACCTCGATTCTCTTGCGAGGCTCGATATCCCGGCCATCGGTTATGGAATTCGTTATGAGTTCGGCATATTCGATCAGGAGATTCGCGATGGCTGGCAGGTCGAGGTGACCGATAAATGGCTGCAGATGGGCAATCCCTGGGAGATTCCGCGGCCGGAGGTCAATTACAAAGTCTATTTTGGCGGGGAACTCGAACATTACCAGGACGATGATGGGCGCTATTGCGTTCGCTGGATTCCAAATGGAGTTATCAAGGGAATCGCATACGACACGCCCATCCTCGGTTACCAGGTCAATACGACCAACCTGCTCAGACTCTGGAGGGCCGAAGCTGTCGAATCGTTTGATTTCGACGCCTTCAATACCGGAGACTATTACAGAGCCGTCCACGCCAAAATATTTTCGGAAAATATCACCAAGGTGCTCTATCCCAATGACAGTTTCATTCAGGGCAGGCAACTTCGTCTCGAACAGGAATACTTTTTCGCCTCCTGCTCGCTACAGGATATGTTGCATATTCATCTCTCATCGGGAGCTCGCCTGGATAAATTTCATGAAGGGTTCGCCGTTCAATTGAACGATACGCATCCTGCTATCGCGATTGCGGAGCTGATGCGGTTGCTCATCGACGATCACCTGTTGGAATGGGAGAAAGCGTGGCAGATCACTCAGAATACTTTCGGGTACACCAACCACACGCTGCTTCCGGAAGCATTGGAGAAGTGGTCGCTCCCATTATTCGGAAGTCTATTGCCCAGACATCTCGAGATCATTTACGAGCTCAACCGGCGTTTTCTCGATGAAGCGATGGCGAAGTTCCCGGGCGACGAGGCGCGGCGCGAACGCCTCTCATTGATCGATGAATCCGGAGAGAAATACGTCCGCATGGCTCACCTCGCGAGCCTCGGCAGCCATGCCATCAACGGAGTTGCGACGCTCCATACGGAGCTACTCAAGCGCGATGTCTTGCGCGATTTTTATGAGCTTTATCCTGAAAAATTCCACAACGTCACCAACGGCGTAACGCCGCGCCGCTGGATTGTGCTCAGCAATCCTGGGCTGACTGATCTGATCACAAGCCGGATAGGTGATAATTGGATTCGCAATACTGAAGATGAACTTCAGCGACTCGAAAAATTCGCCGAAGACGCTGGCTTTCAAGAAGATTGGCGGCGGGTCAAGCGCGATAACAAGTTGAATCTCGCCGCCTTGATAAAAGAACGCACGGGAATCATCGTCGATCCGCAATCGCTCTTCGATGTGCAGGTAAAGCGCCTCCACGAATACAAACGCCAGCATCTGAACGTCCTGCACGTCGTCACGCTCTATCTCCGGATCAGGGATAATCCGGGGGTGGAGCTCACTCCGAGGACTGTGATCTTCGGCGGCAAGGCAGCGCCCGCCTATATCATGGCCAAACTCATCATCAAACTCATTAACTCGGTCGCGGAGGTGATCAATAAAGACCCGGTTGTCGGAGATCGACTGAAGGTGGTCTTTTTGCCGGACTTCAACGTCAAGAGCGGACAAAAGATTTATCCGGGTGCCGATCTATCCGAGCAGATTTCGACGGCGGGCAAAGAGGCATCTGGCACGGGCAATATGAAATTCGCCATGAACGGCGGGCTGACCATCGGCACGCTCGATGGAGCGAACATAGAGATCCGGGACGCCGTGGGAGCCGATAATTTCTTCCTTTTCGGTTTGACCGCTGAGGAGGTAATGGATATGAAGACGCGCGGCTACAATCCGAGCGACTACTATACGACGAACGCGACCCTGCGCGAGGTGATCGATCTGATCGGGCTGGGACATTTTTCCGGGGGGGACAGGGATCTGTTTAAACCCCTCGTCAACTCGCTGCTTTCTCGTGATGAATACATGGTGCTGGCGGATTATTTATCGTACGTGGATCGCCAGGGCGATGTGAGCCGAGCCTTCCTGGATCAGGATAACTGGACGCGCAAGTCGATCTTGAATGTGGCGAGGATGGGCTGGTTTTCTTCGGATCGGTCTATTCGTGAGTACAGTAATCGAATCTGGAAAGTGAAGCCGGTTAAGATTGAGATTTAAAGCAGCACCGGGAGAGGTTGCGAGAGAGGCTTTTCATAAGCTGAATGAAAGATTCACTCGCTATCTCTCGCGGTACAGATTATTCGAGAGGTTTCAATTTAAACGCTATTAGATTCAACGTTCGCCTCGAGAGCCAGTGGTGCGATATGGTTATTGTTCACGATCATTCAGGTACGCAAGCTCCTGAGGAGGAGCGGCATATCTGCATTGATATGTCGCTCCTCTGGAGCGCGAGGCGAATAATGTCAGCAGAAGCTGTACACATAAGGTTCACAGAGCCGATCAGAAACTATTGATGCTACATCAAAAGTTAATGCGTAGAGAGATGACGACGATCCGGGCGTCGTTGTTAGTGCCGGTGATGCGTCCGAAGTCGGTCGAATTGATATTGCCGTTTGGGAGATCGAACTCCGGCGAATTGAACGCGTTGATCGCATCGATTCTCATCTCGAAGTTAGCCTTCTCTCGAAACTGAAAGCGCTTGACCAAGTTCAAATCCAGGCGATATGAACCCGGCCCCTGTAGATAGAAGGGCGCCAGCGAGCCAAGCTGTCCTGGAACCGGATTGGCCAGAATAATATTACCGTTCGCATCGGCCCTTCCAATCAATGTGCTGCGATCTTGCAGATTTTGTGAACCGGTAATATTGGCGACCGAAGGGTCTATTGCTTCATTCAATCCGTCAAAATAGATCACCCCATTGTCATCACGTTTCACCTTGCCGAAACCCTTCGGCAGTATCCCCATCAGCAGCGGAGTGTTATCCGTGAACTGATTGAACGAACTGGTTTCGTTTGACAGGTTCAGAGGCGCACCGGTAAAGACGTTGTAGATTGCGCCGATCTGCCAGCTTTCGACCAGACGCGAGATGATTTTGTTGCTTTTCCCGAGCAATTGGCGGCCGGGGCCGAACGGCATCTCCCATACCGCGCTGGTGCGCCAGACATGTGGGCGATGGAACGATAGCAATCGCTTGTCGACACGGCGGTTCCGGCCATTGCGGTAGCTGTCGAGCATTTCCTGCTCGTCGCCCTCTTCTTCGCCGATCGACTTGCTCCATGTATAGTTGCTTTGTAGCGTCCATCCGTTTGAGTACCGCTTGTTCAATTCAACTTGAAACGAATGATAGGTTGAGTTGGCGAAATTACCCGTCAGATTCGCAGACGCGAATTGCGGGTTGGCGACGATGAAGTTTTCCGGCAGGGTTCCATTACGCAACAGACCTCCGCGAACATTAGTGAAATTAGCCGTGGTGTTGAGATAGTTGGCGAACCCGCCGACATTGTTGTTGGCGAAGAAGGCGCGCGTATTAGGGTGGTTGCGTAAGGAAGCGCCCGCCCGCACCGTCGTTCCATTGATGCTACCTGAGTTCAGGTCCATGCCATTGAAGATACGGTCGAGCAGCGCCGATTCTCCGCCGGCCTGCACGGCTTTAAAAGCTTCGAGGATTCCTGTCTCGAAAATGTTAACTTCGTTGATATTTGTGCCGCGTATCAGTTTCGTTCCTTTGTTGCCAACGTATCGGAAATCGAGCGAGAAGTTTTTGAACAGCTCGCGTTGCAACGTCACGTTCCAGTTTTGCACATATGGTGTGCGGAGGTTGGTGTCGAAAACGCGCACTGTTTGCAGGCGGTCGGTGAGGGCAACGATGTCCAGCGGGTTCCCTTCCGGGGTGAGTGGCAAACCGACACGCGAGAGATCAAGGTACGCTGATGTCGTAAAGTTTCTCACAGTACGCAGACCCGGCTGATCGCCTGCTACTACGTCCAGAAGACGCAATGAATTTCTTTCGTATCCGATGCCGTATCCCATACGCAGGACGGTCTTGTTCTCGCCAAAGTAAGGGATAGCCCAACTAAAGCCGACCGCTGGAGCGAAGTTATTCAGATCGTTGTTATAGAGGTTGGTCTCCTCGTTCGGCGAATTCTTTCCGACAAGGATAATCTGCGTCGGTGAACCATTTAGCCTGCCCGGTTGATACAGATCGGCAAAGCTGCTTCCCGTGAGGCCCGAATATACCTTCTGTCCCGCCAGCAAGACTCGCTGTCCTGCCATTTGCTTCATGAGGTACACCGTAAAATTCGTAGCGGACTCCGAGGTTCAGCGTCAGACTCGGTCTTACTTTGAAATCGTCTTTGAAGAAGAAGCTGAATTCACGCTGCCTCCAGGTGCGCTGCTTACCTTCGCCCGTCAGGAAGACGGGGGTTGCTCCGGCCGATGCATTGAATGCCTGCGCGACACTAGCGAGCGAACCGGCAAGATCGTTCAACAAACTTTGAGCTCCTGCTTCATTAACACCTAGGCCCTGGATGCTTGTGGGGTTGATTCCTACTACCCCCTGACCGCCGGGGCCGAAGGTAGCCCGTGGCAGGACATCGAACGAGTTGAACCCATTGGTGCTGACAAAACGGAATTCCACCCCCCCTTTCAATCCGTGTCGGCCTTTTGACCAGGCGATCGTATCCGAGAAACTATACAGCGGAGAGATACGTCCTTGCGGATCATTGGTGAAGTTAATCGGCTCCGTCACCGACGGAGAAATAGCAGCGAAAATCTGATCGCCGACCCTGGGCATCAACGCTCTGCCTTCCTCCAATTCCCACGGCGCGTTGAAGCGTAGCCGTGATCTCTGAGCGCCCGCGTGGAATTCATTCACCAAACTCGGCGATAGCGTAGAAATCAGTCCGAAAGAGTAGAATTGATTACTGCCCGCCAGATTGCCGCCAGGCGAGTCAGGGTAAGGCTGGGCCAGGAAGCCATTCAGGAAAAATTCTTTCTCCCAGGTGTAGTTGAAGTTGAAACGATGATTTTCAGTAAACACGTGATCGAAGCGCGCATAAGATCTGATCACGGTTGGCGCTTTCCGGGCGGCTCCAAGTGAATCCTGCAGTGTTCAACCCATCACCGGCACGGAAGTTGTTAGGCAGCGGCATCCGATCGAGCATGGCTTTCACAATACCGGTTTGGTCGGTCGTTAAGCGATTTTTGTCGAGTCCGAGGCTGAATAAGTCAACCGATTTCAGGTCGCCGGTCGCCGTAGCAGGTTTGACCGGATCGCCGTTGAGATCGACCGTTGGCACCTGAGCAATCGCGTTTGCATTACGGACACCAGGAAAAAATCGGAATATCCCTTGCCGCGCCTGTTGGGTATAGGTAGTTGAAGTGACGGTATCGCGAGAGACCTCACGTTGAGCCTCATACCCGGCGAAAAAGAAGGTCTTATTTTTGATAATCGGACCGCCAAGGCGGCCGCCGAATTGATTGCGGATGAGCACATTGCGCGGATCGCCGCGCAGGTTGTTGAAGAAATCGTTGGCGGTGAGCGCCGTGTTGCGATGCGATTCGAAGACGCTGCCGTGAAATTCGTTCGTACCCGATTTCGTCGTGATCAGGACCTGTCCCGATCCACGCCCGAATTCGGCGTCAGCCGGCGAGGTGATCACGCGTATCTCGTCAACTAAGTCAACGCTGTTGAAGATCACTGAGTTGACGCCACTATTGATACGCTGATCCATGACATTGATACCGTCGCGCGCCACGTTGAGTGTGCCGATTCGCGCGCCCGCGAAGCTATCCCCGACGATGCCGGCCTGGGTTAAAACCAGATCGAGAGCATTGCGTCCGGGGAGCGGCAGGTCCTGTACTTTTTGACCATTGATCACGCCGCCCACCGAGGTGTTGCCTATCGCGAGACGCGTATCAAGCGCAGCGTTAATCTCAACGACATTTTCGCTGATGGTCGCGATCTCGAGCGAGTAGTTGAGCGTGATACGGGCATAAAGCTCGAGTACCACTTCGTTGTTGATGATCTTTTTAAAGCCCTGCTTTTCTGCGGTGACGCGATATGTCCCGGGTTGTAAGCTGGGAAAGACATAAACACCGGATATGTTGGTCTCGGTATTCGTGATCACACCCGTATTTACATTCTGAGCCGTGACCGTGACTCCCGGTACTGCCGCTTGAGCAGCATCGGTGACCGTTCCGGACAACGATGCGTTCGTTCCTTGTGCGAAGGAAATCGCGCCGGTAGCCAAGCAAATGATGACTGATAAAAGTAAACTTTTCATCGGTGACCTCCTGTGGGTCTATGGTAAAAACGGGTTACCTATCTCTTGTTTGGCGGAATGGTAGGATTAGTCAAAACCTTTCTACCATTTATGAATGCCGTCTATTCCTGACCGATATTCCAGAAATCAAAAATTGAACCGCAGGACGATCTGAACCAATCACCCACCCGTGTCTTGAGTATTCGACGGATCCGTAAAAGCCGCCGTCATCAGGCCAAACTGCTGGTTGGCCTGGTTCGTTGGCGCTGTCCGTCTACTGCTCGGTGCTACATTCAGAAGCCGCTCTCACGTAGTGCCGGTGAAAAATGGATAAATTTCAACTACTTGTTTTTTTGTTCTTGAGCAGGCAACGATCTGTGAGGAGATCAGCTGAATAGAGAACCAACCCTGACAGACGCTCCTGCGTTTGATAGAGAATCAATTATCGGCGTGATTTAAACGCCCATTACACGATCGTGCTGGTCATCAGTTAAGAGATCGCCGGCCTTAGTCAGGAAAAATACTAGTCAAGAACAGCCGGTTGTTGCTTCGCCTGCCTGATTTGATAAAGCGAGGTATTTATTTAACTCAGCAAAGTTTTCGTTTTTATTGGATGGACTTCCAGGGGCGTTATTATCACTATTCCGCGCCGCGATGCAATAGCATATGCTGCAAGATCAGAATTTTTTACAATTTAGCTACCTGAAAAAATTTGCATTTAAAAGTCGCTTGAATCAGTGTGTTCGACGTGAAAGTGAGAGAAATGTTGAGTACTGGTATTCCGCTCTGCGCTCCCGAGCCGAAGCACCACATTTGTCATAACGGCTATACACATCGGGCTTCGGAGCCGCTCACAGGATATTGATAAAGTTGTCTGGCAGATTCTGGACGATTTTTCATAAAGGAAAGATGGTTGCAGAAATATGAAACCCTCTCCGAACAATGATCACATACCTCAGTCAGGAATTATAGGAGGATGCCATGACTAATTTGTTTCAGGATTTGCGCTACGGCCTGCGTATGTTGATGAAGAAACCATGGGTTACTTTGATTGCGATCTTCACACTGACTCTCGGCATCGGCGCAAATACCGCGATCTTCAGCGTCGTCAATGCAGTATTGCTCCGCCCGCTGCCTTACGAGCAATCGGATCGTCTCGTCTATCTGAACGAAAGCAGCCGGCAGATGAGTATGATCTCCATCTCCTATCCAAACTTCAGCGACTGGCGCGCGCAAAACCAGGTCTTCGAGAAGCTGGGCGTCTTCAACTTCAGCAGTTATAACCTCACCGGGAGCGGCGAGGTCGAGCGTATTCCGGCCGGGCAGATGTCGGCTGATCTGTTCGCCGCTCTACGAGTCAATCCCGCATTGGGCCGCATCTATACGAACGATGAAGACAAGCCGGGAGGCCCTCCGATCGTCGTGCTGAGTCATGGGTTCTGGCAGCGGCGCTTCGGAGGCGATCCGAAGATTCTCAATCAAACGCTCCTTTTCAACGGGCGCGGCTACACGGTGATCGGAGTGATGCCGCCGGGATTTCAATTTCCCAGCCGCGTGGATATATGGGTGCCGGTCGGCCAACTCTCCGATCAACCATCCTGGCAACAGCGCGGCAATCATCCTGGCCTAAATGGCGTGGCGCGCCTCAAACCAGGCATAACCATCGAGCAAGCGCGGGCCGAGATGGATCGCATCGCTGCTATTCTGGAAAAACAGTATCCCCAATCGAATAACGGCAATGGCGTCATCATCAGGCCGATGTTGGATGTCTTTGTCGGAGACATCCGCCCAGCCCTCTGGACTCTGCTGGTTGCGGTCAGCTTCGTGCTGCTCATCGCGTGCGCCAATGTCGCCAACCTGCTGTTGGCTCGGGCGATGACGCGACAGAAAGAGATGGCGCTGCGCGTGGCCCTGGGCGCGAGCCGCTGGCGTATCGTGCGGCAATTGCTGACTGAAAGTGTTTTGCTCTCCATACTCGGAGGCGGCCTGGGGCTGCTCCTGGCACATTGGGGCGTGAAACTTCTTATCTCGATCAATCCGAATGGCATTCCGCGTTCGCGCGAGATCTATCTCGATTGGCACGTAATGGCCTTCACATTTGGCGTCTCCATTTTCACCGGCATCATATTCGGTCTGGCGCCGGCGCTCCAGGCTAGCAAGGCAGACGTACAGGATGCGTTGAAAGATACCGCGCGCACGATGACTGCTGGGCGGCGCTGGGTACGCAGTGGATTGGTGGTGGCGGAGATGGCGATGACCCTGGTGCTGCTCATCGGCGCCGGCCTGCTCATTCGCAGCTTCTATCGGTTGATGCAGGTCGATCCCGGTTTCAGATACGACAATCTGCTGAGTTTCAGTATCAACCTGCCACAAGGGAAATATCCGAACGATCAGCAGGAGATAGATTTTTACGATCGACTTGTGCAGAAAATAAGCTCGCTTCCCGGGGTGCAGGGCGTCGGGCTCGCTTCCGGATTACCGTTGGGCAACAACCGTTGGCAGACGTCGTTCAAGGTCGAGGGCCAGCCCGAGCCGCCCCCCGGCCAGATGCCCCTGATGGAAGCCTGTGTGGCCGGCGCCGACTATTTCAAAACTATGGGCATCCAGTTGCTTCGCGGTCGTTACTTCACCGAGCAGGACGACCAAAAACACCTGACAGAAGAGAAACTGCGCGGCCTCGATGATAATCAGCGTTCGATCGCGGGCGTGAACGTGATAATCATCGACGAGGAATTTGCCCGCCGACATTGGCCGAATGATGATGCGGTCGGGAAGCGCATCAAGTGGGGGAACGATCCGCGCAACCCCGTCATTACGATTGTCGGAGTAGTGAAGCGCGTGAAGATGGATGGCTTGGACAGGGATTCGAATCGCGTGCAAGGTTATTTCCATCACCGCCAACTTTCATATAGCGGGATGACGGTTGTGATCAGAAGTTCGGTCGAGCCGAACCAGATGGTCGCGGCGGCTCGCGAACAGGTGAGGGCGATTGACAGCGAGCAACCGGTCTTCGCCGTGCGAACACTGGAAGCGATTCGCTCGGATTCAATCGCGCCTGAACGCTTGAATCTGACGCTGCTCGGCATCTTCGCCGCAGTGGCATTGGCGCTCGCGCTGGTGGGCATCTACGGCGTAATGTCGTACGCGGTCAGCCAACGAATACACGAGATCGGCGTTCGCATGGCTTTAGGCGCGCAACCTCGCGATGTTTTGAAACTGGTTGTGCGGCAAGGCATGAAACTCGCCCTGATAGGAGTTGCAATCGGCTTGGTTGCAGCCTTCGCTTTGTTGCGCTTGATGGAGAGGCTGTTGTTCGGCGTGAAGGCGGCTGACCCGCTGACGTTTATGATGGTTGCGCTGCTTCTGATAGCCGTAGCGATGATGGCCTGTTACATACCGGCGCGTCGCGCCACGAAAGTGGATCCGATGGTAGCTTTGAGATACGAATGAGCGCGGAGAGGCAGGGTAGAGGACTCGCTAGCATTCAGGGACATAAAAGCTCGTAGAAGCTTCACAAATCTCAAAATCAAGAGAGCACGAAGAGCATCGTACCTCCTTGTATTTTGCTGTGCTGTTTGCCGACTCTTCAGACGACTCAGTCTGAGGATTTCACCTGTTCCGCTACGCGAACCGCCGTACCGCTGATGAGGGAATCAGCGGGGTTTTCAATTATGGCGTCCGTTGGCTTCAACCCCGAGATTACTTCTACCTCTGCGCCGAAATCGCGGCCTATGATGACCGGAATCAGAGTCGCTACTCCGCCGCGCACCACGCCGACCTGAACGCCATCAGAGCGGAAGAGCAAGGCGTTGGTAGGAATCGTGACCGCATTGATCCGGCCCGGCAACCGCAGGTGCGCGGTGAGATATGTGCCTGGCAGCAATTCTCCGGTTGGGTTCTCGACCTCGATTTCGGTCAGGAGCGTTCGCGATGCCGGGTCGATCGCCTGCGCCGTCCTTACGATGGTTCCGTGAAACCCCTTGCCGGGAGACTCGTTCACGGTCAGCGATGCGCGGGCTCCAATGCGAGATGCGCGCGCAAAGCTTTGCGGCACGCTGACGAAGACGCGCAGCTTATCCGTCGCCGCCAGCCTGAAGAGTTCCTTTCCGGGAGCATTGGCGCCCGCGTCGATCAAAGCCCCCAGGTCCGTATTGCGCGCTGTTATGATGCCGTCGAACGGAGCGTAAACGCTGTTGAAGGATTGCAGATTTTCGAGCCGGCGGACGTTGGACATCATCGAGGCATGAGTCGCTTCTTTCACGCGCAGGTCGCCGATCTTCTCGTCGGTCTCCTGCTCCGTTACGGCATTCGTCACGAGCAGTGCCTGCCATCGCTCGGCCGTCGACCTCGCCAGATTCAGGCTGGCTTCCGCGACCTGTAGCTGGGCCCTCGCCTGTTGTAGCTGCTGATCGACTTCAGGGGTTTCGATTTTGGCGAGAAGATCACCCTGTTTGACACGCGACCCGAGGTCGAAATACCACCCCTTCAGGTATCCGTTGGTGCGCGCGTATATCGGCGTCTCAGTATAAGCCTGAACGTTACCGGGAAGAGTGATCTCTTGCACCGGAGCCTTGTGTTTGGGATAGACCACGCGAACCGTCAGCACGGACGATTTCAGCGTCTCCTCTTTCAGGCTGTCCTGGGCGGCCTTTCGACTGCTAATTCCGGAAAGTATGACCGTTCCCAACGCGAAGGCGATAACCAAAATTACCAGCAGACCGGCCCAGAAAAGCCCGCGCCGCGGCGCACCCTGCGTTGGCGTCTCTCCGGTACGATCGAGCTGGATAATTTGTGTAGTATTCGCTTCTTCCGCTGGTCTATGATTTGTAGATTGGTCCGTATTCATTCTCGTCTCTCAAAATTACTTCACCAGGCCGGCGTTGCTTCGACGATGATGCAACAATCCGAATACCGCCGGCACGAATGTCAGCGTGGCAAGAGTTGCACAGATGAGGCCGCCGATAACCGCACGGCCGAGTGGCGCGTTCTGTTCGCCGCCCTCGCCGGCGCCCAGAGCCATCGGGATCATACCGATGATCATAGCCAGCGCCGTCATGATTACCGGACGAAACCTGGTGAATCCGGCTTCCACGGCGGCTGTGAGCGGGTCCCCGTGCTCCGCCAGCCGTTCTTTGGCGAACGATATCACCAGAATGCTGTTCGCTGTGGCTACACCCATACACATTATGGCGCCCATAAGCGCCGGTACGCTCAGGCGCGTGTGTGTGATGAAGAGAAAAAGGATTATTCCCGCCAATGCGGCCGGGAGTGCCGTTATTATGATGAATGGATCCAACCACGATTGGAAATTCACCACGATCAACAAGTAGACCAGGATGATGGCGAATGCGAGTCCGGCGATCAATCCGGCGTAGGACTTCTGCATTGTGTCCAACTGCCCGCGGATGTTTATGCTGGTTCCGCGAGGTAGATCGCCCTGGTGGCGATCGACGATCTGTGTGATCTCTTTTCCCGCTGATCCGAGATCGCGGCCTTCAACCGATCCGTAAATATCGATCACGCGCCGAATGTTGTAATGATTGACCACGGCCATCTCGCTGGATCGGCGCAGCTCAGCCACGTCGGCCAGGATTTCGGATCGGGTCAGGTTGGGAGAGCTGATGGGCAGATTTTGCAGCGATTGAAGAGACTGAATCGTATATTGCGGCGCCTGTGTTACCAGGTTGTAATTGACGCCGTTCTGCGGATCTAGAAAGAAGGATGGCGTCGTCTGAAAACTCCCGCTCAGTGAAACCAGCAGGCTGCTGGCGATGTCACGCTGAGTGAATCCGCCTTGAATCGCCCGAGTCCGATCCACTATGACGTCGTACTTCGGGTAATCGAATTGCTGCTGGATGCGCAGATCGACGATTCCTGGCACCAGGCGCAATTCATTGAGGAGCTTGTTCGCCACCAGACGATTGCCTTCAATATTCGCACCTTCCAATTGGATGTTGACCGGCGCCGGCATTCCGAAGTTCAGGATCTGCGTCACCATGTCGGCAGGCAGAAAGTAGAATGTGACCCCCGGAAACTCGGCGGCCAGCAGCTTTCGTAACTCTTGTATGTAGTCGGCGGTAGGCCGGTGCGGTTTCTTGAGCGAGACGAGAATATCCGCATCGGATGGTCCGATGGTGCCCGAACTGTTGTAGACGGTGTTGATCGTGCTGTACGGCACCCCGATGTTGTCGACGATACTGGTGAGTTCCGGGTCAGGTATCAAGCGGCGAATGGAAGACTCCACCTGGTCGCAGAGCCGGGCCGTCTCCTCGATTCGCGTACCCGTCTTGGCCCGAACGTGGAGCAGGAACTGCCCGCCCTCGCTGCGAGGGAAGAAATCCTGACCCAGCCACGGCGTCAAAGGAATCGCGCTTAGACAGAGGCCCAGAAACGCCGGTACGAAAAGAACGCGTCTTCTCACCAGCATGCTCAACATATCGCGATATATCCCGCGCGTGAAATCAAATCCCCGCTCGAATACCCGGTGTATAAGAGTGAAGGGGTTTTGGGTCGCAACCCGGTTAACGTGCGAGGTTTTCAGGAGGTACAAAGCCAGCGTCGGCACCAAGGTCCGCGAGAAGAGATAGGAAGCGAGCATTGCGAACACTACCGCCTCAGCCAGTGGGACGAACAGATAGCGTGCGACGCCGCTCAAAAAAAACATGGGTAGAAAGACTACGCAGATGCATAGGGTGGAGACCAAAGTCGGCACAGCGATCTGCCCGGCTCCCTGCATGATCGCATCGCGGATGCCGAGACCTTCTTCAAGGTGACGCTCGATGTTTTCGATGGTGACGGTGGCATCGTCCACCAGTATGCCGACGGCCAGCGCCAGCCCTCCAAGAGTCATGATGTTGATCGTGTTCCCGAGGAAACTGAATGTTATGATGGAAGTCAGAATCGAAAGCGGAATCGAAATCGCGATGATGAGTGTGCTCCGCCAACTTCCCAGAAAGATCAGGATCATGATTCCGGTGAGGCAGGCAGCGATGATCGCTTCGTAGATCACGCCGGTGACAGCCGCCATGACGAAGGTGGATTGATCGGCCAGGGGCTGAACCTTCAGTTCCGGAGGAAGTGTGGTGGCGACACGCGGAAGCATTGCTTTGATGTCCCGCACCACGTCGATCGTCGATGCATCGCCCGCCTTCAGGATGGTCATCAGCGCGCCCCGTTTGCCGTCGAGCCTTACGGCATTGGTCTGTGGGGAGAATCCGTCGCTCACCTGCGCCACGTCGCGCAGGTAGATGGGCGATTGTCCGGCGAGGCGCAATGGCAGGTCGTTCAGTTCCTTCACCGTATCAGGGCTTCCATTCAGCGCGATGTCGTACTCGAAGGCGCCCATCTTGGCCGTGCCGGACGGTAACACCAGATTCTGCTGCCCGACCGCCGTCACGACGTCCGCGGCGGAGAGCCCCTTCGACTGGAGCAGCGCCGGATCCAAATTGACCATAACCTGACGCTGCTTGCCGCCGTACGGATAGGGGATGGAAACGCCAGGCACGGTGATCAGCTGGCTGCGGAGAAAGTTCAGCGAGAGGTCGTTCAACTGCTGCTCCGACAGCCCCTCACCGGAGAGAGCCAGTTGAAGGATCGGAACCGTTGATGCGTTGTAGTTCACGATGAGAGGGGGAACGGTGCCGGGTGGAGCCTGGCGTATAGCAGTTTGCGAGGTCGCCGTGACCTGGGAATTGGCGCGGTCGATGCTGGCGTTCGGTTGAAGAAAGACCTTCACGATCGACCGTCCGATCATTGTGGTCGATTCGATATGCTCGATGTTATCCACCGTCGTGGTCAGGAAGCGCTCGAATGGCGTGACCAGACGGCCTTCCAGTTCTTCCGGATTCAGACCGGTATATTGCCATCCGATAGCAATCACGGGAATGTTGATGTTGGGAAAAATGTCGGTCGGCGTACGTAGAATTACAACCGGACTGACGATCAACACCAGAAGCGCCAACACGATAAATGTGTATGGCCGGTCGAGTGCTACACGTATTATCCACATAAAGTGATATTGGGCTATTGACTCCGTTATTCCGTATGCGAACCGAGATCATAGCCGAGTAAAGCTATGCACACAATTGAATGTTTTGCATTGAAAGAATGAAATATCTGCATATATACTCGAAATAATTCGCAGGGAAAAGCCGGGAAATAAAGCCATTGAATAAAAGATGTACTTGAGCGTGTTTTAAGCCAGGGTTTTAAGTCGAATTTCATCTCAGAGACGATATGAAGATCACACGCGATGATATAGAGATTGCCGTGACGATCGCCGAAGAAGGCACTATCACCGCCGCGGCACGTCGGCTTCACCTATCGCAATCGGCGCTGAGCCATCATCTGAAGAGCCTGGAAGCGCGGGTTGGCTCCACGATATTCGTGCGGCAGCCGAGGTGCATGGCGCCGACCGCAATCGGTGAAGAATTGATCCGGCGCGGAACGCTGATTCAGATGGAGTTCCGCCAGATGGAACTCGATCTTGCGACGATGGCGCAGGGCGCGGCTCAGGTGATCCGGCTGGGCACGCAATGTTATACGACTTATCACTGGCTACCCTCGCTCGTCCGCAGGCATTCGAATTTGGCCCAGCGCGTTCGATTGCGAATCGTGCCGGAGGCGACGCAACGCGTGGTGGACGCGCTCATCCGGGGAGAGATCGACTTTGCGATTTTGAGTTCGGAAGGCAAGGATGATCGCCTGCATTACTGGCATCTGCTGCAAGACGAGATCGTACTGATTTTGGCGAAAGATCATCCGCTCAGCGGAAGACGAAAGATCATGCCGGAAGACCTGCGTGGAGAAAGTCTGCTGATCCACGCCACTGCGGACGGTAGGCACGTCGTCGTTGACGGCCTGCTCGCGAGTCATGGGGTCCGCCCGCAGGAAGTGATCCGCCTACAGCTGACGGAAGCGATTCTGGAAATGGCGGCCGCTGGAATGGGAGTTGCCGCAGCGGCCCGTTGGATGGTCGAATCCGCCGCGAATGCTCGGGGACTCACTCTGATCTCCTTCGGACCGCAACCGGTAGTGCGCCATTGGCGCTGCGCCGTACTCCGTGGCAGTCCGCGCCAACGGGAGTTCAGCGAATTGGCCGCGGCGCTTAGAAACCTCATGATCGCCAGAGACGAACGGGTCGAAGCGGGCGTAGCTCAAAGTTCGGAGGTCCTGATCGAGAAATAATCGATAGGTCCTTTCACGCACGCCTTTTTTAGTTGTCTGCACTCTTCTAGTGAGTTACTACCACCAGAGAATACCCGCCAGCCCTGAGCGGCAACCTGAGCCAGCGCAATGCACCGATCTTAAACACAACTGTGGCATTGAGGCATCAGCGCCAGAGGCGCGCCATGTCTATAGCTCACCATTCTAACAATTACCCCAGCTCCGTCAGGAGCGACATATGGCCGTGACCACATTTCTCCGCCGGAGCTTGTGGTTGGAAAATTCGTCGAAACTTTAAACATCCGGCTCTTCCGGAGCTGAATGAACTTAATGATAATTAGCATACGCTTCAGGCGAAGGCCATTCCGATTGCTTTTATCCAATTACAAGTGTATATATGGCATCACTATATATGGAGATATATAAATCCTATGCTTGATAGAGAAGTGAAGCGAGGTAGTACAGAGATGCTGATCCTGGCCCTGGTTGAGGATCGCCCGCGCCACGGGTATGAGATCGCCAAATTGATCGAGGAGCGTTCGGACGGCGTTCTGCAATTCCACGTCGCGTCGCTTTATCCTTTGCTCTACCGGTTGGAGAAGCGTGAGTTGATTCAGGGCCGCTGGGTGGAGAAGGCGGGGCAGCGCCGCCGCCGCTACTACAAACTGACCGCCCAGGGGCGCAAAGTTCTGGCGGATCAGAGGCAAACCTGGGCCGATTTCTTTACGGCGCTCGATCGCGTGGCGAAGATCAACCCCGCCTGAGTGAATCAACAATGCCCGATTGGAAGGATTACTTTAATAAATCTCTGCCTTGGCTGTTGTGAAGGTGATGCTAATTTGTAGCCCCGCATGTTCGCCGGATATCGGCTGGCGGGTCGACAGGGTGGATCCGACGATGGCGATCAGGTTCGAACGAGGACTGGATTCACTACAAGAAAGCAAAAAGACACAAAGATCACAAATTATAGTTATGTGGTCTTTGTGTCTTTTTTTGTGTTTATTGTGATGAAAGGCTCTCAAGAATCAGGTCATTTATTGAGTTTACTCTCTTTGATCTGTCGTTCTGCGTTCTTTTCCGCCTCTTTCGCTTCCTTCGAATTCAACCCGAGTTCCTGGAGTCTCTGGCCGATGCTCTTGCCGCCGTTCAATCCCTGTAGGATCGCATCTGAAGTGATATTCGGATTGCGGTCACCCAAATTCCGGGCGATCCGATTGGCGGCGACATATTGACCGAATTTCAGATCGGGGTTGTTTGCCAGGGCGGCCTGATAACCATCGCGCAACTGATTTGCGCTCATGTTCATTCCCTTCGCCAGCCCCGGATTCTGGCGAATCTCATCGTCAGCGTTCTTGAGCTTATCGTTCGCCGCCCGCGCGCGATCCAGGCCCGCGTCCGATCGCCCATTCGATTTGTCGGAAGCATTGTCGAGTCCCCTATCCGACCGTCCATTCGAACGATCCGATGCGGTACCCAGCCCGCCACTGACTCCTCCTCCCATGCCCCGACCTCCACCCATACCCGATCCTCGCCCGCTTCCACCTCCTCGCCCTCGTCCCTGCGCGCAGACGGCGGTGAAAGTTCCATAAACAAGTAATGACGCCAGAACCAGCGAGACAGCTTTCAATGAATACTTAAATCTCATTGCAAACCTCCAAAATATTTCGAAATTTAATGTGAGGTAGAATTTTCTAACATGGCGTTCTATAGACTCTTTCAGTGGGACGATCCGATTATAGGCGATGATCACCCGAAACCCAAAAGAGCTGCTTGACTGCTAATATTTGCCTGCATAATATGTGGCAATGACGAATATACATTCACGCATATTGGACCGCGAGTTGAAGAAGGGAAGCGCCGAGCTGCTCATACTCTCACTGGTTGAAGCGCGCGCGCGTCACGGTTATGAGATCAGAAAGTTGATCGAGACGCGTTCGGACGGCGTGCTGAGCTTCAACATCGCCTCCCTTTACCCGCTGCTCTACCGGCTCGAGAAGCGCGGCTGGCTCGAGGGCCGGTGGGTGGAGAAAGCCGGTCAGCGCCGCCGCCGCTATTATCGTTTGACGAAGGAGGGCAGGAAGGTGTTGGCATCGCAGCGCAGCACATGGCAGTCGTTCGTCGCGGCTATCAATCGTATTACCGGGTTGGAGAATGCATAAGAAGAGGAGTTGTTGGGTGTTGGGGGCGAGGCTGGAGGTCGTTGGCGAATGGAGTGGAAGCAAGAGGTCAGAGAACGGTTGCCGGACTTGAAACTCGAGCCCGAGCGTGATGCTGAGGTTATCGAGGAGTTGGCCCGGCATCTTGAGGATCGCCACAAGGAAATGCTGGCGGGTGGGGCGACGCCGGAGGAAGCGAATCGCACGGCTCTTTCGGAGTTGAGTGAGAGCGGATCGTTGGCGGGAGAACTGCGGTGCATCGAGCGCCCAGTGCCGCAGGAGCCCGCCGGTTCGGACGCAACCAGGAGAAGAAGCAACTGGGGAAGCTATATGATGGGAGATTTATGGGAATCAGCCCACGTAGTGGGCGATAGCATAAAGCCCAGGGTGGAGGCGAAGCCGTAACCCTGGGTGCGTCATAAATATCTGGTTCGAGCCCGTGAAACGGGCTACAGAGATTGAGATCGAGGCCCAAGAGCTTGAGGTCTATCGCCCACTTCGTGGGCTCGCGCGGCTTGATGGTACCCAACCCAGGGTTACGCCTTCGGCTCCACCCTGGGCTGTATTCTGTCGCCCACTTCGTGGGCTGAAAACCGGATCGCCCGTTATTTCCACTATCTATAGTTAGCAAGAGGTTTTCTTAGGGGAAATCAAATATGTCTGAGTGGAAAGATGAAATCATACTGCGGTTGGCGGGCTTGCAGCTTACGCCGACGCGTGAGGCCGAGATCGTCGAGGAGTTTACGCAACACCTTGAGGATCATTACGCGGAGCTGCTGGCTGGTGGCGCGTCGCCGGAAGAGGCTTATCGCGCGACGCTAGCGGAATTGAAAGAAGGGCAATTGCCCGCGCAGGAGTTGAGGGAGAGCGGTATGAAAAACCAACCTATGGTTGTCGAAACAAACCGAGGAAATTTCTTCGGAGACCTCTGGCAGGATTTACGCTATGGAATCCGTATGCTTCGGAAAAATCCCGGCTTCACCGCGGTAGCCGTGTTGATACTCGCGCTCGGCATCGGCGCCAACACAGCGATCTTCAGCGTGGTCAATGCGGTGCTGCTTCGCCCCTTCTCTTATCCGGAGAGCGAACAGCTGATGCACCTCTGGCGAGGGATTCCTCCTCCTTCCAGGACCCTCGCCTCCGTCACGCAATTCCTCTTCTGGCGAGAGAACAATCGAATATTTGAGAGTATGACGGCCGTTGAGGCGGTGGGGGCGGGCGTCAATCTGACGGGTGGCGATGAGCCGGAGCGCCTTCGAGGCGCGCGCGTCTCTGCCAACTTTTTCCGGGTCTACGGGATCCCACCCGCCCAAGGGCGCAGCTTCAACACTGAAGAGGACCGGCCTGGTGGTGATCGCGTCGTCGTCATCAGCGATGGCCTATGGAAACGGCGCTTCGGCTCCGACCCTGGGATTCTGGGTAAGAGCATAGAGTTGAGCGGAGAGCCATACAGGGTGATCGGGATCATGCCTCCCGGATTTGAGGCGAGAGGGTCCGCCGATATTTGGATGCCTCTGCGTCCAGTCGCTCACAATCAGGATCGGGTCTATCCGCTGGCAGTCATCGGACGCCTGAAACCGGGAGTGACACGCGAACAGGCTCAGGCGGAGATGGATTCGGTCGCTCGAACGTTTCGCCTCCAGCAACCGGCGCTGACGGGCGATAACGAGGGCATCGTAGTCGAAGACTATCACCAGGCAATGATCGGAGAAGTCCGGACGGAATTACTCGTCCTGCTCGGTGCAGTCGGCTTCGTATTACTGATCGCCTGCGCCAACGTGGCCAGCCTGTTGTTGGCTCGGGCGGCGGCGCGGCAAAAGGAGGTTGCTATTCGCAGCGCGTTAGGCGCCGGACACTTCAGGCTGATTCAGCAGTCACTCACTGAAAGCGCCATCCTGGCTTTGCTCGGCGGCGCTTTGGGTCTCCTGGTGGCACGGTTGGGTCTGAAGGCGTTGCTCGCGCTCGGTGACTGGAATCTACCGCGCCTGTCTGAAGTTCAGTTGGATGGAAGAGCCCTGCTACTCACGCTTGCGGTTGCGCTCTCGACCGGCATCCTCTTCGGCCTCGCTCCGGCGCTTCAATTGGCTAAAGTCAATCTCAACTCGGTGCTTAATGAAAGCGGCGTCAGGGCATCGGCGGGAATTCAGCGGAGCCGGTTCCGCAGCTCGATCGTCGTAGCGGAGATCGGATTGTCGTCGATGTTGCTGGTGGGAGCAGCCCTTCTGATTCAAACCTTCGCCAACCTGCGCGGAGTCAATCCCGGTTTCGATCCGACCAATGTCTTGACTTTTCAGTTGTCGATGCCTGAAGAGAAGTATAACAGCACCGCTCGTGTCTCGGCCTTTTTCGATCAGACCCTGCAGCGGATCGAAGCGCTCCCTGGGGTAGAGACAGCCACTGTAGTGAGCAGGTTGCCTTTCGAAAACGGGTTGATGATGTCTTTCCGCACCGAAGGTATGCAAGACGTTCGCTTCGCCGGCTGGAACATGGTATCACCCAATTATTTCCGCGCTCTGAGCGTTCCGCTTCGACGGGGACGGTATTTCACCGAAGGAGATTCGCACTCCTCGCCTGCGGTAGCGCTCATAAACGAGGCGCTGGCACGCCAATACTTTCCAGACAAAGATCCGATCGGCGAGTCGCTGTCGCTTGGCAAGTTCGAGGGGCCGATATTTGCCGAAGGGTCGCGCCAAATCGTCGGTGTAGTGGGAGACGTCAGGGGGGCCGACTTGAAGAATCCCGACATCCTTCGCGTTTATATACCGGATACTCAGGTGCCGGATGGGGTAACGCGATTTATCAACAAGCTATTACCGGTCAATTTCATGGTCCGCACCAGCATCGATCCGCTCACTCTTGCAGCTGCCGTAAAGCAGGAGGTATTGGATGTGAATCGTGAACATCCCATCTCCAATGTTCGATCGCTGGAGCAGATGATGGTCGATTCGATTTCCCGCCAAAGGTTCCAGATGATCCTGGTGGGCATCTTCGCGGCGGTGGCCTTAATTCTGGCGGCGATCGGCCTCTACGGAGTTATGTCTTACTCGGTCAGCCAGCGCACAGGAGAGATCGGCATTCGCATGGCCCTGGGCGCGCAGCCGCGCGATGTACTCAAGCTTATAGTCGGCCAGGGGGTGATCCTTACTCTTATCGGATTGGCGCTGGGATTGGTGGGGGCGCTGGCGTTAACGCGGCTGATGGCTGGATCGTTGTTCGGCGTGAGCCCGACCGATTCGCTAACGTTCGCGGCCATCGCGTTGTTGCTCACATCGGTGGCGTTGCTGGCAAGTTACATCCCGGCGAGACGAGCGATGAAGATCGATCCCCTGACGGCGCTTCGGCACGAGTAACGTGAGTCGATTGCGGATTTGCCACAGCGACACAGAGACATATAGGGGAAGAGAAAAAGGGGAAGGTAACTAGCGGTTAAGCCAGCGTGATCTCCTTGCCTCTTTTTCCTCTGTGTCTTTGTGGGCATATCCACAATCCGCAATCCGCAATCCGCAATCCGCAATCCACAATCCGCTAACGGCAATCCGCAATCTATATGCCTGAATGAAGACATGCGATCAGGCAATGACCGGCGAACCTCAAATGCCACAACACCATGTGACTGGCCTCACCATGGGGCTGTGAGAAAGGTCACTTCGTTACATGTCGAGAATCGGCGCGACATATTCCAGCGTTTCGCGCACCTAATAGCGGGAAGGCAAGGGATCAAAGATGGGTAGGTTATTGACTACAACTAATAAGAAAGAGATGAATACAATGTTCCATAACTTCAATATTTTCGGTCGCGAGCAACAAGTTTTAACTAGCCCGGTAAACAATGAAATCTCGATCAAACTCAGAATGCCTTACGGCTATCAAGGTAAGGAAGTACCGAAAAGCGTCGTTGTGATGGAACTGTTATGGCAGCAATACGGTTTGGATTTGATCCATCCCGAAGTCAGTCGATGGCTCGAGAGGAACGCCCCTGACGTCAAATCTATTGATTCCAATAACCGGTCCGCGAACGTCGCTGACCGCAGCAAATTCAGAGTCGAAGCGAACGGAACTATCGAGCTGCGGCTCCCATTGAAGCTCGATGACAGATTGAGAAAAGTTTCATCACAGTACATCTTGAGTCAGGTTGATAACTCAATAGATCCTGTAACGGAACTCCAGATGGCGGCATAACCCAATTCTTATTCCCCCCCCCCCGATAATCTTGATAATCTGTAATCTACCCCCAACCGCACGGTGCGCATAGCCTGCTAGAGTCTCCAGGCTTACATGCCAATCAGCTCATTTCTCATTTCATTCAAATACTTATTCTTCGTACAACTTCTGTCCGGATGAACGGACCGGGGCACTCGCTTATTTTACTTTCTTTCAGCTGTGGTAAACTCATAACGTGTCCCATTAGTTAGCTATGACTATCCTGTAGCATGTATATTTAGTCGGAGAGCGAAGTTCCGGGATCGGAAGGCGGTGGGTGGAAAATTCGAAAGGACCGCGGAGCCATCCGTGAATCAGCACAGAGAGTGTCGACAGCCGGTTCTACTGCGTTGTCGGCGATCAAGCCTGGGGGCGAGAGGTACGGCGTGAGCAAACAGGCGAGGCTCAAAGGAAGGGGAAGGTGGTGTGGATTATGAATTTGGAACGGGATTGAATCCTCAGTTTTGATTGACAGAAAGTGTCTACTCACCCGTGCGTCGGATGTGACTCAGCTAAGTCCGAAGCAATTAATTTAAAACAATTCAGATTACCGTTTAAGAGGTTTTGTGTCGCTATGGCAATGATCAAAAAAAGCGAAGGACAAACCATGATCGTGGAAGGCGCGGCTCGCCGAGCTTCGGGTTGCGAGCAAAAACAGGGAGCGCAGGTTATGCAGGTTATATACCGGAGCTCAGCCAATTTCATCGCGCTATTTCTGCTCTGCATTCTGTCAACCTCATCGCTTTCGCACAAGACTTTCGTATTCGCTCAAGGTCTGAACCAGCAGTCGATTCAGGAGTCGCGTGATGCCGGCGATGAGGCGAGCGATGAGAAGGGTTTTCGCCTTCTCGAACCGGGAAGGCCTATCCAACGGGAATTGGCTGGCGGACAGCATATCTATCAGATCAGGCTGAGAACCGATCAGTACCTGGGCGTGATAGTCGAGCAAGAGGGCATAGACGTGGTGGTGGCAGTAACAGGACCTGACGGCAGGCAGATGGCCGAGTTCGACTCCGAAAGTTTGCCCTGGGGGCAGGAACGTGTGTCGTGTGTGGCAGACAAGGAGGGCGACTACCAGCTGAGTATTGAACTCAGGCAGCGCGGGGCGCTTGCGGGACGCTACGCGATTCGCATCGAGGAGTTACGCGCCGCGACAGAGAACGACCGCGCATTACAGAGGGCGTATGCGCTGTGCGAGGAGTGTCGCAAACTGAAAGTCATGGGGCCGCCAATCGAGGCGCGCCCATCGATCGAACGCGCTTTGGAGATCCGTGAAAGGCTGCTGGGTCCGGATCACCGCGATGTCGCGGTCGCACTCAACGGTCTGGGCAGGATTTACCGAAGCAGGGGCGATTTTGCAAAGGCCGAATCGCTGCTTCACCGGTCACTGGACATTTTAGAGGGAGTTTTCGGGCCGAATCATCCTGCAGTTACTATTTCGCTCAACAATCTGGGGCACCTCTACCGCAATATGGCCGACTACGCGAAGGCAGAGGCGTTGTTTCAACGAGCACTGCGTATCTTGGAGAAATCGTTGGGGCAGGAACATCCAGATTACGCTTTTACGATTCACAATCTCGGCCTGCTTTATTGGAGCAAAGGCGACTACGCGAAAGCTGAACCGTTATTTCACCAATCGCTGGCGATCTGGGTGAAAGCGCTGCCTCCGGATGATCCCGACCTCGGCCTCGCCAATAATGGTCTGGGCAACTTCTATCGTTATCGAGGCGACTTCGCCAAGGCCGAGACTTTCTACCGAAGAGCCCTGGCTATCAGGGAGAAGGCGCTGGGACCTGAACATCCCGATCTCGCTGCTACTCTCAACAGCCTGGCGATTCTCTATCGCGATCGGGGAGATTATGATGAAGCGGAGTCGCTGGCCCAACGCGCGTTGGCCATCCAGGAGAAAGTGTTGGGGCCCGACCATTCGGATGTCGCCCGCACCCTCAACAATTTGGCGCTCTTGTTTCACAGCCGCGGCGACCAACAAAGGGCTGAACCTCTGGCTCAACGTGCGCTGGTTATTTGGGAGAAAGCGCTGGAGCCGGAAAAGTTTGAACTTGCTTACTCACTCAACATTCTGGCACGCATCAACCGCGACAGAGCCGACTACGCGAAGGCTGAGCAGTTATTCCAACGATCACTGGACGTCTTGGAGAAAACGCTGGGCCCGAAACACCCCTACGTTGCCGATGCCCTCAACGATAGAGCGGCGCTCAACATGAGAATAGGTAATATCGCTCAGGCTGTCGCGTTTCAATCGCGCGCCAATTCAATCGGCGAAGGGAATCTGGCGCTCAATCTTGTGATCGGCTCCGAACGCCAGAGACTGGCCTTTCTAGGAACCCTCTCAAAGCAGGCCGACCGGACTATCTCATTGCATCTTCGCTGTGCGCCGAACGATCCCGCGGCGCGTAGCCAGAGCGCCGCCATAATTCTCCAACGCAAAGGGCGTGCGCTCGACGCCACGTCTCAAAGCCTCGCCGCTTTGCGCGACCGTTCAGACCCGGAGGATCAAGCCCTGCTCGATCAGTTGAGCGATACCCGTTCACAGATCGCCAGTTTAGTTCTGGGCGAACCGCAGAAAATAACGGTCGAGCAATATTTCGAGCGAATCGGAAGACTCGAAGCTCGAGCCGAAAAACTAGAGGTAGACATCGGTCGCAGGAGCAGTGAATTCCGAGCACAGTCTTTGCCAGTCACGCTCGCAGCGGTTCAAGCGGCCATCCCCGCCGATGCCGCTCTGATCGAATTCGCTTCCTACCGTCCATTCGATGCCCAAGCCAAAACGGATGACATGGCTTATGGCGAACCTCATTATGTGGTCTATGTGATGCGGAAAGGAGAGATTCAGTGGAAGGAACTGGGCGAGGCGAGTGCAATCGATGGAGCTGTGGCTGCCCTGCGTGAGGCTTTGCGCGATCCCAAACGTACGGACGTGCGCCGTCTGGCTCGAAGCGTGGATCAGAAAGTATTTCAACCCATCCGCCCGCTGGTTGGGAATCTGACCCGGTTACTGATCTCGCCGGATGGCATGCTCAACCTCCTTCCATTTGTGGCGCTGGTAGATGAGCGAGGGCGGTATCTGGTCGAGCGTTATTCGATCAGCTATCTGGCGAGCGGTCGCGATCTGCTGCGCCTGCAAGTGGCTAGAGAGAGCAGTAGCGGCCCGCTTGTTATCGCCGACCCGGACTTTGGAAACAGGAGCCGGGTTGAGGAAATGCGCCGGTGGAAACAGAAGACGGTTGCATCGAATGAAGGATCAGGAAATCGGGTCAAAGAATCAGCCGCCTCCATTTTCAGACAGTTTTACTTCTCGCCCCTGCCATATACAGCGCGGGAAGGGGATGCCCTGCAATCGTTACTACCGGATGCGACCTTGCTCACCCGGCGCGAGGCGAGTAAGTCCGCGCTCATCCAGGTGCGCAGCCCCATTCTTCTACACATCGCCACACACGGCTTCTTTCTCGATGATTCGCAATTGATGGCGTCGGTGCGGAGCGGGACTCGGTCAGTCAGAAATGAATCCGACCAGCAGCTGCGAATGATTGAAGGGAGCGGTATCCCCATCGAGAACCCGCTGTTGCGCTCGGGGGTGGCGCTGGCTGGAGCCAACGAACATAAAGAGGATGACAACGGGATTCTGACTGCGCTGGAGGTGACAGGGCTAAATCTTTGGGGAACAAAGCTGGTAGTGCTCTCGGGGTGTGACACAGGGGTGGGCGAGGTTAAGAGCGGCGATGGAGTCCACGGGCTGCGACGCGCGTTGGTGCTGGCCGGCGCGGAAACACAGGTCATGAGCCTCTGGGCCGTATCGGACAAGGGGACACGCGAACTGATGGTCTCCTACTACAAAAAACTGAAACAGGGGGAGGGACGCGGTGAGGCGCTGAGACAGGTGCAATTGGAGATGCTAAAGCAAGTGAATCGGCGACATCCTTATTATTGGGCGAGCTTCATCCAATCGGGCGAGTGGACGAACCTGGAGGATGAACAAATCAGATAAAGATAAAATAAATAATGAAGAAGTGGGATTTGAGCGAAGAAGCTTTCTTTAAGTTACTCGCGCGGTTCAATGCCGATCCGGCACGGGCAGGAGAAGAATATGAAAAACTCCGTATAAGATTAATTTACTTCTTCGAGCGGAGAGGGTGTCGGGTCCCCGCAGAGTTAAGCGATGAGACTATCAACCGCATCGCCCGGAAGATGGAAGAAGGTTACGAGATTAAAGACCTGGTCAAGTTCTCCTTCGGCGTCGCTCGGTTGGTATTGCTTGAATATTGGGATGATCCCAAAAGGGAGTGGGAGCCGCTCGATGAGCAGCTATCTTCGCCGGGACTCGATCGGCGAGATGATGAGCATCAGATGGATTGCATGAAAAAGTGTTTGCATGCGCTCGCGCCGGAAGAGCGAGAATCTGATGGTAAAAAACTGCACACTGGATAACAACGGTAAGATAGAGCTCGGCATGGCCATGGGACTGACCATAAACGCGCTGAGACTGCGAGTATTCCGGATCAGAGGAAGACTTCATGACTGTTATGAGAAGTGCGTCCGTGTTTCGTAAATAATTCGTAAATAATCGGCAGCCAAACATCTCGACAAATATCAGGGCCGGACGATGGCTTGGCGGTTGACGATCCGAATGTTCAGTGAGCAGATATAACTCATATGGTCATGGTCCTGCTGGCCTGTTATATTCCGAAGCCGCACAACGAAGACAGGCCCGATGGTTCCGCCGGGCACGAAGGGGGCACCACACCTTAAATGAGAATCTTTCCTCGCATAAGATATGCCGGTCATAATCCGCCGATTCTTTTCCGCGCCAATGGCGCGCGTGACTTCAGGCAACTCAGTTGCGGCGGTATGTTTGTCGGAATGTTCGAGCATTGCGGCTACGAGCAGGAGGTCGTGCAGATGCAGCCGGACGATGTGCTGATCGGCTTCACCGATGGTTTATCGGAGGCGGTGAATGTGAATGGAGAAGAGTTCGGTGAAGCGAGGAGCCAGGCGGCGCTCGAAGCGACCACGGGACTGGCAACTAATAATATCCGCGATGAAGTCGTGCGGCGAGCAAATGCGTGGTGCGCCGGCGCGCCCCAGCACGATGACCTTACTTTCATTGTCTTGAAAGTGAAAAAAGCATGAAAGGCGTGGCGGTTTTACTCTTGATCGCCGCATTTTTCCGATCGAAGGTTCTTCCAGGTATGACTATCACCACTAAAATTTTGGTCCTGCTCACTTTTGTCTCGACTCTGAATCTGGCTTCGGTGGAAGCCGTCTCGCAACGCCAGATGGAATCGCTGGGACGCGGCGTCATTGCGATCAATCAGGGCGAGGGAAGGGTCTTCATCAGTTGGCGATTGCTCGGCAGTGACCCGGAAGCAACGGCGTTCAATCTTTACCGTGCAACGGGTGATGCCAGGCCGATTAAGCTCAATGCGAAACCGTTGGCGGAGGCCACACATTTTATTGACGAGAAGGTCGATCTGACCAAGGCCGTTTCGTATTTCGTGCGTCCGGTTATAAACGGGCGTGAGCGTGAGGCTAGCAGGGCATTCACGCTGCCCGCCAACGCGCCTGCCCGCCAATACATCTCGATACCGTTACAAACGCCTTCGGGGTATACGCCCAACGACGCCTCAGTGGGCGATCTGGATGGCGACGGCGAGTATGAGATCGTTTTGCATCAAGCCGGCAGAGGTCGTGACAACTCGCAGGCAGGAATGACCGATCCGCCGATCCTCGAAGCATACAAGCTCGACGGCAGGCTGTTGTGGCGCATCAATCTGGGCAAGAACATCCGTGAAGGCGCGCACTACACGCAGTTCCTGGTCTACGATCTCGACGGCGACGGTAGAGCTGAGGTCGCATGCAAGACCGCTGATGGAACTATCGACGGAAAAGGAAAGGTCATCGGCGATGGAGACGCGGATTGGCGGAACCCGGAGGGTTCCTTCATGACCTTTCCGGATCGGTCAGGCGCTGAGGCGCGGCGCAATACGACAGGATACGTCCTGGCTGGCCCGGAGTATCTGACGATCTTTGACGGGCTGACGGGCGCGGTGCTCGCAACTACCGATTACATGCCTCCTCGACATCCAACGAAGGTCAAACCTACTGCGGATGAAATGAAGGAAATCTGGGGTGATGGTTACGGCAACCGGGTCGATCGTTTTCTCGCTGCCATCGCGTACCTTGACGGCAACCGACCGAGCCTGGTGATGTGCCGCGGATATTACACCCGGTCTGTGATGGCCGCGTGGAATTGGCGCGACGGCAGGCTGGCGAGAGTCTGGACTTTCGACAGCGCGGATCAGGGCAATCAAGGTTATGCGGGGCAGGGTAATCATAATCTCAGCGTGGGAGACGTTGACGGTGACGGCAGGGACGAGATCGTCTACGGCGCGTGCGTGATCGACGACAATGGCAAAGGGCTTTACACAACCGGCCTGGGACACGGCGACGCATTGCATCTATCCGATCTCGATCCCACACTACCAGGTCTGGAAGTCTTCGACATTCAGGAGCGTTTCGATGACGCCGGGGCACATCTCCGCGACGCAAAGACGGGCGAGATATTATGGAAGAAGCCTTCAATCAAGGCGGGCGCTGACGGCGAGGGGCCCGGGCGCGGTCTGGCGCTCGATATCGACCCGCGTCACAGCGGCTTCGAGTCCTGGGTCAAAGGCGCGGGAATCGGCGGATTGTTCAATGCCAGAGGCGAAAAGATATCCGATCGCGAGCCGCGCTCTTGCAACTTCGGTGTTCTCTGGGACGGTGATCTGCTGAGCGAATTGTTGGATCGCAATTCGATCTTCAAGTGGAACTGGACGGAGAGCGTAGAGACTGTGTTGCTGACTGCCGAAGGTTGCTCGTCGAACAACGGTACGAAGGCGACTCCCGCGCTGAGCGCCGATATCTTGGGAGACTGGCGCGAGGAGGTGATCTGGCGAACCACCGACAATAAAGAGCTGCGAATTTATACCACGACCATTCCGACGAAACACCGCTTCTATACCTTGATGCACGATCCGCAATACCGGCTGAGCATTGCTTGGCAAAACGTCGCGTACAACCAACCGCCGCATACAGGTTTTTATCTGGGTGAAGGTATGAGGAAACCGCCGCGGCCGGTGATTACAACTCCCACAAAGAAAACCCGGTAAAACTGCGAATGGATTGTAATCACCGGTGGACAATATTCGCTTACTTTTCTCTTTTCATGTCGTACTTTACCGCAACGCCTATGCCCGCCTGGCGACCATTCTTACTCACCCGACTATTTCCGCTTTTCTCGAAAAGTATTTTATCATCACCGACCAGGGATACTTTGTTCAATATATCCAGTTCTATATCCGGTTCTTGGTCCTGGGAAACCTTCATCTTGCTCATCCAGGTTATCACAGGCCCGTTTACTGTCAGCTCAGGAAGGTCGGATTCACCGCCCTTCTCATTTCTGACCGGGATTTCCCGTTGAGTTCCAGTCAACCTGCCACCTTCGATCTTGAAGATAAGGACTTGATCGGCAAGATCGCTGCGGTTGAGATTACTTTTCCACGTGCCAACAAACCGTTTTCCTGATGCGGGTTCGTTGTTCTGGTTCTGCACGATGTTTATCGGAAAGGCTGTGGCTCCCACGCCGGATAAGGTCAGCGCGAAGAGGGTTATTGCCAACCATACCCTGGCCGGTCGTTTACTGGCAGAAGGCATCTTCTCAAAAAGTTTCATGATTCGTCTCTCCAGAATATCGGCGTCATCGACGCCTAAGGTGTAAGTGGGACGGCTGGATAATGAAACGTAATTGGCCAGGCCGACGAGCGAACGAGCATAATCGTGAGCATCCATAACCAGTTCACCAACCGTCTCGTCACAGGCCAGTTCTCGCGTTTCATTGATTCGTCGCTTCACCAGCGCCGCTACCGGATGAAACGAGATCGGCAGAACTAGCAACTCATAAAAGATATTCCAGGCGTAATCGCGCCGCCTGATGTGCGTCATCTCATGTCCAATCGCCGCGATCAGCAATTCAGGCGATGCGCAGGAGGCCATTTGCTCAGGCAGGATGATCGCAGGTCTATGCCAGCCTAATGTAATGGGAACCATCACTGTGGGGGAACAAAGCAACGAAACATCACCCACTCCCAAGGTTTCACGGCAATGATTCGTCGCCTTCTCCAACCTCTTTGAGATTACGACCGGAATAGCGCGCTTGCGGATTGCCCGAGTCGCACTCCAGGCCCTCCCCAACTTCAGCAAACGATAGAGGATAAACAGCAAAAAAAGACTGGTGAAAATACTTTTGAATGGGAGACCACTCAGCGTCGAGGAGTTGTTGATCGAACCGGATCCTTTAGCTCGCGTGATAGAATGCCTGTCAGGGAATACCCCCAGAGCCGGCAGGTTGATCGCGATCGGTAAGAACGCCGGTTTTAGCGGATCGATCCTTTCCGGGAGAGCACTCCAAAACGGCAATAAGACGCTCATGATGAGAGCCGTCACCCACACAACATGGTGATGCCGCGCGGACGCTCTGCGTAACAGCAGGCGGAGACAAATGGCCGCGATCGCCGCCAGCAATACCGGCTGCCAGAGCGCATTCACGATAAAGTCCAGCATAAAATCTTCAATCGGTTTCAATATTCGCCTCCCATTCTGTGTCGAATACCTTTAAGAGCTTATTCAACCTCGCCATCTTTTGCGGAGTTAAACGTTCGGTCGCGAGCTCATCACCATGTTCTCCGCCAAGCCGCCGAATTTTGTTCGCCCTGCTATGTCGCTCATAGCCGCGAGTTCTCCTAATATGTTAGGAGCATATCTCATCAAGAATCGCCTTGTCAACTAATGTTTTAGGAGAGCCCGCGCGGAAGGAGAAAAGCCGGATCGAGAAATTGTCCGATCTTGGGAAGATTCCGCCATTCTGTGGCTCTCAGTTGATATTTTTGTTGAACCCCATCCCACTTGATCGCGTATACCTGTCTATATAATATATCGCCCTAACAAGTATTGAGATTATGATCTGGAGTCTGAGATGAATGCGCCCGAGTGGAAGGGAGAGATCAAACAGCGGCTGGCGAGGTTGAAACTTGCACCATCGCGCGAAGCCGCCATCGTCGATGAGCTGGCTCAGCATCTGGAGGATCACTATGCGGAGTCGCTCGTGCGTGGGGCGACGCCTGAAGAGGCCTACCGCGCAGCGCTTGCGGAATTGAGCGACCGGGAATTGCTCGCGCGTGAATTGCAATCGATCGAGCGACTCGTCGACGATGAACCCATGGTCTCGGGATCGAGGAGAACAAATATGATCGCAGACCTTTGGCAAGACATACGCTATGGCGTACGGATGCTACGGAAGAATCCCGGCTTCACATTGATCGCCGTGGTCACGCTGGCGCTGGGCATCGGCGCAAACACCGCAATCTTCAGCCTGGTCAACACGGTGATGCTGCGCCCCTTGCCGGTGGCGCAGCCGGATCGCGTTTTCGAGATTACGCCGTTGCGCCAGGGCGAAAGCGTCGGCAATTTCTCGTACCCGTTATATCGAGACTTCCGCGACAAGAACGATGTGCTGGATGGGCTCGCGGCCTATCGTTTTGTTCCGCTGAGTCTGAGCCGGAGCGGCAATAACGAACGGCTCTGGGGCTATCTGGTCTCGGGCAATTACTTCGACATGCTGGGCGTGCGTGCGGTTCGAGGGCGAATGTTCACGCAGGCGGATGATCGCGTGTCGGGCGCCCATCCTGTAGCCGTGGTCAGCTATGGGAGTTGGCAGCGGCGTTTCGGAGGCGATCCGAATCTGGTCGGCCAGACCATCACCATCAATAGCAATAGTTTCACGGTTATCGGCATAGCGCCGCCGGAATTCAACGGCACGGTCTTGATCTTCACGCCGGAGATATTTGTGCCGATGATGATGGCCAATCAGATCGAGCCGGGATCGAACTGGCTGGAAAATCGCGGCAACGGCAAGATATTTGCGCTGGGGCGATTGAAGCCGAATGTTTCCGTGACGCAGACCAAGGCTGAGTTGGATGCGCTGGCTGTGCAGTTAGGGCGCGAGGATCCAGCGGTTGGAAACATGCAGTTCAATATCGCGCCGCCCGGACTGTTTCTGCCGATGCTGCGCGACTATACGGTGGGGTTTGCCGGCGTGATGCTGGCGGTAGTCGGTCTGGTCTTGTTGATCGCATGCACGAATCTGGCGAATCTGCTGCTGGCTCGTGCGGCGCGGCGGAGTAAAGAGATTGCCGTGCGCCTGGCGCTCGGGGCCAGCCGCTGGCGCCTCGTGCGTCAGTTGCTGACCGAAAGCTTGATGTTGGCACTGGCCGGAGGGGCGTTGGGCTCGATGATTGCCTGGTGGCTCGTCGGTTTGGTCAAAGCCGTCAAGCCGCCCATGGATTTCGCGCTGACGATCGATCTCAAGATAGATTGGCGCGTGCTGCTTTTTACTCTTATCGTTTCGTTCCTTTCGGGCGTGCTCTTTGGATTGATCCCTGCCTGGCAGGCGACAAAGCCTGATCTCAATACCGCACTGAAAAATGAGGCCGTTATCGGCGGCTATCGCCGTTCGCGCTTGAGCAAAGGTCTGGTTGTAACTCAGGTGGCCCTGTCGCTCTTACTGCTGGTGGCTGCCGGGCTGATCGTCCGAAGTTTGCAGCAGGTTCAGACGATAGGGCCGGGCTTCGAAGTAGAACGCACTGTGACGGCGTCTGTCGATCTCAATCTACAAGGTTACAACCAGGAACGCGGTTTGCAGTTTTTCAAACAGCTTATCGCCCGCATCGAAAACCTGCCCGGCGTGCAGTCGGCTTCGCTCACCACTATCCTTCCGCTCATGATGGATCGCAACAGCGGCAAGATCTATGCCGAGGGGCAGCCATTCACGCGCACAGCCGATCTCCCGTTGATTCTTTTTACCTCGGTCTGGCCGCGTTATTTCGAGACGATGGGCATTCCGCTAGTGCAGGGACGTGATTTCACGATCCTGGACGGCAATGACCGGAGGCACGTCGCCCTCGTCAGCGAGGCCTTCGCACGCCGGTTCTGGCCGGGACAGAACGCAGTCGGACGACGATTTCGACATGGTGGGCCGGGGAACCCTTTCTGGGAGATCGTCGGGGTCGTGAAAGACAGCAAGTTTGTTAGCCTTGGCGAAGACCCACAACCGTTCGTCTACTACCCGATGATCGGAGATTACGAAGGTTCCGCCGCATTTGTCGCGCGTACGACCGGCGAACCGCAAAATCTTATCAATGCTATTCGCCACGAAGTGCGGCAACTCGACGGTAACCTGCCGGTCTACGACGCCAAGACGATGAACGAACACATGCGTATCTCGCTCTTTCCTCTCCGTACGGGCGCGTGGGTGGCAGGCAGCTTCGCGCTGCTGGCGCTCAGCCTGGCGGGATTGGGTATTTATGGCGTGATGAGCTATGCGGTCAGCCAGCGGACGCGCGAGCTCGGCATTCGGATGGCCCTGGGAGCCCGAAGCGGTGATGTGCTGCGGTTGGTCATCTGGCAGGGAATGGCCCTGTTGTTGATTGGGCTGGCATTGGGGCTGGCCGGCGCATTGGCTTTGACGCGGCTGATGAAGAGCGTACTGGTCGGAGTGAGTTCGACCGATCTGGCGACTTTTATCGGCGTGACGCTGATGTTAGCCGTGGTCGCCTTGATCGCCTGTTATGTTCCGGCGCGGCGGGCGACCAAGGTGGATCCGCTGGTCGCGCTGCGTTATGAATGAATCGCGGCGGACTCACGCGGTGAACGAAGGAAGATCGAACGTGCCTGAGTGGAAACCGAAAATCAGACAGCGGCTGGCGAAACTGAAGCTCGAGCCAACGCGCGAGGCTGCGATTATTGAAGAGCTGTCACAGGACTTAGCCGACTGCTACGCGGAATTGCTCTCGAGCGGCGCGACTGAAGCGGACGCCGAACGCCGGACGCTGGCGGAATTGAGCGAGCATGAAACCTTGGCGCGGGAACTACGGCGAGTGGAGCAGCATTTCGCGCCGGAACCCCTTGTGCTTGCAACCAATCGGAGGAGAAATATGATCGCAGAACTATGGCAAGACTTACGCTTCGGCGCACGAATGTTACTGAAACAACCGGGCTTCACCTTGATTGCTGTCCTGACGCTGGCGCTGGGCATCGGCGCGAACACGGCGATCTTCAGCATCGTCAATGCGGTGCTCCTGCGCCCGTTTCCGTACCAGGCGCCGGAGCGCCTGGTGATCCTTCAGGAGCGTGTTGGCGCAGGGGGAGGCTTCTCGCCGTCCTATCCCAACTTTGTTGATTGGCGCGCGCAGAACACGGCCTTCGAGTCACATCTCGGCGGTGCGTGGGAACGAGAGTTTCAACTTCACGGGCGCAGGCGAACCGGAACGCTTGCAGGGGCGGCTCGTCTCGGCGGAGTTCTTCTCCACTGCTGGGCATCAAGCCGCTGTTGGGGCGCGACTTTCTCGCGGAAGAAGACCGTCCGGGCGCGACTCCGGCGGTGATCCTGAGTTACGGATTCTGGCAGCGCAGGTTTGGCAATGACCCGGGCATCCTCGGGAAACAGCTCACGCTCAACAATCAAAGCTTCACCGTCGTCGGGATTACGTCCGGCAAATTTCCAGTACGGGATTGAAGCCGACGTCACTGTGCCCATCGGTCTCCAGGCGGAACGCTTTCGGCGGCGCGGCGCAGATCCGGGAACCGACGTCGTCGCGCGTTTGAAACCGAACGTATCGCAGCAGCAGGGGGAGACGGATCTGAATCTGGTTGCCGCGCGGCTGGAACAACAATATCCCGAGAGCAACAAAGGGCGGCGCGTGCTGCTGACGCCGCTGCACGAAAGCTTTGTCGGCAACGTGCGACAGCCGCTCTTGATTTTGCTGGGCGCAGTCGGCCTGGTCTTATTGATCGCCTGCGCCAATGTCGCCAACCTCCTGCTCGTGCGTGCGTCGGCGCGGCAAAAGGAGATGGCGGTGCGCGTGGCGCTCGGCGCCAGCCGTGCCGCGCTCGTTCGTCAACTGCTGACCGAGAGCGTCCTGCTGGCCGCGTTGGGTGCCGCGTTGGGAATCCTGCTCGCGTTCTGGGGCACGAGTTTGATCGCTGCGCAATTGCCTGACGGCATCCCGCGCTTGCAGGAAGCCAGTGTTGACGCGCCGGTGTTGGTCTTCACGCTCGCCGTCTCGCTCCTGACCGGTTTGCTCTTCGGCTTGGCTCCGGCCTTGCAAGCTTCACGCCCGAATCTGACGGAAGGGTTGAAGGAAGGAGAGCGGGGTTCATCCGGGCGCCGCCAGCGGCTGCGCAGCGTGTTGGTCGTTGGCGAAGTCGCCCTGACGCTGACGCTGCTGGTGGGCGCGGGTTTGCTCATTCAGAGCTTTCGGCGCGTGCTACAGGTTGACCCGGGTTTCAAGGCGCAGAACCTGCTCACGATGCAGGTTTCCGTCAACAACCCCGACGGTCAGCAAGTGGCGAACTTCTTCGAGCAGTTGCAACAAAACGTCCGCAACCTGCCCGGCGTCAAATCGGTCGCGGTGTCGAACGGGATTCCCTTTGGCTCGACGAACTTCCCGCCGTTCCTCATTGAAGGCCGACCGGAGACCGACAATAAACCTTCCGGCCTTCGCTACCACGTGAGTCCCGCTTACTTCCAGACGATGGGCATTGAGTTGATCAAAGGCCGCCTCTTCACCGCCGAGGATACGCCCGACACCCCATCGGTCGTCATCATTGACGAAGTGCTCGCGCAGCGGTACTTCCCCAACGAAGACCCGCTCGGCAAGCGGTTGAAGGCATCTGCCGACGCGCCGGGGATAGAGATTGTGGGCGATTGTCCGGCACGCCGAACCGAACAGCCTGGACGCACAAGGACCAACCCCGGCGCAGTTCTATCTCAACTTCAATCAGATTCCCGCAGAGCGGCTGCCAGGCTATGTGCGGCGCATCAATCTGCTGACGCGCACCGAGGTCGAACCGTTGAGCCTGGCCTCGGCGGTGCGCGGCCAGGTGGCGGCTTTGAATAAAGATCAGGCGGTCTTCAACGTGCGCACGATGGAGCAGGCCGTGGCGCAATCGGTCGCCGCTCGGCGTTTTTCCATGCTGTTGCTGACCGTCTTCGCCATCGTCGCGCTCGCGCTCGCCAGCCTCGGGATTTACGGATTGATGTCGTACGCGGTCGCTCAGCGCACGCGCGAAATCGGCGTTCGGATGGCGCTCGGCGCGCAGGTGAGTGATGTGCTGAAACTGGTGATTGGGCAGGGAATGAAGCTGGCGCTCGCGGGCGTGGCGCTTGGCCTGGTCGCGTCGGTCGCGTTGACGCGAACGATGAAGAATCTGCTCTTCGGCGTGAGCGCCACCGATCCGGTGACGTTTGCTGCGATTGCGCTGCTGCTGGCGCTGGTTGCCTTGCTGGCCTGCTGGATTCCGGCGCGGCGGGCAGCGAAGGTAGATCCGGTGGTCGCTTTGAGGAGTGAATAGGTGAACACACCAGACTCGACATCATTTTGCCGAATCGTCTCCATGCAGCTCGAAGGCGGATGGAAAAACAACTATGCCTGATTGGAAAGCAGAAATCAGAGAGCGTTTGGTCGGGTTGCGGCTTACACCGATGCGTGAAGCGGCCATCGTCGAAGAACTCGCGCAGCACTTGGAAGACTGCTATGCGGAGTTGCTCTCAGGTGGCGTGACACCAGCGGAGGCCGAGCGCCAGTCGCGCCTGGAACTGAGCGGGAGTGAATTGCTTCAGCGGGAATTGCTGCGCGTGGAGCGGCATTTCCCGCCAGAACCGATCGTACCTGGAACTACACGGAGAACAAATATGATCGCAGACCTGTGGCAAGACCTGCGCTTCGGCGTGCGAATGTTACTCAAGAGACCCGGCTTCACCGCGATCGTGGTGTTGTCGATGGCGCTGGGCATCGGCGCCAACGCGACGATCTTCAGTTTCGTCAACGAGCTGCTCTTACGTCCGCCGGCGGTCGATCGGCCTGAGCAGTTGCTGGAGGTCTGGAATCACCGTCGGCAGGGCGGCTCGTCATTCAGCAGTTTCGAGGCCTTGAATTATCCCCAATACGAGCATTACCGCGATCACAACCGGGTCTTCTCTGGAATGGTGGCCTTCGATCCCGGCCCGGCACTCATAAGTTGGAGCCGAAATGGGCAGGGCGAGATTATTCACGGCCATTATGTCTCTGGCAATTTCTTCGAGTCTCTCGGGGTTAATGCGATGCTGGGGCGCACGTTCGCGCCTGAAGAGGGGCGCACGCCCGGCACTCATCCGGTCGTCGTCATCGGTCACGCTTTCTGGCAAGGGCAGCTTGGCGGCGATCCCAAGGTTATCGGCTCGACGATGATGTTCAATGGCATCAGCTTCAATGTCATCGGAATCGCGCCTGGGGATTTTGCCGGGCTGATGATCGGTGTCCGACCCGATGTCTGGATCCCATTGATGATGGCGCCGCAAACCAGACGCAACCAGGAGCTGTTGACGAACCGGACCGCCTATTGGCTCTTCAGCGCCGGTCGACTCAAGCCCGGGTTGACCGCGGCTCAGGCCGAGGCCGATCTGAAAGTATTGGCGCGCCGGTTTGCTCAGGCCTACCCGGACAGTAACGAAATGTACGAGACGGCGATTTCCCCGACGACGCTCTTACCAGGTCCGGCGCGCGGGTACGCGATAACCTTCTCCGGTCTGCTGATGATAGTTGTGGCGTTAGTGCTGTCGATCGCATGCGCCAATACCGCCAGTTTTCTGCTTGCGCGGACTAACGCGCGTCGTAGTGAGCTTGCGGTGCGGTCGGCGTTGGGGGCAAGCAGGTCGCGGCTCTTTCGACAGGCGATGGCAGAGAGCGTGTTGCTCGCCTGTCTTAGTGGCGGCCTGGGTTGGATATTGATGAAATGGACGGCGCCTCTGTTATTGCTGCTCACACCGCCATCGCTGCCAATTCGATTCGCTTTTTCATCAGATTATCGAGTCTTCGGATTTACGCTGCTCGTCTCGTTGTTGGCTGCATTACTGTTTGGTCTGGCCCCGGCCTGGCAGGGAAGCAGGGTCGATCTGGCGACATCGCTGAAGGATGGAATGAGCGCCCGAGGCGCTGGTAAATCACGCCTGCGAAGTCTATTAGTTGTCGGGCAGGTCGCTATCTGTTCACTCTTGCTAGTCGGGGCCGGTCTTTGTCTGCGCAGCCTGATCCATGCGCAATCTATTGATCTGGGATTTGAGTCCGGGAATCGGCTCATCGCGAGTCTCGATCTGTCGAGCCTCGGCTATTCAAAAGCCGGGGGGAGAGCGTTCTTCGTAAAGACGAGCAGTGATCCCGCATCTTTGCTGGCCGCCCTGCGACGCGAAATCGGCGCACTCGATCCCAATGTAGCGCCGACTCACCTTGGCTCCTTGCGAGGTCATCTGGCTTTTGCTCTCTTCCCTGTGCGCGCCGCCAGCATTCTGATTAGTATTTTCGGTCTGCTGGCACTGGTTTTGGCGCTCGCCGGCCTTTCCGGTCTGATCGCTTATTCGGTCTCCCGGCGGACGCGCGAGATCGGCATCAGGATGGCATTGGGCGCCGAGACGCGAGATGTGTTGAAGATGATGATCGGCGAAGGAATTCTGCTGACTTTGATTGGTATGGCTATTGGTTTGGTTGCCGCCATAGGTTTGACGCGCTTCCTCTCCGACCTGCTCTATGGGGTGAGCGCGATCGATCCTTTGACCTTCAGCGTGATCGCTCTGCTGCTGATCGGCAATGCATTGGTAGCCTGTTGGGTTCCCGCGCGGCGGGCGACAAAAATAGACCCGCTGGTTGCGTTGCGGTGTGAGTGAGTTGCGCTATAGCATTCATGAAAATGATCATCTTCATAAAGCGCCAAAGGCGCGAAATATAAGAGCCAGGGGTGGAGCGAAGCGTAGCCCCTGGTCGCAGTCCCAAATCTCGACCAGCCCTGAAAGGGCGCAATAATAAACGGTTATCACGCCCTTACCAGGGCTCGGCGACTCACTTACGAGTTACCAGGGGCTTCACTTCGCTCCGCCCCTGGCTATTATATTTCGCGCCTTTGGCGCTTTTTGAAGATGATCATTTTCTTGAAAGCTACAGCATCATCGCTTATTCGGTCTCCCAGCGGACGCGCGAGATGGGCATAAGGATGGCATTGGGAGCCGAGACTAGAGATGTATAGAAGCTGGTGATCGGCGAAGGAATGCCGCTGACTTTGATTGGTGTGGCTGGTTGCGGCCATAGGTTTGACGAGCTTCCTCTCCGACTTACTCTATGGGGTGAGCGCGATCGATCCTTTGACGTATGGCGTGCTACGGCGCTGCTGATCGGCATTGCGTCGCTGGCCTGCTGGATTCCGGCGCGGCGGGCGACGAAAATAGACCCGCTGGTAGCGTTGCGGTGTGAGTGATGTGAGATTCACCGCGAAAAACACAAAAAGAGAAAAGAAAAAAAACAAAGCAATTTGGCCGGATACTGGATCGGTTCTCGGGCGAAATCATTCTGAGAACGTCACTGGCATTGGTGGTATAACTGGCGCCGATCCAGAACAACAAAAAGTGAAAGATCGCATCATGAATAAAATCGATCGTTATTACCTTCCCGTTTTCGCTCTTTTGCTCGCGCTGGCTCTATCTGCGCTGGCACATGGCCAGACGGCGAGCGCTGCGGGTGAAGTCCAGTATGACTTGGTCATTCGCAATGGCCGCGTACTCGATGGCGCGGGCAATCCATGGATCGTCGCTGATGTGGCAGTCGACAAAGGCCGTTTCGTCAAGGTCGGAAAGATAGCGGGTCGCGGCCATCAGGAGATAGACGCCAAAGACCGCTACGTTTCGCCGGGCTGGATCGACATGATGGATCAATCGGGCGGGGTATTGCCGGACAACGGTCTGGCCGAAAACAAATTGCGAATGGGCGTGACGACGGCCATTGGCGGCGAGGGTGGTACACCAGTACCCGCCGAAAAGATCCCAGAATATTTCGCCGGCCTGGAGAAGAGCGGCATCAGCATCAACTTCGGGTCTTACTTCAGCGAAACGCAGGCGCGCCTGGCCGTGCTGGAAATGGCCGCGCGCGAGCCCACGGCTGAAGAACTGGAGAAGATGAAGGCGATCATGGAGACCGCGATGCGCGGCGGCGCTATGGGTATGACGACGGCCCTGATCTATCCGCCAAGCAGCTATGCAAAAACGGAGGAGTTGGTCGAGGTGGCGAAGGCCGCGGCGAAACACGGCGGCATTTATGCCAGCCACATTCGCGGCGAGGGAAAAGAGCTCCTTGAAGCTGTCGCCGAGGCGATCACAATCGGCGAGCGCGCCGGATTGCCGGTCGAAATATTTCACCTCAAAGCCGCCTACGAACCGGGCTGGGGGAAATTGATGCGTGAGGCCGGCAAGCTTATCGATCAGGCGCGCGCGCGCAATGTGGATGTCGCGGCCGATCTCTATCTCTACACCGCGGGCGGCACGGGGCTCGAAGCCACGATTCCATCGTGGGCGTTTGAGGGAGGGCGGGAGGTATTGCTCAAACGGCTGGCGGATCCTGAAACGCGGGCACACTTGAAGAGGGAGATCGACACAGGTTCGGTCGGCTGGTGGAACATCGTCGAGGCCGCCGGTGGTTGGGACGGAATCGTGATGGTCAATGCGCGCAACGCGGAGAACGCCCGTTTTAACGGCAAAACGATGACCCAGATCGCGAAGGAGTGGGGCAAGGAGCCTGCCGACGCCGCCTTCGACCTGGTGGCGCAGGGTGAGGGCCGCGTAATGGCGATCTATCACATGATGAGTGAGCAGGACATTGAATCCGCGCTGCGCTTTCCCTGGACCAGCATCGGCAGCGACGCCGGAGCAGCGCTCAGAGCCGGCGAGCAGGACAAGCTGGGATTGCCGCACCCACGCAGCTACGGCAACTTTCCGCGTCTGATCGCGCGTTACGTGCGCGAGCGTCGCATCCTCACGCTCGAAGAGGCGATTCGCAAAATGACCTCGTGGCCCGCCACGCGCATGCGCCTGGCCGGCCGCGGGTTGATCAAAGAGGGGTGCTGGGCCGATGTCGTGATCTTCGATTACGACAGGATTCAGGATCGCTCGACCTATCAGCAGCCGCTGCTTTTTCCGGAGGGCATCGATTACGTGCTGGTCAATGGACAGGTTGTGATCGATCACGGTAAACATACGGGCGCGCGTCCCGGCCAGGTTCTCTACGGTCCGGGACGACTATGAGGAAATAGTTTTCAGTTTTCAGTTTTCATTTTCAGTTCGCTGTTCAAGGTTCACATCTCTTAATTGATGTAACTCAGACTGTGGACAGCGAACTGAAAACTAAAAACTGAAAACTATTTCCGGCGGAGATGAACCAATGGAAGCATTGTTGCAAGACGTTCGTTTCGGATTCAGATTATTACTCAAGAGCCCTGCCTTACGCTCGTTGCTGCGCTCTCGCTGGCGCTCGGCATCGGCGCTAACACGGCGGTCTTCAGCATCATCAATGCCTCACTGCACAAACCGCTGCCGGTCGAGGAACCCGCGCGTCTTGTATCGGTATTTACGATTGACACGGGGCGTCCCGGCAATCACCCGACCTCGCATCTGAACTACATCGATTATCGCGATCAGAACTAGGTTGAGCGAACATCTATAAACATTAGGCCCCTCCGGGGCTAATCCACAAAATCCGATGCAGTCAGAAAACCTGAAACCGCATTCGTCGATTTAATGTTTTACCCGCCTTAAAACCCGGAGAACCAGGTCTCTCTTGACCGCGTATATCTGCCTGGATAATATGTGGCTATGACAAATATGGATCCTCGAGTTTGGCTGCGAATTGAAGAAGGGCAGCGCGTATGTGACTGTAACCGATCGTATGAGAGGTGCTGACCATGCCTGAGTGGAAGCAAGAGATCAGACAGCGGCTTACCAGCTTGAAGCTCGAGCCGGCGCGTGAAGCGGAGATCGTCGAAGAGCTCTCGCAGCACCTGGAGGATCACTACCGAGAATTGCTGGCTCGTGGCGTAAGTGCGGAGGAAGCCTATCGCATTGCGCTCACAGAGGTTCGTGAAGGTGAAATGCTGCAACGGGAGCTGCGGCAGTCCGAGCGTCCATTGCCGGAAGAGCCTATCGTCTTAGGGACCAACAGGAGGATTAATATGATGGTGGACTTCTGGCAAGACCTGCGTTATGGCGCTCGCGTATTGATGAAGAAACGCGGCTTCACGGCGGCAGCTGTCTTCACGCTCGCGCTCGGGATCAGCGCGAACATCACGATCTTCTCGATCATCAGCGAATTCTTCTTCAAGCCGTTGCCTGTGAAAGAGCCGGACCGGCTCGTTCTGGTACTGCAAAAGAGCGCTGTTTGGAACAAGCCGCATGGCCACTCCTGGCTCGACTTTCGCGACTATCGTGAGCGTCTGGAGGTCTTCTCGGACATGCTCGCAGTCGCTATGGGCCCGGCTCACCTGAGCATCGCCGGACATCAACCCGACCGCGAGTGGATCGAGATGGTGAGCGGCAACTATTTTTCCATGCTCGGCGTTGAACCGAAGTTGGGACGCCTCTTCTATCGCGAGGAGGGCGAGATGCCCGGCGCCGATCCGATCGTCGTATTGTCGCACGATTACTGGCAACGAAAATTCGGCGGAGATCCCTCGGTCATCGGCAAGGCGCTCAGCATCAATGGCCATCCCTTCACCATTGTGGGAGTGGCGCCGGATACCTTCGGCAGCGCGCAATGGAAGTTAGCGCCGAGGGCCTTTATTCCCGCCTCGATGTTGGGTCAGGCGCGCCCCGGCGGCGGGAAGCTGCTGCAGGCGCGCGGCGCGGTACTCTTTAAATTGATGGCTCGATTGAAGCCAGGCGTTACCGTGGCGCAGGCAGGCGTGGCCGTGGATATTGCCGGCAAACAATTGGCCAGGGAATATCCGGACGAGCACAAAGAGGCGACGGTCTTCGTCGTGCAGGAGCAATATTGCCGGCCCGAGCCGGTCGCCGCGGAATTCATGCCGCTGGCCGCTTCTGTCTTCATGGGGATGGTGGGTATGGTATTGCTCATCGCCTGCGCCAATGTCGCCAATCTTATGTTCTCGCGCTCTGTGGCGCGGCAAAAGGAAATGGCTATTCGCACAGCCATCGGCGCGAACCGCGGGCGGCTCATTCGCCAGTTGCTGGCGGAGAGCATCCTGCTCGCGTGTCTGGCAGGCATCGTTGGCGCTTTGCTCGCCAACTGGAGCGGATACCTTCTCGGCTTCATGCCTTCTGGCGCGGGCGATATGCCCATTCGCACCGATAACGACTCGTGGGATTGGCGCGTTTTTGCCTTCACCTTCGCGGTGTCCGTCATCGCCGGCGTCGTGACTGGGGTGGCGCCCGCCTTGCGCGCGACACGGTTTGATCTTCAGACGACGCTCAAGGAGGGCGGCGGCGGCCTGCTCGCTTCGAGCAGGCACCTCTTCCGCAGCGTGCTGGTGGTCTCTCAAGTGGCGATCTGCGTTGTGGTGCTGATCGCCGGAGGGCTGTTCGTGCGCAGCCTGCAGCAGGTCGCTGACGCAAGCCTCGGCTTCCGTACTGACCATCTGCTATTGGCATCACTCGATCTCGGCCTGCAAGGTTACGACGAGGCGCGCCAAAAGCAGTTCCACCGGCAATTGCTCGATCGCCTGGAAGGCCAGCCCGGCGTACGCTCCGCCAGCCTCGCCTCGTACGTCCCCTTCAGTTACTTCTTCGAGATCGCGTTGGTCGCGCCCGAGGAGAAGGCGGGCGACACAGACAGTTTCACGACCGTGCACGCCAACTATGTCACTCCCGAATACCTGACAACGATGGGAGGTGCCGTGCTGAGAGGACGCGACTTCGCCCAACACGACGACGAAACCGCGATCAAGGTCGCGATCGTCAATGCCACGATGGCCGAGCGTCTGTGGCCCGGTCAGGATGCGCGGGGCAAACGGTTCAAGTGGGGCGAGGACGAGGGCTTCTGGCAAGTGGTCGGCGTCGCGCGCAACGCTAAGTACGTCATGCTGGGGGAAGAACTTCGTCCATTTTTCTACGCTCCGCTCGCGCAGCGCCACGCCTCTCCCGTGACACTCCACTTGTGGTCGGCAGGCGACCCGGCCGCGCTCGCTCCGGCTGTGCGCGATGTCCTGCGCCATATGGATGCCGATCTGCCTATCTACAACGTCCTGACGATGGAGGCTCACCTCAACGACAGCGCCTTCGCGATGATGCCGCTGCGGGTTGGCGCGGTGCTCGCGGGCGCGCAGGGGCTGCTCGGATTGTTTCTCGCCGCGATGGGTCTCTACGGCATCGTCTCATACGTCGTCAGCCTGCGCACACGCGAGATCGGCGTCCGTATGGCGCTCGGCGCGCGCGGCTTCGACGTCGTTCGCCTTGTCGTCCGCGATGGATTGCGACTCACGTTGATCGGGTTGGCCATCGGCTTGCTTGTCTCATTAGGGTTCACTGCGATCCTCACCCAGGTGCTCTATGGACTGATGCCAGCGACGACGCCGGTCTTTATTGCCGTAATCGTGTTGTTCGCGGGCGTGGCGATGCTGGCTTGTTACCTGCCTGCGCGACGGGCGACGAAAGTAGATCCCAATATCGCGCTGCGATATGAGTGACGTTGGAATCGTGATGACACTCTCCCAGACGATACGCGACCGGGAGAGTTAAAAGGAATCGCAGATTCCTGAATGGAAACACGAGATCAGACAGCGGCTGGCGCGCTTGCAGCTTGAGCCCGCACGAGAAGCCGAGATCGTCGAGGAACTCTCACAGCACCTCGATGACTGTTACGAAGAAGCGTTGGCGAACGGCACGACAGAAGCAGAAGCAGAGCGCCGGGTGCAGGCGGAGTTGAGCGAGGGCGCAACGCTACAACGGGGACTGCGGCACGTTGAGTGGCGGGTCACGCAGGAGCCAATCCCTCTCGGAAACAACAGAAGGGTGAATATGATTGCAGACTTTTGGCAAGACCTGCGTTACGGCGCGCGAATGTTGATGAAGAACCCGGGGTTCACTTTGATCGCCGTCATCACTCTGGCGCTCGGCATTGGAGCGAACACGGCGGTCTTCAGTTTTATCAACCCCTTGTTGTTCAAGCCACTCCGCGGCGTGACCGAGTCGGGGCGGCTGGCGCAAGTAAACCGGACATACGAAGGCCGAGGCTTCAGCGAGTTTTCGTATCCCGACTACCTCGATTACCGCGACCACAACAATGTGATGTCCGGTCTGGCGGTGAAAGCCGGCGGCTCTTTCAATTTAAACGACGGCCGGGAAGCGGAGCGCGTGGAAGGCGAGTTGGTCTCGGGAAATTTCTTCGACGTCTTGGGTGTGAAGCCTGAATGGGGGCGATTGTTGACGCCCGCCGATGATTCAGACGATGGAAGCAATCTGGTTGTTGCGATCAGCCATGAATTGTGGGGCCGCCGTTTCAACGCCGATCGGGATGTGATCGGGCAAAATAAGGATTATCTTCCACCTCTTGAGTGGCGATGACATGTAATTAGGCTCAGGGTGTTTGTCTTCTGCGGGGCGGTGGTATGTTCTTCCCATAATAAACATCCATCGGAATGTGGTGATCCGGATAGACGCGGCCTAGCAGTTCATACAGTCGCGGGTCGTAAGCCAGTAAGTCATCGGGCGACTGAACGCGTTTCTCTCCGTCCCGGTATTCATAATTCGACCAGAACCAGGTTTGCGTACCTTCGGCCCAGTATTCGTTGGCATTAGTCGAGGCGTAATGATTCTTCCACAGCCCCTTCGCCATCGCCTCTTTGTATGCGGCCTGTATCTCCGCGTAAAGCGATGAGTCGGCTGTTCGAATGCCGATGCCCATAATCCCATGCGCGAACTCGTGGACGAAGATGTTCTCGCCGAAGTATCGGGTGCCCGGATAACCGAGCAGATTCTCTTCCGCGCAGGTTGTCGGATTTCCGCCGAGTCCGCGCGCTCGTCTATTCCAATACTCCTTATCGGTCATACCGCCGATTCCGCCTGGCTTGTCGTAATTGGCTCTCTCCTGCGGCGTCAGGCGTCGATCGTTGGGAGCCGGCTTTTTGTTGTTCCGGTGTTCCGGGATGTCGGTCGTCGACTCCGACTGCGCCATGACTCCGACGCGCATCTTCTTCTTGACCATCTCCGCCCTCAGGTCGGGACGCTTCGCAAGCATATGGATGGCGATGTCACACGCGACGAGTACCGCGGCGTCCGGAACTTTCTCGGAGCTGAGAATCGAGATGCCCAGTGCGTCAGAATATTTTCGATAGAATGGATCGACGCCGAGCGGTGCGGGCGGCGCGCTGATAGACGAGCGAACGTAATCCTCGATCAATGGCTTCTCATTCTCCTGTGCCATCGCTCCGGTCGCCCAAAGAATAAGAACTATCCCAGCAATCAGGGAGCCTCTCATTTGTTTTCTCCTCAGGAAATAGTTTAAGTTTTAAGTTGCTGATTCAAGTTTCTCCAACTTAAAACTGAAAACTTAAAACTGAAAACTTTCACTTCCCACGGCAGCCCGGAAGCCGAAACGCGCCGATCCGGCTCGAATAATTGGTCTCGCCTTTCCTGATGTAATCACCGACGTACCAGATCGTGCAATCATCGCTCGGATCGATGGCGGTCTGGGTGTAATCCTCCCAGCGCATGGCATTCTGTGCGCCCTCGCCTTCCACCAGGATTGTCTCGCGCATTGTCAATTTACCCGGCGGGTCGTCGGTGCGGCGTCCGGCGAAGCGTTGCCCGGCGAAGTTCGGCGCACCACCGAACGAGTACCCGATGCCGATGTTGCCGAACCGGTCGATAGCCGGGCTGGCCATCCAGCGGAAAAAACCGTCGGGTGCATAAGTGCCCTGTTGATGCAGGCGAACGACCCTCTTTCTGTCGACGCGGAATTCGTACCAGCGAACGCCGCCGCTACCCGCTGAAGTATTGACCGAGTGCACGGCGACCAGCGATTCGCGCGCGCCGATCCTTCGATAAACGACCCGCGCCATGATCTTATCTCCCTGTGCATCGAGCCGCCGCTCAGTGCCCGGCTGCGGAACACAGTTCGTCAGCTGGCCGCCACACAAATAATGATAGGGTGCCACCACGATCTTCTCCGGGCCGCTGACCTTCGTATTGGCTGGATTCCGCCAGTCGACGTGAAACTTCCAGGTGAAGATTCCGTCATCCTCGAAATCATTTTTCAACTGTGTTCCTCCGGCCGCCATCATGATGTTCGGCGCTCCGGGAGGCGGCAGCGCCTTGCCGTCTATGTCCGCATTGTTCAGGAAGTTTACGCCGTCGATGATCACGCACTGCTCGGAAGCCGGCTCGCCCTTGAGCATCTTTGCCCGCTCTACGACGCAGGCATGCTTTTGAATCACTTCATCGCCGGTGCTGGTAGGAATGTAATAGCCATCGGACCAGATCGCCGGGCGCGGATAATCGGGGAAGAGCGGTCGCAAGAATTCATAGCGATAGTAGCTCCCGAACGGGTCCGGACCGGCGCTGATGGCATAGCACATCGAGTACGGGCCCTGGGGGGTGGATTGTCCACGCTGCGGTTGTTGGGCGGGAGCTCCGGACGGTGGCGGGACGAAGAGCGGTGCGGCCGGACCCGGCTGACCCGGCTGGCCGGGCACGCTCACTTGCGCGGGGCCGCCGGAACGGCCGGAAGACGGCTGATCAGGCCGGATAGCGCCGCGGCGGAAGATCGGCATAACGATCAGCCAGCGATCGGCGAGCTGATCGTAGCGGACGACCGCATCGCCGTTGTTGATAGCTTCGCAGGTGCCGCCGAAACCTTTGAAAAGGGTATTGGTCGGAACCGGGCCGTAGAGCACTTTGCCGGTTTTCTCGAATAGCTTGCCTTGCTTCGTGAAGATAGCCATTCGCGTATTGACTATCTGAAATATGTGGTTCGGCCCTACGGCGAGCGTGTTATCGGAGGGGTTGCGGAGCGTCGCGCTGCCCTGCGGTCCTTGAAATCCCGCACCCAGACCGTCGAAGCTCGCCACCAGCTCCGCTCCCGGCAGTGAGCCCGGGGATCGTTGTTCGACCGCGGCTGCGCCTGGAGGGCTCGTCATAATGGGCGGTGTGATCGGTCCAGTTGGACTTTGATGTCCTGTCGATCGCAAGAAATACCCGGCGAGCGCGAGGAAGGTTACGAGGATGGTGACATGTGCAATACTTTTACTCATCGACACTTCAGATTGATATGTTGAACGAGTGCAATTTAAGGGTGCTTGTTATCAATAGCTTCTGATCGGGCCCCTGATGAGCCTGATGTTTATAGTAATCGATCATCCAAGCCCTGCAAGCTCCGGCGGAGGAGCAACATATGGATGTCTATATCTCGCTTCTCCGGAGCCTGCGAGATTTGGGTACTTGAATGCTACAAATATCCAGCGCCTCTGGCCCTCAGGTCCATAAAACTTGGGCTCCAACAAACCATTAAATTACACATCCTTCCCTGAATCCTACCAATCGAAGCTCGCGCGCAACTGCACCGTTCGATTCCCGCTAGCGCTGGTGATCTGTCCGAACGATGTGGCGGTCGGACTGGTGTTCCCCAGGTCGAAGAACGGATGGTTCAGGAAGTTCAAGGCAACCGCTCGCAGAGTCAGCCGCATTCGTTCATTGATGCGGATCTCCTTGTTGACGCTCATATCAAATTGGAAGCTGGTGTTGTTGCGCAGATAGACGAACGCGGCGTACTGGCCCGGTGTGGAGGCCGGAGCGTAGAGCGCAGCGTTGACCTGACTGGAATTCGTATTCCTGCTGATCGTCGCGATCTCCGCTATGTTTGAGATGAGCGCGGTGGGGGAGAAGTCACCCGCCACCGAGCTCAACGCTTTCTGTAACTGCTGCGGAGTGAGGTCGCCGCCGAAGACCACACCGGCTTGTGTGAGATTGTTGACTGTGTTGCGGCCGCCGTTGAGTAGTACCGGATCGCCGGACGCAATCGACTCGCGTCCGCCGAGCGTCCAGCCTCCGATGACCCGATCGATGACGGGGTTGGCGACACCGAACTTCCGCCCTTTACCGAAAGGCAGATCGTAGGTCCAGAAGAGGTTGAAGACATGCCGGCGATCGAACGGCGTCGGCCCGTAATTGAGACGGGCATTGCGCAGTGTGTACCAGGTATACCCGGCAGCTTGATCATCACGGTTCAGGATGTCGCTCAGGGAATGCGCCCAGGTATAGTTGGTGCCGAGCAGCAACCCATTGGCGTATTGGTGGCGAAGATCGATCTGCATCGCGTTGTAATTGGAATCGCCATTCGAGTCCTGGTAATCGAGGTTGCCTACAAATGGGTTGGCGCGAAAGAGGTTGATCGGGTAAATGCCGGGTGTGTTGAAACCGGCGGTTGCACAGGCGGGGAGATTGTTCCCCACCAGACGGCAGAAATAGGTGTTATTGGTAGCAAGGGTATTTGCCAGCGTACCTGCAGTGCCTTGCTTCAGATTCTGGATAAATGTCGCGGAACCGAAACCCTGATTGTTGGCGACTGTATTCTGAATCCCCAGCTTTCCGAAGGCGGCCTCGAAAATAGGAATCGAAGCCTGACCGGGCAGGTTGTTGTTGGCAAATGTCGGCACTCTTAAGATTGCTTCGTTGATATCGAGGTTCCGCTTCGCCTGGTTGAACTGATCGAGAAAACCGTTCTCGAAAATATTGGTCTCCTGGCGATTCTGGCGGTGCCACATGTGAGTGGCCTTATTACCGACATACCGGAGTTCGAGCACCATATTCCGCGTGAGTTGCCTCTGTATACCAAGGGTCCAGTTCTGCGTATATGGCGATACAAGATTCGGATTGACGAAGTTGCCTGTTTGCGGGGTCGCGAATGCGGACTGCGCTATAGGAAAACTGAATGTATCGGGGAAGACCCTGATCGGTGGCGCAGGCATACGCAGCTCCAGCTCTCCCGCCGTGAAATTCGTGCCGTTCGTAACCGAGCCATTCTGCCTTGTACCCTGACCTCCCGAGAGCACGTTGGAGATGGCGTTCATCCCCTCATTATAGAAAGTGATTGAGTAAGCGCCGCGGATGACAGTTTTACGATCTCCGAAAAGCCTACCCAGGAGACCCTTTTCTCCGGATGGATTCCACGCGAAGCCGAAATTGGGAGCCGGATTCACGAAATCGCGTTTATAAGGATTTGATACCTGGACGAAGCCCGGATTCGTGACCCCGCTCAATACTCCCGGCTGGAAGAGCCCGGTGGATGGCCCATAGAAGTTCGGTCCGGCAGCCATGGAATTGATACCGTTGGTGCTGTGAATGCTGCCGTCGAATTGCCATCGCAATCCGAAGTTCAGCGTGAGGTCCGGGTTGATGCGAAAACTGTCCTGCGCGTAAACGCCGACGGTGGTGAAGGCGAAGCGCTGCGTGACCGGAGCGAACTGGCTATATGTCTTCGACATCTCGTCCACATTCGTTGAAACGTTGATGCTGGTGATTCGACCCGTGAGCAGCGCATAGAGATTGAGCGCATTGTTGATATCGTTGTTATTGGTGTTGATATTTTCCAGTTTAGTCCTGAGGAATTGGTTCATCGGATCGCTCGCTACCACTCCGAATTCGTATTGCGGCACTCCCGCGCTGCCATAGGACGTATCGTAGAAGGTTGTGTGCAGCATTGTGCCGCCGAAAGTCAGGGTGTGGCGCCCCTTGACCCAGCTCAGGTTGTCGGTGAGCTGGTAGACGGGATTATTTCGAATAGACGGCTGCTGGCCGGAGCCCGGAACGAATGGGGCGATCAACGGAACGTTGTTTATCGTCGGAAAGTTTAAGATTCGGTTTCCGTAAACGGAATATTGTTGAGGTTCAGCGCCTTTAGTGAAGTATTCGCCATTGCTCTGAATGCCGAATGTTGTGTTGTTGACCAGATTCGGCCTGATCGTCCAATCCACTGCGTTGGTAGCCACATATGTCGTGATCTGGTAGGGAGTTTCGTTTGGCGCGAAGGAATAGGGATTGCCCGGATAGGACGGTCTACCAGCGATCTTGTTATTCCTCAGATTCCAGGTGCCGTGCCACGCGACAGCCGGGGTAATGTGATAGTCCAGGCGCACGGTTGGGTAATAAGTCTCGGTATTGGTGCCTGTGTCCACTGCATTGTCTGTTGGAATTCGGACGGAATTCCGGCGATAGGGAGAAAGCCGGCGGCCATTGCTCGGGTGTCATTGATCGAGCTCAGGATACCGGCAATGGTGGGATCAACTGTGTTTGTATGACCGTGTTCGCCGGCTATCGCCAGCAGGTTCGGACTGTATTTCTTACCGTCTGTTCCGATATAAGTAAAGATACCCTGTTGCGCCAAAGGAGATAGCACACTGGTCGATGAATTTTGCGTGCCCGGTTGCGGAACGGCTTCATAATAAGCGAAGAAGAACAGCTTCTTTTTGAAATATGGAATGAACGGCAGCAACGGGCCGCCGATGGATCCGACCGCGTCGTTTTCGCGCACCCTGTTGCGCGGCCGTCCCGACAGGTTGTTGAAAAACGTATTCGCGTTGAGAGCTTCATTGCGCATCTGATAGAGAATCTGTCCGTGATAATTCTCGGTTCCGCGCTTGGTCGTGAGGCGAATCTGCATAGCGCCTTGACCTCCCGCCTCCGCGCCCAGCCCGGTTGTCGAAACAGTCACCTCTTCGATGGCATCGATCCGCGCCGGAGCGAAAGCGAAGAAACTCGTACCGCCGCTTTTGAAGCGCTGTGAATTGTTGTTCATGCCGTCGAGCGAGATGTTGAGCGAAGCATTGGGGAGACCGTTGAACGTGCTGTTGCGTTCCGAATTGGCTTGCGAATTGCCTGCCATAAGTACAGCGAAGTTCAGGCTTTCGCGGCCGCTGTAGGGCAAGTTCTGAACCAGCTTGTTGTTGATCGTCGTGCCGATCTCGTTCGATGTCGTGTCGAGCCGCGCATCGCTCGCCGTCACCTGCACCACCTCCGACGCGACGCCGACCTGCAGATCGATCGAGACGTTGGTGGTCCGGCCTGAATCGACGGTTATCGCGTGAAAAGCCGCGGCTTGGAAGCCCGCGGCGGACGCGGTCATCTTGTAAGTGCCCGATTGCAAATTGGGGATCAAGAACCCGCCATCGCTGGAAGAGACGGTCGTGTGCTCGATCCCGGTGGCGTTATCCGTCAGCTTGATCGCGGCCTGCGGGACCACGGCTCCTGTTTGATCGCGTACGATTCCGCGGATTCCTGTCGTTGTGTTTTGCGCTAAAACCGTGCTTGCGTGCGCAATCATGACTGCGGTAATTACGATAGCCTGCAGTATTAACTGAGACGATGTTTTTGTGTTCATTCCATCCTCCGATTCATTGGCGAATCCCATTCCCTCTGCTGTACTAAGCAGATTATGTTCGAGCGTTTAGCTGAGAATGCCGTTGTGGACTTTCTTCAGGCGATACATGTGGCCGGAATGATTCAAAGCTATCTTGAGCATTGTTCTACTTTAATTAAGTCACCGGATAGAGAAATAGTCTTGTATTTTTCTAAGGTCGTTTGCATCTGGTTAGGGGTAAATCGGAGAAATCGCTCTTGGTGAGACTGAAGAGATCTCCAATCCGGCCAGGTCTTTTCGCAACTGCTCTGCCGTTCTGAAATGGATCGCCTCAAAACCGAGTTTCCCAGCGGCCGACACATTCGCTGCTGAATCATCGATGTAAACACATTCATAAGCGGGCCGGCCGATTTTGCTCAGCAATAGCTCAAAGATGCGCGGATCAGGTTTGATCAGTTTGACTTCGCCCGAGATCACCAGATATTCAAACCAGTTAAAGAACTTGAACATCGGGCGCGTCCGCGCAAAAGTTTCCGCTGACCAGTTGCTCAACCCATAGAGCGGATATCCCGCAGCCTTCAATTCAGCCATGATGGCCACCGTCGGTTCAATCTCGCCGCCGATCATCTCTTGCCAGCGATCCCAAAAATCTCTGATGTAGCTTTCGTATGGTGGATATTCCGCAACCAGAAGTTTCACCGCGTCCGCAAAAGGCCGCCCAGCATCTTGCTGTTCATTCCAGTGCGGAGTACAGATCTCCGACAAGAACTTTTCCATCGCTGCTTCATCATCAAAAAGCTTGCGGTAAAGGTGGCGCGGATTCCAGTCTATCAACACGCCACCGAGATCGAATACAATCGCCCTCTTTGAGTCGTTCATCGGTCTGATGCCTTCACTACCGTGATCCCCAGTTTTTCATACTGCTTCAGAACACGAGTGTTTGCAGACTGTTCTGTCACCAGATAGGTCAGTTCTTTCAACGGAGCCACGACGAACGGCGACGCGGTTTCCAGTTTCTCGGCCGTGGCCAGCGCGACGACCTCAGCTGCGCCGTTGATCATGGCGCGTTTACGCTGTGATTCTTCCAGATCCGTAACTGTAATGCCGATTTCGCGATGCAGACTGCAGACACCGAGGAGGCACAGATCGGCCTTGATATGATTGAACGATTCAAACATTTCCATTCCTACGGTAATCAATCCTTCCTTCAGAAATTTCCCGCCGATCAGAATGATATCTACCGAAGGATGTTCGGCCAGCGCAATCGCGTGCGGGGCGCTGTTGGTCACAATCGTTGCTCGAAGGTCTTGGGGTAGATATTGTACGACCTGCAACGTTGTGGTGCCGCCATCCAGAAAGATCACCTGGCCGTTGCGCACCAGCGCCGCCGCCGCCTTCGCAATCGCAACCTTCGCTCCCGTCGATTGTTTCTGCCGCGCGGCATAGGTCGCCGCAATCGGAGGCTTGAGCAACGCCCCGCCGTGAACGCGCTGCAGCATGCCTGCCGCCGCCAGGTCGCGCAGATCGCGCCGGATGGTGTCTTCTGATATCTCGAATTCTTTACTCAACTCCGACGCCAGCACCTTGCCATCGCGGCGTAGTCTTTCAAGGATGATTTGTTTACGTTCAGCAGTCAGCATAAAAAGTCGCAGGCGGTCGGGGGACCCGGTTGAGCTCTGTATCTAATGTGCGAGCTCGGCCAATTCTCTTCTCGTCTCGATAAGACCCTCCCTGTTAACCGCTCGCGCAAGCAATATAATCATAGCGTTCGCGACCACCACGAGCCCCAATCCGAATCGCAATGAGGTCATTTCGGATACCAAACCGATCATCGGAGGACCGCTGAGAAATCCGAGATATCCCATCGTGTTTACCGAAGCGAGGCCAACCCCTGGAGCCAGCCCCTGACGTTCTGAAGCACTGTAGACTATCGGCACCAGCGCCGCCAGACTGACTCCCACACAACCAAATCCGATCAGTGCAATCGTCGGATCAGCCAGCAGCAGCGCTGCCCCAAGTCCCGCAGCTGACATCGCTCCACCGCAGCGGGTCAGTGTAACCGCACCGAGCCTTTGATTCACCCAATCACCCGCCAGCCTTCCCGCAGCCATCATCAGCGAAAAAGCCGCATAACCATTGGCGGCCGTGGTCTCACTCGCGCCCAGCACACGTCGCAGGTAGACCGTACCCCAGTCAGCCATCGAACCTTCGCCCAGCATGATACAAGTGGCCAGCACACCCAGACCCAGCACGGCGCGCGTCGGCAATGAGAATTTCGGCGCCTTCGCCGCGGGATCAGCCTCCTGGCCCAGACGGTCAATCGACGATGGTAAGAGCCACCGTGTCGCACTCATCCCAATGATTCCAAGAATAACGGCTGCGCCGACCAGATGTAGCTGCGGGCTGATGCCCAGCGCCGCCACCTTGCCACCGACATAAGCACCGATCATTCCTCCCAGGCTATAGCAGGCGTGAAACGACGACATGATTGGGCGCCCATAGCGTCCCTCAACGGCGACGGCTTGCATATTCATCGCGATATTCATGATACCCCCGCTCGCTCCGAACAGGATCAGCGCCCACAACAACCAGGCCGGATTCGGCATCAGCGCCGGCAGCATCAGCACGGCACAATGAGCCAGCGCGGCCCATCTTGTCACCTGGCGGCTGCCAAAGCGCGCCGCCAGCCCGCCAGTCAGTGGCATTCCCAACAAAGCCCCCAGCGCTATCCCCAGCAGCACGACGCCCAGCACGGCTTCATTCATCGCCAGCCTTTGCTGGATCGCCGGTATGCGCGCTACCCAGCTGGCGAATGCCCCGCCCATTACGAAAAATGCCGTCAGAACCGCCATCCGACTGGCCCTCAGACCTTTTGTACTTCCGGATGGGTCAGGTTTTGAAGTTGCACGTTCTTGCACGATGATGCATATTACTGCACGAAATAGCTTGTTTCAAGCCAGTTCGATCCAGTCCCTTCGGTTTTATTGGCTGCGCGAAAATTCTGGTGGGGAGGGTGACAATTGAATGGATGTGAGGCGAAACGATATGGTCATAGTCAGATAAACTCCAGGACCATTCCCAGCCGCCTGCCCCGATCCTCACCTCTCTTGACTGTCTACAAGAGGAATAGTATCGTTCCTGTAGAACATCTGGAGGGAGATGCAATGCTTCGCCAATTATTTCATCGTCTGACGGCGAGTTTGCGACGGCGAAATGCCGAGCGCGAGATGGATGTCGAGATGCGATTTCATCTGGAGATGGAGACGGCCGCCAACATTCGGCGGGGAATGAGCGAAGAAGAGGCGCGGTTGGCGGCACTGCGAAGCTTCGGGGGTGTGGAGCAGCAGAAGGAAGCCTATCGGGATGTCAGCCGGCTCCGACGGGTTGAAGAAGCCTGGCAGGATCTGCGTTTTGGCGCGCGAATGCTGTTGAAACAGCCGGGCTTCACTTTCATCGCGGTGCTATCTCTGGCGTTGGGGATCGGCGCAAATACCGCGATCTTCAGCGTGGTAAATGAGGTGCTGTTGCGCCCGCTGCCATATCACGAGGCTGAACGACTGATGCTGGTTTCGGAGAGCTGGCCCGCGCGCAATTTCCCGCAGATGGGAGTCGATCCCGATACATTTGCGGATTGGCAGGAACAGAATCACGTCATCGCCGATATGGCTGCTTTCGCTGGCGGTCGGGCGGTCCTGACCGGCGATGGCGAGCCGGAGGAGGTCGCATCACAGAGTGTGACACACAACCTGTTTAAGTTGCTCGGCGTAAGAGCAGCACTGGGACGTGGTTTCACATCAGACGATGTCAGACCGAATCAGCCGCGAGTTATATTGATCAGCCATAGCTTATGGCAACGGCGTTTCGCTGGCGATCCGGCAATCATCGGTCGCCGGCTTAAGATAATTCAGGCTCTTCCCGATGAAGCCACGATCGTCGGAGTCATGCCGCCAGGTTTTCAATGGAGAGTGAAGGGCGGGGAATCGGCCGAGCTCTGGACGACATTTGCTCCGACCAGAGGCCATCGCGTGTGGCAGGGACGATATCTGAACGCTGTCGCTCGCCTCAAACCGGGCATTTCTATTGACCGGGCACAGGCCGAGATGGCGACGATTGCGGCGCGGATAGCAGAGCAATATCCGAATTACCATGCCAATCTGAGCGCTTCAGTGGTCCCGCTGCGCGAACAGTTGTACGGTGGTTTGCGCCTGACCTTGCTGGTGCTGTTCGGCGCGATCGCCTTCGTCTTATTGATTGTTTGCGCGAACGTGGCGAACCTGCAGCTGGCGCGGGCGGCGGCGCGAGGTAAAGAGATCGCGTTACGCTCGGCGCTGGGAGCGAGCCGTTTGCGGATTGTACGTCAGTTATTGACTGAAAGCCTGTTGCTGGTCGCCCTGGGCGGCGCTGCCGGTTTGTTGCTCTCTGTCTGGGGTACAAACCTGTTGGTCTCTCTGAGTCCGCCCGACCTGCTCATCCTGCAGAGCATCCGGATCAACGCGCGCGTTCTCATCTTTACGCTCAGCATCTCGCTAGCGACCAGCCTCTTCATCGGCATCGTGCCCGCATTTGCGTCGTTACGCGTGAATCTACAATACACTCTTAAGGAGAACGGCCGAAGCGTCGCAGAGGGTCGCCACAACCGGCGCCTGCGCAGCCTATTTGTCATCGCGGAAGTCGCGCTGGCGCTGGTGTTGCTCGCCGGCGCCGGCCTGCTGATAAACAGCTTCGCGCGATTGCAGGCAGTCGATCCCGGGTTCAATCCGGAAAATGTGCTGACAATGGGAGTGGGCGTGTCGCGGAATTGGCAAGCACCGGAACGACAACGCATCGACTTGATCAAGCAGGCCGTGGAGCGTCTGCAGGCGCTGCCCGGAGTGAAGGCCGCCGGCGCAGTCTCCGCTCTCCCGTTTGCCAGTCCCGCTATCGGCGTCCGTTTTTACATCGAAGACCGTCCGAAGCCTCCAGCCGGACAGGACCTTTTGACGAAAGTTTGTGTTACCGACGCCCATTATTTTCGCGCGCTTCAGATCCCACTGCTGCGCGGGCGCATCTACACCGAACAGGAGGCGACTGAGGCGCAAGGCGTCGTACTTATCAATGAAGCATTGGCTCGCAAATACTTCCCGAGCGAAGACCCCATCGGCAAACAGGTAACGATCCACTCCCGTCCTCCAAGCCGGAACCCGCCGGTGGAGATAATCGGCATCGTCGGCGACGCGAAGCAGGAGACTCTGGCTTGGGACGCTGAGCCTACTTTTTATTGGCCGCATTCGGAACTGGCATTCCCCGGCATGACGCTCGTCATACGAACAGCGGGTGACCCTTTGAATGTGGCTGCGGCAGCGCGTGGAGTGATCCGATCGCTCGATCACGACCAGCCTGTCGCAGAGGTCCGCACGATGGAGAGCTGGCTGTCTGAATCGATGGGGCGCGCGCGCTTCAACACGGTTCTCCTGACGGTCTTCGCGGTTGTAGCTTTGATCCTGGCGTCGGTTGGCATCTACGGTGTGATGGCCTATGCGGTTACACAGCGCACACGAGAAATTGGTATCCGCATGGCATTGGGAGCGCAGGCGAGAGATGTGCTGAAGATAGTGATTGCCCAGGGAATGACGCTGGCGCTGATCGGCATCGCGATCGGATTGCTGTCGGCGTTCGCGCTGACGAGGTGGATGGAGACCTTGTTGTTTGGCGTGCGCCCGACTGATCCGTTGACCTTTATGGTGATCGCGGTGGTGTTGATGATGGTGGCGCTCGTTGCATGCTGGATACCGGCGCGGCGAGCGACGAAAGTAGACCCGATGGTGGCATTGCGCAGTGAGTGAAGCAGCGTTCGGCTGATCAAGAAAATTCACCACAAAACTCACAAAGATACAAAAGAGGCAGCACTAAAAATAACCGTAGTAATCAGCCCGCGAATGCGGGCAACAGAATATAGCCCGGGTGTAGCCGAAGGCGTAACCCTGGGTGACATCATAAAGATGGTTCGAGCCAGTGAAACGGGCGGCAGAGTTTGGGATCAACCACGCAATTTTGAGGTCTATCGCCCACTTCGTGGGCTCGCGCGATTAAGGTACGCCACAAGGGTTACGCCTTCGGCTACACCCTGGGCTTTATTCTATCGCCCACTACGTGGGCTGATTCGTGCAAAGGTTGGGTAGTGAGACCTTGAGAGGCCGGGACTATTGCGAACCTTGCAACCTTCATTTCATCGGTCTGGGCTTTAAGCGCGAGACTGTCCTAGGGATCGACTAGGCTCGGCTTGACCGTCGGCGCGCATCAAGTGCAGCGGGCCGAGCGTATATTGAAGGGGGATGATCGATCAGCCGCAGAAAGTTGTCGCCCAGCACCATCTGCTCCCTCAAAGGCGATAATCCGAGCGCTTTGACTTTCGCCAGTTCGACTCCGGGGTGCAGCCACGGCCCGTCGGATCCAAATAATATTTTTTCCGCTCCCGCGCGTCGAACGGCTTGATCGAGCAGGTCGAATCGCCGCACGCCCGAAGTGTCGGTATAAACGTTCGGATGCCGTTCCAACTGGTCGATCAGTGCCAGCTGCGCCCGCCAGTCGTCGGCGAAACTGCCGAGGTGCGGGATAATGAACGGCACGTCGGAATACTCCGCTGCCAGCAGTTCGATCGCCGATATTTCACCCATGACGTCGTACATAACCGGCAGTGAGAATCTCCGAGCGACATCGCAAATTTCGCGCGTGATCGGCGAATCGTGCCGATGAACCTTGATCCCGACGAAGCCATATCGCGTGACCGCCTCTCCTACCATCACCGCCACCCGCCCGCGGTCGCGCGCCGGGTGTACGAAGGCGAATCCGTAAAAGCGATCGGGTTGAGAGGCGACGATGCGCGCCACTTCGTGGTTAGCCGAGGAATAATCAGAATGGAATGCCGCGAGCAGCACGGTACGATCGATGCCGGCTCGTTGCGCTCGCGGCAGATATTTTTCGAGCGACGCGTTGGTGTCCCATGGGCCGGTCAACCCGTCGCCTTTTCCGGCGTGGCAATGACAATCTATGATCATCGCTTATCTTCCATGAATCGGGCATGAATCGGCGACGCCGATGATCAGCTGCCATTTATCGACCAGTGTGGGGGATCGTTTGCCAGATGGTAGACCTTGTAACTTTTCCCGACCTCGACCAGATCGCGATTAGTACCGTCTTTTGGTGAAGACGTGATAGTGACATATTGGCCGTCGGTTTTCCTGATTCGCAAATTTCCGGTCCAGCTGAGACTCATATCGATCGCCTTACTCTCGTCGTGAAGCGAGCGCTCCGGATACGCGACCGGATTTTGGCCAATCCCGAAACGGTCCACCATTTCCTGGGCCGCCCGTCTGGAGGCCTCGACGTTACCGTGCCACCACTCGATATTCACGCCGGGATATTGAGGGATGTTTTGTCCGGTACTTTTGCTCCTGGCGATCTGGGCCGCCCAATACATTAGATACTGCCGCTGGACCGGACGGAAAGTCGTACTGATCCTGACGTTGGCTCCGGCTTCAGCCAGGGCCGCCAGGAATTTCTTGACGTTTTCACGGAAGGGCGAGGCGAGATCGTCCGGACTTGAGCTGCCTCGAAATTGATCGACCCACGCGCCGCCGCTCAGCTGTTTTCTCGTTGGCTGTGCCGGAGTCGGCTGCCCGCCGGTTAAGGGAGGAATCGGGATGTATGAACTCGGACTGCCGGAAGTAGGTGCCGAGCTGACATTCCCGGGCAGCAAGCCCTTCGCCAGCCTCTGCCGAACGGGCTCGGCTGCCTCGGCTTTCGTGATTGTGCCGTCTCGACTGGCATCGAGGGGGGCGTTCTGCTCGTAAGCTAGTCGGTTAACTGCATCGCTACTATTACGCGACATCAAAATCATGCTGTTCGGTTGGCCAATGGCTTTCGGCCAAAGGATCGCCATATAAACGTCTTCAATCGTATTTATCCGGTTGGCGTATTCCTGCATGTACTTTTTGACATAATCGAGCTGTTGCAAGGCTGTCATTCGGGCCAGGGCATCCGTCGTGGTCCCGAGTCTCTTCGCCGTCGTCACTGTGAATTGGATGAGCCCCGTGGCGCCACTATATGGATTTCGTTTGGATGGACTGAATGACTCGGCCGTCTCGAATGCCATGGCTGCCATCAGGTGGTTCGGATCACAATTTAACGTCCTGGCGATAGCCAGTACCTTGGTTCGAAACTCGTTCGAGACTTTCGCTCCCCAGGCAAGCGATCCTGCCGGCGCGCCTGTTCGAGGAGGAGTCGAAGGGTAAGTGCCCACGTCGCCCGGCGGAGGGGCGGCGCCGGCATTGATGAGCGCTCCCTCGGTCTGCGGCCCGACGATTCCGTCCACGATCAAACCGTATCGTTGTTGGAAACTGCGGATTGCGCTGCGGGTATGCGTACCTATGATTCCATCTTCGACAAGCCCCATGCCCATAAGGTGGTTGAGGGAACGCTGCACCCACCGGGCGTAATCATAACTGCCTCGATCAACCTCACTGTCGATCTCTTCTTCTGTGCGGAGCGGGCGTCGGGAATGGCCAGCCGCGGCCAATATGCGTTCAGTCTGCGGCCGGATGATCCCATCGACTGGCAGCCCATATTTTCGCTGCAGGCTGCGAATCGCGGCGCGCGTCTTCACACCCATCTCGCCATCCAGCGGCAGCTTCAATCCTAATAGCCGGTTCAGCTTGCTCTGCACGCGGCGCACGTACTCGCCCCCCTCGCCTCGTTGGCCCCCCTCGCCTCGTTGGTCCCCCTCGCCTCGTTGGCCCCCCTCGCTTCGTTGGTCCCCCTTACCCCCGTTGCCCCTTTTGCTCCTCTTGCTCCGTTCGCCGCCAGAGCCGATTTCGAGCTGTGGAGTGGTGGCATCGTCCGGGGCAGAATCTATCGGCGGCTCTTGGGCATCAGGCTCATTCGCTGTTTCAACCGGCACTGGCAAAGCCGTGTATGGCAGTGAAAAGACCGGGAATCTGATCTGAAATCTTGGGCTTGGGCGCGAGCGCGCCGGTTGCCGTCGCCGGGCCGATTGCTTGCTTCGGCCAGCGGGTCGGCGAGAGGCAACTCTGCTATGCCCGATGGGTCTGTCTCTCTCGTTATCTTCACCTTCTTCAAAAATGAAAGGCTGGGTTTCGAATATTTCACTATTAAATCGGCTGCTCATGATCGGCTCCTACTTTTGATATGGCTGATGGCCACAGCCGCCACAATTGGCATAATCCACCAATCGGCCGCTGGAGATAACAGGTTGTGATGGATCCGGGAGCCGCGGCGATGGCGGATACATCGGCGCCACGGCTCAAGGTATGATCACGATTCGGTTCATTCTTCTCTGACCGGATTGAGCCTGCGCCGGCGGAATCCGGCCGAAGCGGAGAAATCGACTCCGCCGGCAACCAACGCTCTGCCCCCCGAAGCGGGCGGCAGGCCGGCTTGCCCGCCCTGCGCGGCCAGGCGATCTCTCAACAGCGCGGACGGTTGAACGTACCGGACCGCCGCGCGCCGTGTGTCGACCACTTCATCAGACAGATCGACTCCGGTGGCCGCCAGATAGGCGTGAATATACCCCTGAATTTCGGGCCTCCAGTATCTGGCCCAGGTTTTTGCCTGTTCCTGGTCGTTAACGCCGATCCAATCACCATACCTCACAGAGAGCAATATCTGCTCACCGTAGATCGCCAGGTTGCGGAAATGCGTGATCGAAGTATCCGTCCAACCTTGCAGCCTCTTCATCGTATCGACCTGCCCCATCCAGCGCTCATTGTATGGGACCATCGCGCGTCCGCGCAGAAATTCGCGCATCTCGGGCCGCGCTAACAACCACTGCATCATCAGCATCTCGCCGCGCGCCGTCCACTGCAGATCGCTGTACTGATTGCCCGCTCCCTCGGCCAGCATCAGATGAACCTCGCGCAGTGCATTCAGAAGCGGGAACCCGTCGGCGATCACGGTCGTGTCGGCATCTTCGCGATAGAAGAGCGAGGCGCGATAGAGCAGGTTATGAAATGCTTCGAGGAACTTCGAACGGCTGTCGGCCGGTCTCAAATTGGGTATGGCCTTCCCGTAAATCCTCAATCCATATTGGTGATCATATTCGTAAGCGCGGCGCGCGACGGTCAGGCGGTTATACTCATCTTGAATAAACCCCCAGATCAGTGTGCTGAGCGGGCGCAGCGGATCGATCTCCAGATTGGCCAGTGGATCATGGTCAGAGGGACCTCGCTTGTTCTGGAAGCGGAGGGCGATGGCGTTCATAGTTTGAACCAGCATTCCCTGTTCCTTCCAGAAAGACCAGATCAGTTCGATCATGCTCGGACATGAGAATCGATTCTGCAGTAAACCCTCGCAGAACGGCGAGCCTTCCTGCCTGGATCCGGCTGACACCAGCGCATCGACAATCCGGCTGAGGTAAGGGACCTTGTGGTCGAAACCCAGGAAGCGTCTCAATTGAAAGCTCAGGCTGTTGGGGTCGTTACGATCATCCGGATTCTGGTAGATGATCGAGTTGTCGCCGTACCTGTTTCTCTCATCCCTGATGAAATTATCAGCTCCCACGTGTGGGCGCCTGATGATGATCCCGGTCTCAACGAGCAGAAATGCCTGCGTAGTCAGTTTGAGCAGGTTATATGAGTCGACGCCGTTGATGCTCGGGAAATCGTCCAGCAGATTGTCGCGCCGCTCTTGGATCGAAGGACTTCCGATATCGGTGAACAGGACATCTTGAGACGGGTCTTTACAGGTCTTTCCCGATGGATTATTTCTGCCGCACAGAACGGCATCGATCACTTTGGCATAATTGTCGAAGCCGATGGCCTCGGTGCGATTGCGGATAGCCGTCCAGAATATCTTCTCGTCCCCGAGATCTCCGGGGCTCGGAACGCCCGATGCGCGCGTTAACTTGACGTTAACCAATGGCTGAGGTGCTCTGGCATTGGCCAGCGCATCCTGGGAGCTCTCCGCCAGCGCGTCTCGGAGCTTTTCGGATTTAGAATTTTCAAGCTCGTTGGCGACGGATTTTGCTCGTTCCAACTCATTGGTGCCGGTCGCCTCAGCATGCTTGTGCGGATTCTTATTCATATTACCTCCTCAAAATTTGGTCAGGAATAAATTGCGATGGGGTTAAATACTTCCCCGTCGGATTGGCGCAATTAACTCGGTAATCGAGCGCGTTGCGTAGCGCCCAGTAATCGAGCATCTCGGAGAATATCCGGCTCTCCTCCTCCGGGCTGATAAAGTTTTCGGCGCGCGCCTGCCCGATAACAGCGAAGACCAGCGTCGGCGAGGCCCTGTACATCCGGGCCGGCGATGCGCGCCAGGATCGAAACAGATCGGTCAAATGAGCCGGTTGCCGATCGACTGTCTGCAGCGCTTCTTTCAACGAGGCGCCGGCGAGCGAGGGCGGACTGTGATTTGCGATAAGCGCCGCCAATCCCGGCATCGTCTTTACAAGCAGCGCCAGGAAATCGCGTTTCCGGCGATCGGCGTTCTCCGGCGGATAATAGGAGAGCCAGATGCCCTCGAGTCTGTCCCATTGCGGATGCGGGAATAGCATGCGCCCGATGGCGCAACTCAGCCTGACGCGAATCCAGGGAACCGGATGTGGATCGTCGAGATTCAGCCGGAAGACGAAATATCTGGGAAGCGTCACGACGCCCATCAGTCCCAACGTCGATGTCAGTCCCAATCTGGCGACCGACCAGAAATCTGCGAGGATTTCCGGGAGACAGCGGTCCCAGTACCTCCAGACTGCGCCATTCGTTTCGCCGTTTCGCTGTAGCCCGCTCAGTATCGGGCGGATCGATTCGGTCAAGTTGAGCGAAGCCGCGGCCTGATGGCCTACCTCATGAATCAGCGATGATGCGATCCCGCTGCCGATCATCCGCTCGCGCGGCACGCGGATGATGCCCACCGGATTCTCTCCTCCTCCCGGCAATCGCGTCCGCGCCCGGCGAATCGCCGCGCCGTACCCGCGATCCAGATAACAGATTAATGCGGGAGGGCTGTAATAGTCGCCGTTGAGCGAAAGGGCATCGGACGCGGCCGCGTCCAGACCGGCCAACCAGACGCCCGTTTCGTGCTCGCTGCGTTGGGTCATGACATCGGCGAAGATGTCGAATTGCGACAGAACAGTATTGAATTGCAGTCGTAGCATTCTGAAGCGGCGGTGCGCCGGTTCGAGATGGCTGGAATGTCCCGCCGTTCCGACTAACCAATCCACGTAGTTTTGCACCAACCGCCGGACCTTGCGGCGACCATCGATCAAATAGCGATCGATCGCGCTCAGCACGGCCGGCGGCAGCGCGGCGGCGGGAACCATCGTCTGATGCAGGGCAAACGGTTTGACCTTCTCCAGCCGGGCAAGCAGCGCGCGAGCCTCTTGTTCGAGAAGGCTCAACGCCGGAGACCAGGCAGGAAAAGCGCGTACCCGTTGAATAGCCACGGTTCAGACTCCCACCAGAGTGATCGTATTTCCCCGTCGGATCCAGCGGCCGTTGGATTGGTGCTGGCATTTGTCCGCAGATCCGGCTTTGTTTCCTCGCAGCAGTCCCGGCGCGTGTGTTTTTGCCGCTTCCGTCAATGAGGTTTGAGCCACTCGCTGGGGCGGCGTCGATGGCGCGGCCTGAGCGGCGTTGCTGGCTGCCGCGCTGGCCAGACGGACCACGCCTTTCGCCAGTTCAAACTCCTGGTCTTCGTAGCTCAACCCTTCCAACTCTAATCCGAACGCTTTGCCGGCGGCCGAGGCGAGCTTCCCTCCGATGGCCCCGCCGACGCCGGGCAACAAAACGTTTCCGACGACGCCTCCCACCGCCGGCAACGCTTGTTTCGCGATTCCTTTCAACGCCCCACCCAACGCCTTGCCGACCGGAGATTTGATAGCGCCGCCGACGGCCCGGCCCGCAGACTTGATGAGGTTTCCGAGAAATTGATCCAATTCCGCCTCGCTCGAAACGCTCAGCAATTCGGCCGCCAACTCCATCTCCTCGGCTTCGTTGAAGGGAAGTTCCTGGTTGTACTCGCCGTAAGTTTCGTATTCTTGATCGCCTGCGGTCTCGTACCCGAACTCGCCGTTCTGGTATTCGTCAAAATTCGACTCCATGTTCGTACGATCAATGTTATGCATAGATTCCTCCTAGTTGATTTTGTCGGTGACGCTGCTGACCATTCCGGAGCGGCGCATCTATTTCCGGCGCCGCTCCCGCCGGGACTCCCGGTAATAGAGGTCATGGCTTTCAACCTCCTTCGATAGACGGATGGCGGTACCATCCGCAATTCGTGTTGTGTCAGTTGCGTCTCCATGCACTACTGGTGACGTTGGAGAAAACATGTCGCAGAGTTTTTTCGGAAGACAGGCAAAATACGATGCTGGCAAAAGTGAAATAAGTTAAGATGCGAGACCGAAGGGAATAGGGCGACTATTTTGCCCGCAGGTTAAATGTTGGAGGATTAGCCGACACGACATGAATAATGTCCGAACCACCCGGACCGAATGGGTGTTGACAGGAGAAGCGCTGGGACGACTGCTTGCTTGCCTCGATGGCGATGTCGATGTAGCCGGCGAAAAATATGAAGTCATCCGCCGGAAGCTGGTGAAATTCTTCGACTGGCGCGGGGCACATTTTCCCGAAGAGTGCGCCGATGAGACGATCGATCGCGTCATCCGTAAATTGGAATCGGGTGAGGCGATTCGCGATATTCCCACTTATTGTGGGGGCATCGCCCGCTTGGTGTTGGTCGAAACGCATAAAAAGGCCGGCAGCCGTCAGGTCAGCCTCGACGAGCTGGGCTCAGTCGCCACATCGTCTCCCCAAACGGAAGAGTCTGCCCAACATAATTGTTTCGAGCGATGCCTGAGCCAGTTACCGATCGAGAGCCACCGATTGATTCTGCAATATTATCAGGATGAGCGACGCCTCAAGATAAACAACCGCCAGGCCCTTGCTAATAGTCTGGGAATACCGCTAAATGCGCTCCGTAACCGCGCTCAGAGAATTAGAGAAAAACTCGAACAATGTGTCACCCAGTGCATCGGAGGACCGCCATCGCCGGTAGGAAAAAAATAATCGACTTGATCGACATGGATTCGATTATTTTGACAGTTATAGATAATACGCTGCTTAAATGATGGCGGCCGTTCGCCATGACCGAAAATGAGGACCGAAATACTGGAAAATCAGATGCGTCGTTATCTACTCGGTGATCTGCCGGAAACGGAAGCGATCGCATTGGAACAGCAACTTTTCGCCGAGGACGAATCGTTCGAACAGATGTGGGAGATTGAGAACACCTTGGTCGACGGGTATGTCCGCGGCCGGCTGGCGCCCGCAGATCGAGAAAAATTCGAGCGCCACTATCTGGTCACTCCGGTCCATTTTCAGCGCGTCAAGGTTGCCGAGGATCTGATTAAGAAGGCGGACGGATCGATGACGGAAGAGTATGCGGTGGAGCCGAAGGTCTCTCAGTGGGCGAATCTGTTCGGAAAATACGGCACACCATTTTCGCGGTGGCCGATTGCTGCGGCAGCGGCTATTTTGTTACTTTTGGCCGTAAGCCTATGGCTCTCCATCGACGATTTGCGATTGCGCCGTGAAATGGCGCGAATCGCAGGCGATAGCGAAAGTCAGAGGATCCGTGAAGAGGAGTTGTCCGATCGGATCGCCGCTGCGCGCAATCAGAACGAGGAGATGAGAGAGGCGCTTGAACGCTTGCGCGGCGAAAATAATAATTTGACGCAGCCGGCGGCTCGAAACTTACGGGGAATATTTTCTTTTACGCTTTCGCCCAGACTGATACGCAGCGGCAACAATCCGCAGTCTTTGGCGATTCCTAGCGATTCCGGCGTAGTACGTTTGTTAATGCGAGTTGAGCGGGGAGATTCGCGCACTTTTGAGGCCGCAGTGCGCGAGGTCGGGGGGCGGCAGATATGGAAGGGATCAACTCTCAAACCTCGGCTTGAAAATGCTGACTACGCGGTCTCTGTCGACATTCCTTCCGGCAGATTGGTGCCAGGCGATTACATCCTGAAGCTTTCCGCCCTCGACTCGGCTGGGGAGTCGGAAGAAATAACAAGCTACTTTTTCAGAATCACCAAGTTGTGACAAAACCGGCGGGCTGTAAGCCAGCGGGTCCGCACTCGCGCCCCCGGACTTTTTTCGGAGGAAAAATCAATGAAGATCGCACGGACCGGACATCCGCATCGTCCCTATTCCTGGCTCCTGGTGATGGTGTTTGCGCTCAGCCATTGGCCGTCTGCCGCGATATCAATGCAAATGGATCAAGCGCGGGCACAGCCACAAATATTTGAACCGGACGTTCCGAGATCAGTCGAGATTGCAGGCGGAGAGATGCACTTCTGGCATATAAATCTTTCTGCCGGCGATTACCTGCGCCTGACGCTGACCTGCAAACATGACAAATTGCGGGCAAAATTGTTCGCGCCGGATCCCAATTGTCACGAAGAGGAGACGCCTCTTCTGAGCACTTCGACTCAAAAGGTAATGAACGGAGGCGAAGAGAGACAGGTCGCAACCTTCTTGTTCGTCGCTCGGGTTTCGGGGAACTACAGGTTGGAAACGTCTCTGCTCGACCAAATCTACGCGCGGCTAACTTACGAAATCAAAATCGAGACGCTGCGACCGGTCACGCACAATGACAAACTCCGCATTGATGCTGTCAGAACCGAATTGGAAGGGGATGTTCTGGCTAACAAGGTATGGACGCCGGAAGAATTGTCGCGAGGTATCGCAAAATATAAGACCTCGTTGGCTTCTTGGCGGGAACTGGGAGATCGTCCGAGTGAATTAAGGCTGTTGACACGTATTGGCGCGTTATACCGCAGACTCGGAGAATCTCCATTCAACCTACATCTACCACAACCAGGCAAGGCAGATTGCGCAGGACCTGGGCGATCTTCGCCAGGCGGCGAATCTGATGATATCGCTTGGCCACATACAACGCGGTTGGGGAGAGTCTCAGCAAGCTCTCGATAGTTTCAGCCAGGCAAGAAGAATTTTTGCGAGTTTATCGGACAGGTTCCGAGAGACAGGCGCGATTCAAAATATAGGAAGAGTATATCTTGCGCTGGGCGAACCGCGGTTATCTCTCGGTTATTTCAACCAGGCTCTGCAGACCTATACGATTGTTGGGAATACATTGCACCAGTGCGGTGTGCTCAATCTTCTAGGATTGGCGCGCAAAGATCTGGGTGAAATTAGGGAAGCGCTCGAGTTCTTTGAGCGCGCCCTGGAGATCGCGCGCAAGCACGGTTATTTGTATCAGGAGGGCGTTGCGTTGGGAGGACTGGGCGGCGTGTATCTCGCGCTGGGCGATCGTGAAAAGGCTGCCGATTATTACAATCAGTTGCTTACGATGGCACGAAGAGTGGGGGACAACAGATCTATAGCCGGTGCGCTGCAGGCTTTGGGCAATCTTTCTAACCTGGGAGGGGAGAAGGAGAAGGCGCTGGATTACCTTAACCAGGCTTTGAATCTGTACCGGGGAATGGGGGTGCGCCAGTCGGAAGCTCAGACCCTCTATATCCTGGCACGGACCAACTACTCGATGGGCGATCTGGATGCAGCGCGCGCACAGATCGAGGCGGCACTCGAGATCAAGGAATCTATCCGATCCAGCGTCTCGCGGCAGGACCTGCGCGCATCATTCTTCGGTTACGCTCAGAACGATTTTGAGATTTATATCGACCTGCTCATGTCGTTGCACCGGCGGAAACCGTCAGCGGGATACGATGAATTGGCACTCCGCGCCAGCGAACGGGCGCGCGCCCGGGGACTGCTCGAGCAACTCGCCGAGATCAATCTCGACTTGGGGGAGGGCATTGACCCGCAACTGCGCGAGAGCGCGCGCACATTGCACCAACAGCTGAACGCGAAGGCAGCGGCGCGGGCGCGCGCGTTCAGCGACCTTGACCCGGAAGGCTCAGCGACTGACTTTGACCGGGAGATCGCCGAATTGACATCTCGGTACCGGGATGTAGAAGCGAAGATTCGTGATTCCAATCCGCGTTACGCCGCACTCACTCGTCCCGAACCGCTAACCGTCGTGGAAATACAGCGGAAATTGCTAGACCGAGAGACGATCTTGCTGGAATTTGCGCTCGGCGAAGAGCGCAGCTGGTTATGGGTGGTGACGCCGCAAGCGATTGTCAGCCGCCAGCTCCCGTCACGATCAGAGATCGAAAATGCCGCGCGCGCCGTATATGAGCGGTTGACCGCACGGGAGCCGAGGGCTGGATTAGCAGAGGCGGAGCAACTCAAGCAGATCGCCGAGGCCGATGCGCAGTATAGATCTGCCGCTCAAGATTTGAGCCAGATGTTGTTCGGTCAGATCGCCGATTCGCTCTGCGGAGAATGGAAAGGGAAGCGATTGTTGATTGTGGCGGATGGGGCATTGCAGTATCTCCCCTTCGGTGCACTTCCTGCTCCCGACCTCCACACGAGTGCGTCTGGGCATCCCGACTCAGTCCTGACACCGCTAATCACCGATCACGAGATCGTCAATTTGCCATCGGCATCGGTCCTGGAGGTGATTCGGCGCGAGTCGGCCGGGCGCGTCCCCGCCCGCAAAATGCTCGCGGTCCTGGCTGATCCGGTCTTCGAAGCCGACGATCCGCGTCTGCTCACAATAATCAAGCGAAAAACGGGAAAGCGAGCTCCAACCGTGATTATCCGCTCGGCTCCCGACCCCATCTCGTCATCGCCAACCGAGAATTCGGATGCTTCCCAATTTATTAGATCGATTAGAGCCACGTACAGGGGAAGTTTCGGGCGCTTGCCGTTTTCAATAGATGAGGCCAAGGCGATTGCTGAACTGGTGCCGGCCAATTCGTTGTTGAAAGCAACCTCTTTCCAGGCCAGCCGGGCGATGGTCATGAGCGGCGAGCTGGCCGACTATCGCATCATCCATTTCGCTACCCATGGTTTGCTCAATAGCGAGCATCCCGAACTATCGGGGCTGGTCTTGTCTCTGTTGGACAAAACCGGAAAGTCGCAGGATGGATTTCTACGCTTGCACGATATCTACAACCTGCGGATGCCGTCGGAGATCGTCGTACTGAGCGCCTGTCAGACGGGTCTCGGAAAGGAGATCAAAGGCGAAGGGCTGGTCGGATTGACGCGGGGGTTTATGTATGCCGGAGCACAGCGTGTCGTGGCGAGCCTCTGGCGCGTCGATGACTACGCTACTGCCGACTTGATGGCGCATTTCTATCATAAGATGCTGAAGAATGGCCGGCGACCGGCGGCTGCCCTGCGCATGGCACAACTCGAAATGATGAAGCAGAAACGCTGGTCCTCGCCATATTTCTGGGCGTCGTTCGTCATTCAGGGTGAATGGAGATAATTCGACTCGTGTGCGTTAACATGGTTCCGGATATTCCGAGGAAATTTAATGAGCAATTCGCCCGGAAATTTGCCGGGAGATAAAGGCGAAAAGAAATTCCATGCGCATTGCGTCTTTGCTTCGAATCCGCTTCACTCTTCCGCTTTTCTGCGTCAGAATCAATGCGCCTGACCTGATCAACCAAACTTCAGCGATTCAATGGGAGGAATAATATGGGTAATCAACTTAAACATCCCGCCGGGAATTTCTGCTGGTTCGAGCTGACGACAAGCGATCAAAAAGCCGCGACGGAGTTTTACACCAAGCTCTTCGGTTGGAATCATGTCGACAACGTATTGCCGGGTGATTCTGGCGTTTACACGATGCTGCGCGTCGGCGACAAAGAGGTCGGCGCACTGTACCAACCGGGGCCGCAGCAGCCCAGTATGCCGCCGAATTGGATGGCGTATGTCGCGGTAGACAGCGCCGAGAAGACGGCCGCGAAAGCCGCAGAGCTTGGCGGCGAAGTGGTCATTCCAGCATTCGATGTAATGGATCATGGCGCATGGCCGGCTTCAAAGACCCGACCGGCGCTATACTTTTTGTCTGGGAGCCGAAGACGCATCTAGGCGCCGATCTGGTCAACGAGCAGGGATCTGCCTGCTGGGTTGAACTGATGACGCGCGACACGGCGAGCGCGAAGGCCTTCTATACCAAGCTATTCGGCTGGTCGACCAAAGACAGCGATTTCATGGCGTATACGGAATGGGTGAACGGGAGCCAGCCCCTCGGCGGAATGTTGCCGATGGAAGGCGGGCAATTCGAAGGCGTGCCGCCACACTGGATGATCTATTTCATGGTCGAAGATTGCGACGCGACCAGTGAGAAAGCCAAAAAGTTGGGCGGAAATGTACACGTTCCACCGACCGATATTCCTAAAACGGGACGCTTCTCGATCATTCAAGATCCGCAAGGCGCCTATTTCGCAGTATTTAAACTGGCGATGTAAAGGTGCGGGAGTGATTTGAAATTCCCGTTTGGAGTTCCGCCTTGGCGGTCAGAGTAAAACCACCAAAAGGCGGAACTCCAAGCGTGAACTCCATGCGAGAACTGTTTCATGACGTCGCCCAAACCGTCACTTACGTCTCCTCTGAACTGAAACCTCCAAACGACGTAGAATGGGGCAGCGGACCGCAACCCATTCAGTAATATCACAAACGCATTCCGCCCTTAGGCTGTTGAACTGACCGCCTGAAGGCGGAACTCTGAACGAACTCCAAAGGGGAACTCCTGACGAGCTCCGAGCGGGCTCTATGCGAGGAATTCCCTGCGCGGTCTCATCGTTTCATAACAAGCTTCAGGACTATCTATCGTTTTAAATGGAGAAGAAATGAGAAATATATTTGCCCCGAATGCCCCGAATGCCCCGTTCTTCATTATCCTATCGCTCGCTGCATTCGTCGCTCTGGCACCGTTTCCTAGCCGGGCGCCGAAAGATGTGCGACCTGTCTCCGCGCCTGCCGCGGCCGCGCGCGCCATTGGATCTGGGTTTGAAAAATTATTGTCAGATCCGACGACGCTCTACCCGGAATTGAGCCGCCCGGACTTCAAGACGAAATCCGAAAAGGGCGTCAAGGTGAAGATGCGCGACGGTGTAGCTCTCACAGCCGATATCGTCCGCCCCGCCGGCGATGGTAAGTATCCGGCAATCCTCGAGCGCACTCCATACGGGAGAGAGCTGTTATCGAAGCTGGAAGGCGAATGGTGGGCGAAACGCGGTTATGTCCATATCGTACAGGATGTGCGCGGGCGCAATGAGAGCCAGGGCGATTGGAATCCCTTTTCTCATGAACGGCGCGACGGCTACGACACCATCGATTGGATCGCCAAACAGCCCTTCTCCGACGGTAATGTCGGAATGATCGGCGGAAGTTATCTAGGTTGGGTGCAGTGGGCTGCGGCAGTCGAGGCACACCCGGCTCTCAAATGCATTGTTCCGCAGGTATCTCCGCCCGACCTGTTCTTCAATTTTCCGATCGATCACGGCATCCCGATGCTCTACAGCACGCTCTGGTGGGCCAATTATGTCAGAGACCGGAAAGTGCCGGATTTCCCGCAACTGCTAACAAACCTTGATAAACTCCAGACCCTTCCGCTGACGCGGGCCGATGATGAGGTATTGGGAGTCGACATACCGTATTACGATCAATGGCTGGAGAATGAGACGCCTTCCGCATTTGCCGGTATGAGCTTCATGCCAGATATGGGAAAGATCAATATCCCCATCATGCATATCAGCGGGTGGTGGGACTCTGACGGCATCGGGACGAAACTCAACTGGGGCAGGATGCGGGAGCTGGGTCATAAAGACCAATGGCTCATCTACGGTCCCTGGACTCATCGCTTCAATGCCACATCGAGATTGAAGGATGTAGACTACGGACCGGACGCGATCATGGAGATCGATTCGATATATTTGCGCTGGTTCGATCATTGGCTGAAGGGCAAGAACGTCTATTGGAATAAACAACCCAAGGTTCGAGTCTTTGTAACGGGAGCTAACCGGTGGATGGAGCTTGAAGATTGGCCAGACCCGAAGTCTAAAGAGATGAGCCTCTACCTGAGCGCGGACGGACCAGCCAACGGCAAAACAAGCCTGGGCGAATTGAAACCCGATGCCCCCCGCGACCAGGAGCCGGACCGGTATACCTATAATCCCGCTATTGCGGTCATACCGCAGGAACTGAGAGATATGAAGGATATCTTCGAATTGGGTTCTACCGAAGTGAAATTCGAGCCTCACGAAAACGACGTACTCATTTACAAGACAGATGCGGCGGCGGCGGAGTACGAACTCGGCGGACCGATCGAGCTGGATTTGTACTTTTCGACAAGCGCGAAGGATACCGACTTTTTCGCATCGCTGGTCGACATCGACGAAAAGGGGATCATAAAGGTGATCGGACTTCCCGGTAAGATTCGCGCCAGATACATCAGCGGCTGGGAAAATCCTTCACTCCTGGTTCCGAACCAAGTGTATAAGGCGACCATTGCGATCTGGGATACCGCCCACCAGGTCAAGCAAGGGCATCGTCTCGGTTTGATGATCAATAGTCATATGTTTCCTTTTTATGCGCGCAACCTGAACACGGGCGAACCCATCAAGTCCGCCGTTCGCGCAGTTGCGGCGCATCAAACCGTCTATCACGATAAGCAGCGCCCCAGCGTCTTACGCTTCCGTCTGCTTCCTCCCGCATCAGCTCAGCCGCGTTAATAACGATCGAAAACAGACGGGATTTGCAGGATTGAAGTAAATCCCCAAAATCCTGTAAACCCTGTCTGTCTAAAATATCTAAAATTTTTCATCATAATCTGGGTCTCTGTTGACAAATCATCCGATTCGGAGTATTTGTCTCGTGTTAAGACAAAATCCCGTTAGCCTAATTATTTGATTGCTATAGCTGCAAATCATAGTTGACTGGCATCATCCTGGGTGGCCATTTAGGGAAGATGAAATTAAGCCATGAAGTTGCAGTTGTTTCCGGGATGTTCTTATAAAGTTGCATTCATGGGCATTATTGCAGTTCCCGAGGGCTTCCCGTCGAAGCCTGGTCCTGATATTTAGCCGTCATCTCAATATTTTTTTCTAGACACTCTCTGTGATAACAGTCCCTCTAAGTAGCTTTGTCTCAGTGCATTAGTTACATATTGAGACAATTGATGAAAAATAGAAGATGAACGTATAACCCGTCAACTACAGGAGGAGCCCTCAAGTCTTCGAATGAAGACGCCCTGAAACGATGAAGAGCGCGCGGGGACGCATCGCTTCCAGTGTGCGGAGTTTCACCCGGCGGCCGATGATCGAATCTCAGCAAGCTGGAAGCGATGCGTCCCCGCGCGCCAACCAAGGAGAACCCATGACAAACGAAAGTATCCAGCTACAAATAGAACGAAAGAAAAAAATCACTCTCTCCATACTGGTAGCTCTTTTTGCCATCCTCATCGGCTTCGGAGTTTCAGCCCAGACCCAGACATTGTTCAGCGACGACTTTCAGGATGGGAATGCGAGCGGATGGACGAGATCGAGCGGAACCTGGTCGGTTGTGACGGATGGATCGCTGGCCTACAGGCAATCAGGCACGAGCGCGGACTCGAATACGAGGACCGGGTCCTCGTCGTGGACCGACATCTCGGTACAGGCGCGAGTGAAGCCGATCGCCTTCAACGGAGCCGATCGCTTTATCGGTGTGATGACGCGCGTGGTGAACTCGAACCATTATTATTTTCTGGCGCTGCAGAATGGAAACCGACTCGTATTGGGTAAGCGAGCGGGAAGTGCACCTATAATTCTGGCGTCAAGGTCATTCAATTTTACAACGGGTACGTATTACACGCTCCGTCTCGACGCGCAGGGCTCATCTCTGAGCGGCTATGTGAATGGCGCGCTGCTTTTGAATGCGACGGAGGGCGAATACACTTCCGGGCTCATCGGCGGGGCGACATATTTCGCGAGCGCATCGTTCGACGATTTTTTCATCTCCTTGCTGGGAGGCGGCGTATCTCTTCCGTCTATCCCGACCGGTCTCTCGGGCGCTCCGGGTAACGCGCAGGTGACGTTGAGTTGGAACGCATCGACGGGTGCGAGCAGCTACAACGTCAAGCGTTCGACCACGAACGGCGGTCCCTACACCATCATCGCTACTGGTGTTACTTCCACCAATTATCTCAATACCGGCCTGACGAATGGAGTGACATACCATTATGTAGTCTCGGCGGTGAATTCTTTCGGAGAGAGCGTCAACTCGAGCCAAATCAGCGCGACGCCGCAGGGAGTGCAAAACCCGCCGCCAGCGCCGACCGGTCTACTGGCCAACGCGGGAGATGAGCAGGTCTCGTTGGGTTGGAACGCATCGGCGGGGGCGAGCAGTTACAACGTCAAGCGGTCGCTGACGAGTGGCGGCCCATATACGACGATAGCCACCGGTGTGAGCGCGACGAGTTTTCTCAACATGGGGCTGGTCAATGGTACGACCTATTTCTTCGTGGTCTCCGCGGTGAATTCCGCAGGTCAGAGCGCCAACTCAAGTCAGGTCAGCGCAACGCCGGTAGACACGCCGGTTGGAGGTGGTGATCTTTTCGTCGCTCCGAACGGGACCGATTCGAATCCGGGAACGATGGCTCAGCCGGCCACGCTGGCCTCGGCTGTCACTCGCATCGCGGCGGGCGGAACGATTTTCATGCGGGGCGGCACATATAACCTATCAACCACGGTCACTATCGCTCGCGGCAACAACGGTAGCTCCGGCCAGACCAAGAAAATCTACGCGTTCGGCAGCGAGAGGCCGATTCTGAACTTCTCAGCACAGGCGTTCGCTTCGAGCAATCGAGGCATCCAGCTCAACGGCCACTTCTGGCATTTTCGTGGGCTGGAAGTCATGGGCGCCGGCGACAACGGCATCTTCATCGGCGGCAACAACAACACCATCGAGCTCTGCATCACGCATCATAACCGTGACACAGGGCTGCAACTCAGCCGCCACTCTTCGAGCGCTCCCGTGAGCGAATGGCCCTCCAATAACCTGATCCTCAACTGTACGTCCTTCGATAATTTCGATCCGGATAACGGTGAAGATGCCGATGGGTTCGCCTCCAAACTGACATCCGGGCCGGGCAACGTCTTTCGCGGTTGTATCGCCCATCACAATATCGATGATGGCTGGGACCTCTTCACGCAGGACGACACCGGAGCGATCGGCGCTGTGACGATCGAGAATTGCATCGCTTACAACAACGGGACGCTGTCGAGCGGCGGTACGACCACCGACAGCGATGGCAATGGTTTCAAACTGGGCGGGGAGGACATCGCGGTCAATCACATCGTGAGGCGCTCGATAGCCTTCGGCAACAAAAAGCATGGCTTCACCTTCAACCGGAATCCGGGCAGCATCACGATGACGAACAACACCTCGTGGGGCAACGGCGAGGAGAACATCAAATTCGACGAGGGCACCCACGTCTTCTCCAACAACCTCTCCTTCCAGGGCACCAACAGCGACCATACTGTCGGTACTGACGTCTCCAGCACCAACTGCTGGTGGAAGAATGGCGTGAGCGTTAATGCCAAAGGCCTGGTCGTGAGCGCGGCTGATTTCATCAGTCTCACGCCCACTGTTAACCGCAACTCCGATGGCAGCATCAGCCTCGGGAATTTCCTCAGGCTGGCGCCCGGAAGCGACCTGATCAATACCGGGGTTCCGGGCGGCACTGATATCGGAGCAGTTGAAAGTCAGTAAAGATCAGGGAGTGGATTCACCCAAAATTCACAGAATTGCGAAAGACACAGAAGAGCCTCTCTCTTCTGTGTCTTTTAATTTAACTTTGTGAGATTTGCGGTGAATCTCGCGTCACTCGTGTCGCAGCGCCGCGAGCGGGTCGACCTTCATCGCGCGGAGGGCAGGCAGAAAACTCGCCATCAGGGCCACGGCCGCCAATAGCAGTGCAATCGCGACGAAAGTGATCGGATCATTCGCCTTCACGCCGAAAAGCATGCTTGAAATGAAGCGCGTCAGAGCGAACGCGAGGACCAGGCCGGCAGCGACGCCGATCATCGTCAGCATCAGCCCTTGCCCGATGACGAGTCGGAGGAGATCGAGTCTTTGCGCGCCGAGCGCCAGGCGGATTCCCATCTCGCGCGTGCGCTGCGCAACCAGATAAGAGATCACGCCGTAAATTCCCATCGCGGCCAGCAGCAACGCGACCGCCCCCAGGGTCACCATCTGCAAAGCGAGTGTGCGCCGCGACCAGGTTGAACGACTCACCACATTCTCCATCGTCCTCATGCTGATCGCCGCCCGATTATCCAGCTGCTGGACGGCCTCTCGCACAGCCGCGGCCAATTGAACCGGATCGCCGGCAGTGCGGACGATCAGCGCCATCGAGTGGCGGCGCATCGGCAAATAGATTTCAGGCCGGGGCTCCATATGCAGACCGAACTGCTTTACATCGCCTACGACTCCGACTACGACGAGGGGGCCATTAGGCAGCTTGTCACTCTGCAACATAATACTTTTGCCAATCGGGTCTTTATCGGACCAGAACTTTTTAGCGAACGCGTTATTGACGATCGCCACATCGGGTTGCGGCTTCATCTCGGCATCGGTGAACGGTCTCCCGCGCAGTAGCGGCATGCCGATAGCCTGGAAGTAGTCCGGTGTGATGGGTTGGATGTCTGCTCTCAGCCTCCCCTCTGGCGCTGACGCGCGCCCGTCGATCGTGAAATCAACGCCGGGGTTATAGCCGACGAGAGGCAGATACGCCACGCCCCCGACCGACTCGACTCCGGGCAGCGCGCGTATCCGTCTGATGGCCTCGTCGAAATAGGAGGCCAGACTTTCATGATCCGGATGCTCATCCTCGTTCGATTGTGGAAGAGAGATCGAGACCGCTCCGGCGTGCTTGGGATTGAACCCGGGGTCTTCCTTTGTCAGATTGAGAAAAGTGCTGATCATCAATCCCGAGCCGGTGAGTAGCGCCACGGCCAGCGCGACCTCTACCGCGACCAGAATGCCGCTCAAACGCCGCCTGCGCGGGTCAGCGGCTGTGATGCCAGATTTGAGACATTCGATCAAATCCTGGCGCGCAGCGACGAGCGCCGGGCCGAGCCCGAAAGCGAGGCTCGTCAACAATGCGACGAGCAGAGCTATGAGCAGTACGGGCATGTTGATTTCGATCTCGCCCGCGCCGGGCAATCGAAGGTCCCCGGCAGCGCGCAGCGCGTTCATCCCCCACGCTGCGAGCAAAATTCCGAGCAGACTGCCGAGCAGTCCGAGCAGCAGGCTCTCCACCAACAGCTGGCGCGCGAGTCGCCTCCGGCTCGCGCCGAGCGCCAGGCGAATGGTGAACTCCTGGCGTCTGGTCGCATTGCGCGCCAGCAGCAGATTGGCCAGATTCACGCTAGCGATCAGAAGCACGAAGAAGACGGCCAGTTGCAGCCCGTATATGGGAGCTCGATACTTCGTCAGGCCGGGGATCGTATCGCGCAGGAGAGCCATCTTCACTATCAATTCGGGCTGTCCCGCCGTTCTCTGTTGTGACGAGGCGCGCGGTAGCCCCGCCATCTCTTGCGCGGCGCCGGCAAAGCTTACGCCGGTTTGAGGGCACCGATAAGCTGGTAATGGTTCGCCGTTGCGTCCAGCAGCGTTGCGGACTCTTCCTCGGCTTCGAGCGGCGTCCAGAAGGTGGAGCGAAACGGATAGAGGAACGATGGCGGCATTACGCCGACGACCGTGTAGCTCCGATCGTCGAGTTAAAGCGTCCGGCCGATTACGTTCGCATCAGCACCCAGGCGTTCCTGCCACAGCTTGTGGCTGAGAATGACTACTTTGGAAGCGCCCGGACGAAACTCATCCGCAAGAAAGACGCGGCCCATTTGGACGTGACCGCCGAGGATAGCCAAGAATTCTGAGGAGACCCGACTGCCCGCCACGCGCTCGACCTCATCGCCAACGTCCAGAATGACATTGATCCCGCGCGATACCGCCATCCGCTCGAACGAGCTGTTTCGTTCCTTCCAGGCTGTGAAGTCAGGATATGAAACTCCGAACTCCACCTTCTCCCGGCTCACCTGCGAGACCACCGCCAATCGCTCGGAGTTCGGATAGGGGAGCGGCTGATACAGCATCGCGTAGACGCCGCTGAAGACAACTGTGTTGGCGCCGATGCCGAGCGCGAACGTGATGACAGCGATCGTCGTGAGGCCGGGATTCTTGATCAACATTCGCACGCCGAAGCGCAGGTCTTGAAACATCTCATCCTCCAATCGTCTCGGTTGTAATAACAGCGCATCACGGAATGCGCCGATGCTTCGTCGCAGCAGGTCGAGTTTCGTCCTCCAATTGAGGTTGTCCCATTCAGCCAGGAGCGATTCGCGCGAGCGCAATTCGGCTTCCCACTCTTGCCGCCAATCAGCGCGTAACTGGCGAGGCACGATGACGCCAATCATCGCGATCAGTCTCAGATGTGGCCTGATCAATAGTCTTCGCATAAGTCATTCGCTGCGTAGCGCAATCACAGGGTCAACCTTCATGGCTCGCCGTGCCGGAACTAGCGCGGCTAGCAGTGCCACCCCCATCAACAGCGCCGCCGCTGCCACAAAAGTCAGCGGATCGGTCGCGCTCACGCCATACAGCAATCTCTTCATCAATTGCGCCAATGCGAACGAAACCGGCAATCCGACGATCAGTCCGGCGAACGCCAACTTCATCCCCTGCCTGATCACCAGGCGCATGACATCGCTCGCTCTGGCGCCGAGCGCCACGCGGATGCCGATCTCATGCGTGCGCTGCGTGACTACGTAAGACATGACGCCGTAGATACCGATGAGCGCGAGCAGCAGGGCGAGCGCGGCGAAAGCGCCGAGCAGCGCCGTCGTGAACTTGCGCTCGGCTACCGAAGCGGCGACCACCTGTCGCATCGTCCGAATATTCGAGACGGGTTGTTCTCGATCCACTGCGCTGACCTCGCGCTGGACGGCCGCGATCAGGGGTTCAGCGGGGATGGGCGGAGCGCAAGGCCAGCGTCATCGAGCGCAGCAGTCGGGTCTTCATCCGATCCATCACCTGCGTGTGAGGCAGATAGACGCGCGGATTGGTTTCGCTCTCCAACCCCTGATGCCGGACATCGGCGACCACGCCGACCACGAGGAATCGGAAAAAAGCGTTCAATGCGCTGATGCGGCTGCCGACCGGGTCGCGGCCCTGCCAGTAGCGTCGTGCCGCCGCTTCGTTGACGATGACCACGCGCTCCGACTGCTCGCTATCGCGGTCGTCGAATAACCGGCCGCGCACGAGCGGAGTTCCCATCGCCCGGAAATAACCGGGACTGACGACGCTCAGGCTGTTGGTGAACCAGTAGGCGCCTGGTGTCGACTCCTGCCCATCGATCGTGAATTCCGGAAAGTCCATGTCGCCACCGCCGAGCGGCAGCTCATTGATCAGCCCGGCAGCCTCAACGCCGGGCAGCGCTTCGATGCGTTCCAGCGTTTGGCGGTGAAAACTCTCCATCTGGGCCCCCGTGGAATATTGCGGCTGCGGCAGAGAGAGTTGCATCGTCAGCGACGTTGCGCGCGTCGAAGCCCGGATCGACGCGCTGGAGCCGCACTAAACTGTTGAGCAGAAGTCCTGCGCCGAGCAGCAGCCCAAGCGCCAGCGCAACCTCCGCGACCACCAGCAGACTGCCCATGCTGAAGCGGGAGAGGCTCAAAGTCATCTTTCCGCCGCTAGGCTTCAGGTCCTGGTTAAGGTCCGGTTTCGAAAAACGCGCGGCGGGTGCGAGACTGAAGATAATGCCTGTTAGGATCGAAGCCAGAAGCGTGAAACCCAGGACAGCGCCGTCGAGCGCGATTTCATGCACGCGAGGCAAGTCATCGGGGCTGAAATGCCACGATCAGGTTGCGGAACCAGTGCGCCAGCAGCCATCCGCTCGCGCCGGCTAACGCGGAAAGCAGCAGCCCTTCGGTCACCACCTGACGCGCGAGACGTAGCCGGCTGGCTCCCAGCGCGGCGCGCAGTGCGAATTCGCGCCGCCGCGCGGCAGTCCCCGCCAGTTTCAGATTGGCGACGTTGGCGCAGGCTATCAGCAGCACCAGGCCGACCGCGCCGAGCAACACGAGCAGCGCAGGGCGGACTTTGCCGGTCAACTGTTCGCTGAGCGCGACCAGCTTCACGATCTTATGAGGTTCGGACGGGTCGAGCCGCCGCGCCAGCTCCGTCATTGTGCTTTGCGCATGTTCCATCGTTACCTCTGGGCGCAGCCGTCCGATGACTATCGGATAACGCCTGATGTTTGCGCGATCCTCCGGTTTGAAAGGAATCGGCGTCCACAAATCGGCGCGAGGTGCATACGCCAGTCCCTTCGGCATCCCACCACCACGCGCGATCTCGAAGCCCGCGGGCATCATGCCGATCACCCGATATGTTTCGCCATTGAGCGTCAGCGCCCTCTCTCGCCAGCCTTGAGTGTCTTGCGTTTGTGGATCATCGCCGAAGCGCCGGCGCCAGAAGTCATGGCTGACGATGACGACGCGATGCTGGCCATAACGCTCTTCTTCCGGCAGGAAGTTGCGCCCCGCGGCCGGTTGCACGCCGAGCAGCGAAAACAGGGTTGCGGTTACGAGCACGCCCTGAATCCTCTCCGGCCTGTTGCCGCTGGAGAGATTGAAATCCTGGTACTGATAAGCCGCGAGTTGCGCGAACACCTGCTGCTCTTCCCGCCAGGCCAGGAAGTTACTTATCCGCACGTCAAACTCGCCGCCAATCTTCTCGCTGCTCTCCCAGAGCATCACCAGTCTTTCCGGGTCCGCATAGGGAAGCGGCTTGAGCAGCACAGCATGGACGACGCTGAAGATCGCGGTATTGGCGCCGATGCCCAGACTGAGGGTCAGTATCGCGATAAACGTGATACCAGGCTTCTTCAACAGCATTCGCACGGCGAAACGCAGGTCTTGAATCATCTCGTCCTCCCATCTTCGTGGTTGCAGGAACAGCGCATCCCAAAACGCGCCGATGCTTCGCCGCAGCAGATCGAGTTTGTGGGGTACAGTCCAGCCTCCCCCATTCGGTCAATAACGTTTCGCGGTTCCGCAACTCCGCTTCCCACTCCTGCCGCCAGTCTGAGCGTAGCCGGTGTGGCACGATCACGCCGATGGCGCGGATCAGCCAGAGCCAGAAACGAAAGCGAGTTGTCCGCGTCGCATCAGCCATCAGCGAAGGAGGATTCACCACGTTCGGTTGTCGGTTGTCGGTTGTCGGTTATCGGGTGCGCATCTGAGACACCGATCTTGATAGTTTGAGCAAATGACAACCGACAACCGACAACCGGCTTCCGAGTACCGACAACCGACTTATTTAATCGCACCTTAGCGCCACCATCGGGTCTATCTTCGTCGCCCGCCATGCTGGAACGATGCAGGCCGCGAGCGCTACCATCACAAGCAACAACGCGATGACTGCGAACGTCGCCGGGTCGGTCGCGCTCACACCGAACAGCATCTTATTCATTAGTCTGGTCAATCCGAGGGCGGCGATCAGCCCAATCGCCACTCCGCCCAACGCCATCTTCATCCCGTGATTTATGATTAGACGCAGAATGTCTCTGCGCCCGGCGCCCAAGGCGATGCGGATGCCGAGTTCGTTTGTCCGCTGGCCGACGAGATAGGAGATGACGCCGTAGAGGCCGATGCTGGCCAGCAGGAGCGCCACTGCGGCGAATGCGTCGAGCACGATCATCGAGAATCGATGTTGGGTCAGCGAATCGCCGATCACCTCATTCATTGTTCGCTGGCCGGAGATAACATTCTGGCCGTGCTGGCTAAGGACGACCCGGCGAACCATATCGGAGAAACCAGGCCCGATGTCCCCCTTTGCGCGTATCACCACCCCCACGCCGGAAGGGTTGTTCGACGCTTGCCTGAATGGTTCATAGAGTTGCGCCTGGAGCGATTCCGAGTCATTCGAATCGAGACTCCACTGCATCACGTGCCCGACCACTCCAATTATTTGCCGCGCACCTCTGTCGTCACCCAGATTGATTCGCTTGCCGATAGGGTTTGCATTCGGGAAATATTGGCGAGCAAGGACCTCGTCGATCACAGCGACGGGCTGAGATCGTTCATCATCTTGATTGGTGAAAAAGCGGCCTTGCCTGAGCGGAATGCCCATCGCCGTCAGGTAGCCTGGTTCGACCCGGTAGATCAGCGCCATATGCATCTCGCTAGTGCTCTCAGGTTTGGGCTGATCATCGAGCCAGAAGTACAGATCGTCTTCACCCTGGAGAGGTGCCGCGCCTGTCGAGAATGAAGCGGCCTGTACGCCAGGCAGGGAACTGAGCTTGTCGCTCAATTCGCGCAGGTTGGTGCGTATCGCTTCCGGGCTGGCGGTTCTTATCGATGGCGGGAAGCGAATTCCGAATGTCAATACATTGTCCGGACGAAAGCCCGGATCAACATTCCATAGCGCAGAGAGGCTGCGGATCATCAAGCCGGCGCCGATGAGAAGGACGAGCGCCAGCGCCATCTCTACCGCGACTAAGATGCCTTGCGCACGGTGGCGCCCGCCGCCCGCCCCACGGCCGCCTTCCTTGAGTGTGTCCGCCAAACGCCACTGTGAAAACTTCAACGCAGGAGCCAGCCCGGATAACAATCCGGTCAGCAATGAAATAGCCAGAGTAAAAACCAGGACACGGCCATGCAGCCCAACCTCTTCCGCGCGTGGCAGCGTGGTTGGGAGCGCGGCGAGCGCGGCCTTCGTACACCAGCCGGCGATTGCCAGGCCCAATCCGCCTCCGGCTAACGCAAGCAGCATACTCTCGGTCAGCGATTGGCGCAGCAATCGCCAGCGGGTCGCGCCCAGCGAGGCGCGAATGGCAAATTCGCGCGTCCGGCCGGCGACCTCGCGAGCAGCAGGTTGCTGACATTCACGCACGCGATCAGAAGCACGAACCCAACCGCACCGAGCAGCATCCACAGAATCGGCCCGACATCGCCAACCAACCTTCCCTTGAGCGGGACGAGCGCCGCGCCATTGCCTCGGTTGGCATCGGGATAGGTTTCGGCCAGCCTCCGCATTACGCCATCCAAATCAGCCTGCGCCTGTGCGAGCGTTACGCCAGGCTTGAGGCGGCCAATGCCGTGAAGACCCAAAGCCGAGGTGCGATTCTGCAGCCCGGGGTTGTCCCATTGGCCGATGGGCGCATAGATATCGATGCCGCGAATCAGAGTGAAGCTCGCCGGGAGCACGCCTACGATCGTGTAGCTCTTATTGTCCAACGCCAGGCTTTTGGCCCAGCGCATCCGGCGAAGCCCCGAATTTGCGCCGCCAAAACTCTGCGCTGATCAGTATCACCGGGCCGGCGCCGCGCTCATCTTCGCCCGGCGCGAAGTTCCGGCCAAGCTGAGGTTTGACGCCCAGCACAGTGAAGAAGTCCGAGGAGACCCACCGCCCTGGAAGCTGCTCGGCTTCACCAGTGCCGATCAGGATGAAACTGGCCCCGCGCGAAATAGCCATCGCGGAAAAGGTCTGATTCTCCTTTTGCCAGTCACGAAAATTCGGGTAGGGTATGGCGCCGGTCGCGAAGTTCGGTTTGCTCTGGTGGAGCGTTATAAGCTGCTCTGGCTGCGGGAAAGGCAGTGGATTGAGGAGCACGCCATTGACTACTGAAAAGAAGCCCACGTTTGCGCCTATGCCCAGCGCGAGCGTCAGTACCACCACGGCGGTGAAGCCGGGATTCTTGAGCAGCATTCGCGCGCCATATCTCAAATCTTGAAACATTTCATCCTCCAATCTACGCGGTTGCAACAGCAACGCATCACGGAACGCACCGATGCTGCGTCGCAGCAGATCTAGTTTGCTTCGCCAGTCGAGCCTGTCCCATTCGGCCAACAATATTTCGCGGTTACGCAGTTCGGCTTCCCACTCCTGCCGCCAATCGGCGCGCAAGCGGTGCGGTACGATCACGCCGATGAATCTGATGAGCCAGATCGGAATCATATATGCGCTCCGGCAAGCGCCTGGGTACGCACGCTTCCAGCGTGCTGGAGTTCGGCTAATGGTCCCTTGGAGAAAACCCGGCACGCTGGAAGCGTGCGTACCCAGGCGCTTGCCATTGTTTCACTCTCCCATCCGCAATCGAATCACTCGTGCCTCAAGGCGGCCAGCGGATCGACCCTGGTCGCTCGGCGCGCCGGCAGATAACAGGCCGCGAGTGCGACGCCGATCAAGAACAATGCGACACCGGAAAATGTCGCAGGATCGGTCGGGCCTACGCCGTAAAGCAGACTCCCGATCAAACGTGTCAACGCGAAAGCCAGCGTCAAACCTATTGCCACGCCGATCAACGCCAGCCGAACTCCCTGTCTGACGACGAGTTTCAATACGTCGCCCGCTTGTGCACCCAGCGCCATCCGCACGCCGATCTCGCGCGTGCGCCGTGCGACCATGTACGACATCACGCCGTAGATCCCGATCGTGGCAAGCACGAGACCCAGCAACCCGAAGATGCCCAGGACCGCTGCGCCCGTCCGTGCGGGCCATAGAACCAGGTGGAGGTTTTCGGAAAATGTCTGAATGTTGCTCGGCGGAAGGTTTTGGTCGAGCGTGGCCACCTCGCGCCGCACGCTGGGAATCAGGTCACGCGGATCGCCACTGGTGCGTATGACTACCGATGCCAGCGCCGAATAAGCCTGTGCGATCGGGCGATAGATGGCCGGAGGCGGCGGCCCGTTCAGCGGACTGAACACCGAATTTTTTGAGTCTTTCGCTATGCCGATGACCTCGCACTGCGTCGCGCTCGGGCCCGTCATCACGCGCAAACGTTTGCCAAGCGCCTCCCCCGTCTCCTTTATCTCCGGCCAGAGGCTTCGCGCCAGACCTTCGCTGATAATAGCCACGGATTGCGAGGCGACACCGTCTTGTGCCGTGAAATCACGCCCGCGCATGAGCGGCGTGCCGATGGTCTCGAAGTAACGGCGTCCTATGGTGAAGGAGCCTGCTGTCGGCCTTTCATTCAGTGGAATATCGCGGTCCTCTGGCTCAACAGCAGCCCGGAGCCATATAAAGCCCATCGGTGGAAAGTTCGTCACGCTCGCCGATTGAACGCCAGGTAGCCTCTCGAGGCGCTCGATGATCTGCCGATAGAACTCTTTGCCCCGGGCTTCGTCATATCCCTGAAGCCTCAGATCGAATGAGAGCTCCAGCACATTGTCCGGCCTGAAGCCGAGGTCTATTTGCTGCGCATGGCGTAAGCTGCGGATGAACAAGCCCGCGCCGATCAGCAGCACCAGAGAGAGCGCCACTTGTGTGACCACCAGAACGTCGCGCAAATTGAATCTCCGCTGGTGGCGCCCTTCAGCTCCGCTCTCGTCCTTTAATGCCGGAACCATATCGGGTTTCGATGCCTGAAGGGCCGGTGCAAGGCCGAAGAGCACGCTGGTGATTAACGCCAACAGCAGCGTAAAACAGACCGTGCGCGCATCAATATAGAGGTCTAACGAGAAGGTGTACGGCGGCGGGAATGGGGGCTTAAAACCCATCAGCAGTTGATTGATCCAGTAGGACATCAGCAAACCGGCTCCCGCGCCTAGCAGCGCGAGCAGCACGCTTTCCGTCAGCAATTGTCTGATCAAGCGCAACCGCGACGCGCCCAGGGCCAATCTGACGGCGATCTCTTTGCGGCGCGTGGCGGCGCGCGCCAACAGCAGGTTGGCGACGTTAGCGCAGGCGATCAGAAGAATTGTCACGACTATCGCTGACAGCAACTTCGAAGCAGTCTCCGCCATTTGCCTTAAAGGACCTGAAAAACTGCCTTGTGGGAGTGACAGTCTGAGCGACCGGTCTTCGTTCGGATTGCGAAGCAAATGTGCGGGTGGCGGATTGGCCAGTTCGTTTTGGCGATTGAGCAATTCCAGTGCGGCTTGCGCTTGCGCTCGCGACACGCCAGGATTGAGCCTACCGATGACCTCAAACGGGAACAGCCGGTCATTAAGCAGATCGTCAGGCGCAACCGGGCCGCCCCGCATCGCCTGTCTGTGCATCATCGCCGGTACCCACAAATTGCTCTTCACCGGAGAGATCAGACCATCGAACCCGGCTGGTGCGATGCCGATCACGGTAAAGGGATGATTATTCAGAATAATCGTCCGGCCGATCGCATTCGGATCGCTGTCGAATCGACTCTGCCAGAAGTTGTGGCTGATGACCACGACCGGATGCGTGCCCGGCGTGCGGTCTTCTTCGGGAAGGAAGACGCGTCCCAAAACCGGTTTTATGCCGAGTACGTCGAAGTAGTTGCCCGATACCAGCGATCCGAGCACGACTTCACTGCGAGTTTTGTTGCCGAAGCCCATCTGAATACCTGTATCGACAGCCAAACCCGACAACACATCACTTCTGTCGCGCAAAAACGTGAAATCTGGATAGGAGATGGGTGCTTCATTGACACGCGAAAGCGCTACCAGTCGATCCGGTTCGGCGACGGGCAAGGGGCGGAAAAAAGCTGCATGGATAAAGCCGAAGATCGCCGTGTTGGCTCCGATGCCCAAGGCCAGACAGGACATAGCCACGACAGTGAAGCCGGGATTCTTGAGCAGCATTCGCGCGCCATAACGCAAGTCTTGAAACATTTCGTCCTCCAGTCTTCGCGGTTGCAACAGCAACGCATCGCGGAACGCGCCCAGGCTGCGCCGCAGCAGATCAAGTTTGCTGCGCCAGTCGAGCCTGTCCCACTCGGCCAACAATATTTCGCGGTTGCGCAGTTCGGCTTCCCACTCCTGCCGCCAATCGGCGCGCAAGCGGTCGCGGCACGACCAAGCCTATGAATCTGATCAATTGCCGATGAAGCATTACTCTTCAGCCGGTTTCGGCTTGCGAAAGGGGGGCATCTGGCTCCGCTCCAACAAACGGTAGCGCTGCAGTGCCTCCCCCAGCGCCTCCTTGCCGTCTTTCGTCAGCTCATAATATTTGCGCGGCGGCCGCAGCTGCTGCTGCGCGATCGAATGCTTCTCCCACTTCGATTTGACCTGCCCGGCCTCTTCCAAACGCCTCAGCGCAGGATAGACCGTTCCGCTCGGCAACCCCGTCACATCCATAATGTCAAACCCGTACTGGTAACCGTTGTCCAGCGCCTGCAGTATCACGGCAACAGTATATGAGAGATATGTCTTGCCCATCGGGCCGCCTCCTTTTTTGTTACCTATATTGTGTACTGCTTATATAAATTACTACATAGGTAGTGTCAAGGGGAGGGGGAAATCAGCCCACGGAGTGCGAAAGAATAAAAGCTAGGGGGAACCTTGAGTTTAAGATCAAGGCTCATAAACTTGTGGTCTATCGCCCACTTCGTGGGCTCACGTGGCCGAGGGGATATCACGCCACCCAGGGTTACGCCTTCGGCTCCACCCTGGGCTTAATTCTATCGCCCACTTCGTGGGCTCACGTGGCCGAGGGGATATCACGCCACCCAGGGTTACGCCTTCGGCTCCACACTGGGCTTTATTCTATCGCCCACTTCGTGGACTCACGTGGCCGAGGGGATATCACGCCACCCAGGATTACGCCTTCGGCTCCACCCTGGGCTTTATTCTATCGCCCACTTCGTAGGCTGATTCCGTGCGAAAGTTTGATGGGTAAGACAGGGATTCCAGAGTCCGGACTCTCAAGTTGGGCAGAGGTTTAGGGATGGAAAACGAGATGTAGGAAGAACGGAATCAACATTGGCTACAGACTTCAGGATTCGGATACCGGACTCTCACGCTTCCGGGAACCCGGATGCCACCTCTGCCGGCTCATTGGTTTCGGCCTCGTTATGCGCGAGATCTTGCACGCTTCCGCCGGGGATGAACAAGGCGATGATAGCGCCGATGATGACTGAGACGAGGACGAAGGCGAAGGCCATACGCAATGAGCCGGCCAGCGCCTTCTGCAGAAATAGGGAAGCCGGTTGTGATAAAGATTGGCGGGTCTCGGGGCGCACGATCGATCCGATCTCGCTCTGGCGGACCAGATGGGCGATCTCGGCCGGCGCGCTTCTGAGCAGCCGGCTCAATTGCCATCCCATCAGCGCTCCCATTATCGCGGTGCCGAGCGCGGCGCCTATGTTGCGCGCGAATTGCACGGTCGATGTCGTGACGCCCAGTTGCGTACGCGCGACCGCGTGCTGCGCGGCTATCGTCATTATCGCAACCGTCAATCCGCCGCCCATCCCGAGGAATACCAGATAGAATGACAACTTCGTTCGCGTCGTCTCGATCGAGACCTGCGCGAGCATCGATGCGCCGATGAGCATCAAGGCCATTCCGGTGAGCACCAGCGGGCGGTAGCCGAAACGCAGGACCAATCGCCCGCCGATTATGGCGGTCATAACCCATGGAATTATGAAAGGAATGAGTATCTTTCCCGCTTCCGCCGCATTCGTCCCGATCACCGCCTGAACGAATAACGGCAGGAACGACATCGTTCCGATCAGCGCCATCATCGCGAAGAGCCCGTGCAGCGTCGCCATGGCGACTACTCGGTTGCGGAACAGGTCGAGCGGCAGCAGCGGTTCCGGATGTTTCTTCTCGATCCGGACGAAGAGGGCGAACAGCAGGACACAGACAAATATTCCGCCTAAATTGACGGCGAGCGGGTAATCGGCGCCGCGCTCGACGATCAACAGCAGGATGAACAGAGCGGCTGTGATGACAAGCGTGCCGGCGTAATCGAGCGAGATATTTTGGCGACGTTCATACTGCTCCTGATAACCCCAATAGATCATCGCCGCCGCGAGCATACCGAATGGCAGGATGATGTAGAAACACCAGCGCCACGAGAGCTGCGTGTATGCGGTCAGATAGCCGCCGACCAGCGGCCCGATCACGCACGCCACCCCCCACATCCCGCTGAAGAGAGCGATCACTTTCGTCCGTTGTTCCAGCGTCAGCATGTCTGCCGAGATAGTCATCCCGATGGGGAAGAGCGCCGCTGCGCCCAATCCCTGAAGAACGCGGAATGCGATCAACTGCGGCATCGAATGAGCGGCCCCCGACAGCGCCGAACCGATGATGAAGAGCGCCAGCCCTCCGAACATCGCCGGCCGCCGGCCGATCAGGTCGGCCATTTTGCCCCAGATCGGCGTCATCACCGTCGCCGCGAGAATGTAGGCGGCGAAGACCCAGCTGTAGATATCGATTCCGCCGAGACTCGCGATCACCGTCGGCATGGCTGTACCTACGACGGTATTTTCCAGAGCGGCCATGAACATCGCCATGGCGACGCCTATGAGAGTGGTGAGCGTACGAAAATTGGTAATCGATGTGGGTGAAAATTCTGTTCTTGGGGCAGCCATTTACAACTTACTCAAAAACTTCCTGATACCTTCCCTGCAATCAGGGGTAGTGCGCGCAATCGCGTTCATTTCGACGCCAGCGCGCAGCGCCTGTTCGAACGTCATCGCGTCCGTTTGATAGAGCAACGATTTGGTCAATGCGATCGCCGAGCCGCTGAATTGCGCGATCTCGTCCGCAAATTTCCCGGCCTCCGCTTCGAAAGTCTCATCTTCAAAAACCCGGTTGATGAAACCGATCCTTTCCGCCTCCACCGCGGTCAGTGTTTTGCCGGTGCAGAGGATTTCGAATGCGCGTTTCTCGCTCAGATTGCGCCGCGCGATCGCCATGACGATCGCCGGGACGAATCCGATCTTGACTTCGGTATAAGAGAAAGTCGCCGAGCGCGAGGCGATAACCATGTCGCAGGCGGAAGCGAGCCCCGCGCCGCCTGCGAGCGCTCTCCCGTGCACCGCCGCGATGACGGGCTTCTTCAGTCTCCGCATCTGTAACAATAGCGCGGCAAATTGCTCGGCATCGTCGAGGTTGTCGAGTATCGACGCCTGCGCTATCTTCTGGAGCTGAGAAAGGTCAGCTCCCGCGCAGAAATCCTTTCCGGCACCGCGCAGCAGAACCGCCGCCGCATCGGACTCGGCTTCGGTCATGGCGTTCTTCAGATCGCCGATGAGCCGGTCATTGAGCGCATTTCGCTTATCCGGTCGATTGAGTGTGATGTAGGCGACACCGCCTTTGAGCTCGTAGATGATCTCTTGGTAACTGGACATGGTCAGCGTATCGGTACCGCGAGCCGTAGCGAGCGAGTCTCCGTCAATCGGAAATTGATCGATATCCGCTCGCTGCCGCTCGCCCATTTATTGCTTCTGTTTCTCTTTTTCGTCCGTATCCAGATCTAATATCCGGCAATTCTTTTTAATGAGTTTCACCGAGAGTTTGCCGGCCTCTCCCCTGGCTTCCAAATGCACGGGCACGTGTTGATCGCCCTCTGTGATCCAGATGAACATCTCGCCCTTCTTCCGGAAAAATTTGTCCGGTCCGAAGATTTTCGGCTCGAGTCTGATCGTATCGATATTACCGCACTCCGTTTTGACCTTTTCGCGCTTGCCGACGAGTATTTCGAACTCATAGTTCTTCTGATCATCGGATACCGGAATGCGCATCATCTGACCTTCCTTGTAATCCTGCAATCTCAGGAAATAGAGGCCGGAGAGCAAACTCATCATCCCGTCCTGCAGCGGTAGAAGCTTTGATTTGGCCGGAACCTCGGGCTTGGTCAGGTCGGACGTCAGGTATTTCACCTGCTGCGTTCCCCGATCGAAGACGGCCGTCTGAACCCGCTGTCTTTTATCCACCCTCTCCTCGAACAAACTCAGGCGCGCCGAGAAATCGTTATTGTCTACCAGCGTCTCATAGCGGTTTTTGACGCTATACCCGAAGAGCTTGAGAAGCAGTCCCTTCGACACAGCGGTCGCGCGCAGGTGCAGGAAACGATCATTGGGGGATGGAACGAATTCGGTGTTCAAGCCCTGGATCAAGGGGTCGGCAGGTTTGGTGGCCGTCTGATCCGCGCCGGGCGCTTTACCGGCGACGGGGCCGAGATACTCCAGCGTGAAAATTCCGACCGAGAGATAGATCGGAAATTTCGATATTCGAATATCGTACTCGAGCTTCTCGCCCGGGGTAATCGGAAACGAATCTTTAAAGTCCCGCCGCAGAACGGCAGGCGGATAACCCGGCGTGATGGCCGGCTGGGACGCAGTCTGCCCTTGCGGAGTCTGTTTTGCCTTCGAGACGTATGTGCCCATTACCACAATGGCAGTCAGGAGGAGCAAGAAGGTGATTAATATTCTTTTCATGCTAGAGCCTTCAGGATGTCCGCAGTCTGGTACGACGATCGGACTCAGAACTATAAGTTTAAATTACTTTCGTAGCTTTCAACGCCAGGATACCTATAACGATCGCCAGTCCGATCGACGCGCGATATTCACGATGGCGCAAATATTGTAGTACATCAAATGCCTGCCCGGAGCAACCACGATATGGCGTCAGGCGCGGAATAAAGAGCGGGACGTGGGCGGACCATTTTTCATACTCGCTCGCGAAAAGTTTCCGCATCAGATCCGCCTCGGCTTTCATCACCGGCAAGTAGACCACCAGAAAGAATCCGATGAGCCACGCGCCCAGCCACCAACTTCCGCCGCAAACCGCACTTCCGAAGGCCATGAGAAAACTGCCGAAGTAGAGCGGATTGCGCGTGAAAGCGTAGGGTCCGCCGGTGGCCAGCTCAGCATTTTTTCGCAAGTGCCCCGATGCCCACGCCCGGGTGAGCGCGCCCAAAAAAGCGATCGGGATGCCCGACAGCATAGTGCGCGGGGACGGTTGAGAGGCGAAAACGAAGAGGATCACCGAGAATAACCCCAGTGGAACGCGCAATCTCTGCAGCCTCGTTCGCGTATTTGTATTTATTGTCTGTTCGCTGTTCGTCATTGCAGTGATAAAACCGGAAGTGCGCCGTTCCGTAAATTTCGATCCGCGATCTGAAACCTTCTCTCAACTCCGCGCCAGACTATTTCGGCGGGAATCTTCATACAAGAGTTGTGACTGCAGGCGCGCCGGTAGCAATCGGTTCGGCAATCCAGATCAAATCTCTCGATCACCACGTCGTCATTCAAGAACGGCCCATTGCGCCGTGATGAGGTCGGCCCGAAGATCGCGACTATGGGCGTTCCCGCTGCGGCAGCCAGATGCATCGGCCCGGTATCGCCCCCGACAAAGAGCCGCGCCTTTCGCGCGAGAGCGAAATATTGTTTGAGCGTCGAATCGAGCATCACTGCCGCCCTCGTGCGCGATTGCTCGACGACCGATTGCGCCAGAGCTTCTTCGCGCGGGCCGTAGGTCACGACCGGGCGGATTCTATAAGTTTCCCACAGGCGATCGGCGATGGCGGCGAAACAGTCAGCGCCCCAGAGCTTCGTCGGCCATCCGCCGCCCGGATTGAGAATGGCGAAAGATCCCTTGAATCTTTCGCCTTGAACCTCTGCGAAAAGTTCGTCTTCCGGTTCGATCTCGATGGGAAAATCGTATTCGCTCGCTCGCTCGGCTCCGAGGTGCGCCGCAAGACGAAGGTTTTTCTTGATCACGTGATCTCCGTCATTGGCTTCGACCTGCTCTGTCAGCATGAGCGCGCTCAGCGGTTCGCGCAGAGCCGCGCGTTCAAAACCTATGCGCCGCGGGATGCGCGCGAGCCATGGTATCGACGCCGATTTGATCAATCCCTGAAAATCGAGCGCGATATCGAACCCTGGTTTACGCAGCCGTGCGGCCGTCCCGCGAATCGCCGCGATAGTCTCGAATCTCGCCGGCTCCCTGCGCCAGCCGCGCAGATCGAGCTCGATCAATTCATCGAGACAAGGATTGCCTTTCAGCAGATTGGCCGCGCCTCCACGTTCGACCGCCCAGGCGAGGTGAGCATCGGGCATCGCGCGCCGCAATGCAGCCAGCGCGGGCAATGCGTGAACAACGTCGCCTATGGCTCCGAGTCTGACGATCAAAATTCTCATCAATTATTATTAGCGAGAATCCATTGAACAGCCTCCAACAGATTCTCGCACACGTGATCGGGCTGTCGCTGCCAGGTCGAGTGTTTGTTCGAATATTCCTCCCGGCCGTAACCGGTCATCACCATCACGCCGCGCGATCCGGCGGCATAACCCGTTTCGACATCGCGGTTGCGGTCACCGATGACATAGCATTCTCTCAAATCGAGAGAGAGGTCCTTCGCTGCTTTTTCAATCAGTCCGGGTTTTGGCTTGCGACATTCACAATCCTGCCGGTAAGGAGGCACGCCGAAGTCGGGGTGATGAGGGCAATAATATATCGCATCGAGCCGTGCACCTTGCCTGAGCAATGATGACTCCATTTGCGCGTGGAGCTGCGCGAGGAATTCTTCGGTGTACTCTCCCCGCGCAATGCCAGCCTGATTAGTGATGATAACAGCTCGCCAGCCCGCATCATTGATCAACTTTATCGACTCGGCGGCGAAATCGAAGAGGCGGAATTGAGCTATCTTAGTGATGTAGCCCACCTCCTCATTCAATGTTCCGTCGCGGTCAATAAAGATCGCCCGATTTTTCATAAAAGCCGGAGCTTTGGGGGAATGGATAATGGAAAATTGATAATGGATGATTGGGGATTCTTTAATACTATAGTCCACTACCAAAAAGACATTATCAATTATCAACTATCAATTATCAATTCAATATGGCTCGCGCGCGTTCAAAGACCAGATCTGCGGAAATACGCATCATACATCGATGATCTATCGGGCAGTCGCGCAGCATACAACGAGCGCACTCGATGCCTTCCGCTCGTACTATTTCATTAGTGGCCGGGGCGGTCTCAAATTCATTGGTCGGTCCGAAGATAGTGATCGTCGGACGGCCGAGAGCCGCGGCGATATGCGCCGGCCCGGTATCGTTACTGACGAGCAGATCGCAAAGATCGAGCAGCCCGATGAGTTCGATCATAGTGGTCTTACCCGTGAGATCTGCCACGCCATTTGTCTCCATCCGCGAGATGATTCCATCGGCATATTCCAACTCGGAAGGCGCGCCGATCAGCACGATCTGCGCATTCATCTCCCTGACGAGCCGGTCGGCGAGCGCCGCGAATCGCTCGGCGGGCCAGCATTTCGCGCGGCTATTGGTCGCGCCGGCGTTGATCGCGATGAGCGAGCGTGAGCCGAACTTGACGCCGAAACATTCCAGTAAGGTCAGCGCGGCGTCTTTTTGTTTGGCGTTGGCGATCAGTAAAGGAAGCGGGGTGGAATCGATCGATTTGAAATCCGATCCCAGACAGACTCTTTCGCATTCCGCTACGATATCGAGGTAGTCGTGAACCTGGTGACGATTGCGATGCTCGTCACTCCGTCTGAGACCATGTGTAAGAAGAAACCCGCGACCTTGTTCGGCAAATCCGATCCGTAAACGTGCGCCGCCCAGGTATGACAAGAGCGCAGCTTCAAACGCATTTTGGAAGAGGACAGCCAGATCGAAGCGGCGCGCGCGCATCGTCTTCACGGTTTTGATGACCGCAGCTACGCCTTCTTCGCGGCGGCGGTATTCGATAACCTCATCGCAGAGCGGGGAATCCTCAAAGAGCGCGGTCGTTCGCCCGGTGGCAAGCAGCGTGATGTGAGATTGAGGAAAGGAAGAGCGGAGACGCTGCAAGGCGGGCGTACTCATCACCGCATCGCCGATCCAGTTGGTTCCGCGGACGAGTATCCGCTCGATCTTGTCTTTGTACTGCGGCATAAAACGAAGCGGAATTCTGGCTGATAGTTGTTCTATTTTCAATATTGTGGCGCTGCGGTAATCAACCTGATTATTTTTGTGTATGTTCTGTCAATCAATGTATTTTGGTTTTCTCTTGTTTTTCTTCGCCGTAATCGCAGACACTCTTCAAGTAAATCAAAAATAATTTTACACATTTGGTATCACGGCATATTTTCTACGTTTTATTAAAACAGAATCATGAACAAAGGGCCACAATAATACCAACCCCTTATATGCTCCGATTCGCGAGCAAATCCCTAATCCGTAAATTGGAGAAAAGGTGATATGCAAAGAAATCTATTCAGCTTTTTTGATCTACCCCATGGACGACTCACGCGAATTTATGGTTAGTATGGCGGCCGAGTCATTACAGCAGTGGGGCAAGACCGAGTGGATCGAGAAGGCGATCGAACGCTTGCCGAAGATGGAGAGCAGGGAAATTCAGATATCTCTCTCTGCGACTCTCGCCAGAGGGGAAAACACTTCCGGATGGCATTATGTAATCGACACTTTAGTCGAAAAAGGAAGAGATAGAAATACCGTGACGATGGCGCTTATTCATCTCCAAGCCTTTGACGGGAAGTCCGGGCCTGACGGGCTCAAGATCGATGTCATGGAAAAGCTCTCTGATCTCCTCGTATTGGTTCCTGCCGAGGTCCGCCCGGAAATTGTCAAGACGATCGATCAAATCCGAGTATACGGTAATCAGCGGAAATGAATGAGCATAGATATATGCGCAAAGAAATAAGCCGTGGCCTGGCCATGGCTTATTGGAGATTTGCCAGATGAACCAAGATTGATTCAATTGCTATCTCTTCTTATTAGCCAGCGTCTTCTTACTTGCCTTGACCGTCGCCTTCTTCCCCGATGTTTTTATCCCGCTCTTCCCATTGGTTGATGGCGGCGGCAGCGGTGTAGCCGACATCAGCGCTTCATCGAACACCTGCTTGACGTTCTCCACGAAGATGAACTCCATCTCGCGCTGCGGCTCCTCCGGCACGTCCTCCATATCTTTGCGGTTCTGCGACGGCAGTATCACTTTCTTGATCTGGGCGCGGTGAGCCGCCAGAACCTTCTCCTTAACCCCGCCGATCGGCAGCACATTGCCGCGCAGCGTGATCTCGCCGGTCATCGCCACGTTATTTCTGACCGAGCGGTTCGACAGCGCCGAAACCAATGCCGTCGCCATCGTGATACCGGCAGATGGCCCGTCCTTCGGGATCGCGCCTTCGGGGATGTGGATGTGAATATCGGTTTTTCCGAAAATTTCTTCATCGATTCCCAGGTCTTTCGCGCGCGCTTTTGCGTAGGAGTAGGCGGCCTGCGCCGATTCCCGCATGACTTCGCCCAGCTGGCCCGTGAGCTGCAGCAGGCCTTTGCCCTTCATCGTGATCGCCTCGATGAAAAGGACGTCTCCGCCGGCAGCCGTGACGGCCAGACCCGTGGCCACCCCTACCTGATCGTGCTTGAGCATCTCGTCGGGTTCGATCTTTGGCACGCCTAAAAACTCATTCAGGTTCTTGACTGTGACCTTGACCTGGCTGGGATCGCCTTCCGCAACGCGGCGCGCGACCTTGCGGCAGATTTTCCCGATCTCGCGTTCGAGCTGGCGCAGCCCCGCTTCGTGCGTGTACTTCGCGATCACATCGCGCAGCGCCTGCTCGGAGATGTTCAAGTGCTCGGGCTTGATCCCGTTCTCTTCCATCTGCTTGGGCAGCAGGTGGCGCAGCGCGATCTGCAGTTTCTCCTCTTCGGTGTAGCCCGCCAGGCGAATGATCTCCATCCGGTCGCGCAATGCCGGCTGGATCGTGTCGAGCATGTTCGCCGTCGTCATGAACATCATGTTCGACAGGTCGAACGGAACGCCCAGGTAGTTGTCGCGAAACGAAAAGTTCTGCTCGGGGTCGAGCACTTCGAGCAGCGCTGACGATGGATCGCCGCGAAAATCCGCGCCGACTTTGTCGATCTCGTCGAGCATTATCAACGGGTTGTTCGTTCCGGCCTGCTGGACGGACTGAATGATGCGGCCCGGCATCGCTCCGACATAGGTTCGGCGATGACCGCGAATCTCTGCTTCATCGTGCACGCCGCCCAGGCTCAGACGCACGAACTTGCGATTGAGCGCGCGCGCGATCGACCGGCCGAGCGACGTCTTCCCGACTCCCGGCGGGCCAACCAGACAAAGGATCGATCCTTTCGGCTTCTCTTTGATCTTGCGGACGGCGAGCGCCTCGATGATGCGTTCTTTGACCTTCTCGAGACCGTAATGATCTTCGTCCAGTATCTCCTGGGCCTTCTTCAAGTCGAGGTTTTCGCGTGAAGTCTTTGACCACGGCAGCGCGACCATGATGTCGAGCCAGTTGCGCAGGGTCGCCGTCTCGGCCGCATCGGGATGCATCCGTTCCAGTTTCTTGAGCTGGCGATCGACCTCCTCTTCCACCTGTTTGGGCATCTTGGTCTTGGCCATCTTTTCGCGGTATTGCGCGATCTCTTCGGCCAGTTCGTTGCCTTCGCCCAGCTCCTGCTGAATCGCTTTCAGCTGCTGGCGCAGATAGAACTCGCGCTGCGAGCGGTCGATCTCCCCTTTCGCCTGCGTGTTTATCTCCTGCTGCACCGTGAGGACTTCGATCTCTTTCGCCAGCAGTTCGTTGACGCGACGAAGGCGCGGGGTGACGTCCACGATCTCGAGCACCGTCTGAGCGTCATCGACTTTCAGTTCGAGGTTCGACGCCGCCAAATCGGCTAAACGCGCGGGATCTTCGACTGTGGTGACGATCGCCATCACTTCGGGCGAGATGTTTTTGCCCAGGTTGTGGGCCTTCTCGATCGATGCGCGAACGTTCCGCGTCAGCGCCTCGAGCTCGAGATTCTGTTCCGGGGCCGTCTCTTTCAACTCCTCGATCCTCGCCTGCAAATGGCTCTGGGTATCCTCCAGATAATTGATCTTCGCGCGGGCGATGCCCTGCACCAGAATGCGTATGCGGCCATCGGGTAGTTTGAGCATCCGCATGATGATCGCCACCGTGCCGACTTCGAAAAGATCGCCGGGCCCGGGCTCTTCGTTATTCGGGTCTTTCTGCGCGGCGAGCAGTATCATGCGATTTTCGGCCAGCGCTTGATCGACGGCTCGAATCGATCGTTCACGGCTGACGAATAGCGGCACGATCATAAAAGGAAAGATGACGATGTCCCGCAGCGGTAAGACCGGCAGGAGTTCGGGGATCTTTAGCTGCTCGTCCGGAGTTTCAATGATTGCCTGTTTTTCTTCTTGTTCCGTTACAGTACTCATGTTTGTGATCATTCGGAAATTGATATTACGATCTCGCGGCCGCAGGTCGGCGACTTGGGTAATCGTATCTGCAAAATGCCTTCGACCAGCTTCGCTGAGATATTTTCCACCTCAATCGGCCAGTTGAGTGCGACGCTGAAGGTGAAATTGCCGTAGCTTCGCTCCAGGCAGATGAAGCGGATGGGCCGATCAGCTTCGGGGTATTGATTCGGCGCCTCGCGGTCTTTGCGCCCTTCGATCTTGAGCATGTTATCAAGCATCGTCACGCGCACATTACTTAGCGATACACCGGGCAGTTCCACCCTTACCAATATCGCTTCATCCATTTCGCAGACATCGACCGGCGGAATCCATGCGCTCGGGCTCGATGCCATTGCGCGCATCTCATCCAGGCGTACCAGGATGCGCCGCATCCTCTCACGAAGTTGTTCCGCAACGTCTTTCGATAGCGGATGTAGTGGACTCGGTGTTGCCATAAATCTCTAAGTTTTTAGTTTTCAGTTTTCAGTTCGCAAGTCGCTGTTAATATCTAGCTGAACTGATCGGTTTCAGCTTTCAGTGTTATCAATTGTCGATTTACTAAAAACTGAAAACTGAAAACTTCATTTTATCCTATCTCGCCTCCTCAGTCGCCACCCTCCACCGCAATACGGGTTTACGCGCCGCCGCGGCTTCATCGAGACGACCGATGCGCGTATTATGCGGAGCGTTTTTGACCAATTCGGGGTTTTCCATCGCTTCGCGTGCGATTGAACGCATCGCATCGATGAAAAGGTCGAGTTCCTCACGGCCCTCACTCTCGGTCGGCTCAATCATCATCGCCCCGGGGACCACCAGAGGAAAGTAGATCGTCATCGGGTGAAATCCGTAATCGATCAATCGTTTCGCTATATCCAGCGTGTAAACGCCGAACTTCTGCTGTCTTTTATCGCTGAAGATCACTTCGTGCATGGGCCGGCCGTCATAGGCGATCTCATAGTCTTCCTTTAAATGATGGGCGATGTAGTTCGCGTTGAGGACGGCCGTCTCCGTTGCTTCGCGCAGTCCGTCGGGCCCGAGCGTTATGATGTAGCACAATGCGCGGATCAGCACGGAATAGTTGCCGTGAAATGCGCGGACGCGACCGATGGATTGCGGCCGGTCGTAGTCGAGACGCAGAATGCTTTGGCCTTTTTCGCTCGTTGTTTCGCACACGCGCGGGAAGGGAAGAAATGGCTCGAGCTCTTTCGTCACGGCGATCGGACCGGCGCCGGGGCCTCCGCCGCCATGCGGGGTGGAAAATGTCTTGTGTAGATTCAAATGAATGACGTCAATCCCCATATCGCCGGGCCGTGCGATGCCGACGAGCGCATTCATGTTAGCGCCGTCCATATAAACGAGGGCGCCCGCATCGTGCATAATGCGGCAGACCTCTTCTATATTCTCCTCAAACATTCCGAGAGTCGAAGGATTGGTGAGCATCAGCGCGGCGACATCGCCATTGACGGTCTCGCGCAGATTGTCGATATCGATTGCGCCGTTGCTGTTCGATTTGATCGTTTTCACCTGATAGCCGCAGATTGCCGCGCTCGCCGGATTGGTCCCGTGCGCAGAATCGGGGATGAGCACGAGCTTGCGCGCGGAGCCGCGAGATTCGAGGCATTTGCGTATCACCATGAGGCCCGTCATCTCACCCTGCGCGCCCGCCGCCGGCTGCAGGCTGACCGCATCCAGACCGGTTATCTCGGAGAGAGCCTCTTCCAGTTCTCTGATCAATTCGAGGTTGCCCTGCGCCAGACCGTCGGGCGCGTATGGATGCGAGGCGGCGAAGCCCTCGAGTCGCGCCACCCGTTCGTTGAGTTTCGGGTTGTACTTCATCGTGCAGGACCCGAGCGGGTACATCCCGTAATCGACCGCGTAATTCCACGTCGAGATCCGCGTGAAATGGCGGATGACATCTACCTCGCTGACCTCGGGCAGGCCAGCCAGATCGTCATCGCGCAAGAGTTGTTCGTCGATCATTGAATTGATCGGCGTCGCTTCGACATCGAGCGCCGGAAGCTTGTAACCGATCCGGCCGGGACGCGAGCGTTCGAAAATCGTCCCCTCGTTTTGATTGATATGAATGCTTGCTTTCTTTATCACTAATGCCCCTTCTTCGACTGTTACTGCAATATCACCTTCCAGCCAGCGTAGCGGAGCCACCGGTCGCCGTGCGCCCTCACATTGCACCCCGGCAGAGGCGCTGGATGGGATTCTGAAGAAATCTTCTATTCATTATGAAATCATTGTCTATCGCCCACTTCGTGGGCTCGCGTGTCTAGGGTGTACGCTACCCAGGGTTCGTACACCCTGGGCTTTATTCTGTCGCCCACTTCGTGGGCTCAATTGTGCCTGATCCGGCGCCTCTGCCGTAGGCGCAAAGGCAATAACGAAGGTCGGTCCGGAAAATGTGTTACCCTTCACGACCTGCTAACGATCCGCTCCGTGCTATTACTTGATCTCCTTCAACGCCTCGACCAGCGAATCGATCTCCGCTTTCGTCGTCGTCTCGGTCACGCACACCAGTATCTCGTTCTTCATCTCCGGGAAGAAGCGGGAAAGGGGGAAACCTCCGATTATTCTCTTCTTTTGCAGCCGCGCCAGGATCAGCTCCGCGGGGCGGGGGCAACTTACGACGAATTCATTGAAGAACGGGGCGGCGAAACGGATCCCATATCCGTTGATCGACTTGATCTGCCGCGACGCATAATGGGCTTTCTGCACGTTATGTTGCGCGACCTCTCGCACGCCGCGGCGGCCGAGGGTTGAAAGATAGATCGTCGCCATCAACGCATAGAGTCCCTGATTGGTGCAGATGTTGGATGTCGCTTTCTCGCGCCGTATGTGCTGCTCGCGCGCCGCGAGCGTCAGCACATAGCCCGTTCGCCCCTGAGCATCCATCGCCTGACCTGCGAGCCGGCCCGGGATCTGCCGCTGATATTTTTCGCGTACCGCAAAGAACCCGCAGTAAGAGCCGCCGAAAGAAAGCGGTATGCCGAACGATTGCGCTTCGCCGCAGACTATATCAGCTCCCGCCTGGCCCGGCGCTTTCAGCAGTCCCAGGCTCAACCCTTCAGCTACCACAACGACGAAAAGCGCGCCCTTTTTATGTGCGATCTCGCCCAGCCGCTGCAGGTCTTCGATGCTGCCGAAGAAGTTGGGAGATTGGACGATCACCGCCGCCACATCATCAGCCAATCCGGCTACCGCGTCGGGTTTCAGAGTGCCGGTTTTTCCATCGAACGGCAGCGTGATTTCAGTGATCCCCGCATTGCGAATGTAGGTATCCACAACCTGGCGATACTCGGGATGCAGGTTTCCTGCCAATGCCACTTTCGCTCGATTGGTGACGCGCTCGGCCATAAGCACCGCTTCGGCGGTTGCCGTGGAGCCGTCATAGAGCGAGGCATTCGAGACATCCATCCCCGTCAATTCGCAGATCATCGTCTGAAATTCAAAGATCGCCTGTAGTGTGCCCTGGCTGATCTCCGGCTGGTATGGCGTGTACGATGTATAAAACTCCGAGCGCGAGATCAACGTGTCGATAATCGTCGGGATGAAATGATCATAGGCGCCCGCTCCCAGGAATGAGGCCATCCGTTGGCCCACTTGTGGTCCCGTCTGCCCCGTCTGCCCCGTCTGCCCCGTTAGGTGTGTGGCGTTTCTTTCAGCGAGATTGCGGAAATAGTTCAATGTTTCAGTTTCGGAGAGAGCGGGCGGGAGTCTGAGCGGGCGGTTCAATTGAAGGTGATCGGGGATACCTCGAAAAAGGTCGGAGATTGATTTGCGGCCCATTTCGCGCAACATCGATTCACGCTCCTGGGCCGAATTAGGAATGTAACGCATCTTATTTAGTTTTATTCCTCTTTCTGCGATTCGATGAAATCTTCGTATTCGCTAGCCGAGAGCAGGCCGTCGAGTTCACCGGGATCGCCCAGTTTGAGTTTTATCATCCAGCCATCTCCATAGGGTGCGGTGTTTACGTGTTCAGGCGAATCGGTTAACGCCTCATTGACTTCGACAACCTCGCCGGAGACGGGAGTGAAAAGTTCACTGAAGGTTTTGACAGACTCCACTTCGCCGAATGTGTCGTGTGCCGAAAACTTCTCACCAACGCGTGGCAGTTGAACGTGGACGACATCTCCCAGTTGTTCCTGGGCGAAATAGGTGATGCCTACTATGCCAGTTCCGCCACTCACGCGAATCCACTCGTGATCTTTAGTGTAATGTAAATCGTCAGGATAAGCTGCCATTGCTTCCTCTCTTCTTAAGTTTTCAGATTTCGGGTTTTCAGTTTCAGTCAAGCGAGTTCCCATAACTAGAGGTGGCCATGGAATACTGAAAACCGAATACCAGGATAAGCACTGAAAACTACCTGCTTCGTTTATAAAACGGAGTTCGCACGACTTCCGCCGTAAGCTGGCGTCCGCGAACCTCGATTACGAACCGGGTTCCGATCGCAGTATGTTCGATCGGAAGATACGCCAGTCCGATATTTTTTTTGAGGAACGGCGCCGGGCTTCCGGATGTCACCGCTCCCGCCTCTATGCCATTGATAAAAACCGGACAATGATCGCGCGCGATGCCTTTATCGATCACTTCGAATCCGATCAGTTTGCGCGACAATCCCCCCTCTTTCTGCTGCACCAGGGAATCGCGGCCGATAAAATCGCCTTTCCCAAGCTGACATATCCAGCCCAGGTCGGCTTCGAGCACGGTCGTCGTTTCGTCGATATCGTTGCCGTATAGCGCCATTTTGGCTTCGAGCCGCAGCGTATTGCGCGCCGCCAGCCCGCAGGGCAGCAAACCGTGGGGCTTGCCTGCTTCCAGGATCCTGTCCCATATCCGTTCCGATTCCGCAGGATCGAAGTAAAGCTCGAAACCGTCTTCACCGGTGTAGCCGGTGCGAGAGATGATGGCAGGAATACCGTCGACGCGGCCGCGCGCGAACCAGTAGTACTTGAAGGCACCAATATCCACATCGACCAGCGGCTGCAGGACGTCCTTCGCTTTCGGGCCCTGAATCGCCAGTTGCGTGTAATCGGCGCTCGCGTTTTTCACCTCGGCATCGAAATCCGCCGCGTTCCCCACGATCCACGCGTAGTCCTTATCGCTGTTCGACGCATTCACGCAAAGAAAGTAGTGGTCGCGTGAGAAGCGATGGACGAGGATATCGTCAACGAAAGCTCCATTCGGATAGGTCAAGGCCGAGTATTGAATCTGTCCATCAGACAATTTTGCCGCATCGTTTGATGTCATGTGCTGGACGAGCGCAAGAGCCTGCGGGCCGTTGATTTCGATCTCTCCCATGTGGCTGACATCGAAGATACCGGCTGCATTCCGTACAGTGAGATGTTCTTCGATCGTCCCGGCAGGATACTGGATCGGCATCTCCCAACCGCCGAAATCGATCATCCTTCCGCCCAGGTTTTTATGTGCTTGATTGAGCGCCGTCAGTTTGAGTTGTTTGATTGACAAGTTCGCCTTCCTCGGTAATGTCTCCGGAGGGCAGAAAGAGCCTGAATAGAGGGGGTATCGCCACCGGACGGCAAACCTAGCATACGGTTTACAATATCGTCAAGCATACCGATAGGAAAGCAAATCGGGAAAGAAATGTCGGCAAATTTGAGCCCGGATGACGCCGATGAAACAGATTTTCGCCGATCTATATTTGGCAGCATTTGGCAGCGAAAAAGACGGTTTTTTTCATTAAGGTTAAAACTTTTTGCATTCTCCGGTCACTTACCGTGCGTAATGGCCAGTGAAAGACGAAATGATCAATTGATTGCAAAAAGAGAAGAGGTGGCGATGCACGGGGCGGAACCGGCAGCCCAGCCATGCGAGGCGAACGAAGAAACGCTGACGCGAGCAAAGAGCGGTGATCAGTCGGCCTTTGCCGATCTGGTGCGCGAGCATCAGGCGATGGTTTACAGCATCGCGCGCCATTTCTTGCGCGACAGGGCGCTCGCCGAAGACCTGGCGCAAGAGGTTTTTCTCCATCTTTACCAGAAGCTCGGGTCGATCGAATCGCGCGCACATCTGAAGTTCTGGTTGCGCAAAGTGACGGGACATCGGTGCATCGATCACTCGCGCAGGCGCAGGATAAAGACAGTGAGCGTCGAGGAGGCGCCCGAACCGGTCTCGATCTTCGACTGGCCGGACGCGATGATGCAGAGCACCTTGCGCCGAATCGTCGCAACATTACCGGAAAGACCGCGGCTGGTTGTCACCCTACGCTATCAGGAGGACCTCGATCCGGCGGAGATCGCAGATATCCTCGATATGCCGGTCAACACGGTCAAGAGTCATCTGCGGCGTTCGCTCGCAATTTTGAGAGAGAAGATGGGCAGATCTTTGGGGGTCATGTGAATATGAACGTCGATTTGGAGAATGAGTTGAAGCGGGCTCTTCAACGTGATGATGCTTCTCCCGATTTCACCGATCGCGTGATGGCGCGCATCGCGAATGCGCCCGGCCACGCGAAACGGAGAGAAACGGAGAGCCGCTGGTGGCGGAGGTTGGTGGAATTTTTTCAACCGGCACAGCTGAAGTGGGCGGGTGCATTTGCGGCGGTCGTCCTATTGATCTGCGCGGCCATCGGAGTGCACCGCTACCGTGCGTATCAAGCCGAAATCGCGGAAGGCGAAAGAGCCAAAGAGCAGGTGATGTTGGCGATGAAGATCGCCAGCGCAAAACTCAACATAGCGCAGAAAAAGGTATCAGGCACGCCGGCTCCTCGGTAGCCGGTAGCCGTCAGGTAGTAGTCAGGTACTCGAAAATTCTTACGAACAATCGACCGGGCGCTACCTGAAAGCCCGATGAAACGGGCCGAAGCGATACATACAATCGCAACCGACAACCGCTACATTTCCCAATGGAGGCGAAATATGACTGTTAAAACACTCGGCACGGTCAGGATGATAATCATAATCTTCTTTATCACCTTCAGTACGGTCTCATCGGTTTCCGCGCAGAACGCCCGACTGGAAATTGATCATCTGGATAAACTCTTCCCCAAAGCGGCGCAGATGGTCGACGTCCGGGTTGATAGTTCGCTTTTGCAGATGGCAGCGAAATTTCTCAAGACCGACAATCCCGATGAGGCGATGGCAAAGGAACTGCTCGCTACCTTGAAAGGCGTTTTTGTAAAGGGGGTCGAATTCGACAAGGAAGGTGAATTCACCGAGTCCGACCTCGAAGTGATCCGCACACAACTGCGTGCCCCCGGTTGGAACCGCGTCGTCGGCGTGCGCAGTAAGCGAGATGGTGAGAACGCGGAGGTCTATTTGATGCTTGAAGGCAGCGTCATTGCCGGCGTCAGCGTTCTGGTCTTCGATCCCAAACAGCTATACGTCGTCAACGTAGTCGGCCCCCTCGATCCAGAAAAGATCGGCCAGTTGCGCGGCCGATTCGGTATTCCCAAAGAGATGGATATTGATTGGAGCGGAGTCGGTAGAAAGAAGACGGGGGAGGAGTGAGATTCGATAGAGATTTTTCAGCTTTATCTTGAAAAACGCGTTTGGAGTTCCCATTTGGCGTTCCGCGTTTGGCGTTCCGCCTTCAGGCGGTCAGAAAATCATGTGCGGAAAAGAAAGACCGCATAAACGCGGAACTCCAAACGGGACTCCTGGAGGTAGAGTGACATGAAGAACCAGCGCATTTTCGCACGGAAGACGATCTTATTCTGGATCATTATCTCTCTTCTGCCCGCCCTGGCAGCCAATGCGCAGGCGAAAGGCAAAGGATTCAAGGACGTGGTCAAACATTTCGAGAGAAATTATCGCGCTCGAAAGACGCGCATCCCGATGCTCGGCCTGGCTAACTTTGCCGTCAAACTTATTCGGCCGGCGGGCGTGAAGGGCTTCAAACTGGCCGTCTTTGAGAATCAATATTTCGCACCGAGCGAAGGCTCCGAACCTTTCGAAGTCGTCATGCGCAATGCTTATGGTAAAGATTGGCAGCCGCTGGTTCGCGTGATGTCGAAGCGGGGCGGCCATAACTATGTATTGATCTATACCAGATGCACCGGTAAGGACGTTCAATTCGCCCTCCTCGCCCTGGAAGAGCGCGAAGCCGTCATTCTCGAGGTCAAATTCAACCCCGACGCGGCAGTCAGGTTTTTGGAGAATCCGAAAATCATGGGCGTCTCGCTCGGCAAATCGATTCGCGGGGGCAACGGGGGCAACGGGAGCAACGGGAGCAATAGTAATAACAACAAGGTTGCGAACCGCTCAACCGCCGATTCGACCATGGCGAGCGGCGCCCAAGCATCCGCTGACCCTTCACAAGATACCGCTCCTTCCGAGGGGACCCAGCCGAAAGAACCACCCAGGTTGAGCGTCTCAGCCAGAGACGAAAAAATTCCCCCATCGCCGGGGGAAATTGAGAGGGCGGGTCAGCCGGTCGAGGTCAGACCCGAAATGCCGGAAAAGAGCGCGATTCGCATTGAAACGCGACTTGTCAATCTAAATGTGAAGGCGATTGATCGCGGCGGTCAACCGCTGATCGATCTCAAGCCGGACGACTTCGCCGTATACGAAGACGGGTCGAAGATGGAGATCACTCACTTCAGACCGGTAAATGCTCCGGTTAATATGATCATGCTCCTGGATTTGAGCGGCAGCACGAAGAACAAGCGCAAAGCGATGCAGGAGGCGGCATCTCGATTCATCGATGCGCTTCCGGCGCAGGACAATATCGCAATCGTTGCATTCACTCGCCAGTACCGTCCCCTCACGGAACTCACGAATGACAAGACGAAGCTCAAAAGCGTCTTGAAAGAGATGAAGGACATTTCGGGCGATACGGCATTTTACGATTCTATGTGGAAGGCTCTCGATCAACTGGATCAACTGAGCGACGCCCGCAAAGCCATCATCGTTCTGACAGATGGCGAAGACGATTCGCTGGAGAGTTCGGACCCGACTGATCATACGTTCGAACAGCTGCTCGAACGGGCATCCGAGGAAGACGCCACGGTCTATCCGATCTATTTCAGTCCGGCCAATCATTATGACAAGCTGGGTCTTTTGTTCGGCGGCGGCGAGCTGATGGGCAATGACAAGAGCAGGATTGCGCGACGGCAGCTCAGTGATCTGGCCGCACAGACGGGCGGCGAGATATTCAGCGCGCAGCGCGAGGATGACCTGGAAGATGCATACAGGCGTGTGGCCGCTGAGCTGCATACGCTCTACAGCCTCGCGTATTCTCCCGACAAGCTGAAACATAATGGTGAATTCCGTAAGGTTTCCGTTAAATTGAAGCGCGATGGGGCGGTGGCGAGGACGCGGCGGGGTTATTACGACAGGTAGGAATTTTGTGATGTTCGATCTGAATTTGAGATGCGATGTAAGTGCGATTTAAAAGTCCTTTTGAAGCCCTGAAAGGACACCAGATAATAGCCAGGGGGAGCGAAGCGCAGCCCATGGTAGGGGTCTGATAGTCCACTATCAAAGTTATTTAGTCGGGATTGGCGATCCAGACCGGGTCTCCGCCCGCTTCACCACTGGCTAAAAAATATGTGCGCATTAGGAGCTTCGGGTTGAATACCCCAAGCATATAAATCGCGCAGCATAAATTAAAGATAAGTAGAGAGAGAGAGAAGTTTATGAAATTGATAGTCCCGGCGATGGCGAGATCGGCCCTGCTGATCTTGCTTGCGGTCGCTTGCGCAGTCGTAGCGATCGCGCAGGATGCCCGGCTCGAGATCGGCCGGATCGACGGGCTCGCTTCGAAAGCGGCTCAAACCATAGAGGTCTCGCTAGATGAAAGGCTTTTGCGAATTGCAGCCAAGTTTCTCAAGCAAGAAGACCCTGACGAAGCAAAGGTCAAGGAACTTGTTTCCGGACTGAAAGGGGTTTATGTCAGGGTTTTTGAATTCGATAATCCCGGTGAGTACTCGCAAGCTGATGTCGAGGGATTGCGTTCGCAGTTGCAGGCGCCGGGCTGGACGAAGATCGTCGGGGTGCGGAGCAAGCGGGATGGCGAGAATGTCGAAGTACACATCAAATACCAGGGCGACAACGTGCTGGGGTTGGCGATCATCGCTGCCGAGCCGAAGGAATTGACCGTAGTCAATATTGTCGGGCCGATAGACCTAGAAAAACTCAGCCAGCTTGAAGGTCAATTCGGAATTCCCAAACTGGAGCTCGAAAGAGACGAGAGAATACGAAACAACCGGAAAAAATGAAGCGAACGAAAATATTGAACTTTTCGTTTGTTGCGAATTCTCCGCATCATCTAAAATGCGCGCATGGCCGACGAAATACTTACCGTCGAAACTCCCGAACATATCGAGTTGCAATTCGCCCTTGCGACGATCGGCAATCGTTTTCTGGCTTGCGCGATCGATCACGCGATACAGGTCGTCGCACTTTTTCTAACGTGGATCATCGCCTACAACATGAGTGAGGCCGTAAGAGTGTTTGGCGGGACTCTGATGGGGGACAAAGGTGAAGGCAGTCTCTGGGTGATGGCCATTGCCTTGATCATTGTATTTCTGATCATCTTCGGTTATTTCGTCATTTTTGAAACTCTCTGGAGCGGGCAGACGCCGGGCAAACGTTGGATGAAACTGCGCGTGATTCAGGAAGATGGCCGGCCGATAACTTTCTTTTCATCATTAACGCGAAATCTGATCCGGGTGGCTGATACGATCCCGCCGCCATTCTATTCAGTCGGCATTATCTCGGTCTTCGGGAGCGAGCGCGCCAAACGCCTGGGCGACTTTGTGGCGTATACGGTTGTGATCAAAGAACGCGCCGCAGAAGCGCCCTCGTTCGATGACGTATTTGATAGCGCGGTGATCGACACTGCGATGAGAAGGGTCGCCCCCGCCGTCGATTTTCGCGGTGACGTGCGCGTAGTTTTACCGTCGGAGATAATCGCTGTCGAGGCCTTTCTTCGCAGGCGATATGACATCCCGGAGCATCCGCGCTCATGGTCGGCATGGCGAATAGCCGTCCCGCTCCTCGAGAAGATTCGCCCATATTACGATCCCGCTGATTTCAACTATGAGGGCTTTCTAGAAGAACTGCTCGCGCGTTATCGCGCGCAGACGAAATATCAGGCCGAGTTTTCCAATTCACGCAGCAGCTTTAACGTATAAATACCGGTGTCATGCCCGTCGCTCCATACGATGTGGTAAGCGTAGCGGCCAACCGGTCCAATGTCCGTCATGCGAATTCCCGGGAAATCTCCGGCTTTCAGATTGAGGCTCTGCGAAGGATGATGGCCCTGACAGACGGCGCAGCGGCATGCTGCGCGAAGTATGTCGAGCCGGTGCCGGCTCGTCTGCCCATCATCCCAGACGATCTGCAAAACCGAATCGTCGTCGGTCAATTCTATCGATACGGGAAATGCGTCGATGGAAGAATGCTCTTGATCCATAAAAAAAATAAATATGCTAACCTATTCCATGGTTATGCATTATTCTACGATTAGCAATGAGAAAGGAAGGGAATACCGGAATGACACGACACACGAAAGAACGCAAAGAGGCGCGCGGATTTCTGAGAAGCGCGTTGATGCTGATCCCCAATTTTCTCAAGCTGCTTTTCCGCCTGTTCAAAGACTCGCGCGTGCCGCTTGCTGAAAAAGCATTGCTGATAGGCGTTATCGCTTACGTCCTATCGCCGCTCGATCTCATTCCCGACCTCGTTCCGTTTGTCGGTCAGGTCGATGATCTCTACTTGATTGCTCTGGTCGTGCTCCGGCTGTTGACCCGGACCAACGACTCGGTTCTAAGAGAACACTGGGATGGACGAGGCGATCTCGCAGCAACCGTAAGTAATATCGACAGGGCGGCTCGCTATATTTTACCGAAGAGAATACGCAATATTTTATTGGGCCGAGTCGAGATCGCACCGCAGATCAAAGGCGGCTTGATCTCTTCGCCTCCTATGCCGGATGAGATCGAGATTGAAAGAAAGATCAGAAATAAATAATTGATAATGAGAATTGAGAATTGAGAATTGAGAATTCGTATAAATCGTTGAAACAGTATATACGAACTAAAAACTAAAAACTAAAAACTTTCTTTTCTCAGGATCTTCAGAAGAGATTGGAGATCGTTCGGTAGCGGGGTATTGAAATTGATCACCTCGTTTTTCATGGGGTGCACTATAGTCAAACGAGCCGCGTGCAGGAATGTACGGCCCAGTTTGGCGATGACGGCACGGACCCGAGAGTCTTTAATCGTCTGGGCTCGTCCGCCGCTGTAAGTGCTGTCACCCGCGACCGGGTGTTTGATGTGAGCAAGATGGACGCGGATCTGATGCGTCCTGCCCGTCTTGATCTCAACATCGAGCAGAGTGAATTCGTCAAACCTCTCGACGACACGGTAGATAGTCAATGCCGGTCTTCCATCACCCTCAGTCCGTATTGCCATCTTCACGCGGCTGCGCGGATCGCGGCCGATCGGGAGATCGATCACTCCCTCATTCTCTTTGACGTTCCCAAAAACCAGAGCCTGGTAACTTTTGAGCACTGTGCGCGATTCGAACTGTTCGGCCAGGCATAGATGCGCACGGTCGGTCTTCGCGACCACGATCAGACCCGATGTGCCGACATCGAGGCGGTGTACGATGCCGGGTCGTGAAGCGCCCCCTCTTCTCGGCGGCTGGTGTGCGATCTGAGCGAAGTGATGGACCAGCGCGTTCGCCAGGGTGCCCGACGTTACGCCCGCGCCCGGATGCGTGACCATCCCCGCGGGTTTATTGATGACGATGATCTCTTCGTCTTCGTAAACTATCGCGAGCGGGATCGGCTCAGGAGCAGCTTCAAGCGGAGCGGAATCGGGCAGATCGACGTGAATCTCGTCTCCCGGATGAACGCTATAGCTGGGCTTGACCGCGCGGTGATCGACGGTGATGCCGCCACTCTCGATAGCGCGACGGATTTGCGACCGGCTCACATGTTTGATTTGCGAAGCGAGATACGCATCGATCCGCTCGCCTGCGTGTTCGGGTGGAACGATGAGTGAAAAGGTAGGAGGCATTCAATCCAGTCCCTGCCATACTTCGGCCTCATTGAACGTAGAGATATGCTGGATAGCGTTCAACCGGAGCGCCGGTTTTGCGAGCCAGCGCGAAGATATTGTCACCGCGTAATTCGGTAGAAATCAAGAGCTCTGCGAGCAGGTCAATAATGGCCGGATTCGACCTCAGCCACACATCTTGTGTCTCGAGCGCTTCGACCGTGAAACCTGCGGCGGTGAGCGCTTCGCTGACCTCGCGTGGCGCGTATTCACGGTAGTGCTGGTCCATGGCTTCTTTAACATTGTATTGCGGATAGAGGTAAGGTACGCAGCCGACCAGTACCGCTTCGATTGCGCGCGCGCTCGTGATATTCGGAGTGGTCAAGATCAGATAACCGCCATCCGCCAGCACCCGGTTGCTCTCCCACAGCATATGCATCGGGTCACTCCTCAGGTGCTCGATCAGTTCGCAACAGAGTACGACCCGGAAATAGTTATCGGGAAAGGGAAACGGATCGCGTTCGACGTTGAAGTTGCGAACCTCGAAAGTATAACTGTCACTGCCGGATTTCTGCTCCACTGTCCTCCGGGCGACTTTTTCGTCAGAGTCCCAGACATCGGCGCCCAAAACTTCATTGTAGCCGGAGTATTTTCTGATCGCAGGCGCGATAGCCGAACGGCTGCCGAGTTCGAGCAACCGATCGACGCTGCTCTGCGCAGGCGGGATACGATTGAGCGTCGAGATGAGGCGCCGCATGTGTGTTTTGAGGTATTCGATGTCTTTCGGATCGTCGGTAAAACTCAAAATGTAATCGACCACCTCCTGTTCATCGGGAGGGAACTGATCGATCCCATCATGGGCGACCTTTTTCCAGTCGAGGATTTTGTGATAAAGCACGACGTCATCCGAGAGCGCAGATTTCGATCGAACCTGTTTCGTAATGTCGGTCAGTCTCTGATGGGCGACGGTTTGTTGAGTCGAGGCGCCATTGTTCGCGAGATTCTCCCGTCCCTGATCGCCGCCGGCATTTGGCTCAACAACTGGTCCCGAATTCGTAGCGAGATCCATCATTTGCCGAATTGCACGGATTTCCCGCCGCTGTTTGTCCAGACGCTCTTCGAAAAGCTGCAACATGATGTCATTGCGTTCGACGATATCGACCGACATCTGTCGAATCAAATTTTCATGACGCTCGAGCCTTTCATCTATGCGCGTGTCGACGGCCCTTTCATAAACATCCGCACGGAAATTGATGCGCTCTTCGATTCGTCCATTTATGATTAAGCGTAGTCTGTGTACGAGATTCGCGATTACGCTCATCTTTTTCTCCTGCTACTAATTATTTTCCGTGTTTCACAAAGTTCGTCATAGACCACCTGCGTTTCGCGAGCGACGCGTTCCCAGGAAAACTGTGAAGCCTGTGTCAATCCGGCATTTTTGAAATGATCTAGCGTCTCGGCATCGTCGAAAAGCTTGACGATACATTCCGCGAGCGCTCGATAATTATGCGGCTCATGCATCATACCCGCTTTCCCCACGACCTCGGGCAGGCTCGAGGAGTTGCTCGTAACTACCGGGGTGCCACAAGACATCGCTTCGAGCGGCGGCAGGCCGAATCCCTCGTATAACGATGGATAAATGAATATCTCCGCCGCTGAATAGAGCGCGGGTAAGTCGGTATCTTCGACGTAACCAGTGAATCTGACTTGATCTTGCAAACGAAGCTCTTCCACTAATTTGAAAACGCCTTCGTCGAGCCAACCCCGCCCGCCGCAAAGAACCAATTGCGGCCGATGCCTGGATGATTTCAGCAATTCATCATAGGCGCGTATGAGAGTGAGCAGATTCTTGCGCGGCTCGATAGTGCCGACATAGAGCAAGTAAGGCCGCCTAATCTTATGCCTTTCAAGGACGCCCTGACATGCGGAGAGAGGCAGGGGCTCCATCTTTTCCCTCGACGCCTCGTAAATCACTCTGATCTTTTCAGGCCGAGTGCCCAGATATCTGACGATCTCCCGTTTCGTCCATTCGCTCGGGGCTATGATCATGGAGGCTCGCCGCGCCATCATCGGTATCCGGCGTTTGCCTCGCCTGACGTTCAATAACTCATGCGTTTCGGCGTGCGCGAATATCGACATGTCGTGGATAGTCACTACCGTAGGACACGGAGCAATAACCGGGATATTGTAATTCGTTCCATGAAACAGATCCACGGGCGAAATCTGAAGCATGGTGGGTAGACCGATGAGCCACCATTTGCGAAAGATCGAGCGCACCGGAAAAAACCGTTTGCTCAGATTCTCCGGCTTACCGTTGCGAGCATCGAAGGCGAAGTCGAAAGGTGAGAGGAGTTCGTACTGGTGGTCCTGATTTACGCGCGCCAGCCACTCGGCCAGAGCATCGGTATAGTGCCCGATCCCTGTCTTTGCTTCGACTAATGGGATAGCATCAAGCGCAATTCGCATAAAGTGAAACGATACCTGCATGGTCCTTTAAATTCAATATCCACGCAAGCAACTTTGTGGCAGGAGATTAAGGATGAAATCGATTCAAAAGTCAAAAGACGATCAAATTAAGGTCATTGAAATCAATGTGATCGGTCCTGAGCCCCAGTGGCGCGGGATGCTTATAGAACTCGTTCTACCATCTCGCAAACTTCGGAGGAGCGACAAAAGATGTTCAAATGTCGCTCCTCTGGAGTATGTTAGACTTGAGTCAACAAATGCAATATCCATCGGGCTCCTCCGGAGCCAGTCAGAAGCTGATGATAATAACCATCTTTAATTTGCACATTCTCAATCAATTACTGTGAACTTCCATCACTGCCGCTTTGACTTCGGCCTATCCGTAGACTCCAGGGGCAGACCCGCCTTCACTCGACTGAATTCATGCGTATTGATGGTGTGTTCTTCGCGCTCTGGAAATCGAGCGATCAAGTCGTTCACGATCGCAATACGCTCAGTCGTAAGTGGATGCGTGCTGAAATTAGTAGTGCCTGTCTCTCGCTGACTGCCTTTTTTATAAAATTTGATCAAACCGCTCGGATCATACCCGGAGGCCCAGGCGTATTGCGCGCCAAGCATATCGGCTTCGGCCACCATTTTGCGCTGTAACGCGATGAGAGCAAGCGGAGCGGTTTGATCGACCTCGTTATCTTGACTTCCGTCGAAAATGTCCTGTCGCAATTTGGCCCGGTCCAGATTCTGAACTTTGGAAGCCAACTCTACACTGTGATGCGCGGCCACGTGAGCGATGAGATGGCTGATCACAGCCGCCAATTCACTCTCCGTCTCAACCTCTCTCATCAGACCCAGATTGAGATAGAGGAAGCCACCGGGCAGGGCGAATGCATTCACAGCTTCCGAATCAACGACCTTGATTGTGACCGGAATCCTGGTGTCTGAATGAGATGCCAGATTCCGACCGAGGTTTTTAAGATAAACATTGAGACCCGCATCAACAATGAGCCTGGATTGTTTTTCAAACTCTAGGGCCAGTTGATGTCCGAGAGCAATCTGCTTTCCCACCGAGTAGAAATTGATCTGATTCTTGTTGATGTTGCGCTTGCCGATGAGCAAGGGGTTTTCATTCTTACTCAATGGTTGCCCGTGTTGCTGCTGCTGACTGAATCCAATGGCAGGCCAGAACACTATGAGCAGAACGAAAAGAATCAGCGTATTACTCTTGTAATAGCTTATCATACGCATCTCTTCTAATAATGCTGGTCAATGGATAAAGGCAGTTAACCGCGGGCACTCAAAACCCGGTTAACGAGTCGATTCGGATAACGGCAATGCGATATCGCGGTCGAATCGAATGCGAAATATGGTTCCGGGCGCTAGTTTGATGTCATCGCCTTTGGTCATCAGAACGCCGCCGGCTGCGCCTACTCCGATGGCGCCGGCGATGGCGCCAATCCCGGCGCCGCCTCTACCCAGAACGATCCCCCCGAGAGCCCCCAGACTGCCACCGAGGCCGGCATTGCGCGCAGTGCGTCCGCCGGAGTGTCCGCCGCCTACTTTTCCTTCATCATTCTTCGAGCGAAGCTTCTCGTCGTTGCCGTAATCGTCGATAGCCGTGATAGTGGTGGCGATCTGCTCTATCCCATATGGCATCCGCATCGTCTCGAAGAGAACGGTCATGGTAGCTTCTTTTTGCGGTTTTTTCGCGGCCTGAACCTGTGTGACGCGCCCGACGAATTCGGCGCCGCGAGGGATCGCGATCCGCCCATCGCTCGCGCGCACCGGCTCGTAGAGCACACCGATCACCTCATCCCCGACTTCATTGATCTTTGAGCTCAGTCTGGTCTGGAGAGATACCTTGGCTAGAGTTCCTTCGGCGATGGTTACGTTACCGCTGTTGTTGGTATTGGCGTTGGCGTTGTTATTTTCGTCTTGAGCCCGGGCCAGAAGGCTCACAGATATCGTCATCGATATGAAAAAAAAGCTGGAGAGAAGCCTTTTCATTCAACCTCCTATTATGGCTGTATATGTTATCCCCCTAATGTGGAACTACCACCTCTTTTTCTGATCGCTGCGGCGGACCGCATCGATTTCATAATCGCGCACGCGATTACGGTCTGAACGCTCCTCCTCGATCTCGCTTGCACCGGAGGCCCGGCGCAGAAGACGCAACGAGCCATCGCGGGTCTTCTTGATCTCTCGCCGGCCATCCTCAAATTGAATCTCTATTGCTGCCCCGCCTTCGAGAACCCGCACGACATCGCCATATACGATGCCCGACCCGAAAACATACGAAATTTCATCACCTATCTTGTATTCTGCGTGTCTTGATTTGTTGGAAGCGACCATATACTTGACTCATTGTTTATTGCCCGGTTTATGTGCCCGTGCCGCGCGTTATCAGTTTAGTGCATATCCTTTTTAACGGAAAGTAAATAATGAAGGTTCATTTAAATGTGGAGTTGCATTGAAATAATCTAACGATAGGCGTTCTCGATTGAAGATGAGATTGGTCAAAGAACAATTGCGAACGCGCCAATTTATTTCGAGGGCCATCTGATCGGGAGCGCCGAGGACGGTCTGAACGGCGAGACCGATCACACCACCGGAGGTGAAGACGGCGATACGGCGTCCGCTGCCAGCATCGCTGATAATCCGTTTGAATGCGTTCCGCGCACGTGAAGAGAAGGACGACCACGATTCGACGCCATCGACCTGGAGTTCGCCGGTTCGCCAGACGGAGGTCACGGCTTCGAACATCTTCTGAAAATGGCGATTGCGTTCGGGCGAATATTTGTTTCGCTCGAATTCCGCGAGCAATTCAACGAAGTTGTCATCGCGCTCGGCCAGAGCGGGCACGAGCTTGTCGATAATTCCTCCGCCGTCATACTCATCGAGCTCGCGGGTGATTTGAAGCTGAGGCCAGGCCCGACCTGCATCGGCGTAGCATTGGCCGACTATTTCTGCGGTGCGGCGTTGGCGCTCCAGGTTGCCGGAGTATATCTCAGTGAAGACCTCGCCTTGAGAAATCCAGTATCTTGCGAGAGCGCGCGCCTGCTCCTCGCCGACGGCAGTGAGTTGACCTCCGCCGTCTTCAAATGTTCGCGCCTGCCCGTGCCGGACGAGCGTCAATATTGCCATTTCCAGTCCCCAGTGATGGACGATTCACCACGAAATTCACAAATACAATGAAACAGAAGGATAACATTATTCTCTATTCTATGGTCTATGTGGTTTTTGTGGTGAATATCTTCTCGATTACTCTGACTTGGCGGCCGACTCTTTCGCCTGTAACCGGCGCATGCCACGCAGCCACCGGTCGTAATCGTTCGCCTTGTTTTGAAAATAAGTTGCTACGATAGGATGAGGCAGAATAAGGAACTTTTCCTCGGCCAGCCCTTTGACGACCGCGGCGGCGACGTCTTCCGGTTCGATCACCCCTTCGAGCAAAAAAGTATTCGACCCTTTTTCGGTTGCTTTATCCAGCAGGTCGGTCCGCACGCCTTGCGGGCACAGACACGAGACTTTGATCCCGCGGTCGCCGTAGGTGATCGCCAACCATTCGGCGAAAGCCAGCGCGGCGTGTTTTGTCACCGAATATGCGGCAGAGCCGATCTGCGTCAGGAGGCCGGCTGCCGAGGCGGTGTTGAGCAGGTAGCCCTCGCCGCGGGCGATCATCTGGGGTAAGACAGCGCGCGCGGCGAAGATGTGCGACATCACGTTTACTTCCCAGATGTGTTGCCAGGCTTGCTTTTCGACTTCTGCGAAACCGGGAACGCCTCCGATGCCCGCGTTCGAGCAGAAGAGATCGATGCTCCCGAAGTTTTCGGTTGTTTTTTCGACAAGATCTTTCATTTCCGCTTCGTTGCCGACATCGGTCTTGACGGCGTGACCGCCTATCTCTGCGGCGATCTGCTTCGCTTTGTCAATATCGATATCGGCGATTACCACGGCACGCGCGCCTTCGGCGGCGAACCGCTTTGATAAAGCGCGCCCGATGCCGTTCGAGCCGCCGGTGACGATCACGACTTTGTTGGTTAAATTCATATCTGGGCCTCGTGGATGGAGGGGCTTCTGATTTTACTTGCCATCTTCCCGCAGCGTCCAGCATTTTTTTGTCGATCCGTTGCTCAGCGGAATCATCGGGCCGTAGACTCTCGCCTATTGACATTCAGGTTCGACACTTACCCAAAAATTTTTCACAGATCAGTTCGTGAAGCGGGCGGAAGAATCTAGCCCAGGGTATGCTCGTGATATAGTTTGAAACCCATGAATATGGGCGACAGAGTTTGGATCAACGCCTACAACCTTGAGGTCTATCGCCCACTTCGCGGGCTCGCACGACCTGATGAGACACACAACCCAGGGTTCCGCCTTCGGTTCCACCCTGGACTGGAGTCTCCCGCCACTCCGTGGGCTGATTTGGTTGGTGAAAGCTGATTATCTGAAGATCAATAGATGAGAGTTGAAGAGGTATTTTCCGAATACGATCGCTTTGCGTGGTTCTACAATGAATATTGGGGTGGTGAATATAGCCGTCCCGCCATGGCTATTTTCAACGTCCTGCTCTTTCCGCACATCAGCCCGGACTGCCGAGTGCTCGACCTCTGTTGCGGAACCGGCCACATAGCCGCAGGCCTGAGCGAGCGCGGATATCAAGTTACCGGCATCGACGGCTCGGAGGGTATGTTGACGTTCGCGCGCGCAAATGCGCCTGGAGCTGAGTTCATTCATGCGGACGCTCGCTCTTTCGAGTTGCCCAAGGTTTTTCAAGCCGTAATATCAGCCTTCGATAGCCTCAATCATATAATGAAGATCGAAGAGTTGGCGGTAGTTTTTTCCAGAGTTCATTCCGTCATGCTCGATGATGGCGTCTTTCTTTTCGATATGAACGTGGAAGATGAGGAGGAAATTCTGGGAAATACGCTCGATCTGGTCGGAGATGATCACGCTTTGATAGTGCGTACCAGTTATGATCAGCAGGAGAAGTTGAAAAAGTATGAGGTCACGATGTTTATCAAAGACGATGAATGCTGGCGCCGATCGGACCTCACCCTCTTTCAGCGTTATTACGACACAGTAGAGGTGCTCAGTGCCCTCGCCGATGCGGGCTTCAGCCGTGTCAGCACATATGATGCGCGGCGAGAATTCGGGTTTAATTTGAGCGATGGGCGAATGTTCTATTTTGCTAGGAAATAGGTTGAGACTCTAAGTCCTGTTCGCGTTCGTGATCTTTTTCCTGAGGAACTTCTTCACCAATTTCTTCCTCGTCATTGTACGGTTCCGCGGGAGCTTGATGTTCGGGCGGTAAGCCGAGAATTTCACGGCTGAGACGCTTGAAATCTCCGGCTACCGGGGCGTTGTTATTGTACTCGATCACTCCCATTCCCGAAGCTGCAGCTTCGGCAACCCTGGTGCTGTTGCGGACCTGCGTCTGATAGAGGTCATCGCCGAAGATCTGTTGGACCTCCTGTTTAAATTCACGGTCGTAACGGCGTCGGTCGTCATAGTTGTTTAACACAACCTTGGTTTGCGGCATCTGTTTGCCGAGACGGGTACAGGTCCCTTTCATCCAATCGACCACCGCAACCATTCCTTTTAGCCCGTAGATCCCGCAGGAAACCACCAGGATAACTTGATCGGATGCATCAATGCCGATCTGCGTCGATTTACACAACCCTGCCGGCGTGTCGATCATAATGTAATCATACTCCGCCATCGCCTGGGCCAGCTTTCTCCGCAATAAGTCCGGGTAAAGAGGTAACCCCTCAACCGTCTCATGCAGTTCTTTCTGAAAAAAATTATGGACCAGGTCGATCTTCGGGCGTAAGGGGGTGATGTATTCGGAAATGTTGACTTTGGGAACAACGAGCAAACGATCAGCGGTTTTCGGACTGCTGAGCTCATTCTTAGTCAATCCCTGTCCGAAATTTCCCTGGGTATCGAGATCGATGCAGAGCACGCGTTTGTCGTGAAGGAGGCCCAAACACGCCGCTAGATTTTGCGCCAAGGTGGTTTTGCCCGTCCCACCTTTCTGGTTGACGAAGGACAAAACTCGCGCCTGTTGTCGCTTTGTTGTTTCCAAGTCTACCTACATCTAGAGATGTTCAATCTCTGCCGGAAGCTTGTCTGCGCAAATATTCATTCACTCGGCTAATTTACTTTTCTGAATGGGGGATCAACGAATTTCAAAAAGTATATAGCCCGGAGAAAGTTATTTCAATTTCATTTTTAACGGCGTGTTGAAGCGGCGCGATCCTTGACATTCGTATCGGAGATGTTGCGCCCATTTCGGCTGCGGCATTCTCGTTGCGATTTCGGCTGACCTTTTATCTCACCCGCTCGATTGCACCGGTTCTGCTCAATCGCGCGGCTTTTGCGTTGGCTACGAGAACCGCTCTTACGCGGGCGCGTTTCTTTCCGTAATCGTTTGCATTCATCGATAGGCTTGCAATCGGTTGTCTCGAGATTTTCTCGTGTACCATGCTCTCTTGACTTCTGATTGCTCCCTGAGAACCGGCTGTCACGCAGGATGCGCGGCAGGCGTTCAAGTCTCGAGCTGAGGTAATTACCGATAAGGGAAAGAATCGTTGCAGAAATAACGGCATAGATCAGCCGTATAATTATTTTCTTCAGCATGAATTCTTCTCCATTGATAACGTCTGGAAGGAGGTAATTTAACTCTGAAGGATTCAGGGATAACATATCTTACGCACTTGGTATGCCTGGATGATGATTCGTATGTTAATGGAAGTTAAACATACAGAAACGGCAAGTAGGACCTGTGATATATCAAGGCGTGTTCACTTCGATTCGATTCAGTCCATACGGTATTGCATGCCCATGTAGCATTTAAGATATCGATAGTAATCGATATGATCGTATGGAGAAATCGAATTCGCCGACGTATGTTAATCAGTCATAGATCGCCATACCATTTGGTTATTTGAACAGGTATGAGCATTGCAACAGAAATACAACGACCGATCGATTGTGTTTTTAAGTGGAACGGAGACTGTCTATAAGGGGTACACGGAAATTATACTGATGCACATGCATTGGATTTAGGGAAGCAGACAGTATATGTTCTTAAGCGGTCGGCAAGGATCGATGCATGGATTATCAGTATGGATAATACTGGAAATATATATTTGATCATGACGATAAACTCTAAATATATTGCGCTGATCGGCGCGATTCTTATATGGATGAGTGCGATCGGATGCGGCAAATCGGATCGTGAGGATAGCGGGCCATCGATCGAATCCAGGCCATCGGGACAACCTGCTTTATGGGGAGGCTCGATACCGTTCGACAGCATCGGCAAGTCGTTGGAGACGAACGAATCGGAGCGCTCCGATCGACTGACTGGTGGAAGTATCGAGAAAACGCCGCTCATCGCAGGCGATCGGCGCGTTTGGATTACAGTCGATATACCCGCGTTTCGGCTGACAATGTGGCAGAACGGAAAAGAGGTCAAAACCTATCAGATCGGGATCGGCCGCAGCAGCTTCCCGTTACCGACCGGCGAGCGCAAGGCGACGGAGATCATCTGGAATCCCGAATGGATACCGCCTGACAGTTCCTGGGTGGAGGAAACAGGAGATGTCGAGGTGGGGGAGCGCATTGAAGCCGATGATCTGCGTAATCCGCTCGGCAAAATCAAAATCCCGCTTGGCGGTGGGATTCTCATTCATCAGGCGGCCCAGCCCTCAGATATAGGGCGACTGGTTTCGCACGGCTGCGTGCGGATGTTGACCGAAGATATCTTCGATCTTACCGAGAAGCTCGTCATTGCGCGCGGGATGCCCGTGACGCACGAGCAGATCGAGCAGGCGAAGATGAGCACCGATCGGCTCGCCGTGAAAATCGATCCTCCCGTCTGGGTCGATATTAACTACGACACGCAGGTTGTTGAGGGTGGAGTGCTGCATCTTTATCCCGATGTTTACCAAAGGAGCGCCAATCAGGTTGAGGAATTGCGGCTGGAATTGGGGGAAAGCGGGGTCGATGTAGCAATGCTCGACGAGCGAATACTTAGGAGGATGCTCGAGCGTGTAACAATGACCGATATGTTCGCCATCAACATCGCAGAGATCAAAGCAGGACGCGCTCTCATCGCTGGATGGAACAATCCGATAACAGGTTTGTAGTATCCGCGACCAGGTGGGACAGACTATTCTGACCGATGTCTGTTCCCGGTGATGGGAAAAGGCAATAAATTCTGACGCTCAGTCTGCCATCGCATTTGTAGTGCGAATACCACGGCGATACTGCCGACAATTTCAAGAGGTATAACCTATGTTAGTAGAATTGAGCATCGTGCCGCTGGGCGGCGACCCCCATGTGAGCGGAGAGATCGCAAAAGCGCTCGAGTTGATAGACGGTTCAGGACTGCCATATCAACTGACAGCTTCCGCCACTTTGATTGAAGGGGAATGGGACGAAGTGATGCCGCTCATTCGCGACTGTCATGAGCGAGTCCGCCGGCTCTCGCCCCACGTAATAACTCATATCAAGATCGAAGATGATGAAGGAGAGCGAAACAAACTCACGAGCAATGTCGCCTCAGTGGAGAAGAAGATAGGCCGCCCGCTCAAGAACTGAAGATTTTAAATTTTACATTTTAAATTTTACATTTATCATTGAATTGCCGGCTACTGGAGTCAATAACAAATGACGAATGTAAAATGTAAAATTTAAAATGATTTTGACTTCTTCAGACTTCGTGAATTGTGGCTCCTGGCATAAGTATTCACACTCGCTTCACGCAGTTGAAAATAGGGCTCCAGTCGATGCAGGGTATTCTGGAGAGCGGCATTGATGTGTGAGCGCATCGCTTCGGAGGCGGTCAGCGGGTCACCTTCGATCAGCACCTCAATCAAGTTTTGATGGCGCCGCGGAGACTCGCCGGGCGATGGCTGCCGTGTGACGCATAACCAGGTCGATGCCAGGACATGATTTTTCTCGATGGCGTCGCACAAGGGCTGGCAGCGGGTGCACTCTGCAATGCGGCGATGGAGCTTCTCGTGCATATTCAAATAAAGAAACCGGTTGCCACCGGTCTGGGTCGATAAGGCGTCGACGCGCGCCGCCAGTCTCTGCATCTCCGCCCGCTCCTGCCCGGAAGCGGTTGCGGCGAAAAGCCTGGCGGCCTCGGCCTCCAGAGCTTCTCGGACAACGTAGTGTCCGCGCACGTCCTGTTCGGTCGGTATCCTGACTCTCGTGCCGGCGCGCGGGCGACTCTCGAGCAACCCTTCAAACTCCAGACGCAAAAACGCCTCGGATACAGGTAATAGGCTCATCCCGAGCTCGGCGGCGAGTTTACGGCGCGAGATAACTTTTCCTATCGGCAATTCGCCCCGCAATATCCGCTCGCGCAAAATAACATAAGCCTCGCCAGCCAGGCTGTTCGTCTCTTGGTTGTCTGCCATACTCTTTGTCTCTATCGGCCCGCTACCGACCTGTTCCGATGACCCGTGCCCGCTTCATTTTCAGCGATCTGCTAAAAATAATATGCCGAGTTTGATCATTGCCCGGAGTATGCCCGCATATCTGCTGATGTGTCAAGGATTTCAAATTTTGATATATCAAACACGGGGCCGCAATCGTACGGTACACAAATATACGCCGGTGTAAGTTGTGTGAATCTGATATGACAGATCTGATCAATAAAACTTGACACCCGGACCTATGGTTAGCATACTCTGGGCATTCGCTGACATTCATTATCGATTAATTCGGAAGGAATTATGAGCACAGAAATAGCCGGTGAAAAATCCGGCACAGTGACATCTTGCACTGATGAGGCGTGGAGAGCGATCGAGGGGGCATTCGATCTGCAGGTGCACGTGGCGCCGGACGTGATCGAGCGTCGGACGGATGACGTAGATCTGGCAAAAGACTTCCTCGCGCGCGGCCTGCGCGGTTTCGTTTTGAAGTCGCATTACATTCCGACAGCCGAGAGGGCGAAAGTCGTGGCGCGCGCGGTTCCCGGTATCGAATCCTACGGCGCCATCGCGCTCAATCACAGCGTCGGGGGGCTTAACCCGGTAGCGCTGGAGATCGCGGGGCGGTCGGGCAACAAGATAGTCTGGTTCCCGACAGTCGATGCGGCAAATGAGACGGCGGGCCGTCCCGGCGGGGGAAATGAGAAGCTGCCGTTCTGGGCGAAGATACAGCGGGAGATTGCGGCTGCCGGCATAACGCGCCCTCCGATAACCGTTCTGGATGCCGATGAAAACATATCAAATGAAACGCGCCAATGTCTCGAGCTCATCGCGAAGTACGACATGATTCTGGCGACGGGACATTTGGGCCGCCACGAGATATTCCCGCTCGTTCGTGCGGCGCGGGAATTGGGCGTCAAGAAGATCATCGTTACGCATGCTGAATTCCCCTCCCAGAACCTCACCGGTAATGAACAGGCCGATCTCGCACAACTGGGAGCTATCATTGAGCATTGTTTTACCACGTACTACACTAACAAGGCGCCGTGGGAATCCGTTTTTGCCAACATAAGACAGACTGGCATCTCTCGCAGCATGCTCTCAACCGATCTGGGGCAGGCTACCAATCCGCCCGTCGCTGAGGGGTTTGCAATGTTTGCACAGCAATTGCTCGGCGCCGGATTCACCGCAGGCGAGATTCAAACGATGTCGGCTACTATTCCAGCCGGACTGGTTAAGTAGGGAAGGATAGTTTTTAGTATTCAGTTTTTAGTTTTCAGTTGGGAAATCATTGCTGAACTAAAAACTGAAAACTAAAAACTGAAAGTGACTGCCAAGTCACTTCGCCGCGTCAGCGGCGGTGATTGTAGTTTTAACCCACGGAAGGCTTGAGGTTATTCCCGCGTCGCGTTAGCGACGCCTGAATTCAACCGTCGCTGACGCGACGTGAAAAAAATCTACCGCCACCGTGGGTTAAAACCCACGGCTACAATCAATCGCCGCTAACGCGGCGAAGAGGCTGAGCAGTTTATTTCAGTTTTTAGTTTTTAGCCGAGCTGTATCGATCGGCAACTGAAAACTGAAAACTGAAAACTATTTATGGATCAAGCGACCGACACAGTCCTGGTAGTGAGCGCGCACGCCGCAGATTTTGTTTGGCGTGCGGGCGGCGCGATCGCGCTTTATCAGTCGCGCAGCTGCCGCGTGCGCATACTGTGCCTGTCATACGGAGAACGGGGCGAGTCGGAGCGTTTGTGGCGAGAGCCGGGAATGACCATCGATCGGGTGAAGCATGCGCGACGTTCGGAAGCCGAGCGCGCGGCAGAGATTCTCGGCGCAGAGATAAGGTTTTTTGACGCGGGGGATTATCCGCTCAGGCCGTCTGCTGAACTGGTGGAGGAACTCGTCGAGGAATTCAGACGGACGCAGCCCACGATCGTTTTGACGCACACCTTGAGCGATCCCTACAACGGCGATCATCCGGAGACCGCGCGTCTGACAATGGATGCCCGCGTTTATGCCCAGGCCGCGGGCTATCCGAGCGAGGCGAAGAAGATCGGTGCGCCGCCCGTTTTTCTTTTCGAACCGCATCAACCTGAGATGTGTGAGTTCAAACCGCAGGTGTTGCTCGACATAACTCCGGTGTTCGATCGCAAGCGCATGGCGATGGAGTGCATGGAGGCGCAGGAGCATCTGTGGGAGTACTACACGCAACTGGCGCTGCGGCGCGGCACGCAGGCCGTGCGCAATTCGGGTAAGAAGGGCATCAGGTATGCCGAGGCGTTTCAGCGGGTCTATCCGCAGGTCACGGACGAACTGTCATGAAACATCGGATTATTCGCAATATTTCACGCGCTGAGACGGAGATTATCCGTACGCTGGGCGATCAAGGTGTTGCCACGGTACACGAGGCGCAGGGTCGCACCGGATTAATGCGGCCGTACATGCGCCCGATCTCTCCGGCGGCGCGCATCGCCGCTACTGCGGTTACGGTCTCATGCCAGCCGGGGGACAATCTGATGATCCATGCCGCGATCGAAGTCTGCCGGCCCGGCGACATCCTCGTCGTCGCCACAACTTCAGAATCGACCGACGGAATGTTCGGCGAGCTGCTTGCGACCAGCTGCCAGGCACACGCGATCGCCGGATTGGTGATCGATGCGGGAGTTCGCGATGTCGCAGATATTATCGAGATGGGCTTTCCGGTATGGGCGAAATCCATTTCGGCTCAGGGAGCCGTCAAAGCCAGCCCCGGATCGGTGAATATAGATGTTGTTTGCGCCGGTGCGGCGGTCAGGCCGGGTGACGTCATCGTTGGCGATCAGGATGGCGTGGTAGTCGTGAGAAGGGAAGAAGCCGGAGAGGTTGCACGACTGGGCGCCGAGCGCATCGCGAAGGAGCAAAATAATCGCAAACGACTACGCGCGGGCGAATTGGGAGTAGATTTTTACGGACTGCGGGCTAAGCTGGCTGAACTGGGTGTGACATACATTGACGAATGATTCTCGGAAGAAGGATTTGATATTTGAAATTTGAGGTCTCACAGCGTGTTTCAATAGCTGCCAGTTTCGACTTGACGTCCCAAACGGGGCAACAGGGCAAGCGGGGCAACAGGGCAACAGGGCAAACGGGTATGAGGGGATAAGGGGCACGAGATTATAGCTATGGGGGGGAACCAAGCTTAACCTGGTCATGGTCGCAAATCTCGATCTGCCCTGTTACGGCGCGATAGCAACGCAATAATCTAAAATAAAGGTTATTACGCCCCTTTCGGGCTCACCCGCTCACTTGCCAGTTACTACGGCTCTACTCCGTCCGCCCTGGCGATTATCTCCGCCTTTCAGGGCTTTAAAACACAACTCAAATCTCGAATTTCAAATTCTCATTCCGGGAGAGGGAGCAAATATGGGTGAGATTGTTGCAGCCATGGCGACCTGCCATGCGCCTCAGTTATTTACTTATCCGCCAGATGAAGACCATGCTCAATTAGATGCCACCATCGCGTCGATGCGCGAGTTAGGTGGGATACTCGATGAGACGAAGCCTGATGTCCTGATCTTCCTCGGCAGCGATCACCTCGAGACCTTTTCGATCGGCTGTGTACCCACTTTCGCAATCCTGGCGGGGAATCACGCTATTGCCGAGTTCGCGGGGCGGAGATTCGAAGTGCCGGTTCACCGTGAAATGGCCGAAGAGTTTTTGAATCGGCTGATACGCGCTGAATTCGATCTGGCATATTCGGAAGACGCCATTCTCGGTCACACATTTGCCGTGCCCTTCGAATTTGTGCTGGGTGGCCGCGATATCCCGGTGATTCCATTTCACACAAACGTCTATCTGCCGCCATTGCCCAGCACGACGCGATGCGCGGCGCTCGGCCGTGCGATCGCCGATATCGTCGCTTCTCGTCCAGAGCGCGTCGCGATCCTGGCGAGCGGCGGAATGTCGCACTATCCCGGAACCTGGAAATATCCGCAGCCGGAGTTCGCCTTCGACCGATGGGTGATTAGCGAACTCGAGCGCGGAAATGCTGATGCGGTGCTGGATCTGACGGTCGAACAATTGGATGAAGTCGGCAATACCGAACTGCTGACGTGGGCGATTCTTTTCGGTGCCATTGGGAACAGGCGCGGAGAACTCCTGCAGTATACGCCCACCTGGCACCACGGGCACGCTATGATGCGTTTCATCCCGGCCAGACCGCAAAAAGCCGATTCGAGTTATGCGGCTGCCGGCGAGATTTACGGCGGATATAAATTCAAAAACCGGGGCTTCGAGTTCTACCAACATCCCCCGGCATCGGCCTACAAATTGAACAAACTGCTCTTCGAAGTCCGTACCAATTCCGACCTGCAGCGCCGCATGCTGACCGATCTCGACGGCGTCGCGGCCGAGTGGGGATTGAACGCGGAAGAGATGGGAGGCGCGCGCGCCATCGCTTCTGTGGGGCGCACTGTGAAGATAAGCGACAATGCCGAGGTATTGGTGAAAGCCGGCGCGCATCCGCTGCAGGCGTTGATGTGTCTGCACGCGGTCCACGGGGAATTCAAAAAGAGAGAACGCGAAATTAGTGAAAATAACCAAAAGGATTGTTGAGGAAAAATGAGTCGATTGAAAGATCGCATAGCGATAGTTTCAGGTGCGGCCGGCGGAATCGGTCGAGCTGCGGCGCTGCGGCTGGCTGCTGAGGGGGCGAAGATCGAGATTCTGGACATCAAAGACGCCTCGGACGTCGCCCATGAAATACGGGCCGCGGGCGGGGAAGCGAACGCTCAGACCTGCGACGTGACCAGCGTAGAGCAGATAGGCGAGGCGATGCGCGCCATCGAAAAGCGGCACGAGCGAGTCGATATTCTGGTCAATAATGCCGGGATTCTCTCAGGGCGAAAGCCATGGCACCAGCTCACATATGAAGAGATGAACCGTTACGTTCAGATCAACTATCTTGGCTATTTCAACGTCTCGAAGGCTGCCTATCCGCTTATCAAGAAGAGCGGGCATGGGCGCATCATCAATGTCGCGTCGCGTACCTACTTCCTCGCCAACCCGGGTCAAATGGCGTACGTCGCATCCAAGGGCGCGGTCATGGGGATGACGCGCGTCATGGCGAAGGAACTGGGCGATGATGGCATCACAGTCAATGCCGTCGCGCCGGGTATGGTGGCGACGCCCGGAACACAGGCTCATTCGGACGAAGAAGCGTTTAACCGCGTGATGATGAATCAGGCGATCAAGAAGCGCGTCACGCCGGAGCACTTCGCCGGACTCATCGCATTCATCGCGAGCGACGATGCGGAATTGATCACCGGGCAGATGATCCTCTGCGATGGCGGCGGATATTTGCACTAGTAAAGTCGACGGTCTCGGAACTCAGCGCCGGAGGCGCGTAATGTTTTCAGCGCCGGAGGCACGTAATGTTTATAGCGCCGGAGGCGCGTAATGTTTATAGATACGAGCCCACATATCCTCCCAGCTCCGGAGGAGCGATATGTCACATTTTGCTCCTCCGGAGCTCGATGTTGAAAAATACGTCGAGCCTATAGACATCCGGTTCCTCCGGAGCCGATCAGAATTTATTGAAACAGGCAACTTTAAATTTACGCCGGTTTCATTGGTTACCTATGGAGAATGGTCCGACAATCGGTTTTATAGGTTTGGGCGAGGCGGGGTTCCATATCGCCAAGGGGCTTCGCGGCGCGGGGCTCGCTCGCATCTTCGCCTACGATATTAATGCGCAAGCGCCAAGGCTCGGAGAGAGGATTCAAAAGCGCGCAGCGGAGAGCGGTACCAGCCTGCTCGATTCATCCGCGAACCTGGCCAGCGAGTGCGACATTATCCTCTCCACGGTGACGGCAAATGCGGCGGCGGAAGCGGCCCAACAGACGGCGCCCTATCTGGAAGCGCGGCATCTTTACGCGGATTTCAACTCGGTCTCACCGGCGCTCAAACTATCTATCGAGGGCATAATAACGACGCGCGGGGCTCGTTTTGTCGAAGGTGCGATCATGCTGGCTGTTCCGCCCAATGGCCACCGAGTGCCGATTTCGCTGGGCGGAGTCCATGCCCGCGCGCTGGTCGATGCACTTGCGCCCTACGGGATGCGGCTAGAAGTGGTCTCGGACCAGGTCGGGGTCGCATCGGCCGTCAAGATGTGCCGCAGCATAATCGTCAAAGGTTTGGAGGCGCTGCTCTTCGAATGTGTGTTGTCGGCGACCAGGTTTGGCGCGGATGAGCGCGTTTTCGCCTCTCTGGGCGAGACATTCCCCGGGATCGACTGGAGCAAGCTCGCGAGTTATATGGTCGGCCGCGTACTGGAACACGGTGAGCGGCGGGCGCGCGAGATGGAAGAGGTGGCAGAGACGCTGCGCGCGATCGGCGTCGAACCGGTGATGGCTGAGGCTACGGCCCGGCGGCAGGAATGGGGAGGCAGGCTCAACCTGCTCGATGAATTCGGTGGCCGGGTGCCGGAGGATTATCGCGAAATTGTGCGAGCAATAACCAATAAGAAGTAGGAAAGTTTTAAGTTTTAAGTTTTAAGTTGAGCTGTCTAGAACAGGAACTGAAAACTGAAAACTGAAAACTAATTCCTGGGAGTTTCAACCATGACCAACAGGATACGCATATTATTGGCATCGCTGTCGGTGCTTCTGGTGGGCGCGACCGCATTGGGGCAGACTACCACCGCGACGCTCTCCGGGGTGGTCCGGGATGCGTCGGGAGCGGTCGTTCCCGATGCGAAGATCAACGCCAGGAATGTCCAAACGGGAGCGGTTCGTGGCGCCATCTCAGACAGCGAAGGTCGTTATAGTCTCATCAATCTGGGTCCCGGCGAGTATGAGCTTCGCGCCGAACGCACGGGATTCAGGACGGCGATCCAGAGCGGCGTGCTTCTCACAGTAGGCGGCGCATCGGTGGTCGATCTGACTGTACAGGTCGGAGAGGTGACCGAAGTGATCGAAGTCAAGCAGGATGAACCGCTGGTCGAGACGACCAAAGCGGAAGTGAGCCGTGTGATCAACGAGCGGTCGATCGACTCGCTCCCGATCATCGGGCGCAACTTCGTCGATTTCGCCAAACTGTCGAGCGGAGTGGCGCCGGGGCGCGAGAATGTCGGCGGAGGCGCATTCAAGGAGCCAGACACGGGCGTCGGTTCGGCGGCCGCGCCGCGGCTGACCTTTGGTGGGCAATCCGAGCTCAGCACGCTGATCTTGGTCGACGGCGTGGACAATATTCAGACCGTCACCGGATTGCCGCGCGTCACTCCGTCGCAGGAATCGGTGCGGGAGTTTCGCGTCCTCAACTCCGCCTTCCTCGCGGAATACGGCCGCGCTTCCGGGGGCTTCGTCAATATCGTCACGAAGTCAGGAACGAACCAGTTCCATGGTTCGGCCTATTACTTCGGTATGAACGATGCCCTCAATGCGAATCCCATTCTGACTGGGCCCAATCCTGATCTACGGCAGAATCAGTATGGCGCCACCATCGGCGGCCCGATCAGGAAGGACAAGACATTCTTCTTCGGCAGCTACGAAGGGCAGCGTCGAGGCGAGGACAATAAGTTCTCCTCGGTGCTCTTCAACAATATCGATGCGATCAATGCAACCAAGAGATTCTTCGGACTGACGCCCGAGGTCACCGACTTCTTGCGCTCGAACGACTATGATGGGTTTCTCGCCAAGCTCGATCACAAGATCACGAGCAATAACGATCTATCCCTCCGCTATAACTTGCTGGACTCGACCACGGAAGGTTTTCTCGGAGGGGGCGGGCGCGCATCACCTGCTTCGTCGACGGCGCGGAATAACAGGACCTTCGATCAGTCTTTCGTGGTCACCGACACGGCATTGTTGAGCAACCGGGTAGTCAATGAGGCTCGCGTTCAATGGGCGCGCCGGAGCTTCGATTTCCCCTCGGTTCTCAAAGAGCCCGATCTAGAAGTATCCAACCTGCTCATCACCGGAAAGAGCACTTCGGACATAGACTTTTATCGCGAATCGCGCCTGCAGGTCTCGGACAACCTGAGCCTCAACTTGAGCGGACATCTGGTTAAAGTGGGAGCGGACTTCAATAACATTCGCGACACCGCCAAATGGAACCTCTTCCTGCCCGCGCGCGTGATCTTTGCGAGCCTGGGCGGACCGGGCGTATCCGGGCCGACTTTCCTGAACCAGACACCGGTGGTCTTCTGGTTCCCGCTTGCGAATGGTACGACGTCGCGTTCCGCGCTCCCCGTCCCATTCACCCAGGAAGCCACAGACGAATTCGATCCGCTCACCGATTTCGGTGTCAATCATAATTCATATGGATTCTTCGCCCAGGATGAGTGGAAGGCGACGTCGAAGCTGACTCTCACACTCGGGATGCGCTACGACTTCGAGACCTATCCATCGGTCTATGTACAGAGAAATGACCTGAACAATTTCCAGCCGCGCGTGGGCCTCGCCTATGCTGTGACTCCGCGCACGGTAGTACGCGCGGGATTCGGGATTTTCAATGACCGTCTCTTTACCAGCGTCGGCCAGCAGTTGATCGCCGTCGATGGGAGCAGCGCCGGCGATCTGCCGAACGCCCAGCTCGTTTTTCCCGGTGTGGCGCCGGTACGGGCTCACTTTATTCAACCCACCGTCAGGGGAACCACATCTCTTCAGTCGACCACGTGCCGTCCAGGAGGGCCAACGATAATGACGTCGAGTGCGGCGACACTCGCCACCTGTATCTTCACGTCCACCGGCCAGGTACCAGTTGCAACTCCGGTCAACGGCATCGTCAACCCCGGCTTCAGGGACAACAAGGATGGAAGAATACGCACGCCTTATTCGGAGCAGGCCAGCCTCGAAATCTCCCACGAACTGGGCGGCGGCATCGCTGTGACCGTGGGCTATCTATATGTGCACGGGCTCAAGCTGGCGGCGCACACGGGAGTGGTCAATGCCTTGCAGACAGGAACGCTGCCTTCGGGCAAGCCTATCTTAGGCGGGCGGATATTCCCGGAGCTCGGAGATTTCTATGTAACAGACGACATCGGATTCTCCATCCATCACGGTGGGACGTTCGAGATCGAGAAGCGATTCGCGCGCGGGGTCAGTTTCCACGGCAGTTACACTTTCTCAAAGACCATCAATAATGCCGAGTCGGTAGCCAATCTGGCTGATCTTCCCGAAGGGCGGGATATCAATCCCGAGCGCGCGGTCTCGCGTCAGACCGTACCCCACCGGTTCACGCTGGCATTTGTCAGTGAGGTTCCGCAGGGAGTTGCCGTGTTGCGCAATTTCAAGTTCAGCACGTTGCTGACTGCTCAATCGGGCCGACGGTTTAATGTATTCGCCGGACAGGATGCCAATATGGATGGCAACCCGCTCTCTGACCGGCCGGGCGTTTTGGGGAGAAATACTCTGCAGGGGCCCGGCTTCGCCACTTTTGATATGCGCGTGGCGCGTGAGGTCAGGTTCAACGACCGCCTCAGCGCCGAATTCAGCGCCGACTTTTTCAACCTGCTCAATCGCATCAACGTCACCGACCTGAATACCGTTTACGGAGGAATCGATCTGAGCGTGCCGTCGAGTCCGGTTCTCGGATTCAACACGCCGCGCGATGCCGCTAATCCGTTTCAGTTTCAGTACGGCATGAAGTTGCGGTTTTAAAAAAGTTTATTCCCAGGAGAATATCTATGTTCCGTAGTGATGTAGTAGGAAGTATGTTACGCCCCGCTTATCTGAAGGAGGCGCGCGAGCGCTTCGAGTCGGGGGCACTGAGTGATGTCGCGTTTAAGCTCATTGAAGACCGCGCAGTTGACGAAACGGTTGCCCAGCAGGAGCGTGCGGGGTTAGATGTGGTCAGCGATGGTGAGATGCGGCGTTATGCTTTCTGGGGGCATCTCATCGACGCTGTGGAAGGTTTCGACAAGTATGGCGGATGGGCCATCCCGTTCCGCAACGAAGAGGGCGAGCAGATCGTTCAAAATCGACCGGTGGTCGTTTCCCGTCTTCGGCAAAAGCGCCATCTCTGTACGGAAGAGTTCGCCTATTTGCGCGCGTGTTCGGATCGCCCGGGCAAAACCACTCTGATCAGCGCGCAACAGGCTGCGGCCTATTACGATAGCGAAAAATCAGGTTCCGCTTACCCCAGTATTGATGCATATCTGGCCGACCTCGTCGACATTCTTAGGGAAGAGATAAAGGAACTGATCCGCCTGGGTTGTACCTATATACAGATTGACTCTCCGCAATACACGGCATTACTCGATCCGGAGCTGCGCGAAGGATACCGGAAGCGCGGCAACGACCCGGATCGGCTGCTCGATTTGTCAATTGAGATGGATAATGCGGTGGTCGGATCGAGTTCCAGTGCGGGCGTCACCTTCGGCCTGCATCTGTGCCGCGGAAATAATCAGAGCAAGTTCTACGCCCGGGGAGATTACGGGCCGATCACCAATGTCTTCCGCAAAACGAAATTCCACCGTTTCCTGCTCGAATTCGATGACGAGCGCTCCGGCGGCTTCGAGCCGCTCGCGCAGGTGCCTGAAGACAGGACTGTAGTATTGGGTCTGGTTAGCTCAAAAAAATCCGCACTGGAGAATAAGGTAGAGCTGAAGCGCCGCATCGAGGCGGCCGCAGCCTATATTCCGCTCGATAGGCTCGCATTGAGTCCACAGTGCGGATTCGCCTCGACGATTGAAGGGAACCTTTTGACCATTGAAGAGCAGGAGGCCAAGCTGAACCTGGTGGCGCAGACTGCGCGAGAGGTGTGGGGATAACAAAAGAAAAAGGGTGAAAATTTTAAATTTTACATTTTAAATTTTACATTCGCCATTTGTCGTTGACTCAGGTAGTCAGCAATTCAATGACAAACGGCGAATGTAAAATCTAAAATCTAAAATCTAAAATCTAAAATGATTCTGCCTTCTCCCTTCTGACTCCTCATTGATTGGGGATCTGGACCCGTACTTCGGTTCCTTCCTGCGGCTGGGTTATGACTTGAAAACTGCCGCCCAGCAGACGAACGCGCTCTTCCATGCTGATTAGCCCGAGGCCGCCTTTGGTACGCGCCTGCGAATAATCATACCCTATCCCCTCGTCCGAGATGACCAGACGGATCCCGCCAGTCGCAGCCGATAAAGTTACATTTGCGCTGGTCGCGTAGGAATGTTTGGCGATGTTGCGCAAAGCCTCTTGCGCAATGCGATAGAGGCAGAGTGCGATTCTCGGCTGGATTTCGCTGATGCCCTCTTCGATCGCGAGCGCGACCGGAATATCTTCGCGACTGCTGAACTCGCCGCAATAGGATTCGAGCGCCATCTGCAGCCCGATATGCTCCAGTACGGCCGGGTGAAGCTCGTGCGACAACTGGCGGATGTCGTTCGAGAGGGAGAATATACGGTCCTCCAGGTCGGTCAGTTGATGATTGATGAACTCGGCTTCTTCGGGGAGATGCCGTTTGAGATAGCCGATAGTAATGGCCAGTGATGCCAGTTTCTGATTGAGATCATCGTGTAATTCGCGCGACAGGTTTTTGCGTTCTTCTTCCTGTGCGGTGATCAGTTTGCCGGCCAGATCCTGCGCGCGCGCATGACTCCGGCGCAGCGACTCTTCGCTGGCGAGCAGAGCAGCTTCACCGCGCTTGCGCTCGATCTCGGCCGAAGCACGCGCCGCGAATATCTGTAGCATCGACGTGGCCAATTTTCTATCTTTCAACGGTTCGCGGCTCATAACTACCAGTAAACCCAGCGTACGGCCGAATGAATCGCGGAGCGGCGTGCCGAGATAGCTTTCAACACCCATGTCAGCCAACAGCTGGTCTTTGGGAAATTGACGTTGAACCCCTTCCGGGTAACAGCACAGTTGCTGTTTAATGACATTCGCGCAGGGCGTATCGGAAAGGCCGTACTCGAAGGCGTCCATTATCTGTCCGTCGGCGCAGGCGATCGCTTTGACTATCTCGCGCTCAGGCTCGACCAGCTCGCCGACGATTGCGTAGTTCACCTTCAATATTCTCACCAGATATTGGACGAGCGAGCGCAGGAACGATTCCCCGGTTACCGCAGAGACTCCTTCGGCGATGTTGCGCAACGCCTCTTCCGCACGTTTACGATCCGTGATGTCCGTCTGTGTGCCTACCAATCGATATGGGGTTCCGTCCGGATGCCTGATGACGGTGCCACGCGCGAGGAACCAGCGGATACTGCCATCTTTGTGATGAAGGCGATGTTCGAATTCACAGGCCGGCGCCTCACTAGCGAGATGGATTTCCAGTTTCGCCAGGACGCGATCGCGGTCATCGGGGTGAAGGTGTTGCATCCAATCATTGAAATTGTTGCGAATTTCGTGCTCTTCGAAACCGAGAATAGATTTCAATGCCGGATCGATATAGATTTCGCCGGTCTCCAGGTCATAGTCCCATATCCCGACCCCGCCCGCGGCGGTCGCCATCGCCAGACGTTGCTGGCTCTCGCGCAGCGCTGCTTCCGCCCGCTTGCGTTCGGTGATGTCGCGTACGATGCTGAGGACTCTGCCCCTGTCACAGCCCACTACGCGGGCCTCGTAGTAGCCTTTCCCTTCATCGAGGGGTAGCGAGTATTCGTGGATGATCGGCTCGCCGTATGTCGTCGCCTGTTCGAAACATCGAGCCAGACCCTCGCTCAAGTCCTCGGGGAGCACTTCCCGGATATTCTTTCCGAGGAACTTCTCCGGCGATGCGAACAGCACATCCAATTCTTTGGCGTGGAAATCAAGGAATACCCCGTCCCGGCTGGTGAGAAACATCAAGTCCGGGAGCGCTTTTAGGATCGCCTTATTCCGCGCATCGCTCTCGTGCAGTGCAGCATCCGCCTGTTTTCGCTCGGTAATATCTATGGTAATGCCGCGGAGTTTGATAAAGCGATCTTTCGCCGGTTCAATTTTGACGATCTCCCGCAACCACAGAATCCGCCCGCCTCTGGCGATCATCCGGTACTCGATCTCGTAGTCTTCTCGCCCGACGAGGGCCTGACTGCGCAACGCCAGCACCCGCCGTCTATCCTTAGGATGCATATGCTCGATCCAGATCGCCGAATTTTCCAGCCAGTCTTTGACGGGATAACCGAGCATCCGCTCCGCCTGTTGGCTGACGAAGACGAAGCGGAATGTGTTGGCGACGACGTCCGCTTCTCCCTGCCATATGATACCGCCGACCGTTTGGAGGAGCGCCTCGATGTCGCTTCGCAATCTCCTTTCGCTCTCCCTAAGCGCTTCTTCGGCTCGCTTCCGGTCAGTTATGTCTTCAGCATTGAAGAATACGCCGGATTCACCGCCTTCCAGCGCCAGCGGTTGTAAGCTGAAATTGATTGTGCGGGCCGTGCCATCCTCACGCAGCACATCGGTTTCAACCTGCGACGCAGGTATTCCGTTTTTCATAACAGCTATGAAAAGCTCGTTGATACGGGCCATTTCACCCGGCGCAAGCAGAGTCTGGAATGATCGGCCTATCAGCTCATCGAGGCGGTATCCCGTGATTTCGGCCACGCGACGATTGGCCAGGACAAACTTTCCATCGGAATCGAGCGCGCCGATGGCGTTCGGCGAGGCTTCCATGAATCGCTCGCGGAACTCGAGCGCACTTCGTAAAGTCTCCCCCATCTGTTCTTGCCCGCCTGCGCGTAACTCATCGCACTCGTTTTTTATTTGACCAAAGCATTCTTCACGGTTAGCCAGAGCATTCATGAGACTACCTCCGTTCGCCGAATAGACAGATAGTAGAGATGCGTAGTGCTTCTGGGGGATTCAACAGATGCGAAGCTTACAGTTGCCCTCAATGACATATGCAATCATTTGATGTAATTGCTCCGCATATTTTGTGCCTCAACGTTCATCTGGGTTTCCCGGCTTCAAACCGGGCCAGCAGTTGATCGTTCCCGTATAATTCCAGATTCTCGCCGGCGAGCTTCAGATTGTTGGAAGACTCCAGCGCTTTCAGGAATTCTCGTTCAGTATCCATCCCATTAAGACAGGCCATTTTTGTGGAAATGATTTTTGTGAATGAGATACGTTCGCCATTCAGTTCATAACCGCCGGTGATGATGTTACATCCTCCGTTGCCTTGCAGCCTCTTTTTACGCGAATCGAGTTGAAAGTATGCTTCCGGACGGTTGGGCGACGTGGTGATACGCCGGCCGTTGAGTTCTACCAGTCTCCAGTAAGTATTCTCAGGATTCATTCCAGTTTGTTGCCCTGTTTGCCCTGGTTGTCCTGTGTCCCCCGTTGTCACCGCTTGACCCGCTTGCCCCGTTTGCCCCGTTTGCCCCGTTTGATTTTTTTGAGATTTGGGATCGCCGGGGAAAAAGCTTTCAGGAACGACGGTTCCGGTATTGTCATGACGGTCGATTCTGTAAGTTACTGCGCCGGTTGATGAAGGGCAGCAGAGCGGATCGGAAGCGGTATAGCGCACGAACTCCGCTCTCAATCTCGTCGGCGAAACCAGATAGATGTGGGTCAATGCACCATCGCTTCTGGCGTTCATAGGTGCAGGCGCGAGGGTCCCTGCGAAAGAGTCGTTAATGAAGATGAAAGCTTGATAACCCATTGGCCGGCACATCCCGTCGACGCCTGACATTGCCATAATGACCGAAGTGCCTGAATGGCTCTGCACCGGGCCGTATAACCTCCAACCGGCGCCAGAGAGCGCCCGGTCCGGGGCGCTCTCCGGTTGTCGTAACTGTTCACTGCAAACCGCAGTATTTGATGGATTTGATGGATTTGATGGATTTGATGGATTTGATGGATTTGATGGATCGATCTCCGCATCTGGAGCCTGGGGAATTGTCGCACCGGGTTTGTTCCAGTTCGTCATGGGTTTTGCGAGCCAGGATCCATTCGACCTGGGAATCTGCCCGAGAATTTCACCTGATGCAGCAATCGCGGCACTGATCGCAATGAGACTCAATGCGATGTCAGGCATTCTGCGACGTTCCATTTCTACCTCCAGTGATCTACGCTTTAGCTCTCATACCAAGAGCGGAAGCGAGATTTTCAACCGCGGATTTCTCCTCATCGCTGACCGGCGTCCCCCCGATACCCAGGAAGCCGCCTTCCTTTGAAGCTTCAGCCGTCTTCTGCGCAAGTGCAATCACCCACTGTTTATATGCTTCCGCTTCAGCCGGAGATTTTTTCGCAACCAATTCCACCGCTTGTTTGCAGCCATCGATCAACATTGCGGCGACGCCCGCCCTGTCTTGCGGCATGTTTGGGAGATCGGGCTTTCCTCCCCGCGCCTTGATCTCTTCAGCCACGGCCTTGATCAATTCATTCGATGAAGCCGCCGCCGTATCAGTGACAGTTTTGATGACCGTATACGCTTCTTTAGCCATTCCTATCGGACCGCTCATGTCCGAGACGGAGATTAGCAGCCCGGCCATTATCGGAGCGGCAGTTATCGTTTTCCATTCATCCGACGTGTAATCTGTTCTCTTTGACATAAATTTTCTCCTTACCCCTGTTGAAACTCTGGGCGCGCCTTCTTGCATCAATAATCCCCGACCGAAAACCCTGCGCGCGAATTCGCACCGCGACCCAGAGGCCGCTATACTCCGGATTTATATTGAGCATTGGTCAGTTCGCTTAAACTGTGACAACAGTGTTCACGAATTCACGACTGTCAACTTTGATTGAAAGTATTCGATTTCGCGATCACAAGGACTACTGAATAGATCTCACCTAACGGACTTAGTTAAAGGCCTAAGGAGGATGGATATGGCAGGGAGGGATGCGCCCGCATTTTTTCACGCGATAATCACGTGCGGGGACATCTTATGCCAGCTCAGGCAAGTTATCAAGATATCGAGCGATGCTTCATAAATTGAGAGCTCAGCCAGAATCTGACCTTGCCGGAATTGTCAAACAGTTATATAACTATATTACCCCTTTACCGATTCGTGAAAAGAAAATCGTCCATATCCAATAGGATCACCATCGAACAGCGGGCACGGGTATTCAAAGCGCTGGCCGATCCTACGCGGCTGCGCATCGTTGAGATGTTGGCCGATAAGGACGAGATGTGCGGGATCTGAGATTGCCGATGAGTTGGGTATCAGCCTCGCCCTCCTTTGCCATCACTGGAATACGCTCGAACATGCCGGTGTGATCAGCAAAAGGAAAACGGGACAGACCGCATCGATCTCGCTCAATGAAGAGCTGCTGGCTGATTGCCTCAAGGGTCTCATAGATTGAGGCGAGAGCTCACACATTTTCACTGTGCAAAATGGTAACTGCCAGCGGGCCTTTGATAGAAAACCAAGCGCGCTGGAAGAATCTGCTGGCAAGTTCGCTTTCAGAATTCGCCAGCAGAATCATCTTGCCTGCAAGAGTATTGTCAGAAACGGCTATCCGCTTCCGGTGCAGCTTAACCGCCCGCAAGCCAGATGCGTGCGCTACCTCCGATCAGGCAGTGGCGGTCCCGATCTTTCCAGCCAGGCAGGCCGAGTGTCCGCAACTGCAGACGACCTCATCATCGGGTGCTATCTGACAATGAGGGCTGCAATATTCCTCCTCTTCCAGCACTGTGCAATCGCAGCTAAGGTGTGCGCATGGTTTCTCTTGTTCCTCATCTATCATATCGAACGTCCTTTCCTACTGTCATCGATTCAAACAGCAATGTATCGGCTCGAAACGGACATATCGTGTTTCGATCATTGACGATGTGATTTAAGTTCCGCGCCTGACAGGCTCAAGAAATCTCTATCTGCCTGCGTCGTGCGTCGCGCTGAGGTGCGGGCATCGAGATTTCAAGCACGCCATCGCGGAAATTGGCTTTTGCTTCTTCGGGTTTAATGCCTTCCGGAAGCGGGATATTGCGGTAGAAGCTGCCGTAGCTTCGTTCGCTTCGATGCCAGCCTTCGCTTTCCTCTTCGTGTTCGTGCTTGCGTTCGCCCTGAATAATGAGCCCTTCATCGGTGATGTCCACTTTAACGTCGTCTTTTGTCATGCCGGGCAAATCGGCGCGCACTATAAATTGCCCTCCTCGCTCGAAAATTTCGATTTGCGGTGACCACATGGTATGGCCCAACTCGCTCTCGGATGATCCGAACCTGGGACCAAGCCAACCTCTCTTGATACCATAATCCTCGAACATACGTTCCATCTCATCAGCCAGGCGATTCATCATTGTGAATGGAGAAAAATGGGCAAACGGGGCAAAGTGCAAGTCGGGTATGCATTCCGCTTCTCCCTTCTTGAGACTCGCGGCCTTGGTGTCGTTCGCCGCCTCTTTCAAGACTTTGTTTAGCTTTAGCCATAAATATCACCCTCCATTGATTTCTCTGCCTTAATTGCTGACCGTCCGATGCGCCACGACCAGTAGCGGCCGGGAAACAGTCGCTAATTGATAAAGCAACGAGCGTGCCTCTGATGAGAAGAAATCAAAAGTCAAAAACTGATACAAAAAGAGGGTTACGGGTACGGATAATTGGTCAAATCGATTTTTACCTAATTAACCTTCCATCACACCAAATCCTCTTTGCTTGAGTGCGAGTTGGTGGAGGTGACGGGTGGCTTCAGAGAAATGCAAGAAAAGACGTTCTTCGGCGCGGAAGGTGGGACTGTGCGCTTGACGGCGGCCATTTACTGAAGAGGCCCCGTGTTTTTTGTGGAGCAGTTCGTGATACATCACAAAATCGATGACAAAGGATGGGACTCGGGAGTCATCGAGTGAAATTGAGAGCATAAGTGTATCCCGGGCCGGTTGATAATGGCCGAACTTACGCATAGTGAGCGTGCGGTTCCAGACGATGTTGGGTTTACTCAGACGGCTGTCAAAATACTTTTTATTAACACGTTCGAAACTCTCGTCCAGGTCGTGTGCGCGTCCTTTGGCCGGAAGCGCGGATGGTGATGCGAATGATTCTATTTCAAAAAGCAATTCGCCGAAATCATCGGAAAGGGCGTAGTCGCTGATCAGATGATCGTCATCGGTAATGCGGTTTGAAACTGCATTCTGGATGAGCGCCTTCCACAGTATCTGATCGGCGTAGCTGTATCCCACATTTACCTTGATCACCAGCGCGTCCTGGTACCGGCGCTTCCGCCAGAGCGCATTCATCACCATCAGGTGGAGATGGACAGGATGAGATGGATGAGGTTGATATTCATCGATCAGAGCTTTGGCGCGCCGAAGCGTCTCCAGGTGTACGATCAGATTGTCCCCGCACGATATGAATTTCAACCAGCAATATGTTTGCCTCGACCGGGACTCGAGGACGGACGGAGTCGCATTGTGACTTTCGCAAATTCGTTCGATCGATGATACGTGTTCAGTGATATCACGCTTGATCGATTCGATTTCATCGGAGGATGTGAGCAGGAGAGCGAGCCGCTGCCACAAGCTCTCGGCGAAATACTCGCCGATCCTCACCACATTCCTTACTCTGAAGTCGGATCCCGTACTGTGACCTTCACCTCCCTGGTTCACGGGCAAATTGTCCAAGTCGAGCTCTTTCAAAAAGACATAAGCCATCCGCGATGGAGCGGGCAAGAGGCCCGGTGTCATTCCATGTTGACTGCAGATATCCTCCACATCCCGGACGATCGTTCTTACCAGATTCCTGAACGGCTCGACCTGTTCAGGGTTTATGCCAATCTGTAGTTGAGACCTAACGTTGTTGAACGCCTTCACCAGCCCTTTAATTCTCATAGGTATGTTTTCCGTAATCTCTCAACTCAGAGAAGAAAGAAATCAAAAAGGGCCAAGTAAATACATACTCAGCCCGGTTATGGTCTTTGAAAATTAAATGTAACAATCACGGCGTAATCCTGACAACACTCGGTGCTGCCGGCCCCTTAATGCCATTGCCCCATCGGGGTAAGGAGTCATATTTCAATCTCCTGGTGCTGCCATTTGGTGGGACCGATGGCGATCCGTCTGTTTCATTTATTTTTCAAAGACCATAATCGGGCTGAGCAGTCACAAGTTGATCTCTTTCGTTATTAAAAGATCAGTTTCAATCCGAACTGCAATTCACGCATTGTGCCCCTCGTACCTGTGATTTGGCCGAAGCTCGGGCTTACCGTGCTCAGGTCGGGATTGCCCAGATTCGCGTGATTGGCCGCGTTGAAAGCCTCGAAGCGGAATTGCAGGCTCTTGTTCTCCTGGAAATAGAAGTTCTTGAGCAGAGATGCATCCCACTGCACGATGCCGGGGCTGATGACTGTATTGCGCCCGGTGTTGCCAAATGTGCCGGCCGCCTGCGTGGCAAAAGCTGATGTATTGAACCATCGCATAGCCGATCGCTCGTCGCCGTTCAAGTATGGATCCTGCCCAAAAACGAGATTTGGCCGGTCGAAACCACCTCCAGTGCCCGATAGATCGCGGCCAGTAACTACCGTCAGAGGAAAACCTGTCTGCACGCTGAAGAGCGTGCCGAACTCCCAGCCGCCCAGGAATGCGTTGACCACGCCTCCGCGGTCCAGCCATTTCTGGCCTTTACCGAAAGGTAACGCAAACAGGACCGAATTGACCAGCCGATGCGAGGAGTGGAAGCTCGACAGTGCCCTCTCCGCCGCGAGGTTGTAGCTGTTCTGCGGGAAGAGCGTATCCCCATCGTGATTGCGGATAGCGCTGGCGTTGTCAATCGACTTCGACCACGTGTACCCGCTGACGAAGCTCAACCCGCTGCTCAACCGTTTTTCAAGTTTCACGCTCACGCCGTTGTAACTCGATTTACCGCTGCCGTCGACCTCCTGAATGCGCCCGAACTCCGGATAAGGCGCGCGCGCAAAGACGGAGCTACCTATCCCGGGTATGCTTTCGTTGAATGCGCGCAACGATTCGAGCTTGCGACCGACCGAACCGAGATAGCCGACTTCGAGCAGGAAGTTGCTGCCCAGCTCGCGCTGTACGTTGAGCATATACTGGATCACGTATGGCGTGCGGCGGCCGTAGATGTTGCCGAGCACGTAGGGGTTATTGACCACTACGTTTCCGCCCAGGTTGCGGAAAGGCGAATCCCAAGTCAGCTCGGTTTGACCTGGCAGTGATTCCTCGCGGCGGCGACCGGCGAGGTTGCGCGCCATATCGAAACGCGGGTTGCCGGTATCCTGTGAATAGAAGACTCCGCTGCCCAGGCGAATCGACCACTTGCTGCTCGGGCTATACGCCAATCCGAAGCGTGGGGCGAAATCGTTTCTGTCGTCGTTTACCAACCGCTCGCCGAGTCGCCCGTCGCGCGCGACCTGGATATTCTCATTGAATCGCAGTGGGAGGCCTTCATAAAAATCGCCCTCGCCTGTACGCACGAAGACAGGGTGCCGGCTGCGATCCTGTACATTCGGCGTAGAGTCCACAAACGGCACGTAGATGTTGACCAGACGTCCCGTCTTATCGAACCATGGTGGCGTGTACTCATAGCGTAAACCGAAATTGAGGGTTAACTTCGGCGTCACCTTCCAGGAGTCGTCAATGTAGTAGTACTGGCTAAATGCGCGGAATTCAGCCGTCGCTAACGAGACGGAGACTTCGCAGCGCTTGCAATACCCGAGCAGAAAATCGGCGAAGCCGTTGCCGCTGCTCGACACACCTACAGCCGTATCGCGCTGGGATCGCTCGGGTCGTTAATAAGCGATGCGAGCTGCGAACTCGCCGTCGCTTCGAACAGGAACTCACCGCGTGCGAATTGATTGCCGACCTGGTTGTACTGATCCCAGCGCAACTCGGCGCCAAAGCGGAGCGAATGGCTGCCCTTGGTCAAGCTGATGTTGTCCACAAACTGATATGTCCGGTTGTTATTGATGTAAGGGCCTTCCGAACTGTCGCCAAAAGCGCTGAAGCCCTGAATGGGGATCGATGGAATACCCCAGGCTAAGGGCACCGATGAATTGACACCCGGAATTCCCAATTCGCCGACCACATCGCGAACATCTCCCAGCTCACGCCCCATGCTGTTGTAGAACATACTCAAACCGAAGCGGGCCTCATTGACTATACTAGGCGTAAGTGTCCGCGTGTTGGAGATCGACACCTGCTTGACGGTCGTCAAAAGCTTTGAGCCGTTGAGCTTTAAACCGGGATCGAGCTGTAACTCGTCACCCCAGCTATACCGCCCCGCCCAGCTCGATTTCGCGCTTTCGATGAAATCGCCGCGTCCGGTGAACTGATCCTTGTCGATTACGCGACGGTTCAACTGTTCGTGATTGGGGCCGAGCTGGTTGGGGTTACGCGTGGGCAACGGGTAAAACTCCAGCAACTGGACTGATGTCGGGTGGAATCGGCCAATCGGAATTATATTATTGGGGAATGGTTCTGGGACCATCTGACCGTTAGGTGCCTCGCGGCGATTCGTCGGATCGTAGAGCTGGCCGACGATTACCGGACGTCCGTGCGCATCGAATGCGGGGACGAGTGCATTATTGACAGTGATCATCGCCTGCTTTCCCGAATTCGGGTTTCCCGTGAAGGCCGGATCGAGCAGGCCCGAGAAATTGCCCGAGAAAAAATCTACAGGCGGCAGGTTATATGTCTGGCGCAGCATCCTGCGGTCGCGGAAGCCCTCGAAATTCGTCATAAAAAATATGCGCTCGCGATTTTCATACCCGATCGGTCCAAATAATTTCTTCGGCAACCAGACCGGGCCGCCCAGCACAAAACCATATTGGTTCCACTTGAACGGCTCCTTCGGCGAGTCCTTCGACCGAGCCCCGGTGAAGTCATACGTGCGCGCGTCGAAGACGTCGTTGCGCAGGAATTCAAACACCGCGCCGTGAAACTCTCTCGTCCCCGACTTGGTCGAAACGTTTATCTGAGTAGTAGCGCGGCCGAACTCCGCCGGGAAGATGCCGGTCTGAACTTTGAACTCCTGCAGCGCATCGATCGATGGAAGCACGATCGGCGTGTTGAAGTTGACGTCTGTATTTTCGACCCCATCGATAGTGAACCGGTTGAAGTAACTGCGCTGCCCGGCTACCGAGATGTTCTGCTGAGCGCGCGTTCCTCCCTGGCGTGACCCGGCCTGCCCGGCATTCTGAAAGCCGAAGTTGACGTTGGGCGCGGTGGCCACGAGCTGCAGAAAGTTGCGTCCATTGAGCGGCAATTCCACGATGCGCTTGTTTTCGATCACCGTGCCTACGGTTGTGCTCTCCTGCGCGAGCAGCGGCGCGCCGCCGGTAATGGTGACGGTCTCGCCCACATTGCCGACCTCCAGCACCACATCCAGCCGAACTGTCTGTTCTACCTGCACCTGAATCGCATCGCGCGCAGCCGATTTGAATCCGTTCTTTTCGATGCGCAGCGTATAGACTCCCGGAAGCAGGGCAGGGAAGCGGTAGACGCCGGCGTCATTGCTTGTGACCGACCGAGCTGCTCCGATGGCAGTGTTTGTGACGACGATGGTCGCACCCTGTATTATGGCGCCTCCCGGATCGGTAATGACGCCTGTGATTTCACCCTGTGTCTGCGCCCTGCCGGCGATCGCCCAAACAGATAGCAGCAACGCACACCCAAGCCAATGGATCGCTGATAGATTTCCTACTTTCATTTTTTACCTCCTCTGCAACTTCAGGGAGAGTTTAATCTCCGGTGGGTATCCATAGTTTTTTGGTCGTTCGAGAAAATAAGCAAATCATAAGCAGGGTTGGACTCCGTGACTGCCACAGTTCCCGGGCAGACGCGACTGGTGCCCTGCGTGGTTGCATTATTTTCTTCAAGACCATAATGCGGAAAGGGTATCGCAAGCCCCTTCCGCCGGCGGATCGTATGACGAGCTTTTCAACATATCAAAGCGTCGGATAGCTACATGAATGTCTCCAGAAATATCTATTTTGGATAAAATGGGGAATAACCGCGCGCGATTATACAACCGGCTGAAGTTCATGGCTACATTTAATGAGCTTGACGTCTGCGTTGACGAATAAACGACCTGACCTAATTGAAAATTATGAATGGTGTGACAATTCTCCTCGTTCTCCTCGGTGGCATGCTCGGCACGGGTTGCCGGTATGGGCTATCGGCGATCATCTATTCAACTATTGAGAAACCAGCCTTCCCGTATGCCAATTTTATTATCAATGTTTCCGGGAGTTTTCTGATCGGACTTCTCGCCGAGTTGTTCGAGGCGCGAGTGCTCGCTTCTCCGGCTTTGCGCGCGGCTCTAATTACCGGTGTGCTGGGCGGATATACAACCTTTTCGAGCTTCTCGTTTGAGACGTTCGCGCTGCTGCGTAATGGTCAGATTTGGCTTGCGCTCGTCAATTCACTGGGCAGCGTGCTGCTGGGACTGGCGGCCGTTTGGTTGGGCATGCGAATAGGTCAACTGATGTAAAAGGAGAGGGTTGATTCGAAGCTTTCACAACATCTTCTTGGATATGCTTATTTGATCTGCGCTTTGGCAGGGGGGGATTGTATGAGGCGGGCGGGGCTCGAACCCGCAACTCTCAGCTTAAAAGGCTGATACTCTACCATTGAGTTACCGCCCCATTCACTCGATGAAACTAACAGGCAAAAAAACGAAACGCAATAATACTCATCAGGTCATTGATCGTCAACCAGTGATGAAGTCTTAAATCAACGTATACCCCTCAGACAAAAAAAGTAAGACAGGAAATAATTGCTTTTCCTGTCTTACTTTTTCCGTTTAAGGACCGAATTGATTTTTAGTACAGATTGAAACTGAACTCCAGATTGCCGCGGACACTGACCGGCGCTCCGTTCTTGACTGCCGGATTGAAACGGATCTTTTGCGCCGCTTCGATCGCTTTCTCAGTCAACCCATCAGGCAGGCCGCGCACCACGCGAATGCTCGTGATGCGACCGTCAGCTGTGAAGATGACGTTCAGTACAACCGTTCCCTGAATCTTGTTCTGTCTGGCCTCTTCCGTATATTTGGCCTTCTCTTTGTATAGTATGGTTGGCCGGAGATTGGCGGACATCGGTTGAACGCCGCCGCCGCCGCCGAGCCCCATATCACCGCCTCCCGCGTTACCTCCGCGACCGGGTCCAAGACCTCCGCCTGAACCGACACCGACACCTTGCCCGGCGCCCCTACCGATACCACCCCCTGTACCTGGACCGGATGATGGCGGTGCTGGGATGCCAGTCGGATCGCCGATTGGCCCTTTCATTGTGGGTATGGTCTTGGGGTCTCCATAGATTGTCGAAGCTACCACCAATTGAGGATTCTTGATCTTGGGCGGCTCAGGACTTGGCGGAATGATTGTAGGCGTCAGGGCCATCTGTGGAGGTACGCCCTTGCTCGGAGGCGTAGGCTCCTTACGTCCGCCACCGCCACCGCCAGTTGCAGGTTTCGGTTTCGGTTTGCTTCCGCCGAGTTCCTTCTTTTCGGCTTTGGGTTTTTCCGGGACCTTGACGTCTATCTTCGTCTCGATCAGCGGGGTTAGCAGAGCCAGCTCCTCCTTGGGCAGTTCGGGCTGGGTACAGCGGTCCGGGAATATCATGCAATAAAAGTTATAATTTCCGAGCAGGTATGCCATTAGCACGATCGCGACTAAGGGGCCCCAGTTGAATACTTCGAGGACCACCTTCGGGATCGCAAATCCCTTCGTGGCGCGATTGATAAGTTTGAAAAGCAAAAAGCCACGCGTGGCGAAACACGTCAGAAGATAGGCTGCAAAGCCGGCGAAATACCATTTCATTTTCGGATCGGCCACTTGCCCGATCTTTCCGAGAGAAGTCACGGCGAAGTAGACCGTGAAATAGCCGACCGCTGCCATCTCGGACCCGGCCAGCAGCGCATTGCGGCGGTAACGATTGGTGCCTTCACCTTTGATAAAGTCAACGAAGAACTGTCGCGGGTCGCGTTTGAATTCCGCTAAAGCGTTGCCGAATTCTCTCGTGATTCGTTTGATGAGCGATTCTTCCGGTAACAGGAATTGGAATTCTCCTGCCCCTGCCGCGCGAACACGCGGGCCGCCCTGGAATATATATCCGATGTTCTTAAATCCGCCGATAAGCCGCGAGAATAAGCTGCCCCCTTCCGGAATAGCAAAGTTCAAGGTTGGCGCCTGTACCATCTCCCTGCCGGAACCCCCTCTGGACGCCGGCGATGCCTGATATGATTGAGGCGGTCTGGGCGTTTGCGGTTGGCCCTGAGGCGGTTGAAATCCTCTCTGCTCCTGAGGCGGCGGTGGGAACCCTCTCTGCTGTTGCGCAGGGGGAGGCGGTTGTTGTGACCTGGGCGCCTGCGGAAACTGCGGATTTCCCATACCCGCACCTCCGCCGCTCGTTCTCGGTGGAACTGCTGGAGGCTGGTTCAATTGTTGCGGTCTGGGAGGAGGAGGCGGTTCTCTGCGCGGTTGCACAGGCTCTGGTTGCCGAAACGGCGGCGCCGGTGGCTTCTCTCTTTGCTCAGGCCTGATTGGTGCTGGCGGTCTGGGCGGAGGAGCCATGGGCGCCCGCGGCCTTTCCGCCTGTCTCTCTGGTGGAGGCGGCGTGGGGGGAATCCGTTGTCTTGTGACCTGGTCTTCCGGAGTTTGTGTTCTGATCGGAACAAACTCGGCGCGATCCTCAACCGGCGGTTCCTTGGACGGTCTCGGAGGGGCGGGCTTGGTTCGGCGAATATACTCCTCGTTCGTAACCAGGAATTCAGTATCGTTAGGGCAATACTGAAAACCATTAGGATATTGTTGCTGACATTTCGGACAAATTTTCATTAGCAGCTCACCTCTTGCTGGAAATACTAATCTTCGTTCCAGTCAAAATCAAGATTCACCCTCGATCACAAATTAGAACGGCCCAGTTAGCCATTCTTGCGTCTTTGCGCTTTGTCATTCTCTGTCTCTTTTATAAAACTGCACGCCGCACCTCCAGCAAACGGCGTTTTATGTATTTACGATTAAAGGGGGATGCTGGTTGCTTATAAGGGCAACATTAAATTCAGTCTCAAAGTGTCAGGAGAAGGGAGGCAAAGCTCGCCAGATTGAGAACCGTATAAAACTCTACTCAATTTGGCGGCTTATGTCCACTACTTCCTGTACTGCTCCAGTTTACGATATAGAGTCTTCCGCCCTATTTCTAACAGGCGCGCGGCTTTAGCCTTATCGCCGTTAGTGTAAAGCAAGGTTTTATCGATCATTATCCGCTCGACGTCCTCCATTTTCATAGGGACTGTTAATTCGACATGTGTAATCTGGTCGGGCAAGGATCGGATGGCTTCCGGAAGGTCTTTTTCGGTGATCGCGCGGCCGGCGGCGACAATGACCGCCCGTTCGATGCAATTTTCAAGCTCGCGCACATTGCCGGGCCAGGGGTAGCTCTTCAAGATATGGAGCACCCGGTCCGAGATGCCCTGGATTCGTTTTCCGCTTTTTTGCTGGTAACGTTCCGTAAAATAGGCGACCAGTTGCTCGATATCTTCCGGCCGCTCGCGCAGAGGGGGGAGCGTGATGGGATAGACGTTGAGACGATAGTAAAGGTCGCGCCGGAAACGGCCCGCCTCGATCTCTTTCTCCAGGTCTTTGTTGGTCGCGGCTATGATGCGAACGTCGGTCTTGATCACATCGTTGCCGCCGACGCGGGTGAACTCGCCGTCTTGCAGAACGCGAAGCAGGCTGACCTGAGCGGCCAGGCTCATCTCTCCGATTTCGTCGAGAAAGAGCGTGCCGCCATTCGCCTCTTCGAAACGCCCGATGCGGCGCGAGCGGGCGTCGGTGAATGCCCCGCGCTCGTGACCGAACAACTCGGTTTCGAGCAGCGTCTGTGGGATTGCGCCGCAATTGATCTTGGGATACGAGCGCGCGGCGCGGCGCGAATTGAATTGAATGAGGCTCGCGATCAATTCCTTCCCGGTGCCCGACTCGCCCTGCACCAGCACCGTCGTGTTGCTGTCGGCCACGGAGAGAGCCATCTCGATCGCGCGCCGGATTTTTGCGGAAGAGCCGATGATCCGTTCGCCCGACCGGAAGTCGTCCAGCTCGCGTTTGAGGCGAATGACTTCAGCCGCCAGGCGGTCTTTTTCAAGCGCGATGGCTATCTGGCTCGAGATGCCATTGAGGATCTGCACATCGTAATCGGTGAAGCGCGATGTATCGTTGAACCAGACGAGCGCGATGATGCCCAGCACTTTATCTTTGCTCGTGATCGGTGCGATCAGAGCCGATTTCCCATTGATGACGTGCGTGAAGAGATAACGGGAGATCGGAGACTGGCGCGGGTCCTCGAGTTTTAGCGTGTGACCTTCGTCGAGCAATTCGCTGACCGCCGGATGGTCGGGCAGGCGCAGAGCGCGGGGTTCGCGGAATTTCGCCTCGATTGACCGGCGCAGGTCGAACCCGCGACGGGCGCGCAGCTCGTCGAAGTGCAGATATTCGTTGTTCGGGTCGAGAATCGCGATGCAGCCGTAATCGGCCTTGAGCAGCCCGAGCGCCCGGTCGATGACGAAGTCTGTGATCTCGTTGAAATCGGTCCGCGTGTTGATGTCGTTCGAAATCTCGAGCATCAATTTGGTGATTTCAACCTCTTTCTCTTTTTCGTGGTAGAGGCGGGTATATTGCAGGCCGACTGATACCTGCGTCGCCAGCCACTCGACCAGTTTGACCTCGGTCTCGGACCAGTGATGCGGTTGGTGGCAGTAATGCAGGCCCATCACACCGAGCAATTCTTCGCGGAAAACGAAGGGCGCGACAAGCACGGAGCGCGTCCCGATCAGTTGCAGCGTCTTGCGCACCCAGATCGGGATATTCGCCGAATGAATATCGTCGATCGAATATGGGCGCGCCCTTGGAATATATTTTCTGATCGTATCGAGGGGAACCAGCGTCGTCGGAATGTTGAGCCCAAGTCCGGGTTTGAGATTGAGATCGCCCCGGTATTCGTGACTTACGCGGAAACCGCCATCGGGCGAGGGCGTGATTACATTGCAGCGATCGACGGCCAGCCGCTGTCCCATCTCGGTCACAGCCGCCTGCAACAACTTGTCGATATCGATCACACTGACGGCATCGGGATGGACGCGGTTCAAGATCGCCTCCCGGGCCTCATACATCTCAATCAATTTCTTCGATTGCAAACCTTCCTCGAATTGCATCTCAGTAGGGCATTTTCAGTTTTTAGTTTTTAGTTTTCAGTTTAGTTATGGTTCAGTATTAGTTTCGAGTATGAGAACTCTATCAACTAAAAACTGAAAACTAAACAGAGACCGATGTTACCGAACCGTAATCATGCGATAGAACGGTTCGGTGGGCGTGCTGCTCTTCGTTCAAGCCCAGCACCTCATTCCATGTCCTTTTGATGGGGAGGACGAGTTCGGCCGTCAATTCGCTGACCGTCATCCCATCGAGAAATCTAGAATCGTATTCGCGATAACTGTGCGGTGGGATCATCAAAAATTCGCCGCGAAATTTCGCGCGCGCGCTCAAATAATCGATCCCCGAGAGCAGACCGGCGACCGTGATGCCTTCGCCGAAGAACTGATTTTCGACAAGGGCGACCTCCAGCCGGGTGCCGAAATGTCGATTGATCTCCTCGACCGCGCGCACGAGCATAGGATAGAAGATCGATCCCGTAGCCAGTGTACCATATACCTTGTGCGCATGTTTCTCGGTGAACTCGCCGCGCTCGCGCATGCGTTCCAGTTGCTTCATTCGCTTCGCATGCGCGTCGAAGAATTGCCGCACCATCCCGACACCGTCTTCGATCTGCGGGTATTGGTCGTCTCCCGCGACGGGGCCGCGCACGATGCGGTAATGCGGTTTTGGCGGAATCGGTCGTCCGGCACGAATGTAAAACTCATCTCCGAGAAAAGCAAAGACCGTGCGTAGTTTTTTCCTCAGTTCTTCCTGGATCGGGGTCACCTGATCGATCACCTGCTCGCAGAACTGATCGGTGACGGCCACCAATCGATCGCGATATTTATGTTGGCCGGTGATCCCCAGCGGGACGATCGCGGTCGAGACGATGCCGGGATGAAGCGCCGCGAGATCGTAGATCGTCCGCTTGAGATGACTGCCGTCATTGATCGTCGGACAGAGCACCACCTGAGCGTGGATATCGATGCCATGATCGATGAAACGCTTCATCTGCGCGATAACATCAATCTTCTTGTCGATGCCGAGCAGATAAGCGCGCAGGTCCGGATCGGTCGCGTGGACGGAGACGTACTGCGGTGAGAGACGCTGCTCGATCACGCGCTCCACTTCGGCTTTGCTGATCGTCGTCAAAGTCGAATAGTTGCCGTACATAAAAGAGAAGCGGATATCTTCGTCGCGCACCCAGAGCGACCGGCGCGACCCCTCGGGGTTCTGCTGGATGAAACAGAATATGCAGTCGTTTCCGCACTGGCGCGGCGTCATCGGTTCAAAATCGATCCCCCACGATTCGCTCTCGTCCTTTTCCACCTCGACCTGCCACTCTTCGCCATCGGCCTTGATGACTTCGAGCGTCAGTTCATCCTCCCCCGCCGTGAGAAATTTGAAATCGAGCGCATCGCGCACTCGCTTGCCGTTGATCGTCCAGATGCGGTCGCCGGCCGAAAGCTCCAGCTCGGACGCGAGAGAATTCGGATCAATGTCGATTATTTTGATGCCTTTGGCCATTACTCAGATTTCGATTTTTCCAGTTATCGCATCGATAACCCTGATGAACGGAATAATGGAGAGCGCGAAGCGTCTCAGGGCCACTGGGACGCTTCGCCCAGAAATATTAAAGTATCTCAGATCAGCTCATCAACCGGCCTGTACGATAAACTCTGTGATTCCGCCACAGCCTCATAGGTGATCTGCCCCTTGTAAGTATTCACGCCGTTTTTCAAATTCGCATCTCTCTTGATCGCGTCTTTAAATCCTTTATTCGCCAATTTCAACGCAAAGGGTAGCGTAGCATTTGTCAGCGCAAAGGTCGAAGTGCGCGGCACCGCCCCGGGCATATTGGCCACGCAGTAATGCAGCACATCGTCGACGTAGAACGTCGGATTACTGTGCGTCGTCGGTTTCGTCGTCTCGATGCAGCCGCCCTGATCGACAGCCACGTCGACGATCACGGCCCCTTTCTGCATCGTTTTGAGCATCCTCTGGGTGAGCAGTTTTGGCGCAGAAGCTCCGGGAATGAGCACCGCGCCGACTACCAGATCGGCGTTCGCACATTCCTCTTGTACCGTGTACGGGTTCGAGACCAGCGTCTTGATCCGGGAACCGAAGATATCGTCGAGATAACGCAAGCGCTCGAGGTTGACGTCGAGAACGACGACATTCGCCCCCAGACCGACCGCCATCTTGATCGAATTGATTCCGACCACGCCGCCGCCGATGATGCACACCTTCGCCGGAAGCACCCCGGGCACACCGCCGACCAGCACGCCTCGCCCCCCCTCTGTCTTTTGTAAATAATGCGCGCCGACCTGGATCGCCATCCGCCCGGCAACCTCTGACATCGGTGTCAGTAACGGCAGGTGTCCTTCATCGTTAGTGATAGTCTCATAGGCGATGCCCGTGACTTTGCGCTCGAGCAGGACCTTCGTCAGTTTCGAGTCGGGCGCCAGATGAAGGTAGGTGAAGAGCAGCTGCCCTTCACGCATGCGCCGGTATTCCGGACCGACCGGCTCTTTGACCTTTACTATCATATCGGCTCGCTCCCAGATCTCGTCGCATGAATTAACTATCTCTCCGTGCGCCGTGCGATACTCGTCGTCGTTGATACCGCTGCCTTCTCCTGCATGTGTCTCAATTAGAATGGTGTGCCCATAGTCGCACAATGTTTTAACCCCCGCCGGGGTCAGGCCAACCCTATATTCATTATCTTTTATCTCTTTTGGTAGACCGATGATCATTTTGTTTGTACCTCCGAATTCACTCCTTAATGGAGCTTCTTTCTTCCTTACACAGGACATAATTCATAATTGATAATCGATAATGAAAACCGATGGGAGGTAGTAAAGAGTTTGCTGGTGTTGCTCACAGCCAATTACCAATTGTCTATTATCAATTACATACTGCACTTACCTACTGCACTCAAGTGATAATTCATCATGGATAATGAAAAATCGATGGAGGATAGTAAGAACTTACCTCGTTCATTGCCAATTACCAACTATCTATTACTTACTGAGCCCATCGATAATTGATAATGAAAATGATGGCGGGTAGTAAGAATTGCCTGAAATGTCAGCTTCCGATTCTCAATTATCCATTACCCATAATCAATAACTCACTGATTATCAATTTGCGCCTTTTGCAGCTTACCGCTGTAATCGACGTAAACAGCTTTCCATTCCGAGAAGATATCGAGCGATGAAGCCATCGATCCCTCGCGGTGGCCGTTGCCGGTCGCTTTGGTTCCGCCGAAAGGCATATGGACTTCGGCACCTATCGTCGAGGAATTCACGTAGAAGATGCCGGTGTTCATCGCTTCCATCGCAGTGAACGCCCGATTGACATCCTGCGTATAAATCGAAGACGAGAGGCCATACTTCACGCCATTGCCTATCTCGATCGCTTCGTCCAGGTTGCGACACGGAATGATGCTCACTACCGGGCCGAATATCTCCTCCTGCGCGATTCTCATCTGCGGCGCGACATCGGTGAATATCGTGGGTTCGATGAAATATCCGGCTTTGAATTCGCCGCGATCGAGGCGGTTTCCGCCCAGGCGGAGCGTCGCGCGGTCCTCTTTCTTACCGACTCCGATGTAATAAAGTATCTTACTAACCGCGTCTTCATTGATGACCGGCCCCATATCGACTTTTTTATCCAGACCATCGCCGATGCGCAGCGATTTGGCGCGGGCGGCCAGCTTTTCGACGAACTTCTTATAAACCTTCTTGTGCACGACGACGCGCGATGACGCGGTGCAGCGCTGGCCCGACGTGCCGAATGCTCCCCACGTCGTGCCTTCAGCGGCGAGGTCGAGATCGGCGTCATCCATTATGATAATTACGTTCTTTCCGCCCATCTCGAGCGAACAAATCTTACCCGTACGAGCCGCAGACTCGGCGACGATTCCTCCCACTTCGGTCGACCCGGTGAACGATACCAGCCGAACGCCGGGGTGGCTGGCGAGCGGCGCTCCCGCATCTTCGCCTGTGCCGATGACTATGTTGATCACACCCGCGGGCACACCGGCCTCTTCCGCGGCTTTGACCAGGTTGATCGTCGAGAGGGGCGTGTCTTCGGCCGGCTTGATGACCAGCGTATTGCCGCAGACGAGCGCGGGCATCATCTTCCATGATGGGATCGCCATCGGGAAATTCCATGGCGTGATCAGCGAGCAGACTCCGACGGGTTGGCGCACGCACATCGCCATCTTCTCCGGCAATTCCGAAGGCGCCGTAAACCCGTTTAGACGCCGTCCCTCGCCCGCGGCGTAAAATGTCATATCGATCGCTTCCTGCACGTCGCCGCGGCTCTCCTTCAAGACCTTACCCATCTCGCGCGTCATATCGGTCGCATAATGCTCCTTACGGTCGATCAGGATTTGCCCGAGTCGATACAGGATCTCGGCGCGCTTGGGCGCGGGCGTCGCTCTCCATTTCCGTGATGCATCGATCGCCGCATTGACCGCAGCATCGACATCTTCAGAGGTCGATGCGGGGAAGAGCCCGACGAGGTCTCGGGTGTTCGATGGGTTATGGTTCTCCAGCAATACGCCGCGGGCGGGTTTAACCCAGCGGCCGCCGATATAATTTTTGTACGTTTCGGATTTGGCGTTGATTTTAGCCTTGGCTGTGGCCATAGAGTTACTTCCTTATGGATTCGATGTTTGATTGTACTGCGATGATTCTTGGTATCGTTCGGATATTCATGAACGCAATATAAGCGCCGATCGAGTTGCCGGCTCTGGCTCCTCCCTGAGGGGCGGGATGGCATAAAAGGCAACTGACTCGCTCATCGCGCCATTTACCAGGGTGTTTATGCTGTTGTTCCAAGGCGGCGAGCGTTTCCGGCAGATGGCATTTCAGGCAATCTTCGCGAGCCGTCACCGTCAGATGTTCGGGAGTGGTGACCGACATCGGTTTGGCTTTATTTTTCGTGGAAAGGAAATAGAGCCCGCCGACGACGGCGAGGACAATGACGATAAAGATCAAATCACGAGACTTCATTAAGACTCACCTTTGTCATTTTTCGTTCTTCATTTTCCATTTGTATTTTGTCATTTGTCGATCGGGTCTATTCGAGGCGAGTAAATGACAAATGACAAATGGAAGGGAGGAACGGAAAATGTTCAGAAAGGCAATGTAGCAAATCAGAACTGGAAATTCATCACAAAAATCGTAAAGGAAGAAATGGCACAAATCTCCGTCGGACGACTGTTCATGTTGTCCTTCAGGTGAACAATTGTCGCGAATATCCCTCAACGAACTTTGCCCATCAATTTTTTGATAAACGGTATCAGAAAAACCAGAATCAAACCGGCAATGATCGGGACAGACGCGATTTTACTGAAGAGGCCCACCAGGGCATTTTGCGAATCGCCTTCAAAATAGCTCGCGGCTTCGCCCGCGGCGAAATTGCCGAACGAGATGGAAAGAAACCAGACGCCCATCATCAATCCGCCCAACCTCGCCGGGGCGAGTTTGGTTGTCGTGCTCAATCCGACCGGGCTCAGACAGAGTTCTCCGAGCGTCAGGAGGAAATAGACGCCGATCAGCCACCACGGGCCGACGCGGCCTCCGCTGCTGCCGAGCAAGGTAGATGCCAGCGCGATGATTCCGGCACCGGCTCCGACGAAGAACAGGCCGATAGCAAACTTTGCTGGACTCGACGGCTGGCGGTCGCCGAGTTTTATCCAGATGATCGAGAAGACGGGTGCGAGCAGGAAGAGAAAGATAGCGTTGGCCGATTGATACCAACCCGCCGGGAACTCCCATCCGGCCACGACGCGATCGGTAAAGTCGCGCGCAAAAAGATTGAAGCTCGATCCCGTCTGTTCGAAGGCAGCCCAGAACATGACCGAGAAGAAGAAGAGAACGACTATGACGGCGACCGGTTTCTTCTCTTCCGGTTTAAGATAGCCGGTAAACATCCAGGTCAGGAAAATAATGAGACTAACTATCAGAATCCACGGTCGATAACTCTGGACGATATCGGGCCCAAAGTACAGAAAGATCACAGCCAGACCGACGACAGCCATGAGAACCGCTCCCACCAAGGCTTTCCGTTTTGTCTCGCCGCTTGTTTGCACGGGTGGATTTCCAACGTGCGCCAGCCTGTCGCGCCCAAGATGATACTGGATCAGTCCCAGGGTCATTCCTATCCCGGCAACTCCGAACCCCAGGTGCCAGTTTATCTTTTCGCTGAGGAAGGAGGTGATTATGGGAGCGAGGAAGGCACCGAGATTTATGCCCATATAGAAAATAGAAAAACCCGCATCGCGCCTCTCATCATTTTCTTTGTATAAACTGCCGACGATTGCGCTGACGTTTGGTTTGAGGAGCCCCGTGCCGAAGACGATCAGGATCAAACCGCCATAGAACGTCCAGATCGTCGGCACTGCCATACAAAAATGCCCGAGAGCGATAATGACGCCCCCCACGAAGACAGCCTTTCGCGTTCCCAGGACGTTGTCGGCGATCCAACCGCCGGGAATCGACATAAGCCAGACGGATCCGGTGTAGGCGCCATAGATGGTCGCGGCTGTTCGCGTGTCGAATCCCAGCCCACCGCTCACCACGGCGGTGGTCATATAGAGCATCAAGAGCGCGCGCATCCCATAGTAACTGAAGCGCTCCCACATCTCGGTGAAGAAGAGGGTGGTCAATCCCTTCGGATGCCCTCCAATACCGGCCGTGTCTTTGGCTGAGTCGAGTATAAATGCTGAATCCACGTTGGATGCTTCGGTCGCCATGTTTTTTTTCTTTACTCCGAAACGATGATGGGTAAGTCTATAAGGGCGCGCGCAAATCTAACACAGACGGGAGTAAATGCGGAAGGATCGATGTTAATTCTAAAGGTATTTACGCTTATGGATGGGTTTTAACGGATCGCCGTCCGGATCGTCGGATCCATTCGCCGCGTTATTTCCCGAGCTTTGTGAATCGACGCTGATCTTTGAGAGATTGTAAGCCATTTCAGCTATAATCCATGAGTCTAGAGAAATTTTTCTGTCTGTTTTGTTTTCTATTCTGGTTTTGTTTTCTATTCTGAATGTTGCGAATTTATCGGCAGTGCGACAAATTTTTTATTCACGATAGCCGTGCCGCCCCCGGGAACGCTTACTTCCTCGCGCTGCGAACCGCTGTTGCAAGGGAACAGTGGGATCGAAGGGCTCTCTGATGTAAACTATACGAACTATGGACGAAAGAGATTTTTACACCGAACGCCAGGAAACCAAGACGGCCACGTACGTATGTCCGAAGTGCCGTCAAACTTCTGATTTTGAAATCCGATGGTTGAGGCGCAGCAAGAAGAAGGACTTGCCTCGCGGCGCGGGCGAACTCGATCGCGCCAAGTTCGCCAAGGCCCGGGACTATATGGTGCGCGTGGACGACATGCTCTTCTGTCCGAATCCGCGGTGCCGCTGCCGGTTCGAGATACCGAATTCTCAGACAGTCGTTTTCATCTGAGGGTCGGCCATCCGCGATCTCAAACAGGAGTATGAGATCGTAGATGTGGCGATGCAGGCTATTTGCGCAAAGAGAATTGCTTTGACCTTTGAGGATTTTGAAATCAGCCTGGAGAACAAACAGCCGCCCGCTGGCCTCTCTCCCTACTTAGAGGCGCTCTGGCACGAGAAGAGCGGCGCATGGGATACCGCGCACGAGACCGTGCAGGATCTGAGCGATAAAAGCGCCGCCCTGATTCACGCCTACCTTCATCGCAGAGAGGGCGATGAAGGGAACGCGCGATACTGGTACCGGCAGGCGAGCAGATCGTTCCCCTCGGGCCTGACGCTCGATGACGAATGGGAGAGCCTGGTCAAAGAATTTCTCCTGTCCGATCGGTAATCGCTGACGCCGGGCGTGCGCCATTGAACGCCATTTTCAACTGCAATCGTGGTTATCGCTGACGCCGGGTGTGGCTATTGAAAGCCATCTTCAACTGCAATCGTCCCCTTAGGATCGGTCTCATCAATCTGCCGCCGCCGTTCAATGCATGACTTCCTTCACTTTTGCGCCGATCTCCGCCGGGCTCTTCACCACGTGAATTCCGGCAGCCGTCATCGCGGCCATCTTCTCGGCGGCCGTTCCTTTGCCGCCTGAGATGATAGCGCCGGCGTGACCCATTCGGCGACCGGGCGGTGCCGTCTGTCCGCAGATGAATCCGACTACGGGTTTCTTGACGTGTGTTCTGACATAGTCGGCCGCTTCTTCTTCGGCTGAGCCGCCGATTTCCCCGATCATCACGATGGCTTCGGTGCCCGGATCGTTGTTGAACAATTCGATCGCATCCCGCTGTGTCGTGCCGATGACGGGATCCCCGCCGATGCCGATGCACGTCGATTGGCCGATGCCGAGCGTGGTTAGCTGGCCGACGGCTTCGTAAGTCAAGGTGCCGCTTCTTGAAACGACGCCGACGCGCCCTTCGAGATGAATGCGGGCGGGCATGATGCCGACCTTGCATTTGCCCGGCGAAATCACGCCGGGGCAGTTCGGGCCGATCAACCGCACGCCGCGCGTTTTGATGAAGTGGTAGGCGTTAACCATATCGAGCGCTGGAATGCCTTCCGTGATGCAGACTATCAGTGATACGCCGGCGTCGGCAGCTTCCATTATCGCATCGGCCGCGAAAGGCGGCGGGACATAAATGACCGACGCATTAGCCCCGGTTTCGCGCACCGCATCAGCGACCGTATTGAATACCGGAAACCCTTCATGCGTGGTGCCGCCCTTGCCCGGCGTGACCCCGCCGGCGATCCTCGTTCCATAATCGCGCATCTGGAGCGCGTGAAACGTGCCTTCCTTGCCCGTCAGTCCCTGAACCAGGAGCCGCGTATCTTTATCGACGAGTACGCTCAAACTGCCTCCTCTGCAATGTAGGTTGCCCTTAGGTACAACCTGCGGATTATTGAATATGTTAGTGAATCATTTCAGTTAGCGCCGTTCTGTCAGCAGCGCTGAGCGGCCGGCTCGCCGCTCTCTTTCACCATTTTACGGGCGTCGCTCCCTCGCAGAAACGACCCCACGGAGACGTCGGTTGGGGCGCTGAAATAGGGCGCAGCATAGCACAGCGAAAATTCAAAAGGCAAAAGCATAGGATTCATACGCGATTCATCGGAATGGCGACTTGGCCTTCGTCAGCTAAGTAAGTGCCCACTTACAATTTGGCTTGCCAGAAATACCATCCTTATGGTAAGTAAGTATGCACTTACTTACCAGGCACGCGATAAACGGAAGGGGTGCCGTGGAAGAGTTAGCAGATGTTAAAGCGAGTAAATGAGCGAGCAAATAAAGGAAAGATAGAAAGGGGCGCGGGCAGCGAGCGCCAGAGGAGAGATGCGCCGGTGATAAAAAAATCTGATGAGGGAAATGATCCACGGCCGTCATCGCGGATGGCCGCTGAAGACCGCCGGCAGCAGATACTCGATGTAGCCGTGAAGCTTTTCTCGCAGAAAGGATTTCGCGGAACGACGACGAAGGAGATAGCCCTCGCCGCGGGAGTCAACGAGGCGATCATCTTTCGCCACTTCGCCAACAAGCGCGAGCTCTATGCGGCGATCATCGATGGCAAGGCGGGCTCGGCCAGCGTCAAGGCGTTGCAGAATGCGATCAAAGAAGCGATCGACTCGGGAGACGACAAGAAGCTTTTCGTCTCGGTCGCGTTTCACCTGCTCGAATTTCACGAACACGACGATACGGCGATGCGTCTGCTGCTCTACAGCGCACTGGAAGGCCACGAGCTCGCTGAGATGATCTTTCGCAATCACATCTCGAAAACGCACCGCCAGCTGGCGGATTACGTCAAGCGGCGCATCTCCGAAGGGGGATTCCGCCGCGTCGACCCCGGTCAAGCTGTACGCGGGTTCCTGGGGATGGTTATCAATCAAGTCATGCACAAAAAATTCTTCATGTTCGATGGGAACGAGGCTTTAAGTATTACTAACCGTCAGACGGCGGAGATGATAACTGAGCTGTTTCTCGCTTCGATGACAAACCGCGGCTACCAGCTGCGGCGAACTCGCGGTCACAAAGCTGCAGAACGGATTTAACAGAACATATCTAACAGAAAATATTTAAAAGAAATATTTAACAGAGCATATCTAAATGATTCCATATTATTTCAGGTTTCGGGAAACCGTTTATAGCAGAGCGAGGTAGAGGATTGATGAGAGATGAAATGACACTTATTGAGAAGGAGCTCTCTTTGAGCGAAGAGCGCAGGGCACGGCGGGGAAAAAGACTCCGTGTGATTATCGTTCTTTTAGCAATCGTCGCGCTTCCGATCGGGTATATTGCGATCACTCGCACTGGCACAGAGAAGGCAGAGAGCAGCGCCGCAGGCGGGCCGTCGGCGACCGCCACGCCCTCATCGCCCATCGATGTGACTACAGCGACGGCGATCACGCGTAACCTGCAACGCAGCGTCGCGGTGGTCGGCTCGCTGGCGGCCGACGAAGAGGTGATCGTCGCGGCGCAGGTTGCCGGCGAATTATCGCAACTCAATGTCGATTTCGGGAGTTACGTTTCACAGGGACAGGTCATCGCGGTGATCGATCAGCGCGACGCGCGTCTGAAAGTCGAGCAGGCCGAAGCCGCCCTCAAGCAAACGATGGCGCGGCTCGGTATGAAGGAGGGAGAGAAGTTCGATCCGCAAGAGGCCGCCGACGTGAAGGTCGCCAAAGCCTCGCTCGATTGGGCCAGGCTGGAACTGGGCCGCCAGACGAAGTTGATCGAGAACGGCGATATCTCGCGATCGTCCTATGACCAGGCGGTCATCAATCAAAGCTCGGCCCAGGCGCGTTATCAGGCCGCGCTCGACGCCGTCAATCAGCAGCTCGCGCTGATAGATCAGCAACGCTCGGCCCTGGCGCTGGCGAAGAAGACGATCGCCGATACGGTTGTGCGCGCGCCCATCAACGGCGCGGTCAAAGAGAAGAGCGCTTCTCGCGGCTCTTATCTCCCGGTCAACGGCCGGATCGTCGCTCTCGTCAAGATCAATCCGCTGCGGCTGCGCGCCGATATACCGGCATACGCGGCCGCCTCGGTCCGCAAAGGGCAGATGATGAACCTCTCTGTCGAATCATTTCCCGGGCGCACATTCACCGGGCGCGTCGTACGGATCGGCCCATCCCTCAATGAGGAGACGCGGGCGCTTACTGTCGAAGCGGAGGTGAGCAACCCCGCCCATCAGCTTCGCCCCGGGATGTTCGCCACGGCGCAACTGATCACGGCAAAGGAGGCGCCCGCGCTCATGGTGCCTCAGCGCGCGGTGGTCAGCGCAGCCGGTCTGAGCAAAGTATTCGTGGTCGAATCCGGAAAGGCGATCGAAAAGATCGTCAAGACGGGCGCGCTCGATGGAGAGATGATCGAGATCACTGAGGGAGTTAAGGAAGGCGAATCGGTTGCGCTCAGTAATCAGGACAAGTTGCAGACAGGAATTGCGGTGGCAGGCAGATAAATAGGAGAGAGGGTTGCCTCAAAAAATACAAAAAGACAGAAGCGCAATGAGCAGTTTTGTGTCTTCAGGTCTTTTGGTTGCTTGCGCGGCGCGTTTTTTATCTACGGAGAAGTATGCAGAAGCTGGCAGAAATTTGCGTTCGCCGTCCGGTATTCGCCACGATGCTGATCATGACTTTGGTCGTGCTCGGCATCAATTCCTATAACCGGTTGACAGTTGAAAGGTTCCCGCGGGTAGAGTTTCCGACCATTACCGTAGTCACGCGGTTGCCGGGCGCGGCTCCGCAGGAGATGGAGACCGAGGTCACGGACAAGATCGAAGAATCGATCAACACCATCAGCGGCATCGAAGAGTTGCGTTCGACCTCTTCGGAAGGAGTCTCCCTCGTTTTCGTCACGTTCGAGCTCGAGCGCGATCTCGATTCCGCCGCTCAGGACGTGCGCGATAAGGTCAACCTGGCGCTGCCGCTTCTGCCCGATACGATAGAGCAGCCGACCGTGCAGAAGCTCGATCCCGATGCGTCGCCGATCATGACGATCTCGCTCTCCTCCAGCCGCCCGATTCGGGAGATCACCGAGTATGCCGACAAGGTGCTTCGCCGCCAGATCGAATCAGTCAACGGCGTAGGCCAGGCGCAGATCATCGGCGGGCGGAAGCGCCAGATCAACGTCAAGCTCGATGGCGACAAGCTGCGGGCTTACAACCTGACGGTCGCGCAGGTCTCCCAGTCCCTGCAGGCGCAGAATATCGAGGTCCCGGGCGGACGGATAGAACAGCCCGACCGGACGTTGACGCTGCGCACGCTGGGCCGGTTACAGTCGCCGGCTGAGTTCAACAACATCGCCGTCACGATGCGTGACCGTTACCCGATAAAAATCTCCGACATCGGTTATACCGAAGACGGCGAGGAGGATGAATTATCGGCCGGGCGTCTCAACGACACGCCTGCGGTCCTGCTGCAGATTCGTCGCCAGTCGGGCACGAACACGGTCGATGTTATCGAGGCGATCAACGAGCGTCTGGCTGAGCTGAAGAAAACTATTCCGGCGGGCTTCGATTTGAAGGTCGTACGGGATCAATCGACCTTCATCATCGCGTCATTTCACACGATCCGCGAGCACCTCATCCTCGGGTCTCTGCTCGCCGCGCTGGTCGTGCTGCTCTTTATGCAGAACCTGCGCGCTACCTTCATTTCGGCAATCGCGATCCCGACCTCGATCATCTCCACGTTCGCCGCAATGGAATATGCCGGAATCACACTCAACGGGCCGTCGATGCTGGGGCTGACCCTGTCAGTCGGAATCGTCATCGACGACGCGATCGTGGTGCTCGAAAACATCTTTCGCTATATCGAGGAGAAGGGCTATGAGCCGTTCGAAGCGGCGATCGCCGCCACCAGGGAGATCGGGCTGGCCGTCATGGCGACCACGCTCTCATTGATCGTTATCTTCCTGCCCGTAGCCTTTATGCCGAGCATCGCCGGCAAATTTTTCAAGAGCGTTGCGCTGACGATGGCATTCGCCATTGCGGTCTCTCTGCTGGTCAGTTTCACGCTCACGCCGATGATGAGCGCGCGCCTGCTCAAACGGCTCAAGCGGAAATCCGCGGAGCCGGAGAGAGCGGATCTGCCCGCCGCTCAGACGCACGAAGTCGAAAAATCGTCATGGATCATGCGAATCCTCGATGGCGGATATACGAAACTGCTCCATTTCTCGCTCGCGCATCGCTGGCTGGTCGTCGCTCTGGCGATCCTGGTTCTGGTTTCGCCGGTTCTGGTCTTCAAATACCGGCTCCTTGGATTCGACTTCTTCCCGCAGGACGATCAGGACGAGTATGAAGTTATTTTGCGCGCGCCTGAGGGCACGTCATTGCAGGCGACGCTCGTACTGGCGCAGCGCGTGGCCGCCGATATCCGCAAGCTTCCGCACATCTCCTACACGCTGACGACGGTGGGCGACGATCAACAGGAGACGCAGAATCTGGCCAAGGTTTACGTGCGCCTCGCTCCGCTCGATACGCGGCCTCTCACGCAGTTCGAGATCATGGAGATGACGCGCGATAAAGTGCTCCCGAACTTCGCATCGTCCAACCTGCGGACGATGGTAAGCCCGGTCGCCGCGATCGGCGGGAGCGGCCAGCAGAACGCCGACGTGGCGTTTCAGCTCAAGGGGCCGAATCTCGACAGACTCAACGAATATTCGCAGCATCTGCTCAAAAAGCTGACGCAGATGCCGGGCGTGGTCGACGCCGACACATCGCTCATCGTCGGCAAGCCGGAATTACGCGCGAAGATCGATCGCGCCAAGGCGGGGGACCTGGGAGTCAATGTCAGAGATGTGGCGGAGAGCCTGCGGCTGCTCGTCGGTGGCGATCAGGTTTCGACCTACAACGAAGGAGGCGAGCAGTACGAGGTTCACATCCGCGCGACCGGCGGCTTCCGCACCGACGCGGGCGGGATCGCCATGCTCAATGTGCCGTCGGCGCGATTGGGGAGCATCGGGCTCGACAGCGTCGTGAAGCTCGACGAATCGTCCGGGCCGACGCAGATCGAGCGCGTATCCCGGCAGCGCCAGGTGTTGTTGACGGCGAACCTCAAACCCGGCTTTTCGCAAAGCGATATCATCGAGCGGTTGAACGCGGAGGTTATTGCGATGAAACTACCGGCCGATTATGTCATCGGCCTGGCAGGGCGCACTAAAGAGCTGGGCAAAACGATGCGCGGTTTCATTCTCGCCTTCGTGCTCTCTTTCGTATTTATGTACATCGTGCTGGCGGCACAGTTCGAATCTTTCGTCCATCCGGTGACGGTGCTGCTCGCGTTGCCTTTGAGCATGCCGTTCGCGCTCATTTCGCTGATCGCTGCCCAGCAATCGTTCAATATGTTTACGGCGCTCGGACTGCTGGTGCTCTTCGGAATGGTCAAGAAGAATTCGATCCTGCAGATCGACCATACCAATGGATTGCGCGCGAAAGGGATGGAGCGCCACCAGGCGTTAGTTCAGGCGAGCCGCGACCGCCTGCGGCCGATTCTGATGACGACGATTGCGTTCGTCGCCGGTATGGCCCCGCTCGCAGTCAGCAGCGGTCCGGGCGCGGGGATCAACCGCTCGACTTCGGTCGTGGTCATCGGCGGGCAGACGTTGTGCTTGCTATTAACCCTGCTCGTCACTCCGGTGGCTTACTCTCTCTTCGATGATGCAATCAACTCAGCGCTCTGGGGCCGGATTGCTGTATGGGGGAGTGAATGGATGGCGTGGGCCAAGCGCAAAGCGGCGACGGCGGCGTCATCAATTTTTGGATTATTCGGAAAATAGGGGAGGTGAAATCAGGAGAGCGCACGGAAACATACGAAAAAAATGACGAACGAAAAAATCATAAACCGTTTGTTCCGCCTATTTTCGTATGTGGTCGGTATTCTCCTGGTATTCCGCGGTTATGGCAATCTTTCTAACAGAACAAGATGTAACGCAACTAATTACGATGGAAGAGACGCTCACGGCGGTCGAGGCGGTCTTCAAATCGCAGGCGACGGGTGAAGCGACGAATGAACCGCGCCGGCGTGTCCACGCGGGACCCGCGTCACTAAGCGTGATGAGCGGGGCTGTCGCAAATTTCGGCTCTTTCAAGGGGCTCCTCGGTTTGAAGTCATACAGCGTAACGCGGCACGGGCCCCGTTTTCACGTCAGCCTATATGATGCGGATTCGGGCGAACTGTTGGCATTAATCAGAAGCCGATAAACTGGGCCAGATGCGGACCGGCGCGGCGAGCGGTGTGGCGACGAAATATCTGGCGAGGCGTGATGCGAAGACGGTGGGAATTTTTGGGACTGGGTGGCAGGCGCTGAGCCAGCTCGAAGCCGTCTGTGCCGTACGCGATATCGAGGACGTGCGCGTCTATAGCCGGTCGAGCGAGAACCGCGCGCGTTTCTGTTCGGAGATGGGCGCGAAGCATAGGAACGTTAAGCTCACGCCGGTAAGCAGACCAGAAGAGGCAGCTGAAGCGGATATCGTCATAACGATTACGACCGCGCGCGATCCGGTCTTTTCCGGCGCCTGGCTCCGACCCGGAACTCACGTCAATGCCGCCGGCGCCAACTCGATATTGCGGCGTGAGCTGGATGACGATGCGATCAAGCGGGCCTCTATCATAACCGTCGATTCACTCGATCAGGCGCGGATCGAAGCCGGCGAACTGGTGATCCCGGTCGAAAAAGGATGGTTGACCTGGGAGGCCGTTCACGAACTGCGCCACGTGGTCAACGGAGATATGCGCGGGCGGACCGGCGATGCGGAGATCACGCTCTTCAAGTCGCTCGGAATTGCAATTGAAGACATAGCCGCCGCATCGGTGTTGTATCAGAAAGCGAGGAATCAAAAAGCAGGGAAGGAGCTTTGATGATTGCGGATAGCAGATGAAAATTCACCACAGTAAATACGATAGATCTCTATTGTTTTTTTGTTTTTTTGGTGGTGAATCTTCATCTGCTATCCGCAATCAGAAGAGAGTCAAGAAATATGAAGTATCAAATAGCAAAACTGGGATTGTTCGCCGCCATCTCGGTTCTGGGATTCATGTCAGGTATAACGAGGGGGCAGAACAATCCGCAATCAGAAGGGCGCATCGGCGTCGATTCATCGAAGCGCGTATCTCTCACGCTACGCGATGCGATGCTTATGGCGCTCGAAAACAATCGCGATATCGAGGTCGAACGGCTCAACGTTCAGATGAACGGGTTCGATGTCATCAGCGCGCAGGGGGTATATGATCCGGCGCTTACAACGACACTCTATTACGATCGCCGTACGGTTCCCGCGACATCTATCTTCGCGTCCGGAATGACGGATGATGTGATCGGGAACGCGGCAGTCACGCAGCGCGTGCCCTGGCAGGGCAGCAGGTTTCAGGTGAGCTTCGATAACGATCGTTCGACCGATTCAAATCCTTTTTTCGTACTCAATCCGCAATACAACACCAGTTTGAACTTCACCTTCACGCAGCCGGTCTGGCGTAATCGAGCAATAGATAGTGACCGGCGCCAGATCAAAATCGCGAAGAAGCAGCTGGACATCTCGGACAGCCAGTTCCGCCAGCGTGCAATCGATATCATTGCTCAGGTGCAGCGGGCATATTGGGACCTGATCTTCGCCCGTCGCGATCGCGAGATCAAAGATGAGTCGGTGGAACTCGCGCGCACGCAGCTGGAGAGCAATGAACGCATGGTCCAGGCCGGTTCGCTGGCGCCATCGGACATCATCTCGGCCCGCGTCGAGCTCGAACGGCGCACGGATGAAGCTGAAGCCACAGTTGAGACGATTCAGAGGGCAGAGAACGCGCTCAAATTGCTGATGCTGCAACCGAGCAACGCTGAGATGTGGGAGTCGGCGCTCCTCCCGGTCGAGCAGCCGCAGCTCGATTCGACGGCGTTGATTCCTATCGCAGACGCGACCAGGTTGGCTCTTCAAAATCGTCCTGAGATGGAGCAGTTCCGCCTGCGCGGTGAGTTGAACACGATCGACGTCGACTACTTCCGCAATCAGACGAAACCGCAGATCGACCTCTTCGCGACCTACGGCACGGTCGGCCTGGCGGGGCCCTTGCGGGTGGGAGATAACCCGATCACGGAGAACAATCTGTTGGTTACTGCTCGTGTAAATCAGCTTTCGGCTCTCGCGGGCTTGCCCCCATTGCCGCCGCCGAACCTCAACGGTGTGGATCGGGATCTGATCGGCGGTTATGGTAAGAGCCTTTCAAATATGTTCAGGAATGAATTCCGCGCCTACCGTTTCGGCGTGAACATCAACATTCCTCTACGCAATCGCACGGCGCAGGCCAACCTGGGGCGGGCCTTGGCTGAGGGGAAACAGATCGATGTTCAACGGCAGAGGCAGATTCAGGTTATCGAGATCGAGGTCCGCAACTCGCAGCAGGCCGTGGAGACCGCCCGGAAGCGGGTGGAGGCGGCCAAGAGCTCGCGCATCAACGCCGAGCTGCAGTATCAGAGCGAGGTGCGGAAATTCGACGCGGGGCAGTCGACCAACTACTTCGTGCTCGATCGCCAGAACGCTCTCTCATCTGCGCGCGGGCGCGAGCTGAGAGCCCTGGTCGATTTCACGAAGGCCGCGGCTGAATTACAGCGCGCGATGTCGACGACGCTGACGAGTAATAATGTCGAGGTGAAGTGAGATAGCCGTCGAGATATGCTGCTTTAATCCCCCTTCGTAATCAAGATAGGGGAGCTCTATCTTTCAGTCTGGCTTGCCGTGATTAGACAGGTTTGAGACCGGAAGCCCCGGCTTTGCTCAACCTCCCTCATCCAAAATGACTTATGCAGCAATCGGAAAAAGTATTCATTGAGAATGGGGCTTCTTCAGTGGCGAGCTCACTCTGCTCGCTAGTGCGCAGAAATATCAACCATGATAAGGAGGGAATTATTAACCGGCGCATTATCTCCTCTGACTTTAGATGCCGGGAGACTGACAATCGCCAGCCAAGAATGTTAGAATTTACCGGTTATTTAACTTGGATCATACACTAGAATCGTCCATGACCACTTGGCGATTAGCTGAAACGATAGCGATCACGAGGGCGTAAAGGCTCTTAGTGGTTGCGGGGGGAGCAATAATAATCTATGCCCGAGGATAATCAATCAGGTTTTAAGGTCACTGACCGCAGGCTTTTCAACTCCGACGGAACATTGCGTGAAGAGGCGTTGGAGTTGCAGGCGACTGCGGCGGCGGTCGCTCCAGCATTTGCTGAACAACAACCGATCCTTACTTCCGCACAATCCGCGTTTGAAACCGAGCCGGCGCACGAATTTCCGGAAGACGATCCGAATGCGATGCCGGAACAGACCATGTTCACCGAATTTCTCATGGGCGTCGCTTCATCAGCCTTTATCTACCTGGGTCTGGTCGAACATCCGGCGACCGGCCGAAGGCAGATAGATCTGGGTGCGGCTAAAGAGTCGATCGATATGCTCTCGATGTTGCGCGAAAAGACCAAAGGCAACCTCACACGCGGTGAGGAGAGATTCTTCGAAGATCTTCTCTCCGATCTGCATATGCAGTTCGTCTCAATCAGGAGGTAGCACGCACCGTAAGCTCTCATGCGAATCACCTTTCTAGGAACCGGAACATCCGTCGGCGTACCGATGATCGGGTGTTCCTGTCATGTCTGTAAATCCAACGATCCGCGCGATAAAAGGCTGCGCACCGGGCTCATGATCGAGAATAGCGATAAGCGTCTGATCATCGACATATCCGCCGATTTCCGGCAACAGGCTTTACGGGAAGATATCAATAGGATCGATGCGCTGCTGATCACCCATTGCCACGCAGATCACGTCTTCGGCCTCGATGACATCCGCCCGCTCAACTTCCGGCAGGGCCCGATTCCCCTCTTCGCGAGCGAAAGCACATTGCAGCAGCTGCGCAGGGTGTTCTATTACATCTTCGAAATCAAACACGTCGGCGGCGGTCTGCCGGAGATAACTCCACAGACGATCGGTGGCGATTTCGAGGCCTGTGGGATGAAGGTCACGCCGATCCCGGTCATTCACGGGCCGACCGCTGTGACCGCGTTCCGCCTGAGCGACGGGAGACGCGAAATCGCATTCGTGACGGATTGTAATGAGATTCCGGAGGAGTCGCTCGAGAAGCTGAGCGGACTCGATCTGCTGATCATCGATGCGCTGCGCTACGACCCGCATCCGACGCATTTGCATCTCGAACAGACGCTCGATTACATATCTCAATTGCGCCCGCGGCATGCGCTGCTCACTCACGTCGGACACGATATCATGTACGCCGAGGCCAGCCGGCAACTGCCTGATCACGTCGAACTCGCTTATGACGGATTGAAGATTGACGTTTAGTTGATGGTTGCAAGTTGATAGTGAGTGGCTGGCAATCGAGCGAACTGACGATCAACTATCAAGTATCAACTATCAATTATCAGTAATAAATGGAAATTATTCACGGCATCGATAGTGCGCAACTGCGACGCCCGACAATCCTGACCCTGGGTGTCTTTGATGGATTGCATCTGGGGCACCAGGAGATTGTGCGGACGGTGGTGGAACGTGCGCTATTGATTGATGCGATCCCGACTCTGATCACATTCGAACCGCACCCGCGTCAGGTCCTCAAACCGGAGACGGCGCCGCCGCTCCTGCAGACGTTTCATCAGAAGATGGAAGGTTTGAGGTTGCTCGGAATAAAGCAGGTGATCGTATTGGAATTCAATCTCGATCTGGCCGCCCTGTCCGCGGAAGATTTCGTACAGAAATACATCATCGATGGATTGCAGGCGCGCGAGGTCTATCTCGGCAAGGGGTTCGCTTTCGGCAACGTGCGTCGCGGAAATATCGAACTATTGCAGAGGCTTAGCCGGCAGAATGAGTTTTTTGCCGCCGAAGTCCCCGAAGTTCAACTGCGCGGGCACCGCATCAGTTCTACGATGGTCCGGCGCTTGCTCAGAGCGGGCCGCGTCAATCTTGCCCGCCGGATGCTGGGTCGCGGTTATGGGATTGAAGGGACTGTGACGCGGGGAAGAGGAATAGGGCGCCAGCTCCTCTTCCCGACCGCCAATCTCGAGATTCAAAATCGCGTGCTGCCGGCCGATGGGGTCTACGTCACGCTCACTCTGGTTGACGACGTCTGGTATCGCAGCGTGACGAATATCGGCAGACGCCCGACCTTTGGAGGCGAAGTCGAGTCGAAAGTCGAGGCGCACTTGATCGATTTTGACCGGGACCTTTACGGAAAAACGCTTCGTGTGCGCGTGTTGCACCGGTTGCGCGGCGAAAAGAAGTTTTCCGGGATCGATGAGTTGCGCGCTCAGATTGCTTGCGATCGGAAACGCACAATTCGTTATTTCAATTCGGAGCTGGTTCGCCGCAACCTGCGCTTCGTATAATGCGTATATCATTTTGCGTTATCTATTATTGTATTGTTCTTTGCGGCGAATTTTTTTTCAAACAGAGCGTTCTGCAGATACGTTCTACAAGATAGAAGACGAGCAGAAGCTAAATAGACGCTAAATAGAAGATAACTGGGATAACTGGGATAACTGGGATAACTGGATAACTGGATAACTGGATAAGAAGATGGCTTTGGCGAAAGAAGAGATTCAAAAAAATTTCGAAAGCAATGGGGGATCGCATATCGATGCGCGCGATCCCCAGTTGATCGAGGCCGCACCCGCGGTGAATGTCGCGCGATACAACCCTGAAGAAGATATATCGAGGCAGGGGTTGCGCGGCTGGTTCCGCGCCTTCCACATCATCATCACATTCGCGCTCTATAACATTTTCGTATACGTCTATCATCGCGGATGGTTCATGGGGGACAAGGATGAGGCGGAGGAGAGGCATCTGCAATGGCAGGCGCTTTGGTTGCACCGCCGGCTGCTCAAGCTCGGGCCGACATTCATCAAGATCGGGCAGGCGATCTCTACGCGTGCGGATCTGCTGCCGCTCGCTTACATTCAAGAGCTGAGCAAATTGCAGGACAGCGTTCCTCCTTTTTCTAACGAGAGAGCGATGCTGATCATCGAGGCCGAGTTGGGCAAGCCTATCAGTGAGCTCTTTTACGAAATTGAAGCGCAACCGATCGCCGCCGCATCACTGGGTCAGGTTTATCGCGCGCGCCTGCACTCGGGTGAGACGGTTGCCGTCAAAGTCCAGCGACCGAACCTTGAAAAGGTTATCAATTTCGACATCGCCGTTCTGCGCCGGATTGCGCGGTTTATGCAGCGATTCCCGCGCCATATCCGCGGCGTGGATTGGGAAGGAACGCTCGATGAGTTTGCGGCGGTGATCTTCGAGGAGATGGATTACGTTCAGGAGGGACGCAATGCCGAGACCTTTCGCGACCATTTCCGCAAATGGCAGGAAGTCTATGTCCCGCGCATACACTGGACGCACGTTTCACCGCGCGTGCTGACGATGGAATACATCGACGGGAGCAAGGTCCTGGATCTACAGACGCTCAACGAGCGGGGTATAAATCCGCGGGACGTGGTCAAGCTCATAGCCCGCACCTATCTGAAGCAACTTCTTGAAGATGGTTTTTTCCACGCCGATCCTCACCCGGGCAATCTGCGTGTGATGGATGACGGGCGCCTGGCTTTCTTCGATTTCGGCATGGTCGGGCGCATTACGCCGCAGCTACAGAGCATGATCATCGACGCCTTTTTTCATATCGTTGAACGCGATGTGAAGGGGCTGACACAGGATCTGATAAACCTCAATTTCCTCACGCCCACAGTCGATCCGAATCTCATTCGGCCCGTGGTCGAAAAACTCTTCTCCGATTATCTGAATCTGAGACTCGGCGAGGTCCGTTTCAAAGAGCTCACCTATGAGCTGGCCGACGTCATCTATGAATATCCATTCAGGATTCCGAGCAATTTCACTTACATCATGCGAGCGATTATGACGCTCGAGGGCATCGGCGTCGTGATGGATCCGAACTTCAGCTTCTTCGAGATCGCCCGGCCATATGCGAAAGAATTCATGCTCAAACGCGAGGGGCGCTACTTCCGCGATCTGCTGGTTCGAAAATTGATATACGGAGAGAATAACGAGATACAGTGGGGCAAGATGTGGAAGCTGGCGAAGATCGCTTTCAAATGGTACTACGATAGTTTCGTGGGAAATCCGTCATAGCGTCCATCCTCGAATAGGAAGGAAGCAAAAAAAACGAAAATGGGTAAGAGAGGCAAGGATTAGATTTGCGCCTTTCTTGCCCATTTTAACTTTTTGTTTCCGGAAAAAATCATTGAAACGCGGAAAGTATTGTCATAAGCTTTTCTTCCCCTAAAAGCATTCCCTCTAAATTAAGAATTAGATAAATAAAAAGCGGCTTTCACAACAGGAGGTTCTGATGAGATACTCTCGCGTTTTTTTCTCCCTGACGCTGATTGTCGCTGCATCGTTCACGGTCGACCGGACGGTTTATGGTTCGGAGAGTGATGCAGTCGCTATATCGAACATCATTCAGCAACGCCACCTTCCGTACGGCACAATCCTGGATCCCTACTTCGCCTCAATTGAGAGCGACCAAATAGTCGGTTATGCGAGGGCCGGAGATTCGGCTATCTGGACCGGCCATTATCTGGCGGCGGAAGCCTTCCGCTACCGCGTCACGGGCTCGCCGCAAGCGCTGGATAATGTGAGAAGGGCGATCGCCGGCATTCGTTCGCTCATTGACATCACTGGGACGAACCTGCTTGCTCGTTGTTTGATTCCGGTCGATTCGATCTATGCGCCGGCGATCCTCGCCGAAGAGGGCCGGCACGGGATCCGCCGAAATTTTTTGAATGGCCGGGAGTATTACTGGATCGGCAATACATCGCGCGATCAATACGCGGGTGCCAAATTTGGTCTGGCAGTTGCGTACGAGATGGTCGATGATGCCGGATTGAGAGCTGAAATCAGTTCGCTGTTCACGCGGATGCTCGATTTCCTGCTCGCCAATAACTGGTTCGTAGTTATGCCGGATGGCTCGACCGGCGCCACCTTCCTCACCAATCCCGATCAGCGTCTCAGCTTCCTGATCATCGGGGCGAGAATGAACCCATCACGTTTCAATTCGATTTATGAAAGAGAGCGCGAGCTCAACATCGCAACCGTGGGAATAGCGATATACTATGATCTGCAAAACGAGCACACTTCATACTTCAAGTTCAATCTGGATACGATCAGTCTCTACCACCTGATTTCTCTGGAAGGGAACTCGACCTTCCGTAGCGTTTATACACAAGTTTACGATGAGTTACGTCAGACGACCGGTGGACATGGCAATGCGCATTTCAATATGATCGACCGCGCTCTGAAAGGCCCGGCCATAAACCGCGATAACCAAACGGTGATCATGTTGCAGGAATGGCTCCAGCGTCCGCGCCGCGACCTATATCGTGACTTGCGCGGAGACCCGCGTTACCCGGCCTGTGGTGATGACCGAGCCTGCAATGTGATACCGGTGTTCGATCGCATCAACACGGATTTCCTCTGGCAACGCAGCCCATTTCTCCTCTATGGCGGAGGCGCTGGAACGACGGAGACGTCGGGTATCGATTACATATTGCCGTATTGGATGGGCAGATACTACGGAGTTATAACAGATTGACGGTCATATCCCGATGATTGAAATGTCAATAATGTAATTTCTGGCCATTGCGAAAAATTTGAGCGTTTGAAGCTTTTCAATCACGTCGTATGCGGCGGTGATATGTGGCTCATGCGACGATCCGCCCGAAATCCGCAGCACGAGGAGGCGGCCAAGAGCTACACCCAGGCTGTCACTGCCTGCCTGTCCCTGAGAATATTCCCTCCCATAACTGTCATTGTTGCCAGTGGTCCTAAGTTGAGGCATCGTTTAGCATTAGTCGAAGACCTCCTCGAACGAGCCGATGTCAATCGTGAAGTCAACGGCTGCTGGCGCATCAATTTCGGTATGTATGTATCCGCACCTGGATGCGACCGTGGCCATGGTGGCGGTCGCTCGGGAACTTGGATTAAACGCTCTGGTCAACATCCTGCAATGACCATCTCCCAGATGAGCATCCAGAACACTACACCGAGCCCTCAGAAGCGGCATTGACTCAGCGCTAATGTTTGTCTTATCCATCAATAGTTCCATACTCAACTGGAGGTTCGCAGATGAAGATTTTTGTTGCAGGGGGAACGGGGGCGATCGGTCGTCCGCTGATCGCGGAATTGGTTGCCAAAGGACACGCTTTGGTTGCTCTGACTCGTTCTTCAGAAAAAGCTCAGGGCTTAGTGGAACAAGGAATAGAACTCGCGCTCGCCGATGTGTTTGATGGCGATGCGGTCAAAGCGGTTGTCAGACGCGCTCAGCCGGAAGTCGTGATTGAACAACTCACCGCCCTTCCCAGAACCTACACCCGTGAGTCAATGAGTGCCGCCGCCGCCTTCAACACTCGCATCCGTCTAGAAGGAGGCGCCAATGTGTTGGCAGCCGCGCAAGCGGCGGGTGTGCGCCGTTACCTGAGGCAGTCGATCGCATTCTGGGCGGTTCCTGGTCCTGGATTGGCAGATGAAGATACGCCTCTAGCATTTGATGCCTCGCCTGCGGTTGCGGCAGATGCCCGCGTAGTAACTGAGCTCGAACACCGTTTACTGGGTAATCCCAGCATAGAAGGGATTGCCCTGCGTTATGGCTTCTTCTATGGACCCGGCACCTGGTTCAATCACGATGGCGATGTCGCCCAACAGGTGCGACAACAACAGTTCCCGATCGTCGGGAATGGCGAAGGCGTCTGGTCGTGGTTACACATTGAGGACGCGGCGATTGCCACCGTTGCGGCAGCAGAGCAAGGCAATCCCGGGATTTATCTGATTGCGAATGATCAACCTTTAGCAGTGTGCGAATGGCTCCCTGCCTTTGCTCAATGGCAGAATGCTCCACCACCGCCGCAGATATCGGTTGAGGATGCTCTGAAAGCGAGTGGTGCGGATGCGGTTTTCTACGGGACTCAAATGCGAGGCGTATCTAATGCCAAGGCGAAACGCGAACTGAATTTTAAGCCGCGACCGTTGGAGTGGATCGTTGACACCGCCGCAGTTCATGCCAGTTAACCGTTCGAGGCCACCTGCCCTGCGGGAGTGTTGCGAACCTTGACTCGAGGCGAGAAGAGTCTGGGTGACGGGCTCTCGTTATGCGGCAACTCCGAACAGGGCTTCGTGTAAATGATCGATCAGACGGTGATGGGACTGCTTGCGGCGTTGCCCGGCTGGTTGAAAGCGGCCGGTTGGGGAGCCCTGTCCGCATCCGGCCTGCTGATCGGGGCCGTGGGCGGGTAATACATGCTTCAGCACTCCACCATCGCCCGCACGATGACGTTCGCAGCCGGCGTACTTCTGTCTGTGGTGGCGGTGGACCTGGTGATCAACGCGCGTGGCGCGGCAAGCCTGCACTGGACGGTCACGGGTCTGCTGTGCGGCGCGGCGGTGTTCAGTTCCGTTAACTGGCTACTCTCCCGCCGCGGGGCACAGCATCGAAAACGCTGCGGCGAATGCGTGGAGCAGCCTGAAGAAGAACAGCACCCCGGTAGCGGACTGGCTATTGCAGCCGGCACTTTCCTAGACGGCGTTCCCGAGGGGGTAGAGTGTTGGGGTTGAGCGTGCTGCACCACGGCGCGCCCGGCCTGGGTACGGTTGCGGCATTCTTCCTGGCGAACATCCCGGAAGCCCTGTCTAGCAGCGCCGGAATGCGGCGGGCGAAACTGTCCGCGCGCTACGTGTTTGGCGTGTGGGTTGGAATCGCCTTGATGATCAGCTTTGCATCGGCGGTCGCCGGACTTTCGCTCCTAGGCACCGAGGCGGAGGTCCGGGGGGACGGTCGAGGCGTTTGCGGCAGGCGCGATCCTTGCGCTGGTCTCGGAAACGATGATCCCGGAGGCGTTCCACGGCTCGCCGCAGTTCAATGGCCTGCTGCTGGTCGTTGGTTTTGTGGCCTTACTGATCCTGCTGGTACTCAGCCATTGAAGTCACTGCCGAAACTTCAAACGCATCGAAATGAATAGCGATGTTGTGAGATCAAAATCATTGGAAGCAAGTCTGAGTGGCTCTGATCTAAGGCTTTGATCTACACCGATGACTTGCGTTTTCTATTTAATCCCCAGGCGATGATAAGAAAAAATATGCCCAGAAAAAAATTCATCGCTATACGGAGGTCGCTCACTTCCCGACCGTTTTGCGCGAGAAAACCGAGTCCATAAATATCTCGCAGGCCGACAGCTATCCAAACGACACCAATTAATAAAAATATGTAAAATTTTAACATGGTGCTTCCCCCTTGGCTGCATTCTATATTTGTCCGAGGCATTGTCAAAGCGTATTTAAAATGCGGTGAAGCTCGATCAGTTACTCTCTTCTATCCTGTTATTTTTTTACTTCTCGGTAACCAGGAAATAATCAAAACTCGCCGCGCCGCTCGTGCTCGTTCCGGCCGCCAGTATAGGCACGCCTACGCCGCTCTTCGGTTGAGGTAGTTTCATCTCGTACATCCACTCGGGCTCCTTCGTCCCGCGCGACCATATCTTACCTCTCAAGCTCTCTCCGCCTTCAATTTTCAGTTTAACGTGATACCACTGCCCGAGTTTATAACCGCCCTGATAAACCAGGATCGGATCACCCAGCCTGGTTCGTTTTTGCGCATTGACGTCGTAGAAGGCGATTTCCGTCATGTGTTTGCGCGCCGGGTCTGTTCGCGAATCGATTCGCCGCGTCCCGGTGAATCCGAATAGCACCCCCGATCGGTCGCCCGTAATATTCTGATAGGCCACGCCTACGCCGAACGGTTCGCGCGTCTCTTCATAGAGCATATCCAGGCGAATGAGCGTTTCGATGACCATATCTTTGGGATACATTCGATCGGCGACGATTGCTGCATTCAATCCGCCGCCGGGCCTCTGCGCTTTCAGCATTCCGTCCTCCTGCTGCCAGCCGGGGCCGAGGAACCGCCAGGCGGATTGGGGGACGTTCGATTGAAAATCGTCGAAAAAAAGTTTCCCCGATGTGACGATCACCGTGGCCTCATCGGTTGCCGAATGATCGCCGTCATTGACCGTCAGCCTGATCGGGTATGTCCCCTCGCGCAACATATTCTTGCGAATCCATCTTTCACCAAGCACGGGTTCGCCGAAACCTTCCGCTGTTGATTCCCAACGAAAGAGCAGATTGCCGCGGCCGTCCAGATCAGCGGTTCGCGAACGATTCCCATCGAGCGTGAAAGATTCGCGCGGCTTTACAACGATGACTCTCGATCCGGCATCAGCGCTCGGTTTCTGCCGGTTCGGCCGCGTGCCAACCGGCATACCCAGGAAAAGGTTGTGAGTATATGTCCGGCTGAGCTGGTCGGCCGGAACTGCGCTCAGGTTGTTGAATTCCTCGACCAGGCGCAGCGGATCGTATGCCTGCATGCCCGGCGGCAATTTGTCGTCCATATGATCCCATCGCCAGGGCGCATTGGCCTTATCCGTCCCCCAGCGCTCGCCGCGAAATGTTCCGAAATATCCCCAGAGGCAATTCACCGCCTTGCCGCCTCCGCACCCGTCCATCTTCCAATCTACCTCCTCGCGCCGGTCCCAGAGCCCATTAGATTCGAAGATGTCGATCAGCTCGTATGACACGATATCGATCTCTTTCCGGTAATCCGGAATGCCGGCCGTTTTGCCCGGAAAATAGATTACGCCATCTCCGTTGATGAACCCATTCTTCCATGCGTATTCAGGCTTGCGATAGCGGTCATAAGGCGATTTCGCGTCTGTTCCAGGCCAACCGTACATTCCGTGACCCCACGGCTCGGACCAGATGGTCGGGCGGAAGACCGTGCCTTGCGGCGCAGCGGCGTCTTCGGAATCGCTCGCATCACCCGGCGTGAACAATCGGCCATCGGGGGTGATGCCGCGCCAGACGGTGTCGTAGATGAAATCTGCGTTGGAATGATGCGCCTTCTCGGGCGTCTCGTGCGGCGGTTTGCCGCCGAGCTTGATCCCGGCTGCTCGCCCGGCCGATGTGAGATGTGTGTACCAGTTGTCATGCGCCAGATACATCATCAACCACAAGGTTCCCATCCCGCCGTTTTCCGAGCCTTTTTTGACGAGGTGCAGGCCGCCTTCGAGGTCGTTCTCGTGACACTCGGCGTCGCTGCAGCGCGGCTCGCGGTCCTGCGCGTGAAAAACGCAATAATTGATCCAGTAATGAGTATCTGTCTCGACGACGCTGTAGTAGATATGTGCCCGCGCCATCACATCTTTTCGAACGTCCGACGGTGGACGCTTGGCCAGATTGGCCCAGTTATTCAATCCGTTCCAGTCGCCATCGAAATCGAATTTCGTGATGAAATCGCCGCGCCTCTGAACGGGGTGATCAACGCTTGCGCTATCGCCTTCGACCTGCGATTCACCGCGCACCTCGGCGTCTTGAAAGAGTATCGGCGCGTGAAAGTGGGCGAGCCGGCGATAGAATTCGCGGCGGTCGTTATTCGGTGCTGATGCTTCGTGTGCGCTTCGTACCGGGAAGGGAACTGCGCATAGTATTGTGAGGGAGGCGGCTAGTAAGGCGTTCGATAAGATCTTTCATATGCTTAATAAGAGAGAATACAACAAACGAAAGTAGCGAAACAGCCGAAAAAACCCGATGTTTTCGCTCATTTCGTTAGGTCCGTTTGATTCGTATTCTCCTTCTTCTATCTGAGAAAATCAAAAGTAGAACTTCAGCGCGAATTGGATGATCCGCGCAGGGGTTGCAGTTGTCCGAATGGATCCAAAAGCAGCGTTGGCGATATCGAGGCTCGGCAACCCCAGGTTGGTGTGGTTGAATGCGTTGAATAACTCCGTGCGGAACTGAAAGTATTTCGTCTCGGTCACGGCGATGTTTTTCGAAAAAGTGAAATCGAAATTAACCAGACCGGGGCCCCTCATCACGCCGACACCCGAATTGCCGAAGACGAGCCCCTGGTTCGGGTTGATCTGCGAAAACGCGGCTTTATTGAACCATTCTTCGGTCGTTTTTGGGCCCTTCGGATCGCCGATCAGATTCGGTCTGCCGCGGCGTTCCCCGCCCAGGTCCAAGACTAAACCGCCTGTTTGTATGGCGGTCAGCCCGAGGCCGCTCTGAAATGTATTAATGCCGGTTACATTCCATCCGCCGAACAACAGATCGCCCAGCGCGCTCGCGTTCTTCCCGAACTTGCGGGATTTGCCGAAAGGAATCTCCCACACGTAGCTGATTACGCCGCGCTGCTCGATGTCGAATTCTGCCAGCCCGCGTTCGGATCGCAGATCGTTCGGATTCTGAGGTTCGCGGAAGGTCCCTACATCGAAACCGGCGCCGACTCCGCTGGTTGACAGATGGTCGGGCGAGAGCGTCAGAGCCTTGCCCCAGGTGTAACTGCCGAGGAATGTGAGGCCTGCCGAATAGCGTTTCTCGACGCGAATCTGCATCGAGTGGTAGTTCGAAAGGACGCGGTTCTCGAGAAACTGGATATCGCCGAATTGCGGGAACGGCCGCGCCCCCGCGCTCGCCGCGCCCGTCTGCGGATTGAACACAACTGCGCGTTGATTCAGGTTGCGAAAACCGGCCAGTTTGGTGCCTTTGTTACCCACATATGCGATTTCGATAAGCAGGTCTGTTCGAATCTCCCGCTGTATCCCGAAGTTCCATTGCTGGATATATGGTGAGCGCTGGTCGATGTCCTGTGCGCGCCGCATGATCGTGGGCGTCAGATTGCCAGGATCGAGCAGGCCCGATGGATAGCCGTTTTGCAACCGGAAGATCGCGCTGCTGGCCGGCTGGCTATTGCCCGAGACGCTGATCGTGTTGTCAACCAGGAACGGCGGATTGAATCCTAACAGGCCCTCGCGGCCCTGCCGGTTCGTATGGTTGTAGAATATTCCGTAAGCTCCGCGAACCACCCAGCGACCCGTCGGCGACCAGGCAAATCCGACCCGCGGCGCGATGTTATTGCGGTCCGGACGAACCAATGCGCGGTCGAACAGGCTTCCGTCTTTCGCCGTAATTACTGAGCCGGTGAGCGGATCAAGGTTGACGAATTGATTGTCTTCCTCAACGACAGGCGTTGCATATTCATAGCGCAAACCGAGATTCAGCGTCAGTTTCTGTGAGACTTTGAAATCGTCCTGCAGGTATAGGAAATAGAGCTGCTGCTTCTGATTGAAGACCGAGTTGCTGGTGAGCGTCAAGCGTTGGGGAAGTCCGAGCAGCAGATCGCCGATTGCACGCCCCGTGAAGAGATTGTTGTTGAAGTTCAAGTTGCCGATCAGCGCATTGATATCGCGTATTCCGGTGTTTACCAACAGCAGTTCACCGCCGTATTTCATAAAGTGCCGGCCGCGGAGATACGAGAGCGATCCCTTGAAATCGTAACTGCGCGGCGTCTGGAACTGCGGCGTTGAAGTGTGGCGTCCGATCGCCGAAAAGCCCTGGAGGTTGATCTTCGGTAATCCTCCGGCGATCTCCGGATCACCCGGCACGTTATTCAAGCCGACCTGTTCCGCGCCATTCACTCCGAAATTGGGAGGGAAGACGAAGTAGTCGCCGCGCGTGTGGCCGAATCGGATGTCGGCGGTCATCAGAGAGCTGATCGTCCAGTTCACGCCGGCTGCCATACCCTGGGAACGGCTGTCGCCCGTGCCGAACGCATCGTTGAATGATCCTTCTGCCAGGCCCGGCAGCGGCGCGGGACGGAAAAGGTTCGAATCAACGAAACTGTAACGTCCAAATGCATTGAGATTGCTGCTGAAGTTATGATCGATGCGCACGTCGAACTGATCCTGGCGCGTGCGTGTGACTGGCGTGGCGACATAGTTGTTGCTTGTGCCGGGAAGGTTCGGATCCGGAATTAAGGCGACGATTTTTGCACCGACCTGGTCGAAGCTGCCCGTGGGTATAGTGCCGTTGGGAAAACACGCGACTTGGTCTTCAGGTCGGTTAGAGCTGATGCAATTACCGGTCTTGAAAGGGTCTCGAATCAGAGCTGGTGTTCCATCGCTGTTAAGAAAGATGCCATTTTTCTCGCTGGGCAACGGCAACGTGGAGATGCGCACGATGCCCTCGCGCTCGCGCATACCTTCATAATCGCCGAAGAAAAATGTCCTGTTTTTGATGACCGGGCCGCCGAGCGCGCCGCCTAACTGGTTGCGTTGGCGGACGGGCTTCTCCTGCCCGGTGAAGTTGGCGAAGAAATTGTTGGCGTCGAGCGCGTCGTTGCGCAGGAATTCGTAGGCGCTGCCGTGAAAGGCATTCGTACCCGATTTGATCGCTGCGTTTACCACAGCTCCCGCCGAGCGGCCGAACTCGGCTGAGTAGGCATTGGTTTGAATTTTGAACTCCTGCAGCGCCTCGATCGAAGGCTGGACGACCTGGACATTGTCGCCGCGAAAGCTATTTGAGTACGAAATGTTGTCCACGCCGTCGAGCAGGAATACATTCATAAACACCCGGTTGCCGTTGACATTGATCGCACCCTTGAAATTGATCGATGCGAGTCGCGGCGTGCCGGCCAGCACACCGGGCGAGAGGAGCGCGAGCTGATTGTAGTCGCGCCCGTTGAGCGGCAGATCGACGATCTTCTTCTGATCGATCAACGCTCCACGCGATGATGTCTCCGTTTCGAGCAGCGTCGCTCCGCCTGCCACTTCGATTACCTCGTTGACGCCCCCGGGTAGTAAGGCTAAGTCGATGCGCACGACCTGGTTGACCTGCAGGACCAGCCCGCTGCGCACGGTTTTGTTGAAACCTGTTTTTTCGACGGTGATGCTGTAAGCACCAGGCCGTAGGTTTGGCACGGTATAGGAGCCGAGTTCGTTCGTTTCGCTCCTGATGCTGATGTTGGTGCCGGTGTTGGTAATGGTGATGGTCGCCTGTGGAACCACGGCGCCCGAACCGTCCTTGACCTCGCCAGTCACCGTCGCCGTCTCTTGCTGCGCTGATGCGTGCGACGCGCCTAAAAACAAGATCGTCGTGAGAAGCAGGGTGATATTTTTTAACATGAATGTAATCTCCGAGATCGGCCAGCGATTGCATATATTAACGACCCCGTAATCGAATAGGCGGGGCTTGCCAAGGTGCATACCGGCTCAGACCGCCATTCCGTTTCCTCATTGCATCGCCGACCGATCGGTTGCAAATGGAAAACGATATTGTCAGTTCCCCGACATGCCATGTTAATAAGTCTGTGTAAATAAATTGCGAGATACAACTTAAATTTAATATAAAAATTATCGGTAAAAATTATTGGTAAATTCGTGACATAAGTTGCCCTTATTGAGGCATAAGTATGGACGAAACATAGATTGATCTGTAGAATCTCCACCTTGGCCTCTAAGATCGGAGAAAGACACCCACTCTGTCTTCCTGAGAGCGTGACCCCGCAGCGGGTGATTTAAGCGCTCCGTTCGGCCATTCAATTCGCAGCAATAACAGATATTCGGTGTATATCACATCGTGGCTGATTATCATCTTTGATCGGTATGAGGCGGTAATTACTAACACGGCTGTCTCAGACGCTTTCCTTACAACAAGCGGTAACCCGCTTCTCCCTCAGAATAGACTTCAGGAGGTCTAATGATAAAACGATACGTGAGATCCAGTTCAACAATAGTGGTTTTACTTGCTCTCGTGGCCAGCTGTTTAATGATCCCGGTATCATTTCGCGGCGCAAGCGCGCAGCGAGGTACGATACAACAGCCTGGCGGATCGGCAACTGGTGAGTTGCCACTGAGCGCTGCCGCGCAAGCTCAGATTAGTGCCCTGCTTGCCGAGAAAAACTCGCTCACGCCGGCACAAAAGAAGATCGCTTCGAATCTTCGGTACGCGATGAAATCGCAACGCGGTGAGATGATGACCGCGCGCGGTGAAGTCAGGACATTACGCTCGGCGGCCGCCACGACAAAAAATATCGATGCCCGCGGTCGTATGCACCTTAATATCAGAGCTAGAGTCGACAAGCCGTTTCTGATGATGATCCAGAAGTTTGGCGGACAAATTACCAGCGCCTCGGAAAAGGAAGTCCGAGCCTGGCTGCCGTGGGAAGCTATTTCGCCACTGGCGGAAAATTCCGAAGTCATATCGATCAAGTCGGCTGAACAAGCGAGGACTCATTGGCAAATCGCCAACACCCGCATGGCCGGCAAAGCTCCTGCGACGCTGCCCGTTAAAACAAACCCGTTCCTGCAAACCGGGTCACGGCTCAATTTCGATCAACGGGCGATGAACGTCCGTACGCAGATCACAGCGGCTCTTGCGAAAGCGGGCGCGCGCCGCGCGCAGGACATTCCGCGGGCAAATACCGGTAACGTCATTTCAGAGGGCGATACGGCTCTCGGCGCACTGGCTGGACGTAATTTCTTCGGCGTCAACGGTGCGGGCGTCAAGATCGGCGTCCTCTCGGACAGCGTCGACTTCATGCCGCAGTCGTTTGCTTCAGGCGATCTTCCGTCTGATGTCACGGTGTTGCCCGGACAGGAGGGCCCTCCGGGTGGCGGTGAGGGTACGGCGATGCTCGAGATCATTTACGACCTGGCCCCCGGCGCCAAGCTCTTCTTCGCCACCGCTTTCAATGGCGTCAACAGTTTCGCCGATAATATTCGCGCACTGCGCGCTGCGGGCTGCGACATCATCGTCGACGACGTTATTTACAACGTCGAATCGCCCTTCCACGACGACATCATTTCAACTGCGGTCGAGGAGGTGGTTGCGGACGGAGCGCTTTATTTTTCTTCGGCCGGCAATGACGGCAATTTCAACGACGGGACCTCCAGCGTTTGGGAGGGTGATTTCAAGAATTCACGGACCACGCTCCCATTACTTCCCGGCGGTACGCTCCATGATTTCGGCAACGGCGCGATTGCAAACCGCGTTGAGTCCAATTCTGGATTTATTCTCGGGTTATGGTGGTCGGATCCGGCGGGTGCTTCGGCCAACGACTATGACCTCATCATCATGGATAACACGCTGACCACGGTGTTCGATGCGTCGACCAGCATTCAGGACGGCGATGACGACCCCCTCGAATTCACAGCCGGCGCTCTCGCAAACGATCGCATCCTGATTTTCAAAGCGGACGGGGCGGAGCGGCGCGCGCTGCATTTGAACAATTTCGGCGGCCAGTTGGGGATCGCAACTCCCGGATCGACTCACGGCCACAACTCTGTCGCCGGGGCGTTCGGCGTCGCGGCGATCGATGCCTCGGTCGCGGGAGCCGGGACCTTTACCGGCGGCCCTTCCAATCCGGTGGAATTGTTCAGTTCCGACGGTTTCCGCCGCGTTTTCTACAAATCCGACGGCACCCCGATCACGCCGGGCAGCCTCCTTTTCAGCAACAATGGCGGAGAGGTGCGCAAAAAGCCCGACCTGACAGCGGTAGACGGTGTGTCGACCAGCGTTCCCTTTTTTCAGCCGTTCTTCGGCACATCGGCCGCTGCGCCACACGCCGCTGCGGTCGCCGCGTTGCTGAAATCGGCCAGACCGAGGGCGACGCAGAATAGGATCCGGCAGGCGCTCATGCAGACCGCGATCGACATTGAAGCGAGCGGTCGTGACCGCGATTCCGGAACCGGAATCATTGACGCTTTCGGGGCGCTGCTCCAGATCGGCGCGGCTCCTTCGCCTTTGCTCCAACTCGGCACGGTGGCAACAGCGGATGTTGGTGATGGCGATGGCAGTTTCGAGCCCGGTGAAGGTGGCACGGTCTCGGCTCAGTTGACCAATATCGGTGGCGCCACGGCGCTCGGCATCAGCGGGACGCTTACTACCACAACTCCGGGCGTAACGATCGTCACGGCCACTTCCAGCTATCCGATCATCGGTTCAAATGGCCAGAGTGCCGTCAATGCGGTGCCGTTCACTTTCAACATCGACAGCGCGGCAGGTTGCGGCCAGGTGATCGAATTCACATTGACGGTCAATTACGCAAACAGCCCCGTCGGGCCGCAGGTCTCCACCTTCAGAATTCAGACGGGAACGCCGGCTCCCGACACAGTCATCAGTTATACCGGACCGCCGGTGCCGATTCCCGATGGCATCCCCACGGGAGTCAATATTCCGATTATGGTGAGCGGGCTGACAGGCCCGGTCAGTGGCCTCAAATTCAGTTTTGACGGCAGCAGTTGCTCGAGCGCCAGCGGCGCGACAACGGTCGGGCTCGACCACCAGTGGGTGAGCGACCTCGTGATCACACTGACCTCGCCGGATGGTACGACCGTCACGCTGGTGAACCGGCCGGGCGGCATCACTAACGATGGTAATAACTTTTGTAATTCGGTGCTAGATGATAGCGCACCGTTCTTTATCCAGAACATCACGTTTCTTAACGCACCCTTCACCGGGACGTTTAAACCGGCCAACCCGCTATCGGCTTTCGACGGTAAGATGGGGAACGGCACATGGACGCTGAGCGTCTCCGATGTCGCAGCGCTCGATACTGGCAACGTGCGCGCATTCTCGTTGTCATTTAGGACCTTCTTATGCACGGGTCCGTAATGATTTGAAGCGGAGATGCGAAGACGCCAAGGAGAAGAGGGGTCTCTATCTCCTTGGCGTCAGGCATCCGTCTGGATCGCGTTTTCGATTTTTATCCAGCCGCATAGACACTACTTAGATCTCATATCTTATATATGAAATCTCAGGTGAGTCTCTGTGGCTGTTTTAGTTTATATTCAGGCTAAATCTGCTATTTTTGATAAGATCGGGTCATGCTTGGAATGCACCTCATTTTTGCTGCGCTCCTCCAAAATCGTCAGTGCCACTTTAACATTCGATAAAAAGATCTCCGCGGCTAGAGGATCGCAGTCTCTCGGAGGCAATATGTGATATGGAGTATGTTTCTTCCAAAGCTGAATGACCTCGCTCTGCGGCATGATGACCGAAACGAGATAACTATCCAGCTGCCAGACGAGTTCGGGAAGCGGCGTGATCGTAACGCGATCGAAAACTTTGCGATGGCAGGCAGCCAAGGCCTCGTCGGCCATATCCTCAGAGTAGAGATATGCGAGGACATCGTGCTGGTATCGGTCGGCCTGATAGTCTCGGGTTGATGCCAGAAAGATCAAGCGGGCGATGTCTTCCTGTATCACATCGAGAAATTCCCGTTCGATCTCCTCTATCGCCAGTGCAATCTCGGCATGCTTAATCATAAAGTTTGCGTTTTCTCCCATCGAATTTATCCCGGTTTTATTGATGTTGATCGGATGTCACCTAGACCGCAGAAGTGTGTGGAGGATGATAGAGTCTTTCGACAATATCGAGCGCCCAGGCCACCAGTTTGGTCGCGTAGATAGGATTGCCCCATCGAATTACGAAAAACAAAACGATACAAATACTCAGGAGGAGCGTGTAGTTGCTGAATAGCTTAAACCAATTGACTGCGCGTTGGTGATTTATAGGGGATGCGCAGCAGTTGTGAATGACGATCCGGGTGGCAAGTTGGCGGGTGTGCCGCACCCATTGGAGCGCCAGTGATCTGCGCTCTCGGATAAATAGTCGCCTGACGGGAGCAGTTTCTTGTGACACAAAAGCCCAGTCTTTTTGATCAAATATTATTTGCGCCAGCTTCTGCGGTAGAGCCACCGTCTGATGGACTGTCGACTCACAGCAGGGCGGAGCACTATGATTTTTTCCCATTGCTGTGTGCTCAGAAAAAATTCGCCGATCTCGGAGCGTACAATACCAGCGTGCCAGGGACTGCGGTACTTGGCCGTGATTGTCACTGGTCGGGCGGGTGACCACAGGTTGCCACGCTGGAATTGTGCGCTCCGAGCGAGCGATTAAGTTGTCAATCCATTACCGGTGACGATAAAAGTCGCCCAAAAGTAAGGATGCCGACGCCGCACGGGCGCGGATTGAAGATACGAAATCTGTGCCTGGCGCAATGATTGGCCGAAGGCAAGTCTCTTCATGCGATGAGTGGCGTGGAGCTTCTCCATCAGCCCCGCCGTACTCTCATCATCGATTTCCCACAAACTCGCGACCACCGTCGGGACGCCGGCCGCCAGAAATGCCTGCGCCAGGCCGCCCATAGCCTCATTGCGCGTCTGATCGCCGAGCCCAGAACTGCAGCTCGAGAGAACTACCAGTCGCGTCATCTCCGGCTTCAGGCCGTATATCTCGTGAGCCCGCAGCGCACCGTCGAATAGGGCTCGGCCGGGATATCGCTCTCCCTTATGTCGATCCCTTTCGTCCGCCAGCACGATCGTCGAGAGTAGCGATGACTGCTTGTCGCTCAACGAATGCGTGGCCAAATGGACAATCTCATACTTGCCTATTTGATTGACGAGAGCGCTCTCGGTCGCCTGCCCACGGCTCAGGATACGCGCCGCGGAGTAATGGGATTGAATGCGGGCGATCTCCTCATCGGACGAGGGCAACGGATTAAGTTTGGGGAAAATCTGTTGATTGAAGCGCGGATTGGCGAAGCCGAGGAACGATCCCGTCCCGGTCAACTGCTTGTCACAGGATAATTCCAGAGTCCGCGCGAAGACGCTCGCACTCGGATTGGTGACGAGCGAGTAGTCTTCGACAAGATAGCGTTTCGTCTCAGGCGAGACCAGCGAGGCGAACGGCAGATTTTGCAACAACCCGTCCGGCACGATGCATAGCTCGCTATCCGGTTCGAGGTGTTTGCTTATCGGTGCGATCAGCCATTGATATAACTCAGACGCCTGGCTGTTGAGACCTTCGATATTGCCGCGCTTACGCAGCTCATCGAGATAAGCCGTGACCTTGCCTCGCAACTTATCCGCGCTCACATTGGCGTTTGCTGTCAACAACCGGTCGCGCTTGACGAGCCAGATCATCAGGTTTTCCTTGCCGATGACATACTGGACCAGTTGGGTGTTGAGCGGCAGCGCGCGCTGCACCTGTTCGATTGTGAGAGGGGTGGCGCTGCTGGTGACGGCCAACCTGATCTGGCCGTCGTTTGTATTTATTTCGGGTGAACCTGCCAATGTATCGAGGAGATCGCGAGCCTTGGCGATCTCGGCGTAATTGAATGCTCGCGCATGGTCGTTCTTCTTAAAGAACTGAAAGGTGACCATCGCACGATAGATGTTCTGCTGGCTGGCGAGGAAGGTGCCTCGGCTACGCGCGTCATCGATCTGTCCGCGCGCCTGCTCGATTAAATCGATACTTGTTTGAAGCTGTTTCTCGGCTTCCTCATTCTGCCCCAGTGCCAGATATGCCGATGCAAGACCCTGGTGAATAGACGAGAGGTGAAAACGACTTCCCGACTTTACTAAATTTTCGATAGCGCGTTGGTAAATCGTGATTGCATCACCAGGCCTGTTTTGTTTTACGTAGAAATCGCCATAGTTTGTATAAAGATCCAATTGCAGCTGTTTACGTGCGATTTTATCTGAGACCGTTTCGGCGCGTGCAATTGCTTGATCGAGGTGCTGTCTCGCCATTTCATGCTTTTCCAGCATACCGTAAATCAACCCGAGTCTCTGGGTCATATAAACAGATAACGGTATATTGACCGATTGCTCGCTCGACCATACGGCTTCACGCTGGTAATGCAGCGCCGCTGGATATCTGCCCATTTTGAAGAGCGTGTCACTCATCCCGTCGTAAACCACAGCATTTATGTGGTGACTGGCCGGGAAATCGCGAATCAGCGAGATGGCTTCGTAGCGCTTCTTTAATGCAAGATCGTAATCGCCGATGCTGTCGTAAGCGAAGGCGACAAACCTCAAACTGTTGACTGCGGTTTGGGCATCGCCTAACTCCTTGGCGATTTCGGCAGACTGATTGCTATGTTGAAGGTTAAGTGATAATTGCTGTGCTGCCCCCTCGACATTAGCCAGCGCAAGGAGCGCCTGGGCGTGCATCTGCCGATGAAATCGCCGTTCGCTGTCGCTTACGAGCCGATTTCTGAGCGAGACAATTCCCTCAGATTCGTCCGCGTAACCGTAAGGACGGGCGAGGCCGAGAGCTGCCATTTCGGCATGACAATGATCTTCAATAAGTTCAGCGGCGTTATGGGCTTTCTCGTATAGCCCCGATGCGGCGCTAATATTACCGCGCGCGTATTCCCCTCTGGCTTGTTGGAGGGTCTGACGGATTGCCTGTACGTCCTTTTTCACTGCGGAGTTGCCGCGCGCCACAAAATTGACCGCATCGCTGACGAAGCGATCCCTTTTGATATCGCTGATCAACTGTCCAATATGCTTGAGCGCACGCAAGTGTTGATCGGCCTGGTTCTTCTCTCCGGAAATGGCCGCGGATAGATACTTATCGAAGATATGATTCATCGCCAGATTCTGGATGACGACGAATTGCCGGGTTATAAACTCGCGCATCTTTGGTTCATTGCCGGCTGCCTCAGCCGCCAGGAATTCTTCCGGAATGCTCTGGTCCTGCTTCTCCATCTGTGCTTTCCGGTTTCGTAGCTTCTCGAGACGTACGCGAGCCTCTTCTGCCCATGCCGAACTACTATCGAGAGCGAGATACTGCTCCCAGTCGCTCTCCGCCTGATGTGTAAGATTCATCTGCTCATAACAGAGCGCTCGATTGAACCATGATTCAGAGAGCATCGGTTCGAGCTCGACTGCCTTCGAGCTATACTCGGCGGCTTTTTCCAGTAGTTCACGATCTTCGTGTTCTTTCTTCAAGCTGCGCTCATAGTAGAGCGCGCCCAGATCGGCATTGAGTTGAGCGTGGCGCGGGGCTTCCTTCAATGCGAGATGAAATTGTTGCTCGGCAGGTTCCAAATCTCCCTGCAACATTAATAGTTTGCCAAGAATGTGACGGGTAGCGGCCTTTGGTCGGGTGTGAACCTCCTGATTTATTTCTGCCAAAAGCGCTATACGCTGGGTTTCATCAACTCCGGCGATATTGCCGGAGCCGCGGGTCACTATATAGTTTTGATGTGAAAAGCCACCCGTCACACGCGCTTGAAGCAAACGAGTGTTCTGATAAACATCACGCACGCGGGTGAGCATGCGTTCTTCTGAAGATTGGCGGGAGAAAATGAAATATCCGAACAGGCTGCCGCAAAGCAGAACAATGATGACCAACGCCGGTGCTAGAGCGGGTTGGCGGAGCCGGAACGACTTTCCCCCTGAAAGACTGGGCGGATGCTTCTGCTCATTGATGATGATCGATCGAGCGCGGGCAGCAGCTTCTTCTCCGAGCGCCAATAGATCGGTAAACTTTCGATGCTCTTCCGCATCCGGCGCAGAAATGATCAGATGCAAAAGAATGGACAATTGAGTCCGGCATTCCAAACAGTCTAAGCAATGTTCCTCAATGACAGTTCTTAAATTGGTGGGACAGGATCCACTTACATAACCAACCATGGAGTTTCTGTCAGGATGTGTTTCCCTCTCCTTCTCCTTATTTCCGTTTTTTCCATTGACATCGTCTCTCATGCGTTCTTCCCGTATTGGTAATGCCTCAATACCCTCAGTTTCTCGTCTTGAAAAATTGAGTCGGTCCCAAAAAAATCCCTGTATAGACATAAGGACGCAAAAGAGAGAAAAATTTGCCTATTTGGGAAATATTATTTTTTTTACAGAATCAGATTGGTATTAAATCAGAGCATAATAACCTTGGGAGAGTGAACCGAGAACGGATACTTCATTATAGCCATTTGTTCATTTAACCCTGTGTTTTGAATGCTTTACTCACAGACCTATCAGGTCTTGCTCAAAGCATGCCCGCCGAATTCGCAAAATCCGATTTTTCATCCTAGACGGTATAAATGGGCAGTATGAAGATTAGGAGCAGAGATCGTCTGCTCGCCTAATACTGGTCGTGAAGCCTCAACTCGATCAGCTCTGATCCTAGCCTTGGGTTGGAAGAAGCACGGAGAACACTGATAAATATTGAGAAATAGCGAGGTTGGAATAACTTCGGTACTTCCCCTTCTCAGGATTTTTCCTGTCGTGCGAACCGTGGTGGATTACCGACCGCGAGGCACTAGTTGCAAAACCTGGCCGCCACTTAAACCTGGCCCAAAATTAATTTGTAGGAGAAAACCATGAATTCGATTCGATTCAGTTTTGAAGATCTTTGTGCATTTTTCAGCAGATATTCTTCGCGGTTGATGGTAGGCATGATATCAACGGACGGTGAAGCTCCCGAACACGTCCACCAACCGCACATCATAATCAAACAAGATGGCGTCGTCGTGCGTGAATATCACACTTTTGCCGAAGTAAGCGGCGACATCTGTCTGGAGGTATTTCCCGAAGGCAAGCCGCTCAGCCGCTATGTGCCGCAGTCGGCCAGCGATCCTCGCCGCCCATTCGACAGGATGGTAGATATCGAGAAGGATCTGCATCCGAATGAGGAGTTGCAGGTTGATCCGATGTTATGCCGCGCCAGAATCTACTTCAAGAACGGAGAGCTTTATTCCACTAACCCATTCACCAATGTGCGCTTTGCCGATGTAAATACCGGCCAGGTGTGCGATCACGCTCCGACGGATATAGCAGTCAAGGCTTGCCTCAACGTTGAGATTCCGGAAGACGGCTACGCCGTGTTGCGTTTCTTCAACGGGACTGAGGATTTCACCTTCCAGAGTGGGAGCGATTATGAAGTATCGGTCACTAACCTGGCGGAGGCGATCACGGGTGAGCACGGCAAATACTTTTACAACATCGTGGGTGCACAACCCCAGCAGATGTGGTACGTGGCGGGTGGCCAGAGCCTGGGGCTGCCTGTGGCGGGGACCGGAGGGCGAACAGAGTGCAATTGTTGCCTCTTCGGTTCGGCAACTTGGGAAACCCCGACGTTTTGGCAGTGGGTGGCTGAGTGGTTCGAGGGTCTCAAGTAATTAGTCTCATCTGTGTCTATTCAGGACATAATTAAGTGAGACAGAAAGAATGATTTGCTCAACACAAAGACGCAGAACGCAAAATGAAGAGGAAAATTATACCTCGCGTCCCGGCCGGCAACGGCTGAATGCGTCTTTGTGTTGAATTTTTCACCCGGGCTTATCGCTTTTAGATGGATAGGGGGAAGCTTTGGTGATACGGCTGAACTTGAGAGATAGACGAAATCACGAAATTTTTTGTTGTGAATACCCTACATATATCGATATACTTTGCCCGTTTTGCGATTTCCCTTTCTTTCTATCCGATAAAAGCCGAAATTAAAATAAGAAAGGCGATTAATGGGGACTCTCTGGAAAGATATCCGTCACGGCCTGCGGATGCTACGCAGAAATTACGGTCTCACGGCGATGGCCACGCTCAGCCTGGCTTTAGGAATCGGCGCAACCAGCGCAATCTTCAGCGTCGTAAATACCGTGCGGCTCCGTCCTCTTCCATATCGAGAGCCCGACCGGCTGGTTATGCTCTTTGAGAATAACCCCGGTGGCGGGCGCGACCGGGCCAGAGTGGCGCCCAACAATTTCCTCGATTGGCAGAAGAGCAGCCGCGTTATCGAGGAGATCGCCGCAATCTTTACGTTGGATCAAAAAACAATTTCCGGCACCGGAGAGCCGGAGCACGTCCGATTCCACAAAGTAACGGCCAATTTCTTTCCTTTGCTCGGAGTCGAAGCATATCTCGGCCGCACCTTCACCCGGCAAGAAGATGCGCCGCATAAAGTGGAGGAAGGAGAGCCATCGCATGGTGATCGTGTCGCAGTGCTGAGTTATGGCCTCTGGCAGCGTCGTTTCGGCGGCGACCCTGCGATACTGGGTAAGACGGTCCGCCTCGATCGAGTGGGTCATACGGTGATCGGGGTATTGCCGCCAAACTTCAATTTTCAAAATCAACCGGCGGATGTATGGGTACCGCTGGGTCTGGATCCGGCCAAAGATTATCGAGCGAAATGGGGGCAATACTTGTGGGTGCCGGCGCGTCTCAAAGCAGGCGTGACGCTACAGCAGGCGAGTGAAGAATTGAACATTATCGCCAAACAACTGGAACAGCAGTACCCCGCCTTCAACGCCGGTTGGGGGGTGAACGTGGTACCTTTGGATAAACAGGCGATCGGAAATATCGGCCCGAAATTACTGGTTTTGCTCGGAGCGGTCTTTTTCGTTCTCCTGATCGCTTGTGCTAACGTCGCCAATCTTCGTTTGGCTCAAGGCGCCGCCAGAGAAAGGGAGATGGCCATCCGCGCTTCGCTGGGCTCAGGGCGTCTGCGGCTCATTCGTCTGTTGTTGATCGAGAATATTCTATTAGCGGTATGGGGCGGCGCGCTCGGGCTATTACTGGCGTTTTACATGGTCAAGCTTCTCGTGGCATTGGGTCCTGCCAACATTCCGCGTCTGTCGGAGATAGACCTTGATGGAAGAGTGGTGGTGTTCACAGTCTGCGTCTCGTTGTTGGCCGCCGTCATCTCCGGTCTTGTGCCCGCCTGGCAAACTTCAAAGATCGATCTGAACGAAGCGCTCAAAGAGGGTGGAAGAAGTGCGATGACGGGTGCGCGAAGTAACACTTGGCGCGGGCTGTTTGTAGTCGCGGAATTCGCGCTCGCGCTCGTTCTGCTCATCGGCGCGGGCTTGATGATCAGGAGTTTCCTGCGGCTGCAAGCGGTCGATCCGGGGTTCAATATCAAAAATTTATTGACCATGCACATCATATTACCGGAACCCGCATATCTCGATATGAAAAAGAGGACCGCATTCTTTGAGGGGGCGATTAAACGAATATCTGAGTTGCCCGGCGTGCAGTCTGCCAGTGCTATCAGTCACCTCCTCCTTAGCGGGACGGGCGTCTATACATTCTTTATGATCGAAGGCCTCCACTCCCCGGCCGACATGAACAAACAGATGGCCCATATTCGCCCGGTCAACAGTAATTTCCTGCGAACGATGGGCATTCCGCTACGGATGGGCAGAGAGTTCACAGAGCGTGATATCACAGAGGATGACGCGAACGTAGTTATCATCAATGAAACGATGGCGCGGCGCTACTTCCCGAACGAGAACCCACTGGGGCGCCGGATCAGGATCAGCCGGTTGGAACAGAAGACGGATGAAATAATCGGTGTGGCTGCCGATATCAAAATCTCCGACATCGAAAGCGAGGTGATGCCCACAGTCTATTGGCCGCATCACCGTTGGCCTTACGGCTTTGCCGCCATTTTGGTGCGAACGAACGGTAACCCGATGAGCTACAACGTGGCGGTGAAGCGCGCGATACATTCATTGGATTCCGAACTGTCTATTGCTGACGTCAGGACGATGGAGCAAGTGCTCTGGTCTTCCGTGGGCCAACCGCGCTTCTATACGCTACTGCTCACCATCTTCGCTGCCATCGCGCTTCTTTTGGCTATGATGGGGATTTACGGGGTGATGTCGTATGCGGTGACGCAGCGCAAGCACGAGATCGGCATTCGTCTGGCGCTCGGCGCGCAGCTTGGCGATGTGCTTAGGCTGGTTATCCGGCAAGGGATAGTGATGACGTTTATCGGAGTATGCATCGGCTTGTCAGCGTCATATGCGTTGACGCGATATCTTGCAGGTCAATTGTATGAAGTAAAGCCGACTGACCCGGTGACTTTTATCGGGGTCGCGTTCTTATTGTCTGGCGTGGCTCTGCTGGCATGCCTGATTCCGGCCATGCGCGCACTTCGAGTGGATCCGATGGTGACTTTGAGACACGAATAGTTATGGCGCAAAGTCACCATGAGTTTTAAAAGATCAGCGCATCTGTCTGAATTCGTGGTTAATCTCAGTCTCTCTTTATGAAAAGTCCCTTCGAATCTACAAATCAGGATCACCCATCAACTTGCCTCTGCAGCCAATGTCTCGTCCGGCAGTTCGATGCGGCATCGTGGCGTGAACGCGACATAGTCGCTCGAAAGATCATTTCTTCTGTCTCTCTCGAAGACCTCCGTCGAACCACCGCCGAGAGCCGCCATCTCCTGCGTGAGGTATTGAGTCTGGGTTATGCGCCGCAAGAAGACAAAGGAGCTCTCGATAAAATTCTGACCGCAGATCTGCTCGATGATATCCCGGCCGATAATCTGGTGTCGGTCGAATACCAGCATAGGACCATCGTCAAAGGCACAGAAGAATTCGTCGAGAAAGTGAGATCGCAACTCGATTCTATCGCCGCTATTCCGATCGGTCAGCATCTCCTGCAGAGCCTTGCACAGAGCGGCCGGATCGTCACCATCGTTCCCGGCTCCCGCGCGAACGATGCGCGGCCTGACAACTACCGCGCCGCCGTGGATCCGGGAAAGATGCTCAAGTGGCGGGATGGATCGGGAATGGAAAGGGCCATACGTGGGAATGGTGCGGGCTCGGACACAACCATAAAATACAATCCCGATTTGTCGAGCATCGGATCGAATGAACCCTGGCAGAAACAACCCCCCGAAATCTGGCTCGCGCATGAGTTGATCCACGCCGATGATGCCGCCTATGGAAGGATGGATCCTGAATTCAGCGATGGGGTCAGAAACTACGAACGCCAGGCTATCGGACTTCCGCCATATGATCAGAAACAATTCACCGAAAATAAAATGAGAGCGGCGTGGAGCGACCCGCAGCCACTACGTCCCCGATATTGAACTTGTCAGTACCCAAAACGTTTGGGTTTGCGCCAGACGGAGCGGCTTGGAGCGAGCCGCAACCACTAGCCTCCCGATCTTGAGCTTGTCAGCCACCAAAACGTTTGGGTTTGCGCCGGAGACGCAGTGGAATGTAGCCGGGGGTGAAGCGTAGCGTAACTACGTCTAATCTCCACCGCCTTTTCAGGGCGAAGAGCAATGATCGTGAATTGCCAAGAGTGGGTAACGAGAGTCGGGAAAGGACAAAAAGCAAGAATCCACCTTTTTGTCTTTTTTGCCACTTTGTCCTTCTGTTTCCTAAGTGGCTTAATCCTTGGACTTTATGTCATATCGGCAAACATCACTTCTCGAATCCCTTCCCTCATCCGATTCAGAATATGAGCGATGGTATGTTGGCTCAGTCCGAAGACGTGGGCGCTGGCTATCTCCTGCGCAGTAAATCCATCCCGGAAATGGAGCAGGAAGATGAGGATGTTGCGCTCCCTGTTTTTACCTCTGAAACGGCTACGCAATATCTTAATCAATTCGTGTTCGACCAGCTCGTCAGTGTATGAGTTCACCACCGTCTCTCGCCGAGTCCGTTCTTCATGCAGATAGTGAGTGGCTTCGATCGACCGCGTCTGGACGAATCGCTTCATACTGTGCTGTCGGCGGAGACGATCGATCGTCACGCTGGTGGCGATGTGCATCAAATAGACTTCGGCCTCGATTTCCGCATCTCCGCGGAAGCTCCGGAGCGACGAGCAGTTATCCTGTAATATTTTGAGGTAGATTTCCTGTAAAAGGTCGGTCACAGCCCACGGAGAAAGCAGAAGATCCTCACCCGTAAACTGCCGATAGGCTTGATAGACGCACCGCGTCAGGCTTTGATTATATCGTCTGACGAACTCCTCCCAATATTGAGCATCTTCGAAACGAGTTGCACAAAGATCAAAGAGTTTAGCGCTTGGGAGGGATTCTAACTTGGCTTGCCTCATTCTCTTTCTCAGTCCGGTCCGATTAATGCTCTCATCAACAAGTAGGCTTGAGATGAGTCTGTACAACAGTTTTCTGTTGCACTGCGATCATTTCGTTTTCTCGATGAAGGAACCATCGGGATAGTGGGAGTCCATATATTGACGGGTGCGAAAGGATTGGCCAAGCTCATCAATCCTTTATGGCCTTAGCCTTTATCCGTTCAATCTTGTATCTCCCTGCTTACTATGTGCAAGTGATTGTTCGATCAGGAATGATATGCGCCGGTGCATGATAAATCAAGATGCTGGAGCAATTTTAGTGCTTGCACAACTTCACCTAGAATCTTCAAGGCTGCTAACTTTTACCGTTTCGATATTAGTTGTGACGCCATTATCGACATGGACTTTAAGCAAAACCTGAAAATGTTTGGGGAAATTGCCATCCGGCTGCACCAGCAACCGGTTAAGGACTGCGAGGTGGTGTTCGTCAGTTAAATATTCGGCGGCCGCCTGGGTTCCCTCATAACGCGATCCGGCCAGAACCATGATTGTTTTTCGCTCTGAAATGCCTGGTTTTACTGTGATTGCAGCATAATCCTCTATGAGCAGACCGGTCTCCTCATCAAATTTTGCTCTGTATTTGTTTGTGATGGTCCCATCTTCTTCGGTAAAAAGGTTTTGGTTGATGATGCTCGCGCTTGGTCCCCGGTCGAAGGATTTTCTGATCGGTGTGTTGCCCATCCATTCATTAACCCAGCCGCTGCCGATCAGGATTGCATGATGATCTTTCAAATCTTCGACCGTCAGCCTTCGGCTTTGCTTGAGTATGACATTTTTGCCGATCTTGTTGAAAAGCCGGGTGATCTGATAGAGCCCGATTGTCTCACCGAAATTTGAATACTCGTCGTAAGAGAGCACGAGCCTGGGAGTCGATCCATAACCGGTTTCGAAACGCCCTGGTCCGAATATCTCGTTTATCGATCTGGTTTCCGCGGGAGATAATCCCGTAGAATATCGGGAAAGCTGAGCCGGATCGCCGGGATTTGAAAAACGAAAGACCGAAGGATTGGTTAGGACGATGATGGGTGGACTCTCATCCTTCAGAAATGTTTCCCAGACAGGTTTTATTATGCTGAGGCTCTCGTGCTGAACAGCACTCTCTCCGAAGTGCCCACATAAATTTCGCTGGGAAAAAGCTAATGCAAAAACAGTCATCAATAGAAAGGCTATTAGCAGACTGAGCAGAGAAATCCACTTACTCACGGATTTCTCAGATATCTCTTTTTTCTCACCGTATTCAACTGCTGGAACCTTCGGAATAATATCTTGAGTAGATTCAATTGATTCAGGAGGCCGAGCGCGTGTGGTGAAAATAGGAATGTAACTTCCGACTGGGATCTCCAGGATCAGCTCGTCTTCTTTCCCATCATCTTTATAATAAGATTGAAGTTTTTTCCGCAGACCGTGAGCTCCGACGCGTACGATGGGATCGAGTGCAGGGTTATATGTCTCGTTGCGAGCGTACACCTCGCATCCGATCATATATTCGTTCAGTTTGTCTTCGCGCCCATCAATGTATGCTTCGATAATTAAATGCAAAAACCTTTGTTTCGTCGGGGCATTGGAAAAATGCTTGCTGCTCAAAATCCGCTGTACTACTTGCCGCACCTCTGCCTCAGTCGGCTCCGGAGATTGGGGATAACCTTCGCCAGACATTTTCCTCATTTCATGATACCAGCTTTGTACTGTTACTAAATCAAACCGCAAACGATTGGTTCTTATCCCAATCCTCAACTGTGAGATCTAGCACAGAATTGCCTAACTCCTAGCGCTATAGAGTGGGGAGCGCACTGATTACTAGTTGTGAGAGTTGTAAATTCCTCCGTATTCAATATTTCTCGTATTCCATTGAGGTCACTAGCGGGAAAACCATTATTTGTATCGTAAAAATCTCTCACATACATATAAGGACGCAAAACAGAGAAATATTTGCCTATTCATGAAAATTATTTTTTGTCGGGATGCGAGCTCGGCAACATCGCTTTGATTGTCCCTAATGTGTCGGCTTCTTCGATCTTCTTATCTTTACGCCATCGCAAAATGCGCGGAAAACGAGTAGCGATACCAGATTTATGACGCGACGATCGTTGTAAGCCCTCGAATGCCAGCTCAAAAACCAGTTCTGGCTTGACGCTGCGCACGGGACCGAACGATTCGACCGTGTTCTGACGGATGAAGCGGTCCACTTCGTCGATCTCCTGGTCGGACAAACCGGAATATGCTTTGGCGAAGGGTACGAGAGTGCTCTCGTCCCAGACCGCAAAAGTATAGTCCGTGTATAAACTTGCACGCCGTCCGTGCCCGCGTTGCGCATAGATCAAGACGGCGTCGATTGTGTACGGCTCGATCTTCCATTTCCACCAGTCGCCACGCTGGCGCCCGACTCGATAGGTCGATGAGAGACGTTTAAGCATGAGGCCCTCTACGCTGCGGTCGCGGCTGGTAGCTCGCAACCCGCGCAGCGTTTCCCACGAGTCGCCTGCGACAACCGGCGACAGGTGAAGCAATTGAATTTGTGCGTCGGGCAACGCATTGACGATCCCGGCCAGCAAATTACGCCGTTCTATCAGGGGTCTCTGCCGGATATCTTCGCCAGCAAATTCGAGCAGATCATAAGCGACTATCCGGACCGGAACATCGGTCAGGATTTTCTTTGTGATAGTTTTGCGCCCGATGCGTTGTTGCAGTTGGCCGAAGGGCATTGGTTTATCGTCCTTCCATGGGAGTATTTCGCCGTCGAGGGCGACGCCTTCAGGCAGGAAGTCGCCGAGCGCCTGTAATTCCGGGAAACGTTCGGTGATGAGCTCTTCTCCGCGCGACCAGAGAAAAGTCTGTCCGTTGCGTCTAATGAGTTGCGAACGTATGCCATCCCATTTCCATTCGACGAACCAGTCTTTAACATCCCCGAGCGACTCGGGGTCTTCATCGAGTGGGGAAGCGAGGAAGAACGGATATGGTTTGCTCACATCGGCGTCCTGATGATCCGGATGCATTAATTGCCGGTAAAATTCTGGCCCCGGTTCCCAGTTGCCCATCAGCCGGTGCGCGATCACCCCGGGATCGATGCCGCTTTGCCGGGCGATAGCGCGGATGACCATCTGCGCTGAGACGCCCACGCGAAATTCGCCGGTGATGATTTTATTGAGGACGAATCGCTGCTTGCGATCGAGCTGTCGCCAGTAGCGCAACACTTCTTCGCGCTGCTCCGCTTCACCCAGCTTGCGCCATCGCCCGAGTTTAACTACGAGTTGGTGAAGCGGAATCTCCATGATCTCCGCCGGATCGGGCAAGAGCAGCGCTATGGTTTCGGCTAAATCACCGACGGCGAGATACGATTCGTCGAACAGCCAATCAGAGATTCCCGCTTCGCGGGCTGACCATTCACATAATCTGCGAGTCGGGACGACAAGTTTCAGCCGCCGGCCGCTGAGGAACCAGATCGCCCAAGCCGCATCTTCCGGCGGAGCATGTTGCAGATATCGGGCGAGCGCTTCGGTCTTCGCGTTGGTCTTCGTCGTTTCGTCGAGCGCTGTATAAAGTTCAGTAAATGCTTTCACGATTTATCGGGTGGCCCAGTTCATTGTTCATTTGTCATTGGTTGAACCCCATTTCCTCAATGACAAATGTAAAATGTAAAATTAACAATGAACAATGCTCTAGTATTTTTATTCTTCTTCGCCTTCATAACTCGTCCTCAGCTCTCTCGCATCGAGCCCAAAAACTTCGCGCAGATAACGCGCGAGTACGGACACATAACCGTGCGTCACCCAGACCTGCCCGGCTCCGGTCGCTCTGATAGCCGTCAACAGCTCTTCCCAATCGGCATGGTCGGAAAGGATGAAGCCGCGATCCAAAGCCTGGCGTCGCCTGGTACCGCGAATGCTCATCCAACCTGAGGCAAAGGCGCTGGAGTGGGTTCCGAAGCGCCTCGTCCACGGAGTTCCTTTGGCAGAGGGCGGCGCGAGGATCAAGGCTTTCATCCAATCAGTTTTCTTCGGCGCTTCAGAGATGAGCGTCGTTTCGGGAAGATCAACCCCAGCGGCCCGGTATTCGTCAATTATCTTTTCAACCGCGCCATGCGTATAAATAGGCCCGATCGTTGCATCGATTCCTCTCAGAATGCGCTGCGCTTTACCCACTGAATATGCCAGCAAGAAACTGGCCTTCTGCGTCTCCTGATTGCTTCTCCACCAATTATTGATTTCGGCCATGACCGATTGCGGCGATGGCCAGCGATAGATCGGCAGGCCGAAGGTGGCTTCTGTGATGAATGTATGGCAGCGCACGATTTCGAACGGGCTGCACGTCGGATCTTCCCGAAGTTTGTAATCGCCCGAGACGACCCAGACTTCACCTTTATATTCGAGGCGGATTTGCGATGACCCCAATATATGACCGGCGGGATGCAGCGAAACGCTCACTTCATTAATATCAAGCTGCTCACCGTAAGGGAGGGATTCGATGTAGGCGTCGGCGCCCAGCCGTGCGCGGCAGAGGCGTTCTCCCTCGAGGCTCACGAGATAATGTCCGCAATCGGGGTGAGCGTGATCTGCATGCGCGTGAGTGATGATCGCACGCTCCACCGGCAGCCACGGGTCTATATAAAAATCGCCCGCCTCGCAATAAAGACCGCTCTCTGTTTGGATAACTAACGGATTACTCATGGCTCGAAAAGAAGAGAGAAAAGGGAAGCAAAAAGGTATAACAAAATAGACAAAAATATTTGGCCATTTTTGTTTGTCTTTTTTGCTTCCCCTTTCTCTCTTCAGATCACCACGCGATCCTGGGTGGAAAAAATTCTCCGATCAATTCTTCATAGTATGGTTTCAACTCACTCAGGTCCGGTTTCACATCGCATTTGGAATACAAGTCATAAGGATTGAATGCCCGAACCCATTTCAGCATCTCCCGATCCTTTTCATTGAGCAGGTGCGCGTATGCGCCTTCGCGATGGACCGGGTAACACGAGTGATAACGGATCATCCACAACGCTTCCTGCGGTAAGTAATTCTGCACGACCGAATAGAGGTACTCGTCGTGGCCCCAGGAAAGATGCACATGGTCGAGCCCGCAGCCAGCTTCGTAAATCCCCTGCGGAGTTTGAAAGGCGGGGTTTAGATAATCGGGGTTGGCCTTGAACAACTCCGAATAAACGATGCGATCGCTGTAGGCGCAGCCGACCGGAAATGTATCGCCCACCACCGACCATTGCTGTTCGCCAAAGAGGCAAAGCACCTTTCCCAGGTCGTGGATCAAGCCGGTCAGTATGAACCAGCGCGGATGGCCATCCTGACGTATGGCCTCGGCGGTTTGCAGCGCGTGATCGACCTGACTCAAATCGATATCGGGATCGCTGTCGTCGACCAGCGTATTCAAATACTCCATCGCCTCCCAGATACCCATCTCCGCTTTATTGAACTTACCGTACTCGGCTTTCTTCTTGAGGACGAAATCGAGCGTCTGGTTTGCATGGTTGAGCCGGTATAGCTCTTTCACGCAACTGCGAGCTTCGGCCGTGTAGTCGCGATAGCTCTCGGCATTTTTTATAGATGCGAGAAAAGTCGAATCCGCTCCTTTATCTGCGGGGCCTTCGGTGAATATAGGGTTGGACATAGTGTATTACTCCTCTCCTGATCGGGCGGAAATTTTAACCTTCTCCGCCCGATGAATTACCCGACCTGCTTTTATTTTTTGGACCAGTAGCCATTTTTGTAGAATATCTTCAGTTTACCAAGTTGTTTGTGCGCATTGAGCAAGACGCGCAGTTTGTGCCACTTCTCGTCATATGCCGTATTGTTCGGATAGAAGCCGATGACGTACTGATTTCTCAGCATCAATGCGAGTCTGGTGTAGACGAAATCCGCCGATACGTAATCGAGAGGAAAGAACGCTTGCCCGCCGGTCGGTTCAGAGAGGAATTTCAACGTGGGGGCGCCGCTGCTCCACTCGCTCATTCCAATGGCATAGATTTGGACATCGGTCTCGTTGAGCAGATTTTTCAGCTCCCTTCCTGAATACCGGCTGCTATTTTCCTCTCCGTCGGAAAAAATCAGGAGGACTTTCTTGTGGTGTCGCCCCTGGCGTACCTTTTCGGTCGCAAGATACGTCGCGTCAATGAGGGCAGTGCTGCCGTCGGACTTGATAAAGCCCACACGGTTGATGATCTCGTCGGGCAAGGATGAAAAGTCATGAACGAGATGTGTGCGGTTGTTGAATGCGATGACAAAGAATTCGTCTTCTTTATGTGAGTTCTCGAAAAATTGTCTGAGCATTCGCAGCGAATGAGCGCTGAAATCCTTCATCGAGCCGGAGACATCATAGACGATTCCCATCGACACCGGTGAATCCTCGTTGGCGAAAAAAGCGATCTGTTGCTTGATGTTGTCATCATAAACTTCAAAATTCTCTGGCGAAAGTCCGGTCACAAACCTCCCGAGCCGGTCGCTCACGGTTACCGTCAGGTTGACCAGGTTTGTCTTGATCAAGATTCGATCCTGTGGTTTCTGAGGATCTTGCACTGAAGCGGGAAATTCTGCGCCGATAGCAGTCGCTGAGTCGTATTTTTGCTTTTTTTGTTGCGCAGATTGGGTTTCGATTTGCTCCGATACTCCACGGAATATCGGGAGCAATGCCGCAATCGACATCGTGATGACAATCCCGATGACTTTGTTTTTCATACGGCCTCCCTCCGCACCCTGGTGGGGCAGTTAGCCATGACACTTTGCAACTGCGCGGAAGCGATTACACTCACAATGGTATTCATTGTATCAGGGCGCGGTACTCGAAGAAATGAACGATCCATTCGTCATTCTCTCGCTGACTTCCCATAAGCTTTGAGCAACCTTCTGGTCATATGACTCCGGGCTGGATCGCCTCTCTCTGCGATCAAAGAAATACTTGCCGCTGACATGCTCTACTTCAGGAGATGAGGCCAGCCAGATGACCGTCTCCGCTCCCTTTGCCGGAGTGCGCAAAAATGGTTTTCCGATCCAGGTCAGTATTCCGAATAGGCCCCCGATATTGTTGAAGAAATTGGTGTTCACCGCTCCCGGATGCAGGCAGTTGGCCGTAACTCCCGTGCCTCTCAGTCTTCGTGCGAGCTCATAGGTGAATATCACATTGGCCAATTTCGACTGGCCGTATGCTCTCCCTCCGCTGTATCCTCGACTGAGCTGTGTGTCATTGAAATCTATATGCCCCAACTTGTGGTAATCGGATGAGAGATTGATGATGCGCGCGGGAGCTGAGGACTTAAGCAAATCGATCAATTCTTCAGTGAGCAGGAAGTACGCGAGATGGTTCAACGCCCAGGTGGTCTCGAATCCATCGACAGTGACCTCGCGTTTGTCGTTCCATATTCCGGCGTTGTTGATCAGTATATGCAGTTCTGCAAATCGTTCTTTCACCTCTGCCGCGAGTCGCCTGATCTGGCGCTGTTCGGACAGATCGGCGATTAGCAGCTCGACCCGGTCGTTGTTTGTTACCCCGCGGATCTCGGCGCGAGCCACCTCGCCTTTAGTCCGATCCCGGCAAACCATAATAACGGTCGCGCCGCTGGCGGCCAGCGCGCGTGCGGTAACTTTGCCGATCCCTGAATTTGCGCCCGTGATGAGACATGTTTGGTTCATTTCAATCGTGTGAATTCCATTAAAAAGTGACAGAAACTTAAGTCGCAGAGAGAAATAGTATGTTGTCTTCTGTCTTAAACATTTTTTCGGTAGTCTTTGCGCCTCGTTGAGTTTAACTACAAATAACCCGAGCCGCCTCAAGAATCTGCTCCTCGGAAATCAACACCAGGTTCGCTGCCGCCCCCAGAGGGACATACGAATCGACCGCGCGTACTGATCGCATCGTCCCTTTAAACCCTTCTTCCGCCAGCGACGCAAGTATTGCATCGGCTATGCCGCCTCCGGTTGCGCGGCATTCATCGACGACGAGCACTCTATCGCATTCTTCGGCGTGCATTTTTACTACTTCAAACGGTAGAGGGTTCAACCATCGCAGATCGATGACCCGCGCAGCGACGCCGAATTTTTCTTTAAGCCTGCGGGCCGCGCGCAACGAAAGGCGCAGCCCGTTGGCATAGCTCACAATCAATATATCTTTGGCGTCGGGATGATATAGGCCGGTTTCGCCGGGCAGCAACATCTCTCCCGGAGCCGGATAATCGAAGAGCCATTTGTTGTCGCCGTCTTCATAGAGATCCTTCTCGTGGTATAGCGCAATCGGTTCCAGAAAGCAGGCCACCCGTCCGCAAGCCCGTGCCGCTGCTATACAACCGCGCAAAAGCATCGCCGAGTCGTCTCCGCGCGCCGGAGTGCAGATCATCAATCCCGGTATATCCCGCAGCGCTCCGATCGAATTATCGTTATGGAAATGGCCCCCGAAGCCTTTTTGATAAGCCAGCCCCGCGATGCGCACCACCATCGGATTGGTGAATTGGCCGGCGGAGAAGAACGATAGCGAGCACGCCTCGCCCCGAATCTGATCGAGCGCATTGTGAAGATAGGCGAGGTATTGGATCTCGGGGATGGGCAACAAACCGGCGATCGACGCGCCCTGGGCTACTCCCAGAATGGTAGTTTCATCGAGCAGCGTATCGAAGACCCGCGCCACGCCGAATCTCTTCTGCAGGCCTTGAGTCACATAATACACGCCGCCCTTTTTGCCGACGTCCTCTCCGAAGACGATGATCTCAGGAAAACGCAGCATCTCGTCAGCGAGCGCCGAGTTGATGTGCGCGGCCATCGTCCGTTTCGTCGGCGCGAACGCATTCTCAGGAAGCGCGTTATCAAATAGTTTTTCGCGTGCCTTGCGGTCGGCCGCGATTTGGGTAGAAGAGCGAATCGCTTCCTCATCATAAGGCGCCAGGGGAGCGATCACCTGTTCGACCGTTTTGAGCTTTGGCCTGCTGACGGCTTCTTCCATCAACGAATCGATCCGGGCTCGAACGCTGTCGATCATCGATCGCAGACCGGCCGGGGTGGCGGCGCCCGTCTCAATCAACCGCTGAGCATTCAGCATGAGCGGGTCCTCGGCTTCGGCGGCTGCAATCTCTTCGATCGTGTGATAGGTTGTTTCGACATCGGTGCCGGCGTGTCCCCATAAGCGCGTGACGTGCAGATGGAGAAAGACCGGGGCGCGTGAGACGCGGCACGTTTTTATCGCTTCCTCGGCGACGTCCCAGATTTCATCGATCGTTCCATCAGCTTCGAAATATTTGAGGTGCGGCAGATTGTCGAATGAATCGCGGATCCAGTCCCGCGGTGTTTCAACCGAAATTCCTATGCCGTTGTCCTCGCACAGGAAAAGAATGGGCGCCGGTCCGCCTCGCCGCACCGTATATCGCGCAGCGTTGATGCCGGAGAGCGCCGTAGCGTGATTGGCCGAAGCATCGCCGAAAGAGCAGCAAACGATGGAGTCGTCGCCCAGATCGCTCATGCGCCCGATGCGGCGCGCTTGTCGCACTGCAAATGCGAAACCGGCGGCCTTGGGCAGATGCGAAGCGATAGTGCTGGTCTGCGGGAGAACACGCAGCGGATAGCTTCCCCAGACTTTGTGGCGGCCCTGTGCGATGGGGTCGTCGGCGGAAGCGCAGAACGAGACCAGGGTATCGAAGAGCATATTCGTCCCCGGCAGCTTACGCCCGCGCGCCAGCATCAAGGCGCCGGAACGGTAATGGAGGAAACACGTATCATCCAACCGCAACATCGTCCCGATGATCGCGTTGTTCTCGTGTCCTGCGCTGGAGATGGTGTAGAAGCCTTCATTGCGCTTTTTGAGTTCGCGCGCCGCGACGTCGAGCAGGCGGCTCGTCACCTGATCCTCGTATATCTCGAGAGCCTGCCGCACTGTCAGATCGGTTTCAGGGCTGAGCTTATCGCTCAGAGCAAGCTGAGAGCCGGCTGGCCTTGCAGTTGCCAGATAGTCGTCGATTTTATTTTGTACGATCTCTACGCGTGTGACTGGTGAAGCCATTGTTTATCTTTAGAGAATTAACCGCAAATTTGGCGCCCGGTAGCCCCGCATTTAACGGTGGAAGATTATTGCCAAAGCAAGGGGGAAACGAGGGCTACAAAATAAACGAAATAAACGAAAAAATCATAAGCTTTCCGTCCGTTTCGACATTTTTCGTTTGCACTTTAATTGGGCGAATGGAACTACGTAGGGGGCAGAACTTGTTTGTCAGCCCGAATTAGATTGGACGTTTCTTCATACTGATGATGTTCGCAAACAATCGGTACCCGCCCTGTACGCCTGCGGGCAATTGACGATAGAACGCGTAAGCCGCATATGTAAACGTTCCCTTGCCATATTGCGCATAGAGCAGTCCGCCACGCTGCGGCGGTTGCGAGCGATCGTGGCTTTCAAGCAAGGCCTTATAGTGATCATCCCAACTAGTCATCCATTTTGAGCCTCGTTCTTCCAGCCACCCCTCGAAATCGGCAGACGTGATTTTATTGGGAAAATTGAAGAAAGGATGCGCGGGATCGAGAATCGTCACCTTCGCATCTTCTTCGGAGACTTCTTCGGCGCGCGCGCTGAGCTGATACCGATAAGGTCCATAAGGTGCGTCATCGAACTCCTGCGTTTGATATTGATATATGAGGTTGCCTCCGCGCTCGGCATAATCGAGCAGATTCTTGCTGTATGCCTTCAGATCGTCACGTACGGCTGTAGCTCGGATGCCGATGATTATCGCGTCATAATGATCAAGTCGACCATTGGCCAGATCATTCTCACCCAGCATGGTTACTCGCACTCCCATCTGCTCGAGCGCTTTCGGCATTTCATCGCCAACGCCCATTACATACCCGACCACCAGATTCGGCGCAACTTTGAAATCGATTCCGCGAACCTTCATTGTGGCGGCGCGATAGAGGTGACGCGGTTCCAGGTCGGGATGTGCGATCACCTGATAGCCCTCGCCGTATTCTCGGCCCGAATATTCGGCGACGGCGCGGACCTCGTATTCGATGCCTGCGCTGACCTGTGGTGCGATGACCTTGAAGGTGAAGCTGCCGACTTCACTTTCGTGAGCGAATTTGAAATTGTGTTCAGCCGGAGTCGATGTCCAGCCCTCGGGCAATTTTAAACGTACCTTACCGGCTGCCTCGCCGTTGACATTGTTGGAAACGCCCGCGCTGACGTTGAATGAAGTGGCCGATGCGGTGATAGGCACAATGCCGATGCGCGGTGAGATGCCGACATTGATAGACGGCGCAACCGTCAACAGGCGCCGCCGCTCGCCCCAGGGCCGCTCGAGATAGACGGTCTGCGCAGGCTGTGCGAGCTCGAATTTGACGCCGGCGATCTCGTAATTGAAGATGCCGATGACCTCCGGCGGAGAGAAGGGAAGATGCTGATATTCCGGTTTGTCGATCCGATAAATATGATCGCGCAATTCATCGGCGCGCGACCAGTAGGGTCTGGTGTATTTCGCATCGTCCGGTATTTTCACCGATGCCATGAATTGATAACGCGCATTATCGCTCCAGAAGGCGGGAATCGGTGGATAAACGTAAGAGTTCCAACCTGCTGGAACTTGCAATTCTACTTTGATGCGATTGGGATTTATTAAATGGCGTCCACGGCTGGTCAAATAAATGTCAATACCGAAACTTTGTCCTGGAATTGCAACATTGAATGTTTCCCGCGGATGGAAAGGAGACGTCGATCCGGCAGGTGGAGTTTTAGGTTTGACCAGAACCTCCAGCGACAATCCCAGCGCTTTGTTCATGGCATCGTTAAATTCGCGCTCTTTATTTTTGAGCAAGAAGAGTAAATGATCCTTATACGCTTCATCGATCTGTTTGATCTTCTCGATCAAAGCGCGCGTCGTTCGCATCCCGGCGGCAAGCTCGGCGGCGACGATCCCGGGCCGGCGGGCGTCAAATTTCGTTATGGCCGCTTCGATCCGGTTGTTGATTTCACTCAGTTCGGAAGAGATATCGATCGATCCCGCGAGTTTTGCTAATCCGTTTATCGTCGTATCGATCCCATCGAATATGCTCTTTTCAAACTTGACCGGTGGAATTGCGCTGTCGGCCAGGATTAAGGAGGTGAATGATGAACCCGGCTGCGCGAACGCTTGACCCGCGCCTTGGGACCGCTGATGGCTCAACCCGTCGCGCGCGATCTCCGTATATGAACGTCCGAGCAGCGGGTCGTATTCGCCGGCATCGATCTTCAATATGGGGTTCGACCTGGTAACCGTTCCAGGTCTGGATGCGGACTCCGGATTGAGATTACTGACCTCATTTTCGCGCAAGCTGAGATAGAGCTTCTTAACCTGCCAGGGGTTGAGGCCTTCTTTGAAGTGCTCCGGGAAGAGCTTGGGATCGGCGGCCGCCTTGAACGCATCAATGCTCAACAACCCGGCAGCCTGATGATTTCCGTGTCCATCCCGAAATTTGCCATGAAAACGCGAAACGACGATATCTGGTCGATATAACCGGATCGCGTGCACGACGTCGCCGAGCACAGCATCTTTGCCCCAGTGTTCGAGCGTTTCATCCAACCGTTTCGAGAATCCGAAATCGGTCGCGCGCGTGAACATCTGATCGACGCCGTAATATCTTCCGGCGGCCAACAGCTCCTCGGTTCGCAATATGCCAAGCGCGTCGTACAGCTCCGGGCCTATCAGATTGGCTCCGCCTTCGCCGCGATTGAGGGTAAGCAGGCCAGTGCGTATCCCGGACTTGCGTGAAAGCCACGTGAGCAGAGGGCCATCTTCATCGTCGGGGTGTGCGGTCGTATGCAGCACTGTCGCGGTCGTGCGCAGACGGAGCAAAGCTGGCCAGACTGATGCGGCGCCTCTGTTTTCGGCAATTTCCCGAACCTGCGCGGTCGATGAGCGGACCTGGTAGCTGCTCGCCCAAATGCAAAAGCACGTAATGCAAAAGCAAATGATGAGAACGAAGACTCGATTCATGAGGAGTTTTCAGTTTTCAGTTTCTAGTTTTCAGATTCCAGGTTTCCCGACTGCACAGGGTTGAGGGAACAAAAGACTGAAAACTGAAAACTGAAAACTAAAAACTGTATTTTTTATTCCTTCTTCGACTCGTCGCGCAGCCACGCCTGACGCAATGCCATCTGCTGCGGGTTGGCCTCTTTAACTTCCACAATCCTGTAATAATCGAACGGCTTCACGGCTGCTGTCAGCTCGAAATTCATCATTCGTTCGCGCCGGAACACCGTGAGCGTGACATTTTGGCCCGCCCGCAATTCTTCCAGAATGTTCGAGCGCTCGTTGACGTTGCCTGCGCCGATCCGATTGCCGTCGATCGCGACCAGTTCGTCGCCCGCATTGATTCCGCCCTCATATGCCGGAAGTCCGGTGATCACGTTGACGGCAATCACACGATCTTCGTTGGTCCGCGTGCGAATACCGAGCGTCCCGGGCTTCCCGTTTTTTCCATCTGCGTCAACTGCAGCCGCTCGATAACCGCGAGCGAGCCGCAGGCCGGCTTTGCTCAGGTAAGCATCGAATTCGATCTCTTCATTGCCGTTTACATACCGCTTGAAAAAGTCCGTGAGGTCAGCTCCGGCGACCTTTTCGAAGGCTGCTTTCAAACCGGCATCGGTGAAACCGGGTTTGGGTAAACCATAGTTTTCCAAAAGCAGCCGCATGAGATCATCCAGACTCTTAGCGCCTCCCGTGCGCGAGCGAATCTCGAAATCGAGCAGCCAGCCGAGAAGATCGCCGCGCAGATAATAAGACATCGATGTATTGATCGAATTCTCATCGGGACGGTAAAACTTGATCCACGAATCGAAGCTCGCCGACTCAGCTGTCTGCTCCAATCGCCCCGGCGTCGATTCGAATGACAGGATGTTATTGGCGAGCCCCTCGAGGTATTCGGAAGAGCTGATCAGCCCTGCGCGGCGCAGCATCTGTTCACTGTAATAATCAGTTATGCCTTCCGACACCCAGAGCGCGCGCGTGTAGTTTTCGCGCTGGTAATCGAAAGGGCCGAGAGCGAGCGGGCGGATGCGCTTCACATTCCAGAGATGGAAGTACTCGTGAGAGATCAGGCCCAGAAAATTCCGATAACCCCGGCGCGTCGCAAAAGTGCGCGGCGTCGTCTGACAGGTAGTAGAGTTCAGGTGCTCAAGGCCCCCGCCTATGTCCGGCTGAATATGTATGATGAAAGTATAGTGATCGTATGGCAGGCCGCCGAACATCCGGGCGCCTTCTTCAACGATCTTCGCGAAATCTTCTTTCAAATTTGCCGGGTCATAAGCCGCATCGCCCCAGATGGCTATCCGATGCGTTTTGCCGCGCGCCGTAAACTCGAGCACCTGGTGTTTACCGACTTCCGTAGGCGAATCGACGAGGACGTCGTAATTCGGGGCGGAATAAAACCCGTTTGCCCCGGGCTCAAGCCCGAGCGGAGTGGTCGCGCGCCATCCCTCCGGCGCGTCGATCTTGAGGTTTAATGGGAGAGCGGTCGCATCTTTGACATACATGAACAGGCTGGCGCCGTTGAAGTAAGCGTGAGATGAATCGAGGTGGCTCGTCCGGACCGTCAATTCATTCGCATAGACGCGATAGCTGACGCTGATAGTTTTCGGGCTGCCGCTGCCTGCGCCCGCTTCGACCCGCCAGGTCGATTTGTCGGTTTTCTGCCATCTCAACCGCTGGCCGTTCTTATCCCTGGCTTCGAAGTCCTGTACGTTTCGCCCGAATTCGCGGACCAGGTATGATCCCGGCGTCCATACTGGCATGTGTAAATCGATCTGCGGGGCGGCGACGTTACCGATGGTAAAAGTAACCTCGTAGAGATGCGTGTGCGGCTGGGGAAAGGAGAGTCTGTAACTCAATTCCAGTTGAGCCAGAGCCGCCGACTTGGCAGGGATCGCGGGCGATGTCAGGAGAAGCGTTAGTATAAGGATAAATATTGGTTGCATCGGCGGCAAAGATAGCACGAGCGCCGATAAAGTCGAAGGGGCAGAGGCAGGCCTTTCCTTTGCTTGTAAATCGTTGTCATGCTAATGTTTTGGGCATGAAGAGTCGCAAATCAGCCTTACAACCGAACATCACGCCGGAGCAGGTGATTGCAGGTTATCAGCAAGGCTTCTTCCCAATGGCGCGCGGGCGATATGGGCGGATAGAGTGGTTTATGGCCGAACCACGCACCATCATACCACTCGACGATCGGTTCCGCGTACGCCGGTCGTTGCGGCAAGTTATCCGAAAGGAAGACTATCAGATAAAATTCAATGCTAATTTCCCGGCCGTAATCCGCGCGTGCGCGCGTCATAGCGAGGTCGATTCGGATGAGGTCTGGTTGAGCGATGAGATGATATCGCTCTATCTCGAACTTCATCGCCGTAATTACGCCCATTCGGTCGAGGTCTGGAAGGATGATGACCTGGTCGGCGGATTGTACGGCGTCGCTATGAAATCGGCTTTCTTCGGCGAGTCGATGTTCAGCCGGGTTACTTCGGCTTCTCAAATAGCGCTCGTCGCTTTGGTCGAAAGGCTGCGAGACCACGGATATTATCTGCTTGATGCGCAGCAGAGAACCACTCACATCGGATATTTCGGTGCCATCGATCTGACGCATAATGAATATCTGGGATTGCTGGCAAATGCGATGCTGGATGATCGCAGATTCATTGATTGATGATTCTTGCTTAATTACCTTCTATAAGTTGCCTATCTGATTTACAGATTGGAGGACAAAAAAGCATGCAAACAGAGAGATACGTTCGTAGGCGTTCGATATTTATTGCCGATCAATTAAAAGCGGACCTCGATTCGATCAAAGGTCTGGTGATTGCTGTCTTTGCGGGATTGCTTCTCATGTTGCTGGGATTTCGCGCATTGCCGGTTGAAAGCACGCCGCTTATGGCGAAGGTTCTGTGTCTGCTCAGCCTTACGATCGCGACGGGCGGTGTGGGCGCCTATGTCGGACGTCGGCTCGAGGGATGGCTCGCTGCCATCGGTCTTTTTATTTTGGCGATGATCGGAATATTCATTATTCCGTTGGCAGGTGGAGGCCTGATCGCCACTACTCTGCTGATGGGCTTGGGATTCGTTATCGGGATGATGCTGGGACCGTTAGTTGGGTTCGCGGCGAGAGAAGAGGGGGCCGGCATCGTCATCCAGGCTCTGACCGGGACCACGGCGGTGATGCTCGGCTGCGGGATTTTTGTGTTTGTGACGGGATTCGATTTCAGCTTTTTGATGCCCATCCTGCTCATCGCATTGATCGGCTTGATCGTGGTGGGGTTGGTTGGAATCTTCGTCCGATTCTCGCGTACGGTTAATCTGCTCTACTCGATCATCGGCATGGTCGTCTTCGCGGGCTTCTTCCTGCTCAAGTTTTTCCGCCTATCACAAGCCGAGAATTCCTGGGAAGCAGCGGTGCAGCATACCGCCAGCATCTATATTTCATTTGCCAACTTCTTCAGCTTCCTGCTTCAGTTTTTACTAAATACACGAAGAAGGTAAGTGAATACGGAATGCGGATTTGTCACCATCATGCCTTTGTATGGTCGCAAATCCGCAATATTCCCTCATCGAATAGCTTACTCACCAAATAGTGTTCCCAGCCCGGCGCCGCCCGATTGTGATGGGAAGAACGGTTTGAGTATCCCTGCGAATGCCGCCAGGTTGCGCGTCTGGATGAGTATCTCACCCGGTCCCGTAAATTCGGCCACGATTCCTTCGCCGCTCACCATACTGCGGAACCAACCGGCGGTCGACGCTTTGCGCAGGTCATATTGCATATGCCCTTCCCACGCGACCAGATGGCCGGTATCGACTACATACCGTTCGCCGTGATTGAGTTTTTTGCGATGGATCGATCCGAAAGACGAGACGAGCAGGAGCCCGGACCCCTGCACCTGCAGGACGAACAGTCCTTCGCCGCCGAAGAACGATCTCGCTCCACCCCATCGCGTATCGATATGGAGGCTCATATCGCCCGCGAGGTACGAGCTCGATTGCACGTAAAAAATCTGATTATTCATCTCAATCGCCGCTACATCTCCGGGCGCGCCGGGCGCGAAACTCACTTCGCCGGGCCCGCCATGCGCGGTGAAGGTGGAGACGAAAGCCGATTCGCCGCCGACCGCGCGTTTGAGCGCGCCCATCAACCCGCCTTTCATCTGCGACTGCAATTCGACATTTCCCGACATCGAAACCATCGCGCCTGCTTCCGCCTGAATGGATTGTTCCGGCTGTAGTTGGATGAGCGCCAGAGCGAATGCTCCAGGGTGGAGAATCTCGTATTTATAACCGCGGCCGGCGCCGCGCCCGTCGCTGTCGATCTGGATACCGCCCGCGCCTTGAAAGCCAGCCCTGCCTCCTGATGTCGCGCCCAGATTTGAACCGCAGACGCTGCAAAAGCGAGCATCGTCAGACAGGTTGGTTCCGCATTTGACACAAATCATATATTTTTTGACTCCTTTTCTTCGGTTGACGACTGATCTTATTAAAAATTATGTTGACGGTTAAGCCCAGACAATAGTAAATGGTAGTTTTCGTATTCCACGATGAGATAGAATAATCAAGAACCAGAGGCCACGTGAGACGCATATAAGACGCATATAAGGCCGCATTCATCCCAGGAACTATATGATTATCATTGAACAGATTCATGCACGAGAGATATTGGATTCACGAGGTAATCCAACCATTGAAGCAGAGGTTGTGTTGGAGAGCGGCGCGGTCGGACGGGCAGCCGTCCCGTCAGGCGCTTCGACCGGTGAAAACGAAGCCGTCGAACTCCGCGATGGCGATAGGTTTCGTTATACCGGCAAAGGTGTGAGGCACGCCGTCGAGAACGTCAATAAGATCATCGCCAACGCTGTCGTCGGGATGGAGGCATTCGATCAGACGGCGATCGATCAGACGATGATCGATCTCGACGACACGCCAAACAAATCCAAGCTGGGCGCCAACGCTATACTAGCCGTCTCGCTAGCCACAGCGCGCGCCGCGGCTGCCGACCTCGAGATCCCGCTCTACCGCTATATCGGCGGAACGAACGCCCGCGCGTTGCCGGTCCCGCTGATGAACATCATCAACGGCGGAGCGCACGCCGACAACAACGTGGATTTTCAGGAATTCATGATCGTCCCGGCAGGCGCCCCGTCTTTTACCGAGGCTCTGCGCTGGGGCGCCGAGGTCTTTCACACCCTCAAAGGCGTCCTGAAGAAGCGCGGCTATTCGACCGCGGTCGGCGACGAGGGCGGCTTTGCTCCCAACCTGAAATCGAACGATGAGGCGATCGAGGCGATCCTCGAAGCTATCAATGCCGCCGGGTACACGCCGGGCGAGCAGATCGCCATCGCACTCGATCCCGCATCATCTGAATTTTTCTCCGACGGCTATTACATTTTCAAAAAATCGGACGGGCGGCTTCTGACTTCGGAACAGATGGTTCAGTACTGGGTCAACTGGATCAAGCAATATCCGATCATCTCGATCGAAGACGGTCTTGCAGAAAGCGATTGGACCGGATGGGCGGCATTGACCGAGGAAGTCGGCGATATCGTACAATTGGTCGGTGACGATCTTTTCGTCACCAACACGAAGTATCTTGAACGCGGAATCGAAGAGGTTGTGGCTAATTCGATCCTGGTTAAGGTGAATCAGATAGGCACGCTCACCGAAACGCTGGAAGCGATTGAAATGGCGCGTACCAACAATTACACCGCGATCATCTCGCATCGTTCGGGCGAGACCGAAGACCCGTTCATCGCGGATCTGGCAGTCGCAACCAACGCCGGCCAAATCAAAACCGGTTCGGCCTCACGCACCGACCGCGTCGCCAAATACAATCAGCTGTTGCGTATCGAAGAGGATCTCGGAAGATCGGCCCTTTATGGAGGGTTCAATGCATTCTATCAGCTCGAGTTGGCCGAGCTTAATTTTCCGGTGAAGGTGAAGTCGGCGAAAAGATAAACCGGAAAGTCACCTCATAATTCACAAAAGACAGACAGCATAAAATATCGCATGCCATCCGCGATAGCGGGATATCGGCAGTTTAGGCATGTGGCTTTCAGGCTCGTCATTACCGCTGCCTTACAGGCGCCTTCAGGCGGTTAGAAAATCGATCGAAAAGTAAAAGCCCGCGTAAACGCGGAACTCCAAGCGCGATAGTTCGGAGTTCCGCCTTCAGGCGGTCTGGAATCATGCGAAAGAAAAAAGACCGCGTAAACGCGGAACTCCAAACGATAGTTCGGAGTTCCGCCTTCAGGCGGTCTGGAATCATGCGAAAGAAAAAGACCGCGTAAACGCGGAACTCCAAACGATAGTTCGGAGTTCCGCCTTCAGGCGGTCTGGAATCATGCGAAAGAAAAGACCGCGTAAACGCGGAACTCCAAGCGATAGTTCGGAGTACCGCCTTCAGGCGGTCTGGAATCATGCGAAAGAAAAAAGACCGCGTAAACGCGGAACTCCAAGCGATAGTTCGGAGTACCGCCTTCAGGCGATCTGGAATCATGCGAAAGAAAAAAGACCGCGTAAACGCGGAACTCCAAACGATAGTTCGGAGTACCGCCTTCAGGCGGTCTGGAATCATGCGAAAGAAAAAAGACCGCGTAAACGCGGAACTCCAAACGATAGTTCGGAGTACCGCCTTCAGGCGGTCTGGAATCATGCGAAAGAAAAGACCGCGTAAACGCGGAACTCCAAGCGATAGTTCGGAGTACCGCCTTCAGGCGGTCTGGAATCATGCGAAAGAAAAAGACCGCGTAAACGCGGAACTCCAAACGATCTCAAACGCGGATAGCAAATCGTAAGAGTATTAAGTAATGACGAGGCTTTCGAGACCGGGCTAGCTTCGATCACCGTTCTTTTGGCCAAATTTTGTCCCCGGGTTGTTTCACTCAATAATGAGCATCGGAGCTGTCCATCCGCCGCGGCCTGAAAATGCCGAAAGCCTGATGCCGGCGCCTTCAACTCCCTCGCCGCACCACGTATACGGATCGAAATCTACGCTGAGGTCTTCATATTTAAGCTCCCCATCCCGCAGCACGGGGAATGATTGTTTTAAAACATCTATACGCTCCTGAACCACATATGAATCTGAAAGCGAGTATTTGATTGCGCGCGCCCACTCTTCGCTGCTGCACTCCCATCCTATCGTCTCTCCCTGACCGCCATAGTCTCCGTTGGGTTTCAGCGCCAGAATGTTTTGATGGGTCGAGACGAAATCCAATAGGTCTATGCTACGCCCGCGGTAGGTCGTTATGCCCTCGCGCAGGAGGCGAGTCCATGGGATGTGGCGGCAGATAGCGCCGACCTCGTCGACCGAGAAGAGGTCGTCATAAGCCGGATCGTCGAGTAACGCGAAGATCGCTTTCTTCGCGAGCATGGTCGATCGGAACGAGTTGACGACGCAGACCGCACGTTCACACGCCGCACGCACGAGCGGATGATTCATTCCGCAGCGCGCCAGCAATTCGCGGGTGATCACTCGTTTGTAGACGATGTTGATTTCGAAATCTCCAGCGCGCAACCAACCTCCGCGATACTCCAGTTCGTCGGGATCGGCGATGATTGTCGGATAGCCGTGCGATTCAAAGTATTCCCGCCATAACTCGAGTTCGGGGCTCGCCAGGTTATCTTTCCAGTCGACGATGGCGATGCGCATGTGTTCGCGCAGGTGCAAGGGGTTCGACTGGCGATAGCATCTGGCCAGGATCTCAAGTATCCGAGGCCTGATCTCGATGCCGCGTATATGAAACTTGCGCGAAAATTCCCGCACGACCTTCATCTTCACAAATAACTCGCATAAGACATCGGCGTAGGGCAGCCCGGCGAGGCAGTCCGCGTTGTATCGAACGAGGTTGAATTCGCCGCGCGTGTCGAAGAGGGCATCGAGCCTGCCGGTGGCGTCCGGCGCGCCATAACCCGGCTCGAATGCTATGATCTGCTCCTCCATTGGAGAGAGGTCCAGCATCGAGCGTAGCCTGGCATCGGCCATCATCGCCTTTCCCAGCTTCCTGATCGCCGATAGCACTAACGTGGATTCGCGCTTGATGTAATCGTACTGTTCGGCCGTGATAAGGACCGGCCGCAAAACGTTGCAGACTGGCTGTTCCTCAAACAACAGGTTGTGACTCTTCGTTCCCTCAATCAGCTTCTCAGCCGCATCCTCTGCCAGAGACTTCGTCAGCAGTGTGTGATAACTCTTTATTGCATGTGAGGTCATCACGGATGGTCTTCTCCAGGGCTTAAATCTAGCGTTAATATCTTTCAATTTCTTGGCACTCGCCGCGGGGCGTGCCTTATATTACCATTGGCTTTCAATGAATTGATACAGTTGAATTAGGCCCTTAAGTCATATAAGTAGAGCAGCGTTGGGGTGTAACCGACTGTGCCAGGGCACAGGTCGCTTACGCCCCCGTTTCGCATCGGTTCGCGGCCCGTTTTCATGTAACTCGGGCTGAGTCGCTGAATTGTTAACATATTTAACTGCGAATTCCTATGAATATTTACAATGCCGTCATCCCAGTCGCCGGTCTGGGCACGCGATTGCTTCCGGCCACCAAATCACAGCCCAAAGAGATGCTTCCAGTGGGGAAGAAGCCGATCGTCCAGTACATCGTAGAAGAGTTGCATCTGTGCGGGATGAAGCGTGTCCTCTTCGTCACCGGGCGGGGGAAGAGCTCGATTGAAGACCATTTCGACGATGATCCCGATCTGATCCGCACGCTACGCGAGACCGGAAAAGAGGACCTGCTAGAGGAGCTCGAGTATGAGCGTATGGGTCTCCATTTTCTTTACACGCGCCAGCGGCGGCAGCGAGGACTCGGCGATGCCGTGCTCTGCGCGGAAAACTTTACCGGAACGGAACCGTTCGTCGTTGCGCTGGGCGACTCGATCATCGGCCGCCATCAGCCTTCGCTTATCGTCAAGAGGTTGATCGACGCATTCCAGGCGCACGAGGCCGCTTGCGCCATTGCAGTCGAAGAAGTGCCGGCCCGCGAAGTTTCGATGTACGGGATAGTCAAAGAATCGGACGGCGGTGAAGTGTTCGGGATCACCGATCTGGTCGAGAAGCCCCGGCGCGATGAAGCGCCGAGCAATTGGGCGATCGCAGGACGGTACGTTTTTGCGCCCGACCTTTTCGGAGCGATCAAACGCACGGGTTTTGATCATCGCGGCGAAATACAATTGACCGATGCGATCCGCCTCATGCTGGGGGAAGGCAAGCGAATCGTCGGCGTCCGGCTGCCCGCGACCGAGAAACGCTACGACATCGGCAATTTCGATAGCTACTTTGAAACCTTCATCGAATTTGCGCTCACCGATCCCGTCTATGGTGAACGATTGCGCAAACACGTCAAGGAGTTAATAGGTGAGAATCTTTAAAACCAGAGCCTATGCGCGGGCAGGCTTGATAGGCAATCCGTCCGACGGCTATCACGGTAAGACCATCAGTCTGATCGTCAAAAACTTCTCGGCCGAGGTGGTCATATATGAATGGCCCGAACTGGAGATCATTCCGACCCGGCAGGATCACTGCCGATTCAACAGCATAGAAGATTTTTTGCACGACACCAGGTTGAACGGTTACTATGGAGGGTTGCGACTGGTCAAAGCCGCGATCAAACGATTTGCCGAGTACTGCCTGGGAAAGCAGATCGAGCTTAAGGCCGGCAGTTTCTCATTGCGCTACTCGTCGAACATTCCGCGGCAGGTCGGACTTGCCGGATCCAGCGCGATAGTGACTGCGACGATGCGCGCTCTCTGCCGGTTTTATGATGTGGAGATACCGAAAGAGATACTACCGGCCCTCATCCTTTCGGTTGAAAAAGACGAGTTGGGAATCAGCGCCGGCTTGCAGGATCGCGTCGCGCAGGTTTATGAGGGGCTGGTCTATATGGATTTCGATAGCGAATACATGTGCCAGCACGGTCACGGGATATACGAACCGCTCGACCCCGGAATCTTGCCGCCCCTGTACATTGCCTATCAAACCGAGCTGGCTGAGCCGTCTGAGGTCTTTCACAATGACATCCGCAAACGCTATGATAGCGGTGAAACGAAGGTGATCGATGCGATGAGTACGATAGCCGATCTGGCCCGACAGGCGCGCGATTGTTTAAGCGATTACCAGGCACTTGCGGGTTTAATCAATAAGAATTTCGATACGCGCCGAAGCATCTATAATCTCAATTCCAAACACATCAGGATGGTTGAATTGGCACGCGAGATTGGCGCTTCCGCCAAATTCGCCGGCTCGGGCGGCTCGATCATTGGAACTTATAGGGATAAAGAGATGTTCGGAAGATTGAAGCGGGTTTTTGAAGAAGAGAGTTGTGCCTTGATAATCCCGATCATCGAATAAGGATATATTTATGAGTGGAATAAAATTTCGCCTTCAATGCGCCGGCTGCGGCTCTGTCTTTTTCACGCCGGAGCGTAAGGCTCGATTATGTCAGAAGTGTTATAAGAAGCGCCCCGCGAAATCTGCGCCGGAACAGGCGCGGGCCGTGTTCAGGCCTACCTCGTCACCTGCTCGCGCGGTATCTAAAATTTCGCGACCGGTGGGGTCCGCGGTTAAATCTCGTAAAGAGCCGGAGAGGAAGCCGTCTAAGGGTGTGGAGCTGACGCCGGAACTGGGCGAGCGCATTGAGCAGATCTATCGGGATGAGTATGCCGGTAAGGATATCCTGCAGGCCGAAATAGTGAAACAGATATCCGACAAGGTTTGGTTGAAACGCTCGATTGTGAGCACGATGATTCTCAGGATACAACAACCCGAGGTAGTCATCACTCCGGAGTTGAGAGCGAGCGTCATTCAAACCTATGAGGGATATGTCAGGAGAGGAGAGAGACCTGAAAACGGCCGCAGAAGGACGATCAGCAGTGCCCTCGCCATCCCATACCACCAGGTTAAAGACATCGTTTACCAGTGGTCGCTGAGCCAACATGAGCTGTCCCCCACGAAAGAACTTACGCGCGAGCAGAAGTTCATCATGGAGAAATTCTACTGGAATGAACTCAGGAAGGGGCGCTATCGCCTGCACGAGCTGCCGGATATGATCGCAGAGCAGGTCGGATTTGCCACCAGCTATCAGGTATCGAGATGGCTCGACATGCTTTACGACGACGACCGCAAATTTGCGAACGTGGGTGATGTGCCGGATGAGGTCGCCCAACGCATCCGGGAAGCATACCTGCAATATCTTGAGGCTCCGAATCCCCCCGAGCTCGGTCTGCATACAACGCTGGCGCAGCAAATAGACGGGATTACGGCGCGCCAGGTCCATAAGGTATTGCATCGGTTCAGAAAAGAGCAGCGCCTGGCTTATCCGCTACAATAAACCGAAATCATCATAAAAAGGGGGACACAAAAGCCGCAAAACGATAGATTTGTGGCTTTTTTTGCGTTCCCCTTCGTGTTTTTTTTTTGCGGTTGTTTTGGTGATGACTGAAACCTTTCGATATCTATTGCCACTTACACGTCGTTACGAGCTATAAACCTCTACTCTCGAAAGGATCGGTGCGCATAATGAAAAGCTATCTGTTTCGTACAATAACAATCGCGAGTGTTATTTGTTTGCTACTCACCATATCCGTCTCCGCGCAGGATTTCCAGAAGAACTACCGGGTAGGCGCGGGCGGTGGTGTTAATATTCGCAACATCTCAGGTGATGTTACAGTAACCGGTTACAACGGCGATACCATCACCGTCACTGCATACAAGGAAGGCCCCGATCGTGATCAGGTGACGATCGAAGATTCGAGCGGCGGCAACAATGTCGATGTACGCGCGCGTTATCCGGAGAATTGTAATTGCAATGTGAGCGTGCGCTTCGATGTCAAAGTCCCGAGCGGCATAAGCTATCGCTACGATTCGATATCGAGCGTGAGCGGCGACGTTCAAGTATCCAGCGTGAAAGGCGAGTTGCACGCGAAATCCGTCAGCGGCGATGTATCAGTCAAAGGCGCCGCCGGCGCGGTTAACGCGGCATCGGTCAGCGGCGATGTCGAAGTGGAAATCCAGAGCCTGGAAGGGACGGACGGAGCGGGCAGTATGGAGTTTAACTCGGTCAGTGGTGATGTAGACGTTAAGCTTCCGGGAAACCTGGACGCTGATGTGAAGATGTCAACATTGAGCGGCGATTTAAAAACTGATTTTCCGCTTCAGGTCGAAGAGAAGAAGCACGGACCCGGCCGCAGCGCCAACGGGCGTCTGGGAAACGGCTCGCGTAATCTGAAGCTATCAACGGTTTCGGGTGATATCAATTTATTGAGAATGTAATAAATTGTTGACCGCAAAAGTCAGGGGGGAAACAAAGAAAACAACCGCGAAAGAGGCAAAATCCTGAAGGTTTTGCCTCTTCGCACATTTTGCCGTTCTGGGTTCCTTCGCATGAATAACTGAGAGCGTGTTGTTCAGATTCGATAGAATAAGGGATTGGTCCCCACCCGTTTAACGGACTTCAGCCATCTTCACCGAGTGCCGTTCGCTGCGCTATCTTTCGGTTTATTCGGTTTGATCGAAAGGGTAATCGGCGCGGCAGGAAAGCGTTGTTGTTGCCGTCCGGATGTCTCGATCGTTCCGACGACGTATATTTGCTGTTCCTGCGGTTTAACCCACGGCTGAACATCAAAACGAAACCGCGTAGCCGATTCCCCTTCGGTGATCAATATCCCATTCAGCCCAAGATCGCGCAGCGTCACTCCGTGCGGCAGCCCGACAACATCGAAAGGCACGCGCCCTGCGAAACCTTCCTGCCGTTTGATGTTGATGTTTACAAATCCGTCCGCGCCGGGCGCGACGTCGACCTGTCGTTCCTTCGTGAATACCAGAACTTCGGGCGGCGGCGCGACGGATACGATGCTCAACTCCTGACCGACCGGGACTATGCGCACGACCCGCTGCTTACCGATGGTGGCAACGCCCTCGGCCTGCAGCCCGAAATGACCTTTCGCATCGGGCGCGGCCGATAAAATCACGACTCCGGAATTTTGACCCGCAGGAATCTTCGTATTCATCGCGGTGAATCCCTCCGGAACATTCAAGAGTTTAACCTCGATCTCGCCGTCGAAACCGTCCCACCTGACGGCGCGCACTCGCAGGTCGCGCGACCCGCCGAGCGGCACGTTCGGGTTCTCCGGTTCGATGGCCAGAGAAAAATCCGGATGTGGTTCGTGAATGGCGAGCCGATATGCGAAGCGCTCTCCCGAGAGTCCGCGCACGTCGCGAATCCGCACGAGGTACTCGCCATCCGCCGGAGCGGTGAAGGTCAGGCGCGAATCTTTCATTCCGGCGAAACCATAATGCGGGCCGGCATCATCATTGCGGTAGTAGAGTGTCCTGACCGGCAATCCGTTGGAAGAGAACGTCGATCCGGGCGGGTGGATCGAAACTTTGTAAACAGGCGTCCCCATCGCGAGAGTCTCCGGCGTCGTATCCTCAAAACCGTAGCGGATTCCGTCGGAGTTAGCCACGATTGTGTCGTCATCCGGAAAGAAGGGCAGCCTCTCGATCCGTACGAGCTCGCTGCCTGCCAACAGATAGTCGCCCGGTCTCATCCCGCTCCAATTCAGGAGCCGAAGACCGGCTGTAAACGAGTCGCGATCGCTCAGCGTCGTCTCGGTGGCGAGCAGAGACCGCAGGACCGCGCGCGGAATCGGGAGGCCGCGCGCGTCAAGGACTTCGATCACCGAATCGAGCGGCGAACCGAACCGTTGGGCCGCGACTTCGAGAATTAACTTCTGCCCCTTCTTCGCGTGGAATCGAAAGTAATCTTCAGCAACGGCACTCTGATCGACATCTATAGGTCGATTGGAAATTTCTTCTTTTTTTACCTCGCTGTTACTGAAGATACGCCCGTTTATCGTCGCCGGAAGTTGCACCGCCTGAGCCGATGCCGGCGTGTTGTTGCGGCTGCCCTCGATTATTTCGGGATACAGTCCGGCATCCAATTGCAAACGGTTGAGCGATTCGCCCTTCGCGCCGTTCCCGCGGATCATCCACGGTTCGTCTCGAGATCCGACCGCCGGGGCAGTCACCTTTTGACTTCCACTTAGGTTGAACCCGCTGAGCGCCACCTTGCCGGCTGCACCCTGCTTGATCCCGAGCGGGAACGCGCCGGTGACGTACGCAAACTCGCCAACGTTCAGACGGTACTCAAGCCCAGCCTCGCGTTCGGCGTCGGTGATGCTTACGATATATTCGCCCTCAGCCTTGATCGTGTAACCGAGCGGCGATTCGCCTTTGAGATTGACCTCGTCGTTCGCCGCCAATCGATTTCCGTCGCCGTCAAATAATGAGATGACGGGATTGAGCCGCGATCCGATGGCTGCAGCCACCGGTTCAAAGACGATCTGTTGCCCGGCCTGCGCCTTGAACTTGTAATAATCGGCCTCGCCCTGGCGACCGATATTCCCGGTAATGGTTGCCGGCAGCGCGATCGTCTGCGCGGTCTCGAGCGATTGATTCATGCCGCGCTCAGTTATTTCGGGAAATGGCGTGACGGCGAAAGGAAGCGTATTAGTAGTTCCCATCGGGGTTATCAGCCGGAACCTGTAAATGCCCGGCTCGACAGACGCGGCAATGGCTATCTCGAGAGTGATGCGGTTCAATGTCGATTTGTCCACAATGACGGTCGTCAGCGGAATGGCCTTGGGCTTCTCGCGCAGCCGTTCAGCGGAGGCGAGAATCTTCGCGGTGAATCCCGCCTTGTTGAAGATTACCTCAGTTGCTCCGGGTGCCCCGATTGCCCCGTTTCCACTGAGGTTTCGGCCATTAACATCCATTGTGACCGTCGTTCCGCGTTGTGCCCCGGTGATCGTGGCGGAATCCAGGGAAGGTTGCGCCGTTCCGGTGTAGATGATATCCACCTGCGCAAATACGGGCGTAGCGGTGAAGAGCGCGAAGAGTGAGGCGAGCAGCAGTTGTCTGGTCATTTTTGCGGCACTCCTTTTATCGAGGTCAAGTCGTATGTTGCGACGGAGCCGTTATAGCGGCCGACCACAAGTTTCTTGCCGTCGGGCGCGTAAGCCATGACGAGAGCCCAGTCGGGCTGGCGTTCGAGCATTTTGATCTCGGTCAACTGTGGCGCCATTGCATCCCAAAGCTTGATCACTCTATCCGCTCCCGTTGAGGCGAGCGTTTTACCATCCGGCGAAAAGACGACCTGATTGATTGCATCTTCGTGAGCGATTAGCGAGCGGACCTGCTTGCCTTCCTTCTGGTTCACCTCCCAGACGCGAATGATGCGATCAGCGCCCGCGCCCGCGAGCAGCCCTCCCGCTGGATGGAACGACACAGTGTTCATGGCATCAAGCCCGTCCCCCAAGGTGTAGAGCCGTTCGCCTGTCGCCACGTTCCAAATTTTGATGGTGCGATCCGCCGATGCCGAAGCCAGAAGTTTGCCGTCGGGGCTGAAGGCTACGGCGAAGACCGCGTCCGTGTGGTCTTTCAGGTTTCTCACCTCTTTGCCGGTCGTCACATCCCATAACTTCACCATACGATCGTAGCTGCAACTCGCCAGCAATTTACCGTCGGGGCTGAATGCGATGGCAAAGATGTTGTCGCGATGTCCGCGAACCGCAAATAACTCCTGTCTATTCGTTACGCTCCAGAGTTTGATTTCGCCGAATTGACCCGGATTGCCGCCGGCAGCTGCCAGCAGTTTGCCGTCAGGGCTGAAAGCGAGCCCGCGCACCTGATTGGCCAACCCCTCCAATTTCGCGATCGGTTTGCCATCCGCACCGTTCAGCTCGATCTCCCGATAACCGCCTACGGCAAGCGCGTAACTACCCGGCTGGAAGGCGAGACTGCTGATAGCGGCCTTGACCGGGCCCGTCGGCTTGATTTCGGGAAGGCCTTTCTTGTCCGATTTAGGTTCAGTCGGTGAGACGCCAGCAGGTGTGGATACCGCGGCTGCGGGAGCGCCGCCCGGAGCTTTGGCGCCCGCGTCGATCCATGCTTTGATCACACCGATCTCATCGGCGCTGAGCTCGTCGCCGAGCGGCATGCGCGGTTTCAGAGTCCCGTCGATATATTTCACCAGCAGACTTTCGCCGCTCTTGCCGGCGACGACAGGCGCTCCCCGCTTTCCGCCTGTTATCAGTGAGTCGAAGCTCTCCAAATTGAGCCCGCTCTGGCGGGTCGTGTGGCTGTGACATACGACGCACTTGTTCTGAAAGATGGCGTCAACCTGTTTGTAATTGACCTCCTGCTGCGCCGGTGCGGCGGAGAACAACAAGACGGAAAAGACGCTTAATATTTTGAGCCTGGTGCTAATGGGCATTTGTGTTAATCGTTTGATGCCCAGCCTCTCTGCCGCGTAGCGGCGGTTGATTATAGCCGTGGGTTTCCTTGTCGTTACCTAAAATTTTGTGCATCTGGATATCGAGTATCTCAGCCCCTTTGGGGCTGGAATCGTAATATCCATCAGCGCAAAAGATTAGTGCCAAGGGGTTAAACCCACGTTGATAATCAATCGTCGCTGACGCGGCGAAGAGGTTGAGCAAATACTAAATTTAATGATTGAACAAAAACTCACGGCTCGTCAGCACCGACCAGATGGCATCTTCAGTCGCATGCCGCCGCGAATCTTTGCTGCCGTCGCTCTCTCTAAGCACGGCCTGTAGGTTTTTCATCTCACCCGAGGTTGGATGTCTGCTCAGTGCTGATAAATAAATGTGGTTGATAATCGCTTCGTCCGAGAAGCCCAGGCGAACGAAATTGTCCACGATCCCGCCCGCAGCGCGCAGCTTCTGGTTGATCGTGTCGCCGTTGATGATGTGCAGCGCCTGCGTCACGGTCGGTTCCGAAGATCGCTCGCACTCACACGTATTGGTGCGGTCGGGCTTGCCAAAAACTTTCAGAAAATACGAATTGATCCGCGCATCGGGGAGTTGCATCGCGCGCATCCCCGCGGGGTAATTGGGGAAGGCTGTCGGTGCGCCCGTTACATGTGAAATCGCGTCGAGCATCGCCTCGGCGTTCAGCCTCCTGACGATGTAACGCGAATAATATTTCTCGTCCTGGTGGTTATATTCGTTCGCCCTGGATGAACGCTGGTACGCGGCGGAGTTCATTATGGTGCGGATCAGCCGCTTCACGTCGAAATTGAGGCGGACCGTCTCATCGCACAACGCCTGCATCAACTCCTCGTTCGACGGCGGGTTGGTGGCGCGCAGGTCGTCCACTGCTTCTACCAGTCCGCGTCCCATAAAGTTCTTCCAGACGCGATTGACGAGCGCGCGCGTGAAATACGGGTTCTGAGGTGAAGTCAACCATTCGGCCAGGTGCTCGCGGCGATCCTTGGTCGCGTCCATCGTGATCGGAACGCCGTCTAGCGGCGCCGGGTCGAGCGGGCGGTTCAGCCGCGGGTGATTCACCTCGCCATATGGTTTGGTATAAACCTCCACATCGCCTGGCCGCGTGCCGTTCTTCATCCCGACGCGCCCGAAGAGGTTGGCCATCTGGTAGTACTGTTTCTGCGTCCATTTCTCCATCGGGTGATTGTGGCAGCGGGCACAAGTGACGCTCATTCCGAGGAACGCCATCGAGAAGTTCTCGCTCAGATCGGTCGGTTCCTTGTGGATGACAAAGTAGTTGGCCGCGCCGTTCTCCAGCGTATTGCCCGACGCGGTGACGACCTCACGCGCCATCCGGTCCCAAGGCTTGTTCGATTTGACGCTGTTTCGGATCCAGTTGTGGAAGCTCCACATCGCGTTCGACGATAGTTTAGACGAAGAGACCAGAAATACGTCGGCCCAGCGGTTAGTCCAATAGTCGACGAACTCCTCACGTTCGAGCAAAGCGTCGATCAGCTTCGCGCGTTTGTCTGCTGTAGTATCGGCGAGGAAGCTCTCGACCTCCTGCGCCGTCGGGAGGATGCCGCAGCTGTCCAGATAAGCGCGGCGGACGAATTCATGGTCGGCCGCATCATCCGAAGGAGCGATCCGTAACGTCTGCAGTTTTTTCAATACCAGATCGTCGATGAAATTGTTGCGCTTCGATTTCGTGAAGGTTTCCGGTGCGATGTTCGCCGAATAAGGGCTGGCGAACCGGGCGAATGCGACGCGGCTTTGATACCAGACCGTGACCGCCGTCTCACCGCTGCCCAGAATTTTGACTTTACCCTCCTCATCCACGCTCGCCACAGCGCCATCCGCCGCCGCATATTTGGCCCAGCGCGTCACGTCTTCTGCCTGCCCGTCGCTGTAAATCGCCTTCACGCGCACTTGCGCTTCGACTCCATTCCCGAGCGTCATCTCTTTCGGCGTCACTTCGAGTCTGGTGATGGAGGCATCGGACTCGGCCGGTGCGGACATCCCGCCGGCGATCCATTCGGAGACCACTTTGTACTCGAGCGAACCGACTTCCAGTCGTTTGCCGCCGCCGTGCCCGATCGTCATGGTCGGTTTGAGCAACAGCAGGCTGCGCGCCGGTTCTATCTTGTTGGTGCGGCGTCCGAGCGCTTGCCGCGTCAGGGTGTTGTAATCAGCCTCGGGGTCGTATCCGCGCAGCGTCAGCTTAAAACCGCCTTTGCCCGCGGCCGATCCGTGACACGCGCCCGAATTGCATCCCAGTCGTGTGAACACAGGAATGACATGATTGCGGAAGCTCCAGCCGCCAGCGGGCGCACTGATTTCGCTGACCGGCCTGGTCGTATCTAGTCTCACCGGGGCAGTGCCAGCAGTCGAGGCGATCGCCGCCGCCGGCCGGATCGATGGACTGCTGTAGGCCAGCACGAGCAGCAGCGTCGCTCCGATGACCGTAAGTTTGAGATGAAATCCGCTCATAGCGAGCATCCTCCGTTCATTCAAAACAACTCATTGATCGGGCTGACTCCATGATCCACGATTTTGATCGGACGAGACTGATTGGCGATGAGTTCCGTGTCGAGGTCGATGCCGAGCGCGTGATATGCGGTAGCGATGACTTCCGCCGGAGATGCCGGGCGATCTTTCGGATATGCACCGATCTCGTCCGACGAACCGATCTTCTGCCCGCCCTTGACCCCGCCGCCCGCGAAGAACATGGTCCAGCACTGCGGCCAGTGGTCGCGGCCTCCGGCCGGGTTGATCTTCGGCGTGCGCCCGAATTCACCCGTAGTCATCACCAAAGTGTTCGCCAGCAGGCCGCGCGCTTCGAGCTCTTCGATGAGCGTGGCATAGCCGTTATCGAACATCGGGCCGACCGAATCGCGGTAACACATAATGGGGCTAAACGGCGCGGAGCCGTGGATGTCCCACGTGATCTCGTTGAAGACTGTCTCGAACATGTTGATCGTCACGAAACGCACGCCTCTTTCGATCATCCGGCGAGCGAGCAGGCAACTCTGTCCGAAACGATTGCGCCCGTATTTGTCGCGCACGGTGTCTGGTTCTTTCGAAAGGTCGAACGCCTCGCGCATCTTTACTGAGGAGATCAGAGTATAGGCCTGATGAAAGTTATCGTTCATCAGGCGCGCGTCCTGGCTTACTTCGATCTCCTTCATCGCACCATCAACCATATCGCGCAAACGACGGCGACGATCAGTTCGCAGCGCCGAGATGTAATCGGGCGGTAACAAGTCGGGGACTTTGAAGTTGGGCGCGGATGGATCGGAGTTGAGCACGAACGGATCAAATTTTTTGCCGAGATAACCCGCGTTTTGGCCGTGCGGCATGTTGCCGCCCGTATTGCCCATGGGGCGCGGCAGCAGCACGTGCGCCGGGGCGTCGCCGCGCGCGCCTTGCAGCTTCTGCAGCACGCAGCCGATGTGCGGCTGTTCGATGCCGCCCTGAAATAGGCGCCCGGTCTGCATCATCTGGTGTCCGGTGTCATGCACGGCGGCGGCGGTGTGATAGCAGCCGTGCACGAACGCGACCTTGTCGCACTGCGTCGCCATGCGCGGGAAGATTTCGCTGATCTCGATGCCGGGAACGTTGGTTTTGATCGGCTTGTATGGGCCGCGAATCTCCGCCGGGGCGCCCGGCTTCATATCCCACGTGTCGAGCTGGCTAGGGCCGCCGAGCAGAAAGATCATGATGCGATTCATGTCTTTCGCGGAATCGACCGCGCCCTGCGCCTTCAGGCTGAAAAATTGCGGAAGCGAAAGGCCGAGCATCGAGAGCGCGCCCGCGTGCAGAAAATCGCGTCTGCTGAAACCGTCATCGAACGTCACTGCCTTCTCGGCATCGAATCTGAACATAGATAAACCTCCTCCAGGCAAAGCACAATATCCAGGAGCCTCTGCTGGATTTTATTGGTTTTACGATGAATTTGACGACAGCCCATTGTGTCCCAATCAAAAATGTGGCGCAAGGTCTGAGCCGCCTTAATGAGATAGCTCGAGTCTCAGGATGGAAAAACCACGTGGTCCCCGTGGTTTTTCCATCCTGAGATTCGAACGGCGAATTTTCCTGTGACCTTTCCGCTGTCTCTGGCACTAACGTAGTGGTTTCAGTTTCCGATTGAAAGTGAAAACTGAAAACTGAGAACCATCTTCGGGAGGAAAATATGGAGACATTGTGGCAGGATCTCAGGTTCGGCCAAGGCGGAAATGTTCTTTCCATATCAGCAGATGCCCGACACTTTCTGGAACTCCCCGCGTGATCTGACGGTACGTACGACGGGCGACCCATTGACCGTTGCCGCGGCAGTGCGCCAGGGCGGTCTGGTCGGTCGATCGCAACCAACCGGTATCGCATATCAGGACGATGGATGAAGTACTGGCGGAGGAGGTCGCGCAGCGCCGTATGGGGATGACGCTGCTGGCGGCGTTCGCGGCGCTCGCTCTGTTGCTGGCCAGCCTGGGTATCTACGGCGTCCTCTCATACGCCGTCGCGCAGCGCACGCAGGAGATCGGCATCCGGATGGCGCTAGGCGCTGATCGAAAAGACTTATTGCAAATGGTGGTGGCGGATGGGATAAGGCTCGCGACGGCAGGTATCGCAATCGGGCTGGGGGTCTCATTTGCCCTGACGCGGTTGATGGCGGGTCTGCTCTTTGGCGTGGGCGCAAGCGACCCTAGTACCCTGGGCGCCGTGACGCTGCTCTTGATAGCAGTGGCGTTGGTAGCCTGTTACGTCCCGGCGCGCCGGGCTGCGAAAGTCGATCCGATGATTGCGCTCAGATGCGAGTAGGGGGCAACTTAGCTCCTGCGTCACCAGCTTTATCTCAATATATGCATTGCGGTTTCCAACAGAAATTGCAGAACCGCATCCAACCGCAGATCGCCTCGGGAGGGCAAGTCAGAGGGCAGACGCTCGGCGGTGGGGGACAAGTGATGCAGGAATGGTCGGCTGATGCTCGCGGATTGTTCGACAACGAGACGGCAATTCCGATCGAGAGCAGAACCAGCAGCTTTGCGAGCAGCAATTTGAGTTTTCCGTCGATCATTCGTGTTTCTCCTTTTGGATATGAGCACCAATTTCCGAGTAGGTTAGATTGTCCGAGAGTGTTGCCGCGAGAGTATAGCAGACTGATCGAGTTCCTCAATCGCTCGTTCCTGACAGTCCCGATATCGAGAACTGTCTATCCCAGAAGCGAACACGCCTCAGTGCCGCTTCTTGCGAACGTTCGGATCAAGTCGTGCGTTTATTGCATTTAATTTGAAAGCATTCCTGGCACGACATTTGACCTCTTATCGTTCGTATTGTCTGTCTAAAGACGTCCGAAACAATGAAAATCGCCTGGGTACGCACGCTACGCACGCTTCCAGCGTGCCTGGTTTTCTCTATTGGCCCAATTGGCCGAAGTCCAGCACGTTGGAAGCGTGCGTAGCGTGCGTACCCCAGGCGAATGCCAGAGGAGATATGCAAACACTTCTGCAAGACTTGCGCTATGGCATCCGGATGTTGCTCAAGCAACCCGGGTTCACTTTGATTGCCGTTCTCACTCTCGCGCTCGGTATTGGGGCGAACACGGCCATCTTCAGCATCATCAACGGCGTCCTGCTGCGCCCACTCGCCTATCACGATCCGGAACAGATCGTCACGCTCTTGCAAGACGGACGAAGTCCTGTCTCGCCCGCGAACTTTCTGGATTTCCGCACGGGCAGCCAAAGCTTCGCGCAAATGGCGGCAGCGGAAGCGTGGGGCGGCACGCTGGCAGGCAACGACAGGCCGGAAGCGATCAGCGGGCTGCTGATGGGCGATGGGTTTTTTGGGATGCTCGGCGTGCAGCCGATGTTGGGGCGCACGCTGCAGCCCGACGATTACAACCCGGGCAAAGATCACGTGCTGGTGCTGAGCCATAAGCTCTGGCAGCGGATCTTTGGCGGCGACCCGCAGATCGTGGGGCGCCAGCTTACATTGAGCGGTGATAGTTACACTGTGGTCGGCGTGATGCCGCCGCAGTTTCAATTTCCGCCCTTTTGGGCTACGCGTGCCGAGATGTGGGCGCCGCTCGATCTGACCAATCGAACAACGATCCGCCGGGGGAGTTCGCTGCGCATCTTTGCGCGGCTGAAATCGGGCGTGGGACTGGAGCGAGCGCAAGCCGAAATGGATGCGATGTGCAAACGACTCGCAATCGATTACCCGGAAGCCAACACCGGCCTCGATATCCGCATAGACAAACTGAATGAAAAGGTCGTCGGCGATGTTCGCCGGGCGCTGCTGGTCCTATGGGTCGCCGTCGGATTCGTCTTGTTGATCGCCTGCGCAAATGTGGCCTGTTTGTTGCTGGCGCGGGCGGCGGCGCGACAAAAAGAGGCAGCAGTTCGGGTAGCTTTGGGAGCCAGCCGCTGGCGTATCTTCAGACAACTGCTGACCGAGAGCTTGTTGCTCTCGTTGTGTGGCGCAGCCGTTGGAATACTCCTGGCTGTGTGGGGGGTAGATTGGGTGACGGCGCTGCTGGCGGGCAACACTAACGGCTTCAACGTCCGGTTGCCGCGCTTGAGCGAAATCAAGATCGATGCGGCAGCGCTTGCATTCACATTCTCGATTTCATGGGCGACCGCCGTGCTCTTCGGTCTCGCTCCGGCGCTTGCTGCGTCGAAGCCCGATTTAAATCAAGTTCTCAAAGAGAGCGGGCGCGGGATGGCGAGCGGACGTCGCCGTTTGCGCGAAATCTTCGTCGTCGCTGAGCTCGCGTTGGCGCTGGTGCTGCTGATCGGCGCGGGTCTGCTGATGAACAGTTTTGCTAAACTTCAGGCGATCGATCCTGGGTTCAATCCGCGCAACTTATTGACGATGACGATCTCGCTGGCCGGCGCACCGCAATACGTTGGTCCCTCACGCGAATCGTTCTATCGGCAATTGACAGATCGGCTCACAGCTTTGCCGGGTGTCGAGTCGGCGAGCGCGATCAACCATCTGCCGCTGGCCGGCGACACGTGGGGGACGCCGCTGACGATTGAAGGTCGTCTGCTGCCGCCGCCCGGACAGGAGATCGGCGTAACCTTCCGCGTCAGCCGCCCCGATTACTTTCAAGACGATGGGTGCACAGCTGCTTGCTGGGCGCGATTTCACCGAGCGCGATACCTCCGACTCGCCCGGCGTAGTCATAATCAACGAGACGCTCGCCCGGCGTCATTGGCCATCGGAAACCCCCATCGGCAAGCGCATCACGCTCGACAATCCGCGCGACAATTCGCAGGCGCCACAGTGGCTGACGGTGGTCGGCGTTGTAAAGGATATCAAACAGAGTAGCTGGACGGATGCGCCATCGAACGAATGCTATCTGTCTTTCCAACAAGGCCGGGGCTTTTACACGAGCCGCGCAGGCCGGTACTCCTCAATGACCTTAATCGTCCGTACTAGCATCGAGCCGCAGAATCTCGCCGCAGCGGTGCGAGAGACGGTCAGAGCGGTCGATCGCAGCCTGCCGGTCTCGAATGTAGAGCTCATGGAGCAGGTGATTGCCGATGCGCTCTGGCAACAGCGCTTCAATCTGCAGGTGCTCGGGCTGTTTGCGACCCTGGCGCTGGGATTGGCTGCCGTGGGGCTTTACGGTGTGATGTCGTACGCAGTCGCACAGCGCACGCACGAAGTCGGTTTGCGAATGGCGTTGGGCGCGCGACGTCGAGATGTATTGAAGCTGGTAATAGGCCAGGGGATGAAGCTGGCGCTGCTGGGCGTGATGCTTGGCTTGCTGGCGTCCATGGCGTTGACCCGTCTGATGACCCGGATGCTATTTGAAGTGAGCGCGACTGACTTCAAGACCTTTGCTGTGATTGCGCTGGTGTTGGTGTTTATTGCATTGGTAGCCTGTTGGATTCCGGCGCGGCGGGCAACGAAGGTGGATCCGATGGTGGCGCTGCGGTATGAGTAGACAGCGAAAATAATAAAGATTTGTGGCTGCGCAGCCGGTTCACGTTCACCGGGTTTTCCCGGATGGCAATAGGCCAGCCGTTTGACGCCTGAAGGATACATACCCAGCCCGTTTTAACTGGCTTGTTCACGCGGGGCTGAAGCCGAGATGAGAAGGACGCTGAAGCGCCCTTGGCGTCACGCTCTTGAGTTCACCAGTCCTATCTGCCCCACGGGAAAGCCCGATGAATATGAATCGGGCTGGGTGGTTTTATCAATAGTTTGGGAGGCCCCTTATGAGATTTTTTCTGACATCATTTCTGACTATCGCATTGGTAATCTGGCTGGTCGGTTCCGGATGGCACGTCGCTAGGATTTTCGCCCAGGATAAATCGCAACCCGCCAAATCATCTTCCACTTTGCAGCACACAAAGGCGAAGAAGGAGCAGATTATCGCTCGGCTCGAAGCGCGTCTTCCGACGTTGATGAAAGAAGCGAACGTGCCTGGATTGTCAGTCGCGCTGCTTCGCGATGGCGAACTGGTTTGGCAGCGCGGCTTTGGATTGAAAAATGCCCAGACCGGAGACCCGGTCACCGACGCCACGGTCTTTGAGGCTGCGAGTTTGAGTAAGCCGGTTTTTGCCTACGCGTGCTGAAATTGGCGGATACCGGCAAATTCGATCTCGATAAGCCGCTCACCCAGTATTTGCCCGGCCCATACGATGTCGGCGATGATCCGCGACTCGTTCAGGTCACGGCTCGCCACGTGCTGAGCCATACACCAGGATTTCCGAACTGGCGGTCGAGTGGCAGCGCGCTTAAGTTTCATTTCACACCCGGCGAACGTTTCAGCTATTCGGGCGAAGGTTTCGTCTATCTTTCGAAAGTCATTGAGCACATCACCGGAGAGAAGTTCAACGAATTTATGAAGAAGGCGGTCTTCGATCCCCTGGGGATGACCTCCAGCAGCTACGTTTGGCAGGAGAGCTACGATACGCTGAAAACATTTGCTCACAACTCGAAAGGTGAGCCGAGCGGACAGAACAAGCGTCCGAAAGATGCTTACAACGCAGCCGCGAGCCTGCATACTACGGCACAAGATTACGGGCGATTCATCGCGGCGATTATGAAGGGCACGGGGTTGAAGAAAGAGACGCTGAAGCAGATGCTGACGCCGCAGGTGAATGTTAGAGCTGGCGGCTCGGTATCGATCAATCGCCCTGATGCGAAGATCGTGCCTGATGTGGCGTGGGGACTCGGCTGGGGGTTGCAAACAACCGGCGATGGGCTTTCGTTCTGGCATTGGGGCGATAACGGAAACAGCAAAGCTTATTTCGTGGGATTCGCCAGGCAGAGGATGGGGATCGTCTTTTTCGCAAATAGCTCCAACGGCCTGTCAATAGCTCGCGAGATCGTCGCCGAAGCCGTCGGCGGCGAACAGCCGGCATTGGCATGGCTCAATTACGACTCATACAAATCCCCGCGCAACACGTTGCTCAAAAATATCGCGGCCAAAGGTGCGGAGGCAGCCTTGCGCGAGTACCGCGAATGGCGCAGAGGCCGCGCCGTTGGCGAGTTGATCAATGAAGGCCAGATGAACAGCCTCGGCTACGAGTTGCTTTATTCGTGGAAGCGGGTGAATGATGCTATCGAGGTTTTCAAATTGAATGTCGAAGACTATCCGCAATCTTCCAACGTGTACGACAGCCTGGGCGAAGCATATGCGGTTAATGGCGACAAAGAGCTGGCAGTCGAAAACTACACGCGATCGGTCGAGTTGAATCCGAACAATACGGGCGGGATCGAGGCGCTGAAAAAGCTGAGAGAGGGCGGTATTGACTGATCGCACTTTCTTATACGCTCGTATGCTCGAATTTTATATGTTCCTTTTCTGTGTCGATATAACTCTTGCATGATCGCTATCGACAAAGTTTAGACAGGATTTACGTCGCAAATCCTCGATTTTCCTGAGATATCGAGGATTTTGTGATTTGGAAGGACTATTTGTTCATTCTGTTTCTGTATGTGATTTTTGCAGCCATTTTGTAGTTTTTGTGGTGAATCCTCCTTGCCGGATTTATCCACGCTCTTCATACTCTTCCACCATTGTTTCCATAGTTACTACGACATGAGACTGGGCGCGGGGTTGGGGATGGATAAGAAGTGTTTCTCGTCCTAAGTCCCGAGCCCTCAGTTCCAGGCAATTTTCTGAGGAGACCTTGATGATCGATTCACTGCCCATTTCAAACGCGAATGCAGACGCAGGCACTGGGCGGGCGGCTCCAGCTATTGAAGTCCGCGACCTCGTCAAGACCTACGGCGGCAAGGTTCGCGCGCTCGACGGTCTCAGCTTCACAGTCGAGGCCGGCGCCATCTTCGCCTTGTTGGGCCCAAACGGGGCCGGCAAATCGACGACGGTAAAAATCCTCAATACATTATCGCGCCCGGATTCCGGTTCTGCCCGGGTCGCCGGCATCGACGTGCTGGCCGAGCCGGAGCGCGTACGCCGCGCCATCGGCTGCGTGGCCCAGAAGTCCGGAGTCGACGCCGAAGCGACTGGCCGCGAAAATCTGACGCTGCAGGGACGCATTCACGGCCTGCGCGGCCAAAAACTGAAAGATCGTGTGGCCGAATTACTCGACCATTTTCGTCTGAGTGATGCCGCAGATTTCGTCGCGCGCACATACTCCGGCGGGATGCAGCGCAAGCTCGATATCGCGATGGGGCTCATCCATCGACCGCGCGTTCTATTTCTGGACGAGCCGACCACCGGGCTCGATCCGCAATCGCGCGCAGAGCTTTGGGAAGACATCTCGCGCCTGGCGAAAGAAGACGGCATCACGGTTCTACTGACTACTCATTACCTCGAAGAGGCCGATCAACTGGCCGGCCGGTTAGCCATCGTCGATCGCGGCAAGTTGGTCGTCGAGGGGACGCCGGATCAACTGAAAGGCGAACTGATGGGCGACGCGATTCACATCGAATTCGCGCATGCGGAAGCGGAAAAGGTCGTTCTCGATGCGCTCAGCCGTCTGGACGGCATCGGTGAGATTGTCGCGGAAGGTCATACGCTGCACGCGCGCGCCAATCAGGGAGCGACGGCTGTACCGGGAATGCTGGCCGCACTCGAATCTAAAGGGCTGAAGGTCGCTTCGGTCAAGGTCGCGCGCCCTTCATTGGATGATGTCTATCTTCGCTACACCGGCCGAACCTTCAGCGAAGCCGAGCAGAACAATCAGAAAGGATCACGATGACTACTTTGACTCACTCTCTGTTTATGACGCAGCGGCTGCTGCGCAATTTGTTGCGACAGCCGTGGTGGATCGCGATCTCACTGGTGCAGCCGATCGTTTGGCTGATGCTTTACGGCCAATTATTCAAACGAGTAGTCGAGCTGCCCGGCTTCAACGCCGGCTCGTACATCAGTTTCGTCACGCCCGGCGTTGTCATTATGTCGGCCTTGTTTGCCGGAGGCTGGAGTGGAATGGGCGTAATTCTTGATATGAATCAAGGGGTGATGGATCGTCTGCTCGTTTCGCCGATGAACAGAGCTGCGATCATCATCGGCCGAATTCTTTCTATGTCGGTCGCAACCGTCGTTCAATCGTTCATTCTGATTGTGCTCGGTTACTTGTCGGGCGCTCGCTTCGATGGCGGTATCACAGGCATTATTGTCTTGCTAGTCTGCGCAATGTTGTTGGGCGCTCCTTTCGCGGCCCTGTCCAATGCGCTGGCGCTCGCTGTTCGCAGACATGAATCGGTCATCGGCGCCTCGAACTTCATCCTCATGCCGCTCCTGTTTCTGTCGCCCGTTTTTATGGCCAAAAACGTGATGCCCGATTGGATTCGCGCCGTGTCTCGTTTCAACCCGGTCAACTGGAGCGTGGAAGCGGCGCGCGAAGCTCTGAGCGCTGACGCGGATTGGGGTTTCGTGCTCCTCCGCATAGGCGGTCTGCTGGCGTTTGCAGTGGTCAGCGGCTGGTTGGCAACAGGAGCATTCCGAACCTACCAAAGGTCAGCGTGACGGAGCTTCTTCTGTCCGGTTTTGAGATTCACTATTCCCGCTACCGAACATGGCACTGCCACCAAGGTTGATGGGGACGTGCAACTCCTCTACATATAATGGGCTAAATGGAGGTTTTTCTGGCACGAGATTTTACGCGACTGTGATCACAAGCTTGCCTGTAACGCGACCCGCCTCGCTGCGCTTCTGCGCCTCTGCCGTTTTTTCGAAGGGGAAAGTCTTCTCAATGGGCATGCGGAAAGCCCCCTGGGAATGAAGCCTAGCCGCTTCGGCGAAGACCAGTCCCGGATTCTTCTGAATTCCCATGAAGGAACCCTGCACGCCGTATTGTTGCGGTGCGTTGACATCCGCGATGGTGACAACTCGGGAAGGATCACCGACCAACTCGATCAACTCGGGAATGACGCCCGACCCAGCGAAGTCGAGGGCCGCATTCACCCCGTTGGGAGCCAGTTTCTTAATTCGCTCGACGAGGCCCGGTCCGTATGTGGTCGGAATCGCGCCGAGCGATCGCAGATAGTCATGCTTCGGCTCGCTCGCGGTACCGATCACGGTAATCCCGCTATGGCGCGCGAACTGAATTGCGGCAGTACCGACACCACCAGCCGCTCCATGCACCAGAATTGTCTCACCGGATTTCGGACTGACCTGCCCCAGGGCGCGCGTCGCCGACTCGACAACCAATGGGTAGCCGCCTGCTTCTTCGAACGAGAGATCGTCGGGCTTATGAGCCCAGCTCGTGAGAACAGCGAATTGCGCCACCGTGTTGATGCCATATCCGAAGACGGCATCTCCGACTGACACGCCCGTAACACCTTCCCCGACTTCGTCCACCACGCCGGACGCCTCGAAGCCTATGCCCGAGGGGAAAGAAACGGGCATGTGCTCGCGGAAGTATCCAGCCCGGAGCTTCCAATCCGCAGGGTTAACGCCCGCGGCCCGGACTGCGATCCGGACCTGGCCGGGGCCAGCATGCGGTTGGTCGGCTTCAACCACCCGCAACACTTCGGGGCCGCCATATTCATTGAATTGAACTGCTTTCATGTATAACTCCTTTATGTTGGTCTGCCATTTCGCAGAACCGTGGTCATTGATGTCCCATCGGTAGTTGGGCTTGCCATGGTAATAAAAGTCCAGCTCAGTCTCCAGCGTGCTGCGTTTTCGCCAGCGGACCATGGGATTGATGGCGGCAGCGCTGGCGGCGATCGGGTTGTATGGGTGTGATGGCTTACAGCGTGGCGCGCCGAATCCGCGAGATCGGAATCCGAATTGCTCTCGGAGCCACTCAGTTCAGCGTGGCCTGGCTGATCTTGCGAGAGGTGATGCTGCTCGCTCTGGCCGGGCTGCTCGTTGGAATTCCACTGGCCTTTGCCCTTGGCCGGGCGACGGAATCGCTGTTGTTCGAGGTCAAGGCAAGTGGTCCCTGGCGTTCATCGCGGCGAACCTGCTCCTGGGCTGCGTGGCGCTGCTGGGTGGCTATCTCCCGGCGCGCAGGGCTGCGAAGCTGGATCCGTGGTCGCGCTTCGATGCGAATAGCTCCATCCGATCCATGATGTCAGAACATGTCGAAACCGTCCCGCTCGACATGTGCCCGGCTTCTTACGAGGGCGGCCGAGCTTTGATGGCTCGGCCGCGCTTTAAAATGGTTCGCGAAAATCCTCCGCAGCTGAGTCAAATAATCCGCCTTCTAACTTCAGAATTTGATCACCAGCCCTGTCCCGACTCTCAGGTTATTTTGTGTCCATCCGCTAAATCGCGAGAGCAAATAGTCAGCCTGAACCAGGCGGAAGGCCATTCTATTTGTCAGTTTGATATCCAATCCGCCGCCAAATGCTGCGGTGAATGCAATGTCGGTTGTATCGAAGTTGAATACCGGAATGCCAGGTATATCGATTGGCCCCGAGAAGACCTTGTTTCTGGATCCGCCCAGTAGTACGTGGGCGAATGGGGTGACTTTTTCGTTCTTGCGATATGAAAATTGAGGTCCAAACAAGAAAGTAAAGTTACTTGTTTCAACGGTAGTCGATCGGTCGGAAAAAGGATCGAATTGAATTGCACCATCGGTGTTATGGCCGCTGAAATCGGCCTTCACTCCCAGTATCTTGTTGAGGCTATAGTTAATCGATGCGTTCCATCCACGCAAATCCCTGTCTGCACCTAAATCCCAATCAGCTCGTAAATATGAGTATCCGCCGAATACCTCAACCTTGGTGCTCTCCTGCGCCCGTGCCAATACTGCTGCAGAGAAAATGATGAGTAGTGAAAACACAATCTTCATACTTTACCTCCATGGCTGAAAACTCCACACCTGCTCTGTTACCTGAAGCAAATGCGCCTCAGGCGCCTATTATTGTGCGACGATTGTGTGCGACGTGTTTCTCAAATGCAGTCGCCCGCCGCATGGCTGAAGTATAGATGCGCGGCGAAGCGTCGCATGACAGGTTCCAACTTAAGAACGATGATCATCGTTCCAGCCGTATCGACTAGCTGAGATTAGGAGCCTTATCTTGCGCATGGTGCTGTGCGGTAGGGGCGTGAGCGGGCTGAGTATTCGAGATCGAATGGGTGCAGTGCAGTGCGGAGGAGCATTAGCGACCTGGGCATCGATCGATCGGCCACTTGCCGAGGTTCGAGTCGCTAACGCTTTCCGTACCGCATCGCTCACCGTCACCGTTGCCCCCGTTAATCGAAACTTCTTTCGTCCGCGGACGGTCCGTAGATCGACGGCACTGGCGCGTCATTGAGGCGCAGATAAACGGTCAATTGCCCGCGGTGATGCGCCAGGTGATTGAATACGCCGTGGCGAAGCGCGATGTACCGCGGCTCCTCCGATACCACACGGCCGGCGATAAGCAGACGCCAGGGTTTCAATAAATGTTCGTCGGTAGTGTTTGCGAGAGCCTCGCGCGTCGCTGCGACGCCTTCGTCGAGCGCCTGCACCAGTTCGCGGCTTGTGCGGAGCGGTTGCGGTTTGTCTGTTGTCAAATCGAACTCATCCTGTTTGATCATAAAGACGGGCCACGAAGGAAGCCTCGCGACGAGCTCTGCCAGATAGCCGAGCGTCATCGATTTCTCGTGCGGTCTCCAGTCATAACGCCCATCCGGCACCCGCTCCAAAGTCCGGCGCGTCACTGCTGCTTCTTGTTCAAGTTCCGCTAAAAAAAGGTCTGTGAGTTTCATATGATCTCCTCAGAAGAAAGTTTTCAGTTTTCAGTTTTCAGTTAGATGGTCTTGATCGGAAACTGAAAACTGAAAACTGGTATCTATTCCCATCATAGATCGCAGTTTAAAGTGTGATTAGGATACAATCCGCCCTATTCAATAAAACAGTTTCCAGGTTCCGTATCCAGGTTCCCTGAAAACTGAAAACTGAAAAAAACTGATTTCCAATGTATTATCCGACGACGCGTGTCTTGACGATACTGGAGCTTTTGCAGGCTCGCGGGAGTCTCAGCGGCGCTGAACTTGCCGAGCGGCTGGAGGTCGATCGGCGAACTGTGCGGCGATACATAACGATGCTCCAGGATCTGGGCATACCGATTGAAGGTACGCGCGGGCTAGCGGGTGGATATCGTCTGCGGCCCGGGTTCAAGCTTCCGCCTCTGATGCTGACAGATGACGAAGCGCTGGCGATACTGCTCAGCCTGATCTCCGCGCGGCGACAGGGTGGGCCGGCCGACCCGCATACGATCGAGGGCGCGCTCGCCAAGATTGAGCGGGTGCTGCCGGATGGCCTGCGCCAGCGGCTCCAAGCGGTACAGTCGTCGGTCGCATTTATATCCGCGCCGGCCACGCCCCAACCTTCGGGCGAGATGGTGATGCTGCTCAGTATGGCTGTCCGACAGCGGCGTCGCGTGCGATTGCGTTACCAATCATATCGCGAGGAGACCGAGCGGGGCGTCGATTCATACGGTCTCGTGTTGCACTGGAACCACTGGTACCTGGTCGGCTGGTGCCATTTGCGCCAGGCGATGCGCGTTTTTCGGCTTGATCGAATTTTGGACGCCGTGGTTGAAGAGACGACATTTACACGACCCGAGACATTCGACTGCCTTCAGTATTTGCTTGAATCATTCGCGACTGTTCAGTGGGGCTACCCCATCGAGGTGCTCCTGGAGACGACGATGGAGAATGCGCGCCGGTGCATTCCGCCGGGGAGCGCGGTCTTCGAGCAAACGGCGAAAGGCGTGGTAATTCGCAGCCAGACCGAGCGGCTCGATGCGGTAGCGCGAAATCTACTCTTTCTCGAGTGTCCGTTCATCATCCGCCGGCCGAAAGAGTTACGCGATGCCTTGCGCGCAGTCGCCGCAGAAGCAGCTAGCCTTGCCGAACGCGAGGAATAAACGATCACATGATCGGGGCCTGAACGAGGGCAATTTACCGATGTCCCGTGTTCTGGTTTAGTGCCGCATTTCGCTCTGGTCGCTGAGAATATTGGAAAGAAGATAGAGTCCCAGGCTCACTCTCATCTCAGCCGTTTGCGTTCTTTTGAGTATGCCGGTGGCGCGATCGAAGTCTTTGCGGGCAAGTTGCGCGAGCTCCCGGGCAACCGGAGAGAATGGTTCTAGCATTGGACCGGCTATTATCGATGTCTCATTGTTGCCGTCTGTGGTGAATGCGAAGAACTCCTGCGCTGCCGCAGAGACCTGATTAAGCCTGTCGATTGCGGCTTCCATTATCTCAAAGCTGCGATTTAGATCGAGTTCCCGATAACCGCCGGCGATTTCTATCTGCGCAGAGAGCTGTTTATTCGTCCTGTCACTCGATATCGTACTGGCTTCCTCCAGAAATCCGCGAGCTGCCTTTTCATCTTTGTTGCTGAGAGCGCCGGAGGCGAGTTGGACGAGAAACGATACCTTATCTACATCAGAATCCAGATTCGATAGGGTCCGCTTCGCTTCGTCGTATCTCCCTTCGCTTGCGCTCCTGACGGCGGACTGGCTCTCAATCCGATTGAGAATTTCCTTGAGGTACGGATTGGATTTCCCATATTCATTGACTATCTTCCGCGCAGTCTCAATATCACCCGCCTCCGATGCTTTCGCGATTGCCTGGGTGTAGACCGATAGTTCCAACTGCGGAGGTACCGCTGAAGCCATATTCAGCAGCTCCTTCACGGACTTGCCGTCCATCTCCTTGATCTGCCGGTCAAAATCCGAGAATCTGGCCAGAAGGAATATCGGTAATATCTTTTCAAGCGGGGCCATTTTCTCCCGCAAAGCAGCAGCCCGCGCGGGATGTTGGCTCTCGATCTCGGGCATTAAGTCGTTAATATGCAGCAGCACCTGGTGACCTGGTACTCGATCTGATTCAGCGGAACCGCTCGATTTTTCCGACATGAATTTCACGAAGACAGCGGCAATCATATCCAACAAATCCCGATATGCCTGTCGTTCCCACTCTATACTCCCTTGAGATATACCGGATGATCCTTTCCGGTCAGCTTTTGAAATAACGGGGCTATAAGTTGTCTCCTTAATCTGATAGAGCAGATTTATAGCAAGAGAGAAGTGTTCGCTGTTGTTCAGGAGATCCCCCGACTTGAGCCCGGCTATCATCTCATTCGCCAATTTCTTGCCGAGTTCCGGGTTGCTCCCGCGCAGATTTCTCCAAATATCGACGACCTGGCTCGGTGAATCCGTTTTGAGAAACTCTTCTGCCAGCTGATAAGCCAGTTGCGGGTTACTCGCCGCAACTGTCGATGCGAGTCGCGACTCCACCTGCCTGTCATCCTGAACATAGCCTTTGTACCTTTCATTATTGGAAGGTGCCCGCGTCGAGCGCAGGAAATCGAGCGCAAGTTCGGCGTTTTTCGAGCCCAGCCAGTCCAAAATTTTCATGCGGAAACCATTTACGATAACGGATGGCGGTTGAGCATAGGTGGTGACTATCTGTTCCTTCAATTCATCCAGAAGCTTGCGCGCGCGCGCCTCATCACGTGACCAGAACATCTGAGATGCTTCCAGCAGAACCGCGAGGCGGTTTTCAGCCAATGTAAACGAGGCGGATTCCGCGACCAGTTGATCGAGCAAAACGAGAGCCTTCTTTTCCAACTCTTTCTTTCGATCCGCTTCGCTTTGTTGTTTTACTGTTTGAGTCTTCGTATCGGCAACCTGCGCTTGAGTCGTTGAGGAAAATATGAGAGGTGAAGTAAGAAAGGAGAGAATAAATACGGATACGGAGATGAAATGCATGGTGTCTCCTCTGAGATAATTGATAATTGATAGATATTTGATAATTCGTATACCCTGTGAAAAGGTTTATCTGAACTATCAAATAATAAACTATCAACTATCAACTATCAACTATCAACTCAACTTTGTTACGTTACTGTTGACCAAACCGTTAGGTTAGATCTTCCCGCTGCTTTGAAATCCCTCTGTTGCCATTATCTGGTAATCATGACTCCCCAGATTCAAGCCTAAATTCCTCCAGGCGTTAACGTGGTTGGCAAAGGTGATGGTTTGGTTGCTCCCGGTCGGTCTCTTCGACGTCCGGACACTCCAGTACTGAAAAAAAGTTCTAGTGCCTTCAATGGAAGGTGCGTTGACTCGCTGGGTCCGATATATGTTGTATGTACCACCATCACTGGTAACGGTGCCTATTGAAGTTCCTCCAGGCGGCCTAAAACTGCCCCAGCTATCAACGACGTAATATTCTATAAGTGGGTTTCTCGTCCACCCATAGAGAGTCAAGTATGCATTGCCGGACGGCGACCAGATGCCTGCGTTGTAGCCTACTCTCCTGCTCGATGATCCGGTACTCCAGCCTTTGCCGGTAACAAGATTCCCGGAACCCAGATTCCAACTTACATCGTAATTTCCACCGGAGCCCAAAGTTATGCAGGCTGACCCAGTATCCTTCCAAAACGAATAGAAGTAGCCGCTGTGGGTGCCCGTTTGATTGTTGCATATGGTTTGGGCGTTTGACTGCTTCGTTATACCAAACAACAACACGGACGAGAATACTATTAGCAGTCCTTTTCTGGATAGTTTTTTCAGCTCCATAGTGACCTCCGTTTTATAGTAAACTGGCGACTTCAACTGGAGTCGCCCCCCGTTGTTCCGATGGCCGGCCGCCTGGCCCGCCGCCTTGTTCTGAGTAAATCGATTAGATGTCTTACTGAGATGTCTTACTGAGTTTTGACTTCTACCTTGATGACTTCACGCCGGCATCTTCGAATGTTTTCTCTTCGGACGAGTAATACAAAAGTAAACTTACGCGAATAGGAATTAGCTCAGATATTGTTATAAAACCTGATATCGATAAGGACTTTTACCCCTGCGTTCTCAGCTGGGCGCAGCAATGCCATCCCCGTCTCCAATCTCTTAATTTTGACGCGCTTGGACAGTCCTTCCCCCTCTACCGCTTAACTCGATCCCTTATGACTGCCTCTTGTTACGTCTGTTACTATCTTTTGTTTTGGAGCTGAATTATTGAGTCGTATGTATCACGGGTAATCATAAGAAGTCAATTATCAAATCCGCTTAATTTACGCGTCGGTTGCTGGTGGCACTCTAAATATTGTGTGATAAGGTATTGCGCGGCCGGTCTTTTTGAGTTGCATTGATGCTTCTTTCTCCAAACCGGCGTAGGTGTAATCTTTAGTTGTATGATCGAATTAAAGGGAAAAAGGGGGAGCGAAAAGGCGAGCATTGTTGTAAGGCGTCTTGCGGGGCAGTCGTTAACCAAATTTGATTCGTCAATACAGGCGGAGCAAAGCTGGGCGTCGAGGCAGTGGGGAATATGGCCTTGTTGAGCTACATAGACGCATATAAAATGTGTCTACAGGAGAATTTCTACGATGCCATTTAAGATCGAAGAACAATTTGAAGTACGAGCACCGGTTCAAAAGGTATGGGAATATCTGATCGACCCTGCCAAAGTGGTCGTCTGCATACCTGGCGCAGAGCTTTTGGAGTCGCAAGCCGAGCGCACGTTTCTGGGCGCGGTGAAGGTGAAGATCGGCCCGGTCGCCATGTCGTACAAAGGCCAGATCAAATTTACTGAATTGGACGAGCAGAACCACCGGGTCCGGATGGTAGGAGAAGGGCGTGAAACCGGCGGCGCCGGATCTGCAAAGGTCAACATGCTCAGCATAGTTACGCCGGTCGATTCCGGAGGAGCGCTGGTTGTCGTCAGTGCTGAGGTGGACCTCGTCGGAAAAGTGGTCCAGTTCGGGCGCGGGATGATTGAAGAGGTTTCAAAGCAACTGTTCCGGCAATTCTCGGCCTGTGTGAAAAAAAATCTCGAAGTCGCTGATCAACCTCCCACTGCCGATATTCGATCTAATGAAACAACTCCACCGACCGAAACGAAAGCACTCAGCGCTCCCTCGCTTCTGCTCAACGCGTTGTGGAATGTCATCGCCCGCTTCTTCCTTCGCCTGTTCGGAAGACATGCCGGTTGAATCACGGGCCGGCTGCCTGCTGCTTGTATATTTCAACTCCCGAGCAGAGCGCTTCGAGCGGAAGCAGTGCGCATTTGATCCTGGAAGGTTTGATATCGCTCTTGAGCGATGAAAGAAGCTGATCGCTGGAGACCAGATGATCTATCTCTCCGCCGATCGTCATCTCTGTGAGCATTGAAGCCGCGGCCATGCTGATCGCACACCCATCGCCCACGAAGCGGGCTGCTTCGATGCGGCCGTCTCTGATCTCGAGCTCGATCCTGATCCGATCGCCGCAGAGCGGATTGAAAATTTCGTGGGTGACATCGGCAGATGGCAGACTGCCGTAGTTTCGCGGATTGCGAAAATGATCGAGTAGAATTTCGCTGTAGAGCGCGGCCATATCTTCTTCTGAGTTCTGAGTTCTGAGTTCTGAGTTTTCAGTTTTCAGTTTTCAGTTTTCTGAATTAAAAACTAAAAACTAAAAACTAAAAACTGAAATTAACTGTTCAACCTCTTCGCCGCGTTAGCGGCGGTTGATTGTAGTCGTGGGTTTTAACCCACGGTAGCGGTATAGATTTTTTCACGTCGCGTCAGCGACGGTTGAATCAGGCGTCGCTGACGCGACGCGGGAATATCCTTCATGCCGTCCGTGGGTTAAAACCTGGTTAAAACCCACGGCTACTATCAGCCGCCGCTAACGCGGCGAAGAAGAGGACATCGGTCCGTCGCAAGGTGAGTGAGAAAATACTGCTCGCCGACCGTGGGTTGAAATCCCACAACTACAATCAACCGCAGCTAACGCGGCGAAGAGGCTGAACAGTTAATTTCAGTTTTTAGTTTTTAGTTTTTAGCTGAGCTGTCGCGATCAGCTACTAAAAACTGAAAACTAAAAACTTTCATACGTTTTTCCTCATCGACGACCCCTGTCGTGCTGCTTTTACCGCAACCGCTTCAGCCAGTATGCTCAAGGCAATCTCGGCCGCCGTTTGCGCGCCGATGTCCAATCCGGTTGGCACGTGCACTCGATCGAGCGTGCGCTCGTCCAGGCCGCTCTCTCTGAGGAACTTCAGGATCGCCTGACCTCTCCTCTTGCTCCCGAGCAAGCCGATATAGCCCGCCTCGGTCCCCAGCACTGTTTTGAGCACAGGTATGTCGTACTTATAGTCGTGCGCCGTCAGGACGACAAAAGTTGATGACGTGTAAGTCAGCGACCCGGCGATTTCGGAAGGGATTCCGATCAGCAGATCGTCAGCTTGAGGAAATCTTTGGCGGTTTGCGAAGCGTGGTCTGCTGTCGATCACCACTGTCCGCAGACCGAGCTCCCCGCCCAGGTTCGCCAGATGCATCGAAACCGGACCCGCACCGAAGATGATCAGGGCCGACGCGGGAGCGTGCACCTCGAAGAATACTTCGGTCGAAGATGAACTTGATGCCAATAATACAGTGCGAGAAGCTCGCTGCTGGATCAGTCCTCGCGCAGTCTCACGCGCCTCTCGATCGAGCGCCGCATCGCCCAGGGTTCCGGAAGTGCGCCCATCTTCGTAGATGCCGAGCTTCGACGAAGTATGGCCCAGGAGCGTGGCCAGAACGGCGCACTTTCCGCATTTCACTTCGTCTTGAATTGCCCGGTAGAGATTTAACAAAGTGTCTTCGCGGTTGGCCAGGTCTAGCGGTTCGATCAGGACCTGAATGGTTCCGGCGCAGGTGAATCCGCCTTCCCAGGCGTCCTCTTCGCCGAGGTCGACCGAAAGAAGACGTGGCATGAATGATGCGAGCGCTTCTTCCGACTCTTCGATCACTCGTGCGTCTACGCATCCGCCGATTGTCACAGAGCCGAGTATGCTGCCGGATTCGCTCACCCACATCTTGGCCCCTTCCTTTTTCGGGCTCGTGCCTTTGGTGGAGATGAGCGTGGCCATCGCCACCCGACTCTCGGTTTTTCCGATCGCTTCGATCTGGTCGAATACCTGCTCCATAGATAGTTTTCAGTTTTCAGTTTTCAGCCGGTTTTCAGTTCTGAAAACTGAGAACTGAAAACTGAAAACTCTTTCGATCACAGCACCAAGTGCCTGTCCAGCGCTCTGAGGCTCGCCCGATTATTCATAGGCGCGAACACGTCTATATACGGAAGCGCGGCCTGCATACCGCGAGCGAGCGGCTGATAGTCCGGGCTGCCCAGTAACGGGTTGAGCCAGATCAGCTTTCCAGAGCGTTTTTTCAAATCGGCGAGTGATGCGCTGAGCACCTCAGAATCTCCGGTATCCCACCCGTCACTCAATATAATGACAATGGTGCGGCTATCAACAAACCTGGGCCAGCCCGAATTGAACGCAGCGATGCTCGGACCGATGAGTGTGCCGCCGGACCATCCGCGGACATCATCCGCCAGGCGTTCCAGTGCCTCCTTGTATCTCTTTCGCTTCAGATGTCCGGTTATTCGTGCGAGCGATGTGCTGAAGACGAATGTCTCCACGCGCGCGAAACTGTTTTGCAGCCCGTAGATGAATTGAAGAAGAACCCGGCTGTAGAAGTCCATCGATCCCGACACATCGCAGATGACGACCAGTCTGGTCTTCTTTTGTTTGCGTTGTTTGAACGAGAGCTCGACCAATTCGCCGCCAGCCCCGAGAGACCGGCGCAGAGTTCCGCGCAAGTTGACTTTGGGGCCGCGCCTGACGGGCTTCCAGCGGCGGCTCGTGTTGCGTGCGAGCTTCTTAACGATTCTTCTCGCGATCCGTGAGATTTCCTCGAGCTCATCATCGCGGAACTGACTGAAGTCTTTTTCGGAGATTGATTCGACATCGCTCGCACCAGGCAACCTGATCGATTCAGCGGAGCGCTCTCCCATCTCGCCCCAGTGTTCAAGGAAGAAAGCCAGCCCCTTATCGTTGGGGCGAGTCGAAGTGAGGCGGGTTTGTTGGCCGCTATTCGATGCGTCTCGCCCTGAGACCTTTCTCCTGCTCTGCCGGCGCCAGAACTCTTCGAAGAGCTCCTCAAAGACGGGGAAGTCTTCCACGCGCGATGTCAGTACGCTTCTTAGGCCCCAGAAGGTCTCCTGCCGGTCGTCGAGGTTGATGAGCCCGAGCACCGCGACCGCGTCGATCGCCTCGCTCGGCGTCACCATCAATCCATGCTCCCTGAGAGTTCTGCAGAAGAGCACTGTCTCATCTAGAATGGATGTTCCGGATGTCGGATCGAGATTCAAAATAGCTCCTCACTGTGAAAACGTTGGGAGTTCCCCCCTTCAGCGATTTGGGAACTCCATATGCACAACGTTCATTTTCTGGTGTCGTTCACTATCGTACCAGCGCTCAGCTCGGCTTCAACTTTGCGCAGATCTGTCTCGTCCTTTATAAAGCAGCCGCTGGTCTCAACGATCACCTCGCGGTTGAGCTGCGTCGTGTTCAATGCGGCCAGCGCAGTGGCCCAGTCGAGCGTCTCGGCAACTCCCGGAACCTTGACCAGATTCAGCTTTCTGATCGCTTGAATCACGCGCGTAACCTCCGCTGAAAGCTCCTCGCCGATCGCGGGCACCCGGGCGCGCACGATCTCGAGCTCCTTGTCGAAAGACGGATAATCGATCCAAAGATAGAGGCATCGCCGTCTGAGCGCATCGGAGAGATCTCGCGACCTGTTGGAAGTCAATACGACGTATGGGCGATAGGTCGCCGTGATCGTTCCGATTTCGGGAATGGTCACCTGGAACTCTGAGAGTACCTCGAGCAGGAAGGCCTCGAATTCCTCATCGCTCCGATCGACCTCGTCGATCAATAAGACGGGGGAGTGCGTCTGGTGGGTAATGGCCTCGAGCAGCGGGCGCTTCAAGAGGTAATGTTCGCTGAAGATTTTCGCCTCTTCTTGATTCGCGTTCGCTCGTGAAACCTCTTGCAGCTTGATATGCAGCAATTGCTTGGCGTAATTCCATTCATAAAGCGCAGCAGCAGCATCCAACCCCTCATAACACTGAAGGCGTACCAGGTTCGCGTCGATCGCGGAGGCGAGTGCCTTGGCGATCTCGGTCTTGCCGACGCCTGATGGGCCTTCAATCAGGAGCGGCTTTCCGAGTGTCATCGCCAGGTACAACGATGTGGCGACTGCCGCATCGGTGATATAGACTTGGCTGCGGAGCATTTCCTGAATCTTTCGTACTTCCTCTCTCACATCTCCCTCACATTCTCCTCAGATCGCCATCAGCGGCTCGTATAAAATCTTCCGGAGTATCGATATCTTCGGGAAAGGAACAGTCGAACGGAATTACGCGGACCAGGGCGGGGTTTGCATCGACGAGCTTCCATGCCGCCTTGTCGCCGCGCAGCTCCACGAGCTGGCCGAACAGCGGTTTGGCGAACAACATCGGGTGACCTTTTCGTCCCTGATAAGAAGCGAGCGCGATCTGGGCATCGCCATTCCGCCACTCGCCGGCTACGCGATCGATCGTTTCAGGATCAACTCCCGGCTGATCGCCGAGAAGAATAATGATCGCTTCGGATTGGGGATCGAGCGCCTCGATGCCCGCGCGGTACGATGAGGCACAGCCCTCGCCGAAGACGGGGTTCTCCACCACCTTCGCGCTACCGAAGGCGACTTTTTCGCGGATCTCGGCAGCGGCGCGGCCCAGGACGACGATCACTTCGTCAAGTCCTGTCGCTCGTTCGGCCTGATTGATTGCCCAGCCGAGCAGAGTGGAGCCTTTGAAGGGTAGAAGCTGTTTAGGTTGTCCGAACCGGCTTGAAGCGCCAGCCCCAAGAACCAGTCCGGAAATGAACTTTCTCATATGTAGAGTTGTGGCGACCTCTCGAATGATTCCTTACATCTGAGGCAACAGAAATAAAAGATTTTATCCTCCGAGGCCGTTTTGTATGCCGTTTTATATTTCGAGTTCGCAGTTGCGACGATCATCCCGCATACAGGGTCGATGCTTTCCATCAAAGTTAGCTCGCCAAGTATGACCGGCAGGCTGGCGGACTTTTGGCTTTCGACCGCGGCCTGCTCCGCTGCATGTCCCGATACTCTTCGCAACCGGGTGATTTCGGCGATCACACTGAGAGCGATCTCAGGCAGCGTCTCCGCTCCGAGTTCGATCCCGGCCGGGCACTTTATGCGGTCGAGATGTTCAGCCGGCGTTCCCTTATCGCGCACGTACTGAAAGAGCGATTTCGCTTTCTCTTTGCTTGCGACCAGTCCGATATATTGCGGGTTTGTACCCAGGACTGCTTCCAGCCCTTCTTCATCCCCGTTTCCCATGGTGGCTACCACGACATAACTGCGCGAATCTATGCGCAATCTCAAGGATTCGAGATCGGTCAGCACCACATCGGCTTCAGGGAAATGTTCCTTTGTTGCCTCCGGGGCGGCCACAGTGACCTTGAATTCTAGTATCCGACCGAATCCGGTGAGAAGCTGCGCTACTGGTGAATTGCCTACGATAAGAAAATTGGGTTTGGGAAGTACAGGTTCCAGATAAATCTCCAGAGAGCCGCCGCCCTGGCACGTCATCTCATAGATTTCGACGCCTTTCCAATCCCCGTGTGTGGGATCCGGGCTGATGCTGACGAGCTTCGGCTTGCCTGTGTTCAGCGCTTTTTGCGCTTCGCGAACGACGATGGGCTGAACGCAGCCCCCTCCTATCCAGCCGCTGATCGATCCATCGGGCTTGATGATGGCCTTCGACCCGGGTTTGGCCGACTGAGGGCTTTTATAGGCGACCACGGTGGCGATGACAAACGGTTGCTCTTCAGCACGCAATAGGGCGGCCTGATCGATGATTTCATTCCACATTGCCAACGTGAAACCCCGGTAGAATTGTTATGTGAAACATCCTTGGTTTATATCGTCCTACTCTCAGTCGTTGTCCTTATCCTCTTCGACTTTTATCACCGTGTTGGTTGCGACATCTACCCTGACATCGTATACCTTGCCGTCCTGGGCAAGAACCTCAACCTCACAGATGATCTTGTCACCCTCTTTATCAAGCTCTACTTCCTGAATATTGCCAGGTTTCGCGGTAGTGGCGGTCTTGATAGCGGCGATCATCTGATCGGCTGAGATCGCCATTTTGGTATCCTGGTTTCCTGACACGTCAGCTGTGATCCGTAATCCTCCGGTAGACAGCGCTACGGCAACCAGACAGCCAAAGATCAAACCAATGATTCCATTCGTTCTTGTCTTCATAATCGTATCCTCCTTCTCGTTTATCGGGTAACGCAGTGGTAAAACAAGTAAGTTCTAGATGTTCAACCCGATGATGTTCTTTGAAAATGGTTGCAAACACGGATCGGCCATAAACCTTGCTCCCATCTATTTTCAAAGACCATTACCGAGCTGAGCATCTGCAAACAATTATTAAATAACTCTGCGACCTTCTCACTCACTCACCCCCCTATCCCTCAAAAGCTTCCACACCTTCGGTGGCGTGATCGGAATATCGATGTGTCTCACACCGAGATGCCAGAGCGCATCCACCACCGCATTGACGATGGCCGCGGGCGCTCCCACGGTCGCGGACTCTCCGACGCCCTTCGCTCCGAGAGGGTGATGCGGCGAGGGAGTGCATGTCTTATCCGTCTCCCAATTAGGCGTCTCCATCGCCGTCGGGACCAGATAATTCATGAAACTGCCCTGAAGTATGTTGCCGCTATCATCGTATTGAATCTCCTCATAGAGAGCCGGTCCCAGTCCCATGGTCAATCCGCCATGAATCTGCCCCTCGACGATCATCGGGTTGATGATGTTCCCGCAGTCGTCGACCGCCACGAACCGGCGGATCTTCACTTCTCCCGTTCCTTTGTCGATATCGACGACGCAGATATAGCTCCCGAACGGATAGGTGAGATTCGGCGGGTCGTAATAAGAGACCGCTTCCAGGCCGGCCTCCATTCCTTGTGGATGATTGGTATAAGCGGCGAGCGCGATCTCTTGAATCGTCTTCGCGCGATCGGGAGACCCTTTGACGAAGAACTTGCCGGGCTCCCATTCCAGGTCGTCTTCGTGAGCCTCGAGCAGGTAAGCGGCGATCTTTTTGGCTTTATCTCTGATCTTGCGGGCCGCCACCGCTCCAGCCGCGCCCGCCGTGGGAGTGCTCCGGCTGGCATAAGTTCCGAGCCCGTAAGGCGCGGTGTCGGTGTCGCCCTCTTCGATCGCTATATCGTCGACCGGGAATCCGAGCTCTTCAGCGATTATCTGCGCATAGGTCGTCTCGTGTCCCTGACCCTGGGATTTGGTGCCGAAACGCGCCAGCACTTTGCCGGTCGGGTGGACGCGAATTTCGGCGCTGTCGAACATCTTCAAGCCGAGAATGTCGAAGTGCTTCGACGGACCTGCTCCGACGATCTCCGTGAAGCTGCTGATGCCGATCCCCATCAACTCTCCGCGCTTGCGCTTCTCCGCCTGCTCCTTCTTGAGCTCCGCGTATCCGATCCTCTCCATCGCCTTGTTCAGCGCCGCCGCATAGTCGCCGCTGTCGTACTCCCAGCCGAGCGCGGATTTGTACGGGAACTGCTCCGGCTTGATGAAGTTCTTCATGCGGAACTCCGCCGCGTCCATCCCGATCTCGTGGGCCATGAGGTCGGCCATGCGCTCGATCGCGTGCACCGCCTCGGTCACCCGAAACGAACAGCGATATGCGATCCCTCCCGGCGGCTTGTTGGTGTAGACGCCATCGACCTCGACGTGCGCGGCCTTGAGATCGTATGACCCTGTGCAGATGTGAAATAGACCCGCGGGAAACTTCGAAGGGTTCGCCGCGGCGTCGGTATAACCGTGATCGGCGATCGTCTTGATGCGGAGAGCAGTCAGCTTCCCGTCTTTTTTGCCGGCCAGCTCTGCGCTCATATGATAATCGCGCGCGAACGAGTCTGCCTGAATATTCTCCATCCGGTCTTCAATCCATTTCACCGGCTTACCCGTCAGCACCGATGCGGCGACGGCGATCACGTATCCGGGATAGACCGGAACCTTGCCCCCGAATCCGCCGCCGATGTCGGGAGCGATGATCTGAATCTTGTGCTCGGCCAATCCGACGTGACCCGCGACGAGGGCGAAGACGGTCCGGATGGCGTGCGGCGCCTGCGTAGTCATCCAGACGGTCAGCTTCCCTTTGACCTTGTCGAAATAGGCGATGCAGCCGCAGGTCTCTATCGATGAAACGTGAATCCTCGGGATGTAGATTTCTTCCTTGACCGTGACCTCAGCTTCACGGAAGGCCTGATCGGTCGCTGTCGCGATCACCCCATTCCCAATGCCAGATGTGATTGTCTTTTTTGTCCGGCTTATCGGTTCGAAGGACCGGCGCGTCTGCGAGCAGCGCTTTCTTGGGATCGACCACCACCGGAAGGGATCGTAGTCGACTTCGACGGCATCGACTCCGTCGGCGGCGATGTAACGATCCGTCGCCAGAACCGCCGCGACTTCCTGCGCCTGGTACATCACCTTCTCTACGGGAAGCACCATCTGCGTGTCCGACATCAGCGTCGGCATCCAGTGGAGATTGTACTTGTCGAGGTCCTTGCCCGTGATGACCGCGAGCACGCCGGGGATGGCGAGCGCTTTCGATGTGTCGATGTTTTTGATTGTGGCGTGAGCATAGGGGCTGCGGACTATGTCCAGATAGAGCATATCGGGCAGAACTATGTCGTCGACATAGTTCCCTTTGCCGCGAATGAAGCGCGGGTCTTCCTTTCTCTTGACCGAATGGCCCATGCCGCCGATTTCTGCTGGTGTTTTTGGCGTCATTTCACGCCCTCTCTTCGCGTATCTTCTGCGGAAGCGTATTGATATGCCTTTACGATATTGACGTACCCGGTGCAGCGGCACAGGTTGCCCGAAATAGCCTGGCGAATCTCACCCTCGCTCGGGTTGAGATTGCTCTTGAGGAATGCATATCCCGTCATCAGCATGCCGGGAGTGCAATAGCCGCATTGCAGCCCGTGTTCTTGAAAGAATCCCTCCTGCAGGGGATGCAGCTTGCCGTCCTGTTCCAGACCTTCGACCGTAAGTATCTCGCGCCCGTCTGCCTGGACTGCGAATGCGGTGCAGGACTTGATTGCCCTGCCGTCCATGACGACGGTGCAGGCTCCGCAGTGGCTCGTATCGCAGCCGATGTGTGTGCCGGTGAGCCGCAGGTTTTCACGAATGAAATGGACCAGGAGCAACCTGGGCTCGATTTCCGCCTTGTGCTCGACTCCGTTGACTTTTACGCTTATGCCGATCTTCGCCATTTCTTATGCCCCTTTCTTTGCGCGCTCGTATGCGCGGTTGAGCGCCCTGGCTGTGAGAACTCGCACGACATCCCGTTTGTATTCCGCCGACCCCCTGATGTCGTCGATCGGTTGTGATTCCGACGCCGCCAGCTCAGCCGCCTGTTTGATCGTGGATTGGTCTAGCGATTTGCCGGCAAGAAAAACTTCGGTTTGGCTCGCTTTCAAAGGAGAGAACCCGACGTTCGTCAATCCGATTCCCGCCCTCCGGCAAGCGCCGGAGGCGTCCAATGTGAGCTGAACGGCGACCCCCGCTGTGGCGTAGTCGCCGACTTTTCTCTCGAGCTTCAGATACACCCCGCCGCTCATCGGCGGCGGAATCGGGATCCTGATCTCCCTGAGTATCTCTTCCGGTTGAAGATCGGTGGAGAAGAGGCCGGTGAAGAAGCTTTCGATCGGTATCTCCCGCTCGCCGCGTGGCCCAACGACGATGATCCCCGCTCCGAGAGCGAGCATCGTGGCCGGATGGTCGTTAGCCGGGTCGCCGTGAGCCAGATTTCCACAAATGGTGGCCTGGTTTCGCACGAGCGGATCGGCGATCACCAAGGATGTGTCGATGAGAATCGGACAGCGCGATTTCACTATGGGCGAGATCTCGAGATCGCTCTCCCTCGCCAACGCGCCGATCAGAACACTGGCGCCATTTTCAGAGATGTAATCGAGTCCGGGTATGCGGTTGATGTCGATGATGTAGGATGGAGAAGCGAGCCTCAACTTCATCATTGGTATAAGGCTTTGGCCGCCCGATAGTATCTTGGCCTCGGGTCCCAATTTTTGTAGGAGAGAGACAGCTTCATCCAGCGTGCCGGGTGCGGAATATTCAAAGCTGCGAGGTATCATAATTTTATAAGAAACAGTTATTTCATTTTTATCCCATTGTTATTTCATTGTTCTATTCGCTAGCGCTAAAAGCCGAAGAAACGGAGAATGAACAGACAAAAGTACCAGAGGTAGACAACCAAACTTAGCATACTCTTGGCTACTTTGAGCGTCAACTCAACCACAAAAGGCACAAAGATTTATGCTTTTCGTGGTTGATGTTTATCCGGTACTGGGATCGAGAGTTCCCAAAACCGGACATCTTGTATCACAGCCTCGCCCGAGCGAACTTCTTTAAGTTGAGCCTTCTTATATTTGACCAGTTCTGGTCGTGTGGCACGGTGATTGGATTGGGGAGTCAGATATCTGGGCAAACAACTTGCAGAATAACCCCGGGAGAGCTTATGCAGACCATGTGGCAAGACCTGCGCTACGGCGCGCGAATGTTGGTGAGGAATCCAGGCTTCACGTTGATTGCAGTGATCACCCTCGCATTGGGCATTGGGGCGAACACCACGATCTTCAGCTTTATCAATGGGCTCGTGCTGCGTCCGATCCCAGGCGTCAGGGAACCGAAACGACTGGTCGCCGTCTACACGAGCGACTATAGCAGCGGGCCATACGGCACATCGTCTTACCTCGATTATGTAGACTTCCGAGATCAGGCAGAGGCTTTCTCCGGGCTCGCGGCTTATGCGGAGAGAATGCTTATCTTGACCGGCGGCGACGAAGCCGAACGGCTGAGAGGTGTGTAAGAGGCAGCGCTAGCTAACGATCGAATGGTGGCGGTGCTGCTCGCCATCTTCGGAGGGATCGCCCTGCTGCTCGCAGTCGTCGGCATCTACAGCGTCATGTCCTATGTGGTCACCCAACGCATTCGTGAGATCGGCATCCGCCTCGCGCTCGGCTCGCAGACCGCCGATGTGTTGAAACTGGTAATCGGGCAGGGAATGAAACTGGTAGCGATTGGCGTAGCGTTCGGGCTGGCGATGTCGTTCGCCTTAACGCGGCTGGTGGCGAGTATGCTGTTTGAGGTGAACGCGACGGATCCTGTGATATTCGCGGCGATCGCGTCGTTATTGACGGTCGTGGCAGCGCTCGCCTGCTATCTGCCGGCGCGGCGGGCGACGACGGTAGATCCATTGGTCGCTCTGCGGCATGAGTGATGAAATGATGAGTTGCGCTGATAATCCCGAGGGATTTGTCATAAATCAAATTCCACGCTATTAGAGATCACGATATCAATGCCCGTTTAGGGGTAAAAATAATAGCCGTGGGTTTCAACCCGGTTTCACCCCTGTCGGGGCATCCTGAAAATCTGGGTAATAAAAAGCTTTGATGTAATGGGTGTAATTAAATAATTAATTCTCCTGATACTAACGGGTTTTATGGTTGGTACGGGTAAACTGAAAATAAAGGCTCACCGCTGTGCCCAGCTGCGGCTCTACTTGTATCTCATCGACAAGCGATTGTGTATTTCAATGATTTAGCAAACGCTACATCAACGTTACATGCTGCCATCACAAAATCCGTTAGTACGAGTAATTCTCAAAGACCAAGATATGGCTAAGCACGCCCGCGTAAGCGCCTAGCGACCGGTCTCTCGGGCCGCAATGCGCAGCATCGCCGCCAGACTCCTCTCCACATCCTCCTCCGTCGTCGCCCAGGAAGAGACGCTGATGCGCATCGCCGGGTTGCCTTGCCAGACAGTTCCGCCGCACCAGCACGTTCCGTCTTCCTGAATCCCGGAGATCACCCTGCGCGTGGTCTCTTCATCGCCGAAATAGACCAGCACTTGATTGACGACCACTTCATTGAGCACGACATACTCTGCTTCCCGAAAACCTTCGGCGAAGCGCTTGGCGTGGCGGCAGGTCCGCTCGATCAACTCGGCCAATCCCGCGCGTCCCAGCGATCGGAGCGCGGCCCACACCTCCACTCCGCGCGCCCGGCGTGATGCCTCGGGGTTGTAATGCATCGGTTCCCGCGAATTACCCGTCGGAAGATAGGCTGCGCTGAGTGACATCGCATTGCTTAAAGCTTCGGGATAGCGGACGAAAGCCAGCCCACTGTCGTACGGCGCATTGAGCCATTTGTGCGCGTCCGTCGCCCACGAATCGGCATCAGCGAATCCTTTGACGAGTGCGGCTCGCTCTGGACTCGCCGCCGCCCACAAACCGAATGCGCCGTCGACGTGAACCCACGCTCCTGCCCGGCGAGCCAGTGGGCATATCTCCGGTGCGGGATCGAAGGCCCCCGTGTTCACATTTCCCGCCTGAATGCAGACGATCGCAGGCTTCGCCAGTTTGGGAAATGCGTCGGCGCGCATTCGCCCCTGCCCATCCGCCGGAACGGTCAAAACGCGCTCGCGCCCCAACCCCAAAAGACCGAGCGCCTTGAGCAGGGTTGGGTGAACTTCCTCGCCGACGACCACATTGATCGCCGGAGCGCCGAATAAACCGCGCGCTTCGACATCCCATCCCGCATTCTTCAAGACGAAATTGCGCGCCGCAGCCAGGCAGGTGAAATTGGCCATCGTCGCTCCGGTCACAAATGCTCCGCCGCATTCCGCAGGCAGGTCGAGCACGTCCAGCAGCCAACCGAGAGCGATCTCTTCGAGTGCGATGGCGATCGGGGATTGTATGCTCAATCCGGCATTCTGATCCCAAGCCCCCGCCAGCCAGTTGGCCGCGAGGGTCGCAGGTAATGAGCTGCCGTTGACGAAACCGAAATAACGCCCGCCCGCCATCGTGACCGTAGCCGGCGAGCCAATCTCGTCGAGCATTGCCAGAATCGATTCCGCATCCGTCGGTCGTTCGGGAAGGGGGCCGCCGAGTTCTGAAACTCTGGTCAGAGTCTCCGGTAATGGCGCGACGCGACGCTCATAGAGGCTTTCGCGATAACGGATGGCGCGTTCGGCGGCCGATTTCAGCAATTGCGACCAGGAGGATTCCATTGCCTGGGATTGTTCATGTTTTTCGATGATGATCGGCTCCATCAATTCAATTCGATTGCCGAATGGATCTGTCACAAACGAGCGATGGTACCCATCCAGCTGGCCAATACTGACCACGCTATATCCTGCTCTCTCGCATTTCTCGACCAGCTCGTTCAGGCCCTCGACCAGTAATCCGGGATGTGCCTTCGTGGATGGTTTGAAATCCTGCTCCACCCCCAGATGGATTTTCAATGATCCTTGTTCGAACCACACACCCCCGCGCTTGGCCAGGTTATCCGGTTTGGGTTTCTCAGCTAACCCAAGCAAATCTGCGTAGAAGTCTCTCGCTTTTTGTTCCTGGTTTGGCGGCATCGCCAGTTGGATATGATCTATTGCGTTGATTTTCATTTCATTCCTTCTTTTTCCTGCGTAGTTGTCTGGGAACGACGATATTTCCATCGCAACCGGGAAATCGGGGGAGTCCGCGACGATTTCGCTATCCCAAAATCGCATGCTCTGATGTTATATTCCACTCAAATAGCTTAGAAAGCGGATTGGGAAAATTACACGGTTTCAGGGGGACAGGATATACGTTTCAGCAGCCTCAGAACCCGGAAAATTGCTGTGACCAGAAATTTGCTGTGAAAGGATGTATCTCAGTGGACAAAACCCGATCTGGAAGATCGCCGGCTTCTTCGATCTTAATCGCATCATTGTCATCATTGTTAGCTTTGATTGCATTGCTGGTTCCGATTTTTCCTATGTCCGAACCGAATCAGATGAAATTCGAGCCGTATGAAGCGACGATCGCCGAAATCCACCAGGCGATGAGATCCGGCAAGATCACCAGCCGCCAACTGGTAGAATTCTATCTCAAGCGAATCGAAGCCTATGATCAATCCACTAAACTAAACGCCATAGTGATCGTCAATCCGCAAGCGCTCGCGGAGGCGGACAAACTCGACCAGGAATTTAAACGAACGAGGAAGCTGCGCCCGCTGCACGGGATTCCGATGATCGTCAAGGACAACTACGATACGAAGGGGCTCCAGACGACCGCGGGCTCGCTTGCGCTCAAGGGCTCTATTCCCGGCGATGACGCATATCAGGTGCGGCGGATACGCGAAGCGGGGGCCATCGTGCTGGCCAAATCGAATATGGCCGAATGGGCCTTCAGTCCATTCCTGACGGAGAGCTCGATCGCCGGCGTGACGCGCAATCCCTACGATCTGGAGCGCGTCCCCGCGGGCTCGAGCGGCGGCACGGCGGCGGCGGTGGCGGCCAACCTCGGCGTGGTTGGGTTGGGGACGGATACCGGGAATTCGATCAGAGGCCCGTCATCTCACTGCGCGCTGGTCGGCATTCGCTCGACGATGGGGCTCACTAGCCGCGACGGCATCGTTCCTCTCTATTTGCGCAACGACATAGGCGGCCCGATGGCGCGCACCGTCGAGGACGCAGTGCGGGTGCTGGAAGCCATCGCGGGCTATGACCCGGCGGACCCGATCACCAAAGTTTCCCAGGGCAGGATGCCGAAGAGCTATCTGCAGTTCTTGAAGACGAACGGCCTGAAGGGAGCGCGTCTTGGTGTATTCAGGAGATACGTCGACGCTCAGACAACCGATCCCCAAATCAAAGAGCTGGTGGCGAAAGCGATCGAAGACCTGAAAGCGCAGGGAGCCATCATCGTAGACCCGTTTGATCTGCCAAATTACGACCAGTTGACGAAGAATATCTGGTGCAACTCTTTTCACTACGACGTGAACAACTATCTGGCTTCATTGGGCGAGAATGCGAAGTACAGAAGCCTGACCTCGATAGTCGAGTCGGGACTCTATTCCCCTTACATCGAGAGACGGCTGAAGGAGACAGTCCAGACCACGCCGCAGGAGTCGCCCTGCCGTGACGTGTATCACGACCCGCGGAGCATCGCTTTTAGAGATGCTCTCCTTAAGGAGATGGAGAGGGAGAAGCTGGATGCGGTCATCTATCCGACCTGGAGCAATGCGCCGCGAAAAGTGGGCGACCTGCAGAGCCCCTGGTGGTGACAATAGCCAGATGCTCTCGCCACAGACCGGATTCCCGGCGATCACTGTGCCGATGGGGTTCAGCTATGACTCATTGCCGGCGGGTTTGACTTTCCTGGGAAAACAGTTCGGCGAACCGGATTTGATCAAGTTCGTTTATGCCTATGAGCGGGCGACCAGGCATCGTCGGCCGCCGGAAAAATTTTCCGGAAAAGGGGAATGAAGAAGTAATACGGTTGACGGAAAAAAATAGGGCAGGATTGGAGGAGGGGGTTCGATTTGAAAATTAAGATGTTCGATGCGCATTTGGCTTATCCATGCGAATCGAACATCTCAAATCTCAAATACTTCTTTTGAGGAGAAATTATGCGAACACTCTTGCAAGACCTGCGCTACGGCGCCCGCATGTTACTGAAGAATCCCGGCTTCGCTTTGATCGCCGTCCTCACGCTGGCGCTCGGTATCGGCGCGAACACAGCCATCTTCAGCGTCATCAATGGCGTTATCCTGAGCTCGTTGCCTTATCCGAATCCCGAACAACTGGCGATGGTCTGGTGCGACAACAAGCGCCAGGGAATCCCTGACGATATCACCTCTTATCCGAATTTCGTCGATTGGCGCGACCGGAACAAAACTTTCCAGGGGATGGCCGGGATGACGTCCGATGCCTATAACCTCACGGGAACCGGCGCCGAGCCCGAAGAGATTCGCGCCGCCACCGTATCGATCAATTTCTTCCAGTTGATAGGCGTGAACCCAATGCTCGGGCGAGGTTTCACCGTCGAGGAAGAGACGCCTGGGAGGGATAGAGTGGTCGTTTTGAGCTACAGCCTCTGGCAGCGGCGCTTCGGCGGCGAGCCCGGAATTTTGAATAAGACGATCACGCTCAGCGAGCAGCCATATCTCGTAGTGGGAATAATGCCACCCGGATTCCAGTTTCCCGAGAAGACCGAGATTTGGGGGCCGCTGGCCCCAGACGAGGGGATGAAGTCGGATAATGCGCGTTTCGGGTTTTTTCTCCCGGTAGTCGGTCGTCTCAAACCTGGAGTGACGCGCGCGCAGGCGCAGGCTGATCTGGATCTGGTTGCGGGTCAGATCGAGAAGCAGTTTCCGGGACATGGCGGGTTATGGGGTTAACGTCGTTCCGGTGCTCGAAAATACCGTCGGTCCCATACGCAGGGCCCTGATGATACTCCTCGTAGCGGTCGTGTTCGTGCTGCTGATCGCGTGCGCAAACGTTGCCAATCTGCTGCTGGCGCGAGCCGCCGTCAGGCAACGCGAAGTGGCCGTCCGGGCGGCTCTGGGCGCGGGGCGCTGGCGCATCGTTCGCCAACTGTTGACTGAGAGTATGCTCATCGCGATCCTGGGCGGAGCACTGGGTGTGTTGCTCGCCTGGTGGAGCTTGCGGCTGCTGGTCGAACTCAGCCCGGGCAACATTCCGCGGCTCGAAAATATTCGCCTCGATAACCGCGTGCTCTGGTTCACTCTTGGGCTATCGCTGCTTACGGGACTGATCTTCGGATTGGTGCCCGCGCTGCAAACGACGTTTGTGAAACTCAGCGATACGCTCAAAGAAGGTGGGCGCACGGGAGTCGGGGGCGGCGGCGGCCGGCGCGCGCAACGGATTCGGGGAGTCTTCATCGTTGCCGAGGTGGCGTTGACGCTGGCGTTGCTCGTCGGCGCTGGACTACTTGTTCGCAGCTTCTGGCGGTTGCAACAGGTCGATCTCGGATTCAAGTCTGACCATCTGCTGACGCTGCGGGTCACATTGTGGGGGTCGCAATATCGCGAACGCGGGCAAGCCGCCTCGTTCTACGAACGGCTGCAAGAGCGTCTGTCCGCGCTGCCAGGTGTCGTGAGCGCCAGCGCCGCGAGCGACATCATGCTGCGAAAGCTGGCTACTTCGGCCGGTTTCACCATCGAGAACAGACCGCGAGACCCGAGCGAGCTGGCGCTCGAGTTGCCATTCGACCGCGTGCACCCCAACTATTTTCAGACGATGGGCATTCCATTGATGAAGGGACGCGCTTTCACGGCACAGGACACGCGCGATACTCCGATGGTGACAATCGTCAACGAGACGTTCGTCAAACGATACTTCCCGAACGAAGATCCGATCGGCAAGCGTTTAACGTTCGGCGGTGGGGGTCCCAACGCGCGCTGGATGACCATCGTCGGAGTCGTGCGCGACACCAGACGGCAGGGGGTGGATCAGCCGGTCAGGATCGAATCCTGGATGCCTCTTGCACAGCGGCCGTCCGGTTCGATGGAGGTGGTGCTGCGCACAACGGGCGATCCGCTGGCGTTGAGCAATGCGGTGCGCGAGGCAGTCTGGTCGCTCGATCGCAATCTGCCGATCCCGAGCATCCAGACGATGGAGCATGTTTTGTCGGAGAGAGTGGCCCAGCAGCGGTTGAATATGCTCCTGCTCGGGCTGTTCGCGCTGGTCGCTTTGATCCTGGCGGCGGTGGGCATCTACGGCGTGATGAGCTATGCGGTCACACAACGCACGCAAGAGATTGGTATTCGGATGGCTTTGGGGGCGCGAGCGAGCGATGTATTGCGGATGGTGGTCTGGCGAGGAATGAGCCTGGCGTTGATCGGAGTGGCACTGGGAGTGGCCGCGGCGCTCGCCCTGACGCGCGTCATGAAGAATCTGCTCTTCGAGGTGAGCGCGACCGATCCGATCACCTTCGCGGCGATCACGGTCTTGCTTATCGGAGTCGCGTTTGTAGCCTGCTGGATCCCGGCGCGCCGGGCGACGAAGGTGGATCCGATGGTGGCTTTGAGGTACGAATAAGTCGCTGATAAAGTAAGATTTGATGCAAGACACGAAGCCGCAAAGGAGAAAGAGGGGCGCTTTGTTGCTCTGCTACTTCGCGTCAGATGAACGTTTCAAATGAGCATTTATCTCCGACAACCTTGCGATGAAGGGGTGATTCTTTCCGCGCCGGCCGTCGCTTCCTGCACTAAACAGGCCGGACCGTGGATATTGGCCACGACGATTCTCGGATCAGGCATGGCCTTCATCAATGGCACGGTAGTCAACATAGCGCTCCCGGCGCTCCAAGCCGATCTCAATGCGACAGTCGTTGACGTACAGTGGGTTGTTGAAGCCTACGCTTTATTGCTGGCTGCTTTGCTGCTGGCCGGAGGGTCGCTCGGTGACATTTATGGTCGAAAACGCATATACGCGACAGGAGTGATCATTTTCGCAGCGGCTTCTGTCTGGTGCGGCCTTTCGCCCAACGTGTTTCAATTGATTATCGCGCGGGGAGTGCAGGGGATCGGCGCGGCGCTCCTTGTGCCGGGAAGTCTAGCGATCATCAGCGCCTCGTTCAGCGAGAAGGATAGGGGCCGGGCTATCGGAACGTGGTCCGGGTTCACTGCCATAACGGCCGCCGTGGGTCCCGTCATCGGCGGCTGGTTGATAGAGCGGGCGTCGTGGCGCTGGGCCTTCTTCATCAACCTGCCTCTCGCGTTGATCGTATTGGTTCTGACATTCTGGCACGTGCCGGAGAGCAGGAATCCGCAAGCGGCGGTAAGGCTGGATTGGCCAGGGGCAGTATCAGCGACCGTTGGACTCGGCGGAGTAGTTTATGCGCTGATCGAATCATCGAATCGTGGCTGGCGCGATCCGGTGGTCATGACCGCGCTCTTTCTGGGCATGATCGCGTTGGCTGCGTTTCTTGCGCTGGAGTCTTACAGTCGAGCGCCCATGCTTCCCCTCGGTATCTTCCGTTCGCGCAATTTCAGCGGAGCGAATCTGTTGACCCTGTTTCTCTACAGCGCGCTGAGCGGCGGTCTCTTCTTCCTTCCCCTCAATCTCATTCAAGTGCAGGGCTATTCGGCGACGATGGCGGGGGCCGCCACTTTACCGCTTATTCTTTTGATCTTCCTATTGTCGCGCTGGTCGGGGGGCCTGGTGGAACGCTATGGCGCCAGGACGCCGCTGGTGATTGGGCCAATCATAGCGGCGGGGGGGCTCGCCCTCTTCGCTCTACCATCAGTCGGAGGCAGCTATTGGACGACATTCTTTCCGGCCGTCGTCGTGCTCGGGTTGGGGATGGCGGTGAGCGTTGCCCCGCTTACGACAACAGTGATGAATGCTGTCGGCGGGGATCAGGCAGGAGTCGCTTCTGGGATCAACAATGCCGCTTCGCGAGTTGCGGCAGTATTGGCCATTGCAGTTCTCGGCCTCGTCATGTTCGACGTTTTCAACCGGTCCCTCGACCAGCACATGGTGGTGATCAATCTCTCACCCGAAGCCAGGCAACAGTTCGATGATCAACGCATCAAGCTGGCTGCTGCGGAGATCCAGGAAGGGATCGATATCGATGTGAGAGCCGGGATCAAACGATCGGTCAACGAATCGTTCGTAGCCGGATTTCGCCTGGTCATGCTGATCGCTTCCGGCCTGGCGTTGGCCAGCGCGATCTGCGCCTGGTTGATAATTGAAGATAGGACCATCACCACTGATCCCTGATGGTCAGATCGTGGTGCGTCACATAAGAAGTGAATGATCCGGCTAACTTCGGCATTGTCAGGACGCAGGGCAATTCGCCCGTCTGATTCAACTCGCGCTGCGGTATACTTTCTAGCTACTTTCCGTTTGAATGGCCGAAGCGAGAAGAAAATAGATTACGAAACGAACGAAATGTTGATCATCCCGCCGGATTATTTGGATGACCTAAAAATATGAGGCGCCGTACTGAAGTGAGAGTCCCAACGAGATAATAGCCGTGGAGTAGCGAGGTGAAACCTCTGGCTATTACCGGGCCCGACTTCAGCGCTTCACAAAGAAGTACCGGCAAAATCCGGCTAGGATCGGAAAAGTTGAAGAATTTCGATCGTTTTCGTTATTTTTGTTTGTTTCGTATATTCTCTTCGGTATTCTCTATCAGCCCCCATCAACCTCACTTGATCCATGGAGCGCGTATGCGTTGGTCAATATTTCCTCTACTCCTATTCATTCTTACCGTTACATCACAAGAGCGATCCGCCAAATTTGACGTGGTCATTTACGGAGGCACCGCGGGCGGAGTAATCACCGCCGTCTCGGCCGCGCGAGAAGGGCTGAAGGTCGCTCTGCTCGAGCCGACCGCGCATCTCGGCGGAATGGTGACCGGCGGTCTGAGCATGACCGATCACGGCAAGAAAGAGACCATCGGGGGATATGCGCGCGAGTTTTACGAGCGGCTCGGCAAGCATTACGGCAAAGAGATAGAGTGGTATCCCGAACCTCACATCGCCGAAAAAGTCCTGAATGAAATGATAACCGAGGCGAAGACCATCTCGGTTTTCCTGCGGCATCGTTTGAAGGAGAAGGGCGGCGTGAAGAAGCAGGGAATGCTGATAACCGAACTTCAGATGGAAAATGATGCGCGGTTTCGCGGCGAGATTTTCGTCGATTCGACCTATGAAGGCGATATGATGGCGCAAGCCGGCATCTCCTACACGTGGGGGCGCGAATCAACGAGCCAGTACAACGAATCGCTAGCGGGCGTTCGGCCGAAGGATAAGAATCATCAATTCGATTTTCCCGTCTCGGCTTATGACGATAAGAAAAAGCTCCTGTCCGAGGTACAGAAAGAGCCGCCGGGCGAGATCGGCGCGGGCGATCGCAGGGTTCAGGCATACAACTTTCGCATGATCTTCACAAAGGGCGCGAACAACCGCCTGCCGTTCGCGAAACCGTCCAACTACGATCCTAAGCGATTTGAACTGCTGGCGCGTTTCCTGGCCGAATTTCAAAAAGTAAAAGGCAGGCCGCCGCGCGTTGGCGAGATACTGGCGCCGCGGGCAATCGCCAGGGACAAATTCGACGTCAATAATAACGGCCCTTTCTCGACCGATTACATCGGAAAGAGCTGGGATTATCCGAACGCGAGTTACAAGCGCCGAGCTGAAATCTGGCAGGATCACGTCAATTACACGAAAGGCCTTCTATATTTCCTCGCGACCGATCCGCGCGTACCGACGCAGACTCAGGATGAGTTGAAGGAGTATGGTCCCGTAAAAGATGAATTCGCAGACAACGACAATTGGCCCTATCAGCTCTACATTCGCGAAGCGCGCCGGATGGTCGGCGATTTCGTCATGACTCAGAAAGACATTCAGAGCGAACTGATGAAACCCGACGCGATCGGGATGGGCTCGTACAACAGCGATTCGCACAATGTTCAGCGCTATGTCACGCCCGATGGCGTTGCGCAGAATGAGGGGAATATGGAAGTGCCGGTCACGCCATATCAGATACCGTACCGCATCCTGTTGCCCAAAGAGACCGAAGCTGGGAATCTGCTGGTGCCCGTCTGTTTCTCGGCGAGTCACGTGACCTATTCGACTCTTCGCATGGAACCGGTATACATGATCCTCGGGCAGGCTGCGGGCGTCGCGGCGAAAATGGCGATCGAAAACAAGTCGCCGGTGCAGGTGATCGATGGGGCGGCGCTCACTGAAAAGTTGCGGAACCAACGAGCGGTCATGGAATGGAAGCGGCCTCCTGCGGTACCGCAAAAAGCAGAGAAAGACGGGGAACGGACAGCGCGCTTCGAAAGACAGCTCGAAGAGTTGCGCGTGAAGCTGCAGATTCCCGGCCTCTCGGCAGCGATCGTCAGAGAGAACACGGTGGTCTGGGCGAAAGGCTTCGGTCATGCCGATCTGGAGAAGCAGACTCAAGTTACTCCGGAGACGAACTTCCGCATCGCTTCGCTCACCAAGACATTCGCGTCGACCGTCCTAATGCAGCTCGTCGAGCAGGGAAAACTCGATCTCGACGAACCCATGTCGAAGTTCTCGCCCGAGTTTCAGACCAGGTTCAAGAACGATTCGATCAAAGTCAGGCACGTCTTCACGCACACATCGCACGATACGCCGGGCGAAAATTATAGGTACGACGGCGGCCGGTTCTTTTATCTGACGGACGTTATCGAGAAGGTCTCGGGCAAATCCATGCGTGAGCTGGTGGTCAGAAACATCCTCGACAAGGTCGAGATGTCTTCGACGGTGCCGGGGCAGGACATCCTGGACGATCGCGGCAAGTGGTGGGCCTTCCTCGATGCCGAACACGGCGGACGATACGAAGGCGGGCTCGCGAAACTGTCGAAGCCGTATCGGCTGTACGGTAAAGAAGTGGTCCAGACGACTTATCCTTCGAGGAGACTCAGCGCTTCGGCCGGGCTGGTTTCAAACGTGCTCGATTTGGCGAAGTACGATGCGGCTATCGATCGTCACGCTTTTATCAAGGCCGAAACGCAGGAGCGCGCCTGGACGCCCGCGGAGTCGACCAGCGGTAAGTCACTGCCTTATGGGTTGGGCTGGTTCAGTCAACAATATAAAGGGTTGAGACTGATCTGGCATTATGGGTACTGGCCTGATTCGTTTTCCGCTCTATATCTTAAGATCCCGGAGAAGAAGATCACCTTTCTGCTGCTGGCCAACAGCGATGGTCTGAGCGCGGCTGCCCCGGGGCTCGGCGGCGGCAGTGCCATCTCATCGGCGTTTGCCGTCAGTTTTCTGCGGATCTTTGTTTTTGAAGATATGCTGGGCCGTACGATGCCCGATCCGCGCTGGTCGCAGACGAATGATCAATTCGAGGCCGAGATCGAACAGATGGCCAAACGGACGGGAGATTATCGTTACGAGGCCGAGCGGGCAACTCACACTTTCATCAGCCGCTGGTTGGATGAGCGCCTCGCTGCGGCGCGCAAGGAGATCAAGCTCGATCCCAAGGTTATCGAAAAATACCTGGGGCAATACGAGATCGAGCCGGGCCGGGTGATCACGATCAGCAGAGATGGCGAGAGGTTTTTTTTTCAATCCACCGGTGACCCGAAAGCCGAACTCTTCGCGCAATCGGAGAAGTCCTTCTTCCTGAAACTCAGAGATGTGGATTTGACGTTCGTTATGGACGACAAAGGGGAAGCGACGGGTCTCGAAATGGTAGTCAGGAGGTCCCGCGTAAACGCGGAAAGGATCAGATGAAGACATCATTTGAAATGCGAAATAACTAGAACAGGGTCCCTATAACACCCTGTCCTAGCATTTGGCATTGTTTCAGTAGTCGTCTAGCAACAGGAGGAAGCCTCATATCCTATCTTTGTCTGGTGTCGCGACGTCGGAATCGGACTGCTATATCCGCGGCCCTCGGCATCTCAGATATCGCGCGTTGTAATTGAATATCCAGGTACGCCATCCCTTGTTCCGCTCGATCGCTGCCGTAAGCGGCCAATAAAACCTCCTCCCGAATACGGTCACGCTGCCAGTCCAAATTTTGGTCGACCATTGCCGTTGTGATGTAGTAGTCGGGATTCTTCTTGTAAAAATCGACTGCGTAATCGCGATAGCGTTTCAGCAAATCATCGTTGACTATGTACTCGTTTCCATTCATCTCATAGTCGTAGGTGATGCCGTTGATCTTGAACTGCTGATAACCTGCCAGTTGACCCGAGACTAATTCGCGTACGAATAGGCACAGAGCTTGGTACAAACGGCCTTGCGTCGGTGTAATCGGAGGCGCGTTATCGACTTTGATGTCAGGTTCAATACCGCCGCCGCCGTAGACGGTGCGGCCGAGATCGGTCTTTTTCATGTCAGCGGATCGATTTGGCGCATTTTGCTCACTATCATCGGCATTGCGCCGATAGTAATAATCGAAGAGTGAGCCCTTCGAGTAATCGCGCTGAATGAGACGGCCGCTCGGGGTATAGTAATGGGCGCTCGTCAGTATAAGACCGCCACCGCTGGCCAGCCGGTGGATAGTTTGCACGAGTCCTTTACCGAAGCTTGATTCGCCCACAATCAGCCCACGGTCGTGATCTTGAATTGCTCCGGCGACGATCTCCGAAGCAGATGCCGAAGATCGATCTATCATCACGACGAGCGGGAAATTTTCCGTCGTCCCATTCTCCGCGATGGCGGTTTGATTCTTTTCGCTTCTGTTGCGTCCACGGATTGAGACGATAGTCTGACCTCGTTGCAAGAACTGATCGCAGACGCGGATTGCCTGATCCAGGTAACCGCCTCTGTTCTGGCGCAGGTCGAGGATAAAACGATCCGCTCCTTTCTTACTAAGAATCGCCATCGCTTTCTCCAGCTCTTCGTTCGTTGTGGATTGAAAGCCGCGCGTCAGGCCGATGTAGCCGATGTTTGGTTTGATCAGGTAAAAACTTGGGATTGAGGGCTGCCAAATATCATCGCGCGTGATTTTCGCGGTCAGAGGTTCAGCAACTCCGAGCCGTTTCACGGTTACCGTCACCTGTGTGCCGCGCGGCCCACGCAACAAATCACGAACGCGATCCGATCTCAACGTCGAGGTGTCTTTGCCGTCAACGGCGACGATCTGATCTCCATAGCGAAATCCGGCCCCGGATGCGGGACTGCCTTTGAAGGGCTCAGTAACATAAGTCGCCTGATTGATCGTCCTAACGGAGGAGCCGATGCCGTAATACCCGCTATTCTGGGTTTCCATGAACCGCTTGAAGCTCTTGCTGTCTAAGTAATCAGAATGAGGATCGAGTGATTTGAGCATGCCCTGAACCGATGAGGTGGTTAATGCCTCGTCATCAAGTTGGTCAACGTATTTTTCACGGATAATATCGATCGCCTTCTGATATTGATCGATTATCTTTTTCCTCGCCGCCTCTTCCTGGGCACTGACCACAGTATGCAACGGAAGAAACGCACAAATGAGAATGGCCGATAATATAATGACTCGATGTTTCATTCTGTTTTTATCCATCTATCTATCGCTCCATTTCAGGAATTATATAGATCAGTTTGAGCCGGATGTGAATTAAAGAAACGATACACGCTTAGTCATGTCGTAATGACGCTATCGTGGCTTCTGTGTCCTCTGGTCGCGCTGGCGTGAAACAAGCCAGCAGCGAGATTCCGGCAAGCAATGCTGTGCTGACTACAATCGGATCAGGGTTCATCTTATCGATACTGTAATGAAGGCCGGAGCGGACGCTGGTCAGAGCGAGAGCTCCAGCTATTCCCAACCGATACCTGCCAGGGTTGGACAAAGACCTTCGATCATAACCGTTCTGGTGATGTTGCCGCGCGTAGTGGCCAGGGCGACTTGCACCCCAATCTTATGCTTCTGGCTATCGACCAGATAACTGATAATACCATAGCCCCCATGACCGCGATGAATGACGGCAGCCAAACCTAAAACGGTTAACACATATTCCACCAATCGCTGATGCCAAATCGATTCGCTGATTAGTATTATCGAATTTGAGTTGATCCCAAGGCCAGGATCAGTATCGCGATAACTGTAACTTCCGGACTATCTTGAGCAATATTCGAACACCATAACGCAAGAAAATTGAACTGTGACGAACTTTGGGATCAGTTTGCGGCTCTGCGCTCACTGTCGAGCATCGCCATCTGTTCGGCCGAATAACGGTCGCCGGCCACCGCGCCCGGCGGCACGGCGGCTTCGATTCGACCGAGATCGTCCGGCGTAAGTTCGATGCTTAACGCGCCCAGCGCTTCAGCCAGTCGCTCGCGGCGCCGCGCGCCTATCAGCGGAACGATATCCTCGCCGCGAGAGAGCGCCCATGCGATGGCGAGTTGCGGCACAGTTGCATTCTTTTGCGCGGCGATGATGCGCAGGGCTTCCACCAATTTTAAGTTACGCGCCAGGTTCTCTCCCTGGAATCGTGGCAGGTGTGCGCGAAAACCGCTGGCCGAGCCGCCCTGCGCAGCTCCTTCGCTCAACAGGCCTCGCGACAATACGCCGTAAGCGGTCAACCCGATCCCGAGCTCGCGCAAGGTGGGGATGATCTGACCCTCCACGTCGCGGCTGATCAGCGAGTATTCGATCTGCAGATCGACCACCGGATGCGTCGCGTGAGCGCGCCTGATCGTATCCGCGCCGGCTTCGGAAAGACCGAGATATCTGACGTATCCTGCCTTGATCATATCGGCGACGGCTCCAACTGTATCTTCAATAGGTACGTTTGGATCGACACGCGCGGGTCGATAGATGTCGACATAGTCCGTACCCAAGCGCTGCAGCGTGTAGGCCAGGTAGTTTTTGACGGAAGCTGGGCGATTATCCAGGCCTATGAACGAACGGTCAGGTGCGCGCTGTGCGCCGAATTTGACGCTGAGGATGACCTGCTCGCGGGTCCGGCCTTTCAGCGCCTCGCGGATCAGCAATTCGTTGTGCCCCATGCCGTAGAAATCGCCCGTGTCGAGCAGCGTGATTCCTGCATCCAGCGAGGCGTGGATCGTCGCGATGCTCTCCATCTCGTCCGCCGGACCGTAAAAATCGGACATTCCCATGCAACCCAGGCCGATCGCCGGCACCTCGGGGCCGCTGCGACCGAGGCGGCGCAGTTTCATAACTTTATTTATTTTTTTATTCGTCATTCCTTCCCCTTCTTGTTCTTGTTGATTGAGCAGAAAATAATACGGTCTTAGATCCTGGTAGAGCAAGAAGAACATTTTCATCGCCGTAATTTGCGGGTTCATTGAATCATCGGAAACAGGTCTTTCTATCACTTTTGGAACAAACTTATATCCCATACACTGCCGTCGGTGGGATATTTAGAGCCCGGCCTGCGAGGCGGTGAAGGCTGTACCTTAACGATCCACGACTGTCGTCGGTGGGATTTGGCGAGAAGAGGATCGGTTGGATGTAGGTTGGGACTTAACGATCCACCGACTTCCGTCGGTGGGATTTGGGAGGTTGCGTTTATTACTCAATGCCGTAATCTGGCTGAGCAATCCGTAAGAAATCCGAAATGAGCAAATCACCAACTATCAGACTCACACCGAAGAGTGAAGAACTGAGCACAGTCGCTCGCGATCTGCGCTTTCACCCCTGCGAGAACGCAAACCCGCAGCGGCTCACTTCTGCCGAGATAGCCGGCTTCAACCGCGACGGCTACTTGAGCGGGTTTCGCATCTTCAAAGAAGACGAGATGGCCGAACACCGGCGCTATTTTGACGCGATCCTTACTGGCGTCCTGGCTGAAGGAGGCAGCAGTTATTCGATCAGCACAGCTCATCTGAAATACGGCGCTGTTTACGATCTTTTGACGCTTCCGCGCATCGTCGGCTATGTCAAAGACTTGCTGGGTGAGAACGTCATCGGCTGGGGCTCGCACTATTTTTGCAAGATGCCGCGCGACGGCAAGGCCGTGTCATGGCATCAGGACGCGATCTACTGGCCGCTCACGCCCTCGAAGACCGTGACAGTCTGGCTGGCGATCGATGACGCCGATACGGAGAACGCCTGCATGCGCTTTATTCCCGGATCGCACCTGCGCGGGCCGCTGCCGCACACGCCGAGCGTGGAGAGCGAGGATAACGTGCTCGACCACACCGCCGTTGACCCGCTCGCAATCGGCGCGCCGGTAGACAACGTTTTGCGCGCCGGTGAGATATCGCTCCATAGCGATCTGTTGCTGCACGGCTCGGAGGCAAACGACTCGGATCGGCGGCGGTGCGGGTTGACGCTGCGTTATTGCGCGGCCGAAGTTCGCGCCTCTCTCGGTTGGGATGTTAAAGGCGTGGTCGTGAGCGGCGCGGATGTCGATCATCACTGGGCAAACGCTTCGCGTCCAGAATAGTTTTTAGTTCAGTTTTCAGTTTTTAGTTTTTAGCAGTTAGTTTTCAGTTCATTTTCAGTTTCCGATCAAGACAGCCCAACTAAAAACTGAAAACTGAACTAAAAACTAAAAACTATCTTCTGAGGAGGAACAATGCTCACCCTATGGCAGGACCTGCGCTACGGCGCGCGATTATTGATCAAGAACCCCGGGGGCACATCGATAATTGTGCTGACACTGGCGCTCGCCATCGGCGCGAACACAGCAGTTCTGAGCACGGTGAGTGCCTATATCCTTCGACCGTTGCCCGTAACTGCTCCCGAAGAAGTGGTGCGGATGTATTTCGGGAACCGGAAAGATCCTGCAGTTTGGGGTGTGTTTTCGTATCCCAATTACATCGATTTACGCGAACAGAACCGGGTCCTTTCCGGATTGGTGGCGAGACAGCAGCACAGCTCTGCGATCAGCGACAGCGCTGGCCGGCAGGTGAGCGGCGGCGGGCCGGCGGAGGCCGTCTGGGGCGAGGTCGTCAGCGGCAATTACTTCGACGTGCTGGGAGTCAAAGCCACGATGGGCCGCACTTTTCTGGCTGAAGAGGACCGCACCCAGGGCACACATCCCGTCGTCGTGCTGGCGCATGCTCTCTGGCAGCGGCGTTTCAACTCTGATCCCACTATCATCGGCAAAACCACTTATCTGAGCGGCCACCCTTTCACGATCATCGGTGTGGCTCCTCCGGGATTCCTGGGAGTGGACTCTATCGTCGGCATATCGTTCTGGGTTCCACTGATGATGCAGACGCGGTTTGGCGTCTCGGAGGATTGTGTGACGAAACGCGGGTGCCGCAACCTGTTCCTGCTCGGCCGGATCAAACCCGGTATGACGATGAAACAGGCTGAGGCAGATCTGAATCTCATCGCCGAAAATTTGGGAAGAATCTATCCTGATACCAATGCGGAAACGAAAGTTAATGTCGTAACTGATGCCCAGGGGCGATGGGGGGACGACTACGGATCTTATCGGTTCACTTCAATGATCGCTCTGGCCGTGGCCGGACTCGTTCTCCTGGTTGCCTGCGCTAATATCGCCAATCTGTTGCTGGCACGAGCCGGGGCGCGCAGCCGGGAGATCGGCATTCGCCTGGCGATCGGCGCGGGGCGACTGCGAATAGTGCGGCAATTGCTCGTTGAAAGTTTGTTGCTGGCTGGCCTGGGTGGAACGCTGGGGCTTTTGATCGCCCTCTGGGCAATCAATTTTATCCAAGCCTCGCTCCCACCGTTTTTTTCTCCGATCAATCTGAATTTCAGCCTGGACCTGTTCGTTCTCAAATGGATGCTGCTCGTCACGCTGCTGACCGGAGTCATTTTCGGATTGGCGCCGGCTCTGATCGCAGTGCGAACCGATCTGGTCTCCGTGTTGAAGGGAGTTGCTTCAGGACAGGGTAATTTGCAGCACAGCAACGCGGTCGGCTGGAATCTGCGCAACCTGCTGGTCATATCGCAGGTCGCCATATCGATCACCGTAATGGTTTGCGCCGGACTCTTCCTCAGAAGCCTCATCCGATTACAAAATGTCGATCCCGGCTTCAGCGCCGAGAATCTGATCAGTATGCATATCAGGCCTGGGCTGCTCGGTTACAGCGCGGCGGAAGGCAAGCGTTTTTTCAATGAACTGTTGCGTCGCGTCGAGTCCCAGCCCGGAGTTCGTTCAGCCTCGCTGGTCTCCAACATCCCTCTCGGCATCAACGGCCAACAATGGCGGGGCCCCATTTTCAGGGAAGGTGATCTGCCGTCGAATGAGGGGATGCCGTCTTGGGCAAATGTCATCGCTCCCAAATATTTCGAGACGATGCGGACGCAGCTCGTGGTGGGACGCGATTTCACCGAACGAGATGACGGCGGTGCGCCCAGAGTCGCGATAGTCAATCAGGAATTCGCACGCAGGCTTTACGGCAATGAACAGAACGCGCTCGGTAAACGCTTCCACCATGGGCCTAATCCTCCGCTGATCGAAATCGTCGGCGTCGCTAAAGACGGGCGCTACCAGAATATCTACGAGAGTCCGCGCCCTTACTTCTTCCTGCCCAAGGACCAGGAAGGTTATCAGTTTCGGATGATGCTGCTCGTCAACGCTGCTGACGGTACTGAACCGAAATCAGTGGTCGCGGGCGTGCGGCGTGAGATCACGCAGCTCGATCCGCGCGTTCCGGTCTTCGGAGTGCAGATCGGCGAACAGAATCTGGCAAATGCATATTGGGAGGCGCGGCTGGCCGCATGGCTGGGGACGGCGTTCGGCGTGCTAGTGCTGGTTCTGGCGACAATGGGGCTGTACAGCGTGATGACATACGCGGTCAGCCGCCGCACCCGAGAGATCGGCATCCGCATAGCGCTGGGAGCCCAGGGCCGAGATGTTTTGAAGTTGGTGATCCGGCAGGGACTTATCCTGGTGATCGCGGGGATGGTGGCCGGGTTGGCGGGATCTCTGGCTTTGACGCGCATCCTGTCTAGCTTGTTATACGGCATCAGCTCGAGCGATCCGCTGACATTTGTGGGAGTGGGCGCGCTGCTGGCGCTCGTGGCATTGTTGGCTTGTTGGATCCCGGCAAGGCGGGCGACGAGAGTTGATCCGATGATCGCGCTCAGGCATGAATGAGAGCAACTCGCCAACCAATCTTAAATTGACCGGCTCGATTTCAAGGTTCGCAAGAAGTTAGCCCGCGTAGTGGGCGATTTAGTCGCCCACATCCGCGGGTTTTGAAAGAACCGCTGCATCTCTCCGGAAGCACCGGTATGGAATTTCAATATACCATTAAATAAACGTGTACCTTTCTTTCCAATGGGTTCAATCTGATGAAATCGTGCCCGTTCAAGATAGAGACCTGCACATTGTTCATACTGTTACAGGCCGTCAGGGTAGGAACTATGATATTTTCCTTCACAAACATCGCACGGAGATTCGGAAGGTCGGCGTTTTTATATTCCTCGCCAACCCGATAAACCTCCTTGGTGGCTGAATACTTGAAGGCCTGATCCGATACCGGATTATAAGGATTGTATGTCTGAATCTCCCGATAGAGATACTTTCCAGGTCGTAATGCCTTCTTCCACTTCATATCTTGCCCGTCGGCATAGCCCCTGACTAACACTTCCACACATGAATCAGATGCCTGTATTACTTTCATTAGCATGTAAACTAATTCGACAGCTACACGGCCGGCCGGTAGTTTCAAAGTATCGAGATGGTAGGGGTGATATTCACCCCAGTAGTCATAGTCATCTAGGTACGGATCTCTGAATGGTCTACGAATGATTTTTTTTCCGTCGTACCATCTCTTGGTGTAATTGCAAACACCGGCTGTGGTAAATCTGGTTAGCTCGTCATCGATATTCAAGGTGTATTCGGTGGGATCGAAAAGATAAACGGTCTCTTTGAAAATGTCCCTGATTGTTAGCATGTATTGCGCTCTGGGTTTTTCAGCGCAACCTTTAGACACCAAGTTAGCTTGTAAACGTATCGTATCAAAGACCGAATCGGGTTTGATTGATATATTACTTGGTTCCATTTGCCAGTATATTGCCCTCCCCTTTGCTTCCGCGACTGCACTTTCTATTTTTTCGTTGGACACGGGTGATTTTAGCCAATCCCGCATCATAAACACCACTACCACCGAAAAACTAACTATTACTGAAAGGGCAAATATAAATTTAAGTACTATATATATGCCGGGTGGTGGTGGCGGCGGTGGCGGTGGTTTGGGTTCTGAATTTTTCGCCTCCAGCTGTAGGTTGATTTGATTGAATCCGGGGCATTGCGGTTTTGGTGTTTCCGGCTTCTTAGGCTGCTTGGTCAAAGAATATATCACCAACCCAAACATGATCAGGTTGAATATAACCAGGCTACGCAAATTGATATCAAGGTACCGAAGGAGTACTACATTTCCCACGCCAATCCCAAACAACATGAGCCATGCGCTTGTGCTGTTTATCCTAGCCATTCGCTCTCCTAATTAGTAATGTGAATTGTGAAATGCCCACTTCGTAGCAAAGATGTTACTACGACGGGAGCCGATTACGATGTAGATATAGTTTTCATATGACAACTCGCGGTGATACCTTCCAGAGTACTGCGTCTATCCAATGCGTGCCTCTGGCAATCACAGTGGTCTATCTATGGAACCTCTGAGTTCGCTTTATCTTATAAGTAAAAAGTATTTTGTTGGCCGATAAAGCCGAGCCGTATCGCTGAAGGTACGTGGCGGAGTATACTTCTACTTTAAGAGTAGTTCAATAAGTTTTTTTCACCATTAGCATTTCTCTACTTTTACCATCTTATATAACATACTTCGTTCGTCGCTTACCTTACACCACAAGTGCCGTCTATCAAGAACTTAGGCAATAATGCCAAATAATATTATCACCCGGGCATTGATGCCCGCTTGAAGATATGCGAAATGGTGCACTAGTATTGTTGAAGAAACATCGTTTCGCATTTTAGATTTTTCGGCTCGCACCAGCACTAGCTGCAAAATCTTTTTCAGGGTAAATAGATAGGCGGCTGAAGTAGTCACCATGACAAGGGGACGCAGGAAATTCTTCATGTAAATCTACGTGATCCTCACACCTTTGCCTCTTTGCTATTTTGCATCGATACTAGCGCCTTATTATTACAAAAAAGGGAGACTGACCATTGCCAAACGATACAATTTTAAATCGAATCGCTTCAGTAGTTCTCTTGTTATGCTCGCTCGTTCTTTCTGCCGCAAGTGCATTTGCGCAGAAGCCTGCGGCAGCAGGGAACTCTCACGTATTGAAACCGACTCCCAAGACGGTCGCGTGGGGTTACTATGCAGCTTCCACGCCACCAGTGCTTCGCATCAAATCGGGCGACACCGTACAGGTACATACCCTGATCACCTCCACGCCGCCGAGGTTGGAGGGCGCCGGCGTCAGACCAGATGAGATCGAGACATCTCTCCGCGAGATTTTCACGACCGTGACCGACAAGGGCCCTGGCGGGCACATTCTCACCGGCCCAATCTATATCGAAGAAGCGGAACCGGGTGATGTTCTCGAAGTTCGAATCCAATCCATCAAGCTGGCCATTCCCTATGCATATACAGCGTTCAGACCGGGTGCCGGGTTTCTGCCTGAAGATTTTCAGACCTCGAATATTAAGATCATCCCCCTGGATGAAAAACGCATGGTCGGGCGTTTCGGTGAAGGTATCGAGGTCCCGCTGCGACCATTCTTCGGCAGTATGGGGGTCGCGCCCCCCGAGGCCAGCGGCCGCATCAGCAGCGCCCCGCCGGGGATTCACGCGGGCAACCTCGATAACAAAGAGCTGGTCGCCGGAACTAAGCTCTTCATTCCCATTCACGTGCGCGGGGGATTATTTCAGATCGGCGATGGCCACGCCGCTCAAGGCAATGGCGAGGTCTGCATCACCGCGCTCGAAACTTCGCTTTTCGGCAAGCTTCAGCTCATCGTGCGGAAAGACATGAAACTCAGTTGGCCGCGGGCCGAAACCCCTAAAGCTTTTATGACGATGGGAATCGATGAAGACCTGACCGCGGCGACCAAAATAGCGGTGCGCGAGATGATAGATTTTCTGGTCAATCAAAAGAAACTCACCCGCGACGATGCCTATATGCTCGCGAGCGTCGCGGCTGATTTGAGCATCACGCAACTGGTGGATGGGACTAAGGGCGTCCACGCGATGATTCCGAAGGCGATCTTTAAGACTGACCGAGCAGGTAAGTAAAAGTTTCGATGAGGTTCTTATAACGGCGCATAACTTGCGCAGTTGTAGTACCGTATTCGGCCACAACCTGATATTGACATCTTTGCAAGCCGAATATATTCTTCGCAATAGGGTTCTATAAATTGACACCTGCCGGACTGAAGCAAATCGAGCAGAAAGTCGCTGATTTCGCGTATGTTCTGAACGCGATTTTGCATGTCAAGGACCTTAGGTGAGGCGCCACAACCGGAACACTCAGACAAAGTTTGGGGACTGCCTTATATCGAAAAATATACAATTGAATTTGAGAATACCTCTAAGGGGGATAAACGATGATGAAGAAAATGATCCTCGCGTCATTGATAACTAGCCTGTTTGCATTATGTGTAATAGCCCAGACACCGGCGCCTCCCAAACGTCCGGCGGCCACGAGTCCGCCCGCAGAGACCCGCGCGCCGGGTGGCGGCACGGGCGCCGATGGCAAAGTCGCCATCCTCTTCTTCGGTCAATTTCGCCAGGGCATCGATGAGCTCAAAGTTAAGCTCGATGCTTTGAATGCCGAGTTGGAGCCGAAGAGAAAAGACATTCAAGCACTGGATGACGAGCTCAACAAATTGAAAAATAAGATTCAAACTCAGGGAACCACAGTCAGCCCGCAAGTACGCAATCAATGGGTGGAAGACGCTGGGGAAAAGGAGAAGGTTCTCAAACGCCAGGCCGAAGATTTCGAGGCCTTCGCGCAGAGGCGGTTCGGCGAGGTCTCCCAACCTGTTTACGAGAAAATACAGAAAAATATCGCCAGCTACAGCCAACAGCACGGAATCGTCATGGTGTTGGAAGGCAGCCAATCATTTCAGGCCGGAGTAATGTTATGGTCCGCCCCTGCTACCGACATTACCGACGATTTCATGAAGGAGTACAACAAAACCAATCCGGCCGGTACGACTGCATCATCCGGCACAAAGACTAATTAAATTTAGGGAATCAAAAAGGCAAATAGCAAAATTGCGAAATACTACGGGTCAGATGTAGTAATTCCCAATTTTTGACTTTTTGCCTTTTTTCGTTTCTGCTATCGATTGCTGAGCTCCTACCTTTTCCCGTTTTCGAAATAACAAATCCCAATCCCGAACAGCCGGCATCTGAACTTCTGACCACGTACGACAACTAAGCTAAGCGGTCAAAGGAATTAACAATACTCGCGTATGTGGCATAGCATTTGGGTGCAATATTTGAATTTAATATTGTCAACTATTGTCGACTGGAGCGGATGATATGCAAGCCTTCCTGCAAGACCTGCGTTTTGGTGCGCGAATGTTGTGGAAGAAACCCGGTTTCGCCTTGATCGCCGTCATCACACTCGCTCTCGGCATCGGCGCGAACACATCGATCTTTTCGGTCGTCAATGCAGTGATGCTGCAAATCTTGCCCTATCGTGACGCCGACCGGCTGGTGATGGTATGGGAACACAATCGACCTCGCAACCGGCAGATGAACGTCGTCAATCCGGGTAACTACAGCGACTGGCGTGCGCAGAACGGCGTCTTCGAGGATATTGCGGCGTTCGCGGACAGAAGCTACGTCCTGACGGGTGATGGCGAGCCTGAAGAGGTAGCGGCGCAAATCGCCACCCCGAACCTCTTCTCGGTGCTGGGAGTCAACGCGATCATCGGCCGGACGTTTACGTCAGACGACGGGAAGCCGGGTCAGCCGCGCACCATCGTGCTCGGCTACGGTTTCTGGCGGCGCCGTTTCGATGGCGACCCGGAAGTAATTGGGCGGAAGATACTCCTGAATCGCAACGAGACGACCATCGTCGGCGTCCTCCCGCCCGATTTCAGCTGGTTTATCAAACAAGGCTCGCTTACGGGCAATGCCTCGGAAATCTGGTCGGCCTTCGCGCTCACGAATGAGATGCTTCGACGGGAGGGGCGATTCCTGAGTGTAGTGGCGCGACTCAAGCCAGGTGTGACCATCGAGCGGGCGCAGGTCGAGATGAGCGATATCGGTGCGCGTCTCGAGAGTCAGTACAAAGAGTTCAATACCGGATGGGGTGTGAATGTTGTCCCTCTCCGCGAGCAACTGACGGGCGAAATCCGCCTCGCTCTTCTCGTATTGCTCGCTGCCGTCGCGTTCGTGCTGCTGATAGCTTGCGCAAACGTGGCGAACCTGTTGCTCGCGCGCGCTGCTGTGCGGCAGCGTGAAATCGCCGTGCGAAGCGCGCTTGGGGCCGGGCGGGCACGCGTTGTGCGGCAGCTGCTTACGGAAAGCCTGCTGCTTGCACTTCTCGGAGGCGCTGCGGGTCTGCTGCTCGCCTGGTTGGGGACGAAGACGCTCGTCAGCCTGAGTCCGCCGGACCTCGTGAACCTGCAAAGCGTGAAGGTCAGCGCACCCGTGCTGCTCTTCACGCTCGGCGTATCGCTCCTGACTGGAGTCGTCTTCGGCCTCGCACCCGCTTGCGAGACGTCGCGTCTCAACCTGAGCGACGCGCTCAAGGAGGGCAAGGGCGTCATCGGAGGCGCGCGGGCTCGCGGCATACGTAATGCCTTCGTCGTGGCTGAAGTCGCGCTCGCTCTCGTGCTGCTCATCGGTGCAGGATTGATGATACGAAGTTTCGCGCAGTTGCAAGGGGTCGATCCGGGCTTCGACGCCGCGAAAGTGCTGACGATGCGTGTGGCGCTGCCCGGCGCGAAATACACCCAGGATCAACAGCGCATCGACTTCTTCAAGCGAGCGGTTGAGAAGCTGCGTTCGCTGCCCGGCATAGAATCGGCCGGGGCTATCAGCTTCCTGCCCTTCGCCGCGCCGCCGGCGGGCACGAGATTCGACATTGAGGGACAGCCCAAGCAGCCCGCAGGCCAGGATCACGTCACGCGCGTCGCGGTCACCGATGCGCATTACTTCGAGGCGATGCGGATCCCCCTGCGGCGCGGGCGGCTCTTCACCGAGCAGGAAGCGGCAACGATGCGCCACGTCGTGGTGATCAACGAAGCCCTCGCCCGCCGCTACTTCGCCGGAGAAGACCCGCTCGGCAAGCGGCTCACGATCGACATGAAAGACGAGAACCTGCCGTGTGAGGTGATCGGGGTCGTCGGTGACGTGAAGCACGAGACGCTCGACGCGCCCGCCGAGCCGATGTCTTACTGGCCGCACCCGGAGCTTGTCTACACGAATATGACGCTCGTCGTTCGCGCGCGAGGCGCGGGCAACGCCGAGAACCTGGCCGCGCCGGCGCGCGAAGTGATCCGCTCGCTCGATGCCGAACAGCCCGTCGCCGACGTGCGGACGATGGAAGGCTGGCTGGCGCGCTCGCTGAGCAGGTCGCGCTTCAGCGCTCTCCTGCTCGCGGTCTTCGCAGGAGTCGCCGCGCTGCTCGCGGGCATCGGCATCTACGGCGTGATGTCTTACTCGGTCGCGCAACGCACGCACGAGGTCGGCATTCGTCTTGCGCTCGGCGCGCGCGGGCGCGATGTGTTGAAGTTGGTCGTCGGGCAGGGAATGAAGCTGGCATCGACCGGGTTGGCGCTTGGCCTGGCGGTCGCGGTTGGGTTGACGCGGTTGATGGAGAAGTTGTTGTTCGGCGTGAGCCCGACCGATCCGCTGACGTTCGTTGTCGTGGCCTTGATGATCATCATCGTCGCGCTGATGGCTTGTTGGCTGCCGGCGCGGCGAGCGGCGAAGGTGGATCCGATGATTGCGCTCAGGTCCGAATAGACGCCGGATGGCTTTTGTTATAACAACTCAACTCGGAGGAAAGATGCAATCCTTGATGCAAGACTTGAGCTATGGGGCGCGCATGTTGTGGAAGAACCCCGGCTTCACATTGATTGCCGTTTTCACCCTGGCGCTGGGCATCGGCGCGAACACGGCGATCTTCGGCGTGGTGAATGCAGTTCTGCTGCGTCCCTTGCCGTTCAAGGAGTCTGAGCGACTGGTGATGGCTTGGAACAGTGGGGCGGAGGCGGCTGGTGGAGACCGGACGCCGCTCGCAGTCGCCGATCTGCTCGATTGGAGGGCGCAGAGCCGATCCTTTGCGGAGATCGGCGCGTTCCAAAACATAATGTTCAACTACACGAGCGGCGAAACGCCCGAACGGGTTCAGGCTGTCGGCGTGACCGCTAATTTCTTTTCCATCCTTGGTATATTGCCGTCGCTTGGGCGCACTTTTTCCCCTGATGAAGAGCGACCCGGCGCACAGCGTGTCGCGCTCATCAGCGATGGCTTCTGGCGTAAATATTTCGCCGCCGATCCGCAGGTTGTAGGTCGCGCGATCACTCTTAACGGCGAGAGTTTCATCGTCATCGGCGTCATGCCGGCCGCCATCGACTTCCCGTATAAAGATGTAGAGTTATGGGTCGCATTGCAGTTACAGCAACCCACCCGGCGTGGACCATACTTTCTCACAGGCGTGGCGCGCTTGAAATCCGAGGTGCACCTCGACCAGGCGCGCGCCGAGGCGGTGAATGCCTTTAAATCGAGGTTTTTAGGCCAGCAGCTCTCTTTCAACGTCCTGCCCGTCGATGAGTTCATCGTCGGCGAGGTGCGATTGCCCCTGCTCATGTTGTTGGGAGCAGTGACGCTAGTGCTGCTGATTGCCGCTGTAAATGTCGCCAATTTGCTGCTGGTTCGTTCGGCTGCGCGCATGAAGGAGATTTCCATCCGTGCCGCGCTCGGTGCGAGACGCGCCCGCATTCTCCGGCAACTTTTGACCGAGAGCCTCTTGTTGGCGCTCGCCGGCGGTCTGCTGGGATTGCTTTTTGCATCTTGGGGCGGTGATCTGATCCTCAAGATGGCGCCGGAAGGCATTCCGCGTTTAGAGCATACCGGCATTGATGTGCGCGTGTTAGGTTGGACGGCCCTCGTATCATTGCTGACCGGCGTGCTCTTCGGGTTGGCGCCGGCATGGCAAAGCTCGCGGATCAGTCTCAACGAGGCGCTCAAAGAGGGTGGGCGGAGCGTTACCGAGAGTCGCGGTAAGCGGCGCTGGCACGATCTGCTGGTGATCTCAGAACTGGTTCTGGCCGTCGTCCTGCTGATCGGCGCGGGGCTATTGGTCAAAAGCTTCTGGCGGTTGTTGCGTGTTGATCCAGGCGTCAACACTGAGCGCATGCTGACGATGCAGCTTGCGCTGCGTGGACAACGGTATGCCGATCCACAGCAGGTAGCCACATTTTACCAGCTCCTGCTCGAACGGATCCGGGCACTGCCCGGCGTGCGCGACGTCGCTGTGAGCAACAGTCTGCCACCCGACAGCACGGAATTTTCGGACGATTTCAAAATGGAAGGGCGACCCCTGGTTCCCAATCAACCTCCGCCGATAGCCTACATAATCCGTGTGAGTCCGGATTACTTCCGTGCGTTCAGCATCCCGCTGCGCCGCGGTCGTTACTTCAGCGCCGCCGATTCCCGCGAAACTTCGCAAGTGGCGATTATCAACGAGACGATGGCGCGGCACTTCTTCCCGAATGAAGACCCAATCGGCAAGCGCATCGATACGAGTGACGAGCGACAACGGGACTGGTGGCAAATCGTCGGCGTCGCTGGCGATGTGAAGTACAACGGGCTCGCGGACGAGACGCAACCCGCGATGTACCAACCGCTGATACAGGCGATCTCGTGGAATGTATTTCTCATCGTCAAGACCGAGTCCACCGACCCGCTCAGTCTCGCGACGGCCGTGCGCAACGAGGTCAGATCGCTCGACCGTGATCTGCCGGTGGTTAGGGTCCAGGCGCTGGAGCAACACTTCGCCTCGGGGGTCTCACTGCAGCGCTTCGGTGCGACGCTGATCGCCCTCTTCGCCGCGCTGGCGCTGATTCTGGCGAGCGTCGGCATCTATGGTGTGATCTCCTACTCGGTGACGCAGCGCAGGCATGAGATGGGCGTCCGCATCGCATTGGGTGCGCGCTCGCGTGATGTGTTGGTGTTGGTCGTGAAGCGGGGGATGGCCTTGACTGCGATTGGTGTGGCGCTCGGATTGATTGCGTCTTTCGCGCTGACCAGATTGATGAAGACGTTGCTCTTCGGCGTAAGTGCGACCGATGCAATGACTTTCGTCTTCATCCCGCTGCTGCTCGCCTTCGTGGCCCTCGCGGCCTGCTGGATTCCAGCCTGGCGGGCGACGAAGGTGGACCCGATAATCGCGTTGAGGTATGAGTAGGTGAGCGGCTCGACTATCCAACTTGTGATCATTGCCTCATTGTGAAACGTGTAAATCCGCCGTCTGGAACGCCGCACGCTGGAGCGATGCGTACCCAGGCGCCTCCCAGAGGAGAAATATGCAGACCTTGTGGCAAGACTTGCGCTACGGCGTACGGATGCTGGTGAAGTCGCCGGCCTTCACCTTGATCGCCATTATCACGCTCGCTCTCGGCATCGGCGCGAACACGGCCATCTTCAGCGTCGCTAACGTTGTGCTGCTCAGGCCGCTTCCCTATGAAAATCCTGATCGGCTGGTATTTGCTGATGTGGAAATGAGGAAGCGCAATGTTAAAGACTGGCGGTTTTCAAACACCGATTTCATCGACTTTCGCAAAGCGACGAAGACGACGTTTGAGAGCGTAGCTGGCGTCTATACTAGCCGCACCACCATCACAAAGGAGGATGGCACGCGTGAGCAGATCAGTTTTGCATCGGTCACGCCCAACTTCTTCCGGCTGCTCGGCGCGCGAATAGCCTTTGGCCGTGATTTTGTGGAAGCGGATGGTGAACCGCCACCTCCGCAAGAACCGGAACAACAGGCGGGCGTCGTGCCAGGGACGCCGACCATCGCAATCCTCAGTTACTCATACTGGCAACAGCGCTACGGTGGGCGTACAGCCATTATCGGCAACCGCATGTTTAGTGGCGGAAGCAGCGGCCCTCTGATCGTGGGTGTGCTGGCGCCGGAGTTCGAGCTGCTACTTCCGCCAAGGCTGAATGAGGAACGCACGCCGGACATCTGGTATGCCGCACGCCTCACTTACGATACCGCCAACCGGTACATGGTAATTCATCGAGTGATCGGCCGTTTAAAAGAAGGTGCGACAATCGAGCAGGCGCAGGCCGAAAGCGATGTGGTCGGAGCTGAGAAAAGAAAGGGCGACACGATACTGGAGGGCGCTGGCTTCCATATCCGGTTGGAGCCGATGCATCAGTATCTGGTCGAAGAGGTTCGACCCGCCATCCTCGCCCTGACCGGCGCGGTGGTCTTTCTTCTGCTCATCGCATGCGCGAATGTGGCAAATCTATTGCTCGTGCGGGCGTCCCAGCGCCGACGCGAGCTCGCGATACGCGCGGCGCTCGGCGGGAGCTGGTGGCGCCTGGTCCGCCAGATGCTGGTGGAAGCCTTGCTGCTGGCGGGAGCCGGCACGCTCCTCGGACTCGGACTGGCGTGGTATGGCATCCGTCAACTGCTCGCCATCGCGCCCGCGAACTTGCCGCGCCTCGGTTCGATTACGATCGATCCGGTTGTGCTCGCATTTACGGCGTTGGCGGGGCTGGCGGCGGCCGTCATCTTCGGCCTCCCGCCGGCATTGCAGGCATCGAAGCCGGATGTGATGAACATCCTGCGCGGCATCGGTCGCACGGGCGGGCTGGGAGGCGGGCGATGGCTGCGCAATACCGTGGTCGTTACAGAGGTGGCGCTTTCGTTCATATTACTTATCGGGTCGGGCCTGATGATCCGCAGCTTCATCGCATTGCAGCGAATCGACCTGGGTTATGATCCGGACAATGTTCTCGCGTTTCAATTGCTTGGCGCCGGCAATCTGAGCCAGCCGCAGGAGCGCGCCGCTTTCATGCGCGATCTCCACGGGCGGTTGAGCGCGCTGCCTGGCGTCGAAAACGTGACGGCCTCCTATCCGTTCCCGCTTGCGGGAGGGTTCAGTCCTCTCCGATGGGGTATGGCGGAGGCGCTCTCCGATCCGAGCAAGTTTCAGGCGGCTGATTGGCAGGTCGTACTTCCCGGTTACTTCGAAACGCTCCGCACGCCGCTCATTGCTGGACGCGTATTCACCGAAGCGGACGATACGCCGGAGAGGAAAGTAGCGATCATCGACCAGTCTTTCGCGGCTAAGGCCTTTCCCAACGAATCTGCAGTCGGGAAGCGGATTCTGGTACGCTTTGCCTCAGTGGAGCCGCAATGGGTCGAAGTGATCGGCGTCGTCGCCCATCAGCGCCAAACAACGCTGGCTGAGCCCGGGCGCGAACAGGTCTATTTTACCAATGGATTTAATATGAGACGCCTGGCCACCTACTGGGGTGTTCGCACCAAGGGCGACCCGGCGCAGTACGCCGCGGCGATTCGCGCCGAGGTCGCAAAGTTCAGACCGAGCCTGCTGATCACCGAAATGCAGCCGATGGAAGCGCTGGTGAAACGGGCGCAGACGAATACGCGCTTCTCGCTCCTGCTCATCGGCGTTTTTGCGGTCATCGCGGGGCTACTGGCTAGCATCGGGCTGTATGGCGTGTTGTCGAACGTCGTGCGGCAGCGAACGTCGGAGATCGGCGTCCGGATGGCGCTCGGCGCGACGCCGGAAAGCATCTTCAAACTGGTGGTCGGACAGGGACTGCACCTGAGTATGATAGGCATCGCAATCGGGATGGTCGCGGCATTCGGCTTCACGCGCGCGATGAGCAGCATGCTGGTCGGAGTCAAAGCGACCGACCCGGTTACATTCGCAGCAATGGCAATGCTCTTTTTGATCATAGGAGCAATAGCATCGGGATTGCCGGCGCTCCGTGCGGCGAAGCTCGACCCGACGATCGCGCTGCGGGAAGAGTGACTTAAATCAGTTTTCAGTTTTTAGTTTTTAGTTGCCGATCGAGACCGCCCAACTAAAACTAAAAACTGAAAACTATTCTTGAGGAGGTGGATATATGTTGCGTATTCTGGGTACATTATTTTTGGTCGGTCTTATGTCTCAGTCTTCACTTGCGCAGTCGACCGCCGCGAAACGCGATGACATCTCGGGAGCATGGATTTTGTTCGAGCGATTTCACGATGAAACCCACACTCACCACCTGAACTTGCAGGTCACAGACAACAAGATCACAGGCAACGCCGGCCCATCGAAGATCGAGGGCACAATCGACGATTCGGTCATTACATTGAAATGGCTGACACCCGACGGGCGAGTGGAGGCCACCTACACGGGGCGAGTTCAGGACAGTTCCCTGAAGGGCGATGGCGACTGGGGCGGAATCAAGCTTCAGTGGAGCGCACGCCGGCCCGCGGTCAGGCCGGAAGGCGGACCGCGCACCCACACTTTTACTCCGACCGAATTCCATCGCACATTTTCTCATGCCATTGCGCCAGCGCTGCGGATATTTCCGGGCGACACAGTGAAAACCAGGAGCGTCGACGCCGGGGGCACGGATGAAAAGTCCGTCCGTCGATCATTGGGCGGTAATCCGTTGACCGGCCCGTTCTTCATCGAAGGCGCGATGCCGGGCGACACTCTGGTGGTCAAATTGAATCGCGTTCGAACCAACCGTGACTGGGCGCAGAGCGGGCAGGGGATCGTGGGCAATGCGCTCGGTCCCGGATACTTGATGAACCTGAAACGCGCGCAGAACTTCAACAGCCGCTGGAAGCTCGACAAAGAGAAGGGGATCGCTTATCTCGAACAACCGACCGATCCACTTAAGAGCTTCACAGTTCCGCTGCAACCGATGCTCGGCTGCGTGGGAGTCGCCCCGCCGGGCGGAAATGTGATCAGGACGGGGGATTCAGGCGTCTTCGGCGGCAATATGGACTACAACCAGATTCGCGAAGGTACGACAGTCTATCTTCCGGTATTCTACGAAGGCGCATTGCTCTTCATGGGCGATGGCCACGCCGCGCAGGGTGATGGCGAACTGACGGGGGACGCGCTGGAAACCTCGATGGAGTTCGAATTCACAGTCGATGTGATCTCTGAGAAACCGATCGGCACGCCGCGGGCCGAGAACTCGGAATATATAATGGCGATCGGAATCGGAGGCTCGCTCGATCAGGCATTGGAGCGCGCGACGACCGATATGGCTCGTTGGCTCGAAGTCGACTACAAGCTGAATTCGACTGAATCGGCGATGATCATGGGGTTTGCGGTGAGGTACGATGTAGCCGATCTGGTCGGCACGCAAGTCAGCATCGTAGCGAAAATACCGAAAACGGCGCTGGCACAAATTAAACGGTGATGACAGCCTGTGTTTGGAGTTCCGCGTTTACGCGGTCTTCTTTATTCCGCGCGTGATGATCTGACCGCCTGAAGGCGTGAACTCCGAACTGAGAGAGCCTGTGTTTGGAGTCCCGCGTTTACGCGGTCTTTCCATTCCGCACGTATCGTTCTGACCGCTTAAGCGGAGCTCCAAACAATAGGTTCAGTTGTGTCTTTCCTTTGTTGCTGGCTTTTACTCAATTTAAGACAGTGCAAATAAAAGTTCATTGGAATCAACATCTTCGAGCGCCAGAGGCGCTTTATGTTTATAGTATTCGATTACCAAAGATTCACGAGCTCCGGAGGAGCGACATGTCATATATCGCTCCTCCGGAGCTCGGGTTATGGTTAGGATCGTGAACTATAGACATTACGCGCCTCCGGCGCTGATACGAGACAATTGATTGATTCTGTTGGACTTTAATTTTGCACACGCTTCACTCAATTGCCTCTGGAGTACTGGCAGTTGGCCGGTGAAGCAGAGGGAGAACAGTTCGTGATCCGGGGTTTTTAAGATGGTCATCGTAGATTCGCACGCAAGACATAGTCATTCACTCGATGGCACGGCTGAAGTTCAATAACATTCTTCTCCGCTTCGCGTCGCATTTTCGCGCGTTCGTCCGCATCCCAGGCCGCCGGCTTCGTTTGACCTTCAACCGACTCGCCATCGGGCAACTGCTTCGCCAATATCCAATACTTACCCGGCGCCAGCTTTTTGAAGGCGAACGTTCCGTCCGAACCTGCGGGCGTTTCGAAATATCGCAGGAGATTCTCGGCAGCCGTGCTCTCCGCCGGGATTAAATGGACGCGATAACGCGATAGCGGTCTCTCGCTGGTTTTCGATTGAAGTTCGTCGGCAAAGACGATGCGGCCGCTCAAACTCGCGGCGCCCTCGGCGACGATGACCTCTACCCCTGAGAGATTTTCTCCTCGCTTTACCGCAATGCCGGCGCGTGAAGTGTCGATCGGGCTTTTCGTTTTTCCCGGCGCCGGTTGATTGATGGCGCGAACGTACCAGTTCTCCCGGGGTAGATCGGCCACGATGCGATAACGCCCCGGCTCGAGATTGTTCAAAGCGAACTCCCGCTTCTCATTCAACACTCCGGTGCGTGAATTGAACCGGTAATCATCCCATGCGAAGAAAGGGTTTTTAGATTGTTTCTTCGGTTCGATACTCTCGGCTGACAGATATAGCTCTTCGACCCCGAGCTTCTCTTCGCTCTGACAGGAAGTTGATGAATGCTCAATCGAGACGCGGCCGCTGATCGAACTGAGCATGAAGAGTTTGAGTTCGATCCCGGTCACGTCTGCGCCACTGACCTGGATGCGGACCGACGATGCGCCTGCATTGCCTCGCAATTGAGAATACCGGTGCGCGAATATTTCGTAATCACCATCCGGCACGCCGTAGAATACAAAGCGATTCGAATTACTGGCGTAACTTTCAGATTCGATCTGCCCGCTGTTGATATTTAACAAAGCCACCCTCGGCCCATTGCCTGGATTATCCGTCTCGATTTCACCTGAAAATATCCCGGTAACCGCGTACCCCGGCTGACTGCGAAACTGAATGTGTATGCCGGTGACCTCCTCACCGGCATCGACGGTAATTTCGGTGGCGCCGCCGCGCGTCGACGATGGATGATAGGTCGGGGAACCGTTTTGTAATTGAGCACCTCCGGCAGAGGCGCCCAATCCAGCATTGACTCTGAGTATGTAACTGCCGGGATTGAGGCCGTAGATGCGGTAAATGCCCCGGTCGTCTGTATTAGCACCCACGGAGTACGTGCGTCGTCCCTCAATTAAAGGACTCCCTTCGGCGTCACGTACCCTGCACGCGTAGACGTACTCGCCGATCTTCGGCTCGCCACGCACATCGGTCACGACGCCGGTGATCACCCCACCCTTAACCAGGTTGATCGTCACGTGTTCGCCGATGCGGTGTAGGGGCGATGCGCCAGGAGTGGGAGCTGTCACGTACCCTGCGAGGGAGGCATACAAATTGTAAACCCCCGGCACGAGACCCGTCGCTTTAAAATTGCCCTCGCTGTCGGTGCTGAAGTTTTGCATTGAATGATGCAAGGATGTCTGTTTTATACCGACTCTCATGATACTGACTCGCACACCTTCAGCAGGGCTTCCATCCTCCAAGATCACACGGCCCGTGATCACCCCATTCCGGAAAAGCTCGTCTTTACGACCACTGGCAGGCTTCGTGGCTCCCGTGCCGGCGATTAACATAAGCAGGATGATGAAAAGGTATATCGATCGATTCATTTATCGGCTCTATTGATCTTACCGTTCAGGTTCAGTGTAATGGTGGCAGTGGTATCGGCTCCGCTTCTGACATAAACATTTTGATCGACAACCGACTGCGTCGTCCTCATTCCGGGTTTAAGCGAGTAACTTATTTCCCAGCTATATTCGCCGGGTAGTAGCCCCTCGATCAGAAATCTGCCCTTCCCGTCGGCCCTCACTGGCTGGCCGAAACTTTGACCGATCAGCCTGGCCATAACAGAGAGATCGCAGTTCTCAGGTAGCGTTCCACCCGTGACTTTCACCTCACCGCGAATAACTCCGTCGCCGTGCGCGGTGATGAGCTTTACTCCAGAGATGTTCTCTCCGGGCCCGACATTGATATCATCGGTTTGTACGATACCGTCGCGTTCAACGCGAAGCACGAAGAATGGGCCATTGCTGTTCAAAAAACCTAAACGCAGTTTTCCCGGTGGTAATCCGATGAAGTGAAAGCTCCCGTCCGGAGAAAGCTGTGAGAAATTTGTTGCTTCCGTCTTAGGCCCTTTACCGAGATCGCGCGTGACGATCATCCAAACCTGGGTTTGATAGAGTTTGGCTTCGATTGATCTGTCTTTGCCGCCTTCAAATGCGACCACTCCGCTGACTGTGCCGCCCCGGTTGACTATAAAATCGATTCCACTGGCGTTCTCGCTATTTATCTCGAAATATTTACCCTCGCCATAGAAAGGATGATCAGAATTCCTAGAGTTCAAGACGACTCTATATTTACCCGGTTTCAAACCGGCCATATGAAAGTTGCCCTGAAGGTCGGTTAGCCCGTCCGACACACCGTTGCCATATATATCCTCTGGCTTCGTCACCGCTCTGCAATAGACCCTGATTTGCGGGACTGGCTTTCCGTTCTCAGCTTCAGTCACTCGGCCCAGGATCTCATAGGTCTTCGGGAGATTCACCAACCTGATATCGATGCCCGCAATCTCGCTCCCAGTTTTAACCTCGAAGACTCGTGCTTGCTCTTCATTGGCCGTGTTCGGATGATAGGTGAGTTCAAACTTCTTACCATCCAATCTGTAGTTCTCGGCTTCCGCGTTGGCGATATATCGTCCTGCTCGCAGGCCGTAGATTCTAAAAACGCCGCGGTCATCGGTTTCAAACGATTGTCCTCTTCTCCGGGAAACCTCTCTTTTCTGACCATCGTCGAGCAGAAGGGTCAACCTGACAGTCCTCCCGATCTGAGGCCTGTTCTCATCATCAGTGACGCGGCCCGTAACCACCCCGCCTCGTATCAACGCGAAGTCCACATCCTCGCGTGCTTCGCCATCGTCCAACGTTATCTGTTTTGTGCCTGCTTCATCCTGAGCTTTATCATCCGGTACGTATGCAAGCGATAAAGCCGAAATTCTAAATTGTCCTGCCGGTAAGCCGGTGAGAAGGTAGCTGCCATCCCCATTGGTCGTGGCTTTATATCCGAGCCGATCGACGGCTTCGCGGCCGTTCGATTGAATGATGCGAGCGCCTTCTATTTTGGGATCGACCTCGACCACGGTCACCAGGCCGTTGGGCGCCGGCTTTCCATCGACCGTCACTCGCCCGCTGATCGAGGCCGTGCGCACAGACGGGTTCTGGGCAAGGATGACGGCGAAAAATAGTGAATTGATGATGCCGGGAAGAATGATGCGTGCGAGGTGAATCATTGACATGGCTCCTCAGACGAAGAGTTCGATTTGAAATGATCTCGAGCGAATCGAAAAGAACGTATTACTTACCCTAACGCCTTCCAACTCGATAATTTTACAAAGGTTTTTACCACAGGTGCAAGAAAAAAATATGGCGTTAGGTAGTAGGCTTATCATTGCCTGAATTTTCGCGTGAAGCAGCATCTTTCACGAAAACCACCGACGGAATGGGCGGGATTGGTGAAAAGAGGATCAGTTAGGTTGGGACTTAACGATCGACCGACTACCTCGGGGGGGATTTATGGTGTTGCATTTATTTTGCAAAGGCCAAAGATATACGGCTAATTCAACGCGACGATCCAGGCTTTTTTGTTTTTCACACTCTTCTCGTATACCATCACTTCTCATCCACTTTAAGTACGAATAAAGGAATCATATGGGATTCTACCGATGAGTTAATCCACAATCGCACGTGATGCGATTCTCCTGCCTTCGTTAGTCACTCGCCTCCTGGGAGCGCGTGGGCTCCGAAGCCAGAGCTATACAACAAGACATCAGTCTATCCGGGCGGAGGTTATGTATATGGTAGCCACGAATGCACCTTCCTGGCTCGAGCTAATCGAGCGCATTTCAATAGAAATCATCGCGCCTGCGGCCGCTGAAACAGATAGCTCCGGCGCTTTTCCGCGCGCCGCGCTGACGGCCATGGGACAAGCCGGTCTGCTGGGTCTTATCAGCAGCAAGAATATCGGCGGTCTGGGCGAAGGACATCGCGCCGCCGTGCAGGTGGTCGAGCGCATCTCCCGCGAATGCGCTTCGACGGCGATGATCGTTTGCATGCATTATTGCGGCGCGGCCGTCATCGAAGCGTTCGGCCCGCGCGACGTGCGTGCAGACGTAGCGCGCGGCCAACATATCACTACGCTCGCTTTCTCCGAGAGCGGTTCGCGCAGCCAATTCTGGGCGCCGCTGAGCACGGCGATCAGAGCGGATAACGGCGTGCGTCTGGACGCCAAGAAGAGCTGGGCGACATCCGCCGGGCAGGCCGATTCGTACGTCTGGTCGAGTAAGCCGTTAGCGGCCGATGGCGCGAGCACGATCTGGCTGGTGCCGGCAAATGCCGCGGGATTGAGCATCAACGCGCCTTTTAACGGAATGGGCATGCGCGGCAATCACTCGTCGCCCGTGCAGGCGGAGGCCGTGATCGTCGGCGCGAATGCGATACTCGGCGCGGATGGGCAGGGCTTCGAGATTATGATGGGAACCGTCCTGCCTTATTTTCAGTTGATGAGCGCGTCCATTTCGCTCGGCATCAGCGAGGCGGCGCTCCAGAAGACCATCACACACCTGACGACGACGCGTTATGAGCACCTCAACCAGACGCTGGCCGACCAGCCGATTAATCGCGCATATCTCGCGAAGATGAAGATCAAGGTCGACCTCCTGCGAGCATTGTTGGATGACGCGCTCGCCGCGCTCGCAAGCGGACGCGCGGACGCGATGATGAGGGTGCTCGAAAGCAAAGCCGCAGCAGGCGAGATCGCCACGGAAGTTACCGATCTCGCGATGAGGCTGTGCGGCGGCGCGGCATTCCGAAAGGAAATCGGCGTGGAGCGGAACTTTCGCGATGCGCGCGCCTCGGTCGTCATGGCTCCGACCGCGGACGCGCTCTACGATTTCATCGGCAAGTCGCTAACGGGCCTGCCGCTTTTTTAATGATTGTCGGTTGAGCTCTGATTTCTCTTGAATTCATTGAAATTATGGTTAACCACAAATTTATTATGAATAACGAAACTTTGATACTTGGTGCTGTTGCTTACGATCCGAAAGTGGTCACTATCTGGGAAGGATTTAAAGGATGGTTCAATAAAAACGGTTTGGCCTTTGATTATGTGCTCTATTCAAACTATGAGCGCCAGGTCGAGGCGCATCTCGCGGGGCACTTCCATATCGCCTGGAACTCGCCGCTGGCGTGGGTGCGAGCGGAACGGCTGGCCAGATCGCATGGGAAGCGAGCCGAAGCTATTGCGATGCGCGATACGGATCAGAACCTGACTTCGGTCATCGTGATCAAAGCGGATTCACCGATTCAATCCATCGCAGATTTGAAGGGAAAGAAGATCGGCGTCGGCGCGTTAGATTCGCCGCAGGCCACGCTTTTGCCGCTCTCTCACTTGCGGGCGAATGGGGGGCACCCCTTTGTCGATTGCGAAGTGGTGCGCTATGACATGCTGGTCGGCAAACACGGAGATCACATCGGAGGAGAGCGCGATGCAGCGCGCGCCCTGATTGCCGGCGCTGTGGATGCTGCCTGTATGATCGACGCTAATCACCTGCTATTTATCAACGAAGGGACGCTGCCGGCGGGAGCGACGCGCGTGCTGGCACAGACCGCTCCATACGATCATTGCAATTTCACCGCGCTCGATGACGCGCCGCGCGAACCTATGAACCGCTTTCGCGAGTTGTTGCTGGGAATGTCTTACGATGATGCGGAGGTTCGCCCGCTGCTTGACCTGGAGGGATTGAAGGCGTGGAGGCCCGGGCGCATTACCGGCTATCAGATGCTAGAACGGGCCGTGGAGGAGTTGAAGTTTTATGACGACCACGGAAACATCACCATCTCGGATTATCGATATTGAGGCGCTCTCATTCGCCTCCGGCGCGCATATGCTTCTCAAAAGGGCCTTGCGCGAATTGCCCGCCGGCGGCAGGCTCGGCGTGCGCGCCGCCGCTCCGGATTTTGCCGTGCATCTGCGCGGCTGGTGTCGTGCGCAGGGGCATGAATATGTGGATGGAGATGATCGGTTCGTCGCCTGGATTGTGCGCGGAGCCGCGGCGGACGGGCGCTGGCGGCAGGCCGAGCGAGCGGGTTGGGCCGACGCGCGGGTGGATGGTGCGGTGAATGCGACTCCGCCGGCCAACTGGGGATTCGCCGCACGCGGGGCCGCGGTCGAAGCAGGTGGGCCGGCTTTTCACTATGTTCTTCAGACGAAAGAGCAGGTTTGGGCCGAGAATGCCCCGAAACTTTATGCGCAGGCGGCTGCTGCGCAATGGAATCCACAGACCGCGATTAAATGGGATGAGCCGTTCGAGCTTGATGAAGAGGTGGAGCAGGCGGTCGTCCAGGTGATGACCTATCTCATCGAGAACGAGAATGCGGCATTGCAGGTGCCGGCCCGCTTCATAGCCCAAATTCATCCGCATTTTCGGGAAGTCCTGCAATTGCTCGCCATACAGATCGCGGATGAAGCACGCCACGTCGAGGTCTTCACGCGCCGCGCGGCGTTGCGCGGCAGAGAGCTGGGCTTATCTACAGTAAGCGGGCAGCAATCGCTCAAGACGCTGTTGGATGAGCCGGACTTCGCGCTAGCATCGTTTCTGCTTTCGGTGCTGGGCGAAGGGACGTTTCTGAACCTGCTCTGGTTTCTGGAACGACGAGCGCCCGATCCGCTCACGCGCGAGATCGTTCGGTTGGTGGCGCAGGACGAAGCACGCCACGTGGCATTCGGCGTCGGCCATTTGCAGTACCAGCTCGCGGGTGACCCCGCGTTACGCGAGCGTTTGGCGATGGCCATCACCAGGCGGCACGAGGCGCTGGCCCAGACTGCTGGACTGAACGAAGAGGTGTTTGAAGCGTTGATTCTGCTGGCGGCGGGGTCGTGGAGACCGCAGGATATTGCCGCCGGCTATGCTCATGTGCAAATGTTGAAGACTGAAATGCACGCAGGACGTAAGGGGCGGTTGGAGAAGCTGGGATTCGGCGATGCGGAAGCTGCAGAGCTTGCTGGATTGCATACGCGGAATTTCATGTGATTAACGCTGTTTTGCGATGTGCCGATTTTCCTCAGCTATAGATTAATAGCGTTTTTCAGTTGCATAAAGAGTTATTTCCTAAGCCGCAATAGCGGCGATTGAGGATTAGCCCGGTCTTGATGGTCTTTGAAAAAATAATCTTTCCATCTCATCTTTGCCGCCGAATCGGCCGCGAAGCGCGCGACAGTAGCGATGAAGCTCCGTAACGGGAGTGGAGCGAAGGGAGCGCAGGAAGGTGGAGACGTGAACGACCGACACGAAGGAAACACAGACCGGCGGCAGTGCCTGAGAAGCTAAACAAGCCGGAGAAATCCAGCGCCCGCTGGGCTGGGTCGAACCTGCGGTCTGGACGGAACGGATGTTGACGGCCCTCGAAGAGGGGGTAAAAGGAGGCAAATGGTTCAGCCTGATAGATAAGGTCGTACGCGCCGCGGATGCTGTAGCGGCGGCGTTTGCGAAAGTGAAAGCCAACGACGGAGCGGCCGGAGTAGACCATCAGACGATAGAGATGTTCGAGCAGCAGACTTGGAAGCAGAACCTGAGCAACTGTCGCGAACAGCTGCAGGAAGGGAGTTATCAACCGCAAGCGAGTACGGCGGGAATGGATACGCCAAGCCAGGAAGCAGGGAGAAGCGACCGCTGGGTATACCGACGGTGCGCGACCGAGTGGTGCAAGACGGCGCTGCGGCCACGTCATCGAACCGATCTTCGAACGGGACTTCGCCGAACACAGCTATGGGTTCCGACCCGGACGAGGCTGCAAAGATGCGCTGCGACGAGTGGATCAACTGCTCAAGGAAGGATACACGTGGATCGTCGACGCCGACCTGAAAAGCTACTTCGACACGATTCCGCACGAGCAGTTGCTGATGCCGCGAGTGAGGAGAAGGTCGCTGACGGGCGAGTGCTGGAGCTTGATCAGCAAGTATCCTCAAACAGGGAGTCCTGGAGCGAGCTGGCGAAGAGCTGGAAGCCAGAAGCAGGGACGCCGCAAGGAGCAGTGATCAGTCCGCTGCTGTCTAACATCTATCTCGATCCGCTGGACCAGCTGATGGCAAGCCGGCCGGATTCGAGATGGTGCGCTATGCCGATGACTTCGTGATCCTGTGCCGCAGCGAAGCTGAAGCCCAAAACGCCTTGGAGCTGGTGCAGCAATGGACGGCGCAAGCCGGACTGACGCTGCACCCAGACAAGACGCGAATATAGCCCAGCCCAGGGTGGAGGCGAAGTCTGAGTGCGTCATAAATATATGGTTCGTGACGTGAAACGGGCGGCTGAGTTCGGGATCAAGGCGCGCAAATTCGAGGTCTGTCGCCCACTTCGTGGGCTCGTGCGATTTGGTGTTGACCAACCCAGGGTTACGCCTTCGGCTCCACCCCGGGCTTTATGCTATCGCCCACTACGTGGGCTCATTTCGACGAAAGTTTAGGTAATGATTGTTTAGGTAATGCATTTAGGTAATGCATTATGGTTAGATTATTTTTTCAAAAACCATCAAGGCCGGGCTAAGCTCAATCCTTGCAGCGCAATCGCTGCGCTCCTAAAGGCTAATGCGGCTGGAATGCGATATTGATATCTACTTCTCCGTCTGAATACCGCAGTAGCTGTGTGCATGAAATACGAAACTGATATTGGTCAACATTGTGGCAAGAGCCGATGGCTCTTGTCTGATTTCTCAATCAGTAGTGAAGTTTGTGAACTGTTACGGTCGAGATAGTGGTAGGAATCCCGTTATCGATGGCGACCTTAAGCAAGACCTGAAAGTATTTAGGGGGAGTGGGATCAAATGCGAGTAGCCGTTGGTTGAGGGCTGCTAAACGATCCTCGCCGGTTAAATACTCGGCTGCAGCTTCAGTCCCCTCGCTGTGAGTGCCGGCCAGCACCAGAACCGTATGCTTATCCGAGATGTTGGGCTTGATGGTGATCAAGCTATAGTCTTCGATCAGCCTACCGGTCGTTCCATCGAATTTGGCGCTGTATTCTCGTTGCTCTCCCGGTAGCGGATTCTTGTTCAGGATGGTCCCGCCCGCGCTGCTAACGAAATCTTCTTTGATCGAGACCTTCCCCGACCATTCGTTGACCCAGACACTTCCCAACATAATTACGTGGTTATTCTTCAAGTCTTCGGCGCTGACTGTCCGGCTCTGCTTCAGCCTTATATTCCGGCCGATTCCCGTGAAAAGCGTAGCGATTCGATAGAGCCCGACAGCCTCACCGAGGCCGGTATATTCGTCGGAGGAGGGTACGAGCCGCGGCAGCAGATTATTCTTCAGGGCAAATTGTTCGCGTCCGAGCGTCTTTGCCAAAGCGGCGGTCTCTGCCGCCGTGAGATTTATGGATATGGAGGACAAAGAGTCAGGATCAGCCTTGTTCCAAAAACGATAGACGGTGGGATTGCTCAGCACAACCAGGGTCGGAGACCCATCCTTCAAGAAAGGCTCCCAGATCAGACGATAATTCTCCGTGAGTTCCTTCGGCGGAACACCTTCTTTAATTTGCTGTCGTAACTGCCGGTTGGAGGATGCCAGCAAGATGACCGCCACGATCAAAAGGATAAATGCCAAACCGATCAAGGTGAACCAGGACATCCCGAGGCGTATGGGTGAAACGGGGGGAGCACTGGGCGCTTGGGCAGGCTCGATCGTTTCCGATGCTAGGGGACGCCGAGTGAAGATAGGGATGTAACTCCCGACCGGAATTTCAAGTAGGATCTCGTCATTTTTCCCTTCGCTCTTGTAGTAATGCTCCAGTTTCTTTCTCAACTCGTGAGCCCCGACGCGAACGATCGGGTCGAGCGCAGGATTATAAGTGTCATGACGATTGAATACTTCGTACCCAATCAGATACTCGTTCAACTCATCCGCCCGCCCCGCCATGTATGTCTCACAGATCAGCTGGAGGAATTTTTGCTTCTTCGGCGCATTAGCGAATTGTTTGCTGCTGAGAATTCTTTCCAGCAGGCCCCTAATCTCCTGAGCCGTCGGCGCCGGAGAGGCTGCGCCAGTTATCCCTGCTGTCAACATATATTTGTCATTCCAGAGTTAAATTGCCGTGTTTTTATCCGTAATTGTCACTTCATAACTGTTTTCTATCTGTTACGTAACTGTAATGTCGTTGACAGTTCTTGCATCCACATAGTTATGTTCGTGTGCGATACATTTATGCGATACATTTTCGTCGCGGCATTAGATCGGCATTATAAAAATAGTTCTTGTCACTTGTCACCTGTCACTATTAAGAACGACGAGGATGTATCCATCAACCACCGACATCAACCACCGTCAATTAACGAAAATCAGGAGGAACCATGCATCAGCGATACTTTGTCCCATTTAACATCGGCCGGTCTGCTTTGCTATTTCTAACATTATGGATTTGCTCCGGCACAGTCAGCGCTCAGACGGTGGGAGCGGGTGCGGGGAGCTATACGACGGTGGTGCCGGCGGGAGCGGCGGCTCCTCAGAGCACGATCTATCAAACACATGGGGGCGCGATTCCGACCCACAAGTTTTGGACTTCTAAGTATTGGAGCCCGCTCGGATTCGCTCCCGGCCCGATCTACATGTTTCCGGAGCCGCTCTCGATTCAGGTGACCGCAAACGGATTAGTTGCCGGATACTATCCGACCGTCAACAATAATGGGACCTGGTTCAATAAGCCATTTCAGCCGGATTTGACGGTGGGTGTGACGGGTCTGAATGCCGGAGTGGTGAATGTTAGCGACTTCAGTGATTGGGCAGTCGATTTCAATTTCGGGCCCATGACGACTCGCGTCGGCCGCGGCATGCCGTTCGTTTATGTCAGGACGAATGGCAGCAACCCGACGGTCACGTTTAGCGGTCAGCCCACGATCTTCGCCAATAACGGCAACATTCTCGGCGTCAGCATCGCCGGCAACAATTATGGACTATTTGGTCCGAGTGGCAGCACCTGGAGTGGAATCGGTACGACCACTCTGACCTGCCACCTGGCGGGCGGTGCCACCTATTTTTCTCTGGCCATTCTGCCCAATCAATCGGCGCTCAGCACTTTCGCCAGCCGAGCCTTCTCGTTCCCGATCGATACGGCCGTCAGTTGGGATTACGATCAGAACAACAGCCGGGTGAGCACGACCTACACCGTCACAACGCAATCGATGGACGGGGTGAGTCAGGGCTTTCTCATGGCGTTGTATCCCCATCAATATGCAGCCCTGCAGGGACCCATCAATACCGCCTTCACCTATGCCAGCCCTCGTGGCCCGATGAGGGTCTTGAGCAGCACCTCCTTTACGACCGTCGACACCTTCAACGGCATCCTCCCCTATTTGCCGCGGACAGCCAACTACAACGCAGCCACCCTGCAGGGTTTGCTCAACAGCGTGGTCAATGAAGGCAATCATTTCACAGCCGGGGATACCTATTTCCTGGGCAAGCAGCTGAATCGAATCGCCCAACTGCTTCCCATCGCTCAAGCGAGCGATCAGAATGCATTCAACAGTTTGCTCGACAGCCTCAAGGGACAGTTGCAGAGCTGGTTCAATGCCAACGGCAAGAGTACAAGGCTGTTCTATTACGATGATAATTGGGGTAGCCTGATCGGATATCCGGCAAGTTTCGGCAGCGACACCGCGCTGGTCGACCACCATTTTCATTATGGCTACTGGATTCAAGCGGCAGCAATGGTGGGGCTTTACGATCGCAACTGGATTTCATCGAACAATTGGGGCGGGATGGTCGATCTGCTCCTTCGCGATATCGCCAGTATCGAACGGGGCGACAGCCTGTTTCCCTTCTTGCGCAATTTCGATGTCTACGCGGGCCATTCGTGGGCATCGGGGCAGGCGCCCTTCGGAGATGGAGGCAATGAGGAATCGACCTCAGAGGCGATCAACGCGTGGGCCGGCATGATAATGTTCGGTGCGCTCACGGGTAACACACAGCTGCGTGACGCCGGGATCTGGCTCTACACGCAGGAGACCAATGCGGCATTCTATTACTGGTTTAACGCCGGCTCGGTGAACACATTCCCGGCGGGTTTCAATCGGACACAGATCACGAACCTATTCGATGCGAAATCTGATACGGCGACCTGGTTCGGCGCACAGCCCGGATTCGCGCACGGGATACAGTTCCTGCCCTTCACCGGGGCCTCGCTCTACCTGGGACGCGATCCGGCGTACAGCCAAAGGAATTTCAACGAAGTGTTGAACTTGAGCGGAGGCGGACTCCCGGACTGGCCAGACCTGATGCAAATGTATGAAGCTTTCTTCGATCCGGCAGATGCGATCAATCGTTGGAACAACACCACATTTACGGAAGATGGTGAAACGCGGGCGCACCAGTATGCGTGGCTTCAGAGTTTAGCGGCTCTGGGACGCGTTCACACCGCGGTGACAGCCGACTGGCCATTCTACGCAGTCTTTAGAAATCCGAGCTCCGGTGTTGTGACCCATGTGGCATTCAATCCCAGCGGGAGCAGCGTCACGGTGAACTTTTCTGATGGCGCCTCGCTCACTGTTCCGGCGGGAGCGCAGGTGTCGGATAATGGCGCATCTCAGCCATCGGTTCCGTCACCGCCAGCCAACCTGAGCGCCGTCGCGGTCTCCAGTTCATCGATCAATCTGACCTGGACGGCATCGGCGACGTCGGGGGCGACATATAACGTTTTCCGCGGCACCGCCAGCGGGTTCACTCCATCGCCCAGCAACCAGATTGCAAGCGGGATTACAGGAACCGCTTACTCCAACACAGGGCTGGCCGCGTCGACGGCATACTTCTACCGAGTGACGGCGGTCAACACAGCGGGTTCATCTTCTCCATCGAACCAGGCCGGAGCCACTACGCTCCCCAGCGGCGGCGGCGGCGGGGGACTGCCCAGCCTCTGGCAGAACGCTGACGTGGGCTCAACGGGGGCGGCCGGATCTGCGAGCCACTCCTCCGGCACCTTCACCGTCAGGGGGGCGGGGGCCGATATCTGGGGAACGGCAGATGGCTTTCAGTTCGTCTACCAGTCCTTGATCGGAAACGGTCAGATAGTCGCCAGGGTGACATCTGTGCAAAGTACGGATCCATGGGCGAAGGCTGGAGTCATGATCCGTGAGTCGCTGGCATCCGGCTCCAAACACGCGCTTATGTCTGTAACTCCCGGCAATGGGCTGGCCTTCCAGCAGCGAACGTCGACCAACGGATTGAGCACCCACACTTCAGGCGGGGCATCAGGAGTTCCAGCCTGGGTTCGCCTCAATCGCAGCGGCAACACAATCACGGCCCACAGGTCATCGAATGGCTCGACATGGACGCAGGTGGGAACGACCACGATCAGCATGGCTGCCCAGGTCTTCATCGGTCTGGCGGTGACGAGCCATGCCGCCGGGTGCCTGAATGCCTCATCTTTCGATAACGTGCAGGTGAGCGGGGGAGGGACAGCTTTCTCAAACTCACTCTACGTCCTCGACGGTGCGGCGGTGGGCACATCCGGTCAGCTCTCCGCGACACCTGGCGCTGGCGCCCTGACCGATACTATTCCCGGCGCGGGTGGAGCCAATCACGACGGAATGCCCGCAAACTCGCTGGTTTACACGGTCAGCGGTCTCACTGCCGCTTTCGATCCCACTCGGAGTACCCAGTTCACGCTCTATGTAGATCCCGGCGCCCACGTGGGAGATGCCGTCCAGGTACGCGTCAGCTACGATTTCACCGGAGATGGGACATTCGACCGGGTCGAGACGTATCGATATTTCGCTACCAATGACATAAGCGGTTGGGAGGCATATACGCATGCGAACGGGCTGCTGTCCGCCAGCGGCAGCTTTGCCAATCTGACCAACGGGAGAGTGCGAATCGAGGTTTGGGCGGTCCTGGGCACGCAGGCAATCCAGTTGCGGACCAGTGCGAGCATGACCAACGGACAACAATCATTGATTACCATTCCATACGTTAATTAATAGGCGTTTGCCGTATTGTGTCTGTCGGTTTTATGTTCTTTGTCCAGGGCATGCCCATGGCCGTGCCCAGGGCGTGCATGATGAGTATGGCAGCGAAGATACCGGAAAATGGTGCTGGCACAAATGAAACGGTGATGACAGAATAGCTCTATATGATCACACGTTTCAAACTTGCTTCTTCGTTCGCCGATTATCAAAGCTACCAAAGACAACTGACAGTGCTCGCCTCGCTCGGATTCGCGACTGCGCTTTGCCTCGGGTTGCTCGTCCTGCGTGCATGGCATTACCGCAACTCGGCGCAGAACTGGTTGGTTTGGAATCTCTTTCTCGCGTGGCTGCCGGCGTTGGGCGCTTTTACCGCGTACAATCTGAACCGGTGGCCGACGCGCCTTCGATGGCCGCCGATCATCGGTCTTTCGGTGCTCTGGCTGCTATTTCTACCCAACGCGCCCTATCTCGTCACAGACATTATTCATCTAAGGCCGTACCCCGGCGTGCCGCTCTGGTACGATCTCATCACGCTGGTAACCTTCGCCTGGACCGGATGTTTTCTCGGCCTGGTATCTCTGTTTCTGATGCAGTTATTGGTACGTAGGGCGGTGGGAGATGCGGCCAGCTGGTTATTCGTGGTAGGAGTGCTGGCGCTGAATGGTTTCGGCTTATACGTCGGACGCTTTCTGCGCTTGAATAGCTGGGACGTGTTGGCCAATCCGAAAAGTTTGTTTTACGGGTTGCTGGCAGGTCTGTTTCATCCGATGGAGCATTTACAAACTATTGCCTTCTCCGGACTGTTCACGCTTCTCTTCAGCGCCGTCTATCTGATGTTGCTGGCATTTACCCAATTGCATCTGGAACATAGGCAACTGGTCCCGGTGAAGGGTCGCGATATAGGGCGCAAACTGGGATTTTCAGATAAATTGTCTGTGGAATAGCCGACGAAAATAGTACCTAATTATCGAGGCGCATACAGATGAATCATCGGTGAATCACACCGAATAATCATTCGCTTTTCAATACAGTTGTTGGATCCGCCTTGGTCGCACGCTGCGCGGGCAGATAGCTCGCAATCAGGGCGACGCCGATCAGTAATGATGCGATGAGCGCGAAGGTCGCTGGATCGGTCGGGCTGACACCGAAAAGTAAATTCTTCAGCACGCGCGTCAGGGCGAGCGCCGCCACCAACCCCAGCGCCACCCCGATCGACGCGATACCCATTGCCCGCCGGATCACCATCCGCACGATATCGCTCGCTTGCGCGCCCAACGCCATCCGAATGCCGATCTCACGCATTCCTTGATTGACGGCATACGATATGACGCCGTAAATGCCTACCGTCGCGATGACCATGGCCAACGCTGCAAAAACTCCGAGCAGAAGCATCTGAAAGCGCCACCCGGCGACCGAATTCGACAGGAGTTCGTCCATCGTAACGATCTGGCTGACCGGCTCACCCGGGTCGATACCGCGCACCTGATCGCGAATGGAGGTCGCCCGATTTGCCAGGGCAGATGAATTGGTTTGATTATTTAGACTGGAGGCGGCTCGCACAACCAGATGAAGGTTTCCCCACACATTCAGAATTTGTGTGTATGGAATATAAAATTCAGGAGAAATCTCTTTTTCCAAACCATAAAGACGCGCGTCCTCCGCCACTCCAACAATCGTCAAGAACGGTTCACCGACTAACCGATGACCGATCGGGCTCTCTCCGGGAAAGTAGCGCTCCGCCATCTCTTGACTGATGATTGCGACCTTAGGCGCTGCTGAGCCATCTCGTGTATCGAATGGCCGCCCCGCAATAATCCGGATGCCCATCGTTTGAAAGTAATCGGGGCTGATGAAACTGAGAGCGACCAGGTGTTCCTTACTCGGTTTAAATGTGGCTCGCCCTTCGATCTGAAAATATCCGATGCGGCGTATTCCGCTGAACGGGAGAACGTTGGTGGTCAGCCCCGCCGACTGAATTCCGGGCAGGGATCGAACGCGATCGAGTACTTCCTGGTAATACGCGCCGCGTTGGGGCGATCCGTTCGGGTATTTGACAAAGCTGGGCGCGACCTTGAGCGTCAGGACGCCATCGGGATTAAACCCTTTGGGAACAGTCATCAAAAGCAGGAAGCTCTTGATCATCAGCCCGGCGCCGACGAGTAAAACCAGTGCAAGCCCGAGTTCGGCGATCATCAATGCCGGAAGCGCCCGGCCCACGCCCCGCATGGATCGTGGGCTTCCTGCCGCGGGCTGCGCCTTGAGCGTTTCATTGATGTCCGTCTTCGAAGTTTGCAGCGCGGGAAAGATGCCTACGATAATGCCCGTCAAAACTACCACTACACAGGTGAAACCGAGCACCCGGCCATCCACGCCGCTCTCCTCGATGCGCACGATTCCGGCTGGACTCATCGACACGAGCAGTTTGACGACCCAGTGGGCCAACAACAGCCCGGCAGTGCCACCGGCAAGCGAGAGCATCAAACTCTCGGTCAGTAGCTGTCGCACGAGGCGCAGTCGCCCGGCTCCCAATGCCGCACGGATCGCCACCTCCTTTTGTCTGACTGCCGCACGCGCCAGGAGCAGGTTCGCGACATTGGCACACGCGATGAGAAGAACAAATGCGACCGCTCCGAAAAGCACCAGCAAGGACAAACGTACATTGGCGACGAGGCTCTCGTTCAGCCCGATTATCCTGACCTGCGAGTCCGCATAGCGGCGGGGAGAGACCGGCCGCCGCCGCTCGAGAATGACCGACAAATCCGCCCTGGCTGCTTCCTGCGTCACCCCTCGCTTGAGGCGCCCGATCGCATATATCTCAGCGGATTGTTGGTGATTGATCGCGAGCGGTATCCATAGCTCGGTATCTTCCGGGTGCCGAAACCCAGGCGGCATGATTCCGATGACTGTCCGGCTTTGACCTCCGAGCGTGATCGCCCGGCCAATCATTTGCGGATCGCTGCCGAAGCGGCGCCGCCACAATGCATCGCTCAGAATCACAACCGGCGGGCCGCCGTCCTCGCCCTCTGCTGAGATGAAGTCGCGACCTAGCGCTGGCGTGACGCCGAGCGTCGCAAAGAGATGGGCGGAGACCAGTGCCGCAGCCAACCGCTCCGGTTCGCCGATTCCTGACAGATCGATGAAATCGGGCTTATACGCGGCGATCTGTTCAAACACGTTCTCCCGATCGCGCCATTCCAGAAACTCCTCCACCGAAGCGGTGTGGATTGCCAGATTCATCCAGGTATAACTGACCAGCACGAGACGTTCAGTATCCCGATAGGGGAGCGACCTCAGCAGGACCGCGTTCACGACGCTGAAGATCGCTGTGTTCGCACCGATGCCCAGCGCTAACATGAGGATAGCCATTATCGTGAATCCGGGTGTTTTGCGTAACATTCGTGCGCCAAAGCGCAAATCGAGCAACAATGCCTCCAATTGCTGCCCCATCCTTGCCTCCCGCACGCGTTCTTTTACCTGATCTTCACCGCCTAACTCGATCAAGGCCGCGCGACGAGCCGCCGCCGGATCGAGCCCCTCCTCGATCTTCAAATCGATGAGCATCTCCAGGTGAACGCGAATCTCTTCCGCCAGCTCTCGATCAAGTCGATCTTTCTGGAACAGGTTGCGCCAAAGGCTGGTCAGGCGACGTGTCAGTGGCATATTTTCCTTTCGGTTGTTGCTAACACGCTCTCGATCTTCATCTCCTACAGATTTTCTGTAGGAGAGCCTACGGCCTGCTCATATAGAATGTCAATAGCACGTGGTGTTCAGCTGGTTGCTTTGATCGGCCGCACCAAGATACTTTCATAAGTAGCTCAAGTTGGTCCCCTTCATCTGCCCGATACTCCAATGTGGCCGAAAGGTCAGTGGTCGTTAATGGGAAAAAACATTCCCACAAATGAACAATTTACAGCCGCTTTGTCTCTGCAGCGTTTGTTCAAATCCAGCCGGAACAACAATTAAACGGCGAGAATTGTTGGCACGCGACTTGGTTTATATAAAACATTTTACAGTTTCTGGAGGCGCCGTTTCTGTTGTCGGGTGCCCTGAAGCGATGATGAGCGCATGGGGTTCCACTTGGCGTTGAAAACCTTGTCATAACCAAAAGTTATGCACGAAGTCAGCCCACGTAGTGGGCTTTATTCTGTCGCCCGCATTCGCGGGCTGATTTTATATGCCGTGACCATCACGACGGTCGATTCTACTCAATGCCCGTTATATTTTCCGGGCTATGGAACTCGGGTGCTGCAAATATCTGGGATGAGTAATGGCATGGCATTGAAACGCCGACTTAAGTTCAGCCTACCGCTACGCGGCGGGAAGGCGGGATGTAATTAATTTTTCAAAGATATCAGGCGAAACTCCATGCTTTTCCCGAGGAGGCGGTTGATGGGAAGTTTCCTTCACGATCTGCGTTATGGTGTTCGTGTTTTATTGAAGAGACCGGGATTCACTCTGATCGCGGTCCTCACTCTGGCGCTCGGCATCGGAGCGAACACGGCGATCTTCAGCGTGGTGCAGGCGGTACTTTTGCGCCCGTTGCCGTTCAGCGAACAGGAGCAATTGGTCGTCGCGTGGAAGAGTGAGGCAACCACCAACCATTCGTTCGTCGAACTATCTATTCCGGAATCTAACGAATGGCGAAGCCAAAGTCAGGTTTTTGAACATCTCGCGGCAATGACTACGTCGGTTTATGGCTTTGGCTATACGTTGACAAGGCGAGGTGAACCCATGCAAATCCAGAGCGCCCGGGTCTCGTCTGATTTTTTCCCGCGCTTGGCGTCAAACCGATCTTGGGACGCGCCTTCACGGCAGGCGAAGATCGTCCGGGCGCAGCGAGTGTGACAGTCATCAGCCATCGCCTGTGGCGGAGTCGATTCAATTCCGATCCCGATTTGATCGGGCAAATGATCACGCTCAACGATGGTGGAACTCAGGCGTCATTGGAAGCGGCAGCGAGGCGCAATCCGGCCGGTCAGGCGCTCACGCTCAGCGATATCGGCTTCACTGTCGTCGGTGTGATGCCTCCGGAATTCGAATTTCCCAGAGGGATCGATCTATGGGTTCCGCTCTCGGCCACCAGCGGAAAAGCGCTGGTCGAGAGTCGCATAGGGTTTCTCCAGGTTATCGGGCGATTGAAACCGTCGGTGACGCTGGAGCAGGCGCAAGCCGAACTCGACACGATCATCAAGCGGGTTGCCGCCCAATATCCCGAGATGAAGGCGAGCGATGAGCGGTCTGTCATCAAGCCGCTGGCTACCCATATCTTCGGTGACGCGCGTCCTGCGCTCTATCTGTTGCTGTCTGCCACGGCGCTGCTGCTTTTGATCGCCTGCGCCAATATCGCCAATCTGATGCTGGCCAGTGCAACCTCGCGGCGACGCGAGTTGGCGTTGCGGGCTGCGTTGGGAGCCGGTCGCCGTCTGCTCATACGCCAGTTGATGAGCGAGAGCATTGTGTTGGCGGTCGCCGGGGGCGGATTGGGAATTCTGCTGGCTTTCTGGCTGGTAGATCTATTCTCCGGCTTTATCCCGGCAGACATCCCGCGCATCGAGGCGGTTGAGATCGATCTTCCGGCGCTGCTCTTCACCTGTGGCATCGCGTTGCTGTCGGCGTTTGTTTGCGGGCTTGCCCCGGCGCTCATCGCCTCGAAGGTCAATCTCAGCGATGCCCTCAACGCCGGCGGCGGCAGGGTCGGGGGAGAGCTGCGGGGTAATCGCCTGCGCAGCGCTCTGGTAGTCGCTCAGATCGCCGTAACGTTGATGCTGCTCATCGGCGCCGGGCTCGCTTCTCGCAGCTTCTTGAATCTACAGCAGGTCGATCTCGGATTCGATCCGCGCAACGTACTGACATTCCAACTTCAATTGCATGGCGATAGATACCCGGGCGTCGAGAAGTCCAGAGATTTCTTTCAGCAACTGCTCGAACGCCTCGAGGAGCAGCCTGGAGTGGTTGCGGCCGGCGCCGCCCTTATTCGCCCGCTGGAGGGGCCGATCGGGGTGAATGCGCGATTTCTGGCCGAGGGGCAACCGCCGGATGAGGTGACGCGCAATGCGGTGCTGAACTGCGAATACATCACGCCGCACTACATGCGATCGATCGGCGTTCCGCTGACTGCCGGGCGCGAGTTCACCGAGCATGATGACGGGCACGCGCCACAGGCGGTCATCATCAGCGAGACGATGGCGCGCAGCATCTTCGCTCCGGGAGTCGATGCGATAGGCAAGCGCATCAATATCGGCGGTCAGGGATGGTGCACGATCGTCGGAGTCGCGGGAGATGCGCGCTTGCGCGATCTGAAAGAGGTTCGCTGGAATGTCTATCTGCCATACCGGCAATCCTCTTATCCGCTCGCTTATGTGACGGTTCGAACCGACTCCGATCCCACGCCGTTTATTGCGATGGCGCGTCGCGAAGTGGCCGCGCTGGATTCCGCCCAGGGGATCATGAGTGTGATGACGATGGAGCAGCGCGTCTCGGATGCTCTCGCGCGGCCGCGCTTCAACGCGCTCCTGCTGAACCTGCTATCGATCCTGGCGGCCGTTCTGGCAGTGGTCGGGATCTATGGCGTGGTCTCCTATTCCGTTGTGCAACGGAGGCACGAGATCGGGATTCGCATCGCGCTGGGAGCTCGGGCTGGCAATGTGCTCAGGCTCGTAATGGGACAGGGAATGGTTCTCGTCATCGCCGGCGTCGGCACAGGCTGGATCGGGGCGTTCGCCCTGACTCGTTTGATGTCGGGCTTGCTCTATGGCGTGAGCTCTACCGATCCAGCCACGTTCGTTGGCGTCGCATTGTCGCTGGCGATCGTGGCGCTCGCAGCCTGTTATCTGCCGGCGAGGCGCGCCGCGCAAGTTGATCCGATGATCTCTCTGCGATCCGAATAATTGTGACGGGGGACAAGAGACATTTGTGGAAATTACGCTTACTACCGTTCGCGGCAATGATCGAGAAACATCGATAGAAAAGGACTCACATATGACCAACGAGCTGTACAAACAACAATGCCAGCGTGGCGTTCGAGCCGCAAGTCTAACCGGAACGCAATTACTATTAGCGATTATAGGTGTCGGGCTGTTTACCTTAGCCCGGCCGATTGAAGCTCTGTGTCAGAAACCGCGTGTATCCGACCAATCGCGGCAAAAAACAGAAACGGGCGCCAGAATCTCTCCGGCGGGCGATTGGCTTCTGTGGGGCGGGCGTGGGCGCGATTTCATCGTGCCTGCTACGGAGCTTCCTTCTTCCTGGCCGGCCGGGGGGCCGCGCAAGCTCTGGAGCCGCGATCTCGGTGACGGCTATTCGGGAGTAGCCGTCGAAGGAGCGACGCTCTATACCGCTTTCCGGCGAGGATCGAAGGATGTCGTCACGGCGCTCGATGCGCGGACGGGCAAGACCGTGTGGGAGTATGCATACGAAGCTCCGTTTACGAACGCTTACTCCGAAGGGGTTGGGCCTGGCCCGTATGCGATGCCGCAGGTCATCGGGGACAGGCTGGTGACGGCCAGCGGCATTGGACAGATACATTCTCTCGATAAAAATACTGGGCGGCCCGTCTGGTCAAAAAACATTTATAAAGAGTTCGGTGGAACGCATCTGGTCTTCGGATATTCCTGCCATGCGTTGCCTTACAAGGATACCCTGATTTTTCTGGCGGGCGGGCGTAACAGTGCGGCGTTCGCCCTGCGACAGAGCGATGGCTCGGTCCTCTGGAAGAGTATGGATTCAGGAAATGCCTATTCGTCGCCTATCTTGATCGATGTGGACGGGCAGCCGCAGGTAGTCGCGCTGATGGCTTCCGAGGCGATCGGCTTCAGCCCGGATAACGGCCAGTTGCTTTGGCGGCATCCCCACCCGACGCAGCACGGGATAGCGGTCAGCACGCCGGTCTGGGCGCCGTGGAATCTCTTATTCATCTCCTCCGCATACAACCACGGAAGTCGCGTGCTCGAGTTGCATCAGTCGGGTGGAAAAACGACGGTGAAGGAGCTGTGGTACAACCAGAAGCTGCAATCACATTTCGGCACGGTGATCCGGAATGGCAATTATCTGTACCTATCGAGCGGTTATAACGGTCCTGCGTTTATGACGTGCGTGAATATGCGGAGCGGTCAGGTGGTCTGGCAGGAACGCGGCTTTGCGAAAGCGCATCTGCTGGGAGTGGGCGTAAAGTCGATACTGCTGGACGAGGATGGAGCGCTGGCATTGGTCGAACTGGGGCCGGGAGGATTTAAGGTGATGGCCAGGGAGTCTCTGCTCCAACGCACGGCCTGGACGCCCCCGACTCTCTCAGGCTCGACGCTCTACATACGGGATCGCCGCGTCCTGATGGCGCTGGATCTGGCGGCGAAATAGGGAAAATAAGAAACGCGTGGAACACGGAGAAGTAGATCAAATTATTACCAGAAACAAACCCTGAAATGGCATCTACTTTCATCCTTTTGAATTGTCCGATCAACCCGTCTTCGGGAGTGGCCTGTTAGGGCGCGCAGGTGAGCGACATTTCCGGGATATGTGATGAATCTTCTTCCCAAGAAGCTGTTATCAAGGAGTACCTATGCAAACTCTGTTGCAAGACCTGCGCTACGGCGCGCGAATGTTACTTAAAAGACCAGGCTTCACAGTTGTAGCCATCCTCACGCTGGCCCTCGGCATCGGCGCCAATACCGCGATCTTCAGTGTGGTGAACGGTGTGCTGCTTCGCCCGCTGCCTTATGAAGAGCCGGTACGGTTGGTACGCGTCTACAGCGAGTTCCCGAAGATGAACCTGCGTAAGTTCTGGATCTCGGCTCCGGAGTTCCTCGATATTCAAAAAGAAGCAAAGTCCTGGGAATCTATCGGAGCATGGTCGGCCGGCGGGGCTAACCTGGCAACTACAGGCGAGGCGATGCGCGTCACGTCATCCGGCATCACGCGCAGTCTGATCGATACGCTGGGCGTGCAACCGATGCTGGGGCGCAACTTTTCACCCGAAGAAGACCTGGTAAACGGGCCGAGCGCCACCATCATCACGCACTCGCTCTGGCAGCGTGCGTTCGGCGGGCAGCCTGACATCGTCGGCCAACAGGTCCAGATCAACGCGCGGCCATTCACAGTTGTCGGAGTGATGCCGCCGGGCTTCGTCTTTCCGCCCGGCAGCAACGATCCTGCCGAAGTTTTGACCCCATTTCAGTTCGATCCAGCCAACCCGGGCGGCAGGGGAGGCCATTTCCTCTACGTTATCGGCCGGCTCAAACACGGGGCTACTATCGAGCAGGCGCGTAGCGAGATGGGTATGCTCGAGGCTGGTTGGCGGGCCGAGAATCGCGCGCAGCATCTGCTCGATCCGAAGAATCATCCGGTGTTGATGTTCTCCCTGCACGAAGACGTGGTGGGATCGGCGCGCCGGGCCGTATTGACGCTGTTGGGCGCGGTCGCATTCGTCCTGCTGATTGCATGCGCTAACGTGGCTAGCCTTCTGTTGGCCCGTGCAGAAACGCGACAGCGCGAGTTTGCCGTCCGGCTGGCGCTCGGAGCGGGTCGGGCGCGAATGCTCAGGCAGTTCCTGACAGAGGGCTTGATACTGGTCCTGTTCGGAGCGGGCTGCGGCGCGCTGCTCGCGCAGCTCGGGCTGAAATTGATAATGACTATTGCGCCCGACAGCGTGCCGCGCACGGGCGAGATCAAAATAGATCTGCCGGTGCTGGCATTCACTCTAGGTGTTTCGCTCCTGGCGGTCCTTATCTTCGCGCTTGCACCGATGGCGCAACTGCGAGAGGGAAGACTGGCGGGCTGGCTGCACGGCGCGGGCCTGCGGACGACCGGCAGAGGCAGCCATCTGTTGCGCAAGGGGTTGGTGATCACCGAAATCGCGCTGGCCGTGGTGCTGATCGTCGGGTCGGGATTGATGATCCGCGCATTCTGGAAGTTGCGGCAGGTCGACCTCGGGTTTGATCCATTTAACACGATATCTTTCACGGTAGCGCTCCCGTCCAGAGCTTACCAGCCTCCTGATAGGCTCCGCTTTGCCCGCTCGCTGCAGGAAAAACTGGCTGCCTTGCCGGGAGTGAAGTCCGTCGCGCGGTCCAGTGGCCTGCCGCCGTTGCGAGCCATCAACGCCAACGATACCGCCATCGAGGGGTTCCAACAGACGCCCGACGGGCCGGCGCAGAATGTGGATTACTGGAACGTCGTCAGCGAGGACTACTTCAAGACATTGGGAATACGCACGATGGAGGGGCGCACGTTCGAATTGTCGGACCGGAACGAAAACGCGCAACGCGTCGTGGTTATCGACCAGGCCATGGCGCGGCGTTTTTGGAAGGAGAGTCCAATCGGGCGGCGCGTTAGCCCTGGCGGCTCCGGTCAGCCCAACTGGTTCACTATCGTCGGTGTGGTCGAGGATACAAAGAACATCGGTGTGGACAGACCGGCCGGGACGGAACTCTACTTCCCGGAGCAGCAGGTCGCCACGCTCTTTACCGGAGGCTTTTCAGTGACGCAAAACTTTGTTGTGCGTACGACGGGCGACCCGACGTTGATTGTGGGGGCTGTCAATGGAGCCGTGCGCGACCTCGATTCCGCGCTGCCGATCTATCGCATGCAGCTGATGTCTGACCTGGTGGCCGATTCGCTGGTCAGGCCGCGCTTCCTCTCCATTCTACTCGGGGTATTTTCGGCCATTGCGCTGGCGCTGGCGGCGGTCGGCATCTACGGCGTCATGGCTTATTCGGTCTCACAGCGCACGCAGGAGATCGGCATTCGGATGGCGCTCGGCGCACGGACATCCGATGTGCTGAAGATGGTGTTGAGCCAGGGCGTAAAACTGGCGGCCGCAGGCGTCGCCATCGGTCTAATCGGGGCGTTTGGGGTGACGCGGGTGATGTCGACGCTGCTTTTTGAAGTGAGCGTGACCGATCCGGCGACGTTTGCGGCAGTCGTGGCGTTGCTGGCTGCGGTGGCGCTGCTTGCCTGTTACATACCGGCGCGGCGCGCGACAACGGTGGATCCGATGGTGGCATTGAGGCAGGAATAAATTTGCACCTTTCGCATTCCATTGTTGCGTAATTGTAGCAGGCAAGACCGGAACACGTTGCAATTCGGATAGCCCGGTAAACACTTCGTAAACCATGTTTTTTAGGGGGCCCGGAAATCCATAAAAAACTTCATGTTTACGAAGTAGTTACCGGGCTGAAAGAACTTTATTACAGCTTTCCATATGCAATGGAGCAATCAGTTATGCGAATCAACCGCCAAATGATCTCCCAGATTTTTCTTTTCCTTTGTTGGCTGGCGCTCTGTCCATCATCTCCTGCCCAGACCGTCGAAAAGCGCGATGCGGAGTCAACTACAAAACAGAGTCTTGAATTCGGCGCCAAGGGCACGATTCAGATTGTAGATTCCTATGGTTCGGTCAAAGTGGAGGGTTGGGACAAAGATGAAGTCGAGCTGACTGTTACGAAGAAGACCCAGAAGAAGTACGAGCCAAAGGACCTCGCTAAAGCGGGAAAGGAGTTGGAGCGGGTCAAAGTCGCGATGGAGCTGGTTGAAGAAAACGCGATGCTGGTTATATATACAAAATATCCGTCGTGGACGCCGGCGCGGATGTTTCGCGGGAAGACCAATCTCAACCTCAACTACATCATCAGGGTACCACGCCAGAGCACGCTGTTTATCAAGCATGGCATCGGCGAAGTGAGTGTCACCAACGTCTCCGGCGACATCCAGGCGACCGCGAGCATCGGCGAGATCACTCTTCGGTTGCCGGAAGGGAATAGCTACGCAGTTGACGCGCGTGTCCGGATCGGCGATGTCTCGTCAGCATTTGGACCTGACACCCAGCGGCAAGGCCCGTTCAGCGTGGGTGCGAAGCTGGAGGGCGAGCCGGCATCGCATACGCGGCGAGTCTATTTGCGGGTCGGCATCGGCGATATTCAAGTCGTAAAGCTTGCTGGGATTGTCTCCATCCCACCAGCACAATATCGCTCTGTATTTACCTGGTCTCACTCCGGTAATGCGAAAATTGCCCTGAATGTCGGTTAACGCGCTCGACACGGTGCTACCCCCGGAGTTATCTTCCGGCCCCGTCACCTTATGGCAAAAGACTCTGATTTCCGGGACTGCCTTTCCGGTCTCCGCATCGATCAGCCGGCCCACGACTTCATAAGTCTTTTCGGCATTCCTCAGTTTGATATCGATCCCCTCAACCTCGCCCCCCTCTTTCACCTCGATGATCCGTGCCTGTGCCGCATCGGTCGTGTTCGGATGATAGGTCAGTTCAAACTTTTTGCCATTGGATATGTTTTCGCTTCCCGCGCCGACGATATATCGTCCCGCTCGCAGGCCGTAGACTCGATAGATTCCGCGGTCATCGGTTGTAAACGTCTGCCTTTCGTGCCAAACCTCGTTTTCTTGCCCATTATCGAGCAATAGGGTCAACTTGACGCGCACCCTGATCTGGGGCCTGCTCTCGGCATCGGTCACACGCCCCGTAATCACTCCGCCGCGTATCAAGGCGAAGTCCACCTGCTTGCGGGCTTCGCCTTCGTCTAAAGTTATCTGTCGTTCGCCAGTGTCCAGCTGATCTCTATCCTCGGGCAGGTACGCCGGTGTCATTGCCGATATCTTATATCGCCCCGCCGGCAGGCTTGTAAAAAGATAGCTGCCATCCGCATCGGTCGTAGTTTTATACCCGAGCCGATCGACGACCTCGCGCCCATTAGCTTGGATGGTTCTGGCGCCATTAACTTTCGGTTCGACCTCGACTGCAGTCACCCTGGCATTGCCTGCCGGCTTCCCACCGACTGCGACGCGCCCGCTGATCGAGGCCGTGCGCACCGAGGGACTCTGTGCGCAAACGATGACGAAAAATAGCAAATTTATGACGCCGGTTAGGAAGATGCGCGTGAGGCTGAACATTGACGCCGCTCCTGGATATTGAGCATCTCGGATGAAGAATAAGAAATTACGCCGAGGCCGCTTCACCATTTAAGTGGGTACTTTGTGAGTCGAAAGATCGATCGCTTACCCTAACGCCGAACACCGCGGGCATTGTATATAGATTTGACGGGCTTCGGCAAGAAAAACCTGCTTATCGGATAATGGGAAACACCATTCCCGGAAATGCACCACGGGTGATGCGTTTGAGCCTGAATCATTATCTTAAATCGAGCTACAACAACATTTGAACGATCAGAATGATTGGCACGCGATTTGGTTGAGTTAGTAATCGGTATAGAAAGGAAAGGAATGGATAATGGCAAATTCGTATAAGATAATTCGTATAAATTGTTGCCACGGTGTACACGAATTATCAATTATCCAATATCTTCAGGAGGTATTTGATGCGAAGCTTCTTTCATTACGTGCGCTTTGGTCTGCGGATGTCGTTCAAGAAGCCGGCTCCTGCGCGCTGGGCGGCGAAAGTCGATCCGATAGTAGCGCTGAGATATGAATAGCGCGCAACGTGGTGCGACGCGATGTCGCGTCAATTACGTTCAAGCCTGCTCGCGCAGGACTCCACCCGTTGATTGATCTCCTCGATCATCTCTGGTGTTCGAGCGACGATGCCCGAGATCAGATACTCGGGAGGGACTCGAACTCGATAGGTGCAGGGATCACCTTAAGCATCTCATCAGTCCAGAATCCCTCCAACGGGTTGAGCACGAGTCTGCCGTTTCGGCGCAGCAAAATGACGATCTCGCCATTGAACAACAGGACGGCGTCGTCAGTGTTGCCTTCCAATAGGGCAACGCATCCCCGCAGTAAGCTGGTGCGCACCGACACAAGTTCGGTCTCCTTGTCCCAACGAAACGACACACATGCTGTGGGCGTAAACCCAAACTCCTCTACGATCATCTCTATCTCCAGTGGACTTACCGGGTCGATATGTACTTGCAGACCGGGGACGATAATGCCTTCGGCGGCTTGCTGGTACTCCGGCACGCTGCAGAGCCGTTTTGCCAGTTCGCTGAACTGTGTCTGCCCTGATATCCTAAGTGTATAACTGATTGACATTGTTCTGCTCCTTTCCTTAGGGCCAGAAGGGAATGACCTGCCCATCCTTGATGACGATTACTTCCTTGAGCCCCTCGATCTGCCAGTCGTCCAACTGCTTCTTCATCGCGCCCAGTTGAATCGGACTGTCTTCAAGATTTAACACGATTCGGTCGGCTTGCCCCTCATTAACTGCTTCCTCCATCTCGCTCGCGGCATTTCGTGGGCGCGCGGTCTTCGGAGCCTTGTTATCGAATCGCTTCCCCTCGATTAGATAGTCAGGGTTCTTACCACCGGGCACCTTCGGGTTCTGTTCAACCCTGTATCCCGCGTTCGCCAGCACGTCGGCGGAATCGTTTTCCCGTTGCAAGGACCGCTTGGTGTCCGGGTCATCCCGATCGCGGATTTTTGTGCGCTTGCCTGTGGGCTTCCCGCCCGGTGATCCGGTCGGTTTTGTGTGACCGGGGGGAACCTTCCTCGCAGTCTTGGGCCTGGGCATCGATTTCGCATAAGATTTTGGACGAGCTGCTTCAGGCGATGGCTCGGTCATTGACGGCTTCCGTGAAGTCTCCTCAGCGGCGCTCTTGCCCCCTCTTCCTCTGATAAACTTTGTGAGCAGCGCGATGAAGGCGGCGACACCGATGATGGCTATCGCTCTCGCCAAATGTGATGCTGCCTCATCGAGATCATTTTCATCCTCTGCGGTGGACGTTACGACAAGAAAATCGCCTAACTCTCCCGCGACATCAAAAACAGCCATCCCGAGGTAAAATACCCCCCCAACCAGAAGTATGACATCGACAATTTCCCCGACGCCGAACGCATGTGATCCCGCCCAAATAACCAGAATACCCGCCATGATCGCGAGACTGGTAGGGCGCAAGAGCGCTTCGAATTCGTGACGCATGCTGCCAGGCAGCTTATCCAGAGTACGATGCAAAACCTCAGCGAATTTATCTTCCAGAGGCCATTCCCAAACTCCCCCTGCTACCGCGAACAAGGGCGCAGCGGTGGACGGCTGAGACGCTGTAGGGCTCCTCGGAATAGCATTCGGTCCACCGACGGTAGATTGCATATTCAGAACAGATACTGGACGGGCAGTGGCCCTGTCACCCTTCAAAAGGTAGTACCAGGTGTCCTTCCCTACGATTCCGTCAGCAAGAAGGGAGATACCTTGTTGGTACTGGAGCACCGCTTGATGAGTGGAAGGGCTGAAAACGCCATCGATAGTGAGATTCGGTGTCGGTGTCAAGCGTGCATTGATCAGCCTTTGAAGTTTTTGAACATCTAAACCTCGACTTCCTTGCCGCAGTACTTGCGGCGTACTTCGTGAAGCTCTCCTGCGGAAGGGCGGTGTGGTGAGTGAAGAGACGGTAGGATTACCTCGGCAGCCGGCAATCGAAGCGGCCTTGGTTCCAATGGGTCCAGGACATGGCGATAGTCTCCGGATCAACGTTCCATCATTCAAATCTTGAATCTCTGGATCCCGGCCTAGGGGACCGGGCTTGTACGAACCAGCCATCTACAATTTCCTTCCTCGAATGAGCTCTTTGCCACTCCTCCCGGATTTAGATGTCTTCAACAAAGGCACAGCTGGTGGAGAAGCCAATCTAACCACAATTGTGAATCCATTCTGAAGTATCCTTCTCAATTCTTCAGTGAATGGAGACCTCCAAAACATGCCATCTACCACGATGAAAATCACAAAAAAGTTACAAAACGAAGGGGGATTGGCTGCGCGGCGGGCGTCGCGGGGGATTTAAAAACCATAATTCGATATGAGCCGGATGCTGTATAAAGCTGGCGATTTTAACTTCTATTTGCTATTTGAAAGCTGAAACTCGCCGGTTACTACTTCTTAATTTTACAGAGATTTTACGCGCTCCTGATCAATATTTAAATATAATCTGTTACACAGGCTTCTTTCATTCCACTCGATTCTTTACTCACGGTTAAACTGGGTACCGCCGGTTTAACCAAGACGACTGTAAAATTCACGGAAAAGTAATCGAACAACTTATCATTCGTAGGAGGCATATGATAAATCGCAGAAAATTTTTGAGTCGGACTGTTCAGACGACGGGAGTTGCACTGGCGATGCAAAGCTTCGCCGCGCGTGGCGCATTGGCGGCAACGAACGATCATCATAAGAAGAAGGACGAGCGTGCGGGGGATTACGGAGAGCTCATACCCACGCCTTCAGAAAATACCGGTGAGATTCTCCTGGCTCTGCCCGCGGGATTCAAATACAACGCGTTCGGAAGGACCGGCACGATTATGTCAGATGGCAGACCGACGCCGGGGTCACACGATGGAATGGCAGCTTTCGAAGACGACGACTGCAAGATCAGGTTGGTTCGCAATCACGAGGAGGGGGCGGGCGCTGCTATCGATCCATCGAGAGCCTATGACATGATGACCGGCGGCGGAACCACCACGCTTATCATCGATCCGGATACGCGATTGCCGATCAGGGATTTCGTCAGCATCAGTGGAACGCTGACCAACTGCGCCGGAGGCCGAACGCCCTGGGATTCATGGATCACGTGCGAAGAGACGGTTGCGGGGCTCGCCAGCGGCTTAAGTAAACCTCACGGATATGTCTTTGAAGTATCCGCGAAATCCAACCGCACGGTCATTCCGGTTCCTATCAAAGCGATGGGACGCTTCGTTCACGAGGCCATCGCCATCGATTCCCACACGGGCATTGTTTATGAGACTGAAGACCGAAATCCGGAGTGCGGGTTCTATCGGTACACTCCACGCCGCCGGAAACAGCTCGCGGCAGGCGGCCGTCTGCAGATGCTGGCGATCAAAGATCAGCCGAACTACGACACGAGGACGGGCCAGCAGCCGCAAGAGCCTCTGCGCGTCACCTGGGTGGATATCGATGATCCCGATCCCGCCAATGCCGAAACGGATCCCCTCGCTGTCTACAAACAGGGAGCTGCCAAAGGTGGAGCCATCTTCACGAGGCTGGAAGGCGCATGGTATGGCAACGGGAGCGTCTTTTTCATCTCAACCAACGGCGGCAATGTCGGGAGCGGACAAGTATGGCAATACACGCCCCGAGGCAGATCGGGGGGCGAGTTGGAGCTGCTCTTTGAATCGCCGAGCGCCGATGTGCTCGATAGTCCCGATAACGTCTGCGTCAGCCCGGGTGGGGGATTGGTGCTCTGTGAGGACGGTGGCGGTCAAGAATTCCTCCACGGTTTGACGAGGCGCGGAGAGATTTTCAAATTCGCAATGAATACGGTACCGGGGTTCACGGGATCCGAATTCGCCGGAGCAACCTTCAGTCCAGATGGCGAGACGTTGTTCGTCAACATCCAGACTCCCGGTATCACTCTCGCGATCTGGGGACCGTGGGAGAACGGCGCCCTATAATTGGTAGGTTGATAGTTGATAGTTTGGAGTTGATTGTTTGGTTTCGGGAGCGAAGCGCAACTATCAACTATACAATTATCAACTATCAACTGGTTTTACAACTGCTTTCTCAGCTGTTTTACGATTTCAATCCGGCGAGCACTCCTCTGGTGTAGCCCACCGATTCGGCCAGTCCGGGCACCGGATCCTTCGCATCTTTTTCATATTCAAAACCGACCAGGCCCTTGTACTTGATCTTCAGCAGGGCGGCGAGAATAGATTTAGTATTGAGTATTCCTCGTCCGCCTTCGATCGGCGTATTGCGATTGCCGAGCGCGGAGATGTCTTTCATGTGCACGTCGTAAAGACGCGCGCTGCATTTAATTATGGACTCGGCCGGATCGACGTTTGCGCGGGCGGTGTGGCCGACGTCGATGCAGAGGCCGATGCGCTTGTCGTATTTCTCGACGGCCTTCCATACGTCGTATGGTGACGGGAATTGCTTATCCTCCGGCCCGTGATTGTGAATGGCGAGTTTGATGTCGAATTCCTTGACCATCTTGTCGAGGATCGGAATAGAGTCTTTCTGCGGCGCACAGACCATCGTCGTAACGCCGACGTCGCGGGCATATTCGAAAGCGCGGCGGATATCGGCTTCGTCATTCTTCATCCCTACGTTGCCGACGCTCAGTGGAATCAGGCCGGCGTCCTTGAACATCTGCGCGCGCTGCTTGCGCTCCTCGGGCGTATGACTGAGATCGATGTGGTTTTTTACATTCTTGATCGAAATGTATTTCAATCCGACTCGTTGTATGGCCTTGATCGCCTCTTCAATGGGCAGCTCGCGTACGGTGTAGGTTGCGACGCCGATCTTCAGGCCCAGCCATGGATCGGTCTCTTCAGTCGCGGGCGCAGCAAATGACGACAGGTTGACGGTCGGGATTGCGGCAGCAGCCAGCGCGCCGGTCATGAGCAGATCGCGACGGGAGAAGGTGGTCATTGTTTTGTCTCCTTGATACAGGTTGATACAAGTTGATACGAGTTGATATGAGTTTGTGAGAACTCGACAACACCAATGTATTGATTACAGATTTTAGATATTACGGGTTGCTCTGCGAAAAATAGAACAATTAGCTAGTTTTCGCAACTTCAAGACCTCCGAGATAGTCGGGTAGTCTGAGTCCCATCTCATAGCGGTCTCCAGTGTCAGAACTATTTTTAATCGCACCATCTGGCTCGGTTTCTAAGATTCAGTTGATCTGAAGGAACGGCAATTGTAATATCACGCCGTCTGTTGTCCCCAAAGCTTAGGAGAAATTTATGAGTGACAAAATCGCACGAAGACGATTCGTCAAGGCTGGCCTCGTCGCCGCCGGCGCCACGACAGTGTCCCCTCGCAATGCGCACACGCGAATTCTCGGCGCAAATGAGCGCATCAACGTCGGCATCATCGGTGTCGGCGGACGTGGGAGCGACGTCTTACGATGGGTGATGGAGGTCGGTAAAACATCACGGCCCGCCCAGGTGGTCGCCGTCTGCGATGTCTATCGTAAGCGAGTCACCAAGGCGAAAGAGGTGAGCGGCGCCGAATTTACCACCCTCGATTACCGCGAAGTCCTTCATCGCAAGGATATTGACGCCGTGGTCATCGCGACACCGGACCACTGGCATGCGCAGATGGCGATTGAGGCGATGAAAGCGGGTAAAGATATCTATCTGGAGAAGCCCATGACGCGCACCGTCGAGGAGGCGAAGGCCGTCTACGAGACGCAGAAGGCGACCAGGCGCATCGTCCAGGTGGGATCGCATACGACTTCGAGCGATCAGTGGTGGAAAGCGCGCAAAGCGATACAGGATGGGATGATCGGCCAGTTGCTGATGAGCCAGGGTTCGTATCATCGCAATTCGAAGGAAGGGGAATGGAATTGGCCGATCGATCCTGAGGCGGGGCCTGATGCCGGCGGAGAAGGCTTCATCGATTGGAAGATGTGGCTGGGTTCCGCCCCGGAGCGCGCATTCGACGCGGATCGATTCTTCCGCTTCCGCAAGTATTGGGACTATTCGGGAGGCATCGCGACGGACCTTTTCTATCACGTGGTCGCGCCGCTCAATATCTGCTGGGGCGAACCGCAATTCCCGCAGAAAGTGATGGCATCCGGAGGAATTTACGTTTTTAAGGATGGCCGTGAAGTGCCGGACACTTTCCACCTCATCGCCGAATTCCCGAAAGGTCATTCGCTCGTTCTCAGCTCATCGCTGGCCAACAGCCAGCATATCCCGGGTCTCGTGCGCGGTCACGAAGGCACGATCATGATGGTTCCCGATGGCCGCTTCGAGGGGAAGGTCAAACACATCACCGTCACCGCCGAGGGGATTGCCAAGAAGACCTTCGTCGAGAAGTGGGGTAAGCAGGAATTGGTCATCGAAACCGGCCCGCGTGAAAGTCATATGGAGAACTTCCTGGGTTGCATCAAATCCCGTGAGAAACCGGTCCTGGATGCCTTAACGGCTTACAAAGCGATGACGACGATCGGTATGGCCGTTCAATCTTATCGAGAAGGCAAAGCGATCTATTTCAACGAGGCAACGGAACGAGTGACCGATAAGCCCGTCGAAGTCCTGCAATCGTCGAGATAAGCTAGAAAAGAATCGGCTGGGGCCGGGGTTCTCTATTCGTGGCTCTAACCCCAGCCTCCAGCCTCCGGTTCTCCCCTCCACATCGCATCATACAATGAAAATAAATGCCTCTTTGATATTCCTCTTTCTATTCTCTTTTTGCTCAACTGTGTTTGCGCAGGCCGATTGGCCTAACTATGGCAATGATAGAGGAGGGATGCGCTATTCGACGCTCAAGCAGATCAACCTAAGCAATGTCAGAGATTTGAAACCCGCCTGGACTTATCACACCGGAGATGGGGGCAACCAGACCACTATCGAATGCACGCCGATCGTCGTCGACGGAGTAATGTATCTCACCACGGTAAAAGCAAAAGTCGTCGCGCTCGATGCGGCGACGGGCCGCGAGATCTGGAAATTCGACCCGTTCTCGAAGCTTCAGTCGTCGAAAATCTATGCTGCCGGCGGCGGCGTCAATCGCGGTTTGGCTTACTGGCAGGGCGAACAGGGCAAACAGGGCAAACAGGGGAAAAGCTTTGCCCGAGTAGTGATGGCAACGAGCGATGGCCGTTTGATCTCGCTCGATGCGCGCACCGGCAAGCCTGATTCAAAGTTCGGCGAAAACGGCGCTCTCGATCTGCGACGAGGGATGGATCGCGATCTGAGCCAGTCTACTTACGGCGCGACATCGCCGCCTGCGATCTTTGAAGATAGCGTCATCGTCGGATTTTCGGTCGGAGAAGGGCCTGGACCCTCTGCCCCCGGGGATGTGCGCGCCTTCGACCTGCGATCTGGGAAAGAGCTCTGGCGCTTTCATACCGTCCCGCGACCCGGCGAGTTCGGAAATGAGACCTGGAAAGGCGATTCGTGGCGGGACCGCGGCGGAGCGAACCCTTGGAGCGGCGTCACCGTAGACGTTCAGCGCGGAATGGCCTTTGTCGCATTGGGTTCAGCGGCTTTCGATTTTTATGGCGGAGACCGGCACGGCGACAATCTTTTCGCCAATTCGATCGTGGCGCTCGATGCGCGCACGGGCAAACGCATCTGGCATTACCAGATCATCAAACACGACATCTGGGATTACGATCTGCCCGCGCCGCCGATTCTGGTGGCGGTAAATCACTCAGGCCGGCAGGTCGATGCTGTCGCGCAGGTCACCAAGACCGGTCATCTCTTTCTGTTCGATCGCGTGACGGGCAATCCGCTGTTCGACATCGTCGAACGCCCTGTTACCGCCTCAGACGTGCCCGGCGAGCAGGCAGCGACGACGCAGCGATTTCCGGTTAAACCGCCGCCGCTAGTCCCGCAGAGATACACGGAAGAGATGGTAACCGACATTTCGAAAGAGTCGCGCGCATACGTGCTCGAGAGACTAAAGACATTGCGCCTCGGGCCGATCTTCACGCCGATCGGCGTGAAGGGCACAATCGTGTTGCCGGGGCTTCACGGAGGGTTCAGTTGGGCGGGAGCAGCTTTCGATCCGGAGACCGGTCTGCTCTACGCGAATACCAACAATATTCCGCGCGTGATGAATTTGATTCCGACGCCGGGTAAACCGCATCCCTATCGCATCAGCGGTTATGATCGCTTCGTCGATCAAGATGGTTATCCCGCGGTCAAACCTCCCTGGGGGATGTTGAACGCCATCGATCTCAATAGCGGCGAGATTCGCTGGCGGGTGACATTGGGTGAATATGCGGAACTGAGCGAGCGCGGCGTCCCGCCGACCGGGACCGAAACTTTAGGTGGCGCGATAGTTACCGCGGGTGGGTTGATCTTTATCGGAGGCACAAAGGACGAAAAGTTTCGCGCGTTCGGCAAGGGGTCTGGCAAGGTATTGTGGGAGCACCAGCTTCCCGCAGGTGGTTATGCGACGCCGTGCACCTATGAAGTCAGGGGCAAACAGTTTGTCGTTATTGCAGCGGGCGGAGGAGGGAAGTTGCAGACGAAGTCGGGCGATTCGTTTATTGCCTTCGCTTTGCCATAACAGTTATCAGTTTTTAGTTTTCAGCTGCTTATCGAGACAGCTCAGCAAAAAACTAAAAACTGAAATTAACTGCTCAGCCTCTTCGCCGCGTTAGCGGCGGTAGATTTTCACGTCGCGTCAGACGATTGGATTCAGGCGTCGCTAACGCGACGCGGGAATATCCTTCAAGCCTCCCGTGGGTTAAAACCCACGGCTACAATCAACCGCCGCTAACGCGGCGAAGAGGGCATCACCGCTAACGCGGCGAAGAGGGCATCACCGCTAACGCGGCGAAGAGGCTGAGCCGTCGCAATTATCAGTTATCAGTTATCAGTTTTTAGTTTTCAGTTGCTTATCGAGACCTCCCAAATGAAAACTAAAAACTGATAACTGTTTTTATGCTGTTTCATTTCTTAGCGACGAAGATCAATTCGCCAGGGTATTTTGATCCATAAGGACTCCAGTCGTAATCAGCATATACGTGTTCTACTTTGAATCCGCATCGTGCCAATAGATGTTCAACCTCGAATTTGAACAGATACCTCATGGGGAAACCGTGCAACAATCGCTCAACGCGTCCATCCGCGTGAGTAACGTAATAGATCAGTTCCACATCTTGAATCTGATTAAACAGGTCTCTCGCAGCTATTCGGTGGTATCGGGTGATCTTCCGGCCATCGGGCATAACAAACTCCGGAACATCTAATATTTCGGCCGAAGCATCGTCATCGATCAGGAATTTTAGTGCAGGATTGAAAAGATCGAGGACCAATCTTCCCTCGTGCGCGAGATGGCGGTGAATGCAATCCAGACAGGAAAGTTGATCTTCAACGGTGGTTAAATGTTGAAATGGGCGGAAAGGTATGGTGGCGAGTTGGAACTCCCGTCCGAGATCGAACTTACGCATGTCAGCATGGTGGAGTTGTACTTTCTCTTGGACGACTTGAGGTAAACGCGATAATTTATCACGGCAAACCGATAGCATCGAAGAAGAGAGATCCAGTCCTGTGATCTCGATACCCGCCTGCGCAGTCGGAATCAAAACGCGCCCGGTTCCGCATCCGACTTCCAACACCGGGCCTGACGATTGGCGCGCCATCTCGACAAAGAATGCAGCGTCTTGCCGGTTATGGTATGGCGTAACATAGTCATAGAGCTCCGCCACGAATGCACGCGCATCATAGCCGCCTGACATATCCATCAAACACTCCTCGGAAAATAGTTTTCAGTTCTCAGTTCTCGGTTTCAAGCGAGACCACACAACTGAAAACTGAAAACTATTTATACCGCACTCCGTGTTTGATCACTATGTCCACGCGCTGGAGCAGCGCAATATAACGCAGCACATCGCCGCGCACGGCAATGATGTCCGCATACTTGCCTTCGGTGATAGTTCCGTAGTCTTTCTCCGCTTTCATCGCCACGGCCGGCCAATAGGTAGCCGCGCGAATTGTCAGCATCGGGTCGACCTCCAAAATATTCACCCAGGCATCTAGTTCTCTCCACGTCGACGAGCTGTGGAACTTCATAGGGATGCCGCTGTCGGTGCCGATCAATTGAACAACTCCCGATTCGCGTAGTTGATGAAATTTCCTGGCCAGGGTAGGGCGGCGAATCGGATTGAGTTGAAAATAGCTTAAACGGTCCGGGTGCGCGATAGACTGCCGGATGTCGGCGATGATATTGGGTGGCAGCCCTTCTTGCCAGGCCGGATCGTCCAATTGTTCGGGGTTGTCGCGGATGTACTCGTAGTTGAACAGCCCTTCGATCGTCGGCGTCCAAAACAGCGGTCCCCGGCTCATCTGGGACGTCCGCTCGCGGATCATAGAAATGACATCCGCTGGATATTCGGGGGCGGATGAAAGACCCGTGTGCTCGAAACAATCGACGCCCACCTGCAACCCGCGCCGTATCTCTTCCGGCCGGTGCGCGTGAGCGACCACCGGTAGCTTATGCCTGTGCGCCTCGTCCACTATGGCGCGAACCTCATCCATGGTCATCTGATCCTGGTCGATCAACTTGATGCAATTGACCCCAGCTACCGCCAGTTTGCGGACCTTCGCGCGCGCATCGTCAGCGCCGCTCACGCCCCAGCGGAACTGTTCAGTCCCGGGGTAAGGTTCATGTTGAATGAACGGCCCCGAAACATAGATCGTCGGGCCGGGGAGCTTGCCCGCCTTGATCGCATCGCGCACTGCGATGCTCTCCTTCAAAGGTCCGCCCAGATCGCGCGCGCTCGTGACACCCGCCAACAACAGTTGTTTAGCAGAGGATGGCATGATCACCGAACCGAAGATCGGCGGATAGGTTTTATCCCAATGCGCATAGTCGCTGTGGCCGTTGATCATCAAATGCACGTGCATATCCCAGAGCCCGGGCATTACTGACATTCCTTCGGTCGAGATCACTTCGGCCTCCTCCGGGATAGCGAGCGCACCTGCCTGGCCGATGGATTTGATGCGATCGCCTTCAATGATGACCACGCTGTTGCGCAGCGGCATGCCGCTGTAACCATCGATCAACGTGCCGCCGACGAGAGCTTTGATTCTGCCAGATTGTTGAGCCCCGGCTGTTTGTGGCCGCTCGGGTGATGCGATTATGGAGATAAAACCTATATACAAAGCAAAAACAAGGAGAAGATGCATTTTCATCGGGTTTTCCTGGGAGCCAAATTTTTCTAAATTGATTATACTCGAATAGATCAGACGGTCGAGGAAAGACATAACTATGAAAATCGTGGGAATCAATTTCGATCATTTTCATATGGGCGATCTGCTGCGCATGGCGTACGAACACCCATCGGCAGAGATCGCGGCTATTTGCGATGAGGACCCGGCGCGGATGCAGGAAGCCGCGCGAAATTTTGCCATCCCGCCCGACCGCATCTTCACGGATTATCGCCGGTGCCTCGCACAGACTAAGCCTGACATCGCCATCCTTTGCCCGGCCACGACGCGCCACGCCGAATATGTCGATAAGGTCGCGTCGTTCGGCGTTCACATCCTCGTCGAAAAGCCGATGGCCGATTCGCTTGCGGAAGCCGACGAGATGATCCGCGCGATCAAAAACACCGGCAAGACGCTGGCCATCAACTGGCCGCTCGCCTGGTATCCGGCGCATCGCACGGCCCAGCGCCTGGTAGACGAGGGAATGATCGGGGAAGTGATCGAAGTTCATTTTTACGACGGCAATCGCGGGCCGCTCTATCACGTCGCGGACAAGACCGAAGTCAGCGAAGCAGAGGTTCAGCGCCGCAAGCCTGATAGCTGGTTTTACAAGCGCGCGAGCGGAGGCGGTTCGCTGCGCGATTATCTCGGTTATGGCGTGACTCTCGGGACCTGGTTCCATAACGGCAAATCGCCGATCGAAATAACGACCATCGTCGATGAGCCGCCAGCGCTCGAGGTCGACGAGCATAGTATAACGATCGCGCGTTACGAAACGGGCCTTTCAAAATTCGAAACGCGCTGGGGAACATTTAGCGATCCGTGGACGCACCAACCGCAGCCGAAATGCGGGTTCGTCATAGTCGGTAATGCGGGTACCATCAGCAGCTACGATTTCGAGAAGACGGTTCGGGTGCAGACGAAGAGCGACCGCGCCGGAAATGATCTGCCGGTCGACATCCTGAGTGCGCCGCACCGCAACCCCGTCGAGCATTTTATTCATCACCTTGAAACGGGTGAACCGCTGATCGGACCGCTGACTGCGGAAATGAGCCGGATCGGACAACAGATAGTCGAGGCTGCGATCGTCAGCTCGCGCGAGAAACGGTCGGTGAAACTTGAGGAAATCTGAAGCTGGAGGAGCCGAAGATGGCTTCTTTCAATGGGGAACAACAGGACAACGACCAAGAGATCATACGCAACCTTTTGTTCCCGCTGTTAATCTGGTTTACCCATATAATCCACAAATCGATCTCTGTGTTTTTGTTTTTGCCCTGATTTTATCTTTATGAATGCAGGAATTAATTACTTCGACCAAACCATTTCGCTTTTAAATCGGATACGCGAAAACCAGCTCGGGAATATCGAGCGAGCGGCGGAAATCTGCGCCGGTAGCATCGCCCAGGGCGGCCTGGTCTTCCTCTTCGGCAACGGACACTCGCGCATGATGTGCGAAGAGATGACGCCGCGTCAGGGATGTTACGTGGGGTGGGTGGCGCTCGTTGAACTCTCGCTTTCGAATCACGCCTCCATCGTCGGCGCGAACGGCCTGCGCGCCCCGCTATATCTGGAGAAATATGAAGGCTATGCCGAAGAGATATTGAAGGGCTTTAAGTTTGGCCCTCACGATGCATTCATCGTTATTTCAACGAGCGGCATCCGCCCGGTCGTAGTCGAGATGGCGATGGGCGCGCGTGAACGCGGATTGCCCGTGATCGGAATCTGCTCGCGGTTGCATTGCGAGCAGTCCGTTCCGGCACACTCTTCCGGCAAAAAACTGATCGACGTGACCGACGTGGTGATCGACAACTGCTCTCCGCCGGGCGATTGTGTGGTTGAGCTCGAAGGCCTGGAGTGGCGCACAGGACCCACTTCGACCGTCAATGGCGGAATGATCATCAATATGTTGCGCTGCCGCGTCGCTGAGTTACTCGTGCAGCGCGGCGTTGAGCCCGTTCTGTTGCCCAGCCATCAGTTCGTCGGCGATACTCGGGCGGCCGAGCAACTCGAACGCTTCTACGAGGCATATCGGCGCAGCCAGGCGCATCTCTATCGGTGAGGAGAGAAGGGATGAGGGAAAGGCTACCAAACAAGATTTGTTTGATCACCGGGTCGACCGGCATAGCCGCCGCCACTGCCAGATTGGCGGTGAGCGAAGGCGCGCAGGTCTTCATAGCCGGCCAGGACGAGCCTGGTTGTCGGGCGCTCGCCGGCGAGCTCGGATGCGCGTATCACGTGGCTGATCTGAAGCGCAGCGATGAAGTGGCTGATGCTGTCGAACGATGCGTAGCGCGCTACGAACGCATCGATGCTCTCTTCAATGTTGCCGGAATCAGCGGCCGCAGATTCGGCGACGGGCCTCTGCACGACTGCAGCGAAGCGGGGTGGGATATCACGATAGAGACAAACCTCAAGAGCACGTTTCTGATGTCCCGCGAGGTCGTTCGCGTAATGCTCAATCAAACGGTGAATGAATGCGGATTCCGCGGAACTGTTTTAAATATGGCGAGCGTTCTGGCTTTTTCGCCCGAGCCGAAATTTTTCGCCGCGCATGCCTATGCGACCAGCAAGAGCGCGATCATCGGATTGACTCAGGCGATGGCGGCCTACTATGCGCCGCACAAGATACCGCGTCAACGCCATCGCGCCCGCCCTCACGCGCACGCCGATGAGCGAACGCGCGCAACAGAATCAGGAGATACTCGAATTCATTAAGATTAAACAGCCGCTCAGTGAGGATTTGCTGGAACCGGAGGATGTCGCGCGCACAGCCCTGTTTTTATTGAGCGATGAATCTCGTTTTGTCACCGGTGAGGTGATGACAGTTGACGCGGGATGGCGCATAAGCTGATAGCCTCGGAGTGAATTACGAAAATAAACGAGACGAAACGACGAAATGTTGTGATGTTCCGTTTGTTCCGCGGCATTTCGTTTTTGTCGGATTCTTATAACTTTTGATTGAGGCGTTTTTATCGAATGAAAGAGAGACCACTACGAACCACAGTCATCGGCAGCTACCCGTTTCCGGGATGGCTCGAATTCGCCTGTTCGCATCTCGACCGGTTCGGGGTAGATGACCGGATTGAATTGCAGGAAGATGCTGTGATTGCGGCGATCCACGATCAGATCGCGGCTGGTTTGGATGTCATAAGCGATGGCGAGCAGACGCGGCTCGATTTCAATCTATCGTTTTATGGCTTTGTGGAAGGGCTGGAAATAGAAAGGGGACAGGCCCGCCGTTTCGGGCCGCCGGCGCACGATCAGCGCGGCAGACACCGGATAACCGGCGAATTGAAGGCCGCGCGCGGTCTCGGCGTCGTCGAGGAGTGGCAGCGTCTCAAGCGGCTCGCAATTTCCGGCCCTTTCGGTCCGGCGCTCAAGGCCAGCGTACCGGGGCCATATACGTTGAGCGGAAGACTCGTTCCGAACGAACGATATCCCGATCGTTATGCCGTCGCCGAGGCTCTGTTGCCGATCGTGCGCGCTGAACTCGAAGCTCTGGTTGCCGCCGGATGCCGTGAGATCACGGTGGATGAGCCTTCGATGAGCTGCTACGCGCACCGGGAAGACCCGCGGCGCTTCGTGGAGATTTTCAATCGTACCGTGGCGCCGGTGGTCGGCCGGTGCAGGCTTTCGACCCATCTCTGCTTCGGCAACTACAAAGGCCGCGCGGTCGGACGGCGGAGTTATGCGCCGATGATTCCCGCCTTTCTCGAGATCGACGTCGATGAGCTACACCTCGAGATGGCGAGCCGCGAATTTGCCGAGATCGAAATTATCAAACAAATTGCCGAACGGCGTGACGTTGCGGTCGGCATTATCGATGTGAAGAGTTATTACATCGAGAGAGCCGATGATGTCGCCGATCGGGTGCGCTTATGCTTGAAACATGCGCCGCCCGAACGATTGTCGTTCGCGCCGGATTGCGGTTTGAGCCAGACTGCGCGCTGGGCTGCGCGCATGAAATTACAGAATATGGTGCGCGGCGTGATGAAGGTCAGAGAAGAATTGCAAGTCCATTGAAGCATACGCTACCCAGATCGGGGGATCACCGCGCCTGAAGGCGGAACTCCGAACATCGTTCGAGAATTCGCTTGGAGTTCCGCGTTTACGCGGTCTTTCCCTTCCGCACGCGATTTCTGACTGCCTGAACGCCGGGCAACACGCAAGGCAAAAACCACGAACGAGAGGATTCGTGCTTTTTGTTCCCCCTTGTGTTTTGGGAAATCCCTCTATGGAGCTTTTTCTTTATCCTGATTTACAAACCTGTCGGGGTTGAGCTTGGGATTTATCTTGTATTTATCGATCGTCAGCTCTTCATTGATATTGCTCCCCGTCGAACGCGTGATCAGATGAGGTAAGTTGAGGCCGTTGACGTTCTTGTATTCTCCGAAGCGTATGAAAATGTCGACCTCGGGAATCTTGGCCATCTGTTCTGCTCTCTCTTTTCGCCTCTTCTCGATCTCTTCCGGCGTCGGTTCCTGTCTTTGCCCCTGCCCCTGCTCCTGCTCCTGGTCTTGACCGGGAGAGCCACCTCGACCGCCGCGTATCATTTGAAAATTTCTGCCGCGATAACTGACCATCAGGACCCGATGCGTTTTCTGGTCGACATAAACCCGCGAAACGGAATGGCCCGGCCCTTTGACCTCGATCACGTGGGCCGTCCCATCCGGAGCTTTCGCTTCGCCGGCGTAATAGTAATCCGCCTTTATAGGTGCGATAACCAGAATACCGAGCAACATCCGAAGAATGTCGGTGCGGGTAATATTCTGGCGCGCTTCCGGATTGCCTCCTCCCGGCCCGATCGGGCCTCCCGGGCCGCCAGGACCTCCCATGCGACCGCGCGGGCCGCCCCCGGGGCCGTTGGCTCCCGGTGGATTACTTGAAATGAAGTCGAACCACACCTGGTCCCCGTTGATAACTTCGGTCGTTGTAGCATCAGTTCCCGGGAACACAGATGAGATCGTGGTGGTACGTTTAATTTTATCGGGCATCAACAATTCAAACTCGATTTCGCCGTTCACCTCGCGCTCGCCGAACACGCGTCGCGAGGCCCCGGAAAACGATAGGCTTTGCAGTGAATTCAACTTCGCTTGATCGCCTATCGCTGCCCGCGCCTGGTTGAGAATCTCGGTGGCCTTAGCATCATTGTTCTGAGACAATGCCGTTGCCTGGATCAAGAAAACGAGCAGCAGTGCAGGGAAGAGTTTCGGGTTGCACATTTCATTCTCCTTGGTATAGACATCATTTGTCAGGAAAAACGGATCGAGGTGAATCTTGAAAAACCTGTAAATCCTGTCTAAATTTATCGATAGTTTTATCGATAGCTATAATGCAAGAGTTATGACGATAGTGATAATGCAAGAGTTATTATGACGCAAGTCGCACCACAGGAATCTGAGGAAAAATCTAAGACCGGGAACGCCAGGCTGCCCGCCGTCGCCATAATCGGCCGCCCGAATGTCGGAAAATCGACTCTTTTCAACCGTATTATCGGGTCGCGCCGATCAATTGTCGGCGACCTGCCGGGGATCACGCGCGACCGGATTTATGGCGAAGCCGAATGGCAGGGTACCGCTTTCAGGCTGATCGACACAGGCGGCATAGTCCCCGATGACGAGGCCGTGATCCCCTTAAACATTTTCAAGCAGGCGCGCGCGGCGATCGATGAAGCTGGCCTGCTATTGTTCATCGTCGATGTTCGGGATGGAATTTCTCCCCTCGATGAAGAACTCGCGCAAATCTTGCGGACGCTCGCTAAACCAGTCTTCGTGGTGGCCAACAAAGCCGACACGGCGCGCGTCGCCGACCACGCGGCCGAATTCCACCGGTTCGGATTCGCCGATGTTTTTCCGGTCTCGGCCGAACACGGGGCGGGGATGGGCGAGCTCCTCGATGCCGTCATCGAACAGTTGCCTCAGGTCGAGTTGATAGCAGAGGATCGGAACGAGATAAAAGTCGCGATCATCGGCCGGCCTAATGTAGGCAAATCTTCCTTGATCAATAAACTTCTGGGTCAAGAGCGCGTGATAGTTACGCCCATCCCGGGCACCACCCGCGACGCAGTCGACAGCGTCTTCGAGACCCACGACGAAGATGGCAGCGCGCTCCGGCTTCGAGTGATCGACACCGCCGGCATGCGCCGCAAAGGCAAGCCCAGCGAGATGGCCGAGAAACTCTCGGTCGTCATGGCCCGCAAACATATTGAGCGGGCCGATGTCGTGCTGATATTGATCGATGCAGTCGAAGGCGTGACCGCCCTCGATGCTCATATAGCCGGCTATGCTCACGAGGCTGGCCGCTCGCTCATAATCGTCGTAAATAAATGGGATGTAATCGAGAAGGATACCTACACCGTCAATGAGTACGAAAGAAAGATTCGTGATGCGATGAAGTTTCTCGAATATGCGCCCCTCGCCTTCGTGTCTGCACTTACCGGGCAACGAGTATTGAAATTGCCGGCTCTGATTGCGAAGGCGAATCGGGCGCGCAACCTGCGGATACCGACCGGCGAATTGAACCAATTCTTTCACGAGCACCTCGAACAACCGAAGGCGACCATTTCATCTCGCCACAGATTGAAGGTTCTGTATCTGACGCAGGCGGGTACGCGGCCGCCGACCTTCGTTCTTTTCACGAGCGGGACGAAGACCAAAATCCATTTCTCCTATGAACGATACTTGATCAATCGCCTGCGCGAGTCATTCGATTTCTTCGCAACTCCGATCCGCATCAAACAGCGGAGCAGAAAAAAATGAAGATCGACCGCAGCAGATACATTTTTTATCTGTCTATGGATTTGGGCAGAATGGTGGTTCTCGTGGTTCCTTTTCTATTTGCCCTGTTTATCATTCCCAACATTCAATGACCGATTGTCCGCTTTTCCAAGTCGATACCATCGATTCGCGCACTCACGCCCGCACAGGCCGCATCACCACATCGCGCGGCGTCATCGAGACGCCGGTCTTCATGCCCGTCGGCACTCAGGGCACGGTCAAAGCGATTACACAGGATATGCTCGAGACGCTCGATGCGCGGATCATTCTCGGCAATACCTATCATCTTTTCCTGCGCCCCGGCCCCGAAATTATCCGCCAGTTGGGCGGCCTGCACCGATTTATATCGTGGGACCGCTCTATCCTGACCGACAGCGGGGGATTTCAAGTCTTCAGCCTGGGTGAATTGCGGAAGATACGTGAAGAGGGTGTCGATTTTCGATCACATCTGGACGGGTCGAGCCAGTTCCTTTCTCCTGAAGTCTCTATGCAGATACAGCGCGCGCTGGGCTCCGATATAGTGATGGCGTTTGACGAATGCACTCCGTTTCCGGCCACTCACCAACAGGCGAGGGAGTCGCTTGAATTGACGATTCGGTGGGCGAGACGATCCCGGGTCGAATTCGACTCTTTGAGGGATACCAAGGACGATCGAACGGCCGGCAATCACTCGCTCTTCGGTATCAACCAGGGAAGCGTCTATCACGATCTCCGGAAACAGAGTCTGGAACAGCTGGTCGAAATCGGGTTCGAAGGTTATGCGATCGGCGGGATGAGCGTCGGCGAGGAGACGGCACAAATGTATGATGCCGTTGAGTTTATCGCGCCGCAGATGCCGCACGGCAAGCCGCGTTATTTGATGGGCGTGGGCACGCCGGAAAACCTGATCGAATGTGTGGCGCGCGGAGTCGATATGTTCGATTGCGTGATGCCGACGCGGAATGCCCGCAACGGTCAAGTATTCACCGCGCATGGCAAACTCAATATCAGAAATGCCAAGTATAACCGGGACGAAAGAGCCCTCGACGAAGATTGCAGCTGTGCCGTATGCCTTCGCTATACGCGCGCTTATATCCGCCATTTATACAATTGCGGCGAGATGCTGGCAGCCACCCTGTGCTCCTACCACAACCTGGCCTTCTACCTTGACACCATGCGCCTGATCAGGCAAGCTATCCTACTTGATGAATTTCCCGCTTTCCGCCTACGCTATCTGAAGAGGCTCCGGAGCGAGACTGAATAACGGTGAAATCAAATATCGTTTGAAGAAAAGGTTGAACCCGCCCGGTGATGTCACAACAAATCGTTCTGCTTCTGTTCCAAACAGGTGCTGGTGGTGGCCTGTTCCAATTACTGATCCCGATGCTGATGGTCTTTGTGCTATTTTACTTTCTGATCATCATTCCGCAGCGTAAACGACAACGCGCCATCGATCAGATGCTCAATGACCTCAAGCCTGGTGATAAGGTTGTTACCGGCGGGGGGATCTACGGGACAATCGTCAGCCTGAACGATGACAAGCGGAAGCTTGTCCTCAAGATTTCCGAGAACCCGGTCGTGCGGATCGAAGTCGCGCGATCCTCCGTCACAGGCCTGCAGGAGGGTCCCGAGGAGAAGAAATAGTGGGCAAAAATATTCGTACACGTACACTCGCAATTGTTATTGTTACTCTCAGCTGTTTCGTCATCTTGTTCGGACCCTGGCATAAACCGAAAGAATATAAGAGACAGGCAGCCGATTTTTTCAGACCGGCGAAGCTCAAACAAAATCTTTCCGAGAATATTCGGCTCGGGCTCGACCTTCGTGGCGGCACGCATCTTTTGATGCAGGTCAAGGCCGACGAATATATCGGATCGATCACTGAGAGCAATCGTCAAAAAGCGGTCGACGAGCTGCGGAAAGAGAACATCCCATTCAAAGATGTCAAGGTAGTGGCCAATGGTCTGCTGGTGGTCGAGACTCCCGATGCGAGTAGACAAACCGAGATCAAAGACAAGTTGCTGCCGCGATTCGGCAGCGATATCTGGGAAGTGACGCAAAGCGACTCTCCGCCGACGGTGAGTTTCAAGCTCATAAATTCAGCCGCCGATCTATTCCGCCGCGAAGCGACCGATCAGGCGAAACGGATCATTGAACAGCGAATCGATCAATTCGGGGTCGCTGAACCGACTATCCAATTGCACGGCCGCCAGGAGAATCATCAGATTCTCGTGCAGATGCCCGGCGTCGATAATCCCGAGAGGGTCAAGGAGCTTCTGAAGGTCGAAGCCAAACTATCCTTGAAAGCGGTCGTTCCGGGTACGCAGCTTTATCCCACGATGGAAGAGGCGGTTGCTTCGCTCGGTGGAACGATCCCCAGCGACCGCGAGGTTCTGCCGCTGAATGAAAAGCGCTCGGACGGGCGCGTAAATCAGGGGTACTACATTCTCGAGAAAACACCGATCATCTCCGGGTCAGACCTGCGCGATGCGCGCGGCGTACCTTCACAGCAAGGCCTGGGCCATCACGTTTCCTTCAGCATCAAGCCGGGAGCCGATGAGATATTTGGGGCATGGACCGAGAAGAATATCGGCAACTACCTCGCCGTCGACCTGGGCGGTCAGCTTATGAGTGTGGCTGTAATTAAAAACAGAATTTCTGACAGCGGCCAGATCGAGGGCAATTTCACGCGGGAGGAGGCCGAAGACCTGGGGTTGGTTCTCAGGTCAGGCGCCCTGCCGGCAAAGATCGCGTATCTCGAGGAGCGAACCGTCGGCCCATCGCTGGGGGCTGACTCTATCAGACAGGGGATGATAGCCCTGATCGCCGGCGTGATCTTCGTGGCCGGCTTCATGCTCTTTTACTATCGACTCTCCGGTCTCAATGCCGTGATCGCGCTCATTCTCAACCTATTGCTTCTGCTGGCGGGGCTCGCCGCGTTCGGCGCAACCCTGACGTTGCCCGGCATCGCGGGTGTGATTCTCGGCATCGGTATGGCGGTGGACGCCAACGTGCTGGTCTTCGAGCGGATCCGCGACGAATTGCGCGTGGGCAGAGTTGCATCGGCCTCGATGGAGATGGGTTTCAACAAAGCCTTCGTGACGATCATCGATACGCACGTGACCACCGTGGTCTCGGCGGCGATCCTCTACCTGTTCGGCACCGGTCCGATTCGCGGCTTCGCGGTAACCCTCGTCATCGGTCTGTTGGCGAACCTCTTCACTGCAGTCTTCGTCTCGCGTACCATGTTCCTCTGGGTGCTCAACCGCGGGGGAAGAAGGGCGGAGACTATCAGCATCTAATAAGCTTATGATCGAGATTTTCAAACAGACGAATTACGATTTCCTGAGCAAGAAATGGATATGCATCGCCATCTCGTGTGGCGTGTTATTGCTCGGCCTGGCATCGATTGCGTGGCGCGCTCTGGATGGCAACCCTAACACCCATCCATTCAATATGGGCGTCGATTTTTCGGGCGGCACCATTGTGAACGCGAAGTTCAAGCAGACTCCGAACCCCGGGGTGATCCGCGAGGCGATCGAAAAACAGGGAATTCAAGGCGAGAAAATCACCATTCAGCCGGTGGGCGACGAGATCGGCCGGGCGCCTAAGAATGAGGTGCTCATCCGCTTGCCTAATAAACCGCAGATCGAGAAAGATCAGTCTGCCACGCCGCAATCACAGACTGCGGCCAGTGCGGTGGACGACGCGGACTACGGCGGGAAGATAATTCGCGCTGCGCTTGCCTCGCTCAATGATCCCGCGGTCGCGCAGAATAAAACCGATATCAACGCTATCGGGCGGACCGATTTGAAGGCCAAGCTGTTGGAGCTGGACCCGCTCAAGCTTGGGGCGGGCGGTCAACAATCAGCCGACGAGCGTTACGGAGAGATCGCTAACCGGATCGTCGACTACCGCGAAAAAGATCGAAGCGGGTTGATCGGAAGCATTGACGAGATCAAGAACCTGAGCGGCATCGACCCGCAACTCGGGCCGACGTTTGATCAGAACTTCTTCGCCGGGGAGGCCGCCATCAAGAGTACCGAGGCGGTGAGCCCGCAGGTGGGCAGCGAGCTCCGCAATCGCGCGATCTACGCTACCCTCTTCGCATGCGCGGGAATACTGATTTTCGTCGCTTTCCGGTTCAAATCGTGGGGCTATGGCATCGGTGGCGTCACGGCGGTCTTCCACGACGTTTTGTTGACGCTCGGCATCTTCTCGATCATGCAGTGGGAGGTCAATCTGACGGTGATCGCCGCATTGCTCACGCTGGTCGGATTCTCGATGAATGACACGATTGTTATCTTCGACCGCATCCGCGAAATAATGCGGACCAAACGGCGGGAAGGTCTGGTCAAGATCACAAACGATGCGGTCAATGAGACCTTGTCGCGGACGGTTATTACCAACGGGACTGCCTTTCTGACGGTCCTCGCACTGGTGCTCTTCGGGGGCGAAGTTCTGAGGAGCTTCTCGTGGGCTCTGTTCATCGGAGTGGTCGTCGGCACCTACTCCACCGTTTACATCGCGAGCCCGGTGATGCTGTGGTGGGAAGGTTGGAGAGGCAGAGTGCGAGCGGCGGTCGTCGAGTCTCCCAAGCCTTCGTCCAGACCGACGTCGGGGGTGACTTCGGAAGTCGGGTCTGCGGGAGTAACGCCTCAGATGCTGGCCGCTGCAGGCGTGTCAACCGCACGACGCAAGCCGCGAAAGAAAGGCAGATAAAGAAGGGCAGATAAAGATAAATTTGTAGTCAGCTCTAACAAAAGTTTGTAAGATGTCTTGACTGGAATAAATTCAGATAGTAGACTCCAAATCGTTGCTGACCCTTCTATAAAACTATAGTTGTACTCAGGATTGTCACTGGAAAATAAAGAGCAAGTCGAAGTCTTGCAGTTCAACAAGCGGGTGCTTGGACTAAGGCGTGATTCATTTCTGGAATGACCCTTGTCCAACTCGCAAGTTTAAGTGGATATATTTGTATTTGAACTGTAGGGAAGTGGAGCTACGGGCCGGAGTGCTGTAGCAATGGTTCGGTGAGAGGCAATTCGCCTCAAATAAATAATTTCATAAATACAATATCTGTTCAGGTAGATGGTATTTTATCGGGAGTAGTGACTCTCCCGCCCATCGGCAATGAAGTCAAGGGAGGGCGATAAGCCATGTTTGACAACTTAGTTGAGTCGTCCAATCGCGGACAGGAAAATTCGCGCAAGGGCGCCTTCTTTTTGGGTACATTTCTCATTTATGGCATAGGGGTGTTGGTATCCGTTGTAGGGGCAGTTGTGTATTTCGACCCTGCAATGGCGGGTATGTTGGACGTGCAGACAATGCTCGCGCCGCCTCCGCCCCCATCAGCGCCGCCTCCGCCGGCGCCGCAACTGGTCATTAAAAATATTCCGGCGCCCGAGATTTTCGCGCCGCCGGAGAAGCCAAAAGATATTCCCGATCCATCGACCGTGAAAGCGCGCCCGGTGATAGCGCCTGTTATAACAGGCGTGCCGGGAGGTGTGCCGGGCGGTATCAGTTCCGGGATTCCCGGCGGGGTAGCCAAGGGAGGTGATGAGCCGCCTCCGCCGCCTCCGCCGCCCAAGCCCACTCCGGAACCGACGCCCAAGCAAATTCAAAAAATATCATCAGGCGTGCTGCCGGGTTTGGCAATCAAGAAACCTGCGCCTCCATATCCGCCGATCGCCAGGGCCGCCCGTGCTTCGGGCGCGGTACTGATACAGGTGCTGATTTCCGAGGACGGGCGGGTCGAAGATGCCCAGGTTCAATCCGGGCATCCGCTGCTGCGCGATGCCGCCTTGCAGGCTGCCAAGCAATGGGTTTTCAGGCCGACTACGTTGTCAGGCGTACCCGTAAAAGTTCAGGGTGTGCTGACCTTCAACTTTACTTTGGAAGGCCGATAGTGCCGTCGTTCTTTATATAAGTCGCGTATAAGCACGCGGATGACGCATTGAGGCGTATATATCTAGAAGAATGAATTATGAAGAATATTGAAATAGACAGGATTTACCGGATTTTTTGATCAGTGTGAATCTTGAATTTTCGGTAAATCCCGTCTATTTTCAGAGCGTCTCGCTGCCAGTTTATTCCGATAGATCGCTCATATTTATTGTTTATTGCTCATACCACATCGCTCTGTCTGTATGGTGCGCGGAATGCCCGGAGAGCTACCCCGGAACATAAATACTCCTGGCGGTGTCAAAGCAGGTGCAGATGAAGCCTGTAAGTTTCAAAGCCATCGACACGATCTGACGGACGTTGAGGCGGACGTTAAGGTTGTTGGCTTTTAGAGTAATCAAAGTTTACTAACCACTCAATTGGAGGATTTCAGAATCATGATGATTTTGCTAAGTCAAATCTGGTTATCGGTAGCTCCTTTCGCATTCATGTTTTTACAGGAACCTGAAGGAGCGGAGGTTTTCGACTGGTCGTTGCCGGGTATCTGGCGAAACATGGGATGGGTGGCGCGCGTGGTGCTTGCCATTCTGTTGATTATGTCGATGTGGTCGATAGCGATCATGGTCGAGCGCTATCTGACATTCAGCGCGGCGAGGAGTCAATCGCGCGAGTTCGCGCCGAAAGTTGCAACGTCGCTCAGAAGTCAGAAGATCGATGAAGCGATCGCGCTCTCGGATAAATACAAGAAGAGTCATCTCGCGATGGTCGTCAATGCGGGTCTGCAGGAATTCCGCGCCCACCAGATGGCCACCGATCTATCGGGAGACGTGATAGACGCATCCAAACGGGCCTGCCAGCGGGCGGAAGCGATCAAGGTATCCGAATTCAAACGCGGCCTTTCCGGCCTGGCCACCATCGGCTCGACCGCGCCGTTCGTGGGTTTGTTCGGGACTGTGTTTGGAATCATCAACGCATTCGTCGGAATGAAGCAGACGGCATCAGCCGGACTCTCGTCAGTGGCGGGCGGCATCGCCGAGGCCCTGGTGACCACGGCCGTCGGACTTGCGGTGGCTGTGCCGGCAGTCTGGCTCTTCAACTACTTCGTCAGCAAAGTAGATAATTTTGTGGTGGAAATGGATAACTCTTCGGCGGAGTTGATCGATTTCTTCCTCAAACAACGTGGCAGGCGGTAAGCCTCCACTCTTGATAAGAGTCCTTCAGTAGGGTTGGTTCTATACTCAGGCCTGGAGTCCGGGTTTCGGTCTCCAGGTTTGAGGGTCGATGTCATAGTCCGATGTCATTTATTCGATGTCGTTTATAAGACAACCTGACGCATATATTCTTTGGAGGAATTAGTTATGGGCATGGGTCCAGCAGGATCACAGGGAGGGGCAGCAGGTAGCCTTGCAGCGGATATCAACGTCACACCGATGGTCGATATCATGCTCGTCTTGCTGATTATCTTCATGGTCGTTACTCCGCTGCTTCAACAAGGCGTGGCGGTGACTTTGCCGAGAGGCGATAATCCCGATCAGGACGATAACATCACGAGAGAGGATTCCATAATAGTCTCGATCCCGACAGACGGTATCTATTACGTAAATCGTGACCAGGTACAGGGAAAAGACAGTTTGGTTTCAACGATCGATTCTCTCGTTCAGAAGCTTCCTGAAGGCGTCCCGCGCATCGTCTACATCAAAGGTGGAACCAATGTGAATTATGGTGAGATTGTGGAGGTAGTTAACGCGATACGTGAGGCCGGTATTCAACAGATCGGGCTCGTGGCTGAGAGGAAGAGGCAGGAGTAATAATCTCACCCTGTTGAAAGTTTTTAGCGAAAAGGAGAAAAACCATGGCAATGGGCGGTGGGGGGAGTCAGACTGAAGCAACCCCTTACATTAATATGACGCCTCTGATCGATGTCTTGTTAGTGTTGTTGATCATCTTCATGGTGATCAGCCCACAGAAACCGCACCGGTTCGAAGCGAAGATACCGGAGAAGCCACCTGAGAATCAGCCTGATGTACAACCCGATGTGTTAGCCCTCGTTGTGATAGTCCCGAGGGAAGGTGACGTCTACAAACTGAACACAGAGGAGTTGAAAGGGCTGCCGCTGCTCTACGAACGGCTCTTCTTTAATATCGATAAACGTCCGCTGGATCGCCGGTCGGTATTCATCAAAGCTCCGACCGGGATTCCGTTCGGAGAAGTTGTTAAAGTGATAGACGTAGTCAAAAAGACGGGGGCACAGCCCATCGGCCTTCAGATTGAAGGCCTCGATCAGTGAGCCAGCTCATTTTGTGGTCAGAGTAACTATGAAACTCTTGAGAAATATATCATCCGCGTTCGTCTTAGCCGGAATCGTGGCATTCGCCTTATTCGGTTCCGGTTGCGATTATGCACGTAAAGTCCTGGCCAAGGATAAGCTCAACCAGGGTGTTCTTAAATTCAACACGGGAGACAGGGAAGCGGCCAAAACTTTCTTCCTGGAAGCTACTGAATACGATCCCTCCAACTCGGTAGCCTGGCTCTATTATGGAGCGACCCTGGTCAGGGATTACAAGGAACAGGATAAAGACGAGGGCAAGAAGAAGGAGATTGCGAATCAAGCGCTCCAGGTTTTTGAGAAGGCTCTATCTCTCTCCGGCAGCAATTGTACGAACAGAGACAATGCCATCAGTAATATCGCAGTCATCTACGATGACCTGAGTGATAATGACTCCTGGCGCACCTGGATATTGAAGCGGGCGGAGGATAGCTGCTCCTCTAAGGAGACCCGGCTCACCAGCTACTATCACATCGCAGTCAGATACTTCAATTGTTCGCACGACCAGACTAATCGGTACCAGAATAAGACCAATGCAAGCGACGTCTGGCATTACCGTGATATGGATTATCCCGCAGCGCTGGCGGATAAGCGGAAATCGGAGGATTGCGTCACCAAAGGCCTCGAGTTTATCGAGAAGGCTTTAGAACAAGACCCGGAGGATAGTAATTCATTATTCTACAAGGGATTGCTCTATCGCGAGCGTCAGATGTTGACCAAGGATCCGGTAAAACGCAAAGAATTGGGTGAGATAGCATTGAAGCTCAACGAGCAGGCATCTACCTTGCTGCAGAAGAGGGAAGCGGAGAAAAAGCAGAAAAAAGAAGCTGAGGCTAAGGAAACAACCATACTCAGATGATAAACATTATGCTGGCTGATGATCATCCCATCGTCCGGCAGGGTTTACGAGCTCTTTTAGAAAGTGAGCAGAACTTCCACCTGGTTGGCGAGGCGGGAGATGGGCTCGAAGCAGTACGTTTAGCCATCAGATTGAAACCGGATGTTCTGATCACCGATGTTATGATGCCGGGCCTCAACGGATTGGAGGTTACACGGCAAGTAACGAAGAGCTTACCGCAAACCAAGGTAGTCATCCTTTCAATGTACACCGATGACTCGTATGTTCTGGAAGCGCTCAAGAATGGCGCGACCGGCTACGTGCTCAAAGATTCTCAAGCCACAGATCTGATACAAGCAATACGTGAAGTCGCGGCAGGTAGACGATATCTCAGTCCGCCGCTCTCCGAAAGAGAACTCGAGTTGTATGCTCAGAGATTCGAGTCGGTTTCCAACGATCCTTATGAACTGCTGACGACGCGTGAGCGTGAAGTCCTGCAGTTGGTGGCCGAGGGCCGCACCAGTATAGAGATAGCGCAACAACTCTTCATCAGCCCCAGGACAGCCGAAGGGCATCGCGCAAATTTGATGCGAAAACTGGGTGTGCAGAATAACGCGGAGCTAGTTCGTTATGCTCTGAAACGGGGAATCCTCCCGCTGGATAAGTGACCATCGGTTGCTGTATTGAACACCTCCTCTCCGAATTTACCGACAATCTCTTTTCGATCTGGCAAAACGAGCTTTTCCAGTGATTGCTAACAAACATTTTTGACACGCGAGTCGATCGACAACCGTTCGGAGTTACGCCTTCAGGCGGTCAGAAAATTAATCGAAAAGAAGACCGCGTAAACGCGGAACTCCAAACGCGATCTCTGAGCGCGATCTGAAACGCGATGGCATCGTTAAGGCGATTATCTTTTGACTAGCTGTGTGAGGTCGGATTTCAGGAGACAGAAAATGTTAGGCTGAAGTGTGAAACTTTTTGTTAGATCAATAGAGATTTTATTTTTCCGACTTTCTGTCTCCTGTACCGCTCACTTCTTCTTTACAACTATCGTTCCTGCCATCCCATGCCCTTCTTTTTGCCCGTGAAAAGTACAGTGGTAGGGGTAGGACCCGGCCTTGGTAAACTGATAGGTGAATTTGTCGCCGGCGCTCAGAGTCGCTGAGACGAATGCGCCTGTATCTGATTTAACAGTGTGGACACCTTCAGAATTGCTCCATGTCACTGTGGTACCTTCAGTCACAGTTAACTTTTTCGGTTCGAACTTGCTGTTTGTGATAGATATTTGGTTGTTCGATTGAGCCGAGACCGCCGATCGGATCGTTTGATCGGGAAGCGTTGCTATCGAACAGAGAAGCAGCCATACGATCGGGAGAAGTTTCATTGTTATACTGTTTTTCATATTTCCCTCGGTTAAGAATGAAAAATGGGTAGGACAAGTTAGTAACCTGTCCTACCCATTATAATCGATGAAAGGTTCTCATTCGTGTAACTATTCCAGCCGCGATAGCCTGATAACCATAACCTTCCGGCTGAAGCAGATACTTGCGAACCATTAAAGAAAAATATATGAACTAATTTACTTCTTCTTCTTCTTGATCTTTTTGTCCTTCTCGCCGAGCGGCGGAGCTGGATCGAACTTCTTGGGCAGTTCGGTTCCGGTAGCTTGAGATTCGACTTCAACTACGTCGCCCTTCAACCCGCCCAACGCGCCGAGCAGTTCGTTCTTTTCGCGCTCTGGAACTTTGAATTTATCGAGAGCCTTAACCAGGTCCTCTACCAGCGCATTGAACTCGCCGGCGGTCGTAGCCATGCCCTTGTGCGAGGTCTTCATGTCCCTGCCATTATATGCGCAAGGTCCGCCAGTCGCGCTGCACACAAATGCTTTGAGGTTTGTGACGAGACGTGTCGGATCGCTTTTTGAGAACTTCCTGTTGATGCGGTCGTCTTTGAGTACGATACCAGCAAATTCATCAACCACTGCTGAAACAGCGGTCTGTCCGCCCAGTCGTTCATAAAGTGTTCTAGTGTCTTGGGCCAGCGATGTGACGGAAAACGCTGCCCCCAATGCAAAGCTCATTACCAGAGTCTTGTAATTCATCATCTGTATTTGCCTCCAAGTGGGGTTAGACTGTCTACAACAGATGGCGCAGACAGCATAATCGGAATTGTTAAATAGATGTTAACTTGTGAATCGCTGCAATATTATTCTTGCAAGCAAAACTAATTGCACATCGATATTTACGGGTCGGAAAATTTAATGGGTTACCAGCGCCGATTTTTCACAGCGTGGATAGGGCCGCTGATCTTCACTTGCACGTACGGGCGAGATCGTAAAATGGATTAATCAGCTTTCTTTGGGGGAGGGGCGATTTTTTGAGGGCAACATTAGATAGAAAATATACACGAGCAGGGTGAAAAAAGCCAGCAAGATTATAATTTTTACCAGGCCGAAGATCGTCGCTATAACCAGCAGGCCGCTACGAACTCCCCAGATGATCAGATAGATGGTGCTCACGAGCGAAGATATGAGGGCAAGAATTTTAAAGATAAAAGCCATATAAATCATTTATCTCCATTATTTTCCCGGTTGGCGATCCTCATATCAGCAGATTGCACCCGGATATCGCCATTTTTCGCGCGCAGGATGACATTGGGTGCAGCGTTCGAAACATTGTATCCGAGGGCGTTAGACCGGCTGCTTCGTTGGAGATTGATCCGGTTAAAACCGCTCACTCGGACGCGGCCGCGATACGTCTCGGCATCGAGACGGAAGCCAGTGTCATCCGGGAGGGAGAGGTTTATTCGGCCCTTATCGGTTATCGCTTTGATATCTGCGCCGACCCTTCCGTTTGTCGCAAGCCTGATCGTGCCGTCCGCCGTACTGACATTGATGATATCGTGGAAATTCCGAACGGTAACATCACCTCTCGTATCGATCGATGCGGGGCCATCAAGGTCTTCAATAGTGACGCTGCCGGTACGGGCGTCGACCAGTTCGATTCCGCCGTGAATCTGTCTGAGCTCGACCAGACCCCGCGGGCTCTCTATCCTGACGCGGCCCGTGTGGTCTCTCACTTCGATGTCCCGCCCGTTACGGATGGTGTGATCGCCTTTGAGGCCGGTTAATTTGACCGACCCGCTGCAATCGATCACCTCGACATCTGGTTCGATGTTTCGCGGGAGAACCAATAGTATCGAGGTGCTGAAATCCTGCTTCAATTCGGACGAAGCCCTGACGCCGATTCGCTGGTCATCGCCATCCTGGTAGATTTGCAGCTGGATATTTGGTGCGAATGCCCGGGCCTCGTCGTCACCGAGAGCCCTTATCCTTTTGATAATACGCACGCTGGCTTGTGCTTGGTCGGCCGCAGCGATTTCCACGTCGCCATTCGTGCCATCGACGATCAACCGTGAATCTGGTGCCAGGGCAAAGGTCCGCGGCGGTTCGTCTTCGATAGCCACCTGCCTCCCAAAGACGTAATCCCGCAAGTCACCGATATGCGCTGCGCCCAGATTCATAGGTGATACATTTTGCGCCTTTTTCGCCAGATAATTGGCTGCCAGCCCGCTGCCGGCTATGAACATCATTAATACTATCGCGGCAACCGAGAATGCCGCCGGCCGGGGACCGTCTTCGAGTCGATGTGTGTACTGATGTAGGATCCGGCCAATGATCAATGCCAATAACACCCAGAACCAATAATGGCCGAAAATCCGAATGATAGACTGCTCACCCCGCAGATTGGCCGAAAGTAGTATCCCACCCAACGCTATGATGATCATTCCACCGAGGGGGGATCGCGGGTGACGGTCGATGAGGTAGCCGGTGACCCTGACCAATCCCGCGATGATCAAAAATAGAGGCCAGTACCGGGTCAGTATCTCGACGGCGTAGTGCCGCTCCTGCCCGATAAAAAATAGCAGACCGACACCGATCAGCCCGATTCCCAATAGCAATGTGACGATTCGTTTGAACATCTCTTCGGTTGCTAGTCGAGAATTGATAGTTGAGAGTTGATAGTGAAAGAAGATTCTTCCTTATCAACAATTGACATCGACGACCATCTACTAACGGTCGTACCTGCTCTCAGCCTGCGCGAGGTCGCTCGTTGAGCGATCATAAATCGACGGCGGAATCACGGAAGGTGGCGGGGTACGATAGCCGGTATTGCTACTCTCTCCTTCGCGCTGATATCCGCGAAGGATGATATAAATTCCAGCCGCCACCAGCAGCAGCGGCCAGAGGCTGTGGACTTGATTCGGAAAATAGCGATTCAGGATTGCCAGAGTGCCGATTCCAACCAACAGGCTACCCCACGCGAGTGTTCGCTCACGCAAGAATTGTCTGAGCCTGTCCTCTTCCGCCTCCATATCTACTCCGGCCGAATGACGCTTCGCCGACGCAAATGCATCGTAGAGCGAATAAAAATATATAGCCGCACCTGAAAGAGCGATGAAAATCCCGAGCGGTGAGTGGAATGTATCGGCGAGCGTCCATAGTCCTACCGTGACAACGAAGTGGACCAGGGCTTTGACGTTCTGCCCGTTGTATGCCGCCCCGAGGCCCGGAATAAGGCCGAGTATGAGGGCGATCAGCGCCGATTTCCCCCGGGCGCGCGCTTTTACGCCGCGGAGTTGGGGAGCGCTAACCCGCAACATTTCGATGCCTGCGACGATGCAATCCTGACAATAGGGATACCCCTTTATCCGATGATCACAGGCAGCGCAGAGGTGACCTTCGCACGAACTGCAGCGCGCGCTCGCGATTTTTGTTGGATGGTAAGCGCATTTCATCTCTTATTTTCCTTGCCGTAGCGTTCTGTGGTGGGAGTGGGTTCGGTTTTTTGGGGGAGGGGAGGCTGATCTTCTGAGCCGTTCGGCGACGGAGGCGGTTTGATAGGATCGGGTTGCGCCGCTCCCTCGTCGAACAGGAATGAGACCCGCTGGAAACCGGTGCGAGCCATCGCGCTGGTACTACTGATCGCCCGCTGTCCATGATTGAACAGGGACTCCGCCCGGACGCCGGCCTGAGTTGCCATCCCTTTGACGCTGCCGAAGCGCGAGAGGATCAAGAGACTGCTCGCAGCAAAGATAAGGGCAGCGACTGCCATCTGCGCTGTCCATAGCGGGCGCACCTGGCCGCTCAGGAATAGAGCCAAGGCATCTCTCCGCCGCCGGTACCAGTTGCCGGAATGCGTAGCACCCACGGTAGCCGCAACGATACGATCGTGAAGAGACTCCGGCATTTCGATCTCGGTCTCCTTGATCTCTCGGCAGGTGGCGATAGCTTCTTCAATTCCGCCCATCAGGCGGCGGCACTTGAGGCATTTTTCAAAATGAGCTTGAAAAGTCTGAAAAGTCGGAGCGAGAATGACACCGTCGAAATAACGCTCGATCAGTTTGTCGAAATCGCCGCAACTCAACATCTCACCCGCGGAAGTCGCGGCGATGATTCGATGCTCGAGTCCCGCAGGTTCGGCCAGGGGGCGCTGGGCTACTGAACTGAGCGCCTGTACCGCCGCGCGCACATCGTTGTAAAGTTCACGGCACCCGCGGCAAATAAGACGATGTGCGGCACACTCCGCTCGTGTGCGCGCATCTAGCGCGCAATCAAGATAATCTGAAATTGAATCCTGAAACTTGTTACAATCCATCACAATCGGTTGCCGGTTATCGGTTGTCGGTAGCCGGTTGCCGTACGGAAGACAAATGTTCTTCTTCTCCGACAACCGGCTACCGACAACCGATAACCGATTTCAATACGTCTCGACGACCTTCATCCGCCTCAAGATTTTGGCCAGCTCGATGCGCCCGCGGTTGATGCGAGACTTTACCGTGCCGATGGGGATATTGAGGATGTCGACTATCTCCTGATAGGTCAATTCCTCGATGTCCCGGAGAATTACGCATTCTCGGAGGTCCGGCGGAAGTTTTGCGATCGCTACATGAACCTGCTTCGATCGCTCGAATCGTTCGACGCCGCTGTCCGGCGCATCGTGACGGCTCTCAAGATGATACTCGTGGTCGACGATATCCTCCCCGAGATCGGTCGGTGTGCGACCGCGACGACGGTAATCGTCGATCACCAGGTTACGCGCCAGCCGCATGAGCCAGTTCGCCAGGTCGCCTGCTTGCGGATCATACTGTTCCAAGGAACGGTAGACGCGCACGAAAACCTCCTGTGTCAGATCCTCCGACGATTCATGACGACCCGTGAATCGGTACGCGAGGTTGTAGACACGCCGGGAGTAATCGTGAACCACCTGCTCCCAAGCTGCGCTGTCTCCGGCACGGCATCGCCGCACCAATTCTGCATCCGATTTAATCAAAGCCGCATTGGCTCCCACTGTAGGTTGTTCTCTCCTGATCAAGGTAGCACCCGTATATAAACCCTGTCTCCGAACTGCCTAACGAGATGAGCGGAGGAAATGTTCCTGGAAATCCAGGGATGCTAATGACCGGGAATTTGCTCCAGCGCTCCGTAATTTTCATTTAATCGCCTTGACGCTGGCTGGTTTGCTGAAAATGTCCTCCTCGAGCTCCGGATCCAGCCTCACCGATTGATAATTGAGGCGGCTCTCCTGAATTCCGTTCCGATAAAAATCCACTATATTCGGAAATAATGCGCCGTCATAGGAGACATATTGATTGAATCGCACTTCGTGCTTGACCAGCCCTTCATCACCGGGTTTCTCGAAGATCAGGCTCAATGGCAGATGTGTATTCTGGTCGAGCAGAAGATTGACTCGACGGTCTGATGGCAATTCAACGGCGACGACATCCGCACGCTCTCCGGGACGCGTTTCTTCCCGGCCGGCATAGCCGACTTCAACCCCGTCCCCTTTCCAGCCAACTCTCAACAAACGGTCGAGATCGAACTCGAGCCCATCGATATGCGCCTGAATCTGCTTATCTGTTTGATCCTTTATAGTCTCCGCGTCACCATCATATATCCATCCCGTCTTTCCGACATTGACCTGTATTCGTTTATTCTTCTTCTTGCCCTTGCCGAACTCGACTCGCTCTTTATCGGGATAGACGATGATGTCGATGAATTGAATGGGAATCTGCGAAATGCCTTTCTCGTACGGCGTATATTGTCCACTAGCCATCACCGATCTGAAGGTCAAATAACGCCCACCGCGTGCCTCGATCGCCTGCTTTATCAGCTCCTGACCTTTGCGGACATTAATCGGCTCTTTCGGATCGGCTTTTTGAGCATTGGCAAATATGGTCAGCGCAACGAGTACAACAGTAATTAAAAACATCTTGGCCACCTGGGCGATGGTCCGTTCCCACGTTTTGAAAATATCAGCGGTCATTTGGCGGTTCCTCTGCAAACGCCCCAATGCACTCACCTCGGGCGTATTTGTTTAAGGACGTAGTCGCACGTGACGACTTGACGGTTATTCGGAGAATTCCTGAGTGTACGCGCGAGGCTCCGTACATACAGAACTCTTAATGCAGTTTTTGAATTATATCGCGACCCGATTCGCGGTGGTAGGTGAATTAATAGTCTTTTTATGGCTGGCGGCTCGAGAATTTCTACCCAGACTTTCAGTTTACCCCCCCGGATTTTTCCGAGTAGGCAAAAATATAGGCGTTACAGTTGTGGGATTAACCGTAACGCCCTGTATAACTGTGGTTACCTACCTCACCCTGGTAACCACTTGACACCGTCAGTGGAGTTAACCACCTGGTATCTCGTTGCCCCACCCAGACAAATGCAAACCTGATGCCATCTCCGCTTCGTTTTAGATGTAATGCGCAAATCATTCTGTTCCGGAGATTTACGCGTATGAGAGAGATTTAAGTTGTCTTTACTTATCTGGATCATAGGTAATTCTTACAGTATTGGTAGGAAGAAGTTGCACACTTTACGTAGATGTAACTCGTTTTTATGAAAACGGGAAAGTCATAAATGGGTGATATCATGTGAGAAAGTTCTTCCTTTTTGGGTATTTACGTGAGATTAATAGTCGTCCCGAAGGTTCTTGCGGCGCATTAGGGAAGTTTGATTATGATACATATCGTACAGGGTCAGGTTGCAGCGATGTTCGCGTTCGATATAGGGTATGAAGTATTGCTGGATAATCTGAGCGCAATGGTAGCGACGACGCCGGTTCAACCGCTCTCGCGAAAGAAGAAGACGCCGACATATTTACAGTACACGAAGCCGCCGCAAATCCTACATCTGGGATTGACATCGGGACATTTCGCTACGCCCGGTAATATTCGGGCGACGGTATTCGATTTCGGTGCGGTGAGCATCTCATACCGCTGGTCATTGGATGCGACCTTACTGGGTGATCTCCCGCGGATCAGTCATGATCTTTACAACTTCAATCTGGAACCACATGCCAGAGAGCAGGTGGAAAATCTGATGAAGAAGATCGAGCCTGCCATCGTGCGCCCGCGGCTCGCCCATCTTGTTGAAGACTATTATCTGTTCATAATCGAGGAACTCGATCGAGCATTGAACGCCGATGAGTTGATATCCGAGTTCCGCTCGACGCTGGCGCAAACGCTGAGATTTGAAACCAAAAGCATCAGCCGCTCACAGCAGGACGAGGCGCTAGGTCAGGCCATCTCCTATTACGAAAATGACCTCGCTCTGGTCGACTGGAATGCAGCGATCATCTACGACCCCGACTACGAAGACACAGCGAACGTTCTAGAACTGGTCAACGTCGAGTTATTGGAAGCACGCTATATCGACAACCGGCTAGACCGTCGTATCGCCGACTACGAGACCCTGGCTCGTCAAAGGCCAGAATTACCGATCCCGTTTCGTCGACCATACAGGCGCGCGATCGAGGACCTGGCCGAATTACGATTTGAATCATCGCTGCTCTCCGAGCGAGTCGATAACGCGCTCAAACTGGTGGGCGACCTATATCTGGCCAGACTGTACTCGGCCGCGGCGAGCAGGTTTTACTTGCAGGAATGGGATCGAATTATCTTGCGGAAGCTCGAAATAATCTCGGACTTTTACGAATTACTGACCGATCGAGTCCATACCGCACAGAGCCAGACGCTCGAAGCGATCATAGTTCTGCTGATTCTAGTCGAACTCGCGCTGGCATTTATCGGGAACTAGGTGACAGGTGTCGGTTGTCGGTAGGCGGTTGTGAGTCGAAAGCTCCCAGGTGATAACTTGTAAAACCGCCAACCGACAACCGACTACCGATTACCGCCTACCGATTGCCAGCAACCGCCTACCGCCAACTATTTCAATTTCTCCTCATAACGCAGGATCATCCCGTGGTCGCCTACGGCCCAGCCTTCTATGGGTGACAGGAAAAAAAGGTCATGGATTCGCCCACCACGAGCGACGAAATCATCCTTCCAGGTCTTTCCCCCGCTATCTGTGCGCATGAGCGTAGTATCGTAGATGATTGATTCGGCGCTGCTATCTCGCGGGGCGACTGCCGAACTCCAGCCGTTCGATAGATTGATGAATCGTGTGCTGTGAGCCGCGCGGCTCGGTGTGCGATTTTGCTCCCAGGTCTGGCCGCCATTGCGCGTGTGCAGGGCAAAGAAGAAGCGGGCGTCGCCGTCATAAAGCTCACCGGTAACCGAACCCCTATTGACATCACTGAAGCGAACCGAATGCAACTCGCCCGGGATCAACCGGCCCGATGAATCCGCTATGTTCAGAGACACCTGTTTCCATGACTTTCCGCCGTCGGAAGTTACAAACATGACGCCGATGCTGCTGCTCTCGCGCCCGTAGAAATTTCCGATGATCCACCCATTCTCGTTATTGAGAAAGTAGACGTCTCGGAAACCGAGATTGCCGTTGGACGACTCGACCGAAATGCCGCTCAGCTTTTCAAAACCGGGTATCGCAGACCATTCTTCTCCGCCATTTGTGGTTTTAAGCACGGTCGCATCATTCCCCACGGCCCAACCGTTCAGCTTATCGATGAAGTGCAGGCTTATAACTTTCGGCAGTGGTTTATGCCTCCAACTGCGGCCGCCATTGTTCGTAGTGAAAAGGAGCCTACCGGATTCCTTATTTTTATCCGGATTTTTATCCGGTTCGCCCAGCATCCAGCCATTGCTCCAATCGGCGAAATAGATAAAGTCGATATTTGCAGGAGCCCCGCTCACCAATGGTTTCCAGCTTCGACCGCCATCAGTCGTGCGAAATGTAGCTCCGTCATCGCCGGCAGCCCAACCGGTGATGGAATCGAAAAAAAATACCGCCTTCAGGTCCTTGTCCTTACCGCCGCCGCGACGGGCGATTCGCCAGTCGCGATTATTGAACGCTAGATCGATCATCGCCTCAACGGGCGGTGCATAATCGCTGGCGGGTTCCGATACGGTTTCTCGGGCGGGCGGCTCGGGAGTAACGTCGACTAAATCTTTGATCGGCTGTTTATCCGCGATCGGTTGTTTATCCGCGGCCACAATGTCGGCTGGGGGCGGTTCGGCTTTTGCCGGTGCCGGTTGGTTTGGTGTTGGTTGAGGAGTCACCGGCTTCGACTTTTCATCTTTCGCTGCTAACTGGTCGATCGCAGGCGGATCGTATTTTGTAACGATAAACTCACCGATGAATCCCTGGTTGAGCGATAGTTCACCAGCCTTTTTCGCTTCGGCTTGAGTAGCGAAGCGCCCGATCCGGACGCGGAAGCGAGTGCCTCTCTTCGGCACTACCGTTTTTATAATATAAGCATCGACTTCCTTCACCTTCAGATCGTCGACGATGGCCTGCGCTTCTGATAGAGAAGGCGGAGAGGCGACTTGTATTGCATATCCTGTTTGCGCCTGAACGTTGAATGCGATGAGCGCCCAGGCCAGCGGATATACAAAGGAGCTTATCAATTTCGCTTTTGTCAGTTTCATGTGGGTTCGAATCTCGATTTAGAGAAACGGGGCGAGGTATTGCAATGAAACCTTTGGTAAAACTTATGGGTGAATCATACCATTCAGCATGCTATTTGTCTTCGCGATAGACCAATTTTATTGGTTCTTTCATTGAATTCCCAGGTTTTAGCACGATCAATCTGATCTTGGCTGGCAGACCGGACGATTGACGGTTACAATGAAGAACGTGAATCGAAGAAGGCAAAAAGTGCTGAGAGGCAAAAGCCTGATATTTTTGATTTTGCACTTTTTGCCATTTTTGTTTCCAAAACACTTTCGGATAAGAAACTTATTTAAAAGCTGTATTGAGAGTAGATGAACGGATCAATATGAACCCACTAGGAATTATTAATCGCCCTCAATTGGGCGGAGATGTAGACGCATATTGTGGTAAATGTAAGGAAATTCGCGAACACGTCATTGCCGCATTAAAAGGACCCGACAAAATAGAGCGTGTTCAATGCCGGACTTGTCAAAGCAATCATCTTTATCGCGAGCGCCAGCCGCAAACCTCCGCGACGCGTGGCTCGACCAGATCATCAAAGAAAGACTCATCTCGGTCAGTTGAAGGGAACGGCCCATTACGCGCCTATTCGATGCAGGAGAGCTTCGACGTGGGCGATCGGGTCGAACACCCCAAGTTCGGACTCGGTGTCGTCGTCGAGGTTAGATCGGTGAAAATCGATGTGAAGTTCGGGAGAGATCTGAAAACGCTTATCCATGCAGGTTGAAGAATGGTTGATAATCGCTAATTGGTAATCGATAGCCAGTCATGGATGGGTGGGCAGTCATCGGTGATGAAGTAAAATTATCAATTATCAATTATCAATTATCAATTATTTTATTTATTATCGGTTAGGAATTTGAGCACCTCTCTGAGGGCAATTCCGCGATGGCTGCGAGCGGCCTTTTCATCTCGGGTCAGCTCAGCGAAAGTACGGCCTATCTGAGGATCAATGAAGATCGGATCATATCCGAATCCGGAAGTGCCGCGAGGTGAAAATGCGATGGAACCATCGCATCGGCCAGTAAAAGTCTCGATTCGGCCGTGCATCGCGATTGCGATGCAACAGACGAATCGAGCTGTACGTTTCTCTTCGGGCACATCCTTCAACTCATCGAGCAGCAAATTTATTTGTTCGATGCTGCTCAATCCTTCACCGCCATAGCGTGCTGATAAGACTCCGGGCCTTCCTGCCAGCGCGTCCACCTCGAGACCGGAATCATCTGCGAGCGTGACCAACCCTGACTGAGCAAAATAGTATTCAGCTTTTATCAGAGCGTTTCCCACAAATGTCGTGGCTGTCTCTTCGACTGTAGGGATTGAACGGGGCAGATCGTCAAGGCTCAACAGATGCCATTTCGATCCCGCGAGAAGATCGGAGATTTCGGCGATTTTGCCTTTGTTGGAAGTTGCGACCAGGAGGTCTCGGATTCGTGCTTCGACCACTTCAATTGCCGTAGCGATAACCGCATTATGTGCGTCGCGCAGAAATGTAAGTCAGGTATGTGTTACCCAGCCGTATCTGGTCGTAATTTTGCAGGGGGTGAGCTTCGGTGATCTCTCGGCCATTGACGAAAGTCCCATTACGCGAAAGATCGTCTTTAATCAGGCATCGGCCATCGCGATAGACGATGATGGCGTGCGAGCCGCTGACGGTTTCATCCTCGACCATAATATCGCAGACCGGATTGGCGCCGATCCTGTTATATCCGGCGTAGATGCGGAAGTCTTCGCCATCCGGATTACGGTTGTAAGTGATCAACCAGCCGACGATCTTACCTTTCGACCCGCGCGCCGGCGCGTCTTCTTCATCCATATTCACTGATCGGCGGTCGCCATCGGAGGTCAATAGTGCGGCAGCGGCAGAGGATTTCTGTCCATCTATGATGGGCGACATATCAGGCTGCGTCCTGACCGATTCCCCCAGTGCTTCGGTCGGCGCGCTGTGTTGAAATGATTGTGGGGATACGCTCTTCGTCCCCCGTGAGGTCGAATTACGATTCGCAGGCGAATCCAGCTGATCGAACCCACGGGAATCCGACCGGTCGAATCGCTTGGGCATTGATGATTGCAAACTCGCAGCACTCAGTTGATCGATAGCACCGAACTGATCTTCTATCCGTCTGTTAAACGCTGAAGCTCCACTCGCTTCCGTCTGCGGGCAATAGGGGCAATTTGGATAGGCTGCGCTGTATATGTGCCCTTGCGGGCAATCGATTAGTGAAGAGGCCGGCTCCGAATTACGTGAAAATGCATTGCCACAATTGCCACAAAACTTTGCAGAGTCCATGTTTTGACTGCGGCAGACGGCACAAACCAACATATGAATCCTCCATTCCTGGTATTACTCGCCTACTTGGATTTGGAATTTATATCAGTGTCAACTATTAACCCAATTAACAGCGCATCACTTAGAATATACTACCATGCTATTAAATCCGGTGATATCTGTAAACTGCGCGAAGCAGTATCTGCGAAAAGACTTGGAAAAGACTTTTCTCACTTATCCCGCCCCTTGATGTAGGCGATGATCGATGGCCGAAAAATTTGAGTTCTTCGTGTGGCTGTAATAAACTTGCCGGTCTTTGAATGTTTGGCCGGGGTGGTGGAATGGCAGACACAGAGGACTTAAAATCCTCTGGCCCAAAAGGCCGTGCGGGTTCGAGTCCCGCCCTCGGCACTAATACTTCCTTAAGTTGTGTATTGCCAGCGCATTGTGGAATGCGATAGCTATACCGTGTCTAAGCTTTGCGACGATAGGCTCCAAGGAAGTCATCATTAATTAACGGCCTAAATTAATGGCTTAGTTTAGTCTCTCCTATTTCGCGCCTCATCCGGGCGTGTGGTATTTCATCGCAACCGAGGAACTCAGCTCCAGAGGCGCGGGTGAATAGAGTTAAAGACCCGGCCATGTCAGCGTTACCTGACGACTTATGGCTGGAGCGTTCAAACGGCTCCGAAGGGGATATATCTCAGCCGCTCGACGAAGCTTTGCGACGGACTTTAAGAACGACGATTTTGGTTGAATGGTTGAAGGGCGTTGGATCGGCTGCCAGTGCGGCAGCGGGTGTCTGTTGGGCGCCGACAAAATCCTCCGGTACCGGAATCAACTCTTGAACCGTCAAGTATCCGTCGGCGCATAATTGTTCGATCTCCTTGAGGTACGCCGCGCCAGAATGAAAGAGCGCATTATTAATCGCCACTAGGAAGCCGCCGTGGTTAATCAAGGGGCGCACTTTATTGATCAGTCGCGCGTAGCTTTGCAAGAGATCCACGACGCCTTTCCGAGTAGCTGAATAGAGAGGCGGATCGAGAAAAACGCAGTCGAAACCTTCATCAGTTGCTTTCAGGCGATTGATTTGAGACCAGAAGTCACCGGCTTTAAAATCTTTTTTGTCGATCGGGAAACCATTCAGCGTGTATGAAGTTTTAGCCAAATTCAAAAAATTTCGGTTCAAATCCAGATGGACTACCCGCTCCGCCCCGCCCGCTCGAGCCGAGACTCCGAGACTGCCGGTATAGGCAAAGGTATTGAGAACGGATTTGTCTTTGAGCTGTTGTTGCGCCCAATGCCGAACCGGGCGCGTATCCAGATAGAAGCTGGCGTCGCGATTGATCATCAGATCAATCGCATACCAGATACCGTTTTCGCGGATCTTCCGATCCGCAATTTCTCCATAGACTATGCTGCCGCGCTTTCCCTCTGAGGACTGGCTGTGGCGCGTCTTAACAATCACCGTCCGAATCCAGGGTAAGCTGGCCAGCAGAAACTGTTGAGCTGCGCGCACCAAGGCCACCCCGTCTTCCGGCCGTTCAGCATAGTTATGAATGAGCAGCGTTTTGGCGTAAATGTCCGCCACCAGATCCGGAGCGCCTTCGGTAAATCCATTGAAGAGTCGAAACGCCGTTTCGTGCCGCTCATCAAATAATGTGGCGCGGAAAGCCAGGGCATTTTCCAGTAAGAATTCAATCGGCTTGGTGGTCATTTGGTTATATTCAATTCGGGTCTGTTGCAAAATGCCCCGAATACACAAGATTTTTATGTGATCTGCTAATTCATGCTACCACAGATTGTGGCTGAAAATTTATTTGCAACAGAACCGTTATCAAGCCCTTGTAGGTTGAAACAACAACATATTGTGCTCTTCACGGCGATTTCCAATGCCAAAGTTCATAGCCTGGATAATCACACATTACGCGCCCGGCTGAGACTTGGAACATAACCGCCCGGCTGAGTGAATTCGAGCTGCATTTTAGTGGTGATCTGAATTTCCTGAACAGCGTGCAAGACATCGAAGACTATCAGCGTGTAGAACTGAATAGCATGTGAACCTGCTAGAGAATCAGTCCTTGCCGTTCTAAATTTACAAGTTACAAAAGCGAAGGTGCAGAGTCCAACCTATACGACAGGCCCAAGCCCTCGTTTTCCGTCCGTCCTGCATCGCATTACACCAAAATAGGCAGAGTGGCCGGCCAAGAAGTTCCACAATTTCGCTTACAATTCTCCGCTCGGTGAAAATGTCTGTCAGTACGGCCATAACCTGATTCTGGCCGTACTGTCGATGTTCATAGATCGCGGAACTCCCTCTTAAAAAGGCGCAATATATCGCGTCTATTGGCGATATGTCGCCACCCTCGTTAAATCTCGCCACCTGGATTCGTATTCTTCTTCCGAATTTTAGAAGGCAAAAACTTCTTATTTTTTATGGTGTGAATAAGTTGCCAAAGGAGCGCCTCTTCTTTGCAAACCGTGGCGGAGAAATTGCTAATGAACCAGCCGTAAAGTTTCCACAAAGGGAAATCCTATCCTAACCAACTAAGTGGTATTCAACGATAAACGACAACATTGAATCGGTAGATAGAACATGAAACTGCTTCCCCCAAGTCATATTTTTCTCTTTGCATTGCTTTTGGCTCTGCTCTCGCCCGCAACTATCGCCCAGGTCACAGATGCGACACTCAAATTGAGTGTGGCTGATATACAGGGCAATTCCGTCACCGGGGCTTCGGTTGAGGTCACAAACGAAGAGACCGGCATTAAGCGAACGGCTGTCACGGACAACAACGGCCAGGCCACAATTGCAGGATTGCCATCCGGCAGCTACGCCGTATCGTTGAAAACGAACGGCTTCAAAGCCTTCTCGCACAAGAATCTCAAGCTCAACGTCGGGCAGATGGCGGAGTTAAAGATTCAATTGAGCGTCGGAGATGTGGAAGAGGTCATCAACATCGAGGCGGGGACAACGCAGTTACAGATCGCCACGGAAGGGCGCGTCGCGGATACGCTGGATCAGAAGAAAGTCTCCGAGTTGCCGATTCCGCAGCGCGACGTATACGCGCTCCCGAAACTCAGCTCCGGCGCAACGTTTATTCCCGGCGCGGCGAACTCGACGAAGCTCACCAATTCGCCGGTTGTGACGGTCAACGGCAATCGCTATCGCGGCAATAACTACGTGCTGGACGGAGCGATGAACTCTAACTCGAACAATTCCGGCGAACCTGCGATCGTGCCGAGTATCGAGGCGATAGAGGAAGCGCAGATCCAGACCAACAATTTTTCCAGCGAGTTTGGGCGCGGCAACGGGGCCGTCATCAACCTGCGAACGAAATCCGGGACGAATCAATTCCATGGTCGCCTGTGGGAATTCCATCGCAATGCGGCACTCAACGCGCGCAACTTTTTTGCGACGGGCACTCCTCCGCTGGTTTTCAATCAGTTCGGCGGCAATATGGGCGGGCCGATCCTCAAGGATAAGACCTTTTTCTTCGGCAGTTATGAAGGCACGCGCAACGCCGCGGGTCGCCCGGCGTCCTTTCAGGTCGAAACTCCGCAACTGCGCGAATATGTCAGTCGTACCGCTCCGAACAGCATAGCCAATCGACTGCTGACCCAATATAGCGCGCCCGCGCCGCAGCGAGTCGGCGCTTGCGCGGTCGCCAACAACGACTGCCTGAATATCGGTAACGGACAACTCATCCCGACGAACGGAACGCTCTTCACGACGATCAGTGATTACGTTCGCTACAGCCAGTTTTTGGGGCGTGTGGATCATTCGTTCAACGAGGGCAAAGACAAAATTTACGGGCGCTATATTTTTGAAGATCAGGCCGACGACAGCGGCGCGACCAGCGGCAGCGTCAACCAGTCAGGGCTGGGCCGCGTGATGCGTGGAATGAAAGGCGGATTTGAGGGGAGGTTTTCGAACACCAATCTGGGCTATACCAAAGTCTTCACGCGCGCCGTCAACGACGCGCGATTCGCGTTTCAAACCATCTACACCAATCGCGGCAATGACGATGCCGTCGTTCCGCAGATTACGGCGACGGGCTTCACGGCCGGCTGGGGAGATTTCTTCAACTCGGCGACGAAGATTCGCACCTACGAATTGCGCGACGTGATGACGCTGGATCGAGGGCGGCACGTGCTGCGCGTAGGCGGAGAATTTCGCCGTCTGTTCAAAGGGCTATCCATCGCGGATCCGGACGCGGGAACATATACCTTCACGAGCATCGCCAGCTTCATCGCCGATCAGCCCTTTCGTCAAACCCTGACGGTCAACCCGAACACCGGCGAGCGGACGAACTTTCCGCGTTACTTCACCCAGGTCGAGACCGCCTTTTTCTTTCAGGACGATTGGAAGGTCACGTCAAAACTCAATCTGAATCTGGGCCTGCGCCACGATTACTTCGGCGACGCGAGCGAACGCGAAGGCAGGTTGTCTTCCATCGTCTACGGCCCGGGCGACAGCTTCCGCGAACGATTGGCCAACGCCAGCCTGACTCGCGTTGACCGGCTCTACACACCTGAAAAGACGAATTTCTCTCCGCGCATCGGTCTCGCTTACGACCCTTTCGGCGATGGCAAATCGGCGATTCGCGCGGGCTTCAGCCTCGCGTATCAACCGCATCACGGCCAATCGATCTCCGGCGCGCGGGCCCTCCCGCCCGATGCGTTGCAGGGGGTCGTGCAGCCTTCCAATAAGATCGGCACGACGATCCTGTATGGCATTCCGGTGCCGTACAATCCGGACTTCGGGCGCGGCCTGAACGCGCAGGGAGGCGTCAATACGCCTCCGGGGCAGAACGCTATTCGCCCCACGGGTTTCGTCGTCAACCCGACGATCAAAACGCAATACAGCGAGAGCTGGTTTGTAAACCTGCAACGCGAGGTATTGGATGGTCTGGTCGTCGAAGCCGGATACACCGGGACGAGAGGCGTCAACCTGGAGCGCATCGATGATGTCAATCGTTTTGCGGGCGATCTGCTCGACGGCAAGGAAGACCGCATCAATCCGAACTTCAGCACATTGCTGTTTGTGACGAACGGCGTGAATTCGATCTATCACGCGATGACCCTGGAAGTGCGCCGTAATCTCTCGCAGCGGTTTTCGCTGCAGGCGAATTACCGCCGGTCGAAATGGTTGGACACATCGTCCGATACTTCGACGGGACAATTCGCCGACAACTCCGAGCCCGGCAAAGGCGCGGTCGATATAGATTGTTTGGGTTGCGAGCGGGGGCCTTCGCTTTTCGACATCCCACATCGCTTCTCGGGGCAATTGTTATGGCTGCCGTCATGGACGACCGGAAACAAATGGATATCTTATGCGGTCAACGGCTGGCAGCTGGCGACAATCTTCACGATGCAATCGGGTCGACCGTTTTCGGTCTGGAACGGAGCGGCTTCGACCGCAGGCGGCGATTACAACCGCGATGGCGGCGGCGGCGCGGTCGGCGGCGGTTTTTATGACCGCCCGAACGCATCGGCGTCTGGCGCAATCAAGACGTCGCCCGAGAAGAAAGACTTTCTCGACGGGCTATTTCCCGCCGGGGCTTTTCCGGCTCCGGCGCCCGGGCAGTCCGGCACGCTCGGCCGAAACACGTTCCGCGGGCCGAACTATTCAACCGTGGATCTGTCGCTCGCGCGCAGCTTTACGGTGCTGGAAGGCAAGCAAATCCAGCTTCGTTTTGAGGCGTTCAATGCGTTCAACAACGTGAATCTCTACCTGCCGAACGCTGATCTCTCATTGGGCAATTTCGGCAAGTCGACGCAGGCGTTCGAAGCGCGCACGCTGCAAATTGGCGCACGGTTTATTTTTTGAAGCGGGGTTCAATTACCTGTATGGCAGTCTGGGGAGGCTGCCGTAGATAACCATCCCTGGAGATTTATGAAACTCTTAATCACCTCATTGCTTATCATCGCTGCATCGTTTGCAACCTCATTCGCGAAGGAGAAAGATTCACTGACCTCTCTGGAGGCGCTCAATGAGACTGCCAAACAGAAGCTCAACGCGCAACCAAACGTCCCGCTGGCTGATGAAAACTCCGACATCTGCAACGGCGCGGATGTATTGGAGGCGGGCAGGATTCCGAATTACGTTCGGGCTCTGGCATTACTTCCCGCCGCTGCGAAACCTTTCGCCGCGGCATTCGAGGCCTATCTTTACGGCGGCACAATTGCCCCTGAGGCCAAAATGGCAATGGGACTGCGCATCGCACAGGTCTATGGCAGCGCGTATCCGGCTATTCATCTGCAGCGATTGCTGCGCGCCTCGGAGAAAGGGCAGAAGCTGCTCGCGCAGATGCAGGCGAACGACTTCGCGGCAATGTCCGCGAGCGAACGGGCGGCAGTGAGTTACGCCGAATTGCTGACCCGCGACATTCATGGCGTCAACGAGGCGGAGTTTCAAAAGACGCGCTCTCTCTTCAACGATTCGCAGATCGTCGAACTGACGATGACGACCTGTTTCTTCAACTACTTCCTCCGCTTCTGTGAAGGCGCAAACCTGCCCGTCGAGAAATGGGCCTTGAAGGAACCCGTCGCGCAGGTCGCTCCGGCAAAATTTGAACCGCTGCCCGCGCGCGTGGCGCTTGTCTCCGACGATCAAATGAATGCAGTTACCGAGACATTGAATGGGGCGAAAACACCAACCAACAACTGGAATATCGGCATCGCCAATTCGCAGCGCGCGTTTTTACTGGTGCCCGGGATCAGTCGCCTGTGGCGGGCCTACACGACGACGACGCGTAAATACGAGAGCGTCAGCCGCGAAATCAAGTTGCACGTCTCGTTCGCCATTTCAATGGCGAACGGCTGCCGCTACTGCACACTGCATCAGGTCTTGGGGCTGCGACGGCTCGGCGTTGATCCGTCGAAGCTGATGGCGATGGCGAAAGACGATTCAGCGCTGACTCGGCGCGAACTGACGGCGGTTACCTTCGCTCGTAAGATCACGCGCGAGCCGGCGAAACTGACGAAGAGCGATTACGCGGCGCTGGTCGCCGAATTCAAAGAACAGGGCGCATTGGAAGTGTTGCTGCAATGCGGCAATTTCGCGTATATGAACCGCTTCACCGACGGGCTGCGCCTGCCTTCCGAAGACGAAGCGATCAAGACTTACCAGGAGACGTATGGCAAGAGTTACGAGGGACTCCGCCAGCTAAAGAACTATTGACATTCAGTCTGGTCGTTTAACGCCCATGCCGAATTGCCGCGTAGCGGCAGGGATGAGTTAATAGGAAGAAGCTGATGAGAAGCTGCGCGGCTTGATGGAGCGGTATCGCTCGCGTCCGCTGGTCGGTTATTAATCAATTGGGAGGAGTATATGCGACGAGTATTGAAAATTACCTTCCCCTTGTTGCTGTTATATCCGCTCTTGTTCGTTGGATTCTACATTGCGATGTGCCAGAGCCCGGAAGTTTTTAGCGGGATCATGTCTAAAACATCCAACGTCGTTTTCCCGATCTTCCCTTTCAGGAAGATGTGGTTATCGGCCAGAAAAGGCAGTCTGCAGGCTGGGGACATCGCTCCCGATTTCTCTTTGGAAACATTTGACCGGCAATCAAGAGTACAGCTTTCTGCCTTCAGGGGTAAAAAGCCGGTCGTATTAGTTTTTGGTAGCTATACTTGACCGCCATTTCGGCGGGAGGTTCCCGCTCTCAACCAACTCTATCAGCAGTATAGAAATCAGGTGGAATTCTATCTGGTGTACATTCAAGAAGCGCATGCCGGCGATGGGTGGCAAATGGAAGTGAACGAGAAGGAGAAGGTAGTGTATGACTATCCGAAGGACTATGATGAGCGCTTGAATTTAGCTGACACATGCTCAACCAAACTGGGCATAGAATTTCCGGCGTTAGTCGACACTATAGATAATAAGACGGAGGTCGCTTACACCGCCTGGCCGGATAGGCTTTACCTTATAGACAGTCGCGGGCAGATAGCTTTCAAAAGTGAGGCCGGTCCATTTGGTTTCAAGACGGAGCTACTAGCTAAAGCGTTAGAGTCCGTCGCAAAACCATAATCACAGGATAGCCAAATCTGAGGAGGAGACATATGTCGGCACTGAGTAAACAGAGCGAGCTTATTGTGTCTGCCTCAGATCACGATATTTGAAGATTCGATCGACACCGGAGAAGGGCTTCCCATCTACCTCAGCGTACGGGTAGATGAAATAATTGAGCGCGTCGCCTTTCTGTTTGGGGGTGAGTGTGAGGTCGCGCCCGCGCGTGAATTCAATGCGGTTTTCGTCGTGCGCTCCGAAGAAATAGTCTCGCCGTTGGGGGTCTTTCGCCGCTTCTGAAGCGTCAACGGGGACCCATCCCAGGCCTTTCACGTAATACTCCGCCCAGCAGTGATAACCGCTGATCTCGCCGGCCCCGCGTTCCGACGGCAAAGGAAAGCCGATGGCAAAGCGCGCCGGAATACCCAACGCTCGGCAATAACCAATGAAGATCGCATGAAAATCGGTGCAGTTACCTCGCCGGGCGTCGCAGGCATAGTAAATGTCCCCGCGTCCCCAACCTTGCCCGGACTTGTCATACTTCACCGTCGCAACGATGTGCTGATAGATGGCTCGAGTCTTTTCCAAATCGGTCTTGGCCTGCGCTGCTTCGACTACTTCCACCGCCCAATTTTTGATCTTGTCATCGAGAGGCACCAGACGGTCCGGTTGAAGCCACCTGGCCATGTCGCGGTCAGTCTCTTCATTCGGCGAAGCGGTTGGATGGCTCTGACCAACGAGAGGGTTGATGTGCTCCCGGCGCGTGGCCTTGAAGCTGAGGGTGACGGTGAAGCCGGCCGGCTGAGGGTCTTTCACTTCGATATTCAGCATTTTATTGCCGTACTGTGCCGAGTGCATCCGGTAAGGTTGTGACGATTCGATACGAAGGTCTGCAATCGCCTGGTAAGGGTCGTTGTGTGGGATAGGCAGCCAAAGCTCCAGCACTTTGGCGCCCGCCGGGATATTCTTCACGGCCGCTACGTACTCGAAAGAAAAGCTGCGTTCGCGCGGCGTCCGCGCATCGGCACAGTGAAAGCTCACAGTCAAAAAGAGCGCGACGGCGGTCAGCCATCGATAACTCGACTTGATTCGCCCGCGCAGGAATTGTTGAACCATGGTTCCTCCTCTGCTTAAGGACAGTGAACATCACCGCGCCATACCGAGAAAGCCGCGCCGATGTCTTACGAACGATGATTTGATTGCCAGAGGGGCCGCCACCCTCGGGGGAAGGGGATATAAATAGGCGTTTCCCAATTGGAGCCTTCAAAACGCCCGCGACGGGCTTTCTAATTTCGCAGACTCCACACGGAATGACTTTTGCTTTATAAACCAATTGATTCAATCCATTCAATGGCGCTTATCAAATTGACAGGGAGAATTTATGAAAACGGGCGAATTTATACAGAATGAGTATTAAGCGAATTTGTGCCAATAGATGCCATGGCCGATGTTGCAGTGTGACGGTGTCGCAACCGTTTTCAAGCAATCGATTGGGATAAATGTGACGGAACTTGTGCAACGTACCGGTTATTGATTCGATCTGGGGAAGCGAACCGCGCCGGTCGTTCTCCAGTTCCTAAAGAGATAAGGAATCAATCTGGTCAACGTCAGAGTAGCCAACCATCGGCATTTGGAAGCGCCAGTGTTTAATTTATGATAGATGTTATGATTCAACTCGAAAAAGTCTCTCGCTATTACGACGACGCCAAGGGCGTGCGCGCTCTCGACAACGTGAGCCTCAAGATTGATCGCGGCGAACGCATCGCGGTGATGGGGCCGTCGGGGTCGGGCAAATCGACGCTGCTCAATCTGATCTGCGGTCTGGACGATCTGACGTCTGGCGCGGTCAATATTGAAGGGGTGAATATCGCTTTGCTCGATGACGATGCGCGGACCAGATTGCGCCGCGAAAAGATCGGAATGGTCTTTCAGACGTTCAACCTGCTGCCAACACTGACAGCACTTGAAAACATCTCGCTTCCTCTCAGACTTCAGGGGCAGTCGCGTCGAGAAGCTGATCAGCGCGCCAAAGCAATGATCGAGAGAGTCGGATTGGGCGGACGCATCATGCATCGCCCCGATGAATTGTCGGGCGGTGAGCGGCAGCGAATCGCAATCGCGCGAGCATTGATCTTCCAACCGCCGATCCTGCTGGCCGACGAACCTACGGGTAACCTCGATTCGAAGACCGGCGAGGAGATATTGGGGTTGCTCGACGATCTTCATGGTGAATTTAATACTACGATCCTTATGGTCACGCATAACGAAGAGGCCGCCGCGCATTGCGACCGCGTCTTGCGATTGCGCGACGGCCGGGTAGTAAATGAGGATCGCGCGAGCCTCTCAGCGGAGGCGGCCAAATGATTTCAGCGTTCGCGAACATCACCTGGAAACAATGGCGACAACACGCGCTCCGCACTCTTTTGACACTCCTGGGCATCGCGTTGGGCGTGGCCGTATTCTTCGCCGTCCGCACGGCCAACGTGACGCTGATCAATTCGCTGACGACCACCATCGAAAAGATCGCTGGCAAGGCAACGCTGCAAATATCGGGTGGCGAAGCGGGCTTTCCCGCAAGCGTCTGGGAGAAGGTGAAGGACACGCCGGGCGTAAAGATAGCCGAGCCGGCCATCGAGGTCATCGCCCACACGGCGTTGGGAGACGGAAGCAATCTGCTGATCGTCGGCATAAATATGCTGGGCGACGGCGAGTTGCGCGAATATCAATTCGATGATTCAAGCAGCGAGATCAGTAATCCTCTCCTTGCGCTTACTCAGCCCGATTCGATTCTCATCTCTCGCGCGTTCGCCGAAAAACACGGATTGAAAGAAGGCGATCGATTGCCTCTGTTTACCTCACAGGGCAGGAAGGATTTCACCATCGGCGGAGTCTTCAAGCCGTCGGGGATGGGCGAGGTCTTCGGTGGTCAGATTGCTGTGATGGACGTCTTAAATGCGCAATTCGTTTTCGGACGCGGTGAAAACTTCGATCGAATCGATGTGATGAACGAGCCTGACGTGTCAGTCGAAGAGTTACGGCAGCGGTTGCGTGAGCGATTGCCCGCCGGTTTGGCAATCGAACGCCCGTCCTCGCGCGAGCAGGGGCTTGAGAGTGCCGTCAAGGGGATGAACATCGGAATGACCGTGACCAGCCTGCTAGCGCTGCTAGTCGGGATGTTCATCATCTTCAACACATTCAGCATCTCGGTCAATCAACGCTGGAAGGAGATCGGCGTGCTCCGCGCCATCGGAGTCGAGCGTAAGAACGTTCGCCGAATGTTTCTGAGCGAAGCGGCGGTGATGGGGTTGATCGGAAGCGCTCTCGGGATAGCGCTCGGCTTCTGGCTCTCGGTGGTTGTCGAATTGGTAATGGGCTCGGTCGCAAGTCAGCTATACGGGCTGGTCTCGACGCGGCAGGCGCCAGTCTTTCGCTGGGATTTCGCAATGTTGTCGTTCACGCTTGGCGTGGTGGCCTCGATTATCGCCGCGTGGATGCCGGCGCGAGCTGCTGCGCAACTCAATCCGGTGCTGGCGCTGCACAACATCGAAACCAGGCAGCGCGAATCGGTGCTCGGGCCGGCGCGGCTGGTCGCTGGCGCGGCGATGGTATTGACAGGCCTGGCCTTGATCCGGTTCGCGCCGATACGCGCCGATCTCTATATTCAATTCTCCTACGCGGTTCTGATCGTTCTCGGAATGGTCGCCATGCTGCCGAAGCTGTCGGAATTGACGGCGCGAGCATTGCGGCCCTTGATGGATCGACTCTTCGGTGCGGAGGGCGCTCTGGCGGTGGATTCGATGATACAGGCGCCGCGCCGGACTTCGGCGACGGTCGGCGCGCTGATGATCGGGTTGATGTCAGTCTTCGCCACTGCTGCTTACATAGAGAGTGAGAGAGAGGTCTTCGATCGATGGCTGAGACGTGCGGTCAACGCCGATCTGGTGGTGACCACGACCGAAAGCGCGCGATCCAGGACTTGGCATTTCGATGAAGCGTTGGCACGTAAGATAGCGGCGTTGCCGGGCGTTAAACGTACCGAAAGCGTCCGCTTCACTTTTCTACCATACGCGGATGATTCGATTGCGCTCGTCGCGCTGGAGTTTGACGGATGGTTCGCGCGTATGAGGCTCGAAATCCAGGGCGCCGACATGGCGACCGCCCGCGAGCAGACAACGAAAGGTGAAGGCGTGTTGGTCGCGCACAATTTCGCCACACGCTACGGCCTGTGGGTGGGCGACCGCATCAGATTACAAACCCCGACCGAGTCGTTCGATCGCCCCATCGTCGGCGTCATCGAAGATTACTCCTCCGAGAAGGGCACGATCTTTCTTGATCGCGACCTCTACAAGCGATATTGGAACGACGCGGCGATAGACATCATCAACATCAACCTTGAGACGGGCATCGAGCGCCTCACGTTCAAGAGCGAGTTGCAGCGCGCACTCAATGGGAGTCAACGCGCGTTCATTTACACGCAGGAGGAATGGCGCGCGTGGATATTGAGATTGCTCGACCAGTTTTTCGCTATGATGCATATGCAGATGCTAGTCGCGATCTTCACTGCCGCGTTAGGCATTGTCAACGCCCTAATCATCTCGACCGCCGAGCGTAAACGCGAGCTTGGTGTGATCCGCGCGATCGGCGGATTGCGCGGCCAGTTGCGCAAGATGATCCTGCTCGAAGCCGTGGTGATCGCCGTAATCGGGATAGTGACCGGGGCTATCGCGGGCGCCTTCAACACCTACTTTTTGACGCGAACGGCCTCGGCGATGATCGGGGGATACACGATCCCCTTCGCATTCCCGGTACCGATCGTCCTTATCGCATCGCCGATTGTGCTAGCGATCGCACTGCTGGCTGCGTGGTGGCCAGCGCGGAAAGCGGTGAACCTAAAGGTAGTCGAGGCAATTGGGTATGAGTAGATTGCGAAGGCGAACCCGGCCCTTTGAGTGCGGGCAGGTTTCAATATCAGAGCGATAAATGTCCGTGCAGCGCCGGGCGTGTAGAATTTATATGCGCTCCGCGATCGAGAAAGGCGGATATGCAGATCCGTGGCGATCGAGTAGGCGACGTCTCTAACGTATTTACTTTGATGGCTATTTGGTGTTTATTTCTAATTCTAAAGAGTACTCGAGATAAAAAAGAGAAAAAAAAGAAATAAATGTTGCACAGCTGAAGCGCTACCCCATGGTGCAACTATAGTCCTCGAGGGGAAGGGCTGTTTCGAATTAGGCATCGCCGACGCACAATTACCGAAAGGTCAACACGATCCATGAGCAACGGATTGTTAGGTTTGCTTTTATATTCGCTCACGAGCGGTCCCGTTTTGATGCAGAGCTACATACAGCACAAGGTCAGTGTTTTCGCGAGCGACGCGACCATCGGGCTCTTTCAAATCCCGACCGGCGAATTCCATCTGGAAGTAAGGGATCCATCGGGAAAGGCGGTCGCGGCGGCGGGAAAGCTGTTCAATCTTACCACCGGGATCGAGCGGAGTTTTCGGACCGATTCGCAAGGCAGCTATATTCTGGATAGATTGCCTTTCGGACGGTACCGGCTGGAAGTCGGCTGCGACGGATTTGCCACGCAGTCTTTATTGATCGATGTGGAATCAACGACTGCCGTTACACGCACTGTTACGCTGACCGTGAGTAGTCTGGCGTTCAGCGTGGACGTTATTGCATCCACTCCCTTAGCCGGCAGCGATCTCGCGGCCGATGAGATACCAGCGCCGGTACAGGCCGCGCAGGTGGGTGATATTCGGGCCAGCAATGCGCTCGATATTTCCGATTTTCTGAATCGTCGTCTCAAAGGCGTCCACTTGAATGAGATTCAAGGAAACCCCTATCAGGGCGACCTCAATTATCGCGGCTACACCGCATCACCGCTGCTGGGAACGCCGCAGGGGCTTTCCGTTTATCTGGATGGTGTGCGGCTCAATCAGCCGTTTGGCGATGTAGTCGGTTGGGACCTTATCCCACGAATTGCGATCTCAGAAGTCGCGCTCTCGCCGGGTTCGAATCCGCTTTTCGGTTTGAACACTCTCGGCGGCGCAGTCTCAATCCAGACGAAAGATGGGCGTAATGCGCACGGCACCGCAATGGAACTGGGCGGCGGGAGTTTCGGACGTCTGGGCGCCGATGTCGAACACGGCGGCTCTAACGCCGGCGGTTTTCACTGGTATCTCGCAAGCAGCTTCTTCTTCGAAGATGGTTGGCGCACAGATTCGCCTTCGAACGTTCGCCAATTCTTCGGCAAGGTGGGGCGGCAACGCGACCGTACAATGATCGGCTTTACCGCGGCTTTCGCCAACAATTCTCTCATCGGCAACGGGCTACAAGAGCAACGATTTCTCAGTCGCGATTACGCCAGCATATATACAAAACCGGATATTACCGCCAATCGCGCTCCATTTTTCAACTTCAGCGTCCGGCACGGACTCAATACGAGAATGACGGTCTCCGGCAACGCATATTACCGTGCCATCCGCGCCAATACGCTGAACGGCGACATCAACGAAGATTCATTAGATCAGCCGGTCTATCAACCGAGCGCGGACGACCGCGAGGCTTTGGCGGCTGCGGGTTATACCGGATTCCCGGAGAGCGGTGAGACGGCGGCGAATTCGCCTTTCCCGTCCTGGCGTTGCATCGCACAATCGTTGCAAAGAGACGAGCCCGCTGAGAACTGCAACGGGCTCCTCAACCGCACGCGCGGTGACCAATATAATTACGGAACAGCATGGCAACTGACGTGGGTGGGCTTTCCGCACGGCCATCGCAACCAGATGACGGCGGGAACAGTTTATGACCGCAGCCATCTGAATTTCCGGCAAACCACCCAACTGGGTTATCTCAATCCTGATCGCAGCGTGACCGGCGTCGATTCGTATGGAGATGGCGTGACCGGCGGCGAAGCGGATGGTGAACCTTTTGATACGCGTGTCGATCTCAATGGGCGTATTCGAACGTTTAGCTTTTACGCTACCGACACGCTGGCTGTGAGCGACCGACTGAACGTTACGCTCTCGGGACGTTATAACCGGACTACGATAGATAACCGTGATCGCATCATGCCCGGCGGCGGTCCGGGATCGCTCGACGGGCGCCATAAATTCGATCGATTCAACCCGGCGGTCGGCCTCACATTCAGACCCGTGCGATACCTGAATGCCTATGCCAGTTACAGCGAAGGCAGCCGTGCGCCGACATCCGTCGAACTCGGTTGCGCTGACCCAGAGGAGCCTTGCAAATTGCCCAATGCGATGGCTGGCGATCCGCCGCTCGAGCAAGTCGTCGCGCGCACGATCGAAGCCGGGATTCGCAGCAGCGAGGAGAGCCGCGTGAGCTGGAATATCGGATTGTTCCGCGGTGAAAACCGCAATGACATACTTTTCGTCTCGTCGGAACAGACCGGTTTCGGCTATTTCCGGAACTTCGGTAAAACGCGGCGTGAGGGATTGGAAGCGGGCATCAACACGCGCATATGGCTTTTCAGCCTGGGCGGCAATTACACCTTTCTCGACGCTACCTATCAAAGCGAAGAGAGCGTCAACGGTTCAAGCAACAGCAGCAGCGATGCCGCGGCGCCGGGTCTCGACGGATTGATCGAAATTGTGCCGGGTGCGCGAATCCCGCTCATCCCGCAACATCTGCTCAAGGTTTTTACCGATCTGCGCGCCACCTCAAAATTCTCCGTTAATTTCGGTGTGCTGGCCCTCTCGAGTTCCTACGCGCGGGGCAATGAGAACAATGAGCACGAGCCTGATGGGACATATTACATCGGCTCCGGCACCTCACCCGCATACACGGTCGCCCATCTGGGAGCACGCTATCAGATACAGCCGCGACTCGAACTGTTCGTCCGCATCAACAATCTATTCAACAGGCGGTATTACACGGGCGCGCAACTGGGTCCGACCGGATTTACCGCGGAGGGCAACTTCATTGCGCAGCCGTTTGCGGCGGTTGATGGTGAATTCCCACTCCAACACGCAACCTTTCTAGCGCCGGGAGCGCCTCGCGGGGCCTGGGCCGGAATACGCTTCAAATTCTGACATTGTGTTTAACGACTGTTGTAAACGCCTGCTACGGAGGCGCGGCACGCCTCATTTCGCATTTTGCCCTGCCTGAGAAAAACACGAGTAAATAAAGTCGTGACTGCCAGTCGTCTCAGAGACCTGCCGCGCGGCATCAATCAAGCGCATCGAGTGAGTCTTTTCTCGCTGAAAAAACATCTTGGCAATCGCCGAAGAGGACATCCACCGTCTCCGCCCTTTCTCTTAAAACACCGGTTAAAGCGCTCGAGTTCTAAGATCGTGATGCCGCGCGAAGGTAGGATGGCAGTCTCGATCAGGTTCAGCAGCTGGTTCGACGTCGCCCGGGTATTTTTCAGCCGAGATAATCTACGAACCCCGACCTTTCCCGTACCACCGTTCGGCGATCCGGTCGAGTTCGATCATCACGCCGTCCAACTCCAGCACCTTTTTTGTTATGGCATAAGTAACCTCCGGCGGGATAGTGGGTTTGTAGTCCCGCGACACCCATCCCTCGGCTTCGAGCATCCGTAGCCGCTCGGTCCTCGAAGAAGGATTTGAGACATCCGATTTGAAATTTGAGATTCGCACTGAAAGACCGATTCTCGGGCGAATCTCAAACTCAAATTTCCTGACCGCACGGATTCTGTGATCAGCCCCTGCTGCGGATTTGCGCGCCGCTGGCGCCCCAAATGTCAAATCCATAAATCCGCCAGTCAGCAGATTCAAATCTCAAATCCTCCTTCGCTAACTACCTCGCATCTGGATCACCAGTTAGAAGCTGCCAGTCAGCGTATAGCTCGTGCCGCCGGCTTTATAATTCACGGTGTACGTATCCCCGTTTATCGGGTGCGCGGTACCTGAACCGCCGGTTTGAGCGGCGAACGCGAAATTGCTGCCCGCTCTCAGCGTTTGTCCGGGTGCAAGTGTGAACTGGTAGGACATCGCCGTTGCCGTACTGCTATGGCTCTGCAGAATCTGGCTCCCGCCCACATTGTTGTACTGGCCCGTGTGGTTCAAGCCCCCGGTGCGCTGAATGGTGATCGTGACCGAGAGCGCTGTGATATCCACGCTTCCGCCATTTTCCAATCGGATAACCTGTTCGTTGTACCAGGGCGTGTTCGCATAGACCACCGGGGTAACGGTGCAGCCGCCATTGGGTCCGTGATTGTCACCCTGTATGATTCCGCGACCGTTTGTGCCTATATAAACGCGCCCATATACGCGCGGGATCTCCGGTGATGGACTCACCCGATGTTCCGAACTGGTGCCGGTCATCGTTAATTCTAATCCACGACCTTCCCGCATCATCCGAACGGAAGATGCCCTGAATTCCATTGATCCGGGCCAGTGTGAAGAGCGCCATATAACTTCGTCCCGGCGCGGGCTTGCCGAATCCGATGACGGCGGCTTCCTCGACATCTCCCAGCCTGTTGAATGTCGCCCCGCCGTTTACCGAATGCCAAAGGCCGCTTCCGCCGCCAGCCAGCCAGATGTCTCCCTCTCGCCCCGGAATGGCTTTGAACCTGGCGAAATCCGGAAGCCCGGTTGCTGCTGTCGCGGTGAAATTCGCACCGCCGTTTGTGCTGACATAGAATGTGCCGTTGGCGAGCCCATAAAATTTCATCGGATTGACCCGGTCGGAGCTCACCCGGGCTCCTGCGGGAATCCCCACAGATGCTGTCCAGGAGGCGCCATTGTTGGTCGAGAACGATACCGCGGCGCCCGCCGGGCTCCACACGACTCGACTGGCATCGGCTGCCGCCGCGACCGATCCGCCGGTTGCGCCAGCCGGTTCGGTATTCGCCGGCGCCCACGTAATGCCGCCGTCTAAAGAGAAGGCGATATGATTGGCGTTGCCCTCGCCTACACGGACGATGAAGTTCGAGCTGCGTTCGGCATAGTCCAGAAAGAGAGGCGTGTCCCGCGGGTCGTCAAACATCCGGGCAGGCGCAACACCCAGGTCGTCGTGCCGAAATCCCGTGATATCTAGCATAGCGCTGAGCAGGTGCGCGCCGGTCGGCGGGCTGATAATGTCCAGCACAGCAGTCTCTTCCAGCCCCTGCACCATAACCTTGATGTCGATTTGACGGCCTGAATCCCATTCTGTGAGGTTATTCGTGCCGTAGAGAGTAGCGCCGGTGCCGTACATCAATCTGTCGGAGTTGAACGGGTCGATCTCAAGAGCGCTCACCATCCAGCCCAGCTTCGGCGAGAGTTCCGGTAGAACCGTCTCCGTGTTGAATCTCAACCAGAGCGATGCCGAAATATCCTGCGTGTAATGTAGCGTCCGATTGGGATAGTCCGCCCAGTCCCAGATTCTGGTCCAGGTCGCACCACCGTTCAGGCTGCGGAAAAAGATGGTATCCGGCCACCAGGAATTCAGAGCTGCGACCATGATTACGTCGGGATGTTGCGCATCGATCGTCAGGCCGCCGTACCCAAAATTATTATCGCTGCTGCTCGATGGTACGGGACTGATGTTCGTCCATGTGGCGTTCGCCGTGTCGTACTTCCAGAGGTCGCCCTTCTCGCCATCGTATGGGCCGCCACCATCGCTGTAACTAATATACAGCATGCCGGTTGATGCCAATTTGCCGTGATGTGGCAGGTATCCCGACGGTTGACCCGGTACCGCCTCCCATGTGGCGCCGGCATCTGTGCTGCGATATATACTGGTGGCCATATCCGCAACGCCAACGTAGATGGTCTGGGTCGGATTTCCGTGAGTCCCGGTTCGCGGATCGAAGGTCACCCACACCACGCCCTGGTTATCGCTCGTGTATGAACTGTCGGGGCTCTCTATATAATTTCCCGCGTTGGGGAAACTGTTGACTTTCGACCACGTCGCGCCGTAATCGGTACTCCGCCACAGGCCGTTTCCGCTGCGCGCGCCCAGATAGAGAATGCTGTTCCGGTTGGGATCGATTGCCAGGCGCTCACCCATCGATCGGCCGGGCATGTTGCCTCCAGCCTTGAATGGCAGGTCGGTACGTTGAAAAGTGTTGCCCCGATCAATTGAGCGATAGATGGCGCCGTTCTGATTAGTCCATTCATTGGTGTAAGTTCCGCCTTGAATATAGAGGCGGTTCGGTTCGACCGGATCGGTGGCCAGAGTGTCGACTCCGGTCAGGTTCCAGTCATCACGGCTGATGAAATCCATCAGCGGAATCCAACTCTGGGTCTCTTCATCCCAACGGTACGCTCCGCCTATATCGGTGCGGGCATAGATGAGGTTCGGTTCCTTCGTATTGAAGACGATGCCGGGGACATAACCGCCTCCGTTGATCGTCACATTTCGCCACCTATAATTCGTGTTTGATTGTGCATGTGTGGAAATGCCGGGCCCACCTATCTTCAGTATTCCGAATGCAACGATCAGACAGATCGCGGTCAGCGTGGCTGCTCGAAACAGGGTGATTCTAGACACATTCGACATGTATTCTTCCTCCTAAACTGGTGTGATTTGTGTGATGCTTATCGTAGCTTAACGCGCTGAGCGTCTATCCCCGGTGCTTCATTTAATTCAGATTTCATTTAATGATGGGATAATGTTCACCACAAAATTGCCGATGAAAATCTAGAAGAGAATATCCCATCCATGTATTTTGTAATTTTGTGAGAATGATCGATTACTTTAATCTGAAAACTAAAAAACTGAAATCTGAAACGCCATTATCAGTAATCTTCCGCTCTCTGCCAACGCCAATCGAGTAACTAATAAATCAAACCAGACAACATCGGTGGCATATACCGCCGGTGCAGTGTGGGGAGCCTTAGCGAACCTGAGCCTTGATGAATCTCCCATTCCCGCAGGCAACGGTCGCTCACGCTTCCGTATGCACCATTGTTCGTTGTTTCGATTTAGTGGCTTTAATGACTGAATGTTCTAAAATAACGACGCAAACTCACATGCGGTTTTACTTTTCGCCAGTGCACCTGATTTCGAGCTTTTCAACCATGTTCTAGCGCCGCGTTCTAGCGCCGCAGCGCCGGTAAGTAACTCTCGTAAAACAGAAGGGCGAGCCGTTTTATGAATAATAGAAATAAGCAGACCGATCCGATGTTCAGAATATTGCTCAGAATATTTGGTTGCAGTCTGGTTCTGGCCGCCGGATTATTTAGTCTTCCGGCTCGACACGACGGCGCTGCAGAACAGCTACCCAACATCTTATGGATCACCAGCGAAGACCACGGCCCGCACCTCGGATGTTACGGCGACCGCTTCGCGACTACGCCGAATGTTGATGGGCTGGCGGCAAAAGGGATGCTTTACAGGCTGGCGTGGTCGAACGCCCCGGTCTGCGCGCCGGCCCGCACCACCATCATTTCGGGAATGTATCCGCCGTCGACCGGCAGCGAGCATATGCGCAGCCGCATTCAGTATCCGCGGGGGAAACAAATGTTCCCGCAGCTGCTCCGCCAGGCCGGTTATTACTGCACGAATAATGCCAAAGAAGATTACAACCTCGAACCACCAAACGGGGCAAACGGGGCAAATGGGGCAAACGAGGCAAGAGAGGCCAGCCGGGTCTGGGACGAGTCTTCGCCAAGGGCACATTGGCGAAAGCGCGCGGAGAGTCAGCCCTTTTTCGCCGTTTTCAATTCCACGAAGAGCCACGAGAGCCAAATCCGCATCCGCCCGCATAAGCCGATTCACGATCCGGCGCAGGCGCCTATCCCCGCCTATCACCCCGACACGCCCGAGGTCCGGCAGGATTGGGCGCAGTATTACGATGTTGTGAGCGAAGCAGACGCGGATGCGGGCATGCGTTTGAAGGAGCTTGCTGACGATGGTCTGGCCGGAGAGACCATAGTTTTTTACTACGCCGATCACGGATCGGGCATGCCGCGCAACAAACGCTGGCCCTATAACTCCGGCCTGCAAGTGCCGCTCATCGTATACATACCGGAGAAGTTCAAACATCTCGCCCCGCCCGAATACAAAGCGGGAGGCAAGTCTGACCGGCTGGTCAGCTTCGTTGATCTGGCGCCGACTGTCCTCAGTCTCGCCGGCCTCAGGCCGCCCCAATGGTTGCAGGGCCATGCCTTTATGGGTAGGCATCAAGCGCCGCCGCAACCCTTTGTTTATGGCTTTCGTGGCCGTATGGACGAACGTTATGACCTGGTGCGCAGCGTGACCGACGGGCAGTTCGTATACATTCGCAATTACATGCCGCACCTGATCTACGGGCAATACCTGGATTACATGTTCCAGACTCCGACGACGCGCGTCTGGCGGCGGCTTTACGACGAGGGAAGGCTGAAACGACCTCAGACCTATTTCTGGGAGAAGAAGCCGGCAGAGGAGCTTTACGATTTGCAGAATGATCGTGACGAAGTGAAGAATCTCGCCGCTTCGCCCAGACACCGGACCACGCTGACCAAGCTGCGCGCGGCGCAGAGGGCGCTCGCGCTGAAGATTCGCGATGTCGGATTCCTGCCGGAATCCGAACAGCATCGCAGGTCAATCGGAATGACGATGTACGATCTCGGCCACGACCCGGAGAAATATCCGCTCGAAAAAATCCTGGCCATGGCTGACCTGGCATCGATGATGAACCCTGATGCGGTATCGCAACTCCGTGATGGGTTGAAAGACAACGACAGCGGCGTGCGTTATTGGGCGGCGATGGGTCTGCTGATTCGTGGCCGGAATGCGGTCGCGCGTACGCGCGCCGAGTTGCGCGAGGCATTGAAGGATGAAGCGCCAGCCGTCCGAATCGCGTCCGCAAGGGCATTGGGATTGCACGGTTCCAACGATGATCTGAAGCTTACCTTAACCGTACTGCGTGAATTGATGCCTCCGGATAAGAATGGGTTGTTCGCTTCGATGGAGGCTCTCAATGCGGTGGATGTGCTGGGCAAAAAGGCTGCCAGCCTGGCTGACCTGATTAAGGCCATGCCACAACAGGGATCGTTAGCGGATCAGCGCACGAATGGCTACATCCCGAGGCTGGTAGAGCACATATTGGACCAGCTGGGAATTACTCCGCGCGGCGGACAGCAAAATCGCACCGGGCGCAACGTGCGCACCGAACGCTGGCGCGATAGCGAATGAGAGGAAGGGCGTCAGGGTCTCGCATTGTTCCGGTGTGCGAACCGCTACTGCCCGCAAAACAATGGCCGAGAGCTTGTGCGCTTTCAGAGCACTCATAGCGCGCGGTCTGAGCTGCGCCAATTGACGGAGGAAATTAAAATGATGAGGCACGTGTTTCTAGCTCTTTTTATCGCGATGAGCTTCGGGAGTATTCCCGGCTATCCGCAGACGCAGCCGAACAAGCCGAATATCGTCATCATTCTAGCCGACGATCTGGGGCGCGCGGATGTGGGATTCAACGGAGGCAAGGAGATCAAAACGCCCAACATCGATAGGCTGGCGGCGAGTGGCGCGCGGCTGGACCAATTTTACGTGCAGCCGGTCTGTTCGCCTACACGCGCCGCTCTGATGACGGGGCGATACCCGATGCGCCATGGGTTGCAGGTCGGCGTGGTCAGGCCGTGGGCGCAATACGGACTGCCGCTGGATGAACGTACGCTCCCGCAGGCGTTGAAAGAGGCCGGTTACGCGACCGCGATCGCCGGCAAGTGGCATCTGGGGCACTTCGAGCGGGCTTACCTGCCGACCGCCCGCGGCTTCGATCATCAGTACGGCCATTACAATGGGGCGATCGATTATTTCCGTCACGACCGCGATGGAGGGCACGACTGGCATCGCGACGACAATGCGAGTTATGACGAAGGTTACAGCACGCAGCTAATCGCCAAAGACGCTGTGAAATTCATCGAAGGGACAGCCAGTCGACAACCGTTTTTCCTTTACGTGCCGTTCAACGCGGTCCACGCGCCGCATCAGGTTCCTGAGAGATACATAACGCCATATACGCAATTATCGGAGCCACGCCGAACATACGCCGGGATGCTGGCGGCGATGGACGAAGCCATCGGGCAGATCGTCGCGGCTCTCGGTGAGAAAGGGCTGCGGCGAAACACGATCATCATCTTCTCGAGCGATAACGGAGGCCCGGCGCCGGGACGCGTGACTGACAATGGGCCGTTGCGCGCGGGGAAAGGGACGCTGTATGAGGGCGGAGTACGCGTGGCCGCCTGCGTCTCCTGGGAGGGCCGCATCAAACCCGGCACTGTCGTCAATCAGCCGCTGCACGCCGTGGACTGGTATCCAACGCTCCTCAAACTGGCGGGCGGTTCGCTTAAGCAGAAACTGCCGGTAGATGGTAACGATGCCTGGTCGACGATTGCGGAAGGCAAGACCTCGCCTCATCAGGAGATTCTGCTCAACGCGGCCCCGAAATCAGGAGCGATCCGGGTTGGCGATTGGAAGCTGGTGCTGACCGGCGATGTTAATTCCGGTGAAGACGATGAAAATGACGGGAAAGCCGGGCGCTTGTCAATAGAGTTATATAACCTGGTCAGCGATCCGTACGAGAAAAATAACCTGGCCAAGAGCCACCCCGACAAAGTGAAGGATCTGCAAGCGCGCTATGACCGGATGGCGGCGCAGGCTATTCCGCCGAAGAGCAAACCGAAGGCGCCGGATTTCAAATCACCGAAAGTCTGGGGCGAAAAAAAATGACATACTTCACATCCGAAGCACATTTGATGATAACCAAAACTCGAGGAACAAAATGACCAATCGTTTACCAAAAAAACGAGTTTTACCACTGATTTTGTTCGTAAGTCTGTCCGTTATGATGTTAATTGCTGCGCTGGTGATCGTGAGGCGGGCGGACGCTACGCGCCAGTCGAGAACATCGAAGCGACCGAACATCATAATCATCATGTCCGACGACATGGGCTATTCGGACATCGGTGGTTACGGTGGCGAGATAGACACGCCGAATCTGGATGGACTGGCGAGCGGCGGAGTGCGGTTCACGCAGTTTTACAACACCGCGCGCTGCTGTCCGACGCGTGCGGCATTACTGACCGGTTTATATCCGCATCAAGCCGGCATCGGCCATATGATGGAAGACCGCGGCGCCGATGGATATCGCGGCGATTTGAGCGAACATTGTGTGACGATTGCTGAAGCGCTCAAGCCCGCCGGATATTCAACCTATGGTATCGGCAAGTGGCATGTTACACCGGGGAATACGCCGGAGCACCTGACTCGAACGCGCAACTGGCCGTTACAACGTGGTTTTGAACGGTATTACGGGACGATACACGGTGCGGGCAGCTTTTATGACCCCAGTTCGCTCGTGCGCGACAACACCCTCATCACCGCCTTCAACGATCCGGAATATCGTCCGGCCCAGTTTTATTACACCGATGCGATCAGCGACCACGCGCAGCGCTTCATCGCCGATCATGCGCAGAAAAAAGCGGCCAGCCATTTTTTATGTATGTCGCATATACTGCCGCCCACTGGCCGATGCACGCATTGGAGAAGGACGTCGCCAAATACAAGGGCAAATACGATGTCGGGTATGCGCCGGTGCGCCGTGCCCGCTACGAGCGAATGATAAAGATGGGGTTGATCGATCCGCGCTGGGATTTGTTGCCGCCGGCTGAAGATTGGAATGGGGTAAAGAATAAAGATTGGGAGGCGAGGACGATGGAGGTCTATGCCGCGATGATCGACAATATGGATCAAGGGATCGGCCGTATCGTCGAGGAATTGAAAAAGCGCGGGCAGTTCGATAACACGCTCATCTTCTATCTGCAGGACAACGGCGCCTGTGCGGAACCGATGGGGCGGAGGCCGAACGCTACCAACAAGTTCGCCGTGCGGAGCGACAAGCCGGTCTTCCCTGCGATGCCCGACGATGCGCAGCAATACGGTTCCGCACCGAAACAAACGCGCGGCGGTTATCCGGTGGTGATGGGCCCCGGCGTCATGCCCGGGCGGGCCGGACACGTATATCGCATATGGCCGCGGATGGGCGAACGTCTCGAACACGCCGCTGCGCTTATACAAACATTGGGTTCACGAAGGCGGCATCTCGACCCCGCTCATCGCACATTGGCCCGCAGGCATCGACAAGTCGCTTCACCGCAAATTCATCAGGACTCCTGGACATCTGATCGATCTGATGGCGACGTGTATAGATCTGTCCGGCGCGAGTTATCCGAAAGAGCGCAACGGCGCGGCGATTACGCCGATGGAGGGCGTGAGCCTCGCCCCCGCATTGAAAGGCAAGTCGATCGATCGCGGAAAACCGATATTCTGGGAACACGAAGGCAATCGCGCAATACGCGAGGGAAAATGGAAACTGGTCGCCCAGGAGAATCAGCCATGGGAACTTTATGACATCGAAGCCGACCGGGCGGAACTCCGCAACCTTGCCGTAGAACAGCCCCAGCGCGTTAAGGAGATGGCTTTGAAGTGGGATGCGTGGGCGGCGAAATCGCTGGTAACCCCGCTGGGCGCCTGGAGGCATCCGGTGGTCAACAGCGGCGGGAAGCAGAATTGATCGTTAGGGAGATGGAAATCTAATTAAGTTTGTTTGCCTGGGCAACCGAGACACTGGAATTCGCGTAAAACATCAATTGTAAAGCTTCAGTTTTCCTTCTTCCAGGCGATTTTGCCCATCTCACGCCACGTCGTCAGTTTGATCCCCAGTTCTTTGATGAGCGCCGCGATTTCGGGATCGGTGAAAGAGAGGAAATCGCCGTAACGCTCTTCCCACGACCCGGTTGTGGCTTTCAATTCGGGGTCATTCATCCCAAGATGTACGATCAGCATTGTTACGCCGGGCTTCAGGCTTCGCAGGAATTTTTTATACGACTCTTTCCGTTCAGCGAAATTCTTGCCCGGCACGCCCGTGGCCAGATAATCCAGCATCACGAATCCGTCGGCTTCGACTTTTTTCAAGAGTTCTTCAGTGATCGGTGAGCCGGTCTGTTTGCCGTAAGCCAGGATTTCGGGCGTCGGGCGCATCACCATTACCGGGATGCCATATTCCTTGCCGAGTTTTGTGTATACATCAAAAAAATCCCTACGTGTGTAGAGCGTGCCCATATGTGTGTCGAGGTGTGTGGGCTTGATCCCGAATTGCCGAGCGCGTTCGATCTGTGCGCGCAATTCGATCTCGACCTCCTGCGGCGTAGCCTTCATCGCGGTCTGCCGCTCAGAGCGCCACATATAACCTTCTTCGTCCAGCAATCCTTTGACCTTCTCCGGCGAGGCCACTGGCCGCCAACGCAAAAATTTCCATTCGCTGGTCAGAGTCAAATGCAGACCCAGATCAAGTTCAGGATGTTCCCTGGCATAGGCTGCGATCTCCGGAAACCAGGGGCAGGGAACCATAATGCTGCCCGAGGTCACCATGCCTTTTTTAAAGGCATCGATGGTAGCCACGTTGACAGAGTGTGACATTCCCAGATCATCGGCATGAACCATCAAGACCTTGTCGTTCGGACCGTATCCGAGTTGTTGCGCGGTGGTTGTTTGCGCCAGGGGGGCAGGACTCAACGCCTGACCAGGTATGCCCGAGACGCGATCGGCTTTATCGTTGACGAGTTTATTCTTCTTCAAGAAAGCGAGAACGGCATCGTTAAACTTCTGAGGTTCATCCATCATGAGGAAATGGCTCACGCCTTCCCACAATTGGTAATCGAGATCCGGAACAATACCGCGCACAAATCGCTCATACTCGTTCGTCCAAAATGGTTGTTTTGCGTAAATGGCCAAAACCGGTACATTGATTTTGTCCTGAGTCTTCCAGACATCCGGATCGGCCATTCCTTCCATCGCGCCGGCCATGACGTGCTGTGGCGCGGAGAGCATAGCTGAGCGAATCTCTTCCCGCACATTCACATCCTTGACGGTGGGGAGCATCATATTGACCATCCGGTTGGCAGCCTCTTTGTAATTCGGCCCGCGAAACGGCTCAATAAATTTCTCCATTGCCTCCCGGTTTCCGAAAGGCCGCAGCCCGCCATCGACGAGGACGAGCGCTTGAGTCTTCTGGGGAAATTTGCGATAGAACTGCCGCACAACTGGAGTGCCCATGCTGTGGCCGGCAAGGACGGCTCGCTCCACTTTAGCGTCCTGCAGAACCGCATCGATAGCACGAGCGAAGAAATCCATCGAATATGTGGTCTGCGGCTTATCGCTCTCACCGTGGCCGGGCAGATCGATGGCGATCACGCGGGTCTGTTTGACGAATGCTGGAATATTCGCCTTCCAGAAATTCAGATTGCACGTCCATCCGTGAACGAAGACGAGCGCTTCTTTGCCACTGCCGTAATTCTGGTAATGCACCCTGACGGTATCGAGCTTGGCAAAACGCGATTCAGGGTTTGTCTGCTGAGAATTTGCGGTCAATGGTAAAAATAAAATGGCGATAATAAAGATGATGGTTCTCATGGTTGCTCCTGTTTCGCTTGTATTGTCTTCTCGCTCACTTTCTCTCTCTCTTTCACATTCTCACTTGATTTCAGGGTTCGAGGATTTTGCGTTTATGAGAGAGGCAATGTAAGCCGCAATCAATGTGATGGTCAATCCCGGTAGGTTCGGTTTGGAGTTCCGCTTTCAGGCGGTCAGAAAATCGCGTGGAAATGACGATGTAAACGCGAAACTACAAACGAACTTGAGTTTGGAGTTCCGCTTTCAGGCGGTCAGAAAAATCACGTGGGAAAGAAAAGACGATGTAAACGCGAAACTGAAGTTTGGAGTTCCGCCTTCAGGCGGTCAGAAATCGCGTGGAAAAAGAAAAGACCGTGTAAACGCGGAACTCCAAGCGAACTTGAGTTTGGAGTTCCGCCTTCAGGCGGTCAGAAAATTGCATGCGAAAAGGTAAAGACCGCGTAAACACGGAACTCCAAACGGGAACTCCAAACGGGAACTCTAAACGCGAAATCTTATACGACTACAAACACGTAGCAGAAAGTGAGCAGAGAGTTGGAATTTCTGCGTCAATCAATAGAAATCTATATGCATAGGAAACCCGTAAATGCCGAATGCAGGAGGTAAAACTTATGTACGCTTTTCGCGAGATGTCCCCGGAGATGCGCGCGGAAGTAGTGGCTTGGCGGAAAGCGAAGGGAGTTCCCTGGCACTCACCGCCACACGACAGTATGGGTTATAACGACAGATATTTGGTCAGCGCCGCATGTTACGAGCATCAGCATTATATAGGCGTAAGTCCACAGCGAATGTCGGAGTGTGAGAAAGTGATTCTCTCAATATGTCAACAAGCGGGTTGCGATATTTACGCCTGGTGTGTTTTGCCGAATCATTATCATCTGTTATTGAAGTCCGAGGCTATCAGACAGTTTTGCCGTGAAATCGGCAAGTTTCACGGACGCTCCTCCAGATTGTGGAACCAGGAGGATGATCAACTCGGACGAAAAGTCTGGTATCGCTGCTTCGATCGCGAGATGAGGTCGGATAGACATTTCTACGCTACCCTGAATTATATTCATCACAATCCTATTCATCACGGTTATGTTGAGAAATGGGCGGACTGGCCTTGGTCGAGCGCGGCCCTTTTTCTTGAGCAGGCAGGGCGCGAAGAGGTGGAAAGGATCTGGTACGAGCATCCAATTCTTGATTACGGTAAGAAGTGGGATGTTGATTGATTGGGTTTGGAGTTAGGAGTTCCGCATTGTTTGAGAATTCAATTTTCCTCGCGTCGATGGAATGGATAAATCAGACTAAATGAGGACTGAAGACCGCGTAAACGCGGAACTCCAAGCGCGGAGCTCGAGGCTAACGTGACTCCAAAACGTGGAGAAGACCGCGTAAACGCGGAACTCCAAACGCGGAACTCCAAACGCGGAGCTCCAAGCGCGGAGCTCGAGGCTAACGTGACTCCAAAACGTGGAGAAGACCGCGTAAACGCGGAACTCCAAACGCGGAGCTCCAAACGCGGAGCTCCAAACTAACGTGGCTCCAAAACGTGGAGAAGACCGCGTAAACGCGGAACTCCAAACGCGGAACTCCAAACGCGGAGCTCCAAACGCGGAATCTCAAACGAGACATTGTCGATCTTCGGATTTTTACCGTTTATCGGGTTATGCCCGGTACTAAATTTGGGTCCACAGGCCTCTCTTTTGCATTTAAGATCACACACATCACATTTACTTCGGCGGCTGTTTGGTGTCTATTTTTATATGATCGCCCGTGAGAAAACGGGAGAATGGAGGTGTTGGAACGATGATGGGTGAATATAGTGAATATTATGATTTGGGCATATACAGCCGTCCGATAACTACTAACTCGATGGAGGCTCAGGTCTGGTTCGATCGCGGGTTGCTCTGGAGTTACGGCTATAACCATGAAGAGTCAGTCCGCTGTTTCCGCAAGGCGATTGAACACGACAGCAGATGCGCGATCGCTTATTGGGGCATCGCTTATGCCTCCGGCCCGAACTATAACAAACGATGGGAAGATTTTGCCGAAGATGAGATAACGAATGCTGTAACCGTTGCGCGCCGCGCGACCGAGTCTGCGGTTTCTCTTATCGCCGTTGCATCGCCGGTGGAACGGGAGCTCATCAGGGCGATCGAGTTGCGTTACCAATCAGATCAGGTGTTGAGCAATGAAGATTTATGCGCCTGGAACGATGCCTACTCGTCGGCGATGAGAGGTGTCTACCAAGCTTTTCCCGATGATCTCGATGTCATCGCCCTCTTTGCCGAGGCGATGATCGACCGGACGCCATGGAAGTTGTGGGACCTGAAAAGCGGCGAACCCGCGCGGGGCGCTGATACGCTCGAAGCTGTGGCAGTGCTCGAACGCGCCCTTCGGATTATGGACGAGCGCGGGGGAGCGCCGCATCCGGGCGTACTTCACATGTATATTCATACGATGGAAATGTCACCCCATCCCGAGCGGGCTTTGCGGGCGTGCGATCCGCTCCGCGACCTGATGCCCGATGCCGGTCATCTGTGCCACATGCCATCGCATATCGATCTGCTCTGCGGCCATTATTATGCGGCAATGGTCGCTAATAACAGGGCGATCCGCGCCGATCGCATATATCTGGATCGCGAGGGACCACTCAATTTCTACACCATTTATCGAACCCACAACCTGCACTTCAAGCTCTATTCAGCGATGTTTCTTGGCCAGTACCGATCGGCCATGGAAGCCGCCAATGAACTGGCCGCAACCATCCCGGAAGAACTGTTGCGCGTGACGTCGCCGCCTATGGCCGACTGGTTGGAGGGTTTTGTGGCAATTAAAGTGCACGTTCTGGTGCGGTTCGGTAAATGGCGGGAGATCATTGATGAGCATCTACCAGCCGACCAGGAACTTTATAGCGTGACGACGGCGATGCTTCATTACGCTAAAGGGAGTGGCCCACTCGGCCAGTGGACAGATAGCTGCTGCAGAAGCGGAACAGCAACTATTCATTGAAGCGTTCGCCCGAGTACAGGAGACGCGCAGGATCTTCAACAACACCTGCACGGATATCTTATCGATCGCCGGCGCAATGTTGGGTGGCGAGATCGAGTATCGTAAGGGCGAGTACGAAACCGCCTTCGCCCACCTGCGCCATGCGGTGGAACTCGACGACAGCCTGCCCTATGACGAGCCATGGGGGTGGATGCAGCCGGCCCGGCATGCATTGGGCGCGTTACTACTGGAACAGGATCGGGTGGAAGAAGCAGCCCAGGTTTATCGGGCCGACCTGGGGCTCGACCATACGCTCAACCGGGCATCTCAGCATCCTGACAACGTCTGGAGCCTGCATGGGTATGTTGAATGTCTCCACCGGCTGGGCAAGCGCGAGGAAGCGGCGTCCGCGCAGGCTCGCCTCGATCTGGCTCTTGCCCGGGCCGATGTGGAGATCGGATCGTCATGTTTTTGCCGCGTTGGTGATCGCTGCTGCAGTTGAGTTCGGTCCCCCTTCTCATCTATGCGGCTGCTTGTTGTTCTAGCGCAGGGTAGTCCGTGTAGCCTTTTTCATCGCCGCCGTAGAAAGTCGCAATATCCGGCGCATTCAACGGCGCGTTCCTGGCAAAGCGCTCCGGCAAGTCCGGATTGGCGAGAAACAGTCGGCCGAACGAGACGAGATCGACGTCGCCGCGCGCAAGACTCGCATTGGCACGCTCAAAATCATAGCCGCCATTGGCGATGTAAGCTCCACCGAATGCATCGCGCAGCCCGCGAAAAAATACGCTCGTACTGGCCCCTCGGAGGAAATCGAAATCATCGGTTTCGGTACCCTCAACGACGTGCAGATAAGCGATCCCCAGACGGCCCAAAGATTCGGCGGCATATCCGAATATCTTCTGAGGGTCTGAGTCAGACAGATCGTTGAACGCGCTGGTAGGCGAAATCCGGACACCGACGCGCTCCGCGCCCCAGATTCCGCTGACAGATTCAACGACCTCCAGCAGAAAACGCGCGCGATTCTCTACGCGACCGCCATAGCCGTCGGTGCGCAAGTTGGTGCCGTCACGCAGGAACTGGTCGATCAGATAACCATTGGCGGCGTGTATCTCGACGCCATCGAATCCAGCATCGAGGGCATGCTTCGCGCCATCGCGGAATTGGGCGACAACCTCGGAGATCTCGCTCATCTCTAGCGCGCGCGGAGCCACGAAAGCCTTCCTGCCTTCATATGTGATGGCATCGCCCTTCGGCCCGACCTCTGAGGGCGCGACAGGTAATGCGCCACCCTCCTGCAAGCTGGGATGCGAGATACGCCCGACGTGCCAAAGTTGAAGAAATATCGTTCCGCCACCTGAATGGACGGCATCCGTCACCAGACGCCAGCCGGCGACCTGCTGTGCCGTGTGAATGCCAGGAGTATTGGGGTACCCGATACCTTGTGGCGAGACCTGCGTCGCTTCTGTGATGATGAGTCCCGCCGATGCGCGTTGCGCATAATATTCGGCATTCATAATTCCCGGCACATTGCCTCTGCCAGCGCGCCCGCGCGTCAGCGGCGCCATCACCATTCGATTGGGAAGTTGCAAGGACCCTATCTTGGCAGGCGAAAGAATATGTCTATCAATTATCAATTTTTATCCTCTCATTCTCCATAATCTACTCTCGTTAAGCGCGATGCTCAGTGATTTTTCGACTGATCTTTTCTTCCATACTTCATTGTCATCGCATAGTTATCGCATCGATATATTGATAAATGTCTATGTATCTGTCAATCATAACCCGGCATCGCAAATCTGAGGGCGCGCACGGGAAAGAAGCAGAGAGAACACAAGAAAAAATTGTACTTAGTGTTCTCTCTGCTCTTTTGTTTTCCGTTGCCCGGACAAATCTGGTTACACTTGCAGAAGCTGTTTTAGATTGGCCGGTTCTTCACCCAGCCAGTGGGGGTTATTCGCCGTGCTGTCGAAGAGCGAGGTAGTTTTGAAGGGTTCGAAATACCCGTTCGATGCGGCCGCCGCGGTTTTTGCGAGCAGCACATCGAGCTCCTGTTTGCTGAGCGGATGGAACGTGCGAACGGCTTCGAATGCCTGGTCGAGTAGTGCCATGCTGTCGATACCTGTTATCACGACCGATGTTGGCAGGTTGAGAGCATAGTGCAGGCATTCAATCGGCGTTGCGGTATTCGATTTCAACAGAATGCCGTTTGCCATGCTCTTCATCCCGAGCACTCCGATGTTCTGTTTCACCAGCATGGGAAGCACAATTTTTTCGAAGCTCCGGTAGTGAGCGTCCAGCAGGCTGAGCGGCATCTGAACCGCGTCGAACTTGAATCCGTATTCCGCGGCAGCCTCGAGCGTGTATTGATGGATGCGCGGATCCTTGTGGCCGGTGAAGCCGATGTAGCGCAGCTTGCCGGCCTTCTGCGCGTCGATCAACGCGGCATGGGCCCCGTCCTCATGGAAGATGCGGTGCGGGTCTTCAAACCGAATTACTTCGTGATGTTGAACGAGGTCGATGCATTCTGCCTGCAGGCGTCGTAGTGATTCATCGAGCTGCCGGACAGCCTCCGCTTTCGAGCGTCCATCGATCTTGGTCATCAGGAATGCGCGATCACGATAGCCGTCGCACAGTGCCTTACCCATCCGGATCTCGCTGACGCCTTCGTTGTAATCCCAGGAGTTATCCATGAAATTTATCCCGCGATCGATCGCAGTGCGAACGATACGTATGCTCAGCTGTTCATCTACGTGATTGAGCCCGAGATGCCAGCCCCCGACGCCGATGGCGGAGACTTGTTCTCCGGTACTGCCGAGCAGCCGGTAGGGCATTTCAGTTGTCGTTGTTTTTTTAGTCATTGCTACCCATTTCTCCTCTGGAAAGCGTCTGCACGCATACTTTCAGCAAAGATAGGACGACGCGGAAGCGATGAATGATCAGGCGCTTTCAATGTTCAGTGCATTTAGTTGAAGAAATAAAACGATTCCTTAGAAATAGCGGTTAGGGAGCAGGTTACTATCTGCTTCTTGAATAGTTATAGGTTCTATTTTCTTTTCCATCTATTACATTTTTCGCAATTACCGTTTGGTTCCGAAATTACAATCTTGATGTCGCTTACATCGCCATTAGCGGGTATTTCGACCGGCTCGGCGTGGCGCTGCCCGTTTCCTCCGTTGACGAGAGCGCGCACCAGATGTCGCAAACCTTCGAACAGGGTGAAGGAAAATCGACCGTCCTCGCCCACCTTTTCGTTGCCCCCGAAGCAGAGAGAGCGTTCGGCATATTCAACTACTTCAACGCATAACATGGCGTCCGGAACCGGTTTACCGTCCGGCCATCTAACATATCCCTCAATTTTTCTTAGCCTGAGCTTGGCTGGGAGCTTAATATTAAAGCCTTCAACCGTTTGACCTTCGACGATCGTGATCGTCTGTGCTTGCGCAATATCCCGAGTGCCCGGATAAAACGTCCGCGGGTACGGGAATGTAGGTGCTGTAATACGATTGAGTCTTATTCCGAGATAGTACGTGCCGGGCGGGATTGTCAGGAGGGTAAAGCGTCCTTCGTCATCTGTGTGAACGAATAGATTATGCCTTTGATAAGGTTCGTCGATCTCATCGGAAGGAATCAGATCGACCGTGATTTTCGGCACCGGCGCCGAGCCCTCATCGAAGACCTGGCCGCTCAGAGAAGTATTCGGCTGAAAGGTGAAGTCTACGACAGCGCAACCTTTGTCCGTTATTTCCACCTTATGTTGAACTTCGCTCGGGTAGAGGCCATCCGGCGCCTTGATTCGCACAAGATAGCCTCCGGGGCGGAGTCCGGCAGCAAGGTAGCTGCCTTTTCCATCGGTCACGGCCACCACTTGCTTTCCATCACCTTCAATCGTGACGCGGACGCCCTCCATAGGTTCGAGTGGCTGATGAATTACATCAGCATTTACACGTCGGAACCTCTTCGCCGTGCCGAATATCTGTCCTCCGGGCTCGACTTTCGAGAGCCCACGGATGTACTCGATATCTTGACTCGCTTCCGACAGCGGCCCGGTGCGGCTGCATATGCTGGCATAGAGTCTGTTCCCTTGCGAGGAGCGATGGGCATACACCAGATAGTTTTCGCCGATACTAAATGGATAGCCGCAATCACCGCCGCCGTTGCCCGTGGCGATCTCCACTGATGATCCCGCAATGCCGCGAAATGCTTCGCTTACGGCAAAACGAACCAGCTTCTGGGGATAGCCCTCGACTTCGAATGGAACGATCTCAATAACCTGGCCGCTAAAGACAGCGGAAGATTTTCCGTAAGTTTGACACGGCGGCCCTGGGTCGATGCAGGAACAAGCCTTCGCCGGCGCCGTCAATGAAAGCAGCATGGTTATTAAAGAAGCGCACCATAGAATGAGTATTCGCATAGTATTGTTTTCCTCACTCAGACATCCTCCAAGGGATTGGTTTGAGTGATCAATAACCGAATCGATACTAGGGCAGAGTCAGACGGTCGCGCAAGCCAGAATAAATGGTTCGGCGGGTTCGGGAAATCCGTCCGGCTTTCCGTTGCGTTGTTGAAAAGGTAAGATAGAAGAGCCTATGGAAATGCGGGTTATATTTTATAAATTAGACGAAGGGCGATTGTGCGCATGGATAGCGGAACCCCCGAAGCGTAAGCCATTTCAGGGTACCACGATGGCATCCGGCCGCGACTTGCCGCATGATCTGGCTCAGTTCGTTGTCGAGGCCGCTCTGGGGCTGGAGTATGGTTTTTGGGGTTTGCTCGCCAATGGCGCGACTTTCAAAACCGTCCCCGGGCGCCGCCGCACACAGCCGGGGCAGGCGCTCATTCGGGAGCACCGAGAGGCGCTCAACTCAAACGAACATCTGGTGAACTCGCACGTGGCGGCGTGGCGGATGGGAGCTCCGACTCCCGCAGGGCACGCCCTGGATGTCATATACGACCGTTGGCAGGCGCTCCCTCCAGGAGAGTTGCTTTCAGTTAGCTGGCCGATCCAGAGGCTGCCCCGTGTCACCGGAGATGGTTCCAGTCGACCTCGTCCTTCCCGACAGCGAGCGTCTGTCCGGAAACGAGGCTGAAATAGTTGAGCTAAACGATGATCTCCCGCCGCCGAAACCCGCGCGTCCATTCCCCATAAAAAATCCCCTCTCTGTCTGAAGCTAAATAACCTCCCGTCGAATATAGGTCACAGTTTGCCTGAGCGCGCTCGGCTAGCTAGGGGCCAAACGGCCACCCGCGCGTACGAAGAGAGAGAAGCAAAGCATCTGGGAAGGAGAAGAAAGGAAGTCATGAATTTAGCACATACGCTTCTCCCGTATTTATTGGGAATCACTCTTATAATCCTGCAAAACTCATCGCCGTCAGGCGTAGGTCAAATCGAAAGTAGATATGACCGCGATGCCGATATGACGACCGTACAATGCGATCTGCTCGAACTTGGAAAAGGAGCTCCAAGGCTGGTCGTACAGGCGAACGCATCATTCCGCGGGAGAGAGCCGAATGAGACGGCGATATTCTGGCTGAGCCTCTCGTCTTACCGAGGCAGCGCGACCCGCCGCACCAAACCGTTGTTCAAGGAAACGAAGACCGTTTTGCTGTATCTGGATTCTGACCGGATTGAGGTTCCCGCCAAAGACTACCGCAACGACTTCTACGAGTTAAATCGTTTGTTCGCAGAACAGGCGCATGCCGAGCTCGGACGGGAGGCCTTAAGGAAGCTGCTCGACGCCCAAAGACTTGAGGGCAAGTGGGGCGAGATCGAGTTCAAGTTTTCCGGCGACTCACTTGCGTATCTCAAGGAGTTCATTTCCCGCCAGGTTTTTGCCGTCACGGGGCGGTGAGGGGATCCGCAACATTTTCCCCCCCCGTGAAATACCGATCTTATACTGCCGGAGATCAGCAAATTCAACAGCCTATATACGTAATACTGACCCCTATAAATAGAGAAAACTACTAATAGCAATCCATCCACTTGTTCGTTACCCTTCGTGTCAGTTTAGAAGTCTCCTGAATAAAAAAGCGGGCGAGTTAAATCTCGATGGATTACAGCGGCGCAGAGGTGAACTTAGTGTTCATCTCGGTTGAGGAGAAGACTGCGAGAATGAGCGAACTGATAATGATCGCATATACAGCCCGGTGATTCGGCACTCTTCATGCTCCTAAAAAAACAGAATCCCTATGCCGTTTTGAAAAAAACTCCGGAAATACAGGAAAACCCTGCTGCAAACCTCTTTGAGCGCGGAACGGGATGCAAATTAAACGAGCACTGACATAACCGGAAATTTATCAATGGAGAAATAGAATGGCATTGAAGGAATATAAGTCAGGAACCACTTTCCCCGGCCGAATGGGGCGTACGATTGGTGAATCAGAAGCGGCGTGGCCCGAACCATTGCGCGCGATAGCAGGCGCGCCCAACGTGCTCTTCATAGTGATCGACGATACCGGCTTTGGACAGCTCGGCTGCTACGGCTCGCCGATCAATACGCCAAACATCAACAAGCTGGCTGCCAACGGTCTGCTCTATTCCAACATGCATACTACGGCGCTTTGCTCGCCGACTCGCTCGTGCATCCTCACGGGACGCAACCACCACTCCAACGCGATGTCGTGCATAACCGAAGGGTCGACCGGCTTTCCCGGGGGTAACGGAATCATCCCCTTCGAGAACGGCTTCCTCTCGGAGATGCTCGTCCAGAAGGGGTACAACACATACTGCGTAGGAAAGTGGCACCTGACTCCAGCTGAACAGATCAGCGCCGCGGGCCCATACGACCGCTGGCCATTGGGCAGAGGCTTCGACCGATACTACGGCTTCCTCGGCGGCGACACCAGCCAGTACTATCCCGATCTGGTCTACGACAACCACCAGGTCGACCCGCCCAAGACTCCCGATGAAGGCTACCACCTGACCGAGGACCTGACAGACAAGGCCATTCAGTTCATCGCTGACTCCAAGCAGATAGCGCCGGACAAGCCTTTCTTCCTCTATTTCGCGACCGGCGCCCATCACGCGCCGCATCACGTACCGAAGGAATGGGCCGACAAGTACAAAGGCAAGTTCGACGATGGCTGGGACAAGTATCGTGAGAAGGTCTTCGCGAAACAGAAGGAGCTGGGCGTCATCCCGCAGAATACGGTGCTCTCGCGCCACGACCCGGACGTGCAGGACTGGGACAAGCTCCCCGCCGACGAGAAGAAGCTATACGCACGGATGATGGAGGTCTTCGCGGGATTTATGGAGCACACCGACCACCATATCGGTCGTCTGATCAGCTTCCTCGAAAGCATGGGCGAGCTGGAGAACACGCTGATTATGCTGATCTCCGACAACGGCGCCAGCTCAGAGGGTGGCCCGACGGGTTCGGTCAACGAGAACAAGTTTTTCAACAATGTGCCGGACGACCTGAAGCAGAACCTCGCCGCTCTGGGCGAACTGGGCGGCCCCAAATTCTTCAACCACTACGCCTGGGGCTGGACATTCGCGGGCAACACCCCGTTTCGTCGCTGGAAGCGCGAGACCTATCGAGGCGGCGTCTCCGATCCGTTCCTCGTCCACTGGCCCAAAGGGGTAAAAGCGAAAGGGGAGGTCCGCCATCAGTTCGCGCATGCCATCGATATGGTACCGACAGTGCTGGAAGCACTCGGTGTCGTGCCGCCGGAGCAGATTCGCGGCGTGACGCAATCGCCGATCGAGGGGATCAGCTTCGCCCACACCTTCAAAGATGCCAAGGCCGAGAGCAAGCATCACACGCAGTACTTCGAGATGTTCGCCCATCGGGCGATCTACCACGACGGCTGGCGCGCAGTCTGCCCTTTTCCCGGTCCTTCTTTCACGGAAGCGAAGGCGTTCTTCGGCCAGTCGCCCCTGACCGAAGAGAAGCTGCGCGAGCTGGATGCGAAGGGCTGGGAGCTTTACAACCTCGAGGAGGACCCCGCCGAGACGAAGAACCTGGCCGACACCAACCGCGACAAGCTGATCGAGATGATCGCGCTCTGGTACTCCGAGGCGGGCAAGTATGATGTCTTCCCGCTCGACAGCCGCGGGACGATGCGCTTCGCCGACGAGAGGCCGCAACTGACCAGAGAGCGCAAGACCTATGTCTACTATCCGCACACGCAGGCGGTGCCGGAAAACGTGGCGGTGAAAGTCCTGAACCGCGCACACAGCCTGACCGCCGAGGTAGAGATCCCGAAGGGCGGCGCCCAAGGTGTGATCGTCTGCCACGGCAGCAACATCGGCGGCTACAGCTTCTTCATCAAGGACAAAAAGCTGCATTACGCGCACAACTATGTCGGCGCCGAAGAATACGATGTTGTTTCGACAGAAGAGGTGCCTGAGGGCAAGGTTCAATTGCGCTTCGAGTTTGAGCCGACCGGCAAGCCGGACCTGGCCAAGGGAAAGGGGACGCCCGGTCGAGCTCAGCTTTACATCAACGGCAAGATCGTTGGCCAGTCAGACATTCCCGTGACGGTGCCCCTTGCGATCGGCCTCGGCGGCGGACTGACCGTGGGCCGCAATCCGTGCTCATCGGTCTCCAAACTCTACCAGCCGCCGTTCAAGTTTACGGGAAAGATATTCAAGGTGACCGCTGATGTGTCCGGCAAGATGATCCAGGACACGGAGGAGGAGATGAAGGCTTTCGCGAAGGCTGCGATGGCGCGGCAGTAAACCAGAGCGGTCTGTTCGCTGAAAGAACGAGCATAAAACGTACGTAACGGAACTTATGAATCAATAACTCTAATCAAGGAAAGGGAGGAATTTATGAAATTGAATAAGATCAATTTTGCGATATTTCTGGCGCTCGTAATCCCAGTTTCATTGACAGCGGCTATTGCGCAGGATCGGCCGCCGGTGTCGATGACTGAAGCGGTAACCGTAGAGGCCACGATCGAGGCGATCGACAAGGCCAACCGGATAATTACGCTCAAAGGGCCGCAAGGAAATCTGGTAGAAGTCAAGGCCACTGAAGAGGTCAAACGATTCGACGAGCTGAAGGTCGGAGATGTCGTTTCGGCTACATACTCCGAGTCTATCGCAGTGCACGTGCGAAAGCCGGGCGATCCGGCGCCGGATAAGGAGAGGGTGGTCGTCAGACCGCAATCCAAGCCCGGGGCCAGCATCGAGGATATCAAGACGATGACGGTGACTGTGGAATCGTTCGACCGGTCTGTCCCTTCGGTAACTATCAAAGATTCGCAGGGGAAGGTGCGCACTTATCGCGTGCGCGACGTGAAGAGGCTGGATGGCGTAAAAGTCGGCGATAAAGTGGACATCTATTACACCACCGCGCTATTGATTAAGGTCGAATAGCGTTCTGAGGTGAGGGATAAGCTATGAGCAGTTTAGTCGGTTTGAAGTCTACCAAACAAAAATCCAAGGGGTACGAGAGAAATCCTCCGCCCGGTGAGCCGCCCTTCGAAAACATGGTCTGGATTCCCGGCGGCACATTCATGATGGGCTCGAACAAGCACTATCCGGAAGAATCGCCCACCCACATTGCGACGGTTGACGGCTTCTGGATGGATCGATACGCGGTGACCAATGAACAGTTCAGCCGCTTCGTCGAAGCGACAGGGTACGTCACATTCTGCGAACGTCCGCCCAATCCGGATGACTATCCTGGCGCTATACCTGAATTGCTCGTACCCGCTTCGGTAGTGTTTCAAAAGACCGATCAACCTGTAGATCTGGGCAACCACTTCAACTGGTGGGTCTTTGTTCCCGGCGCGAATTGGCGGCATCCTCGAGGTCCTGACAGCTCGTTGTTGGGTCTTGAGGCACATCCGGTGGTGCACGTCGCCTACGAAGATGTGGACGCTTATGCCAGATGGGCGGGGAAAGAACTGCCGACCGAGGCCGAATGGGAGTTCGCCGCACGCGGCGGATTGGAGGGGGCGGAATTCGTCTGGGGTGATGAGTTCACTCCCGAAGGCCACCCGATGGCTAATACCTGGCAGGGAACTTTTCCCCACGAAAACCTGCTTGAAGACGGATACGAATCGACCGCCCCGGTCGGCTCGTTCCCGCCGAACGGATACGACCTGTTCGAGATGGCAGGCAACGTATGGGAATGGACGACGGACTGGTACCAGGAGCATAGCCACATCACCAATTCGTGCTGCGGCAGCGTCAATCCGAAGGGTGGAGAGATGGATAAGAGCTACGACCCATGCGTACCGGAGATCAAGATCCCGAGGAGGGTGATGAAGGGAGGCTCCTTCCTCTGCGCGCCCAATTATTGCCGGCGATACCGGCCAGCGGCGCGCATGGCGCAGCCGATCGACACTTCGACGTGCCACCTGGGGTTCCGTTGCGTCGTCAGGGTTCAGAATATGGGAGAAACCAAAAAAGGAGGGGAATGAAACACCGAATTTTCGCGATTAGCCCTGTGCGTTATGGATTCTTGGTGTTGATGCTCTGTTTCTGCGCGCCGTTCTGCTTCACCCGAACAGCACAGGGCCCCGCTAAGGGAGAGATTGCCGATATGCTGCAGAAGCACGACGATGCCATGAACAAGCATGACATCGATGGCGTGATAGCGTTGTATTCGGCCAATCCCAAGACAGTAATGATCGGGACCGGCCCTGGAGAGAAATTCCAGGGGCAACCTGAGATCAAGTCTGCCTACTCGGAGATGTTTAAAGACTTCGACAAGGGCACGCTCAAACACAGCTGTTACTGGAAGGATGGCAGAGGCAGCGGCAGCGTCGCCTGGGGTGCATTCATGTGCAAGTTATCGGATTCAAAAGACGGAAAGAGTAGGGAGTATGAGCTGAACGTGTCCGCCGTGGCCGAGAAACAAGGGGGCAAATGGCAGTTTGTCATGCTTCACTATTCCAATCTTGTAGGTAGCGGGTCACCCACCAAACAGTGATTACCTATTCAGTTATCGGACAGGGATTGGAATCTAGTTAACACCTGAAAACCAAAGTAAAAAATATGAGGTTCCAGTTATGGAGGAGAAGGTTGATGAGGTCGAGTTGATATGCAGACGTGATTTCCTTAAGAGCATGAAGAAATGGTCGCAGGCTGTGATCGGCGGGATTGTCCTGGGAGCTCTGGTGCCGAGTTCCGAGACAGAGGCTGGTTGGGTCAATAGCCGTGGGAGCTGGGTCAATCACGGCGGCGGCGGCGGATGGGCCAATCGCGGTGCGTCGTGGATTAACGGCGGCGGCGGCTGGCTCAATGGCGGCGGCGGCGGCTCCTGGGTCAATCGCGGCGGCACGTGGGCAAATGGTGGGTCCGGCTGGGTGAATCGCAGCGGCGGAAGCGGCTGGCTCAACAATCACGGCGGTGGCGGTGGCTGGGTCAATCGCCGCGGTTGGTGATCGATTGCGGATCGCGGATTCTAACGAAAGTTCTACTTATATTCGCGTATTCGCGATCCGCAATCGAGGGTGATGGTGAGGGAGACCATGAATATGATCGTCCATAACATACCGGTGAAACTTGTGCCTGAATATCGAGGCCGTGAGGTCATAGTACGCACTCATGATCCTGCGATCCTCGTCAAAGCCCTGCCCGAAAGGGAGCTGGGAAATGTCGTTGGTGTACAGCTGCTTTCCATGCAGGCCGACGTCGATCCTCTGGCAGACTGGGGCTACGCCATCCCGGTAGAGCTGGTGATGCGCGATCCAGTAGTCGAATTCGCGCTGCTTTACCGGCACGCCAAGCTGCTCGATAAACATCCGGTGGGCACTTCCATACCGGTAGTCCCCGGACTGAGCAAGGCGGTCAAGATCGCGACCTCGCTGCAATTTGCAGTCAAACTAGATTTGGGGCAGCCCGAGCCCGCGGCAATCGAAGAACTGCTGGCGGTTTTGGATTTCTACCTTCATCACGCGTCAGTCTCTCAACCCGTTGAATTCTTCCATACCACACTCCTCTCATTTTTCGAAAAGGATCCGATAACGCTCTGGGATGTTCAGGAAGAAGACCCTGCATACGTCCGGTACATCACTGAAGATGGCGAGGAAAGAGTCGCTCGTGGTATGGGCGGTACGAATGACCCGGATGATTTGGAGATTCTTGTCGCAAGATTACAGGGAGAGCTGCTGGCGGAAAATAGTGAGTGTTCTCGCTGCGCGTACTTTGATTACTGCGGCGGGTATTTCAAATGGCCGCGCAAGGGATACAGGTGTGATAGCGTCAAACGCGTCTTTGGAGCCTTGCAAGATGCGGCCATTGAATTGGAGCACGATCTCGAGCTCTACCGGGGCGCGAAGGAGGAGGCGGCCCGATGATCGGCAATCATTTTTCGCTCATATTGCTCCCCACCAATAAATGCAATGTCGCGTGCGAGTACTGTTTCGAGGACAAGACCGACGACTTCATGTCGCACGAGAATCTGGCAGTCGTCATCGATAAGCTGCTCGACCATATGGAACGAAAGGCAATCGCCTCTATGACCATCTACTGGCAGGGTGGAGAGATCATGATCCTCCCTCCCGCCTGGTTTGAGCGCGCTTACGAGCAGATCCGCAAAGCCGCTGACGCGCGCGGCAAGCGGATCGAGCATAGCCTTCAATCGAACATGATCGGGTACCACAAAGGGTGGAACAGTATCATCACCGGAATGTTCGGCAACAGCGTGGGAACCTCGATGGATTTCCCCAATCTGTACCGGAGAGCGAGGAATCGGCCGCCTGAGCATTATACGGAAATTTGGGCTCGCAATGTCCGAGAGGCTAGAGAGGCGGGTATAAGTGTGGGTGTCATCTCGATCCCCAATAAGGGGACGCTCGAAGCAGGGGCCGAGCGGTTCTACTCCTATTTCGTTGATGATCTGGGCATCACGGACTTTCAGGTCAACACGTCTTTTTCGGGAGGAGAGATCAACGATGCCAAAAAGGAGAGCATCCTCGATATGGCCGGGCTGAGCCGGTTCTTCGCCGACCTGACGATGGTCTGGGTCGAGCGCGGCTACGAGAAAGGTATCAAGCTCGGGCCGCTCGATCAATTGATGAATCACTTTCGCGGAGAAGGGGCGTGCCTCCCCTGCATATGGCGTCAGAACTGCACCGATGAGTTTGTCAGCATCGATGCGAGAGGCTATGTGGCGCAGTGCGATTGCTGGGTGACGAGCTATCCGGACTACTGGTTCGGAAACATCTTCGATGATGTCACCTTCACCGACCTGATACAGAAGAGCAAGGTGCGGCAGCGTTTTCAGGCCCGGCCCGAAGTACTGATGCAACACGAGGACTGTTCCGCGTGTGATTACCTGTCGATCTGTCACGGCGGGTGTCCGGTGAGGACCTATTCGATCACGGGGGATTTTTTTGTGAAGGATCCGTACTGCCAGGTCTACAAAGCTCTTTTCTCGACCATGGAGGAGATGGCGGCGAGGACTGCTTCGGCTCGCGTCCGGCGGACCTTGCCTGTATTGCGAGCTCATTGAAGAAGTTATTCCATATCGAGCCATATGGAGATTGGGACAAATGAACCGCGGATTTGCACGGATGCGACAGATACCCACCGATTTCGATCTGTGTTATTACGCTGCAACCGTGCAAATCCGCGGTTCATCCTGTGTCTGCTCCTACTGGCCTGTCTCAATGGGAACGCAATTGCGCAGGATGCGCCGGAGACGCAGGATGAATTGTGGCCGGAGGTCGATCTGTATGTCACATTAAACCTGAAGTGGCGGCTTTTTTTTCTGGCGAACGTCGCCCGGGAAAGAGAGACGGATATCGACCGGGAAGCCCAGGTCGGTGCGAACGCCGACTATCTCGTTAATAAGCATCTGGTCATAAGGTCCGGTTATCGATACGGGTTTTCTCTAGATGACGATGAACCCTACCAAGAGCAACGCATCATCTTTGAACAGACGTTCCGTGTGACGATCCCCTGGAAGATCCTGCTGAGCGACCGCAACCGTCAGGAGTTGCGATGGGTAAATGGCAGTTTTTCAGCGCGCTACCGCAACCGGCTCCAACTCGAGCGTGACTTCGCTATCAAATATATCAAATTCACGGCATATGGGTCGGCTGAGGCCTATTATGACTTTCGTTACGATACATTCAACCGCACCCGCTTCGAGGGTGGCGTTGTATTGCCGCTCAGAAAGAGTATCGACCTGGACATATATTACGCGCGTCAGAACGACAGCCGCTCAACACCGAATCACGTGAACGCCATCGGAATAACGCTTGTTTTCACTTTGCGAAACAGGTAGGAGCAGACACGCGCTCCTGCTTGGTGATGACTGCAAGTGAATCGCATTAACAATAGGAGGTAGTAATGAGAGTGACACGAATCGTATCCAGTCTGTCTATTCTGTTTATGCTAGCCATCGTTGCTTCGGCGCAGAAGGTAAACGTGGATTGGGACAAAGGCACCAGTTTTCAAAACTTCAAGACATATGCCTGGGGAAACAATACGCATGCTAAAAATCCGATCATGGATCAACGGATAGTTCAGGGCATCGAATCACAATTGTCATCCAAGGGCTTGCAGAAGGTCGATCCGAAGAGCAACCCGGACCTGGTCGTTATGTACCACGCTGCGGTGGATACCGAAACCCAGCTGAATACCATCGACACGGGGATGTATGGTCCCGGCTGGCGCTGGGGAGGAGGAATGGGCTCGTCGACCACCTATGTCGATAAGATTCCGGTCGGTCAACTGATCGTCGATATAGGTGACGTAAAGGATAAAAAATACATCTGGCGCGCTACTGCAAGCGGGACGGTCAGCGACAAGCCGGAAAAGAACGAAAAAACGATCGACAAAGCTCTGACCAAGATGTTCGAGAAATTCCCACCTCCGGTTAAGAAATGAATTATGAATGGAGGCTATTATGAAAAGAATCAGTTATGCATTGCTTGGGCTGTTACTCGCAGCCAGTGGTTTCGCACAGTTGGCCTGCAGGTCCAGCTCGACTGAAACATCGTCAGCGCCCACTCCCCCCACAACCGTTGCTACGCAGACACCGTCGGTTGCACAAGTAGCATCGCCAACGCCGGAAGCGACGGCAGCGGCGGCGATAGCCACTCCGTCGGCACCGGCAGCCGGGACTGCGAGAACGGAGGCGGTCGCAACGCCTATGCCCACGCCTACGCCCGCGCCACCGCGCACTTTCACGCTCTCTTCCGGCCGCGTAATCTCCGTTTACACGGCTACGCCGATCTCGACGAAGACGAACAAGACGGGAGATACTTTTTCCGGAAGCTTGAGTAAGGCGATTGTCGACGGTGATTGGGTGATTGCGAAACAGGGAGCACCGGTCGAAGGGGTGGTCACAAGCTCTGATCCCGGCGGCCGCGTAAAAGGTGTGGCGTCGATTGATGTGGCGCTGAAAAGCCTGACCCTGGCCGACGGTAGAAGGATAGAAATTTCAACGAGCCCCTACAGCAAGCTCGCCCCTACCAGCAAAAAGAAAGATGCCAAGAAGATCGGGATCGGCGCCGGGGCCGGCGCGGTAATCGGGGCGATTGCCGGTGGCGGTAAAGGAGCCGCTATCGGCGCAGGTGTGGGCGGCGGAGCGGGAACGGCCGCGACACTGGCGACGAGAGGTGATCCGGCGGTGATTCCGGACGAGACGCTGCTGACTTTCAGGCTCAGCGCGCCGGTTACGGTTACCAAGAATCGCTGATAGATTCGCCACCCAAATTTACAAAAGGACAGAACTCAAAGAGAAGAAACCGGTAATCCTATCGGCTCGTCATTGCGTTCATTGTCCTTTTTTATTTTATGGTGCGAATTCCCGCGACCCTTGAATCGAGAGAGGGTTGCACTATAGGATTTGAGCCTCGGACAGACGGGAAGCGGATGCTTGACCACCAACGTCGGCATTTTGCAATTCGATAAACTATCACTCTCGGCTAACGCCTCTCACAGGTAAGTTGAAAATTAAGTAGTAGAAGTTCAGTCGAGGGCGTTGCATCTTCTGAGGCTTCTATGTTTCTTAAATCTTCTCGTTTCTCTGTAATTTTCCTGATGGTCATCGCTCTCGGAGTTCAAGCGAGGGCGCAGGATTTTCGAGCCACCATCTCTGGCCAGGTGACCGACGCCGGCGGGGCCTTTGTGCCCGGAGCCGCCATCACAGCTCGACATATCGCGACGAATGCAATCTACCAAACCGAGTCAGGCGCCGGGGGTGAATACGCACTCCGCAATCTGGAGCCCGGTGAATACCTGATCACTGTCGAGAAGACGGGTTTTCGCAAACTGTCGCGTACAGGCGTCACTCTACAGGTCGCCGATCAGTCGACTCTCAATCTGTCGATTGAGGCGGGAGAGCTCAGCGAATCGGTGACGGTACGTGAGGATATTGCGCAACTGCAAACCGAGACAGCCGTACGCGGCATAGTCGTCGATTCCACCCGGGTGCATAACACGCCGCTGCAAGGCAGGAATATGTTCGCCATCGCCTGGTCGGTGCCCGGCGTCCAGATCGCCGCCTCCGTGACGCGTCTGCGCCCCTTCGATATCTCGGGCAGCTCCTCCATACAGATCAACGGCGGACGGCGCGGACTGAATGACGTGCAGGTGGACGGCGTCACCGCTACCTACCAGGCCGGTCAGGTCTCATTCGTACCTTCGATCGATTCCGTCTCTGAGTTCAAGGTTGTGACTACTCCATTCGACAGCCAATACGGCTTCACTACCGGAGGTGTGATCACGTCGGTCACGCGTGCGGGTTCCAACCAATGGCACGGAGGTGTTTTCGAATTCATGCAAAACACCCTGTTCAATGCCAACGATTTCAATTCGAACCGCTCGAATATCGCGCGCCAGCGGTCGAACATTAATACCTTCGGGGGTATTTTCAATGGTCCGGTTTTCAAGGACAAACTCTTTTTCTCATATGCATACGAGGGGATCCGCCAGAGCATACCCGATGTGTTCACCACGTCTATTCCCACGCCGGAGCAGCGGGCCGGCGATTTCTCAAAAACCAGTGATTTGCAGTTGATCTACGATCCACTGACGACACGGCCCGATCCGGCCCGTCCCGGACAGTTCATCCGCGACGCGTTCCCCGATAACAAGATACCTGAAAACCGAATCAACCCGGTGGCGCGCGCTGCGTTAGCTTTTCTGCCCGCGCCGAATGCGCCGGGAAATCCGCTGGGGCTGAATAACTACACCAACGGCAGGGACATCCCGCGGTTCATCGGCAATTTCAATTCGCATACCGGGCGGTTGGATTACAATCTTTCCGAAGCCACCAAGATATTCGGCCGCATCGCATTCAACCGGCTGGACGAGTTTCGCGGATACCGCTATGGCAACGAGGCCGAACCCGGCAGCAATCTGCCATTCACGCGACAGAACTACAACGGAGTATCCGCCGTCACCCACACGCTCAATACGACGACCGTGGCCGATGTCAGGTTCGGCGTCGCTCGCTTCACGTCGCCTCAGGGAAACGCGCAGGGCGCTGATTTCGACCTGTCCAGTTTGAACTTTTCACCGCGCTTTATCAGCCAGGCTCTGAATCATTTTCCGGTCTTCCGCTTTCAGGATTACGAAGGGCTCGGGTCCAACGCGTTCCGCGTGTCACCGGCCTCGACGGCCTATCATTTGGTCGCGACGGTCTCTAAACTGCTGGGCGCCCACTCCCTCAAGGCTGGTTTCGAAACCCGAATCAATCGCGTTAACGAGCGAAATCCCGGCAACGCGAACGGCGCTTTCATGTTCACCTCGCAGTTCACGCAACAAGACCCCTTCGCCGCACCATCGCGTGGTTCCGGCAATGCCATCGCCTCATTCCTGCTGGGCTATCCGCAGAACGGTAATATGGAGATTCGCGCATTTCCAGCGCGACAGCAGGTCAGCTACGGGGGGTTTCTACAGGACGACTGGCGATTGACGAAGCGGCTGAAATTGAATGTCGGCTTAAGGTATGAATACATCACGGGGATGTCGGATCGCTTCGACAACCTCAACCGCGGGTTCGATCCGAACGCGCCTTTACCAATCGAGGTTCCCGGGTTCAAGGGCAACATCGTCTATGCGGGGGTAGGCGGAGAGCCGCGCGGCGCTTTCGATCCAGATGCGAACAACATCATGCCGCGCCTCGGAGTTGCTTTTCTGTTGAATGACCGCACGGTTATGCGCGGCGGCGTGGGTATCTTCTACGCGCAAGTATGGGATGAGCCGGGCGCGACCGGGTTCTCGCAGCAGACCTCGTTCACGTCGGGCACTCAGGAACGCGGTATTCCAGACGTGGATATTCGGGACCCATTTCCCGACGGGCTGATACCAGCCTTTCGCGATCGTACCAACACCATAGGAATACCATCTCTCACCGTCTTCAATCCCCAGCGTCGCATACCCTACGTCTGGCAATATTCCTTCGAAATTCAACGCCAGTTGCCTTGGGATATGCTCTTTTCGACGGGCGCGGTTGGCAGCAGTTCGCGCGCGCTCCCGCTGGGTGTGGCAATTAACGAGAATCTCCGCCGCGGATCTGGCTCGGGGTCCTGCTTACCTGACTGAGCTGGTGGACAATCCATTTGCGGGGCTCGCCCCGGGAACACAATTCAATGGTGATAAGGTACAACGCCAGCAACTGCTTCGTCCCTTCCCGCAGTTCGGCAGCATCTTTGTTCAGGGCATCAGCGGCGGCTATGCCGAATACTGGGCCTGGCAGTCTTCGCTGCAAAAACGCTTCTCGGCGGGCGCGACCTTCACCTTCTCATACACGTGGTCGAAGCTGTTGGAATGGGTCAATATCCAGAACGCGCAGGATGTCCAGATCGACAAGTTGATCGCGGAGAACGACGTGCCGCACAACATCGGCATCAACGGCGGCTATGAACTCCCCTTCGGACGCAAACGGAAGTACCTTTCTTCAAGTAGCGGGTTGGTCAACGGGATACTGGGCGGCTGGACTGTGAATGGGCTGGTGAGATTGCAGAGCGGCATGCCGACTACTTTCCCGGCTAACGCGGAGCCGATCGCCGGCGTAGATCCGATCCCGGCAAATCGGACGATCGATCAGTGGTACACGCCCGGCTCGTTCCGCACTCTGGACCCCTTGGCCTTCCGGGCAGTCTCGATCCGTTATGGCAGTCTGAGGAATCCGCCGATCCGGAACTTCGACCTTTCCGTGCACAAGAGATTCGCCATCACCGAGCGCGTGTCGGCGCAGTTCCGCGCGGAATTCATCAACGCCTTCAATACGCCCCAGTTCTTCAACGGGCCCGAGACCAGCCCGGCCTCGGGCAATTTCGGAAGGATGGGAGAGGGAGCTCGGTCGCAAACAAACCTTCCCCGGTTTGTGCAACTGGCGCTCAAAATCAATTTCTAGGGAGTTCTAGGGTAAGATTACTCGATGCGACTATATCTCTTTACCCAACTTGTTTGTCTATTCCTGCTGGTCCTTGTCTTCCGGGCGCCGGCACAGGCGCCGCCGCAGCAATCAGCTCCGGCACCAGCGGATCCTTCGCGGGCCGATATCCTGCGAGGCGAGTATGGTCCGTGGCGGGCCAATAACGACCTGCTCTCCTACGATCTGAGTATTCGCGTCGATCCGGAGAAGAAGTTCATCAGCTGGAAAGAATACGATCCGTTTCAAGATGCTGAAGGATGACACGCGGATCCAGCTCGATCTATTTGCCAATCTCAATGTCGACAAAATCCTGCTCGGTTCGACCGAGCTGAAATACGCGCGCGAGCTGGGCACGGTCTTCGTTGACTTCCCTGCGACGCTCAAGAGAGGTTCCGTCCAGGCCATCGATTTTTATTACTCCGGTTATCCGCAGGAGACCGGGCGGTTCGGCGGCATCAGCTTCCAAAAGGATCCCGCCGGCCGGCACTGGATCACGACCGCGTGCGAGGGAATAGGCGCCAGCATCTGGTGGCCCAACAAAGATCAGCAGCGCGACGAAGTCGAGAACATGCGATTGCGAGTCGCCGTCCCCAGCGAGCTTACCGATGTTTCCAACGGGCGACTGGAAAGGAAAATCGACCTCGGCGACGGCTATACGCGCTATGACTGGGCCGATCAACTACCCCATCAATAATTATTGCGTTTCGCTCAATATCGGCAGCTATGAACACTTCAGCGACCGGCTGGGCGATCTCGCCATGGATTTCTATTGTCTGCCCGAAAATCTGGAGAAGGCCAGGCGGCAATTTGCGCAAGCGAAGCCGATGATGGAGGCGTTTCACAAGTATTTCGGCGAGTACCCGTTCAAAAGGGACGGATACAAACTGATCGAAGTACCGTACTCAGGGATGGAGCATCAAAGCGCGGTCACTTATGGGAACCGCTTCTGCCAACGGCTATCTCGAACGAGATTGGACGGGCGTCGGCGTCAGTCTGAAATTCGACTTCATCATCGTTCATGAGAGCGCGCACGAATGGTTCGGCAACAGCATCACCGCCAGCGACGTCTCCGATCAGTGGATTCACGAGGGGTGGGCGACATACGCTGAATGCGTCTATGTCGAAGCGATTTTCGGACGGGAAGACGCGCTCAAGTATGTCAACGGCTATAAAGCGAAGGTCAGAAACCGGCAACCGATCATTACCGCTCGTGGAGTCAATCGAACACCGTCACAGGATCAATATTTCAAAGGCGCGCTGTTCCTGAATACGCTACGCTCGGTGATCGATAATGACGCGCGCTGGTGGAAGTTGCTGCGCGATTACGGTAGCCGATTCAAATACCGCAATATCATGACCGAAGATGTGGTGAAGTTTTTCAACGAGAGGACAGGCTTGCATCTTACTCCGATCTTTGATCAATACTTGCGTCACGACGCGCTTCCGGCGCTCGAATTGCGATTTGATGAGAACGGCGGCAGCGTTTCCTATCGCTGGAAAGCCGGGGTCAAGGAGTTCGCTATGCCGGTGAAGGTCGGTCGGAAACCGGACTGGCGCCTTATCCAGCCGGCGACGGAATGGAAGACTTTGAAAATAGAATTGAAGAAAGAAGAATTTGAGGTTGCCACTGACCTGTACTACATCGACGTCATCAGAAATTGATAAGGCCATGAGATGGGTAGCAAGATACTCGCCAAAATTCCACCGACAACCGAGATCGTTGTTCGTCCGATGCAGCCGCCAGACATCGAAGCGGGTTTGCGCTTGTGCCGCATCGCTCGCTGGAATCAGACGAGACGCGACTGGGAGATGTTTCTGAAACTCAGCCCGGATGGCTGCCTGGTCGCCGTGAAAGATGGGTTGGTGATCGGCACGGTGACTACGGTGAGTTACGAAGATCGGTTCAGTTGGATCGGCATGGTACTCGTCGATCCGGTGGAGCGCGGCCGGGGCGTCGGTACGTGCCTCATGTCGATGGCGCTCGATGTGCTGAGTGGCATCCCCTCTATCCGGCTCGATGCCACTCCGGCAGGATGCGAGGTTTATCGGAAACTCGATTTCGTTGACGAATATAGCCTCAGCCGGATGGAGAGAGTGGAGAAGTCGGCGCCCGCCGGCGGCTTGATGCAACCTGACAATCTAGCCCGCCCGATGACGAGAGAAGATTTACCGGCTATCGAATTTTTCGATCGACAGGTGTTCGGCGCCGAGCGCCGCGTGATGCTGGAATGGATGTTCGATGGCGCGCCGGAATATGCCTGGGTTATCGAACAACCGGGGCAAGCGGGGCAACTAGGGCAAGCGGGGCAAGCGGGGCAAGCTGGGCAAATCGCCGGGTTCATCTTCGGGCGACACGGCGTCAATTTCGAACATCTGGGACCTGTTGTGGCGCGCGATCAACAGACAGCGAGGCGACTGGTGTCGGCTTGTGTACGCCAGCGGGACGGTCAGAGGTTCATACTTGATGCCTCGAATTACGAACCGGACTGGCGCGGATGGCTTGCATCCATCGGGTTTCGTGAGCAACGCCCTTTCGTCCGAATGTATTATAGGGACAATCCTTATCCCGGTCTGCCGGCCCAACAGTTCGGGATACTCGGACCCGAATTCGGTTGAAAAAAGTATTGAAAAAAGTATGGATATATTTTGCCAGCCTTATCGTAGATAATGGCAGCTACGGCGGCGCGCGAACAGATGCTTACCCCGCATTTCTCGCTAACCCGATGTCGAATGAGAGCCGGATGTCGAATGAGAGATGACTGAACGTACCCCCTGTCGACACAATCCAAAAAATTATGGAGATAATTTATGCGACTCAATAAATCCCTGCTAAGAGTGCCTATTTCACTGTTGTTGCTTTCACTTATCGGTACCTCGATCTTTGCGCGATGGGACGTAATTCAACGATCCGACAACGGCGTCGCAAGTTTTCGCTGGGCAGGTGAGGTAGATGGTACGAGTTTCATCAGGATCAGAGGGCGGCAAGTACAATCCCAGAGCCAGTCGGGACTGCCCGTTCAAAACCAGCAATTCGATTTCACTGATCCTCTTCCGAGCGTACCGATTCAGCTCGTATTGGCTGAGGTTGAGGGTCGTGGTCGCGTGAACCTCATTCAGCAGCCGCGCCCGGAGAACAATTACACGGCCGTTGTGCGCATAGATGACACCAAGGGGGGAAAATCTCCGTACGGTTTCGTCTTACGTTGGTATGACGTCACGCGGCGCGATAGAGAGGGAACTTCCGATGAGCGCTCTGAGGAAGTGAGTTGGAGCGGAAGAGTAGATGGTGAAACGATCGTCCGATTCCGTGGGAATCAGGTCAGGTATGAAAATCTCAACGGCCAGGGAGTCTCGCGCGATAGATATCGATTCAGCTCACCTCTGCCGCCGCGGTCCGTCAGCGTGAGCCTGGTGGGCACTGAAGGGCGGGGCGAACTGACACTGGTCGAACAGCCTAATCGCGATAACGACCACACCGCTGCCGTTCGCATCCGTGATGACAAGGGTGGCGGAGGCACTTACACCTTCACACTCATCTGGAATGAGCCGAGGAATCGCGATTTCGGCCGCGGTCCCGGTCAGGACTTCAATTCGGGATTACAGGTGCGCGCTAACCTGCGATGGTCCGGACGGGTCGATGGGCGCGACATCCTTTTCATCAACGGGGGCAACCTCAGGGTTGAACATCAGGCAGGCCAACCGGTGCGCGAGGACAATTTTCGTTTCCTTCAGCCCTTGCCATCCGACCGGCGGAATGTGGTAGTGCGCAAACTCAATGGGCGTGGAAACGTGACTGTAATCCAACAGCCCTCGCGAGATAATGGATATACGGCGGCGATTCTGGTTGAAGACCGGGATGGCGGTTCAGATCGATACGACATCGAAGTCGGATGGTGATCGCTTCTCTTGATATTTCCGGCAAGTCTTTGTAGTTTAGATGGGAATTACAGGATCATTCAGGATTTCAGTTCGTTTAACAAAAACTGAACAATCCTGATTCCCATCTAATTTTATGAGGAGATAAAACCGAAAAGATGACCAATCCATTTGAGGACGAAAACGGCATTTACGTTGTTTTGATTAACGACGAGGGGCAATATTCATTATGGCCTGAGTTCATAGACGTGCCAGCGGGCTGGACCGTCGCCCATCCGCCGGACAAACGTCAGGCCTGTCTCGATTACATCAACGAACACTGGACTGACATGAGGCCGAAAAGTCTGATCAGGGCAATGGAGAGCGATAAAAGAGCCTGATCTATGATGAAAGCACCTGGTGCCTGGTTCCCGAACTATAACGCGCGCGGACGCGTCGAATTAAAACTTTTCTGTTTCCCCTATGCCGGAGGAACAGCCTCAATCTACAGGAATTGGGCGAAACATCTCCCCACAACTATCCAGGTAATACCAGTCGAACTGCCGGGACGAGGGGGGCGTTTAAGCGAACCTCCCTTTGTCGCCGTCACTCCCCTGGTAAGCGCTCTTGCCGATGCGATGGCGCCGCTGCTTGATGCACCCTTCGCTTTCTACGGCCATAGTATGGGTGCTGTCATAGCCTTCGAACTGGCGAGATATCTGCACCGCACAACCGGACGCGGACCGCACGCGCTTTTCCCGTCGGGCCGCCGAGCGCCGCACGTCCCGGACACCGATCCAGTTACATATAACCTGCCGCACGATGAATTTATAGAAGAGCTGAGAAGGATCGACGGCACTCCCAGTGAGGTGTTGGAAAACGCCGAACTTATGGAGCTGATGATCCCCATGCTCAGAGGCGATTTTCAGTTGGTTCAAAGCTACGAATATACCGAGGGCGGACCGCTTCAATGTCCCATATTCGCCTTTTGCGGAATGTATGACGACGAAGAGACCAACGACCTGATGTTGAAATGGAAGGAACAGACCGCGTCCGGGTTTAAACTGCATATGCTGCCCGGCGATCATTTCTTTCTGCGATCCTCTCAATCTCTTTTACTTCAGCAGCTAGCACGGGACTTGAATGAGGTTACCGTTCGTTAAGCAAGCGAGGACCCAATGGTACCAAAGATGCAAGAATTCCAATTCCAGGCCGAGACCAGGCAACTTCTCGATCTGATGATTCATTCGCTCTACACCAATAAAGAAATATTTCTTCGAGAACTTATTTCCAATGCCTCCGATGCGCTCGACAGATTGCGGTTTGAGGCCCTGACAGAGCCGTCTCTTATCGATGGAGATGACCGTTACGAGATCCGTCTGGAGTCAGACCCGGGTCAGAGAATTCTATCGATTTCCGACACGGGGATCGGCATGAGCCGTGATGAGGTGATCGCCAATATCGGGACGATCGCGAAATCCGGAACCCGTGAAATGCGCGAGAAGCTGAAAGAGGCCCAATCGAGCCAGTTGCTGGCCGAGTTCATCGGCCAATTCGGGGTCGGCTTCTACTCCTCGTTCATGGTGGCTGACAAAGTCACCCTGGTGACCCGCAGGGCGGGCGAGACTGCAGCGACGCTATGGGAATCGACCGGAGACGGCACTTATAAACTGTCTGAGTCTGAACGCCCGGGACGCGGCACAACCATTACGCTTCACCTCAAACCGGCAGACGCCGAGAACGGCATCGAGGACTTCACCGATCAATGGGTTCTCTCGCGCATCGTCAGACGATACTCCGATTTTGTTTCTTACCCGATCAATTGCAAATTCGAGCGCGAGGAGACGGGGCAATTCGGCGAAGTGAAACCGGATGCTCAGCCTACTTACGTGATTGAGGACAAGACTCTCAACTCCATGAAACCCATCTGGAGCCGCAGCCAGGGTGAGATCACAGAGAGCGAATATGCCGACTTCCACCGGCATATCTCACACGATTGGACCGAGCCGTTCAAGACGATCCCGCTCAAGGCCGAAGGCAAGGTCGAGTATCAGGCTTTGCTCTTCATCCCCGCAAAAGCGCCTTACGATCTTTACTATCACGGCGCCGAGCGCGGGCTTCGCCTTTACGCCAGGCGTGTAATGATCATGGAGCGGTGTGACGGCCTCCTTCCCAGATATTTACGATTTATCAACGGTGTGGTCGATTCTGCCGACCTGCCGCTCAATATCTCACGCCAGATGCTGCAGCAGGATCGACATATCGCCCAGATCCGGAAATGGCTCACCAAGAAAGTGCTGGATACCCTGCTGGAGGTGAAGGAGAAAGAATATGAGGGGTATCTCAAATTTTGGGATCAATTCGGACGGGCGCTCAAGGAAGGGGTCGGTGAAGATTATGACAATCGAGATCGAATCGTCTCGCTCCTCCTCTTTCAATCCTCCAACGATCCCATGCAATTGACGACGCTTAAAGATTACGTCGAACGGATGAAAGATGGGCAAACTGATATCTACTATCTCACCGGAGAGTCCCGAAGTGTTGTTGAAAACTCGCCGCATCTCGAAGCGGTTAAGGAGAAGGGCTTCGAGGTGCTCTATCTGGTAGAACCGGTCGACGAATTGCTCGTGCAGTCGCTGATGGACTTCGAGGGGAAGAAACTCAAATCATTGGGGAAGGGAACGATCAAGCTGGGGAGCGAGGAAGAGCAGAAAAAAACTCAGGAAGCGCTTCAGCAAAAGGAAGAGGAGACGTCCGGATTTCTGCAATTGCTGCAAAAATCCCTCGATGAACACGTCAAACAAGTGCGCCTCACAACGCGATTGGTCTCTTCACCCGCGTGCCTGGTCGTTGGCGCTGAGATAGATCATAGCCCTCAAGTCGAGCGCCTTTTGATGAAAGGAAAAGGCGGAGGACCGATGCAGCGCCGTGTACTCGAATTGAATCCCAACCATGATTTATTCACCAGGATGCTAGATCGTTACCAACAAAATAATGAAGACGAAGCTCTGGGAGAATATGCTGAATTGCTGTTGGGTTATTCGCTGCTGGCCGAAGGTTCGGACATCCCCGACCCGACCAGATTCAACCGCCACGTCGTCAAGCTGATGCTCCGGACTATATAGAGAAATCAACAACCGGAAATCAAAAGTGAATGCGGAAGGTGTTTATATTTTTATAGTTGTTTTCTGACTTATTGTGCCGAGACGGCAGTCCCTGGAAGTGAGCAACTCCCACATGCTTTCTTCAACCGGTCAATCACCTGCGACTCCCCCGCGTCGTTCATCTTCCCTACCCACATCTCCTCGAGCTTGTTCTGCCCGTCGAGCAGCAACAGCGTCGGTGTCCCTCGCACGCCGAGATTCGACACCTGCATCGAGACCACCGCATCGACCCCGATCCCGTTCCCTTTGAGATAGGCCTCCGCCTCCTCCTGTTTTTCGGGCATTACCACCACAAACCGTATCCCCTGCGGAGCGGAGTTCTTGAATGCCGTCAGTTTTTGATAAAACGGCACACTCTCTTCGCAGAAATGGCAACTCTTCGATAGTGCAAACACCAGAGTCGGTACCAAAGACTGCTGGCCGCTGGAAGACGTTGTCGGCAACTTGATCTCCGTACCTTTTGAAATTTCGGGCAACGCGGATACATCAGAGTTCTGGCTGAGATAGTAATTTCTCACCAGCGTTCCGACCAGGAACAGACATGCGACAATAATCGCCACATTCGTTGCTTTTTCCAGTCGAGTCATGAAATTCCTCCTTGTTGTTTACAGATGAACCAGATCTTTACCGAGTACCGATGCGTCTCAGCAGATATCTTATATAGCCAGATACATTTCAAAAGGAAGGTAGTGAATCATTCGTTAATATTATTTTTTTCCATAACAATATTTGTTTTGGCAAATGCTTCGGTAACTTTAGAGGGGGCAAGCAATCTATTCTGTCTCAATTGGTGAGAGTCGTGAAATATCGAGGTTTCTTGATATTTCACGGTTGCAATAACTCGGATCACCGCACTTTTTTTGCAATATATCATCTAAGTTCAATTATCACAATATTAGCGTGACGAACGGTGACGGAGAAGATGCTGGCATAAGGCTCGCATATATTTTATGAGATAAATCTCTGCCGAAGAGGAGTTATGGACAGAAAGATGGTTGGGTCACTAATCATATTACTTGTAGTGTCTAGTGGCGTATTTTTAGCCAATCAGCGGGTGCGAGCGCGCAACAATCAACTGGCGCAGGATGCTACGGCAGGGACTCGCAGCGGGGGAGAGGTCGATCCTCTGCTTGATGCGATCTATCAGGCCTCTCGCCAAGAGAAGAGCAAAGATTCGTTGCATCACCTGGACCAGGCCAAACAACTACTTGCGGAAGGCGCCCGGGTGAATGCGACAGATGCGCGTGGCCGCACAGCACTGCATTGGACGGTTATAGGTGCAATGTATGCTCAGGATCGCAAGCTCGTGCGAGCGTATCTCGATCTGGCGGATCTGCTGATCTCGCGGGGCGTAACGATCAACAGGGAAGACGAATACGGCAACACCGCCCTGGATTTCCAGGAAGTCTCTCCAAATGACGAGATTCTCTTTTTACTTTTGGATAATAGTGCCCGCAACGGAGCCGGCAAGGATGAGAACGAACTGCTCGATTCCTTCGTGCATCAGTTATCAACCGCATCATTAGCCGGCGACCTCGGCAAAATTCGCTCTGAGTTATCTTTCGATCTGCCGGCCGGCACCGAGCTTAATATTCGGCTGGTTAACCAGGTGGGGAGTCATGTATCGCGAGGCGGTGATCCGGTCGATGCGGTGATTATTGAGCCGGTCAAGATCGGCGATCGTGTCGTAATCGCGCCGGGAACCATTGTTCACGGGACCGTGATTTTAGCGCTGAAAGCCTATAACGATTACCGGCGGGCGCAACTGATTATCGATTTTCCCTACCTGGTTTATCCAGATGGCGCCAGAACTCGGATCGTGACCAGGCTGGTCGATGTGGATAACGCCAAAGAGACGGTTGAGGGAGGGCGCATTATCGGCATAGCCCATCCGAATGGCTCAAAGTTCACCTGGGGTGCGAAGATGATAACTCTGGCCAATCCAATACTGGCCTACGCATTTCAGGCGGGAGCTTTCGCTCGCGATAAAGAGTACAAAAGGGATATCGACTACGGCCCCGGTGTAGAGATGCGACTTTCCGTTCTCGCGCCTGCGAAGTTGGCGGAGATCGGAGGGAAACCCTGGCCATCGTTCAACCCTTCTCCCCAACTGATCGAACTGGTGGACGCAGAGCCGATGCAGACGAAGACATCGAGTAACGTCCCGTCAGATTTGACCAACCTGATGTTTATCGGAACCCGCGAAAAGATTGAAGGTGCCTTTAATCAGGCCGGTTGGGAGGATCCGGTGAAACTGAGTCTGATCTCCGGCATCAAGACATTTGCGGCGGTGGCGGAGGATAAAGGTTATAAAAGCGGTCCCATGTCTTTGCTATTGCTGGACGGGCGGAGCCCTGACCTGGTTTTCCAGAAGCAGAATGACACTTTCGCTAAACGGCATCACATACGCATCTGGAAACGCCCGCAGAGTTACCAGGGGCAGGATGTCTGGGTGGCAGCAGCTACTCACGATATCGGAATCGCTGTCCATCGTGAAGGTACATCTTGGATTCATCGGATCGACCCGAAGATCGACCGGGAGCGGGCCAAGGTAGTCAATGATCTGTTCTTCACTGGTCTCGTTAAGGACCATGCCTTGGTCGATCGGCCCGCTGCGCCCAGAGAAAGTATGAATGCAACCGGCGACAGGTTGGAAACGGATGGCAAGATGGCAGTTTTGATTTTGAAATAAACATGTTTGGGGCAGGTTTTCTAGCCTGTTCAAGTTGGGGAAGCAGGGCAGGAGAGAACCTGCTCTAATTTTTCAGGAGGAAATTAAGGAGGGATTATGACTAAAATTATGGAGCGACCTATTTTCAAAATAGTTCGTGTAATGCTGTTCTCTTGTGCCCTATCGATTATTGCGGCGCACCCTTCGGGCGCCACATCAGGTCCCCTGAATGTAAATCACTTCGCGAAGAACGTTGTCGTCGGGGAACTCAAGAAATTCGATGCCGCAAGTAAGACGGCGGTGGTTAAGCTGTCAGATGGGACCGAAGAGGTTTTCAAAGTAAGCGAAAAAACGACCGTCCAAGGCGTCGAGGGTGGGGCTAAGATGGCTGCCCTCGCCGGAAAGGAGGGATCGCAATTCGTCATTCACTACACGGAAAAAGGCACAGAAAAGACGGCTGACAGCTTCAAATATCTCGGTTCGGAGGCTCCCAAGGTTGCCTCAGGCACAATTACCAAGGTAGATAAGGCCGGACACACGGTCGCTGTGAAAACAGCCGATGGATCGGAAGAGGTTTACCACCTCTCTAAGGATACTGTCGTGGATACAGGTAAAGGTGTCGCTGCAGGATCAGAAGCTGCCGGCAAAGCCGTTAAAGAAGGAGGAAATGTTACTGTGCACTACACTGAGGATGCGGGCAAAAAAGTGGCTCACGTGATCAAAGTGGCATTTTGATAAAACCCGAACAGCAGCCTCAATGTTTGGCAGCGTCCCCAGTCTGGCATACGGAGTGAATAGTCTCTCGTCTCGATACCTCAACCGTTTTCAGCCAGTGTCGAGGAAGAGGATTAGCCGGTGAATCAAATGCATGACAGATACCAGTTGGGAGGACTGTCCTTGCAAATTTTCTGACCATTGGGAGTCCTGGGCCATTTAGGATCCGGAGGGAACAATGGCCCAGGGGTCCAGGTGCCGCGGTAATGTATGGAGGTGCATTACCAACAACGATTGATTCACCGGCTAATGGGAGTTATCCGCAATAAAACATGGTATCCGGCGCGTTTCCGTATTCCAGGTGCGTCAGCCAGGGGGGAGGTTGCTGCAAGAAACCGTCGCCGTGGACCAAAAACCTAACACGGTCGGACTGCTGCAACAGCCTGCGCTCACGCCCCGCAACGAATTCGCGCCGGAATTCGCTTCTATCATTCTCTCACTAAAAAAATGATGAATGATTTCAGGGATCGGGGGATAGCACTGGATATAAATTATTCCTCGGGTTATGAGCCATCTCAAGCAGCCGGAGAACAACTTTAGCAAATCTATAATGAATGACGTTTTACCAGTGACAATAGAATTGTTTCATAGATAGTGATTTCTAAGCAATTAGGATTATGCGAAGAATCGATAGGGATTTTCCCTAGATGCAGATTTGCCTTGAATGAGATTGATTTGACCGCCGCCCGCTGCTAAGTTTCTCACTGCGAACATCATTATCAGCGATCAGTACCATCAATCAAACAACACTAAGCTGATACAAAAATTCTTTGTTCGTACAAGACATACCGTGTCATCAGATGCACTACTTGTGGCGAAAGTGTTTCGGTTCGTCGCGATGGCAATTCACCAAAAAACAAATCAACCCGGAGGTTCATATATATGCCAGGAAAACGGCCTATCACTCTTCTGATAGTTGCGAGCGTCTTTGCGCTTGCGCTCAGTTCGTTACCCGAGACAAATGCGATCGGTCAGGATCCGCCGGCGCCTCCGCAGTTAAACGCCGCGCCGAACCGCGGTTCGGACGAAGGTCGCGGACCGTTCAAGACTCTGGTTATTCGCGGCGCCATCCTGATTGACGGAACGGGAGCGCCTCCCCAGGGGCCGGTTGACATCGTCATTGTGAACAATCGCATCGATGCGGTCCGCAGCGCCGGAACGCCGGGCGTACCGCTTAAGACGAATCGGGAGCCGCAGAATCCGGACCTCGAAATTGACGCGACCGGAATGTATGTTTTGCCGGGGCTGGTCGACCTCCATGTCCACGCCGGTGGCGGGCCGAAAAATCCCGATGCGGAATACCCATACAAGCTCTGGCTGGCGCATGGCATCACGACGGTTCGTGGTGTCCCGCTCAGTTCGAACCAGATCGCGGTCAAGGAGAAGGAGCGAAGCGCGCGCAATGAGATCGTCGCTCCCAGGATATTCAACTACCAGCGCCCGGGAAGCGGCTGGGACAAAGGCCGGGTAGATTCTCCCGCATCCGCGCGCGCGTGGGTTCAGTGGGCCGCCACCAATGGAGTTGATGGATTGAAGCTGGGATCACACCGTCCCGAGATAATGGCTGCGCTGCTCGATGAAGCCAAAAAACATGGCATGGGCTCGACGGCGCATCTCGGACAGACGGGGGTCGCGCAAATGAACGCGCTCAAGGCGGCCGAGTTGGGGCTCGGCACCGTCACCCACTTCTATGGCCATTTCGAGGCGCTGCTCAAGGATTACGTGGTGCAACCATGGCCGGTAGACCAGATCAACAACGACGAGCAGATGCGTTTCGGCCAGGTGGCGCGGTTGTGGGACAAGATTCACCAACCCGGCAGCCCCGAATGGAATGAATATCTCAAAGCGCATCTCAAACTCGGTACGACGTTCGACCCGACGATGACCGCATACGCCGCGAGCCGCGACTTGATGCGTATGCGCAATGCCGACTGGCACGACAGATACACACTGCCATCGCTTATGGATTTCTACGAGCCGAGCCGGACCAACCACGGATCCTACTGGTTTTACTGGACCACGGCGGAGGAGATCGCGTGGCGGAACTTCTATCAGGTATGGTTTCGTTTGCTGAACGACTACAAGAAGATGGGCGGTCGCGTCACAGCCAGCGAAGATGCGGCTTTCATCTATAACACTTATGGATTCGGCCACATCCACGAGCTCGAACTCTTACAGGAGGCAGGGTTCCACCCGCTGGAGGTACTTCAGGCGACCACGATGAATCCGGCGCTGACGCTGCACGAGCCGAAAAGAAAGCCGATCGAATTCGGCGTCGTGAGGGCGGGGCTGCTCGCCGACCTGGTTATCGTCGACCGGAACCCGCTCGAGAATCTCAAGGTGCTTTATGGGACGGGCGCGCTCAAACTCAACGACGCGACTGGTAAGGGGGAATGGGTCGGCGGCGTCAAATGGACGATAAAGGACGGGATCGTTTACGACACGAAGAAGCTCCTGGCCGATGTCGCGCGTATGGTCCAGAAGCAGAAACAGGAGCGGCTCAAGACGGCGGCGAACGGGCAGGGTTCAACCGGGAAGTAATTATTTTTCACGATAATGAAGACCGCGTAAACACGGAACTACAAAATGCTCGGAGCTCCGCCTTCAGGCGGGCAGCATATCAATCCTGGGCGGCGGGTGAGTAAATGATCGTTCTACGGGAGAACCCGATAAACAGGGTCGAGTATGCATGATCTCGCATTCTTCTATGAACTGAGGGAGTTCCCGGTATTCTTGTATTGCGCGATTTGCGCGTTTTGTAGTTTAGGTTTCCTGGGAAAAAGTAGATGGCTTTACAACTGTTCTAATTCAGCCGGTCACAGAGGATTCAAAATGAGGAAATGTAGCTGGGGGATTTTTCCCGTATTGCTCTCAACTCTGATATTCGGTCAGACGGCGGAACCCTATTACCAATCGCATTTTCCGCCCGAGGAGTTCAAGGCGCGCTGGCAGAAGGTTTTCGAGAAGATGGGCGATCGCTCCATCGCGATTGTGCAGGGGGCGCCCCAAGCTCTTGGGTTCAGCTATCCCCGACAAACGAACGAATTCTACTATCTCTGCGGTATCGAAACGCCTCATTCCTATCTGATCCTTGATGGTCGAAATCGCAAGATGACCCTCTTTCTCCCGCCGCGCGACGAGGCATTGGAGAGAGCCGAGGGCCGGATTCTCTCGGCCGCGGACGCCGTACTGGCGAAGCGGCTGACTGGTGCCGACCATGTTCTGAGCACAGAGGCGATGACTTACGACTGGATGCGTAATCTGCTGGGTCGCCCGTCGGCTGCTGTCTATCTGCTCTACTCACCGTCAGAGGGGGCTGAACAGAGTCGCGGAGAACTGCTCGCCGCGAATGCCGCGATCGCGTCCGATTTCTGGGATGGAAGGGTATCGCGCGAGGCTCATTTCATTCAGCTCCTGCGTACACGTTTCCCGCGCGCGGAGATGCGCGATCTAACGCCGATATTGGACGAGCTGCGTAGCGTCAAAAGCCCGCGCGAGGTCTCGCTCATCAGGCGGGCATCGCAACTCGCCGGGATGGGTATACTGGAGGCTATCAAGAGTACGAAACCGGGTATCTATGAATATCAGCTCGACGGTGTGGCCCGTTACATATTTCTGATCAATGGCGCGCGCCTGGAAGGATATCGATCGATAACTGCTGCGGGAACGGCCAACATCTGGAATATGCATTACTATCGCAACCTGGATAGATTGAAAGAGGGCGATCTCGTGTTAATGGATTATGCGCCGGACTTCGGCTATTACACGAGCGATATAGCTCGCATGTGGCCGGTTAACGGTAAGTTCTCGCCCGGACAGCGCGAGTTGCTTCAGGTAGTTCTGGAGTACCGAAATGCAATAATCGAGCGCATCCGCCCGGACGTAACGGTGAAGACGATCATGGACGAGGCCAAGATAGCGATGGAGCAGGTGTTCAAACGAACGAAGTTCACCAGGGATGTTTATGAAAAAGCGGCGCGCAGGTTGGTCGAAACAGGCGGCGGCGTCTTTTCACACCCGGTCGGGATGGCAGTTCACGACGACGGCGGCTATACCCGCGATGTGCTCAAACCCGGTCAGGTTTTCTCAATTGATCCGCAACTGCGCGTCCCCGAAGAGAGTCTTTATATTCGGTACGAGGATGTCGTGGTTGTGACCGAGAAAGGCGTGGAGAACTTCACTGAGTTTTTGCCCTCAGAATTGGATGAGATCGAGAAGTTAGTAGGGGATGGCGGGATATTGCAGAAATTCCCGGCTGTTGCGGAAAAAGATGTAAAAGACATTATTCGGCGCAAATGAAAAATTGTAATGAGACGAGGTATTCCAGAATGAACAAATTGCGATTCTATTTGACCGGTGGGTTAGTTGCGGCGCTCGTCATCGTTCTTTGTGACTCAGGCGCCCGAGTAAGTGGATCGGACAGCGAAGCGGCAGCAGCTTCTGTCACCGATACGCCCGGCATTGCGGAGATAGATGCCTCCCGCAGCGAGATGCGCGGCGTTATCGAACGCTATACGGCAGACCGCGGCAGCCTGTCGCGATCATTCCCGGTCGAGCTCTCTCGGGGGCGGCAGGCCCGCTTCAAACAGTTCTATTCTGACTGGCTCTCTCTAATCGGCGAGATGAATTTCGATGCGATGAGCCATGAAGGCAAGGTCGATTATTTGCTCTTCAAATACCACCTCGACCACGAACTCAAGCAGATCGAGGTTCAGGATAGAACGCTGGCGCAGATTGCTCCTCTCGTCCCGTTCGCGCAGACGATCGTTGACCTGGCTGAGGCCCGGCGACGGATGGAGACGATCGAAGCCGCCCAGGTCGCAGCAAAACTTAATGAAATGAACAAACAGATCGAATCGATGCGGCAGTCGGTCGAGGCGAGCCTGAAGAGCGATCCCGCGAAATTGAAGAAATCTGTGGCCAACCGCGCGGTGAATAACATCACCGGTTTGAGAAACACGCTGAGGACCTGGTTCAACTACTATAACGCTTACGATCCTCTCTTCACCTGGTGGGTGGATGAACCATACAAAGCTGCGGATCAATCGCTCGGCAGTTATGCCGCTTTTCTGGGTGAACGTGTAGTCGGGATGAGGCCGGTTGACGCGGGGCAGACGCTGGCCGATTCACGGCAGGGGCAGGGGCAGGGGCAACAAGCGCAACAGGGGCAGGGGCAGGGGCAGGGGCGAGGGCGGCGAGGTGAGGGGATATCGGGTCAGCGTGCGGGTTCTGGCGTCCCGAGCAGCGCGCGGGCGGGCGATTCGAGCGACATCATCGGCGACCCGATCGGACGCGAGGCGCTGATGGTTGAACTGGCCTCGGAGATGATCCCCTACACGCCGGAAGAACTGATCGCCATTGGATACAAAGAATTGGAATGGTGCGAGAATGAGATGAAGAAGGCTTCGCGCGAGCTGGGTTACGGCGACGACTGGCACAAGGCGCTCGAACACGTCAAGAACAAATATGTCGAGCCGGGCAAGCAGCCGGATATGATCAAGGCGCTGGCCCAAGAAGCGATTGAATATGTCGAGAAGAACGACCTGGTCACAGTGCCGCCGCTCGCGCGCGAAAGCTGGCGCATGGAGATGATGTCGCCCGAACGGCAGCTCGTTAACCCGTTCTTCACGGGCGGCGAGGTTATTAGCGTCTCTTATCCTACCAATACTATGACGCACGAACAGAAGATGATGAGCATGCGCGGCAACAACCCGCACTTCTCGCGTTCTACGGTGCATCACGAATTGATCCCAGGCCATCACCTGCAAGGGTTCATGACTGCGCGATACAAACCTTATCGTGGTTTATTCAGCACGCCTTTCTGGGGCGAGGGATGGGCGCTCTACTGGGAATTATTGTTATGGGACCGCGGGTTCCCCAAGACGCCCGAAGACCGCATCGGCTTTCTCTTTTGGCGCAGCCACCGCTGCGCGCGCATCATCTTTTCGCTCGGGTTTCATCTCGAAAAAATGACGCCGCAGGAATGCATCGATCTGCTAGTCAAAAGAGTCGGACATGAGCCGGAGAATGCGACGGCCGAGGTGCGCCGCTCATTTGCGACTAACTACGGGCCGCTCTATCAAGCCGCATATCTTCTCGGAGGACTGCAAATCTACGCGCTTCACAAAGAGCTGGTCGAGTCGGGCCAGATGACCAACCGCAATTTTCACGATTCGATACTGAAAGAGAACCGAATTCCGATCGAGATGGTGCGTGCGATTCTCACGAAACAGAAGTTATCACGCGATTTCAAATCAAACTGGAAGTTTTATGGAGCTGTGACTGCTCAGAAATGAGTTGGGGAATCTCTAGCGGACCACAAAGTCGTAAAGAGAGAGAAGATTAAAAAAAAGGAGTTTCTTTTCCTTTTGTTTCTATTCTTGTTACTCTCTCTCTTTTTGCGTCCTTGTGTCTTTGCGTGGCAAAATCCCCCAATTTTCCCTCCTAAAGCTGTTTTCACGCCATTGTTAGTTGACATCGTAGTGGCCAATAAGGTACTAGAACTACAATGAATTGGCCGAGGGCGCACTGCTAAAGGGAATTGCGGTCACAATCTATGAACAGATCAATAACTGGCGATTCGCTGAAGAAGCTCCTCGACTGCTTCGATGCTGAGCATGAACGCGCTGGGGAGAAGTATGAAGAGCTGCGTAGGGCGCTGATCAGGTTTTATAACGGGCGCGGAATATTCTTCGCCGAAGAATGCGCAGATGAGGTTTTCGATCGGGTATCCCGCAGGCTTCTGGAGGGAGTAGAGATAAAAAACATCTACAGTTACTGCTATGAAGTGGCGCGATTGATACTTTTAGAACGACTCAAGTCCCGAGAAAATAAACGAGTTCCACTGGAAGAATCCGTCCTGGGAGATACGATGTCTAACCAGGACGATGATTCCACGGAGAAGGAGAGGATGCTGCAATGCCTGGATCGGTGTCTCCAGCAACTTCCACCAGAAAGCAGGTCTCTAATAATCGAGTATTATCAAGATTCTCAAAGAGATAGGATTGACCGACGCAAAGCGTTGGCCAAACGCCTGGGATTGCGCCGCGACGCACTGGCCAATCGAGCACAGAGGTTAAGAGAGAAACTGGAACAATGTATTCTCGAATGTCTAAAAAAATAACACGATATAGATTTCCATTTTCGCCACTGAATAAACGAATTTCCAAACTGCGCGTACGGGCAATTGTTGCAAGCTAAACGCATTGATACTCCCTGAGTGTTTTTTGAGACACTCCTCCAAAAAATAGTCCGTCGCTCAAATTGACTGTTAATGCCTGTGCTATCAATAACGTATATGTAGCCCCCGATCATCCTGACGGGCGTCTTGCGAGGTTCAGTGTATATAATTATTTCGAAGTTGAATGTTGGAGTGCCTTGCCCATGGGAAATGTAACAATAACTGAAGAGAACCTAATAAGGTATCTGTTAGGCGAATTATCTGAGATTGAACAAGCTGCTGTGGAGGAACGGTTCATCACCGATTCCGAGATTTACACGCTGCTTTGTGAAGTCGAGAGTGACTTGATAGCCGATTATTTGCGTAAGCGGTTGGAGCCTCGCGAACGTGAACGATTTGAACGCTATTATTTGACGACTCCTGACATACGGCTGCGAGTTCAGGTTGCTGATGTTCTATTGCGCCGGATTGACCAGGAAGTAGTAAAGCAGCGGAGCAAGGTATCGGTATTTGAGACGCTATCAAGAGAGAGCGCGTCTACCTCGAACCCGAGTTATAAATGGGCTCTGGGTTTGATGGGGGCGGCTGCGGTTTTATCGATCGTGTTGGGGGGAGGCTGGTTAGTCAAGGGATCCAGACAGCTGCCTATTGAAGCGAACGCAATCCGCCTGGATAGCATGCGTCGGGAGATGGAACTTCTGAAGGAGATAGACGGCGCGAAACAACGCAACGTCGAACTGGCGCAAGAAATTGATAAGTTACGGATGCGACTCCAGCCACAGACGACTAAATCGCCGTTGGGCACAACCCTTCCAGTAACCATCAAACACGTTATGGTAGATGGAACTCTGAGAGGCGGAGATGGTAGTATCACCCCGCCACTAGTCATCCTGCCGCAGACAGATAAAGTTGAGTTGATCTACAAAATGGAGGATAGCGGTTATCCCAGTTATCGCGCCGATATACAATCTTCAGGCGGAGCAAAAATCTGGAGCAATGAAAGCATCAGTCCAAAACTAAACCATTCAGTCGCGACGTTTACCATCACTTTGTCGGCAAGCGAATTTACCACCGGTGCTTATACCCTGACGCTGAGCGGGGTAAATAATACTGGTAATGTAGATCACCTGAGCCAGCCAACATTTCAGGTGTTGAAGCGATAGAAGAAGGCGAAGACATATATCAATAGTGATGTTTATCACAATATTTCAGATCAATCATCCTCAAATAAATTTCCCCGATATGTTTACTCCATTTTCTACACTAGAAATTGTGTGCAAATGTGCAATTGGGTTGACGTGTCAGGGGTGTTTTATGAAGTTCAATGCGCCCCTCAGCCATGCCTGTAAGGGCAAGGGGTAAAGGACGGATGGTGACTGTGATCTGACTCGTTGCCCTGCCGGTTTTGTCATTTGTCACCATCCGGTTTCTGGGAAATCCACTCTTTCTAACTCACGCAACAAAAGGTTATTCATTTACAAATTCCCCGTAAGCGGCTCCGACGAACACAGGGTATTCAAGACAAACAATCCTTCAATACCAAAAGGTTGGCACTATATTTTAACGTTATAATCGAAGAGGGTTCTTGAGAGGTTATCTCTCACAATGTCACATTACAGTCGCGTTAACAGTAGGCAGTATTTGATGGGATGCATCTTCATCAGCTAGATTCAGCTCAGCCCTATTCATCTGGCAGGAGTGATTTACGCGGATCAGTACCGGTAACGGTTGTGTAACACAATTATCTGCTGAATTTAATAATCGATTTAAGTTTTGTGGTTAACTCTTTACTCTTTACCGATACTCCCCCTGCAAAACGAAAGCAGCCCAGAAGTAAGGTGAACGCCAGCGCTGATTCTGCCGCATTATTTTCATCTTTGCTTGTCTGAGTGCGGCAGAGGGCGTGAGATTCTCCTGTAACAAACCACGGTAAAAATGCCCCATCAGCGCGGCCGTGGCGGCGTCATCGACCTTCCACAAGGTGGCGATAACGCGTGAAGCCCCGGCGTACATAAAACCGCGCGTCAATCCGATCACGCCTTCCCCCTTTATCTCCTTGCCGATTCCGGTCTGGCATGCGCTGAGCACGACCAGATCAGACGGAAGATGCAGGTTGTAAATCTCGTGCATCCGAAGAAACCCGTCTACCTTCTGCCCGTCCGGCTTATAAAGAGAAAGAATAAGTCCTGAAAGCTCCGGGTGCTGCCCATTCATCAGCCCGTGGGTAGCGAAGTGGATGAATCGGTATTCGCTGATTTGACGGCTCTCCAGGAGCGAGCGATCGGCATTAAACCCCATCGCGAGCAGGCTTGATTCGGGCGGCGCAAGTTTGATGATCTCGTTCCCCTCTCTCTCGGAGAACGGTAAGCTTGGTATCTCTTTTTCGCCACCCCCAGTCTCCCAGGCGCGTAATAGTTGATTGGGAACAGGCGGAGACAACGATGCGCCACCCGCGAGTTTACGGGGAATGGCAAACCTGTCGTCATCAAGAGTGAAGACCGGATTGGCTATGACTGCGATAGTTTTCGGAGCGGGCTGCCGTTGGGCCATCTCTTTCCTCAATTCCGATAGCGTTGAGGCTGAAGGTAGATTGGCGATTTCGTATTTATCGACAAAAGGAACAAAGACATCCCGACGCGACCTGTTTATATCCCTGGTGGGCGCAGGTACGGAGAGCGGCAAAGCCCCGAACGGCAGATATAGCAACGCCCCATCGCCGACGATAACCAACCTCGATTGTTTGAGTTCCGATGCTACGGGAGCGAGGATCATTTGAGTGAGCGCTTCCGCCTCAATCCTGTATTTTTTCTCCGCCTCCCTGATATGCCTTACGCGTTGTTCGTAATTCTCTGGCTTATTTCCATTGAGCGACTCGCGCATGACCAGATGTTCGTATACCTGGCGAGCCGTCTTCTCTATCACGCCGCGTGGGCGCAGTTCATAGCTGATGATCTTTTGCGGCGTAACGAGCCAGAGATAGCTGCGGTTATCGCCGAGGGCGTATTCCAACAGAGCAGTGTCATCGTCGAGCAACTGCTGCTGTATCTCTTTGCTTGTAAGCGGTTGTGGCTGCGTCAAGGCCGCATAGCGGGGTGCCGATTCGCGTATCTGTCGCTCAATCTCATCCTCCTCGAGCTGAAGAGATCTTATTTCGCGCGCGATTATATCGGCCTCTTGTTGAGAGTGAGGCCGGCTAAGCATATTTTGCTGGCGAACAGCTTTGCTGTTCAGTTCTTGTTGCAAGGAGAGTTCGCGTTCAAGCAGAGAGGGCGGCACATGTTTGCGTAAGTCGATGCGCGATTCGGCGAGCATCTCTCGCAAGCTGCGCGCGCGCGCCTGCTCGCTCACCTGAAGGGCGATTTCGTTCAGCTTTTCGGCGGGTCGCTGCTTGTGCAGGAGCATCAGAACATCGATATAGAGTTCATAGCTCTTTTGCACGGTAGAGAAATACGACTCTCTGAGTTGGCGGCCACCCACGCGTACGCGTAATGACTCGATCAATTTGATGGCTTGTTCGATTTGTACTCGCGATTTATCGAGCGACCCCAGATCGCGCAGGACGCGCGCGATGTTATGCAGTGAACGTATCTCTTCCGCCGGTATTTCCGCCTTCCGGCTGATCGGTAGAGATTCGCGATAAAACGCAAGCGCTTTCTCCGTGTTTCCGTTCAATTCGTGCATGAAGCCGATCTTGTTGAGCGTTACGGCTTCCTGCTGGGGGTTCTGGACCTCGCGATTGAGTTGCAACGCGCGCTCGTAATGGTCCATCGCTTTCGTTCTCTCACCGAGAGCTTCGTAGATAGTCCCAAGCTGCTTCAATGAATAAGCTTCCAACCTCCGATCACGGATCATCCGGCTGAGCGCCACCGCCTGCATCTCATGCGACAGGGCTCGATGCGTATCGCCCAATCTGACGTATGCCGCCCCGATGGTGGTATGCGCTATCTTCTGATACATTCGATTACCGCTTTTTTCGGCCGCCTGTAACGCTTGCGTGGCGCTGTCGATCGCATTCCAATCATCGCCGATTTCGTAGTACGCGTAACCCAAACCATTGAGAGCCATTACCTCGCCCGTAAGGCTGTGGATTTGTCGATTGAGCTCTAACGCCTCGCGATACAGGTCGAGCCCCTGTTGGGGTTCGCCCAATTTCATATTGATGACTGCGAGCGTGGTTTTCGTGCGCGCTAGACTGCGTAATCGGTTCAATGGTATCAACAGGTCCAGCGCCTGTTGGGCGCTCTCGCGAGCTTGCCGGAGATTCCCCAAATCGGAATAAATATTTGCGAGGAAGGAGAGCGATTCAGCCTGCCCCTCCCCGTCATTTATCGATCGCCAGATGGGTTGGGCTTGAGTGAAGCAATCAAGGGCCTGCTGATATTCGTTGTCGTTAATGAGAACGATGCCCTTGCTGTTGAGCGTCATCGCTTCTTCACGGCGGTCGCCGAGTTCGCGCCATCCTGCAATCGCCTGGTCGTATTTCTCGATCGCTTGACGGCGAAGCTCTGCGCCATTCTTTTCACCCAACAATTGGGCTTCGTGAAAGACCAGTTCAGAGGCGATGCGGATTTTATCCACCTCTTCGAACTGCCTGTTATCCTGCAATAGGATGTCATAAACACCTTCGTGTGTTATTCCTTCGTTGGTACTGATTTCAATAAGATAGCGCCCGGCTGTCGAGGCAATACTCGAGAATGAGACCGGTCCGAAACGGCGACTCCGCCCTTCACGTATAAGACGGCCGTTCGGGTCGTATATCGCTATCTTGAGCGGGAAATCAACAGTACTAACGATTAATCGAAAAAAATGGCCTGGAAGAGCCTCTATTTGATAGAAGTTCTTCCGGCCATTGATCAGATTAGCGGTTATCGGCTCTCCGGTCTCCAGTGAAATTCGCCGGTCCGGATCCTGATGCCCGATTGCGAATATCGGTTCGCTGTCTAACCGCAATGCGATCGCACACAGCATGACAAAAACTATCGATAGGGTTACACGGATCATTTTTCAGTCTTTCCGCGAGGCACATTCTCTACCGCGTATTGGCGGCACTATCTGTACCATTCCCTGGCCGAATTTTTCTTCGGTTCCAGCGCACGTCTTAAGACCCTCACAACCTCCATCAGCTTTCACACCTGACCCGAGAGCGGCCGATCCGTCCGCTCCAACATCCTCGCCGATCTCGGGGAATAAACCGGCGAGCTCTTTGAGGAATCCATACCATTCTGAGTCTTTTGCGAATGGCAGATCTGCGTATTTCGAGGATGGCTCTACGATCGGAAAATAGATCGATACTCCATTTGAACCTCTCATACGGTGACCGATGAACCCATATTCGGAAACGAAGTTGTTCTCGTGACCCTGTGATGGGCTCCCTTTTTCACCATCCTCTTGTTTGCTCCGGCGGATGACGTTCATTATCTTCGCGCATCCTGATTTTACCTTTTCGTCCGGACATAGCTTTTCCAATTTGGCGCAAAAATCATAGAGATCGACATAGTCCTTCACATAAAAAGTCTGCGCCGTTGCGCGTGAGCCCAATATCGCAACTCTCACTTCATCCTCGGAGAGTCTGTTCCTCAACTCCATCGCGAGCCCCTTCAATGAGCTGACAAGCGATTGGCTCCGGTTAAGGTTGCAAACGGACTTCGCGACGTCTTTCTCGTACTCGCGATAATGAATCAGGTACTCCCTGACGATCGTTGCCGAAAAATCTTCCGGGCTCATATCGGGACAATCGACTAAACGCGCGAGTATATTGTCATATGGCCACCCGTCGTCCGGGATCGTGTCTTCGGTGGCTACCAGATAATCGACCGACTCCCTGACCTGGTACCCAACTTCTATCATTCCCATCAGACATGCGTCCATACCGAGAATGTCGATCTTTCGTTTCTTTTTACCGTCGAGCGCTTTTGCAAGCGCGCTGCTCAGTTCGTCCATCCTGAGCACGTCCTGAGACGACTCCAACGCTTCATCTGACGTCTGATCCGTAAGAAATCCCACCACGTCTTCATTCTCCTGGTCCTTGAATTGACCGGCGGGAAGATATTGACCGACGTATCCTCCCGCATATTGGCAGGTAATTGGTCCTCCCGAATGCAATATATTGCCGATTTTCATTGAATCGATCTCGTTAGCTGAACGTATGAATCGCCGTATCTCGCGATTACCCGTGCGTGCTACCGACCATCCCTGTAATTCTGCGCCCCCTCGCTTCTTGTAATGGATGACATCTGTCGTCAGTGGCGCGGCGCGTACTGCGTTATCCTGATTCTCCCACCCCCGCCCGTGGCCCCAAAGCACCAGCATAGTATTCTGGGCCGGGAATTCGTTCATCCCCCATTTAATGAAATCTGTAAGTTCACGTGGATCACCCGTATTGACCTCAGGCAAAGGTTCACCCACGACGTCCTCGTCGAGTGACGACAGTTCATCCTGCAATAAAAACCGGTAAGTGCTTCCTCTTCCGCGCGAATCGAGCTGTGCGACAATATTGACCTCTTTCGTCGACCCCACTCGCTTCATCATTTTCAAATTGGCGATGGCTTCCTCGTCGAGGTCGTTGTCTGCAGCGAAATAGACCATCACCGTCCATTTGGCCATCTCATTTGTCTCATTATGATTCCGGTTTTTGGATTGTGTCTTCAGTTTATTGCTCACAGCCGAGTTACTCCTCAGAAAATAGTTCAGTCTTCAGTTTTTGTTTTCAATCGCCGACCGAAACCTCTCGACTGAAAATCAAATACTGAAGACTGAAGACTTTAATCGATTTAAAGGCACCATCCGCGGGGAATGGCAGCTCTGCATATGTATGAACTATATGTTCTTTTTATATTTTCTATGTGAGGGTTTCGAAAGGCCGTCAGTCAATAGCTGGGGGGACATGGGACGATGAGGGCGTCAATCGAATTAACCCCTATCTTTTTACTGTGGCGGAAACAGGGAAAACATATCAAATCAGATATATCTAAAGTTAGATGTCCGATCAGCCGGAACCCCCTAAAATACAACGCCATCCGAGACATGGGCCAACCATATCTATCGAGTTACAAGGCGACCAGTAAGGAGGACATCATGAGCGTGCGAAGTCTGACGGGGCTACTGTCAAATTCGATCTTTTTTTTCCTGCTAACTTGTACCGCGGTTGCGCAGACCGATCGCGGAACCATCACCGGAAATGTCATTGACCAGCAGAACGCCTTTATTCCCAACGCGATAGTGATCGCAACCAACGTGGAGACCGGCGTCAAATATCAAACTGTGAGCACTACAACCGGTAACTACATGCTCGCGATGCTGCCTGTCGGCGCCTATGATCTGAGCATTGAGGTATCCGGCTTCAAAAAGCACCTGCAAAAGGGCGTCACCGTGCAGCTCGCGCAAACCGCGCGCGTCGATGTCACGCTTCAGGTCGGAGAGCCTTCGGATTTCGTGACGGTGACCGCCCAGTCGCCGCTTCTCAAGACAGAGAACGCGGAGCAGAGCACAAACATTAGCGGCGAGCTTTTTAACTCTTTGCCGCTCAATTTCGGCGCTACCAACTCGGTCCGCGGTTGGTTGAGCTTTATTCAGCTCTCACCCGGCGTGTCCGGAAGCACGCACACGGCGAATGTAAATGGCGCTCCCGGTGGCTCGTTTAAAATATATCTCGAAGGCCAGGATGTCACCAGCACGAACGATACCGTCTGGACCAGCACCGTTGCCGCCGCTTCGGTCGAGACGATCGGTGAATTTTCGATTCAAACCAATAGCTTTTCCGCCGAATACGGCCAGGTCCTCGGCGGACTTTTTAACTTCACCACAAAGTCGGGCACGAATGAGATTCATGGCAGCGCGTACGAATATCTTACAAATGAGGCCTTCAATTCGTATAACCCATTTTCTTCATCTGCCGACGGTAAATCGCGCGCGCCCAAATCGCTCGACCGGAAGCACGATTACGGTTTCACCGTGGGCGGCCCCATTTATCTGCCCAAGCTCTATGATGGCCGGAACAAGACATTTTTCTTTTTCAATTTGGAACGATATCGCAATGTGACGCGATCGTCGGGGACGCTGTCTACCGTACCTACAGAGGCATACCGCCAGGGCAACTTCAGCGGAGCATTGGGACGCCAACTCGGGTTCGATTTATTGGAGAGACCGATAATCGAGAACGCGATTTACGATCCACGTACGACCAGGCAAGTCACCGCGGGCGTTGTCGATGATGCCACCGGACGCACCGCCATCGGAACAGGGATTATCCGCGATCCATTCCCGAACAATACTATCCCCACAGAACTGCTGGACCCGGTAGCGCTGAATATTCAAACGCTCATTCCCAATCCGGATAATGGGCAGCTTCAGAATAATTGGGATCCCAGGATTCCTAACCAGCGATTTCAAAGCATCCCGAGCCTCAAGATCGACCACAATATAAGCGATACCTCTAAACTTTCGGGATACTGGTCGGTGCAAAACACACAACAGATCACAGGTGCCGATGGATTACCGATTCCGATCACTGGCCGCCGCGATCAGATTGATCTACGGGCATACGCTCCGGGTGAACCTCGATCAGACCATCTCTCCCCGATTCATTCTTCACCTGGGAGCCGGCTACCTACGCTTCCACAACCCCGATAGCGCACCTGACGATGTGATCAACTATGACGCCGCCAGCGGAATCGGTTTTACAGGCGCATCTACCGATCCGTCTGGTTTCCCGCGAATCGTCGGTCCAAACCTGGGTAATCTACAGGGCAACCGGGGCGGGATGAACGCGATGGGCCCGACTCAAGCCAATAAGTTCTGGAACGACAAATTGACGGCGGTCGCGAACGTCACCTGGGTGCGCAACAACCACACCTACAAATTTGGCGGTGAGTTCAAACAGGAGGTCTGGAGCGACGTCAACCTGACAGCCGCGCAGGGCCGATTATCTTTCAATGAAGAACAGACGGGTCTCCCCTACCTGCAATCTACCACGACAGGCGGAGGAAGTGTCGGGTACCGTTATGCCAGTTTTCTAATGGGGCTTGTCGATACCGCGACCGTCTCGGCCGTGAAAGATCCCCAGTGGCGCAAAAAAGCGCTCAGCCTGTATGCGCAGGATAACTGGAAGCTAACGCCGAAGCTGACGATCAATTACGGGTTGCGATGGGATTATGGCGGGCAGGGGCACGAACTCTATTACCGCAGCAGTCAGATCGATCTGTCCACACCAAATCCGTCGGCGGGAGGACTGCCCGGAGGATTCATTTATGAAGGTTATGGTCAGGGGCGTTGCAATTGTACGTTCACTGAGACCTATCCCTATGCCTTCGGGCCGCGGCTCGGTATCGCCTACCAGTTGAATGACAAGACCGTGGTACGAGCGGGTTGGGGTGTGACATACAGCCAGTTAGCCAACTGGTGGTACGTCACCGGAGGATCGCCTACTCTGGGGCTTGGTTTCAACTCGATCGATTTCAGCAATCCTGCCTTCGGCGTGCCGGCGAGTCTGCTGAAGAATGGTCTGGTTTACAACGAGGCGGACCTCTATTCGGCCAATTTCGATCCGGGCATCAGGCCATTGCCTGGCCAGACGAGCGATTTCGACGCCTTCTGGTGGGGGGTGATGAAGGATCGTAACGGTGGCCGGCCGGGGCGCGTTAACCAATGGAACATCTCGTTGCAGCGCGAGTTGACCAAAGATATCGTTCTCGAACTCGCTTACGTCGGAAATCGCGGCGTCTGGCTCGAGGCGAACGATCTGGTCAATGTAAACGCAATCAATCCGGCTCGTCTTCGCGCGTTGGGGTTGGACCTCAATAATCCTGCCGATCGGGACCTGTTGACAGCGAGACTCGACTCGCCGCTGGCCGCCGCCCGCGGATTCACGAGTCCTTATGCGGGCTTCCCCGGTTCCGCCACCGTCGCGCAATCGCTCCGGCCATTCCCGCAATTCAACGACCCCCTGGCGGTCAGGTGGGCGCCCGTGGGGAACAACTGGTATGACTCGCTGCAGGTCAAGCTGACCAAGCGCTACTCACGCGGACTCGAAATGACGGCTGCCTTCACCTGGCAGAAAGAGCTTGTGCTGGGCAGCGGAGGCAACCCAGGTCTGGGGGGCGCGACCGTCAACAACGCCTTCGACCGCGATGCCCAGAAATCGCTCGCCGCCACCTCGCAACCATTCATCTTCGTATCCGGATTCACTTACATCACGCCGCGTCCCGGAGCGAACCGTTGGGTCCGTAACATTTTGGGGAACTGGACTATAGGCGGAATGGTTCGATATGCCAGCGGCGCGCTGATCGCTGCACCCACATCCAACAACAATCTCGATTCGCTGATTTATCAGACAACGCGTCAGAATCGTGTGCCGGGACAGCCGTTATACCTGAAGGACCCCAATTGCGGATGCATCGACCCTCGGCAGGAGCTCGTCTTGAACCCCGCCGCCTGGACAGATGCGCCGTTGGGACAGTTCGGATATTCCGCCGGTTACTACAATGACTTCCGCTGGCAGCGTCAGGTGACGGAGAACTTCAACTTCGGTCGCAGGTTCCCAATCAAAGAGAGAATGAGTTTTGAGATCAGGGCCGAGTTTTTCAACATCCTAAACCGGCTATACCTGCCCTCCCCCTCGTCCATCAATCCCACCGATACGATAAACAGGAATCCATTGGGATGGCTGACGAACGGTTATGGATTCGTCAATTATAACAATAATCCGCCTGATGGATTTCGTCCGCGTAGCGGGCAGATCGTCGCGCGGTTCCAGTTCTGAGGAGGAAGCCGGATAGAGAGGAAAGAGGAATTCACCACAACTATGAGAGAGGGGGCAGATCTGCCACCTCGTCTCGCGATCAGAATTTATGTTCTTTGTGGTGAATTCCTTTTTTTACAGCCTTAAAACCTGAATCCCATCCCTATGAACGGGCCTCGTATTCTGAGCTCAGCCCTATTGGGTCCATCATCCACCCTGAGCCGCAAGAAACGGTAGCCCCCCTGGGCGGCGACATTTTTGTGAAAGAAGTACTTAGCCGCAACATCCGCATCGAACACCCGGCCCAATCCACCAATGGGGATTCCTGAAATAACCGAATCGATCTCCATCCGTGTTGTCGGAGCGATTTTCAGGTCGGCGCCTGCCGTCACCATCCCCAAATAATATTCACCAGAAGCCCCGGCTGCGAGCAGCGACGGCGCTGTAACCACGCCGTTGAGTTTGTAGCCTCTCACTTCGACCAGCGGACCCAGCCTTACCTTGTTGTTGATATTGATGCCCTGCCAGGCATAGCCAACCCTGAGTTGCTGGATGTCGAGCTTGGCCGTCGCAAGCGAATCTAGGTCGAGGTCATCTCCGAAAATGGCGTCGAGGCCGGGAACCTGAATGGAAATATCTCCCGCGTTACCTTGAGCAGACATTTTCAGATAGTCGACTCGGATTTTGTTGCTGCGCGTGATATATCCCGAGAAACGCGGCTCCGGCATATTGGTGGAATCGAGATCGATCCCGGCAAGGCCATTCACTGGTATGTCGTCAATAGTGTCGGCCACCCTCGCGGATAACCTCGGGCTGGTGAACCAGTACCGGACATCGAGTTCGACCTTCCTTCTTTCATCGGGCAATTGAACGGGAGGCGGCGTGGCGCGCCGGTTTCTCACTTCTTCTTCCTCGTCCTGCGTAGGTTCACGATTCGGATATCGTGGCCGCCTCTCCTGTGCATTTACTAAAGTAGACAACATCATCGCGGTTGCGATGGCGCAGAAAATTATAGTGCTGATTCGTTTTGTCATCGCTCGGTACCTCCTGAAGGGTTTATTCGAATGATTGTCGTTTAATTAGAGGGGGATTTGAGGGCGGTAGCATGAACGGGCTCGATGATTCTCGCCGGAACTACCCCGGGTGTCAACTGAGAGCATCGAAACGCCTAAAATGATTATAATATTGCGTTATTAGCGATCTTGAACTAGGATCGCACGGACAAAACAACTCTCTAGTTTTCAGTAAATTCCGGATAGATAAATAATATTAGATAAGTTTGCTGGGAAGAATAACGCATACATCAAGAGAACGGCATGCGTGGCCATAAATTATCCCAGTTCTACGCTCTGATAGTGGCAGTGGTGCTACTTGCCTCTGTTTGTCATTCGCAGACGAAAGACGACAGGTACAGCCGTCGCGTCTGGCAGACACAGGACGGGCTGCCGCAGGATACCATCAACGCATTGGTCCAAACGAACGACGGCTATCTCTGGATAGGGACCAGCGGTGGTCTCGCTCGGTTCGACGGGGCGAGATTCACGATCTTCGATAGCGAAAATACGCCGGCTTTGCGTGAAGAGAGCGTTTATTCGCTTTATTGCGCGCGGGACGGAGGTTTGTGGATAGGGACCGAGGGGGGCGGGCTCGTAAGGTATCGGTCCGGCAGCTTCCGTCATTTCGGCTCGAACGATGGCCTGACCAACGGATTCGTGCGCGCCATCTATGAAGACAGCAAGGCGAACCTTTGGGTAGGGACGGATCGCGGGCTCTACCGATTTGAAGGCGACAAGCTGATACGCATGGATGATCAGCCGGGCATTCCCGCTATGAGCGTCCACGCGATACGTGAGGATAGGGATAAACGCCTTTGGGTGGGCGGTGCTGGTTTGCTCATTTTATCTAATGGCGTTCCGGCGGTTTATCGTTCGAGCCTGAGTCTGGCTGACAACAGCATTCGCGCGATCGCGGAATCGAACGATGGGACGATCTGGGTGGCGACTATCAGCGGTCTTCATCGCGTCCCGGGCGGGAATCCGGCCGATGTCTTCTCATCCCGCACGATCATTCACCACAACACAACATATTTGTATCAGACGAAGGATGGAGGTCTCTGGGCGGGCACCTACGGTCACGGGCTGTTTCGTTACGGGGAAGGCGACCCGGTGGTCTATCGCGCGCCTGGACTTCTGCCGGACAATCATATCCTGGCGCTCCTCGAGGACAGTGAGGGGAACATCTGGATCGGCACGCAGAACGGGCTGCTGCGATTGAGCCGAAGCATCGTAAGCACCGTAGCAGCCGGTCTTAACGGCGCGCCCGAGAGCATCAAAACCGTCTATGAAGATCAAGATCGTAGCATCTGGGTGACCACGCTGAGCGGGCGACTTTATCGCGTCGAGGAAATGAAACCTGTGCTTGCGCAGCTCCCCGCAGGATCGGAAAACATGGGCGTTCGCACGATTTTTCGCGACAGCGGAGGAGCGCTTTGGGTCGGCACAAATGGCGAGGGCGCGATAAAGATCACGTCAGAGGGCTTGGCGCGGTTCACGATGAAGCAGGGATTGGTGAATGATTTCGTGCGCGCATTTTGCGAGACCCGGGATGGAAGTATCTGGATCGGGACCGACAGCGGGTTGAGCCGCTGGCGCCAGGGGACGTTCCAGAACTTCCATACTGCGCAGGGGCTGGCATACGGCAGCATACGGGCGCTTCTGGAAGATCGTTTCGGTGACCTGTGGGTTGCGACCGATGGCGGAGTGAGCCGCTTCCACGACGGCATCTGGGATTCAGGTTTCGCAGGGCTAGCCGGCGAGAAGGTCTGGGCTATTCACGAAGATCCGGACGGCGGACTATGGTTTGGGACGCGCGGCGCGGGACTCTTTCTTAATGCAATCGGGGACGCTTATCAGCTTCACCACGAAACATGGTCTCGCGAATAACAACATCCACCAGATACTCGAGGACGATACCGGCAGTTTGTGGTTGAGCAGTCCGTCCTGCGTCTTTTCCGTTAATCGTAAAGACCTGTTGCGGACCCTGGTTGATCGGTCACACCGTCCTGCGATCTCTACCTATGGAATGTCGGAGGGAATGGAGACCAACCAGATGAACGGGGGAGTCCAGCCTGCGGGAGCCATCAGCGTTGACGGTGATCTCTGGTTTCCGAGCACGAGAGGGGCGGTGCGAATCACTCCGGATCATAACACCCGGACGAGCGTGCGCCCCGTTCTGATCGAGAAGATATTGGCGGATGGAAGGGAAGCGCCGCTTGGCGGGAGAGTCCAGGTAGGGCCGGGAGACGGGCGATTGGAGATTCACTATACGGCCATCAGGCTGCGATCTTCCGAACGGATACGTTTCCGTTACGTACTGGAAGGATTCGACCGCGATTGGACCGAGGCTGACGGACGCCGTGTCGCTTACTACACCAACCTGCCGCCCGGACCATATCGTTTCCGTGTCGCGGCATATGAGGTGGACAACCCGCGCTCGACATCTGAGGCGGCGATTGAAATCGAATTGGGGCCGCATTTTTATGAGACGTTATGGTTTCTCGCCTTATGTGCGGCCGCACTGGCTGCCGCGGGACTGGCGGGGTACCGGATGCGCGTGCGGCAGATTCGGGTTCGTTTCGCCGCGGTGCTTGCGGAGAGGAATCGTCTGGCCCGAGAGATGCACGACACGCTGATACAAGGCTGCGTGGGAGTTTCCGCGCTGCTAGATGCGGCAGTGAGTCTGAGGCAATCGTCCCCCGAGATGACGAGCGAGCTGCTGGAGCGGGCGCGCATACAGGTGCGGGAGAGCGTAGACGATGCGCGGCGCGCCGTCTGGAACCTGCGCCACGAGTCGCCGAATGGCGATGGCCTCGTCTCATCGCTCGAGCGGTTGGCGCAGCAGTTAGCGTTTACCTCCGGAGTGATCATCTCCTGCAAAGCCGATGGCACGCCGGTTCCGCTCGATGCGCAGGTAGAGCATGATCTGGTGATGATCGCCAAGGAAGCTATGTTGAATGCGGTGCATCATGGCCGTCCGCAGAACGTGCATCTCTCATGGACCTTCGAATCCAATCGGCTGCAGGTCAAGGTGACCGATGACGGATGCGGATTCGAACCGGCGTCGGCGATTGCCAAAGCGGGCGATCATTATGGATTGGAGGGAATGAGCGAACGGGCGAAGCACATGGGCGGCATCTTCTCGTTGAACAGCGCGCCCGGGAAGGGAACTGAGATCAGTGTTATTGTACCAATTCTTCGCCGCAGTTGGAGCCGCTGAGTTATCGGGCGGGGGCAGGATAGTAGGATAGTAGGATGGGATAACCTGGTTTCTTCCAGCCGGAGAACATAGGGTTGGATTTAACCGAGGGATGAGAGAATGGTAGTAGGATTAGTAGGATGTGATAGGACGGTTCTGCGCTGAGATTGCGGCGATTAGTGTTAGCTGAGGGGGTAACGTAAAGTGGTAGTGGGATGAGATAACCAGAATTCTTTGCCGTAATAGTGGGGCGCTGATTATAGCTGTGGGTGTAACGCAGGGGTTTTAGGATGGGATAAGCAACGATGGAGTAGGCAAAGCGCTTCGCCGCGATAGCGGTGGTTGATGTAGTCGTGGTTTCAAGCTACGGTGGTACGATGGAGTGAGCAATGTTATTTGCCTCGATAGCGGTAGTTGATTGTAGTCGTGGGATTCAAGTCACAGTGGTACGATGGAGTAAACAATGTTATTTGCCGCGATAGCGGTAGTTGATTGTAGCCGTGGGATTCAAGTTGCAGTGGCACGGTGGAGTAAACAATGTTCTTCGCCGCGATAGCCGTGGGGTTTTAACCCACAGTGGTGCGATGGAGTAAGCAAGGTTCTTTGCCGCGATAGCGGTAGTTGATTGTAGCCGTGGGATTCAAGTCACAGTGGTACGATGGAGTAAACAATGTGCTTCGCCGCGATAGCGGGGGTGATTATAGCCGTGGGTTTTAACCTGGTTTTAACCCACGGTGGGCGATGGAGTAAGCAAGGTTCTTTGCCGCGATAGCGGTAGTTGATTGTAGCCGTGGGATTCAAGTCACAGTGGTACGATGGAGTAAACAATGTGCTTCGCCGCGATAGCGGGGGGGTGATTGTAGCCGTGGGTTTTAACCCACGGTGGGCGATGGAGTAAACAAGGTTATTTGCCTCGATAGCGGTAGTTGATTGTAGCCGTGGGATTCAAGTCACAGTGGTACGATGGAGTAAACAATGTTCTTCGCCGCGATAGCGGGGGGGTGATTGTAGCCGTGGGTTTTAACCCACGGTGGGCGATGGAGTAAACAATGTGCTTCGCCGCGATAGCGGGGGTGATTATAGCCGTGGGATTCAAGTCACAGTGGTACGATGGAGTAAACAATGTGCTTCGCCGCGATAGCGGGGGTGATTATAGCCGTGGGTTTTAACCCACGGTGGGCGATGGAGTAAACAAGGTTATTTGCCTCGATAGCGGTAGTTGATTGTAGCCGTGGGATTCAAGTCACAGTGGTACGATGGAGTAAACAATGTTCTTCGCCGCGATAGCGGCGGTTGATTGTAGCCGTGGGTTTTAACCCACGGTGGTATGGGGATAAAATCCGCGTCGCGTCAGCGACGCCTGAATATTCGATGAACGGATTATGGTATGGCAAACACATACACTGCTTTGTATTATCACATTGTTTTCAGTACGAAAAATCGAGTTGAATTCATCCGATCAAATATTGAAGAGCGCATATGGGCTTATTTAGGCGGCGTCGCACGCCATCATAAGATGACCCCAATCCAAATTGGTGGCATCGAGGACCATCTTCATGCCTTGGTGGCGGCTCCGCAAACGCTCGCGCCGTTTGAGATTGCCAAGTACCTTAAAGGCGATTCGTCAAAATGGATCCGCGAAGAATTTTCTGATTTGGTGGATTTCGGTTGGCAGGATGGATATGCAGCCTTTACCATCAGTAAATCGAATGTGCCGAAGGTCACAAGTTACATACAAAACCAACGTACGCACCATCAGACGCAGTCCTTCCAGGAGGAGTATCTCGAATTTCTGAAGAAGCATGCGGTAGTGTATGACGAGCGTTATATTTGGGGATAATTCAAGCGTCGCTGACGCGACGCGGATTTATCTCGCGACCACCGTGGGTTGAAACCCACGGCTACAATCAACCGCCGCTAACGCGGCGAAGACAGATGTGCATTGATGTCATCGGTGCGTTGCAAATGAGCATCGATGCGAACGCTAAAACGTCACTGAGAATCCGGTTCGTGCGTCAATGCGAGCCCATGAGAGCATCAATGCGAGCGACCACCGTGGGTTGAAACGTTGAAACCCACGGCTACAATCAACCGCCGCTAACGCGGCGAAGACAGATGTGCATTGATGTCATCGGTGCGTTGCAAATGAGCATCGTTGCGAACGCTAAAACGTCACTGAGAATCCGGTTCGTGCGTCAATGCGAGACCATGAGAGCATCAATGCGAGCGACCACCGTGGGTTGAAACGTTGAAACCCACGGCTACAATCAACCGCCGCTAACGCGGCGAAGACAGATGTGCATTGATGTCATCGGTGCGTTGCAAATGAGCATCGATGCGAACGCTAAAACGTCACTGAGAATCCGGTTCGTGCGTCAATGCGAGCCCATGAGAGCATCAATGCGAGCGACCGCCGTGGGTTGAAACGTTGAAACCCGCGGCTACAATCAACCGCCGCTAACTCGGCGAAAAAAGTGTGCATAGGTGCGCCGCAAGGTGATCATTGATGCGAACGCTAAACGTCAATGCGAGCCCAAATGAGCATCAATGCGAGGCCTGCATTAGCCTCAATGCGAATCGGTTCGTGCATCAATGCGAGCCCAGCTGAGCATCAATGCGAGGCCAGCATTAGCCTCAATGCGAAGCGATGGATAGGTGAAGAGATGATAGTTAGGTACTTGTATGAACCTGAACCAGATTCGTATTCTTATCGTTGACGACCATCCGATGGTGCGTTTTGGTCTGGCCGCATTCATCAACGCTCAGCGCAGCATGAGCGTGATCGGCGAGGCGGCCACAGGCGAGGAAGCCGTCGCGTTGTTTCGGAAACACCAGCCGGATGTTGTGCTCATGGACCTGCGGTTGCCAGGCATCAGCGGCGTCGATGCCATTAGACTGATCCGAAGCGAATACCGGCAGAGCCGTTTCGTGGTCATGACAACTTACGAGGGTGATGAAGACATCTACCAGGCGCTCGAGGCCGGCGCCCAGGCTTATCTCATCAAGTGCATGCCCGGTGAGACGCTTGTCGATGCCATATTGAAAGTAAATTCCGGGCTGCGGGTGATACCCGCGGCGGTCGCGAAGAGCCTGGCTGCCCGCACGCCCAATTCCGCCCTCACTGATCGCGAACGTGATGTCCTTGGTTTGATCGTAAAAGGGAGAAGCAATAAGGAAATTGCTGCGGAACTGGGGATCACCGAGGGTACGGTGAAGTGCCACGTAAATGTTATCCTCAGCCGTATGGGTGTGAGCGACCGTACTCAGGCTGCAATCGCCGCACTCCAACGAGGCATCGTCCACTTATAATACTCAATAATCTTATACAAGCCGGCCTAATCTGAGACAAGACATTACGCTCCGATTGATTTCTATTATCCTGGGAGCTTTGCTGGGATGATAAAAAAATATAGGAATCTCGTGTTTTTGGCGGCTTGCATCTATCTGCTCGCGCCGCTTGCTTTTATGTGGGGCGCGAGCGCCGAGCTTCCGCAGAACGCCGCCCAGGATATTTCTAGTCAGGCATATGCCATCTTGAAGAGGAACTGTATTGCCTGTCACGGCGCAATCAGGACTTCCGGACTCGATCTGCGAACGGGCGAGTCGATACGCGCCGGGGGCGAAGGAGGGCCGGTCATCGTGCCCTTTGAGGCGGACAAGAGCCGGCTCTATCTCTTCGTCAATCACACAGAAAAACCAGCGATGCCGCCGGGAAAAAAACTGTCGGACGCCGAAATCGAGATACTGCGTCGCTGGATTGAAACAGGCGCCTCGCTGGGCGGGTTTGAAAATGCGGCCGCCGGCGACTCCGTTGAAAAGAGGAAGACCGAACCATCCGTGGTCGTAGCAGGAATCGAAGAGCGACCGATTTCTCCCGAGGAGCGCCGCTACTGGGCATTTCGACAGCCACAACGAACAAACCCGCCTCGTATACCCGCAACTAAAAATTTAAATCCGATAGATGCTTTCTTGTTAGTCGCGATGGATGCAAAGGGTTTAAGCCCATCGCCGCAGGCGGACCGCCGGACTCTGATCCGGCGCGCGTATTTAGACCTGACGGGGCTGCCGCCCAGCCCGGAAGAGATCGAGAGCTTCGTCAAAGACTCCGCTCCCGACGCATGGGAACGATTGGTCGACCGGTTACTGGCCTCTCCGCATTATGGCGAGCGATGGGCGAGACACTGGCTCGACCTGGTCCGTTACGCCGATTCCGGAGGCTTCGAGTTCGACGTCGATCGTCCCAATGCGTGGCGTTATCGCGACTATGTCGTCAACTCGTTCAATACTGACAAACCTTATGACAGGTTCGTCCGCGAACAGCTCGCCGGAGATGAGTACGCATCTGCCTCCGATTTAAATTCAGATGAGGCGATGATAGCTACGGGCTTCCTGCGGCTCGGGCCTGAAGGCGGCGGCGGCGGCGAACGCGGGCGTCAGGAGTCGCTCGATGATCTGATTACGACCACATCGCTCACATTTATGGGATTGACGGTCGGATGCGCCCGTTGCCACGATCACAAATTCGATCCCATTACGCAGAAAGATTACTATCGCATCCAGTCTTTGTTCTTTTCTACAAAACCGGTGAACTATCCGCTCGTCGGACCTGATGTTGTCGCAGCCCACAAGACTGAGACGGGGCGAATAGATTCGATCCAGCAGCCACTGAAGAAGTCCCAATCCGATCTCGAAGCTCCATACCTGAAAATCCTCGTCGATGAGGCCGTCAGCCGGTTGCCCGAGTATATGCAGATCGCCTGGCGCACGCCGGAATCTCAACGCACGCCGGGACAGCGGCTCAACGTCAGCCAGATTCGCAAGACGCTTGAGAATGATCGACTATCCGCGCGCATCACCGAGGAGGACATCGTGGCGCGGATGTCTGAAGCTGACAGGCGCGAGCACGATAAGCTAAAAGCACGTATCAGGGAGTTGGATAAACAAAAGCCGAAGCCTTATCCGACGGCGAGGGCCATCGGAGAGGATGGCCCCAAGGCGCGCCCCTCCTACTTTCTGCATCGCGGCAGCATCGATGTGAAAGGGCCGCTCATGACGCCGGGAGTCCTCTCGGTGATCGGCGAAACCGATTATGAATTTCCGTCGCCGCCGGCGAACGCGAAATCGAGCTGGCGCCGGCGAGGGTTGGCCGAGTGGATGGTGTCGCCGCAGAATCCGCTCACCGCGCGAGTCATGGTCAATCGCATCTGGCAGCACCATTTCGGTGAGGGGATCGTTCGAACGCCAGGCAACTTCGGCAAGATGGGCGAACCGCCGTCGCATCCCGAACTGCTCGATTGGCTGGCCCTAGAGTTCGTCGCGCGCGGGTGGAGCATGAAGCAGATGCACTACCTGATGATGACATCGCGCGCATATCGGATGGCGAGCGACGACATCGCATCGAACGTCGCCCTGGACCCTGAAAACCGGTTCTTCTGGCGGATGCCTCGCGTGCGGCTTGAAGCCGAGATCATACGCGATCAGATACTGGCCGTCGCGGGCAATCTCGATCGGACGCTGGGCGGTCAGGCGGTCTTCCCGTACATCGATCCGAAGCTCTTCCAATCGAGCACCAAGCGGACGTGGCCGGGCAAGCCGGACGACGATCCTTCGACGTGGCGGCGCAGCCTGTACGTGTTTTCGAAGCGCAGCATCCGCTACCCGCTCTTTGAAACATTCGATCAACCGAACCTGATCAATTCGTGCGACCGGCGTAACCGGTCGACCATCGCGCCGCAGGCATTGCTGCTGATGAACAACAACTTCGTCATCACCGAGGCCCGGTTCTTTGCTGAGCGATTACGGAGCGAGGAGGGCGAGAACGTGCGGGCACAGGTGGAGCGGGCCTATCGCCTGGCACTGGGGCGCGCACCGCTAGAGTTCGAGCGGGCGAAGGCGGTGGAATACATCCGAAGCAGCCCCAACGGATTGGCCGAGTTCTGCCAGCTGATTTTCAATCTCAATGAGTTTGTATATCGACAATAGATTTTCGCTTTCGCTAGCTACCGATCGCGGTACTGATTATCGTCGCTTATTATTGCGGTGGCGAGCGAGACTCTATAGTAATCAGTACCGCGAGCGGTAGCTAGCGAGACTTCCGAACTTCCGAAAAAGGCTTCAATAACAGTAATGTCAGATTCGGATACTGAATTCAATCTGAGTGGCGTGCCTCTTGCCTATTTCATTTCCTTTCGCTGTTATGGATACTGGTTACATGGAGACGATCGCGGCTCGGTCGACCGTAATAATAATATTTATGGAACCCCAACGCTTCCACCAGATGAAGAGAAAAAGCATGAAATGCGATTGCGCATGAAACGTGATCCAGTCGAATTGACCGTGGCACGTCGATCTGCGGTTGAAACAGCAATACGTGAGGCTTGCGATATTCGTGGTTGGGTATTGAAGGCAATCAATGTCAGGACAAATCATGTTCATTCAGTTGTCACCGCAAATCGTAAACCTGAGTTGGTGATGAATGCGTTTAAGGCGAACGCCACGACGATGATGATTAACTGCTCGGTCTGGCAACGTGGACTCAAACCCTGGTCGCGACATGGCAGTACTCGATATTTGTGGAACGAAAAGAGTGTTGCCCGTGCTATTGATTACGTTATCCACGGTCAGGGCGGTGAATTACCAAACTTTGATGAATGGGATGATGAGTGAGCATCTCACTGAACCAGTGTCGCAGTCAGTTGTAAGTACGGCTCTATCCTGAAGTCTCGCTCGCTACCGCTCGCGGTACTGATTGGCGCTCATGATCTTCAAAATTTTATGATTTATTCACGAAGAGAGCTTTTACACAGGCTTGGCGGCGGTATAGCCGGCGTCGCCTTCGCCGATCTGCTCAATCGCAATGGGCTGTTGGCCGATGCGAGGTCGCCGCTTGCGCCCAGGAAGCCGCACTTTCCCGCAAAAGCGAAAGCCGTGATCTCTATCTTCTGCTACGGGGGCGTGAGCCAGGTCGATACCTTCGATCCGAAGCCCGAGCTATTGAAACGGCAAGGCGAGACGATGACGGGAGTGGGCGAGGTGCGGCCGACGATGGGCACACCGGGCGGTTTGATGCCCTCACCATGGCAATTCCGCAAGCACGGACAGTGTGGAATGGAGATATCGGAGCTCTTCCCCCACGTGGCGGAGCATGCGGATGATCTGGCGTTGATCCGTTCGATGTATGCGCTCAGTCCGGCACACGGACCGGCGATTTTCCAGATGAGCACGGGCAGCATCCTCGCCGGGCATCCCAGCGTCGGGAGTTGGGTTACTTACGGGTTGGGCAGCGAGAACGAGAATCTGCCGGGTTTCATCGTCCTCACCGACTACCGCGGTGGGCCGATCAATGGCGCTCCCAATTGGGGAAACGGCTACATGCCTGCGGCCTATCAAGGCACGCCTTTCCGCGACAGCGGCGACCCGATCGTCGATCTGCATCCGCCTGAAGGGCGCACGCCGGAGCAACAGAAAAAATGGCTCAGGTTGATGAATGAGCTCAATGAAAAACATCTGGCGCACAACCCGGATGACAGCGAGCTCTCGGCCCGTATCTATTCCTACGAGCTGGCATTCCGCATGCAAACTCATGCCGGCGACGCGATAGATATCAGCAGGGAATCGCCGGCCACGCAAAAACTCTACGGCGTGGGCGAGAAGCCGACGGATTATTTCGGGCGCCAGGCGTTGATGGCGCGCAGGCTGGTCGAGCGCGGCGTGCGCTTCGTCCAGATATTTTCGGGCGGCGGCAATTTCGAGCCGAGCTGGGATGCGCACTGGGATACTCAAAGGGAACCACGGCCTGCACTGCGCCGAAACAGACAAGCCGATCGCCGGCCTCATCAAAGACCTCAAGAGCCGCGGGTTGTTCGATTCGACGCTGATCATCTGGCACGGCGAGTTTGGACGGCTGCCGATCTCGGAGCGGATGGACGGACGCGATCACAACGCGAACGGCTTTAGCGCCTGGCTCGCCGGCGGCGGCGTCAAAGGCGGAACCATCGTAGGAGCGACCGACCAGTACGGCTACCGCGCCATCGAGAACAGAAAATCCATCTACGAACTCCACTCAACCATCCTGCATCTGCTCGGGCTCGATCACGAGAAGCTGACATATCGCTTCAATGGCCGCGATATGCGGCTGACCGATGTCCATGGGCGCGTGATCAAGGAGATTTTGGCGTAAAACAGTTTTCAGTTTTCAGTTTTCAGTTTTTAGTTTTCAGTTTTTGTTTAAGGTTTTCGGGTTTCAGTTTTCAATAATAATTTCCAACTGAAAACTGAAAACTGCTATGCAATTTTTATTGTGAATTTCCTAACCGGATTCATGCCATCCTAACTCAATCCAAGACATTCCTACTCCAACGGTGATCTATTTACGCTGAGTTCATTTCTACTGTATTTGCGATAAACCCTTGTTTGAAATCGGCAAAATTGAGCACAGGAGGTCTTGGTTATGAGAGGACAGATGGCGCAGAGTCAGGGTGAAGTGTTGTTAAAAATGTTAGTGGTGGTGGTTTTATTTTTAGCGAGCGAGCCAATGGTCCAGGCGCAGTTGCGGATTGTCGGATCGATCTCCGGAACGATTCAGGATCAGACCGGCGCCGTGATCCCGAATGCCAGCGTTGTCTTGCAGGACACCAAGACCGGCATCAAGAAGGAGACTGCCTCGACAGGGGGTGGTACTTTCCTGTTTTCGGATTTAGCCACCGGTTTGTATGAGATAACCGTGACGGCGCCGGGGTTTCAAACATCGGTCCTTTCCAATATTTCTGTATCGACAAACCAGACTACGGATATACGGGTCAGCCTGGAGGTGGGGGTGGCGACACAAGTCGTCACAGTTGAGGGAGGCCCTTCGCAAACGTTGGAGACTTCTTCTCAGTTGATGGCGAGCACTCTTCTTCCAAAAACGATTACCGAATTGCCTCTGGCAAACCGCGGCAATCTTCTCAATCTGGCAAGGCTCGCCCCTGGAGCTTCTCCTCCGATCACCGGCGACGCACGGTACAACAACCTGGCTGGCGGCGCCGTCAACGTGACGATTGACGGGATCAATAATGCCTCGAACGGATTTAAGAGCGGCGGGAATGTATTCTTCGCAACCGTTCCGGTGCGTTTGGGCGCGGTCGAGGAGGTGGTAGTGGAGACCGGCGGCCTTGGAGCGGACTCGGGCGCGCAATCCGGCGCGAATATCAAGTTCGTTACCAAGCGCGGAGGCAGAGAGTACCATGGCAGCGTCTTCTACGAGCCTCGCAGTGAACAATTCAATGCCAATGGATGGGACAGAAATGCCCGGGGCCTGGATCGCTCCTATGAACGCTGGCATGACTATGGGGGAAATATCGGCGGTCCGCTTCTGCCCTTCGGTTCCTTCAAGGAGAAGTTATTCTTTTTTGTCAATTTCGAGCGAAGTTATCACCCGCTTACAAATCCCCGTACCGTTTCGGTTTTGACGTCGGAAGCTCAGAGAGGCGACTTTACCTATCGGAGAGTCGACAACGGTCAGTTCAATACCGTCAACGTGCTGGATATTGCCGCTGGGAGGGGCCTGCCGACGAGGCTCGATCCGATCGCGCAAGATATCCTCGGCATTAACAATCAGATACCACAGTTCGCCACACAGATTGCGGACGGCGATCCCAACCGAAACGCATATACGTGGAATGCCGAAAATAACCAGACAGAGTTTTTCCCGGCAACGCGGCTGGATTATTTCGTCACGCCGAAACAACAGTTGACCTTTACCTGGAACTACAGGCATAGTTGGCAACCTGGCGAGAGGCGCATACCGGTACCCGACATCCAGAGGACCAATCCGTTCCGCATCGGCTACTTCGCATATTCCGGGGCGCTGCAATCTACACTTTCATCCAAAATCATCAACGAATTTCGATACGGCGTACAGCACAGCGGTGATACCAACACGCGCGACGAATATGGCCCTTATTATCAGTACAATAATGTGCCATTACGAATCGGCGGCAATTTGCAGTTCGCAAATGCCGTTGGCCAGGGGAGTCCGACGAGCCCGGTTGTTCCATTCATTGACCAGCAAAACGTTGCCGGACGCCATTACATCACCACGATCTACGATACGATGACGCTGACCAGCGGGCAGCATACCATCACGATCGGCGGCAGCTACCGCAAGTCAGATTGGAAGGATGTCGGAATAATTTATCAGGTTCCCACTTATACTACCGGTACGCCGGCGGGAGACCCATTGGGAGTGAGCAGTGCGTTCACTCCAGCTACTTTACCCGGTATCAACAGCAACGACCTGGGTAATCCTGTGGCACTTTACAACCTGTTGACCGGCAGAGTCTCAGCCGCAAACTTCCAACGAGTCGTCAATCCTGACACTCTCAAATACGACGGCCTCCAAAACTTCACCTGGACGAGCTCGCTTATGGGCGGCGCCTACGTACAGGATCGCTGGCGTATCAGACCGAGCCTGACATTGAATTACGGATTACGCTGGGAGGTTCAAGGCCCAATGAACGATGTTAAGGGAATTACTGCGGCTCCGGATATGGCAAGCCTTTTCGGTCCTTCGAAAAAGCTGTTTGCTCCAGGCGAACTCAGCGGTAACAATAACCCTACGGTGGAAGTTGGCCGGGTGCCATACAAGACAGACTGGCTCAATTTCGCCCCCAACTTCGGTTTCGCGTGGAATCCCTCGATAACAAAGGGGTTTCTGGGCAAACTTTTCGGTGATTCGAAGACCGTAATTCGCAGTTCCTATTCGGTGATCGTTTACGACGAAGGGACGCAGATGTTTGCGGCGAACCTCGGTCCCAATGCAGGTAAGATGATCAATGCGACTGCGCTCATACCGGGACAAACGGGACAGACATCGCTGCCGGCGTTCTACACGCTCTCGGACATCGTGGCCAATCCGCTGACTGCCTCATCATTCGCATTTACCGCTACCGACTATAGGCAGGTCATCAATCAGGCGGATCAGACATTCGCGCGGGACCTCAGGGGATTCGACCCCACACTACGCGCCCCGTATACAGTCAATTGGACCTTCGGGATCCAGCGCGAGTTATGGAAGGACAGTGCGCTGGAGATAAACTATGTGGGGAATCAATCGAAGCTCGCCTGGCGCACAAGCAATTTGAATGAGGTCAACATATTCGAGAACGGATTTCTAGAGGAATTCAAGAACGCGCAACGGAATTTAGGTGTTTACAGAAATGTTAATCCGAATTGCGGCCAAACTGGCCAGCCAGCCTGCACCTTCGGTAATTCAGGGCTGCCAGGCCAGGTTGCTCTTCCCATCTTCGACGCGGCATTCGGACCACGAGGCAATGTCGGGGCGATCGTAGCCAATTCCGGGTATGCCAACCCCGCGTTCATCACGGACCTGGATAACGGCGCAGCCGGTTCACTGGCCAACACTCTCGCTACTAACCGGGACTATGTCTGCCGCATGTTCGGCAACGCCTTCAGTCCTTGCCTCCGGATAAATCCGAATTACAACGCGCCAGGGCTTACTCCAATCAACTTCTTCCTGCTCAATCCCTTCTCTGCCGGTCGCATAAACTACGTGGATGACACCGGCTGGCATAGTTACAATGGTCTACAGATTCAGTTCCGGCAGCGTTTCTCAAAGGGGCTGAATTGGACGACCAATTACACCTGGAGCAAGAGTTTGACCAATCTCAATGCGAACAATCAGACCCAGAGCCGCGATTTCATAACCTGGCGTGATATTGACCGAGACCGCCGGGTATCTTTTTTTGATATTACGCACGTCTTCCAGTCATCTGGGACTTATGATCTGCCAGTCGGTCGTGGACGGTGGCTATCGGTCAACAATCGCTTGCTCGACGGCGTGGTCGGCGGCTGGACCCTGGGCTCGATCTTTGTATTTCATACCGGGCAACCTATCCAACTGACAGGAGGGTTTCCGACGGTCAATACTAACAACAATTTTTCAAATGGTGTAAGGCTTGCTCCTGGTGTTACCCTGGAGCAGATTCAAGAAATGTTCGACGCGCCGCTGACCCGCTCAAATAGATCGGACATTACGGATGTGCAACGGCTCGCTGTCGACCCGCGGCTGATCGACCAGACGACTGGCATGGCTAATCCTCAGTACCTGCTCCCGAACAAGACCCCTGGTGAATTCGGGCAGTTTCTGTATCTCCGCGACAAGAATAGGTTTCAATGGGATGTTTCGATGACGAAGACCTTCCAGTTTACCGAAAAGGTTCGCTTCCAGATATTTGCCGGCTTCAACAACGTTTTGAATCACCCGAGATGGGGCTTCGGCGGCAATATTGACACGCCCCCCGGGGCGTTAAATGTCTCCAGCGACACATTCGGCATAATAGGGGCTCCGGGCGGTAACCGCAGCATGAATCTGCGAGCCACGCTCACCTTCTAAAAGGGCTACACATTGGGCGTGATAAGGCAAAAGAGCGATAATCCCGTAATTATCGCTCCTTGCCTATTTTACTTTTTCATTTCCCTTTGCTTACTGACTCATCTAGAAAGTGAATCGTAAACCGAATCTGACGCTACGGGCGCCCTGATATGTGTTAGGTTGGCCGTATAGACTGCTATACGGATTTGGTCTGTCATCCAAACTCGCAAGGCCGCCATTTTCGAGTTGATTGAGCTGCGGTCCGATTTGTCCGCTCAGAATTTGATTCAGAACCGCTGTCAACGTTTGTGTTTCGGCATCGTAGTTCGGATCGATATCCTCCGCCGCGATAGTGTCTGTCACCCGATATCTACTAGTATTCAGCCTCGTCACGGTATTTTGGTTGAAGACGTTCAAGACATTGAAAGAGAAGGCCAGCCCATAACGCTCATCTTTCCCGAATTTGTAACGATGCGTCAACGCAAGGTCTGTCTGGGTGAGAATCGGTGTTCTTCCCAGGTCGCCTCGTTTTGATAAAGGAATTTCAGTAGCAACAACGTTAATCGTCGTCGTCTGTGGAGTTCCATGCAGCGCTAGATAGAAGAAAGATAGATCGGTTGAATGCGCCTTATTTTTCCATTTATCGAACACGTATCCACCAAATGCCTTGAAGGCATGCCGGCGATCGGTCGCCAAATTGCCATTATCAGGTGCCCCGGTTGCCGTGAACCCGTTAATGGCGTAGTCAAAGAAGCGATTCACTGCTGGGGAATTGCGCCCGTCTTCATCAGAGCTTGCCAGTCCTGAATAGTTGCCGTACAAACTGCTCAGGGTATAGCTCGCATTGAAGAAGTAGTTATTTGATAGTCGTTTGTTAAGGGTGATCTCCAGCGCCCGATACAAACGCTGCGGTTTTGCCGATTTGACATATCCGGTTGCCTGATCGAGCCTCAAATCCAGACCTTCGCCAGGATTACCGATAGGATAGTTTTCTGCTTCGTTTATTCCAAGAATGGCGTGGTCTTCGATGGCATGGTCGACATTCTTGCGGCTGAAGCGAACCGACAAAACGTAACTACTCGCCAGTTCTCTTTCAACACCTACCGTGACTTCGCTTTGACGAAAGGGTTTCAGGTCGGGATCGACACCCGTGACGAGGAGCCCTAACGCGTTGAATTGAGATTCGGTCAGGTTTGACGGAATGCGAAAGTCTCTTTGTAGTTGGCTTAACCCGCCAACTGCGGAGGGATTGCCGCCGCCTCGCGGATCGGTGAAGTTCCCCAAAACCCTGGCCGGCGTATAGTAGTCGTAATTCGGATGGTCGGCAGTGATCGGGAAATAATCAACCCGAAAAAATTGACCGCCGAATGATCCGCGCGGTAATTCAAATCTCAGACGATCATAAAACCAGCCATAACTGGCAAATATTTTCGTTTTCCCGGTCCCGAACGGGTCATAGGCGCCACCCAAGCGTGGGGCAATCTTCTTGCCCCAGCCAATTTTAATGGGGGCGACTGGCGCCCCTGCCAAAACATCGCCGGCATTAAATGAAGGCAGATTTTCCTTCTCCAGTCGAACACCCAGATTCAAACTAAGCCGTCCGGTGGGCTGCCATTTGTCCTGAATGTACATACCCTGATAGTTATTTCGAGCAACCCCTTTCGTACCGAATCTGGTATACCTCCCGACCCCAATACAGCTTGCTGTTCCAAGTGCGCAAGGCAGGCTCACGCCTGTGTTTGCTAGCGCATAATCCAAACCATAAAAAATCTCCACAGTACCTGTCTCAGTATTACCGTTAAGTACATCATTAACGATTCGACCATATTGATAACCGCCCTTGAACTCGTGTTTGCCGGCAAACTGGCCAGGTAAGAAAGTAACATCTGCGTTGTAATCATTCCTTAACGATACGTCGCCTATAGTAATGTCGTTAGTGGTGACATTTTGATAGCCCCTGCCGCCTGGGCAACCTGTTGTGATTCTTGTATAAGCGCTTTGGGCTCCAAGGCACCTGGAGCGAGTTTCATTGGGAATCCAATAGTTGTTTCCTTTCTCATTCAGAAATTCGCGGCCATAGCGGAACGCCGCAACCATTCTGGGGCTTATGGTATACACAAGCTGCCCATTGAAGTTATTTGAATTCACACGCCCACCTCTAAGGCCATTATACTGATCGGAAGGATAGGAATTCCCAGCGTATACAACATTGACCGGATTGTCGGTCGTTATGCTTGCGAAAGGAATCACTCCATCGTTAATTTGTGGGTTCCACAAATAGGTTACATAACCTCTCAGGTTATTGAGAATCTGAGCATCCACTCGGGAAAAGGCATATTCGTTTTTGGTATTCGCTTTGTACGTGAGCGGTGGAAGTGGTTTTCCCGACGAGAGTCGCGGCAGGGGAACGAAACTACCGGTAGAAAAATTCGCGTTGCTGATTGGAGCAATGAAATTAGAGACGCGCGTCCTTCTACTAATTTGTGGAGAATAACTTCCTAAGAACCATGCTCGACCTTTGACCAATGGCCCCGAAAAAGTTGCAGTCGGGAAGAAATTCAGAGAATCTATCCCGATTCTGTCTCAGCAAATAGACATAGTCAGGATTGGCCGCGATCTCTTCGGGCGAGGAGTTGTCCGAAACAAAGCGAGATGGTGCGGCCCGAGGGCCGGGTTGAAGGGCGCTGGGTTCAAACTGAGAGCCAATTTCACCATGAAAAGTGTCCGCACCCGATTTGGTCGCAATAGCAATGACACCGCCCGATGCTCCGCCGTGCTCGGCTTCGAACCCGCCAGTTTTTATCTGAATCTCTGAAATCAGCGCTGTCGGGAAATTGTTGACCCGGTTGAGCTCGCCGGTCCTGAAATTCTCAAGAGGTATACCATCAATTATAAACGTATTCTCTGAACCCGAAGCCCCGTCGACCTGAAAACCACCCGCGAGGGGTTCAGATCTGGTTGCCGGTGAAATTTTCAGGAGAGAGTCGAAGCTAACACCTTTCGGCAATTGATCGATCAACTTCGAGGTGATGTTTGTCTGCACTTTACTATCGGTCGTCTCAAGGTTGACGCCCAGCGCATCGCTCGTCACGACCACCGATTCGGTTGTTGAGGCGATTCCGAGCTTAATATTGACGACAGTGACGTTCTCAATTGTTACGGTGACATCTTCTACCGTCGCTGCCGTAAAACCAGCAGTAGCCACAGTCGTGATTTTGTATGTGCCCGCTGGAATTTGTTGAAAGCGAAAAACACCCTGACTATCGCTTTGCGTTGTTCGGCTGAAACCCACTGAAACCCCGGTCGCGGTAATGTTGACACCGGGAACTACCGCGCCGTTCGCATCACTCACCGTGCCTTCGATGTTTCCAGTTGTACGCTGTGCGAAAACCCCCGCAGAGAAGTAAAGGGCAGCGAACATCGTCATCATTGCATATCCGACACTTCTTCTCATTCTTTGGCATATATGTGTGGTTTTCATAAGGGGAACACTCCTTTATCACTCGGGATTATTCGTTTGCCTGAATATCACGCCTGTGGGGATGAAAATTTTATACCTGACCTTAGGACTAGCCGCAGTCACCGTTCCGGCCGTCACTTTGGGTTTCTGGTGGATAAGGCGATCTGCTAGTAATCAATGTTTAATCGCCGACCTCTTTACGATGATTGCTCTCTTTTGATTTTCGTCTGGCAAGGTGCTGCCATAGCGCATAATGGGCACTACCTGTAACAGCTATGGCTTTACGGCGCTGATATCATACACACCAACCCGTTCTTGGGCAAATATAATTCCATTAACCTGGCTTCTTTTCTTCTCGTATGGAACGAGTATAAAATCGTAACTGCTCTGTGGCTGCAAGAGCACAACTCACCGGTTTACCGTAACATAACCTTTTCTCCTCTCCGAATCAGCTATAATCGGTCAAGAAGCGTGTTTACTTTATGTTACAGAATTGCCGTTTGCGCCTCTGTTTACCTCGATTTACTCTATGTCACTCCCCGGGTTGCCTGAGCGATACTATAATCCCATCATCTTACTATCCAAATATACTAATTATAGCTTGCTCATAACTTGAGCGACTTTTTTAACGAGGTCATTGTTAGTAACGCCTCAGTTTATGGTGTCAACTTTCCATGGATTGAATATGGACGCGGCGGATTTTCACGAATCAAATCGGTGAGTAGCATCCGTCGCATCCGCGCAAATCCGTGGTGAATCGACAGTCTGGCCCACAATACAGGAGGTCAGCATGCATTACCGCACCAGGAGTCTTCTAATTCTCCCCCTATTGGTCCTGCTCGGCACAGGTTCGCTTTTTGCACAGTCGGGCACGGCAACCGTTACCGGAAAAATTACCGATCCTGCGGGGGCCGCGCTGGCCGGTGTCAGGGTTATCGTTCGCGATCCCGGAACAGGGTTCGAGCGGGAGACGAACACGAATGAGACCGGTAACTTTAACCTGCCGGGCCTCAAGCCCGGGAGCTACGATATCTCGGCCGAACTGCCGGGGTTCCGCCGGCGCAGTTACCGGAGATTTCTGGTGGAGATCAATCAGACCGCGCGACTGGACGTAGAACTAGAGGTCGGCGAATTGACCTCCGTGGTCGAGATACAGGGTACGGCGCAATTGCTTCAATCGGAGAACTCCTCGGTCGGCGGCGCGATCAATCAAAAGAAGATAGTCGATTTGCCGATAAACGGCCGCAACTTCGTCACGCTTGCTACGCTGGTGCCGGGCGTCACCTCGGGGCAGCCCGGAGTGGAGGCCGGCGGCGGGATCAGCATCGGCGGAACACGCTCGGAGCAGAACTCTTTCCAACTCGATGGCGTATCCAACACGACCCAGTGGGATTCCGGCATATCTTTCCGCCCATCTATCGACGCGATCCAGGAGTTCAAGATCGAGGTCAACAACTACGCGGCCGAATACGGGCGCAGCGCGGGCGGGCAGATCAGCGTGGTCACTAAATCAGGCACAAACGAACTGCACGGCACGATCTATGAATTCCATCGCAATGACGCCTTTCAGGCGCGCAACTACTTCGATCGAAATCCCAACTTCGTCAATGAAAAAGGCGATTTCATCGCACCGCCCTTGATCCGCAACGAATTCGGTACGGCCGTGGGCGGGCCGATCGTCAAGAACAAAACCTTTTTCTTTGGCGATTATCAGGGGTTTCGGCAAATCAGGGGTAATGTCGGCCTCCGCGCTGTGCCCAGCGATGCCTTCAAGACGGGGGATTTCTCATCCATCCTGGGGGACGTCATCGGCACCGATTCGCTCGGCCGGCAGGTTCGCGCCAACCAGCTTTATGATCCGCGTAGTTCCAGGCCCGTTCCGAACCAGACTAACCGTTTTCTCCGCGATCCATTTCCCGAAAACAAGATTCCGCTCGACCGGTTCGATCCGGTTGCGCGAGCGATTATGGAGAAGGGGTTGTGGCCCGATTCTAATACGGCTGGCACGCGCGACGACAGAACCGGTAATCCGGTCAACAACTTTTTCGACACGCGCAGCACCCGAGACTTCGCCGATCAGTTTATGATCCGCATCGATCACCGCTTCACCGAGAACGACTCCTTCTATGCCCGTTACGGTTTCAATGACTCGGACGGGTTGGCTCCGGGCAGCTTCCCGGGTAATGAGCGCCTGAACCTCAACCGGCAACAGGTCATCGGCGCCAGTTATACGAAGGCAATCAGCGCGAGTACTGTTAATGAATTTAGATTCGGCTATCAGCGTGCGCGTCCCGAATCGGGCGCTCAGCGGATATTCGATGGCATAAATCTGGTTCAGGAACTCGGCATTCGCGGTCTGCCGCTTGCAGGTTCCGGCGCCCCTGTCATCTCGATCACGGGGTTCACCAGCATAGATGATGGCGGGGAGAGCCGGCGCGGCGACCATACATTCCAATTCATCGACCAGATATCATTCAACAAAGGGCGGCATTTCTTCAAGGTGGGAGCCGAAGTTCGCCGGATCAAGCTCGACGTATTCAATATACCGGCCAACACGCGCGGCGATTTCAATTTCGGTAATCAGGAATGGACCGGGCTGGAAGGCTTCCCCGGCACGGGCAACACCTTCGCCAATTTTCTGCTGGGGCTGCCGAGGCAAAAGGCGCGCAGGCCGGGAGACCATACGAGTTTTTTGCGCGCCACCGAGTATGCCGGCTTTTTCCAGGATGACTTCAAATTCAGCAGCAGGTTGACGGTCAACTACGGAGTTCGCTATCAGCTTTATGTTCCTCCCAAAGAGACGCGCAACAATATTTCGGCCATCCGCATCCCGCGCTTCCCGGGGAGCTTCGCCGAAGGCGGGATCGCTTTCTGTAAAGACAGGCAGAAATGCGCGAGCCTGCCGGCAACTCTCGATCCGCTGAACTTGGGATTGACGCTCGATGATTTGCGCGTAGATATGTTGCCGCAGATCGTCGTTGCGGGGCGCGAAGTACCGCGGTCGCTCGTCGATACAGAAAAATTCAATTTCGGTCCTCGCCTCGGAATCGCCTTTCGATTAACGCAGAAGACTGTAATTCGGACCGGCTACGGGCTTTTCTATGATACCGTGCCGGTCAGCTACTTCCAGGATGCGGTCGAGAATCTGCCTTTCGTGCGCGAAGACCAGCAGTCGCTCTCGTCCTTTCAATTCGGGCAGGCGACGCCGGAAACCTTCATCGGTTACTTGCTCGACGATCCCCCAATCGGTTCGTTCACTCCGGGACCGAACACTTACGGAATAAATTTCCGGAATGCATACGTCCAGCACTGGAATTTCGGCGTCCAGCAGCAGTTGGGAAATAATTTGGTCGCCGAGATCGCTTACGCGGGCAACAAGGGAACGAGGCTCAACCGCCGCGAGAATTTCAATACCCGCGAACCCCGTTCTCCGAATGCGGTCATTCCGACCTCGGTCAATCCGCACCTGCGACGGTTGTTACCATTCGCCGTTTTTGATGGTCAATTGATCACGCTCGACAACTGGTTCGAGACCACGAGCACCGCTTTCTCCACCTATCATTCTCTGCTCTCGCGGCTCGAGAAACGATTCTCAGGCGGGCTGACGTTCATCAGCGCATTCACCTGGTCGAAAGCGATCAGCGACGCGCAGCCGTTCGGAGGCGGCGACAACGACACCGGCAACCGCATCCAGGACATCTTCAACAGATATGCGGACAAAGGGCTGGCGTCCTTTGACTACAGGTTTCGCTTCGTGACTTCATTCATTTATGAGCTTCCCTTCGGGCAGGGCACACGTGGCATACTGGGCAAACGCCTCGGCGCGAATGCCAGTGGCATCGTCGAACATCTGATCGGCGGCTGGCAGCTCAACGGCATCGTCTCGCTGCAGTCGGGATATCCGCTCACCATCAGGAGCAGCGGCGACCCGCTCGGCATCGGAACCGACGGCGCGGTGCGGCCCGATCAGATCTGCAATCCGAAGCTCTCCGAGAGCGCACGAACGCGCAATCCGGCGAGCGGAGGTGTCACCTTCTTCGATGGCAGTTGCTTCTCCGCTCCGGCGGACCGTTTCGGCACGGCGGGGCGTTCAACCGTGACAAGCCCCGGGACCAATGTGATAGACTTGGCCATCTTTAAGAACATAAGGATCCGGGAGAAGATGCAGCTGCAGTTCCGCAGCGAATTCTTCAACGCTTTCAATCACCCGAACTGGGGCCAGCCGGGGCGCGATGTTGGCAGCAGTAACTTCGGTATCGTTACCTCGGCCCGGGACCCACGAATAATTCAATTTGGTCTGAAGCTGATCTTTTAGGAGGTGAACCTGATGTCCGTCGGAGGTAGAGGAGCGAATACGAACAGAACGAAAATGAACGAAACGAAAAAAAAGGGTATTTATCGTTTGTTTCATTCCGTTTCGATCGTTGCGTATTCCATTTTCTCGATCGGCAGAGGGCATTCATCGGTGAATTGGGGGACTGTCCTCATGTCTCTCGTGCCCTTCTTTGCCGTTTCTGTTTTCCTTTATATTCCTCCGAATAACCAACATCGACTGATCTATCCCAATGGACTCGCGCTCGATGGCAGAGGCGATTTATATATTTCTGACACCGGAACGCACCGGATCTACAAGCTCGATGGCAAGGGTCATCTGACCGTCGTTGCAGGGACAGGCGAAGCGGGCTTCAGCGGCGACGGCGGGCCTGCTATCAAGGCTCAGCTTAATGCGCCGCACGATTTGGCTTTCGATGCGGAAAGTAATCTGCTCATCGCCGACACATACAATCAACGAATCCGGCGCATCGATCGTCAGGGATTGATCACGACGATAGCCGGCACGGGCAAAGCCCCTTCTACCGGATATAGCAATCCGGCGCCGAAGGATTCGCTCAACAACCCGCAAGGCATCGCGGTTGAAACCACCGGGAGCATTCTGATTGCCGACACCTTCAACCGCGTGGTGCGGCGGCTCGAACGCGACGGTACGATGACGATAGTTGCCGGATCGGTTGCCGGACTTAGTGGTGATGGCGGATCGGCAATCGAGGCACAATTGAATCTTCCGATGGCCGTGACTGTAGGGCCTGACGGCGGCTTCTATGTCGCCGATGCGGCAAACAGCCGTATCCGGTGCGTTGCCGCGGACGGGAAGATTCAAACAGTGGCCGGGTTCGGCGGCGGTGAGGGGATCGGAGGAGCTGGATTTGTAGGGGACGGCGGGCCGGCGGAGAAGGCGAAGCTCTTTACGCCCGCCGACATGGAATTGGATGCAGCGGGCAACCTCTACATTTCAGACAGCGGGAACAATCGCATCCGCGTAATCCGCGGAGGAGTGATCACAACCATTGCGGGGTCGGGGCGCGCGGGCTTCGGTGGAGACGGCAAAACGGCTACCGCCGCTGCGTTAAACACGCCGCAAAAGTTAGCCATCGCGAAAGACGGAAACATCTTTATTGCAGATCGAGCCAATCATCGGATCAGAAAGATCGATGCGAAAGGTTTAATTACCACAGTGGCGGGTGAGGGCGAGTGAAAATTCTGTTTTTAGTTTTCAGTTTTTAGTTAGATGGTCTTGATTGGGGATTGAAAGCTGAAAACTAAAAACTGAAAACTGAAAACTATTTCTGCGGAGGTTCTATTCATGAAGAGTCGCACGGCAGAGCAGCGGTCAAACACAGTTGCCATCAAAGCCTCTCTCTTTCTCATCTGGCTCGCAGTTATAATCTGCCTCGCAGCGGACGCGACCAATTCGCTAAAAGCGCAGAAAAAGACTACGGGCAAAGACAGATTTCCCGGCGAGCACGCGGACGAGAAGCTCAGTCCGCAGCGTCCCGACAAACAGGTGAGCGAAATCACGAAGAGCGTCGCCGCCAAATTGCCGCACGCCGGTGATGGTGGGCAAAAGATCGAGGTGCGCAATCTGATTGACCGACAACTGTTCGGCGCGATGAAACGAGATAACATCCCGCACGCGCCGATGTCGAATGATTACGAATTCTGCCGCCGCGTTTACCTCGACCTCACCGGGCGCATCCCGACCGTCGAACAGCTTAAAACCTTTGTCGACAGCTCCGATCCGAATAAACGCGATAAACTGATCGACGAATTGATCGAGAGCCAGGCGTGGATCGATCACTGGAGTTACTGGTACGGCGATCTGGTTCGCAATTGCGGTAATCGCATCGGCAATCCGGCGCTCAAGCATTTCGACGCGTGGATCAGGCAGTCATTCAAAGAGGACAAATCCTACGACCGGTTCGTGACCGAGATGTTGACCGCTTCGGCGCCGACCACCAACTGGATGCCCGACGCCGCTGCCTCCGGGTTCCTGACGCGCTGGCACATCACCGGCCTCACGATGTACGACGACAACTACGAAGACACCGCTGATGAGATCATCGTCAATTCGGCGCGCATCTTCCTCGGCACCAACTATCAATGCATCTCTTGCCACGGCGGCAAAGGTTTTCTCGAGAAGGTAAGTCTCGACCTGGTCTCGAAGAAGAGGAGCGATCTCTGGGCGATGGCGGCTTTCTTCGGAAATACGCGCATTCGCGTGGTAACGTACCAGGATCGCTTCACGGTCACGGAAGACGGGACCGGTTACGACACGAAGGGGTGGAGTCAGGTACGCTTGCAGCGAGATGGCGGAGCTATTCACCCGACCTTCATGTTGACCGGAGAAAAAGCTGACCTGAGCAAACCGCTGCGGCCGCAGTTCGCGCGGATGCTGACGACACACCCGCAGTTCGCGCGCGCCACCGTAAACCTTTTCTGGAAGCAGTTCTTCGGCCTGGGGATTGTCGATCCGGTTGAGTCGTTCGATCTGGCTCGGCAGGACCCGAAGGCCAATCTGCCCGCGCCGTGGACCTGCCAGCCGACTAACAACGAATTGCTCGATGAGCTGGCGCGCGATTTCGCGACGAATCGCTTCAGCTTGAAGCACCTGATGCGGACCATTGTACGATCGAGCGCATATCAGCTCTCCTCGCGTTTTGACGGAGCTTGGAAGGAGAGTTATACGCCATACTTCGCGCGTCGCTATGTAAGGCAACTGACCGCGGAACAGATTCACGACGCGATCACGCAGGCTACACTGGTCTTCGGCGATTACAATCGCAAGGATTATCTATACGACACGGCGATCCCTCCGGCTCACTTCTGGACCGAGGCCGCTTCGCCGGAAGACATCAACAACGGTGAAGCGAAGGCTCTCCTGCGCACCTTCGGGCAAGCCAACCGCGAGCAGTTCGACCGCCAGCCGGGCGGATCGATCCTGCAGGCGATGGTGTTGATGAACAGCCCGTTTGTGACAAAACGAGTGACTGCATCGAATGGCAGCCTGGTCGATCAACTTGTCAAATCGGCCAAGACGAACGAACAGATAGTCGAACAGATGTATCTGGCCACGCTGTCGCGTTATCCGATGCCGCAGGAGAAAACGATTGCCGTCGAATGGCTCCAGAAGGACCGCAAGCAGGGCGCGGAAGACCTGCATTGGAGTCTGCTGAATAAGCTCGATTTCGTGTTTAACTACTAAAAACAGTTTTCAGTTTTTAGTTTTCAGTTGCTGATCGAGACAGCTCAGCTAAAATTAACTGCTTAGACTCTTCGCCGCGTTAGCGGCGGTTGATTGTAGCCGTGGGTTTTAACCCACGGAGGGCTTGAAGGATATTCCCGCGTCGCGTTAGCGACGCCTGAATTCAACCGTCGCTGACGCGACGCGAAAAAATCTACCGCCACCGTGGGTTAAAACCCACGGCTACAATCAACCGCCGCTAACGCGGCGAAGAGGCTAAGCAGTCACTTTAGTTTTCAGTTTTCAGTTTTCAGTTTTTAGTTTGTAGTTGGGCGGTCTCGATGCAACTAAAAACTGAAACTGTTTTCTGGGGGAGAGACCATGAACCGTAGCGAACGAAACATCCCATTTCTGACCCGGCGCGAATTGCTGCGCGTCGGAGGCATCACACTTGTAGGCGGTTATCTCAATGCCTTTCGCCCGTTCAACGTCCGAGCACAGGAGAAGGTCAGACCGATGGGGACGGCCCGCCAGGTATTGTTCATTAATATCGACGGCGGCATGAGCCAGATCGACTCGCTCGACGCCAAAGAAGGCGCCTGGACGCCGAGCTATTTCGATATTCGCAGCTTCCCCAACGACCTGAAGCTTCCCGCCGGGCTGTTTCAGAATCTGCCGAGCGTGCTCGACCGCATCACCATCGTGCGGAGCTTCACGGCCTGGGATGCAGTGCATGGCCGCGCACAGTATTACATCCAGACCGGCCATCCGCTCAACCTGGCGCTCGCCAAGGAAGTTCCAGCCATCGGTGCGGTCGCATGTCACGAGTTGGCGAAGGAGCGCAAGCCCAGTGATTCACTGCCGGCCTTCATCTCGATGAATATGGCGGGAAATCAGGCGGGGTTGATCAATCAGGGATTTTTCTCGGCCGAGTTCGGGCCGTTGAGTCTGGCGATCAGCAATGGCCCTCCCAACCTGGCGCCGCAGAAAGGAATGGAAGAGACCTTCAAGCGACGTTGGGAACGGCTGCAACAACTCGATAGCACGTTGCGCGGGGGCAAGTCACACCCCGACCGCAGCTTCGCCGATTACCACGAATACTACCGCGGGGCGTGGGCGATCATGAACGATCCGCGCGTGCCCGAGGTGATGACGATCACGGATGACGACAAGAAGCGATACGGTAATAGCTCGATCGGCAACTCTTTGATACTGGCGCGCAACCTGTTCCGCGCTGACGCCGGGACGCGATTTATCATGGCCAGTCACGGAGGTTGGGATCATCACGGCAGCATCTACAAGGAGAACACTCGCAATCATCCGGTATTGATCAAGGAGCTCGACGCCGCTTTCACGAACCTGATCAAAGACCTCGACGCCACCCCATCCAGACACAGCCCGGGCAAGACGCTGCTCGATGAGACGCTGGTCGTTGCCATGAGCGAGTTCGGCCGCACGATCGGGCCGATCAGCGAGACGCGCAAGGGGCGCGAGCATTACATGCAAGTCCATTCGGGGATGCTGGCTGGCGGCGGTATCAGACGAGGCGCCGTCATCGGCAAAACCGACGATGCCGGAGGAAAGATCGTAGATCCCGGCTGGTCGGGCAATCGCTCGATTTATATGGAAGATGTGGCCTGCACGATCTACTCGGCGCTCGGCATCGACTGGACCAAGACGATCGACAACACGCCTTCGGGAAGGTCATTCCATTACGTCGAACCCGCATCGGGGACGAAGTACGTCGGCTTCAAGCCGGTACCGGAACTCTTCGCTTGATGGCCTGAAGATCGTCTATGCCACACTGCAGGGATGGGGATGGCGGACCAATTGAAGCGGGGTGTCTGGCAGTACTGATTCGCCGTCCATGCGCGCGGCTACGGTAATAAGGACCGCCTCCAAATCCTTGCTGACCAGTCGGTAGGTTATGTAGAATACCGACGATCATGAAAGCGCAAAAAAAGGTAAGCAAACAGACAGAAGCGAGCAAGAAAAGGCTGAGCCAGATCTATGTAGTTGCGGCGCGGCTTTTTTGCGACAAAGGATTCGACGCCACCTCGATGAGTGACATCGCTGATGCGGTCGGGATCACGAAAGCGGGTATCTATCATTTTATCCCGGGCGGGAAGAAAGACCTCCTCTTTGCTGTAATGAATTACGGCATGGACCTGCTGGAAGAAAATGTCATGTCGCCGGCTCGCGCCATCGCCGAGGCCGAAAAACGTCTGCGTTCGATAATCATCAATCACGCGCAGCTGATCGCCGGCAACAGCGGGCCGGATGGACACAGTCCGGTGACGATCGTAGTCGACGAGGTCGCGGGGCTGGCTCCCGCCCAACTGCGGAAGATCAACCAGCGCAAGCGGGCCTATCTCGATCTACTACGGAGCACCCTGCAGCAACTCAAGGATGAGGGGAAGCTGAAGGATGTCGATGTGACGGTTGCAGCTTTCAGTATCTTCGGAATGTTGCTCTGGCTCTCGCGCTGGTTCCGACCCGATGGCCGGTTGACGAGTGAGCAGGCGGCCGAAGAGATCAGCAAGATCGCGATCGGAGGACTACTCCGGCCCCAGGCGCGCCTGGGCCGGCGTGATTGATGCCTCTGAGCGATTTACAGAATTCGATAGATGAAATGATTTGTAAGCTTTGCTGGGATGAATTTAATGGGACTGAAGTCGGAAGTTAAGGGGCATAAGAGTAATGGAGGCGCATATGAAAAGGATTCTTCACCGAACCGTTATGGTCGCCACTGGCTTTGCCGCCATTTTGGTCTTTGCGACTGCGGCGAATGAAGCGAACACGAATAGTGTGACATTCACCAAAGATGTCGCACCAATTCTTTTCAAGAGTTGTGCGGAATGCCATCGGGCGGGCGAGATTGCTCCGATGTCGTTGATGACGTATCAGGAAGTGCGCCCGTGGGCCAAATCCATTCGTGAGCGCGTGGTCGAACGCTCGATGCCCCCGTGGTTTGCCGACCCTAAGTATGGCCATTGGGCCAACGATGCGCGCCTGTCGCAAAAAGATATCGATACTATCGCCGCGTGGGTAGATGCCGGTGCCCCCAAAGGCGAGGATAGGCATTTGCCCTCGCCGCCGAAATTCACCGATGGATGGGCGATCGGAAAGCCTGATGTAGTGCTCGAGATGCAGGAAGAGTACACCGTCCCCTCTGACGGTACCGTGCCTTATCTTTATTTCACAATCCCGACTGGCTTCACCGAAGACAAATGGGTTCAAGCGATGGAGATCAGGCCGGGGAATCGTAGCGTAGTGCATCACGTCATCGCCTACTCGCAGGATTCCAGCGTCAAATATTCCAGCTCGGGCGGCGAAGACGAATTCCGTCGGGGTCGCACGCATCTGGGCGGAATCACGCCCAACAAGACGGGAATCTTTTTTGGTCCGGATACGGCTCGGCTGATCAAGAAGGGGCACAACATCGTCTTCCAGATGCATTACACGACAAATGGGCAGATCACCAAAGACCGCACGAAGATCGGGTTGGTCTTCGCAAAAGAGCCGGCGAAAAAGATTTTGAATACCGGCAATGCGGCAAATGCGAGATTCGCCATCCCACCGGGCGACCCGAACTATGAGGTCAAATCATCGAAGACTTTCGACGAAGATGTACTGATCACCTCTTTTATGCCGCACATGCACGTACGGGGAAAAGATTTTATCTATACCGTAGTCTACCCCGACGGCCGTTCTCGAGATTCTGCTCAACGTCCCGAGATATGATTTCAACTGGCAGCTCACCTACACTCCCAAAGAGCCGATATTGCTGCCGAAGGGTACGCGGCTGGATTGCGTCGCACACTATGACAATTCGGCTAAGAATAAATTCAATCCGGACCCGACCAGAGAGGTCCGTTGGGGCGATCAGACCTGGGAAGAGATGATGATCGGGTGGTATACCTATACCAGCGCTGTGGAACAGACTAAGGTAGCCGCTTCCGAAGGTTCGACCTCGAAGAAATAGACCGAAGAGATCAATACAAAAACCTGGGGAGACGTAGGGCCAGACGTTTCAGTTTTCAGTTTTTAGCATGATTTGCGCTGTCAGGCGATTTCAAGAAGACTGCGACTAAAAACTGAAAACTAAAAACTGAAAACTAATGAGGCTGCCGCAATTGTGATCAAAATTTAAATTCGACAGTCCGTCCCTCGAATGCGATCTTGCGCGTTGTTTTTTCGGGTACGATGCGCACCTCTATCTCGCGCCTCGACGGCGGCAGCATCCGCGAGCCTCTGGCGAGCCGCAGCGTCAGCGTCCGGCGGCTATCGCTCCAGGCCATCTGCAGCTTCATCCATTCTCCGCGGCGGTAGTCGAATGTCGCCCCGTCGTCTTCATAGAGCGTGAAAGCTGCGTCGGCGCCCGGATAGATGTTGAGAGCCAGCGGCCCCTCGACCTGCTCCCCCGTATACATTTTGAGGGGGCCAAAGGGAATGATAGAACCGGCGCGCGCGTACAGCGGCATCGTCGCTAGATCTACCGGCCGTTCGATCTCGCGACCACCTTCGACCTTATCTTCAGTCCAGAAATCGTACCAGTTGCCGCGCGGGAGATAGAGCCGACGCGACCCGGCGCCCTTCTCGGTTACCGGAGCGACCAGTAGATCGCGCCCCCAGAGATATTCATCGCCGCGCGCGACGGCAGCCGCGTCGTCGGGATAATGCAGCCAGAGAGCCCGCATAATCGGGAGGCCGGTCTCGTGCGTTTCGCGTACGGCGGAGTAGAGATAGGGCATCAGCCGGTATCGCAGCTCCAGATACTTGCGGCAGATCGGCTCTACATCCGGATTGCGCAACTCACTCGAATCGGGGTTGGCTGCGCCACCTCTGTAGTTTGAGATTTCATTGGGACCCAACTCGCCCGTGTTCCAACCCCAGGGCAGCCGCAGCTTCCACGTCCTTCCGTGCGCGCGGAAGAGCGGGCAGAATGCGCCGAATTGAAACCAGCGCACGTGCAATTCACCGGTGTATTCCTTAGTCGGCACAAACCCGCCGATGTCCGTCCCCCAATAGGGAATGCCAGTGAGCCCAGTGTTGACTGCGACCGGCACGTGCGTTTGGAGCGTCTCCCAGGTCGAATAGACATCACCGGACCAGAGAAATGCGGCGAACCGCTGCATGCCGGCGTGACCGTTGCGATGCAGCGCATAAGGGCGCTCGTTCGGGCGAAACTGCAGCGAGCCTTCCCAGTACATGCGGTTGCGCGCGAGGCGTGAAGGTGCGTCTAGTCCGTCCCCCTGATCCGGCCACCAACCGTCGATTCCATCGTCGTAGAGTTTCTTGTGTACCGGCCAGTAGCAACTCACCTGCCGGTCGTCCGGCCACTTCTCATCAGGCGTTCGACCGCTCGGCAGGGGGGCTGCCGTACACGGCTCGCCGACGGCGCCCGCGAGTCGCCGCCCTTCTAGAACGATATGCAGGACAACTTTGAAGTTTTGGGCGTGCAGCTCGCCCACAATTTTCTGGGGATCGGGGAAGACCGCCTGGTTCCAGGTGAATTCTCCGTTGTACTTGTTCCATCCCGATGGAGTGAAGCCGGTGCCGAGATAGATGAGCGCATCGCAGGGCAGCTTCTTTTCACGAAAAGTTCGGGCGACATCGAGAACCACCTCTTGGTTGGCGAGCAATCGATGCGATTGCTGATAGCCCAGCGACCATAGAGGAGGCATCTCCGGGCGGCCCGTCAATAGCGCATATTCGGCCATGACCTGGGCCGGCTCTCGCGCGGCTATGATAAAGAGATCGAGCGGCAGGGGAGTGCTGCCCGGATCGAAGCGTGCCTCCGGGCGCGTGAAATCGAACGTCCCGTAAGGCTGATTTATGAAGATCGCCCAGCCGCCAGTCCCGACCAGCCATTGAATGGGAACTCGCCCGCCGTGAGTGCGCAGCCGATAGCCGCCCTGGCCGCTGCGCATGCGATCGGTCGATCCGCGCCGGTCGAATTGCGGTCCGCCCTCTCCGAGACCGAGCAGCGGTTTGTCGCCCAGGAGGAAATCGAGCGCCCCCGTCTGCTCATCGAGCCGGAGTTGTTGAACCAGACGTTTTTCCGCATCTTCGATACGAATCGTCAACGGCTCGGGCGATAGGCGCACCAGCAGTTTGCCACAGCGCACGTTCCGATCGCGCCCCCGTTTCGAGAAGCGCGCAACCGGAGGCGACCAGGTTTGTTGTACCAGCGCTCCATCATAGGGGATCGTCCTAGGCTTCCCCTTCTCAATAGGAACCACGCTGAGACGCATCGTGTGGTCGCTCACCGGAGCGACCGCAATCTCGACCGCTTGCCCGGCGATACGGATATCGTCGTCCTCCTGCGATAACGAGGAGCCGAGCAGCGCGCCTGCGCCCGCCGAGCCGAAATGTTTCAATGCCTGTCTGCGAGAAATCGGTTTATCCATCTTTTCCCCTTTTCTCTACCCTCTATAATTGAGGCGCAATTCAGATCGGAAATTAATCGCAAATATCAAAAATACAAAAACGCGGTTAAGGCATCATAAATAAATAGCGCGTTATCCACCCTTTGCGTCTTGTACCTACTTATGGCGGCTTGCATAGGTTTAGGTTTAAAAAGAATCGTAAATATTCCTAAAACATGTCTTGACACATTTCGGAATAGAAGCTAGCATCTGCAAAGATTCGCAGATGCTAACCCTTGCGACCGCCGAATCGATAAAATTCAATGAGACAAAAACTGAGCAATTTCAAAGCTGAGTTCTTTAAGGCGTTGGCACATCCATTGCGCGTATCGATTCTCGATGCCTTGCGCGAAGGGGAGCTGACGGTGAACGAAGTCAGTCAGAAATTCGAAGTTGGATCTGCGAATGCCTCGCAACAGCTCGCTATCCTTCGCAATAAGAATATCGTGACTGCACGCAAGGAAGGATCGAATGTGTTTTATTCGGTCACCGACCCCGCCTTATTTAAACTGCTCGACGTAGCTCGAGAAATCTTTAATAACCATTTAATTGGCGTCCGAAGCATGCTGGAAGAGATTCATCCCCACCAGCCGAGGAAGCAGGCGCGACGCTAAAGAAAAAGGAGGTCGGAAGATGAACACCATTTCCGAGAAGATAGAAGAAGAGATATTGGTAAGGCTGTTGCTCAAGGCCCAGCCTCATTCAAAAGATACGCTCGAATCCCTGCGCAGGTACTTCGCCAACCGAAATGGACACGGAGCATTCGCCCCGATCAATGGCGTACGCTGCAAAGCCTGCAATTTGTCGGTTGCGCAAGCCCGTCTCCAACAGGCGAAGAATGGAATGTTTATCGTCTGTTCAAATTGCGCGCGATTCCTCTATTGGCCCGAAGTAATCCTGGCCGATGATGGCAGCCGCGCCGACTGATCGATCCTGAATAAGCCCCCCGGAAAGATGAGTAAATGGAAAAGCCTGCGAACGATGAGGTCGTTCAAATCGAGGCGCGCCATGTTGCCAGAAGAGCGCCTAGCGCATCCAACAGCATAACGCTGCGGGTGCACATCGAAAACAAGGTCGGGATGCTCGGGGAAGTCCTATCATCCATCGGGCGTGCGGGAGGCGATGTAGGGGCGATCGACATCGTTCAAGTCACTTCCACTCACGTAATTCGCGACATCACGGTTGATGCCTCATCAGTCGAGCATGGCGAGCAGATCGTCGATTTCGTCGGCGAGCTGCCCGGCGTGGAGGTCATACACGTCTCCGATCGTACATTCCTGCTGCATCTAGGTGGCAAGATCAGTATGGAGAACAAGGCGCAATTGAAGACGCGCTCCGATCTCTCCATGGCGTACACGCCTGGGGTCGCGCGCGTCTGCATGGCGATTCACGACGATCCCGAGAAAGCCTACACGCTGACGATCAAGAAGAACACGGTCGCAGTCGTCACTGACGGCACGGCCGTGCTCGGTTTGGGTGACATCGGGCCGAAGGCGGCGATGCCGGTCATGGAGGGCAAGGCCATGCTCTTCAAAGAGTTCGCCGGCATCGATGCCTGGCCGATCTGTCTCGATACCAAAGACCCGGACGAAATCGTGCGGGCGGTGAGAGCCCTCGCACCCGGCTTCGGCGGTATCAATCTGGAAGATATCGCTGCGCCGCGCTGTTTCGAGATCGAAGAGCGGCTCAAGGGCGAACTAGACATCCCCGTCTTTCATGACGACCAGCACGGCACCGCGATAGTCGTGCTGGCTGCGCTCATCAACGCACTCAAGCTGGTCGACAAGCAGCCATCTGATTTGAAAGTAGTCTTCAACGGCGTCGGCGCGGCTGGTGTTGCGTGTTCCAAAATCCTGATGCAGGCCGGTGTGCGCAACGTCATCGGCTGCGACCGCGAGGGAGCGATCTATCGCGGTCGCGCGGCCAACATGAACTACATGAAGAGCTGGTATGCCGATAACACGAATCCGAAGAACGAGCGCGGCTCCGTCCACGACTGCATCAGGAATGCGGACGTATTCATCGGCCTTTCGGCTCCGGGCGCGATCACGGTCGCCGATCTCAAAGGAATGGCCCGCGATCCTGTCGTCTTTGCGTTGGCCAATCCGACGCCGGAGATAATGCCAGAAGACGCCGCTCCTTTCGTGCGCGTTATGGCAACGGGCCGTTCGGATTACCCGAATCAGATCAATAATGTCCTGGCCTTCCCGGGCATCTTCCGCGGCGCGCTTGACTGCCGCGCCCGGGAGATAAACGAAGAGATGAAACTCGCTGCCGCCGAAGCCATAGCCAGCATCATCGCCACGGAAGAGTTGCACCCCGATTACATCGTGCCGAGCGTCTTCAATCGCGATGTTGCGCGAAAAGTTGCCGAGGCAGTCATAAAATCCGCTGTCGAAACCGGTGTGGCAGGGCGAGAAAGACTCTCCGGCCCGAAAGGGACGGATAATTGATATTGAATAATTGATAATTGCCTTATACTCGTCAATTATCAATTATCCATTAATAGCTCTTCGTTTAATAGCTCTTCGTTGCGATGATCGCAGTAGATTCAGTGGCATCCTCAGTTTGCGTGAAGGGCGGCCTCTGACGGCAATTGACTGGCAATCTGTCATTACGGGTGGTATTGTACCGGGCGGCGTCGGCCACGATCTTCCTGACGGGGATCGAGCAGCCCGGCGAACTCGATGCGATTCTCGCAGATTTCAGTAAAATCGTCGAAATCTGCCTGCGCGACACGACCCGGAAGGGTCGGCCTAGATGGCGCGGGCACGCGGATGAAACAGGCCGCGCATAGATATCACGGCGTACACGTTACGTCGCCCGCGCCTCGCGATGCTCAAACATCGAGCCGGAGTTCCCTTTGTGCAACAAGCCGTTAACCCATCGAAACTGGGGAGGCGTTTGTAAAAAATAGTTTCCAGTTTCCGAGTGAATATCTTGGAAAACTCGCAATTATTTTCTGAGGAGACCTCGACATGCGGATGTCTTTCTTGCTTATCTTCTTTGCAGTCATGCAACCCGCCTCACCAAGCGAATTCATATTCACATCCGCTCCCTTCGCATCTTGTCACGCATCGACTGTCGTGGAGTTGCGTAACGGTGATCTCATGGCCGCCTGGTTCGGAGGGACGGCGGAGGGAAAGCCCGATGTCGCAATATGGGGCGCGCGCCGCACCGGCGACAAGTGGTCGGAGCCCGTCGAACTGGCTCGCGAGCCGGAGATCGCCACTTATAACCCGGTGTTGTTCCATAACAAAGACGGGCGTTTGTGGCTTTATTATAAATTCGGCCCCCACCCGGATAGATGGAGCGCCGGGAGACGTTGGAGCGCCGATGACGGCAAAACCTGGTCGCAGGTGGAACACCTGCCGGCCGGCCTTTATGGTCCCATCCGATCCAAACCGCTGGTGATGAAAGATGGAACCATAGTCAGCGGGACATCAGTTGAAAGCTATCGGTCGTGGTCGTGCTGGATCGAGCGGAGCACCGACGGCGGTAAAACGTGGTCGAAATTCGGACCCATTACTGTACCGCCTGAGTTGATGCGAGATCTGCCGCCAGACCCTGCCGCATTGCATAGATCGCACGGCATCATTCAGCCGGCCGTCGTCTCGTTAGGGGGCAGGCGACTGCGATTCTACGCGCGATCCACGGCACGGATCGGCAAAGTTTGCGTGGCCGATTCTTCGGACGGAGGAGTTACGTGGACGCAGGCGCGACCTATCGATCTCCCCAACCCGAGCGCGGGGGTCGATGCGGTGGGGCTTGCCGATGGGCGTGTAGTGCTTGTCTATAATCATACCGGTAAGGGGCGAACGCCGTTGAATCTTGCCGTCAGCAAGGATGGTGAGAATTTTCAGATGTTCCACACCCTGGAGGATCAACCGGGCGAATATTCATATCCGGCTCTCATTCAAGGGAAGAATGGCGACCTCCATATCACATACACTTGGAACCGGAAACGAATCCGCTATGTACGGGTTCCCTCGTCGTCCATTCCCAAGTGATAAGCTACCGTTTTTACTGGGATTTTTCTCTTTCTTATTTTTGCTTAAATTACGTTTAACTGGTTACCCTGCTTATGGGTTATAATTCACAAAATAAACATCAAAGAGAACTAATGTTGAGAAGTAATCACGTCATCAATCTCGATGTCCCAAATTGGTTGTATGGATTTAGTTAGATCATGGATTCTGACGGGCTCGATCCGATGAGTCTGGCAGGGAATGAAAATGAAGGGATAAAATGCGGGAAGCCATCAGCAATCCTGAAGATGGGACTATAGATAACTTTACACGGCCATTACCGCTCGCCATCGGCACGATATTGATCGCGATTCTGGTCTCCGCCACATACTATTTCGGCATGATCGTCGGATTCACCATCAGGTTCCCGACTTCGGTCATTCCTCCGATCATGCCGCCGAACGCGATATTATTGGCCGTATTGTTATTGAATCCGAACCGGCGGTTATGGTGGATATTTTTGCTCGCAATCGTGCCAGCGCATATCGCAGCATCGTTACCTATTGGTATCCCATACTGGAGGATATTCTGGCAGATTGGATTCAATATCTCATTGACACTCCTGATAGTGGGTGGACTGAGGCGATATCTCGATGGTCTTCCGCGGTTCGACCGGAAACGGGATGTAATCGTGTACCTCACCATAGTGACCGTGGCTCTCGCAGTGCACTGCTTCGTCTCGCCCTCTTTCCTGCTCACGTTCCTTTCAATCGATTCGCAATATCCGTTTCCGGTTAACCCCGGTCCCTGGATTTCGTGGTGGTCGGTTTTCCTATCGAACTTTCTGGCGTTGATTACGGTGACGCCGGTGGTATTGCTCTGGGCTGGCAAGGGAATGATGCAGATCGCGTCGAGCAAGCGTTATCTCGAAGCGTGTCTCTTGGTAGGAGGGTTGTTGGGAGTCTCCTATTTCATATTCAGTGGAAAAGCCAGTTACGCTACATCTCTAGCGCTCCTCTACGTGCCGCTGCCATTACTGCTCTGGTCTGCAGTGAGGCTCGGACCGGTGGGGACTTATTCCGCCAGTCTCATTCTCACGCTGACCTCGGTCTGGAGCGCGATCACCGGACACGGCCCATTCATCGCGCTTCCGTCGGAACTGAATCTGCTGTCACTCCAAATTTTTCTTGGGTCGATCACCATTCCATTTATGCTGCTCGTAGCGGCCATTCAGGAGCAACATTGGTCCAGCGAAGAGCTGCGCAGGAGCGGGGAAGAGGTGCGCCACCAGTATGCGCAGCTCAGTACCATCTACCACACAACTCCGGTCGGACTGGCATTTGTCGATACCGATCTGCGTTATGTGAGCATTAACGATCGCCTGGCCGAATTCGACGGGCTGCCGGCGGCGGCTCATGTTGGGAAGACGCTGCGCGAGACGCTGCCCTGGCTGGCCGACAAGATCGAGCCACTCTTCCATTCGGTAATTAATTCGGGAGAACCGCTGGTCGGGTTGGAATTTCACGGCAAGACGAAATCGCAACCGGAGATAGCTAAGGATTGGCTGGTCAGCCACTATCCGGTCAAGGACAAGAACGGCGTCGTCATCGGCGTCAATACAGTCTTGCAGGATATCACCGAAAGCAAACGGACGGAGCGCGCGCTGCGGGAGAGCGGGGAACGGAACCGGGCAATGCTCCGGGCGCTACCCGATATGATCTTTCTTCAGTCGCGAGACGGCGTCTATCTGGACTATCACGTGAAGGACCGTCGAGATCTGATTATGCAGCCCGAGAGGTTCCTCGGTCATAATATGCGCGATGTGTTCCCGCACGATATGGCGGTGAAGTTCGAGAAGGTCATTGAGCAGGCGTCGCATTCCGATGAGCCGGTCATCATCGAGTACTCGCTGCCTATTGGGGGGGAGAACCGTTATTACGAGGCGCGCACTGTCAGTTGCGACAGCGATAAGATTCTGAGCGTGGTCCGCGATATCACGGGGCGCAGACAGGCCGAGGAACGATTCAAGAAGGCCTTTGAGAACAATCCCCAGCCGATGGCCATCGCAACCCTGAACGAAGGTCGATTTATCGACATCAACCAAGCCTACGAGGAGATGAGCGGGTTCAGCCGCGATGAGCTCATCGGGAACACCTCGCTTGAACTGAATACGTGGGAGGCGGTGCAGGCGCGTGCCGATTTTATCAGGCTGATCGAAGAGCACGGTGTAGTGAGGAATGTCGAGGCGAGGTTCCGGACCAAGGATGGATTGCTTCGGGTGTTGCTATCCTCGGCTGACCAGATCGAACTCGGCGGCAAGAAGTGCCTGCTCTTCACGCTCAACGACATCACCGAGCGGAAACAGGCGGAAGAGGCCCTGCGCGAGAGCGAGCGCAGGTTCCGTGCGGTTTTCGACAACATAGGCGTCGGGATGTCGCTCATCAATCTCGATGGTGTGCCGATCGAAACCAACCAGACGTTCCAGCAAATGCTGGGCTATACCGCTGATGAGATGCGGGCCACCACTTTTAAGAACCTGACTCACCCCGATGACGTCGCCCTGGGGGACCGCCTTTTCAATATGATGGTCAATGGCGAGATCGACCTCTACCGGATTGAGAAGCGGTATTTCAGGAAAGACGGCGGTCTGGTCTGGACAAATCTCACCGTATCGCTCGTCCGCGATGACCTCGGCCGCCCGCAATTTACCATCGGTATGGCCGAAGACTTCACCCAGCGTAAGCACGCCGAGGAATTGCTCAGCCAAAGCGAAGAGCTGAACAGGCGCATCCTTGAGAGCAGCAGCGACTGCATCATGGTTCTGGACCTTGACGGCATGGTGCGATATATCAATGCGGGTGGAATCAAGGGACTGGAGATTCGCGACCTCGATAATTTCCTCAATAAACCGATGGTCAACTTATGGTATGGGGCTGAACGGCAAGCTGCGATCGAATCCATCGCACGCGCCATCGGTGGTGGTAAAGGAGCCTTCAGCGGTTACTGTCCGACGTTGACCGGTATCTCGAAGTGGTGGGATGTCGTCATCACCCCGATCAACGACGCCGAAGGGAATGTCGTGCAGCTGCTGTCGATCTCGCGCGACATCACCCAACGAAAATGTGCGGAAGAGGCTCTGGTGGTGAGCGAAGAGGCATTGCGTGAAAGTTATGGCCGGATCGAGTACCTCGCTGGCAGGCTGCTCGTCGCTCAAGAGGAGGAGCGGAAACATATCGCACGCGAGCTTCACGACGATCTCAATCAACAGGTGGCCGCGCTCGCCCTCGGTCTCGGCAAACTCGAACGGCAATTGCGTACTGCCGATCCCCCCATCCGCAGCCAGTTGGAAAAGCTCGAGGACCGCGTCACCCGGTTATCGGAGCAGATCCGCAGACTCTCACACGAATTGCACTCGTCAACCCTGGAGCACGTCGGCATCGCGGCGGCGCTCAAGTTGTATTGCTCTGAGTTCGCTGAGCTGCAGGGAATTCCGGTCGACCTCAAGATCCAAGGAAATATCGAGCCGATGCCAACCGATTCCGCGTTGTGCCTCTATCGCGTCGCTCAGGAGTCGCTGCGCAATATCGTTAAACACTCGGGAGCGCGGTCGGCCGAAATAGTGATGACCGGCACCTCCGAATCGATTGAACTACGTATCACCGATGAGGGTAGGGGGTTTAATCGCGACGACGTGAAAGGGCGCCAGGGACTCGGTCTAGTCAGCATAGAGGAACGCGTAAAACTCCTCCGCGGCAGTTTCGAGGTGAATTCCAAGCCCGGAATTGGAACCGAGCTGCGAGTGAGCATCCCGCGCGTCTATGCGGCCAATGCATAGTTGCGGGCGGATGCGCAAGAGGAGAGTAGATTCTATAAGCAAATGCGATTCTCCGTACCTTAGCGGGAAATGAACCTTCCCTCCACTCGCGCTAAGCCGGGATAAGCGCTCTCCAGATTCCTTTTTTATTGCAACAGGCGTCGGCGGCTGGGCCTGGCTGGATACCCCGCGGAAAGCCCGATAATTCCCTTCGAAAATATTACCGACCAATCTCTTCATCGCCGTGCAAAAGCGCTGATCAGATCGCTGTACTCACTCACTTATGGGATCGAGCTTTTCAATACAGGGGTGGATATACTTGCAGATTAGGGCGAGACAATAGCCCGTACTTGGACATTGATCGCATTGTAGGTCGGTTCGGGAAAGAAGTGGGTCAAAGTCCTGTATTTACCTGCGCAAAGGGATATCTCCTCGATGTGGTTCCATTCTCCTTCGGAGCATCTGAGATTTACGATGACCTTGATGAAACCGGTCTCACCGATATTCCGCACGGTGACGTTCGTGGTGATACCGTAGTTTAATTCGCCATTGAGATACCTCGTTTCACGATTATAAAGAACGTTGCCGTACAACTGTCCTTTTGCTCTGTTACTGGGATGTTCCGTAATACCAATGGCCCTACGCTCAAGTTCACAACCGGTCAACACGACCGAGCTGACAACCATGAGAGTAACTAACCACCCGGATCTGGGCGACGCGGTAGATCTTGATTTAAGACGCGAATCGGGAATTTTCGTCAGGCATCGGTCTCTCCAGGCTAGGCGGATAAGCTTTCCAGGCTTCTGGTGAGGGAGCCCCGTGGTCAAATCCATTGCGGGATATTATCAGCGACTGCCCTGTATTTGAAGGGAATTGTCGTCCGAACGACGTATAAAAATATAAATTGCCGCAGGCATTTAGAACGGCTGGGGTGAAGCGGCAAGTTACAGCAGCCGAATGGACTGAATCATATTTCGCGGGCAGACAATAGCGCGATCAACTGAGTGAGCCGGAGAAAGGCGAACGCATTTTGGAATATCGCGGGAGAGCCACCGATAAATCAGGCGAGCAGAACTTGTATGTTTTTTGAAACGAAAGGCGCTATCTCCGCCTCAGTTGTGGCCTGGTCTGTGATCACCGTCTCGACCTCGGCGGCGGGCCAAATGAGCGTCGAGCCGACGACGCCGACTTTGCGGTGGTCGGCGACTACGATCCTCTGGCGGGCCTGTTGGAGCATGACTCGATGAACCGCCGCCTGATCCGAGTAATTGGTCGTCAACCCGTGATCAGCGTGTATCCCGTCGACCCCGATAAAAGCCTTGTCGACAAATATCTCGCTCGCAAAGCGTTGTGCCCCATCACCGACAAGCGCGAACCAGTCGCCGCTTAGAATACCCCCGGTCATACATACCTTGATATCGACCAGATGGCTCAGCTCCATGGCGATGTTGATGGCATTGGTCAGCACCGTGATGCCTTTGCGGTGACGGATGCTGCGCGCCAGCTGCGTCGTCGTGGTCCCGGCTCCGATCGCTATGATATCGCCATCCGAGATGAGGCTGGCGGCCAATATCCCGATTCGCCGTTTCTCCGCTGTGCATCTCTCTTCCTGCTCCTGGAATGATGAAACGTGCCGGAATGGCTCATAGAGCATCGGCGCGACGGGGACCGCGCCGCCGTGAGTCCGGCGCAGAAGTCCCTGCTGTTCGAGTTCGTTCAGATCGCGCCTGATCGTCGCCGATGAAACATTAAGGCGCCTGGCCAGATTGTCGACCATGACCTCACCGTTACCCAGGAGCTCCTGAAGTATCTTCTCGAAGCGTGGTGAAGTTGGTGAATCTTTCCGGTTCATAACTTGCTTATTCTGCCCTGGGTAAAACCGTCTTCTTTCTCTTGATGAACTCTTTCATCTCGCGGCCCGCTTTCGTGATGTGATGTTCCAGCAGCCGGCTGGCCCCTTCCACATCTCTCCTGCGACAGAGTTCGAGAATTGCCCAGTGTTCGTCCTTGGTGTGGCGGTGAGCGTCGCGCGAGTAGAGGATATGGAGTCGGATATAACGGTCAGCGTTGTTGTTGATGGTCTGGATGAGCGAGAGGAAACGCGCCCGGTTGGATGCCCCATAGAGAGTCGAATGGAACTGCCAGTGGATTTCCCCCCAGACATCGATGTCCGCTTCGTCGCTTAGCGCTTGCTCGTAGGCTTCCAGGGCCGTTTCTGCGCGCGCGAAATCAGCTTCGGTCAACCGCGGTACGGCCTGTCGCAGCGTCACACATTCGAGAGCCGCCCTGATGTCGAAGAGCTCTTCGATCTCATCCGGCGATAGGGTCACGACCACGGCCCCTCGATGATCGATGATCTTGATCAAACCTTCGGCTTCGAGTTGACGGAACGCTTCGCGCACCGGGATTCGGCTCACCCCGAATTCCGCCGCGATGGCGTGTTGCCTCAACTGGTCGCCCTCGCCGAAAACTCCGCGAAGTATTTTGTTGCGCAATCTGTCGGCAACAGCCGAAGTCAGCGATTGCCGCGGGATCTCCAAGTGAGAATTTAAATCCCCATCGATTTGTGTATTCATTGACCTCTTCACCCTCAGCAAGTGCTTGGCCTATTCCGACGAGATATTATCATCTTTTGAATCCGATTGTGTCGAGATATACCTCGGATTGATACGATCGCAGCGTATGTATTAGATTCAATCCGTGACATCCGCCGCCACGCCCTGCGTGGACTGTTCAGACAGGGCGTTAGCTTTTTTACAACATTCATAACAGGCGGACCGCGCAGCGACCGATATCATGAACCGGAACCCTCGGAACCAGTCGCTTGTTTCAAATTCATCGCTGCTCCTGTATTGAAGCCGCCTGCGGATTAGTTTTCTTCTCCGCCTTGTTCCAATCGGGCGGCTCGACGCTCAGCAGATGATGGACGAAGAAATCATTGCGCTTCCTCTCGCCATATTCGCCTCCCGATCCGTGGCCGGCTCCGGGAATGACGAGCAGATCGAACGTCTTATCGGCCTTGATCAACGCATTGACTACCTGCATCGTCGATGATGGGTCTACGTTCGTGTCCATCTCGCCGACGACGAGCAGGAGTTGCCCTTTAAGCCGGTCGGCGTTGTCGACGTTCGATGAGGCCGAATAGTGCGGACCGAGCGGCCATCCCATCCACTGTTCGTTCCACCATATCTTATCCATTCGGTTGTCATGACAGCCCACGGAAGAGAAGGCGGCTTTATAAAATTCCGGATGAAAGAGCAGCGCTCCGGTTGAATTCTGTCCCCCGGCGGAGCCACCGTAGATGCCGACCCGGCTGACGTCATAGTATGGATACTTGGCAGCCACCGCTTTGTGCCAAAGTATCCGGTCGGGGAACCCGGCATCGCCGAGGTTCTTCCAGCATATGTCGTGAAAAGCCTTCGACCTGTTATTCGTCCCCATTCCATCGATCTGCGCGACGATGAACCCCAACTCCGCCAGGGTCTGCGCCGACCCGCTGAATGTCTTGGGCACGAATGAACCTTGCGGCCCCGCATAGATAGCCTCGATGACCGGGTACTTAAGGGACGGATCGAAATTGGTCGGCCTGTGAATGACCCCCCAAATTTCGGTTTTCCCGTCTCGCCCCATCGCCACGAAGACTTCGGGCGCCCGCCAGCCTGCCGCCTGCAGCGCCGAAATATCGCCTTTTTCGAGTTCAAGCACGAGTTTCTTGTCTTCCGTGCGCCGGAGCTGGCTTACCGGCGGAAGGTCGACGCGCGACCACGTGTCGACGTAGTACTTCATATCGGTCGAGAAACTCACCGCATGATATCCGTCGGCCTCCGTGAAAGCCGTGAGACCGGTTCCGTCGAAATTTATTCGGTAATAGTGGGTGAAGTAGGGATCCTTGCCGGGATACATTCCGCTCGCCTGGAACCATATCTGGCGCCTCGCCTCATCAACCTTCTCGACCGCGCGGACAACCCAGTCTCCCTTGGTTATCCGGTTCTTCACCTTGCCCGTGATCCCGTCATAGAGGTACAGATGGCGCCACCCGTCGCGCTCCGACATCCAGATCATTTCATTGCCATCATCGATGTCATAGCGGTATTTGCTGCCGGACTCCCGCAGGTTCCCGGATAATGCGCGATAGGAGAAGAAAGTCTGGGATTCATCCGAAACCACGGCTCTCGCTTTTCCTGTTGCCGCACCGACTTCGATCACCCGGTAGACCTGGTGTCCGCGCTGATTGTATTCGAAAGTGAAAGCCCGGCCGTCCTTCCGCCAGACCGGGTTCGATAGGCTGAAAGGGTTTGAGAACAGACTGTTGTCGATGATCACCTGTTTCTTCGTCTCGACCTCGAAGAGCACCGGCTGAGCGACATCGAGCGTGTCACCCGGCTTGGCGTAATCGCGAGTCGAATGCTTGGGCTGAAGCTGGTCCGATGGCGATGATTCGATGTAATGGACTTGACGGCGATAGCCGGGGCGAACGCGATAAGCTGCCAGTCGCCTGGAATCGGGCGACCAGGCGAGAGAGGCAAGCGTATAGTAATTTCCCTCCGAACCATCGAAGCTCAGTGGAACCTCAGCGCTCTCGCCCTTCGCTCGCAGGAAGACATTATAGTTGCGGATGAAGGCCTCCCATTTGCCGTCGGGAGATGTCTTCGACTCCTGTTCCGCATCCGCCTGGGACCCTTGCCGGCCTTGACGTTGCCCCTGCCCCTGCCCCTGCCCCTGCCCCTGCCCTTGCCCCCGTTGTAGGGGAGAGCTGGTGTCTGCCGCCGACGGAGAATCACTTATCACCATCCCGTCGAAGACGTCATTGCCGAACTCATCCGGGTATTCCGCGTCGGGCGGGCGACGTTGTCGACCTAATTGATCGGCGGGCGCGGGGCGCTGCTTCGCGCAGTTATAATCCGAGAGATTGCATTTCCAGATCGAGCCTTTGGTGACAAATTCAAGGGCGCGTTCATCCTCAACAAAAGTGATAGTGCTGAAGGGAAGCGTCACCGCGGTATATTTCTCTTCGGCCGCCTGGGAGAGCGCTGCAGCGAGCCGTTCGTGGTCGAATGCCGGTTTTTTGGCGAGCGTTTCAGCATCGACCATCACGAATTCGTTCCCGCCCTTAACCGATTTGCGGTACCAGAACCGGCTGGTTTGCTCAACCCAGTTGGCTCTTTCCGGAATGTTGACCGCCAGCCCCTGCAGCTTGTCGCGCAAGCCGCGGGCGCGTTCGTAGTCGGCCTGCGTGCCCTGCGTGCCCTGCGTGCCCTGCGCGCCGGCAGACGCCGGAAGCAGGAGCAGGAGGCAAAGCAAGCATAGATGCGGGATTAACTGTTTGGGTCTCATCGGGTCTCCTCTACCAATAGATTTCAGTTTTCAGTTTTCATTAAAGGGCCAAAGATATTTCGGCCCAAACTGAATACTTCATTCTTCATATGCCAAATTGGCCAATTCCATAGCTGTCTGTCTTGTATTTTTATAAGGCCGCTTGAATATGCTTATAATTCTTTGACACTTTCAATCAGCATACTGTATACAATAGCCAGAAAAAGTACATTTATATCCAGTCCAGAGACTAAGATTAAAAGGAGATACTTCAATGGCAGTACAATTGCCTCCGGGCTCCTTTTATGGCGAGACATTAAGAAGCAGCAAGCTTCCGAACTTTGAGCTTTCAGAGCGCATCTATCCGGCACGTTTTCAGACACCGAAGCATTCGCACAAACAGGCATTGTTCTGTTTCGTGATGGATGGCGATTACACGGAAGAGTACGGCGGGAAGATGCGGGAATGCCGGTCATCGAGCTTGCTCTTCCATCCGCCTGATGAATTGCACGCGGAGTATTTCCACGACTCCGGCGGTCGATCTTTTCTGATAGAGATCGAACCGGTCTGGTTCCAGCGTATCCGCGAGCAGCTGAAAGTGGCAGATAATCCTGCTAATTTTTACGGCGGGAGCCTCGAGTTGCTGGCGAGAAAGCTCTACAAAGAGTTTGTCAGGATGGACGATGTCTCGGGCATCGTCATCGAAGGGCTTTTGCTGGAGATGCTGGGAGAGGCATCACGGCAATACTCTCAAAGCGCGGCCAATCAACCGCCTCGCTGGCTTCAGCAGGCGAGAGAACTGCTCCACGCGCGGTTCGCGGAAAACCTCACACTGTCGGAGGTCGCCCGGGTAGTAGGTGTACATCCCGTTCACCTCGCCCAGATGTTCCATAAGACATATAGCTGCACGGTCGGCGAATATATGCGCCAACTGCGCATCGAATACGCCTGTCGCGAACTCGCCACTTCAGAGAAACCGATTGTGGACATCGCGCTGGCAGCGGGATTTTGCGATCAGAGCCATTTCACCAGGACGTTTAAACGCTCGACCGGGTTGGCGCCCTCACAATATCGGGAGACCATTCGAGAGGCCTAGCAGGTTATGGGGCGGATTTTTCAATCTGGCCGCCGGCTGACTCCCAGGCATGCAGGCCGCCGAGAAGTGCGGATGTGTTCTTGAATCCGGCTTTTTCGAGCAAGACCGCCGCGCGAGAACTCGTCTGCTCGGCGCCGCAGGTGCAGTAGGCGATGATGGCCTTATCTTTCGGCAATCCGGTGAAATCGCCCGCTTCGAGCTTTTTGAGTGGAACGTCGAGCGCGCCTTTGATGTGAGTTAGTTTAAAAGCATCGGTGCCACGCACATCGATAATGATCGCCTGGTTCTCCGCCACGAGCTTCTTCGCTTCATCGGCCTTGATACGCGATATTTTGTCTTCAAGATTCTGCGCCGGCAATGCAGGTGTTGAATTGGCCGCGGTAACCGGGGCGGCATTCACCTGATTATCGGAAGCGCTCGGTTTCGAGCACGCGAGCATCAGGGCCGAGATTGCGGCGATCAAAGTAAGGCGGCAAATAGTCGAGGATATATTCATTTTTAGATTACTCCGAATGCTAAGTACGTTCTGGCTTCGTGATTTTCGGTAAATATTACCGGGAGAATTCTCCACCTTGTAACAATCAGGCGCAAGTTTACGTCAGCCCATCCGCAAACGCAAAAGATGGAAAAAAGATCGGTCTCAACAGTATAGAGCCGATCGCGGTTAGGAATTTTTCCAGAAGGTTTCTGGGGTTGCTATTGATGAGAATTTAGAGATAAGATCGAATTTCGATAAATTTGAAAGGAAATCCTCCATATGCCCCACAATATCGAGGCGGACGTTCAAATCGTCCTACTTCAGCCGGATGTAGAGATCATCCCGATCAAACAAGCAGAACCCCAATTTCCAAGCGAGTCCGTGCCCGTGCTCATTATCGAACTGGTCCGCACGACCAATCCCGCTCGACCGCTCAGCGTCCCGCCGGGAGCCGAATGGATGGTAGAGCAGGCGACAAAGGCGCCGTCCAAGTCGAAAGGCAGGGAGAAGATCGCCCTGTCCAGCCGCCTTCGATTCCTGCGGGTGATGAAAGAAATGGGGGGATAATATGCGACGATCAAAAAAGCTCTCATCTCGGCATCAACGGAACACTCGCGCACAGATGAGATTCATCTCAATATGGCAAATCAGTGCTTAACGCCTCTCGGCATCAATTGCTGAGGTTGCTGCAGATTTATTCGTACGCGACGAATCCTGGATTCATGATCAAGCGTCCATTTGCCGGGTTTTTGAGATTCCTTCTCAAGTCGAATCCTATAGCTAGTAGCCAAGGGAACCGGATCCCAGTGGAGCGTCGTTTTATGGAGTCCAGTTGTGATGACATCGTTATGCGGTGGTAAGAGCAGTCTCGGCGAAGGAAGATTGAGACCGAGGTCAAACGAGTATTCCAGATTTGCACGAACGCCGACGGGCTTGCCGTCCTTGATGGCCGGCCTGAATCTGATTTTCTTGGTGGCCTCAATCGCTTTCTCATTCAGCCCATCAGGTAATCCACGCACCACTTTAATTGAGGCGACAGTGCCATCGACGGCGAAGATTACATTTAAAAGGCGATCATCAGTATACCGACTTCAGCAACTCGCTTCATAGGGGGGAGTCCTTTCCAAAGGGAAAACAGTAGTTATTGACCGAGTTTTAAGGCAACTCCCATTTTACCTGAGCCTCAAATAACGATCCACATGACGAATCGTCGACGTGATGAAATCCTATAAGCTGTTTCACAATGGAATTGTCTCTTCCCGACGGAAAAAGTTTCTACTTCACTTGTGAACGATGTCAGAGACGGCAGATGGTCTTGACCGCTCCGAGCCGCAGGAGTTGCGCGAGAGCCTCGGCGTCTTCATCATTGGATTTTTTCTCGTCGTTGATCGGTTTGTTGTGACGCGGATTGCAGACCGTCACGACGATACCAACGGTTTGAGCAATTTGTAGAGCCAGGCCGATTGCGTACCTTCTTCAAAGACGGCCTCGACTTGGCCACGAAGAAGTCACAGAGGTTCTCGGCTTTCGTTTTGACCTTTGAATGGCTCTCCATTTGGCCACGCACATTCAAGACCGCAATGACCGTGATTGTTTTGTGAATATCCATGCCTACATACTTGATATTTTCCATTGGGCGCTCCGGTTTTGCGTTGATTCGCGGGGGAATTGGCTTTCACCAGCGTACATCAGCGGAGCGTCATTTCATATTACGTGGAGAATTTTAGTCGAATCGTTCTCGAACCCGAGATTGCCGCTTTAAGGAGTCATCTTGTTTGAATTCGCTTGCAGCATCGCGCACGCATCTGTTTCAGAACAGAAACTTCAATCCGAACTGCAGTATGCGCGGATCGCGTGCCGCGCCGATGCGTCCGAACTGCGGTGCGGTGCAAGGCGCGCCTGTGATCGTACCTGCGCAAAATCGTTCGGGAAAGTCGAAGTTCGCATGATTGAAAAGATTGAAAAACTCCGCCCGGAATTGCAGCCTGTGGCGATCACTCAACGGAATGTTTTTGAGCAACGAGAAGTCCACGATACTTGTCCCTGGAGCTTCCAGAATGTTGCGGCCCGCGGTGCCGAGAGTACCGGCTGGTTGCACGGCGAAAGCGGCGGTGTTGAACCAACGTTCGGGTGTGCGCTGGTCGCCGGGCAAGTTCGGGTCGCCGACCAGATTGGGTCGCTGGTTGAGCAGGCCGTTGTTGGCGCGATCGCTGGTGATATTGACCGTGAACGGAAGCCCCGACTGCTGAGTGATAATGCCGCCCGCCTGCCAATTGCCGAGCAGACCACCGAGCAGCCTGCTCTTGAATTTGAGTGGCAGGTCGTAGGTGAAACTGGCAACGAACCGGTGTCGCGCATCGAAACTCGAGCGAGCGCGTTCGAGGCTCTTCATGTTGCTCTGGTCGAGATTCGATGACGCGACCGAGGCGGCGAGCGAATCCAGGTCGATGCTCTTCGAGAAGGTGTAGCTGCCCATCATCATCAGCCCGGCCGAGAGCCGCTTCTCGGCGCGCAGCACCAGCGCGTGGTAATTCGACTTACCCGCCGATGCCTGCAATGAATTATTGCCCAGGTTCGGGAAACGCGATCGCGCCGAGATCGAGGGCGTGTTCGTCGGCGACGGATCGGGTACGTTGTAGAAGATATTGGTATAGAGCTTCGTGCCTTTCGACCCCAGATACTGCGCCTCGACCAGCAGGCCTCGAGCGAGCAGTCGCTGGAGGCCGAAGTTCCACTGCTGGAAGTAGGGCGTGCGGAAGTTGATGTTATACGAAGCCCAGCCTGGGGTACCCAGCATCGGGTTGCTCAGGATGGTCGTGATCGGTGCGGGCGCGGTCGCCGAATTGTTGGCATTGATAGAGCTGAAGAAAGGCGCGGCCAGGCTTTGCAACGTCAGTGAATTGTATGATGCGGCATTATAAAAGATGCCATATCCGCCGCGCATAACGGTCTTCTGATTGCCGAAAAGATCCAGAGCGAAGCCGAAGCGCGGTGCGAAGTTGTTCAAGTCTTTGATGGCCAGCGACCGATCCAACCCGGCAGCTTCGGAAGTGACAATGGGCAATGGCGAAAGCCGTCCTACGATACCTGGAATCCACAACTCCTGGGGATAGGTCCGGCCATCTTCGTCGCTCGCGACGACCACCTGGCCGAGTTCGACGTCGAGCGTGGACCAACGGTTATACTTTTCGGAGAACGGCGACGCATATTCGTATCGCAGGCCGAAATTGAGCGTCAATCGTTTCGATGCTTTCCAGTCATCCTGCACGAACGCATGCCATTCGTTGCCGCGCAGATAAATTTGCGTGCTGCCCGCGCCGCCGCGAGCATTGAACGGCAATCCGAGCAGGAAATCGCCAAACGCATCGCCCGTATAGGCTCCGGTAAAGTTAAACTGGCCGCGTTTTGTCGCGCTGACGTTGGGATTGAATTGAATCCGCTTGTACATCGCGCCGAAAGTCAGGTTGTGGCTGCCCCGGAACCACGATAGGTTGTAATTGAGTTGGTAATCGTTATCGCGTCGCGAGAGGGGAGTGGTCACATCACCGAATGTGTTGTACGGGGCGATGGTGATGCTCGGTATCCCACGATCGAACGGGGCACGGCTGATGCCGGCGATGTTGAACTGCGTGGCAAAATCCACATCGCTGTTCTCTTGCACCTGCCCTCCGGCGGTCCGGTTGAACCCAAATTTAAACTCACCGACGAGGGCCGAACTAAATATGTGTGTCTCTCCGATCGCCGCGTTCTGTGTACGCTGCTGGAGAAAGATGCCAAATCCAGGCAATGAGATCGGGCTGGTCGCGAATTGTACGAAGCCGTAGGGCTGATAGGCGCTCACGTCGAAGAATGTGTATCGCACAAAAGCCGTGTCGTCGTCACCGAACCGGTAATCGGTCCTGATCGTAAATTGGTTGTTGTCGTTGATTTCCTGCGGTGAGCCGATGAAATTGTTGGAGGTGCCTGGCAGGTTCACCTGTGGAATGTATTGCAGCAATGCCCTGGCTACATCGGAGATGCGATCATCAGGGATGCGATTGCCGGTGAAACAGCCGCGCAGGTCAGCCGGCGCGCTCTGCGTTGCCGCCCTGCATGGAAGTCCGGTCGATGGATCGCGGATCGGCACTGTGAACTGTCCGCTGCGCAGATTGTCGGCCGGCACTGTGAAGGTCCGGGTTAGCGCTTTGGCCAGACGCAATCCCTCGTAGTTGCCGAAGAAGAATGCTCTGTCCTTGATCACAGGCCCGCCCATAGTTCCGCCAAACTGATTCTGCCGGAACTCGGGTTTGACGTTACGATCGAAGAAGTTTCGCGCATCGAGATCATCGTTGCGCAGGAACTCGTAGACCGACCCATGGAGGTCGTTGGTGCCGCTCTTGATAGCAATGTTGATCTGCCCACCTCCGAGTGTCCCGGCCTGGGCGCTGTAGAGATTGGACTGGACTTTGAACTCCTGGATCGCGTCTACGGCTATCGGCGCTGAGAGCGTGTTGTAGAACCGGTCGGTGACGCTGACACCGTCCAGAGTGAAGTAGTTATCGCTTTCACGAGCGCCCATGACGGTGATGCGAGGCCCGAAGATGCCGGCCAGTTGCTGGCCAAACCCGCCGCGAGCGTTTTCGACGACGCCGGGAGTCAATTGGGCCAACTGCAGAAAGAGACGGCCATTGAGCGGCAGTTCGACTATTCGTTTGTTCTCGATCACTTCGCCGGCTTCAGCTGTCTCAGTATGGATTAGCGGCGCGCTGTTGGCGGCGTCACTCGTGACTGATTCGGTAATCTGCCCCACCTCGAGCCTGATGTCGATCTTGACTTTCTGGTCGAGCTCCAATGCCAATCCTCTGGCTACGTGCCGTTTGAAGTTCGGAGCCTCGAACATCAGGGTGTACCGCCCCACGGGCAGTAACGCAATTAAATACTCGCCTGAGGGTTTAGTCGTCACATTTCGCGTCAAACCAGTCGCTTCATTGGTGACCGTGACTTTGGCCCCGTCGAGCGCCGCGCCCGATGCGTCGGTCACGAAACCGAGGAACGTGCCGGTCGTCGTCTGCGCAGAGGAGATGGTCGCGATCGAAGCGACGATAAAAATTGAAAATAGCGTGCTGATCAATATTGAAAAGAGAATACGGGCATACCGGGCTGACATGAATGTCTCCTGAATAGTGGGGGATAAAATTATTCGCAATCATCAGAATACTCTGACTCCAGTTTCAATGGAGTACGGAACAACCAGATCGCATAAGACCGTGAGCCGCTAAGAGGGCCGATGTGCCGAATGTTGGGCGGACGATAGAAATAACTGCCTTTGGTCAGATGCCAGACCCTGAGGCCTTCGGGCAGGCACTCAGCCAAATTGAACTCGCCCTCCAAGAGCCATGCCTCTTCCGCGCTCGGATGGACTTCGTATTTGCGCGGCGGGCGACCGGAGAAACTTCCAGATATCCAGGTCATCGGGCCGTCATTCGGGAGCCGTTTCAAAATCTTCATGAAAATGCCGGGCTGTTTACTGAAGCCGATCTCGACCGCGGCTTCCCACGGCTCCTGGTAATAGCTCTTGAATTCGACTCTTTGGTTGAATGCCGCGCCAGCTCTCGAGGTCGCCGACGCCGTAAACGAAGGGTCGCCGTCGAAGAACCAGAGCGCGCTCGTCTCTTTATCGACAGTCACCGGGCCGTATGAAACGCCAGCGGGGACGTATGTGAAGCAGCGTTCGGTGAAGCGGCGATCGCCGATCTTGATCGCACCTTTGAGCACGAATATCTCCATGTCGCTGGCGTGATAGCCAGCCGCCGCGTTCCTCCAGTCGGCGGGGAAACGGGCGAGCAGCGAAGCCGCGCCCGATTTGGCGTCGCGACTTAGCAATTTGACCTGGACGCCCGGTGGAACTCCTTCGGCATCGAACGGCCGCCACACCAGATCACTCTCGTTGAGGAAACCAACGTACTGGTTGCGGTCTCTCATTCGGGAAGAGGAAGCAGGCGCATTTTGTGTCCAGGCCGATTGAAACAGCGCCGCTATGGCGATGGATATGATGGCAAGCAGAATTTTCGGTTTCATCATCTTTACCTACAACCCGCCTTCTCCAAAAATTCCACACCCAACTTCGCGGGCGTGCGGAATAACCAGATCGCATAGCCTTTCGCGCCCGCATTCGGCCCCACGTGTACCACGCCCGCCGGGCGGAAGAAGTAACTGCCTGGCGTGTATACACCCAATTTGCTCTTAGCATTGAGGCATTCGGCCAGGCGATATCCTCCTTCGAGTAAGTAGCCTTCCTCCCATGTAGGGTGTCTCTCCCAGAGGGAATTCGGTTGGTCTGCAAGCACGCCCGCAATCCACGTCCGCGCGCCGGTCTGCTCATCCTGCCGCAACAATTTGATGAGTAGCGGCGGCGGCGTTTTCGATTGCGAGCGAGTGAGGCCCAATTGCCACGCCTCGTCGAAATAGTTTTTGTACTCGACTGTCCGGTTAATCTTCGTGTCGGGCCTTGATTCGGTCGACGCAACCACATCGGGTTCCTGGCTAAAGAAGGTCAGCGCCAGGCAACCGTTGCTGGTGCTGATCGGGCCGTGCGCCTTCCCAGCCGGAATAAAGGAGTAGCAACGGTCGGTCAATGTACGCTCGCCGATGGTCAGGTCACCTTCCAACACGAATATCTCCTCATCGCCATTGTGATAGTTGCTGTCGGCCCTGCTTCGCCAACCAGGCGGATAAGAAAGCAACAGCGATACTGCGCCGGTCTTCGGATCGCGGCTGAGCGTTTTGGCTTTGAGTCCGGAGGCGACTCCTTTCACCCGAAACTCTTTCCAAGGCAGATACTGTTGGTTGATGAATCCGACAAAACCTCGCCCGTTGCCGTTAGTGTCGACATCCTCACTGCCCATACGCGAACCCGGCCCGGCCGACCCGGTGCCAACGTAGCTCAGACACAGAAGGAAGAAAGAGATAGCTGCTTTGATCATCGATTGTTATGTATCTATCTTTGATCCCTATACGAAGCCACACGGATAGATAAGAAGTATTCATCCAACCTTCGTTTCTCTCCGTGTGGCTTCGTCTAAGGCTGTTAGTACAAGTACTTCAACGCGAACTGCAGGATGCGCGGGTCGCGCGCCGCGCCGATTCGTCCGAACTGGGGCGCGGTGCAAGGGGCGCCTGCGTCTGTCCCTGCGCAGAATCGTCCGGGAAAGTCGAAGTTCGCATGGTTGAATAGATTGAAGAACTCCGCCCGGAATTGTAACTTGTGGCGATCGCGAATCGGAATGTTCTTGAGCAAAGAGAAGTCCACGATGCTCGTCCCCGGACCTTCCAGGATGTTGCGGCCCGCAGTGCCAAGCGTACCGATCGGTTGCACGGCGAAGGCGGCGGTGTTGAACCATCGTTCGGGCGTGCGCTGGTCGTCGGGCAGGTTCGGGTCCCCTATCAGATTGGGGCGCTGATTGAGCAAGCCGTTGTTGGCGCGATCGCTGGTGATGTTGACGGTGAACGGTTGCCCCGACTGCTGAGTGATGATGCCGCCCGCCTGCCAATTGCCGAGTACAGTGTTGATCCCTTTGTTCCTGGACTTGAACGGCAGGTCGTAGGTGAAGCTGGCAACCAGACGGTGTCGAATATCGAAGGTCGAGAGCCCGCATTCGAGGTTCTTCATGTTGCTCTGATCGAGGTTCGTAGACACCCCCTGAATGGACAATGAGTCGTTGTCGATGCTCTTCGAGAAGGTGTAGCTGCCCATCACCATTAACCCAAAGGAGAGCCGTTTCTCAGCGCGTAGCACCAGCGCGTTAAAGTTTGACTTGCCCGCCGATGCCTGCAATGAATTGTTGCCCAGGTTCGGAAAGGGCGCCCGCTCCGAGGGGGAAGGTGTGGGGTATGACGACGCATCGGGCACGTTGTAGAAGATGTTGGTATGGAGCTTTGTGCCTATCGATCCCAGGTACTGCGCCTCGACTAGCATATCCCGCCTGAGCACCCACTGAACGCCGAAGTTATATTGTTGGTAGTACGGCGTGCGGAAGTTGATGTCATACGAAGCCCAGCCTGGGGTACCAAGCAGCGGGTTGCTCAGGATAGTATTGATCGGTGCGGGAGTGGTCAACGAATTGGTCGCGTTGACGCCTTTGAAGAATGGTGCGGCCAGGCTCTGCAGCGTGAACGAATTGTATGGGGCGCTACTGAAGAAGATGCCATATCCGCCGCGCATGACCGTCCGGTGGTTACCGAACAAGTCGAACGCGAAGCCGACCCGAGGCGCGATGTTGTTCAGATCCTTATTGACCAGCGACCGGTCCAGCCCGGCCTCTTCGGAGGTGACGATCGGCAACGGCGCCAGTTGCTGCGCAATCCCGGGAATCCACATAGACTGCGGATAGGTCAGGCCGTTTTCGCTCGCGACGATCACGCGGCGGTTTTTGACGTCGAGCGTGGACCAGCGGTTGTATTTCTCGGAGAGCGGTGACGCGTACTCATAACGCAGCCCGAGATTGACTGTCAGCCGCTCCGACACATTCCAATCATCATGCACGAAGGCGTGCCATTCGTTGCCACGCAGGTAAACCTGCGTATCGCCCGCGCCGCCGCGAGCGTTGAACGGCAATCCGAGCAGGAAGTCGGCGAATGCATCGCCTGTGTAGTTTCCGGTGAAGGTGAACTGGCCGCGTTTGCTGGACGCGATAACGGGGTTGAATTGAACTCGTTTGTATATGGCGCCGAAAGTCAGGTTGTGTTTGCCGAGGAACGCGGAGACGTTGTAATTGAGTTGGTAGTCGTTGTCGCGACGCGAGAGCGGCGTGGTCACGTCGCCGAACGAGTTGAACGGCGCGACGATGACGCGGGGGATGCCGCGGTCTAACGGATCGCGGCTGATGCCCGTGATGTTGAACTGCGTGGCGAAATCTACGTCGCTGTTCTCCTGAAACTGCCCGCCGGCGGTTCGGTTGATGCCGAATTTGAATTCGCCAATGAGCCTGGGGTTGAAGATGTGCGTCTCGCTGATCGCCACGTTTTGCGTACGTTGCTGCAGAAAGGTGCCAAAGCCGGGCAGCGAGACCGGGCTGGTTGCGAATTGCACGAAGCCGTAGGGCTGATAGGCGTTCACGTTATAGAACGTATAGCGCGCAAAAGCCGTGTCGTTTTCGCCGTACCGTAGGTCAGTTCTAATCGTGAACTGATCGCTATCGTTAATCTCTTGTGGGGAGTCGACGAGGTTGTCGGTATCGCCGGACTGGTTCGCCGGCGGGACGAACTGCAGCAGCGCCTTCGCAACCGGGGAGATGCGCACGTCAGGGATGATGTTGTCGGCGAAGAAGAAACCGGTTTGCGGGTCGGTAATGGCCTTCGTGAACCGGCCGCGGCGCAAATCATCGGTCGGCACCGCGAAGGTCCGGGTCAACGCCTTGGCCAGACGCAGTCCCTCGTAGTTGCCGAAGAAGAATACTTTATTCCTGATCACCGGACCGCCGACAGTCCCGCCGAACTGGTTCTGCCGGAACTCGGGTTTGATGTTGCGATCGAAAAAATTTCGCGCATCGAGATCATCGTTGCGCAGAAACTCATAGAGCGACCCGTGCAGGTCGTTCGTGCCGCTCTTGATGGCGATGTTAATCTGCGCTCCGCCGAACGTACCCGATTCGGAAGAGTAGAGGTTAGATTGGACTTTAAACTCCTGGATGGCATCCACGCTCAACGGTGCGGAGAGTGTGTTATAGAAGCGGTCGGTAAGGGTGACGCCGTCCAGCGTGAAATAATTGTCGGTTTCACGTGCACCCATTACAGTGATGCGCGGACCGAATATCCCAGCTAGTTGTTCGCCGAACGTCCCCCGCGGATTGGTTGTGACGCCGGGCGTCAGTTGCGCCAATTGAAGGAAGAGGCGGCCGTTGAGCGGCAGCCCGACGATGCGCTTGTTCTCGATCACTTCGCCGGCTTCGGCCGTTTCGGTGCTCGCCAACGGTAAGCTGTTGGTGCCGTCAACCGTGATAATTTCGTTGATCTGGCCGACCTCCATCACTACGTTGACCCTGGCTCTCTGATCTAGGGTCAGTACCACTCCTCTGATCGAGCGAGGTCTGAAGTCCCCGATATCGAATGTCAAGGTATATCTTCCCACAGGTAGCAGCGCAATCACGTATTCCCCGCTTCCGTTGGTCGTGGCGGTACGCATCAAACCCGTTGCTTCGTTGAGCGCGGTGACCGCAACGCCCCTCAGCGACAGGCCGAACGCGTCGGTCACGTAACCTATAAAAGTGCCGGTCGTCGTCTGCGCTTGAGAACTGCTAACAATCGATGCGATTACCAATGTCGCAATAAATATTCGCATACACTTGGTTATCATTATGTTCCTCTGTAATATTCCTACTGCATTTGTAATATTCCTACTGCATTATTCACTGAACCGCAAAATACCTATCCTGAGCGAGCATATTGGCGAGCTTGGTTCGCATCGCCCAAACTGCAATAACATGTCGAACAAAATCACCATAATCTACGCAGTTGATCCCAATTAATAACCTTGTTGTCGGATCTAAGTCTTTCTCTCATCAGATTTTCTGAATCGAATTTTGGGGTTATTAAGTTCTATACTTCTTGAAATAACCTCACCGTTTTCGGCCCATAAGATATGGCGTTTGAATGGGAACCAAACGTTTTCAACTTGACGGTATTCGTCAGTGAATGCTTGGGAGCTCCTGATGAGATGTGACTTAGAGTCAAAATAAGTTACAGTGAAGTGCCTTGGGAGATACTTCCCCTCCCCAGCTGGTGTTTCTTCAATTATGATGGAGATCGTGAAATCTTCACCTGTTGAGCGTTTAACTTCTGTGACTCGACCGTTCCGAATGCGGTATGACGAGTTCACCGGCCCGTCATGGAGTAAGACCTGACGACCAAGGGGGGAATGGTCATCTTCAGCAAATGTTATCGGCCACCGACCATCCGCTCCCTCAAACTTAGGACGCCGAAGATGGCCTAAGATGTTTACGATCATTTCCGCCGGCCAGGTTGTTTTCTCGTCCAGGCCTTTCATTTGTAGGTCAGCACCTTCGTAAACGTCATAGTGAAGCTTACCCCTTCCGATTAAGCCGTTATCGTTGACAATCACCTCCGCTTCGAATCCCTCGATGTTTGTTAAATAATAATTAGTGTCAGTGGTACTCTTGAGGAGTTCCCATGCTGCACGATCGGCACCAGCAGGTATTCTGCTGATGTTCAGGCTTTGTGTTTGATAAAGCGCAGCATTGGAAATCATTGATAGACTGAGAACTGACATGGCTGCATTTTGATATAAAGTAACTCTCATTTGATCTCCGTTTGGCGAGGCTTAAGCTTAAAGATTGGTAATGCTAAAAGTGCCGTTTCTGGGAGCCGCTGGCAGCAGCCTAGCGCCATATCGGGCTAGCTTCAAGTTGCGATCACTAAGAAAAGGGAAAATTTTATTTCATACCTGTAGCTAAACTGCGCCAGATACCAGATATATGATGGCCGCGGATTGACAGGAGTAAGCGGAATATGTTCGATTACTGCCAATACCGTCGATATTACCGTTTAATGCCTAAGAAAGTGTCAACTACCAATCGAAAATATATCTGGTGGAAATCATTCTCTTGAAACGACTGGCCTTTGTAGATATTGAGGGGGATATTACCAACCATGTGAAGGGGCTCTTTTAATGAATAACAAAAGACTGGCTAAGTACTACTCGAATTAAAAGTGCAGTGCGCTCCAACAGAGGCGCACCTTATTCACCACCGCAACTACGCGAAACCCCTGAAACGAGCGTAGTATTACATGACGACTTGAACCGGCTTGATGTCGGATCATTCCAGGAAAATAATGTTTCGTTCCGGTGAGGACCATGGGCAGATGCTGCCGTTCCCAAGAGAGTCCCTTCTGTGCCAGCCAGACATTTCTCGCAAGTTACTTTACCTGTCGGGCGCTCCAGGTCAGCGTAACTCCGCAGTGCCGCAGGTGGGCTAGAAAACACGATGACTTGTCCGGCTCGTTCTGCAAGTCGCCGGACCTCCTGCACCGTAGTTAAAGTGCGGTGTTCATCAAGGCTCGACATCGGGTCGTCGATGACGACGATCTTGTCGGCAAGCTGCGCATCCTGGTCTACGATGCGAAGAAGAACGCAAGGGGGCAACTAAAATCCCTCGATGGCAGGAGACGGCACAGTATGATAGGCATCTCCTCAGACCGGTTTACATGAATCGGGCTAAGAGGAGGTCTATCATTATGTATAACCTCCCGCCGTTTGGGGGTATTGCGAGATTCTCGATTTTATGTAGATACCAGTGGGTGGAGCGTAGCGGAATCACCGGTGGCTGTGCACCCTTATATCGCACCCACGGAAGGAGTGCCGGATGGTTCTGTAGTGCGAAAGCTTCTCTTCATCGTGCCTGATCCAGCGCCCCTTCCGGGGCGCGAAGGCTATAAAGACGGGCGGTCCGGTGATCACGCTTCGCTTCACCACCGGCTACAATCCACTGCACCTCCGGCGCCAGGTTGAAAAGTTTGATGACAAGTAGTTGAAACGGTTCAACCATTGTCATTACCAAAATTTCCGCACGAAATGCGCGCCTTTTCGTCGCTTGGCGACGATGAGGTTTTAGCCAGGCGGTTGCGGTTGAAACGGTTGAACTGTTGAAATCCACGCCTCCCAACCAGCGCCAATCCCTCACCTTCTTATATTCCTCGCGGGCACAGCGCGGCCAGCCACTGGCTACATTTTGAAAAAAGTTCGGGATGTTCCCATTAATTCAATGCCATTTCCCCTCAGGTAAAGAAGACTTAACGGGCAGCCTTCTTACCTTTACTTCCACTCTTCACCGTACTTGCGCCACGGGAGGCCTTTGACGCCTTACCGCGCGCCGGACTCTTACCGGCGGACTTCTGAGCTGCCGATTTGGCTGCTGGCTTCTTCGCCGCCTCGGCAGTCGATCTCTTCGTCGCCTTAACCGCTTTTGCGGCCGGTTTCTTTGACGCTTTGGCCGCCTTTGCAGCTGCCTGTTTAACCGGTTTGGCCTTCGGTTTCTTTGCCTCCCCCGATGTCTTGCGAGCCGCCCTTGCCTTCTCTTTCGCTACCGGCTTCATCTTTGTGGCTGGTTCAGCCTGTGGTGCTTCTCTGGGTTGTTCTACTTGCTTTTTCTCGCCGGGCACCGACTCGCCATATTTGTGCAGCAATTGTCTGATGCGGTCCGCTTTGGTCTGTTCCGAGGGGATCGGAATCTTGCCGCTCTGCTCCGGCTGGTCGTCCTGTTCGCGCGCGAGCTCTGTCTGCTGGCGTGTGTAATCGAACTCGTTCAAATGTCCGCCTCGAATCTTATATCGGTCAACGTTGCGTACCGGGTCTTTCGGCATATCAAATCCTCCTAAGGAAAGTAGACAGGATTGACAGGATTTTTCAGGATCGTACGTATCAAGGTCTGACACTGAAAACCTGAGAAATCCTGAAAACCTGTCAATTATGTCTGATTAACCTTATAGCGCAGGAAAGCCCCGACCCCGCCGACGCCGGCGAGCAGGGAAACATCTTTGATGAAAGTGATCTGAGCCGCGGTCTGCTGTGCGAGATTTACCATACGGTCGGCGATGGCGACCGCGCGCGGGCTGGCTGCCGGGCTGTTGCCATCGGACGCTGTCGCAATGAGCGATCCGTCGGAAATCACTCCTTGAACTTCGAGCGCACCACGATCCGCTATGATTATCAACTCATCCACCTGGCCTATCTCCAATGCCTTCAGCGTATCGCTTGCCCCCACGACTGCCAGGCCGCCGGCACGGTATTCGTTGAGCAACCGCTCCACCCGTTCGGCATCGTCGTGCCCCTGTCGCTCGCGCATAGTTTCGAGCGTCGCCTGCAGCACCTCGTGCTGAGGCGCCTTGATGCTGATGCGTAGCACGTCTACGACCTTATCAGTCAGTTCTTTCGGCATTTTTTCGCGCAGCAGCGGAATGATTACCTCGTCGCCCGACAGGATGATGTGGTTGATCTGCTCTTCGCGCACGATCCGCTCAAGCGCATCGATGACCTCTTTGGCGTGATGCAGGTGATAGTTCTCCGTATGCCGCTGGAAGCGGGCCTGCGACCATCCTCCAACCTGCGACCGATTGGTCTTCTGGTTTGATATCTGTCTCTCTTCTAACTGCTTGCCCAGACCGAAGACGAAAAGTCGCGCGGAATTGGTGTCGGCCAAAAGGACGACGTAGCGGTCGTACTGGTTGAGCACGCGCGCCAGCGGATAGAGATCGGGATGGTTCGCGACTGAGATGCGGTGCCGCTCGAAAGGGGCATAGAGCTGGGCCGCTTCGAAAAATCCGGCGCCCGAACATGCGAAGATCGCCGCACCGTTGGCCGATGGCTCGAGATCGTTCTCCAGGTAGTACTTGATTCTTTCCACATCGCCATCGAAACTCGCGCGCGCCGGTGAGCGCTGCGGAAAGGTCTTGGCGATCTCGTCACATTGCTTGCGCACAAATCGGTCGAAATGGTCGCGGCCGTGTTCGTCCGATTGCGTGTTCAGATAGAGGCTGATGACTGGGAAACCGGCTGGATCAAATGCTGTCAGCTTCTTCATCAGTTCATCTAATTCCATATCAATTCCCGGCCTTTTCGTCCCTCGGCCAGGCAACGAGGCCACTACAGGGTGGGTGGCACATCATTCCCTAACCGAGAGACATAAATAAACATGGGCAATTCCAATGCCATCAGCCTGATGCTATATTTTCGTCCGCCTTGTTGCATATGCATGTTTATTATATCAGATGATTGATTTTATTGTTTATTGTCAGTACATCTGAATAGGACCCGTACATGTCGGTCAAATAACAGAGAAATTCAGGCGGGATTTCCAGGATGTTCAAAATTCAATCGCAATCACATTTTAGCGAGATCCTGCCTACAATCTGGGGGAGGATAAGATGAGTTTTTCAAGGGCCAGCGGAATATTGCTGCACCCGACATCACTACCCGGGCGATTTGGCATCGGCGATCTGGGTTGCTCGGCATATGAGTTCGTGGATTTTCTCGAAGCCACCGGTCAATCTCTCTGGCAAGTTTTGCCGCTCGGCCCGACCGGATATGGCGATTCTCCATATCAATGCTTTTCAGCGTTCGCCGGGAATCCCATGCTGGTAAGTCTGGAGTTTCTGTTGGAAGACGGGCTTTTGGAGGAGAGCGATCTGGCGCATCCGCCACAGTTTCCCGATGATCGCGTAGATTATGGCCTGGTGATCAATTTTAAAAATGAGCTATTGGCAAAGGCGCACGCCAATTTCATCGATCGTGGTTCGGATGAAGCGAAAGGGGAGTATCTCGCGTTCATCGATCAGACCGGATGGTGGATCGAAGACTACTCGGCTTATCGCTCGATCAAGGATGCGCACGGCGGGAAGGAGTGGACAAGTTGGGAGCCTTTTCTGCGATCGCACGAAGACAATGCGCTGCATTACTGGCGGGAAAATCATTCGATCGAGATCAGCGTTCACCGATTCACTCAATATCTCTTCTTCAAACAATGGTTGAAGCTCGCACAATACGCTAATCAAAAAGGCGTGAAGATCATCGGCGATCTGCCTATCTTCGTCGCCCACGACTCGGCAGATGTTTGGGCGAACCCCGAATTGTTCCATCTGGATGCTGAGGGCAATCCGACGAAGGTGGCAGGCGTTCCGCCCGATTACTTCAGCGAAACGGGGCAACTTTGGGGCAATCCCCTCTATCGGTGGGAGGTTATGAAGAAGGATGGTTATCGATGGTGGATCGACCGCATACGCAAGACCCTATCGCTAGTCGACATCCTACGGCTCGATCATTTCAGGGGGTTCGAAAAGTATTATGCCGTGCCCGGCGGCGAGACGACTGCGGTCAATGGTAAATGGGAGAAAGGGCCGGGGTCAGGATTGTTCAACGCGATTAAAGCCGATCTGGGCGATGTGCCGATCATCGCCGAAGACCTCGGGCTTATCACTTCCGAGGTGAGAAAACTGCGCGAGAAATTCGGGTTTCCCGGGATGCGCGTCCTGCAATTCGCCTTTGGCTCCGATCCCGAATCCGATGAGTTCAAACCGTTCAGCTTTACCCAGAATACCGTGGTTTATACGGGTACTCACGATAATGATACGACCATCGGCTGGTTCAACAGCACCGGAGCGGGTGATAGCACGCGCAGCGATGACGATGTGAAGGAAGAACGCAGCCTGGTACTTAAATACCTGGGAACTGATGGGAGTGAGATCAATTGGGATTTCATCCGCCTGGCATTGAGCTCCGTCGCAAACACCGCGATTATTCCTATGCAGGACGTGCTCGGTCTGGGCAGTGAAGCGCGAATGAACGTTCCTGCGCGCGTGAGCGGCAACTGGAGCTGGCGTTACCGATCTGAAGATCTGACGCCGGAGATCCGCTGGCGCCTGGCTGAAATGGCCGGGGTTTATGGGCGAAACAGGGCGCGGAACGAGGTTTGAAAAAAATATGCAGCATCTGGCGTGAGCGACCTGTTCCCATGTGGGAGCTTACGCTCTCTCCGGATCAATACTCTAATCGTCAAATAATTCGTCGAAAGTGGTGATCGCCTGGAATGATGGGTGATCGGGTTGCGGATGATTTCCATGGCGAATCGATAAGACTGCCTGCATCCCCGCTGCACGAGCGGCGGCCAGCTCTTTGGTGACGTCCGAAACGAAGACAATTTTCGGAGGGGACTTTTTTACGCGCCCCGCAATTTGATGGTAGCTGCCTGCGTCTGATTTCGGGCCGATATTTGTATCGAAATATCCGCTGATAAATTCAGTGAGATCGCCCGCCTCGGTGTGTGCGAACAACAGCTTCTGCGCGAGAACGCTTCCTGATGAGTAAATGTATACCTGTTTCGACTGGCTGCGCCACCGAGCGAAAGCGCGTGGGACATCGGCGAATACACGGCTCTTCAGCTCGCCTGCGCGGTAACCCTCTTCCCAGACCTTTCCCTGTAGAGATTTCAATGGTGTCGATTTCCGGTCGTTGTCCATCAGCCAGCGAAGATAATTGACTGTAGATTCGCGCAGTTTCTCGCCGGAATCATCGTTGTAAGCGGGCGGATCGAGGCCTTGCTGAAAATCATCCTCTCTTTCTGCGCGCAATCGCACCAGTTCTGCGCGGACTTCGGCGGAGGTCAGATTACGACTGAGAAAATCCGCAATGTTTTTTCGAGCATATGGAAATAAGACATCGTAGACGAAATCGATCGGTGTGGTCGTTCCCTCGATATCCAACAACACGATCTGGTGCGGTGATAAATTCATCTCGCTGAAATGTTCTGCTGCGGAAGGTATGACGTTCCCAGACAAACTGGCTGGTATTTGCGATCGACCTCGCTCTGCGTGTAATGCGGGGTCCAGCCGGACGGATCCTGAAAGAGCCTGATCGCCCTGATGCGGCGGTCCGCGCAGAGATTGAACCAGTGCCATGTGCCGCGCGGCACGCGAATCAGGTCCCCCGCTTCCACTTCGATGGCGGAGACGGGGACGTTTTCGGGTCTGATGTGGAATATCCCACGACCTTCGATGATGAACCGCACTTCATCTTCGTCATGCCAGTGTTCGCGGTTGAATTTCGCCAGCATTTCTTCCAGCCCCGGCGTCCTCTGCGAGACATCGATCACGTCAGCCGTCACATAACCGCCGCTCGTTTTGAGTTCCTCGATCTCGCGCGAGTAAGCCGCCAGTATCTCGTCGGCTGGAGCATCCGCCGTAACCGGGTGTGATGGCTCCCATCGTTCGTAAGCGATTCCGATGCCGGCCAGATATGCTGCGATCTCATCCGGCTCGGTGATTGTGCGATCTTCGTCAGGAATATTGATAATGGCCATATTCAGTTTTAGTTAGTTTCCAGTTCTCAGTCTCAGTCTCAGTCTCTTCCAGTTTTCAAAATCACTCGCAACAAAAAACAGAAAACTAAAAACTGAAAACTACAAACTATAATCTTCCAGTTACTTCCAATAAAAACTCGAATATCTCGACGTGTCGTCTCGCTTCGTTCAGGCTCTGCCCCCAGGTATAGAGTCCGTGCCCGCGCAACAGAAATCCATGAGCATCCGGATGCTTTTTTAAAGTTTCTTCGAGCGTCAGGGCCAGGGCACTCATATCCTGTGAATTGTCGATGATCGGCAGTCGCTCCACGTGTTCGTGCGTGCTGACCCCAGAGAGGCCTTTCAGCATCTCAAAGCCTCCGATTTCGAGGCAATCTTTGTATTTAAGCGAGATTATAGTGCTCCAGACAGAATGCGTATGCAATACCGCATTTACCCCGCCGATTGCCCCGTTGCCCCGTTTGCCTCTTTTGCTTCGCCGCGCGTGCGAATAACCGTCAAATGCAGTTTCGTTTCATCCGATGGTTTGCCATCACCGGCGATGACTTTCCCTTCTCGATCGACCTCGAGTATCTGAGACGGAACGAGATTCCCTTTGTCCACGCCGCTGGCGGTGATGGCCAGTCGAAAAGGGTCGCGATTGATCACCGCGCTGAAATTCCCGCTCGTACCAAGGACCCATCCGCGGTTGTAAAAATTTCTTCCGATCTCGACCAGTATTTCCTGTATCTCCATAAGCGTTCTTTGAATTGTCGGGGTGCGATTAATATAATCGGATAGTCTTCACATATACAAATATTAACGCTATGCAAAGAGAACAGACTGAACACAAATCGGCACCTTCCTCAGACTCTTCTGAATCTGCACTGGATCTGGTGTCTTCAAAAGAGTTAGGCGCGATCTACAAGCCGGAAGAGACCGTGTTTCGCGTATGGGCCCCGACTGCTGGTAACGTCGTGCTTAATCTCTACGAGGCCCCGATCGGGAGAAAAGCCAGGCGGATGACTATGGTCAGGGATGACGATGGGACCTGGGAGGCAGCGGTCCACGGCGATCTTCTCGGTGTGTATTACACTTATAGCGCGGCGGGCGATGATCCGAGATTCGACCCGAAGCGGGAGGTTTTGGATCCATATTCCCGTTGCGTCACTGCTTCCGATGGCCGGTCGATAGTGGTGCACGACGAGACGGTGGTGGCGGATCGGCCGGCGTTTCCGATCTCGGAGGCGATCATCTATGAGATGCACATTCGCGACTTCACCATCGATCCGGATTCCGGCATTCAACGGCGCGGCAAATACCTGGGTCTTACGGAATCCGAAACGCATTTGACCGAGCGGATAGACGTGACGACCGGACTGGATCACCTGGTCGAACTTGGCGTCAACGTCGTCCAGTTGATGCCGATCAGTGAATTTCAATCGAGCGAGTCGGAGGATGTCTACGGTTGGGGCTATGATGTCGTAAATCACAACTCTCCCGATGGTTGGTATGCGACCGAAAGACTGGATGCGCGGCGCGTGAGCGAGGTGAAACAGATGATCGACGCGCTTCATCGTCGCGGAATCCGCGTCACGCTCGATATGGTCTTCAATCACACTTACGAAAATATCGATGCGGGGCGCGTCTATAGTTTCGAGGGGCTGGTTCCCGGTTATTACTATCGGTTGAAACACGACGGCAGCTATTGGAACGGTTCGGGAACGGGAAACGAGTTTCGGACCGAAGCGCCAATGGCGCGGCGCTACATAGTCGACTCGCTCAAACGCTGGGTGACCGAGTATAAAATCGACGGCTTCCGGTTCGATCTTCTCGGCCTGATAGATAGCGAGACGATCGTCCGAATCGTGCATGAGTTGCGCGCGATCGATCCGAATATAATGATCTACGGCGAGCCGTGGGCGGGAGGAGCGACGCCGATCGAGATATCGCAAAAAGGATTGCAGCGGCGCCAGGGTTGGGCGGTTTTCAACGACCATTTCCGCGATGCGCTCAAGGGCCATGTCTTCCACGCGCGCGAAGCCGGGTTTATCCAATCGGGTGAATTCATCGGCGCGCTCAAAGTGGGAATCCGCGGCGCGGTCGGAGATTTTGCCGACGCGCCAGTTGAAACGATCAATTACGTCGAATGTCACGACAACCATACGCTCTGGGACCGGTTGGTGATCAGCACTATCGACGACGCGCGCGTCACGGACGCCGACCGGAGGGCGATGGATAAATTGGGGGCGGCGATACTGCTGACCTCGCAGGGGATTCCTTTTATACAGTGCGGGCAGGAATTTCTACGCAGTAAAGGCGGCGATCACAACAGCTACGATAAGCCCGATGCGATTAATATGATCCGCTGGCGCCAGAAGGCCGAGCATCGCGACGTATATGATTATTATCGAGGATTGATAGCGCTGAGGCGCGCTCATCCATTGTTTCGCTGGGAGACCGGCGACGAGGTGCGGCGGGCGGTCAAGTTCCTCGATGACCAGCTCGGGATCCACGTGCCGCATGGCTGCATCGCTTATATTGTCGAAGACGCGTCGGGGGACGACGAGTGGTCGCGCGCGATGGTACTGTTCAATGCGACGGGCAGGGCCGTAGAGATCACGGTCCCGCAGGGGAAATGGCAAATTTTCGGCGACGGAAAGGAGGTAGGCGTATTTCCTGCCCGTGCACATGCGAAAGAAGAAGTTGCGGGATCAGTAACGATTGCTCCGCGCAGCGCCTTGATTTTGGGGGAAGAGCGAGAGGCAGAAAATTAAGATGGAAGCAAAAAGGCAAAAAAGACAAAAATGTGAAAGGGCTCTTTTTGCCCTTTTTGCTTTTTTACTTTTTTGCTTCCCAACTTTTAATGGGGGATGAATGGATCTCAGCGAGCGTAAAGTTGGAAAAATAAGAATCGTTAACATTCTGGGCGAGGCGGTTATTAACGGTAAACCCGAACGCCTGTCGAATTCGTTGCGCAATCACTTGGAGGCGGGAGAAAGACTTTTCGTATTGAGCCTGGCCGATTGCCAGCGGATGGACAGCTCAGGATTGGGCGAGCTGATAAAAGCGCATAAGCTGGTGAATGACTTCGAGGGCGTGCTCAAACTGGCTAGCGTACCGCTGAAGCTGCGCGGGCTGATCGTCGTGACCAATCTAACTGAAGTCCTGGAGATATTCGAGACCGAGCAGGCAGCCATCAACAGCTTCGGCGCATGAGGTTGCCGTCGCTGCGAGGTATTGGCTAAGATTTGATGATGAACGAAATCTGGAAAACAAACGAGGATGCGAAAGAAGCCGCGTATCTCTACGATCTCTACATCGTGCCCGTCTGGCGCGAGGCCTTCGATTGCCTAGTCGACGATGAGGTGTCGTTGCCTGTGGAGGGCAAGTTTCTCGATGCGGGATGCGGGACTGGGGGTTATACCATTGACCTGGCTATCAGAGGCGGAAGAAAGGTCGAGGTCATCGGCGTCGATCCGAGTTCGGAACGGCTAGCTCTGGCTCGCGGAAAGGCAGAAATCAAAAAGCTCACTAACGTGAGTTTTCAGGAGGGCTCTCTCATCTCGCTCGGGCTGAATAGCGATCAATTCGATCTGGTCATAGGAGATGCCTCGATGCTGCCGGCAGCTGAGATTGCTTCGAGCCTCGTTGAACTGACCAGGGTGGCGAAGATAGGAGCCACGGTCGCCCTCAAACTGGCGACGCGAGGAAGCTTCGATGAATTGTTCTCGATCTATTGGGAAGCACTCTACAATCTCGATATCGTCTACTATACGCCGCAGCTCGAAGAACTGATCACCGAACGTTTGACGGTGACGGGGAGCGAACAGGCTGGGACTGCCGCGGGACTCAAGAATGTGCGTAGCGTGACGAGGAAAGAACGGTTCGATTTTCCCGACGCCGGCGCTTTTTTCGAGGCGCCACTGATCAAGCCTGTTTTTCTGGATGCTTGGCTTGCGATACTGCCCGATGAAGAGACGCGCCGACTCGTACAGGAACAGATGGCGACTATAATCGAACGCGAGCGCCACAATATGGAGAACGATACGCCTCTGGATGCTATTCCCGATGACCTGAAAGCGCTCGTCGATTATGAGCGGAAGCGGTACTTCGACGTTTCAATCAAAGCGACCCTTGTCCTGGGGCATAAATGAGGTCTGGGAGCGTTGCATGGATGTTAAACCGTCAGCTTAAAACTCACCGATTGATCGTATAACTATCTAAGAGCTGTGAGTTTTACACTTCTTACCAGCCCGGCCCCTATTTATTTATTTAAGACCTTGATATCCTCCAGCCACGAGAGGTTGGTTGAGGAATCATAAACAAGCATCGCCTGCACCTGATCTCCGGACTTCAACTCTCGCAGCACATTTTCATCTTTAACGGCGAAGCTCATCGTCATCGCTTCCATATAATCCTTGATCGCTTCGTGCGCCACGGTCACGCGCTTCCGGTTGAAATCGAGCGATTCGACGCGGCCTTTGAACTCATAACGCCGCACGACCGGTTGATCCGCAGGCTGCTGTCGGCAAGAGGCGGTAATAGCGATGAGGATCAGACTAATAAGTATGATGATCCTGGTCGGTAATTTGCGATTTAGATTCATAGCATCAGAATTGTAAAGGGAAACAAAAAAGACAAAAAGGAGCAAAAAAGCCGAGATTCCATAATTCCCCTTTTTTTGCTCCTTTATGTCTTATTGTTTCACCTAGAAACTCAGACGCAGTCCGAATTGTATTTGCCGCGGGTCGGCCGCTCCGTTCGGCTGACCGAAACGGGGTGACGGTGTCGCGCCGGTGCCGATCGTTCCATTCGGCAATTGGAAATTAGCATGATTGAACAGGTTGAATGCCTCGGCGATCACTTCGAGTCCCGCGTGTTCGGAGAAGCGAATGCGGCGGCTCACCCTCAGATCGAGTGAGGCGAAAGCGAAGCCTTCTCCCGTGTTCCGTCCGATCCCGAGCGGGCGGTCATTCGTGCTGCCATCGAAATTGAGGTCATCGCCTCGCACTATATTGAAGGGTAGGGCAGTGCCATACCTGAAGATGGGATTGAGTTGAAATCCAGCGACGATGCGCCGCCACGTCCCATCCCGTCCCGCTTCGGGGGCAGCCAGCGTCCCGCTCACCGCCAGGACGTGCCGCTGGTCATTATCGCTGAGCCCACGCTCACCACGTAGATTGAAATTGTCCTGCGGAGTGAAAAAGAACGCATTCCCGGTATTGTCGATAGCCTTAGAGAGCGTGTAGGACACGCGTCCCCCGATCCAACGCTTGAATCGGCGATTGAGCGAAACAAGTAGACCGTGATAGTAGGAATCCCCCGAACTTTCATAACGCGAGATATTGCCGAAATTCGGATTGGGCCGGCCCTGGTTCGGCACGCCTATTGAAGCAGGGAAGCGGGGGACATTGATGTTACGCGAAAGAATCAGATGCAGCCCGCGCGTGTGCAGATAGCCGACTGAAATCGAAGCGTTCGTGGTCAACTCGCGTTCGATCTGTAAACCTGCCTGCTGGGTGTAGGCATTCTCAATATTCGGGTCGATCGTCGTGATGCTGGGCAAAAATCCGGCCGGAAATGCCGCGGCTACATTGGGAAAGACCGGTGCGCCGGGCTGACCGAAAGAGAACGAAGCGACTTTGTATCGCGTGCCGTCGCGTTGCAGCGCATTAGACGTTGCGCGCAATGGTATGCGCTCGAAAAATATCCCATAACTGGCGCGGACGACAGTCCGTCGATCTCCCGGAGCCCAGGCGATGCCAAGCCGCGGCGCGATATTGTTCGTGTCCGACCGGATCGGATCGGGGAGCCACTGCGCGTCGTAGCGTAACCCTGCGTTGATCGTCACGCCTGGCCGAAGTCGCCATTCATCCTGCGCGAAGAGACCAATGTTCGGATTTGATTGAAACAGATCCGGATCCCCGAAAGCCTGTTGGAAGGTGATGTAGCGGCCTGTTTGCAGGTTAGCTGTTTGCGCAAAAGTATAGACTCCCTGCAATGCGCCCGGAAAAGTTATGTTTAGACGGTTGTATAGGAAGTCGGCGCCGAATTTCAGTGAATGCGCCCCTCGCAGAATGGTGACGTTATCGGCGAATTCGAAAAGATCGAGGTTTCGGCCGGTCGGCGAGGTGGTCGAGGTCCCAAAATTGGCGATGCCTGAGATATTTACGGCGGGACCGGCCAGATCGTTGGCCGGCGCGCCAAGCCGGCTGCGCGTGAATTGTAATCGCGCCTCATTGACTGCGCCGGGCGTGAGCGTCGCCGTCTCGCTGACCGCGATCGTGTGGTCGCGATCGGTCAAGGCCGTACCGCGGCTGACTACATTCAATCCGCCGACGCTGCGCGCATTAAGACTGTCAATACCGTAGAAACTGTAACGAGCCATGAGGATATTGGCGGCGTTCAACCGATGATCGGCGCGCGCCATAAAATTGGACGTGTTGTATCCGGCCGGCGCCAGACCGGTGCTCAGACGCGGCCCCGTATAGTTAAGCTGGTCGAGTGCTGCGTTGATCGCCGTCACGTCCTGGGGTTGGACAGTCAGCACGACGGCATTGTGGAGACGCGTCTGCTCGAAATTGGCAAACAGGAATGTACGATCGCGCTTGAGCGGCCCTCCGGCAGTCGCACCGTATTGCACCTGCGTAAGCGGGTCTTTCAACAATGTTCCCGGATTGCGCGGGTCCGGCGCCGTCGAGAGCGGATTGCGCGCATCGAGCCGCTGATTGCGCAGGAAGCCGTAAAGGCGGCCCCGCCAATCATTCGTTCCCGATTGCGTGATGATGTTGATGATCCCGCTCGATGCCCTCCCGAATTCGGCGATGCCGCCGGAGGTAATGACCTCGAACTCGCGGATCACTTCGTGGCTGTAAGAAGTTCCCGGCAAATCGGCCGCGTCATCGTTGGAGGAGAGCCCGTCGACAATGAACCCGTTGTTTATATTGCGCTGTCCGGCGACCGATATCTGCGTTCCCGGCACTGCCGAAGTTTCGGCGAAACGCTGGTTGGCGACCGGATTCGCGCGCGTAACGGCGGGCGTGAGCGCCGCGAGGTCGAGGAAGTTGCGCCCGTTTAGCGGCAGGTTGCTGATTTCAAGAGGCAGCAAGGTTTCAGCGATCTGGGTCCGGACAATCTCGACCAATGGCGTTTCTGATCTGATATCGACTGTCGTCTCAACGCCTGCTATTGCGAGCCTCAGTTGCAGATCGAGTGCGCCTCCGATGGTCAGCGTCAATTCCCGGCTGGTCGGGGCAAACCCGGATGCCTCCACTCTGAGCTGGTATCGGCCCGACCGCAGGTACAGAAATCGGAAAAGCCCCTGAGCATCGGTGGTAGTTGTAACATGCTGGTTTTGATCGATATAGGTGGCAGTGACGGAAGCGCCCCGAATCGCAGCGCCGCTCGCATCCTCGATGCGACCGCTGAGACTCGCGGTGGTAACGGATTGTTGCGCAAAAATGGTCGGGAATGCGCTACCGAATAAGATGGAAAGGCAGAGTATATATAATATTTTTCTTCTCATTTGTAGTATCGCTCCTCTGCAAATCTAGTGCAGATTTTCGAACCTGTTCTAAATTTACATTTTTTCAGGTCGTCATTTGCAGATAGACACCTCGAGGCGACGAAGAAAATGAGAATGGCCGGCAGGCAGACCTCTCCTTCGTGCTCTTCGTCTCATCGTGGTTCTATCGATCAGTTTGCTCTTAGCAGAAGAGAGAAGGAGGAGCGCGCGTTGGTGTGGGGGCAGAACTGAGCGGATCATGAGTCAGCTCAAGTTCTTGAGGCAGCGAGAGCGCTGAGGTTGAAAGACCGATGAGCCGAGTAATTTCGCGGTTGATCCCACTTGGAAATAAACGGGCTGAAGAGGCAGGAGCGACGCAATCTGCCGGACATCGTGCTCCGACCGCCGCTTGAAGAGATGTGGATTGATTCTTATCGTGGCCGTGATTGAGGGTACAGCAGACTTCACCATCTGCCCCGTCGGTCCCGCCGCGGCCGTGCACCAGGCAACAGGCCATCCGGCAGTCGCCCGACCAACCAAATGCTAGTGATGAGTGAGTAGCTGCCCAGCCGAGCAAGATCGCCAGCAGTGCGCTGAGGGCGCGATATCGTCGCTGTTTCCTCACACTCGACATAGCATTATCCGGATCAGTAAATAAAGAACAAAAATATCGGCATCATCTTTTTTGCCCATCGCCCGGCTGGCGTTCTGCCTGGTTAGACTCTCGATTCTTTTCGGTCGCCGGTTTCTGTTTCTCCTCGCTCTGTGATGGTCGTCGCTTGCGCGTGAAGGTCATGGATTTGGTCGGCACAATATTTAACGCCCCATCGCATGACTCATTGACCGCCTTGGAATTTTGAGTGACGACTCTGGTCTGCTGCCGCTCATCTTGCCCCTTTTCAGTCTTTTTTCCCGATTGGCTCGTCTGACTCTCTTGGGTTGTTTTACCATCTTGCCCCGTCTGCCTCGTTTGTCCCGTTTGACTCAGAGCGGCAGCGGAGAGAGCGATCGACAGCAATAAACTCGCGCGCGCGAGGGATGGCATTTTTTTCGACATAATGGATGTTACAGATGACAAATTCCGGCTCAGGCAACGCCGAGATGTGATTTTACACCGGCTAAAATTCAATTAGCAAATTTAACGGGCGCGATATACGGGTTTCAATTGAAATGACCCTACCGCTCACCTATAATGCGCATTCTTTCAGCTCAATGCTCAAATTCACAAATTGGCGGCAGAGCGCTGGTGAAAATGTGATGAGATGACAAGAGGCGCAGATTTAGTAGCCCCGGTCATTGATAATAAATAAACTATTCAATAACAGATGGCTTTTGAACCGAGTAAACCCCAACGACACTCAGTTTGCGAGTACTGTTGTGGCACAGGATGGGAATACGTAGAGGGTAAGGGAGCCCGCCAATGTCGTTGCCGGTTTAGCGAACGACGCGAGCAATTGGCTGCTGCAGCCACAATACCCAGGCGCTACGAGAATTGTTCATTCGAGAACTATCATCCACAAGGCAACAACTTCACCGCTGACGAAATCTTCCGCTCTCAATCGCACGCATTGAATGATGCACAGAAACTCGCGCGCGAGTATCCGGTGCTCGACATCGGTCTCCTCTTCATAGGCCCGTGCGGAGTGGGCAAGACGCATCTCGCCGTGGCGACGATCAAAGCGCTCATCAATAAAGGCATCTCCTGTCTCTTTTACGATTTTCGAGATCTGCTCAAAGAGATCCAGAACAGCTACAATCCGGTGTCGAATACGACCGAATTGCGAGTCCTCGAGCCCGTTTATCAGTCTGAAATCCTGGTACTCGATGAGCTCGGCGCGTCGAAGCCGACCGATTGGGTGCGCGATACTATGACTCAGATCATCAATACCCGCTACAATGACAGGAAAGTCACGATCTTCACGACTAACTATCTGGATGATCTCCAAAATTCGAGCGACGAGACGCTGACGGACCGTGTAGGTGTGCGGCTCCGCTCACGCCTGCACGAGATGTGTAAAGTCGTCGAGATCAAGGGCGATGATTACCGTCTCAAGATCGGCCATAATCGCGGCCGAAAATTCTAATCAGTTTCCAGTTTTTAGTTTTGAGTTCGCTGTCCAAAGTTCACATCTCATAATTGATGTAACTCAGACTGTGGCCAGCGAACTGAAAACTGAAAACTCAAAACTGCCTTCCCCCCTCTGTTCAGGCTTTATCCCGAAAAGAACTTGTCTGACGCTAAGCCAGTGTGTATTATAATTTATCTATGAGTTCAGTTCGCCCGCTTCGCTCGGAAATTGATGAAGATAGCTCGCCGCCCGCATTGCATCATCGTGCGATGGACAACCTGCGCTATATCCGCGAGACGATGGAACGCGCTTCCTCGTTCACGGCCGTGCCGGGGTGGGGCGGGGTATTGGTTGGGTTGACGGCAATGGTGGCTGCCCTGATCGCCGCACGGATTCGCGATGAACACAGGTGGATGTTCGTCTGGGCCTGCGAATTGCCCCTCGCGCTGTTCATCGGCGGTTTGACGATGAAGCGCAAGGCGCATGCGGCGCAACTCAAACTGCTATCGGGACCGGGTCGCAAATTCACGCTCAGTTTGGCACCACCGCTGTTGGCTGGAGCTCTCATCTCGATCGCGCTCGCGCACGTTGAAGCCTACGACATCCTCCCCGGGTTGTGGATGCTCCTCTACGGTGCAGGAGTCATGACGGGCGGGGCATTTTCGGTCAAGGTCGTGCCGGTTATGGGACTCTGCTTTATGGCCCTCGGGAGCGTGGCGCTCTTCGCCCCCATCGGTTGGGGGAACTTTCTCATGGCTCTGGGATTCGGAGGGCTTCACATCACCTTCGGAACTATCATCGCAAGGAGACACGGTGGCTAGACAGACAGCTCGTACAACCGCGCAACAGGATAAGACGCAAGCTGCCAAGCCGCGCGGAGCCGCGCGCGCGCTTGAGGCAATGCGCGCAGCCGAGAAGGCGCCGGAACTCGATAATCTCATCCACGAACGGATGCGACTCGGGATCGTCAGCGCGCTCGCAGCCAATGAATCTCTCACTTTCACCGAGCTCAAAGAACTGCTCAAGACGACCGACGGCAATATCAGCGTCCATACACGTAAACTTGAAGAGGCCGACTACATCGCCTGCCTCAAATCTTTCGAGGGGCGTATCCCCAAAACCGAATATCGCCTCACGGCCTCGGGCAGACGAGCGCTCGAAAGGTATCTCGATCATATGGAAGCCCTGGTCCGCGCCGCCCGTGAACGCTGAACGGCTCTGCGCGGCTTTTGTTTTTAAGGCGTGGCTTTGTCGCGCAAAGTACTTTATAGTTATTGCAACTTGCGATATGATTTACCGGATCTAGCGGTGGATTATGGGGGGTAGGGTGATTTAAATGGTTGAAAAACGGTAAATATACGTATTTTCCAAGGAGGGGTATGTACAGGACAGGGGTTATCGAAGAGACGGCCGGTGCGTCCCTCAGGACGCATCACAGCCAGATCGCGCTGCAGAGTTCGGAGTGTCTGCAGTTCATCGATCTCACCGAAGAGATAGCCGGGATCGTCGCGCGTTCCGGGATCAGTCTGGGAATGGTCAACGTGCAGACGCGGCACACGACGACGGCTCTCATCGTCAATGAGAACGAACCGCTATTGCTCGAGGACATGCGGCTCCTGCTCGAGCGGTTTGCCTCGCGCAAGGCGGACTATCAACACAACGATCTGAGCAGGCGGCTGGATGTCCCGCCGGACGAGCCGGCCAATGGCCATTCTCATTGCAAAGCTCTCTTACTGCCCGCCTCGGTCTCCATCAATATAGTTGACAGCGAGTTACAACTCGGCCGGTGGCAGAGCATCTTCTTCGTCGAACTCGATGATGCGCGCAAACGCTTCGTCTCGGTCATGGTAATCGGAGAAGCTAGATGAAGGTGCGCAACCTGTTCTCAATCCTTTACTTCTGGCCGGTTTGGCCCGTTTGCCTCGCTGCCTCGCTGCCCCGTTGCACCGTGTGGGTGGCTACAATGTTGCAACCTGGGCGGTATAATTTTCGTTAAGCAGATGAAGTCATGATGGAGTCATGACGTTATAAGGACATTAGATAAACAAAAATAAGCATTCAGTTTGTTAATGATTTCCGATCTCAAGCGTTATAGCTGAAGCCGATACTATGAAATCCCTCTATTCTTTTTATGCTGACGCGGCCAAAATCGCTTTGCAATCGATCATAGCGCACAAGCTGCGCGCTTTTCTGACACTGATCGGGATCATCATCGGAGTCGCATCCGTAGTGATCGTCGGCGCATCGATCAACGGGTTCAACAGTTACATAGTGTCGTCCATTACCAAGATACTCGGAGTCAATCACTTCATGATCGCGCGGTACGCCTCAGAAGGTCGTGTGACGGAGGAGCAGTGGGAGCGCATGCAGCGGCGTAACAAGCGGCTCTACCTGGAAGATTACGAATGGCTGCGTGACCGCTGCAGATACCTGTGAGGAGGTGGGTGCGCAGACCTGGGCCAATGTCAACCTGGAGCGTAACGGTAATGAAACCTTCGGTACGGGTATCCAGGGTGTGACGGAGAACATGGACGATATCGAGGATAAGACCATCTCCGAGGGTCGTTTCATCGCCTCCTTTGAAGTCGAACACGCTGCTCTGGTCTGTGTCATCGGCGCTGGTCTTAAAGAGAAGCTCTTCGACGGCCTAGATCCCGTGGGGAAGACCATCAAAATACAAGAGATGCCGTTGACCGTCATCGGGGTGGAGGAGAAACGCGGGACCTTCATGGGGAATGATCTCGACAACCATGCTTACATCCCGATCACGACTCACGGACGGCTTTTCGGACGCCGGCAGAGCCTGCAACTTCATGGGAAGGCTAACAACCCCGAGGCGCTCGATAAGGCAATCGATGAAGCACGGCAGATCATGCGCAACCGCCATAAATTGATCGGCAATGAAGATGACACTTTCGGTCTGGTCAATACCCGCGGCGTCAATAATCAGGTAGATCAGTTCACCGGCGCCATCGCCATGGTGGTGACGCCCATCACCCTGCTCTCGCTCATCGTCGGCGGCATCGTCGTCATGAATATCATGCTCGTCTCGGTCACCGAGCGAACATTCGAGGTGGGACTCCGCAAAGCGGTGGGGGCCAGGAGAAGCCAGATACTCATGCAGTTCCTTATCGAGTCGTCGTTGCTTTCGGCGGTCGGCGGCATGCTGGGGCTGCTGCTGGCGGCCGCCATTTCGTGGGGCGTCCGGATCGCGACGCCGATCCCGATGACCATCACGATATTCTATGTATTGCTCTCGTTGATCGTTTCGGGAGGGATCGGGATGATCGCGGGCATCTATCCGGCATATAAGGCTTCGCGGCTCGACCCGATTGTCGCATTGAGCACAGAGAGATGAAAACAAAACTTCCGACCGAAACAATCATGATGGCGCTCGGCACGATCCGGGCACACAAGTTTCGCAGCTTTCTCACGGTGCTGGGGATCGTCGTCGGCGTCACGACGGTCATCGCGATTGCATCGATCCTGACCGGATTGCGCGGCCGCATCGTCAGTATGGTCGAGGAGTACGGGACGAACAACATCTATGCCTTTCACCTTTCCACAGGTCCCAGGCTGGGTAACCGCGACCGGCGCGAATACATGCGCAAACCGTTGAAGGCGGAAGATGGGGAGGCGATTCTCGTCCAGGCGAGTGCGATAGACCAGGTCGCCAATGTCGTCTTCCTCTGGCGGCTCGATCGGACGATCAAATACCAGGGACACGCATATAAGCAGGGCTTTCTGCAGGGAGTTTCTGCGAGTTATGCCGATGTCACGAACGTCTCCCTGCAGGAGGGCAGGTTCATCAACGAGGCCGACAACGAGCACAAGCGCGATGTGATGGTCATCGGGGTCAACGTCGTTGAATCGCTCTTCCCCAATCAGGCCAGAGCCACCGGCCGCCAGGTCGAGCTTCTCGGCCGCCCGTTTGAGATCATCGGCGTCCTCGAAAAGCGCCGAAGCACCTTCTTCGGAGAGAGCGAAGAAGACAATGCGATCTTCATCCCATTCGCGACGGGGCGCAAACTATCGCCGGACAGTGAGGATATAATGCTTCACATCCGCGCCAAATCGGGCATGCTGGCGCTGGGCCTCGACCAGGTCGAAGAGACGCTGCGCCGCCAGAGAGGGGTGAAATATAGCGAGCCGAACAATTTCGATCTGAGCACGGCGAATAAGATCATCGAACAGTTCGACAGCATCACGATGTATGTGGGTCTTTTCGCGATCGCCATTTCCGGGGTCGGGCTGCTGGTGGGCGGAATCGGCGTAATGAACATCATGCTCGTGAGCGTCACCGAGCGCACGCGCGAGATCGGCATCCGCAAGGCGATCGGAGCGCGGCGGCGCGACATCGTTCAGCAGTTTCTCTTCGAAGCGATGACTCTCACCTTCCTGGGTGGTCTCCTGGGCGTCATCCTCGCGATCGTCATCAGCTACGTCATCGTGTTCTTTCTTCCGGAACTGCCCGCCAAGATCCCGCTCTGGGCGATCTTCAGCGGGTTGTCGGTATCGATAGCTATCGGCTTGATCTTCGGAGTCTGGCCGGCGAAGAAAGCGGCCGGCCTCGATCCGATCGAGTGTTTGAGATATGAATAATTCGCTACAAAAACCGCGAGGGGAACAAAAATCTCGAAAAGCAGCTGGCGTCCCGGTCATCTCAGTACGCTCGCGGTGAATCCTCCTCATTTTTTATATTTTCGAATCAGCAGAGGCGGTTTTTTGGAGATGCACTTTATGACACAAAGTAATTTATTGAATGTACCACTTTGCGGCTTGCACGTCGCGATCATCATGGACGGCAACGGGAGGTGGGCGATGGAGCGGGGCAGGCCGCGGACGGCTGGGCACCGGGCCGGGGCAGAGGCGGTGCGGCGCGTCATCGAGGCGGCGCAGGAGCTGGGAATCTCGACTTTGACTCTTTACGCCTTTTCGTCGGACAACTGGCGGAGGCCGCCGCGCGAGGTCGGGGCATTGATGAAACTTTTTCGTCTGTACCTGCTCACGGAGACGGCGACCTGCGTCAAGAATGGCATACGCATCAGCGTCATCGGCCGTCGCGACCGGCTTTCGCCGGAACTGTTGACGGCGATCGAGGCGGCGGAGGGGGCGACCCGGCGCGGAAACTCGCTCACCGTCCGGGCTGCGGTCGATTATTCAGCGCGCGACGCGATCTGCCGCGCGGCAAGCCATTGGGGAAATGGTGAGCCGATCTCGCGCGATGAATTCGCACTGCTGCTGGGCGAAGCCGACCATTCCGGGGTGCGGGCGCCCGATGTCGATCTGCTGATTCGGACGGGCGGGGAGCAGCGCCTGAGCGACTTTCTACTCTGGGAGTGCGCCTATGCCGAACTCTTTTTTATCCAGCGCAGATGGCCGGACTTCGGCAGCAAAGATCTGGAAGCCGCAGTTAATGAATTCCGCGGGCGCGAGCGACGGTTCGGCCGTCTCTCGCTCGATCATGAGCGAGTCACCGCGGAACCCCTGAGCGCGCGGGGGAGGCGCTAGTTTGAGGGTCCCGAGGAACGCTTTAGCGTTGCAGCGGTCCGAGATGTCCCTGACGAATCAGTACCGCGAGCGATAGTGAGCGCGTCTACCGTAGCAAATCCTTAACTAGAGTCGCCCTCGCTAACACTCGCGTCACTGATTCGCTGTCTCGATCGAATTCTCCAGCAATATCTCGGGCCGTCTCAATCCAACGCTCAGCGGCTTCACGCTTACCAACCATCCGATTAAGGAGGGATCATGACAGATAGGACAAAACTGGGTATCTGGGTGTTAGTTGTTGCATTCGCGCTTGGCGTCCTGGGGGATATGATGCTGCGCGTGAGGCCGCTGGGATTGAACGTTTTTGTCTGGACCGCGGCCCTGGTTGCCTCTGTGATCTTTATGGTGCGATGGCGACGGGTCGCTTTGAACGGCAATGGGCGCTGGCTGGCAATCCCCGTACTGCTTTTCGCCGCGTCAGTTGCCTGGCGCGATTCTCCCGTATTGAAGTCTTTGAGTCTGCTCGCTCTCGGCTTCTCGCTCGCTTTGGCTCTTCTGCGCGCTCAAGCCGGCCGACTGATGCGGACGGGAGTCATGGAATATATCTTGAGCGTTTTTATAGCGGCCTTCAATGCGTTCACCGGGGCAGTAAGACTCATCGTCGAAGATATTCAATGGAAGGATATCCCGCACGACGGATGGGTCAGACACTCGCTCGCCGTCCTGCGGGGATTATCGATCGCTCTGCCGCTTCTTTTGCTCTTCGGCGGGCTGTTGGCTACTGCGGATGCCGTCTTTTCAGAGTTTCTCTCCCGCGCGTTCAATTGGAACTTATCGAGCCTCGTCCTCCACTCTCTTGTAACACTCTGTATCACATGGATGGTATGCGGATTGTTGCGCGGGATTCTGCTCGGTAAAGAGATAACTGTTATGGCGGGCGGGCGGCCTCAAGGTTTGTATCTCGGTATCACCGAAATAAGTATAGCGCTCAGCTTGCTCGACGCTTTGTTTTTGGGCTTCGTCATCGTTCAATTCAGATACTTTTTTGGCGGAGCCGCTCGCGTGCAGGCGGTCGCCGGGTTAACCTATGCCGAATACGCGCGCGGCGGTTTTTTCGAATTGGTGACCGTCGCGGCGCTGGTCCTGCCATTATTGCTCATCGCTCACTGGCTCTTGCGCCTGGAGAAGCCGCGCAACGAACTTATCTTCCGTGTGCTCGCGGGAACCATGACATTACTCCTTTCGGTCATTATGGGTTCGGCATTACGTCGGATGATGTTATATCAGCATGAGTACGGTTTGACGGAGTTGAGGGTATACACTACAGCCTTTATGGGCTGGTTAGCCATGGTCTTCGGATGGTTCGTACTGACGGTTCTGCGCGGGAAGCGCGATCGCTTCGCGTTCGGAGCTGTTATAACGGGGTTTTTGATGATTTTCGGATTAATGGTCATCAATCCCGACAGATTGATAGTCTCGAAGAATGTGCGACATGCGACCGACGGCCGTCAATTTGATGCATATTACATATCGTCATTGAGCGCCGACGCGGTGCCGGAGATCATCGCTTCATTGCCAGACCTGAATTATCAGCAAAGGTGCGGACTGGCCAACCGGTTATTGCAGAGGTTGACGGACGAACCGGATGCCGGATGGCGACAGTGGAATTGGTCGCGCAGCAAAGCAAATCGTGTTCTGAGGGATCACGAGACCTCGCTTCGAACGGTCGCTTGTCCTCAGGTACAGACGAACGCGCTTCTTTATCTGGAAAAACACCGGTAAATCCGTTGACGGAACTCAAACATGATAATTCGCGTTGGGAGTTTCCACGTTTTACGCGGTCTTTTCTCTGAGCATTATTTCCTGACCGCCTGAAGGCGGAACTCCGAACTATCGCTTGGAGTTTCACGTTTTACGCGGTCTTTTCTCTGAGCACTATTTCTCGACCGCCTGAAGGCGGAACACCGAACTATCGCTTGGAGTTCCACGTTTTACGCGGTCTTCTTCTCTTCGCATGATTTCCTGACCGCCTGAAGGCGGAACTCCGAACTATCGCTTGGAGTTCCGCGTTTACGCGGTCTTTTCTCTGAGCATGATTTCCTGACCGCCTGAAGGCGGAACTCCGAACTATCGCTTGGAGTTCCGCGTTTACGCGGTCTTTTCTCTGAGCATGATTTCCTGACCGCCTGAAGGCGGAACACCGAACTATCGCTTGGAGTTCCGCGTTTACGCGGTCTTTTCTCTGAGCATGATTTCCTGACCGCCTGAAGGCGGAACTCCGAACTATCGCTTGGAGTTCCGCGTTTACGCGGTCTTTTCTCTGAGCATGATTTCTCGACCGCCTGAAGGCGGAACTCCGAACTATCGCTTGGAGTTCCGCGTTTACGCGGTCTTTTCTCTGAGCATGATTTCCTGACCGCCTGAAGGCGGAACTCCGAACTATCGCTTGGAGTTCCGCGTTTACGCGGTCTTTTCTCTGAGCACTATTTCCTGACCGCCTGAAGGCGGAACACCGAACTATCGCTTGGAGTTCCGCGTTTACGCGGTCTTTTCTCTGAGCATTATTTCCTGACCGCCTGAAGGCGGAACTCCGAACTATCGCTTGGAGTTCCGCGTTTACGCGGTCTTTTCTCTGAGCATATTTCTTGACCGCCTGAAGGCGGAACTCCGAACTATCGCTTGGAGTTCCGCGTTTACGCGGTCTTTTCTCTGAGCATGATTTCTCGACCGCCTGAAGGCGGAACTCCGAACTATCGCTTGGAGTTCCACGTTTTACGCGGTCTTTTCTCTGAGCATGATTTCTTGACCGCCTGAAGGCGGAACTCCGAACTATCGCTTGGAGTTCCGCGTTTACGCGGTCTTTTCTCTGAGCATGATTTCTCGACCGCCTGAAGGCGGAACTCCGAACTATCGCTTGGAGTTCCGCGTTTACGCGGTCTTCTTCTCTTCGCATGATTTCTTGACCGCCTGAAGGTGGAACTCCCAACAATTTTCTGAGGAACATTGGTTCACTAATTGTTATGAGTGATAGACTGCGGATATGATTCGGGTTGCCCATATTGATCAGGAGGAATTATGAAAGTTTACGAATATCAAAAATTCGGTTTGGAAAATCTGGCGCTGGTCGAGCGCGACACGCCACGAGCGTCTGCGTTTGAAGTCGTCGTAAAATTTCGAGCAGTATCTTTAAACTTTCGCGACCTGTTGTTCGCCAAAGGAGTTTATAACCCGAGCTCGCGTTTCCCAGCGGTCCCGTGTTCGGATGGGGCGGGCGAGGTTATCGCGATCGGTGACAATGTTACGAGATGGAAGGTGGGGGACCGCGTCTGCCCGATCTTCACCCAGGCCTGGATCGAAGGGCGACGCACGCAGCAGAAGGATCGGACAGCTCTGGGAGGCGGAGACCTCGATGGAGTTTTGCGCGAGTTTGGCGCATTCAACGAAAACGGCCTGGTCCGCATCCCCGATCATCTTTCATTCGAGGAGGCATCTACCCTGCCGTGTGCCGCGGTGACGGCGTGGAATGCCCTGATCGAGATGGGGAAATTGAAGGCGGGCGAAACGGTTTTGACTCTGGGGACAGGCGGCGTTTCGATCTTCGCCGTCCAGATCGCAAAAATGCACGGCGCCCGGGTGATCGCTACATCCAGCAGCGACGAGAAGCTCGCGCGCGTCCGTAAACTCGGCGCGGACGAGACAATAAATTACAAGAAAACGCCTGATTGGGATAAAGAGGTTGCGCGCCTGACTGGCGGCACCGGAGTCGATCATGTGATTGAAGTAGGTGGCGCCGGCACACTCCCGAAATCGGTTAATGCCGCGCGGACGGAGGGAATAGTTTATGTCATCGGCGTTCTGGCAAGCGGCGGCGGTTTAGACCACGTGAGGGTCCTGATGAAAGGCATACGACTGCAGGGCATCATGGTCGGTTCACGCCAGATGTTTGAGGAGATGAACCGCGCCATAACAGCCAATGGACTGAAACCCGTGATTGATAGAACTTTCCCGTTTGCAGAAGCGCGCGAGGCCTTGAAATATATGGAGAGCGGCTCGCACTTTGGGAAAATTGTTATCAATATCTAAACAAGAAGCTTCAACAAAAATCATACAAGTACAGTAAAGACACAAATATGTTTGCAGTAATAATGGCGGGCGGTTCGGGGACGAGGTTCTGGCCGGCAAGCAGCGAAGACCTACCGAAACAGTTTTTGAAGATCACCAGCGATAAGACGATGCTCGAGGAGACCGTTCAACGAGTGCATCATTTCGCTAGTACAGATCGAATATATACAGTAGTCGGTCGCGCTCATTCCGGGATTACCGGGCAGCTGCTCGGTGGCGCATCGATCAAAATTCTGGCGGAGCCGGTCGGGAGAAATACGGCCGCATGCATCGGGCTTGCGGCGCTGCATATCAGCCAATTTACAGAAGACGAGCCAGTCGTCGTATTGCCGGCCGACCATTTCATTGCCGATGATGAAAAATTCGCCGATACAATTCGCGCCGCGGCGGAGCTCGCTAGGCAAGGTGCAGTTATCACTCTCGGGATTACGCCGACGAGGCCGGAGACCGGATACGGTTATATTCAGACCGTTGAAAACAGTGGCCGATCGCGCTCATATTTCGACGTTGAGCGGTTCGTCGAGAAGCCGAATTATGAAACAGCGTTGCGATACTTAGCGAGCGGCAATTTCCTTTGGAATAGCGGGATATTTGTTTTCACGCCGCGGACGATCCTCTCCGAATTGGAAATTTGTATGCCCGATCTCTATCAGGGGCTCAAGGAGATAGAAAAGGCCATCGATCTACCCGGCTACGAAGCGGTCGTTGAGCGCGTTTACGCAAAATTACCATCGGTATCGATCGATTATGGTGTGATGGAAAAAACGGCCAGACCCATCTATGTTATCAAAGCTGATTTCGGATGGAGCGATGTCGGGAGCTGGCAGGCATTATATGAGCTCCGCCACAACGAATATGACGAAGAAGGGAATCTACAGCTCGGGGAAATGATGGCCGTGGATTCGCAACGCAATCTCGTCTATTCGAACACGGAGCGCAAAGTCGCTTTGCTCGGTGTGGAGGGATTAGTTATCGTCGATACGCCCGATGCATTGCTGGTTGCTGACATCAATCGTTCGCAGGATGTAAAGAAGTTTACGGAAATTCTTAAATCTAGACAATAGATAAAAATCGCGGTGAAGCGCAGCGCAGCCCCTGGTGGTAAGCGAATAATAAAGCCCTGTAGAGGTGCAACCGCTCACTGTTACACTCTTTCAGGGCTTGCGCTTTTTATTAATGCGTACCAGGAGCTGCGCTTCACCCTGTATTTCGAGCGCAGGATAGTGATTGTGCCACCTAACTATAATCCTGGAGACGCAAAGTTATACTAACGCTACTATTGATCTTAAGATAATCAGCTTTTCACAAACGTAGGCGTTGATCCCAAACTCTGTCGCCCATTTCATGGCCTCCAACCTATATCACGAGCATACCCAGTGCTTCGCCTATGTGAGTGTCAAATATCTTCCGTGATTACAGGCACTATAGCTCATGCCGGGACATATTTTTGTTTCCACCTACCAATACTGTGAAAACGCAGTTAGTTTACACCCTCTTTAACTGAATACGTCCCGGCATGATAATCTGAGGTTTTGTGCACCTCGAGATGTTAATTATGGTGTAACGAGTTATAGCCTGGGTGGAATTGCTATATCGAAAATATTTCCGGTGACTGGGGCGTCGAAGAACGGCTGAGGCACCGAATTCACTCGGGATACGACGACATTTTGCGTGGTTCCCAACGGGAGATACCGGGTTGACCTGTGATAGATCGATCGTGAAGAGCTGACGTGCGGTTTGACCCACTAGAAAATTGACACCGGCGTTATTGGTGAATATATCGAAATCGGTGTCAGGGGTTAAATTAATCTGAGCGCCGTTAGCGTTAACAATCGGGCCAATCGTTTGTAACTGGCCGCCACCCGTGTTCGAACTGCCTGTAGCAACCTCGTCAAAGATCGTCACGAACGTATCCAGATTGTGATCGATCATAAAGAACCGTGTAATAGCAGCGCCAACGAAATTATTATTGTAGGCCCCGGCAGCTATTTCCGGGTTAGTACCTTGATTAACATCACCTGCTGTGTAAACCAGGGAGGTTTGAACCGCAGTGGTTCCCAGATTAGTACCATCTGCTGAATTTACCACCGCAAAGTTTTGATCATTGCTGCCGACAATACGCAGAGCATTGGCTACGGGATTGTAGTCCATCAATGACTGAAATCCTCCGGCAAAGCGCGGGTTGGTGGTACTCACCAGTTCAACTACGCCAAAACTAGCAAACGACACGTCGATTCGGTAGATACTACCCCTGTCCGTTAAACCATAGACGATGTTGGGCGTTCGATCAGCGGGACGAAAATCGATTCCGATCAATGCCTCGCCGCGAATTCCGGTTACCCGACCTACCCTGATATATTCGGACGCCCCGGGTTGTAGGACGTAGATGGTATTGTCGCTTGTCAATGCGTAAATATTTCTGTTCGGTAGCGTGACGGATTGTGCACTACCAACCTGCTGTACATTTGGTGTTCCGATAAGGAATACGGCGAATAATGCCAGCAAGACTAGTATGGATACGATGGATGTCAACTTTTTTTTCATAATCGTGTTTCCTTTATATTTAGATTTCTGTAGCCTTTAGTGCGCTATCTTTAGTTTATGAAGCGGGGCATGTCGGGCAGTTTAGTTAGCAACAGATCGATGCCGGTTTGGAACAGCCCTTTGAAACAGCTAATCGGGGCTAAAAAGAATGTTGAGAGGCCGTATATAAACTCCTGCTCAAGTGGTATTTGGAGGATAAAGATTGAAGACTCAACCGTTGAGTCTCATGAAAAGAAGTTGTCGAAAAAAACGCCATATTACTGTTCGTGCGAAAAAGTTTGGTCTACCCGTTTTGACACAGATACACAACAATCCCTGACTATTTAAAATGCGTGCAATCAAGATGGCTGAAGGAGAGGTTTTACCTTTTTACCTTTTACCTTTCAGGATGAGATAGGCGACACTTCTTGCTTGAGAATGTTCTATCGAGATTCATCTTCGTGCTTTCTGATTCCCGTTGTTATTCGCGGCAAATCTTCTTTCTATTACTTTAGCGATACTGTCGGCGCATTCTTCTCTTCGTTCAGCGTGAGTAAAAGACGAGCGCCTTTCAGGCCGAGATTCGCGAAATCGGCGTTATAGCTTCGAAGCGCAATCTCGTCTATTCGTCCGAGGAGCGCCGGCCTGCTCTGCTTGGCGTGGAGGGTTTTGTTGTCGTTGATACGCCGGATGCATTGCTGGGAGCTGACATCGATCGTTCGCAGGATGTGAAGAAGTTCCCGGAGATGCTCGCCGAAGGCGACCCATTGCAATCATCCAATAAGTAGTGCATTATTATCGTGTTATTCCTTCTCTCTTGCGTATCAAGAGTGATACGCTTCTGCCTCTAAACGCTAGCGGCATAATGGATTATTCGAGAGCAGGCTTATACCAACTTCAGAAGCTGCTCATTAGGGCATCCAAGCCTTCGCTGCTACCATTCACCGAAGTCACACTCTAATACGAAGCTTCTCTTAACACTCCATAGAGGAAAGGTACAAATACATGTCTATGATACATTATGTGGGCAACCTCGCCTTTCAGAGATTCAACTTGGAGTCGCACAAAAAGGAATTTCATGAATTTTTCTAAACTGGGGCTACATCCGACACTAGTGCGCGCGTGTGAAGCTCTCGGATATACCGAACCGACCCAGATTCAAAGACAGGCCATCCCCTTTATTCTAAGCGGTTCTGATTTGATTGGTTGTGCCGAAACCGGCACCGGCAAGACGGCCGCTTTCCTGCTCCCCATAATCCAAAGAATTTATAATGCTCCCGGCGATGGTGTGCGTGTGCTTATTCTCGCCCCGACGCGTGAGCTTGCCTCTCAGCTAACGACGAACCTGCACGCTTTAGAGACGAAAGGGCGCGTGCGCTCAGCTACTCTGATCGGCGGCGCAACTATCAGGCGACAGCTGGAAAGTCTACGTCGTGCGACGCCGGTCGTAATTGCGACTCCGGGACGTCTGCTCGATCACATTGAGCGCGGCTCCATCGACCTGTCACAGGTTGAGATGTTCGTCATCGATGAGGCGGACCGCATGCTGGATATGGGATTCTGGCCGGCCATTAATGAAGTTATCGCCAAGCTGCCGGCGCGGCGGCAATCACTGCTCTTCTCGGCGACGATGTCGCCTTCTATCGAGAAGATTGCGCGTTCGACCATGCGGCAACCGAAGATCATCGAAGTGGGTCCGCGCGGGCGAGCCGCCGAGACGGTCGATCAGAGCGTCTATCCAGTCGCGATGGAATCGAAGACGGCGCTCCTGCTACATCTACTCGAACGGGAACATTACACGCGAGTGCTGGTTTTTACGCGCACCCGACGCGGGGCCGAGCGTCTCTCGCATATTCTCGCCGCCCGGGAGCATCGAGTTGATCGAATTCATGCCGACCGCACTCAGTCGCAACGTGAAGCGGCGCTGCGCGGCTTCAAGGAAGGGCGCTACCGCGTACTGATCGCTACGGACATAGCGTCGCGTGGGATCGATGTTGATGCTGTCTCACACGTGATCAATTACGATGTGCCTGAAGCGCCTGAGGATTACATCCATCGCATCGGGCGCACTGGCCGCGCCGGCAAACCCGGCCGCGCCGTTACTCTGATAACGAGTATCGATGAGTTATCAATGAGCGCCATTGAGCGTTTTACGGGGCAGGTGATTGAGCGCGTTCTCCTCCCCGGGTTTGGCGGTCATGGTACTTCTCTGCAAATTTCCGCAAAAACGTTCAAAACTTTCGGAGGCAATCGCAGCGGGGGGAATCGCTCCTTTCGGTCGCGCCGGACAAACAGATAAACAGTGATGAGGGTCACAGAAAGGAAGAAAGTGTTATGGAAAAATATCAATACGCGGTTGGTGATCGAGTGGATAAGCTATGTGCGGTTTGTAATGAGGAGCGTGGACATATAGTCGCGTTGCTCAACAAACAAGGTCAGATTTCCAGAGTGCGCTGCCCTCAATGCGACACGCACACGGCATTTAAGAGCGGCAAGAGCGTAAAGAATAAGCGCTCTCTGCCTCCCAACAGTCCACCTTATGACTGGACGCGCACTTATCGCAAAGGGCAGACCATGATGCACCCGACCTTCGGCCTGGGCGAAGTGACGGCGGTGATCGAGCCGCAAAAGATCGACGTACTCTTTTCGGATCGGGTTCGCCGGCTCATCCATGCGCGCGCTCGCATATAAAATTGCCAAGGAATCAGTTCGATGGTGAGAATCAACGAGAATCTAATCATTAACGAGTCCCATATCGTCAAAGCAGAGTTTATCAAGGTGAAAGATGACCAGATACTGACGTTGTTTTTCTGTGTTATATCTACTCATCCGGACAACCAGCTTTTTGAGCATGTGCTGAAGGGGAGGGAAGCTTGGGCGCTATGGGAGTACCTGGTGAATAAGTCAGAGCGCTGTTGACCGCTATCGCCGTTCGCACAGCGCCTTGCAGCGTTCGTGATTCTCAGTGATGTGATTGGTAGGATTCAGTTAAGGTTTGACATTCCGGTATCTGCGCTTTGTTTGTTCGGCTGCGACCAAACTGTCGATGTCGAATAGGCGCTCCTCGGCATACTGCATACGGGACTGTTCGAATAGCTCAAATAAACGCCTTTTGATCGCGTCTTCTAATGCCTCCTCCTCCAACAGGTATCGCTCAGACGGCGCCCACTCCTGCAGGTAAGAGCACAACACTTCCCGGGCAATTCGCTGCATCGGCAATCTCTCACCGCTCGTCTCCCCCTTCGCCTTGATCTCCCGCGCTACGCTCCAGACTATCGTGCAGAGGAGGAATCGGTTTATGACTCCCCCATTCCAAACCGGACTGTCGCCAGCTTCGCTCGATTCCTGATAAGGAGACGGACAGCTCCGTTCATCAGCTCTGACGGGGCGCGCGGCCTTGCGCTGTTGTAGTATCTCATTGATAGCATCGAGTTCCGATCGGCTTGCCAGCCGCTCTTGCCCGGCAGGAACTGGCCGCGCGGCGATTCGGCGGACACCCTCGTGAGTTGGCGGATTTGACAACTCATCATTTAATTTCCGTTGCCACGTCAACCAGCCCGTCGTGCTGCCGCATTGCGCGCAATAGCGTGAGAGGGAATCGATGTCGCCGCCAAGGGCCATGGCCTCGCCTTCCGCCAGCGTCTCCAATCTCGTTTCACCGCACCTGCCGCATTCAATTATGAATATATTCGCGCTCATATTTTTACTCTTCACTCAGGTAGGGCCCCGCATCGTGGATGAGTAAGATCGTGGATGAGTAAGTTAGACAGGCCGCCGCGCTGCTAGCGCTTCACAAACCAGACCCCGGTGAGAACTGCATTTCTGGCCTGGGCTTGCGCTTGTGCCTCATCGAGACTTTCTGCATAGAGCCCGTCGGTCCGCAGCCGCCGCAGGTACTCGGCCCCGAAGCCGCAGGCTGGCCCGAGAATTCTCAACGCATGGTTTTCAGTTTGATACTCATAAGCATCCTCACCGGCAGCCAGGCGTTCGCATGCTTGCTCCAAGTCTATCAGTATGACAATCAAGACTCTCCCCCGGTCTTATTCTGTTTTATTCAAACCAATATACGGCAGTGCTGTCCTCTGCCCGGACCTGTGAAAGGAATTTGAGTGTGAGCTGTGGAAATCAGAGGGTCTGGGGAATTCCAGAGAGACTGATGAAGGAGTCAGCTAGACTCGATCTCAACCACTATGCGGCTTGGATATGGCTTTGTCAACTAGTGCACTTGTACAATGGTCTGATACTGATGTAAGAGTCGAGTAATATCGGCGGAGGCGCCTTAGCTTGACAAAGCAGTACGCATGCCACAGCATGAGTAAGAACCGAGCCTAGCTTACTCTCTTCATCAGCTCCTCTGGAATCATCCAGACTATCTGAAACGAACAGCTCATCTTCCAAAGGAGCAAACAATGTTTTCACGCCATGTCACAATAAAACTCCGGGCAAACTCCGCCGTAGAGTTTAGCCGCGTTATCGAGAACGATATTATTCCGCTTCTCCGCGGACAGAAGGGATTCCGTGATGAGGTCACCTTTGTTATTCCTGAACGCTCGGAAGCCGTAGCGCTCAGTTTCTGGGAGACAAAGGAGGATGCAGAGGCTTACAGCCGCACTGGGTATCAGGAAGTGCTGAAGCTCCTATCGAATTTAGTAGAGGGAGATCCGAAAATAGAAACCTACGATGTTACCAGTTCGACCTTCCACAAGATCGCTGCTCAAGTAGCTTGAACTAGACCGGTATCTCGTTACGAGAGGGTGCAAAAGCGCCCTCTCGCTGCACTCCTGCTCTTAAGGCGAATAGTGTAGATGCGCTCAGGTCTGATTCGACTCGGGCGCCCTTTTTGCCTGGTAAGGGGCATCGAAAGAAGACACGATCATGATTCAAGAGACTTCTCAAGCTGAACAGTTCAAACAACAATTGCGCGATTCGTTGATGAACGAGACACTCAATTCGCGCGCCATAAACATCGCGAAACACGATCACGTCTATACCTGTGGAGACAGTGCCGAGATGGTCTACTTCATTGAAAGCGGACACATCAAACTGCTGATGCTTTCGCCGGAAGGTAGAGAGTGTTTACTGGCTATCCACACAGTGGGAGATATTTTCGGCGAGCTGTGCCTGTCCGGATTGGGCTCACGTCTGGAAACAGCGACCGCCATGGAAGAGACTAGCTTAAAACAAATTCCTTGTTCCAGCTTCTTTGCACGTTTAAAACGCGATTTGTTATTTGAGGGCTTTGTGCAGTACCTGGCGGTGCGCATTGCCGATCAACAGCAGGTCATCGCCAATCTGGTGACGGTTGATAGCGAACAGCGGCTGGGCAAGACGTTATTGCAACTGGCCCGAAAATTCGGCACGCAGGACACTCGCAGCGTTCTCATCGAGCACAGAATTTCGCACGAAGAATTGTCGGAGATGGTTGGCACCACAAGGCCCAGGATCAGTAAGTTTATGCAGCGATTTCGCAACCTCGGGTTGATTGAAACAAGCGCCGACCGCTTTCTCATTATCAAAGAAAAGAAGCTCACTGCCTACCTGGCTCAGATCGCCTAGCGGGGCTGCATACCTCTCGAGATTTCGCGATAATTCTTTTTAAAACTTGTCCAATATTGGACAGAAATTCACCCTAGATCAGCCTTATTATCAAGTTCGGAACGGAATCGGTAAGGTGCCGCTGACGGTCCGATTTAGATTGGACGAAGACCAGGAATCTGGCTGGAGAATGAGGTTCGAGTGGTATTTAGCGTTGGGAATAAAGTTGTTTATCCGTGTCAGGGCCCTTGTCTTATTGACACGGTCACCAATAGAGTCGTCAACGACAGACTGAGAAGTTTCTACCATCTGGTAATCTTGGATGGGAGTGGCGGCGAGTTGTACGTCCCAGTAGATAAAATCCAGGCCGTCGGTATTCGGCCGCTGCTGGAGAAGTCTGATATACCGAAACTGCTTGACCAGCTAATGAAGACAACCAGAATGGCTATCGACTGGAGGCAGCGTGCCAACGACAACCTAAATCTGTTCAACTCCGGATCGCCATTTGACCTGGCCAGAATCATTGAGTCACTAACCGAGTTGAGAGAGACGAAGGAGCTGTCGCTTCGTGAGAAATGGAGTCTGGAAAGAGCGAGAAAGCTCCTGGTTAGCGAGCTCGCTGAGGTGATGGGGGTGACGAAGAGCGTGGCAGAGGAACAGATTGATCAGGCTCTCGAAGCGCGAAAAACGGTCCATGCTAGTATAGTTGATACTGGCAAGCCACCTTGCATGAATATGAAATGATGGAAGCTCAATCAGAAAATACAGAATCAAAAACTGTGGACTGGTTTCTTCAGTCTCTCGTCTCAATCGTAAACGACGAGAACGAGTCTGCTAGCATTCCGATTATACTGAGCGTCGGCAGCCTTCTCATTTCCGGTGAAATGATCGGCGGGAAAACTTATTTCACTGAATTCGCTCACCAATTCAAAGATGGTTTCAAAGGTATCAGTAGTGAAACAGCCGCAAGGATCGAGGTGGCCTTCAAGAGGCTTGGTGACGTGTATGATCCGATTCAGAAAGTATCGCGAGGGAATGCTTACATCCCGAAACCGCACCTCGTTCATCTTAGAAATGTGCAAATGTACCACGCTGGCGGCCCCGTTCTACTTTCCGAAAAAGGCGTTTTATGGCGGGGGCGATTAGAAGCTGTGAACGGATTCTCACTAGGTAAACTCTCACCTGATTTGGCTGCATAGCGCCAAATATAGAAAACTTAAGTGATTTCTCTTCGCACTACTCTCTCCCAACCAGCGATGCTGTAACAAGCGGAGCCGACTGGGTTGGCATTCGCAAGTCATCTTGAAGCGAAGCCGGGGCGTCACCGAACACAGTACCCGAACCTTGGCTTCTGTTGTTCATAAAAAACCTTTAGCCGAGGAATACCCGTCATCGGGTGTACCACCTTTCTTTTCGAGACTGTCCAATATTGGACAGCAATATTTCCCGGGCTGGCCGATCATTAGTGTACAACTTAAGAATTTAATTGGAACGTGAAGATGCCCAATGCAAAGATTGAACAAGGCTCTCTCTGGTTCCGCCGCAGGACCGCAGAACTAGAAGATGATGTTGCGGTACTTACAGCTCAACTTGTCGAGTTAGAGCAAAAGAATCTCTGTTCTCCCCCTATTATTCGGAAGCTAGGTGAGTTCTTCGGTTTTGGAGCTGCCGGGAAGCTGGAAAGGACCCGATTCAAGCTCAATTTCAAGCAGGAAGAATTGGATCGCTTCAGATGCTGAAAGTAGCGGCTATGTATAGCAGCTAGGCAGTTTGATGCGTTACCAGAGCTCTGCTCTAAATACAGCATCACCAAAATCTATTGAAGGCAAAAATGGCAGAATCCCACTTCACTGACATCATCATCGTTGGCAATAGTATATCCGGATTACCGCACAGAGAAGGTAAAGATCAGTTCATTGTTACGTCTATTCTCTCGAGCCGTCCTAGCGGACTCTGGATCGAGACCTTCAATCGGCTCTGGAAAAATCACGCCGAGCCGTCACACTCATTACAATCGCCAATTGTGAAAGATGACCAGATTCGAATCATCTGCCCTATAGACGACCAACTCCAGGGTTACTTGGAAGACCTCAAGCGAGAGGCGGCCACAACTAATCAGGTATACCGGGAACAGCTTCGTGCAACAGACGAGGAGAGACGCAATAATAATGAGATTCTCCAAAAGCCCAGGTTTTGATAACCGGTTAGCGACTGGCATCAGACAAATGGTAGGGGCATTCTGTTTCGTTCTGGGGTAAGCACCGAGGAAAAGAGATGAAAATCATCGAGCGCACGCTAAACGATATCACAGTTCTGGATCTCGATGGCAACCTAGCTCTGGAAGGGAATGTAGAGTTTAAAAAAAGGGTCAATGCCGCTTTCGATGCTGGGGCTCGTAAGCTGATCATTAACTTTGCAAGAGTCCCATACATGGACAGCAGTGGCCTGGGTGAACTCATCTCCTGCTATACAACTCTGCAAAAAGTGGGAGGGCATCTCAAGCTGATTCATCTCAGTGAACGTTTGCAAGCTCTGATGGCAATTACAAAGCTGATCAGTATATTTGAGACGTTCGACTCCGAGCCGGCGGCGGTTTCCAGTTTCGATACGTGATCAGAAAGGGAGGAGCTATGACAAGCATAGATCGTGAGCATCTGGCCAGGCTGGCGCGCAACGCTGAAGCCTTGCAAAAGGTTTGGCTGCGGGAGCAGAAAGAACGGCGAGCGATGCAGTCCGCCGCCGATGCCGAAATCAGGCGGCGCTGGTTCGAGTCGGATTCAATGCAAAGCGAAGCCGAGTCAGCCGGTCGGCCTGACGATGATCCGCCTGCAAGCCTTTAACCGCCTACCTTGATCGTGAAGCCGCTCCGCTTATGCAGGTTGCCTTTTTATCCCAAAGGCATCGAAATGATATTTCTTATCAACCTTGTCCAATAGTGGACGGTACTCCCTCCCGAGTCAGCCTATCATTCAAATGCAAATTGGAGCCGGGTTCAGGCACCCAAGATTGAGGTTAAGGCAACGGCCATTCACGCCGTCGCTACGCGACGAAGAAGGTGTACATTTCGTGCGAAAGTTTGGGCTATGACAAGGCATTGAAAAAGCGGTCTACATCCATAGTGTCGCGACGCGGCGGAAGCGAAGCAGGCAAACCGATTGCCAGAAGCTCAATAAATTTGGAGGGAGTCTATGCTTTGGATAATCTTCACTATCCTTGTTTTTTTGTGGTTGTCGGGCCTGGTCGGCGGAGCCGGCGGTTTTTTGATTCGTTATTGGAGCGGTAGTTTATTGCGGCTGTAGTGTGTTGCGCTTCTTCGCGCACCGCGTGGAGACAGGATGGAGACAGGATGGAGACAGGATCATGATCCAAGAGATTGCTCTAGCTGAACGGCTCAAACGACAATTGAGCGATTCGTTGCGGCACGAGACCCGAGATTCGCGCGCCATCACGATCGCGAAACACGAATATGTCTACCATAGCGGCGATCGAGATGAGATGGTCTACTTCATTGAAAGCGGGCAGATCAAACTGCTGATGCTCTTGCCTGGCGGCAGAGAGTGCCTGCTGGCGACTTACAACGCGGGAGATATTTTCGGCGAGCTGTCCCTGGCCGGGTTGGTAGCACGTCTGGAAACTGCGACCGCGATGGAAGAAACGATCTTAAAACGAATACCTTGTTCCCAGTTCTTTGCGCGGTTAAGCCGTGATGCGCTGTTTGAGGGCTTCGTACAGTATCTGGTGGTGCGCATTGCCGAGCAACAGCAGGTGATCGCCAACCTGATGATGGCTGATAGCAAACAGCGGCTGGGCAAGACGCTGCTGCGACTGGCCCGAAAACTAGGCAAGTGAGGTAAGTACATGACATTGTGTGAGTTTTGTGTGCTACAGGAGGCGGACGGCCGTTGCTCCAAAGGACACAAGACACCAAAGAAAATGAGGTGCATAGACTTTACACCCGGGATCGAGCGGTTTTGCTCGACGCCAGCGGATTATACCGGGCGAGAACAACTGAAACAGATGGCCATGTTTTTTGGCCTTGCCGGAAAAGAACTCAAGCGGGTGCTCGCGATGAGCGAGGTTCTGAAAGAGGATTGCGTCTTGCCGGTGACAGAGCATCGAAGTGAAACAAGGCTGCCCTGATCGAGTGGGCGCAAAAACTGCCTTTGGCGAGCGTTTCCGCGCACTCGCGGCATTTTCAAAAAGTCCATGCCTTCTTTCCCGACGATCCCCACTCCGAGGGTCGAGCGCTCTTCCACCATAGAAAGCAAAGAAATGATGCCATAATTCGGGAAATAGACGTCTCGGATGATCTCACCCGTTCGTAGAGGATTTCCCCAAAAGACAAAGTGGCCTGCTCCAGATATGCTGCAGACGTTGATATTCTTTTCCCTAGTAACGCGGCGAGCAGTTGGTTGGACACCGGTTCGCGTATTGGCATAGATATGGGCATGAAAGTCTCCTTGTATAGCTGCTGTCATCTTTGGGAACCTAACAGACACGGCACAAGGAGAAGGCTATCGACCTCGATCCCGATATCGAATGGTGAAACTATCGAAAAAATGACTGGCCTCTGTCACTATACCAGATAAGCGACAGGTCGGTATGTCATCAACACTGCGAAACTGCTCACTCTATAAAAAATAATTAGGTTATATGTGTGTTAGGGCACATACGTGAGTGATTGATATCACTTAATCTGCCATTTCTTGTGATTAGCGTCCAAAGCCATTGGGACAGCAACATCATATTTACCTCCCTCTACCGGACTGGCGGACATCATTGTCTGTAGGTTGAGTGGAGGGAGAAGGCATGAAGGAAACACCTACCCAAGCAGACGATCGAACTCAGTTTTGACTACCTGATAACACTCACAACTTGCTGCTTCCAGGCGCTTACGATCGAGGATAGTGATGTGACCACGGATGTAGCGGATCAGCCCGGCTGCCTGCAAGTGTCCCGCTGCCTTGGTAACACTCTCGCGACGTCCCCCCAGCATATTGGCGATGAACTCCTGCGTGAGTCGTAATTCTGCTGACTCTACCCGGTCGTGCGTTAGCAGGAGCCAGCGGCAGAGTCGCTGCTCGACCGTATGCAGGCGGTTGCAGACGGCCGTTTGGGATATCTGGGTGATCAGCGCTTGCGTATAGCGCAGTAGCAGCAGTTGACACGTGCCTCCCCGCTTGAACTCTTCCTGAATGACCGGCGCTCGCACTCTGAAGGCGTCGCCCGCGACCTGCACTACTGCGCGGTTGGGAACTGTGTTGCCACCCATAAAGAGGGCAATCCCAACGACGCCATCCTTACCCACCAGACCCATCTCGGCGGTTGCGCCGTCAGTCATGGTATAGAGTAACGAGACAATGCAGGTTGTCGGGAAATAGATGTGCTCCATCTGTTCGCTCGATTCGTAAACTACATCGCCGAGCGCGAAGTAGACTGGTTGCAGATGGGGCAGAAGACGATCAAATGCCTCATCGGGAAGGGCGGCGAGCAACCGGTTTTCAACCGAACCCTGAGATTTGTAAGAAAACCTATTGGTCATAATCGGATTGCTGTTGGATTTGACACAGCAGAGTATAGCCTATATGTTAGCTCTCGCACATAGTGTTCTTACTCTCCATCGAAATTAACTGAATTATAAGCGCGTTATCGCACAGACGAGGATCTTGGCAGAGTTTACAGTGATCTTTTCACAACATCGCCCGATTCTCTTATTTAAGCCCGATTCTCTTATTTAAGTTGATAACACCACGTTCTCACACTACCCGATGGCAGATGCAATGATCTCATATGCGAGCATTTGCTCGGCGCCAGCCGGGAGACCTGTGAATGTTACCTAAACGTCACATAGCAGGCAACTCACTTCAATAGAGTCCATTATTGGAGAATAAACGATGAAGATCCTACTTTATAATCCGGACAACGGAATAACACGCAATTACATGCCGCATCTTTGGATGTTCGTGCTTCAATCCCTCACTCCTCCCGGTCACGAAGTGCTGCTGGTCGATGGCAACACACAGGCAATGGACGAGGAAGCTATCGCGCGCTTCGTGCGCGAGGAACAGATCGGCCTGGTGGGCATCGGCGCGATGACCCGCATGATAGCAAAAGCCTATCGGATGGCCGACGCGATCCGCGCAACCGGGGTCCCCGTCGTCATGGGCGGACCCCACGTAACCGAAATGCCGGATGAAGCGCTCGGGCGGGATGGCGGTGTTCGCCACGCCGACGTGGTGGCCCTGGGTGAAGCCGATGAAACCTGGCCCAGGATTGTTGAGGATGCCGCCCGCGGTGAACTGAAAGAGGTCTATGAGCCCGTAGATGAGACGGGCAAGGAACGCAAGCCGAGTCTTCAGCCCTATCCGATAATTCCGTGGGATACGCTCGATCTCAATCACTTCAATCTCGTTCCCAAGATACTGCGGCCCATCCTCCGGCGTCTGGGAGTCAAGCTGAATTCGTTCCGCGTGGTGCCGATCGAATCGGGGCGCGGATGTCCTTACGGATGCGAATTCTGCACGGTTACCGGCTTCTTCGGCGACTCGATCCGATTTCGTTCCAACGAGAGCATCGTCGAGGAGATGTTGCGACTGAAGGCCCGCGCACGGAGAGAAGGCGGTCAGATCGCTGTATTGTTCGTCGATGACAACTTTGCGATCAACATCAAGCGGACGAAATCGTTACTCCGCGACATTATCGCGGCCGATGCCCAGCTTCCTTTTGTCGCGCAGATCAGCGCCAACCTGCTGCGCGACGAGGAACTGGTCGACCTCATCGCCTCCGCCGGCGGCAGATGGATATTCATCGGCATGGAGTCGATCGACCCGGTCAACCTGGCCGATGTCAACAAGGGGTTCAATAAGCCGGGAGAATATGCGGCGGTGCTCGATCGGCTCGCCCAGCGCAACCTCTACGCCATCACATCCTTCATCTTCGGGATGGACAACGACACGCCCGGGGTTGCCAAGCGGACGCTGGAACAGATTCAGAGCTGGCCGCCGGGGCTGCCCGTCTTCGGCCTGCTGACGCCATTCCCATCGACCCCGCTCTATAAGCGTCTCGAGACGGCGGGACGGCTGACGCGGCCCAAGCACTGGCTCGATTTTGCGCCTTTTCAGATGGCGCACACGCCGCTCAAGATGAGCGCCTCGGAGGTGCATCGCGAGATCGCTCTGGCGTGGACGGCTTCGTATAGCCCGGAACGGATCACCGAGGCGATCGATTCGATCAATTACAAACCGGTCGAGTCACGGATCGCCCATCTCATCGCGCGCTTCTTCTTTCGCGGGATCTATTTTCCGCAGATGGGCGTGTGGGACTGGCTGAAAGTCATCGCTCAGAATCGAAAGACGATCTTCAGGCTGGTGGGAGAAGCGGTTGAGGCCCGCAAGGCGCGAAAGAAAAAGTCAGGCGCTCTCGTGACGACTGGATGACCACAATACCAGTACAAGAACAACTCCATTCCCTTTCTTTTTGTGTTTACTGTCCAATATTGGACAGTAATTTATTCCGGACTGGGTGATCTTCATAGCGGGAGGCAGCAAGGGGCAAACACGTTCAAAGCCGGGGGTCTATTCTGATCGCTGAAGACATCCTGCCAGAAACCTTGGTTGTTCGAAAGCGAGCACTGTGTCAGGGACGGATATTGGATATTGGTCAAAAATTTCTACAGTGACGGAATGAAACAAATGCTCAGCGAAACAGGGTGGAGCTTTCTTTTACATAACTGGGGAGCTTAACTCGAGAATCTTCGGTTCTGATAAAGAAACGACCAGACGTAAAGCGATCAAGCAGGTCCTCGCGAAAATGAGATCGAAAAACTGTTAATGAATGGAAATTATTAAGAATAGCCGCAGGACGATTCCTGGGATTGCCCTACGTGAGTTTTCACGTCCGTCATTGGCATATTCAAGAAAGTTCTGAGTTCTATTTGGGAAATGTTTCGGAGACTAAATGAAAGCACATGAGATTGGTACAGAAAATCCCCCACAGATCGACATGGATGCGACAGATCAAACACGGATTTTATCCGTAAATATCCGTCGCATCTGTCGATCCGGTGTGAATTTAGCTGTCCCAATATCGTGACTTGGGTTTGGATTTCAATGAAAAGAAGAAAGAAGATATGGCAAAGCAATTAATTTATGGGACGGAATCACGCGCCGCGATTTTGCGGGGTGTCAACCAACTAGCCGACACGGTCAAAATCACTCTGGGCCCGAGAGGGCGCAACGTCGTCATTGACAAAAAATTCGGTTCACCGACGGTCACCAAAGACGGCGTAACGGTTGCGAAAGAGATTGAGTTGAAAGACCCGCTGGAGAATATGGGCGCACAGATGGTGCGTGAGGTGGCGGTCAAGACTGCTGAGGTGGCGGGCGACGGGACGACCACGGCGGCCGTGCTAGCCCAGGGGATTTTCCGCGAAGGCATCAAGACCATAGCTGCGGGCGCGAATCCGATGGCATTGAAGCGCGGCATAGACAAAGCCGTCGCACGCGCGATGAAAGAGATCAAGCGTCTCTCGAAGCCTGTCACAGGCGAGGCGATCACACAGGTCGGCGCGATTTCTGCCAACGGCGATATCGTCATCGGCGAGATCATCGCGAAGGCGATGGAGAAGATCGGCAAAGATGGTGTGATCACGGTTGAGGAATCGCAGACGATGGAGACGTCATTGGAGTTCGGCGAGGGGATGCAATTTGATCGAGGCTATCTGAGCCCTTATTTCGCCACCGATCCGGAGCGGATGGAAGTGCTGCTGAGCAATCCCTTGATTCTGCTTCACGAGAAGAAAATCAGCTCTATGCATGACCTCTTGCCCCTGCTCGAACAGGTCGCCCAGAAGCGTCAGTCGCTTTTGATCATCGCGGAAGACATCGAAGGCGAAGCGCTCGCGACATTAGTCGTCAACAAGCTGCGCGGCACGATCAATGTCGCCGCGGTGAAAGCGCCCGGGTTCGGTGATCGCCGCAAAGAGATGCTAGAAGACATCGCGATTCTGACGGGCGGGAAGGTGGTCAGCGAGAGCCTCGGCATGGAGCTTCGGAAGGTCAGCCTGGAAGACCTGGGCCGCGCCAAGAAGGTGATGATCGACAAAGACAAGACGACCATCGTAGAAGGTCGCGGCGAACCGGGCGAGATCGAAGGCCGCGTCAAAATATTGCGCGCGCAAGTCGAAGACTCCACGTCTGACTACGATCGCGAGAAGTTACAGGAGCGGTTGGCGAAACTGGTTGGCGGCGTCGCCATAATCAAGGTCGGTGCAGCGACCGAGACGGAGATGAAGGAGAAGAAGGCGCGCGTCGAGGACGCGATGCACGCGACCCGTGCCGCCGTCGAGGAAGGCATTGTACCGGGCGGTGGTGTGGCTTATGTTCGCGCAGCCGAGGTGCTGAGGAAGTTCAAGATCTACAAAGATGGGGAAGGTGACGCTGACGAACAGATCGGCGTGAATATTGTCAGGCGCGCGTTGGAAGAGCCGCTGCGGTTGATCGTCCAGAATGCCGGCAGGGAAGGCGCGGTAGTAGTCGAGCGTGTCCGAACCGAAAAGAACGAAAACGTCGGCTTCAACGCGGTGACAGAGGAGTTCGAAGACTTGGTTAATGCGGGCGTCATTGATCCAACCAAGGTCACACGCACGGCGCTTCAGAACGCGGCGTCGATCGCGGGCTTGATGCTCACCACAGAGGTAATGATTTCAGAGATTCCTGAATTCGGTAAGGCTCAGGCGCTACCCGGCGCTGAAATGGGCTATTAACTGAGGTGAACGGTGATCGAAAGTGACCTGGCGACACTGATCAGGTGCATGTGTGCCACGACGTAGGTGAAATGAAAGGTATTGAATTTCACCCTCCAGCCACCTGGGGTATGCAAGTGCCTGGAAGATGGGAATCAGACTACCGACTAAGGCGGCAAGGCCATTCCACGGTGATTTTATCTCACTGGTTCAGTATGAACATGTTGCTGCGAAGAAATTATTTTGCCCTGGTCGTTCCCTCCCACATTGGAACAGAATGAGAACTTCAAAAGTAACATCATCGCTAGGATCGACCAGATGTTGAAATGGTTATAACCACGCAGTAGACCAGTTTTTATATACACCAATGCGAAAGCCGGCGTAGTTCTTTCATCGCCGAAGTAGTCTGTCATAATCAAGTACCGATCTTACTGCCCATCCGTGTAGGTGAATATTAAACCAGTCGAAAATACCATACTTACTTACCTCAACGACTTAAAGATTGTGTTGCCTACCTAGTAACTGAGATTGGTCATAGGGCTCGCCTTCATTGGTTCAAAAAGCGCTTCATTCAGTCGGGAAAGCTTCACGTGGAGGGAGTATACATAGGCTTCCTCCAGCCACTCACCGCCATAATCTTGATCTATTGACATGTGACATGAGTTGGTTCAGTCGTCTTGGTTCAGTCAGCGCCATTCTTCTTCTTGTTCTCCAATAGCCAATGAGACATCTTTCATAGAGCGAGCATAGAGCGAGAAATTATTTAGATCGCAGGGTAGATTCCAAGGTGAATTTCCGCTATCGGCGAAAAACCCATTAGATTGAGCCAGGTAGCATTACGTCGAGCGTAAGTGACCTGAGCTTCGATAAACTTCCGCTTACCCAATCCCTGGTCGCTTATGCTCCCAATGAATGTAAAAGTTGTGTAATACCAGCGGCGTCGGGTTGCTTCAGCCGTTGTCCAATTGTTGTTTTCAATTCCGGCACTTAACATCAGTAAATAGTGTTCACACTGTTCAACGTGATTACCCCGATGGAATGCTTCGATGAATTTTTAGGAGAAGCGCAGATGAAGTTTAACCATGTTCCAGTCAAAACTACCGTGACAAAGATCGATTGGCAGGAATTCGTCAAAAAATATCAATCTCCCGATATCCGGTGCAGCATCTGGCAAATCGCAAACTCGGTCATCCCTTACTTTGTGTTGTGGTATCTGATGTATCGCAGCTTGTCGGTCTCGTATTGGCTGACGTTGTTGTTAGCCCTACCCGCGGCCGGGTCGATGATGCGAATCTTTATTATCCTGCATGATTGCGGGCATAGTTCGTTCTTCAAATCTGCCAGAGCCAACCACGTTGTAGGTACAATCTGCGGAATTCTGACTCAAACCCCTTATTTTCAATGGACGCGCGAACATGCGATCCATCATGCTTCCTCGGGCGATCTGGAACGGCGCGGAGTCGGCGATGTTACAACGCTGACAGTAAGAGAGTATCTGACACTTTCACTTTGGGGACGGGTTCAATATAGACTTTATCGAAACCCATTAGTAATGCTGTTGCTCGGGCCGCTATACCTGTTTTTGTGGAATTATCGCCTCATCGGCAAACATTCCGGGCGTCGCGAACGTAACAATGTTTATCTGACTAACACAACGTTGTTCGCCATCTGGGCAGGATTATGTCTGACGGTTGGCGTGAAAACATTCCTGCTGATCTGGATGCCGATCAATATGATCGCCGGCGCGACAGGTGTGTGGTTATTTTACATCCAGCATCAGTATGAAAACACCTATTGGCAAAATGCGCCGAATTGGGATTATGCGACGGCAGCTATACACGGCAGCTCATATTACAAACTGCCGAAAATCCTGCAGTGGTTTTCGGGTAACATAGGCTTTCATCATATTCACCACCTCAGTCCCAAGATCCCAAACTACAAGCTGGAACGATGCCATGAAGAGATGCCGCTGTTAAAGCAAGTTACTGTAATCAGGTTTTGGGAGAGCCTGAAGTTAGCCTCGCTCAAGCTTTGGGATGAAGAGCAGCAGAGGTTGGTGAGCTTCTCCCATCTCAAATCAATGCAGTCGGAGCGATGACTTTGGATCAGCCACAAAGGGTTGAGGCAGTTGAGGCGGCCATCGCTTGACAAGGCCACTCGCTTGCGACAAGATGGATAAGAAGTGAGCGTAGCTCACTCTCTTCATCAGCTCCTCTGGAATCAACCAGATCATCTGAAACATACAGCTCACAACCCAAGGTATGCGCCGACTTTCTCGGCTCGTAGATTATTCTTGCGAGCCTGTCGGTATGTTTCCATTTATTCCAGAAAGGGTAATTGTTATGTTAGCCAAGTTGTGGGTTGGCAATCTCTCGCCCGAGACAACCAGTGAGGAAATCCGCGAGCTTTTCAGCAATGTAGGTCAAGTGGAGTCGTGTCAGTTGGTCGATGATCGAGAGACGGGTCTCACAAAGGGTTTCGCACTTGTTGAGATGAATTCGCTCGAGGCCGCATACGAGGTCAAAGAAAAATTCAACGGGCACGAGTTGAATGGGAAAGCCCTTAAGGTGAAGGGGGCGATACGAAGGAATGATGGAAAATAGCGCGCGCACCAGTATCGAGTATTCGATGGGGGTTAAGTGATCCCGAATTCAAAAAACCGGCGAGTTATTATTATTGGACTATTGATTGTTGTGGGTTTCTTACTGCTTTACTCGATCTTCCATAGCATGAGAAGCGAGAAGGTTACGGAGTTGTCTTACTCTGATCTCGTGAACCGAGTAAACAACAAAGAAGTAGCGACCGCGGTCGTCGAGGCGGAGAATGTCTCGGGCGAGTTAACCGACAAAACCCGATACAGCAGCAAATTCTATGGCGGGTTGATGGCTCGTGATCTCGCCGACCGGATGAACGAGCAGGGCGTCAAGGTCTCCATGAATTCAACTTCCGCCGGAAGTACTTGGGTAAGAATGCTCATAGCCTTCGCGCCATTTCTCTTAATCATTGGTTTCTGTATTTTCATGCTTCGCAGGATGCAGTCGGGGGGGAGCAAGGTGCTCTCCTTCGGTAAGAACCGCGCCAAGAGGTACTTGAATCGACAGAAGTCCGTCACCTTTAAGGATGTCGCAGGTATTGATGAGGCAAAGGCGGATCTGCGGGAGATTATTGAGTTCCTGAATGAGCCGCAGAAGTTCCAGGGGCTCGGCGGGCACATCCCGAAAGGAGTGCTGATAGTGGGTCCACCGGGTAGCGGCAAGACGCTGCTGGCACGCGCCATCGCAGGGGAAGCCAATGTGCCCTTCTTCTCGATTTCGGGTTCAGACTTTGTCGAGATGTTCGTCGGTATCGGAGCCTCACGCGTACGCGATCTTTTTGAACAGGGCAAGAGGCACGCTCCCTGCATTATCTTTATTGATGAGATCGATGCCGTTGGGCGTCATCGGGGCGCGGGGATCGGCGGTGGCAATGATGAGCGTGAGCAGACCTTAAACCAGCTGCTGGTCGAGATGGATGGTTTTGCGTCGAACGACGAGGTAATCCTCATAGCTTCGACCAACCGTCCGGACGTCCTCGATCCGGCCTTACTGCGTCCGGGACGCTTCGACCGACAGATCATTGTTCAGCGCCCCGACGTAAAGGGGCGTGAAAGCATTCTTGGCGTCTGCCTGCGTAAGATTCCTTTGGGCGAAGACGTCGATGTCTCGTTAATCGCCCGCGGCACTTCTGGCCTCACCGGCGCAGACCTCGCCAACCTGGTCAACGAGGCGGCGCTCAATGCTGCGCGTTGCGATCAGCAGACGGTCACCATGGCCGATTTAGAGTGGGCCAGGGACAAAGTGCTGATGGGCCCGGAGCGCCGATCAGCAGTGATCTCCGAAGAAGAGAAGAGGGCAACGGCCTACCACGAATCGGGGCACACAATCGTCGGCCTCAAAATCCCAGACGCCGATCCAATTCATAAGGTGACTATCATTCCACGCGGAGCGGCACTTGGGGTTACTCAGCAATTGCCTGAAGGTGATCGCTACACGCAATCGCTTGCATATATCCAGGGTTCTATTGCGATTCTCATGGGCGGCCGAATCGCCGAGGATGTCTTCCTTGGCCGGATATCGACTGGCGCTGCGGGTGACGTCGAGCGCGCGACGGAATTGGCGCAGAAGATGGTCTGCGAGTTCGGTATGTCAAGCCTGGGGCCACTCGCTTTTGGCAAGAAAGACGAGATGATCTTCCTGGGCCGCAGGTTCGCGCAGCACAGAGGGTATAGCAAGGACACCGCGATCATGATCGACCAGGAGGTCCGCCATATCATAATGGAGCAGTACGGGCGGGCACACCGTATCATTACCGAAGAATACGAGGCAGTAGAGCGCCTCGCTCAAGCGTTGCTTGAGCGAGAGTCCCTCAACGCAATCCAGATCGGTCGCGTCGTGGCCGGCTTGCCGCTTGATGCTTAGGCGCAGTCCAATGCAGCGTAGCCGCGAAAGGCTGTAGGAGAGGAGATTCGAGTGATATTTAGCGTTGGGAATAAAGTTGTTTATCCATGTCAGGGCCCCTGTATTATTGACGAGGTTTTCGTGAGAGTCGTCGATGGCAAACCAAAAAGTTTTTACCATTTGGTTATCTTGACTGAGGGCGGAGGCGAGTTGTTCATCCCGGTAGAAAAAGCTCAGGCCGTCGGTATCCGGCCGCTGCTGGTAAGGTCCGATATTCCAAAGCTGCTGGATCAGCTGGCGAAGACATCCAAAATAGTGAAGGGCTGGAAGCAACGCGCCGACGACAACTCAAAACTGTTCACCTCCGGATCGGCATTTGACTTAGCTGAGATTGTTGGGTCATTAACCGAGCTGAGAGAGACGAAGGAGCTATCGATTCGTGAGAACTGGTCTCTGGAAAGAGCGAGAAAGCTCCTGGTTTGCGAGATATCTGAAGTGATGGGAGAGACGGTGAGCGCGGCGGAGCAACAGATGGACCAGGCTCTAAAAGCGCGAAAAACCGAGGGCGACAGCAGACCCCATGAGTCGCACACCGTCGTTTGAGTTGATGAACAAGTATATCTTTTATGAAGACGCTGCTCGTATATCCGGAGTTTCCTGAGACTTACTGGAGCTTTCGCCATGCGCTCTCCTTCGAGGGTAAACGCTCGGCTTTCCCGCCGCTCGGGCTCTTGACGATCTCCGCCATGCTCCCCGCCACATGGGAGCGGCGACTGGTAGATTTGAACGTCCAACCACTCAAGCCGGCCGACGTCGAATGGGCGGATATGATCTTTGCCAGCGCCATGCTCGTGCAGAAAGATTCGCTGCGGCGAGTCGTCGAGTTATGCAAAGCGCACGGGAAGCGGGTGGTTATCGGAGGGCCGTATATATCGACCAGCTCGGAATCCTTACCCGAGGCCGACCATATCTTCCTCGGCGAGGCCGAAACGACCTTGCCGGAGTTCGTGCGCGACCTCGAGCGCGGCGAGCCCAGACGCATCTACCAGGCTGCTGAGCGGCCGGCGCTCTCGATGACGCCCGTCCCCGACTTCCAGCTCGCCGACCTCAAACACTATAGCGCGATGTCGGTCCAGTATTCGCGTGGATGTCCATTCCAGTGCGAGTTCTGCGACATCATCGAGATCTATGGCCGCGTCCCCCGCACGAAGAGTAATGAACAGCTGCTGGCTGAGTTGGATGTGCTCTGGCGGATCGGTTGGCGCGGAATGGTCTTCATCGTGGACGATAACTTTATCGGCAACAAACGCAACGTCAAGCGATTGCTTCCTGTTCTGGCTGATTGGTCCGAACGCCACGGACACCCATTCTCCTTTCTCACAGAAGCCAGCGTGAACCTCGCTGAGGACGATGAATTGCTTGAGGGAATGCGGCGCGCTCGCTTCCGTCGCGTCTTTCTCGGGATTGAGACCCCAGTTGAGGCAAGTCTCAAGGAAGCTCAAAAAGGACAGAACATGCGCCGCGACCTTCTCGATTCGGTCAGAAGGATTCAAAGCTACGGTATGGAAGTGATGGCCGGCTTCATCGTCGGGTTCGACAACGATCCTGAGGACATCTTCGAGCGACAGATCGATTTTATTCGTGAGAGCGCCATTCCGCTGGCGATGGTAGGGTTGTTGACTGCGCTGCCTGACACGCAACTCTGGCGACGGCTCGAGCGCGAAGGTCGACTGCTGGTCGAGAGCACTGGGAACAATACTGATGGTACACTGAACTTCATCCCCAGGATGGATGCCGAGCGTCTCATCGAAGGCTATAAATCGATTATGCGCACTATCTATAGCCCGGGCGAATATTATCGGCGCGCGCTCAATTGCCTGGAACGGGTCGGGGCGAGTAACCCTGTGCCTCGTCGCAATGGAATTGCCAGAGACATCGTAACTCTCTCTCGCATCACGCTGGCGCTCGGGGTGCGCGATTCGGCGCGCGGCGAATTCTGGCGCTACCTACGCCGCGCACTTACCCGCCATCGCGAGGAGTTCTCAGAGGTGGTCAGGCTGGCCGCCGTTGGCTATCACTTTCGCAAGCTGACAGAAGATTGATTTCATGGAATCGTAAGTAAGTGAAACTGTGTGCAATTCAGAGAGTTCCGAATCTGGCTCCGGAGCCGGATGTTCTATGGACCTTCCCACTCATTTTCCAGCCTCAGCGAGACAACATCCGACGCATCACTATATCGCTCCTAACGGAGCTCATGACATTTCCAATCGAAGCTATAAACAATACGCCCCGCTGCGTCTGTCACACAACACGAGCCTTGGCCTCTGTCGTTCATAAAGACCTGCAAACCCACGAATAACCGGATCGGTGTACCGACTTTCTTTTAGATCGTCCAATATTGGACAGCAATTTATTCCATGCTGGCTGATCATTATTGGGAGGGCTTGAGAATTTGCCGGACGCCGGAAAAGAATTCGCGGGCTGCTCTTAAGAAGGAAAGACCGATGACAGACACAATCAAAACGGGGACAATTCTGATCGCAGAGGGCGCCATTTTACCGGAGTCCTTGTTATTCGAAAGGTTATTCGAAAGCGAGCCTTATGCTCATGGATGGAATTTGGTAAAAGAACTCGATAGTAATGGATTCCATCAAATAATCGGCCAGGCTGGCTGGAACTTTTTTTATATTGCCGGGGCTATCGAAACGAACGCCTTCGGCTCTAACGCAAAAAAGACCACACGCAGAGCAATCAAGCAGGCGATCGCAAAACTGAAGGCGAAGAATTTTAATTGCCTGGAAATTACGGAGGTGACCGCGAGACGATTCCTGGGACTGCCTTACGTTAGAATTTCCGCGCACTCACGGCATATTCAAAAAAGTCTGTTTCTTTTGGGAGACTAGTGAATTAAGGAGGAATCAATGTCTATTCAAAAAAGCATCCGAAGACTTAGGGTAACTTCTATTGGCTCATTTCCCCGCTTTTTCATTATGTTCATCCTGGTAGTGGTCGGGCCCCTCGTGTTGCTTGTGATTGGCGGATACAACCCGAATATTCTAGGGCAGGCCAGCATAGCGTGGCCCTTCCTGGCTATCCTCCTGCTGATCTCAATCTGTATCGGCGTCGGCTTCCTGATGTTTAGACGCAAGTCCGATGCAGGCGAAAGGTCTCTTTATCAGCCCCCAAAGTAATGCTGAAAAGGACGGAGACGAACGCTAAAACAATCACTGTGAGCCGACCTGAATGCAATTAGCGAAGATGAAATAAGGGCTGATGTGTGAAGACGCATTGCAAATCGTCTTGTTTCAAGTCTCACAAGGATATCAAAAAATCAGCATCCCCGACTTCGCAAGTTCAATTTCAATCGCAGAGGGGACCCGTTTTATCGGAGAGAATTTTATGAAGACGACAGTGGGTTTGTGGATAGATCATACGAAGGCTGTAATCGTTTTTGTGACGGGCAGAGATGAAGAAATAAAGTTGATCAATTCGAATATTGAAAAACAACACAGACAATTCGGCGTATCATTTCCGGCAGACGAATTACAACAGAGAGAGTTGACGGAATGCCTTGACCGTTACTACGACGAGGTGATTTCGTCTCTTTGGAATTCGGGAGCTATTTTGATAATGGGTCCCGGAGAGGCAAAGTGCGAACTGAAAAAACGTATCGAAATAAACAATCCCAACGAGCGTATGGTGGATGTTGAAACAGCTGATATGATGACCGTCTGGCAGATTGTTGCGAAAGCTCGTGAGCACTCTCTAAGACAGGGGTCGGAAGCAGGGTCGGGCTAGACTACCTTTGCTCAACATTCACTTGAGGCACTCGCCTAATTGCGGTGTGGCGGCATGCTTTCGCGTCTTGGGGGATTAGGGCAAGTGGAATGCCTGACCGTTCGGTAATGCTGGTTGCCAACGGCGGCGTGATATCTATTTTTCCTCATTAGAATCTAAACTTCTGTTGCTATGATGATCCCACTGCTCAGGTAGGGGCTGTGGGCCGGGACGAATGCCGGCGATGTCAGGATCCTCATCTCCGATTTCAGTCGATATACTCGCCTTACGCACTTTTGATTCGAGTCGTCGTGTCTCCTTATCCTTTTGCTTCATCACACGCGCTTTTTCTTTTTCCCGTTTCTGAAATGTCTGCCTGGATTTTCTCGCCATCTATTCCTTGCTCCTTAGTCCTTGCTTCTAGTTTCTAATTGTAGTTGGGGGCTAGGGATTCTGGTTGAATTCATATGAAACCAAGACCAGAAAAAACTGATTCTAAGTATTATCATCATTCGCGTCCCTCTCGTGACCGGCAGAGCTCTCTTCGCTTGTTTCGGCATCGTCATAATCATCCTCATAATCATCCTCATAATCATCTTCGTCATCATCGAAAAAGACCTGCCCTCTAACCACCTCACGCATCGGTCCCTTCGAAACACGTTCTGACTTGAGTCCGCCCTTCGGTTTGCTGCGGCTGCGATACGGTGAGGCGTCAGGGCCGAAATTGCGGTTCGTCTCACTATCGGGCTGATTGGCGGTACCAGCCGCTGCTGCCAGGTTGGGCGGGGATAATGAGCGTCGAGGTGTTGCGCTAGCCTGCGGACGATCATCTCTGGCGCGGGCCTCATTGACCGCGAGATTTCTGCCTTTAAAGGAGTGGTTATTGAAACAGCGTATGGCTTCATCGGCCTGAGCGCGTTCCTTGAATTCAAGAAAGGCGAAGCCGCGTGGCCTACCCGTCTCTCGGTCAGTCGGAATAGAGATATAAGAAAGTGGCCCAACGGTGGAGAAGTACTCTCTCAACTCCGCTTCCGTGACATTATATGGAAGATTCCCGACAAATAGACGATAAGCCATGTCTCCTCTCTCTTGAAAAGTAGATCGCTAGAACAGCGCAAGCCGAAAGAGTTTCCCCCGGGATGAACCTGGTTCTTCGTTGAAACGATCTGCTCTTCCGGCCTCCGCAGTGTAGCGATTACAGAGGGTTAGCCTTAGTAGCGGTGGCGGCTACTGTCACCGCCATTACTATTGCGTCCTCCTCCAAAACCGCCGCGGTTGCTATTGTCTCCCCTGGGCTTGGCTTCATTGACGGTGAGTGTGCGGCCATCCATCTCTTTCCCATTCAGGGCCTCAATTGCAGCCTGAGCCGATTCCTTGGAATCCAACTCGACAAATGCGAATCCGCGCGAGCGGCCCGTATCTCGGTCAGTGATGATGCTCGTAGAGCTGACCTGACCAAACCGGCTGAATTGTTCATGTAGATCCTGCTCCGTCGTGTTGAAGGTCAGGTTTCCGACATATAATTTAACGGACATTTATTTCCTCTTAATGTGATTGAAGCAAGCGAATGGATATAGAGAACGGCTCCCATCTGACACAATCGACACTCAAATCAATGAGTGGCTTCGTAATGTTTCTATTAGCCTGCTCTCTAAGCCCGAATGCGCAAGCCACGATTGACAACGCATCACCGTTGACGCCAGGAGAGAAAGCTCCAGTTGAAGGGCACCAAACTTTGAGATTGATGGAAAAGCTCGTTGCGGTCTGAAAAGAAGGCATTGTAACTAATTCAATAAACCAAAGAGGCTATATTCAACGAGAACTAGTGTATCACAAAGACTGCCCGCGGTGTCGAATTATTATGGTCTGCGAGCCTCGCCATAATTGTTCACAAAAATCGTCCCATATTGTACAGAAACCCATTCCCAATCAGTCTATCCTTGCAAACGTAACCAGGAGTCGATGTAAGGCATCGGCCCCCACAGTCGCCGGTTAACGCACGGGGGCAGGAGAGACGTATCCCCAATCGCGAATCAACCAGAGAGTCAAGAAAAGGAGTTTCAAATGAAAAAGATTATAGAAACAGCAATCGCTAACGGTTCATTCAAAACCTTTATTACAGTGATTAAAGCGGCGGGCTTGTCGGAAAGACTTTCGGGGCCAGGGCCATTCACGGTCTTTGCGCCGAACGACGAGGCCTTTGCCAAACTGCCCAAGGGCGTGGTCGAGGGATTGCTCAATGACATTCCTAAGCTGAGGAGACTGCTGGCTTATCACGTGGTGGCGGGCAAGGCGCTGGGCGCAGATGTGATGAAGCTCTCTTCAGCGAAGACCGTGCATGGGCAGAATGTGACTATTACCTCTAACAAGGGGATCAAGGTGAATAACGCGAGAGTAATAATGGTTAATATCGCATGCGACAACGGCGTCATCCACGCGATTGATACCGTCCTTGCTTTGCCAACTGCCAAAGTCCCGCAAGCTAATTGACAGTGAGGGGAGTAGACCCAAGCCGCGGTGGGCCGTCATTTGCGCAAGCTGACCGAAGACTGATTGCAGGTAAGCGTCTTATTCTCTCTATCCAGCGAAAGAAGAAGACTGGCGCCTTTCAGCTCGGGATGCGCGAGCAGGTAACGCGCGAGCGGCGCGACGACGAGCTTCTCGACCGTGCGCTGCAACGGGCGCGCGCCGTAACGCTGATCGAAGCCGGCTTTAACGAGGTATTCGATCACCTCATCGTCCCACTCGAGCCGCAAATCGTTTCTCAGGAAACCTTCACGCCCGGAAATCTCACGCAACTCCTTCGCCGTGATACGGAGCATCATCTCGCGCGAGAGCGGATGGAATTGTACGACGGCATCGATCCGGTTGAAGAATTCGGGGCGAAAGAATCCCATCGCTTCGCGCGTATACGACGGCGCCGCGCGCGTCTCAAACCCCGTCGCTCCCAGCTTATCCGTTCCCAGATTGGAGGTCATAATAATCACCGAGCTGCGGAATGTAGTGACGCGGCCATAACGGTCGGTCAATCGGCCCTCATCGAAAACGCTGAGCAGCACATCGAATACATCGGCATCGGCCTTCTCTATTTCATCCAACAACACAACGCAGAACGGCTGTTGACGCATCCGTTTGATCAGGTCGCTCGGTTCACCATCGGATCCGGCGAGCAAACGTTGCGCTCCATTCCAACCCGAATATTCGCTCATATCCAGCCGCACTAGTCGCGACTCATCCGGTCGCTTACCTGCGCCGAAAAAATAGCGCGCGATTGCGCGAGCCAGCTCGGTCTTGCCGACACCGGTTGGGCCGCAAAATAGCAGCACGCCGAGCGGCCTGGCCGGATCGTTCATTCCGGCTTTGAATGTTGTGACCAGGCGCGCGGCCGCTTCGCATGCTTCTTCCTGGCCGATAACCTGACTGCGGAAGGCCTCCCGCACCTCCGTGTGCGCCAGTGGAATCTCATCGCGGAGGAATATCTCGGGCAATCCTGTCTGCTCCACATAATGGGCGATCACATCGTTGTTCGCGATTCCACTCAGTTTATTCCGCGTCACCCTTTCGAAAAGCTCATTGATGAAAGCGACCGACTTGCCCGGGAATGCCCGGTATGGCTGAAACCGGCGGAACAACCGATGAGTCATCCCGGCCAGATCGGTGCCGATCTCGATCTTACGATTGCGCGCGTGCGTTGTAGTTACACGGTTTAGCACCCTGACCGCCTGTTCACGGCTGAAAGGTTGAAGCGGGAGGATTTGAAATAAGTCGGCCAGACCAGGCAACAACCGCCTGCAGGCGTCGAGTTCCGCCGGCGTGGCCTCGGCCACCATCCTCAGTTCGCTGCGCTGCAAATACGGGATGAAGAACATCGCGATGCTCTCGGATACGCTGCCCGTGCCGGCGCGAATGAGTTCGAGCAGATTGTCCACGCACAACACGCCATCGATATCGGATAATTCCTCTATGACGCGTTCGCATCGGTCTTGCCATTCGCCGAGGTATTGCATTCCGGCTATTAATCGCGCGCCTGAGGTCATCCAGAATTTGTTACGGGCATTGTCCGTTTTATGCGGCTCTTGCTCGACCTGTCCCTCGACCAATCGCACAGCTTCTATAAGCACCGAGGTTTTGCCCGCGCCACCCTCGCCTGAAATTATGACATTCGCCTTTTCCCGCCCAATCCGTTGGGCGAGGTCTGCCACCTCCTGATCGCGCTCCCAGGCGCGCGAAAACGAGCGCCGGAGTTTCTTATCGCCCAGCGGTTCCGCGACGGAACTGAGAGTCCCCAATTCGGGGGTATATCGATTTCCTGGATGAGAGCGGTTGGAGTGGATTACGATTTCGTCGAGCACCACCGATCTGGGTTGGAGGAAGCGCGAGATCGCGTGCGGAGGTTGCCCTCTCAATCGCTCCTGCGAGTAATGATTTACCAGGTGTTTCAACCTGCTCAATTCGTGATAGAAGAATTTCACGCCCATCATCGGCAATGAGCAGATCATCAATCCGCTCGAATTGCTTCCCTGCACGCAAGGTACGCGGAGAATGATAGATTCATCGCAAGGATAGACGCGGTCCTGGACTTGATACTCTGGGCGGACTTCGACGCGAAGATTGACCAGCGCGGCATTATTGAAGTCGGGCTCCGCCTGCCATGGACGGTTGAGAAGCGTCCAATTGAGATAATCTTTCAATTGGAAGAGCACGTCAGATTTGGTAGCGCCGAAACCGGCGGGCGCTTCCAGGTCCTCGACGAGTCTGGCGGTGAAGTGCCCGATGAAATCTTCCCAGATCAGTACCGGATAACGATATGTCGGCATGTGTTTTTTGCTGATAAAGAAATGTCGAGTTTAACGGGAATCAAAAAGAGACGAAAGGCAAAATAGGCAAAATATGTTTTGGTCATTTTTATCGGTTTTACTTTTTTGTTTCCCCTGATCGCTTGTTTATTCACTCAACTCGGGCGGCAACGGCAGCGCTGACAACAACAGTTTGCGCAGGTTCTCCGGCGAGAGAATATTCGTTGTAGTCAATCCCGAACGAAGATCGACGATCGCGCCTGAGCTCTGACTGTGATGTATCCGGATCACCGGATCGAATTGCAAGAACCCGTTCTCCCCCGCTGCATCCGACGGCAGTTGCAGACCGTGGCGCCTGCGGTAATCGGCAATCTGCGAGCGAGGATCGGCATCAGGTTCGAGCGGCAAGACTTTGATTTGCATGGGCTCAATCACCTCCTCTGTCAGGATGAAGAGTTGTGTCCCTGCCTCGATCTCGGCCAGCCTCACGGCCTGCCAACCCTGCACCAGCAACCATACATCCGGATGAAATTTGTCGTGCTCCAGGTATTTAACATCCATTCCGAACTGATTGCTGAAAAGTTCGAAATATGTCGAACTCAATTGCGTCCATCTACTCAATAGACTTCTTTCCAGGAAACGGATCATCACCAGCGCGTGGCAATTGCCTCTCTCATCGTCACCGCCGGCGAGCATCGATAAAAGCGCCGCTTCGCAAATGATATCCGCCAGTTGATTTTCGATCGCATCATCGCCGCCCCCGGCCCCCCCGCTTATTGCTGCAAGGTCGGTCAGATAAGCGTACATGTCTTCAGCGGCGAACAATGATTTCCATACCTGCCGAACGTGATTTTCGAGATGCCCGAAAACCTGCGGGCGGCGGGAAGCGCGTACGTAATTTCTGGTCAATCGCAATCGAGCTCTAGATGATGCTTCGATCCGGCCGCGCATCCGGTCGCAGTAGCGCCTCAAATTGCCGATCTGCTCGCGCATCGCGAAATATCGGCGATGCTGCGGTTGCACGGCATCGATCGAAATCGCCCCTTCAGGCTGCAGGCGAGCTATCTCGGCCTCGGTCCGATCGATGAAATCCTCGATGCGCGCCAACGCCGCTCGCGGATCCTGCAGGAGCTGCGCGACCGAGTTCTCCGGAGATGTTGCCTCCACCAATTCCTGAATCTCGACCCGCAGCGCGCCCGGCGACGGCAGGACATTGATGACTGTGGGAGAGGGCTGTTGAGAAGACGCGAGATATTTCGCAACCGGCTGCGCCAGTTCACTCTCGATCGCCCGTTTCAAGGCGCGCGCGCCCAGCTGGGGGTGGAAGCCTTTATCGATGATCTGCGCGAGCGCGCGTTCATCGGCGTTCAACACGCATCTGCGCCGCGCCAGGCCCTCGCGCTGGAAGAGTTGTGAGATCAGCTGACCCGCGATCTGCTGGACGGCTTCGCGGTCCAACCGTTGGAACGGCACGATGCGGTCAACGCGGTTGAAGAACTCCGGGCTGAAAAAACGCTCGGCGGCCTGCCTGTATATGCTTCCTTCATTCGTTTGCTGTGACCAGAAGCCCAGTTCGCTTCCCGCTTCCTTGACGCCTAGGTTCGAGGTCATGATCAAAATGACATTCGTGAAGTCCGCCGTCCGTCCCAGCGCGTCGGTCAATCTCCCATCACCCATGACCTGAAGCAGCAGGTTGAATACATCGCGATGCGCTTTTTCAATCTCATCGAGCAACACGACAGAGAACGGTTGTCTGCGCACGGCATTCGTCAAAAGACCTTCGGGCTGATCGAAAGTGCCGGCCAGACGTGCCACCGAACCGGGAGAGATGAATTCGTTCATATCGAAGCGGATCAGTCTTTCCGCATCACCGAAAAGGAAGCGCGCGAGCGATTTGGCGCATTGCGTTTTACCTACACCGGTCGGACCGAGGAATAGGAAAGAAGCGAGCGGGCGATCGGGATCGTTAAGACGGGCTTTCGCCACACAAACGGCATCGGTTACCGCTGCGAGAGCGGCCGTTTGTCCGATGACCTCTCTTCCCAGAAATTCGATTACGGTGGAGCGGCTAAAGGCGTGGTCGCCGATGAACCAGGGCGCCAATCCGCTCTTCGCCCTGAACTCCGCCAGCACCGATTCGCGGCCAATCATCTCTCCGCGATACTTGACTGCAAGCTGCCGGAGGAACACGGCGGCTTTGCCGGGGAAGGCCGCATCGCGCACATATCGCCGCTGCAGATCGAGCGCCGCCGGCAAGCTGTCGAGATTGAACCGGCAATGATGCTGATGCTCCAATTGGCGCATCAGGCCAAGCAGCATTTCGAGCGCGGCATTTTCATCAGGCTCATTGACGGGAAAAATATGAAAAAGATCGGCGAATCCGCGATCCTGTTCGCGCAGCACCCGCCATGCCTCGGGCGTGATCTCGGCCACGACGCGCACTTCGCGGCGCTCCAGATATGGTTTCAACACCTGGGCGGCGTTAAGGTTGGCATCGCGGCTGATGCCGGCTTTGAATAAACCGAGCAGGTCGTCGAAGTAGAGGATGTGGTTCCGCTTTTTAGCTTCATCGATGATCGCGAGCAAGCGGTTCTCCCATTGTCCGACGTAGGACATACCCGAGATCAGCCGCTGCGGCGCGATCAGCCAGACGTTGTTGCGAGATCGGAATTTCGATTTTTGTCTTTCGACTTTTCGATAAACGCACTCCTCGATTACTGCTGTCTTTCCGACCATCCGAGCGCCGAGTAAGATGACGGGGCGACGATCGGTGGATTTCAGCAGATTCGTCAGTTCTTCGACTTCTTTATCGCGCGCGACGACGCGCTTGAGTTCATTGGGATAGAGCCAGTCAAGGCAGCGGCCGATCTGCTGCAATTCCCACTCGCCATCCATCAGCTCACCGCCGCTCAGCATCGCGCGGAAATTTTCGCGAGGTGTTTTGGCGAGCGGCGGCGGGTGAATTTCGATCTCGATGGTGCTCGCCCACGCCTTGTGCTGAACCGAGATTTCCTCGGGTTTCGCTAGCGTTGCGCCGCCGCTTTTCTCTTTCCCGCGGAAGTAGCTGGTCAGAACTTCCGTTGCCCGCATATGCAGGTCTTCACCCCGCTCGAGTTCGAACCAGAGATGAGGCAGGTTCGGGGTGAATGCAATGCGGCGATCGAAGCCGTTGATCGTGACGAAGAGGAACGAACAGCGAGCCGTGCGCGTTTTCAGGATCTAGCGCGAGTGTGATCAATTCCTCATCGACTTCAGGCGCGAAGCAGTATTCTGCGAGAGAATCGTGGCGCATCGCACGCCCTCTGCTATCGAGATCACGCCTCATCGCCTTGGCAAACTTCGCCAGCGCTCGCTGCAGCTCAACATCGAGGCCGATCGGATCGGGAAAGAAGAGCGGGCGCACGGCATAGACCGGCGTCGACTGCCCCTCTTGCGGCAATTGCTCGATGTAGATTGGAATGGTGAGGTTCATATCTTTAGTACGTCACTAGCATAAAAATGCGCGGCCGGAATGCCCGAGCAGTATTTCCTGTTCCAATACTACTCGTCAATCAACATTCTCGCCTTCATCAGGAGACATTCTTCTATCAACTCGCCCATGGCATCATCGAGAGCGCGGCCCGGCCACGGGGTTTTCCGCCGCAAGAAGGCGTCTTCGATGAACGATTGATCGATGTTATAACTGCGGCGCTTTTCCTGATGTCCGATCGCGCCATGGCGTTCAATGCCAGCGGGCGGCTGGTAAGCAGAGACCTCTTTTTCACCGACCTCCACCAGGCACTTGGTCGCCTTTTTCGCACGCATGAATTGGTGAAGCCCACGTTCGGCTTCGAGGCTGGGATAGGCCAGCGGAAATTCGAGGCCCAGCGCGATGCCGATTACAACATCGCGAGGCGTGGAGAGGAAAAGCTCGAAATTTTCGATCTTCCTGCCATCGATTTGAGAAACCCCGGCCGCCCGGGATTTCGGCCGCTCGTCCCGCTTCGCGCAGAACTGATATGCCGCGATTTCAGCGCCGTATTTCCTCGCCAATTGATAATATCCTCCTGCCAGCATGAACAATGCGGAAACATCTTCACTGTAAACGGCGAGCGTTATCCTATCCGGATCTTTAAACCTGAGTGAGTAGGTCGAGATGAGCAGTTCGATCCACTCGCCGTCCGCCGCATCGAGTCGCGCTTTGAGGAGTTCCGCATTCGCATCGACCTTCCCGTAGACTGCGAGTAAGGCTTGATGTTCGAGCGCTGTCATCCGCCTGGCGAATTCATTGATTGCCTTCAGGGCACTATTGAGCCGGGGCAGCTCGACGATGCGCGCCAGGTCCGCCGGGCTTTTCCATTTTGCCCTTTCCAATCGCTTCACCAATCGCTCTAGCGTGAATATCTCGTTACGCAGGTTGAGCGCAGACGGGCTGGATTCCAGTCTCTGCACCTCTCGCCGCGTCTCACCGTACTGGCTCGCCAGCGCCGCCAGCGAGCCTCCCGCCGTGTTCGCGGATGGATGTTTACCGATGTTTTCAAGCGCCGGCAGGATATTGATTTTCAGACTATCTTTTTCGATCGATATATCGAGGATCAATGCGCCATCCTGCTGCTGGTTGTTCAACTCTTCGGAGAGCGGTACGAGGAGCTCACGTTCGATCGCGCGCTTCAACGGCCGGGCTCCATAACGCGCATCGTATCCGCGGCGCGCCAGATGCTCAATCACGCCCGCCCGTAAATTAAGGGTGGCGCCGCGGTAATATATCCCGTCGCGTTTCCCGATGCGTTCGATCTCGCGCTCCGCGATGCGAAAGACCGTTTCTTCCTCGAGCGGGGCGAAGGGAACTATACGGTCGATGCGATTGAACATCTCCGGGCGCAAAGCCTGCCGCACGGCGTTGATGAAATGGTTGTTCGCAGCGCGCCGCATTGCTGCTGCATCGCCAAAGCCGATCAAACCGCGCTGGAATGCTTCCGAACCCAAGTTCGATGTCATGATCACGACGGCATTCGAAAAATCGGCGACGCGCCCGATCGCATCGGTCAGCCGGCCCTCGCCCAACACCTGCAGCAGAAGATCGAAGAAGAGCGGATGCGCCTTCTCGAATTCGTCGAGGAGGACGACGGCGAATGGTTGTTCGCGCACCCTGGCCGTCAATAGCCCTTCGGAGCCGAACGTGCCCCCGATAAGCCGGTTGACGGCGATCGGATCCGCATATTCGCTCATATCGAAACGCACAAGCCGTTGCCGGTCCTGAAAAAGAAACTCGGCGAGCGATTTGGCCATTTCGGTTTTACCCACACCGGTCGGCCCGATGAAGAGGAGCGACGCGATGGGTTTGCGCGGGCGCGTGAGCCCCGCCTTGACCATCGCAAGCAGGTCGACGATCAGATCGACCGCATCGGGCTGTCCGATTACGTGCGAGGTGAACCAGGCGCGCGTCTCTTCGAGATCGAGCTTCTCCGTCTCGTCCAGCAGCACGCGCGGCAGCCCCGTTTCGCGCGAGAAGGCCGCGGTCACATCTTCGGCAGTCATCGGGTTTCTGTTGGTTTTCAGATGATCCTGCAGCAGATTCTTGAGAAAACGAAGCGGTCTCCCGGGATAGGCGGAATAAGTGGCATATCGTCTGTGCAGTTGATCAATGCGTTCGATGCCTTCGAGCTCGATGCCGGCTTCGGCTCCCGCCTCGCTGCACTGCGCGAGAGCGACGTTGAGCAGGATATTTCTACTGCGTTCCGCGGAAGGCTCTTCAATCCTGAACTGGTGGAAGGCTTCGAGCAAACGGGGTTCAGTGCGCTCGATGAGCGTCAGCTGCTCAGGCGTGCATTCGGCTATCGACAATACATCGCCGCGCTCGATATACGGGCGTAAAAAACTGGCAATCCCCTGGCTGTTACCGATGCTCTTGCCGACTTCCATCAACTCTATCAGGTTGCCGAGATATATGACGGCGTGCGTCTGCGCGGCCTCGCGCCAGATCTTCTGGCATCGCTCCTGCCACTGGCCGAAGCCCGACATCCCGGCGACCAGCCGCGATCCGTTCGTCGTCCAGAACGGCGTCTGGCCGAGCTGCAAGTCGGAGCGACGCCTCACGAGCTCATAAACGATGGCGGTCTTGCCTGCGCCCGAACGGCCGACGAGCAGAACGCTGCGCGGGAAGCGGCCGGTCAAACTTTCGGCTAGTTGCGTGACTGCTTCGCCCACTTCGTAAGCCGGCGCAAGATTTTCTTTGGTCAGATCAGTCGCCGCTTCAGCGAGCACCGATTGCCTGGTCTCGTCTCTCTCCTGATCGCGCGCTGCTATCCGTTTGGGAGTTTGCAGCGGAACCTCGATCGAGAGATGCTCGATCCGCAATTCGCACGGGCGTTCCAACCTGATGAGTTTACCGAGCGAATTAAGCCGATCAGTTCTTCCCAGCGCCAGGCGGATATGCTGTGTGACGAGTTTATTGAGCGCCGCCCTGGAAGGCGGGCTTGTCGCCACGACTTCGATGCCGAGCGTAGGGACATATGCTATCTGCGCGACATCGCCGTGACTCCACCGCACGATCGGAATCCTGAGAGTAATCGGCTTGCGCCAGGCGAGAGATTTTTGCGGCGGATCGATGGTTATTTCGACTACGCCGGCCTCGGGCTCGCCGGAGTAGTGGCGCTGGTAAATGGACGAATGCGCCATCTCTTCGACCAGCTGACGCAAATTTGCGAGCAGGCTTTCCTTCGCCTTGGCGACTTGATCGTGAAAACGGAGCGCTTCCGGGAAGAAGAGGGCTTCGGCTAGATAGGTCTCGTTCTCAAACGATTGGATGAGGGTAATGATTGGGAGATTATGTTTAGGCATTGCAGAAAACCCAACTGAAAACTAGGGTTTGTAGGTCTGCTGGTTTTTGAAAAAAATAAATGCATCAATGCGGTACCGCATATGGGGCAGACACACAAATAACACACAGGTCTGCCCCGCGCGGTCGCATTATTATTCAAAGGCCATCAGACCTCGGAGATTTTAGCACTCCATCCCGCTGCTAATCTCGGTTTTTACGAAAACCGAGTTGGAATGGATTGCCTGATTGATCGGCGATCAGGTACCAGGAAGTAGCTCCCACATGTCGATTCGGGTAAAAGGAGAAGCCGAATCCTGTATTGACGACGCTGGTGGATGCAACTACGCCTTGTGCGTCCGGCAGCGCTCTCCCGCCGACCGTCTGGCCTTGTCCCAATTTCTCCTGTGCCAGAGCGATGTTATCGAGCAGAAATCGCGCTGTCTCCCGGTCTCCGTCGAACCCGTCGATGTCGTGCCTGGAAGATTGTCGGCGAGCTGACAACGAAGCGGCCAGGTGAGCGCTTCCTTCGAGCCAAACAGCGTTCGGGTCAGGCGGCTCATCGAATTCCGAAGACGGCGCGAGCGCTCGCATACTTAAGCTGGCATAACTTGAGCCCTGAATGCGAATGTTTCCCGTCAGTCGGCTGTTGATCGTCTGCGGCGTATCGGTGGTGGCCAGGTTCGTCTTTGCCCAATCGATCGAATCTGCGAATTGGTCATCCAGTAACGCCATATATGACCATGTCTGAGTGTCCGCGGGGATGTTATCCCGATTGATGGTTGCGCCATCCGCTCCAGTTCCGGTCCAGAAAAACCTCGCCTCAGCATTCCACATTGAATTGAGGAAATTACGGGCATGTTCTGCCCGTTCTGACCAGAGGTCGTCGCCGGTCAGTCGAGCGAGCATACCGAAAAGAGCGTAGACATCGATGTTGTGTTCGGTTGACTTGAATAGCAACAGATTATTCCCACCGTCCACGCCGAAGTTGTAGCCGCCCGGGCCGCGTTGGTCAAATGTTACGTTGAATATCCAGTTGCCGAGGCTGACCGCTCCATCGAGATATTTGCGGTCTCCAGTCCGGGCAGAGAGCTGCGCCAGTGCCATCCCGGCCCAGGACATGTCGCCGACTGCGCTCCCGACGAAGAAAAATGGCGCAAGGGCCAGCCTGAGGAAGACGCCATTCGCGTCAGGCTGGTCTACGAAATATGCCTGGCGCAGCCGCCCGTCATTGAAGTCAGGGTCATTTCGCTGAGCGTACAACAGGGCGTCGCCGATCACCCGCGCCCTGGCTATATCATCCCAGCGTCTGCGCATAAGATACGCATTGATGACCTGTGCATTGTCGTATGTGAAAGCAGTGCTTGATAATCCCTGCTGGTCTGTGTAGCTCTGTACGAGGCGCAAGGTCGATCCTTGCGCATAGGCATCCATCATCGCCCCCAGAAACGAATAGGCGCGTTGGGATGCAGCGGTGAAATGCTCGCCGTCGCTACCATTTCTGGCGAAAGGCGATGAATCGGATTCCGCCATCTCAGCGCCAGTTCCAGGCGCAGATATGAGGCCGGCCGCTGTAGCAGCGCCGAAACCCAGCTTCATCAAGCGACGTCGTGATATTGTGGAGTTTGTCATATCGGTTATCCTCAACTTTTCGGAAATCAAAGATCGAAGCATTCGTGCCGGGAATTCTCACGCAAAGACGCGAAGACTCAAAGAGGAGTAGGGAATAGAGGAAAAGCAGAACTTCTAAGCATCTTATTATCTTCTCCTCTCTCGTATTTATGGTTTTGCGTGAGGAAATGTTCAGGGCACAGTTAGTCTTGCCGCATCGGGCGGTTCAGAGTATAAAGCCATTGCCCATTCTAGCGTAATATTAAAAAGGAGGACGTCATGCCGGAACCGGTAATCATCGATGCGCTTCGCACTCCCATCGGAAAGTTTAATGGCGCCTATCGCGAGACGCGGCCCGATCAATTGCTCGCGCATGCCTTGCAGTCGTTGGTCAGAAAGACCGGAGTTGATCCGAATAGGATCGGAGACCTGATCGTCGGCTGCGTATCTCAGCTCAACGAGCAGGGGATGAACATCGCGCGCCGCACGGCCTTGCTGGCGGGGCTGCCGATCACCGTCCCGGGCGTAACGCTCAACCGTTTTTGCAGTTCAGGGCAGCAGGCGATCCATTTCGCTGCGCAAGCCATCGCGGCGGGAGACATGGATTACGTTCTGGCATCGGGCGTAGAGAGCATGACGCGCGTCCCGATGGGCAGCGACGGCGGCGAGGTCTGGAAGAAAATCTACCTGGCGATGCGCGAACATTACGATCTGATTCATCAGGGAGAGAGCGCCGAGCGCCTTGCCGATAGATGGAATATCTCCCGCAGAGAGGTCGACGAATTCGCCGCCGAAAGCCATCGCCGAGCCGGCGCCGCGGCGAACGCTGGATTGCACACTGAAATAACGCCGACGCCCGGACTTGACGCGGAAGCTCGGAATTTTGCGCTCGCGCGCGACGAAGGCATTCGCGACGTAATCAATATGGAGAAGATGGCGGCGCTGCCGGCGGTCTTTCGCCCGAACGGCAACGGCGTCGTCACTGCGGCGAATTCATCGCAGATATCCGATGGTTCAGGAGTGGTCTTGGTAGCAAACCGCGAGGTCGCCCAAGCCGATGGGTTCAAACCTCGTGCCAGGTTCCGCGCGCGCATCGCGGTGGGCAGTGATCCGACGATGCAACTCGACGGCGTGATACCGGCGACCAGGCTTGCGCTCGATAAGGCCGGCCTGGCGATGAAGGACCTTGACCGGATCGAGATAAACGAAGCTTTTGCTACAGTCGTGATCTCGTGGGCTCGGGAATTGAACCCCGATATGTCGAAAGTCAATCCGTGGGGCGGCGCAATCGCCCACGGCCACCCGATCGGGGCTACCGGCTCGATACTGATGGCGAAGCTGTTGGCCGGGCTCGATGCGGTCGATGGACAGTTCGGGTTGCAGGTGATGTGCGCCGGACACGGGATGGCCACGGCGACCATCGTCGAGCGACTTAAATGATGAAGATCAGTTTTCAGTTTTTAGTTTTCAGTTTTCAGGTGCGTGATACCAATAGGCAACTGAACACTAAAAACTAAAAACTGAAAACTATCTCCGAGGAGGCACTGTGGACATTCAAGACAGAACATTCCTGGTTTCCGGCGGCGGATCGGGGCTCGGCGCGGCTACTGCCGTATTGCTGGCCTCGAACGGCGCGAAGGTGGTCATAGCCGACATCAACAGCGAAAAAGGCGAGGCATTGGCGGGAGAGATAGGACCGCAAGCGCGTTTCATCAAAACAGATGTGACGGTTGAAGAGAGCGTCAAGCACGCGGTTAGCGCGGCCATATCGAATTTCGGCGCATTGCACGGCGCGATAAATTGCGCGGGAATAGGCGTCGCCGAAAAGACGATCGGAAAAGAAGGCCCGCACTCGTTCGCCTCGTTCAAACGCGTGATCGAAGTGAATCTGATCGGAACATTCAATGTGATTCGCCTTGCGGCAGTCCAGATGGCGGAACAGGATCCTGCTCCGAGCGGCGAGCGCGGAGTGATCGTTAACACCGCTTCAGTCGCGGCTTTCGACGGCCAGATAGGTCAGGCAGCCTACTCGGCATCAAAAGGCGGGATCGTTGGAATGACGTTGCCCATCGCGCGCGACCTGGCGCGCTACGGCATACGTGTGGTGACCATCGCGCCGGGCCTTTTCGATACGCCTCTGCTGGCCGGCTTGCCTGAGAAGATGAGGCAGGCGCTCGGCACGCAGGTTCCATTTCCGGCGCGCCTGGGGAACCCATCAGAGTATGCCGCGCTGGCCAGGCATATTATCGAAAACGAAATGCTCAACGGCGAGGTGATCCGTCTCGACGGCGCTTTGCGTATGCCACCGAAATGATACTAATTGATAATTGATAGTTGATAGTTTGTATAAATTGTTGCCACAGTATCTACGAACTACTCGACTATCAACTATTCATTTATCCAATATTTCCAATGGAGCTAAAACGCATGCACAATCTCATCAGATTTTTCCTCATCGCAACATTTGTCTACGTCATTTCAATTAATGTATCGGCGCAAACAGCCCAGCCGGCTCAAGCGAGTACTCCGGCGCCGGCTCCGTTGACATTCGCTCCCAGTCCATCGCTTTCGAAAAATTCGCGCTGTTATGAGATCCGCACATACACGGCAGCGCCGGGAAAGCTGGAAGAGTTGCACGCGAGATTCCGCAATCACACGATGAAGATATTCAAGAAGCACGGAATGGAGGTGGTTGGATTCTGGGGACCGGCGGATAAAGAGAAGGGCTCGGAAAACAAACTTGTCTATGTTATGGCGTTTCCGAGCCGCGAGGCGCGCGAAAAGTCATGGAAGGAGTTCGTGGCTGATCCCGAATGGCAGGCGGCCAGGACTGCGAGCGAGAAGAATGGCAGGCTTACAGAAAAAGTCGATTCCGTGATCCTGATGGCCACTGATTACTCACCGATAAAATAGAACTATGAACGGAGCAGAGAGCTTAATCCGCACATTGACGGGCGCCGGAATTAATGTCTGTTTTGCCAATCCCGGCACGACCGAGATGCCTATGGTGAGGGCATTGGATGATGTCGGCGGGATGCGGACAGTACTGTGTCTGTTTGAAGGGGTGTGCACCGGCGCGGCTGATGGCTATGCGCGGATGTCCGGCAAACCGGGTTTGACGCTGCTGCATCTGGGTCCGGGATTCGCTAATGGCATTGCATATCTGCACGATGCAAGGCGAGCCGGGTCGCCCGTGGTCAATCTGATCGGCGATCACGCGACCTGGCACCTGGCAGCCGATCCCCCCTTGAATTCGGATATCGAATCGCTGGCGCGGCCGGTTTCAGCCTGGGTGCGCCGAAGCACATCCGCCGTGAGGCTGGCCGGTGATGCGGCAGACGCTGTAGCCGCAGCTTCGAGAACGCCGGGAAACATTGCGACTTTGATCGTGCCGCACGATTATCAGCTCGAGTCTGTCAATGGATATGCTCCATCGTTACCGGTTCCGTCGCCTCCGCTGGTTAGCAGCGAGGCGGTCGACCAGGCAGCGCGGGCCATACGAAATGAAGCGGTCCTATTTCTCGGCGGGTATGCCTTACGGGAGCGCGGCTTGAAAGCCGCGGCCCGCGTCGCCGCAGCGAGCAACTGCAAGCTGATGTGCGAGACTTTTCCGGCCCGTTGGGAGCGGGGGACGGGTACTCCGCTTATCGAGCGGTTACCCTATTTCCCTGAACCCGCTATGGCAGCCATCTCGCCTTACAAATCGGTGATTCTGGCCGGCGCTCGATCGCCGGTGGCATTCTTCGGCTATCCCGGATTGCCGAGTTTGCTGATTTCACCGGAACAGAAGACGATAACGCTCGCGACCCCGGAGGATGATGTCGCTGCGGCGCTCGAGGCGTTGGCCGATGCTCTTGGCGCCCCCGGCGAGATGGAAGTCAACCTCGTTCGAACAGTCCCGCCGCCTCAGGGGGGCAAAATCGATCCTGGCATTCTATCCGCTGTTGTTGCTTCGTTGTTGCCGGAGAATGCCATAGTGATGGAGGAGGGCAACACCAGCACCGGGCCGTTCTGCGTAACGTCTCAGAGCGCGCCTAGGCATTCGTATCTGACACAACCGGGCGGCGCGATCGGTTTGGGATTGCCCTGCGCGACCGGAGCCGCCGTCGCATGTCCCGATCGGCCCGTTATCACATTGCAGGCCGATGGCAGCGCGATGTATACGCTGCAATCGCTCTGGACGCAGGCGCGCGAACAGCTCAACGTCAAAACGATCATCTGCAACAACCGCGGCTATCGCATCCTCGGACTCGAACTCATGCGCGCCGGAGTGAAGGAGTTCGGTAAACAGGCGCAGAGCCTGATGAACCTCACCGATCCCGCGCTCGATTGGGCGCAATTGGCGCAGGGAATGGGTGTACCTGCATCGAGGGTTGAGACTGCGGAAGAATTGACGAATGCGCTGGAGCGAGCCCTGTCGGAAGAAGGGCCGCGATTGATCGATGCGGTGCTGTGATCCAAATTCAGCCGGAATTAGCCGGCCAATCCGTCGCCCGTGACTATGAAAGTCGCCCAGAAGTACGGATGCCGAAGACGCAGCGGCGCGGTTTGCAAGAACGAAATCTGAGTCTGCCGTAAAGCCTCGCCGAAGGCCAGTCTCTTTTCGCGATGTGCGGCGTGGAACTTCTCCATCAGCCGGGCAGTGCTATCATCATCGACATCCCACAGGCTTGCGACCACAGTCGGGACGCCGGCGACCAGGAAAGCCTGCGCCAGGCCGCCCATCGTTTCATTGCGTGACTGATCGCCCAGTCCGGAGCGACAGCTCGAAAGAACGACCAGGCGCGTTCTCTCCGGCTTCAAACGGTAGATCTCGTGAGCACGAAGAGCGCCGTCATAGGCGACTCGATCGGGATTCTGTCCCTCTGTCGCAGAATCGCTCTCGCCAGCCAGGAAGACGGTAGAGAGCATAGTAGACTTTTGATTGCTCAACGCGTGCGTGGCCAGATGGACGATCTCATAGTTGCCTATTTGTTGGGCGAGCGCGCTTTCAGTAGCTTGCCGGCGGTTCAGGACCAGGCGCTGCGGGTAGAAGGAACGGATGCGATCGAGCTCCTGCTCCGACTTGTGAAGGGGAAAAAGTTTGGGGAAGGCCTGTTGATTGAAACTGGGATTGCCGAGACCGAGAAACGGCTCCGATTCGCTCCTCTGTTTGCTACGAGATAGATCTAGTGTACGCGCGAAGACGCTCGCGCTCGGGTTGATGATTAGCGCGAAATCCTCGATCAGGTAACGTTTCAATTCCGGGGATACCAGCGAAGCGAAGGGCAAATCTCGCAATACGCCATCCGGCACGATGCAGAGGGTGTGATTCCGATTGAGGTGTCCGCCGATCGGCGCGATCAGTAATTGATACAAATCAGACGCCTGGCGGTTCAGGTTCTCCAGGTTGCCCCGCGCGCGCAGCGTATCGAGGTAACTTGTGACCTTGCCGCGCAAATCGTCCGCGCCGATATCGAGTTTAGTGGTGGCAAAACAATCACGCGTGACGAACCAAATCATCAAGCGATTCTTGTCGACGACATATTGCACGAGCTGGACGCCGGCGGGCAGCGCTTTCTGCACCTGTTCCAGTGTGAGCGGGTCTGCGCTGCGAGAGAGAGCCAACTTGACCTGGCCGTCGCTCTCAGTCGGTCGCCCTGAGCCGCTTAACGCGTCGAGCAGCTCACGACCCTTGGCGATCTCGGCGTAATTGAAAGCCCGCACGGAATCTTTTTTGTTGAGGAACTGAAAGTCGATCATTGTGCGGTAAACATTCTGTTGGCTGGCGAGGAAGGTGCCTCGGCGATGTAAATCATCGATTCCTTTGCGTGCCTCTTCCGTGAGTCTAATACTCTTCTCAAGCTCCGCCTCGGCCTCGGAGTCTTTGCCCTGAGCTAGATACGCTGTCGCCAATCCATTGTGGATGGACGACAGGTGGAATCGACTAGGTCCCTGGCCGATGTTCTCAATGGCTCGTCGGTAAGTGGCAATTGCTTCGCTGATTTTATTTTGTTGCAGGTAGAAATCCCCAAACCTGGTATAGATATCTATTTGTAACCGGAAGCGTGCTACCTGATCTGATATTGTCTCCGCGCGTGCGACTGCATCATTGAGATAATGCATAGCCTTCTCATAATGCCCCAGCATACCGTAGGTCATTCCGAGATTCTGTATCATGATTGCCAGGACTGTGGTGTTGCCGGATCGCTCACACATTCGTATCGCTTCGTGCTGATAAGGTAGAGCGGTAAGATACCTGCCCATCCGAAATAGAGTATCGCCCAATACATCGTTAGCACCAGCAGCCATGAGCGGCGTTATCGGTGAATCGCGCAATAACGAAATAGCTTCGTTGAACTCCTTTAATGCCGGATCGTACTCGCCCAGGCGGGTAAAAGCGAAACCGACAAATCTCAAACTGTTAACTGCTGTTTGTGTGTCACCTAAACTCTTGGCGACTTCAGCAGCCTCCTTACTGTGTTGCAGGCAAAGCGATAAATGCTGTGCCGCAATTTCGGAATTGGCCAGAGCGAGTAGAGCCTGTGCGTACAATTGTCGATGGCTATGTCTTTTAGTGTCAATGATTAAGCGGTTTCTGAGTCCTAGGAGTTTCTGAGATTCGTCTCTGTGCTGATAGTAGCGGGCAAGGCCAAGAGAGGCCATTTCAGCATGACAATAATCCGCGATGCGATCAGCAGCGTTACGAGCCTTCTCGTATAGGGCAGAGGCGGCGCCGGTATTGCCACGTAAATCTTCCTGTCTAGCTTGCTGTAATGTCTGACAGATGGCCTGTACCTCCCTTTTAACCGCTAGGGAGCCGCGTGCCACAAAATCAACTACATCAGCGATGAAGCGATCTCCCTTGATCTCGCTTATCAGCCGCCCAATATTTTTGAGACTCCGCAAGAATTGATCGGCTCTTTGGTTCTCTCCGACTATGGCTGCGTTCAAATACTGATCGAAAAGTTGATCCATCGCGAGATTTCGCACCGGGACGAAATGCCCGGCCACCAAATCGCGCATCTTGACCTCGTCGCCCGCAGCCTCGGCTGCTTGGAACTCAGCCTGCACGTTCTGTTCCAGCTTCTCCAGCCTCGTCGCGCGGTCGCGCAATTCATTGAGATGCTCGCGCGCCTCCTCCGCCCAGGCCGACTCGCTGTCTAGTGTGAGATATTGTTTCCAGTCGTTTTCCGCTTGCAGGAAGAGGTTCATCCTTTCATAACAGAGCGCACGGTTGAACCAAGCCTCGGGAAGCGTGGGATCGGTCTCAATGGCGTTCGAGAGATGCTCGACAGCTTTGTGCAATGGCTCGTAACTTTCCTTAATCTTTTTCCGGCTGCGCTCGAAGTAAAGCGCGCCGAGATCGGCCAGAAGACTGGCATCCCGCGGACGATCCTTCAACGCGAGTAAAAACTGCTGCTCAGCGGGACCCAGATCGCCATGCAACATGAAAAGTTTGCCCAGGTTGTGGCGGGTGGCAGCTTTTTGATGTGTGTATACTTCGTGGTCTAACTCCGACAATAAAGCAATGCGCCGGCTCTCATCTACTCCGATAGGATCGCCCGGGTTGCGTATCTCCACATATTCCTGGTGTGTAAAGCCGCCCGTCACACGCGCCTGAAGCAAACGAGTGTTCTGGTAAACATCACGCACGCGTGCGAGCATAATTTCTTCGGAAGACTGACGATACGTGATGACGTATCCAAAAAGACTGCCGGCAATCAGTACGATGATCATCAGTGCTGGTACGAGTACAGGTCTATGAACCCAAAACCTTTTTCCCCACCCTGTCGCTGAAGAACTGCCCGGCTGACTGCGGTGCTGTTTCTGCTGCCCCATCACGATTGATCGAGCTCGAGCAGCCGCTGCTTCTCCATACGGCTGCAGTGTACTGGTCTCTCGCCTCTCATTTTCGTCCGGATGAGAAATGGTCAGGTGAAGCAGAAAAGATAGTTGAGTTCGACATTCGTGACAATCTATGCAATGCTCCTCAATGATCTCTCTTGCATCTGCGGAACAGTATCCAGTCACATAACCTACCATCAAGTTTCTGTCTGGATGTTTTATCTGCCCGTACTTTCCTTTGCTTTCTTCTATCATCGTATTCTCTTAACGTTAATTGGGGGACTTCGAAGACTCTTAATTTTCCAGATTTGAATTGAGCTGATTCCAAAAAGCCTTCTATTGTTAGAAGGACGCAATACAGAGAAAAATTTGCCTATTTCGCAATTATTATTTTTGTAAAAGTCACTCAAAGTGTTGAGTGGGGAGCCGGATAAATCGACTGCATCTTTGTGAGAATCTTCCCAATGAAGAAAATTACCAGGTTATTAGGGAAGCAGACAATAAATTTTCAGCCTGAGTCACGACGTACAACCACATTCTCAACGTAAAGAGACCACAGGTCAATATTTTGTAACTGTTTAATGGCTTAAATGTGTAAATTTCAAATCGAATCTCCCAAATACACCCACAGATAGATTCCTCCAACTAAACGCGCAGATAGAATTGACGCTGAAATAAAAAAAGAACGGTATCCGTCTTATCCTCAGAAATAGTATTAGCTGTCAGAAAGTTTATTAGAGCATTATGTAGTTGCTCGAATAATTCTGGTCGTAGTACCAGATTCGATCAGGCGCTACGACTGGTTGAACCGCTTAACACAAGCCTTTGGTTGCAGATAACGCGGAGAAAACAAGTAAATTTTGGGGAATAGCATGGAGAACAGGGAAGAGCATATCCCTGATTTCCTCGCGCTTTCCTCCGCGTTGATTACCAACTCAAGAAGCTCATTGATTTAACTGGCTCAATAAAACTGGCCCATAAAAAGGAGAAACCATGAACACGATTAGATTCAGTTTTGAAGACCTTTGTGCATTTTTCAGCAGATACCCGGAACGCCTGATGGTCGGCCTGATCTCAACCGAGGGAGAGGCGCCTGAACATATCCACGAACCTCACATCATCATCAAACGGGATGGGGTGGTTGAGCGTGAATATCACACCTTTACCGAAATCAACGGTGACATCTGCCTTGAAGTATTTCCCGAAGGCAAGCCGCTCGGCCGTTATATTCCCCAGTCGCCTGACGATCCGCATCGTTCATTCGATATGCTGGTGGATATCGAGAATGATCTGCACCCGAATGAAAAGTTACAGGTCGATCCGAAGCTATGTCGAGCGCGGCTCTACTTCAGGAATGGAAGTATTTACTCTACCAATCCATATACCAATGTTCGCTTTGCCGATCTAGGCACGGGCAAATTATGCGCGCATGGGCCAACAGAGATGGCGACCAGCGCTGGTCTTGAAGTTGAGATTCCGGAGGGCGGCTACGCTGTGTTACATTTCTTCAACGGAACCGAAGATTTCGTCTTTCAAAGTGGAAGCCGCTACGAAGTCGAAATAGGCAACCTGGCTGAAGCTATCACAGGCGATCATTTCAAATATTTCTACAACATCGTGCGCTCCCAACCCGAGCAAATGTGGTACTTCGCCTCCGGGGAAAAGTTTGGGCTGCCAGTGCCTGCGCTTGGGACAAGTGTCTGCCCCATATATCGTTTAGGCGAGACGATATGGGAGTGGATGATAGTGTCACCTGAGGAATCCAAGTAATAAGTTGGGCGTCAGCGCCCAATTCAATAATCAAATGAATGAGCAACAAAATAGGGATAAGCCCAACTCAAAGTCGCCTGTGTGTGAAGCGTCAGGTGGCCGGTAGAGGAAGATGACAATTGCGTTTGCCGGCATAGGCGTTCTATCGCCGTATGCGTTGCAAAATTGAGTTTGAGGTTGTCGCAGTCCTCTATATACTTCGCATCGATAGCGATTTCTATTCATGCCCTCGAGAACGCGAAACATGTGAATTAGGCTATACACGCGGATAAACCCACGATGAGATTTTCTTCGTCTGCTTCGCGTGTTTCGCGTTCGCTCTTTCACCAGGAGTTTGCCCCAGGAGATTAACCTATGGATACTCTCTGGAAAGATATTCGGTACAGCCTGAGGATGCTGCGCAATAGGCCGATCTTCACAGCCATCATCGTGCTCAGCCTGGCTTTAGGAATCGGCGCGAATAGCGCTATCTTCAGCGTCGTTAATGCAGTTATGCTGCGTCCGCTCCCCTATCGCGAGCCCGAGAGGCTGGTGATGCTCTCGGAATATCGTTCCAGGAGCGCGATCATTTGGGGGAGAGTGGCGCCCGACAATTTCCACGATTGGCAGAAGAACAACCGCGTATTAGAAGAGCTCGCCGCAATGCTAGCTCTCGATCAGCAGACCCTCACCGGTTCGGGTGAGCCGGAGCCGGTCCGACTCCATCAAGTCTCGGCCAATTTCTTTCCAATGCTGGGCGTCCAGGCTGCGCTGGGCCGTGTCTTCTCGCAGCAAGAGGACATGCCGCACACCGTGAGGAAAGAAGAAACGCCGCATGGCGATCGAGTCGCAATTTTGAGCCACGGTCTCTGGCAGCGACGTTTCGGCGGAGATCAGAGTGTTCCCGGGACCACGATCAGTATCGACGGCGTGGGCCATTCGGTGATCGGGGTCATGCCGCCCGGGTTCAAATTTAATGAACAAGAGGCGGATGTGTGGACACCCCTGGGTTTGGACCCTGCGAAAGGTTATTCCGCTGCCGGCTTCGGACGTTTCTTAGGTGTGCTGGCGCGACTCAAGCCGTTTGTGACGGTTGAGCAGGCGCAAGCGGAGATGAATGTTATAGCCGGCCAGTTGCAACAGAAGGATCCGGTCCTAAATGCCGGCGTCAATGTGAGCGTCGAGCCGGTCGACCTGCGTGTGATTGGAAACATCCACCAGACGCTCTTCACCCTGCTCGGAGCGGTCGGTTTCGTTCTCCTGATAGCATGCGCCAACGTCGCCAATCTTCGTCTGGCTCAGGCGGCCGCCAGAGAGAGGGAAATGGCCATTCGCGCTTCGCTGGGCGCGGGTCGCCGGCGGCTCATTCGCCTTTTGCTGACCGAAAATCTCATCCTGGCCGCACTGGGCGGCGCCCTCGGTCTGTTGCTTGCGTTATCACTTGTCGAATTGCTGGTCGCGCTCGATCCCGCCAACATCCCGCGCTTGTCGGAGCTAGACGCCTTACCATTGGATGGCGTTGTGCTCGGTTTTACAGCAGGTGTTTCCTTGCTTGCGGGGATCATCTCCGGCCTCGCGCCCTCGTTTCATGCCGCAACTCTCGATCTCAACCGAATGTTGAAGGAAAGCGGAAGAAGCGTGATGTCGGGCATGAGGAGCGCCAGGCTGCGCAGCCTGTTCATAGTGTCGGAAATCGCGCTCGCTCTCGTACTTCTGATAGGATGTGGTTTGATGATCCGGAGTTTTCTACTCCTGCAAGTGACCGACCCGGGCTTCAATCCGCGGAACCTGCTAACGATGAAATTGCTGCTGCCTCCACCCGCATACATCGACGGTCCCAAACGTACGGCATTTTTTGAGCAGATAATCCAACGGCTTGATGCGCTTCCCGGGGTAGAATCCGCCAGCGTCGTAAGTCACCTGCCATTAAGCTCCGGGCTGGGTCTGAACGGCTTCGCTATGCCCTTTATGGTCGAGGGCGTCCACGCGCTGGACCAGCCGAACAAACCGGTAGCCGATGTCCGCCTGTTGAATAGTAACTACTTTAGAACTATGGGCATTCCGGTTAGATTAGGGCGGGATTTCACGCAACGTGAAATTAGCGAAGCGGATGACCGAGTGATCATCATCAATGAAACGATGGCGCGACAATTCTGGCCCAACGAGAACCCGCTGGGCCGCCGGGTACGACTAAACCGTCCGACCGAACCGCTGGATGAAATTATCGGCGTTGTGGGAGATGTTAAAATCACCGACTTCGAATCCGAGAGCAGGCCGACTGTCTACTGGCCGCATAAAAGTTGGTCTTTTGCTTTTGGGACTGTCCTGGTGCGCACGACTGTCGACCCGGCGAGTTTGAGCGCCTCTGTCAGGCGTGAGATTCACGAATTGGATCCGATGCTGGCGATAGCCGATGTCAGGCCGATGGAACGGGTGCTCTGGCGCTCCATTGCTCGCCCGCGCTTCAATATGTTGCTGCTCACCGCGCTGGCCGCCGTCGCGCTTGCGCTGGCCGTCATGGGGATTTACGGCGTGATCTCCTACGCCGTTACGCAGCGTACGCAGGAGATCGGTATCCGCATCGCGCTTGGGGCGCAGGCGCCCGACGTACTAAAGATCATACTCAAGCATGGAATGACGCTGATCCTCATCGGCATCAGCGTCGGGCTGGTTGCAGCTTATGCGTTGACGCGGACGCTTTCCGGATTGCTCTATAAAGTGCAGCCGACCGATCCGGTAACCTTCATCGCGGTCTCACTGTTGCTGTCAGCAGTGGCGCTGCTGGCTTGTTATATCCCGGCGAGGCGCGCGACAAAACTTAATCCTCTGAAGACGCTGAGACACGATTGACCCGGGCGGCTTCCTTCTTCACGATGTTTTTACGATGACTTTTTAACGATGGAACTTAAATATCATCAAAATCATCGAAAAGACCGCCCCTCTCGCGATAGAGATTGATGGCAGCTTCATGATGGCGGCGGCGAACCTCGAAGTAAGACAAGCGCCTCCAGACTCGATGCAAGGTGCATGTCCAGAGCCAGGATTTGAATTTCGATTTCCCCGGATCGAAGCGCCAACCGCTCTCGAGGATCGAATGGAAGAATATTTCTTGTACTATATCTTCTGCCTCAGTGTAATCTAGACTGCGGCTGGCGATATACAAGACCATTCGGTTATAGCGTCGGTATATCTCGTTAAATGCGTGGTGGCAACCGTCGACGACGAGCACCATCAGGTCTTCATCCGAAAGCTTTGAGAGCACAAGCTGTGGACCTGGTACAAATTCATACTGACGCGGTTTTTTATCGCGAAAATAGTTCTCGTACTGCGGACTTTTGTGGGTTTTTTTTTCGGTTACCACGTTTGTCCCGTTTGTCCCGTTTGTCCCATTTGCCCCGCTTGTTCCGTTTGTTCCGTTTGCCCCGTTTAGATGAGAATTCATAAGCGTAGAAAGAATTAATGTGATCGTAAAAAGCGCAGATTAATTTACGGTCTTACGATTAATTGTTTTATGGTGTGACCCGTTGGAGGAGATTCGACGACTCCTCGCAGAGAAATAGGGCGTAGGCCGAATGTGAAGAGATTCCTCGGTGCTCGATGATAGTTATTTCGACTTCACCGACTATCGGAAGATTGACATCTTTGAAAAATGCTGGCGCACGCAGGGGCCGCGTGTCGCGTCCAGACAATCCCGACTTAGATCTCTTGCGTCTGGGGGCGATGCTGAAAGACCTCATAACGCCTCCTGATAAGTTAGAGGAATAAAATCGGGAACGAGGCGGCGGGAATCGCTATTGTAAACGAAAATGTGTCCAAACAGTTATAGAAATTTAAAATGGGCTCATAAGTAGACAGATTAGTTGGAATTATTCTTATGGACTTCGAATATTCAGAAAAAACTAAATACTTGCAGAAAAAACTTTCGGGTTTCATGGAAGAGCATATCTATCCGAACGAAAAGACCTATTACGAGCAGGTCAATTCGGGCGATCGATGGAAGGTTTTGCCATTGCTCGAAGAATTGAAGAAGAAGGCAAGGGGCGAAGCTCTGTGGAATCTTTTTTTGCCGGAGAGCGAGTATGGCGCGAGTTTGACCAATCTGGAATATGCTCCGCTATGCGAGATTATGGGCCGGGTGCCGTGGTCCCCTGAAGTTTTCAATTGTTCGGCGCCGGACACTGGCAATATGGAAGTTCTCGTCCGTTATGGGACCGATGAGCAAAAACGGCAATGGCTCAGGCCGCTGCTGGAGGGCGAGATGCGCTCGTGCTTCGCGATGACCGAACCGGATGTCGCCTCATCGGATGCCACAAACATCAGCTCTTCCATCGAGCGCGCCGGCGATGATTATCTGATCAACGGGCGAAAGTGGTGGACTTCGGGCGCCGGCGATCCGCGCTGCAAGATTTCGATCTTCATGGGCAAGACCGATCCGAAAGCTGCGACGCACAAGCAGCAATCGATGGTCCTCGTGCCGATGGACTCGGATGGCCTTTCAATAAAACGGATGTTGACGGTTTTCGGTTATGACGACGCGCCTCACGGTCATGCCGAGGTGATTTATGAAAATGTGCGAGTGCCTGTTGATAACGTGCTGCTGGGTGAGGGGCGCGGTTTCGAGATAGCGCAGGGGCGCCTCGGACCGGGGCGGATCCATCACTGCATGCGCCTCATCGGTCTGGCAGAACGTGCGCTCGGGGCGATGTGCCGCCGCGTCAAGCAGCGCGTGGCTTTCGGCAGGACCCTGGCCGAGATGGGCACGATCCGCGCTGATATCGCCGAATCGCGGATGGAGATCGAACAGGCCCGTCTGCTGACGCTCAAAGCCGCGTCGATGATGGATGCGGCGGGCAACAAAGCGGCCCGGGCGGAGATCGCGATGATCAAGGTCGTCGCGCCCAACATGGCTCTGCGCGTCATCGATCGCGCGTTGCAGGCGCACGGCGGGGCCGGTGTATCCCAGGATTTCAATTTAGCGAGTGCCTGGGCGCACAGCCGGACATTACGCCTGGCCGACGGCCCGGACGAGGTTCACCGTGAAGCCATTGCAAAACTCGAATTGAAGAAATATGAGTGAGGATTGCTACATCGAGTTGCGTAATTCGCGAAGAGAGACCAGTGTGATAGTTGTCGGGATTCCGTTATCCACGCCCGCCTTGAGCAGTGCCTGATAGTATTTGTGCGATCCGGAATTCCAGCCCAGCGTCTGTAATTTCTGATTGAACTCGGTCAGGTAATGTTTGGTGGTGACAAACTCGGCTGCGGCTGCGGTCCCTTCGCTATGCAGACCCGCGAGATTCATCACGATATCCTTCTCCGAAATATTGGGCCCCACCGTGATGATGGCGTAATCCTCGATCAGTTTGCCGCTCAATTTATCAAAGACAGCCCGGTATTCCGGCTGCTCGCCCGGTTTCGGATTGAGATTTTTGACGGTCACATCATTGCTGTAAATGAATTCTTCCCTGGCCGGCAATTTCCCCGACCAGTTATTCACCCAGACGCTGCCCAGCACGATGACATTCTGATTCTTCAGGTCCTCTACGCTCACGGTACGGCTCTGTCTGAGCGTTATGTGTTTTTCGAAGCTGCGAAAAACATTGGTGACGCGGTGAACGCCGATCGCTTCCCCGATTCCGGTGTAGGTGTCTGACGTGAGAGTTAATCGGGGAACCGGGATGATCTTGATCATCGACTTATTCGGGAGAGCTTCGAAAGATGCGGATGTCTCTTCTGTCGTGAGGGGAATTGACTTCGTGATGATCGGATCCGGATCGGCGGGATTAATAAAGCGGAAGACAGATGGATTGCTCAAGACCATCAAGGTCGGCGAACCGTTCTTGATGAAAGGCTCCCACACGAGTTTATATGATTCCAGATCTTTCCGTGACGTCAGGGTTTGCACCTGTTCCCTCAACCGCCCGTTGGAGAAGATAAGTACACCAATAGCGAGTAGTAGGGAAGCGAGGATCGGATAGATCAATAGATGCCAGCGGTTCTTGACTGGAAGCTCCGGGATAAGGACAGCAGGAAGGCTTATTTGTTCTTCCTCGTGTCTCCGTCGCTGGTTCCTGACGAAGCAGAGATTGTAGCTGCCGACAGGCATTTCCATGCGGATCTCGTCATCCAATCCTTCTTTCTGATAATAGAGTTCGAGTTTTTCGCGGACGCCGTGGGCGCCGACGCGGACGATCGGATCTGTCGAGGGGTTGTAATTGCTGTCGCGACCGAAGACTTCCTGGCCAATCAAAAATTCGTTTAGTTCGCTCCCGCGTCCCTTCAGGTGATATTCACATATCAGTCGCAGGAATTTCTGTTTCATCGGAGCGTGGGCGAAATACTTGCTGCTTAATACCCGTTCCAGAGCTTGATACACTTCCTCCTGGTTAGCCTGTTCGGGCAGATGGCTATCTCCATTGGTTTTCGACGCCATGTCTACTTCTCCAACATAAAATCTGATCTTTCCGGAAAGGGAGCTCGCACGATAGATTAGATACAGATCGAAATCATTCCCAATAAGTATAACCGCAAAGCGCGCAGATGGCGATTTCTCGACTGAAATAATCTTATAAAAGAACCATATAAATAATGGTGGCTTCACAAATGTTTATCTCCCGATTTAATATGAAATCGAATGAGGTTTTATTGATGAATGAAATGAATGATATGAATGGAAAGAAGATCGAACGTATCTGCGTCTTCTGCGGTTCGAGCTCGGGGACGCGCGAAATGTATGTCGAAACGGCGCAGACATTGGGCCGGACAATGGCAGCGCGTGGGATCGGCCTGGTTTATGGTGGCGGGGGAATCGGCCTTATGGGGACGGTTGCGCAGGCGGTGATTGAAGCGAAAGGAGAAGTGGTCGGCGTCATCCCCTACGCGCTGGCGACCAAGGAACTTGCGTTGAGCGTCACCAACGGGACTCGGGTCGAGATGCGAATTGTGGGAACGATGCATGAGCGCAAGGCAATGATGACCGAATTGGCCGACGCCTTTATCGCTTTGCCCGGAGGATTGGGGACTTTCGACGAATTGTTCGAAGCCTTGACCTGGGCTCAGCTCGGCATCCATCAGAAGCCGATCGGCGTACTCAACGTCGAAGGATATTTCGATCCCTTATTGTCGATGATCGATCGCGCGATCGAAGAGGGGTTTGTTTTACCGCGCTATCGACGACTGATCGTCGAATCGCATGATATTGAAGATTTGATTGCGCAATTCTTCAACCATCGCCCGTTGGAGAGTATCGTCAAGTGGGTCGATATGAGTGAAACGTAAACGGGGCGAATGTAAGGAGACAAAGTTAGGGAGACGAATAGATCCTCTCGAAATGTAAATTTTATCTCTTTCTCCTTGTCTGCCGTCTACCTCAGCTTCTCTCTGGCTGATAATTAGACCACACCGGCTCTATGAAACTCGGCGATCTCGTCTGCGCTGAATCCGAGTTCGCGCAATATGTCATTAGTGTGTTCGCCCAGCATCGGAGCGCGATGTCTCACCTCGCCCGCGGTTTCTGACAGGCGAACCGGCGTGTCAGGCACGGGAACGGGCCGCGCGCTTCCCGGATACTCGATAAACTTCAACAACTCGCGCTTCTTCACCTGTGGATCATCGAAGACTTCATCGAGTTGGTATACCTTGCCGCAGGGAACGCGCGCCTCTTCGAGCTTTTCGATCGCCTCGCCGGTGGTGAGGCGGGATAACCAGTTATTCATCGCTTCGGTGATGAGCTCATGATGGTCGGCCCGGGTGATATCATCGGCACAACGCGGATCAGCGAGCAGGTCCTCTCTCCCAACCAATCGGGCCCAGCGCGTGAACATCGGCTGACCCATCGCTTGCACCATTATCCAACCGTCTTTCGTTCGGTAGACGTCGTTCGGAGCAACGTGAAAGCCGGCGTTGCCTTGTTGCTTGCGAACGACGTCGCGGACGTAGCGTTCGGCCAGGAGCACCTGCATGAATGTCACGCCGGTTGCGAGCAGCGAAGCTTCGACGATCTGGCCGCGCCCCGATTTCGCTCTTTCAAACAGCGCGACCATCGTGCCGAATGCCGCGTGCAGAGCCGTGCCCAGGTCTTCAAAACTGACGGCGCTGCGGATGGGAGGGCCGGGAAACCCCGTCAGGCTCATCGCCCCCGACATCGCCTGTACGACAGAGTCGAAGCCGACACGATCGGCATAAGGTCCATCCGATCCGAAGGCCGATATATGGGTGAGGATAATGTCGGGTTTGATTGCGGTGAGGGACGGATAATCGAGCTCGAGTTTACGCAGGACATCGAGGGGGAGATTGGCGATTACGACATCGGCGCTGGAAATCAATCTCACCTTGATTTCCCGGGATTGCGGTCGCGAAAGATCGAGCGTTATCCCTTTTTTGTTGCGATTGAACCCGATGTACATCGGCCCATCGCCCTGCTCCGTGATCGGCGCAATGTAACGATCCTCACCCCCTGCGCGCCGCTCGATGCGTATTACCTCCGCTCCGAAATCGGCGAGCATCATTGCGCAGTACGGTCCGGCGATGTAGCGGCCGAAGTCGAGAACTCTGATTCCTTTAAGTGGTAGAGTCATTGAATGGGAGTCTCACGTATCGATTTTCTGCCTTGCCGCTCTCAACAGTAGCAAGCAAAGTCCGGCGAAGAAGGCGATGCCGATGAGATCGGCGAGGCCGCCCAGATGCTCCCAGCCGTTGATGCCGACTTTATCGAGTACCCAGCGCAAGATTGAAATCTCGCTGCCATCCGGTCCGGTGGTGGAGATACCACTAAGTAATGCGATGGCGACGCCCGTCAGAGATCCGCCGGCGACCAATCCCGTGCTATAGAGCATCCCGGAGCTGACTTCGGATTCACCGTGACCGCCGGCACTGGCGCCGGACATTTTATCGGCCCAGGCTTTTATCAGACCGCCGACGAAGATCGGCGCCGTCGTCGAGAGCGGGAGATATGCGCCGACGGCGAATGAAAGCGAGCGGACGCCGCACAATTCGACTACCACCGAAATGAACATCCCGACAAAGACCAGGCCCCAAGGCAAGTCTTGCGCCAACAATCCGCGAATGATAGTGGCCATGAGGGTCCCCTGCGGCGCCGGCATTCTTTCTGAGCCGATGGCATGCTCGATACCCTGAAATCTCATGGAAGCATCCAGCGCCTGCAATGTCAGACCGATGACTATGGTCGATACGACGACGCCGATGATCAGACCGATTTGCTGGTAGAGAGGCGTCGCGCCGACGATGTAACCGGTCTTCAAATCCTGGCTGGTCGCCCCGGCGTTCGCCGCGGCGATGCATACTATCCCGCCGACAGCCAGCGCCAGCGCCTGATAGCCCTCGCCCGTCCAGCCGAGACCTACGAATATCAGGCAGGTCGCCATGAGCGTGGCGATCGTCATGCCGGAGATCGGATTTGATGATGAGCCGATGAGACCGACGATGCGCGAACTGACCGTCACGAAAAAGAAGCCGAAAACCACTACCATCAGGCCCATCAATAATCTGCCGGTAATCGTCTCGCCCGGCAGCTGGGGTAACATCGCAACGATAAATACCAGCACCAGCGAGCCGACGATAACGTACGTGATCGGAAGATCGCGCTCGGTCCGTGACTGAGCCACCCCGGCTCTGGTATCACGCAGGCTCTTAAAGCTCTCTCTGAACGCGGAGATGATCGTGGGCAGAGTTCGAATCAACGTGATCAACCCGGCGGCCGCAACGGCGCCTGCGCCTATATAGCGAACATAGCCCAAACGAATGGCCGATGGCGACATATCGCGAATCAGTCCATCACCAGGCCTGAGAACGGCCGGCAGGCCGTCACCTATGAAAGTGATGAGCGGAATCAATACGAGATAAGCGAGCACCCCACCTGCGACCAATACGCCGGCAATGCGAGGGCCGATGATGTAACCGACCCCGAGGTATTCCGGGGTGATCTCGGCGCTCACGCTGGCATTAGGAAAGCTGGTATTGCGCCCTAGCTCCATCGTCGGTCGCTCTTTCCACAGGCCGAGAATACTCATGAGCGACTTGTAAGCGAAAGCAATGCCAAGTCCGGCGAATACTTTGCCCGCCATCGAGCCGCCTCTTTCACCGGCGACAAGTACCTCGGCGCATGCTGTTCCTTCCGGATAAGGTAGTGTGTCGTGCTCCTTCACAATCAACGAACGGCGCAGCGGAACCATGAAAAGGACGCCCAATATTCCGCCGACGAGCGCCAGGGTGAATATGTTGAAATAGGTAAAGAACTGTTCTCCCGATGTCAGAAAAATGAGCGCGGGGATAGTGAAGGCCACTCCGGCGGCAACCGACTCGCCAGCCGAGCCGATCGTCTGGACGATGTTGTTTTCGAGTATGGTCGATTTGCCGAGGCGCTTGAAAACTGCGATGGCGAGCACTGCAATGGGAATCGAGGCGGAGACCGTCAAGCCGGCCCTGAGCGCCAGATAAACAGTGGATGCGCCGAAGATCAGGCCGAAAATCGCGCCCAGAATTATGGCTTTAACTGAAAATTCCGGAATTATCTGTTCACTTGGAACGAACGGTTTAAACTTTTTCTCAACCGCTTCTTCTTCTCTCATGCCACTCCTCCCAATGATTGAGGTTAAGCTGACCTATTTTCTAATGGAGATATCTTGGTATTGCACGAAGGGCACGCTGCAAGGGTTGGATAGATTTTATTCGCTCTCGTCAATTTGAGCGTTCATCTGCTTCGCCTGCCGCTCGGCATCCTCAAAGGCTTCCAGCAGAACCAACAGTTCAGATCCGACTGAGTCTCTTGTGGTCTCTTCCTGTGTCACTTCGTGTTCGTCATCGACCCAGTAATCCAGCACGCAGACAGCGCAACCTGAGCCGCAGCAGGGCGGCGTTGAAGATGGGGTCCGCTTTGAATCTCTGGCAGCACTCTGCTCGGTGTGGAAATCTTCCATATCTTCAGAAAATCAATATAAGTAAAAGTTTGCGAGGCTGTCAATGAATGTTACACCGCCGCCCCTGCCGTAACTGTTTTTAGCAGCTTATGAGGCGGCGGTGTAATGGCTAGGGATTATGCGTCTGATAGCACACGGGAAAAGCAGACAAGCATTTGGCATGAGGACAAATGGTACTCTAAAGCTTACGATTGCATTGATGAATCAAGGACTAATGAGTTATGGGGATATTTTCAAAGAGTCATACAAATTGCTGGTTTAGAAGCCAAGCCACCGGGAAAGTGGAGAAGTATAAGGAAAATTCCCATCCTTACCCCTTACCTGATCCTTTCTCCTAATTCTCCACTATCCCAGTGACATCATTTTCGACTCAAAAAAACTGAGTCAAAAACTTTGGTTCACCTTTTAGTGATCTAAATCCGGCGATTCTTTCAGAAATATTTTTATTACTGAGCTCGCCACAACATAAAATATGCGGCGATGAATAAGAAGGAAAAGATAAGCAAGGCCACCATAAGAATGCCACGAAGCGTACGCGGCATTCGCCAGAAAGATTTCCAGTTATAAGTCAACGAAGCATCGTCGAATTCTGAAAGGGTCGTATGGAAGGTCTGCCCGAGTGCGAGTTTTGCCCGCCGCCTCTCTGAGATAAGGAAATATCGCTCAAATCGTAATTGCTGTGCGTGAGATAGCTGACAACATAGGTAGTCGTCTATCAGTCTGTCTTCGGCGATCATCAACTTATGATAAAGATTGGGATCGCTGAAGAGCGCGTTTTCAAACGCTTCCCGCTGGAGTGTGGGCAATTCTCCCAGGAGATATTCGTTTATCATCTGTTCATCCATTCCAAGCAGCTCAGTCGGCTGCGGTGTCAATTCCCATTGTTGATCCGGTGAACTCGGAGATTTTTCACTCATTTCTTGTCTAACTATATGTGACTGATAGAGTATGATTCTTTCAAAAACAATTAAATATAAAAGTCTGTATTATCCCGATGCGCACACCTCATTTCTTCCATAAGAAAAATTTCCTATATGGAATGTAACGGTGCGAAAATAAGGTAGGACAGGTTTCGGGCCTGTCCTACCAATCGAAGTGATTTGTTATATAGGCGAATTAGTCTCTCTTCAGAGACTCTTCCAAAGAATTGACGAGTTTTCCGCGCAATCGATGAACCTGTATTGACAGCGCATTGGGGGAAATGCGGAGTCTTTCAGCCATCTCTCTCCGGTGATCGACCAGCGAGCCTTCTTCGCACCTATAATAATCGATCAGGAGATCTCGTTGCGGGGCAGACAACTGCATGAAACAGCGTCGCATGAATTCTTCGCGTCGCATTTCAGCCTCATGCTGGGCGCGAGTATTCTCAACATGAGCTGAGTAGTTATTCTCGAATTCCAAAATGGTTTCATCGAGAGAGACATCCGATTTCTCGGGTCTCCGCCAATATTCGCTCAAAACGAAGCGCGCGACACTGAGGGCGTACAACATCGGTTTGTGTATGTTTTCGCCATCACAGAGTTTGCGTGCAACCCGATTGAGAGCAATATCGGCGAGCTCCTCAGCTTCAGTGCACCTGTTACATTCAAAGAAGACGATCAGCTTAGCGCGTAACTCCTGATAGGCTCGTCCCGCAGTTTCAGGATCTTCGCCCAGGTGCGCCAGGAGTTTATCGATAGAATCTTTCGTCAACACCCACCTCGTTTTGCGCTCAGGACGCCCTGATCGAGGCTTGGGTACTGGTTCTTGCAATACTGGGGGATTGCTCATTCTTGTCTCCAGACTAAGCCAATGTCGATAACCGATCAGCGTGCAGGCGCTGGATACGGCCAGGGCGACAGTTGGCTTATATTTGTTGGGTTTCCAGCGAGATCGGAAGACATCTTCCGGCCCGCTATGCTTGTCAGCCTGCGAGCGCATTTTCCCGCAGAGTTTTCGCTGCTCAGGGATCTGATGTCTGGATGGATTTCGGTTTCCTAGAAGCACAGCTCGCGCGCAATACTGTGTTCGATCTATCAGGAATGCGCGTCATTCGCGGCCATTGTGGTGAGCGGCCGCCCAGGGCGAGATATACGTTAACCAACAGCGATCGCTGTGATTGTTGGGGGATTGACATAGCTTTAACTTCAAAACGTACGTAAGAATCTCTTAAGCAGCTGTTGTATTCTTACACTGATTTGTTGAATGTGAAAGAAAAATGAAAACAATAGCGGTTTTTTTTGTCATATTCTTTTCGCGCATGTCACGTCGCGGGGACGGGATGGCAATCCGTCTCTCGAAGATACGAAATCGGACCCTTTCCACCCCTCCTTTTCTCCTGTCTTAAATACTTGTCATACACCCCCACGTTTAGTATTCTTCGAATGAGCGTGTCACTTGGCGCACGCGAGATAGGAATGTTTAACCCCCTTTAATTTACTTGAACTCATAGAGACCGGAGCAAGCACTTCGGCCTTCATTAATGGAGAAGGGCGATGCGATACTGTCAGTCCTGCCATCGTTGTTTTGGCGATGGCGTCGAGTTCTGTCTTTTCGATCACACGCCGACGCGCGCTAATGACTCTCTCCCGATAGTCATAGATGGAAAATATCGGCTGGAGCAGCTGATCGCTCATGGTGGAATGGGATCAGTCTTCCGCGCCACACATCTTCAATTAGATAGAGCAGTAGCCATTAAAATACTGCGCGCCGAATTTCTCACCGACCCTACAATCCGTGAACGGTTTAACCGCGAGGCCAGGGCGGTTGCTCGTCTCAAGCATCCCAACATCGTCGCGGTATACGACTTCGGGATGCTGTCCAAAGGCGGGGCATACCTGGTGATGGAGCTGATCGAGGGTCGCAGTCTGCGGGAAGAGATGAAGACTCACGCAGCGCGGAACGGTCAGATGAGGCCCGAACGAGCAGCAATGATTCTTTCTCAGGTTTGCGCGGGCATCGAAGCGGCGCATCGGCTGGGAATCATCCATCGCGATCTCAAGCCCGATAATGTCATGATCGAGACATCCGATGACGGGGTAGAGCGTGTTCTCGTCCTCGATTTCGGCATCGCCAAATTAAAGGACCGGGAGCATACATTACAGGGGATCACCGACGAGCAAACCATCATCGGAACTCCGAATTATATCTCCCCCGAACAATGTACGGGACAAGCCGTCGATGCGCGTTCCGATGTTTATTCGCTCGGGGTGATCCTGTATGAGATGCTGACCGGGCGCGCGCCATTCGCTGACCAGCATACTTCCACCGTTTTGTTGCGACATTTACAGGAACCGCCCGCTCCGCCCAGCAGGTTCCGCTCCGGATTGAGCAGGGAATTGGAAAATGTGGTGTTGCGCGCGCTCGCAAAGAATCCCAACCAGCGATTTCAATCGGCCGCACAACTCTCCGAACACCTGGTTGGTACGGTTAAAGCGTTTCACGATTCAGCTGACGAATCGGATCAGACGCTCGTTCGCGAATCATTACAGCTGCCTTCGCTGCCTCCGGCTACCTCGCTGTCCTCCTTGCCTGACTTGTCCCCATTGCCTACTATGCCATTTGCGATGGCGCAGCAGAGTTATGCCTCTGAACCTGATTTCACCGCAATCACAACGATCCCCAGTCTGTCGCAATTGAAACCGGCGCAATTGCTGAACCTGTCGTCGAATGAAGATGGGGAAATTTCGCCACCGTCACTATTGATCGAGCAGGGGCCGCGGACGAAATTCTATTTAGCTCTTATAGTTATCGCCCTGGCGATGATCGGCTCGCTCGCATATTACCTGAGACAGGAGTGGATAACGCAATCGGAAGCATTCGCCCCATCGGAGGAGGCAGCCCAGAGCGCCCTGGTTAAAAAGAGTGACAAACAGTCAGGGAGAGGCGGCGAACCGGGACAAGGTCTCGGTTCGGTGGCAGGAACATCGCCGGCGTCCGGCCATTCCGCCGGGGAAGGGAATCCATCACCCATCGCCAACGCCTCATCGGCCATCCCGGAGAAAAATGATGGATCGGCGTCAACCCTCGATGAACGTACACAACGTGAAGTGCGGTCCGTATATACGGAATGGGCCACTACCGCCGCACGGGGCGATTGGCATAAACATATGAGCTATTACGCCGACCGGATCAATTACTTCAGCTACGGCTCGCTTCAGCGCGCGAAGGTGGAAGAGCGAAAAAGGGGAATATTCAAAAGTTTCGATTCCTCTACGCTGCGGTTCTCCGATTCACCGCAGATACAGCTAAAGAATTCGGGCGGAGCGCAGGAAGCCGACGTCACATTCGATCGTGAATGGGTGTTGCGACTGAAGGGGCGCAAACCGGTCGAAGGCAAAGCCCGGGGGGTGATCACTCTGCGTCGTAATGCGCGCGGCTGGTTGATTGTCAGCGAACGGCAAATGAAAAAACAGAAGCAGGGGAAAAATTGACGTTGCTGACAGACCGCATTTCAAAAAATTCAACTCATTTTATGATCAGACTCCGGTATCTCCCCAGCCGCTGCTTCCCCATCTGCATGCTATAATATTTGCTGGAAGTTGCAGAAGCGGACCGGGTGATCGCTTGCGCGCGTAGCGTCGCGAGAGGAAAGTCCGAACACCATAGGACAGCAGGCTGGCTAACGGCCAGGCGGGGGAACCCGACGGAATAGTGCAACAGAGAACAGACAGCCCGACCACCCACGTTTCGCTTGATTCCAATAGTTCAATTTTCACGATTGGAATCGGGCGAAGCGTGGGTGGGGGCGATGGTGAAACGGTGAGGTAAAGGCTTCACCAGCGAGTGTGGCGACACGCTCGGCTAGGCAAACCCCCTGCGGTGCAAGACCAAATAGGAAAACGTCGATGAAGATTGTCCGTCTCAGTCCGCGTTTGGCGCGGCGCGTTTTCGGGTAGGTCGCTCGAGCGTCACAGCAATGTGCCGCCCAGATGAATGATCGCCGCTCGCCTCAGGTGAGTACAGAATTCGGCTTACAGGTTGGCTTCGCAACTCTCCGGCATCTTTAAATCAAATTGGGGAACTGTGAGACTCTAAACAATGAATTTCGATTTCCTGAGAACGAAAGTAGCCTTGTGTATAATCGGCTTGATTCTGGGGTTGGCGATCGGTTTCAAGATCGCGAATCTTCAGTTCCGCCATGAACAGGGATTGATCAAGAATAACGCCGTCGTCGAAGCCGCCGATAAATTCTCGACGGGCCCGCGCATGTCGCCGGAGGAAGTCCAAAACCAAGTACGTGCAGCCATCGATAAGGCAAAGGCCAACCCTGAGGACGTTGACGCGCAGCTCGATGCCGCCTTCCAATACATTCAGATAAGTCAATTCCAGGAGGCGACCACGTTCCTGGAGCAGGCCAGAAAAATCAAACCAAATGATCCTCGCCCTCTGTTGGGGCTCGGAGTGGTAAATATGTATATGGGCAAGGTCGATGATGCCATCAGGTTGGCCAAGCAGGCTCGTGAAATGGAGCCGAAGAATACAACAGTCGCAATGCTGCTCCTTTCATTTTATCTGGAAGCGCGGAAGAATCTACCTGAGGCTGAAACGTTGCTGCGAGAACTGGAATCGAGCGGGATGGAACCGCAGAGGCTGGCCGAATTGCGTAGAAATCTGGACGCCGCGCGTTCGGGTGGGGCCAATACGGGATCGGGGCCGGGTTCGAGGTCGACGCTCGATCATGGGCCGCGCGATCAGGCACCTGGAGGCAATCGTTGAGTTTTATCATTCGTTGCGTTCTGATCCTTCTGGCATTCGCCTTCATCGTCTACGTTTTCAAGTCGATAGCGCGTCTCTCCCATCGGCTGCGCGGGACGATCAAGGATTTTCAGAACCTGCGCGAAGAGGTCAGCGGCCGGGCCGTCGCCAATACGGAGATGGTTCAATGCGCCGCGTGCGGAGCCTTCGTCATGTCGCGTGATGCTGTCTCAGTCTCATCACGGAAATCCGCGCGGACCTTCTGCTCCCCCGAATGTATGCGATCCAGCGTACTCAAATAAGTAATATCGAATAAAAATACTGCAAAAGTAAAAATACCGCGAAAGCTTCCGCGATTGATAAGAGAACCCCTCCTGGCCTATCATCTCTCCTGATTATTCGTCTTACCGCAGTTTTGACAATTTTCATTTGCCATCTGATGGATATGAAACATAAGCGTTTCAAACTGATTCCTCTCATCGCCGCTCCGCTGATCATTTTTATTTTCCACACCCAACCGGCACATACGAGGGTACAGACAGGCGCAGCTTCGAAGCCGCTCACTGCGGAGCAACGCAATTACTGGGCCTTCCGCGCGCCGGTCCGCCGGCCCGAACCTGGAGTCAAGTTCAAAGCCTGGGTTCGCAATCCCATCGATTCCTTCATCCTTGCCGATCTGGAAAAGGAAGGGTTGGCGCCTTCGCCACGGGCGGACAAGCAAACTCTCTTACGCCGCGTGACATTCGACTTAACCGGGATGCCGCCAACGCCCGATGAGATCAGAGCATTCCTCGCCGACCGATCGCCTGGCGCATATCGCAAGGTCGTCGAACGCTTACTCGCTTCGCCGCGTTATGGAGAACGTTGGGCGCAACACTGGCTCGATGTCACGCGTTTCGGTGAAACGAATGGCTTCGAGCTCGACGCCGATCGCGAACAGGCATGGCGTTATCGCGACTACGTCGTCAAATCGTTCAACCATGACAAACCATATGACCGCTTCATTCTTGAACAGATCGCCGGCGACGAGATCGCACCTGAAGATTTCGAGCTGAGAGTGGCGACCGGGTTTATACGCGCCGGGCCGCAACACGTCGTCGCGGGCAATCAGGATCTTGCGATAAATCGCCAGGAATGGTTGACCGAGGTGATGTTCGGCGTCGGAAACGGAATTATGGGGTTGACCGTCGGCTGCGCGCGCTGCCACGATCATAAATTCGATCCGATACCGCAGGCGGATTTCTATCGCCTCCAGGCCTTCTTCGCCGCAACCGACAACCACGATTACAAACCGCCGGCAAAAGAGCGGGGGGAAGCCTTCAACGCCGAGGTCAAAACGCATAAAGCCAAGCTCAAGCCGATCGAGGATGGGATCGCCGCGATCGAGAAACCCTACAAGGATCGTTTGACGGCGGAGAAACGGGCGAAGCTTGAGCCACAATACGCGCGTGCAATGGCGAAGGATGAAAAACTGCGCAATGAGGAGGAGAAGAGCCTGGCGAAGGATGCGCAGCGAATGCTCGATGTCAACTGGGACGAGCTGGTCCCGGCGCTATCGAAGGATGACCGTGAAAAACGTGCGGCCCTCCGCCGGCAAATGCACGCGATCGAACTTTATGCTCCCGATCCTCTCCCCAAGGCACTGAGCGTCGCCGATGCGATCGCTCCTGTGCCGGCAATGCATATTCTGAAAGGCGGCGATCCGCACCGGCCCGGCGATGCTGTGACACCACGATTTTTAAGCGTTTTATTGCCGCAAGAGGCGCCGCCGGTTGAAATACCGGCGTTGCCCGAGGGCGTAAAATCCACGGGTCGCCGGCTCGCTTTCGCTCGCTGGTTGACGCGTGCGGAACATCCGCTGACCGCGCGGGTGATGATGAACAGGCTCTGGCATTATCACTTCGGGAGGGGAATCGTCGCGACTCCCAATGATTTTGGTCGGAATGGAAAACAGCCCACACACCCTGATCTGCTCGATTGGCTGGCGACAGAGTTTGTCGCGCGCGCATGGAGCATGAAGCAGATGCACGAATTGATGGTGCTCTCGAATGCTTATCAGCAGTCGTCAGCCGTTGATTCGACCAAGGCGAAGATTGACCCCGAAAACAGGCTCTTCTGGCGCATGAATAGGCAGAGACTCGATGCTGAATCGATACGCGATGCGGTGCTGGCTGCGGCCGGCACGCTGACGGAGCAGACTGGCGGTCCCTCGATCCGGGTACCTCTGGAACCGGAAGTCTATGACACTATCTTTACCGAGGCCGAACCGGACAATCTATGGCCAGTGCATCCGGATGCGCGCCAGCACACGCGCCGCTCCATCTATCTGATACGCAAACGAAACGTGCGGCTGCCGCTGCTCGTCGCCTTCGATTCGCCTGACCTGATGAGCTCGTGCGGCGCGCGCAGCGTCAGCATCCATGCGCTGCAAGCGCTTACGTTGATGAACAGTGATTTTATGTTTCAGCAGAGCCGCTCGTTAGCCCATCGTCTGTTGCAAGAGTCGGGTGGCGATGAGGGGGTGATGATTGGCAGGCTTTATCAGTTGGTTCTCGGTCGCAAGCCGCAACTCGCCGAAATACGCCTCACCCGGTCGTTCCTCAGCGATCAAACCGAAACGATTCGGCAACGCAAAGACGAAAGCATCGTGAAGATGAAAGATTTGCCGATATCTATCAGCAAATCGAGGGCGGCCGCCTGGGTTGATTTATGCCTGGCGACGCTCAACTTGAATGAATTCGTATATCTGAAATAGGGGGGACAATAATGGTACGAAAGTTGGTTTCTATTCTGACGTTTCTATCAGTCATATTGCTCTCGAACACTGCGGAAGCCCAGTGGCAAAACGGATATGTCGCGCTCAGGACCAATGGCAACGTCTTTCAATCGGGCGATCAGATCAAGGTTGAGCTAATCGCGCTCGAATCGATCACTGATCACTTTTACACAGTCGTGAGGTATTCCTATTCAGAAACGGTAGAGGAAACGGATAAAGATGGAAAGGTCGGGCATAAGCAGGTGACGCGCACTCGCAAACGGGATCCGGGGCCAGTCTTACAGAGCATGGGCAAGCATCAATCGCTGGTTCTCGATACATCATTTCATTTCGGCGATGCGAGTCCTACCGGCCTCTACTCTGTCGATGTTGGTATTTTTCAGGCATCCACCAAGCAGCGGCTCGCCACCTTGCGCACCTGCCTGATTTTCGATTCGCCCTCGTCGCGAGTAGACAATTGCAATTTCAATTTGCGGGGTTTGCGGAGAGTCAACGGCGATGGATTTTTGTCTTTCGACGGCAATTTCCGTGAGGGGAGCGGAAACTACAGTGTTCTCCTGTTTCGAGGCGAGAAGGTCGAGCTGGACATCACCGCCGGAGCCTATACGAATGGCGAGAGGGAGTTCAATCTGGTATCGGATTCGCTGAAGGGGGTTGCCGGGCAGACGTACGATATTGTGCTGGTCGATAAAACCCGCCTCATATCAACGACGCTGTCGCGGGTGACCATTCCATCGGCGCAGTAGCCATCATTCGGCTGGTCTATTGCTACTGTGTCATAAAATGTTCTCGATTACTTAGGAAATCGAGAGGAGTTTTACTGATATTCAGATCCAACAAGGGGTACACAGATCGCACATACGAATTTCCAAGGAAATTCGAGAATTTTGGACACAGTAGCACGATTTGCCCTGCGGGAAAGCCCGGTAAACCAGGCTGAATAGAAAAAAGCTTAGTTTCCAGAGTACTGAAGCTTATGAAAAAAGATAATTCCCATCTCCCCATATCCACCACGCGCCGTGACTTCCTTTCACACGCCGGCAACGGCTTCGGTGCTATCGCGCTCTCATATTTGCTCGCACGCGAGGCACAAGCCATCCAGCGGGACAAGTCGTCGAAGTTGCAGAACCCGCTAGCGCCCAAACAACCACATTTCGCCCCCAAGGCCAAATCGGTGATTCTGCTCTTCATGGTCGGCGGGCCGAGTCAGATGGAGACGTTCGATCCGAAACCGGTGTTGGATAAGCTTCACGGCCAGCAGTTGCCGCCGAGTTTCGGTGAGATCAAAAGTCAATTCGTCAAAGCCGGAACGCCACTTATGGGCAGCGCGTGGAAGTTCAAAAAATACGGGAAATCGGGAATCGAAGTCTCCGACTTGCTGCCGAATATAGCGACATGCATTGATGATATCGCGGTGCTGCGCTCGTGTTACACGGAAAGTTTTGTCCATGCGCCTGCTATGTACCAGATGATGTCGGGGCGAGTGGTTCCCTCCCATCCCTCGCTGGGAAGTTGGGTGACCTACGGCCTGGGCAGCTTGAGCGAAAACCTGCCGGCATTCTGTGTCATGACTCAACCCGAAGGTCTGCCCGAAGGCGGCGTCCCGATGTGGGATTCCGGTTATCTGCCTGCCTTCTATCAGGGCACTCAATTGCGCAACGGTTCAACGCCCATCCTCCATTTAGCTCCGCAGAAAGAGATCAGCAGTGGGCAGCAGAAGCAAATGCTCGAGTTCATGCGCAGAATGAATGAAATCGGGTTGCGCGAGGATGACAGCGAATTTGCGGCCCGCATCGCCTCCTATGAGCTTGCATTCCGCATGCAGCAACACGCGCCCGAGGCAGTCGATCTGAGCAGCGAGAGCAGAGAAACGAAGAAGCTTTACGGGATCGACGATCCGCAAACTGTCGAGTTCGGAACGAGGTGTTTGCTCGCCCGCAGACTCGTAGAACGCGGCGTTCGCTTCGTATTATTGTTTTCCGGAGGGGGGCCGGTGAAAGTGCAATGGGACGCACACGACAACGTCAAAACGAATCACGAACAGATGTGCCGCTGGACCGACAGGCCGGTCGCCGGCTTGCTCAAAGATTTAAAGGGACGGGGTTTGCTCGATTCGACGCTTGTCATCTGGGGGACCGAATTCGGTCGAACACCGGTGTCGGAGAACGGTAAAGGGCGAGATCACAATCCTACAGCATTTTCGATGTGGATGGCCGGCGGCGGCGTAAAAGGCGGACAGGTGATCGGGCAGACTGATGAATTAGGGTTCCGTACCGTTGGCGAGCGTTATCACCCTCGTGACATTCACGCGACGATCCTTCATTTGCTAGGCCTCGATCAGATGCGACTGACATATCTACACAATGGCCGCGACGAAAGGTTGACGGATTTTGGCGGGATGGTAATTGAACAGATTATGTGAAGGCTGTAGATCGAAGCTACGCTTCGCTCCATCCCCGGCTAGCGTTAAATGAATCGTTAATCCTTGCTCAAACAGACTCAGTGGATCATCACAGACAGCATCGAGCCCTTTCGGTCCGAAGCAATCGCCCACCCATCTTCGATCTTTCCGATCAATCCATGGAAATGTATCTCTGCGTCGGCGAGTATCAGTAGCACATCGCCTGCCTTGACTTCCGGGTTCTCAACTTTGAACCGCACTACAGTCGCGATTCCATTGTGCTCCTCTACTGTATCAAATGTGAATTGGTCTGCATCGATAACTAATGTCTGCGAATATGGATTTTGGTTTTGGTTTTGGCTCTCAGCCATTTATCCCCTTTTATTTGGTAAGCCAGGATATCAATGACGTATTTGATATACCGGTTTGTTGCGTCTTGAAATCTGCTGTACGCCCAAACTTGCTGTATGCATCAGCTATCGCTGAGGTGCGGAATTTATCCCCGGTATTGTGAATCAATAATGGTGTAAGCGGCGAAATGGTAACCGAGGTCTTGAAATCGCCCGCCCGCCGGATGCCCGGAATCGGCAGGTATTTCAAAAATTCTTCGTCGCTCGAAGTATCGAACTTCGATGCATCGATTGCCATTCTGTCTATCTTGGGCGCGAGCCCGCGTGCGAGCAGCGCCCACAACCCGGACTGGCCTTGAGCCACTATGCTCAAACGCGCATCGGCGTATATCTTCTTGAGATACGCGATGGATGTCAGTATCTCCTGCACGCGGTGAGCTTCGTCGGTCTTGTTATAAGTCGTAAAATATTTGATATTTTCCGGTATTTTCCTGCCGCCGGGAAAGCTGGTCAGAGTGGCTACCGTGTGGCCGTTCTTCATCAATAGCTCCGTCAGTTCGGCTGTGGTGTCGGCGGGCGATAAGAGAAGCACGATTGAATTTACGGTCTGCGCCTCCGCCTGCTTCCATAACTGCATCGGGATGCGTTCGCCTCGGCCGGCGCGCGCGATGAAAAATTCCTCCTTCGTTCCGCCTTTGCCCTGCTCATTAAGCGGGCTTATCTGAGGTTTACTGGCGATAATGCTGCCCGCAGCGGGATACTCGGCCATTAAGGAGTACTTGAGCGCGGTGCCGAATTTCTCGCGGAATCTTTCCAGGCCGCTCGCGCCGTCAGGATATGATTTATCGTATTGTTTTTTAGCCGTTTCTATCAAGTATGTTGCAAGACGTTCTTCATTAAGTTCATTATCGGGTCGAGCGCGGCTGAAAAAAACCATTATGTTGGAGAGCGGGGTGACATCGCTGTTGGGCTCTTTTATCGGACTGGTCTCTTTCCTCCCGAGAAACCAATGTGCGAACCACCCGTAGACTGCCTCGCGACTCTCCCGGTTGTAGTTGTGCGGCGCATCCACCTGGACGGCCGTGACCTTATCCTCCGCACCCAGGAGGCGATAGATGCTGCGTATCGCCGGATATTCCGAGTTCATCATATTCTTAGTCCAATCGCCGGTAGCCGAAACGAGCATCAACGGTCGGGGCGCCATCATCGCGCCGAATTCCACATTATTTGTCTCAACCCTCAGGTTCGGCGCATTCTCGCACAGGCTTCCACCCTGCATATGGAAGGAAATCATATTCACGGGTGCAGCCAATTTGATTCGATCATCGGTTGCCATGAGCAGAAAAGTCTGCGTCCCTCCGCCTGATTCGCCGGTGCAGGCTATTCGTTCGGGATCGACTTCGGGTAAGGAGAGGAGGAAGTCGACCGAGCGCATGCTGTTCCATAGCTGAAGACCGAGCATGGTGACGTTCCAGAGCGCTTCGGGCTTCGTTACGTTGTGATCCGCAAACCGGTGAGTGATGGCCGTATTGTCGCCGAAGCCCACCATATCATAATTGAATGCGACATAACCCTGACGCGCGAAATTGGCGGCACGGCCGGGGCCGGAATTTAACTCGCTATTCTCAAACCTTCCATAGGTCCAATGACCGTGCGGCGTAAGCACACCGGGTAACTTCCCGGCGGTATTTTTAGGACGATAGAGATTCCCTGTGACGTAATACCCAGGGAGACTCTCGAAATAGACCTTCTCGATCGTATGATCCCCGCGGTCCACTTTGCCGAAGATGACCGGTTTGAGCGGGGTTTTCTCTGGCAACGGCCATAACCCGGCGCTGAATAATATCTGTTTGCGCAGATGATCCGCGCGCTCCAGCCACTCTTCCTTGGATCGATATTCGGGGAAGGTATAGGTGAGATCGAGATGGCGGATTTCGGTAAGACGCCGATCTTCATCCGGAACGGATTGAGCCATAGCTAAACCGGCCAATGTCAGAAACGCTAAGTGCAGTAGAACTACGTGAAAAACTGCTTTAACGCTGTGATTCATGGTTAGCCTCATCAGGTTTTTGTGTTAGTTCATTTACTGCATCTTCACCAAGCCTGTCACGTAAAAACTTGATCGAATTTTTATACGCTTCATCGATCTGATGTTTACGAAAGTCCTCGAAATTGACCCATTCATCGTTGGCGAAGACCTCGAGAACGCCCGTATCGGGATTTTGTCTGGTTTTCAGCGACATTGTTCAGGATTCTATTACATAGGTATCCAACAAAGAAGGATTCACCACAAAAATCACAAAAAAACAAAAGACACATAAGAAAGAGATCTTATGTGTCTTTTGTAATTTTCTTAATTATTGAGATAGATTCTACTTCACGCTCGCCAGAGATTCGTTGCGGCCCCGACACTGAGCATCTGTTTCGCGCCGTTGATCACCGCGCGCATCGGGTCGGGAGCTGTGTGAACGTCGAGAGAGGTGGCCTGAGAGAGCCTCGATGGCAATCCGCGGAGCTGCGCGCCGCCGCCGGTCAGGCAGATACCATTCTCGATCACTTCGCATGATGTCTTGGGCGGAAGATCGCGGACAGTGCCCTGGATGGCTTTTATTATAGTTTCGAGCACCGATTCGATCGCTTCAATCACGTCGAGGTTGCTGACGCACAGACTGACAGGACCGCCGGTGAGCAGGTCAGTCCCATATGTGACGTATAGCTCATCCTCTTCAAAGTCTTCCACCGCGCCGACTCGATGTGTCAGGCGCTCGGCCTCGTTGGGAAAGAGCAGTACGCCGTAGCGAAAAGCGATCATCTGCGAGACCGCATGATGCAGATCGCTGCAGGCGGTCCGCAATGCACAGGTCGTAATCAAGGTGCTGGAACGTATGACAGCAATGTCCGTGACGCCATCGCCGATATCGACCAGCATCTGGGCATATGGCATCGTGATATCGAGACCTGCGCCGATCGCCGCCGCCAGCGGTTCCGGGACGATCATGACCGAGGACGCGCCCGCGCGCGTTGTCGCTTCGACCAGAGCCGCCCTTTCTTCTTCGCAGGCATCGGTCGGCGCGCAAGCCAGCGCCCGTGGTTTGAGCAATCCATATCGCTTGGCCCGTTTGACCAGTGGTTTGAGCAATGAACTCGCCGCGTCGACATCGGCTACGACGCCCGCGTGGAGAGGGGAAATCGATTGTGCGGCAGGGTCTTTCAATGACAGGCGTGCGGCCTTATTCCCCACTGCTTCGACGGCGCCAGTCTCAGGCCTGATTTTTATCAATGATGCTTCATCAGCTATTAGCCCACATCCGAGCGCATAGAGCCGGGTATTGGCGGTTCCCATATCGATCGCCAAATCCGGCGCGGCAATCATCCTGCGCAGGCTTGATAATATGGACAATGACATGAAGGGTCCCCTTCTCGTTATCAATCAACACACAACTTGAGGGCATGTGAATTTGCATCAATCAAATAGACCGATGCCGATGCTGGGTACAACTAGATACCGGAATTCAGACGCTGTGTGCTCTTTCTCGCGTCCTGCATCCAAGTCAAGTCACTAATTTGACCAATTGCGTAACGTTGTACGAACTGAGATGGAATGATCGAGCGTCCTTAGATTGGCAGCTATCTCTCCACCATGTGAATGGGCAGCGCAAATAAACGAGACTCTCGGGGGGGGTCTGGGGGAAAAGATCTGGGATGGGTGCTTGTCCGCGGTCTTAGTAACGTTTTCTCAGATGATCATTTCATTCAATCGCGTCATTAATCGAATCTTTCGATCGCGTTTGATGATCTTCGATGATCCTCTGTTACTTCCATTGTAACTAAATTGCGTTACTCCATAACCCGAACACCCACACCCTTGAGAGTCATCTCAACGCGATTACGATTATATCATCAATCGTGGTTCGCGAAAGCGAAAAATATGCCAAAGCTTATTTTTTGATCGCATTTATAGCTGTCTTGATCGAACAAGCTCGCGTCTTCTCGCTCTGGTAGCCAGATATTCTTTAGCTTCCTTATAAAGACGCTTTCTTTCGCTGCTCTTGAAGACCGCGTCCTTCACTATCCGGACCACGACCTTCGGGCGGAAGTAATATTCATCGTAGAACCTGTGAACCCACTCGAGCATCTCCGCCGCAGTCAGGTGCGGGAAATTGGCCATCGGCAGTTGTTGCCCGAGCTCATCGGACATCGTGTTGTTGAGGAAGACGCCATTTGACTTGAACCAGTCGTACATCTCCGTTCCCGGATAAGCGTGTGCGACGGATACCTGCAAGGTTTCGGGGTCCATCTCCTTGGCGTATTCGATCGTCTCGCGGATTGTCTCGCGCGTCTCGCCGGGCAGGCCGATGATGAAATCGGCGTGGACCTTGATCCCCGCTCGTTTGCAATCCTTGACGAATTGCAGCCCGCGCCGCGCTGTGATCCCTTTTTTGATTTTCTTAAGTATCTCCTCATTACCTGATTCGAAGCCGACGATGAAGAGGCGGCAGCCGGCATCCCTCATTACCTTCAGCGTCTCGTAATCGAGGTGTGCGCGCGAAGTGCTCGACCATTGAAATTTCAGTGGTTTGAAGACTTTGCTCATTTCGATCATCCGGTTGGGATTGAAGGTGAAGGTATCGTCATCGAAGAATATTTCCTGCAGCCCCTCCGGCTTGAACGCATTCAGGGCCCATTCTACTTCATTGCGCACATCCTCGACCGAGCGCTGGCGCCAACGGTGATCGTCGAAAGTCTGGGGCCAGAGACAGAAGGTGCAGAGCGCCGGGCATCCGCGCGTCGAATAGAAAGCGATAAATGGGTTCAGCAGAAAGGGAACATTGTATCGCTTGAAATCCAGATCACGTTTGTAGATGGGCGTCACCCACGGAAGTTTATCCAGCTCGGTCACCAGCGGTTCGCTCGGAGTTGAAACCATCCGGCCATCCTTCAGAAAATAGACGCCGGGAATTTTTTCAAGCGGCTCACCGGCAGCGAAGCGTGTGACGGTGTAATCGAACTCTTTATGCGTGACAAAATCGATAGCGCTGCTTGCGCGCAGCGCCTGTTCGGGATGGGTCGTGACCGGCGGCCCAACGAAGGCTATTTTCAGATCCGGGGTCAGCTCTTTCATGCGCTCGGCCAGCTTGACGTCATTATTGAAGCCGACGTGCGATGTGAAGAGGACTACGAATTCATAATCCCCGGCGATATGCGCCGTCTCTTCCGGCCCGATATGATGGGGCGGCGCATCGAGCAGGCGCGAAAGGCCCCCCCGGTCCCGGATCATGGCAGCCGGGTAGGCGAGCCATACCGGATACCAGTAACTCTCAATCTCACGCGTTGCGGGCCAGCGTGAACTTGCGCCGCCATCGAATTTCTCGAACGATGGGGGATTGAGTAGAAGTGTTTTCAGCAAGTTCGTCCACCCTCCGTTAGTGTTGGTTTTGTCTATTAGTCTCGATTGCCAGATTATCAGGTGAAAATAAAAAACGCAAAAATCAGCGAGTTTATGCATCGATCTCTTACCTCACGATGTATCCCGTAAATCCGGACTGAATTTGAGATTTAATTATTCTCTTGTTATTCTCTGAGCTCTGATCAGATTCAATCGAGAAGTTTTGACTATGCAAGTGAATACCTGGGGTTCCGCTCTGCAGACGATCGATCCGCGCAGTATTGACGATGCGTTCGCCTATTGCGAGCGGATGGCGCGCAGCCATTATGAAAATTTCCCAGTCGGTTCACTGCTCATTCCGGTAGACAAGCGCCGGTACGTCTACAGCATATATGCTTTCGCGCGCACGGCCGACGATTTCGCCGACGAAGGATATGAAGAAGATGGATTGGATGAGGCGGGGCGTCTGGCTGCGCTCGAGGATTGGGAGAGAAAGCTCGAGGCCTCGTATCGCGGCGAGGCGAGCCATCCGGTATTTATTGCGCTGGCTGAAACGGCGAAAGAGCTGCAGCTACCGGTCCGTCTCTTCCGCGACCTCCTCTCCGCTTTCAAACAGGATGTTACCAAGCGGCGATATGCCAATTTCGATGAGTTGCTCGATTATTGCGGGCGTTCGGCCAATCCGATCGGGAGGTTGATTTTGCTCCTCTTCGGTTATCGCGAGGAACGGTTGCATAAATTGTCTGATTCGATCTGCACCGGGCTGCAGCTGGTCAATTTCTGGCAGGATGTCGCAGTCGACATCCGGAAAGATCGAATTTATTTGCCGCTCAACGAAATGGCCGAATTTGGCGTGAGCGTCGATGATTTGCGCGATGGAAGGTCGAGCGAACGCAGCGCCGCATTGTTCAGGTTACAAGTCGAGCGTACGAAACAATTTTTCGAAGCCGGCAGGTGTTTGCCCGGAATGGTAAATGGCCGGCTTGCTTTTGAACTGCGACTGACGTGGCTTGGAGGAATGCGGATCCTGCGGCGCATAGAAGAGCAAGATTATGATACGCTGGAGACGCGCCCGGTGATTACGGGTTGGGATAAAATCGTTCTGCTCCTGAGATCATTGATTGGCCGTAAGAAATTATGAAAGCGGCAACAGGTAATATTCATTTCACCCCCTGGCACCTGCGTGATCGTACGCGCGGCTTGAAACGCGATCTGGAGAAGACCATTCAGTCTAACTTCTTTTACTCATTCATCTTTTTACCGAAACGAAAGAGAGAAGCGATTATAGATGTCTACCGGTTTTGCCGCTCGGTCGACGACATCGTCGATGATGTGGACGATGAAGCGGCGACCGGGCGAGCAAGTATGATCGCGCAGTCGAAACTGGAGAAATTGCGCGAGGAACTCAACAACATCTATGAGGGAAGACCCTCGATTCCTATCGCGCACAGGCTCGAGCGCGTGCTCGAACGGTTTCCCATGCCGAGAGAGTATTTCGAAGAGATGATCAATGGATGTGAGATGGACCTCTACCGGCATCATTATGAGACATTCGAAGAACTTTATGAGTATTGTTATCGCGTAGCAGTGATCGCGGGGCTGATGTGCATCGAGATTTTCACGTACCGGTCGCCGAGGACCAGAGACTACGCGATTAATCTGGGTATTGCGCTTCAGCTCACTAATATATTGCGAGACCTGAAAGAGGATGCGGCTCGCGGGCGGATCTATCTGCCGCGGGAAGACATGCGCCGGTTCGGATACAGTGAGAACGACCTGAAGAGGCAGATCGTAAATGGCAATTTCATCGAATTGATGAAGTTCGAATGCGAGCGGGCGCGCGATTACTACCGGCGAGCTGACGAATGCCTGCCCCGGGAGGACCGCCCGACGCTGACGGCCGCGATAACGATGGGGAAGATCTATTACCGATTGCTCGAGAAGATAGAGCAAGTCAATTATGACGTCTTCAATCACCGGATCCGATTACACCGCCCCGAGCGGTTCTTGATCGCACTGAGCGAATGGGTAAAAGCGACGGGGCGAAGTGGCGAAGGGACGATCAATCGGCGAGGATACGAGGAGACGGAGAGAGATGAGCAATGAATATGCGGCCGCTCGCCACGCCGCCCGGTCCCTGCCCATTATTATCATAGGTGGTGGCTTTGCGGGTCTCGCCGCTGCCGTTGATCTGGCCGAGGCCGGGAGGCGAGTCCTGCTGCTCGAACGTCGTTCGTTTCTCGGCGGCCGCGCGTACTCATTCAAGGATAAAACCACCGGTGACACGATCGATAACGGCCAGCATTTGATGATGGGCTGCTATCACAACACGCTGGCCTTCCTCAAAAAAATAGGCGCTCACGATAAACTCAAAACCCAGGCGAATCCGAGAGTGGATTTCATTTATGAATCGAGCGATGGAGCCGTCCGCCACGCTATCTTCAAATGTCCTCCCCTGCCTGCCCCGTTGCATCTATTGGGTGGATTGGCAAGCCTGAAAACGATCGGCTGGCTTGATCGGATCAAGGCTCTGCGTGTGGGTCGGGAATTGCGTAGGCTGAACGGCAACCGCGCTGGGCTGGCAGACATCACCGTGCGTCAGTGGCTCGATCGTTTGGGCCAGCCGGAAAGAATTCAGCGCAGATTCTGGGACGTCGTGGCCCTTGCGACCTTAAATGAGTCGCCCGAAGTCGCCTCGGCGGATATGTTCGCCTGCGTCCTGGATCAGGCTTTTCTTCACGCTAAACGTGATTCCGCCCTGATCATCTCTAAAGTCGGATTGAGCGACCTCTATACTGAAGACGCCAGGAGATTCATCGAGGAGCACCGCGGAGAAGTTATGCTGAATGCCGATGTCGCACAGATTGAATTTAGCGTCGACGGGGCAAACGGGGCAAACGGGGCAAACGGGGCAAACGGTGAAAGTGGGGTAATTGGGGCGAACGGATCGAAGCAGGCCTCAGGCGTTCTACTGCGCAATGGACAACGGATCGAGGCTGAAACGATCGTCAGCGCGGTGCCGCCTGCTGCTCTCGGGAGGATGCTGGAAACAGAAATCGCGTCGGGAGAACACTGTTTTCATCATCTCGATCGGTTCAGCACAGCGCCTATCGTTTCGATCAATCTCTGGTTCGAAAAAACCGTCACCGATCTGGAATTTGCCGGCCTGCTAGATTCACCGATTGAATGGGTCTTCAATAAGAACGCAATTGCAGGTGCGCGCGTTGGGAAGCGACAGCATCTCGCGCTAGTCATCAGCGGCGCGCACGAGACGGCCATGAAACCGAAGGATGAGCTGATCGAAATAGCCTCCGGCGAGATAGCGCGATTTTTCCCCGCCGCACGGCGGCAGAGGCCGGTGCACGCTTTCGTTGTGAGAGAGCAGGATGCGACCATTTCACATTCAATCGGAATGGCTCGTTTGAGACCGTCACAACGCACAGATTTCAGCAATCTTTTCCTCGCGGGAGATTGGACCGATACCGGATTGCCGGCGACCATCGAAAGCGCGGTCTGGAGCGGGCGGGAGTGCGCGCGCGCGATCCTGATGAGCAATTAAATGAGGCCTGTTCCAAATATCCAAAATATTCAATCGTATACTATTAACATCCGGCTCTCCGGGGCCAACCGAATTTGCACAGCATTCAATTAAATTGAAACTCATGCTTGAATTGGCTATTGTCGAACCTGGTCATTGGCCCTGGTAACTGTTGTCCGCAGGAACTCCAGTCCTTCTCCTGCGAACAATGCTCATCGATATCTAAAATGGAGCGAAAAAGGAATAAATGGAAAGAGAATATTATTCGTCAGGAACAAAGTGGGAGTCGATAGTCGGCTATTCGCGGGCGATTCGAGTCGGCCATCAAATCTTTGTCACCGGTACGACTGCAACCGATGAGAATGGCGGGATTGTCGGAGTTGGCGACGGTTATGCGCAAACTGTTCAAATAATTCGCAATATCGAGAGAGCCCTCCACGCTCTCGGAGCTTCTCTCAAAGATGTCGTGCGAACGCGTATGTTTGTGACTGATATCTCCCTCTGGCAGGAGTACGGTCGCGCGCACGGAGAATTCTTCGAGGAGATCAAACCCTGCACGACGATGGTTGAGATACGGAAATTAATCGATGATCGGATGCTCATTGAGATCGAGGTGGACGCAATCGTGCTATAAATTAAGCGTGCAAATTATAATTATCCGTCGCTCCCGATTGAACCGGAGCGGTGTTAGAACAACTATAGATATTGCGCATCTCCTGCGCTGCTCCGAGTCTGTCGTTTATCTCGGTCTTTAATTTGCAAATCCTCCATATCAATACCAATTAAATACAAACGATTTGAGATCTCAATTTCAACTTATTGATCTCAGACACTACTTTGTTATGGCCCAAGAAACAGAATCACCTCCCCCGCAACCCCGGAGGTTAGTGCGGGGGCTGAAAAAGCGGCGCCGGTGAAAAAAAACGGGTTTGGGAAGTTATTATTGAAAGCCGCGCAACTGCTTTTGATCGCTCTGATCCTACAGACAGTGGCTGGTCTGATGCCGGCGATCATCGAAGTGGTCTACAGCCAATTGATCTACTATTACATTGCGAGGGGGCTTTCGTTTTTTAACAGGTTTGTCAACTTCACGCTGGGAGAGGTTCTTCTGATCGCCTTGATCCTATGGTTTTTGGGCTGGGTGATCTGGAATATTCGGCGCGCAGTTCGCGGTGATAGCCGCCCCCTCGACGTAATAAAGCTGCTATTCCTTCGACTGACGTGGGTGTTTGGTATCGTTTACCTGGTCTTCCTCTTCTTATGGGGCATGAATTTTCAACGGTTGCCGATCGCGGAGACCTGGGATTTGGAAGTCCGACCCACAAACTCTGGTGAATTGCAGGCTATCGGCGCGCGGATAGTGGAAGGCATCAATCAAAACTACAAGGCGGCGAGCGAAGGTCAGGATTGGTCGCGGGCGAGTACGCTTCCGCTGACGCGCCAGCGGCTCAATCAGGTCATCGAGGATTCATTTCAGAAGACATATCCGCTTCAGGAGGCCAGCCAGGGAGGCTTAGGTCCACCCAAACCATTCTATCTTTCGCGACTGATGAGTATTCTCGGCTTCAGCGGTATCTATCTTCCCTTCACGGCCGAGCCGGCCATCAACGAATTGATACCTCCAGCCGAATTACCGTTCACCATCGCGAACCAGAAGGCTCATCAGCGCGGTTATGCGCGAGAAGACGAGGCGAATTTTATTGCCTTTGTCATTTGTATAAATGCCGATGATCCATATGTGCGCTATTCGGGATATATGCATGGCGTGAGAGTTCTCGGGGAGATCGAAAACGCGGATGCAGGCCGCTATAGAGATTTGGTCGCACCGGGTCCATCCGCGGATTTGGATGCCAGCCGCCAATTTTGGGAGGACGGCAGAAACCCGGATGTCAGGGTGTTGTCTGCCAAGGTCGTTCAGGCCTATTTAAGATTCAATGGTGTTGCAGGCGGTATCGTAAGCTACGATCAAGATGTACCGCTGATCGTCGGTTATTACCTAAAAAACTTCAGGAGAGAATAGTGATTTATGAGAAATAAAAAGATACAAGATAAAAAACGGAGAATGTTTTGATACTTTTGTTGCTTTTTGTTTCCAGAATCACCATAAATGAGAACAGCACAGCCAGTCACCAAGCAAGAGATCGATATAAGACTTACCGATGCGATTAACAGAGCGCAGACATATCTGCTCGCCCAGCAGAATCTCGAAGGTTATTGGTGGGCTGAGCTTGAAGCCAATGTAACTCTGACGGCTGAGTATGTCATGCTGCAGCGCATCCTGATGCACCTCGACCCGCGGAACCGATTCAATAACGGGAAGGACCGCGAGCAGCAGATTCAGCAGATGGCTCGTTATATTCTGCGCCGGCAATGCGAGCACGGCGGCTGGGAGCTTTTTTTTGGCGATGGAGGTGAGATCAGCACTACGATCGAGGCTTACTACGCTCTTAAACTCGCCGGCCATTCGGTTGACGACCCGCCGATGCAGCGAGCCCGCAAATTCATCCTCGATCGCGGGGGACTAGGGCGGGCGCGCGTCTTCACCAAACTTCATCTTGCGCTTTTCGGCGCCTATCCGTGGGAAGGCATTCCGACGCTCCCCCCATGGTTCATGTTTTTGCCGAAATGGTTCCCGTTCAATATCTACACGATGGCAAGTTGGGCGCGCTCTTCAACCGTGCCGTTGCTAGTCGTGATCGACAGGAAACCGGTCTACGATCACGGCATCTACGCGGACGAACTATTTAGCAGCCGCAATCAGCAAGATCTTGAATTGAAAAATAACGACGGCACGGCGATCGGCGCGCTCTTCCTGGCTACCGATAGATTGCTCAAGCGTTTCGATCGGATCGGCCTCGTTCCATTCAGACGGCGGGGGATAGCAGCCGCTGAAAGATGGGTGATCGAGCGGCAGGACGGGCCCGGCGATTGGGCGGGCATCGTGCCGGCGATGCTCAATTCGATCTTGATGTTCCTCACGCTCGGCTATTCGGCCTTGCACCCATATGTCAAACGCGGATTGGATGCTCTCGATCGGTTTTGTATCGAAGAGGGCGCCCTTGACGGTTCGGAATTCCCACAATATCTGCATCTGCAACCATGCATCTCGCCGACCTGGGACACAGCTTTAGGCTTGACCGCATTGCTCGATTCGGGAGCCTCTAAGCATGATCCGAGGGTCAAAGCGGGCGGCGACTGGTTGCTGACTCAACAAACCTTCCGCTATGGCGATTGGGCGGTTTTCAATCGCAAAGGCAAGCCCGCCGGATGGGCATTCGAGTTCTATAACGATTATTACCCTGACGTTGACGATACGGCGGCGGTTATTATGGCGTTGCTAGCCATGAAGCTGGACGGTGACGCATACAAACTCGCAGCGTGCCGGGCTGCCACAGAGTGGGTGATGTCGATGCAATGCCGGCGGGGAGGCTGGGCGGCCTTCGACATCGACAACACGCAAGACCTCTGGAACAGGATGCCCTACGGCGATCTGAAAGCTATGATCGATCCGCCGACGGCGGACATAACCGGGCGAGTGCTCGAGATGCTGGGCCAGTGGCGGATCAGGTACGGAGAAAAGCACTACGAGGATCAAGACATCATGCGCGCAATCGATTTCCTGATGCAGTTGCAGGAGACGGACGGCTCGTGGTGGGGGCGCTGGGGCGTCAATTACATTTATGGGACATATTTAGCTCTCGCCGGGCTTCGTTCAATATCGCCATTTACCGGGTTCGAGATGGAATGCGATGCGGTAAAACGGGCTGCCGGGTGGTTGCGCGGCGTGCAGAATGTAGACGGCGGCTGGGGAGAAACCTGCGAATCGTACAAGCATCCGGAGCTTCGGGGGAAAGGGCCGAGCACTCCATCGCAAACCGCGTGGGCATTGATCGGATTGATGGCGGCAGGCGATTACCAATCCGCCGCGGTCAAAAGCGGGATCGTGTATCTGCTAGACAAGCAGAACGCCGATGGCAGTTGGCCGGAGCCTGAATTCACGGGTACGGGTTTTCCCGGCCATTTCTATATCAACTATCATCAATACCGGAATCAGTTCCCGTTGACGGCGCTCGGGCAATATCTTGGCCGGTTGAGCGAGCTCGGATCATGAATCGACTGTGAAGGAGAGTGGAAAGCGAAACAATCGAAATGACGAAACAAACGGGATGATAAGAAGGCATCCGCTTGTTTCGTCATCTCTCTTTACCGGGTTTTGAGTTTGTCGAGGAAATGCTTACGGAGTTTTGATACTTTAGGCGCTATCACTACCTGGCAGTAAGGCTGATTGGGATTACGCACAAAGTAATCCCGGTGGTACTCCTCAGCCGGATAAAAATCGGGTAGCCGGGTTATCTCGGTAACTATCGGATCATCCCATACCTTTGCGGCAGCTATTTCGGCGACCACCTCTTCCGCGACTTCTTTCTGTTCGGGAGTATGATAGAAGATAGCCGAACGGTATTGTGTGCCGACATCTGCGCCCTGGCGATTTAGGGTAGTGGGATCATGGATTGTGAAGAAGACCTGTAGCAGCTCTTTGAATGATATCACGCTCGGATCGAAGGTGATCTGAACCACTTCGGCGTGACCCGTCTCCCCGGTGCATACCATGCGATAATTGGGATTGAGCACGTGCCCTCCCGTATAGCCCGACTCGACCCCTATAACCCCAATCAATTGATCGAAGACCGCCTCCAGACACCAGAAGCACCCACCTGCCATGGTTGCAACCTCATACCTCTGGTGCTCTTTCTCTCCTTGGCTACTCATGTTCGTGAAATTGCCTCTTCAATCTTGAAGCTCAAACTCTCGAGCATGGTTTTACCGACCTTGTAAACTTCCGGTCGTCCATCTACCCGGACATATACATTCTCGCCGTCGGCCGATGATATTTTGATCACGATCGTGATGCCGTTCTTACCTGTCAGACGGACTTCTACTTCAGGCTTAGCGAGCTTGGCTGCGATGGCGCCGGTCGCCCTGTCGATCACCTCAGTCGCCTTCGCCTCGATCGGGTCGATCAGCTTAAAAGAGTAAGCTTCTTTGTCCTTTTGGTCGACGGGCTCTTTCACCAGCCATTTTCCTTCGCTGTTCTTTTCAGCGACGATCGTCACATTCGGGTTTTTGACCTGGACGCGAGTCAGATCGTTTCGGTCGATCTTGACGATGCTCTTGCTGCGCAAGGTCGTGACCTTGGTACTCAACGCGCGGTGGAAGGCTGTATCTACTTGGAAAAGCTGCGGGCGGTCCGACGTCGTCGCGTAATATGACTTGTCGTCGACCTTTGAGCCGAGGCTGACGGTGCGTTCGCCCCCGGCCATGAGCCGGGCGGTAAAAGTCAGCTTCGGTTTGTCGAGGCCATATTTCGCTGGATCATCGATCGATTCGCTGGCGATCTCGACCGCCTTGGCTGATGTAACATCGCTGAGCAGATTCGTTACTTCAGTCTCCTCGGCAATGCCGGTGAAGGGGCTTTTGATCATCCAGTCTGAATCTTTCTTCTCCAGCTCGTAGGTTCCACTCTCATTCGTGATTTTGACGGAGCCGAGTTCGTATTGAGTCGCGGCGAGCACCGAACGGTCGCGCAGATCGTTGAGTGATTTATCGGTATTCGTCAGTACGGTACTGGAAATGAGGGCGACGTTCTGCGCGCCATCGATCTTTGCGTAAGCGAATGATCCGATCGGGTCTTTCGATCCCAGATCGAGCCGGTGGGTCTGACCGTTCTTGAGTTTTATTTCGAGTTTTACCGCCGGCTCCGCCAGCCCGTATGCTTTCAGGTCGTCGCCCGGGAAATCCCGGTCGATCCGCGCGCTGACCAGGTCGCCGATGATACCGTTCATTGCCGATTCATCAGCCGGCGCTTCGATGGGTTGTTTTACCAACCACTTATTGTTCTGCAGCTCGAAGTTGACAGGTTTTTCGCTGCCGCGGGTCAGTGTTATCGCATTGATTTCTTCGCGTTTGAAATTGAAGGCGGGTTTGGAGGTCTCGGCCACTTCATCGCGCGGCTTGCCCGGCTTCACCTCGAGGTAATAAACGGCCGCTCCGCCGACAATAGCAACCAGAAGTAGGATCAGAGTGTTTCGTTTCATAATTTTATATCTAGGGAAGAGTCCGGACTCATTGGATGTTCAGACTCCGGACTCCCGATATTATCTCCGTTTCCACCAAACATAAGTGCCGGAACCGATGACGGCCAGTGGCATAAATACCACGGTAAGCCAGAAGAATGTGCTTTGTTGACTTTGCGTCATGGTCACGCTCCGATTGGTTGCCGATTTCGGGCGGATCGAAATTAAATCTTCATCTTGTGCAAGCCAATTGACTGTGTTGAGAAAGAGATCGGCGTTGCCTGCGAGCCTGACGTAACCGTTCGAGGCGAAGTCAGAATCCCCGATAACGACGAAACGCGCCTCCTTGTCACCGATCTTCTTGCTTGCCGAGACGCCCAGGCTGATCGGTCCTTTCGTGTCTTTGCCCTGGTCAAAGGTAACCTTATCGCCCTTCAGTTCGACCTCACCCCAGCTCGCTTCGGATGTGTTGAGAAGGTCAGTGCCGACTATCTCTCCGCCAGGAGACGCGCCGGTTTTAACCGAGCGAGCTAATCGAAAGAAAGTGCCCGTTCGGGTCATGTCCTTTGTTATCGGGTGATTCCCATAATTGCCGACGAGCGGAGTGTCGGGACCTGTGCCGAACAATCTGCCTACGCCGCTCGCATCGATAACCGTGTTGTTGCCAACCTCGATGTTCCATGCCTTGAATACATCGCCGAGGCCGGGATCGGTATCAGGGTCGATCATCACCAGAGCCTTTCCGCCATCGTCGAGGTACTTGCCGATCATCGCTGCTTCCTGCGGGAACAACGCTTTTTTCGGACCGGCTAGTATCAGGACCGAGCATTCCGAAGGCACTTGATTCGAGGTGACGAGATTAACCGACTTCGTTTCATAATTCTCGTCCTTCATCCCCTTATCGACCGCGCTGTAACCATCGGCTTCGTTACCGGCGTGGCTCTTTTCGCCGTGGCCTTCAACGAAACAGATGGTCTTGAGCGTGTCGCGTGTGACTTTCAGGATCGCATTGATCAAATCCTGTTCGCCGGTATTCTGCGGCCGTTCGGTGCGTTCGCCCGAGACGATGAGCGTTTCTCCCAGACGTTGAATTTTATATTTGTTGGCCAGCTCCGGCCTTTGTTGCGGATCGATACGTTCATAGCTGATGCGCGGAGTTACATATTTGAACTCCGTCATGGCGTCGCTCAGCCTCTGGTCGTCCGCTTTATCGAATTTGATGACCTTTACGTCCTTCTGCAGACCGCTGAGAATCTTCTTCGATTGCTCCGATACGGTGTAGAGTTTTTCCTCGGTCAGATCGAAGCGTTTGTGATGGCGATAGCCCATGAAGTTGAGAAGGACGAGAATCGTTAACACGGCGATGGATAATAAGGCTGTGTTGGCTCCCAATCTGCCGGAGCGTCCGCCGAAGAAAACGATGATCGATCTGAAATTGATGACGAGGGCGGCTAAAAGCAACACCGCTCCCGCGATGACGAGCGAGAGGTTGAGCCAGGACCAGAGCTCCTGGATATTATATCGGACGTAGCCTCCGATGAGCAGCGCGGCTCCGATGATTCCTGCGAACTTGCTGATTTCCTTGAGATTGATGTTCATAACTGTCCTAAGCTCTCCTCCATCTCATTGAATCCAGCGCGCGCAGCGTCAAGAAGAGACCTAACAGGGTGAACGAGACATAGAAGATTATGCTCGATGTATCGATCACGCCCTGCGAAAATGAATCGTAATGCTGGAGGATTGAAAGATATTTGAAGATTTCCCCGGTCGTCGTGCTCGCACTGCGAAATCCGATATCGATCACCCAGAGCAACAGGAAGATAACGAACGTAGATACTCCCGCGATGATCTGGTTCTCCGTCAGCGACGAGATGAAAGATCCGAGAGCAATCAGCACCGCCCCGAGCAGGAAGACGCCGAGATAACTCGAGAGGACTATCCGCCAGGGCATGGCAGGCTCGCTGTAACGCGACATGACGACGAAGTAGATCAATGTCGGTACAAGCATCACGACGAGGAGCACGAGCGAGGCTAGATATTTGCCGACCACTATTTGGAGCTCGGAGATCGGCGAAGTCATGAGCATCTCCATCGTGCCGCGTTTACGTTCTTCAGCATATACGCCCATGGTCAGCATGGGCACGAGGAAGAGCTGGACGAAAGCGATGACTCCGGTGAAACTACGTATAACCATCCCAGGGACATCCATATCGGGCGGGGCGCCCATGCGCTGGGCGCGCATCTGCGCCATGAAGGCTTGCTCCATATAAACCGTTAGATAAACGTAGAAGAAATATCCGGTGATCACCAGGAAAAAGCCAATAACAATATAGGCTATAGGCGAGACGAAATAACTGTTCATCTCGCGGCGGTAGATAGCTAGAATTCCTTTCATATCATAGAAACCCTTTCAGTTGCGGATTGCGGCGGGAGCTCAGGCGTCGGCGCGGGCGACCTCAGTGAGGGACTCGCCTTCTGTCGGAGGCTCGGCTTCTCTCGCTCCCGGTCTGGAGTCGGACTCGACAACCGACTTCTCCTCGGTCGTCAATTGCATGAAGATATCTTCAAGACTCAGTTTGACGGCGCGCAGTTCGAGCAGGTCGAGACCGCTGCTTACTATGCGGGCGGCGATCTGCGGGCGTAAATCCGTGCCCTGTTCGCTTTCGATCATCGCGCCCACCACATCCGAGTCATCCGACGGACTCAGATCTACATGTTTTACGGCGTCGATCTTTTCGAGCGTATTGCGAATTTTCTCTTGAGGGCCCCTGATCTTGACCTGTACGCGTTCGCCACCCTTGATTTGAGTGGTCAAATTCTCCGTCGTATCGACCGCGACGATCCTGCCCTTGTTGATAATCACGACGCGGTCACAGGTCATCTCGACCTCAGGGAGGATATGCGTCGAAAGGATGATCGTATGCTCCCCGGCGAGACCCTTGATCAGGTGGCGTACCTCTTTGATCTGGTTAGGATCGAGGCCGACGGTGGGCTCGTCGAGGATGACGACATCGGGGTTGTGAACTATCGCCTGCGCTATGCCGACGCGCTGTTTATAGCCGCGTGATAGACGTTTGATAAGTTCGTATCGCTTGTCCGTGATGTTGGCCATCCGCATCGCCTCTTCCATCCGGCGGTTGATATCGCCCGAGGGTACACCTTTGATCCGTGCGACGAATGCCAGGTAGTCCCCGACCGACATGTCGGTATAGAGCGGAGGAGTCTCCGGCAGATAGCCGATGCGTTTGCGGACCTCCATCGATTGTTCGAATACGTCATAACCGGCGATGCGGGCAGTCCCGCTGGTTGCCGGAAGATAGCCGGTTAAAACGCGCATTGTAGTGGTCTTTCCGGCGCCGTTGGGGCCGAGAAAGCCCAGTATCTCACCTTTTTCAACCTGGAATGAGATATCATTGACGGCGCGTGCCTGTCCGTAGCTCTTTGTCAGATGCTCGACTTCAATCAAGATTGCCTCCGATTGATTTGAAATGAATCGAACCTGAAATGATCTGCAATGATCTGCCTCAGGGGGGCTAATGTAAGTGAAAAATTCTATTCGGCTGTGAAGGATGCGTCAAGTGGGTTTTTGATGCAAGTGCTGGGCGGATCGGGAGCATAAAAAGAGAACGAAACCTATCTCCGCATCGCATCAGTCTTTATTCAGTTGCCATCGCCGACGACGACAAATCCGCCCCAATAGAATGGATGCACATATTCCGGGTTCTTCATCACTTTCAAGGCAGCCTGCCTCATCGCCTCCGCCGTAGAAACAGCTGATTTCTGATGTTCGAGTCTCGTCTTGAACCTCTTGTGGAACTCTAGCATCAAGGCCGTCGTGCTCGACGCTTCTACCTTCCACTGGCTGACCACCGTCCTCGGACATCCCGCCACGAATAACGCCCACGTCATCCCGATCACTCCTTCGCCCGCTCCCACTCGCCCGCGCGCAGTCTCACAGGCGGAGAGCACCACCAGGTCGGCATTCAAATCGAGGTTCATCATCTCCCAGGCTTCCAGCAGCCCGTCTTCTCCGTCCTTTCCGGGAGTTTGAGACAGCAGGATGTGCGAATACATCGGGCTGATGTCGTTGAAGATGCCGTGAGCCGCCAGATGCAGGATGCGATAGCGGGCCGATTGTTCCTTGACCAGTTCTTCTCGTGCGTCTGTGCCCGTGTACACATTGCTTAGCGTCTTCCCGTACAAACGGCCCAGGGAGCGGACTTGAGTCGCCGCCTCGGGCAATGGCTGCAATTCCGCGTCCATCTTCACGAACTTGGCTGTTTCTATACTCTGTTTTCCCAGGTCCGGGTTTCCCAGAGCCAGTAATAATGCCTTTGCCGGAGTTTGATTCTTTTTTCGCCCAAGCTGCATCTCTCTAAGCACGGAGAGCGATGGCACATATGAGATCGCGGCGTCTTCGACCAGATAACGTAGGTTCGGAGATAGCAATACCTGGAATGGCAAGTTCCACAGAACGTTATCGGGAGAGATGATCAGGTTGGTTTTGTTCTGCAGTTGCTTCTGAGCCGGTTTGAGCAATAAGTTATAGAGCTCCTTGGAGAGCTCCTGGAAATCGTAGTCTCGGTTCTCCATTCGGCGACGGAAGCGCTCGGACTTCTCAGTCAGCAATTTGCGTTCGATCTTGACGGTGTAGGTGTTCAGGATTGGTTGAGCGGATGAGTCCTTGGTCACTACGAAGAGATGGACATTCTCGTTTGTGACGATGAAATCCAGTAATGCGGTTTTGGAATTGGGAATGAGGTCTCCTGCATCGGAAATGGAGACCGGTCGAATCTCTCCGCGCTGGACTTTGAGTTCAGGATGGGCAGCGTAGAGGGCGGTTTGGAATGCATCGAACTCCAAGCGGGACTTTTTCAACTCTTCTTCAAAGCTGCCCAGGAGTTTTTCATCGGGTTGAGACTTCAGTTTCTCACTGGTGATTTGACTGTTGAGTGAAGTGATCTTTCGGCTTAGTTGTTGTTCTTGTTCACGCTCCGCTGCAGACGCTGATTTATCAATATTGACGCGTCCGTTCTGCAATAGTTCCAGGAGAGTGCGTCCTTTTGCGCGTTGAGCATAAGAGAAGGCTTCTGTAAATTGTTTTTGATCGATCTGGAGATCGATCATTGTTTGATATGGACTCACGGCGCCTTCAAACGAACGTTGGCGGTCGAGTTCACCACCGGCCAAATGCTCGCGTAACTGCTCAGTGATATCAATAGCTCTGACCAACGTCTGATGTGCCTCTTCCAGTCGGTTGAGCTTCAGATAGGCTTTAGCGGCTATTTCCAGAGCACGATAGACAGATTGGGTGGTTTCTTCGGCAGCCTCGACGACTCGTTCAGCATAGGTCAATGCCTCGTGATAATCTCCACGCGATAGGTGCAACTTTCCCAAACTCAGTGAGGCGCTCGACATCCCCTCCTTATATCTATATTTTTCCGCCAGCTGAAGAGCTTCCTGATAGGTAGCGATTGCTTGAAGGATATTATTTTCCGCTGCCAAAACTTCTCCAATGCTCTCCTTGGCCCAGAAAACGGCGATATCTGTAGGAATTAAAGGATCTACACCCTCTTCCAACAGCCTCTGACTTTTCTGAAAATATTCTTTAGCTAAGGATAGGTTGCCCTGTTCCAGATAGACTTGACCAATGAGTGATAGCACAGGTTCCTTACTAAACCTAGCCCTAGTATCTCCCGACTTAATTCCTTTTTCTGCCATTTCAAGTCCCCTTTGGTAATAAGCCAAAGCCTGCTCAACGTTACCTTGGGACGCGAAAATCCTGCCTATATTTGTCAGGACTCTTGACAGAAGTTCCCAATTCGGATCGGAGTTGAGTTGGTTTTCAAGTAGCTGCAGGCATTTCAACAGAAACCACAGGCCTTTGGCGTAATTACCGTTTTCGCGATAGATGATTGACAGGTTATTCATCGCTTGACCCATCAACTTGAGGTCTCCCAATTCTTCAGCCAGTTTGAGTCCCCTATGATAATATTCTGTGGCTTGCGAATATTCGCTTAGAAGATGATAGATCACTGCAGCACGAACCAATGAACTGGCAGTGAGCTCTTTATATCCAAACTCTTCCCCTATCTTCAAACTTTTTAGGAAATACTGAAGTGCCATTTCATGTGATTTCTCTGGGGTGCCTATCCAACCATGGATGTATCCTGCATTCATCAGCGCGTTTGCTATTACCCAAGGCTCACCGGTTTGTTCTCCGAGTTTTCTGGCCAATTGATTGATCGCGAGCGCGTTTTGGTAGTTCTTGTTATCACCAATGATAGGATAATTCCGACGAATGAGATAATCGGCGAGGTCGGAAGTAATCAATTCTGGTTCTCTTTCCAGCAAGGCCTTCCGCTCTTCATCTGTCTTCGCAGCAATGATCGCGGCAGCCAGTTCTTCCTCGCCGGCGATGAATTTCCATACCTTCCAAGTTCCACTCTCGTTGACCAACTCGATCGTTCGGGTTTTCTTCTCTATCTTTTCAATGGCCTTCACCATATTAGCCCTGGTAAGCGCCATCTCAGATACCACTCGCAGGGTCGCCTTATCGCCATCGATCTTCATCCGACGTATGTCGAAACTTTTCACAGCAATCTTCTCGTATGCGGTGAATTCCTCACGCAAGGCTTTTTTGTTCTCGGATAGGAAAGAAGATTTTTCGCTCCACAATGAGGTCAACTTGTCGAGGTCTTCTTGTTGATATGATTCGAAGAGTCTCCCGACCAGACTGAGAATGGCTTCGTCATCCCGCGATTGTGCCAGGGAGGATAGACCCAAGGCGCAGTCAAAACAGAGAAGACAGCTCAATAACGACATTCCGGTGATAAAACGTGAGAGGTGTTTAGGGGTTCGCACTGGGGATTTATCCTGTTGTAATGTGTAAGGACAATAATGCGGCCTATTTGAGACCGAAGAAATGACAGACTGCGTCTTTGCGGAGAACATCAGACAGTCTCAACGGTCGAATTGTAGGCGAGAAGATAAAAAAAAGAAATATTTTCTTAAGATCGAACCCAAGTTAATATGAGCTTGCGGTTGCGATCCGATTAGCGTGTGCATATGATTCGGTCCGGTTTCAGAGACAACGGTATTCACAGCGGACGCAACAGAGAAGGAAAATCTCACGTCAGGCCGCAAGTCTCTCAGATTCTAGGTTCTGTCATTGCATCATCTCCTTGCGTCTTAGCGGCTTTGCGTGAGGAAAATTCCTGATCTTGCGCAGCCAGTATCTAGAAACGCTGAAAACTAAACTACCAACATTCCACCTGGCGCTTCGACCTGGGATTTGGAGAAAGCATGTCAAAGCTAAAACTCAGAGACGCGTGGCAGGATGCTTAACGTCGGCGACAACGAAACCATTGAGAACATTGACATCGAACTGAAACGCGGCGGCGTGATTACAGTATCCATTACTGATTCGAGTGGCCGCCCGTTACTTGAAGAGCAAGTGGATTTGATGAGGTTCAATGAGAGCGGGAAGCCCGCAATATTTCTATATCAATTCGGAAGGGGTGAGTGGACCGGGCCGCGGTGCTGTCAAGGTACGTCCGGATGGCAGCTTCATCGACAAGGGGCTGAGCCCGGGAAAGTTTCAGTCTCGCCCTACTTTAGAATTGATAGCCCGATGCACGAATTTGCCTTGCTTCGTTTCGAACATAAACGAAAACCTATCTCCGCATTGCATCAGTCTTTTTATTCAATTGCCATCGCCGACGACGACAAATCCGCCCCAATAGAATGGATGCACGTATTCCGGGTTCTTCATCACTTTCAAGGCAGCCTGCCTCATCGCCTCCGCGGTAGAAACAGCTGATTTCTGATGCTCGAGTCTCGTCTTGAATCTCTTGTGGAACTCTAGCATCAAGGCCGTCGTGCTCGATGCTTCTACCTTCCATTGACTGACCACGGTCCTCGGACATCCCGCCACGAATAACGCCCACGTCATCCCGATCACACCTTCGCCCGCTCCCACTCGCCCGCGCGCCGTCTCACAGGCGGAGAGCACCACCAGGTCGGCATTCAAATCGAGGTTCATCATCTCCCAGGCTTCCAGCAGCCCGTCTTCTTCGTCCTTTCCGGGAGTTTGAGACAGCAGGATGTGCGAGTACATCGGGCTGACGTCGTTGAAGATGCCGTGAGCCGCCAGATGCAGGATGCGATAGCGGGCCGATTGCTCCTTGACCAGTTCTTCTCGTGCAGCTGTGCCCGTGTACACATTGCTTAGCGTCTTCCCGTACAAACGCTCCAAAGCCCGGACTTGATCAGCCGCCTCAGGCAATGGCTGTAACTCTGAATCCATTTTGACAAACTTTACCAATTCACGGCTCCGCTGTCCCAGCGCCGGGTTGCCCAGAGCCAGTAACGAGGTTTTGGCTGGCGCCGGTCTCTTTTTGCTCGCGAGCCGCATCTCTCTCAGCACCGAGAGGGAAGGAGCATATGAGATTGCGGTGTCTTCAATCAAATAGCGTAGCTCCGGAGAGAGCAAAGCCTGGAATGGCAAGTCCCATAGCACATTGTCGGGAGAGATAATGAGATTGGTTTTGTTCTGCAGTTGTTTCTGCGCCGGTTTGATCAACAAGTCATAGAGTTCCCTGGAGAGGGCCTGGAAGTCGTAGTCTCGGTTTTCCATTCGGCGCCGGAAGCGGTCGACCTTCTCTGCCAGCGCTTTGCGCTCGATCTTGATGGTATAAGTATTCAGGGCCGGTTGCGCGGAAGCATCTTTGGTCAAGAGGAAGAGGTGGACGTTCTCGTCGGTGACGATGAAATCTAACAGTGCTGCCTTAGAGTCTGGAATGAGGCCCGCGACGTCGTCAAAGGATATCGGTCGAATCTCGCCGCGCTGAACTTTAAGCTCGGGATGTGTGGCATAAAGTGTAGTGCGGAAAGCTTCGAACTCTGAGCGGGCTTTTTTCAACTGCTCTTCGACCTCAGCCAGTCGTTTTAAATCTGGTTGAGATTTCAGTTTCTCATCGGTGACTTGACGGTTGAGAGAAATGATCTTGCGGGTTAGTGGTAGCTCCTGCTCCCGCTTCGCGGGAGACGACGATTTGTCAATGTTGACTCGGCCGTTTTGTAGTAGTTCCAGGAGAGTGCGACTTTTCGCTCGCTGCGCATAGGAGAAGGCTTCCCTGAATTGTTTTCGTTCGGCTTGGAAATCGATCATAACCTGATACGGAGTCACGAATTTCTCGTAGGAACGCTGGCGGTCGATTTCGCTTCCGGCAAACTGCTCGCGCGACCGCTCGGTAACATCAATTGCCCTGACTAATGTTTGGCGGGCTTCCTCAGGTTGGCCGAGCTTCTGATAGACTCTAGCCGCTGTTACTAGAGCGTCACGCGAATAACTGGGAACGCCGCTTTCTTCTGCAGCACTGATAGCTCGCTCAGCATAGGCTAAAGCCTCGCGATAATCCCCGCGTAAGAGATAAATCTCACCCAGGCGAAATAGAGGGTACGGCATCATAGTTTTATTTCTTGATTTTGCAGCCATCAGAATTGCTTCCTTATAGTTTTCGATGGCTTGAGACAGATTATTTTGTGCTGAGAAAACGTCGCCAATGCTCGTTTTGAGTGATGAAATTGAACTGTCTTTAAGATCTATCAGTGTATTTCCAAGCTCTTCCGCCAGCTTCAGGCTTTTCTGGTAATAATCCATCGATAATGAGTGGTCGCCTTGCTTCAGATAAATTTTGGCAATGGATTCTAACAGTTTGGATTTGAGATAACTGGCGGAAGAATCTCCCAGCGTCCTCGCTTTTTCCGCGGCTTCATACGCTTTTTGGCAATATGACAACGCCTGGTCATCGTTTCCTTGGGCCATGAAAACACTGCCAATATTTCCAAGCGCCCTCGATAAATTTGCCCAATCCGATCCGGACTCGAGTCGGGTTTCCGACATCTTCAGTGATCTCAAGTGAAATTCCAGAGCCTTGGCTGAATTGCCTTGTAGATCATAGATAATACCCAGGTTATTCAAGGTCGGGATAATCGCTATGGGGTCTCTCCGTTCCTCAAACAGTTTGAGGCTTCTCAGATAAAAATCAGTGGCCGGGGAAAGCTCGCCTAGGGTTTGATATAACATTGCAGAGTTGCTCAGCGAAATGCCGATAATCTTTTTAAATCCGTTCACCTCTCCAATCTTCAAACTTTTTCGTAAATTCTCTAACGCCAAGTCAGGAGATTTTTCAGGTGCTCCTATCCAACCATATATGGTAGCTATATTTATTAGTACATTTGCCATGACATATTGGTCAGCATTCAATTCTGCAAGCTCATATGCGATCCGATTGATGGCGAGTGCGTGTTGGTATCCCTTTTGATAGAGAGTTTCAACATCAAGATTCCGGCGAAGGAGAGCGGATGCGAGGTCGGAGGTGATCAATTCTGGCTCTCTCTTCATCAAGACCTTCCGCTCTTCATCTGACTTTGCTTCAACGATAGCCGCAGACAGTTCTTCCTCGCTCAAGATAAATTTCCATAGTTTCCAACCTCCGTCCTGGGCTACCAGCTCAATCGTCAGGTTCTTCTTATCTAAAGTTTCAATCGGTTTTACCAAATTGGATCTGGTGAGTGCCATCTCAGCCACCACCCGCAGCGTTGCCTTATCGCCAACGATCTTCATCTGACGAATGTCAAACCCCTTCACAATAATCTGCTCGTATGCGGCAAATTCCCTTTGCAGGGCTTTTTTGTTCTCGATCAGAAGAGGAGATTTCTCGTTCCAGAGTGAGAGAAGCTTATCGGTGGCTTTCTCTTGGTATAACTCGAATATTTTCTTGACCAGTCCGCGAATGGCATCGTCATCCTTTGATTGTGCCAGAGAGGATACGCTCAAAGTGCAGTCAAAAGAGAGAATGTAGCTTAACAACGACATTCCGATAATAAAACGAAAGAGGTACTTTGGGGATCGCACAAGAACTCCTTTAGTTGTAATGTGGTAAGGATAAGGGATTCACATCATTTGAGACCACGGAGATGACGCGCCGAGCGATTACAGAGGTAGTCAGCGACTTGATGAATTGCAAGTGACGACTTCCGTAAACATCAGATCGCAGACGACACCATTAATGTAACTGACTTCATCTACAGAATGCTCCGGTCATCAATTGCTTCGAATATCGGCTTTGGGGTGGCCAATTGATGGTAAGGATATATCTTCGTTTACCAATCAGAGCGGTCGCTATTGTAGGAGAGAAGTCGAAAAAAGGAAATATCTCTTTAGCGCAAACCTTAGATGGATTGTGCATGCAGTTGCAATAGCACCCCAGTGTGCATATGATTTCGATGCGATTTTCAGTGACGACGGTATTCACCGCGGATGCGACGGAGAAGCGAAAATCTCACGCCGGGACGCAAAGTCCATAAGGTTCTTCGTTCTTCTTTTTGAATGTTCTCTTGACATCTTGGTGGCCTCGCGTGAGGAAAACTCCTGATTTTGAACGGCCAGCAATTTTGAAAACGAAACAACCAACATTCCACCTGGACCTTCGGCCTGGGTTTTGGAGGAAGCATGTCAAAGCTCATACTCACAGCCTTTGCTCTGGCAACTCTCTGTTGTTTTCCCCTTAGCTTTACCGCACACGCCCAATCGAAAGAGACAAAGGCCGGTACTTCCACAGTCTCAGGCCGGGTTACCGTAAAAGAAGAGCCGATGCGTGGTGTTACTGTAACATTACGCGAGCAGCGCCCATTGGTTACGTCATCGGATACGGCTACAGCGCCGCGCGCCAAGACCGATGCGAATGGGATTTTCCGCATAACCGGTGTGGCGTCCGGTCGTTATTCGGTGAGCGCGGCCGCGGCCGCGTACGTCTTATCCGAAGGAAATCCGGCATATCAAGGGATGAGTGGTAGGATACTTAACGTCGGCGATAACGAAACCATTGAGAACATCGATATCGAACTTAAACGCGGCGGTGTGATTACAGGATCCATAACCGATTCGAGTGGCCGCCCGTTAGTTGAAGAGCAAGTTGAGTTGATGAGGATCGATGAGAGCGGGAAGCCGCAATATTTCCATATTAATACCTACGGCATGAGCGATACGGATGATCGCGGCATCTATCGCATCTACGGACTGCCGGAGGGACGATATCTGGTTAGAGCGGGGAATTCGCCTGAAAGTTCCTCACCGAGGCCTAGTCAAAGCCTTTATCCAAGGACTTACCACCCGGATGTTACCGATCAAGCGCAGGCGAAGGTGCTCGAGGTCGGCGAAGGTTCTGAATCTACCGGAGTCGACATTGTTCTCGGTGACGCGAAAAAGTCATACGCCATATTTGGGCGGGTCGTGGACGGCGGGACGGGGCAGCCTGTCTCGGGAGTCCGGCTTTACTGCGGTACTATTTCACCGGATGGTCGCACAGTACAATCGTGGTCCGGTAATGGCGAACCCACAGATGCAAAAGGGGAATTTCGGTTGCAGGGTATTGTTAAGGGTAAATATGCTATCTTCGCGCGCGGCAACCAGGGCGATGATTTCTACAGCGAACCAGCCTCTTGCGATGTTGTCGACAGCGACGCGCATGGCATTGAGGTGAGAATAAAGCAGGGCAGTACTCTTAGCGGTTCCGTCGTGATCGAAGGCGCAAATGATCCGGCGGTGTTGGCGAAACTGTCGCACCTCCAGCTCTATTTCTATAGTAGATCGGAAGGGGCGAGTGGGCCGGGCCCTGGTGCTGTCAAGGTAGGTCCGGATGGCAGCTTCGTCGTCAAGGGACTGAACCCTGGGAAAGTATTAGTCTCACCCTATTTTAGAACCGATGGCTTGATGAGCCAGTTTACCATGCTTCGTCTCGAGCATAACGGAGCGTCTCATCCAGAAGGAATCACAGTCGGCCCGGGAGAGAATCTATCGAACGTACGCGTCGTCCTTATCCATAGCATTTATGAGATTCGCGGAGAAGTGAAGATCGTAAATGGGACTCTGCCCAGGAACTTGAGGATGTACGTAAACGCTCGTCACCTGGCGGAACAGATTCAGGGAAGATATCTGCCGAGAGGAGAGGTAGATCAAGGCGGGCGTTTCGTCATTGGAAATCTGGGTTCTGGGGAATATGAATTGCACGTGACCCCGCAATTTTATCCCGGTGTGTCGCAACCTGATGCCCAGGCCCGGCTTTCGAGGGCGTTCAGTCAAGCCAAACAGAAGGTCGTTGTCTCCAACAATAACCAGACATCCATCACTTTCATGATCGATCTCGGCCAGCAGGAGGGCAATCAATGAATATCGTAATTTGCTGGCGCCGCGCTGCCTCGATAGCTCTCCTGCTGATTGCCACATTCTATCCGAGCAACGCCCAGCAAACGTGGCAAATGGGGCAAACGCGACAAACGGTGCAGGCGGGGCGAACGGGCGAGATCACCGGCCGGGTCGTGACGGAAGACGGCAATGGAGCGCCGAATATGAGTGTCAGTCTTTACCCGGTGAGTACGGGTCAAGGTGCATTGGGTAGCGTGGCTCGTAGTGTGACTACGGATGAGAATGGAAATTTTCGTTTTATGGGACTCTCTCCTCGCCCCTACCAGGTCAATATTTTCCGAACGGGAGGATATGCCGTGCAGCCTCCTCCAGCAACCGAGAGACGCGAGAGGCGCGTTTATCGGATCGGTGAGAGCGCCACCCTCACTCTGATCAAGGGCGGAGTGATCACGGGTAAGGTAATAACTACGGATGGAGAACCGATTACCGGTGTTTATATCAGCGCGTTAATGGTGCGCGATGCCGAGGGCTTCAAGGTACGCCAATCCACTGGCGGTCGAACCCGCATGACGGATGATCGCGGTATCTACCGTCTATACGGCCTGGCGCCCGGCACCTACATTGTTTATTGCCGGGCTGTCGGAGATACTCAGTCGGCCACAACATACCACCCGTCATCTACACGAGATACGGCTTCCGAGGTGACAGTCTCGAACGGAAGTGAAGCGATGGGCATCGACATTCGCTTACGCGACGAGCGTGGGCATGTCATCAGCGGGACTGTAACCGGGGGCGGTGACTCGTCCACGCCATATATGCTTGCGGGCATTACGCTCTTCAATACGGCTACGGGGACATTTTCAGGGTCATCCTCGGCTCGAAGCGGCGAAAGCGAAAACGGTTTTGCGATTTTAGGGGTGGATGATGGTGAATATGAAATCATGGCGCGTCGAGGGGGAGGCAACGAAGAGCAATTGTCATCCTTGCCTCGCCGTGTGACGGTGAAGGGAGCTGATGTCACCGGGATCGAGCTGAAGATGGCGCCGATGGCTTCGATAAGCGGTCGAGTCGCCCTCGAAAAATCACAGAGCGCTTGCGCGGATAAGAACAAAAATGTGATAGAAGAAATTCTGTTATCCCCTCGGCGCGATGATAAGGAGCAGGGCATCGATCAATCCATTCAGTTCTCGCTGTCCGATACGGGAGTCAGCGATACAGGTGATTTCACAGTTCGGTATTTAATGCCGGGACGATATCGGCTTGAACCTTCATTGCCGAGTGGAAACTGGTACGTTAAATCGATCACAACCAAATCCGCAGCGCCTGCGCGACGGACCGGGGCAGTATCCAGGTTAGCCGGCGATCTCGATGTCAACCGTTCGGGCATCGCGATCAGAGCCGGGGAGAATCTGACAGGTATAACCGTGACAGTGGCGGAAGGCGCTGCAAGCCTGCGCGGCAAAGTCGTCGCCGAAGCGGAAGGGCCGCAGATACCTAGCCGGCTTCGGATTCATCTGGTTCCGGCTGAGACAACGGCAGCCGATGACGTGTTGCGATACGGTGAAACTCTGATTGGCGGCGATAGAACATTTACCTTCAAAAACCTGGCGCCGGGGAGATACTGGTTGTTGACGCGTATCGTTTCGGATGAAGAGATTATTGATCGACAAACCCTGCCTCTCGCCAGGGACAGCGGTGAACGCGCGAAATTACGAAAAGAAGCTGAAGCGAAGAAGAATGAGATTGAATTGAAGCCTTGCCAGCGTGTGACAGACCATATTTTGAAATTTTAGAAGCGGTTTGCACCGCGTGCGGTAGCGCGTGATATCACCTCAAATGTTCTTTGATGAAGACTCGCACGCCCCCGCTCGCGGTACTGTTTGTTCCTGTCTCTTGTGTCAATCCCACTCAAAAATTCCATCCAGCGAAACATTACAAGCTAGAAGGAATTTTCGAGTGGGCCAGTGTTATTCACTACATCGCTATTGATCGCACCAATGATTATTATTGTAGTGGTATGGCAGCGGCAACATCACTGGGTATGGTGTTTGGACCAGTACTGAAATTTACAGTCATCCCGTTGGCACCAAGATTCTGCTGTGTGCCAAGAGGTAGAGTCTGGCTGACCTGAATAAAGAACGTTGTAAAGAGGCTGTTTCCATTTAACCCAATGCCAACATCGAGGTTTCCTGCTGCTCGAAAGGTGACAATGTCCATGTCAGCTGTATCGTTGAAGTCCATAGCAAGGCCGTTAACAAACAAAGTGCCGATGGTTTGCAATTGACCTCCGCCAGTGGCAGAGCTCCCATTAACTCTGTTCGCGATCGTTACAACTTTGTTGGTGTTAGAATCCAATGCATAAAAGAGGGTAGCCGTCGCACCATTGAAGTTACTGGTATATGCTGCTCCGACAATGTTCGGGTTGGTGCCAGCGAAAACATCACCCGCGGCATAAGCCACACTGGTTTGTTGTGCCACAGTATTGAGGATACCGTTTGCGCCTTTGACTACAGCGAAGTTTTGATCATTTGATCCAATAATTCTTATTGCATCGACGACCGGATTGAAATCAAACAACGATGAGTTGCCAACGCCACCGGTAGGCGCCACGGTGCTCACAAGGGTAGCAACAGCATTAGCAGGATTTATCGTATAGAGCCTGCTGTTGTTCGACAATGCATAAAGCTGACCGTCAAGCGGGCGAAAATCGATTCCGATTATCGTGTCATTACCGATATTGCTGATGGTATTAATCCTGTTAAAGGTCGTGCCTGACAGGACATATAAGCTGTTGTTAGCAAGCGCGTAGTACTGAATATTTAGCCCTGGAACCTGTGCACTGAGGCTCGGAAACAATGCTGCTGTCACAGCCGATGTGTTTGGGGTGGTTTTAGCTTTGGCAGAATGATTGCCCATAAGACCGAACGTCAATGAGACAGCAAGCGCCAGCGCAATTAATGTAAATGTCGTTAGCTTCTTCTTGGTCATATCGCTCCTGATTTTTCCTAAATAAGGATTGGTTATCGAGTATATATAAGTGTGAATGAGATAAACATCTCCTAACGGTAACCGGGTGCTACCGCCACACTAATTGTTTGAAGGCGTTCTAGTAGGCGTTCTGTAGGCTACGAAATGGACCGGTAATTCAGTCCACGAAAGGGCACGAAGCAATAGGCAAAATCCAAAACCTATATATTGTTATTAGGTGAGGAAAGGGCGGATCTTACAATGATAGCTTTCAACGGTAACTTTGTTATTGGGACTCTATAATTGTGAAGCTATGCATTAGTAGATCCGTAGAAAGCTTAAACAATATTGAATTAAATATCAAGCAGGAAGCCATTCTTTATGGTAGGTTAGTATTTTAAAATAGACTGGATTTAAGGATATTGGCTTTGTTTCAGGCGCGGGTTGTTACTCTTTACTGAACTGATTGCTACTGTCTTTGCATTAACCTTCTCGAACATTCCATCCGTAAAGTTATGCTTTGCGGATGGAATGTTCGAGAAAAGGATGTATTTATTCACTGTGTCGCAGTTGACCCAGCAAATGGTTGTTATTGGATTGGGATCATGACATCCGACCAATTATTGTTACCATCACTACCGACAACGCCTTGACTGAAGGCACCGAGATTCTGTGTCTGTCCGGGCGTTACGATATTTGGAACCTGGGCGGTAAATATGAAACTGAGTCTACCAGTGGTAAGTAATGCAGCAATATTTAGATTGCCCAGGTTTGCAAAGGTTTTGATGTCTGAACCAGAATCAGCGGTGATGTCTATCGGACCATCCTGGTCGATCACACTACCAATAGTTACCAACCGGCCTCCGCCAGTATTCGAACTCCCCGTGGCAGTCCTGTCTGCGATCGTGACCGCCTGGTTGGTGCCGGAATCGAATATGAAGAAGGTGGTAGTCGCCAGGCCATTCAGGTTATTGTCATATGAGCCCGCGACCAGATTCGGATTCGTGCCTGCGCGTACATCGCCCGCGACATAAGCGAAGGATGTTTGGGTCGCTACCGTATTGAAGACGCCTGCTGCGTTTTTGACGATAGCAAGGTTAGTTTCGTTCGTTCCTACCCACCTGAATGCATCGGCCACTGGATTGATATCCAATAGCTGAGCAGTGGGGTTATTTGGTGACAGGTTAGCCACTAAAGTAGCCTGGGCATTAGCCGTATTAACCGAATAGAAGCTACCTGCGTTCGTCACACACATAAGCTGGTTGTTAGCGGTACGAAAATCGCACTCAACCACAGTCCCGTTAACCGGGCTGATAGCGCCTATCCTGTTAAAAGTCGAACCTGAGAGTAGATAAAGCGTGTTATTGCGGGCGCCCAAAGCGAAAATCGGCACACCCGACATCTGAGCACTGATGCTCGCAGCTGATGTAGTTGATGAGTTGACTTTGGCGTCGGCAGAATGATTGCCCATAAGACCTAAGGCCAATGAAGCAGCAAGCGCCAGCGCAAAGAATGATATTGTCGTTAACTTTTTCACTGTCTTGTTCTCTCCTGATTGTCTTCCTACACCTGATGGCAAGGAACGTTTTATGAAAAGTGTGAGTGGGATAAGTATCCCAACACGGCAACGGATTTGCTGCCGACACACAAGTTAAAAAGTGGCGTCCTTGAAAAAGATGGGAGAAACCCTAAAGCGACTGATAGAGAGAACGAGACACATCACTTTCTCTAGGTTCGTTTAAAACCATTGAGATATAGAAGCCCGCCTGCGATAGATATCTCACAAACTGGCTACCAAAGTGATCTAACCATCAGTCATTAGGTGAGGAATAGGGCAGATCGTTCAATGATAGTTTATGTTAATGTTTATCTATAATATATGTAACTTAGCTACAGCCGATCATTGAAGATCCAAAGAAAGGCTATACGAAGTTGGAACAAACATCAATAGGATAGATATCGTTCGTACGTCGAATTAATATTAGATATAAATGAGGGTAGCATCGGTAATGATGGTTATTAGTGGATAATAAGTTCCTGGCGAGTGTATAGGTTGTTGTTAGTAAAAATAATTAAAGAAATGAGGCTATTCAGGCTGGGAACATGATTATCGATTAACATAAGTTAGTCGATAATCATGTTCGGTTGCAATTATATCCTTATTATAACTGCGAGTATTTATTTCGAGCCTGAAGATAGGCGTTTGTAGTACTCGTCGACCAGCTTACGATAACGCTCCGGGGCGGCTCCTTCGTCCGACAGCCTCAGATTGTTCTTACCGAGCTTAGCTTGCAGACGTTTGCTCAGTTCCATTTCAATGCTGCGGAGAGGATCGACTACCTGAGTTTTCAATAATGCCGCGGTGCGATTATCATCGCGCCCGATAAATTCGCCGGCCTGCTTCAATGCCTGGATCGCCTGGTCGAGGTTGCGCGTGAGATCGCGGTCACGGGGAAGGTTGCGGCGCAAATCTTCGGCATCGCGCAGATACTGGTTAAGCTCAGCCTTGAACTGCTTATCAAGCTGGACGCCACGAATAGGCCCGCCGCCACCCGGATTTTGGTGATTCTGCGGGTTAGGTGATCCTTCCGATCGTTGAGAGCCTTGCCCTTCACCCTGATCGCTCTGGCCACGGTTTTGCCCGTTTGACTGATTTCCTCGTTGACCCTGACCCTGACCCTGACCCTGGCCCTGTTGCCCTTGCTGTCCCTGTTGTCCCTGCTGTCCCTGCTGGCCCTGTTGTCCCTGCTGGCCCTGTTGCCCCTGTTGCCCCTGCTGGCCCTGTTGCCCCTGTTGCCCCTGCTGGCCCTGTTGCCCCTGCTGTCCCTGTTGCCCTTGCTGGCCCTGTTGCCCCTGCTGGCCCTGTTGATCCTGCTGGCCCTGACCCTGTTGATTTTGCTGATTTTGCTGATTCTGATTGGCGCGGCCCTGCTGGTTGCCCTCGCCACGCTGGGAATCAGAGTTGAGCCGGCGCCGCATCGATTCAATGTTATTAGCCAGCTGGCTGGCTTTATCGAGAGGATCCGCCTCGCCGCCCTGTTGTCCCTTACGCTGAGCCATCTTATCGGCCTCTTGCAGTTGCTGGGCGACATTATCGAGGTTCTGTTGAATCTCTCTGTCTCCCGCTTGAGCGGCGTCGAACGCATTGCTATCCACCATCTTCCGCGTACCTCGGATGCGGTCGGCCACGCGGTTTTGCCGGATCGAGGTGGCCGCATCACGCAACCGGTTAGCCGCCTCCTGTTGTTCCTGGCCGAGCCCGCGCGCAGTTTGATCGATGTCTCTTTCGAGATTGTTCACTTCGTTGGCCAATTCATCCTTGCGTTCTGAAAGTTGTTGCTTCGATTGGCCGGCCGACTGATCCCCGGCGCGGCTGCGACGGGCGACATCTTCGACCTGTTTCGCGATCTCCTGTTGCTGAGCCGCCGCGTTGGAGGCGCGCTGGCGCAGGCCCTGGATCGATTGGTTGCCTTGGGACTTCTGCAATTGGTTGAGGCGGCGGGTCGCCTCGTCAATCTGTTGCTGAGCTCGCAAATTGCGGGATAGCGCTTCCTGTTGATTATTGTTGCGCGCGGCATTCTGGGAGCGCTGCATTTCGTCAGCCGCCTGGTTGAGCTTATTGCTCAGGTCCATCATCTGCGGGTCGCGCCGCTCGCGCGACAGCCGCTCGAGTTCGCGCGCCGCCTTGCGGGCTTCGTCGATCATCTGTTGCTGGTCGCGGCCGCCACCGCCGCCGCCGCCGTTGCGCGCGCTCTGCATGCGCTGCTGCTGCTGCTCGAGCTCGCGCTGCATCCGTTGTGAGAGCTCTTCGAGTTTGCGCTTGGTCTCATCATCCTGCTTTTGAGACTTCTGCTGTTGCTCGCGCTTGAGCGTCTCGTACTGGTTCTTCATCTTATCCATTTCGAGTTCGAAGAGATCGGCCAGCTCCTGGGCTTCGGAGCTGTTGCCCTGCCCATCCTGGCTGATGGCGATCTCCATCTCGCGGAAGATAGCGTCAGCGCGCATCAGCTGCTGTAACGCCTTTTGCTCGTGCACGATAGCATCTTTACCTTTCCGCGCTTTCAGTTCGGTGACTGCGGGCGCCATCGACTTCGCCGCCTCGGTCAGATAATCGACGAGCTTCACGAATTGCGGCTCCTGGCTGATCTGATCGCCCATCCGGCGTTTTATGCGGTCGATCAGCGCAGTCGCGTCCTGGTGCAATTTTTCCTGAGAGAGCGTGACCGTGGTGTAGTTCTCGGTCTTCTCCTGCTCCGAATAGGTCGGCTCATCGCGATTCACGCGAAAAGTTGCGGCCACGACCTGCTTCTGCCGCCTGGTCAATCCCTGCCCCTGATCTTCACCTTCACCGCCACCGCCTCCCTGTTGTGATTGTTTGAACTCTTTCTGAAATGGTTTGACTTCGATGAAATAAATGTCGCTGGTGGTCTCATTCCGCGCATCGCGAGCCCTGGCATAGTACGAGATCAGGTCTCCTGGCTCGAGGCCGTATTCTTCCAGGAAAAAGGTGTGGGCGCCCGAGAGCGTACGCGCTGAGTTGCCGCGCAACTTCTGCAGATCGACCTTCTTCTCTTCGCCTCCGTTGACCGAAAAATGGAGGTCGAGCGAGACGACGCCATAGTCATCTTCAGCCTTGGCCTGCGTGAAGACCTCCTCCACGCTCGTCGCCCGCATATCGCGGCCGGGCTTATCGAAAGTCACCGTCGGGGGACGATCTTCGAGAACGCTGATGTCATATTCGTTAGAGCCGTTATAAACATCTCCATCGACGCTGGTGAGCTCGATGTGATAACTGGTGTTCTTGGTCACCGAAATCGTGCCGGCGAAATCGCTTTCGCCAGCCAGCTCCATCTCTACTTTCTTTCCGTCGGCAAGCACGATCCGGGCGCCCTTCGCTTTGATTGAAAGCTTCGCGGTGAGTTTGACGTTCGTGCCGGCGAGTGCTGCGATATCCGGAGCATCCTCGATGATCTTGGGCCGCATGCCTGTGTAGCTGGGGGCAAACTGCGTTTGATCGATGCGTTTGACGAACGGCAGGTCTGCGACCGTAAGCTTATAAACCTCTGAGCGTACGCCTCCGGATTCGCAGAAGTACTCGGTGTCTTCCTGAATGTTAAAAATGAAGAGTTGGAACTCGTTGTTGTTCTTCGCGGGCTCCATCGGCTGTCCGACCCACTGGTCGCTCGCGCCGCCCGCTTTGCGCGTAAAGACGGTGGTCTGTTCCGCCTGGAAGTTTATGAGCGAAGCGCTGATCCTCTGATCCGAGCCTTTGGGTACGCGCGCGGTTCCTGGTTTGATATCGAGGCGGAGGGCATTCGATGCGGCCGCCGGGCTGGCCGGAGCGACCAGTTGTAATATTCCGCTCTTCAGTTCTTCCGGTCCGAAGATCAATGCGAAGAGGAAGAGAGCTATGCACGCGGCTCCCGCGCCTCCCAGTCGCCAGAAACGTTTACGCGGGATGACCTCGTCAACGTTGACGTCGCGCGCGTGCCGGTCGGCATCGCCGATCAGGCGCTCGATAATGGATGGCGAAAAGAGCGAGCGTTGTTCTTCGTCGGAGAACTCCACGGCGCTGACGAGCCGATCGCCGATGCCGGAGTGTTTCTCTTCGACGAAGCGCGCGATCCGCGTATCGCTGATTTTGCGGCGCAGCGGGCGAACGAGGAAGAAATATACCGCGGCGATCACACCCAGAAGCGCGGCTATGCGTAGCGAGACGAGCGCGCCGGTATTGTAACGATAGCGGTATGCCGCGAAGCCGCTGAGGATCAAAAGAACCGCTGAAATCGCGAGCGTAATCGCACCTCCGCGTAACACGGTGAGCAGATTACGGCGCTTGCGCACCGCACGAATGATCTGGAAGACTTGATTATCTAGATAATTCATAATTTTCCTCGCGATTTGACGACCCACCCGTTAGATTCACCACGATGAAACAGAAATAACTCAAAGAGCACAGAGAACGAAGATGTTTGTGTCTTTGGAAATACTTTTGCTTTTTGTGGGGAAACTCTCTTCTGCATAATCATAACTCATTCGATCTTCACATGCCCTGCCCTTTCAGCCGATCACCCTCGACATTTTTATTCGCCGCGCAAGAATGCCCTCCGCTACGAACAACAGGAATGCCGCAATCAGCAAAATCCACCAGACGCGCTGGCGCGATTCTACCTCATCATTGCTCAACTTTTCACCGCCGGTGACGCTGGCGGCCTGTGCTGCAGCCGGATCGGTGCCGGTGACGGAGGCGACGAACTCGTCCACACTGAGTTTCGCTAAATCCGATTCTTTGCCGTCGAGGTTTACCGCCGCGTACTTTGAATTGCCGGAATAACGCAGATGATAAAATCCCGGCTCGCTCGCGTTGACTATCAATTCTCCCGTCGCCATCTGTTTGCGGTCGGTTACGCGGTCGCCGCTCGGATCGTCGATCGAAGGAAGCGAGCCGTCCTTCGCCGCTGCGACTGTGAAGGTCTCTCCGAGCAGGTTCGAAGCCGCTTCTTCGTGCTCACCCAGATACCGCGTCATCTGCCGCACGAGCGGGAGATAGATCGGGGTCAATGGCAGGTCGTTCCAGCTCGCGTCGAAAGTCGAGGTGAAGAGCAGGACCCTGCCGCTTCCGTGCGACGATTCGATCAGGGCCGGGTTGCCGTTCTCAAAGCGGGCGAGCACAGATGCCTGTTCGCTCGAGGTTGCCCGGTGATACCCGAAGACGCGCGCCGCCGATAGCCGCCCGCTCTGCCGGAAGACCTCGAAGATCGGATGATCGGTTTTGATCTCGCTCATAGAGACGTAATCGCCGCGCAATTGCACCGCCTCCTCGAGTTTAGCCGGCGCAATGTTCTGAAATGTCTGGTTGAATGCGGACGGATCAGTGTGCGGTCCCGCCGAGATGATGAGTCCGCCGCCGCCCTCGATGAACCTGGTGAGCTGAGCCGCCATGGCTTGAGAGACGCTTCCCGGGTCATTGAGAATGATCACCCGATAGTTCGCGATCTCGGTAGGATTGACCGCGCCGGCCGTCTTGCTCTCCACGTTGAAGGGCAGGTTCTCGCCTGTCATCAAGGCGTTGCGCAGGTAAAAGCTCTCACTGCGGCCGCGCGTCGCAGACTCTATCACCAGCGCTTTCAGCTGGTCGGTGCGGCGCAGAGTGAAGTAGCGGCGATTATCGAAGGAGAAATTGTCGCCATCGACCTGGATCGTCGCGCGGTTGTCTCCTTCGTTGAGATTGAACCCGGTGAACTCGACAGTAGTCGCATCGCGCGCGGGAATCTTAATCTCGCGCTTCTCGACGGTGCGGTCGTTCAGCTGAAATTCGACGCGTACGGCATCCTTAGCCGCCTCGCTGAAGTTCGCGATGCGCGCCGTGAGGCGCTCCGTGTATTTCGGCTGGTAGATCAGCGGTTGAACCACTACTTCCGGGATCGCCAGGTTGGGTGATTCAGGTTCGCCCAGTATCTATGGTCGTGAGCTTTATAGCTTTGTCCAGACGATAGGCCGCCTCGGACGCATTACGCCCGCTGGCCTGAAAATCCGAGATCAAGATTATGTTCTTGATGCCGGCCCCCGCCTCTTTGAACATTCCTTCAGCAGCCCGGATCGCCTGGATGTAGTCGGTACTGCCGGAGCCGGGTTGAAGGTTAGCGAGCACGGATTTCAACTGGCCGATGTCAGTCGTGAATCTGTTTTGAACTTCATAGCCCTGCCCGAAAGTTACGAGCGCCGTGCGATCTCCGCCGCCGAATTGATCGATGGTCTCCCGGGCTCGCTCTTTTGCCCGATCGAAGCGGTTGTCATAGCGCATACTGAATGACGAATCGAGCAGGATGATGTTTGCGCGCTGCCCGGCGCTCTCGGCCTGACCGCTGCCGAAGTAGGGGCGCACGAAGGCGAGTACCAGCAGGAGGAACGCCGCGCACCGCAGCAGGAGCAACAGCAGGTTCTGAAATTGACGTTTGCGAATCGTACGCTGCGGGACGCGCCGCACGAACATGAGGGAAGGGAACTCGACGCGCGGAGCTTTCGTGCGCCGCACCAGATGTACGATGACCGGCGCGGCGATGGCCGCAAGCCCGAGCAGGAATAGTGGATTTAGAAATGACATTTTTTAATGGCGGAAACAAAAAAGGGCAAGCAGCAAAAAGGTGCAAAAAGGATTTTTGCGTTTCGCCGCTTCTCGCCCTATTGGTTTCCTACTGTTTCGCCCTTTTAGCCAAAAACGAGAACAACGCGAAATCAAGCGGCTTGTCGGTTGTCAGCAATTCGTAATCGATCCTGTTTATCGATGCGCCGTCGCGCAGCTGATCGATGTGCGCGCGAATGGTGTTGCGATAACCTTCACCCAACACATCGGGCATTACGTGAATCTGCTCTTCGCTCTCCGCATCTTCCAGGAGGACCGGCTCGGTGAATTCAAAATCCAACTCATTCTTGTCGAGCACGTGAAAGACGATGACATCGTTGCCTTTGAACCGCAGGTGCTGGAGCGCGCTGACGATCGCTGCCGGCTCATCGTAAAAATCGGAGATCACGATGATGATGCCGCGACGCGTAATTCTCTCGGCAGCCTGGTGGAGCATTTTCGACAAATTGGTCTCATTGCCCGCCTCGAGTTGCTCCATCCGCCCGAAGATCGTGCGCATTTGCCCGGTGCGGTTGTGCGCCGGCACGTGCGTGCGGATCTCCTGATCGAATGCGATAAATCCGACCGCGTCCTGCTGTTTATTGGAGAGGTAAGCGAGCGAGGAGCCGAGATATTGCGCATACTGGAGTTTGGTGATCGATCCCGTGGTATACCGCATCGATGCGCTGGCATCGATCAGGATATGGCACTGCGCGTTGGTGTCGGCCCGGTATTTCTTGATGTAATAGCGGTCGGTGCGCCCCAACAATTTCCAATCCAGGTAGCGCAGATCATCTCCGGGCATATACTGCCGATACTCGGCGAATTCGGTAGAGAAGCCGGTGAACGGCGACCGATGCAATCCCGAGATAAAGCCCTCGACGACGCTGCGAGCGAGCAACTCGAGCGAACTGATGCGCGCCAGTACATCGGGGGAAAGGAACCGCAGACTGACTGCGGATTGCCCGTTGCGAATCGCGGATGGTTGATTGGTAAGTTTCATCTCTACTTACTTGTGCCTCAGATAACGCGCAGATTGCGGATTGAATGGGAAATCGTTCCGAAAATCCGCAATCGCAGTCCGCAATTAAAGCCCCGACTTGGGTTCGGGAACCGTTTCTATCAACCTTCTGATCACGTGATCCGAATCCACCTTCTCGGATTCAGCCTGGAAATTGAGCAGGATGCGATGGCGCAAAACGGGCTGAGCCAATGCGCGAATGTCTTCACACGAGACGTTATAACGCCCGTGCAGAATGGCTCGCGCCTTGCCCGCCAGGATGAGATATTGTGATGCCCTCAATGAACCGCCCCAGGTCACCCAGCGGTTGATAAAATCCGGCGCCCGTTCGGTGCCCGGCCGGCTCGTGCTGACCAGATTCACCGCATAGCGCGTGACGGAATCGGCCGATGGGACTTTACGCACAAGTCTCTGGAAAGCGATGATCTCTTCGGCCGACATCAGTCGTTCGAACCTCAGGTCCTGCGGCGAAGTAGTCATCTTGACCACCTCCACTTCATCCTCTTCCGGCAGATATCCGATGCGGACATTGAACATAAAACGATCGAGCTGCGCTTCCGGCAGCGGATAGGTGCCTTCCATTTCGATCGGATTCTGCGTCGCGAGCACGAAGAAGGGCTTGGGAAGCGGATAGGTCTCGCCCTGTACGGTCACGTTGCCCTCCTGCATCGCTTCGAGCAGGGCCGCCTGAGTCTTCGGCGGAGTGCGGTTGATTTCGTCAGCCAGGATGATGTTGGCGAAGATAGGCCCGTGGATGAATTCCAGAGCGCGTTTTCCCGTCGCGCGGTCCTCTTCGATGATCTCAGTCCCTGTGATATCGGCTGGCATGAGGTCCGGCGTGAATTGGATCCGCTTGAACGAGAGATCGAGCACGTTGGCGATCGTCCGCACCAGCAAGGTTTTGGCGAGCCCGGGCACGCCGGTGATGATCGAATGTCCGCCGACGAAAAGCGAGATCAGGACTTGTTCCACCACCTCATCCTGTCCCACGATCGCCTTGCGAATTTCGCGTAATATGCTCGCGCGCGCGGCGGTAAGTTTTTCCAACACTTCCTCGTCACGGATCACTTGAGTGTCTACAGCCATTATGGTCCCCTTGTTAGATTGAGATTAGTGCGTTAGCGCATAGATTATGTAATTCACGCCAAACTTGTATGCCTCGTTCGTCTCCTCGATCGGGCTGAAGGGGTTGTCCGAGAACTGCCAGTAATCGCTCACGTCATAGTTATGATTGGCGATCATCATCAGACGGCCCGTCTCGTCTTCCAACCCCCAGAATTCAGGTAATAAGTATTGGCCGCCGCCGACGTTGTCGTAGTATGTGCCGCGGCCGTAAACCGGGTTGAGCTCCAATGTTTTGATCGAGAAGAAGCAATTGAAAATAGGGTGCGAAATATCGAGCTTCTTTAGTTGATATTCGGGGAATGCTCTTTTGACGTGTTCTTGAAAATTTTGAAAATCGTATTGAGCGCGGAAATCATCGACCATCAGGAAACCGCCGCGCAGTAAATATTCGCGCCATCCCTGAATCTCCTGGTCGTTCAGTTCCATAAACCCCACCTCGCAGAGGTATGCGAAGGGGAATTTGAAGAGCGCCGGATCATCGAATGTTACGATCGGTTCATTGATATCGAGATTGGCGTCGATCTCCGATAACTCGGCCATTATCTTCATCAGGTGGCGGCCCGCGACCGGGTAATCGTGCGACCATGGCGGACCATTATCACCGAGCATGTTGCTGTAGCGATATGCGGATGCATACAGGCTCATATCGAACCGAACCCGCACGAACGTGAATCGTCCCGAAAGGTTCTCATCAGCTTTCGGAATACCGCCCTCCGATACGGAGGGTAGGTCCATCGTCGGTTTTTTCCGGTGCGGGCGCTGCCCCAGCGCCAAGCCGGCGAGCAAACAGATCGCGATGATGGAGATGGTTAGCTTACGCTTTTTCATAATGCTCCATTGTAACATCTTAGCCAGCTTCATCGGGGGGGCCCGCCGGGCAAACAGGCAACCGTTCGACGTCCGGTGTCGATGGATAACTCAACCTGTTCCCCACTCAGGCCCTTTAAAGCCGTCTCTCGATCACTTGTGGCCAGGGCCAGACTGCAGGGACGCTTAATCGCTCTCTCAGTGATGGCGCTACCCGAGCCACCAGTCTTCGTAACCTATTTTTTGCTCCGCGGGAAAGCCCCGATGAAGCGGGCTGAAGAGTTATACACCCATAATTATATCTACCCTTTTATTGATTCGTAAGTTTCAATAAAAGCTCCTGAGCCTTTTCGAATCCGGGGGCGGTCTCCAGCGCCCGCAGCACGGATCGTTTCGCGTCACTGTTTTTACCGGCAGCGAGGTAGGCGCGGGCGATGTTGTAATGCGCTTCCGCGACATTGGGGGGATTAGCGCCGAGCGCGACCTGGAATTCGCGAACGGCCGCCTCCGCTTCATTGCGTTCGAGATGCAGGTTTCCCGCCATCGTATGCGCGGCATGCTCGAACGGATTGACGTAAAAACTCAGGTGCAGAACTTCGAGAGCCCGCGCTTTGTCACCCAGGTCCATTTTGAGTTGGGCGAGCTTCTTCAAGGCTTCATAGTTCTCCTCGTCGACCTTTATCAACGCTTCGAGCATCTCGGCGGCGGCGGCCTTGTCGCCGCGCTTCTCGTACATCTCGGCGAGCGGCTCGTAGGCATTGGCCTCACCGCCCTGGTATGGAAACAGTTCGATCGACCGTTTCAAATGTGTGATCGCCTTGTCGTAGTTCTTGTCGCTGTAATAGATCAACCCCGCGCGGAAATTTATAGCGAAATCATCAGGGCTCGCGGCGGCCTTCGTGAAGACCTCTTCCTTTGAGGGCCGTGCTGAGGCCGTCGCTTTAAATCCGGATTCGAGCGTTTTGATGTATTTGTCGACCTGGTCGCGCGTATATTTATTGAACTCGCGGTCGAAATCGGCTTCCGAAAGTTGCAAAACCTGCCGGAGAATTTCCGGCGTCTTCTTCTTCTCGCGATAACCGCGAAGCATCTCGAGGATCGCATTGAACCCGTAGCGGTCGTTGATGAAGTGGCAGACCTGCGAGGCTTCGAAGTAGGCCAGCGGCACATCGTTCGGCCGCTTCGGGCGGATGAATCCATTGTCCAGGTCGGCGATCTTGAACCACTCGCCATCGGCCAGGGCCTTGATGAGCCCCGAGTTCCAGTCGTCTCCCCACCCGGGCCGCGCATTGTGCTCCTCGAAGACCGAGAGGCCTTCGGAGAACCAGCGCGGAATCAGGTGATCGGTGATCTGCAGGGTGATGACGTGCATGTATTCGTGCCAGAGCGTGCTGCCCCAGTTGAACTCGCCGGGCCGCGCCGATGGGGAATCCTGCGCGATGACCTGGCCGAAACAGACGCCGAGAGCGCCCAGGCCCGTCAACCCCAGCACGCGCACTTCGAAATCGGCATGGTTCGGAAATATCTCGACCGAGATGGGAGGGCGAGGCGTGAACTTGTATTTCGCCGATAGTTTTCGCTGTGCTTCGTCGAGAAGATTGCCGGCGTAGTTGCTCAGCACGTCATTCTCTTTGGCCGCCGCCGTCAGGATGAAATCACCCCGCCTGGTCGTGCGGTAATCCTTCATCGTATCGAGCAGGTCGAGCGTGTTCTTCGCCCACAAGTTGAAAGGATCGCCTTTGAATGCCAGCTCCAGCTCGGCCCGCCCCTCATCCATCTGGCCCAGCCGCAGCAAACCTATGCCCAGCGCGAGATGTGATGACCACAATCTGGGTGAAAGCCTGATCGCTTCGCGTAGAAATACGACCCCCTCATTGTACCGGCGCACCTGGGTCGCGAAATGCGCCAGCACTTCGTAGAGCATTCCGTAGCGCGGGTTGATCGCCAGCGTGGCCTTGATTTCGTTGTCCAGATCGCTCTTGCGCTCCTGCAGCCAGAACATCGCCGCCCGTAAGGCGTGAGCGTCCGGCGCATTCGGATTGACCTTGAGAGCCTCGTCCAGATGCTTGGACGCGGAAGGGAAGCGCTCAGCCTCCAGATCGATGGTGGCAGCGAATATCCTGGCCTCGACATAGTTCGGGTTGATCTTGAGCGCTTCCGTCAGCGGCGCGTTCATTTTCTCGCCACCCTCTATCCGCCGGTTGGCCGCGATATCGAGATGAAGCCGCGCGTTATTGGAATTGACCTTGGCCGCGTCATCGAAGAATTTGGCGGCGTCGGCATAGTTGTACTTGGCCGTGTAAAGTTCCCCTCCGCCGAGATGCGCATCGAGATATGCCTCGTCGAGCTCAATGGCTTCGAGATAGACTTCGTTGGCGTCGTGGAATTTTTCGAGATTCGTCAGGGCGCGCGCGTGGATAGTCAGCTCTTCGGCGGTATCGGCTTCGTTCGCTTCGAAATGCACGTCGATGGTCTTGAATGCCTCCACCGCGGCTTCCTCTTTACCCGTGAGCCTGAGCACCTCTCCGCGACGAAGTTCCGCTCGCAGTTTGGTCGGCGCATCGGCCGATTTGCGCGCGCCTTCGAATTCGGCGACGGCCTCGGGATAGCGGCCGGTGATGGCATAGACCTCGCCCAGCATTAGCCTCATCAGGGGCTCGTTCGCTTTTGAGCCGGCGAACTTCTTAGCATCGCGTTCGGCTTCGGCGTATCGGCCGGTTTCAAGATACGCCTGCAGCAGTCCCTTTTGCGCAGCCGCGTCGTTCGGGTTGGCCTGCAACAGGCGGTTGAACGACGTAATGGCAGCCTCATATTTTCCCTGCTGCAGCTCTTCTTGAGCGGTCTCGATGGTGTGGTTTTGCGCGGCGGCGCAGGAGATGAGCAGAAGGAAGATGAGGCAGACCAGGGGAAGTATCGGAAAAAAACGCGAATCGATTCTCGATTTGTTTGCCAGCATATATTTTATTTTTGACCGGGAAGAGTCACAGTAAAGGTCACAAATCACACGTTACCGATAGCTCTCACTTCTGCTTTGCCTTGATTTTCTGATTGATTTTCGCGAGTTCGACCAACAATTTTTCAAGCTCGGACTCGTATTCTTCCGGTTTCATTTGCTCTTTGCGGCCCTTTAGTTGGCCGATTTCGCCTTCAAGCCGCATCCGCTCGGAAAAAAGTTGCGCAAGTTCGGCGTCGCCGCCCGCCTGCATCTGCGGGATTGAATCGAAATAGACCGTTCGGGCCAGCGTCCCGTCGCCGGCTTCCGCCTTCGGGTGTCCAGCGCCATCTCCGTTGTCGTCGATCAAGGAATGTTCGGTCACTATCTTTCCCGCTTTTACATACGACTCATTCGTAAGTTTGCTCGCGTAATCGAATGCTTCTAGCACCGAGACGCGGCCGTTCTTGTCGGAGTCCGCTTCGTTGTTACCCAGAGCGTCGATGAAGTATTCGGCGAAGCGAGTGGCGTTAGTTTCTGTCCCGCTGCGCGTCGCCGTCACAATCACGCGCCCCTTGCCCGAAAGCGGTTTGATAAACTCGCCGCTCGAGCTCGCCGTATTGACGACGACGATGTTGCGCGCGGGCAGCTTGGCGATCATCTGTGCGTAATCGCTGGCCGCCAGGTCCGGGCCGATCAGGTTGAATTTGGCGATCTTATCGGTATAACTGCCGTGGCCTATAAAAAAGACGAAGATTTGACTGTCGCTCTTCATCGCCCCTTGTAGGGTTGCGAAAATTTGTTTGACCGTCTCGGCCGAGGCGCGCTGCTCTTTGCCCGCCGGCTTCTCGGCGAAGACGATAACCTGATCCTCAGCGAAGCCCATACTCTCGGTCAGAGATTTGCGCAATTTGACGGTCCATTCGCCGAAGTTTTTCGCGTAAATCTCTTCGCCGCTGATTCCGCTGATGATGATCGCGAATTTATTTTTATCCGCCGGCATTCGCGGCGTGACTGCTGCAACAGGGGCGTCCGCTTTCGTCTCCTCCGTTTGTTTCTTTTTCTGTTGCCCTTCCGGCACGATAGGGACATCCTGCGCGCACGCTGTTACGCCTAACAGGACCGAGAGCAAAAATGTCGTGGCTAAATTACGCATTACAATTGTTAACATTGACAATATTCGCATTTCAAAGCCGCGCCGGCAGCGGTTTGAGCCAGGCTCGATCGCCGCTAATGCAGCTCTACTATGACTCTTAATAACATATTGAGGAACTTCGCTACGCCAATCCCTTGCGCTTACGGAGAAACCACTCGGCGCTCGCCAATCCTACGAGCAATAAAAAATTGACCGGCATATCCCACAGGTCTTTGCTGACACGCTCGGAATTCTTGCCTTCGAGCATGGTGATCTCATCGAGCAGATCGCTCGCCTGATTGAGCGGAAAATATTGGCCGCCGGTCTCGGCGGCGACGCGCTTGAGCAACTCCACGTTCTGCGCGGCGTCATGAAATTCGCGCGTCCGATCGGTGACATAGAAGGTAGATTCGGCTGTCCCCAGTGTCGTTCCGCCTCGGCGCGCCGTCATTTCCACGCGATACAGCCCATTTTCATCGGCCGTGAGTTCGTTGCGGTAGTCGCTGCCCTTTTCGTTGTAATTGATCTCAAGGGGAATCTCGACTGTGCTTCCCTGCGGTTTGGTGATGCGCGCTGTCACCTGCGCGTCAGTGACCGCATCGAACTTATTATCATTCACATCGCCGCGCAGGTTGATGATATCGGCGGTCGCGTATACGTCGCGTTCAGACGCAATCTCGTATTGGTTCGGCGTAGTGGAGACCAGGTAACGCAGCAATTGCCTCCAGAAATTCTCGTGCGAAGTATTCTTTGAATCCTGCTCCATTCGCCAGCGCCAGGTATCATTGGTCGTCAGTGCCAGAGTTCGACCGCGCCCGTACCGCTCTTCAGCCAGCAGCGGGACGACGCGCGTCCGGTCATTGATGCTGCGCGCTTCGAGAATGACGGTCGCGCCGGGTTTCGTCTGATTGATTATCTCGGGAATGGAGATCGGCGGCAGTTCGTCCCATGCCTTCGCACTCAGGTTGCGGTCTTCATTGAGCCGGGTGACCGCATGAACGCGGCCGCGCGGCGTAAGCACCGCTTTATAGTTCGATGCGATATGCATCTCGGGCTCTTCGATCTGGTCATTCAGGGTCAGCGGCAGCATATCGGCGACCGGTGAATTCGCATACTTACCGGCGTCGAAAGAGCGGGCGCCTCCGATAGCCAGCACTCCGCCTCCGCGTTTGGCGGCGAACTGCTCGATATATTTAAGTTGGTCGAAAGTGAAGAAATTTGCCTCGATACTCCCGATGATCAGGCCTTGATAAGCGAACAACTCTTCGATCGAGGCGGGGAAGCCTTTGGTCAGTTCCGCGCCGCTCTCGACGCCCTGGCGATAGAACTTGCCGTCAGCTGTGCGATTGACGGAGACCAGCACCAGATTCTTCTCGTTCTTGACTAAAGACTTGCGTAAGAAACCGTATTCCCAGCGCGGCTCGCCTTCTATATAGAGGATTTTCGGGTTATCTTTTGTCACCTCGATCAGAGCGTCCTGCGCGTTATTCTCCACCGTTGTTTCGCCGTCGAGCGGCTTGATTTCAAATGAATAACGATGCGGACCGGGAGATGTCGGCGTGAACTCGACCGTCACTGTTTGCGATTCGCCTCCCTTGACATCGAACTGTTGTGTTTTGATCGCCCGCCCGTCTTCGGTCACGGCCAGCGCTACCTTGCTACTGGGGTAACCGCTCAAGCGAACCAGCACATCAGCGCTAACAGCCGAGCCGGTCAATACCCGGCGCGGCGTCGTGACGCGCGCCATCTCGGCGTCTTTGAAGCGATCGGGATTGCCGACGCCGATGGTGAAGACGGGGATATTTTTCGCGCGCAGTTCACGCAATTCCGCTCCCAGGTCTTTCGGAGTATTTGAGCCGCCATCGCTGACCACAACGATGGCCGATAACGCAGCACCGCTGGAATCCTGAACCGCCTCGTCGAGAGCGCCTGATAGATCGGTTGCCGCTCCCATGGCCTTCAATTCGGCAGCATCCTTGATCTTCACCGCTGTCGTCGAGAAGCCATAGAGATTGACTTTGAATTTCGCATCGAGCTCCCGCGTGAACTGATGAGCCGGAGCGAGTATCTCTCGGGCGGCCGCCATGCGCGAACGGTTGTTTTCATCCTCGAGTTGCATGCTGCGCGAATCATCGGCGAGAACCGCAACGCTGGTGCTCTTGGGAATGACCGAAGGCACCACCACGACCGGACGCATGATCAGTATCAGAAGTAATGCCATCAGAGTCGCCCGCAGAGCTATCAATCCCCATTTCATGCGAGAGTTGATGCGATAAGCGGGTCGAATATAAAGGAAGTAGACGAGCAGCACGATGGCGAGTGCGACGAGGATCGTCAAAAGCCACGATGGGCGATTGGCAAAGCTAAGCTCCCCTTTGGCAAAAGTTGACCACTTGTGCTTGAAGAATAACTGAATAAATTGATCCATCTCATGCAACTCCACATATGCGCCTGCCTTTGCGCTTGAGATTCGGGACACGTGAGATGTGTGCCGGATGATTAGTATTATAACCAACGCTTTCGCCGAGCGTAAAACTATTTGCGTCCGATTGGGTGTAAGTGGTGGAATTCCGCGCCATTATTCAACAAAATTTGATGGAGAATCAAGCAATGAAGATAAGTGAGGGCAGGGAACAACTTGATTGCCCGGCTGGCCCCGGTGGTCCCGTATACCCCGATTGGAAATCCTACTGGTTCAGGTCACTGGGTTGGCTTCCCCTTATATTGTTTGTTGCGCGTTTTGTCGCCTATCAGCAGCTCGGCCAGGCGAGCCAGATGTTGTGGATGTGTCATCTGGCTAACTTGTTCTTGGCTGCCGGATTATTTCTCGCCAACCCTCTGATAATTCGCCTGTCTGTGCTCTTGCTTATCTTCGGCCTCCCCCCGTGGATTATCGACATGTACTTGATCAATATCGTCACGCCGGTCTCGATCGCGTCTCATTTGGGCGGGACGGTCGTCGGGTTATTGGCGATCGCAAAAGTGCGCGCGCAATCGCAGTCATGGCTGGCCGCTCTTATTTCGTTCATACTTGTGCAGTTCATTTGCCGATTCGTCACGCCGCCGGAGTTCAATATCAACACGGCTCATCGCGTCTACGATATCTGGCAGGATACGGTCAGCAGCTATTGGTTGTACTGGGTGATATCGACCTCAGTTATCGGGATAACGTTGTGGGGGATAGAGTGGGCGCTGTTGAGATTGTTCCCGCAACGCGCAGAGACCCAGTGATACACCATGCGAGACGAGAGTGATGAATAGCCTCGAGCGATGTCTCATCTGTGTCTATTTGAATTTCATTTGTGTCACTTTTGTGTTTTTGTGTCGATACTTCCCGATACACTAACATTATTTTTTTTATATAAAACTTCGGCGAGCGCTCATTCAAACTAATTCCATGTATAATGTCTCATTCTTCCCTCCTAATTCTGTAGCCGGCTTCATCCCGGCTAAATAAATAGAGGATTATCGATGGGTAACTACAGGTTATTTTTTAGGTCAGGATTTATTTTATTGGTGTGCCTCTTTATTCTCTCTACAATTGTCCGGGTTTCCGCGCAGAAGCAGGATAAGCCGAAGCCGAAACCGGCTCCTCAATTGCCCACGCAATCATTCAAGATCATACCGCCCAAAAATCTGGAATCTCGTCCGCCCGCGAAGATAGACGATCAACCGATCGATCTCAGCGACGAGATCGTCAAAATCGACACGGGGCTGGTTCAGCTCGACGTGACTGTCATCGATCAGACCAACACGCCGGTCTACGATCTGGACAAAGAGAACTTCACGGTTCTCGAGGACAAGATCCCTCAGGTAATCGAGTCGGTGAACCGTGAGGAGACGCCGATCAGCTTCGGCCTGGTTCTAGATGCGTCGGGGAGCATGCGCTCTAAACTTGAGTCGGTGACGGCCTCCGTCCGGGATCTGCTCAAAGAGATGAAGCCTGATGACGAGGGCTTCGTTGCACAATTTCAGTATCGGACCGAACTGGTTCAATCATTCACCACCGACAAGAAAAAACTGGAAACTGCTTTGAGTGCGCTTGTGCCGGATGGTGGCACGGCGATGCTGGACGCCGTCATCAACACATCCGAGTATGTCACCAAGACCGGCAAACTGAGGCGCAAAGCTCTGATTGTCATCAGCGACGGAGTCGAGAGAAACAGCTTATCGAGAGAGAACGAGGTGATGTCCGCGATAAAAGAGAGTGAAGCTCAGGTCTATTTCATCGGTTTCATCCCCGATGAAGAGTCGAGCAGCGCACTCAGTGTGGATTCCAACCTGAAAGCCCGAGCTTTGCTCACTCGGCTGGCCGACGAGTCGGGCGGTCGCGCCTTCTTTCCGCAAGATGTCAAAGAGATGGATGCCATCTCGGCCCAGATAAGCAAAGACCTCCGCTCGCAATACACCATCAATTATTATCCGACCAATGAGAGGAAAGATGGCAGTTACCGCTCAGTCAGGGTCTCCGTCAAGTCCAAGGACAACCGAAAATTGATCGCACGCACGCGGCTTGGCTATACCGCGAAGATGGAAAAAGCAGATGTGGGAAAAGATCCGGAATAATTGATAATTGATAGTTCGTATAAATTGTTGGCGTAGCTTATACGAATTATCAATTATTCATCGTATCGTCTGAAGAGGAGGGCTGCGTTGGTCCCGCCAAAACCGAAGCTGTTCGACAAAGCGTATCGAACCTTCGCAGCGCGCGCCTGATTCGGCACATAATCGAGATCGCATTCGGGGTCGGGAATATCATAGTTGATGGTCGGCGGTAGTATCTGCCGTTGTACTGCGAGGGCAGTGATTCCCCCTTCGAGTCCGCCGGCGCCTCCGAGCAAATGTCCCGTCATCGATTTGGTTGAACTGGCTGCGAGTTTATAGGCGTGGTCGCCGAAGGCGCTTTTGATCGCGTTGGTCTCGTTAACATCACCCGCCGGTGTCGATGTCCCGTGGACATTGATGTAATCAACTTCATTCGGATCGATTCCCGCATCTTTGATCACTTTGAGCATGACGCGGCGAGGGCCGTTGATATCGGGCATAGTGATATGGAAGGCATCGCTGGTCATCGCGTAACCCACAATCTCCGCATATATTTTGGCACCGCGCGCTTTGGCGTGCTCGAGTTCCTCGAGGACCAGTATCCCGGCTCCTTCACCGATGACGAACCCATCGCGGGCTTTGTCGAACGGGCGTGAAGCTCGCGACGGATCGTCATTCCGTGTCGAGAGCGCGCGCATCGCGCCGAAACCGCCGACCGACATGGGGGTGATGGCGCCTTCCGATCCGCCACAGATCATTGCCACCGCATCTCCCCGCTGGATGATTTTGAAACTGTCGCCTAGAGCATGAGCGCCTGAGCTACATGCGGTCGCTGTCGCTGAGTTTGGGCCCTTCGCTCCGGAATAGATCGATACATAACCCGAGGCGAGATTGATGATCGATGCCGGAATAAAGAAGGGCGAGATGCGATCCGGGCCATCTTCCAGCATCGTCTTGTGCTCGCGTTCGAAAACGCCGAACCCGCCGATGCCGCTCCCGATGTAGACTCCGATCTCTTCCGCGTTATCGGGGGTAATCTTCAGCGAGGAATCATCGAGCGCCTCTTTCGCAGCAGCGATAGCAAAGAAGATGAAATAATCCATCTTCTTGAGCTCCTTCTTCTCGACGAATTTGAGCGGATCGAACCCCCTCGTCTCAGCAGCGAATCTGACTTTATGCCGGCTTGTGTCAAAGCGCGTGATGTAATCAACGCCGCTTCGGCCGGCAATCAATCCATCCCAGGTTTCCTCGGTTGTATTGCCGAGGGGGCTGACCAAACCCATGCCCGTGACTACCACGCGCTTCTTGATCATATGGTTGTTCACATCCCTCCTCAGAAAATAATTTTCAGTTTCCAGTCCACAGTTTGCAGTTATCGATCGAGACTACCCGACTGAAAACTGAAAACTGAAATCTTTCATCGTATCAGGGCTTTGCGGGGGTAATTACTTTTTATGTTCGTCAATATAAGCGATCGCATCGCGTACGCTCTGTATCTTCTCGGCCTCCTCATCAGGAATTTCGATCCCGAACTCCTCCTCGAAACGCATCACCAGCTCGACCGTATCGAGCGAATCCGCCCCCAGGTCGTCGATGAAACGGGCATTCGGCGTCACTTCTGTTTCGTCCACGCCCAGTTCATCCACGATAATCTGTTTTACCTTTTCCTCAATTGATTCTGCCATGAGTTCCTCCAAATAATGATTTAGATTATGTTCAAAACGCCTGCTATCACATGTACATTCCACCATTAATATTCAGCACCTGACCAGTGATATAGCCTGCCTCATCCGAGGCGAGAAATGCAACAGCGTTAGCTACATCGACATCTGTTCCGGCACGTTTCAACGGTATCTGTTCAAGCATCGCGTTGCGCGCCGCTTCATTCAGAACCGCCGTCATTGGTGTTTCGATAAAACCGGGTGAGATAGCATTGACCGTGATATTGCGCGAAGCGTATTCGCGCGCAATCGCCTTCGTGAATCCGATGATTCCCGCTTTTGCCGAAATGTAATTGATCTGACCGACATTGCCCGCCTGGGCAACGACCGAAGTGAGATTGATGATGCGGCCGCGGCGCGCCTTCGTCATCATTGGTAAAACTTGTTGGGTTAGCAGGAAGACGCCGGTCAGATTTGTGTCTATCACGTCCTGCCAGTCCTCGCGCTTCATCCGCAACATCAATCCGTCGCGCGTAATCGCCGCGTTATTGACGAGAATGCTGATCGGCCCCAGCTCCTTGGCGACCTTTTCAACCCCGCCCTTGATCTCATCAAGATTGGCCAGGTCGGCGCGTAGCGCGACAGCGCGTCGGCCGCCAGCTCGAATCTCATCAGCGGTCGCCTGGCATCTATCGAGCGAACGGGCCATGACGGCCACATCTGCGCCGAGCTTGCCCAACAGCAATGCGGTGGCGCGGCCGATGCCCTGCGATCCGCCGGTTACCAGTGCGATTTGTCCGTTCAAACTAAACATAGCTGTTCTTCCACAGTGAGCAACCTGATCTCTTTTTCTGCTTCTTTTGCGATTGATTTGACTAGTCCTGCCAATACTTTGCCATGGCCGACTTCAACGAAAGTGCCAACATCGTGCTCGAACATTTTGAGAATAATATCAGTCCAGCGTACCGGGGTGGAAATCTGGCGTATGAGGGCCTCGCATGCCACGGAGCCGCTGGTTACGAGCGCTGCGTCTACGTTATTTATTAACGGGATCGACAGGTCGTTGAATGTCGTCTCTCGCAGCGGTCCCGCCATTTTTTCTTGCGCTGGCATCATCAGGGCGGAATGAAACGGTGCGCTTACCTTCAGCATCATTGCGCGCTTTGCCCCTCGCGCCTTGCACTCTTCTATCGCCCGTTCAACCGCTTCCTTGTGTCCGGCGAGGACTGTCTGCGACGGCGTATTGAAATTGGCCGGCGCGCAGATCTGATCGCCGGAGGCGATGGCGCATGCTTCCGTCACCTTAACGGCATCGATCCCCAGGATCGCAGCCATAGCGCCGACGCCTACCGGCACGGCATCCTGCATCAATTCGCCCCGACGGCGAACGAGGCGAACGGCATCGGACAAACTCAAAGAACCCGCCGCGACCAGCGCGGAATATTCGCCTAAACTGTGGCCGGCAACGAAATCGGGGGTGACGCCTTTCGCTGCCAACACGCGGAATGCGGCCACCGATACGGTCAGAATCGCGGGCTGCGTATTTGCGGTAAGTTGCAGTTCCTCTTCGGGGCCGTTGAAGCAGAGCCCGCTCAACTCGAAGCCGAGTGCTTCGTCCGCTTCGTCGAACACGGCCCGGGCCGGCGGATAGTTCTCCGCCAGATCACGCCCCATCCCCGCATGCTGCGAGCCTTGACCGGGGAAAACGAATGCGATTTTACCCATAGAAATTCAGTTTTCAGTTTTCAGTTTTCAGTCGGTAGGTGGAGCTTCCAGTTCTCGCTGAAAGCTGAAAACTGAAAACTATCAACCGTTCACTGCCATTTGACTCAGATCGCTCTCGATGCGTTCGCTCAATTTGCCTTTATAGAACTCGCGGGCGACGCGAATCGCATTGCGGATCGCTTTCGGATTGGAGCTGCCGTGACAGATGACGCAGATCTGTTTGCAGCCCAGCAGAGGCGCTCCGCCGAACTCCGAATAATCCAGCCGTTTCTTGACGCTGCGGAATGCGTTGAGTGAAAGCATGGCCCCGATCTGTGTCAGAATCGTTTGTCCGAGTTCCGTTTTGAGCAGGCCCATGATCGCTTCAACCAGTCCTTCGCTCGTTTTCAAAATGACATTGCCCGTAAAGCCATCGGAGACTATCACGTCGACATCTCCGGTGAACATATCACGTCCTTCCACGTTGCCGATAAAATTGATGGGCGCGGTTCTCAAAAGATTCAGGGTTTCTTTGGTCAACTCATTTCCTTTGAGGTCCTCCTCGCCGATGCTCATTAACCCAACTTTGGGATGGCGCACCCCGAGGATTGAGCGGGAATAGATCGATCCCATGATCGCGAACTGTTTGAGATGCTCCGGCTTGCATTCGGCATTGGCTCCCACGTCGAGCAGCACAGTTCCCGCGCCTTTGAGAGTAGGGAAGATGCCCGCGAGCGCAGGGCGATCTACTGAAGGAAGGGTGCCGAGCATGAGCTTGGCGGTCGCCATCACCGCGCCGGTGTTGCCCGCGCTCACCATGCCGTGTGCCCTGCCTTCGCGAACCAGGCGGGCTGCGACGCGAATTGAAGAATCTCGTTTCCGGCGTACGGCCTGGACCACGGGATCGTGCATCGTGATTACTTCTCTCGCATCGACGATTTCGATATGCAGGCGTTGTTTGCGGGGATTGGGAACGCCCTGCCGTTCCAATTCCGCGCGGATTCGCTCTTCTTGCCCGACGAGAAGTATGCGAGCGCGTAGGTCGTGCGCTGCCTCAATCGCGCCTTTAACCTCGATGGCGGGGGCATTGTCCCCACCCATGGCGTCAACGGCTATGGTGGTGAGCATTTGGGAAGGGCGTTTGCGGATTGCCGATTCTAGATGGCGGATCGCAGATTATGCATCCGCAGCTCGCAATCGGTAGACCTTCTTTCTCTGATCAATATCTCAAATTATATTTCTTTTTTGATAACCATGCGTCCGTGATAGTAACCACAATGGTTGCATACGCGATGCGGAAGTTTCATGTAGCCGCAATTGGCACAGGCGGTCAGATTAGCCGGCTTGAGCCCATCGTGCGAGCGCCGCTTGCGACTGCGCGATTTTGAGTGACGTCTTTTAGGATTAGGCATAATAAAGCTCCAAATTTATAACAATTATTGACAACTGCATTTGTCGATATTCAGGTCGATGCCGCACTGCGGGCACAATCCGAGGCAATCATCGCGACAGAGCGCGCGGTTCGGCAGATCCAATTCGATTTGTTCCAATACCATTGCGTCGAGATCGATCTCATCTCTCTCATAAACGGAAAAGTCCAGATCCCGCGCGTGCAGCTCGATCTCTCCCGTCCTGCTTCCACTCGGATCCTCGGAGGCATAAAGAAGGTCGAAAGGAATAGCGACGCGGATTGGCACTTGTTTCAAACATCGGGCACAGGGAACCGCGAGCGCCGCCACTAGGTCCCCCCGCAACCGCATATCCATTCCGACGCGGTTCACTCGTCCGGTGACCAGTGGGGGTTCCTGCACTTCAAAATCAAAATTGCGAGTATCGAGCTCGCCCGCCTGATATTGATGCTCGAAGTTCAGCCCGTCAACAGGCAGGCGCACCAGCGATATAATCATCTTTCCCTCAGAAGCGCAAAGGGACTAATTATATTGGGGGTCAGTAGTTTGTCAACTTGCAGCCGGGGTTTCATCTTCGATCGGCGTGACCGGGTCGATAAACATCCAGCAGAATATCCCCATAAAATAGACGGCGGCGGCGATGTAGAAGGTCAGGGCCCAATTGTCATTGGTCGATTGAAGGATGTAACCCACCACTGCCGGTCCAATTGCTCCGCCCAGGTTTCCCATCATATTCATACTTCCCGATAGGGTGCCGGCATATTTGCCTCCGACGTCCATGCAGGCGGCCCAGCTCGGCGGCATCGCCAGATCGTTTGAGAAGCTGGCCATACCCATAGCGATCATCGCCATCAAGGGATTCTCGATGTTGACCGAGAGAGATATAAGTACTGCTGCCCCGAAGAAACCGATACCCGCGAGCCAGCGACGCACCAACTTGACATTACCGGTACGATTTTCCAGATAGGTCGAGAGATAGCCGCTGAACATCGACCCTATTCCGCCAAAAAATAAAGGTAGAATGGCCAGCAGCGCGCCCATCTCCATTGACGTGCCGCGCGCCTCTTTGAGATAGGTCGGCAACCAGGTGATGTAGAAATACCAACCGTAAGAGAGGAAAATGTATTGTGCCCAGAGCAGCCAGACAGTCCTGGATTGCAGAAATTTCGCCCAAGGGGGATTCCCGTGGGAAGCCATTACGGTTTCCTGAGACGGAAGGATCGCTTTCTCTGCCTCGTTGACGCTGTGGTGTTTGTGCGGGTTGTCGCGAAACCATCGGTAAAAGAAGAATGCCCAGATGATGCCGAGAAACCCGAAAATTAAGAATGACCACCGCCATGAGAGCTGAGTCAGTATGATAGCTACGAGGAGAGGGGTGAAGGCGCCTCCCCAGCGTGCGCTCAGCCACATAATGCCCTGCGCTCGTACGCGTTCGGACTTCGGCAGCCAGCACATGAAAGCCTTGGTGATATTGGGGAAACATCCCGCCTCGCCAGCGCCGAATAAGAAACGGGTCACCAGCAGAGAAGGATAGTTCCAGACCCAGCCGGTCGCGGCGGTGAAGAGCGACCACCAGACAACGACGCGCATCAACACCTTACGCGCCCCGAATCGGTCCCCCAGCCAGCCGCCGGGTATCTCGAAAAGAGCATAGGCAATGCCGAAGGCCGAGAAGGCCAATCCCATCTGGTCTTTAGTCAGTCCCAGATCCGCCGAGATATATGGCGCTGCTTGTGAGATGCAGACGCGATCGATGTATGTGATGACTGCCAGCGTGACGGCAAAGAAGATGACCCAATAGCGCGCGCGTGTGGGCTGGTCGAGCGTCGCTGCATACGACGGTTGAACTACTTTTTCAGCAATCTGTTGATCCATTTGCACCTTCCGTATTGGACTTAGTATTGCGCCGGAGTATCGGTCAACCGGGCATAATAATCAATTGCAGGATAATCGATAATTGATAATGGATAATTGATAATTCGTATCGTTGGCTGCACCAGTCTATCCGAATTATCCATTATCAATTTTCCCGATGCCGTACGATTTCGACCGAGCAATGTGCGTGTGCGGCCACCGCGTGTGAGACCGAGCCGAGCAGAAATTTTTTCAGCCCTTTGTAATCGTGACACCCGAGCAGGACGAGTTCGGCGCGCCACTTATCGGCCTCTTCAAGGATGATATCTTTCGCCAGTCCATCCTTCACTTCGGTGCAGATCGTCAAATTTGCGACATCGCTGGTTTTGATCTGCTCGACGGCATAGGCGATCGCCGATTGCGCCAGATCGCGGGCAGCCTGGTCGATTTCGAGATAGTAGTTCTCCGGCAGTACCCATGCGTCGGTTGACGGGACATATTGCGGTTCGACAACAGAAAGTATTTTGATTTGGCTTCCTGCTGGCCATGGGCGCTCGGCGACAGCCTGCACTGCAGCTTTGCTGCAATCAGAGCCGTCAACAGCTAGTAGGATTCTCATTGGTTAATCCTCCTCGCCGATTATTTTGAGATTTGTGGCTAGGTTGCCTCTCGCACGCGCTTCCGCTATCTCTCAGTATCCTTCAAAATGCGATTGATTTCATCTAAATAGATCGAGGCGATTTTTTCGTCCGGAGTTTCAGCCAGAGTCGCTCTGACCAGCGCGGAATAGAGCCAGTTCAGATCACGCTCGACCTCGGATGTCGAATAGAGGCGCGCGTTGAGCTGGGTATTGCTGAGATCGAACGGCAGGCCGGTTGCCTTCCCCTCCAGACCCGATAATTTGAAATAGATAACTCCGATCGAGCTGAAATCCCCGGTCGCCTCGGTAACCGGAAGCGAAACGCTCGTCATGGCAGGTCTGGCCGGAGGAGCGATAGAGCGCGGCGCGGGAGGCGGCGGACCGGCGCTGCCCTGAGTAGCGAGCAGCGTCGCCTGAACTTTATCGATAGATCGCTTTCCACCTTTCGGCGCCATCACCGTGACGCTTCCCGCCAGAACCAGCTTACGATCGACGATCGCCGCGGTTTGGGGCGAGAAAGTGAATTGATATTTGGCCCTCCCGGACTCGATCACTCCGGAGAAATCGCGCCCCGAAGGCAATGCGTGGATGGAATACAGCCTGGCTAATTTTTTGACGGATTTGGTTTGTCTGAACATTATCGAATATCCATTATCAATTATCCATTGCTACAAGTCCCCGCGTTTCAGGCCTTCAGCCATGTATTCACAGGCGCGCATAGTTAGCGCCAGGATCGTCAACGTCGGGTTTTGATTGGCCGCGCCTACGAACGCCGCGCCATCGGTCACGAAGACGTTTTTGACGTCGTGCATCTGGTTGTATCTGTTCAGAACCGATTTCCTGGGGTCGCTGCCCATTCGTGCCGTGCCGAGCTCGTGAATGATGCGACCCGGAACGGTCAATTGGCGGAAGACGCTGATCTCCTGCGCTCCGGCCTCGCGTAATATGGCTTCGGCCATCTCGGAGGCGTCTTTGCCCATCTCGCGTTCGTTGTCCGAATGTTGAATGTGAACCTTAAGGACCGGGATGCCCCAGGCATCGACCACGCCGTCGGGATCGATTTCGACGAAATTTTCGTAGCGCGATAGCATATGAGCGCGCGTGGTGAGGCCTACGGTAGTCACGTACCAGCGGCGGACCTGTTTTTTAAATTCGCTGCCGATCCCCGCATATCTACGCGCGACGCCCGGAAATGCGCCGATGGCCGATCCGCCTTCAAATCCATACCCGCGAATGAATCTCGCTTGTTTGGTCGCCTGATCGAGGTTGCGGAATCGCGGAACGAAGATGCCCGATGACTTCCCGTCTTCGTTCAGCGTGTCGCGTCCGGCGAACATCGGAAAGAGTCCGGCCGCTCCGGTCCCTCCGAAATGATCGACCAGGTAATGCCCGAGCGCACCTGACGAATTACCCAACCCGTTGGGGTGCTGCCGCGATTTCGAATTGAGGAGTATGCGCGTCGACTCGAGCGTCGATGCCGCGACGATGATCACTTTGCCGGAAAACTCGAGTTCCTGACGAGTGACGCGATCGACCACGGCCACTCCGCTCGCTCTGCCTGTTTGCGGATCCACCTGGATCTGGCGGACGATCGAATTGGGCCGCAGAGTCATGCGCCCCGTCTCCCTGGCCGCCGGCAGAGTCGATGACAGCGAATTGAACATTGCGCCGACGGAGCAGCCGTTGCCGCAACTTCCGCAATAATGGCACCGCGCGCGCCCGTATTTGGAGTGGTGCGGCTTGACCGCCGTCAGCATCGCGACGCGCGCCTGAATCAACTTGATGCCCAGTTTCCCCGCGCCATTCTTCAATCGCAGTTCACCGCAATTGAATCCCATCGGCGGAAGATATTTTCCATCGGGCTGCCACCAGAGGCCATCCCTGTTGCCGCTCACCCCGATCCATTCCTCCGCTTTGTCATAGTATGGCTCGATCTCTTTGTATTCGATCGGCCAGTCGGCATCGAACCCGTCTTTGCTTGCAGCCTTGAAATCGAGATCAGAGAACCGCCAAGACAACCTCCCCCAATGGAGCGTCTTTCCTCCGACGATGCGTGCGCGTACCCAGAGGAAAGGTTTCCCCGGGTCGGTAGTGTAGGGGTGTTCCGTGTCTTTGATGTAGAAGTGGCGGCTGAATTCGCCTGCTGTATCCTGCATCCACTGCTCGCGCTGCTTCCAGCCCGGCGGGCCGAACCCTCTGTACATCGATTCATAGGCGAATTTGTTCATCGCGAAATCGCGCAACGGATCGATGGGCGGTCCCGCTTCGAGCACAAGCACTTCGAAGCCGCGTTCGGTCAGCTCTTTCGCCGCCATCCCGCCGGATGCGCCGGAGCCGATGATGATCACGTCGTAAACCTTTTTGGTCAGAGAGTTTTTCCTCTGCACATCTCCTCCGCAAACCTCGAGAGTTGGCGAGAGAGTCATCGAGACCTCAAAATTCAATATTGATATCTCAGATGACGCCGTCGCTAAACTCGGGTTTCATCTATTCGAATATCGACTGGTTTGAGCAAATGCGTTGCGACCTTTCGAGATGAATCTTGTCGAACCGTAGCATATCGAGTTTGAGCGATCAAGAGAGCTGGCCCCATTGCAGGCCGAATCTCGCCAGATACTTGCGCAGCCTGTCCAATAGAACTGTGGGCGGCGACGATCCAGGCTCGGTTCCGGTCGCCGGTTTCAAGAAGTGCTGCATGCGCAGCGGGCGTTTTGATGGCTACCGCATGATTATTACTTTTAGGGAATGATCCGAAAAGTTTGAAATAGGGTTAAAATTATCAGTTCGGCAGATGCCGGCTGTCGTTAACGACCATTTTGACGAGACGCGACTGGCTTGGGAAGATATGAGAAGAGGCAAGTTGGATTTGCCGCTGATCTGAATGGGCTGACTAGAGAAATGATCAATACGAGAGAATAGAACTTATGAGCAATACCAAATATAACCTTATCGAAGTTGGTACGGGCGTTACGATCAAGGCCTGGACGAAAGGCGTAAAGTTGGAGGACGAAGCAAAGAAGCAGCTTTTGAACGTCGCCCATCTCCCATTCGTCTATAAGTGGGTTGCCGCGATGCCCGACGTTCATTGGGGTATCGGCGCCACCGTGGGAAGCGTCATTCCGACCAAAGGCGCGATCATTCCGGCAGCTGTTGGGGTCGATATTGGTTGCGGGATGATGGCTGTGCAGACTACTTTGAACGCGAATCATCTGCCGGACAACCTGCGCAATATCCGCCGCGCGATCGAGAAGGCCGTGCCGCACGGTAGGACCGACAACGGCGGCAGGCGCGACAAGGGCGCCTGGAGCGATATCCCGCGCCGCCAGCAGGGTGTATGGCGGCAGCTTCAGATCGGCTACAAGGCGATCGTCGAGAAGTATCCGAAGCTCGATCGCGGCAATAACGTCAACCATCTGGGCACGCTCGGCACCGGCAATCACTTCATCGAGGTTTGCCTGGACGAGAACGATCAGGTCTGGTTCATGCTTCACAGCGGCTCGCGCGGCGTGGGCAATCGCATCGGCACGTTCTTCATCGAGATGGCGAAGAATGATATGCGGCAGCACATCGCAAACCTCCCCGACAAAGACCTCGCGTATTTCAACGAGGGCACTGAGCATTTCGACGATTATGTCGAGGCTGTCCACTGGGCCCAGGAGTTCGCGCTGTACAACCGCAAGCTGATGATGGAGCAGATCGTTGATGCGATCGCGAGCTCAGGCGAAGTCCCCAAGTTCGAGTTGACCGAGACCGCGGTCAACTGTCATCACAACTATGTCGCGATCGAGGAACATTACGGCGAAGAGGTCTTCGTCACGCGCAAAGGCGCGGTGCGCGCGCGTACCGGCGATATGGGTATCATTCCCGGCTCGATGGGCGCGCGCTCGTACATCGTGCGCGGTTTGGGCAATCCCGAAAGCTTCATGAGCTGCTCGCACGGCGCGGGCCGCGCGATGTCGCGCAACGAGGCAAAGCGCCGTTTTACTACGGCCGATCACGAAGCCGCGACCGCTGGCATCGAATGCCGCAAGGACGAGGACGTGATCGACGAGACGCCGGCGGCATACAAAAACATCGAGGACGTCATGGCCGCTCAAAGCGATCTGGTCGAGATCGCACACACGTTGCGGCAGGTGGTCTGTGTGAAGGGATGAAGAAAATGAAGAGAGATCACTTCTTCCCTTCGTAACTCACTCGATAGATAAAACCTTTGTTGTCGTCGGATATGTATAACGCGCCGTCTGCCCCCGTAATCATGCCGGCCGGGCGCCCGAGCACCTGGCCGTCTTTCAACCAGCCGGTGACGAAGTCTTCAACGCCCGTGGCGCGCCCGTCTTTCACCACGACGCGCACGACTTTGTAGCCGATCTTCTCTTTGCGATTTGCCGGGGCGGAGCCGTGCAGCGCGACAAACATCGCGTTGCGATATGCCGCGGGAAATTTGTTGCCTTTGTAGAAGCGCAGATCGATCGGCGACGCATGTGGCTGCAATGCCAATGCGGGCGGCGTCGCTTGCTCAGGCTTGAGCGAGCCTTTCGGGTCTTTCAGGTCTGGATTCGGTTCGTTCTTCTCGATGAAGTACGGCCAGCCGTAATGCTTGCCGTCTTCGATACGGTTGATCTCATCGGCAGGCTTCTCTTCGCCGAGTCTGTCCTGCCCCATATCGTCCGCCCACATCGCGCGGGTTTGGGGGTCCCAATCGAAACCAATCGCATTGCGAAGCCCTTTGGCATAGGCCCGTCCGCCGCTGCCATCGGCATTGTATTGCATGATAGTCGTACGGCGGGCGTCCTCTTCTTCACAGACGTTGCACGATGAGCCGATCGCGACGTACATCTTGCCATCGGGACCGAAACCGATGGTGCGCGTCCAATGCGACGTGGTCGATACCGGCAGATCGACCACCTTTTCTGGTGTTTGGTCCGTCTTACCGGCCGTGTACTTGAGACGAAAGACAGCAGGGTTGGTCGCGATATAGAGGTATCCTTTGTGGAAAGCCAGACTGTGAGGGCGAGTCAGGCCGCTGGCGATGATATCCATTTTGTCGGCGCGGCCGTCCTTATTCAGATCGGGGAGGGCGACGACATCGCCTTTCGTTTGGCGTGCGACATAGAGGACGCCGTCGGGACTGACCGCCATTAACCGCGCGCTGGCGAGGTCGGAGGCGAAGACCGAGACTTTGAAACCGTCCGGCGCTTTCAATTCGACCGGCTGCGCGGGAGCGACCGGCTGGCTTGGTGTAGTTGGATTCTGCCCGAAGTTTTGCCCGGAGATAGTTATCGCGAGGCAAAGCATCATTGACAACTTTGCGGCATATGGATAGAAAAAGTCATCAAAGGCGTTTTTCACTGGTCTTTTACTCCTTCTGAATTGTTATTGAATGCAGTAATGTGAGGGCCAGAGAGTAGCAGTGAAACCGTCATCATTCAACCCTTTATCTTATGGCCCCGGCCTTCTAATGGAGCAAGCTGTCAAAGGCTAAATGCCCGTCCCATCGGGCGGGTTCATCAAACTGCCAATCTGAAAGCTTGTACTTCAGCATTGAGAATGCTACGGGGCCCCCACATCTCGGGGTGATGTCATAGATCATCGGTTGAATGTGCAGCACGATCTGATGAGGATTGTGCTATGCTTTTTATTCAGCCACCCCCTCCGGAATTTGTCTAGCCTATATCAGCCCGTGAAACGGGCGTAAGAATAAAGCCCAGGTGGAGCGCATTTGCGCGGAACCCTGGGTACGATGTCGAAAATGATAGCTAGCCCACGAAGTGGGCGATAGGTGCGCCTGAAAGCGCGTTGATCAGTGAGGTGAAAGTCCTCTCCAGGCATACGCTCTCCGGCCTGTAACCGAATGTAACTGCGTCGCCACGAGGCGAGGTGGGGAGCAACAGGAGGTGAACGATCAGTCCGTAGGATAACCAACTCGATTCGGCCGGGTAAGGTCGGTGAGCCTGCCTGTCGATGGCGAAACCTAGACCGGGAAGACCGGAAATCGGTCGCGCTGAGGGGTAGCGTGATAAAGCGACGACCGGGGCCTACCAATGCTCGTGCCGATGGCGATGGCCGGCGGCGGCTCATTCACCACCCTTCCGGCCTCGCGCCATACTACGACCAACATCGAGATCATCAAAAAGTTTCTGGATGTGGAGATCGTCGCCGCGCCGGGGGCTGGGCGGGAATGGCGAATTACGGTCAGAATTTAACATTTGGAATTGAAGAATCGCGGCTCAACCAATTATCAATGACCGATGATTATTGCCCTCACCGCAGCATCGCATTGCGATATGCCTTCGGCGTCATCGTCGTGAATTTTCGGAAGAGCGTGGTGAAGTGGCTCTGGTTCTTGAAGCCCGCGTTTAATCCGACCTCGACTATCGGCAATTCGCTTTCGGTGAGCATGAATTTGGCATATTCAACCCTTCGCTGCATGAGGAATTGGATCGGCGTCATGCCGGTGGTTTGTTTGAATGATCGCGCGAAGTGGTAAGGGCTTAGGTCGGCAGCTTGCGCGATTTCGGCCAGTGATAGGTCATTTTCAAGATTTCCATCGATGAATTCGGTCACACGTCTGAGCTTGTGCGCAGGCAGTCCTCCAAATTGAAGATCCGCCACCACACTGTCGGTCGAATAGTGGCGAAGCAGATGAACCGCCAGCACGTTAACCAGAGATTCGGCATAGAGCTTACCGTTCGGCTGCCCCGAATCCATTTCTGCCGCCAATGCCTGTCCGATGGAACGAATCAAAGCGTCCTTAGGCCCGCAGGCTGGAACGATCTTGGCTTCTTTGTTGGCTTGGAAATCTATCGTAGCACGCGAGATGAAGTCCTGGCTGAGGGTAACTAATACATATTCCAACTCTTCCTGCCAGGTTGCCGAATAGCGCACTCCGGCAGGCGTCACGCCGATCTGACCTACGCCGGGGTGCCGGATCATCGTCGTTCCATTCTCCATCTCTCCTTCTATGGTTACCGATCCGGCCAGAGGGACGAAGATATGATGGGTCTTATGGCTCCGCGGTGACATCTCTCCCGGCCGCAGACGATAGTGACCGACCCTGACGCCTTCCCACTCGAGCCTTTTATCGATGATCTTGGATGATCTCTCATGAGAATCACCAGCCAACCTGCGTTCATCAATCGACCTGTTCGCTGTAACCATTGGTTTATCTCCACCATGATTATACACTCCTCGTCAACCGGCGGATCCTGATCGAACACCCTCCCTCAAGATTGTGGCCTGAAATACAAAACCAGACTCGCCCCGATTGCCACCAGTATGAAACCGACAAAGAGCAGGGGATTGATCGAGGACTTGGGCGGGTGAAGGACCATCGTAACCATCACATTGACCAACGGCGCGCCGCCGAAAACCAGTGGCATTACGTAAGTCGGCAGCCCCCCTGACTTGAATGCCCAGATGATGCAGACTGCGCCGATGGCGCCCAGCGCGCCCGCGACAGTCGCGGTCATCGTGCCTGAAAAGTTGAAGCCTTCTGAGCTCAATAGATTTTGGGAAGCCAATGCTCCCAATGGAACTACGACTCCGATCAAGAAGTAGGCTACTCCGACACAAAGCAATGCGCGAAGCGGATTCTTCAGCTGAACTTGACCTTGATGCAGCAATACGCCGTAGACGCCCCAGGACAAGACCGCACCGATTACGAAAACTACCCAAAGCATGGATTTTTTCTGCTCCTTAATAATCATAGAAATTTATGTTAGTTGTTGCTTGCCTCTTCGTTTTTACCGAAACAATAGAGAGTATTGCGCGTTCGCAGATAGATACGCCCGCCGGATATAGCGGGTGTGGCATTGCAGAGATCGTCCAGATCGTTCACCGCCAGTATCTCCAACTCGCCGCCCGCCTTGAGCACAGTCACCTTACCCTCCTGGCTGATCGTGAAGACCTTGCCGTCCGCACCGACAGGTGAAGCGTAGTAGTCACCGGGGGCTTCGCGCAAGCGGTCCTGCTTGAGCACTGCTCCGGTCTTCGGATCGAGCGCGGTCAATATTCCGCCCTCTTTGAGGAGATAGACTACATCTCGATAGAACAGCGGCGACGGGACATTCGGCAATGATTTTTGATAACGCCAGAGGAAATTCGATTCCGTCAGATCGCCGCGCATCTCTTTTTGATTGTCCAGGCGATAGGCGAGCATTCCATTCTGCACCGTTCGCTTACCGCGGTAAACGCGCCAGTCGCGGTCGTTCATGAAACCATCGTGGTCGAGATCGAGATTGCCCCAATCTTTCTTCATTCGCGGGTCTACCAGCTCTTCCTGCGTAAGCTTGCTGTCCTTGTTGGCGTCGAGTTTCTGCAAAACCTCCTCGAACGGCGGCACATCTTCTTGCTGGCCCGGATCGGCGCCGCCCGCCCAGCCGAGAATATAGAGACTGTCGCGTCCGAAGATGGGCGTTGGTTTGATCTGCCACGTCAAACCGCGAATCCACCATATCTCTTTCCCGGATGCCACCTCGTAGGCGGAGAGTCGCAACGACCCGGCGACGAGGACCTGCAGTGAGCCTTTGGCCGGCCGGAAGAGGACGGGAGTTGCAAATCCGCGCGTCGCTTCAGTGCGCTCTACTCGCCATTTCAATTTGCCCGTGTTTTTATCCACTGCGATGAAGAATGAATCAGTTTCGGAATCGCAGTTGAGCAGTAATTTATCCTCGGCGAGGATCGGCGACGTGCCCATGCCGAAGGGGTTATTGAACGGCCCCAGCGGCAGGCGCCATCGCTCCCTGCCAACGGCATCGAATGAGATCAAACCGAAGTCGGTGAAGAAGGCATATACGTGTTGACCGTCGGTCACGGGGCTCGGTGAGGCGGGATCGTTCGACTTGTGAAGCTCCTGTGATCGTTGCCTCGGCACTTCACGCCGCCAGATGATCTTTCCGTTCGCGCGATCGAGGCAGATGACCAACAATTTGTTATTTTCATGAGCGGTGATGAAGATGCGGTTCTGCGTCAGGACGGGTGAAGAGTGGCCGGGCGGAAGCTGCGTCTTCCAGATGACGTTCTGATCGGGGCCAAATTGAGTCGGCAAACCCGTATCGTTCGAGACCCCGGATGCGTTGGGACCGCGAAATTGCATCCAATCCTCGGCAGTCGCAACCGGCAGAAATAGAGAGATGGTTAACGCGGTAGATACGATAGCAATGATAAAACGCTTTTTTTGCGTCAAGCGCCGCCTCCTTAAAATGGGTAGTCGGTAATCGGTTGTCAGTTGTCGGTTAGTTCGGAAGTGCGCAGTGCAGAGATTCATGCAGAAATCAGATAGACAACCGACTGCTACTACCTACTACCGATAACCGCCAACCGACAATCGACTACCGTTTTGCGAAACAATAGAGCGCGCTCTGCGTGCGGATGTAGAGATTTCCATCAGCGATCGCCGGTGTGGCGAAAACTTCATCGCCGAGCGCATTGACTGCCAGGACTTCCCATTCGCCCGCAGCCTTTACGACCGACACCGTTCCGTCCTGACTGATCAGATATAGCTTGCCGTCTGCGCCCACCGGAGAGGCGAAGTATTTGTCGATCGCCCCTTTCAATCGGCCCTGTTTGATCACGTCGCCTGTTGCGGGATTGAATGAGATCAGAATGCCGCTGTCGTTGACCATAAACAACGCGCCCTGATAAAGCAACGTCGACGGAACTTGCGGCACAGGTTTTTGATACTTCCAGCGAATCGCGCTTGCCGTCATATCGCCTCGCCCGCCGAGTTTTATCGAGAGCAGGCCGTTTTCCGCAGACATCATCGCGCGGCATATCTCCCATTCGCGAGCATTCAATTGGCCATCCTGATCGATATCGAAAGTGCTGAAATATGCCTTGCGTTTCAATTTCTCATTTGGCAGCTCTTCGGGTGATATTTTGCCGTTCTTGTCAGCATCGTGTTTGGCCATTACTTCTTCAGTTGACGGAAGGTAGATCTGCAGCCCCGGTTGATTGTCGGGAAACCCCCACCCGTTTATATAAAGGACGTCATCTCCGAACGATGGGACCGATTTCATCTCACAGGCCAGCCCACGCACTAGCCAAAGAAGCTTGCCGTCCTTGGGCGAGTATGCGGACAACTGAAACGATTCGGTGATGATTATCTGCGGCGTGCCGTTCTTCGGCTGGTAAATGGCCGGCGTCGAGTAGCCGGAGATAACACCTGGCCGATCTGCCTTCCACTTCACTCTGCCCGTGTTCTTATCTATTGCGATCAGGTATGAAGCGGTGTCCTGATCGGAGGGCAGGATGATTTTGTCGTCGACGATGATGGGTGAAGCGCCAAAGCCGTAATTTATCGTGAATGGGCCCATCGGTAGACGCCACCGCTCTTTCCCATCGGGATCGAAAGCGATCATCCCGAAGTCCTGAAAGAATGCGTAGACGTTTTCTCCGTCAGTGACCGGGCTCGGAGCTGCGGGGTTATTCGGCTTTTGGATACGGTCTTTGCGCGGACGCGGCGCCTCTTTTTTCCATAGGATTTTTCCGGTACTGCGATCGAGCCCGATGACAAAAAGCCTGTCATCTTCTACGGCAGTCACGAAGATGCGATTGCGGGTCAATACCGGCGATGAATGACCCGGCGGCAATGGCGTCTTCCAAACGACATTCTTCTCAGGGCCAAATTCAACGGGCAGATTCGTAGATGTAGAAAGCCCCGTTCCATTCGGGCCGCGAAACCGCATCCATTCATCGCCCGCAAAAGCGAGGGCGCCCACAAACAGAATGATGTAAAACAGAAGCGATAATCGCACATAAATCATTGCAGTATCCTCGGAACATAGGCAGAAGGCAGTTCGCAGTTTCGCTTAAACTGTGGCAACAATCCAATCATTTTAGATTTGTCGTTGAAGAAGCCGCATAAATGTAAAATGAAATGTAAAATGACAAATCTAAAATGACAAATGTAAACTGAAAATACCTCCAAATTTTCGCCTGACCTCTTAAACGAATTGCCTGACGCCTACTTTTTCTAGAACGTCACGCGCAGCCCCAACTGAATCTGCCTCGCCGAGGTCACTGTCGAGCGGACCAGGCCGAATGAGGACAACGACGCCGCAGCGGGCGCCGGCTGTCCGGGGGCGAGCGGCGGCTCCTGATTCATTGACGATGGCAGCGGTCCCGCGTTTCTGAACGGGGAGCCGGCGAAGACCTGCAATCCGGGTGTGCCGAAATTGGCTCGATTGAATAGATTGAATGATTCGACGCGAAATTGTATCGCCGTATTCTCACCCAGTTTAGACCATTTTGTATTCTTCACCGCCGCCAGGTCGAACGATCTCAGGTTCGGCCCGATGAAGGCATTGCGGCCGATATTGCCGAGCGTGCCCGATGGCTGCAAAACGAAAGCGTTCTCATCGAAATAGTTTTCGGGCTTGCCGATGATCGCGCTCTCGTATGTATAGCCCGGAGCTAAACTGGGACGATCGAATCCCAATCCCGGTCCTGATGACGGATTCCACTGCGACTGCGAGCGGTTGTTCGCGAGGAAGATCGTCAGCGGGTTGCCGCTTCGCATTTGACCGATGCCGATCAGATTCCAGCCGCCAAACAGTGCTCCCGATGCTCCCTTAAGATTCTTGGCGAAAGGAAGCTCCCAGGTGAAGTTGAATACCCAATTGTGCTGCGCGTGGAAATCGGCGAGACCTTTGTTGTATTGCAAACCGGGAGGTTCGGGAAGGGCCGATACGGTTGCATTGGTCGCATCGGAGAAAAAAGTCGATGACTGGGTTGTGTCGATGCTCCGCGAGAAAGTATAGGACGACTGAAAGTCGATGCCTTTGCCGAACCGTTTACGCAATTCGAAAATCAACGCGTTGTACCAGGAATTGCCATCGCTCTGCTTGAGCTCTATTGTACTGAAAGCCGTGTTGGGACGGGTTGCAGTTCCCGTATAGAAAAAAGTTCCATCATCCAACCGAATCGGCGCGACGGTATTCGCATCCGTGTTGCGCAGAAGATGCACACCGCGCGAACCGGCATATCCGACCGTCATCACCATATCGAACCAGAGCTGGCGCTGTACGTTCAAGTTGAATACGTGAATATTCGGATTCTTCACATCCCATTCGATTGGGCGTATGGATAGAACGCTGGGGCGATTGAACGGCGGGTTCGGGAATGTCGGGTTGGGAATGACAGGGCGCGGGGTAGCCGGAGGATTGGTCACGGTCACGATCAGGTTTTGTTGATTGTTCGTATTGAAGTACCACCCGTATCCCCCGCGCAAACTGGTCTTGCCGTCTCCGAATACATCCCAGGCGAAACCGAGGCGCGGTGAAATATTTTTGTAGGTCGGATTTTGAGATAGCTTCCCAGGCGTGACCTCACGGTCGCTCAGATTGGGAAGTGAGATATCCCGCCCGTAGATCTCTGAGGGCATGGTGGTGAATTCGTACCGGAGGCCCATATTTAAAGTCAGTCGCGGGCTGATTTTGAAATCGTCCTGGGCGTAGAAGCCGAGGAGCGTGAATCGCCAGTAACGATCGGGCTGCGAATCGGGCGTCAGGCCGATAAATCTGTTCGGGCGGTTCTCAAGAAACGATCGAATATCGGGAAAGTTGTAGATCCCGAGCGAGAACGTCGGGTTGACCATATTGTCCTGATATCGCTCGATGAGGCCGCCGAACTTGAGCAGATGTTTGCCGCGCGTGTGAGCGAGTTGCTCGTTGAAACTGAAAACATTTTGCGTCAGCCTGAGATTGGCGGAGCTCTGCGGGCCGAAGCGGGGGATGCCCCCGATATCGATATCGCCGACCAGCCTGCCCGGGACGAAAGGCGGGAGATCGATGGTCGACTGTACATTCTGTCCGAGGCGCGTCCGGCTGAAGCCGAAGCGCGCGGTGTTGATCGTCTGTGGCGAAAGGACCCAGAGATGCTCGGCCGTCGCGAACTGATTGCGCGAAAAGTAAGAGCGCGGGAACTGCGGAAAATCCGTCGGCAGGAATTGCTCGGCGTTATCAAATGTGTATCGTCCGAATACCTGTTGATCGTCCGACAACTTGTGATCCACTCTTCCCTGCAAGTATTCCTGATCGAGCCTTTGACCGAAGTTGAAAAAGTATTGGGCCAGGTTGCCTATCCCGCCGTTGAGCGGCGCGCCGTTCGGTAATGGGAATGCGCTCAGATAAGGCTGGACGCCGGAATTTACGCCGACGGTCGAATCGACGATTGTCCCGTCGGGATTTCTCGATGTCAGAATACCCTGTCTTGCCTTCTGATCGGGTACTGTCGTCAGGATCGAACGCCCTAAACGCTCGCGCAAAAATTCGGCGCCCCCGAAGAAGAAGGTCTTGTCGCGATTGATCGGCCCGCCTAACGTCCCGCCAAATTGATTCCGTTTGAATTCAGGTTTGCCTACCGGCTCGCGGTCGAAAAAATTTCGCGCATCGAAATTGTCATTGCGGAGAAAATGATAGAGCGTGCCGTGATACTGGTTGGTCCCCGATTTACTTATGGCGTTGATCTGACCGCCATAGTTGCGCCCGAATTCCGCGGAGTATGAGTTTGCTTCCACGCGAAATTCGCGGATCGTTTCCGTGCCTAGCGCGGTGCTGGCCGCGCTGCCCGCCGGCCCGTTCGTGAAATCATTGAGCAGGGTGCCGTCCAGTAAGTAAACGTTCGAACGGATGTCTTGTCCGTTGATAGTCATGCCCTGACCATGCGCTACCACGGAACCGCCGTCACGTTGTTGAAAGGCGGTTACCCCTGGTTGGAGAAGCGCGAGATCGGTGTAGTTGCGTCCGTTGAGCGGCAGTTCGCGGATCGCGCGTTCGCCCACCAGATAGCTGAGCTCCGCGCTCGTCGTATTGACTTGAATCGATTGTTCTGTGATCTCCACCGCCTCGCGGATGATCAGCTCCATCGACAAATTTATGACTGCTGTTTCACCGATCGTAAGGTTGATGTCTGTGGATATGGCCGGCTTGAAGCCCGATTTCTCGGCCTTGACCTCATACCGGCCGACGCGCATTTCCGGAAAGCTATAACGACCTTCGGCATCGCTTACAGCACTTCGAGTGAAATTGGTTTCTACGTTCTTTGCCGTGACATCGGCACCCGCGACGACCGCGCCTGCCTGGTCATGAACGGTTCCCGTGATCCTGCTCGTTGTTTGTGCAAAGGAGTTGTATGTTAGGGAGAATACGAAAAGAAGGGAAGCGCAGATTATTCTCGATATCGTCATCATTGTTAATTTTTTTGTAGAAGAATTTTCGATACTGATATTACAGATAGCATTTAGCGGGCACGATGAATTCTAACAATCGCGGACTATGGTTGCAATTTTTACGATTGACATGGGATAGTACGCCGCGTTTTGACTCCCGGTTACTATAACATTCGAGGAAGATTTTACGTGAAGGCGCGAGGACGCAGGGGGCAATTGAGAAAGAGAAGCCTCCTGACGGCTTGGCGGTATACAATATTCATATCCAAAAATGATGAAACGACTTTCGCTGGTTTTTTTAGTGGTCGCACTTTATATGCTGCACCAGGACTTTTGGTATTGGCGGGAAACAACACCAATCGTATTCGGGTTTTTACCGATCGGGCTCTTCTATCACATCTGCTACACGATCGCCGTGTCGCTCTTGATGTATCTTCTGGTGAAATTTGCATGGCCTTCGCATCTCGAAACGGGAGAAGGCGGGGAGTCGGGTGGGCAAGGGTACGGAACAACCGTAACAAATGAGCAGGGGGATAAGGTAGCAACGAAACAAGGAGAAGCATCAATTCTGGCATATACTCCCACTCCCTCTTCGTCTCAACGTCCACTTATCTTTTTGTCTTCACGCCCTCACTCTTTCAGACCGGAGGGCTGCGATTGATCCCCACGCTTTTCGTCTTCGCTTATCTGGCCATTGTCATCTACATCGGCGTCTTCGCTTTCCGGCGTAAGATCGGAGAGCATCCGGCGGAAGATTACTTTCTGGCCAATCGCTCGCTGGGACAGGCGGTCTTTCTTCTCTCGCTGTTCGGGACGAATATGACGGCCTTTGCGATTCTGGGATCGTCGGGACATGCCTTCTCGAATGGCATCGTCACCTTTGGATTGATGGCATCGTCATCGGCATTGATCGTGCCCCTGTCTTTGTTCTTGATCGGGACGCGCGTCTGGGCGATGGGAAAACGCCACGGCTTCATTACACCGGTTCAGCTTTTCCGCGACCGCTGGGAATGCGGCCACATCGGCACCGTGATCTTCGTCGTGCAGGCGGCGATGCTGGTACCTTACATCATCATCGGCGTCATGGGTGGTGGGACTGCGCTTTACGCAATCAGCGGCGGACAGATTCCATTCTGGATCGGCGGGGCAATAGTGGCCATGGTGGTAATGACCTATGTCTTCTTCGGCGGAATGCGAGGGACGGCATGGGTCAACGCTTTCCAAACGATTTTGTTTTTGATCTTCGGTGCGATCGCCCTGATAGTTATCGGCGTAGGTATGGGAGGATTCGGCAGCGCGGTTGACGAGCTCTTATCGAAGCCTTCGACCGCAACGCTGCTCACGCGCGAACGGATCTCGCCGCTATTTTTTTTCAGCTATACATTCATCCCCCTTTCATCGATCAACTTCCCGCACATCATCATATTCTGTCTGACGGCCCAGCGCATCCAGCATTTCAAGCGCACGGTGATCCTCTACCCGCTCTGCATGCTGGCGATCTGGTTGCCCGCTGTCTTCCTGGGGGTGGTGGCGAATCGCGCCAGCGAAGTCCCAGCCATCCAGACAAAACTCGAATCCCGGCAGGAGTTGGCGGCGCAGGGGCCTGCGCTCACGCCGGAGCAGAAAAACGAGCTGCGCGCAAAAGCTGCGGGTGACGATGTCCTGCTGCGTTTGCTCGAGCATTATGCGCCTCTCTGGCTGGCAGGACTGCTCGGTGCCGCGATTATGGCTGCGGTGATGGCGAGCGATTCGCAGATACTGGCGCTCTCAACCATGTTCTCCGAAGACGTCTTCGCTTTTTACGAGGGTAAAGAGAGATTCGGAGAAATGGCGCAGGTCGTCACCGGTCGCATCTTCGTCATCGTGCTCACGCTCATCGCCTATGCCATAGCGCTTGAATTCCCGCAGCCGATTTTCGATCTGGCGGTGCAGTACGCGTTCTCGGGCTATTCGGCATTGATGCCGCTGCTGGTAGGCGCGCTCTTCTGGAGACGCAGCACGAAGTGGGGCGCGCTGGCTTGCGCGCTGTGGGCAGCAGGAAGCGTGATCGCGGTCGCTTTGTTTCAAACCATCGTGACAGCCCCGGGAGTTGCCTGGTCGGTTGGCGGCATCCCAGTCCTAGAGCGCACGCCTGGTGGTACCGCCGTCTTCGGGTTTTTACCGGTAGTGCCGATGGTCATAGTTTCAGCCATGTTGATGTACTTCGTTTCACTGATTACTAAGAAGCCGGATGAGAAGACACTGAACCGCTATTTTCCCGAATCGAGCTCTCATTAGCTTTGATCTGGCCGGCTTTCTACGCTAGATTCTCCTGAATCGATTCATATCGAGATTGGGATGCCAGGATTAACTGCGGATTTTTACAGTTGCGACGTAGATATACGGATTTATCTGTATCAAATTCGTCGTACCCGGCACAAATCCGTCGCTCAACCTGGTGTCTCAATGATGTCGTACTCTGATTTAGGTGATAACAAATTACCATCATCTCATGGCAAAATTATCGTATTCATCAATTGAAAAAAACCCGCGCTTAACCTCGATCCAATGGCTCATCTGTATCATCGCCGTTATCGGCTTCGCATTCGATACTTATGAGTTGTTGATGCTTCCGCTGATCATCCGTCCGGCTCTCGAGTCGATCGGAGGCTTGCAATTCGGCAGCCCCGAGTACACGCAATGGAGGGACCTCTTCTTTTATGTGCCGGCGGTGGCCGGAGGCGTCTTCGGGTTGCTCGGCGGATATTTGACAGATCGATTCGGTCGGCGCCGCGTATTGACGTGGAGCATATTGGTCTATGCAATATCGGCATTTGCGGCCGGTTTTGCCACCTCACTCCCCGTCCTGCTCTTCCTGCGCAGCACGACGTTTATCGGCGTCTGCGTCGAGTTCGTCGCGGCAGTAGCATGGCTTGCCGAGCTATTCCAGAATCCGAGACAGCGCGAGTCCGTCCTCGGCTATACACAGGCCTTCTCCTCTCTCGGCGGTGTCATGGTGAGTGGAGTCGCGTTTTTGATCGCTAAAAACATAGACTCGCTGCCCATGATTCACGGCGGGCAAGAACAATGGCGTTACCTGCTGATCTCAGGGCTGATCCCCGCCATACCCTTGATCATCATCCGGCCATTCCTGCCTGAGTCGCCGGTCTGGCAGGAAAAGAAGGCGGCCGGCACTTTGAAGCGGCCGAGCTTAGCTGAGATCTTTAGGCCCGCATTTCGCAAAACGACTTTGGTCACAGCTGCCATGTTTGCGTGCAGTCTCGCCGCGGCGTTCGGTGCGATCCAGCAACTTCCGCAGATCGTGCCCGGGCTCCCCGAAGTTCAAGGCCTGTCGAGGCCCGAGCGGCAGGCGGTCGTCGCAGGCGTCCAGTCAATACAGGAGCTTGGCGGATTGGTCGGAAGGTTCCTGCTCGCCTTTCTCGCCATTCGAATCGCATCGCGTCGCAACCTGATCCGTATTTTCCAGATTCCGGGATTGATCCTGATTCCGCTCGTCTTTATTTTCCCGGCGGTGAGCAATCTCGCGTTGCTGAAATGGGGAATATTTTTTGCGGGGATGCTGACTATTGCGCAGTTGAGTTTTTGGGGAAACTATCTGCCGCGCGTCTATCCCACGCATCTACGCGGAACCGGCGAGAGTTTCGCGGCAAATATCGGCGGGCGCATGGTCGGAACATCCGCGGCATTATTGACGACTCAAATCGCGGCTGTGATGCCCGGCACGACACCTGCAATGCATCTGGCTTATGGCGCCGCCGCCGTTGCATTTCTTGTTTACGGCTTGGGTTTGATACTGAGCTTCTTCCTGCCCGAGCCGCAAAAGGATGAGTTGCCCGAGTAAGTAGAACGCTTGATTTAATGCGCAAGGAAGATTTAGCATTTCGTAGATCGACAATGGATTAAAACAGATGTGCCGGAATTTTTACGGATTTTACCAAACGCCGGCGCAAATCTTATCAAGTATTGAAGGAGAAAATTTAGTTACCAATGAGGAAACCACTCTCACTCACCATAGTTCTGATCGTTGCTGCAATATTTCTTTCTGCCTCGTGGGGGGAAACAGTCGCTTCCGTCCAGACGGGCAAGAGTAAAAATGGTGTGAATGAGGTTTATAAAAAACATTGCGCAAACTGTCACCTCGGGGATGGTAAGGGTCTCGAAACACTCCAACCGCCCGATTTCACCGATGGAAAGTGGCAGTCGGAGAACACCAATAAGGCGATAGCAGAAGGGATTCGCAACGGTAAAGGTGTGATGCCCGCGTTCAAAGAGGTGCTCTCACCCGCGCAAGTCAATTCGATGGTCAGATATGTCCGCTCTTTTGGGCCGAAATCGACGAAAAGCGCGAAAAAGTAGAAGAGAAAGTAATAGCAGAACAGAGTACGGGGGAGCGTAAGCGACCTGAAGCTCGCTAAGCGACCGACTTATCGAGGCAGAGGTCGTTTACGCTCCCGTACTGCAAATTAATCCTTGATCGATTTGATCAGCGACTGGAATTCAGGTTGTGCCGCGTTGACGGTCTTTTCCGGCCCGGTTAGTTTGAAAAAGATCTCGCCCTGCGGCGTCTCCACTATCGCTCCGAGCAAGCGATAGCCGGGTTTCTTGGCCGTGGGTTGTCCCATCGCCATCCCGCCACCCTTAAATGTTCCGGTCAAATCGACGGTCGAAACGCTGAGCCCATTGATCGTCTCCTTCTTCTGCTTGGCTTTCGAATCGGAAGGACTGCCGTCGGCTTGTTCGAACTGGTCAATCCAGCGCTTTATGTTCGCCGCGACTCCTCCTCCAATATTCTTGAATACCGCGCACTCCGCTCCCTCGCTATCCCCTGTGGCCGCCGGAATTATATAAGTTGCGGCGCGCATTCCTGATCCCGGATTGGTTTTCCAGCGCGTCGGGGTTGTCCAGTTGACCCCCTGAGCGCCGGTCGTTGCAGGCGACGCTGTCATGGCGGCGCCCGAAGAAGCGGGCGCTGTCGAGTCATGCCCAACAGCCAGCACGGAAGATGTCGGTGTTGATGTGGCGGCAGCTTGGGGCGGAGCAGACGATTGCATTTGCGCAGCTTCATTCGATGATGAAGCACAGGCCGTAAATAACAATACGAGGGAAAATAAAATAGCTGATGCGCGATGCCATATCAGCGTGCGATTAAAACTCATGCGAAATCTCCTTCAAGTAATTGATAATTGATAATGGATAATTGATAGATGGTAATGATTACGGTCAAACAAATGCGAACATATGTTCTTTCATAATCCATTATCAATTATCCATTCCCATTTATACAGGTTCGGCCTCGACCTTATTCCACTGCCGTTCACGGAAAGTGAGCGTGAATACGACCGCGCAGACCAAGGTCAGGACGAGCGGAACCATGAAGACCATCGTATAATCGACTGTGGATCCGGAGGTGAAGACATCTTTAATATAACCGGCAAATAAACTGCCGACCAAGAGACCCGCTCCAAGAGTGACGAAAGTGATCAGGCCCTGCGCCGATGCGCGAATATCGCGACCGGCAACCTCGTTGACATATATCTGCGAGACGGTGAAGAAACAGACGTAACACAGGCCGTGCAGAGCGAGCGCAGCGATAACCAGCCAGCGCGGCTGCCCATATGCGAATACGGCATAACGAAGAGGCCAGGCTAAAATCCCGATTACCATTGTTTTACGGATGCCCCATTTCGCCAGCATCAGCGAGAGGGCGAGCATGGTGCCGATCTCGGCGACCTGCGCGATCGTCATAATCATCGGCATTCGCTCATCGCTCACGCCCACAGTACTGAGGAACGGCGCGGTCAATACATAATAGAATTGCAACTCGGTGGAGACCACAAATGAAATGATGATGAAAATAGCGAATTGCGGATCGCGCATCAGTTTAAAGGCTGATAGAAAAGCCCACGGGTTATCGCCTGTCTTTGCCGGCGGAGTGTGGGGCAATGCGAGCGAGAAAGCGGCAAGCACGAATGAAAGGGCTGCCCCGAGCCACAAACTATCCGCCCCTCCCAACCCCGCGATCAACCCGGTAGTGCGCAGGCCGGTCAATCCCAGGTTCACAGCAATCCATCCTATCGTTCCCCACACGCGAACCAGGCCGAACTCCTTTTCGGCTTCGGGCATATGATGGAAGCAGAGCGAATTGGTCAAGGCCAGCGTCGGCGCATAGAACACGGCCCACGCGAGCATCAGGGGCAACAATTTGCCGTAATCAGTGACACTCGCGGCGAAGAGCATCGCTATTCCGCCAAGCACGTGCAGAACTGCCATTAATTTTTCCGTGGAAAAATATCGGTCAGCGAGTTGCCCCGCGGTAAAGGGGGCGAGCATGCATGCCGCCGGCAGCAGGGCGTATATCACGCCAATTTGCGTCCCGCTAAAACCGAGTTGATCGAGGTAGGCGGAAAACACCGGATTCCAAGCCCCCCAGATCGTATACTGAAGGAACATCATGACACTGAGCCGCCAGCGTAGGCCTTGATTCATATCGATTTGATCTCCTTGAAATAGAGAATGGGAACATTCGGGGATCGCGTTAATTCTACCTGAAAGACGCGAAGGCGCAAGGAAATGGCCACTGAGGTGCATCTGATGGCGCAAATTTCAAGTTCGAGCTTCTCAATTATCCTTGCCAACCGCACTCGGATTGGGTAAAAGCTGTATTCATTTCATGGGGTGGAAGATTCCCCCGTTACCGCTAAAACCATATGCCTGATAAAAGTATATATATCGGAATTGATATAGGCGGCACCAACATCAAAGCCGCATTAGTTAACACCGACACGGGAGAGATAACATCCACTCGGTCGACGCCCACTCACGCTCGTGAAGGGCATAACTCGGTAATCCTGCAAATTGCGGCACTGGTCGAGGAGATCATTCGGCTGAGTAAATTGCCGCAAGATGAAGTCGGGGGCGTCGGTCTCGGTTTACCGGGCTCGCTCGATCTTAAAAAAGGGACGACGATTTTCTTACCTAACCTGCCGGGCAATTGGCTCAATGTGCCGGTACGGGACCAGTTGTCTAACCAGATAAACTTGCCTGTCTCTTTGATTAATGACGCTCGTGCGATGACTTTGGGCGAATGGAAGTTCGGTGCAGGCCGCGGTTGCGATACTGCGTGCTACACTCTCGGCACCGGCATCGGAGGGGGGCTCGTCATCAATGGTAAATTGCATCTCGGGCCGTCGGGCGCAGCGGGGGAACTCGGCCATATCAGCGTCGACGTCAATGGCCCACGATGCGGGTGCGGAAGCCGCGGATGTATCGAAGCTTTCGCCTCCGGCCCAGCCATCGCCGCCATGGGGATGAAAGCAGTGGTCCAGGGCCGTAATACTATGATCGCCGATTTGGCCGGCCGGGACCTCAATCGCATAACTCCCGAGCTCATCTGCGAGGCGGCGATATCGGGTGATAGAGTGGCGCGCGAAATCTATGAATTCGCCGGTATGATTATCGGCGCGGGCGTCGCCAATATCGTCACAGCCGTCAACCCGCGCCGCGTGGTGATCGGCGGCGGCATAGCGGCTGCCGGTGAATTGATCCTGGATCCAATTCGTAGATCTATGCAGGAGCGGGTTTTTCTTACCGATGCAAATTGTGTTGAAGTCGTCCCAGCTCAACTCGGCAATAATGCCGGGTTGATCGGTGCAGCGGTCTGGGCGAGACAACAGGTTGAAGCATGAAAGGGAGCTGTGGCCTGGATCTATTTGATAATAGCCGGAATTCTTGAGATCGCTTGGGCGATCGGTTTGAAATATACCGAGGGGTTCAGCCGGCTCTGGCCGAGCGTCGGAACCATCGGGGCGATGATCATCAGCATTATTCTCCTTTCGATCGCAATGAAAACGATACCAGTCGGGACCGCCTATGCTGTCTGGACCGGGATTGGTGCCGCCGGGACTGCAGTACTGGGGATTTGGCTTTTCGATGAGGCCCGTGATCTTATGAGGATTGCCTGCATCGCTTTGATTGTGGCTGGTGTTATCGGTCTGAGATTGGCATCTGAACACTGACGATGCGGGATTGCGGATTAACCTGTAATTTCCTCGTTAATCCGCAATCCGAGTGATCATTTATTTTTTCCCTGCCGCCCAATTGAGCGCATTTACGATCATCTTCTGGAACCTCTGGTCTTCCCAGACCTCAGGGCGATGACCGAGTGCAGTATAAAATACCCGGCCGTTACCGTAACTACGATACCAGGTCAGCGGGAACTCCGTCGCTTTGACACCCTTCTTGGTCATGTCGGTTTTGGACTTGTCGAGGCCCATCGTTACCGTGACTTTGTCTTTGTTGAACTCTTTGTATTGGTAGATCTCTTCTTTGAGATTGAAGGATTCCTCCCAGTGGCCGGTGAGCGGATTTTTCGGGTCGAGATTGGTTATCGTCACGGTGTCATTCTGTGTCCAGGGATGCCCATCGAAATATCCCCCGATCATCTCTCCGTATTCGGGCCATTTGTAAAACGTATCGGTCGCGCTGTGGATTCCGATGAACCCTTTTCCGGATTTGATGAAATCGAGGAATGCCTTTTTCTGAACATCGCTGAGCGGCAACTCGCCCGTCGTATAAAAGACGATGACATCCAGGTTCTTCAGGTTTTCCGGAGTGATGTACTTTTCAGCCTTGTGGGTGAGGGTTACATCGAACCCATTGTTTGCCCCCAGTTCTTCCATGACGTCTTCCGACACATGCAACGATTGGTGGCGGAAGCCTTTCGATTGAGTGACATAAAGAACGCGGACATTTCCCTTGGCAGCCAGAGCTTCCTTCGCCAGGTGTAGACCGACACCTGAGACGAGGGCCAGCATGCTTAAAACTGCAATATATATTTTCGTTTTGCTTGACATAGCGACCTCATTTTTATGACCGATAAGCCTGTCTTCCGATCCCTTGCACCGGGATATCCTGTGACGCGAGCACTTCGTTCTGCAAAGCGTACATACAAGCCGCCGCCTCGTCGATCTTGCGCGTAAAGGCGATTGAGCCTTGCAGGATAGGTTTGAGCTTTTCTTTGTCCTGGATGCGGGCCTTCGGGTATTCGTGCTCGACGATCAGGAAGGTATTCTCGATATCGAGTTTTAACAGTTCGCGTGCGGCCAGCTGGTGATCGAGCCAATCGACCGTTCGATTCTGCAGATAAGCCAGCGGGTCATGTTTGGCCGTGCCCGGCAGCTCGTGCTCGCACAGGACGACCTGTTTCTTCCAGGCATTGAGATGGTCAGCTGCATTCGGCGATGGATTACCGTTGATCATATCGCCGCGTTCCACCGTTTGGCCGCCGTATCCCCATCCGGCAACGCCTTTAGCATCGATCACCTGACCTTTGACGTGGAATCCGCCGATCAGGAAATTGTAACCTTCGTCCTTCAAATATTGGAATATCGAGCGCGTGTCCTGGCCCATCAGAATCGCGTGCGACGGGTCGTAATGGATTCGGAATTGATCACCGACGCCATGTTTTTCGCAGATTCTGTGCAGAGCGATCCAAACGCCGGGCGTGTATGCGATGTTGTTGTGCCAGTTGTCGCCGGGAACCCAGCCGGGCATCGGGCACTGTTCATTGCGGTATTGCAATCCGCGCGCTTTTGCCTCTTTAAGCAATGGAACGAAGGTTTCTTCGAAATCGATCAGGTTCTGATCCATATTCAACTTCTGGTTGCGACCGACGAAGCCGCAGACGGCTTCGGCTCCCAGCTCGACGGCCGCATCCATTGAGCGGAGCATGAAGTCGTGCTTTTTCTTGCGCAGCGCCGGATCGTGATGAAGCATGTTGTCGAAATAACCGACGTCTGAAATTTCTATCTTGAACTCAGCGAGAGCGGCGCGCACGCGCTTGGCCCGATCCTTGCCGAACGGCTGTCGCAGATCGAGCGTATTGGCGACCGGGTCGATCAGAGCTTCAGCCGGAATGTCGGCTTCGGTCGGATGCAGGGCTGCCGAAAGCTGTATATAGTTGACGCCGAGTTCGCGGGCGAAAGCCGCCCACTCTTCGATTGCGAGATCCGGATCGGGATCGCGCTTCTCACGCGGAGTGAGTTCCTGCAGAGCTGCAGTCAGGACGCCGACCTTCATAAATTTCGGCTCGAATTGTTCGATGGACATAGTCGCCCGCCTCCTTGGAATAGTTTTGTGATAAATATGAGTTCAGCGCACGATGGCAATGCCTGGAGAGATATATTATGCCATCGGCGCGCAGTGTGCCTGAGGCGTGCGGTAGTGTCAAGCACGGGATTTCGTTTGGTTTTTTGCTTGAGGCGGATCGTCACGTAATAGTTGGGGCAGGCGCCGCCCATCGCCTGCAATTCTGGTTCTTCCGATGTTGTGGTTTTGATATTTGATGGTGAAAGTGAAAAAAATTCTTCTCGTCCCCATACTCATGGCGATGCTGGCGATCGCATTGTGCGTATTCTGGTTCATTATTCCGACGCGCGTCGGAAAACAATTGAACGTGACGCTCAATCCTCCTCCCTATGAGGCATCGCCCGCTGCACGAAAGCTTCACCAAACCTTACTGATTGCCGATCTTCATGCTGACACATTGATGTGGAATCGCGATCTGCTCGAGCGCGGAAGCTGGGGGCACGTCGATGTACCGCGTTTGGTTGAAGGAAACGTCGCGATCCAGGCGTTCACGGTTGTCACGAAATCGCCGCGCGACCTGAACATTGAAAGAAACGGCGATGATTCCGATGACATCACGCTGCTCGCTATTGCCGAACGATGGCCTATTGGGAGTTGGGGTAATTTGACCGAGCGCGCATTGTATCAGGCGCGGCGATTGCACGAAGCTGAGGCCGATTCAAATGGCGGGCTCGTCATCCTGAGGACACGGATCGATGTGACGAATTATCTCGAACGCCGCGGCAGGGAACAGGGAATTGTGGCCGGCCTCTTAGGAATTGAAGGGGCGCATGCGCTCGGCGGCGATGTGAAGAACCTCGATAGACTCTACGACGCCGGATTCCGGATGATCGGCATCGCACATTTTTTCGATAACGAAATGGGAGGATCGGCTCATGGCATCGGGAAAACGGGATTGACCGATAGGGGAAGAGAGTTGGTGAGACGCATGCAGGAGCGGAGCATCTTCATCGATCTCGCGCATTCTTCGCCGAAAGTCATCGATGATGTGTTGTTGATGGCAACTCGGCCCGTCATCGTATCCCACACGGGGGTCAAAGGCACCTGCAACAACACGCGGAATCTGAGCGACATGCAACTCAGAGCTATCGCAGAGACAGGCGGCGTTGTCGGCGTAGGATACTGGGAGACGGCCGTCTGCGGGCGCGACGCCAGAGATATCGCAAGGGCGATTCGTTATACGGCTAATTTAATCGGCGTCGACCATGTCGCGTTAGGCTCAGACTTCGATGGATCAATCGAGGCTCCCTTCGATACGACAGGACTCGTGCAGATAACCGACGGGCTGTTGCAGGAGAATTTCAGCGAGGCCGAGATCAGGAAAATCATGGGTGATAATGTGGTTCGGGTTTTCCAGAATTATTTGCCGTAAAACAGGGCAGAGAATTTATAATTTTAGATTAGTGATTTTAGATTTGTCATTGATGGAGGAATCTTTTTCCTACAAATGACAAATGTAAAATCACAAATCTAAAATTATAAATGCCTGCCTTATAAATGCCCTGCCTTCCTGTTTTTAGACATTGAGACCTACTACGCGCATAAGCTCCAGGGCATTGCTCCGTTGAACCACTCCCTTGTGAATCTTGTAATCAAACCTCATCTTGCCGTTTTCGAGGTGGTCTTCGAAATGGATGTTAGCCGCGGAGGCGCCCAAACTATCGACAATTTTCGTTAAAGCCAGGTCGTGTGTGGTGACCAACCCCATTGCCCCTCGTTCGACCAGTCCTTTCACGACCGCCTCAGCACCTATTCGCCGGTCGTGTGAATTGGTGCCGCTTAGTATCTCGTCGAGCAGGAAGAGCAGCGGCAATTCGCCCTCGGTTAGCGCTACGATATGCCGCAACCGCGTGATTTCAGCATAGAAACGCGATGCTCCTGTTTGCAGGGAATCGAGAATATGAATCGAAGCGCCGATCGACACGGGCGACAACCGCAGCCGGCTGGCGCGCACCGGAGCCCCTGCGAGCGCGAGCACGACATTTGTTCCGATCGTTCTAAGCAGGGTGCTCTTCCCTGACATATTCGATCCGCTGACGACCAGCAGGCGCAGTTTGGCCCCGCTTGCTCCGAGCGCTACGTCATTACGTACGCAATATGAATCGGAAATCAAAGGATGACCGAGAGCTTCTCCCTCCAGACACTCTTCATCTTCGGTAAGCTCCGGAAATGGGTCGTTCGGATGTTCGTAAGCGTAACCGGCCAGTGAGTTCAAAGCCTCGATTTCGCCTACCGCCTCGATCCATTGCGGAATTTTCGCGCCGGATCTCTGTCGCCACCGTTCGATTGCATAGGCGAGTTGCGCGGGCAAAAGCAGTATGAAGGCGATCAGACCGAAGAACTGGTTCTTCATCCAATCGAGAGCCTGCGTCAGATGAACCAGATGCGCGATCTGTTTTGACGGAGGCAATCCTGCGGTCTCGAGTGCCCGGCGCAGATTGACCAGTTTCGGCGAGTGGAACTCTTCTCGTTCCAGACGCGCGAGGGTTTCTGCCAGCAGCGTCAATTCCCGGCTCGGAAGCTCAACGGCAGATATCACGCGCGATATCTGCGTGCGATAGATGAAGAGAAAAATCATCTCACAGAGCAACGCTGTCAATACGAGCAATTTAAAACCGAAGCCGATCCATAAGACGATAGCAACCAATGTAAAGATGCCGATCAGCGCAGCAGCAATCGGCATCAGAGGAGGGAAGCGGTGAGGCGCCGCGGTTGCCCATGCAGTTAGCTTTTCCGGATGAATTCCGGAACGGATGTCAGCGCCGAGAACTGCCAGGTCTTCGCGCATATCCAGCCTCGACCTAAGTTCATCAATCGCTGCTTGCCGGGCGCGCGCTTCGGAGATGGTTGCGGGGGCGAGCAGCCATGACGCGAGCTTCTCTTCGCCAGCCTTCGTTCGCGCCGTGTTCAGTAATTCGAAGAGGGAGCCCGAGCCAAAGATATCCAAGTCTTCCGAGTAGAGATGCGATTGGTCGGCGAATCTCTCTCCGGGCTCTCCGGCGCCCGCCCAACGATCGTCGAGTCGTTCCAGACAGCGCTCGTAGAATTTCACTGAGCGATCCAGATGATCACGTTCTGAATTAATGCGTTGATGGATAGCCATCAGCGCTATGAAGACAACGATGGGAAGAGCGATCCACCAGGGCGCGATGATATTTTCGACGGCAAGCACGATGAAAAGCGCAATCGCGGCGAAGACGATTCTCCGCCATATCCATATATATCGACTACGCTGTTGTTCGTGGGCTAGTGAATCTCGCCTGTTTGTCAGACGTCTTTCGTATTCAACACGAGGATTTTTCGACTTGGACAAAGAATGATTTTGAGGATACTGAGCAAAAATCAGTACATGCGACCGGTAGCGAACGTGCTTCTCTCAATGATCTGTCAATAAAGACTCGCCCGCTATCGCTCGCCCGGATTTTTGTTCAGTAATCGCTACTCCCTCCTATTAATCAGCGTTTCTATTTCCTTTAAGCGCAAATGCCACGTAACTTCCTCCCGACGGCGCGCCTTTGCCGCCCCCGGCCGCTATTACAACAAACTGGCGCCCATTCACCTCATAAATTGCCGGGGTCGCATTGCCAGCAGCTGGAAGTTCAGTCTCCCATAACAACTTTCCATTCATTTTATCGAATACTCGGAATCTCTTATCGTAATTGGTCGCACCGATAAAGAGCAATCCATTCGCCGTTACAATCGCGCCCCCATAATTTTCGCTCCCCGTATCTTTTATTCCCTTCGCTGCAAGTGCCGGATACTCGCCCAGGGGAATCTTCCAAACGATCTTTCCCTGATTGAGGTCAATTGCATTGAGCGTACCCCACGGAGGTGCAATCGCAGGATAACCCTCCGCATCGAGGAACTTATTATAGCCGTCGAAGGTGTATTTCATTACGATCGGCGAAAGCTTGGATGGCGCGCCCGTTGTATTGTTGTCCTCGCCGGTCAGCAGGTAATCGGTGATGGCTTGAATCGCTTCGCGTCCTAGCACTGCGAAACCTGGCATGCGCCCCTGTCCGCTTCGGATGATGCTCCTTACCTCCGATGGATCATACTTCTTACCCAGATTGGCGAGGGCGGGGAACTCTGGAGGCGATCCGCCCAGATTTTTTTTATGGCAGCTTGCACAATTGGCTTCATACAAACTTCTTCCACTCGGCAGAGCTTTAGTTGCGGGTTGCGGAACGATCCGAAGTATCCACGCCATCTCGTTCGAGTTCACATATAACAAACCGGTCTCGGGGTCGAATGCCGCTCCACCCCATTCACCGCCTCCGTCATAGCCGGGGAGGATGATCGTACCTTCGAGGCTAGGCGGTTCGAACTGACCGTTGCTACGTATCTTGCGGAAACGCTCGATCGCCGCTTTTTGCGCCTCAGGTGTACGGCGAGTGAGCATATCCTCGGTCAAGCTCTGCCGCGCAAACGGTGGGGGAAGGACGGGCAGCGGTTGTGTGGCTGCGAGCTTCTCGCCTTCAACGCCATTGGTCGGAACTTTACGGTATTCGATGGGGAATATAGACTTGCCGGTCTCTCTCTCGAAGACGAAGACGTGGCCCGATTTTGTGATCTGAGCGACGGCATCGATTTCTCGCCCGTTGCGCCTCAGTCTGACCAGGGCCGGCGCAGAGGGAAAATCGCGATCCCAGACGTCGTGCTTGACCGCCTGGAAATGCCATTTACGCTTACCTGTGTTCGCATCTAGACACAACAAAGTATTGGCGAAGAGGTTATCGCCAGGTCTGTTGGCCCCGTAAAAATCGAATGCCGCGGAACCGGTTGGAGCAAAGACCAGACCGCGTTTCTGATCGACCACCATCCCACTCCAATTATTCGCGCCGCCGATATACTTCCACGCATCTTTCGGCCAGGTCTGATAACCGTATTCGCCCGGATGGGGAATGGTGTGAAATATCCAGCGCATCTTTCCGGTCCGCAGGTCAATCGCGCGGATGTGACCGGGGGCTGCGGGTAATGCCTCGCCCACCAGGCTTCCGATAATCAGCATATCTTTATAAACGACGCCCGGCGTCGAAAGCGTGATCGAGAGTCCTTGAAAATCGCGATCCAGACCCTCTTGAAGATTGATGCGCCCCGCATTGCCAAAACTCTTGATCGGCTGCCCGGTCTTCGCGTCGAGCGCATAGAGCCACTGCCTGAAGCTGAAGTAGATGCGCTTATCGTCGCCGTCTTCCCAATAGGTCACCCCGCGGTTGCGCATTTTACCGAGCGTCCTTTTCCCTTCGTTGGGATCGAAGCTCCAGATCAATTCTCCTTTCTCGGCATTGAGTGCGATGACGCGCAGCTTCGGAGTCGTCGCATAGAGCACACCGTCGATGATCACAGGGTTGCATTGCATCTCGGAATTCGGAAATGCATCGCCGGTGTCATATGTCCATGCCACCTCCAGTTGGCCGACGTTATCGCGATCGATCTGTGAGAGCGTGGAGTAATGAATGTTCTCCGGCCCTCCGCCGAACATCTTCCATTCACGGTACTGCGGTGATTGCGGGCTTTGAATAGGGTTCAACGCAAATGCGCAAAGAGGCAAAGATATAATTAGAAATCGTAGTGCTATTCCAGGCCATCTTCGCGTCTTTACAGTTTCTGCTGTTTGCATTGGATTCTTAACCATCGATGAGGTCACCTCAGATATCTCTTGAGAAATTCTTCGCTCGACAGCCCACAGTTCTCCCTGGCAATGTGGACTTTTACACTCTCGCCGGCTTTAAGCGCTTTGGGATGGCCATCGGCCACGGGGCAGACAATCAGCATAGGGGATAAGGACACCGGCTCAGGATGCTCACTTTTGAAAAGGCCGGTGCCTGCATTTTGCAATAGGTTCACGTTGAAGCCGGGGCCGGCATCAGTATAGTCATAAAGAGAATGATCAGCCGCGAGAATATGCATGGCATAATGATTTTTCTGATTCTGTTCTACCTAAGTAGGGCGCGGAAGGTTCTTGACAGATAAATGCGGTTTGCCATTCCGGAGCCCCTTCGGGGCCGGATCAACCTTTGTCAAAGAAATTGTTGCAGCTATTAAATTGCTAATATTCTCTGCTTCCCGTTCCACGCAAAGCCCTACCAGCCAAAGCCCCTGTGTATTTCCCATCATCAATCGCCAGCTTCCCATTGACGATTACATATCGTATTCCGCTCGCCAGCTGCTCCGGCTGTTCATAGGTTGCGCGGTCAGCGACCGTCTTTTCATCGAAGAGGATCACATCCGCGAAAAAACCCGCGCAGATTTTTCCGCGGTCGCGCAATTTGAATATTTGGGCGACTTGATGGCTGCTCGCCTCGACCATTCGAGGCATGGAGATGACTTTGCGATTAAGCACATATTCGCGAATTTTGCGCGGATAACTGCCATATTTACGCGGATGGCCGCCAGAGGCATCGCTCCCGGTCATAACCCAGGGCTGCCGCATAAAATTCTCGATGTCATTTTCGTTCATGTTGAACGAAGCGACGCCGACGCGACCCGAGGTTTTGATCAATGAGAGCGCCGCTTCGACCGGAGCCTGGTCTGACTTTTTCGCGATCTCACTCAGGCGCTTACCGACCAGCCGTCCATCGTTTGCCGAAGTTATCAGGAGAGATTCTGCGCCGCCGCGACGTTTGAGATTAACTTCCATGTCGGAGACCAGCCGCAGCCTCACGCTCGGATCGTTGATCCGCTTGCGCAGTTCGGCATCACCGCCAGCTTCCGCCCAGCGAGGCACCAATGCGGAAGAGAGGCTGGTACCCGATGCGGTGTACGGATACTGATTGGCGGTAACGTCGATTCCTTCGGCCCTTGCGCGATTGATCAGCTCGATAGCCTGCGCGCTCTGGCCCCAAACATCCATTCCGAGCGCTTTGATGTGAGATATATGGACGGGAATCCCGGCCTCGCGTCCGATGCGTATGGTCTCTGTGATCGAGCCGAGCAGACCGATGCTGTACGAGCTTTCGTCCCGCATATGCGTGTCGTATATACCGCCGCGTTCAGCGACCGTCCTGGCCAGTTCGATCACTTCTTCGGTTCTGGCGAAGCTGCCGGGGGCGTAATAGAGGCCGGTAGACAGTCCGAACGCGCCCTCGTCCATTGACTGCCGCACGAGAAGTTTCATCTTTGCGAGTTGTTCGGATCCCGGTTCGGCATCGCTCATACCCATTACGATCTGCCGTATCTTACCGTGTCCGACCAGGAGCGCCGCATTGGTGCCAAGGCCCTGTCGCTCCCACAGAGCGAGAGTCTCGGCGATTGGGAAAGGGCTTGCCCCGTCGTTGCCGGTCAGAACCGTGGTCACGCCTTGAAACAAAAAATTTTCGTTGCTCTTATATTCCGGTTTCGAGAGGTAATCCCAGGCGTGAGTGTGCGGATCGATAAAACCCGGAGCGATTATCAAACCGCTCGCGTCGATAATTCGGGCGGCCTGCAAGTTCTCTTTCGCAGAGTCCCCGACAAAGACGATTCGATCGTTCGCGATGCCGACGTCGGCTGTCTGCGGGTTCGCGCCGCTCCCGTCGATCACGCTGCCGCTGCGCAGCAGGATGTCGACCTTTGACACGCGTTGCGCGGCCCGTTTCTGTTTCAAATGACGATCGAAGAAGCTCGCAGCGGCCCGGTATATCTCGAGCCAATGGCGATGCAGCAGGAAGTCGTGGATCTCATCGGGATAGACTATTTGTTCGAAGTGGACTTTTTGCTCGCGCAACCGCCGGGCGAGCTCGACCGTCTGCGAGAATGCGACGTTACGATCGTCGTCGCCGTGAACCAGGAGCACGGGCGAGCGCCATTTTTCGATCGAACTGATGGGCGATGATTCGCGCGCGATCTTGATCGCGTCGCGGTCGCCATAGTCGATCCACGAGGCGTTCGAGATTCGCACCGCCCAGTCGTGGACGCCGTGCAGATCGACGCCGGCTGCGAACAAATCCGAATTGCGCGCCAACCCCAATGCCGTCAGATACCCGCCATAGCTTCCACCCCACAGGCCGATCTTCGATTGATCGATATCGCTGCGGGAACGCAGATAGTTGGCCGCCGCGAGAACATCCTGATACTCGGCAGCGCCGCGCCCGCCGCCGTTGTTGACGGCGCGAAATGCGCGGCCGTACCCGATGCCCAGGCGAAAATTGACGGACAGTACGGCGTAGCCGCGGCTGGCGAGGTATTGGTTGAATCCATAAGCGTTGTGGTAGTAGTAGCGGTTATGCCAGCCCAAGAACATCTGGCGGACCGGACCGCCGTGCATAAAGATCACCGCGGGCAATTTCTCACCCGCCTTGGCGTTAGGCGGCAGAAATAGCTGGCCGTGAATTTCGATACCATCCGCGGCCTTGAAGATGGCTCCCTGCGGTGAGACCAGTTTGGGGAAGTCCTTGGGGAAAAAGTCGGCGGCCACCGGTGAGGGGGCGCTATTGAGATTCCCCGTGGATTGCAGCGGGACGGCATATGGCATCGCCGGTATCTGTGCATCGGATTTGAGGAAGATCAGATGCGCGCCAGAGCCGGTTACGACCGGACTCCAGGCGATTTGATCTTTCGCAGTAATGAAACGCCCTCCGTCTGCCCCGCCGGTGATAGCGACCCGTTTCAACTGGCGCCGGTCGATGTCGCCGCAATTCGATGAATAGACGATCTCACGCTTATCCGTCGTAAATGTCATCTGCTCGTATTCGCATTGACCGGGAGTGAGCAAGACCGGCTTGCCACCCTGCGCCGGGATCGAATAAAGGTGCAGCCAGCCATCCATCTCTGAACTGAAGACCAGGCGGTCATCAGCAGCCCAGTGCAAGACGTTTTGTTCAGCGATCGACGGCATAGAATCAACAGCTTTGTCTCCGCTTTGCCAGACCTCCGACACTTTGCCGGTGTTCAGATCGGCTACCATGATTACCCAAGGATCAGGCAGATCTCTGAATATCTGTCGGGGGAGCGAGCCGCGAGTGGGGCGGCGAATGAAGGCGATCCGCCTCCCGTCGGGAGACCAGCGCGGATCGCTATCACGATCGATCGAGGGCGCAAGATATTTGATGGAGTTCTTTTCGATGTCATAGACGCCGATGAAGGCGTGATCGCTGCGTGAGCTATTGAACGCGAGTTTGCTGCCGTCCGGTGACCAGACCGGGGAAATGTTACTTCCTCGCGCGGCAAAAAACGGATGCGGCTCAGAGCCTTCGGCAAGCTCAACCGTCCATAGCTGGCCGTCCTTATTGAAGACGATGCGGTTGCCGATGGGAGAAGCGACGGGCGAATTTCCGTTTGCCAGGTGAAGAAGGCGCCCATCATCGAAAGATACGGCGAATATCTCCTGTCTTGCGCCATCCGGATCGCTAGTGGGGTTGGGAATTTCGCCGATGGAATTCTCGTCACCGCCGCGTACGAAGATCACCCATTTACCATCGTGCGTGAATGCGAGAGAACTTATTTCGGTTCCATCATCTTCGTTTTTCTGAGTCAACTGGCGCGCCTTGAACTGAGGGCCTTCAGCAACCCAGATGTTGCGTTTGCCCTGAGCATTGAAAACCCAGGCGACCCGTTCGCCTTTAGGCGAAGCGGTGAGGTCCGATGGGAAAGGTGAACTGAGCACCTGGCCGAGCGTGAAGCCGCCGACGTTTCCGGAGGATTGCTGCGCGGATATGCTCGCGATGTTGAAGCCCAATCCGCAGACGAGCAGTAAGAAGAGCCCGACAGAGAAACAGAATGGCATAAGAAGGCGTTCGATTTTCATTGCAGCTCTCGTTAGTAAAGGGTTTTGCTTGTCGTGATTCTAGTTGTATTGCAGCGAAACTATAATCCAATTCGCTTTTGAAATGCGACGGAGAATTCGCATAAGGGATGTGTAATGTATAAAAATAACGAAACAGCCAAAAATGTCTCTCGCCATCGGGCCGATGGGTCGGGCCGGACGCCTGCAAAAAATATATACATCTCATTGCAAGAAGCAATTAACCTGTCGTTCAAAACACACCAACTCCGAAATCTTTGGCATTAACAATCTGCCGGCAATCTGCTGCCGGCGGAGCAAGAGAACATTTCAGGAGGCTGATCATGAAGATATGTCCCAAGTGTGCTCGGAGCTTTGCTGATGGATTCAAATATTGTCCCGGAGATGCGACAGAGTTGGTCAAATACGACCTGAGAGCCCACCTTCACGCGCATGGAGAATTACAGTTTTTAATGAAGAATAGATCGCTCCTCGCGAGGTTGAGAAATGAGATCGCGGATGCAGTGCATGAAATGAAGCGTAATCCATTGCGATACATCATCAACCTTTTGCGCGGTGAAGGTAGCAGCCGGCGCCGCCGGAGACTGCTGCAAGCCGGTGTAGCGACGGCGTTGATAACATACTCTTCGATAGTTCTGATTGTGATGCTCGTAGGCCTTTTGAAAGCGCCGATGACGGGAACGAAAGCCGATAAGCTCCGCCCGGATGATGATCTGGTTGGTCCTGTCAGGCTTTCATTTGAGCCTGAAAAGACTGCGATCAATGAGGCAAAAACTGGACGCGGGATGCTCGGCGGCAGCCTGAAACAACCGAAACGTTCAGGTGGTGGCGGTGGGGCCAATGACGAAATGCCGGCCAGCAGAGGTAAAATGCCGATCACGTCATCTAATCCCCAGATAAACCTCCCTGATATTTCACAGCCGAAAACTCCAGCGCCGCTGCTCATCGTGCCGGAGACGGTCTTTGCCGACTCACTCATTTCTCGTCGCCTCAACGGGTTGATCGGAATTCCAGATGGGCAACTCGAAGCGCCATCACGCGGCGCCGACGGTGGAACCGGCGTCGCAAACGGCAACGGTCCTGGTTACGGTTCTGGAAAACGGGGCAATATCGGCGATGGGCCGATGGAGTTAGGTGGCGGACCTCCCGGCGGACCTGATGGCGGATCAGTCGTGATAATTGGCAAACCGACGATTTTATATAAAGAGAGGGCCAGATACACCGAAGAGGCGCGCCGGAATCTATTGCAGGGAACTGTCGTCTTGAGCGTCGTTTTCGGCGCGGACGGGCTCCTTCACGACATTCGTACCATCAAGGGATTGCCCTACGGATTGACGGAAAATGCGATCGAAGCGGCCAAGAATATCCGCTTCCAGCCAGCCTTGCGGTATGGGAAGCCGGTGAGCGTGCGTACCGTCCTGGAGTTCAACTTCGCGCTCTATTGAGCGCGCACCCTTGGGCCGTGATTCAAATCTGAAATCTCGATTTTCAAATCTCAAATTTGAAATCACGTTCTCCACAGAGACACGGAGGCGCAGAGCAGAGAGGAGTTGGTCGAAGAATGCGAGACGACAGGGGTCTTTCCTTTCTTCGTACTCTCGCTCTGTGCCTCCGTGTCTCTGAATATGATCGGAAGTTCAGAGTAAAATCCCTCACCGCTTATGCCACCGTTAACCGCTGGCAAGATGCGACTTCAAATATTTTCCTGTATGCGATGCCTCGACTCCCACGATCACTTCAGGGGTGCCGGTCGCTATGATCCGGCCGCCCTCATCTCCGCCCTCAGGTCCCAGGTCGATTATCCAATCAGCGGTCTTGATCACGTCCAGGTTATGCTCGATCACGATCAAAGAAGCCCCGGCATCGAGCAGGCGCCGGAAAGAAGTGAGAAGTTTGTTGATATCATCGAAATGCAATCCGGTGGTGGGCTCGTCAAAGATATAGAGGGTATGATCTCCGGTCTTTTTTGTGAGATAGGAAGCGAGTTTGACCCGCTGCGCCTCGCCGCCCGATAGGGTCGTCGCCGACTGCCCCAGTCGCAAATAACCAAGGCCTACATCATCGAGGACTTTCAATTTTCCCGCGATGCGTTGCGAGTGCGCAAAGAACGATATCGCTTCGCGCACCGTCATATTGAGCACTTCGTGAATGTTTTTGCCGCGATATTTGATGTCGAGCGTTGCGGATTTAAATCGCGTCCCTTTGCATTCTTCGCAGACCAGCTCGACATCAGCCAGAAACTGCATCTCGACAGTTACGGTCCCGTCGCCTTCGCAGGTGTCGCAGCGGCCGCCGGGCACATTGAAGGAGAAATGGCTGGCGTTATAACCGCGCGCCTGCGCTTCGCGAGTCGAGGCAAACGCCTCGCGTATAGCATCGTAGACTTTGATGTACGTGACTGGATTCGAACGCGGCGTGCGTCCGATAGGCGATTGGTCGACGAGAATGACATCATCGAGCTGTTTACCGCCCTCCAGACTCGAGAATTCTCCCACCGGCCCCTGCCAGTCGCCGCGCTGGTGCTTGAGGCCGGAATAGAGACAATCGTGGACGACCGTCGATTTACCGGAGCCGGAGACGCCCGTGATACAGACGAGTGTATTGAGCGGGATCGTCACGTCGATGTTCTTCAGATTGTGCTGCCGGGCGCCGCGCAGCAGAATCTGTTTTTTACCGAAGGGCCGGTGTTCTTTCGGCGTTTTGATTTGAGCTTCGCCGCGCAGATATTTGCCCGTCAGCGATGTCTCGTGGCGGAGTAATCCATCGAAAGGCCCTTCGTATACGACGTCTCCGCCCAGCTCGCCGGCGCCTAAACCGATATCGAGGATGTGATCGGCCGCACGCATCATCTCGCCCTCGTGCTCAACCACGAGTACGGTGTTGCCGATCTCACGCAGGTTCTCAAGAAGCTTGATCAATCGCGCGCTGTCGCGCGGATGCAAGCCGATGCTCGGTTCATCGAGGACATATAAAGCGCCCACGAGCGAGGAGCCGAGATGTGTCGCCAGTTGGATGCGCTGCGCCTCGCCGCCGGACAGAGTTGAAGCCAGACGATTGAGCGTCAGGTAATCGAGACCGACATCCAGCAGAAACTTCAATCGTGAGCGAACCTCAGCGAGCAGCCGGTCGGCTATCGCCCCTTGCTCATCCGTCAGTTGCAGATTGGTAAAGAAGGCTGATGCTTCCTTGATCGAGAGGCGGCAAGCTTCCGGCAATGTCTTCCCGCCGACATAAACATCCCGCGCTTCGGCGCGCAACCTGCCGCTTTCGCATTCGGGGCAGACGGTGTAACCGCGATATTTCGCCAGGAACACGCGGATGTGCAGTTTATATTTTTTGGTCTCGAGCCAATCGAATAAGCCTTTGATGCCCGCGAAGCCGTCACTGCCTTCGATGATGGCGCGCTGGTGCTCCGGCGGCAGGTCGGCGAACGGCTTGGTCATCGAGATGCCTTCGCGCCGGGCGAACTTCTTCAATTCATTCTGCCACCAATCATACTGCGGTTTAGTGAATGGCTCGATCGCTCCATCGGCCAGCGATAGATTGTGATCCGGAATGACCAGACCGAGGTCGAGACCGATGGTATTCCCGAAACCCTGGCACGTCGGGCAGGCCCCGAACGGGTTGTTGAAACTGAAAAGGCGCGGCTCGGGTTGAATGTATGCCAGGCCGCAGTTTTTACACTCGAACTTTTCGGAGAAGGAAAACTGCTGCGGGTTATCGCCAATTGTCTGGATCGCCGCCTGACCGTGCCCTTCGCGATAACAGGTTTCGAGCGAGTCGACCAGCCTGTTGCTCGAGTCAGCCCGGATCGTAAGACGATCGACCAGAACGAAGATATTCTCGAAGCTGCTGCCCGTGAAACTGTCCGGAGTCTGCAATTCAATGATCTCATCGCGCCGGGCGTCATACAGCCTCGTGAAGCCGCGCTGCATAAGGCTCATCAGATGTGCTTTTATTGAATTGCTCGATGGTTTGGTTGGCTTACTCTTCTTCGATTTCGCAGCTCCCGCTTCCGCCGCGTCATCGGCAGCCGCGCCGAATTCAGTCCCTGCCGCCGCCGGGAAGAGCACATAGAATCGTGTGCCTTCTGGTACACCCGATTGCCCCGATTGCCCCGATTGCCCCGATTGCCCCGATTGCCCCGATTGCCCCGATTGCCCCGATTGCCCCGTTTGGGATTCAGCGCCCAGAATTGCGTCGGCGATCGACTGTGGTGTGTCATGTTTAACCGTGTTCCCGCACCGGCGGCAGATAGTGACGCCTACGCGGGCATAGAGGAGGCGCAGGTAGTCGTAAATTTCGGTCTGGGTGCCGACCGTGGAACGCGGATTACGAGTGGAGTTCTTCTGATTGATGGCGATGGCCGGACAGATGCCGAGCACCTCGTCTACATCCGGTTTATCCATACGTTCGAGGAATTGTCGCGCATATGCCGAGAGCGACTCGACATAGCGGCGCTGCCCTTCAGCGTATATCGTGTCGAATGCGAGTGACGATTTGCCTGAACCGCTCACGCCGGTGACGACGGTAAGCGAATTGAGCGGTATAGTGAAAGAAACATTCTTAAGGTTGTTGACCCTTGCGCCGCGAACCACGATAGATGGGAGGTCAGACATCAATAACTCCGAAAAATCGACAAGCGAAGTCACATGGAAATCGCTTGATGAAAATATGTAGTTGATGCGAATCCAAAATTGTAACGGAAAGCGGCGGGCTTTGACAAATGTGGCTTGGTTCAGCCAGGATTATTCAGGATTTTATGGTATGAGAACAATCGAGATCACCGTGCTCCTCTTCGGCGCCTGCCGGGAGGCGGCTGGCATCAGCGAATTTAAGTTTGAATTAGCTCAGCCGGCGAATGCCGCGACTGCGTGGGCCGAAATCAATAACCGATACCCTTCACTCGAACGATTCGAACGCAGCGCGCTGATCGCCATCAACGAAGAGCACGCCCGAATGGATCAATTATTGCACGATGGGGATACGCTGGCGATCTTCCCGCCGGTCTCAGGCGGGTAATTATGTCAGTTTCAGTTTTCAGTTGAGGATGATCTTGATCGAAAACTGAAAACAAAAAACTGAAAACTATTTATGCAGGAAGATATATTTGAAATTACGCGAGAGCCGATCGACAAGCAGGGGTTGGAGCAGAGGGTTTTGACCGGCGCTTCCGGAGCAATGGTGACTTTCGATGGCGTCGTCCGCAACCAAACGTCGGGTCGTCGGGTCGTCAGTCTCCAATATGATGCTTATGTCTCAATGGCGATCAAGGAGATGAGCCGCATCGGTGATGAAGTCCGCGAGCGCTGGCCTGGCGTGGATCGTATCGGCATCATCCATCGCTTCGGCGAGTTGAAGATATCCGAATCATCGGTCGTCATCGTCATAACCTCTCCGCACCGCCGTATCGCATTCGAGGCCTGTCAATACGCCATCGATCGCCTCAAACAGACGGTACCGATCTGGAAGAAAGAAGTCTTCGAAGATGGTGAAGAGTGGGTAGGGTGAAGTTGAGAGGACGAGAAGGAGTCGCAATCCTCTCTCCTCGCCTCCGGTATTCTATTTCTTCATTACTTCTGCAACACTTCAAGTTCCAAATCGGGGATGCGCATCACGCTGCCGTGCTTCGCCCCCTGCGGCAATGACACCTGACTGCTGACGTCTTCCCACTGTACGAAGTCACGCGAACGCAATGCGCCGTAGGAAGTGTTATTCTGCGGTTGATAGAAATAGATCAGCCAATCATCGCCGAACTTAACGGCGGTCGGACTCTCGGCGCCGGTAACTTGCGCAATCGGATCAGTCGGTTCGCTCCACTCGCCATTTACGGTTGGCGCAGAGCTGACGCGGAGCGTGTCTTGCTCGGGACGCCCGTCTCTGAATACCAGCTTGTATTCATCGCCAACCATAAGCAGCGATGCGTCAAGACAGCTGTATTGGGGGTCATAGAAGATTTTGGGTTCACTGAAGTTGACGAAGTCCCGCGTGGTAATCGATAAAAGTACGTTGCTCACTGCGCCCTCTTCCAATTTTTCTTCCCGGAGCCCGGGAATCGTGGCTGACCAGATTATATAAAAGAGTCGCGGCCGGCGTTCATAATAGAGTATCGGAGACCGCGTGTTATATGCCTTGAGCTTCTCGCTGATCGGGATAAATCGCTGATCGCTCCATGTGATAAGGTCTTTCGAGCTTGCGTATCCGAATCCCTTATCGACCTCTCCGGTCGACCAGATCAAATGGAACTCTCCGCGCTGAGATTCGATGAGAGATGGATCGCGCAGCAGCTTCGATCCGATCTCTGATTTAAAGACCGGTTCACCGTTTTTGAGCGGCGTCCATTTAAAGCCGTCAGGGCTGTATGCCAGATGCAACCCGTCGCCGTCGCCGAGATTGTAAGCGAAGAGCAGTTGTTGCCCCTCGCCGGTCAGAAAAGTGCAGGCGCTCAGAAATAAAAGGATTAGAGCGGGAAAAATCGCGTATCTCATTGGTTTGAACATAAATGAAGCCTTAGATCTACAGTTCGTTATATCTGAACGAACGGGAAGGATAGAAACCTGCCTTCTCCTTTACTACTCCTACTTCCAAAGTTGTTGTGCGAGCAGGTTCAAAAAAGTTCCGACATCGGTCACCACGCCGACAGTCTGTTGAGACCCGCGATCGGACAGCTTTGTGACGACCGCCGGGTTGATATCCACGCAGACCATCCGCACCCAGGACGGCAGCATATTTCCCACGCCGATCGAATGCAGCATCGATGATAGGCAGATGACGAGTTTCGCGTCGACCAAAAGCCGTGCGTACTCTTCTTGGGCCTTTATCAGGTCCATCTCGGTGTCGGGCAGTGGACCGTCATCGCGGATGGAACCGGCGAGTACAAACGGCACGTTATTCTTTACGCACTCGTACATGACGCCTGAACGCAGAACTCCAACCTCAACCGCGCCCTTGATCGAGCCGTAGCGGTTGATCGTGTTGATCGCGCGCATATGATTCTTGTGCCCTTCTTCGATCGGAATGCCATGTTCCAGATCGACGCCGAGAGAAGTGCCGAAGAGGACGTGCTCGATATCGTGGACGGCTATCGCATTGCCCGCCAGGAGCGCGTCGACGAAGCCTCTGCGAATGATCTCGCAGAATGCCTGTGATCCCCCCGTGTGGATGACGACGGGGCCGGCGACGAATACGATACGGCCGCCCTCCGCCTTGATCTGTTGCATCATCTCCGAGATTTTGCGGACGACCGTCGCGGCCCTGCGCTCCGATGATATCTCGTTCGCCATGAACGCAAAGCCGAGCCGGTCCCTCTCTTTGAATTCAGGCTGGATGCGGATCCCCAGGGTGCCGCAGACGACCATCTCGCCTTCCTTGACGTCGCGCAGCTTGCGGCAGGCGGCCAGCTCATCTTTGACGATAATTACCGCGTCCATTCGCTGTTCTGCAACATCAAGCCAGGCGCCCCCCATACGGATATGGGTGCGGTGGTTCGTCGTCGAATAGAAGTCGGCGGGCGCCACGCGATCCTGCGGCGCCGGTTCGAGCTTCGCGTTCGAAATCTGTGCGGGGTAACAACCCAGCTCGATCAACTCTTCGAGAGTCTTCTTCAGTACCTGTTCCGATGGCGCAACTACCCGTAGACGTAATTGCGAGAATTGATCGTTTGTGCGGCCCAACCGGAAATCCATCACTTCATAGACCGCGCCGCATTCGATCACGCGGTCCATAACCCTGGAGAGGATCTGCGAATCGACGAGGTGGCCTTCAGCTTCGACAATTTCAGCGTATTCCATGATCGCAACTCTACCGAGACATATTCGACAAGTCCAGCGATACTCCTCTGGCCGGTGAACCGGCCTCTTCTCACACCTTTTCCGAATTTTTTCTCGACGCCGGGAATGGGGTGAAGACATATAGTGGTACTGTCACAAAACTCCTCGATTTCTTCGGAAATCGAGACAAGGCTCGACATCCCAGCGCGGTACACAGATCGCACGACACAGCACATAGTATCCCCTTCGGGCAATATGCCAGGAAGAATTGAATGGAAGGGCATTGGTCGCTGCCGAGGAATTGAAATATCGGCTATTGCGATATTACAGCTGTCACTATGGCAGATCCGATGACTAACGATGATGTCTAACGATAATGACGGGGGACTTTTGAAACGAGCGCGAGACCGCGCTTTGATTGCAGTTCGCGGGCAACTTCCCCCTCTGCCTTCCCGGCAAAAGGCATGCAAAACGTGGTCTCGCACGAGCATCGACTCAGAGCATTTTCACCGCTGAGCATAGATGCGATTGGGGCACCATCTTTCAAACTCGCATTTTTCGTCTGGGTTTACGGGCAGAGCCCGGAGGTTGGATTTATCTGGTCTGTTTGTGGTGGAAATTCGCCATCGGCACGCGCGCGGAGCGGCATGAGCGCGAACGAAATTTTCGATTCGCAGTATTCCTCTCTCAGTTCATACCGGTAATGATGCTCCGTGAAGCGCGCGCGCGTTGTCGGAAGCCAGAAACAGGATGACATCGGCCACCGCTGCGGGCGCAACCCATTTGCTGAAATCGGCCGAAGGCATAGCCGCGCGGTTCTGCGGCGTATCGATGATCCCGGGCATGATGCAATTCACATTTATCCCCGCCTCCTTTAATTCGGCAGCCATGCTCTCGGTCAGACGCACGACCGCCGCTTTCGAGGCGCTGTACGCCGATTGAAAAGCCTCTCCACCGAGCGCTGCGCGAGACGCGATATTTATTATCTTGCCGTATCCCTGACTCAACATGAGCGGAATGACCGACTGGCAGGTGATGAAGACCGATCGCGCATTCAAGTTGATCATCATGTCCCAGTCGCTGAGAGACGTCTTGTAAAGAGGCCTTCCCGCGCGAAAACCGCCGGCTATGTTGACGAGAATATCGATTCTCCCGAAATGGTCCTGGACCGCTTCGATCATTGAATCAACCGCACTCGGATCGGTGAGGTCGGTGGGCGGCGTGATGAAGCATTCAGGTGAGCCCTCAGCCAGATCGGAAAAGGTCTTTTCCAGTCTTCCGGCGGTGCGGTCTACCAGGGCGATGTTCGCCTGAGCAGATATGAAGGCCCGCGCCGCGGCGGATACCCAGGTTGCCTGCGGCGCCGGTGACCACAACGACGCGATTCGAATAATCATATTTCATCTTGGCTGTTTGTTCGATTCTGTTATAAGATCATATTTCTTTGATACCGCACATGGCCTTCAGCGGGTAATAGAATAGACTGAAATGGCCTGCGCATCAAAAATCAAAATGACGAATACAGCTTAATGTTCTTCAAAGACCAGAGCAAATTACTCACAGGGAGAAGTTGGTGCAATTCGCCACGGACACAGCCGACGCTCGGGCACGCGATCAAGAATGGGTAGAACTGATTCGGCGGGTAGCTGGAGGAGATCAAGCCGCGCTCGGGACGCTTTACGATACAACAAACCGGCTCGTATTTGGATTGATCCTGCGCGTAGTGGGTGATACGAGCATAGCCGAAGAAGTCCTGTTGGATGTATATACACAGGTCTGGCGTACGGCAGTAAATTACGACAATCAACGCGGAACACCTCTCGCTTGGCTGACCACAATCGCGCGTAGCCGCGCCATCGATCGTCTGCGTTCCGGATGGCAGGACCAGCAGCGCAAAGAGCCCCTCGATTCATTGGGGGATGCTCCGACCAGCGATGCCACGCCGGAAGAGATGACAGTCGCATCCGAACGCCAGCGCTTCGTGCGCGCCGCGCTCGAAGCGCTCTCGCCGGAACAGCGTGAGGTGATCGAGCTCGCCTACTACTCCGGACTCAGCCACAGCGAAATCGCGGCCAAACTCAATCAGCCCCTGGGCACAGTTAAGACGCGCACCAGACTGGGGATGATGAAGCTGCGGGAAGCGCTTGAGCCGATCCTCGGAAACTCGAGATAAGTAATTTCCAAGATTTTAAGGGGAGAAGGGGCAAAAGAAGAAAAAATTCTTCATTATGCCTCTCCCCCCTTTTGATTTATTGGGCTGCCGTCATCGCTCTCGGCTTTTTGATCTGCATCTCATTGAAGAGATAGTTGGCGCCGGCGAACTTCTCCATCAAGAAGAGCGCGTAACGGATATCGACTGCGAGCGTGCGATTCGTGGTCAAGTTGTACGCGTAATCGCCGCCCAGTCCCTCGTAGTTGCCATCGAATGCGAGCCCGATGATTTCGCCCTTACCGTTCATTACCGGGCTCCCGGAGTTACCTCCCGTGATATCATTCGTGGTAAGGAATGCCACCGGAACATCATTCAGCCGCGAGTCGATATAGTTCCCATAATCCTTTTTCGCCGACAACTCTTTCAGTTTTTGAGGGACGTCGAACGGTTCTTCACCGGTATCTTTCGCGATCACGCCATCCAATGATGTTTGATAGTCGTAGCTGACCGCATCGCGCGGTTTGTAACCCTTGACGTCGCCATAGCTGAAGCGCAATGTGAAGTTGGCGTCGGGATAATAGGTCCCTTTCTTCAGCTCCTGCTTCATCTCAACCATCCCCCGGACGTAGTCGGGACGAAGCCTGATGATTGTATTATTGAATTGATTCGCCCTTTTGGTGAGCGGTGCGACTTCGTCCTGCGATTGCACGACCAGTTTCAACGCAGGATCGTCGATCGCGCGGATCTCTGTGGCTGATGCTTTGAAGAGTTGCGCGATCTCATCGAAAGAACGAAATTTCGTGCTCTCGATAGCGGTCTTCGCATAGTCGGCTTCGGCTTTCTTGCGCTCCTTTGCGGACTTGCCTGCAAATTGATTTTCGATGAAGGGCAGTTTTTGATCTTCTGGCAATTGGGAAGCGCGTTCGAGAGCAGCGGCCAGCAAACCAATTTCAGACTCCGATTCACGCTCATTCCAAGATTGCCCGAGGCGCATGGTCAGTAATCCGACGGCCGTATCGCTGAATTGCGGCACGCGCTCATTCTGTGGTTTCTCTCGATCGAGAGAGCGAGCGTAGGCGAATTGAAGCACGCTGATCAGGTCTCCCGAGTTGAGCAGGTTGTTGATTACGCTCTGTTTCTTACTGAAAGAATTCAGATCGCGGTAAGCTTCCTCGATCTTGGGCAGCACATCACCATACTTAGCCTTCATCGCCGGATTATTGTCCAACCATCTGGTGAACTCAGCCTCCTCCGTGCGCTTACGCTCAACCAGATTCATCCGCTTCAAACCGGTAACCGTGCCTTCAAATGCCTTGAGCGAATTGCTCATGCTGAAAATTTGGTCGGCGAGTCGCGGTTTGAGCGATGGATTTTTTTCGCCGAGCTTCGTCAGAATATCGATCTGTCTGCGCAACGCCGCAATCTGGTCGGGAAGCTGCAGGTTCTGTCGATATTCGACTGAGTACGATTCGCGATGACGGAAGGTCGCGCCGGGATAACCCATGACCATCGCGAACTCGCCCTCTTTGATTCCATTGGCATTGATCGGTAAAAACTTCTTCGGTTTGAAAGGGACATTTGTCTTGCCGCTGTTCGCCGGCTTGCCGTCTGGGCCGACATACGCCCGCAAGATAGCGAAATCGCCGCAATGGCGCGGCCATTCAAAATTATCGGGATCGCCTCCGAAATAACCGATCGATTTGGGCGGCGCATATACCAGCCTGACATCTCGCAGCGTGAGATAGGTGTAAAGGTAATATTGGTAACCCCCGGTCGCCTCCACTACCTGAATGCGAATCCCATCGGTCTCGTGTCCGGCGGCCGCTGCTTTTTGGATATCCTGCTGCTTCACCGAAATAGCTCGCGTCTTCTCTTCTTGGGACATTTCCGGGTTGACCGCTGAGAGCACATCTGCCGTGATGTCTTTGTATTCCTGCGTGATTGAAACGGTATAGCCTTGAGCGGGTATCTCCTCGGCGCGCGATTTTGCCAGGAACCCTTTGCTGATGTAATCGCTCTCAGCCGTGCTGGCTCTCGTAACCGCAGCGAAGGCGACGTGATGATTGGTCAGAATTAATCCGTCCGCCGAGATGAATGATCCTGTGCCCCCGATGCTGATCTGGACGATAGCGTCTTTCAAACTGGGTTTGGTAGTGCTGTAAACCTCATCGGGCTTTAATTCGAATCCGCGCTTTTTGAGCTGCGCGAGCGGTAGTTTGTCAATTGTATCCGGCAGCCACATCCCCTCATCTGCCATGGAGGCGAAGGGGAAGAATACCAGCGAGAAAACGAGAAATGTGAGTGTCAATGTCCTGCGAAACATTCAGTTGCTCCTTATCTTTATATTTGCGGAGATCACGGTAAATAGAGAAATACGATTATATGAATATTAACGTCCGGCGCGATCTATCGGGCGGAACGGTTTAAGAAACTCGTAAATTATAGCTCACCTCGAGCGCAGAAACTCCGCGCGATTAATTTTTATCAGCCGGCAGGCTGCATCAAAAACGTCCTCCTCGGAGATCAGCTCGACGTGCGAACCGCGAATATGTTCGTTATGACGGCCCAGCAGGTCGTGCGGCGACGGCCCGGAAGTAGCCGAGACCGCTACAACCGGGGTTCCGATCGCCGCAGCGATGTGCGCCGGTCCGCTGTGGTTCGATACCAGCAGACTGAGTCGGGCTACTGCCGAGGCGAAATCGGCTAGCTTATTTGATTCGATGGCGATAGCCCGCTTGGCTGGCAGCTCCGCCGCCAGCTTTTTTGCCGCTCCGCGTTCCGCCGGCCCCGCGAGGACTACCACACGAGCATTGAAGTTATGAATCATTCGTGATGCGATCGAGCTGAATCGCGATCGCGGCCAGCGCTCTCTCCCCGATCTTGCGCCGGGATGTATACCTATCAGCAGTTCGCCGATCCCGACCGCATGTTTGCGCAACAACCTATCAATCGACTCATCGGAAGCGCGATCCGTCATAAGCCGCGGCTCGGATTCGATGGGACGCACTCCCAGCGGTTCCAATAACTTCAGGTAATGGTGGGCCGCGTGAATGAGCTTCGGCGGCTGCCTGAGCAGAGCCTGTGTCACTCTCTCGACGAAGATAGCTATGCCTTTGTTCTTCTGCGTGACCAGACGCGATCTGGGATTGGCCAGCCGCAGTACGATCTCAGATTCCGTGTTCTCATTGAATTCAAGCGCGAGATCGTAATTGGCCCGCCGCAACTCGCTCCAAATTTTCGCGCTGCGGTAGAGCGCGCGCAGGTCCAGCATCTCGGCGCGTTGAAACCTGGCGACCGGCAGTATCTCATCGGCGCACCCGGCCAGCTTCAACAAATCGGCGGCGATGGCGCTCGAAACAATAGTAATTCGCGAATGGGGCAAATGACTGCGAAGGGAACGAAGGGCGGGAAGTGCCAGCGTCGTTTGCGTCAATCCTGCGATGTGTGTGACGAGAATGTTTTGCGAGTCAGACAACATTTCAAATATCCAGCCGTCATCATAATAACGAAAAGCAACACGGTCGGCAAAAGTGGTTTGCTTCCGCCGTTTTTTGCTTTAGACTGCCCAGTCTATGAACCTTTGGGGAGGCCGTTTTAGCGGCGATACCGACCGGCGATTTGCTGAATTCAACGCGAGTTTCCGTTTTGACCGGCGCCTGATCTTCGCGGATTTGCGGGCTTCCGCCGTTCACGCGCAGGCGCTCGCGCGAGCCGGGGTATTGCAAAAAGACGAGGTTGAGGCGATCTCTCTCGGTCTGCAAAAGATCGGTGAGATGGCGTCAGATCCCTCTTTTCTCGATCGTCCCGAATTTGCCGCAGTAGAAGACGTTCACAGCTTCATCGAGGCCCGACTGGTCGAACTGATCGGCTCAACCGGTTACAAACTCCACACAGGCCGCAGCCGCAACGATCAGGTCGCGGTCGCCACCCGTATATTTTTGCGCGAAGAGATCTCGCGGCTCGATCGGGCGATAGACGATGCGCAATTGTCACTCGTCGAACTCGCCGAACGTTACCCCGGCGATCCGATCCCCGGCTATACCCACTTGCAAAAGGCTCAGCCGGTTCTCTTCGCGCACTTCCTGCTCGCCTACTTCCAGATGCTGGCGCGCGATCGCGAACGCCTGCGCGATCTCGGGAAACGGGTCAATATCCTCCCGCTCGGGTCGGGAGCCATGGCGGGCACGAACTTCCCGCTCGATCGCGAATGGATGGCGGCGCAACTCGGGTTCGATGGCGTGACGAGAAACAGCATCGATGCGGTGAGCGACCGTGATTATCTGATTGAGTTCATCAATTTTGCGGCGATGACGATGATGCATCTCTCGCGCCTCTCGGAAGACCTGATAATCTATGCGACGCAGGAATTCGGTTTCATCAGGCTGGGGGATGCTATTGCGACGGGCAGCAGTCTGATGCCACAGAAGAAGAACCCGGATTCCCTCGAACTCATCCGCGGCAAAGCGGCGCGCGTCTTCGGCCATCTCATGGCATCACTGACTCTGGTCAAAGGGCTACCGCTCGCGTACAACAAAGATTTGCAAGAGGACAAAGAAGCCCTCTTCGATACGATAGATACGCTGGCTGGGAGTCTGCGTGTGATGGCAATAGTGCTCCGAAATATCGAGCTCGACCGCAAACGAGCGCGCGCGGCGGCGATCAGCGACTTCACCAACGCGACCGACCTGGCCGATTTTCTCGTACGAAAGGGCCTGGAGTTTCGACAGGCCCATGAAGTAATCGGTCGTATGGTGGTTTATGCAATCGAAAAAAACAAAGAGCTCCACGAGCTGACTTTAGACGAATGCCGCCAGTTCTCGCCTCTCTTCGATGATGAAATCTATACAGCTATCTCGCTCGAAAGTTCGTTGTCAGGCAAAAGCCAGGTAGGAGGAACAGCGCCGGACAGAGTGAGAGAAGAATTGTCTAAGGCTAAAGAATTGCTGGAATCTCATCGGGGAGGTGCGGATCACGGCTCCTGAAAATTCAAGAGCCGGTCTTAAGGCTTGGGGCCTTAGACCGGCTCGAAACTGCTGATGTCCTCACCCCATCAACAGTCAGATTGGTTCTATTTTAGCTCCTTCTTTTTTTAGCCGTCAAGGCAAAATTAGAAAGAACCGCAAGATTCATCTAATGACAGCGAAATAGCGGTCTTATTTTATTTCCGGCAGTTGCCTGATTTTGGTGGGAATATTTGCCTAGGGGGAATAAACGAACGAATTCAGGATTTTAGCTGAAGCTTCTGAAGTCGTTCCGCAGCTGATTGCAAAGTCTCATCGCGTTTGCAATAACAAAATCTCACCTGCTGCGACCCAAGTTCACGCCGTCGATAAAAACTGCTCCCCGGAACCACTGCTACGCCGATGTCGCTAATGAGATGCTGTGTGAATTTGACATCGTTTTCAAAGCCGAAATCGGTGATGTCCGTCATGATGTAATATGCGCCATCTGGTTTGTAGCATTTGAATCCGGCTTCTTCCAGTACTCCGAGTAAGTAGTCTCTCCGTCTCTGATATTCATGTTGAAGTTTTTCGTAATAACTTACCGGCAGGCTGAGCGCATATACTCCGGCCTCCTGTAAGGGAGCGGCTGCGCCGACGGTAAGGAAGTCATGGACCTGGCGGATCCCATTGATCAGATCGGGAGATGCGATCGCAAAACCCACACGCCACCCGGTGACAGAATATGTTTTCGAGAGACTATTTATCGTAACAGTACGATCGCGCATACCGTCGAGGGTCGCAATCGAAATGTGTCCGTTGGGGCGCACCGGATCTCGGTACCAGATGTGCTCGTAAATTTCATCAGTCAGCGCGAGTACATCGTGCTCGATGCAGAGATCGGCGATGATTCCCAGCTCTTCCCGTGTGAAGACCTTGCCCGTCGGGTTGTGGGGTGTGTTGATGATGATAGCCCGGGTTTTTTCCGTGAAAGCGGCGCGCAGCTCTTCGGGATCGAACCGCCAGTCGGGCGGGTGGAGCGTGACATATCGCGTCACGGCTTCGGAGAGAATCGCGTCGGGCCCGTAGTTTTCATAGTATGGTTCGAAGACGATCACCTCATCACCCGGGTCGATGACGGCCAGCATCGTTGCGATCATCGCTTCCGTCGCACCACACGTGACCACGATTTCGCGATCCGGATCGATCTCCAACCCGAGATGCCATCTGGTCTTCGCGGCTATCGCGTCGCGCAATCGTTTGGCGCCCCAGGTGATCGCGTATTGGTTGATGTCGGCCTCAATGGCCTCGATGGCGGCGCGTTTGATGTCATCCGGCGCAGGGAAGTCGGGAAAGCCCTGCGAGAGATTGATCGCGCCGTGTAGCGATGCCTGTCGGGTCATCTCGCGGATGACCGATTCGGTGAAGCTGGAGGCTTTGCGCGAGATTCGCTTTTTCATCACAACTCTATGGATTAATGCGCGTAACGACTTTGTTTCCGGCTCCGCGCTTGACGGTGCGCTTGACGAACTGCTCGATTTCGGGGCGCAGCAGCCATCTGGCGCCATTCAGTTCGATCACGCGCAGCGTTCCTTGCGAAAGAGCCATCTCGAGCCGCACGACGGGTACGTTGTATTCGCGCGCGACGCTCTTAAAACTCATCAGGTCTCTGCTGTCATAAACGCTCATCTGCTGAATGTAGGGGAAACAAAAAACTGATGGGCATGACAAAAAATGCCAATCTTTGTCCATTCGCTTCCACTCCAAGTCTCCTCTCTTTATTTTAACTAAATAGATTTTGTGAAAGGGTGATGATAGGGATGCAAATGCTCTGTGTCAAAGCGTCTGTGTCAAAGCTTATAAGAAGCGTAAATGAAATGACAGATGACAATTATCAAATGAAAGAGGGAAAATGTGGCTGAGCTTGAAATCCAAATCTGGTCAATTTACAATGATTCACACGACCAGAAATCCCCCCTCTGAGGAGCTATTTAATGGAATGTACGCAATTCGAAGAATTGATCGGCGATTATCTCGACTGCGGTCTGGCGCGCCCCGTGCGGCGGAATTTCTGCGAACACCTGCTCGCTTGCCGGCCTTGTCACCTGCTCTTCAACGATGTGCGTGAAGTCATCGATATCTGCCATCATTTGCGCGAATCTCAGATGCGCGAGACAGAGCTCTTCACCGAGGTAAATCAGCGGATCATAAATGCGACGACGGCGGGAGAGATGCTCAGTTGCCGGACGCTCGATGCTCTGATATCAGATTATTTCGAGGGGTTGATCGAAAGCTCGTACGAAAGTATTTTTACCGAACATTTCGCGGCGTGTGAAAGCTGCCGCCGCCTGGTCGAAGGAGTTCGCAAATCACTCGAGGAGAAGGAAGCGGTCGAGATGCCGGAAGAACTCAACGACCGGATCATTGCGGCGACCGTAGGCGCTCGACATTAAACTCACCAACGATTTTTCATGTTACAAATTATTCGTCTCTTATATTGTATTTTATTTGCCCTGATATTTATCGTTCCGGCCGCAGCGCAGCAGCCGGAGGACATCGAGAAAAAAGTCGAAAACCCGATCGGCGCAGCTGCGGAAGAGAAGCGGTCGCTCCGCCGGATCAATCCACAAAAATCTACAAAAAGCTCGCAGAAAATAGCCATCGTCGCAGAAGTCGAGCCCGGACAACCCGAAGTCGTGGAGTTTCTCTCCAATAATCAGGGAAAAGAAGGCGATGTCTTGATTCTCACCGGTAATGTTCAGGTGACGTTCGGCGATATACTGATAATTGCCGACCGCGTCACGTTACACCAGGTGACAAACGACCTGATTGCCGTGGGGAATGTTTTCTTCGAACAGCAGGGGCAACGCATCGCCGCTGATCGAGTCGAACTCAATACAAAGACGAAACGCGGTACCATACACGATTCGACCGCCTTCACTAATCGCACGCCCGACGGCTCGGTGTTAATCATCGATTTTAAGCGGACCGATAAGACGGGAGATGATACTTACAACTTCGAAGATGTGACGCTGACCGCGTGTCAGGAGGAGGTGCCGAAATGGACCTTCACGGCCAAGCGCGCGCGCATCCGGGTCGATCATCAGGCGAAGCTCTACAACGCTCTCTTTCGTATCAAAAACATTCCGATCTTTTATCTGCCGTACGCTTCGGTTCCGACCAGTAAAAAGGACCGTTCATCAGGATTCCTGCTGCCGAGCTGGGGCTCATCGAGTAACAATGGGCGCACGTTACATCTCGGTTATTACCAGACCCTGGGGCGCAGTGCGGATATGTTGGTTCGAACGGACGTTTTCACCAATCGCGGTCTCGGGTTGGGCTTCGATTTCCGTGCGCGGCCTGATGAAAACTCGAGCATATCGATGGGTTCATTCTCAGTGATCGATCGTTTATGGGGTGGGCCCGGGCCTAACCAGGGTGGGACCAGTTTTTACGCCGATGCCGTCCAGCATTTCAAAAACGGTTTTATCGCGGTCGCAGATGTCAACATAACATCGAGCTTCGATTTCCGTCAGATATTCTCGGAAAACGTCCTGACGGCGATCTCGCCGGAAGAGCGGACGATCTTTTATCTCAACAAGAATTGGCGTTCTTTCAGCTTCAATTCTTTTTTCGGTGAACAGAGTTCTTTCATCTTCGACCAAAATTACATCGATCCAGGCTGCGTTCCGAACACCGGCAACAATTGCCGCACCGGAAGAGATGAAATAGTCAAAGTCCGCCAACTGCCCAGCGTCGAATTCTCACAGCGCAGCACGAAAGTGACGGAATCTCTGCCCTTCTATTTCTCGTTCGAATCTGCGGTCGAAGGAATCCGCCGGAGTGAATCGTCAGGTAGCACGGCGATTTTCAAAACACCGTCATTCGTACAGCGATTGGACTTTTTCCCGCGCCTGACCATCCCGCTGCCTTCATTCGCGGGTTTTACGCTGACGCCGAGCATCGGGATGCGTTCGACTTTCTACAGCGACAGCCTCGACCCGGTCCAAAAACAGGTAACGGGACAGAATCTGTTCCGGAAGTACGGCGAGGTAAATCTCGATCTGCGCATGCCTTCCTTTTCGAAAATCTTCCATCGAAACGGCGTACCGTGGTTCAAGCACGTGATCGAGCCCTTCGTCGAATATCGTTTGATCTCGGGAATTGACGAATTCGATCGAACCCTGCGCATCGACGAGCGCGATGTAGTTGCGGGGACGAATGAGATCACGTACGGGGTGAGCAACAGTTTTCTGATTCGCCGCGCAGGCGAGAACGGGTCGAGCCCGCAGCCGCACGAGCTGTTCAATCTCACGCTGGCGCAGAAATATTTCTTCGATCCGACATTCGGCGGAGCGATGCAGGACGGAGTCCGCAACCAGTTCTTTCCGATAAACACGCTCTCGGGTTTCTCCTACGGCGGCTTTATCAGAAACACCTCTCCGCTCAATGTGCGCGCGCGGGTGCGCCCGACGGATATGCTCTGGGCGGATTTCAGGATGAACTACGACACGCACTTCAACACATTGCGGGATTTCATCGTCGGAACGGGGTTCGGCCGCGGAATTTTTCAATTCAGTCAATCCTGGTATTTCTCACGGCAATTAGACCTGGATGAGATGGATAATGTCGTCCAGCCCAATAATGTGTACTATGACCCCTCGTCTTTTCCCGGCAACCAGGTGGACTTCAATGCCTTAATCGGAAATGTGACGCGCGGGCCGTTCGGAGGAGTGGGCCTGGCCTACGATCTGCGCGACCGTAAGTTCAATGGCGATCGGCGCGACCGCACCTTCATCAATTTAACAGCCTCTGGAGGATGGGCATGGGATTGCTGCAGCTTCAATGTCCAGCGAATTACTTTTAACGCGGGCGTCCGGAACGAGAGCCGAGTCATCTTTGCCTTTACGCTCAAAGGTATCGGGAGCATCGGGACGGATAATATCGGTCAGCGAAGATGAGGAAACTGAAAGGGCCATAATTCGAGACCCTTTGCGTTTGTATTCGGTTAGCCGTGAAAGGCTCATTGCGCGATTGAAACAAAAACACGAAACAAACGAAGATAAACGAAACAGACGAAACTCCGGTCATTTTTCGTATGTTTCATTTATTTTCGTTTGTTTCGTTTTCTCGTTTCTGGCTCCGATAGGGCAAACCACGGCCGGCCGCATTTCGGGTCAAACGCCTGCGGAAACTTACGTCCCGCGACTCGAGAAAAATCTGAAAGAGAACATCCTGGCTTTCTGGCTCAAAAAGAGCATCGATCGGGTCAACGGCGGCTACACCATAAACTTTGGTCCGCGGGGTGAAGACAAAGGGCCGGGCGTCAAGATGATCGTTTCGCAGGCGCGCACGGTCTGGCTCTTCGCCCGTTCAGCGCGCGCCGGTTATTGCGGTAAAGGATGCCTGGACGCGGCCGAACACGGCTATCGCTTTCTGCGCGAGAAGATGTGGGATGCGCGGGATGGCGGGTTTTACTGGGAGGTCGATGCGACCGGAAACAAAAAGCAGAGAACGGGTAAGCATCTCTACGGCCAGTCATTCGGTCTCTATGCGGTCTCGGAATATGCACTCGCCACTCGCCGCAAGGATGTCCTCGATTTCGCCGTCAAATTCTTCAACCTGCTCGAGGTGAAAGCGCACGATGCGAAATTCGGAGGCTACCAGGAATTCTTCGACGCACAGTGGGGCGAAGCGAAAGGCGAGAGCCCGTATCTCGGGGGGAACCCGGGACTCAAGCTCATGAACACCCACCTCCATCTGCTTGAAGCGATGACGACTTTCTACCGGGCGAGCAAGCTGCCGCTGGCGCGCGAGCGATTGATTGAATTGATAAATATCCAGAGCAATGCCGTCGTGCGCAAGAACCTGGGAGCCTGCACCGACAAATATAACCGCGATTGGACTCCCAGATTGGAGGGTGAATTCGCGCGCGTCTCCTACGGCCACGATCTGGAGAACATATGGTTGTTGATCGATGCCTGCGCCGCCGCCGGCATCTCGAATTATCCGCTGCTCGATCTCTATCGCACTTTATTCGACTACTCTCTGAAGTACGGCTACGACACAAAGAAAGGCGGTTTCTTTGACAGCGGCTCTTTCAACCAACCCGCCGATCGCTTGATAAAAGTATGGTGGGTCGAAGCCGAAGCCATAGTGAGCGCACTCTATATGTTCCGCCTGACGAGCGATCAGAAATATCTCGATGTCTTCGAGAATACTTACAAATTTATCGAAAAATATCAGACTGATTGGGAGAACGGCGAATGGCACGCCAACATCACACCCGATGACCAACCTCAAGGCGATAAAGCTCATTCATGGAAAGCCGGTTACCATAACGGACGCGCTATGATCGAATGCCTTCATATACTCAAGGGAATGAAGTGAAATAAAATCGGTCAGATCATAAGCATTAATATATTTAACTGGAAGCAAAAGGATTATCCGCTGTCTGGAAACAATCCAGCAGGAAAATTTGACCTAGTAACCCCCAAAAGTGGGTTTTTATGCTATACTTGGGTCAATTTTGAGCGATAGGAGATCCAACTTGACTTACAGAGAAGGTAACAAGGTTATTTATCCACGACTTGGGATATGCCGGGTATCCGGTATTGTCGAACAAAATGTAAACGGATCAACAGTTAGATTGTATCAACTAAAACCGTTGGATTTTCAGGAGAGCACGACGATCCTTGTTCCCGTGAATAAGGCTGAGGGCGTCGGGGTTCGTAAGTTGATTGACAAGACAGATATTCCCAAGTTGTTGAGATTTCTAGGTAAAGACATAGAAGTGGCGACCGATCATCGGAAACGCAACGCCAAGAACGCTGAGCGAATGGCTACGGGGGAGATTTATGAGGTTGCGGACTCTCTTAAAACCATGTCGAAACTCAGCAAAGGCAAGACGCTTTCACCGGAAGAACAGCAGACGATGGCGCGTGCGCGCTATCTGATCATCAGGGAGATCGCCCACGTCACCAAATTGTCGGCTGAGGAAGTCGAAGCAATGATCGATAACGCTTTAGCCGGTAAGAAGACGCGTACCAAGACTTTAGCTGCCTGATCTCCAACCAGAACACGTAAGTGCGATGTCACAAAAACGGTCTCCTGTTCTTTGTGATTTGAGTTTTACTGCGCCGTATCTAATCCCAATTCCCAATTTCGACTATAATTGTCTTGTATCATCACGTAATAAACGCTTGATGATCATACATTTCAATCTAATGATCCTCATATCTGGTAGAAAACAAATCACACCATCAACATATTGTGTTTCCTTCATCAAATAACTCCAATCACTCTCAGTCGACTCTCTGAAACTTGTTTATAATGTATTGTTTAAAGCCTTAGGCTTAGCGTTAGGTTGTACTTGTGAAATAATTGAAAAAACAGGCTTTACAGAGTAAATGTTTAATGTTATTTTCTGGGATATCAAGCTCAAAAAAAATTAGATGGAAAAATGGGAGGTATCGCTTTGAAACGAATCAGTAATTCATACTCAGCGAGGACAGTCTCAGCGCTAAATTATGGGCCGAGGACGACTGCGCGTTATTTTTGGTGGGTCCCCCGGATTCCCAACCAGGTCTGGCTGGCGATGGTCATTCTGACACTAATCGCTCTCTCACTCTCCACATTAATGCGTTCACAGGAGCAGGAACGGGAGGCGAGGGCCGCTTATATTTACACTCAGAGCAGGGTTGAGATAGCGAGAGGGATACAGCTGGATGTCAAGGAGCGGACGGGGAGGATCAGGAACGATCCGCGGGTGGCGGCACAAGTGGCGCAGGATCAGCTGCGTCTCGTGCGCGCCAACGAGGTTGTTGTTGCGGTTCCCTAGTTGATCGGGCGAGCGGCAATTCGGCGGTCACGCACATGCCGGATCCGGGCGCTGACTCGATAGCCAATCGTCCACCGAGGAGCGCAGCGCGTTCGCGCATGCCTGTCAGGCCGTTCGATCTGCCCGCGGCGAAAACCGATTCCGGATTAAAGCCGACGCCCTGATCCTCGATCTGAACATTGATGGTTTCCGTGTTAGCCCAAAGCAGGACTTTAACCTGCTTGACTTGGCTGTGGCGCGCCACATTGGTCAAGGCCTCTTGCACGATACGATAGATAGCCGTCTCGACCTCCGGCGCGTAGCGTCCGTCTATACCCGAGTGAATGAAATTGACCTTTACCTCGGTTTGCGAGGTATAGCGGTCGATATGCCAGAAGATTGCAGGGAGCAGGCCCAAATCATCGAGCATAGCGGGGCGGAGATCGAGCGATAGGTTACGCACGTGGGCCAGCAGATCATTGACCTGCCGGTAGACGCGATCGAAACCATCGCTGGCGGCTTCCGCCGGCAGCCGTCGCGTGAATTCGAGCGTCATCTTGAGCCCGGTCAATATCTGGCCGATCTCATCGTGCAGCTCGCGTGCGATAGCGCGTCGCTCCTGTTCCTGGACCTCGACCAGCCTGTGTGAGAGGCGCTGAAGTTCGGCCTCGGTGCGGTTGCGTTCGGCGATCTGCTCGATCAGCGATTCATTGGCGGCGACCAACTCGGCGGTTCTTTCGAAAACCCTCTGCTCGAGTTCGTCGCGCGCTTGCCTCAATGCATCTTCGTTCGACTTGCGTTCGGTAATGTCGCGATAATTGATGACCAGCGCTTGCACGTTCGGGTTTTCAAGCAGATTGGTCGCCGTACATTCCAACCAGCGCCATGAGCTATCTATATGCTGATAACGGAACTCAGCAGTCATAGTCTCCTCGGGTCTGGAAAGGAGAAGTTGGAATTGTGGAAGGATGCGGGGCGAATCTTCCGGATGCATGAGCGCGAATGCATTTTGAATGATCAAATCGTCGCCCTTGTGACCGAGAATGCGATGGGTGGAGGGGCTGGCGTAAGTGATTACCCCAGTCGATGTAAGCAGGAGCACTCCATCCCAGCTTCGCTCGATGAGGGCGCGATAATGCTCCTCGCTTTTCAGCGAAGCCTCGTTTAACGCGGCGAGCCGATCCTCACTCTCTCTGAGGGCGGCTTGCGTGATTGAAAGGATTTGGAAGAGCTGGTTGTATATCACATTTGTCATTGTCCTATTGACTAAATCAGTTGTATGAGATTTACGAAATAGGTTGGTATATCATTTCATCTTATAGAGTGCCTTGATCCGGATCGGACTTTCCAGTCACTTGCCAGGCCAGTCATAACCCGGCCTCATGTACGAAATTTACATCTTCTTCATCGCACCCCGAGCGTATAACCACTATCGAGGGTTCTGCTTCCGGGTTCTCCTATATATCCTCTTCCCTTATATCCTATTCCCTTCTACTTTAAGAAATAATGTTCTACCATCATAAAGATATCCTGCAATAGCTTTTCACGAAGTTCACCTGATTTTCTTTAACTGGGTTGTTCATAATGCTGATATGAGGCCTTATGACAAATAGTCACTGTTGGTAGGGCAGACGCCACCGGCAGTATGAGGGGAGAAGATAAATGTGCCGTAAACTTTCGCTCGGATTGATCACCATAATTTTGTTATCAGCCCCCGCTATCTCTCTCGTTTCCGCAGAGAACTGGCCGCAGTGGCGCGGCCCGTTGCTCAACGGGATCAGTAACGAGAAGAATCTGCCCGTCAAATGGACCACGGAAGAGAATATTACCTGGAAACTCGAGTTGCCCGCGTGGAGCGGGTCGACGCCGATCATCTGGGGAAATTATATATTCATTAATACCTCCGGAGGAGGTCAAGGAGGGAGGAAATCGGTTGCCGGCGATCTATACCTCTGGTGCCTGGATCGCGCGAAGGGCATGGTGCTCTGGAAGAAACCGCTGGGTAGCGGCGATGTAGTGATGCGCAAGCAGAATATGTCCTCGCCCTCTCCGGTAACCGACGGAAATCGAGTATGGGTGCTCACCGGGACGGGGATGTTAAAGAGTTTCGATTTCAAAGGAAACGAGTCCTGGTCGCGGGATATTCAAAAAGATTACGGCAAGTTCGGTTTGAATTGGGGTTACGCATCGTCTCCCTTGCTTTATGGTGATTCGCTCTACATTCCCGTGCTGCACGGGATGAAGACTGACGATCCTTCTTATATATTGCGCATCAACAAGGCCAGCGGTAAAACGGTCTGGCGCGTCGAGCGTCCGACACAGGCCAGGCAGGAATCGCCTGACTCATACATAACGCCCGTCATACTCAAGTACAACAACAGCACGGAATTAATCATCAGCGGCGGAGATTGCGTGACGGGACACGATCTGGCGACTGGCAAAGAGCTGTGGCGAGCGAATGGTTTGAACCCCGCTAACGACGGTTTCTATCGGATCGTTAATTCTCCGGTCGTCGCCGATGGGATGATCTATGCGGGAAGCAAATACAAACCATATCTAGCATTGCGTGCCGGCGGACGAGGCGACATCACCGACTCTCATCGAGCATGGGTTATAGAAAACGGACCTGATGTTCCGACACCGGTTACTGACGGCAAGTACATTTACATCGTGCGCGATAACGGCGTATTCATGTGTCTCGACGCCAAGACGGGAAAAGATATTTACCCGCCACAGCGCCTCAAGTCGGGCACATACAGTTCATCTCCGGTTATGGCGGATGGCAAGATTTATGCTTCCAACGAAGACGGGTTGACGACAGTCATCAAAGCGGGCCCGCAGTTTCAAGTTCTGGCCGAAAATGCGCTGAACGATTACTGCCTGAGTTCTCCCGCGATCTCTGACGGGCAGATATTCATCCGCACTGGCGGACATCTGTATTGTATCGGTAAGCGAGTGACCAAGTAATTGAATCAGTTGGCGGTTGGGTTTTCGTTTGAACCGTGACGAGAATGTTGGCGAAATGCCGATTGCCGACTGCAAGACTCCAAGTGTCAACTGATTTTCTGAGGAATAAAAAAATGCCTTCATCTTCCATTTATAAAACCCATCGCCCTTCATTCCTGCGAGTTTCATTCCTCTCTGCCGTTATTTTGATCGCCTTGTGTGTTCCGGCCTATCGATCAGACGCCCAGACATCGATCGGCAAGCGGCCGATCACGCACGAAGACGTCTGGCTCATGAAACGCGTCGGCGCGCCCGTCCCCAGCCCCGATGGCAAGTGGGTAATTTTCACCGTCATCGAACCGGCATATGACGAAAAAGATCAGAGTTCCGACTTGTGGGCCGTGCCCGCCGACGGGAGCGCGAAGCCGCGCCGGCTGACCGGCAGCAAAGGCGCGGAGAGCGGAACGACCTGGAGCCCCGATTCTCGCCATATAGCATTTTCGACAAAACGCGAAGGCGACGAAGTCAACCAGATCTACGTTCTCGATATCTCGGGTGGTGAGGCTACGAGGGCGACCAGCTTATCGACCGGCGCGCGCGGACCTCAGTTCAGCCCCGATGGCAAAAAGATACTTTTCTCAAGCTCGGTCTACCCCGGCGCGATGAACGACGAAGAGAACAAAAGAACCGCCACTGAACGGAAGGCTCGTAAGTATCGCGCACGCGTCTACGAGTCGTTTCCGATCCGCAACTGGGACCGCTGGATCGAAGACGTGCAGACTCACGTCTTCGCTCAACCGCTCGAATCCGGCGCAAAGCCGAAAGATTTGTTGGCCGGTACGAAACTGGCGAATGAACCGGGCTTTTCAGGTTCGATCGGCTCGGGCAGCGATGATCTGCAGCCGGTCTGGGCGCCTGATGGACAATCGATAATATTCGTAGCGATGAGCAATCGAAACGCCGCCGCTTATTCGGAGACCAACACAAACCTCTATCAGGTTTCGATCGCCGGAGGCGAGCCGCGGCCGCTGACGGAGGGAAAAGACCGCTACTCGCGCCCGGCGTTCAGTCCTGATGGGAAGACTCTTTACTCCATGTTCAGTCAGGATACTGATAAGGTATATAACCTGAATCGGATCGTCAGCTTCGGCTACCCCACCTTGGGAAACCGCAAGATCATCACGGAGAACTTCGACCGCGTGCCATCGGGTTTTGCGATTACGCCTGACAGTAAAACGATCTACCTTCTGGCCGAAGATGCAGGCCACGAAAAGTTATATACGGTGGCGGCAGCCGGCGGCCAGGTGACCCCGGTTATGGATACGACGCTCGGCGTTTACACAAACCTCGCAATTCCAGAGAACGCATCGACAACGGCCTTATTCGCCAATTGGGAGAGCGCGGTAAATCCCGCCGAGGTCGTACGCATCGATCTCAAATCCAAATCGCAGAAAGCTCTCAGCGACTTCAATGCGGAACGCATTGCGCAGATCGACTGGCAGCCGTTGCGGCATTTCTGGTTTACCAGCAAGCGCGGAAAGAAGATTCACAGCCTCATTGCGCTGCCGCCAAAATTTGACGAGAATAAAAAATATCCGCTCTTCGTCTTCATCCACGGAGGGCCTCACACGATGACGCGCGACCAGTTCTTTTTGCGCTGGAACTATCACTTGCTGGCGCAACCCGGTTATGTAATTTTGATGACGGACTACACCGGTTCAACCGGATACGGTGAGAAATTCGCTCAAGAGATTCAGGGCGACCCGCTAAAAGGACCGGGCGATGAGCTCAATGAAGCCGCGGATGAAGCGATCAAACAGTTCAAGTTCATCGATGGATCGCGGCAGGCCGCGGGCGGCGCGAGTTATGGCGGGCATCTGGCCAATTGGCTGCAGGCAACGACGACCAGGTATAAATGCCTGATCAGTCATGCCGGGTTGATCAATCTCGAATCACAATGGGGTACCAGCGACACTATCTATTCGCGCGAGGTCAATAATGGCGGCCCGGTGTGGGAACAGGGGCCGACTTGGCGCGAGCAGAATCCAATTCGGTTCGCCTCCAAATTCCGCACTCCCATGCTGATCACGATCGGCGAGAATGATTTTCGCGTGCCGTTGAATAATTCGATCGAAAACTGGAGCGTTCTCCAGCGCCTGCGTATTCCGAGCAAGCTTATAGTTTTCCCCGAGGAGAACCATTGGATTTTGAAGGGCGAGAACAGCAGGTTCTTCTACCGAGAGGTGCATGCATGGTTGAAGCGGTGGCTCGGCGGAGAGACGGCGGGAAATACGGTGCAAAACTGAATAGAAGAATAGCGAAACAAACGAACAACCAGGTGCAACAAGACAAGATTGAATGGAAATCGCATGGAGTTCCGTCTTCAGACGGTCTTTACCGATTGAACTCTGAGCGCATGACTCTAATTATTTTGTCTTGTTGGATCCCAATTTCTATTCACCTTTGAAAGGGATGTCAATGAGACGATTTGATCGTCGCAGTTTTCTCTCGCTGTCTGCGAGTGCGGCTCTCGCGATGCAGAGGTTGGTCGCGCGCGGGGAGGTATTCGGGAGTGGTAATCATGCGGACTTGATAGCCACGAGAGGCAACGGAGCGTATGGGGTATTGCGTTCGACGCCGACCCATAATTCCGGGGAGATGCTGCTCGCCCTGCCGGAGGGATTTAGATATGCAGTTTTCGGAAAGACCGGCGAAAAGATGTCCGATGGAAACCAGACGCCGCGCGCGCACGACGGGATGGCCGCCTTCAACATCAACGGTGAACTCCGGCTGATCCGCAATCACGAGATCAACAACCAATCGGGTAAGCTGGACGTGGCGATCGGTAATCCCGCCAAGTCGTACGATCCGATGGCTGGAGGCGGAACGTCGACGCTCGTGATCGATAGTGAGACGCGCGAGCTGAAACGGCACTTCATCAGTCTGAGCGGGACATTGCAGAACTGCGCCGGTGGCCCGACACCGTGGGGATCGTGGGTCAGTTGTGAGGAGACTCTGCTCGGCACTGAAAAATTCAAAGACCCCCAGGGGAGCGATCGGGGCGGTTTCACCAAAAACCACGGGTATTGTTTTGAAGTCTTCGCCGCAAACAACGATTTGAAGAAGGCGGAGCCGCTCAAAGCGATGGGGCGATTCGTTCACGAGGCAATTGCGGTCGATCCGCAAACCGGCATCGTTTATGAAACGGAGGACAGAGGGTCGGCAGGCTTTTACCGCTTCATTCCTATTACGAAAGGGAAGTTGAGCAAGGGCGGGCGGCTTCAGATGCTCGCGATAAAAGACAATCCAAAATACGATACTCGTTCGGGGCAAAAGGCTGGCACGAAGTTCAATGCGGTCTGGATCGATATTGATGACCCAGATCCGGCCGATGCCGCGGCGGATGGATCGAGCGTGTACGGCCAGGGTCTGGGTAAGGGAGGGGCTACCTTCGCTCGCCTCGAGGGATGCTGGTATGGCAATGGCAGCATATTCTTTACGGCCACCAGCGGCGGGGACCAGCGGCGCGGGCAGGTCTGGCGGTACACGCCGCTGAGCAATAATGACGGTGTGTTGACGCTGTTGTTCGAATCAGCCGATGCCCAGCTCCTCGATGGCCCGGATAATCTCTGCGTGAGCCCGCGCGGCGGACTGGTGATTTGCGAAGACGGCGGCGGCGAACAATTCGTGCGCGGACTGACTCCGGAAGGCAAAATTTTCGATTTCGCGCGCAATATTGTGCCGGGGTTTGAAATGAGGGAGTTTGCGGGCGCTACCTTCAGCCCCGATGGCCGGACGTTGTTCATCAATATTCAAACGCCTGGATTGACATTCGCGGTCTGGGGGCCATGGAGTGATGGAGCGTTGTGATCGAAATATATATGGTTACCTGAAGAATCATCTCAGCCTGGCTTCAAATTCAGTCCTCTCGGATATTGGGTATTGGCATTAGCCTCTTCCAGCCTCTTCATTCATGATTTCCCATTCGAATAACGTATCGACCGGGATGAAGCGGTGGTCATGCGGCAGAGTGCTGGTTTGAGGGGCATATGTCCCGATGTTGTCTGGGTCGATTTAGTTCGCACATGTTCGTAAGGGATTACTGCAAGGAGAATTCAATGCAAAGCGACGAACAAGAGATACGTCGGTTAGTGACAACCTGGATGGAAGCGTCGAAGGCGGGTGACGCAGATAGGGTCCTCAGCTTGATGGCTGATGATGTCGTTTTTCTGGTGACCGGCCAACCGCCAATGATCGGTAAATCGGCATTCGCGGCTGCGCTGCAGGCTCTGTCAGGTCAAGGTCGACCTAGCATCGACGGCAAGAGCGAAATTCAAGAGATTCAGGTCCTCGGAGACTGGGCGTATATGTGGACTAAACTAACGGTCGTGATTACTCCGCCGGAAGGAGGTTCGCCGATGACCCGTACGGGGAATACGCTTTCCATCCTCAAGAAACAAGGAGGCAGATGGTTGCTGGCGCGCGACGCGAATATGCTTTCGCTTGTGTCACGGTAGAGCCAAACGACGACGCCTCTTCAACCGAAAGAGTTCTCCCAGGGAAGACGTAACTGATGAAGGTGAGTTAACGCCTCGTTCTATCCTCAAGTGGCCCATACCATCCGGGAATGGAACATTGATCAAGGCACAGGTCTCTTACGCTCCCGTACGGCACTTTGGAGGGACTTTATGACCTACAAATCAAAGAAAGATACATGGATTTTAGTTGTGATTTTGGGATCGATGCTGGCTACCGTATTTGCCGGCGCTGCTTTGATTCTGTTCACGCCGGAAATCTGGCTACGGTCGATTGGGCTTGTGATTATGTTTGCGAGCCTGATTCCCATATTACTGACTACTCCTGTCAGCTACACTATTGATGGATACAATCTACACGTTCGAGGGGGATATCAGCATTGGATGATTCCGCTTCAGAATATTCTTGCAGTTTACCCATCGAGGAACTGGATCGCCTCGCCTGCCCTCTCGATGGACAGACTTGAGATTGCGTATAAAGATTGGGACGGAACCTCATTGCTATTGATTTCACCTGAGAGAACCGATCAGTTTCTCAACGAGCTGGCGGGGCTTGATCCGGAAATGATTCTTGAACGAGGCAGATTGTATAGAGAGGCTATTTCCTCGCCGTAAACGGATATGGATCGAGTCTTGAAAAATATCGAACAAGAGATTATTGAGATCGTCAATAGAGAGACGAGGGCGTGGAATACCAAAGACATCATGCTGTTGATGACCATATTCCACCACGATATGGTGTGGCCTTGGCCCCGCACGGCTTCTTCTCACGATCCTACGGACTGGGTCTTCTGGGCTGGCCGCTATAATTACGATAGATGGAGCCAGAACTGGCAACGATTGTTCGATACTCATGAGCTTATTCATAATCGGCGGGAGATCAAAAAAATCGTAATAACCGAAGAAGGCGATGGGGCATTTGCAGTCGTTGATGTGGATACTCTTTGGAGAGATGACCAGGGAAATGACTTTCTTTGGAAAGGGCGAGCCTGCAAGGTCTACACGAGGGTCGGGGAAGAGTGGAAGCTGATTATGCATACGGGGTTGCTCGATTATGAGAAAGCGTGATGCGGCAGCCTTCGAGACGCTGGAAGTGCGAAGTCGCCAGGAGTGGCGGAGGTGGCTGAGCGAACATTACGACTCGCAATCCGAGATATGGCTCATATTCAGTAAGCAGCGATCGGAGCCTGGGGTCGTAACAGCTTTCAGCTACTCCGATGCCGTCGAGGAGGCTCTGTGCTTTGGATGGATCGATAGCCTCGTCAAGAGGATTGATGATGTGCAGTATGCGCGAAAGTTCACTCCGCGAAAGGCGGATAGCAAGTGGTCGACGATTAATCGCCGCCGATATGCGGAACTGAAATCGCGCGGGTTACTGGCGGCGCCAGGGTTAGAACGTGCACCCACAAAGAGGAGCGGCGACGCGCCACAACCATCCTCCGGGTCGGGGATTCCCTCATCCATCGAGTCACGATTGAAGAGTGATCCGCGCGCGTGGAAGTTTTTCGAGCAGTTGGCTCCATCGTATCGAAGGGCGTACATCTGTTGGATCGAAGGGGCCAAACGTGAGGAAACGAGAGAGAAACGTCTTCGGGAAATGCTCAGCCTGCTGGCGGCTGGTAAGAAGCTCGGCTTAAAATGATGCTAATATAAAGTGATGATCGATCAAAAACCACTCGCGATTATTGTCACCATCGGATTCAGTTTGGTGGGGATACTGGGCGACTATTTCCTGAAACTCGCGAGCGGGAGCGATAGGTCGCTAAAGACGAAGTGGTTTTATATCGGGTTTGTCCTTTACGCTTCGACGGCTTTCGGCTGGGTCTTCGTCATGAAGCATTTGAAACTGGCGACCATCGGCGTAGTGTACTCGATCTCCATGGTAGTGCTACTGACTGCAATCGGGGTACTGTTTTTCCAGGAAACACTCAATTACTATGAGATCGCCGGGTTGATCCTCGCTGTCGCCTCGTTAATTCTATTGGTTCGATTCGCCTGAGTTAGTTCCACTACCCTGGGCGGGGTATCCAGCCGATGCCTTCACTGTTTCGATTTGAATGCGATGCCGCTCTTCGTGTTCTGCAAGCAATAACAGCCATTGATAAAGATTGAGCTGCCCGAGAATGGGATGCGGCCAATTTTGCTCGGATAAGTCAACCAATTCGAGTCGCGATCTGAGATTGGAGAGGTCATTTATCACCGATCGAATTTTTGCAGCTGCATCGGCAACACATACGCCGCCCTGCGGCAGTACAATCTCCGGGGCGTTCCATTTTCCGGGTTTCAATTCACCCGCATCGGTCATGGTCAGCGGCGGTAATTCGAGATCGGCAATCGCCGGTCTCGGGTTGGCTTCTGCCTGTTTCAACAATTTGAAAGTGAGCCTGAGAAAGCCGCCATTGACTATACTTATATGCTCAACATTCTCCGCAATCGTCCAGCGATCAGGCGCCGGCCGAAAATTTTCTTGCCAATCAGTCAATCCTGCGACGCTCGCGTCAAAACGTGTATGCGCCTTTTCAATCGCCGCGAAGATGTCTGCGATGTTGTGATAGACCATATCGTCACATTCCTCTGTCCCAAAATACGGGCAAATGTAGAAAACGAAGAAAAATAGAGAAGCTGTGCCTCGTACGCGCTCAACCTCGTTTCTTCATAATGTTCATATCTGGTCGGTAATGTAGTGTAGCATAAGACCATCGCTTCACTCACAAGACAGACGCTGATGGGGCAGGAGATCGCTTGCCTTGAGTGTCGCGACCAATGACGGAGATATCGTTATGCGGCGGCAGAGTTCCAGATTTTCGCGGGCTTCCGCGAATCTGTTTTTTGACTGTTTGAGCGCGATTTGGAACTCTCGCATCGCGTCTTCTAACTCTCCGAGTGTTGCGTGGATTACGCCGAGATTATTGTGGCAAGCGGGAATGCCATCTTTCGATTGTTCGATGGCTCGGCGGTAATAATCAACGGCCAATTCGAGTTTACTGTTACGATGTGATTCGAGCCCTAATTCGAAAATCGCTTCGGCATGCCTTCCGGCGGAAGCTTTCACCGCCTGTTGAAAGGCCTCCCGCGCCCGACCTGTTTCTCCCATACTCTGCAGGGCGATGCCCAGTGCGTAAGAAGCCGATGGATACTGGCCGTTTCGTAATTTGATAGCTTTACGATACTCGATAATAGCTTCATTCAGTCGTCCAAGCTTATGCTGGCAGACCCCGATGTTAAAATATGCGCGCGCCTGATGAGGTCCATGCCAGGCCAATACCGCACGGTACTGGAATATCGCGATTTCATACTGGCCGCGATGAAAGGCATCGTTACCGCGCGCTAACGCGTCGCTCGTCTCATCCGCCCGGGCAGCTCCCGCGAGAAAGAGCGGTAAGCAAACAAATAGAATGGTAAAGGTGTAGTTTCGTCTGCGCATTTGTTTCTCCCTCCTTTACGAGAGCTTAACAAACCGCAGGAGACCGGTCTTTTTGCTTATTGCCGGTTTTTTGCTGAGATTGCTGAAAAAGCCAGTGGTCGGATCGGAATAAATGCCAAAAGGGCAAAAAATGCAAAAAGGCAAAAGAACGGAATATTTCCGCTTTTGCCTTTTCGCTTTTCACTTTGTATGCATCTCAGTCGGCGGCTGCATATTCCTCGTTCTCGACTTTTTGCTGCACAGGTTTGTCGAGAAAGCGAGTCAACAACGCATAGATCACGATCGCGGTCATCACTCCCGTGAGAAAGTCGGTGATAACGACCATGACTGCGGTGTAGGCCATCAACCCGAGATGGAATTTGTTGAGCCCGAGTACCTCTTTGACCTCCGCCGGTTTCACCATACCGAAGGCGACGAAAAGCAGGATGCCTCCGATGCAGGCCATCGGCACAATCTCGAGGAACGTGGCGAGGTAAGCCGCGAGGAGAAGTTTCAGCGAGAATTTGAAGATGCCGGCCAGCGGGGAGATGGCGCCCAGTTTGATATTGGTCGCCGTCCGGGCGAGCGCGCCGGTGTGCGGAAAACCATTCAACATAGGAACCACAGCATTGACCATCCCCTGGCCCCAGAGCTCTTTATTGGGGTCGAAGGGACGCCCTTTGTTTCCGGCCAGTCGATCCGCCATCCGCGAACAGAGAAGGCTTTCGATCGCCGCTACGAAGATGATAGCGACTACGTAATAGGCGAAATCCCCGATAACGGTCATATTCACGGGAATCGCCAATGCCTCTGGCGGCGTGAAAACCCAGAAGTCGGTTGGGATACTGCCATATTTGTCCTTCACCAAAACGAGGCCTTTGTCTTTCCACACTGTTGCGGCAAGGGCAGTCGTGATTCCGATGGCGATCAAAGGCGCTGGAAGGTAGATTGAAATCCTCAGGATCGCTTTGGTTAAGATAAATGTACCCAACCCTAGAATTATCGCATAAATACTTATCTCTCCCAGGCTCCCCCAGATTGTTTGCAGCTTCTCGAAGAATCCATAACCAAGTTTCGCCTTTAGTCCGAGTACCTCGCCTACTTGAGATAATGCAATGACACATGCAATGCCGATAGTGAAACCGACAACGATCGAGTGCGGAACGTACATCGAAAGTCGGCCGAGTTTCGCCACTCCCATGAGCATGAGTATGATGCCGGCGGTAAATGATGCCAGCACGAGGAATTGGTAGTTATAGGCTGCCATAATTCCGCCGATGACCGGTATGAAGGCAGCCGTTGGCCCGTAAACCTGATACTTTGAGCCTCCAAAAAGCGCCCCCAGCAATCCAGCGACCGCACCGCCTACGATCCCCTGCTCAGGTCGAAGACCTGATGCCATGGCGAATCCCATGGCGAGCGGGATCGCTACCATCGCTACAATCAAGCCGGCGGTGAAATCTCTGAATACATTCAGATACCATTTTCCATTGTGCAGGTCCTCGTACCTGCCATCGACGGGTGTCATGTAGTACTTCAATCGTCCCAATAAACTTTCTTTGTTGGGCTGTGAAGCATTTTTCGAGGTCTTTAGCTGAGCTTCTTTAAACACTGTTAACTCTCCTTTCCAGCTATTACTGCTTTTGAGGTTAAAGATTCGAATTGACCTTGCGCCGGGTTATAGCTGTATACGTCACCTGCTTCGATCTTATAAACCCACCCATGCAGTGTGAGGTCACCTTTCGAAAGTTTTGCGGCGACTGAGGGATGCGTCCTGAGATTTTCCAATTGGACGAGGACGTGCTCTTCGATGGCGGCTTTATATTGGGAACCGTCGTCGAGATGGCCGTAATTCTCCTTTACGATCCGGCGAGTGGCCTCCGCGTGGGAGAGCCAGTTGGCTACCGCAGGCATCTCAACCACCTCTTCGGGATGAAGAAGCGCTTTAACTGCTCCGCAGAGAGAATGGCCGCAGACGATAATGTGTTTGACGTCGAGAGCTCTGACGGCATATTCGATAGTCGCCTCTTCACCACCTCTCGATGCTCCGTAGGGAGGAATTATGTTTCCCGCGTTGCGCAGTATGAAAACATCTCCCGGTTTCGTCTGCATCAATATGTCGGGCGAAATACGCGAGTCAGAGCAGGTGATAAGAAGCGCCATCGGATTCTGACCGGTAGCGAGACGTTCGAATAGCTCCTGTTGCGAGCAAAAGTAAGAGGTTTGGAATTGATGAATACCTTGAACCAGTTCTTCCATTTTTCAACTCCTCAGCTATGTGAAGCGTGCCATTTAAATGTTATCTGTTATCAATAGTTCCGGATGTTTATAGCTCCTGCGAATTTATCAAGATCATCCTCATATCAAGCTTCAGCGGGGCGAAATGTGAATACGACCGAAAGTCGTACGTGATTGACCAAGTGTCGCCTAGAAAGCTGAATAATAGACATATCGCACCTGTGCGTTGAACTCGAGTTCGCTGATTGCTCTTGGTCTTATTTTGCACACCTTTATATGTTGGCAGATTACAAACCCGTCCTGCCCGGTTCCTATTGTTTGATGGAGTAGACCGTGTGAACACGAACCACCCCCATGAAAATGGGTAGGGACACGTTGATAACCTGCTCTATCTTTTGTCACACACCCAGCGCTGACACACATCTAGTTACTTGCATACAGACGGGGCATACAAGCCTACCTGCTATGTGACGCGGAATAGATAGTGATAATCCTTCACGCAGCGCGCGGTATTGCCTGATAGAGCAGTGGATCTTTATTATTTGTAGAGAATGCCGTAAACAAAATATACACTTTTCCCATCTCCATATATGTCTTACATGCCGGAAACGGAATTTCAAGTGTATAAGCGTATTTGTGCCGGCTAGATGGGAATGCTGGTCGGGGGGGCTCGAAGTATCGGAATCTTGTGAGTTCGCTGATAATAAATGGCGGGTTCCCGATAACCGGTGGATTCAACTGGCCTCGATTCCTCTCCCGTCTCCAGGAATGGAAGCACATTTCTTATCCGAGTGTGTCGGGATAGTTTCGATAAATTTAAACGTTGAACGAGCTTTTTCTCTTCTTGCGGGTCAACCTTTTCGGTCTCTGATTCCGAAATTGTCGCGATTGCCCTGACCGCATGTGTAGTTATGCCAAAGCTAACTACCATTACCAGGATAAATGTCGGTATCTTTATGAAGATGTTTCCGATAAAGATGTTCCTAACATTCATAGCAATTTCCCGCTGAAGTATTTCATCTCCTGAAATATATTTCGTAAAAGTACAGACCCCGATATATTGCCATCGATCTAATCTGGAGTCAATATAACTTTATGTTAAGGTCTGCTTATAAGTTGTTAAAGTGATAGAGCTTACATTTTTGTACTACATTTCTGTCGGTTGTCGGTTGTCGGTTCGCGATAGTGTTATCGGTTCGCGATAGTAATGATAATACCGCCAACCGCCAACCGCCAACCGCCAACCGATAACCGACAACCGCCTCCATTGCGTCATACTAAGACTCGGCGTATATTGTTGCTATCATTCAATAAACAAGGTTCATTCCTGGGAGGGTTCGAAATGGAGCGCATGGGGCGCCTGAAGCGTAGAACTCAGCTCACAATATTGGCTTTTGCAGTGGCGATTTACTGTTCAAGTCAGTTGCTGGGAGTTTCGGCTGACGATCCGAAGATCAAGCCGGTTGACTTCAACCGCGATATTCGTCCGATTCTTTCGGATAATTGTTTTACCTGCCATGGACCGGACGATCAGCAGCGGATGGCGAAGTTGCGGCTGGATACAAAAGAAGGCGCATTCGCCAAGCAGGGCGTCATAGTGGCCGGCGATCCGGCCAAGTCGAAATTGGTGATGCGGATCACCTCAAAAGATCCGAACGTCATGATGCCGCCGCCGGAATCGGGCCATAAACTGACGAGCGATCAGGTCGGGCTGCTGAAACGATGGATCGAAGAAGGCGCGCAATGGAATGAACATTGGGCTTATGTTGCGCCTAAGCGTCCGGCCGAGCCGCAGGTCAAGAATGCGAATTGGGTTCGCAATCCGATCGATAGCTTTATTCTCGCGCGTCTCGAAAAAGAAGGACTCAAACCATCGCCGGAAGCCGACAAGATCACGCTCTTGCGACGCGTCTATCTCGATCTGACGGGCCTGCCGCCAACGCCAGCCGACGTAGACGCATTCCTCGCAGACAAATCGCCGGATGCATACGAGAAGGTGGTTGATAAATTGTTGGCATCGCCTCGCTATGGAGAGCGAATGGCGATGCAATGGCTGGACCTCGCGCGTTACGCCGACACGCACGGGTATCACATCGACAGCCATCGCGACATGTGGCCGTGGCGCGACTGGGTGATCGCAGCATTCAACGCGAACAAGCCGTACGACCGATTTACGATCGAGCAATTGGCGGGCGATTTGCTGCCGAATGCGACGATGGAGCAGAAGATTGCGTCGGGGTTCAACCGCAATCACATGATCAACTACGAGGGCGGCGCGATCCCCGAGGAGTATCTGAACGAATACACCGTCGATCGTGTCGAGACAACTGCGACGACGTGGATGGGTATGACGATGGGTTGTGCCCGCTGCCACACTCATAAATATGATCCGATCTCCCATAAGGAGTTCTACCAGTTTTATGCTTTCTTTAATAACGTGAGCGAGAAGGGTCTCGATGGCCAGCGCGGAAATGCGCAGCCGTTTCTGCCGATGCCGACGGGGGATGAGAAGAGGAAACAGGAGGAATTGGATATAGCGATCAAGGAGCGCGTGGCAGCGCTGGCTGACCAAAAGATCGGGCCGCTCGAGGAGACCTGGGAGAAAGCTTCGGCAGGGAAGCCCGCGGTAGCTCCACGCGACAATCTGGTCGCGCTCTACGACCTCGACGGCAGCCTGTCGGACTCTTCGGGAAATTACCGCCATGGAAAGACAGTCGCCGGAGACCCGACATTCGGAGCCGGACAGGTCGGACGGGCTGTCTCTCTCGATGGGCAGACGAGACTGAGTTTTGGAACGGCGGATGCGCTCGATGGCGAATTCACTTTTGCCGTCTGGATGCGCCCTAGTATTGGAAATATCCCCAATATTGTTTTCGAGAAGATCGAAGATGATCAGACGAGGCGCGGTTACGAATTGGCCTTCGAACAGACACAGCTCTTTGATATCCAGAGGTGGGCTGCGCCTCTGACCATCCGGTTGATCGCGAACTGGCCGGACAGTGCGATTCGCATCCGAACCAGGGAGCTCTTTTACAACGGCGAATGGAAACATCTGGCCATCATTTATGACGGCTCGGGCAAGGCTTCCGGGTTGAACGTCTACCTAAATGGTAAACTCGCCGAGGTCGAGGTTATACAGGATAATTTCAAAGGCACGATAAAAAACGACGCAGAGTTGCTGCTCGGGAGCAAAGAGACGGGGCGCGCTTACAGCGGTGGAATCGATGATCTGCGATTCTACAGGTGCGGTCTGAAGCAGTCGGAGATCGAAGACCTGGCGATCCGCTATCCGATACAGACCATTCTCTCCGGCGTGAGCGGAAAACGGACGAAGGAAGAGAGCGACCGCCTGCGCGAATACTACTTGACCTTCATTGCGCCCGATGATTTGAAGAAAACACAGGCCGAGCTGAAAGCCCTGAGAAAAGAGAAAGAGATACTGGAGAAAGGCATTCTCACGGTCATGGTGATGGGCGAGCGCTCGGTCCCGCGCGAAACTTACATCCTCACTCGTGGTGATTACCGCAACAAAACGGAGAAAGTGACTCCGGACACGCTCGCCGTTTTGCCGCCTTTGAGACCTGGCGGGGCAAACGGGGCAAACGGGGCAGGATCAGGGGCAGGACCTGGGGGGGACGGAGCGGAAGGAAAGGCATTGCCGAACCGCCTCGATCTGGCCAGGTGGCTGGTAGATCCGAACCATCCGCTGACCGCGCGAGTGGCGGTGAATCGTTACTGGCAGCTCTACTTCGGCCATGGGATTGTGAAGACTGCCGAGGATTTCGGGTCGCAGGGGGAACCGCCGGTTCATCCAGAACTCCTCGACTGGCTGGCGACCGAATTCATCCGCACGGGCTGGGACATCAAGGCGATGCAGCGGCTGATCGTCACGTCGGCTACCTACAGACAATCTTCCAGGGTAACGCCACTGTTGCTGGAAAAAGACCCTGATAATCGCCTGCTCGCTCGCGGACCTCGATTCCGGTTGCAGGCGGAGATAGTTCGCGATAACGCGCTCGCCCTCAGCGGATTGCTGAACGGAGAGATCGGCGGCCCGAGCGTCTTCCCCTATCAGCCGGCGGGTATCTGGGAGGAATTGGCATTTGGGGACGGTTTCTCGGCCCAGTCATATGAACAAAGTCACGCCGGGAATTTGTATCGCCGCAGCATGTACACATTCTGGAAACGAACTGCGCCGCCGGCAACGCTCGCGACATTCGACGCGCCGGACAGGGAGAAATGCGTCGCGCGAAGGGCGTTGACCAACACCCCATTACAGGCTCTGGTCTTGATGAACGATCCGACATACGTGGAAGCGGCCCGTGCGCTGGCGCAGCGGGCGTGGCGAGAGGGCGGTAAAGACGCGAACGGCCGAATCGTCTATGCATTTCGGCTGGCGACATCGCGCAAACCGACCAAGCCGGAACTGAATTTGCTTCGTTCACTGTTGGATAAACAGCTTTCGCACTATCGCGCTGAGCGGGAAGCGGCGGATGAAATAGTACGCGTTGGCGACTCGAAATCGGCTCATCGGATAGATAATCGGGAATTGGCCGCGTGGACAATTGTTATGAGCGCGCTTTTGAATTTGGACGAGACGATCACGAAGGAGTGATATTAACGGCAGGGTTCGCCAACGAGAATGGGACTAAGATGAACTCGCTGCCACAAGAGGAGATGGAAGTGAAAGAACTTGACCTGCATCTTACGCGTCGACAATTGTTCGGTTTGTCTGCCAAAGGGATCGGCATTGCCGCGCTCGCATCATTACTCGAGGATGGCGGTTTTGCTTTTCCGGGCGGCGATGACTTGAACCGCGATTCGAAGACCGGCGGATTAGTCGGGCTCCCCCATTACACGCCGAAGGTGAAGCGCGTGATCTTTCTGCACCAGTCCGGCGGCCCGTCTCAGATCGAGACCTTCGACTACAAGCCTTCGCTCGAAAAACTGCATGGCACCGAATTGCCCGATTCGATCCGTCGCGGGCAACGCATCACCGGAATGACCTCAGGGCAGAGCACGTTCCCATGCGCGAAATCGCTCTTCAAATTCGGCCAGCACGGAAAATCCGGAACCTGGGTCAGCGAGTTGCTGCCGCACACGGCAAAGATCGTCGATGAGATCACAGTCATCAAGACGATGAATACGGACGCGATCAATCACGATCCCGCGATCACGTTTATACAGACGGGGTTTCAGCAGCCGGGCCGTCCGAGCCTGGGTTCGTGGATGAGTTATGGTCTGGGCAGCGAAAATCAAAATATGCCCTCATTCGTCGTAATGTTGTCGCAGGCGCACGCGCTCAATACCGATCAACCGCTCTTCTCCCGTTTGTGGTCGAGCGGCTTTTTGCCGTCGAAGTATCAGGGCGTCAGGTTCCGCGCCGGATCGAACCCGGTCCTCTACCTGCAAGATCCACCGGGGGTGGGCAAGACCACTCGCCGCCAGATGCTCGATACGGTGGCGAAGCTCAATAAGTTAAAACACGATGCTTACGGAGATCCCGAGATCGAAACGCGCGTTGCGCAGTACGAGATGGCGTATCGCATGCAATCGTCTGTTCCTGAGCTGATGGATCTATCGAAAGAGCCTGATCACGTATTCGATATGTATGGACCCGAATCGCGCAAACCGGGCAGCTATGCGGCGAACTGTCTCCTCGCGCGCAGATTGGCGGAACGCGACGTCAGGTTCATTCAGCTCTACCATCGCGGATGGGACCAACACAACGACCTTCCGCGCGACTTGAAGCTGCAGTGCGGCGGGACGGATCAGCCGACGGCTGCGTTGATACAGGATTTGAAACAGCGCGGTCTGCTTGACGATACTCTGGTCGTCTGGGGCGGGGAATTCGGACGGACGGTCTACAGCCAGGGCAAGCTGACCGAAGCCAATTACGGTCGGGATCATCATCCGCGCAATTTCGCCATGTGGCTTGCGGGTGGCGGAGTGAAGAAGGGTTTTTCACTGGGCGAAACCGATGAATACAGCTACAACATCGTGTCAGACCCCGTGTCGGTATTCGATCTGCAGGCCACAATTTTGCATTTGATGGGCATTGATCACAAACGGTTGACCTATAAGTTCCAGGGCAGGTACTTCAGGTTAACCGACGTTCATGGAGAGTTGATAGATAAGATACTTGCTTGAGATTCCCACCTGTACCTCACTTACCTCTGACATAAGTTTCCTGTTGACAGAGCATGACGAAACGGGTACTGTTCGCATTACCTGCTTAAGAAGTCATTCGCACATTGAAAAACGCTTACATAGTAGTAATTTAACTAAGCTTTGCAGACAAAATTCGGTTAAGCATGTTTAACACATCATGCTACCCGAGCAAGCATCGGTCCGATCATTGAAATGTAAATAAGAGTTTCGCTCGTTATCGGCAGGTACTCTTCGTCGTCGCTTAATTAACGCTTAATCGACGACAAAAAACTGAGCCCGGACGAAAGTTCGCTCAACTTTCCAACGGCGAGCAGAACAACGAGCCCTTTTTCCACATCGCTGCGTGTAACGATCTCTAAATCGATTTGATTACGCAGACGCAAGTAACGCACCCCAATAAAGCCCCGGCATGAATGGATCGGTCCAAACCTAATGGGCTGATCGTTCGGGTAGAGTTGTTCGTCCGCATCCTGCAATCAGTAACGGCTGAAGCCTCTTAAAAAACACGTTCTTAGAAAACGAGTCGTCCGGTGTATCGTTAGTGGATGCCTCGTTTCCTAAACCGATACTTACGGGACAATTTCCATAACATTTAACAACATATTGGTTATTGCCGGGTAAATGTCCTACTCCCTATTCCTAGATACATATTTGGTAATTACCGGCTAAATGTCCTACTCTCTCTTCCTAGACATACATATTTGGTAATTGCCGGGTAAATGTCCTACTCCCTCTTCCTAGATAATGGATAGTAGTCGGCCTAGTCTCGACTGGAGTGGCTAGCTGTGTATATATATTTTTGCACATCTAAGCTGCGGTCACGCTGCTGCAGCTCTCTCACTGCCCCATTCTTAGGTATTCATGAGCTCATAAAGGGCTTCCGCGCCGTTATCAACTGGGAGTGTTCGCTGTAAGAGTACCAGGAGGGATATGAAGGTCTCAGCGATCGCTATTGTGTTGTGCCTGTGGGTTAGTACGTCGTTACAAACGGAATCGCTGGAAAAGCAGGCGTTAGCTTTAGTACAACGCACACCTGCTTCTGATCTGGATCCTGGATTGCCGAACGTTTCTCTGCCCCTCTGGTTCAACCAACTTGTTGGCCCGCGCGCAGGTGTAATTTGGCAATTGTCAGAATGCGGAGAGGTAATTACGGCGCCCAGTAATGAAGGGCCGGACCTGCCTGCTTGTCTGGAAGGCAATGCGACGTTACCGGATGGGCACAAGGTAGTGATCAAATTCTCGGTTGGATATTTCAAAAAAGGTCTCACAGGCAGAGTTGCTTACAATTTCGGAGTTGTCGAGTATGACGAACAGCTCTATTCGGCCAAACGATTGAGCGATCTACCAATGCTGCTCTCCGGTCGGATGGAGGAATATGTGCGGAATAGGCCGGTCACACTCCCCAGCATCGACGCCAATGAGCCACGTATCGAATTGCCGCCCCAGGTGAAACCTCAATCGCTTTTATCTATGAATAATGACGTTCTGACGGCCAACCTGGATGGGCAACAGCCCTTATCGCCGCCGGAAGAAGTGCCGCCGCCCCCCAGCCGGCTTCAGAGTTCTTCTCCGCGTTCTTCTCCGCCGAGCCAGCCCCAAGGTATACAACAGGTAGTTGACAATGTGTTGCTCGGAAATGCCCTCACCAGAGTAGAAGCGGCCTACCCGCCGACTGCCAAGATAATGAGGGCTTTCGGAACGGTAAGGGTGCAGGTAACCATCTCGGAATCGGGACGCGTCATTGATGCCAAGGCCATTAGCGGTCACGAGGCTCTCCGCTCCGCGGCGGTTGATGCGGCATTAAAATGGGTCTTCAGACCGACCACGCTCAACGGCGCGCCGATCAAGGTGCAGGGCATCCTGAATTTCAATTTTAGACGTCTTTAGAAGTCGCCCCTAGAATCAACATTAAGTGAACATTTGGAGCTGATCAATATGACCAAGCAGAAAATTAGCGTTCTTGTCTCGAAATCAGCCGTATTGCTCTTGCTGCTGATGGCGGTCGCCGTCGGCTACGGACAGACTCCGACAGCTACGCTCTCGGGAGTTGTTCGCAATGAGCAAGGGGAGGTAATAAAGGAGGCGACCGTCACCGTCAAAAACAACGTGACCGGCAAATCGCGTCAGGTCACGAGCGACAATGATGGGCGGTATGTGTTCGCCTTTGTGGAGCCGGGCAACTATGAGTTGCAGGTCCAGGCGGCCGGCTTTAAGCTGCTGATTCAGAGAAATCTTATACTGTACGTCGGCGGCACGACCAACAAAGATGTGCAGATGGAAGTGGGCGGAATCTCCGACAAAGTGGACATCGATGTGAAGAATCCATATTTGGAGTCCAACAAGGCAGATATGAGCCGCATGGTCTCTGAGGACGAGATTCAAGGGCTGCCCAACATCGGGCGCAACTTCGTGGACTTCGTCAAACTCTCGAGCGGCGTCGCGATGGGACGTGAGAACAGCACCCCCGGCGCGTTCAAAGAGCCGGATGTCGGCGTCGGAGCGGTCGCGGCGCCGCGCCTGTCATTCGGGGGCCAGATAGAACTCGCCACCTTGATCCAGGTGGACGGAGCCGATAACATACAGACCTACACCGGGACGCCGCGCGCGACGCCTTCGCAGGAGGCGGCCGGCGAGTTTCGCGTACTCAATTCAACCTATCTGGCCGAATACGGGCGAGCCTCGGGAGGCTTCGTCAATATCATTACGCGCTCGGGCGGTAACAGTGTGAACGGATCGGTCTACTATTTCGGCATCAACGACGCGCTCAACGCACAATCGATTCTCAATACTCCCGATACCAACGTGCTGCGGCAGCACCAATACGGAGCGACTCTCGGCGGCCCGATCAAGAAAGACAGCACCTTCTACTTCGCCAACTATGAAGGCCAGCGGCGCGACGAATCGAACCGCTTCCCGCAGGTGGTCCAGCAGAACCTGGCGGGGCTCAACGCCTTCAAGGCCCGATTCAACCTGGCGCCGGAAACTATCAATCAGATTCGTTCGAACAACTACGATCAATTCCTGGGGAAGGTAGACCATGTGATCGGGGACAATGCGCTCTCGCTGCGCTACAATTACCTGACCGCGGATACCACCAACTTTCTCGGCCCAGGAAGTCTGGGCTCCACTTCAACGAACGCGCGCAACAACAACACTGACGACCAGGCGATTGTAGGCACTTTCATTTCAGCGCTCACGCCGCGGGCCTCGAACGAGGCGCGGTTGCAATTGTCGAGGCGCAGTTTCGGTTTTCCGCCCACCAGTTTCGAGCCCTTGCTCGATGTGAGCAATCTCTTGACGACGGGCAATAACGCGGTCGACGTGGACTACTATCAGGAAGACCGCATACAGGTGACGGACAACTTCAGCTATACCCGAGGTGCCCATCAGTTCAAGTTCGGAGGGGATTACAACTATATGCGCGATCGAAGCGTGTGGAATCTCTTCTTCCCGGCGCGGATCATCTTTCCCAACCTGCAGCAGTTGTTGAACTTCACGCCGACGACGGCGCCGAGTCCGACCACGGGGCCGGTAGTCTTCTGGTGGCCGACTTTTGTAAATGCGCCGGTAGCATATCAGGTGCCCGTGCCGTTTACGCAGACCCTGCCGGACGCCTACGCAAACACGACCAATTTCAGGCTCAATCACAGCATCATCGGAGGGTTCGTCCAGGATCAGTGGAAGGTGACCCCGAAGTTGAGCTTGAACCTGGGGATGCGCTATGACGTCGAGGGTTATCCCTCACGCTATGTTCAGAATCGTGATATGAACAATGTCCAGCCACGAATCGGGCTGGCCTACAACTGGAACCCGAAGGGGGTGGTGCGGGCCGGCTTCGGGATCTTCAACGATCGGCTGGCGCAGAGCGTCGGGCAGGTCTTCAACTCGGTCGAATATCAAAACCGCGGCAATATGCCGAATGCGTCGGTACTGTTCCCCGGTGTGGCCACTTTCGGCGGCCGTTTCGTTCAGACGATCTTGCCCGGGCCTGCGGCGACGGGAGCGGCGATCAACTTCCTGGCGACCGGGCAGGTACCGGCGGCGGGGATACCGACGCTCAATGATACTTTGGACGCGAACCTGAGCACGCCGTACAGCACGCAGACGAGCCTGCAGATGTCGCAAGAACTCCCGGGCGGCGTGGCGCTGACGGCCGGCTATCTGTACGTGCATGGGGTGCAGCTGGTGGGACGCACGCCCAACTTGAATGCGGTGGCGACGCCGGCGTCTTTGTGTGGGATGATGGGGACGCCGCCGCCGGTGCCCGGCAAACCATGCTTCGGGGCGCGGACCTTCATGGAACTGGGCGACATCACCTTCCTCACCAACCAGGGAGACTCGGTCTATCATGGGGGGACCTTAGAGATCGAGAGGCGATTCGGAGTGGGATTTGGGATTCATGGGAGCTATACCTTCTCGAAGACAATGTCAGATGGTGGGGTCGATTCGCCGACGAGCCTGCCGGACTTTCCCGAAGCGCCTGGGGTGACCGAGTGGGCGCTGTCACGCCAGCATGTGGCGCATCGGTTCACGCTCTCGTTCCTGGAGCAGGTGCCGAGAAGCGTGCCCTTGCTGAGGGATTTCAGGTTCAGTTCGCTGGTGGGGATCGAGAGCGGGAGAGCTTTCACGGTCTTCACCGGATTCGACGCAAACGCTGACGGCAACCCGCTCTCGGACCGTCCGGGATTCCTCGGGCGCAATACGTTGATGGGGCCAGGCTTTGCCTCGGTCGATATGCGTGTCGCGCGCCCGATCAAATTCACAGAAAGATTGAACAGCGAATTCAGCGTCGATTTCTTCAATCTGTTCAATCGGGTTAATGTCCGGAACATCAACACGTTCTTCGGTAACACCGATCCAAGCCAAGCTCCGGTCCCCGGCTTCGGTACGCCGAGTGAAGTCTACAACCCGAGGCAGATTCAGTTTGCTATGAAACTGAAGTTCTGAAACATACTCAACACAACGAGCGAGTCTTTATCGATGATCGATTGGTGGAGACTCGCTCGCTGCTCGCGGTATTGATCGATTCTCTCATCACCGGCGAGAGGTCCAATCCTCCGCCGGTTTCGTTTCAATCAGATTCGTTCCGAACAACTACGATCAATTCATGGGAAGGTCAACCATGTGATCGGGGACAATGCGCTCTCGCTGCGCTACAGCTACCTACCGCGGATACCACGAACTTTCTCGGCCCCGGAAGTCTGGGCTCCACTTCAACGAACGCACGCAACAACAACACTGACGACCAGGCGATTGTAGGCACTTTCATTTCAGCGCTCACGCCGCGGGCCTCGAACGAGGCGCGGTTGCAATTGTCGAGGCCAGTTTCGGTTTTCCGCCCACCAGTTTCGAGCCCCTGCTCGATGTGAGCAATCTCTTGACGACGGGCAATAACGCGGTCGACGTGGACTACTATCAGGAAGACCGCATGCAGGTGACAAACAGCTTCAGCTATACCAGAGATAGCTTCGTACGAATCATTCTCGGCGCAACCGCAGTTACTCGGATGTTATAGTCATATTGGATGATCGTCCCGCTCTCTGTTTAACCATCAGACGCACGATAACCTGCAAATAGAGGAAGACCCAGTTAAGATTAACGCGGGGTTGGTTTGCGATAATGCACTTGCAGTGAACGGACCTCGGACGGGTTTTTTGTTGACAGAACATGACGAAACGGGTACTGTTGGCGTTACGTGCTTAAGAAGTCATTCGCACGAGATGTCATTCGCACATTGGAAACCGCTCACATTGTAGTAACTTAACTAAGGCTTTGCGGACATATTTCGGTTAAAGCGTGTTTAACATATTTATGCTATCCGAGCAAGCTTCGGTCCGATCATTGAAATGTAAATAAGAGTTTCGCTCGTTATCGGCAGGTACTCTTCGTCGTCGCTTAATTAACGCTTAATCGACGACAAAAAACTGAGCCCGGACGAAAGTTCGCTCAACTTTCCAACGGCGAGCAGAACAACGAATCCTTTTTCCGCATCGCTGCGTTTGACGATCTATAAATCGATCCGATTACGCAGACGCAAGTAACGCACCCCAAAAAAGCCCCGGCATGAATGGACGGTCCAGACCTTATGGGCTGATCGTTCGCGTAGAGTAGAGTTGTTCGTTCATACCTTGCTATTCAGTACCAGCCGAAGCATCTTGAAACCACGCTCTTAGAAACGAGTCGTCCGGTGTATTGTTAGCGGATGCCTCATTTCCTAAACCGATACTTACGGGACAATTTTCCTTAACAGTTAACAAAATATTTGGTAATTGCCGGGTAAATGTCCTACTCCCTCTTCCTAGATAATGGATAGTAGTCGGCCTAGTCGCAACTGGAGTGGTATGGCTGTGTATGTAAATTTTTGCACATATAAGCTGCAGTCACGCTGCAGCTCTCTCACTGCCCCATTCTTAGGTATTCATGAGCTCATAAAGGGCTTTCCGCGCCGTTATCAACTGGGAGTGTTCGCTGTAAGAGTACCAGGAGGGATATGAAGGTCTCAGCGATCGCTATTGTGTTGTGCCTATTGGTTAGTACGTTGTTGCAAACGGACTCGCTGGAAAAGCAGGCGTTAGCATTAGTACAACGCACACCTGCATCCGATCTGGATCCTGGATTGCCGAATGTTTCTCTACCCATCTGGTTCAACCAACTTGTTGGCCCGCGCGCAGGTGTAATTTGGCAATTGGCGGAATGCGGAGAGGCGACTACGGCGACCGGTAATGAAGGGCCGGACTTGCCGGCTTGTCTGGAAGGCAATGCGACGTTACCGGACGGGCACAAGGTAGTGATCACATTCTCGGTTGGATCTTTCAAAAAAGGTCTCACAGGCAGAGTTACATACAATTTCGGAGTTGTGGAGTATGACGAACAGCTCTATTCGGCCAAACGATTGAGCGATCTACCAATGCTGCTCTCCGGTCGGAAGGAAGAATATGTGCGGAATAGGGCGGTCACACTCCCCGACATCGACGCCAATGAGCTACGTATCAATCTGCCGCCCCAGGTGAAACCTCAATCGCTTTTACCTATGGATAATGACGTTCTGACGGCCAACCTGGATGGGCAACAGCCCTTATCGCCGCCGGAAGAAGTGCCGCCGCCCCCCGGCCAGTTTCAAAGTTCTTCTCCGCCGAGCCAGCCCCAAGGTATACAACAGGTAGTTGACAATGTGTTGCTCGGAAATGCCATCTCCAGAGTAGAAGCGGCCTACCCGCCGACTGCCAGGATGATGGGCGCTTACGGAACGGTAAGGGTGCAGGTAACGATCTCGGAATCGGGACGCGTCATTGATGCGAAGGCTATTAGCGGTCACGAGGCTCTCCGCTCCGCGGCGGTTGCTGCGGCCTTAAAATGGGTCTTCAAACCGACCACGCTCAACGGCGCCCCGATCAAGGTGCAGGGAATCCTTAATTTCAATTTTAGAAGTCGCCCCTGAATCAACATTAAGTGAACATTAGGAGCTGATCAATATGACCAAGCAGAAAATTAGCATTCTTGTCTCGAAATCAGCCGTATTGCTCTTGCTGCTGATGGCGTGCGCCATCGGCTTCGGACAGACTCCCACAGCTACGCTCTCGGGAGTTGTTCGCAATGAGCAAGGGGAGGTAATAAAGGAGGCGACCGTCACCGTCAAGAACAACGCTACCGGCAAGGCGCGTCAGGTCACGACCGACAGTGATGGGCGGTATGTATTCGCCTTTCTGGAGCCGGGCAGCTATGAGATAGAGTTCCAGGCAGCCGGCTTTAAGCTGCTCATTCAGAGAAATCTGATACTTTACGTCGGCGGCTCGACCACCAGAGATGTGAAGATGGATGTGGGCGGGATCTCAGACACGGTGAACATCGATGTGAAGAATCCATATACGGAGTCCAACAAGGTCGACATGAGCCGCATCGTCGCTGAAGACGAGATTCAAGGGCTGCCCAACATCGGGCGCAACTTCGTCGACTTCGTCAAACTCTCAAGTAACGTCACTCAGGGACGTGAAAACAATACCCCCGGAGTGTTCAAGGAGCCGGATGTCGGCGTCGGAGCAGTCGCGGCGCCCCGCCTCTCATTCGGAGGCCAGCTGGAACTCTACACCCTGATCCAGGTGGACGGAGCCGATAGCGTACAGACCTTCACCGGGACGCCGCGCGCCACGCCGTCGCAGGAGGCGGCCAGCGAGTTTCGTATACTCAATTCAACCTACCTGGCCGAATACGGGCGAGCCATGGGAGGCTTCGTCAACATCATCACCCGCTCCGGCGGTAATAATGTGAACGGATCTGCCTACTATTTTGGGTTGAATGACGCGCTCAACGCGCAATCGATTCTCAATACTCCCACCACTGACGTGCTACGGCAGCACCAATACGGAGCGACCCTCGGCGGCCCGATCAGGAAAGACAGCACCTTCTATTTCGTCAACTATGAAGGCCAGCGGCGCGACGAATCGAACCGCTTCCCGCAGGTGACTCAGCAGAACCTGGCGGCGCTCAACGCATTAAAAGCTCGATTCAATCTGACACCGGAAACGATCGATCAGATTCGCTCGAACAACTACGATCAATTCCTGGGGAAGATCAACCATGTGATCGGGGACAATGCGCTCTCGCTGCGCTACAACTACCTGACCGCGGATACCACCAACTTTCTCGGGCCGGGAACTCTCGGCTCCAATTCAACGAGTGCGCGCAACAACAACACCGAGGACCAGGGAGTGGTAGGCACTTTCATTTCAGCGCTCTCGCCGCGCGCGTCGAACGAGGCGCGGTTGCAATTGTCGAGGCGCACTTTCAATTTTCCGAGCACCGTCTTCGATCCACTGCTCGAGGTGACCAACCTCCTGTCGACGGGCAGGAACGCGGCCGACCTGGACTTTTATAAGGAAGACCGCATACAGGTGACGGACAACTTCAGCTATACCCGAGGGGCGCATCAGTTCAAGTTCGGGGGCGATTACAACTATCTGCGCGACCAGAGCGTGTGGAATCTGTTCTTCCCGGCGCGGATCATCTTTCCCAACCTGCAGCAGTTGTTGAGCTTCTCGCCGACGACGTCGCCGCTGGATCCGACCCAGGGCCCGGTGATCTTCTGGTGGCCGACCCTGCTGAGTTCGCCGGGCGGTTATCAGGTGCCTGTGCCGTTCACGCAGGCGTTCCCGAACGCCTACGGAGATGCCAACAATTTCCGGCTCAATCACAGCATCATTGGAGGCTTCTTCCAGGATCAGTGGAAGGTGACCCAGAAGTTGAGCCTGACATACGGAGTGCGATATGACGTCGAGGGCTATCCCTCGAAATATATTGTGAATCGCGACATGAACAACGTCCAGCCGCGAATCGGGCTGGCCTACAATTGGAACCAGAAGGGAGTCATACGGGCCGGATTCGGGCTCTTCAACGATCGGCTGGCACCGAGCATCGGGCAGATATTCAACACGGTCGAGTATAACAACCGCGGCAATCTGCCGAATTCGCAGATATTGTTCCCCGGTGCGGTCAATTTCAACGGCCGCTACAGCCAGACGATCCTCCCCGCGCCGCTGGCGACGACGGCGGCGATCAACTTCATAACAACGGGACAGACTCCGGCGGCTGGCATTCCAACCCTCAATGATACATTGGACGGGACCCTGGACACGCCGTATACCACGCAGACGAGCCTGCAGATGTCGCAAGAACTGCCGGGCGGCATGGCTCTGACGGCCGGATATCTGTACGTGCATGGAACGAAGCTGCTGGGACGCACGCCCAACCTGAATGCGGTGGTGACGCCGGTGCCTGCGATGTTGATGGGACCGCCGCCGGCGCCCGGCAAACCATACTTTGGGGCTCGAACCTTCCCCGAACTGGGCGATGCCTTCTTCCTCACCAACGTGGGTGACTCTGCCTATCATAGCGGGACATTAGAGCTCGAGAAGCGATTCGGTCTCGGGTTTGGCGTTCACGGGAGCTACACCTTCTCGAAGACGATGTCAGACGGAAGTGTCGATTCGCCGACGAGCCTGACGGACTTTCCCGAAGCGCCCGGGGTGAGCGAGTGGGCGCTGGCACGACAGCATGTGGCGCATCGGTTCACGCTCTCGTTCCTGGAGCAGGTGCCGAGGGGAGTGCCGTTTCTGCGTGATTTCAGGTTCAGTTCGCTGGTGGGGATAGAGAGCGGCAAACCCTACACGGTCTTCACCGGATTCGACGCCAACGCTGACGGCAACCCGTTCTCGGACCGACCGGGAGCACTCGGGCGGAACACGTTGATTGGTCCAGGCTTTGCCTCGGTCGATGCGCGGGTCGCGCGACCGGTAAAATTTACGGAGAGATTGAGCAGCGAATTCAGCGTCGATTTCTTCAATCTGTTCAACCGGGTTAATATCCGTAACCTCAACACCTTCTATGGCAGCAGCAATCTGAACATGCCTCCGGTAGCCGTTTTCGGCACGCCGAGCGAGGTCTTCAATCCGAGGCAGATTCAGTTGGCGCTGAAACTGAAGTTCTAAAAACCAGTACTGCGAGCGGTGGCTGGCGAGTCTTTATCGGTTGGTGGAGACTCGCTCGCTACTGCCTGCTGTATTGATCCATTCTCTCATCACCGGCGAGAGGTTCAATCCTCCGCCGGTTTCGTTTAATATAGGTAACCTGTGCAGTTAATAGAGTCCCGGGCGGGGTTCAACTTATGGAGATTTAAAATGCTCAAGGCGAAATTTTACTCGGTTTTGGCTGCTTTGTTGTTGGTGGCTATCGGGATCTGCGCGCAGACTCCGACCGCGACGCTCTCCGGAGTCGTGCGCGACCAACAAAAGGGGATTATTCCTGGAGCGGCCGTTAAAGTCAGACACATCGCGACCGGGAAGACACGCACGATTTTGACTGATAACGCGGGGCGGTATAGTTTCACCAACCTGGAGCCGGGCAGTTATGAGTTGCGGGTTGAGGCGTCGGGTTACAAGGTCGCTCTTAAGAGCGGTCTGACGCTGAGCGTCGGTGGTGCGTTAGTGGCGGATATATCGATGAGTGTGGGCGAGCTAACGGAACAGGTTACGATCGAGGAGCGAGAGCCGTTGATCGAGCCGAACGGAGCCGGGCTGAGTCGGGTGATCGAGACGGAAGAGATCGAGTCGTTACCCAACATCGGGCGAAACTTCGTTGACTTCGTGAAACTCTCGAGCGGGGTCACTCTGGGACGTGAGAACATCACCCCCGGGGTGTTCAAAGAGCCGGACGTCGGCGTTGGGGCGGTCGCGGCGCCGCGCCTGTCATTCGCGGGCCAGCTGGAACTAGCCACTTTGATCCAGGTGGACGGAGCCGATAACATACAGACCTTCACCGGCTTGCCGCGCGCGACGCCGTCGCAGGAAGCGGCCAGCGAGTTTCGCGTACTCAATTCAACTTATCTGGCCGAATACGGACGAGCCATGGGAGGCTTCGTCAATATCATTACGCGCTCGGGCGGTAATAGTGTGAATGGATCGGTCTATTATTTCGGGATGAATGACGCGCTCAACGCCCGCTCGATCCTCAATACTCCCGATGCCGACGTGCTGCGGCAGCACCAGTACGGGGCGACTCTCGGCGGCCCGATCAAGAAAGACAGCACCTTCTACTTCGTCAACTATGAAGGCCAGCGGCGCGACGAATCGAACCGCTTTCCGCAGGTGACTCAGCAAAACCTGGCGGGGCTCAACGCTTTCCGCGCCCGATTCAACCTGGTGGCGCGGGAAACTCTCAATCAGGTCCGCTCGAACAATTACGATCAATTCCTGGGGAAGGTCAACCATGTGATCGGGGACAATGCGCTCTCGCTGCGCTACAACTACCTGACCGCGGATACCACCAACTTTCTCGGGCCGGGAACTCTCGGCTCCAGTTCAACGAGTGCGCGCAACAACAACACGGACGACCAGGCTGTGGTCGGGACTTTCATTTCAGCGCTCTCGCCGCGCGCGTCGAACGAGGCGCGGTTGCAATTGTCGAGGCGTAGTTTCAATTTTCCGAGCACCGTCTTCGAGCCCACGTTCGAGGTGAGCAATCTCTTGTCGACGGGCAGGAACGTGGCCGACCTGGACTTCTATAAGGAAGACCGCATACAGGTGACGGACAACTTCAGCTATACCCGAGGGGCGCATCAGTTCAAGTTCGGAGGGGATTACAACTATTTGCATGACGAGAGCGTGTGGAATCTGTTCTTCCCGGCGCGGATCATCTTTCCGACGCTGGACCGGCTGTTGAATTTCTCGCCGACGACGGTGCCGAGTCCGACCACGGGCCCGGTGCTCTTCTGGTGGCCGACCCTGGTGAGTTCGCCGGGTGGTTATCAGGTGCCGGTGCCGTTCACGCAGGCGTTCCCGGACGCATACGGAGATGCCAACAATTTCCGGCTCAATCACAGCATCATTGGAGGCTTCGTCCAGGATCAATGGAAGGTGACCCAGAAGCTGAGCCTGACATATGGCGTGCGATATGACGTCGAGGGCTATCCCTCACGCTATATTCAGAAACGTGATATGAACAATGTCCAGCCACGAATCGGGCTGGCCTATAATTGGAACCAGAAGGGAGTTGTGCGGCTCGGATTCGGGCTTTTCAACGATCGGCTGGCGCCGAGCATCGGGCAGGCCTTCAATACGGTCGAATATAATAACCGCGGCAATCTGCCGAATTCGTCTGTGCTGTTCCCAGGTGTGGCACCTTTCGGCGGCCGCTACAGCCAGACGATCCTCCCCGGGCCTGGGGCGACGACGGCGGCGATCAACTTCCTGGCAACGGGGCGGACGCCGGCGGCCGGGTTGCCGACGCTCAATGATTCGTTGGACGGGAACCTGGACACGCCCTATACCACGCAGGCGAGCCTGCAGATGTCGCAAGAACTCCCGGGCGGGATGGCTCTGACAGCTAGCTATCTGTATGTGCATGGAACGAAGCTGTTGGGCCGCACGCCCAACCTGAATGCTGTGGCGACGCCGGTGCCTATGAATCTGATGGGACCGCCGCCGGCGCCTGGCAAACCATACTTCGGGGCGCGGACCTTCATGGAACTGGGCGACGCCTTCTTCCTCACCAACCAGGGAGACTCGGTCTATCATAGCGGAACATTGGAGCTCGAGAAGCGATTCGGACTGGGGTTTGGAGTTCACGGGAGCTACACCTTCGCAAAGACAATGTCAGACGGCGGAGTCGATTCGCCGACAAGCCTGGGTGACTTTCCCGAAGCGCCTGGGGTTAGCGAGTGGGCGCTGTCGCGCCAGCATTTAGCGCATCGGTTCACGCTCTCGTTCCTCGAGCAGGTGCCGAAGGGCGTGCCGTTGCTGCGTGATTTCAGGTTCAGTTCGCTGGTGGCGATCGAGAGCGGGAGACCCTACACGGTCTTCACCGGATTCGACGCCAACGCTGACGGCAACCCGTTCTCGGACCGACCGGGATTTCTTGGGCGCAGCACGTTGATGGGGCCAGGCTTCGCCTCAGTCGATGCGCGGGTTGCGCGACCGATCAGACTGACGGAAAGATTGAACAGCGAATTCAACGTTGATTTCTTCAATCTGTTCAACCGGAGTAATATCCGGAATCTCACCACGTTTTACGGCAGCAGCAATCTGAACGTGCCTCCGGTAGCCAGCTTCGGTACGCCGAGTGATGTCTTCAATCCGAGGCAGATCCAAGTCGGCTTCAAGCTGAAATTTTGAGAAGACGGGTTACAGTTTTCAGTTTTCAGTTTTTAGTTTTTAGTTTTCAGATTTCGGTTTTCAGATTTCAATTTTTAGCATTCAGAATGAGTGGCTAAAAACTAAAAACTAAAAACTAAAAACTGAAACTGAAAACTGATTCCCGGCGCAACCGCACTTACTCGGATGTTAGAGCCAAATTGATGACCGTCCCGCTCTCCGTTTAATATCATACGCGTGACAACCTGCGAACAGAGGAATTTAAGATTACCGCGGAGATGGTTTCGCGATAACGCGCTTGCGATGAGCGAACCTCGGACGGGTTTCCTGTTGACAGAACATGACGAAACGGGTACTGTTTGCGTTACGTGCTTAAGAAGTCATTTGCACATTGGAAACCGCTCACATTGTAGTAATTTAACTAAGACTTTGCGGACAAATTTCGGTTAAAGCGTGTTTAACACATTCATGCTACCCGAGCAAGCTTCGGTCCGATCATTGAAATGTAAAGTAAGAGTTTCGCTCGTTATCAGCAGGTACACTTCGTCGTCGCTTGATTAACCCTTAATCGACGACAAAAAACTGAGCCCGGACGAAAGTTCGCTCAACTTTCCAACGGCGAGCAGAACAACGAACCCTTTTTCCTCATCGCTGCGTTTGACGATCTATAAATCGATCCGATTACGCAGACGCTAATTAACGCACCCCAATAAAGCCCCGACATGAATGGATCGGTCCAAATCTAATGGACTGATCGTTCGGGTAGAGTTGTTCGTCCGCACCCTGCAATCAGTACCGGCTGAAGCCTCTTGAAAACACGCTCTTAGAAACGAGTCGTCCGGTGTATCGTTAGCGGATGCCTCATTTCCTAAACCGAGACATACGGGACAATTTCCCTAACAGTTAACAACATATTGGTAATTGCCGGGTAAATGTCCTACTCCTCTTCCTAGATAATGGATAGTAGTCGGCCTAGTCTCGACTGGAGTGGTCTGGCTGTGTATATACATTTTTGCACATCTAAGCTGCGGTCACGCTGCAGCCTTCTCACTGCCCCATTCTTAGGTATTCATGAGCTCATAAAGGGCTTTCCGCGCCGTTATCAACTGGGAGTGTTCGCTGTAAGAGTACCAGGAGGGATATGAAGGTCTCAGCGATCGCTATTGTGTTGTGCCTATGGGTTAGTACGTTGTTGCAAACGGACTCGCTGGAAAAGCAGGCGTTAGCTTTAGTACAACGCACACCTGCATCCGATCTGGATCCTGGATTGCCGAATGTTTCTCTGCCCCTCTGGTTCAACCAACTTGTTGGCCCGCGCGCCGGTGTAATTTGGCAATTGTCAGAATGCGGAGAGGCAACTACGGCGCCCAGTAATGAAGTGCCGGACCTGCCTGCTTGTCTGGAAGGCAATGCGACGTTACCGGATGGGCACAAGGTAGTGATCACATTCTCGATTGGATCTTTCAAAAGAGGTCTCACTGGCAGAGTTGCTTACAATTTCGGAGTTGTCGAGTATGGCGAACAGCTCTATTCGGCCAGACGATTGAGCGATCTACCAATGCTGCTCTCCGGTCGGATGGAGGAATATGTGCGGAATAGGCCGGTCACACTCCCCAGCATCGACGCCAATGAGCCACGTATCGAATTGCCGCCCCAGGTGAAACCTCAATCGCTTTTACCTATGGATAATGACGTTCTGACGGCCAACCTGGATGGGCAACAGCCCTTATCGCCGCCGGAAGATGTGCCGCCACCGCCCCCCAGCCGGTTTCAGAGTTCTTCTCAACCGGGCCAGCCCCAAGGTATCCAACAGGTAGTTGACAATGTACTGGTTGGGAATGCCGTCACCAGAGTAGAAGCGGTCTACCCGCCGACTGCCAGGATGTTGAAGGCTTACGGAACGGTGAAGGTACAGGTAACGATCTCGGAATCGGGACGCGTCATTGATGCCAAGGCCATTAGCGGTCACGAGACTCTCCGCCTCGCGGCAGTTGATGCGGCATTAAAATGGGTCTTCAGACCGACCACGCTCAACGGCGCGCCGATCAAGGTGCAGGGCATCTTGAATTTCAATTTTAGAAGTCGCCCCTAGAATCAACATTAAAGTGAACATTTGGAGCTGATCAATATGACCAAGCAGAAAATTAGCGTTCTTGTCTCGAAATCAGCCGTATTGCTCTTGCTGCTGATGGCGGTCGCCGTCGTCGGCTACGGACAGACTCCGACAGCTACGCTCTCGGGAGTTGTTCGTAATGAGCAAGGGGAGGTAATAAAGGAGGCGACCATCACCGTCAAAAACAACGCGACCGGCAAATCGCGTCAGGTCACGAGCGACAATGCTGGGCGGTATGTGTTCGCCTTTCTGGAGCCGGGCAACTATGAGTTGCAGGTCCAGGCGGCCGGCTTTAAGCTGCTGATTCAGAGAAATCTGATACTGTACGTCGGCGGCACGACCAACAAAGATGTGCAGATGGAAGTGGGCGGAGTCTCCGACAAAGTGGATATCGATGTGAATAATCCATATACGGAGCCCAACAAGACAGATATGAGCCGCATGGTCTCTGAGGACGAGATTCAAGGGCTGCCCAACATCGGGCGCAACTTCGTAGACTTCGTCAAACTATCGAGCGGGATCGCGGTAGGACGTGAGGCCATCTTCGGCGGCGTTTTCAAGGAGCCGGATGTCGGCGTCGGAGCGGTCGCGGCGCCGCGCCTGTCATTCGCCGGCCAGAATGAACTCAGCACGCTGATCCAGGTGGACGGAGCCGATAACATACAGACCTTCACCGGACTGCCGCGCGCGACGCCGTCGCAGGAGGCGGCGAGCGAGTTTCGCGTACTCAATTCAACCTATCTGGCCGAATACGGGCGAGCCAGCGGCGGCTTCGTCAACATTATCACGCGCTCCGGCGGTAATAGTGTGAACGGATCGGTCTACTATTTCGGCATCAACGACGCGCTCAACGCGCAATCGATCCTCAATGCTCCCGGCGCCGCCGTGCTGCGGCAGCACCAGTACGGGTCGACCTTCGGCGGGCCGATCAAGAAAGACAGCACCTTCTACTTCGTCAACTATGAAGGTCAGCGGCGCGACGAATCGAACCGCTTCGCGCAGGTGATCCAGAGCAACCTGGGGGCGATCAATGCCTTCCGCTCCCAATTCAATCTGGTGCCGGAAACACTCAATCAGGTTCGCTCGAACAACTACGATCAATTCCTGGGGAAGGTCGACCATGTGATTGGGGCCAGCGCCCTCTCGCTGCGCTACAACTACCTGACCGCGGATACCAGCAACTTCCTGGGCGGCGGGAGTCGCGCGGCCTCCCTTTCATCGAGCGCCCGCAACAACAGCGCAGACGACCAGTCGGTGGTAGGGACTTTCATTTCAGTGCTCTCGCCGCGCGCATCGAACGAGGCGAGGTTGCAATTGGCGAGGCGGAGTTTCGGGTTTCCGAGCGTCAACAGCGAGCCGACGATCGAGGTGAGCAACCTCTTGACGATGGGCAAGAACCCGGCCGACCTGGACTACTATCAGGAAGACCGGATACAAGTGACGGACAACTTCAGCTATTCCAGAGGGGCGCATCAGTTCAAGTTCGGAGGGGATTACAACTATTTGCATGACGAGAGCATGTGGAATCTGTTTTTCCCGGCGAGGATCATCTTTCCGACGCTGCCCCGGCTGTTAGGTTTCACGCCGACGGCGGCGCCGGATCCGACCATGGGCCCGGCAGTCTTCTGGTGGCCGAGTTCGGCGGCGGCACCAGGTTATCAGGTGCCTGTGCCGTTCACGCAGGCGTTGCCGAGCGTCTACGCAAACAGCACCGGGTTCACGCTCAATCACAGCATCTTTGGAGGCTTCGTCCAGGATCAGTGGAGGGTGACACCGAAGTTGAGCCTGACATATGGAGTGCGATATGACGTTGAGGGCTATCCCTCACGCTTTGTTCAGGATCGAGATACGAACAATTTCCAGCCACGCATCGGGCTGGCCTACAGTTGGAACCCGAAGGGAGTGGTGCGAGTAGGATTCGGGATATTCAACGATCGGTTGGCATCAAGCATCGGGCAGAGCTTCAACGCGACCGAATATAATAACCGAGGCAATCTGCCGAATGCGGCGGTACTGTTCCCGGGTGTGACCACGTTCGGCGGCCGTTTCAGCCAGACGATCGTGACTGGACCTATGGCGACGCCGGCGACGCTCACCTTCCTGACAACGGGGCAGACGCCGGTGATGGGCAGACCGACGCTCAATGATACATTGGTCGGGAACCTGGACACGCCGTATACCACGCAGGCGAGCCTGCAGATATCGCAAGAACTCCCGGGCGGCGTGGCATTGACTGCCGGATATCTGTACGTGCATGGCGTGAAGCTGATTGGACGCTCGGGCAACCTGAATGCGGTGGTGACGCCAGCGCCGCCGGTCGGGCCGATGGGGCCGCCGGCGCCTGGCCAACCATTCTTCGGGTCGCGGGTATTTCCCGAACTGGGCGACATAGTCTTCGTCACCAACCTGGGAGACACGGCCTATCATGGCGGGACATTAGACATCGAGAGGCGATTCGGCCTAGGGTTTGGGGTACATGGGAGCTACACCTTCTCGAAGACGATGTCAGACGGAGGGGTCGATTCGTCGGCGGCCCTGAATGATTTTCCGCAAGCGCCTGGGTTGAGCGAGTGGGCGCTGTCACGCCAGCATTTGGCGCATCGGTTCACCCTCTCGTTCCTCGAGCAGGTGCCGAAGGGGGTACCGTTGCTGCGTGATTTCAAGTTCAGTTCGCTGGTGGCGATCGAGAGCGGGAGACCCTTCACGGTCTTCACCGGCTTCGACGCGAACGCTGACGGGAACCCGCTCTCGGACCGACCGGGGGTTCTCGGGCGCAACACGTTGATGGGGCCACGCTTCGCGTCGGTCGATGCGCGGGTGGCGCGACCGATCAAATTCACAGAGAGATTGAACAGCGAATTCAGCGTCGATTTCTTCAATCTGTTCAATCGGGTCAATATACGTGACATCAGCACGTTCTACGGCAGCAGCAATCTGAACGTGGCTCCGGTGGCGGGCTTTATGTCGACGCGCGATGTCTTCAACCCAAGGCAGATTCAGTTGGCGCTGAAACTGAAGTTCTAAAACGAAATCAGAACGAAAGCACCGCGAACGGTAGCGGGCGAGTCTTTATTGATGATCGATTGGTTAAGACGCGCTCGCTATTGTTCGCGGTACTGATCGATTCTCTCCTCACCGGCGAGAGGTCTAACCCTTCGCCGGTTTTGTATCATATAGGGAAGATACGTAAGATAAGCCCCTGGATATAAGCCCCGAGCGGGGGTCACCGTATGGAGATGTATTTAAAATGCTCAAGGCGAAGATTTATACAGTATTGATTTGGTTGTTGTTGGCGGCGGTCGGGATTGGCGCGCAGACACCGACAGCTACGCTCTCCGGAGTCGTACGAGACGAACAAAAAGGGGGGATTCCTGGTGCGGCCGTCAAGGTCAGTCACATCGCGACGGGAAAGACGCGCACGATTTCGACTGATAAAGCGGGGCGGTACAGTTTCACCAACCTGGAGCCTGGCAGTTATGAGTTGCGGGTTGAGGCGTCAGGTTACAAGGTCGCTCTTCAGAGCGGTCTGACGCTGAGCGTCGGCGGTGCGTTAGCGGCGGATATAACGATGAGTGTGGGCGCGATTTCTGAACAGGTGACGATCGGTGAGCGAGCGCCTTTGATCGAGCCGAACAGAATCGGGCTGAGTCGGGTGATCGAGACGCGGGAGATCGAGTCGTTACCCAACATCGGGCGCAACTTCGTCGACTTCGTCAAACTCTCGAGCGGGGTCTCGCTGGGACGTGAGAACATCTACGGCGGCGTTTTCAAAGAGCCGGATGTCGGCGTCGGAGCGGTCGCGGCGCCGCGCCTGTCATTCGCCGGCCAGGGAGAACTCGCCACCCTGATCCAGGTGGACGGAGCCGATAACATACAGACCTTCACCGGCTTGCCGCGCGCGACGCCGTCGCAGGAGGCGGCCAGCGAGTTTCGCGTACTCAATTCAACCTATCTGGCCGAATACGGGCGAGCCAGCGGAGGCTTCGTCAACATCATCACCCGCTCGGGCACAAACACTCCGAACGGATCGGTCTATTATTTCGGGATCAACGACGCGCTCAACGCGCAATCGATCCTCAATACTCCCGATACCAACGTGCTGCGGCAGCATCAGTACGGGGCGACCCTCGGTGGGCCGATCAAGGAAGACAGCACCTTCTACTTCGTCAACTATGAAGGCCAGCGGCGCGACGAATCGAACCGCTTCGCGCAGGTGATCCAGCAAAACCTGGCGGCGATCAACGCCTTCCGCTCCCAATTCAATCTGGTGCCGGAGACGCTCAATCAGGTTCGCTCGAACGACTACGATCAATTCCTGGGGAAGGTCGACCATGTGATTGGGGATAATGCGCTCTCGCTGCGCTACAACTACCTGACCGCGGATACCAGCAACTTCCTGGGCGGCGGGAGTCGCGCGGCCTCTCTTTCATCGACCACGCGCAACAACGATGTCACCGACCAGGCGGTAGTGGCGACCTTGATTTCACCGCTCTCGCCACGGGCCTCGAACGAGGCGAGGTTGCAATTGGCGAGGCGGAGTTTCGGGTTTCCGAGCGTCAACAGCGAGCCGACGATCGAGGTGAGCAACCTCTTGACGATGGGCAAGAACCCGGCCGACCTGGACTACTATCAGGAAGACCGGATACAAGTGACGGACAACTTCAGCTATTCCAGAGGGGCGCATCAGTTCAAATTCGGAGGGGATTACAACTATTTGCATGACGAGAGCGTGTGGAATCTGTTCTTCCCGGGGCGGATCATCTTTCCGACGCTGCCCCGGCTGTTAGGTTTCACGCCGACGACGGCGCCGAGTCCGACCACGGGCCCGGCAGTCTTCTGGTGGCCGAGTTCGGCAGCGGCACCAGGTTATCAGGTGCCTGTGCCGTTCACGCAGGCGTTGCCGGACATCTACGCAAACAGCACCGGGTTCACGCTCAATCACAGCATCTTTGGAGGCTTCGTCCAGGATCAATGGAGGGTGACACCGAAGTTGAGCTTGAGCCTGGGCGTGCGATATGACGTTGAGGGCTATCCCTCACGCTTTGTTCAGGATCGCGATACGAACAATTTCCAGCCACGCATCGGGCTGGCCTACAGTTGGAACCCGAAGGGAGTGGTGCGAGTAGGATTCGGAATATTCAACGATCGGTTGGCATCAAGCATCGGGCAGAGCTTCAACGCGACCGAATATAATAACCGAGGCAATCTGCCGAATGCGGCGGTACTGTTCCCGGGTGTGACCACGTTCGGCGGCCGTTTCAGCCAGACGATCGTGACTGGACCTATGGCGACGCCGGCGACGCTCACCTTCCTGACAACGGGGCAGACGCCGGTGATGGGCAGACCGACGCTCAATGATACATTGGTCGGGAACCTGGACACGCCGTATACCACGCAGGCGAGCCTGCAGATATCGCAAGAACTCCCAGGGGGTGTGGCATTGACTGCGGGATATCTGTACGTGCATGGCGTGAAGCTGATTGGACGCTCGGGCAACCTGAATGCGGTGGTGACGCCAGCGCCGCCGGTCGGGCCGATGGGGCCGCCGGCGCCTGGCCAACCATTCTTCGGGTCGCGGGTATTTCCCGAACTGGGCGACATAGTCTTCGTCACCAACCTGGGAGACACGGCCTATCATGGCGGGACATTAGACATCGAGAGGCGATTCGGCCTAGGGTTTGGGGTACATGGGAGCTACACCTTCTCGAAGACGATGTCAGACGGAGGGGTCGATTCGTCGGCGGCCCTGAATGATTTTCCGCAAGCGCCTGGGTTGAGCGAGTGGGCGCTGTCACGCCAGCATTTGGCGCATCGGTTCACCCTCTCGTTCCTCGAGCAGGTGCCGAAGGGGGTACCGTTGCTGCGTGATTTCAAGTTCAGTTCGCTGGTGGCGATCGAGAGCGGGAGACCCTTCACGGTCTTCACCGGCTTCGACGCGAACGCTGACGGGAACCCGCTCTCGGACCGACCGGGGGTTCTCGGGCGCAACACGTTGATGGGGCCAGGGTTTGCATCGGTCGATGCGCGGGTGGCGCGACCGATCAAATTCAAAGAGAGGTTGAACAGCGAATTCAGCGTCGATTTCTTCAATCTGTTCAATCGGGTCAATATACGTGACATCAGCACGTTCTACGGCAGCAGCAACCTGAACGTGGCTCCGGTGGCGGGTTTTATGACGACGCGCGATGTCTTCAATCCACGACAGATCCAGCTTGGCTTCAAGCTGAAATTTTGAAAAGACAGTTTTTAGTTTTTAGTTTTCAGCCATTCTGAATGCTAAAAACTAAAAACTGAAAACTGAAAACTGTTATCGATTGGGTAACATAGATGTCCAATGACCGTTCGGGAAGAGAAGAGAAGACGCCCAGATTCATCCATGCCTTCCTGCTCATGGCCGGAAGTTGCCTGCCGATCATGGGCGGGCTGTTGATTGCGCCGATATTGCCGGAGATTCAAAGGCAATTTTCCGGGATTCCGAATGTGGAATATCTGGTGCCGATTGCGCTGACGATTCCGGCACTTTTCATCGCGATTCTGGCGCCCTTTGCGGGGGTGATCGTCGATGTGCTGGGGCGCAGGCGCCCGTTGGTGATCGCCCTCGTGCTCTATGCTGTGTTCGGAACCGCGCCGCTCTGGCTCGATTCGTTATATGCCATTATCGTGAGCCGTGCCGGAGTGGGATTGGCGGAAGCCGTGATCATGACCTGCTGCACGACGTTGATCGGGGACTATTATGATGGAGCGAGGCGGAGCAAGTACCTGGCCCTGCAGGTGACCTGGGTGGCTCTATCGGCCTCGATCTTTCTCTTGGTGGGAGGACTCTTAGGTGAATTGGGCTGGCGGGCTCCATTCTGGGTCTACGGCATCAGCCTGCTGATTGCGCCGTTGACGCATATCTACCTGTGGGAACCCGATCGAAAGCGGCGGCCAGAGGTCGAACAGGATGCGACGCCGGGAGATGCCGCCGCGCCGTCATTTCGCCCGCTGCTGTTACTTGGTATCTGCGGGATCGCGTTGATTGGCCTGATCGCATTTTACGTCGTGCCGGTGCATCTGGCCTATCTGCTCAATGGGATGGGCATTCGCTCGACCCGGACCATCGGTGTGATATTAGGCATCTCGGCATTAGCGAAGATGTTTGGAAGCCTCATCTTTCACCGTCTTAATATTATCGGCTTCACCACCCCCCGGTTGCTGACATTGAGCTGCGCCTCTTCGGGCGTGGGCCTACTGATCCTGGCAGCCGCCACGACAGTGAATGAGGTTACGATAGGCATTCTGATCAACGGGCTCGGAGGCGGATTGCTTTTGCCGGCGCTCCTGACCTGGAACATGCGCACCTTGCCGCTCGAGCGGCGTGGATTAGGGACCGGGGCCTTGACTGCCAGTTTTTTCCTGGGCCAGTTCGTCAACCCGATAGTCGTGATTCGCCTCGCCGATATTGCCGGCGGACGCCCAGCCGCCGTCCATATCATCGGCCTCGTTCTCCTGGTACTGACCGTAATTGCACTGCCTGCGAGCCTGAAGTCATCGAGGAAGCCGGAGCGTTCCGGGTTGGTTGAACACGGATGAATTTCCTTCCTGCAATGAAGTAATGATCGTCAGATCAACTATATTTAGTCGGATTATTTCATACACCACGGCCGGTTTTTAAAGGAGTTGTTAGGTTATATGTCATCGATGTTAGAAAACTGGTTCGGGCGAAGTGCATCTGAACTTCCCCCGCCAATTCGCATATCTTTATTGAGTCAAGGGACGATCATCTCGACTTCGCTCTCGCTGGCCGCGGAACTGGGCATCGCCGATCTCCTCGTCGACGGCCCGCGCAGCAGTGAAGAGTTGGCGCAGGCCACTTCCACACATCCACGATCTCTCTATCGTTTACTTCGGTTATTGTGCAGCCTTGGTGTTTTCGCCGAGATTCAGACCGATAGCTTCGCCCAGACGCCGCTTAGCGAGTGTCTACGGACCGGCGTTCCGGGATCGATGCGGTCATGGTTGAGGATGATCGGGTTCAAGGTCAGGTTCCACACGCACGCCGAGGCTCTCCACAGCATCAAGACAGGCGAACCGGCATTCAACCGCGTCGCTGGAATGGACTTCTTCGATTACCTGGCAGCCAACCCCGAGGAAGGAGAGATTTTCAACCAGGCGATGAACGACATGGGGCAGGTCGTCGCCGCATCGGTCGCACAATCGTACGACTTCAGCGGTATCGGCAAGATCATCGACGTCGGCGGCGGCCACGGAACGCTGATCGCCGCGATCTTGCAGAAATATCCAGAGATGACCGGGATTCTCTTCGACTCGCCGCACGTAGCCGATAGCGCCCGCGAATCGATCGCCTCCGCCGGCCTCGCCCACCGTTGCGAGGTAGTGGGCGGCGACTTCCTTAAATCAATTCCCTCGGGATGCGACGCTTATCTCCTGCGTTGGGTCATCCACAACTGGGACAACGAGCGTGCCGTCACTATCCTCAGGAATTGTCGAAAAGGGATGGGAGAAAGAAGCCGGCTGCTGCTGATCGAGTCGGTCATAAGGACAGGGAACGAATTCCACCCGGGAAAGATGATGGACTACATTATGCTCACATCTCATAGCGGTCAAGAAAGAACGGCGGAAGAGTACGATAGCCTACTGCGCGAAGCCGATCTCCGTCTCAACAAAGTGGTGCCGACAGGTTCACCGATGAGCATTATTGAAGCTGTGCCCAGATAGTTATGAAACGGATCAGCGAGCATCCGCATCAATGCGCCGTCCGATTTTAGTTTTCAGCTTCTAAAACGGAAAACCGTTAATCGATTGGTTACCGGGATGGACAATGATCGTCCGGGAATAAATGGATAAGGGATAAACTGGAGGAGAGAGAATACGATGCACTCGGACAGGAAATCTTCCGGATCACAGATTGCAATTCAGGCGACGGTCCCGTCGGCATTTTGTGAGTGTCGGACGGATGGTTCTACTTTATAAGGGCTTACGCTTCCAAGCACCTATAAGCAAGGGGAAGAGAACAGAATAGTAACGTTCACTCCGCTCTGCCTGGCTAAACTCGTCGAGTGCTGCCAAGCTTTCTGCCTCGGTCGTGAGTCCGCTTTGGATGGCGCGCTGCAAAACGCTCTGGTAGGCTACGCGAACCCACCAGCCATATTGTTTTAGTGAGCCTACGACGCTTGCCACGTCCGTACCATCCGGATCGCCGATGCCGGCGTCAACGAAATATGCCGGCAGTTTATGGCCGATTTGTATATCCTTGCGCTGCTGCATGAATACTCCTGAAACGACCCTATTTAGCTCTTCCCAAGACTCTAGTTTGGGGAAGATATCTATTGTACGAGTGTCATAGTCTTGTACAACGATGTGCCCACCTGGTTTCGTCCATGTATACATCTTTCGCATTGTAGCAACCGGATCTCGAGCGAAAATGATCATGAGGCGTGCAAAAACCAGGTCGAATGGCTGGCCCGGGATCTCATCGGTTGTTTCGATATCTTGTTCGATAAAGGTGAAGTGGCTTTTAGTTGCTTGCAACATCTCTATGGCTTGGCAACCGAATTCGCCGTCAGCGTCGAGCCCTGTGACATGTCCGGTTGTCCCTACCGACTCACCAATTAAGCGCATCACCTCACCCGGCCCACAACCGAGATCAAGGCATTGCATGCCCTCACGCAACCCGATCTGCTGGAAAATCCGCATGGTCGCGGGCTCCCACACCTTCGCCTGACGGCGAATTCGTTGATGTTCTTCCGGTGTCCTTCCCAACAGATAATCGTTGGGGAGGTCGGGTTTATATTCCGAATTCATGATTTCCCCTCCTCTGGAAATCAAAATGTGGTACATGTAAGCGCAAATTGAAAAAAATACTGCAGTTGAGGCAACTCGCGAATATCAATTAAACCTAACAGTTAACATGTTTTTGGTCAAGACGCGCGATCTTTGATCTCCTGCGTGCGCTGCGCGATTCTCTCATTGCCGGCGAGAGGTTTAATCCTCCGCCGGTTTCGTTTAATTTAAGTAATCTGTATAGGTAATATGAGTCCTTTCGCGTTTCGGTTTCCTGACCGCACCAGATTTTGTGGGTTAGCCCCGGGGGGCATTATGTTTATAGATGTTCGCTCACAAAAGCTTTTCTCAGCCCCAGGGGGGCGGCATATCCACGCTCAGATGTCGCTCCTGACGGAGCTTGCGAGCTTTTCTTGCCAGAGCTATATACATTCGCGCCGCTGGCGCTTTCCCGATGCTTTATCCACAAAATCCGAGGCTATCAGCAGTTTTCAGTTTTCAGTTTTCAGTTTTCGGTTTTATCATTCAGAATATGCGGAAAACCAGAATGTGCTGAAAACTAAAAACTAAAAAACTGTTATCGATTGCCCAGTTCGTCAACCCCGTCAGATAACTATATTTCGTCGTATTATTTCATCTCCCCCGGCCGATTTTTTAAAGGAGTTGTTAATTATATGCCATCGATGTTAGAAAAATGGTTCAGACAAGGTGTATCTGAACTTCCACCGCCAATGCTGGTCTTTTTCTTGAGTCAGGGGACGATCATATCGACTTCGCTCTCGTTAGCTGCGGAGTTGGGCATCGCCGATCATCTCGCCGACGGCCCACGGAGCAGTGAAGAGCTGGCACAGGCCACCTCCACACATCCTCGATCTCTCTATCGGCTACTTCGGATATTGTGCAGCCTCGATGTTTTCACCGAGGTTCAGCCCGATAGCTTCGCCCAGACGCCGCTCAGCGAGTGTCTACGGACCGGGGTTCCGGGCTCGCTGCGATCATGGTTGAGGATGACCGGACTCAAGCACAATCACCACATGCACGGGGAGGCCCTCCATAGCATCAAGACAAGCGAACCGGTATTCGAGCGCGTCAACGGAATGGAGTTCTTCGATTATCTGGCCGCCCGCCCCGGCGATGGAGAGATTTTCAATCAGGCGATGAACAATATGGGGCAGGGCGTCGCCGCAGCAGTCGTGAGTTCGTACGACTTTAGCGGTATCGGTAAGATCATCGACGTCGGCGGCGGCCATGGAACGCTGATCGCCGCGATCTTGCAGAAATATCCGGAGATGACCGGGATTCTCTTCGATGCGCCGCACGTTGCCCCTCGCTCACGCGAATCGATCGCCTCCGCCGGCCTCACCCAACGTTGCGAGGTAGTGGGCGGCGACTTCTTTAATTCAGTCCCGGCAGGATGCGACGCTTACCTTCTACGCTGGATCATACACGACTGGGACCGCGAGCGTGCCGTCACTATCCTCAGGAATTGCCGGCAGGCTATGGGTGAAAGAGGCCGGCTACTGCTTATCGAGATGATCCTACCGGCAGGTAACGAATTCCACCCGGGAAAACTTATGGACTACGTTATGCTCACCTTTTTGGGAGGACAAGAAAGAACGGAGGAAGAGTACGAAAGTCTCCTGGGGGAAGCCGATCTGCGTCTCAACAAGGTGGTGCCGACAGGTTCGGATTGGAGCATTATTGAAGCTGTGCCCAGATAGTTATGGAACGGATCTGCGGCTATCTGTTCAGCTCAGGGCAATAAATACAAGCTCACTGGAGCTTCCCCCTCCATACGACATGCGACGCACGCGTTCATCGAACTCTTTCTCTCTCCATGGTGCGTCGCGGCTCTCGAACGGGCCAGGGCACATTTGACAATCGGTGCCTTGGTTTGGAAGTGAATTCTATTCAGAACGTAAGCTGCCCGCCGTCGACAACCAGCGAATGTCCGGTAATGAAGCTCGCATCATCCGAAGCGAGAAAGGCCACTGCGGCCGCCACTTCATCCGGCTCGCCGAAGCGGGCCATCGGAATTTTATCTCTCAGATAGGCCCTGGCCAGTTCCGGATCGGCGTCCAGCACGGCCTGTGAAAGTTTGGTGCGGATCATTCCCGGCGCCACCGCGTTCACGCGGATGTTGTAAGGCGCGAGCTCGATTGCCGCGGTCATCGTCATCCCGACCACTCCGAATTTCGAGGCGTTGTAGGCGACGAGGCCTGCCTCACCCACCAGGCCGTTGGTCGAAGCCATATTGATTATCGTTCCGCGCCCCTGTTTGACCATAAGTCGCGCCACAGCCTGCGAACAGAGGAAGACGCCTTTCAAATTGACATCGATCGTTCTATCCCAGTTCTCATCGCTCGTTTCCAGAAAGTGGGCCGGAGGAGCGATGCCGGCGATATTGCACAATATATCGATCTGGCCGTGTCGCGACCAGACCGCCGTAGCCAGCGCCTCGACGGAAGCGCGCTCTGAAACATCGGTGTGGCAAACCCACGCCTTTCTACCCTTGGATTGGATTGCAGCGGCAACTCTATCGGCTTGTTCTATGTTGGCGTCAGCCACAACTACGGTGGCGCCTTCGCCAGTCAAGCGCAGAGCAGTGGCGCTGCCTATCTCGCCGCCGCCCCCGGTCACGATGGCTATTTTGTTCTCAAGGCGCATCTTCGTCTTTTTCCGTGCTATATGCCTTCTGTGCGAGGACCAGGTGTTCATGCATCGCCGCGCGCGCTTCATCAGGTTTATGCGTGCGGATCGTGCGATATATCCGCTGATGCATATCGATCGACTCTTTAAAATCGTGGGCGCGACCGATCGTCTCGCGCCGCCGATCATACATGACAGCCGAGACCATCTCGACGATCGTAGCCAGAATCGGATTGTTAGACGCCGCGGCGATGGCGCGGTGAAAGCGGATGTCGTGAATCAGATATTGCTGAGGGTCATTGAGCGTGGCGTACATATTCGCCACTTCCTCCGCGATAGTCGCCAGATGCTCGGCTGTCGCTCGTTCGGCCGCCAGCCCGGCTATCTGAACTTCAAGCACGCACCGGGCCTCGAACATCTGATCGAATGTGAAGCCGTGCAGCTCGGCGAGCAGACTGAGCTGTTCGCTGCCCAACGCCGGCGGGCCATCGGCGATGAATGTTCCCGATCCGTGCCGGGCGCGCAGCAGACCCATCGCCACCAGCATGCGCAGGCCGGCGCGCAGGGATGGACGGCTAATACCAAGTTGTTTCGCCAACTCGCGCTCGGCCGGGAGGCGGTCGCCGGGGTGCAGTTCGCCGCGCCCGATCAGTGCGCGGATCTGCTCTACCACCTGCTCTGCCGTCGGCCCATTACGTGCCGGCTGTTGGCGGCGAAACGTCGAACCCTTCGTTTTGATCATATTGTGACCCAAGAGGTTACACCACTTCATTTGGGAGCCACATCCCTGTATCACCTATAACGCCATCGTGTCAAGCGGTAAAAATGGGCAATAGGGAGAGACGGCGCCCCGTCATCATTGCTGATCAGCTATCCTCGCCTTTCGTCTCTTTCCGTCAGCTGCCTTGACCCTCATCACCCATCATGTCATAAGCCACACCATCTTTCCAGTGGTATAACCAATATAGTCTCATTGCAAGAATGAAAGCAGTTAGGCCGTCTATATCTTCGCGATCTTTGCGGGCGGCAATTTCGAAACAATAAAAATGTAGGAGCTGGGTTTTTTCCCTGCCAGCAGAATTTTATAGGCAGAGGCGGGTTAGAGAACTGCTCCACTGTCACAGGGGGGATTGAGGCCATGTCTACATATAAGAAGAAGTTTTCGTTTTATCTTGTCGCATTGATTCTGGCGGTAACGGCGAGCGCCCCGGGCTGGGCGCAGACAGTGACCGGAACCATCTCCGGGACAGTTGTAGATGCTTCGGGAGGGGCTCTTGCGGGGGCTGCGGTCTCCATCATCAATGAGCGGACCAAGAGCGCGCGAAACGTCACGACCAGCGAATCGGGTGATTTCGTCTTTACGGCCGTACAACCGGGCAACTACACGATCAAGGTAGAGTATCGCGGTTTCAGCAGCTTCGAGCGGCAAGGAAATGTATTGACGGTCAACGAACATCTCTCAGTGGGAGAATTGTCGCTGAAGGTCGGTGAGCTCAGCGAGACTGTCACAACCCAGGCGGAAGGCACTCCGGTGCAGACAGAAAGCACGGAACATTCGGCTTTGATATCATCGCGTCAACTTGAGCTGGTCTCGATTCGCGGACGCGACGTGACATCGCTGCTGCGCATACTCCCCGGAGTATCGCTCCAGGGGCAGAGCGAATCGGCTGGCGGCGGCTATGGCAGCAGCACGCCCAACATTCAGGGCGGCCGCAGTACGTGGAATACGATGAGCGTGGATGGCGTGCGCGGGAATGATCTGGGAAGCCCCGAAGTATTCAGCAGCACGATCAATTTTGACGCGATCGGCGAGGTCAAGGTGCTGCTCAACAGTTTTCAGGCGGAATATGGGGGCAATTCTTCCGCCAATATCAATATCATTACGAAATCCGGGAGCAACCAATTCCACGGCAGCGGCTACTATTACAAACGCCACGAGCAATTCAACGCCAACAATTTCTTCAACAACAGTAATATAGTCTTATCGCCGCTCACCGGAGAGACTGGCCCGGTTCCCAAGCCGCGCTACCGTTTCGGCACGCTCGGTTTCACTCTCGGAGGACCGGTCTGGATTCCCAAAGTAACCGACAAACTGAAGGAGAAGCTCTTCTTCTTTTATTCCTTCGAGGACTCGCAGACCTTAAATCCGCAGGGGCTGCGGCAAGTGACCGTTCCCACCGAGCGCGAACGCAATGGAGATTTCTCGCAGAGTCCCGTGTCTATCCGCAACCCGGACGGAGGAACCTTCGCCGGGAACATCATTCCCACCGAGCTGATTAACAAGAACGGTCAAGCGATCCTCAATATCTTTCCGCTGCCGAATGCCTTGGATCGCAGCATCACAAATGGTAATTACAATTACCTGTTCCAGGAGAGCATCAAGGTACCCAAACGGCAGCATCTCTTTCGCACCGATTACCGGCCTTCGGAGAAGGACAGTTTCTATGTACGCGGCTCGACGTGGTACGCCGACAATCAGGGCATCGCCGTGCCGGCCGGGACTTCCAATTGGGGATTGGCCGGCTTGCATTACACATTTACCGACAATGGCATTACGGGCAACTGGACGCACATCTTTTCGCCGCAGCTCGTGAACGAAGCCTCGCTCGGCGTGCGCCACAGCGTTGAGAAGGGACCGCCGATCGATAACAACGAACTGGCAAAATTGCAGAGGGATACATACGGCATTACGCTCGGTCAATTTCACCCCGAGCTCAATCCGCTGAGCATCATCCCACGCGTCGTCGGATTCTCAGGAATCTTAAATGCTGCGGAGATCACCTACGATGGCCGGACACCGCTGCGCGGCGCCGATACCTTCATCTCCTTTACCGACACAGTATCGCTCATTCGCGGCTCGCACACCTTGAAGGCGGGCATCTATGTTGAGCGAGTCCGAAATTACGAAGGCGCGACCGCGACTTTTGCCGGCGAACTCAGCTTCGGCAGCAACGTCAATAACCCGTTAGATTCAGGCTATGCATACGCGAACGCCATTCTGGGCAATTTCAGTTCGTATACTGAATCGACGAGCCGGCCCAGCGGCGAGGGACGACAGAGTCTGGTCGAGTGGTTCGTGCAGGATTCGTGGAAGGCGACTCGCAGGTTCAGCCTCGAATACGGCGTGCGCTTCGCCTGGTACAATCAGTGGTATCAGAGCACGGTCAAATCAGCGGCATTTTCGCTGGATCGATACGACCCCTCCAGGGCCCCGCTGTTCTATGAGCCGACATGTGCTGTCGCGGTGCCAGCCAGCGAAGAATGTCCGTCCGACAGCCAGCGAGCGCGCGATCCGATAACCGGGGATTCCACTTTGCCGGCCATACTCATCGGCGCGTTCGTGCCTGGTACAGGTGATCCTTACAACGGGATGGTCCTCGGGACTGACGGTGGTTACCCGCGCGGGTTCAGGAACCAACAGCCGGTCCTGGTACAACCGCGCTTCGGGTTCGCCTGGGATATAAACGGAGACGGGAAAACGGCGGTCCGCGGGAGCGTCGGCGTATTCAATCAAACGCGGGTGAGCGCGAATGCGATATGGAATGACGTCTCACGCAATCCGCCGATATCGGATAATCCGCGCATATTCAATGGGAACCTCGAAATGCTGCTTTCGTCTACCGGCGTGCTATTTCCGAGCAGCGTGACGGGCTTCGACCCCGACGCTCCGACGCCGGTGACCTACAACTACACGCTGGGAGTTCAGCGGGATGTCGGGTCCGGGACTGTCGTAGACATCGCATACGTGGGATCGGTGAGCAGGCATCTGCAGCAGAACCGCAACATAAATCCGGTCCCGTACGGCGCGCGGTTCCAGCCGCAGAACATTGTCGATGGCATCGTGCTGCGGGATGATTTCCTGCGCCCTTACCCCGGGTATGGAGGCATCACCTATTATGAAAATGCCGGCATCTCGAACTATAACGCGTTGCAGATGTCGGCCAACCGCCGTTTCACGCGCGGCCTGCAGTTCGGCGTCGCATATACCTGGTCGAAGACGATGAACTATGCCGATGGCGATCGAGATGGTCTAGCTTCGATTCGCCCGCATAGGATCCTGGAACTATGGCAAGGCGCTCGGTTTCGATCAAACGCACGTGATGGTGATCAACTACACGTGGGATTTGCCTGAGCCCAGCCTGCTGTGGAACAAGCGCGTCATCCGTCACGTGTTCGATAACTGGCAGATTTCCGGGATCACATCTTTCGCCAGCGGCACGCCCAGAGGCATCGGCTATTCGACCATCGACAACGCCGATATAACCGGCGGCGGTGATGGCGCGCGCCTCGTGCTCACCGGTAATCCGATTCTGCCGCGCGGCGAACGCAATATCGATCGCTGGTTCAACACGTCGGCTATCGCGCTTCCGGCCAGAGGCGATTTCGGCAATGCGCCGAAAGACGTAATTCGTTTGCCGGGAACGAACAACTGGGACATCTCCCTCTTCAAAAACATCCCTCTCAAAGGGGAGAGAACCTCACTGCAATTGCGCTGGGAGATTTACAATGTCTTCAACCACACGCAGTTTTCGAACGTGGACACCGACGCTCAGTTCGATGCCTCGGGCGTTCAGGTGGATGAGCGGTTTGGCAAAGTTATAGAAGCGCGTTCGCCGCGATTGATGCAGTTTTCGCTGCGATTTGTATTTTAGCGCTGGTGTGTACCGGCATTGGGCCGATGCCCGATTTCCATCGCAATATGCGTTATCAGTATATGCTCGGCGTCGGAAATCTGCGCGCGGCCCATAATGCCGCCTTCGACGATGGAGGCAATTTTATTGCATGAATCGATCAGGTCGCGCCGCCTGATATCTCGCTGCTCGGGAGGCAGGGATTCGAATATAACTCGGATGGCGCGCAGGTTATCTTCGAAAAATTTTTCCGAAGGCTTGAGAGTGAGCCATTCGGTCAATTGCTGACGCGCAGGGCTGCCGGAAACGACGCCGTGCGTCTCCGCCACCTTTAAGATCGTCGCGCGCTCGCGATCCGCCAATCCGCCCTCGGACCAGGCGACCTGAATAAGCGGGATGAGATAGAGCAGGTGCACCGTCTCAGGGGTATAGCCCAGATCCTGTAGTGCGCCTATCACCTCCTGATCTGAGACGTTGATGACCTGCGCAATCTGCTGATGTTCGGCCTCGCGCGCCTGTTGGCGATGGAGCTTTTCGATCAGCTCCTGATTCTTCTTGCGAAAATATTCCTCCTCAAGCCAGTGTTCGCGTTCGGCGAAGATGTCTCTATCGGACATAATTACCTCCTCCTTACCTCCTCGGAAACCAGTTGTCAGTTGTGAATCAAGAATCTCTCAACTAAAAACTAAAAACTGAAAACTAGTCCCCAATCACCTTCTTCACGGCTTTTTCACGCGACTGACCGATTTCAGTGGCAATTCGTGCGATCAATCGTCGTTCGTCATCTGAGAACTTCCCGAAACCCAGGATTCCACCGGAGACCTCGGCGATCTGGGCGCAATACTCGACCAGGCTCTGCCGGCTGGCTTCGCGAAGATCGTCCGGAATTGCGTGGAGCAGTATGCGCAGGCCGCGCAGAGTGTTGTCATAGAAGTCCTGTGGCGGCTCGCGCTCGAGCCATCCAATCAACTGGTCATAAGCGGGCGTTTCGGGAGTGATGCCGCGCGCCTCTGCGATCTCGAGTAGCAATTTACGCTCATTCGCGGTGACGCCACCTTCGGCCCATGCAACTTGCACCAGCGGGACGATCGGCATGAGCCTGATCGTCATCGCCGTATACCCGAGCTCCTGCAATGCTTCGAGGACTTCCTGATCAGCCACACCGGTGGCTTCGGCCATCTGTTGGCGATCTTCCGCGAGTTCCGTCCGGCGGCGCATCTTCTCAATCAATTCCTGTTCTTTTTTTCGAAAATACTCGGTTTCGAGTCCGCGTTGTCGTTCAGAGAGAGTGTTCTTGTCTGACATACCGATTTCCTCAGTTAGTGAAATGGGTGGTTGCATTAAATTTTCGGCCTAATCTCAACCGACATTTCATCACAAAAATCGCAAAAAAGACACAAACGACTGCGGATGAGCTGTTTCTGCCCGGCTCGGCACTTTCTCTTTCGCTGATTTTATCGGTGAAGGAAACTCAATTTGACAAAGAATAGCCCCGGACATTACTGTTAGCCTTTTCAATCGATGATCAGATTCGGCGCTATAAAGGGCCATAAAAGTGCTATAAATAGACATATGACAGGTAACGAAGTTAGAAACATTTTCCTCAATTATTTTGCCAAAAACGGGCATAAGATCGTCAAATCGTCTCCGCTGCTTCCGGCGAACGACCCCACCCTGCTCTTCGCGAACGCCGGTATGAATCAGTTCAAGGATGTATTCCTAGGGATCGAGAAACGCGATTACAAGCGCGCCACCACGTCCCAGAAGGTCGTGCGCGCAGGCGGCAAGCACAACGACCTCGACGAGGTGGGAAAGACCGCGCGTCATCATACATTCTTCGAGATGCTCGGCAACTTCTCGTTCGGCGACTACTTCAAAGAAGATGCCATCCGTTTCGCCTGGGATCTGCTCGTCAACGAATACAAACTCGATCCCGAAAGAATGTGGTTTACCGTCTTCAAGGGGGACGATGAGGTTCCCGCCGACGATGAGGCTGCCCGATTGTGGGTCAAATTCGGCGCACGCCCGGAGCGCATATTGCGTTTCGGCCGGAAAGACAATTTCTGGCAGATGGCGGAAACCGGACCATGCGGCCCAAATTCGGAGATCAACTATTACCTGGGCGAGCACCCGGAGGACCCCGAGTTCAACCGCGCCGAGTACGTCAACGGCCCGGGCGATGTCACGGTAGAGCTGTGGAACCTCGTGTTTATGCAATACAACCGGATCGAGGTCGAACCCGGTAGCTACAGACTCGACCCGCTGCCCGCACCGTCTGTCGATACGGGCGCCGGACTGGAGCGCGTTACCGCAGTGCTCCAGGGGGTGAAGTCAAACTTCGAGACCGATCTGATCCGACCGATCATAGATTTCACCGCGAACCTCGCCGGCCGAAAATATATTTATGATGACAGCGAAGAGAGCATCTCGATGCGCGTCATAGCCGATCATGCGCGTGCCGCCGCATTTCTGATCGCCGATAGCGTCTTCCCCGGCAACGACCAACGCGGTTACGTGCTGCGAAAGATCATGCGACGCGCCATCTGGCACGGCAACAAGCTGGGATTAAAGGATCTCTTCTTCTATAAGGTTACCAACTACGTTATCGAACTTTTCGGAGACGCTTATCCTGAGCTGCGGCAGAGCCGGGGAAATATCGAGCGGATCGTACAGAAAGAAGAGAAGAGCTACAGCTCGACGGTCGGTGTCGGGCTGAAAGTCCTCGATGACGTGATGAAGAAGACGGGCGGGAAGACCATCTCGGGAACTGACGTTTTCAAGCTCTATGACACTTATGGTCTGCGTTTGGATTTGATTGAATACGTTGCCGAGCAACAAGGTTTTCAGATCGATATAGCGGGATTTGAGGCCGAGATGGAGAAGCAGCGCCAGCGGGCGCGTGAAAGCTGGAGGGGAGGCGCCGCCAGGCAAATAAACCCGGCTTACCAGCGCATCGAGGGCCGCTCGATCTTCACGGGTTACTCGGGGACCGATCTGGCGGGAGGGAGAGTTACCGCCCTGATCAGAAATGGCAAGGCGGTCGATGAGCTCGTCGCGGGCGATCAAGCTGAGGTCGTGCTGGATCGCACGCCATTTTACGCCGAGTCGGGCGGGCAGATCGGCGATACCGGGATTCTCGAGAACGAAGACGCGCGGCTACTGGTGACCGACACACGATCGCCGGCGCCCGACGTGATAGCCCACAACGTTACAGTCGAACAGGGCAAATTGAAGATCGGCGATAAGGTCGACGCGCATGTCGATGCGGAGAAACGTGCGCGGACCATGGCTAATCATACAGCGACGCATTTGCTGCAGGCGGCCTTGCAACAAGTCCTGGGCCCACACGTTACACAGGCTGGCTCGCTGGTTGCGCCGGATCGCCTGCGATTCGACTTTACGCATTTCGCCCCCTTGACGTCCGAAGAGATCGGGGAGATCGAGCGGCTCGTCAATAACGAGACGCTCAAAAATATCGGCGTCTCGAAGGAGGAGATGTCGTTCGATGAAGCGGTGCAGAGCGGAGCGATAGCGCTTTTCGGTGAAAAGTACGGCGAAAACGTACGCGTCGTCAGCGTGCCCGGGTTTTCTTCCGAGCTTTGCGGAGGGACGCATGTCAATGCGACCGGCGACATCGGGGCGTTCAAGATCATTTCCGATGCTTCGATCGCCTCGGGCACACGCCGCATAGAAGCGGTGACGGGCAAGGGCGCATATGAGCGTTTTCAGCAGGCCGAGTCGCTGCTTACCGAGACGGCGGCGCGACTCAATACAGCGCCGCGCAGTTTACCGGGCGAGGTTGAGCGACTGCAGACTCAACTGCGTGAGCAGCAGCGCGAGATCGAACGGCTGAAACTGAAACTCGCGCAGGGAGTAGCCGCGCCGTCTGATGAAAAAGTGACAGAGATCGATGGGATCAAAGTCAAAGTTCTCAAAGTCGATAATTTGGGCAAGGACGGGCGGCGCCAGCTCGCCGATTCGCTCACCAAGCGGATTGCGCCCGGGGTGGTGGTACTCGGAGAAGTCGCCAACGGTACGGCCTCTCTGGTTGTGATGGTTTCAAAGGATGCGACCAGCCGCCTACGGGCGGGCGATGTGATAAAAGAGCTGACGGCGATCAGCGGCAAAAAAGGCGGAGGAAAGCCGGACCTGGCTGAGGGCGGCGCTTTGCCTGAAAAGCTCGATGAAACATTGAAAGCCGCGCCAGCCATCATTGAGAAAATGTTGATAAATCGAGCAGCTTGATTTCCCACCTGAAGGAAGGGATAAAGATGTATCGGGGTGGGGAATGGCCCGCTCGCTCCCACCTCTGGGTCAAGATCGAATGATATTTATCCTGAATGCCATAAAAAATAATGAATAACCTTGTAACATCGAATTTAACTCATCACCCCGGCCGCACATTCGCTAGCATTCTAGGCGTCGCCGTCGGGGTCATCCTGATCGTTATGACGGTCGGTCTGGTGCGCGGATTGTTGCGTGAACGTGGAATGCGTGACGCCAATATCGGAATCGAAATAATGCTTCGCCAGGGCGGTCAGGGACTTTCGTTCACTTCGGCGGATATGATCATTCCAGTGAGTGAGATCGACGGCTTTCGCTCCATTCCGGGAATTGCCGCAGTCACGCCGGTGGGCCAGAAACTGGAGATGGGAGGGGAGGGCGGACTCGGAGTTCGCCAGATTGATGGCATTGAATTCGACAGTTTTACCGCTGCCAGCAAATTGCGAATAACCCAGGGGGAACCCCTGCCCGCTTCCGGAGATTTCGCCATAGTCGACGTCCAATACGCGAGGGACAATAAAACCAAGCTCGGCGACAAGGTCAACGGCCTCGGACGCGATTTTACTATTGTAGGCATCTATGAGCCCGAGAGCGGCCCGCGCATCAAGGTGCCGCTTTCCACGATGCAGGAGGCGCTGGGCGCGGAAGCCAAGTGTTCGATGGTCTTCGTCAAATGCCAGAACCCCGATGAACAGGAGCTGGTTGCGCGGCGCATAGTCGATAAATTCCCGGATTACCGGGTGATCTTCACGCGCGATTTGCCCAAACTTTTCGTTACCGGGTTTGCCGCCTTCAACGTTTTTCTCGACGTAGTCAGAGGCTTGGCGACCGTGATCAGCCTGCTCGTCATTTTGTTAACAATGTATTCGACAGTCTCGGAACGCACCCGCCAGATCGGAATTCTCAAATCGCTCGGCGCGTCGAAATTCTGGATCGCCTGGACATTCGAGAAAGAGGCGATTTTGATCAGCCTGCTCGGTGTCATCGGCGGATTGGCGGTGGCCGTAATCGCGCGATTCTTTCTCGTCACTTTCCTCGGATGGACGATCGATCTGGAACCGGCCTCGATTTTATACGCTTCAATCGCCGGGTTGCTGAGCGGGGCTCTCGGCGCACTCTATCCGGCGTTGCGCGCGGCCAGCCAGGATCCGATAGATGCACTGAGTTATGAATAACAGTTTTCGGTTTTCAGTTGAGCTGTCTCGATCAGCAACTGAAAACTAAAAACTGAAAACTGTTTATCAATGAAGAAAATATCTATCGCCACCGCGGGTTAAACCTTGCCATTACCCAAACTTTTATGCTTTTTGAATATATGATCTCCGCCCCAACGTTGGGGCGGAGATACCATTAGCGCAAAGTTTGGGTAATGGCAAGGGTTAAAACCCACGGCTACAATCAACCGCCGCTGACGCGGCGAAGAGGCTGAGCAGTTAATTTCAGTTTTTAGTTTTCAGCTGAACTGCCTCGATCAGCACTGAAAACTGAAAACTGAAAACTGAAAGCTGTTTATAAATGAAGCTTCGCTCACGTTTTCTCGCCCTCGGCTCCGCTCTGATAGGAATTGCGCTTTTCATTTACGTCATTGGAGAGACGGGCCCGGCCCAGATCTGGTCCCACATCAGATCGCTCGGTTCCGGCTTTCTTCTCATACTCATCATTTCATCGACGCGGAATCTCTCGCGTGGCTATGCTTGGCTGAGATGTGTGATGCCGGAAGAGCGCAACGTGGGATTTTGGGCTTTATGGCGCGCCCGGTTGGCCGGGGAAGCGATCGGCGAGTTGACCATTGGCCCGGTGGTCGGCGAACCGATGAAGGTTCTCGCCCTGGGGAAAAGACTCTCCGTTTCTTCCGGGATGTCTTCTTTAGTGGTTGAAGATATCGCATATACGATATCGAGCTGCCTCATGGTGATGGCCGGAGCGATCGCGTTGTTGGCAAGTTTCGGTTTGCACGAATCTCTTCGCACGGCGGTGATCGCGTCGCTGGCTGTGGTCTTCATCGTTTCAATCGCGGTTTTCGTCGTGATCGGCCGGCGCATAAACCTAGGCTCGGATATCGCGGGATTCCTTAATAGAGCGTTTATCCGCGATAAAACTAGAAGAAGCATGATCGATGATAAGATCGTTCATCTGCGCAAGCTGGAGAACTATATCTTCGATTTTTACGCGCATCGACGGCGGGATTTCTTTATCGTCGCCTTGTGCGAATTGGCCTTTCACCTGTCGGGCGTGGTCGAAATTTATGCGACTCTGCGATTGATCGGAGTAGACCTTGTTCTCCCAACCGCGTTTATGCTCGAGGCGATAAACCGGGCAATGAACATCGTATTTATCTTTGTACCCGTGCTGGTGGGAGTCGATGAAGCGGGTACGGGTCTAATGACCAGCACTCTGGGCTTCGGTGTGACGGTCGGGGTTGCGCTGGCGATAATCCGAAAGATACGGATGTTTTGTTGGATCGGTCTGGGTTTGGTTTTCATGGCTGCCGCACGAAAGGGCGAGTGACCCTGCTTTTGACAAGCCCAACACCAACCCGTAAACTTTTCGTTTACTTGTTGAACTCATCGAAGGAGTTATCGCACAGTTAGCTATTAACAATGGCCTCAGTTACACACTATCCGCTGATTGGCATCACTACGCGTCTCGATGCTGAAAACACTTTCTACCTGAGGCGTTATTATGCCGAAGCAATTGAATCTTCGGGCGGTGCACCGGTCTATATCCCATTGATCCCCGATCGGCAGTATCTCAGCTCGCTCGCCGGTAAACTCGATGGTCTGTTGTTGTCGGGAAGCAACAGCGACCTGGATCCGATATTTTACGGCGAAGAACCGCATCCGAAACTGGGGACGGTCACGCCCGAGCGCGACCAGACGGATTTGCTCCTGCTCGAGCTTGCAGAAGAGCGGAAAATGCCTGTCCTGGCCATCTGTTTCGGGATGCAATCCCTCAACGTGTCGCGCGGCGGAACGCTGATACAGGATATAGAATCGCAGAATCTTGATGCGCTCAAACATCAGCAGGGACAGGTTCCTGATCGACCATCGCATCACATAAAGATCGAGACTAATTCGCTGTTGGCTCAATTGAACGGTAGCGATTTAGCGCGGGTCAACAGCAGCCACCATCAGGCGATCAAACAGGTCGGGCGCGATTTGCGGGTGATCGCTCGCGCGCCCGATGGCGTGATCGAGGCAGTGGTCGATTCGCGCCCCGACCGGTTCGTGCTCGGCCTGCAGTGGCATCCTGAGGTCGGTTGGGAACGCGATCACTTTTCGAGGGCGATCTTCAGGAGATTCATCGAAGCGACTTTATAAATATTTATTTTATCGCCGGCCCCATAATTGGAATGATGTCATAGGAATGCAAAGGGGAAACAAAAAGGGCAAAATTGGGAAGAAGGAGAGGGATAGAAAGTTATTGCCTTTTTGTGGCCAAATGAAATGAACAATAAGAACAAATTTACGATCGGGTTGCTCTCGACGGCACATTTTGTGATGGACTCATATTCGAGCTTCCTCTTTCCATTGCTGCCGTTGCTGGCGATGAAGCTCAAACTGACCCCGGCGCAGGCCGGTCTATTGCCGCCGACGTTGACGATCGCTTCGTCGCTCATGCAGCCAGTCTATGGGATTATCTCTGATAGATATCTGAAACGTTCGATGGCGGTCTTCGGGCCGCTCATCGCCGCGATCTTTCTTTCATGCCTGGGAGCGGCGGATAGTCTGCCGATCCTGATAATGCTGGTGATAGTTGGAGGCATCGGCGTAGGGATATTCCATCCGCAGAGCGCTGCCCTGGTATCGCACGCCGCATCCTCTAACGGGGTAAATGGGGCAACTGGGGCGGGGATGCACGGCAGGCATCAAGGCATGGCGATGTCGATTTTCTCTTCGGCCGGTACGGTCGGTTATGCCCTGGGGCCGGTTCTGGTCGCTGCGGTGGTGAGCCGTTTCGGATTGGAGTACAGTTGGTATACGGCCGTCTGGGGATTGGCCTTTTGGTTCGTGCTGTATAAATACTGTCCACCGCTCGAGCGTAAGGAGCGCGATCGCGATGTGCCGCCGTTGACGCACGCTCTCCGGGCGGCTTGGGCCCCGCTGACGCTCCTTTATTTTGCCGTAGTACTGCGTTCGGCTGCATCCGTCAGCATCCAGACCTACCTTCCATTTTCGTTGCAACAGAGTGGGATGACGACGAACGCGACCAGCTGGGTGCTGGCCGGGTTTCTCTTTTTCGGAGGCGTCGGGGGATTTTTCGGCGGCGCATTGGCGGACCGCCTGGGCGCCCGTCGGGTGACGATCGTCGCGATGCTGCTGGCGGCGCCGCTCCTCCTCGCATCGTTCTCAACGGAGGGCGTGTTGTGCTATACACTCTTAATGGCGGGTGGAACCGTATTAAACCTGCCGATTCCGATCAGTGTGGTCATGGCGCAGAGGCTGGTGCCCGGCGGCGCGAGCACCGTTTCCGCATTGATGATGGGTTTCGCGTGGGGCGCGGGAGCGTTGCTGACGCCGCTCGCCGGGGCGATGAGCCAGCGTTACGGATTCACCAGAGCTCTCATGTACATGTCGATTCTGCCGCTGGTTTCAGCGGTGTTGTTGTGGCGTTATCCCAAGGATGAGCAGACGGCGAGTCTGTCGCAGCAAGAGGCGCTTGCGGTCGGAGATTGAGAAATGGGTATTTTCTGGAAACGTAAAGGCGGTAGCGATTTTATCACTCTGGGGTTGTCAGAACCCGTCGAAGCGCCCGAGCAGGCGGAGGTGCCCGTCGAAGCCGCATCGGAAGAAGCGGTCGAGGAAGAGAATTTCTATGCCCGTTTTCGCAAAGCGGTAGCTACGACACGGGAAAACATCTCTGCCCGGATCGAGGATGTCGTCAAGGGCGAGAAACGGATCGACGCCGCTACACTCGACGACCTGGAGGAAGCGCTGATCGGGGCCGACATAGGCATTCAGACTACGCTCGAGATTATCGATGATGTGCGCAAACAAGTTGATCGCCAGACCCTCAAAGATGTCAACGAGCTGAAGCAGGTGATCAAACGGCACCTGCTCGATATCCTTGAGAAAGCGGAGGAAGCGCGCGGCGTGGCATCAGAGACATCGGTGCCCGACGATGTGCGGCCCTATGTCATGATGATCGTCGGAGTGAACGGTACCGGGAAGACTACGACGATAGGTAAACTTGCGCAGCGCATAAAAGGCGACGGATACGATGTATTGATCTGCGCGGCAGATACCTTTCGAGCCGCGGCTACCGATCAACTGGCAATCTGGGCCGAGCGAGCCGGCGTGCCGTTGATTCAACAGAAGCAGGGGACCGATCCGGCGGCGGTTTTGTTCGATTCGCTGAAGGCGGCCAGAGCTCGTAATGCAGACGTATTGATCGTCGATACGGCGGGCCGTTTGCACAACAAGGCGAACCTGATGGCCGAACTCGAAAAGATGAATCGGATCGCCCGCCGCGAGGTGAAAGGCGCGCCTCACGAGACCTTGCTCGTCGTCGATGCGGTGACGGGGCAAAATGGATTGAGCCAGGCGCGCGAATTCATGAAGGCTGCCGATATAACCGGCCTGGTGCTGACGAAACTCGATGGCACTGCGAAGGGCGGAATCGCGGTGGCCATCGCGAAGGAGCTGAATTTACCGATTCGATATTGTGGGATCGGCGAGAAGGCAGATGACCTCGTCGTTTTCAATCCTGTAACCTATGTTGACGGACTTTTTGAATAAATCGAAAGGCAAAATCATAAAGGGAAACGAAAGGGGCAAAAAAGGACAAAAAAGGCGAAATAATTTTGGTCTTTTTTGCTTCTTTTTGCCCCTTTCGTTTCCCTTTCAATTACGCCTTTTGATTTTTTTATGAGCGACCTCGAGTACATCCAATTTGTCATCCAACTCGCCGCTCAAGGTACAGCCCTTGTCACTCCCAATCCGCTGGTCGGATCGGTTGTCGTCAAAGACGGCGTGATCTCAGGTCGCGGCTATCATCGCTATGACGATTTGAAACACGCTGAAATATGGGCGCTCGAAGAGGCGGGCGAAAGTGCGCGCGGTTCGACAGTCTACGTCAATCTCGAGCCGTGCTCACATCAAGGCCCGGGCAAACGCACGAGACCGTGCGTGGAAGCGTTGATTGAAGCGCACATCGGCCGCGTCGTGGCTTCGATGATCGATCCGAACCCGCGCGTCAACGGGCGGGGTGTCGCGCGTTTGCGCGAAGCAGGCATAGATGTCGAAGTCGGATTGATGGAACAGGAAGCGCGGAAATTGAATGAGAAGTACGCGAAGTATGTGACGACGGGATTGCCGTTCGTCCATCTCAAGTCGGCGTGCTCTCTTGACGGCCGCATAGCGACCCGCACCGGCGATTCGAAGTGGATAACGGGAAAGGAGGCGCGGGCCGCCTCGCAATCGTTGCGGCACGAATATGACGCGATCCTTATCGGTATAGGAACTGTACTGGCCGATGATCCTCTGCTGACCGACCGCACGACCGGAGCGCGCCGCAAGACCCTCGTCCGCGTTGTGCTTGATGCCGGATTACGCATTCCATTAACCTCTCAACTCGTCCGCACAGCAGGCGAGTCTCCCCTGATTGTTTGCACGGCACGGCAGGAAGAGGGCGAAGGAGCAGGGGCGTACGATTCCTGGGCGTCAAAGCGGGATAGGCTGGCAGAACTGGGCGCAGAAATCATTTGTGTCGCTTCCACTTGCGGAAGGCTTGATTTGCGGGCGATATTGTCTGAGATCGGCAAGCGCCAACTGACAAGCCTCATCGTCGAGGGCGGGTCGGATATTGCGGGTTCATTCATCGAAGAGCGTTTCGTCGATAAGGTGACATTCTTCGTGGCCCCGAGAATCATCGGCGGGCGCCATTCCGTTGCGGCGATCGGAGGATCCGGATTCGAGAAATTGAGCGATGCTCTCGAGTTGCGAGAAGTCGAAGTCTTGCGGCGAGGCGCCGATTGGGAGATCACCGGTTACCCTAGCTGAAATAACAATGCGAGCTAAACGCGGACTCGGTCAAAATTTTCTGACCGGCGCACACTACCCACAGCGCATAGTTGATGCGGTCTCTCCCCGGAGTGACGAAACGATAGTTGAGATCGGGCCGGGGCATGGAGCTCTCACTGCGCTTTTGGTTGAGAGCGGAGCGCAGATCTTCGCGATCGAACTGGATCGCGGCCTGATCGCTGAACTGAATGAGCGGTTTGCCGGAATAACCAATCTCAAGTTGATCGAAGCCGATGCTCTCGATGTCGATTTCTGCCGGTTGGTCGATGCGGGCGGCTCTGCGCGCGTTGTCGCCAATCTGCCTTATTACGTGGCGACTCCGATATTGCAGCGCCTGATCGAGCAGCGCGTTTGCATAAACGAGATGACGCTTATGCTGCAGCGCGAAGTGGTAGAACGGCTGATTGCAAAACCCGGCGGCAAAGAATACGGATATCTTTCGGTACTGGTGCAATTTTATTGTGAAGTTGAAAAATTGTTCGATGTTCCGCCCGGAGCATTTCGACCCACCCCGAAAGTTTATTCGAGCGTCGTGCGATTGCGCACGCGCCCAACGGTCGACGATGATAGAGGGCTTCTCGACCTGATAAAGGTACTTTTCTCCCAACGCCGCAAAACGATCCTCAATAATTTGCGTGCCGGCGGAAACAGGCTCGGGTTACGGGATGAGGCCGGTATTGCATCTGCTCTCAATGATTCTCGGATCGATCCGCGGCGGCGCGCCGAGACGCTCTCGATCGAGGAGATCGTACGTTTGAAAGCGATGGTTCAGCCGGAAGAAAAGAAATGATGCAATTGTTGATGATTTTGCCTTTTTTGATTCTCTTTGGATATACTCGGGCGGACAAATATTGAAAGCGAAACTATTAAATGACCAATGACAAACTTCAGATCACCCCCCTGGGCGGTCTCGGACAATTTGGAATGAACATCACGGCATTCCGCTACGATGGCCAGATGATAATCGTCGATTGCGGAATGATGTTTCCTGATGAAGACCTCCTCGGTGCCGATATCGCAATTCCCGACCTAACTTACATAGAAGCCCATCGCGATGAATTGATTGGCATTGTGCTGACGCACGCGCACGAGGATCATGTCGGAGCCCTTCCGTTCGTCCTACAGATGGTCAATCTGCCGATCTATGCCACGGAGTTCACGCATGCCCTGGTCGAGAGCAAGTTGCAGGAGTTCGGACTGATCGATAAGGTGGAAACGCACACCATCAAGCCGCGCCAGAAGTTCGCGCTCGGCCCATTTGAAATAGAATTCATCCGCGTGTCCCACTCGCTGGTCGATTGCGTTGCGCTGGCGATTCACACGCCCGCGGGAGTAATCGTCCATACGGGAGACTTCAAAGTCGACGAGACGCCTGTCTTGGGTGACCCGATCGATCTGAAGCGGTTGAACCAGTACGGCGACAGCGGGGTTCTCGCATTGCTCGCGGATTCAACCAATGTCGAGAGGGAAGGGCGGACCGGATCGGAAAAAGCCGTTATCCCGGCATTTGAAAAGATTTTCGGAAATGCCGCCGGGCGAATCATCGTCACTTGCTTTGCGACCAGCATCCATCGCCTGCAGATAGTTTTCGATATGGCGGCGGAACAGGGCCGCTCCGTAGCCTTGCTCGGCCGGAGCATGATTCGCAACGTCGAGACCGCGATGAAATACGGCTATCTGGACATCGAAGCTGGGCAGTTGATCAGCACCCAGCAGGCGCGGAAGATGTCGCCGGAAGAGGTTTGCATTCTAGTCACGGGCAGCCAGGGCGAGCCGCTGTCTGCGCTCGCGCGGATGGCGGTTGACTCACATAAAGAAGCGAGCGTCATTCCGGGAGATACGGTCGTTATCTCGGCCCGGCAGATACCCGGTAATGAACGGTCAATTTCGCGGATGATGAACCATCTATTCAAAAAGGATGCGCGCGTCATAGACAGCGGCATCGCGCGGATCCACGTTTCAGGCCACGGGCGACAGGATGACCTGAGGATAATGTATGAAGCCGTGCGACCGAAGTTTCTCATTCCGATTCACGGCGAGACGCGCCAGCTTTATCGTCACGCCGAAGCCGCCATCAGCTGGGGCGTGCCGCGCGATCGGATCGTGCTGGCCGAAAGCGGGGACGTCATCGAGCTCGACGAATCGAGCGCAAGGGTCGCCGACAAAGTGACGGTCGGCCGCACATTGATCGACGACTCCGGTTCTGGGCGGATAGACGATATGGTGCTGCGCGATCGCAAACATCTGGCCTACGATGGCATCGTTCTCCCGATCGTGGCGATCAACAAAATATCGGGTGAACTGGAATCCACGCCCGAAGTGATCCAGCGCGGCCTGGCCTTGAGTGATGACGGCACCGAATTTCTCCACAAGGCCCGTGTTATCGTGGGAGAGACGATTGAGTGCGCGAGTCACGAAGAACGCGTAGATTGGGCGGTGATAAAAGAGAAGATCCGGCTCGATCTTAAACGATATATCCAGAAGGAGACCGGGCGGCGGCCGATGATTATTCCGGTCGTGCTGGAGATCTAATTCCATTTTACATTTATCATTTTACAATTGTCATTTGTCATTGAAGAACTGCAGCTCTACAAATGACAATTGTAAATTGACAAATATGTAATTGCGTTACCGCTTATATCCTCCGCTTACAATTGTCATTTGTCATTGAAGAATTGCAGCTCTACAAATGACAAATCTAAATTGACAAATGTAATTGCGTTACCGCTTATATCCTCCGCTTACAATTGTCATTTGTCATTGAAGAACTGCAGCTCTACAAATGACAAATGTAAAATGACAAATGTAAAATGATAAATGTTTACCGCTTATTTCCTGCCCGAGGCTGCTGCCACCGCTTTATCCGCGGCATCTTTCATTCCGTCTGCCACGATGAAGTTGAGACCAGATTCGCGCAAGACGCTCTGGCCCTCTTCGACGTTTGTTCCTTCCAGCCGTACGACGATCGGCCTCGTGACGTGCAGAATCCGAGCCGCCTCCACTACACCGCGCGCGACCATATCGCAGCGAACTATCCCCCCGAAGATATTGATCAGCACAGCCTGGACGTTCGGATCGGCGAGCAGGATGCGGAAAGCGTTCTCGACGCGTTCCTGCGACGCTCCTCCGCCGACATCGAGGAAATTCGCCGGTTCGCCGCCCGCGAGCTTGATGATATCCATCGTTGCCATCGCCAATCCGGCGCCGTTGACCATACACGCGATGTTCCCGTCGAGCTTGATGTAGTTCAGGTCGTGTTTCGATGCTTCGATTTCAAGCGGCGCCTCCTCGTTCAGGTCGCGCAGCGCGGCCAATTCTTTGTGGCGATAGAGCGCGTTGTCGTCGAAGTTGATTTTCGCATCGAGCGCGTAAAGTTCGCCGTCTTCGGTCAACAGGAAGGGATTGATCTCGACGAGCGAGGCATCGAGTTCGACGAACGCGCGCGCGAGCGAGAGCATGAACTTCGTCGCCTTCCCCGTGAGTTCAGGCGCCAGTCCCAGGCCGAAAGCCAGGTTGCGCGCCTGATAAGCCTGCATACCGACCCCCGGGTCGATATATTCCTTCAATATCTTCTCGGGCGTTTTCGCCGCGACTTCTTCGATATCCATTCCGCCTGCGGATGAGGCCATAAAGACGAGCTGAGCGACCGAGCGGTCGAGCAGCATACCAAGATAAAACTCCTTTTTGATCTTCAGGCCTTCTTCGATCAGGAGCGTATGCACGGTACGCCCCTCGGGGCCCGTCTGATGCGTTACCAGATTCATTCCCATCATTTGCCCGGCCATGTTGCGGACATCATCCATCGTCTTCGCGAGTTTAACTCCCCCGCCTTTGCCGCGGCCGCCGGCGTGAATTTGAGCCTTGACGACGACGGGTAAACCCAGTTCTCTGGCTGCCGCCTCGGCTTCAGCCACAGTGTGCGCTACGAAACCTCGCGGTACTTTGACGTCGAAGCGGCGCAGCAATTCTTTACCTTGGTATTCGTGAATTTTCATAAGAATGCCTCATGCCGATTTGGTTGGGGCGAGCGAAATAAAGAGGGAGTTTAAGAGTGGGAATGGGAAAAGGCAAGCATCAGGAAAATTTGATTTTTATACGCGCCCTACGTATTATTAGCCTTCGCTTTGGCGAGATCATCTCCTGGTCCTCTTCAAAGCGGCATTTAAATGTGGCATTCTATAAAATATAAAAAATGACCGGAGACCTGACATACATCCTGGTGAATCGTGCAGCGCGTGGTATTCACATTTGCGCTCATCCATTATCTTCTTCTACCGGTCACTCTCTCTTCTCCTGGCGCCGCTTATTATCTTCAGCAACCTGGTGTTCGCACACTTGGTCCTGGCAGCGGTAGTCGAGCGCGCCATTCCGCCGGCTCCTCAACATCCACTCAAATATCATGGAGAAAGGCTGAATTCATACAAACATGAAAATCTTAATAAGTGACAATCTTTCCGCACGAGGCATCGATCTACTGCGCAGGAACGAACAGTTCCAGGTCGACGTCAACACCGGATTGAAGCCGGAAGAATTGAAGAGGATCATCGGCGATTATCAAGCGCTGATCGTCCGCAGCGAGACGAAGGTGACCGCTGATATTCTCAGCGCCGCTGATAACCTGAAAGTCATCGGCCGCGCCGGGACCGGAGTCGACAACGTCGATGTCCCCGTGGCGACGGGGAAGGGCATTGTCGTGATGAACGCCGCGGCGGGCAACAGTGTGACGACAGCCGAGCACACCATTTCGCTCCTCATGTCGCTTGCCCGCAAGATCCCTCAGGCACACGGCAAACTCAAAGGCGGCAAATGGGATAAAAAGAGTTTTATGGGAGTGGAGCTGGCGGGCAAGACGCTCGGCGTCATAGGGCTCGGAAATATCGGTAAGATCGTGGCATCGCGCGCCGTGGGGTTGGCGATGAAGGTCATAGCATACGATCCGTTCATTTCAAGGGAGATCGCGTCGAAATCCGGCATCGAATTGGGCACCCTCGATGAAGTCTTTCAACGAGCGGACTTTATCACGGTGCACACTCCTTTGACCGATGATACGCGCGGCATCATCGGACGCTCGGCATTCGAGAAAATGAGAGACGGCGTAAGGATCATCAATTGTGCGCGCGGCGGGCTGGTGGACGAACAAGCACTGCATGATGCGATCAAAGCTGGCAAAGTAGCAGGAGCAGCCCTCGACGTCTTCGTACAGGAACCCGTACCGGCAGATCATCCCTTACTATCTCTTGATGACGTGATCGTCACGCCGCATCTCGGCGCTTCGACCAGTGAAGCGCAAGATGCCGTGGCCGTCACTATCGCCGATCAAGTGGCCAACTATTTACTCAACGGCGCGGTCGCCGGCGCTGTCAACGTGCCCGCGGTCACGGCTGAAGCGCTCGAAAACATCATTCCCTACATTACGCTCGGTGAGAAGCTGGGCAGCTTCCAGGCACAATTCTTCGATAAGCCGGTCAATGAAGTGAGGATCAGTTTCAGCGGCGAAGCCGCTCAGCTGGATGTCCGCCCGATGACGCAAGCCGTACTCACCGGTCTGCTTAAATCGGTCAGCGCGCGCGTCAATCATGTCAACGCTTCTTTGATAGCTGAAGAGCGCGGCCTGCGCGTGACCGAATCGAAGGAGCTCGGGGTGCAGGATTTCACGAGCTTGATCGAAGTCACGGTGCGTAATGATGCGCATGAGAGCAGAGTGGCCGGGACGCTATTCGGACGCAGAGATATCCGGATCGTCAATATCGGGTCTTATCGGCTCGAAGCCGTGCCGGAAGGCCAGATGTTGATTCTTCAGAATGATGACCAGCCCGGAGTTGTCGGCAGCGTCGGCAGCTTTCTCGGCGATCAGAAGATAAACATCGCCCAACTTTACCTGAGCCGCAATCGCGCGGGCGGGACGGCGATGGCCGTCTATCAGATCGACAGCGCGCTGGACTCAGCGACGCTGGCTGATTTGGCAAAAGTCCAGCACGTAATTTCGGTGAAACAGATTAATTTATAACGGCTGCGAATTGCGATTGAAGATTCGCCGCAGAAATAACAAGCTGACAAAAATACAATAGAAGGAGAGAGGTCGGGAAATATAACTTCCCTACCTCCTTCTGTCTGTGATTGCGCATCTATAATCGGGTTCCGCAGACGCCATCAATATGCTTGCGAAACGAATCATTCCCTGCCTGGATGTAGACCGCGGCCGCGTGGTAAAAGGCATAAGCTTCGTCAATCTTATTGACGCGGGCGATCCAGTAGAGCAGGGCGCGCGTTATGATGGCGAGGGGGCGGATGAGCTGGTCTTTCTGGATATCACGGCGTCCTCGGATCGGCGAGAGATCGTAGCCGATATGGTACGGCGCGTCGCCGATCGCGTCTTCATCCCCTTCACCGTGGGAGGCGGCATCCGCACGGTTGAGGATATCAGGATGATTCTGAAAGCCGGCGCGGATAAGATTTCGGTCAATACAGCCGCCGTGCAAAATCCAAGCCTGATTCGGGAGGGAGCGGAGCGTTTTGGCGCGCAGTGCATCGTCGTCGCCATCGATGCCAAAAGAAAGGGGAATGCCTGGGAAGTCTTTCTCCACGGCGGGCGTACGCCTGCGGGAATCGATGCGATCGAGTGGGCGCAGAAAGCGGCAGAACTCGGCGCAGGAGAAATACTTCTCACCAGTATGGACCGCGACGGTCACAAAGACGGATATGATCTCGAACTTACACGCGAGGTTGCCGAAGCCGTGAATATCCCGGTAATTGCTTCGGGCGGGGCGGGAAATCTTGAACATCTTCATCAAGCACTGACAGCGGGGAAGGCCAGCGCCGTGCTGGCCGCTTCCATTTTTCATTTCGGCGAATTTACCATTGGCGAGGCGAAGCAGTATCTGCGCCAACGCGGTATACTCGTTCGATAATTGATGTTATATCGATAAATGATTTTATATCCGAGTCATGACTGAAGCGCTGATTCACAATCTGGTTTTTGATGACCGCGGCCTGATCACAACTATCGTTCAGGACGATAGCACGAACGAAGTTTTGATGGCCGCCTATATGAATGCGGAGAGCCTCGCCAAGACTTTGCAGACGGGTGAGACCTGGTTCTGGAGTCGTTCGCGGCAGGAGCTCTGGCACAAAGGCGCGACATCGGGAAATATCCAGCGGGTGGTGGATATCAGACTCGACTGTGATGGCGATGCATTATTGGTGCGCGTCGATCCGAAAGGACCGGCGTGTCATACGGGCGAGAGAACCTGCTTCTTTCAAACTGCCGGAGCCACTGGGGGTGATAAAGAGAGAGTTCAAATTTCAAATCCCAGTCGTGGGGGCAACGAAGAGGACGCGGGAGGGCAAGCGGCCGGACTGCTAGAAAAACCGGAGTCAAAGATCGAACAGGCGCAGACAGCGCTCTCTCTGGTCAATGTGGCGGCTATGGACCTGGGCATCCTGCTCCAGGATTTATTCAACCTGATACAGGAGCGGCAAGATCAACGCCCCGAAGGCTCATACACTACTTATCTGTTCAATAGCGGGCTCGACAAGATTTTGAAGAAAGTCGGTGAAGAGTCGGCCGAAACCATCATCGCGGCAAAAAACACCGATTTGGAAGAGGGGAGGAAGCAGCTTTCGGCTGAGATCAGCGATCTGCTTTATCACCTGCTCGTGTTGATGGTCGAACGAAATGTCAGTCTGCAGGATATCCTGAATGAGTTGAACGAGCGAACCGGCAAAAAGAAATGATTGAACGACTTGATCATGTTGCAATGTTGACGGCAGACACGGAGCGCGCCGCTCGATTTTACACCGAGTGGGCTGCCATGCGAGTGGTACACCAGCGGCAGGACGCCGGATCGGCACATCGCGTTTCGTGGGTGAGGCTCGCGCACGATCAATCGGGCTTGATTATTGTGTTGGTCGAGAGCGACGAGGGAGGTGCGAAGGGGAGGATGGATCACTTCGGATTTCATGTCAGTTCGCGCGCTGACGTCGATGCGATTGCCGGGCGGGCGCGAATCGCGGGGATTCTCGTCGATGAGCCGCAGTATGCCGGCCCGATCGTAGGATATTTCTGCACGATAAAAGACCCCGATGGAAATCTTTTAGAGTTTTCTTGCGAACAATTGAAGGTATAGGGAGGTCAAGAGCGGCGGTTTTTACCGGGAGATTTACCGGGGAGAATACCGCAAAACGCGGAACTCCAAAAAAACTCCAAACGTACGAGCAACTCCAAACGATTTCGAGATGCTATGGCATCTGTCTCTATGTCCCAGATAACACCAGCAACTTACGAAGAGTTTCTCGCGCTCGCCGCGCAGGGGACGGTTGTGCCTCTCGTCAAAACGGTGATGGCCGACTTGCTCACGCCCGTCTCGGCTTATCTGCGCATCGAACGCAAATCGCAGCACGCTTTCTTGCTCGAATCGATCGAGGGAGGAGAGAAAATAGCGCGTTATTCCTTCCTGGGCTGTGCCCCTCACACGATCGTGCGAGCCAGAGGCGATGAAGTGACGATCGATCGAGCCGATGGGAAACGCGAGAGCCTCAAGGATTCTCTGATAGATGTGTTACGCGAAATGATGCGGCGCGAGCGTCCGGTCAAACCTCCTGGCTTGCCTCCATTTTCATGCGGAGCGGTCGGGTTTTTCGGATACGATGCCGTGCGCTGGTTCGAGCGCCTGCCCGATCGGGCCAAAGACGATCTGCAGATGGACACGGCGATGGTGATGTTCTTCTCCAGCCTCCTCGCATTCGATCACGTCAAACATCAAATTCATATCATCGCCAATGTTTTTACGGAAGGCGCGAGGGATGGCGACAATCTGCGCGAACGATATATATCGGCCTGCGGCGAGATTGCGCGACTCGAGGCATCGCTCCTTGCGCCGGTAGAACTGCCGCCGGTAACGCGTCGCACGGAGCCGTTGCAAATCAGATCGAATATGCCGATGGAGCATTATCTCGCCTCGGTCGACCGGATTAAGGAGTACATCCGCGCCGGCGATGCTTTTCAGGTCGTCTTTTCGCAACGATTCGAAACCGACCTGGCCTCGCATCCATTTCAGGTCTACCGGGCATTGAGGGTTATCAATCCATCGCCGTATATGTTCTTTTTGAAATTGGGAGGAGACGAGACGTTACTCGGGGCCTCTCCCGAAATGCTCGTCCGCTGTGCGAGCGGGCAATTGGAATATCGACCGATCGCCGGGACATACCGGCGCGGCGAGACTGAAATCGAGGATGACGAACTGGCGGAAAAATTGCTCGCTGACGAAAAAGAGCGGGCCGAGCACGTTATGCTCGTCGATCTGGGGCGCAACGATCTCGGCCGCGTCGCGAAGTATGGTTCGGTTCAGGTCGCCGGCTTAATGTTTGTCGAGCGATTCTCGCACGTCATGCATCTGGTTTCATCGTTGAAGGCTACGCTCGAGGAGGGTCTGGACTGCTTCGATGCGCTCGCCGCGACATTCCCCGCCGGCACTTTGTCAGGAGCCCCCAAGGTCCGCGCCATGGAGATCATCGATGAGCTCGAACCGACCCGCAGAGGAGCCTATGCCGGGGCGGTAATGTACTTCGATTATTCAGGGAATTTGGATTCATGCATTGTGCTTCGAACGATGTATACGCGCGGCAAAAGAGCATACATACAGGCGGGCGGGGGCATCGTCGCCGATTCCATCCCCGATATGGAATATCAGGAGACGATCAACAAATCGCGCGCGTTGGTTCGCGCGATCGAAATGGCGGAGAAAGAGTTATGAGACTATCGCGGCATGCGCGGCTCGAATCGGACAGCTCCTCAAGCGCTGGCGAGCCAATTCTCAATGATCGATTGGTGAAGACTCGCTCGCAATCGTTCGCGGTACTGGTCTGCTTCGTATTGCTGAGCATAACTTCATTGGCGCAACCGCCGCGGAAAAAGAACGCACCCCGGGCAGGAGCGGAGCCGCCGGTTTCGCTCGAGGAAGCGGCCAAGCTCGAAGCGGTTATCACCACAGATCTGGGGACGATTCGTTTTGAATTTCTTCCCGACAAAGCACCGAAGCACGTACAGGCGTTCGTCAAGAACGCGCGGGGCGGATTTTATGACGGCTCGGCATTCCACCGCGTTATCGAGCGCGGGGTCATTCAGGGCGGCGACCCGCTCTTGAAAGATACGAAGACGCCGCGCGCGCGTTGGGGGACAGGGGGACTCAACCAGATCCCCGATGAATTTAGCGATGTCAAACACGTGCGCGGCATCGTTTCGACCGTGCGCATCTCGGGAAAGGCGAACAGCGATGGCGCACAATTTTTTATCTGCGCCTCGCCGCAATCGGCTCTCGATGGTCAATACTCGGCTTTTGGCCAGGTGACCGAGGGGATAGAGGTTGTCGATAAGATTTCGCTGGTCGAGGCTGACGCCGAGCAGAAAACCGTCACACCGGTCAAGATCCTGAGCATCAAGATCGAGCCGAAGCGCGAAGAGCCGTTCACGGACGCCGGCATCGATGAGATGCGAAAAGAGGTTTTCTTGCATACCAGTCTCGGCGATATTACCGTGGCGCTCGAACCGGAGCTCGCGCCCGAACATGTCCGAAATTTTCTGAAGCTGGTGCAGACAGGCTGGTACGATCACACGGCTTTTCACCGCATCGTGCCCGGCTTCGTTGTGCAGGGGGGAGTGGGTGAGACGCGCGCCGGCCAGACGTCACATTATGCCGATAAATGGGTGCGAAAATTGAAAGGCGAATTCAGCCAGACGCGCAAACATCTGCGCGGAGTCCTTTCAATGGCGCGCACCAATGATCCTGATTCGGCGGCGACCTCATTTTTCCTGGTGGTTGCGCCCGCGCCCAATCTCGACAGCAAGTATACGATCTTCGGAAGGGTCGTTGACGGCTTCGAGACGCTAGACCTGTTGGAGAAGGTGAACCGGCGGGAGGATGGGCAAACACCTGTTGAACGAATCGAATTGATTGAAGCGGTGATCAAACCTTAAATGCAAAGTGATATAAAAAAAGCAAAAAAGGAAGAGAAAGGCGAAAAATATTTTGTCGCGGCTATCCTCTCCATCCTCTTCTGCTTTAGCCTCAAGATTAGCATCTGCGCACAAGACGGGAATGGGATACAGCTTTCCACCGCTGATGAGATGAGGGCTGAGTTTGATTCGGTCCCCTGTCAGAATGATGAACGCCTGAACGCGGTCAAGGCTTTGTTTGAAAGAATGGGGGCGGACCCGGCGGAGATAACTATCGACAAATTCAAAAACGTCGAGAATGTCGTCATTCGCAAGGTTGCGGCTTCTCCCGAGACTACGAATGAGAAGATCGTTATTGGCGCGCATTACGACAAAACCGGTTCGGGGTGCGGGGCAGTAGACAACTGGACCGGGATCGTCGCTCTGGCTCATATCTATCGCACGCTGAAAGAAGTCCCGCTCAACAAGACCCTCGTATTCGTCGCTTTCGGTGAAGAAGAGAAGGGACTGTTCGGATCAGCCGCCATGGTCGATACGATCAAGAAAGCGCAGGCGGCGGAGTATTGCGCGATGATCAATATGGACAGCATTGGCCTCGCTGTACCGCAAGTGATCGAGAGCATTTCGAGCAAGAAGCTGATCGAATTGGTGGCCAATCTCGCCAAGGAAATGAACATTCCATTCGAGCGCAGGTACTTCACCGGCGGAAGCTCCGATTCGGATTCGTTTATCAAGAAAAATATACCGGCCATTACGATTCACGGGCTGAGCAATAATTGGAAAAATATCCTGCACACGGGCAATGATAAAGCGGAAAACGTTAAAATAGAGAGCGTTCATCTAGGTTACCGGTTGGCTCTTGCGCTTCTGATTCGCATTGATAAATCTTCCTGTCAGGCATACAGGAAGAAATGAGTTTTCAGTTTTAAGTTTTCAGTTGGTGGGCCAATATCTGGACTGTGAATCAAAACGGCGAACTGAAAACTGAAGGAAGAAATGAGTTTTCAGTTTTAAATTTTCAGTTGGTGAACCAACATCTGGTAACTGTGAATCAACACAGCGAACTGAAAACTGAAAACTGAAAACTGAAAACTGAAAACTGAAAACTGCTATGATCCTGGTTATAGACAACTACGACTCGTTCACTTACAACCTCGTGCAGTATTTGGGCGAGCTCGGGGCTGAGATAAAAGTAGCGCGCAACGATCAGATCACTATCGAAGAGATTGAAAAACTTGCGCCCGCGCGAATCGTCGTCTCACCGGGACCCTGTGATCCTGAGCACGCTGGCATCACGATCGATGTGATTCGCCATTTCGCCGGCGCTATTCCGCTGCTCGGCGTATGCCTGGGACACCAGGCGATCGGTCAAGTCTTCGGCGGGTCGGTTGTGCGCGCGCCGTATATTATGCACGGGAAGACGAGTCAAATCCTGCACGATGGACGCACGGTTTTTGATGGTATGGAAAATCCCTTCACGGCCACGCGATATCACTCGCTGATCGTCGATCGGGCGAGCGTTCCCGCCGTATTGGAGATATCCGCGACTACATCAGACGGGCTGGTTATGGGATTGCGCCATCGCGAATTCATATGCGAGGGCGTACAGTTTCATCCCGAGTCGATAATGACCGGTGCCGGAAAAGATTTACTTCGCAATTTCCTCAGGTTGAATTGATGCTCACATCGCTGCTTGACCAGATTATCGCTGGCAAGGACCTGACGCAGACTGAGGCGGCGTCGCTGCTCAATGCGATTCTTGCCGATGATGTTACCGATGCTCGTATCGCAGCCGCGCTGGTCGCCCTCGCGGCGAAGGGCGAGACGGAAGAGGAGCTGGCCGGATTTGCCGAGACTATGCGCTCCCGCTGTGCCCGGATTGCGACGAAGCATGCGAAATTTGTCGACACCTGCGGCACCGGAGGTAGCCAGGTTAAAACTTTCAACGTCTCGACGGCTGCGGCATTCGTAGTCGCGGCGGCGGGTATGCCGGTCGCCAAACACGGGAACGTTGGGGTGACGACCAAAGCGGGAAGCGCCGACGTCCTGCGCGCACTCGGCGTAAAGGTCGATCTGGATCCCGGCCGCGTCGGTGAGATTTTTGACGAGATCGGTTTATGTTTTATGTTCGCGCCATTGCATCACGCGGCTACGAGGCGGGTAGCTATAGTTCGCCGCGATCTCGGCGTGCGAACGATATTCAACCTTCTCGGCCCGCTTACCAATCCGGCGGGCGCGCCGTTTCAGGTCATCGGCGTCTCACACGAGGCGGCGTGCGGTAAAGTGGCGATGGCGTTGTCAAGGTTGGGCAGCACAGAACGCGCCTGGATAGTCAGAGGCGCAGATGGGTTGGACGAAATAACAATATTTGATAAAACGGTCATACACGAGGTTTCCCTGCATGGTGTAAAACGCTTCGAAGTTTCCCCTGAAGAGTTCGGATTGCGGCGCAGAACGCCCGATAGCCTGAGAAGCGGTTCAGCGGAAGATAATGCGAAGCTTATTGGTGATGTGTTATCGGGAGCACGGCGCGATGCTGCGCGCGATCTGATACTGATAAACGCCGCCGCCTCGCTGCACGTAGCAGATGGAGACGCGACGTTCGTCGACTCGATTCGACTGGCAGGAGAGATGATCGATGAAGGTGCAGCTATGCATAAACTCGAGTCGCTGCGACATTTGAGTAATTTATGAACGATATTCTGGAACGGATACTCTCGCGCAAACGCGAAAGGCTGAATGAGGCAAAGAATCAGATACCATTCGGCGAATTGCTCTCGACGATGCCGACCAGCTTTGGCACGGGCCGCTTCATCAGGCCATTGCAGAACGATGGCATCAACGTTATTGCCGAGATAAAAAGACGCTCGCCTTCGAAGGGAATCATTCGCGAAAACTTCGATCCCGTGACGATCGCGCGCAACTATGCGTCGAACGGCGCTGCCGCGCTCTCGGTGTTGACCGAGGAAGATTTTTTCGACGGCTCGCTCGATTTTCTGCGCTTCGTGGACGAAGTGACGGACCGCCCGCTGCTGCGAAAAGATTTCATCTTCGATCAGTATCAGATTTATGAAGCGGCGCACGCCGGAGCTGATGCGATTCTCCTCATTGTTTCGATACTTGACGAAACGCAATTGAGTGACCTGTTGCAGACGGCTTATGGCCTGGGGCTCGACGCGCTCGTCGAGGTGCACGACCTCGCTGAGGTCGAGCGAGCGATGCGGTGCGATGTGCGTTTGCTCGGCGTCAACAATCGCGACCTGCGGACATTCGAGACGAAAATCGAGAATTCCCTGGAGCTTGCCGATAAATTACCGAAATCGATCACGCTCGTCAGCGAAAGCGGAATTCGCACGCGTGAAGACATTGAACGTTTGCGCGCCGCAGGGTTCGACGCTTTCCTGATCGGCGAGGAACTGTTGCGTGCAGCTGATGAAGGGAAGGCGCTGCGAGATTTGATTAGTTGACGAGTGCAAATTAAAGCTGTTCTGTTATCAATCAGTTCTGATTGCAGTTCTGATGGCTCCGGAGGAGCCGGATATCTATAGTATTCGATCACCCAAATCTGGCAAGCTCCGGAAGGAGCGAAATGTGGGCGCGGTCACATTTCGCTCCTTTCGGAGCTTGGGTTATGGTGATAGCCGTGAACTATAGACATTGCGCGCCTCCGGCGCTGGTTGCGAGACGATCGATTCTGTGGGGGGGCTTGGGCCCGGCATCGTGATATTCGAAAGAGTCAAATTAAAGGTTTGCGGCATTACCACGCTCTTCGATGCGCAGGATGCTATCTCTTGCGGGGCACAGTATCTGGGATTCAATTTTTATACGAAAAGCCCGCGTTACATCGATCCTGTGACCGCCCAGTTCATCATCGAGCGATTGCCGAGAGAGATCATCACGGTCGGCATCTTCGTCAATCAACCGCGGCCGGAAGACGTGATTGATATTTTACGTGTGAGCGGAGCGATAATGGCCCAGCTGCATGGCGACGAAGATGGTTATTACTGTGAGCGTGTCGGCCAGGATCGGGTAATCAAAGCCATCAGAGCGAATGATGATTTCGATGTGCGGAGCGTATCGGGATTCCCCGCGTGGGCGGTACTGCTCGATGCTTTCGATGCGAAACTCTACGGCGGCACGGGCAAGACGGCGAATTGGGAGATAGCGCGGGAAGCCGCAAAGTTTGCCAGGGTTTTTCTCGCCGGAGGTTTGTCGCCCGATAATGTCGCCGAAGCGATACGCGCGGTCGAACCGTTTGCCGTCGATGTCAACAGCGGCGTCGAAACTGCGCCGGGGCGGAAGGATATAGTTAAACTGCGGAGATTGAGAGAGGAGATGGAAAAGATTTGATCGATTCTTTGCCGGACAACGGGGGGCATTTCGGACATTACGGCGGCAGCTTCGTCCCGGAAACATTGATGCATCCCCTGGAAGAGCTCAAAGCCGCTTATGCCGAAGCTCGCCTTGATCAGTCATTTCAACGCGAATTTGAAACCCTGTTGCGCGAATATGTGGGCCGCCCGACTCCTATCACATTGGCCGAGAGACTGACGAAGCATCTGGGAGGCGCACAAGTCTACCTGAAGCGCGAAGACCTCAATCATACAGGTGCGCATAAGATCAACAATGCACTGGGGCAAATACTGCTCGCCAGACGAATGGGCAAACGCCGTATCATCGCCGAGACCGGGGCAGGGCAGCACGGCGTGGCGACCGCGACCGTTTGTGCGATGACCGGAATGAAGTGTCTGGTTTACATGGGCACCGAGGATATGCGACGGCAGGCGTTGAATGTCTTCCGCATGAAGTTGCTCGGCGCAGAGGTCGTCGGAGTCGATGCGGGCAGCCGAACGCTCAAGGACGCAATCAACGAAGCTTTACGCGACTGGGTGACCAATGTCGGCGATACTCATTACCTGCTCGGATCCGTGCTCGGCCCTCACCCATATCCGATGATGGTGCGCGATTTTCAGAGCGTGATCGGACGGGAAGCGCGGGCGCAAATGCTCGAACGCTGCAATCGATTGCCCGATTACCTGCTCGCGTGTGTCGGCGGTGGGAGCAACGCGATGGGGCTCTTCTATGAATTTTTGGATGATCCAAACGTGAAGATGATAGGCGTCGAGGCTGGCGGCAGGGGATTAGCTCTTGGGGAACACGCGGCGCGGTTCCTGGAGGAGGGTGGCGGCAGCACCGGCGTCCTGCAGGGGACGCGCAGCTACGTTTTACAGGATAATCGCGGCCAGATCGCATCGACGCATTCGATCTCCGCTGGGCTCGATTATCCGAGCGTCGGTCCCGAGCACGCTTATTTACACGATCGAGGGCGCGTCGAATATGTTTCAGCGGACGATCAGGAAGCGCTCGAGGCGTTTCTTCTGTTGACGCGGACGGAAGGCATCATGCCGGCGCTCGAATCGGCGCATGCCATAGCTCATTTGGTAAAGCTCGCGCCGCGCTTGTCGAAAGAAGAGATCGTTCTGGTCAATCTCTCGGGCCGGGGTGATAAAGATGTCAATACGGTGGCTGATTTACTCGACGCGAATGCGATTGGAACAAAAATTTAAACCTTTATTGCGGCCGAATACGTTGTTGCACGTAATTGCATCTAGTCTTCAAAATCATAATTGAAGTCTGCCAGTTATTAAGGAGAATCGAGTGAGAGGAGAACAAAAGACGGGTTTCTATTTAGCAATTACAGGGGCAATCTTATCGATAATTCTGCTGTCCGCGTGCGCACAAGTAGGCCAGCCAGCTGGCCAGGGCGGTGGCGGAATTGTGCAGAAAATCGATTCCGATCGCATTGTGATCAAACCGGAATCATTGCCGAAGCCATTCGCATCCGGCTCCGCAAATAATCATCCGGAGGTCTCTCCCGCGCCGACGGGAGCCGGGCTCACCTTGCCCACGGGATTCGAGGTCAAGGTTTTTGCTGAAGGTGAGTTTCGTAATCCGCGCTGGATTATCGAAGGACCGAACGGAGACCTCTTCCTTTCCGATAACCAGGTGAACAGCATCACACTCTTGCGCGATGCCAACAAAGACGGTGCGATTGACAACAAGACCGAACGGTTTGAATTCGCCACTGGATTGAATCAGCCTTTCGGAATGGCGATTCAGAATGAATACTTTTACGTCGCGAATACCAATGCCGTTCTTCGTTTCACATATAAACCGGGCCAGACGAAGTTGGAGGGAAGCGGAGAGAAGATAGTCGATCTGCCGGGTGAGGGATATCGCCAACACTGGACGCGCAATATCATCTTCAGCAAAGACGGCAAAAAGATGTATGTCTCGGTCGGCTCTGAAACGAATGTCGGTGAAGAAGAGCCGCGCCGCGCCGCAATCAACGAATATAACGCGGATGGAACGGGCCATCGTATCTACGCGTCGGGCATCCGCAACCCGATCGGGATGGCCTGGAACCCCACCACCGGGCAACTGTGGACGGCGGTGAACGAGCGTGACGGTCTGGGCGACGATCTGGTGCCGGATTATGCCACCTCGGTGCAGGACGGCGGATTCTATGGTTGGCCTTATTCCTACATCGGCAAGAATCTAGACCCGAGGATGGAGGGAAAGGGAAAGGACATGGTAGAGAAAGCGTTAGTGCCGGATGTTCTTTTTGAAGCTCACTGTGCGGCGCTCGGCCTGGTGTTTAACACGGGCCCGATGTTTCCCCAGGAATATCAAGGTGATGCATTCGTCGCGATGCACGGTTCGTGGAATCGGTCGACGCGCAGTGGCTACAAGGTTGTACGTATACCTTTCGAAAATGGCAAACCCGAAGGCGGTTATGAGAACTTCCTGGTGGGCTGGGTCCCGGACGTTTCGGCGAGGGAGGTCTGGGGGCGCCCGGTAGGATTGGCGATGATTGGCGACGGCTCGCTTCTGGTCGTCGACGATGGCGGGAAGAAGATTTGGCGGGTGACATATACGGGGAATAAATAGAAATAAATTGCATTCACCGCAAAGCGCAAATTGTAGTTAATCTGTAGTTTTGTGTGGTGTGGTGAATCCTGACTCTCTATGACTCGGATAACAGAAAAGTTCGAAAGCTTGAGACGCGAGGGCCGGCGGGCATTCATTCCTTACATCACGGCGGGCGATCCAGATCTCGCGACGACCGAAGAAATATTACTTGCGCTTGATGAAGCCGGCGCCGATATTATCGAGCTCGGCGTGCCGTTTTCGGATCCGATGGCTGACGGGCCGGTGATTCAGCGCGCCTCGGAACGCGCGCTTAATAATCCAATCGGCGTTGCCGATATTCTGCCGGTAGTTGAACGAGTGAGGAGAAAGAGCGAGGTTCCGATCCTCCTCTTCACCTATTTCAATCCATTATTACAGTTTGCACGCGAGGGGCTCGGATCGAAGCTGAAGGAAGCTGGCGTCGATGGCGTCCTGGTGACGGATCTAATTCCCGAAGAAGCAGCAGGGTTTGTCGCACAGATGCGGCAGGCGCAACTGGATACGGTCTTTCTGGTAGCTCCCACTTCGACAGATGACCGGATCAAACTGATAGCCGAAAATTCAAGCGGGTTTATCTACATCGTAGCGCGCACCGGAGTGACGGGTATGCGGGAAAACATCTCTGCAGAAGTTCGCTCGATCGCCGAACGGGTTCGGCGATACTCGGCATTGCCTGTGGCCGTCGGGTTCGGTATTTCGACACAGGAACACGTGCGCGAAGTCTGGAGCTATGCCGATGGCGCGGTTGTCGGCAGCCGATTGGTGCAGGAGATAGAAAACAATCTGGGCTCACCGGGGTTGGTTGAAAGCGTGGCCCGGCTGGTGCGGGAGCTGAGCAAAGGTATATGATTGAATCCGAGCGTCGGATACACTATTAAATTGAGATCTTATCTGCCTGCCGGCCATCTGGAGAAATCGGAATCGTCTGCCTCTCATCACTATTCAAACCGTTCAATCTTTCAAACCCTCTTGCGCCATGCTCCACCATCTGGAGCATTTCATTTACAGTTTTCCTCCTGGGCCAGTCAGCACCTTATCTATACGAACGGCTGCATTCAGTTGAACTTTCGTACTATTGTCTCCGCCTCCAATCTGGGCTTATACAGGCTTACGCCCAGCCCACGGCTTCGCTTTCTCCAGCTGTGCTCCCAGGCGAAGAAGTGTCGCCTCGTCGCCGAATCGTCCTGAGAACATCACACCCACCGGCAAGCCATCCGTCGTCCAATGCAATGGCACCGACATTGAAGGCTGTCCCGTCACGTTATAGAGCGCAGTATACGGGCCAAATTCCGTGATCTCTTTCGTGAAGTCCTGGATATTTGCGGGAGAGAGACTCAGCACGCCCAGTGGCACCGGAGGTTTCCCCAGAGTCGGGCTCAGGATTACATCGTAGTTTTCCAGAAACCTGGCCATCGCAAGGCCCACCTGATGAGCTGTGAGGATGGCACGCGAGTAAGATACAGCGTCTATCTTGCGCCCCTGGTGGTTCATCACCCAAGTCACCGTCTCGACGTCTTTCTCGGTCACTTCGCGTCCGAGCGTTCGGGCGGCATCGGCCAATGTTCTGGCGGTGGAAGCATTGATGACGGTGAGAAACGCCTCGAACATTACCTCATGCTCGATCGGCAACTTTTGCTCCTCGACCAGATGGCCCAGGCTCTCGCATAACTTCGCGGCTTCGAGTGCAGCCGTTCTTGCACGCGGGGTCGAGCGGAGTTCCGCCTGGAGGGTCGATGACGACCGCGACCCGCAGCTTTTTGGGAGCGATAAGGGTCTCTTTCACAAAAGGTTGTTGCGGCTGCGGCGAGAAGAAGGGCGAGCCGAGTTCAGCGCCGGCGGTAGCATCGAGCAGCGCAGCGCAATCTCGCACCGAAATCGTCACAACGTGATGGACCGAGAAACCGTTCCATCCTTCAAACTGGTCCGGTCCCATCGGCACGCGGCCGCGGGTCGGCTTCAGGCCGAACAGGCCACAGCACGAAGCGGGAATGCGTATCGATCCTCCACCATCGCTGGCGTGCGCGGCTGGCAGGATGCGCGCCGCCACTGCGGCTGCAGATCCACCCGATGAACCCCCGCTCGTACGCTGTCGAGATCCCACGGATTATGCGTCTCACCGAAAAGGACCGATTCGGTACTGGTTGTCAGACCTAGTTCTGGTGTGGTCGTCTTGCCGAAGATGACCAGGCCGGCTCGCTTGTATCGAGCAACCAGGGTGCTGTCGTATTCGGCCATGTCGTCTTTCCATACTCTGCTGCCTGCAGTTGTGATAGTGCCGCGCAAATACTGGCCCAGATCTTTCAAGGCGAATGGCACGCCGTGAAACGGCCCGTCAGGCAGCCCATCATTGATGCTTGCTTCGGCCTTGTCGAAGAAGAGCTGGCTGAATGCATTGATTTGGGGATTGATGGCTTCAACTCTCTGGCGAACTGCGTCGAGCAGCTCGATCGGCGTGATCTCCTTTTTGGCGATCAACTCGGCCAGACCGAGAGCATCGTAGCTGTCATATTCGGCTGCCAGGCCCGATAGGTTGTTTAGGTCCAGGCCAGAATCCGCGGATGCTGTATTTTTGATTGAATTGTGTTGATTCATTTTTATCGGAAAATATCTATGGATAATCGTTGTTCCCGTTTGGAGTTCCGCCTTCAGGCGGTCAGAACATCACGTTCGGAATGGAAAGACCGCGTAAACGCGGAACTCCAAACGGGAGCTCCAAACGGGAGCTCAAAACAGGAAACCTCAGTGCACAGCGATGGGGGCTACGGTCGAGCCGGTGCCACCCTGTATCTTCAGCGGTTGCACGATAAATGCGAACTCTTGAATACGCTTGGCCGCCAGTTCGACGAGTTTCATATTCTCAAGCAGATGGATTCCGTTCACAACAAGCATAATCTGATGGATGGGGAGCGAAACTTTCGGGTCGGGGTTGGGCGATACCTCTACAGAAGAGTTGTCGGCACCAACCAGTATCGGATCTTGCCGAGCCAGCCACAATGCCGCACCGACGCCGATGCCCGGGCAGCTCCTGGTATACCGTGCATTGTCCTTGCCCCACAGCTTACCCCAGCCTGTGTGAAGGATGACGGCATCGCCGCTCTGCAACTTCAGTTTCTGCTTCGCCAGCGCCTCCTCGATATCCTGCACTGTTATCTCGTAGTTGTCCGGCAACATCTCCACGCCTTTCAATCCGGCAATGTCAATCATTACACCGCGTGTGAAGAACGCGCCGACATTCTCGATTCCCAGCTTATCGAATCCGTTGCGGGTCGATATCTCATCGAGCTTAAAGCAATTGTACATGCCGCTGCCGATCGTCTGGTGGGCGAAGCCATCGAACTGCGTGCCGACCTGACCTATTTCTCCGGCGACGAATTCTTCATTGCTCCCGCGCTGGTTCGACTGCGGATTCATGAAGGTGCGCTTGGTGTGGAGATCGAAGCGTCGCGTTCCGAAAAAAGGCATCGAGGAGTTGAGCGCGTGGCCTAGCTCGATCACCTCGCCGGAGCGGATAAGCTTGACAGCCCGGAGCACTGTTTCCGGTTTCATGTGATTGCCGGCTCCCCTTTGATCGCCGGCGCCCCATTTCGATGGACAGCGTTCGGAGTCGGCGGGCGGCTTCCACGACTGGCCGTACACAGCAGACTCAGCGAGAAAGAGCGTCGATGCCATAAAGATGCACACAATATAGCCGGTAACAACTCGCATGTTGATTCCTCCTGTTTACCGAAAGGCTGGTTGGAAACAAAAATGGCAAGACGTGGCAAAGGTCGTAAAAAAATGCAGGCGCTAAGCCTTTTTATGCTCCCTTTTTGTCTTTTTTGCTCCCCTTCACATTCACAAAACGACTCTGATCGGATTGGCATAAATCCAAGGCCGCTGTTCCCCGTCGATCTCCAGCCAGACCTCAGCGCGATATACGCCGCCTTCAGTTACCTCGAATTCGAGTTTGTCCGACTTCGATTCCCGGATCACCGTACCGTTGCGAATGAGCTTGATGGCGCCAGCTGAGGGGGTTTCCAGCTGCAGATGCAAGCCACGTTCAAGTTTCAATTCATCGCCCATTATCGCGCGCTGCTTCCCGTTCAGTTCCGCACTGAAAGTGAAACCCGTCGGATCGCAAAGCCAGTCGTGCGCCACATATGCGCGGCCCTGTTTCAACGCTTGCCGCACCGACCTCTCATTGAAATCGCGCAGAAGGATATGGGTTGAGACATAGCTCAAACTCCTCTCGTAAGGATCGAGATCGATCTTTGCAATCACATCGCCCTCTTCACGATCCTTCACCATTTCGGCAACGCGAGGAGATTGTTTCGCGGTAAGCTTGCGCGGAGGGTCGCCGATGATGCTTAGTTCGATCGCATCAGATGCCGCCGCTTTGATGGTGAAGACCTGGTTGTGGTGGCAGTCATTGGCGGCGATGCCGGTAAGTCGGTGCGTTTGCAGATCACTGTCCCATTTGGTGATGACCTTTGACAGATAATCCTGCAATGAACCGAAAAACTCCATCGGGAATTCCGTGAGCAGCCGGTCGACTTCCCGCAATCGATCGGGATTTGTGAAAGAGCCCCGCAGCCACGTCACGAATCCGAACTCGTCTTTGAAATCCGTGTGATGGTTGTATATCTCCAATCCGTCCAGTTGAGATGTATCCCAATCGAGTCGCTCTTCGACATGGGAAAGAAAGATGTTGCCGCCATCCTGCTTGACCAGCCGGATGTATTCATCGCGCGTCTTCCAGCTTTTATTGATATAGGCGGAGATGATCGACCGTGTCGGATGAACGATGAAGCCTTCAGATTCCGCGCCCGGAATGAACAGGACTCCCTCGCGAACGCCGCGCCACCTCTCATTGATGAAGTCACGAGGCGGGCGCACGTGATCGCCGAGCAGAATGATCTTAACTCCCGTCTGTTTTGCGGCAGCCAGTAATTCAAGAAGCGTTCCGCCTGTATGCGATGAGTCTTCGGCGTGCGCGTGAAGGATCGCACGGTAATCCTGATATCCCATGACCGGTTTGAGGGTTCTGCGCGAATTTTGATACCGCAATCGATCTTCACGCACGGCGCGCAGGCGCTCCGGTTTCAATCGCTCGAGCGTGGTGTATTTGCGCCCCGCGCCGAGTCGGGTTGACGAAACCTGACTGCTGGTCGGGAAACATGTCAGGATCAGTATGCCGCATACTGATGCCCAGGTGAGAAGACGAAATTGACGAAAAGTAGGAAACAAACGAATAGTCCCATCGTGTTCGTTCGATTCGCTGTTTTCATTTGCTTCGTTCTCTTTCTTCGTTTCCATTCGGTAATCCTACGAATTCGCCTTGCGATTGTCACGTGAATGATGGACTAACCAATTCCTTTTAATGCATAATCGCGCCGACTTTATGAATATGTTCTACGATATCCGCTAAATTAGGGAGGAAAAATTATGAGGAAAAAGGCGTTAATTATCTTTTCGATTTTAGTGAGCATCTCTGTAATTGCTTCTCAAGTCGCGACTGCCGACGAATGGCAGAAGATATTCGATGGTAAGACGTTGAATGGTTGGGAGAAGAAAGCCGTTCACGGAGGAAATGGCGGGGTGTGGGTCGTCGAGGGCGGCTCGATCGTCGCCGACCAGGAGACTGATCACAAGGGCGGATTACTTGGCACCGATCGCAAGTATTCCGACTTTGAGATCGAACTCGAATTCAAAGCGGACCTTCCGGTCGATACCGGTTTGTTTCTGCGAACGCGCGATGACGGGATGGGCTATCAGATCACCATCGATTACCGCGATGGCGGATTCATCGGCAGCCTCTATGCCCCCGCTGCCGGAGGGTTCATTCAACAGAACAAGGATTGGCAGAAGTATTATCGCAAGGACCAGTGGAACAAACTGCGCGCGCGTGTTGTAGGCCAACCCGCTCACGTGACTGCCTGGCTGAACGATGTCAAGATGACCGATTTCCAGGACAACCGCGACCGATATCCGCGCGAGGGTTACATCGGGCTTCAGGTTCACGGCGGCGAGGGCGCGTGGGGAGAGAAAAGCAAAGCGCGTTTCAAAAATATCCGCGTTCTTGAACTCAAAGGAGAGACCAAACAGTAGTTCTCTAATCACCATGAGGTAAGACGATGAAGGCATGTCGAATTCTTATTCTGATGGCATTGGCCGGGTGTTGTGTGTTCGGCGCTGCAGCTCAAGAACAGGAAATAAAACGTCCGTTGATCACGGGTATTGCCCATATCGCATTTCAGGTAAGCGATCTGGCGAAGGCGCGCGCGTTCTATGGCGAACAGCTCGGCTATGAAGAGCCGTTTCAGATATACAAGGAAGACGGCGCTCTTGCGTTGACCTATTTCAAAGTGAACGAGCGGCAATACATCGAAATCTTTCCCGGGTTGCCGCCCGACAAGGACGAACGGCTGCTGCACGTCGCCCTCGAAACGACTGACATCGAGGCATTGCGCGTTTACCTGAATGCGAAAAGCGTGAAGGTGCCTGCCGGGGTCAATCAGGGGCGCGATGGCAATTTGAATATGACCATCGAAGACCCCGACGGCCATCGCGTCGAGTTCGTGCAATACCGGCCTGGGTCGCTCCATCTCAAGAACAAAGGCCGATACGTATCGTCGCGGAGAATCTCAAATCGTATCCTGCATGCCGGCATCACAGTGGCAGACCTTGCGGCCGCCGATAAGTTTTACAAGGATATCCTGGGCTTCTCGGAGATATGGCGCGGCGGCCGGGATGAGGCCACGCTCAACTGGATCAATATGAAAGTGCCGGACGGGACCGATTACATCGAATATATGCTGACTACCGGTAAGCCGAATCGACAGCAACTCGGCGTACTACACCACGTAGCATTGCTTGTGCCGGATATTCAGGCATCTCTCGAAATTCTGAGAGGGCGGGCGACTGATCCATCGTCCATCCGGTCGCCGCAGGTCGGGCGCAACAATCGTTGGCAGCTCAATCTGTACGATCCCGATGGAAGCAGGGCTGAGCTGATGGAGCCATTTACGAGCAGATAATATGAAAGAATCTGTCTTGACCGGGGAAATTGCCGGAGAAAAGCTGAGTGGCGCGAAGGCGCAGGTCGCTGTAACTGCATTCTTGAGCCTTTTTTCGCTCGTCGGATTGTCGTTCTACGGGCTGCCGTTCTTTTACGATTTTTGGGTGAAGGAATACGGTTGGTCGCGCGGCACTATTACATCTGGCAATTTAACGGGCAAGATCGTCGTCGGTATTCTATTCGGCTTCCTCGCCGGGTGGTTTATCGATCGTTTCGGCCCGCGGAAGCTGATGCTCGCGGGCATACTGATGGGCGGATTTGCGGTGATAGGTCTCAGCCAGATATCGATGCTCTGGATGTTTTATCTCTGCTATTTGTTCAACGCCCTCGGTTATGTGTGCGGCGGGCCGCTGCCGAACCAGGTTCTGCTTTCCCGGTGGTTCGATAAGGGGCGGGGAAAGGCCATGGGGTTTGCCTATCTCGGCATCGGCGTCGGCGGCGCGATCGTCCCCTGGATCGCCAATTTTCTGACCGAGAACCTCGGATGGCAGCGCGCATTGATGGTGATCGGAATATTGATGATCGTGGTCTCCTTCCCGATGGTCTTGATCGTCAAAGAGCCGCCGGACAGATTGCGGGAGAGGGGCGCAGCCGCGCCCAAGGCGCCGATCGGAAGCATAGTTAAGAGCTGGCCTTTCTACCTTCTTGCAATTGGAAGTATGTGTTCGATCGGAGCGGTTGCCGGAACGAATCAACATCTCAAGCTCTTTCTCAGTATCGATCAGGGATATTCGCAAACCGAATCCGCAAAGATCATCTCGCTGGTTTTGACATCGAGTATCGTCGGGCGGTTGCTGATGGGTTGGCTGGCAGATCGTTATCCGAAGAAATACGTCATGCTGCTCATATATTCTCTGGTCTCGCTCGCGATCCCGCTTCTCTATTTCGCTTCCGTCCCCGGCGTGATCTACCTCTTTGCTATTATCTTCGGCATTGGGCTCGGCGGCGATTATATGATCATTCCCCTGATGACCGCTGAGCTTTTCGGGCTGAAGGTGATGGGCAGGATAATGGGAATAATTCTTACGGCCGATGGATTGGCTGAAGCGTTCGCTCCCTTTATCGTCGGCCGACTTTATGACCTGAGCAAGAATTACGTGAACGGTTTTGCGACGTTGATCATCCTGGCTGCGATTGGCGCCATTGCCGTCTCGCTCCTGCCGCGCCGAACAGATGAATTTAGTACCGCAAGCGGTGGCGAGCGAGGATCCACCAATTGATCGATGGCGTCTCGCTCGCTAACGCTTGCGGTACTGATTGTTTCTCACGAATTCCAAGCCGCTCGCTACCGCTCGCGGTACTGTTTCTCAACGTCCGAAATCATCCTGTAATCGTACGATGTCGTCTTCACCTAAATAACTGCCTCGTTGAATTTCAATAAAGATCATCTTCACATCACCCGGATTTTCGATGCGATGCGCAGCGCCGACGGGAATATCGACGACCTCGCCGCTCTTCAATAAAATTTCCTTCCCATCGAGCGTGACCTTTGCTGTTCCCTGAACGACCATCCAATGCTCGGCGCGGCGCGCGTGTTTTTGATAACTCAGGCGCTTGCCGGACAGGACCTCGATCCTCTTGACCTTATACCCCTCGCCTTCATCGAGGACAGTGAAACTTCCCCACGGTCGTTCATCGTAATGCGGCGAATTGTTTGCCGCTGTTGCTTCCGACATCGATTATTTCTCCTTCGCCATTTCGCGCAATTCGCGCCGCAGCACCTTGCCGACAGCGCTCTTGGGCAGTTTATCCACGAGGTTGATAGATGATGGGACTTTGTATTTCGCCAGGTTCGCCCGGCAGTGTTCGATCAATTCATCTGTCGTCACGCCGGCATTGTCCTTCGCAACTACGAAGGCTTTGACCGCCTCTCCACGATATCCGTCGGGAACTCCGATGACTGCGGCTTCGGCGACTGCCGGATGAGCGAAGAGGACGTCCTCGACTTCGTTCGGATAGACATTGAAGCCGCTGACGATAATCATATCCTTCTTACGTTGTACGATGTAGAAAAATCCATCTTCATCCATCCGCGCAACGTCGCCAGTGTAGAGCCATCCGTCGCGCAGCGCAATTGCCGTCTCGTCCGGGCGGTTCCAGTAGCCTTTCATCACCTGCGGCCCGCGAACGCAGAGCTCGCCGTCTTCTCCGAGCGGGACTTCGCGCGTGCCGGTCTCCAGATCTACGATCTTGCATTCGGTCGACGGATATGGAAGCCCGATGCTTCCGACCTTGCGCTTCGCAAGCGTCGGGGTCGAGTGGGTCGTCGGCGAAGCCTCGGTCAATCCGTAGCCCTCATAGAGCATGGCGCCGCTCTGCTTTTCGAACTGTTCCAGCACTTCGATGGGCATCGGGGCCGAACCGCTGTTGAATCGTTTGATCGATCCGAGGCCGCACTTCTTGAACTCGGGATGAGCCAGCATCGAGATGTAGAGCGTGGGAACGCTCGGAAAGTACGTTGGCTTGTGTTGCCTGATAGCCTGGATCAGCAGATTCGCGTCGAATTTCGGAATCAGTATCTGCATCGCGCCATTCCAAGCGCCCAGCAGCAGGCCGATTGTCTGGCCATAGATGTGGAAATACGGGATGACTATCAGATAGCGCTCATCGCCTCGCTGCGTCAGCGGGCCGCTCCAGATGAAAGACTGCAGTGTGTTGGTGTAAAGATTCGTATGGGTCAACATCGCCGCTTTCGGAACGCCCGTCGTCCCGCCAGTATATTGCAATACTGCTACGTCTTCCTCTGCATCGATCTCTACACGCGGCAAGTCGATTTCAGCCACGCCGTCGATCAGCGATTTGAATGAGATCGTACCTTGCGGAACTGCCGGTGCTGTGCTCGATTCGGCTGAGTATTCCTGGAGACTGGTCGTAATGATGTGTTCGATCGATGTATTCGATTGGACGCCCAGCACAACAGGAGCCATGAGGTCGAGCGAAATGATTGCGCGCAAGCCCGAATCGCGCGCGACCATCTCGACTTCACGAGGCGTATAGATGGGATTGATATTCGTAACTATCGCGCCGAGCCGCACGATCGCGAAAAAAGCGATCATGTATTGCGGGCAATTGGGAAGCATAATACCGACGCGATCGCCTTTGCCGATTCCCCGTTGAGAGAGGGAGGTTGCGAGACGATCGACCTGGTCTTTCACTTCGCCAAAAGTCAGATTCGCCCCCAGAAACGAAGTTGCGGGTTTCTCGCGATAACTGGTGGAGGCAAATTGTAGTATCTGATAGAGCTGCTGGCGGGGCGGATTGATCTCGGCCGGAACCCAAATATCGTAATGTTTGAGCCAGGGTTTCTCCGCATAGGGCGATCCAAAATGTAATTTAATATCGCTGGCGCTCATTAGTCCTCCTGGGGAAATGGTTTTCAGTTATCAGTTATCAGTTTTCAGTTTTCAGTTTCAAGTTTCTGTTGGATAGTCTAAATCGGCATCTGAAAACTGAAAACTCTATATATGCTCTTCGCCGCGTTAGCGGCGGTTGATTGTAGCCGTGGGTTTTAACCCACTGGTATCTACACATTTCCGACGGTCAGGAATAGCCTGGCACAATGAGCCGGGCCATCTGTTTAAGGTCATTGAGGTCATAATGTTCGAGCAATTCAAGTGTCGACAAGAAACTCCAAAACCCAGCCAACAATGCTGGTGCAGTGGGTTGCCCACGCCGAACTTGTCGACCGCTCAATCGCACCAAGAGATTGCGCAGGGTGACCGTCTGCGGATTCGTTGCGCGTTGGATGTGCCAGACTACGACACAAGCCATGGCCGCCACCAACAAACGTTTGGCAATCGCCTCAGCAGTTTCCTGCTGCCACTGGTCGACTTGGAAACCATGCCTTTTAAGCAACTTGAAGTAAGATTCAATTCTCCAGCGCCAGTAGTACCATTCGGCCAGTTGCTCAGCGCTGATGCCAGCCGGCACGTTACTGAGCAAGTACCATTCAGCCGCAATCGTTTCATCGGGCAAGCGCAGTTGACAGACAATCAAGCGCAGTTCGAGCGGCTCACCTTTGATCCATTGACGCTTGCCCCCATCGCGCGCGCGGGGAAAGGCCGGACGATCAATGACGACGCTGGTTTCGCCCACAAACAGTTGCCCAATGAGATTGGCCGAAATCTCTACCGCTTGGCTAGCGCGCAAGGCGACCTGTGCTGCGACCTGGCTCAACGGTTGTGTCCGCTCCTGCCAAACAACTCTCTGTTCCCCGTTGGCACGTACTTCAAACAGATGGCCTTCACTATTCCATTGACGATAGTGAAAGATCGAGTCGCCTTCCCGATCAATGATGTGGACCAGCGGCAACGACAGTTTTTGCTTCTGCGAAGCCCGCATTGTCTGGCTCACCAATCCCAGGGGCGACCAATCTCTGTGCCTCTCTTCATCAAGCGTTGTGTGCCATCCATCATTGGCCCACAGCCCAAGGCTGATCGGCGCTATCGGCGCCCCGCTCTGGTCGCTCAGCAGCAACGTGGTCGCCAGTTTGTAGCCCAAGTCGCTGCCGATTTTTTTCCGATCCTTCTTGCTCGTGTGCGTTCCGTAGCGCAGATCAGACCAGTCGTGGATCGCCAGTCCATACCGTCGACAGACAAGCGGCATCTCCCGCCGAGCTTGTTCTACCAACGGTTCGACCAGCCCCGTCAGCTTCACATTGGGGTTGGCATAAAATCGCCAGGCCGCTTGCGTGCTGGCAAACGCTTCATTAACGCTCGGCAGCGCACGCGATCCAGCAGCTTGATTCTCGCTTGTATGGAGATGTTCATTCACCAGCCTCTCATACCGTCTTTGCAAACGGGGGTCAAATGGAGGTTTGAGGAGAAACATTCAAAGAGCATATTCTTCGGTAGGTTTGATTGCGATAACTCTTTGCAACCAAACGCAAAAACTTGTGTAGATACCAGTGGGTTTTAACCCACGGAAGGCTTGAAGGATATTCCCGCGTCGCGTTAGCGACGCCTGAATTCAATCGTCGCTGACGCGACGAGAAAAAATCTACCGCCACCTTGGGTTAAAACCCACGGCTACAATCAACCGCCGCTAACGCGGCGAAGAGGGTGAGTAGTTAATTTCAGTTTTTAGTTTTTGCTGAGCTATTTCGATCAGCGACTGAAAACTATCAACTGTCAACTGAAAATATTCATTTACGATTTATGCAACAAAGCCGTTTTTAGTTTTTAATTATCAGTTATCAGTTTTAGGTTTTAGTTTTTAGCTATCAAACTGAAAACTGAAAACTAATTTTCATTTCTTCAACTGTGATTTGAGGTTGAGGTTGCGGATCGTACGATGAAGATTGTTCGGATGTAGCCCCAACAATTTTGCCGCCTCGAAGTGATTGCCCTTGGCCTGGTCGAATGCCTTGACGATGAGCTGCCGCTTCGCCTCGATCATCCCCTCGTGATAGTTCATTACAGATCCGATGGTGACGGGCAGCGTCTGAGCCCCCACATCGGGTTGAGCCGATCTTATATGAGCCGATGATGAGGAATCGGCTTCGATCACCTCGTCGGGCAGATCATCGGGCAGGATGAATTCGGTCGTACTCATAACTACGGCTCGTTCTATAGCATTCTCGAGTTCTCGCACATTGCCCGGCCAATCGTAATGCTTCAGACAGGTGCGCGCCGCGTGGGAAATCCCTTTGAATTGTCGACCGCATTTGGCTCCGAACTTGTTGGCGAAGTAACTGGCGAGAAGCGAGATGTCAGTGCGACGTTCGCGCAGGGGTGGCATCGGTATTTCGAAGACTTTGAGCCTGAAGTAAAGGTCGGTGCGAAATTCTCCGTTCCTGATAGCGACCTCTACGTCCTTGTTGGTGGCTGCAATGAGTCGGATGTCGAGTTTGATCGGACGGGTGCCGCCGACGCGTTCGATCTCCCGCTCCTGCAGAACGCGCAAAAGCTTGGCCTGGAGCGCAGGAGACATTTCACCGACTTCATCCAAAAATACGGTGCCGCCCTGGGCCATCTCGAGCTTTCCCTTCTTTTGCGCTATGGCGCCGGTAAAGGAGCCTTTTTCGTGGCCGAAAAGCTCGCTCTCGAGCAGGGTATCATTCAAGACTGCACAGTTGATGGCAATGAATGGTTTGTTGGCCCGCGGGCTGTTGAGGTGAATCGCTCGCGCGACGAGCTCCTTGCCGGTACCGCTCTCCCCGCAGATGAGGACGGTCGAGGCGGTCGGCGCGATTTTAGCGATCAACTGACGGACCTCCTGCATCCGCGGGCTCTCGCCGACCATTTCCCGGTCGAAATTGAGCTCGGCCTGCAGCCGCTTCGTTTCGTTATTCAACTGTTCCAGATGCTGCGCATTCTGCAATGCGACCGCGGCCAGATTGGCAACCGCTGTGACTAGTTGCAGGTGCTCCTCGTCAAAACTGTCGGCCGGGTTTGTTGTGTCCAGATAGATCACTCCAAAAGTATCCCGGAAATAAGAGAGCGGCACCGCGAGAATCGACCGGACTCCCGAGCGGACCAGGGTTTTCGATATCTGGAGAGCGGCATCTTCCGCTACATCATTGCGAAGTATCGCAACCCCGTCGCGCAAAACTGTCTGCAGAATGGTGCGGCTGGCGATCACCGTCTGTTGATCTTGCTCCGTTCGCGACCAACCGAAGCTCGATCTTACCTCTCCTTCCTGATCATCGGATAAGAGTATTGCGCCGTGTTCCGCGGGCACCACTGAGAAGATCAACTCGAGCAGTCTCTTCTGCAGAGTCTGCAGGTCGCGAATCGTGTTGATCTCGATGCCGATCCGTAAAAGCGCCTGGAAGTTTTGGGTCGTCCGTTCGGTCAAGGGCAGCGCTCCCTGCTCATTCAGATAGAAGCCTTCTTCCTGACGCAGGATGATCGTCGCTTTCGTGATCAGCGGATCGTCATTGAGTTGAACGGTGTTATCGGTATGTGATGAGTCTTCTTCTTCTTCGTAGCTGATGAAGAGCAATAATGAATCTCCGGCTTTAATCACGTCGCGGTGCACCAGCGCGCGTTCCGTAATAGGCACTCCGTTGACAAATGTCCCGTTCGCGCTGCCGGTGTCGGCGATGCTCACATCCTCGCCTTTCTTCAAAAGGCTGCAGTGCCGTCGTGAGAGCAGGGGATCGGCGATACAGATCGAGTTGGACGGGTCCCGTCCGATCGGGGTCTGATCCCCGATTAGCACAAAGATGGAGCCTTCTGATGGGCCGGAGATGGAGATGAGCTTTGGTAAAGAAGGATTCTTCTCTGAGTTCATCGGATGATTTCCCCCTCCCGGATATTTGGCCGATATCAAAATTGATAGTAGATAATCAATATTGATAGCTGCAATCAAATTTGATTGCGACAATTCACGCCCTTCAAATGTATCCCGATTCAGGTTTTGACAATGATTCCCTTAGCGCTAACCCCATATTAGTCAACTTGTTCTCTCACCTCAACCGCACGGCGCCTCAAAACATATACTCTCCGGCACGAAGATTGATATTTAGTATCGATATAGGGAGAAGAAATTCAAAAAATGAGTTATTGAGATCGATTCAAACAGTTGCAGATCAGAGGTGATGAGGACTAGCAAGCAAGTGCTCAGCCATTAGGGTAACAGCCAGTGAATGACGGAAAAAGCCATTAGGGGATTACTCGGCCAGCAGACATTAGATAGGGTTTCATCACCTCTGGTGCTGCATTTATGAAATAAAAATAAATCGACCAGAGTAAAGCGTCCTCAGCGAAAAAACGCCTCCGGAAAGCGAATAAGCAATTCGGAGGCGTTTTTTCTTTTCGATCAGAATCCGCACGCGCATTTTACTTAGTCTCCTTCCATTCAGTAGAATTTGGATATATCGGACAAGCGGTCACGGACGGACCACTGAATACGATTAAAATTCGGGCAGGATTCCCAGGATATTCAAGATTAACCTCGATCACTAAATCCTGACAAACCTGTCTACTTTGTAGAGGAGCATAAATGAATCCCGTCAATGAGGATGTTAGCCCCATAATTATTCTGAATGAAAAGGATAATGTAGGCGTCGCGCGCGCGCCGGTTTCAGGCGGAACCGAAATCCTTGCCTTCGGATCGAAGATAGGTTTGCGCGAAACAATCACTCCCGGACACAAAATAGCGTTGCGCCCGATAGCCGGAGGGGGAAAGATCGTCAAGTATGGCGAAACCATCGGAACGGCCACCAAAGATATCGCCCCCGGCGAATGGGTTCACACACACAATTTGCAGCCGGATTTCTCCGGCAAGGAGTACGAATATGCGACGGATACGCCGGCGACCGAATTCTTCGCTCCCGAAGATGCGGGTACATTTATGGGTTATTTGCGCGAGAATGGCGATGTCGGTACGCGCAATTACATTGCGGTGATTGCGACATCCAACTGTTCGAGCCACGTTGCAAGTCAGATCGCTTATCAACTGCGGGACGTGGGGCCCGATACGCACGGCATCGATGGTGTGGTTGCCATCCCGCACCAGGAAGGTTGTGGACATTCACAGGGCGAAGACACCTGGCAGCTTGAAAGAACCATTGCCGGGATGATCTTTCATCCGAACGTGGGGGCCGTCCTCATGGTGAGTTTGGGATGCGAGGTCAACCAGATTTCCAAATATATCGGCACGACGCAGTTAGGGCAGCAATCGTTTCGCAAAGGCAAATTGATCGTCGGACTCGAAATGCAATCGAGCGGGGGGACGCGCCAGACAGTCGCCAATGGAGTCGCACAGGTTGAAGAGTTGATCAAACATTGCCAGCAGCTGAAACGCACGGCGCAACCGTTGAGCAAGGTTCTGCTCGGAACGAACTGCGGCGGCTCGGATGCGTTCTCCGGAATCTCAGCCAATCCATCGCTTGGCTACGCCAGTGATCTGTTGGTGCGGTCCGGGGAACATCGGTGCTTGCCGAAATACCCGAATGCGTGGGAGCGGAGCACCTGCTCACGCGCCGCGCGGCTGACGTGGCGACGGGTCGAAAAGTGATCGACATTGTCGAATGGTACCGGAAATATCTCGAGCGCTTCGGTGGCGGATGGGATGACAATCCATCCCCGGGAAACAAGGCCGGGGGTATTTCGAATATCACGGAAAAATCGCTGGGCGCTGTAGCGAAAGGCGGAACAACCGCGCTGACCGGCGTCTTCACCTATGCCGAACGCATTAATCGCAGCGGATTCGTGCTGATGAATACGCCGGGGTATGATCCGGTCTCGCTGACGGGAATCGCGGCAGGCGGAGCGAATATTATCTGCTTTACGACTGGCAGAGGCTCGGGCATCGGCTTTCCGGTCGTACCGGTGATAAAGATATCATCGAATTCTCGCATCGCCCGAATGATGGATGACAATATCGACGTCAACGCCGGCACTATCGTCGATGGCAAATCGACGATACCGGAAGTCGGAAGAAAGATTTTTGAATTGATCCGCCGCACCGCATCTGGTGAAAGAACTAAAAGCGAAATGCTTGGTCACCAGGAATTCGTCCCGTGGCGGATTGGGCCGGTCTTATAAGTCATGCCTAAATCGGCCCGCGTGGATTGGTCGGGGCGAATTGCGCGCGAGCCGAGTGTCGAAAGAGCGTCGATCATGTAAGGCGCAATAAATCGGGCGTTTTACGGTTACGCTCTTTGGGGAGCTTGATGCTTGGTTGATGATGCGTCTTTGAGTTTGCGCTCCGCTCTACCCATGGTACTAGATTTGCTCCTTGGGTGGGGCAGAGCCGCATAACTGATAAAGGTTTTGATTGCGACTTTTTACCTTATTCTTTTCCCTCTGTATTTCCCCTGAACGATGATTTATCTCAAGGCAATCGACCTCAAGCCGTCCGCAAAAAGGCAAGACGCCTTTCCATTCACTCTCCCTCTAGTCAAGAACTTTGCCGAGATAGAATTCCAATCCTCCGTCACTTTTTTCGTAGGGGAGAATGGATCGGGCAAATCTACGCTGCTCGAAGCGATCGCCGCCGGGATCAATTTGCCGGCCATTGGCGGTGACGATCTGGATCGCGATTCTACTCTCGATCATGCGCGAGGGCTTGGAAAACATCTGAAATACCGGTGGAAGCAAAAGTGTCACCGCGGCTTCTTTCTGCGCGCCGAGGACTTCTTCAACTTCGCGCGGCGGCTACAGACGATGACGAAGGAGCTGATGGAGACAGCGGAAAGCTACAAGAATGATTATTCCGGGTTTGCATTGGGACAGGCACAGGGCGCGGTCCTCGGACAACGCCAGGCGCTGATCGAGAAGTATGGCGAGAACCTCGATGCCAACTCGCATGGCGAAGGCTTCTTGCAATTGTTTCGAGCTCGATTTGTGCCCGGTGGGTTATACCTGCTCGACGAGCCGGAAGCACCGCTCTCGCCGCAGCGCCAGTTGGCGATGCTATCGATGATCGGAGATATGGTCGGTGAGAACGCTCAGTTCATCATCTCGACGCATTCACCTATTCTGATGGCATTTCCGGAGGCAAAAATATTCAGTTTTGACAGCCATCCTATCAGTGAGATAGCTTACGACGATGTCGAGCACGTATCGCTGACGCGAGCTTTTCTCAGTAATCCGCAATCATTTCTTCGCCGCCTTTAGCTGACTTCTGTACGCTTCGATTGCCGCTTTTTCTTTTTTACCGATTGCCTCGAGTTTTCGCCGCCAACCATTCTGTAACGATCTGAGGGCGTTCACTATGGCTTCAGCTACGGCCAGGTTGCGGAACCACTTTTTGTTGGCAGGCACGATATGCCACGGGGCAGATGGCGTACTGCAGCGGTTGATCGCGTCTTCGTAGGCGCGCGTATAATCGTTCCAATTCTCGCGTTCCTTCCAATCGCCGACCGATAGCTTCCAGTATTTCTCGGGTTCCTGTTCCCGCGCGAGCAGACGTTCCTCCTGTTCTTTCTTGCTGATATGAAGATAGAACTTGAGAAGGATCGTGTTGCTGTCGGTTAAAAGTCTTTCAAAGTTGTTGATGTGATCGAAACGCGCTCGCCAGATTTTGTCGGGCACTATTTTTTGAACGCGCACGGCGAGCACATCTTCGTAATGCGAGCGGTTGAAGATCGCGATCTCTCCGCGCGCCGGCGTGTGTTGATGAATGCGCCAGAGGAAATCATGTGCGAGCTCTTTTTCCGTAGGAACCTTGAAAGACGCCACCGTGCAGCCGAGCGAGTTGAGCGGCCCCATCACCGCTCTGATAGTCCCGTCTTTCCCGCTCGTATCGCGCCCCTGCAGCACTATAAGGACCGAATTATCGCTAGCGGCGTAGAGCAGTTCCTGCAGGCGCGTCAGCTCCTTACCCAGAGTTTTGAGTTTCTCCTCGCCTACTACGCGATCGAGTCCTCCGTCATCTTCCGGATCGAAGTCATTGAGTTTTATCGGATGCGCGCCGGTGATTTTGTGTGCGTAGGCCATAATTTGATTGCGAATTGCGGAATGCCGATTGGTGGTTTGCAAAAACCAAATATTGCTAAATTAACCTTAAATCTGCAATCCGCAATTCGCAATCTAAAATCAAAAGTCACCTAAACGGCGACTCCATTCTTATTGAACCATTCGAGCAAAAGCTTCCAGCCATCCTGCGCTTGTTCCTTTCTATAGCTCGGGCGGTAATCGGCGTGGAACCCATGAGGCGTATCGGGATAGAGCTTGATCTCAGATGGTTTGCCCGCGTCTTTCAGCGCCTTCTGCATTTGTTCGACGGTTTCATTGGGGATACCTTGATCAGCTCCACCATAAAGTCCGAGTACCGGAGCTTTCAGGTCCTTGACTACATCTATCGGGTTCTTCGGATGCAGCTCATCTGTGGTGCCGACGATCCGACCGTACCAGGCGACGCCTGCTTTCAGTTTGGGATTGTGTGCGGCATAGAGCCAGACGGTGCGGCCGCCCCAGCAGAAGCCGGTGATGGCGAGCTTATCGGTATCACCGTTGTTCTTCTTGGCCCAGGCCACCGTCGCATCAATATCCGCTATAACTTGATCATCCGGTACTTTTGAGACGACCTTCTGGATGATTTCATTGATGTTGGTCATTTTCGATACATCGCCCTGCCGCGCATACATCTCCGGAGCGATGGCCAGATAGCCGAGCTTGGCAAACCGTCGGCAGATATCCTTAATGTGTTCGTGGACGCCGAATATCTCTTGTACCACCAGAACGGTCGGGAAGTTTCTGCCTCTTGTTGGCGCGGCCCTATAAGCCGGAACCTCGCCTCCCTTAACTGGTATTTTCACTTCACCTTCTGTCAGACCGTTGTTATCAGTCGTAATGATGCTCTGCGCTTGAATCGGCTGGACGGCGAGCGCGAAACCTGCCGATAAAGACGTGACTACAAATGTGCGGCGTGTTACCTCCGGCGCCGGTGGGAACAGGCCTTTTAATTCATCATGCATTTCCATGTGTGCTCCTCGTGTGCTCCTCAAAAAATGGGTTTCAGTTGTGACAGAAAGGCGAATGCGTCGCGGCGCGGACGATTCACCAGTCAGTCTGTCAACTTTTCCGATCTCATCGCTCATACGCTTCGCCGCGTTAGCGGCGGTTGATTGTAGCCGTGGGTTTTAACCCACTGGTATCTACACAAGTTTTTGCGTTTGGTTGCAAAGAGTTATCGCAATCAAACCTACCGAAGAATATGCTCTTTGAATGTTTCTCCTCAAACCTCCATTTGACCCCCGTTTGCAAAGACGGTATGAGAGGCTGGTGAATGAACATCTCCATACAAGCGAGAATCAAGCTGCTGGATCGCGTGCGCTGCCGAGCGTTAATGAAGCGTTTGCCAGCACGCAAGCGGCCTGGCGATTTTATGCCAACCCCAATGTGAAGCTGACGGGGCTGGTCGAACCGTTGGTAGAACAAGCTCGGCGGGAGATGCCGCTTGTCTGTCGACGGTATGGACTGGCGATCCACGACTGGTCTGATCTGCGCTACGGAACGCACACGAGCAAGAAGGATCGGAAAAAAATCGGCAGCGACTTGGGCTACAAACTGGCGACCACGTTGCTGCTGAGCGACCAGAGCGGGGCGCCGATAGCGCCGATCAGCCTTGGGCTGTGGGCCAATGATGGATGGCACACAACGCTTGATGAAGAGAGGCACAGAGATTGGTCGCCCCTGGGATTGGTGAGCCAGACAATGCGGGCTTCGCAGAAGCAAAAACTGTCGTTGCCGCTGGTCCACATCATTGATCGGGAAGGCGACTCGATCTTTCACTATCGTCAATGGAATAGTGAAGGCCATCTGTTTGAAGTACGTGCCAACGGGGAACAGAGAGTTGTTTGGCAGGAGCGGACACAACCGTTGAGCCAGGTCGCAGCACAGGTCGCCTTGCGCGCTAGCCAAGCGGTAGAGATTTCGGCCAATCTCATTGGGCAACTGTTTGTGGGCGAAACCAGCATCGTCATTGATCGTCCGGCCTTTCCCCGCGCGCGCGACGGGGGCAAGCGTCAATGGATCAAAGGTGAGCCGCTCGAACTGCGCTTGATTGTCTGTCAACTGCGCTTGCCCGATGAAACGATTGCGGCTGAATGGTACTTGCTCAGTAACGTGCCGGCTGGCATCAGCGCTGAGCAACTGGCCGAATGGTACTACTGGCGCTGGAGAATTGAATCTTACTTCAAGTTGCTTAAAAGCCATGGTTTCCAAGTCGACCAGTGGCAGCAGGAAACTGCTGAGGCGATTGCCAAACGTTTGTTGGTGGTGGCCATGGCTTGTGTCGTAGTCTGGCACATCCAACGCGCAACGGATCCGCAGACGGTCACCCTGCGCAATCTCTTGGTGCGATTGAGCGGTCGACAAGTTCGGCGTGGGCAACCCACTGCACCAGCATTGTTGGCTGGGTTTTGGAGTTTCTTGTCGACACTTGAATTGCTCGAACATTATGACCTCAATGACCTTAAACAGATGGCCCGGCTCATTGTGCCAGGCTATTCCTAACCGTCGGAAATGTGTAGATACCAGTGGGTTTTAACCCACGGAAGGCTTGAAGTATATTCCCGCGTCGCGTCAGCGACGCTTGAATTCAACCGTCGCTGACGCGACGCGGTAGAATTTCGTACTACTACCGTGGGTTAAAACCCACTGGTATCTACACAAGTTTTTGCGTTTGGTTGCAAAGAGTTATCGCAATCAAACCTACCGAAGAATATGCTCTTTGAATGTTTCTCCTCAAACCTCCATTTGACCCCCGTTTGCAAAGACGGTATGAGAGGCTGGTGAATGAACATCTCCATACAAGCGAGAATCAAGCTGCTGGATCGCGTGCGCTGCCGAGCGTTAATGAAGCGTTTGCCAGCACGCAAGCGGCCTGGCGATTTTATGCCAACCCCAATGTGAAGCTGACGGGGCTGGTCGAACCGTTGGTAGAACAAGCTCGGCGGGAGATGCCGCTTGTCTGTCGACGGTATGGACTGGCGATCCACGACTGGTCTGATCTGCGCTACGGAACGCACACGAGCAAGAAGGATCGGAAAAAAATCGGCAGCGACTTGGGCTACAAACTGGCGACCACGTTGCTGCTGAGCGACCAGAGCGGGGCGCCGATAGCGCCGATCAGCCTTGGGCTGTGGGCCAATGATGGATGGCACACAACGCTTGATGAAGAGAGGCACAGAGATTGGTCGCCCCTGGGATTGGTGAGCCAGACAATGCGGGCTTCGCAGAAGCAAAAACTGTCGTTGCCGCTGGTCCACATCATTGATCGGGAAGGCGACTCGATCTTTCACTATCGTCAATGGAATAGTGAAGGCCATCTGTTTGAAGTACGTGCCAACGGGGAACAGAGAGTTGTTTGGCAGGAGCGGACACAACCGTTGAGCCAGGTCGCAGCACAGGTCGCCTTGCGCGCTAGCCAAGCGGTAGAGATTTCGGCCAATCTCATTGGGCAACTGTTTGTGGGCGAAACCAGCATCGTCATTGATCGTCCGGCCTTTCCCCGCGCGCGCGACGGGGGCAAGCGTCAATGGATCAAAGGTGAGCCGCTCGAACTGCGCTTGATTGTCTGTCAACTGCGCTTGCCCGATGAAACGATTGCGGCTGAATGGTACTTGCTCAGTAACGTGCCGGCTGGCATCAGCGCTGAGCAACTGGCCGAATGGTACTACTGGCGCTGGAGAATTGAATCTTACTTCAAGTTGCTTAAAAGCCATGGTTTCCAAGTCGACCAGTGGCAGCAGGAAACTGCTGAGGCGATTGCCAAACGTTTGTTGGTGGTGGCCATGGCTTGTGTCGTAGTCTGGCACATCCAACGCGCAACGGATCCGCAGACGGTCACCCTGCGCAATCTCTTGGTGCGATTGAGCGGTCGACAAGTTCGGCGTGGGCAACCCACTGCACCAGCATTGTTGGCTGGGTTTTGGAGTTTCTTGTCGACACTTGAATTGCTCGAACATTATGACCTCAATGACCTTAAACAGATGGCCCGGCTCATTGTGCCAGGCTATTCCTAACCGTCGGAAATGTGTAGATACCAGTGGGTTAAAACCCACGGCTACAATCAACCGCCGCTAACGCGGCGAAGTGGCCCACGGCTACAATCAACCGCCGCTAACGCGGCGAAGTGGCCCACGGCTACAATCAACCGCCGCTAACGCGGCGAAGTGGCCCACGGCTACAATCAACCGCCGCTAACGCGGCGAAGTGGCCCACGGCTACAATCAACCGCCGCTAACGCGGCGAAGTGGCCCACGGCTACAATCAACCGCCGCTAACGCGGCGAAGTGGCCCACGGCTACAATCAACCGCCGCTAACGCGGCGAAGTGGCCCACGGCTACAATCAACCGCCGCTAACGCGGCGAAGTGGCCCACGGCTACAATCAACCGCCGCTAACGCGGCGAAGTGCCCCACGGCTACAATCAACCGCGGCTAACGGGCGAAGTGCCCCACGGCTACAATCAAACGCCGCTAACGGGCGAAGTGGCCCACGGCTACAATCAACCGCCGCTAACGCGGCGAAGTGGCCCACGGCTACAATCAACCGCCGCTAACGGGCGAAGTCCCCCACGGCTACAATCAAACGCCGCTAACGCGGGGAAGCGTCTGAGCCGTTACTTTCGGGTCTCAGTTTTAAGTTTGAAGGTCATCTGAAAACTGAAAACCGAAAACATTCATCGTTTAATTATTACCGGTTTGCTTGGGCAACGGCTCCGGCAGATTTGCAATCGCATAAGCCAGAACGGCCATCACCGCCGCGTTCTCCGCCAATTCACGGGGATTGATCTTATCGAACGTATCAGCGGGTGTGTGATGATAATTGAAATAAGTCCGCTCATCCTGGATTGGCGCGAATCCGGGCACGCCCGCCCGTTCGAGCGGAGAGATATCGGCGCCGACGGAATCGGTCACTACTCGAATTACCCCGGCACCCGAACTTCGTAAAATATTGGCCACGGGTTGCAGCATAGGTAATGCGTCCGGCATGACGCGAGCAAAAAAACCTATCGGATGCCCCGCGCCCAGATCGCTTTCAATCGCCGCAATGTGGTTGGCGATATTGTTCGCCTGATTTTGAAAGTAGGTCCTGCCGCCTGCCAGGCCGTTCTCCTCATTCATCCACGCGATCATGCGAATCGAGCGTTTGGGTTTGAGCTTCAGCTGTTTGCACAGGTTCGCGACCTGCATAGAGACGGCCACGCCGGCTGCATCATCGAGCGCCCCTGTGCCAAGGTCCCAGGAATCGAGGTGGCCGGAGACGATGACGATCTGATCGGGCGATTCGCTGCCTTTAATATCCGCGATGACATTGTGGCTTTCGACATCGGGCAAAGTCTGAGGTGTGAGCACGAGCCGCATTTTTACTTCACCCTGCGCCGCAAGCTGTTCGATGAGTTCAGCGTCTTCAGCCGTGACCGCTGCGGCAGGTATCCGCCGCACGCCATCGACGTAGCGCGTGCTGCCTGTATGAGGCAGCCGAAAGGCGCCGCCGCCCGCTGAACGGTTTAAAGCGGCAACCGCGCCCAACCGCGCCGCTGCGCTCGCGCCACCACCGCGATAGATCACCGATTGGCCATAGGCATCGCCGCCGAATCCTTGTGCCTGCAACTGCTCATCGAACTTCACATTGAAGAGAACGATCTTGTTTTTTACGCCGCCTTCGCCGAGCGCATTCAGTTCACCGAAGTTATTGACGACGACGACTGGGGCGAGCAGGCCATCGGCAGGCGTCGCGACGCTCCCGCCGAGCGCTGTCAGAACGATCTTCTGTGTCGTGCCCCGAGCCATGCCGGGAAATTGCGTCAATTCGCCGGTCTCGATGCCGCGCACCCAGTGCGGGACCATCATCTTCTCAAGCTTCACTTCGAGACCGAGCTTGCGCATCTCCTCGGCTACATATTCGACCGCACGTTGCGCCTGGGGTGAGCCGCTCAATCGTGGTCCGATGTTGTTGCACAGATAAGCGGTCTGCCTGAGCGCGTAATCGCTAGCCAGCGCAGCTTGTTGTAATTGTTTCAATTCGTTCAGAAGTTGTGAACTATAGCCGTAGCTCGGCGTTTGGTCGCGACGTTGCGCGCCGGTCGAGAATGCGAGAATTGAACAAGAAATGAAGAAAATCGCGAACGAACGGATTCGGGTATTGCTCATAGCGGTGAGATTTTACGCGAGCATTGGTAACGAGGCAATTTAACCGATTCGTTTATATTATTTGTAATTTTTGCGAATTTCTGGCGAGTCCCTAATTATCACCGAGGTTGATTAAGGAAGCCTTGAGCACGCAGCCAGTTTTCCAGCAGCTTCGGCCATGTATTCAGCGCCGGATTGTCTTGCGCCAATCCCACGCCGTGTCTGCCGGTTTGATAGACGTGCAGTTCATACGGCACTTTCGCTTTTCTCAGTGCCGCAGCAAACAGAAGGCTGTTCTCGACCGGAACCGCCTTATCGTCTTCCGTATGGAAGAAGAATGTCGGCGGGGTCTTATCGGTGACCTGTTTTTCATTCGACATCAAATCGGCCAACTCCTGCGATGGCTCTTTGCCGAGCAGGTTCTGGCGCGAGCCGGAATGCGTGGTAGTTTGCGTCATCGTGACGACCGGATAGCCCAGGATCAGCAGATCCGGCCGGCTGCTCTGTTTTTCGATGGAGTCGGTTGCATTCGGATTGCCTGAATCGAAATGGGTCGCCGCAGTCGAAGCGAGATGGCCGCCAGCTGAGAAACCCATGATCCCTATTCGAATCGGATCGATCTTCCAATCGGCCGCTTTTGCGCGCACGGTGCGGATGGCGCGCAGCGCATCCTGCATCGGCGCGGGATGGCCGTAATTGGGCGCAAGGCGATATTTCAAAACGACCGCCGTCACGCCGATGCTGTTGAGCCAGACGGCGATATCGTGGCCCTCGTGCGGTGCTAAATGGCGATAACCGCCGCCGGGGCAGACGACGACCGCCGATCCCGTAGCCTTGTCTGCGGAAGCCTGGTAGAGCTGGATGCTCGGAATGTCTTCGGGTTGAGTTCCTTTCGCTCCGGGCGCGCCTTCGGACCAGAGGGGCTGTGCGGGCGGTTGATTCGAAGTTTGATTTGAGTTTTGCGCTAACGCAGTAGCAAAAGCGTAGAACGTCAGCAGCAGGGAAGCGCAGGTCGCTAGGGTGAGTCTCATCATTTTTTACCTCATTGTTGTAGTGAGCTTGTGTGATGGTCGGTGCTGTTATACAGCAAGAGGTGGGATGTTGAAAGGGTGAGATATTGTCGTTAAACCACAGGTTGACACGGATGCGACGGATTCTCACGGATTTTATCCGCGTCGATCCGCCGCATCCGAGCCGATCCATGGTTGTTACAATATATTTATGGAACGATTCTTACCGAAAGCACCAGAACCAGCGCTTTATCCATCAAACTGGCAGTGCCAAGGACTACTTTCTCGCCATCTCGAATCATCAATTGGTTGCTTATTCCAGCGCTACCGAACAAATAATGGTCTTCGGGGGTCACGCCATCAATCTTGAATTCAAAACTATCGAGCAAAAAGTTCCCCTTCTCTATATGTGGAGGTTCCGTCCGAAATCTCTGAATTGTATAGGTATATTTGGCATTGATGTTTTTTATAAAGAGAGGTCCGCCTACAGTCGTAACCCCCTCTCCGCGGGCGCCAGCTGGTGCATAGACCCGCTGTACGATTGGCGTCAGAAGATAATAGTTTTTGTAATTGAGTGTGCTCTGGAGTTGTTTGAGCACGTCCTTAAGTTCATCGGGATACTGAGTACTGGCGCCCTCTTTGTTTGAGGCTAACAACAAAAAGAGCCGCATCTCAAGGTTGGGAGGGCGATTATTAGATGGCGGGGGTGGCGGGGGTGGCGGGGGTGTTGCCACATCCAGTCGTTTGATGGCTTCTTCGATGACTGCGATATTTTCGGGGAAATCACGGACCGTAATAAAATTGGGATCGCGACTGGCTTGTATCGTGGCTCCCTTAAACCCGCTCCCGAGCGGGCTGATTATTGATGCGATACGGCGCGGGTCGCCATGTCTTATCTCAAATATCTTCCCTTTGAATCCGTTGAAATCGACATAGTCAGGGGATTTTTCTGTTTCCGGTTTCTGCTGACTTAGAACAGATGTGCTAAGTAAAAGAAGCAGAAGGAAGGTGTTGATGTTTTTGGCGGTTCTGTAAAACATAGCTTCTCCCTTGGTCTCGATCAATGACTAAATGTTGGTGTCGTATCATCCTTCGGAACGAACCAGATTATCCGAATATTCGGATCGGCAGTTTGCATCTCAATCCTCAGCATCTCTCGATCCTCATTCCGGTCCAATGTAATATCGGATTGAGACGGAAGCGCGCGCTCTTCGATACCCAAATGACGCCCTATGAAGTGGTTATTTAAAGCGATAACTCCAAGAACCGGCAGTTGTGTCTCATATTTCGTATTGACTACCAAAGGAGCCGGGTAGTGATGCGTGCGATGAGATGCGGCCGACTTCTGCCGGTCGGAATGCCGTTGCTCGCCTATGTCGATGACATCTCGATGGTTCTGTTCAGTCACAACTTTTGGAACGGGAACTGTTTCCTCATTCACTATGAGTGGCTTTTCCGGCGATTTTGGCTGGCCGGTATAAAGCAATAAACCCGCAGTCAATAGCACCACTGCCGATGAAGCCGCGATCACAGACCGCCAATTCCAGATGGGCGGCAGCAGCTCGAATAACGACGGCCTGGACCCTGCCCGGGCGATCTCTTCTCGGATCGCATTACGCAGATTGTCAAAAACCGCATCATCGAACAGTGGCGAAGAAAAATCGCGCAGCCAGCTCTGACTCTCTTCGAACTCAGCTACCAGGTCGCGGCATAGCTCGCACGTTTCGATGTGCTTTCGCACGCCGTTAATCTCTTGCGGATTTAAATCTCCGCTAACGTAAAGCGGGATCAGTCTATTGATGTGTGTGCAGTTCATATGGGGTCTTGCTGCGCGCTTTTGCGCGTCTTATTTTTCAGCCAGCGATCTCTGAATGCCTTGATCTTCGATCTCGCCGAACAGATTTGCGATCTGACAGTCGCCGGCCTCGTTCCTAAAATCCGCGCAACTTCCTCGGTCGACAAACCTTCGAAATCGCGTAGCACGATGGCCGCGCGTTCTCTCTCGGTCAAACTCGCGAGGGCGCGAGCGATGAGCGCCTGCTCCTGCGAGAGCATCGCAGCGGTTTCTGTATCGTGAGCGCTCGCGGGTTCTCTGAGCTTACCTGCCTCGAATTCGGCTTCGAGAGAGGCATTATCGATTCGGTTGCGCTTGCGCGCGATGTCATGGCAGACGTTGACGACGATACGGTAGAGCCAGCCGGAGAAATCCCTGGTCGGGTCGAACTTGTTGAGGTTTTTATAAATTCGCAGGAAACTTTCCTGCGCCGCATCGCGCGCGTCGTCCTGGTTGCCCAGCAGCCGCCACGCGAGCGCAATCACCCTGTGCTGCTGGCTGACGATGATCTGATCGAATGCCGCCGCATCGCCGGCCCGGGCGCGTGCCATTAATGACAATATGGCTTCATCCGCTGGTTCGCCAACCGATCCAAATTTATCAGCCATCAGTGCGATCTTCATAACATCGCCCGACACAGTTTTAATCCTCCTCGCGTGCTCACCTATAACTACTCGGCTGGTTCGTTAAACGTTGAAAAGAATTTTTAGTGGCAAAAGATTACAGTAGAGCCGCGAGCGGTAGCGATCGAGTCTCTATCGATCGATCTTTGGTTGAGAGTCGCTCGCTACCGCTCGCGGTACTGATTCAATTGCTCCCAATAACGCACCAAAATCGCGCTTCTGCTGCTCCAATGGCCGAACGGTGATAATTACCTGGGGGCTGGGGTGATAGAGCGGAACGAGCACGCGACCATACCATTTCAATACCTGTGCCGCGTGCTCGCGCAATCGATAATCGTGTGGCTCGATCAACCTCAGCGAATCCAACGCGACGGCCCCAAGGGTGGCGATTACCGGCGGGTCGATGGTCTCGATCAGCCGACGCAGAAAGCCCGAACAGTTGCGAATCTCGGTGCGCTTCGGCTTGTCATTTGCCCCGCTGGCCTTTCGCGGGCTACACATAACACTGTTGGTGATAAAAATCTCATCGCGTGTGAGCTGGGCTGATTTGAGTAATATTTCGAAGTTTTCGCCCGAAGTGTCTCCGTGGAATGGGATGCGCGTGCGGTCGGCCCCATTTCGCCCCGGGGCTTCCGCGATGAACATTACTCGCGGACTGATGGAGCCGTTGAGGTGGCTGAGCACTGCCTTGCGTTCGCGTAGTCGTTCGCAAATGATACAAGTAGCGGCCTCTTCGACGATGTGATTAAAAATTGTCAGTTTATTCATCAGATTAACAGGCTACAAGCGCCACGAGCAGATCACAAGGTTGAGGTGACGGCGAATCATCAGTAGAATCGTATTCGGGTGGTGGGATCATTGATGTCTTCATAGAGTTTGAACATTGAGCAGGAACATTAAATTCGAGAGTAGCCTGGCCTGGCTGGTCTACTATTTCAAAAAGTATCGTTGGCGATTGATCTTTGGCACACTTTTTGTGCTCATTTCAGTAGTCTTCGGAGTTTTCGTCCCGCGTTACGTGGGGCACGCGATTGACGACCTGATGGCCAGCGGTGTGACTTATGAGAAGCTTCTGCGATCGGTCCTGATCATTCTCGGCACAAGCATTATCAGCGGCATATTCCTCTATCTTCAGCGGCGCACCTTGATAAATATGTCGCGCTACATCGAATACGATCTGCGCGAGGATTTTTACGGTCATCTGCAAAAACTTCCACTCGCGTTCTTCCAGGGGCACCGCACGGGCGACCTCATGGCGCGCGCGACCAACGATCTAGGTGCGGTGCGTCAGATTGCCGGCCCGGCGATAATGTACAGCGAACAGACCCTTTTCCGGGTGTTGATCATTCTGCCGATCATGTTCCAGATCAGCGTCAAACTCACCTGGATTCTGTTGCTGACGATGCCGTTCGTCTCTCTGACCGTGAAATACTTCGGCCATCAAATTCATGTGCGTTTCGAGAGAATTCAAGAGTTCTTTGCAGATATCACGGCGCGGGCACAAGAGAACCTGACGGGAGTTAGAGTAGTGCGCGCATACGCGCAGGAGCATGCCGAACGGGAGGAATTCGCTCGTTTGAATCAGCAGTACGTCGACCGCAACATCAGTCTGGTGAAGCTGTCTGCAGTCTTTCGCCCGCTCCTGCAGTTTTTTATAGGCCTCGGTTTCGTCGCGATACTGCTGATAGGCGGAAGGGAAACAGCGCAGGGACGGATCACTCTCGGCCAATTTACGGCATTCAACCTTTACCTCGAACAATTGATCTGGCCGCTGATCGCGATGGGTTACGTCACCAATATGGTGCAGCGCGGCACGGCGAGTCTGAAAAGAATGTTTCAGATTCTGGAGATTGAACCGGCCATTGCCGACTCGCCAATCGTCAAGCCGGCGCAATACCGCGACCGATCGGGAGACCTCGTCGAGGGGATCAGAGGCAAGATCGAATTCCGCAATATGACGTTCGCTTTCGCTCCCGACTCTGCGCCGGTATTGAGCGATATTGACCTCGTCATCGAGCCCGGACAGGCGGTCGCATTCATCGGCCGAACCGGATCCGGCAAATCGACGTTGATGAACCTGATACCGCGGCTGCTCGATGCCGCCCCGGGCATGATATTTATCGATGACAGACCGATTCGCGATATTCCACTGAAGCAACTGCGTGAGGAGATAGGCTATGTGCCGCAGGAGACATTTCTCTTTAGTGAAACGCTGGCTGAGAACATCGCTTTCGGAGTCAACAATAATTCGCACGATGGGGTTGAGCGGGAATGGAAAATCGAACGGGCCGCCGAGGTCGCCGGTCTCGCCGATGATGTGAAAGACTTTCCGAAAAAATATCAAACGATTCTGGGTGAGCGCGGGATAACGCTCTCGGGCGGGCAGAAACAGCGAACGGCGATTGCGCGCGCGGTCATGCGCGACCCGAGAATTTTGATTCTCGATGATTCGCTGTCCGCGGTGGACACTTACACAGAAGAGAAGATTCTCGCGCGACTGCGCGAGGTTATGCGATCGCGCACCACGCTCATCGTCGCGCATCGGATTTCAACCGTCAAAGACGCAGATCTGATATGTGTCCTCGACCACGGCCGAATAGTGGAACGCGGGACACACGATGAGTTGATGTTACTGGAGGGAGCATATGCCGATTTATATGAGCGGCAATTGTTGGAGGAGGAATTGGCGGCTAGTTAATGGGAATTGATATTTGATAGTTAGGATAGATTGCTGTCAGGCTTTACCTGAATTATCAATTATCAATTCTCAATTCTCAATTATCTCTATGGCATCCGATCACCACGAAGAAGAACAACTGGGTAAACCCTACGATACGAGAACCGCGCGGCGGCTCACCCGCTACCTCGCGCCTTACAAGCACCTGGTCCTCATAGCTTTGGGCTTGACCATCGTAGTGAACCTCGTGCGGCAGGTCGGCCCGTTGCTGACCAAGTGGGCGATCGACGATTATGTGACTCCGGCGACTGACGGCGCGATGCGATTCGATGACGCGTTCCATGGAATCACGCTGCTTGCTGCCGTTTACTTCATTTCATTGCTCGTCACGCTCTGCATCGGATATTTTCAGGATGTGCTGCTCAACACGATCGGTCAGCGCGTGATGTTCGACCTCAGAGATCAGATATTCGACAAACTGCAGACTGTAGAACTGGCATTCTATGATAAGAATCCCGTCGGGCGTTTGGTTACCAGGCTGACCACCGATGTCGACTCGCTCAACGAGCTATTCACCTCGGGCATGGTCGAAGTGCTCGGCGACATAGTGCTGATCGCGGGTGCTCTGGGAATGATGTTCTACTTCAACTGGAGACTCGCCATCGTTTCGCTGTTGGTCGTGCCGTTGCTGATTGCGGCGACCGCATGGTTTCGGCGAGGCGCGCGCGAAGGATTCAGACAGGTGCGGACTAAGATCGCCCGATTGAACGCCTTCACACAGGAACACATCTCCGGCGCTCAGACGGTGCAGCTCTTCAATCGCGAAGAGAAAGCGTTCAATCAATTCTCGGAGATCAATGCCTCATATCGACAGGCCAATATCGATACGATCTTTTATTACGCGGTCTTCTATCCGTTAGTGAACCTGATATCGGCCATCGGGATCGCGGCGATCGTCTGGTACGGGGGCGGGCAGGTGATTCAAAACGCCATCACCGTGGGCACGCTCGTGGCTTTCCTTCAGTACACGCAGAGGTTATGGCAACCGATTCAGGACATCAGCGACAAGTTCAATATCTTCCAGGCCGCCGTGGTCGCGAGCGAGCGTATTTTCAGATTGCTCGACACACCGGATAAGATCGAGTCGCCGGCGGTCCCGCAACTTCCCGTCACCGGAGCGCGCGCGCTTGGTAGAATCGAATTCCGCAACGTCTGGTTTGCTTATCAGGATGAAGACTGGGTACTGAAAGATGTTTCGTTTACTGTTGAACCGGGTGAATCGGTCGCACTGGTCGGTCATACGGGCTCGGGGAAAACCACGATCACGAGCCTGCTGATGCGTTTTTACGAGATTCAACGCGGTCAAATATTGCTCGACGGTCTCGATATTCGCCTGTGGGATCTGCGAAAACTGCGCGAGAACTTCGCCGTCGTTCTGCAGGATGTATTCTTGTTCTCGGGCGATATAGCGAGCAATATTCGTTTGGGGAACAGGACGATAGCCGACGATCGGATTGAATGGGGAGCGGGCGAAGTCCATGCGAGTAACTTCATCGAGCAGTTGCCGGAGGGATATCGGACGAAGGTGAGAGAACGCGGAGCCGGATTTTCGGTGGGACAGAAACAGTTGATTTCGTTCGCCCGCGCTCTGGCCTTCGATCCGCGCATCCTGGTCCTGGACGAGGCGACATCGAGTATCGATACGGAGACCGAGCAGCTGATTCAAGGGGCGATCGAAAGGGTGATGGCGGGGAGAACATCAATCATAATCGCGCACCGTCTATCGACAATTCAAAGGGTAGACAATATTATCGTCCTTCATAAGGGGAAGATCCGCGAGATGGGAAACCATCAGGAGCTGCTTGCGAATCGCGGAATATATTACAAACTCTATATGCTGCAGTACAAAGAACAGGCGCGTGAATTGAGCAGGACGATAGCCGACTGAATTGGGCAATACTCCCGCATTTGTCATTTCGAAATATATTTCTTCTACCCCTCATCGGGAAGTAATGTGGCGGCCCTGAGCAATCCTAAAACTTACTTGACTGGATTTAATTCGTAAAATTATGGCGCCAACGATACCTCGCCTTCTTTCCGGGCGTAATCTTTCCACACTGATTATTATTCTTCTGCCGTTGATCTATCTGTATCCTGCGGTCCTGGGCACTGTGACATTGGTGCAGGGCGATGGATGGACGGACCTCCTCGGCCTACACATCGCGTTGGGTCAGTCAATTGCGCAAGGAGTATTTCCGTTATGGAACCCCCATATATTCGGCGGTATGCCGTTGTTGGCTGAAATCTATACCGGCGCACTCTACCCGCCCAACTGGTTGTTCGGGTTACTCCCGCCCGGCGTCGCAGTAAACATCGTAGTAATCACGACCTATCAAATAGCGCTCGCCGGCGCTTATCGCTATGCCCGGGCTATCGGGATAAATCGAGCCGGCGCGATTGTTACCGGCGTGGCGTTTACCTTCGGCGGGTTCATTGTGTCGGCGATGGGGCAGGCATCCACCATCGCTGCAGCCGCGTGGATGCCGTGGATCTTGTTAGCGACTGAAAAGTTGTACAAAAGGTTTTCGTGGCGCTGGGTAGTATTGGGAGCTATCTTCATAGCATTGCAATTTTTCGCCGGAGTGCCGCAGATAACGTGGTATACGGTGTTGGTGGGCGGTGCCTATTTCCTCTTCTCAGCACTGATGCGAGATAGACAGCAACCACGGAGTAGGTTTGTACTTGGTGTATCTGTTATGGCCATATGCGGCGCCCTGCTCTCAGCTGTCCAGTTGCTACCGCTGCGGGAATTGCAACTGTTGGGGGGGCGAGCGAAACTCGATTACGAGCATTTTGCGGAGTACTCCTTTCCGCTGCCTCAGCTTCCGGCCCTGGTATTCCCATACTTTTATGGGGGTGGGTCAAGTATCTCCTTATCATATTTCATACTGGGGGGATGTGGGTATCTATGTTACCTGTGGTTATGTCGGGATGCTGGCTTTATTGCTCGCAATTGTGGCAGTGGCCGGGTTACGTAAGCAATCGTTACTATGGTTTTGGGTAGGTGTTGTCATCCTCTCGTTTACGCTCTCCATCGGATCTTTCCTGCCATTCGGACTGAACAAATTGTTATATCAGATACCTGTTTATAATCTGTTTCGGGCATCATTTCGCCATATGGTTGAATTCACCTTTGCCTTGGCCGTCCTTGCCGGTATGGGAGTGAATTACTTGGGACAGAGTGATTTAAAACAGGCAAGCAGGGCATTCAGGGCTGGCGTGGCGGCGATGATAATCTTCGTGGTTATAACATCATCAATCTATATTTTCGGCTTGCGGTATTTTGAAACCGCTACTCCCCGGCCCGCGCAAGGCTATTCAATAACAAATCCGGAGATTTTAGTTCCGCTTATATTCTTCTCCTTGAGTGTTGTCGTATTGTGGAATTATGCGCGGCGCCGCACATTGAGTTCCGCCGCACTTCTCGTATCGGTTCTACTGGCCGATCTCGCGTCTTATGGACATTTTCTGGACTGGCGCAGTTACACCTTCAGCGTGGCTGACCGACTCGGGGACCCCCCGACTGTGAAATATATCAAAACTCGCGAGGCGGACCTGAATTCATTTCGAGTCCTGACCTACACCGCGGAGCCCTTCGCTGGGAATTATGATTTGCTAAATCACCCGAATAACTCGATCGCCCGAGGGTTACAGAGCGCAGCTGGCTGTGAGATGTTGCAGCTGAGGCGTCCCGCGGAGGTGATGGGTGAAATCAGCCAGCTTGGCGTAATACAACAGACCGGCGTTTTTAATATGACAGATCAAGGTCTCAATCTGTTCAATATTAAATATCTATTTACGGATCGTGGGGTGCCTCTGGAAGCAGGGAAGGGCAGGGTCTATGATGGAGTGCGGTTCCGCCTAATACCGATCGATCTGTTTCTGAAGCCGGGCGATCATCACGAGATGGGTGTGAAAGAAACTACTGCCACGGAATTGGCAATAGTTTCAGGTTTGATTGACTCGGTTCACATTGACGATGGCACACCTATCGTAAAATTTAAGCTTCACACGAAAGATGGGAAAGTATTTGAGCGCGAGTTGCAGGCCGGGCGCGATTCGTCTGAATGGGCATTTGATCGTCCGGATGTGAATGCCCGGATCAAGCACGCGCGCGCGCGTTTGGCCGAGAGCTGGTTCGTAAGTGACGAGATGGGCGGATTTCAAGGCCATAACTATCTGGCGAGGCTTCCATTTGATAGAACGGAGATAGTTCGGGTCGAGATGGACTATCTCAGACCGGATGCGATGATTCAAATAAGGGGAGCATCCTTATTTGATGCCAAAATCGGGTTGTCCATTTCCTTGGATACAGTAAACCTACCGCCGGAGCGATGGCAAAAGCTTATGAATTTCGGCGAGGTAGATATTTATCAGAATATAAAAGCGATGCCGAGGGCATGGTTCGTTAATAAGATGTTGGCGATACCTGGTGACGAAATACTGCAAACAATCAGGCAAGGAAAAACGCGCGATGGACAACAATTCGATCCAGCAGAGACCGCACTGATAGAGAAGGAGGGCTTCAGTCCGGAGGAGACCGATCTTTTTTCTTCCATCGGCAGGATCGATTCAGATGTGGCGGTCACAAGATACGAATCTCAGAGAATTGAGGTGAGAACGCGCAATCAAAAACCCGGATTCCTTGTTTTGAGCGAAGTCTATTACCCCGGCTGGATTGCGCAGGTGGACGGTGTTAAGAGGCCATTATACCGTGTAGATCACACTCTGCGTGGACTCATGGTACCTCCGGGAGAACATTCAATATCATTTGTATATGAAGCGCCCAGTTTTCGCAGAGGGGCAATTTATTCGGGTATTGGTATGGCGATTCTGGTATTCGGCGCCTGCTATCCGAAATTGCGTAGATACAAGAGCAATAAATAAATCAGTCGGCAGCAAGATACACGCAATCGCGATGATGCGACGCTTTTTTATAAATATTATTGACTTCAGGGTTCGACACTTAAAACGTCATCAACAGGCTAATTTCATGAAATTTCACTATCTGGTGAAGCCTTGTGATCCCTTTTTCGATGGATATGCCTGTCCTGCAATGTATCCAGTTCCATCTCCAAAACTGATTACTTGGAATGATAGAGCGACACTACTCAACGCATTCTCGACATTATCGCTGCCTAGTCTGTTTTCTAAAAACTTGCGAACGCTATTCACGTTCGCAGGATAAGGCTTCAGTATACCTGTCTCACCAGGGTTGATTGGAATATCTGTTGGACCTGGACGATTATCGATGTCTATAAGCTTCCCGTCACCAAAACCTACTCTGAATCCAATAGGGATTGATCCTATTAAAGCTGGCCCGCGAAAGATAACCACTATGTCAACAAAGTAGATTGGCTTCTTCGATATGTTTTTGACTTCTATTTCAAAATCTTCAGGAAACTTATCAGATTGAAGCTTCTCGATATTCTGGATTTCTATTACTTCCTTTAAAACTGTCTGAATATTTTCAAGATCGTGAATCTTATAGGTTCTTGGAGTTTGTGAAACTGGAGCTAGCGTGAAGATTGATAGACAAAGTAGAAACAGTGCACGGCTAAACATTGTCATACAAGCCTCCATTTAATTGTCAAATACTGCTATTGTTGAGGTTGTAAGCATTCACTAAAGCAAAATGCTGGATTGCGGGGTGAAGACAGGCAATCATTTTAATCTTCAGTCAGATTCAAATCAAGATGTGAGAACCTATTCAGAATCTAATAAGCATTAACCAGCTACCTAATCATATATCCACGGCGGTCGCTCTGCTGCCGAGAGGTATTTTAACTGTAGCTGGTTAATCGATAGAGAAGACAGAATATCAAAGAATATGGCGTGTGGATTATCTTGTTGAATGTACAGCTAAGGCAACACTTCGATGCTCAGCTTCATTCTCGTTGATTGGTGCACTTGCGCTAAGGGTGTCAGATATTTCTACACACAATCTTTATGACACTCTCTCTTTACGATCTGCGACATACGCACGCAACCTTGCTCTTGCTCGCTGACGAGAATCCTAAAGTAGTCAACGAGCGTTTAAGACATTCAACAGTCACTTTGACTCTTGAAATTTATTCTCACGTGTTGCCTAATATGCAGACTCAGACTGCGATTAGATTCGAAAGCATTCTTTCGCCTGATTTTTGAACACTGCCACACTACTGTCATACAAAGTAAGTTGTTTGACACAGCGTTGTGTCGCATAAATATTGCATTAAGTGCATTTAGCCGACTTAGCTCAGTTGGTAGAGCGACTGATTCGTAATCAGTAGGTCGCCGGTTCAAATCCGGCAGTCGGCTCCATCAAATCATTGATTGATCTGCAGGCGTCACTTTGAGACGCCTTTTTAGTTTCCTACCAGCTTCCCTCTTTTTTTGCGGATTTTTCCTCGAGATTTCAGAGACGCGCCGGCGTCCTGCGACTTCGGGCGTGAAAATAACAAGGCTCATTGTCGCTTACGCTGCTTAGGGCCCTGTACCGCACCAATCTTCATTGTTTCGATTTTGCCTGCCAAATTAAAGCGGGATGGTAAGGCTGATTTCGCCCGGAGTTGAGATAACAAAGAACTCTCTGTCTCATCCTTTTTATTGTGAGTATCTGGTTTTTGCTATCTCTATTGCCCTATCTAAAATAATATCCATCTCGTCAGGCCTGAGACCGATGCCGTGAAATTCTTTCATCGCATAGAGATAATCCTCTATCTGATTTTTCATCTGATTCTGCACGTCCTGGTTCGCAGTCCAATTAACGACTATGTTTTCCTGAATGATTTTGTCTATCTTTAGAGCGGCCCTAACCGAAACATTCTCCGGGAGCGAGTACCGGGCGAGCGCATCGTTGATTATGCCGAAGAACGCACTGGCTTGACCGCTATTTTGCAATTCATCCGGAATATTATGACCTGTGCGGTCTCTCACCGAATTCATTATACCAATCGCCGTATTTAAATAATCGGCGTCCGAGATGCGCTTATCACGCCATCCCTCAATCAACTCATCGAGGCTCTTCGAGCAGCGGCGATAGAAATTCTCGTCTTCACCAATCTTCTCGACAATCGTCTTTTTCGTACGGTAGGCGATTGTGTCGGCTTTGGCAGCTTCCGCCGCCAGGTTTTCAAGCTCTGAATTGAATTTTTCTATCTCGAAGATATTTATCAGAGGGAGAATTTGCAGCCCTTCGCTCGAATCTGCAGATGTCCCGATGAGCTTCTGCACCCTGGACTCAAATTCGCCGCAATCGATCTGGTCGGCGTAACGCCGCTTCACCTTTACGCGAAGACTCTGAAAATTGACCAAATCTCGCTGATATCGATCGAGCAATTCCGGCGGGGTCTCGCTCATAAATTTCACGCTCGAGACGGCCACGCCCATCGTGCGGTTGAATGCCGAGTACTTCGTATAAAAGCTTGCGCGCATGACTTCATCAGCCAGAAATTGTTCGACCGATTCATCGTCTCGCGGGTTATCGATCTTGTTGAAAATATCCCACAATTCTGCATGCCGTTCAGATAGTCGCGCCGCTTCATCACTGATGTCTACCAACACGCCAATCAAGTCTTCCTGCTCGTATTCCGAGGTGCCCGCCGCTGCCTTCAATTCGCCCAGATCGCCATAGTAATCGATGATATAACCGAAGTCCTTGCCTTCATGGAATCCGGTTCACGCGCGCCAGAGCCTGTAGCAATGCGTTTTCTTTCAGGCTGCGCGCTATGTAAAGCACAGTATTACGAGGTTCGTCGAATTCAGTGAGCAGCTTATCGACCACTATCATTATTTCAGGCTTCTCCCCGTGCTTGAAGGCATTGATCAGAGAACGGTTATATTCCTTCTCGCTGCCGTACTTCTCCATCATTCGTTGCCAGAAGGCCTGAATTTCTTCGCCCTCGTGCTCGAGAGACTCATCACCTTCGCGCGTGGTGGGGCTTGAGATCAAAACCTCAGAGCTTACCTTTCCGAACTCGTCCAGATACTTTTTGAATTTCAAGGCGGAGAGCTTTGAATCCGCGAGCAGTTGGGCCTTGAACGGAGTTCCCAGCCAGTTTTTACTGAAGTGTTCGCTGATGTCCCAGGCGGTCCTGTAAATACTCGGTTCATTCCCGTGCTGTATGTTTCGCCATTCGTAAAGTAACGGAACAATAGTTCTATCTTTTACTGCCTGATCGATCGAATAGACGTCGATGATGCCGCCGAACTTCGCGGCTGTATCCTTGTCCCGTTTTGTTAGAGGAGTCCCTGTGAATCCAATGAAGCAGGCATTGGGTAACAGCTTTTGCATTTTCGCATACGTATCTCCGTATTGGATACGATTGCTTTCATCGATCAGCACGAAAATGTTGTTCGCCGGATTTTGATAGCCTTGCGCCCTGATCGCCGACTCGAATTTGTCGATCACGGTCATGATAACGGCCGCGTTGTCGCTGGCGAGCAGTTCGAGCAGCTGCCTGCCAGTCTTAGCGTGAACGGGTTCCACTCCGATGTTTTGAAACGTTCCCCGGATTTGATCGTCGAGGGCAATGCTGTCAGTCACCAGCACTATGCGCGGATCGGCGATCGCGCGCTCGCTGACAATCGCCTTCGCCAGCATCGCCATAGTAAGAGTTTTGCCCGAACCCTGAGTATGCCAGATTACACCGCCCGTCCTCTTCCCCTCAGCGCCTACCCGCTTGATTCTCATCAATGTGTTCTTGACCGCAAAATATTGCTGGTAGCGGGCCAGCTTCTTTTCCCCAGCATCGAATACTACGAACTGACGTGTCAATTCAATCAGGCGTTCGGGGCGGCAGAGATTGTAAATCGCTCTGTCCTGCTCGTTCACTCCTCTCTCTTCCAGATCGAGATTATCGAAATATCGCCTGGCATAGGCGTAACGGTCCGAAAAGAGTTTATCCTTCTGCTCTCTGGTGAGCGATCTGTTGATAAGATGATCGACTTTATCGATTTTATAGATATCGTCTGCCTTCTCATGCCAATGCGACCAGCTCTCTTTCAGAGTCCCGGTCGTCCCGTATTTCGCCTCGTCGTTGCTTACTGCCAGCAGAAGCTGAGAGTAGAGAAAAAGCCGTGGGATATTTTCGTTATCCTGATTGCGCAGGTGGCGGGAGATGGCCGCATTCAGCGAATCTTTCTCATCAGGATGTTTGCATTCGATCACAACAAACGGTATGCCGTTCACGAAAATTACGATGCCTGCTCGGCATATCTGGCGGCTGCCAGCGCGCTCGATCTCGAACTCTTCGGCGACGTGAAAAGCATTATTTGCAGGATTATCCCAGTCGATGTAATTCAGCGTGAAGCTCCTCGCGGCTCCGCCGATTGTTTGTTCAAAACTTTTGCCGAGGTTGATCAGGTCATATATCTTCTCGTTAGTGTGTATGAGTCCATCGAATGGAACATCCCTGATGGTATCAATTGCGGCCTGAATGTTTCTCTCCGAGAATTCGTGTATTTCACCTCTATACTTAATACGGTTGAGTCGCCGCAATTGCTGTTCGAGTATACCTTCGAGCAGGACATTTGACCGGTCCCATTTCCTTTCCTGATATACCTCATGCGAGCGCAGATACACGTATCCGAGATTTTGCAGCAACTGCAATGCTGTTATCTGGGAGATATGATCTTCGGCGGGAGCCGGGTTATTCGTCACTAACATTGCACGTTACTCGATGGAACGAGGTAAAAACAAAAAACAATAGAATTTATTGACATTCAGCATGGTCGTTTAACTCCCATGCCGAATTGCCGCGTAGCCCCAGGATAAGTTAGGCCGGCGTTTCAACACTGCGTTTCAATACCGGCACCGGCATCTATCACACATTGGCCACAATTCACCGTCGCTATGAGACGCAACGCTCTTGCTATATCTACCTGGCGTCGATGTTCTTTGAAAAAAATAAAGCAACCACGTAGGGGCAGACCTATATGTCACCAGTGTGTATGCCCCGGGTCCACGGTGGCCCCTCTCCGGGGCAGATACATAGGTCATACGCATCAAGATAAAGGATCAGGCTGGCTCCTAAGCCCCAAAGGGGCGCCAATAAAACAGCCAGGGGTGGAGCGAAGCGTAGCCCCTGGAAGATCATCAAGAATCGGCAAGCCCTGTTGTAGGGGGGTAAGAGCGACCGAATATCCCACCCTTACAGGGCTTGACGTCTCACTTGCGATTTACCAGGGGCTACGCGCCAGGCGCTCCACCCCTGGTTGTTTTATTGCGCGCCGTTGGCGCTCAGTGGCCAGGTTACGAAGTTGACGGCTTATCTTGACGCGCATGACACATAAGTCTGCCCCTACGCTGGATGACGTGGTTGCATCTATTTTTCAAAGACCATAAACCAGCCATAGAGAAGGGAACGATGTTACCTGGAATGCGATGTCCCCGAATCCTGTAATTCTGAATAATAGTTATTACAGCCAGGCTATTCAATCAATCCCAACCCGGCTAAATATGTCTGCATCTCCCTCCTTACATCGGCTAACTCCGTTTCCAACTGCTCGATCTCTTTCCCTAATGCCTTGAAATCCATCTGCTCTTCCGCATCAAAAATATCGACATATCTCGGAATATTCAAATTAAAATTGTTACCAGTTATCTCCTCAACTGTCGCCCTATACGCATACTTCTCAATTGTCTCGAACTGCTTATATGCGTCTACGATCTTATCGATATCTCGGCCACGCAGCCTGTTCTGGTTCTTCGCGCCTTCATATTCACGGCTTGCGTCGATAAATAGAACATCGCTCGTCTTTTTTCCGCGATTGAAGATCAGGATCGCTGCCGGGATGGAAGTACCGTAGAACAGATTTACGGGTAACCCGATCACAGCCTCAAGCAGATTCTCTTCGATCAATTGTTTACGGATTTTGACTTCTGCGCCGCCGCGAAACAACACGCCGTGCGGCACGACCACGCCGGTTTTTCCGGTATCTTGGACAGTCGTCTCGATCATATGCGTGATGAACGCGTAATCAGATTTGCTCCTGGGTGGAATACCGCGATGAAACCGGTTGAACTTATCGGGAACTACATCCTCCGCGCCCCACTTGTCGAGCGAGAAGGGGGGAATGGTGACGATTATATCGAATTTCATGAGGGCACCCTCCTCGATCAACTTGGGGCTACGGAGCGTATCGCCCCACTCGATTCGCGCGCTGTCCTTGCTGTGCAGAAACATATTCATCCGGCACATCGCCCAGGTGCTGGGGTCAGACTCCTGGCCGTAAATCGCATAGTCGCGATCCTGAATCTCGTCTGCCAGGCGGATCAGTAACGACCCGGAACCGCATGCCGGATCGCAGATGCGGTCCCCTTTTTTCGGATTTAACAATCTGGCAAGCAGCGATGATACTTGCGGAGGCGTGAAGAACTCGCCGCCCTTCTTCCCCGCATCGCTGGCGATACGCTCTATCAGAAATTGAAAAGTGCCTCCGATCACATCGCGCGCACCGAGACGCGAAGGCCGCAGATCGAGGCGCGGATCGGCAAAATCTTCGATCAATTTTTTCAGGCGTGCGTTGCGGTCTTTTGTCTTCCCCAGATTCATTTCGGAATTGAAATCTATGTCGCGAAATATGCCATCCAGCTTGGCTCGGTTGGCCTCCGCGAGCTTCTCCAGAGAAATGTTGATGATCTCGCCGATCGTGGTTTCGTTGCGCTTGGCATAGATAGTATCGAAGTCGCAGCCCTCAGGGAGAATGAAACGCTCGCGGCTCATCCGGCGCCGCACGCGCTCCTCGTCTCCTTTGTACTCCTGGCGATAATGTTCTAGCCCGTCTTTCCAGATGTCGCTTAGATATTTGATGAAAAGAAAAACCAGGATGTAATTCTTATAGACTGACGCATCAGCGGTACCGCGAAATGTATCGCAGGCCTTCCAGGCTATGGCATTGATATCGGCTTGTATTTTGTCCTCTTGAAAAATCGATCGCTCGCTCATTGCAGCCTTTCTTTCATAGCCGCGGACTCAGAGAGAATTACCGGGTTTCACTATTTTTCTCCGTTACTCCGTAGCTATCGTTTAATAGTTATAGTCAAACTTCTAAACCTCTTTATTCGATCGCGGCGAGTAATCTCATCTCGATTAAAACGCTGCGTTTCTGTCGAATCAATTCCGTCAACTCTCTCTCCCGAACACCCAGCTCGTAGATCTGAACAATCTTCTGCTGTATCTCAAGCTTCGGCGTTCGAACGGGTAGCTTGCCGAATGCCTCCATATTGATCAGGCTGACATTGGTTCCCGATGAATGTTCTTCCAGGTAACGCTGCGCCGGAAGTTGATTGAGAAACCAGGCCAGATATTCCGGCAAGAGCTCCTCGTGAGGTCGAAGAATGAAAATTTGTGAAGTGGTAATGACATTGTTCAACTCTTCCGTGATCGTCAGAGCCTGCTTGCGCATCCCACGCGAGATGAAGAGCACATCTCCTTTTCGGACGAATTGGGACGGTTTGATGTCAGGCAATCTGATTCTGGTCAGATTGCTGACTTCCAGTTTTTTACCTAGATCGATGTCGCCGATCTGGATGACCAGATAATGACCGGTCGGATCAGGCTCGATCTTCCCGCGAAACAGACGGCCGGAGCGTATCTTCGCTATATCTCTTAGTAAGCTATGCATCATCGCACCCTTTGTAGGATTTTTGGGGGCAGGACATTTGGGTGGCCGTCGGCTATTGTCCTGCGCTGATGAAGAAACTAGGATTCGGTTTGATAAACGAGTTGATTCTCCGAACGGGAAAGTATTTCGCCTTCCGGAGGATTAGGCGCGTAGGACGCCACATCCTTATACTCTCGTCCTTCTTCGTCCTGCCAGGTGAGGACGATGATCTCACCGCAACGGTTGTTCAGAACGAAAGCTTCCCGCTCAGCATAGGCATGCCAGTCCACATCCCCTTCATCTACCTCGGACATCAGATTCCGGTCGTGATGCCTTCCGCTATGAATTCGAAGAATTTGCCCGGGTTTGAGCAAACCGGTCCCTTCGGCGCTCCAGTACTTCTCCGTTTGACCTTTAGTCTGGCAGAGGTCGTTGAAGAGCGTATGGTGAAGCTGAATTTTGGAGAATGTGATTAATTCGATTCCATTGTTTTCGATATCTACCCACTCGCCCAGCAATAGTTCCGGTTGAATCGCTTGATTCAGCGTTCTGTCTTTTCCTTCCTTGCCGCGAGGATTGGGTTTTGCTTGAAATACCTTCAATGAGAGGCTCATCATCTTTGCTCCTTTTCGATCTATGAGAAAGCTGCCGCTATGGTAGTCAGCGACGCTCCTCGAGCTTTTCAGAAGGTCAGCGATGAGCTAACATGCATTTGCTAAATTGGTATCAGCTCAATGCTGACCAAATGAACCCGGTCACAGCTAACCAGTTGTGACCGGGTTTTTGCTTTCACCGCGAAAGCTTCGCCAAATTACGGATATTTTGATCAGTTGTCAATAAACTACTTTCAACTAATAAAAATAATGCAGTATTGGTAATACTGTAGTTGCCTGTAATTACATTATGCATGTGAAAAGCTAGGTCTTGGTCAGATAGTGGCGGATCGGTACGGTAATAATCCGCAGATGAAGCGATGCCCAAAGTATTTGACTAGTAGTGGGATTTGAGGTTTCATGCGCAGTCCAGGATAGAAGAGCGAGGGCTCTGACACAGGATTGAAGAAAATAGTCATCTTGCCAAATAATGAGAAAGTAGTTTGTCAATAAAAATTGGATTGTGAGCGCAGTCGATAGAAATAATCTGACTGGTTTGCGGACCTACAAGGATCCGCGTGTGCCTGAAAGGACCTTCTGGCGTGTAGAGGGAAGTCTACTCAATTTAAGCGCCGTGCGCCCGGTCGCCTATTTCACATGGCACGCCCAGAGGTTTTCCGAACGCTGGCAGAGGCGCGGGCTGCTCGCGCTATCGGCCTTATTCCGCCCTTTTCTTTTCGCCCTCGACCGAATATTCGCGACGCGAGTGCTGCACACGCTGTTGCGCGGCATCAGCCGGGACCGCCTCGATCTACTCGGTGAAGAGTACTTCAAATATGTTCTCAAGCCTAAACTCAAGCCGCGTGGGCTCGCAAATTTAAGGGAAGCCATAGCGCGCGGCGAGAATATCGTGTTGGTCAGTCAGGGACTCGAACACGTCATGCGGCCGCTCGCGCAAGAGTTGGGGGTCCAGTGGCTGGTGGCCAACCGTCTGGAGTTTCGCGACGGATTGGCGACCGGAAGATTGCTCTCACCGGTCATCAGGCCGAGGCAGGTATTGGCGCGCATCGTCGGCACCAATCCCGACGGCTCCATCTATCCGGGAAAGTTAGCGCGCAAGCTGGGATTCCCCGGCTTAGTGACATTGAAAAGGGCGATCATCCCGGCCAGACGCATAGTGCCGCAGATTTGCAGCCCGACCGTGGTTTTTGAGCCGCATCAGATAATCCCCTATCTCTCGATCCGAAGATCATTCGCATCTAAACATATTTTGCTCATCGGATTCACCGGGTTCATCGGCAAGGTCTGGCTGGCCAAAGTGCTTCAAGAATTGCCCGATGTCGGAAAAATCTATCTGCTCATTCGCCGCCAGCGTTCCACGACTGCGGAACGGCGCTTCGCCAAGATAATCGATGAGTCTCCGATCTTCGAACCTTTGCACGAGAAGTACGGTGACGGGCTCGCGCAGTTTATCGCGGAAAAGGTCGAGGTCATCGAGGGCGACATCTGCCGGCCGGGTCTGGGATTAGAAGATGAGGGGCGACTGCTGGCGAAACTCGATCTGATCATCAATAGCTCCGGGCTCACGGATTTCAATCCGGACCTGCGCGAGGCTCTCTCGATCAATATTGACGGGACCCTTCACCTGCTGGACTTTTTACGCCGGTGCGATCACGCGTCATTGCTTCATCTTTCTACCTGTTATGTCGTGGGATTCCGCGATGGGCGCATCAATGAAACGCTCGTGCCTCATTACACTCCCAACGACGTGGCAGGATTCGACGCCGCCAGCGAATACGATGCGCTGCGGGAACTGGCTGCCCGGATCGAAGAGAGAGCGGAGAGCGAAGAGGTCACGGATCAGCTTCGTCGTCAGGTGCTCAGCAAGGCAAGCAATCAGAAGAAAAAGCCCGGTGAAGCCGAAATAGATGCCCAGGTTCGCAAACAGCGGCAGCGGTGGGTGAGGAACGAATTGACCGAAGCCGGAATGGCGCGGGCGCGGTCGTACGGCTGGCCGAACACCTATACCCTCACCAAAAGTCTGGCGGAATCGCTCATCGCAACGCTCGGGCGAGATTTACCGGTCGCCATCGTGCGCCCGTCGATCGTCGAGACGTCGACGCACGACCCTTTCGAGGGGTGGAATGAAGGCGTCAACACATCGGCGCCCATCTCTTATCTGCTCGGCACTTTCTTCCGCCAGTTACCGTCCAACGGCAAGAAATGCCTCGACATCATTCCCGTCGATCTCGTATGCCGCGGGATGGTCCTCATCTCGGCGGCATTGATCGAGCGGCGGCATGAACGTTTATATCAACTGGCGACTTCGGCGACCAATCCGTGTGATATGCGCCGCACGATCGAACTGACCGGGCTCGCGCACCGGAAGTATTATCGCGCGCAGGATGATTTCAATCAGCGTTTGCGCGCGTTATTCGATTCGATACCGGTCTCGATTGACCGGTACCGGAATCTCTCAGCGCCGCGACAGAAACAGGTCGTGCAGGCTTTGTTGAGGATCATGGCGCCGCTGCCGATGATGCGCTCGCCGCTGGTCAGGCGCGAACGCGATCTGGATAAAGTCGAGAAGTTGATACAGCTCTATGAGCCATTCATCCTGCACAACGAATACGTTTTTGAGGCGAAGCATGTAGAACTGCTTTCCGCTGCGCTCCCGCCCGAGGAATATCAGGCTTTCGGATACGACGCGAACTATATCGACTGGTGGGATTACTGGATCAATATTCACATACCGGCGCTGCGCAAGTGGTCATATCCGATTATCGAGGGGCGCCCCGTCCAGAACAAGTCGCGCAGAGACGTCGAAATGGGAACGCCGGAACAGAGTATAGCGGCAAGTTGACATGCGCCGGCGACGAGAAGGGCTCAGGTGGATTATGAGTCGGCACAGGCGACGAATGCGTTGAGGAATCCGCGTTCGTCCGCCGTATCGGTTAGATCCATGGAGGAAGGGAAATGAAGATTGAAATTAAATGGGGGTTGATTTTCTCGGTCGTCCAGTTGTTGTGGCTCGCGCTCGAGTACGCCGTCGGCTTGCACGACAAGTATATCTCGATGCATCCGTACCTCACGCTTCTCTTCATCTTCCCCGCCTTCGTCATGATGATCCTGGCGATCGCGGAAAAACGCAGGGCGCTCGGAGGGCGTATCAATTTTAACCAGGCATTCTTATGCGGTCTCGGTGTGAGCGTTGTCGTCTCTTTGTTAGCGCCATTGTTTCAATTCATTTTTTATCGTTTTATAAATCCCGATTTCTTCGGGAATATGATCGACAACGCTATCGGGGCGGGCAGGGCGACGCTTGAGCAAGCGAACAATTACTTCAATCTGAAAAGCTACATGCTCCAGGCATCGATGGGCGCGATTGTTGCCGGTGTGCTCACTTCATTGATTCTCGCCTCGATAATGCGAGACAGGAAAGGCAAGCTAAGCTAACTAAGTTATTTGATGTTTAAATGGCGATTCAAGTTCGAATCAGTACCGCGAGCGGTAGCGAGCGTGGCTCAATCAATCGACTGGCTCGGGTACAACGCTCGCTACCGCTCGCGGTACTGATTCGTCGATCATTAAGAAACTTAGTTAATAGTGTTAGTACTGTGGAAACAAGGTTGTTTGAATATTGTTCTAACCCGTGAAGCGGGCCAGAGCGATATCAAAAAATAAATTGCCCGAGTAATTAGTGGCTAAGCAGGCAGGTGCCGGAGGCGCGAAATGTTATAGCATTCGATCATCCACATTTCGCCGGCTGCGATGAATCGACATCCCCGCATTCGGATGCCGCTCCTTCGGAGCTGGAGATTGAAATTAGACCCTGAGCTATAAATATCGGGCTCCTCCGGAGCCAATCAGAAAACACTGATGGCAACTGGCTATAATTTGCACAGGCCTCAACTAGATAACTTGACCCGGTTATGACGATTTTCCTTACCGGCGCGACCGGTTACGTGGGAGCCCACGTTGCCGCACTCCTGCTGGAGAATTATCGAGACAATCTCAATCTGCTGGTTCGCGCCAAAGACGCGCGCGAAGCCGAAGTACGGCTTTGGCGCGCGCTGCAGCTGCACCTGGATTTCCCGCGTTTTTACGATCATCTCAAAAGCCGCATCAACATTTTTCGCGGCGATCTCACCGATAAAAAATTCGGGCTGTCGGAAGAAGATTATCGCCGCCTGATCAAATCATCCGATTCGATCATACATTGCGCAGCGTCGCTCAACCGGAAGAGCGAAAAGACCTGTTTGAACGTCAATCTGCGTGGGACCCTGGAGGTCCTCAAGGCCGCCCAAGCCGCCCGGGACATCCACGGTCTGCGCCGCTTCAGCGAGGTTAGCACCGTCGCCATCGCCGGCCATCGATTGGATGAGGTAGTCCAAGAAGACAAGGCTCTCGACTGGAATCGTTCCGATTACGATCCCTATGCGCGCACCAAGAAATTCTGCGAACATATGATCAACGAACTGCTGGCGGATGTGCCGCACACAGTTTTTCGGCCGAGCATCATTTTAGGAGACAGTCGTTATCCGGAGACGACTCAATTCGACATGGTACGCTCCTTTGTCTTTCTCTCGGGATTGCCCATACTTCCATTCCAGCCGGGCGATCGGATCGATATAGTCAATGTCGATTTCGTCGCCGAATCGATCGTCGCCATTCACCAGAAAGAGAGGCCTGCTCATGATACTTATCATCTCTCATCGGGTGTTGAATCGCAGACCTTCAAGGAACTGACAAACGCATTGGCCGAAGCGCAGAACAGGAGCGGCCCTCTATATCTGCCTTCGCTCGAGAAACCCTTTACGACGATCAATAACTGGTTGGCCGACAGTTTCCGGGGCAGTGCAGTCAGCTACGGGGCTACATTACTGAAAGTCTTCATCCCTTACCTGGTATGGAACACAGTCTTCGATAATACGCGCATCACGCAGGAGACCGGGAAGAAACCTGTCCCGTTCTCCCAATACTGCTATCCTCTGCTGCGATTTTGTAAGGCGCACAATTTCTCATATCCGTATAAGGATTGGCCGAATACGGAAGAATCGGCACCGCGAGCCGTAGCGAGTGACACTAGATCGATGGCCACTTGATGAAAGAACTCGCTAACCCCTCGCAATACCGTTTATTTTATTGTCTTACCTAGGAGATACCGCATGAGTATGGATCTGGCGCTCGAAGCCTGGGTCGGGGGTTTGATCGAAATTTCAAAGCTCAAATGGATGCTGGGCGCGGGACGCCGCTGGCAACCGGGCGAAAAACTGAAATTGCTCTTCACCGGTTATAACGGAACCCGCAATACGGGCTCCGATGTGCGCGTCGAGGAGATGTTGCGCCAGGTCAGGCATATTCTTGGTGAAGACAGGTGCGAGTTGAGCGTCCTGAGTCAGAATTTCGGGTTCACAGAAGGCTATTTCAAAAGCGTCAAGCAGGTAAAACTTCCCGACATCTTCCCGCCGATGCTGGCGCGCGAAGTACCAAAATTCGACGGCGTCGTTGCGTGCGAGGGCTCAATGTTCAAGAGCAAATTCACCAATGCGGTGACTGCAATGATGGTCGGTTCGCTCGGCATCGCAGCGGCGCAGAACAAACTGAGCCTGGGTTATGGAGCGGAAGCGGGATATATGGAGCCGGTACTGGCGCGGATGGTCGGGCGTTATTGCAAGGATTCATTCGTCATCACTCGTAATCCGGAATCGCAAACCGTGCTGGGCAAACTCGGCGTATCGACCGCGCTCGGAACGGACACCGCCTGGACATTCGAACCGCCCCGCCCCGATTTTGGGCGGGATGCTTTACGCAAATCGGGCTGGGATGAGCGAACGCCGGTGCTCGTCGTCTGTCCCGTCAATCCTTACTGGTGGCCGGTCAATGCTTCGGTATCGAAGTTCATCGCTTTGACATTGACCGGTGCCTATCGAGATAGCCAGTATCGTACAGTCTACTTCCACAGAGCTGGGCCGGAGGTGGACGAGGCATTCGCGCGTTATCTGAGGGCTATAGCAAATGCGGTCGACCGCTTCCGCAAGCAACACCGCGTTTTCGTCGTACTGGCGGCTACGGAGATGCTCGATACGGAGGCCTGCGAAAAGATAGCGGAGAAGCTGGGCGGGTTGCCGGTATTTTCATCCGCGGATTACGATATGTATCAACTCGTCAGCATTCTGCGACACTGCAATCTGATGGTCTCTTCACGATACCACGGAATTGTGACTACGATGCCGTCGCTCGTCGCTTCGGCCGGACTGACAATGGATGAACGAATCAGAAACCTGATGCACGAACGCGGCCACCAGGATCTGCTCCTGACCGTTGACGATCCGGACCTGGAGGAAAGGTTGTTCGAAGTCATGGGAAGATTGCTCAAAGAACAAGAATCGGTTCGCGACGGTATCGGTGCTACAGTAGCCAGAAATTTGAAAGTGATGGCGCGGATGGGCATCTATTTCGAAGAGCACCTGCAGCGGCGATATCCCGATTTCCCGATCCGCAAGGGATTGCAGAATTGGGAGGATTATTTGCCGCCGCTGAGCGGGAATTTGCATAAATTGCTTGAAACATATAGCTAGCTGGCCCACCCGTCATTTTTCATTGCTCATTGTTGATTTGACATTTGTCATTGAAGAAAAAAACGGTAGCTTAATTCTTAAATGACAAATGACAAATGAAAATCAACAATGAACAATTAACAATGACAAGGGGCTTCACCGAATGAACTTTATCGAAAACATCTTTCATCGACTGAAACAAAGACCCGACCTTCCTATCTTGCGTGAGGTTCGTGACGGCCAGTTCGTTGGCGCGACTGCGGGCGAACTGCTTACATCGATCCGGACGGCGCGCAGCTTCATTCGCCAATCGGGCTTACAGAAAGGCGACCGCTGCGGATTGCTCGCGCCTAACAGTATTCGATGGGCGGCGCTGGATCTGGCGCTCATCGCCGAAGGCATCATCGTGGTCCCCCTCTATCCGAGACAGGCGCCGGATGAGCTCGCCCGTATGCTCAAAGATTGCGGCGCGGCGATGGTTTGCTGCAGCAGTGAAGAGCTCCTCGATGGGATAGCGAAGAACCAACATGCTGGAACGCTGAGGTTGAAGCTCTTCGAGGAAATCTTTTCGGCCAAGCCGGCAGATGAGCTGGCTGATGGACCGCTGACGCTCGATGATGGGGAAGTCGTCACTCTCATCTATACATCCGGTACTTCGGGCGAGCCGAAGGGAGTTATGCTAAATGCCGGCAACGTCACATTTATGCTGAGCTGTGTGGGGATGCGGCTCGATCAGTTGATGGAAGGCGAAAGCGAGAGTTATCCGGATCACGTTTTTCATTATCTGCCCTTCTGCTTCGCCGGCTCGTGGATCCTGCTTCTTGGGTGTTTGTCGCGCCACAGTCTGCTGACTCTATCGACCGATCTCAATAAACTCGGAGAGGAGCTGACACTAGCCCAACCGCAATATTTCCTCAACGTCCCGGTATTGCTCGAGCGTATTCGCACGGGTGTTGAGAGCCAGATAGCGCGGAAGCCGGGTATCATCCGCAAGGTTTATCACAATGGCAAAGCGGCCTGGCTGCGAAAGTACGAGGGAAAAGCGTCGGGTTTTGACGGGTTTTGGTTCTCATTGGCAAATTCGCTGATCTTTTCTTCCATCAAAAAAAAGATCGGGTCGAGCCTGCGGGCGCTGATCTGCGGCTCTGCGCCTCTGGCGAAAGATACGCAACTTTTCTTCCTCATGCTCGGGATTCGCGTCTTACAGGTTTATGGCTTGACCGAAACCACGGCTATCTGCACGTTGGATGACCCGCGCGATTTCGTACCCGGTCGTGTGGGACCGGCGGTTCCCGGGGTAGAGATGGAACTCGGCGAAGGCGATGAGATACTGGTACGAGGGCCTAATATCTTCGCCGGTTACTGGGGGAAGCCTGAGGCTACGGCGAAAACGATGAACGACGGTTGGCTGCGCACCGGAGATCAAGGCGAAGTCGATGAGCAAGGCAAATGGGCGATCGTCGGTAGAATCAAGAACCTGATCATCCTGAATTCCGGCCATAACATTGCGCCCGAGCCTATCGAGGAGAAGGTTCTTTTTAAACTGCCGGACGCGCAGCAATGCGTGGTAATGGGTAATGGCCGCGGTTTCCTGACTGCATTGATCACTGGGGAGGTGTCGCACGAGCAGGTTGAACAGGCTCTGGAGACGGTCAATCTGCAGTTGCCGCATTACAAGCGTATACACGCATTTCATCTCAACAAAGAGCCTTTGACGATCGAGAGCGGATTGCTGACGGCGAATGGCAAGCTGCGGCGCGATGCCATTGCCGCACAATTTCAGTCTCAGATCGAGGATCTGTATCATTCCAAAAAAGTATGAAAAGCTTCACCGGTGAGACGATTTCGTGGGAAATGCGCGATGGTTGTATCGAACTGGCCCTGCATCGTGAGCCCTGCAATGAAATCGGCTCGAAGACCCTCGAAGAGCTCGAACGATTCGTTGAGGCGCACGAAATATTAAAGGATGAAGCACACGCGCTCATCATTTACAGCCGCATGAAATCGGGTTTCTGCGCCGGGGCCGATCTGCGCGAACTCTATCTCCGCGCCAAAGAATTGGGATTTGAAAACGCCGCGCCGCGCGTTCGCGAGTTTCTCAACCGTATTCATGGCGTGATGAACACGCTCGACGCTTCGCCGCTCGTGACGATCGCAGCTGTCCACGGCATGGCATTCGGAGGCGGATTCGAACTCGCGCTCGTTTGCGACCTGATCATTGCGGACAAGATGGCCCGGTTCTGTTTTCCCGAACTTCGGTTGGGTCTGATCCCTGGATTCGGCGGCATTCCGCGTTTGAAGCGTGATCTGGGTAATGCTATTGTTCGTGACTTGTTGCTGACCGGTAGGAGTATAAATGCTAATAAGGCGCAAACTATCGGGCTGGTCAGCCAGCTGGTTGCTGAAGGCGATGCGCTCAAAGTAGCGCGCGCGGCGGCCGCACAGGTAAGGAAGTTTGATCGAGCGACGAGTATCAGAGCGAAAGGGTTCATCAAGCCGGTCCCCTCCGCCGAACTTCGACAAGAGATCGAAATTTTCTGCGAGCTATTTACTCGACCAGCGGTCGAAGCCGGCTTGCGTAGATTTGTGGAGAGCAGCGATCCATTTCCTTATTTGCCCTGAAATGTAGCGGGAATTGAAAAGCAGGTAATGCCAGGAATATTCAGCTATTAGCATTTTTGCATTTTCCCGTATCTCCGGAGAATAACGAATGACTAAACGAAGAGCCAAGATCACAGCGTTGGGGCGTTACGTGCCGCCGCGCGTCGTAACCAATCACGATCTGGCAAAGTTGGTTGAGACCAGTCACGAATGGATTGTTGAACGTACCGGTATCCACGAACGGCGATGGGTCGAAAAAGGGACGCCTGCCTCCGAACTCGCCGTCAAAGCCATCGACGATCTCCTAAAGCGTCGCGGCATCGAGGCCGGAGAGATCGAGTTGATTATCGTTGCGACGGTCACTCCCGACATGTTCTTCCCCTCGACGGCCTGCGTAATCCAGAACAAAATCCGCGCAACGCGCGCGTGGGGTTTTGACATCTCCGCCGCCTGCTCGTCCTTCCTCTACGCCCTGACCACCGGAGCGCAATTCATTGAGAGCGGGCAACACAAAAATGTTCTTGTCGTCGGCACCGACGTCATGACGAGCATCGTCAATCCGAGTGACCGATCAACCATCATCCTCTTCGGCGATGGCGCCGGCGCCGTGTTGCTCGAGCCGGCTGAAAACGAAGAATTTGGGATACTCGATTATTATCACGAAATCGATGGTTCCGGCGGCGACAATCTCTGCATGCCCGCCGGCGGAAGTCTGCATCCGTCCACCCGGGAGACCGTCGAAAAGAATATGCACTTCGTTCACCAGAACGGCTCTTCGGTCTTCAAATTCGCGGTGCGGAAGATGGAAGAGTTAAGTCATAGAATGCTCGAAAAACATCACCTGACCGGCGATGATTTGGGAGCCTTCATCGCACACCAGGCGAATATCCGAATCATCGATGCTACTGCCGAAAAACTCGGATTGGCCCAGGAGAAGGTTATCCGGAATATTCACAAGTACGGAAATACGACGGCCGGGACGATTCCGCTGGCCATAGGCGACGCGATCGACGATGGTAAATTGAAGAGAGGGGACCTGGTCTTGTTCGCCGCTGTCGGAGCTGGATTCACGGCCGGAACGGTACTGGTGCGGTGGGCATACTAAATTAGTTGATAGTTGACAGTTGATAGTTGATAGTTCGTATAGATTGTTGCCACAATGTTTACGAACTATCAACTATTCTTGGGTTTATGAAAACTACAGAAAACATCGTTGACGAAATACTCACGCTTGCCGCGACGCATTTTAAGGCATCGCGCGAAGAGCTTTCACCGGACGACGACTATTTCAAAAAACTGGGTATTGACAGTTTGCAGGCGCTCGAACTGCTGACTCGTCTGGAGAACCATTTCAATGTCGAATTGCCTGATTACGAAGTGCAGGGTGTAAGCGATTTCCGCACACTGGCTGAACGAATTCAAGCGCGACTGTGATGCTGCTTGCGGATGGATAAATCGAAAAAAGGCGTGCTACAGCGAACACATGAAAAATGGGATGATCAATCTGAGCCAGCACCAATCGATAGGATCCGCTCTGCGCGAAGCAATCGACCGATTCTCCAAAGAAGTCTGCCTTATCGAAGCCGATCGCGATAAGGAAAATCACCGGTTGACCTACCGTACATTCAAAGAAGCCGCTATGCCACTGGCGAGGTTTCTCCAGGACCGCGGGTTCGAGGCCGATTCGCGTGCGGCGATCATTCTGTCCAACCAGTCGCGCTGGCCGATTTCGGCATACGCCATCTTTTACTCAGGAGGCGTGGTTGTCCCACTCGATTATAAGCTTTCGGCTCCCGAACATCTGGCTCTGCTCACTCACTCCAAGGCTGAAGTGCTGATCACCGAATATCACCTGTGGCGCGCGATGGCTCGCTGCGAGGGATTTTCGGAATTCAGCGTCGGCACAGTGATCGTGACCGATGCACCGGATAATGCGGATCTATATGGCGCGATCCGCTGGGAAGACCCCGATGTCGAGGGGAAGCCTTTATTCGTAAAGCGCAAGCGTGAAGATTGGGCGTGCATAGTTTACTCTTCGGGCACCGGCGGAACTCCAAAAGGGTGCGTGTTGACGCACCATAACTATCTCGAGCAGTGCGCCTCGCTTACATCGCTTTTCCCTTTCTGGCCGGGCGTGAGATACCTCAGCATTTTGCCGACGAACCACGCGATAGATTTTATGGTTGGATTCATCGGGCCGTTCGTTTGCGGCGCGACTGTCATTCATCTGCGCACATTGCGACCGGAATTCGTGCGCGAGGCCTTTGTGCGGTACAAGATCACGTATGTCGCCCTGGTGCCGCTGATTTTGAAGAACCTGCAGATCGCATTGATGAAACGCCTCGATGAATTGTCGCCTTTCAACCGTTTTTTCTTCAATCGACTGGTCAGGATCAATCGCGCTCTGACGAAGAATCAGCCGCGTCCCAGGCTGAGCCGTGGTATGTTCAGACAGATACACCAGGCGTTCGGCGGGAAGCTGCGCGCCGTCTTCACGGGCGGGGCATTCAGCGATCCTTCGATGCTTCAGTTCTTCTATGATGTAGGGATTCCGGTGGGAAATGGCTACGGCTTGACTGAAGCGGGGACGGCCATCACCCTCAATGACTTCAGACCGTTCCGCGCCGATACCGTCGGCAAACCGCTTCCCGGGATGGATGTCCGGGTGGTCAACCCGGACGATGACGGGATCGGTCAGGTCATCGTCCGGAGCGATACCGTGATGTCGCATTATCTGGATGAACCGGAGCTGACAGCTGAGACAATCGTCGATGGCTGGCTATTGACCGGGGACCTCGGACGATTTGACGAGGAGGGGCATCTTCAGCTCTTCGGGCGGGTCAAGAATATGATCGTCACCGAAGAAGGGAAGAACGTTTACCCGGAAGACATCGAAAAGGCTTTTGATGGGCTGCCGGTCAAGGAGTTCTGCATCTTCGCGGCCAACTACGTGTGGCCTGAACGCACGATGCTCGGAGAAAAACTGGTGATCGCTCTGAGGCTCAATGAAGGGCAGGCATTGACGGATGATGTCATCCAGGAAATCTCCAGGTGTAATAACACGCTGCTCAACTTCAAACGTATAAGCGGCTACATCCTGTGTGATACCGATTTCCCGCGCACCGCTTCGATGAAGATCAAACGATTTGTACTGGCCGAGGAATTACGAAACAGATATGAGCGCCACACGGCGGTCATAGAGCTATGAAGACTCTTGCCATCGTCAATCCGGCGGCGGGTTTCGGAAAATGCGCCAAGCTTCTCGGTCCCTCACTCGATCGCCTGCGCGCAGCAGGGCTGCAGTTTGACGTTGTTGAAACCGAGCGCGCGGGGCATGCGACCCTGATAGCGCGCGCGGCCTACCGCGACGGATATCTTAAATTCATCGCAGTCGGCGGGGATGGCACTTCATTTGAAATCGTCAACGGCCTGTTTCCCGAAGCCGCGAACGATGGCGTTAAACCGTGGCTGGGATTCTTGCCGCTCGGCACGGGCAACTCATTCCTGCGCGACTTCACTGATAAAGGAGTCGAATATGCGTTTCGGGCTATCATGGAAAAGCGCTGGCGCGGTTGCGATGTGGTCCGCCTGAAACATAAAGATGGTGAGATTTTTTATATCAACATCTTGAGCCTCGGTTTCGTAGCCGATGTTTGCACACTCGCCAATGATCGGTTTAAATCGCTGGGCGCGGCCAGTTACCCGTTGTCGGTACTCCTCTGCTTAGCGAACTTCAAGAAGCGCATCTTCAGAATGAAAATCGATGGAGTGGCTGAAGCCGATCCACCGCTGTCCGCGCTTCTGATATTCAATAACAGCAAGTATACCGGAGGTCGAATGATGCTCGCGCCGAATGCCGATACGCGCGATGGGTTGATCGATATCGTTCGCTGGTCGGCCGATCGATTCGATTTCATCCGGAATTTTCCGAAATGCTACGACGGTACCCACATTTCACATCCGCTCGTTTGGGTGGGAAGGGCTCAGCGCATCGATCTGGATTTTCAGGAACCGGTCGATATTATGATTGATGGCGAAGTGATGAAGGTCCAGTGCGAAAGTTTGGAAGTGCTTCCCTCCGCATTAAATGTAATGGTGTGACGGTAATCGGTTGTCGGTTGTCGGTTTACATCAACAAGCGACATTTTATCGGTAGTCGGTAGCCGGTTTACATCGATTTTATTTCCCTCGAAACAATTGCGAACCAACAACCAACAACCAACCAACAACCAACAACCGGCAACCAGCAACCGAAAACCGACAACCGATCATGAAGAAACTCTACTACATTGCTCGCAGCATTTTTATATGGACCGTCAGCATCATCCACTTCTTTCCGATCTGCACTGTATTAGTCCTGCTCGGGATTTTCATCGATCCGCGTAAAAACGACCGGCCGCAGCGGTGGCTTTTCCGCAACATCCTGCGGGTCGCCGGCGTTGATTTGGCAGTCAAGTATTCTCCGGGATTGGACCGGCGGCGCACGAGTTTCTTCGTCTGCAACCACATCGACATCTGGGATGCATTTATCATCTATTCCGCCATCCCTCAGTTCGTCCGCGGGCTGGAGAATGAATCTCATTTCAGCGTTCCGGCCTATGGCTGGATGATGAAGCAATTCGGGAATATACCGGTGCCTCCGGAAGGGAATTTATCCGCCTATAAAAAGATGTTGAAGATGGCGCGGGGAGCGCTCGATCGAGGAATCAGCCTGATTGTCTTCGCCGAAGGGACCCGCACTACCGATGGCCGGGTCGGCCCATTCAACCCGGGCGTATTTCGCATGGCGATTCAGTTCGGTTATCCCATCGTTCCGATGAGCATCGTCGGTGCATATGAATTCAGCCGGAAGGGCGATTGGATGCTCTATCCTTCGAAGATCACGGTGCACTTGCACGACACGATCGAGACGAAAGGGCTGAAAAAAGAAGATGTCGATGAGCTGATGAAACGCGTCCACGCAAAGGTATCGAGTCCGGTGGATGAGCACTATTCATCTTTTTTGCCATTGGCAGACGACAAGACACGCCGTCATTTTGCTTTGAAGTAGGTTGAGCACAGATTCCAGATGTATAAGAGCGGGGGAGTAGACGGGTTTCAATCTCAGCGGAATACGGAAGACCATCGAATTCAGCACGAGCAGGTACGCGACGTTGCCTAGGTATCGCTCTCTTCTGAAGCTGAACTGCGATGCGAACGCCCGTTTTAGCTCGGTCATATCGATAGCCTCTTCATTGCTGGCGAAGAGCGAATCGTGTTTGTACCACAGTTGCCGAATCAGGTCGGGGAGTGATCCTTTATGAGGTTCGGCGAAACACAGATATCCGCCCGGCTTGAGAATACGATGAATTTCGCTGATCGCGTTCTCGACATAGGGAGGCAGATGATGCAGCCCGCCCACTATCGAGACGGCATCGAATGAGTCGCTCTCCAACCCTGAATCGAGCAGCGAAGCGCAGATCGCATTGCAATTTGGCCAGCGTCTGCTGAAGGAAGATATGGTCTCATTCGAGATATCCAAACCGGTGACCTGCGCGCCCTCGGAGAGCAGGAATTGGGTCGTTTGCCCGCTCCCGCACATCGCCTCGAGCACATTCATGCCGGTCAGATTCATCCCCTCGAACATCGTCCGATGATAGAATTTGTCGCGGTATCGCTGGCTGTTTGAATCGTCATAATGGGCCTCATATTCTTGAGCGATACGGTCGTAATGCAACTTCTGAAGTTGCTCAGGGTTCATAAAAACTCCTCTGGCAATAGACGGTATTTTCAAGAATCGCTGCGACCCGGTAAATCCTGAAAATCCGATAAATCCTGTCTATTTTCAGTGGTTTTCGCGCAACGTTCGTTGAACGGGTGGTCTGAAAATAGAACACGAAGATACGAGACGAATGAAGAACGGTGATTCTATTCTCTACCGCGATTACACGCAAATTCACGGGTAGCGTCAGACCAGTTGCGCAACCTGATTAGTATGTTTATAATCCGCTCACTCATGACTGAGCGACAGCCAGTAGCGGAAATCATTTGATCATATTAAACTTAGGTTGATCATTGTCACTGGTCGTATGAGTGGATCGTTTCTGTAGTTTCAGCTCACATCCCCCCCATTTAGAGAGCTGATGAAATAATCTTTTGAGGAGTTATCCATGCAGAGCGAAGGGACATCGCTCGAGGCTGTACATCTGATCTGGTTAACCGGGGCTGGTTGCAACGGATGCACGATGGCGATGCTCTGCGCCTCTGAACCCGGGATAGAAGATTTAATTATGGGCAATGTGCCCGACGTGCCTCGCGTAGTAATGATTCACCCCGAATTTTCACTGGAGAGCGGCGATTCGTATCGCGCCCATCTCGAACGCGCTGCCGAGGGCGCCTACTCTCCCTTTGTTCTGGTGCTTGAAGGTGCAATCCCGGACGAGTCGCGCGCCGGAGATGGAAGCTTTTCACGTTTGGGAATGACACAGAATGGCAAGCCGATCACGACCGCCGCGTGGGTTGACCGGCTGGCGCGCAGGGCCGAGGCGGTTATAGCGATTGGTAGCTGTGCGACCTGGGGAGGTATTCCGGCTTCGGCCGGCAGCCCGATCGCTGCCAACGGCCTCGATGAATATCTAGGCCAGGATTTCAGAAGCCAGGCCAAATTGCCCGTCATCAATCTTCCAGGTTGTGCTCCGACAGGTGAAGGTTTTATTGAGACCTTGATTTACGTTTTTCTGCATTTAGCTCAACTGGTACCCATCGATTTGGATGAGGAACGCCGTCCTCGCTGGCTTTTCAGTCACCAAACACATCCATTGCCACCGCGTGTCGAATATTCTCCGGCTGGCGGAATTGATCTGACGAACCGCCCGACGGTCAATTGCTCGGTGCCGGTCAATGGGTGGTTGAGGAATTTCGGCGGTTGTGTCCGCGTGGGTGGGAGTTGCATCGGTTGTACCGAGCGTGGTTTCGCCGATCGCCTCCTTCATCTCGCCCGTCCGGACCCGGGTTGAAAAAATAGTTTTCAATTCAGTTTTTAGTGGTTGCCGATCTTGATTGTCTGAAAACTGATAACTGAAAACAGAACACTGGAAACTGGAATCAGTGGTATTCAAGAGTTTGCCAATCAAATATGATGCCTACGGGCGAGCGCGTTTGAACGACAATAGACCGGTAGCGTCTTTCGACATCGTTGAAGAACCCCGTGTGGATCGCGCGCCGGGGATAGAGCAAACGATGGAAAGCGGTGCCGAAAGTCCGGACGTATGGAATTTCACGATCGATCCGTTGACGCGCGCATCGGGCGGGTTGGTCTTGAATTCTATAATCGATTTCGAGCAACGGCGAGTGCTCGATGCCTACGTCGAAAACACGCAATTCTGCGGCTTTGAACTGATGTTGAAGGAGAGGAATCCTTTCGATGCAACTCAGATCGCCTGCCGCACCAGTGGGCGAGCGAGCGGCGCCCACGCGATCGCCGCAACGATGGCATTGGAGATGACCGGGAATCTCACGCCGCCCCCGCTGGCGATCATCGCGCGGAATCTGGGATCGTGTGGCGAGATGCTGAGCGAATGCGCCCGCCATCTATTCCTGCTCACCGGGCCGGACTATTCCGAGGCCGCAGTCAGTCGCACCAGCCTCTCGATATGGGCCAAAGCGCAAGTGACGAGGGCTCCTGGCGTCGAGATTCACGGTCTGATGTCCATCGCCGATATCATGCGCGAGATGAACACGATGTACGGCCCGCTTTATCTCGAGGCTCTCCAGATGTCGAGGTTGGGATGCGAAATCGCCACCATGATTTTCGGCAAGTATCCGCATCCGACCACGATTTATCCTGGCGGATTGGGGATCGAAGCGGACAAGGATCTTTTTAATCAGATTCTCGGTCGCGTCAGCACGCTGCTCGATTACTCGAAGAAAGTTACGGCGATCTGGGACGACCTGGTAGAGTTCTTTTATGAAGCAGACCCGCTCTATCGCCTCGCCGGCGAATTGCCGGGAAATTTTCTGAGCGTGGGGTGTTGGGACGATCCCGCAAGTTACGACGCGAGTTACGCGAACTGTAATGAATGGGCGAGGCGCCGAATGGCGAGCCCGGGTATCATCACTAACCGGGAATGGCGCACGGCGAGGCTGAGCGATATCAACATAGGGATCGAAGAATTTATCGATCACTCATTCTATCGGCAATGGAATCATTGTTCGTTTCCGACTGATCCCTTGAGCATGCCGCTGTCTCACCTGCATCCGTGGAACAAGGAGACGATTCCCGATCCGGCTGAACGTCAATTGAAGAATCGCTACAGCTGGAGCACCTCGACGAGGTGGGATCGCCAGTCGATGGAGACGGGGCCGATCGCGCTTCTTTGGGTAAACGCATTGAGCAGAAGTCTTGATTGTGAATTTATCAGGCAGGACCGCTATGGTTTGGAGTTTGATATGCCGATGGGCACGCGGCCGGCCATCACATTACGCTGGCAGATACCGGCAAAGCCGAACACACTCGAGCGCAACCGCGCCCGCGCATATCAAATGGCATATGCCGGCCTGACCGCATATGCCAGCCTGCTCAAAGCCTTCGATCTGGTGCGGACTGGACAGACCGGGATGTCGGCCGGTCAGTTCATCCCGCAAAAAACGATCGGCGCCGGATTTTGGGAGAGCAGCAGCGGCGCCATCACCCATCACATCGTCAACCGGAATCTTTGCATTTCAAACTACCAGATCACCACTCCAACCGGGTGGATGGGATCACCACGCGATTCATCGGGATTGCCCGGCATCTACGAGGCGGCGGTGATCAACACGCCACTCTTCGAAGAATGTACGCGATCGGAAGATTTCACAGGCATTGATCTTTTACGAACGATTCGCAGCTTCGATCCGTAACATCTTGATGGCGGATCGCGGAGAGAGATTCACCCAAAAAAATACGAAAAGACAAAGGGCACAAGAAAGAAAAGATCTCTTTTGTGTCTTTTGTATTTATGCGGTTTTTGTGGAGAATCCCCCTGCAATCAATAATCAGCAATCACCAATCTATGGTCTTCAAAAATCTGCCAATCGATCTCGACTCCCGCGGTCAGGGGAAGTTGCGTTTGCGAGGACCCGCCGATCCCTTTGCGGTGACAGGGGCTGCCGGACCGCAGGCAATTGGTCGGACGGTTAAGACTGAAGCGAACTCGGACCACGAACGGCGGTTAGAGGAGGCGGCGAACAATCCCGATGCTCGTTATTTCGAAGTCGACCCGCTGGCGCGCGCGAAGAATCCCTTATCGCTACGAGCCATCATAGACTTCAAAAACCGCCGGGTACTCGATGCGCGAGTTGAGAAAACCAATTTTTGGGATCTCGAGCAGATCCTCAAAGGCCGGTTGCCGGCTGATGCCGTGCCGATCGCCAGCCGTATTTGCGGGTGGGGCGCCGGGGCAAACGCTATTGCCTCGGCCATGGCATTGGAGATGGCGCTGGATATTGCCCCGCCACCTCTCGCGATTATCACGCGCGGATTGGGAGCGGCGGCCGAGTTGATGGCATCGCTCACTCGCCATCTCTTTGTGCAATCCGGACCTGATTATTCGGAGGCGACGATCAGCCGCACGAGCATGACGATCTGGGCTAAAGCTCAGGAGTCGAAGGCCGAATTTTCCGCATTACACGGCTACCAAACGATCGCCGACATTATGCGGGAGATGAACCCGATGAGCGGCGCGCTTTACCGCGAAGCATTGGGTATGATTCGCATCGCTTGCGAGATCGCTACGCTCGTCTTCGGTAAGTATCCGCACCCATCCGCGATCTTTCCCGGCGGAGTCGGCATCCTTCCCGACAAAGAAATATTCAATCAAGTCCTGGGCCGCCTGAATCACTTGATTGACTACGCCAAGAAGACCGCGGCTATATGGGATGACCTGGCCAATTTCTTCTATAAGATCGATGCGCGCTATCATCACGCCGGTTACTTGCCCGCGAATCTGATCTCGGCGGGTATGTGGGATGATCCTTCCCGCTACAATGCGAAGTTTGAAAACTCCAATAACTGGGGTGTGCGTAGGCTTGTGACGCCAGGAGTGATAATTAATGGTAAATTAAGGACCGTTCGTTTATCGGAGATAAACGCGGGGATTGAAGAATTTACCAACCGTTCTTTTTATCAAAAGGGGGATGATGGTGCGGTGATCGTCGATCCGCTGGGTATCCCGCTTTCGCCTCTGCATCCATGGAATAATCATACGGTTCCAGCGCCCGGGCGCAGTCACTGGATGGACCGGTATAGCTGGAACATGGCGCCACGTTGGGATCGTGAGGCGGTTGAATCCGGTCCGCTCGCGAGGCAGTGGATCACGGCGGCGGGCGGTCAATTGAAGAGCGAGTTTATCCAGGCGGTCAGCGGCGGTGCTGCTGGCATGGGACTGGAGATCGATCTCCCACGTTTTCAACTACCGGCCAGAAGGTTGCGCTGGCAGATACCGGAAAGACCGAACGCGCTCGATCGCATTCGCGCGCGCGCCTATCATATCGGCTACTGCGGCATTATCGCGTTGACATACCTCTTGAAGGCTTTCGATTGCCTTAAGCGCCGAGACGTGGCGATGTCAAAACCCTATAGAGTGCGGGAGGAGGCTGTCGGCGTGGGTTTTTGGGAAGACGCGCAGGGCGCCTTGATTCACCATGTAGTGATTGGACGCGGCCGCATCGCAAATTACCGGATCGTCGCTCCTTCCGAGTGGATGGGATCGCCGCAGGACCCATTCGGCAAGCCGGGCCCATATGAACAGGCGATCATCAATACGCCGCTGCTCGAAGCGTTCAGTAAGCCCGACGATTTTACGGGGATCGATATATTGCGAACAATTCGCAGTTTTGATCCATAACAGTTCCAATTGTCATTGAGAGCCGGCGCTAACTAATTTGACGCTGGTTTGGCACTGGAAAAATGGAGAGAGGATGCCGGTCATCCTGATTTTCATTGACAGCCTCGGCGAGGCGGAATATTTATAGTACTAATTTTAGAATTATTTTGAGATTCGTTAGAAGCGAGAGCGATGCATTAGTTTCGCCCCCCTGGAATCTTGTTGAAACTTGAATCATAGAGCATTATTCGCCCCGCTGGAAACCAACCGGTATACATGATTCAACCTGATCCGGAGTACCAAATATAGAGCTGAGGTGCTTCACTGATATAGCAAAACTCAGAATCGCGCGAACGGATAGAGGAACCTACCTGGAGGAATAATGAAATTACTGGGCTGGAAATTCAGAGAAGATGATGACGATCGACAGGAGAATACGCGCAAATTGAACGAGGCTGCCCGGCTTGATATGTTCGCAAATCTACAGAGCGCTTACACCGAGCTGACCAATGCGCAATTCGAGCTAGAGCGGCGTACTGCGGAGATCGCCGAAACGCGTGATCTCTTTCAACACGTGGTCTCGTCTATGTCGGAGGCGCTCTTTCTGACGGACCGGTCGGGCCGCGTCATCCGGGTCAATCCCGCGGCGGCCAACCTGCTCGAATATCCGGAGTCCTCCATCATCGGACGCCCGTTGAGGGCGGTTTGTGGCACCGAGAAAATTCCAGCCACACCGTGGAAGTTGATGGAGTTGGCTCCCACGGGAAGGTTGCCCAATCTCGAAGTCGATATCCGAACGATGAGTGGCCTGACGATCCCGGTCAGTTTTTCGCTGAGTCTGATGCAGGACAAACAGAACAAGATCACGGGCGTGCTCGCCGTCGCGCGCGATATGCGTGAGAACCGCAGCCTCATCAATAGCCTGGTTGCCGCGCGAACGCGATTCCAGGAGTTGCTCGAATTCGCTCCCGATGCAATTGTGCTGGCGAATCAGGACGGTCAGATCGTGCTCGTCAATTCGCAAACCGAGAAGCTCTTCGGAGTGGATCGCCAGGAACTGCTCGGCCAACCAGTCTCTATGCTTTTGCCCGATTCCTCAAATGCACAAACGGGGCATACGGGGCAAATCGGGCAGACGGGTCAACTGGGGAAAACCGGACAGTTGGGAAAGTCTGGAAATATAGCCCAAACGGGGCATACGGGACAATCTGGACAAATCGGACAAACAGGGCAAACGAGGCAATCTGGACAAATAGGACAGACGGGGCAGACGGGGCAGACGGGGCAGACCGGCCAGACGGGGCAGACGGGCCAAACGGGACCTACGGGGCAGAATGGGCAAACGGGCCAATCTGCACAAACAATACAGTCGGGTCGCCTTGGACTGGCTCTAGAGTCTGATGACCCCGATGAGGATATGCTGCTCGAGCTGGATGATTTCGAGCTGGATGATGAGGTTCCCATAGGAAGAGATGCGGGGGTGAGCGATCAGGTCGGATTCTCGGTCATCCGCCGTAACGGTCGCGAATTCCTGGCGGAGATCACGCGGCGCCAGATTGTTACGGAGGACGGGACGATCGTCATGAGCCAGATACGTGACATCACGGAACGCGAACGGATGGCCGCCGCCCTGCACGAGAGCGAAGAGCGCTATCGCATCGTGGCCGAGACCGCATCTGATGTCATCCTCACGGTGGACGAAGAGATCACGATCCAATACGTCAATTCGGCGGTTGAGAAGATATTCGGCTATATACCATCGGAGATCATCGGACAGAAATTGACGACGCTTATGCACTGCCAACACCGGAGCAATTTCTGGGGATATGCGGGAATAGAATTGATGGGATGGCATAAGGATGGCCGGGACGTCCCGGTCGAAGTCAGTTTCAGCGAGTTTGTCAAAGACGGCAGGCAAACCTTTACGGGCATCGTGCGCGATATCACGGAGCGCAAGAAGTCGGAAGTCGAGCGGGTACGCATCGAGGAGGAGCGCGCAGATCTGCTCAGCCGCGAGCAGGAGGCTCGGCAGGTTGCGGAAGATGCGAACCGCCTGAAGGATGACTTTTTGGCGATGATCTCGCACGAGTTGAGGGCGCCGCTCACCGCCATCCTGGGCTGGGCGCAGATGCTGCGATCCGGCACGCTCGATCGCGCTTCGTTCGATAGGGCGTTGTTGACCATCGAGCGCAACGCGAAGACGCAGGCCCATCTGGTCGGCGATCTGCTCGACGCATCGCGCATTGCTACGGGGAAACTCAACCTGGAGATTCGTCCGGTCGAGTTGATGTCCATCGTCGAAGCAGCCGTCGACGCGGTGCGCCCCATGGTCGAGGGCAAAGAATTGCGGATGCAGATCGTTCTCGAGCCGTGGGTCGGTCCTTTCAATGGCGATGTCGAACGATTGAAACAGATCGTTTGGAACCTGCTCTCTAACGCGATCAAATTCACGCCGCCTGGCGGATTGATCGAAGTCCGTCTCGAGCGGTTGGAGAACAAAGCCCTGCTTATTGTCAGCGATACGGGGCAGGGAATCGATCCCGAGTTTCTCCCGCGCATATTCGATCGGTTCCGTCAGGGCGATAGCTCGTCGCGCCGCCAGCAGGGGGGCTTAGGTCTCGGGCTGGCTATTATCAAGCATCTGGTTGAGCTGCACGGTGGCGCAATATACGCGTACAGCCGCGGGATCGGGCAGGGATCAGACTTTATGATCACCTTGCCGCTGGGGGCGCAGCAGGGCGATGTGGAAGCCGGCGGTTTATGGCCCATTCGTCCGGAAAAACAGCCAGATACGCGGACCTCATCTCTACGAGGAGCCAAGGTGCTGGTTGTCGATGATGATCACGACACTCGCGAGTATCCTCAGCGTCATGCTCTCTCGGTACGGTACCGAGGTGCGCGCTGCCGCCTCCGCTGCCGAAGCGATGGATGTCCTCTCCCAATGGAAGCCGGACGTACTCGTCTCCGATATCGGGATGCCGGTCGAGGATGGGTATGCGCTGATCAAAAAGGTCCGGGCGCTTCCGGAGGAAGAGGGAGGTGAGGTGCCGGCTATCGCATTGACCGCATTCGCTGGTGTATCGGACAAGGAAAGCGCCCTTTCAGCCGGCTTTCAGCAACACCTGTCGAAACCGGTCGAACCGGTGCAGCTTGCCAAGGTCGTCGCGCGCATCCTGGGCCGAAGCGATGAAGGGATCACGCTCTGAGGCGGAAGGGATTCAAGGGCATCCGGAAAACACAAAAGGGAACACAAAAATCACAGCAATGACAATTTGTGATTTTATGTTCCCTTTTGCGCGTCTTGTGATGGAGCCATCTCGCTCCAACTATTTTTCCCTGAATTGGGCTTTCGCCAATTCCGAGTAGCACGCTCCCGTCGGCAGGAGATCGCTCTTCATAAGAACGATCTCTTTCACCACGAATGAGAGCTCCGGCAGCGAGTAGCCGACCGATCTGGCGAGCAACTCGCGCAGGTTTTTATTCGATCTGATGCGGCCGACAGTCAGGTGCGCTTGGAAATCTTTCTCCTCGTTATCAAATCCGATTTCGGCCAGTCGCTCGTCGAGCCGCTCCTGTAATCGCTCGAGTTTTTCGATTTCACCACCGAGCCCGATCCACAGGACACGCGGGTGTCGTGCATTAGGGAAGAGGCCGATGCCATTGATGCTCAGCTCAAATGGCGGCACTTCAGCTATTGTATCGTGACAGACCTTCTCGACCTCGCTGATCAATTTCTTGTTGATCTCACCCAAAAATTTAAGGGTGAGATGAACATTGTCCGGATTTGTCCAGGCCACATCAGCGCCGGCGCTACTCAGATCAGTCTGCAGCTCTATGAGTGCTGCCTTGATCTCTGATGGAACTTCGATAGCAATAAAACATCGCATAATGGATGTAATATACCCAATGAGATTTAACTTTAAAACCGGTATCGGTACCTCACCGTGACGCTGCGTCCGGGGCCATCGATCCCCCAGCCGGGCGCCCGATAACTTTTATCGGCGATATTCTCAAAATCTATCATCACATCCTGATTCTCCCCTACCCTCATGCCGCCGCGCAGATTTATCAGCCCATATCCGGGAATGGCCGAAAATAGCGGTGCGGAATCCGCACCCCCCAAAACCCTATTTTGAACCTGTTCCAGCGTTTCGCCCGTGGCTATCAACCTCCCGCCGCCGGAGCCGCACTGGCCATTAGATCCCGGGCGTGGTCAATCCGTATACGCAGGCGCCTCGCCTGAAGAAATTCTGAATGTTGGCTCGCGATCGCACCGCTCCGGTGCGACGGTCCGATATATCCAAGGAGGAGAGGCGATCCTGTTTGCCTGCCAGGGTGGAATAGGTTTCAATCCAGTATTTTCGCCCGTCGGGCTGATAGCGTACGCTGACGAACCCCAACTGTGGCGGGATTCCGCCTCCACCCAGATTGGGAGGAAGACCGGTCTCCCTCTCTTCCGCGCGGATGAATGTGTAATTGCCGCTGAAGGACCAGGAGTTAGTCAGGCGGTAATTGAGCGAATATTCTATGCCGGAGAGCCGGGTCGCGCTGAAGTTAGCCTGGACCAGGACCGGCGCTGAAGATAATGGTACGAAAACGGCGCCATTCTCATTCTGGCTCTCGATGACCTGACTGCCAAGTTGCCGGCCTACTGCCCCGGGAGGCAGGATCAGGGTTTGTCTGACTATCGTATTATCGTAGTTGATGATGAATCCGGTGATCTCCGTCTGAACACGCCGGCTGTTATAACGCAAGCTGACATCGTAGTTATTACTCGTCTCCGATTTCAGCGGCTGCACACTCACTCCACTCGAGACCGCGCTTTCGTCAGCCGTTGATCCGATGAGTGCGCCCAGACCTTGAAGATCGCTGGCCGCGACCTGGTATCCGACCCCGACTAATCCGACCGAACCCAGGCTCGTGATGTTCGGGGCGCGAAATCCGCGACTGAAGTTGAAAGCCAGATTGAATCCTTGGGTTAGCGTCACGGATGCGCCTATTCGTCCCGAAAAATCGCCGACGCGCAACGAGTCGTCAGGGAAAAGCGGCTGTCCATCGATAAGCGGGCTATTGGCCGCGCGCGACTGGTAGGAACCGACGTTGTAGCGTAAGGCGCCGCTCAATCTGAGCCGATTCGGGATCGCGTCAAAGGCGTCCTGCGCATAGAGGCCCGCCAGGATGTATCGCGCACCGTCCGGAACACGAGGCCTTGTCGTGGTGAAAATTCCGCTGGCCGGATCCAGCGAATACGAGGGAGCATCTACGCGATCGTGGTAATAATCGCCGCCGATGAGGAGGTTGTTTCTGTTCGCCAGCCGTTTATCGAAATAGAAATTGAATCCATAACTGCTTGTGCGCTCTCGGTCGTGCGTAATCGCGGCCAGCGGATTACCATTGCCGCCCTGGTTGACCCGCTCCTCGCGCTGGCTGTTATACGAGAAGGTCGCCGAGAAATTGTCGAAAAATCCCACACCATGATTGAAATATCGGGCATAGATGAAATCGAGCATCAGGTTACGCAGGTCGGCCACCAGATTCCCATCGCCCCCCAGCAATTGATCGTAGCGTTTACCGCCGTCCTGTTGAGCTCGCTGATAATGAAGACCGATGCTCTGATCGGCCGCCGGCGCAAATGTCATCTTCATCGTGCCACCGTATTGTGTGAACGCTGTATCGCTCGGCCTCGATACGCCGGCGATGTCAGAGGGAAGCCCGAGAAAACGAGTGATCGCCGAGTGAGAGTCGATTCCGCCGCCCGGACGCAGGTTATTGATCCGGCGGCCGTTGAGGTTGGCCAGGACTCCAAACCGCTCAGCGCCGTAGTTCAGCAACATATTGCCGCCGAAAGAGCGATCGGCGCTATTGAAGGATGTATTTGACTCCCCGTGGAGCTTCGACTGCTTATGACCGAAGTTAGGCTGGCGAGTGATCAGTTGTACCGTACCGCCCAAAGAATCGGAACCATATTGCGCCGTATTGGGGCCGCGCAGCACTTCTACACTGCTAAGGGCAGTCGGTTCGTTGAGATTGAAGAATGTATTGATGCCGCCGCGTTGCGTAGAGTTGGTATAACGCACCCCATCTACATAGACGCCGACCTCCGTCAATCCACGTACCAAAACGGCCCCGATGGTCGGGCTGGTGCGCTGGAGAGATATTCCCACCTCTTCGTCGGCCACCTGCGCCAGGACCGCGGTCGTGCGCTGGGTGACCGCTCCTTCCGGGATTACATTGACCTGCTGCGGCACCCTCTCTTTTTCCTGAGCTGAACCTGTCTCGGCAGTCACAGTCACCTGCTCGCTCAGTTGACCCGCGCCCAGGACCATATCCAGTTCAACGGTCCCGTCGGCTGTAACATGCACGACCTCGCGCAATGTCACGAACCCGGAACGCAGTATGTGGATGACATAGGAGCCTGATTTAACCCCCTCGAGTCGGAACTGCCCGGACATATCCGTTTCAGTCCTGCGAATCGATACCTGCTGTGAGTTGGTCAACTCGACTGTCGCCTGGCTGACCGATGCGCCGGAAGAGTCTTTGACGATTCCCTTGATGTCTCCCGAATCTTTTACCAGATAAGTAAGTCGATGTGCTTCTGCGACATTTATCGGGAAAAAAAGGGAAAAAATCACCATAAGCGGGGAGAAAAAGGTCAAGGATGGTTTCACGATTGAATTGAATCTCATAGCGTTGCAAATTTGATCTACGGGTTTTTTCTGATTCAGGGTTAAAAACCAAATCGCGTATCCGCGGTGGTGGAGCAAATATGGGTCGCAGCATAGAACAGTCATCTACTAACAATCAATCTTTTACAGGGCGAGAGGTAAATGATTCCAATGTTCCGAGTCATTGAAAGAAGATTTTCGGGTTGCAGAATAGCGATAAGCGGATTTGCGAATTTTATGGTAATATGCGCCCTCATCCTCGCCCCCCATACAATGCTAATTACGGAAACCTCGGTGAGGCCGTAAGCCAGCGATACGAGATATCAGAGAGATATAAAGAGATATATATAAATTATGATGAAAGTTTACGGAAAGTCATTGACGCTTGTCCTCATTCTGGCGCTCGTTTCATCCTTATCCATTGCTCAGCAGCCTGAATCAAGCCACAAGGAGCTTCCTAACTTTCACCGTGTCGACGAGCAGCTGTATCGTGGCGGTCAACCGAAGACGGGCGGACTCAAGAAACTCGCGGAACTCGGTATCAAGACCATCATCAATCTGCGCGGCGAGAGCGATGAGACGCGCGCTGAAGGTATAGAAGCGAAGAGTATGGGGATGGCGTACTTCAGTATTCCCATGTCTGCCGCGGGTCGACCGACTGACGAGCAGGTCATGCGCGTGCTTGCCATTATTGAAGAGAAGGAAAAAGGTCCAGTATTCATTCACTGCAGACGCGGTTCCGATCGCACCGGCGCGATCGTCGCCGTCTATCGCATCAAGCGAGACGGCTGGACCGCAGAACGCGCTATCGATGAGGCCAATAATCACGGGCTGGGGTTCATCCAGTTTCGGAAGCGCGACTTTATCAAAGACTTTTTCGAAGAACGACAAAATGGCGGTCTCAAATAAGAGGATTATGGATCACCCCCATCCCTCCCGATCAGCCATATTTGCCATTAATTCTAATAAATTATAATTCCGTAAGATATGTATCAGCCGTAATTTTCCACGTCCTATAGGCATGAAGGGCAGCGTTTAATTCATGCACCTTACGAGCGGAAAATGACATACAAATCAGCCGTAAACCAACTCACGGCCTAACCAGGAGCCATTGATTGGCTCTCACTTCAAACCAGAGGAGTACTATGCCTATGAAAAATATCCCGCGTCCAACGATCGTCCTCTGCCTCATCGTCATCACGTGTGCGATCGCCCAGACGGATATCTTGGCTCAGCCATCAACCTCCCGAAATATCGTGTCTGGAAAAAACTCCGGCGATCCCCCCGAGGCGGCGCTCAATATTGCGGTGCTTTTTCCTTTTGTTCCGATCGATTCCTGGGTCGGTCAGCGGTTCGTCTTCCTGCAGGGGCCGAAAGGCTCTGAAAACGGCATCTATGATGAATTTTCAGGCAAACTCGCTCGCGGGCGGTATCAGGGTCGAGTTGCCAAAGTGGTCTCGGTCAGCGATTTCAGCGGAAGAGTCCATCTCGAATTCGTGATGGAAGATACTCAGGAGCATCTGCGGGCGCGAACTCTGCCCTACAAAGAGAGCATCAGGGGGATCGCCTTGATCGATGATGTCAGCAATGCGCGCAACCAATGGGCTGGGAAGACGTTCTGGTGCGTGTTTTCGAGACTGTCGACTTATGATGAGCAGAGTGATTTGACGGGCAGCATTACCGTCAAGCGTTATTCCCCTTTGAAAGTTCTTGATGTCGTTTCGGGATGGGATGAAGAGAAGCCGGTGCGTTTTCTGCTGGAGACTTCCGATGGCAAACGCGGTTTTCTCGATCTGAACTTGAGCGGCACCAACGTTTTTAAGGATGTCCGCCATCTGAATAGGATGGAATACTTCTTCCTCGGTGAAGACCCGCATAAGTCGTATAAGTGGCCGGCGCATATCTGGAATTTGATCGAAAACAGCCAGATCATCACCGGTATGACTGCCGTTCAAGTGAAAATGAGCTGGGGTGAGCCGGAGAAGACGACGCCCACCGCTACTGGCGAAAATTGGATATATACGGCCGGAACGCTGACTTTTAAGAAGGGTGTGTTAATCGGAAAAAAGTGATGAATAATAAATCAGGCGAATCAGGCAAAATAAAATATGACAGCTGGGATTGTTTCTTCGGGAGGTAAAACTTTAACCCGTCAATCAAAAAGAGAACACCATTTGTCTTTAAGAAAGACAAGTATCTCAGCTTATTTGCAAGTTCACTTAATCAAAACAAGTTAGTAATAACTCAGCTGAGTTGTTATCTTGTAATAACAACGTAATAGCCGTAATAGCAAAGATCGAATATAGGGGAGAGATCAAAGGGTCTCTCCCCTCGCTTTTTGAGGAGGTTATCTGAATGAAAGAACGCAACTTGATCGGCTCGAATGAGTGAGTAATCGACGAAGTGGCCGGATCAAACGAAATCTGATGTTGGCTTGTTTCCGGACAAGAAAGAAGCCGGATGGCCGAATCTAAGGCACCGTTTGTCTGTAAGCCAGACAGCAAAGACGACTCGGAGAGTCAACGAGATACTCAATACCACTGATCCATTTAGTTACTTTTTCATTCAACCAGTAAAAGTGAGTAATAACTCAGACGAGTTGTAATGCCGAGTTATGAAAAAGATCGGAGAAATCGAACCAATTTCTCCAGTGCTCTTTTTCGAGGAGATAGGTATCTGATTGAGCAGAAAATTGTGACCCGCGCAAATCTATTGAGTGTCAGGTATGACTTTTGCTCCTCAGGAACGTTTATCTTCACCCTTGTGTGCCCGCTTCAGCTGCCCCTCCATTTTCATCAATTATATTTAATTCCCAATATCCCGTATGGTAAATCAGTATTTATATCTCCCTCTCCTGGCTGCTCAGCGCGAAATCTGGTTAGCACAAAAGGTCGATACCGACAGTAGCATCTACAACATCGCCAAATACATAGAAATCGATGGACCGGTTGATCTAGGTCTCTTCGAGGCTGCGTTGCGACAGGTTCTTATGGAAGCCGAGGCGCTTCGTGTGCGTATCTTGGAGAATTCTGATGGTCCGCGGCAAATGCTGAATGGGTCCTTGCAATGGTCGCTGCCATTTTTTGATATCAGTGCGGAAGCGGACCCACTGGAAGCGGCCAAAGATTGGATGAAAGCGGATATAGGCCACGCAGTTGATTTGACCAACGGCCCGCTTTTTACCTTTGTCCTGTTCAAGGCGGGCCCTGAGAAGTTTCTTTGGTACTTTCGATTTCATCACATTATCAATGACGGGGTCGGGTGTTTGCTCGTCGAACGACGGGTAGCGGATGTCTACACTTCACTAGTCAGCGGCCTGCCGGATAAGGGCAGCGCTTTCGGTTCTCTGCGGCTTCTTTTGGAGGAGGAAGAGAGGTATTGCGCGTCAGAGCGGTTCGTGAAAGATCGGCAGTATTGGTTGGAATGTCTAGCCGGCTTGCCTGAGCCGGTAAGCCTTGCGGATCAGCGATCAATCGTTTCACGCGGCTCATTGCTCCACACGACACAGGTACAGCGCGTTGTCGCGGAGCGGCTGCGGGAGAGTATGCGCCGCACCGGGGCGAGTTTGTCACAGATCATAACGGCGGGGGTGGCAGCATATCTGAGCCGATTGACGGGCGCGGATGAAATAGTCCTCGGTCTCGCGGTCTCTGCCCGCTCAGGAATTGTCTCACGGTCAATCCCGAGCATGCTGGCAAACGTGGTGCCATTGCTACTGAAGGTGCTGCCAGGCATGGCATTCTCGGAGCTAATACAACAGGTCGGGCAGAGAACCCGTCTGGCGCTGCGGCACCATCGCTATCGAGGTGAGCATATACGACGGGATCTTGGTTTACGCGCTGTGAATCAGAGGCTATATGGCCCAGTGGTCAATGCCATACCATTCCTTCCTGAACTGCGGTTTGCCGGCAATCACGCCACGGCACACATTCTTACAAATGGACCAGCCGAAGATTTCTCGATCAATGTCTATGAACGATATTCTGATGCGGGAGAGTTGAGAATCGATTTTCATGCAGAATCGAACCGCTACTCGAGCGACGCACTTGTTACTCATGAACGAAGATTTTTAAGTTATCTGGATAGGCTTGTAGACGATCAGGAACGACAGATATGGCGAGTGGAGTTGCTGAGCGAGCAGGAGCGAGAGCAGATACTGGAGTGGAACCGGACGGAGAGGGAGATAGCGCAGGCGACGTTGGTAGAGCTGTTCGAGCAGCAGGTGAAGAAGAGCCCACAGGCGGTGGCAGTGGTCTTTGGGGAGCAAGAGCTGAGCTTCAGAGAGTTGAATGAACGAGCGAATCGCCTGGCACACGTGCTGATGGCTGAAGGGATTGGACCGGAGGACGTGGTTGCCCTCGCCCTGCCGCGTTCATTGGAGATGATCGTCGCGCTGCTGGGGATATTGAAGGCCGGGGCGGCTTATCTGCCGATCGACTTGGATTATCCGGCCGAGCGAGTGGCCTTTATGCTGGAGGATGCCGAGCCGGCTTGCCTGATCTCCAACAGTCGGATGGCGGAACGGCTGCCCGCAACTCCACGTCGCTTATTACTCGATCAACCTGATCTGGCCGATCTGGCCCGGGCTCTGGAGCAGAACTCACAGATCAACCCGACAGACCGGGAACGAGTGCGGGCTCTGAGACCAGACAATCCCGCTTATGTCATCTACACATCCGGCTCTACGGGGAGGCCCAAAGGGGCGGCAATCGAGCACAAGGCGATCGTCAACCGGCTGGAGTGGATGCGTGAGCACTACGGTATTGGGGCTGGTGATCGGATACTGCAGAAAACACCAGCAAGTTTCGACGTGTCGGTGTGGGAGTTTTTCCTGGCGCCGATTGCCGGGGCAACGCTGGTGGTGGCGCCACCAGATAGTCACAAAGATCCGGCCTGGCTGGCCTCGATCATTCGCGAGCAAGGAATCACGACCATACATTTCGTGCCCTCGATGCTGGAGCAATTTTTAGCCGAGCCGGCAGCAAGGGGTATCAGACTATGCCGAGTATTTTGTAGCGGGGAGGAACTGCCGGGGCAATTGCGAGATCGATTCCATGCGGTTATGGAAGCCGAGCTGCACAACTTGTATGGACCGACAGAAGCAGCGGTGGATGTCAGCTACTGGAGAGCACGGCCCGATGATGAATCGGTTCCGGTGCCGATCGGGACTGCGGTATGGAACACGCAGCTGTACGTGCTCAATGAGCAGCTGCAGCTGTTGCCGCCAGGAGTAGAGGGAGAGCTCTACCTTGGGGGAGTGCAACTGGGGCGTGGATATGTGAAGAGGGCGGGTCTGACGGGGGAACGATTCGTGGCCGACCCATACGGAGAGGCAGGAAGGCGGATGTATCGGACGGGAGACCTTGCGCGCTGGCGGAGAGATGGGAATCTGGAGTTCCTGGGACGTGCCGATGAGCAGGTGAAGATACGGGGGTTCCGGGTGGAGTTGGGAGAGATCGAGGCGGCGCTGCGCGAACTGCCGGAGGTGGCGCAGGCAGCAGTGGTGGTGCGCGCAGATCGTGCGGGAGATAAGAGGCTGGTCGGCTATGTCGTGCCCGCGCCGGGGCGGAGCATCGATGCCGGCACATTGCGACAACAGCTAGCGCAACGTTTGCCTGACTATATGGTGCCGGCAGTGATCGTCGAGATGGAAGCGCTGCCGCTGACGCCGAACGGGAAGCTGGATCGCAAGGGGCTGCCGGAGCCGGAGCTGATCTCGACGGCCGTATGGAGAGGGCCGCGCAGTCCGAAAGAGGAGATACTCTGCTCATTGTTCGCCGAGGTGCTGGGCCGGGAGCGAGTAGGGATAAACGATAACTTCTTCGAGCTTGGGGGCCACTCGCTGATGGCGACGCGGCTGGTGAGCCGAGTGCGGGCAATGCTGGGAGTGGAACTGGCGATACGGATGCTGTTTGAGTCACCCACTGTCGCCCTCCTCGCCCCGCGCCTGCGCAATTCCGACAAAGTGCCTCCGCTTGTGCGCCAGCAGCGCCCCGATCAGCTGCCGCTCTCGTATGCGCAGCAGCGGCTCTGGTTTCTCGATCGGCTGGGAGGAGGCAGCAGCGAGTACAACATGCCCATCGCTCTCCGCCTGCGAGGAGAACTCGACCGCGAGGCGCTGGAGAAGAGCATCAACACGATCGTGACCCGCCACGAGAGCCTGCGCACCCACTTTGCCGAGATCGAGGGAGAGCCGGTGCAAGTCATTGAACCGGAGCTGCTCATCGAAATTCCCATAGAAGACCTGAGCAAGCTGAGCGAACTGGAACGAGCGTCGCGTGTCATGGCCGAACTGCGGGAGGAAGGGAGCCTCCCTTTCGATCTAGCCTGCGGGCCGCTGCTGAGGATGAGGCTGCTCAAGCTGGGCGAGGGCGATCACATCCTGATCAGGACGATGCACCACATCGCATTCGACGGCTGGTCGGAAGGGGTATTCAACCGAGAGTTGGCGCTGCTCTACGAGGCTTACTGCGAGAAAGAGAATCCGCTGCGGCCGCTGGCGGTGCAGTACGCCGACTTCGCCTTGTGGCAGAGAGAGTGGCTGGAGCGGGAGGTTCTGGCGGGGGGCTGGCCTACTGGAAAGAGCAGCTGGCGGGGATACCCGGAGCGGCTGGAGTTGCCGACCGATAGAGTAAGACCGCGGTGCAGAGCTATGAGGCAGAACTGTATCAGGTGAGCTTGAGCCGGGAGCAGACGAGCGCCTTGAAACAGCTGAGCCAGAGCCAACAGGCGACTTTCTATATGGTATTGCTGGCGGGTTTTGGAGTGCTGCTGGAGCGCTACAGCGGGCAGGAAGAGGTGGTGGTGGGAACGCCGATCGCTAACCGGCAGGAGGCGCAGTTGGAGGAGATGATCGGATTCTTCATCAACACGCTGGCGATGAGGGTGCGGGTGGATGAGGAGAAGAGGGTAGAAGAGTTGGTGAGCGAGGTGAGGCGAGTGGCGCTGGAGGCCTATGAGCATCAGGAGGTGCCCTTCGAGCGGCTGGTGGAGGAGCTCTCTCCGCAGCGGAGTCTGGACACGACGCCCATCTACCAGGTGGTCTTCGCCCTGCAGAATGCGCCGCAGGTGGCCGAGCGAATGAAGGGGCTGGAGGTGGAGCCGGTGATGGGAGGAGAGCTGCGAGTGCGCTTCGACCTGGAGGTGCACGCCTGGGAGAGTGAGGAAGAGATTCAGATCGCGTGGCTCTACAACCGGGATTTGTTTGATGCGGTGGAGGATGGAGCAGATGGGACGCCATTATGTGCGGGTGCTGGAGGTGATGGCAGGGAATGCGCAACGGGGGATAGGAAGCATCGAGCTGCTGGGAGGGAGGAGCGAGAGCAGATACTGGAGGAGTGGAACCGGACGGAGCGGGAAATACCGCGGACTACGCTGGTGGAGTTGTTTGAAGAACAGGTGCGGAAAAGCCCCGGGGCAGTGGCGGTGGTCTACCAGGAGCGGGAGCTAACCTATGCGAAGTTGAACGAGCGAGCCAATAGGCTGGCGCACCTGTTGATCGCTGAGGGGATTGGGCCGGAGGATGTGGTGGCGCTGGCGCTGCCGCGATCGTTAGAGATGATCATCGCGCAACTGGGGATATTGAAGGCCGGGGGGGCATATCTGCCGATCGACCTGGAGTATCCGGCTGAGCGGATCGCCTTTATGATTGCGGATGCCGAGCCTGCGCTGCTGCTGAGCATGAGAGAAGAGGCGGAGCGGTTGCCGTGGAGTGCGACACGCCGCCTGCTGCTTGATCAACCTGAGCAGGCCGAAGCGCTGGAGCGGAAACTGAGCACCAATCCGGGAGAGATGGAGCGTCTCAGGCCTCTGAGGGCACAGAATCCGGCATATGTCATCTATACTTCCGGTTCTACCGGCACTCCCAAAGGTGCCGTCATCTCCCACGTCGGCCTTCCCAGCCTCGCTGAACTCCAGATCGAGCGTTTCGCTCTGACACCCGCTGCGCGTGTTCTTCAGTTGTCATCTCCCAGCTTCGATGCGGCGGTCATGGAAGTTTTGATGGCGTTCGCCGCGGGAGCCACTTTGGTGCTTCCGCGTCCGGGATTGATGGCTGGCTATCTATTAACGGGCATGCTGGTCGATGAGAGGATCAGTCATGCGCCGATTCCACCTGCTACATTGGCGAGTCTCCCGATTCGGTGAGATACCCGATCTACAGACGCTGATAGTGGGAGGCGAAGCGTGTTCGGCAGAACTGGTGTCGAGCTGGGCGGAGGGGAGGCGAATAATCAATTCCTATGGTCCGACAGAGACGACAGCTTCCTCGACTCTGTGCGGGCCGTTATCGGGAGGGGAGGGACCGCCGATAGGCGGCCAAACTGGAACACGCGCGTCTACGTTTTGAACGGGAGCATGCAGCCGGTCCCTGTGGGAGTGGCTGGGGAGCTCTATCGCGGGGGCAGGGCTGGCGCGCGGATATCTGAAGCGAGCAGGCGCTGACGGCCGAGCGATTCGGTACCCGATCGAAATAGGGAGGGAGCCTGGAACGAGGATGTACCGGACAGGAGACCCTGGCAGAGATGGCGTGACGGATGGGAACACTGGGTTCCTGGGGCGAAGGTGGATCAGCAGGTGAAGATACGAGGGTTCCGGGTGAAACGGGCGGATCGAGGCGGCGCTGCGAGAGCTGCGAGGAGGTTGAGATGCGGCAGTGGTGGCGCGGGAGGAAGTGCCGGGAGAGAAGCGGCTGGTGGGATACGTGGTAGCGGCCCGAGGGCAAAGCATCGATCAGAGCGCGGTCCGGCAACAGTTAGGGCAAAGGCTGCCCGACTATATGGTGCCGGCGGCGATCGTGGAACTGGAGGTCCTGCCGCTGACACCTAACGGGAAACTGGACCGGCGGGCATTGCCGGCGCCGAAGTGGGATGCCAATGCGAGGGGTGGGTATGAGCCGCCGGAGAGAGAGATAGAGAGAAAATTGGCGGAGATATGGGAAGAAGTGCTTGGGGTGGAGAGAGTGGGACGGCGGGACAATTTCTTTGAACTGGGGGGCCATTCGCTGCTTGGGGTGAAGATGATCGAGCGGATGAGGAGGGAGGGGCTGGCGACGGAGGTGCGGACGCTGTTCCGGGAGCCGACTTTGGAGGGGTTGGCCCGGGCGATAGAAGGAGTAAGAGAGGCGGAGTTAGAGGTGCCGCCCAATCTGATCCCAGAGGGATGCGGAAGATCACGCCGGAGATGCTGCCGCTGGTGGAGATGACGCAGGGAGAGATCGATGAAGTGGTGGGGAGAGTGGCAGGAGGGGCGGCCAACGTGCAGGACATCTACCCGCTGGCGCCGCTGCAGGAAGGGATACTGTTCCATCACATGATGAATAGGAGAGGGGATACGTACCTACTGCGAATGATTTTTGCCATCGATGGGCGAGAACGAATGGAGAGAGTGGTGGGGGCGATGAGGGAGGTGATCGCGCGGCACGACATATTGAGGACGGCGGTGGTGTGGGAGGGATTGCGAGAGCCGGTGCAGGTAGTCTGGCGGGAGGCGCGGTTGGAGGTGGAGGAGGTGGAGTTGGATGAAGGGGATGGGGAGGCGGTCGAACAACTGCGAGAGCGGTACGATCCGCGGCGGATGAGAGTGGATGTGAGTCAGGCGCCGATGATGAGGCTGGTGGTGGCGCGGGATGGAGCCAGTGGGAGGTGGCTGCTGCTGTGGTTGTTGCACCATTTGACGATGGATCACACGACGCTGGAGGCAATGATCGAGGAGGTGAGCGCCTGCCTGAAGGGAGAGAGTGATCGACTGCGAGAGCCGGTGGCATACCGAAAGTTTGTGTGGGCTGGGCGGCTAAGGGAGGAGCGTGGTGAAGAGGAGAGGTTCTTCCGGGAGATGCTGGAGATGTGGAAGAGCCGGCGGCGCCGTATGGGTTACTGGAAGTGCGAGGGGATGGGAGGGAGATAGAGGAAGTGCGGATGGAGGTGGAGGAGAGGTTGGCGAGGCGGTTGAGGGAGAGAGCGCGGGCGCTTGAGGTGAGCGCGGCGAGCGTGTGTCACGTGGCGTGGGGGCGAGTGCTTGGGCGAGTGTCAGGAGAGGAAGATGTGGTGTTCGGGACGGTGTTGTTAGGGCGAATGGGAGGAGGAGAGGGAGCGGAGCGAGTGCTGGGAATGTTCATCAACACGTTGCCGACCCGGGTACGAGTGGGGAAAGCGAGTGTGGAGCGGAGCGTGAGAGAAACGCACAAGCAGCTGGGAGAGCTGATGAGGTACGAACACGCGTCGCTGGCGTCGGCGCAAAGGTGCAGTGGGGTGGAGGCGCCGAGGCCGCTGTTCAGTGCGTTGCTCAACTACCGGCACACTCGGCAGGAGGTGGCGCGATCGCTCGAGGCGGGAGATGGCTGGGCCGGCATCGAGGTGATTGACACCGAAGAGCGGACCAACTACCCGCTGACCCTGTCAGTGGATGATCTGGGAGAAGGATTCGTGCTGACGGCGCAAGCGGTGAGACCGATCGAGGCGAGAAGAATCTGTGAATATATGCGGATGGCGCTGGAGCAGATAGTGGAGGCGCTGGAGAGAGCGCCTGGGACAGAGGTGAGGGAAATTGAAGTAGTGCCGGAAGTGGAGCGGCGCCAGATAGTGGAGGAATGGAACAGGACGAAGCGGGAGATACCAGAGGCGACGTTGGTGGAGTTGTTTGAGGAGCAAGTACAAAGAACACCTGAGGCCGTGGCGATAAAGAGTGGGGATAAGAAGATCAGCTATGGAAAATTGAATGAGCGGGCCAACCGATTAGCGCATTACCTGCGGAGACTAGGGGTGGAGCGAGATGATGTGGTGGGAGTCTGTTTGGAGCGTGGGATAGAGGTGGTAATAGGTATTCTAGGTATCGTGAAGGCGGGCGCCGCCTATCTGCCGCTGGATCCCGAGTACCCGCCGTCGCGGCTGCTCTATATGGTGAGAGATAGCGGAGCCAGAGTAGTGGTGAGTGACCGGTTGCAGGGCGAACGGCTGGCCGGTAGCGACGCAGAAGTAATCAATCTGTCAACAGTGGAGGCAGAGGCGGAGGATGTGAGGGAGAATCCGAGGGTAGAGGTGTGCGGAGATAACCTGGCGTATGTGATCTACACGTCGGGATCGACCGGGGAGCCAAAAGGGATTGAGGTTACGCATCGGGGAGTAGCGCGCCTGGTATGTCAGACAGACTACGTCGAGATCAGAGAGATGGATGTAATAGCGCAGGCATCGACCATCTCATTTGATGCAGCGACCTTTGAGATATGGGGGGCATTAGTGCATGGAGCGCGATTGCATTGCATCAGTCGCGATCTATTGTTGCAACCTGGGTTGCTCGCCGAGGAATTGATAGCGGAAGAGGTTAGCACAATCTTTCTGACCACGGCGTTATTTAACCAGGTGGCACGATCCGAACCGAGGGCGTTCAAGGGTTGCCGGGAGATCTTATTTGGCGGAGAGAAAGTAGATCCGTATGGGTGGCGGAGGTGCTCAAACAAGAGGGGCCAGAGCGGCTGCTGCACGTCTACGGGCCAACAGAGACGACGACTTTTGCGACATGGAGAGAAGTTAGTCGAGAGGAGATCAAAGAAGAGGAGACGATAGCGATAGGGCAACCGATCAGCAACACGCGGGTGTACGTCTTGGATGGAAGTATGCAGCCGGCGCCAGTGGGAGTGGGAGGGGAGCTCTATATCGCTGGGCCGGGATTGGCGCGCGGATATCAGAAGCGAGCGGGGATGACGGCCGAGCGATTTGTGGCGGATCCATACGGAGAGACGGGAACGAGGATGTACCGGACGGGAGACCTGGCGAGATGGCGGAGAGATGGGAATCTGGAGTTTCTGGGGAGAGCGGATCAGCAGGTGAAGATACGGGGCTTCCGGATCGAGCCGGGAGAGATCGAGGCGGCGCTGCGCGAACTGCCGGAGGTGACACAGGCGGCGGTGGTGGTGCGCGAGGATCGTGCGGGCGAGAAGCTGCTGGTCGGCTATGTCGTGCCTGCGCCGGAGCGGAGCATCGATACCGGCACATTGCGACAACGGCTGGCGCAACGTTTGCCCGACTATATGGTGCCGTCGGCGATCGTCGAGATGGAAGCACTGCCGTTGACGCCGAACGGTAAGCTGGATCGCAAGGGACTGCCGGAACCGGAGCTGGTCTCGACAGCTGTCTGGAGAGGGCCGCGCAGTCCGAAAGAGGAGATTCTCTGCTTACTCTTTGCGGAGGTGCTGGGCCTGCCACGGGTAGGGATCGAGGACAACTTCTTTGAGCTCGGAGGCCACTCGCTGATGGCGACGCGCCTGGTGAGCCGGGTGCGGGCGATGCTGGGAGTGGAACTGGCGATACGGACGCTGTTTGAGTCACCCACTGTCGCGCTCCTCGCCCCGCGCCTGCGTAATTCCGACAAAGCGCCTCCGCTTGTGCGCCAGCAGCGCCCCGAGCGGCTGCCGCTCTCGTATGCGCAGCAGCGGCTCTGGTTTCTCGATCGGTTGGGAGGAACCAGCATCGAATACAACATGCGCATCGCTCTCCGACTGCGGGGAGAGCTCGACCGGCAGGCGCTGGAGAAGAGCATCAACACCATCGTGGCCCGCCACGAAAGCCTGCGCACCCGCTTTGCCGAGATCGAAGGAAAGCCGGTGCAAGTCATCGAACCGGAGCTGATCGTCGAAATTCCCATAGAAGACCTGAGCAAGCTGAGCGAACTGGAACGAGCTGGCGCGTGTCATGGCAGAACTGCGGGAGGAAGCGAGCCTTCCTTTTGACCTGGCCTGCGGTCCGCTGCTGCGGATGAGGCTGCTCAAGCTGGGCGAAGGCGATCATCTCCTGCTGAGGACGATGCACCACATCGTCTCGGACGGCTGGTCGGAAGGGGTCTTCAACCGGGAGTTGTGCGCTGCTCTACGAGGCTTACTGTGAAGGGAGAGAGAATCCGCTCAAGCCTCTGTCAGTGCAGTATGCCGACTTCGCCTTGTGGCAGAGAGAGTGGCTGGAGCAGGAGGTCCTGGCAGGGGGACTGGGCTACTGGAAAGAGCAGCTGGCCGGGATACCGGAACGGCTGGAGTTGCCGACCGATAGGTGCGACCGACGGTGCAGACCTATCGATGCAGAGCTGTGCCAGATGAAGCTTGAGCGCTGATCAGTCGAGCGTCTCAAACGCTCAGCCAGAGCCAGCAGGCGACGCTCTATATGGTATTGCTGGCAGGGTTCGGGGTGCTGCTGGAGCGATACAGCGGACAGGAAGAGATCGTGGTGGGATCACCGATCGCGAACCGGCAGGAGGCGGAGTTGGAGGAGATGATCGGATTCTTCGTCAACTCGTTGGCGATGAGGATAAGGGTAGATGAAGAGAAGAGGATCGAGCAGTTGCTGGCGAGGTGAGGCGAGTGGCGTTGGAGGGGTATGAGCACCAGGATGTGCCGTTTGAGCGGTTAGTGGAGGGGTTCTCGCCGGAGCGGAGTCTCAATACGACGCCGATCTTCCAGGTGGTCTTCGCGCTGCAGAATGCGCCGTGGATGCCGGAGCAGATGAAGGGCTTGGAGGTGGGGCCGGTGATGGGAGATGAGCTGCGAGTGAAATACGACCTGGAAGTGCACGCCTGGGAGTGGGAGGGCGATATCGGCTGTCCTGGGTCTATAACCGGGACTTGTTCGATGGTTGGCGGATGGAGCAGATGGGGCGCCACTATCTGCGAGTGGTGGAGGCGATGACGGCTGATGGCCGCAAGGCGATCAAAAGCATCGAGCTGCTGGAGGAGGGTGAGCGAAGGCAGATACTCCAGGGGTGGAACCGAACGAACGCGAGAGATACCAGAGACGACAGTGGTAGAGCTGTTCGAGCAGCAGGTCCGAAGAACGCCGGAGGCGGTGGCAGTTGTCTCCGGCGAACAAGTGCTTAATTACCGAGAGTTGAACGAGCGAGTCAACCGGCTGGCGCACCTGTTGATCGGTGAGGGGATCGGACCAGAGATATGCGTGGGCCTATGTTTGGAGCGCAGCATTGAGATGGTAGTGGGGATGCTGGGGATTCTCAAAGCAGGAGCGGCCTATCTGCCGCTGGATACAGATTATCCGCTGGAGCGGCTGTCATTCATGCTTGAAACCGCACATGTGCCAATCATCCTCGACTCAGCGATATTTGCGCGATCGATTGAGCGGTTCTCGGCGTAATTTGATATTTATTGATGCCGATCCGACAGCTTTCGGTTCTGAGACTGAGTCGTCACCGTTGACCAAAATAACCTCTGAGAATATCGCCTATGTCATCTATACCTCTGGCTCGACGGGAGACCCCAAGGGAACGATGATCTCACACGGCGCTCTTCTTAACCATATGCTCTGGATGCAGGAACGTTTTGCTTTGAGTGAGGATGACCGCGTTCTCCAAAAAACTCCATTCAGTTTTGATGCCTCGGTGTGGGAGTTTTACGCGCCGCTGCTGGTGGGGGCGCAGCTTGTCATAGCCAGACCTGGCGGTCATCGCGACAGTGCTTATTTGATGGCTGAGATAGCAGAACGGGAGATCAGCATCGTGCAGGTGGTACCGAAGCTGCTACAGGCAATGGTGGAGGAAGAAGGATGGGAGAAGTGTCGGAGGCTGAAGCGGATGTTCTGCGGTGGAGAAGCACTTGCGTGGGATTTGATAGAGAAGTTTCAGGCGGTGAGCGGTGCGAGAATAATCAATCTTTATGGGCCGACAGAAGCGACGATTGACGCGAGCTACTGGGAATGTAACGAAGGTGGGGGACTGGAGCCGGTTCCGATAGGAGAGCCGATCAGCAACACGCGCTTGTACGTGTTGGACGGGAGCCTGCGAGCAGCGCCAGTGGGAGTGGCGGGAGAACTCTACCTGGCGGGAGCAGGGCTGGCGCGCGGATATCTGAAGCGAGCAGCCTTGACGGCTGAGCGATTCGTGGCCGATCCCAACGGCGAGCCGGGAAACCGAATCTATCGCACCGGAGACCTTGCGCGCTGGCGGATCGACGGCAGCCTGGAGTTTCTGGGACGAGCCGATGAACAAGTGAAGGTACGGGGCTACCGGATCGAGCCGGGGGAGATCGAGGCGGCGCTGCGAGAGTTGCCGGAGGTCGCGCAGGCAGCTGTGGTGGCGCGCGAGGATCGTGCGGGCGAGAGACGGCTGGCCGGCTATATGGTGCCCGCAGCCGGGGAGAGCATTGATGCCAAGGCGGTGCGGCAGCGCATAGCACACCGCTTGCCGGAGTATATGGTGCCGGCAGCGATCGTCGAGATGGAAGAGCTGCCAATGACGCCAAATGGCAAGCTCGATCGTAAGGCGCTGCCAGAGCCCGAGTTGATCTCCACAGATGTGTATAGAGCGCCGCGCAGCCCGCACGAGGAGATTCTCTGTTCATTGTTCGCCGAGGTGCTGGGAGTAGAGCGAGTAGGGATCGACGACAACTTCTTCCAGCTCGGAGGACACTCTCTGCTGGCGACGCGGCTGGTGAGCCGAGTGCGGGCGATGCTGGGAGTGGAATTGGCGATTCGGACGCTGTTTGAATCGCCGAGTGTGGCGCAGCTGGGCCGGCGGCTGAGTGAGAGCACCATAGGACGAGCTGCGCTGGTGCGCCGGCAGCGGCCCGAGCGGCTGCCGCTTTCGTATGCGCAGCAGCGACTCTGGTTTCTGGACCGGCTGGCAGGGGGCAGCATCGAGTACAACATGCCGGTCGCGCTCCGGTTGAGAGGAGAGCTGGACCGGCAGGCGCTGGAGAAGACGATCAATACGATCGTGACCCGCCACGAGAGCCTGCGCACCCACTTTACGGAGATAGAGGGAGAGCCGGTGCAGGTCATCGAGCCGGAGCTGCGGATCGAGCTGCGGGCGGAAGATTTGACAGCGTTGGATGAAGAAGAGCGACAAGTACGAGTTCTGGCTGGACTGCGTGAAGAAGCGAGCCTCCCTTTCGACCTGGGGTGCGGGCCGCTGCTGCGGATGAAGCTGCTCAAGCTGGGTGAGCGCGATTATATCCTGCTGCGAACGATGCACCACATCGTCTCGGACGGGTGGTCGGAGGGAGTCTTCAATCGGGAGCTGGCTGAGCTCTACCAGGCGTTCTGTGAGGGGAGAGAGAATCCGCTCAGACCTCTGTCAGTCCAGTATGCCGACTTCGCCTTGTGGCAGAGAGAGTGGCTGGAGCAGGAGGGGCTGCGAGGAGGGCTGGCCTACTGGAGTAAGCAGCTGGCGGGGATACCGGAGCGGCTGGAGTTGCCGACCGATAGAGTCAGACCACCGGTGCAGAGCTTCGCGGCGGAACTGTGTCAGGTGAGTTTGAGCCGGGAGCAGGTCGATGGCTTGAAGCGCCTCAGCCAGAGCCAGCAGGCGACGCTCTATATGGTATTGCTGGCGGGGTTCGGGGTGCTGCTGGAGCGCTACAGCGGACAGGAAGAGGTGGTGGTGGGATCACCGATCGCGAACCGGCAGGAGACGCAGTTGGAGGAGATGATCGGATTCTTCGTCAATACGCTGGTGATGAAGGTGAGGGTGGATGAGGAGAAGAGGATCGAGGAGTTGGTGGCAGAGGCGAGGCGCGTGGCGTTGGAGGCCTATGAGCATCAGGATGTGCCGTTCGAGCGGCTGGTGGAGGAGTTGTCGCCGGAAAGAAGTCTGAACACGACGCCGATCTTCCAGGTAGTCTTCGCGTTGCAGAATGCGCCGTGGATGCCGGAGCAGATGAAGGGGCTGGAGGTGGAGCCGGTGACGGGAGATGAGCTGCGAGTGCGCTATGACCTGGAGGTGCACGCGTGGGAGGTAGAGGAAGAGCTGAGATTGTACTGGATATATAACCGGGACTTGTTCGATGGGTGGCGGATGGAGCAGATGGGGCGCCACTATCTGCGAGTGGTGGAGTCGATGACGGCCGATGTGCGACAGGCGATCAAGCGGATCGAGCTGCTGGATGGAGGTGAGCGGAGGCAGATACTGGAGGAGTGGAACCGGACGGAGAGGGAGATAGCGCAGGCGACGCTGGTAGAGCTGTTCGAGCAGCAGGTGAAGAAGAGCCCACAGGCCGTGGCGGTGGTCTTTGGGGAGCAAGAGCTGAACTACAGAGAGTTGAATGAACGGGCCAATCGGCTGGCACACGTGCTGATGGATGAAGGGATTGGACCGGAGGACGTGGTTGCCCTCGCCCTGCCGCGTTCTTTGGAGATGATCGTCGCGCTGCTGGGGATATTGAAGGCGGGAGCGGCTTATCTGCCGATCGACCCGGACTATCCGGCCGAGCGGATCGCCTTTATGCTGGAGGATGCGCAAGTCGCAGTTTTGCTCGTCCAACAGAGATGGAAGCCGCAATTGCCCGCTTATACGGGCAAAAAAATCGAGCTCGATGTTGAGAGGGAGCGGATCGCTGAGGAGAGTGGAGAAAATATTGAAGGCCGCTTTGATGCACGAAACCTGGCCTATGTGATGTATACCTCGGGTTCTACCGGGAAGCCGAAGGGGACAATGGTAACGCACCAGGCGATTACCCGGCTGGTGATCAATACCGATTACGTAGAGCTGCGCGAGACGGATCGGATCGCACAAGCAGCCAACGCATCATTCGATGCAGTGACCTTCGAGGTGTGGGGAGCGCTGTTGAATGGGGCATCGGTGGTATTGATCGACAAAGCGACAGTCTTAAGTCCGGCAGATCTGAGCAGGAAACTGAGGGATGAAAAGGTTACGGTCATGTTCTTGACCACGGCGCTTTTCAACCAGGTAGCGCGGGGAGCAAAAGAGGCATTTAGCGGGATACGATATTTGCTATTCGGAGGAGAGGCGGTCGATCCCCAATGGCCGGAGCTTGTCCTCAGAGAAGGAGCGCCGAACCAGTTAATACACGTCTATGGACCAACCGAAACAACGACATTTTCGACATGGTATAGAGTCAAAAAAGTAGAGAAAGAAGAGGAGCGCATTCCGATAGGCAGAGGGATAGCAAACACCCGAGTCTATGTGTTGGACGGGAGTCTGCAGCCGGCGCCGGTGGGAGTGGTGGGAGAGCTGTATATAGCGGGAGCTGGGTTGGCGCGCGGATATCTGAAGCGCCCGGAGCTGACAGGCGAACGATTTGTGGCGGATCCGAATGGAGAGGCGGGAGAGCGGATGTACCGGACGGGAGACCTGGCGCGCTGGCGAGCGGATGGGAACCTGGAGTTTGTGGGGCGGAGCGATGAGCAGGTGAAGATACGAGGATTCCGGATCGAGCCGGGGGAGATCGAGGCGGCGCTGCGGGAGCTGCCGGAGGTCGCGCAGGCAGCGGTGATGGCGCGCGCGGATCGTGCGGGCGAGAGACTGCTGGCCGGCTATGTGGTGCCCGCAGCCGGGGAGAGCATTGATGCCGGCACGTTACGACAACAGTTGGCGCAACGTCTGCCAGACTATATGGTGCCGGCAGCGATCGTCGAGATGGAAGAGCTGCCGCTGACGCCAAATGGCAAGCTCGATCGTAAGGCGCTGCCAGAGCCCGAGTTGATCTCCACAGATGTGTATAGAGCGCCGCGCAGCCCGCACGAGGAGATTCTCTGTTCATTGTTCGCCGAGGTGCTGGGAGTAGAGCGAGTAGGGATCGACGACAACTTCTTCCAGCTCGGAGGACACTCTCTGCTGGCGACGCGGCTGGTGAGCCGAGTGCGGGCGATGCTGGGAGTGGAATTGGCGATTCGGACGCTGTTTGAATCGCCGAGTGTGGCGCAGCTGGGCCGGCGGCTGAGTGAGAGCACCATAGGACGAGCTGCGCTGGTGCGCCGGCAGCGGCCCGAGCGGCTGCCGCTTTCGTATGCGCAGCAGCGACTCTGGTTTCTGGACCGGCTGGCAGGGGGCAGCATCGAGTACAACATGCCGGTCGCGCTCCGGTTGAGAGGAGAGCTGGACCGGCAGGCGCTGGAGAAGACGATCAATACGATCGTGACCCGCCACGAGAGCCTGCGCACCCACTTTGCGGAGATAGAGGGAGAGCCGGTGCAGGTCATCGAGCCGGAGCTGCGGATCGAGCTGCGGGTGGAAGATTTGACAGCGCTGGATGAAGAAGAGCGACAAGTACGAGTTCTGGCTGGACTGCGTGAAGAAGCGAGCCTCCCTTTCGACCTGGGGTGCGGGCCGCTGCTGCGGATGAAGCTGCTCAAGCTGGGTGAACGCGATTATATCCTGCTGCGAACGATGCACCACATCGTCTCGGACGGGTGGTCGGAGGGAGTCTTCAATCGGGAGCTGGCGGAGCTCTACCAGGCTTACTGTGAGGGGAGAGAGAATCCGCTCAGACCTCTGTCAGTCCAGTATGCCGACTTCGCCTTGTGGCAGAGAGAGTGGCTGGAGCAGGAGGGGCTGCGAGGAGGGCTGGCCTACTGGAGTAAGCAGCTGGCGGGGATACCGGAGCGGCTGGAGCTGCCGACCGATAGAGTCAGACCACCGGTGCAGAGCTTCGCGGCGGAACTGTGTCAGGTGAGTTTGAGCCGGGAGCAGGTCGATGGCTTGAAGCGCCTCAGCCAGAGCCAGCAGGCGACGCTCTATATGGTATTGCTGGCGGGGTTCGGGGTGCTGCTGGAGCGCTACAGCGGACAGGAAGAGGTGGTGGTGGGATCACCGATCGCGAACCGGCAGGAGACGCAGTTGGAGGAGATGATCGGATTCTTCGTCAATACGCTGGTGATGAAGGTGAGGGTGGATGAGGAGAAGAGGATCGAGGAGTTGGTGGCAGAGGTGAGGCGCGTGGCGTTGGAGGCCTATGAGCATCAGGATGTGCCGTTTGAGCGGCTGGTGGAGGAGTTGTCGCCGGAAAGAAGTCTGAACACGACGCCGATCTTCCAGGTAGTCTTCGCGTTGCAGAATGCGCCGTGGATGCCGGAGCAGATGAAGGGGCTGGAGGTGGAGCCGGTGACGGGAGATGAGCTGCGAGTGCGCTATGACCTGGAGGTGCACGCGTGGGAGGTAGAGGAAGAGCTGAGATTGTACTGGATCTATAACCGGGACTTGTTCGATGGGTGGCGGATGGAGCAGATGGGGCGCCACTATCTGCGAATGATGGAGTCGATGACGGCCGATGTGCGACAGGCGATCAAGCGGATCGAGCTGCTGGATGGAGGTGAGCGGAGGCAGATACTGGAGGAGTGGAACCGGACGGAGAGGGAGATAGCGCAGGCGACGCTGGTAGAGCTGTTCGAGCAGCAGGTGAAGAAGAGCCCACAGGCCGTGGCGGTGGTCTTTGGGGAGCAAGAGCTGAGTTACAGAGAGTTGAATGAACGGGCGAATCGCCTGGCACACGTGCTGATGGATGAAGGGATTGGACCGGAGGATGTGGTTGCCCTCGCCCTGCCGCGTTCTTTGGAGATGATCGTCGCGCTGCTGGGGATATTGAAGGCGGGGGCGGCCTATCTGCCGATCGATCCTGCATTATCCGGCCGAGCGAGCTGGCCTTTATGCTGGAGGATGCCGAGCCGGCTTGCCTGATCTCCAATCAGTCGGATGGCGGAACGGCTGCCCGAGACTCCACGTCGCTTATTACTCGATCAACCTGATCTGGCCGATCTGGCCCGGGCTCTGGAGCAGAGCTCACAGATCAACCCGACAGACCGGGAACGAGTGCGGGCTCTGAGACCAGACAATACCGCTTATGTCATCTACACATCCGGCTCTACGGGGAGGCCCAAAGGGGCGGCGATCGAGCACAAGGCGATCGTCAACCGGCTGGAGTGGATGCGTGAGCACTACGGTATTGGGGCTGGTGATCGGATACTGCAGAAAACACCAGCAAGTTTCGACGTGTCGGTGTGGGAGTTCTTCCTGGCGCCGATTGCCGGGGCGACGCTGGTGGTGGCGCCACCAGATAGTCACAAAGATCCGGCCTGGCTGGCCTCGATCATTCGCGAGCAAGGAATCACGACCATACATTTCGTGCCCTCGATGCTGGAGCAGTTTTTAGCCGAGCCGGCAGCAAGGGGTATCAGACTGTGCCGAGTATTTTGTAGCGGGGAGGAACTGCCGGGGCAATTGCGAGATCGATTCCACGCGGTGATGGAAGCCGAGCTGCACAACTTGTATGGACCGACAGAAGCAGCGGTGGATGTCAGCTACTGGAGAGCACGGCCCGATGATGAATCGGTTCCGGTGCCGATCGGCGCCGCGGTATGGAACACGCAGCTGTATGTGCTCAATGAGCAACTGCAGCCGATGCCAGTAGGAGTGGGAGGAGAGCTCTACCTTGGGGGAGTGCAACTGGCGCGTGGATATCTGAAGAGGGCGGGTCTGACGGGGGAACGATTCGTGGCCGACCCATACGGAGAGGCTGGAAGGAGGATGTACCGGACGGGAGATCTTGCGCGCTGGCGGAGAGATGGGAATCTGGAGTTCCTGGGACGTGCCGATGAGCAGGTGAAGATACGGGGCTTCCGGGTGGAGTTGGGAGAGATCGAGGCGGCGCAGCGCGAACTGCCGGAGGTGGCGCAGGCGGCGGTGGTGGTGCGCGCAGATCGTGCGGGAGAGAAGCGACTGGTGGGTTATGTGGTGCCCACAGCCGGCGGAAGCATTGATGTCAGGGCTGTGCGGCAGTGGATAGCGCAACGCCTGCCGGAGTACATGGTGCCGTCGGCGATCGTCGAGATGGAAGCACTGCCACTGACTCCCAACGGCAAGCTGGATCGCAAAGGGCTGCCGGAGCCCGAGCTGATCTCCTCAGATGTGTATAGAGCGCCGCGCAGCCCAAAAGAGGAGATTCTTTGCTCATTGTTTGGGGAAATGTTGGGTCAGCATAGAGTTGGAATCGACGACAATTTCTTCGAACTAGGGGGGCACTCGCTGCTGGCGACCCGCCTGGTCAGTCGAGTGCGGGCGGCACTGGGAGTGGAAGTGGCTATTCGGATGCTATTTGAGTCGCCTACTGTTGCCCTCCTCGCCCCGCGTCTGCGGAATTTCGACAAAGCGCCTCCACTGGTGCGCCAGCAGCGGCCCGAGCGGCTGCCGCTCTCGTATGCGCAACATCGGCTGTGGTTTCTGGACCGGCTGGGAGAAGCCAGCACCGAGTACAACATGCCCTGCGCCCTGCGGTTGTGTGGAAAGCTCGACTGCCAAGCTCTGGAGAAGACGATCAATACGATCATCTCCCGTCACGAGAGCCTGAGGACGCACTTTGCTGAGATCGACGGAGAGCCTCTCCAGGTCATCGAGCCGGAGCTGCAGATCAAGCTGCTTTTGGAAGATTTAAGTGGGCCCGATGAGGAGAAGCAACAAGCACATGTCATGGCTGCACTGCGGGAGGAAGCGAGCTTCCCTTTCGACCTGGCGTGCGGGCCGCTGCTGCGGATGAGGCTGCTCAAGCTGGGCGAGGGCGATCATCTCTTGCTGCGGACGATGCACCACATCGTCTCGGACGGCTGGTCGGAAGGAGTCTTCAACCGGGAGTTGTCGCTGCTCTACGAGGCTTACTGTGAAGGAAGAGAGAATCCGCTCAAACCTCTGTCAGTCCAGTACGCCGACTTCGCCTTGTGGCAGAGACAGTGGCTGGAGCAGGAGGTCCTGGCAGGAGGACTGGGCTACTGGAAAGAGCAGCTGGCGGGGATACCGGAACGGCTGGAGCTGCCGACCGATAGAGTCAGACCGCCGGTGCAGAGCTTCGCGGCGGAACTGTGTCAGGTGAGCTTCAGCCGTGAGCAGACGAGCGCTTTGAAACAGTTGAGCCAGAGCCAGCAGGCGACGCTCTATATGGTATTGCTGACAGGGTTCGGGGTGCTGCTGGAGCGCTACAGCGGACAGGAAGAGGTGTTGGTGGGATCACCGATCGCCAACCGGCAGGAGGCGCAGTTGGAGGAGATGATCGGGTTCTTCGTCAACACGCTGGTGATGAAGGTTGGGGTGGATGCGGAGAAGAGCGTAGGAGAGTTGGTGAGCGAGGTGAGGCGCGTGGCGCTGGAGGCGTATGAGCATCAGGATGTGCCGTTTGAGCGGTTGGTGGAGGAGTTGTCGCCGGAGAGGAGTCTCAATACGACGCCCATCTTCCAGGTGGTCTTCGCGCTGCAGAATGCGCCGTGGATGCCGGAGCGGATGAAGGGACTGGAGCTGGAGCCGGTGCCGGGAGATGAGATGCGAGTGAAGTACGACCTGGAGGTGCACGCGTGGGAGCAGGAGGGCGAGATCGTGCTGTCGTGGCTCTACAACCGGGAGCTGTTTGATAGGTGGCGGATGGAGCAGATGGGACGCCATTATGTGCGGGTGCTGGAGGCAATGTCAGCAGATGCGCAACGGAAGATCGGAAGCCTCGAGCTGCTGGGAGAGGAGGAGCGCAGGCAGATACTGGAGGAGTGGAACCGAACAGCGCGAGAGATACCGGAGACTACAGTGGTGGAGTTGTTCGAGCAGCAGGTCCAGAGAACGCCGGAGGCGATGGCAGCGGTCTTTGGGGAACAAGAGCTCACCTACGGAGAGTTGAACGAGCGAGCCAACGGCCTGGCGCACGTGCTGATCGGCGAAGGGATCGGGCCGGAGGATGTAGTGGCGCTGGCTCTGCCGCGCTCGCTGGAAATGATCGTCGCGCTGCTGGGGATATTGAAGGCGGGGGCGGCCTATCTGCCGATCGACCCGGATTATCCAGCCGAGCGAGTGGCCTTTATGCTGGAGGATGCGGAGCCGTGTTGCGTGATCACGACCTGTGAGACGGCGCAGCGGTTGCCGGAGAGAGTGCGCCGCTTGATGCTCGACCAGGTAGAGATGGTTGAGGCACTGGAGCAGAGCCCGATCAGCAATCCGCAAGAGTGGGAGCGCGTGCGGCCGCTGAGGCTGAACAATCCAGCCTATGTCATCTACACCTCCGGCTCTACCGGAAACCCGAAAGGAGTCTTGATCGGGCATTACAGCTTGGCCAATTCGACACGTGCGCGTTTTCATTACTACAGAGATCCTGTATCTAGATTTCTCCTGGCCTCACCTTTTATCTTTGATAGTTCGGTCGCCGGCATCTACTGGACACTATGCCAAGGCGGGACACTTTTACTCCCGTATGAGAGACTCGAACGTGATCCCGCACAACTTGCAAGATTGATGGCAGAAAGCAGTATTTCCCATTTGCTGTGTCTTCCCACGCTTTATTCGATGTTGCTAGAGGAGACCAAGCCCGGGCAAATAAATTCCTTGAAGTGCGTAATCGTCGCAGGCGAGGCTTGCCCGTCAGAACTGCCCGAACGGCATTCCGATCTATTTGCTGATGCAGAGCTCTTCAATGAATACGGCCCAACGGAAGGCACTGTATGGAGTTCCGTTTATGGCGATTGCTCTAAACTATCCAGAATAGCAGTGCCTATCGGGAAGCCGATTACGAATGCACAGATGTACGTACTTGATCAGGGACTGCAGCCAGTACCGGTGGGAGTAGCAGGAGAGCTCTTTATTGCAGGAGCGGGACTGGCACGCGGATATCTCAAGCGACCGGCGCTGACTGCCGAACGGTTTGTTGCTGATCCATACGGAGCGCCGGGAACAAGGATATACCGCACCGGTGACCTGGCGCGCTGGCGGGCAGACGGGAATCTGGAGTTCATGGGACGAAGTGATCAACAGGTCAAGATACGCGGTTTCCGCGTCGAGCCGGGGGAGATCGAGGCTGCGTTGCGGGAGCTGCCGGAGGTGGCGCAGGCAGCGGTGGTGGCGCGCGAGCATAAGCACGACGAGAAACTGCTAGTCGGCTATCTAGTGCCGGCCCCAGGTCATAACATCAATCCGAGCGTCGTTCGCCAGCGCCTGGCGCAACACCTGCCCGATTATCTGGTGCCGGCGGCGATCGTAGAGTTGGAGGCATTGCCGCTGACGCCCAACGGCAAGGTGGATCGTAAGGCGCTGCCACAGCCCCAGTTGATCTCCTCAGATGTGTATAGAGCGCCGCGCAGCCCGCACGAGGAGATTCTCTGTTCATTGTTCGCCGAAGTGCTGGGAGTAGAGCGAGTAGGGATCGACGATAACTTCTTCCAGCTCGGAGGACACTCTCTGCTGGCGACGCGTCTGGTGAGCCGAGTGCGGGCGATGCTGGGAGTGGAATTGGCGATTCGGACGCTGTTTGAATCGCCGAGTGTGGCGCAGCTGGGCCGGCGGCTGAGTGAGAGCACCATAGGACGAGCTGCGCTGGTGCGCCAGCAGCGGCCCGAGCGGCTGCCGCTCTCGTATGCGCAGCAGCGACTCTGGTTTCTGGACCGGCTGGCAGGGGGCAGCATCGAGTACAACATGCCGGTCGCGCTCCGGTTGAGAGGAGAGCTGGACCGGCAGGCGCTGGAGAAGACGATCAATACGATCGTGACCCGCCACGAGAGCCTGCGCACCCACTTTGCGGAGATAGAGGGAGAGCCGGTGCAGGTCATCGAGCCGGAGCTGCGGATCGAGCTGCGGGTGGAAGATTTGACAGCGTTGGATGAAGAAGAGCGACAAGTACGAGTTCTGGCTGGACTGCGTGAAGAAGCAAGCCAATCGTTTGACCTGGCGCGCGGGCCGCTGCTGCGGATGAAGCTGTTCAAGTTGGGTGAACGGGATCATATTCTCTTGCGCACCATGCACCACATCGTCTCGGACGGGTGGTCGGAGGGAGTCTTCAATCGGGAGCTGGCTGAGCTCTACCAGGCGTTCTGTGAGGGGAGAGAGAATCCGCTCAAGCCGCTGACAGTGCAGTATGCCGATTTCACCTTATGGCAGAGAAATAAGCTGGAAGGGGGAGCGCTGGACGAGGGGCTGAAGTACTGGAGGCAGCAATTGGATGGAATGGCAGAGCGGCTGGAGTTGCCGACCGATAGAGTCAGACCGCCGGTGCAGAGTTTCGATGCCGAGCTGGCGCAGACGATTTTGAGCGTTGATCTGGTCGAACGTCTGAAGCGCCTCAGCCAGAGCCAACAGGCGACGCTCTATATGACGTTGCTGGCGGGCTTCGGGGTGCTGCTGGAGCGCTACAGCGGACAGCAAGACGTGGTGGTGGGAACGCCGATCGCCAACCGGCAGGAGGCGCAGTTGGAGGAGATGATCGGGTTCTTCGTCAACACGCTGGTGATGCGGGTGAAGGTGGATGAGGAGAAGAGGATCGAGGAGTTGGTGGCAGAGGTGAGGAGAGTGGCGCTGGAGGCCTATGAGCATCAGGATATGCCGTTCGAGCGATTGGTGGAGGAGTTGTCGCCGGAGAGGAGTCTGAACACGACCCCCATCTTCCAAGTGATCTTCGCGTTGCAGAATGCGCCCCGGATACCGGAACAGATGAAGGGGCTGGAGCTGGAGCCGGTGTCGGGAGATGAGATGCGAGTGAAGTACGACCTGGAGGTGCACGCGTGGGAGAGAGAGGGAGAGATAGGATTCTACTGGCTCTACAATCGGGAGCTGTTTGATGGATGGCGGATGGAGCAGATGGGACGCCATTACGTGAGAGTGGTGGAGGCGATGGCAGGGGATGCGCAAGGGAGGATCGGAAGCATCGAGCTGCTGGGAGAAGAGGAACGCATACAGATACTGGAGGAGTGGAACCGAACAGCGCGAGAGATACGGGAGACTACAGTGGTGGAGTTGTTCGAGCTGCAGGTCCAGAGAACGCCGGAAGCGGTGGCAGTGGTCTTCGGGGAGCAAGAGCTCAACTACCGAGAGTTGAACGAGCGAGCCAATCAGCTAGCGCACCTGCTGATCGGGGAGGGGATCGGGCCGGAGGATGTGGTGGGATTGGCCGTGCCGCGGTCGTTGGAGATGATCGTCGCGCTGCTGGGGATATTGAAGGCCGGGGCGGCCTATCTGCCGATCGACCTGGATTATCCGGCTCAGCGAATAGCCTTTATGCTGGCAGATGCCGAGCCGGCATATATGCTGACGACTGGCGAGGCGGCACTCAATACACCAGATATCTCGCGCTGTCTGATCCTGGACCACCCGGAGATAATTGTGAGATTGGCGCAGAGTGTGGATGGAAATCCAGGAGATGGAGATCGTCGAAGCCCGCTCAGGCCAGAGAACCCTATCTATGTCATCTACACCTCCGGTTCCACCGGTGTTCCCAAAGGGGTGATGATGAGCGCGGGGGGATTGACCAATCTTCTGAGTTGGCAAAGGGGGTTAATCTCTGGCGGTTCAGGAACGAAGGTGGCGCAATTCACAGCGCTTAGCTTCGATGTTTCGGCACAGGAAATTCTATCTGCGCTGACGTCTGGCAAGACATTGATCATTCCTTCGAATGAGACCCGCCATACTCCTGCAGAACTCGTTCGTTGGATTGAGCAGTATAAAGTGAACGAATTGTTTGCACCCACTCTAGTGATCGAGGTTCTATGCGAAACTGCCAGCCAGTTGGGCAGCGATCTTAAAAGTTTGGTCGAGGTGGCACAGGCGGGAGAAGCGCTAACCCTGAGTGAGCAAATGCGTGAGTTCTATCGTCATGGGAATAGGCGGCTGTACAACCATTATGGTCCTACCGAAACTCATGTAGCGACTGCGTATAGCCTTCCTCCGGACACATCTCAATGGCCGGTTTCAGCGGCAATTGGCGCTCCCATCTGGAATATTCGAGTGTATGTTTTGGATGGAGGTTTGAGACCTGTGCCGATGGGGGTGACGGGAGAGCTCTACATAGCAGGAGTGGGACTGGCGCGCGGATATCTGAAGCGACCTGCCCTGACAGGTGAGAGGTTTGTGGCCGATCTTTATGGAGGGCCAGGAAGGCGGATGTACCGGACGGGAGACCTGGCGAGATGGCGAGCGGATGGGAAGTTGGAGTTTGTGGGCCGAAGCGATGAGCAGGTGAAGATACGGGGCTTCCGAGTAGAGCCTGGGGAGATCGAGGAAGCACTGCGCGAGATTCCCGAAGTGGCGCAGGCAGCGGTGGTGGCGCGCGAAGATAGTGCGGGAGAGAGGCGCCTGGTGGGATATGTCGTGCCGGCAGCCGGCGGGAGCATTGATGCGGGCGCGGTGCGGCAGCGGATAGCCCAACGGCTGCCGAATTACATGGTGCCGGCGGCGATCGTCGAGTTGGATGCGCTGCCGCTGACGCCGAACGGGAAACTGGATCGGAGGGCGCTGCCGGAGCCGGAGATGATCCCAACGGCGTTGTGGTGGGCGCCGCGCAATCCCAAAGAAGAGATTCTCTGCGCATTGTTCGCCGAGGCATTGAAGCTGGAACGGGTCGGCATCAACGATAACTTCTTCGAGCTGGGAGGCCATTCGCTGCTGGCGGCGAGACTGATGGGCCGAGTGCGGACAACGCTGGGAGTTGAGCTCCCGATCCACAGCCTGTTCACAGCGCCGACCGTGGCTGAACTTGCGCTAAAATTATCCCATCCTACTGATCGAAATGCATTTGAGGTCATGCTGCCGCTCAGATCTAAAGGCAACCTTCCTCCACTGTTTTGCATTCATCCTGGCGGGGGGCTTAGCTGGTGCTACACCAGGCTGATGCACTACATCGGTGCAGACTGCCCAATCTATGGACTGCAATCTCGTCACTTTAGCGATCCAGAATTCATCCCACAAACAGTTGAAGAGATGGCCGCCGATTACATTGATCAGTATCCGCAAGATCCAACCTGCCGGACCCTATTATTTAATCGGTTGGTCATTGGGCGGACTTATCGCGCATGCGATTGCGACTCTCCTTCAGCAACAAGGGGATGAAGTTGCCCTTCTTGCCCTTCTGGATGCCTATCCGCCGATTATTCAGCAAACGCCTGTCCAGGTGACTCAAGATCAGATACTTTCCGGGGTATGTCGATATCTGGGCTATGATACGGAAGACAAACCTTTAGATACCTCGTTCTTCAATGAACTCTCCCGTCACCTGGGAGACTTCCCGCTTGATACCCTTGTCGAAGACATTCAAAGCAGCATCTCTGCTATGAACGCCTTCATCCCACAACGATACGATGGCGATCTTTTACTCTTTACTGCTACTGATTCTGAAGGAAATGCTGCGGCCATTCCAGAAGCCTGGAGGCGATATGTCTGCGGAGAAATTGAGGTACATCCGGTCGCGGGCCGGCACCATGACATGCTCGCATTTCGTGAGCCGACTTCTCAGATTGGACAGACGCTTACGGCCAAACTTGAGGAGTTTATCCGAGGGAAAGGGCGCAACTTGATCGGCTCGAACGAATGAGGAAATCGACTAGGCGGCCGGATCAAACGAAATCTGATGTTGGCTTGGTTCCGGACAAGAAAGAAGCGGATGACCGAAACTAAGGCACCGCTTGTCTGTAAGCCAGACAGCAAAGACGACTCGGAGAGTCAACGAGATCTCAATACCATTGATTCCATTTAGTTATATTTTAGTTACATTTTCATTCAATCAATAAAAGTGAGTAATAACTCAGGCGAGTTGTAATGCCGAGTTATGAATAAGATCAAAGAGCAGGGGGAGAAATCAACCGATTTCTCCCCTGCTCTTTTTCGAGGAGATAGGTATCTGATTGAGCAGAAAATTCTGACCCGCGCAAATCTATTGAGTGTCAGGTATGACTTTTGCTCCTCAGGAACATTTGTCTTCACCCTTGTGTGCCCGCTTCAGCTGCCCCTCCACTTTCATCAATTATATTTAATTCCCAATATCCGGTATGGTAAATCAGTATTTAGATCTCCCTCTCCTGGCCGCTCAGCGCGAAATCTGGTTAGCACAAAAGGTCGATACCGACAGTAGCATCTACAACATCTCTGAATACATAGAGATCGATGGACCGGTTGATCCGGCTCTCTTCGAGGCTGCGTTGCGACAGGTTCTTATGGAAGCCGAGGCGCTTCGTGTACGAATCTTGGAAGATTCTGATGGTCCGCGGCAAATGCTGAATGGGTCCTTGCAATGGTCGCTGCCATTTTTTGATGTCAGTGCGGAAGCGGACCCACTGGAGGCGGCCAAGGATTGGATGAAAGCGGATCTGGGGCAGGCGGTCGATTTGACTTGTGGCCCGCTATTCACCTTCGCGCTGTTCAAGGCGGGCCCTGAGAAGTTTCTTTGGTACCTGCGGTTTCATCACATTATCAATGACGGCTTCGGGCTATCGCTGATAATGCAGCGGGTGGCGGATGTCTACACAGCGCTGGCTGGTGGTTTGTCGAATGAGGGTGGTGCTTTCGGTTCTCTGCGGCATCTTTGCGAAGAGGAAGAGAGGTATCGGGCGTCCGAGCAGTTCGTGAAGGATCGGGAGTATTGGTTGGAATGTCTAGCCGGTTTGCCTGAGCCGGTAAGCCTGGGGGATCAGCGATCAATCGCTGCCAGAGGTACATTGCTGCGGAGGGCACAGGTCGGGCGTGTCGTTGCGGAGCGGCTGCGTGAGGTTGGGCGGGGAACCAGGGCGAGTTTGTCACAGATTGTGATGGCGGCAGTAGCGGCCTATTTGAGTCGATTGACTGGCGCGGATGAAGTAGTCCTCGGTCTCACGGTCTCTGCTCGTACGGGAGTCGTCTCACGGCTCATCCCGGGCATGCTGGCAAACGTGTTGCCATTGCGACTGAAGGTCCTGCCAGGGATGTCTCTCTCCGAGTTGATCCGACAGGCCGGGCAGAAAACTCGCCAGGCACTGCGCCACCACCGTTATCGGGGAGAGTATATCCGGCGAGATCTTGGTATACGCGCTGTGGATCAAAGGTTATATGGCCCAAGGATCAATGCCAGGCCATACCTCTCTGAACTGCGGTTTGCCGGCCATCGCGCCACGGTGCACACCCTAACATATGGACCAGCCGACGATTTCTCGATCATCGTCTATGACCGATCTTCTGATGATGGAGAGTTAAGCATCGATTTTCATGCAGAATCGAACCGCTACACGAGCGATGCACTTGTTACTCATGAGCGAAGATTTTTAAGTTACCTGGAGAGGCTAGTAGGTGATCCGGAACAACAGATACGGCGAGTGGAGTCGCTGAGCGAGCAGGAGCGAGAGCAGATACTGGAGTGGAACCGGACGGAGAGGTATCTCCCACAAGCGACGCTGGTGGAGTTGTTCGAGCAGCAGGTGCGGAGAAGCCACCAGGCCGTGGCGGTTGTTTTTGGGGAGCAAGAGCTGAGCTTCAGAGAGTTGAATGAAAGGGCCAATCGCCTGGCACACCTGCTGATGGCTGAAGGGATTGGACCGGAGGATGTGGTTGCCCTCGCCCTGCCGCGTTCTTTGGAGATGATCGTCGCGCTGCTGGGGATATTGAAGGCGGGAGCGGCCTATCTGCCGATCGACTTGGATTATCCGGCCGAGCGAGTGGCCTTTATGCTGGAGGATGCCGAGCCGGCTTGCCTGATCTCCAACAGTCGGATGGCGGAACGGCTGCCCGAGACTCCACGTCGCTTATTACTCGATCAACCTGATCTGGCCGATCTGGCACTGGAGCAGAGCTCTCAGATCGATCCGACAGACCGGGAACGAGTGCGGGCTCTGAGACCAGACAATCCCGCTTATGTCATTTACACATCCGGCTCTACGGGGAGGCCCAAAGGGGCGGCGATCGAGCACAAGGCGATCGTCAACCGGCTGGAGTGGATGCGTGAGCACTACGGTATTGGGGCTGGTGATCGGATACTGCAGAAAACACCAGCAAGTTTCGACGTGTCGGTGTGGGAGTTCTTCCTGGCGCCGATTGCCGGGGCGACGCTGGTGGTGGCGCCACCAGATAGTCACAAAGATCCGGCCTGGCTGGCCTCGATCATTCGCGAGCAAGGAATCACGACCATACATTTCGTGCCCTCGATGCTGGAGCAGTTTTTAGCCGAGCCGGCAGCAAGGGGTATCAGACTATGCCGAGTATTTTGTAGCGGGGAGGAACTGCCGGGGCAATTGCGAGATCGATTCCACGCGGTGATGGAAGCCGAGCTGCACAACTTGTATGGACCGACAGAAGCAGCGGTGGATGTCAGCTACTGGAAAGCACGGCCCGATGATGAATCGGTTCCGGTGCCGATCGGGACTGCGGTATGGAACACGCAGCTGTACGTGCTCAATGAGCAACTGAAGCCGATGCCAGTAGGAGTGGGAGGAGAGCTCTACCTTGGGGGAGTGCAACTGGGGCGTGGATATGTGAAGAGGGCGGGTCTGACGGCGGAACGATTCGTGGCCGACCCATACGGAGAGGCAGGAAGGCGGATGTACCGGACGGGAGACCTTGCGCGCTGGCGGAGAGATGGGAATCTGGAGTTCCTGGGACGTGCCGATGAGCAGGTGAAGATACGGGGGTTCCGGGTGGAGTTGGGGGAGATCGAGGGTGCGCTGCGCGAACTGCCGGAGGTGGCGCAGGCGGCGGTGGTGGTGCGCGCAGATCGTGCGGGAGATAAGAGGCTGGTCGGCTATGTCGTGCCCGCGCCGGGGCGGAGCATCGATGCCGGCACATTGCGACAACAGCTAGCGCAACGTTTGCCTGACTATATGGTGCCGGCAGCGATCGTCGAGATGGAAGCCCTGCCGCTGACGCCGAACGGGAAGCTGGATCGCAAGGGGCTGCCGGAGCCGGAGCTGATCTCGACGGCAGTGTGGAGAGGGCCGCGCAGTCCGAAAGAGGAGATACTCTGCACGTTGTTCGCCGAGGTACTGGGCCGGGAGCGAGTGGGGATCGAGGACAACTTCTTCGAGCTTGGGGGCCACTCGCTGATGGCGACGCGGCTGGTGAGCCGAGTGCGGGCGATGCTGGGAGTGGAACTGGACATACGGATGCTATTTGAGTCACCCACCGTCGCTCAACTCGGACTGCGACTGAGAGAGACAGAGACCGGACGTGCTCGGCTGGTGGCTCAGCCGCGGCCCGAGCGACTGCCGCTCTCGTATGGGCAGCAGCGGCTCTGGTTTCTCGATCGGTTGGGAGGAGGCAGCAGCGAGTACAACATATCGAGCGCGCTGCGGCTGCGGGGAGAGCTGGACCGCGAGGGGCTGGAGAAGGCGATCAATGCGATCGTCTCGCGCCACGAGAGTCTGCGGACACACATCGCCGAGATCGAGGGAGAGCCGGTGCAGATCATCGAACCGGAGCTGATCATCGAAATTCCCATAGAAGATCTGAGCCGGCTGAGTGAACAGGAACGAGCGGCGCGTGTGATGGCCGAACTGCGGGAGGAAGCGATCCACCCTTTCGACCTGACGCGCGGGCCGCTGCTGCGGATGAGGCTGCTCAAGTTGGGAGAGGGCGATCATCTTCTGCTGCGGACGATGCACCACATCGTCTCGGACGGCTGGTCGGAAGGAGTCTTCAACCGGGAGTTGGCGCAGCTCTACCAGGCTTACTGTGAAGGGAGAGAGAATCCGCTCAAGCCGCTGGCGGTGCAGTACGCCGACTTCGCCCTGTGGCAGAGAGAGTGGCTGGAGCGGGAGGTTCTGGCGGGCGGTCTGGCCTACTGGAAAGAGCAGCTGGCGGGGATACCGGAGCGGCTGGAGTTGCCGAGCGATAGAGTGAGACCAGCGGTGCAGAGCTATGAGGCAGAACTGTGTCAGGTGAGCATGAGCCGTGAGCAGATGAGCGCCTTGAAACAGCTCAGCCAGAGCCAGCAGGCGACGCTATATATGGTATTGCTGGCGGGGTTCGGGGTGCTGCTGAGCCGTTATAGCGGACAGGAAGATATCGTGGTGGGGTCACCGATCGCGAACCGGCAGGAGGCGCAGTTGGAGGAGATGATCGGATTCTTCGTCAACACGCTGGCGATGAGGGTGAGGGTGGATGAGGAGAAGCGGATAGAGGAGTTGGTGAGCGAGGTGAGGCGAGTGGCGCTGGAGGGGTATGAGCACCAGGAGGTGCCGTTCGAGCGGTTAGTGGAGGAGCTCTCGCCGGAGCGGAGTCTCAATACGACGCCGATCTTCCAGGTGGTCATCGCGCTGCAGAATGCGCCGTGGATACCGGAGGGGATGAAGGGGCTGGAGGTTGAGCCGGTGCTGGGAGATCAACTGCGAGTGCGCTTCGACCTGGAAGTGCACGCGTGGGAGAGAGAAGGAGAGCTGGGGTTCTACTGGCTCTACAACCGAGACTTGTTTGATGCGTGGCGGATGGAACAGATGGGGCGCCATTATGTGCGGGTGCTGGAGGCGATGGCAGGGAATGCGCAACGGAAGATCGGAAGCATCGAGCTGCTGGGAGAGGATGAGCGCAGGCAGATACTCGGGGAGTGGAACCGGACGGAGAAAGATATAACGCAGGCGACGCTGGTGGAGTTGTTTGAGGAGCAGGTGCGGAGGAGGCAGGGTGGGGTAGCGGCAATCTACCAGGAACAGGAGCTGAGCTACGGAGAGTTGAACGAGCGAGCCAACGGCCTGGCGCACGTGCTGATCGGAGAGGGGATCGGGCCGGAAGATGTGGTGGGGCTGGCGGTGCCGCGGTCGTTGGAGATGATCGTCGCGCTGCTGGGGATATTGAAGGCGGGGGCGGCCTATCTGCCGATCGACTTGGATTATCCGGCCGAGCGAGTGGCCTTTATGCTGGAGGATGCCGAGCCGTGTTGCGTGATCACGACCTGTGAGACGGCGCAGCGGTTGCCGGCGGGAGTGCGCCGATTGATGCTCGACCAGGTGGAGATGGTAGAGGCACTGGAGGAGAGCCGGATCAGCGATCCGCAAGAGTGGGAGCGCGTGCGGCCGCTGAGAGTGAACAATCCGGCCTATGTGATCTACACCTCGGGGTCTACGGGAAGGCCGAAGGGAGTGATGGTCACCCACCGAGGGATTGCCAGCCTGGCAGCGACACAGATCGAGCGGTTCGGCGTAACAGCCGAGGCGCGCGTACTGCAGCTGGCATCGGTGAGTTTCGATGCGGCGGTGATGGAACTGCTGATCGCGTTTGCAGCAGGAGCCACCTTGGTGCTGGTGCGTGCAGGGGTGATGGGAGGGGAGATGCTGGCCGAGACGCTGATCGCTGAGAGGATCAGTCATGCGTCGATACCGCCGACGACGCTGGCGAGCGTGCCGATCAGAGAGGTGAAGGAATTACAGACGCTGATAGTGGGAGCGGAGTATTGTTCAGCAGAGCTGGTGAGGAAGTGGGTGGAAGGGCGGCGGATGATCAACGCCTATGGACCAACAGAGGTAACGATCTGTGCGACATTGAGCGATGAACTGGCAGAGGGAGAGGAACCACCGATAGGGAGGCCGATATGGAACGCGCGCGTCTACGTATTGAACGGGGGCCTGCAGCCGATGCCAGTAGGAGTGGGAGGAGAACTCTACCTTGGGGGAGGAGGGCTGGCGCGTGGATATCTGAAGAGTGGGGCGCTGACGGCCGAGCGATTTGTGGCGGATCCATATGGAGAGGCGGGAGAGCGGATGTACCGGACGGGAGACCTGGCGCGCTGGCGGAGAGATGGGAATCTGGAGTTCCTGGGACGTGCCGATGAGCAGGTGAAGATACGGGGGTTCCGGGTGGAGTTGGGGGAGATCGAGGGTGCGCTGCGCGAACTGCCGGAGGTGGCGCAGGCGGCGGTGGTGGTGCGCGCAGATCGTGCGGGAGATAAGAGGCTGGTCGGCTATGTCGTGCCCGCGCCGGGGCGGAGCATCGATGCCGGCACATTGCGACAACAGCTAGCGCAACGTTTGCCTGACTATATGGTGCCGGCAGCGATCGTCGAGATGGAAGCCCTGCCGCTGACGCCGAACGGGAAGCTGGATCGCAAGGGGCTGCCGGAGCCGGAGCTGATCTCGACGGCCGAATGGAGAGGGCCGCGCAGTCCGAAAGAGGAGATACTCTGCTCATTGTTCGCCGAGGTGCTGGGCCGGGAGCGAGTAGGGATAAACGATAACTTCTTCGAGCTGGGGGGCCACTCGCTGCTGGCGACGCGGCTGGTGAGCCGAGTGCGGGCGATGCTGGGAGTGGAACTGGCCATACGGATGCTATTTGAGTCACCCACCGTCGCTCAACTCGGACTGCGACTGAGAGAGACAGAGACCGGACGTGCTCGGCTGGTGGCTCAGCCGCGGCCCGAGCGACTGCCGCTCTCGTATGGGCAGCAGCGGCTCTGGTTTCTCGATCGGCTGGGAGGAGGCAGCAGCGAGTACAACATATCGAGCGCGCTGCGGCTGCGGGGAGAGCTGGACCGCGAGGGGCTGGAGAAGGCGATCAATGCGATCGTCTCGCGCCACGAGAGTCTGCGGACACACATCGCCGAGATCGAGGGAGAGGCGGTGCAGATCATCGAACCGGAGCTGATCATCGAAATTCCCATAGAAGACCTGAGCCGGCTGAGTGAACAGGAACGAGCGGCGCGTGTCATGGCCGAACTGCGGGAGGAAGCGATCCTCCCTTTCGATCTGACGCGCGGGCCGCTGCTGCGGATGAGGCTGCTCAAGTTGGGAAAGGGCGATCATCTTCTGCTGCGGACGATGCACCACATCGTCTCGGATGGCTGGTCGGAAGGAGTCTTCAACCGGGAGTTGGCGCAGCTCTACCAGGCTTACTGTGAAGGGAGAGAGAATCCGCTCAAGCCGCTGGCGGTGCAGTACGCCGACTTCGCCCTGTGGCAGAGAGAGTGGCTGGAGCGGGAGGTTCTGGCGGGCGGTCTGGCCTACTGGAAAGAGCAGCTGGCGGGGATACCGGAGCGGCTGGAGTTGCCGAGCGATAGAGTGAGACCAGCGGTGCAGAGCTATGAGGCAGAACTGTGTCAGGTGAGCATGAGCCGTGAGCAGATGAGCGCCTTGAAACAGCTCAGCCAGAGCCAGCAGGCGACGCTATATATGGTATTGCTGGCGGGCTTCGGGGTGCTGCTGAGCCGTTACAGCGGACAGGAAGATATCGTGGTGGGATCACCGATCGCGAACCGGCAGGAGGCGGAGTTGGAGGAGATGATCGGATTCTTCATCAACACGCTGGCGATGAGGGTGAGGGTGGATGAGGAGAAGAGGATGGAGCAGTTGGTGAGCGAGGTGAGGCGAGCGGCGCTGGAGGGGTATGAGCACCAGGAGGTGCCGTTTGAGCGGCTGGTGGAGGAGCTCTCGCCGGAGCGGAGTCTGAATACGACGCCCATCTTCCAGGTAATCTTCGCGCTGCAAAATGCGCCGTGGATACCGGAGGGGATGAAGGGGCTGGAGGTGGAGCCGGTGCTGGGAGATCAACTGCGAGTGCGCTTCGACCTGGAGGTGCACGCGTGGGAGAGAGAAGGAGAGCTGGGGTTCTACTGGCTCTACAACCGAGAGCTGTTTGATGGATGGCGGATGGAGCAGATGGGACGCCATTACGTGCGGGTGCTGGACGCGATGTCAGGGGATGCGCAACGGAAGATCGGAAGCATCGAGCTGCTGGGAGAGGATGAGCGCAGTCAGATACTCGGGGAGTGGAACCGGACGGAGAGAGAGTATGGAGAGACGCGATTGGTGCACGAGGTGATCGCGGAACAGGCGAGGCTAAAGGGAAATGCGATCGCAGTCCGAAGTGAGCAGGGGGAGATGAGCTATGGAGAACTGGATCGGCTGGCTAACCAATTAGCCCATTACCTGCGAAGGCTGGGAGTAGAGCCAGGAGTGGTGGTGGGATTATGCCTGGAACGTTCCTTGGAGATGGTGGTCGGGTTGCTCGGAGTGCTCAAAGCCGGAGGAGCCTATCTACCGCTAGATCCGGAATATCCGGTGGAGCGACTGTCATGGATGGTGGAGGATTCAGGGGCGCCGGTGCTGTTGACCTGGAGCGGTCTGTTAGAACGCTTACCGGTATTTCAGGCGCGGGTGGTCTGTTTGGATAGGGAGTGGGAGCGAATCACGAGCGAGAGCTCCCAGGCCGGACCAAGCCAGGTGAGCGGCGATCATCTCGCTTATGTGATCTACACCTCCGGGTCCACGGGCCGGCCTAAAGGCTCGGCTGTATATCATCGAGGAGTGGCCAATTTACTGCAGTGGTTCATCAGTGAATTCGAGATATCAGCTGATGACTGTCTATTACTGATCTCATCCTTCAATTTCGATTTAACGCAAAAGAACTTCTTCGCACCGCTGATGACGGGAGCGACAGTGTGTCTATCACGCCATCGACATTACGATCCTGCCGGTATTCGGAAAGAGATCGGCGAGCAGGGGGCGACGCTTTTGAACTGTACCCCGAGTGCCTTCTATCCGCTGGTAGAGGGGAGCGAGGAGAGTGCGCTGGCGAAAATGGAATCGCTGCGTATGGTTTTCCTGGGGGGAGAACCGATAGCTATGAGGAGAGTTGAGCGATGGCTCGGCTCAGCATACTGCCGCGCGCAGGTGGTCAACACCTACGGGCCGACCGAGTGCACCGATATCTGCGCCTATTACCGGATAGAAGAGCCGAAGCGATTCTTGAATACGGCAGTACCGATCGGGCGACCGATCTACAACACGCAGCTGTATATCTTGGGACCGCATCTGGAGCCGTTGGCTGTCGGTGTGATAGGGGAGCTTTGCATTCAGGGAGAAGGAGTAGGCGCGGGGTATATCAATAATGAAGAGCTGACGGCAGAGAAGTTTGTCGCGAGTCCTTATGCGAGCAGTTCGGGGCGTCTTTATCGAACAGGCGACCTGGCACGATATCTGGCGGACGGCACGATAGAGCTACTAGGACGGATTGATCATCAGGTGAAGATTCGGGGTCATCGGATCGAGTTGGGAGAGATCGAGGCGGTGCTGAGAAAACACGCTGATGTGATCGAAGCGGTGGTGAGCATCAGAGAGGATAAGGAAGGGGAGAAGCGACTGGTGGCTTATCTGGTTAGCCGAGAGGAGAGGGCGCACAGTCACGCAGAGCTACGCAGCTTTCTGAGAGAGAGAATGCCGGACTATATGGTGCCGTCGGCGATCGTGGTACTGGATGCTCTGCCGCTGACACCTAACGGGAAGCTGGACCGGCGTAGGTTGCCGGCGCCGGAGTGGGATGCCTATGCGAGAGGGGGGTATGAGCAGCCGGAAGGAGAAACGGAGAGAAAATTGGCGGAGATATGGGAAGAAGTGCTTGGGGTGGAGAGAGTGGGACGGCGGGACAATTTCTTTGAACTGGGTGGCCATTCGCTGCTGGCGTTGTCGATGATCGAGCGGATGAGGAGGGAGGGGCTGGCGACGGAGGTGCGGACGTTATTTCTGGAGCCGAGTTTGGAGGGGTTGGCCCGGGCAATAGAAGGAGTAAGAGAGGCGGAGTTAGAGGTGCCGCCCAATCTGATCCCAGCGGGATGCCGGAAGATCACGCCGGAGATGCTGCCGCTGGTGGAGATGACGGAGGGAGAGATCGATGAAGTGGTGAGGAGAGTGGCGGGAGGAGCAGCCAATGTGCAGGACATCTACCCGCTGGCGCCGCTGCAGGAAGGGATACTGTTCCATCACATGATGAATAGCAGTGGAGATGCCTATCTACTGCGAATGATGTTTGGGTTCGACACGCGAGAGCGAATGGAGAGAGTGGTGGGGGCGATGAGGGAGGTGATCGCGCGGCACGACATATTGCGGACGGGAGTGATGTGGGAGGGATTGCGAGAGCCGGTGCAGGTGGTCTGGCGGGAGGCGTGGCTGGAAGTGGAAGAGGTAACGCTCGATCCCATGGAGGGGGAGGCAATCGAACAACTGCGAGAGCAGTATGATCCGCGGCGGATGAGAGTGGATGTGAGTCAGGCGCCGATGATGAGGATGGTGGTGGCGCGGGATGGAGCCAGTGGGAGGTGGCTGCTGCTGTGGTTGCTGCACCATCTGACAGCGGATCACCAGGCGCTGGAGATAATGATGGAAGAGGTGAGGGCCTGCCTGAAGGGAGAATGGGGGAGATTGCCGGAGCCGGTGGCGTACCGAAATTTTGTGTGGGCTGGGCGGCTAAGGGAGGAGCGGGGCGAGGATGAGCAGTTCTTCCGGGAGATGCTGGGAGAGGTGAAGGAGCCGACGGCGCCATACGGGGTGGTGAATGTGGAAGGTGAGGGATGGGAGATGGAGGAAGTGCGGATGGAGGTAGCGGGAGATATAGGGAGACGGTTGAGGGAGAGAGCGCGGGCGCTGGGGGTGAGCTCGGCGAGCGTGTGGCACGTGGCGTGGGGGCGGGTGCTTGGGCGAGTGACGGGAGAGGAGAAGGTCGTCTTCGGGACGGTGTTGTTAGGGCGAATGGGAGGAGGAGAGGGAGCGGGGCGAGTAGTGGGAATGTTCATCAACACGTTGCCGATCGTGGTCGGAGTTTGGAAGGAGAGTGTGGAGAGGAGCGTGAGAGAGACGCATGAGGTGCTGGGAGAGCTGATGAGGCACGAGCAGGCGTCGCTGGCGAAGGCACAGAGGTACAGCGGGGTGGCAGGAGGGAGGCCGCTGTTCAGCGCTTTGCTCAACTATCGGCACAGTGCGATGGAGGTGAGGGGATCGGCGGAGTGGGAGAAAGAATGGCAAGGAATAGAGGTGCTGGCGGCGGAGGAGAGGACCAATTATCCGCTGGTGTTGTCGGTGGACGATCTGGGAGAAGGATTCGCGCTGAAGGCGCAAGCGGTGAGACCGATGGACGCAGGACGAATCTGTGACTATGTGAGGGAGGCGGTGGAAGGTGTGGTGGAGGCCTTGGAGAGGGAGCCTGGGAGAGAGGTGAGGAGAATAGAGGTGGTGCCGGAAGAGGAGAGGCGACAGCTGGTGGAGGAGTGGAACCGGACGGGGAAGGAGATAGTGGAAGCGACGCTGGTGGAGTTGTTTGAGGAACAGGTGAAGAAGAGCCCGGAAGCGGTGGCGGTGGTCTTTGGGGAACGAGAGCTCAACTACAGAGAGCTGAACGAACGAGCCAACCGGCTGGCCCACCTGCTGATCGGTGAGGGGATCGGGCCGGAGGATGTGGTGGGCCTGATGGTGCTGCGCTCTTCAGAGATGGTGGTCTCGCTGTTGGGGATATTGAAGGCCGGGGCGGCCTATCTGCCGATCGACCCCGATTATCCGGTCGAGCGTGTGAGGTTTGTGGTCGAGGATGCTGAGCCGGCGTGTGTAATCACCACCACTAGGACGGGGGCGCGGCTGCCGGAGACTCAGCGCCGATTCTTGCTCGATCAACCGGAACTGGTTCGGGCGCTGGACCAGAATCCCACCGGCAACCCCACAGAGCGGGAGCGGATCCTACCACTGAGGCCCTACAACCCGGCCTATATCATCTACACCTCCGGCTCTTCCGGCATACCCAAGGGCGTCCTGGTCACTCACCAGAACGTGGTGCGACTATTCGGCGCGACCCAGGACTGGTTCCAGTTCCGAGCAGATGATGTCTGGACGCTGTTCCATTCCTATGCATTCGACTTCTCAGTATGGGAGATCTGGGGCCCGCTGCTTTATGGCGGGCGACTGGTAGTAGTGCCCTATCTGATCAGCCGGTCACCTGTGGAGTTCTTACAACTGCTCGTGCGCGAGGGCGTGACCGTCCTCAACCAGACTCCATCGGCCTTCTATCAACTGATACAAGCGGATCGGGAAAACTTCGAGCTGGGACAATCCCTCGCCTTGCGCTATGTGATCTTCGGCGGCGAAGCGCTGGAGGTGTGGCGCCTGGCGGACTGGTATGAGCGTCACGGAGAGAACCGCCCGAGCCTGATCAATATGTACGGGATTACCGAAACGACTGTGCATGTCAGCTACATGGCGCTCGATCAGCGCACGATCGCGAGTGGAAAGAGCATCATCGGCCGCGGCATACCGGATCTTCGCGTGTATGTGCTGGACGGAAGTCTGCGGCCGGCGCCGGTGGGAGTTGGAGGAGAGCTTTATATCGCGGGGGCAGGGCTGGCGCGTGGATATGTGAAGCGAGCGGCTCTGACGGGCGAACGCTTCGTGGCCGATCCCTATGGGAAGGCGGGAAGCCGAATGTACCGCAGTGGAGACCTGGCGAGATGGCGGGCGGATGGGAATCTAGAGTTTTTGGGGCGTGCTGATGAGCAGGTCAAGATACGGGGGTTCCGGGTCGAGCCGGGGGAGATAGAGGCAGTATTGGGAGAGCATCCAGGTGTTCAAGAGGCGGTAGTGCTGGCCAAAGAATACGGTGCGGAAGACAAACGCCTGATAGCATATCTTGTCCCTGACCAGAGGCATGCGTTCACGGTACGGGAACTCCATCGCTTTGAGAAGCAAGGACGCATGAGCAGTAAGTACGAGTTGCCCAATGGCCTGGTGATCACCCATAAAAACAAGGGTGAAACCGACTTTATGTACCAGGAGATATTTGAGGAGCGCAGCTATCTACAGCATGGAATTAGACTAGAGGAGGGGAGCTGCATCTTTGACGTGGGCGCCAACATCGGGCTCTTCACGCTCTTCGCGGGAATAGCGTGTGAGAAGGCGGTCATATACGCCTTTGAGCCGATCCCCGCGGTGTTTGATCTTTTGAGGACAAATACGGATTTGTACGGTTTGAATGTGAAGCTCTTCAACTGTGGGCTATCGAACGTGGCGAAGAGTGAGGAGGTTACCTATTACGCCAACGTCTCGGTTGTCTCCGGACTCTACGCTGACGATTTGGAGCAGCGAGAGGTGATCAAGTCTTTCTTGGTCAATCAGGAGCGATTAGGCGAGAGAGAGAGGCTGCTGACGAGCGCGGAGCTGGTGGAGGAGATGCTGGAAGAGCGATTGGCGAGTGAGCGTATCACTTGCCAATTTAAAACGATCTCGGATGTGATTAGAGAGAACGGTGTAGAACGGATAGATTTACTCAAAATCGACGTAGAAAAAAGCGAGCTGGATGTGCTGGCCGGGATCAGGGAGGAGGATTGGAGCAAGATCAGACAGTGTGTCGCGGAGGTGCATGACATCGACGGGCGTGTGGAACAGGTGAAATTGCTATTTAAGAACCATGGATATGAAGTGAGCGTCGAACAGGATGCGCTGCTAAAGGATACGGGCCTGTACAACGTCTATGGAGTGAGGGTCTCTGGAGGTGAAAGTCAGCCAGGAGAGTGGAGAGGGGAGGTGAAGGAGGCGGCGACAAGGCCGGTATGGCACAGCCAGAGTGTATTGATCAACGATGTGCGAGAGTTTTTAAGAACGAGGCTGCCGGAATATATGGTGCCGGCAGCGATCGTAATTATGGACGTGTTGCCGCTCACGCCGAACGGGAAGCTGGATCGCAAGGGACTGCCGGAGCCGGAGATGATCTCGACCGTAGAGAGGAGGGAGGCGCGGACGCCGGAGGAAGAGATTCTCTGCTCGCTGTTTGGTGAAGTGCTGGGCCAGGAGGGAGTGGGGATCGATGATAACTTCTTCGAGCTTGGGGGCCACTCGCTGCTGGCAACGCGGCTGGTCAGCCGGATACGGACTGCACTGGGAATGGACCTGGCGATACGGATGCTGTTTGAGTCGCCGAGTGTCGCCCAGCTCAGCCCGCGGCTGAGGGGAACCTCAATAAGGCGAGGGCCACTGGTGCCACGGCAGCGGCCCGAGCAGCTGCCGCTTTCGTATGCGCAGCAACGGCTTTGGTTCCTGGACCGGCTGGCAGGCACCAGCAGCGAGTACAACATGCCAATCGCTCTTCGCTTGAGAGGAGAACTCAACCAGCAGGCGCTGGAGAAGACAATCAATACCATCGTCGCCCGCCACGAGAGCCTCCGCACCCACTTTGCCGAGATCGACGGAGAGCCTTTCCAGGTTATCGAGCCTGAGTTGCGGATCGAGCTGCCGATAGAAGACTTGAGCGGGCTCGCTGAAGAGAAACAACGAGCACATGCCCTGTCTGCACTGCGTGAAGAAGCGAGCCTTCCTTTCGACCTGACGCGCGGGCCGCTGCTGCGGATGAGGCTGCTCAAGCTGGGCGAGGGCGATCATCTCCTGCTGCGGACGATGCACCACATCGTCTCGGACGGCTGGTCGGAAGGAGTCTTCAACCGGGAGTTGGCGCAGCTCTACCAGGCTTACTGTGAAGGGAGAGAGAATCCGCTCAAGCCGCTGGCGGTGCAATATGCCGACTTTACCCTGTGGCAGAGAGAGTGGCTGGAGCGGGAGGCTCTGGCGGGCGGACTGGCCTACTGGAAAGAGCAGCTGGCGGGGATACCGGAGCGGCTGGAGTTGCCGAGCGATAGAGTCAGACCAGCGGTGCAGAGCTTCGCGGCTGAGCTGACGCAGATGAAGGTGAGCGCTGAACTGGTTGAATATATCAAGCGCCTCAGCCAAAGCCAGCAGGCGACGCTATATATGGTATTGCTGGCGGGGTTCGGGGTGCTGCTGGAGCGATACAGCGGACAGGAAGATATCGTCGTGGGATCGCCGATCGCCAACCGGGAGGAGGCGGAGTTGGAGGAGATGATCGGATTCTTCGTCAACACGGTGGCGATGAGGGTGAGGGTGGATGAGGAGAAGATGATAGGAGAGTTGGTGAGCGAGGTGAGGCGAGTGGCGCTGGAGGGGTATGAGCATCAGGATGTGCCGTTCGAGCGGTTAGTGGAGGAGCTCTCGCCGGAGCGGAGTCTCAATACAACGCCGATCTTCCAGGTGGTCATCGCGCTGCAGAATGCGCCGTGGATGCCGGGGCGGATGAAGGGGCTGGAGGTGGAGCCGGTGCTGGGAGATCAACTGCGAGTGAAGTACGACCTGGAGGTATACGCCTGGGAGCGCGACGGAGAGATTGGATGCTACTGGCTCTACAACCGAGAGCTGTTTGATGGATGGCGGATGGAGCAGATGGGACGCCATTATGTGCGGGTGTTGGAGGCGATGGCAGGGAATGCGCAACGGAAGATCGGAAGCATCGAGCTGCTGGGAGAGGATGAGCGCAGGCAGATACTCGGGGAGTGGAACCGGACGGAGAGAGATATACCGCAGGCGACGCTGGTGGAGTTGTTTGAGGAGCAGGTGCGGAGGAGGCGGGGTGGGGTGGCGGCAATCTACCAGGAACAGGAGCTGAGCTACGGAGAGTTGAACGAGCGAGCCAACCGCCTGGCGCACGTGCTGATCGGAGAGGGGATCGGGCCGGAAGATGTGGTGGGGCTGGCGGTGCCGCGGTCGTTGGAGATGATCGTCGCGCTGCTGGGGATATTGAAGGCGGGGGCGGCCTATCTGCCGATCGACTTGGATTATCCGGCCGAGCGAGTGGCCTTTATGCTGGAGGATGCCGAGCCGTGTTGCGTGATCACGACCTGTGAGACGGCGCAGCGGTTGCCGGCGGGAGTGCGCCGATTGATGCTCGACCAGGTGGAGATGGTAGAGGCACTGGAGGAGAGCCGGATCAGCGATCCGCAAGAGTGGGAGCGCGCGCGGCCGCTGAGAGTGAACAATCCGGCCTATGTGATCTACACCTCGGGGTCTACGGGAAGGCCGAAGGGAGTGATGGTCACCCACCGAGGGATTGCCAGCCTGGCAGCGACACAGATCGAGCGGTTCGGCGTAACAGCCGAGGCGCGCGTACTGCAGCTGGCATCGGTGAGTTTCGATGCGGCGGTGATGGAACTGCTGATCGCGTTTGCAGCAGGAGCCACCTTGGTGCTGGTGCGTGCAGGGGTGATGGGAGGGGAGATGCTGGCCGAGACGCTGATCGCTGAGAGGATCAGTCATGCGTTGATACCGCCGACGACGCTGGCGAGCGTGCCGATCAGAGAGGTGAAGGAATTACAGACGCTGATAGTGGGAGCGGAGTATTGTTCAGCAGAGCTGGTGAGGAAGTGGGTGGAAGGGCGGCGGATGATCAACGCCTATGGACCAACAGAGGTAACGATCTGTGCGACATTGAGCGAGGAGCTGGCAGAGGGAGAGGAACCACCGATAGGGAGGCCGATATGGAACGCGCGCGTCTACGTATTGAACGGGCGCCTGCAGCCGATGCCAGTAGGAGTGGGAGGAGAACTCTACCTTGGGGGAGGAGGGCTGGCGCGGGGGTATCTGAAGAGTGGGGCGCTGACGGCCGAGCGATTTGTGGCGGATCCATATGGAGAGGCGGGAGAGCGGATGTACCGGACGGGAGACCTGGCGCGCTGGCGGAGAGATGGGAATCTGGAGTTCCTGGGACGTGCCGATGAGCAGGTGAAGATACGGGGCTTCCGGGTGGAGTTGGGGGAGATCGAGGGTGCGCTGCGCGAACTGCCGGAGGTGGCGCAGGCAGCGGCGGTGGTGCGCGAGGATCGACCGGGAGAGAAGCGGTTGGCCGGCTATCTTGTCCCCACACGCGGCCATAAGATCGATGCCCACGCCGTACGACAACAGCTGGCGCAACGTTTGCCCGAGTATATGGTGCCGTCGGCGATCGTCGAGATGGAAGCGCTGCCGCTCACGCCGAACGGCAAGCTGGATCGCAAGGGGCTGCCGGAGCCGGAGCTGATCTCGACGGCAATATGGAGAGGGCCGCGCAGTCCGAAAGAGGAGATACTCTGCTCATTGTTCGCCGAGGTGCTGGGCTTGCAACGAGTGGGGATCGAGGACAACTTCTTCGAGCTTGGGGGGCACTCGCTGATGGCGACGCGGCTGGTGAGCCGAGTGCGGGCGATGCTGGGAGTGGAACTGGCTATTCGGACACTGTTTGAGTCATCCACTGTCGCGCTCCTCGCCCCGCGCCTGCGCAATTCCGACAAAGTGCCTCCACTGGTGCGCCAGCAGCGCCCCGAGCGACTGCCGCTCTCGTATGCGCAGCAGCGGCTCTGGTTTCTGGACCGGCTGGCAGGCGCCAGCATCGAATACAACATGCCCATCGCACTCCGCCTGCGGGGAGAGCTCGACCGCGAGGCGTTGGAGAAGAGCCTCAACACCATCGTAGCCCGCCACGAAAGCCTCCGCACCCGCTTTGCCGAGATCGAGGGAGAGGCGGTGCAAGTCATCGAACCGGAGCTGATCGTCGAGATTCTCATAGAAGACCTGAGCCGGCTGAGTGAACAGGAACGAGTGGCGCGTGTCATGGCAGAACTGCGTGAGGAAGCGAGCCTTCCTTTTGACCTGACGTGCGGGCCGCTGCTGCGGATGAGATTGCTCAAGCTGGGCGAGGGCGATCATCTCCTGCTGAGGACGATGCACCACATCGTCTCGGATGGCTGGTCGGAAGGAGTCTTCAATCGGGAGTTGGCGCTGCTCTATGAGGCCTACTGTGAAGGGAGGGAGAATCCGCTCAAGCCTCTGGCGGTGCAGTATGCCGACTTCGCCCTGTGGCAGAGAGAGTGGCTGGAGCGGGAGGCTCTGGCGGGCGGACTGGCCTACTGGAAAGAGCAGCTGGCGGGGATACCGGAGCGGCTGGAGTTGCCGAGCGATAGAGTCAGACCAGTGGTGCAGAGCTATGAGGCAGAACTGTGTCAGGTGAGCTTGAGCCGTGAGCAGACGAGCGCCTTGAAACGCCTCAGCCAGAGCCAGCAGGCGACGCTCTATATGGTATTGCTGGCGGGGTTCGGGGTGCTGCTGAGCCGTTATAGCGGACAGGAAGATATCGTGGTGGGATCACCGATCGCGAACCGGCAGGAGGCGGAGTTGGAGGAGATGATCGGATTCTTCGTCAACACGCTGGCGATGAGGGTGAGGGTGGATGAGGAGAAGCGGATAGAGGAGTTGGTGAGCGAGGTGAGGCGAGTGGCGCTGGAGGGGTATGAGCATCAGGAGGTGCCGTTCGAGCGGTTAGTGGAGGAGCTCTCGCCGGAGCGGAGTCTGAATACGACGCCCATCTTCCAGGTAATCTTCGCGCTGCAAAATGCACCGTGGATGCCGGGGCGGATGAAAGAGTTGGAGGTTGAGCCGGTGCTGGGAGATCAACTGCGAGTGCGCTTCGACCTGGAAGTGCACGCGTGGGAGAGAGAAGGAGAGCTGGGGTTCTACTGGCTCTACAACCGAGAGCTGTTTGATGGATGGCGGATGGAGCAGATGGGACGCCATTACGTGCGGGTGCTGGAGGCGATGGCAGCAGATGCGCAAGAGAGGATCGGAAGCATCGAGCTGCTGGGAGAGGAGGAGCGAGAGCAGATACTGGAGGAGTGGAACCGGACGGAGAGGGAGATACCGCAAGCAACGCTGGTGGAGTTGTTTGAGGAGCAGGTGCGGAGGAGACGGGGTGGGGTGGCGGCAATCTACCAGGAACAGGAGCTGAGCTACCGAGAGTTGAACGAGCGAGCCAACCGGCTGGCGCACGTGCTGATTGGAGAGGGAGTTGGGCCGGAGGATGTGGTGGGGCTGGCGATGCCGCGGTCGTTGGAGATGATCGTCGCGCTGCTGGGGATATTGAAGGCGGGTGCGGCCTATCTGCCGATCGACCCGGATTATCCGGCTGAGCGAGTGGCCTTTATGCTCGAGGATGCCGAGCCAGCTTACCTGCTGACGAGTAGCGAGGTAGCAGACAGGTTGCCGAACAGTTCCCGCCGCATGCTGCTGGATCACCCGGATACGGTATTGGCATTGGGGCAAAGTGATAGGAGAAATCCAAGGGATAGGAAGCGAAGAAGCCGGCTGAGAGCAGAGAACGCAGCCTATGTCATCTATACCTCGGGGTCCACGGGCAGGCCAAAAGGGACAACGATAGAGCATCGCAACGCGGTGGAATTGGTGTGTTGGGCATCGGAGGTATTTGAGAAAGGGGATCTGGCAGGAGTATTGGCTTCGACCTCGATCTGTTTTGATTTATCGATCTTCGAGATATTGGTACCGCTGAGCCGCGGAGGAATGGTGATCGTGGCGGAGAACGTCTTGCAGTTGCCAAAAATGGCGGAGGCGGGGAGGGTGAGGCTGATAAACACGGTGCCATCGGCAATGACGGAGCTGCTGAGAATGGGAGGATTGCCGGAGGGGGTGAGGACGGTGAATCTGGCAGGAGAGGCGCTGAGTGGGAAATTGGTGAGTGAGATATATGAGCGAAGGAGTGTGGGGAAGGTATTCAATCTGTACGGGCCGACGGAAGATACGACCTACTCGACCTATGCATTATTGGAGCGATGCGATGGCAGAGAAGTAGTGATAGGGAGACCGATCAACAACACGCGCGCGTACATATTGGACGGGAGCCTGCGAGCGGTGCCTATGGGAGTGGCGGGAGAGCTCTACCTGGCGGGAGCTGGGCTGGCGCGAGGATATCAGAGGAGAGCGGAATTGACGGCTGGGCGATTCGTGGCCGATCCGTACGGAGAAGCCGGAGAGCGGATGTACCGGACGGGAGACCTGGCGCGCTGGCGGAGAGATGGGAACCTGGAGTTTCTGGGGAGAGCGGATCAGCAGGTGAAGATACGAGGCTACCGGATCGAGCCTGGGGAGATCGAGGCGGCGCTGCGGGAGCAGCCGGAGGTGGCGCAGGCAGCGGTGGTGGTGCGCGAAAACAAGACGGGCGACCAGGGTTTGGTGGCGTACTACACGGTGAGGGAGGCGGGAGAGAGAGGAGCTGGGGTAAATGCAGAAGCGCTGCGCGGGCATCTCCGCTCGATGCTGCCGGAGTATATGATCCCGGTAGCCTATATCCAACTGGCGAGCATTCCGCTGACAGCGAACGGGAAACTGGACCGGCGAGGGTTGCCGGCGCCGGAGTGGGATGCGTATGTGAGAGGGGTTTATGAGGCGCCGGAGGGAGAGACGGAGAGGAAGCTGGCGGTGATCTGGGGAGAATTGCTGGGGGTGGAGAGAGTGGGACGGCGTGACAACTTCTTTGAGCTGGGAGGGCATTCACTGCTGGGAGTGAAGATGATCGAGCGGATGAGGAGGGAGGGGTTGTCGAGCGACATCCGGAGGCTGTTCACGGCGCCGACGCTGGAGGGGTTGGCCAGGACGATAAAAGGAGGAAGGCGAGCCGAGATAGAGGTGCCGCCCAACCTGATCCCGGCGGGATGCCGGAAGATCAGGCCGGAGATGCTGCCGCTGGTGGAGATGACGCAGGGAGAGATCGATGAGGTGGTGGGGAGAGTGGCAGGAGGAGCAGCCAACGTGCAGGATATCTACCCGCTGGCGCCGCTGCAGGAAGGGATCTTGTTCCATCACATGATGAATAGCAGTGGAGATGCCTATCTACTGCGAATGATGTTTGGGTTCGAGACGCGAGAGCGAATGGAGAGAGTGGTGGGGGCGATGAGGGAGGTGATCGCGCGGCACGACATACTGCGGACTGGGGTGGTGTGGGAGGGGGTGCGAGAGCCGGTGCAGGTGGTGTGGCGGGAGGCGCGGTTGGAGGTGGAGGAGGTGGAGTTGGATGAAGGGGATGGGGAGGCGGCCGAACAATTGCGCGAGCGATATGATCGGATCGATGTGCGAGAGGCGCCGATGATGAGGATGGTGGTGGCGCGGGATGGGGCAAGTGGGAGGTGGCTGATGTTGTGGATAAGCCATCATCTGACGAGCGACCACATCAGCCTGGAGATAATGATGAGGGAGACGCAGGCGCACCTGATGGAAGAGAAGGAGAGACTGGGAGAGCCGGTGGCGTTCCGAAACTTCGTGTGGCAGGCGCGGGTAGGAGGGGAGCGGGGAGAAGAGGAGAGATTCTTCTGGGAGATGCTGGGAGATGTGGAAGAGCCGACGGTGCCGTACGGAGTGGTGGAGGTGCAGGGAGATGGAAGAGGGATCGAGGAAGCGCAAATAGAAGTTGAAGGAGAGCTGGGAAGGAGGTTGCGGGAGCGAGCGCGGGCGATAGGAGTGAGCGCGGCGAGCATCTGGCACCTGGCGTGGGGGCGAGTACTGGGGCGCGTGTCTGGGCGAGAGGATGTGGTGTTCGGGACGGTATTGTTGGGGCGAATGGGAGGAGGAGAGGGAGCGGAGCGAGTGATGGGAATGTTCATCAACACGTTGCCGATCAGGATAGGAGTGTGGGAGGAGGGGGTGGAGCAGAGTGTGAAAGACACGCAGAAGCGGCTGGGAGAGCTGATGAGGCACGAACACGCATCGCTGGTGCTGGCGCAGAGATGCAGTGGGGTGGCGGCGCCGAGGCCGCTGTTCAGTTGCTTGCTCAACTACCGTCACGCAGGGCAGGAGGAGGAGCAAAGGCCGGAGGCGGCACAGGCGTGGGCAGGGATGGAGGTGCTGGAGGGGGAAGAGCGGAGCAACTATCCGCTGACGCTGTCGGTGGACGATGTGGGGGATGGATTCCGGCTCAAGGTGCAAGCAGTCAGACCGATGGAGGCGAGGCGGATATGTGAATATACGAGGACGGTGCTGGAGGGGATGGTGGAGGCGCTGGAGAGAGGAGAAGAGAGAAAGGTGAGGGAGATAGAGGTGGTGCCGGAGTGGGAGCGGCGGCAGGTAGTGGAGGAGTGGAACGAAACAAGAGTGGAGTATGGGCGGGAGCAGTGCATACACCAACTGTTCGAGCAGGAGGCGAAGAAGAGGCCGGAAGCGGTGGCAGTGGTGAGCGGTGAGGTGGAGATGAGCTACGGGGAGCTGAACAGGCGAGCCAACCAACTGGCGCACTACTTAGAGGGGAAGGGAGTAGGGCGGGAAGTGTGCGTGGGACTGTATCTGGAGCGGAGCGCTGAGATGCTGGTGGGGATACTGGGAGTGCTGAAGGCGGGAGGGGCGTATGTACCGCTGGATCGGCAATACCCGCGTGAGCGACTGGCGTTTATGATGGAGGACGCAGGGATAGAGGTGCTGATCACGGAAGAAAGGATGATCAGGCAACTGCCGGCGTATGAGGGGGGGCTGATCTGTCTGGAGAGAGATTGGGAGGAGATAGGGAGAGAAAGTGAAGAGAATCCCCGGAACAGAGTAAGGGCAGAGAACCTGGTCTACATCATCTATACATCAGGGTCGACGGGAGTGCCCAAAGGGGTGATGATCTCCCACCAGGCGCTGGTGAACTACCTCAGTTGGTGTCTGAAATACTTCGATAAAAGATCAAAACACGGATCAAGCCTGCATGCGCCGATCGCATTCGATGGGACGAAGACGAGCCTATTCTATCCGCTCCTGAGCGGGCAAAGCCTGGTGATAGTGGAGGAGACGAGCGGAGTGGAAGGGCTGGTGGGAAGCAGGCGAGGAGGAGAGGGATACAGTCTACTGAAGATCACGCCGGCGCATCTGGAGCTGTTAAAGGGGAGTCTGAAGGAGGAAGAGATCAAAGGGTGGGCCGGGGCGCTGATAGTGGGAGGGGAAGCACTGTATGGAGAAAATCTGGAGTTTTGGCGAGAGAGAGATGGAGAGACGCGACTGATACAGGAATACGGACCGACGGAGACGACAGTGTCAAGCAGTTGCTATGAGGTGGGAGAGGAAGAGGAATTGAAGGGAGCCGTGCCGATCGGGCGGCCGATAGCGAACACGAAGATGTACGTGTTGGACAGGAGTTTGCAGCCTGCGCCGGTGGGAGTGGGAGGAGAGCTATATATAGCGGGAGCAGGGTTGGCGCGGGGATATCAGAGGCGAGCGGGATTGACGGCGGAGCGATTTGTGGCGGATCCATACGGAGAGGCGGGAGAACGGATGTACCGGACGGGAGACCTGGCGAGATGGCGGAGAGATGGGAACCTGGAGTTTCTGGGGAGAGCGGATGAGCAGGTGAAGATACGAGGCTACCGGATCGAGCCGGGGGAGATCGAGGTGGCGCTGCGGGAGCTGCCGGAGGTGGCGCAGGCGGCGGTGGTGGTACGGGAGGATCGACCTGGGGAGAAGCAGCTGATTGGCTATGTGGTGGCGGCGCCGGGACGGAGCATCGATGCTGGAGCATTGCGGCAGGAGTTGGGGCGACGACTGCCGGAGTATATGGTGCCGGCGGCGATAGTGGGGTTGGCGGATTTGCCGGTGACGCCGAACGGGAAGCTGGATCGCAAGAAGCTGCCGGAGGCGGAGCTGATAACGGCGGCGGAATGGAGAGGGCCGCGCAGTCCGAAGGAGGAGATACTCTGCACGCTGTTTGGAGAGGTGCTGGGGCTGGAGGGAGTGGGGATCGATGATAACTTCTTTGAACAGGGAGGCCACTCGCTGCTGGCGACGCGGCTGGTGAGCCGAATACGTGCGACATTGGGAGTGGAACTGGGGATACGGACGCTGTTTGAGTCGCCGAGCGTATCCCAACTCGGCGGGCGGCTGAGCGAGGGGAAGAGAGGGCGAGCCGGGCTGGTGGCGCGGGAGCGGCCGGAGCGGCTGCCGCTGTCGTACGCACAGCAGCGGCTGTGGTTTCTGGATCGGCTGGGAGGAAGCAGCAGCGAGTACAACATAACGAGCGTGCTGCGGATGAAAGGAGAGTTGGACGGGGAGGCGCTGGAGAAGACGATCAATACGATCGTCTCGCGGCACGAGAGCCTGCGGACGCACATTGAGGAGAAAGAGGGAGAGGCGGTGCAGGTGATCGAGCGGGAGAAGAGGATCGAGCTGCGGGTGGAGGACCTGAGCGGGATGAGAGAGGAGGAGAGGGAAGAGGCGGTGAAGAGAGAGCAGAGGGAGGAGGCGAGGCGGGCGTTCGATCTGGGGCGGGGGCCAGTGCTGCGGATGAGGTTGCTGAAGGTAGGAGAGGGTGAGCACATAATGCTGCGGACGATGCATCACATCGCATCGGACGGGTGGTCGGAGGAGGTGTTCAATCGGGAGAGCCGGGAGCTCTACGAGGCATATAGTGAGGGGAGAGAGAATCCGCTCAAGCCGCTGGAGGTGCAGTATGCGGACTACGCGCTGTGGCAGAGGAAGTGGGAGGAAGATGGGGGACTGCGAGGAGGGCTGGCGTACTGGAGAGAGCAGCTGGCGGGGATACCGGAGCGGCTGGAGTTGCCGATGGACAGAGGTAGACCAGCGATGCAGAGCTTTGAGGCAGAGCTGTGTCAGGAGAGCTTGAGCCGGGAGCAGACGAGGGCATTGAAAAAGCTCAGCCAGAGCCAGCAGGCGACGCTCTATATGGTAATGCTGGCAGGGTTCGGAGTGCTGCTGAGCCGATACAGCGGACAGGAAGATATCGTGGTGGGATCACCGATCGCGAACCGGGAAGAGGGAGAGTTGGAGGAGCTGATCGGATTCTTCGTCAACACGCTGGCGATGAGGGTGAGGGTGAGAGGAGAGAAGAGGATAGGGGAGATGATTGGGGAGGTGAGGCGAGTGGCGCTGGAAGGGTATGAGCACCAGGAGGTGCCGTTCGAACGGGTGGTGGAGGAGCTCGCGCCTGAGCGGAGTCTAAACACGACGCCGATCTTCCAGGTGGTCTTCGCGCTGCAGAATGCGCCGTGGATGCCGGGGCGGATGAAGGGTCTGGAGGTGGAGCCGGTGCTGGGAGATCAACTACGAGTGCGTCATGACCTGGAATTGTACACCTGGGAGCAGGAGGGCGAGATCATGCTGTCCTGGCTCTACAACCGAGACTTGTTTGATGCGTGGCGGATGGAACAGATGGGACGCCATTACGTGCGGGTGCTGGAGGCGATGTCAGCAGATGCGCAAGAGAGGATCGGGAGCATTGAGCTGCTGGGAGAGGATGAGCGCAGGCAGATACTCGGGGAGTGGAACCGGACGGAGAGAGATATAACGCAGGCGACGCTGGTGGAGTTGTTTGAGGCGCAGGCGCGGAGGAGACGGGGTGGGGTGGCGGCTATCTACCAGGAACATGAGCTGAGCTACGGAGAGTTGAACGAGCGAGCCAACCGCCTGGCGCACGTGCTGATCGGAGAGGGGATCGGGCCGGAGGATGTGGTGGGGCTGGCGGTGCCGCGGTCGTTGGAGATGATCGTCGCGCTGCTGGGGATATTGAAGGCGGGGGCGGCCTATCTGCCGATCGACCCGGATTATCCGGCCGAGCGAGTTGCCTTTATGCTGGAGGATGCCGAGCCGTGTTGCGTGATCACGACCTGTGAGACGGCGCAGCGGTTACCGGCGGGAGTGCGCCGATTGATGCTCGACCAGGTGGAGATGGTAGAGGCACTGGAGGAGAGCCGGATCAGCGATCCGCAAGAGTGGGAGCGCGTGCGGCCGCTGAGAGTGAACAATCCGGCCTATGTGATCTACACCTCGGGGTCTACGGGAAGGCCGAAGGGAGTGATGGTCACCCACCGAGGGATTGCCAGCCTGGCAGCGACACAGATCGAGCGGTTCGGCGTTACAGCCGAGGCGCGCGTACTGCAGTTTGCGCCCTTGAACTTCGATGCATCCTTCTCAGAGATTGCGATGACTCTATTATCTGGGGCTAGACAGGTGCTCTTGGAGGCCGATGAGCGGAGTGGCGATCTATTAACAGATGCTATGCACAAGTATGGGGTGACGCATGCCACATTACCGCCAGTAGTGGTAGCCAGTTTGAGAGAAGAGCAGGAATTAGGGCTTGAGACGCTGATCGTTGCGGGGGAGGCGTGTCCTGCGGAATTGGTGGAGAGGTGGTCGGAGAAGTGCCGGATGATCAATGCCTATGGACCGACAGAGGCAACGGTGTGCGCGACGATAAGTGGACGGCTGAGGGGCCGCATGACGCCGCCGATAGGAAGACCGATCAGCAACACGCGCGTGTACGTATTGGACGAGAGCCTGCGAGCGGCCCCTGTGGGAGTGGGAGGAGAGCTATATATCGCGGGAGCAGGGTTGGCGCGCGGATATCTGAAGCGGGGGGCTCTGACCGCCGAGCGGTTTGTGGCGGATCCATACGGGGAGGCGGGAGAGCGGATGTACCGGACGGGAGACCTGGCGAGATGGCGAAGTGATGGGAATCTGGAGTTCCTGGGACGTGCCGATGAGCAGGTGAAGATACGGGGCTTCCGGGTGGAGTTGGGAGAGATCGAGGTTGCGCTGCGCGAACTGCCGGAGGTGGCGCAGGCAGCGGCGGTGGTGCGCGAGGATCGACCGGGAGAGAAGCGGTTGGCCGGCTATCTTGTCCCCACACGCGGCCATAAGATCGATGCCCACGCCGTACGACAACAGCTGGCGCAACGTTTGCCCGAGTATATGGTGCCGTCGGCGATCGTCGAGATGGAAGCGCTGCCGCTCACGCCGAACGGGAAGCTGGATCGCAAGGGGCTGCCGGAGCCGGAGCTGATCTCGACGGCAATATGGAGAGGGCCGCGCAGTCCGAAAGAGGAGATACTCTGCACATTGTTCGCCGAGGTGCTGGGCTTGCAACGAGTGGGGATCGAGGACAACTTCTTCGAGCTTGGGGGTCACTCGCTGATGGCGACGCGGCTGGTGAGCCGAGTGCGGGCGATGCTGGGAGTGGAACTGGCTATTCGGACACTGTTTGAGTCATCCACTGTCGCGCTCCTCGCCCCGCGCCTGCGCAATTCCGACAAAGTGCCTCCACTGGTGCGCCAGCAGCGCCCCGAGCGACTGCCGCTCTCGTATGCGCAGCAGCGGCTCTGGTTTCTGGACCGGCTGGCAGGCGCCAGCATCGAATACAACATGCCCATCGCACTCCGCCTGCGGGGAGAGCTCGACCGCGAGGCGTTGGAGAAGAGCCTCAACACCATCGTAGCCCGCCACGAAAGCCTCCGCACCCGCTTTGCCGAGATCGAGGGAGAGGCGGTGCAAGTCATCGAACCGGAGCTGATCGTCGAGATTCTCATAGAAGACCTGAGCCGGCTGAGTGAACAGGAACGAGTGGCGCGTGTCATGGCAGAACTGCGTGAGGAAGCGAGCCTTCCTTTTGACCTGACGTGCGGGCCGCTGCTGCGGATGAGATTGCTCAAGCTGGGCGAGGGCGATCATCTCCTGCTGAGGACGATGCACCACATCGTCTCGGATGGCTGGTCGGAAGGAGTCTTCAATCGGGAGTTGGCGCTGCTCTATGAGGCCTACTGTGAAGGGAGGGAGAATCCGCTCAAGCCTCTGGCGGTGCAGTATGCCGACTTCGCCATGTGGCAGCGAGCGTGGCTGGAGCGGGAGGCTCTGGCGGGCGGACTGGCCTACTGGAAAGAGCAGCTGGCGGGGATACCGGAGCGGCTGGAGTTGCCGAGCGATAGAGTCAGACCAGCGGTGCAGACCTTCGATGCTGAACTGGCGCAGATGAAGGTGAGCCCTGATCTGGTCGAGCGTCTCAAACGCCTCAGCCAGAGCCAGCAGGCGACGCTCTATATGGTATTGCTGACAGGGTTCGGAGTGCTGCTGGAGCGATACAGCGGACAGGAAGATATCGTGGTGGGATCACCGATCGCGAACCGGCAGGAGGCGCAGTTGGAGGAGATGATCGGATTCTTCATCAACACGCTGGCGATGAGGGTGAGAGTTGATGAAGAAAAGAGCATCGGTGAGTTGCTCGCAGAGGTGAGGCGAATGGCGCTGAAGGGGTATGAGCACCAGGATGTGCCGTTTGAGCGATTAGTAGAGGAGCTCTCGCCGGAGCGGAGTCTCAATACGACGCCGATCTTCCAGGTGGTCTTCGCGCTGCAGAATGCGCCATGGGCGTCACATCGTGTGAAGGGGTTGGAAGTAGAGCCGGTGATGGGAGAGGAGCTGCGAGTGAAGTATGACCTGGAGGTGCATGCCTGGGAGGGAGAAGGAGAGATCGCGTTCACGTGGTTCTACAACCGAGACCTCTTTGATCGGTGGAGGATGGAGCAGATGGGGCGCCACTATCTGCGTGTGCTGGAGGCGGTGGTAAGTGATCCGGAACAGACAATTATGCGCATCGACCTGCTGGGAGAGGAGGAGCGGAAGCAGATACTGCAGCAGTGGAACCAGACTGGGCGCGAGATATCGAAGACGACGCTGATGGAGATGTTTGAGGAACAGGTGCGGAAGACACCCGGGGCGGTGGCAGTGGTCTGTGAAGAGCAAGAACTGAGCTACCGTGAACTCAATCAGCGAGCCAACCAGCTGGCACATTACCTGAGAGAGGCGGGAGTCGGGCCGGAGGTCATCGTTGGACTCTGCCTGGAGCCCTCCTTGGAGATGGTGGTCGCATTGCTGGGCGTGCTCAAGGCGGGAGGGCCTATCTGCCAATCAACCCTCACTATCCTCATCAACGGCTCTCCTGGATAGTCGAGGAAATTTAATAATCTCAACTGCTGCTAAACCCAAGAGCATTCTTGTTATCGAAAATGCCAGCCGTCTTTGGCTGGCTCTCTCGATGCTCTATTGGACCGGGTCGCACAGTCGAAGCACCAGTCCACGGTACAGCATCGAGGAATCCGCCTGAGCGCCGACAATCCCGCTTATGTCATCTACACCTCGGGTTCCACGGGTGCCCCCAAAGGAGTGGTCCTAAGCCACCGGGGGCTCACTAACTATCTCTGTTGGGCAAATGTCGTGCCTATGAAGCCGATTGTGGGTCTGGCGCTCCCGATCAACACACCGTTCTGGCTTTCGATGCCACCGATTACCAGCTTGTATCTGGTTCCACTGGTGGCGGGGGGCGGGTGGATTTGTTGCCGGAAGACCGGCAGATAGAGGCTTTGGCCGAGCTGCTAGAAAAGACGGAGCAGAGCTGACGCTGGCCAAGTTGACTCCGTCACATCTACAGGCTCTACGGGAGCTGCTAGGGGCAAAAGGCATCGGCCATTCAAGCGCGGCGGTTTGTAGGTGGGGGGAGGAGAGGCACTCAATGAGTCGTGGCCAGTGCGGTTTCTGGCGCGCTTGTGTCCCGGAACTGCGGATAGTGAACGAGTATGGCCCAACCGAAGACCGTAGTGGGAGTGCTGTATCTATGAGTTGGTATCAGAGCCGGAAGCCCTCGCCGGAGATGTCCCGATCGGTAGGCCGATCTGGAACACGCGGGTGTATGTGCTGGACAGGAGTCTGAGAACCGACGCCGGTGGGAATCGGAGGAGAGCTCTATATCGCTGGACCGGGATTGGCGCGCGGATACCTGAGCAGGCGGCTCTGACAGCTGAACGCTTCCTGGCCGATCCGTACGGAGAAGCTGGAGAGCGGATGTACCGGACGGGAGACCTGGCGCGCTGGCGGAGAGATGGGAACCTGGAGTTTCTGGGGAGAGCGGATCAGCAGGTGAAGATACGAGGCTACCGGATCGAGCCTGGGGAGATCGAGGCGGCGCTGCGGGAGCAGCCGGAGGTGGCGCAGGCAGCGGTGGTGGTGCGCGAAAACAAGACGGGCGACCAGGGTTTGGTGGCGTACTACACGGTGAGGGAGGCGGGAGAGAGAGGAGCTGGGGTAAATGCAGAAGCGCTGCGCGGGCATCTCCGCTCGGTGCTGCCGGAGTATATGATCCCGGTAGCCTATATCCAATTGGCGAGCATTCCGCTGACAGCGAACGGGAAACTGGACCGGCGAGGGTTGCCGGCGCCGGAGTGGGATGCGTATGTGAGAGGGGTTTATGAGGCGCCGGAGGGAGAGACGGAGAGGAAGCTGGCGGTGATCTGGGGAGAATTGCTGGGGGTGGAGAGAGTGGGACGGCGTGACAACTTCTTTGAGCTGGGAGGGCATTCACTGCTGGGAGTGAAGATGATCGAGCGGATGAGGAGGGAGGGGTTGTCGAGCGACATCCGGAGGCTGTTCACGGCGCCGACGCTGGAGGGGTTGGCCAGGACGATAAAAGGAGGAAGGCGAGCCGAGATAGAGGTGCCGCCCAACCTGATCCCGGCGGGATGCCGGAAGATCAGGCCGGAGATGCTGCCGCTGGTGGAGATGACGCAGGGAGAGATCGATGAGGTGGTGGGGAGAGTGGCAGGAGGAGCAGCCAACGTGCAGGACATCTACCCGCTGGCGCCGCTGCAGGAAGGGATCTTGTTCCATCACATGATGAATAGCAGTGGAGATGCCTATCTACTGCGAATGATGTTTGGGTTCGAGACGCGAGAGCGAATGGAGAGAGTGGTGGGGGCGATGAGGGAGGTGATCGCGCGGCACGACATACTGCGGACTGGGGTGGTGTGGGAGGGGGTGCGAGAGCCGGTGCAGGTGGTGTGGCGGGAGGCGCGGTTGGAGGTGGAGGAGGTGGAGTTGGATGAAGGGGATGGGGAGGCGGCCGAACAATTGCGCGAGCGATATGATCGGATCGATGTGCGAGAGGCGCCGATGATGAGGATGGTGGTGGCGCGGGATGGGGCAAGTGGGAGGTGGCTGATGTTGTGGATAAGCCATCATCTGACGAGCGACCACATCAGCCTGGAGATAATGATGAGGGAGACGCAGGCGCACCTGATGGAAGAGAAGGAGAGACTGGGAGAGCCGGTGGCGTTCCGAAACTTCGTGTGGCAGGCGCGGGTAGGAGGGGAGCGGGGAGAAGAGGAGAGATTCTTCTGGGAGATGCTGGGAGATGTGGAAGAGCCGACGGTGCCGTACGGAGTGGTGGAGGTGCAGGGAGATGGAAGAGGGATCGAGGAAGCGCAAATAGAAGTTGAAGGAGAGCTGGGAAGGAGGTTGCGGGAGCGAGCGCGGGCGATAGGAGTGAGCGCGGCGAGCATCTGGCACCTGGCGTGGGGGCGAGTACTGGGGCGCGTGTCTGGGCGAGAGGATGTGGTGTTCGGGACGGTATTGTTGGGGCGAATGGGAGGAGGAGAGGGAGCGGAGCGAGTGATGGGAATGTTCATCAACACGTTGCCGATCAGGATAGGAGTGTGGGAGGAGGGGGTGGAGCAGAGTGTGAAAGACACGCAGAAGCGGCTGGGAGAGCTGATGAGGCACGAACACGCATCGCTGGTGCTGGCGCAGAGATGCAGTGGGGTGGCGGCGCCGAGGCCGCTGTTCAGTTGCTTGCTCAACTACCGTCACGCAGGGCAGGAGGAGGAGCAAAGGCCGGAGGCGGCACAGGCGTGGGCAGGGATGGAGGTGCTGGAGGGGGAAGAGCGGAGCAACTATCCGCTGACGCTGTCGGTGGACGATGTGGGGGATGGATTCCGGCTCAAGGTGCAAGCAGTCAGACCGATGGAGGCGAGGCGGATATGTGAATATACGAGGACGGTGCTGGAGGGGATGGTGGAGGCGCTGGAGAGAGGAGAAGAGAGAAAGGTGAGGGAGATAGAGGTGGTGCCGGAGTGGGAGCGGCGGCAGGTAGTGGAGGAGTGGAACGAAACAAGAGTGGAGTATGGGCGGGAGCAGTGCATACACCAACTGTTCGAGCAGGAGGCGAAGAAGAGGCCGGAAGCGGTGGCAGTGGTGAGCGGTGAGGTGGAGATGAGCTACGGGGAGTTGAACAGGCGAGCCAACCAACTGGCGCACTACTTAGAGGGGAAGGGAGTAGGGCGGGAAGTGTGCGTGGGACTGTATCTGGAGCGGAGCGCTGAGATGCTGGTGGGGATACTGGGAGTGCTGAAGGCGGGAGGGGCGTATGTACCGCTGGATCGGCAATACCCGCGTGAGCGACTGGCGTTTATGATGGAGGACGCAGGGATAGAGGTGCTGATCACGGAAGAAAGGATGATCAGGCAACTGCCGGCGTATGAGGGGGGGCTGATCTGTCTGGAGAGAGATTGGGAGGAGATAGGGAGAGAAAGTGAAGAGAATCCCCGGAACAGAGTAAGGGCAGAGAACCTGGTCTACATCATCTATACATCAGGGTCGACGGGAGTGCCCAAAGGGGTGATGATCTCCCACCAGGCGCTGGTGAACTACCTCAGTTGGTGTCTGAAATACTTCGATAAAAGATCAAAACACGGATCAAGCCTGCATGCGCCGATCGCATTCGATGGGACGAAGACGAGCCTATTCTATCCGCTCCTGAGCGGGCAAAGCCTGGTGATAGTGGAGGAGACGAGCGGAGTGGAAGGGCTGGTGGGAAGCAGGCGAGGAGGAGAGGGATACAGTCTACTGAAGATCACGCCGGCGCATCTGGAGCTGTTAAAGGGGAGTCTGAAGGAGGAAGAGATCAAAGGGTGGGCCGGGGCGCTGATAGTGGGAGGGGAAGCACTGTATGGAGAAAATCTGGAGTTTTGGCGAGAGAGAGATGGAGAGACGCGACTGATACAGGAATACGGACCGACGGAGACGACAGTGTCAAGCAGTTGCTATGAGGTGGGAGAGGAAGAGGAATTGAAGGGAGCCGTGCCGATCGGGCGGCCGATAGCGAACACGAAGATGTACGTGTTGGACAGGAGTTTGCAGCCTGCGCCGGTGGGAGTGGGAGGAGAGCTATATATAGCGGGAGCAGGGTTGGCGCGGGGATATCAGAGGCGAGCGGGATTGACGGCGGAGCGATTTGTGGCGGATCCATACGGAGAGGCGGGAGAACGGATGTACCGGACGGGAGACCTGGCGAGATGGCGGAGAGATGGGAACCTGGAGTTTCTGGGGAGAGCGGATGAGCAGGTGAAGATACGAGGCTACCGGATCGAGCCGGGGGAGATCGAGGTGGCGCTGCGGGAGCTGCCGGAGGTGGCGCAGGCGGCGGTGGTGGTACGGGAGGATCAGAAACAGCTGATTGGCTATGTGGTGGCGGCGCCGGGACGGAGCATCGATGCTGGAGCATTGCGGCAGGAGTTGGGGCGACGACTGCCGGAGTATATGGTGCCGGCGGCGATAGTGGGGTTGGCGGATTTGCCGGTGACGCCGAACGGGAAGCTGGATCGCAAGAAGCTGCCGGAGGCGGAGCTGATAACGGCGGCGGAATGGAGAGGGCCGCGCAGTCCGAAGGAGGAGATACTCTGCACGCTGTTTGGAGAGGTGCTGGGGCTGGAGGGAGTGGGGATCGATGATAACTTCTTTGAACAGGGAGGCCACTCGCTGCTGGCGACGCGGCTGGTGAGCCGAATACGTGCGACATTGGGAGTGGAACTGGGGATACGGACGCTGTTTGAGTCGCCGAGCGTATCCCAACTCGGCGGGCGGCTGAGCGAGGGGAAGAGAGGGCGAGCCGGGCTGGTGGCGCGGGAGCGGCCGGAGCGGCTGCCGCTGTCGTACGCACAGCAGCGGCTGTGGTTTCTGGATCGGCTGGGAGGAAGCAGCAGCGAGTACAACATAACGAGCGTGCTGCGGATGAAAGGAGAGTTGGACGGGGAGGCGCTGGAGAAGACGATCAATACGATCGTCTCGCGGCACGAGAGCCTGCGGACGCACATTGAGGAGAGAGAGGGAGAGGCGGTGCAGGTGATCGAGCGGGAGAAGAGGATCGAGCTGCGGGTGGAGGACCTGAGCGGGATGAGAGAGGAGGAGAGGGAAGAGGCGGTGAAGAGAGAGCAGAGGGAGGAGGCGAGGCGGGCGTTCGATCTGGGGCGGGGGCCAGTGCTGCGGATGAGGTTGCTGAAGGTAGGAGAGGGTGAGCACATAATGCTGCGGACGATGCATCACATCGCATCGGACGGATGGTCGGAGGAGGTGTTCAATCGGGAGAGCCGGGAGCTCTACGAGGCATATAGTGAGGGGAGAGAGAATCCGCTCAAGCCGCTGGAGGTGCAGTATGCGGACTACGCGCTGTGGCAGAGGAAGTGGGAGGAAGATGGGGGACTGCGAGGAGGGCTGGCGTACTGGAGAGAGCAGCTGGCGGGGATACCGGAGCGGCTGGAATTGCCGATGGACAGAGGTAGACCAGCGATGCAGAGCTTTGAGGCAGAGCTGTGTCAGGAGAGCTTGAGCCGGGAGCAGACGAGGGCATTGAAAAAGCTCAGCCAGAGCCAGCAGGCGACGCTCTATATGGTAATGCTGGCAGGGTTCGGAGTGCTGCTGAGCCGATACAGCGGACAGGAAGATATCGTGGTGGGATCACCGATCGCGAACCGGGAAGAGGGAGAGTTGGAGGAGCTGATCGGATTCTTCGTCAACACGCTGGCGATGAGGGTGAGGGTGAGAGGAGAGAAGAGGATAGGGGAGATGATTGGGGAGGTGAGGCGAGTGGCGCTGGAGGGGTATGAGCACCAGGAGGTGCCGTTCGAACGGGTGGTGGAGGAGCTCGCGCCTGAGCGGAGTCTAAACACGACGCCGGTGTTTCAAGTGATTTTTGCGTTGCAGAATGTAGGGCGAGAGAGGGGAAGGATGAAGGGGCTGGAGATAGAGGAGATGGAAGGAGCTGAGCTGCGAGTACGCTTCGACCTGGAGTTGCACGCCTGGGAGATTGAGGGAGAGATGGGTTTCTACTGGCTCTACAACCGAGACCTGTTCGATCGATGGCGGATGGAGCAGATGGGGCGCCATTACGTGCGGGTGCTGGAGGCGATGGCAGCAGATGCGCAAGAGATGATCGGGAGCATCGAGCTGCTGGGAGAAGAGGAGCGGAGACAGATTCTGGAGGAATGGAACGAGACGGAGGCGAAGTATCCGAAGGAGAAGTGCGTCCACGAGTTGTTTGAAGAGCAGGTGAAGAAGAGTGCGGGAGCCATCGCTCTGATAGACGAAAGGCAGAGCCTGACCTACGGTGAACTCAATGTCCGGGCCAATCGACTGGCGCATCATCTGCGCCGGTCAGGTGTGGGCCCCGATGCGCGAGTGGCGATTTGCCTGGAGCGGAGCGTGGAGATGGTGGTGGCGCTGCTGGGAGTGCTCAAGGCGGGTGGGGCCTACGTGCCGCTGGACCCTGCTTATCCGCTCGAGCGGTTGGCCTATATGCTGGAGGACAGCGCACCAGCAGTGATACTGACGCACGCACAGGCGTCGGCCAAGGTTGGTATGCTGCTTGCCCGAGCGATTGAAGGAGCCCGGGTGATCGATCTGGAAGTGGATGCCGGATGCTGGGCAGACGAGCGCGGCACCAACCCGGATATGACGAGCAAAGGATTGGATTCGCGACATCTGGCCTATGTGATCTACACCTCGGGATCAACCGGAAGGCCAAAGGGAGTGGCAATGCCGCACCTCCCGCTAGTCAATCTGATCCGTTGGCAAACAGCAAACTCTGCCGGGACCGCTTCGCAACGGAGCTTGCAGTTTGCGGCGCTCGGATTCGACGTGGCCTTTCAAGAGATCTTCAGCACTCTGTCTACGGGTGCGGAGTTGGAGCTGGTCAACGATGAGACCAGGGTCGACTTCGGAAGGCTGCTGCAGCATATCTCCGCACGCAGGATCGAGCGACTATTTCTACCATACAGTGCGCTGCAGGCCTTGGCGGAAGCTGCGGCCAGGGGGGATGAACGGTCAAGCGGTGAGCAGGTGTATGGCGAGCTCCAAGAGATCATCACGGCGGGCGAGCAACTGCGAATTACGCCGCAGATTGCGCAGTTCTTTAAACGTCAGAAACAATGCCGGCTCGCCAATCACTATGGGCCAACTGAGACGCATGTGGCGACCGTTTTCGGCTTGCCGCATGAAGTCGCCGACTGGGGGAGCTTGCCTCCAATCGGGACTCCGATTTCGAATAACCGAATCTATGTACTGGATGAGCGTGGGGAACCCGTTCCGGTTGGCGTGATCGGGGAGATATATATCGGAGGCGAACAGATTGCACGATCATACTTGAAGCGACCAGCTCTGACGGCCGAGCGATTTGTGGCCGATCCGTACGGGCAGCCGGGAGAGCGGATGTACCGGACCGGAGACCTGGCGCGGTGGCGGATTGACGGAAACCTGGAGTTCCTCGGGCGAGCCGATCAGCAGGTCAAGATACGGGGATTCCGTGTCGAGCCGGGAGAGGTCGAGGTGGCGCTGCGAGAGCTGGCGGAGGTGGGAGAGGTGGCAGTGGTGGCGAGAGAGGATCATGCGGGAGAGACGCGGCTGGTCGGGTATGTAGTGGCGGCTGCGGGGAGGAGCGTGGATTGCGAGGCATTGAAGCAGGAATTGGGAAGACGGCTGCCGGACTACATGGTGCCGGCGGCGATGGTAGAGCTGGAGGCGTTGCCGCTGACGCCCAACGGAAAGCTGGACCGGAAGGCGCTGCCGAAGCCGGAGATGGTCTCAAAGGTAGTGTGGAGAGCGCCGCGCAATCCGAAAGAAGAGATACTGTGTATGCTCTTTGCGGAAACGCTGGGGGTAGACCGAGTAGGGATAGATGATAACTTCTTTGAGTTGGGCGGCCACTCGTTGCTGGCGACGCGATTGGTCAGCCGAGTGCGCACCACGCTGGAAGTTGATCTATCGATTCGCAGCCTGTTCGAAGCCCCGACCGTGGCCAGGCTAGCTACAATGTTATCCCATCCAACGGATCGAACTGCACATGAGGTCGTGCTGCCGCTCAGATCTCAGGGCAGTCTTCCCCCGCTGTTTTGTATCCACCCGGCTGGGGGGCTTAGCTGGTGCTACACCCGACTGATGCAGTACATCGCCGCAGACTATCCGATCTATGGGATGCAAGCCCGTCACTTTACCGAGCCGGAATACTTACCCAAAACGATCGAGGAGATAGCTGTCGATTTCCTTGGTCAGATCCGCAATATCCAACCTGCCGGACCCTATTATTTAATTGGCTGGTCCTTCGGCGGACTTGTCGCGCAGGCAATTGCTACTCTTTTTCAGCAACAGGGCGATAGCACTGCCCTGCTAGCCCTTCTCGATAGTTATCCTCCAGTTATGCAGCCGACTTCTGTCTCTGTGCCTCGTGATCAAATATTATTCGAAATGTCTCGATACCTGACGTATGAAAATGGAGACGAACCTTTTGACGCCTCGAGCCTCATCGAATTCTCCCGTCGCCTCGACGGCGCACCGATCGAGGCCCTGGTTGAAAGCATTCAAAACGACGTTTCTATTATGAATACCTTCATACCACAACGTTACGATGGCGATCTTTTACTCTTCACTTCTACAGATTCTGGAAGTGACGCCGCGACACGGCCAGAGGCCTGGATACCATATATCTCTGGAGAGATTGAGGTTCACCCGGTTGCGGGCCGGCACCGAGACATGCTTACGAATCGTGAATTGTCCGCTCAGATCGGACGAGTCCTTGCGTCAAAACTGGAGAAATGAACGTGATTGCCGCCGTGAGAAAAGGGCCTGTTCTGGCGTACTTTACTGACTCCGGCATATTATGATAGCTTGCACCTTACTTCAGTCCTATCGAGGATTATTCTGCGAAATTCAGCTGTCCGAACTCGTCCTGTTCGGAGATACACTTTCAAAGAGGATCTTTTGAATTACCATGTCCAAGCTCTCAATACGTGATCTTGATCTTGCAGGAAGAAGGGTTTTCATACGCGTCGATTTCAATGTGCCTCTGGAAAATAACCAAGTGGCCGATGATACGCGCATCACTTCGGCGATCCCGACGATTCAGTACTCGGTGGATAAAGGTGCGCGTGTGATTCTGGCCTCCCACCTGGGACGTCCGAAAGGAAAGCGCAATCCCAAGTACTCGCTTAAGCCGGTAGCCCAGCATCTGGAGAAGCTTATTGGCAGGCCCGTCGCATTCGCCGGGGACTGCATAGGCGAGGATGCTGCGAAGATCGTCAATGAAATGAAGGACGGCGATATTACTCTTCTTGAAAACCTGCGCTTTTATCCCGAGGAAGAGGAGAACGATCCCGGGTTTGCCGAAAAACTCGCAGCATTATGCGACGTTTATGTCAATGATGCGTTTGGAACGGCTCACCGCGCACATGCTTCGACCGAAGGAATCACGAAATATGTCGAGCAGTCAGCTGCGGGGTTCTTGATGGAGAAAGAGCTGCGCTATCTGATCGGTGCTCTGAGCAATCCCCGGCGTCCGTTCGTCGTGATCCTGGGGGGAGCGAAAGTCTCCGATAAGATCCAGGTTATCGAAAACCTCCTGAAATCCGCTGACGCCGTCCTGATAGGCGGCGCCATGGCATACACCTTCTTGAAAGCCCGCGGGCTCGAGATCGGCAAATCGCTCGTCGAATTGGAAAAGACGGACCTGGCGAAGAAACTCGAAACGATGGCGAGGGAACGAAATGTTGTTTTGCAGTTGCCAGTCGACCACGTCGTCGCGTCAAATCCGGATGATGGCGCCAATGCCAAGAATGTTTTGGAGATTCCGGCAAACCTCGTGGCGCTCGATATCGGGCCCGAGACTCAGAAGGTTTACGCTGAGATCATTGCCAAGGCGCAGACGATCATCTGGAACGGTCCTATGGGAATATTCGAGAAAGCGCCTTTCGATCGTGGGACACGCGCAGTCGCTCGAGCGATAGCGGAAACCACCGAGAGGAGTAATGCGACCTCGATCATAGGTGGCGGCGACAGCGTTGCAGCGATTCAGGAATCGGGATTCGCCGGCAAGGTCACACATATCTCGACCGGCGGCGGCGCGACGTTGGAATTGTTGGCGGGCGACACGCTTCCCGGTGTGGCAGCCCTGACTGAAAAGTAACAAAGTTGGAATAGATTTATGCGTAAACCCATTATCGCCGGAAACTGGAAGATGTTTAAATTGATTGGCGATGCCGTGGCTATGGTCACCACCCTTAAACCACTGGTAGTCAATGCCAATAATTGTGAAATAATCGTGGCGCCGCCTTTCACGGCGATCGAATCCGTCGCTAATAGGCTGGAAGGCTCAAACATCAGGATCGCGGCACAAGACCTCTCGACCGAGACCAAGCAAGGCGCTCACACCGGTGAAATTTGCGGCGATATGCTTAAGGACGCCGGTTGTACGCACGTCATTATCGGACATTCCGAACGCAGATCGATCTACGGTGAGACAGATGAGATTGTAAACCGTAAAATCAGGGCTGCGCTCCATTTCCAACTCATTCCGATTGTTTGTATAGGCGAGACGCTTGAGGAGCGCGATGCTGGCGATGCGGAGAAAGTAGTCGCCCGACAACTCAGCCGAAGTTTAGCTGAGTTGACAGCAAATGACCTGGCGCGTATCATCCTCGCTTACGAACCTGTCTGGGCGATAGGCACAGGACGCACCGCAACGCCAAACCAAGCTCAGCAGATGCATGCATACATACGTCAGTGGATTTCACAGAAATTCGATTCAGATCCCGCTGACATTCTTCGGATTCTTTATGGCGGAAGCGTCAAGCCGGAGAACATCTCGGAATTGATGAAGGAGCGTGATATTGACGGCGCGCTCGTCGGAGGGGCAAGCCTGGAAGCGGATAGTTTCGCGCGAATCGTCAATTACGAACGGTAAGTTACTTTGTAATATTGGCAGGTAGTCAGCGTTGATTTTAAAGTACATATTATTTGGAATATTCATAGTGGATTGCCTCTTTCTGATTCTGGTTGTCTTGTTACAGTCAGGAAAGGGAGGAGATGTTGCTGCGGCGTTCGGAGGGTCTGGGAGTCAGACTGCTTTCGGGCCACGAGGCGCGCAGAAGCCACTAGAAAAAGCAACTATAGTAGCGGCAGTGCTCTTTATGTTACTGGCGCTGCTTTTCTCGTTACCTGGAATAATGGGGCCGAGTTCAGTTGTACGCGATAGCGGCGCAGCTACGCAGCCATCGCCCTCGCCCAGTCCGGCGGGTTCGCCTGCTGCTTCGCCGGTAAGCGGCACAGCACCGGCAGTATCTCCGGCACCCTCAGCGAGTCCGGTGGCATCACCGGAGACGAAATAATAAAATTGGCTTTAGCAGATGTAATTATGAGAGCCGAAGTGGTGGAATTGGTAGACACGTACGTTTGAGGGGCGTATGGGGCAACCCGTGGGGGTTCGAGTCCCCCCTTCGGCATTATTTTTGTAAATAGTTGTAACGTTTAAGTTTACGAGGCTACCTGTTGTCATGGTGTCTATTCATCCTTCGGTCCCCACATCACCTCTATCCATACAATTGAAGAAAGGACCGGCAGACGAGCTTGGAGATGCTCACCTGGCGATACCGAAGGTACCGCGTTATTATTATGAATGATCCGCGGGCCCACTAACGCATGTGTGCGCATGTATGTCACAGAGAGCGCCGCGGATATCCCCCTCTCCTCTCACAAGCTCCTCCATCGTGAAGCTTTGGTCCTGTAAACCGTAAGCCTTGAAAAGGGCGTAGAGTTCTTCACGGCTCTCGAATCCAAGCATCTTCATCACATGACGTTCGGTAATGAGTTCAGATTCGTACGCTTGAATGGCGGCAAGTTCCAGTATTTGACGGTCGAGCGGCGTGCCACTGATGCTCTGCAGTATCTCGGCTATGTTTGAAGGAATGGGAATATTCAGAATCTCTTGTTCCATTCAACTATTGTACTACGGGTATTGCAAATGCAAGAACACCAACGGGGAGGACTGATCTGATCTGATCAGCGGCAATTAGAATTCTCGCGGACTCCCGAATCGAGCCCCCGTTTTGCTGATGAAGCATAAGACTCCACGCATCCAGCCAGCCGCGGCATGGTCGGACTTCCATCCGCCAGGCGCGACAGAGCGCGAGCGCTGGAAGAAAGACGGCCATCTTCACACCATAGCGGATACTTCCTTGAAGGAGTGACAGCGGTCCATCAAGTTCGATCGGTAACCACGCTCGCGCCGCAGGATGGTATGCATTAAACGGCATAGTTTCATGTAACGAAAGACGTCCTGATACGAGTCCTCGACCTCGATTACCATCCGCTCAGCTTCGACGCCCAGAATGACCATCCTAACTTCATGTCCATACGTATCAAAAGGGCCAGTGGCCGTGCTGAATCTCTTTTCCGATTCAGTCTCGATGTCCAAACCGAGCAACTCACCATATTACCGCTTGAATATACAGCAGCTCGCTCCGGTATCCACTTTGGCGACCAGGTCGATAATCTTTTCACCGATGCTCAGCCTAATCGGGGGATCGATCCCATCTTGCGCTGGGTCGTATCGGTGGAGCGCGGAAAAGATAAGCTTATGCGCCAATTTACCACCCCCCGAAAGGTAGCTGAGCTTGAGGCTCGACATGCACCAAAAAGGAACGGATACACCCGCCTGTAGCGCCATTTGATGCGCCACTTGCGCATTTTCTCCATGAGATATAAGTTGATCTCCTTCAATCACGACCCACTTCCGGCGTATTCATGACGATGTTCAGTTAGCCAGTGCATCTCCTGGTGCCGATCGGGAATTTTTCCGGGGATTCTCTACCCAACTCAGTGGAGAGCGCATCGATCAAGCGTTTCCGCTCAGCTGCCGGTAGCTTCAACGCCTGAGATAATCTGTTCATAATTCGATGTCATCATGCTGATCCTTTCTTAAAAAGTATAGACCGAACCTGGCGACGACAGAGAGCACACTGAACCGGCTCACAATTGTATTTCGTGCGCTCCAATTTGGTTTGGAGCCGATTCAAAGCATTCTGCACCTTACGACGTAACTTTCTTGTTCTAATTTTCTGGAGCGTATTGAACTCGGTGACCAACTGGGGGGGGACGATGATGTAACGCGATTGCCATGCCACCAATCCTCCAGAATCTTTTGCGATTCTTCACACCAGGCGTCAAATAGCCGAGGGCGAATGCAACCTCTGGCAGCTGTAGATATCATCAATTAAAGGTGGTAACTATGCGCCAAATATGATAAAAACCGGCCTGCAATCGTGCCTCACAGAATGGCTGTGTGATTGGAATAGCCGAATCCGATGACAATATCCCGAAAATCAGTTCTTTCCGATGTCGAAACTCTGATCGAGAAAATCTGGCAGGACAAATTGAGGAGAAGTTGCTCCGGGGGTGAGTATCTATAGGAGAAGAAGAAGATTACCGTGCTGCGGCTCAAAACCTTGTCTTCAGTAAGTAGAGCGAAAAATTGAAAAGGTAGAAGGAGAAATGGCGAGTCAAACGATGAGCCGGAGAGCGGAGTGGAAAGAAGGAAAGTAGATGAGAGTCGACACCGAAGAATGAAAGGTGGAGGAGCCCGAACGCGAGAAGCCGCAAAGAAAGCAGGCCATAGACGGCATCGGGCATCGGACCATCTTGGGGCGGAAAAGTCCATTGCCGCGATCAGCAATTAGTCTCCGACGGGGACGGATCAGATTGGCCATTGAGGGGGGAGAAATTTGACGGAACAAGAAAGCATCGTCCGATATTGGCATGCAGTCGAGTTGCTGCAACCACAGTCAGCGCCCAAACGGAAGAAGCGCAGCAGCCTATACGAGGCGTTCATTCATGACACGCCAATCAATCATCCCATTCTTCCTTGGGCACCAGAAAGCGTCGTCAACAAACAGGGTTTGCCCAAGAAGCGCGTTTGGAGCCACACGCTGTATGCCCACCTGTATGACAGCCGGCTCATTGCCGAAAAGCTCAAGGAAGTCTATGGGGCCGATCATGGCTATCGAGAGCCGCAGTCCCGCGAATCGGCCCTATTCGCGGCGAAGTTCACCATGGCAGGCAAGATGGTCGATGACAGTTTCGTACTTTCTAGTGAAGCGTGGTTCCTTGGCCGGGTGTTGACCGGGAAGGATTGGACCAGAGGATTCGAGAACGATCAGAGGGCCATCAGCGATCAGGCGCAAACATTGCTCACAGGTGAGGTGTCCGGCGACGCTCTCCGTGAACTAACCCAATGGGTTCTCCAGTTCCTCGGCGTGACGGGCTTTTTTGGCGACATGGGTCGCCATAGTTTTCGCTTCCGCTCCCAACCTATCAGGCCTGACAAGCCGGAATCGGAAGATGATCCGCTCAACAGCTTCTTGCTCAACGATCTTGCCGATGTCGCCGACAGCATCGGCAAGGGCGTGAAAAGCGAACCATTCAATCAGTATCTGCGCCGACACGATCCCCAACCGCGCCTGCACGTGGACGACGACCGCGCGTCGCTGCCGCTGATCGGCCGCCTGATGCCGGATGCCTTCGCAGATAGTTGCTGGCCCACAGAGCGGCATCTGGGGCTCGTGCATTCCCAGCAACTGGCCGTCAATACGATCCTGTCCACCCTTGCCAATAGCCAGGGCCTGCTGGGCGTCAATGGCCCGCCAGGTACGGGGAAGACGACACTGCTGCGCGACTTGATTGCCGCCATTATTGCCAGCCGGGCCGATGCGCTTGCCAAACTGCGCCGTGCCTCCGAAGGGTTCGTGAACAACGGACGCGAAGCTGTCAACGACGACGGCGAGGAGCGGTCTAGCTTCAAGCTTAACCCGGCGCTGTATGGTTTCGAGATCGTGGTCGCTTCGTCCAATAACGGCGCCGTGGAGAACGTCACGCTCGAATTGCCTCAGCGTGACAAGATCGACGAGAGTTGGCTGCCCGAAGCAGAGTATTTCGCCGAATTGGGGGAACTGATCAGCGGCAAACCGGCTTGGGGACTGATTTCCGGTGCATTGGGTAGCAAGGCTCGACGGACCAACTTCGTAAATCGCTACTTCTTTGGACAACGCCCAGACTCGGAAGCTGTAGACGATACCGATACCGATACCGATGCCGAGTCTGATGAGGAAATCATCTCCAGCCCTTTCACCATTGCGGAGAGTGATGACGGCAGCGGCGATCACGACGACGATGCACCACCCGAGAAAGAGAAAGGCCCAAACGGCTTCCTGGGGTGGCTCAACGCGCAAGCCAAGCTCAACGAGGGTCGCACTTCGAAGGAACGCCAAGACTTGTGGCAGCAAGCCGTCTCCGATTACAAGGCGGCCAAGGATGAAGCGCGCAATGCGTGCGCCGACGCCAGCCACATCCGAGAGTTAATCCAGGCAATCTGCCAGACCAGGAGGTCGATCGCCGACAAGTCCGAAGAACTTCGCACACTCGAACAGAAGATAGCCGACGCGTTAAAACAGCTCTCGCGCCTGGATACCGAGGAAAGTCACCCCGCCAACACGGAGCTCAAGCAGTGCCTGGACGCACTTGGGCAGCACCAAGTGCGTAAGCCGGGTTTCTGGGCGAATTTGTTCAGTCTGTGGAGGACTCAGCGCGACTGGAACACAACGCGGGAACTGCTAGAAGGTCAACGTGATCTGGCTAAAGCCCAGTTCGCGCGGATAGTGCGCCTCACCGAGCAACTCGACACATCAAGGAAGAGCTGGGATATACAGATCGCCGACGCGCGCCGAGCACTGCAGCAATTGCAGGATCAAAGCCGAGCCCTAGCGCAGAACGCCACCAGCCTAGCAAGCGCCTGCCACGCCGATCACCTGCTCGCTTGGCTGCAAGGCGATACCATCGGTCGCGGCCATGCCATTGAGCTGACCGAGCCTTGGCGTATCGAAGGATGGAGACAAGCACGCTCGCGCGTCTTCATTAAGGCGCTGAAGCTGCATCAAACGTTCTTCGAGCTGGAACCGAAACGGATGCGCTCCAACTTGAACTTGATCAACGGCCTGTTGACCGGCAAGCGCTTCGAAGGTCTTTCACGCGACGCCATCCGTTCGGCCTGGGCTTCGCTGTTTATGGTCGTTCCGGTATTGAGCAGTACCTTCGCGTCGTTTGCTCGCTCGTTCGGCTCTTTAGGAGACAGCGAGATCGGTTGGCTGCTTGTAGATGAGGCCGGCCAAGCTCCCCCACAAGCGACGGTGGGCGCACTATGGCGGTCTCAACGTGCGTTGCTGGTAGGTGATCCATTGCAACTCAAGCCTATCGTCAACATATCCGACGCGGTGTTGGAACACATGCGCATGCGCTATGATGTCGATACACATTGGCTCCCCAATCGGCAATCCGCGCAGACGCTGGCCGACGAAGCTACTCCGTGGGGACGCATGGCAGGACCGGCTAATAAGAAGACCTGGGTAGGATTGCCGCTGGTCGTACACCGTCGTTGCGACAAACCCATGTACGATCTGGCCAACCGCATCGCTTATGACGAGAAGATGGTGTATGGAACGCTTGTACCTCACCCCGACAAAGAAACACGCGCCAGTCTGCCGACGGGGTGGATACATACCAGTGGTAAGTCTGAAGGGAATTGGGTGCCTGCCGAAGGCCAGGTCTTGCAGAAATTACTGGCCTTGTTGCATGAAGATGGTGTGGAGGCCAAAGACATTTCAGTCATAACGCCCTTCAAGGCTGTCCTGCAGAACCTCGAGCGAATGCTGCGCAGCGAGATGGTGTCCGGCACGATCCACAAGATGCAGGGAAAGGAAGCTCCGGTCGTCATCTTGGTGCTAGGTGGCAATACCAAGGGATATGGAGCACGCGAATGGGCTGTTTCGGAGCCGAACCTTCTGAACGTGGCGGCAACGCGAGCCAAGCGGCGATTCTATGTGATCGGCGACAGAGATGACTGGAAGGACCGGGCACTGTTCTGTGATGTCATGGATCTGCTACCACTTCAGAAGATCAAGGTGCATGAACAGACCCGATTCGGTAACCGTGTGTGAATGTTATCGTCGCTCCATCGATCATCCCATCGTTACCTATCCTGACGCCATCTCCGACGGGGCGATGTCCGAACGGTGGTTTTCATCTGGGGGCATCGGGAGACGCACGATCTAAGTATCTATTTACACTTGAGGATACGATGGCAGACGGATACGCGGTTGTAGTCGAGGTTGCGCGCGAAATGGGTGCGACACTCGAACCGGTTCAAACGTCCCCGGATTTCCGTCGCGTCTTGTTGCGGCGTGGTGCGGGAGCTGTCGTTGTTGATCTGGTACGCGAGCGGGTCACACAGCGCCTGCCTGAAAAGCTTGTCATAAGCGGCATCCGTGTGGATCCGCCGGAGGAGATTTTGGCCAATAAGCTTTGTACGCTGTTATCACGGTCGGAGGTACGTGACTTGGTGGATACTCGTGCACTCGAACTGGCCGGTTACAGGATAGAGGAAGCGCTGGCAGCGGCTGCCTTGAAGGACAGTGGATTGACATCTGCCCAATTGGCATGGGTTCTTAACCAGATTGAACTGGGCGACGACTTGGTCCCACCAGGCGGCGTCTCAACTGAAGAATTGCGGAGTTATCTGGCTGCCCTGATCGCCCGGCTCACACATCTGGCGTTTCCTGTCTGAGCTGAGGATATCGTTCCGTGTTGGGATACTATAGTGTCCAGTCTTCCTCGGCAACCGCTGCGATCGTGATTACGATGGCAGGGGCGGGACTGATTACCCTACCAACCGACATTGCGTTGATGCTTGGGGCCGAAGTCGGCACTTGCGCCGATACATACGACACACTGGTGGCTACTATCGGACGTGGCCGCCCGGCGTTGCGCACAGGCGTTTTCCATCTCGTGTTTAACATCTGCTGCGCCCTGATCGGTATCGCCTTCGCTCCGCAATCGGCCGGGCTCGCGCAGACCGTCTCCGGCCCGAGCGTGGGGCGTCAGATAGCTAACACCCAATTGTTATTTAACCTCGTTGGTGTCGTGGTGGTGACCGGTTTCCTTCCGACGATAGCCCGCGTCCTGGAGAAATTATTGCCCGATACTGAAGCCGACCGCCAACGTTATCGGCGGCAGGAGAAACAACGCGAAGACAAATTGGAGGAAGAATCAGCGCAACAGGCTGAGCTGGTGAAATCGGAGTAGTTCATTCAGAAGCTCATCACAATGGTTCGAGAGATATTCAATAACACAGAGACGAAGAGCGTGAAGAGTGAATAAAAACAATCTTCGCGCACTTGTTCTCTTCGTGGTTGATATTCATTTTATTGAGGGCGCCGGCTCCAGCTTCTTCAGTATGTCCTGAAGCGCCGTTTTGCGGGTTTGATCCGGGGCTTGCTCCATCAAATTTCGTACAGCTTTCAGATGAGCGGTGCGCAGGGCATCACTCGCAGGGACGGCTGAATCCGCCGGCACTCCTGTTCCCTCCCAATTGGTTTTGGCGAATGGAAGAATGGTTTGCCCTTCTGGCGTAAGCATTCCGAAATGATCATTCAGGCGTCGAAGCCTTGCGCCGTTCGCGCCCCCGCCGGTTGTCTCACCGACGATTACGGCGCTTTTCATGTGTTTAAGAACAAAGGCGAGCAGTTCCGCGGCGGATAACGTTTCTTTGCTTGTCAGCAGGTATATAGGCTTGGCGCCGTATCGTTCCCGAGTACTGTTTCCGATGTTCGAAATTCCCGCTTCAAATTTTCCGGCCGCCAATACAGGGAGGAAAGATGAGTGGGCTGATCGAAGAAATAACTGCATAACAAAGCTACCATTGGTGGATATCCGCCGCCATTCTGTCGTAGATCGATAATTAGCGCGTCGGTGTTGGCCAGAAAATTCATCGCGGCGGCAGCGGTTTCAACCGCCATTTCAGGAGGCGCAAACTTGCGAAGTTCCAGATACCCGACATTCCCCTCCAAAAGTTCCACTTTTGCAAATCCGAAATTCTCTCTCGCGAGCCCCTCCAATCCTCCTATCCGTGAAGGAGACGTGTTGGCGTTCACGGGAATGCTATCTTTTCGATAGTAGATGAGTAAGTGTTTGTCGTGGCTGATTTCCCGTAGATGATCTTCCAATGCCTGGGCGAACATTTTTGGATCGCTGATTTTGTCATATTCGCCACGAGTCATACGCTCACGAATGGCGGCGTCCATCTTTTGGGCCGTCTCGGGAAATATGTAATTCGTTTGCAGAGTCGCCAGCGCCTTTTCAATCACTTCCCGTTTGATCTGTTCGGTGAGGCGTATTCCTGCGCAGACGCTGAAACTGCGCAAAACAAAAACATTACCGCGGTGAGTAGAACTCTCATTTCGCTCCTCCAGAAGAAATAGGAATGACCCTCGTTAGACTCCGGGCCTCATCGGAAATGTTCCTGCGCGCGCCCACATTACGCTATACATTCTCCGGATTCCAGTCACTGACTCTCTCTTCGTTTCAAGAGCGCTTTCACCGAAGCGAGCGCGCTATCAAACGCCTTCTTATCCTTCTACAGGCTGCAGTGCACCGCTCTGTCATCGATGAACGCAGCCACGCGGGGTTTTCCATAGCCGATATAAACGTCGGTATAGGGAAATTTATGTTTTCCAGCCAATCGATGATATGGATGCGCATCTGCGCGGGCGAGAGCGAATATCCGTCGTCGTTGCGGCGCCGTTCTTCCGAGCAGCGCGAAGTGAAGATAATGATATCCGCCACCTTGGCGAGTCCGCGCGCGAATTCCAGCGCCCCGGGTGCGGGTGCGCCGATGTTCTCCGATCCTCGTAATCGATCGTATTTCGCCAGCACTCCATCGAGGTCTACGCAGATTCGCGGTTTCTGTTTCAGTTCCGCTGTTTTCGGCGCGGGCGCGGCCTTCGTGCCTTCTTTCTTCGCACCCTTCTTTCTGACCGCCGGGAGCGGCGCCAGTCGCGCGCTTGAGCATCGCCAGAGCCGACGAGGCCGCCCAGCCCATGGTCTTGGTCTCAGCGCGATAACTCAGAACCTCATTTCGATACCCTTTTCGATATCTCTTGCGACCTTGCTCGCGACCTGGCTCAGCACGTGCTGCATGGCGTGCAGGTTTGCAGCCTTGACCCCCGCGTTATATGTGATGTCCGCCGCCCGCATCTGCGCATCGAAGCGACCCTGATTAGCCTCCGTCTCGATGCGAGAAATCTGGTTGGCTGTGCCGATCTGGATCCCCGCGGCACGATTGATGCATCACGAGCCATGTTCAACGATACATCACTGGTGGCCAACTGGGTTTTCGCGAGAGCCTGCTGATTGGCGCTCACAAAATCTCGGTACTGGTCATGGATGCCCGGCTGGTCAGGAACTCCCACCAAGTTATCGTAATATGTCTTAATGTTGTCGGATCGCTTGTTAGTGGCCTCATCTGCTGCCTTGGTAGACAGCCTATATTTCTCTTCTATCCCGATCAGGTTGACGCCATGCCCGATGCCGATGGCCTTCTCATTGCTACCTGCTGCTGAGCCAGCGTTGTGGAATGTCTCGCCAATGGCCTGGGCTGCGATATTTTTTTCCTGTTGTACGCCGTTGACGACGTTATCTCGAATTTCCCTTGCGGCCCGGTTTGAGTCGAGCTCCTTCGAATATATAGCCTGACCCTCCGTCGGGAAGGGAAGCGATCGAGCAACAACGCGCTGCTGAAATCGGGCATATCACGGCCAGCAGTAGAGAGTCTGTCAGAGGTTATTAACGAGGATACTGAGTTCTTTTTAGAGTTTTGGCTAGCAACGCGGCATCTTCTCGGTATATCTACTTCATCGTTTATCAACGCGTCTGTGGATATTCCAACGCGTAGCGATTTGACGAAAGGTCAGGCCTACTTCACGAAGGCCTGACCTTGCTCAAAGGTCTGGGCAATCGTGGCGCAGTACATGTGGCCATCATAGACATCGCTCCCATTAGCTGCGGATTTCGAGAAAGCGCAAAACGACGTCCAACCACAGCATCTCGTGCTGTCAACTCCTACCGATCTTAGCGGATTAATATCTCTGTTACAGTACGAGCACGTGTGACGCGTTACGAACCGACACGGCTGATGAAAGGCGGGTGCCGTGGCAACTGATGAATCTCTACCTGTAGATGTACCCTCAAGTCATCCCAAAGTATCAAAAAAATCACATCTTTAGGTGGATGGCGAAAATCGGCTTCGATGATACTGTCTCTATGCCGCGGGCGCCGGAGGTAGTCCAGGCTCATCTCTGCGCACTTCGCGAGATCATTTTATCGGCGTCCTTTCTAAGCAGTTCAAATCGAGCGACACTTTTTTCCCGCGTTTACCTGTGTATTAACAAGTGCGGAGGTATTTAAGACTCTCGGTCAATTCCCCAGCAACGTAGCGATGCTCAAGGGGCAGGCAAAGGTGTATCCAGTGCTACCGGCAATACCGTCAAGATGCTTTTGCGTTCGCTACGAAGCCGGGTTCCACAGTCGCATTCTGGCGCCCGCTCGATGGGTTCATCACGACGGACATCTTCGACCGTCAATCAATTGTTAACCTCAGTCATCAATTAAGGAGACAAGTATGAGGGAGCAACGAAATCGCCTTGCGCGTTTTCTGATCATCGTAGCGATGGCGCTGATCGGCTGCTACGCCGGACTGACGGCGATCCGGACCGCCGGAGCAGATTCGACGAATAAAGCCGCCCCGCCGATGCCGGCCCTGCGCGGACCAGCGGCGATCCGGCATCTGGAACAAACGGGACTCTACAACTCGCTTTCGGCCGCACTGACGGCGGCGCGCTATGAGATCGCGGAGAGGAGAGAGGGTATCTATGAGGCAGGCAATCCGAAGCAGGGCTACCGAGCTGTCTTTACGCGAGAGGGCGTAGAGGTGAGAGGATCGAGCCTGGCGGGGAGCGAGTGGCGGCTGGGAATGAAGCTGACCGCATACGGCTATGGTGAGCGGAAGAAGGCTGTGACCTCAGGCGGCCTCAAAGCCAGTGGGGAGCGGATCGAATACGAGAGGCGAGCGGGAGACGGCGCTACGCTCGGCGAATGGTATGTGAACCGTGCGAGCGGATTGGAGCAAGGCTTCACGATCGCGCAAGCTCCTGGAAAGAGAGGAGCCGGAGAGAAGTTGAATCTGTGGCTAAAGCTGAGTGGAGATTTGAAGGCTCGGCTGTTGGAGAGTGGGCAGGCGATCCAGCTCAACGGAAGGGGAGCAGGAGCAGGGTTGCGCTATGAGAAGCTGCATGCGTTCGACGCGATTGGGCGAGAGCTAGAGGCGCGGATGAAGCTGGCCGGAGATGAGGTGAAGCTGGAGGTGGCGGACGAAGGAGCGATCTATCCAGTGACGATCGATCCGACCTTCACGCAACAGCAGAAGCTGGAGCCCTCGGACCCGGGGACAGGTGACAGCTTCGGCAACTCGGTGGCGATCAGCGGGGAGACGGTCGTGGTCGGCGCGCGGGATGATGACGGCGCAGCGGGCAGCGATCAAGGTTCGGCCTATGTCTTTGTGCGCAGCGGCGTGGTCTGGAGCCAGCAGCAAAAGCTCCTGGCCTCGGACGCGGGAGCAGGTGACCAGTTCGGCTTCTCGGTGGCGATCAGCGGTGAGGCGGTCGTGGTCGGTGCGCGGTTTGATGATGGCGCGGCGGGTTCCGATCAAGGCTCGGCCTATGTCTTTGTGCGCAGCGGCGGAGTCTGGAGCCAGCAACAGAAGCTCGAGGCCTCGGACGCCGCGGCATTTGACAACTTGGGCGACTCGATGGGTATCAGCGGGGAGACGGTCGTGGTCGGCGCGTCGCAAGATGACGGCACAGCAGGTGGCGCTCAAGGCTCGGCCTATGTCTTTGTACGCAGCGGTGGGGTCTGGACTCAGCAGCAGAAGCTCGAGGCCTCCGACGCGGGGGCAGTCGATTTCTTCGGCTTCTCAGTGGCGGTCAGCGGGGAGACGGTCGTGATTGGCGCGCCGCGTGATGATGGGACAGCGGGCAGCGATCAAGGCTCGGCCTATGTCTTTGTACGCAGCGCTGGAGTCTGGACCCAGCAGCAGAAGCTCGAGGCATCGGACACAGGTGACCAGTTCGGCTGGTCGGTGGCGATCAGCGGGGAGACGCTTGTGATCGGCGCACTGTTTGATGATGGGACAGCGGGCAGCGATCAAGGTTCAGCCTATGTCTTTGTGCGCAGCGGTGGAGTCTGGACCCAGCAGCAGAAGCTCCTAGCCTCGGACGCCGCGGCATTAGACAACTTAGGCAGTTCGGTGGGGATCAGTGGGGAGACGGTCGTGGTCGGCGCGTCGCAAGATGACGGCGCGGCAGGCAGCGCTCAAGGCTCAGCCTATGTCTTTGTGCGCAGCGGCGGAGTCTGGACCCAGCAGCAGAAGCTCGAGGCCTCGGACGCGGCGGAACTTGACTTCTTCGGCGACATGGTAGGGATCAGCGGGGAGGCGATCGTGGTCGGCGCGAGGGGTGATGATGGCGCAGCGGGCAGCGAGCAAGGCTCGGCCTATGTGTTTGCTCCAGCCAATCAGCCACCCGATTGCAGCGGGGCGTTCCCCAGCGTCTCCAAGATCTGGCCGCCCAATCACCAGTTCGTCAACGTCACCATCCAGGGAGTGACCGACCCCGACGGCGATCCCGTCACCATCACCATCGATCAGATCAAACAGGACGAGCCGACCGACGGCACTGGTGACGGCCATACCTGTCCCGATGGCCAGGGAATCGGAAGCTCCACCGCTCAGATCCGCGCCGAGCGCAGCGGTCAGGGCAATGGCCGGGTCTACACCATCTTCTTCACCGCCAGCGATGGAAATGGGGGGAGCTGCCAGGGCAGCGTCACCGTCTGTGTGCCGCGCTCTAATAACGGAACTTGCACCAACGGCGGCGCGAACTTCGATTCCACGAATTGCACCGGTTTTTCTGGCAGTTCTTTTTGTCTCTTGGATTCGCTGCTGCACCTGCTGGGCGACCCGCTATGCCTGCAGTGATCAGGACAGTTCGGGCGATGGCAAGATCGTTCACTTCAATTGGGTGGTGGAAGGGAGTCTGGCGGCTCCTTTCCATCCGCCCTTACCGCTTTCGGCGGCGCCAGACCGAACTGTTAAGCCATCTATCGTTTCATCACGACGGGCATCTTCGACCGTCAATCAATAGTCAACTTCAAACATCAATTAAGGAGACAAGTATGAGAAAGCAACGAAATCGCCTTGCGCGTTTTCTGATCATCGTAGCGATGGCGCTGATCGGCTGCTACGCCGGACTGACGGCGATCCGGACCGCCGGAGCAGATTCGACGAATAAAGCCGCTCCGCCGATGCCGGCCCTGCGCGGACCAGCGGCGATCCGGCATCTGGAACAAACGGGACTCTACAACTCGCTTTCAGCCGCGGTGACGGCGGCGCGCTATGAGATCGCGGAGAGGAGAGAGGGTATCTATGAGGCAGGCAATCCGAAGCAGGGCTACCGAGCTGTCTTTACGCGAGAGGGCGTAGAGGTGAGAGGATCGAGCCTGGCGGGGAGCGAGTGGCGGCTGGGAATGAAGCTGACCGCATACGGCTATGGTGAGCGGAAGAAGGCTGTGACCTCAGGCGGCCTCAAAGCCAGTGGGGAGCGGATCGAATACGAGAGGCGAGCGCAAGACGGCGCTACGCTCGGCGAATGGTATGTGAACCGTGCGAGCGGATTGGAGCAGGGCTTCACGATCGTGCAAGCTCCTGGAAAGAGAAAGGCCGGAGAGAAGTTGAATCTGTGGCTGAAGCTGAGTGGAGATTTGAAAACGCGGCTGTTGGAGAGTGGGCAGGCGATCCAGCTCAATGGTAAGGGAGCTGGAGCAGGTCTGCGCTATGAGAAGCTGCATGCGTTCGACGCGACTGGGCGAGGGCTCGAGGCGCGGATGAAGCTCGTCCGGAGATGAGGTGAAGCTGGAGGTGGCGGATGAAGGAGCGATCTATCCAGTGACGATCGACCCGACCTTCACGCAACAGCAAAAGCTGGAGCCCTCGGACCCGGCGGCAGGTGACCGGTTCGCCAACGAGGTGGCGATCAGTGGTGACACGGTCGTGATCGGCAATAAGTTTGATGATGGCGCGGCGGGCGGCGATCAAGGCTCGGTCTATGTCTTTGTGCGCAGCGGCGGAGTTTGGACCCAGCAACAGAAGCTCCTGGCCTCGGACCCGGCGGCAGGCGCCGTGTTCGGCCACTGGGTGGCGATCGACGGTGAGACGCTCGTGGTCGGCACGCCGGGTGATTTCTTTAGCGGTAGTCTAGGCTCGGCCTATGTCTTTGTGCGCAGCGGCGGAGTCTGGAGCCAGCAGCAGAAGCTGCAGGCATCCGACGCAGCGGCAAATGACCAGTTCGGCCTCAGGGTGGCGATCAGTGGGGAGACAGTCGCGGTCAGCAGCGAGGGCGCCGCCTATGTCTTTGTGCGCAGCGGTGGTGTCTGGAGCCAGCAACAGAAGCTCCTGGCCTCGGACCCGGAGGCAGGTGACCGGTTCGGCGAGGCGTTGGCGATCAGCGCTGAAACGGTCGTGGTCGGCGCGCGTATGCATGATGGCGCAGCGGGCGGCAATCAAGGCTCGGCCTATGTCTTTGTGCGCAGCTCTGGAGTCTGGACCCAGCAGCAAAAGCTCGAGGCCTCGGACGCGGCGGCAAATGACCAGTTCGGCGGCGCGGCGGCGATCGACGGTGAGACGCTCGTGGTCGGCGCGCAGTTTGATGATGGCGCAGCGGGCATCGATCCAGGCTCGGCCTATGTCTTTGTGCGCAGCGGCTGGAGTCTGGACCCAGCAGCAAAAGCTCGAGGCCTCGGACCCGGGGGCAACTGACCATTTCGGCTTCAAGGTGGACATCGATGGGGAGACGGTCGTGATAAGCGCGCCGGCAGATAATGGCGCAGGAGGCCTCGATCAAGGCTCGGCCTATGTCTTTGTGCGCAGCGCTGGAGTCTGGAGCCAGCAGCAGAAGCTTGAGGCCTCGGACCCGGCGCCATTTGACCAGTTCGGCGAGTCGTTGGCGATCAGCGGCAACACGATCGTGGTCGCCGCGCAGTTGGATGACGGCGCGGCTGGCGCCGATCAAGGCTCGGCCTATGTCTTTGTCGCGGTTAATCAGTCGCCCGATTGCAGCGGGGCCTCCCCCAGCATCTCCAAGATCTGGCCGCCCAATCACCAGTTCGTCAACGTCACCATCCAGGGCGTGACAGATCCCGACGGCGATCCGGTCACCATCACCATCGATCAGATCAAACAGGACGAGCCGACCGACGGCACTGGTGACGGGCATACCTGTCCCGATGGCCAGGGAATCGGAACTTCCACCGCTCAGATCCGCGCCGAGCGCAGCGGTCAGGGCAATGGCCGGGTCTACACCATCTTCTTCACGGCGAGCGATGGAAATGGGGGGAGCTGCCAAGGCAGCGTCACCGTCTGTGTGCCGCGCTCTAATAACGGAACTTGCACCAACGGCGGCGCGAACTTCGATTCAACCAATTGCGCCAGTTTTTCAGGTATTCGATCCTCAGGCAGTCGATCCTCAAGCAGTCAATTTTGCCTCTTGCATTTTCTCAGCCATTTGCTGGGCGATCCGCAGTGCCTGCCGTAATAGGGACGGCTCGGGGTGGTAACAAAATAGTTCCCTGCAATTGAGTAGGAAGGGGGCCTTACGGCTCCCTTCCCCTCTTATTCCCAACGTCATGATAGTTGTAAATCCTCACATCCTTCCCTAAACCCACATCTCAAGTCCTCCTTCGCATCTCAGATCATCAGTCGGCTACCCGCAGTATTGACGATCGCCCGCATCATCAACTTCCCCCTCTTCCAGTTCCTGACTATCCTTCGATTTCAGTTCGATGATTCGCGGCAGATCATTTCAGTGTGGCGATAGAATCGGCCGATCTTCAGCGGGCCTTTGGGCAACGCTATAGTCAGCGGATGACCGTCTGTGGATATTCCAACGCGTAGCGATTTAACGAGAGGTCAGGCCTACTTCACGAAGGCCTGACCTTGCTCAAAGGTCTGAGCAATCGTGGCGCAGTACACGCAGTGCAGGGAAGTGGCCGCAGTCGAAGACGTTGGGAACTCTATCGAGAAGATTGCCGAGCTAATGAATCGGTCACGGCAGAAGGAGATCGCCCAAGAGAAACGGATCGAGCGGGAGCCGAAGAATGAATACCAGCAAATGAGAGAGAGAGTCAGCGGCGAACGCAGCCGAGGCATTGAATATGATCTCGATATATCTCGATAGCTGCTTTCTTGTCAGGAAGGATTGCTCGAACGACGTCTCCGCTTCCGCGAAGGACGGTTGAGTTGAATCTGAGGCGGCGGCAAATTGAACTTATCATCGAGTAAAAAATCGGTAGAAACGCCATAGGCGCGAGCATATCTCAGCACCACGCCCAAGGGAGGTTGCCGCTTATCTGTCTCCCAAAACGAGACGAACGCCCGATCGTATACGTCTTTCAATCCAAGGACATGCAACATTTCATTTTGCGAAAGATCGAGCCCCATGCGAATCGCAAGGAGCTTCTCCGCCAGCCGCCTGGGTCTGAACTGCTCGTCACTCATGGTCTTGTCTTTTTTAGTAACAATAGCTACTATTTAGGTGCAATACTCGCCGTCTGGAAGGCGCTATCCTTTGACCTTCTGCCACCATAGCGCCGATAAGACTGCATCGTTTCCATTTTTGGTGGACGCCACCCCTCACCACCTAAAGTAACTATCTGTACTATTTTTACGCTCGGATTTTGCGCGTCTATTTTACAAAGATCGGCCCAAAAGGAAAGATGGCAAGGTCCGAAGAGGCACATAATGTCCCGATTCAATGGCAGATTCTCAGACAATCATGAAGTTGCGCTTACGGCGCTTGATCCTCGAAAAAACAGCGAAGGGCACAACAGCGCCGGCGCAGACGACATTTGGGGCGATTCGCTCCTAATCCATCAATTAAAAAAGGAGATCGACGATGTCGCGGATACGCTCGCAACGGTTCTCATACTTGGGGAATCGGGGACGGGTAAGGAATTGGTAGCGAGGCGAGTTCACCACCTTAGTAGTCGATCCAATAAGCCGCTTATCGTAGTGAACTGCGGCGGACTCGCGGATACGTTGATCGAAACGGAATTATTCGGACACGAGAAAGGGTCGTTCACAGGCGCCTACCAGCGCAAAATAGGGCACTTCGAGGCCGCCCATGGCGGAACGCTTTTTCTTGATGAAATAGGCGACATGTCGCTCGCAAGCCAGGTCAAACTTTTGCGTGCGCTGCAGGAAGGCGACATCAAACGCGTCGGGGGAACACCGACCAGCAACATTAAAGTTGACGTGCGAATAATTGCCGCGACGCATCGCGATCTGCAAGCAAAGGTCGCGGAAGGTTCTTTCCGGGAGGATTTATATAATCGTCTCAACCCTTATCCAATCAAGACGCCACCGCTGCGCGAGCATCTCGAAGATATTCCACTGTTGATCGAGCCCACGCTTAAGAAAGTGGGAGCGCGTGCGAGATTACAGTATGAGGTCAGGTTCGCCCCGGCTGCGCTCGACACGCTGTGCAGCTGGGGCTACAGATGGCCGGGCAATTTCCGCGAGTTCGAAAACAAAATTCTGTGGCTGGCTATAAAAGCGAAGAGGACCGAGGGGTCATCACGGAAGCTCTTGTGTGGGAGATGTTTGGGCGGAGCGGCGCAATTGCGGAGGACCGCAGCGGCGGCGCTAACGCCGAAATGGATGAGATGCGGGAATATCTCGACGTCATGGGGGCGCTCAAGATGACACGCGGAAACAAACGAAAAGCAGCTCTCCTTTTGGGGATGCCTCGCACAACGATGCAATCGAAGCTCCAGAGATTCGAGAGCCGCGTATCGGGCCGTTTTTAAAATACGCACAAAGCTTCAATCACTTATGCGCGATTTATCGGGGATAAAAAGTCTCGGCCGAGCCAGGAGCACAGAGTACAAACATCCACCAGCCGATAAAGCGTCTTCCCAATCCCTGCGACAAATCCGTGGCCGAGAGGCTCTCGTAGGGATTAGTGGTTAGTAGCGAGAGAATTTACGCAGGTAGTCCGAGCATACGAACAATGAAAAGAGCGAACAGCCCTAATAGACATACGTGTGCCCCCTCACAGACGAACGCGAAGCATGGAGCTGCGGTCGATGGTGAGTCGCTCCTCGATGATCGAGATTGGGAACTTTTCCTGAAAGCCTCCGGACTTAATGGCGATCCGGAGGCGGCTGACGCGCAGGCTCGCCTCTGGCTGCGGCTTGACGAAACTCTCGACCAGCGGTCGAGCGGCAGGCGGTTACGGAGTACGTTTCGCGCCGGCATCAGGGAAGCTCACAAGCGTTCGAAGTTCAATCGAGTGACCATAGAAGAATACATGGCATATATCGAGGGGGACCTAGATATCTATTTTGTGAATGATGAAATTGAATTGCTCTATCACAGAGAGGCAACGCCTATCGAGATTACGGCATGGAAAGATTCTCTGTTTGATGGGCGGGACTGGCTTATATTTTTGAGTCCGGATGCACTTCACGACGATCCGGATGCGGCCGACGATCAGGCCCGTCTTTGGCTGCGACTCGATGAATCCCTCAACGATCCACAGAATGCAGCTCGATTACGGGATACGTTTAGGGTAGGCATTAGAGAGGCTCAAACACGTTCGACATATAAACACCTGCCGCTACAAGACTACATCGCACATATCAAGAACGGATACAGCCGAGAGATCAGGGATACTCTGAGCGGCATGGGCAGAAGGAGAGGGTAATATGGCCGCAAGACCACGAGACACTCCCTCACCCAAACAAATTAAAGACGCGTTGAGACAGGCATCAGATGATGACCTGTTCTATGAGGCCTGTCGACGGGGGATGATCTCGTCTCTGGAAATCAAAAGAAGGGAAAAGTGGGGGGAAGCAAAAAAATCCCAAGAAGATCAAAAAGATTCTGCAGCCAGGCACAGAGAATATGTTCAGGAATTGTTTGTCCTACTTCATCAGAAGCGGATCGAGAAGATGGAGGAGAAATGTATCTGGCGCTCTTGGCGTGATGATGACCAAAACAATCTTCGATCATTTGGTCGATGCCCGGCGTGCCGAGTTGGATCAGGCAGTTGTAATATTGAATCGCTATTGGAAGACTTCATGAGTGATAGCGGCCGCTCATTTGCGGAAAGTCTTGTTTCAGGAGATATCCGCATCCGGCCTACTTTGTGGGCAAGTCTCATTTATATGACGGTCCATTATGCTGCGATGTCTTTCTCGGACATAGTGGATGAAGATGTAGTCGAGGCAGATCAGGACAATCGGAGTCCCGAAGAGCCTGGTTTCATCAACTAACGAAAAACCAGCCAGTGACGCATTTTCAAGTAGGCAGAGGACAATTGAAACGAATAGAGTCGCCTTTTTCTCTTATGTGCATCGTGCTCCGCTCCTCACGCCGTCAACCCCTCCGCTTTGCTCCGGGGTCCTTCGCTTCGCTCCGGGCCCTTTTGGGTGACTGCGCTCGGTCGTTGCGCAAAATGGGCAAATAGGAGTAAAAGGCTATCACCTAGTTCTGTCGAACTACGATACGATACGCGAACACAATCCGTCGGCAGCTCGGACGTCAGAAGAAGAGGTCAAGCCCGGTGCCGTCTGGCAAATGAGGTCGAAGAGGGGAGGGGGGGGGGGGGGGGGGGAATTAAAACAAGGAGAGAGGGATAGAGACGTGGGGGCCCATATATTTAGGGATAGGTTGGGGGGGGGGAGGGGGAAATGAAAAAACTAAAAGGGACTAAGGGAATATAGTGTATGTTAAAGAAGGGGTTTTTTTTTACCGTGATTTGAATCGCCATCGACCAGGCGGATATCGTATATGAGATTCTGGTCAGCGCTACGCGAGGTAGGCAAGCCAGAGGCCTTTTCGCAAACTCCCGCAGCTCTAGGCCACTTCCTCGCCCTCCGCGGGAAGCCATCTTGTTTATGAAGATGGTAAGCAACTCCTCTGGGCTTCTGCGAATATCTATTCCTCTCGATTTCACCCTCACTGATTGCTTCTGCGAAAGCGGGCTGCTGATAGAGAGTGGCGCAGTGCTTGGTGTCACGGCAATCTTAATATTTTTTTATATGATATATTCAATATTAATGGCACTTAGTTCGAAATTAGGTACGTATGATGAGTATTCAGAATCTCAACGAACTGGCAACACTCATCGAGCATGAGCGCGATGCTTTGCTCTCTCAGTGGAGGGAGCAAGTGCGGCAACTCCCATCAGCGAAGGATCTCGATACACCTACGCTGAACGATCAGGTTCCCACCCTCCTTGATGAATTGGCCGCCGCATTCCACTCTGCGTCTGATCAAACGATCACGGAAGAGATTCGGGAAGGCAGCTCGCCAGCCCACGGCATGCAGCGGTATCAAGATGGGTTCGACATCATCGAAGTTGTGGCAGAGTACAACATCCTTCGCGGCTGCATCTACGATCTCGCCGAAACCCATGGCCTCAGCCTGGATGGCAAGGCGTTCCATATCTTGAATCGCGTCCTGGATAAGGCGATCGGATTGGCCGTCCAGACATTTTCCACTCAGCAAGCACTAGAAATGCAGCGGCGCCGTGAAGAGTATTTGGCATTTGTGGCGCACGATCTGCGCAGCCCGCTTAATGCTATCTCCCTTGCCGCGCATGTTCTGCAACCCCCGTTCTCTGGGCAAAATGACAGCGCTGAAACGGCCCAGATGCTCAAGACTCTCCACCGTAACGTGCAGCGTCTTCAAGCGTTGGTTGATAAGGTCCTAAAAGAGAGCGATTACATCCAAACTGAGACCGGCATCAAATTGGAGCGCCGTGAGTTCGATTTATGGCCGCTTGTCGAGGCCCTTATCTACGATCTGCATCCTGTGGCTGGGACCTCCAGTACGCAACTTATCAACGAGGTCCCCGAGGATCTAACCGTTTACGCGGACGCGAGTTTACTGAAGCGTGTATTTCAGAACTTGATCGCGAATGCGATTAAGTATACTCCGCGCGGCGAAGTCGTCATCGGGGTGCGAGAAGTCGGAGCGGAAGGCGGCCTCGAGTGCTGGGTCCGCGACAATGGCGCTGGAATCCCTGAAGACCGGCTCGAAATAATCTTCGACAAACTAGAAACCGATCCGGAAAAGGAAGGTGGAACAGGCCTGGGTCTTGCCATCGTGAAGACGTTTGTCGAGGCGCATGGCGGGAATGTGACTGTGGAAAGTAAGGAAGGCGTTGGCTCAACTTTCCGGTTCACGCTTCCTGGCCGGGGGCAGGTTAGCGGCGCTTGACATGTTAGGAGCTGTAAAAGGCATTCAGACCGAAGCGCGACCTCGGGGCTACTTTTGTCATGCGCGCAGTATGAAATACGCCAGGAGCGCCACCAATATCAGCAACACCGTGATCGCAATCCACCGGTCGATGATTGGGAGAATGCAGGAATCAAAGACAGAAAAGCCATAGCCGAAAAATATGGCCTCAGTATCAACACGGTGAGAATAAGAATATATCGCATAAAAGAAAAACTCAGACGATATATAGAAGAAGCCTTAGCTATTTGATCAAACCACAGCGCTGCCTTCACCAGCCCGGGCTGAAAGAGGGAAGGAGGATAGCGGCTGGGATCGCGCAGCCGCCGCAAGCCTTCTTGAGCCTTTCCATCATTTGTGACTCCTGGGTGGGATCGAGCTTTCCGGCCCACAACTCCTCCAGCTTATGCTTCCCGTCCAGCAGCAACAGAGTCGGCGTACCTCTCACTCCCAGCTTCGACACATCCATCGAGATCACCTCGTCCACCCCGATCCTCTGTTCTTTGAGGTAGCTTTCGGCCTCCTCCTTGCTCTGGGGCAGTACCGCCACCAGCCGCAGCCCTTGCGGGGAGGAATTCTTGAAGGCCGTCAGCTTTTGATAGAACCCGACGCTCTCCTGGCAGAAATGGCAGTTCTTCGAGAGCACCAGGACCAGCGTAGGTTGTGGGCTGGTGGGGGCCGCGCCGGGCAGCTTGACCACGGCCCCTTTCGCGATCTCAGGCGCGAGTCTCGGATTGGGTCTTGAGCTGAGGTAGTAATTCCAGGCCAGGTTCCCGACCAAGACGGTACAGGCCACGATGATGGCTACATTTGTCGCTTTTTCCAGTCGAGTCATATCAGGTTCCTCCTTGTCGTAGTCTCAGGCTTTGTTACAACAAACAGAAAAGCAGTCGCCCCGAATGCCTTTCTGTTTGTTGTGGATGCGTTGTCGCGGTAACTTCAGAGTGCCAACAATAAGTAAGCCGAGTACCGTTTTAAATCTTTAAATCAAGCCTGGGAATGTACTCCCTACTTACTCCGTTTCGGCGGAAGGGAAGATTCAGGATGTGCGCCTTCGATACCGGACTGGCCTGGTTCTTCTCGTAATGTTTGCGCAGCCGCAGCAGCGGATCGTTGTGATTATCCTGCGTCGGGCGCCTCGGGAAGACGTCGGTCTTCCCCTGTAGGATTTCGTTCGGGTCCTTGCCCGCGACCAGATCAAGGAACTGGCTATAGCGGTAGAGGTGATCGAAATCTTCCAGGAGGCCGAAGTCAAAAACATCCTTGACGTATTTATCCGGCTCATGTCGCGCCAGATAGGCCGTCAGATCGATCGCCACTTTGCTCATAAGCGATGGTCGTCTCCAGCACGATCTGATCCGCGTGTTGAGCCAGTTGATGGTCGTCTGCTGCTGGTCCTCGACTCGCCGCACGTAAGCCAGTTGGCCTTTCAAATCCATATCGGCGAGGTTGCGCGCGGCAGCGCGTATAAGCGTCCACATCGCGATCGCTTCGGGGAGATCGTTTACGCCAGCCATGTCCGACGGCATGAATTACGATGCTGGAACAATCATTGCGCCGCCGCGTACTGTGGTGGGGGTGACTATCTACCACCTCTCATGGTTGGGCTTTGCACGGGCCCGTGTTTGAAATCTGCCGCGTTAGCGTCACTGATCCGTCCTCGCATATGTAGGTGCATAGCCGTTCGCAACAAACCGCCGGATTCCGTTGGTTTGTACACGCCTCCTGTAGCGTGCATCCTTGCGCGGCAGGTTCGCACGGCGGGGCGTTATGGGGGTTTTCCACAAAGTTAGTTGTCGGCAATGTTACCTCGCGGCCCGTAACTCCGCCATATGGCGTGATTGATGCCGTTATGACGAGAAGTAGCAATACTATTGTTAGTCTATACTTTTTCATTTCAATCCTCCGTGACTTTATATTAACGAAGAATAAATGGCCATTAATTGACCAAATAGTCTCCTAGTTTTCCTCACCTCGTAATACACACCAAACTCAAAAAAGCTTCGCTCCGTTGAAAGTATTTTTTCTCAACCCTGTCAATTCCCCCCGCAGCCTCCGCTTCGCGCGCACCAACAGCGACCCGACGGCCTTGACCGAAAGGCCCAGTTCCGCCGCCGTTTCGGCGTAACTGCACTCTTCCTCATAGCACAGGGTCAAAGCCAATCGCTGATTGGGCGGCAGTTTGGCCATGGCTGCGGCAATGACAGTTCGCCGCTCTTCGTGCGCAAGCTCTCCCTCCAGATCGTCAATTGCGCGCGCATCTTTTAACAGTTCGATGAACGTACGATTCCTGTTTCTCCTGACAGCATTGCGGCAGAGATTGGTGAGAATCGAGAAGAACCAGGTTTTAAAAGAGGCGATCTCAGGGTTGTACAGGTAAGCGCGCCGGTGGACTTGCAGGAAAGCTTCTTGGACCAGGTCTTCGGCCTCAGCATGTTGCCCGATACATCGCTGCGCCATTCGCAACGCCTGCTTCTGGTAGAGATCGACCAGCGTTTCGAAAGCCCTTGCGTCGCCATGGCTCACGCGCAGAATCAGGCCTTTATCAGTGACCGTCGTGGCGTTGGCCTCACTCTCTATATTGTGTTTACGGGGCACACACACTCCTAAATCCCGCTCGCCAATCCCGTCCCGTGATAACACTTACCCCGCGCCTTTATAGGTCGCCGCGAGAAAGTCGTAATAATAACTGCTTTGATTTAGTAATCGGCTGCATGAAGACTGATATGATCTATTGGCATGGCTGTCCGACTATATGATTCACGAGTTCCACATGGCGTATGGTTTTCGGAATAAATTCTCGTGGCTATCCTACCTTTAGCATAACTCGGTTATGTTGCAAATAAAATTCTCTGTCTTACGTCCTTGTATAAGAGGTGTGTTTCTATGAAGGTGCTAGATGAGCTGAGGCTTTGAGATTGAGCCTCGGCAACTTCAATAAGTGATTACGGGAAGCCCTGCCACTGATGTCCGGCAAGGTTATAAAAGGCTTGCGCCGTCGCCATCGCATGCCAAAGTAGACCCCCATGGCAACGATGTTAATTTATGCCATATAGTTCGCGTGGCCAAAGCGCGGGGCAGCGATGTATGGCTGGAACGAGTGCTGTCTTTCGTCCTTCTTTTTCATTTATCTTCAACTCGGCCAGGACCTGATCGCACGCCGTGAGCTCGGCCACGAACGAGTCGGAAGTCCCGGTCCAATATCGGCGCGCCTCTCCTTGTCCGAAGAATATAGTGATTCGAATCTGAAATGAGTATAGGGCGCTTTCGCGCCCTAAATTCAGCAGCGTCCTCAGCCATTAGGGTATACACTGCTAATTGGCCCGAGGTTATATCGCAGAGCCATGCTCTTGTCAACATATGGAACTATTCCAATAGATACTACACCTGGTGGAATCGAGTAAGATGATTGTATCGCCGTCGTCAATGGCGACCACACGGCCGGGGTGATCGTGCGCTGATGAATAACCACACGCTTAGGATAATTCGTTTACTAATCATAGTGCAGAAAGATTATTGCGTTCTTCTACATTGCCAGGCCTGCGATGGCCCCACTCCCTCTTACCCTCTTATGCTCATCTCGCCAGCATCGCCCAATTTGACAAAGGGAGTATGATGTCTCTCGTGCAAGAGACATTTACCTCGCTTTCGGGAGGAGGTGCGCGATGAAATCACGCCTTACGACTGCGGACATAAAACACAGGGAAGAATTTCAGGAGTTCGTGATCTCCCAATCCGACAAAGCCTATCGACCGATCCTGCGCCGCCTCTATGTTATGTGGGAGAAGTACGCTAAGGATCTATTGGCTGAAGAGTCGATGATCCCGCTCTACATAATGCTTGCGTCTCCTTCCCTTCCACAGCATTTCGGAGATTATTCTCCAGTGAGCGGCTTCGGCGGACATTCGCAGATTCGTCTCCGTCCGACGCTCCTGACGGGGCAGCACAAAGCGATGAAGAAAGGCGACCGATACGCGGAAGGGAGGTTGCTTTTCGTGTGCGACGTTCTTCTCCATGAGACCATCCACCAGTACCATCACGAAATCACGGGAAAGACGGAAGACTCTTACAAAGGGCACGGCCCGCACTTTAGGGACATATGCAACCTCGTGGGAAAGAATCTGGGGCTTGGTCAGGTGCGCGTCGCCAAAGCGCGCGGAAAGGACAAGGACCTTCCCTCATGCGCAGAGTGGCCCCATTGCGTTCGGCCGAGGAATTACTACCGCGGCGCGTTCATACCGGCTGCCGGCAAGGGGGCAAAGGGGTTTGACGATAAGATCAGGGCGAAACGGGCAGCGCTGCGTACATTCCTGGGGAGTGAGCGCTCCGGAGCATTGATTACGTTGATTGAGGCCGTGCACAACTTTCGGCGCCTCTGCCCGGAGGGTTTCGAAGAAGAAGCTGCCGCGCTCTTGCAAGGTATCGATCGAAGGGAGAAGAGGCGGTTGGTAGGGGTTCTTCGAGCCGCACGTGAAATGGACCGTTGGCACATATGGCGGATCAGCTCTGGAGCCCGCCTCTGGTATCTAATTTTGCTGATGAAATGAGAGGTTAGACAGACTTTACTAACTATGGGTTCAAAGGTCAGTCGTGGCGTAAAGCAATCATTGGATCCACTCGCGCGCGCAGGGCTTGATGGTGGGAATAGGGAAGAACCTTCTCAATCAAAGGCCATTGCCAAAGAAAATTGCACGATAAAAGACTTACTTTGCGAGACATATACCGTTAATTATGTTGTCAAAATAATGGGCTGCTTCTTTTGAGACGCCCTTGTACGATATTTCTGTTCCACCACTACCGATAAAACGCCAGTATGTCCCGTTTTTGAAACGTCCGTGGATATCTATACCTCCAAACTCGTCATTCCGGAAAGACCTTATTGAAACCTCAGTCGAGTCAAGTATCAACTTTTCGTTAGGAAAACCGACTGCATAAACACTCCAGTAATAAACCAACGACTCTTTGCGATCTTGTTGCCTGTAATAAACGGTGTAAAAAAGGTCATGGTCTCCTCTAATCCTTTCGGTCAAAACCCCTCTTGGTATTGGGAGTCGGTACCCAATTCTGTCAACCCCGATATATGTTCCGGGATCGAATCTCTCGGGACACGCCGGAATCAGCCACTCAGTGGTTCCTGCAGATTTGAGTATCACATCAATATGAGCAGTACCATCCTGATGAACTTTCACGATCGGTTCAAAGCCTGGAAGTTGGAAGAAGACCACCTTCCCATGATTGCGAAGTTTGAAATTTCCCTGTTCGTCCGTCGTAGTCAGAAAATTCTCGATAGCTTCATACTGATCGTCAGATCTGCTATAGATTACGACCTTGCCTAACGGCTTACCGATTTCGGTTCTTACGGTTCCGGTCAATTGCCCGGCATAACCAATCATCCCAATACTGAGCATAACAATAATGGTAGAGAAGCTCTTTCTCATTCTTAGCCCTCCTTGTATTGATGAATGTGTTGGTGAAACGCACCTTTGATCACTGATTCAGTCTGAGCCGCAGCCCCACTTAAACAATCTATCATTTATCCATACACTTCCCTGCAAACTTTCTTGACTGCTTCTACCTAGCTTCACAGCAAGGTCTGCGTCATTTAATTTGGTAATGGAGTGTAAAGCCTCGTGAATAATCCTTCGTGAGCTAATGTAGCCTGAATCAAAATAAACATCATATAGTGTGCTATTTTGAAAAAAACCTGTTGCTGCTGCGGGGTTTGTTTTGTCAAAAAACTCCTTCACTGAAAGCTTGGCTACTGAGGCAATTACTGGGTTGGTTGAACCACTAGGCACCACCCCGGCAGTAACAGTATTGATGGTTGAATTCTTACTAAACGGTAACTGCTTCTTTATAGCATTAACCAAGTCATCGGTTTTAAGGTTCATCTTACCCAAAGCGTTACCAAGGAATGTCTTGCAATCTTTAGATAAGTCCTGAGCCTCTTCTCTTGCCTCATCGTATTTTTCTTGGTCTCCCTTGCTGAGTTTTTCTTTCTTACCACTGCCAACAGCTTGTAGAAAACTATTTACTGCCCCGACCCCAGCGAGAATCCAGAATCCCGCCGCAGTTGCCCCCGCTGTAGAAGCCAGATTGACTATTGCAAATTGAGGAGTATGAAGCCCCAATAGTGAGGCAAGTATCTGATGCTTTGCCGCCCAGATACCGATTTTGGCCATCACTGTACCCGCCCAAGCTGCAGGCACGACAGTTAGAACGGCGATCGCTACAACCGCTGCAATGGCAATCCATTTGAATATCTTTGCGATCCACTTAAACAGCTTTCCAAAGAACAATCCATCAGGATCTGTAAGATTGATCGGATCATTCCCGCAGTACGCATACATATTCAAACTCTGCGGGTTGCTCAGACTCGCCCCACTCATTCCTATCGGATCGACCTGCGTGAACCGCCCCTGCTGTGAACTATAGAAACGATTCACCGCATAATCCAGTCCAGTCGAATCGCTCCGGTCGTAACTCGTGAACCTCTTCTGCGATGGATTGCTCTTGGTCGGGCTCTGGTACGAGTTGTCTCCGCCAACCGCTCCATACGGCTGCATCGTCCCGAACGGCATGACTAACTGCCTGGTCACTTCCTCTCCTGTAGACGCATCGGTCACCAGTCTTGTTCCCAACCGGTCTGGATGATGGAACCGCGTCTCCGTCCCACTGCTTCCACTGGTCGTCGCCAGCAGCCGCCCGCCCAGATAGACGTAGCTAGTCTTCCAAAGCAATCCGCTCGTCCCGGACCCCTCATACTCGGTCTCGATTCGGCCTCCATCCCAGCCGAAATACTTGGTCACGCCGCTCTCGACGCTCATCAGCCTCTGATTGCTCGCCCCGTAACTGTAGGTCGCAAGCACAGTCGTACCGCTCCCATCGATCACCTGAGCGAGTCTGCCAGCCTCGTCGTAGCGATACTGATGTTGCACCCCGCTATCGTTGATAACCGCTCTTGTCTGATTTCCCGCGGGATCATACGCGAACCCCGCACTTGTCATCCGGTTGTTGGTCGCGTCGTAGCTCAGGCTCGCCAATCCGTCTAGCGGAATCTGCGGCGCATTCCCTGTCTTCGCCACGTTCGTCCGGTTGCCCCAACGGTCATATGTGTATGTCTGATACCAGGTCGGATCGTTCATCTTATTCTTGACCTTCTTCAGTCTTCCAACTTTGTCATACTCGAAAGCTCGGTTGCGCGTGCTGTTCTGCACGTCGGTGATAGAGACCACTTGCCCTGTCTTCGCCAGGCTGTTGGTCGGATCAAAGACGAGTGTGTAGATGTATGACAGCTTGAGCATAACAGTAGTCCCGCGATCTACCGACTGAGATGTGAGCAGCCCTGTCTTCGGATCGTAGCCGTAGCTTTCCTTGATCTGGCTGCCGACATCCAATTCGTTCACCTGGCTCGCTGCGTTGTAGACCGGGTCTGAGGCAAAGGTCACGCCGCCGAACTTCAGGCTATCGGGCCGACTCGCTTTGTCAAAAGTCTGCTCGACTTTCTTGCGGATATCACCGGCCCCGTGCTGCATTGGATAGGTCTTCTCTTTGAGACGGTTGAGCGTGTCCCACAGATAGTTCGTCACCAGTGGATAGCTCTCGCGCCCGGTGAAGGTTTGCGTGACCTGGCTCAACCTCCCCTCGTTGTCATAGTTGAACTCCTCGTCGCCCATTTCCGAAGCAACATTTACATTCTTCAGCCGCGTCTTATCATCGGTGGTCATATAGACATAACTCACGTCCGATGCATCCGGAATATTGACCGCTAGACTGGCTGGCACTCCGCTCTTGTCATAATGCACAGCCAGCAGCCGGTTGAGTGGATCCTCAATGTCCTCCTCGTCTTTGTACTTGAAAATCGTCTTGACGCCGCGGGCATCCACCCTCTGAGTCAGGTTCGAGCGCTTGTCGTAGCTGAAGACATCGCTCCACGTGCCAGTCTCAACATAATCTCCTGCGTCATTGAGTGTTCCAGCTCGTTCGGCTAGCTTCTGATGAGTCATCCGCCCGAGAGAATCGTATTTGAACGTCCGAGTCTGAGATCCCTGAGATACCTGTGTCAGTCGATCGAGGGCATCATAGCTATAGCTTGTGAACAGCGCGCCGGTTGCAAGTGTACCATTGCCGTCGGGGTTTGGTTCGCCAACCTCGACCATGCGGCCGAGGGCGTCAGAGCGTGCCCATCGCTGTCGCCCCCACGGATCCGTTACCCGAATCGTCTGCCCTGGCTGGCCTGATGATCCTGACGGGTCCGGAGCCTGGTTGTACTGTCTGGTCACGATGCTGGTGCCGTCGGGTGCGGTGGTTTGCACAGCACGATCAAGAAAATCATAAGTCACGATGCTCCATTGGGGCGTCTCTTGTGGTGTCTCTTCGTCAAAGCGGTAAGGCCTACTCTGCTTCCAGACTCTTCCGAGTTGGTCGTAAATAGTCTCCACCCGATCCTGCACATCATCCTTGCCGTAGGCGTCCTGGATGCGCACCCGCCCGCGCCCATCGAGGAATTTGTCGTTGCGCGAGGACCAGTTGGAGCCGTCCTCGCCCGCTTCGTATGTCTGATCAACAACGGACAATTGGGAATCGTCATAGACGTGATATTTGTATGCACCGGTTGGTGAAATTTCCTTTTCCGGTCTGAGTGAGTCAGGATAATATGTATTTTGTGAGACCCGGCCATTGGCATCGGTCCCAGTCTTCACCAGGCCTGTATTGAAATCATAGGTCGCAGAGGTCGTATTCTGTTTTGACGAGTCAGTTTCCGAGCCGCGAGTCTGCGATTCAGGCCAGGCATATTGGGTGTTCAGAGTGTAATTGATGGTCGTTTGCTCGCAGCAGGAATTGTCGATCTTCACGACGTTGCCAGTGATGTCGTAATGCCTGACTTCGATGACCGCAGTATCCTCGTCCAAAGTGACAGCGTTGCCATAACGCTTGATGGTTGTCACGTTACCGCGATTGTCAAATTTAAAAAAAACATAGAAAGGGTTGCCATGAGGATTATATCTAGCGTCATAACCTGAAGTAGTAATCCCTGGAGTAGCTTTCAGTCCGGCTGCCCCCCTGAATTGATCATAGCTATATTCGGTGCGTGCGAGGCGAGTGACGCCATCTCCTGCAAAAACTTCACTGACTGTGACCAGGTTGAAGATGTGAATTCCTTCAAGAGCCGATGGGGCAAAGTCGATATAATTAGCATCATTCAGGTATTCTTTTCTAGTCTTTCTCAATAGCGTGTTGGTGCCGCCAAAAGAATATCCATAGCCGTATTCGCGAGTTTCGGTCACCTGGTTGAAGTGCGAACCATAGCTAAACTCTTTGCCGGTCTTCTGACCTCGCTCATCAGTGATTTCAATACGGCTCGGGCGAGGTGCACAGTATTCGTATAGTCCGGGCGACTGCCCAGAGGGTGGACAGCTGCCCTGTTCCCAATTCACGAAAGACCGGCCGAGCAGCGTCGCCTGAGGGCTGTAAGTCTCGTCCTGATAGATCAGCCCATCCTTGAACTGACCCGGAGCGTTATGAGAGAGCGTCACAGTCTTAACGCCATCCGGACGGGTGATCTCTATCCGGCGCGGAGAGGCGTTCTCCTGCACCAAATAATGAGTTACTGCGGGAGCCACGTCCATATTAGCCCACGTTTCGGTCATATTCTGGTATGTTGGCTCACTGCTCAAACTGCTGGCCACCATCGGGTAGTCATAGACCATCTGGCGCGTCATCGTTCCTGGCGTGATTGTTCCAGGGTCGGCAGGTTGTTGAGGATCTGCAGGGAGGGGAGCGGCTGAAAAAGACATCCCGCGCTGCTCGATGACTTTGGCAAGCATGCCATATGCTGAATATGAATCCGATTCGCCGAACCAGTAACCGGTATTGGTGCCTGGGTAATATATGCCTTTGATGACAGGGATTACATTGTTGCGCACTCGAGGAGTCAAGCCCGCAAAGCCATAATTGCTTCCCAAATTGACTAGATTTTTCCACTCGTAGATTAGCCGCACGAGTGTGCGTGTCGTGCCGTTGAAGCCTGGCCCGGTGATCGCCACAAGCAGGTTATTTGAATCGTAATAGAATCGAATGACTCGGCCCAGTGTGTCGGTAATTGTGTTTATCTGTGGCCCTTGGTTATTACGATAGGAGATGAGAATCTTGTTACCGTTGGAATCACCGATCCACGTTGGATAGATAGCATTTGCTCCCGGCGCTTCATAAAGTATCTGCGTACCATTGGGAAAGTGAGCATAAGCATAGGCATGCGTACTGCCGCCAGGGGTGTTATCTGCCACTGTGTAATCAATAAAAGAGCCATCAGAGGTCTTGCAGGTGCAGCCGTGAAAGAATTGACTATAGGAAATCGTGCCAGTATAGGGATGGCGCGTTCCGTCAGCTTCGATCATCATAAACCCGTTCCCTAAGCCCATTGAGACGATCTTACCAAAGCCTAGCGACCAGCCTGGTGCAGGCCAGTCACGGTCAATGTCGAAGGTGATTTCAGAGTTGGCTTTATGCCAGATGCGTGAGTTGTAAGACAGCCCGAGGTTGATATCGAGGCCACGCCCATCGAGAGCCAGTACTGGTGTGGCGAACTCGAAATTGGCGTTGCCTGCACCACCATCAGGTGTGTGACCGGCCGGCTCTCCGCGTTGCTTTCCAGGGTCATCCGCCGTCATATAGTTGCTGCTATTCCAGCCATATATGTCTCCCGCCTGTAGAATCGCGGGCATCACTTTTGTTCCGGCCGACGCGAACCTGGTCGCCAATCTGTCAAGAGCATTCTTCGCGATACGCTCTTTCGTCTTCGGAAGCGGTGAACTCGATCGCGGTGCTGGCGGCAGATCACGCGACGAGACTGTTCTTGTTCCGATCGGTTGCTCCCACGGCGCGAATCTGTCGCCCTTCACCGTCACCTTCGTCTCGACTGCACGCCCGTTCATGCTTGCCCTGATCTTATAACTTCCTTTCTTCGATGCGGCGAACTTCCCCATCTCCATCACCTTTACTCGTTCTCCGCTCATCTCCTCCTCGCTACTCCAATTAAATCGAAGGCCTCCAACTGGCGAATTGTTGCCGTCAAAACCTATGGCGCTGAAGATTACCGGCTCATCAGGTCTGACAGATATCTCTTTCGGATGAATTTCAAGACGAACCACCCGAGCGTTTCGCTCATCCTGGGTTTCTTGCGGCATAGGTTCCGGCATCGACTGAGCCGGGGCGCCTGTCCCATCCCAGTTCCGCTCATGTTGCTTACTGGAATGGAGGAAAGGAAAATGTTTTCGTACGTATCGCTCAGACCACGCCGCCCATCCGCTTGAATGCCACCAGAAGTACACATTCTGCCCAGAATTGATCGCCGCTGGCGAGACGGTGTTGAATACGGAGAATGCAATTTGAGGCGAGGCCAGGACACTCTGACCGGACATCACCACAATCAACATCACGCATAGAAAACGTTGCAGAACCGAGGGACCAAAGCGCGAGCCTGTCAGGCTAACACGAGGCAAGAACGCATACAACCAGTGAGACAGACAAGCTTGGACTGCGGCACAGGCTGTTCTAATGGCAAAAAACGAAGAATATGTCAGGCAAACGAAAAATAGGAAACAGGCTTGAAGTAGGGGAGACATAGCTGGAACCTCCTAAGCGGTGAAATGATTCCTAGGTTTACTTCATCTAGTGGCTCAATCTGTGTCCACTAGTGGAATACTTATAAATGTGGTGATGTCCGACTGCTTGGAGCCAGATCTTAAATGAAGCGTGACCGCTGAACGAACGGAATTAATCCAGTTACCCTCGATCAGTGTAAGGATAAGTTGTTGTGAGAGACCATCATCGAGAATATTACTACTTATTACTAACGTCCATATCCCATACGTGGGCACAATTACAGACTAAGAAAGCTGACTCAATGCAACATCGCTTACTCAAATGATTTTGATCGTTTGTTGACTGTCATGTATATAGAGACAGTTCGCGGGCAAATTCACCTTCGCCAGCGAAATTATTTTTCTTCGCTATATCTGGCCATTCCGCACAAGCTTTGCGAGTTTGAGAACAAGCGTTTGTTTGCGTCTGTAGATAATCTTGACCTTGGTTCCGAGAATAGCGGCTATCTGATCACGAGGAAAAGATTCGCGCAGCGGTGGCCGTGCACCCGCACGTAACGCTGGCTGAGTTGTGCGAGCTGGTAAAAACTGCCGGCGGTCCTAGCGTCCGGCGTTACACCATGGGCCGGGAATTGAAGCGGCTCAATTTGTCTCTCACAAGTACAGGTCCACGAGTGGGAACAAGAATCTTACAACCAGACGATGAAGTAAAGATTCGTGCAATAATGGAAGAACACCCTAAGGCAACGCGCGCCGAGTTGTGCGCGGCGCTTGCAGTCACCGGTGGTCCCATCGTTTCACCTAACACCATGAGCAAAGCATTGAAGCGGCTAGGGCTGAAAATGCGATCGCCGAAGGACGGACCGGGCAGAGACAGAATGCTGAAGGATTATGACGAAATGATTCGCGCAGCGGTGGCTGCGGACACCAAGGTAACAATCAACAAGCTATGTGAGGTTATCAAAGGGGCTGGTGGTGTTACCGGCCATGTAAATGTGAAAGAAAATGACCGATTGGGCCGAGTGGGACAGGGAGATGTAACTTCCCAAATTTAATGGCGGTATTTTCCCCGAATTATTAGGTGTGGAATATTTCAATACTCGTCGCAGACTGCAAATTAGTGATGGGAGTCACAATGCTGCTTTGTACAGGGCTATGAGCTTACCCCAGGCACGCTCCGCGTCAATCTTGTTTTCAGAGGCCGGCTTATTGTCGGGCACGCACCATCCATGCAAGGCGTTCGGATATATCTCTATCTCAGCATTCACCTTCGCTGCCGCCAATGCTTCTTTGAGCTTTTCTTTCACCTCGGGCTGTCGCTTGTCGTCATCTGATGCGACCGCAAAATAGAGGCGTGCCTTGATCTTCGGTGCAAGCAGATGCACGCTGTCGGGTTGGTCGGTAACCAGACGGCCGCCGTGGAAAGAAGCTCCCGCACCTACGCGCTGGGGCAATGTCGCCACGGTCTTCACCATGGACCACCCACCCAGACAGTAGCCGTGGGTTCCGATCTTCTTCTTCTTATCCACTTGCCGTTGCGCATCCAGGAAAGCGACATAGGCGACAGCATCTCGCTCTACTGCACCAGGCGCGAAGAACGGCGCCGCAATCCGGTTATATTTCTCTTTGTCGGCTGGATTCTTAACAGGATTGAACGACTCGTCGAACACGGGGGCCGTGGCCAATCGGTAGAGGTGATTTGGTATGAGCACCGAATATCCCTCAGCCGCAAGGCGCCGACCGAGTTCGCGGAGCGCAGGACGCAGGCCATTTGAATCCGGCCAAAGCAGCACCCCCGGATAGGTACCGGTCGTCGGATGAAAAAAGACCGCATCGCACGTGCCGTCCGAGGTCTTGACCTTAACATTGGTCTCGGTGACCGGCAGTTCTGCAGCCGGTGCCGAGTGCCCAGCCGCAACGAGGCTAGCTGCCAGGGACAACGCAACGAAATCGCGCCGTGTCAGGTCACGCGGTGACTCGTCACCGCATACTGGATGTTCCTTTAGGTCTCTCACTTTGCGTCTCCTCCTTGCCGGATTTGTCGAGGCCACCAGATTCACGAAAACTGTCCGAACTGAAACAGCTCGCTAGAGGGCCCACTGTTTCAGTGGCAACCACCTGCATTGGCGGTAAAACCGATGGCGAGTCGAAAGTATTATGCCCAATATCGCTCTGGTGAGAAATGCTATCCTGGAAAGTTACAGTCAGTTCAGTTCGAGGCCGGATTCCGGGCGGCATAGGATTCAAGTTTGTAACGAAGGTAGTGAAGATAGTTGTGGGGGAGCGGAGGTTGGCTGAGATTTCGCTGATGACCGGGAGGAAGTAATTGAGCGAGCGGATCGGCGGCAATGGAGGAAGAGACGGGTCGCGGAACAAACGGCGCACGGAAGCCAGTAGCAGCGCCGCTTCCACGGTTTCAAGCGTGATCCGCTGTTGGTATAGGCCACAAGCCAGGCGCATGTCGGAGGGGCTTGCCTGAGAGGGTGTTTCAGGCAAGCCGAGGTAGAGCTTGAGAAGAGCCTCGAGATAATTGGATTGGTCGGTCTGCACGGCGATCTCCGATGCTGCGGTAACTAGGATTCGCTGGCGTTCTTTGAATCTGGCGACGAAGTTTTGCGGCGGGCCGTCGACTCCAACTCGCTCTCGCGAACCCTATAACTTTTGCCTTCGATGATGGCGATGTCGGCGTGATGCGTGAGTCGGTCCAGCAGCGTGGCGATACAGGTGGCGTTGGGAAAGACCTGATTCCAGTCCTTGAAGCCTCTGTTAGTAGTTATCAAAAGCGCCGACCGCTCATAGCGGCGGTTAACGATTTCGTAGAGCAGATCCGCAGCATTGGAGTCATAGGAGAGGTATCCGACCTCGTCAATGCAGAGAACTCGTGGACGGGCGTAGTAGCTGAATTTGCGGCGGCGCGCTTGAGGAGAGTCGCATTGCAAGTCAGCCAGGAGATCGGAGGCCGTGCGGAACATGGCGCTGTGACCGGCATTGACGGCTGCCGCAACGATATTTTTAGCGATCATTGTTTTCCCGAGTCCATTCGCGCCGAGGAGAATGATGTTGCGAGGCTCGGAGATGAAGTCGAGGGTCAAGGCGCGCTCAATTAACTCGCGGTCGATCTTTTTGGGCCAGTCCCAGTCGAAATCGGAGATCGGCCTGAAGCGGCCGATCCGAGCCTGTTTCAGGAGCCGCTGATGATTGCGAGTCACGCGGTCGGCCATCTCAGCCTCGGCGATCTGCTCGAGAATGGCACGTGGTGCCAGGCGCCTGGTGGTGGCGCGGGCGATGAAGTCATCCAGGTGTTCGGCCGTGGCCCGGAGGCCGATTCTGGTCAAGTTCGCGGCGAGATCATTGTTCATCAGAATTCTCCCTTAAGAGATCGTCATAGAGCTCCAGTTGATGGGTGGGCACTGAGATGGAATCGAGTTCCGGGCGTCTGCTCAGATCGACTGGTAGCGGGCGACGATGGGAGCGCAAGCGGCGGGTCAAGATGAAGGCCACCGATGAGGCCCGCGGAGTATTGTGATCGAGAGCTTCGGCGATGGCGACGCGCAACTGGTCGGCGCCGTAGTCATCGAGCAGAGTCAGCAACTGGGCCGTCTGGCGTGCGATCGATTCGCCGCGTTCGAAAGCGGCGGTGAGAAAGCTCTCGATCTGCGGGACGGCATGTTCGAGGCGGTCGACGGCGGTCGCACCCAGGGCTTTGCGTTTGAATGCGACGAGGTTGGCGAGATGGACCGGATCGTCGATCCGCTGGTGACGGTCGTAGCTGCGCCGGTGGCGAGCGACCTCCACGATGCCGTCGAGAATCCGAACCGTGGATTGCGAGGCGACCAGCGTCAGCCGCTTGCCGACCAGGGTATGTGGGATGGAATAGTCATTTCCGTCGTGCCTGATATAGATCGTCTTATCGGAGTGTACGCTTGTGACCAGATCGGTCTCAAAAGGGTGAGCCGGGAGCGGGAGCAGGCGGGTTTTCTCTTCGGCGAAGACCTCGCCGACAGTGCGGGAATCATCATCGGGCCAGGGGCGCTGGTGCGCGACGCGATCGCGCCATTCCAGCGCCTGCCGGTTGAAGTCCTCGAGAGAGGTGAAGCGGCGAGCGGCGAAGAAGGAATCGCGAATATAGCGGATGGCGCGTTCGACCCGTCCCTTCTCATTGCCGCGACCGGGCCGGCAAGGGGAGAGCGGCGAAATGATAGTGGCCGCACAAGTCGAGGAGCCTGGGATGAAATCGGATTGAGTTGCCAAAGCGCTCCAGCACGACCTGGCGCATATTATCGTATAAGACGGCTCTTGGGACCGACACCCAATCGGCAAAAGCATTGACGTGTCCACGGAGCAGGCTTTCCAGTGTCTGGTCCAGAAAAAATTCCAGATAAAGAGCCCGGCTATAGGAGAGGGTGATGACGAAGCAGGAGAGCTTCCTGAAACTGCTGCCGATGCGGACCTCGCCGAAAGACGCCCAATCGGCCTGTCCCTGCTCACCTGGCAGAACCGAGAGACGGAGAAAGGCTTCGCGCTTGAGGGGGCGCACCTTCTCGGCCATCCGCCGAACCTGGCGAAGGCTCCCCTGGTAGCCGCGGCCGCGCATCATCTCATAGAGCCGTGTGGCCCGCAGATGCGGATGTTGATCGAGTGTTTGCCTGATGAAACCGAGCCAGGGATTGATCTCCTCTCTCCGGCAGGTCCGTAGATCGAGAGAGGAATTGAGGAGAGCGCGCTTGACGGTCTCCGGATGGAGCCGCATTTCAGCGGCGATCGTGCCGACCTTCCAATGCTCTGCATAATAGAGGCGGCGAATGGTGGCGATTTGTTCTTTTGAGATCATCTCTTCACCTCAGAATGTGATGAAAAGGGGCGATGAAGGTTCCTTCCCGCCCGCAGACACGACACACGGCCCGGCCGGAAGCTGGGACGGCCGGTATCGACCTGTAGCAGCGATGGGGCGAGAGGAACCGTACCGAAGTTGGAGAGGGCTGGGGAGTATGATCCGTCACGGAAAGTTCCTGAGCGGCTCGCCTGGCTGCTGCTTGGCGCAGCCGGTAGGCACGTTGACGATCTCGATGGTCGAGCCGGCCTTCAAGGCTGCGTTGATGACGGCGGCAAGCCTCGCGCCGTTGTGCGACACGAGTCCTGCGGCGGCAGGGATGGCTGCAATAGCGATGCCCCCGGTCACAGCGGGAACAGATGAAGAACATGGCGCGGCAGTCGGGCGCCACGCAGAACTTCTGGTGAAAGGTGAGGTCGTGAGGTGCTACCATCCCGAACTGAGCGGGGGGCAGTGGACTTCAGGCGCCCAATGATGGCAACATAGCCTTGCTTTTTAGGTGTGTTGCCTCGGCCTCGAGGCGACTAAAGTAGAACCCCAGTTGCGCTAACAACTGGGGTTCATCTGCTCCGTCTCGCAACGCACACTATCAGAACTCAGGGATTCCAGAAAACCACAATCAGGATAATGAGGATGATGATAGGTGGAAGATCTCTTCCGTCAGATTTCACTCATTAGATGACGCTCTTGGTCGGCCTCGGTTCAATCGGTCATTTTTCTACACATTCTGATGTCCGTCTACAGGTGGTCCCATGGTCTCGCATTCGACGATGAAACGAGCATTGAAGCTGCTCAAACTGACACTCAAAGATAGAGCCGGACAGCGAAAAGAAATTCATATCTCAACTCGCCCAGGTTCTGAGGGCATTTGCTCAGGCTGTTCTCCATTAAATAGAAAGTGTGACGACGCAACTCGGCAATTGCGTCGTCACACAAAAGTCAAAGTCTGACTGTAACCTTTGGCCGCCTGATTCTCGGCCAGCGCGGCAATCCTCGATCAATTTCTCACCACACCTCTGGGCATAGCCGATGCGCTCAATGTTCCATTTCCAGTGGCAATTGTAGGTTTTCGTTTTCGGGGTCAAAGCTCGAAAGTTCCGCGCCAAAGTAAAAATTTCAGGCGAGAGGCGAGAACGCTCAGGAGTGAGAGGCCGCAATTTTTTCTTTGTCACGGAACTTTCGAGCTTTGACACACCTGCAAACGAAAACACAAAAAGAGCGCCACTAAGAGAAATGGAAAATCCCGAAATGACGAGTCGCAAAATTCAACGAGGGGTTACATCGGGAAGGAGCACATCTAAAGACTTGACCCCCATGTCCATCTAAAGATGTGCCCCTTTACTGTCGCAATTCCAAATAAAAGGAGGCATGAGATGAATTGAATTGAATGAAAAGGCTGCCTACCTACATCTTTTACTACGCAAACAGCGCCGGAGGCAGATTCAACGCCGCGCCTCTTAAAAAGCGCGCCGCTTCGAACTACGATAGCGATACGAGAACACAATCCGCCGGCAGCATTGCCAAGTGCAAGTAGCGAGCACTCAACTAGTCCACTTACTTCTGAGGTTCCGGGCCAGGCGTCGTCTTGCGGCGTTTGGCTTTCTCGATCTCGCTTTTCGGAATGAGCAAGTCCCGCCCTTTCTTTTCCGCTTTAATATCGCCAGCGAGAACCATTTGACGCACACGCGCCGACGTGATGCCCAACATTTTAGCGGCTTCCACTGTTGTGTATGTGTCCATGAGGCGAATCTTACAGCCGGATGAATAGTTACGCAAGCGTAAGTATTTACTTGACAAGATGCTTACGTATGCGTTAGTATCCATTTGTAGGTCAGAGAACGCAATTGCAGAAGATCGGTGTTGGGGAAAGCGGAGAGGTCGTAAAGGCAGGCCTCTTGTGAGAACTACTATAGTTGTAGCTCTGCGCTTTCATCAGGAGGGAGCGTAGGTGCGCGGGGAGCCGGAGCAGCCCTCATTACTGCGGAGGCTCCCCGCGCACCGGAGCGGAATCGAAAGTAACTGAGGGCTTGCGCAATGATCCTTGCGGCCACTCGATCAATGAAAAGAACCTCGCGCCTTGCTGCTTTTTCTTTAGCTGCTGTTTTCTTTCGTGGCAGGACCGATCGGAAGGGAAGACGAACCTCGGTGCCCTTTCTGGCGCAAGCCCCCATATGAGGGGGGCGTTCGGCGGAGGGAGCGTGCGAGTGCGCGAGCCGCGACCGGAGCCGATGCGCAAGGGGGGTGGATCAATGGAAGCCGGGCGTCCTGATAATGGCGTTTTATGTTCGCGCCGACCAACCGCTTCCACCTCGCCCATTGACCCGCGAACATAAAACCATTATCAGATGACCTTTCCTTTTCCCATTGGCCTGTGTGGTACGTACATTAAGAAAAATCGCGCGCCTTCGTCTACCTGCCTACTCACCCGCTATTATGGTATTTGAATCAGCTGTTTCATTCTTCCTACTCTTCTTATCAAATAAGAGTAGATATAGAACTCTCAAAACGCTTAAAGTAAAAAAGGCGCTTACAAAGGGGAACAAGTATATCTGCCACATTACTCGTAGAACACTCCGCGGGTTAATATCTACTGTTCCCTCAAGTGGGAATATGTCAGTCATAATCGCATTATAGGCCCACAACGCTGCTATGAGCGAGATGATGAAATACTGTGCTAAGATTGCTAATTCACGTTTCAAAATGGCTTTATTGATTACCATGTTATTATCCTCCCTGTACTCAAGTGAGGAAATGCTATTTGTGCAAATACCTTTGGGCGCCTTGACGTATAACTCTCAGCGCCCTTTGTTGATAACCATCAATCGGTTCCAGCCCTGTTTTAGCATAATAATAGTTTCCATAATAGTTACTTTCTTTACGCTTTAATAAATATTCAACACTTTGGGTGCGATACTCAGCGAATCCTGGCACGATACCAGTGAAAGATGCGCCAATAAGATTTCTCGGAGTAGCCCAATATCCGTTTACACCGCTAGCGATGCCAAAAACATGGATAAGTCCATGTGTCAAATCAGATGGATCAGGGCCTCTTACAGTGTTAATGAATATATCTCCCCTGTGATAACGTGATACCTCACTTGAGGAACCGATGTAACTCTTTGTGAAAAACACGTTTACAGCCCCTTCAACGGCTCCACTCGCAATAGATTGCCTAGTCTCACTTCCTAGATTGATAGCACTACCGACAGTTTCAGTAACGTTGAACTTAATATCTACTGTGCCAAACCTTTTCTGAGCCTGCTCGATATAAGTCTGACGGATGCGCTTCTTCTCTTCCTCTGTATAGTTTGAGCCCTGATCATAAATGATATTGAGATTGACTGTGATTGGGTCCATCCCATCAGGGTCAATACAACTTACGGGATTATTCAGACAGTAGGCATATCGATTCCAGCGCGCTGGTTGCGACAGCCATTGTCTAAACTCTTTCTCTGCTTTTTCCTTATCGTCTGCTCCTTGTTTCCCTAGGATAGGGTTAAATTCATCAGGGCTGGTAAATCTCCCTTGCACGCTTGCGTAGTATCTCGCTCCGAAGAAATCCAACCCGGTCTCATCATCCCTCTCCTCACCAGTGAACTTCTGACGAACCGAATCGTCGCCATAACCGATGCTCGCGCTTCTGAGCCCAATCCCACTTCCAAGCTCTTCGCCGAAGGGTAAAAAATCGTTTCGTCTTACTCCTCCTAGGCTTCCTGATCGATCAACAACCATCCTGGTCGATCCAAGATGGTCTTGCACCAGCCATTTCAACTGCTGGTTTACCATCTCGCTCCCATCCCACACCACCAGCAACTGCCCGTTCCGATATCCGTATTCCTTCTGAGCCACACTCGGCGCAGCACCAGCAGCGTACTCAGCCAGCAACTCTCCTCCCATCCCATAGACCTGACACGTCTCCTGCCCACCGATGATCCGCCTCACTCGCTTTCCATCCGCATCATAGACATACTGGCTCACCAGCACATCCGCATTATACGCTTCCACCATACGGTTCTCGCCATCGTATTTACGTAATCCGCTGCCGTCATTGGTCTGATTCCCGGCTGCATCGTAACTCATCATCACTCCATCTACAGCTGTCAGCCGATTGTTCACCGGATCGACCGTATATGCCCTCCCGTTGATCGCTCCGTTATTCACCAATCTTGCCTTCCCGGCCTTATCCCAATTCGCTCTTCCTCCGTAGAGCGTGAAGGCCATCCCACTGACCGTCTTCCCCTCCAATCCCACTGCGCTCGCAGGGACCTCCAATCGCACCCACTGTCCTGTTGGAGGCAACGGCCCTATATTCTTCCGACTCGCCGTCCCATCCACTCCCCATATCGTAATGGTGTTCGCTCCCCAGTATGCTCGATGCTCCCAGCTTCCATTCTCATTCCATTGCAACATGACCTCGCTGGTGCCCGCTTGCTCAATCCTCCGATTGCCCCATCGATCATAAATGTAGGTTTGCCTGAAGACCGGGAGCAATGGATTGTTCTGCGATTGTTGTTGCTCAAACACTGATGTCACTCGATTGAGCGGGTCATAAGAATAATCATTTACATGGGAAACCCCACCACCTCCTGCCAGCGGCACGGAATGTATCTGCCGCAGCAAGTTGCCATTGTTCTTGCGTCGTGCCATGGAATGAATTTGAATATGTAAGTGTATTGCCATTGCGATCAATATATCTGACTGTTGCGTCGGGGGGGACAAACACATCATAGCGGGACCCATCTGCCAGATAGAGAATTTGTGTATCAATGTCAAATTTCATTCTGGAGCTATCCACTGCGTAGGCAGGGCCACGGTAAGTATTCGAAAGTTGATTGTGCAATTGATCGCTAACACGCAGTTCGTGCACAGATTGATCCGGCATCTGAATTAGCATATTGTTTTTTACATATTGAAGTGGCAATGTGGTCTCAGAAGAGTGAGGTGGTAAACTATTATCCCAGGGCTTGCCATCATCTGGAAAACCAGTGTCTCGATATGTTGGTGGATTGGGGGGGGTATGTTCAAACCTGACAATATATGGCTCAGAGTCGCCGCCTCCTTGACTAAATTTAGGTGTGCGGATGGTGGTAATCCAACCAGCGGTGGATCCACCCGCATAATCGGCATGAAGCAGGATTTGATTTGGATCCTGTGGATCTGGCCAGTGGAAACTATGACGGATTTTCCAGACCTTCGAGGAGTAGCGCATATTGATGGGCATATTGATGCCCCTTCCGGGCAAGTTGACTAGTGGAATGATAATATTTAATCCTAGCGTAGTGGGATCGATTTCGATATTAGCTCTGGTGTCTAGCTCAGGAATATTGGATCTATACGTCAACCCACTCTTCGATGCGCCATCCTGAGAAAACCCAATAGCTGTTATGATCTGTATAAGTAAATAAGTGGTGAGAACGAGGTAAGCCCCCTTATAGGAAAATTGTTGCAAGATAGTTTTATGTTTATTCATATGATCGTTACACGAGGATTTCTTCTGTTTCAACTCGAATTGGATCCAAGCCCTGTAAATATTGCCAAATGGCACACCGGCTATACTGGCCGATAAAAACAATTGGCAAGAAAGGTAAGTCATGGGGGCGTAAGCAGTCCGCGCTATGCTTTCTAGCTGGATCATCGTGTGGCAGTGACCCTTGGGTTGCTTTGAGCAATACCGTAGCTTGTTGCTAAACCATCATAACAGACGCTTACAAAGGCATTTAACAGCTCCGAAAACGACCTGAATAGTGAAAAAGGAGTAGGCTAAAATAGAGGACAAAGCAAATCCGGCGCACCAGGGTAGACGCCGTTTGGGGGAGTAAACGGATCATGAGGAGGCTCCTGTTGTGAGAAAGTTATCGTTTAACTAACAAATTTAATGTGAAGACAAAAGGTGAGTCGGGGCGATCTAGAATTGTATTAGTTGAACATCTTGCAATTTATGGTATACCCAGCAGTGGATATAGCGTTCAATCTAGAATATCCGGCTCGACGACAGATCGTATTGCTCAAAGTGTGTTTAAGTGAGTATTCACTGAGCAAGGATCAGGTACCACAATACTGGCCTAGGCGTCAATATAAATTTTCAAAAGCCTGGCGGAAAATTTGTAGCTGTGTTGAGAGCTGCTAACCTGTACCTTCCTGATTCTACTAGCAAAATACGGCACAGCGCCCGAGCGCAAGATTGATAACCCACAGTGCGAGATCAGAGTAATAGGGGCAGCCGATCCATTGAATTGAGAGGAAGGAAAGCACCTTGTCCGCGTCCGATAACAAGCCTTATGTATGTATGTTATGTAATGGATAACTTTTGGAATGGTTACAAGCTATATCATGGGGCGAGATGATACTTATGCGGCAGTATAGTGCGTATTGTTACCTAAGCGAGGGGATCGCTCCCCCGCTCGGCTTCAGAAGTCTGAAACTGCCAGCGGCTCCCGGAGTCAAATCTCCAGTATTTGTGAACGATCCAGTCGACCGGCTTATGCGGATGACGGCTTTAGCCCAGACCATGAGTCGGGTCCAGAGAAGGTAATCCATCCGGCTAAAGATGTTTTTGCTGATAACAGTTGAGAAGTACCGCGACCAGCCAGTAATCACTGGGTTCAGAACCCTGATCAAAGTTGCTTGATCCTGGTGCTGGTGTCTCCTGGCGAGTTCTCTGAACTTCTGTGTCTGTCGTTTGATGGCTGTCATGGCTGGTTTAAGTGATGAACCCCTGATGTGGCGGGCCTGGAGCATGGCAGGGAATTGTCGAAGATTACACATCGGGGGTAGAAAGGGTGGTGATGTACGTGAACCGTTTGAAGTCGTCTTTATTATCGATCAAAAGGTGAGTGATGCCATGTGTTCATTGCCGCCACATACCGCGCATCGTCATTCTTTCCTAAGACTGAATGCTGAACAATGAGTCTCTCCCATTCCGGATAAATCACCGGCGTGTCGGGGAGGAAGGGAAAGAAGCGTTTGATAGAGGTGAGTTCAGCGAGCGCTTGAGCTGGCGTCAGACCTAACCCTCTGTTCGCCGGCGGGCGCGTGGCGACAACCCAAAACTCGTAGAGGCTTTGCGGAACGATACAAGGCGTGTCGCCTCTCTGCCGTAATTCGTTCGTTGCTCTCAGGCTATCTGGATAGAATGGGGATGCAGGATCGGCGCTATAAAGCAGGATGTTAGCATCAAGGAGGACGAGCATTACGGTTTAGTCTTCGTACATCCTCTCTCTGCTTACATCCTCTCTTGTAAGCCCTGGCGTCTTGGGGCCGTGGCTCTCCTCCCACTTCGTATATTCTCGCACCCACTCTTCAACAGTGGCTGTCTCGTAAAATGGGCGCACGCCACTTTAGCGATTACTCGAACGGCAACCTGAGCGGAAATATCGAATTGTTCACGCAGAGCAGCGTAAGCGAGTTTATGGATGTGAAATTGGCCGGGTCTTATGCTCCCACGCTATGCGCGAGCACTCACTAGCTGCTGCATTGGCTCGCTCAAGCGTCTCTTTCAATGCGGCAGCTTGCTCTTTCGTCGGATTCAGTTTCAATCCTATCGTCAATTTCACGGAACGAATGATACCCACACTTCTTTCTATACTTGATGAGATTAACGTGCTAATTTCGCGCGGTCTCAAGATTCCTCCCCATCCAAGCTCGCCCAGACGCTCGCTATGGATGGAGTATTCTTTTGAGGTTTAGATGAAATCTGAGCCGAGTACGCCTTCAATGGCTGCCTTGATCTTCTCCTTCAAGGCCTCGCATGCGAGACCGCCGACGAGAATGTCATACTGTATATCGTCGTCTTCGAACCCGTGAAAGGCGACGGCATGACTGAAGAACCCCCGAGAGATGACCGAGTTGAGAAGAGGAAAGCTTGCCTCGTGGATATCGGTCGAGGCGATGTGCCAGTGACCAAAGGCCCCTATGTGATGCCAGCCCTCCCTCCAAATCTCATTGTAGATGATGCGATCTAATTCCTCGGCACCCCTCCCAGACCTGTGATCAGATGCTCCGCCCGCCATTCGGCGAGCGCCGAAATCGTCAGAAACGGATTGACTCCGAGTGAGGTCGGAAGGGTCGCTGCGTCGGTGATATAGAGGCCATCGTGCAGGTTGCCCTGTTCGTCGTAAACCTGTCCGAAGTGGTTGACTGTTCCTGTCGCATGGCTATCGCTCGCCACGCAACCGCCTAGTGGATGCGCCGTCACCAGTGTCTGGAAGGGGATAAAGCCCCACAGCGGGTTCTCTATGTAAGTCCCGCCCAACACCGTGGTGTGCTGTAGAAGCCGCTGGTTCATTTGTTGAAAGATTGCCTGCTGACCTGCGCCGGGCCATCTCACTCTCGCTTCGTTGGTAATAGGATCCAGCTCGATCACTCCGCCCTGATTATCATGTCCATTGACCAGATAGGCGAGCGTGTGATTGAGCGCGCCTTTCTGCAATTGAGGATCGCGGAAAAAATCGTTCGACCGGCGCTCCGCCTCACGCAGTTTATCGAAGAAATCGTTGGGGTCGGTGTCTTGTCCGGCGACGAAGGCGAGCGCCAGGCGAACGGTGTCCACGTACATCAACGGGATCGAAAGGTCTTCAGCTTTGAACCTGTTCAGTAAAGTCTGATTTGTATTGTATCTGACCCGGGAGACGATGGTCGGTCCGGGATGAAGCAACTGTCCGGGACCGGGTTGTATACGCTTCGCGCGGTTACTGTCCGGGTAAGCTCCCCATCCAAGATCGTCGGTTCGCTGGTCTGTATTGTAGGCCACTCCGAAGAAGTCGCCATTGCCGCCGAAGTGTGTGCCCACGCCATCGGGCAGGCTGAGTCCGGCTCGGCGCGAGCGCAGCATGAGGGCGGTGGAACCGAGCGCCCCGGCCCCGACGATCACCAGTCGTTTTGCTTTGAGCGTTCCCTGTTCAGCAGCTCCGAGTGGACTCTCCCGCCTCAGGTAATGGATCAAATAGCCTCCCGCCGGATCCCTGGTCAGATGCTTGCATTCAACCTGTGTGAATATCTCGGTGCCGCCATGCTTGGCAATTGCCAGGTAGTTGGTGTCGAGTGTGTTCTTGGCCCCCACATTGCAGCCGGTGGTGCAGTCGCCGCAGTTGATGCACTTGCGTTGCTGAACTCCCCATTGGTTGACTCCCTCGAAGCTGAAATTGACTGCGATATCGTGGATTTCAAAAACAGCTCCGGATACTCCCTCGGCGCCTTTCTTGAGAGCCTTGACTTTGTTGAGCTGCATGGCGTTCGGATGCTGTGAGGCGAAGAGCGTCGCCCGCGCGCGATCATAGTATGTCGTGAGTTGATGGTTTTGGCTCAGCGTGCGGATAGCTTGAGGCCACTCCGCACGCTCGAAGACTTCGTTATCGGGGCGGATGGCTACGTTGGCATTAACCAGAGATGTGCCGCCGAGTCCTGATCCCGCGAGCACGCCGATGTCGGGGCTGAAAGTATTATCGTAGAGGCCGAGAGGATTCAACGGGCTGCGCGTTTCTTGAACCCCGCGATTGATAGTGTCAGGAAATTGGCCGGGCAGCCACTCTTTTCCTCTTTCGAGGATGCAGATCGTCGGTTTTGCGTTGGCGGGCCATTGGGCAGTCGCCAATCGTGCCGCGGTCACTGATGCCCCGTAGCCGGAACCGATCACGACCACGTCATAGCCGTCGCTGCGGCGTTGATTCCAATCATTGGCCAGCGGAATTCTGTCGGTAGTATACATTTCAGGCATAATTTGATGGTCCTTTACCGAAGCTGTCATTTCCCACGACTTTCGTACTTACGGAAGACTCGCGAGGATGAACTGAGATATGCTGAGAATGAGTGTGCCGGCTACACCAGTTTTCGGAAATCGAGCTTGCGTTCAATGGCTAAGAGTTGCATAACACACCCAGAATCGTTTTCAAATCCGCCGAGATCGTACGCCTAGTCGTCATCGCGGACAAGGGGATTGCGGCTTTCCTTATGCTAACGAATTTTGTGGTATGAGAATAAAAGAGTGACAATGAAACAAACTGAGATTAGCAAGGGTCGAACTCGAATAACTCGTAAAGTCCCGCTAGTGGGCGGTGCCGGACCTGAATCGTGAAACAGCAATCAGATGAAAAAATCGTCTTTTTCAGCGTGCGACCGGCCTTAGCCGATGGGCGCGCTCGAATCGCAGTAGGAGCGAATCGATGATTATCCTGACTCTTTTTCTTTTGTTTTCCCCACCGCAATTGTCTCCCCCGCAGGCGTTCGTCAAGCACTGCGCGGCCTGTCATGGCGAAGAGGCGCGCGGGACGGCCAAGGGGCCCGGCCTGGCAGGCAATCCGCGCGTCGCCCGGCAGTCTGCCGAGCAGCTGCGTGCGTATCTGGAGCGGGGCAATGTCGGCGCGGGTATGCCTTCCTTCGCTGATCTCTCCGCCGACGAACTGGCACTGCTTGTGCGATACATCCGCCGTATCAATGCCGACACGATCTTGGGCCCCCCGATCGTAGCGGATTCCCATCGGAAACCTGTCTGGGGCCCGCCGCAACCGGGCGACTGGCGTACGTATAACGGCAACGACTCGGCAAATCGCTACAGCCTGCTCAAGCAGATCAGCCGGGGGAACGTGGCTTCGCTGAAGTTGAAGTGGTTGTTCCCGATCTCTTATTTCGGCCTGGAAGTGACGCCGCTGGCCGCGGATGGCGTGGTCTACGTCACGGGCCCAAACCAGGTCTACGCGTTGGATGCGCTCACCGGCGCGCCGCTGTGGCACTACTCGCGTCCGCCCAGTCCAGGGATGGTGGGTGATGCAAGGCTAGGCACAAACCGGGGCGTCGCCCTTCTGCGGGACAATATCTTTTTCGTGACCGACAACGCGCACTTGCTGGCGCTAGATCGCGCCAGCGGAAACCTGCTCTGGGAAGTCCCGATGGCACCCGCCTCGAACGAGCGGCACTATTACGGTGGCACCATGGCTCCCCTCGTCGTCAACGATACCGTAATCGTCGGCGTCGCCGGCGCGGATCATGGGATTCGCGGATTTATCGCAGCGTTCAAGCCTGAGTCTGGCGCGCTCGTCTGGCGACGATGGACGGTGCCCCGCCGAGGCGAGCCGGGCATCGAAACCTGGCAAGGCAAGGAGCCCATCACCGGAGGCGGCTCGACCTGGCTGACCGGCTCGTACGACCCGTCCACCGATACGCTATACTGGGCCACGGGCAATCCGTGGCCCGATTCAGATGATCGCGACCGACCCGGGGATAACCTGTACACCAACTGTGTACTGGCACTCGACGCGAAGACCGGGGATCTCAAATGGCACTATCAATTCACGCCGCACGATGTGAAGGATCGTGATGCCACCGAGCCCAACGTCCTGGTCGATGTCACGTACAAAGGCAAGCCCTCTAAGCTATTGTTGCACGCCGACCGCAACGGCTTCTTCTATGTGCTCGACCGCACCAATGGAAACCTGCTGCTAGCCAAACCATTCCTGCGCCGGGTCGACTGGGCGTCAGGCATCGGCCCCGATGGACGCCCGATCGTCACCGATGCCCACGGCTGTCCCAGCGACGCCGCCAATTGGGATGCCACCGCGTATTCTCCTGAAACGGGGTTGTACTATGTCATGGCGCTGGAAGAATGCGTTGGCAAGCCGACTGGCTATCCCGATCAGACTGGGCAGCGCTTCCTGCGCGCCCTCAACATCGAGACGGGCGATATCGTCTGGGAAGTCCCGCAACCCGGGCCAGCACGCGCCAAAACCTGGACGGGGGTTCTAGCCACGGCGGGCGGGCTGCTTTTCTACGGCCAACCCAACGGCGGTTTCACAGCCGCGGATCAACGCACGGGCAAAACTCTGTGGCGCTTCTCAACCAACGTACGAATGAAAGCTTCTCCCATGACCTTCGCGTCTGGCGGCAAGCAATACATTGTCGTAGCTGCTGGCCCGAACATCCTTTGCTTCGGTCTGTGAGGAAGCCATTACGCTTGACAGGTTTTGTATCAGAACACGCGACATTGGGACAGTGAGTTCGCTGCGGATTTTCACAGATGCAACGGAACAACACGGATTACCCGCGACATCCGCCGCATCTGCGAAATCCAGATTGTTTGCGTGTCCGGCGAAGGCTTGCGCGTTTATCAAAATCGGCGAAAGAATACTCCATCCATAGCGAGCATCTTGGCGAGCTTGGATGGAGATGAATTTCGCATCGTGGGCGCTTCGCCCACGATTAACGGGTCTTACAACAGCTATCTATGTAAGATAAAATATTTTTGTGATAGTGCAGAAAGCATTCAAATACAGATTCTTTCCCACTGACCAGCAGGCGGCCCAACTCGCTAAGACCTTCGGTTGCGCTCGCTACATTTACAATCAGGCATTGGAGTTTCGAACTACAGCTTGGCAGCAGGAGAAACAGTCTGTCGGCTATCACCTAACTGCCGCGAAACTGACAGAGTGGAAAAAGCAGCCTGAGAAAACCTTTCTCTCCGAAGTTAGTTCCGTAGTCCTCCAACAGTCGCTGCGTAATCTCGATGCGGCGTTCACAAACTTCTTCGCGAAGCGAGCGGACTATCCCAAGTTCAAATCGAAACACGGATCACAGTCTGTCCGTTACGCCACCAACGCTTTCACATACAGAGACAGCCAGTTCACGCTCGCCAAGCAATCCGAGCCTTTGGATATCTGCTGGAGTCGCCCGCTTCCTGATGATGCAAAGCTGGTCAATCTGACAGTCAGCAAGGATAAGAGTGAGCGATACTTTGTCAGCGTCCTGGTCGAAACCGACCTCAAGCCTCTGAAGAAGGTGAAAGCCGAGGTGGGGATTGACGTAGGGATTAAGACCCTGGCCAGGACCAGTGACGGACAGAGACTTGAGAATCCGCGCCCTCTGCTCAGACGGGAGAAGCAATTGAAGAGACGGCAACGCTGTGACTCCCGTCGGGTGATTGCTTTTCACCTCCATAGCAGCTTTCCCAGTTGTAGATCACATTGTTTCGGTAATCGTTATTTCTGCAGCCCGAAGCCCACCGGGTATTTAGGTGAAGTCGCAACCCTCGAACCGATGATCAGAATCCCGATGGTGCGGGTCATGTCGTCGCCTTTACCATTGGTCACCGTGTAATTGAAACTTCCCAGCGCATTGGCGCTCGTGCTCGGCGTGAACCGCGCATACCGGCCGCTCACCAACGCCACCGTTCCGTTGACCTGGCCGGAGAACGAGTAACTCGGGCTGCTGTTGGTGTAACCGCGGCTCAAGGCGTTTAGATCAATGTACACATGCGATCCCGCTTTGCAGTCCGCGTGCGGCTGGGCCATCCAGTTCAAGTAATCCTCCAAGTTCGTGTAACCGTCGCCGTCCGGATCACTGTTGCTCTCGGAGAAGTCGCCGGCCGGCGAGTTCGTGTTGAAACCCTTGATCACTTCCCACCAGTTGGGCATGCCGTCATTGTCCGTGTCCCAATTGGGCGGGCGCACTCCATTTCCGTAATCTTCCCAGCCGCCCACATCATCGGTTGTGTCCGGCAAACCCGGAAGCCCGCTGACACTGCCCCTGTAAGTATAGGTGCCGTTCAGGGTCTCGCCAATCACCCGAACATCGTGGTCGTCTATCATCGGCTGGTTACAGCCTACGTCCGACAATACTTTCTTATAGGCGGTTGTGGCTGTATCAATTGTTGCGTCTGACGGGAAGAACGGGGCATCCACCCATGGGCTGTATGTCGTCGGCACGTCGCCGGAGGCCACCCGTCCGTCGGTCTGATTGCTCAAGTCGAAATACCCGGGCATCACATTTCCGTCGAAGTAATATTGTTGGGTTCCGGGGGCACCCTCGTATTGCGCGTTGAGCGCGACAAACTGGGTTGAAGCCGCCCCGGGCTTGTAATAGTTGTTTACGAAATTGACCTCGTGCGCGCCGCCGTCGGTGGTGCGGTTTCTCCAGTTGTAAACCACGTTGTTGAAGATATCGAGCCGGCCTGCGGCGATGCCCGCGCCGTCCAGAGCTCCAGCGAGGCTCCAGTTTCGGCCTGCGCAATGCGCGAGCAGGTTGTGATGAAAACTGCCGATGCCCCCACCGATGCTCGCGGCATAACCGTGCTCCGTGCCCGGCGGGTAGTTGTCGTGCCCCGCGATGTTCAGCGCCTCGGAAATGAGACACCTCTGGAAGGTCATATTCTTCGCGCCGCGCGAGCTCAACTCCTCATCAATGCCCCAACTGATCGAGCAGTGGTCCATGATGCTGTGATTCACGCCCGCCATGCCGGTGGCGTTTTGCGTCTCGTCGCTTTCCTTTCCTACCCGCACGCGCATGAAACGCACGATGGCGTCGCGCGCGCCGCTCATCGCAAACTGATGCCGCTTCACGCAAATGCCCTTGCCGGGCGCTGTCTGCCCCGCGACGGTGATCGGAGGTGCGTTCCCGTCGATGACAATGTCGCTCGACAACGTGATGAGGCCCGATACATCGAAGATGACGGTGCGCGGACCGTAGTTGCCCAAAATCGCATCGCGCAGGCTTCCGGGACCGCTGTCGTTGAGATTCGTCACTTTCACGACCACGCCGCCGCGTCCGCCGCGCGCAAAGCGGCCATACCCTTCCGCTCCGGGAAAAGCCAGATGCCGCGGACGGAAATACCAGACGAGGCCCTTCGTTATCTCGCCGGAGGAACTGATCTCATCCACACGCCAGTAATAAGTGAGCATGCTGTTGAGGCCGCTGACAGGGTAGCCAATCGAAGTCATGTTGCCCTTGAACTCCGGAGAATAGCGCGTGGCTGTCGCGACGGCGTTGCTGTCGGTGCCGAAATACACATCGTGCGAAGCCGCGCCCGAGGGCGCCGCGCCCCAGCTCAGTTTGAGCAATCCACCGTCCGCGTTTGCGTGTTCATCCGCGTTGTTTGGAACCGGATTGGTCGCCCGCAGGTTCGCATAGGGGGTGTCAATCTCGAATCCGTTGATGTAAACGTTGTTGTAGGTAGCCGTGTTCCTCGACTGGAACAAGATCACGACGTCCTGCCCGGACACAACGGTGAAGGTCACATAGGACGACGCGGCCTGGGTTGCATTGGTGGCCCGCACCGACATGGGCAGGCTTGAAATGACCGTGTTGCCGTTGACCGATACCGTCAGTGGCGCGACCGCGCCAGCGGCATGATTGTCCCAATCGTTGTGATAAACCAGGAGGCTATGACCGCCCGCCGGGAGCCCGGAAATGCGCATTTCGATCTGTGCTCCCGAGTCGCCATTGCTCACTTTGATGCCATCACTGGTCAGCTTGACATTGTAGGCGCTGTTCTCGACACCGAGCTTCCAATAACCTGACTGAAGCCCGTTCCCCACCGACCCTTTCCGGGTAAACGTCACCGTGACGTCCGAAAAGCCGGCCGAAGCGGTGTCGCCGCCGGAGAACCAGATTTGATTGGTGGACCACGGTGTATAGGTGGGCTCGTTCCCTTCCAAGACGGGGCGGCCGCTGTTGTTGATGTCCACCTTAAGTTCCGCAGCGGGTGTAAGAGCACCCGAAGTCCCAAGCTGCTGGGTTTGTGCTGTCGCTGCTCCCATTCCTTGAGGAACACGCGCGAGAAGAGCGCCCAGAAGAATTATTGAGCCGACGATGTTGACGAACCTGGATCGGGTTTTCATAAGCTGCCTCCTGCAGGGTTTGAGGTTTTGTCAAATTCAACCCGCTCCAGGTGCCTGCGCCCATCGCGCACATCGTAGCCCCCACTGGATAATTTGAAATGAGCGGGCGACATACAATCGGTTGTGTTTTCCGGATTTCTGAAACTTGATCGCGAGGCCGCGATCACGCGAAATTATCATGTGCGCGATGGCGCATTTTGTTCTTCTCCGTGCTCCCGGTGGTTAGATTTAGACTTTCACATTCTGCACCGCAGTCCTAACTACCAGGTCTGTCCCGCCGCCGCCCTGCTCTTGATATATGCGGGGATGTCTTCCTGCTCGGTGACGGTCAACGACGATTCTGTCGACATGCCGTCTCTGAGCACGTGCTGCCGAAACACCATAAAGAGCGGGATGTCCCAATACTCGGTGTTCTGGTAGTTTCTCACGACGGCATTCCTACCCCAGTAGACGGCGGAGGTGTCGATTCCGGCCAACTCCGGAATGGCGGCACCGAAGCTGCCGATGACGGCCGGAGTCTGCAGGACCCCCTTGATGGCGTGCCTGGACAGCTCGACCTGTGCCTCCTCCGAGACCAACCACTTCACGACCGCGATCGCCTGACCCTTCTTGTTTGAGTGAGGCGGGATAAAGGCGGCAAGCATGTTGGGCTGATAGATCGTTTTCGAGCCCTGACGGAGCACCGGAACGGACGTGATACCGATCTCGACGCTCGGCAGCCACCCCATGATTTCGTCCCTAGCTGCGGGGTCCATGTACAGCTCGTTGCCCGCGTACATTGGCAGCTTGCTCAACGTATTCACCGTCATCGCGACATGACCCGGCCGACTCATGTCTCCTTTCAAGTAGTCGTCGACGGTTGTGAACGTATTGCGTGGAATGTTGAGGAACCGATCGATGTTCTCGGCGAGTTCCCTCCAACCCGGGCTGGTGATATCCACTCTGATATCCTCAGGCGCAGGCTGCTCGCTCGTGGTCGGTTGGAACGGATAGAGACCGAGCTGGTTGAAGACCAGATAGCTGTCGGGGTGTTGCAGGTATCCCTTGTAGGCGTTGAGCCCAGACTGGCGGGTCAGCCTCGTGGCCAGCCTGTAAGCTTCGTCGTACGTCATACCGACCGTCGGGTAGTTCACATGGAATTTATCGAAGATCTTCTTGTTGTAGAACAACATGTATTCATCGATGAAGAGCGGCACGCCGTATATTCCGCCGTCCGAACGCGACCTCACCATCTCGACGGCGCCCCGGTTGAGCTGGTTGAGGTTGATCCCGCTCCCTATGATCATCGGTGTCATGTCTGCGACCAATCCTCGCGGTTCGAGGTCCCGATCGATGCGATTATGCGGATTTTCGATGATGATGTCCGGCACTACGCCGGCATTTGCCAGATCCTCGTATCTGACTGGGTAGTCCCACGTTGCGTACTTGATCTTCAGGTTCGGGAAGGCCTCCCTGAGCCGGGCGCCAATGACGGTCTCGAAGAACCTGTCGGCCGTCCGCATCGGGGTCTCCCCCCCGTACTCGAACGGCCTGTAGTTGACCGCGAAGATGAAGAGCTCGTCAGCTCTTACGCAGAAGGGCAGGTTATAGCGGTTGGGTACATTGATCCCGTCGCTGCAGACATCCTGGGCCGCCGCCGAGCCGACCGAGTTCAGCGATGCCCGGCCCGCGGCAACGCCAGGTGCCCAGTTGATAAGCGCGACGTAGCTGCCCCCAATTACTGAAGAGATTAGTAGTAGACAGAGTACCAGCAGTTTAGTATCTCAATGATGGAATACGCATAAGAGTCTCCTTTATTGAAGTTTGTGGAACACCCTCGACCTCATCTTGACTGGACTGACGACCAGCCAAGCGAAAAGACTGTAAAAGCGTCTCCGGGAGAATTGTTGCTTTTTGTTACTCTAAGCAAATCCCTGACGATTTATTTGTAGCTGAACTGCTTGCTGTGGAGTGCGGTAAAGGAAGATATTCTGTTTAATCTCGACATGAACATCAAGCCAAGAAGGACTTTTAATGCGTTCTCTTTCCATTAAATTTCAAAATCGGATTGTTCAAGTCCGAGGTCATTCACCACCGTGGTCCTTGGCGTAATCTCGAACAGATCGAGTACGCCACCCTCGAATTGGTCGATTGGTTCAATAACCGCCGGCTGCTAGAACCGATTGGCAACATTCCGTCGGCGGAGTTTGAATTAATGTATTATCGCCAGCAAGACGAGTCGGCCACCGCGGCCTGACTGCCTGTTCGACCATGCAGCCATGCTGCGGATCGTCGCTGGCGGCGACCGAAACTCCGGCAGCCGACGTGGCGGCGAAACTGGCCGGGCCATTCGGAGCCAAAGCGATCAGCTTTCTGATCGTCGTCTCGACTTTCGGTTTTATGAACTTGGCTCTGCTCTCGGCCCCGCGAGTCTATTACGCCATGGGCGTAGATGGCGTCTTCTTCAAATCGCTGGGCAGGCTCAGCCCGCGCTTTCAGGCTCCGACTGCGGCGATACTACTGCAGGGCGTGTTGGCCTCAATCTTCGCCGTCTCGAACCAGTACGATGAGCTGGTCAGATACATGGAGTTGTCGCAGAGAACCATAGCAGCAACAAACCACTCAACAGTGCAATTCGCGTCGTCATCGTTTCTCCTCAGGACCACGTCCGGGCGTGCTCCTGTGTGCACTTCCAAGAGAGCTGTTCCCGTGATGGTCTCTGTTGTTGCCTGGACAGTAGCGCTGTCCGCCTAACGATACGTTAGACAACCGCCGAGTTTCCTACTTGGCGGCCGGAGTCGCATAGCGTCGGACGAGTGTTATGAGCACTTCCTTTGCAGCCGTATCCGCCCTTTCACCGCCTGCGTTCGCGAATACCGCCACGGCGAGGTCTCGCGTCGGCTGCAGCATGGTGACAGCAAAGAACGCTCCGGCACTCCCCACATGCACGCGTGCTGGCGCATTGTCGAACTCCTGAATCCCCCAGCCTAGTGCGAAGTCATCGCCCGGAGCGACCGGCGAAGTATGCAACCGCTTGATGGTTGCGGCTCTAAGGAGAGATGTATCGTGACCCTCGAGCCCGCGGAGATTGAGCTGGAGGAAGCGCGCATAGTCGTCGAGAGAGAGCTCCACTGAACCAGCCGGCCACATGATCGGAGGCACTCGTTCTCCAGGATCGCGCGGATCCACAGCCTTCACTCCCGACGGCGTTTCATAGTGTCCCCACGGCTGTTCAACATCCGCAGAATCTGACCACGCAAACGTGCCATTGATACCCAGGGGCCTGAATACACGCTCGCGAATAAGTGATTCCCAGCTATGCCCGGTTACACGTTCCACCATTGCGGCCGCAATCGTGTAGCCACCATTCGAGTAGATGGCTTTCGTACCCGGCGGCTCGACTGGTTTGCCCCGAAGAACCCAGGCGGTGAACGCCCGGCGGCGCTCCATGGGAGTGCCGATGAGGTGAGGGATTTTCTTGAAGTCTTCATCCTCGGTATCCGTGAACGCCGAGACACCAGCGTGGTGAGAGAGCAGTTGTTCGAGTGTCACTCCCCGAAACGCAGGGGACATTGAGTCACGCATTTCTGGAAAGATCTGGGCGGGCGTCGTCGTCCACCGCAGCGTGCCCGCCTCGACAAGGGTCGCGACAAGCGTGGCTGTGATTGCCTTAGTGTTTGACCCGAGCTGGAATCGATCTTTGATGGTTACTGCCCCGGCAATGCCCGCGTGCCGAACCCCCGCGATGCCGCGCGCAAGAACAGTATCGGCTCGCAGAACAATGGCGGCCAGCGCCGGGATGTTGTGCTGCTTACGAACCGAATCGATCCATGCGTCGAGCGAACCGGCGCTCTCGTTCGGAGCGGCACGCAGGTTTGGCTCTTGCGCCGAGACGACGGCGGGCACGGGTTTAACGCCTGGTGCAGACCAAAACAGCAAGATGGCAATAGCGAGCGCCGAGAGATTCTGCGGGACCCGAACCACGCCCAAACATCTAAAAGATGAAATCATTGCGAACTAGTCCTCCCGGGCTGTAACACTCGACTTCAAGGGCTGTCTAACGGCTCAACGTTCGGCCGTCAAGCCGCGCGCAACGTGAATCCGAAATTCAAGGCTTGCTCGCGCGGCACCGGTGAATTATATGACGAGGTACAGATAGAAAAGAACACGGCGGAAATGGGTCGCTCTCGTTGGAGAATGTTTGATTGCCCATTGCCCAGACACGATGAAGTATACGCTGCAGCCGAAGCGGACGGCGCTTATCTGCCGCTGATCAAATACATCGAGCCTGCTGACGCGCCCACTTTCGTGTTCTGATCTCTTATGCGCGATCTCTCTTTCTCACCGAACATGAACTTCTATTGAACTAAACTTCCAGTTTCCATGGCGGGCTATACCTAGCCCTCAGGAATGGCTTGATGTGATTCTGTTTTACCGTCCAGTTAGTATCGTCCCAATCGAGCCAGGTTTTATGCCGCATTGAAAGGTTAGCCAGGATGCAGGCCGTCGAAGACCGCACGCAGGTCTCGATGTCGCTCGTGGGCCTGGCGCGCGATTTGATGCATTCGATGAAGTTCTTCCAGTGCGGAATATTCAAATCCCTCATCTCCTGATTGTTTTCGTATGTTTGCGCTTCGACTTTCGAGCCTTTGTTAGGAATAAGCCAGCAGCCGCCGCGGTTGACGACAAGAGTGGCTTCTGTTCCGTGAATCGAAGTAGCCGCGCCTTGGCCGAACATCGGCATCGGGTTAGCGGTACGGCTTTCGTAAGTCAGCAGGAAATTCGGATAACGGAACGTAGCCATCATTGTGTCGGGCGTCTCCACGTTGTCGTCCACATACAGCTTGTCGCCCATCGCCGAAATGGAAATCGGCATCGGTTCGCCAAAGCACTGGTGGATTGGATCAATCAGATGCACGCCCCAGTCGGTCATTGCGCCTCCCGCGTAATCCCAGAAGTAACGGAACGTCGGGAAGGTCGTCACGTCCACACCCCAGCGGTTTAGATTGAATGGAACTTTGGGCGCTGGCCCCAGCCACATATCCCAGTCCAATCCCGGGGGAACCGGCCCATCGGCAGGCTGGCCCCAACCTTGCTTTTTCGTCGCGCCTGCCTGCCAGGTGTGACAAAACGTCACTTCGCCGATCAAGCCGCTTTTGACGACCTCCGCCGCCTTTTTGAAATAACCGCCGGATCGCTGCATCGTTCCCGCTTGCACGACGCGATTGAATTTGCGCGCGGCCTCCACCATCTTGCGCCCCTCCTCAACGTAAACCGAAGCCGGTTTTTCGACAAAGACATCTTTGCCGGCCTTGCACGCCTCGACGCTCATATAAGCGTGCCAGTGATCGGGGGTTGAAATGCATACGGCGTCGATGGACTTGTCGGCGAGAATCTCACGAAAGTCCTTCACGGCCTTGACAGTCTTACCCGCTTTGCCTGCCGTGGCGACGGCTTTTTCCAAATGTGGTTGGTAAACATCGCACAGCGCGACCGGCTCGACATCCGGCAATTTCAATGCGAAGCCAAGATTGCTCGACCCCATCGCGCCAATGCCGATGTGGCCGGTTGCGATGCGGTCGTTAGCGCCTCTCACGCGTCCGGTGAACAGTGAGGTGGTCAGCGCCGCGGCAGCGCCTTTGAGTAGGTGTCTTCTCTCGATCATGAGTTTTGTCCTCGAAAAAGGGTCTTAAAAGTGAAGGGCGCGATTGCACCGCCCGCTATTACCTTGTTTTTACCGGAAACGGTCGAATATTTCCAGACTTTGCCGGATATTCATCGCTCTCTGCGTTCATTAAGGGAGAGCGGACGCAATCGCGCATCTAGCAAAAAACTCACTGACCCGCAGATAGTTCGACTCTCGCAGACCCGCGCCAACGCCGGCGCCGAGGTCGGAGTGATTGGACATTTCAGCAAGCGAGATTCCGGAATCCAGGCCGTCCAACTCGCAGGCAATCATCCGGGACGGGCGCCAGGCTCTCTTCGGGGAGATAGAGTTTGAGGAAAGTCGAATTGGATGCGCAAGCGAGGCTCAACTCATCACGCTCGACCCGATAGTGGTCAAGTTCCTCCTCGATATGTTCGAGGAGGATTGGTAAAACTCCTCCCAGCCGATCTTCTGGTTCCTTTCCACTTTCCCATTAAGATGAGGCAACCTCGGCTTGATCGGGCGAAACTTGATCGCATTATCAACCATTGCTGAAATTCGTACACGAAGAACTCCAGCCACGGTCGGTCTGGACTCGCTGGATTGGGAATGGCAACTCTTCGACGACAAACTCAAGGAAGTCGAGCGAGTTCTCCGCTGAGCTTTGAGGCCCATTGCTTGGCGATCTGAATGACGACGAAATTTTATTCGGCGCACTCGGAAGAAAACAGTTGTCTGCGGCGTCTAAGCTTGAGCGGGGTTCCCAATTCTCTGGGAACGCATCATGCTGACTGAAGGAGAACAACTATGCTGGCAGATTTCTGGCGTGACTTGAACTACAGCGTACGCTCGCTTGGTAAAAACACGGGCTTTACCTTCGCCGGCGTGATTTCCCTGGCTTTGGGCTTTGCGCTGGTGGCGACTGCGTTGGCAGTGATGAATGCCTATCTGATTCGCTCGATGCCGTTCCCGGCAGCGGATCGGTTGTATCACGTCATCTACACTGTGCAGGGCGTACCGGAACCGCGCGAAGTGGCAACGATGGACTGGAAAAACCTGAGCGAAGTCGTCGAGGTAGCCGATGCTTCGCACTTGGCGCGGTTTTACATCGGCGAAGGCGCGGAGAAGAGAGAGGCGTTAGGGCTGTCTGTCGCACCCGGCGCAGGCGAAATGCTGGGCCTGCGCACAGTGGTGGGGCGTCCCTTTTTGGCGGAAGAGTTTCGCGCCGAAGCAGAAAAGGTTGCGTTGATTGGGTACGCGCTGTGGCAGGAGCGATTCGACGCTGACCCGAATATCGTCGGGCGTTCGTTTCGGGCGAGCCGTTCTAACCTGGCCGAGCCAATGGAAACATTTCGTATCGTAGGCGTGCTGCCGCCGGATTTTCACTACGCGCGTGAGTATGCGCGGGGCGTAATGGAATTTGCCGTGCCGCTGACGGCGCCGCGACAGGCATACCTGGTGCGACTGCGCGCGGGCGTTCTCGTTGCGGTGGCAGAACAGCGCATTACCGAGGCGATTCGCGCTATCGGATCGAACTTTCCGCCCAATTGGCAAGGTGTAAAACTCGAATCCACGCACGAACGCTATGTCAAAGAACTGCGCCCGCTGCTGCTGCCGGTCACGATTGCGGCGGGATTGGCGCTGATGATTGTATGTGTGAATGTGGCGGTGCTGTTGTTGTTGCGGGCGTTGCGGCGGCAGAAGGAAATAGCAGTGCGCGTATCGCTCGGCGCAGGGCGCAATCACATCCTACGAATGCTGATTACAGAGATTGGTTTGCTATGCGGCGCGGCGTTCGTGATCGGATTGGCGCTGACGCGAGGGGGATTGCGCTTGCTTGCGCCGGTTGTGGAAGAACGATTAGGACGCGGCGCCCCGGGCGGTACTGCGGCGATTGCGCTAGATCCATCGGTGTTGTTGCTAGTCGGAGGCGCAGGCATATTGATTGCGCTTTCGCTCTCGCTCATCCCGATGGTAACGCCGTGGGAAAAACGACTGGCCGACACCTTGCGACGCGAAGGGCGCAGCGGAACCGATGGCCCGACGATGCGACGGTTGCGCTCCAGCCTGATCGCGCTGGAAGTGGCGTTGTCCGTCGCGTTGCTGATGGGCTGTGGCCTGATGATTCGCAGTGTCGTACATCTGGCGCGTACCGATCTCGGCTTTCAAACCGAACACGTCGTGCGCACACGCATCGCGTTGCCCAATCGCACGTATCCCGATCCGCAAGCCTTTCTGCAATTTTATGAACGGCTCAGAGAACGTTTGGCGGCGACGACAAATGCGCCGTTTGCCTTCACCAATTTCATCCCCTTTTACGAATACCCGGCACAAACACTCGAAGTGGATGCCGCCACCAACGAGCGACGCAATGCGAGCGTGATGGCGGTGAGCGACGGCTATTTTGATTTGTTCGGCATTCGCATTCAACAGGGGCGAAGTTTCACCAACGCTGACCGCGAAGGTGCGGAACCCGTCGCCATCATCAGCGAAACGTTGGCGCGTCGCTTATGGCCGCAAGACAACGCCATTGGCCAGCGCATTCGCCCGGCGGAACAGGCGGATCGCAATGTGCGCAGCGTCTGGCGCACGATTGTCGGTGTCGCGCGTGACGTACGGCAAACGCACATGGACATCGATCTGAACGACATTTATCTGCCGTTTATGCAAGCGCCCAGCCGTTATGCGCCGCTCTATTTCCGCACGGATCGCCCCACGTCGGTGTGGTTGAGCGCCGTGCGCACGACGGTCGCGGAACTGGATCGGGAGGTGTTGGTCAGTCACGAAAATACGCTTGACCGCGAAGCCGAAAAGCTTTTGGCCGCGCCTCGCTTTCTGATGTCACTGCTGACAGGCTTTGCCATGTTCGCCGCGCTGCTGGCCTTGCTCGGCATCTATAGCGTCACCGCGTATGCCGTGCAACAGCGCGAACGCGAAGTCGCCATTCGTATCGCGCTCGGCGCTACGCCTGGCGCGATTCTGCGGCTGTTTTTGCGGCAGAGCGGATCGGTCTTGGGGCTTGGCATTATCGGCGGTTTGTTCGCCGCCACCGTTGTTGCCCAAACATTGGCGAGCCAATTGCACGGCGTGCCGCCGTTCGATCTCGTAACGCTCGCGGCAGCCTGCGGCGTGATGGCGGTCATCGGCCTGTTGGCGATCCTGTGGCCCGCGCGCCGCGCCGCGCAACAAGACCCGATGCGCGCGTTGAATGAAAACTGAACCGCCTGACGGAGATATCAGGGGGTGGCATAAACTACCCAAGACCAAAACTGTCCACTAAATCGGGGCAATTCCAATGAATACCGGTTTTTCCACCGGCAAATTCCAACTCAGGCCTGGAAGATCGTGAGGCGGTGGGCCGTGTATGCCGTCGCGACTTGTCTCTGCCATCGAGCTTGTCATCATTGCTATGAGGGCCGGTTCAGGCCGTACTTCGGAGCCGTCTTATCGGTCAGCCGTATCCTTACGCGCATGCTGCTTCAATCGGGGTTGGTTGCCCAGACTGTCAAATCAGTAACGAACCCTCGATCATCTATCTGAAGCGCGCTGGCGATGGCGTGCGCAATCTCCTGTGGGCGGAGTTTTCTTTCGCTCGCTTTTTGCTCCATGCCGGCGGCCTGGAAGAAATCGGTCAAGACTTCACTCGGATTGATCTGCATGACTCGGATGTTGTATCTGCGCAGTTCCGCGCGCCAACATTCGGTCATTCCGGTCAACGCAAACTTACTGGCCGCATAGGCCGTACCTCCCGGAAATCCTTTCGACCCCGCGGTCGAAGAAATGTTGATGATGTTCCCGCGTAGGCGGCTGATGAAGTAGCGGGCAGACTCGCGGGCGACGAGCATCGCGCCAGTCACATTAGTCAGAAACAGGCGGCTGAACTGATCCATATCCTGTTCGATGAGAGGGGCGAAGTAACCATACCCTGCGTTGTTGACGAGCACATTGTAATCGCCAAATTCCGCGATGACAGTCTGTACCATCCGCTTGACGTCCGCTTCCACGCTTACATCAGCGCAGATCGGGAGCGCTCCCACGCTTGCCGCCGCCTTCTCCAGTCTTTCTGAGTTACGCCCGCAGATGGCGACCTTCGCTCCCTGAGAGAGCAACAACCGGGCGGTCTCCAGTCCAATCCCCGACGCGCCGCCTGTTACGAGTATCGATGCATTATTTAAATTCATGACCCTTCCTTCGATGTTTGGCCGTTGAAAAAAACCGGCCGTTTCAGTAACCGCATATTCATATTGGAGCGCGGCTGTTAATTGGATCGGGGCAGTTCCCACGCATCTGAAGTATATGTCTTTCGTGACGAGTTCTGGAACGGCGAAAGTACTATGAGACTCAATCTATGCTTGTGCTATCCTCTCGCTGCATTTTGATCTCAACCCATTCCAAGGTCTGGAGGGATTTTATGGCATATAACGAGAGACTGGCCGAACGCATCCGCCGGCAATTGTCCGCTCGCACTGATGTCGTGGAGCGAACGTCGCTGCGCCCGGAGTCGTTTTGCCGTTCGACTTATCGAAGTTGACTTTCGGGCGTTTGGCGTGATAGATAAACGAAGTGCCTCTTCCATGGCCAAGGCGAACTTGCTACTAACCGTCGGAATGGGCCACTCCCCCTCAACCATAGCACTCCCCCCTCAATCGAAGTTTGAACTCGTTTTTTGAGCGTCTGCTGGACTGTCTCACAAAAGATTGGCTACTCGGCCGGCCGGTCGGTAATCAGCCGCATCGTCAGCGAGTCTGGCCTTCTAGAGCGTCGCTGCAACCGCAAACCAAGTGGGCTTTCGTTTTGACATAAAACTCGGGCTGCTTGCTTGGGCGAGGCCGCTCATTGAGACTCCAGACCCTGCTCAACAAACCGCTTCCCTGTGCGTTTGACCATTGCCCTCGCGGCGCCGAGTGCAGTAGTGAAATTATGACTGATCGAAGCCGACCCGACTCAGCTTTAAACGGACCTAACCAGCAGTTCACATCTCAAAGCTTGGCTAAATCCCTTTGCCTGTTCTTCTGCTCATTGGCCATAGCTCTCTCGGTGAACACTTTGGGGTACATACTCGCGAGACCTGGCCAACAGCCAACTCAAGCGCCGCGTGATGCCAGCAGCAAAGCCGATAATGAGAAAGAGGCGCTTCTGCTTGAGCCTGGCCAACCCATTAAACGCGAATTGGCGGGTGATCATAGCCAAACTTATCAGATCAGGCTGAGCGCCGGTCAATATCTGAAGGTGATCATCGAGCAGCAAGGCATTGACGTTGTGGCGCGACTGTCAGGACCAGGCGGCGAGCAGATCGCGGAGTTCGACATGGAAGGCAGGAGCCAGGGACAGGAATTGTTGTCGCATGTAGCCGAATCGTCAGGTGCCTATGGGCTGACAGTACGGCCAGGGCAGAAGCAGGCGCCGGCAGGAGACTATGAGATTTGGATCGAGGAGCTGCGCGCCGCGGATGAGAATGACCGCGCTTTGCACGAGGCGCGCAAGCTGCTTCAAGAGGGGCTCAAACTGATAGGCGCAGGCAGGCATGGAGAAGCGCTTCCGTTAATTGAACGTTCGCGGGGGATTCGTGAGAGGCTATTAGGGCTGGAACATCGCGATGCGGCTGAGGTTCTCAACGTCCTCGGCAACCTCTACTGGAATAAGGGCGAATATGCGAAGGCCGAGCCACTCTACGAGCGAGCGCTCGCCATCCGGGAGAAGGTCTTGGGGCCGGAACATCCCGATGTCGCTAAAACTCTCAACAACCTTGCGGTCATCTCTCTCCATAGAGGTGAATACCTAAAAGCAAAACAACTGTTTCAACGCCCGCTGGCCATCCTTGAGAAAGCGCTGGGGCCGCAACATTCCAATGTCGCGAACTCTCTCAACAATCTTGCCAATGTCTATGCCCGTATGGGCGAATATGCGGAGGCCGAGTCTCTCTATCAACGAGCGCTCGCCATTCGGGAGAAGGTCCTAGGTCCGGGTCATCCCGATGTCGCGCAATCTCTCATGAACCTCACCCTCTTGTACCGCGGGAGAGGCGCCTACACGAAAGCGGAACAGCTGGGCCTACGCGCGCTGGCCATTTCGGAGAAGGCTCTGGGACCAGAACACCCCAGGGTCGCTCTAATTCTCCACAGCATCGCCTATCTCTACAGCAGCAAGGGAGACTACGTGAAGGCTGAAGAACTCTATCAGCGCGCACTGGCGATCAGTGAGAAAACGCTGGGGCCGGATCACCTCGATATTGCCTCTACCCTCAACAATATGGCGCAATTCTACTTCGACAGCGGCGACTTTGAGCAGGCAGAGCGACTACTTCGACGGACAGTAGACATTCGGGAGAAAGCCTTGGGGCCAGACGATCCAAGGGTTGCGAATCCCCTCAGCAACCTTGCCATCCTCTATCGCGACCGGGGGGACTATGTGAAGGCGGAGACACTATTTCAACGAGCGATGTCCATACAGATGAAAGCGCTAGGGCCTGAGCACCCCGATGTCGCTCATTCTATGGATAGACTTGCAGTTCTCTATCGAGAGAAGGGTGAGTATGCGAAAGCTGAGGCGTTGTTCCAACGGGCGCTGGCCATCCTGGAGAATGCGATGGGGCCAGAACATCCCGATGTCGTGGGGTTTCTTGACAATCTGGCCGCGCTTTATACGGCAAAAGGCGATTTCGCTCAAGCCGTCAAAGTTCTGTCTCGCGCCAACTCCCTCGGTGAACGCAACCTCACGCTCAATCTCGCCACCGGCTCTGAACGCCAGATACTCGCTTACCTCGCCCTCTTCTCGGAACAAACCAATTTCACTCTCTCGCTTCATAGTCAAGCCCTCCCGCAATATCCTCAGGCGCTCGAACTGGCTTTCACGACTCTGCTCCGCCGGAAAGGGCGTGGACTCGATGTGATGGCCGACACGATCGCCGCAGCGCGACGTCGCGCGGCACCTGAAGACCAGACGCTCTTTGATCAACTCGCCGAGGCGCGCTCACAGTTGGCTGCGCTCACCCTCGGAGAGTTGGGAACGGATAAGCCTGAGACCTACCGGGCGCGACTCAAACTGCGCGAAGACAAAGTTGAGGAATTGGAATCGGCCTTGAGTGCCCGCCGCCCGGAGTTTCGCACGCAAGTTCAACCGGTCACGCTGGCTGCCGTCCAGGAAGCTCTCCCCTCTGACAGCGCCCTGGTCGAATTTGCCGTCTACACGCCGAGGGACCTGCGGAACAATAAGAACAAGATGCCGCCGCGCTACCTCGCCTATTGGCTGGCTGCGCGAGGCGAGGCGAGGTGGATCGACCTGGGCGAGGCCGCGCCGATTGATCGGGCGATGACTGCCTGGCGCCGGGCGCTGCGCAATCCGCGCCGGAGGGACGTCAAGCGACTGGCGCGCGTGGTGGATGAGCAGGTGATGCGGCCCGTGTTGGGATTAGCGCAGTCAGGGTTGGGGGATATCCGGCGTCTGCTGATCGCGCCTGACGGTTTGCTCAATCTTGTTCCATTCGCCGCCCTCGTTGACCGGCAAGGTCACTACCTGGTCGAACGCTATTCGATCAGCTATCTGACGAGCGGTCGTGAACTGCTGCGGACGTCTGTTGACCGGCCGGGCGAGCAGAGGGTAGTGATTGTGGCCAATCCCGCTTACGGTGAGAGAGCGGCCGCGTCAAGTGGCCGAGATATCGGGCTACCGCCCGGGTCTCCGCAATCCGCCGGCGCACTCAACCTGTCTGGCGTCTTTTTCCCGCCATTGGTCGGGACGGCGGGCGAGGCGCAGACGCTCAAAGCGATTCTGCCCCAGGCAACAGTGTTGACGAGAGAGCAGGCTACCGAGGCGGCGCTCAAGGAACTCCACGGTCCGAGCATTCTCCACGTGGCGACGCATGGATTTTTCCTCCGGGATCAAAAGCTTGAGCTGGTTGGCGCGCGCGATATGGGCGCGGTGACGGTCCGGTCTGTGTCGTCCTCTGATCAGCCGGTTGAGAACCCACTGCTGCGTTCAGGACTGGCGCTAGCTGGTGTCAATCGACGCCGGGGCAGCGCCGATCACGGAGACGATGGCGTCCTGATGGCGCTAGAAACTGCGGGGCTGGATTTATGGGGGACGAAGTTGGTCGTGCTCTCGGCTTGCGACACGGGCGTGGGCGAGGTGAAGAATGGCGAAGGGGTCTTTGGACTACGGCGTGCGCTGGCGCTGGCCGGATCGGAGACGCAGGTGATGAGTCTGTGGTCGGTCTCTGATCTGGGTACGCGGGAATTGATGATCGAGTACTACAAGGCATTGCAACACGGCGAGGGGCGAAGCGATGGGCTGCGGCGCGTGCAACTCGAGATGCTGAAACGCAAAGCTCGCCAGCATCCATTTTACTGGGCGAGCTTTATCCAGGCGGGGGAGTGGGCGAACCTGGAAGGCAAACGATAAGGACTGAGGACGGCGTGGCGATCTGGCCACGCGCGCCAGCATAATGATGGGATCTGGCAAACTAGCAGCTGACACTGTGCTGCAGAATCGCTATCGCATCTTGTCTCTGCTCAAACAGGGCGGGATGGGGAGCGTTTATCTTGCCGAGGACCGGCTGTTTCGCAGCCGGGTTGCGGTGAAAGAGGCTTACTTCACTCAGGCGAAGTTCCGCCAGGCTTTTACACGCGAAGCAAGGTTGCTGCATCGGCTCCGCCACCGTGTATTTCCGCACGTTACGGATCATTTCACAGAAGGGGAAGCGCAGTATCTTGTCATGCAGTTGTTTCTGGGAAAAGACCTGGAAGAACTGCTGGCTGAAAAGATACAGGAGACCGGTGAAGCCTTCGCCGTGAACCAGGTTCTGCGCTGGGCTGATCAACTGCTCGATGCGCTCGAATACTTGCACGGTCATCAGCCGCCGGTTGTCCATCGAGATATCAAGCCGCAGAACTTAAAATTGACCGAGCAAGGAGATGTCATTTTGCTCGACTTCGGGCTGGCTAAAGGGACGGCGACCGAGGTGTCCCAGATGGACGAGGAGATCGACGAGAGCCTGCCTGGTTATACGCGCAATTATGCGCCGCTGGAGCAGATTCGTGGCACTGGAACCGATCCGCGTAGTGATCTTTATTCGCTGGCCGCGACCGTCTATCGATTGATCACGGGGCGTCTCCCAGCGGATGCGCTGACGCGCACAACGGCAGCGCTAGAGCGGCGGCCAGATCCATTGCGACCAGCCAATGAACTGAATGGGCAAGTACCTGAAGCCGTCGCCGTTGTGCTGATGCGCGCCCTGGCTCATCTTCCCGATGAGCGTCCGGCGACCGCGACCGAAATGCGCCGGGCATTGCGCGCGGCAGCCCAGCCGCACGCTCCGGATTATCACGACACCGCAACATCTATTGACGGTTCGTGGATGGAGAGCGTTTCCCTGCGCGAAGAGCCAGCGACCGCCGCTCGCGATGCAACGAAATCATCGGGCTTGGAAGCCACTAATGCCGGGCGGATTGCTCTGCCATCCGCAGCGCCCGGCGTTGATGAGCAGGTTGCCGTTGCCGCCTGGTCTCGTTTGGGCGGCGCCCGGACAGCGTGTATTGCTTTGTGTCTTTTGCTTCCGGTGATTGCCGCACTGGCGTATTGGCGCTTAAGTCGTCTGCCAGGTTCGAGCGTGGCTAATCCGCCGGCTGGAGAGACCATCATCACGCGCCCCGACAGTTCGACGCCGGGATCCGGGCCATTAGTTGAGGCCATGCGATACTACTTGGAGGTGGAGCCGGAGACTGGTAGAGCGGAGCGCGTCGCGGGCGCCAATCCGGTTGTCAGAGGCCGATGGCTGAAGTTTCATTTTGTGCCGAGTTGGCGCGGCTATCTCTATATCGTCGCGCCGGGCGAGCGAGCGGCGCGCACCACGTTTTTGACCGCACAACCGAATTCAGCATGGGGAGTGAAGGGCAACCTGCTCGCTGCCGGAACAGACTATGGCTTCCCGTCACGAGTGGATAAGTGGATCGAAGTCGCACGTGGCGCAAGCTTCCGAACCTATACCATCATCTTCACGCCCGAGCCATTAGCCCAGCCACGTTTTCTGGCCGAGGCCGCTGATCATGCCTTGACAGCGGAGGAGGAGGCCGAATTGGCCGAGTTACGGAGAAGGTTTGGACAGCACGTGCGCATTGATACGCAAGGCTCTCAATCTATCGTCGCCATCTCGGGGGAACGCGCGAGCGGCGCGCCGTTTCTATTTGAGGTCAATCTCGGTCTTGGGGGTAGAGAAAGAAGAGATCAAAGATGAAATCAAGCTATTTCGGCGTTGCGGCCATCATACTTCTGACCTGTTTGGCGCCGGCAGCGCTGGCGCAAAGAGAGAACGATGACGAGGTTGTACGCAACTTCGTGAGCACGCGAGACAAGGTGGTGACCCATCTCTCAAAGTCCAAGACTCAAGCTCAATCTCGACCCGCAGGGCCCATTGGTCTCGGATTTACGCTCTTAAAGCGAGGGCCGCGCGAAGCGGCAGTGCGCGTCAATGCCAGGCGCGCGTTTCGTGAGGGAGACGCCGTGCGTTTTATGATCGAGTCGAATATCACCGGTTATCTCTATGTCTTTCATGTCGAGAATGACGGCCCGGCGAAGATGCTCTTCCCAGACGCCCGCTTGCAGGGCGGCCATAATTTCGTTAAGGCGCATGTGCCCAGAGAAGTTCCTTCGAGCCGCGAGGAGGATCCGGAGTTTCGTTGGTTTCACTTCAACCAGGCCGTGGCGATCGAACGTTTCTATCTATTTGTTACGCGCGAGCGGTTGCCGGATATCCTGACCGGGGAGCAGCTGACCGCATTTTGTCGTGATAACCAGGAGGCCTGTCCATGGCGTCCATCCGCCGCGCAATGGAAACAGCTTTTGGCTTGGGCGGACACCGCCGCTCGCGAGAGTCAGAGCCGAAAATTTGGTCAGGCCCAAACTCCGACCGAGCGCGATCATATCCGGCGTGACGTGGGGCTGCCACCGGGAGCACCCAGTCCGGCCAAAGTCAAGATGAACGTCTCCCTCTGGGCCGGGATCCTCATGATGAACGTTGATTTAATTCATAAGTAGATTGGAAATCGAATTCAGACGAGCCCGGTTTTTCAGCGCAGCCCGTCATGCGCTATGTGCCAATCGACAGGCTCGATCGTGCCAGGGCCCACAGGGCTTACGGAATTTCACAGTCAGAGACCAGTTTTGTTTTTGGAGGAAAAGATGTCTCCTAAGCTGATAGAGGTGGCCGGTTTGTTGAAGGGCAGGGCCGTGATTCTCGATAGTAACGAATGTTTTGTCGGGCGCGCGCCGTCCAATCAACTATGCCTCGGCGGTGATCTGGTGTCACGGCAGCATTGTGTGATCCGCAGAGTCGGGAATCAATTCGAGATCGAAGACTTGAGCACCAACGGCACGTTTATCAATAACGAGCCGGTGAAGAAGCGTACGTTAGCGCATTTCGATCTACTCACCGTTGCTGATTCCGTCTTCATCTTTTTGCTCGGCGAGGGCGAAGTTCCACAACCTGCGGGCTTCGTGCAGTTCAGTGACGACACGACTGCCATCGGCGCAACCATCCTGCGCCGCCTGGAAGACGTGCTCTACCTGGATCCGGCGAAAGTAGCAGCCGCGTTGCCGCCGGCTGCTTCACTTGCCCGCGATCTGAACGAGTTGCTGAAGATCAGCCGGGCGATCAATGCCATCCGCAAGCCCCGTGCGCTCGCGCGGCAATTGCTCGACTCTATCTTTGAGATCGTTCCCGCCGACCGAGGAGTTCTTCTCCGTTTCGTAGACGAAGCTGAAGAGTTGACCGAAGAAGCGGTCAAGGCTCGGCCGCCGGCGATGGACTCCACTATTCAAGTTCAACGCCTTCCCGTTCAACGGGCGCGGTATGAACGTCGTTCGATGCTCTTCACCGATGGCGATCCGCCGCAGTCGTTGCTCGTCGTCCCGCTGATCACTGATGGACAGGTGCTTGGCGTCATTTATCTGACCGTCGATGATCAACACGGTCGCTTCGACGATCATCAGATAGACCTGGTGACGGCCATCGCCGACCTGTCCGCCAATGCGTTAGAAAAAGCCTGGCGCGCTGAGTGGCTAGAGCAGGAGACCCGGCGGCTCGGCGCCGAACTGCAGTCCCAGCACCGTATCATCGGTGAGAGTCAGAAGATTACTGAGGTGCATGAGAAGATTGCCAGGGCGGCCTCTTCTGACGCCACCGTCTTGATCCTTGGCGAGAGTGGCACGGGTAAGGAGTTGGTGGCCCGCGCCGTCCATGACCGCAGCCGGCGCGCCGGTCAGCCGTTTATGGCGATCAACTGCGCGGCGATCCCGGAGACCTTGCTGGAGAACGAACTCTTCGGCCACGAACCGGGCGCCTTTACCGGGGCGGCCATACAAGTAAAGAAAGGGAAGCTGGAAGCGGCGAACGGCGGCACTGTCTTCCTCGATGAGATCGGCGAGATGCCCTTGTCGCTGCAGGCCAAGCTGCTTCGGGTGCTGCCTGTGGACTCTGAGGTCAAACCTGAATTCGAGCGACTTGGCGGCACGCGCTCGATCCGGGTGGACGTCAGGATGCTCATCGCGACCAATCGTGATCTCGAGGCCGCCGTCAAGGCTGGTACCTTCCGCGAAGACCTTTATTACAGGCTCAAGGTCTTTCCTATCCCTTTGCCCCCGCTGCGGGATCATCGTGAGGATATTGAACTGCTTGCCCGGCACTTCGCCAGGAAGTATGGCGCGAAACGCCACCCGCCCGTGACGCTGATTGCCCCCGAAACCTTAGCCTGTTTGAAAAACTACCATTGGCCGGGCAATGTGCGCGAGTTAGAGAGCGCCATCTACTATGCGGTGCTACACCACGATGCAGGATCAACAGAGACGACTGAATTCATCGCGCCGGCAGATCTGCCCGAAGAGATTCGTGCCCTGGCTCCACTCACAGGCGCGCCCGGCCTCGACATCAATCTAGTTGCCAGACAAGCGGCCGAAGAGGCTAAAAAACGTGTGATCCGTGAAGCTATCAACCAGGCTACGGGCAACCTGAGCGAGGCTGCTGGCTTGCTCGGCATCAAACCGCCCAACCTCCATCGTCTGATCAACGAACTGGAGCTAAGGGCCGAAGTCGAGCATCTGGTCCGCAAGCTGAAACCAAAAGCGGCGCTCAATAAGTGAGCACGCCACCTACCACTCCAGCAAGCTCAGATGATGATCATCGCTCAAGTAATTATATCAGCATTGATACAGCAGTCCGGCAGCGTGCCGAAGCCGTTGAACAACCAAGACCTTAGCACCTTACGCCCGGTTGAATTTTCCGCCAGGCGTTATCATTGGTGATATTGCGCGGCTCGGCCGGATGCCACGGGATATTCTTCTATCGCCATCCTTCATCACCATCATCTTCAACCGGGTCAAGCAATTTCGCTCTTCGCTCGAGCTCTCGCCATGCGGAGGTGAGCTTTGGCACCTCGATTGCCATAAATACTTGCGGCAAGTAGTGCTTCACGGAAATAACGAGTCAAGGGCAATATCTGTGTTCGCTTTTATTTGCCTGAGTTCTACGATGTGACTCAGGATGGCAGTAGCCTGTCATAAAATCCACTGGTATTCAGCTCGACGTAAAAATGCGTGGTGCCAGTTCAGGGGATAGCTTGATATGAATACTGTGCAGTCATGGTTTGCTATACAGACTATGCCAAGGAATGAAAAGAAAATAAGTTATCTGCTCGGACAAAAAGGCTATGAGTGTTTTACACCGACATACCGGCAGAAGCGAAAATGGTCAGACCGTACAGTAGAGATAGAGTTGCCACTTTTCTCTACCTATGTTTTCTGCTACCTCAGTCCTTCGGCCATGGGCAAAGTAATTGCAACTAAGGGAGTCACCAGAATAGTTGGGTTTGGCGGGAAGCCTGCGGAAATAGCTGTAGAAGAGATCGATGCCTTACAGCTTTTAGCACGGAGCCATTTCTTACGAGAGCCATGGAACTATCTCCCTGATGGAACGGTAGTTCTTGTAGAGACAGGTCCTCTAGCCGGTGTTCAGGGGGCTATATGTCAAAACGACAATAAGAAGCGGTTGGTCATCTCCGTAACTTTACTGCAGAGGTCAGTAGCAATTCAGCTTGATGAAGGCACCGTAGTAACAATAGTTCCTGACCCAAATGGAAATGAAACCAAGCTTAGCGACAAATTGGATATCACATCTAGGCTCTTAAGAGGGACATGAATCTGACGTATCTGCCTTGAGAACTGATACCAAATTTGTGGCGTAAAATCAAAAACGATATGTAGCGACTACACAAACATAAACCTGTTCCTTCAACAAATCGCCATTCAAGAATCCAGGTGATATACCTCAGGTCTGTGAGTTCAGCTTGAAGAGATAACTTTCGTAAGAGTGTTGCAGTGGCAGATACATTTACATCGAAAGAGTCGGAGCAAGTTGTCGCACTGAGTGCTACAAGCTCTTATGCTATTCTCCTATCAATTTCAGTGATCTTGCTAATTGGGAGATTAGCAATTGGACATCTCGATCCGCCGCACGCAGTGCCAGACAATGCACCGATTGGGGAGTTTTCCTCGGCAAGGGCAATGGCGCATTTACGAGTGATCGCCAAGCGCCCTCATCCACAGGGTTCAGCCGAGCATCGTGCCGTGCGAGACTACATATATCAACAGCTCTCCAGTCTTGGGCTATCACCTCAGATTCAAAATTCCACGGTGACCAGTAATGATCGCAGCGGGCTAATTAAGGCTGCTACGATAGAAAATATCGTCGCTATGTTAGGTGGAACTGGTAACAGCGAATCGATCGTGTTGGTCAGCCATTATGACTCTGTTCCGTCCAGCCCTGGAGCAAGCGATGATGGAGCCGGGGTTGCAGCAATGCTGGAAACCTTGAGAGCTTTACGAAACAGTCCGCCGCTAAAAAATGATGTGATCTTTTTGTTTACAGATGGAGAGGAAGCGGGATTGCTTGGTGCGAGAGCTTTTGTCGCCGAACATCCGTTAGCCTTCAATGTCGGAGTGGTTTTAAACTTTGAGGCACGCGGCAATTCCGGGCCTGCGATAATGTTTGAGACGAGTGATGGAAATGGCTGGCTAATCGATGAACTGGCGCAGGCCGCACCTCACCCAGTTGCTAATTCACTCTCTCAAGAAATCTATAGGCTTTTACCAAACGACACAGATTTCTCGGTTTTTAAAAGGGCAGGCTGGGCGGGGTTGAATTTCGCCTATATCTCGGGCCACACGCATTACCATACCATGCTGGACAGCCTCGAAAACATTGACGAACGCAGTTTGCAACACCAGGGGGCGTATGCCCTTGCGCTTTCCAAACGTCTAGGCGCAATGGATCTGTCGAAAACCGCGACAAATAACAACAAGGTGTATTTCGATCTACCGGGGTGGGGCCTGGTCCATTACTCTGACGGTTGGGCCAAACCTTTAGCAGCTCTGGTCTCTGCCCTCTATATTGGATTATCGATTCTGGGTATTCGGCGAAGGATGCTGTCTGGGCCAGGTTTGATGCGAGGAATCGGCATTTTCCTTATGACGCTGATGATTTCGCCAATTATTGTCGCGTTTGCTTCGCTGCTAATCGGTATGCTCTATCCTGACTATAAGGCGTTTCCACAAGGAGATACTTATAACAGCGGATATTATTTGATTGGTTATGCAGCTTTGGTTCTCACTGTTCTCTCCATGTTTTATGGCCACTGGCAAAAGAAGATATCCACGTTAGACCTCGCCATGGGGGCAATATTCTGGTGGTTATTTCCATTGATAGCCACAAGCATCTTTATACCGGGTGGCAGCTATTTGTTCGTTTGGCCCTTATTGTTTAGCTTGGTCGCCTTGGGGGGCCGAATGTTTATCGGCGATACATTCGGGGCATTCTTTAAGAATAGGCTTCTTCCATTGGCAGGCGCGCTACCAGGGGTCATATTGTGGAGTCCGATGATTTATCTAATATCATTGGCATTCGGCATCTCACTGGCTCCGGTCATTATTTTATTGGTGGTGTTAGTTACGGGGTTATTCATTCCGCATTTGGATCAGGCATTGAATCGGACCAGGATGTCGGATCGCTGGTTATTGCCATGGATTTCATTGATTTTGAGCGTGGCGTTTATTAGTGCCGCCATCTTCACAGCGCGTATTGATCGAGAGCATCCGCGACCGAGCAGTCTATTCTATGCCATGAACGCAGATTCAGGTAAGGCCATATGGGCAACTATGGATCATAGACTAAATGCCTGGACCAATCGATTCCTAACTGATCACGTAAAACTTGGGCCGCTCGATAATTTCATTCCCTCGACCTATCCCGCATTTCTAAGCGCTCAAGCTCCAATAAAAGAGCTCGCGGTGCCCGAGATATCTTTAGTGAGTCAGAGCATTAGCGGGACAGTGAAAACCTCGCATTTCAATATTAAATCCCCAAGAAAGGCCCCGATAATCTTCATCCTTTTGGACCATGGTGCAGAAGTTATAAGCGCCACAATCAATGGCAAAACCGCGAACGGAGGAGGAGCTGGTCAATGGGGCTTACGATATCTACCTCTTCCAGAGGCAGGATTGGATTTGGTCTTAGTTACCAAAGCGTCATTGCCGATCAAATTAAAGGTGACAGACCTTTCTTACGATTTGCCTGCCTTGGACGAGCTAGTCTCCAACCCAAGGCCTGGTGAGTTAATTTCTAGCTGGTTTCCTTATAGTGATACAACTTATGTCAGTAAGACCTATTCATTCTAACGTAATGTTAAATTACACGTTTTTCTCACCAAAATCCGAATAACAAACAACGGATGACCTATTAAAAGAGAGGACTGTGCAAATAAAAGATCATTGGAATCAATGTTTTTGGTACCGAGCGCCAGCGGCGCGGAATATTTATAGTACTCGATCATCCAAACCTCACAAGCTCCGGAGGAGCGGTATATAGGCGTTCAGATGTCGCTCCTCTGGAGCTTGCGATGAACATTATCATCTAAGCTATAAACATCGGGCTCCCCCGGAGCCAACCAGAAACTACTAATAACAATCAACTTTAATTTGCACAGTCCTCATTAAAAGAGGCACGATCAAACCCTCGATCGAAGCAGGGTTTAGCCCTAGAACCGGCGCACGGAGCGCGTGCGGACTTTCGCAGCGGATGCACTGCGATGATTGCGAAACCGCAGTAATCCCGACTGCGAGCCACATGTTTCCGGGCTTTATACAAATTCTTCATTTTACTTGACAAGAGTTATTATCGATGAAGCTATTTTCATTCTTTCTCCGACACTCCACAAGCACCAGCCGATCGAAAAGCTTCATCGTTATTATGATGTTGGTAGGCATTGTGGGCGGGATAAGTAACACGATTGTGTTGGCTTTGGCCAGCCGCGCATTGAAACAAAGCAACTCCCCTGGCGCAACCCCAGTGTGGAGTTTCTTCGCCGCCTGTGCATTATTCGCTGTCAGCAAGGCAGTGTTTCAGATTACTCTCAGGCGCTTCGCCAAAGGGACAGCGTACAGTTTACGAATACAATTAAGTCGCGGGATTCTCGCCTCTCCTTTACGGGACCTTGAGGCTATTGGCTCCAGCCGGTTGATGGCCTCGTTGACCGATGACATTCCGAAAATTGTGGCTGCCTTGTTTAATCTGCCAAATCTTTGCATAAACACAGCGATTGTACTGGGTTGTCTGGTTTATATGGGTTGGCTCTCGTGGATTTTACTCCTCACAGTAGTTGGAATCTTTACCCTGGGCGGCCTTGGTTACTCTGTGCTTGCACAAAGAGCCGATAAATATTACATGCTCGCTCGTGATTCTTGGACTTTATTGCTCAAACATTTTCACGCCCTGGTCGATGGTAGCAAGGAGCTCAAACTTCATCGCCAGCGCCGGGAAACATTTTTCTCTCAGAATGTACAGGCTACCGCTGCCGCCGTTGCCCGTGACCGAATCGCCGCAACGACTAATTATGCTATTGCTGAAAATTGGGGAGAGTTGTTGGTTTTTGTAGTGATTGGGTTGCTAATTTTCAATCTCCCAAACTTTCAAGGAGCAACCACTGAGGTGCTCACTGGATACGTTATCGTCATTCTTTATATGATTCACCCTCTTCAATTTGTGCTTAATACGTACCCAGTAATCAGTCAAGCCGAGATCGCAATAGATCAGCTCGGTGAATTGGAGAATTTGCTCACAGCCAAGATAAGTGAGAATGATGCGCCTCCACTTGCAAATTCGACTCTTCCCTGGAAGAAAGTAGACCTTATCAATGTCACTCACACTTATCATCGCGAACGCGAAAACAGCAACTTTACTCTCGGACCGATAGATTTGAAATTGAATCCTGGAGAAATAGTCTTTATTACTGGAGGTAATGGGAGCGGTAAAACAACACTCATTAAACTGATTTCCGCTCTTTATGCGCCTGAAAGTGGAGAGATAATCTTCGATGGGCAGCCGGTAAGCAATCAGAATCGGGATTATTATCGCCAGCATTTCTCTGCCGTGTTTTCTGACTTCTATCTGTTTGATGGCCTATATGGGCTTGATCGTCCGGGACTCGATGCACAGGCTCGCGAATATATAGCCCAGCTTCAACTTGACCATAAGGTTCAGATAAAAAATGGATTGCTTTCGACCACTGAGTTGTCGCAGGGCCAACGCAAACGCCTGGCACTACTGACTGCATATCTCGAAGACCGGCCTATATATATATTCGACGAATGGGCTGCAGATCAGGATCCTCAGTTCAAGGATGTCTTTTATCTACAACTTTTGCCAGAGCTGAAATCCAAAGGTAAAACCGTGTTGGTGGTCAGCCACGATGATCGCTACTATTACATAGCTGATCGTCTCATTAAGCTTGAGGATGGCCAATTGATCTCAGATCGTCTCATTACAGAGGAAGAGAAAGCAGAAAAGAAAATATCTGCAACGTATAGTAACCCGCCGATTTTGTCCCCAGCCTGACAATTGAATATGGTATGAACATTGTTTAAACGAAGGGAAGTTAAACTATAGCGTTAGTTTTGCGTCATCCGAAGTAGCCGAAGAGAGAGTAACAGAAGAAGGAGAAAAATGCCGACCGCGTTTACGCGCCAAGTCAGTCACAGTATCGGGAACTGTGAATTGACCTATTTGAACCGCGTCCAGATAGACATTTCCAAGGCCATTCGACAACATCAATCGTATGAACTGTTCTTGAAACAGAATGGAGTTAAGGTAATTTCTCTCCCACCAGAGCCAGCATTGCCAGACGCCGTTTTCATTGAAGACACCGCAGTTGTGGTCGATGAACTTGCTGTCATTGCCCGAATGGGGGCTTCGCGGAGGCGAGATGAAATCAATAGCTTAGTTCCTGTATTGGCGAGGCACCGCCCTCTGAAATATCTCGAGCCGCCAGCGACATTGGAAGGCGGCGATGTGATACGGATCGGCCGCACCCTCTATCTCGGCGAATCAAGTCGTACTAATACAGAAGGGATTGCACAGTTGCGAATGATCTTGGCGCCCTATGGTTACGATGTACGATCTGTCAGAGTAAATGGGTGCTTACATTTATCAACAGGGTGTTCATACCTGGGCCGTAACACAGTGCTTCTTAACCGCTCGTGGATTGATGCTCGTCCGTTTGAATGGGCAGAGATCATAGAGGTGCCTGCCACGGAGCCATGGGCGGCTAATACCCTGTCTGTAGGAAAAATCGTGCTGCTTCCCTCCGGTTATCCGCAAACGCGCGCGTTGGTGGAACAACGTGGCTTCCAAGTAGCTATACTCGACATTTCAGAATTTGAGAAAGCTGAGGCCGGACTGACGTGCATGAGTTTAACCTTAAACCTCATCAACCTACGGGAAGCGCAGGTCTAAAACTAGCAGAATGAAATATTCGACCGACGTTAATTGCTCGCCATTCAACGCGGCGACACTGGTGGAGCTTCTGCAGCGCAGGGCGGAGCATCAACCGGAGAGAATTGCCTATAGGTTCCTGATTGAAGGAGAAGAAGAAAACGGGTGCCTGACTTACCGGGAACTGGATCAACAAGCGCGGGCGCTTGGCGCCTGGCTACAGTCTATGGGAGCTTCCGGACAGCGCATCCTTCTATTCTATCCTCCAGGATTGGATTATCTGAGTACATTCTTCGGTTGTTTGTATGCGGGAGCAGTGGCCGTTCCGGCGTACCCACCTCGGCACAATCGAAACTTGACGCGACTGCAAGCAATTATCACAGATACTGAGGCAATGGCTACATTGACCACAGCTCAAGTCTTGTCGGGTTTCGAGCGACACTTCGAACGCTCTCCGGGCTTGAAGCCACCCCTATGGCTGGCCACAGATACCATCATTAATGATCCTCGATCTAAATGGACCGAGCGGTGGACGCGCCCACAACTTACGAGCGGTGATCTGGCTTTCCTTCAGTACACATCCGGGTCGACCTCTGTGCCAAAGGGTGTCATGGTGAGTCACGGAAACCTGCTTCACAATGAGGGAGTGTTACAAGAGGCATATGAAGTCTCGGAGCAGAGTGTGATCGTCTGTTGGCTGCCGCTTTATCACGATATGGGACTCATTGGTAACGCGCTGCAGGCGGTTTATAGCGGTGCTTCTTGCGTCTTTATGTCACCGGCGGCCTTTCTCCAGCGCCCCGTCCGTTGGCTGCAGGCCATCAATCGCTACCAGGCCACGATTAGCGGCGGCCCGAATTTCGCTTATGATCTTTGTGTTCACAGGATCACTCGGAAAGAACGAGCGAAGCTGGACCTGAGTAGTTGGAAAGTGGCCTTCAACGGTTCCGAACCAATTCGTTATGATACGTTAGAGCGGTTTGCAAAAGCTTTCGAAGAGTGCGGATTCCGTCGCGAGGGATTGTTTTCAGGGTATGGACTTGCCGAAGCAACGCTGGCGGTGACCGCATCACGACCGAGTTCCGGCCCCGTCATTTGTCAGGTTCAGAAGTCAGCCCTTGAAGACAATCGAGTTGTTCTCGCCTCACAAAACGACATAGGAACCAGGACCCTAGTTAGTTGCGGAAAGGTCTATGGCGGACAGAGACTCGTCATTGCAGACCCCCAATCTTTAATCGAATGCCAGGAGGGACAAGTCGGCGAAATCTGGCTGTCAGGTCCGAGCGTTGCCCATGGATATTGGGATCGCCCTGAGGAGACAGAACGAACGTTCAACGCACGACTGACTGGATGGGACAAGACGCGATTCCTTCGAACGGGTGATCTGGGATTCACCTTGGAGGAGAACCTTTACATTATTGGCCGTTTGAAGGATTTGATCATCATTCGAGGGCGAAATCATCATCCGCAGGATATTGAGTTGACGGCGGAACGAAGTGATCCGGCGCTCAGAGCGGGATGCGGAACTGCGTTCACAATTGAAGTGGATGGAGAGGAGCAACTAGTAATCGTACAGGAGCTGGAGCGATCTGCAATCCGGAATCTGGATGATGATGAGATTGTGTGGAGAATATATGAGGCAATCGCGGAAGAGCACGAGATACAAGTGCACCAGGTTGTCCTGATTAAACCGGGCTCGATTAGCAAGACATCCAGCGGGAAGATACAACGGCGCGCAACAATGGAGAGGTTTCTGAATGGTAGTCTGGATGTTATTCGAAAAGTAGATCTCTTGGAAATATTGTCAAGTAGCATAAGCAGAGGTGAGCGGACTCGATCCCGGATCACTAACCGTGGCCTGGCGATCAGCCCTTCCGAGAGATCGCTGACAGTGTTATGGACTAAAGTACTGGGTGTGGAGAGTATCGGTAGGCATGATAACTTTTTTTCCCTCGGCGGGGATTCGTTACTCGCCTCGAGGCTGATCTCGCATCTGCGCGACATTCTTGGGATAGACCTGATGTTCCGCCAACTGTTTGAGCATCCGACCATCGCCAGCCTGTCAGAGTGTATTGATCGAGTAAAGAGCACGAGGCAAACGCAGGTTCCTCCGATAAAGCCGGCGGAGCGTGGTCCAGATCTGCCGCTTTCATTCGCTCAGGAACGCCTCTGGTTCATTGAACAACTGGAGCCGGGCAATATCGCCTATAACCTGCCTGGAGCACTTCTCATTAGGGGAAGGCTGAACATGGATGCGTTGCAGCTGACGCTCAATGAGATCGTGAGGCGTCACGAATCTTTGCGAACCACATATACATCATTGGCCGGACGACCGGTTCAGGTGGTCGGGAAAGCAACGCCGGTGAACCTACATATAATCAACCTGAATATAGAACTGGAAACCAACCGCATGTCGGTTGCTTTACAACAAACGACGATAGAGGTCAGACAACCTTTCGATTTATCCAATGGTCCACTGATGAGGGCGCGGTTATTACGGCTCGATGAAGAAGAGCATGTGTTGGTTATAACGATTCACCATATTGCTTGCGACGGGTGGTCGATGGGCGTGTTGGTCCATGAATTGGCGACGTTATATGAAGCCTTCTCATCTAAGATGCCTTCGCCATTGCCGGAATTGGCGATCCAGTATGGCGACTATTCCGTCTGGCAGCGCGATTGGCTCCAGGGGGAGGTGTTGGAATCGCAACTTGCTTACTGGCAGCGCCAGTTGGCCGGGGCTCCTTTGGTAACGAAACTTCCGTTCGACCGAGCGCATCACGGCAAAATGGGCATCCAGGGAGCGTGCGAACGGTTTGTATTGCCGATTGCTATAACTGAGGGTCTCAAGGATTTGAGTCAGCGAGAAGGGGCGACATTGTTTATGACGTTGCTCGCGGCATTCCAAACACTCCTCTATCGTTATACCGGACAAGAAGACCTTATCGTCGGCACCGACGTCGCAAACCGCAATCTTTCTGAGACAGAAGGCCTGATCGGCTTTTTCGTCAATTTGTTACCGTTGCGTATTGATTTATCAGGCGACCCGAGCTTCCGTGAATTGCTTGGACGTGTTAGGGAGATCACGATTGACGCAATTGCTCATCAGCATGTCCCATTTGGAAAGGTTGTCGAAGCTTTGCATCCCGAGCGGGGATTGACTCAGACGCCGTTTATCCAGATTTTGTGCGTGTTACAAAACGCGCCGATACCATCATTGAAGCTTGGAGAACTTGAGGTCAGCTTGCTTCCGATAGACAACGAAACGGCAGAATTCGAACTAATCCTGACCATGGAAGAGATCGAAGAAGGATTGAGTTGTTCGTTCAAGTATAACGTCAATCTCTTTGAGCGAGAGACGATTGCTGGGATGACCGGGAAATACCAGCGATTGTTGGAGAGCATAGTCAACAATCCTGATCAACTTTTATCAGCCCTCCAACTCTTGACTGGAACTGAAAGCGGAGGCCTCGCCGTTAGCGATTTCCCCGAGGCGGAATTAAGCCAAAGGGATTTTGAAAATCTCATCAGTAATTTGTCCGGTCTTGGGCGACAGTGAAGCAACCCAATGCTTGGGTTTGGGCTGGCGTTTGAATTGTGATTCTACCTGGGATCGTACCGCGATCGATCTGTCTTTTTTTCTCTCATTCTCACAACCTTCAGTTATACAAAACTGCGGCACTGGTATTCGCGCCGAACGGTTCGGTGGCTGGGAACTCCTTGCCTATGGCCGGATGAGACCTTAGGAGATATCAATGGCAACAAGGCATTACCTAAAGCAAAATGTTCTGATGGAACCATTATTCAACCAGTGGTATGCATGGTCCCATTTAATCGCCCCCGCGGCGGCGGCGATGAATATCGCCAATCAGCATATCAAAATAATGAAGTCCTACATTTCCGCACCTCAAGTTCATGCCAAAGCGGTCAAGAGCCCGGCATTGCTTGGCGGCCCGTTCATTGACTACCAAGGCGAACGAGTCAATGAGATAGAAGCCCTGCTGAATAAGACGCTCAAAGAACATAGCCACATGATCGATTTTGCCGATTCGACCCGGGCCGTTGACTCCCTTTTGAGGTCTCAGGCGAATGGCTATTGCATTGAACCTTTGTATCTGCAGGTCCCCGAATGCCTGAAGGGATACGTCGAGTTGGTATACGACCTGAATGACAACCCGTCCATCAAATTCATAGAAGGGCTGCTCTACAAGAGTAAGTATTATAATCCCTCGTCGCAGAGTCTATCCTTATCGCTTATCAACGATGATTACCGCGGCTTCGCGCTGAGCACGCCAAGACTGCCGAATCCCGGGTCATTGCTATTGCAAATACCTTTCGCTCACCGTGCTATTGATGAATTATTTAAGATGAGAAGCTATCCCCAACCGATCGGCTACATTAACGAGCTACTGAAACTACAACCAGAAGATATGACTCTGTTTCAAACGTTCTTAACCGAAGAAGCTCCGCCGGAACGCTCGCGCTACACTAACGATGGCGTCAGACTGCGGTATTACGGCCATGCTTGTATCTCTGTAGAGACTAAGAACGTCTTCATACTTATCGATCCATTGCTCAGCTACGCCTACGACAATGGTATCCCACGCTTTACGTTCCGCGACCTGCCGGAGGTTGTAGACTACGTACTAATCACGCACGGGCATCAAGACCACATTATGTTGGAATCATTGTTGCAGTTGAAGCATAAGGTTAAGACGGTCATATTGCCCAGAAGTGGAGGTGGCTCTCTCCAGGACCCCTCCCTCAAGCTGGTCTTTCAAAATGTCGGATTCAAGGATGTTAGGGAGATCGAACCGCTGGAGGTTATTGATATTACTGGAGGAACGATAACCGGTATACCCTTTTTAGGCGAGCATGCAGATTTGAGCATCAACAGTAAGATCGCACACCTGATCAATCTCAATGGCAAATCATTTATGTTTGCCGCGGATTCAGCAAATATCGAGCCCAAACTGTACGCGCACATATTTTCACTGATGGGAAGAGTCGATGTGCTCTTCCTAGGCATGGAATGCGATGGCGCGCCTTTAACATGGTTGTATGGACCGCTGATAACCAGGCCCGTAGACAGGAAGATGGACCACTCCAGAAAGCTATCCGGCTCAGACTACGACCAGGCTATGGGAATAGTAAATCAACTAGGCTGTGAGGAGGTATATGTCTATGCTATGGGGCAGGAACCATGGTTGACATACATAATGAGCCTCAAATACACGGAGCAATCTAAGCAAATAGTTTCCTCGAACATGTTGTTGAAAAGCTGTGCCAGCAAGGGGATTAAAGCTGAGAGACTCTTCGGGCAGAAGGAAATTCTTTATGCGCATTGATCGCCAACCCCATCTCTTGGTCCGCCTTCTCTCTGCGCAAGAGCCTATTGCGAAGCCTATTAGAGAAACCATTATCGAGGCGTTAATACATCTAGTTGTTAACAGCAAAGAAATGCGGTAGAGGAGGAGAAGTGTCATCCCAAACAACATATCGTCTTGCGGATTCAACTGTGGTCGAGCCGTTAATTAATCAATGGGCCGTGTGGTCGGATTTGATTGCCCCGGCTCCCTACAGCATGCATCTGAGGCATTATCAGATCAAGACTCTCTCGTCTTACATGGAAAATCCAGAGATCCACATCAAGGCCTGCCAAAACCCGAGGCTAGTTGGTGGACCTTTTGTTGACGCGCCATTGGAGCGCGCAGATGAGGTTCGGGCATTACTCGGCTCAATGCAACGCCAGTATTCTAACCTCGAATTGGCAAAGGCTATCACCGAAGCTTATGAGTGCCTGGCGCACGAAGCGAAGGGGCAAAGCCTCGAGCCTTTTTATGAGAGATTATCTGAGTGTCTTCGCGGTTACACAGAGTTAGTCTACGATTACTACAATCACCCGATTCTACGTCTGATGGAAGGGTTGCTTTACGCAAGCCCTTACTATAACAGAATACTCCAGTCACTGCGTTTTTTTATGGTTCAGCGAGATAATTCGCGGCCCTTTTTCCTGAGCACGCCGCATTTACTCAACGAAGATGAAATCGACTGGCGAGTATCATTCGAAAGCCCGGAGATAGATGAACTCTTCAGGATTGAGCTCTCGCCGCGACCTCTGGGTCATATTCGCGAAGTGCTGGAGCTCGGTCAGCGGCAGGAAGAGGCGCTTCTGCCGTTTTTATCGTCAGAGCACAATATGCCACTTGAACCGTGGCGAGAACCGAAGCTCCGCATCAGGTATCTGGGACATGCCTGTGTCTTGGTCGAATGGAATGGAATCTCTATCATGACCGATCCCTGGGTTGGGGTTATGCCTCGAGACGGCGGATTAGAGCGTATCACCTATCGAGAGTTGCCAAAGAAGATTGACTTCGCGCTCATTACACACGCCCATCATGATCACTTTGTTCCTGAAACGCTGCTTCGCTTGCGGCATCGCATCGACTGCCTGGTTGTACCAAAGAACTTCAGCCTGTTCTACACGGATCCTTCGCTGAAACTGCTGGCCTATCAGATAGGATTTAAAAATGTGATCGAGTTGGATTCTCTGGAGTCGATTGAGCTGCCAAATGGTGAAATCATCGCCGTCCCGTTTTTAGGAGAGCATGCCGATCTCCCTCACGGCAAGAGCGCATATGCCATTCGCATTGGAAAGGAGAGCATTTTATTCGCGGCTGACTCTAATTGTCTCGACCGGCGACTATACGAACATCTTCGTCGATCGATCGGCGATATTGAAACTGTTTTTTTGGGGATGGAATGTGTGGGCGCGCCGCTTTCATGGCTTTATGGGGCATTACTCCCATCCAGGATTCAACACGATCATGACATTAGTAGACGGACGAAAGGCAGCAACGCAAAAGCTGCATGGGCGCTGCTCGAGGCGGTCGGCGGAAAGCGGGTATATATATATGCCATGGGAAGTGAGCCGTGGTTCCAGTACGGCATGGGATTAGGGTTGTCAGAAGAATCTATTCAAATTAAAGAGGCCAATAAACTGATTCAAAAGGCTCGTGAAGCAGGATTCCTAGATGCTCAACGCCTATTTGGGCGATTCGACACTTACCTCGAAGCCGATGCTTCCGGAAGATAGGTTCGTATATCCTCGACCATTCCAGCAAACACCTTTGAATAGCTTGGTAAGGAACATAATAGATGAAAGTAGAGAATATCGAAGATATCTATAGGCTTACGCCTATTCAACAGGAGATTCTGCGCCGCGAACTGAAATCTCCTGGTTCGTTACCCGTGCGGCTCTGCAGTTATCTCCTGGATGGTGATTTGAACGTTACCGCTTTCGAGCAGATCTGGCAGCGAATACTACGGCAGCATCAGGCTTTGCGCGTCCTGTTTTCCTGGGAGAATTTAAATGAACCGCTACAAGTCGTGCTGCGAGAAGTGGTGATACCACTGGAATGGTACGATTGGAGCACGTTGCCTGCAAGTGAACAGGAACATCGGATGGAGCAGTTTTTGACAGCGGAGCGCGAGGTCAGGTTCGATCTGAGAAGATCGCCGCCGCTCCGCGTTCATCTCATTCGTATGACTGTAAAGACACATTACTTTGTCTGGAGTTATCACGGATTGTTACTGGATCGAAGGTCGCAACAGATCATCTTGATGGATCTATTTGCATGCTATGACGCGATATGTGATGCGCGGGAATTCAAATCGAAGCACACTTATATATACAAAGATTATTTTGCCTGGCTGAAACGGCAAGAACTAACTGATGCTAAAGAGTTTTGGACGGATGCGCTGCCAGCGCTCCGTGCACCGGACTCGCTGAGCATACATCCGTTACCAGGCAACCACAGCCGAGACCAAGAAGAAGAGATTGAGCTTTCTACAAATACCTGCGCCGCGCTCAGAGCTTTCGCGCAACGCCATCAATTGAGCATAAGGACTATACTCTCAGGTATATGGGCATTACTCCTCGGTCGTTACATTGATTCAACGGAGATTGTCTTCGGAATATGCTTGTCGGACCGTCCATCTTCGTGGCCTGGAGGAGAACTTGCCGTTGGTGCGTTCAGCAACTTCGTACCGGTTCGAGTCGAGATCACAGCCGGCGCCACCGTGATTTCATGGCTCAACCGGCTGCAAGATCAATATATTGAGACCAACCGATTTGAGCATATCCCGCTGGCAAAAATCCGAGACTGGAGCGATGTTGAACCTGATCAAAGTTTGTTCGAGAGCGCGCTGGCTTTCAATGACTATGAGCACACTCTACCTTTGCCATGGTTTGTCAGAGATATAACAATTCGCCGCCATCACGTAGACATAAAAAATGACTACCCCACCGTCCTCGAAGTTTCGGAGTCACCCCAATTTGTCTTACGCCTTGCTCATGACGGCTCTACTTTTCAGCGGGAAGCTATGGGCCGGACGCTCGGATATTTGAAGACCCTGATCGAGACCGTCATTACTGGATCTGAACAGCGCCTTTCCAATCTGTCGCTGTTGACCGAGGAGGAGCAACGTCAATTGCTGGCTGTCGGTGATGCCATCAGCTCCGCCGTGCCTTTGAGATGTACCTTGTCTGAGATGTTCGAAGCCCAAGTCGATCGCGCTCCTGAGAGGATAGCCATAGTGTTGGGAGATGAAGTGATCAGCTATTGTGATTTGAACGAGCGAGCCAATCAACTCGCACATCGTTTACGTGGGTTGGGGGTCGGACCCGAAGTCACAGTCGGTGTTTGCGCCAATCGTTCTATCGCAACAGTGGTCTCACTACTTGGAATACTGAAAGCAGGCGGCGTATATGTGCCGCTCGATCCGAAGTCTCCGCAAGAGCGATTGTCTTATATGCTTACAGACACTGGCCCATCCGTGCTCTTAATCGAACAGCATCTTATCTTCAATCTCCCAGCCTCTGCTGTCGCCTCCGAAATCATTTGTCTCGATTCAGATTGGGGAGGGATTGCGCAGGAATCCACGGTTAATCTTGAATCGTGTATTACCGGGATGAATCTGGCATACGTTATTTACACATCGGGTTCGACCGGCAGCCCTAAAGGCGTATGCATCTCTCACGAAGCAGCGGTCAACCATCTGGCTCGGATCGGAGAGTCATTTGCACTACAGTCGAATGATCGCATGCTCCAGTTCGCTTCTCTGAGTTTCGATGTCTCAATCGAGCAGATACTGGCAACGCTCTTCAGCGGGGCGACGCTGGTGCTGCGCGACGAGCAGCGGTGGGAGACGACAGATTTTTATCATCAGGTGGAACGATATGGTATCACTGTGGCCAATGTGCCACCGGCTTATTGGACTGTACTCACACGGGAATTTACTGAGACGCACGGATTGGAAACGCAGCTCAGGCTGATCATTGTTGGCGGAGATGCCATGCCCATAGCCACTGTGCGACAGTGGCTACAGAGCGCAATGGGGTCGTCGAGATTATTAAATGCGTATGGGCCGACGGAGACGACGATCACCTCCACACTCTTCGACGTACCTCCACATTATGGCGAACAGGACTCCGTGACTCGCGTCCCGATAGGACGCCCACTTGCCGGGCGGGCCATCTATATTTTAGATCGGCAAGGAAATTTGAAGCCGCTTGGGACTCGGGGAGAGCTGTGCATTGGGGGGCCGCTGCTAGCGCGGGGATATCTTAACGATACCGAGCAGACAGCGGAGAAGTTTGTGCCGGATCCCTTCAGCCTAGAGCCGGGTGCGCGTTTCTATCGGACCGGTGATATTGCCCGTTTTCAAGAGGATGAGCAGATCGAATTTCTCGGGCGCATGGATCATCAAGTCAAGATCAGGGGGTTCCGTATCGAACTTGCCGAGATTGAGACCGCGTTGTGCAGCTCCCCGGCAATCAAAGCAGCAGTGGTTGCTGCTCGCGAGGAATCCGGCGGCGATAAGCGTCTGGTTGCTTATGTTGTGCCGCGACAATCGGCTTGGGGAGGAGAACTTATAGATGAATTGCGGGATGCGCTGAAACAGAGGTTGCCGGATTACATGATCCCTTCGACCTTCGTCAGACTTGACGAATTGCCGATGACGCCAAGTGGGAAAGTAGACCGGCGCGCGCTGCCTCTTGCGACGCGAACATTCTCTGAATCGGACGATCATTATGTCGCCCCGAGGACTCCAGTGGAGAAGGCGCTGGTTGAAATTCTCACAGAAGTCCTCGGGGGGTCTCGAGTCGGTGTCTACGACAACTTCTTCCAATTGGGCGGGCATTCGCTATTAGCAGCGCAAGTAGTTTCGCGGTTGCGCGAAAGATTCCGAATCGAAGTCTCCCTCTCCACTTTCTTCGAGAAACCAGTCGTGGCCGAATTGGCCAAGGAGATTGAGGTTGCTGGCGCAATGGCGTGGAATGCTACCTCGCCCATACCGCCGATCGACCGCAATCAGGATTTGTCTCTCTCTTTTGCCCAACAGCGTCTCTGGTTTTTGGATCAACTGGCGCCTGGAAGTACGGCATACAACTCGTCCGGTGTCATTCATCTGATCGGACAACTCGATCTTAGTCCATTGGAACAAAGTCTCGGCGAAATCATTCGGCGGCACGAGGCCTTGCGTACGACCATTGATTTTAAGGATGGGAGACCGGTCCAGATTATCAATGAGGCTCTGGACATTACTTTACAGATCGAGGATTTGAGCGGGTTGCCTGAGAGCGAACGAGAAGCGATGGCAGAGCAACTAGCAATCGCCGAGGCAAGAAAACCGGTTGATCTGAGACTAGGGCCGTTGGCGCGTTTCAGATTGCTGCGCTTAGAGGGCGAACGGCATATGTTGCTGGTAACCTTGCCTCACATCATCTCCGATGGGTGGTCCATTGGAGTCTTCGTGCGCGAGCTGGCGACTCTCTATGAAGCTTTCGTGCATGAACGACCTTCTCCCCTCCCTGAACTTTCAATTCAGTTTGCCGATTACGCGGCGTGGGAAAGGGAGCAAATGAACGGCATTGTATTCGACCGGCAGCTCTCTTACTGGAAGGAGCAACTCGCAGATGCGCCGCTCGTACTGGAATTGCCGTCCGATCGGCAACGTCCGCTGGTGCAGTCTTTCAAGGGGGCAGCCTACTATCTAGATATTTCCCATAGTCTGACGGAAGCGATCAAGACATTGAGCAGCCGGGAAGAAACCACAATGTTTATGACTTTGCTGGCGTCTTTTGCGGTGCTGCTCAGTTATTGGTCAAGTGAGGAAGACCTGCTCATCGGCACGGACGTCGCAAACCGGAATCGGCTAGAGAGCGAGGCCTTGATCGGACTGTTCGTCAACCAACTGGTCTTACGTGTCCGGATCAGGAAGGGGCAGAATTTTGACGACCTGTTGAGGCAAGTCAAAGAGACAACTCTCGGCGCTTATGCCCACCAGGATTTGCCATTTGACAAACTGGTGGAAGTGTTACGGCCCGAACGCGATCTGGGCCGTAATCCGCTCTTCCAGGTGATGTTCGGCTTGCGCAATGCGCAAACGCAGTTCCTGGAAGCCGGGGATTTGAAACTGCAACTTGCGGAATTTGATAACAGTACGTCCGTCTTCGATCTGAGCCTTTATATGATAGAGGCTGAAGCCGGAATGATCGGCAAGTTCCGTTACAACACGGAGCTTTTCGACGCATCCACGATTAAGCGGATCGGGCTCAGGTTGAAAACGCTGCTCCACATAATCGCTGCGCGCTCAGCCGTGATGGTCGACGAGCTTTTTGTTGCCCTCGAAGAGGATGATCGACAGGAGCGCCTTCAGAATCGAAGTAAATTTGCAGCGGCGCGCCGAAAAATGCTCAAAGGAGTTGCGGACGTCCCGAAACAAAATAAATAAGCCCATCGTCCCAACTTGAGGGTGACGGGAGCGGCTGACGTCTAGGTGGTGCTGAGACGTATTTCGAGGAGAGTATCTACTTGAGAGCCAGATCATGAACTCTTTTTGACGGGAGGGATGGCAATGAGTGCTGAACAAAGGAAGGATCCGGAGAAACAGAGCTTATGGGCTTCGCGGGGAAAAATGGCGCAGCCCAAAGCTGTCAACATGCTGGAGGAGTGCCTGATTTATACGGAATACCTCGATGCCGACGGCACACTCCCGCTGGTCGTTAAGCCTGCCGTCGAAGGGGTCCGCCTGATTGACTGGGCCGCGCACCACCGGGACTTCATCGAAACCTGGTGCCGACGGAGTGGCGCCGTTCTCCTCCGGAATTTTCAGATGAATTCGGCGGATGAGTTTGAGCAATTGATCCGAGCGATTTCAGGAGAGGTGATGGAGTACCGCGAACGCTCATCTCCTCGCAGCAGCGTGATCGGTAATGTCTATACCTCGACCGATTATCCCGCGGAGCAAGATATCTTCCCCCACAACGAACACTCCTATGCCAAAACTCTGCCGATGAAGCTTTACTTCGGTTGTTTGATTCCGGCCGAGCAGGGAGGGGGGACGCCGATTGCCGATACGCGCAAAATTTTCCGGAGTATATCTCCGGAGATCAGAGAACGCTTTCTCGAAAAGAAATGGATGTATGTTCGCAACTTCGGAAATGGCTTTGGCTTGCCCTGGCAGACGGTTTTTCAAACCACTGAAAAAGACGAAGTCGAAAGATATTGCCGCCAAGCCGGCATCGATTGTGAATGGAGAGACGGCGACCGTCTGCGCACTCGCCAGGTACGACCGGCCGTGGTTGAGCATCCACGAACCGGCGAAAAGGTTTGGTTCAACCACGTGGCATTCTTTCATATTTCGACGCTCTTACCTGCGATCCGTAATGCTCTGCTCGCGGAGTTCAAAGTAGAAGATCTGCCCAACAATACCTACTACGGGGACGGATCCGAGATCGAAGCGCCGGTCATGGACGAGTTGAGGGCTGCATATCTGGAAAACAGCAAGGCCTTCGAGTGGGAGCGCGGCGACGTCATCATTCTCGACAATATGCTGACCGCGCACGGACGCTGGTCATTCAGGGGCGAGAGAAAGATCATTTTCGGTATGGCCGAACCATATGAAAGGACGGACATTTGATATGGGAGATGAAAGTACATTGATAGAACAGCAGGCGGTAACCGGCTACCAGATCTCACAGCAACAGTTGGAAGCGTGGAGGGAACTGTCGGCGCTGGCTGGGCCGACACCGCGCGAATTGTGCGAGATCGTGCTGACCGGTGAGGTCGAGAGCGAAGCACTGCGAAGAGCGTTGGAAGAGACGGTGGCCAGGCATCAGATTCTGCGGACCGGGTATCGGCTCTCAGCCGGCATGAGTCAGCCGTGGCAGGTGGTGAGCGAATCCTGCGCCTTGGGATGGAGAGAAGAACGGGAGGCGTGTGAGACTGGTGATACGACGTGGGGCGATCGCGTGGTCGAGACGATGGAGGAAGGAGCGGTGGACGGCAGCGAACCAGCCTTACAAGCCTGTCTGCAGCGTCAAGATAGGCAGGAGACCAGATTGCTGCTCAGCCTGCCAAGATTGAGCGTGGATCGCAAGAGCTGGGTCAATCTGATGAGTGAGTTGGCCTGGAGGTATGAGAGGCTGCGTGAAGGATGTAAGGAGATGGAAGAGGCTGAAGCAGATGTGGTGCAATATGCGGCGTATGCGGCGTGGCAGCGCGAACTGGAGGAGAGCGAGGAAGCGTCCGAAGGCCGAGCCTATTGGCGAGGCCAATCGACGGAAGCGGAAGCCAACGGTCGACTGGCGCTTGAGGTAGAAGGTTGGGAGCGTGAGCGGGAATCGAGTCCGGTGAGAGTAAATCTGGGGAAGGAACTTGCGGCGGGTGTGGCGAGACTCTCCGATATCCTGGGAACGAGTGAGGAACCAGTGCTGCTGGCTTGCTGGCAAGTGCTGTTGTGGAAGTTGACGGGAGGAAGACTGAAGTCAGTGGTTGTGCGGTTCGATGGGAGAACGGACGTCGAGTTGGAAGGAGCTTTTGGATTATTCGAACGCTGGCTGCCGATGAGATTTGAGGGAGCGAGCAATGCGAGTCTGAGCCATCTAGTGCATGAAACGAGCGAGAGGCTGGAAGAGCACCGGACGTGGCAAGACTGCTTCCGAGGAGTGGCGGCGAGCATTCGAGAGGAATCGGAGTGGCGAAGAGGATTGGAGTACGGATTCGAGTACGTTAGAGCTGAAGATGAGGAACGAAGCCGTGGCTTGGTCTGGAGAGTATGCGGGAGACGAATGAAAGAAGGGAATTTCAAAATCAAGCTGTGGTGTGAAAGGCAAGGGAAAGAGCTCCGCGCTGAGCTGCAGTATGAAGGGGCGAGATACGAGAAAGCCGTGATCGAGCGAGTCGCCGAACAATATCTGAGCGTGGTCGGGAGCGCAGTGAACAGTGCCGAAAAAGAGTGGAGAGAGCTGGAACTGGTCGGATCGGGGATACGCGAAGAATTGCTGATCAATTGGAATCGAACGGCAGTCGAATGGGGAAGGTTCCGTGTGCTGCACGAATGGTTTGAAGAGCAAGTCGAGCGAAGCGGGGAAAAGAGGGCGATCGAGGATGGTTCTGGGAGTCTGACCTATCGAGAGCTGAACGAGCGAGCGAACCGTCTGGCGCGACAGCTGCGGCGATTGGGAGTGGGGCCGGAGATGCTAGTGGGAGTTCAGATGGAGAGATCGTGTGAGCTGGTGGTGGCGCTGCTGGCCGTGCTCAAAGCTGGAGGGGCCTACTTACCGCTAGATGCGAGCTATCCGAGCGAGCGGTTGAGATACATGGTGCAGGATGCGGGAGTGGGGGTGGTGCTAACGCAGGAGAAGTTATTGGGTTCTGTCCCGGAATGGGTTGAAGAGGTGATCTGTGTAGATCGGGATTGGGTGCGGCTGGAGGAGGAAAATGGAGAGAACCTGGGAATCGAAGTAACGGAGGAGAACCTGGCGTATGTGATCTATACCTCGGGATCGACGGGGCAGCCGAAGGGAGTGATGATCACGCAGGGGGCGATCTGGAACCACATGGAGTGGATGCAAAAAGAATATCCTCTGGAAGCAGATGATCGAGTGCTGCAAAAGACGCCGTTCAGCTTTGATGCGTCGGTCTGGGAGTTTTATGCGCCGCTTTTATCCGGGGGAGTCTTGATCATGGCTGAGCCGGGAGGGCATCAGGATTCGCGGTATCTGGTGGAGACGATCAAGAAGGAAGAGGTAAGCGTACTGCAGGTGGTGCCGACAATGTTGGGAATTCTGATAGAAGAAGAAGGCATGAAAAACTGCCGTGAGCTGAAGCGGGTATACAGCGGAGGAGAGAAGCTGAGCATCGATCTGTGGAGGCGTTTCCGGGAGACGCTGAAGCAAACGCCGTTGATCAATTTGTATGGGCCGACGGAGACATGCATAGATGCGATGTCTTGGGAAGGAGAACAAGGGCGGGAAGAGAGAAGCGTGGCGATCGGATTTCCGATCTCTAATATGCAGGCGTATGTACTGGAAGATGGACTGATACTGGCGGGTGTGGGATGCGAGGGAGAGTTGTACTTGGGAGGAAAAGGATTGGGGCGAGGCTATTTGGGGCATCCTGATGCAACGGCAGAGAGGTATGTGCCGAATCCGTTCGGAGAAAAAGGGGAGAGGTTGTACCGGACGGGAGATCTGGTGGTGAGAAGAGCGGGGGGAGAGTTGGAGTATCTGAGGAGAGCGGACCATCAGGTGAAGCTGCGAGGCCATCGGATCGAACTGGGGGAGGTGGAGCAGGCGTTGCGCAAAGAGGGAGGAGTGAGTCAGAGTGCGGCGTTGGTGCGGGAGGGCGGGGAAGAAGGAGCGCGATTGGTGGGGTATGTCGTGTATGGGGGAACGGAGGCGCCGAGCGAGAACGAACTGCGAGCGAAGTTACGGCGGAGACTGCCGGAGCATATGGTTCCCTCGGCGATCATCGTGCTCGACTCGCTGCCGTTATTGCCGAACGGCAAAGTCGACCTCAACGCCCTAGTGGAGATCGGAACAGATCGGGTTGTCACCAACGAAGTGCGGATGACGCCGCGCACGCCGACGGAAGAGTTGTTATGTGGAATCTGGCAGGCAGTGCTCGGTATCAATTGCGTGGGGATACACGATAATTTCTTCGATCTGGGCGGGCATTCGTTGATGGCGACAACTGTAATTGCGCGGATCCACAATACCTTCCGAATTGAAGTGCCATTACGCCGTTTATTCGAGCACCCCACGGTGTCGATGTTGGCGAGCAGTATTGATGAGGATATCCGGGCCGGCCTCGCTCTGGGCACCCCGCCGATCGTTGCCGTGCCACGGGATAGAGATCTGCCGCTTTCGTTCGCACAACAGCGACTGTGGTTTTTAGATCAATTATCGCCCGGCAGTGCGTCTAACAATATTTCCGGCGGGATACGGCTCAAAGGCGCTCTTGATATCGTAGCTCTAGAGCGGTCTCTAGGCGAAATCATCAAGCGGCATGAAAGCTTACGCACGAGGTTGGTCAGCAAGCGTGGAGACCCCGTACAGGTGATAGATGGATTCGGACCTTGGATGCTGTCTGTGGAAGACTTGAGCGACTTGTCTGAAATAGAGATCGAAGAGAATATCCAACAGCGGGCGGCTGCGGATGCCGGCCAGCCATTCAGCCTGTCTTTGGGGCCGTTACTTCGAATCAAATTATTCCGACTGAAACTCGATGAACATATGCTGTTGATAACCATCCACCACATCATCTCTGATGGATGGTCGTTGGGCGTGTTCGCGCAAGAGCTGGCAGCGCTTTACGATGCCTTCTGTGAAGGGCGACCGGCGCCGTTGCCGGACCTCCCCATTCAATATGGCGATTACGCCGTATGGCAGCGGACCCAATTGCAAGGCGAAATGCTTGAACGCCTGGTGGAGTACTGGAAGCGGCAACTGAAAGGCGCCGCCCCCGTGCTGGAATTGTCTTCGGATCGGACGCGCCCGGAAAAGCAGCGCTTTCGCGGAGCCGTACACTCGATGGCGATATCAAAAGACTTGACCGATGCGATGAAGAAGCTAGGTCGCGATGAGAACGCTACTCTCTTCATGACCTTGCTGGCTGCCTTTAATGTCCTGCTCTATCACTATAGCGGACAGGAAGACCTGGTGGTAGGAACCGACATCGCCAACCGGAACCGGGTTGAAACTGGAAACCTGGTCGGCTTTTTTGTCAACCAACTGGCTTTGCGAACGGACCTCTCCGGTGAGCCGACATTTCGGGAAATCCTCCGTCGTGTTCGAGAGGTCGCGCTGGATGCATATGCGCATCAGGACTTACCATTCGATAAACTGGTGGAAGTATTGAAGCCGGAGCGAAGCTTGAAATACTCACCCATCTTTCAGGTGAAACTGGTTTTGCAGAACGCCCCGATGCCGCCACTGGAACTCACCAATCTCTCGCTGACGAGTTTTCCCATCAAGAATGACGTTTCGAGATTCGATCTGACTCTGTTGTTTTGGGAGAAGGGAGGCGGGCTCGAAGGATTAATCGAATACAACACGGATTTGTTCGACGCCGCATTCGTCATGCGACTGAGCGAGCTCTTTGAAAGAATCCTGCAGTTCGTTATTGAACAGCCGCACGCCTCAATGGCTGAGATCGAACGAACGATGGTTGTCTTCGAACAAGAGCGATTGAGAGAAGAGGCGAGCTTACGCGCGGATAACAATCTCAAACGATTCCAAACCGCTAAACCTGAATTGGGTCAATTGTCCGCAGAGAAGATCGTGCGGACCAGCCTGTTGCGGCCGGACTTCTCGGCTCCGTTAGTCATCGAGCCGAGGTTTAAAGACGTGGACTTGATTGAATTGGGCAGGAACAATCGCGAATTGATTGAGCGTGAGCTTGGCAAGCACGGAGCGTTGCTTTTCCGAGGATTCAGCCTGCCATTGGCGGGTGATTTCGAACGATTCGCCAAAACGATCTGCCCGGAATTATTCAGCGAAAATGGTGAACATTCGCGCGAAACGATTAGCGGCAACGTCTACACGCCTGTGTATTATCCGACTTATCTGCGATTGCTATGGCATAACGAAAACTCATTCAATCACCAATGGCCAAGGAAAATTTGGTTCTGTTGTTCCAAACCGGCAGATGAAGGGGGGGAAACGCCAATCGTTGATAGCCGTAAGGTGTTCGAGTCCATTTCTCTGACGATTAGGGAAAAGTTTATTCGAAAAGGGGTTATGTATGTCAGAAATTATGGAGATAACTTCGAGCTGGACTGGCAAAAGATTTTCCAGACGTCTTCGAAGACCGAAGTCGAGAGACGATGTCGAGCGGACAGAATCGACTTCGAATGGAAAGATGGTGATCGATTGGTGACTCGATCCGTTCGCCCCGCTGTCGGTAGACATCCGCACACTGGAGAGATGGTGTGGTTTAATCAAGCACAGCTCTGGCATCCTTACTGCCTGGACCGAATCACGCGCGGATCTCTCAGGACGCTGTTCAGAGAGGAAAACCTACCGCGAAACTGCTATTACGGCGATGGCTCTGTTATCGAAGATTCTGTGATGGAAGAAATTCTGGAAATATACCAGAAATTAGAAGTGAGTTTCCCATGGCAGAGGTGGGATGTGCTCATGCTTGACAACATGCTGTCGGCGCATGGTCGCACTCCATTTACAGGAGAACGGAAACTGTTAGTCGCAATGGGTGAAATGTCATCCTATTCCGATATTTGATACGCCTCATTATCCCATCTTGGAGAGTACTCGAGCCACGTGCGCTCCAGGCTACAAATAGATGCAATTATAACATTGCTGCAAACGATGCTTCTTTGCAATTCTCATTTCATTGTCTGCCAGCTTGTCGGAAGGAACTAGGCAGTACTGATTCATCACGACAATACTTCTGCTGAAATCAAAGAATCAAAAGCGGTGCTACGTCATGGAGGTATAAATGCACGATTATATCGAAGGCTTTCGACTTTCCAGTCTCCAAGCGAGGTTGTGGATGTTACGGCAGTATAACTCCACTTATTGCGCACAATGCGCGGTGTTGATAAGAGGTAAGCTGGATAAGCTTGTTTTAGATGCGGCATTACAGAAAGTCGTGCAGCGGCATGAGATTCTGCGCACAAGCTTTCATGACTTACCGGGGATGGAAGCCCCGCTTCAAGTAGTTGCAGAATCCGCGGAGGCATCCATCAAAGAATTTGACCTGACTGGGGTAAAGCCGCGCGAGCGAGAAACCAAGATCGAGCGGCTAATTGAGGAAGAGAAAAACCTTAGCTTTAAGTTCGAAGGCCCTTCGCTTTTGCAAGTCTGTCTGGTCAAGCTACCTTCTAATACTCACCTCCTGCTTCTTACAATTCCGACTTTGTGTGCTGACGCTCAGACGCTCAACAATCTAATGCGTGAAATTGGTTATTGCTATGACCTTTGTATTAAAGGTCAGGAAACGGATTGCGAGGTGGTCAGTTATGTCCAACTCGCAGAATGGCAAAACGAATTGTTACAGCAGGAAAGCGTGATCCCGGGTAGAGAATTCTGGAATAAGAGAGAATTGTCGAGTAGCTCTGTATTAAAGCTGCCTTTTAGAGCCGAAGGTAAGAAGAACCCAGAGAACACATTATTGTCTCATAGCCTGGTCATCGGCTCTGAGCTGACTGCGGCGTTGAACTCGATTGAGCAGAAATGCGGAATTTTGAAGAAAGAGTTCCTGCTCGCTTGTTGGCAAACGGTGCTCTGGAAGCTCACAGAGCGGCGCGAGATCACGATTGGTTACGAATGTGATGGGAGAATACCTGATAAATTACAAGGCGCGCTCGGATTATTTACTAGAACGCTGCCTGTCTCTTGCCAGTTTGATAAGACCAACACATTTAATGAAATCCTGACTCAGGTCAGTCAATCTTTGCGCGACTGTTACAAATGGCAAGAAAGTTTTTCATGGTCGGAGAATGACGGGAATACCGCAAAGGTGAATTTCTTCCCGGTGGGCTTCGAATTTGCCGAGTATGCGGAACCGCTGCGTATCGGCAACGTTTCGTTTTCGATGATGAGGCAAGCAGCATGTGTGGATCGTTATCAGTTGAAGCTGAAGTGCGAAAAGCGCGGGAAGGAATTGCGAGCGGAGTTCAGCTATGACGCGACAATGTATGAACGAGGAGCGATCGAGCGTCTGGCGGAACAGTATTTGACCATCGTCGCGAGCACTGCGGCACGGCCGGAGCGGCGGTTAGATGAGTTGTCTATGGTCAGCGCCAGGGAGCGGGAGCAGCAACTTCATAAGTGGAATCAGACTGAAGTCAGGTGGGAAGCGCCGCAATCGATTACAGAATGGCTCGAATCACAGGTCGAGCGCACGCCGGAGAGTGTGGCAATCGAATTTGCTCACGAACGGATTAGTTATCGCGAGTTGAATGAGCGAGCCAATCGTCTGGCGTGGCTCTTGAAGGAACGAGGGGTAGGACCAGATGTGGCGGTAGGAATCCTGCTCGAGCGATCATTTGAAATGGTGATCTCGCTCCTGGGAGTGCTGAAAGCAGGGGGGGCTTATGTGCCGTTAGATGCGAATTATCCGAAGCAGCGGTTGAGCTATATGCTCAAAGATGCCGGGGCGAGGATAGTGCTGACAGAAGAGAATTTGCTGAGAGCCTTACCCGAAAGTGAGGCGGAGGTGATCTGTCTCGATCGAGAGAGAAGTTTAATCGAGAGACATGGAGCGGATAATCTGGGAGTAAGGTTAGAGGCGGAGAATCTGGCGTACGTGATCTACACGTCGGGATCAACGGGGCAGCCGAAGGGGACAATGATCACGCAAAGAGGCTTGCGCAATTATCTGGCCTGGAGCCTCCGGGAATATCGAGTTGAAGCAGGAGAAGGGAGTTTGCTGCATTCGCCGCTGGGCTTTGATCTAACGGTGACAGCGCTGTATCCGCCGCTACTGATGGGAGGTCGACTGATTTTGGTGAAAGAGAGTGAGGGAATAAGTGGGCTGAGTGCAGCATTGAGGCGAGTCAATTCTCTGAGTTTGGTAAAACTGACGCCATCGCATCTGGAAGTATTGAATCAGTGGATACCAATCGAAGAGTTCGGTGGACGGACCAACGCGCTGGTGATCGGCGGAGAGGCTCTCCATGGGGAGCGGTTGAGGAAGTGGCAAAGCTATGCGCCGGAGACGCGATTGATCAATGAATATGGCCCTACCGAAACGGTGGTTGGTTGCTGTGTGTATGAAGTGAAAGCTGGGGATGAGATCGAAGGCGCAGTGCCGATCGGCCGTCCGATCTCTAATACGAAACTCTATATCTTAGACGAGAAGCAGGAGCCGGTCGGAGTAGGGGAGAGCGGAGAATTGTACATAGGGGGAGAAGGTGTGTGTCGAGGGTATGTCGGGAGAGCGGATCAGACGGCAGAGAAGTTCATACCGAATCCACATATTGAGGAAGGAGGAGGGCGATTCTATCGAACGGGCGACCTGGCGCGCTACCGCTGGAACGGAGAAATAGAATATCTGGGCCGTAGAGATCAGCAAGTGAAACTGAAAGGGTATCGGATCGAGTTGGGAGAGATTGAGGAAACGCTAAACCGGCACGAGGGAGTGGGAGAAGTGGCAGTAGTGTTTCAGGAAGAGAAGGGAGAGAGGCGGATCGTGGCATATGTGTCGGAGGAGAGGAGAAGGGGAGAGGAAGCTCGAGTAAAGAGTCGAGAATTGAGAGCTTATCTGGAAGAGAGACTGCCGGAGTTTATGATTCCCGAGAGAATCGTGGTGCTGGAAGAGATGCCGCTGACGGCTAATGGCAAGATTGATCGTAGCGCCCTGCCGGAAACTGGCAAATTGCGTCCCGATTCGGAGGAGGCTTATGTTGCGCCTCGCAGCTCAGAAGAAGAGGTCCTGGCGGCAATCTGGGCTGAGGTTCTAGGCCTTGAGCAAATTGGAATTTACGACAACTTCTTCGCCCTCGGTGGTGATTCCATCCGAAGTGTAAAAGTGGTGGCGCTGGCAAATGAAAAAGGATTCAATTTTACGGTTGAAGACATATTCGAACACCAAACCATTGCCAACCTATCCAAAAAGTCATCCTTATCCGAATCACATGGATCACCTGATATTCGAACAGAGCCATTCGGGCTCATCAATCAGGTAGATCGGGAGCGTCTCCCGGCAGATATCGAGGACGCATACCCACTCACGATGCTGCAAGCAGGCATGCTCTACCACTTGGAATTAACTCCCTATTCTTTAGCTTATCACAACATCAATAGCTACCACATACGAGGGGAGTTCGGTGAGCGGGAGATGCAGGAGGCAATGAGGCAGATTGTGGCGCGTCACGCAGTGTTACGCACTTCGTTCGATCTCACCGGCTACAGCGAACCGCTACAGTTAGTGCATAAAACAGTTTCTTTGCCAATCGTCTTAAAAGACCTGCGCCATCTCTCTTACAAAGAACAGGAAGAGGCGCTGGATATCTTTGTCGAGACTGAAAAGCAAAGGTTTTTTGAGTTATCACGCCCTCCATTGATGCGAATATACGTGCATCTACGTTCAGAAAACACGTATCAGTTTTCGTTGACGGAGTTGCACGCTATTTCTGATGGGTGGAGTACGAGCTCAATGTTTGCCGAGATTCTCAATCGAATGGCCGCCTTGCTACATCATTAACCCGTGCCTGATCAAACTCCTCCCATGATGAGTTTCCGTGATTATGTTGCTATGGAACGCCAGGTGCTTGAGTCCCAGGAATTTCGGCGATTCTGGGATAAAAAGCTCCAAGATTGCGTCCCGCTAAAGTTGCCGCGATGGCCCGCCTCTCTCAGCAATCAAGAATTCATAGAGAGAGAGGATGACGAGCTTCTCGCAGTCAGCCAACTTTACAAATGGCCGGTGCGAAGTGGCAAAGGCGCAAGGCAGAAAAAGCTGGACTTTCCTATCCGGAATGATGTTATCGAAGGGCTTAAGCGTTTCGCGCGTGCTGCCAATGTGCCGATCAAGAGCATACTCTTGGCGGCTCACCTCAAAGTAATGAGCATTCTCGGCGGTCAAGCAGACATTATTACTGGGCTCTTGTTCAATGGTCGGCCCGAGGTAGTGGATGGTGCCGACGTGCGAGGGCTCTTCCTCAACACTTTGCCCTTCAGGCTCAATCTGTCGGATGTTACTTGGATGCAATTGGTGCAGAAAACCTTCGAGGCCGAGCAAGAGCTACTTCCGTTACGTCGATATCCAATGGCCGCGCTGCAAAAAGCCTGGGGGCAGGAGCCTATTTTTGAAACGCTATTCACTTACTTACACTTCCACGAAGTCGAGAGAGCGATTGGTTCTGGCAAAGCAGAGATACTTGATGATGGGAATATCGATTGGGGGGAAACCAATTTCACCCTCATGACCATTTTTCACAAAGGGCCATTCCCGGCATCGTTCCCTCACGAGTTGATACTGATGCTGACCTTCGACATCGAGATCTTGTGTATTGAACAGGTCAAGCGGATATATGGCTACTATGACAGAGTGCTCAGATCGATTGCTTCAGAACCGTATTGCCGGCATCAGGCGCAATCTTTCTTATCGCCCATGGAACAAAACCAGCTCTTGATCGAATGGAATAATACGCGCGTTGATTACCCTCGGCAGCGGTCTATTCACCAAATTTTTGAGGCACAAGTAGAACGATCCCCTGAAGCGATCGCCGTTATATTCGGCGATGAGCAGTTGACTTATCTGGAGTTGAACGTCCGAGCCAATCGACTGGCGCATCATCTGCATGGATTGGGCGTAGAGCCAGAGGCGCGAGTAGCAATCTGCCTGGAGCGGGGCGTGAAGATGGTGGTGGCGCTGCTGGCCGTACTCAAGGCGGGAGGAGCTTACGTGCCGCTCGATCCTGCATATCCGAGAGAGCGCTTGGGGCTCATTCTGGAAGATGCGCGGGCGCCTGTATTGCTTACGCAAGAGCGGTTGATTGCTGGACTCCCTGAGCATGGAGCTCGGGTCGTGTGTCTGGATGTGGATTGGGAAGCTATTGCTGTCGAGGAAAAGAAGAATCCTGTAAGCAGCGTGAAGGCTAGCAACTTGGCCTATGTGATATACACATCAGGCTCTACGGGCAGACCTAAAGGTGTCGCGATCGAGCATCGAAACGTGAGTGCGCTAATCCATTGGGCCAAGGAGGTCTTCACCGCAGAAGACCTGAGGGGGGTCCTAGCCTCGACCTCCATCTGTTTCGACCTCTCAGTCTTCGAGTTGTTTGTGACATTGAGCTGGGGCGGCAAAGTGATCTTGGCGGAGAATGCTTTGCAGCTGCCTGGTTTGCCCGCAGCCAATGAGGTGACACTGGTCAATACGGTTCCCTCGGCGATGGCAGAACTCGTAAGAATGGGCGGCATTCCAGCATCGGTGCGAACCGTCAACTTGGCGGGCGAACTGTTGCGAACGCGTATGGTCGAGGATATCTATAGCCAAGAAACCATCAGGCGTGTCTTCGATCTTTACGGTCCTTCGGAAGACACCACTTACTCCACGTTTGCATTACGAAGCGCCACTGGGCCTGCCACTATTGGTCGTCCCATCGCCAACACCGAGATTTACCTGCTTGATCCTTGCATGCAGCCGGTGCCGGCGGGAGTGGTCGGCCAATTGTATATCAGCGGTGACGGTCTGGCGCGCGGCTATCTACAGCGTCCTGATCTGACGGCGGAGAAATGGATTCCGAATCCATTTAGCGTGAAACCCGGCTTGCGGCTATATAACACCGGTGATCTGGCGCGCCACCTACCGAGCGGCAACCTGGAGTTCCTCGGACGCAGCGATCGTCAGGTGAAGATCCACGGCTTCCGGATCGAATTGGGTGAAGTCGAGGCGAGATTGGCGGAGCATCCTGGAGTGAGCGAGGCCGTGGTGTTGGTACGCGAGGATGGCGAAGCGGGCAAACGGATGGTAGCCTTCTATACAGGTGAGGAGATCGCGGCTGAAGCGCTGCGCGCCCATCTTTCCTCGGTGCTGCCCAAGTACATGATACCTGCAGCCTATGTCCACCTCGAATCCTTGCCGCTGATGCCGAACGGTAAGATTGATCGCCGGGCGCTACCCGCACCTACAGATGAAGCCTATGTCAGGCACGGCTATGAGCCGCCAGTAGGCGAAGTAGATACCTGGCTGGCCCGTATCTGGGCTGACTTGCTCAAGGTTGAGCGGGTGGGGCGACATGACAACTTCTTCGAACTCGGCGGCCACTCCCTGCTCGCCACCCTTCTTGTTGGTCGAATCAAACAAGAAATGGCTGTTGATATCCCTTTGGCGGATGTCTTCAAGTTTCCAAATCTCGCTATGCTTACTGAATGTATCGTAACGGCTCAACTTGCACAGTTTGACGCGGACGACCTGGCACAGGTTATCGCGGCACTTGACGCCTCTTAAGACGCAAATACATCACGACTATACAATAGAGATACGAAAGCTATGCGATCACTTAAAGATCTAACGGCCGTAGACCGTGAGCGTGTCTTAGCCTTGGCTCAGGCGAGGAAGATCAAGCGCAAATCGGCGCCTACATTACCGATCACGCCAATAAACAGGGACGGTCTGCTCGAACTCTCGCTCGCGCAGCAGCGGCTCTGGTTCCTGGCCCAATTCGAAGGGGCGAGCGAGGCTTACCACATCTCCGGCGGCATACGCCTGAAGGGCGATCTCGACCGCTCGGCATTGCGCCGGGCGCTTGATCGCATTGTCGAGCGGCACGAGGTCCTGCGCACCACTTTCTCCCAGATCGACGATCGTCCCGTGCAGCTCATCGGGCCCGCGGATAGAGGCTTTGCTTTACAGGAACATGACTTGTGTCACGCCGCCAACCCGCTGGCTGAGCTGCAGCGGCTCGTTGCGCGTGAAGCCGCTGAGCCCATCGATCTCCAGCGTGGTCCGCTGATTCGCGGGCGATTGGCACAACTGGCCGAGGACGATCATGCCTTGTTGCTGACGATGCATCACATCATCTCGGACGGCTGGTCGATGGGCATTCTGGTCGACGAGATGAGCGCGCTCTATAAGGCTTATCGCAATGGCGAAGCCGAATCCTTGCCGGCCTTACCAGTTCAGTACGCCGACTACGCGGCCTGGCAGCGTCGCTGGTTGAGCGGTGAGGTCTTGCGGCGGCAATCCGACTACTGGAAGAGCACGCTAGCCGGAGCGCCCCCTCTGCTCAAACTGCCTGCCGACCGGGCGCGACCGGCCCCCCAGAATTATGCGGGCGATGCTCTTGAGATCGAGCTGGGTGCAGACCTGACGCGCGATCTCAAGGCGCTCGGTCAACGCCAGGGTACAACGCTCTACATGACGCTGCTGGCGAGTTGGGCAGCGCTTCTGGGGCGGCTGTCGGGTCAGGAGGAGGTGGTGATCGGCACGCCCGTTGCCAACCGGAGGCATCCGGAGATTGAGCCGCTGATCGGCTGCTTCATCAACACCCTGGCGTTGCGGATCGATTTCACGGGTTCACCGGCAGTAAGCGAGCTGCTGGGGCGCGTCAAGTCGCGGACAGTGGAGGCGCAGGAGCATCAGGAATTCCCCTTCGAACAGGTAGTAGAGATCGTACAGCCGCCGCGGAGCCTGTCGCACGCGCCGGTTTTTCAGGCCATGTTCGCCTGGCAGAGTACGCCGGAAGGAGTGCCGGATCTTCCCGGATTGACTCACCAACTCTTACCTGCGCCGAGGAGCACGGCGCAGTTCGATCTGTCATTGTCGCTGCAAGAGTCGGGAGAACAGATCATAGGAAGTCTGGAATATGCGACATCGCTCTTCGATCGTGAGACGGTTTTACGGTATCTAGGGCACTGGCAAACGCTGCTGGCAGCAATGGTGGCAGATGAAACACAGGCAGTCGGCCGGTTGCCACTGCTGGGCGAGGCTGAACGGCGCCAAGTGTTAATCGAATGGAATGCGACCGAGGCAGACTCTCCGACGGCAAACACCTGGCAGGGGAAATACGTTCACGAGTTGTTCGAACAGCAGGTGGAGCGGGGCCCGGAGACTATTGCCTTGGTGTATGGGGAGCAAAGCCTCAGCTACGGCGAGCTGAATGCGCGGGCCAACCGGTTAGCGCATCATCTGCGTGAACTGGGTGTGGGACCTGACGTGCGGGTGGCGATTTGTATGGAGCGCGGTATTGAACTGATAGTCGCACTGCTGGCTACGCTTAAAGCGGGCGGTGCTTATGTACCACTGGATCCAGCCTATCCGCCCGCGCGGTTGGATTACATGCTGAAGGACAGCGAAGCGGCGGTCTTGATCACCCACGGTGCGGTCAAAGCGGTGCTGGCTACGCACACTCTCGGCCTGCTTATTGTAAATCTCGACACCGACGCCGTCTCATGGGCGGCTCAGAGCGAGTGTAACCTCGCCCGCTCCAGGGTAGACGCACGAAGCCTAGCTTATATCATATATACCTCCGGTTCCACCGGTCGGCCCAAGGGAGTAATGGTCGGGAATCCCGGGATCGTTAACTTACTGTCTTCCATGCATGATCTCGTCGGCATCACATCGACCGATTGTATGCTGGCGTTGACAACACTCGCCTTCGATATCGCCGGGTTGGAGCTGTTCCTGCCCATGATTTCCGGTGCCAGAATTGTGTTGGTAGAGCGAGCGAAGAGTCATGATCCAATAGCTCTGGCTGAGATGATCACTATGTCTGGAGTGACGATGGTTCAAGCAACGCCCTCCACGTGGCGCCTGTTGCTTGATGCTGGATGGCATGGCTCACCAAACCTCAAAGCCTTGTGTGGCGGGGAGGCGCTCTCCGCTGAACTGGCAGGGCGTGTTATCGAAAGGGTCGGTAAGCTGTGGAATGTGTATGGCCCGACGGAGACCACCATCTGGTCATCGGCGGTATTGGTGAATTGGAAGATTGTGGCAGGAGCGCAGGTGCATATAGCAATTGGGCGGCCTATCGCGAACACGCAGATATACATTGTGGATGAGAGACTTGAGCCGTCACCGGTGGGTGTGCCCGGAGAGATCCATATCGGAGGAGTAGGAGTGGCGTGGGGCTATTTTAATCGACCCGAGTTGACGGCGGAGTGTTTCTTGCCACATCCGTTTGGTGAGAAGGCGGGGGAACACATTTACAAGACGGGAGACCTGGGCCGCTGGCTGCCAGATGGCAATATCGAGTATCTGGGTCGCAACGACTTCCAGATGAAGATCAGGGGCTTCCGGATCGAACTGGGTGAGATCGAGGCCCGGCTGGCCGGTCACCCCGATGTGCGTGAGTCAGTCGTGATTGCCTGCGAGGATAACGAGAGCGACAGGCGGCTGGTGGCCTACTACACCGGCGAAGAGATCGGAGCAGCGGCGTTGCAAGCCCATCTCTCAGCCGCGTTGCCCGGATACATGGTTCCCTCGGCCTACGTCCATTTGGATTCTCTACCGCTCACTCCGAACGGCAAGCTCGATAGGAAGTCTCTACCTGCTCCCGAAGGAGCGGCCTATGTAAGGCGCGTCTACGAGCCGCCGGTGGGCGAGGTCGAAGCCCAACTGGCCCGAATCTGGGCCAAGGCGCTCAATCTCGAGCGGGTGGGCCGCTCTGACACTTTCTTCGAACTTGGCGGCCATTCCCTGCTAGCAGCCAGGCTTGTCAATCGAATCAAACAAGAAACGGCCCTCGATATCGACATATCTGTAACCGATCTATTCACATATCCAACCGTCGAATCTCTCGCTATCCACGTTCGGTCCCGAATAGAGGACTCATTGCAGGAGGCGGTCGCAGTACCGCTGCGTACAGGCGGCGCAGACCCGCCACTCTTCCTGGTGCATGACATTTGGGGAGAGGTTCTCTATGGTCCGAAGCTTGCCTCTCACCTTGCCTCCGGCTTTCCCGTTTATGGATTGGTAGCTCCTGGGTTTTCGGAGAAGCCTTTGCAGACAATTCAAGCCATGGCGGCACGGATGGTACGAATGATCCGCGCAGTGCAGCCAGACGGGCCATACCGCATCGCTGGCTGGTCATTTGGTGGAACTCTTGCCTATGAGATCGCGACCCAGCTGATCGGAGATGATGCGCCTGTAGAGTTCCTCGGAAGCCTCGATGGGAGCTATTTTGGGCCTGGAACCAAAGTTCCTAACGAATTACTGTCTGATACTACCTTTGATGTCAAAGACCCCCTCTCACGAATGCAAGAAGGCACCCAGGCATACCAACTGTTACCTGCAGGACTAACTGCCGACGAAGCAGCCCGATACCTGGAGCGCAACCGAAATCATATAGCCGCGGCGAGGGGATACATCGCCCATCCGATCCCCATTCCACTTCACCTTTTTATCGCAGAGGATATGGAGAATACTGGTTATACTTCCACACACCATAGCTGGGAGGTGATCTTGCCGGCGGAGCAGATCCGAACGATTACTGTACCAGGCAATCACCTATCGATGATGGAATCTCCTTACATTGCATCGCTTGGGGAAGCGCTTTCTCGGGCTATTCACCAGACAAGCGAAACTTGATAGCCTGGGCGAGTCCACATTTTCATGGGAGAACAGCATTTCAACAATCCAACTAGGGTACCGAATATTATGGCTATCCGACGAGCTCAGATCATGATCAGCGCTCAGATAGTTATATCAGCGTTGATACAGCAGCCCGGAAGCGTGCCGAAGTCGTTTGACAGCCAAGACCTTCGCACCTTATGCCCAGTTGAACTTTGTGTACGTCATTATCATTGGTGATATAACGCGGCTCGGCCGGATGCCATGGGGTCTTCTTCAATCGCCATCTCCATCACCATCATCTTCAACTGGGTCAAGCAGTTTCACTCTTCGCTCGGGTTCTTGTCGTGTGGCGGTGAGCTTTGGCACTTCGCTTGCGGTAAGTGATGGTTCACGAAAGCAAGGAGTCAAGAAGCAACAGGCAATATCCGCGCTCGCTTTTATTTATTTGATTCTAGGATGTAACTCAGTATGTCAGTAGCCTGTCATAAAATCCATTGGTATTCAGCTCGAGGTGAAAATGCGCGGTGCCAGTTCAGTAGATAGATCGACGTCTTACAGTTTTTGGCACAAAGCCATTTCTCTGGATATCAAATCTAGGCTCTTAAGAAGTACATGAATCTGAACGTCATCTCCGTTAACTGCCAGGTTCCGTCGGAGCGGAATCAACATAGAATTTCAAGGAGGAAATGATGAGCTCACATGATCCTGATAGAGAGGATGCGACAGTTTATAGAGTTGTCATGAATCACGAAGAACAATACTCCATATGGCCGGACTATAAGGAGATACCACTTGGTTGGAGAGAGGTAGGAAAGAGCGGTCTGAAGCCAGAGTGTCTGGCCTATATCAAAGAAGTATGGACCGATATGAGGCCGTTAAGTTTACGGAAGAAGATGGAGGAGATGGCAAAGAATCCTCCACCATCTCCTCCACCGCCTGATCCGAACAAACCTCGTGAGAAGAGCCTTGTCGAGAAGCTTTGCGACGGCGACCATCCGGTCGAAGCCAGTTTGCGACCGGAAAAGACGGCCACGGCTCTCAAGGACCGGATCGATATGGGTTATCTCCATATCAAATTTACTGAGACCAAGGGCGGCACCGAACTAGGAGTAAGACTTGATCGAGACACTCTCGATTTGAGCCAGGCTGATTTTGAGAACCAAACGGGAATGGTTCATCTGGAAGGCGGGCTTACCCTGGACTATGTCAAAGTACGATGTATCGCAGACATCGACCTGCAAACCCTAAGGGGCAAAGGGCACTTGGTGTCGGTATAACCAATTTTTACTCAACTTTACTGATGCATCATTTTCATGAGAAAAGACTCTCCGGAGCCAAGATTGGTGCAATCGCCGTGGGTGGGATTGGTGATCGAGATAGGTGAAGAATGCAAAGCCTGAACTAATAAGAGAGGCAGGATAATTTTTCGACCAGGTTTCACTATCGAGATGCCTCAGTCTATGGAAGCGGAATAGGCATGTCGGGTTTTTCTTCAAAAGCGAGCGCGACAGCCACGGCGATCGAGTGTTTCTCAACAACCAGCGCGTCGCCGTCCATCCGCGCTCTGATCGCAAGGGCGGCCATTCGACCATCACCGAGCACATGCCTAATCTCATCGCGCTCATCTCGAATGGACGCCAGGTCGTTTTCTCAACTGGGCGATCTCCATCGGGCGTTTTACTCGCGACCTCGTTGAGCATCTGCTCACCAAACGACCCCATCCGGAGATGGGCTTTTCGTTCCTGCCTCGGTCTGCTTTCACTCGAGAAAAAATTCGGCAAAGGCGTCTGGAAGCCGCTTGCCAACGCGCTCTCACGCTCTCCTCGCCCACGCGAAGCAGCATGCTCTCGATCCTCGATAAAGGACTCGACTCTCAGCCTCTGCCGGAGTCCGACCCCGAAGCAGCCGGCCTATCGCTCGTTCACGAGAACGTTCCGCGGAGCGACTTACTATCAATGACAAAAATAGCCATGGTTGTTCCCAGCCGCCAATAATCACCACTGCCTGTGGGTGTTCGATCTCGTGTCCCGGTTTATTCCCTCCGATGATATTAGGCAGCAACGTCAGCCCTGTCGCCATGGACGTCATCAGGATCGACGCCAAGCGTTGCTATTGACATTCAGGTTAAACGCTTAACGCCTACTCGCTAATACCTACCCGGCGTTGATGTTCTTCTGAAAAATGTAAAGCAACCACGTAGGTACACACTGGTCTGCCCCTACCCTGGATGACGTGGTTGCATCTATTTTCAGTGACCATAAACGTAGGGCTACATTCTTAGCCCCGCTACGCGGCGGAAGCGAAGCCGCAATCCTATAAGCCGATTGCCTGAAGCTCAATGAGGCTGACCTATCATACTGGGCATCATCTCGACGCTCTCGCGCAGATCCAGCAGTCGCAACGCAACGACGCTCTTGAACGCAATCGCCGCAAATAATCCCTTGGCAGTAACTTTTGTGAGATTTTGCTTTGATTCTAGACGAAAATGGTCGCAGAGGCTTGTAAGTGAGAAATTTCAGCCCATTTACGGCATAGGACGTCAAATCGGCTGGCGGGTCTCATCAGATTTCTTAATTCTTATTCCTCCTGGCAAGCAGCCTCACCAATGGCGACATGAGCGCCGACAGACCCTCTTCATGCAGGAACGACGATCATCAATGAAATGATGCCCCAGCGGTTGAAATTCTGATGGCACAACGATTTGACGTCCGGCGCGTCTCACGATAGTGTTGCGCCAACATTCTGACCCCATTCTAACCCCGGTAAATATTAAGCTTCTTCTAATCCACTGAGGAGAATTTAAAAATGGGCAAAATCGCAATTTTGGCGATTCTGATGAGTTGTTTTATCACGCTGACATGTACAGCTCAGGTTATCAATCTTCCATTGCCGGTGAAACAGGGCGAAAATCTGACATTTGATAAACCTGATGCCAATCACATTGAGAAAGACCGTCTCCCTTCCGCTATGCAGGACCCGGTTCCGCCCGAGAGCAGCAATGGAAATGGTGTGCGGGCCGGAAAAGCGAAGGGCTTCGACTGGAAGGGAGCGGGCGAGCAGTCTCTGTTATTCCTCGCGATAATGCATAGTTTCAATATTGCAACCATATCGGGAACACGGGAGGAATTGCGGGGCCCTTTCTTTAAGGACTATTTTCGGTCAGTCAGGAATTTGCGCGGGTGGGATGACGGTGATCCGTTTATAGCCGACTATATTGGCCACCCGATGCAAGGCGCAGTGGCTGGTTTTATCCAGGTTCAGAATGACCCAAAAGGGAGAGGGCAGGAGTTCGCTATGCGTAAGGCTTACTGGCATAGCCGGCTCAAGGCGGGTGGGTTTGCCGTACTCTTCAGTACACAATGGGAAATCGGCCCACTTAGTGAAGCTTCTGTTGGCAACATCGGCTTGAAACCGTTCAAGAATAGTAAGCACCCGATGGCTTGGGTTGATCTAGTCATCACGCCGACCCTCGGGACGACATGGCTGGTTGGTGAAGATATTCTTGACCGGTTCGTCATATATAAATTTGAAAACAAAATCTCGAACCGGATGTTGCGTGTGCTGATCAGGAGTTTCCTGAATCCCAGCCGCAGCATGGCGAATATGCTTCGTTTCGAAACTCCCTGGTATCGAGACCGCAGAAGGTTATGAATAACATACTGGGAATCCCGAACGGCTTTTCGCTTGGGAGGAAATCGTTGGGCTCAATGAAATAGCCTGCGGCCCACGCGATGCGCGTCGCAAAAGTTTCGGCGATGCGGGTGATCAATCCATACGGAATCCGCTCGGTCAGCGGAAACCGGAGATTGCCATTCGGACCCATGTATCTACCAGATCGTTCATGCCCGCGAACAGGCGGGTAGAGGTCAGATATGTGCCTTGAATGGGGCGAAATACAGAAGGCCCCCTTCTTTAGGGCTAAAGATCGGAATTCGATAGCTAATCTTCTCAGTCGCATCCGGCGCCTTTTCACAGTAGCGCGAATTCTCTCAAGAATGGGCTGACGAGATGGGCTGAACCTCCATCGAACAACTCGCGATATACTCAACCTTGGATACTGCTTTCTGCCTACTGTCTACTGTCTACCGGGTTTCATGGCTGTCAGGAAGGTGGCGAAGGGCAGGTACCAGCGGAGCTTACCCCAGTGTCGCACTTGTTCCATTCCCGACTCGAGAAAGGTTTGCTGGTACTTGGGGACGTATTTGATGTCGTAGATTGCTATCTGACCTCCAGGCTTCAATACGCGAATGATTTCGCGTAGTACCTTATCCCTCTCAACCATATCGTGGAGCGCCGCGCTCGAGACGACGATGTCGAAAGACTCATCCGGAAAGGTTAGTTTGCTGGCGTCGCAGGTGTGGATCTCGACGCGATCGGCGACTCCTTCGATTCGCGCATTCCTGGCGGTGTTTTCAGGGTGATTATCCCACTGGTCGGCCTGATTCCAGATGTCGACCCCCACTGCTCGACCGGTGGTCAGCTTCTTCGCTGCCCCTACGAGAAGAAGTCCATGCCCACAGCCGACATCTAAAACGCGCTCATCTCCACGCCACGCGATTCGGGAGAGAATAATGTCGCGAGCATGTAAACTTCCGACCCTGCTGCCAAGAATCCATATCGCAGCGCAAAAAATCCAAAAGCCGCAGAAAACTCCAACAATAAGAGATAGGATGCTGAATCCCTTGGTGCCGAGGATAACGGCGGACACCGCTGAAACCGCTGCCAGAATGGCAAACGTTATCAGGTAACCGGGCGCGCCGATTCCATAGTCCAATCGTTCTTTCGCTGCCATATTTCCTCCAGAAAATCTATTTGTTGACTACTTTGGGTGACTAATATTGAGGTCCTCAATGATATGGCCATCGACTGTGTACTCAACCACGGCGACCATCATCAAAATAGCCCATAACAATCTGAGAACAGCAACCATCCAGGTTGGTTAACTGAGGACTGTGCAAATAAAAGATCATTGGAATCAATGTTTTTGGTCCCGAGCGCCAGCGGCGCGGAATATTTATAGCACTCGATCATCCAAACCTCGCAAGCTCCGGAGGAGCGGTATATAGGCGTTCAGATCTCGCTCCTCTGGAGCTTGCGATGAACATTATCATCTAAGCTAATAAACATCGGGCTCCTCCGGAGCCAACCAGAAACTACTGATAACAATCAACTTGAATTTGCACGGTCCTCGGTTAACTAGTGCTACTGTGTCACAAAATTCTCGAATTTCCGTGGAAATTCGCATATGCGATCTGTGTACCGCCATCCTCTTGATGTCAGTTTAATATCAATGGGGCTTGTCTCGATTTCCTAAGAAATCGAGGAGTTTTGTGACACAGTAGCACTAGGAGCCAACTGAAATACTCCCAGTGTTATGCTTAACAAAAATATACCCACTGAATAACGAAAAGTAGAGTGCGTTCGAATTTTCCCTCTTCACCGCCGCATTACCACCAGCGGAACCTCAACCCGAATTGTAGCTGACGCGAGCTGCTGGCAGTTTACGTCAGTTGCGCGATAAATGGGAATGACCGCGACGCCCGTCATCGCATCCGCGGCGGTATAGATGACCCGGTTGTCAGATATCCACGGGACGAAGTTGGGACGGTTGAATAGGTTGAACGCTTCGAGACTGCACTCTCTCTCTCTGCAGCCGCTCGTGAGCTTTCGGGGAACTAAGCTGAGTTTAATACGCTTGTGATAAAAATCCAGACATCTCACCGAAGGCCCAACGTCTTTGCACGCAGCGCGATCAATGGGTCGATAGATGTGGTGCGGCGGAGAGATATCCATACGCTCAGCAGGGCAACGAGGCTAATTCAGAGTGAAGTCAAGGATGATCAACCAAGGTCTGCCCACCGAGAAACAGTCGCTTCGCGAGCGACTCGCTCATATTGCCGTGTAAATAACACGAACAACCATTTATTACATTTTTGCTTGATACAACAAGGCCTGAATCTCAGAATATCAAACAAGCCGCCGCCCGACAATCATCTTCATCCCGTACTTCGAGGTGGTGCGTATGGAGACCTTCATTACACCTAAAGTTACTGCAATCGGGTGCTCCCACGTTTTTTGCCTTGGGTTACCAGAGTCCTGAGGGCTTTGAGCGAGCGTACAATCTAAAAATATATGCTAAAGAAATGCCACCGGTCGCCCATGATATTTTGGGTGAAGTACATGCCGCCGGCTGGACGCAGCCACCAGTTGTATGATGAGTGGCGCAGCCTGCCTGAGGGCAACCCACGCAGAGATTCGCTACAAGCGGAGCGCCTTGCTTACCGCGATATGGTCAGATGGAGAGGATGAAAGTGATGCCTGTTTCTAATGATCGGTTTCGGCAAGGAGATGTCTTTTAATGACTACGTTTTGAAGATGTGATGTTTCGGTACGAGTATACCACCCGACGTTTTTTCCCAAAGTTTTATGGTGATTCGGGAGAAAAAGAAGTCCCATACGACAATCGGTTATTGAACGATGCAATTCTCGGTGGAACCGAAATAGATGCGAGGATTTATCATGAAGGCAAACCCACAAGAGGGTGACAATACTTTTGTCCTGGATTGATCCACCAGTCGATTCCTAAACCCAATGCCGCTGGGGAGACGGATATCTATTTCGGATTTTTTCCACTACTGTTTTTCCTTGTATTAGCTGGGGGGTAGGGAAAATTACGCGATCGGAATTGAGCACCACAAATTAATTTCTGAAAGAACTCCATTAAATTCATCACTCATGATGACTGAGACGTCTATAATGCTCCTCACGGACATGAATCAGAGTACACTTAGAGGTTATCAGAGACTCCGAATCTTGTACGTTCGTTCAGGGAACAGGTGATGAGGCTGTGCCGATCTGGTGTCCTCCTTATCAGAGAGTGCCTTGGCCATAAATAAGGAGCCGTTCTTAAGAATTGCTTAAGGGACTCAACACTTAAGCAAGGGGATTTCATCGTGAGCGCAACATGCGCCCATCTCGCTTCACACATACTATGTTCGACATGTTTATAAGAGCCTGGCGCTATCGCCATTTCATTTATTCATCGATCAAAAATGAATTCCTAAGCCGTTTTGCGCGCAGCCGGTTGGGTGGCCTATGGATGGTGATCCACCCGCTGGCCCAAGTCGTTATCTTCGCATTTGTTCTTTCCGCCGTACTCTCCGCCAAACTGCCCGGGATAAATAACCGATTTAAATATGCGCTTTATTTGATGGCGGGCATGCTGGCCTGGTCGTTGTTTTCCGACCTCGTCTCACGGTCGTTGACGGTGTTTCTCGAGAACGGCAACTTGCTCAAGAAAGTGGTGTTCCCGCGCATTTGCCTGCCATTGATCGTCTCCGGATCGGCGCTGGTCAACAATTTCTTGTTGTTTGTCGCCATCCTTGCAGTATTCGCGCTGTTAGGTCATCTACCAGGCTGGAGCACCCTCTGGCTGCCTGTGCTGATTGTTCTTAACGTTATGTTAGGAGCAGGCCTCGGGCTATTGCTCGGCGTCTTCAATGTATTCATCCGCGATGTAGGGCAAGTCGTACCAATTGTTCTGCAATTCTTGTTCTGGCTTACTCCGATCGTTTACGTGCCGAACGCACTTTCTGAACGTTACAAGGACTGGTTATTACTCAACCCGCTGACCCCATTGGTCAGCGCCTACCAGAATATTCTGGTATTCGGAAGTCAGCCAAAATTGCTGCCGTTAGCCGGCACGGCTATCTTCGCGATCGTGTCTTCGATTTTCGCCCTGATCTTCTTCCGTAAGGCCGCTCCTGAGATGGTGGACACCTTATGAGTGAGCCCATTTTGCGCGTAGAGAACCTGGGGAAGGCCTACCGGAGTTACGGCAGCGAAACGCGTCGGATGCTCTCCTGGTTTGGCGTCCCGGTGAAGCCGATCGAGGAGCGCTGGGTGCTTCGTCATGTCAACTTCAGTATTCAGCCGGGCAAGGCGATCGGTATCGTCGGGCAGAATGGCGCAGGCAAGAGCACGTTGCTCAAGCTGATTACCGGCACCCAGCGTCCGACGGAAGGATCGATGCGCATCAACGGCCGCATCGCCGCCCTTCTCGAACTGGGCATGGGTTTCAATGCTGAGTTTACCGGGCGTCGGAACGCCTATCATACCGCCGGCCTCATGGGGTTTTCCCAGGAAGAGATCGAAAAGGCCATGCCCGAGATCGAATCATTCGCGGAGATCGGCGAATACTTCGACGAGCCGGTGCGAACGTATTCCAGCGGTATGCAGGTTCGCGTGATGTTTGCTGTCGCTACCGCCTGGCGCCCCGAGATACTCATTGTGGATGAGGCGCTTTCGGTTGGGGATACCTATTTCCAGCATAAAAGCGCCAACCGCATCCGAGAGTTTCAGGAGATGGGCTCCACTCTGCTCATCGTTTCTCACGATCGCAGCGCTATCCAGACCCTTTGCGACCGGGCCATCCTGCTGGAAAAGGGCATGGTTATCAAAGACGGCAATCCGGAAGAGGTATTTGACTTCTACAACGCCATGATCGCTGAGAAGGGAGACTCCACCATCAAGGTAGTAAAGCTGGATGACGGTAAGGCGCAAACCATCTCCGGCACCGGCGAAGCCCGAGTCGAGGAGATCGCCCTCTACAATAGCAAAGGCGAAGTGGCCGAATACGTCAATGTAGGAGATGCCGTCGAACTGCGGATCAAGGTCAGGGTCCACCGGCCGGTTGAAACGCTGGTGCTCGGATACGGGATCAAGGACCGGCTGGGACAGGTCATGTACGGGACCAATACCTGGCACACCGGGCAGGTCATCCACAACCCGCGGCCGGGCGACGAGTACCGATTCGTCATCGCCTTTCCGGTCAATTTAGGGATAGGCAGCTATTCGGTTCAAACCGCTCTGGTGGATAGCGATACACATCTTACCGCTAACTACGAATGGCGGGACCTGGCGCTTGTCTTCAACGTAATCAATATCGACAAGACTCAATTCGCGGGATGTCTTTGGAACGAACCCCGTATCAAGTATCGAGAGCCTGACTCAATGAGCTTTATCTCCTACGCGCAGAATTTTGAAGATGTCATGCTCTGGCGTGCCCTGAAGCACATTGACCAGGGCTTCTACATCGATGTTGGCGCGAATGACCCTGACTTTGACTCGGTGACCAAGGCGTTTTACGAGCGGGGATGGCGCGGTATCAATGTCGAACCCGTGCCACAGTGGTTCGAATGCCTGCAAAAGGCGCGTCCTCGAGACATCAACCTTCAACTCGCTCTTGGTGCCGAACCGGGCGAAATCCTGCTCTACGAGATACCTGACACGGGGCTTTCGACGGCGGAGGAAAAGTTCGCTGAACGGCACGTGGCGGAGCGTGGTTATCAGAGTCGTGAGTTGCGCGTGAAGATGGATACCCTTTCCAGTATATGCGAAAGGTATCATCTGGCGCCGATACATTTTCTCAAAATTGATGTCGAGGGCGCGGAGAAGGCCGTTTTCCAGGGAACCGATTTCGGGAAGATACGTCCCTGGATCATACTTGTAGAGGCGACATTGCCAAATAGCCAGGAAGAGTCTTACTCAGACTGGGAGCCTTTGCTGCTGAACGCGGGGTACGAATATGTCTACTTCGATGGGCTGAACAGGTATTACATCGCGCTTGAACACGGAAACCTGAAGGCCGCTTTTAAGGCACCACCCAATGTATTTGATGATTTTGTTAGAATCGACCGGCTAGAGTCGGAACGCCGGGCTCAAGAAGCGGAAGCGATGGTTAAGGAAGTCGAACAACGGGCCAGCCAGGCTGAAGCCCGCGCCCGGGTAGCTGAAACCAAAGCTCGGCAGGCCGAAGAAGTTGCCGAGCTATCCGAAGTGAAGGCCCAGCAGGCCGTAGCCTCAGCACGGCAAGCGGAACAACTGGCGCCCAGGTCGAAGCCCGCGCCCGGGAAGCCGAAACCAAAGCTCGGCAGGCCGAAGAACGGGCGGCGCAGGCCGAAGCTACGAGGCTACTTACAGGCAAGTCTTTAACAGTCATTCGTGGCGCGTTACGGAGCCGCTTCGCCGGCTGAACGGTACTGCGCGTCTCCTGCGTGATAATGCGAAACGACTGTTGCAGCGCCTTGTTGCGCCAGCTGTTAGTCCGTTCGATACTTTTCGCCATATCCCGATCAATGGCTAAAGAATGTCGCGCTCCGTCGGCTTGGAAAATATCCACGATTGGAGTCAAGGTTGCGCAGGATTGACGCTGCAAGAGGCCTGAATGGCGAATCCTTCAACAAATATTCAAACGGCTACAATGGGCCGTCATGGCGGCGCCACAAGAACTCGTGGACTCTATCGCCTCGCGCACGCGAAATTTACTTCGAACTGAAAGCCGCCAGCGAGAAGAACTCGGCCGAATAGCGATAGCTGCATTCGTGCACGCGAAATTTACTTCCATCTGAAAGCCGCCAGCGAAAAGAATCAGGAGGATAGACGATGCGTATTGTCATCGACATGCAAGGAGCGCAAACAACAAGCCGGTTTCGGGGCACCGGGCGTTATAACGATACCGAGCTTCAAGACCTCTCGAAGACGCTTGCCGCCACGCTGCCGTTACGGCGCCGGGCCAGACGCATGTTTGTCGATGTCTCAGCTACCGCCCTCATCGATCGTAAAACGGGTATCGAACGGGTGGCGCGCGCGCTGACCCTGGCGCTGCTGGATGCCGTGCCCGGCGGCGACCGAGTCGAACCCGTGTACCTCTGCAATGAAGAAGGGGACTGGCGCTACCGCTACGCCGGCGGCGATACCCTCGGCCTGTTGGGGTGGCCGGCGGATGTTCTCACAGATGAAATCGTTGAACCCGAGTGCGGCGACCTGTTGATTGGACTCGATATATCCGGCGATCTGCTAATTCAGGCAGAGCTCAAGGGGTTGTATGCGGATTACCGCAACCTGGGTGTAAGGGTGTATTTCATGGTCCACGATTTACTACCCATCACAATGCCGGACATATTCCCGCCGGGAGCGGACGAGCGTCACACTGAGTGGCTCCAGGCGGTCTCAAAGTTTGATGGCGCAATCTGCGTTTCGCAAGACGTCGCTAACGACTTTGCCAGATGGCTGAAAGATTCGGGGCTCGAATGTAGCGGTCGACGTCCCTTTCGCATTGCCTGTTCACATCACGGCGCCGACATCGAAAATACTGCCGCCAGCCGCGGCCTGCCCGACAACGTTGAATGGACGCTGGGCCAGCTCCAATCCCGTCCAAGTTTCTTAATGGTTGGCATGATCGAGCCGCGCAAAGGTTATTTGCATGTTTTAGAAGCTTTCACTCAGCTATGGCGGCAAGGTCTGGAGATCAACCTTGTCATTGTCGGGAAAGAGGGGTGGACAGTAATCTGCCGGACGAGATGCGGCGGACGATTCCGGAAACCATCCGTAAATTGCGCAGTCACCCGGAGCTCGACAAGCGGTTGTTCTGGCTCGAAGGCATCAGCGATGAATACCTAAAGAAAGTTTACACCGCCAGCACCTGCCTTATCGCGGCTTCTTATGGAGAAGGTTTCGGCTTGCCGGTCATCGAAGCGGCGCCACAAGCTGCCAATTATTGCGCGTGACATTTCCGATTTTCCGGGAAGTGGCGGGGGATCACGCCTTTTATTTCAAGGGTAATGACCCTGAAGCGTTGGCAAATGCGATCAGAGAATGGCTGTCTCTGCGCGACAGGAACGGCCATCCGAAATCAGACGATATGCCGTGGCTCACGTGGAAGGAAAGCGCAGCGACGTTATTGCAATGCTTAGAAGAATCGGGAGGAGGTTAAACGATGCGTATAGTTATCGATATGCAGGGGGCGCAAACCGAAAGCCAGTTTCGGGGCATCGGGCGTTATACGATATCATTTTCCCAGGCTGTCGCGCAGCTCCGAGGTGAGCATGAAATCATCCTCGCCTTGAACGGTCTTTTTCCGGACACCATCGAACCCATCCGCGCGGCTTTCGACTGTCTGCTACCGCAGGAAAATATCCGCGTCTGGTATACGCCCGGACCCGTACGGGAATGCGAGCCAGGCAATGACTCACGGCGCAAGGCGGCCGAAAAAATCCGAGAAGCTTTTCTGTCCAGCTTGTTGCCGGATGTGATCCATATCTCCAGCCTGTTCGAAGGCTATGGCGACGACGCCGTCACCAGCATCGGCCGTTTTGATGAGACCGCGCTCGTCAGCGTGACGCTTTACGATCTGATCCCTTTGCTCAACCCGGATCACTACCTGAAGCCGAATCCGCTCTATGCCAAATACTATCAACGGAAGCTGGAATACTTAAAACACGCGGCGCTTCACCTCGCCATTTCCGATGCTTCGCGGCAAGAAGGGCTCGTTTATCTTGATCTCCCCGTCAGCCGAGCCGTCAACACTTCAATAGCCATAGATGCGTACTTCCGTCCGATCATGGTCGATGATACGAGTACTGCATTACTACGCCAAAAGTTTTGCCTGACTCGTCCTTTCGTCCTCTGCGCCGGAGGCGCCGACGAACGTAAGAATCTGCCGCGTCTCATTCGGGCATTCGCCGCCATGCCAGCCGCATTGCGCGCCGGCCATCACCTGGTTCTGGCCGGAAGATGCCTGAGGTGCTTGTCAACGAATTCAAGGTTCAGGCGGAAAGGGCCGGTCTCAATTCAGGTGAGTTGCGTTTTACCGGCTATATCACAGATGAAGAACTAGTCCAGCTCTATAACCTTTGTAAACTTTTTGTTTTTCCCTCATGGCACGAAGGCTTCGGGCTGCCGGCTTTAGAGGCGATGGCCTGCGGTGCGCCGGTGATCGGCGCCAATACTTCCAGCCTGCCGGAAGTCATCGGGCTGGGCGCCGCTCAGTTCGACCCCTTCGATGTTACCGCCATAATGCGAAAAATGGCTCAGGCGCTGGAAGACGGCGCTTTCCGTAACACACTACGCGAACATGGTTTGCTGCAGGCGAAGAAGTTTTCCTGGGATGAATCGGCGAAACGAGCTATTAGGGCGTGGGAGTCACTCCAAACCAATGCGGCCGATCAATACAGCTACCTTGCCCGTTCGGTTAACCATACTAGAACCATCCATGCGGTCGCACGACATCTGCCTTCTCCCGATCCTGCGCTCGCAACACAACTCGCAGCCTGTCTCGCGAAAAACCAGAATACGGGTATCGAACGCCAGTTGCTGCTCGATGTCTCGGAACTTTCACAGCGTGATGCCGCGACAGGCGTTCAACGCGTTGTTCGAAGCTATTTGAAAGCGCTGCTCCAGTCTCCGCCCAAAGACTTCCGGGTCGAGCCGGTCTATGCCACGCCAGATGAGGGCTATGGTTACGCCCGACAATTTACGCAGCGTTTCCTCGGTCAGACCGCCGAGAATGTGACCGATGAACCGGTACACTGGCAACGCGCTGATGTCTTTTTCGGCCTCGACATGCAGCATCATGTGCAACTGACACACCAGGAGTTTTTCCGCCGGCTCCAGTCCGATGGCGTCACCATCAAATTCCTTATCCACGATCTGCTGCCCATTCAATTGGCGAGTTTGTTCAAGGATTCCGATATCAGCGAAATGCACGAGCGGTGGCTGGCAATGATCGCCGGCGCCGATGGCGCCATTTGCGTGTCGAAGGCGACCGCCGACGTGTTCGACAACTGGATCACCGAGAATAACATCAGTCGAGCGCCGAATTTTCAAATAACCTGGGTCCATAATGGCGCCGATATCGAAGACTCCAGGCCATCAATGGGGTTACCGTCGAATGCGACAGAGGTACTGAGCGCTATTCAAAGCCGCCCCAGTTTTCTCTGCGTGGCGACCCTGGAGCCGAGGAAACGGCAAGACCAGATTCTGGGCGCCCTCGAGTTGCTCTGGGATGAAGGTTTGGATTCTCACCTCGTGTTTGTGGGACAGCAGGGATGGAAGACCGAAAACCTGGTGGAAAAGATACAGCGCCATCCCGAGAAGGATCGACGTCTTTACTGGCTGCAGGGTATCAGCGACGAATACCTGCAAAAGGTCTACACCGCCAGCGCTTGCCTGATCGCCGCAAGTATCAATGAAGGTTTTGGTCTCCCGCTTATCGAAGCGGCCCGCCATGGCATCCCTATTGTTGCGCGTGATATACCCGTCTTCCACGAAGTGGCCGGCGAGTGCGCCTTCTACTTCGCAGGCGACACCCACCACGAACTGGCCAACTCGCTCAAAATCTGGCTCGATCTGCATGGAAGGGGAACTTACCCTAAATCGGATCAGATGCGCTGGTCAACCTGGCAGGAAAGCGCGGAAAAACTGGAGTACACGATCGTTCGTGAGAACTATCCGCGCCGGCAACTGCTTATAGATATTTCTGAACTGGCGCAGCGTGACGCCAGGAGCGGAATCCAGCGCGTCGTGCGCAACATTCTTAAGGAATGGCTGAATCATCCGCCGGCAGGGTATCGAGTTGAGCCTGTATACGCCACGACAGTACAAGGGTACCGGTATGCTCGGTGTTTTACCCACGCCTTTCTCGGATACCAGGGGAGCACGTTGCAAGACGAGCCCATCGACTATGCGCCCGGAGATATCTTTTTGGGACTCGATCTGCAACCCCAGGTAGTCGCCGGGCTCCGGGAGTTTTATCAGGTCTTGCGCAGGGAAGGGGTGCGGGTAGAGTTTTTGGTTTACGATCTATTGAGTATCCAGATGCCTCAGTATTTCCATCCAGGAAACGCTGAGGGCTTCACCCAATGGCTCAAGGTGGTCGCTGAAAGCGACGGCGCCGTGTGTATATCTAAAACAGTAGCAAATCAGCTCGCTGCCTGGGTGGAGGAAAACAGCGCTGAACTCCGACGACCTTTTGAAATCGACTGGTTCCACATTGGCGCCGATATTGCTGATTCCTTGCCGGTCAGGCGATTTCCGCCGGATGAGAGCGCCATCTTAGACTGCATAATGAATCGCCACACCTTCCTGATGGTCGGCACCGTTGAACCGCGGAAAGCCCATGCGCAAGTTCTGCAGGCATTCGAGGCGCTTTGGCAGGATCAATACGATCTCAATCTCGTCATCGTTGGCAAGCAAGGTTGGATGATGGAGAGCCTCAGCGATTGGCTCCGCACGCACTCCGAACTGAACAGGCGCCTGTTCTGGCTCGACGGCATAAGCGATGAGTATCTGGACAAGGTATATGCCGCGAGTACTTGTCTGATCGCGGCTTCCGAAGGAGAGGGCTTCGGCCTGCCACTCATCGAAGCGGCGCAGCACAAGATTCCGATCATCGCCAGGGACCTTCCGGTCTTTCGAGAGGTAGGAGGAGATTGCGTCTTTTACTACTCAAACGGCAAATCGCCTGAGGTGCTTGCCAAGGACATAAAGGAGTGGCTGCAACTCTATACAAAAGGGAAACACCCAAAATCCGACGGCATGCCATATCTCACATGGGCAGAGAGCGCAAGAAACCTGTTGAATATCATTCTTGGCAATACACTGCCCTATAAGCTTTTACCTGAGCTTTCGAAAAAAACCGATTTGGAACTGAACCTCCATGCCGAAAAGCTCGAACTCGAAGACTGGAGCGCTCTGGAGCCGGATGTTTCGTGGCTTCTCGGGCTATATCCCGTAGCGTCATCCGCATCAAATGGGAGTGGTATGGTTGTGATGAACCAAAGCGAACCCAACATTCCCGTGGGGGATTGATGACAGGCGTGCAGCGTGCCGCTTGCCATGACAGGCAGGTGAGCACTGCGCCGCGTGTAAAGTATATAAGATTATGGATACGCATTTGTCGGATAGCATGGCTGAGTTCAAACGAAGTATGGGCAATTACGGTAATGTCTTTGCACGACGTAAGGGCGTGCTCGGCCGGTTCGAGTATCTTGTAAAGCGAGTTCTGCGCAAGCTGATACTGAGGCATCTGGACCAGCAACGCGAGATAAATCAACTTATATCGCGTGTGTTGGAAGAATTAGTTACCGGCTCGCGTGCGCAGGAGACATCTAAGGTGAGTACAGCGCAGCAGAACCTGACCACATCAAATGGGAATGGTATCAGAGTTGTGTCCTCGTTGAGTGAGCTGGATCAAATTATGCAGGAGCTCGATGCTGCAGCAGCCATTTCTGACGACGAGTTACGTCGAGTTTTCACCACTTTTAAGATGGAGTTTCCGTTTGATTTACCTGACGATCCCTATTCGAAGGAGTACGCCGATCTGCAGTTTGAATTGTATCGATACTTACACGGCGAATCCTATCATCCAAGCAATGAGGTAACAAAATTTGATGCGCTGTCTATGGCTGATAAGCCTTTTCCTTTTTGTACAGAGAGCCCGCAGACGGTCGGCAATCAACTGATAGCAATAGGGCATATTATTCGCACTCTTAACTTGCCGCCGAAGTCCACAGTCTTAGAGTTAGGCCCTGGGCCAGGTAATACGACCCTTTTCCTCGCGCGGATGGGTTATAAGGTTTCGACTATCGATATAGAAAAGCGCTGGTTAGATCTGATTGCTGAGCGAGCGCGGCGAATGCATCTGGATGTCGAGATGATCCACGGTGACTTTTCCCTGCTCCACGATCTTGAGCGTCAATACGATGCCGTGCTTTTTTTCGAGTGTTTTCACCATTGCGCCGATCATCGTTCGTTAATCGAGAGACTGAAAAAAGTCGTTGCGCCGGGTGGGAAGGTCGTGTTTGCAGCCGAACCGATCACGGACGATTTTCCGATGCCCTGGGGGTTTCGCCTGGATGGCGAGTCTTTATGGGCGATACGGCGATTTGGTTGGTGTGAGCTTGGATTTAGGGAATCCTATTTTAGGGATCTGATGCATAGATACGGCTGGGAACTTAGCAAGCATGTCTGCGCAGAAACACCATGGGGGGTTGTTTTTGTGGCGACTCACCGTGGCCAATAGCTGTATTGGGGATGCTGGTCGCTGACCGAGGAGGCACGGGTTCCTAATGCGTATTTCCGGGTACATTGGGCAAGAATTGATTTTGAATCTGACGTACGGGTTTTTGATGAACCAGAAATGACACCCCGCCAGAAAGTGGTGATCATGGGAAATGGTAACACTATTGCTACTCAGCAATCTGTCTCGCGGATGGTAGCAACTTACCTACGCCACACAGTTACAGGCTTCCTGCGGGTTTAGTATTAGCGGATGGTCTGTTTGGAAATTCGAATAAAAACGCCTGATGCAGTTTCTCCCAGGCATCTTGGTATCAACGAGAGCCATAGGATACTAGAAGTTGTTTTAAAGACATTGCAAATGGTCGAATAAAATTGTAGGTTGTTATGAGAAAAAAGAATCAGGATAGGGGATATTACTTATTTCCTTTTCATCTGACGACAACTATCTGGACGCAATCGGCGATAACTTCGAACCGCACATGGTAGAACTGTATCGCACGCTTATCGGACCGGATGATGTAGTTGTGGATATCGGCGCTAATATTGGCATGACTGCGATACTGTTTTCATCTCTGGCGCATAAGGTGATTGCTTTCGAGCCAAGTCCCTCGACTTATAGAATTCTTTCGGAGAATCTTTCCAAAGCTAAAGTAACGAACGTTGAAACGATGAATCTGGGATTGGGGACAAAGCCAGAATCTTAGACCATTACCTTTGCCAGGAATAATCGTTCTGGTGGCTATGTCAGCAACAAGATCAAGCCTATCAAGGACCATGT
>CAWCKY010000003.1:950000-1682736 GCA_963796275.1 uncultured Acidobacteriota bacterium | reverse complement strand
TTGCCCTCGCCCTCGGCTTTGTGATCGTCGGTCAGCCAACCGAGATTCTCTTTGATGGCGCCTATAACCTGCCTGGCTTTGCCTTTGATTTCACCTTTGCTCAACATACTTTCTCCTTATACTTTTTCCTTAAACTACCGCAGTTTTCAATAACCATTCGACTGGTTGACCCTCACCCGGACACATACCGGCGCCTCGTAAACAACCCCAGGAAGGAAATGAACAACGCTGCTCCGATAATTGCCCAGACTATGGGGAAGTTCGTACCACCGATTTGCAAAGTTAATATCTCAGGTAATCCGAACTCTCTGGCCCCCCAAGTTCCGATAAGGGCGCCGATGAAGCCGAGCACGATTGAGCCTAACAACCCGCCTCGTGAATATCCCGACAGCAATTGTGCGAGCGTGCCCACTACGGCGGCCACGATCAATAGAATGATTAAACTTTCCCAGCTCATGTTCATGTTCTACTCCGGTTTCTCCGGCTGAAAGCGGCAACCCTATACCAGCAGGGATGAATGCAAGAGTGTGTATAGGTTGTGTCTTTTAGCCGCTATTTAGTTTTTTCAGCAGCGCCACCCTACGGTCAGTCTCACTCGAATCTCCCCCCGGTCAGACGCCGCGTGATCGTCAAATAATAATGGGGTGGTTGTACCCGCTTAGAGCGCCACCCACCGCCCACTGATAAAAGTGAGCCGATTGCCTCAAGATGTAACGAGATGAGACCTCTCTCAACCTGTCCTCGACCTCCAGCGAGAGATACACCGTCATCATTCCGTTTGGTCCGATTCTGAACCTGTTGCGGTTATCGCCGGTCGCGAGTTGGTCCTCGGCTACCGCGTATTTCACATCGGGCGCGTTTTGCTCCAGCCATCGACTAACCTCCGGATGGCTCAAATCCAGCCCGTAGTATTGCCATACCAGTGCCATCACAACTGTGCTTGTAGAAACCGTCTCTCCCTCAGACCAGTCACCCATTTGTAGCATGACCGGCAGTTCATAGCGCGCGGAGGCTCGCTCCTTGCGCCGGTAAATAGCATAGCCATGAAACATTTCAATCCTGCCTTTCCAAGTTATTTACAACCAGCAATCTTCTCATTTCTGATCCTTTCATTAGGATACTAGTCCCCGAAAAAAGTCCCCGAAAAGAACCGGGCTTTCTTGAATATGCCGCGAAATGGTGTCTGCTATTGATGCTTCCTTGATAAGGATCGGCCAGTCCGGGATATGTCCAAAATTGGACGACGTCGGAAAGAAAGGTGTCAGACCAAACCAGTATCCGGTGATAGTCATTGGAGTTCTGATCAAGCTGCCTGGCTATCGTCTGAGCCGCCTGACACATTGCGGTTGCGGTTGTTGGTTACTGCTTCGTAGGAGAAGTTCCTCGACTACCCGTCGTGGCTGCGTGAAAGGAGTGGGATACCCTCGTTGGGAGATTGTATCCCACTCCTGTACGGAGTTGCACCGTTTCCCACACCAGCCTCTGGATATCTCCAGCATCCTATTCCTCCGTACATATCAATATTGGACAAGGTTGATAAGAATTATCGCGAGGAGCGTAGACAGCCTCCCGTGCTATGCGATCTGAGCGAGGTAAGCAGTGAGCTTCTTTTCTTTGATGATCAGAAAATGCTCTTCGCTCGTCTCAATCAGCCCCAGATTCCGAAATCGCTGCATAAACAGGCTGATCCGCGGCCGCGTCGTCCCCACCATTTCCGACAGTTCTTCATGCGAAATCTTCAGCTCGATGCGGATGCTCCGCGGGTCCTTCTTGCCGAGTGTGCGCGCCAGCCGTAACAGCGTCTTACCCAGGCGCTGTTCGCTATCCACCGTCACCAGGTTGGCGATGACCTGCTGTTGGTCGGCAATCCGCACCGCCAGGTACTGCACGAAGCCCTCAAACAGCGCGTCGCGGCTCAACCGCGCGAAGAACTTAGGGCAAGGGATTTGTTTTAAGATCGTTTCTTCCATGGCTATCGCTGTTTCCAACCGCGCGCCTAACCCGGACAGGCACAACTCGCCGAAAATATCTCCCGCCGCGTGGATGGCCAGCAGGCACTCTCTGCCTTCAGGCGAGAGCATCAGCAGTTTGACCTGGCCGCTTTCAATGAAGTAGACCATTTCGTCTTGATCGCCACAGGTGTAAACGTGATCGTGTTTGGCGATCGTGATGGCGCGCGAATTGAGGGTCTCCTGCCGCAGCGAATCACGCATTTGTTGTTTGAACTGTTCGGCTTGAGGGGTCTCTTGAATCATGATCTTGTCTCTTTTCGATGCTCATGGTGATGAAGGCGGCGGCCTGCTTGCCGGAGCGGCCTCACGACCTCTGCCTGTCATAGCCACTTTCTTGTAGGACGTCGCATTAATTGTGAAGAACTATTAAACCCTGGTGCGCCCGAGACGGTGTCTAACGTGCCTTCCTTCGCGCGCTCCCGGGGCCAGCGGAGTTACCACTGCCACGGTCCGGACCTCGCCGATCAACCGCACGATGGCCTGCTCTAACTCGTCCCACTCAAGTGGCTTGGCGAGATAGGCTTGCGCGCTGGCCCTCATTGCTCGCTCGCGGTCAGCGTGAAAGGCCGAGGACGAACAAAAAAGGATGGGTGTGTCCGCATCAAGCGCCCGGATTTGTTGGCAGAGATCAAGGGCAGCTCCATCTGAGCAGTCATCGCCGAGCAAATAGAGATTGAATCGCCTGACGCTCACCAGCGATAAGCTCGCAGCGCAGGTGGAGGCAGCTCTCACTTGATAACCTATTTGGGTTAGATACCAACGGACCATCTCTCTGCTATCGTCATGGCCTTCAACCAGCAGAATATCTTGGGGAGGAAGCCTCATCTATTCTCCTTGGCCGGCGCCGAACGAATGCTCGCGCAAGCGGTTCGTTGTAGTTTCAGGTAGTTGATTATAAAAAAGGGAGGCTGAATCGAGTGATACAACGTAGGGGCGCACCAGCGTGCGCCCTGGTTGATAATACAGCTATCAGGCAGATATACAGGTCAGCCCCTACGTTGTCACCTTCATCCTACTTGATTGGTCCAGCACTCCCAAGGTAACCTAATTGCATCAAAAGAAGTATCAATGGAACGCGGATGACGCGGATGCGGCAGATTATCGTAGATAAAACCGAAAAAATACCTGCGGCAATCCGCAGTATCCGCGTCATCCGCGTTCCATTGACCCGTACATTGATGTGAAAACCGCTCTAGTTCCCAAGCCATCGGCGGAAGCTGATGGCGCGTGGATAAACCCAGACGGCTATCCCCACAATACTTGCGAATGCCAACTTTAAGTGAAGAGTGTGGTCAGATGTCTGGTCGTCTCTCCGCTCTCAACTCCAGACTGTGAATAGTTAAACACCGGACGATAATGCAAGAAAGGCCAGAGTAACCCATGCCAAGATCCCCGTCTGTGCTCCAACGCGCTTATAGTTAAGTTATTTTCGATGAAGCGTGGGAGACGTTCGAAGGTAGTTTCCGGATGAGTGGTGAGCTTTCGGCAAAAAAGTGTATGACGAAAATAATGAAGCACCTTTGCTCGGAATCGTGACAGGTGCGAGGTGTGCATGGTAAGGATAGATCTGAAGTGGTAGCCGTAAGAATACTTTTCACGGAGAACACAACCGCCGATGGCCAAAGGCCCTGAGATTCCCAAAACCGATTCTGCCGAAATCGAGATTCTGATCGCACGCCTCAAAGAGAACAAATTGGAACAGCGAGATGTCGAACTGATCGAACGACTGTTACGCACGGTCCTGCTCCTGGTCAATCTCCTGCAGCAGAAGAATATCTCAATCAAACGGCTGCGAGAGATGATCTTCGGCCGGCACACGGAAAAGCGGAAGGCAACGAGTGTCAGTCAGCCAGAAGAGACGGCTGAAGATGGGACAGTCAACGATCCGACCACCGAGCGCCGGTCCAGCGAGAAGTCACTGCACGAGAGCCCAACGGTGGTACGAGGGCATGGTCGGAGGGCGATGCATGCGATTCAGAGACCAGCATAGTATCCTGACTCTGGATTACATTTTGAATGATAGGCTGACCTTGGCGTAGGTATCCGTCCAATTTTGAACGGGTTTGAACGGGTATGAAAAGAATTATCGAGAAGCTAGCAGAGGTGATAGGAGAAAAGATAATCAAATATACCCGACCGGCAGAGGGTCTGCTCTTGCCAGTCGGGTAGGGGGAGAATTCTATATTGGGGCTCCCCCCAATAATGGCTTTGGACTATATTCCTGGAAACGGCAGATTAAGTGATATCAATCACTCACATCTGTACGCTAACTCACTTATAGCTTTATTATTTTTGTCAGATTGTAATCTATTTCCGCGACTGAACCGACTCTCGCACACGATAGCCTGATGGATGATGCACATTGATTACATCCCCCATCAGTATGATCGTCTGTTTCACCTAATTGCTTAAGGGCGAAACGGCGCCTTGTTCACCCGCCTGGCCTTCTCTTGCTGGACGCGATCTTCATCATCTTTCATCTTTTGACGTTTTTCATCTTTTGACGTTCGATTTTTCTTTGTGGAGTTTCTTGCTTATCAAGCCAGACGGATTCGATGATGGTAGCCCGTGCCAATGCATCCAGCCATTTCGAATAGATAATCATCCCAAATGTAGACTGGTAGGTTGGTTGGATGAGGTTGTACGTATACTGCGAGTCCTCCCAATGCGCAATCACCTTTTCGCTCCGGTCTGAAATGAGCTTTTCATTGTCGCTATAGAATCGGGTCGAAGAGAGTATGATCTCGGCGACAGGCCTGGTGGCAGTTCCGTACTTCGCCGAAACGGCTTCGACGATGTCCTCAGCCGTCATTCCTGCGATCGATCCGAGTTATAAGTGACCACCATGCGGAATAGCTATCAGTTGTAAAAGCTAAAAAGGATACCCTTAACTGAATCGGAGCGAGGCGAAGAGGGAGTAAAGTCGTAAGCTTCCCAGGCCAGTTCCTGAATTGACGATCAACACTACCGTGGGAATAAACTACCGCCGCGATAATGAATCAATGAACCGCCGACCCCGCCGGACAGGCCCAACAACAACATGCCAAACAACCACAGAACAATAAGTATAGTGAAGATTGTCCAGAGCATAGCCCGCCTCCAAATCTAGGTTTTTGAACACATACTCCGAGTCGAGTGCGCCGTTGCCTTAACCCGACTCCGATTTGAATTTGAATGATAGGATGTCTTGGCAGGGGTTGCCGTCCACTATTGGACAAGGTTGAAAAGAATCATCGTTAAGCCCTCAGAGCTAGGAGATCTGAGCGAGGTAAGCAGTGAGGCGGTCATCGAGGTGTTGATTCGCTTTCTCGATGAACTGTATCTGAGCTTAGCATTCCATCTCTCACCGGTGCCGAGCAAATGTTCGCGCAAGCGGTACATTTGCGAGCCTGTCTAATCTAAGGGCGAAAGGGCGCCTTGTTTGCTCGCCTGGCCTTTTTATATCTGGCACGACTCTCCCCAATCTTTTTCTTTTGACGTTCGGATTCTCTTTGGGGAGCTTCTTGCTTATCAAGCCGGATGGCTTCGGCGATGGCAACCTGGGCCAAAGCATCCCGCCGTTTCGAAGACGCGACCAGGCCAAAAGCACCCTGGGAGGAGTACTGAAAGAGATTGAACAAGAACTGCGAATCTTCCCAACGCGCGATCACCCTTTTGCTCTGATCTAATATTAGCTTTTCGCCTTCGTTATAGAGCTGAGTCGAGGTGAGATTGATCTCGGCGACAGGTCTGGTGGCAGTTCCGTATTTCGCCGATATCGCTTCGATGATATCCTCCTCAGTCATTCCTTCGGTCCGATCCGGATCATAAGTGACCTCGATGCGAAAAAGCTCTCCGTTGCAAAAACTGAAAAGTATGTTCCTCACTGAGTCTGCTCGAGGCGAAGAGCTAGGAAAGCCTTGGGGTTGCCACCCCAGTTCTTGAATCACTGCCGGGCGTTGGTGGATCGTCCTCGCCTCCGACGGTTTCAGATGTCCCTGTTCTGCGATCTCGAGCAAGGTCGCTCCAAATTGGAAATCTCGGTACCTGGAAAGATCTTGTGAATCAATCACAGGCGCTGAAATCTCAGCTCCAAAAATTGAACTTGCGAATTCGCGTATGCTGATCATTTGGGTCTCCTTAATGGACTTGAAACAGGACGATTTGCAATGCGTCCTCGCTCATCAGCCCCTTCTTTCATCTTCGCTTATTGCATTCAGGTTGGCTCATGATGATTGGTTTTCGCGTTCGTCTCCACCCAATTCAGCAGTACTTCGGGCTGATAAAGAGACCTTTCGCCTGCATCGGACTTGCGCCTAAACATCAAGAAGCCGCCGCCTATATCCACTATCAGCAGTAGTGCGATAGCCAGAAAAAACCACGCACTGCTGGCCAGCCCTGGTATGCTCAGGTCGTATCTGCCAATGACAATCAGCACGAGTGCCCCGACCACTACCAGGATGAACATAATGAGAAAGCGGGGAAATGAGCCAACAGAAGTTACCCTAAGTGTTTGTATGCTATTTTGATTAGACATGGATTCCTCCTTACTACAATAGGTGAGCTCCTCCACGTCCGTCAAAAACAACCCCTGCATTGAAGACCGAAGGGAAGACCGCGACACACGCAGCGCCATTCAATAAATCAAGGGGAATCGATTTGTCTGCCATGTCCATAATCTCGCGAATGACGTGCGCCGCCTTTCCTGATTGCTTAGTCCCATCCTGGAGATTGTTCTCGATCTGCCCCCGCACTACTGTGCTCACCGCCAGCGCTAAGCAAAATACCCCTACCATATGTCTGATGCCAGTTGCTGACCAGAGATCAAAACCTGAGTTTTCGGAGAATCTCATCATTATTGCTTCTCCCTTCGTCTGTTACCCGAAGCTGTTCCCGGTACACCTGATTAGTTGTAGCCGCCTCTCGCTTGAGGTCTTCTAAATGACCTTGGAGCTGGTCGTCTAGAGGGCAGATGATTTGAATATGGTTATCTTTCACAATTGGCGATTGTAATGAGTATGTCTGCTCGCCGTGTTTTTTCCACACCCGATTGAAAGTCTCGATCCAGAGTCCGCTAGGACTGCTTGAGAGACTAAACGTAATAATGAATTGGTCTTTGCCTTCTTTGTTGTTGCCTTCTCTGCGCGGTAATTTAGATATGCTATTGCCAACGATGATGATGTCAGTGAAATGGGTTTCGGCCATTTTTTTGCCTTTCAAGAGATTGCGAGCGGTATTGTAGTTAGATGGGAGCTCAGGTACTGTATCACAGTGTTCATTTGCTACTTTCAGCATCTCAGTCTGAGCCTCGAACCGATCCAATTCTTCCTGTTTGAAATTGAGCTTGAATCGAGCCCAATCCAGCTTCCCAGCAGCTCCAAAACCGAAGAACTCACCTAACTTACGAATAATAGCGGAGGAACGGAGATTCCTTTTGCACTAACTCGGCAAGTTGAGCTGCTAGAACTGCAACTTCCTCTTTTAGTTCTTCGCTCCTGCGGTGGAACCACGGAGGGTCTTGTTCAATCTTTGCGTTGGGCACGTATCACGCTCCTTTTAAATTCTTAAATTCCACACTGATGATCAGCCAGCCCGGAATAAATTGCTGTCCAATATTGGACGATCTAAAGAAAGTCGGTACACCCGATGCCTGCTATTCGTGGGTTTGCGACTCCTTATGAACGACAGTGGCCAAGGTTCGTGCTGTGTGTTCGGTGATGCTCGGCTTCGCTTCAAGATTACTCGCGGATGCCAATCCAGCCGGCTCTGATTGTGGCAATACAGTTACGACTATATCTCGTGCCGGAATTCGTTAAATCCGCGTAGTGTCTTGACTCCACAATCGATGGAGCTTTCGTGCGCTCACGGCGAAATTATCTACTGGTGTCCACCTTGTTGGATTTCGGTGATATCTGAGAAATTTCATGCGCTAATAAGGGTCACAAAAATGTCGTTTGAAAAATCAGAAGCTGCGGATTTGAGTGAGATGCTGAGTACTCTTCTTACTAAGGGGAGGGGCTAGTTGCCTCAGTAGCAGCGCAATCTTGCCGAGCGGCAGGCAGAAATCCACATCTACGTTTTGCAGCACGCTGTGCGGCATGGAGGGGGCAATCGCTTCCACCGGATCCTGCACGATGGCTATTCCCCCGCGATCCTTCACAGCTCGGAGTCCCGCCGTGCCGTCATCCAGATACCCCGTTAGAACCACACCCACGATGCGCGATCCATAGGCGCGAGCCACCGAGCGGAATAATGCGTTGATGGCTGGGCGGAAGCGGTTCTCCTTCGGGCCGCGCGTGACCCTGACAAGGCCGCGCTCAAGGATTAGGTGGTAATCAGGCGGAGCCACATAAATATGCCCCGGCTTGAGCGGATCGAAATCTGCCGGAACAGAGGCCGGGAGCGGCCGGCAGGTCCTCAATCTCGAGCATTACCTCCATGTTCTGGAGCGCAAACCGGGAGCGTTGGCCGGTTCGACACCACTCAAACAGTGGCGAGAGCAAGGGCGTTGGCCCGCGAGTTATGATCGGTTCTGGGAGAATTTGCAAAAGCGACTGGGCAAGCAAGAAGGAACAAGGGCAATGATCGAACTCCTCTTGCTCGGTTGTGAGCAAGGCTATGAGCCCTTAGAGCGGGCGATCACACAGGCGCTGGAGTTGGGTTGCACGGATGCAGCAGCGGTGCGCTATCTGATGCAGGCCTCGAGCCTAGCTCATCGGCCGGTCGAGTTACTTGAGCCGCCCAACCTGGCTCGCTATGAGCAACCGCCCCCAATCATCACTCCTTATGATCAGCTTCTGAGCAGAAGGGCAAGTCAGGAGGTGATGGGATGAACCGACAGATGGCAGCAGTGGAAGCACAGTTGGAAGAGGCTCTTATCAAACAACACTGTCAGCAGTTGAGATTGCCGAGCGTGGCCTCACAGTGCTCTCGCCTGGCTGAGCAGCTGCTAAACAGCAACAGACACATATTCAGTATTTAAGCTTGCTGCTGAGTACAGAGGTGGAAGATCGTGAGCGACGAGTTGTAGAGAAGAGGTTGCGTGAAGCGCGCTTGCCGCGGCACAAAACACTCGAGGAATTTGATTTCTCACAAGCGCCGCAGATTTCCGCCACACAAATTCACCAATTAGCCAAAGGTGAGTATCTGGAACGGAGCGAGCAGGTAATCTTCATCGGCGAATGCGGCACAGGCAAGACGCATCTGGCCTCTGGGCTTTGTGTGGCAGCCTGTCGACAAAAGAAGCGCGCCCGGTTTATTACCGCAGCTGGATTGGTCAACGAACTGGTGGAAGCGCAGCATCCCTGCCGGGCGCACAATGAAAAGAGCAGATCCAATGACCTGCTCTAAATCCTTGATTCTAAAGGTGGCGGCGCGGCGACTCGAACGCCGGACCTAGGGGTTATGAATCCCTCGCTCTAACCAGCTGAGCTACGCCGCCAGATAAGTCAAATAAATTCAATAAGATGCTCTCTGTAGCTATTATAGGAGAGCTAAGATGACAAACGGACTTAAAGAAAGCACTATAGCCGACATCCCTGAAAAGGAAAAGATCAAAGGGCTTTTGAGCAATATGTCAAAGAGATGAAAAATCTAAAGAACTTCTCTCCCCACACTATTAAACGTTGCTGGAGAGTCTTCAATAGGTGGCTAAAGATCGGCCAGATACCCAACGAAGAAAATCTTTCTAAATTTGTGATAGATAGGAGAGAAGCAGGGTTAAACACTACCAATTGCAACATATCAATCATTACGTTCAATTCATTTCTGACCTGGATGAAAGACAAGGGGATTTGTCCAAAAGAGTTTTCAAACGGTAAACCTTTTAAGATTGCCAAACTTCCAGAAGATAAAAGACAGTTCGAGACATTTGATGATCCAGACATCCATAAGATGAAAACGTCTATTTCACCCGCTCTATTAAAGCTCAAGGCCAGGTTCGAGACTTGGCGGAGTACTCGTGCCAGCATACGAACTCGCACCCCAGAGCATCTCCGACAGGCTGCTTTGGCCTTACTTGATCAGCATCCGGCTTCGCTGATTTGCCGCGTCTGTCGGATTCATCCGCGGACGCTCCAGGCTCCACGGGTTCCTCAAAAGCGACCAAATCGATGCCGGCGTTCTTCCCGTTGCCGCCACTATCGCCCGCACCACAAAGCATGATCCCTTCACACAGTGAGGCTGAAACGCTTTATCGAGTCGTGATCGAACGACCAGATGGCGCCAAACTCACAATCTGTCTGCCCTCTTTCGACCCGGCCTCGCTCTCGGCTTTCTGTGCGGACTTTCTTCGCTTTTGATGATTATGATTCAACTTGTCCCGCACCTCCGCATTCTGCTTGCTTGCGATCCGACCGACTTCCGCAAAGGCATTGATTCACTGGTTGCCCTCTGTAGGGGCCGCTTGCCCAGAACGCATTTTCGGGGACTCTGTTTGTCTTTAGGAATCGTTCGGGCACGGCACTCAAATTGTTGGTCTACGATGGAAGAGGCTTCTACTTGATTCTGCGTCGGTTCTCACAAGGACGGCTACGCTGGTGGCCGCGCTCGGCCGATACCTCTCTCTATTCGATCGAGGCCCAGCAGCTTCAGGTTCTCTTGTATAACGGATTGCCAGATCGCGCCCAATTCGCCGAAGTCTGGCGCCAGATCGAGACTTCATTTCCGACTCAGGCGGCCTCCGCCTGCACCTCTACTTCCGTTTCTCGGCGCGGATAATTCCAGGGCAGGTAGGCTGCCGGATTTCCTCGCGCCTCATCTTTATGGCGGATCAAGACCAACAGGTATTCCCACGGATTGCCTCCGTTGAGTCGGCAACTCTCGATCAGGCTCAGCAGGATTCCGCTCACCGCCGCCCCGTGTTCGGTCTTGAAGAAGAGAGAATTCTTTGGCCACTGCACGAATTTCTTCAACGCCCTCTCCCCCGTGTTGTTGTCGAGAGGGATTCACGGGTGAGATAAAAATCTCGTCAGACCTTTCCAGTGGTTACGAATATATTGCAGCGCTTTCCCCAAGGCGCTGTTCGGCTCGACTCTTCGTTTTCCGAACTGCTCCTCGATCCACTCTTCTAGTTGAGCCAGAAGCGGACCGCTCCTCGCCTGATGATATGCGAGTCGTTCCTGATTATTCATCCCCTCCGTCTCGTGGTCGTTTCGGTAGATGCTTCTGATCGTCTTCAGCACGATCAGGCACTCGACCGGAAAGATTTCTTCCAACTCCTTCAATTTGCGATCCACGTGCGCCCAACATTTGGCATCAACCTCAGCAGCGTGCTGGTCTTACCTTGTAGGAACGAGATGATCGTGAGCAGTAGGCGCAGGAGCTTCTCGATCGATTGCGCGTCGCCAGGTTCAAGCCGTCCCTGTTTGAATCGCTCGATAAGCCGCTCTATCTGCGCGGTGTCGGTGGTAGGCAATCGTTGTTCTTCATAAATCAAACGCGCTGATCCTACGCGACACCGACGAATCCACCAAGCTCGAGCATAATCTTTCTTTTTCACAATGCTGCACCAGAATGAATGTCTTTCCTCACATAACGTGCAGGTCCTGGTGAAATAACCTCAACGAACGCCGATGCGTCATTTCGGAGGAACGAATCGCACTCACTCGCATCTCAAAGCGATCAGCGGATCAACTTTTGTTGCTCGCCGCGCCGGAAGCCAGCAGGCCAACAGCGCGACTCCAATCATAAAAGCCGCTGCCACACCAAATGCCAGCGGATCGAATTGGCTGATGTCTACCAGCGCAATGGCCAGCAGACCGGAAATCGCCACGCCGCCTCCCAAGCCAATGAGAACCCCGATTGCAATCAACTTGCCGCCTTGTCGGAGGAAGAGTGTGATGACGTCACGACGCTGCGCGCCCAGGGACATGCGAATGCCGATTTCGCGGGTACGCTGGCTGATGATGAACGCCATCACGCCGTAAAGCCCGATAGACGCCAGCGCCAGCGCCAGCAGCCCCAGCGCACCGGCCAGCAAGGCAACATACTGGAACGGAATCATCTGCGCATCCAGCGCGTCGTCAACGAGGCGAATCAGCACGAACAGCCCTGGATCAAGCGCGGCAGCTTCCTTTTGCGATGCTCTCATCACCGCGCGGACATCGCTTTCCGTGCTGACGATCAGGTGCTGTCCCGCATTACTGGCATCGGGCCGTGCGGTGGGCATCGGGAGGTACAGCCAAGTTTCATCGGGCCGCCAAATCAGGCCCTGCCGCGTGTCGTTTGTCAGACCGATTATTTCGTATTGCGGAAAGTTTGCCTTGCCATCAGTGGTCGCTTGCCGCACCGCCGCGCCAATGCCGATGTGTTGGCCGATGGGATTTTCCTGCGGCCAGAAGCGACGCGCGGTGGATTCACTGATCACGACGACGGGCGCATTTGCTTGCTCTTCTTGTGCGCTGAAGCCGCGCCCTCGCGTGATGCGCAGGCCGAGTGTTTGGAAATAATTCGCGGAGACGAAATTGTAATTCGCTTGCAAGGACTGATCGGCAAACTGTTGCTGTCCGGCAATGGTAATTGGCGTTGTTTGTCTGCCCGCAAATGGCCGCCGCTGTGTTCGGCCGACGCTTTTCACGCCTGGCAGCGCGCGCAAACGCTCGGCCAGCCGGTTATACAATTCGTTCGCGCGGCTCGGCTCTATGCCCTGTGCGCTCAGTTCGAGCGTGAACGTGTTTTTAGTGACTAATCCCGTCTCAATGATTTGCACCTTTTGCAAATTGCGCGTCAGCAACCCGGCAGCAATCAGCAGAGTCAGGCACACCGCGATTTGTCCGACAATCAGCGCGTTGCGCAAACGTGAATGACTAAGTTGCGCGCCAAACGTCGATCCTTCATTCTTCAATGCTTTGCTCAGATTGGGACGCGATGATTGCAGGGCGGGCGCGAGTCCCGCCGCAATTCCGGCCAGCAACGACGCCAGCAAAACAAAGCTGTACACGCGATAATCCGGCGACAGATCGAGCGAGATTTGTTCGAGCATCGCGGACGGAACGGGCAACCGCGCCAAAAACAACGAATAGATAAGGCGAATTGCCCAAACCGCCAGCAGCAAGCCCGCCGCGCCGCTCATCGCCCCCAGCAACACGCTTTCGGTCAGCAGTTGACGCACAAGACGCGCGCGGCCGGCGCCCAGCGCTAACCGCACCGCAATCTCACGTTGTCGTCCCGCTGCCCGCGCCAACAACATATTCGTGACGTTGACGCAGGCTATCAACAGCACCAATCCCACTGCGGTCAGCACGGGCGGGACCAGCATTTTCAGTTCGTCGTCCAGTTGAAGAAACGTTGCGCCGGAGGTGATGCTGACCGAAGCCTTGCGCTGTGGGTCAGGATAAGAGCTCGCCAGTTCCCGGGTGATTACATTCATTTCGGCTTGTGCCTGCGCAACCCCCACGCCTGTCTTCAGACGGCCTGTCAAGATGAAGGAATCCTCCCTGCGTTCGCTTTTCAATTCGCGGCGGATCCGGCTGCCGAGTACCTGATCACGCATCATCAGCGGCGCCCAAAATTGTGGCGGCAGCGGTGTCACGCCAATGAATTCAGGCGCTGTGACGCCGATCACCGTGAACGGCCGTCCGGCCAGGCGAACGGTTCGGCCGACGATGTGTGGATCAGAATTGAAGTGGCGCGCCCAAAAAATGTGGCTCAAGACCATCACCGGATGCGCGCCGGGTGTCTGATCTTCTTCCGGCGTGAAGCCGCGCCCCAATGCCATCTCCGCACCCAGCACCGTAAAGTAATTGCCTGAGACGAAGTTACCTAAACCCAGATTACCAGGAAAGCCGGATGAATCGGCAACCTCCGCCGTTTGCTCGCCAAATGGCGCGGTGAATTGACTCCACGCGATCAACCCGGCAAACGATGTGTTGCGGTCACGATAGTCCACATAATCGAGGTACGAAAAAAGGTCATTGCGGTTGCCTTCACGATCATAGCCCTTCACTTTGGTGATGCGGTCCGGGTCTTTGAGCGGCAGCGGTTTCAACACAAACGCATTGTAGATGGTGAACAATGCCGTGTTCACGCTAATACCAAGTGCCAGTGTCAGCACTGCAATCAACGAGAAGCCCAGATTCTTCCGCAGCATGCGCGCGCCGTAGCGCAGGTCTTGCAGTAAGGTTTGCATAAGTTTTCCTTCGTTTGATGTCTGTTTCACTCGCGACGGAGCGCAATCAGCGGCCTGATTGGTAACCTTACATCTCAGGTCGAAGTTCGTCTGACATCGAGCACGCTGACCGCTACTATTACGTGACCGTTTCCAAACCAGCGCCCGCGACGAATATCTTTTCCCACGATCACAATTGTGAATAGTACGAGGATTGCTCAACCCGCTCGGCGGAACCAACGGCCCGTCCATAAGCGACAACGACGTAGAATTGCAGGTATTAACACAGATTTCCACGGGCGAAAATTAATTTGATTTTTGAGGGCTTCTATCTGGACGGCTGTGTGCCTATGGGATGCAGGTTTGACGCGAGATATCAGCAAGCCGCCTGGATTTTTATCATAGGCAAGTCAAGACAACTCGCCGAAAGCTCACCTTCAATCCGCCAAATATATACCTAAGTTTAGAGCGGATCGGCAGTTTAATGGCTGGAAGATCGAGACAACAGGAAAAAATAAGCCTGGAGAAGCAAGATACTCCAGGCTTTTTGTATTTGAAGTAGGAGGAAAAAATGGCGGTGAATGGAGTTGAACCATTGAGATACACAGCCAAAATAGGGCTGGGTAAATGTCAATTCTCTCAGCCTTTAGTATGGTATGAGTGTATGGATGGAAGTAGCTTTATAATCCATGTGTCGCTGGAAAGTTTAATCGGGCAACGTTTCCGTACTGTTCTTTAGTAACCACATCGTATGCTTTAGCAGCTTCTTCCGCAGTGTCAAATAATCTAAACAGTAGTACCATTCTCGATCAGTTATCCTTGAGTATATCCGTAAAATCTATAGTCGGTACCATTATTAAATGAACCACTTTAGACAGGTTTAGCGTCACAGTAGTGGCAATCGATTGTAATGAGTATTTTGTATTCTTCGAAGTCAAATCAAATTCGATATTGTGCCTTCTTCAACATTTCTATGGGGATTCACTGGCCCATCCCCCTACCACCTCTGTTAAATAGTCTATAGCTGCAGTTACTATTTATACGTATGTAGTACCTACATACTCCTCTTGACAATAGCCCAAGCATAGAGTAAATAACTGCACCTTGGTTCGGCTGTCATCGCTTACATTCCGCATCCGAACCTTCTCAAATCTGTTAAGAAGGATATCTATGTTCAAATCGTCTAAAAGATCATTTCAAGAAGTAGTTCAGATACTGAACTGGGAAATCGAACAGTCTATTCATAGAGTTGTAGAAAAACTCGAAGAATCTGAAGAACAAGAAACATCGTTTATCGTCCAAATAAAGAATTCATCCGAGACCAAAGAGATTTTTATCCATTGCGATGGAAATGGCACAGCAGAAATCAGAAGTTCTGTTACTGAAACTACTACCCCCATCAAAATGAAGGATGCAATCCACAAACCAGCCAAGGGTAAGAAACTAACATCATCGGCAGCTACCAGAAAGACATTGGTGGATATCGCAAAGACTGAAAAGGAAGCCTCTCTCGCTCCGCTCGATATCAGCCTAGATTCATAGTATAGAAAACTTTCCAACAATGGGATATCGTCCGGTATTCAGAATCAGCTATTCTTGAATCTCGGACGATAGACTATCCCAGACTAATATTCTACAAGAGAGTAAACAGCCCGGGTGAGTTTGAGAGGCTATTTGCAGACAAGACAAAAGTAAGGCTAGTGTTCAAAGACGGCTTTGCCCCTCTTGAGTTTGACATGCTACCCGCTTTTGTTAAACATCTGGAAAATTCGCATCCTGGCATCCGGCTGCGTATGGTTGGTATCAAAGAGGACTCAGGCGGAGTTGTTGTTGAACAGGCGATTGAAGATGCTGGTGACCAGTCTCCCGAACAATTGAAACTACACACCCACGCCCACGATATAACCTTCAATCAGATCGTGAACCACTTTGAAAAATCAATTGACCTGCCTGCATTGGCAAAACAGCTTGCCGAGTTGCGGGAAGAGATGGCGAAAAGGCAAGACCCGTCTCCACAAGCTGGCATCGCGCAGGGGAAGGCAGAAAAGGCAGAAATCGCAGCGAATGAAGGAAACACAGCCAAAGTGGTTGAGTATTTGAAAGCGGGCGGGCAAGGATTGCTGGAAATAGCCAAAGAGACTGGTAAAGAGCTTCTGGTAGCAGCCATCAAGACATCTATGGGGCTGTCGTAGCCACCCACGGCTCACAATTTGAATGATGTCGAGAAATACGATGTCATCCATAGACGACCCGATTGAAGCCACTCGTAGGCAATATCCCGAGGAATCCTAAGCTTTCGGTAAGCTGTCTTGATGTTTATCGTAAGCCTGTTAAGACAGCTCGCCAATAGCTCACATCAAACCATCACGCCATGCGCCGTTAATTTCCGACGCAGATACTCAAGATAGCTTTCCGAGAGTGGATTGCTCCTGACTTCCTCGATCACCGGGGTAAATAATGCAGCGATCGGATTGGCCATAGCATCGATCCCTCCGGGTTTCTCAATTATCGTCGATCGAATCTCTTTTACTTGACAAGCGGTTCACAAAATGCGAACCTGGCGCAGTGGTTCACATTATGCGAACCACATCTATTACAGCCGTCGCAGAGGATGACGACGAATTAAGGATTAAACAGATCGGAATCGGAGGTAAGGCGGTGGACAATTTAAAATCAAGTGGGATTAGGATTATTTACGATGCGTGTAATCTCATATGGCACTATCAGAAAGTTCATCGAAAAACATCCAAAAGGGGATTCCCCACTCAATGGTTGGTATAAGATTGTGGAAAAATCTAATTGGAGTAGCTTTGATGATGTCAAAAAGACATTCAGCTCTGCTGATGGATATCGAAAATGCATCATCTTTAATATAGGTGGAAATAATTATAGATTGATCGCAAGAATCGATTACAAAAGATTCACGATTTATATTAAGAAGATATTAACACATTCAGATTATGACAAGGACAAGTGGAAAAGCGATTGCAAAGATTGATCAGAAGGAATATTCACGCCTGGTTGCTTCTGCTATGCCAACGATTATTGAAACCGAAGAAGATAATGATCGAATGCTGGCTATAGTTGAAGACTTGATGGATAAAGGAGATGAATTATCACCTGAGGAAGAGAAACTGTTTAATCTTCTGGTTCATTTGATCCAGGAATTCGAACAGAGGTTTTACAGACCAAAATCAGCCACTCCTTTGGAAGTGTTGAGCGAATTGATGGCTGCCAATAATTTAAAGCAGGCAGATTTGGTAGCTATCTTTAAGTCTAAAAGCGTTGTGTCTGAGGTTCTTCACGGGAAGCGTGGGATTAGCAAAGCACACGCTAAAGCTTTGGCTGACTTTTTTCACACATCAACAGATGTTTTTCTATAACTATCTATGGAATTTAGGGAGCTAAGTGATTGATTGTAAAGGATAATTAGTAAGATATCTGACAGAATTTTTATGAATCCCTCGCTCTAACCAGCCGAGCTCGCCGCCAGCAAATCTCTACTTCCAAGGCTGTTCACATCCCCCCCTGAATCAAGCCAGCGATATTAGTGAGACAGGCCTTCAAACGAGTTTTTCATCACGATTCCATCGCTTGCTGTTCGGTCAGAGCCAACGCTTCATGTGGTAATGCCGAAGCAACTGTCAGACGTAGTCTCTCAACCTCATCGCGCAGGTAGTCTTTCATCTGTATCGTATCGGGCGGGCGATTCAGTTTGATCGGTTCGTGATACACGACTTTCAACTTGTATGGTCGCGGTAAATAATGATGCGGTGAATATGCTTTGTATCCTCCGATGATCGTCACCGGAACTATCGGGACCCCCGTATCGAGCGCCAGCCGGATCACACCCGCCTTGAACGGCATCAGTTTTCCATCGCGCGTGCGCGCTCCCTCGGGAAAGATCACCAGCCCCCCTCCCGCACGCAAGTGTAACAGCGATTGGCGCAGCGCCGTCCGATCCCCGCTCGGACTCTCGATATTCACAGGAAATGCGCCATATGCGCGCATCAATCTTCCCAGAAGTGGTATCCCAGTCATCCTGTCCCAGGTCATGTACCGCAGCGGTCTCTCAAACGGGATCGATACCCAGATAGGATCAAGGTAGCTGACGTGATTCGGCGCGACGATCATCGCGCCTTCTTCCGGCACGTTCTCAATTCCTGCATATTCAGTGCGAAAATAGAGACGAAATACTGCAGCTACGACTATTCGCGTTAATTTGTAAACCCAGAGTCTTTCCATGAAGTGCGAGTATCAATTTCCGCTTTTATAGTAAACGTATAGTACACGTAATTTTTCGATTGCGACAGATTTACAGCGCCCAAAATCACCCCTGGTTTTGCGCGCGCGACGGCAATTTACCGTTAAGCTCAACGCACATACCCGTTAACTTGTTAATTAACCGTAAACATTACTGTAAGACGGTTGACTCATCATCCGATCGCGATTACTTCTGACTCCGGTTACCCAACAAACCCTTTCAAGATTATTTAGTGATAATCGAAGTCGCAAGCTCACAACTTACCTGTTCAGCATTATCAATGCGGGTTAATCAAGACGGGAGAGTCACCGTCTTCTTATTAGAGGGGATGAATCATGCAACAAAGAAATGTGTCTAAGCTCCGGTCGATATTCATTGCCATCACAGCAGTTAGTCTTCTGTTGATAGCGGTCTCGGCACAGCAGATTCCGGCCTGGTCAGCTAACACATCGTATTCCGTCGGAGCTCAGGTCAGCTACCAGGGCAGCACCTACCAGTGCCGCCAGGCTCACAACTCGATCGTCTCCTGGGAGCCTCCCAGCACGCCCGCTCTATGGTTACATATCTCCGGTGGGGGCGGCGGCGGCGATACTCAATCCCCATCCGCTCCGGCGAACCTGCAGGTCACCGCCACCACATCCTCGAGCGTCTCCCTCGCCTGGAACCCCTCTTCCGATAATGTCGCCGTCACGGGCTATGATGTCTTGCGCGGCGGCACTCCCATCGGCGCCACATCTTCCACCACCTTCACTGCCACCGGTCTTTCATCAGCCACCACCTTCAGCTTCACCGTCAGGGCGAGGGATGCGGCCGGCAATTTCTCGGCCGCCAGCATTGCCATCAGCGCGACCACACAGAGCGGCGGAGGAGGCACGCAACCGTCACTCTGGGCTGCCAATATTCCCTACACGATCGGGACGCGGGTCACCTATCAAGGGAGCGTCTACGAATGCCGGCAGAACCACACATCGCTGACGGGTTGGGAGCCGCCCAATGCGCCGGCGTTATGGTCATTGGTTACGGGAGACGGCGGAGACGGCGGGGGTGGCGGCGACACACAAGCGCCGTCGGTGCCGGGAAACCTGCGGGTGACGGCTACCACATCCACCAGCGTCTCGCTCGCCTGGAACGCATCGACAGACAACATCGGTGTCACAGGATACGACGTGTTCAGAAACGCGGCCCTGGCTGGGGCGACAGGGGCAACAACCTTTACGGTCTCTGGCCTTTCTGCCAACACTACTTATTCATTCACCGCAAGAGCGAAAGACGCCGCCGGCAATTCCTCAACCGACAGCAACGCGGTCATGGCTACTACGACGAACGATCCGCCACCACCCCCGCCTCCACCGGCAGGAAGGCGGATTGTCGGTTATTTCGCGCAGTGGGGAATTTATGGCCGTCAATACTTCGTCAAAAATGTCGATACGAGTGGTTCGGCGACCAGGCTGACTCACATCAACTATGCATTCGCTAATATCGTGAACAGCAGGCCCCTGGTCGGTGTTACGCAACCAGGAGTGGGCGACGCGTGGGCGGATTACGTGAGGTCAACTCCTGCCGGCGAGAGCGTTGATGGAATCGGCGACATGTTCAACACGCCGTTGCGCGGCAACTGGGGCCAGCTCAAGAAACTCAAGGCCAAGTACCCGCACCTTAAGGTTATGATTTCACTCGGAGGTTGGTCCTGGTCGGGCGGATTCTCCGATGCCGCGCTGCCGCAAAACCGCCAGTCATTCGTCGCAGAATGCATTCGCGTCTTCATCGATGGCGATCTGCCTGTTGTCGACAATGCTGGCGGTCCGGGCGCGCTCGCCGGCGTCTTCGATGGCATTGACCTCGATTGGGAATACCCGATCGGCATTTGTGTGGGGCAACCCGGCTGCATGTCACGACCTGAAGACCCGCAAAACTTCGTCGAGCTGGTGGCAGAATTTCGCAGGCAGTTGGATGTCAAAGGCGCGCAGACGGGTAGACGCTATGAACTCACGGCTGCCGTGGCCGCAGGCATCGACAAGATCGAGAGAATGGTGATCGCTCCGCTCGTGCCTCACCTCGATTTCATCAGCGTCATGACCTTTGATTTCTTCGGCGGCTTTAATCCAACCGGCCCGACCGCCTTTCAAAGCGCGCTATTCGCCTGGGGCGGAATGCCGTCGACTCCTCCGCTCAACAATTATTACAGCGACTTTGCCATCCAGCAGTGGAGATCAAGAGGCTTCCCTGCGAATAAGATTTTGTTGACTGTGCCTTTCTATGGGCGGGGATGGACCGGAGTGACCAATGCGAATAATGGTCTCAACCAGCCTGCTCAGGGCCCTGCGCCCGGAGACTTCCCTGAAGAACCCGGAGTAAGGTCGTATAAAAATCTCAAGCAGCTCGGTTATCCGGCTTTCCGGCATCCCGAAGCGCAAGCTTATTGGATATTCAACGGATCGACGTTCTGGAGTTTCGACGATCCGGTCTCGCTCACTAACAAGGCAGATTATGTTAAGACGCAGGGACTGGGAGGAATGATGTTCTGGAACCTCACAGACGATACGGCGAATGGTGAGCTGATAAACGCCATCTCCAATGGGTTGAGATGATGAAGAGGTATAACCACAAAACATATAGAGGCTAAAAGAAAAGTATGAAGATACTTGACTGCAGATTTCCTTACCCGTGCCTTTCTGTGTTTTTGAGTTTGTTTTGTCGTCAGATGCCTCGATTAAATAAGGAGAGATAATGTCAGAAAATAGATTTCTTAAACATTGGTTGAATGTAATCGCAATATTCGCGGCAATGACCGTCGTCCTGATAGCGGTCTCGGCACAGCAGATTCCGGCCTGGTCAGCTAACACATCATATTCCGTCGGAGCTCAGGTCAGCTACCAGGGCAGCACCTACCAGTGCCGCCAGGCTCACAGCTCGATCGTCTCCTGGGAGCCTCCCAGCACGCCCGCTCTATGGTTACATATCTCCGGTGGGGGCGGCGGCGGCGGCGATACTCAATCCCCATCCGCTCCGGCGAACCTGCAGGTCACCGCCACCACATCCTCGAGCGTCTCCCTCGCCTGGAACCCCTCTTCCGATAATGTCGCCGTCACGGGCTACGATGTCTTGCGCGGCGGCACTCCCATCGGCGCCACATCTTCCACCACCTTCACCGCCACCGGTCTCTCATCAGCCACCACCTTCAGCTTCACCGTCAGGGCGAGGGATGCGGCCGGCAATTTCTCGGCCGCCAGCAATGCCGTCAGCGCGACCACACAGAGCGGCGGAGGAGGCACGCAACCGGCACCATGGGCCGCCAACACTCCCTACACGATCGGGACGCGAGTCACCTATCAAGGGAGCGTCTACGAATGCCGGCAGAACCACACATCGCTGACGGGTTGGGAGCCACTCAATGTGCCGGCGCTCTGGTTATTTGTTACGGGAGACGGTGGGGGCGGCGGCGACACGCAAGCGCCGTCGGTGCCGGGAAACCTGCGGGTGACGGCTACCACATCCACCAGCATCTCGATCGCCTGGAATGCCGCGAGCGATAACGTCGGGGTGACGGGATACGATGTCTTCCAAGGAGCCAGCACGACTCCTATTGGAATGGCGATGTCGACAATTTTCACCGTATCCGGTCTGACTCCGAACACGACTTACACGTTCACGATCAGGGCCGAAGATGCCGCTGGCAATGTGTCCGGCGCGAGCAATTCGGTGAGCGCGACTACGCAAAGCGGTGGTGGGGGAGGCGGCGGGCAGCTTCCCGGAAAAATTATCGTCGGCTACTGGCATAATTTCGACAATGGTTCGGGCTTCATCAGACTGCGCGATGTCTCTAGAGATTTCGACGTCATCGATGTTGCCTTCGGTGAGCCGGTTCCCGGCAGCTTCTCTACCATACAGTTCGTTCCCGATGTGCGCACTACAGCCGCTGAGGTAGAGGCCGATATTGCGCAACTTAAGAGCGAAGGGAAGAAGGTGCTTCTGTCGATCGGCGGCGCCAATGGTCACGTGGAACTCCCGACCGAGACTGATCGGCAGAACTTCATCAACTCGATCACCGGGATCATCAACCAATATGGGTTCAATGGGATCGATGTCGATTTCGAAGGAAGTTCAGTGACGCTCGGCGCGGGCGATACTGACTTCAGGAATCCGACGACGCCGAAGATCATCAACCTCATCTCAGCGCTCAGAACCCTGGCCAATAATTTTGGCCCGAACTTCATCCTTTCGATGGCACCCGAGACGTTCTTCGTTCAAGTCGGGTTCGCCAACTACGGCGGTAGCGCCGGAGCATATCTCCCGGTGATACACGGCGTGAGAGACAAATTGACTTTCATCCACGTACAACACTACAACACGGGATCGGTGTTCGGGCTCGATGGCGTGGCTTACAGCTCGGCCAACGCCGATTTCCATGTGCGCCATGGCCGATATGTTGTTACAGGGATTCCCCGTGGCTGGGAATCAGAGCATGTTCTTCCCGGCGTTGAGACCGGACCAGGTTGCGATCGGGCTTCCCGCGGCGACTCAAGCGGCCGGCAGCGGTTACACTCCGCCGGCAGAGGTGCAGCGTGCGCTCAATTACATCATCCGGGGCCAGTCGTTCGGCGGGCGGTATATGCTGCGCAATCCCGCAGGCTATCCCGATTTCAGAGGTCTCATGACTTGGTCTATCAATTGGGATAGGTTTAATAATTTCGAGTTTTCCAGCAGCCATCGCGCTTTCCTGGATGGTCTGCCGTAACCTCCGATTCTCGGATCGGATGATCAACCGCGGAAAACACGGGAAGAAAATTGATAATTGATAATTCGGATAAGATTGTTTCGAGGGCGCTCCCGAACTATCAATTATCGATTATCTTCCCGTGTTTTCCGCGATTTTATTGGACAGGATGCGATGATTTGTATTGATGATTTGTATTTAGGATATGGGCATATTATCTTTGCCTTCACTACAAATTCATAAAAGGAGAAGTTATGCCATATTCAGAGCTTTTGATTAAGCCTATGAGGGAAGACCTGACCAAGTTGGGTATCGAGGAAACTCGCACGCCCGACCAGGTAGATGCGGCGATCAGCGATACACAGGGGACCGTCATGGTCATCGTCAATTCGGTCTGCGGTTGTGCCGCAGGCAAGGCTCGCCCCGGAGTCGCGCTCGCGTTAAATCACAGCGTCCTGCCGAATAAAATGATCACGGTGTTCGCCGGCGCCGATATCGAAGCGACCGAGCGCGCGCGCAGTTATTTCAAGGGTTATCAGCCATCTTCGCCATCGATCGCGCTGCTGCAGAACGGCAACGTCGTCCATATATTGGAACGGTATCAGATCGAAGGGCGCGGCGCCGAAGAGATAGCGGGCGAATTGGTCAAGGCTTTCGATAAGTTCTGCAATTAACAGAGGTGGCTCGGGACAGATCAGGTATCATTCTACATTTGTAATTTTACATTTGTAATTTGTCATTGAAGAGAAGTGGTTACTAAAAACGACAAATGTAAAATTACAAATATAAAATGATAAATGTAAAATGATACCTGATTTCCGCCTCACCGTTCTCAGTGTTGAAGCTCCTTCGCCAAACTTGTGAACCTGCGCGATGCTTCCAGATTGTGCATCGCCATTCCGATTGCCCTGGCCATTCCGATCATCACGACCGTCTTCTTCGCTCTGGTCAGCGCGGTGTATAGCAAATTTCGACTGAGAATCAGGAAATGCTGTACGTGGAGCGGTATCACGACCGTGGGATATTCGCTGCCCTGGGACTTATGGATTGAAACTGCGAATCCGTGAGCGAGGTCCATGATATCGGCATAGTCATACTCGACCACGCGATCGGCGAAACGCACGGCGATCATCTGATCTTCCAGCTCTATGTTTTCAATCATCCCTACATCGCCGTTGAATACCTCCAGCTTATAGTTATTGACTCGCTGAATCACCTTGTCGCCGACGCGCAAAATGCGGCTGCCGCGCGCCAACTCGGTCTTCCCCGCCCCGGGCGGATTGAGCGCGGCCTGCAGCAGCGAGTTGAGTTGATGCGCGCCGACGCGTCCGCGATTCATCGGCGCAAGTACCTGTATATCTTTCATCGGATCATAACCGAAGCGGCGCGGGAGGCTCTTCGCAACCGACTTGACGAGCAATTCGACGATCTCATCCGGCTCATCGGCTTCTATGAAATAACAATCGCTCTTCTGCTCGCCGGGTTTGACGAGTCGGGGAAAATCGCCGCGGTTGATGCGATGCGCATTCCGGACGATCATGCTTTCGGCCGCCTGCCTGAAGACCTGGGTCAACCGCGCGACCGGCACTGCCCCCGAATCGATAATATCCTTCAGTACCGTTCCCGGCCCGACCGACGGCAGTTGATCGACGTCTCCGACCAATATCAACTGCGATTCCGGATGTATCGCTTTGAACAAGCTATTGGCTAGCACGATATCGATCATCGATGACTCGTCGATGATCACGACGTCGGCTTCCAGCGGCCATTCCTCGTTGCGCTTGAACGACATCTGCGATGGATCGAATTCGAGCAGACGATGAATGGTTTTCGCCTCGCGCCCGGTCACATCAGAGAGCCGCTGTGCGGCTCTACCGGTCGGGCTCGCCAGCAGGACGCTCCTGCCCATCGCCGAGAAGAGTGCGACCATCGTACGCAGCGTAGAGGTCTTTCCCGTCCCCGGCCCTCCGGTCAGGATGAATACCCGCTCGGCGGCCGCTCGATGAACGGCCTGTCGCTGTTCGTCGGAAAGTTCTATCCCTTTCTTCACGTTAAAGCGGTTGAGCCAGTCCTCGATGCGCCGGCGGTCGACTCGAAGCGGTTTTTCAAGCAAAGTTCTCAGCCGGCGCGCAACTCCGCGCTCGGATTGCCAGATAGGCGGCAGATAGACCGATTTTTCGCTGGAATCCATCGCGGTTTTCAGCAACCCCTCGTCGAGCATCTGCTCGAGCGCGCGAGCGAGCTTCTCCCTTTCATCCACCTCGAGGATAACGGTCGAGCGTTCGATCAAATCCTGCCAAGGCAAATAACAATGGCCTTCATCAGTCGCCTGGAGCAATACGTATTGCAAGCCGGCGCGCATCCGCTCCTCGGCATCGGCAGGCATTCCGAGGTTCCGCGCGATCTGATCGGCGGTCCGGAAACCGATGCCGTATACCTCTGACGCCAGGCGGTATGGCGTCTGCTCGACAATCGAAATCGATTCGTTTCCATACTGTTTATATATTTTTACGGCGAAATGGGTCGAGACCGAGTGGCTCTGAAGGAATAACATGACATCCTTGATAGCCCGCTGATCCTGCCAGGTCTTCTGAATCATCGCGATTCGTTTGCGCGCAATGCCCTTGACTTCGGCCAGGCGGGCGATGTCGCTTTCTATTACATCAAGTGTACTTTCTCCGAAATGTTCGACAATCCGCCTGGCCGTGACCGGGCCGACGCCTTTGATCAACCCCGAACCGAGATATTTCTGAATGCCAGCAATCGTCGCGGGCCGAATGACGGCGTACTCCACGGCTTTGAACTGATCGCCATATTGTGGGTGGCTCGTCCATAGGCCTGTCAGCCTGAGACTTTCACCAGGCGAGACGGAAGAAAAATTTCCTGTCACAGTTAGCGGTTCGCTGTGTCCCGATATGAGCAGTCGCAGGACTGTGTAACCGTTCTGATCGTTATGATAGGTCACCCGCTCTACCGAACCGGTGAGCGTCTGATTGCCAAAGGAGGATTTTTGTTCCATATTTCTCGTTAACCAAGATGGAGACGAGAGACAAATTTTCCAAGGATATCCGAAATCTTGAACAACCTATCCAATTTCCGATCATACATTATCGCCGATGCTGATTGCTCTGTTTCATTGCATTCATTCCGAATAACTTACTAGTACAGAAAACCACACGATATATCGGAACGACGATTGCTATTTATTCCGATTGAGATTAAGACAACGCCTTTGGAGACAGTTCCAAATTTGCAAGCAACCATGAATTTATTCAACAAACTGTAATCAACGTACCAATAAGTTGGAAATCACAAACTGTAACATCCTGGCAAAATGAGTGGAGGGGACTATATGCAGGCAAGAGCACTTAACGTTACATTTTTACTGCTAGTGGTATCGCTTGCGGTGTTCGCGCAAACGAGCCGCGGCACGGTAAGCGGAGTAATCACCGATTCAACCGGCGCCGTGATCACCGGCGCTAGCATCGTACTGACGAATACGGCGACATCAGTCAGCCGATCGACGGTGACCAATAAAGATGGGGTTTATCGCTTCGATGCGGTCGATCTCGGGACATATACGGTCAAATTCAACGCGACCAATTTCGGCGTGGTGAATAAATCGAACATCGTCGTGAGCGCAAATCTCACCTCGACTGTCGACGCGGAACTCTCTCCCGGAACGCAGGAGCTGACGGTCGATGTGACGGCCGAGACAGGCGCATTGCTCCAGACTGAAGCGCCGGTGCGTGGCGGGAACATCGATGCCACGCGCATCGTCGATCTACCGGTTGCGAATCGCAACCCGGTTACGCTTGCGCTCACGCTGCCGGGTGTTTCTACCAACCGTTTTGGCTTCGGTGTCGACACTTTTGTGGTCAACGGCGGTCGCGGTCGTTCGAACAACTTTCTGATCGATGGCACGGAGAACAATGACATCTCGATCGCCGGGCAGGGCTTCCAGATCAAGAATCCTGATGCGGTTTCAGAGGTCTCGGTTCAAACTTCGAATTATGATGCCGAGTTCGGACGTGCCGGTGGCGCGGTCGTCAACGTGATCACAAAGGCCGGGACGAATCAGTACCATGGCACAGTTTCGTGGCAATACGATTCGACGCGCGATGACGCTATTACCAACACGCAATCCATCATCCCGGAAATCGCAGATCGCGGATACCCGCCTTACGGTACCGAGCATGTTTTCGCGGGTACCTTCGGAGGCCCGGTGAAATTCCCGCGCTTCGGCGAAGGGGGGCCGGTGCTTTATGACGGCAAAGACCGTACGTTCTTTTTCGCCGCATACCAAAATCAACGGCAGGCATTCAACGAAACGACGAATGTTCTGGTACCGACCGCTGCAGGACGAGCAAACTTGAGGCAACTCTTTCCGCAGGGAATGAATCCTCGCGTGGACACGTATCTGGCTGTTACCGATGGTGTGGTTGGAGTTACGAATCCGAATCCTATCGCGTTGGGCAACGATCCGGTGACCGGTCTTGACCGCGGCAATATCCCATTTGCCACAGCCGGAACATCATTCGCGAGGACGTTCGTCGAACCGCAATTCCAGATTCGCATTGATCATAAGATCAGCGAATCATCACAACTCTCCGGCCGTTATCTTTATTCTAATCAGTCAGATCCGCTTGGCGGCGCAGATCTCGGTCTGCCGGGTTTCACTACCAGCCAGCCGAATCGTTTTCAGAACTTCCTGATAAGTGAAACACATGTCTTCACCCCAACCCTCACAAATGAGTTGCGTCTATCATATAACCGTATCGCGCTCTCGTTTCCGCTCGATCCGACCAACCCGCTGGGGTTGACATTGCCTAGCATCGAAATCGACGGTATTACCGACTCGCCCACTCTCGGCTACGACTTCGGCATTCAAACAAATTTACCGCAGGGCCGCGTCGCCAACAACTACGTCATTCAGGACACGATGACCCACGTTCGCGGCAATCATACATTCCGTTTCGGCTTCGATCTGCTCCAGCAGCGCTCGCGCCAATTTGCGCCGATCACTGAGCGCGGATCGCTCATCTATAATGCCAGCGCGGACCGTACAAGCTTTGCCAATTTTGCCGACGATTTTTCCGGCTCCGCCGGTTCGGCGAACCGCACATTCGGCAGCCCGCTCTACTACCCCGAACTCTTTCGCCAGGCCTATTTCGTCCAGGATCGCTGGCGTATGAATGAAGCGCTCACGTTGACGCTCGGCGTGCGCTATGAGAACTTCGGTAATCCGATCAACTCAATCAGCACTGCTGCGTTCACCGGATTATTCAACGTCGATCCGGTTACCTTCCAGGGACCATATTCGCAACCGAGCAAAGTGGAGCCCGACAACAACAACTTTGCTCCGACGATCGGCATCGCATACTCACCGGAATACCAGAGCGGTCCGCTCGGTTCTCTCTTCGGGCAGAAAAAAACGGTCATCCGCGCCGGCTATCAAATAGGTTACGATTCGTTCTTCAATAACATCGCTTCCAATGCCGCAACATCATCGCCCAATGTCGTTGCGACGCAGAACGTCTCTCAAACAACGACTGGTCGCGGCCTGGCGAATCTGTCGACTCTCCTGCCAATAACCGCCAGGCCACTCTCACCACTCGATGGACAAACACTGGTCGACCCACAGCTAGTCAATCCTTACTACCAGCGATGGTCAGTTGGAATTCAACGTGAACTGCCCAGCCAGCTGGTTGTCGATTTCTCATATATCGGCACGAAAGGAACAAAACTCTATATGAATGAAGACCGCAACCCGCAAGTGCCGGCAAATTTACGGATCACGCCTGCGGGGTTCACGGGATCGACCACCTGTACGCCTAACTCGCCCGGATGTTTTATCAGCGGGCGGCTGGACAACCTACAAGGCCAGCGCAATATCCGCTCCAATAGCGGCTCTTCTTCCTACCAAGCAGGGCAAATCCAGGTGTCACGCCGGTTCAGCAATGGGTTGGCGCTGACGAGCGCATACACATATTCAAAGCTGATAGATAATAACAGCGAACTCTTCGCCTCCACCGGTTTGAGCAACAGTTCGCTCTCAATTATCCCATTTCCCCTCGGCGGCGAGCGCAATGAACGCGCGGTTTCGCTATTCGACCGGACTCATCGTGCCGTGTTCAGTTATGTCTACGATCTGCCGTTTATGCGCAACCAGAAAGGTGCGCGGGGACAGATCCTTGGCGGATGGCAGATTTCAGGGGTCACGACGTTTGAGAGCGGCGTACCATATACGGTAACCAATGGACAGGATTCAAACGGCGTCGGCGGCAATAACGATCGCCCGGACCTCAATCCGAACGGACAAGCGGGCGTGCGCGCTGTGCCGCAAGTGGACAGCATGAACCGCTTCACCGGCATTTACGTCAACCCCGATGCAAACAATGCCCCGATCGATCCGTCAACGGCACGTTACATCTTTCTGCGCCAAGGCAGCGGCCTTAGCGGTACGGCTGGACGCAATACCGAACGGTCGAGAGGGATCAACAATTTCGACTTCAGTGTTCAAAAGCAGTTCAGGCTCACAGAAGGCATTAACCTGCAGTTCCGCACACAGTTCTTTAACGTCTTCAACCATCCCCAGTACGGATTCGCGAGCATCAGCCCATTCGCGCCGAACACGGCAGGGCCATCTGCCAATGTCTTCACAACACCTGCAGGACAATTCCTGCAACCGCAGCTGGGAGACGGCGGCGGCCGCGTGATTCGATATCTGTTGAAGCTAACTTTCTAGGAATGAAGGTTACCTCACGCAAAACCGCGACGACGCAAAGACTTTTCTCTTTTCTCCTTTGCGCCGTTGCGGTATTGCGTGAGTTTTGTTGTGATTTTTTGCCCGAACAACCGGAAACCGGTTTCCACCACCAATCAATAATCAGTTGGGAGAATTGTCAGCTATCAGGCGACGGCTACTGGTTTCAGCAGCATCCAACTGATTATTCATTTATCGTCGCGCTCCCGTTCGAGCTGATCGTTGTATAGCTTTTCAAACCTGACGATGTAGTTGCGATAGCCATCAGGATCTGATGAATGGATTCGTCTTGGGATCGGCTTCCAGCCGGCGCACCTTCTCCTCCATATCGAAAAAGGGCGCGTGCGGCCCCAGGAAGACGTCGCACGGCAACTCTTTCAAGACTCGGAAAGATTTGGCATAGGCCTCCGCGATCTTCGGCCATGGCGGATAGTTCACCATCCGGACGCCGGGATTGATCGACATACTCCCGACAAAAACGACGTCATACTTCTTGCCATTCTCCTCGACCGTGGTCGTCCAGGTTGTGTTTCCCTCCGTGTGGCCGGCAGTCAGGTGAGCCGTCAGAGCCACATTGCCGAGTCTTACAATATCACCGTCCTTCAACACTCTGCTTACTTTGACGGGTTTGTAGGGCGTCAGCGGATGAAACCCCTTGGTGCCGCCGCTCTCCAGCGTCGCGGCGTCTGCTTCTGTGGCGTAAACCTTGGCGCCGGTCGCAGCCATCATATCCGCGTGCCCGGCGACGTGATCGAAGTGCGCGTGGCTTGAGAGAATGATCCTGATGTTCCTCAATTTGTATCCGAGCGCCTCGATGTTTGCCCGGATAATCGGCGCCGATTCCTGCATCGCGGTGTCGATCAGGATGTGACCGCCCGGCGTCGTGATCAGGTAACACGCCAGATTGTTGGTGCCGACGTAGTAAATCTTGTCGATGATGCGAAAGGGTTTGAACGGTTTATTCCAAGACTCTAGTAGAGACTTGCGATCGGAAAGGTTTTGCGTCCGCGCCGGCCAGAAGACGAAAGAGAGGCTCAGGATGGCGGCGCAGAAAATAATAGTTTTCTGCTTCATTGATGATCCTTTCGTCCGGCCCTTCTAGGGGATTAGCCACGAAGGCCGTTTAAGTATGGGGACAACGCTGCCCGCCACTGGCGCAATGCCGGAAGTCCGAGCTCCTCTGAAACCAGGCAGCGCATCGGCGTATACCTCGGACGAGGAGCCTTGCGCTGCATTTCAGATTCGGTGGCGGCTTCGATCAAATCGCTTATCTCCGCGCTCGTCAGCTTCAGCGTGCGCGCGGTTTCACAAGCGAAATCATAGTACGAACAGGCGCCGTCATTTACGACATGATACGTCTGATAGCGATGGAAGGCGAGGATTTCGTCAATTCTTGCGGCCAGATCGTCCACGTAGGTGACGCTCGCCCAGATATCCGTCACGGCCCGCAGGCGCCTCCTTTCAATCAACGCGCGCGCCGCCATGCCGAAGAAATTGTTCTCTTTGCCCTGACCGAAGACCCAGGAGGTTCGCACAATATAACTCTTCGGCGCTGCCTGCCGCACCGCGATCTCACCGGCGAGCTTCGTCTCACCATACTTGTTGATCGGCAGTGCCGCATCGCGGATCGTGTAAAACGATCCAGCCGCGAGATTCCCATCGAAGACATAATTGGTGCTGATGTGCATTATTTCGGCATCACATTCGGTGGCGGCTTCTGCAAGATATTGCGGCCCCGCGGTATTGACGGAATACGCCAGCGACGGATCGGCTTCGCACTCGTCCACACCCAGCACCGCGCAATTAATTATCAGATCCGGGCGGATATCTGTGATCAACCGTCTAACTGCATGGTTATCGGTTATCTCGAGCATCTGATGCGAAAGGGCAAGGACGTCGTGACATGTAGAGAAGAATCGGGTCAATCGCTTCCCGACAAATCCGCCTGCGCCGGTGATGATAATTTTCATAGTTAAAAACGTGATTTGAAAGCTGCCAAGTTCATTGCAGTAGGCCCCAAAGGGCCTAAATAAAAGAGCCAGGGGTGTAGCGCGCAGCGCGAAGCCCCTGAAAGCATCGAGGAGAACCGTCAAGCCCTGAAAGGGTGAAATAGCCATTCGTCTATTGCGCCTTTACAGGGCGCGGCGGTTCGCTTGCCGGTTACCAGGGGTTGCGCGCTGCGCGCTCCACCCGCGGCTATTTTATTCCGCGCCTTCGGCGCTCAATTCAATACATAGCCCCGATAGGGCAAGAACTCGAATCTCTATTATGTTTCAACCCCACAGAGACACACGAGATTGTCCCGCGTCGCGTCGCTCTATATCAACCGTCGCTAATTGGACGTAATCCGTAGTCGCATCTATTTTCCCAAGACATCAGGCCGTGCATTCCACAGACATCAAGACTTGCATTACCCGCATCTGAAGCTTCACCATTTTCAAACGAACATAGACGAAGTTATGATCAACATTCTGAAACCTACATGTTGAACATTGCGTCTTGAATAGCAGACCATAAGTAAGCACCAATAGAAAATCAAGAAAAGATAGGAGACTCACCTTGCGCAAAAGATTATTTGTATTAATCGCCACATTCTTTCTCGCCTTGACTTCGGTGCAGCATGGACAGACGCGGAAACAACCCGCCACAGTATCCGGGTATCTGACGCCGCCGAAAGTCATCGTCGACATTCTCGATACACAGCCGACGCCAAGCGTGACCGTCTCTCCCGATCGCCGCACGATCGCGATGCTCTCACGGCGCAGCATGCCAGCGATCGCCGAATTAGCGGAGCCGATCCATCGGGTCGCGGGGGCACGCATCAATCCGAAAACTAATGGCCGGCAGCAACGCGGCGGCGGCATCATCGCCATCACGCTGAAATCTATTGTCGATGGCACGGAAAAGAAGATGACCCTGCCTCCCGATCCTAACATCGGCGGCGTCAGCTTCTCATCCGACGGCAAGCGGCTTTCATTCAACAACTACAGAGAAAACGGCATCGAACTGTGGGTCGCCGACACAGCCTCGGGAAAATCCAAGCTACTCAGCGGGTCAGAACGCTTAAATGGAACCGGGGGTGATCCCTGCGACTGGCTGAAGGATGGCGTCACGCTGATCTGCACTATCGTGCCGGCCGGCCGCGGCCCGGCCCCTGCCGCGCCGAGCGTTCCGGCAGGCCCGAACATTCAGGAGAATGACGGCAAGGCGGCTCCCGCCGCGACCGTGCAGGACCTGATCAAAACCAATCATGATGAGGCCATTTTCGAGTACTACTTTACGAGCCAGGTTGCAACCTTCGATAGCAACAACGGCCGTAAGACGCTGATCGGCAAACCCGCAATCATCGAGAGTGTATCCGCATCCCCGAGCGGCGAGTACCTTCTCGTATCCCGGATCAAGCGTCCATTCTCCCGGCTGGTACCGATGAGCGGCTTTCCTAATGATGTCGAGATATGGAACAAGCGAGGCGAGGCAGTCAATAAGATCGCCGAGGTGCCGTCAAGCGAGGGCGTTCCGATTAACGGCGTACAGACCGGGCCGCGCAGTTTCCGCTGGCGCCCCGATCAACCTGCGACGATGACCTGGGTCGAAGCGCTCGATGGGGGAAGCCTGAAGAACAAAGTACCATTCCGGGATAAAGTCGTCGCGCTCGCGGCGCCATTCTCCGGCGCGACGGTCGAGGTAATAAAGACCGAGTGGCGATTTGATGGCATAGCATATACCGAAAAGGGGATCGCGCTGGTGAGCGAAAACGATCGCCCGACGCGTCTTACGCGAACCTGGATTCTCGAAGCCGGCGCACAGCCGCGCAAAATCTGGGAGCGACGGCAACAGGATGCTTATAAAAACCCCGGGGCACCGGTCACCAGGAGAGATGGAGATACTGATGGCGGCGGCGGTGGCCGTCGCGGTGGAATTGGGGGCAGCGGACTGATAATTCAGCGTGGCGATTACGTCTATCTGACCGGACAAGGTGCATCCAGGGAAGGCGACCGGCCTTTCCTCGACCGGATCGACCTGAAAACGCTCAAGACCGAACGGCTCTTCCACTGTGATGAAAAGTCATACGAATCGGTCGTTGCCCTGCTCGATGATGATGCGAAGACCGTACTCACCCAATACGAGTCGTTGACCGAACCAGCGAACTATTTCATCCGCGACCTCGCGGCCGGGACAAAACGCGCCATCACCGAATTCAAAGATCCGGCGCCGCAGCTAACCGGAATAGAAAAACAATTCGTCACCTATGAACGGAAAGACGGCGTAAAACTGAGCGGCACGCTTTATCTGCCGCCCGGCTACAAGAAAGGCGAGCGATTGCCATTGGTGATGTGGGCGTACCCGCGCGAGTTCACCGACGGGGATACGGCCAGCCAGATAACCGGCTCGCCTTATCGCTTCATCAGAGTTACCGGAATGTCACACCTTTTCCTGTTGACGCAGGGATATGCGATCTTCGACAACCCGACCATGCCGATTGTCGGCCAGGGCGAGACGGCGAACGATACCTACGTCGAGCAGCTCGTCGCAAGCGCGGAAGCGGCCATCAACAAAGTAGTCGAGATGGGAGTAGCCGACCGCGACCGCATCGGAGTGGGAGGCCACAGTTACGGCGCATTCATGACAGCCAATCTCCTCGCGCACTCAGATCTATTCCGCGCCGGCATCGCTCGCAGCGGAGCATATAACCGCACGCTCACACCATTCGGGTTCCAAGCCGAGCGGCGCACCTTCTGGGAGGTGCCGAATATCTATGCGAAGATGTCGCCATTCTGGCACGCGAACAAGATCAACGAGCCGATCTTGTTGACTCACGGCGAGGCTGATGACAATTCGGGCACCTATCCGATTCAGTCCGAGCGGCTCTACATGGCTCTCAAAGGCCACGGCGCTACCGTGCGCTATGTGACGCTCCCGTACGAGGCCCACGGTTATGCCGCACGCGAGTCGGTGCTGCATACGCTGGCCGAGATGATCAATTGGATGGATAAGTATGTGAAGAACGCCGGGCCGAGAGGCGCTACGGCATCAAAGTGAGTGGGGGTTGGATTCGCCACAAAAACATAAGAGAACATAAAAAGGCACGGATTATACCTTGTGCGCTTTTTGTGTTCTCTTTCCCTTTTTGTGGCTCATTGTTTAATCGCATTAGCACTCAAGGTGCGCGGCTCGGAATCAACATCCGGCTTCTCTTATTACAGTCTGGGCTTTTGGCAATGGACGATAGGGAAAAGAAGCTTGACACTCTGCAGGTCTGCGGGAATGCTCAACCGTTGAGTCTCTGATTTCAGGTGAGAAGCGAATGTCACCAATTTCTGCAACGCCGGGCAGTTCGCGTAGTCGTCCTGTTTGGGATAACGGACTTTACTTTATTCCGCGGCAATCCGCCAATAAAAATGGGAGAGGCGCCCATGCCTCGCGGCAATAGGCGCCTCTTAGCTTTTAAGGCCAGCGATGAGTTAGAAGTAGAACTTCGCCGCGATCTGCATCACGCGCGGGAAGTTTCTCTGGCTCTTCGGCAACATTCCAAATGTGGCGTTGTCGATATTCCCGTCAGGACCAGGGCGAATAGGAGTGTTGGTGACATTGAAAGTCTCCCAACGGAGGAGGAATTTATATTTCTCCTTAAAGGGAAACGTCTTTGAGAGGGCGATGTTCAGCTGCGGCTTCTGGGGCTCGCGGATGTCGGGGAATCGATCCGGAAGCGTACGGACTGCGAAAGACGGGTACCTCGCATAGCAGCTCTTGTCGTTGTTGAACCAGGCATCCTCGTTCGGTTCGGTCGCCTTCCAGGTGCCGCAATTGTTTATGAGATTCGGCCAGCCTATTGGATAGCCGTTGACGTATTGGAGTATCCAGTCGAAGCTCCAGTTGTTGATAACCGCTCCAGCCACCGGGTTGCCGACATTGAACTTCCGCCCTTTGCCCGCGGGTAAATCCCAGACACCGTAGAGTGAAAGACTGTGAGTCTTATCGGTGTTGTCCAATTCATATACGGGCGTCTCTTCCAAATTCCAGTCGTTCAACCGATGATTCTGCTCAAACGCTTTCGCCAATGTATATGACAATCCGAAAGTCAGGATGCCGGAAGTTCCGCCGCCGAGCACCCGCTTCTCGACCTTGAGCTGGAGGGAGTCGGATCGGTAATGACCATCCTGAATAAAATTATTGACCATGTCCGTGAAGATCGGATTGGGCCTCAGCAGGTTCTGCGCGCTGATCGTGAGGCCGTTTCCGAGGCCTGTCCAATAGGGAAGGATACCGAAAAACGGATTGGGCAGATTGCGATTCAGATAACTGTTATCCGCAAAACCGCGATTGTTATCGTCCAGACTCCAGCGGTTCATGTTGTAGCCGTACGGGATGTATATCTGATAGTTGCCGGCATAGGACGCCTCCAACAATATCCCGTTCGGCAGCTCGTGTTGGAATCCCAGGGAATACTGATAAGTCCGCGGAATCCTGAAGTTCGGGGTATCGAAGCTGATTCCCTGACCGGCATTGGTAGCCAGCCCCATGCTAGAACCGGGAGGTATCACAAGTCCGTTCGGGAACGGGTTTTCGAGAGAAAAAGGCCCCGTTATCCCTGCCTGAGGCCGAGCGCCATTCAGCGTTGGGATAGCTGCGATATATGGGGTCCCCTGGTTGAATCCCGGTGCGACGCCTCCTTGCGTGGGCGACTGAAAGTAGACTCCGCCGCCTGCGCGCAGCACCGTCTTGTCCGTTATGCGTAATGCAATGCCGATGCGGGGCGCGATGTTGCTCCAGTCAGTATCGTATGTCCGGCGCGGCTCGCCATTTACACCAGCGAATATGTATCCGCCCTTCAACTCCGCGGGCGGATCAGGATAGCGATACGAGTCATTGGGATGATCGATATCCCATTGAGCCTTGATATTCCTCCAATTTTCCAGAATCTGATCGCTGTACGGATTCTTGGATTCGAGATCGAAGTCACGTGCCCTGCGATTGAACCGCTCAAGCCAGGGAACCTGCACGTCGTAACGTAATCCGAGACTCATGGTCAATCGAGTATTGACCTTCCAGTCATCCTGAATGTAGATGCCGAAGTAGGGGCGGGATTGGTATGCGGAATTATTGATGTCGATACCACCGCCCGCGGGTATACCCATCAGGAGACCGGCTATCGAGCTGCCGTCGCGGCCGTTGCGCCGGACATCGGGGAATTGTTGCGTCCAACCTGAGTTGAAATCGAAGTTGCCGGTTCCCAAACCCGGGCCGTAGGAACCGGTAGCATAGTAGTTGATCTCGCCGCCAATCCGCAGATTGTGCCTGCCGCGCGTCTGGGTCAAGCTGGGAGCGAGGTTCCACTGGTTTTCCGTGTTCCAACTGAAAAGGCCGCCGCCACCGAATAGTGACGTGAAGTCGCCGAGCGTAATTCTGGGAACCGAGTTCAACTCAACTCCCCTCATCGATAGCGAGGGCGCCTTGAGCATTTGTATCATGCCCAGGTCCTGTGGAGTCAGGTTGTAATCAGTCCAACTGGGAAAGAAGGAAGTAAATCGGCCATAGGAGGCACGGACATCGAGCAATGTGGTCGGCGAAATCACACGGGTCCAGGAGATGATGTAGTTCTGATTAGTGCGCTCCGACCCGATGTCACCAAAACCCGACGGAGCCGCGAAGCCCGTCTGATTGCGATATTCGCCGCCGTGCTGGTAGGTGAAAATGACATGAAGCTTGTCCTTCTCGTTGAAGATATGATCCCAGCGCACCATCGGCTGATAATAACGATATCGTCCTACGTTGCCGCCATTGACGAAGTTGTTGTTGAGTTGGCCTCCCAGACCGGCGGTCGCGCTGGGATAGAATGAGAGTATCCGTTGCCCAATCGGGCTGAGAAGTGCCTGTGGAATCTTATTGCAAGGTGTACCAATACCCTGATTCTGGAGATTGTTCTCAAGTAGCGGGAGAGGATTGCCAGCATCGTCACATCTGAACTGATCGCGAACGAATAGGCGCCTGGTGTTGTTCACCGTGCAAAATGCCGATGTCTCGTTCGCCCTATCACCGCAATTATGAATACTCCATGGATTGAAGATCGAAATGCCGAGAGCACCGAAGTTCTGGCCATCTCGCAACTGATCGGGAGGCACGCTCTGTAACGTCGGAAATCCGATCCTTTCGGTCCAGCCTTCGAAACTGGTAAAGATGAAGTCCTTGTCCTTGCGAATCGGGCCGCCAAAGACGCCGCCGTATTGATGTTGATTGTGCTTCGGCTTGATCTGGCCGGTAGCATTATTCTGGAAATAGTTGGCGTCGAAAATAGCGTTGCGGAAAAAGTCGAAGATGTTTCCCTGCCACGAATTCGCTCCGGACTTGAGCGTCGTATTGACCACGCCTCCTCCGAAGCGGCCATACGAAGCGTCGTATGTATTGGTCATAACCTTGAACTCCTGCACCGCCTCGACGTTGGGCGCAAGCTGCCAACTGCCGCCCGCGCCGCTGATCGGAGCGCCGTTTAGGAGAAAAAGATTCTGACCCGCACGCGCGCCGTTGATCTTGTATGAACCATTCGTGTCCCACCCGCGCGTGCCGGAAAAGCCGGTCGGCCCGAAGGTCTCCTGCGTGAAGATGACGCCCGGCGTCAGCGGCAGGAGCATGTAAGATTGGCGCCCGTTGAGCGGCAGTTCCTGAGTTTTAACCGGGTCGAAGACCAGCCCGCGGTCGGCCGAGCCGGCATCGAGCACTTCCTGCCCCCCGGTGACGGTAACCATTTCGCTGACCTGGCCGACAGTCAATTGCAGAGGCAGGTCTATCTTATCGGCTACGCGGAGCGTGATGGATTCGCGCTTCAGCGTCTGGAAGCCGTTGGCAACCACCTCGATGTTGTAAAGGCCCGGATTGAGGTATGGGATGCTATAGCGCCCCTCGGACGTCGTCCTCACTTCCTTGGTCTCATTGGTGTCGACACGGACAGCCTTGACTGTCGCGCCCGCGATCGCCTGTCCGTTCGGGTCAGTCACCAGACCGCCGACCGTGGCCCGGAAGTCCTGTGAGAAGACACTGGCAGTGAGTACAGCTACCACCAATATGCCTCTAGCTAGTAGGGTGTTCATTGTGTTCTCCTATACGGTTTTGATAAATACTGTGAATACAGAAATGCCGGAAATGAGATTCCTCAAAAGTATTCACTACTCTGGTTCTTCTGCCTCTATCAACCTCTTGGCGTGGCGTTCTACTTTTTTAAATTTATAATCTAGGTTCTGAAAACATGAACCCTGGCTAAGGTTGCGATTTTTTATCACACACGCATTGATACAGCAACAGCGCGGCAGGGTGGCTCGCTAAATTAAACTATAAGTTCGCGTTAATGATAATTGGGTAGCTTTCAAATTCGGGGAGGATATATCTCCGAAGGGATCGTATGATGTGTCGTGGAGTGGTAATCAGCTTGAATTCGGGGATACAGTAAATATTAATAATGGGTTACATAAAGTTTCAAACGACCGATATTAAAGGTCTATTTTGCACTGTTTGCTTGACATACGGAGCAACCGCTCATAAGCTCGCTGCGCGATTCAACACTTTGGGAGTGAAGATCAGTGCCATTCTTCTTCGATCTATCATCGTTAATTCCGGCCGCAGGGCGCAATCCATTCGAGCCCGTCGTCGTCGAGGATGAAGTTCCGGCGGAAATCCTGGAGGCTGCGGAAGAGATTCCGGCCGAACCCATCATCGATACGGGGCTGCCGATCCCGTCGCATTATGACTTCGATATGATGCATGCTCTGGTGCAGGATCCGTTCCGTATCTTCGTTTACTGGCAATTAAAAGATAACCCGTTCGACAGGCTGCACAGGATATTTCCCGACGATGAGATTGGCAATTTTCATACCTCCATCAAACTGATCGATGAGACCAACAATATCGCGGTCTATTTCGATGCGGCATTCGCACGCGATTACTGGTTCGACGTCTTCCCTGACCGGCAATATCGTATCGAACTGGGGCTGCGTTCTCCGGTTTTCGGATTTATCAAACTGCTCACCTCACAGACCGTGCTGACACCGCGCGGCGCACCATCGGATCAAATCGCAGAGGAGCCCGAGTACCGGGTGACGGCCGATGACTATTTACGTGTACTGCGCGAAAGCCATCTGATACCGGCCCGATCATTTACGCTCGACGGGCTGCTTCCCGGTGACGGCGCGGTTCCGCCGGCAGCGCGCAACGCTATTTGGGATTCCCTGCCCGTCTCATTCCGGCGAGTTATAAAGGTCATCGCGGATGTTCAGACTGGACGCGATTACGATAAATGGTGGGAGCGATCGAGTCAGGAAGACCTGGCTGTAATGGTGCGCGAATTCCTGGATGTCATCAGAGAGATGGGTGACGGGGAGCTGGGTTACATGCTACTGCTCCGTTATCTTCCCGAGCTGCTGCGTCGCTCGATTCAATCGGAAAGCGTGAACGGGGGCGAAAACGAGATTCAGATCGATAAACCGATGTCTCTCTACTTCGCGGAAAGACTCGGGCAAAGTTCATCCGAAATGAATCTCGCGCCTTCTTCGGAAGAAATCCCACAACCGCCGTCCTAGCTTCACCGTAAAATTCAATCTCACAAAATGGTAGCGCTCGGGGGTTGAAATATAACCTAAGCGTAGCGGCCCCCCCTGGAACCGTCCCCCAAGAGTATCGCATCCCTTCAGATTGCGGATCAATCTGACATATCCACCATGGGTTTACGCTGTGCCCAACCCCTCGCTACCTTCTTTAGCCCTTCGGGGTAAAGAGCCGGAAAGTGATGCGCATAGTACAGTAAGTGTGGGTTCCTGCTCTCGATTTGTTTTCTGTCTTATTCTGTTGCGGCTTCTGTTCAGCGCTCGACCTGCCGTTCAACTTGACCAACATTAAACTCAGCGTGTAAGCTCATTAGCGTCACTCAACTTTCAGCAATGAAAAGCCACCCACATTGCTTTAATGACATAACCCGATAATCGTGAAAACCACTTTCTGACTCGTTCAGGTTGCTTTTTGCATGAAACGAATGGATTGTTGTTTGTGTGCCCCGCACGTGGCTCGGATACTTGTCATTGCTGTTATTACGCCATTGGTCTGTTTGAACATCGCCATCAGATCGATGGCTCAGGACAGTTGGCAGCCTTCACATCTATTCGGGAAAGAGGCGTGTCTTGATTTTGACTGCAAAACTCAATTAAGCCCGAACTACGATGGGCGGGTCATTCTGAGGCCGCCCATATTTCGCTTTCAGCCACAATCTCCACCGGACATAAAGGAAAAGAATGGCGAGAAGCTGGATCAGTCGCTCCCCGATAATACGCTCGATATCGGTCAGGACATTCAACCGGCCGATCCGACCGAGTCGTTCGATTGGAATAACGCGATAGCGCAATCGACGCTCTTCCTCGCTATCTGTCATGGCTTCAGATTTGCGACCGAGGCGGGGACGCGATCGGAGTTGAGAGGGCCGTTCTTCAAAGATTACTGGGCGAGCGTGCAGAGCCTGCGCGGCTGGGGCGATGGAGACGAATTCCTGGTAAATTATATAGGCCATCCGATGGGTGGCTCGGTTGCAGGCTACATCCAGATACAGAATGACCCGAAAGGGATCAAGCAGGAGGTCGGTCTCAACAACAAGAAATACTGGAAAAGCCGCATGCGAGCCATGGCGTGGGCTGCCGCCTATAGCACGCAATTCGAGCTCGGTCCGATCAGTGAGGCATCGCTGGGGAATGTCGGGCAGAAACCGACGGAAAAATCCCGGCATCCGATGGGCTGGGTGGACCTGATCGTTACCCCGACGATGGGTACCGCTTGGCTGGTCGGCGAGGACATTCTCGATCGCTATCTTATTCGCTGGCTTGAAAGTAAAATCAAAAATCGCACGTTTATTATTGTTGCGAGGACTTTCCTCAATCCGTCGCGAAGCTTTGCTAATATGCATCGCGGCGATTTGTGGTGGAAAAGAGAAGATCGGCCCTGAAACGGGAGACTGAAATAGTTGATAGTTGATAGTTGATTTTTGATAGTTGATAGCTGAGCGATCGAGTTTCAGCTAAGAATTGAAACCCGCAAATCGAAATTTGTCCGCTATCAACTCTGATCTAACAACTATCAATTATCAATTATCAATTATCAATTATGTCTATCGGATACCTCAGTTTGATCCTTCACGCGCATCTGCCATTCGTGCGCCATCCAGAATATCCGGATTTCCTGGAAGAGGACTGGCTTTACGAAGCGATAAGCGAAACCTACATTCCCTTGCTCTCAGCGTTCAAGCAGCTGCGCGACGAAGGCGTGAAGTTCCGCATGACCATGTCGATGACTCCGCCGTTGTGCGAGATGCTTGCCGATCCGTTATTGCAGGATCGCTACCTGAACCATCTCAATAAGCTGTGCGAGCTGGCGGAAAAAGAGGTCGAGCGGACCAAAAAGTATGAACCGAACTTCTATTCGGCAGCATTGATGTATCGCAGCCATTTCAACGAATGCCGCGATGTTTTCGAAAATACTTATCATCGCCAAATCTTAGGCGGCTTCCGCGAACTCCAGGATGATGGCTGTCTGGAGATAATCACGTGCGGCGCGACGCATGGGTTCCTGCCGCTGATGTCGAACGAGATCGTCAAGCGCGCGCAGATTCCGGATCGCGTGTGAAAATTACCTGAAACATTTCGGCCGGCCGCCGCGCGGCATCTGGCTGGCCGAATGTGCATTCAATCCTGGCGATGACCGGCATTTGCGCGAAGCTGGGATCAACTTCTTCATCGCCGACGCACACGCGATTCTTTACGGCAATCCGCGGCCGAGGCGAGGAATCTATGCGCCGGTAATAACTCCCGAAGGCATCGCCGTCTTTGCGCGCGACACGGAAACCAGCGAACAGGTATGGAGCTCACAGATCGGATATCCCGGCGATCCTCTCTACCGCGAGTTTTATCGCGACCTCGGTTACGATGCGAGCGATTACGATTACATCAAACCGTATCTGCACGACGATGGAGTGCGGCGCAATGTGGGCTTCAAGTATCACCGCATCACGGGCAAGGTCGCGTTACACGAGAAGGAGCCATATGTGCCGGATTGGGCGAGGGGGCGGGCCGCCGATCACGCCGGCAACTTTATGTTCAACCGCCAGGAGCAGGCGCGCCACCTCAATCACACGCTGGGCCGCGCACCGATCATCATGGCGCCTTACGATGCAGAATTGTTCGGTCACTGGTGGTTCGAGGGACCGCGGTTTCTCTTCTATCTGTTCAAGAAGATCCATTACGATCAGGATGACATTCAAACCATATCTCCGATCGACTACCTGTCGCTATATCCCGAGAATCAGAACCAGACGCCATCGGCTTCTTCCTGGGGCGCTGAAGGCTACAACCGCGTATGGATAAACGGGCAGACGGATTGGATGTACCTGCACCAGCACGCCGCGGAGCGCAGGATGGTCGAGTTGGCGGAACGATTCCCTTCCGCAGATGGTCTGCTTCGGCGCGCATTGAACCAGGCGGCGCGCGAACTGCTGCTCGCGCAATCGTCGGATTGGGCGTTCATCATCACGACCGGTACGATGGTGCAGTACGCGGTGAAGCGGTTCAAAGATCATATACATCGCTTCACCCGCATTTACGAGATGATCAATCACAACCAGATAGACGAGGGGTGGCTTGCGGACGTCGAGAAAAAAGATACAATCTTTCAGGAAATCGACTACCGAGTCTATACCCCCCTGTAGCGAGAGAGCTCCTTTTTACGAGCCGGAAAGGTTCTCGGCTGTGTTCTGTTCGAAATGCGGGATGAAGATCCCGAAGAATCTACCTTCTGTACGCGGTGCGGTGAGAAGATCGTGCATGCGTCTGGCATCTCCAACAAGATGCTGGTTCTCGCCTGTTGCGCTGCCGCGCTTTCGTTGAGCATTGCCGCCTTGAGTTTCTTCAGAGATTCGCTGGCTACCAACATCAACCGGAATCTCGCGAATTCGGCGAATGGTTCGGCTTCGCCTGCTCCGTCCGTGACGTCGAACAGTTCTTCGCCGAAAGGCTCTCCGACGCTGCCCGTAGTCGTGGTCGAATCGTCAAGACCAACGCCAACTCCGACAGACCAGCCTCCCCCGGTATCGACGCGCAAGATCGTAGCCAACTCACTGGGGCTGGGCCGGAGGCAGTTCCGTCCATATCGCTTCGTTATAGAGGATACTCTTCAAAATCCGCGGATCACCGGAAAAGTGAGCGTCGAAGGCGGCGGGGCAAATGACATCGAGCTGATCGTCGTCGACGATCAGGGGCTTCAGGATTTTTCTAATCGGAAAAGGCGATTCTCCAATCAATACCGGGCCTTGGTGATGAACAGTATGAACGTCTTTATTCCGATTGCCCGGCCCGGCACATATTATGTCATTATCAGCAATCGTCACGCTCTTATATATGGGAAGAGCGTCAAGGCAGACCTCACGCTTGAGTACGAGTGAATGTCTCCACCGCAGATCATCATCGAGCCCTCATTTTCCATCGAACGGCGGATACTTAGCAGGAAGACGTGTGAGCTACCGCCGCGGCCAGATTTCCTGATGGTTCACTTTCTCGGATCCCGTTCCGCCGACCGGATCAGCCTGCTCGCCAATCCGGACCAGCCGGTAACCCTCGCACCGGAGCGGCGGCGGAGCGAGATAATGCTTATCCGCCTCGCCCCCAGACTGCTGATCGAGACCGCGGCGAGGCTGCGTCTTTACAGCACTGGGGCGCATTTGCTCTTTCGCAATCCGTTAAGCCCGCTGGCCGATGACGTACGCCTGCGCAACACCGTCGAATCGATACAAGCCGAGATCGATAATGGCGACGCCGGTTGGCGCGAAGTGATCCGATCGTTGATCGACCAGCTCACCGTCTACCTGCTGCGCACACACATCAACGTCCAACGTTCCGATGAGATCGAACTGTCGCGCGCCGGCATTCTCGACCGGCGATTGCGACGTTCGATCGAATTCATGCACGACAACTGCGGCCGCGAATTGAATCTGTCCGAGATCGCCGCCAACGCTTACCTGAGCGAATTTCATTTCGCACGGTTATTTAAAAAATTCTCAGGAATGACCCCGCACGCCTATCTCGCTTTATTGCGGATCGAGCGGGCTCGCCGACTGCTGGCGGAGACGGACCTGTCGATAATTGAAGTAGGAGCGCGGGTCGGGTACGCTAGCCAGAGCCACTTTACCAAAATTTTCCGCGAAGCGACGGGCTTGACGCCGCGCGCCTTCCGGAAAGGGATTGGTACGTTGAAGTAATACATTGGAGTAATAGGAGGAAGAAAGAATGATGACGAAAATCATTTACGCGAACGGCACTGGGCGAGTCTCGCTCAGGGACAGATTGCGATGGAAACGTTCGCTACCGCTCGCGGTCCTGATTTTCGTCTGTTTCGCCCTCTCTCCTGGATTTTCGCGCAAGATGAAACCGCTACCTCCGGCAGCAGTAACATACGGCGAGGCGACACAGATCGGCACGATAACGAGCCAATCTCTGGCTGAGATCTCCGGGCATGACGCCGAGCCGCACTGCCAAGGGCCTGTGGTGGGTACATAACGACAGCGGAGACAAGGCCCGCATCTATTTGATCGACTCGAGCGGTAAGCTGCACGGGCGGTTCACTGTCACGGGCGCGCGCAACCGCGATTGGGAGGATATGGCGAGCTACATAGACGTGAATAAAAAACCGATGCTCTACCTGGCCGATTCCGGCAATAACTCCCGGAAGCGCGATGACCTGACGATCTACCGGATCAAAGAACCCACGCTCTCCCCGAATGGCCCCAAAGGTGTGAAGGACGGCGCGACGGAAAATGCTGAGGCGTTCCCTTTTCGTTATCCTGACGGACGGCACGATGCCGAAGCGCTCTTCGTCGATCCAAAAAACGGGAGGCCGTATCTCATAACCAAATCCATGTCTTCAACAGGCGGCGTCTATCGCTTCCCGCTGCCGCTCCGTCCGAAAGAGAAAGTGACGCTCGAAAAAGTGACGGGTGAAGCGTCCGATCAAATTTCGAAGCTGCTGATGGTAACCGGAGCGGCTGTTTCCCCGGACGGCAATCGAGTGGTGATCAGGACATACTTCGGCGCATATGAATTGGCGCGAACCAGTGGCAAGGGCAATTTCGAGACCATCTTCAAATCAGAGCTGAAGTCGATCAAGCTTCCGCTCCTGCGGCAGGGCGAAGCCATCAGTTATACGCTGGATGGAAGATCGATCGTCACGACCAGCGAAAAGATCCCGGCGCCGATCTTCAAACTGACCCGCGATTGATTAGTTTTTAGTTTTCAGTTTTTAGTTTTCAGTTGATAACTCGAACTAAAAACTAAAAACTGAAAACTGACTTAATGGATGCTTGTCACTCTGTCATTTCAGTTGTTATACTCCCGCGTACGCATTTCAACGGCAATTCAAGTTCTATCTGAAACCAAACAACCAGCGATCGCGTCTGGGTTTTTGAGCTAATTTGAAATAATAAGTTGCAAGGTTATTTATTATCTCCCGTGATCTCCAAAAGAAATCTATGAACTTACCAACCTTACGGAGGTAGCTGATGAGCAATCCTGAAGAACGGCCAGACACTCCGGATGAAACGCCAGAGAGTGGGGTGTCGCGCCGCAATTTCCTCAAGGGCACAGGCGTAGCTCTCACGATTCCGATCGTAGCAAAAAGCGAAAAGATCGTGAAAGCCGGCGGAGCGGATGTTCCCGTCCTCGGCCCGGGAAAAGTGGACATTACTCTCAACATCAACGGCGCCAAGAAGAATGCCAGCATCGAGCCGCGAGTGACGCTGCTCGATGCGCTCCGGAACGATCTGGACATCACAGGCGCGAAGCGCGTCTGCGATCGCGCCACCTGCGGCGCATGCACGATGATCATGGACGGCAAGCCGGTCTATGCATGCACGGTTCTCGCCATTGAGGCGCAGGGGAAGAAGATTCAGACCGTCGAGGGTCTCGCGCGCGACGGGAAGCTCCACCCGATTCAGCAAGCATTCGTCGACAACGACGGACAGCAGTGCGGCTTCTGCACGCCCGGTTTCGTTATGGCGTGCAAGGCGCTGCTCGATGAACATCCCAACCCCACTCCCGAGCAGATCAGTGAGGGATTGGGCGGCAACCTCTGCCGCTGCGGCACGTATGTCGGCATCAAGGCCGCCATCGCGCAGGTTGCCACAGGAAAGAAAGGAGGTATGCGCAATGGCTGAGTATAAATGGCCCGAAGAGGGCAAGCGTTCATTGATCGGCAAACGCATTTCGCGCGTGGACGGACCGGACAAGGTCAGCGGCAAGGCGAAATACACCTTTGACATCAACCGTCCCGGGATGCTCTTCGGAAAGATACTGCGCTCGCCATACGCGCACGCGAAGATCACCAAGATCGACATCAGCGCGGCTGAAAAGATGCCCGGCGTCAAGAAAATCTCGATTATGCAGAAGGAAGGGGCCGAGATCCAGTGGGCCGGCGCTGACATCGTATTCGTGGCTGCAGTGGATGAACCGACGGCAGACGGATGCGATCCGCGCGATCAAAGTGGAGTTCGAGAAACTCCCGCACCTCGTCAACGAAAGCGATCTGGAAAAGGTGCCGGCTGGTAACCTCCGTCCGCCATCAGAGCAAGCCAATGGCGAGCCCGACGCGGCGTTCAAAGAAGCCGAAGTTATCATCGAGGGACTTTACGGTAACTCCGTCATCACTCATTGCTGCCTCGAGTCTCACGGCATAATCGCTGAGTGGGAGGGCGAGAACTCTATTGGTTCATCCTTCTACGCAGTCTGTCTCGGCGAATACGGCGGCAGTATGCCAAGCTGATGAACATACCCGCAGCCAATGTGCATATTAAGATGGATCATGTCGGCGGCGGCTTCGGCAGCAAGTTCCCGGTCGACCCCTGGGGAGCTGAAGCAGCCCGCGTATCCCGGACAGTCGAAGGCAAGCCGGTTAAGTTGATGCTCGAACGTGACGCCGAGTTGATGGTCGCGGGATCGCGCCCGTCAGCTTATGCGCGGGTAAAAATCGGCGCCAAGAAAGACGGCACGATCGTCGCCTGGGAGTCGGAATCGTGGGGCAGCGGAGGCGTGGGTGGTGCTAATTCACCTCCATACCCTTATGTCTTCGTTATTCCGAACCGAAAAACCAAGCACAATAGCATCAGCACCAATGTCGGCCCGCAGCGCGCATGGCGCGCTCCCAACCATCCGCAGGCAGCCCTGATCACGATGGGCGCGCTCGAAGATTTAGCGGCCAAGTTGAATCTGGACCCGCTCGATTTTTTCATCAAGAACATCGAGTTGACCGGCACTCGCGCTAACGTCTACAAAGAAGAACTGCTCAAGGCCGCGGAGTTGATCGATTGGAAGAAGAACTGGAGGCCGCGCGGCGAAGGCGCTTCCGGCAGCACCAGGACGATCAAACGCGGGCTGGGTCTTTCGATCCATACCTGGGGAGGCACCCCGCACGGGAGCGATTGCGATGTGACGATCCATCCCGACGGAGCGGTCGACGTCAAGCTCGGCACCCAGGACCTGGGCACCGGCACTCGCACGGCGATCCAGATCGTCGCGGCGGAGACCCTCGGTCTGCCGTTCGAAGCCGTCAAGGTTCATATCGGCGATAACAAGCTACCGCCTTCCGGCGGATCGGGCGGCTCGACCACGATCGGCGGCGTCAGTTCATCGACTCGGCGCGGCTCGATCGATGCGCTCAACGAGTTGCTGGCAAAAGTCGCACCCGCGATGAATACCACACCGGATAAGCTCGAAGCAGTCGGCGGCAAGATTCAGGTCATCGGCGACTCGAGCAAGAGCATGACCTGGAAGCAGGCTTGTGCGAAGCTCGGCACGCAGCCGGTCACAGCGCGCGGGAAACAGCCGGGGAAAGAGACGCTCGCAGTTGGCGGCGTCGGCGGAGCTCAGATGGCCGACGTATCGGTCGATATCGAGACGGGCATCGTCAAGATGAACCGCTTCGTCGCCGTCCAGGATTGCGGATTGATCATCGATCTGAAGACCGCCGAGAGCCAGGTCTACGGCGCGATGATCATGGGCGTCTGTTATTCGCTCTATGAAGAGAAGATCATGGACGATCAGACCGGCCGCATGCTCAACCCGAACATGGAGTTTTACAAGCTCGCGGGGCTGGCTGACATCGGCGAATTCAAGGTTCATATGATGACCGGCAAAGGCTATGACGAGCGCGGCGTGATCGGCCTCGGCGAACCTCCGACCATCTCGCCCGGCGCCGCCATCTCAAACGCGGTTGCCAACGCCATCGGAGTGCGCGTACCGAACATCCCATTGACGCCGGATCGCGTGCTCGCGGCGCTCGAAAAGAAAGGAGGGTCCAATGCAAAAATTTGAGTATGCCAGCCCGACGACAAAAGAACAGGCGGTCGCGCTTCTCGACAAGAATTGGGGAGAGACCGAAGTCCTCGCAGGCGGGACCGATCTGATCAGCCTGATGAAGGACTTCATCGTGACGCCCAAGCGGGTGGTCAACATCAAGAGCATCAAAGGGCTCGATGCCGTCAAGGCCTCGCGCGACGGGTCGGCTCGCATCGGGGCGCTGACGACGATTGACGAACTGATCGAAGCCTTGGGTAAAAACCTCCCATCGGTCACAGATGCTGCATCGGGTATCACCAGCCCGCAGATCCGGAATATGGGCACAGTCGGCGGCGACCTGTGCCAGCGTCCGCGCTGCTGGTACTACCGTGCCGGCTACGGTCTGCTCGCCAATGGCGAGAACGGCGAGCCGCTGGTTCCCAACGGCGACAACCGATATCACTCGATCTTCGGCAATGACGGGCCCGCACATTTTGTCAGTCCGTCGAGCCTGGCGCCGGCATTCATCGCGCTCGGCGCAAAGATCATCGTCTTCGGTCCCGGAGGCGAGCGTGAGATCGATGCGGATAAATTCTTCGTCATCCCGAAATCGGCGAGCGACCGGGAATACGATCTGAAGCCCAATGAGATCGTGACCGGGATCTCCATCCCTGGCGCTCCCGGCGTACGCAACGCGACATACGAGGTACGTCAGAAAGAATCTCTCGACTGGCCTCTGGCGACCGCATCGGTGGCGTTCTCGCTCGACTCGAGCAAGAAGGTCAAAACGGCGCGCATCGTCATGGGTCACGTCGCGCCGATCCCATGGGTAGCGAATGAGGCTGCGCAGTTTCTCGCCGGAAAGGTCATCAGCGAGGACGTGGCTGCGGAGGCGGGCAAGATCGCGGTAGCGAACGCTCAGCCGCTCAGCCGCAATGCCTATAAGATTCAACTGGCTCGAGTCGCGGTCAAACGCGCGATTCTGCAGGCAGCGGGATAGAAGCCAGTTTTCAGTTTTCAGTTTACAGTTTTCAGTTGGTCTGTCTCGATCGACGACTGAAAACTAAAAACTGGAAACTGAAAACTGTTTCCAGAGGAGATTAAATGACTGACGCTGAAAGATTTGATTTAAATCGTCCTAACTTATGCTCGGCGCTGCGATCCAAATCGATGTTCATCTGGGCCGAGCAGGATCCATCCCAGGAGCGGTCCTATAGCGGTTATTTCTGGTGTCTCTACACGCAGACCTGCCTGGGGCCGGATGGGAAACTGGTTGAACCGGTTGAGTGCGACTCTCCGGGGCGTTCCTGCCATTGTCAAAATTCGACCCTGGCTTGACTACGCCACCAGCTGGAAGGCACTATTTACAAGCAACCATTTTCATCTGGAAGGAAAGGCAAATATGAAAAGAATATCATTCGTAGTCGCGACTTGTTTCGGTCTGTGTTTGCTGGCAACGGCAGCTCAGGCTCAGAAGATTTCCGGTGATTACATTGAAACGCGCAATGCGGACGTTTATACGGCCGCTTGTTTTGCCAATTCTGAAATCGGCTTGGTTGGAGATCAGGCGATCCTCGCCTGGCGAGTTGAACGGGGAGAATGGAACGGCGTGAAGCTCGATGGTTTGAGCGTAGTCGGTGTGGCGAAGGCTTCAGGCACGCTCGGCAATCCCTACGAAAATCCTTATCCGGCTAAAGCTGTCCTGATCGTCGATGAGAGAGCGACGGCAGCGCAGCGGCAAGCTCTGGCGTCATTTGCGCAATCGATGGCGGGAGACCTGTTCAAAACCGTCGTCCGGACAGAGACCGCGCCGATCAATATCGAAGTCGAATATGACGGCGAGCATCCGAGCGCCGGACGCCTCAAGGCAGGGGAAATGGCTGATATCGTCACGCGGAGTCTGACGGCAAAGGATCGCATCTGCGGCCATGAGCAGGCGTACTTTCCTCCGCTCGCCGCGACATCGCATTCGATGCCTGGTGTCGCTGTGCTGGATCGGTTCCAGGGCGAAGGCCTCGACGCAGTGTGGACTCTGCGAGGCAAGCGCAGCACATTCGTCGGCCATTTCGCGCGCTGATACACTCTGACGTTTTAGGTGATCGGAAAAAACCACGGGGAACACGGGGAAAGGGAATTGTGAAATAACCAGCTTATTCCCTAGTTGTCCCCGTGTCTCCAGTGGTTTTTGTTTTTGTGAGGGTTTAAAGTTTGATGATGATTCGATCTTTCATCGTTCTACTGCTGATCGCTCTTTCGCCGGCAGCGTTTGCTGATAAATTCGATAATTACAAAGTCGAATCGATCGGCCCGTTAACTGACGCCAAAGTTCCTGATGCCGTGCGCAAGGCTCTCGATGCAAAAGGCCTACGCCTGATAAATGATCAAGGCAAATCGATTTGCGATATATGGTTTGCCAAATCGATTCCGACGGCCACGGCTGAAGTCTCCGGAGCGAACTTCGGAAAGATCGCTGAAGGAGCCTTGGTAGGCGTCATCAACTTCACTTCCGACGCCATAGACTTCCGCGGACAAAACTTAAAATCGGGATTTTACACTCTGCGCTACGGGCTGATTCTTCAGGACGGCAACCACCTGGGCGTGTCAGAAGCGCGTGACTTTCTGCTTGCCTCCCCGGCGGCGGAAGATAAGGATCCGGCAACACAATCGAAGACCGAAGATTTGTTGAAAGCCAGCCGCATCGCTTCTGGAACACTCCACCCATCGGTCTGGAGCCTGGTGCCGGTGAGCTCGGGTGAGGGTCTGCCGAAACTGATCAAGAACGACCACGAGCATGTGATACTTGAAACCAAAATCCCGACGAAATCGGGTGAGCTGGCAATTGGCTTGATCGTGATCGGTAAGACAGAAGGATAGCAACGACAGAAAAAACGGAAGAAGAGGGGGGCATTTATCATTTAACATTTGTAATTTAACATTTTACATTGAAGAAATTCGGTGAATTGCATTTCATTTCTTCTCTTCAATGTAAAATGTTAAATTACAAATGTTAAATGATAAATGCCCCCCTCCTTCCGTTTCAATCAGGCAATTGCGATGTCGAACTGTTCCTGATGAACGGTCGGATCGCTTTTTATCGTCACAACGCCTCCGAGATAGGCCTCGATCTCAGCCAATAGATCACGTTCCGTTCCGCGCAATGTCTTGGCGACCTCGGGATTGACGCGCAGGATAACTTCATTGTGACTGTCGACATCGTTCGAGACGCGGCGCGCTTCCGACATTATCTCGTAGCACACCGTCTGTGCGCTCTTGATCATACCGCCGCCGCCGCAATAGATGCAGGGCGTGCAGAGCGTCCGTTCGAGCGATTGTTTGACGCGCTTGCGCGTGATCGCAACCAATCCGAAATCGTTGAACTGAAGTATCTTGGATGGCGAGCGGTCGCTGCGCAACTCCTCTTCCAGAGCCTGCATCACCTTCTGCCGGTTGCGCCGCTCTTCCATGTCGATCAAGTCGAGCACGATGATCCCGCCGAGATCGCGCAAGCGAATCTGGCGCACTATCTCTTTGACCGCCTCGAGATTAGTCTTGACGATCGTGTCTTCCAGCCGATTCGATTTGCCGACGAACTTGCCGGTATTGACGTCGATCGCGACCAGCGCTTCCGTCTGGTTGATCACGATGTAGCCGCCCGACTTCAGCCAGACGCGCGGTTTGACGGCCTTATCGATCTCTGGCTGGACCGCCGTAGGTTTCCAGGATCGGCGTGTCTTTGCGTGTAGAGCTTGACGCGGTTGACGAGTTTCGGCTGCGAAGCGGTTGACGAAGTCGACGATGCGCTCGTACTCGAATTCATTATCGACGCGGATAGCGGTGAAGTCCGACGACAGCTGGTCGCGCAGGATGCGCTGCACCAGATCCAGGTCGCGGTGCACGATAGCCGGCGCTTTGTGCGTTCGGAGCGGCGGCGGATGTCAGCTCCACGTCCGAATGAGATACTGCATGTCCTGCGCGCAGTTCGTCGATCGTGCAGCCGTTGGCGGCGGTACGGACGATAAAGCCTCCGCCCGCGGCGGATTCGCCGCGCAGCTGGTGGAGCGTGCGCTTCAGTCGCTGTCGCTCTTCATCGGTTCCGATTTTGCGCGAGACGCCGATGTGCTCGACCGTAGGCATATAAACGATGTAACGGCCGGGCAATGCGATGTGTGAAGTGATGCGGGCACCCTTCTGCCCTATCGGCTCCTTCGCGATCTGGACGATGATCTCCTGTCCCTCACGCAATAGATCGGAGATCACCGGACGCTGGAAGCGTTCCGAATTGCGTGACAGTGGTGGGGGAGGAAGCGGCTCTTGCACAACGGGCTGGAGACCGTTCGCTTCCTCTACCTCAGCCGTAGCTTCTGCGACGCTCGTGCGCGGGCGGAATCCTCGCCGGCGTCCCCGGCCGCCGCGACGCGTCGCGAACTCGCCGCGATCAGGCCGCTGCCTGATCTCGGCGCTGGCGTCTTCGAGTTGTTCGCCGTCCGACTGATCCGCATCCAATGCACGCTCGCGCCTCGTCTTCCCCGACTTTCCTGTTTTCCCCGTTTTCCCCGCTTGCCCCGTTTGCCCCGTTTGCTCCGTATCTTCTGTCTCAATCGTTTGTTCAGTTTGCTCTTCGTACGACTGCCCGCCGAATGGCCGATCGGCGTCTGAAGTACGAGCTTCAAAAATATCCCCCTCTTCCGTACCACCGTTGTTTTGGTCTCGATAGAGCATTCCGATGATATCGTCGATTCTAACGCTGGCTTTCTCGCGCTCATCCCTCTGTTCCTGCTGATCATCGCTGATGCGCTCGAAATCGGTCGCGCGGCCGATATTCTGATGCAGCGAGCCGACATGCACTTCGGGCGTCGGATCGACTTTGAGGAATGATGTCCGGCGTTCCTCTTCCTGGATCCGCTCCATTATACGCTCCTGGAGCATAGCATCTTTGAGCATTTCGCCCTCGGTCGCCTCGATGTCTTCGTCCGTGATGCGTTCGAGCGGCTCGTGATGAACGATGATGATCGGAGCGTATTCGCGATCGCCTCCCTCATCTCCGTTGATCTCCAGCAGTCGCCCCTCTCTCTCGGATATCGCGGACTCGGCGTCAGAACTCGAGCCACCGCGACGGCGGCGGCGGCGGCGGCGGCCGCCGGGTTCTTCCGATTCGGAAGCCCGGGCATCGCTCGCGACGGACTCTTCGACTAGCGGCGCTTCGACCGGTTCCTGTTGTTCTTCGGCGGGTTTTCGATCGGAATATCGCAACCTGCGCTGGCGGCGTTGTCGAGGGGTATTATCAGCAGCTTTCCCCCTGGTTTCAAAATCGACCACTCCTTCGACTGCTACCGGTTCAGTCGATTCATCGTCGGGCGATGGTTCGATGACCGGCTCGGACGACAACTCTTCGATATGTCTCAAGGCGGCGACTCGAAGTTCGAAATCCTTCTCTTCGTCAGGCTCCGACGCGGCATACGGCTCAGTCCGAGCGGCTTCACGTCCTCCGCGCACTCGCTCCGGCTTGGCGGGTGGGCGCGTCGAATCTTTCTTCTCTTCGGCTACTGATTCATCAAGATCCTCCTCGTCGAAGAAATCCGAGACATAGAGAAAGGAATCGCGTTCAAGCCCGATATCGACAAATGCCGATTGCATTCCGGGAAGCACCTTCATGACGCGGCCTTTGTAGATGTTTCCGACGATACCCTGATTTTCGTCACCGCGCTCTACGTAGAACTCAGTCACAACATCGTCTTCAATTATGGCAATCTTTTTTTCGCGTCCGTTGACGCTCACTATCAATTCTTTTGACATTTAAAATCTCCTGTCTTTTTCAGCCGGGTGCGGATAGATGACTCCAGCGCTTGTATAACAAGATAGACTCATGAATGCACGCCGGCTGGGTCTACACCGCTCCCGCGCGCTTTCTCGTCACTGACGAGAGCGCTGCCTTCGCGGTGTAAAATTATGATCATTGGAAAACCTTTATACGCGTGCGCGATCAATCCGTTTGCCGCTCGTCAGCCGTCGGTTCGCAAAATCTAGTGCGTGATTATTTCGATAATATGCAAACCGACAGCCGCCTACCGGCAAGCTCATTAATTGACAAACCTGCGCAGGCGCACGCTGATCGCCAGTCCGAGGCCAATGCAAGTAGCCACGACTGACGTTGAGCCGAAGCTCATAAGGGGTAACGGGATGCCCATGATCGGTAGTAATCTGATCACCATTCCGACGTTGACAGTCACGTGATAAAGCAGCAGTGCTGCAAATCCGGCAACCAGCAGAAGGCCAACCCGATCGCGCGCTCTTCGTGCGATCTGAATCAATCGGATGACGATCAACAGATATGCCGACAATGACGCGAAACTGCCTAAGAATCCCGTCTCCTCACTTGCTACGGCGTATATGAAATCTGTCTGGACCTCCGGCACGAAGCCGAGCGGTCCCTGTGTGCTTCCGCCCAATCCCTTCCCAAGAAAACCGCCTGACCCGACTGCGATCTCCGATTGTTCGTTCTGGTATCGGAATTTTTTCTCAGCCAAATCAGGCCAGTAGACTGCTTTCACGCGCTCGCACTTGTAACTCTTGCACTCCTTGATGTACGGCACAGAGATAAACAACGCTAGCACGATCACTCCTGCTGCAGCCGCGAGCCAGCTCCAACGCACACCGGTCAGGAAAAGCATGGCCGCGATAATCGATGTATAACTGAGCGCACTCCCTGTGTCGTTCTCCATAAAAACGAGCACGGTAGGCAGAGCCCAGATCAATCCGGTTATCACCACCGTTCGCAGGTCAAGCGGGCGCTTCTTGACACCCGACAGGTAATAAGCCAGATAAAGTATCGTGAATATTTTGGCAAACTCCGAAGGTTGAAATCCGAATGAACCGAAATAGAGCCAGCTCCGATTCCCGTTGACCTCTTTCCCCAACGGCGTCAATACCAACAATAATAAGACAACCCCGACCAGATAGAGATATGGCGCGATACTGGCGATCCTACGGTAATCGAACGCCGTCAACACAAAGAACACGATCAATCCGATCACTATTCCAACCATCTGCCGTCGCCACATGCCCGGCGTCGGCTCCGCACTCGATATCTCGATCACACCGAAAGCGGTGATGAAAAACGCTGTCCCGAACAAAACCCAGTCGAAATCAGCCAGATATCTGCGGGTAATACCGAATAACATATCTCATCTTCCACCTTCCATTTTCCATTAGATGCCCGTTAACGCAACCGGCATTGATCGGTTCGTTAACCTGGAAAATGAAATCTCTTCAATTTTGTCCTTTATTAGCAACCCTTCTCTTCGAATTTTCCGTCTCGACTTCCGCCACGGTCTCCTCGGGAATTCCGCGCGTCCGGCGATAGTAACTCTCGAAGATCGGCTTCGCGCGCGGCACCGACTGCCTGCTGCCGAAGCCTGAGTTCTCGGTCAAAACGACCAACGCGATCTCGGGATTCTCGCGCGGCGCGAATCCCATAAACCAGGCGTGATCCTGAGTCTTCTTCCCGGCCCTCTCGGTCGATGCCACCTGCGCGGTGCCCGTCTTGCCGCAAACATCGAAGCCCTCGATGGCCGTGCCACCGGCTGTCCCGCCCGCATTCACCGCCTGCCACATCCCCTTTTTGACCACCTCGCGAATCGCGGAGCTCATCGGTACCACGAATTTATTCTTATCTTCATAGGTTAGCTCCGGTCGCGGTTCTCCATTATGATCGACCCCGGGCGAAGCTTTCCAGAACAAGTGCGGCGTATACATCTGCCCCCCGACGGCGAGACTGCTGACGTATCGCAGGAGCTGAATCGGCGTGATCGCGTTCGTCCCCTGTCCGAAGGCCGAAGCCGCCATATCGTAGTCCGTCCACTTGGCCGCTCTTTTGAGCTCCTCTTCGTCTTTTTCGGTCCACGTCAGTCCCTGCGCCTGTCTTCTGTTCCTCAACATATTGCGCGTAATATTCTCTTTGTATGCGCGCGTCGGCAGTCTTCCCACGACCTCTTGCGGTAGATCGATCCCGGTCCGCTCACCGAATCGGAAAATCTTGATCCACCTTTCAAACCGCTCCGGGCCCATCTTCAAACCGAGGCGATAGAAGAAACCGTCCGCTGAATAAGTGATCGCGGTAACCGCATCGGGCATGCTGAGGTTCGAGATCGACCTCATCAGGTAATTGCCCAGCTGAATACTGCCATCTTGAATTTTCGATTCAGGAGTGATTACGCCTTCGTTCAGGGCGGCCACCGTCGTCATCAATTTCCAGGTCGAACCGGGGGGATATATCCCCTGGATGGCGCGGTTGTATAGCGGTTTATCGGGATCACCCTGCAGGCCGCGGATCTCGCGCTCACCCTCGTCCGTCTTGGCTCGCAGCGAGAAGATATTGGGATCGAAGGCCGGATGGCTGACCAGCGCGAGGATCTCGCCATTCTTCGGATCCGCCACCACGATTACACCGCGTTTTGAGGGCATCGTATCGGTCTGCTCTTCGGCGGTCATTTGCAGGTCGAGATCTAGCGTCGTATGCAAGTCTCGGCCGGGGATCGGTTCGATCCGTTCGATCTCGCGCTGGATTCGGCCCCTGCTGTCGACCAGCACCCTACGCTCACCGTCTTTCCCCATCAAAACGTCGTTGTACGTGCGCTCTATCCCCGCTTTACCGATGATGTCGCCGAGCTTGAACCCATTCTCCTTGGAAAAAAGCGATTTCGGATCGTTCAGTTCCCGGCGGTCGACTTCTCCGACGTAACCGAGCGCGTGCGCGGCCATTATCCCGAACGGATATTGGCGCCGCGGCGCTTCCTCGGCGCGAATCATCGGGTATTCGTACTGATGCGCGGAGACCCAGGCGACATCGGCGGGCGTCGCGAGCTCTTTGACGACGATCGATTCATGCTTCGCCTCGTATTTAGCCGCCTCAAAACGCTTGTCCAGCCAATCGCGATCGATGCCTAGATCCCTGACGAGCAGCTCGGCGATTTCGCCGAAGTTCTTAACCGCCTCTTCGCGGCTGATGATGATGTTGTAGGAAGATTGGCTGGTGACGAGAATGCGGCCTTTGCGGTCGAGAATGGTCCCGCGTCGGGCCGGTATCGGGAGAGCGCGCGTCCTGTTCTGCTCGGCGCGATCGGCGAAGACCTGCCTGTTCATTACCTGCAGATACCAGAGTCGGCCCGCCAGGATGACAAAGATAACCAAAGCCAGATAGTAAATTATCTCCAGCCTCGATCCTGCCTGCCGCAGGTCATCATTCGGATCAAAATTTGGTTCCTTTATCGGCCTCATCATCAAAAATTCATCGGGAAGTCAGATGTAACCTCCGCCTTCCCGCTTCCGTCCTCATATTCTTCTCCGTCGCGCCTCATTGCGGCGCATACGCACAGTCGATCTTCGCTGAAGGACGCGGTCTAAGAGTATATAGAGCAGGATTGAGGCAATGAGATTGGCGAAAAGCCCGAAGACTATAGCGGGTGCAATAGTCCCTCCACCAGCCAGAACCGGGAGTTCGATCTTGAGCAACCAGTAGAAGAGAAAGCGAACGCCGGTATTGACTACGGTCGCTACGGCCACAGCCAGCACTCTCACCAGCACATTGTCAACAACGATAAAGGCAACGATCCTGTGCGTGATATAAGCCACGAGCACATAAGCCAACCCGCTCACGCCAACGGCGGCTTTCGCGCCGGAGAATGAATCGAAAAGCAGCCCTGCCACCGTTCCCGTCAGCAACGATCTGATCGGATCGCGCTGCAAACCTACATAAACCGTCACCAGTAGAAGCCAGTCGACGTTGCCCAGCGCGCGACCGATCGATTCGGGAACGTGCTGGACCAGAGTGGTCTGCAAGAAAGCGGCTAGCAAAAGGCAGCCCAATATTTTCAACGACGAACCGCGAGATTCTTTCTCCAACGATGCTCTTCCGTAAGGCTCAAATTCTTAGTTTTCAACCAGAGGTATGCGGTCTTCGTTTGTGGGTTCAAAGGCCGTTGTAGTTTTGCCCCCACCGCCTACCGACTACCTCTTAAATCAGGCGCTACGTTTCCCTGCTTTAGTTTTCCGCCGGTCAACTCATTGATGGGTTGACGAACCTGATTCGGTTGGATCTTCAGGATCGATACCGTCTCAAGCCTTCCGAGTTGTGCTGCCGGCTCTAGCTCGACAGCCTGCGGCATGACAACAACTCCCCCGTCTATCTTCTTGACGCGACCAATCAATAGTCCCTTCGGATAAATTCCATCCTGCCCCGAAGTAATTACCTGCTCTCCGTTTTCGACCACCTTCGGAGGGTCGATAAACCTGAATTCACAAAGATACTCTTTCTTTCCGTTTACCACGCCGAGAGATCGCCCCTCTACCGTTTGCCCGATGATCGCCCCGGCACCGTGCCTTTCATCAGTAATCAGCAATACCTGAGCCGCAAACGGGTACGAGTTGATAACGCGGCCGACCAGCCCGTCTGCCGTAACTACCGGCTGATCTTTAACGACCCCACTGGTCAACCCCTGATCGACAATGATCGTGTTGAACAATAGATTGGCATCCCGTGCGATGACGCGCGCCTGGACGCCATCGAAATTTGAGACTGATTGCCAATCTCTGAGGGCCGCTACCTGCTCCATCATTCTGACCTTCTCACGCAATTCCCGGTTATCTCGTTCGAACTGCGCGCGCTCGCTCCTCAGTTTTTCGTTCTCCGATCGCGCATCGCGCAATGAGAAATAGTTGGTCCATCCAGTCTTGATCCAGGAGATCGAATGGGCCATCACGGATTGTACGGGCGCGACAGCCGAAATCAAGACCGCCTGTATTATCCACAAATCAGGGCGGTTCGGCGCACGGTTGAGCGAAACGGCGATAAGGTGCGCGGCCAATAACATTCCCAATAGCCACGTCGGGTTCTTCTTAGCTCTATCCTTGGCCCTGTCAGCGATCGACACAAGATTAATCGATAGTTGGATAATTGATAATGGCTAGTTGATAGTGACCGGTGGGCAGTCGTCTCGTCATTATCAATTTCCACATACCAATTACCTCAATTATAAACAATTATAAAACAGATAATTGATAATAACAGTTGATAGTGACTGGAGGAAAATCTTCTTGTCATTATCAACCACCAATTATCAATCATTCATAAGAGATAATCGATAACGACTGGTTGATATTGACCGGTGGGCAATCGTCTTGTCATTATCAATCACCCATTATCAATTATAACAAATATAAATATTGATCATGGTTGGATGATAGTGACCCGTGGGCTTTAGGGTGCCATTATCAATCTTCATCATCAATTATCCGTTACATTAGGATGGCAGTGTCGCGCCATCCCAGCGTACGCGGCGCAGCAGGTCGAAATCCGACAGCATTGCTCCTGCACCTAGTACGACGGATGAGAGCGGGTCTTCTGCCATTGAGACGGGCAACCCCGTCTCCTGCATCAAACGCACATCGAGTTTCTTGAGTAACGAACCGCCGCCGGTGAGCACGATTCCCCGATCTACGATGTCGGCCGAAAGCTCGGGCGGGGTACGTTCGAGCGCGACGCGGACGGCATTGATGATAGTCGCGACCGAGTCTGCCAGCGCCTCCCGTATCTCTTCATCGCTCACAGTGATCGTTTTTGGAATCCCCTCGATCAGGTTGCGCCCTTTGATCTCGAGGATCCTGGGTTCATCGAGCGGGGCCGCCGAACCGATCTCCATCTTGATCTGCTCGGCGGTGCGTTCGCCGATGAGCAGATTGTATTTGCGCTTGATGTACTGCGTGATCGATTCGTCCATCTCGTTTCCCGCCACCCGAACGCTCTTGGAGTAGACGATTCCCGAGAGCGAAATCACCGCGATATCGGTCGTTCCGCCGCCGATATCGACGATCATATTTCCGTGCGGCTCGGTGATCGGAAGGCCCGCGCCAATGGCCGCCGCCATCGCTTCTTCTACCAGATATACCTCGGATGCCTTGGCGCGGTAGGCGCTATCTTCGACTGCACGACGCTCAACCTGAGTTATCTCCGAAGGGATGCCGATAACGATGCGCGGGCTGACCCATTGCTTGCCGTTGTGAGCCTGCTGGATGAAGTACTGCAGCATCTTCTCGGTTACCTCGAAATCAGCGATCACTCCGTCCTTCATGGGCCGGATGGCGACGATATTCCCCGGGGTGCGACCCAACATCTCCTTGGCTTTGTTGCCGACCGCTTCGACTTTGTGGGAGATTTTGTTGATGGCGACTATCGAGGGTTCGGAAACAACGATGCCGCGGCCCCGGGCGAAGACCAGAGTATTCGCAGTACCGAGGTCGATCGCCAGGTCGCTGGAAAACAGGCTGAATATAGAGCGTAGATTCATTTAGACTGCACTGTTACCCTTCCCGATGAAGATCATCTCCCCTTCGGTTATCAATATTTATTCAGAATTTCACTAAGAATTTTCACTCAGATTTCACTCAGACGAGCTAATCCTATCGAGCATATCGTAAAAAGAGCGCTAACTGAAGCAGTGAGCTGCGAACCCTGCTGATAAGGTCGTTTCTATCGAGCCTTTCAACCTCCATCCGCTCTCCGGCTTATTCTTCCACTCTGTTCATCTATAGCCTGACTGGCTGAGAACCATGATTTGTACGTGGAAAAATGCCTGGTGGTGCGAAGTCGGTGCCGGCGCGCTCCCTATTGTAAGGGGGGATTTTTCCTCACCGCAACCCAGCAAATGAACAGCAGTCTCGCATGGGATTCTGGTCGAGCTTGCACAGAACAGCAGCCCTTCCGGCTGCGCTCTCAGTCGACTAGAATACACAGCCGGCAAACCCTTTTCAAGCTTAAAGTTCCTTTCATGCTGACTAAGCTTGACGTTTTTCAACTTCTTGATAAAAATTCAATCTAATCCCCCGCTGTTTGCCACAGCGGGAGATATTCCCCGGTCAGGTTCAACTGAGTAGTCGCGAAAATGAGCAAAAGAATTTCAAGCGTGTTTCTGTTCTCCCTCTTTTTGCTCGCTCCGGATTATTACGGACAGCAGTCAACCCCTGTCATCTTCACGACTCAGCCGAAGACTGCGCGCGCCACACTTATCTCTGCTGAAAAGAAGTCGCCGATTGACGGCATGGCGATTTTCACCGTTGCCCAAGCCAACGATGACGACACGATTACCGGAACCTTGGTTTTTACGATCTCCGAGGGCGCGCGCGTGAAACTGGCCGAGTTCTCCGGCATTGATCTGGAAGATGTGCCCGCCAAATTCAGCAGTGATGATGTGACTGCCCAATTCCATCCAGGCACGTCCTGCCCGACCCTCCATCTCAAGATCGCGCCAGTGGAGATGGAAGCCGCCGGCATAACGATGAAATTTGACCGGATGATGCTGGATATCGCGGAAACTCAGCAGCAGATGTCCCAGCTCTTCTGCGCATGGTCGAGGCAGATCAATGCGCGCCGCCACCGCCGCGGAATAATTAAAGCAATAAATCGACTCGTACACCCCGAGGAAGAAGAGGGAGATTTCAAAGATAAATGAAGGCCGTGCAAATTAATCTGGTAATATCCAACAGTTTCTGATGGGCTTCGAAGAACCATATTTTAAATGCATTCGATTACCCATATCACTGGCTTTGTCGGAGTAGCGCCATATAGGCAAACAAATCTCGCTCCACCTTATGTCGCTCCACCTGAGTTTGTGAGATGTGGGAGGACGAGTTCTATAATCATTACGCGCCTCTGAATGCGCATCTGAAGCTCAGGACCAAAATAATTGATTTCAATGCCCTTTATTTGCGACGCTCTTCAGATAATTCGCAAATACCCATCCTGCCTTCTCCGCCTTCGCTTTTCTTCCACGCTTCCGATCTTGCTCACTTCGAGTTGTATGTTAGAATGTCTTTGATTTTCCCCGAGCCAACATCAACCTGCTGCAGGTTTCAGATAATTGAGAATGTCATTGCTGTCACGAGAGTGAGTTCGTATTTTCACAAGTCCTAGATTTACCCGCGTGCGGCGGATGCTCGAAGGGAGTTAAAATGTTGAAGAAAATATTCTCTCCTGTCATGACCGTTTTTATACTCTTGCTGTTCTTTGTCGCGGGCACCGCCCAACAGGAGCAGAAAGCGGACCAGCAACAAACTCCTCCAGCAGGTCAATCATCCGATCAGAAAGAAACTAAACCGGTCCCTGCCGATGTAAAACAAACTCCGTCATCAGCCACTCAACAAATCCAGCGCCAGTTGAGCGATAAGACGGGCCAGGATGAAAAATCGATAATTATAGATACAGAACTGGTCTCGTTCACAGTGACGGTAACGGATCCGAACGCGCGTCTGGTGACGGGTCTCGATAAACAGCATTTCGAGATTTACGAGGACAAAGTCAAACAAGTCATAACCTTCTTTAACGATGAAGATGTCCCGGTCAGCATGGGCATCATCTTCGACGTTTCGGGAAGCATGAAGGGCAAAATCGATCGAGCGCGCGAAGCGCTGAAGGCTTTCATCCAGACGAGCCATAATGACGACGACTTCTTCCTTGTCGGTTTCAATCAACGTGCGAACCTGTTGGCGGAGTTCACAGATGGGGATACGATTACCAATAAATTTACGCTCGTGGATCCGCGCGGACAGACGGCACTTTACGATGCCGCCTATCTTGGCATCGAGAAGGTCAAACAGGGCCGACATACGAAACGCGCCATCCTCTTGATATCCGATGGCCAGGACAACTCCTCCCGCTACACTTACGGCGAGCTTCGGAAGTTGCTCAAAGAAGCTGGCGTGCAAATCTATTGTATAGGTATTGTAGAGCTGGGCGGGGGATCGGGTGGAACCCTCGACTTGCAAGGCCAGTCTATACTCGAAGAGATCGCACAAACTACGGGTGGGAAGGCATTCTTTCCACGATCAGCCGCCGAGCTTGAAGACGCTACGACGCGCATCGCGCTTGAGCTTCGCCACCAATATAGCATTGGCTATACACCGACGAATGTGAAGCGAGACGGCCAATGGCATAAGATCAAGGTTCAGGTCAAACCTCCACGCGGATTACCCCAGTTGAGAGTCCAGCATAGGGAAGGCTACTACGCGGTTCCCAAGAAGAAGTGAGACTGACAGGACGACCTGGCGATGAGGGGGACTTTGCCGACGACGGTTATTTTCTCTCCTGATAGCCCAGTCGCCCCATCATTATCGCGCTCTCAATCCGATTCGCTCGCCTCTTCTTCATCTGCTACTTCGTTTTCTGATTTCTTCTTTTTACCACGGCTTTTCTTCTCTTTGCCGAAGCTCGCGATGGCCTCGTCTTCTGTGGGAAAACTCTCTATGAGATCAAGGAGCTGAGTGATCTTCAACGCCCCGTAGACGCGGTCGGTCACGCCAACGAGTTTGAACGTCCCTCCGGTCTCACGGACTTTGTTGAAAGCGCGGACGATCTCGCCGATGCCCATACTGTCGATAATTGGCACCTCGGTCAGATTTAGGAGAATCTTGGTCGAGCCCGCCGAAAGCACCTTATCGACAAGCATTTGAAGCTGAAACCCGCCTTGACCTTTGATGAACTTGCCTTTCATATCGAGCGAAGCGATAGTCCCGGCGTAATGAATTCCAATGGTGATCATAACTGATAGATTTTATTTGCGGCTGCAATCCAGTATTGCCCAAGGCGCAATACGAACAACATTGTGTCTTTGCGTCTTTGCATTGAAAGCCTCAATCGAGGTCGGGGCAAAGTATACCTGACAAAGCGCTAAGTTGCGAAACGCATTTTGACATTACTTCATGCAGACTGGCTCGATTCATACACCACGCGACCGGATTCAACTACTACCTTTTCGAGTTCCGTCGCAAACTCAGGACAAACAGCTTTGTTCGATAAAATTCGAATGTAGAAAGATCGCAGGAGGGAGAGCAAGGTGGATCAGATAGTCAATACCCGGCTATACTTTGGGTGACACAAAAATGACAGTTTTCAACAGAGCGATAAAACGGAAATTCAAAAGAAGTTAATTGATATGCGTTAAACAACAGCAAAATGAAAAATCATATCGATACAATCCTGCAGCGCGAACAGGCGATCTACCTCGACACGCTTCTCCCGGCGCGCGATGGGCTCTTCGCCGAGATGGAGGAATATTCGGAGCGACATGATGTGCCGAGTTCCGATCCCGAAGTCGCCCTCTTCCTGGCGATCACGGCTCAAGCTATCAACGCCAAACGTGCGCTCGAGATCGGAACGGCCATCGGCTATGGCGCGATCACATTCGCACTGGCGATGGGTGATGGCGGGCGCGTGACTACGATCGATCCGAGCGAAGCGCGGCTGAAGACCGCGCGCGATTTCATAAGGCGAGCCGGCGTCGAATCGAGAGTCGAACTCGTCCAGGCGAAAGCCCTCGATGTATTACCACGGCTGATCGGCCCGTTCGATATCGCTTACATCGACGCGACCAAGGAAGAGTATTCCGCTTACCTCGAATTGATCTTGCCGTTGATGCGAAAAGGAGGTGCTGTCATCGCCGATAACGTGCTCTGGAAGGGCCAGGTCGCCACCGGCCGTCTCCTATCCGACGATCAACTAGACTCGACGCAGGCGATTATCGAATTCAATCGCCGCTTCACCACACATCCGGAACTGCGGGGGGTGATCCTGCCGCTCGGAGATGGTCTCGCCTATGGAATCAAAAACTGATACGCAGGGCGCATGCTCCTCAGGGGCAATCTCTCTCGCAGATGTTCGCGCGGCTAGCGCGATAGTTTACCGGACAATCAAACCGACGCCGCTGCGGGAATACCCCCTGCTCAACGCGGAAATGGAAGCGCGCGTCTTCCTCAAGCACGAAAACCATCTGCCGACGGGAGCTTTCAAAATTCGAGGCGGACTGAACTTCATGCATCACTTCGCGGCCGCGCGCACCCATCACGGTGTGATAACTGCCACGCGCGGTAACCATGGCCAATCGGTAGCTCTGGCGGGGCTGATCCACTCTATCCCGGCGACTGTGGTCGTTCCGTTCGGCAACAATCCTGAGAAGAATGCAGCGATGAAGTCCTACGGCGCGAGACTGGTCGAGTCCGGCCGCGACTTCGATGAAGCGCGCGAAGAGGTCGAAAGACTGTCGCAAACCGAAAACCTGCGCTATATCCATTCCGCGAATGAACCTCACCTGATCAACGGTGTCGGCACTTATGCTCTGGAAATAATCGAAGCTATGCAGGAGAGAGGCGAGAAGATCGACGCGATCTTCGTGCCGATAGGGCTCGGCAGCGGTATATGCGGAGTCATCACGGTCTTCCGCGAGCTTTCGCCCACGACCAGAATCTACGGAGTACAGGCGGAGGGCTCGCCGTGTGTCTTTCTCTCCTGGCAGGCAGGCCACGTAGTCGAGACCAGGAATGCGCATACAATTGCGGATGGGGTTGCCACGCGAATCCCGGCTGAACTGACGTTCGAGATAATACGCCAGGGCATTGACGAAATTCTGCTAGTAAGTGACAGTGAGATAATTCGCGCTATTCGCCTGCTCTGGCGCACTACACATAATCTGGTCGAAGGCGCGGGGGCGATCGCGACAGCAGCCAGTCTAAAACTTAGCGAACAGATGCGCGGCCGGAATATCGTTAACGTAATCACAGGCGCGAATCTCGACTCGGATTCAGTAGGAAAAGTATTCAATTGATAATTGAGAATTGATAATTGATAATTCGGCTGACGTTGTCACAATATACGAAATCTCAATTTATCAATTATCAATTCCATGTTGACATTTAACGACATCCTTGACGCCAGCGCGCGAATTCGCGGCGTCGCTCATCACACACCCGTTTTGACGTCACGCCAGTTCAATGAGCTGGTGGGCAGCGAAGTCTTCTTTAAGGCCGAAAATCTGCAGCGCGCGGGAGCATTCAAATTCCGGGGCGCTTACAACAAGCTCGCATCGCTCACCGGCGATGAGCGCAAAAAGGGTATCCTAGCTTACTCGTCGGGCAACCACGCACAGGCGGTGGCACTTGCGGCGAAGTTCTTCGGCGCACCAGCGGTGATCGTCATGCCGCACGATGCGCCGCGGGCCAAAATTGCGGCGACCCGCGGCTATGGAGCGGAGATCATCTTCTACGACCGCTATCGGGAGAGCCGAGAAGAGACGGGCGAGCGCATCTGCCGCGAGCGCGGTCTGACCCTGGTGCCCCCCTTCGACGATTACCTGATAATGGCCGGACAGGGTACAGCCGCGCTCGAACTGCTCGAAGAGGTTCCCGAACTCGATCTCCTGCTCGCTCCATGCAGCGGATGCGGGCTGCTCGCCGGATGTTCTATCGCGGCTCATCACTTGCGCCCGCAAATCCGCATATTCGGCGTCGAACCGGAAGCCGGCAACGACACCCTGCAGTCGTTCCGCAAAGGCGAACGAGTGGAAATCCCCGTGCCGCAAACCATCGCCGATGGCCTCCAGACCCCCGCACCTGGCAAACTGACATTCCCGATCGTTCAGAGGTTGGTGGAAGATATCCTCTTGGTGAGCGACGGCGAATTGATCGAAACGATGCGATTCTTCATCGAACGAATGAAGGTGCTCGTGGAGCCCTCCGGCGCCGCCGCCGCCGCCGCCTTGCTACACCGTAAAATCGATCCCTCCGGCAAGCGCGTCGGGGTTATCCTCTCAGGCGGCAACGTAGACTTGGCAAAGTTGGCCGGATATCTGACAATGAATTGATATACGACAACGAAAAATCACAAAGTGCCTCCCCAAATAGTCACGAATGCCCTCTAATTCATTTCTGCTATTTGCCATTTTGATTTTTTTGTCTTTGCACTTTCCCAAGTTGCCGCGTAGAATTTGCGCTTGCTTAAAAGACGACGAATAGTCATATAAAGATATTTTATGGCCTGGTTCAAACGCCAAACTGAAAAGATCGGTGAGGTCGCGTCGCCCGAAGAGCGAACGGTGAAGACCGAAGGGATCTTCGTCAAATGCGAAAACGATGATTGCGGCGCGACTATCTACCGCAAAGATTTAAAGAAAAATCTGAGCGTATGTCCGGACTGCGGCTATCACTTCCGGGTGGGCTCTCGCGAGCGTCTGCAGATGCTCTTCGACGACGGCAAGTATCAAGAGCGCGATTCCGACATCGCCCCGGCGGACCCGCTAAAATTCGTCGACAAATCTCCATATAGCGAGCGTCTCAAGAAAGCCCAGAAAGCCACGGGGATGCTCGACGCGCTGATCACGGGCGAAGGAAAGATCGGAGGGCGGCCGGTGATCATCTGCGCCATGGAGCTCGGCTTCATCATGGGCAGCATGGGCTCGGTAGTAGGCGAAAAGATCACGCTCGCCATTGAATATTGCATCCAGAACAGATTGCCGTTGATCATCGTCTCCTGCTCGGGCGGCGCCCGCATGCAGGAGGGCATATATTCGCTCTTGCAGATGGCGAAGATCTCCGCCGCCCTGGCGCAGCTGGATGATGCCGGGCTTCCCTATTTCTCCTTGATGACCGACCCGACCACTGGAGGCGTCACAGCCAGCTTCGCGATGCTCGGCGACTTGAATATCGCCGAACCCGGAGCGATCATAGGGTTCGCCGGCGCACGGGTTATCGAACAAACGATTCGCCAGAAACTTCCCAAGGGATTCCAACTCTCCGAATTTTTGCTCGAACATGGAATGCTCGATAGTGTGGTCGATCGCCGCAAATTGCGCGACTATTTGAGCAACGCTCTAACCTTCACCGGGCCTGATCGGAGTTGATTACGGATTGCGGTATGCGAATTGAAACTCATCCTAAAACCACAATTTATGCGTATTGAGTGCTCTGTAATTTCGTATGAGCATCCCGCAATCGCGCAAATCATAAGATTTATGTTGCGAATTTTTATACTATCCATAGCAATACTTACTTTTGCCTGCGCAAATAATCTCAGCTCAACCCCGGAGAGTTCGGGGTCTTCATCCCGCGCGGATGCGAGCTCGGCTGATAAATCGGAGAAAAAGCGAACAGCTTTTGATGGTGAGAGGGCGCTGGCTCACGTCAAAGCTCAGATCGATTTCGGACCGCGACCGGCCGGCTCAAAGGCATCGGAGAAGACCGGGGCGTATATCAAGAAGGAATTGGAAAGTTACGGCTTGAAAACCACCTTCGATATCTTCACTCCCAATACGCCGCAGGGAAAAGTTAAAATGACGAACATCATCGCCGAGCTGCCAGGCGAGACTTCCGAAATCGTCATTATCGCCAGCCATTACGATACCAAGTACTTCAAAGATTTCACCTTCGTCGGCGCCAATGACGGAGGGTCGAGCACCGGCGCGCTACTGGAAATGGCGCGCGTTATGGCGGCAGAGAGCGCCGCCGGAAAGCCGAAGCGCCGCTTCACCTATCAGTTCGTCTTTTTCGACGGCGAAGAAGCCTTTTGTCTGGATTGGGACGAATGTCTCGATGGGCTGGACAATACATATGGCAGCCGCCATATGGTCGATCGATTGAAGAAAGAGAAGCGGCTCGATCGAATTAAAGCGATGATTCTGCTCGATATGGTGGGAGATAAGGATTTGAAACTACCGCGCGACGACAATTCTTCTCGCCAGATCGTCGATGCAATCTGGGGAACGGCGCGCGAACTCGGTCACGAGCGGCATTTCCCTAATGAGAACCAGTCCATGACCGACGATCACACCCCTTTCCTCGAGGCCGGAGTCAGTGCCGTAGATTTGATTGATTTTGAGTACGGTGTAGAAGAGAATACCTTCTGGCATACGGAACAAGACACCTTTGATAAGATAAGCGCGCGGAGCTTGGAGATCGTCGGCGAAGTTGTGCTGCAAAGCCTTCCCAGAATCGAGGCGCAAATCAGATAGGCCCCCACCATCTGATCATCGAACAACCCCACAATGTCTTATTTCGTAACTTTCATATTCGGATTTGCGTCTAAAACGATAACAACATAGATGACAATTGTGATGAACCTGACCTTGATAACGCTCATCGGACATTCACTCTGTATCTCTCCCTACAGATACAGCACAAAAAAAAGGAAGAGGCAAGAAAATGAAATGGGAATACCGAACGGTGGATTGGGGCGAGATTCGTAAAATCGGCTCGCGTATCACGGGAGAAGATTTCATCGACGCCAATGTTGATGCCGGATTGAATTCGCTCGGTCAGGAGGCCTGGGAACTGGTCAGTGTCTATGTTGACGGCTTCGCCATGCATCGCAGCAATAAAGGTGAAGAGATGCTCGCTAGCAGCCGTTACGTCAAATATACCTTCAAACGTCCAATCGTCGAAGAGAAGCGATAAATATCGATCGATGGGCAAGCCGATGAGCTTTAATAGCGATGCGATTGCCCATCATTCATCACTCTTCTTATGATCAATTAACTCTTTGATTTCAGAAAAAAGAACCTTTCTGATCTTACCATCCTGACCGCGTATTTTAACCGCCGGCTTGCTGAATGGTTGTGTGCTTCGGAGGTTATCGATACGTCCGCGAATGCTCTGCCCATCGTTAGTGATGACCTCGACGTCTTCGCTGTCGAACATCGCCTGCAACTTTTCAATAATCGCGAAAAAATCGTTCACGACTCACCCTCCCTTTCATAAATCTTTAAAACCTTCTCCGTGCTCTCCGCCGTTTAATGTCCTGGGTCAGAGAGCTAATCCAATTCCCCGGCATATCAAAGCTACTGCTGTCTCAATCGTCTGAGTGTCCGGCAACTCATCCGGCACCATCAGCAAAATAACCGCATTCAATCCATTGTAGACCAGATGCGTGGCGACGCATGGCAGCAACTTGCCGGTAGTGGCTCGCAACAATGTCAGTACCAGGCTCAGCGAGACGATAACGGTGAGGGCGGCATAACTTGATCGATATTGCAGGTAATGTACCCCGGCGAAGAGAAAAGTCACCAGAACGACGCCCGCTCTCTTTCCCCATGCGCGCTCTATGCCCGAGTAGAGAACCCCGCGGTAGACCACTTCCTCAACGATCGGGGCGGTTAGCACGGCGAGCGCGGCAACCAATACCCGCACGGACGTCCCCATTTTCAATAACTTCTCGAGTTCGGTTTCTTGATGCGGGAGAATTTTTTCAATCAAGAATCCGAAGCCCATCATCAAAAAGGCAAGTGCGACAGCATGGACCCACTTAAACTGCGTATGCCAGCTCAATCCCAGGGTTTGCCCGAACGGGCGGCGGCCGAAGCCAGTTACGACCGTCCAACAAAGGAGCAGAGTCAGGAGATGGGCCGGGAAACTTGAGCCGATCGAAAGGATGGTGATCAACCAGTCCATCACGATCTCTTTCGGGAACTGCCCGGTCTCTTTATACCTGATGGCAAACCAGACGAGGATGGCGAGGACCTGAAAGAATACGAGCAATCCGATGCTGCCCATCCAGACGAGCAATCCGGTTCCGGGGCCCCACAACTTTGGCTCCTGCGTCTCAGCCATTTCGGAGGGCATGGCACAGTGCGGGCAATCAGCCCGGAATGCAGAATCGAAAGCATTCCCGCAATTGGTACAATAACTTGTTAGTGATGATGACATATTACTTACAGAGGCCGTTCTTTGTCCAAAACTATCGTCTCTCGATATGTAGCGTATGTCGCCCGCCCGTTCAATTTTGCCGGTGTAAAGCGGTACTGCCTGAAGGCTTCGATCGCCTTCGGATTCAAGGCCTGGTCAGGCGTATCGAGGACGCGCGCGTTGGTGACGCGTCCATCAGGGGTAATGATGCCGGTGAGCGTAATTGAACCGGTCAGCCTCGCACCCGGAGGGAATTTGAGCGGGGTGCGATTGATGAGCACGGGCGGGATGAACGTGTCGCTCTCGGTCAATTCGACTTTCGATCCGAATTGGTCGGTCGGCCGGGAGATATCCGTCGGTCTGTTCTGCAGGCTGCGGGCCGTCTGCACGGCCGGCGTGATCGTCACGATCAGCGCGCGTTTTTCAGGTACGCGTTCGGGGCCGCCCGGCCCGACGAATTCGCGCACGCCGAATCCTCCCTGCTCCCCGCGCAACAACACCGTTTCATAATTGCCCGCCGTGACGCTCTTGACCTCGAGGAGTGTCTTTTCGTCGTACCCGGCGGAAAAATCGAACGTCACATCGTTTCTCGTTATGATGCGCGGCGTTATGGTGAAGGTGAATTGCTTGTCGTTCATCGTTTCCCGATCGGTGTAAGCCTCGCCTTCACGCAATCCGATGGTCCGGATGTGACGGACCTTCAACTCTTCCACCCCGAAGTTACGGGTAATGTAATCGATCTCTTCTTGCGGCGTCGATACGGTCTGCTTCAGCGTATTGACCTGAGTGAACTGCTTCGAGCGCGCATCATTGAATTGATAGATCGCAACCGTCACGCCGACGCCGTAATCGTTCTTGCGCAAAAGCTGCGCGTTGACTGCAACAGAAAAGATCATGAGGGCTATTACGGCTATGCCCCCGCGATATACAAGACTATCAATCCGCATCGTCATAGTTGTCATTCGCTCCTCTCTCAGCCAGCAACAATTGATATGCCTGTCGTTTCGTCAATCCGCGCGATCGCGCGGCAAGTTTAATCGCATCAGACCTGGATAAGCCTTCATCGCGCATCAAACGCTCGACATCATCGCCTATTGAAAGATCATGAGCCTTCGGCAAATTATCATCGCGGTTTCCGGCAATGACAAGCGTCATTTCGCCGCGGGGATGTTCCGCGGCAACCCGCTCGCTGATTGCCGCCAGCGTGCCGCGAATAAATTGCTCGTGCATTTTGGTCAGCTCGCGAGCCAGGACGCCTTCGCGGTCCCCCAAAGTCTCCCGGGCATCGACCAGCGTTTCACGAATCCTATGAGGCGCTTCGTAAAACACGAGGGTCGCCCGCTCCCCTTTCAATTCTTCCAACAGTTTACGGCGCGCCGCTTTTTTATGCGGAAGAAAGCCCGTGAATTTGAACGTATCGGTCGGCAGGCCGGATGCGATGAGTGCTGCTATCACTGCCGACGCTCCCGGAATCGGGATCAACTGAACGGACCGCTCGATCGCCGCTTTTACGATTCGGTAAGCCGGATCTGATATCCCCGGCGTGCCCGCGTCGGTCACCAGTGCGATATTCTCACCTGCGAGCAATCGTTCCACCAACTCGGCCGCCCGCGCCTGTTCATTGTGCTCGTGGTAACTGATCGTCGGCTTGCTGATGCCGAAGTGATCAAGCAACCGCCGCGTATGGCGCGTGTCTTCGCACGCGATCAAATCGACCTCTTTGAGTACACGAAGAGCACGAAGTGTAATGTCTTCGCGATTGCCGATCGGTGTTGCGACAAGGTAAAGCGGCATATGAAATCAAATTGAAAACCGTGATATCGAGCGACCAGGCGACCTGAGATGGAGGCGTTGCGATTCCGATGGCAATTCACATAACGTTAAATCCGCCTCCGTTGGGCGATTGCGCGCTGCTTCTCGGTAGCTCCGACGGTGCATTAAGATAATAGCCAGTGGCGTAGCGGAGCCGCAGCCAGGGTGGGCGCTAAGCAAGTCGTCAGGCTCTGTAGAGGTGCGATAAACCGATCGCTGGCATTTTGTATCCCTTTTATGATTCCTTTGTTTCTCTTTGTTTCTCTTTTCTATGTTTCTCTTGATGCATTCCAGGGAAGTCGCTCACTATCCCTCTGACTATTACTCTACGTGAGGTTCTAATCGGATCGATTTATCTCAATAAATTTTTGGCAGTCCGGGAAATTATCATCGCTGCCGCTTCATACCCGGCGGGCACCTCGCCTCTTCTCCATCCCTTGCCCCCGTTGCCCCCCGTTGCCCCGTTGCTCCGTTGCTCCGTTGCCCCGTTCCATCTTTTATCCGCGGTCATCTATCTTTCCACAACCATATCCCGCCTTTCATGCCCAATTCATTCGAGACGATCTCGACGTCGGGGTCGAGATCGAAGCTGATCTGTCCGGCATTGCCTCCCCCGAGATAGAGCTTGTCGAAAAAGGTCAGGATACGCCAGTATCTGATCGCGCGTTGAAGCCTGCGATTCCAACGCTTCTTTCCGACATCCACCAATGCGCGATTACCCAGTTGCTCCTCGAATGTTTCGTCGTTACGGAAAGGGATGTGGCCGATCTCCAGATGGGGCGCGAGCCGGCCGTCTTCGAACATGCCGCAGCCGACGCCGGTTCCGAGCGTGATCACCATCTCTATTCCCTTACCCCTGATTGCGGCCAATCCCTGCATGTCCGCATCATTGAGCACACGGGCGGGCTTACCGAATTGCTGCTCCAGCGCCTTCTCCAGATCATACCCCTGCCAGTATTGACCTCCGAGATTGATCGCGCCGAATACTTTCCCTTTGCGTACAACGCCCGGAAATCCAACTGAGATTCGGTCGAATAGAGGCAGTTGCGCAACCAGATCCTTGAGTGCGTTTAAGAGGACTTCCGGCGGGCAAGGGACCGGCGTGTCGGTACGCACGCGATCGGTAAGCATCTCTCCGACTTCATCGAGAACCGTAGCTTTCAAGCGTGACCCACCGATATCGATTGATAATGTTTTCATACCTTCCGCCGCTCTGCTTCTACTCGTCGCCGTATTCTTACTCATCCTTATTCCTTGGCTTCCTCCTAAAATGTCGGTAGGTCTTCTAATTCCTACCGATATCAAAAGGGTGGACAGATTAACACCGTCTTCCCTGATTTTTCTTCGTTTAATGAGTCGCCCATAATGAAACCTTACGACATATAATTGAACAATTTAATAATATCAATTTGCTTTTGTTAGCATGGGGCGATCTATGCTTAAATCGTCCGCACTGAAATATTACTGAAATCACTCATGATTGAGAAGGAGATCAATAATGAGGAGGCACATAATGAACTATTTAATTGCGACGATCTTGATCGTGATTGCATCCACCACTACATTATCATCGGGTGCATCGGGCGCTGCGAACAATATATTTAATCCCGCCTCTGCCGGACCTTATCCGGTTGGAGTGACGACGACCGTTTTCGTCGATCATCAGAGGAAAGATGCCTACACCAAAGAGGATCGGACGCTGGTCACAGAGATATGGTATCCGGCGACCGACGACGCCCGTAAGCTTCCCAAGAATAAATTTTCCAACTTCCTTCCTGGCGGGCCCACGCCTCAATTGGAGACGTTGATCAAAGCGGCATTCAAAAAACCGTTGAATGAAATCGATAAGATATTCATCAACGACGCTGTCCGCGATGCGCGCGTCCGGGATGGTAAATTCCCCCTGATCATCTTCTCTCATGGAAACCGATCTATTCGAAACCAGAGCACCTTCTGGTGCGATTATCTGGCGAGTCACGGCTATATCATAGTCTCAGCTGACCATACGGGAAATTCGGCGCTCGCCATCATCAAAGGCAAGCCGGTCTTTTTCCAGCAGAATGAAAGAGTCAATTCAGTAGTCGATCGTCCGAAGGACATGATCTTTCTGCTCGATCAGATGAGCTTATGGAATGGCGGAGCGGATAGCCGGTTCTCCGGCAAGATCGATATAAGCAAAACCGTGGCCGCGGGGATGTCCTTCGGCTCAATGACAGCGATTCGCGTGGCCGATCTCGATCCGCGATTTAAAGCCGTGATTGCGATGACGGGCGCACCGGAAACTCACACAAATCTCACGGTCCCAACTCTTTATATGCTGGGCACGGAAGACCGAACGATCGGAGTTACCGGCAATGAACGAATCCGCGCGAATTATGCCAAGCACACCGGCTCCGCGCTGATGGTAGAAATGAAGAACGGCGGGCATTACTCATTCTCCGATATTTTCAAGATCAGCGGGACCTATGGTGACGGCATCGGACAAGGCAAACGGCACAAGACAGGCGAGACGTTCAATTACTCTTCTATGGAGCTGACCTATAAAATCATCAATTCATATAGCGCCGCTTTCCTCGGTTATTTCATCAAGGGTGAGCGCGAATACGCGCCTTATTTGATGAAAAACCATTGGCGCGATGAATTGATCTGGGAGGCAAAAGCAATTGAACAGCATCAGTAGCGGCGGAGGGAAATCGATACTTGATAAACGATGGTCGATGGTCGATGATGGATAGTTGATAGTGTGAAATTGCTTTTTAGGCAAACTCTTACTTTTCATTATCCATTATCAATCATCTCTGGGAGGGCTCGATCTTGAGAAAAACATCGCTTCTCATTTTAATTCTGTGCGCGCTAACACAATCGTCACACTTCGCCCAGACAGAGTTTCAACAAGAGAAGCCAAATAGACAATCGGGGCAGTCGGAGCAGTCGGAGCAGACTGAAATCCATTCGAGTAATCGCACCATCAATCCGGTAAAGGCTGCCGAGGGCGCTCTTACCAGAGATCAGTTCACTCAGCTCATTGAAAAATCCTCCGAATCCAACGGTTATTTTGACACTGATAATTTGATATCGAACGAGGCGTCCTACCTGCACGTGCTGGGGAAAATGCGAAATATGAATGTATCAGGTGGCGCGTACATCGGTGTCGGTCCGGATCAGAATTTCTCCTACATCGCTCAGATCCGGCCGGAGATCGTATTCATCGTAGATATCCGCCGCGACAATTTGCTGCAGCACCTGCTCTTTAAATCGCTCTTTGCGCTCTCGCGCAGCCGGATAGAGTACCTTTGCCTGCTCTTCGGCAAGCCTGTGCCGGCGGATTTAAAGGCGTGGGATTCGCGCAATATTCAGCAGATCATCGCTTATCTCGACAAAACTCCGGCGAAGCGCGAACTGTTCGAGCAGACAAACACGAACATTCAAAATAAAGTGAAGGGTTTAGGGGTCAAACTCGAGGCGCTGGAATATGAAACTATCCGGCGCATTCACGCAGCATTTTTCGATGCCGGCCCCGACCTCAAGTTCACCAGCCGCAACCGTCCCCCGCGCTATTACTATCCGAGCTACCGCGATCTTTTGCTCGAGAAGGATTTGACGGGGAAGCAGGGCAACTATCTCGCTGCCGAGGGAGACTTCCAGTTTCTCAAATCGCTGGAGGACCGTAACCTGGTCGTCCCGGTGGTGGGTAACCTTGCCGGCGATAATGCCTTAAAGAACATTGCGCAATACCTCGCTGCCCGCGGCGAGCGCGTCTCGGCCTTCTATACTTCCAACGTCGAGTTTTACCTGATGCGCGGGGACGACTTCGACCGCTTCGCCGCGAATATCAAGCTCCTGCCCCGCAGCGAGAAGAGCGTGATCATCCGCAGCTATTTCAATGGCACCTGGGGATATCCGCATCCGCAATCGGTTAACGGTTATTACAGCACACAGCTCCTGCAGACCATAGATAGTTTCGTCAAGGAGCACGCGAACGACGGTTATCAGTCATATACCGATGTGGTCAGCAAACATATTCTCGAATTGAAGTAAATCTATTCAATTGTCCGGCTAGGAGAAAAATCGATGAGAATAGCTCGTCCCGCGTTCTACGCCATATTCTTAGCACTGGCCGCGCTGTCTAATCCAACCCGGTCGATCAACGCTTCGATCGAGATGCCGACTGACGTCAGATTTAAGAAGATCATCCTAGATCGCGATTTTCGTTCGGAAGGCGTAGCCGTCGCCGATTTCAATAAAGACGGCAAAACCGACGTAATCGCCGGCAATCTCTGGTATGAGGCTCCGGACTGGACGCCGCGCGAGATCCAGCCTGTCCGACAATTCGATGCAGCCAAGGGTTATAGCAACAGTTTCGTCAACTTCGCTGCTGACATAAATCGCGACGGTTGGCCGGACCAGATACCGCGTGGACATGCCCGGCACTCACCGGGTAGTCTGGCACGAAAATCCCAAGGGCAAGAATTCCCACTGGCCCGAACATACGATCTTCCGCAATGCCTGTAATGAAAGCCCCACATTCGCACCGTTATTCGGTGACAAACGGGCCTTCATCTTCTCGTTCGATGATTCGCAAATGGCATGGTACGAGCCCGCCCAAGACCCGCTGGCTGAATTTATCGCTCATCCCATCAGCGATACTATCCCCAAAGAGAAAGCCAAGGATCATGGGGTATTTCGCTATTCCCACGGTCTGGGCGCTGGCGACATCAACGGCGACAAGCGCAACGACATCATCATCAGAACCGGTTACTGGGTGTCGCCCCCAAATCAGGGCAAAAGCCCGTGGAAGTTTGTGCCCGCGAACCTCGGAGAAGACTGCGCACAGATGCACGTTTATGACGTAAATGCCGATGGTCTGGCCGACGTCTTGAGCAGCTCAGCGCACGGTATCGGCGTCTGGTGGCACGAGCAGAGAAGAAACCCCGAAGGCGGGACCGAATTCACCCCTCACACTATCGATACCAGCTTTTCGCAATCGCACGCGCTCGAACTAGCGGACATCAACGGCGATGGATTAAAAGACCTCATCACCGGAAAGCGGTTTTGGGCTCACGGTCCGAAAGGAGATGTGAATCCGGGTGATCCCGCAGTAATCGTCTGGTTTGAATTACAACGAAAAGGCAAAGAAGTCGTATGGATCAAGCACGAGATCGATAACGACTCGGGTGTCGGGACTCAATTCGTCGTGGCAGACATCAACAATGACAAGCGGCCGGATATTGTGACGTCAAATAAAAAGGGAGTGTACGTTTTTGTCAGGCAATAGCGGCAAGATATCCTTCCCGTTTGGAGTTCCGCCTTCAGGCGGTCGGGAATCATCCGAAAGATAAAGACCGCGTAAACGCGGAACTCCAAACGCGAAGTTCGGAGTTCCGCCTTCAGGCGGTCGGGAATCATCCGAAAGATAAAGACCGCGTAAACGCGGAACTCCAAACGCGAAGTTCGGAGTTCCGCCTTCAGGCGGTCGGGAAATCATCCGAAAGATAAAGACCGCGTAAACGCGGAACTCCAAACGCGAAGTTCGGAGTTCCGCCTTCAGACGGTCGGGAATCATCCGAAAGATAAAGACCGCGTAAACGCGGAACTCCAAACGCGAAGTTCAGAGTTCCGCCTTTCAGGCGGTCGGGAATCATCCGAAAGATAAAGACCGCGTAAACGCGGAACTCCAAACGCGAAGTTCGGAGTTCCGCCTTCAGGCGGTCGGGAAATCATCCGAAAGATAAAGACCGCGTAAACGCGGAACTCCAAACGCGAAGTTCGGAGTTCCGCCTTCAGGCGGTCGGGAAATCATCCGAAAGATAAAGACCGCGTAAACGCGGAACTCCAAACGCGAAGTTCGGAGTTCCGCCTTCAGGCGGTTGAACTCTGCCCCCCGAAGGCACTGATAGAATATAGCTCCGGCGTTAAATGCCATTCATCACAGAGGCGCGATGAACTTTGAGGCGGCGCAGCCGTTTCACTGTGATTATCGTTAACCTCTGCGCCTCACCTCTTGCGGTAATTCGAGTTCCACTTTATGAACACAGTAAAGCAAAAAATATACGACGTTTGCATTATCGGCTCCGGCGCGGCAGGAGGTTTCGTCGCGCAAGAGTTGACGGCTGCCGGGGCAGAGACGATCCTGCTCGAAGCTGGAAGCAGGGGCAAACCCGAGGACCTCTACATCCACGATTGGCCATACGATCTGCCGAAGCGCGGATTCGGACTGCATAAGCAGGCATCACTCTACCAGGACAACATCTCACGAGAGATTGAATATCGCGGCGACCGGATCGGCGTTGATCGCATCCGGACGCTGGGAGGCCGGACCTTTCACTGGAATGCGGCCTGCTTTCGCTTCTCGGCCAATGATCTTCGCGAAAAATCCCGCTCCGGCTTCGAGGAGGACTGGCCGATCAGTTATGAGGAGCTGTCGCCATATTACGATTACGTCGAGCGTGAGATGCACGTCTACGGGACGCGCGAAGGTTTGGCAGATTTGCCGGACGGTAATTTCGTCGCACAATCACCGCGTCTGCGCTGTTCTGAAGTCATCGCCCAGAAGAAACTCGACAGGATCGGCATCAAACTCATCCCCACCCGCAAAGCCGTGTTACTCAGCGGGCGGAAAGATCGCGGCGCCTGCCATTACTGCGGTCACTGTATGGATGTTTGCGATGTGCGGGCAGTCTGGTCAAGCGATGTCACTGTTATTCCGAAAGCCATGGCGACCGGCAAGCTCACGCTTCGACTGAACGCGCTGGCGAGAAAAATCCTCATCAACAAAGATGGGCTCGCTTCTGCGGTCTCGCTTATCGATCGCGAAACGGGGAAAGAAGAAGAGATCCGTGCGCGCATCGTCATCGTGAGCTGCGCTTCCATCGAATCGGCTCGATTGCTGCTCAACTCGGCTTGCGAGAAATATCCCAACGGGCTCGCGAACGGCAACGATCTGGTCGGCCGCTATCTCGGGGGCCACGTCGTCAACGGCGCAACAGGTTACTTGAAAGACCTGGTCGGGGCCGACATATTCACCGGCGATGGAATGACCGATCACGCGTACATACCGCGCTTCAACCAGACGAGGGGTAAAAAAGACTATACCGGCGGCTACGGCATGCAGCTGAACTATGCCAATTGGATGTGGCCGCATCACGCCCGTTCGGCGCGAGGTTTCGGTTCATCATACAAAAAATACGTACGCGAGTTGCAGCCGGCGATGTTTCAAATCGGCGCCTTCGGCAAAGTCGAGCAACGCTTCGACAACCGTGTGACGGTCGATCCGAAGAAACTCGATAAGTTCGGGATTCCCATCCCGATCGTCAATTTCAAATGGAGCGAAAACGATCTGAAACTTTTCAAGGATATGCGCGAGAGCGTTTATGAAGTCCTCGATACTCTTGGCGTAGAGATGGTTTTGAAAGGCGATGAGCGTCCGTCCGGATTCGCGAGCCACGAGGTCGGCACATGTCGGATGGGCAAGGAGCCGAAGGCTTCGGTATTGAATTCATATTGCCAAACACACGAAATCAAAAACCTCTTCGTGGTCGATGGAAGTTGTTTTACGACATTTCCCGAAAAGAACCCGACGTTGACGATCGCAGCGCTGGCAGTCCGCAGCGCTCGTTATATCGCACAGCAGCGAAAGCAGGGAGAGATATGAATCAAAGACGGTAGCGAGCGGGTATTCAAGCGAGCGGGTTTTCAGTAGATATTCGCTCGACACCGCTCGCGATGGCGATCCGTTTTCAATTCTCTTCCCTGAGAATCCGGCGCAATGCCTCGATCAACCCGCGTTGTCCTTTGGTAACTTTCTCCTTAGCTTCATCGAGCGAAAACCACTCGGCGCGATCGATCTCGGGAAATGCCTGCTGTTTGCCCGATCGAGGCGGCCATTCGAGCATAAAAGTATTACTCTTGATCGATGAGGCATCGCAGTCGCCCTCGACCGCCCAGGCGTGGATGATCTTACCGCCCGAGAGTTTGATCGGTGTGAGCGGAATAAACTCTCCGGTTACTGCTAGCCCCGTCTCCTCTTCGAATTCGCGTTTCGCTGCATCGAGCGGGACCTCCTCACCGGGCTCAAACTCTCCTTTGGGAATCGACCAGGCGCCCAGGTCCTTCTTAGCCCAGAATGGGCCCCCCATATGCGCCAGCAGTATCTCGACAATTCCCTGCCGGCGGCGGTACATCAATATTCCTGCGCTGTGCTTAGCCATTTTATTGAGGGATTACCCAGGGGATCACGAACGCATAAAGCATTACGATGAGCCCGATCAAGCTCGCAAGCACTATGCTGTGTTTGAAGACGGCCTTGAAAATAGCCGCTTCGTTACCGACTTGCTGTGTCGCAGCGCTCGATACGACGATCGATTGAGCGTCGATCATCTTGCCCATCACACCGCCCGCGGAATTCGCCGATGTCATCAGGACAGCGCTCAATCCCAATTGCTCCGCCGTCACCTTCTGCAAATTTCCGAAGAGGGCATTCGATCCCGCATCGGTTCCAGTCAACGCCACACCGAGCCACCCGAGCATTGTGCCGAAGAATGGGTATAACACCCCCGTCCTCGTCAGGCTCAATCCCATCACTGTGTCCATGCCGGAATAACGGGTAATAAACGCCAGACCTACCATAAAACTGATCGCCAGCAAGGATGGGATTAAATCTCTGAACGTTTGCCCGAGAATTTTTAAAGTCTTGCCGAGCGGCAATCCGAGTAAGACCGCTGCGATGAGCGCGCCAATGAATATAGCAGTGCCCGGCAGTGCGATAACATTTACATCAGCGATCGCTGACTCCGGCGTCGGGGACGGCGCCACCGGCGGAACCTTAAACACGGCATTATGCAGTAGTGGCATTGGTTGCTTCAACGCATCGAAGCTCAGATGTTTATTGATCGCGGGAAGCCCGAATAGGAAGATGAAGACGGATGCGAGCAGGAATGGAGACCAGCCTTTCAAAACGGCCGCGGTCGAATGGCTCTTTACGGTTAGCCTTTTATCCGTCGCATTCTCCAGCATCGTTTCCGGCTTCCAGAACTTCAGGAAAGCGACCATCACCAGCAGCGAAAAGAGAGCGGCGACAACATCGACCAGGCTGTTGTCCTGGTAATTCGACCAGTAAAACTGCATAAGGGCGAACGACAAACCGCTGACCGCGAGCGCCGGCCAGACGGCGAATGTATCGCGCCAGCCGACCATACTTCGAACCAACCATAAAGGCAGGATCGCCGAGATAGGCGGGAGAATGCGACCGGTCATTATGCTCAAAGTCATCTCAGGGAGCCCGGTAACGCCGGACAGCACACGAATGGGATTGCCGACGCCTCCCCAGGCCACCGGAGCCGTATTCGCCACTAAACACAGGGTTGCCGCCTGAAACGGCGGGAAGCCCAGGCCGATCAGAAATGCACCGGCAATTGCGACGGGCGCCCCTCCCCCGCCCGTCCCTTCGAGAAACGCCCCGAAGCAAAAAGCGATAAGGATCAATTGCAAACGCTTGTCCGACGATAAGGATGCGATAGATTCTTTCATCACCTGAAACTGGCCGGTTTCAACGGCAATATTGTAAAGAAAGATCGAGGCGATGATGATCCAGGCGATGCGAAATAACCCGAAAATGACTCCAAGCAGTCCAGCCGTCCCCACCAGTGAAGCGGGCATCCGAAATACCAGCAGAGCGATGAAGACGGCCATAAGCATTCCGCATAAAGCCGATACCCAGACGCGTTTCTTGAGCACGACGAGAACGAAAAACAGCGTAATCACGGGTAATGCTGAAATAGCCGTCGAAAGGGGCCATGAGTTGAGCGGGTTATAGTCCTGCGTCCATGTGATCAATGATGAGGCTCCTCGGAAAATAGTTTTCAGTTTTCAGTTTTCAGTTGCCGAATCGAGACAGCTCAGCTAAAACCTAAAACCTGAAATTAACTGATCAACCTCTTCGCCGCGTTAGCGGCGAAGAGGCTGAGCAGTCACTTTTAGTTTTTAGTTGGGCGGTTTCGATCATCAACAAAAACTGAAAACTGAAAACTGAAAACTCTTTTTCAATATTTCCAACTCGTCAAATCTGCGTTCGCCGGAGCGGTCTTCTTTATTCGCTCGAGTATCTTCGGGACATACATCTGATTGTATCTCAACCGCGATAAGTGGTTCGGCAGGTTGTGATCTCCATTCCAGCAATGTTCTGCGCGATCTCCGTAATCTACCTCGCCGCCGTAAAATGGATTGGTAGTGTTCTTCAAAAATTCCTCGACCAAGTAAACCGCGTTATTGAGATAGTAGTTATCCATATCTCCGCAGTAAATGTGAATCTTACCCTGCAGCTTCGGCCCGAGCGTCTGCCAATCTCGCTTGAGTATGTGGCCGAGATCGTAGCGCTCGCGCCAATATTCGGCAACCGAACGATCTATCTCTCCGGTCAGCTTATTCCATATTCGTTTGGGATAACCGTCCGGGCCGACAGGAGAATAGACCGCCTCCCAAATATCCCACTGGTCGCCTGAACGGCTCTTTGTGCCCAGCACAAGTTCGCGATGGTTCATCTCTTCGAGCGTCGCGCTGACGTGGCCGAGATAATCGCGATGCCCCGGCCGTGGCGTGCGCTTCCATTTGCTATCGAGGTAATAGGCATTTTTATCCTCGTAGATGTTGACGACGGTGAAAGCGCGAAAATCTATCGGATCCGGACACGCCGCAAAACAACCGTTATACATATCGGGATAGAACATCTGCGTCGCCAGAGCTTCCCACCCTCCCGTTGAACCGCCATATGTAAACCGCGACCAGCCCTGGCCGATGCAGCGGAATTTCTCCTCGATATACGGGATCAGCTCAAAGTTGATGGCGTCACCATATGGCCCCAGATTGGCAGAATTAACGGCATATGAGTCATCATAGAAAGGATTGGGGTGTTGAATCTCGATAATCACAAACCGCGGAAAACTCGGGCCGATCCATTCCTGATAGAACTTATAAGCATATTCCTGCTGAATTTTGTTATAGCCTTTGAGCTTAAAACGATCGCTGTAATCGGGCTCGAGATTCGGGTCAGGCGGGTTTTCTCGGAAACCGCCGAAAGTATTGGGAAAATGCCCGTGAAATACCATCAACGGATAGCGAGCCTCACGATGTTCATCGAAGCCATGCGGTAACAAAACACATGCTCCCAGATACATCGGCCGCCCCCAAAACTCCGTCAGCTTCTTGCTCTGAATTTTAATATGTTTAATGTATTTGGTATCTTTCGGCGGGTTAATAGGCGGTATCTCCTGATCGAGAGTTATCGCTATGGTCTCCGCCTTTTTCGGATCTATCGTTATCTGTCGCGGTTTACTGTAAAGATTGCCCGGGGCGAGATTCCAGTGTTGCCCTTCCCCGCGATCCATAGGCAATTTGACAGTATGTCCATCAGCCTTCTTAAAGGTTTCATATTTGTGCAACAGGGCTTGCACCCAGTAAATGCCGGGCGGAATTTGATTCATGCTTTTAACCGGGTATCCCAGGCTTTCCTCGACGAATGCGTTCTGACCCGGCTTCCAACCCTCCACATCGATGCCGAATATCTGCTGCGTTTTTGCCGAATTATCGATCTGTTGCCGAGGCTCCTTGGAACCATCAGTAGAGATCATCAGCAGCAGGCGTCCGTCGAGCGGCGTCTTACTCCGCTCAGTGGGAAAAGAGATCGCGATACGTAATTTTTCGGCTTGTTCGTTTACCTTCAGTTCGCCTTTAAGGGGTAACACAAGTAAGACAAGGGCGACCGTCATGGTGACTGATAATTTTCTGAGTTTTTCCGGGTTCATGTTACCTCCGCAGAAATCGCATGCGGCTCCGCCTTCAAGCAGCCCTGGGAAAAAGAATCGCCTGGGGTCCCGCGCTTGGAGTTCCGCGTTTACGCGGTCTTCACTTTCCGACTATAGGTTTCTGACCGCTTGAAGGCGGAACTCCGAACATCGCGTTTGAGATTTCACGCTTTAAGTTCATTTCGGAGTTCCTGCGTTTACGCGGTCATTACTTTCATTATGAGGCCAGAGTTAAGAAGCGCGAATGCGATACGTTATGCGCGAGCACATTATTGTGCAATCCGAGTCGATTGATGGGCAACCATACGCCACCGGCCGTTTTGTTTAATATAAACGTGGAGATATCTCGCGTCGGTGATTATTTTGTTGCCACGAGCGGTAACATTGACCTGCCAGTGGCAATTGACTACGGCCGTATCATCATAAACGCGGACTTTAATATCGTCGCGTTTCATAGACTCGTATTTTGTGAAACCCGATTTGATGTTACCGATGTAAGTCGCCTTGTCATCCACGCTAGCATTTGAGTGCGTGTAAATTAAGCCGTCCGCGTAGATGCGATCCAGAGCGGCGACATCTGACTTAATGAGCGCATCCTCCCATTCCTGCTCGGTTTTCAGTATCGTCTGTTCGACCGGGCTCGGCGACCTCTCCTGCGATAGCTCAGAATTTGATTCAATGGCTATATCTTTGTACCACGCTTCACTCGGCGGTCCCGCATGGATCTGGAGACATATGCATCCTTTTTGCTCGATCGCCTCGTCAGGCTCGGTGTAATCGACCGTTTGGCGACCATTGATCGCGAGGCGAATGCGCCGGCCCTCGGCGTGAATCTCATACTGGTTCCAATCGTCTCTCTTCAGAAGCTTATTCACATCCTCGGCATTCGGCCCCGCCAGCACCTTTTTCCTGCGCGATTCGTCGTAGAGCGCGCCATAGTAGTTCTGGCCGAGATCGGCCTGATATCCAATGACCTCGTGATCATTCGGGATGCGGCGGCTGCGGAACTGAATTCCCGCATTAGCTTTCGCCGGATCGCCGAGCAACCTGAATTTCAAGAGCAGCACAAAATCGCCGTATTCTCTGGTCGTGCACAGGAATTCATTGCGTGGGATTTTGTCTTTCATCGTTCCGGCGATGATTGCACCGCCTTCAATGCGGAAGTTGTTCAGGTTGCCTTCCCATCCGGCGAAGGTTCTCCCATCGAAAAGGCGTGTTACCGTTTTTTGGGCTTGCGCTGGCAAGGCCAACGCGAGAATTGCGATAACGGTGGATAACGCCAAAGTTGCGATCTGATACGATAAATTCAGTATCCGTTTCACGGTGCCTCCTCACTGTCGTTTGGAATTCTTGTGGTATTGAGGTAAATCTTTCTCACAGCTCGTTCAACAACAGCTCTTCGTAATTATCCCGCTTTCTGATCGATCTCACCTCCCCGTCCTCTTCGACCATCACTGCTGCGGGTAACGGGCGCCCATTGTACGCCGTCATCTGTGACATAGTGTAGGCTCCGGCGTTCAGCATCGCGATAACTTCCCCGACGCGCACACTCTCAGGCAACAAACGGCAGTCAGGCAGACGGCCTTCATCATGCAAATCGAAATAGACATCGCCGCCATCACACAATGGTCCAGCCATTCGATAACGCGCGGTGTGCGGATCGCCGGCGCGTGAGGCGTTCACCGCGTGATAATACCAACCATACATCACCATCGAGAGCATCAAATTGTATCCGGCATCGGTCAGCACCCAGTCTTCCCCCGTTTCCGGACGATGCTTTACATTGCGCACGGATGTAAGAATTGTCACGGCATCGGCGATCACAGAGCGCCCCGGTTCCATCACTATCTCCAGATTCTCAAGCAAATGCTCGGCGCCCGATTCACGGGCAGAGACGCGCACGGTTTCGATCGCGGCCTCCATCATTACAGCGGAAGTTAAGCTCGCGCCGAGCATGGTGCGCTCGCTTTCGCTGATCTCCGCAGATTGTGAACCGTCGCGGAGATAGTTGACCGGAATACCCCCACCGATGTTTATGTGTTGCAACTTGTGACCGGTCTCTCGATAGAGCCAGAGCAGATGCTCCCACATCGCGAGAAAGCTTTCAGCATAGGGTTCAGGATCCGGCGTCTGTGAACCGACATGAATATGGAGCCCCGCGAGGTTGATGAGTTCGGGCCGTTTGAGCGCCCGCAGCATGATCTCGCGGGCTTGCGCGGGAGAGACGCCGAACTTCGAGGTGTAAAGCGCCGTCTGTAGCCCGGCATGCGAGCGCGTCCCGACTCCGGCGACCAGGCGCACCGAAATGTTTGCGCGCTTTTTCATGCTACTAGCCACCCGTTCGACGAGTTCCAATTCGAATGGCGAATCGAGGTTGATCGTGTAAATCCCCGCGTCTATCGCTTCGGCGATCTCCCTCTCCGTCTTCGAAATGCCGTTCATCTCTATCTGATCCGGTCTGAAACCGGCGCGCAAGGCTCTAAACAGCTCGCCCCCGGAATTGACCTCGACATCGATGCCGGCCGCTCGCACAACGCGCAAAACCCCGAGGGTATTGTTGGCCTTCGATGCATAACATAACTTGAGCAACTGATGATGCTTTTTCGCTTCGAGCAGTTTCCCGATATTGTGGCGGATGCGCGACGCGGAGATGACGAATAACGGCGTGTCGAATTCGCGCGCGAGTTCGATCGCATCGACGCCGTCGATGTGCAGATGATTGTTGCGAATATCGAGATAGTTGGGAACCGACCAGGGGGGCTGGGAAATATTGTTACGATGATTCATAAACCGTCGATTACTGCTAATTTGGAGAAACGCGATGCTCAGCCGATCAAATCGATGGCTTTCGCGATAATAAAATTGGTTTGCCGCAAAGCCTCCTCCGCCTTATCCCGGCTGACCTTTGCCTTCTGCATCACAATCACCACTCGCAAATCCCAATTTACGCCCTCAAGGGCGGTTCGGGCTGCAATCTCATCGAGATTACATTCAGCCATGACAATGCCGAGCGCTCGGTTGCGCAACTTTTCATTGCGCGTCTTTAGATTGGTCATCCGATTGCCAGTCACGTACCCGAGCCGCACCATACTCATCGTCGAAAGCATATTGAGAACAAGCTTCTGCGCCGTGCCCGCCTTCAACCGCGTCGATCCGGCGATTACCTCGGGACCGACTACCGGCTCGATCGGTATTTCGACAGTCCGCGCAAGTTCGGTCTCCTTGTTGCAAGTGATGCAGATGGTGAGGGCGCCGATGCTACGCGCATATGTGAGAGCTCCGATAGTGTATGGGGTGCGCCCGCTGGCGGCGATCCCGACCACGGCGTCTCCGGCATTGACGCCGCGCATTTGCAAGTCCCTCGCCCCGGCTTCGCGATCGTCCTCTGAGGCCTCGACGGCCCGGTAGCACGCTTCGTAACCTCCCGCGATGATGCCTTGCACCAGATCGGGCGTAACCCCGAAAGTAGGCGGGCATTCCGCCGCATCCAGAACTCCGAGCCGGGCGCTCGTTCCTGTGCCCACATAGTAAAGATGGCCGCCGCGTTCGAGCTTATCAACGATTCCATCGACTGCCCGGGCAACCGCGGGGAGCACACTTTCCACCGCTTCAGCAACCTTCTTGTCTTCGTTGTTAATGATGCGTAATGCCTCGAGCGTGGCCAGGCGATCGATTCCGGCTGTCTGAGGATTATTTTGTTCAGTTATAGTCATAAATAATTGATGGTTGATAGTTGATAATGATCGGCGGGCAATCGATCATCATGTCGCTATCAATTATCAATTATCAATAATCAATTATCAATTTTGCCCCCCATCACCAGCTTCACTGCGCCGATCACAGGCGGATCGATAGGAGGCGCAATTTCGGCATGCGGGGCAATTTTCTGAATCTCTTCGCGCAAGGTAGATAGAATGAGTTCGCCTGATTCGAAGACTCCTCCCACGTAGGCAACGCTGAAAGCATCTTTCTCCATTTTCAGTTGCTCGATGACAGCGATCGCGGCTTTCGCCAGCTCTACCGCCGCATCCCTAATGATCGCGCGCGCGATTTTGTCACCTTCCTGCGCGGCTTTGACGACGATTTTTGAGAGCTGTGCGATCCTGGATTGCACATCCGTGGGCGAATCATAGATCACTGGAGGCAGTTCGGGGGGCGACGAGACTCCGAAGTAGCGGAGCACCGGCTCCATCATCATCGTCGGTTCCCCGCGATAATCGTAAGCCATGACGATAGCTTCGAGAGCGCGCCGGCCGATATAAGATCCGCTGCCTTCATCGCCGATGGTTGGTCCCCAGCCTCCGGCCCTGGCGAATCGGCCTCGCGCGTTTATACCGCAGGCGATCGAACCCGTTCCCGCGATAATCACGATTCCCGGTTGATTTCCGGTCGCGCCGGCCAGCGCTACCCGGGCATCCGTCTCCAGTAATACATCGGTTATCGGTAATGCCTGTTTGAGCGCAGATATCATGCGGCGATGATGATTGGGATGCGAAACTCCGGCCAGGCCTATGCATGCCGCGGTTATCTGCTCCGGCTCGATGCCCGCTCGATTGCAGGCCGAACCGACTGCAATTACGATGTGTCTGATCGCCGTTTCCAATCCGACGCGATGGAAATTTGCAGCCTCGGCCCGCCCTTCACCACGCACGGTGCACAACTCATCGACAACCACGGCCCGGCAATTGGTGCCGCCACCGTCAACGCCTAAAAAATACTTGATCTGATCCTCTCTGCCTGACTTTATTTGCGATTCAGAGAAAACCTCTTCTGATATCACAGACTTCATATTTTTCTTGTTCAAGGATCCGGGGCCCTGCCAAACATATATTCATAATAACACCGGCGAAGACGGTTCCGCGAGGTGCGCAGGATGTACTTTGCCTGAAGGCGGGATGATAAATTACAATGTACTCCGTGCGCCTCTCGTCGGTTTTAGACAATATTTGCAGGATTTTACGGTTGCGGTTGCGGCTGCGTTCACTATGGCGTAGAACTATAGCCCGCGTGGTACGCAAACGACGTATAGAAATAATGAGATATAAGCCACGATGGAATGAAGAAGATGGCGATTCAATTTATTTTTCTTCGTTCATCGCGGTTGATATATCCGAGGAGCATTCATGAAACGATGCCTGAAGCTTTTCCACTTGATCGCGCTTAGCCAGACCTTGATCATCGGCGCAGCGTTATCGCCATCGAGTCAAATCGCTGCCCAGCGCCTCTCACGCCCGCCCAGTCAGGAAACCGGAGCGGAAGGTGCGGCGCCTGAAAAGACAAATGCGGAAGCGAGCCAGCGCCTGACGCGCGCGCCCGTCATCGATTTAACTGCATCCGTGATCGTTCCGGCGGGCGCCAATTCGATCCCCGAAGGGACGAAATTGATCGTTGAGTTGGAGAGCCGGTTGTCGTCCAAGGAATCGCGCATAGGCGACCGTTTCAGGACACGCACCTCGACTCCAGTCGTCGACGAAGAAGGCCGCACGCTCGTCCCCGCTGGCACGATAATCGAGGGAAGTATCGTCGATGCGCAGCCGGCTAAACGGCGACGACGCTCGGGCGTGATCCAGTTGACTTTCGAAAACATGAGGCTGGAAAACGACAGGCTCATACCGATCCGCGGTAGACCTACGAATGCCGAGGAAAACGATCAAAACCGATTCGACGACGAGGGAAATGTTAAAACTCCCTCTACGAAAAAAGGCGCGCTCAAGATAGCGGGAGCCAGTGCCGGAGCAGGAATCGCCATCGGAGCGGCGGCGGGTGGCGCGCTGGCAGGAGCGGGAATCGGCGCAGTGGCGGGATTGACGATTGCCCTTCTAATGAAAGGCAGCGATGTGGTCATCGAACCCGGCCATCTCTTCGCATTGGAACTGATCCAACCGCTTCGCGTGAGCGAATCGCCCGATCCTCCGCCGACACGTACTATTCTCCGTCCTTCTGTAACGCGCAACCAGCCAAAAGTCGATCCGCCATCGCGGGAAGAACCATTGCGTGAAAAGGACGCGAATGAGGTGGCTATCGAGGTAAACGATGTGCGCTCCGAACGGACTCCTGATGGCATGCTGATGATTCTGGTCACAGCCAAAACGCCCGGCGCCGGCTGGCGTATTTTCGCCGATCATACGGTATCGGGGGATCAGGTTGAGGTCGATCTGCGCGGTGTGCCGCCGCCATCGGCCAAGGCGGGGCGGGTATCGCATCCGACTGCCCCTACTATCAGCATCCCGGATAATGATGGCCTCATCAAGAAAGTCATCGTTCGCGCAAAAAACGGCGCGAGAGAGAACAAAGTGCGCCCATATCCGAACTCCCGCTCCGCGGCGACGGCCAAGCGACCGGCTGCACCCGATCGCACTTCCTCGTCTGTATCGTCGAGCTCCAAAAACGGTTCGGCTGCTGCCGTATCGAGTGCACGCGTCGAAAGCGATATCGAGGAACTACGGACCGAGTTCGGATCCAGTATCGGTTTGCGGATAAACGAGGACGGCTCATATGAAGCGACCGGAGGACATAAGCCGACATCCGATGAAAAACAACTCCTGGATGCGCTGGGTTCTCAGCTCAATTCCGTACAGGCATATATCAGGAATGCCGCGAATCCCGCCACCAGACGCAATAGCGCCTTACTGGTAGAAGAAGATGTTAAATTGGTCGAGCAGGTTCGGATGCGGGTCAGGATGAGATCGGATATGAATAAGCGATTCGGCACAGTGCTCCAGAACACTCAGACGCTGATCGATAATGACCTGAACGGATCACAGCCCGCGCCCGCGCCTCCAGCTGCTTCGAGCAAACCATCGACTTCGCCAGCGAGCAATTCGCCAGCGAGCAATTCGCCAGCGAGCAATTCGCCAGCGAATAATTCCTCAGAGCTGGCTGCGGAGGTGATCGGTGAGATAACACAGTGCCAGTATGACTTCGGCGCGACAATCGGGGTCTGGATCAACCCGGATGGAACATCAGACCTGCTTGGCGAGCGCAAGCCTACAGCAGACGAACAGCAGATACTCAATGGTCTGACTGCCATGCTCGGCTCGGCGAAGGCGATAGATGATTCCACCGGGGCATCGGCGAACCGAAACGGCGCCGCCAAACTTCTGAAGGATGCCGCACAAGTGGAACAGGCATGGAAACGTGTGAAAATGTCTACCGACTTGAATCAGAAATTCACCAGACTGTTTCAGGATACGCGGTCACTGGCGGAGATGGCATCGAGGTGAAGGTGGCGCGCCCGGCAGGGCTCGAACCTGCGACCTACGGCTTCGAAGGCCGGCGCTCTATCCAACTGAGCTACGGGCGCGCATTTTCAACTGCTGTTTGTATCACATATTAGCGGATCAGTTAAGTGAGGAATGTGCGAAATTAAGAATCATTGGGATCGAGGTATCAGGACCCCCGGGAGCTTGATCATGAACGTTGTCAATTAGATACCTACGGGACCGCTCAGATACTTTTTATTTCAATTGATTTTTATTTTGCACAATTTCCAGTGTTTCCGACTATTCATTCAGCATCGTCACGCGCCGCTTATTATTTTCCGATTTCGAGAAGACGCGTTTGAAGAACCCTTGTTTGCGTGGTTCCAGCGTTTGTTGGATCCGGTGCATCACCCTCAAGGCAGCTTCTTCGCCCGCCTTGATCATCTCCCCAGCCTTGGACATGTCATCGGGACGAACGTGTTCGATCTGCGGGCGAATGACTATATCGGCGTCCGCATAAAGATAGCCCACTGCGCTGCGCCCCATTATCGCGAGCGCCTGCGTCATCACCGTGAAGAGATGGGTCGGCTGCGGGATCGGCAGGTGTTGAGAGTTGACATCGACGGCGATGACGATATCGGCGCCCATCATCCTCGCCACCGATGCCGGGATGTGGCCCACCAATCCGCCATCGACCATCATCCGGCCGTTGACTATAACGGGAGTGTAGAAGATCGGCATCGCACAGCTCGCTCGAATGGCGAGCGGCAGGCTGCCCTCGGTGAATACAACCATCTTCCCTGTTTGTATGTCCGTGGCGACGGCACCGAATGGAAGGCGCGTTTTTTCAAACTCAGTCACCGGAAAATTTTTGTTGATGAATTCCTCGGTACGCTTGCTGTCATAAAATCCGAGACGTGAGATCGTCACGCGACCCAGATCGTTCCAGGTTATTTTCTGTGACAGTACCTCGATCTGATCCGGGGTGAGTCCTGCCGCATATGCCCCACCTATCAGCGCCCCGACGCTGGTGCCCGCAATAAGATCTATCGGAATGCCGGCCTTCTCCAACTCGCGAATAACGCCGACGTGCGCACATCCGCGAGCCATCCCCCCACCGAGCGCGAGTCCTACAACGGGCCGAGCTATCTTCGATCTGTTACCATTTTTCATAGCTCACGTTTGTCCCCCAAATAAGAATTTGCCATCCGCATTTTAACAAAATTAGAGGAGAAGTCAGTGGCAGCCTCCCCCAAAACATGCAATCAAAATTGATTTTTGTTCTGTCTTGTGAATCGTAAACTCTCAAATTAGCGTTGCCGCTTGACCGTATGACGCCTCTAGGGTACAAAAGGAGTCACCATTTAAGGTGAATTTGTCGATTGCCGCTTTCCTCTGAATGTAATGCTTTAGCAAATGGGCGGTAACTTTTTAACCAAATAGGAGGAGCGCTTGCACAATATTCCGCGCTACTGCTCATTAGACGGCTTCACTGAACTAAGTTCCTCACTAGAGGGCGTAGCTTTACGAACATTGACTCCTTTCGATACGGTTTGCGCAAGTACACTTAACAACGATTACTACATCTTTCTTCTAGATCCTGAAAACGGGAAAGTCCTCATTCAGGGCGGCCATTATTTCGCTGAACCGGTCGAAGCGACGGTGAGCGGTTCGACTTTTGGCGGTTGTATGCTGAAAATGGGCTGGCTCGGAATCGGGTTGCGCATTGAAATTTGCAGTGGTGGTCAGCGCATCGTCACATCGCCCGTCAAGTCCCTCCATATCGAACATCCAGCTAACTAATTCTTCCGTCTCAACAACCAGAGCAAAAAGAGCGCGGTGAAACCACCGGCGATGTCCGTCAAGCTATCGTAGATCGATCCCATTCGCGTCTCTGTGAATGTCTGATGATATTCATCTGAGAGCGCATAGATCACGAGAATCAAAAAAGAATAGACTGCCCAGGACCGCTTCCATTTTGTGGCAGAGCCTGATCTAAAGGCGTTAAAGAGGAGCAGAGCGAGAATGCCATATTCGGTGAAGTGTGCGGTCTTGCGAATGATAAAGTGAAACGATTGAAACTGTCCTTCGGTCAGAGACGGGAAGATCGAATAGAGGATTGTTCTGAACACCGTCCCGGTATCCTCGCCCGAAAAATTATCGGTCGAGAAGAAGTAGATGGCTGACATCCAGAGTATGGGCGGTAACCAGTAAAGCAATGATTAGAGAGCCTGAGCGCCGCTGACGACCTCGATGATTTCCCGTGTAATCGCGGCCTGCCGTACGCGGTTCATATTAAGTGTCAGCCGTTCAATGACATCGTCCGCATTCTTCGAAGCGGAATCCATTGCCGTCATGCGAGCGCCGAGTTCTGATGCCACTGATTCTAGCAACGCGTGATAAATTTGATTGGCCACCAGTTTGGGCAGTAGTTCGCCGAAGATCGCGTCCGCCGGCTGCTCGTAGACGTAATCTACCAATGACTCGCCCTGGTCCGTTTCCGTCACGCTTCCAGTGGGGAGAAGCTGTTCGACGACGGGCCGTTGGGAGAGAGCGGATTTGAATTCATTGTAGAGTATAAAAATGCGATCTATCGGATTTTCTTCGGATTGGAAATCCGCAATCAATTGCTCTGCTATCTTGGTTGCATCGGAGGCATTGACCCGGCCCGTGCCCGTTATATTCAAATGTTCGCGCCGGATCTTCACTGGTCGGCGGCGGTAGTAATCGTAGCCTTTACGTCCGATCAATACGAGTTCGATCTGCTTATCGGCATTCTTCTTTTGGAACTCCTGAGCAGCCTTCATGAGATTCGTGTTGAACGCGCCGCACAACCCCTTATCGGCTGTAACGAGCGCGAGGATAATGCGTTCCTGTTGCGTTTCGCGCTCATGCCCCGTCATCAATGGATTCTTGTAATCCGGCGCGCGGCGGGCCGCATCGCCGAGAATCTGCATCATCTTGGATGTGTATGGACGGGCGGCAACCACGCGTTCCTGCGCGCGCCGCAACCTGGCAGCCGAAACCATCTTCATGGCCTTGGTGATCTGCCTCATGTTTTTCACGGCCCGCACGCGCCGCCGTAAATCCTGTAAGTTTGGCATAAGAAGAGAATTGAGAATTGATAATTGATAGTTCGTATGCGCTATGGCAACGATTTATACGAATTATCAATTATCAACATCAATTATTCATGCTCCCCGCACCTTTCACTTGAGCTCGGAACCGTTTCTTGAACTCATCCAGCGTGGAGCGGAGTAGTTGTTTCACATCATCAGTGAGCTGTCGCTTATCACGAATTGCGGCGAGCAGCGGTCCACCGGCATTATCGATATACTTCAGCAATTCGGCCTCGAAATGGCGGACACTTTCGACCGGCAAATCGTCTACGTAACCATTCGAAGCTGCCCAGATGACTACGATCTGACGCTCGATGTTCATCGGCTGGTATTGATCCTGTTTGAGGATCTCCGTCAATCGCTGCCCGCGCGCAAGCTGTTTCTGGGTTACAGCGTCGAGGTCGGAACCGAACTGCGCGAATGCCGCCAGCTCGCGGAACTGCGCAAGTTCGAGCCTGAGCGTACCGGTCACCTGTTTCATCGCTTTGATCTGCGCGTTGCCACCTACGCGGCTCACCGAGTTGCCGACGTTGATCGCCGGACGGATGCCCGAATTGAATAGGTCGGACTCGAGAAAGATCTGTCCGTCGGTTATCGAGATGACGTTCGTCGGGATGTAAGCCGAGATATCACCTGCCTGCGTCTCAATCACGGGAAGCGCCGTCAGCGATCCCCCTCCCCGCTCATCGCTATATTTCGCCGCGCGCTCGAGCAGACGCGAGTGAAGGTAGAAGACGTCGCCCGGATAGGCCTCGCGCCCCGGCGGGCGCCTGAGCAGGAGGCTGATCTCGCGATAGGCGGCGGCGTGTTTCGACAGATCGTCATAGATGCAAAGCACGGCTTGGCCGCGGTTCATGAAGTATTCCCCGATCGCACAACCGGCGTACGGCGCGAGGTATTGCATTGCGGCCGGTTCGGATGCCGACGCTGCGACGATGATCGTGTAGCTCATCGCGTCATACTTTTCGAGCGTCGCCTGCACCTGGGCAACGGTCGAGGACTTCTGGCCGATAGCTACGTAAACGCAAACGACGTCGCCGCCTCTCTGGTTGATGATCGTATCGAGCGCGACAGCAGTCTTGCCGGTCTGGCGGTCTCCGATAATCAGCTCGCGCTGGCCTCGTCCGATCGGGACCATCGTGTCGATTGCCTTGAGACCCGTCTGCATCGGCTCTTTCACCGGCTGGCGATCGACGATGCCCGGGGCGATCCGCTCGATCGCCATAAAATCCTTGGTGATGATCTGCCCTTTACCATCCGAGGCATGACCCAGCGCGTTGACTACGCGCCCGAGCATCGCCTCACCCGCCGGCACCTCGATGATGCGCTTGGTGCGACGAACGATATCGCCCTCTTTGATCGTCTCAAAATCGCCCAACAAGACGGCACCAACCTTGTCTTCCTCGAGGTTGAGCGCCAGTCCGGAAGCGCCCTTCTCAAAATCGAGCAACTCGCCGGCCATCACTTTTTCGAGACCGTAAATTTCGGCAATGCCATCGCCCACTTTGATAACCGTGCCGACCTCGGACACGGTCACACTCTCGTCGAAGTTCTCGATCTGTTGTCGAATAATTTTACTTATCTCATCTGCTTTGATTTCGTTCGCCATAATGACTCCGGTTGTCAGTTGTCGGTTGTCGGTTGTTTTACAAACCGACTATCGACTCCCCATTAAGTTCCGCTTCATTTGCGCCAATTGATTTTTGATCGAGCCGTCGTAGATCAGGCTGCCGATGCGCGTTACCACGCCTCCGATTATGTTCGGATCAGTGTTAAACTGCAGCCGCACGTCCTTGCCCGTCGCGCCTTTCAACCTGTCGCTAAGCATAAACTTCTCCTGCTCGTTGATTTCGCGCGCGGTCGTTATCTCCGCCGAGACGATGTTGGTGCGCGCATCCAGTTCACGCGATAGAGCCCGCAGCATATGATCCAGCAGGTGCAGCCTGGAATTGTTGGCCAAAAGGTGCAAAAAGTTGTTGCTGGTAGGACGCAACTGGAGACGAGAGAGCAATTCACTCAACACCGCGCGCTTGCGCTCCAGAGGCAGCACCGGACTGGCGAAAACATCGCGCAATTGTTCGTATTGCCGCATCATCCCGGCGAACATGTTCAGTTCGGAAGCGACTTCATTTGTTTCTCGGCGCTCGGTGACGACATCAGCCAAAGCGCGCGCATAACGATTGGCAATGGTGTTTATGCTCATAACTTCAAAAGTTTGATTCTTCGATTTTCAACCACGGAGGGAAGCGAGTGGGTGGCCGGCGCAGGGGCGCAGCGTCCAGTCTCTCCTGCAACCGTTCCAATCACCAGTTCATTTCACCGTGTCCATTTCTTCGCTGACGCGACGCAGCAGCCGCGCATCGTCCTCGGGCGTCAATTCACGCCGTATGAGCTGTTCCGCCAGCTCTACCGACTTGGTTGCCGCGTACTCACGCAGGACGGCCATCGCCACCTGTTTGGCGGATTCGATCTCGCGATTCGTAGAGATGCGAAGTTTTTCGATATCGCGCTCGGTTTCAGCCTTCATCCGATCGCGCTCCGCCACAACTTCAACTTTCGATTGCTCTCTGATCCCCGCCAACTCGGCGTCCAGACGATTGAGCCGCGCGTCGAGCTCTGCCATCTTCATCGTCGCGGCCTCTTTCTCCTTGGCCGCGCGTTCCAACATGTGCCGAACGCTCGCCAAACGTTGAGAGAAATACTCATTTATCGGCCGGCGCAGATAATAGTACAAAATACCTAGGAAGATGAGCAGGTTGACCAGTTTCGGAAATCCCATCGGGGAAGTCCAGAATCCGCCTGCCAACAATAGATGTATGTGATCGGTCCCTGGCATGCTGGCTCAATCTCCTCCGGAGCTGACTTGTCGATGCAAAATCTGAGACGAGATAGTGGCAGCCATCAAGAGCGCTTCCTTCTCGAGGCTCTCCCTCGCCTTATCAGTTTGCCCCGAGATCTCATCTTTTGCGGTCGCGACCTGCCGGACGGCTTCGGCCTTCACCTGTGTAATTTTATCCTGCCTCGCGGAGAGCGCCTCGCGTCTCTGCGCCTCCTGCTGCTGGTATGCTTCGGAGCGTGCCGCTCGTAACTGCTCCTCATAACGGCTCACTCGCTCTTCATACTGGCCTAGCATCCGCTTCGCTTCGTCAAGCCTGCCTACTCCCAACCGCTCGCGTTCGTCCAACACCTGATTGATCGGTTTGAACAAGGTGCGATTAAGAATGAAGATCAAAATGAAAATGGAAATAAAGATGAATAAAAACGATCCATCGAGGGCCAGAACGTTCCCTGCTAAAGCCAAGACAGTCACGATAGATGTTCACCTCCCCGCTCTGCGCAAATATTCGGAACCTTTTACTGCAGAACATCCCCACAAAGCTAGCAAATCTCAGTCAGTTAAGGGGATATAATTAGCACATATTTTCACAAAGTGTCAACCGGGCGCGCGGTTAATATGGAAGAGAATTTTGGGAAAACATCAAGCAAAGCGACCAGGCCGCAAATGCGTTTTGCGACCCGGCTGGTTTGCGTCAGGAGAGATCGCACGGATCGTGCGATCTAGAATTGAAGCCTCAGTCCCATCGAGATGATGCGGCGTCCGCCATTGCTCTCCAGGAAATTGTAGAAGTTTCGGTTATCGAGCTGAATGCTGTTCGGTATTCCGAAGACAGGATGATTGAGCGCATTGAACATCTCCAACCTGTACTGGAGATTAACGCGCTCGGTCATCTTAAAAGACTTGAAGACGCTGAAATCGAAGGCTTCGATCCGGTCGGCCGCCTCCGTATTGCGCGCCAAGTTGCCGAACGGTGTACCGAAGTTTGCAGCCGCACGCGGGCCATTGATGATGAAGCGGACATCATTCGGGGTAACCGGTGTGAAGACATTGTTGAGCAAATCCGAATATAGGTAATAACCCGTCGAAGAAGCCCTCAAGACGGGCGGGCTGGTCGCTCCGCCCTGCCTGCCACAACGAAGATAGAAGATGCACGCATCAACATCGGTGATTCCCACGCGATTTCGGTCCGCCTGCGGATTACCTGCGAAAGGTCGGAAGTGAGAGACGCTGGCGATGAACGCGCTCATATAAGTATTGTCCTCATATGGATTGCGTCCGCCCGGCATAATCGGTGTGAAATGAATACCATTCTGGACTCGTAGAATACCGTTGAGCTGCCAGCCACCGATGACGCGGCCGAGAATACCCTTCTGGCTTTGCATGAACGGTAGCTCCCAGACGAAATTCGCGGTGAAGGAATGCGGGACATCGAATCCCGACAGGCCGCGCTCGAGGCGGGTCAGGTCCAGGGGATTCGATGACACGGTCACCGAATTCCCTCCATCAGCGCTGAAAACCTCACTGGTGTTATCTATATTCTTGCTCCAGGTATAGGTCAACCCGTAAGTCACAGTATTGCGGAGCCGCCCGTCGAATCGCATCTGCAATGCGTGATAGATGTTCTGCGCACCGTTGATTCGCTCGCGCGCCATGCCGGTCGGAAAGATGCGACCATTGCAAACGCTCTCGTCGTCCGGCTTATCCGGTGCCGTATCATTCGTGCAGCTCAGAGGCCGAATTCCGCTCGGAAGCAGATTCGGATAACCGGGAAAGGTCATATTATTGGAAGTACCCGAAACAGGATCGAAGTAGGTGCGGCCGAAACCATTGACCAGGTTGCCTATGAATGGATTGACATTGATTGTCTGGAACAAGCCGACCCCGTGCGTGCCGACGTAGCGAGCTTCCAGGACGCTACGACCGATCTCCCGCTGGATACCGAATGACCATTGTTGGGCGTAGGGCGAGCGCATCAACGGATTTATCGTCGTCTGGTTGAAATACCGCGGATCGAAAGTGTTGAACTTGATCAATCCCCCCGCCGTCGCGGCGCCTCGCACTTTGTCGCCGGTCGGCACCGGATCGGGTACGCCCAACACAGCGCTAGTCAAAAAGACAGTCGGTGCCGCCGTCGAAATGTTGAGCATCAGGTTGTAAAAGGTGGCATCGTAGGCGATGCCATATCCACCGCGTACGGTGGTCTTGTCTCTCCCGAACAAAAAGCCCAGCGGGCCACTCCCGAAATGCGGCGAGTAAACAAAACCAAGCCGCGGAGCCCAGTTGTTACTGTCGGTCGGTATGGGAGGGTTGATGCGCTGTTCGACCGGGACGGTCTGACGCCAGAATGCCATCTCGGAATTCTGCTCGCGTTCTCGAGTCACCCTGTTTAACAGGTTGATCGGCTGTCCGGTGTTCTCATATCGCACGCCGAGATTTAGTGTGAGGTTCGGCTTGATCCGCCAATCATCCTGAAAGTAATAGAAGTGATCGAACTCGTCGTAGCTGAGCGTCGCCGGTCCGAACGCTACTTGCAGCGACGTAGGCGTGTTGGTTGCCAACACATCGGCGCTGTCAAACTGAAAGTTCCCATTGATATTTGGCAGGAACGGGGAGACGTTTTTCAAAATGCGAAAATCGAAGCCTGCCTTCATCTGATGCCTGCCAGATGTCATCGTCACATTTTCCGTGAATTGATAGGCCTCTACGATACGCCCCTGCGGTAGATTGGTAGCCGGGCCTACTTGCAAGAGGGCCAGGCCATTGGCGGCGGTGAAGTTCGGATTGAAGCGAGCCAGCGCAGTATCGATCTCGTCAGGATGCGGGATCTGCCCTTTTCCGCCGGTAGAGCCGCCGCCGAAGATCGTGTCGAGCTTCGAATAATTGAACCGTGCTTCGTTTACCAGCTGGGAATTGATCGTATAGGTCCAGCCTCCACCGATCTGGAGGGAGTTGGTAGGCTGGTTTCCGGTGAAGCCTTCAGCTCCAACCAGTTGATCCTGACCTGGCGCCCTCTGCCAGAAATAACGCCCCCAGAGACGATGCTTGTCGGTGAGGTTCACATCGCTTCGTCCAGTGAATTCATCTTGCCGAATATTACGCGGCACCAGGCGCCGTACTGCTGCCACAGGGACCGTCGTCGATCCGATCGTGATCGTCGACTGCGCGACATCTGGTCGGATCTGTGGGTTTCCGATCGGCAGCATGAACGCGGAATAGTCCGCATAATACTGTATTGCCGCGTTGTCGGGGAAAGCGGCTTTCAAAGCCTGCGCTCCGGCGGGAGTTGGAGCGAGCGAAGTGCTGTTGGATTCCGCCAACTGCGGATTGAAACGCATATATCCGCTGGTGAAGAAGAATATCTTGTCCTTGATCACCGGTCCGCCGACCCCATAGGTGAATATGTTGTTGAGGTTGGGTGGAGGGTTCTTGTCGCCCCGCCGCCGTTCAATGTTAGTCAGCGAGTCGAAATTCTTCTGATCAAGATGATCCCAGCCGGATGAGCCGTGATAGGCGTTGCCGCCCGATTTGCTGACGATATTGACCACCGCGCCCTGATTGCGACCGTACTCCGCCGAGAAGTTATTGGTGATGACCTGATATTCCGCGACCATCTCCGAGTTGCGGACGAAATAGTTCGGGCCTCCGATAGAGAGGTCGTTGTTGTCCACACCGTCAATCGTGAAGTTATTCGAGCGAGCGCGCTGACCATTGGCGGAAAGCGTAGTGCCGTTTCCGTTAACATTGCTGAATCCGATTGTTACGCCCGGCGTGAGCAACGCGATGCGATCCAATCCCACGCCGGGCTGGCTGACCGGCAGATCCTCGACTTTTTTCTGGGAGAAGGTGGTCGAAATCTGCATTGAGGACTTCTCCACCATCGCTTCCGCGCCCGCCGTCACCGTCACAACCTCGCTGATCTCTCCCGGCTCCAAACTGGCATCGATAACCGCGTCCCTACCCAGCAATATCTCGACATCCTTGAACTCCTGTTTCTTAAAACTCGATAGCTCGATGGAAACAGTGTATTTGCCGGGTAAGATTCTGGGGAACGAGTAGAACCCTTCGCCGTTCGCTGTCGTCTGCATCGCCACGTCTGTTGCGAGATTTTTTGCGGTGATCTTTGCATTCGGCAAGACGGCTCCACTCGCATCGGTAACTACGCCGCGAATACCGCCCGTCGTAGTCTGCCCCTGAATTGTATGCGAGAACAAAAATACCAATACCAACCCTATCAAGAACTTTACTGCGATGAAGCTCAATTTGTGTCCGGGAGAGTTGACCATGGAGTACCTCCTATCGTGCAGTTTGAAGTGATGTTAAGTTGAATGCTGGCTTAAGAAGGTCACCCAGAGGAATACCGCGTTGACTTACACGGCAATGTTACATTGCCGTGTAGCCAGCGATATCTCAAGGAAACACTTAAACCAGCCTCCGCCGTGGGTCGTGGAAGATTGCTATAAGAACAATTTTATTGAGTGTCTTTATGTAGCGGTGCTGAATTTTTAAATCAATCTACGTGATATGCACTTGATATTTTCAAGTCTTAGAGAAATCACAGATAATCAGGCAAGTAATATGCCAGATGATTAGCGCCATTATCTCTCTGATTGGATTGCATTTAGGCGTCTAGCGCTGCGAATGTCGGCAGCATCTTTCCATTTTATTGGAATATAATGCAAATTTTCGGAAGAAGGATATGAGCTATTGATACCAAGGAAAAATGAAAGGCAGGAAAAAGTTAGATAATATTTCCTGGAGATTTACGACGAGTTCGAAGTTGAAATCTAGCTAGCCAAAAATTGCGCCAAGATTAGGCACTGAAGTTAGCCGCATAAATGTCCCACCCAATCTTGGTTCTTGCGATTTAGATTGATAAGTTGTGAACCTTTGGTGAGCAAGTTTGACATCCTGTAATGCGTCAAACCTGCTCACTAAAGACCCACCATCATCCACAAGGAAGTTGGTCCTTGCCCCATTGCGCTTTGAACATGCCTGTCCATTTAAGATAATTAGGCCCAGCGAACTCATAGGAGCCCTCCACTTGCTTATTCACCTCTACCTTCTTCAGGCGAAGCGTGCCACGTAACCATGCCCGCTCCTGCCGCTCAAGATTCAGCTCCGCGCGCACGGTCGGCGTTTGCGGATCCGGTTTGTGTCGTGACAATTGTGCAAGTTTAAGGTCCTTCCCGATCAAGTTTTTCCAGTCGCTCCACTCTACCTCTATACGAATGTAAGGCATAGGTGGAAACGCCTCGCCCTTATAATGCTCTTGTGTCAAATAAACTTCCAGAGCACGCGCATCATTTTGCATGCAGCCTCGAGAAGCTACGGCATAAGTATATTCGGTCGCTGAGAGTACATCTGCAAATACCCCCAAACACAAGGCGAATGTAAGTAAAATGAATCTTGTCTTCATATCAATCGACTTCCTATAGATGGGGCGTGACTGACTTCTTCCAGCAGCCTCACTGGTAGACCACTCTTTCGGTTGGCCGGCGTGACGGCGCCGCCCTGAACCCTCTATTCTCCACTCCTAGATCGATATTTCATCTTTCGGAGGTTCTTCATGGATTCAACTGTTCCTGCTGATCTGCTCAAGCTTAAAGACCGCCTGGAGGCTTGGCGAGCAACCCGCAAATACACGCGCCAGCCAATACCCGACGAGTTCCGCCAGGCCGCTGCGGAAATGGCTAGTCGCTATTCACCTTCGCTCGTCCGCAGCGTTTTGAAACTCGACCCAGGGCGATTGAAAAAGCCGGAGACTAAAAGATCTGACCTCGTTCACCGCAAGCCCCAGACCGCCTTTTTCACTTTGCCGCCTGAAATCAAGATACCCGAGCCAAGACCACTTGCGACCTCGCTCGCCGCCGGTTGTCGTCTTTTGGTTGAACGGCCCGACGGCGCACGCCTTGCGCTGACACTGCCCTCACTTGACCTGGCGTCCATCACCCAACTCTGCGCCGATTTCCTGCGCGATTGAAATCTCGATGATTCAACTCATCCCTCAACTCAGGATCCTTCTCGCCTGCAAGCCGATCGACTTCCGTAATGGCTTGCCGTGATTTGCAAACGCGAGTTGGCTGAATATCCTTTCTCCGGAACCATGTTTGTGTTTCGAAATCGCCGCGGCACGGCCCTCAAAATGTTATGTTACGATGGGGTCGGATACTGGTTGGTTACCCGCAGGCTCTCCCAGGGGCGCATTCGCTGGTGGCCCGAAAAATCCGGACACGCCACTCCACCCACTCCAGGCGCAACAGCTCTCGGTTCTTCTTTATAACGGCCTGCCCGATCAGGCCAGTTTCGCGCCCGCGTGGCGGAAGTTGCCCGGCGCCGAAGCTCAAGCCGCCAGCGATCCCGCCTCGCCTCCCTTGTAATTCCAAGGCAGGTACAGATGCGGATTGCTTCGCGCATCCTCCTTGTTGCGAACAATCGTTAACAGGTAGTCCCAGGCATTGGCGCCATTCAATCGGCAAGTCCGGATCAGCGATGCCAACACATCACCGACCGTCGCCCCGTGCTCGGTTTTGAAGAACATCGAGTTCTTTCGCATCAGGGTGAATTGTTTCAACGCCCGCCCTGACTCGTTATTATCGATCGGCGTGCCCGGCTCGCGGAGCCACACCGTCAACTTTTCCCAATGACTCAGCCAATATTGCAGCGCCTTGCCCAAATTCGAGTTCGGCTCCACATGGCAGTCAGAGAATCGCGCCTCGATCCATTCCTTCAATTCCCTCATCACCGGCCCGCTCTTTTCCTGATAGTAGGCCAACCGCCGTACGCCATTCATCTCTGCCGTCTCGGCCTCGTATCCATAGACCTTGCCGATGAGTCCAGTACCACCGCGCAATCGGCCGGATAGTCATCCTTCAATTCAAAGACCTTCCTTCGGGCGTGCGCCAGACAGCAGGAACGGATCACGCCTTTCTCCACGCTCGTGTTGGCCGCCAGGGCGTCACTCATTTGGATCGGCCGCGCCAGACTCTCGTCGCGCTTCCGAGCAACTCCGCCAGATTCTCCCCCGCGTGACGCCTCCCGCTCAAATAAAGCGCGATCTTGCGCCCTCCGGCCTTCACTACGATCCCGCTGGTGTTTGTCGCCCGCCCTTTCTTTTCCTTGTCTTCTTTCAAACACGAAAGGATTCTGACCCAGGTGTCGTCGGTGTGCATAACCTCGCCGTCGGCCGCCAAGCGCGTCAGTCGCAGGAAGATTCCCATCGCGGCGTTCGCCGTCGCTTCGCACCGTTCCCACATCGTCGCTTCTGCTAATGGCACTCCGCCCATCGCCTGCAATCCTGCCTGTCGATGCCAGGGAAGACCGCCGCCATATCTCATTAGCGCGATCGTCGCGTCACAGGTCGCGTCGTACCGCTCATCCTTCACTCCTTCAGGCAACGGCGCTACATAACGTCGTTGGCATTTGGCGCAGCGCAGCGCCTCCCGTTCGAACTTGGTGGCCGTGATCAGCGGTTGCCCCGTGAATTACATCAACGCCGTAGGCTCCTTCAGGTCGTAGAGCCGCCCGCCACATGATGCTGGACAGTCGTCGCCCGCTTTCAAACGTTCATGCCGGCATCTGACGATCCTTGCCCCGCTGTAATTGGAGGCCGCGCGGCGTCCGTGCCCTTTCCGTTTCGGGTTGTCCCTGCTTCCAACTACGCGCAGTTCCGCATGCGCGTCTTGATCACTGGCCGCTTTCGGTTGGCCGTCATCCGACCTCTCGGATTCGGGCGCCTTCTCCTGGCCTTCGGCCTTTCTCGCTTGATGTCTCTCCGTCCGCTTGCCGAAGATCATTTCACGTAGCTTTTTGATCGAAGTATTCTTCCTTTGGAGCAGTTCCGCCAAGGTCAGGACGGTTCTTAACAGTCGCTCTACTTTCTCTTTGGCTCGCGGGTCCAGATTCGTTCCTCGAATCTGCTCGATTAGGTTCTCGATTTCGGCAGGATTTGGTTCGCGGAGTCTCGTCCTCTTTGGCCATGGTCATTCGCTCAACTTTTCATTTGGGATAGCAGCCAGTTCGGCCAACCATTACCACAGCTCGCGATTGATTGGGAGAGGTCATCAGCCTATTCATATTTTTTTCTCGAACGCACGCCGGCCCACCAAAGGAACACGATAGGCTGAATGACTAGCTTCACAACCAGGGCGTTTCTCATCTCGCTCTTATAGTACTTAATAGATCAGGCGTTGCTGATGAGTGCAGCAACGCCCGATTTTTGAAGGCCAAATTGTAATTGTCCTACCGATTCTGCTTATAGCGACCCTCCATCAGAAGGAGACCCGTGCGCCGAGCTGAATAATGCGAGCCTCACGGGCAGAGGTAAAGTTACCGAATGTGTTACGGGTAGGAATCGTATTCAGCAAATTGGTATCAACATCGTTGAACTGGGTATGATTGAACACATTGAAGGCCTCGAACCGTAATTCGAGGTTAGCGCGATCACCATAAAGCGGGGTCTTTTTGGTGAGGATCATATCCCAATTATTGAGGCCGTTTTGCAGGCGGAACTGGTTGTTTCCAGCTGTGCCGCGTCTGAAATCTCGCGACAGGACGAACCCGTTGGCCGGATCGCCGAACGAACTGAAGGCGTCGGTGTTGAAGGCTCGGGTGTCATTCTCCCGTGGATCAACCTGCTGAAACGATGTTCCCAAATCAGCAAAGCTGGTTACGCCTCCGCCGGTGCCTACAGTATCAAATGGATTATTAACGTTAAATGGGGAACCCGATTGGAAAGTCACGATGCCACCAAAACCGTACCCGCCAAACAAGGTTCGTACCACACGACTGCCTGTCTTACCAAAAGGCAAATCATAAATGAAGCTGCCAACAAAACGATGCGGCACATCGTTCGGTGACAACCCACGCGTCATACTCCGATCAAGCAGATCCAAGTTACTTCTCAGTTCGTCCGAATCAGTGATCAACTTCGAGAAGGTATAGCCGCCCTGGAAAAGCAGCCCTTTACTGAAACGTTTCTGCAACTGAGCCTGGAAAGAATGATAGTGCGAGTTACCCGCGCTAACCATCTGGCTTAGTCCTACTCGAATATCATCGTTACCTCTACGGAAGTTGGCATTGCCCTGTGTTGGAGTTGGGATTGTACGCCCTGCCGGTACGTCAAAGAACGTGCCCAAGGAGGGATTGACTTGCTCGAGCGCATATAGTTTGACCCCTCGATTCCCAACGTAGCTCAGAGTAGCAACGTAGTCCTTAGCGAAACCACGCTCGATAGTGAGGTTATACTGCATCGTGTAAGGTGTACGGATATTAGGATCTGTCGCACGCGAGAACGCCGTGAGAGGCGGGAAGACATTGAAAGCGCTCGATCCGAATGGATTCGGCACCTGTTGAATGGGCCTGCCCGATTGGAAGTTCGGGAACGGATCAGGCGCGAACGGATCAGCCAATGTACCGCCAGCTGGTCCAAAGAACGAATTCGTGCCGTTGAATCCGGGAGCAGTTAGCTGTTGCAAAATAGTGTCGCCAATTACAGCGCCGTAGAACATCCCGAACCCTGCACGAATGACTGTTTGGTTTCCGCCGCTCAGCTTGCCCAACAAGCCATCATTTGCCCTCACTGAGTAAGCAATGCCCAGACGCGGCGCAAAGTTATTCATGTCTTTCGCGACACCGCCGCGTGGCACTGTGCCACCGAGTACCGGATCCGGGTCTCCTACATAAACCAGACCGTTCGGTGCGCGACGTCCTGCGGGGACTACGATCGGCACACCTTCAAGTGTCTGTAATTGACCGGAAACCAAACTTTGAGAGGTTGTACCCGGACGGTAATATGCTACCCGGTCAAACTTGTCACTGAGTGGAGAGACGTATTCATAACGCATCCCATATGTAAGTGTGAAGTTGTCGCGAACTCGCCACGTATCCTGACCGAACCCCGCAATGAAATCCTGACGAAAATCGCGCAGCCCATTTGAACCGAACTGCACTGATGTTGGATAGGCGCCCAGAAGGAAATCTGAAAAATCGTCCCCAGTCGTCTTCGTCCCCGCCGTGCGAGAGAAGTTGATAATCCCCTGATTGACGAACAAGAAAGCCTGATCCTGACGATACTTGGTGCCATCGAAACCGAACTTGAAACGATGATCCCCAGAGACCCAAGTCACCGAGTCTTGAATCTGAAAGTTCTCACTCACGCGAGCCTGCGGTCCTTGTATCGTATTGCCCAGGACCAGACCGCGATTAACTAGAGAGATGCGTGGAGGGCCGGCAAACTGGGGATCTGCAACAAAATTCGCAGAGAATCCGATTTGATCTGGAGTCGTCGTATTTTGCGGGGTTGTGCTCGGCTGGTTGTTACGCGCATAACCGATCGTCAACGAATTCACGATAGTTGGACTGATCGTAAAGGTGTAACGCACTGCATAATTTTGTGTGGTACGCAGATCAAAAGATCCGAAACCAGGCACAGAAGCGCCACCAAAGGCGAATGGTGAGTCAATTAACTGATCGAAGTATGTATATGTCCCACTAAGCGAGTGTTTTTCGCTAAGTTGGAAATCCAGACGCGTCGTCAATTGGTCGAAATTGGTTATCTCATTGGCACCTACGCGCGCTCTTCCGGTCGCATCGGGCGTCGGCAGGAAATTTAGATAATATTGTGCGATTGGTGAGAAACGGCCAGGATCAATCTGTTGCCTAATGGTCTGCCCTTGTGCAACAGTGCCTGAAATGATCGGAAATGCCGCACCTGTCGCAGGGTCTAGCAACGGGATCGGCAGGTTGGTGATGGGGTCAGGCATACGGGTGAAGATACCTTGGCGTTCATCCGCTGACGGTAATCCTGTCAAGAGACGAGTATCACCAATCAATTGCCGCCGGCCCTCGTAATCAACAAAGAAGAAGGCTTTATTCTTGCCACTGTAAAGCCCTGGCCCCCCTTTACCGAAACGAGGAAGGTAGATCGGGCCGCCTATATTGCCGCCAAAATCTTTACGTTCAAACTGCCGTCGGAAGTCATCCGTCCCACGCAATGGAGTGCTACCCGGCAGGTTTTGATCGAAGAAACGCGCTGCCGACAAAAAGGTGGGGCGGTAAAAAATGCGGCCGTTCCCATGAAAATGAATTCTCACCGCTGCGGACCACAACGTTGATAACGGAGCCAGCATTACGACCAAATTCTGGATCGAAGTTAGAAGTAAGTACGCGGAATTCCTGCACGGCGTCAGGTCGAGGTTGAACACCGACTGAGCCACCGACAGCCACTTCGTTATTATTGCTGCCATCGAGCTGTACATTATTCTCCACTGTCCGACCGCCGTTAACGCGAATGCCAAGTCCACCGTTAACTGGAATCACTCCCGGTTGAAGCTGAGCAAGTTGCAATACCCCTCGTCCGTTTAGCGGTAAATCCACAACTCGTCGATTATCCACCGTTGTGCCGAGTGTTGATGATTCTCGATCGATGAGCTCTTGTCCGGCTGTCACCGTCACCTGTTCGGTTGCCCCCGATACTCTGAGCGAGACATCGATGACTAGGTTGCGGTTCGGTTCGACCTTGATATCCGTCATTCTATTATCTGAAAACCCGGGAGAAGTAATGGTGATCTGATACATTGAAGGGTCTATTTCAACTAACTGATAAACACCGCTTCCATCGGTCTTAACAGTGCGGATGGTTGTTTGTTTAGCCATGTCCATCAGCGCCACTGTCGCACCCGTTACAACTGCTCCATTTGGATCAGTTACGGTTCCCTTTATCGTTCCGCGAATGCCTTGAGCCGTTGCAAAAGTCGATAAGAGAATCATTAAACAGAGCATTATCACGCACTGAAGAACCGGAGGTTTCTTGCATCGCGTAGCTGTAAACCCTGGATTTGTGAGCATATAGTTCCTCCTAGAGGCTGAAGCCTACTCATTTTGTTAATTTCATCTCAAGATTGAGAATTAGATGGGAGCTCAATCAAGAAAACTGAATGCGGGACTAAAATGTGGAATTAGCAACAACTATGCCAACTTATTTTTGAATACCGTTGTATTGATATAGCTTTACTTATAATGATATTAAAAATAATTGACAAAAATTCAATCCATAATTATGAATTAAATCTAGTTTTCTAAAAAAAGGGTGGCCGAAGCCACCCCCTTCGCAGTTGTGAGTAGCTTGATCGGCATTAAAAAATGAATTTCAACTGCATCCGCATATTGCGATTGCCTCCATTGGTATAGCCGGAGTTCAGAAACCGTGAGGGCAAGCCACTTGCTGGGCCTTGCGTACTTACCACATTCGCGCCCGGGACGTTGAAAAACTGCTGGTGGTTGAAGAAATTGAATGCCTCCAACCTGTATTCGACCCGCTTCGATTCAGAGATAGTGAAACTCTTGAGAATGTTGACGTCAAAGTTATTGACGCCTTCGGTAATGAGGCTGTTGCGGCCTACGGTCGAACCATTTGGCAATCCAACTCCCTGGACCCAGCGGACATCAGCCGGTGTTACGCAGGTCAGGGTTAGTGCGTCAGGATTGCTGAATCCCGTCGCACAACTACGCGGACCAGTTGTCGGTGTTACTACCGCACGCGTATTGATGGGCGCATTCGGATTCCCGATATCCGGGCGATCATTGGCAAGACTGTCGTTGTTGCGGTCAAAGCCATTGGCGATCGAGTAGGGCGTTCCCGACTGGAAGGTCGTGATGCCGGAGATCGACCAACCGCCGAATGGGAATCTCAAAATTCCCTTCTTCGGTCCTGGAATATCCATCAAATAGGTAATTGTGAAACGATGGGCACGATGATAATCGCTCAGCCCGCGATCGAGACTTAGCCCACCCTGCAACGTTGGCACTGAGGTCTGCGCTGCAACCGAAATGCCGGTCCCAAACACTTCACTCGTGCTGTCGAGGTTGCGGGAGAATGTATAAGCGCCTGTGAGCTGGAAGTTGTTGGCGAAGCGCCGGTCGAGCTGAACCTGCATCCCGTGGTATATCGAATTTCCCTCGCTCGCCCGGACGCGCCGAATACCGAGATTGGGATAGAGGCGCTCGCCGTTCGGCAAACGGGGGTTAACGTCAGAACTGGTGAAGAGTTTGTGACTGCCCGTGCCGATATAAGAGACATCGAGCAATAGCTTGCTGGGCAGCTCGCGTTGGAAACCGAGCGACCAGCGTTGTGTGTATGGGTTGCGAATGTTCTTCTCGAAGACCGCTGTCTGCTGATCCGTCGGGACCGGCGTACGTGCGGTCGACGGTAGCGAGTTGAAAAAGTCGGATGACCCGCGCATAGTTCCCACACCATTGAACGTTGTGCTGAGCGAATTTGGCGAATCTGCGGCGATGTTCGAAAGCAAATTGTTGAAGAACGTGTCATAACTGACCTGGTAACCGGCACGCCATACGGTCTTTCCCTCACCGAACAACCGACCCAGTAATCCTGATTTGTAATAGGGTGACCAGGCCAGACCGATAGAAGGGCCGAAATTGTTGTTATCGGTGTTCACCTTGTTAGGCACTCCGAATTGCGCCGGATCTAACCCGGCGAATGCCGGAAAGTCGAAGGCGCCATTGGCAGGTTGGCCGAAGTTCTCGTAACGCAACCCCAGGGTCAAACTAAGTGACTTGCTGGTCTTCCACGTATCCTGGAAGAAGTAAGAGTGCCGGAAGAGGTTCGGGTAATATACTGCATCGCCGAAGTTCCGGTTCGAAGCACCTGACGGACCGCTGTAATCATCCAGAAAATTCGCGAATCCTGAGTATGTAGTGCCAGTATTCGTGTACGTGTATGAGCCGCGTTCGTTGAATGGCGGGCGCTGTCTGGCCAACTGCCGTAGAAATTCAGCGCCAAACCGGAATGTGTGATACCCGGAAACTTTCGTCTGCGTTTCCTGAAATAGCCAGTTGTTGGCGAAGCGAAATTGCGGAATAGTGGTGGCAATGCCCGGCGCATCTATGTTTGGAATATTAAAGAGCGGCATCGTTTGGGCGAGCGCTATAGATTTGTCAGAAATCGGGAAATTGAATCCTATGCGCCCATAAGAGAACCGGAATTCATTGGTCCATGTAGGACTGAAAGTCCAGTTGTCACTGAAAAGGAAATTTTGGTCGCGACCTTTAAACTCCTGGATGTAGCCTGGGAAAGCGACAGCGGTAGGCGAATTTATACTTGAATCATAGATGTAGCGGAACGATAAGCGATGGGCGTCCGTCAGGTTGTGATCAATGCGCGTCAACCACTGAATGGCATCGCTGGGTGCTGCTAAGCTGATATTCGCCGTGGCAAATGTGGCCACACCGCGATCAACGTCCGTTACGGGGTCTGCACCCAGCGCGAGTTGGGTTGGATTGGCGGTGCCGCGCAGATCCCCAACTGCATTGAGATAGAGATCTAATCGCGGGTTGTTTGGAAATAGAGCACGCAGCCTGTTAACGGTATCGTCTGTCGGCACTCTGAAATCGTAACTGGCTGTCGAGCGGTTTGAATCTTTTTGCAGCGCGCCAAAAGCGAAGGTTTTATTCTTGATGATCGGACCACCCAGGGTGAAGCCATAAATATTTCGATTGAATACATCCTTGGGATTGCCATTAATCTTGTCGGTATTCGGAACCGCGTTGAAGAGCTGCGAGCGATATTGCCAGAGTGCGGTGCCATGGTATTCGTTGGTTCCGCTCTTGGTGATGACGTTGAAGACGCCTCCGCCGCCACGACCGAACTCTGTCCCGAAATTGCTGGTCTGAACCGAAACTTCCTGGACGGCATCTGTTATGGTGAATGTTTGTGCGTTGCCGCCTATTGAGATGTCATTGTTCTCTGTGCCGTCGAGCAAGTAGTTATTGCCGCGCGGACGCTGTCCGTTGACGGAGAATTGGGTGTTCTGACCGCCATTGCCGAAAACATCAGTTCCACTTGCCTGAACGACACCTGGTAACGTCCGGGCGACTGAGAGTGGCTCAAGTCCGGCAACAGGTAAAGTCGCTATCACTTTTGCGCTGATGTTGCCGCCGCGAATCGGACTATCTTTGATTAACAATTCATCGGTCGATGCGTTGACTTCCACGGTCATCTCACCCACGCCCACCTCGAGCGTGGCATCGATGGTGGCGGTACGGTTGGCTTCGATGCCGATGTCTGTGATGACGAACTGCTTGAACCCATTCATATCGATCTTCAAGCTGTAAGACCCGAGATCGACTGCGTCGAAGCGGTAGATGCCCACACTGTTCGTCTGGCCTGCGCGAACTACTCCGGTTCCATTGTTTTTCAGTTCAACCTTGGCGCCGACAATTACGGCTCCGGTGGCGTCGAAGACTGTGCCGGACACTGTACCGCGGCTCGTTTGTCCAAGAGCGATCGCTCCCCCAAATATGCTCAGCAAAACCGATGCGCCCACTATAAATAATGCGCGATAGTCAATCTCTGATTTTATCCGTTTCATGTTAGGGAAATCCTTTCATTCAACCGTTGATAGTTACTGATTTCATCGAGTATCTGAAATACAGCAACGCTTAGGACCGCACTAAACTCTGCTCCTGTCGTTAACCGATGGTAAAATGTCTCCGAGGAGGCAACACACACCTCTACACATCTATCTAGTGGATCGTGAGGTAACACTGGAACAAGAGAGCAACGACCTTATGAATGCATATGCGACGAACTCGAAATTTCTTCTCTTTCGACTTCTCGTGTTTTAATTGTACTAATTAAATAACTTTATGAGTTGATGGATCAAAAATGATTTGGCAAATTAGATGCCAGTTGAAAGCAGTAATTTTAACAATGATTTAAATGGATTTCCAGCCATTATATTGAAAGCCATACGAGAAAATTCGTCCATATTACTGGATTAGATATAGATTTCGGAGGGTTCGGAGAAAAAGGAGCGAAGCAGCAGGGAAAATGGGCGCGGCAAGCTGATTTTTCAGAGAATTTCCCGGACATCACCGACCCGCCTTGTCACCCGCTGGCGATCAAGGTATTCGAGCAATGGGATAGCGTATTTACGGGAGACGCCGGTCAGATCTTTAAAAGCCCCGACATCGATGCGCGGTCCCTTTTCGGCTTTGAACCGGTCCATCAACGCCCGCAGCGATTCGAGGGCGCTGCGATGGAATATCAGATCGGACACTCGCACGAGTTCGCCGCTCGCAATCAGCATCTGCGCGAACCGCTGAGCTCGTCCGGAGTCGATTCCGAATTGCGGGCCGGCCTGCGCTATCGCTTCTTCGAGCGAGATCGGCTGCAGCCTGGCGCGCGCATAGATTCCGGCGAGGTGTTCCTTGGCCGCCTCCTCTTCGGGAGTGAGCGCGATGCGATGCGTGCCGAGCCTCAGCAAATCTTTCTCCGCCACTATCTCTTTACGGTCGGTGAGATGACCGATCACCGCCCGAAAAACCTCTTGCGGCAGGTGAGCGAAAACCCGGTCCCGCAGCTCTTCACGCCCCATGCCCGATGCCAGCGGCGATCTCTGATGAAACCCTTTCAACATGGCCGTCACACGCTTCGCCAGCCCTTCAAATGCCGGCCGCGCGAGGAGCAGGAGCGATTGACGATCCGCAACAACAACCCGGCGCGACTTTTCGAGCACCTCGGCGGCGCGTTTTATGGCTTCATCGCTCGAACCGCTGCGCGCCGCTATCTCAGCGTTGCCCATTCCCTGCTCGCCGGACATCTCCAGAAAAAGCGCTATTCGCTCGGTTTCATCAGCCGCCTCAAGTTTTTCGAGCTGCGAACCTGCCAGCGCTCCTTCGCGCAATCGATGCTTGTGCGGTAATGCGTCGATCACTATCCCGCCGCCGATTGTTGCGGCCGGCGAATAGCTGCGAATGATAAAGTGATCGCCCGGCAGCGCGAGAATCGGTGTTTCGAGACGGAGCTGCGCAAACACCGAATCTCCCGGAGCGAGCTGGGATACTCCCAACAGGACGACGCGGGCGAGGGCCTCGGCCGTGCCTATGTGCAGATGCGTGCGCGAACGGTTGCGAAGCGTGCGCGGCGCCGACCTCAGCAGATGCAGATGCACATCGATCATAGATCCGGCATGCAATCTGCCCGCGGGAGCTAGTACCTGTCCGCGTTCGATCTCGCCAACCTCCATGCCCTGCAGGTTCACCGCCGTGCGTTCGCCCGCCTTAGCCTCCTGCACAGCGCGCCCATAGACCTGCAATCCGCGAGCGCGGGTTCGACGAGCGGAAGAAGGAAGCAAGTCCAGCTCGTCTCCGGCGCGGATACGGCCGGCGACCAGCGTCCCCGTGACAACGGTGCCGAAACCTTTGATCGTGAAGACGCGATCGATCGGGAGCCGGGCGACCGCCCGCTCATCGCGTTCCGGGATTTTCGCCGCAAGTTTAGCCAGCGCCTTCTTCAACTCGTCGATTCCCAGCCCCGGTTGCCCCGGTTGCCCCAGTTGCCCCGTTTGACCCACTGTTCGTGAGCTGACTCTGAAGACGGGCGCGCCTTCGAGGAAAGATCCGCGGACGAAATCCGCGATGTCCGATTCGACCAGCTGCAGTAACTCGTCATCATCGACCAGGTCGGCTTTGGTTATGACCACTATGCCCGATTTGACTTCGAGCAAACGGCAGATGTCGAAATGCTCGCGCGTCTGCGGCATGACGCTCTCGTCGGCCGCGACGACCAGCATTACAAGATCGATCCCGTGCGCCCCGGCGAGCATATTTTTGACGAACCGCTCGTGCCCCGGCACATCGACGAACCCGAAATGAGTATCACCGATGATCAGGTCGGCGAATCCGATATCTATCGTAATTCCGCGCGCCTTCTCTTCTTTCAGACGGTCGGCGTCTATCCCCGTCAGCGCTTTGACCAGCGATGTCTTCCCATGATCGATATGACCGGCTGTGCCGACAATTATTCGCTTCATCAGGTGGCAACTTTAATCTCGGAACTCGCAAATTTACAAACAAGAGAGTAAAGCGATTCATAACAGAACTCTCTCAACAAAACCACGATGAAAGAAGAAATAAACTCTTCTTTATCTTTACATTTGTAAATTTTGAGGTGAATCTGCCATATCACATCCGGTGACTTGAACATCGCCGTGCTTTGTAAAAGAATAGGGTGGTACCCCCGATATAAAATCTCACTGATTTTGTATTTTAGTTTTTAGAGAAGGATGGAGTTCACATCTTCAGAACAACCTGACACACCCCCATCTGTGCCACGGAGTAAGTATCTGCCTACCCTGAAGCGGGCGCTGATTGCGCTCGCGGCACTCATTCTTCTGATCGGCATGTACCGGTATTGCCGCATGGGTATATGTTCGCTCTGAATCATTCAACCGGCTTGTCGCGGAACAGCTAAACGCCGCGTTGAAAGATTACGGGCTGCGCAGCGAGATCGGGGGAACGAAGATTTCGCTCAAGGCCCAGACCGCTCGGCTATCCGATTTTAAGATCTTTAATGATGAGACCGGACAACTCATTGCCTCGCTCAAACTGGTGGAGGTGGACGTCGATATCCGCGAGCCCTATGCCCTGAGTCTTAGCCGTGAGATAGTCCTCAAAAGCTTGAACCTCGAAGGCGTCGATCTATATCTCGAAATCGACGAGCAGGGGCGGGCAAACATCAAGCGATTGCGCAGCGCGCGCTCTCCCAAGGAACGGATCACTGTCGACTACTCGCAACTGCTGGCGACGATCACGGATAGCGCGATCCACGTGAAAGACCGCGCCCGCAGGATCGAGACAGATTTAACCGGAATCCGAATCGCAGCGCGACCGCACGCAGCAGCTCCGGTAACTATGGCGCTTCAATTGGAGGGCGCGGGCGGCCGTTTAAGTTATCAGAACAGAGAGACCGCAATCGATAAGCTCAGCCTCGCGGGCTATATCTCCGAAGAAGGCGCCCGATTCGATCATCTCAATCTGAAAGCGGGAATCGCCGAACTGGCGGCCAACGGAAAGATCGATGACTGGAAAGCTTTCCGTTATGGCTTCGATTTTGATTCACGGGTGAAGCTCGAGGAAGCTGCTCGCCTCTTTCTGGCCGATGCCACAATGAATGGCCATGCATCCGCCAAAGGACGGATCGAGGGTGAAGGCGCGATTTATAAGATCAACGGCGGTTTGAATGCGGACGAGATGGCGGTAGCGACTACCAGGCTGCGCGGCGTTCAGATTGCACAGTTCAACGTGGAATCGCGAGAAAATGGCGTAGATTTCGCCAGCAGCCGGGTGCGCGCCGAGTCTGCGACGGTTGACAGGCTGCGGATCGGGAGCATCGCCATCGATAATTTCAAAGGAGATTATAACTCTGGCCGTGCTCAAGCGAACGCATCCAACGCTCACATCGCCATGGTCGAATGGCCGGACAGCAAGCTCTCGAATCTGACGCTCAATGGCCTGACCATATCTCTCAACCCGAGCGACCGGAGCCTGCGTTATCAAGTGAAGGCCGGGGCGAGACTCAATCAGGGTGCGATCGCGGGAGTCAATTTCAGTAACGCGACGACGCAGGCGGTTTTCGACAACTCGGCTCTCACGCTGAACGGCATAAAAGCAGAGCTGCTGGGCGGCTCCGTTTCGGGCGAGTATACGCTGCCGCTCGGTCGCGGCGCGGCGTCCCGGGCGAAAGCGAGCTTCATCGACATTCAGACGAATGATGTCTTTTCCCTGATTGCAGCCGAGAACTCCGCGGGCAATAAGGTCCCGCTGATGGGTAAGATCAGCGGGGATGCCGAAGTCAGCATCAGCGGCGCCGATCTGCGCACACTCGCGGGCACCATCAATGCCAGCTTTGACGGCAAGGCGAGCGATGCTCCGGATTCCGTCGATGCCATACCCGTCACCGGTCGAGTCGCGGTCAAGGCGCACGATGGCGTATTCGAGATTGGCGAGTTACAGCTATCGACCGATGCGTCGAAGCTCCTGGCCGGAGGCAAGCTCTCCATCGATGGAGAATCTGATTTTCGGGTCTCGCTCAACTCAACGCAGGCTGAACAGTTCCTCCAGATCGCGAGGTCGATCGAAGCCGCTCGCCCATACATCGCCGAATACGAACCGCAGATCATCGGCGACCTTAAATTCGATGGCCGTCTCTCCGGCCGTCTGGAGAAAGCGATCATTGAAGGCGATGTGAACGCGGCAACCATCGGATTACGCGATGCGCTGCTCGGAGCCCTGACGGGCCACATCGTTATTTCGCCCGATGAGATACGGGTCGAGAAAGGCCTGATCTCCACGACAGACGGCGGCTCGCTCAAATTCGATCTGAACACTCCGCTCGCTAAGGAAGCCGAAAGCGGGAAGATCGTTGCGATTATCGATCGCGTCGATCTGGCAACGATACTCGCCGCCGCCGGATCACCCGATGTCAGCCAATTCATTACAGGAGATGTTTCAGGTGAAGCGAATCTGGCGGGCTTGCCTGCGAATTTCAACGGGACGGCGCGGATAACTCTCGTAGACGGCAGGATTGCTAATCAGGATGCGCAAAGTGCCGCGGCAAGCGTGAAATTCAGCGGCAAACGTGCGGAGGTCGAGCACCTGGATGTGAGGCTGGCGCAGAGCCAGCTCAGCGCCAGCGGAGAACTCAACCTCGATGATTTTTCATTCAAGCTTCAGGGCAAGAGCGATCAAATCTCGCTTCAGTCGTTGGTGGATGCCTTCGAGCTAAAAGATACGCGCGTGGATGGTACCGCAAATCTCGATCTTGTTGTCAGCGGCAAGACGATAGCCGATAAAAAATCCGAGCTTGATTGGGAGAGCCTCGAGCTCCGGCTGATCGCACAAGGGAAAGACGTTAAAATCAATGGGCGCGACGCGGGCGTCCTGAGATTTGGGGCGAGGACAGGCAATGGAGGCCGCCTGTCTTTCGGCCTGGTCACTGGCATCCTCTCCACGACGGCGGCGCCGGACAGACCCGAGGTGATCAGGGGCACCATAGAGCTGCGCAAACCCGGGCGCCCGGCTACCATCATAGGAAATCTGGTCGACCAGAACGTCGCACCGGTAATCGAGTTATTTGCGCCCAACCTCAAGATGAACGTCGAGGGAAAACTCAGCGGCAGTCTGCGTCTGGAAGGTCCGACGGTAGACGAAATCGGCAATGCGAGCTTTGAACAACTGCGCGGCGGGCTGACGCTGACTAAAGTCGAGCTCGAAATGGAAGAGACGCCGGTGAAGATCGAAACGCCCGTCACCATCGAACTCGCAGCGAGACAGGTCAACGTCAGCGGTACCCGCATCACCGGCCAGGGGCTCGACCTGAGCTTCAACGGGACGCTCGGTTTGATGAATGATGCCGGATTAGACTTCACGCTCAAGGGCACCGTCAATCTCGCACAGCTTCCGACACTAATTCCCGACTACACGTTCTCGGGTACGATGGTCATCGACGCGAAAGCGACCGGGACCGCCGGAGCGCCGCAACTGAGCGGCCGAATCAATGCCAGCGAATTCGGCTTAGCCTCGAAAAATCTTCCCATAATTATTACCGAAGGCACCGGCAGTATAACGCTCGAAGGCGACCGGATGGCGCTCGATCAATTCACCGCGAATGCTAACGACGGGAAGCTGGAGATGAACGGTGAAGTGAGGCTTGCACAGATGCAGCCGAGCGAATGGCGATTTAATATCAAAGGCAGAGACCTGGTAGTCAATTATCAGGATATCGCCGCGACGGCGAATGGCGATCTGTCGCTGCGCGGCACGCAACAAGGGCAGACGCTGGGCGGGACGATCACAATTCCGCAGGCTGAGTACGTGCCGAGGATCGATCTGGACAACCTGATCGCCGGCGGGACGACCGGCCTGACATCGGGAGGATTCGGTGGGGGCAGGATGCGGCGCGCGGGTATCCCTCCTATCAGTCTAAATATTCGCCTCGAAGCCGACGATTCGCTCATCGTTCAAAATAAGCAGATCAATGCCGTCGGCTCCGCGCTGATCAACCTGAACGGCACGTTGAACAATCCGGACCCGGTCGGGCGAATTGAAAGCGACGGTGGAACAGTGCGCTTCCGCGGGCAGCGCTATGAAATAACCAGCGGCTCTATCGAGTTTCCCGCCGGTAATAGCGAGCCGTTCCTCAACCTCTCCGCCGAGAGCGAGATCGGCGGTTATCGCGTCACCATCGGTTTTGTGGGGCCCGTGGATGCGATCGAGTTGAACCTGCAGTCCGAACCGTCCCTGTCGAGAGATGAAGTCATCGCGCTGATAACGACGGGGCGGGCAGAAATCGGTTCAATGACGAGTCAGGACCTTCTGCGATCGGGCGCCGGCGCGGCAGCATCGCTTGTCACCTCCGGGTTTATTTCAAAACCGACGGAAGAATTGCTCGGAATCAGCCGTTTTCAGATCGACCCTGTGATCCGCCCGAATACGAATCCGGCGGCGCGGCTGACCATCGGTCAGCAGTTTTCTCGCAATCTCTACCTGAGCTATTCGACGAACCTGGCAGCGGATCAGTTTCAAACGGCGCTCGCCGAATACACGATCACCAGCCGCTTTTCAGCGCTCGCGAGTTTCACGCAGGGGGGGACCTCCGCGCGACAGGGAGACAATGACGGCGTGCTGACGGTCGAGCTGCGCGGCCGCAAACGTTTTTCGCTCGGATTCAGTCCCGACGATGTGCTCGGGCGGCCGGGTGGCGGCGCGGACACAGGCATCTCCTCGAACCGCCCTGCCAGGCCGAAACTGCCGCCAGCCGATGTGAACGTCAGTCCCGTCGAAGACCTGAAGCTGAAGGATAGTAAATTGCGCGAACTGCTTCCTGTGATGACACAGGGTTTCAGCCGCTCGCTTGCCCGCCTCGGCGAAAGCAGGTTGCGCGAATATCTGCAGGAGCAGGGATATTTCTTCGCTGAAGTCAACTTCCGCTGCGATCCGGAAAACTGCAGCGGAGAGAAATTGAAAGTGTTTTACGATATCCAGCCGAATGCTAAACACGATCTGGCGGAGATCCGCATCGAAGGCACCGATCAGATCAAGCTGCCCGATATCGTGGGGCAATTACAATCGCAGAAGGCGAGCCAGGTAGGCGGCGTACCGTTCCTGAAAGACTTTCCGCTCATCGGCGGCTATGTTCGCGGGTTGACCAGCAATGACCGGTTACGAAACGACGAGGAGACGATTCGCCGCGGCCTTCGCGATCTGGGGTTCCGCACCGCTCGCGTTCAGTCGCGTTGGGGTGTGAAGCCCGACAGCGATGATCTGGTGGTCATCTTCGATGTGGTCGAAGGCCCGCAATCCACGGTCGCCGGGATCAATTTGCGCGGCAACACTCTGATATCTGCACAGGAGTTACGCGAGGTAATCCCGATTCAACGGGGCGAGGCATTCTCACGTCCGCGAGCGCGGGCCGGCGCACAGGAGATCAAACAGCTATACGAGCAACAAGGATTTCTTGAGGCAGAGGCCACCCTCGAGCTGGGCGATACGGCCGAGGAAGGCGTGATTCTGGTATACAAAATCGATGAGGGAGTGCGCGCAATCGTCGGCGAAATTGAAATCACGGGGCTTACGAAGACCGGCGAGGATTGGGTCCACCGCTACCTCGATTTCAAAATCGGCGATGTGCTGACCCCGGCTAAGGTCCGCCGGACGCAACGCGATCTGTTCGCGACCAATGCCTTTCGGGAAGTCACCATCAGCTCAGTTCCAACCATCGTCGGTGATGGGTCAGCGCATAAAGTTACCATCAAACTGACCGAAGCCAAGCCGATGATGTTCGTTTATGGTTTGGGTTTTTCGACGGATGACGGTATCCGAGGTTTGACGGAGATCACCAATACGAATCTCTACGGCACCCTCAATTCCTTATCGCTCCGGATGCGCGCCAGCCAGATAGAACAATTCAGCCAGCTTTCATTCACCGACATGCGACCGTTCGGCTGGCGGTTGCCGACGACCGTCTCCGCCTATTACAACCGCAATTCGGACCTGCAGCCATTTGTGAGGCCCCGCGTCTTGACCGATGATGGCAGCGTAGAGGATAGCGATGAAGATGTAGATTTGGGCATCCAGCGCCTCGCAGCATTCATTCAGTCCGAACGCAAATTGGATGACCGTACTTCGTTGCGTTTCCGGTACAACCTGGAGCGCGCGAAATTGTTCGGTGATGACGTAGATGCTCTACCTGACACTGAGGTGACGCGTAATGAACGGGCGATCCGGCTCGGGATGGTCTCCGTGGGCTTTACGCGCGACAATCGGGACAGCGTGCTAAATCCGACCAGAGGCGCTCTCGTCAGCGTGGAGAATTCTATTGCCGCCACCTTGTTCGGCGGTAATGAATCCTTCAACAAGTTTTTCGGGACATATCAGACTTATAAAACTCTCGATCCTCAATTTCCGTTATTGGGAAACACGACATTGGCTTTTTCGGCGCGCATCGGGCTCGCCCGGATGTTTCGGCCATCGGACCGCAACGACAATGGGATAATCGGGGAGAACGAGAGCGAGAGACGGTTACCGATCACCGAACGGTTCTTCACGGGTGGGGCGACCACGCTGCGCGGCTTCAGGTACGAGGCTGCCGGGCCACAGGTAGTCCTGGAGCCGCGCAAAGGCAGATCGTGCGATGAGATTCCCCCTACGTGTGAGCTGCCGACGTTCGTGCCGGTGGGCGGCGATGCACTGACGGTCTTTAACTTCGAGCTGCGATATCCTCTATCGCAGCGCTTCCGTATCGTGCCATTCTATGATCTGGGCAACGTCTTCCGGCGAGTGGGCGACATAGACTTCAGTAATATGACGAATTCGGTAGGCCTCGGCCTGCGCATCATCACGCCGATCGGACCAATCGGCGTCGATTACGGTTTCCTGATCGACCCGCCATTTTACCTCTCGAATTCAGGAGTCATTTTAAGACAACCGCGCGGCGCATTTCATATCAGATTCGGACAGTCTTTCTGATTGACAGCATTTGTCGATTGTCAATTAGAACAAGAAAGCCGAGAACCGGCTACCGCTCTGAAGCCCTTCTAAAACTTGCGATCACGATGCAAAATAGGATCCCCCAATGCGGTTTTGGAACCCCGGCGGGGCGAGATATAAGGAGTGATTCATATGACGAGAATCTGTAAAGAATGTGGAGCTACGGTGAGCCAGACTGCGAGGTTCTGTAATAAATGCGGAGTACCGCTGGCAGAACCACCTCAGGGGGAAACGTCCCCGACCATGGCTTACCAGACATCGTCGCGGGAGCAGCCGAATTATGGCCCATCGGCCTATCAGCCGCCCTCTCAAGCTCACTATGAATCTCCGGCCGAGAATGCGGATCTGAAGCCCAACATTGCGGCGATGCTCTGTTATCCTCTGTTTATCATCACGGGCATTATCTTCCTGGTTCTCACACCCTATAACAAAGACCCGTTCGTGCGGTTCCACGCCTACCAATCGATCTTTTTCACGGTGGCGCTGGTGGCTTTAAATATTTTGATCAATATAATATCCATTCTCCCGCTCGGCGTTGTCGAAGACCTCCTCTCCTCCGGTCTGGGGCTGATCGCCCTCGGCGGAACCATCTGGATGATGTATCAGGCTTACCACGGTAATCGGACCAAGCTGCCGATCATCGGCGACCTTGCCGAAGGCCGGGAATAATTCCGCCTGCTATTTGGCATACCGATAAAGGAATGATATTTTATCGGTGTCCAACAAATTCTCCGTCTTGACAGCCTGGAAAAGAGATACGGCTATGGTGTTGATGACCATCTTCATTTCGCTACTGACAATTGCGCCGATATTGTCGATGACGGCACTCGATCAGTCGCTTCAGGTGCACGACCGTCTGCTGCCGGAAGAATTGAGCGAATCGGAATCGCAGTCGATTCTAAAGGAACAGAAACCGAAGGGACGTGTAGAAGCGACGCTAAAGGTCTCGGATGCCCGCATCGATAGTGCCTATAAACTTATCCAGGAGAGCCAGTTCAAGGCAGCCGCCCAGGATATGGACCTTTATATGGCATTGATCCGATATGCCGACGACTATACGCGCAAGCTGCCGGGATCGCAGAACAAAGACCGAAATAATTGTCTGAAAAAGATCGAGCAGGCGATTTTCAAACAGACGCGCTCTCTCGATGCTATAGTGCTCGGAATATCGCACGACTACCGAGAATCGACGGAACGTGGGGTAGCCGAAGTGAAGAAAATCCGGTTGCGAGCGATCAACGACCTGTTGGGCGGCGGTAGTATGATAAATTCATCCAACGATCAGTGATGCAGTGGGTGAAAGCATTACAAACCGGGAGTGCGCGAGACTCACGCGCAAGGTTTACGACCAAACTATAGACGTTAACATGCGCGCTAGGCCGAGCGCGCTCCGGCTCGCTTACTTTTCCCATACATTACCTCTTTAATTGAGCGACTTATGAAGCGGGTTGAAAATTCCAAAGAAAACCGACGACGGCGCAAGTCGAAGGTCATCAGTGGCGGGCTGGTCAGGCTAAAAAGTACGAAAAAGTTTCACGCGGACACTTCGTCGGTCTCGGCCTCTCACAGCGCCAACAACGAATATGGTATTTTGCGCTCCGATGCGGAGACATCTCCCGATGCTCTGAATCGCACGGGCGATGTCAAACCGTTAGTTCTGTTGCCTGGCCGGATCATGCTCGCGATCACATTCCTGGGAATGATCTTCATCGCGATTATCACCTGGTTCGTCTCGCGAATGCCGTCCATAAAATAAGCGAGGACATCTATGAAAGAGCGAAGTCTTCACCGCTGCCTCTTCATGGCGCTCGTGATTTTCCTTGAATTGAGCGCAGTTTCCGGGTTGACAGCCGCGCAGGATAAACCCGATCTGAACAAACTCACCGCGGATCTCAAAGACAAAGATGCCAACGTCCGCCGCAAAGCCGTAGAAGAGATCAGCCAGATAGAGGACCCAACGGTCGGCGACCTTCTCCTATCCGTGCTGCGGGACGCCGATCAGAGCGTGCGAGCCGCCGCCGCGCTTGGTCTCGGTCAATTGGGATCGGTGAAGGCCGTGGAACCGCTGATCGACATGCTCCGCAGCAGTCACCCGCGCGACCGCCGCAGCGCGGGAGTGGCGCTCGGAATGATCGGAGGCGAGAAGGCGCGCGAAGCACTGATCGCCGCACTCGATTCACAACTCGATGAAGACAGAGAGAGCGCTGTCGCCGCCCTGGGCAATATGGGCGATGCCAAAGCGTTTGACGCTGTCCTGAAGATGCTGCGCGATACTCACACTTTCGTGCGTTCGAGCGCAACCGTTGCCCTCGGGAGGCTAGGAGATAAACGCGCGGTCGATCCTCTGATCGTCGCGCTCTCCGATCCTGATCCGGCGGTGCGCACGGGAGCAGCGCTCTCGCTCGGGGAGCTGGGCGAAAGGAAAGCGATCGAACCGCTTGATAAGCTCCTCGCTGCCGAAAAGAATGAAAGCGTCAGGGAACAGCTTGAGATAGCGATCAAACAACTCAAGACCTCCTTATCGAATAAGCCGTAAAGACAAATAGGAAGGAAGAAAGAAGCGGAGCGTTGATCCGCGCTTCCCGAAACTCTCACTTCTCTAATTCTTCATCGATGAGAGACCTCAAGTCCTCTTCACTGAAACGCGCCAATTGTCTGCCATTAACGAAAAATGTCGGCGTTCGAGTAACCCCGAGACTTCGCCCGTCACTTTTATCCCTCTCCAATTTCGCTGCGTAACGGTTTTGTGCGACCGCGTCTCGTATTTTTTCCACGTCGAGACCCAGTTCCATCGCGTACCTCTCGAACATGGGGCCGGGCGATACCCTCGGCGTGGTCTCCGGCTCCCCGTGCCGTTCGCCCCACTCGGGTTGCCGGTAAAACAGCATCTCCTGCATCTCCCAATACTTTCCCTGTTCCCCCGCGGCTTCTATAAACGTCGCGGCGAGCGCCGAGTTTTGGTGTAATGGCATAAACCTTACTACCAACCTCACCTTGCCGTCGTAATCTTTCAAAATCTGTTTCACCCTTGGATAGAAGGCGCGACACGATTCGCATTCCGGGTCTAAAAACTCGACTATAGTTACCGGGGCATCCGCCGGTCCTAACGTCGGGCTATCCGGTCGGACGAGCGGTCCGTTAGCCTCAGTCGATTTACGTTCGCTCTGCAGTGATTCTCGGTATTGCCTTGCGCCGATCATGGCGGCAATCACGACGACTACCCCGATCAAAACCAAAATCTTTATCTCTCTACGCATGTCTTTCTCCTTCTTGTTCCGATCTATAAAATAGCAAACACAATGACAAGCCGACGAAGGCCGCTAGCGCCATCAGCGGAATCGTGATGAAGCCGAGCCACTCTATCTGCTTCGAAGTACACGAAATACCCTGAACGCAGGGCGCAATACTTTCCGGAAGTATCCCGTAATAAAGTAAATTGTGATAGATCGAGACGGCCAGCCCTATCAGGCAAACAGGCAAGGCGTAATTCCTCATCCGGTTGTCTCGCATTATTATTCCGCTTCCGATAATCAGGACGAGCGGGTACATTGCGATGCGCTGATACCAACAGAGAACGCAGGGGGGGAGTAGCATCACCTCGCTAAAGAAAAGGCTGCCGACGGTGGCGATCATAGCGATCACCCACGCCAGATACTGCAATATGTCACGTTGAATCATCGTCACTTGTAACCTCCTCAATCGAGCGCGTTCTAAGTCTCGACTATTTACCCACATTGATGCGCGCGCAATCTATGATAATAACGAGGATCGACGCGCCCATGCCACTCGCCGCCCCATTCAGAGCATCGTTCATCCGACCAGCGCAATCACCAGGAGACTCCCTTGACCGTAATCGAGACCAGATGTACTGCTTGATGATAGCGAGAGTCACGCGCGAAAGCAGCATTGCGAACGGGTGTCGTGTGAGGTAGTTACCCCGTCAGCGCGATGTCAGCGGGTTCGAGCGCAACGCCCGTGCCCGCCCCCGAAGAAGCGGTTAGAGAAACAGCCAGGGTTGGAGCGAAGCGTGCCCCGGATCTGTTACACAAGGGTATTACCTCGAGGGGTGCGATAGAACAGTCTATCGTATTTCTGTAGGCTTTCGCATCCCTTCAGGATCCATCTAACCTCACCAGCGTGCCGTGACTATAATTGAGAAGATACTGGTTTTGTTCTTGCCGTTGGATGGTCACAGAATGCTGAGGAGGTGCTAATAAATGAACGTTCTACTCTTTGGGGGGACCGGCATGGTCGGACAGGGTGTTCTGCGCGAATGCCTGTTGGATACGGAGGTGCAGCTAGTGCAGACAGTGGGTCGATCTGCTACTGGCGCGCGCCACCCGAAATTGCGGGAGATGGTGCGTTCGGATTTGTGGAATTATGCGACCGTCGAGCACGATCTCTCCGGCTTCGAGGCATGTTTCTTCTGCCTCGGCGTCTCTTCCGGCGGAATAAAAGAAGAGGAGTACGAACGCCTGACTTATGGAGTCACTCTGGCAGCGGCTGAAGTGTTATGCCGGCTCAATCCTCAGATGACCTTTATTTATGTGTCAGGCGCCGGCACTGACAGTTCAGAGAACGGGCGGATCCGGTGGGCTAGAGTTAAGGGGAGGACGGAGAACGCGCTCTCACGACTGCCCTTTGCGGCAGCATATATGTTTCGCCCGGGCATTATCGAGCCTCTCCATGGCATTAAATCCAAGACGGCTTCCTACCGAATTCTTTACACACTTACTAAACCATTGTTGCCCTTGATGCGGGCGGCCTTTCCTGATCACGTGCTCACCACAGAACAGATCGGACGTGCAATGTTAACCGTAGCCAGGCAGGGTTATCCGAAGCGAGTGTTGGAGAGCAAGGATATCCGCGCTGTTGTTCATCGCTAACGCTTGAAAGCCAATCTCCGCTTCGAAGTTAGTGAGGGTATACGCGCTTCAAGGCTATGCTCGTTTCTAAAATGCTCTGATGGAAGGAAGGAATCGCAGGGCAAAAATGATAGGTTTATCGATAGGTTTATTAATCCGTAAACCAAGGCTAAGTTTTTGTCTAGCCCGGTTCACGGGCTTCCCCGCAGGGCAAGTAGTGCTACTGTGTCACAAATATTCTCGAATATCTTGGGAAATTCGCGTATGCGTTCTGCTTACTGCGCCTGGATGGCGGAGCCTTTGGATTGCGGTAGCTTGCTTGTGATGCCGCCTGCGAATTCGTTTTATTCGGGAGCGCCAGAGGCGCGTTATGTTTATAGAATTTTCGTAATAGTGCCCCAGCTCCGGAGGACCGACATATGAACGGCATCATATGTCGCTCCGGAGCTAAGAGCCGATAATCTTATTTTCTGAATTCGCCCGCGGCATCGCTTGGTACCGCTTTGGTAGTCAGTGCCTCGTCTCAGGCAGTCGCTTAAACTCATCCAGTAGCCTGCACAACCACTGATTGAGGATTGCTTAGTTGTCAATGAGACAGCCGGAAAAGCAATGGACTACCAAAGCGGTACCATGCTACCGCAATCCCAAAAAGGCGCCGCCACCTCTGAATATCAGTTGAATTTCTCTCGATTTCCTAAGAAATCGAGGAGTTTTGTGACACAGTAGCAGTAGCGCGGCTTCAGCCGCCAGTTATCGGAAAGATGGCTTAAGCCGAGTGAATCCCGGCTTCTGTTAAATAAGATTGACCGAAAAGAGTTGTCTATCAATGAATACTGCGGTAGAAATTACTCCACGAACGCTGTCGCAAACGTTAAAAATACAAATTAATGGAGAAAACATATGGTTCTGACCGATCGGAAAGACGTGGGCCGCCGCCGCTTCCTGCACGGGCTCACTTTTACTGCGGCTTCACTCGCTTCATCCAATCTGACGCGCGCATTCGCCGGAGTACGGGAAGACGGTCCCGTCATTCTCGGGGAAGGCAAACACCGATATGAATGGGTGCGTGGTTGGGGCAAGCTGCCCGCCGGTGTGAAATTTGGCAGCACCCATGGCGGCGTGGTCGTCGACGCCCAAAATCGTGTGTATTTCAGCACTGACGGCGACGATTCGATTATCGTCTTCGATCAGGATGGAAAGTACATTCGCTCGTTGGGGAAAGAGTGGAAGCCGGACAAGGACGGCAATGGCACGCATGACATGCAACTGATCGAAGAAGGCGGCCAGGAATTCATTTATCTGGTCAGCCTCTTCCGTCACGAGTTTGCAAAGATCACGTTAAAAGGCGAGCCGGTCTGGGTCAAAGGCTTTCCCGAACAATCGGGAATCTACAAATCGAAGGACGAATTCAAACCGACGGGCATCACCGCCCTGCCGAACGGCGAGTTCTATGTCACCGATGGTTATGGAGCTAACTACGTTCACCGATATAACGCGAAAGGCGAATATCTCGACTCCTGGGGCGGCAAATGCAGCAAGGAGAAAGAAGAAGGCAAGTTCAGTACTCCGCACAAGATCATCATCGACCGTCGCGGTAAAGAGCCTCTTGTTTTAGTGACCGATCGCGCTAACCATCGTCTGCAGTGGTTCACCCTTGCTGGCAAGCATGTCAAGACGGTTGACGGAACAGAGAATGACTTCCTCCGTCTGCCATCTGTGCTGAGCATCCGAGACAAGGATGTTGCCATCGGCGATCTTGCCGGTCGCGTGACGATTCTTGATAAGGACAACCAACTCGTCGCCCAAATCGGCGATAGCGGCGATCCCAAAAAACGCGCCACCAACAAAATACCTTCTGACCAATGGGTGGACGGCCAGTTCATCGCCCCGCACGGCCTGAGCTGGGACAAGAGAGGGAATCTATATGTGTCGGAATGGATGCTGGCAGGGCGGGTGGTTAAACTGAAGCGCTTGGCTTAATCTCCATACTTTCTGGCGAGCCCGATACGATCCTGGTCATTGGCATCTTAATGACCAGGATCGGCGCGTTCCCGAGCAGGTTGCGGTAGCAATGAACGAGTCGGTCATCTAAACGCCCGACGACAGAGTCACTGAATCGACCGGGATAATATCGACGCGCGCCATGCCATTACGTCAGTAGTGGCATGGATGCGCATTTTAGCAATTAAGCCGATCATCCATTTGTATAGCCATACATCATTGCTGCGATCTGGAACGGACAGGCTCGGTGTTGAAAGCAGTTGATCATCGTCTCCCCAGCCTATTGATCACTGCTTATACATCATTTGCATTTATTTCAAATAATACATAAATGGGAATCATGCTCGGATACTCAAACGGGTCAGGAGAATTTCGATGGTCTATTGGCAAACGGAAGCAGAATTGTTTGCGCTGATTCGCCAAGAATTGTTTACAGCGGTCATCGGCGATGTGATGGATAAAATCGGATTGCAGCGACAATTTCTGCCGCCGCAGATCCAGCCCCTGCGCGACGATATGGTCGTGCTGGGACGTGCAATGCCAGTGCTCGAAGCCGACGTGTTCGAAGAGCGCAGCGGAAATCAGTCGAATCCCGTGATGGCAGCCCCTTTCGGACTGATGCTACGCGCGCTCGATGATCTGAAGGTTGGCGAGGTATATATCTGCACGGGCGGCTCACCTCGCTATGCGCTGTGGGGGGAGTTAATGAGCACGCGCGCGCAGAAGCTGGGCGCGGCTGGCGCCGTGATGAACGGGTACGCTCGCGACTCGCCGGGTATTAAGAGATTGAATTTCCCGACCTTCGCCTGGGGCCGTTATGCGCAGGATCAGGGACCGCGCGGTAAGGTGATTGATTTTCGCTGCTCGATCGAAATAGAAGGTGTGAGCATCGCGCCAGGCGATCTGATCTTCGGCGATATGGAAGGCGTCCTTGTTACCCCCCAGACGGCGATTGAAGAGGTCTTCTCGCTAGCCGTCGAAAAAGCGCGCGGCGAAAAACTTGTTCGCAAAGCAATCGAAGAAGGTATGAGCGCAAGCGATGCCTTCGAAAAATTTGGCATAATGTGACAATGAGAAAACGAGAGTGTGACACCGAAATGCCGATGTTACTAGGACCATATCTTATCTGGCGAGACACAGATGTGCTGATTGCGAAGTTAATACCAAACAGGCATGCCCCGCGCGCAGAGGTCGTCAACCTGAAGATGTTGAATTTGCCTGAGCGTAGCCTCCTCGACCTGTCGAGACCGAAGCCTCCTTCGCCATCATCGGCAACGGGGGCAAGAATAGACCGATCTATCGAGCTTCAGACAATCGGTTTTACAAAGATTGCCTGCTTCGCTTCCGCCGCGTCGCTATGGATGTCGCCCGACGTTTCACCGCCTTGTCATTGCCCAAACTTTCGCATGAAATGTCCACCTTCTTCGTCGCGGTGCGACGGCGTGAATGTAGCCGTGCGTTTTAACGCGGAAAGCAAGTAAAACGCTGCGCGTCAGCGAGGGTTGAGTCAAGCGTCGCTGACGCGACGCGGGGACAATCTCACGTGTCTACCGTGGGTTGAAACCCCACGGCTACAATCAGCCGCCGCTAACGCGGCGAAGAAAGGGTACATTGGTGCGTCGCAAGGTGAGGAGCTGGCCGACCGGGGGTTGAAATCAACACAAATCAGAGAATCTCGCAATTCAACTAAAATGCGGGAGGTTATACATAATGATTGGCATCCTCTTAGCCCGGTTTTACCGGGCTAAGAGGAGCTGCTTATCATTCTGTGCCGTCTCTTGCCATCGAGGGATTTCAAAATCAGAGTTGTATAGATACCAATGGGTTGAAACCCACGGCTACGATTCACACCGTCGCTACGCGACGATGGATGCCGGTGCCGGCGTTGAAACGCCGGATTAGACTCATCCCTGCCGCTACGTGACAATTCGGCATGGGCGTTAAACGACCAACTGAATATCAAAAATTCGAGTCTGCTGGAAATCTATGATGCTCCCGCAAATCTGGAAAGTATCGTGGCCCTATCGCCCGGCTGCAATCCAATCGAAGTCTTTGTCTGTTATAAATAGAGAGTCGGAAAAACCCGGGGACCGCCTAATACGAAACTACAACTAACAAAGGATCAGATGTGACCAGAAATCTCATCATCATCGAATTCTCTTTAAATGTAATCTGCGTCAATCGAGGCTTTGAGCATATGTGTTGATCTCATTGATCTCATCCTCGCTCAGTCGGAAATCCATCGCGCCGCTGACCCCGGCGACCTGCTCCCGGCTCCGGACTCCGACGATCGCTCCTGTTACTACGCTGTTTCGCAGAACCCACGCGATTGCTGCTTCGCCCGCGCTGCGCTGGTGGCGAGAGGCAATCTCTTTAAGCTTGCCCACGATCTTCAGATTGCGAGTGACGAGCGGTTCCTGGAATTGTGGGCCGCGGCGTCGCCAGTCATCTTCAGGCAGGTTGGCTAACCTTTCGCGCGTCATCGCGCCGGTCAAAAGTCCTGACCCCATTGGCGAGTAGGCGATCACGCCGATGTTGTGTTCTGCGCAGTATGGCAGAACATCCTCTTCGACTTCGCGGCGGATCAGCGAATAAGGCGGTTGCAGCGATGTGATCGGAAAGATAGCCTGCGCGCGCTTCAAGTGTTTGAGGCTGAAATTCGACACGCCGATCCAGCGAACTTTCCCTTCCTCTTTCAAGCGAGCGAGCGTCGCCCAGCCCTCTTCGACCTCTTCATCCGGTTCGGGCCAATGAATTTGATAAAGGTCGATCACGTCGACCTTTAATCGCAGCAAACTGGCATCTAATTCGCGGCGAATGGAATCGGCCTTGAGCGACTTGCCGATCTGTCGATTCTCATCCCAGATGCGAGCGCATTTGGTGAAGACATAAGGTTTGTTCGCGCGTCCTCTCAACGCCTTCGCCACGACTTCTTCCGAATGGCCGAGGCCGTAGACAGCAGCAGTGTCAATCCAGTTCATCCCTGCGTCTAGTGCTGCGTGAATCGCGAAGATTGACGCGTAGTCGTCCTGATGGCTCCACGAAAAGAGCCACCCCGCGCCACCCATCGCCCACGCGCCGATGCCGAGTGGGGTTATCTGAAGATCACTGTTTCCGAGTTGTCTTGTCTGCATTAGTTCTCCAATCGAACGATGATGAGTAAACCTCTTTGGCACAAAAGCCTTGCATAATACCACAAATGATTTTGACTGAGATGGCCCTGGTTTGACGGACGGCAGTCTTGCTCAGAACATAAACGATACGACCGTTCAGAAGCGGTACACTTAATTTCTTTAGGAGAGCCTCGGAACCGCGACGAGGCCCGCCGCCTATCAAACTGGCGCACAGAATGCTCTTGATCCGGATATTTAGGGAAGCTGGCAGCCTTCGGAATGTGGTGGGAAGCGGTCGAGACTATCCAGTGCTCCTATGCTGGCTCCTGCACGCGCGCCGAACACATGTTTCTGAGTCTTCAGCAAGCTGTCTGGATTTTTATCACAGGCATAGCATGAGATCATCGCAGCTCAGAGTTTCTTTTCAATATTCAACGAAGTGAAGATCGTAATGGAAAAATTTGATTATCGATAGTGCAGTCGAAGTTGAAAGTGTCGCAAAAGAGTAAAACTTCCAATATGGAAGTCACAACCTTTTGATTTCATTGATCGGGGCGAGAGGATTCGAACCTCCGACCTCTCGGTCCCAAACCGAGCGCTCTACCAAGCTGAGCCACGCCCCGATTGAAGCCGCAATTATACACTTCTATATCCTCATTTCAAGGCGCTATTCATTTCAGCATCTCGTTAGAAATTTCTGTTATCCTACGAAATCCTTGGCGAATTTGCGTTTACTTAGAATAAACATAGAATTTACAATAAGTGTTCGGCTCTCTTTCAGAGCGCGCACTATTTGCCGACATGAGTTCGGGAAGTTTGTCACACGATACTAGAAAGGACAAACTCGAGACTCCGACGACATTAAATTAATGACACCATTGAAAAATAAAATAGCTATCAGCAAATCTGAGCTAGGCTAGCTGCGCTGATAGTCAGGGCAAATGATAGAGATAATAGAGATAGAAGTCAGGTTGAGGCTGCCATGGATGTAAGATTAGACATTGAACAACAGATGGTCCGATATCTGTTGGGTGAGTTATCCATTAAAGACAAGTTAGAGATGGAGATGGAGTATTTCATTGATCCCGAGATTTTTGATCTGCTCCAGGCCGTCGAACAAGATTTAATAGAGGGATATGTCAACGGCAAACTTTCTCCATCCGGCCGGGTCCGATTTGAGCGTAATTATCTGACCACACCGGCACGGATTGATCAGGTACGTTTTTTCCAAGCCCTGGTCACTACCCTACCGCTAGAATCTATCGAACAGGAATACGGCTATGCTGTTCTTTACGACACGGACGAGCTGGTAAAAAAACCTTCTCCCTCAATCTGGGAGTCCTTATTCGCGCCGTTCCGCGGGCCGAGGTTGGCATTTGGAATCTCGATGGCAGCAGCATTAGTGATTTTGGTGGTTATCGGGGCAGTAAAAATATTCGAGTTCCAGACGCCATTCGTGCAAGAGATTGCGAAAAACGAATCACTGCCATCCCCTGAAGAAAAAGAAAAGCCGAAGCAGGAGATTGCAGATGAGAACCTCCCAGACGAGCAGTCCAAGCCGGCATTCAGCATCGTACAGCAACAGCCGGAAGTTTTGCCCACACCGGAGCCGAAAAAAACAGTTATTGCTTCTTTCATCTGGACAGTTCCTGGAATAAGAAGCGTGGGGAATAGCGCGCCGCGGCTGATACGCATTCCGCCCGGCAATGAGACGGTCCAGGTCATCCTGAATTTCCCGGATTTACCGGCCGATCGATACAGCAGATTTAGCGCCGCCGTACAAAACTCGGCTGGGAATGAGATATGGAGGCGCGGTGATATCAAAGCCGGCCGCGTCAAATCGGGCTCGTCCCTGGTGTTGAAAATACCGGCCAAACAATTGCAGAACGGCCCCTTCAGCATGATGCTCAGCGGAAATAACGATCGTGGTGAATGGGTGAATATCAGGGAATTTTATTTCAAAGTTGAGCGATGAGGAGTTACTCAAAATTAATTGCTATAGGACCACTTCAGTTCTGATTAAACGACTTACGATAATGACTTAGCAATTTTGACACTTGTTTGAAGAACATATACAAATTGGAAGAGAAAAGAAACCACGTTCGACTGACGATCCGATTACTTTAAAGCAGTAACCTTATACCCCGATCTGACCCCCGACTCATTATCAACCTGCAAGTTCTCACTCTCGCTGATGTTTTGCGCTCCGTGTCTACAGATAGAAATTAGTAATTTTCGATTCCATCAAATTCTGAAATAAGGATTGTCAACTTTACATTCTGGGAGGCATCGGAAAGTTTCACCCAGACGAACCTGGATGGCCAACGGTTTTGACGGAGTCATCGGTATGATTTATCGATTCCCCGGATCAATTCAAAAATACAATCTCATACTATTCCTTATTCTGCCGCTTATTCTGGTACGAGCGTCTGCTGATGTCATAACCAACAATGCAGAGGCTCCCGTCTTGGTGATCAGTCCGTCGCAGGCAACCGAGCAGATAAGACAGCTCATGCCGGGAAAACCTATAGTCCGTGATTTGGCTGGGGATCAATCCCATCCTTATCAGATGAATCTCGTCGCCGGTCAATTCGTGAGAGCTGTGGTCGATCAACGCGGCATCGACGTGGCGGTGAAGCTGGTCGGAGCGGACGGCGAGGAGATCAAAGAGTTCGACGCAGACAGCAGAATCCAGGGACAAGAGATCGTCTCGTGGGTCACGGAAAAGTCGGGCAGCTACCGCCTGGATGTGCGTGCGAAAAATAAAGACGCGGCAGCCGGGCAATATGTGATTCAGGCGGTTATGTTGCGCGCCGCCAAGGAGGATGAACGCGATTTGTATGAAGCCGACGTCCTGGTTTCACGATCCCGCAGACTATTCCTGGCAGGAAAATATGATGAAGCGATCCCATTGATTGGGCGCGTGCGAGATATCCGTGAAAAGGTGCTAGGAACGGAACACCCTGTTACAGGTAATGCTCTCAACGAGCTCGCCATGCTCTATGCGGCAAAAGGCGATATCGGACAGGCCATGATCTTTACGGCGGGCGCCAACTATATCGACGAATGCAACTTGAATCTCGCTACCGGCTCGAAACGCCGGAAATTTGATTATCTGGATCTATTCAATAGACGTACAGACCTGACTTTATCGCTCCAGAGCCTGAGTGCCCCGGATAATCAGCAGGCGCTCGATCTGGCTTTTACGACCTTGTTGCGCCGGAAAGTGCGCGGGCTCGATGCGATGATCGACACGCTCGCCGCATTCCGGCGGTATGATCAAGATAAAGATATCGTCGATAGACTCGACGATGCGCGCTCGCAGTTGGCCGAGCTCAGGTCTAAAGAGCCGGACGCGTACAGTTCCGAGAGTTTTCGCAAACTGATTAAGCCTCTCGAAGCTAAGGTTAGTGAGATCGAAGGAGAGCTCAGCGCGCGCAACGCCGGATTCCGCGCGAACATGCAGCCGGCCACACTCGACGCCATCCAGGCCGAGCTCCCTTCCGACAGCGCTCTGGTCGAATTCGCTTACTTCACACCGGTGGATCCAAAGAGTGGGAAAAGCATGCCGCCGCGCTATCTCGCCTATCTTCTCGCAACGCGAGGTAAAGCTGAGCGGATAGACCTCGGCGAAGCAGCGGCGATCGATCAAGCGGTGCATCTCTGGCGCGATGCGATGCGCAGCCCAAACCGGCCGGGCATCGACCGTCTCGCGCGCGCATTGGACGAGAAAGTGATGCAACCTGTGCGCGCGTTACTTGGCAATACGCGTCGTCTGCTGATTGCCCCTGATGGTTCGCTCAATCTTATCCCGTTCGCTGCTCTGCTCGATGAACAGAACCGGTATCTGATCGAGAGCTACACGATCAGTTACCTCACCACCGGACGTGATCTGCTGCGGCTGCAAACTTCGCAACCGAGCAAGAGCCCTCCGCTTGTGGTGGGCAACCCCGACTTCGGCAGTTCCGCCACCATCGCCGAACAACGAGATCGCAACAACGCAAAACCGCCTGGCGATAAGCAAGCGCTGGAACGAATAGATCCGGCGCAGACATTTGTCCCCCCTCTGCCTGACACGAGCCGCGAAACGCTGGCGATCAAAGAAATGTTCCCGGCAGCATCGATTCTGCAGCGGGAAGGCGCGACCGAGACGGCTCTCAAACAGGCCCGCGGTCCGCGCATTCTCCATATCGCGACCCACGGCTTCTTCCTCGACAATCAAGATTCTGCAACTGCCGAGTTCGGCCCATTGCGCGTCGGTTCACCTGGAAATTCCGAAGTTCCACAGCCAAAACCATTCACTGTTCAGTTTGAGGCAACCCCGGCTTTCGAAACTGCGAACGAGAAGGTCGAGCGGCTCAAAGCGCGGGGCGTGGAAGCATACATTGTCAAAAGCAGCGTGAAGGGCAAAGGGGATTTCTTTCGCGTGCGCGCCGGAACTTTTTCGAGCAGCGCCGAAGCGAACAAGTACGGCGCCGATCTGCAGGAGAAGGGCGTCGTCACTGAATTCTTCGTTGCGCGCTACGAGCCGCCTGCCGACTCTCTACCTGTCACGGAGGAGTCCCCCAATCTGAGGCTCAGCAAGTTAGCGGCCCAGGGATCCAATCCTCTGCGGCGCTCGGGCATCGCGTTGGCGGGAGCCAACCAGAGCAAAAGCGGAGATGATAACGGTCTGCTGACAGCGATGGAAGCCGCCTATCTGGACTTATCGGGTACAAAACTGGTTGTCCTGTCGAGATGCGATACAGGTGTTGGTGAGGTGAAAAGCGGCCCAGCCATGCAAGAATTGCGGCGCGCGCTCGTGCTAGCTGGGTCAGAGAGCCAGGTCATGAGCCTCTGGCCAATCTCGGATGAATCGACGAAAGAACTTCTGATCCCATATTACAGGGCACTCCAGCAAGGACAAGCACGAAGTGAGGGACTGAGACAAGCGCAGTTGCGGATACTGCGTGATCGAAAGGACTTGCGGCATCCCTTTTACTGGGCGGCATTCATTCAGTCCGGCGAATGGGCCAACCTGGACGGCAAAAGGTAAGCATCGAGGAAATTTATTAAAGTTACCGAAGCCTACCTGAGCCGGAAATTTAACGTCACTTTAAGAGGTAGCCGGGATGATTCAGCCCCCTTTACCTTCAAGTTTCTATCAAGGTATATTGCCAGCTCCAAGCTCCAATCTATAATGAAGCCCCCGAGTTGCATTCCCCAAGCGTATTCGCCGCCCCGCGCATGCAGATGCAAAACAAATATCAGAGGACTCTATTGGTTAGGTATCCCGGTTAATAGGGTTCAGCCCGACACATACTCATCGGGCTTTCACGCAGGGGAAATAGGCCAGCCGTTTGACAGTGCCGTTTGACAGCTGGTGATCTTAAGTAACGTCAACTTGAGGTCGCTTTAGCTCCTTGCGGTCTTGGCCTTAAACCAGATGGACGGTTACATCAACCTTAGCTATAACGGAGGTATCGGAATGGTTCGCCCAGTCCCAAGATCAATCCAAAGTATGTTTTGTAACTGGGCTTTCTATTGCAGTCTAGTCCTATCCATCAGCGTGCCCTTCGTTGATATCCAAGCATCTCCTGATACGCTCTACTCCAGCAAAGAAGCAAAACTCTACGCAAGTGTGATCATCCCAGCACAGGAGAATCAGCAGGCTCGACTGTTCGAACCGGGCCAATCAATTGAACGAGAGTTGATTGAAGATCAGGCTCATTCTTATCAGCTGACGCTTGTTCCCGGTCAATATGCCAAGCTGGTGATTGAACAACGCGGCATCGATGTAGTAGTGAAGCTGTTTGGACCGGATGGCAAACAGATGACAGAATTTGATGGAGAAGCCAGGCCGCAGGGACGAGAGTTTGCGTCATTGGTGGCGGATGAGGCGGGCAGCTATCGGCTGGACGTGATGGCGAAATATAAGAGCGCAATGGTCGGACGATACGAGATTCAAGTGGTAGAGTTGCGCATTGCGACAGAGACTGATCGCGCTTTGCATGAAGCACGTAAGCTAAGTACAGCGTTCGTCCAGCTGTATCAGGCGGGTAAGTATGACGAAGCGCGCCCATTAGTTGAACGTGTGCTAGAAATTTGTGAAAGGGTTTTGGGATCGGAACATCCCGATGTCACTAATGCTCTCAACAATCTAGCCCTCATCTACTACCAAAAGGGTGATTACGCGAGGGCAGAGCTGCTCTATCAACGAACGCTGACTATTAGAGAGAAAATGCTGGGTCCCGAACACCCAGACGTAGCCACTTCTCTCAGCAATCTCGGTAATATCTATAACAATAGAGGGGATTACGCGAGGGCGGAACCATTATACCAACGCACGTTAGCGATCCAGGAAAAATCGCTCGGGCCCGAACATCGCATCGTAGGTATTTCTCTCATCAACCTTGGCAGCCTCAACGCACGGCGAGGCTATTATGCAAAGGCGGAGCCGTTCTATCAACGTGCATTAACCATCGGGGAGAAAGTACTGGGGCCAGAACACCCCGATGTTGCCTATGCTCTCAGCAACCTTGCCGACCTCTACATGGAAAGAGGAGACTATCCAAAGGCAGAATCTTTTTATCGGCGCGCCCTGACCATCAGGACGAAAGCGCTAAGACCGGAACACCCTGATGTCGTTGCTTCTCTCAACAACCTTGCCAACCTCTACGCGGAAAGAGGCGACTATCCAAAGGCAGAATCTTTTTATCGGCGCACCCTGGCCATCAGGACGAAAGCGCTGGGACCGGAACACCCTGATGTCGCTGCTTCTCTCAACAATATTGCCATCACCCACAGCAATAGAGGCGACCATGCGAGGGCGGAGCCGCTCTTTCAACGCGCACTGGCCATCCGGGAAAAAGTTCTGGGGCTAGAACATCCCAATGTCGCTAGCACCCTCAACCTTCTCGCAACCCTTTACTACGAGAGAGGCGACTATGCAAAGGCACAGCCACTCTTTCAACGCGCGCTCGCCATTCGAGAGAAAACCCTTGGGCTGGAACACCCCTATCTCGCGCGCTCTCTCAATAATCTGGCCAGTCTCTACCGCAAGATAGGCGCTTACGATAAGGCACAGCCACTCTACGAGCGCGCACTGGCCATTGGAGAGGGTGCGTTGGGAGCAGAGAACCCAGATATCGCTGAGTATCTCAGCAATCTCGCTGTGCTTTACGCGGCAAAAGGTGATGTCGCTCAGGCCGTTACATTTCTGTCACGCGCGAACGCTATCGTAGAACGCAACTTCGGGCTCAATCTCGCCATCGGCTCAGAACGCCAGAAACTTGCTTACCTGTCTCTCTTCTCTAAAGGGACCGATTTCACACTCTCGCTTCAGAGTCATGCGGCGCCCAACGATCCTAAGGCGCTCAATCTTGCTTTCACGACCTTGCTGCGCCGGAAAGGCCGCAGTCTCGATGCGATGACCGATTCGATCACTGCGCTGCGCCGCCACGCTACACCACAAGATCAAGAGCTCTTCGGTAAACTCTCTGATGCCCGCTCGCGGTTGGCAGCACTCACACTCAAAGAGTCAGACGCGGCTAAGACTGAAATCCACCAGACACGACTCGATGCGCTCGAAGACGAGGTTGATAAACTAGAAGCGGAGCTCAGCTCTCGCAGCGCCGAGTTTCGCACGCACACCCAGCTAGTCACGCTCGCCGCTGTCCAGGCTGCTCTCCCCGCAAACAGCGCCTTGGTCGAGTTCGCCGTCCATTCGCCGCTTGATCCAAAGACCGACAAGAGCAGCACGCCGCACTACATCGTCTATCTGCTACCAACGCAAGGTCGGCCGAAATGGATTGACCTGGGCGAAGCCGCCCCAACCGACCGCGTGATAAACGCCTGGCGCAAAGCCTTGCGCGATTCAAACCGCACTGACGTCAACCAACTCGCACGCGCCCTCGATGAGAGAGTCATGCGCCCTGTACGCTCGCTCCTGGCCCAATTGCCAGGCGACACGCGCCGCCTGCTGATCGCTCCCGATGGCTCGCTCAACCTCATTCCTTTTGCCGCTCTGGTCGATGAACGGAACAGGTATCTGGTCGAACGCTATTCCATCACCTATCTCACCAGCGGCCGTGACCTGCTGAGTCTCCAAACCTCTGAGCCGAGCAAGAGCGCTCCACTCGTCCTGGCCAATCCTCTCTTCGGCACAGGCGAGACCGCCGCCGCCACGCCGCTTGATCAAAATCCGGCAGATTCGCCAGCCGGAGATCAGCCCAGCGACGAAGCAGCGGCGCGCATTGATCCAAGAGCGGTCTTCTTCCAGGGACTGCCGGGCACAAGGCGTGAAGCCCTGGCCATCAAAGCCGTACTTCCAGAGGCATCGCTGCTGCTGCGAGATGAAGCCACCGAGGCCGCCCTCAAAGAGGCACACGCACCCAGCGTCCTTCACATCGCAACTCACGGCTTCTTCCTTGAAGATCAGGAGATCCCGCCATCAGATCCCGGGAGCCTCTTCACCGGCAATCCCCTGCGCATCTCCGATCCGCGCCTGATGAAGTGGGCTGCCAAGATCGAGAACCCACTGGTGCGCTCCGGATTAGCCCTGGCCGGAGTCAACCAACACCGGGGCAGCGATGATGATGGTCTGCTGACCGCCTTGGAGGCAGCCAGTCTCGACCTCTGGGGTACGAAACTTGTAGTGCTCTCCGCCTGCGACACCGGAGTGGGCAAAGTCAAGAACGGTGAAGGCGTCTATGGTCTGAGGCGCGCGCTAGTGCTGGCGGGATCGCAAACGCAGGTGATGAGTTTGTGGCCGGTGTCGGATAGGGAGACGAGGAGATTGATGGCGGGTTATTACAGGAGATTGATGAAAGGGGAAGGGCGAGGTGAAGCATTGAGGCAAATACAACTAGAGATGCTGAAGGAGGCCAAGCCGCGGCATCCGTACTATTGGGCAGGCTTCATTCAGGTCGGTGAATGGGCCAACCTGGATGGCAAACGGTAACCAGTCGCCGGAGAATGGAATGTGGAAACTCTAGCCATAAACCAGGCAGGCAGTGGAGCTGATCTCGTCAGCCGCATCAGGGCCGGCGATCGGCAAGCCGAGGCAGAACTGGTTGAGCGTTACAATCGCGGCGTCAGAGTCATCATTCGCCGGGAGGTCGGCGGCTCCGCCATCGCTGATGACCTCTACCAGGAGACCTTCTGCCTCGTCCTGGAAAAGATCCGGCGGGGAGACCTCAGAGAGCCGGAGAAGCTGTCCGGGTTCGTCTGCGGCGTGGCCAGAAACCTGGTCATCGAGTACTTCCGGCGTGCCGCGCGGCGGGAGATTATGACTCTAACCGAAGAAACAACATCTCTTCCCCATCCCGCACCCAATCAGCTCGAGCTGTTGCTGCGGAAAGAGAAAGCCGAACTCGTCCGCCAAGTTCTCAAGGAGATGCCCAACCAGCGTGATGTCCAGGTGCTCTTCCGGTTCTATATCACCGGAGAAGAGAAGGAAAAAATATGTGCGGATCACGGATTGACCGGCCCGCAATTTAATCTCGTGCTCCATCGTGCGCGAGAACGTTACAGAGAACTCTATGTGCGTGCAACAGGAGATAAAAAAGGCAAAGAGGAACAAAATGAGGCAAAAGACAAAGGGCCCGGGATTTTTTCTCTTTTTGCCTTTTTTGTTTCCTTTTTTGCCGGGCAATGAAATTTTGAGACGAATGGTTACACTTTATACATATAAAACTCTTGAGGATATCCGATAGGGTCAATCGCAGTCCGAGAGATCGATGGAACATTCGTACATAGAAGAACACAATATTACCGACCGCTACCTGTCGGGCAAGCTATCCACTGAAGAGCGGATGAGCTTCGAAGATCACTTCGTGGATTGTACGCAATGCCTTGACCGACTGGAGATGACCGATGACCTGCGCACCGGGCTCGGGACCATCGCGACAGAAGAGGCATTGAGGGCGCGCACCGATCTTCAGATTGGGGTGGGAGGGCTGTTAGTTTGGGTCGCGCGGTTGAGCCGCGCGCGTCGAGCGGCCTTGCTAGCGGGCGTAACGCTCGCGATCGCGCTGCCAGTGGCTCTACTGATCCGGGAATGGAGAAGCGCGCACCGCGAACTGGCTCAGGCCAAACAGAGTTCCTCGGAGCTGCAGCGCAAGTATGAAGCGAGAGAGCAAGCGGCTCGCGACATAACAAATGAGATACAGTATCGCGAGCGGCAATTGTCCGCGCAGAAAGACACGCTTGCCGCTCAGCTCGAACGCGAACGAGTCGAGCGCTCGCGCTTGGCCAATGAATTGAAAAAAGCCGCGGGGTCCCAGGCCGAAATACCAGTCTTCGCTCTGAGCCTCGCGAGAGGCGGTGGCATCGACTCATCCCAACCGGTCAATAGAATCACGCTCTCGCCCACATCTAAGTCAATCTTTCTCCTGCTTGAACTAGAGCCTAACCCAAATCTTCAATCTTACCGCGCCAGCCTCTCGATGGCCGAAGGCCAAAGCATATGGAGCAGAAGCGGACTGAAACCGAGCTCCGAGGATATGCTAGCCCTCAGTTTCAATACCAGCCTATTAAAGCCCAATAATTACTTATTGACTCTCGAAGGGCTCACAGCACAAGGGCGCCATGTGCATGTTGCCAAATATACCTTCCGCACGTTAACTCAGTAACTGACTGGCCAGATTGCACTTCCCTGCCGCGTTCGACGTCAATGCTCCTCTCGGGCACTTTTTCCAGAAGATTTTTGCGACGAGGGTGAAATTGTTCCGACTCTCGATGCACTTTGCTACTGAGAAGGAGCATCAGAGGGGCCGTTCACGTCGCCGCGGACGGCGCTCAGGTGAAGAAATCAAATTGTCATGGGCCTATGTCAACGACATGTCCAAGAGCGCGGCCCGCAGATCAAAGGCTACGGCGACTCATTAGGGCAGCATCGAGACGAACAGGCCGAAGCCTGGGCGGAATCGGCTGTCAGGATGACACAAGAAGTTGCCTCGCGGGCTAAAGTGCTGGAGCAGCTTCTTCGCTTGTAAGATAGGGAGCAATAACGTCCCGATGTCAAAAAGGTAACCCTCCCCACCGGAGGAACATTACTATTTGCGTCCGGCGGGTAGAGGTGTTACCTGCTGGTACTCAAATAGCGGACTGTATTATCTGAACATGGTCAATATATCGCTAATAACTAGTTACTTATTTTCAGCATTGATGCCTCAACACAACAGCTACAAAATTTGCGAGTTAGTAGTAATATCGCGCAAAGTTCGACAACTTTGTTTCATGAGATTCAAAGGTTGAATCTATTATTCCTGCCCCCAAGCTTCTACCTGAACAAGAGTTCACATTACGAGCATAGTCAAACATGACTTAACGAAAGCACTGGTTTGTCAACAACTAATAGTTAATTGCCCGCACCCGTGCTAACTACTTGGTTCACTGATGAAGTCTTGGGGGATAAATAAAAACGGAGGAAAATATGATAAAGAAACTAACAACACTAACATTAGCCACATTGGCGATAGCCATCTCATTGACGTTCGGTCTTATGGGAAGGCACTCTGCCGACGCTAAAAGTAACCTCAATTCATCAACTCTACCTGCTTCACCGGCTCCAAGCCGCAGCGCGCAGTTCCAAGTGCCACAGGTACTTTGGGGTAAAATTTATTACGCCCTCGCAGCCAACAATGTCCTTTACTCCCTCACGCTAGGAGATCCGGACGATGGATTCACGAACACATATAACAGAATAGGTATCATTACCAATGTTCAAGGACCCGTTCTCGGGATCGATATTCGCCCGGCCGACGGTAAACTCTATGCTTTGGCGAACGAAGGTGGCAGTCTCTATACCATTAACACAGCTGACGCCAGCGCTACGCTCGTGAGCAACTTATCACCGGCAATTGGCAGTGGCGGAAGCAACAAGATAGTATTTGACTTCAACCCGGTCGCCGATGCGATACGGCTCATCAGTCCCAACGGCCGAAATTACGCCGTTGTCAAGGACGCAGCAGGCGTCTTCAACACAGTGGTGGTTCAAACCCCTGTATTCTTCTCTAATCCGGTTGACATATGGGCTAACACCCCTCCTGGACTCTACATGGGCGCATATACCAATAACTTAAATGGCGCAGCGAGTACCCTCTTTTATGGGTTTGAAGGTAATGGCGGCTTCTTTGTAACGATCGAGGATAGGACCGCCAATGGTAGTTCGAACACCGGCGGAGGCAGACTGCGAACGATTGGCAGCGTGTTCGATGGCGGATTCCAATTGCTTGGTTTTAATAGATTGAATGCCATAGACATCGTTACCGATCCGCAAACCGGAGCCAATTTTCTCGTAGGCGCCGTCAATTTCAGAAGGCTTATCTTTTTTGATCCCACCCAGATCAATCTTCAGATACCTCCCGATGTAGCACAGTACGTTTTCACCAACGGGGTCAATGTGGGTTTCCCTGATGAGAACAATTTCCAAACAATGATTGATCTTGCCGTAACGCCATAACCAAATACTGGATTGACAGTAATTTGATGAGGGACAGGGCCATTTGATTGCAGGAAAGACGCAAATGGGAAGAGATAGAAGTCAGATGTAAGAAGTAAGAAGTCAGAATTGATTCGGAGAAAGGTCCTTTTATTCTGACTCTACTTTCTGATCTCTGTTACCTTCCCTTTGCGTCTTTCCGTCAAAACTATCGCTAAAATTTGGTCTCTTTGGGATTTGTTGCAAAGTCCTCCACACCCAGGGCCTTCAGTAACTACCACAATCTTTTATGGCCTTCACTCGCACTTGCTCACCAGCCGCCGAGCCAGCGCGCCGAGCGTCTCGCTTTGACACAGTCTTATTGCACTTCCCCGCCCTTTCAAATTCGTTCTCCTTCTCCGGCACATTTTCGCAAAATAAATTTGCGAAATGGGTGAAATTTTTTCGGTTCCCGATGCACTTTGCTATCGAGAGAGCCATTGAGGAATCGCTCCAGTGCCCCGGACGCGATCTGCCACCAATGGAAAACGCAGAGTATGCATCGCTTTCAGTGTGCCGGGTTCCCTCAGCGATCGCCGATCGAAGCCAGGCGCGCTGGGAGCGATGTGTACTCAGGCGCTTTTCCAAAGAGATTTGTTAAACCCGGCCTGAAAAGGAAGGTATAGTTTTTTTCAGTTGATGCATCGGAATGATTCGCCCGCTCTCAAGGTCAAATCAACGTAAGCATCGCTCATGGATCGTCTATAACCGCGATGTGTCTTTGTAGTGAGTCTTCTCAAAACTCCCGCCCTCTGTCGAAAGCCAAGACCTCATCGACTCGCAAGCGGGGTTTGCGCGTGGGGTTGCCAGGCGCTGGATAACCGACCGTCAATAACATCGCCGGAACATAACGATCCGGAATTTTGAATTCGCGTTTGACTCCTTCAGGATCGAAGCCGATCATCGGTCCGCTCGACAATCCCTTCGCCTGCGCCGCAATCATCAATGTCATCGCCGCCATCGAAGCGCTGCGGATCGCCTCGTCTCGTGCGAACCTCTCATTTTTCGCATACGTTTTCGTAGCTGAATCGGCCCATGCGTCTGCCACCTTTTGTTCGAGGATTCCTTCTTCAACCGAGCGACCGAGGATTTCGCCGAGCTTCTCATAGCCGCGCAGATCACCCAGCACGATGAAAGTTACTGCCGCATCTTCGATCTTTTGTTGATTGTAAGCGACAGCCTTAAGACGCGTTTTCTCTTCCGGCTTCGTCACGGCCACAAAACGCCAGTGCTGGATGTTGTACGAGGACGGCGACTCGATGGCATAGGAGACGAGTTCTCCTATCTCTGTTTCGGATAGTTTGCGCGATTTATCGTATAGATTTGTGGAAATGCGTTCTTTGATTAATTGTAACGTTTCAGAAACTTCCATCTCACTCCTGTAGACAATTAGCTGCAGCTGGCCATCGTCTTCCGCGTAATAAATTTTGACGAAAGCCAGCTGCTTACGATGTTTTCTAATTACGGCAGGTCGATCAGAATAAGCTCGCACATCTTCGAACTGGTGAGCTCGAGATTCCTCACTTCAGTTATGCGAGCCTGATCACCAGCACTCAAATTCTCTCCGTTGAGCGTCACCTCTCCCTCGATCACGTAAAGGAAAGCGCGCCGGCCTGGCTTCAGCTCGTGCGCGACTCGATCGCCCTCGCGCAAGTGGGAGACATAAAATGCCACATCCTGGTGCACCTTCACGGTCCCCGGCATGTCCTGCCCAGAAGCGATCGGCAGGAGCACTCCGGTGCGCTGCTCGGAAGAGAATTGCCTCTGCTCGTAAGACGGCGTGAGGCCGGATCGCTCGGGCAAGACCCACATCTGCAGAAGCCTGACAGACTCGGTCCGCGATGCGTTCAATTCCGAATGAGCGATGCCCGTTCCCGCCGACATCCGCTGCACTTCGCCGGCATGGATGATTCCTCGGCCTCCGGTGCTGTCTTTGTGTGCAAGCTCTCCCTCGAGCACGTAGGTGACTATCTCCATCTCGCGATGCGGATGCGTGGGGAATCCGCCTCCTCCCTGGACCTTGTCGTGGTTGAAGACCCGTAACGGACCGAACATCAAATTTTCGGGATCATAGTAACGGTCGAAGCTGAAGAGCCAATAGGCCGAGAGCCAGTCGCTCTCCAGATGGAACCGGTCTTTCGCTCTGATAATCTGCACAATTCCTCCTTTCTCAAAACTCCTCTTTATTCAGCAATTTCCCGAGCAGGTTGAAGAGTAGTTTCTGCTCGTCGCGCGTGAGCGCATTCATGGACTCGTTGGCGAATCCGATGACTTCAAAGGCAGTCTCCTCGATGAACCTGGCTCCCTCTCCGGTCAATGCGACCAGATTAACCCGCCGATCCTGGCTCGAGTGACGTTTGACCATCTTGCGCCCCTCCAGCAGGTCGACGAGCTTGGTCACGTTGGCGCGCGAGGAGAGCATGCGGCGCCCGATCTCAACCTGCGAGATCGGCTCTCCCACGCCGTTGAGAATCCGCAAAACGTTGTAATGGTTGTCGGTCAACCCCCAGCGCCCGAACCTCTCGTCCGACGCGCGCCACATCCGGTCGCCAGCGCGCATCAACCGCACCATCGCCTGCTCGGCGACGCTCGGCGGAATTTTCACCCTCTTCGTCATAACAGTCGAGAATATAACCGTTCACGAACAAATTGTCAACTAAGAAACTATCTCAAATGGGCCTCGCTCCCCTGCGCACGAGAGAAGGATGATCTCGGATTGATCGTATCGCTATTTGAACAGATTAGATTGTGAGAGCAACGCAGTGGTAATGGAATTGAGCCAGTCAATATATTGAGGATCGGGTGGCTGGTTTATTTGCAACAAGACCCGAACGTTTGATATCCGGGCAACTGCTATTACCTCCATTTCCGCTCTGCGTCTCTGTGCCTCCGTGGTTGTTTCACGTATCATTCCATGGAAAATCCCATACAAGGAAAGCGACTTTAATTTATGGCTAAAGATACGAAAAAGATATTCCGCAGTTCCGAGTGGTTCGGTCCGACCGACAAAGGCGGATTCATACATCGCAGTTGGACCAAGAATCAAGGGTTTCCCGATCACCTCTTCGACGGGCGCCCGGTAATCGGCATCTGCAATACGTGGTCCGAGCTGACGCCGTGCAATGCGCATCTGCGCGAGATCGCCGAGCACGTCAAACGTGGCATTTACGAAGCGGGCGGATTTCCGCTCGAATTTCCGGTCACATCGCTCGGCGAGAACCTCATGCGTCCGACGGCCATGCTCTTCCGCAACCTGGCGAGTATGGATGTAGAGGAGACCATCCGCGCCAACCCGGTTGACGGCGTAGTGCTGCTGGTCGGGTGCGATAAAACCACGCCCGCATGTTTGATGGGCGCGGCGAGCTGCGATCTGCCCACGCTGGCGGTCTCCGGCGGCCCGATGCTCAACGGTAAATTTCGGGGTGAAGATATCGGTTCCGGGACAAACGTCTGGAAGTTCAGCGAGGATGTGCGGAGCGGAGCCATGCCGCTGTGCGATTTTCTGGAGGCTGAAAGTTGTATGAGCCGCTCGGCCGGGCATTGCATGACGATGGGAACGGCCTCGACGATGGCCAGCATGGTCGAAGCGCTCGGGATCGGAATGCCGATGAACGCGGCGATACCCGCCGCCGATTCGCGCCGCTCAGCGCTCGCGCATATGGCCGGCTGCCGCATAGTCGAGATGGTCAACGAGGATATGCGAATGTCGAAGATACTGACGCGCGCTGCATTTGAAAACGCCGTGCGGGTGGCTGGGGCGATCGGGGGGTCGACCAATGCCGTCATACATCTGCTGGCGATCGCCGGGCGTCTGGGGATCGATTTCAAACTCGAAGATTGGGATGAACTCGGACGCGATGTCCCCTGCCTGGTCAACCTCATGCCGTCGGGCAAATACCTGATGGAAGATTTCTATTATGCGGGCGGACTTCCGGTCGTGATGCGCGAGCTCGGCGATCTGATTCACCGCGAAGCCCTCACCGTCAATGGCAGAACGGTCGGCGAGAATATCGCGAATGCCGCATGTCACAACCGCGACGTGATCAAACCATTCGATGAACCTCTTACGGCGAAAGGCGGCATCGCCGTTCTGCGCGGCAACCTCTGCCCCGCCGGGGCGGTGATAAAACCCTCGGCTGCCTCGCCCCAATTGATGAAGCATCGCGGCCGCGCCGTGGTGTTCGAGAATATCGAGGAGTTGCACGCGCGAATCGACGATCCGAATCTTGAGATCGACGGATCCTCCGTCATGGTATTGAAGAACTGCGGCCCGAAGGGCTATCCGGGAATGGCTGAAGTCGGCAATATGCCGCTCCCGCCGAAATTACTGAAGCAGGGGATCACCGATATGGTTCGCATCAGCGATGCGCGGATGAGCGGAACGGCCTATGGCACCGTCGTACTGCATGTTGCGCCGGAAGCGGCCGCCGGCGGCCCTCTGGCGCTGGTCGAGAACGGTGATCAGATCGAACTCGATGTCGACGCGCGTAAATTACATCTGGACGTATCCGATGAGGAGCTGGCGCGGAGGCGCGCGCAATGGCAGCCTCCGCGATCGCCGTATGAGCGCGGTTACTACAAACTCTACATCGACCACGTTCTGCAGGCCGACCGAGGCGCGGATTTCGATTTTCTGGTCGGGCGCAGCGGGACGGAGATTACCCGGGAATCGCACTGAAAGGAGGAAGGAAGTCGAATACATATATTCAGGAGGCGGAATTAAGAATGAATTGGGATAGTTCGATTCCGTCTCCTGACTTCTGAACTCCTCCTCCTTACACTTGCGCCGCATCGCGCCAGAAAAAAATCGTAGTAATGTTACTTTCATTTCTCAAATCGATCGCATGGCCTCTCTTCCGCGTCCTCTTCGCGATCGAATATCACGGGCTTGAGAATGTGCCCGAGCGCGGCGCGGTGATCATCGCCGGCAACCACCCGTCCTACCTCGATCCGGCGTTTGTCGTGCTGCCGCTGAGGCGCCGGGTACGTTTCATGGCCTGGGATGCGCTCTTCAAAGTACCGCTGCTCGGCCCATTGATTCGCGTGCTCGGGGCTTTCCCCGTAGATATACGAAAAGGCAAAGGCGAGTCGGCATTTCGCGAAGCATTGCGCGTTCTGAACGACGGCGATGCGCTCGGAATCTTTCCCGAAGGGCAACGTTCGGAGCGCGGGCCGATCGGTGAAATGCGGACCGGGGTAGCCCGATTAGCCATCGATTCGGGCGCGCCCATTGTTCCCGTAACCATCGGCGGCGCTTATCGCGCCTGGCCGAAATGGAAACTGATGCTGAAACCCGCCAAGATCATCATCCGATATCACGAACCGATCACGATCAGTGAAATCGAGCGAGAGACGCGAAGTCAGGATAAAGAATTTCATCAGCTGATGATGGAGAAAGTCGCCGCCAGCATAAATCGCTCACTCACGCCATCCCTGCGCGGCGCAGAGTCCATCGAACATTGGTATCGCCAGCCGCCTTCGCACATCCGTCTATATGAATGGGCTCCGCTTATCGTAATTCCGATAGCGCTGTGGGTGGCCTCGAGCCGCGGGCCCCTGAGCGCGCGCTGGCCCGGCATCGTATTGCCGGCAGCAGCCTTTTACCTCTATCTGATCGCCGATCTGTGGCTGATCAAACCCACACGATTGGCCAAATGGATCCGCAATTCGATGCCGATCTGGCTTATCCTGACCTGGCATTACCCATTGGTGGCCGCGCTGGGCTTACCAGCGGGTGAAAAAAATTATTGGCTGGTCATCGCTGCCCTGGCCGCTTTCTTTCCTTTCTTTTACGAAGACTACTACACTCTGCAAAAATTCGTGCGCGGTATAACGGTGAGCTACTACCTTTCCCTGGCTTTACTTCTTGCGTGGCCAATACAGCTCGGCACGATGGTGGCAGTGCTCGGATTCATCGCGATCTTCGTCTTCTGGTATCGAGTGATCTATCGCTGGTGGATTGCGCCAGTAATGTGTCTCTCAATCGCAACAGCCATCTGGATGATTGATGAGGCGAGACCCCCATTGCTGATTTACGCGGCGCTGGGGCTAGCTGTGAATGTTTACTTGCAAACGTTTATTTCGATCGCATATGACATAAGAAGAAGTTGATAGTTTTTAGTTTTTAGTTTTTGGCAGAATAAATGTTAATAGTTCGCAACTGTTGTGCCGCCCTAGAGAAATAAGAAGTGGGAACAAAGAATATACATACTCCGTAAATTCCTTTGTCACGTATTTCACTGAAATTGAAAAACGACCATTCAACTTGCGGGAAAGCCATGAGCCGCGGAGAAAAATTTATGAACAGACTCATTTCTGGATTGTTTCTTTTTCTGTCCGTAACCTTTATCGCTCACGCTCAAAAGGTTGAGGGAGATTGGCAAGGTGTGGTGAAAAACGGACCGGTGGAACTCCGGGTTGTGCTGCATCTCAAAAAGGATGAGACAGGCACATTGAAGGGAACACTAGACAGTATCGATCAAGGCGTAACGGGAATACCGATTTCCTCGATCAGCCTAAAAGATTCTGTCCTGAAATTCGACGTTCCATCAGTCGACGGAATGTACGAAGGGAAAGTCGATGCCGATCGCCCCGCTCTCAAAGGGACCTGGTCGCAGGCCGGCATTTCTTTTCCTCTGGAATTTCTCCCGAGGGTCGCGCCTCCGGAGGGAAAGAAACGGGTTCTCAAGCCGAGTGATATCGATGGACAGTGGGAGGGCGTAATCGAAACCGGGTCGGGAAAACTGCGCATCGTCCTTCATATTCTCACGTACGAAGATGGAATGACGGCGACGCTGGACAGTCCGGATCAGAATGCCACGGGTCTTCCCGTCACGACGATTACCCGCGATGGGGAACGCCTAAAATTTGAAATGAAGCAACTTGCCGGCAGCTATGAGGGCGTTATAAATCGTGAGCTGACAAAAATCGACGGCCCATGGTCCCAGGGCGGCGGTGTAGCGACGCTCATTTTCTCGCGCGCTGGCGATGCGCCCAAATCGAAGTAGACGAATCCAGAGGATATCCGAACAGGAGGGCGTTGTCGCACGTACCTGCATGCAACAACGCCACTATTGTGGCGACAATTTATACGAACTATCAGCATTTATCTGCTATCTGTAACAACCAAAAACTATCAACTAAAAACTACCTTACTTATTTGCTGATGCGATAAAGTTTCGAGGCGGTACGGATGATCAAGCTGCTGCTGGCGATCGCCGGGGTCGCCATACACATCTCGTCGAGCGAGTTCTTGCCCAACATTTTGTATTCCGGCCCTGATTGAATTACGTATGTATCTCCATCCTCGCTCAGGCAGTAAATCTTTCCATTGTACGCCCAGGGGGATGAGGTGAACTCTCCGGCGCTCGGATCGATCCGCTGCTTGCTGTAAACCTCTTTGCCAGTCTTCGCATCGTGGCATGTAAAGAACCCTCGGTCGTACAGGGTGTAGTAATAATCGCCATAAACTATGGGTGACGGATTGTATGGTCCTCCCTGCGGCAGATACCACGCGATGAATCGATTACTGTTCTCGCCCTCTTTCAACGAGATATCGCCCGAAGCTCCGGGACGTATCGCGTAGACGGGGCGATGCTTATCGCCGACGTAACCCGATGCGATGTAGAGCAGGTCGAATTTGGAGAACGGCGTGGGTATGACGATCGACGACATCCCTTTGAACTCCCACAGGACTTGGCCATCGAGGCTGTACGAGCGAACTACCTTCCAGCCGGGAACTATGATCTCCGCCCGTTGTTTGTTCTCCCAAACATAGGGCGTCGCCCAGTTCGTCCCGATTTCACGCTCGGTTCGCCAGACCTGCGCCCCGGTCCTCTTGTCGTAGGCGGCAAAGAATGACTGCTCGTCATTATCGTTGAGAAGGTAGATGCGATCCTTGTGCAGGACGGGCGAGGCGGCCGTGCCCCACCCGAAACGGGTGCGGTGCGCATCGATTGCCTGCTTCCAGATCAGGTTGCCCTTGAAATCGATGCAATAGAGACCGAGATTGCCGAAATATGCATAGACGCGCTCTCCATCGGTAACAGGAGTCTCCGATGCAAAGGTGTTCTTCAGGTGCCTGGTGATCTGCGGAACACCACGATAAACCTCGCGCTCCCAGACGATCTTGCCCCGCTTAAAATCAATGCAGTAGACCATCCACCGATGTTCACCCTTCGGAGGTTCGAGCCGGTTGCCGCCTAAATATAAGCCTTTCTTCGGCGCTTCGATATCGTCGGCGCTGATGACCGAGGTGACGAAAATTTTGTCTCCCCAGATAATCGGCGATGACCATCCGAAGCCCGGAATATCGGTCTTCCATGCGACATTTTCGGTCTCGCTCCATTTGTCCGGCAATTTCGGATCTTCGGCGACACCGGTCGATCGAGGACCGCGGAATTGAGGCCAATTCTCGCCTGCTGCTCTCCCGGCCCAGAGCGATGAAATCACAGCAAAGAACAATATAGTTCGGATCAGCATCTTCCCCTCCGTAATTACAGTTTATACCCACGGTAGAACCGAAGCGGGACGGTTACTGGATTTCCGTGCGTTAAAACTGCGTTAAAAACGCACGGCCAAATTCACATCATTTCCTGCAAATAATCTGTGTATGACAAGCTGTAACTCCAGGCAGTACGGAGTTCGTCTGAGGTTCGGCAACTGATGTTCAAATAGCCTACTTGCGCGCCGCCATCTGTTTTCCATCGTCTCCTATGGCATCAACCGGACATGATTCCATCGCCTCCCGGCACAAGTATTCTTCCCGATCGGTTTCCGGCTGTTTATAGACGAACGAATACTTCTTTTTCATATCTCTCGTGAAATTGTCGGGGGCGATGTCGCGGCAGACATCGCAATCGATACATTGTGAATCCACGTAATATCGGCCGGGCTCGTTCTCTGGGAGCAGTTGGTTTGGGTTAGACATAATCAGATGGACTATTTAACACGCGCAACTCACGGCGATTGCTCTGGTCGAGTTGGTTGCCTTGAGATTCGGTAAAATGCGCCTCGCTGATCAGCCGGGCATTTTCCGGTTTATGTTCGTGCGCATGGTAGCTGGAGCGGACCAGCGGCCCCGATTCGACATACTTAAATCCCATCTCCAACCCGAGCTGTTTAAACTCGGCGAACTCGTGCGGCGTGTAGAATTTCTCGACCGGCAACCTGCGTTCGGCGGGTTGCAGGTATTGTCCGATGGTCAACACGTCGCAGCTGACCGCGCGCAGATCCCGCATTGTCTCGATGATTTCCTCGCTCGTCTCACCCAACCCGACCATTATCCCCGATTTCGTCAACATCCCTCGTTGTTCGCTGTCACGGCGATCAGCCGCGCGGCGCAGGAGTTTCATCGTCCACTCGTGATAACGCGCGTGCGGCCGGACGCGGTGGTAGAGGCGCGGGACCGTCTCAGTGTTGTGATTGAGCACGTCAGGTTGCCCGTCCAGCACAACGTCCAGCGCTTCGTCGTTGCCCTCGAAGTCAGGAATTAAAACTTCTATCTTGCAATTCGGTTTAACGGACCGAACGGACTGGATCGTCGCGGCAAAATGCGCCGCGCCTCCATCCGCGTGATCGTCTCGGTTGACGGCTGTGATCACCGCATGTTGCAAGTCGAGCGTGCGAACGGCTTCGGCGACGTGGAGCGGCTCGTTCGGATCGAGGGGCTTCGGCGCTCCTTTACTCACCGCGCAAAATCCGCAGCGCCGCGTACAGACGTCGCCCGCGATCATAAAAGTGGCCGTGCGGTTCGACCAGCACTCGTAGATGTTCGGGCATCGAGCCTCCTGACAGACCGTGTGCAGCGTCAAATTGTCGATCAGGCGCCGCACTTCGAGAAAGTCTTCGCCCATGCCGAGTCGGATCTTCAACCATTCCGGCTTCTTTTTCATTTTGTTCATATTCACATTATAGCTGGCGGCAAGGCGCCGTAAAATCTAATCCCAGATATTGATGAAACCTGTGATTATCACCGCATTGGTAAAATCGATAAAGAATGCCCCCACCATGGGCGCAACCAAAAATGCTCTGGGCGCCGGACCGTAGCGCTCGACGATAGTACTCATAACAACCATCGCGTTGGCGGTCGTGCCGAGCATAAAGCCGATGAATCCGCCGCTCATAACGGCAGATTCGTAATCGCGCCCCATCAACTGGAAGACCGGCCAGAGGCAGACGAGCGCCACCAGAATAACCTGCGCGATGAGGATGATCACCAGCGGCAGAGCCAATCCGGCCAGCTCCCACAATTTCAGAGTCATGATCGCCATGACTAGGAAGAGTGAAAGCGAAACGGATCCTAAATCATCGATGATCCGCTGCGAGAGCCCGATCAATTTCGTCTTGTCATCGAAATTTCTTATGGCGGCGGCGACGAGCATGGCGCCGATAGTGGCCGGCAATGTGATCCCCACCGAGGTGAACCACTTGCTCACCCACGAACCGATCCACAATGCCACCAGAATTACGACCAGGTTCTTCACCAATGCATATGACTCCACATCTTCGCCTGCAGGAGCGGCGGCCTCCGGCTCCGGCATCTTTTCCTCGACGATGTTCTCAGCCACCGGCAATTTGACCTTGTGTGTGCTTTCGCTCGGAATCCTCAATTTATAGCGCTCGATCAAGTATGTGCAGACTGGGCCGCCAATAATTCCGCCAGAAACGATGCCGCCCATCGCCGCCGCGACGGCGATCGAGGCTGCTCCCGTCACTCCCGCAGCTTCGAACTGCGGTGCGAAGGCGAGACCGGTCGCCGGGCCTCCGGTCAGCGTCACTGATCCCACCATTACGCCGAAGAGCGGATGTAACCCGAAGGGAAGCGCGATCAGGATTCCCACAATATTCTGGAGTACGGCGAATACCGTTGCGATGATGAAGAAGAGCATCACCTGTGGTCCTCCGACACGCAACAAAGACACGCTCGCGCCGAACCCGATGGTGGTGAAGAACGCGATCATCAGCGGACTCTGAAGCGTGATATCGAATTCGAAGGGAGTCACCCCGTAACGGCGCATTATGAGGATCATGACGGCAACCAGCAATCCTCCGATAACAGGGGCCGGCAGGTTATAACGACCGAGAATTGGAATAACGCGGCGGATGCCATATCCGAGAAAGAGCACGACGCCGCTGAATGCCAGAGTATGGATCAGATCGAATTTGAGCAAAAGAGCCTCCTGATGTTGATAGATGCTGCATAACAGCATTCAAAAAGCTCACCCGTATAAAGATATGATAGACGGGGGTAAAGCGAAGCGACGCCCTGAAAACGACCACCAAATGGCAGCCAGCCTAGAAAGGGCGCGATAGAGGCGAATATCTTGAGCCGTTTCCGGACTCGATTCTTCACCTCGGTAATTCCAGGAGCCTTAAACCCGGCTATTATATGCGCGCCCTTTTGGGGCTGCAGGGGGAGTATCATTTTAGCTACTTGACTATGAGACCGATTGTTCTTGAGGTGAAAGGACCGTATCGATAGGCTCGGGGACGTCATTCCCTTTATCGTTGAATTGGCCCTCCCAGCGTGCGACTGCAACCGTCGCCAGACAATTGCCCAGTACGTTGGTCGCCGTCCGCACCATATCCATAATTTCGTCGATGCCGAGTAGGATCACGACTCCCTCGAGCGGAAGGCCGAAAGCGACGAGCGTCCCCGAGAGCACTACCAGCGCGGCGCGGGGTACGGCGGCGATCCCCTTGGTCGTCAGCATGAGGATCAACATCATCGATAACTGCTGGCCCAGTGAAAGGTGTATGTTGTAAGCCTGCGCGACAAAAACAGAGGCGAGCGAAAGGTAGAGCGTCGAACCATCAAGATTGAAGCTGTAACCCATCGGCAGGATGAAGCTCACGATGCGGCGCGGTACGCCCAGACGCTCCATATTCTCGAGCGCTTTGGGAAAGGCCGACTCGCTCGATGTAGTGGTGAAGGCGAGCAGCACCGGTTCCTTGACCAGATTTATAAATCGACCCAGGGGCAGGCGGATGACGAGCGCGACCGCGCCCAGCACAAAGATGATGAAGACCGCTACTGCGCCGTAAAAAGTTAAAATGAGGTAGGCGAGATTCTTGAGGACGGTCAGCCCCTTCATCCCGACAGTGACTGCCATTGCTGCCCCTACACCGAAGGGCGCAAACCGCATGACGTAATTCGTGAATTTGAACATCACCTCCGCCAGACCTTCGGCGAAGCTGATGACTGGCCGCCCACGCTCTCCCACGGCAGCAACGGCAGCCGCGAAAATAAGGCTGAAGATGACGATCTGGAGCACATCGTTTTCGGCCATAGACCGGATGATGCTCGTGGGAAATATATTGACTATGTGATCCTGCGGAGTGACTCTGACTGCCCTGGTTTCAATCTCCTTCACCTCGGCGGTCTTCTCGGGCGGAAGGTTGACGCCGGCGCCCGGTTTGGTGATGTTGACCGCGCCCAGCCCTATGAAGAGGGCGAGAGTCGTGACGATTTCAAAATAGATGATCGCTTTCAGCCCGATCCGGCCGATCTCTCTGATATTCCCCGCACCCGCAATTCCGACCACCAGCGTTGAAAAGATGAGCGGAGCAATTATGACTTTGATCAGACTCAGGAAGATGCGGCTGATGACGCGAATCCATGCGACGACCTGAGCCTTCGTTTCGGGTTGGTTGTCGAAAAAATGATGGATGATAAAGCCGACTAGCACGCCGAGCGCCAGACCGATGAATATTTGAGTGGTGAGGCTGAGTCGAAATCTTTTCATAAATAGTTAGATATCGGTTGCCGGTTGTCGGGAGAAAGCATCCGACTACCGATTACCGGCAAACGGCACCATCTCTCTCTCGAAAACCTCCCCGAAATGATTCGTGATTATCTCCTCGATTGCGCTCATTTCGACAGGCGAGCCTAAAAGTTTGTGCAGCGAGGTGACGCCGTGATTGTGGATTCCGCACGGCACTATCAATTGAAAATAGTTCAGGTCGGTCGTGATGTTGAACGCGAAACCATGCATCGTCACCCAGCGCGAAATTCGTACACCGATCGCTCCCAGCTTCTCATCACCGACCCAAACGCCTGTCAATCCCTCGACCCGCTCCGCAGCGATCCCGAAATCTGCGGCAGTCCGGATGAGGACCTCTTCGAGATCACGGACGTAGCGACGAATATCGCAGCGATCCGGCGCGAGTTTGATGATCGGGTATCCGACGAGCTGCCCAGGTCCGTGATAGGTGACATCGCCGCCCCGCCCGGTTTCGAATAACTCGACTCCGAAATGCGCGCGCGTCCGCTCGTCGACCAGGACATTCGCTCCATTCGCCGCGCGCCCGAGCGTAATGACGTGAGGATGCTCGAGCAGCAGGACCTGATCAGGTATTTCGTCCCGTTTCCTCTTCTCTACGAGTTCCTGCTGAAGTTCGTGAGCTTCAGCATAAGGAATCAAACCAAGATAGCGCGACTCGCAGATTCGCATCGAATTTGAATAGCCGTTTGAGATTCGCTGAAGTAGTGGGCGCAAAAATCAATACCGCGAGCGGCAGCTGATAGATTCTTTGCGCCGGCCGCTCGCGGTGCTGATTTTGCACCTTCTCTGCTCTCTTCTATACCGATGACGAAAAATCGGTCGTCTCGATCATCTTCTTCAGGTGCGCCATAAACTGATCGGCGACTGCGCCGTCAATCAGACGGTGATCGAAGGAGAGACTCAAAACCCCTATGTGTCGGATTGCGATTGCCTCTCCATCCTGTGTTTCAACGACCCACGGCCGTTTGTGGATGCCGCCGAGGCCCAGGATCGCTGCCTGGGGTTGATTGATGATAGGCGTCGCGGTATATCCGCCATACAAGCCGAAGTTAGTGATCGAGAAAGTCCCGCCGGATACCTCATCGGGTTTGAGCTGTTTGTTACGCGCTCGCGCGGCCAGGTCCTGCGTGGCGCGCGCCAGGCCGACGAGGCTCAGCGCATCGGCCTGCTTAATGACCGGGACGATCAAACCTGATTCGAGCGCCACAGCCATCCCGATGTTGATATCGTGTTTGTAAATAATATTCTCGCCGTCTACCGAGGCATTTACTACGGGGAATGCCTTCAGGGCATCGATCACCGACTTGATGACGAACGGCATAAATGTAAGTTTTGTCCCATTGCGCTCCTCGAAGCTCTTTTTGATGCCCTCACGCAGCCTCGCAATGTTGGTGAAATCCACCTCGAAGAAGGTCGTGACGTGCGCTGAAGTGCGACGGCTCAACACCATGTGCTCGGCAATCTTGCGCCGCATGACGCTCATCTGCTCGATGGTGATCCGCTCGCCCGTCGTGTAAGAAGGGATCGCCGGTTGCGTCGGTGCAAGCGGGGCTGCCGGTGGCGCCGGAGCAACCGGAGCACCCGGAGCCAGGGGAGCTGTTGGTGGAGCGGGAACCGGTGCGGGAGACATTTTGCGCTGCTCGATATAATTAATTATGTCATCTTTGGTCACTCGCCCGCCGAGGCCCGTCCCGGGAACCTCTTCGATATCTATCTCATGTTCGCGTGCGATATTGCGAACCAGCGGTGATGAACGGATATGCTTGCCGTTCGGCTCCACCGCAGGAGCCGAAGTCGCGGGCGCCTGATGAACAGCCGGCGAACGCGGATGCCCCGAAGAGGCCGACATTGCTGCGGGAGCTGGTTTTGGAGCTGACGGTGCGGGTGCCGGCTGTGCTATCCCAGCCTGAGCCGCGCCCGCGGCGCTCACTTCACCCGGTTCATTCAACCGTGCAATGACGGCGTTGACCGCAATTGTGTCGCCTTCTTTCGCCAGGATCTCGCGTAGAACACCCGCACCCGGAGATGGTATTTCAGCATCGACCTTATCGGTCGATATTTCGAGCAACGGCTCATCCCGCTGCACAGTTTCACCGACTTTTTTCAACCACTTGACGATCGTACCCTCAGCGATGGATTCCCCCATCTGAGGCATTAAAACATCAATAGCCATTCGCTCTCCTCTTATGAGTCAAATTGAGTCAAAGATGCTGACTAGAATGCTAGCCTGATATGCCGTTTGATCTAGCAGAAATAAAAACGATGATAAACACAGAATAAAAAGAAATCAAAAGTAAATGGCACAGTGTGGGTCGGCCCGATTCACCGGGGTTGAACGGGAATATATTGACACTTTCACAGCCAATAAAGAAGAGCCAGGGCCTCGATCAATTGCCGTTTGATTCTTCTCTATCCACAACCAATGCCTGGCGTGCCGCGCGCACGAGATTTGCGGCATCACCCGGCGTCTCAGCCATCGCCGTCAGGTGGCCCATTTTGCGGCCGGGCTTCGGTGCGAGCTTACCGTATAGATGTAACTTGACTTCGGGAAACGCGGCGGCGGCTAACCAGTTCGGTTCACCGTTCAGCCACAGGTCGCCGAGCAGATTAGCCATCGCGGCCGGCCTCAATAATTCGGTGGAGCCGAGTGGCAATCCGCAGACGGCGCGCAGTTGCTGTTCGAATTGGCTGGTCACGCACGCGTCGAAAGTGAGATGGCCGGAGTTATGCGGGCGCGGCGCGAGTTCGTTGATCAGAAGGTCGCCCTTCGTTGTCAGAAAGAACTCGACGCAGAGCACCCCCGTTACATCGAGCTGCTCGAGCACCGCGCGGGCAATCTCTGTGGCTTTCGCCTGGACTCCGGGTGAAATCTTCGCCGGAGCGATCGAGAGATCGAGGACATGGTTATGATGAACGTTTTCGATAACGCCCCAATGTGCAAAAGACCCGTCGATCCCTCTGGCGGCAATGACGGAAAGTTCAGCGTCGAAATCGACAAAGGATTCCAGGATCATTTCCCGCCCGCCGGCCGCCACCAGTGAGTCAGCCGCCTGGCTGAATGCGCCGATCTTCGTCTGTCCTTTGCCGTCATATCCAAAACCCGCAGTTTTCAATACTGCCGGATACCCGAGTTGATCCAGACCGGCTTTCAGGTCATCGATTGAATTGACCTCCCTGAACGGCGTGACGGGGAAGGAACGCGAGGCCAGGAAGGACTTCTCCCGCATGCGGTTCTGTGTGGTGTGCAGGACCGAGCCGGATGGGCGCACCGGCGCGCATTCAGCCGCTGCCTGAGCGGTGGCCGCCGGCACGTTTTCAAATTCGAAGGTGACTACATTGACGGCGCGGGCAAAGCTTCTAACCGCGTCGAGGTCGTCATAGGAGGCTCCGATCTCGACATCGGCTATCTGTCCGGTCGGCGTGTCGGACTCGGGAGAAAACGTATGGACGCGATAACCCATGCGGCGGGCGGCAATGGCGAACATTCGGCCGAGTTGCCCGCTGCCGAGCACCCCGATGACAGATCCGGGAAGAATGGGTTGTAGAGATAATTTCACTATTCCTACAAGTCGTTAGAGGGTATCGTTAAGAATTTTGGCCGTCTGATCTTCGCGAAACTTCCGTAGCTTTTCGCGCAACTCGGGCCTTGAATTCGCAAGTATCGCGATGGCGAGCAGGGCGGCATTGACCGCCCCGGCTCTCCCGATGGCAAGCGTTCCCACCGGAACTCCGCCCGGCATCTGGACGATCGAGAGAAGGGAGTCCATTCCCTTCAGCGCCTGGCTCTCCACCGGAACGCCGAGCACCGGTATCAGAGTATGAGCGGCAACCATACCCGGCAGATGCGCCGCACCGCCGGCTCCGGCAATGACCACCTCGAAGCCTCGCAATTCCGCCGCCGCCGCAAACTGTGCCATTAACGCCGGCGTGCGATGCGCCGAAACAATCCGGCATTCGTGCGAGACCTCAAACTGTACGAGAGTCTCAGCGGCGTGCCGCATCGTCTCCCAGTCCGTTTTGCTGCCCATTACGATCGCGACCAGCGGCCGCTCTTGATCAGTCATGTCTTTCTGCTCCTGTGTTCAGCCGGATATTTAACCACAAGTTCCGATGTAGGGATATTTGAAACGTCAGCTACTTTCATAGAGAAGCAAAAAAGGGGAAAAAGTGCAAAAAGAACGAAAATAATTTTCCCAGCCTTATCCTCGGCAGCTTCGTCCAGTTGTTACCGGTCGCTCGCCGCCCCACCACCATTAATCGCGGGACTAAATAAAGATTTTTTTCCTTTCGCCCACCCTTTCCCGAAACCTGACTTGTACTATTGTCGTAGTACAATATGACGAACATGGAAGATCGTTTTTATATCAATGCGCGGGATCCGACGCCGCTCTATGCGCAGCTCGAGCGCGCGATCCGGTTTGCCATAGCCACCGAGCGGCTGCGGATTGGCGAGCAACTGCCGACGGTGCGCCAGTTGGCCATCGATCTGAGGATCAACGCCAATACGGTCGCCCGGGTTTATGGTGAGCTGGAGCGCGCGGGGGTATTGGAGACGCGGCGAGGCATTGGGACATTTGTGCGCGCGCGGCAAAACGCGTCTGCTATGCGCACGCTCAGGATTGACCGCGAACGAGAATTGCGCGCCTTCGCGGATCGCATTTTGGCCGAGGCTCACGAGCTCGGCTTCTCGCTCTCTGAGTTGATCGATCAACTCAAGAGCAGACGCAGTAAAGGAGACCAAAATGTCAGGTGAGATTATGCATATAGTTAAAAAGATATCACCGAGTGAAAATGCCGCGATATCGGCCCAAGGGGCGCATGTGAACGTGGTCTCGGCGATCGTCTTCGCTCTGCCGTTTCTGATCGGCTTGCTTTCGGGCCTTGCCCTGAGCAGTCCTACCCTTGTGATTCTGGGCACGGTGCTGGGTCTGTTGGCTTCGCTTGCGCCGCGGGTCGCGAAGCAATGGGAGCGCGCGGTTGTGCTGCGATTGGGGCGTTACATGGGGTTGCGCGGCCCCGGGCTCTTCTGGGTGATGCCCCTGATCGATTCGGTTTCATCCTATATCGATCAGCGCGTAATTACGACCAACTTCGCCGCCGAACAGACGCTGACGGCAGACACGGTACCGGTTAACGTCGATGCAGTGCTCTTCTGGATGGTATACGATGTCGAAAAAGCGGCGCTTGAAGTTCAAGATTATTCTCAGGCGGTGAGCTGGGCGGCGCAGACTGCCTTGCGCGATATCATCGGCAGGACGCCGCTGACCGATCTGCTGCGCGGGCGTGAACGCATCGAAGACGAACTACAGCGACTGATTGACGAACGAACGACGCCCTGGGGCGTGACCGTGCAATCGGTCGAGATGCGCGATGTGGTCATTCCCGACGCGCTGCAAGATGCCATGTCGCGCGAAGCTCAAGCCTCCCGCGAAAAGCAGGCTCGGATCATACTGGGTCAGGCTGAAGTCGAGATCGCCCGACTCTTCGAAGAGGCCGCCAAGTCTTATCAAGAAAATCCGACCGCGCTGCATCTGCGCGCCATGAATATGCTTTACGAAGGATTAAAGGAGAAAGGCGCGATGATGATCGTCCCGAGTTCGGCGGTCGAGACGATGGGGATGGGCGGCCTGCTCGGGTCGGCCGCTTTATGCCATCAGAGGCCGGCGTCAGGCGAAGAAGAGATGGCGGCAAAACGTCCGGGTAAGTGATAAGTAATTCACCGCAAAAGAGATATGCACAGAATAGATAATCTATTGAGGATATCCTCTCGATGGCGTCTGCGATTGCGTTTCGTCGAGAATACTTGCAAGTGAAACGAGAAATGTCGAATCGCCGCACCTAACCGCCAGAGAAAAAATCGAGATTCTAGACATCGATTGCCCGCTCGCGTATGATTTATGTTCCTTCAATCGTATCGTGATTTGAGAAGGAGAGATTCATGGCAGCGAGAAACAACGGGATGATCAAGTCGACCCTCCCGCGCGCCGGGGTCGACGGCGGGGAGGTCATAATTACCTGCGAAGGCTATGACACCTCGGATTATTCGGCCTGCCGCGTTATGTTCGGTGATCAACCCGGAAGATTGGTGAGCGCATCCTCGAAGCGAGTGATTGCCGCCGTCCCAAGTTGCGAACTCGGCGTCAGCTCTGATGAGTTGAAACTCGAAGGAGCCAATGCCAGTTTCAGTGCGCCCTTCATACTCGGCGCGAAGATAGCAGATAACCTTCATCCGGTCGCCAATCCCGCGATCGATCGAGACGATGGAAGCATCTATGTCACACTTTCGGGGGCTCGCGGGCAGAAGGTCCCCGTCTCGATTTACAAAATCGGCCCCGATAGTTCGGTCTCGCCATTCATAACGGAGATCGTCAATCCGACAGGGCTCGCGTTCAACCGCGACGGAACGCTCTATGTCACCAGCCGTTATGACGGGACGCTCTACAAGATTTCACCTTTCAAGGAAATCCAGACGGTGGCTTCGGATCTGGGCATCGCAACGGGCGTGGCTTTCGATAAGCGCGGCGAGGTCTACGTCGGCGACCGCAGCGGAACGATTTTTCGCATCAATGAGATCGGCGAGTCGCGCCCGATCGCCTCGATCGAACCGAGCATTGCGGCTTATCATCTCGCGTTCGCCCCTGATGGCGATCTCTATTTGACCGGCCCTACTGTCTCTTCCTTCGAGAGCGTCTTGCGCATCGATTCGATGGGCAATTCGACGCGCTTCTATACCGGATTAGGCCGCCCGCAGGGGCTCGCCTTCGACATCGAGGGCAACCTTTACGTCGCCGCATCGTTGCGCGGACACCGTGGGATTGTCCGCATTACCCCTGACGGTCGGAATGCCGAGATCATCGTCTCCGGGGCGACGCTCGTCGGGCTAGCCTTCGATGAGACCGGTAATATGATTGTCGTTAGCACACAGCGTGTGTTTCGCCTGCCACTGGGCATCAAGGGGTATTCAGTTTTTTAAAAATGAGATAGAATTCCACGCCCCCGATTCACAAGAAAGCTGGAACCGCAATGCAGGATGAAGTTATTAAGCTGGAAGTGAGTGCGGACGCGGTGATACCGGAAATCAAACAAGCAGTCAGCGCAGAAATAAGAGAAGATGAAAAAGAGCGGGAGTTGCGGCGTCTCCTGAGAGAGATGGAATCTGTCATCGTGGCCTTCTCCGGCGGCGTCGACAGCGCCTATCTAGCCTATCTAGCCGCCGCTGAACTCGGCGACCGCGCCCTCGCGGTCACCGGTGAAAGCCCGAGTTATCCGGACTTTCAACGCCAGGACGCGCTCGCAATCGTCAGCCAGTTCTCTATCCCCCACGAATTCATCCTGACGGATGAAATCAACGATCCGAACTATCTGTCCAACCCGTCCAACCGTTGTTACTTCTGCAAGCACGAGCTGTTTTCACGATTGAGCGAGCTGGCGCGCGCGCGCGGATACGCGTTCGTTTGCGATGGCAACAATGCCGACGATGTGGGGGATTATCGTCCCGGCAGACAGGCCGCCAATGAGTTGCAAGTTCGCAGCCCATTGATAGAGGCCCAGTTGACCAAGACTGAGATACGCGTCCTGGCGCAGAGAGCCGGTTTACCGGTATGGGATCGTCCAGCTTCCGCCTGTCTCTCATCGCGTATCCCTTACGGGATGCCGGTGACGATAGAGAAGCTGTCGGTTATCGAAAAAGGCGAAGCGACCTTGCGCGGACTCGGTTTCAATCTCCTACGCGTACGCCATCACGGCGATGTGGCTCGGATCGAAATCGCTCCCGAAGAGATGCCGCGCGCGCTCGATCTCGAGATGACGCAGCGAATTGCGCAAGCCTTCAAGCGGCTCGGATTCAAATTCGTAGCGCTCGATCTCGACGGCTATCGCACTGGTTCTCTCAACGAGTCATTGAAACCCGGCGAGAGAAGATGAATGGCGGGTATAAATGCCCGCCAATTTTATTTTAGGCTATCGAGTGGTCGCCACTTTTATTGGCGGCGCCATGGAAAGAGAAGAAAATTTAGCTGGTATTACAGGATTTTTTAGGTTTCATCCCAAATTTCTACTTCCTGAAAATCATAAATCCGGTAAATCCTGACTAAATTTTCTAAGGAGAATTAATTGTGGCAGCACTAGTAGATGACATCAGGGTAATCAAGGAAGATAATCCGTTCGAATCGATGATGTCGCGCTTCGACCACGCGGCTCGGTTACTTCAACTCGACCCTGACCTCTATAAAGTTTTACGCGTCCCCAATCGCGAGATAACGATCTACATTCCGGTATTCATGGATGATGGCCGGATCGAAATATTCACCGGTTTCCGCGTGCAGCATAATTTCGCGCGCGGCCCGGCCAAAGGCGGCATCCGCTACGCACCCGATGTGACGCTCGATGAAGTGCGCGCGCTGGCGGCCTGGATGACCTGGAAATGCGCAGTCGTCAATATTCCGTTTGGCGGAGCCAAAGGCGGAATCATCTGCGACCCATCACAGATGTCGCAGTCCGAACTTGAAAGAATGACGCGCCGCTACACGGCCGAACTGATCGACTTCATCGGTCCGGAGCGCGACGTGCCCGCGCCCGACATGAACACCAATGAGCAAACGATGGCCTGGATCATGGATACCTATTCCATGCACGCTCGCCATACGGTGACGGCCATCGTGACGGGCAAACCGATAGATCTTTCGGGCTCGCGCGGTCGGCGCGAAGCGACCGGCCGGGGCCTGCTTTTCGTCACCAACGAAGCGGTCAAGAAGCTCGGATTTACGACTTCAGAGGCTCGAGTCGTTATTCAGGGATCTGGAAATGTGGGCGGAACGGCCGCGGGATTGATGTATGAAACCGGGTACAAGATCGTCGCGCTCTCGGACATCCACGGCGGGATATACAACCCGAAGGGGCTCGATATTCCCGACGCCATGCAGCATCTTGCCAAATTCAAGAGTCTCGAGAAATATCCGAAGGCAGAGCCGATCTCCAATCATGAATTGCTCGAAATCGATTGTGAAGTTCTCTTGCCCGCCGCAACCGAGAATCAAATTACGAGTCATAATGCCAATAAAATAAAATGCCGGATATTGGTTGAAGGGGCGAATGGTCCGACGACAGCGGCCGCCGATGATATCCTCGAACAGAAAGGGGTATTTGTAATCCCCGATATTTTAGCGAATGCCGGAGGAGTGACGTGCAGTTACTTCGAATGGGTTCAGGACCGAATGGGCTATTTTTGGAAGGAGGAGATGGTCAACGAGCGGTTGCAGGATATTATGGTCGCCAGTTTCAACGATGTCGTCAAATACGCCGAAAGCCATAGCGTCAATAACCGAATCGCCGCATATATGCTTGCTATCGACCGCGTCGGCTATATCACACGCGTTCGAGGGATCTATGCTTAAAAAATTTTCCGTTTCTCGTTTTAAATCCGCCGTTCGACTTGAAACTGAACTGAAGTTGTAGTTGAAGACAAAAAACTTAAAACAGAAGACTGAAAACTATACTTAAGTCTAAGTGAAGACTGTGAGTTTGCGATTGACATGGCAAACCCTATCGTATAGATTTTGACCGTACCTTTACCCAGTCTTCATCGTACTGCAGTCAGCCTCCCTTAAGCAGTATTTACGATTACAAGCGGGTATAACACCTGGCGATTGAGAGGAGGCCGCCCTCTGAATTGTAACTTGTTGCAAACGATAAGAACCGAGTTCCGTGAAAACAGCCTCGTCGTTCAATGCGCTATGCCCAAGCCATATGTATGGCGGAATATTCAGGTATCACCAGCGGGTGACACAACCTGTTCATTCACTTATAAGATTTAAGAAAAACAAAAACCCACTTCCAGGAGGAGAAATATGTGTTTCGCGAGAAGATTGGCAGGTTTGATGCTGACGCTCTTGCTTCTCGGAGCAGTTGCCCATGCTCAGACGCCTCGATCAACGGAGGACCCTCGCAATCCAACACCAACGGTCTTTGGCGGTACCGGACTGTTTACGGTCTATGATGCGCAGACATTAAGGAGAGGGGAGTTCAATTTAGGTGCCTTTGCTAACTTTTATCATCGTGATCCAGGCGATGTAGCCTTTCAGTCCTACCCGGCCAATTTCCAGGTCGGTTTCAGTGACCGAATTGAAATCTTTGCTCGATACGAAGCCCAAAGTGTCGTCACAACCGGTTCTCCCGCACTTTTGAGTGGTTTCTATCTCCCAGATGTGAGGACATCTGGCCTGACTGTAGGCCGGGTCGTTGTGGTTCCACTTCCGGATGGATCTCTTGCCACTACCACAATACTTAGCGATCCGTGTAATAACGGCGGATTCGCGGGTCCTTGTACGACCCCGGGCTCGCCTGCTGTCGGGCCATTTTCAGCGCGCCCGACCGGCAATGACACGGCGCTTTATCTCAGACTGGGCGCACCAGTCGGCGGCATCCTGCCGGCGATTCAACCCAATAATGCGCCGAGCTACTATCCTAATGCTCCGTTCCTCGCAAGGGGATCAGATTCCCATTCGGGTGATATCTGGATCGGCGGAAAGATTCGTGTCCTCCAGGGTGCCAAAAGTCCGTTCGGATTCGCTCTCATACCTCTCTTCAAGATCCCCACCACATCCGATCTGAATACCGGACTCCAGCGCGGACGCAGTACCGGCGCTTTCGATTACGGCCTCGTCGCTGCCTTCGATGGCCGCCTATCCCGGCATATCAATCTGGCGACGAACATCGGATACATCAAGAAGGGTGATCCGAGCGCCGACAATATGAACCTCGGGCCGCTTTGCCCCGGCTGCGGCGTGATCCAGGGTTTCGGTCGCAGCGGACGCGCGCTCGACCTGCCGGATGAGCTGCGCGCCGGCATCGGGGTCGACTTCCCGATGAGCCAGTACCTTCAGTTCATAGTTGAGGTCAGTTCCACAACTTTCGTCGGGTCGCGCACTCCGTCGTTGTTGAACAACAGCCCGGTCGACCTGGTCGCCGGGGCAAGAATTTACCCCACGCGCTGGTTCGGTGTCAGCGGCGCTTTCCAGCGTCACATGAACTGGTTCTCAGATATCGATGCGGGCACCGCGAATGGATTCATCTTCGGCGTTTCTGTGGGCCGCGCGAATAAGCGTGTGGAACCCGTACTTCCGAATCAACCGCCGACGGTTGTGCTTAATGTGGGCGCAGTTTCACCGGGCCAGGCTGACGTTGTGCGAGACGCCACAACGGTCTGCGTCGGTGATAAGGTGGCGCTGAGCTCCACGGGATCAGATCCCGGACGGCGACACGCTGCTTTATCAGTGGACGAGCACCGGAGGCCAGCTGACCGGTGAAGGTACCAGCTCGACATTCGACACGGCTGGTCTCGCCCCTGGCGAATATACAGTCACGGTCAATGTCGATGATGGTTGCGGTTGCGTCGCTTTCGACTCGAAGGTTATCCGAGTCACCAACTGCCCGCCGCTGACGGTCTGCTTCAATCCGGACATCAATATCACGGCGGACAAGGCGGAGGTAGACGCAGGAGAGAGGATCACCTTTACGACCGATGGCATCACCGGCGGCCGTAATTACGGTAACGTCTCTTACTCTTGGCTTGCTACGGCCGGGACGATCAGTGGTAGCGGATTGAGCGCTAACCACGATACGACCGGAGTCACTGGCGGCACGCAGATCGAGGTGACGGTGAGGGCGACATCCGACCTGGGCGCTTGCTCAGCCAGCGGCACCAGTCGTGTGATGGTCAAGCAGGCGGCGCCGCCACCGAAACCGATGGCGAGTGAGATCAGCCAGTGCACGAGCTTCAGGCGCAATAATTCCCGCGTGGATAATGCGTGTAAGGATGCGCTGAGGCAAGTGATTCAGGCCCTTCAGGCTGATCCCCAGGCAAAACTGGTCATCATCGGCTACCGCGCTGATGACGAGAAACCGGAAACCATCAGTGCTACGCGCGCCAAGAATGCCCGCGACCGGCTGGCCGACGGCGGCCTCGGCGCGCAAATTGACGTCAACCGCATCAGCCTGCGTGATGGCGGTGTATCGGCCGATCCCAACCAGTTGAGAATATGGCTCGTTCCATCAGGAGCGGATGATCCTGAGAGTGGAACTCCTATCGATGCAGGAGAGGTTACTCCTGAAAGTAGGGCACCGCGCAGGCGCCAATAAAGACAGGCGCCAACCGGCGAATAACCCCCGAGGCAGATGGTCCCTTTGACCATCTGCCTCTTTTTATTGTGATAATTGATAGTGGATAGTTAATATTATCCAGGGTGAAAATACGGGGAAGCGTAAGCGACCTGCCTTGATTCTTTACAATCCACATACTGCACCGGCAATGTGTCCCGATGCTGTCTGGCTTGATTTACAATTAGCTATTTCCTATGAGCTATAAACCGAGTCCTGTGCAAATTGTCTTCTGAATGCGGGGATGGCGCTCCTTAATAGCTGCCGAAATTTTCGTGCGCATCGGGCACTGATTTGCACAATCCCCTACTAACTAACTATGATTATCAATTACCAAATATTTACAGACTGTTATGATCGAAGATAAAGTAACGCAACCGTTTGAGACGAGAAGAGAAAAACTTCTCACTGCAGGAATGATAGCCGTAGCGATCATCGTCGCCATCTGGTTCCGCTTCCACCTGATAGATATCAAGCCTTTTCATCACGACGAGGGCGTCAACTACTGGTTTTTGGACAATCTCGCGACAAACGGCGATTACAGGTATGACCCGACCAACTATCATGGGCCGACCTTATATTACCTGGCGCTTATCACGTTGCGTATCTTTGGCGAAGAGGCATTCGCGCTTAGATTCTGGCCCGCAATCTTCGGCGTGTTGACCGTGACAATGCTCTGGTTGCTGCGTCATCACCTGGGTAAAGTCGGTACAGCTGTGGCGGCCTTCTGCATGGCGCTCTCTCCCGGTCTTATCTATTATTCCCGCGACTTCATTCACGAGATGTCGTTCGGTTGCTTCACGCTCGGTATAGTTATCGGAGCACTGCGGTATATCGAGACCAGGAAATTCATCTGGCTCGTGCTCATGTCAGTCTCCGCCGCGCTACTTTTCACGACCAAAGAAACGGCAATCATCAATTCCACCGTGCTTATCCTCTCGATAATATGCGCTTCGATATGGGTGATTGCACGCAAGCTGATTAGTGAGGATCGATTCAACATCGCCGCGCTCGTAAAAGAACTGAAAGGCGACATTGCCGCGGCGCGTCCTACGGCGGACCAGTCTCTGGCAGTGCTGGTTATATTCGCTTTCATATACATTTTTTTCTACTCCTCGATCTTTACTCACTGGGAGGGAGTGATCGATTTCTTCCGTTCCATCTGGCACTGGACGAGCGAACGCAGCAACAAAGATCACGTTTATCCTTTCTACTACTACATCGGCATTATGGTTAAGTTCGAGATTCCCCTCTTAATCGGTTCCCTCCTGGGAGGGGTCTTCGTCGTCACGCGAGGGACGAGATTCTGGCTCTTTGTAGCGGCCTGGACGCTGGGAGGGTTCCTGGCGTATTCGGTCATCCCATACAAAACGCCCTGGCTTATGGTTAGTTTTCTGATTCCTATGGCGATCTTCAGCGGGTATGCGGCACAAGAGATTTACCTGCAACTCACTTCGTTATCGTCGAGGATAGTATGCGCCGCATTTGTCATCATAAGCCTGATCGTCTGCTGGAGGGTCGCGTGGACGGTCAACTTCGTAAACTATGACAATAACAGCAACCCCGCCGGCTATTTCAGCGGATTGGGTAAGGCGATGAAACTCAAACCTTACGTCGTCGGACAATATGGTTATGTTTATGCGCAGACCGTACGTGACACACTGAACCTCGTGGACGCGATCAAGATTGAAAGCGAGAGGCTGAAGTCGGGCGGTGCGACCAGAATCTATGTCGCCATCCCCTCACAAGATTACTGGCCGCTTCCCTGGTACCTGCGCGATTATACGCTCGACTATAGAGGCAGTTTAAACTTATCACCCGGCCAGGCATTCGAAACCTCCGAACCTCTCGTCATCGCATCAGTCAACCAGCAGCATTTACTTGACGGGCAACCCGGGTGGCGTCTCATCGATCGAGCATTTACGCTGAGGCCAGGCGTCGAGTTGGTGGTGTATGCGCATCAGGCGAAAAACTGAGAGAAGGGACGTCGTCAGATCTTTAGCTGTTAATCATATCTTATCTAAGTTTCTGCAATCGCCATCTCGTCCCGAAACAGAGAGCCGGCTTCCATCCGGAAGCGCGAGGCACTTTTCGGGTATTCGCTTTCCAGATAATAACTCGTGACCGGACCGAAGATGGTGGCCAGATCTTTTGCACCACAAGTAGGCAGGTACTTGCGCAAGACACGCGGATCGTAGTAGCGAAAATAGAGCGGCTTATTCTCCGGATCGTTGACGATAAGGAATCTGCGAAAATGGTTGCGCAGCACGGTCATGGTCTCATCACTCAGTGCATAGATGCCCCAATGATTCCCCCAGCCCTTTTCGATTATCCAGTCGCTGAAAGCCGTTTCACGTTCGAGATTGACCAGATATGGCGCGGTCTCCGCGATGTCGGGCTCCATTTCTCCGCGATAAAGGCAGACGTGCTCGGGCTGCTGCTCGTATAGATGGTGGAGCAAATCGGGTATCGAGGCGCCATCCAATACGGCGTACACAAAATTCGCGTGTTCTTCGAAGATAGCAGCCTTTATGGCATCGTGGATTTTCGTGTTAATCATAGAAGCAAATTTATTTCCAACGTCAGAGCCTGGGTTCTACTGCGTGCATTTTTCACAAAAAGGCGTGCCGTTCTCCGCCGCCTCTTTCAAGACCAATGCGCCGGGACTGTACTGCTCCGGTTTAATGGGTTTCTTCGCTGGAGGCTTCTGAGGTTTGGCGCCCGGATCGGCGCGATCTGCTTCCCTCGGGGTCTTCGGTACTTCGGGCGATGATCCGGCCCCGATGTCCGCATTACCGCCGCTATTGATATTGACCTTCGTCCCGTGAATGTCGATGCCGTCTGAATTGAAATTGATGAAGTTGTTTCCGACTTTGAGCGTGAGTCTTGTGCCCGATTCAATAATCAGGTTCGTTCCTGATTTGAGGTGAATCTCGTTCCCCGCATCCAATGCGTATCTCGTTCCCGTTTTGCGAAAGATTTCACCGCCCGCTTGTAGCGAAACGGTACCACCAACTCTTTCATTGCGGTCGCCCCCGACGTGGAGGTGCTTGTCGCCCTCTACCTTTTCGAGCTGATCTTTCTTAACGATCAGATGGCTCTCGTTGCCTATCCATTCTATCTTGTCATGCCTGGTGCGCACGTCCTGATTCCGCTCAGCGTGAAAGAAGAGCTGTTCTCTCCCCTTCAGGTCTTGAAAGCGGATTTCGTTGAATCCGCCACCTCCTTTTGACGAATGACTCTTTATCGCGCTCATCGTCTTATATTCGTTCTCGGTCAGATCGTACGGAGGCATCGATTCGCCGTTATAAACCCGGCCCGTAATGATCGGCTTGTCGGGATCGCCCTCGAGGAAATCGACGATCACTTCCTGGCCGATCCGCGGGAGAAAGATCGCCCCCCACCGTTTTCCAGCCCAATTCTGCGAGACGCGCACCCAGCAGGAACTGTCCTTGTTGTATTGGCCTTCCCGGTCCCAGTGAAACTGCACCTTCACACGGCCATAATTATCCACATAGATCTCTTCGTTAGGGGGACCGACCACTATAGCTGTCTGCGTTCCGTGAACGATCGGTATAGGCGTTACGCGCGGCGGCCGGTATTGCGTCCCATACTGGATGCATCGAAACTCATTCGAGTAAACGAAATCTGCTGCCGCCGCTTCGCAGGTGCTGCGGTAGTTCATCCCGTGCTCCGCCGAATGATAGGCCGATATCACCACATAGAGCTGATTGAAATCGGGCCGATAATGATCGCATAGTTCGAACTGATATCCAGCCGACAATCCGCGACTATTACTGGCGCCGTTGATGGCTACCATCGACGATTGCTCTTCCTCCATGCGGATGGCCGCCAATCGCTCGCCTCGTTTTGTCTCGGTGTATTCGCCGGGGTAATCGAAGACCTCTAGCTTTCGTACGTCCTTGCCTTTAACACTATGCGTCAAATCGAACGAAGGCTGCTTGAAGTTGAAATCGGTTACGGTATATTGCCCCGGACGAACTTCCTGGCTTGCGCTCCACTCCTTGATCTTGCCCTCTTCTCCATGGCCAATGATCGAGTTATAGCTGATCGAGGGAAGCAGAGGGGACTGCTTGAATTCAATATTTTTGTCGGCCAACACCAGCACGTGTTTCTTCTCAAAGTGCTCGAAGAAATAGAAAATCCCTTCTTCCTCCATTAAGCGCGAAACGAAGTTGAAATCTGTCTCGCGGTACTGCACGCAGTACTCGCGTTTCTCGTAATCGCTAAGTTTCAGCCGGAATATAAAATCTGAAAAACCGTGCTCTTTGAAGATTTGACTAAGGATTTCGGGGACCGACTTGTTCTGAAATATCCGGCAATCGCCCGTACGCGTCAGCACCCATAACCACGGCACCAGCGTAGCGTTGTAGCTCGCCAAGATCGTGGGATGCCGGCCGTCCTTTAACGACCAGGTTCCGCCTTGCATGAACGAACTCACAATTCCGTTTATGTATCGTTCGCCATGTTTCGGTAACAGCATTTTGATCGTCGTAGTTTTGCCCACGACATCATTAAACGAGAGGCCCATCTTCTCCGAATGCATCCGCAATTCGAAATTGAAGAGCCGGGAGACCCCTTCCTGCCCATGAAAGCCCTCGAGTAATAGCACGTCTTCACCGAGCGGTGTGAAGACCTGGATAAACCGATTGTCTTGTCTGTATTCGCCCATTGGTTCCTATTTATCTCTTATGGTTCGCCTCTCGAATCAATCATCAGGCCTTTCAGCTATAATCTCGAAAAAGCCCGTAATGGATTCATATTTGACGATACGTCCGATTGCCAGGTGTAATACCCGCCGTGTTGCCCAGGCGCATCATTTCGCTTTTTTCCGGCACTTCTTCAGCCTTTCTATATATTCCTTGCGATCATCCTCGGTGAGCCCGGAGATGAGCTTCAAGCCATGCTCATAAGCGTCAGCCGCAAGCGTCCAGGCCTCCTTCTTCTCGTAAACCATCCCCAGCACCATGTGAGAGACGCCTGAATTCGACCCCAGTTTGATCGCCACGTCGGCTTCTTGTCCTGCCTCCTTGTACTTCCCCGCCTTAAGATAAAGATGCGCCAGTTGTTCGTGAGGCACATAATTGACCGGGTCACGATGCGCCGCTTCGCTCAATGCTTCTTCGGCTTTGCCGGTCTTTCCCCGCTCAAGATAGATCGCGCCGATTTGTAGCTGTGGTAAAGCCCAGGCGGGGGAAAGTTCGACTGCGCGCCTTAACGACGCGAGTGCCCGATCGTTTTCATTTAATCCCCGATACGCCAGTCCTAGTGCGTGGTGAGCATAGGCTGCCCGCGGATCGAGGGTCACGGCTCGGTTGAGCTGTGTGACTGCTGCCTCAAACCGTAAGTCCTCGATCATTGCCCGGCCCTCGCAGAATCGGTGCTTCGCCTCGATATCCCAGGCTACATCCGGTTGAATGCTCTTCAGAAAACGGTACGCCTCGGCAGCCCGATGAAACATTCCGCGTTGGAGTTCCGCGCCAAATGACTGCACGTAGGCATTTATCGCCTTCTGCCCGATCGATTCAAGAGCGCTGCTTAGCGCCGTTTCGATCGAAGCGCGTTGCGGGTCTCCCGGCGATTGCTTGATCATTTTTTGATAGAGATCGTATGCGCTGTGAACATTGCCGCCCTTGAGAGCTAGTTTGATCTGTGTAGCGATTGGAGATATGTGACTCCCCACCTTCACATTCAGAGTTGTTTTCCCGGCGCCCAGCGAAAGTCGCTGAGAAATTGGATCGACATTCTGCGCGAGAATCGAGAGATCGTAGTCACCCGGTTTGAGTTGTTCGATTAACAAGACGCCGCTGGGCAGAATGTGGCCGCGAAAAATTTGGTCGAGATAAATTTCAATACCGGGCGCGCCTCGCACTACGAGCGTGACCGTCTGCTCAGGCGAGGAGACGTTTTCGCTGATCTTCGGTGCGCGGGCGGGAAGCACCGAGAGCGGCAGCCGCGTATCGATGTCGCCCGCAGCTCGCGGGTGCTGGAGCGATTGCGTAGCTTTCGGCACAGTCTCCGATAGATAATCGATCACTTCGCCCACACGGACGATCCCGTCCGCGTCGGCGTCTCCCTTGCCTCTCAGCGCTTCTAGCAGGAACCAGGTGAAGACTCCATGGCCGCCTCCGAGGCGTTTGTCCTCATAACTCAATTGATCGGCGCGGGAGGCGAGCAGACGGAATATTCCCTTGCCGCTTCTGTCAATTTCGTCCAGGTAGCGATTGACGAGCATAGCCGATTCGCCTGCGCCGCGCGGGGCCCATCCCAGGCGCCCGGAATGACACGCGTCGGTGATCAGGATGACAGAGCGTGCTTTCACCCGCTCCGTGACGATGCGATTGAGTTCGGAGAGTTGCAATGCCGTGGCGTAGAGGTTCTGCGGGTCGGAATCGTGGGCCAACAGGTATCCGTCGCCCTCACCTTCGACCACGCCATGACCAGCGAAGAAGATGATGACCATATCATCGGGCTCGACCGAACGGGGCAGAGTTGTCCCGAGCGCGCTGCGCATCGCCGAAATAGTCGCCGTCTGATTGGTCAGGAGAATGAGCTGGTTGGAGGGGAAGCCGCCGTTCGGGCTGCGGAGAAAATCCGCGAAGTCTGATGCATCGCGATGGGCGAATTCGAGTTGATCATTGGGGCCGAGGTTCTTGTAAGTCGAGACGCCGATCACGACGGCCCAGAGTTTGCCGCGCCCGTCGAGTGCGCCGCCGATGCGTAATTCTTTGATTTCGAGCTGGCGAGCAGTGGAATTAGGGCGGGCAGGCGTGATAGCGGGACGCTGATATTTATCATCGGACGGCGCGGAGCCCCCGCTGCCGGCGGGCTGGGCTTGCGCATGCAGCGATGACAATACGACGGCGATCAACAATGCTGCGGCAATTGCGGATATCCCTCGGGTGAATCTGCCTTTCATCACATTACTTCCCCTCTCTTTTTTCGCCATCATCCTCATAGCTAAATTGAAGCCTTTGGGGCGGTGCCCAGATGAGTGTTCGTTATAGTGGTTTCTAAAATCACGGATAACATAACCAGATCACCACGGAGGAACCGCCGAGATTTAACGGAGGGTTCGGTTATCCGCGTCAACTTCGTCATCTGCGTTCTCTCTGCATCGCCTGGTGAAATCTTGCGAGTTACCTCAAGAAAAAATCTCGTAATTGAAGCTGCCCTCATCGTTCACACCGATATGCACACGAGAAATCTTCTTTCCTTCCGCCATACTGGCTAGAAACTCTCCTGACATCTCCGGCAACAACGTTCTCGTCAAAATGTGATCGACATTGCGTGCGCCGCTCTCGACTTCTCGGCAGCGGTCGAAGATTTCCGTCTCCACTCCCTCGTCATAACCGAATTGGGCGCCGTGGTTCTCTGCCAACCGGGCGCCAATGCGGTCGAGTTGCAATTTGATAATTTCGCACATCGCCTGATCGCCGATCGGGTAATACGGTACAACGGTCATGCGCCCTAACAACGCCGGTTTGAATACCTTGAGCAGCGCAGGGCGGAGCGAATCCAACAGATCATCGGGCTCCGGCATTGTTTCGGAATCGGCGCAGAGCAGGTGAGTGATCTCCAGTCCGACATTCGACGTGAGCAGGATGACCGTGTTTTTGAAATCGATCTCGCGCCCTTCGCTATCTTCCAGAACGCCCTTGTCGAATACCTGATAGAAGAGCTCCAATACGTCAGGGTGCGCCTTTTCCACTTCATCGAGCAGGATTACCGAATAGGGCTTCCGCCGTACGGCTTCTGTGAGCACGCCCCCCTCGCCGTAACCGACATAGCCGGGAGGGGAACCTTTGAGCGACGAGACCGTGTGCGCTTCCTGATACTCGCTCATATTTATCGCCACCAGATTGCGTTCGCCCCCGTACAGCACATCGGCAAGGGCCAATGCCGTTTCGGTCTTGCCGACGCCGCTGGGGCCGATGAGCAGGAAAACGCCTGCGGGACGTCGCGGATCGGTCAGGTTGGCGCGCGACGTGCGGATACGCAGGCTGATGGCCTCGAGCGCGTGATCCTGTCCGATGATGCGGCGCGCCAGCCGATCCTTCAATTGCAATACAGTACTGATATCATCGGCCAGCATTTTGCCGATGGGGATTCCCGTCCAGCCTGAGATCACTTCAGCGATCGTTTGAGAGGTGACGAACGGCTGCATTAAAGGTGTCTCGCCCTGCACCTGTTGTAGTTCATCGTTCAATTGAGCCAGTTCTACGCGCAATGAGGCCTCACCATTATTGGTGAAATCCGGTTTCTCGACAGCGAGCGATTCGAGCTTTATCCGAATGGCCCGAATTTGGCCGATCAGCTCGCGTTCCCTCTCCCATTGTCCATTGAGCCGCGCCAGCCGCCCTTCGTCGCTGTTTCTTGCCGCACTCAGCCCCGCTATTCTGGCGGCGTGATCGACGCCGGTAGCTGCCTCGCGTTCGAGCGCATGGCTCTCGACGTTGTATTGCGCGACTCGGCGAGTCGCATCTTCTATCGCCGGCGGAGTCGCGCCCTGCCCGAGGGCGACCCTGGCGCAGGCAGTGTCGAGCACGCTCACCGATTTATCGGGCAACTGGCGGCCTGAGATATAGCGGTGCGAGAGCTTGACGGCGTCGGCAACGGCTTCGTCCAATATCCTGACCTGGTGATGCTTCTCTAAGATCGCCGTCAGCCCGCGCATCATGACAATGGCCTGCCCCTCGGTCGGCTCTTCGACTTTGACCACCTGGAATCGACGGGCGAGGGCCGCGTCCTTTTCGAAATATTTTTTATATTCAGCCCAGGTGGTAGCCGCAATGGTTCGCAGTTCGCCACGTGCGAGTGCCGGCTTGAGCAGGTTCGCGGCGTCGCTCTGCCCAGCCTGCCCGCCCGCGCCGATCATTGTATGGGCTTCATCGATGAAGAGGATGATCGGTTGCGGCGAGCCCTTGACTTCTTCTATTACCGATTTTAAACGATTCTCGAACTCACCTTTGATTCCCGCGCCCGCCTGCAACAGGCCCAGATCGAGCGTTCGCAGGGAAACATTCCTGAGCGGTTCGGGCACATCCCCCTCGGCAATGCGGATCGCGAAGCCTTCGACCACGGCGGTCTTTCCGACGCCCGCTTCACCGGTGAGAATGGGATTGTTCTGGCGGCGGCGAGTGAGAATATCCACTACCTGCCGAATCTCGAAATCGCGCCCGAGCACGGGATCGATCCGGCCCTCGCGTGCGCGGGCGGTAAGATCGACCGTATATTGATCGAGCGATTCGGTTGGGCCGGAGACGCGTGACGACCAACCATCAATTGAGAGATCTCGATGATCGCCGAGACTAAGCGCCTCTCTCGCTTCCACGGAACCAGCAGTTATCTCGGCGAGTAGCTCTCTGAGCGACCCGCCCTGAATGCGGTTGAACTCGCCTGAGATTTCCGATGCCAGCCGCGACAGATAATCATTGCTCATCAAAGCAAGGGCCAGGTGGCCTGAACGCATCTTCGATTCGCCGCACTCAATCGAAGCAAGCATCCAGGCCTCCTGGACCCATTGCGGCAACCGCGGTGATAACGCCGGCGTCCGCGCGTTGCCGGTCTTAAGCTGATCGAGCGCGCGCGTGAGGTCTCTGTTCAGTCGCGATGTATTGATCTGAAAGTGACGCAGGATGCGCGCCATATCTGTGTCAGCGCCTTCGATCAGCTTGAGCAGATAATGCTCGGGCTCGACATCATAGTTCGTGCGCGAGAGGCACAAGGCTGCCGCGCCTTCAAGAGCGATACGGCAGGTGTCGTTGAGCCTGGCAATTAGTGATTTGGGACTTAAGTTCATAGCGGTTATCCTCGATCTTAGGCTTGCAAAAGCTATGTATTCACAAGGCTCGGGTGACGCATTGTTCAACCACCGCTACCGTGCGGAGGGAACGCAGAGGCGGCCCTGAGAAAATGAATGAATCGACTATTAAAAACTCTGAGCCGCTCTGCACCCTCTCTACCTCAGCGGTAGCCTGGTATCCTCGACTGCCATAATGAAGTTAATTTGTCTCTGGTTATTGCGGCTCCGTATGTGTATACATTTTTATCAAAGCGTCCTCCTTGAATCGGGTCCGGATGTTATGCAGTGTTTGTTAACACCACCTGTTCATCATCCGAACTAAGTGCTCTGGTCTTCAGCCAGCTGTTCCAGCCCAGCATCGATTTGTTCGCCTCGCGCGTCGCCGTTCGCGAGCCCGGCACTTCATCAGCCTGCAACACCAGCTGCACATCGAAATCGAACTCGGGACCGGCGAGCAGACGAATCAAGTCCATCAACGGCTTATATGCTGAACCGGGCGGAAGAAAATCAGTGAACTGTTGGTAGCCCAACGGCCCCACCCTCACGCGAAATTTCGACTGGCAATCCCAGACCCGCGCTCCGGCGACCGCGCTCGATCCCAACGTGTTGTTGGATGTTCCCAGGCGCGACACGCTCCCGGCATCGAGTTTGAGCCACTGCCCCGAGAACTGCTCGATGGTCGCGGTCGCTCCGAAGTAATCACCGACGACCGATGCGATCGCGCTCGCCGAATGTGGGCGCTGCGCTATCAATCCGCCGTAGCAGAGCAATCCCTCATCCGGCAGATTCATCCGGTTCCGCAAGCCGCGCGTCCCCATGTCGATGAGCGCGAACAAAGATACGGTGAACTGCTCTTCGCCGGAGGCGCGCTCGTAAGCCACCGGGAAACGGTATTTCTCCCAGGCGCGATAGAAGAATGAGATGAATCGGTGGTTGAACAGATCGAGGAACTCGTGAAGCGCGCGATCTTTTTTGCGCAGCCGCTCGATCAACAACTCAGTGTAAACGTTCGGCAATACCCCCAGCGGCCCCGTCAGCCCCATAAACGCCACTTCCATCTGAGGCTGGTTGGTATCGGTTCCATCTTCCCCTGATTGCGCCCTCTTCAGATCGTGGAGTTGGCTGGGAGGAAAGCGCAGCGCAGCGTGTGTGCGGAATCGAGCGACCTCACGGACAGGCGCGATGACCCGCTCTTCTTCGCTGACGCGCCCGACGGGCAGCCGTTCGGGAAAAAGCCGTTCGAGTAATCGCACCGCCTGGAAAAATTGGAACCGGTACGGCTCATCGAATAGCCTCTGCGCAGTAGCAGGATATGCCACGCATTCCAGTTGCCCGTGCCCGTGCCCCTGCCCCTGCCCCTGCCCCTGCCCCGTCTCCCCGGCGCAGGACTTCTGATCTAAAGCAAGTTCTGATCTCCTGCCCTCGGCACCCATCGCTTTAGTTCTCCTTCGCGTTGTTTGGTCACTGCTACCAGCTGATTGAACGAATTGACTGATGTATACAAACCCAGAAATCTTTCGAGCACCGAAGCGAAGAGGAAGACGCCACCCCCAACGTATTGTCTTTCGTCGAACGCTATGATCGTTTCGATGCCGCGCGCGAAGCCGGCGCCGATGTGCGAACCCATCTGCCGCACTACACGGCGGCCTGACACGCGTTCGATGCCGTAAATCTGTTTGCGAGTTGCGGCTGAATCGAGAAAGTCGTAAAGCATGAGAATCTCGCGCAGAGCTTCGGGCGATCCGTCCTTGTCCTCAACCAGCGAGAGGTGATTAAGTGCTAGATGCGAGATCAATCGCCAATGCGCGCCGCGGCGCAGAGGCGGGCGAAATGTGTCAGTCGGTTTTCGCAGACATCGCACACGCGCCAACGGACCGGAGTTCTCGATGTCGAAATCGCCCGCCCCCGACCCGAAAGGCAATTTGCCCGGAAGATCACGATTGGTGCAGGTAGCATGCGCCGTGATCGTCTCGACTCCGGGCACGCGCGGATTGAAGCCCAGATCCACAAGAGACAGATAAACTTCGGTGCCCAGATCGTCTCTCCGCTGCGAAGGCCGACGCGTTGCGTACCAGAAACTGCCCGTCTGTTCGCGCTCCCTGGCATGACCGAACGAATAAAAGGGCTGAAAGGTGTGAACCGACTTGAGGTACGACGCATCCGATGTCACCGAGTCGATAGAGTAGACCTCTGTCGCTCCCTGCTGATGGATATCCGGGATGACCCGGTATTCGTGATGTTCCTGTGTCAGATCGATCGGCTCGGCGATTTTATTGAACAAATTGACGATCGGTACGCATCCCAAACGGAAAGTCTCGGCGCTCACCGGCGCACGCGGCGGCAGAACGTCGCGCAGGTGGATCACGACCTCGAATTTCTCACCGTAACCTTCCCTGGCCGCCAGATCCAACCCCGCCAGGTCGAAGAACAGGAATTTCTCCGGAAATGCGAAGTACTCGGACAACAAACGATATCCAATAAAGGAGCGCGCAGTGTAGCCGAGTAACCCCTCATCAGGCTCGAAACCTACAGTCATCAGACACGATGCCGGCAGATTGATCGGCGCAACCGCCCTCTTCACATCGTCCCCCTGCTTATTCCGCTTCGATGGCGATTTCGGACGCAACTCCACAGCCACAGCGTTGTTGAATATCGCTTCATAGAGTGGATAGACCAATTGCGGCTCCCCGCTCAGGTAGAACCGCAGAGAGTCGATCAAGTGCGATTTCTCATCCTGACTGGCCTTCAGCTCACTGAGACGGGTGTTGTTGATGCAATGCAAGCCGATTCTGATCTCGGCCCTTTCCCATCTGCCCCCGCTTCCGACCGGATCGAGCGATTCGAATACCGCAGAGTCAACCTCTATCGGCCATAGGGTCACGGGATAAGCCGTACGGAATCGGCAAGGTGTGCCCTGGATCGGGCGTGAATAAAGGATCGTACCGCGCTCGATTTGATAAGCGGTCGTCAGTTTTCCCTGTTCCGGGTCAAAAGCGAACCGCGCGATGGACATCGAGGGTATCGGCGCCAGGTAATGCGGGTAGAGCACATTGAGAAATGCCTCGGTGACTTCGGGTAATTCATCATCCAGCTTCAAGTGAATGCGTCCGGCCAGAAATGCGAAGGCTTCGATCATACGTTCGACGTGTGGGTCTTCGCATTTGTCCGGTTCTAGCAGCAATCGACCGGCGATCTTCGGATATTTGGCGGCGAACTCTGCGCCTATCTGGCGGAGGAAGATCAGTTCGCGTTCGTAATAACTGAGTAGTTCGTCGCGCATGTGGTTATTCGGCCTTTACCGTATATTGATTGCGGGCAGCCTGGAGCACTGTGTCGAAAGTCACCGGTTCGGGCGCCGGCTCGATTCTCAATCGCGCGTCGATGCGAAATCGAAACTTCTGCTCGACGTCGCGCACAGGAACCAGCGTCACCGTGACGCTCTCGAGCCGCGGCTCGAATGAGATGATCGCCTGCTCTAATATCCTCTGCATCCGCGCATGATCCGATGGGCTCTTGAGACTGAAAGCCGAAAAGTCGGGCAGCCCGAACGTTGCCAGCGAACTGGTAAGCTCTTTCGAGCCGGAGTCTGCGACGGCGGCGTCCCGCCGCGTATTGAGCAGCCATTCCAAATCGCGTTTGACCGACTGCTTGAGGTCCTCGATGCTTTTCGACCGCGATGGCGGGGGTTCGAACACTCGATCAGGGTCTTCGTCGATAAGGCGGTCGAGCACGGATGGAATAATTCGTATGTTGTTATCGTATTTGTTCATCAAAATATCAGCCACGGAGCCACCGAGTTACAGAGAAAAGAAGAGGAGATAACTGTTCGACAAAATCGTTCTCTCCGTAGGCTCTTTGACTCTGTGGCTAATTTCAGCGAAATGACCGAGCGTTAGACTGTTTCCGCGTTCTTCTTCAGACTCCAACCTGCCTTGAAATGGCCGCCTTGTGTGCCGTCGTCCTTCTGGTCTCTGTACTCAACTACCATAGAAGCATAATTGATGCGGAGATGGATCACTGGAAAATCATCGATCCCCCCCGGTCCGCTCAGATCGAGCCCGGAGACCAGGCATTTCTTTAAATTGATCGTCAAGTATTTCTGCGGGTTCTTCCCCTGCCTGCGGAAAACCACAGTCGTATCCTCGACGTGCTCGCCGTTAGCGCACCCGAGAAAAAGAGATGTGAAGCCTATATCGACCTTCATCGTGCATTCGAAATCTCGCATCGTGACTTTAGCAGACCCGCCACCGCTATTAGTCGCGAAACTACCCGGATTCATTGCTCCCCAGTTACAGCTCTCGACATGGTGCCAACCGGCAAATTCACTATCCTGGCTTCCGCCACGTATATTCCCGAATTTGATAAAACAATCAGTCGCCATTTATTTCCTCCAGTTACAAGATTGTGCCAAGAATGGCTAAGTGTTATTGGGTTTGGAAGCGGCCGCCCCGCTTCGGTGAGTTGCAATAAAGCGGCCTTCCCAGGTCCGTGTCTCAGGCCACAGACCTGGGCAATTCAGCCACCAATCGCAAAGAAACGGTCAATTCGTCGAGTTGGAAATGAGGCTTGAGGTAAGCGATGGCCTTATATACGCCGGGCTTGCCGGGAACCTCCATGACATCAACTTTGGCATCGCGTAGGGGATACTGGGCCTTGACGACCGGCGATGCGTTATCGTCTTCCGTGACGTAGTTGCGGACCCATTCATTGAGAAATCGCTCGCACTCGATGCGGCTCATGAAACTTCCCACTTTGTCGCGGCAGATCGATTTCAGATAATGCGCGACCCGCGAGACGGCGAACATGTACTGTAATTGCGTCGAAAGCCGTGCGTTGGCATTGGCATTCTCATCGTCATACTTCTTCGCCTTGTTGCACGACTGCGCACCGAAGAAGGCGGCGTAGTCCTGGTTCTTGCAGTGTACGAGCGGGATGAAACCCAGATCGGCGAACTCCTTTTCACGGCGGTCGGTGATGGCTAGCTCCGTCGGGCATTTGAGCGCGACGTCACCATCATCCGTCTCAAAAGTATGGGTCGGCAGCCCCATGACCAACCCTCCGCCTTCGACACCGCGAATGGCAACCGACCATTTATAGAGGGCGAATGCCTCGGTGACGCGCGTGCCGAATGAATAAGCCGCATTTCCCCAGAGGTATTTCTTGTGATCTTTTCCGTCGACATCTTCCTGGAAGTTGAAGGTCTCGGTCGGCAGAGTGTCTCTGCCATAAGGCATGCGCATCAAGGTATGCGGCAAGGTCAGTCCCACGTAGCGCGAGTCCTCCGAGTCTCGAAATGACCGCCATTTACCATACTCGACCTGCTCGAAAATCTTCGCCAGGTCCCGCACGTCGGTCATTTGCGTGAAGCTATCCCAGCCGAACATCTGCGGCGCGGCGGCAGAGATGAATGGCGCGTGCGCGGCGGCGGCGACGCCGGATATCTTCTCCAGAAAAACCATGTCCTGAAAAGAATTACTTATTTCATAATCGCCTATCAGCAGCCCGAAAGGCTCGCCGCCGAACATACCGTACTCCTGCTCGTAGATTCCCTTGAAGACCGCTGACTGGTCGAACTCTATCGCGGTCTCCAGCTCCCTCGTCAGCTCTTTCTTGGACACATTCATGACGCGGATCTTGAGCAAATTATTGGTCTCGGTTTCAAAGACGAGATGCCGCAAGCCGCGCCACGTCCCTTCGAGTTTCTGGAACGCTGCTTGATGGATGATCTCGTTTAGCTGCGCCGAGAGCAGCCGGTCGATCTCCGCAATGCGCGCATTGATCGTCATCTCCAGGTTGCTGGACATGACCAACTGCCCCTGCATCGCCTGTTGGACGAAATCCGCTATGAGGTTTTTGCCCCGTTCAACCTGGCTCTCATCGCGGGCGCGCAACCCTTTGTCGAGGATTTCGTCGAGCAATCCTGGCCGCGCTTGCCGCCCAACAACAGCCGTTTCAGTCTTTTGCACTTGTGGGTCGATCATCTACTCCTCCTTTTTGTCGCCGGCCGATTCAGACGCTTCGGCCGCAAATGTTTCAAGGCCGAGTTCCGTGCCCAGTAATTTCTGGGTATCGGCGTTCTGCAAGATATCCTCCAAAAGATCGCCGAGCCGATCGTTGCCGTCCACCTTGGCGAGCAGGTCGTTGAGGTTCTGCCTCAACTCAACCAGCTTCCTCATCGGCTCGATCTGGTTGGCCAGGCGGTCGGGATGGAAGTCATCTGTCTCCCTGAAATTGAGCTCGACGCTCATCGTCCCGCCTTCCGGCGATAACCTGTTCGGAATGCGCATAACCAGACGGGGCTTCATCCCGCCCATCACATTATCGAAATTGTCACGATCGACCTGTACAAACTTACGGTCTCTCACCCTCGGCAACGGCTCTGCCGGGTTACCGGTGAATTCGCCCATCACACCCACGACGAAGGGCAGTTCCTTCGTTTCATTGGCTCCGCCTACTTCGACATCGTAGGTGATGTGTACGCGGGGCGGCCGTATGCGGCTGATCTTCTGTTGAATGCTTTCACGTTTCGGCGGCATATATTTATCTCCACGAGAGTAGACAGGATTTACAGGATCAGTCAGGATTTTGTGGATAGGTATAAATTTAAAACCCGGTAAATTCGGTCTGCATTTTTCATCGTTATGTATTCGGGATTGATCTTCATCAACTCCCACTATCGTTATTAGCTTTAATTCCCAGCGTTTCTCGAAGCTGTCCGAGGACGCTCATCTCATTGACTACATCTTCCAGCCACACATCGAGCGGCATATTTCCCCATTTGATAGCGCGCCGCACCAGATAAGAGACTGGGCTGTGAGGCTCCGTGCGGCGAAAATATTCAGCGATATCGGCGAGGCGGCGCAGCGCATCATGCCGGGTCCGGACGCTTCCCATATTGCCGGGCAATCCGAAACCGCCCGCTTCTCCGTTCTGCAAATCCGACTCTACCGTCGTCAACGATTGCTCAATTCCATCGGCTACTTCAGGCGGACGTTTCTCCCGTTCCAGCTTCTTCATGAGCGATGTCATATCCTCGAGCGATCTGCGAAGCTCCCTCAAGCTGGGCGCTTCCAGCTCAAAGCGGAGGTCGATCGCATCAGCAAGCGCATTCAATTCTTCAGTACATTTTTGAAGCAGCTCTAGACGCTCCTTGATAAAGTGATATGGCGTGCCGTTGACGGCCTTTCGCCAATCCTCGCCGGTGATCTTCCCCTCCTGCTCAGCTTGCTCCTTTAGCAAGTTGAACTTTTCAATATTGCTGAAACCGAACGTGTCGAATTGGTCTTTTTCGGGGATGTCGAAAGACCTTGCAGCCTCCCAATCCATGAAGGAGTATTTGAGGCCAGACATACTTTCAGTCAGCGGAATGGCTCTGATCGCGAGTCCCATTCTGCTGTCGAAGGCCGCGATGATGTTGGCGCGCGCTTTAAACGGGCCATCGTCGCCCGCCGGATCGCTCGCGGGAAAAAATTCACCCCAGTAGTCCTCGATCAGTCCGCGGATCAAGTTCAGGCTGTCGCGCAGGCCGGCCAGGCGGTCGTGCCCGTTATGTTTGACCAGAGCGTCTGATAGCCAGGCGGCGATCTGTAGATCTTTAGTAAGCGAGGTGAGAGCTTGTATCGAGAGGTCGATGACTACCGGCCAGTCGGGAAGTTTCGGAACGTCTTCAAAAATGTTTTCGCGATGGGCCTCTCTGATCCGGTCGTGCCAATAAATCCCTTTCTTCTGATCGAACAATATATGCCGCAGATCCTGGCCGGCGGATGATTCTTGCGAGATCGGTTTGAGTAAGGTTTCGCGGTCCGTTATTGGTGAAACTGCTGTCATAATCCCCTCTACTTACATTTCCATTTCCGCTTCGTGTATAAGTGATGTTGGGAAGGAGAAACATGACGTGATCGGATGGATTGAGAAGAAAATTTTTCCGACGTGGCTATAAGTATTGGAGGCAGAAATGCTCCGCTGGCGAAGGAATTATAGAGACCTGGCGACGCTCCTGGGCGCGCGAATTTGTGTAAAATCGACGAATGGATTATTCCTGGCTCCCGGCGGCTGGAGAGTCATACGCACGCCATTTAAGCTTAACTGATATGGCGGTCTTCCGCGTTCCGCCACCATTCTGAAAATTCCCCAGGCGCCGCCGTAATTCCTCAGACGACTGAATTGCCCATTTTCAATGGTTACGAGCTCAACTCCGCTGGTTTGCCCGGATGATGGCCAGTTCAATGTAGCGGTTTGCGGTCCGTCATCGGCCCTAACTGTCTGCCCGTCGATCCTCATCTCGACCGTTTGTCCCGGCTGCGGTTCCAGCTTCAGACCATAGCTGAATCTCGGTTGCCCCGGTTGTCCCGGTTGCCCCGGTTGTCCCGGTTGTTCCTCCAGTGATCCGAGGCCCAGCGCTTCGCTCAGATTCTTAACTTTATTGAGGTAGGCAACGAACTCATCGGAAAACTCGCCGCGGCGTAGTGGGACATACTGTCCCGGAGTCCGATCGAAACTATTCTTCAGCTGTCGATTGAAAAATTGCCCCAGTTTGTTGATGTAATCGGCGAGCTCTGAAGGCTGCACTTCCGCGGCACTTCCGCTCCTGAATGGGTATTTCTCTTCCAGTCCTCTCGCCAGGGTGTAGAGATTGTTCCAGGCCACATCACGATCTTTCTCGACGCCGAGACCCAAAGCGATCTCGATGTTGTCGAGCGGGCGGGCAAGCAATGTGGCCATTGAATTGCTGCCGGGGTTCGCTTTGAGGGACCTCAAAAGCTCACGCGCGTCGTCCCGTGCCTTCTTATATCGTTCGTCCCCGGCCACCGCAGCCACCTGCCGCCATTCATCTCCGGGAATTTCATTCAACCGGCGGCGCAGTTCCTTCAACTTCTCGAGATAATCTTCGATCTTGAAACTCCTGACCGCCGTGAAAGATTTTTCGACGCCCGTATTGGCCTTTTCCTTCGTGGTCAGAAACGATTTGATCCAGGCGATAACCCCGCCTGTGATCGGGGGCTCTGAGAGCGTCGTTTGAGATCTGACCTGATCGAAGATGGTGGTGAAAGGCGAATTCTGTTGCGAAATAGAGTCGAGCGCCTCTACCGCGTCATTTCTCTTCTTGAACTCTTTGACCCGAACTCCTTCGAGAAATTTCTGCCAGGCTGAGACGTAATCCCGCTCGTATCTCTGGCGCAGGTCATTCGGCTGAACGCGCTGATAGTCGAAGGGACGCTGAAGCACCCAATCGTTCTCGCTCTTACCTCGTATCTCCTCGAAAGCCGAAATCCACGCCTCGCCTTTGATGTGCTTGTAATAAGCCTCTTTTGTAAAGGTGTATGGAATAGACAGTGAGCCGATGTCGTCAAACCACACGCTTCCCTGCTGGCTGCCTACCGCATCGCGCAACCGGTATGGCTCTCCCTGTCTGCCTATGCTGTTTACGATTTCATTGTAAACCTGCTTGGCGGCCGCGTAATTCCGCAGTTTATCCCGCCCCTGAGCCACGGTCGGACTGTCAGACTGCGGGCGCGGGATGCTCTGATCGTCATCGCCATTGATGCTGGCCTGCTCGACGTAGTAGTACAAATGTCTCATATCAGCAGCCGATGTGCCTTCCTTCCAGTAGGGCGCCAGCTGCTGTTGCAGAAACACCGGCTCAACTCGCTCCTGCTGCTCAACCATGAGATAGGCTTTGAGCCGATCGTAATACCCCTGCTCCGCAGCATCGATCTGTTCCTGCCTGGAGACGATTGTGGAAGCAGCTTTGCCAGCCGGGACGGATGGGTCAACCGAACCACCCGGGACGCCCGGAACATCTGAACCATCTGGGGCGCGCGTGCCGATCGGGGCAGGGGTTTGTCTATAGATATCATTAGCCATCGCATCGAGCGTGTGATCGAGCAAGCGCTGAGCCAGGAAATCGAAATAGATTTCACGCAGGCGAAGTCTGATCCGCCCTCCCTGATAGAGGCCGAAGCGATGCGAGACCGGGCCAACCCAGCTCCGGTCAAAACCGTCCAGCTTGAGCAACACGTCCTGCAATTTGCCGAGGTCTTCGGTTTCGGTTTCGGATAATTTCGCGGCCGGGCCCCCAACCCCGGATCGGAAATGTCGAAGGAGATCAGCCCCAGCCCTGCCCGCGTCGCCGATCAATCTCAGATTATTGAAATAGGAAACGATCATCCCCATCAGGAGCAAAAGCGACAACGCGCAGAAAGATGCGACAGCCAATTTAAGTTTGCGCAGCCAGTTCGGCTGCACCTGGATAGCCTGCAAAGTGGCGGCGATGTGACGGTCGCGATGCAGAACATTTTTGAAAAAGCCTTCCGTGAAGAATCCTTTGCCCCTCACCCGCATCTCTTCGGTTGAACCGCGTTCGCTGCGAGCCGTTGGGCGATCTGTTACGCCATCACTACTGGTAAAGTATATGCCGCGGAGCAGCGGCAGTTCGCTGAAGGGGTTCGGACTGAAAAGAGCAGTCGTAAAGACACCGAACTTCTGACGAACAGCGTTTAAATGGAGCGGGAAGTCGAAGATATTCAGGTGTTCGCCCGAAGCCTCGGTGGCACTTAGACGCTGAAGGCGCCGAGTCATCAGAGAACCGATCAGCTGACTGAACTCCGTATCGAACAGAGAGTACGCCCGTCCGTTCTGAGCCAATGGGATCATCATCCCCCACCCCCCCGAACGTTCTTCGACATCGAGCGAACTGAAGAAATCGGTGAATCCTGAAACTGCGTCCATGTCAGTGAAGACCAGATATACGGGAAATTTGGCCCCGACGCCGGAGATCAAATCGTTTATGCGAGAGCGCAGGATTCTGGCCTGCTGCTCGACCTCGGCGATGGAATGCATAGCCATCAAGCTCGCGGCGCTAACGGTCAACACCAATCCATCGAGCGGGCGCTGCCTGCGATATCGTTTGAGAATATCGATCAAGCCGAGCCATTCATCGCGGTTTGCGCCGTTTGCTGCAGCCGTCCGGTTATCCCTGATTGCTTCGTTTTCGTCGTTTGCCCCGTTTGCCCCGTTTGCCCCGTTTGCCCCTTCGGATTGATAGCGACCCGCGGAATCTATCAAGACAGCTTCGTCGGTAATCCTCCAATCGCATTCGTCTGTCGGGCGCAGCAGATCCAGATCGGCGTGGCGCTGACTCTTGAGGGGGCTGAACGAAAGGCCCGACGAGAGCATTAGCGAAGTCTTTCCGCTCGCGGGAGGACCAGCGATCAGAAACCATGGCAGGCCATAGACCGCATCTTCGCCGCCATGCGCGCCAGATCTGTTCCGGCGAAGAAAATCGATTGTTACGGCAGCGCAGATTTCGAGATTTTTATAGTTACGCAACGGGCGAATCGGTTCTTCCCTATTCTTCTGGCTGTCAGGCGATGGCATGCGTGCGGCTCGCTCCTTAAAGTAATGCCTGACCAGATAGCGGACCGGCCAGAACAACAGGATGAGCGCAATCAGAATGATGGTCACGATTATGTCCTCGCTGAAGATCAGCACAAGCAGGAAGGCAATGAGGGTCAGCGAGACCAGCGCGGAGTTAATGAATATTGACTTGATATTTTTACTGAGCGAAAACATTTAGCCTCAACCTTTTCTTTCAACGCGATTCATCGATAAACATAAACAGCGTGGCAGTAATCGGCCTTAAGCGTTTGCCTCTATTTCAACAGGCTCTCCCTCATCGCCGCTTCAAGAGTCGAGACCAGCGACCAATTCAAAATGAGATAAGCAAATGCTATCACTCCGGCCGCTGCCATGGCGGACCATTTTGCCCAACGCGACACTTCCGGTTCCGGTGATGGCGGATCCGGTTGATCGTTCAGGAGGCCGTGCGGTGAAAGCACGCATCTCCGCAATCGCCCCGCTCCCCGCAAATTTTCGGCAGCTGCATTGATCACGGCCGGCAACTGATCCTCGAGGAATACGTGGTATTTGCCTTTGAATCCGAGCAGCAGGCAGAGGTAATAAATCTCTACCACATCGGTTTCCCCCTGTTTGATCAACCAGTCGAGACGTTCGAAGAACTTGTTTCCAGCCAGGGCTTCCTTGAAGAATTCGAGCTGGAGGGGATATCGCTCCCACTCTTCGCGAAGCGGGAACCCGCCGGCGAGCACCGTCTCGTCAACGAACGCGGCTAGTGCGAATTTGGTATCTTGCAATTGGCTTTCTCTGTAACCGTTGTTCGCCCCGCGCTCTTCGAATTTTTTGAACAGGTCGTGGATCATATGACGCATCTCATTGGACGGCGTAACCAACCCCGCTTTGATCTTCATCATCATTCGGAGTAGAGGCGCCGATGTATCGATCAGGCAGTTGTCCGAGATGGTATACGCGCTATTTGAAAAAAATGTATCCTGCATACTGCTCCTATTGAGGTTTGATCGCATAGAGTTCCAGCTTCGCCTCCGGGAACTCATCAGCGACCCAGACGGAGAGGGTCTTGGTCGCTACAATAAAATCCCAAAAACGTTTGAGCGAGGTGTCGAGGTCGTTGCGGTCCAACCGGAAGTAATGCAACCCGGCGCGGGTCGGAATCTGTCCGGGCGGCCTGACGTGCGTCATGCTGACGCCGCTCAGGGCGTTGTTGATCACGACGTCAATACCATCGCGGTGAGCAATCTTGACGGCGAACGGCACCCGCTCGATCAACCTGTTCTCGGGCACCTGCGCGCCGACGGCGAGGAAGAATTCGGCATCGCGCAGCAATCGATTATCATTGACCCGAGCCACGTACAGAGCTGGGCGTTCCTGTACGAGTGGAATCGGAACATAACGCTGGGGATCGACCCTTTCGAGCAGGAAGCGAATATCGAAATCGAGCTGGCGAAAGGTCTGGTAAAGATCGAGATGATCGTAACGCGGCAGGTCTTTGGCATGGCGGTCGAAGACCAGCGTCATCATCGCGCCGGCCAGTCTTACCATCTCGGTGTATAGTCTCTCGGGGTGAACGATGCGCTGATGAAATAGATGCGCCAGCGGAGGGATTGCAGCATTGAGCGTCGGCAGCGTCCACAGGACCATCCCGTCATCGGTCGTGAAGGTTGCCTGGCCCGATCCGCTTTGATGTCGCCGCTCACCGAGCGTCTTGCTTTTAGCGACAAGAAACTCAATCAGCTGGCGCAACAGATTTTCGAGCCACGGCGATGCACCGATGTGAAGCGCCGGGGGAACGTATTCTTCAGCGATCTTCAAACGGCCGGTGGCCGTGCGCTGTAATTCGGCGATCTTGATGACATTGTAACCCTCGCGCGGTTCGCCATCGAACAATAGTTTGAAGTTGGGACGCGCGAATGCGAGCTGGAATTCGTTCTCGCCCGACGTTTCGTCAACTACCAGCCCCGCGTCCTGCAGGAAGCGAGCTGGCGTGTTGGAATGGTTTCCATTGGTCGAATTCCTGCTGGCCTGAAAATTTGCCGCCCCCACCTGTCTCGCCGGGACGGAAAGATAGACATCAAGGTTGCCAGCAGTCGGGCTGAAATGATCGCCCACCTGGCGAGATTCAGGAGCCGTGCAAGTCTGCGGGATATTGACGATCAGACCATCTGGCATGACGCCGCGGCAACTTATCAATTGAACCGAGCCATTAGCGACTGCGTCACGGTTGATCTGAAGGTCGAGTATTCCCCATTCGTGCGCGAACAGCCAGCCGACGCGCGTGTTGATGAGGTCTTCCGTGTAATTGTCCGCTTGTTGGAAATGATGGGGTGAAAGCAGCATCCCCTCATTCCATACCAGGCGTCGATAGCGACTCATAAAATTCTCCTGACCTCTCCTATATCTAATAACCGAACCTTCTCGGTTCGTGAGCGATGATCCCGAATGCCAGGAATCGAATGACGAAACGGTACTCAGCTTCTGTCAACCCGCCTTTGCGATAAAGGTCCCATACATTGCGTTCGGTGTCGTGATTTATTCGGCCTTCCATCCTTCGGTGGATCGGGTGCACCCCTCGCGAGGGCCGGCCCATTTCATAGGCGGCGAGCGAAAGAAGCGCGGTGTCGGCATTGCTGTCCTTCAGTAGTTTACTGACTTCGATCAATTGTGGTGCCATTCTCCTGGCCTGCCCCACGCTATCAGCAGCGCGCCCTATTGTTTTGGCCAGCGCCGCATAAGCTAACAGATCGGGTGTAATCTGATTTTCCGACCAATCGATCAACCGGGCCCGGCTGCGCCTGAGGGCCTGCAGCTGAGTGCCCAATACTGTCGAATTACAATTTCCCTCAATTACTTCTTTCACTCTGCCGATGTGTGATTTGTCAGATGGGAATTCGTAGATATGAAGATCGTTGCTAATCCGCCCCATTAGCTGCCGCGCCGCCTCCTCGATTTCGCCATCCGCCAAACTCCGACAGGGGCTATCGGCTGATGCCAGCGAATAGTCGTAAGTCGAGAGCTTCCTGATTCGTAAACCGAATGTTTCCGGGTTTTCGCCCACGATTGCGGCGGCGAAAAATTTCGGGACGTACTTTATATTCTCGTTGCGGAAATATTTATCCAGCTGCTCCTTCTTCGCCAGGAGCGTCCAGAAACTGCGTTCATTGGACCTGCTGTCTATCACATCTTGAAGGTCGCGCCGCACCGATTGGGGGCTGCGGTTATAGGCGGCGATGCCCAGCGCGACGCTCATTCCATCATTGCCGAATTCTCGGATTCGGTCCTTCATATAACTTGCCGCAGCCGGCGCAATCTTCTCGACCTGGCAACGATCTGATGGTGAAACCCCGTAACCGCTCGCCGTGGCCGGCATAAACTGAAATAGCCCGAGCGCACCGGCCGGGCTCTGGAGACATTCGTTATACTCAGATTCAATCATCGGGAGATAAAGGCCGAGCACAACGGGCACGCCTTCCCTTCTGAACGAGGCTATAATCTTCGGCGCATTTTCCCGGGCTCGCTCAAAAACATAGTTCAAATCCTCATTCCAGAGCCCGGTGCTCTTCGTCGCTATCCTCTTCGCATATCCATCCACATACTCTTTGATGAAATCGATCACCTCATTCTCGAATACGTATTCGCGGTTCCCTATTAAGGAGGTGACGCGACCCGCTTCTCGTTCTAGAAAATCGCCTTGTTGCTCCCTGGTCATCTCGGTGTAGAGCAGACGAGAAGTTTTTCCAGATGCCACATTGATGGCAACTATGGAATTGGAGGTCGACTGCGGCAGCTCAGATTGTGGTGACTGGCCATACTCGCGGTCTGCGGCACGGCTGCTGAATTGATTCGCCACAAGCATGGCGATGCAGCTCAGAATGATAATTCCGAGCAGCAAGGCGGTCATGATAGCGAGCCACACTCTGCTGCCCCCGACTCTGGTTTTGATGTTGTTCCAAGTGTACATATTCAATGTAACTGATCTCCTCAGGAAAGCGCCCGAGTACGCATCGCTTCCAGCACCAGGATTCTTCATTAGTCCCCTGCCGAATCCCGCACGCCGGAAGCGATGCGTACTCGGGCGCTTTCATCGTTTCAGTGCGTCCCAATAGATAGTGCGCCCCAATAAGCTTTCCAGTACGGGGAGGTATGCGACCTATGCCTTGAAAATCGCTTAATTTACCGAGCATCAGGTCGCCTATGCTCCCCGCGCTGCCCCTGGTGGCTGGGCCGCATACGAGTCAATAGACGTCAACAAACGACCTTGTCTTGATCCCAAATTTATCGGGATTCTCCGCAACTATACCGGCAGCCAGGAAACATACGACTCTCTTCGATTCTTCCGGTCTGATCTCGCCTCTCTCGACGAGATCGTGGAAATTACGCCGAGCCTGTTGATCGTTGCGCTGGAAGATATCTCCGATTCGCGCGCTCGGTTCGCCGAAACAAGCGATAGCATAGAGAAAATCGTCTCGTTGCCCCTGGATCAGCTCTTTCAAATGCCGGGCTGCTACCTGAGTCACGATTTCGTGATCGACGGCTGACCTCTCTCCAAATTGATTCATAATGGAAGGCGGAACCTTGAACGTTCCAGCTCCGTCCGGATCGACACCACAACCGCCTACCGTCTGATCCATACTGCAACGGCTGCGACTGGCTGCGAGCAGGAACATCAGTTGCGAAGGTATCCCCACGCTATTACTGGTTCTGCGAATTCGTGCGCCGATATTCTCGGCGCCTGTGAACATATCCGTCCGATAGTTCAGCGTAGCGGTGCGAATCTGAATCAGAAACTCGTCATCGAAGGTAAAAATCTCGCCGCGCTGATTGATCCTGGTTGCGAGTTTCTCTGCCATCTCGCGGATATTCTCCAGGCTGATCTCTCCCTCCATATTGGGAAATTCGATATTCACCTGCACACTATCGACCACCGCCTCCGTTTGGCCCGACTCAGTTTCGATAGAAATCGACAGTTCATAATCTCCATCCGTCAGATCGGGGAACTTTTCACCAATCACGCGCGGATCGAGATTCGTTTCAAATATATCCGTCTCAGGTTCGGCGAATTGAAGCCCGGCGATTTTATAACTGATGCTCGATATACATGCCGGACGGTCGGCTGCAACCAGTACCTTAACTGATTCGTCGATAGTCGCTCCCGATAAAGGGCTGATGATCTTTACGCTACCGCAATCGCTTCCAGCCGTCACGAGCTTTATCAATGTCAGAATGATGATGATCACGATCAAAATGGCAGCCGACACAAGAGCAATCCAAAACTTCGAAAGCCGCTCGATCAGATAGACCAGCTCGAGAATCATCGCGCGCCTCCCGCGACTGGCCGCGAAACCATCGAGCACACTGCTTTTGATTCCCCAAATCTTCACTTACTGGCCTTTCGCGCTCTCTGCTCGTTTGCCCCGTTTGCCCCGTTTGCCACGTTTGCTACGTTTGCCACGTTTGCTACGTTTGCCGGTTTCAGCTCAACGACCAGCTTATTCATTCCGGGTGAGATCTCGATCTCCTGCTCGTAAGGCGCATATCGTTCATCGCCGACCACTCTCGCGCGCAATGGATACATCCCGGGCGGCACCGAATTTTCGAATTGGGAAAAGCCGTCGGCATTTGTCCCTCCCCAGCCAATAAGCGCATTCGGAGCGACTTCTCGTCCGGTGATGAGCAGTCCTACACGCGCTCCCGCTATCGGGTTTCCGTTCACCGCAAATCTCACCGAGCCGCTGACATTGACGGGTAACGAAGGTTGGGGTGTGGGCGAAGCCTGTTCGAGAGAACTGTTCAATAAAGTCACCTCCGATCGTTCTCCCTGGATCATTCTGTTGAACATTTTTGAAACCAGGTTTGACGGGCGCAGGTAGCCGATGGCACCCAACCGCACATCATTCTGCGCCAGATCGACTTCGACCTTGGTGGCAATCCCGATCAGCTTGCCCTCAGCGCTGACTGCGGCCCCGCCGCTATTTCCGTGCAGCATGCGCGTATCCGTCTTGATCCATCCCTCGACATTGTCTTTGCCCTCGACAATCCCGTGGCTGACCGTGGCTGTCGCGCCTCCCATCGCGGGGAAACCGATGATCACCAGATCATCGAGTAATTCGATGGCTTGTGAGTCACCCATTTCGATGAACGGCAAAATCAGCGGGGACTGCTCCCCCGAAGCCTCGTCGTCCGTGACAATGCGCATTAGAGCCAGATCGAGCTCTCGATCGAAATCCACCACCCGCATTCGAAAGCTCGACGAATCGAGCGGCGATGCGCCGCTATCTGCGGCTAGGCTGAAATAAATCTCCTTGTAATGCCGATCGGAGTTACGCTGCTTAATGACATGCCAGTTGGTGGCGATCACGCCATCCTGCCGGATGACGACGCCCGAACCGCTCGGCCGTGGCTGATCACCATCACCTTCACTGACCAGAATTAGCCCAACAGCCGCTATCGCGCGGCGTACTCTGACCCTCGCATCCCGCACGAGAATGCCACTCTTCTCAGACTCCCGCGATCCGATAGCCTGCGTGAGAATTGATGAGCCGTCAGTATTCGGAATATTGGCATTGATCGTCACCACGATAGTGCAGAGCCACAAGGCGAATCCTGTCATCCTCGACCTATTCCATTGTGATTCCGCGTATGACTCCGGATAGCGTCGCGTTCGGAGTCTGCACGCAGATCCCGATCTCGATTTCAGCGCACCTGACATCAAGCCTCCTGGCAGACTAAATCGAACCATAGAACGTTAAGAAAGGTTCAAAGCGATTGGCGCCGGTGACCGGGGATAGACAAAGCCTGTTAGGACCATATGCCCCATTGCCCCAGTGGGCCTCGTTGCCCGTGATCAATTTCTTTTCAAATGTGTTTGAAGCGAAGTTCGACGACGATCGCCTCATCCTTATTAAGCTTGCCCGTCGCGCTCTTCGAGTCCGGCATTGCAACGACAATTGCCCCTTTCCCTTTTTTCGGGTCGGGAGGATCGAGGCCGAGGGAGCGGCAGCGAAGGCCGAGTCCGCGAGCGCGAAGACACGCCTGCGATCCTTGCGGTTGAACCATCACCACTTGCTCGAACCGCTGATTTAAACCCGGCCCGGAATTCGGCACTGCTATCTGCGCGGAACTCTGTCCCGGCTTGCGTTCGTCACCAAGCAGCTCATCGGAGACGCTGAAGACCGATTCTACGATTTCGCCCTGCGACCGGCTCAACGCCTCGTCGAAGACTTTAATCGGTGTCGGGGTCACAACGAGTTTCAAAATCTCCACGCCCTTCTCCTGATCGAACTCGATCCACATCTCCTTGCCGCCGTCCATGCCGGGCAACGTGTAATCCTTACCCTTCTCTATCGCCCTGCTGTAGATGACCCTTTGTTTGCCGCTCGGCGCGATATTGATGAAGTAGGCAAAGCCCTTGATGTTACTCCAAAATTGGACCCGCACTTTATCGCCCGACTTAAACTCCTCATTCTGTCCGGTGAATACCCATTTTCCGCCGGCCTCCTTTAGGATTTGAATCTCAAGCCCATCCTGCTTCTTCGTCACATCCTGACCATTGAGCGTCAGCGTACGCGCGCGCGGCGTATTCTGGGCGAGAATGACGCCACAAAGCAGGACGGACGATACGAGGGCAATAAAAATACTTTGTTTTCGCTTGTCCGATCTCATTTAGTACCTCATTCAGTTATTGAAGGTTGTGCATACTAAAGACTGAGCTCCATAGTTCTAGATCCAGCTACGCCCTGAGCGATATATATCGGAGCAATAGTCATCCGTCTCCTTGGGAGCCGATCAGAACTTTGATAACAAGTAACTTTCAGGTTGCACACTCTTCAGTTATTCGTGAGCGAATTCGATTCTTTCAACCAGCACTTCGTTACGTTTCGGATTGGGATTCCATACCTCCGTGATCTGTCCCCGATTGGTCCTCTGAAGCGGTCCCATCAATATCTTCCGGTTTGTATCCGGGGATTCGCGCGTCAGGGAATAAATCAGGGATTCGCTCACCAGCGAATCCCCTTCGCTGGTGTCCGGATATTTCCATTCTTCAATCTCATCCCTGCTGAAAATGATGGTGACTACTTCTCGTCCCGGCGGCGATTTGGTCCGCCACCAGCATTTGCCATTTATTCGATTCGGGTCGGGGCATAGCAGAGGTAGCACCAGTTGTTGATCCTTTTTGATCTGATAGTGTCCTCTAGAGATGAGAAACGGGCCTTCGATGCTGTTGTCATGCTTCACCGTATGATTGATGACATAGACGTATCCTATTTGATTAACCTGGACCGCGATCCGTACCAATTCATCGTCGACGAAGGTTCGTCTCGCCGGATCGATTGCCTCTTCAGTCGTTTCGCCTGCGACAAAAAACTGCCAGCGCATAGTTAACAAAGGCGATTTGATCCGGAACGGTCGGGGTCTGCCTTTGGCCGCCGGCCTGGTGATAACCTCCGCCTTTTTCCACGTGCCGTAATCGTTTTCCTGGGCTGATGCGCCCCGAACAAGCAGTAGAGAGCAAATTAGTCCCAGAAAGGTGGCGAAAAAAATCTTGTGTTTTAGGATCATGACCTTCCCTCACTTCACTCAAAAGGTTCCAGTTTCTGCTGGATAGTTCGTTTTGCATTTGATAACTGACGGAAATCTTTTTATCTATTCGCACCCCTCAAGTGATTCTGCAGACCGGCATCATCGCTTCTCACCGCGCACCTGAAACCTATGAAAGAAATAGCGCCTGAACTTTCGGCGGGGCTGAATGCAGGCGGCCCAAAACTTCGTCGAGTCGTGCGAAGTCCATCTTCATCGGTGGTCTTGAAAGTCCCGCCGCGAAGCACCCGATACGAACCGCTGTAGTTTGGATCTGAAATCGGATTACCCGGATAGGCCTGATAAACGTCGGAGACCCATTCGCCGATGTTGCCGGCCATATCGAGCACTCCGTACGCGCTCACGCCGTCGGACAATTGGCCAACCGGCATCGGACGACCCGACCTGAAATTTACGAGGTCAGGATCGAATGCATTCCCCCACGGCCATTTGCGTTTCCAGACTGGCGAGGCCTCGGAAGCCTTCGGATCCCAAGAAGCGGCCTTTTCCCATTCCTCTTCTGTCGGCAAGCGCTTCTTCGCCCACTCCTCACAAAATGCTCTGGCGTCATTCCAAGAAATTCCGGCAACCGGATGATCCAGCTTCGCCGAATAATCGGCATCCCACTCAGGCTCACGGGGGAAGGCCCGGCCTATCCGGCTGTTAGAAAAAGCTCGGTATTGCTGATTGGTAACCTCGTACTTGTCGATGTAATAGTCGTAATCTATCTCCACCAGGCGAGCCGGCTTCTCATTAGGCCGTCCCTGATTATCGCCCATCAGAAATGCGCCTCTCGCAATGAAGCGCATTTTGCCGTTGTAATCGATCTCGGCCGGCGGTGGGCCGCAGTTCTTTACCGTCAAGTCAACCACCTCTCCATCCTGGGCCGATACGTCGTTGACCGAAGTGCCATTCGCGAGATAGAGCGAGGCGTCACCACCTCCACAACTTACGCGAACGGTATGGCTGACGCCCGATCTCAATCCATGCGCCCTGATTAATGCTGTCGCGGTATCCCCGCCTCTCTCGCCGCCGGGGATACCACGCGGCACGTCGTCGATGTAGATTCGGCTGTCTGGCGGCACACTTCTCACCACGACAGTGAATCCCGGCGCTCGATAAAAAAGGAGCGGGAGGAGGAGAACGATGAGCGCCCCAGTCGCTGCCACAACTGGCCACGCCCATCTCGGCAACGGACGCCCCATCAATCCGCTCCAATTCGAGTTTTTATTTGGAGGAGGTGAGGAGATTTCGCCGGCGTTAGCGGTTCGTTGAGAAAGCTGTCCATCGTCCAGCCGCGGTGCGACATCATCAATTGTCGTTCTCGTCGGCTCTACCGGAACTCGAAACATAATAAGCAGCACTCCTCAGGGGCACGTCGCGCTTCTGCCATCGTGGTAGAAGCCAGTTAATTTATCTTCTTCAACCATTGAGTGAATCGAGGGCTTCAAGGCATGTCACCGATTCAAATGTGAATTGATAAAAATTTTCAGGCGTTCCCGAATTTCAAAACTTGAGGAGGATATATAGCTGGTTTTATTTGGAGGCTAAACTATAGAGCGATCAGGCGAGCTATCTCTAGTGCGATGGTTATTTTTACGGTCGCGGTACGACCGACATCAAAGGCGGATATGCAACTCTGGCCGCCAACCTAATCCATCTCGGGCAGGAGAATTTCAAGTCGGATAGGATCTCATTTTAGCGCTCACGGCCGGTGAGGAAGGTAGGTTCGATTAATAACGGTGTCCAATGGCTTTTGAATGATCATCGCGCTCTTCTCACGCATTTCCTCTCTAAATCTATCCGCTTTGCCGCTCTCAGGTTGCGCATGTTTCCCTGGCCTGAGCCCTGATCGCTCGTATGTATTGGTCTTCGTCCGCATACACCAGATCGGTAATCAAAAGGTTTTAGATACGTATTGATAAATCACACCAATGCGGATGTTCAGCAGCACCGCAATGCAATGAAGATTCCAGTGCCATGTTTGCTTGCGGCAATGGAGCGTGAAAAAGGCAAAAAAAGCTCCGCGCGCTCTCGCCTCCGAGCGGCGCTCCGCGTAGAATTGATGCAGAAAGTCCAGATTACAACTTAACTGACCCCGAAGAAATTAGGAGATTATTACACGGTTCGAGCGGAAGACAACTTCGCGGTGGAGTCGCGCAGTTGCCCTCCTGTTATCTCTCGATTCAGAAAGGTTCAGCCTATGACAAGATTTACTCGTTGCTTATTCTTGCATTTCGGCTGCTACTTGCTGTTGTGCGTTGCCAGCGGCGTGGCGGTCGGTTCCGACAACGAAATTACCCTGAATAAAACGCAGCCAGTAGTTATCAAGATTCCACGCCAACTACTCAAATATGAGGACTACAGCTTTAGGGGCAGAGTACCGATTTACACCGCAAACGTGTCAGTAGTCGGAGAGACGATCATAGTCGAAGGGGAATCCGATTGGCAGTTACGCGGGTGGCCGCCTTTGCTCACAGTTTTTTACGAAAAGTCCATCAAGGAAAAAGCGTACACAGAGATCGAGTTTCGGAGCAATTTAGCCTACGTCAAGCTCCGATTCGCGTCTGTTATACCTGATTTGGAAGAGGCCTTGGAACAACTCGTGTTCTTCGGCTCCGCTGAGTCGTTCGAATCCAGCGAGGAATTCAAAGCATTAACGGAAAAGTTATTGCCAAGAAAGTTTTCCGGCGTGCTTGCGGAAATCCCCCGGGATAAGCAGTTTCAATTGGTGAAAGGTTTGGATTACAACGATGACGAGATGGGCATCGCAGAATTTCAAGGGAAGAAATATATCGCTTTTTCACCCGCGTCTCAGATCCCCGAATTCAATTCTCGTGATTTCAAACAGGCTGCCAGGGTCGCTACTGTTTTGAGGGACATCGTTTTGCCCGCTTTTGACAAGGTCGCGCCGGTGATCACAAAAGCCAACGGGATTTATGGGATTAAAGTCAGGGCGAGGATTTTCTACCGAGAGATTCTCCCCCCGACCAGGCGAAATCCGAGACCAAATGAAAATCAGAGGCCAAATGTAGAAGTCTTAGAGATATTTGCTCCTTATGACCTGGTGGAAAAGTTGTTCAACTTCGATATTACGAACCAAAAATTGGTTGATGGCTCAACCATTCTGGTCAACGGCAACAGGATTGAAGTCGATCTGTCGAAAGCCGCTCAAATCCGTCGCACAGAAACTAACCGACTTTCCAGGTCAATGAAATAAAATACAGGATAAATATCAGCCATAGCCCGGTCAGTGTTAATTAACGCGAGTAGCTCGCCGGGCGAGTCATTCGCTCATGATTCCTTGCGGGGAATCGCACAAACCGAGAATCGCCACCTGAGCCAACAAGCTTAGGTGGCGAGAATCAAACCTGATGTCTTATAAGCGCAGCACTTGCCTCTCTCCTACCGTTTTTGCGGCTCTCCCCGCGGCGGACAATTTCTCGGGTAGTTTCATATCAACTGGTTTAATCTCGTAGTTGAATGGAAAACCATGCCAGTTCGGCCGCGCCAAGCTAATATCCGCGAAAACTTGAGCTGTTCATCACTAATCGCATTGAAAAAAAGTTAAAGTGAATGTCATGGAAAGCCGCGGTTCAGCCACTTGTATATGTACAGGCGCAAAAACACAAAATTGGTAATCAGACAATTTATCTTTTAATCTTCAAGTCTCGTCGAAAAAGGGAAGTTAACGGGATTCTACTTCTCAGGGTAGGGGATGTTATGGAGAAAGCTCAGAGGCCTGAAGAGTTGATCAAACGTTATCTGCTGGGTGATCTCTCAACGGCGGAGCAGACCGCAATTGAGGATGAGTATTTCCTCGACGGGTCCAAATACGATCAGCTCCGTAAAGCCGAGGATGATTTAATCGATAGATACGCGCGCGGCGCTCTATCTCAAGCAGATCGCGAGCGCTTTGAGATAGCTTATCTGGCGAACCCACAGCGACGCAGGCATGTCAAATTCTCCCAAGCCTTTGCTCAAGTTTTGGATGAGGAGCTATCCGCGCGGAATTCCGTAGAACGGTCGGCGGATGTGCGGACCGATCGTGGCCAGAAGGTCGTCTCCCAGTGGTCTCAACTCATAGACAGGATTGATGGCCGCCGCCTGGCATTGAGACTTGCCTCCACCATCGCCGCATTGTTCATAGCATCCATCGGGATGTGGTCAGTCAATCGGAATTCACGGTTGCGCGCCCAACTGGCGGAGACGCAACGGGAAGTTGAAGCTCAACGGCAGAGCGCGCATGCGCTGGTGCAGAAGATCGCCGACCTGGAAACGCGGGCGCAAGAATTGACCGAAGAGCGCACGCGTTTACAGGATCAACTGCAGGCACAGGCGGTGGTAGAAGCTGGCTCAACCCGGTCCGAGCCGGCATCGATCATCTTCCCGCTTACGATAAGTGTCTTCCGGGACCCGGGGCAGGAGACTCCGGTATTGATCATTCCACGGGGTGTTGAAGAGGTCAGGTTGCTGTTGAACCCGTCAGAGCAGAGGTTCCCTGACTATCAAGTAATGTTACTGAGAGTGGACGGAAAGGAATTGTTCAGCAGGAAAGGCATCAGACCACGATCCAGCGAATCCCCTGACATTATGGTGAGAATCCCCTCCCGCAAATTCGCAAACGGAGACAATATGTTGTCAGTAAGCGGAATCAGCTCTACTGGAGAACTAGAAACGCTCAGCAGATCCATCATAAAGGTCAGAAGGCGAAGAGGGGAATGACATCAAGCGATCACGGGGAGATCCCTGGCTATCGCTCCTCTTGCCTATGGCTATATTTTTTGACTTTTTTTATAAAAACGAATTTTGAGTGGTACTGGTTTTTGCTGGTCGGGAGAGCCGAACTAGCTTCCGTCTATCGATCACCGGTTTGAGCCACTGATAAGATACGGTCGATCAACAGCTTGTCATCGGGCAACATATTGGACTTCGGGAGTCTCGGTATCAGTGTGGCCCAATTGCGATCCGCGGCGAAAACGCGGCGGAAGAGCGGTAAAGCCTCATCGATCTTCTTGGCATTTACCAGCGTAACCGCGTGCCAGAAAACCATCTCAACGTTGTCGGGTACGATGGCTTCTGCAGCGCCGTATTCCCTCACGGCACCGGCAATGTCACCTTTGCCGAACAACTCATCGCCATAGTTCATGTGATTGTAGGCTCGCTGCAGTTTGACCAACCGCTTCAGTTCGACGACGGGCTGGGCGTGATCATCCACCCGCAGATCGAAGAGCCGGTCGGCCCACTGTCTTCCTGTCGGCTTACCGCTGACAACCAGGATCGCCGCTGATTGTTTACCGCGAATGTCCCCGCCTTCGCCCTCGGCCGCCTCGAGCGCGGCGATCAGCCGGTCCGCCAGCTCGCCTTTCGCGTTCTCGAAAGCTTTGGCCATGGCGTCCCAAACTGTATCTTTCAGCATGAGGTTTGCTTGAACCGAATAGTTCACGCCGTTTCGGTGTCCGGCGGCAATGATGCAATCTTTACCGGTATGCGTGGCAACGCGGCCCTGCGCATCTATCATGGCTACCTGCCTGAGGGAAGCCTGCGCATCGCTTGCCAGCAATGATTGCAGGGCTTCGGGCGCGCTCTTCCCCGCCCGCATCAATGTTAGACCGAGAGGACCATATGCCGGATCGACGATCGACTGGGTAGCGACTGCGCCAACACCGGCCTCTGCCCATGGGACGACCGAACCGACGGAGAACCAGTGCGATTGGACGGCGACTCCGAGCTGCCCGGTCTCAGGATCGCGGGCGACGATCGAATAGGTGTGAGCGAGAGGTTGTTTTCCGGGATGCTTGCCGGAATGGCTGACTTGCGCTAAAACCAGGACGGGAAACAAAAAGAGAAGAAAAGGAATAGCAAGCTTGGTCATCTATTTCTCCCAAATCGATACGAGATTTGAAATATAAGAATTCAGAAAGGGAGCAACAGTGCAACATTCAGAGGCTTTTGAAAAACTTTGTGAAGATGCCAGATCCCGCATCCGCGAAATATCCGCTCAGGAGGTCAAACAAAAACTCGATGCCGGTGAGGAGTTTCATTTCATCGATGTTCGTGAAGACCGCGAATGGGATCAAGGTCATGCCGCCGGCGCCGAGCATCTGGGCCGCGGAATAATCGAACGCGATGTAGAAAAGTGCGCGCCAGCCAAAGATTCCGAGATCGTCCTCTACTGTGGCGGCGGTTATCGCTCGGCGCTGGCCGCAGACAACCTGCAAAAAATGGGATATCTCAACGTCTATTCAATGATCGGCGGAATCAAAGCCTGGAAAGAGAAGGGTTACCCGATGAAATGATTGAGTGCGGATTGAGATGTGGCTAATCTCAATCCGCAAATCGCCATCAGAACAGCGCAACCTTGACTGAGAGATACTTTCTCGGATTCTGCCGAAAATCGTACAGCATCCTGGTGAGCTCCGCCGACAGGTTGTTCACATTGTTGTAGAGTCTCTCATCCGTCAGCAACAGTCCGGCCGAGCCCTCACCGCGCTCAAGTCTATCGGTGATTCCCTTCAATTTCGTTACCGTATCCCTGGCGTCTGTAAAAAGCTGCTCGTCATTCAATAGCTTACCAAGGTTCCCTTCCCCGCGTTCGATCTTTCCCATGGTGCGGTCGAGCCGGCCTGATGTATCGTCAAGTCTCGCGACGAGCGAATTCATGCGATTGTAAAGCTCTTCATCTTTAATCAGTTTGCCGATCGTACCTTTACCCGTTGCGATCTGATCGCCGAGCTGATCGGTGATCTTCTGCAATTGAGCGATCGTTTCGGCCGTTTTATCGTGAAGGGAGGGGTCTTTGATCAGTTTCCCGATGGTACCCTCGCCTTGCTGGATATCCCGCATCAGGCTCTCCGCCTGGCGAACCGCCTGGTCGAGATCGACGTAGAAGGCTTCGTCGTTCAAAAATCTTCCCATCGATCCTTCACCACGCCTGAGAGTACCGGTCATCGTTTTGATATCATCCGATATATCATTCAGATTTCCGAGGGCGGTCTGCGCGGCATTGATGATGTCGCCGACGCTCTTTTGCTCGATGCTCTTGATCCGATCACCGTCTTTGATCGGCTGCCCTCGGCTGAGCGTTCCGGGAGTAATGTCGATTACGTAATCGCCGAGCACTCCGGCGCTCTTCAGGACCGCCTGCGAATCGGTGCGGATACGCTCGATGGCAGGACGTGAATCGAGTTTGCCATCGATCTCCATGACGATCTCCAGATTATTGCGCGCGTTCTGATCGCTCGGTATTTGACTGGAGAAGTTTATCTCTTTGACGCTTCCGACTTTTTTACCCGAGAGCCGCACTTCAGCGCCTTTTCGAAGACCATCAATGTTGGTCATCTCCGTTTTGACAATTGTTGTCCTGGTCAGGCCGGGTATCCTGATGTCACCGGCCACGGCGAATATGACGAAAATCAAAATCGCCAGCGCAGCGACGACAAGTACCCCGACGCGCATTTCGGATAAACTTTTCGGCTTGTTTTGCGGCATAAATTACCTCCAAAAGCGAAATGTTTAATTTAGAAGAGAGAAGTCAGAATATAGAAGCCGGAATATAACATAAAGTCTTTCACGCCGTCTCTTACGTTCTGTCTCCCTGACCTCTGACATGCTCTTTCGCCTGTTTTCTCCTTTCTTCACTCATCCGGCAAGGAATCTCCTGATATATGCATCGCCCGAAAGACGCATCTCTTCATCCGTCCCGCTGAATATTACGTCGCCGTCTTTTAGCATTATAAATCGAGTATTGACCAGACACAGATTGTCTCCTTCTTGCTCGAAGATGAGGTCGCCTTTATCGTCGCGTATCACATATTCACGCGAAAGGACTTCAATATCCTGCAGACGGTGTGTGACGAAGATCGAAGAGACATCTTCCAGGTCTCGCAGTTTTAGTGCAAGCTCGCAGATAGTGCGCGCAGTGATCGGATCCAGACCGGCGGTCGGCTCATCATATAGAATGATTTTCGGGTTTCCGACCAGAGCGCGCGCAATACCGACGCGGCGTCGCATGCCGCCCGACAATTCATTGGGCATTTTATCAACGGCATCTTCCAGATCCACAAAGCGCAACATCCGGATCACGACGGGTTCGATCTCCGACTCGGGCAGATGCTGTTCGCGCAACCGGTAGGCAACGTTGTCATAGACCGAAAGACTATCAAAAAGCGCGCCTTCCTGAAAGACCATGCCGATCTTCCGGCGCACCTCGATCATCTGATCTTCCGAGTAATCGGTAACATCTTCTCCGTCGATGAAAATCCGGCCCGAATCCGGCTTGAGCAGCCCCAGCACCAGGCGAAGCAAAGTTGATTTGCCCATGCCGGAGCCGCCCATGACGATTTTAGACTCTCCGTAATGTACGTCTATGCTTACGCGATTGAGTATCACTCGCTCACCGAATGCAAGAGAGACATCTTTAAACTCGATGGCATTCAGTTTGTTCATCATAAATTCATCAGGGTTGGAGAAGGAGAGAGATGATCAACTTCTGCAGCAGAAAATCGACGGTGATGATAAGGATCGAGGCGACGACGACTGCCTGTGTGGTCGCACGGCCGACTCCCACCGTCCCTCCTGTCGTACTAAGCCCCTTATAACATCCGATGATCGCTATTATAAAACCGAAGACGATCGGTTTGATCAACCCGCCGATGATCTCATTGAAGTCGACCGCAGTTTTGGCCGAAGCCAGATAAACCGATGATGCCATGCCCTGAAAGGTTATAGCGGTGACCAATCCGCCGAGCGTCCCGACCATATCGCAGATGATCGTCAGGGTCGGGGCCATCGTCACCAATGCCAGGATGCGTGGGATGACCAGCTTTTTGATCGGATCGGTTCCCAGCGCGCGCATGGCATCTATCTGTTCGCTGACGATCATCGATCCGAGCTCAGCCGCGATTCCCGAGCCGACTCTTCCGGCCATCATCAGGCAGGTCAATACCGGCCCCAATTCTCGAATCAGGCTGAGCGCCACCAACTGGCCCGAGACATTCTGCACGCCGAACTTTTGCAGCGTGGTCCCAGTGTTAAGCGCAAGTACAGCCCCCGTGAAAAAACCCGTTAGCAGAATGATCGTCAAGCTGCCGAATCCCGTGATATCCATCTGGTGGATCGTCTCTCGCAGATAGAAGGGCGGACGGAAGATGCTGCGCAGCGCGCGCCAGGTCAGTAGTGTGAGTTCCTGTACTTGATAAACGGCAAGCGTGATCAGATTCATCAGAATAGGCCAGCCCGGTAGAGTTTTATACTTTCATTCGACATTTCAGTCTGGTTGGTCGGATTCATTCTAATTCGGAGTCTTAAGGACTGCCTATAATGCTTTTTTTGGTTTCACAGGTCAAGAAGGAACCAGGATGGTAAAGCTTACGAAGAATGCATAAATGACCAATTTAATGTATGCCCTATTGGCAAATATCGCCTCCCTATTTTTGGATGAATAGCCGGGCCTGATCGCGTAGGTGTTTAGCCTTTGGCATATCATCGATGGCTCGCAATGCCTGCTGATCGCTTTCCATTAAGAACTCTTCAGCGACCTCAATACCGTAAGCGGCGGTTATGACCTCGGCGCGGATTCGGCGGCGGACGTTATCTAATTTTTTGCTGATCTGACTCTCGCTCACCTGTAATTCGTGGTGTTCCGCCGCGTATTTCCGGAAAGCCGCGATGAGCTGATCAGTGGCCTGAAATTCATTTCCCCGCAGACGATAACCATACTCGGTCCGTTTAACCTTGTACTGAGCGAGTTCAGGAAGAAGACCGACGACCAGAAGACGCGCGAATTCGAAACACGCATCGCGTAGACGGATATCCTCTTCGGCGATCTTGACCGTCGTATCCGGTTTGATGCCGCCTCCGCTCTGCACTTCTCTGCCCGTCGGGGTGCGCGAAGTACCCGATTTCCCACCGCCGGATGAATCGTCCGCATGTTCGCCCGACTGCTCGCCGCGGCGCGCGTAGAAGTAGTCGTAAAACCCGACGCCATTATATGCTCGCTGAATCGAGCGCCCGCTCGGCGTGTAATATTTCGCCGTCGTCAGGGTGAGGCCGGTGCCGCCGCGCAAGCGAAAGACGGTCTGCACCAGGCCTTTTCCGAAGCTCTCTTCACCGACAATCCAGGCGCGATCGCTATCCTGCATCGCCCCCGCGACTATCTCCGAGGCTGAGGCCGTTTCATTGTTGATCAGGATAACGAGCGGCATAGATTCGGGATTTACGTTTTCCGAACGATAAGATTGCTTCGGATAGCGGCTTTCCCGACCGCGCACCGAAACGATCTCCATTCCGTGCGGGAGAAATGTTTCGGTTACCTGAATTGCCTGCTTAAGCAGCCCGCCCGGATTGCGACGGAGGTCGAGGATGAGCGAAGTCATTCCCTCATCTTTTAGCTCGGCGATCGCTCCCCGCAATTCATCGTTGGTCTCCTGATTAAATCCCCCGGTCAATCCGATGTATCCGATCCCGGGCCGCAGCATGAAAAAATTTCGTACGGAGGGGAAGGGCACTTCGTCTCGCACGATTCGAACAGTTACCGGTTTCGGCTCATCGGCGCGTTCGACGGTTATCTCTACTTCCGTTCCACGCTCTCCGCGAACGTTTTTGAGAGCGTCCGACTGCGACCAGTCCTTAGCCGTTTGGCCATCGACGGCGATGATGGCATCGCCATAACGAAGCCCGGCGCGTTCCGCCGGCATTCCCCGGCTGACGCCTATGACATATATCCTTCCGTTTCGCTGGTTGATCGTAACCCCTACCCCATAAAACTTGCTGCTCTGCTCATCCTGCATCTCGTTGAAATCTCGCCGATCGAAAAAGTTCGAATGCGGATCGAGCGTGTGCAGCATCCCGCCCACCGCGCCGCGTGTCAGCCGCTCCCGGTCAGGGGCGACGACATAGTGCTCTTCAATCAGTTGCAGAACGCCGGCAAAATCGCGCACAACCGGCTGGTTCGCCATCTCTTCACTGGGCGTATTGGGAGGAGGAGGTGCACCTGTCAGACCGCCGATGACGGCCGAAATCGCCAATACCAGCAGGGGGGCGAACTTGATCTGCGGCCAGCGGCTCTTTTCGCTGATCGATGATCTACTTTTGGTTACGTCCATAAACGACTCTCTTTAAACGCTTTTTGTTCTGATGATAAATCCTTCCCGCGCTTCCCGGCTCTCATATAGATTTGACTCGCAATATCTTATAATAAACGATCCGCCCCACTTACGGCAAAGAATTCGATTGACACGACAGAAGAACAAACATAAAATCTGACCGTTCGGTCAAACTACTTATGGCAGCGAAACAATTCGATCAAGAATATGAAGATCAGCGTAGAGAAGAGTTGATCAATGCGACATATCTGGAGGTGGCTGAGAAGGGATATTCGGCGGTCACGCTCCAGGACATCGCCAAACGCGCGGGGGTGAGTAAGGGTTCGACACTCTATTATTTCGCGACGAAGGAAGATCTTTTTCTGGGGGCGTTCGAATGGCTGGTTGAGCGGCTGCACGAGCGCATGCACGAGGCGATAGCGTCAGTTGAAGATCCTGTTGAGAAGATCAAAGCGGCGCTCGACACCGTATTCATCAACGCCCAGGAGAGCCGCCAATTCTTCATGGCGTACACTGATTTCATCAGCATCGGGACGCGCAACAAGCGCTTCCACGAGTTTAACGCCAAGTTCTATCATGGATGCTTCGCCTGCGACCGCGAAATCATCGAGACCGGTATCAAGGCCGGCGCTTTTCGCCAGGTCGATGTTGAAGAAGCATGTTCTATGATGCGCGCTCTAGTCGACGGTATGATGCTGCAATGGTTTTTCTCCTCCGAGGCGACCTTTGACGATTACCGGCGACGCTGCGAAAGAATCGTACTCGATTACCTCTATGTCCGCTAAATAGCATATAACGAAGAGGTTATTGCATGTGGATTCATATCAAAATATGTTGACTGGCTGGTCAGTCAACATATTTTTCAAACAGGAGAAGGAGGGAGAAAGAAAGAATGAAAAAGGGAAAAGGGCTCAAAATGTATCTGGTGATCGTATTTGCTCTCAGTTTGTGGGTCGCGGCATCAGCTCAGAACAGCATAGAGCAGAAGGTGACTTTTTATCTTGATGGCAAGGTTGGGAGCGAGATGGTGAAGAAGGGCACCTATACTATTTTGATTCCGGAGACCGAAGACGGGAAGTTCGAGATCAAGATGAAGAAGAAATCGGTTACGGCGCAGTTCACCAAGCGTGAGAATTCGACTCATGCCGATGCGGATAAGATGACATATCGAGATAATCCCGACGGTTCTCGAACAATTGCAACCATAACCCCCCGCGGACGTAAATTTACACTGGTTTTGGATAACGGCAGCATGGCTAGGCAGTAATTTTGTACTGGCGGAAAACTTGAAGAGCCTGCAGCAAAAGTTGCAGGCTCATTTTTTTTTATAAATCGTGGAAGTTGATAGTTCGATATGCTGTGGCAACAATATTTACGAACCATCAACTATCAACTATCAACTATCAATTATCAATTATCAATTATCAATTATCAATTATATCTACTCACCGCTATCATCACTAACGCACCAGCCAGAATACCCCAGATTAAGGATGGGACTCCCCAAAAAGATTGTTCGACTGTAAATGTCACGGTGACCGAGATGATTATGGTCGCGAGGGCCGCGCGCGCCGAAACGCGCTTGAGATAGAGGCCGGCGATCAACGGTAAGAAGAGCGCGGCGGACAGCATCGTGTAAAAGATGGTGAGCGCCGCGATCACAGTCTTAAATAGTATAGCCAGCGCCGCGCCGAGCGCTCCGCATACTATGGCGGTAATTCGCGCGATTCTCAACAATCGGGCATCATCGGCCTGCGGATTGACATAAGTTTTGTAGAAGTCCTTACTGATCGACGTGGTGAGCATAAACAGCACTGCATCTGCTGCGCTCAGTTCCGCTGAGAAGAGAGCGCCCAGCAATAATCCGCCCAGCCAGATCGGGAGCGATTTAGTCAAAAGCTCCGGCATAGCGAGTTCCCTTCTCTCCAGACTCGGGAATTGAGAGTGTGCGATTATTCCCAGCAGGACAGGGACGATGGCAAAGGCCAGGAGTCCCAATGCGTTCAATCCTATCCCGCGGCGAACGGCATTCTCATCCCGGGCGCCGAAGACCTTCTGCAGAATGCCGGGAGAGATGATGAATGAAGGCACCAGTAGCACGATGTATCCGATGGGGACTGACAATCCACCACCAAAGATGCTGAAGTATTTCTCCGGGTCGATGCCGGTAGAATTCATACCGGCCTTAATCCCGCTCCACCCGCCGGCGCTAACCAAGAGGAAGATCAGCGCGAGGGCAAAACCGAGCAGCTTGACGAACAATTGTAAGACGTTGACTCTCGCCGCGGAGTGCAATCCGCCGGCTGCGAAATAGGCGGTAATCACCAGAGCCGCAAGCAAACTCCCCTCAGTCCTGCCGAGCCCGGCAGTCACCATGAATATCTGCTCCATGGCGATCAATTGCCCAGCGAGGATCGCGAGAGCTCCGAGCCACAACAAGGCCGCCACCGTCCCTCGCACGCTGCGGTTGTAGCGGAATTCCAGATAGTCGCCGACCGTATAGAGGTTGTGCTCACGGGCGATGCTCCAGATTTTAGGCCCGACGGTATATGCGAGAATCAACGATCCTATACCCGCCGAACCGACCCACCACCAGGCCGAAAGGCCATCGCGGTATCCCAACCCTGTCGCGCCAACAGTCGAGCCCGCGCCGATGTTCGCCGCCAGCAGAGTCGAGAAGATCAAACCGGCGTTCAAACTGCGCCCAGCGACGAAGAAATCGCCCGCGTCTTTAACTCTGCGTGACGTGATCGCGCCGATGGCGATCATCAGGATTGCATAGCTGAGGATGATTAGTAGAAAGATCATCCAATAAGGTCTGTGGCGCTCGGAAGTCCATCGATCCCTCGGGCCGCTCGCACCGCCCTGACCACAGCCCGCGCCATCGCTTCAGCCGCGAGCGAGCCGATCAATGTCAAATTGGGGGTCTGTGCCGATTTCCCGGTCGCGAGAGCGAAGATCGTGTCTCCATCATAAGGAGTATGGATGGGGTTGATTGCGCGCGCCAGCCCATCGTGCGCCATCTGGGCGACCTTGGTAGCCTGCGCTTTGTCGAGTTTGAGGTCGGTCGCCACTACTCCGATGGTTGTCGATGTTCCGGCGAGCGAGGGCGGCAATTGATCACCGCGAAGGATCGCCTTCATCGTGCCCAGTATAGATTTACCGTCGGGCGTGCGGACGCCTGCGATAATCTTCCTCGTCTCCGGATCGAGAACGTCGCCAACCGCATTGACGGCGACGATCGCGCCGACGGTCAGGCGATTTCGCCCTGATTTCCCATTGTCCAATCCGATCGCCGCTGTACCTATGCCGCTCTTCATCGCACGTTTCATCCCAAAGAGTTTTCCGACGGTCGCGCCCGCACCAGCACCAACATTGCCCTCAGCCGGCGCATTGCTCGACGCCGCCTTACTGGCTTTGTACCCAGCCTCAGCGTCCGGACGAACTTTCGGGTCTCCCACCGCCAGATCGAAAAGAATCGCCGCCGGCACAATCGGCACCACGGCAGTTCCAAGTTTGAATCCGATTCCGCGCTCTTCAAGATACCGCATGACGCCTGATGCCGTATCGAGGCCGTATGCGCTGCCGCCTGAAAGCGCGATGGCATGTATTTCCTGCACAGTGTTGATTGGATCAAGGAGATCGGTTTCTCGGGTACCCGGGGCTGCGCCGCGCACATCCACTCCTGCGACTCCGCCGTCTTCGACGAGGATGACGGTGCAGCCCGTAGGTTTGCGCGAATCCGTGAAATGGCCGACTTTGATTCCTGCGACATCCGTTATCGCGCTGCGATCTCGCTCATAAACCGTGCGCGGTACCGTCTCATCAAAGAGAGTGATTGCACCGGCTGTGATGCCGCCCCGTAAAATGTGGCGGCGCGTCGGTAGCGACGATTGGTCATGTTCGAAATGCATAAGGCGACAGGCTTTCGGAAAGCTGGGATTATTTAATACGTGGCGCCTAAACTGTTACCGCTTTACGGCGTTTCTGCCCAATTATCCAACGTATCAACTAAACATCGGCTGGCCAGGGCGAAAAACATACGACTCCCCGAAAATCAGAGACGCCGACCGAGAAGTTAGCTGTACTTGACGGCTAGCCTCTAGATGCTCGATATATGCTGAACTTTCACGATCGCGGTAAATCCGCCGCTTCTATTCGATCAACTCACGGTTGATTTAATCGTGAACCGTTCAGCCGCGCCCTTCCCATCCTATCTGCTTGAGCTTGCCATCGACTACGATGACGGGCACAGTCGGGTCATTATCAGAATGCCTGAACATTTCCTTGCGATATTCGCGGTTGTCTTGGGCGTTGCGTTCTTCGAATGCAATTCCCTGCTCCCTGTGCCAGGCCATTGCTTTTGCACAGTAGGGACAACCGGGTTTTGTGTATATAACAACGTTTGCCATAGCTTTATCGTCGATCAATCGGTATGTATTTCAACCCCATCTCGCCAGTATATTCTGAACGAGGACGGATCAACTTGTTGTTCGCGTATTGCTCGAGCACGTGGGCCGTCCAGCCCGAGATGCGGCTGACGGCAAAGATCGGAGTATAGAGATCTATGGGTATGCCGAGCATGTAGTAAGTCGAAGCCGAATAGAAATCCACGTTCGGGCGGATCGGCTTCAGCTTCCTGGTCATCTCCTCAACTACAAGCTCCTCGATGCGATACGACATATCGAACCATTTCGTATCGCCCTGCCGCTTGCCGATCTCCTTCGACATCTTGCGCAGGTGTGTCGCGCGCGGGTCTTCCGTACGGTAGACGGCGTGCCCGATTCCCATAATCTTCTCTCCGGCCGCTAGTTTTTGATTGACGTAGTTGTCGACCTTCTCGAACGAACCGATCTCAACCAGCATCCGCATGACCTGCTCGTTCGCTCCGCCGTGCAGCGGCCCGGAGAGAGCGCCGACGGCCGATGTGATCGCTGCATACAGGTCGGCCAGCGTACCCGCGGTCACGCGAGCGGCAAAGGTCGAGGCGTTGAATTCATGGTCCGCATGGAGGATGAGCGCAATATCGAACGCGCGCGCTTCGACATCGAGCGGCTCTTTGCCATTGAGCAGATAAAGGAAATTGGCCGCGTGCGAGAGCTTCGGATCCGGGTCGAGCGGCAACTGGCCGTGACGGATGCGATCTATCGCCGCGACCACGCTCGCGATCTGGGCGGTCAGCCTGATCGCTTTACGCCGGTTTCCTTCGGGCGAATTATCGTTGCGATCCGGATCGTAGAAGGAGAGCGCAGAGACCGCCGTACGCAGTGCGTCCATCGGAACTACATCGCGGGGAAAAGATTTGATCAGCGCGATAAGTTCGGCCGGCAACTTGCGGTTTTCAATGAGCGCGGAATTCAGTTCATCCAGCTCGCGACGTTTCGGCAACCGTCCATTCCAAAGCAAGTAAACGACCTCTTCGAACGTCGAATGCTCAGCCAGTTCATGGATATTATATCCGCCGTAGTTGAGAATTCCTTTATCGCCATCAATAAAGCAGATACTGCTCGGCGCGGCGACTACGTCGCGCAATCCGGCGCCGGTGGTGGAGACTGGTTTGGTCATGGTCGTTGAGTCCTGATGGTTATGGGGTTACACCTTTGGTTTGGGAGCGGGCAGGATAGTTGCGATGACTTGCGACTCGAACCCGCAGCGTCCGTGCGAGCCGTCGCAAAATGGTTTGTTATTGCTCTGTCCGCAGCGGCAGAGGCCGATGACCGTCCGACCGGCCAAATCGTATTTATTCCCGTTGCCGTCGAAGATTTCGATCTCTCCTTCGATTTTTAATGAACCATTATTGTTAACCGTGATTTTCGCTGTCATGTGTTTTGTTTTACTCCTCAGAAATAGAGGATTTACAAGATTTGTCAGGATTCAGTGATCCAGGTTGGAAAACTCCGGTAAATCCCGTCTATTTCCTGGTTTCTGATTAGCTCTTCTTTGATGCCTTAATCGGGTTGATCGGACGGGGAGCCCGTTCTTTCGCTAATTGATCAGCGAAGGCTTTACAGTCGTGATTGATTGCTTTCTCCTTGAGCCAAGCATCTGCTTGTATCGAATGATGCAGCGCAGCGAAAACAGGAAATTTTTGATTGCATTTTTGACAGTAGACGCTATAACGCTTCACAGTTGCCATATATTTTATTTACTCCTAGAAAATAATGAAATAATTGATAATTGATAGTTTTAAGTTGATCTACACGGTGATGGCATCACCTTATACGAGCTATCAATTATTCTCGAACTTTGATCCATCGTTGCTCATCGTGTGAGCGGCGGACGGCATCGAGGACTTCCTGGCAACGCAGTCCGTCGGTGAATGTCGCCGCTTGTGCGATCTCGGTGCGCCCTTCCCGCAAAGCTTGAACGGTTTCACGTGCCAGATGATAGAAAGAACGCGCCCAGATGTTGTCGGGTAGTACCGATATCTCCCGCGCCCGATCTTTTAGTGACATATCTTCGAACTGATGATTATAGCCCATCGCGCCGATGAGCGTCTCTTCCCCTTCTATGACGAGCGTCCCTTTGCTGCCGATCGCAGCCACCTGGTTCTTCCCGCCGCTCGCAAAAAGCGCTGAAAGCAGGACCACCCCATTCGACCGCCGTCCGTCGCGCGGGGCGAAACGCACTAGAATGGATGTGTAATCATCGGTCTCATTCGGTTTCATCTCTCCCGTCTTCGCGTCTCTCCGTTCCGGAACCAGGGTATCGACCTGACTGCAGACCTCTTCGATGTCCCCGAAAATCCAATGAAGGGCATCGATCGTGTGAGATCCGAGCGCTCCGAGCAGACCGCCGCCCGCCGATTTTTCGGACCACCAATTCCAATGCCGCTGCGCGGAATGTCGAAATCCCGAGGAGATAAGCACATTGACGTGATAAATGTCGCCCAGATAACCGCCATCCACCAGCTCTTTCATCCGCCTCCAGGTGGGATTGAAACGCAGCTCGTGATCGATGATGGCAAGCTGACCCGAATGCGATGCCGCGCTCTCCGTCATCTCGCGCGCTTCAGCTGCGTTCATCGCCATCGGTTTTTCACAGATCACGTGTTTGCCAGCATCGAGCGCCGCCAGCGTAATCTGATGGTGCAACGATGGGGGCGTGGAGATTACGACGAGCGATACCTCCTCTTTCGCAAGCAACTCTTGGTAATTTTCGCAGGCATATTTGATACCGTATTCATGCGCTGTTCGGACTGCGTTAGCATATTGGCCGCTGCATACAGCTACGAGTTCGGCGCCCTCGCAAAGCCTGAAAGCCGGAGCCTGCGCGCTCCGGGCAAAACCTGTTCCAATCAGTCCTATTCTTACTTTTTCAACCTTAGTCTCGGGTTTCATTATCAGTATTCACTCTCAACTATTGGAGCAGAAGCCTTGCCATTTTAGCATTGGGGTCGAAGAATGCAGAATACGGAACGGGATTTTCCTGATTCTATCAATAACGAGTTTATTAAGAAATGGCAAAATTACCGTCAAAAATGGACTTTTCAATATGATGTAGATCGTCCATAATCTGCACTTCCGACTAGCGGCTGTGATTCTACATGCTATAATCCCGCCGCTTTTTACCGGCAGTAAAACAGTTAATTTCAGCTTGAATTGAAACCGGCGAGGCCGATTCTAAAGGCTTCCAAGGAGGATAACCATGGACAAGAAAGATAGTAAGAAAGAAGAACTCAATGTAGGAGAATTTGATCTGGAGAAACAGTATTCAGCTCCCGGACAAAGTGGCAGTCAGCATACACTGCAGTTCGATGACGACAATCGCGACCCGTGGGACTACGATGATGACTATTCAGAACAGGACTCGGATGACGACGATTTCACCAAGGACGACGATGACAATGACGATTTCGAGATTGAAGAGGACAATGGATTGGTCAAAGAGCCCGCTCGTCCTACCTGGGATCGCGATGAAATCAAATGGAATGATAATGACGATGACGATGACGACGACGACGATGATGAAGAAGATGAATTTGCGAAACCTATTGTGGTGAGCACTCTTCCCGAACCGACGCCGATCATTCTCATTCCAGAACCCGAACCTGTGATCCCGGCCGCGCCCGCCGCCAAAGCTCCGGCCGCGAAGCGCAAGAAGGCCGCGAAGAAGGCTGTCAAAGCTGCTGCGAAGAAAAAACCGGCGAAAAAAGCCGCCAAGAAACCGGCGAAGAAAGCTGCCAAGAAGGCCGTTAAGGCTGCAGCTAAAAAGCCGGCTAAGAAGGCCAAAAAAGCCGCGAAAAAAGCCGCCAAGAAACCGGTGAAGAAAGCCGCCAAGAAGCCAGTCAAGAAATCTGCCAAGAAATCTGCCAAGAAAACAATAAAGGCTACGGCAAAGAAAACGGCCAAGCGGGTTGCCAAGAAAAAGGGCGGGCGGCGCTAAAGGCGGCGTCTATTCAGAATTGAGCGGACGGATATGATTGTGTGAAGGCAAAGAGGCAAAAGGCAGTAGGCACGAGCCAAATTGATACTAAATTGATAAAGGATAGTCTACGGTTACATGTCGTTCACTATCAAGTATTTACAACTTATCGTATATCAATTTGCCTTTTGCCTTTCGAGCAGATCTGCGGCTAACTCGATTGCTGCGACCATGCTAGCCGGGTCCGCTTTTCCTTGACCGGCGATATCGAAGGCCGTGCCGTGATCAACGGAAGTGCGAATGAACGGCAGACCGAGCGTGACATTGACTGCCTCGCCGAATGAAAGGCATTTGACCGGGATCAACCCCTGATCGTGATAGCACGAAATCACAATATCAAATTGGCCGCGCGATGCGCGTAGGAATACCGTATCACCAGGGTGCGGGCCGCTTACATCGATCCCATTTCTCTCCCGGCAATTCCTGATAGCCGGGATCATCTCAGACGCTTCTTCGGAGCCGAAGAGGCTCCCTTCGCCCCCGTGCGGATTGAGCGCTGCCACTGCGATCCGCGGATGATCAAATCCGTAACACGTGAGCGCGCGATTGACCAATCTGATCAACTTCTCGAGTTCGGCTTGCGTGACGTAACCTGAAACATCGGCCAGGGGAATGTGGATGGTCAGCAATGCTACTCGGAGAGCGGGCGAGAAGAAAGCCATGGCGAATTCCCCGGTTCCAGTCAGATGGGCGAGGAATTCGGTGTGACCCGGAAAATTGTAGCCACCCAGATTGAACGACTTTTTATTGATCGGCGCTGTGGCTATCGCATCGATCTGGCCCGTTTGACAGAGGCGGACGCCAGCCTCGATGAATTGAGCCGCAGCTCTGCCATATTCCGCCCGTTCCTGGCCCATAGCAATCGAGCCGGGAGAATCGGAGATATTGTTGAGGTCGTAAATGATCGGCTCAGTCAGACCGGATGGTAATGGTTCCCCGGTTTTGATGACCCTGAATTTGTGAGGGAGTTCGAATACTTTTGCCCAATGCGAGAGGTATTTTTCAGCTCCGATGATGACTGGCGTGCAGGCGGCGAGCACTTTCTGCGCGCATACCGCCTTCAGTGAGACTTCCGGGCCAATGCCGGCCGGATCACCGATCGTAATTCCGATTCGCGGCTTTTCTCTCGCCGCTTGGCTGCTATTCGACTCAGTCATACCAGAGCGATATGCTGTGGCTAATCTTCCTTCTCCTCGTCATCCTTCTGATCTTTGTACATATATTTGATGTTATGTTTGAGGATCAGCAGGTTCGGCCCGTCAAGGCGATGCAATTTGATACTGTTTTTGTCATACCACTCAATGGTTCCCGCCAATTTTTCATCGTCCTGCAAGACGATCACCATCGGTGTATGCGAATCCATCTGTTTTTTATAGTAAAAACTCTCGGCGTTAGTCTGTTCCGGCGGAATCTTCTTCTTTGGTTGTGATGGTTGCGACGATTGGGATTCCCGCGGCTGATGCATCGGTTCCCGATCTCGATCACGATCCCTGTCACGATCTCGATCTCGATCTCGATCACGATCACGATCCCTATCACGATCTCGATCACGATCTCGATCCCTTTCCCGTTCGCGTGGGGGCTCCGGAGTGCGCCGTGCTTCCCTTGCCTGTAATTCCCTCTCTTTAACTTCAGCTAACGTTGTTCGAATCAATTTGCGGTTCACTTGTCTTCTCCTCCTTCGAGGCCATTCTTTTATTCATTTTATCCGAGGCAGCCGGACTCCTGCCAGAAAATATGCCCCAGCACCGAGCCGTGGGCCTCTGTTTTTTCCACGTAGGTCTTACGCGTTATCGAAAGAATTTCAATGGTCGCCCAATCACAATAGGGAGCGAGAAGAGGCGATATAATTTATCCCCAAACATAACGCGGATATGAGAACTTCCCCACGAGAGATCAACGGAGGAACCTGACGGGAATCAACACTGGTACCTGATCTCGGCACCTTGATGATATAACTCAATACTGTTGCTCGTTGATGACGCAATGCTACCTTATCAATTCCATCGATGCAAGGGAGATGAGGCAAAGGTAAATGGACAATTGATAATGGATAATCGTAAGTCGATAGTCAATAGTCAATGGTTTCGGACGATCGCCGATCGCCAACTACCAGCTATCAACCATGCATTATCAACAATCAACAATCAAAATCAACTTTCATCTTTCATCTTTCATCTTTCAATTCTCAATTTTCAATATGCCTTTCCGCTAATCCGCCTTTCTGCGGATGAAGGTGGGCACGTCGAGGTCTACCGGTGGCCGTGGGCTGGGTGTCGAGGTTCGCGAACCCGAATTGGTTCCGCCGGCAATATTATTCGAGCGCACCGGAAGAGCATGAACGATCTCAGCTGGCTGAGTCTCGAATCCCGTCGCGATGACCGTAATCTTCATCTCGTTTTGCATACGTTCATCGGGCACGGTGCCGAAAATGATGTTGGCTTCAGGGTCCGACGCATCGTGAATGACCTTCATAGCCTCATCGACCTCAAACAGGGTGAGGTCCGGGCCGCCTGTGATGTTGACCAGGACGCCTTTTGCCCCATTGATCGATGCCTCTTCGAGGAGCGGGCTCGAGATCGCCCGCTGGGTTGCATCCATAGCACGGTTCTCGCCCACGGCGTGGCCGGTGCCCATCAGCGCCATCCCCATTCCCTTCATGATGGCGCGGACGTCGGCAAAATCTACGTTAATGAACCCGGGTATGGTGATCAGGTCAGAGATACCCTGGACTGCCTGGCGCAGAACATCATCGGCCATTTGAAAAGCATCGCCGAGTGACATATTGCGATCGGCGGCCTGTAAGAGTCGTTCGTTCGGGATTGTGATCAGGGTGTCAACGACCGACCGCAGTTCTTCCATTCCGGCCTCCGCCTGTCGCAGCCGGTGGCGGCCTTCGAAGGGAAATGGCTTGGTCACGACCGCGACGGTGAGCGCGTCGAGCTCGGCCGCCAGCGATGCGATGATCGGTGCGGCTCCGGTTCCGGTCCCGCCTCCCAGTCCCACCGTCACAAAAACCATGTCGACTCCTTCGAGAGCTTCGAGTATCTTTTCGGTGTCTTCTAGTGCGGCGTCGCGCCCGATCTCGGGGTTCGCGCCTGCTCCCAACCCCTTGGTCAGTTTCCCCCCGATCTGCAATTTGACCGGCGCGTGTGACCTTATAAGCGCCTGTAAATCCGTATTTATTACCAGGAATTCGACCCCGTCAATTTGCGCCTCAATCATATGATTGACGGCATTACCGCCGCCACCGCCGATGCCGATCACCTTGATGCGCGCTCCGGCGCTCGGGGGCTCGTCGTCGAAGGTAAAATTCAATCCCATGCGATCATCTAATGACATCTGCGCCTCCTCAATTAGTTCAACGGTCTTCCGCTTCTATCGAGCTTCGACCAATAACCATATCCTGAGGTTCGGACACTTCTTAACCTGTGCGACTCAACCAGGCCTGCTTCCATAATCTTGGGAAATTGACGGGAAGAATCGAGCTGAGGGTGTCGGAGAACCCATTTGTTATGTGGGATCAACAAAACCGATCCCAATGAATCATTATTCTGACAAAAGCTTTGACACGACGCTTCAAACCATATTACTCCCGTCTTCGTTCGAAGGCGGGTGACAACCAGGGGAGTTATCCTGAAGGTTAAACTAGGCATTATCCTGTTGCTGTAATCCAATCTTAACATTGCGGATTACAAGATTTGCGGACATTTTAAAAGACTTCCTTTTAACTCGCAAATCGCAATCCACTACCTCCTGATACCGAAGAACGATTTAACCCGATCTTTGATCGGTTGAGTTGCAGCCCGGCGGTTTTGGCTGCGGCTGCTGCCGTTGATCCCCAGCTCGCAGCGTAACCCGTACTGGACCAATCCGAAGGCGGCCGCGTATAGAGGCTGGGCGACATCGTCAACCAGTCCATCGAATCCGCCAGGCACTCCCAATCGCACCGGGGCGTTAAAGACCTGCTCGGCCACCTCGACTATTCCATTGAGCATCGCGCCGCCGCCGGTTATCACGATGCCGCTGGACAACTGCCGGTCGAAGCCAGCACTTTTGATCTCCTCCTGCACGTGAGTGAGTATCTCTTCGGCTCGCGGTTCGAGTATGTCGCAGAGTATCTGTCGCGAAACGGCGCGCGGCGCGCGACCGCCGACGCTCGGCACTTCGATCAGCTCCGCCGCCTCTTCCGCTGTCATGACCGATCGTGACGCGCAGCCGTCCTCGCGCTTGATGCGCTCCGCTTCCGGAATCGGCGTCCGCAAACCGACGGCAATATCATTGGTGAAGTGACTGCCCCCCAATGGGAAGACGGTTGTGTGCCAGACCGAGCCCCGCTGATAAATCGCCAGGCTCGTCGTTTCGCCGCCGATATTTACGACCGCTACTCCGTACTCCCGGTCCTCATCCGTGAGGATGGCCTCGGCGGCAGCTAGCTGCGAGAGATAGACATCGGCGACGTGAAAGCCGGCGCGGTTGACGCTGGTGATGACGTTCTGTTTGGCCGCGACCGGGCTCGTCACGATGTGCACGGAAACCGAGAGGCGCGACCCGAGCATACCGAGCGGATCGTCGATCCCTTCCTGCTCATCAACCCGGTATTCCTGCGGCAAGACATCGGCCACCTCACGCCCTGATGGGATGGAGATCGCGCATGCGGAGTCGATCACCCGTTTGATATCTTCGCGCGAAATCTCGCGATGACGTCCCGGAATGCCGATCACACCCTCGTTGTTCTGCCCCTTGATATGCAGACCAGCGAGCCCGACATAGACGTTATGAACATTCAATCCCGACATCCGTTCGGCATTTTCCACCGCCCGCTTGATCGAATCGACCGCGAGGTCGGGCTTACTGATGACGCCTCTGCGAAGCCCTTTCGATTCGGCATCTCCTATTCCCACTATTTCAGGCTCTCCCTCGATGACCTCGGTGATTACCACGCGCACGGTATTGGTGCCGATATCGAGCCCTACGATTGGAGAATTTGTTTTTGGCATCTTCACTCCTCCAACCCTACGACCACGCGCTTGGGGGTCGTGGCGTTGAGATATGAAATCCTGGCCCCGCTGAGAAGCTTCTCGGCATCGCTGATCCTGAGGACATTGAGAGCTTCGGCATCCTGACGATAAATAGCATCGAGCACATCGAGAGCGGCGTTGAGGCGGATGCGGAATTCTTCATTTCCGAGAAAAACCGCGATGACGCTCTCCTTGTCCGGCGCCTGGATGGTGACGCGCACACCCTGCGCGTCGTCGAAATAGACCTCCTCTATCCGCGTTGAAAGACGCGGTTCCGCTCCGTCCAGATCTGTGAGCAACCGGTGGTAGATCCCCAAACGCTGCTGATTGCGTTCGGTCGCGCGGTCTCCGCTCTCATCCAGCCCGTTGATCAGGGGCATTCCCGATTTCGCTTTGCAAAACGACTGGTCGCCGAACATTACCCCTTCGCGATCAACGCATACGACATTGCTCTCCGCCCGGCTATCGCCTCGTCGCGCGAGGGCATAGGGCTCGCGCTCCTCGACGACTATCTTGAGCATATCCGGGAGCATACGCGTGATCTCTACACTTTTCACGACCCCCTTTATTTGCAACTCTTCGCGAATTTTATTGAGATCGGCCCGCATCACTCCTTCTTTGGCATTTTCTTTGGCTATCGATTCAATAAATTCACGCTGGAGCAGCTTATTGCCGACGATCTCGATCTCGCGCAGCGCAAAGAAGCGTGAGCCGGCGAAGAAGAAATACATGAAAATAAAGGAGCCGACGACGGTCACCAGACAGAAAATCGCCCAGATGATGCGGATAATCCGGTTGGAGAGGAAATCAGGCGAGATCCTGTCGACCAGCGATGCCTGTTTGCGCGATGCCGATTCCTTCTGCTTGGGCTTCGCCGATTGCTCCGGCCTCGGTCTCCGCTGGGGCGGTTTCCCTTTCTGTTTGGGCGCACGATGCTTGCTGGTGCGGCGATGGCGGTCTGCGAGATCGCTCGCTGCGCCCGCATGACGACGATTATCGACCGGGTGCCCGGGATCATCGTCCCAGACTTCCCGTTCCTCTGTTTGTTTGGGCCTCTGACGATTTCTTGGTGTCATCATCACCTCATCGCTTCCAGAAAATCTTCACCGGCGCGCCAGACGTTGCCGGCCCCGAGCGTAATAACCAGATCACCCGGCAATACGGCTTCGAGCAATGCCTCCTTTCCCTGTTCAAATCCTCCAAGGTAGCGAACATTGCGATGACCGAACTTTTCCATCTCTTCGGCCAGAACCTGTGAGGTTACCCCCGGAATGGGGTCTTCGTTCGCCGCGTAGATATCGCACAGTAGGACAACATCGGCATCATAAAACGACCGCGCAAATTCTTCGTGTAGCGCCGCGGTGCGCGTAAAACGATGGGGCTGGAAGAGCACGACCAGACGGCGTCCGCTCATTTTGGCGGCGGCCAAAGTCGCCCGGATCTCCGTCGGATGATGGCCGTAGTCGTCGACTACGAGAATGCCGCCGTGATCGGTATCGATCAGCCCCTTCACCTGGAACCGCCGCTCCGTGCCCCGAAACGTCGCCAGGCCGTCGGCGATCACGCCGAAATCGAGCTCCAGCTCCAGTCCGACGGCGACGGCCGCGAGGGCATTACAAACATTGTGCTCTCCCGGAACGTGGAGTTTAATGCGGCCCAGCTCCTCCCCCTTGTTCCGCACGGTAAAATCGGAACCGAAGCTTTCACGCGAGATTCTGCACATCGGCCGCCGAGATCTTCTGCGTGCGCGCGCAGCCCGTAGGTGATCACTCGCCGCGAGATCTGCGGGATGATCAGCTGGATGTTCGGGTCGTCGAGGCAGATGATCACCGACCCGTAAAACGGAACCTTGTTGACGAACTGCACGAAGCAATGGCGAATCTCTTCTATGCCTTGATAAAAATCGAGATGCTCCAGATCGATGTTCGTCACTACCGCGATTGTGGGAGAGAGTTTGAGGAAGCTCTTGTCGCTCTCATCAGCCTCGACCACCATAAAATCGCCGCGCCCCAGCTTCGCGTTGCTACCCAACGTGTTGACGCGCCCACCGACGACGATCGTCGGATCGACCTGTGCGCGGTCGAGCACGGACGCAACCATCGAGGTCGTCGTGGTCTTCCCGTGCGACCCGGCGATGGCGATGCCGTATTTCAACCGCATCAGCTCGGCCAGCATCTCAGCTCGCGGGATAACGGGGACCTGTTTGCGCACCGCTTCGATGACTTCCGGGTTGTCCTCCCTGACCGCGGTCGATGTGACCACGACTTGCGCGCCCTCGATATTGGCCGAGCGATGGCCCTCGAATATGTGTGCCCCCAGCGTCTCCAAACGATCGGTGATCGACGAACTCCTGATATCAGAGCCGGAGATATGATAGCCCAGGTTGAGCAACACCTCAGCTATGCCGCTCATTCCGATGCCGCCGATTCCTACGAAATGAATGTGCTGGTACTTCTTAAACATAGAGTCTGTGGTCCGAAGCCCGGACTCGCTATTCGATTATCCTCATCGCCAGATCGACCACACGGGCCGCGGCATCCGGATGGCCGAGCTTCCTGCTCGCTTCGGCCATGCGCGCCAGTTGCTGGGGGTCGTTGGCAAGCCATAACATTTCTTGCGCCAGTCGTTCAGGCGTCAACTCAGCCTGCAAAATCATCCTTCCGGCACCCACGCGCTCGACTGCTTCGGCATTCTTGCGCTGATGATCGTCGGCCGCGAACGGAAACGGAATCATGATTGCCGGCTTGCCCGCTGCAGCCAGTTCCGCGACCGTCGTCGCGCCGGCGCGGCAGATCACCAGGTCGGCTCGTTCGAACTCGGCGACCATCCGATCGAGGTAAGGTTTTACCTCCCCCTTCAATCCCGATTTTTCATAGGCAGCTCGCACCTTCTCGTAGTCGGCATCGCCCGTCTGATGCGTAAGCGAAAGGCGCGCCCCCTCTTCCGCAAGCAGGGGCAAAGTCTCGATCATCGCCTCGTTGATAGCGCGCGCGCCCTGGCTGCCTCCTGTTATTAAAATGTGTACAACCTCGCTCGGTTCTTTGGAGGGCACGTTGAAGAATTCCGCTCGTACCGGATTGCCCGTAATCTCGGCCTTCGCTCCGAATAAGTTGCGCGCCTCCTCAAAGGAGACGGCGGCGGCTTTGATGAATCGCGCCAGTATGCGGTTGGTGAAGCCCGGCAACGCATTCTGCTCAGCAATTATAGTCGGAACCCCCATCAATGACGCCATCAATACCACCGGCCCTGATGCATAACCGCCGACGCCGATTACAATCCGAGGCCGGACTTTTTTAATCAAAAAACACGCCGTCAGGAAACTCTTGGGCAATAACAACAGCGCCCTGATCCGTCCGATGAAGCTGACGCGTTTAAGCGCGGCGACATCGATCAACTCGAGGTCGAAGCCCTCGCGTGGCACTATCTTTGATTCCAATCCACGTGCCGTGCCGACAAACGTTACCCGCGTATTCCCGTGGCGCTTCTGGAACTCCTGTGCGATGGCGATCCCCGGGTAAATATGACCGCCAGTACCTCCTCCGGCGATGATCACCGTAATTGCGGATTGCGGGTGACGGATCGAGGATTTGCTTTTCATCTCGCCCATTCTGTTAACTTCACTACCCATTGAGCTCATTCTGTCTACGATTGGGAAACCCATGATCCACAGAGTCCGACTTCTATAATCCGCAATCACCCACCCTGCTCAGAGATGTTCAATAAGATACCGGAAGCAGCGAGGGCGACCATAAGTGAAGATCCGCCCGCACTGACGAACGGCAAGGTGATCCCTTTGGCAGGCAACAAACTGATCGCCACGCTTATGTTAAAGAACGCCTGAATCACTAATCCCGTGGTCAGACCGACTGCTATCAATTCTCCTAGTCTATCCGGCGCGCGGCGGCCTGCCCTCAAACCGCGCCATAGGAGAAAACCATATGCGAGCACGAGCGTCGACGCGCCAACGAAACCGAGCTCTTCCGCGATAACCGCGAAAATGAAATCCGATTGGGGCGCTATCAGGAACGACAGCTTCTGTTTGCTCTGTCCGAACCCGAGCCCGTGCATCCCGCCGGCCCCGACCGCAATCAATGATTGCAAAACCTGATAACCCTTCCCCAGCGGATCGCTCTCCGGATCCATAAAAGTTTTGATCCGCTCCCACCGCCAGGCCACTTTCACTATCAGCCAGACTGCGCCGATAAGCAGGAAGGGCGAAAGTTTGATCAAATGTCCGAACGGCACGCCAGCCGCAAATAACATAATGAGGAATATAGAACCAAGTATGAGCGTCGTCCCCAGATCGGGCTCTTTCAGTATCAAAACGCCGAGTATCCCCATCACTACCGCGGCCGGCGCGACTGTCGCCCAGAAACTGCTCAGTTCGCCATCGCGCTCCCGTTCCGATAGAAACCACGCGAGAAAGAGCACGAGCGAGATCTTCACGAGTTCCGATGGCTGCGCCGAGAGCCCGTTGAATATCAGCCAGCGCTGGGCGCCGTTGATCGCCGGAAACAAAAAAACGATCAGCAGCAGGAAGACACAAAAAATCAAAAAGCCATAAATAAATCCCGGATGAGCATAGCGGTGATAATCCACACGCCGTACGATCGCCATGACGACGAGTCCGAGTGCGGCCCACGCAATCTGGGCGAACAAATATTTATGCGGGGTAGCGCCCGCCGCCGATGCGCTATAGACCATAACGACACCGAAGCAAGCCAGCCCAATGGTCGTCACCGCGATCCATATATCCCAACGCAGTTTCTCAATGGTCGTCAGCAGGGTTTTCCACCTCTTTTTATCCATTGCCCGATTCACACGCAAATGCATGCCTCAGTTACCAAATCAACGCACCAGGGATCGGCCGGAATGCGAGGATCCTCCGCACAAATCCCGCTCAATCAGAATTCTCGCCACCGCTAACTGAAGTTAGCCATCAAATCTCAACTTCTTCACCGCCTCTTTGAAAACCCTTCCGCGATGTTCGTAGTTATCGAACATATCGAAACTTGCGCAGGCCGGAGCAAGAAGCACGACGCTTCCCATATGGCTCAATCGGTAGCCCGCCGCGACCGCCTCTTCCATCGTGGCGGCGCGATGAATGGGTAGAGCATTTTCAAGCGCGCGCGCGATCTTCCCCGCTGCAGCGCCAATCAATATTACGTGCTCGCCGCGTTCGCGCAGGAGCCGGGCGAGCGGCGTATAATCGCTCCCCTTGTCCTTACCGCCGAGAATTACAATCAATCCTCCGGCGAATGCTTCGATCGATTTGACAGCCGCGTCGACATTGGTCGCCTTCGAGTCGTTATAAAACTTCACTCCGTTTATCTCATCGATAAACTCGAGACGATGTTCGACGCCTTTGAAATTCCGTATCGTCTCGCGCATAGATTCAGGGGAGACGCGGCAAGCCAGTCCGACTGCCAGCGACGACATGACGTTCTCCAGATTATGATCACCCCGCAGTGGAATGTCGGAGCGAGCGATCATCAACTGCTCTCGCCCGTCGAAGCGATTAACAATTTCTTCTCCCCGCAAGAAGACGCCTTCGCCGAGCTCGCGCCGGCGGCTGAAATATACGACTCGGGCTTCGGTCGATCCTTTCATCCGCGAGACGCGCTCGTCATCGGCGTTAAGCACGGCGACGTCAGCGGGAGTCTGATTGCGAAAGATGTTGGCTTTCGCAGCCGCGTAATGCTCCATCGACTCGTAACGATCGAGATGATCCGGCGTGATGTTGATCAGAACCGCGGCGAATAGATGCAACCGCTCTACCGCCTCCAACTGGAAGCTGCTCAACTCGACCACGGTGAAACCCGCCTCCTGCGAAGTAGCCACCAGCGAGACCAGAGGGGTTCCGATATTTCCGCCGACCTGCGCCGGCAGATCAGCATTCCGGAGCAGTTCGCCGATCAGCGTCGTGGTTGTTGTTTTGCCATTCGATCCGGTGACTCCGATCATGCGGCCGCGCAGGAATCTCGCAGCCAATTCGATCTCGCTGATTACCGGCACGCCGGCCGCCCGGGCTTTTTGGAATGGTGCGAGCGCGAGCGGAACGCCGGGGCTCGCTACGATCAAATCCGATTTTTCAAAGAGCTCATCCGGATGCGATCCGGCGACGATCTCAACCCCTTTTTTGTGCAATGCCGAGGCATCTTTCAGCTCGCTCTCCGGCTTCGCATCATTGACCGTTACGCGGGCCCCGCGATCAGCCAAAAACTCCGCCGCCGCTGCACCGCTGCGCCCGAGCCCGACCACGAGGATGTTTTGACCGCTGACATTCATATTCTTAGAGCGGGAGAGCGGCAGAGCGGGAGGCGGAGAAGTCGCCCACATCCCCTGCCCTCACGCTACCGCTCTCCCTATCGCAGCTTGAGCGTCGAAAGGCTCAAGAGCGCGAACAAAATCGCGACGATCAAAAACCGGAAAACTATCTTCGGCTCCTTCCAGCCGATTAATTCGAAATGGTGATGGAGCGGCGCCATTTTAAAGATGCGTTTCTTCCTCAATTTAAACGATCCGACCTGCAGGATCACGGACAACGCCTCCATCACAAAAACACCGCCCAGGATCGGAAGCACCAGCTCCTGCTTGATGATGACGCTGATCGTCCCGAGCGCGCCGCCGATGCCTAAACTTCCGACATCGCCCATGAAAACCTCGGCCTGCGGCGCGTTGAACCAGAGAAACCCCAGACTCGCGCCGACCAGTGCCCCGCTCAGCACGGTCACCTCACCAACATTCTGGTAGAAGCCCAGATCGAGATAATTGGCGAACACCTTGTGACCCGTCACGTACGTGAAGGCCGTCAATGCCGACGCGGCGACGATCGTCACGCTGATCGCCAGACCATCGAGCCCATCGGTTAGATTCACGGCATTCGATGTCCCTATGAGTACGAGAATGATGAAGACTATATAGAGCCACACGTACAGGTTCGGGCGAAAATTCTTGAAAAACGGCACATTCAACACCGTCGAGTATTCGGCGAATCCGAAAAGCAGCACGCCCACGATCACGCCGACGATCAACAGCCCCAGTATTTTTTGCCATCCCGACAGACCGAGGCTGCGTTTTTTGACGATCTTGATGTAGTCGTCGGCGAATCCCACCGCTCCGCAACCGATCATCCCCACCAGAGCGATCCACACCGGCCAGTTTTCCAGGTTCGCCCAGAGGAGGGTCGAGATGAAGATCGACCCGATGATCAGAACGCCGCCCATCGTCGGCGTTCCCCTCTTCACCTGGTGAGAGGAAGGCCCCTCTTCACGGATTTGCTGGCCGAACTTAAATTCGGCCAGTTTGCGGATTACCAGGGGACCGAAAATCAGACATAAAGCCAGCGCCGTGATTGCGGCGTAGGCGGTACGGAACGTTAAATACTGAAAAACATTGAACACCTTCAACAGGGTCACCTGTGAAGCATAATTCCGGTAGAGCAGTTCGTAACAAAGGTAATCGAGCATGTTTTGTCAAGATGAACCGATCCCGGCTCGTAACCTCTCAATTACGCGTTCCGCCCTCACTCCGCGCGACGCCTTGATGAGAACCAGATCGCCCGGAGCTTTTAGAGAAATCAGCACGTCGGCAGCGGCATCCGGCGTCTCGCAGTAGTGCGCGTGCTCAGGGCTCATGCCGGCTTCGACCGCTCCGGCGACCAGTTCCCTGGCCAATCCTCTGATGCCGATCAACCGATCGATATTCATTGCGGCGATCTCACCTCCGCATTTACGATGAAGTTCCGCGCCCTGCTCTCCCAATTCCAGCATCTCCCCCGCCACGACGATACGCCGCCGGAACCCGCGGGCATCGCGCATCGCGCAGATCGATTGAATCAGCGCCTGCGGATTGGAGTTGTACGAATCATCGATCACCGTGAATCCTTCGGCGAAGCGGATCAATTCGCCGCGCATCTTCGACGGCACGGCGGCCGCCAGGCCACTCGCGATCTGCTGCGGCGTGAGGCCGAAATTTTGTGCAACGGCGGCGGCGGCCAAAGCGTTGTACACATTATGCCGGCCGATGAGCCGCAGTTTCACCGGGGCCGTGCCATCGGCAGTTTTGAGAACGAACCTAGTTCCACTCAAATCACCTTCAACCGTTATCTCGCTTGCCATGATATCGGCCTGCTCATCGATACCGAACGTTGTGACTGCAATGTCCGAACGGCGGTTTCGCATGTTGGCGACCAATCGGTCATCCGCGTTTAGAACGATGGTCCCACCCAATTTGACGCCGTCCACCATCTCCGCTTTGGCGGCGGCGATCGATGTACGCGATCCGAAAAATTCTATATGTGCGTCGCCCACGTTGGTGACGACGCCTACGGTCGGCGGCGCGATATCCGTCAGACGAGCGATCTCTCCGAACGAGCTCATTCCCATCTCAAGCACCGCGAAATCGAAATCGGCCGGCCGGGCGCCTCCGGTTATCATTCGCCCGACCGTGAGCGGCAATCCATAGGATGTGTTGAGATTGCCCTGGGATTTGAGCACATTCCCCGCATCGTATAAGACCTGCGCGGTTAAATCTTTCACCGTCGTCTTGCCGGCGCTTCCCGTTATCGCTGTAATCGGGCGATGCCACCGGGCCAGCACGCGGGCGGCCAACTGCTGTAATGCGCAGGCCGTATTTTCCACGAAGATCAATCTATTGGCGTACTCACCCAGCCCGCCGCCGGCAGCCGGCAGACAGCGAGACTGTGCCAATCGTTTATGCACCACGATGGCTGCACACGCTCCTTTTTCCAGGACCTCGCGGACGTACTGATGGCCGTCAACCCGTTCGCCCGGGATTGCGACGAACAGCTCTCCGCGTGCTAGGGCACGCGAATCGATAGAGAGACCGGCCGGCTCGGTCTCGGCCAACCGTTCATCGAACATTTGGCTTGCGCCGCACAGGCGCGCGATCTCTCTCAGATTCATAAGATTTTAAATTTGTGATTTGTGATTTGAAATTTGAGATTTAATTTCAAATGTCAAATCTAAAATGTCAAATCTCAAATCTCAGGTTCCTTCTATCCTTCAGGGCCTCGCGAGCGACCTCGCGGTCATCGAAATGGAGCCTTCCGGATGCAAGGATCTGATATGTCTCGTGTCCTTTGCCGGCGATCAATATTATATCGCGCGGTTTAGCTTTGATAATCGTACGCGTGATCGCCTCACGGCGATCGACGATCAATTCATAAGGTTTCCCAACCCGGTCCAGACCGACTCTGATGTCATTCAGAATCAAGAGCGGGTCTTCGCTGCGCGGATTATCGGAGGTGGCGATCACCAGATCGCTCAGACGGGCAGCTTCTTCCCCCATCAAAGGGCGTTTGCCTCTGTCCCGGTCGCCTCCACATCCCATCACTGTTATCACGCGGCCGAACCTCGCGGTTTTGCCTTTCAGTGCGGCGCGTATCGTCTTGAGAACATTTACCAGCGCATCCGGGGTGTGCGCGTAGTCGACGACGACCGTTATCTCATCGTCCGCCATACTGACTCGCTCGAACCTTCCGGCGACGCCCGGGCATTGATTGATTCCGCGCGCAATCACATCGCGTTCGAAACCCAGCGCCAGTCCTATTCCGATCGCGCAGAGGATGTTATAGGCGTGCGGCCGGCCAACAAGCCGCGAGTCGACCTCGACCCCGCCCGCCGGCGTCCGCGCCGTAAATTTCAACCCATCGAGACCGAAACCGTTGGTCCCGGTTTGAATATCAGCTTTCGAGTCAAGCGCGTAGGTGAGCAACCCGCGATCGCATAAAGTTTTGAGTTCGAGCCCGCGCGGGTCGTCCGTATTGATGACAGCGAATTCTGGCTTTTGCCCCGTGCTGCCGTCAAATAGCTTACGTTTCGCTGCGAAATAAGACGCCATCGAACCGTGAAAATCCAGATGATCCTGGGTGAAATTCGTGAACGCCGCAGCAGCGAACTGTAGCTCATCGGCGCGGTGCATCTCCAGAGCGATAGACGAAACCTCCATCACCGCATGCGTCACGCCCGTCTCGGCAGCGCGGCGCAGGAAATCCTGAATTTCCGGGGCCTCCGGTGTCGTAAATTCGCTGTCGAGCTTCTGATCGCCAATGCTGTTACCGATCGTGCCCATCATCGCCGTCTTCATTCCGCCTGCTGAAAAGATCGACTCGATCAGATGAGCCGTCGTCGTTTTGCCGTTGGTTCCGGTGATTCCGGCGAGTTTGAGCATGCGCGACGGATGGCCATGAACGAGGGCAGCGGCCTGGGCCAGCGCCACCCGCGCATTGTCAACTTTCAGCCAGACGATTTTTGACTCAGGGGGGATATCGGCCGGTCTCGGCCTTTCTGAGATAATAACATTCGCGCCGCGCTTCGTCGCGTCGTTGACAAAAAGATTTCCGTCAACACGTGCGCCTGTTATTGCGACGAAGATGCCCCCCGGGACGACGCGGCGCGAATCGTTCGTGACAACCGAGCCCGCAGCACTCACAACGGCCTCCCGGTCTCCTCCACCTGAGGTCGCGTCAATGTAGCTCGCGATGTCACGAATTCTGATCATTTTTTTTATTTTTTTTGAAAGTCTTGAGTCTGGTGTTCTCAATCCGAACATAAATCTAAAATCTAGTGAACCCGGATTCTAGCTAATTATTGAAATTCTACTCTGCACTCATCTCCCTCTCTAACTATAGTGCCGGGAGCCGGTTTCTGTCTCACCGCTATTCCGGAACCGCGCAGTTTGACGTTCAAGTTCAATTCAGCGCAAGCGCGGATCACGGCGCGCACCCCGCGTCCTCGAATATCCGGCATTACCCCGGTCGTGACGATCGGGTCTGAAACGATAACACGCGAAGAATCACCGGATGCTTCGGGCCGCCGGGCTCCGGCTTCCTGATTGCCGGCCCCCAGCCCCCAAACCCCCGCCTCTCTATTCTTGGCGTGCTTCTTCGAGAGCTCGGCCAGCGCCTGGCGAAAGCCTTCTTCGTCGGGTGGAACCGCGTAATCCCCGAGGGCAGCTTCCGCAATCTGATTGAAGACCGGTGCGGACACGATCCCGCCATAATGCTGGCCGACCGGTTCGTCGATCATCACAACTATTACAAAGCGAGGATCACGCGCCGGAACAAACCCGGCGAATGTAGCCATGTATTTCGAATATCTTTTGGTTTTCTCGTCGATCTTCTGCGCGGTTCCGGTCTTCCCAGCCGATGTATAACCGGCGAGTTGAATTCCGTGGCGGCCGGTCCCGTGCGTCACCACCCGCATTAATAGTCCCCTCATCTTCTCTGCGGTATCCTCACTGATAACCCGCCGCGTCTCAGGAGTCAATTCAGACAACACCCTCCCGTCCTGTGCGACGAGCCGCTTGACGAGATGCGGTTTCTTCCATATCCCACGATGAGCGACGATGGACATTGCGGAAGCCGCCTGCAGCAAGGTGACGGAGATTTCCTGTCCGATCGCTACCGAGCCGATCGAATCGGGTCGCCAGCTCGGTAACGGATTGACGATGCCGCGCGATTCGCCGGGCAGCTCGATGCCCGTCTTGCTGCCAAAGCCGAAGCGACCGATATAATCGAAAAACCGCTTTTCCCCCAGACGCTGTGCAATTCTGATGGCGCCGACATTAGACGATTTGGCAAATGCATCGGCGATGCTGATGACGCCGTATGAATGTTCGTCGTGAATGACGCGCTTGCCGATGGCTATCTCGCCGGCCCCGCAATCGATCATCTCATCAAGTTCCACCAGGCCTTCCTCAAAGGCCGCCGCGTAAGTCACGAGCTTAAAGACCGAACCGGGCTCATAGGGAAAACTGATCGCGCGGTTATGGCGCAACGGATCACCCGCCATCTTCAAACGTTCGTTGGGATCGAAAGCGGGAACGTTGGCGAGCGCCAGCATCTCGCCGGCCTCCGGATCCAGCACGACGGCGCTCGCTCCTTTAGCCCCGGTTTTCTGAACGGCTTCGGCGAGCAAAGCCTCGACCTTATATTGGAGCGCGGCATCGATTGTGGTCACCAGCTGTGCGCCGCTCAGCGCGGGGAGTTCGTGCCGCTCGTAGGGATGCCCGCGCCCATCTTTGATAAACTCGATTTCACCGTGCCTCCCCTGCAGATGCTGGTCCTGCGTCAGCTCGAGGCCCGCCAGCCCTTTCTCCTCGGCGCCTATATAACCGATGAGATGCGCAGCGAGTGAGTTGTTGGGATAATACCGCTGCGTCTCTTTTTTGATAGCTAATCCGGACAACCGATTCGCTTCGATAATGCTTCTGACCGCCTCTGCCGTTTCGGGTTCGACTTTCCGCTTGACCCAGACGAAACTGGCATTTCCGGTAAACTTCCGAAGCAACTCATCTTCATCGACGCCCAGCAATGGCGCGAGCAGACTCGCGGCCTTCTCTCGCTCCGGTTCTTCCCTGAGCAGCTTGAGATCGACGAAGAGGGATTCGGAAATGACCGTATAGGCGAGTTCATTGCCATTGCGATCCAGTATGGATCCGCGCGCCGGCACCAGATCAACCTCTTTTGTATAATTGCGCGCGGCCTTAGCCAGATAATGCTCGTATCTGACCACCTGAAGCCAACCGAGACGCCAGATAATTACGATAACCCAGGTGAATAACAAGAGGGCTATACAGAGGATTCTGTTGCGGGAGTCGGATTTTGGCGTTCTTGGTCGCATGCGGGTGGTCGGTTTTTCCAATTATCGACGCTGTGCCAATCGATCAGACTGGCGTTGGCTAGAGCTCTCCTTCCTGGGTTTCGAGCCGCGCGAAGCGGGTTTTTGTGCTACGGTAACCTGAGCGGCGGCCTTCGGCTGATTGAAACTGGGCTGAACCAGTCCGGCCGTTTGGGCGGCGCGATCGCTCTCGCCCATACTCATCGCACGCTGCCGCTCGAGAACTTCGTAGCGCTGCCGGTTCGCGATTTCATCGAGTTCAGCCCTCAACTTCGTTTCCGCCTGTCCGAGCTGTCTCGCGTTGATTTGCGAACGCAACGCGAAGACGAAACCCGCAGCCACGAGCGCACCGATGATGATCAGAGACATGAAGAGATTCGACCCTTCATGCCCGTTTTCTTTTTTTACTTGGCCGGCCGCGCTGAGGGGCTCGGCGCGCTGAGGCTCGGCGTTCCGAAGATTTCGTGGTGACTGTTTTCTTTGATCGTCTGGTGATCGGGCCGTTTTGAACTCTGGGACGATAGGTTTGCGCTCTCATTTTCCCACACTCCTCTCGTATGGATGGATGCTAAAGACACCATCCATGATTTTCTGATTCCTCAGAAACTGTTTTTATCAGCTAGCACTTTTGTGCTGCGCTCAACACACAGGGAGTTTGCGGCAAGCGCGCAATTTTGCGCTGCGTGAGCGAGGATTTACTGCAATCTCGTCATCGCCTGGCTGAATCGCTTTACGTGTCAGAACCTCAACGCGCCGGGAAGCGCCGCACCTGCACTCAGGCCGGTTGGGGAGGCACATACAATGGCCAGACTGAAACCTGAGGGCTTGTTTGATTATTCGATCCTCGAGCGAATGAAACGTGATGATTACCAGCCGCCCGCATGGCTCGAGCAAATCAACCGCGTCGGCGACGAACCGATCCAGACCTTCAAGCTCGCGGTTGACCGCGATGCGTAAAGCCTGAAATGTTCTGGTGGAGGGATGGATTCGCCAACGCCCCTTCTGATGAACTGCTCTTACGACCAGGTCTGCAAGTTGAGCGGTGGTCTCAATCGCCGCTTTTGCCCGCGCGGCAACTATCAGGCGCGCTATCCGCCTCGCCATCCGCTCTTCACCGTACTCAAAAATGATCTCAGCGAGTTCGCGCTCGCTGAGTGAATTGATCAAATCGGCCGCCGTCAACGCCTGCGAGCGATCCATCCGCATATCCAGAGGAGAACTTTCATTGAAACGAAAGCTGAAACCTCGTTCCGGCGTGTCGAGCTGGTATGATGAGAGACCGAGATCTGCAAGTATGCCCGCGACCGATTCAATCCCTCTCTCCTTGAGAACTTCTTTGAGCCGGCGAAAGTCCGTGTGAATAGTGGTGAACTTTTCGCCCCAATTCTTTAACCGCTCTACCGCAACCTCAATTACCTCCGCATCACGATCCAATCCAATCACCCGGTTGTCCGGTGAAGCGGCCAAGATCAATTCCGTATGACCGCCCGTCCCAAGCGTCGCATCAACAAATAACCCGGCGCGCCCCGCGTCGAGCTGCGCGATCACTTCAACGGGCATAACTGGAAGATGAAGCTTCATATCTAATTGCAGAAAGCGGATCGCGGATTGCGGTTTTCATTATTCGGTTGCAATTAGCTCCACTATCCAGCTTCCGCAATCGGCACGGGGGAGGAGATGCGAAACAGCCGAAGCCGCCCGCATCTCCAGAATTCAATATATCCCTTTTCCCCGATCGCGCAATCGCTCCGACCACCGGCGTTAGCGTTCCCGCTCCCGGCTCAAATACCCAATCGCGCAATCGATTCTGCATCCTCGTCCGTGTATGGCTGCGCTTCCAGACGCAGGCGGCGGAAACGCTCTGCGCTCCAGACTTCCAGATATGTCAAATAACCCAGGACCGTAACTTCTCCCAGCAATTCAGCCGTACCGCGCAATAGCGTGTGAATCAAGATGCGCCCCTGCGCGTCCATCTGCTGCATCTGCCCATAATAGTTGGCGCGATCCAGAAACTTGCGTCGCGCCGGATCCATCGTGGGCAACAATGCCATCTTATTTTCAATCTCACCCCATTCCTGCAATGGGTATATGCGCGCGTATTCTCCTGTCAAACTCGTTATGTAGTAATCTTCTCCCTCGTACTTCTCGTCGATATACCGCTTGAAGCCAGCCGGAATCTTGAGCCGACCCTTCTCATCCATCCTAGCTGTATAGCTTCCTCGTAGCATCCTTCCAGCTTCTCCCGCTTCTCCTGCTTCTCCCGTCCCAGCTTCTCTCGTAGCTTCTCGCCAAATTCACCCCGATCTTCTCGCGTCGATTATTAACTTCTCAGATAACTGCATCTCTACTGCGTGAGCGTGAGTCAATCCATGCAGCTCACCGTGCTCACAGTTGCACCGTTAAGACTTCTATTAAGCAACGCTGCTTATATTCAAATTCTTAATCAAAATCCTATGTGATCACCACTTTTGTCCACTAAACTCTACTTTATTCCACTTGAATGCGGCGTATAGTACGTTAGCTAAACAGAGCTGTCAAGAAATTTATGAACCGAAAGTTGTTAATTAAGGACTTCAAGTCAATGAGGCTAAAAGATTGTTTAACAATGCATGTGCAATTTTGCTCTAATTACGCTTATAGTTATCTCTTCCTCAACTCTTTGATAAGATTCGGTCTTATATCTACTTATCGGCATTGACCCGAGTAGATACTTTACATTCAGAATAATGGATAAAACACAATAATCATTGATAAAAATGGAGACGCTAATTCACTTATTGGGGTTCGGGATACTGGCGGCGGCGGGAAATGTTCTGGGCGGCTTTTTGATAACGCGATCAGACGAAGCGCGTTATGGGAAGCTCAAATATCTGATTGCATTGGGCGCGGGATTTATGCTCGCGGCGGTTTTTATAGAGGTAGTGCCGGCGGTAATAGGGCAATGGGAGGGAGACCTGGGGACGGCAATGGGATGGTTATTGGCCGGCTATCTTCTCCTGCAGCTGGCCGAGCACACCATCGCGCCGCATTTCCACTTCGGCGAGGAGACGCACAATGAAGAGATGCTCAGACGCGGGGCGGCGACGACGGCGGTAGTCGCATTATCAGTTCACACATTATTTGACGGTGTGGCGATCGCTTCCGGGCTCTTAACTAGTTTTCGTCTGGGCCTTCTGTTGTTCATCGCTATCCTGCTACACAAAGTACCTGAAGGATTTACCGTCGCTTCGATCATGCTCTCGTCGGGACGCGGCATCCGCTCGGCGTGGCGCGCGACACTGCTCATCGCGGTGACGACGTTTATCGGTATTATTTCCGTGGCATTAGTTAAACCCGCGGTTAAATACACGCTCCCCTTTTCAGCGGGTGTAACGCTCTATGTCGCTGCTTCCGACCTGATTCCAGAGGTCAATCGAGCGGGTGGGGCAAAAACCTCGCTGCTTGTCTTCGCCGGGGTAGCGCTCTTCTACCTCACTCACCTCTTACTACACGAATCATTAGGCATTTAAATGAAGTTTCATCATAACTCGGGGCAAATCGGGGCAAATCGGGGCAATAATTGTGAATCCTTTTATGGAACGCAGATTGATTTACCGGGGTTTGGAATAACCAAGACACCAATGACGGCGAGGCAAATTCATCGGGCATTTAGGTCGCTGGCTTGATATCGTACTGATGCTCAAATATCATCATTCTTCAATTAATCTCAGATCGCATCTGAAGAAAAAAGCACCACATGAGTGATTCTAAAACAATCGTAAACAATCGACTCGACGAGCTTCAGCAGGAATGGGAGGAGAAGCACCTTGCGGGTTCACTCCGCAAGATGCCGGAGAGTTCACCGAGTTTCACCACGGTATCGCTGAGACCGATAGAACGGCTGTACACGCCGCGCGATCTCGCAAGTATCGATTTCGAACGGGAGATCGGGTTCCCCGGAATGCCACCTTACACGCGCGGCATTCATCCGACCGGTTATCGCGCAAAGCCCTGGACGATGAGACAATTCGCGGGTTTCGGCTCGGCTTTCGATACCAATCTTCGGTTCAAGTACCTGCTCGAGCACGGACAGACAGGCCTCTCGACGGCATTCGATCTGCCCACGCTGATGGGGTACGATTCGGATCATCCATTCTCCGAAGGCGAGGTAGGCAAATGCGGCGTCGCCATTGCATCGCGGGAGGATATGGAGGTTCTCTTCGACGGTATACCGCTCGATCGAGTCACGACCTCAATGACGATCAATGCGCCCGCCTCGATGATCTTCGCCTTTTTCCTGGCGGCGGCTCACAAACGTGGGCTGGCATTGCGCGATATCGGCGGAACTCTGCAGAACGACATTCTCAAGGAGTACATCGCGCAGAAAGAATGGATATATCCGCCCCGGCCTTCGATGCGGCTGATCACCGATACGTTCAAGTTCTGCGCGGCTGAGATGCCGAAATGGAATTCGATTTCGATCTCCGGCTACCACATACGCGAGGCCGGCGCGACGGCGGCGCAGGAACTGGCCTTCACTCTGCGCGACGGAATCGAGTATGTCGATTACGGCATACGCGCCGGGTTGTCGGTCGATCAGTTCGCGCCGCGGCTCTCGTTCTTCTTCAACGCGCATAACGATTTCTTCGAGGAGATCGCGAAATATAGAGCTGCCCGCCGCATCTGGTACCGGGTGATGAAAGAGCGCTTCAATGCGCAAGACCCGCGGTCATTGCAATTGCGTTTCCACGCGCAGACTGCCGGCGTCAGCCTGACGGTGCAGCAGCCGATCAATAACATTTCGCGCGTCGCCATACAGGCGCTGGCCGCCGTGATCGGCGGCGCGCAATCGCTGCATTGCGATGGCTATGACGAAGCCCTGGCGCTTCCGACCGAACGGGCGGCATTGATCGCCCTGCGGACCCAGCAGATCATCGCTCACGAAACGGGCGCGACGAACACCGTCGATCCTCTCGGCGGCTCGTACTTCATTGAGAAGCTCACATCCGAACTCGAGGAGGAGGCGTGGGACTATTTCCGCAAGATCGATGCGATGGGCGGAATGGTTGAAGCTGTTGAAGCCGGCTTCCCGCAAAGAGAAATTCAGGAATCGGCCTACCAGTTTCAACGAGCCGTGGAACGCGGCGAGAAGATCATCGTCGGCGTCAATGAATATACGATGGATAACGATGATCTGGGCGAGCCCAATATCCTGCAGATCGACGAACGAGTGGCGGAGCTCCAGTCCGAGCGTCTGGCCAAATTGCGGGCCGGACGCGATAAGACCGCTGTCGGGCGCGCGCTCGATGCCCTGAAGCGCGGAGCGGAGGACCCGGATGTCAACACCATGCCGTTGTTAATCGATTGCGCGCGCGCCGATTGCACGCTGGGCGAGATGTGCGATGCCCTGCGGCCAGTTTTCGGTGAATATCAGGAACCGGCTTTCTGATAGGCAATCATCGTTTATCAGTACCGGCACCTGAATACCAGTTATCGAGGAGTAATATGATGAAGCATTTCAGCAGAATCTCGCTCGCGCTTTTCGTGTTTGCGCTCGCGCTGTCGGGGATCACGTTCTCGCAGAGCAAAGAGCAGCCATCGACTGGCAAATCTCCAGCGAGCATCCCCCGAGTCGAATTTAAAGAAGTGAAACTCAAGAATGGCCTGCGCGTCTTTCTCGTCGAGGATCACAGCGCGCCCGTCATCTCCCTCGCGCTGATCTATGACGCGGGCTCGCGCGATGAGCGAAAGGGCCGCACCGGATTCGCGCACCTCTTCGAACACATGATGTTCCAGGGTTCGGAGAACGTGGGCAAGAGCGAGCATTTCATAGCGATCGAGACAAACGGCGGTGAGATGAACGGCACCACCAATGAAGAGCGCACTCTCTACTTCGAGACGCTGCCCAACAATCAGCTGGATCTCCTGCTCTTTCTCGAAGCCGATCGCATGCGCGGCCTCGACATCACGAAAACGAATCTCGACAACCAGCGTCACGCCGTTCAGGAAGAGCGGCGTCTCGGCGTCGACAACCAACCATATGGGAAGATGGAAGAGCAGTTCGATGAGACGATCTATGACAATTTCGCGTACAAGCATTCGGTCATCGGCTCGATGGAGGACCTCAATGCGGCGAGCATCGAAGACGTGCGGGATTTCTTCCGCATCTATTACGCGCCGAACAACGCGACGCTGGCTCTGGTCGGCGATTTCAAGGCCGACCAGGCTCTGGCCCGAATCAAATACTATTTCGAATCGATTCCATCGCAGCCATCACCTCCTCAGGTCGATATCAATGAACCCGAGCAGAAGTCGGAGCGCCGTTTCACGGTTGATGATCAGCTCGCGCAGTTGCCATTGATCAGGATCGGATATAAAGGCTATGCGGGCAATCCGCCGGATGTCTATGCCCTGCAGGTGCTCTCCACTGTGCTCGGTAGCGGGACCAGCTCACGGCTCTATCAAAAACTGGTCAAAGAAAAACAGCTGGCCCTTTCAGCGGGCAGCTTTGCGAGCGTCAGGCGCGGACCAGGCGCCTTCCAGATCATCTCGACCGTTGCGCCCAAACAAAAGGTCGAAGATGTTGAAGCCGCGATTTATGAGGAGATCGAGAAGCTGCAGAAAGAGCAGATCGCCGATTGGGAGCTCGACAAGGCGAAGCAGTTCGCCCGGCGCACCGCCATCTCATCGCGCCAGAGTTCGCTCGGCCTGGCCATCAATATCACAGAAGGCGCCGTCGCCTGGAATGACCCGAATTACGCCAACACGCGTCTCGCGGGTATTATGGCCGTCACTAAAGAAGATGTGCAGCGCGTCGCACAGAAATATCTCCAACCGGCGAAACGCACAGTGGGCATCGCCATTCCAAAGGAGAAGGAGACAGAAAAATGAGTAAGCAAATAGCCATCATCTCTCGCATCCTGGTGACCGTGTTCCTGGGCCTCACGCTAGCCCCGGCATCTTCGGCGCAAACGCCGGGAGGGGAACCAGAGCGCCCGTCGATGAAGGGCGCAGTAATCAAGGGCAAGGCTCCCGTCAACAAGGATGTCCTCAAAGTCAAATTGCCCAAGCCATATGAGACGAAGCTCCGCAATGGCATGCAGGTGCTGATCCTCGAAGACCACAAATTGCCTACATTCAGTATGCAGATGGTAATTCTGAGCGGCGGCCTGGCCGATCCGGCGGGCGAGCCGGGCGTCGCTCAGTATGTCGCATCGATGTTGCGCGAAGGGACGAAGACGCGCACGAGCAAACAGATAGCCGAGGATACGGACACGCTCGGAGCCTCGCTCTCCGCCAGCTCAAGCTACTCCTCGCTCACCAGCAATATTTCCGCATCGGGGCTGACCGACAACTTCGATCAAACACTGGCGCTCTTCGCCGACGTCATTCTCAATCCGGCCTTCCCTGCGGATGAGCTCAACAAGCTCAAGGCGCGCGCGCTGGCGCAAATCCGCTTTCAGCGGTCGCAACCTTCCTTCCTCTCAAACGAGAGGTTCCAAAAAGTGATGTACGGCTCGCACCCCGCGAGCCGCGTCGCGCTGGCGGCGAAAGAGATCGAGCAGATAACGCCGGAGATGCTGCAGAAATTCCACGCCGCGTACTACCGGCCCAACAACGCGATTTTCGCAATCGTAGGCGATGTCAAACCGGCTGAGGTAATCGCCAAACTGGAAAAGACCTTTGCCTCGTGGAAACCGGGCGATTTCCCGAAGACCGAGATCCCCAAAGTGACCGATACCGCTTCGAGCAGGATTTACCTGATCGATCGCCCCAATTCCGCCCAGGCGAATGTGGTGCTCGGCACGCTCTCCATCGAGCGGACCGATCCCGATTACTTTCCGCTCATGGTGATGAACCAGGTGCTCGGAGGCGGCGCGGCCGCGCGTCTTTTCCTTAACTTGCGCGAAGACAAAAGTTACACATACGGCGCCTATAGCGGCGTCTTATCCTACAAATATCGCGGCACATTCCGAGCGAACACCGAGATCAGGCAGGATGTCCTCAAGCCTGCGATGAACGAGTTGATGTACGAAATAAAGCGTATCCGCGATGAGAAAGTTCCCGTAGAAGAATTCGAGCGCGCCAAACGCACGATCATCGGTGGTTGGGCTCTGCAGCTCGAATCTCCGCAATCGATGCTGTCGGATGCAATCACGCGGAAACTTTATGGACTACCAACCGACTACTGGGATACTTATCCGCAGAGAGTCGCGGCAGTGACACCTGAAGAAGCGCAGCGCGTCGCGCGGAAGTATCTGGATCTGAACAAACTGCAGATCGTCGTGGTCGGCGATGCGAAGACTATCGCAGGCACGCTCGAGCAGTTCGGAAAAGTGGATGTCTATGATACTGAAGGCAAGCTGAAAACAGCCCAGGCTTCATCGACGGGTGCAGCCAGTCGCGGTAGAGATAACGATCGATGAAATGATCGATGAAACTTTTCGGTTTTCGTTTTCAGCGATTTTAACGGAACCTGAAAAATAAAAATTATTGAGATTATGCCGGATCCAAAGATCAGAGTTCTGTTAGCCAAACCCGGCCTCGACGGCCATGATCGCGGGGTAAAAGTGATCGCTCGCGCACTTCGTGATGCGGGCATGGAAGTTATTTACACAGGGCTTCGTCAAACACCCGAGCAGATCGTCAGCGCCGCGCTGCAGGAAGACGTCGATATCATCGGCCTCTCCATCCTATCCGGCGCGCATATGACCATTTTTCCGCGGGTCCTCGAATTGATGCGCGAAAAAGGCATGGTGGATGTGATCCTCTTCGGCGGTGGAATAATACCCGAAGATGACACACCGAAACTGAAAGGGTTCGGCGTGGGCGAGGTTTTTCTTCCCGGAACATCGACCGAAGACATAATCAAATATATTCGCGAAAACGTGAAGGAGCGTGAGTAACCGGATCGACAACCCACCCATTCTGCTGACTGAACGCGAATTCTATTCGATTATTACGCTCAATCGTCCTGCGCAGCTCAACCGTCTTACCCTAGGGATACTGGACGAGCTATCGTCGATAATTAAGTCCCTGCATGATAATATTTCGCTGCGCACCCTCATCATCACCGGACGCGACGCGGTCTTCTCTGTCGGCGCGGACCTCAACGAGGTAGCGGCGCTCGACGCAACCACAGCTTATGAATTTTCAAGGCGCGGACAAACAGTACTCTCTCAACTCAACGGGGCCGCGCCCATCGTCATCGCCGCGATAGACGGCTTCTGTCTCGGTGGCGGTTTGGACCTCGCGCTGAGCTGCGATCTGCGCTATGCCACACCACGCTCGTCGTTCCAGCATCCGGGCGTTAAGCGAGGGATCATAACCGGTTGGGGCGGGACACAAAGATTGCCTGGGTTGATCGGCGTCGACGCAACGCGGCGATTGCTCGTATCGGGTGAAGCCATCGGCTCCGATGAAGCGCTTCGCATTGGATTGATCAACGGAATCTGGGCCGACGCGCTCGATTATTCGTGCCGTCTGGCTGAGCGAATCGCCGTAAGATTCACCCGGCAAGAGCTCATAGAAATCAAATATAAGTGACCACGGATTGGCCCAGTTGCGGCGGACGATTGCGCATGAAATCGGCTGGGACATACTACCGTGCATGGTCAGCTCGCGAGAATCGATTTCACCTAGGTGAATTACTGGGAGCTGTCAGGTAATGGCATTTGCCACTGGAACCAATTTTGACCGTTACGAAATCATTTCGTTGCTCGGTTCGGGCGGGATGGGTGAAGTTTACCTGGCGCGTGATAAACGACTGGAACGGAAAGTGGCGCTCAAACTGCTCCGCCCGGATTTCACGAACGATCCCTCCCGACTCGGCCGGTTCGAACAGGAAGCGAAGGCGGCGAGCGCGCTCAACCATCCGAACATCATCACTATTCATGAAATCAATGAATTCGATTCAAAGAGCTTCATCACTACCGAGTTCATTGACGGCCGCACGATGCGGCAGATCATCACGATGGGAAAACTGCCCATCTTTTCGGCCCTCGATATAGCGATCCAGGTCGCCAGCGCTCTGACCGCCGCACATGAAGCAGGGATAGTTCACCGCGACATCAAGCCCGAGAACATAATGATGCGCCACGATGGCATCGTCAAAGTCCTGGATTTCGGCCTCGCCAAACTGACCGAATCTCAGATCACCTCCACCGATCCACAAGCCGACGGATTTTCGAAGCTTGATACGGAACCGGGTACTGTACTGGGCACGGCGACATATATGTCGCCCGAACAGACGCGCGGGTTAAAGGTCGACGCGCGGACAGACGTCTTCAGTTTAGGCGTGGTCATCTATGAATTGATCACGGGCGCTGCGCCTTTCGGCGGAAAAACGGCGGCAGATGTCATGACGGAGGTATTGAACCGCGAGCAGATGCCGCTCTCACACTCAGTGCCAGCGGTTCCCGTCGAGCTACAGAGGATAGTGAGTAAGGCTCTCCGCAAAGATCGCGAAGAACGTTACCAAACGGTCAAGGATCTCCTGCTGGACCTCAAGAGCCTCCGGCGTGAATTGGAGATCAGTAACACGCTGAACCACCCCATAAATTCCGGTGCCGGCAGTAATGCGAAGGCCATCGGCTACGAGACCCAACCGATCGATCAGACCGCACCTATAAAAGTTCCGTCGACCGATCGTCAAGTCGTTCAGATGACATCGAGCGCCGAGTACATCGTGACGCAGATAAAACAACATAAACGAGGCATTCTGCTCACGATTGCGACGCTCGCCGTTACCCTCGCCGCTGTTCTCGCCTTCACCAGGCGTGACCAAACCATCAACTCGATCGCGGTCTTACCGTTCAACATTCAGGGCTCGGACGATGAAGCACGGATGCTGAGCGATGCGATCACCGACAGTATTATCAACAGCCTCTCCCAGTTAAATAACGTGAGCGTCAGGCCGCGCAGCGCCGTCCAGAAATTTGCGGGCAACGAGGATAATGTCAATGCCAGAGAGGTGGCAAAGGCCTTAGATGTTCACACGGTTCTGAGGGGTCGCGTAAGCCAGCGCGGCGATGAGCTCTCAGTCTCAGTGGCGCTGGAGGATGCGCGCAAAGACCGGCATCTCTGGGGGCATAAGTATACCGGGAAAATCGCCGATCTCTTGCTTCTCCAACAAGATATCGCAAGAGACATTTCCGACAAGTTGCGCCTGAAACTGAGCGACGACCAAAAGCGCCGGCAGGAAGCCTATCAGCTCTACCAGAAGGGGAGGAACGCGTGGAGGAAACGAACTTCACAGTATATTCAGGAGGGCGTCGGCTATTTCGAAAGGGCAATACAGCAGGACCCGAATTATGCACCGGCCCACGCCGGACTCGCCGATTGCTATAATATGCTCGCCTATTACAGCAGTATGCACGGGCGGGACGCATATCCGAAGGCGAGGGACGCCGCGATGAAAGCGCTGAGCCTGGATCAGGGACTGGCTGAAGCACACGCCGCACTGGCATTCATCCACTATCAATGGGAATGGAATTGGCAGGAAGCGGATCGCGAATTCCGACGCGCCATCGAATTGGACCCGAACTACGCGCCGGCCCACCAATGGTATTCCAGTTTCCTGGCGGCGATGGGGCGTACGGATAAGGCAGTCGAGGAAGGTGATCGCGCGGCGGAACTCGAGCCGTTTTCTATCAGCGTCAGCATGCATCCGGGGTGGATCAATTACCTTACACGCCGCTACGATGCCACCATCAAACTTTCTCAACAGAAACTCAAACTCTATCCCAATACTTTCTTTGCGCTCAGATATCAGGCATTAGCCTATGAAGCGCAGGGAAAACACGAGGAAGCCATCGGCCTGCTTCAACAAGCGCTCGCGAACACACCCGGAAGCACGATGTTGAGAGCCGATCTCGGCCACGCATATGCGGTGGGAGGCAGGCGCAAAGAAGCCCTCGCATCGTTGGAAGAATTACAGCAGTTGTCTGGCCAGCGTCACATCTCATCATTTTATCTGGGACTCATCTATACCGGCCTCGGCGATAAAGATCGCGCCTTCGAGATGCTTAATAAGGCTTATACCGAGCGCGCCGAACGTCTCGTCTGGATCAATGTCGATCCGCGTTTCGACAAATTGCGGACTGATACGCGTTTCATCAATATGCTGCAGCGACTCAGGCTCGGGTTCTGAAGAAATTCAATGGTTCAGGCCGAGCGGTCTTTGGGAGCGCGATGACTCGAGCCTCCGCACTCCGCCATTCATAGAAAGATATACTTATTCATCATGCGCTCAATTACGAGAAACGTTTTGGCCAACCTGCGCGATGCTGCTCTGGCGATGATCTATCCGACATCCTGCCGCGTTTGCGATGGAATGATCGAATCCTGGCGCGATGGCCCGGCATGCGCGAAATGCTGGGAAGAGATCGAGGAGTCGAGCTGGTTGGAAGATTTCTGCGCCAAATGCGGATTGCCGCTTCAACCGCTCCCCGCCAGCGTTTCGATCAGCGCCAGACGCTGCGGTCGCTGTGACGACCGCGCATTCGCCTGCGCGCGCGCGTGCGGACCGTACGAAGGAGCGCTGCGTGAGAGTGTGCTCTGGTTGAAAGCTCATCCCCAGATATCTCATCGCTTGCGCCGATTGCTGGCAGCTACTTTCGCATCGGCGACGGCGCTGCACAGCAGTGAATCGATCATCCCCATGCCGCTGCATCCCAGCCGCTTCGCTGAACGAACATACAATCAATCTGAAATCATCGCATCCGCGCTGGCATCCTCGACCGGGCTGCGGCTCGATACGGCGTGCCTGGTGCGCGTCAAGCAGACCGAAATGCATCGTGCGGGTATGGGGGGCCGCGAACGCTCCGCTTCGCTTCACCATGCATTCCGAGTCCGTGCTCCACGATCGATCGAAAATCGTGTGGTTCTGCTTATCGATGACGTGATGACAACTTCGAGCACAGCGCATGAATCAGCCCAGACTCTTCTCGAGGGTGGGGCTAGGGCCGTCAATGTGCTGACCCTGGCGCGCGCGGTAAGCCTCATAGTCCAATAAAACCAGCAACTTTAACTTGATCGCAAAAAAAACCGCTTGCTATCCTGACGCGCGGCTGAGTAACATGGAATTGGTATCGTTGGCGCAACCAATCCCCGAAAATTTTAGCGCGGTCAGGAATGGTTGAAAAACCTGATGCGATAACTCGCCAGGACAACGGTGTGAGAGAAAATCATGAAACTGCCCTCATTACTCAACCTGATGACCGATGATCTGGCTGTCGATCTTGGCACTTCCCGCGCTCGGGTCTATGCGCGCGGGCGCGGAATTGTCGTCAATGAGCCGTCATTGCTGGCCTACGACACGCCGACGCGCGAGGTTGTCGCAGTCGGACTCGAAGCTCTCGAACTCGAAGGGCGAGCTTCCGAGGATATCCAGATCATCAGCCCCCTGCAGGACGGCGTGGTCGCCGATTCTACTTTCGCCGGAAAATTGCTCGAACATTACATCCGCAAAGCGAGAGACGGGCGCTCCACTATCTCGCGCCGCGTATTGATCTCGGTTGCCGCAGACGCCAGCGATATCGAACATTACGCGCTTCGGTACGCCGCCAAAGAAGCAAACGTCAGTAACGTACATTTCATCAATAAGGGAATAGTCGCCATCCTGGGCTCGGGAATCAGTCCCGACGATCAACGCGCAACTCTGGTTGTCGATGTGGGCGCCGGCACGACTACCATCGCGGCGATGGTGCATAACCACCTCATCTTCACGCGTACACTTCGTGTTGGCGGCAATGATATGGATACAGCCCTGATCGATATGATCAAGCAGAACCACAACCTGCTGGTCGGCCCCCGCACTGCCGAACGCGTCAAAATCGAGCTCGGTTGCGCCGTCCCCCTCGATCACGAACAGACCACCATGGTGAAAGGCCGCAGCACTATCGGCGGTAACCCCGAGATGGCGGTCGTCAACAGCATCGAGATTTACGAAGCGATCGAACCTATGGTCGCACGCATCGTCAATTCGGTTCAGGATGCCCTCGAAGCCCTCCCGCCCGAAGCCTCGGGCGATATTTACGACCGGGGCATGATACTCGGCGGCGGAGCGTCTCTACTCGCCGGTTTCGATGAACGATTGTCCAAGGAAACTGAACTCGGCGTGCAACTTACGGAAAGCCCGCAACGAGCCGTCATTCGCGGCCTCGGCCTGCTTTTCGAAAACCCCCTCTCTCTCAGAAGAGCGATCATCAAGTCCGAACAAAATTAAATAAAATTTTATCTGTTAACAACTTAACTACCACGCCACTCTTCTTGTGTTATAATCTTTCGTGTTAACTGGGCTCAAATTTGGAGCTTAAATTTGGAGCTGAGGATATGGTTAACGATATTGCTTAGATATAGTTAACGATCAGTAAGATCAATCAAAGTCTAACGAGGTGCGATCTTCTCCAGTTATTCAATAAAGCTTAAGCACGCCCAATTTCAAAATTCTCTTTTCCGGCGCATGTGGCATTCCGACTTGCGCTGTGATGCAGTTACTTTCGCCGAAATTCAAGACCTGATAATTCAAACGTCCGTTACGGATAAACGCGCGCACTGGCAATCACGCCGGTGCGTTGTTATTTATGAGGGTATATAGATGAATGGAAGGGTTCTCGTCCTTAATTCAACCTATGAACCAATCAACGTTTGTACGACGCGGCGCGCGATAGTGCTTATACTCAAGGGAATTGCGCGCGCGGAAGAACGTCATGAACATTTCTATCATTCGGCGCGCCACGCGATCCCCATCCCATCGGTGATCCGCCTGATGGAATATGTTCACATTCCATTCGAGCGCAAGAGCCTGTCGCGTAAAAATATCCTTTTGCGTGACCATAACACCTGCCAGTATTGCGGAAAGATATTTTCCCCGTCAGACCTCACTCTCGACCACGTCGTTCCGAAATCCCGCGGAGGAAGTTCGAACTGGGACAATCTCGTAGCTTGCTGCAAAAAATGTAATAACCGCAAGGGGAGTTCACAGCCCGATGAAGCGGGCATGAAGCTGATCAAACGGCCGCAGGCATTCAGTCTGCATGTCAACCGCCAGATCATGCGTTACCTCGGGCGCAGCGACGCGGCCTGGCGTAAATATTTATTCTACTGATGAGGAGTCAAACCCTGGCGGCGCGGCGGGCGCGCAGATACTCGATCACGGCGGGCATGACCGAAATAATTATTATGGCGATAATGACGAGCGAGAAATTTTGCCGCACGATCTCTATATTCCCGAACCAGTAACCCGCGATCAAAAAAGCGCCGATCCAGACGATTCCGCCCACCACGTTGTAAAGAACAAACTTGCCGTAGCTCATCTTCCCGATGCCTGCGACAAACGGCGCGAAGGTGCGGACGATGGGCATGAAGCGGGCGATGATGATCGTCTTGCCGCCGTATTTCTCGTAAAATTCGTGCGTGCGCTGCAGGTGCTTGCGGTTGAGCCAGCGCGAGGTTTCGCTCGCGAAGACTTTAGGACCTATGTGATAACCGATCCAGTAATTGACGGTATCACCGATTATCGCGGCAATACTCAACAGGATAAAAGTTAAAAAGATATCGAGCCCGCCTTGCGCTGCGAGCGTTCCGATCGCAAATAGCAATGAATCTCCTGGCAGGAATGGAGTAATAACCAATCCCGTCTCACAGAAGATGATCAGAAACAATATCGCGTATGTCCACGTGCCGTATTGTTGAAGGAGTTCGACGAGATGCTTGTCTAGATGAAGAATGAGGTCAATGAATTGATTGATAATGTCCATATGCAATGGCGACTGCTTTCGTAGTTTCGCTTATTTTCGTTGGTCTCGCACTTCTCTACTCACCCCTGGCAGTTCGCTATTTTTACTGGCCTTTCCGTTATTTCTATCGCTCATTGTTCCCAGCCGAATCTCCCTATCAGCTTGACGAACTGGCATCCTCCGAAATCCTCCACCTTCGTGCCTTCAGTCGTCTTCTTTACTCTAAGGAGACGCTGCTCTTTCTCAGAGCCGACCGGGATCACCAGGTTACCGCCAATAGTGAGTTGATTTACGAGAGGCTGCGGAATATCCGGGGCCGCGGCAGCGACCAGAATACCATGATACGGAGCGAATTCGCTCCAACCGAATGTGCCGTCAAAACATTTTATGATGGCATTGAATATCTTGAGTTCGCGTAGGAGGTTCTGGGCGTTGCGAGCGAGTTCGGCGATCCTTTCAAGTGCGAATACCTTCCCCGCAACCTGTGCGAGAATAGCCGTCTGATACCCCGATCCCGCGCCTATCTCGAGAATACGCGACTGCTTCGTCGCTTCGAGTAACTCCGTCTGGCGGGCGACGATGAAAGGCTGCGAAATCGTCTGACCATGTTCAATAGGCAGGGCGTAATCTACGTAGGCATTCCCCCGCAGCGCTTCGGGCACGAATAGATGCCTGGGCGTCGATGACATAGCCGCGAGGACGCTCTCGTCGCGAATACGGTAGTGTTTGCGCAAACGCTCGACCATCTCTTCGCGCTCGCGCGAGTAGGCCTTCCATTCCTTGCCATTTTCATGGTTAAGTCCGCCCATCAAACTTGAATCCATTCCTGCTTCGCAGCGATTCCAGCGTCCGATAGTCCGTCATATCGGTTCGTAATGGTGTGATAGATACCAATCCCTCATGCACGGCTTCATAGTCGCTCCCGCTGTCCAGTTGCCATGATACTTCCTGTTCCCCGATCCAATAATAGCCGCGGCCGCGCGGATCGACGCCTTCAACTATATGAACGTGAGCGACCTTTATACCCTGATGTGTGAGCCTTGCACCGCGAATCTCGCCCGGCGGGATATTGACGTTGAGGATAGTGCCTTCCGGCAATCCCTCTCGCAAGACCTGAAGGGTCAGGTCAGCGGCGAATTTCGCCGCTTCGGTGAAATCGCCGTCGCGCTTAGTGAGGCTGAATGCGACCCCGGGGATTTTGAAGATTGATGCTTCAAGCGCGCCCGCAACCGTGCCGGAGTAGGTCACATCGTCGCCCAGATTGGCTCCGTGATTGATTCCGGAGACCACTATATCCGGACGTTCGGACATAATTTTCGTCAGCGCCAGCGTCACGCAATCTGTCGGTGTGCCATCGATCGAATAGTGCTGGTCGGCGATCCGCCGCACGCGCAATGGTCGCGTGAGCGTTAATGAATGTGCGGTAGCACTCTGTTCTGACGCGGGGGCTACAACGGTGACATCGCCTATAGGTTCAAGCGCTGCGGTAAGAGCGATAATTCCTTCAGAGAAATATCCATCATCATTCGTTACTAAGATTTTCGGCATAAAGATAGGCTATCATCATATCTCCGGGGTTTGCATGTTAGAGCGCATCTTCGCTTATGAGACCCGGATAAGGCAAGTACCCGTTAGAGGATTGATCACATGACGAAGCATCCCTGGGACCGCGAATCGCTCGAACGTGACTGCGAACTAGAATTTTTTGTTGCCGGAGGCCCGGGCGGCCAGCATCGCAATAAAGTCGAAACAGGAGTGCGGTTGAAACACCTGCCGACCGGAATCGTCGTTACCGCAACCGAGCGGCGTTCGCAAACGGCTAATCGTGAGGCAGCTTATGAGCGAATGGCTGAACGTCTCGAGCAGTTGCAGCGCGTCAGGAAACCGCGCCGCCCGACCAACCCCAGCGTTGCCGCAAAACTCAAACGGCAAAAGGAGAAGACGAAACAGAGCGAGCGTAAACAGGCCAGAGGGAAGGTCAGAGCCGATGAATGAAAAGTAAGCTTTTGTAAATGTTTATCAACTGCTTCTCATAGTCTCCTTCTCCTCCTTTTGCGTCTTTGCGTTGATTCTGCTTCAATCTCTTTATGAGGCTCTTATTGGGCAAAACTGAAAATGAATTGATCGAGTTGGCCCGGGAATCCAGCGAAGCCCCGTTCCGCGGTAAACAAATCTTTAATGCGATCTATGCGCGCCGCATCGCCGACCTGTCCCAAATCACCGAGCTCGGTCTCACCCTCCGCGAAAAATTAGGTGGATCTGTGGGCGTGACCGAAACCCGGATCGCCGAAGTTTTCCATTCGATCGATGGGACACGGCGATACCTGCTAAAACTCGGCGACGGGTCTGAGGCTGAAGCCGTTTTCATGCCCGAAGAACGTCGAGACACCATCTGCCTCAGTTGTCAGGTAGGCTGTGCCGTCGGTTGTACTTTCTGTATGACGGCGCAACTCGGCATCAAACGAAATATGACGGCGGGCGAGATCATATCGCAGGTCATCATCGTGCTGAACGAAGTTTATGGCGCCGGGACCAAGCCTCCGCATGGAACGAACCTCGTCTTTATGGGAATGGGTGAAAGTTTCCTGAATTACGATGAAGTGCTGAAATCGATCCGGATAATGGCTGATGACAGAGGGCTCGACATCAGTGCCAAAAGGATGACTGTCTCCACTTCAGGAATAATACCGCGAATTTACCAATTCGCTGGTGAGCCGGTTCGCCCCCATCTCGCGATCTCGCTTTCAGCGACGACGGAAGAGCAGCGAACAAATTTGATGCCGATCACCAGAAAGTACAGTCTCGCCGAACTGATGACGGCTTGCCGCGATTATCCGCTGGGCGATCGTGAGAGATTGACATTCGAATATGTAATGCTCGACCGCATCAACGATTCGGATCAGGACGCGCGGCGATTGGTAAAACTGCTCGCCGGTATTCGCGCCAAGGTAAATCTGATTCCACATAACCCCGCGCCGGAACTACCTTTCGCTGCCTCTCCCATGGAACGGATCTTGAGTTTTCAGACGATTCTCGCAGGTAAAGATGTTCCAGCTTATATTCGCCGTCCGCGCGGGTTGGATATCTCTGCGGCCTGCGGGCAACTGGCGGCGCGCCAGCGGGCTCAAGCATGAAGAGAGCTGTGATTCTCCACAAAAAAACTATGAACGCGATGATGGAAGAGTCGTCTTTGTACTTTCTGCATCTTTTTTGGTGAATTTTCTCGTTCAATTAACCATATGAGTAAAACTGATTTCATCGTGATCGGAAGCGGCGTTGCCGGCCTGCGCGCCGCTCTGGAACTGTCGCGCGGCGGTCGCGTAATCGTACTGACAAAAGACCGGATCGACGAGTCGAACACCGAATATGCGCAGGGTGGAGTGGCGGTCGCATTGTCGGACGACGACGAGATCGCGCTACACGTCGAGGACACGCTAAATGCCGGCGCGGGATTATGCGATGAGGGGGCGGTCCACGTTCTGGTCGAAGAGGGGCCGCGCTACATCAAAGAATTGATTGATTGGGGGGCTGAGTTCGATCGTGAAGGCGGCGAGCTTTCATTCACGCGTGAAGCAGCCCACTCGCGACGTCGCATTCTACACGCTCATGGCGATTCTACCGGGCGTGAGATCGTGCGCGCGCTGCTCGTTCGCGCAAAACAAGATCCTAACATCACTTTTCTCGCACACGCGGCGACTCTCGGGTTGCTGGTCGAGGATCAACGCCTCGCGGGCGTCGCATATCTCGACCCGAATGAAAGCCTGCTCAGGGAGATGCGGGCGAAAGCCGTCGTCCTGGCGGCCGGCGGCGCCGGACAGATTTACGCTCAGACCACGAACCCGGAGATAGCGACCGGCGACGGCATCGCTATGGCCTATGCCGCGGGCGCGATGGTTTGCGACCTCGAATTCGTTCAGTTTCATCCGACGGTGCTGGCGGCTCCCGGCGCACCGCGATTTCTCCTGACCGAAGCCCTGCGCGGCGAAGGCGGGCGCCTGCGCAACGATGCGGGCGAAGCGTTTATGAAGCAGTATGACGAGCGTGAAGAGCTGGCGCCGCGCGATATCGTCTCACGTTCGATCGCCGCGGAGATGCGGCGTACCGTTCGCCAATCGGTCTATCTCGATCTCACGCATCTCGACGCGAAATTTTTACGCGAACGTTTTCCCAAAATTCATCTGACATGCCTGCGCTACGGCCTGGATATCACCAAGGATCAGATTCCAGTGAGCCCGGCGGCCCATTACATTATGGGCGGCGTACGAACAGACACCGAAGGAAGGACGACGACGGCCGGGCTTTACGCCGCAGGTGAAGTGGCCTGTACCGGCGTCCATGGCGCGAACCGGTTGGCGAGCAATTCATTGCTCGAAGGTCTGGTCTTCGGCGCGCGCGCCGGCGCGGCAGCGCTGAAAGAGACGCGCGATCTCTCGCTGCGATCTTTAAAAGACCCAGAGCCCGTAGAAATCTCGCCTGCCGATTGGATGTTCGATCCGCAGATCCGCTATCGCGTTCAGGAATTGATGTGGCAATGGGTTGGGTTGGGCCGCGAAGAGGCAGAGCTGAAGAATGCTCTCGCTGAACTTACATCTCTCGCGAACCAGGCCGTGAACACGCGCACACGCAATTTTGCCACACTGGCGATGCTGATAACTCATGCCGCACTGTGGCGTGAGGAGAGCCGCGGCGGCCATTATCGCGCCGATTTCCCAGTCCGTGATGACGAAAGATGGCGCGTGCATTCGGCACAACAGATCAACCAACCGATAAAGGGGATTAAGCTGATCAGCTGAAGTAATCCCGAAATCCGGGTTCGGGCCTCTTTTCAAATAATAAACTGCGGGAAAGGTGTAGAAGCTAAAAACTGAGCGCCCAGATCGGAAAGATGGGTCTGGACATAGCGATGGACTTCAGCCGGAGTGGTCAGGGCCAGCGCATGTGAGGCGATGTTTTGAGCGGTATCGAGTTTAATCGACCTCACCAGACGCCTGATCGCCGGAATCGCGCTCGGAGTCATACTGAGGTCCGTTAATCCCAACCCGAGCAGCAAAATCACCTGGGCAGGATTCGATGCCATCTCTCCGCAAACATTGATTGGTATCTGCATCCGTCCGGCCGCATCCGCGACGTATTTGATCGCCCGCAGGACCGCCGGATGCATAGGATCGAAAAGAGCGCTGACATTCTCGTTTCCGCGATCGACGGCGAGCAGACTCTGAGTCAGATCGTTAGTTCCCAAACTGAAGAAATCAGCCTCGCGCGCCAGTGCCTGGGCCATGATCACCGCCGCCGGCACTTCAACCATGACTCCGATCTCAATATCTTCCGCGTGAGGCACGCCCTCATTCTGCAATTCTTTTTCCGCGTCCGCTATTATCAATTTCGCCTCGCGGACCTCGTCAAGATTTGTAATAAGCGGGAGCAGTATCCTCAAGCGCACGCTTCCATCGGAGTGTTTGGCGGCTCGCAGGATCGCGCGAATCTGCGTGCGAAAAACATCCTGGACGCTAAGCGAGAGGCGAATCGCTCGCAACCCGAGGGCCGGATTACGCTCAGGTTTGTAACCCTCCAAATTTAACTTGTCGCCGCCGAGATCGAATGTCCGGATGACGGCGCCATCCTTACCGCTCATTTCGGCCAGAAATTTGTATGCTTCGTATTGCTCCTGCTCGGTCGGCAATCCCACCGCGGCCTGCGAATAAAGGAATTCCGAGCGGTAAAGTCCGATTCCCGCGGCATTGAATCGTTGGAGGACGTCGATCTCTTCTATCAATTCGATGTTGGCGCGCAGCGTCACTTCATGACCGTCATGGGTCACCGCCGGCAGTTCGCGTTCTTCGATATCGTGAAGCTGTTGTTGCTGCTGGCGCTCGCGCTGCTCGGTATAAAAACGGTAGGTTTCGGGAGATGGATTGAGGATGACTGTCCCGGTGGCGCCGTCGATGATGATCGATTCACCAGACCGCACCCGCGAACTGATATGACGAGCCCCGACCACGGCCGGGATGTTCAAGCTGCGGGCGATGATAGATGTATGCGATGTCCATCCCCCGACGTTGGTGACAAAACCGATTACGCGCCGGGGATCGAGGTCGGCCGCCACAGACGGCAAAAGATCATCGGCTACGATGATCGCTCCCTCCGCCAGTTCATTGAGATCGCGCGTCTTAGTTCCCGAAAGAATTTTGATAAGCCGATGTGAGACATCGGCAATGTCGCTCCCGCGTTCTCGCAGGTAGTCGTCGGTGATCTGCGCGTAGACTCTGAGAAGTTGAACCGTCACATCGCGAACGGCCCATTCAGCGTTAGCCTGATTTTCTCTAATGAAATTTTCGACCTGCTCCCCGATGCTGCGGTCTTGCAGCATCAGCAGATGCGCTTCGAGGATGTATGCGCGTTCCGGACCCATAGCTGCGCGCAGCCGCTCGGTCGCTTCCTGAATCTGCTGCTGCGCAATTCGGACGGCATCTCTGAAACGAGCGACCTCGCCCTCGATTTGTTCGGAAGGCAAAAAGACGCGTACTATCCGCCCGCGCGGATCGTCGACCAGAAATGCGGGGCCGATCGCTACGCCCTGACAGGCGCCGATACCTTCCAGTCTCTCTTCTTGTATTTTTCTCGCCGGGGTGCGCATTTTTCGCTTTGCCCTGTATGATCTATTTTTTCCTATCACCCCTCTCCGAACCGCTCTTCAATCAACCGACATAATGATTCCATCGCCTCGATCTCATCCGGGCCATCGACGATGATATCGATCGTCGTCCCCTGTGTTGCGGCCAGCAGCAATACCGAGAAGATACTCTTCGCATTCATCGTTCTATGAAGCGCGTCAGAGCGAGCCAGCTGAATGTCGCTGCGAAACCTGTTAGCAAGCCGGACCAGACGCGCGGCCGCGCGCGCGTGCATTCCCAGTCTGTTACTGATTACCAATCTCCGCTGCTGCATCCTTCTCTTGTGGTTTCACTGCTTTCCCGGTGATAGCACTTCGCTCGCCAGATAGATGTTCTTTTGCCCCTGATCGCGAACGCGGCGCGCGATCACCGGCAACGGCTCTTCCGGCTGTTGGTCGGCGAGTTTGATGATCATTGGCAGGTTGACTCCGGTTACTACCTCTATCGGTGTATTACCTAAAAAAGTACATGCGATGTTCGTCGGCGTTCCGCCAAACATATCGGTCAAGACAAGCACTCCGGCTCCCTGCTCGACGCGCTCAATAGCCTTGCTGATCTGTTCGCGCGCCACATCGATATTGTCGTGCCAACCAATCGTTACAGCAGTGATATGACGAATGTCCTCGTTGATTATCGTTTCGGCGGCACTTAACAGCTCAGCCGCAAGATTCCCATGCGTGACTACTACGCCTCCTACTAATGGCATAAAACCTCAAAGTTTTCAGTTTTCAGTTTTCAGTTTTCCGTTCGCTTGAGCTGTGGCATCAAGGTTCAAGCGAACTGAAAACTAAAAACTGAAAACTTATTTCTTCACATCCCGATGAATCACGCGGGCGTGATAGCCCTCGCGATTGAGATGTTTGCCGAGGGCATTGGCTACAGCGACTGAGCGATGCTTACCGCCCGTACAACCGACGCCGACGGTGACATAACTTTTACCTTCGCGCTGATAAAGAGGCATGAGGTAATCGAGCAGATCGTTGAAGCGGCCGATCGTCTCGTCGACCTCAGGGCTCTTATTCAGATATTCGACGACTTGCTGATCGTTTCCGGTATAACCTTTCAATTCCGGCACGAAGTGCGGATTCGGAAGGAAGCGAACATCGAACAGCAGATCCACGTCGAGCGGCACCCCGAATTTGAAGCCGAAACTCACCACGCTGATTTCAGTTTTCGTCTCCGCGCTCTCGGGCGCGAAACGATTTTTGAGCCAGGAGCGCAGCGTATGAACTGTGTGATCGGATGTATCGATCACCACATCGACCAGAGCTCTGATCGGCTCCAGCATTTTACGCTCCTCAGTGATCGCTTCAAGAACGCTCCCCTCGCCCAGCGGATGAGGCCGCCGCGTCTCGCTGTAGCGGCGGTGCAAAACCGCGTCCCGCCCCTCCATAAATATGACAGTCGTCTCCAGATCGGAGCGCTCGCGGAGCTGCGTATAAACCTGCGGAAAAGTATTGAGAAAATCCCCTTCCCGAACGTTGACGCTGAGCGCCGCGCGCGTAATCCCCGACTCCTTCATTTCGAAGAGGTGCACGAAACTATTGATCAGTTGCACCGGCAGATTATCAACGCAGAAATAACCCATGTCTTCAAAGACATTCATCGCTGAAGACATTCCGGATCCGCTGAGACCCGTTATGATGATGAGTTGTGGAACCATATACCTAAGGTTCAATTAAACCGTAATTGCCGTCTTTCCGTTTGTAGATGACACCGACGCGCTCGGTTTCGGCGTCGCGGAAGACGAGGAACTGCTCCGAGGCCTCTTCGACCTGAAGTATCGCCTCTTCCGGCGTCATGGGTTTCACGGAGTATCGACTTGAACGGATAATCCGAGGGTCAGGGGCGGCGGGTTGAACCGGCGGGATCGGGCTCGGTGCGACAGCGCTGGCGGATGGCGCATGATGTTTCCGATCGATTATCTTGCCTTTGACCTTGACCGCCTGCCGGCGCAGTTTGTCGATCGCCTGTAAGGCTGATGCATACATATCGTTAGAATCAGCTTTGCTCGTCAGCGCATGCTCATTCCAGTTCACTACTATTTCCGCCACGTGGCGATGATGCTTTTCGATGCTCAATATTACATGCGCCCTGGACGCACCGTTGAGCACCGTCACGATCTTCTTGAAATGTTCTGTCACATGCTTTTTGATGGCTGGAGAAATGTTGAAGTTCCGTCCTGTGAATTCTATTTTCATCCCGAGGCTCCTTATCGTTAGAACGTTGAACATTTTGCCCATCATGCGGGGCTGACAGACGGGCAGACCCTATGAATGGTTGAGCGATGAGGTGGGGTGGGAAGCAACGCATAATAAAGTGTTGCGTGGTTCTGAATTAATCAGATACGAGATGGAACCGGAGCAATCACGGTTTGCACTTCGGGATGATCCGTCTCATCAGTGAAAATCCGCGGTTGCGTCTTCGCCCAATGTCGCGCTGACAACTTCGGTCCGCGGATTTTTCTGTAGCCCCGACAACTTCAAAATCCGCCAACCGCAATCAACATCCTTAATCCTTAAATCAAACTACCTGACGCCGTTCGCGCGATCCGGGAATCTTCATCTGGTCGCGGTACTTGGCGACGGTGCGCCGAGAAAGCTTTTGCCCTTCCTGAGCCAGACGCGCGGCGATCAGGTCGTCGGTCAACGGTTCGCGCGGGTCTTCGGCTTCTATCATCTTTTTTATCTTGAGCTTGATGATGCGGGTCGATACCTCCTCGCCATCATCATTGACCATCCCCTCGGTGAAAAAGCGCCGCAACTCGATCACGCCTTGAGGCGTGTGCGCATACTTGCCGTTGACTACGCGCGAGACAGTCGAAAGGTGCATGCCGATGTCTTCCGAGATGTCTTTAAGCATCATCGGCTTGAGAAATTCAACTCCTTTGTCGAGGAAATCGCGCTGGCGCTCCACAATCCGTTCACATACTTTGTATATCGTCTGCTTGCGATGCTCGATGTTTTTGAGCAGGTCTACGGCCGAGCGGAACTTGTCCTTGATGTAATCGCGCGTCTCTTTCGACGTCTCTTTATTCTCCATCATCTGGCGATACTGCTTGTTGATGCGCAGTTGCGGTAGCCCATCGTCATTGAATCGGATGACATACTCATCTTCGATCTTCTCGATGTAAACCTCGGGTTCGATATACTGCGCATCCCGCGGCGCAAACTTGCGGCCGGGATGAGGCTCGAGCTGGCGGATCAATTTCAACTCCTGAGCCAGCTGCTCGACGCTAACCCCCAGCTCTTTAGCCAGTTCCGGCAATTTATGGTTTTGCAGCTTCGAGACTGGATAATCGCGGATGATCCGGGCGGCCAGCCTGTCGCCATAACCGTGATGTATCAATTGCAATAACAGACATTCCTGCAGATCGCGCCCCCCGATGCCCGCCGGGTCGAACTGCTGCACGATCTTCAGCGCCTTCTCAACCGTCTCCATCGGCCAGGGACCGATGGCAGCGATCTCTTCGAGCGGCTCGTCGAGGAACCCATCATCGTTCATGCTTCCGATGATCGCCTCCGCTGCGTCAAAGACTTCGGGAGTTGTCACCGTCAACTGTAATTGCCAGTTGAGATAATCGGCCAGGCTTTGCTCGGATGAGAGAAATTGCTCGAATGAAGGTGTGTCCTTGACCTCCGTCTCGCGCGTCCTATAGCCGGGATCGAGATATTCTTCAAAGGTACTGCCGAAATCGATCTCCTCGAAGGAATCGCGTTCGCCGATCTCGGGTTCACGAGACTCGACGGTTTCGCTCTCGCGAGTCCCTTCACCCGGAACCTGCGTAAACTCCCCCATATTCTGTTCATAAGTGGAGCCGGGCTCGACACTCGTCAACTGGGTTTCAGGGACCTCGGCCGAGCCATTGATGAGATTACTGGATGTTTCGGGAAAGTCGACGTTGGCAAGATCAGGGGAAACCGCCACCTCCTCAGGCGGTAGCTCTTCCAGCACGGGATTCTCACCGAGCTGTTGCGTAACCAGTTCGCCCAATTCGAGCTTGGTCATCTGCAACATCTCAATCCGCTGGCGCAACTGCGGCGTCAGTACCAGACGCTGCGATAGTTGAGTGGTGAGTGTCGGTTTAAAAGACATAAACTCCAAAAGGTAACTGCCAATAGATAACTGATAATGGCCGGAGCTTGATGTTTGCCGTATGTTTGCAACTATTCAACCATCTTCAATTATCAATTATCTATCTATTACTATCTATCTACTACCAATTACCCATATCAATTCACATTCTAAATTTCTCTCCCAGATAAACCCTACGAACTTCCGGATCGTCAGTCAACTCAAGAGGCGTTCCGGACCGGAAAAGCTGGCCTTCACTTATGATGTAGGCGCGATCGGTTATCTCCAATGCCTCGCGCACGTTGTGGTCCGTGATCAAAATCCCGATCCCCCGATCGCGCAACCGCGCTATGATATGTTGAATATCATCGATCGCTATGGGATCGATCCCGGCGAACGGTTCATCGAGGAGAATGTAATTCGGTTTCAGAGTCAGCATTCGCGCGATCTCCGTCCGACGTCGCTCACCGCCAGATAGCGCGTAGCCTTTGTTCTTTCGGACGTGGCTCAAACGAAACTCTTCGATCAATTCCTCAAGCCGCTCGTGTCGCTCATCGCTCGTCATTTTGAGCGTCTCCAGAATAGCCATTAGATTCTGTTCTACCGTCAACTTACGAAATACCGATGCCTCCTGCGGCAGATAGCTTATCCCCAGCCGCGCGCGCCTATAGAGAGGCAGCTTCGTAATATTCTGATCGCCTAACCAAACACTGCCTTCATCAGGCTCCTCAAGACCGACGACCATAAAAAATGTCGTGGTCTTCCCTGCTCCATTCGGGCCAAGCAATCCTACGATCTCGCATGGATTGACAGTTATTGAAACCTTATTGACTACACAACGCCGTCGATAAGACTTCAAGAGGTTTTCCGCTCGCAGTGCCCCGATGCTTGTTCCGGTCTGGCTGATGACCAGCTCAGCGCTTTCACGCTCAAGCATTTCGCTCACCATACCAACTTGCCTCCTTCGGATTGCAGTTTGACACTACCAGCGGTCTATTTCTGGATGCGGTGCGTAGTTCTCACACGTTTATGCATGCCGCTTTCATTCTTGGATTCGATCCTAGCATCGCGAAGATGCATTGTCAATTTTGAGCTTTTTGTAACCGCTTCACGATCGTTATCTACTACTACAGCGGGGATACCGGTGAGCACTGCGGTATCTGTCGCCGCCGTGTAAACGATGTTATCGCCCGATGCACGGCGAGATGGTTGCGTCATTACGACATCGGTGGAAGCAGTCCAGCTCACGAGTTTGTTATCTTCATCCATCACGACATCCGCGACAGCCGCATCGATTTGGTCGGTCCCCTGGCGGATTTTCACCGATCCCTCGTAATGCGCGGTCCGCGTCTCATCGCGGTATGTGATCCGGTCCGCCTTGGCGAAGGCCGGCACGATCTCTTTATGCCCCTTTTCGACCTCGCGCTCGAAGTCGTAGAAGCCCGACTGCGCATTTCCCCACGCCACCATCATCCGCTCACCTTTGTCGAGCTCCAGGTTATCCGCACGCACGAAATCATCCTCCTGCCACGCCCGTACATTGCCGAAATATCTGGCCGCCCCCTCTTTATGTTTGGTGACTGCGCGATCCGCCACGATCGTCACCGGAGACTTCCTGTCTTTGAAGGGAGTCGATTTGTCGGTGGTCTCGCGATCGTAATAGATCGTGCGCACCCGCCCGCGGAGGAAGCTCTCGTCCGTTTCGACATTGGCGTCGATCTCGTCCGCATTTGCGCGCGCCGATGAATCCCAGAGCAACGGTTTCCCGCGCATTTCGACGAGTTGAGTCGAAGCCTTGTAAGTGGCCCGGACCGAGCTCCCGTTGCGCTCGCCGTCGTTGAACTTCGCGCCGCCCTCGGCGTAGAACTCGGAGATGTCCTGCGTCTGCGGGTCGAAATTTCCCGTCAGTCTATTGCCGCTCAGACTCTTCTTCGTCCGCTTGCTATCATTTTGCATCGGTTCGATATGGGCGACTGCTTTGCCATCTGCGATGAATGTCTTGATCGTATTTCCGGTCTCATGGAATACCGTGTTGAACCGCGCGGCGCGCAGGTTCTTTCTTTCCGCCACCGGGGTGATCTTTTTGGGCGTGATGGTCAGAACCGCATCTCCATTCGCTTCGGCGCGCGCAAAGTTTTTGCCGTCTTCACGGAAAAAGGCCCGCACCGCATCGGCCTCGATCACTCGTTCCGATACTTCCTTCGCATCGGCGACATCTATCTTCATCTTCGTTCGCCCCTGCGTGATTATTTCCTGTATGACGCTTCCATGTTCAGCCGGCTTGTAGATCACCTCGATCCTCTCGGCTGTCACCTCGCGCGGTGAATCTTTCTCGAGCGATCGGGCATAGGCAGCGCCTGTGCCGACAGCGGATTTGATCTGCTGCTTATCGTCGAAGAAAAAATCCATGTCGCGAGACTTCATTTCCGAAGTCTTACCCGCCTCCTCCGACTTCAAATAGGAGTTGCCGCGAAATTCTATGCGAGTCAGTTTTTTCGTCTGCGGGTTTGCCGCGTCTTTGTTGATCACGCCGGTGATGATATCCGCCTGCGCATATTTCTCGCCGCTCACCGCCCGGGCATTGCCCTCAAAACGGACCAAGCCTTCGAGTTCGGAATAGTTCGCCCTGTCACTGCGTATCTCGACCGGCGGCTCGCTCTTTTTCGCCGGATTCGGTTTGTTGAAATCGGAATTGGTGTTGATGACGCGGGCATCGCTCAGGAGAGTCATGACGCGTGTTTTGGTGTGAAGCTGGGCGCCGATAGCAGAACCGCTGATCTCTCCCTGACGGAACTGGATCGCTACATCGGTGCTCGCTACCTCGGCCGCCTGTTCAAATTTCAGCGCCTCGGTCGTAACCTCCAGCCCATCGCTGCTCGTCACCTTGACATTGCCGGCAAATGTCAAAATGCCCTGCTCGCGCAGATATGTACCCCTGTCTGAGATAATTTGTACGTTCTTCCCGGGCTTGTCATCGAATGCCACCAGATCGACCTTTTCAAGCTCGTTCCGCCCATCTTCGTACTGCGTATTTTTGGCGAAAAGTAGACGAAATATCTTGCGCCCACTTTTAGTCTCTACATACTCGGACCCTTCGACCACCGACTGCACGTTGGTCTTCAATTTGTTGACCTCGCGTGGCTTTGGCAGTGGCTGCTTCCCACGCAATCGAACGAAAGCCGAGACGATTACCGTAATTGTACCGACCAAAAGTAATAGGGATAATAATCCGCCAATCAGGGGAAGTTTTTCTTTGAACATACCAATAATTTCACACCTCTTGAACCCAATTTGGGCCTAAGGATTATAGCACTTTCGATGGTCCTTTGAGGATTGAACTGCCTTGGATTGAGTCAAATGATTGATGAAAGTTTTCAGATTTCAGCGGGGGTTCCCGATCGGCAGACCGAAACCTGAAAATTAGCGAGCGGCTACATTGAGCAGCGAGGTAATCGGGAAGAGCAGTTACAGAGTACTCAATTATTGTTAAGTCTATTGTTAAGTCAAAAATGAGGCAAATCGATGTCTCCAAGCGCGTGGAGATCGCGTTTGGAGTTACGCCTTCAGCCGGTCAGGAAGCATGCGAAAAGAAAAAGACCGCGTAAACGTGGAACTCCAAACGATTTCCTGCTCGCCTTCAGGCGGTCAGAGCTAACTCGCCTGAAGGCGGCACAACATGCGAATACAGAGGAGGTCAATATAGATTAAATTTGAACTCCAGGTTCCCCCTGACGCTTACCGGTTTCCCGTCCTTCAACGCGGGCCCAAAACGAATCGCTTGCGCAGCCGCTATGGCTTGCTCTGATAACCCATAAGGCAAGCCGCGCTTGACCTCGATGTTACTGATCTTGCCGTCAGCGCCGAAGATTGCGTTAAGGACGACGACTCCCTCTATCTTTTTCTGTCTGGCCTCTTCCGTGTATCCAGCCTTCTCTTTATATAATATCGTCGGTCGCATCGTAACCGACATAGGATGAATCCCATCAGATGTTTCGGATTCGTTCCGGTTTGATATCGATGCGCTGGCGGATTTGTCCAGATTGAAGCTGAATTCCAGGTTGCCGCGCACACTGACCCTGCGGCCATCCTTAACAGCGGGCTCAAAGCGAATTGCCTGCGAGGCTGTAATGGCCTGCTCGGTCAATCCATCAGGCAATCCGCGAACGATCCGAATTTCCGTCATCCTTCCATCGGCACCGAAGACAACATTTAGCACCACGGTGCCCTGAATTTCGTTCTGGCGAGCCAGATCGGTGTACCTAGCTCTCTCTTTGTAGAGGATCGTCGGTCTCAAATTCGCGCTCATCGGTTCGATGACAGCGCCCTCCCTTTTTTCCTGGGCGGATTTCTTGACCTCTTTTTTGATCGTCCCTTCACCTTCGCGGATATCACGCGTCAGGCTCTCCCACTGACGAACAGCTTTGTCGAGATCAGCGTAGAAAGCTTCATCGTTCAAGGATCTCCCCATCGACTCTATGGCGTCTTTCGCCCAAATCCAACTCTTATCGGGTTCTAGCATGACACCGAGTATCTTGAACCGGAAATCGTTGATCGAACTCATCAATTCCACCCCATCACTCCTCTCCATAACTCTTTCTATTTGTTTGAATGTGAACGTTTGATGCGGTTCGATATCGATTACGGTCTGTCCCGCGTCGTCCTTCGGCAATGCAGTCGAGAAGACCATTACTCGGTTTCCAGCATTGTATGATTGGTTTTCAATCTGTATCGCCACTCCGGAAACAGTGCGATCACCCTGGTTCAACACTTGCACGGTCAGATTCAGATCCCGTTCCATCTCGTCTTTGCGAGTCAGATCGACGATCTGCCCATCTGAAGTTGTGCCCGGGAATTTCACGGGTCTCGCTTCGCTGAGAGAAGCCTGCAGCGCAGTGACTATCAGCGGAATGCCGGGCAGATTCTCAAACTGCATCGGCAAAATCACGGCCGGTCCGTTATCCTGCGGGGCGGTAAGTTTCGAGGCCGCGACTTTGTCGCGCGTGAAGATCGCCAGGGCAAAGGCGACGACGAGCAGTGCGGCGACTGCCGACCCGGCCATCGCGCGGCCGGCCGCTGAAAGTTTGGTTCTGTGTTTACCATCCAACATTAATTCAATCCTCCGTTTTAAGTCCGATCCCGCAGCGTGCGAGACCCCGGCCAGATGCCACCCCAATCCGAACTGCGCGACCTTCCATAAACCCGCAGCATAAACGCGCGGCTCACCAATATATCGAATTACATCCTCGTCGCAGACCAGCTCGCGCTCCGCCAGCAGCCTGCGATCGATCATCCAGACGAGCGGGTGAAACCAGAACAGACAACAGATGATCATCTGCATCGTCCCCACTAAATTGTCCAACCGTGAAACATGAATCAGCTCGTGCATCATCACCGCTTCCAATTCTTCCGAGCTCAACTTACCGACGAGCCCTTTCGGCAAAACCACGACGGGGCGCCAGGTGCGCCAAACTCCGGGCTCCCTGACCAGCGGCGACTCGACCAGGCCGATTGCGCGCGTGAGCGATAACCACCGCGTCGCCCGCTGAAGCGCCACCGCCGCAGGCCCTTCTGCGATTTCGCTTCCGGCCTTCAAGGCGCGCACAAAACGGCGGCGCAGCCCCAGCCATCGCAAACACCAGACCGTCGCTCCGGAGAACCAGCTGATCGCCAACAGACAATAGAATTCGTTATGTCCCTCAAGGGCTGACCGTGGAGCTGTTACGATCGACTCGCCGATGGCGATTGTTTCCGGATCAGATCCGGCGAGGGAGATTGGTTGCGCGATCTGGAAAAATATTTCGACACTGGTGTAAGTCGATCGCTCCACCAGATCGAATCCCGAGCTCTCGAGCGCGACTATCAACAAGGCTGAGGGCGCTAAAATTTTCAGGAACGCGATCATCCAGATGACGTAGCGGGCGCGTGCCGTGGCACGCCTGAGGGACGAGACGACAACCCAGGCGATCAAGGCAAGCAGCGTAGTCTGCCAGAGATGATTGGCCAACAGAGGCCAGAACCATTGCGACCATTCGAAAAAAATTTGATGGAGCGTCATAGTCATCTACTCCCTCGGTTAGCCTGAGCGCCGATCTTTGTTGCGTCGCGCGGGTTCGCTTGCGCTCTCCGCAGCTTCATCCTCGCCCTGCTGCGCCAGTATCGATTCGAGCTCGCGCAGGTCTTCCAGGCTGAGCTTCCCTGATTCGGCGAGATGAGCCATGAGCGGGCGCGCTGAACCTCCGAAAAGATCGAGCAGGTCGTCGATCAATCGCCGGTGCGCCGCATCGCGCGTCACCACCGGTTCGAAAATGTGCGCATTGCCGATCTGCCTCGTCTGTCTGACAGCCCCCTTCTCCTCGAGACGGCGGATGATCGTCTGCACCGTCGTATAGGCCGGACGCTTACGCTCCGGCAGTTTGTCGTGAATCTCGCGGATCGATGCGCTGCCCAGATCCCAGAGCGCATCCATGATCTCCATCTCGAACCTGGTCAGCTTTACCGTTCGCTTTCTTGTCATCGCTACTCTTTCCTTTCTGGCTCCTGTTCCCTCTTCCTTCGCCCATCCCACAACTACAACCGAGGCCAACCCTACTACAATCGTAGTAGGCAGTCAAGAGCTGGGAGGACGTTGTCGTGATTTGCCTCGATTTTGAATGGACAGTCGCGCGCGCTTACGTTAGATTGAGCGCGAATCGTCCTGACAACTACATAAAAATCCAGGGAGTCTCTCAGGTTATGAGCGACGTTCCGAAACGATGAGAACGCGCATGTAGTACAGACTTTCGGCGACCAGTTCAACCTTTCGGCGGCAGTTTCAACCGTTTAAAGGGCGGGGGGGGGTTAACGTCTGAACTCGGAACTCCATGCAAATCTCTGAGGAGCAGTAATGCAAAGGTCCAGACGCAGAATTTACGATGCTATCGTCGTCGGATCGGGAGCCACGGGCGGGTGGGCCGCCAAGGTACTCACCGAGAGAGGGATGTCGGTGCTCGTGCTCGAAGCGGGCAGGCAGATCGATCCGGACAAAGACTACCGGATGATGACGTGGCCTTACGAGCTGAAATACCGCGGGATCAGCCCCGGCAGTTTCTACGCGCCGCGCCAGCCGATACAATCCCGGTGTTATGCCTGCAATGAATATGGCGCGCATCTATTCGTCGACGACATCGACAACCCCTATACCACTCCCGACGACAAGCCTTTCTGGTGGATTCGCGGGCGGCAGGTCGGGGGGCGGTCGCTCACCTGGGGCCGGCAATCCTACCGTCTGAGCGAATACGACTTCAAAGCCGCCAGCCGCGATGGATACGATAAAGACTGGCCGATCAGTTACGCAGACCTCGAACCGTACTATGCTAAAGTTGAAGATTTCGCAGGCATCAGCGGATCATATGAAAAACTGCCCCAGCTTCCCGACAGCAATTTCCTGCCGCCCATGGCTATGACGTGCGGCGAAAAGACATTGAAGAAAGCCGTCGAGGGCCGTTGGAAAGACCGCAACGTGATCATCGGGCGGGCGGCGATCCTGACCAAACCCCATCAAGGCCGCGCCGCGTGCCATTACTGCGGCCATTGCGACCGCGGCTGCGATACGCATTCATATTTCAGCAGCAACGGTTCAACGCTTCCCGCGGCAGCCAAGACGGGGAGGATGACCTTGCGTCCCAATGCGGTAGTGCGCGAGATCATCGTGGACGCAAACACCGGGAAAGCAAAAGGCGTGCGCATCGTCAATCAGGTGACGAGAGAGGACTATGAAGAGTTCGGGAAAGTGATTGTCCTCTGCGCCTCCACGCTCGAATCGACGCGGATATTGCTCAATTCGAAATCGCGGCAATACCCGCATGGCCTGGGGAATTCATCGGGCGTGCTCGGCAATTACTTGATGGATCATATGTTCCAGATCAGCGCATCGGGCTATGTGCCCGAGCTGCAGGGGATGAAGTACGATTTCTCCGACGGCCGGGCCAACGGCATCTATATACCGCGCTTTCGCAATATCAAGGAAAAGCACCCCGATTTTATGCGCGGCTACGGGATGCAGGGAAGCGTCAGGATGGGATATACGTTCGCCCAGGCGAAACTCCAGCCGGGGTTCGGGGCCGAGTTCAAAAAGTTCGTCCGCGAATTTCCTAACGAGATCGGTTTCGGGCTCGGAGCCTGGTGCGAAATGCTGCCGCGCCAAGAGAACCGCGTCGTTATCGATCAGAATAAGGTCGATGCCTGGGGCATCCCCGTCCTCCATATCGAATGCACACACGGTGAAAACGAGGCGGCGATGGCTAAGGACGCGCTATTGACGATCCGTGAGATGGTTGACGCAGCCGGATTCCGAACGCTCTATGCGAATGACAAGGCGGCGCCTCCGGGCTTCTGCATCCACGAGGTCGGCACCGCGCGCATGGGCGATGACCCGAAGACGTCGGTCCTCAACAAATGGAACCAGTCGTGGGATGTGAAGAACGTCTTCGTGACCGACGGCGCGTGTTTCGTGTCGCAGGGTTGTCAGAACCCGACCCTGACGATGATGGCGATCACCGCACGCGCTTGCGATCATATTGCCGATGAATTCAAGCGACAAAATTTGTAAGCGGATGGGAACCAAAAATGCGATAGCGGCCGGAGAACGGGCCACTCGTAGTTTCAGCCTGTGCCATCACCTCAGGCAGCGACGCATGAATTCCCGTGAATTCATGCGCCGCTCCGAACGGAGATACATAACTCTTTGAAACGAACCTATTGCGCCTTGCCTCCTTCATTACGGAAAGCGCTTGATTCATTCCCTCTTTTGCCATCAATCTCGGCTCTTTACCCCTAAAAAAATAGTTTTTGACAGCAATCCGCCAATTTGATACAGTCCGCCTCTCATTAGATAACTATAGATTTCGTAGGCAGATTCAGCGGAGAAGGTCTGCTCGGTCGAGGTTAGGGTAAATAGATCGGTGTCCTCCATAACGCCTCATATCTATTCAATGGATGGTTCATTTTTCATCATATAGAAATTGCATTCAAGGGAGGTCAAGAAACGATTAAAAATGAAATCAGCCATCGCTGAGGTTGCACAAACCTACGGCATCGAGAACTGGGGAGCCGGATATTATGGCATCAATTCACAAGGCCATTTGATCGTCCATCCTGCTGAAGGCGACCCGAGAAGCGTCGATGTCAAGAAGCTACTGGATGAGCTCATCTCCAAACGCGTCAAGCTTCCGATCCAATTACGATTTCCGCAAATCTTCGCCGGCCAGGTTCGCAAGATGAATCAGTCTTTCCGCGCGGCGATGAAGGAATTCGAATATAAAGGCGAACACCGGGCCGTCTTCCCCATGAAGGTCAATCAAAGGCGGCAGGTGATTGAAGCCTACCTGGAGGAAGCGACGAAATATAACTATGGCCTGGAAGCCGGAAGCAAGTCAGAGCTCTACGCGGCGATCGCAATGGATCAGGCGCCCGACTCGCTCCTGGTTTGCAACGGGTTCAAGGATGACAGCTTCATCGATCTCGCCTTCGTCGGTGCGAAGGCCGGAAAAAACGTCGTCATCGTCATCGAAAAACTGAGCGAACTGGGCAAGGTGATCGACCGCGCGCGCGCGAGTGGTACGCGCCCGATGATCGGAATGCGCGTCCGGCTTTATACGCGCGGCTCGGGGCGCTGGGAGAAATCCGGTGGCGAACAGTCGAAATTCGGGCTCACCACATCCGAATTGCTGCAGGCGGTCAAGATGCTGCGCGATGCCGGCATGATCGATGCCCTGCGCGTACTGCATTTTCATATCGGATCGCAGATCACGCAGATCAAGCGCGTCAAGGCCGGCGTCAAGGAAGCCGCGCGCGTCTACGCCAAGATCCGCAAGATGGGCATCGACGTCGATCACCTCAACGTCGGCGGCGGCGCCGGGGTCGATTACGACGGAAGCAAGACCAGCTTCGAATCGTCGGCGAACTACACCATGCAAGAGTTCGCCAATGACGTCATATATACGATCAAGAGCGTCTGCGAAGAGGAGAACGTCTCGGAACCTAATGTCATCACCGAATCGGGCCGGATACTGGTCGCCTATCATGCGATGCTCATCATCAATCTGATCGACGAGATCGAAACGGTTCAGGGGATCAAGAACATCACGGTCTCCGATGACGATCCGCCGGTCGTCATCGAGCTCTACGACCTCTACAAGACGATGAACTCGAAGAACTTCCTGGAGTACTACCATGACTCGCTGGAACACAAGGAAGAGCTCTTCACGCTTTTCGATCTTGGCTTCATCAGCCTCGAGGAACGGGCGAAAGGCGAGATTCTTTTCTGGGAGGTCTGCGACAAAGCCAACAACTTTGCCAAACAATCGCAGTTCAAATCTGAAGAATTCGACGATCTGCGCAAACTTCTCTCTGCCAAATATCTCTGTAACTTCTCCGTCTTCCGCTCCGTTCCGGATCACTGGGCATTCGACCAGCTCTTCCCGATCATCCCCATTCATAAGCTCAACGAAACGCCGACCGACACTGCGACATTGGTCGACATCACCTGCGATTCGGACGGCGTCGTTGATAAATTCGTCGATCTCCATGATGTGAAAGAGGTTCTGGAAGTTCACGATCTCAAAGACGGCGAGCCCTACTACCTGGCGGTGATGTTGATCGGCGCATATCAGGAGGTAATGGGCAATTTTCACAACCTTTTTGGGACGACCAACGAGGCTCACATCATTATCGATGGCGAGGGTGAATATCACATCAGCCGCATCATCCCCGGTTCGCAGGTTGGAGATATGCTCTCCTACGCCAAATACGACAAAGATTTTTTACAGGACAGCTTCCGCACTCTACTCAAGAGACAGACCAAGAAAGGACATCTGACCGAAGAAGCGTCGAACCGCCTGATGGAAGAATATGAGAGTCATTATACGGGTTATACCTATCTCGATTCGAATGGGCGGAGATAAAGATCTCAGATTTGAAGTGTTCAATTGAGATCGAGATTCTTGCGGTCGGCGAGACTGAAACCAATGATGCGAAGAATCAAAGGGGCTAAGTACCTAACAAAACCGACACAACCGCTGCAGATCGACCGGGATCGCAGCGTGCCTGGCCTGCTGGATAAAATGGAGCACATCTCATTCCAGGGGCGTAATCTCGCGATCGCCCATCAACTCTGGCTGCAGATGCTCTCGGAAAATGCGGTAGTGATGATGGGATTGAGCGGCGCGCTCGTTCCCGCTGGGATGCGCCGGCTGGTCGCTTATCTCATCAAAAACCGCTGCATCGATGTGCTCGTCGCCAGCGGCGCCAATATTTTTCACGATTTGCACGAAACCCTGGGCCGCCATCATTACATCGGCGACCCCAAAATCAGCGATCTGGAATTGCTCGAAGAAAAGGTCGACCGAATCTACGATACATTCGCGTCGGAGGAGGAGTTCCGCGAAGCCAATGAGTGGATCGGCGGCTTCGCAGCTCAACTCGACAATGCTCATCCTTACTCCACGCGCGAGTTCCTTCATCTGCTCGGGCGGGAACTGAGCGAAATCGCAACAGAAGACGGCATTCTGACGTCAGCCTTCAAATCGCGCGTCCCGATATTCTGCCCGGCGATCACCGACAGCGCCTTCGGCGTCGCCATCGGCATCAGCCGTATCGAGAAGAAGAATCAATTCCAGTTCGATGTCATTCAGGATGTCGTGGAGATGGCTCAGATAGTGGCCAAGTCTCGCTCGACCGGTGTCGTTTACTTCGGCGGCGGCACGACCAAGACCTTCATTCAGCAGAGCGAAACGGCTGCAGCGATGCTGCATAATACGGTGCGCGGCCACAAATACGCCGTGCAGATAGTCACCGATACCGCTGATTACGGCGGATATTCGGGCGCTGAATTCGATCAGGCTCAGGCATTCGGCCGGCTCGCCAGAAATGCCCGCTCGGTGACAGTGCGATGCGACGCCACTATCGCCATGCCGATCCTCGTCACAGCATTATCCCAGACTGCCTCGAAAGCGATGCGCACTCGCAAACGCGTGCAGTTCAGTTTCGGACGAGACCTCATAATCTCGATGCCGTAGCGTGATCAGTTTTCAGTTTCCGTTCGCTGTCCACAGACCGAGGTACAGCGAACTGAAAACTGAAAACTGGCTTTCACTCTTCCTGAGTCAGGTAAGTGATGATCGACGCGATGGCGATCGCACCGAGGGTTCGAATCAAAAGCGGATATTCGGTGTAAAACTCCATCGCTCTATTGAATAGGCTGTGATCGTGTTCGTGTGCGTGTGCCGCAAGTTTTGCGAGGTCTTCCGCATTTGCTTCGCCCGGGTTTTCCGCGACCGAAGGGTTGATCCCGAGCCTTTTCAGGATGGGGCCGAGATCGATTCCACGCGAGCCAAAGCCGTTGAGCAGCGTTTTGGCCAAACCCGTACGCTGCTGTTCGTTCATCGAACTCGCCGAGTTAGCCACCTGCTCCCTCACACCATCAGTCCCGAGTGAGGACAGAGCCGGGCCGATCACCGAACGGAGAATGCCGCCTTTCAGCACTCTGGCGAATTGCTCGAAAAGTTGCCCCGGATCGATATCGTTAATTCCCTCTCGCTCTCTCGTCTGCTTCATCGAATCACCATTTGTTGCTAGCCAATCCATATGATCAATCGCTTTACGGCAGCCTAAGCTCCTGGCCGACTTTTATCTTATTCGGATCATTCAATTGATCGCGGTTCGCCTCGAAAATCTTTTGAAACGCGCCGGAATCACCATAGAAGCGTTTGGCGATCTTCGATAGCGTATCGCCTGAAACGACCTTGTAGATCAAACCGGGCTGTACGTTGACATCGATGATCGCGTCAGAGACGCTCGGGTCGATGCGTTTGACTTCATCCCAGAGCTGGTTCTTCACATAATCTGTAGGAACCACGCCGCGAATGAGAATCTTCTCGCCCTCCATATGAAGATTTTGAACAGTCATACCGATCTCCTGCCCCTTAGACAGAACAGCAGAATACTTCGATTTCAAATCGTTAAAATTAGCCATTGCAATACCTCCCCTGGCATGTGATGAGTCGAAAAAATGATGGAGGAAGTGCGGTGCGATCCCCTAAGACTAAGGGAATCACAACTTGAAATAACTGGGTCTTGTTGGGGGGATAATCAGGAGAAAGCCAGTCTAAACAAAATGATTTATGAAGGCAAGAAGTTTACCAATTGAGGTGTGCGACAAAACAATGTCTTTAAATTTATATAGTCAATCTCAATCCGCAATCAATTCCCGTACGGCCGCGCGGATCACTGCTGGTGCGATATCGTCACGCACCACAACCTCACCAACCCTGGTAGGCAGGACGAAGTGGAGTTTCCCTTGTGCTACTTTCTTGTCGTGGGCCATCGCCGCTATAACATCCTTTGCCTTCAAATCAGAGATGCGCGGCAACCTTCCGAGCGCATCGATGCCGCTTCTGATCGCCTCGGCATCAGGTTGCGCAACTACTCCGGCTTTCTCTGCGATCGCCGCGGCGCACTTCATGCCATAGCCGACCGCCTCGCCGTGTTTCAATCGCCGATATGACGTCACCGCTTCGAGCGCGTGGCCCACGGTGTGTCCGAAGTTGAGGATGCGGCGCAATCCCGATTCTCGTTCGTCGGCCACCACCACATCGACCTTTATCTCGCAGCAACGAGCGATGATACGGATCAACGTCTGGGGGTCGAGAGCATCGATCGCCCCTATGTTATCGCGTATGAAGACAGCCAGGTCTCTGTCTCTGATGATTCCATACTTGATCGCTTCGTAAAGCCCAGCGCGCAGCTCGCGTTCCGGAAGCGTCCTTAAAGTGAGCGGATCGATCACGACCGCCCGCGGATGATGAAAAGCGCCGATCAGGTTTTTACCCAGCGCGTGATTGACGCCCGTTTTGCCGCCGACCGAACTATCGATCTGAGCAAGCAGGGTGGTGGGAACCTGAACGTAATCCATTCCACGCAGAAACGTCGCAGCGGCAAATCCGGCAAGGTCCCCCACCACGCCGCCGCCGAGCGCGATAATCCCGTCGCCTCGTTCAAACCGATGCGAGATTAAAAAGGCCCAGAGCCGTTCGGCTGTGCGGATCGACTTGGCGGGCTCGCCATCGGCGATCAGATGTGTGAGGACGACGAATCCCGCGCGTTTCAAACTCTTGACGACTCCTTTGCCGTAATAAGAGTCGACTACGGGATTTGTGATGACCGCGACCCGGCGCGCCTTGTCACCTAGCGCATCGCGCGTTAGTTCCCCGACCCGCAACAATGCGCCACCGGCGATGGCGATATCATAGCTGCGCTCACCGAGCGCAACGTGAACAATCTTCGATTGCACCGCTACCCCCTTTCCTACTCCCGGTTCGCTCAGTTCGAACCGGATTTCTAAAATGCGGTTTCGTTGCCGCCTAAGCCTTTGATCTAGCCCGGGCGTCCTCAACCCGAGCGAACCATAAGTTCCTCTTCCGGCAATTCGTTTTCTGCGTTTTTCGCGTTTATTATTCTTCCTTACTCATTTGCAAGCGATCGAGCAACTCTGTCGCCAGCCAGTCGAAATCCAATCTTCCCAATCCTATCAGGGATGCCAGCTCTTCCGCCGTATAACGATCACCCGTATTCCACAGATCGATCAGCATCTCACCCGCCTTGCGTGAAGCCCACCAGCGCAGACCGAATTTCGATTTCAGATGCTCGCGCAATTGCGATTCGAGCGCGCAGGCCCTCAGGTAGTCGGCTGGATGAAAATGATCGCTCACGTCGCGCAGATGCCCGGTTTCATCGAACTTCACCCGCACCGCGTCGGTCATCAATTCGGCATAGAGGGCGCCGGTATTTCCGCTGCCGGAGTGGAAAACCAATTCATAGTCGAGTTTCGCCGCGGCCGTGCGGACCGCCATCAAGTGCAACACGCCGAGTACGTGACGGAACCATTCGCTGTCTTTAAAACCGAACGTCCCCGACAGCCAATTCCTGTCATAAAACAGGTTTTCCAACAGCATTCCCCAGCCCGCCTTCACCGCTCGATCTTTCGCGATGCGGAATTCCGGATATAGACGAGCGGAAGTCCAGGCGTAATTCTGTGCCCGGCCCGCAGCGCGCAGGAATTCCCGGTAATTCAACTGCCCGCCCGCCAATCCGATCACCAGCTTGATCTCTTCGGGAACACGTATCGGCGAACAGAAAGACGAGTATTTTTTACCCTGACGCATTTCTGAGTCGATCTTGACATTCTCTTGCTTCTCCGTCTTGAAGCCGAGGTCGGCAAAAATCGCGCTATAGGACGAGAACATCTGTGCGGGCGTGAAGTAATGATCGAAATCATCGAACCGATGCAGATAGCCCAGATCAGCCTGAGATGCATCGTCGATCGATATTTCAACCCTACGCGTAAATAACCGCGAGAGCGCCGTGACGTAATCGCTTTCGGTCTTAGACAGGACTATCTTCGAGGCTTCCCCGAGTCTTTGATAGTCGATCCCGTTTAATTGGCCCTCCATGACACAGTAATTTGGGAAAGAGAGATCGACCGCTGCGGCTTGCATTATCGCGAACCTCTCAGCCCGAACATCTTGGGCGCTTTTAATCACATCGTTGCGGCGAGCAATCAGGTCGCGCCGGCGCACAACGTCAGGCTCATTGGCTAAAACCTCGGCCGACTGCGGAAAGCCGATCAGCTGGCCATCCCATTCGATCTGCGAAACATCTTCTATTCTTTCGATCTCTTCCGTGACCTCCCTGATTCGAGTTGCGAGGTTGCCGGTTACCGCGAAGGAGATAAGCCGTTTGATGCTCGCCCGTTCTGTCTCGCGGTACTCGGCTACCCCCTTGAGCAGCTCTTCGAGTTCTTTTATTGCCGATAGGCGAAAGAGATCGCTGTACTCGGCTGTTATCTGCGCCGTCTCACGCCACTGCTTGCGGCCGGAGCGGCAGAGATACTCTTCGCGGTTGATGTCGGAATGGTATTCGCCATAGCTTTGGCGGTATTCGCTCAGCATTTTTTACACTCGGATTATTTATTAGAAGTCAAGGCAGGCAACATAGCTATGGAAAGAAGGCGTGTCAAGTTGGCTGGAAAAAATAATAGGCGCTGCACCCGTGGGATGTTTGCAGCGCCCAATAACTGTGGTTACCTACCTCACCCTGGTAACCACCTGACACCGTCAGTGGAGTTTACCACCTGGTATCTCGTTGCCCCACACAGGTAAGTGCAACCTTGGTGCCAGAGATCGAGCTGATCCGAAAATACGCGTAAAACCCAATAAAATCAGGCTCATTGCAGATTTCGACGATTTAGTTGCGAGAAACCCAACAGGTCTCATCAGGTAATTCTTACAAAATGTATATGAAAAATTTTCCATTGACATTTACAGAGACTGGGCTTGATGAGTTCTGAGCTAACCTGCTATTGTGTCTCGTATGAAAAAATTGAGATTATGCTTGCTAACCATCATCGGTATTTGCTTTCTGTCCACTATCAGCCAGGCGCAGATCCAGATCGATCGGCCCAAACCGGAACCTCCGCTCGATAATCCATTCACCATTAATCTTCCGCGCGAACTGATTCTTGAAAGCGTTCGCGATATTCTTAAGACGTGCGACATCAAGCTCGATGAGGCTTTGAGCAAGCCGCGCGAAGGTAAGATGGTCACCCTTCCGGTTGTGTTCAGTAAAGGCATCACGACGCGAACAGACCTCGAATATCTAGCCACTTTGCCGGCCGACGAGGTTCGGAACTGGACGGCGGGCCGGTTTGTCCTCGAGATAACGGTGACTCCGATCGATCAAAAGCGTTCGCATCTCTTCGTCTTCGCCCGCATCGACGGGCGTATCGCCGACGCGTTCGAAGGCAATAAATGGGTCGCCTGTCAGTCAAACGGCAGGGTTGAAGATGAAGTGTTACGGGGTATAGCAGGCAAGGTCCTGGGCATTGATATGAGCGTCAAGACGAGCAGTCAGCGTCCATCGCGGCGTATCCTGAACTGCGAATATTGAAAGAGCGGTGCGCTATGATCACATACTTCCTCGTCTTTATGCTTCTCTTCCTCGCTTCTAGCGCCAGCGGGCAAGTAGTCAGTTCAGAACAGACAATACCCGAGGAACAGAACGAAACCATGCTCGATACGCTCAAGCGCATGCAGATCAAGCGTGAAGAGAACGAGCATAAGAAGATTCTGGAAAAAGGGGAGCAGATCGAAGAGGAAGCCAATCTGCTTTTGAAAGATTTGCATGGCCGGACTCAGCTGCCGCGCGCGACTGAAAAGAGGCTCAAAAATATCGAAAAATTCGCCCGCCAGATCCGTTCGGATTCCGGCGGCTCGGAGGATGAGCCGCTCGATTCGCATCCCGCTAACCTGGAGGAGGCAATCAAGCAATTATGCGTGGTGAGTGAACGACTGAATGAAAATCTGGCCAAAACGTCGAGACGTGTAATTTCCCTCGCAGTGGTCGGCGACGCGACTGAGGTCATACAGCTCACCAAACTTCTTCGAAGGTACCTCAATTGAACTATGCATCGCAGATTAGCCCCCACACTAGTTCTGATTCTCGCTCTGGTCCTGTCGCCGATAAACGCGCAACAGCAGGATCAGGAGAAAAAGTCCGATGCCGTCGATGATACGATTTCTGTCGAGACTAACCTTGTTGTCCTCAATGTGACAATCTCCGATCTTAACGATCGCTACGTACCCGACCTGAAAGCCGCGGACTTCCGCATTCTCGAAGATAGCAAGCAGCAGGAGATTCTCAGTTTCTCTTTCGAAGAGACGCCATTTGCCGCCGCCATCTTACTGGATGCCAGCGCAAGCATGGAGCATAAGCTGACTCTCGGACGAGCGGCCTGCGTCAATTTCATCGACGGCATACGCGAAGGCGATACTTTCGCGATTTACACTTTCGGCGGAACCAAAGAAAAAAAAGTAAAGAAAATGCAGGATTTCACCGAGGTGCGCGAGGTCCCCGACTCGGTCTGGGATCTGCAAGCAGAGGGAAAAACTCCTCTCTATGATGCGATCGTCCAAGCCTCCGAGGACCTTGCGAAACGACCCGAGCGCCGCCGTGCCATCCTCATCGCCTCCGATGGAGGAGATACAGATAGCCGGGCATCAATGGATCAGGCGATCAAAAAAGCGATTGCGGCGAATGCGATGATCTATGCCATCGATATGACCGATTCCGCAGTTAACCATACGAATATTCGCGAAAAAAGTGCGGAAGTGATGAAGACCATGGCCGAAAAGTCCGGCGGCAGATTCTTCCGCAATCCCGGGGGGGCGAAGCTTCGCGAGGCATTCGCTAACACCGTCATTGAGTTGCGCAACCAGTACACGCTCTCTTACTCATCATCGAACGAGCGACTGGACGGCCGCTGGCGGGCGATCGATGTCCGCGTCGCGCGCCCACAACTGAACATTCGCACCAAGCAAGGTTATTACGCGAACAAGAAGAAACAATAATGGATAATTGATAATGGATAATTGATAATTCGAATAGATTGTCGCCACTGAGGATTCGCATTATCAATTATCCATTATCAATTATCCATTATTCATTGCTTACTTGACTCACCTCTGAGCGTCACTTATAGTCTATTTTTGGGATGTAGGAGATGGTTGCAGCAAGCCTGGAAATTTCCGCCTTAGAAAGTGAGAAGTAGAGATATGGGTTTGGGAATGACAGAAGTTATCCTCATTCTCGTGATCGCATTGATCGTATTCGGGCCCCGCAAGTTGCCTGAGCTCGGGAAGTCCATGGGTCAGGCAATGTTTCAATTTCGCAAGGCTTCGGATGACTTCAAACGCACATGGGAACAGGAAGTCGAGTTCGAGAAGGTCCGCAAAGACGAGAGCCCGAGCACATCTGAAAATTACGATTACAACTCATCGGGATCAAACGATCCGTATAATCCGTACGGCGATTCGGAGACGGCCCAGACATCCGAACAAGCCTCTGATAATGGTATGAATCCATCTACTTCATCCGGCCAGCAGACTGACGGCGCAGCCGTTGAATCGCCTACTGATGCCGCCAAAGAGCCCGAGAAACAGCACTGGATTTAGATGCAGACGACCCGCCAGGTATCCGGATGAGCACCCAAGTGGAAGAACAACAAGAAGGCCTACAGATGTCTTTCCTCGATCACCTCGACGAATTGCGTAAGAGGTTGATGTATTCCGTGGCGACTGTCGCGATAGCATTCGCAATCTGTTTCTACTTCTCACAGGAGATTTATAACTTTCTAGCCATTCCGGTACAAGCTCAATTCCAAAAGGCGAAAAGTAGACAAAATGCCACCGCCAAAGAGGCGGGCCTGAATCAATTCGGTGAAAATGAGATCACCTACATCAGCATCCCCCAGGATATCACTCTCAACAATAACAAAATTTCGGCCGGCACAACCATCCCCGTCAAAAAGATCACCAAAGATAATGAGGCGATTCTCGTACTTGTGCATCCCTGGGTGATCGGCGACCATCGATTTGCACCCGATACGCCTATTAAAGATATCCTAAGTGGAAGTACCTTTGCCGGGCTGAACGACAGGCTGGTTTTGACCACTCTGACCGGCGCATTCACGATCTATATGGTCGTTGCGCTCTACGCCGGCATTGCACTCGCCATACCTTTTCTTTTCTACCAGGTTTGGGCTTTCATTTCTCCCGGTCTCTATAAGCACGAGAAGCGCTACGTCGTGCCGGTGCTGGCAATGGCTACCCTGTTCTTCGCGCTCGGCGCGTCCTTTGCTTATAAAATCGCATTTCCCCAGGCCTGCGACTTCCTGCTCAGTTGGGGAGAGAGCGGAGGTTTTCAGATACTTCTTAACGCCGAGGATTACCTGAATCTGATCATGTTAATCATGCTCGGCCTGGGCATCGTCTTTCAGATTCCCACGGTCTCTTTCATACTCGGGCGCATCGGGCTATTAACGCCCAGGATGATGCTCAAGTCGTGGCGTTACGCGATCCTGATCATTGCGATAGTCTCGGCTGTAGTGACTCCGACCCCGGATGCCACCACTATGATCATGTTTGCCGCCCCGATGGTCGCACTCTATTTTATGAGCATCGGCATCGTCTGGTTCTTCGGCAAGCCGCGGACCAGGGATAATGAAGAAGCGACTGCGCTCGTGCGGACCGACTGAACATTTGTCATTGACTCGGACAGGCGAGCAACGAACTGACAAATGAAAAATGGAAATTTAATCCCCCTTCTTATCCTTGACGGAAAAGGGCTCTTTCAATCCGCGCTCAGCCTGCACTCGTGAGTCATAAACATTCGGACGCGACAATACCACCTTGTATTGCGAGATCGCTTCATCTCGTTGGCCACCGAGGTCGTATACCTGAGCCGCCCTCAACAAAGACACAGTCGCCAGATTTTCATCGGCCCCGGTGGAATTGGGTACCGCCAGGAAATGACCGACCGCGCGCTGGTAATCCTTGTTTAAAGCAAGCGCCTCGGCATATTGGTAATTGATGAGATCAGCCGCCGGCGTCGCCCCAGGGTCCTTCAACAACCCTTCAAATGCCTGATAAGCATCTTCGCTGCGTTTAAGAGTGACCAGAGTGGAAGCTTTTTCGAGCTTGACCAGATAACTGCGCGGATATTTCTCGCTCAGATGCTCGAGAATGATCAGCGAATCATCGTATCGCCTCTCATTCTGAAAGACTGCCAGCAGAAGGACGCGCGCATCATCAGCGCTGTCGGACTCCTTCTCCACAACCGTCTGCAGACGCTCTATCCCGCGCTGCTTGTTTCCGCGGAACCCGGCGAGTGCGGCGATAGCCTTGTAAGCGAAGGGCAAGCTGCCGACGATATAGTCGTACATCCCGACTGATAGATATGCGTCGTAATAATCCGGTTTCAGCTTCAACACCTTCTGATGCGCATCGACGCAGCGGGAGCCGTTGCGCATCGCGCTGAAGAATTTCCGTGCGACCGAGGCCTCGTAACCAGCCATTACCCCGTAATAAGACCCGAGATAGAAGAGCGCATCAGCGTCGTTCTTGTTGCGGCTGACCAGCGCCAGGGCTTTGGTCTTCGCCGCCGCCATGCGGTCCCGGAAAGCGCGATCGACGGCCGGATCGACGACGTCGCCCTCGCTCTCTTCCCTGGCCTTCTCGGCGCCCGCATAAAAACTCGAATCATTCTTGTAGAGACCCGTTTGCAGGCGACGGCTCTTATACAAGTGCTCAAGCCAGATCAACGTCGCGATGTAGAGATCGCCCGCCGGATGCTGGGGAAGTCGCTTTCTGATCTCCTCGTATTTCTCGCGCGCAGCCGCGTAATTGATATTGTAAGTTGCCGCACTGGCTTCCCGCCGCAACTCTATGATATCCGGCGGCAAGGCGCCGCCGATCTCCGTATCTCCGTTGCCGGCGACGGTCTGGGCCTGGCCTGCAACCGGTATCATAACAAGGTAAATCACAGATAATGTGATCGCCAAAACGACTTTTTCCAGCAAAGATAACATCCTATTTATAGACCTCTCATTCTTTTTTCATTTTTTCCGGCGCGATCACGCGTAAGGCGTGCGGCACGATTTCAAATTGCATCGGCAGGTTGCCGACGACATCGCCATCGAGTTGCACGAGTGCGGCATCGTTGGAGTTTGCCTTTGCCTCGCGCGCCGATTGATATATTACACCCGAACGGCGCGTATGCTTACCCGACATACTCAGGAACGCGTATCCGAGATACGCCAGCCTGCTGCGCGCATTGAATAGGCAGATATCGAGATTTTCATCGTCCACCTTAGCTCCGGGAGCTATCCTGAACCATACTGCGTAATGCGCGGCGTTTGCGATGACGGCGAATGTGCTCTCGTAACTCCGCCCATTGAAATCGAGGGAAAAAGGAGTGATCGGCAGCCGCGCCAGATAATCGATTCCGGACGCGATGTAAGCGCCTATACCCGTCATACGTTTGAGGTTCAAATCCACACCCTGCACGATCGTCGCGTCCAACCCTATCCCTGCCATCAACAGGAAATACCGTTGCCAGCCGTTCTCAGGTTTCTGCGCGCGGCCGACGCTGATCGTACGCGCGTGGTCGCCTGCAATCAGCTGCGCCAGAGCTTTAGTGCTGCGCGGAAGACATAACTCTTCGGCCAGAACATTCGCCGTGCCACATGGCCAGACGGCCAAGGTCGTCTCAGTCCCGATCAGGGGCTGCGCGGCCTCGTTGATCGTGCCGTCACCGCCGCATACGATGACGACATCCGATCCCTCCTTCACCGCTTGCCTCGCAAGTTCGGTTGCGTGTCCCGCATAGCAGGTCTTCAACAGGGATGTTTCGATTCCATGCGCCCGTAAATCGGCACTCAACCGTTCGATCTGTCTCGGATCACGCCGCAGATTTCCGGCAGTTGGATTGTATATTAATGAGGCTCTCTTCGACTTGGTATTCATTACTCTCTATTATGCTTACGATGCATCTTGCAATTGCAATACCAGGCATGTCCTGTTGGAACGGGAGGAGTTAAAACAGGGTGGGAGGAGAGATGCTATCTACACCTGACACAAGCAGGGTTTATATGGCAGTTTCTGATGTCAATTCTTTCTGATACTTGAGAAAAATAGCAAAGCCAAACTTTTTCAAATGTGTCCGATTTTCAGATTTCATTCATACAACATTTCGCGGCACATGACCAGAAAATAGATCGATAACATTTTCTACGGCTACTGTTGCCATTGCAGTCCGAGTCTCGCGAGTGGCGCTGCCGATGTGAGGGAGTAAAACTAAGTTGTTCATCGCCAGTAATGCTTCGCCCACTTCCGGCTCGCTTTCATAGACATCGAGACCCGCGCCGGCTAGCTTTCCCGCGCTCAACGCCTCGATCAATGCGGTTTCATCGACGACCGGGCCGCGAGAGGTATTGATCAGAAATGCCGAAGGCTTCACCCGCGTAAACGCGCCGCGATCGATCAGGTGCTGCGTCGCGGCAGCTAACGGGACATGGAGCGTGATTATATCGGCCATCCCGATCAATTGATTAAACGAGACGCGGCGCGCCGCCAATCCATCGAGCCGCGCGCTCTGATTTAAGGCGCCTGACGCGCGGGCCATCGATTGACGCTCCATCATCGAATTATGCTGCGGATCATCGCGAAAGGCGATGTCATCCCGATTGCAGTAAACAATCGACATACCAAAACCCGTGGCGCGTCTCGCCACGGCCCGCCCGATCCTGCCGTACCCAATAATACCTATGACTTTTCCTGACAATCCTGTGCCGAGCAACATATCGAAGTCCCAACCCGCGAACTTTCCTGCCCGGAGAAAAGCATCGGCCTCGACGATGCGACGGGACACGGCGAGTATCAAAGCCCACGTCAAATCCGCTGTGGCATCAGTCAGCACCCCCGGCGTATTTGTAACATAGATCCCTCGCTCTTGGGCCGCTCCAGCATCGATGTTGTTATATCCCACTGCGACGTTGGCAATTACGCGCAGCTTCGATCCGGCCTCAATCACCTCCCGGTCAATTCGATCGGTGAGTAAACAGATAAGCCCATCCGCGTCGCGCACTCCAGAGAGTAAGCCTTCGCGGCTGAGATCGCCCTGTTCAGCCCCCACCCGGTAATCGCAGACTTCTCCCAGCCTGTTTATCGCAGACGGTGGAAGGCGGCGCGTGATGAAAACATTGGGTCGCATCGTGATCCGATCAAACTCTAGTACAGAGAAGGAGACTAGACAATCGAAATACGAAATTTTTTAGCTTATTATGAGATTGAATTATGCAATCATTCCTGCGATTACTCAGGCGGAATAGGTGGGGATTTGCCGGCATGTGCCTGCTGGTTTTTCTGGCGCCAGCCGGCATCAACCTGTGGATTGTTCTCTCCAGCGGATCGTGCGTTTTTAATGACGTGGAAAAGTTGCCGTCTAATGACGTCGGCCTCGTATTGGGCGCCGTTCCACGCTTTAGAAGCAGGAAGATCAAACCTCTTTTTCGCGCGCGGATGGAAGATGCCGCACGGCTGTATCACAGTGGAAAGGTCAAGCATCTCCTGCTCAGCGGCAGGCGCAATAATCGCGGCTATAATGAGCCGGCTGAGATGAAGACCCTTGCGCTCGAGCTCGGCGTGCCGGAATCGGCCATGACGCTGGATTACGCCGGTTTCAGAACTCTCGATTCGATAATCCGCGCCAAGGAAGTCTATGGGCTGACCCGCTTCACCATCATCACCAATAACTTTCACACCTACCGCGCCCTCTTTTTGTGCAATGGGAATAACATTGACGCAGTAGCCTTCTACTCCGAACGGTTTCCGGTTACGAAGTTGGGAGCCGAAATACCTCGCGAATGGCTGGCGCGCGTGAAGGCGGTGATCGATGTCTATATATTACAAAAGCAACCCAGGGTATTAGGTCCAAAAGTGGAGATCAAGATCGCTTCTGAATCAAACAACTCTTCTTTGAAACGAAGAGGGAGAAATTATGTCTGGTTATTCAGGAACACCCCTGCCGCAGAAGCTGGGCATCAAAGTCTCGCATCGAATCCTATTGGTAAACGCACCTGACCAGTTCACTGAAGAATTGGGCGTATTGCCAGCCGGTGTCGAGATAGTTAAACAGCAACGCGCGCCGCTCGATCTGATCCTATGCTTCGTCAAGAGCGAAAAAGAGCTCCTCTCGCGATTTGAAAAGCTCGCGGCGTTGCTCAAGCCCGCGGGAATGTTATGGATATCGTGGCCGAAAAAGGCGTCGGGAGTACCGACCGACCTGACTGAAGGCGACATTCAACGAATCGGCCTTGAAGCCGGGCTCGTCGATACCAAAGTATGTGCCATCAATGATGTGTGGTCGGGATTACGCTTCGTGAAAAGATTGAAAGATCGCGCCTGATTCTTTCGGGTATCTCCCGCGCGAGTAGTATTTACGAGTGGAAGAATGGGAGAGCGAGAGAGCGAGCAGCGCGGAGACAGGACAAGTTTGGCAACGCAACGTCCCCCTATTCAATGCGTCACCACCGGCAATGTCCTGTACTCGGTTACTCTCCCGCTCTCCCCTTCCCCCCTCGTTGTCGACACAGCTCCGCTATTACAACTGAGAGTCTTCAAATAACAAACTTAGTAACTGGATTCGGCGTGCAGGTATTCTAGTATCCTCATATACCACAAATACACCACGAAAATACAGTATTCACCTTTGTCTGCGGTGTTATTCGCGGCAGAGGTAAAAGGGGGAGGTTCAATGTGAGAAAAACGCCTGCTTTCGGGGCATTTGTGAAAGGCCGGTACAAAGAATATTTATACGGCGGTCAGTTGTCAATCCGTACTTAATTAAAAGGCTTGGAACTTTCAATATTTCCAAAGCGTCTGTTTGCCTGGCAGATGATGAATATTTGCAAAAGATTATTTGTGGGACGTTCATCATGGGAACGGCCAATACAAACGGGACTACGGACTCGTGTATCAGCCGTGTATCAGTAAGCTATTTATTATCAGAAGACGTTAGTTCAAAGGAGGAGCTATGAGAAAAAGGATGGCGGCCGTGTTGATACTTATGTTGATACTTTTCATGATCGCAACCGTTAGTTGCGGCAGGGGTGAAAATAAGCTTAGTAAGCCCGCGGGCGAGGCAAAAGATCAAGGCATGTTGGCTGAATCAAATGCGAAGTTCGCTACCGTGTCGGAAGCGGCAGAATTGTCCACGTCATCTCAGAAGACCGTACCGGCTTTAACAAAAATTTCTCTCGATTCGGCCAATGCATCCCAGGCTTCAGAGCAGCTCACCGAGCGCAAGATCATACGTAACGCGGAGCTGACGATCGAGATCGACGATCCCAGGAAAGGCCTGCAAAAAATTGCGTCGATCGCGGAGAAGAATGGCGGGTTTATCATCTCATCCGAATCCAAAGAGAATCATCCGAACGAACAAAACCTGTCTTCAACAATCATTACCATAACCGCCCGTGTTCCTTCCGCTCGATTCGGTGATGCAGTGGAAGCCATTCGCCACATAGACGGAAATATTACGGTAGAGAAGATAACTGGAATGGACGTGACCGAAGATTACATTGACCTCGAAGCGCGCATCCGCACAAAACGCGCGCTCGAAATGCAGTTTCTCGAAATCATGCGGCAGGCGCGCAAAATATCCGATGCGCTCGAGGTGCAGAGTCAACTAGCTGATGTCCGCACAGAGATCGAAAGCCTCGAGGGTCGACGTAGATTCCTGGAAAACAAATCTGCACTTTCGACCATCTCTGTTACTTTGCAGACTCCGGCCCCGTTGTTCGTTGCTACCAAAAGCGGTTTTCAACATAGCCTGAAGCTGGCTTTCGGCGATGGCCTGGAAACGGCTTCTGATATCGTCATTGGTGTTATTCGTTTTGTTATGGTGATGATACCGATAGCCTTCTTGATTCTGGTGCCCTGCTGGCTGTTATTCAAATGGCTGCGCCGCTATATACCCTGGCCTAAAAGCGCGGCTCCCGCGATCGGCGTATCGGATCGGGTTGATTGAGCTTCTTTATGAGCTCTCAGCTACACATTGGGTAATTAAGAGAGGGCCTCAGTTTGGGGAAAATGTCAAAAGGGAAGGACGGATTATAGGAGGTTGCGGTCAATAAACGTATCAGAGAGCGGCCTCAATGTGTAGCGTGAGAGCAAACCGAGAACAACTATACGTTGTTCTCAAACTTGATAATATCCCAGCTTATCCTCGCCTATTTGTCTATTCGATTTTTCCGTAATCAGTTGTAAGCTATCTGTATTTTGTTATTTCTCGTGTGTTACAAATAGTAAAAAACTATGTGTAAAAAAGCGAAAACAATGGGGAAACCATCGTTTCGTATTATCTTTAAACAAAAATTGCAATAGCTGTGCCATCAGACGGCGAAAAATCTGAGATTCCGCTAAGTCTTGCAAAAGCTATAGATACGCGCATAATCTTGCTTCTATCCGGGTCGTTTTTCGAGGGTGGTGACACGAGTTGTTTACAAGGGAAACCGCTACTTCCATCAGAACTGTCCACAACTGATGACAGTTCTTTTTGTTGTCAAACATCTATCTCGAGGGTAAAGTAACGCGGCTCAAAAAAGGCACATGAATAAACAAGCACGGTGAAAGGAATCAGCGATGAAATCGCGTGGTATAAAGTCTCAGTGTCAACCGGGGTTGCGGCTCTCGGGGCTTACCAATTTAGTCTTTCTTATTGCCTCCGTATCGTTCCCCTGCCTGGCACAAGAACCGACATGGTCAAGACTGATCGGCTCTGACAGCGAGCCGCAAAACTGGATGACCTATGGAGGTAATTACAGCGCATGGCGATACAGCGCCCTCAATCAGATCACGCGCGAAAACATCAAGAATCTCGTACCGATATGGACATTCCATACCGGGGAGCTGCGTGGGGGGTTGAATGCGACGCCCCTGGTTATGGATGGTGTCATCTATCTGATGGGACCGATGAACCGGATTTTCGCGATCAATGCTGAAACCGGAAAAGTTATCTGGAAATACTTTTACAAGCTGCCGGAGATGTCGATTCCTTATCAGCGCGGTTCGCGCGGTCTGGCGATCGGTCACGGGATGGTCTACTTCGGCACGGTCGATAATCACGTCGTCGCGCTCGACATGAAGACTGGGCGCGAGTTGTGGGACATCGAGGTCGAAGACGTACGCCAATGCGGCTGCAACATCACCTCTCCGCCGCTGGTCGTTAAAGACAAGGTGATTACCGGCGTCACCGGGGGCGAACACTCGCATCGCGGTTATCTCAACGCCTTCGATGCGAAGACGGGGAAACACCTCTGGCGCTTTTACACGATCCCCGGACCGGGCGAGCCGGGATTCGAGACATGGGGCGAAAAGATGTGGAAGTACGGCGGCGCCCCGACCTGGCTCACGGGGTCATACGACCCGGAGCTGAACCTGCTCTACTGGGGAGTCGGCAATCCCTCGTCGGATTTTTACGGTGAATTTCGCAAAGGCGATAACCTTTATACCAATTCAATCATCGCGCTCGATCCCGACACCGGAAAACTGAAATGGTACTATCAAGAGATCCCGCACGATCTCTATGATTTCGATTCCTCATTCGAATGCGTCCTGATCGATTACGAGCGTGAAGGCAGGAAGCAGAAGCTGCTCGTACATCCCAACAAAGGCGGGATGACGTGGGTGCTCGATCGCGAAACCGGCAAATACCTCAACGCATACAAACACGTCGACAACATCAATTGGTTGAAGGGGGTTGATAAGAACGGCAAGCCTGTGGGGATGCTGCCGGTGCCGCCGGATGGTGAGACATTCGTCTGTCCCAGCATCTGCGGCGGTCGGAATTGGGATCACTCGGCATACAGTCCGCGGACGAAGATCTGGTACAACATCGGCTGGGAATTTTGTAACATCATCAAACCCGAGAAACAGGAAATCAAAGAGGGTCAGGTCTTATTCGGGGGCGGGGTCGAATTCAAGCCTCCGAAAGATACGAGGCCATACGGTCACATAGATGGCTACGATCCGTTGACCGGCAAACAGCTGTGGCGATACCGCACTAAATATGCAAATTTGGGCTCGCTGCTCGTCACTGGAAGCGACCTGCTCTTCACCGGAGATGTCGAAGGGAACGCATTCGCACTCGATGCGAAGACAGGCGAGCATTTATGGTCGCATTATACGGGCGGCGGCATCAGCGGCTCACCCATAAGTTATGCCGTGAATGGCCGGCAGTACATCGCCATCCCAACCGGAATGGGTTCGCTGCTGGGCGGTGCGATCCCGGTCATCTGGCCGGAAACGGCAGATAAACTTCCCGAAGCGACCTCGACACTGTTCGTCTTCGCTCTGCCTGAAACCGCCGGCAAGAACAGCAAAGGGGTGACGGAAAATGCAAGATAGGCACAGTACAATCAACCATAAATCAACGAGAGAAAAGGCCAGAAAACGAAAAATAGCTTGTGTAGCTATTGCGACTTTTTGCTTTTTCGCGATCTCGGTGGCGAATCCTTCCGCTTTTTTCGCGACAAATTCATTCGCGACAAATTTACAAGATAATAAATCACAAATCGAAGCCGGGCGCCGGCTGTTTGCGAGCTCATGCAGCAACAGCTACTGCCACGGAAGCGGGGGCAGCGGCGGCGGCGGCCCTAAACTTAAAGACCGCGAGTTCACCGCCGAACTACTGACGCATCTGATCAATGACGGGATCCCCGGCACGACGATGCCGGGATTCAAAAAGAGCTATACGGAAGATCAGGTCGCCCAAATAGTCGCTTATGTTATCTCGCTTTCGCCCAACGACACGAAAGCGCGCGCAGACAATCGACCATCACCCGTCGACCCGCATTTTAGCGGCGGAAGTCCCAAAGATCAGCCTGAGAAAGCCGTTACGGATAAGACAGTAGCGGTGAACAGTGATTCATCCGATCTACGAGGAGATGCATCGGCAGGAAGAGAGCTGTTTTTCGATGCCACGCAGACCCAAAACTGCCGTGTATGCCACACAGTTGGCGGCATCGGGGGCAAAATCGGGCCGGATCTGAGCAACATCGCCAATAAACCGGCGCGCGATATTCTGCAAAGCATCGCCGCGCCCCATGCGGTCATTGCCGATAAATACGCGACGATCGCCATCACGATGCGCGACGGTGCGCGATTCATCGGTGTCAAGAGAGATGAAGATGAAAAGATTGTCCGGCTCTACGATACGTCCACTCTGCCGCCGGTTTCGCGCGCGTTCGTAAAAGCGGAAATATTGAAAACCGAAAAGCTGAGTACCTCGGCGATGCCCGGAGATTATGCCGCCAGGTATTCGCTCAAGCAGTTGCTCGATCTGGTTTCTTTCCTGAAGTCGGGTGACCCAGCGAAGGCAGTCAGTGTGGGGCTGAAGGACCTCTAAAAAGACATCTAACAGTCGTTTTTAACACGCGTTTAACAGGGGAGTTATTAAATCCCACCGATTGCCTTCGGTGGAATGGGTCGCAATCCGTCGTTGTATTTATTTCTCAAAGACCATAACCGGCCGGGAAATTACATTTTCCGCTTGGAATATTTTCCGTACTTGCGTGTTATTCTTTTATTCGGATTTATATCGCGTATGGGATAGATCTATGAATAGATCGGATGAAAGCGTCATGAATTTCAAGCAGGCGGCTTTGGAGCACCTCGATGCGCTCTACGGATTCGCCATGGTACTGACGCGCAACCGAGATGAAGCGGAGGACCTAGTGCAGGAGACCTATCTGCGAGCTTCTCGCGCTTTCGGCCGTCTCGTGCCCGACAGCAATTTGAAGAGCTGGCTCTTCGCGATCATGCGCAATATCAGGCTCAACCAGGTGCGTCACGACAGAAGCGGGCCGCAATTTGTTGAAATCGATGCCGAGGAGGAGAGCCGCTGGCAGTGGTTGGATCACACGGCGGGCGATCCGCACACCGTTTTACTGCAAAAAGTGGAGCGCGAGCAGGTGCGCCTTGCTATTGAACGATTGCCGGTCCATTACCGCGAGGTGGTCGTGCTGCGCGATATCGAGGGATTCAGCTATCAGCAGATCGCCAGCATCCTGGAGTGCCCGGCCGGGACTGTGATGTCGCGGCTCGGACGTGCCAGGGAAAATCTGCGAACGCTGCTCGTCCAATGGCAACCCGGCCCGTCGACCAAATGAATTAAGGACTGGAGAGATGGCTAACTCGTGCAATCAAATCCGCACTCAGATGGTGTTCTATCTGGATGATGAGTTGCGCAACGGCGAGCGCGATGAGTTCGAGGCTCATCTGCAAGACTGTCCGACCTGCCGCGATCTATCCGAGCAGGAGCGGCTTCTTCTGGCACTCGTGCGCGACATGCAACCTCTTTACCAGGCTCCGGCAGAGACGCGTGCGCGGATAGAGCAGCTGCTCGATTCCATTCCGGAACAGATAACCGCTCCGCACAATCTTCGTCGCAGAATTCAACACACATTCAATCACGGCACAACCTCGATCTTTCACCTGAGCCCGATCCGCCTGCTTTCGTTGGCAATCATCCTACTCACCTTCACGCTGGCAGGTCTCTGGGTAATTAATAGGTTGAGCAACGAATCGCCCCACATGCCGCGCCCTTCGCAAATCGCATTGATGGCGGTCGAGACGCACCTGCGGCGGCTACGCGGGCAGCTCCCGCTGGAGATCATTTCGGAATCGCCCTCGATGATATCCGATTGGTTCTCCGGGAAAGTCTCATTCAGTTTGAAGCTGCCGAACTATCAGGAATCTTCAGGACAGGAGAAACTCTACCGGCTGGAAGGCGCGCGTCTGGTCGCTTTCAACAACGACTATGCGGCATACATCGCTTACAAGATGAAGCAGAACGCGATCACGCTCGTCGTTACGGCCAATTCGGTGGCGATGCCATCGGGCGGCGAGGAGATTGTATCGAAGGGTTTGAAATTCCATTATGACTCGATCAACGGGCTGAAAGTCATCACCTGGTCCGATCGAGGGCTGACCTATGCGCTCGTCTCGGAGCTTGAGGAGCGCGGCCAGCAGTCCTGCCTGGTCTGTCACGCGGGCACAAAAGACCGCGATTTTATTGAAGGTTTGAAGCTTAAATAAGGGCGATTTGTGCTTTTTGTGTTCTCTTTTGCTTTCTCTGTGGTGAACTCTTCTGTGATGAATAGTTATTGAAGCTTCAACAAATGTCGAAGGTTGCCGCCGAATATCTTCGCCGCCTGTTCGTTACTCAATCCGATTTCTGCAAGAACCTTTACCTGTGCTTCAAACACCTGAGCATTCCATCCGCGCGGGAAGAATGAAGAATCAGTGCCGAAGAGCAGGCGTTCGTGACCGGCGACGGCCAACGCGCGTTTAAACACCGACGTGAGATCGATCGATTCGTACTTCATCCAACTGTTGGTGCTCGACGTGTCCAGATAAACGTTGGGGCAGAGGTCTGCGAGCATCAGGGTCTCGCGAAACATCCCCGCCCCGAAGTGCGGAACGATGAAACTCGTCCTGGGAAACTCCGCGGCCAATTTATAGATATCCAGCGGATTTGAGCGCCTCATGTCGAAATGGCTCGGCAGACCCAATTTTTTGCGCGCCCCGACCGAGAGTACTCCGCAATGAACGAATACCGCGGCGCCCGGCCGCTCCCCGGCGAGCGCGGCGACGGTTCGCGCCCCGTCATTCTCCGCCACCGAATAATGATGCATTGCCGGGAAGAGGCAGGCCACGCGAAGCTTCGATTCATCGAAGGCACGCCGCGCTCGCGATTCGGCTTCGGGTTTCGTCGGGTCGAACATGAATCCGCCGATGATCCGGTCCGGGAAAGCGCCGACCGCATCGGCGACCGATCGTTCGTCGCCCGGCACGCTCGCCATCATCATCGCCGCCGATACATTGTGCCTATCCAATTCCGCCTTCCAGATGGCAGCCAGCTCCGCCGGATCGCCCGGCGGCATCGTCCATCCGGTCATCTGTTCAACTCGACCGATCGGGTCTGCGTCGCTCGATAACTGGGGCGACTGGCTAATTAATGTCTCGATAAATTTTCGCGAAAAGAAATGCGTATGAGCATCCAAGATTTCAAGCTCTCCCAATGGTGTCTGTCTCTTCATCGTTCTCTCCTCTCGTGTCTCTTGCCGAAGTAGCGTCCTCCGGTTATCTTTACCATCGAATTCTACCTGCACCGAATAGAATATCATTTAGAAAAAATGAGGTCAGTTCAGCAATGACGAACAACGGGAATCAATTTTCTCATTTTCTCAACCAACACAACGACGCCGATTGGATTAAGGCCATCGATGAGCTTTCGATCCACCCGGTAGATCGACGAGCTACGTGCATCTGGTTCGCCTTCTTTCCGCTCAAACTTAATCGGGCGCTCGCGACAGATCCTGAAGAGAAAGCAAAAAGTCTTCTGCTCAAAGGTAAATATCGGCTGGCCGATCAGGTTGACTCTTCCGCCCAATTCCTTTACGGCCACCGCTACTGGCCCGACGTCAAGCGCGAGGTAGCCGAACACGCAGCCCGGCCGCCGGCTGATTTGCTGCTGGCCGCGCAGATTCGCGATGTCGCGCGCCGCATCGCCGGGAAGGTGAAAGCCGATGAAACACTGCTGACGGGAATCACTGCCGTCGCGTTCGCGACCCTGCAACAAGTGGGTACGGACCTCTTCAAACAACCGGCGCAGCCAGGAGCTTACGGCAAGAATTGGAAGCAATCGCCCGATAAAATAGTCGAAGAGCGCCTTCGGGACGACGGCCAGGGCATCTTAGGGTTCCTCAAAACCGTCGACAAAGAGTTCAGCGTAAACTTCCGCGAATGCGAGCCCGGCTCTTCTTTCCGCATCGTGAATATGCAGGATGTGACGATGGCCGCATCATTCGATAAGCGTAATCATCACCTGCGGGACGAACGATGTATGGCCGGTGAGGGACCGATTCCCGTGGAGTGCCGCACCTCTTCCTGCGGAACGTGCTGGGTCGGAGTGCTATCGCCGACCGAGAAAGTCTCGCCGCCCAGCGAACGTGAGATCGGCCGCTGGGTCTATTTCGGCTATGAAGGCTTCACCGGCAAAGAAGACTCTCCGATCCGCCTGGCCTGCCAGATGAAGGCTTATGGAAATGTGACGATCGTCATTCCACCGTGGAATGGGTTGATCGGCAAGCTGGACGAAAAAGAGGAGAGCGAAGCAGCTTAGGTTTTTAATTGTCGGTAGGCGGTTGCCGGTTGTCGGTAAGTAGGCGGTAGCCGGTAAGCTGTTGTCGGTAGATGGTTAGCATTTAAATCCATAATAACTTGGTGGAAGTAGATTCAACTATGAGCTATGAGATTTGAACCGACAACCGAAAACTGCCTACCGACAACCTTTCCCAGGAGATACCCATGAAAAAAGCCATTCTCATCCGCGCATCACTCTATGTGTTTCTGCTTCTTTCGCTGGCGATGCAGGGTTCGTTCACTGCTTGCACGGAAGCGCAATCTCAATCCAAGGATCTCGAAAAAGTCGCGCGCTCGGTGACGATCTATCGCGATACCTGGGGCGTGCCGCACGTCTACGGGCCGACCGATTACAGCGTCATGTTCGGTTTCATCTATGCGCAGGCCGAGGACAACTTCTGGCAGATCGAAGACAGCTACATCCAGGCGGTCGGGCGCGCATCCGAAGTCTATGGTGACAAGAGGCTCGTGGCGGATATCACCAATCGCGCGTTGGAGATCACCAGGATATCGCAAGACGACTATGCGAAGCTCAGCCGGGAGATGAAAGAGATATGCGATGCGACATCAGATGGGCTGAACTATTTCCTCGCCAAGAATCCACAGGTCAAGCCGAGATTGATCACGCGATTCGAGCCTTGGCACCTGCTCGCTTTCGGCCGCTTCGCGCAATATCAACTCTTCATATACCGGCGCAACGGGCTGAAGGATGCGGAGACGCTGGCGGCGATTCCCGAGGTTAAAGCTGACGGGGCAGCTGGAGCGACCAGTTATCTGAATATTCGGACGGACGATAGAGCCACAGCCGAGATGGGGGATGATGTGATCGGTTCGAATATGTGGGCGATCACCCCGAGCAAGAGCGCGAGCGGTCACGCCATGCTCTTCATCAATCCGCATCAGCCTTTCTTCGGGCCGGGCCAATGGATAGAGGGACATCTTCACAGCGATACCGGATGGAACCTCTCAGGCGCGACTTTTCCGGGCTCGCCCTTCCCTTCCCTCGGTCACAACGAATATCTCGGTTGGAGCCATACAGTCAATGAGCCGGACATCACGGACATCTGGGAAGAAAAATTCGACGATCCGAAGAACCCGTTGAACTATAAATACGGCGGCGGATATCGCACCGCGACCGCCTGGACTGATACGGTCAAAATCAAAACCGATAAGGGGATCGAAACGAAGAGCTTCAGATTCCGTAAGACTCATCACGGCCCGATCGTCGCGCTTCGCGATGGCAAGCCTCTCGCGGTCCGAATGGCGAAGTTCGAGGATTACGGCGTAATCGAGCAGCGTTATCTGATGGGCAAGGCGCGCAACTTCAAAGAGTTCAAAGCGGCGATGTCGCGCCTGGCCATGCCGATGTTCAATACTATGTACGCCGACCGCGAGGGCAACATCTGGTACCTTTACAATGGCGCGGTTCCCAAACGAAATCCGAAGTACGATTGGTCGAACCCGGTCGACGGCAGCGATCCCGGGACGGACTGGAAGGGCTATCATTCAATCAAAGAATTGCCGCAGATTTTCAATCCATCGACCGGATGGACCCAGAACTGCAATGCCACGCCCTCTCTGGCCACCGCGGAGGGATCGAAAGAGAATCCTTCATTGGCCGCATTTCCCGGTTATATGATCAGTGAGAAAGACAACGGCCGATCCCGAATTTCACGGCGCGTGCTGAGCGAGCGCGAGAAGTTCTCTTTCGAAGATTGGTCCAAAGCCGCATTCGATACGCGCTGCATCGAGATCGATACTTTGGTTCCGAAGCTCGTGGCTGAGTGGGAGAAGCTCAAAGCCAGCGAACCCGCGAGGGCCGAAAAGATGGCGGAGGCGGTCCAGTTGTTGAAATCGTGGAACGGAGTCGGCGCCTTCGAATCGGAGGCGATGTCGCTCTTCGCGCTCTGGAGCTACACGCGCTCACTGCAGCAGGCCCAGTCGAGGGTCAAGAACAATCCCTATCCCGAACTCGCGATCCTGGAATATTCGATGGGAGAAATCGCGAAGGCTTGGGGCACGTGGAAGGTCAAATGGGGAGAGCTTGCGCGCATCCAGCGTGTGCATACGAGCGGCGAGCTCGAGCCGTTCAGCGATGAAAAACCCAGCCTGCCGGTTGCGGGCGGGCCCGGTACTGCCGGCATCGTATTCAATTTTTATCCCGCCGCCGCTAACGGACAGAAGAGGCGCTACGGCGTGGCGGGCCACTCATATGTGAGCGTGGTCGAATTCGGCCCGACAGCCGCGCGCAATGTCGCTGCTGCAATTCGGTCAGAGCGCCGATCCGCAATCGAAACACTATTTCGACCAGGCGGAGCTTTACTCGAAGACGCAATTCAAACCCGCGTGGTTCACGCTGGAAGAGATCAAAGCCAACCTGGAGAGCTCTTACCATCCGGGCGAGCCGAGACAATTAGCTGCGCCGGGATCCAGCCGGGATGGCGGGGCTAAAGATCCAGGGAGTAGTGATGCTGGCAGAACCCAACGGCTCAGGCCGCCGTCATCTCTCAAATGCTCGCGCGATAATCTCACCTCATTCACCGGGCCAGTGCTCTCCTATGAACGGAATGAAGACCGCATCTTCATTCGAATGCGAACCGATGAGGAAACGGATGAAAGCTTCACTGTTTCCTTGGCCAAAGGAGATGATGCGAAGAAATGGTTTTTAATGCGCGGCGAGCCATTCAAAGAGAGCGATTGGGAGCTGATCGAGAGTAGCAAGGGGAAACTCAAACCGCAGATGCGCGCGACGGTGTGGGTTTGCATGGATGGATCGAAACCGGTGATCGATTGGCGGCCGCCGGTGAACTGAAAGAACTGACAATTGCCGGCTTGGGCAAGACTTCCCATACCAATGAAAAGCCGAGGAAGCGCGCGTCCGCCCTCAATGGAGCGGATGCGCGCGCAAGTGAAGGTGATTATTTACGAGCGTCCATTCTCTCTTCGAAGGTGTATTGCAGTGTCCGATTGGTGATCTTCATCAGGCTGTGGACATCACCCACAGTCGATATCTCGATCCAGTAAGCGCCTGGATATTTAATTTTGGCGCATGAAGTTGGATCTAACTGCCAGCTGAGTCTCCCTCCCGGCTCGATCCCCTGCGAATAACCGCCACCAACTTTGCGTTGAGGGCGGGGGCGGTCAGGCAATCGTTTGCCCGTCTGATCGGAGACCGCCACATCCACAATCTCCCACGGATCAAACAAGCCCATATCGATATACTTCGCAGAATGATTGATCAAAGAGATTTTCAAGAATGAGTAGCTGAAAGATTCAGGTTCGTCATAGACCGGCAAGAGCACAGTCCCCCAGCCGTCGCCCGACTTCCCTTCGGTTTCCGGCAACCTGGAGGATGGTTGCGCCTGGAAAGTTTCGATTTCACAAAAGATCTCGACATCCTTCAACTGCTCCTTCCGCTCGGCCAGCAAGCGCTCGTGTTCTTTACGGCTTTCGCGAATGATGCGCTCCCGCTCCTCGGCGGGCAGCTCGTGGAATTTCGGTTTCTTCTCTTCTTGCATAAAGTCACCTCAAAGATTAACGAGCATAGCATGACGATGATGATCAATTCACGTCTATCCCGAACTGGCAATCCTGGAATATTCGATGGGAGAGATCGCGAATGCTTGGGGCACGTGGAAAGTCAAAGGTGGGGAGATTCGCCCTCTTCCAGTATGAGTGATTCCGGCGACGTACGGCGCGCGCTGACTCTCTCTATCTGGTCACGTTCAAGACGAAAGTGTTACTAATTAAGAATAGCATGACGACGATCATTCAGGCCCCTGTTAGTTATTGTCATATATGTGAAACCAAGTTTCGATCCCAACGTTGTATATCGATGGTTGGATCAGGGACTCAAGGTGCTACAAATTGGGGATTGATCATAACGGCTTCAATCATCTCCCGGTCGCGGGATATTGAACTGTGCAGGTGGTCGCATCTAATCCTGTCTGCTAATTGATACTGTCCAAAGCGCCCGACGAGGGGGACGTGGCAGTAAATTATATTCATCGTGATTTAAATTTAGTGCTCATTTCATAAATACGAAGACACATTTCTACGGATTTCTCTGTGTTTTCTGCGATTATCTACCGTTCAAAAGAGAGAACGCGAACAAGTAGAATAAATAAAACATAACGAAAAATGCGACCTTTCGTATATTTTACTTATCCCGCTTGTTCGCGTTCTCTCTTCTGATTTCCTATTGCCTACGTGATTTTTGACCCTGAGCTACTGACCCAGACGAAAAGTGGTATACAAGCTATCCATTCTCGCTGATTGTCCTGACGAAAACCGGAACATACAGGAATCATCACTATAGTCCATAAAGTTCGTGACCGGGTCGGCCCCAGCGTTGTTACGACACGAGTCTCGTCCGATCGCACATCCAAAGGCGGGAGAAGCTTCGGCAGGCGTGTCGCTGACGAAATCTCCGTTACCAGTACAGCCGCCCTGGAAAGTGTGGAAGAGCCCGAGCCAGTGGCCGACTTCGTGAGTAATCGTATCTCCCAGGTTATATGGCTCGAAGTTGCTGCCCGGTAATGTGGGCCCGAAAGCAACGACACCGTCTAGTTCAGGATTAGCATCCGCATCCGAGGGAAAAGTCGCATAACCGAGGTTTCCGTCGGCCATGTTCAGATAGATATTGAGATCGTCGAAGCTACCGGTCCGTAACGAACTCTTCATCTGAAACTCGGCAGCCGTTCCGATACCCGCGTTATACCAGGATGAATTAACTACATAACCACCGCCTGCGAGTCGGAACCTGAAGGGTGTGTTTGCCCCATTTCCGCCAGGTCCCGCTCCTGCGAAAGCATTATTCAAGACGTTGATCTGAGCGTTTATCGCTGCGGCCGATACAAAACCGGTTCCGGAAACGCCTGCGGTCCCGTTTGCCTGAATTACCCAGAAATAGGTATTAATCGTGACACTGCCAGGAGCTAGTGCAGCAGTAGTAACCAATCCCGAACTTTCCCGGTCATCTGTGAGTTCAAAATTCTTAACCGGACACCGGCGCCCGGCATCCACAAATGCTTTCTGCGATGTGTAAACCGTGCCATCAGGACCGACGAAAGTGCCATTTGTCTGCCGCCCAGGTTTAACGACCTGGCCATCCTGGCTATCCTGTCCTTTTCCACTCTCCTGTGCGTTGACACCGCGCACCATAAAACTCGCCACGCCCACTACTATCGTGAGCACAGCTATCCCGCACAAAGCGACTAAGGTTTTGCTCATTGTGTAATCTCCTGAAATAGTACTTCGATCATGTGAGGGGGAGGAGGGTAAAGAAACGCTAGTAAAACGTACTATTCTGCCAACCAGGGGCCTGTCGATTGATTGCTTTTCAAACGTGACCAGAATTGAGTGAGGTTTGTCACGTTTCTCACTGATTATAGTTTGGAAGAATAACTCGATGCTGGTTTGCCGGAACCGTTACGCACCGAGGCAGGGGTCACTCTATGACATCCGGATGAATTGTGTCAATAGCTCGATAAACCATACTAATAGTTTAATAAAAGATATTCATTGCCCACACCAGCTTGGTCTTCTCTTTTCGAGAAACGCGCCGATTCCCTCCTGCGCATCCTGAGCCATCGCGTTCAGGCTCATTATCTCTTTGGTATAGTCATAAGCCTTCTTCTGATCGAGATCGATCTGGGCGTAGAAGGCCTGTTTGCCGATCCCCAGTACGAGGTGGCTCGCTTCGACGATCTGACTGGCCAGTCTCTCAGTCTCTTCGCGCATTTGTGCGGCAGGAACAACCCTGTTGATCAGACCCCATTCAGCGGCCATATGCGCATTGATCGGCGTGCCGGTCATCAGCATCTCGAGCGCGCGTTTGCGCCCCACTGCCCTAGTCAGCGCGACCATCGGCGTACTGCAGAACAGGCCTATGCGCACACCCGGCGTGGCGAACATCGCCTCTTCGACTGCAACCGCCAGATCGCAAGTCGCCACGAGCTGGCATCCGGCGGCAGTCGCCATCCCCTGCACCTCGGCGATGACCGGCTGCGGGATGCTCTGAACTGTTGTCATCAACTCGACGCAAACATCGAAAATCTTCCGGTAGTCGTTGATCGAGCGCCCGCGTAGCTCGCTCAAATCGTGGCCTGAAGAGAATACGGTTCCAGCGCCACCGAGGATAACGGCATGGATATCCTTCGATTCGCCGATTTCGCGCAGGCACGCGATCAACTCCTGCATCAAAGCCAGCGAGAGCGCATTGCGGCGTTCGGGACGATTGAGCGTGACGCGGGCGATCGGAAGATCGGTTTCGAAAAGCAGGTTTTCATATTTCGACGGCATAATTTTTCTCCTCCGTCCTGTTGAAATACTATTGAAATGATCGATGAATAAGATCAGCATAACACGTGAAATCGTCGTTGACGACGCCGGAAATAATATAAATAGTTTTCAGTTTTTAAGTAGATTGCAAATATTTATTTGATAAAGATTGATCAGATCAAAGCCCCGAAGGGGCGCCAATATAATAGCCAGGGGTGGAGCAAAGCGGAGCCCCTGGAACACATCGCCAAGAATCATAAAGCCCTGAAGGGCGTGATAGCGAAACGATTTATTGCGCCCCTACAACAGGGCTTGACGACTCACTTATACTTACCAGGGGCTACGCTTCGCTGCTCCCTTGGCTACTATATCGGCGCCCCTTGGGGGCTCAGAACCGCAACACTAGATATCATCTGAATATTTTTGCGTCTTACTTTGTTTTCAGTTCGGCTGTCTCGATCGGCAACTGAAAACTTTCAAGAGGAGCATTTAATGTCGCCTGCGACGATCTGAAACAATGAGAACGCGTTTGGAGTTCCGCGTTTACGCGGTCTTTCCTTTCCGTTTATGATTTTCTGACCGCCTGAAGGCGGAACTCCAAACTAGTTCCCGAGGAGAAACGAAAAAATGAAGAAAATTCCCACCCAATCCTTCTTTCGTGTCGCTTTTATAGCAATGCTGGCTCTCGCGGCATCAATCACATTGATCCCCGAAAATCTGCGTGGCGCAGGCAGCAATCCACAACAAGCATCCGCAGGAGACCGCAAGCTGCGGATCATCGCGTTCGGCGCGCATCCCGACGATTGCGAGCTGCAGATCGGCGGAGTCGGGGCGTTGTGGGCGGCGAAAGGTCATCACGTCAAACTGGTCTCGGTGACCAACGGCGACATCGGCCACTGGCGCGAAGCGGGCGGGCCTCTGGCCATGCGGCGTAAAGATGAGGCCGAGCGGGCGTCAAAGATCCTCGGCACCACCGTTGAGGTGATGGACAATCACGATGGAGAGCTGATGCCGACGCTGGAGAATCGCCGCGCGATCATCCGCCTCATTCGCCAATGGAAAGCCGACCTCGTCCTGAGCCCGCGCCCGAACGATTATCATCCAGATCACCGCTACACGGGGATACTGGTTCAGGATGCGGCTTATATGGTGACCGTGCCTTATATCTGCCCGGAAACGCCTCCGCTTCAGAACAACCCGGTATTTATGTATTACACCGACCGTTTTCAGAAACCGAATCCATCTGACCCGGACATCGCCGTTTCCATCGATCCCGTGATTGATAAAAAGCTCAACGCGCTGGCGGTGATGGAGTCGCAGTTCCTGGAGGGTGGAGCGAATGGGCACGAAGGATTGATCCCGAAGACACAAGAGCAGCGGACCAAGCGCGTTGCGGAGGTGCGCGCGGGCCACGCTTCACGCAATATTGGGACCGCCAATCGCTTCAGAAGTGTGCTCAAAGAATGGTACGGCGAGGAGGCCGCAGCGAAGATCAAACACGCGGAAGCTTTCGAGAATCTGCGAATATGGGCGGCGGCCGGAAAAAGCTGAATTAAAGCGTCTCTTCCCATTTTTCGATGAACAATAGCCATGATATTAGTTTTTAGTTTTTAGTTTTCGGTTGCTATCGAGACCATCCAACTGAAAACTGAAAACTGAAAACTATTTTTCCGGAGCAACGACTATGAACAACATCATCCGATTAACCCTATCGACGGCATCGATCGCGATGTTTTGCGTTGCTGTAGCGATCGGCATACGATCCGACGATTCTCAGCCACCAGAGGGCTGGCAAACAGCCGCGCCGCGCGCAGAGATCAGCCCACGCTTCAACTATCTGCCCAAAGGCGGGCGCGACGGCAAGGGCAGTTTCGCCATCGCAGCCGATGAACGCGAGGGGCTCGATGGCCACTGGAAGAAATCTTTTTCCGTAAGCGGGGGAAAGCATTACCGATTCTTCGCTCTTCGCAAATCGGAGAACGTCGCAGAACCGCGGCGCAGCGTCGTCGCGCGCATCGTCTGGCTGGACGATAAAGGCAAACAGGTTCCGCGCGATACCGAGGTGGTCACCGATCATCTCAGTGCTATGACGGCGATGGCTGAACCGGAATACCCGACGGACAAATCGTCCGATGCGCAGGGATGGACCGAAGTCTCCGACACCTATCGCGTGCCGATTAAAGCGACACACGCCGTTGTCGAACTCTATCTGCGCTGGGCGCCCCGCGGAAGGGTCGAATGGGGCTCCGTCTCTTTCGGGAAACTGCGCCGTTGCCGGAACGCAAGGTAAGACTTGCGGCGGCGCACTTCCGTCCGAAGGGCGGCAAAACGCCGATGGAGAACTGCCAGATGTTTGCGCCTCTGATCGCGGATGCTGCCGGCCAGCGCGCTGACCTCGTGGTGCTTCCCGAGACGCTGACCTACTATGGGCTCAGACGCAGCTTCGTCGATGTGGCCGAGCCGATTCCGGGCCCCTCGACCGAATATTTCGGCGAACTCGCGAAGAAACACAATCTGTATATAGTAGCGGGACTGGTGGAACGCGACCGGCATCTGATCTATAACGTCGCAGTTCTGCTGGGTCCTGACGGCCGCATAGCCGGCAAGTATCGCAAGGTCAGCCTGCCGCGGTCTGAGATCGAAGCCGGCATCGCTCCCGGCGACGACTATCCGGTCTTCGATACTCGATTCGGCAAGCTGGGAATCATGATCTGCTACGATGGGTTCTTTCCGGAGGTGGCGCGGCGTTTAAGCAGCAATGGCGCGGAAGTGATCGCGTGGCCGGTCTGGGGCTGCAATCCTATGCTGGCTCAGGCGCGCGCCTGTGAGAACCACGTCTATCTCGTGAGCAGCACATACGAAGACATCAGCAGCAACTGGATGGTGACCGGAGTTTTCGGTCATCAAGGCAAGACGCTGGCTCAAGCGAAGAATTGGGGAACGGTGATTGTGGCGGAGGTGGACCTGAACCGCCGCCTGCATTGGCCCAGCCTGGGCGATTTCAAAGCCGAAATACCGAGACATAGCCCACCGGATCATCGGAACTGAGCAGAAGCGCAGAGTGACGGAGCAGATTCATTGTTCATCGTTCATTTGTCATTTTAGATTTGTCATTGAAGAAATGGAGTTCAACAAAAATGACAAATTGTAAAATTAACAATGAACGATGAACAATGCCCTGCCCTGTCTTTGTGGAAAATTTATTGAAAAGTTTTTCGGCCATTCCATCCCTCCGACTGTCTTACACAGTGCACCCCAAGACTCAATTGTATGATTGTCTTGTTTAATTTAAGAATTAATCGGCAAGACGCGGAGGTCACATGAAAAAAACTTGGATCAGATTGTCTCTTCTAGCAGCGATTATAACGGTGACATTGCCATTGATGGGACTGGCACAGGGCATTAATCAACGCCAACAGAATCAGCGTGGAAGAATCAGCCAGGGAGTTCGCAGCGGCGAGCTGACGAGGCGGGAGGCGGGACGTCTTCAGGCACAGCAAGCCAGAATCAGAGTCAACGAAGCTTACGCGCGACGCTCAGGCGGTGAATTCACTGCGCGCGAGCGGGCACGGATTCAGCGGCAACAGAATCGCTCGAGTCAACAAATTTACCGTCAAAAAAACGATCGGCAAGATCGTAATTGGCGGTAAAGAGACAAGGGGTAAGGGTCAAGGGGAGGACGGACGAAAGAACGTGGCGTCCATTTCTTCCGCTTCTCTCCTTGTCTCCCCCTTCTCCTTGGTCCCCTTGTCTCCTTGTATACTCCCCGCCTCCATCTATCATCCTCCATCCTCTACTCTTCATTTCTGTATGTCCGGGGAAACGCTGGTGCGCAGTTCCTGGCGGATGCGCTCGATCTCGGTGAGTTTGGATTGAATGCGCTGGAAAAGCGGTATCTGAGATTTGATTCCTTCGTCGATCAAAAACGCCGCAGCTTCGGCACGCCCCTTAAAAATACCGGCCGAAACAAGTGTATCGACGGCATCCGATGACGGATCGCTCAAACGTACCAGAATAGTAGTATCCCGGACATTCAATGCCCGTTCGACTGCTTTATTGACCGATTCAGGTACGCGGCTGAAGATGTCCCGTAAGGTTGAAGTGATATCGTCAATCGTTTCAGACGCCCGGCTCCCCGTAGTTTGCGGCTGCGGTTTCGGAGTCAGCGGTCCACGCGGTTCATTCGGATCATTCTGATAATCGCTCATCTTCTCATACCCCCTTAGTGTTGATTGCGCGAACGCAAGATGCGCTCGACCGATTACACCCATCAAATTACACCTATCAATGTACACCCATCAAAGTACACCCTTGCATACGACCGGCGAACAATCAAAAGTTGCAGAATGCAGCGACCGATAGTCATCACTCGGCCGTGATATTCGGCTCGATTTTCGTGAATTGAAGACCATACGCCGCTAGCGCGACAGGCAGACGCACGAGCGATTCGTTGTACGCCTCGACGCTTTGCACGTAATCTTTCCGCGCCACCTTCGAGCCCTCGACCGATTTCTTATACTCCTCGAGTAATCGCAAGTAGGCATCGTTGGCTTTCAACTCGCCGTGAGTATCGCTCAAAGAGACAATCGATTCGGACTGCTGTGTCAGCTCAAGACAGGCGTTGACGATCACATCCTTCTCATTATCTTTTATAGCCTGGGTCAGATTGGTCCGGGTAGTTTTGAGAGCATCGAGCTGAGGCGGATCGCTCTTGATGACCGATTTAGAGGTCTCGAGCAGCTTATTAGCCGCATCACCCTGTTTGATGATCGAGCCGAGGTAAGCCGCCCATTTGGCGTCCGTCACCTGTTTGCGTCTGCCCAGTTCATCTTTCACATAAGGAAATAGCTTGTCGACCGCGTAGAACCTACCTTTATCTTCGAACTCCACCCACGTCCATTGATCGCCGCTGGCGGGAGGCGCGAATTTCAAGCGGATCGATTTACTATTTCCATCTGAGGGCGCGCGCTCCTTCACCGTTGCGGTCGCCTTCCCATCGGCTTCTGCCGCGACATTCGCGACCTCGAGGATACCATCGATCTCAGCTACTATGGCAGTGACCGGCGATTCAGCTACCGCGTTGAGGCGCCGCGCTATGCTTGTATAGACCTCATCCTTGGACATCTCTTTGCGGGCAGCCGTAGCCGACTGTGCCTGAATGACCGTCTGACCGGCTGTCAAAATAACTATAGCTGTGAAAACAAAGGTAGAGAGCATATTCCGTTCAAGCATTTTTACTCCTCTGAAAATCCCGGGGAGCGCCCTCGCGTCCCTGCTTGCATCAATATCCCTCGGGCGGAAACATACAGCGCACGCGTTCACGCGCGCCCCCCAGGCTGTATTTATGTTTCAGTGCGTCTATTCCGCATTGGTAAATGGCATAGTTGACTGTCATTGCCCTGAACAACTCTCGGAGGTTGTACTTCTTTATTTTTTTACGGCATCATTATTCTCTACAATTTATTTATCGAGGGTTTCGTTAACATTTAATATGTAATATGGTGAAGCCGTCATTAACTTATGTAAATATGCAGGAACGCACGCGCTCCCCATATCGATCGACATAAGGACTCTGTAAGATAAGCTGTTTGTTATCAATAGTTTCTGAGCGGCTCTGGAGGATGGCGGATGCCTGGTCCTCCTCTTCTGAGCTTACGATATAATCATCGAGCGCTTCCCGAGCTCAGGTCCGAAAATATTGATTCCAATGACCTTTATTTACGATCGTCAACTTCACTAAGAGGAGTTTAGGCCATTCCGCAAATCGAAGGCAAGACACTTGGGTTGAAGCCCAATCAACTGCGGCGGCTGGAAAAGATGCATCAGCGCCGCATTTCGCCCAAAGAGATCGTCACTCCGGAGTTCGCGCGCCAGCTGACCGAAATTTCCCACGAGATCGGGCGGCAGGTAGGCGTACTGATCGACCGCAAGGGTCATGTCGAGAGCGTCATCGTGGGTGATGCGACTAAGATAGTGCTCCCCGCGCAGGACCGCTCGCGACTCGGTCATTCGCGCTTCAATGGGCTACGATGTTTGCACACCCATCTGCGCGGCGAGAATGGACTGACTCGTGACGACCTGACCGACCTGGCTCTTTTGCGACTCGATTTGATGGCAGCAATCGACGTAGATCCGCAATCGGGGTTACCCGGTCTGGTACGCGCCGCTCATCTTATGCCCGCCGCAGCGGGAATGAATGGCGGGTTTAACGGTGAAAATGATAAAGATAATGAGTCGCAAACGTATCGCTTCCTCGATCCGCGATTGCCTGGGCAATTCGACGTCAACTTTCTGGAACTGATCGAGTCGCTCGAGACTGAGATGGCGCGCAATCGCGGCGCCCGTAAATCGTCCGATACGCGCGACCGCGCAATCCTGGTAGGCGTGACGACTACATCTATGGCCGAAGCGCGCGATTCGCTCGATGAGCTGAGAGAGCTGGCCACCTCGGGCGGCCTCGTCGTACTCGATGAGATCATACAGAGACGGGCGGAGCTCGATCCCAAGATGTTGGTCGGAAAAGGCAAGCTTGACGAAATAATCATCCGCAGCCTGCAACTCGGCGCGGATATGATCGTCTTCGATCGCGAGCTTTCACCTTCGCAAGTGCGCGCGATCAACGGCGCGACAGACTTGAAGATTCTCGATCGTTCGCAGTTGATCCTGGACATCTTCGCCCAGCGTGCGCAGACGAGCGAAGGCCGAATACAGGTGGAGCTCGCGCAATTGAAGTATCTGCTGCCGCGATTGAGCGGATCGGGCACCGAGATGTCCCGGTTGATGGGAGGCATCGGCGGGCGCGGTCCGGGTGAAACAAAGCTCGAAGTTGATCGGCGGCGCGTCCGCGATCGCATCGCCCTGCTCGAAGAAAAACTGCTTCACGTTCGAGCGAGCCGCCAGCAGCGGCGCGCCCAACGTGCGCGGCGCGATGTTCCGGTGGTTTCGATCGTCGGTTACACCAACGCCGGCAAAAGCACGCTGCTCAACTCATTGACGAACAGCAGGGTCCTGGCGGAGCAAAGGATGTTCGCCACGCTCGATCCGACGAGCCGCCGCCTGCGTCTACCGCACGATCAGGATGTCATCATCAACGACACGGTGGGCTTTATCCGCGATCTCCCTAAAGACCTGCTGGCAGCATTCAAGGCAACGCTTGAAGAATTGGAGCAATCCGATCTCCTGATCGACCTGATCGATGCCTCGAGCCCGCAGCTCGAAAATCAGGTGGCCTCTGTTTATCGCATCCTGAGCGAGCTGGAACTGGATAACATCCCGCGCTTACTGGTATTCAATAAGATGGATATGGCTGACCCCGAGGAATTGCGCAACCGGTGCCGTGCGTATAACGGCCTGGCTATATCAGCGATCGATCGTGCGACGCTTGCACCTTTAGTGAATGAGATCGGTGAGAGGCTCAAGCTTTCGCCGGACGAGTGAGACTTCGCAAACCCGCTAACAGTGCGCGTTCGAGTTCATCAGCCGAGAGCACTGTTGAATTGAGTGAGACGCCTCTCAACGCTCCCCGCCATGACTCCGCAATAGCGCCTCCCCCGGCGATGATAATCGGATCAATTACCGCGCCGCGCGCGATCAATGGATCGATATCTGAGGCGATGAAGGCTCCGATCAGGAATGCGAGCCTTTCTTCCGGAGTTGATTGCCTTCCCTGTTCCAACAGCCTCACACAGAACATGGCGCGCGCCAATCCCGATTTGCGCTGCTCGCGCATGCCGGCTTCAACCCAATCAGGATCGAGGGACTCAGGCCGAGACTGGGTCACGGCGCTCGCCAGAATCGTTTGGGTCTGCGTTGTGTGAATCATCTCGCCCGCCAGCGAAGTGATGCTGCCAGCGATTCTGCCATCGGCATCGATAGCGATAATCTTCCAGTGCGAGCCGAGATTGATGACTGTGCAGGGCGCATTCGCCATACCCGATGAAATGAGCCCGACGCACATCGTCTCTTCTCCGCGCATCAGGTCAGCCGAATTCACTGTCTTCGGGTCTGCCGGTTGCGCGCCGGTGCGGACTCCCGGAACAAGCAGGACCGGCAGTTTTGTAATATCCGGAAAATCGCAGCGGTGCACATTTGCCGCAAGCTCCTTAATTCCCGCCGGAGCGATCAGGTGGGGGACTTCTATCAGTCCGAGCGACGAGGTAATCATTCCCGCTGCGGCAACAAAATCCGGATCATGGCCATTATTGCGGGCCAAAACTTCGGCGATCAAATCGCGCAGCGTGGATCGCAAACGTGCGGGCGAACCATCGCGCGCCGTATCGCGCACGCCGACCATCGCGTCGGCGCGAGCGATGATCCGCTCGCCGCAAACGAGCCAGATCCTCGTGTTCGTCGTTCCCGTATCAATGCAAACTGTGCACGAATCGCTCATATTGGAAGGCTCTTTGCCTCCGATACTGCTAACGGCGGTTGATCGCTTCAGTAAAGGCTGCGGCTCGCGCGCGCAATTTTTCCAGCCCTCCCGGCTGCATCGAATCTTTGCCGATCAATTCCGAACCCGCGCCGATAGCCCAGGCACCGGCGGCAAGGTATTCTCGAGCCGCGGCGGGCGTAATCCCGCCCGTGGGCACGACACGAACATCCGGGAATGGACCGCGCAATGATTTCACAAAATTCACGCCGAGACTGACCGCCGGGAATAGCTTCACGGCATCTGCGCCCGCGTCGACAGCCTCTACGATCTCCGAAGGCGTGAAGCAACCCGGAAAAGAGGCGAGACCGAGACGTTTTGTCGTGTCGATTACTTTTAGATTGCGGTTGGGCGAGACGATGAATTGCGCTCCGGCAGCAGCTACTCGCTCGACATCATCAGCGCTGAGCACGGTGCCCGCTCCGACGGCAGCCCGATTACCGAATCTTTCCGCGATTCGCTTAATGGCGTCTATTGCGTTGGGCGAATTGAGCGTGACTTCGACCGCGGTAATTCCGGCTTCAACCACTACCGAAACAATTTCCTCTTCGCCTCCACCGAAATCGCCGCGCATGATGGCGATCACGCGCCCTTTTTCAATGAATTTCACAGTTGTTTCGCTATTCATCATCTGCTATTCGGCTGTCAGTCGGAAAATGTAAGACAGGAAATGGAGGATTTTTTGTGACCGCTCAGCCTCCTCGCATTAGTGGCGGCAGCCTCTTCGCCGTGTTAGCGGTGAAGAGGATGAGCAGTTAATTTCAGTTTTTAGTTTTCAGCTGAGCTGTCTCGATCAGCAGCTAAAAACTGAAAACTAAAAGATTATTTTCCTACTTTCCTACTGTTTCCCTAGTAATTCTCTTCCCTGCAAATCTTTCAAAATCTCATCGAATGTCTGATATTCACGGCAATTTATTCCACGGTTACGGCAGTACTCGGCCAGCGAATGCTTGGCGAAGACTTCATCTGCCGCTTCGGCAGCGGCCAGATCCGACAAGCCGTCGCCGATGAAGATCGCATATTCACCGCGTTCGCGAGCCGCTCGCAGCGCCAAACTCTTGTCGTGACCGTACGGCGTTTCATCGCGAAAAAGGCACTGCCAGCCATCCCGTTCATCTGGCCGAACATCATTCGCGATGATTTCTATATTCGGAAAATCATCATCAGGAAGGAAGAGATCGATAATTTGATGAAATCCCGCACTCAATACAGTCAGCGGGATATTCTTCTCCTCGCACCAACGCGAAAGGGGGACAAAACCGCGGTCTATCCGCACATCTCGTAACAATTTTACGGCTTCCGAAAAAGGCTTGCGAATGCTTCTCATCTCACCGGCAATCCCATCTCGCAAACTCAGCTTGCCATCGCGGATCAGGCGGCCGATTGCCTCGACCATCTGCGCACCTCCGCCCAGATGCGTCGCCAGAAAAATGAGCGTATCTTTCTCTGTGATTGTACCGTCGAAGTCGGAGAATATATGAATCTTTCCCATCAATCGATCTCTCTCACTTCGACGCCGGGTGGGGCTTTGAAAAAGAAAAGGTCCGTCCTGGCCGGTGTATTCTCGCGAACGTTGGAGAAGAGAAAATCCGAGCGCGAGCCATCGCTGTCGACAAAAGAGAGCCGCGCGAGTTGCAAGCTGTTCGGTTCGACTTCGATCAGCAACTCCCGAAATTCCTGGGTCTTTTTGGGTATCATCCGCAGAACCTTATTCCCTCCCCTGACCGGCGATTCCTTGGCAAATTCTATCAAAGTGAATTCGCCGCGCAAATTGCCGCGACCGAGCAGGAACATAAAGGGCGCGCGCATGTCATCCGCCTCCCTCACGGACGTTTTCGTCGCATAATTATCAGTCGGAACATACTCGTACATCACCCTTCCGTTCGAAACGAAAAGTTTGTTTTCGGGAAATGTATAGTCCCAGCGCATTCGGCCCGGCTTCTTGAGCAGAAGATGGCCGGCCTCTCGTCGCGTGCCTTCGCTGGGCGAGGTAAATATCTGTGTAAAATCGAGAGAGAGCGTTCGGAGTTTGTTGTATTTCTTTTGCAGACCCATGACCAGTTGATCGAGCTCGGTCGATTGAGCGCCGATGTTCGGGCAGAGGGGGACTACAAAAAATAGCAATGAAACGGTAAGCCAAGTTTTTTTCATTGAAATCATCGCACTCGATTATAACTTCCCGGATGCGGTCTGTGCGAACCCTCGGCGACTTCTCTCACGAACAATTCTTCGAGGGATTCCCGGACCGGATTGACCGAAACCAATCGCCCGCCATTCCGATGCACGATGGCCAGCAGTTGCGCGATGTCATGGTCATCTCTCAGCCTCACCCGCGCTCCCTCCGGCGTCGGGGTGACTTCGACGGCAAATGTACGCAGGTCAACCAAAGCATCGTGGCTCACCCCGCTCAAGACTGCTTCGATTTCATTGCTGCGGCTCTTGAGGATATCCGAGAGTTTCCCCTGTTCTACCAGTCTCCCATTGCTCAGAATCGCCACCCTATCGCACATCGCCTCGACGTCGGTCAAAATGTGGGAAGAGAAGAATATCGTTTTCCCTTGCGCGCGCAGGCTCGCAATAAGGTTGCGCACCTCCCGCCGTCCGAGCGGATCGAGCGCCGACATAGGCTCATCCAAAAAAAGTACTTCAGGATCGTTGATCAACGCCTGCGCCAAACCGATGCGCTGCAACATTCCTTTGGAAAACCTGCGCAGATGCTTCTCCGCCGAGTCGCTGAGACCGACCTGATCGAGAAGACCCTCTGCTCTTCGCCTCGCTTCCTCGCGCGGCAGATCACACAATGCTCCGCAGTAGTTCAAAAATTCCCGCGCGGTGAGGTAATCGTAAAAATACGGCTGCTCGGGCAGATATCCGATGCGCCTGCGCATCTGCAGATCACCCAACGAGCGACCGAGAATGCGCGCCGTCCCTGCGTTAGGCGTGATCAAGCGCATCAGGATTTTGAAAGTCGTGGTTTTGCCGGCTCCATTGGGCCCGAGAAAGCCGAATACCTCGCCGGCCTCGACCCGCAGGCTCAGCCCATCTAGCGCGCGCATCGTGCATTTGCGCCAGAAACCGGTTTGATAATCGTGGGTTAGATTTTCAACTTCGAGAGCGTGCATCGGTATTATGAGCGTTAGCCGTAAGGATGAATCAGCACCGCGAGCGTTGGCGAGCCAGTCTCGATCAATGACACATTAAGACTCGCTCGCTACCGTTCGCGAGGTTGATTATCTTGGCAGAGTTGTCTGATGAACTTGTCATCGCTACCTTCACAAAGCCGCGCGAAAATCTCGCGCGCCGTCTCACTGTCACCGCCGCTGACGAGCATGGTGGCCGCCATAGCCTCCATCCACGGCGGCGCTCCCGCGATGCGGCTCCCTGACAGATAAGCTTCGCTCGCTTCACGATAGCGAGCGAGCCGCCAATAAATAAACCCGAGATCCTGATAGAGCCGCCACTCACTCGGATTATTGCGAATCCCACGCTCGGCGAAACTCACCGCCTTTTCCGGATCGATGTATTGTAAGAAGAACGCCCCAAACCGATAGGCCGCGATGTGATGAGGGTTTAGTTCGGTTGTGATTTCAAGCAGAGGCCTGAGTTGGCGCAGCTCTCGCAGATCGACTACGCCTATCGCTGCCTTTTGCTGATCCAGATTGACGCCGAAGTACTGGATCGTTCGAATCCAGTAGAGATCGGCCAGCATCCCGTCAAATCCGACGCTCGCACGTTTCAGAGCCTCGCCCGATGTCATATATAGCGATTCATCGATCGGTCCCGGCATTTCTGACGGCGGGCGTTGACCGTCGAGCCAGTTCTGCGCGGCCGCGCTCAATCCGATGCCGATGATCAAAATGAATGCCCAGCTCTTCATTTAAAATTCCTACGCTCGAATATCAGCACGGATGCAGCCAACAATCCCACGACATAACAGCTCGCATAAATAGCGTTGGCGGCGATCATCCGCGATGGTACTGCCTCACCACGCGCAATTTCGTTGATGTAATTGAAATTCGCCAGATTCGGCAGCAGGTGATAAAGCGCGCGGCAGAGCATGCGTGTGACGATCGAAGTGGAGGTTTCGGCGAGGAGTTTCAAATCTGGACTCCAGCGGCCGATGAGAAAGATCAACAAGGTGAAGAGGGCTGAAAGCGCGGGCGACGAGAAGCAAGAGAATAGCAGCGCGACGGCGGTGATGATCGCGAGCTCGAGGAAGATCAAAAAAGCGCCCGGCCATAGCCTTACTTGCGTCGGGTCAAACCCGCTTTTGACATAGAGCAGCGCGAGCATAATGGCGACGGTCATCACTGCTGTGTTTACGAACAGCGTCAAGCATAAACCAAAATATTTACCCAGAACGAAGGTCGAGCGGCGAACCGGTTTGGCGAGTATAACTGCGATGGTCCTTTTTTCGATCTCCTTCGCTACCAGGCCGATGCCGATGAATATGGCGATCAGCAGGCCGAAGATCGTCATCGCCGAGAGGCCAACATCGATCACAATCTGCGCTTCCTGCCCCACAGCGATGCGGCCCATGACAATCGATGCGATGACGAGCAGCAGCATAAAAAGCACGAGGTTGTAGAGAACGCGGTCACGCACCGATTCGCGAAATGTATTGAGAGCGATGGCGATTATCTTCAAAACGATCTTTCCGATAGATTCAAAATTCAGACGGAGCCTCTGGACACCCGATGCTCCGCTTGAATTTTGCCCTGGCTAAATTTTCATTTCCCCTGGATCAAATAATAAAGCAGATCGACCGCGGGAGGCTGCACGCCGAGCTGGCGGATCATTCCCACCGCCTGTCCGCGATGTTGCGACGAATGATTAACCACGTGCTGCATCTGCGCGACGAGCGGCAGAGTAAATGGCTCTCCCTTGAGATTCCGATAGCTCAGATCACCGCTTAATTCATCTTCGCTCAAACTATCGATGAAAGACTGGCGCTCTGCTTCAATCAGCTGCCAGCGCGCGCGAATTGCCGGTATGCCTACGAAATCTTCGGCGGCCCAGAGGCCCGTGTGCGAGGTGCCGCGCCACCGCTCGAGCCAGAGCCATTCGGCGCCGGCCGTATGCAAGAGCGTGCCCTGTATCGAGCCGTGGCTGATTTTGAAGTCGTGTTTCCGTTGCTCTTCGCTCAGCCTCTCAACTGCATCGAGCACGAGGTGGTTCGCCCATTCGGTGTAGTTGAAAAGATTTCGTATGTCATCGAGGTTCATCGATTACTCCCCTTTCGATAGAGCTATTGCAATCTCGCCCGCCACTCGCGCGTTGTTGCGCAGAAGGGCTATATTCGCGCGCAGGGCCCGGCCTCCAGTCGATTCCGCAATTTGCGAGAGCAAAAATGGTGTAACAGCCTTCCCGCTGATCCCTCGCGCTGCGGCCAGGCTGAGCGATCTATCTATCGCATCTCTGATCTCAGGCTCCGGAATCTCGTCTTCCAGCGGCACGGGGACAACCACGAGCACAGCTGAGGGAAACCCCAATCGCCAGTGTTGATGGGCGACTGCGGCGATGTCATCGGCGTCATCAGCGCTTAAATCTAGCCTCAGCCCGCTCGCCCGAGAATAGAATGCCGGCAGCTCATCAGTCTGGTAACCTATGACCGGTACCCCCATCGTTTCTAGCAGCTCGAGTGTTTTCGGCAGATCGAGGATCGCCTTCGCGCCTGCGCAGACGGTGATTGCGGGATAACGAGAGAGAGCGTTGAGGTCGGCCGAAATATCGAAGCTCTCGCCTGCGCCGCGATGCGCTCCCCCGATGCCTCCCGTTGCAAAAACTCTGATGCCAGCCATCTGCGCCAGATGCAAACTCGATGAGACGGTCGTCGCACCCCATTTCCTCCGGGCGATGACCGAAGCTATATTTGCAAGATTTACTTTAACGACATTTTTGCGCGCGGCGATTTCGGCGAGCTGATCCTGGTCCATACCGATCAGAGGCACCCCGTCGATAATTCCGATGGTCGCCGGAACGGCTCCGGATTGGGAGACGGCACTCTCGCAAGCCCGCGCCGTTTCGAGGTTGTACGGCGAAGGCAGTCCGTGCGCTATGACTGTCGATTCGAGCGCGACGACCGCATTTCGACGGCCGAGCGCTGCTGCCACAATCGGCGAGATAGAAAACATCGGTCTTCCCGTCCCTTGAAAAACGTATTTTGCTCTCTTATGCTCAGGCGCCTTCAAGCTTAGCTCAGACAATCAAATGAGCAAAGGATAAAAGCTGGGGTAATTTATGATCAAGGAGTCCTTATGATCAATCAGGTTTTAACCATAATACTCGGCGGCGGCCAGGGGTCTCGCCTCTTCCCGCTCACTCAACAGCGCTCCAAACCTGCGGTCCCGCTCGGCGGCAAATACCGTCTTATCGATATTACGGTTTCCAACTGTATCAATTCAGGCTTTCATTACATTTTTGTGCTGACGCAATTCAATTCGGCATCGCTCAACAGGCATATAGCCCGGACATACCGCTTCAGCCGCTTCTCGGACGGCTTCGTCGAGATATTGGCGGCGGAGCAAACGCCTGAGAACAGAAATTGGTTTCAGGGAAACGCCGATGCTGTGCGCCAGGTGATGATGCACATCGACGACTTCAATCCGAAAGACGTCCTGATCCTCTCCGGCGACCATCTCTATCAGATGGATTATCAGAAGTTTTTCGAACGCCACGTGGAGACTAAGGCAGATGTCACCGTCTCAGTGATCCCGGTTGAAGAATCGCGCGCACCCAACTTCGGATTACTTAAAACAAATGACCAGGGGCACATCGTCGAATTCCGCGAAAAACCGCCCGCCACCCAATTGCCCGCGATGTTCGTTGACACCTCGAAATTGGGGCTGAGCGAGGATGAGGCTATGCGCCGCCCCTTCCTGGCCTCGATGGGCGTCTATCTGTTCAAATTCGACGTGCTGCGCAAGATGCTTACCGGGACGCATTACACCGATTTCGGCGGCGAAGTGTTGCCGGCATCGATGGAAAGCCATAATGTTCAGGCGTATCTCTTCGACGATTATTGGGAAGACATCGGAACAATCAGCACGTTTTATCACGCAAATCTGGATATGGCGTCGATTATGCCGAAGTTCAATCTGTTTAATGCCGACGCGCCGATATTCACTCGCCCGCGGTATCTGCCCGGCACCAAATTCATCGATTGCGAGATCAAAGATTCGCTGATCTCGGAAGGCTGCATCCTCAACCGCGTCTCGATCAACCACTGCGTGATCGGTATACGTTCGCGTATCGAGAGCCATAGCATTATCGAACATTCTCTGATGATGGGTGCCGATTTTTATCAAACGCTGCAGGAGTTGGCGGATGACCGGAGGGATGGGTTGCCGTGGATAGGTATCGGCGAAAACACCCACATACGCAAGGCAATCATCGATAAGAACGTGCGCATCGGTTCGAACGTGCGGATACTCAATGAAGCGGGGCTCGAACACCACGACGGCGGAAATTATTTTATACGCGAAGGCATCGTCATCATTCCCAAAGGCGCGACCATTACGGATGGAACGATAATTTAATGGATAATGAATAATGAATAATTGATAATTCGCAAAGATTATTGCCCGAGTGTATACGAATTATCAATTATCAATTATGTATGTTGCGTTACTACTGGACATTCCTGGTTGCCGGACTATTACTACTGACGATGGGGCCGCCGCTGATCTTCATCGGCCACATCTTGCGGACGGTATTCGGCGTCGAAGATTTCATTTTTCCTTACGCCAAATTCGCCTGCCGCATCTATCTCTGGTCGGCGGGGGCGCGTGTTCACGTAAAGGGGGTCGATAAACTGGATCGCGATCGGGCATACGTATTCGTCGCCAATCACCAGAGCAATCTCGACCCGCCTTTGATGTTCGCTCATCTGGGACACAACGTCGGGGCGATCGCAAAAAAGGAGTTGTTAAAGGTCCCGTTTTTCAAACAGGGGTTTCCGCTCGCTCATGTCGTCACGATCGACAGGAGCAACCGGGAAAGCGCGATCGCCAGCACTAAGCGGGGCGCAGAAGAACTCCGCCGCGGCCATTCTTTGATGGCTTTTCCCGAAGGCACACGGAGCGCTGACGGCCGCGTCGCTGAGTTCAAAAAAGGAATATTCTATATGGCGATCGAAGCGGGGGTGGCGATTGCGCCGGTAGTGATCAACAATACCGGTCTGGTGCTGGGGAAGGGCGCAAAAAAATGCGAGCCCGGAAATGTCTTCCTGGAAGTGCTTCCGCCAGTCAGCGCGCAGGGATACAGAGATGAGAATATCGATGAACTGGTCGAGAGCGTGCGTCAAATGATCGCATCTCGAGTTCAACGCCCGGGGTAGAGTTGATAGAGCATCAAATATACGAACACGCCCGTCACTGAAACGTAAAGCCACAACGGTAATGTCCATCTAGCTATCTTTTTGTGCTTGTCGAACTTCTTTCTCAATGCCCGGGAAAAGGTGATGAAAACCAGCGGTACGATCGCCGCAGCCAGTATCGTGTGGGTGATCAGAACCGTGAAATATACAAATCGAACTATTCCTTCTCCGGAAAAGCCCGTCGCGCCGTGGTTATAGTGATAAATGAGATAGGAGATAAGAAATAATGTTGACGTGGCAAAGGCGGCGATCATGCAGGCTCGATGTGCTTTAATATTCTTGCGACGAATAAAGACAAACCCGATTGTTAGCAGGACCGCACTGATGCTATTCAAAATCGCGTTGAGAGTCGGAAGTATCTGAAATTGACATATTTAAAAACTAATCTGATAAGTCCGCCGATGATGAGAAGCGTCGGCACGAGTAAAACCAGGATAGCCGAATTTATCGTCTGCGCAAGCTCCCCAGCGTTTCCGTCAGCGGAAATGCTCGCTTTGCACGTCGGGCAGAGAACGTATGCATAGCCGGTGATGGTTTGCAGAGAAATCGCCGCGCAAGCAATCAAAACTGGTCCGACAATCATCTCGTTTCCTCATTTCCAGAAAAATAGAAGGGCCAGAAGATAGATCCAAAGCCCATCCAGGAAGTGCCAGTAAAGCGCCGTCACATCGACCGAGACGCGTCTCCGGACCGCCGTCCAGCTCGCTTGATCGCGCATCGTGAGATAAGCCAGGGCAACGAGTCCCCCCAGAAGATGCACGCCGTGTAGCCCGGTAAAAATATAAGCATAGCTGCTGTGGAAATTTCTGATATACGCGTAGCCGTTGTAAAAATTTCGATTGATGTAAAACCCGCTCTCAACCAGATCTCGCCATGCAGCGATCTGTGCGCCCAAAAAACCCAACCCGAGCATCATCGTGACGACCAGCCAGGTTTTAAACCGGCGTTCGTGCCTAAGTCTCAGGGAACGGCGCGCGAACTCCATCGTAAAGCTGCTGGCGATAATCAGGGTCGTGCTCAACCACAAGACACGGGGCATCACGATAGGCTGGGTATTCGCGCGATTGAAGATGTATGCGCTCGTCAACGCAAGAAACAGCATTGTGATGCTGACGAGCGCGAGCAAGATCGCGATGCGATAGCCTTCAGGCGGCGGAGTGCGTTCGGCAATCGAAGACTCTCCGGTCTTATTTTTCGTCAGAGTCGGTGGCACAGCAAACCCCGGTTATTTATCACGGAATGACTACTGCCGGTTGTATTTTTAATGACGACTCTTTGTATGCCGTATCCGCATTAAACGTAAAATCGGCAGTCGAATCAGCGCGTTCATTCACCTTTACTTTCAGCGTCCTGACGCCGTACTTTTCGTGCCAGGCTTCGATTTCATATTCACCCGACGGCAAGCCTTTGATTGCGAACGACCCATCGGCGCCGCTGACGGCGAAGAACGGGTGTGAGAGCACGCCCAGCCAGGCCGTCATCCACGGATGTTTGTTGCATTTTACCTGAAACAGGGTCTCCTCTTTTGTGAACTTGCGGGTGATCGGCCCCTGGCCCGCCAACTGCGACTGATTCCATTCCCTATTCATTTTCGGAGTCGGATGAATATTGTGATCGGTCGGATCGGAATTGAGGATCTTCAACGCCTGTCCCGTCTGGACCCCGAGAACGCGCGGGACGTATTGGCAGCCCTTTTGATCGAGCGATACTTCGGCAGCGGGTATCTCGAAAGAGGCTTTCGGTAGTCCGTTCTTGACATAGACAAAGACATTCTTCAGTTTGCCGTCGCTGACGATTACGTCGTCAAAGAAAGACTCGCCCATATTTTCGCAGGCCGAATCCTGGCTCATCTCCATTTTACGCGGTGCCGGAACCTCGCCATTGAAAGATATGACTCCCGTAATATTGCCTTCATTTCCTGATGGCTTCCATAGCGGCCCGGCGGGGACAACCGCCTCTTCATTGCTCCCGCAGCTTATACAGAAAATCGTTGCTATCAATACGAACAAAATGATGGATCGCTTCGCCGACATTTAAATGCTTCTCCCGTTGTTAATATGGACCTGTTCAGCCTCCCCGCCGCGTATCGGCGGAAGACCGAGCAATTCAGATTTGTCAATACAATGTCGATGCAGTAAATAACAGTCTCAACACGATGGATCAAAAGATCAAGGGTCAAAGAAGCTAGAGTGTAGCATCTTTGACCCCTCGATCTTGACCCTTCGTCTTGAAACCTTACGTCTTTACCACATGAACCGTGCGCCGAACTGCATTTGCCGCGCATCGGCCGCCGACGTGAAGCCTAGTGGTTCGGTCGGCCTCCGATCGCGACTGCCGCGCGCATCGTAGTCGGTTATACCGATGTAGCTGGCACCGACAACATTATTGATGCCAAGCAAATTCGAGCGATTGAACAGATTGAAGACCTCGAAGGTCAATTCGAGGAAACGGCTCTCCTTGACGAAGAAGCGGCGACCGAGACGCGTATCGAAGCTGTAATACGCCTCGCCCAGGCCGGTGTTGCGTCCAGCCTGCCCCGGGCGATCGCTCTGGGAACGCCCGTCATTGTTGGCATCGGAACCCAGCAACAAATTGAAGGGCCGGCCGCTCTGGCCGACGAAGATCGGTGCGAAAACCCATTGCTTCAACGCCACGTTCTGAAACGGGCTTTGGAAGACGCCGCTGACCACAAAGCGATGGCGCTGATCGAAGGCTGATAGCGATCGATCGAGGTTCAGATTCAATGGATTCTGTGCCGAAAAGTCACTGTTGAAATCGGTCACTTCATCGATCGACTTGGCCAGCGTGTAATGCGAGTTAAGACTGAAGTTCGTGGAAAAACGTCGCTGCACCTGCACGGTGAAGCCGTGATAGAACGAATTGGCCGTCTGCTCATAGACATTGTCCTGGAATCGATTCCGGTCGCGGAGGTCGGTTGATCCCCCGATGCACGGCGGTGCGGTGCTGGGGTTGCGAACGAAGCAGGTAGTATTGAATGTCGGATTGAAACCTGTTTGGCTGATTTGATTGGTATCGCGGTTCCGCGACAGATGTATACCGCGGGCATAAAGGTAGCTCAGGTCCAGGGAAAATCCTGCGCCGAGATCGCGTTGAACGCCGAGGCTCGCCTGGTAGGTCGTCGGGTTGCGATAGTTTGGCCCAAGGCGGAACCGCACCTCCAGTGGCTGACCCGGACCCGGGTTAATATTGAGCGGCGGACCCGATACATCAGACAACGATATCGGCCTGGTCCCCAACACTCCGCGCTGCAAGAGCGTCTGATAGACAGCGAAGGACGACGGCGCCGACGACGGTGTCGCAAGGACTATGAAGATGTTGGTCGGATCGCCCGTCCCGGACAATTCTGAAGTCACGTTTGCAATCGAGTTGTTGAGAAAGCCGGTGAAGATGCCCGCACCGCCACGAATCACCGTTTTGCCGTCGCGCCGCGGGTCCCATGAGAAGCCGACTCGCGGCTGAAAGTCCTTCCTGTACGTAGGAATGAATAACGGCTCGTCGTGAAGCGAATAACGCAACCCGTAGTTCAATGTGAAACTTGGCCGCAGCTTCCACGTATCTTGAACATAGAATGCGTAGCGATTCGTCCAAGAAAAGGCATTCGGCTCGCCGAAGCCCCCCTGGAAGGATGCTGGTAATCCCAAGTTGAATGCCTGAATAGAATTTATCGGCGCATTCAGGTTCGCCAACAAACTAGGCTGATTGGTTTGCAGGAAATTTCGCAATAATGTCAGGTTTTGCATTCCAACACTCCCCGATATGACATTGCCGAGCGGAATAACAGGTTGGAAACTGAATCGCCCGCCCAGATAGGTCTCATTGCTTGTACCCAGCCGGTTGAAGAACATCGAACCGCCGAATTTCAAGGTGTGGTCGCCCATAACCTTCGTGACGTTGTCATATACATCGAAGTGACGATCGATTGAGCGAGAAGGCAAGAAGATGTCACGGCCGAAGAAACCGAATCCCTCGATGTTCAACTCCGGTCCGTTCGGATCGTTCGGCAGGAAGCCCGCACGAGTATAACTGAATTGCAGCTTCAGCTCGTTAAACGTCGTCGGGCTGAACTGATAATTGTGTGACCCGACCACGCCTCCATTGAAAGTATCCGCTGTGCGACCGCGCGAGACGGCAGTTAGTGCACCTGCAGCCTGATTCTCGAAGACTGAATCGGTCAGGTTGAACCGGAGATAGCCACTGCTGCGGTCGGTGAAGTTGCGATCGATACGCGCCGAAAACTGCGTCTGATCATCACTAAATGGGAACTGCCCGCTCGCGTTGGTAAAGAGATTGACGGTGCCCGGGTTAGATTGCGGGGTGGTTGTTAAAGCAGTCTGCAACCCTGTAGCGACCATTGATGGTAATCCTGGGAAGCCACTCAGATAACTGATCAGCGCGGTCTGCGAAGCCGTCGGGTTCGTATTGATCGGCAGGTTGACGAATGTAGTCCTGTCCTGGCTCAGCCGCTCAACCGAGGAGAAAAAGAAGATCTTGTCCTGTTTGATCGGCCCGCCGACTGACCCTCCATATTGCTGGCGATTGAAGGACGATTTGCCATTCGGGTTGTAGTCGAAAAAATTACGCGCGTCGAAGCGCTGATCGCGAAAGAGTCCGAAGGCGCTGCCATGGAAACTGTTGGCCCCTGACTTTGATACTATATTGACCACGCCGCCGGAAGCCCCGCCGAGCTCCGCGCTATAACTGTTGCGCACAACCTGAAACTCCTGCACAGCTTCCTGGCTGATCGTAGCCTGCACGCCGCCAGAAGCTCCGAGCGTCTCCGCGCCATCCACCGATACCATGTTCCCGCGACCGTTATTCCCGCCGAAAGACAACCCGCTCTGTGGAGTCTGAGCCACACGAAAATCGGAAGAATCGGCTATGTTATCCGAATCGGCTACACCCGGCGTGAGCAGCGCATAGTCGAGAAAGTTGCGGCGGTTGATGGGCAGACTGTTGATCTGTCTCGCGCCTATAGTTGAAGACTGTTCTGTCCGGTTAGTTTCAACCACCTCTGCGCCTGCAACTATGTCTATCGTCGCCTGAACCCCACCGGCGCTCAGCTTAAACGGTATGTTCGCCTGTTGGCCGACGGTCAATTCAACCGTCGCCGTGTTGGAGGCGGCAAACCCCTGCGCTTCGACTTTTAAATCATAAGAGCTCGGCAGCAAGCCTATAAAAGCATAATTACCGTCAACATCGGCGGTGGCAGTGCGGCTCACCCCTTTGGCCTTGTCGAGAAGAGTAACCTTCGCGCCGGGAATGACCGCGCCGTTGGCGTCAGTAATCTGTCCGCGCAGTTCTGCCGTTGAACTCGATGCCTGTGCCAATGCAGTAGCGGTTCCCACAAACGTCACAATCAAGATCGTAACGATCAATTTAAGTGTGTGTCTCATATAGATCCTCCAAAGCTGGGACTTTTATATCTATTGATCACAGGACTGCGGGCTGTCTCGGAGTCGGGGAACAGTCCTGTTAAAATTATTTTTTCTTGGAGAACTTATAGGCCGAATGATGGAGAAAGGCAACAGGTTAGGTACTATGCGAGGTTTGAGATATTGTCATACCAATCGTCCCGTACAATATAATCAAAATGGAGAGGATTTTAATATTCAGGTGATCCGACAACATCGTGGCTCAAGGCGTCATGCATACGTAAGGATTTTCTCGAGCGCGCGCGTTAAAATGCCGTTGTTACGCGCGCTCGAGCCCGAGTGCGATTAGGCGCATAGCGCACTCGGCGGGGCGCGCGCCTGCATTAGAGTGCAAGGCGGGCGCGCGCAAAAGATCGCTATCCGCTAATACTATCCAAGTCGCCTTTAGTAGGAAATTCTCGGAGAATTTTTATTTTCAGGTAATCCGACACGGGGCAAGTTCAGACGTCATGAATACGTAGAGATAATTCGAGCGCGCTCGTTAAAATGCCGTTGTTAAGCGCGCTTGAAACCCGAGTGCGATTGGTGCTTTGAACGCACTCGGAGGTGGCGCGCGCCTGCGTAAAGTGCGTGGCGGGCGCGCGCAAAATTATCAATCATCCTCGAGATATCTCAGCCGTTCAGACTTGAGTACGATCGCGCTCAACCGTGGGCGGGAGGTGCGTGATAGTATCCTGCATCATATCAAATGAAGTCGGTTCATTTCCAGAGCGAAATCATATTCATGACCCAATGTGACGGTTGAAATTCAAAATAAATTATTACGGGATATATGCTCTGGTAGCGACATTTATAAATAGCTCATAGATATCTCAGGACTCTATCCTGATTTGAACAGAGCAGCCATCATCACTTACCTCTTTCCCATATCTTGGCGTATTTGAGGAAGACACTGTACGCCGTGAACATCGCGATAATTAACCCCGGGACGCCATCGCGGAAGCCTTGTTTGACCAAGTAGGTGCGGAGAAAAGCGGCAATCGAGAGGGTGAAGATTTGAATTCCGCTGACGAGTTTATTTTTCCGAAGATGATATTCGGCCGCAAGCGTCGTGTATTCATCCAGCACTCGGTGATGCTCGCTCAGATCGCGGATTGTGTAATGGAAGAACTGGCCGGGTAACGTCTCGATCCGCCCACGAACGCGCGCCGTCTCGTGGGGAGAGACGCCATCCCAATAACTTGAGGCCTTTCGATAGAGCCGCATCTGGTAATCGGGATACCACCCGGAGTGCCCGATCCAGCGTCCCAGGTATTGTGTGCGCCGCGCGATGCGAAAACCGTCGGGCAGAGTATCCGGATCACTAAGCCTCAGGTTATCAATCGATTCGCGCAACTCCGGCGAGACTCTTTCATCGGCATCGATCCAGAAAATCCAATCGCCGGTAGTCTGCGAATCCGCGAATTCGTGTTTGTCTTTGTAACCGCGAAAGGGCCGGTTGAAGATTTTGTCGGTGTACTGCCGCGCGATCTCGACCGTGCGGTCCGTCGAGTCCGAATCGACGATGATGAGTTCGTCCGCCCAGGCCACCGTTTCGCAGACCGCCGCGATATTGATCTCTTCGTTACGGACGATAATAGTCGCGGAGATATTCAACTCTTCTCCTCGGTAAACATGATTTTCAATTTTTCGTCTGCACGATCCTTTTAAGCTGATCGCGGTGTTCGCGCATCTTTGCGATAAACTCGCGGAAAAGATAGGTCGCGTCGTGCGGCCCGGGGCCCGCTTCGGGATGGTATTGCACCGAAAATATAGGGAGGGATCTGTGGCGAAAACCTTCGAGGCAGTTGTCGTTTAGATTGAAATGAGTCAGTTCTATTTCGCCGGGATTCAAACTTTCAGGATCGACCGCGAACCCATGGTTGTGGGATGTGATTTCTATACGATCTGTCTGCAAATTCTTAACGGGCTGGTTGCCTCCGCGGTGACCGAACTTGAGCTTGTAAGTCTTTCCTCCGAATGCCAGACCAAGTAATTGATGACCGAGACAGATTCCGAAGACCGGCGCCGCGCCGATTAGGTGCTTCACCTCACCGACGATTCCCGGCAGCGCCGCGGGGTCTCCCGGCCCGTTTGAAAGAAAGATGCCATCCGGTGCGAGCGCCAGTACATCGTCGGCCAAAGTGCGAGCCGGCACGACCGTGACATGGCAGCCGAATGCCTCGAGATAGCGCAGAATGTAGTACTTGATACCAAAATCGTAAGCTACCACCCGGAAAGGCTCTTCTCCCGGCACCAGCAAACTGTCAGCCTCTTTGCGAACGGCGGTGAGCGGGTCGAGCGTCGTCTGTTCGTCTACAACTTCCGACCAATGATAAGGATCGCCGCAAGTGACCTCATCTACCAGGTTACGACCCACCATGTGGGGAGCGTTTTTCGCTTTTTCGACGAGCCTCTTCTCGTCCTGATCGATCGATGAAAGGCAGGCGCGCATTGCGCCCTTTTCGCGGATATGCCGAACCAGCGCACGCGTATCGATATCGGATATACCCACGATTCCTTGACGCTTGAGATATTCATCAAGTGAGATGCGCGCGCGCCAGTTGGAGCTGACCTCAGAGTACTCGCGAACGACGAACCCCTCCACAAACGGCCGGCGCGACTCGATGTCTTCGAAGTTCACCCCGTAGTTTCCAATCAACGGATAGGTCATGGTTACGATCTGACCGGCATAGGAGGGATCGGTAAGGATCTCCTGATAACCCATCATAGATGTATTGAAAACTATTTCGCCGAAGCGCTCGCCAGTGGCGCCCCAGCCGCGCCCGCGAAATACCTTTCCATCTTCGAGCGCGAGAACCGCATTATTTATCATTCACTCCCCCTACGGATTGCGAGAGGTTGCAACAAAAAACACAAAGATAAAACAGGAAGGCGCCGGAGAGTGACTTATTCCATCCCCTACCTTTGTACCTAAGTTTTGTGACTTTTTTGTGGCGATCCCCACGCATTACTTCCTTTCGCGCAAAAAACTCTCCGCCTGGTGAAGCCATTGCCTCTCAGTGCGATATTTATATGCCGGAGATGTCTTGACCGCTTCTATGCACTCCTGCATCTCCAGTGATGCCTCGGCGGGTCGCCCCAATTGATAAAGAGTCATCCCGCGCCAGTAGCGGCCCTGCGCATCCGAAGGCCGCTCGCCCAAAAATTTATCGAACATCGCGAGAGCATCCTTGTATTGCCCGGCTTCATAATATACGAGCCCCGTCTCGCGCCAAACCTCGTGATGGCTGTGATTGGAGTTCTGCTGTACGACTCTCTCGAAATGGGCGATCGCTTCATCGAACCTTCCCTGCTGCCTGGCAATGCGTCCGAGTTGATAATGCGCATCGGTCTCCAGGCTATCGATCTCAACTGCTTTACGGAAAGCGCCTGCGGCGGCTTCATCCTCTCCGCGCGTTTGATAAAGCAGCCCCAGATTGTAATGGGCGGATGAGTCCGCCGGGTTGAGCGTCGCGGCCTCGAGGTTCTGTTTGAACGACTGGCGCGCCCGTGCCGACTTCATAAAATCGTCGATCTGGTCTCGCAGCAAAAACAGGAGGAGCAGGAGAAGGAAAGGCGAGGTACAGATGAATGTCGCGGCCTGCATTAGGAGGATCATCCCGATCAGCGTCAAGAATGACAGGAGGCTCGTAAAAGTCGCGGCCAGCCAGCTGATCCGGAATACGGTCCCGATTGCGAGCGTCATGAACGCCGCAAAGATCGGCACCGGAATCAAGGCCAACAGGAAAAGATACCCGCCCGCGGCGCCGCTCGGTAGTATGGTGCTTTGCCAGCCAATGACCGCTGCGGGAAGTATCGTAATTAACAGGGAGACGGAGAGCGATGCCAGAGCACAAGAGACCGTCGACGCGAACTCCTCACGGATAACCAGCGAATAACTGGCGCGCCGTTCGAACAGATTTGCGATCAGAATGGCGAACGGCACATAGATAACCGAAATAAATAAGACGATCAAGGTCGCCCACATTGCAGCCTGTAAAAAGCTGTCCATCCAGATGTGAACTATCTCCCCTAAAATCCCCCCGTATATGCGACGCGCCATCCGAACGCCGCGCCCGGCTGAGAGAGCGTAACCACCCAACGCGACGGCGATCAGCACATAGACCATCGTCACGAGCCAAGCCGCGGTGAGCGCAAATCCGACGGGCGCGCGATCGCGCAATCGTTTAAGCGATGTCAATGGCTGCCAGAAGAGCTCAAAAAATAGACGAAGATTTCTCACCATAGATCATTTTGCTGATCTTTTTCGATTGGTATGGGGCATTGGAAACAAAACGGACAAAGAAGGGCAAAAGAGGCAAACTCTCCAGGCTTTTGCCAGTTTTGCCCTTCTTTGTCTATTCGTTTTCCCAAATTTCGGACTTATTCAATCTTGCCTACACGCTCAAACGGCATAAACGGGTAGTAACGGAAGATGGCCTTGCCATAGATGTATTTTTCAGGTACGAGGCCCCAACTGCGGCTGTCACTACTGTAGTTCCGATTATCACCCATAACGAAGTAATGATGAGATGTCACTTCCACGGGAGTCGGGGTTGAGTCGTGCGAAAGGTACGTCGCATCAAGGTAGGGCTCATCTATCTGCTGATTATTGATGAAGAGCTTGCCGTCGTGGATTTCAACTCTCTCACCCGGCAACCCAACCACCCTCTTGATGTATGATTTCGACGGATCATTGGGGAAGAGCAGAACAACGATATCACCGCGTTTAATGGGATACCGGTCGCCAAGCCACTCGCGCAGCGGATAGATGAATTTATTAACGAAAATGCGGTCCTGATCGTGCAGTTTGGGCATCATGCTCTGCCCTTCAACTCTCACCGGTTGGACGACAAAGACCACAATCAAAATGGCTATCACGCCTGCAAAGACTATATCTCGTAAGAGTGAGCGCATTTCGCCCACCAGACCTGCCGGCCCTTCATCTCCTCCGCGCAATACCGAAAGATCATCGATTACCTTTATATCATTGTCATCATCGGGCGCGATGCCCACATATTTCTCGTTCTTCATAAACTCCAACAATCTTATGCTTATCCTGCAAACTTATGCTGCGAACCCCTGATAAACGATCCTATAGATCAACCGGCGAAAGATATACGTCAGGGCCTCCCTTGTCAATTTACCATTTCTTTCGCCCGGCTATCCGTGTTCTCCAGCTCAACCGATCGCCAGCTCAATGCGAAATTGTTCCCTGCAAACTCTCGTCGATCTTCGCTTGCTCCCCGCTACCGAAGAGAAATGCCTCCATATTTTGAATCAGAAACTGCTGATGCTCAGGGTTGATCGTGCTCAAACCATAATGATTAATCAATTGATTCTGCGTCGCAAGCCATGCCTTCCAACAAGCCTGACAAACCTGCTCGTGTATCTTTTTGCCCAGCGCGCTTCCGAATGGCGCTTTTTCCAATCCCGGCAGGTTCTGCCCGCAACGTTCGCATTTGATTACCTCAGCCATATTTCCCCCCCCTTCCTTTCAGATTTATGCTCATCCCTAAATTTAATGAAAGTGTCCACAATGCGCAATCAGAAATACCATCATTCACCTTTTTCTGCTCTTACCCGTTATCTCCTCTTGACTCTAGCCCGGTTGATTATATAATTTGTCTAGTTGAAAACGAAATTCAAGAACGAAATGAAAGTTTTGAAACTGCAATAATTTATAGCAATGATCAAAAGCAATGATCAAAGCGATAAGCTAATAGCAATAATCTAATAGCAATAATCTATAGGATAGATAAGCAAGGTAGATAAGCAGGGCCCCTTTTGAGAATGAATATGGGATTGGAAAAGCGCGAAGTAATCGGAAGCCTGGATGCTGGGATGGCCGCGACGCGGCTCGAAGTTGTGTGCTATGAGTGCGATGGAGAGGATATCGTTGCGCTTCAGTTATCCACTTGGCATGAGGTTTTAGGTTGGCAGAAGCAGAAGACTATACCGATCGCCGCCGACAAGATAGGTCAGTTGCAGCGGTTGCTCTCACGCACCCGCAATCACATCGAAGAACGCAGGATTACGCCTGGCTCCGCGGCCCAGGTGATTGAATTTGCACAACGCGGGTCGGATTCGCAAGCGATTCTGCCGGCGACCCAACCCGCTGTTCAAACTGATGATCAGGCGAGAAGCGCGATTAACTGACTCCGCGGAATCGAATCTCGCGGTTCACGCGATCCGAGCGGACTTCGCGTTCGGAAGTGAGCTTCTCGAGTTCGTCGATATGTAGCTGCTCGCTACGGATGATATCTTCCAACCAGAACCGTAGCGGTCGATCGCTTTCCGAAGCCTCCCACGCTTTGAGATATGCCTGGAGCGCTTCTCGTTCGAGTTCCAGGTCCTGCTTCAACATATCTGCAAGAGATGTCGCCTGGTGAATGACTCCCGGCTCAACCGTCGGAACTCCGCCGAGCGCCACTATCTTGTCGCCCAGGTTATTCACGTGTTTGTGCGCCTCTTTGCTCGAATCGCGAAAAAAGTCGGCATAAACAAGTCGATCCTTACCGGTCAGCAGGAAGCGATGTTGGTTGTATTGGATGACCGCTGAGTACTCCAGCGATAGTGCTTTATTGAGGGATTCGATCACATTCGCATTCGCATTTTGTACTGCCATATTTCCACTCCTTCTATTGGATTCAAAACCGCTATTTATTATTGCTCAATGTAACTAATCAAAAATATCGACCGTGTGCTGCGGTGTCAATCAACACGCAGGCGTGGCGAATAATTTGAATGAATATCAATTTCAGCTTCGTCAAATATCTATTGAAGAAGAAGAAAAACCGGCAAAAAACGGCGAAATAGACAAAATTTTATCCCTTCTGCGTCTTTTTGCCTTTTTTGTTCCGCTTTCCTATAAAATCTGAGATCAATGCAAGAGAAATTTATCCGCGAAGATATTCGCAATATCGCAATCATCGCACACGTCGATCACGGCAAGACGACGCTGGTAGATGCCATGCTCAAACAATCGGGCCTTTTTCGCGTCAATGAGCGAATCGTCGAACGAGTCATGGACTCGCTCGATCTCGAACGCGAACGCGGCATCACGATTATGGCAAAAAACACCGCCGTCCAATTCGGCTCGACGAAGTTCAACATCCTCGATACGCCGGGACATTCGGATTTCGGAGGAGAGGTCGAACGCGTCTTGAAATTGGCCGACGGCGTCGTATTACTGGTAGATGCCTCGGAGGGACCGCTCCCGCAGACTCGCTATGTGCTCTCGAAAGCACTTCAGCAAGTGCTTCCCGTGATCGTCGTGATCAACAAAATCGACCGTCAGGACGCGCGCCCGCTCGAGGTCGTCAACGAGGTCTTCGATCTCTTCATCGATCTCGATGCGAGCGACGAGCAGGTAGATTTTCCGATCCTCTATGCCGTCTCCCGCGACGGTATAGCCAAACGAAATCTGGAGGATGAAGGCCAGGATCTGCGCCCGCTCTTCGATCAAATTCTGCAGACCGTTCCCCCGCCCCGCGGCGACGAAAGCCTGCCGCTACAGATACTGGTCGCCAACCTCGATTACAACGATTACGTGGGACGGCTGGCGATCGGCCGCATTTTTAATGGGACGATCGCAATCGGCGACCAGGTCTCCGTCTGTAAACACGACGGAAACATCGAAAAGACGAAAATCACGCAGCTGTACACCTTCGAAGGGTTAAAACAGAAGCAGATCGAGCGCGCCGAGGCGGGAGACATCATCGCGCTGGCCGGAATTGAAGGCATAAACATCGGCGACACGATCGCTGCAGCCAACGATCCGAGCCCTCTGCCGCGGATAATCGTTGATGAACCGACGATTTCGATGATCTTCAGCGTCAACACATCGCCATTTGCCGGCAAAGAGGGGCAGTCGGTCACATCGAGAAAAATCCGCGAGCGGCTCGATAAGGAGCTGCTCGGCAATGTCGCGATCCGCGTCGAAGATACGGTATCGCCGGACAGTTTCAATGTCTCCGGCCGCGGCGAATTGCAGCTCGCCATATTGATCGAACAGATGCGCCGCGAAGGTTACGAGATCCAGGTCTCCCGCCCTCAGGTCGTCACGCAACGCATCGATGGCGAGTTGGCCGAGCCGATCGAGCTTGCCGTTATCGACGTTCCCGAGCAATTCATCGGCGTGGTGACCGAAGCTATGGGGCGTCGCAAAGGAGCCATGATCAAGATGATAAACCACGGTCATGGACGCGTGCGGATGGAGTTCGAAGTCCCCTCCCGGGGTCTCATCGGGTTCCGCAATGAATTTTTGACCGAAACAAAAGGAACGGGATTGTTAAACACGCTTTTCCTGCGCTGGGGTAGGTGGCAGGGCGAACTCGAGGGCCGCGGCACGGGAAGCCTCGTCGCCGACCGCCCGGGCGATGCGACGGCCTATGCCATCTATAACCTGCAAGAGCGCGGCGAGCTCTTCGTCAAACCGGGCACGCCAGTCTACGAAGGAATGATCGTCGGCGAAAATTCACGAGATGTCGATCTGGACGTCAATATAATCCGAGAAAAGAAGCTGACCAATATGCGCGCATCGACAGCCGACGAGGCATTGCGATTGGTCCCCGTTCGCGAAATGACGCTCGAACAAGCTATCGAATATATCGCCGAAGATGAGCTGGTTGAAGTTACGCCGAAATCGATCAGGATGAGGAAAAAGGTGTTGGTGTCGAATCAGCGACCGAAGCGGTTAGGCGCCGGAGGGTAGCAGGCAGGAGGGCGGGGAGAGCGGGATTACTTCTCCCCGTCCTCCCGAGCCTATTCAACCCTGTAATTCGGAGCTTCCTTTGTAATAAACACATCGTGCACGTGAGATTCTTTCAGACTCGCGGCCGTGATCTTCATAAACTGGGCGCGCTGTTGCAGTTCGCGTATATTTCGGCAGCCGGTGTAACCCATCCCCGCGCGCAGCCCGCCCACGAGTTGCGCAATCAAGCCGGCCAGTGAGCCCTTGTATGTCACGCGTCCTTCGATACCTTCGGGCACGAGCTTGCTCTCCACTTCCTCGCTCTCCTGCGCATAGCGGTCCTTGCTCCCATGCTTCATCGCCGCCAGGCTGCCCATGCCGCGATATGACTTGAAATTGCGTCCCTGATACAAAATGATCTCACCCGGCGATTCGTCAGTGCCTGCAAGCAGCGATCCGATCATCACCGTATCGGCACCCGCGGCAATCGCTTTGGTGATGTCTCCCGAATATTTGATCCCTCCGTCGGCGATGATCGGCACACCCGAACCCTGCGCCGCCCGAAAACTCTCGGAGATTGCCGTGATTTGAGGAACGCCTGATCCGCTGATGACTCGGCTGGTGCAGATAGAGCCGGGGCCGATGCCCGTCTTCACTCCATCGGCTCCCGCATCGATCAAGGCTTTTGTCCCTTCAGCCGTCGCAACATTGCCCGCGATGAGGTCGACCTCGGGAAAACGCCGTTTGACGACTTTTACGGCCGCGATCACGCGCGAAGTGTGTCCGTGTGCGGTATCGATCGCCAGAACGTCGACCCGCGCTTTGACAAGTTCGGCAGCTCTCTCGAGATAATCGCCGGTCGCTCCGATTGCAGCGGCAACGCGCAACCGGCCGATCTCGTCTTTCGCCGCATTCGGGTATTTGATCGCTTTCTGGATATCTTTGACCGTGATCAATCCTTTGAGGTGATAAAATTCATCGACGACCAGCAATTTCTCAACCCGGTGCTTCTGCAGTATGCCCTCGGCTTCACGCAGCGTCGTGCCGACCGGGACGGTGATAAGATTCTCCTTGGTCATCACTTCCGAAATGGGCAGATCTAGGCGAGTCTCAAAACGCAGGTCGCGGTTGGTCAGGATCCCGACCAGTTTTCCGTCTCCTTCAACTATAGGGACGCCGGAGATCTTATAACGCCTCATGACATCGAGCGCTACGCGAATCTTGCGGTCCGGCGTCATCGTCACGGGATCGACGATCATTCCCGATTCCGATCGCTTGACCTTGTCGACCTCATCACTCTGCACATCGATTGGAAGGTTTTTGTGAATAACACCGATGCCGCCCTGTTGCGCGATAGCTATCGCCATCGGAGATTCGGTCACGGTATCCATCGCTGAGCTGAGAATCGGAATGTTGAGGTTGATGTTGCGCGTCAACCTGGTAACCGTGTCGGTCTCGTGAGGCAACACTTCAGAATAGGCAGGTATCAAAAGCACATCATCAAACGTTAAAGCTTCTGTCAAAAATTCATTCAGCATAGGATTCCACCAAGGAATAAAAAATGTGCGCCGCTCTAACGCTAATAAACGAATTCAAGGTAATTGTCTTTCGTGACAACGACATTTCGAGCTACCGTACTTCTCTCACTCGTCACAATCTTATCGACCTTCACCTGGCGCCCATTGAGGCTGATTTTCAACGCCGGGACATACCCCAGCGTAAATTTCAACTTCTGATTTGCAATGTACTCGCGCACATCGCCTGGATTGATCAATGCCCTCTCAGGTTCCTCTTCATCAGCCGTCACATCCACCCAGCACTGAGCGTCATTGGCCGCCAACAATAGCCTCAGCATGGGCGGTTCGGCTGTCGGTTCCGGCGTCGCAGTCGCTGTCGGTTCCGGCGTGGGAAGAGAAGCAATCGCTCTGGTTTCAGGCGTGGGATCCGAGATTTTGAAATACTGATAAGCTGCGTATGCCCCTGCCCCCAAGACGATGACTGCCACGAGGCTGATCAACAGCCCATTCCCCGAAGTCGGTCTGGCTTCGAGGTCTTCGAGCCCAGTATAGTAAATACGCTGTGGCTCGCCTCCCATCGCCGAAAGTTGCTCTTCGTAAATCCTGACAGCCTGCTCTTCATCATAGCCGACTTGCTTGGCAAACTTCCGTACGAACGCGCGGTTGAACACCCCGCCAGGCAGCACATCGAAAGTATCGTTCTCAATAGCATGCAGGAAACGCATCCCGACGTGGGTGGCATTCGATATATCTTGAAGTGTGATTCCGCGTTCTTCTCGCGACCTTTTCAATTCCTGACCAAGAGATGTCATCTTTCCGAGCCCACTCTACCTAGTGATTTATTTGAAGCACTTATTATCGAAGGTGATCCTACTGAAGATAGTCAATTATCTTATTTAAATGGACGGCGGCTGTCAATTTTCAGGACAGGGATATTTCCAACAAACAAAGCGCCAAGATGCAACGGGGAGGTAAAAAAGAAGCGCGAGTTTCGCCGCCAGGCGATCTGTGCAGTATGGGAGAGTAAGCCGCCCGAGTTCGGCAAACGATAGATAATAGCCGAAACTCGGGTCAATTAAGCTCCCGTGGCATTTGCGCCTTAGCATCTTCGCGTGGGATTCCTATCCCAGCTGAGCTTTCAACCGCTCCGGCTCCGTCACCGGGGCTTCGCAATAGAAATTGCGGCAGACATAAGCTGTAGCTTTACCGTCGACTTCGGCCCTATTCTCCAGTAGTTTGATCTGTTGTGGGGCTACGAGGTCGCCCGGGGCAGAAAGCGCGATGACTTTATTCGGCAGATAGACTTTGAAGACTTCACCGATCAGCGCCCCGGTCGCTTGCGAAGAAGGATGGCCGACGATTGCGATTTCGTACGGCGATGCTAGATAGAGATCCAGCGCGCAGAGGAGATGGCCGGAAGCGCCCGGCGCTCTCAGCATGAGGTTCTTCATTAGCCTCAGAATCTGCCCGCCAATATTGCGATAAAGCTCTTCGCCGGTGAAAAGCGATAAACGCAACAGCACGTGGGCGGCCACCGAATTCCCGGATGGGATCGCGTTGTCAAAGAAATCTTTGTTGCGCGTGATCAGCTGCTCATGGTCGGCGCTGGTGAAGAAAAATCCCCCCGCCTCCTTATCCCAAAACTGTTCGATCATCGTCCCAGCCAGCCTGCGGGCCTCAGCAAACCAGCGCAGATCGAAAGTTGCTTCATAGAGCGCGAGCAGACCATCGATCAAATAAGCGTAATCTTCTATGTACGCATTGAGCTTGCTCTCGCCGTCTTTGCTGGTGCGTAATAACCTGCCATCTCTATGCAGATGTGCGAGAATAAACTCGGCATTCTTGATCGCCGTCTCCTGATAATCACGGCGGTCGAGGATGCGCCCGGCTTCTGCGAAGCTCCGCAACATCAATCCATTCCATGCCGTCAGCATTTTTTCATCGCGGTGCGGTTTGATGCGCTTCTCACGAGCTTCGAACAGGATGCGCCTGCCGCGGTCGATGACCCCGGTCAAACGCTCTTTCGTCACACTCATCAACCTCGCAATCACATCGATATCTTCGTCGATATGGAGGATACTCTGGCCCTCAAAATTGCCCGTCTCCGAAACATCGTAATAGCGGCAGAACAACCGCGCATCCTCCTCGCCGATGAGCGCCGCGACCTCATTCGGCGTCCAGACGAAGAACTTCCCTTCTTCGCCCTCGCTGTCAGCGTCCTGTGATGAATAGAATCCGCCGTTCGGTCCAGTCATCTCGCGCGTTACATAATCGAGCGTCTCCGTCGTGATCCGGCGATAAAATTCGTTGCCGGTGACGAGGTATGCGTCGAGGTAAACGCGGCTGAGAAGCGCATTGTCGTAGAGCATCTTCTCGAAATGGGGTACCAGCCATTTTTCATCGACCGAATAACGGTGGAATCCTCCGCCGAGCTGATCATACATCCCACCTTTCGCCATCTTCTCGAGCGTCAATTCAACGCCCCTCCGAGCCGATTCATTTCCCGTTCGATGAAATTGTCGCAAAAGAAACGTGAGCGTCATGGATGGCGGAAATTTGGGCTTGCTGCCGAACCCGCCGTAAACAGGATCGAGCGACCGCAGTAATTGGTTGGCTGCCTGGTCGAGGATTTCGATTCCGAGTTCGCCCTCCTGATGATTTATCTGATCCAGCCGCTTCAATTCGTTCACTAATTCTCCGGCATTCTGTTCGACCTCGTTCCGGCGCGTCTGGTAGGCATCGGCGATCGTGACGAGAAGACGGGGAAATCCGGGCATCCCATAGCGATCGACCGGCGGGAAATATGTACCTCCATAGAAAGGCCTGCCATCCGGCGTCATGAATATCGTCAGCGGCCACCCGCCGCTCCCGGTTATCATCTGTACGGCGTTCATATAGATCGCATCCAGATCAGGGCGTTCTTCACGATCGACTTTGATATTGATGAAGTTTTCGTTCAGCAGTTCCGCGGTGGACTCGTTCTCGAAGCTCTCGTGGGCGAGCACATGACACCAGTGACAGGCCGAATATCCGATACTGAGGTGGATTGGTTTATCCTCCGCTCGCGCTCGGTCCAGCGCCTCTCTCACCCCAGGGGAACCAATCCACCGGATTGTGCGCGTGCTGAAGCAGATAAGGGCTTGTCTCGTGGATCAGCCGGTTTGTATATTTGGGCGTCTGATCATCATTGAAATGCTTGATATCCATCTGGCAATACTATTCTTTTTAGAAGGAATGCAAAAGTGAAATATCAATGTCTGCTCTTCGATCTTGATGGCACGCTCGTGGATTCACGAGCCGACCTGATCAAATCGATCAACCTCATGCTTGTCGAATTCGGTCGCGAGGGGCTGCCTGACGAGAGGGTAATAAATTTCGTCGGAGAGGGCGCAAGACTGCTGGTCGAGAGAGCGCTGCGCTCGACCGGGGAAACGGCGCCGCAAACATCGGAGATCGATCGTGCGCTGGAAGCCTTCGGTCGCCACTACCGCGAACATCTATTGGATCGAACAACGATCTATCCCGAAGTCGAGGAGACTCTGACGACCCTGGCGCACATCCCGAAAGCGGTCGTGACCAACAAACCGTACGAATTCACGATCGCTCTTCTGGATGGCATAGGTTTACACAAACATTTCGATATAATCCTCGGCGGAGACAGCCTGCCGGAGCGCAAACCCTCGCCGTCGATGTTGCTGGAAGCGGTTCGCCGTTGTGCGGCGGCGCCGCGGATGTCGCTGATGATCGGCGACACCCGCGTAGATGTGGCGGCCGGAAAAGCTGCCGGGATGGAAACATGCGGTTATATTCCAGGCTTTCGCGGGCGGACGGAATTGACCGAAGCCGGGGCTGATTATTTGATCGAACGATTCAGTGAATTGATTGGTTTGGTAGGAAATTAGCAGATATTTGGGAGCGCTCGCGTGAACTCAATCTAGCTTATTCTTATATCCACCAGGCTAGATGTGCAAAAAGAGGCCGCATCATCGGCCCACTAACCTTTATGCGGCAAAAAAGTTCAGATGCTGCATTTCGGAGACAGGGCTGTGAGCAGATGATGCGGCTTTAACTTTGCCGAGATTGATTGAACGACCAATCAATCAGCAGTCTTATCTTGAGCGATTTTGCGAAACACCAGCCAACCCAGATATATCAATCCACCCCAGATCGCCAGCTTGATCAGCAAAGGAATAAAAGCAAGAAACATTCCAAGCACAGAGATAACCAAACTTCCGACGGCTGCAATAACCACGAGCGCGATAACCACTACGATAATTGTTCCGATCGCTTGACCCATAATTTTGTCTTGCCTCCTTGACGACGCTCTAATATCGCTTGCTATCGGCTATACGCGACGGGTAATAGAGATGTTTCACCAAAATTTCGCCTTTCCGGACGGTCATCTCACCTCTTTCGGCCGTTTGAAATAATAGATCTGAGAATTGGGTGAGCCGTATACCGTGACCAATTGCCAGCCCTTCGCACCGAGTTTGTCTAAATTTCTCTGCAACACAGTGGCTTCTCTGAACGATCCATCCGATTGTTTCTGCATCTCCTTGAACTCTCTACCGCTCACCGATTCGAGGTTAACGGTACCGCCGGCGACGACCAGGTACTCCCAGGCGCCGGCATCCGCTGATTCCTTCGAATCCACGTTTTTCGCGAGCACGGCCGCGATCATGATTAAAAGCGCGGCTCCTGTAATAATCAGGAATCTCATACGGGTTCTCATGTTCAGCTCCTTTTTTGAAATCTGTTATAATTCGCGTTTCTATGGGCGCACCGTCTGATTAGGGGCGGGATCATTACACTACTGGGACGGTTTCTCAAATCTCAAACGTGCAAACCGCCCATTTGTGCCAAAATAGTTTTCAGTTTTCAGTTTTCAGTTTTCAGTTTTAGTCGTTTTAGTTGCCGATCGAGATGCTCAACTAAAAACTAAAAACTATTTTCCGAGGAGTTGTAATTGCTCGATCAAGACAACGACCAGATTAAACAACGCAAGCTCCACCTATCCGAAATAGCGGCCATGGGTCACGCCGCCTATCCCAACCGCTTCGACCGCACTCATACGATCTCGCAGCTAGCGGAACGATATATGAGCTACGCCGGCAAAAAGGACGATGCCGAACTCGAGCGCGCAAACGCCCAATTGAAAGCGGCCGAAGGCGGCGAAGTGCGCATCGCCGGCCGCATGCTGACTCCGCGATTGATGGGCAAGGCGGCGTTCGCGCACCTCTCCGACGGGTTGAACCAACTTCAGATTTACATGCGCAAGAACGATATCGGCGAGGCCGGCTGGGAACTTTCTCGGAAGCTGGACCACGGCGACTGGATCGGCGTTACCGGGTTTCTCTTCATTACGAAGACGGGCGAGCTATCGCTACACGCGATACGCCTGGAATTCCTGGCCAAAGCGATGTTGCCGATGCCGGACAAGTATCACGGCGTACAAGATAAAGAGCTGCGCTATCGCCAGCGTTATGTCGATCTGATCGCGAGCAGCGCTGCGCACGAACGCCTGCCGGGCGAGCTGACGACGCGCGAAGTCTTCGAGAAGCGGGCGCGGATCATCCGCGCGGTCCGCCACTTCTTCGACGAGCGCGGATATATCGAGGTCGAAACGCCGATGCTCTCGCCGCTGGCCACGGGCGCGGCGGCCCGCCCCTTCGTCACTCATCACAACGCTCTGGATATCGATCTCTTCGCCCGTATCGCGCCGGAGCTCTATCTGAAGAGGCTGATCGTCGGCGGATTCGAGAAGGTCTATGAGATCAACCGCAACTTTCGCAACGAAGGGCTCTCTTACAAACACAACCCCGAGTTCACCATGCTCGAATGGTACGAAGCCTATTCGGACTTCAACGACATGATGGATTTGACCGAAGAGCTGATCATGACGCTCGTCGACCGAATAGCCGGATCGCGCCAGGTGACATACTCCGATCTTTCGATCGATTTCGATAAATGGCAGCGCTTGACGATGCGCGAGGCGGTCATCAAATACTGGCCGGCGGAATCGACCCGCCCCACGCCTGAAGATTTGATGGATCGCAAAAAGCTCGAAGAGGCGGCAGCTTCGATCGGATTGAACTACAATCCCAAATTGAACGACGGGCAGCTGCTGGGCGAAATATTCGAACGAGTCGCCGAGCCGGAGCTCATCAACCCGACCTTCATCATGGAATTCCCGACCGAGCTCTCGCCGTTATCGAAGCAGAAGGCGGGCGATCCCCGTTTTGTCGAGCGCTTTGAGCTGTTCATCGCTAAGATGGAGATCGCAAACGCTTTTTCGGAGTTGAACGATCCCGCCGAACAGCGCCGCCGTTTCGAAGAACAAATGTCGCAGCGCGAGCGCGGCGATGACGAGGCGATGGTGATGGATGAAGATTACATCAGGGCGCTCTCCTACGGCATGCCGCCGACCGGCGGAGAAGGCATCGGCATCGATCGACTGGTGATGATACTGACCAATCAGCGATCGATCCGCGACGTTATCCTCTTCCCGCATATGCGGCCCGAAACCAAATGAAATTGTCCTACGAATCTTTCATTGCATTCCGCTACTTAACGGCCCGGCGGCGCCAGACTGCGGTTTCGGTGATCACCGCCATAGCCGTGGCCGGCATCACGCTGGGCGTTGCGGCTCTCATCGTGGCCCAGGCGTTGATTACCGGTTTTCGTTCCGACGTGCAGGATAAGATACTTAAAGGCACCGCGCATCTCAACTTGCTAAGGGAAGACAACGGCGGGATTGCGGACTATGACGATCTGATAAAACGCATCAGCCAGGTAGATGGAGTCCGGGAGCCAATCGCCACCAGCTACACCCCGGTTCTCCTGAGCTTCGGGAATATTCAGGAGCAGGCGATCTTAAAAAGCGTCGATATGAGCAATGCGCTTGGTGCCAACGAAGTCATTTCGACAATTGTCGAGGGCGATCCTTCTTTGCTCAGGTCCGGCGATGCGATCAAGAATGATGCGGACGAGCCGATCGAGGGGATGATCGTCGGAGATGAGTTGGCTAGAACTCTGGGGATCGGGTTGAATAGTTTCGTAACAGCCATCTCCGCACAATCGCGGCTGACACCGGCAGGGTTACAGCCCAGGCCGCGCTACACTAAATTTCGTGTGGTGGGAATTTTCTCTTCGGGTTTATATTCATACGACAGAAACTGGGCCTATATCGACCTGAAAGCAGCCCAGAGTTTGAGCGGAATCGGCCAGACGGCCAAGATCATCGAGATGAAAGTCGAGGATATTTATGCCGTCAGGGAGATCGGAGAGAAAGTGCGCCTGGTGGCGGGGGAAGGATTCATCACGACCAACTGGCTGGAATTGAATAGCGGGCTCTTCGCAGCGCTGCAATTGCAACATCGCATGATTATCATCTTCTTCGCCCTGCTGATAGCCATCGCAGCGCTCAACATCATCACAACGCTGACGATGACGGTCATCGAAAAGAACAAAGACATCGCGATCCTTCGCGCTCAGGGCGCTACCCCGCGGGCGATTCGCAGAATTTTCATCTTCCAGGGAGCCATCATCGGCGTGATCGGCGCGGGATCGGGGCTGGCGCTCGGCCTCACGGTATGCTGGATCGCGAACGCGTATCGGCTGATCTCCATTCCGGCCGAGATCTACGCGGTTTCACACGTGACGCTCAAAATGCGCGCGATCGACTGCATCGCGGTAGCTGTACTTGCAATCGTGATCTGTCTACTGGCAACTCTTTATCCGTCGAGAACTGCATCACGCCTGACGCCCGTCGAAGGATTGAGGTATGAATGAGAGCAAACAAAAAGGGCAATTACAAGAAGAAACAAATTCTTTGCCCCTTCTTCTTATTACCCTTTTACTTCTTTCTTTATTCGTTTTTGTATTTTAAGACCAAACCATCCCCACCCACTGCCCAGACCTGCTTCTTCGAAACCGACAGGCCGTACAGATTCACAGTAGTTCCGCTCTCCTGTTCGATCCAATTTCTGCCGCCATCTCCGGTACGGAGAATCGTGCCATTCCAGCCGGTAACCCAGCCATTCTTGTCATTGGCGAAGGCGATATTGACAAGCGTCTCTTTCGTGTTGAGCTTGATCTTATCCCAGATCGTTCCGGTATTTCCCGTGAAAAGTATCGTTCCATTATCCCCTACTATCCAGGCGGTGTCTTTACCGCGCACATCGATGTGATAGAGCGGGCCTATATACGGGCTCTTCTGTTTTTCCCAGGTCCTTCCGCTATCGTCGGTGAATAGTATAGTTCCGTTTCCACCGACAACCCAACCGCGTTTATCATTGACGAAGCGAACGTGGACCAATTCCTCGCTAGTACCGCTCTCCTGTTCACGCCAACTCGCTCCGCCGTCCTCGGTGATGAGGATTCGGCCGGACGTCCCTACCACCCAACCCTTATTCTTATTGGGAAAAGCGATGCTGTTTAATCCCTGCTTGCCCTCCTTCGAGTCCACCGCCAACTTATAGGCGACCGACCACGTCTCTCCTCCATCCAGCGTTCGCAGGATGTGGCCTCCGCTGGCGATCACCCATCCTTCTTCACGATTTCGGAAATAGACCTCCTTAATGTTGGCCTTGACCTTGGGGTTTTGAACAACCCATCCCTGACCGCTGGTCTGTGTTGCATGAATGATCCCCCCATCGCCGATGATCCAACCGAAACGCTGATCGAGAAAAAAGACCCCATTCAGGTCCCGCCTCGTTTTGTCTTCAAAAGCCAGGACCCATTGCGCCTGTGCGACGCTGATGGTTGTTAATAGAAGTACGATGCAGATCGCGAACTGCAATATACGGCTCATAGAACCAAACTCCCGACATATTGTGTGGATTGACAATTGGGGGCTAAAGTTCATCGAGATACAGCTGAACTACGGGTGGACGCGCGCACCCCGAGATTCGGCACCTTCAAGGGGAACCCAATCTCCCATTTGTCGCGCCCGAAAGCTATCATACGGCTGAGCTGATCCACTCCCGCTTCCAACGCACGGTCGCGGCCGGCAAGCAGATCGGCAGTACGCATCTCGATTATATAATCCGGTGTCACACCGGTGCCTTCAATGCGACGGCCCATCGAGGTGCGAAAATCGGTATCGCTGATGTTCAACTTGCCGCCATCGAGCAGTTTTATGGTCCGGCTGACGCCGAGCAGACAGCCGCAGGTGGTCGAGTTTGTGCTCAGGATAGTGGCGCGCTTCCTCTCCTGCATCGCCGCCGCAAAGATCTCTGAACCGCTCGCCGAACGCGCGCTGACGAGCACAATCAAGGGTTCACGGTAAAAGGTTCGCTGTCGCTGCGTCTTGCGGCGAGTCGAACGTCCCTGCCTCGTAATAAATTCACCCAGATCGACTTCTTCGTCAAAGAAATAGCTGGCTACCTGCGCAACCGTGCTCACGAAACCGCCGCCGTTGTTGCGCAAGTCCAGAATTATCCCGCGCGTCCCGGTCTCCATCATATATTGCATCGCGTATTCGAATTCACGCTCGATCTCCGGGCCGAAGCCAGTCAATTCGATGTACCCGAGACGATTAGGCATTTGGCGCACGGTCACCCGCCGTTGGAACTCGACGAAACGCCGCATCAACGTCACCACTCTCCTTCTCCCCCCTTCGTCGAGGAATGCCACTATCACCGGCGTGCCGCGTGGCCCGGCAAAAATCCGATCATAACTCAGCAGCTCAAGGGCGACCTTGGTCGAGCTATCTCCCACATCCGCCCGAACCTTATCCAGTACTTTCTCGACGGGTTGACCATTAACCGAGAAAACGGTGAATCCCTGTCGAACCCCTTGTCTAAACGCCTCCGAGCTGGGTTCGACCCATGTGACGATCGGTTTATCTTCGATCCTGCGCACGATCACCCCGACCGTCGTGCCGGAAGGGCGATAACGATCAAATCCATCTTCGGGTGCGTAGATGCGCGTATGCGCATCGCCCAATTTGCCTATCATCTGTCGCAGGGTCCGATAGAGGTCTTCATTGCTCACCGCTGATTCGGCTTGCAGGCGAAATATCTCGCGCTGCAGCTTCCAATCGATCCCGTTAAAATTACGATCGTAGTAATTTTCGTTGATAGACCGCCACACCTGCTCAAACAGCTTTATCCGTTCTTCACGGGGCAGCGTGGGATAGGGAATCGAGGCGGTCGATGTCGCTTGCGTCTCCTGGGTGCGCGCCCCGGTCGGGAAGAAACAAAGCAACAGCCAAAGCAGGAAGCAGAGAGACAATCTGGCGTGTAGCGAAATACGCGACATGACTATTTACGAGTTTATTATTCTTAAACGCCCTGTATCGGCGGCCTACGGTTAGGGGCAGCGGAAATTATACCGCACTGGCCCCAGTAGATGAAATCAAAAGTTATAAGTAATAATTCCTATATTTCACATTTTACCCTTTGATTTTACCTTTAGCCTTCTGATTTCTACCCGACCCCACAATTGCTGCGGTCGCCTCCTGAGGGAAGCAGAGGCGCCGGAGTTCATATCCCCGCATCCCGCGCACGACGCTCGAGACCTCGGCGATGTCGCATATCTCTCCCTGACGCTCGATATAAATGCGCGCCTTACCTTCGGGACGATAATAACTATAGTAGGGAATATCGGCTGCATGATCATCTATTAAGTAGTAACGCGGGTCAAACCCCAACTTCTGGACATTCCTGCGCGCTCGCTCGATGTATCGCAATCGTTCATCGCCATCGAGATCCAGATCTATCACCTTGAACAGCCTGCGTTCCATAAAACGCCGTGAGAGATCGCTCAGTATCCCGTCCGGCTCACACGTCCATCGCTTGATGTGAAACATCACATCATGGTCATCGAAGAGCAGATATTCGGCGAGCGTCAATTCTTCTCCGGCCAATACGCGCTCCATCACCGATCCGGATACGACGAAATTGAGGGATCCTGCTTTCATTATCTCGATAGCGCGCCGCAGTATGCTCAGCAACACAGCCTCGGCGGAACGCAGCAGGCGATGAAAGTAGACCTGGCGAAACATGTAATATCGCGACTGCAGGTATTCTTCAACGGCATAAAGACCGTTGGCACCGACGTAGACCCGGTCGTTCCGTTGATCGATCTCAAGCGCGTGGATGATCCATTCCAGATCGTAAATACCGTATTTCGCGCCGGTCATCAGGCTATCGCGCAGCAGGTAGTCGAAGCGATCGACGTCGAGCTGTGATGAAACGAGCTGCCCCACATAAGCGGGGCGATAGCGATGATCGATTGCTGCGACAACCTTCTCCGGCAAGCCCGGATCGTAGGACGCCAGGCGCTGGTGCACGTTGGTGGACGGATCGGCGATGATCCGCATAGACCATCGCTCGTGATTCTGCTTGAGAACTTTTTCGATGACGTGAGAGAAGGGGCCGTGCCCGATGTCATGGAGCATGGCCGCTGCACGCGCTACCAGCCGGGCCTCATCGCTGATGGTGTACCGCCTCTGGAGGTGATCCAACACCCGCGTCATGATGTGCATGACGCCGAGCGAATGGGTGAATCGCGAATGCTCAGCACCCTGGTAGGTATAGAGCGCAAGCCCGAGCTGTTTTATATGGCGCAGGCGCTGAAATTCCGCCGTATCGATCAGCTCAATGAGCAGCGCATCATCCGCTCGCGACTCCGAGAGAGCGATTATGTTGTGAACCGGATCACGGTAAATTCGTTCCATATACAATTGCGGATTGCGGCTGAGGATTCACCACAAAAACACGATGAATGAAAACATATTATATCTTTGCGTGACTGCTTCAGTGAATCTTCATGCGCAATCACACGGTTTGCATTAGCCGGGTCAACAGCGCAGCCCGCCGCGGTATATCGCTAACGATAATGTGCTCGTTTTCCGCGTGCGCTCCCGCGCCATCGACGCCCAGGCCGTCGAGCGTCGGCACCCCCATGGCCGCCGTAAAGTTGCCATCCGAACCGCCGCCGACGACCTGGTCGCGCAATTGGAACCCGATCTCCGCCGCCAGACTCCGCGCATGTTCGAAAAGCATAATGTTCTTCTCATCGCGCGGCATCGGCGGCCGATTGACTCCGCCCGAGATTTCAAGCTTCGACCCGGCATGTACCGGGGTGAGTCCGCGGATGGCATTGATTATCCTTTCGCCATCCTTCGCCGTCCAGAACCGGACATCGACTTTAGCAGTGGCCTCGGCGGGCACAACGTTCAAGGCCGTTCCGCCATTGAACATCCCGACGTTGACGGTTATTCCCTGCACGTAATCATTGAGCGCCATCACTCGCTGGGTCTGATAGGCGAGTTCAACGATTGCATTGACGCCTTTGTCTGGATCCAGCCCGGAATGTGCCGCCCGCCCGATCGCTCGGATGGTAAAGCTACCTATCCCTTTCCGTCCCGTCTTGACGATGCCCCCCGTGATCGGAGGTTCGAGCACCAGTGCCGCCGCCGCCCTTTTCGCTTCATCTTCTACCAGAGAACGCGATGTGCGACTGCCTATCTCTTCGTCGCAGGTCAGGAGCACTGTGATCGGCCTCTGCGTCTTCAGTCTCATTGTATCGATCGTTCGCAAAGCTTCAATGACAATCGCGATCCCCGATTTCATATCGAAGATTCCCGGTCCATGTGCGCGCCCTTCCTGAGTGACCTTGAAGGGCATTTTGTCAATTGTGCCGATGGGCCAGACGGTATCGAGATGGCCGATTACGAGCAGGCGACTGGTTTCCGGGTCGTGCTGGTAGTCGAAATACGCACGCAGATGTGTGCCGTATCCGCGCTGTTCGGTTAAAACGATCTCACCGCCCACCATTTGCAACTGCCTTCCAACAAAACGGGCGATCTCATTGAGGCTCGACTCCGCACGGGAAGTGGTCTCGCGCTCAACCAGTTCCCGGATCAAATTCAGAATCGCTTCCTGACGAGTATTGAGATGATTTAACAAAGAGGCCATAATACAACTCTGAAAAGTGGATTTGCGACATTGAATCAACTACTGCAATAATTGATCTTGTGCTATGTCGTGGTTTATCGATTTACGTTTGTTAACCGGTAATTGCTCGTTTGACAAAGCATCCGAATCATGCACAATACCTAGGCATCTGACAAGTTCTGACTGGAACCGTTAGCGCCGCGTCAATATAAGCTCCGCCACGACTATTAACTCGTAAATCAACCTTTGTTTTGGGAGCGGAAAAGCAGCCCGAAACGCAGAGGATCAAAGGCGAGGGGGAGGAAGTTATAAAAAAATTCCGGAGGCGTGAACTAACGGAAGACTTCCGGCGTCCAATAGAGGCGCACCCGAAGCGAGATTTTTAAGAGCAAAATCAGATATGACGAGCCACGCACCCCAACGTAGCTTGCCCCGACAACCCGGGAAGAATCCTTAAAGAAGACTGTGGAGGATCGATTAATCATGAAGAATTTTATTCATATAACCGCGCTAGCGATGCTTACCGGTGTGATTGTGCTTTCACCTCAAATTGCCCGAGCACAATCTACCCCTGCACAAAACGCACCAGCACAAGACCCGAAAGAGATCGAGTTCATTCAAGGCTGGTATGACGCCTGTATCACGAAGAAACCGATAGATACCGAGAAATGCTATCAGCTTTCGAAAGAGCTGACCGAAAAATATCCCAATCACTCGGAAAAAAAATACATCGAATTTGCGAAGAAAAAGATCGATGAATACATATATGCAAAGGCCATAGAGAAGTTTAACGTCGCATTAAAAAAATATACCGAATCAAAACCGGATGCGACTAATCTCGAGGCTATCCTGACAGCCGGGGATGATTTTCTCGAGGTTGAAACCGATCCCAAAAACGCAAACCGGCTCTATGTGATAGCATCTCAGGCATTGTACGCCAGTCAGGCAGTCGCTGCGGAAGTATACAAGAACTACGACAGGGTGAAGGTATATGCCGATAGAGCGCTCACTGCATTTGATACGCTCGCGCCGGCTGAGAAGGACAAAAAGCAATATACCGAATACAATCTATTTAGTCTGCGTGACCAGGTACTGGCCAATATGAATCAGGTTCTCGGTTACATGCTGATTCTGTCTAAACCTGACCAAACCGATGCGCAAGATCAGGCGTTAGCCTATATTGACAAATCGATTAAAGTAAGGAGTCAGGAGTACAAGGATATCGGATGGAAGGACCCGAACAATTACAGCATGCGCCGGTCTATCTATACCAAGAGATACACCGAATTGCGCAAGCAGTATGATGCGCTGACCGACGAACAGAAGACCGGCGATTCAGGCAAGGAATTACTCAAGCAGGTAAATGATCTCCTCGACACAAAAATGATCCCGGAACTGGCGCGTATGATTGCGGTAGCGAACAAGCCGGAATTGTCAGCGATGAAGACCGATGCGACGGAGGATTTTAACAATTTCTGGAAATTCCGCGTCGACGACCCGACGAAGGCTCCTCCATATCTCAAGAGTTTTGAAGCCGACCCGACAGTTCCGGGGCCGCCGGTCCCGGTAAAGGCTGATGACGGTACGGGCGCTCCAGCGCCGTCTGCAACCGGCGGCACGACCAAATTGACCACTGGTGCGACGGCCGTTCCGACAACCGGAACCACCAATGGGACAAAGGCTACGAGCGGCAAAACGACTAAGGGCAAGACTACGCCCAAGAAAAGTGGCCGTAAACGATAAATATCCTCCAATACGGCTAAAATCGATCCTCGTCATCTGATTAGAACAGATGAAAAAATAGGCGGTGCCGCAGCGAAAGCCAGCTCTCATCTCGAGTGCTGGCTTTCACTGCACTCAGAGTTGTGGGCGACAATTCAATCGAAAATAAGGTTGATACGTTAACTGAGCAGTTATCCGAAGAGCCGAAGGAACATGAGACCGCGACGCTGGTCGAAGGGGGTATCTCTTTCCTTGGCGCCTTCGAAGGTATGTTGGCTCAACTGGAGAGCGCGATAGAGTATAGATTTCGCGATCGCGCCTTTCTGCGTCGCGCTCTGACGCATCGGTCATTCGCGAATGAACAGCCGGACCCGCGACCGTTGCACAACGAGGCGTTGGAATTCCTCGGCGACGCCGTGCTCGAGTTTCTGATCAGCTCCTGGCTGCTCGAGCTTCACCCCACGCACACTGAGGGCACGCTCTCAAAGATGCGCGCATATGCAGTCAGCGCGGTAAATCTCCAAAAACACGCAGCCCGCTTGAGGCTTGGCAGCTACCTGTTGCTCAACCGCGGCGAGGAGAAGACCGGCGGCCGCAGCAAGATGGCGCTCCAGGTCGATGCTTACGAAGCCCTGATTGCGGCGATATATCTCGATGGCGGGATCGAAGCGGCTAAGCATTTCATCCGCCGCGAGTTCGCCTCGACATTCATCGAGATCGATCCACAGAACCTGACGGGCACAGACTATAAGACCGCCCTTCAGGAACGACTCCAATCCTATGGGCTGCCCACCCCTCAATATGCCATCGTCGAAAGCCTCGGACCCGATCATAAGCGCGTCTTTCAGGTCGAACTGCGAGTCAACGGTTACTGTCTCGCCACCGGCGAAGGCACGACGATCAAGGGCGCGCACCAGGCCGCCGCCAGAGCTGCTCTCAATAATCTCGAGAAGGAGCTCGATCGATTGAAAGAGGGGCTGGCGGTCGTCGAGATCATTCCGGTCGAACCCACTACCCCTGCGCAACCTTCTCCTGAAGAATCCTCTAGCAAGGAATCTCCCGCCAAATCGATCGATCCACAAATCGATCTGGCGAGATAAAAAACCAAAAGCAGCAGATGCCCGAGATATTCTGTTCCTTTGTTCCTTTTGCACGTTTATCCTTTGCTTATGCCTTGTCTCTGAGTATGAGAATAAACATAACACCTCGGATATATTATGCGAGTGGTTATCTACTCTTACCTGCGCTCTCCTTCCTCATCTATTTCGCCTCCAATCCGAATTCGATCTCGTATTACGACTACACGTTTCGAATCGCTTCCGCACTGCTTCACGGCGATCTGGGTCTGAGCGAACCTCCTCCACCACATCTCAACGAAATGGTCCCTCAAAATGACCGGTACTATTCGGTCTTTCCGCTGGGAAGCGTGCTGACGATGATGCCCTTTGCCATCCTCGCGGAGCTGGGACTGGTCAGCGATTTTCCTGGCATTTTTATAGCCGCTCTGCTCGCCTCAGCTGCAGCATTGCTCCTCTTTTCCATATCGGCAAAAAATAACGATAGTCCCGAACGGCGTCTGCTTCTGACATTATTTCCTATCTTTGGCAGTTGGATGTGGGCCAATCTGGCTTTTGCCGGAGCATGGCAGATAGCGCTCGGCGCGGCCGTGGTCGGCCAACTGGCGTCGCTTTATTTCATCCTCATCAAACCCGTGCCGGCGCTCGCCGGACTATTCTTCGCCATGGCATTCGGCAACCGGACGGAGATCATTCTGCTCGCGCCTATCTTCATCTATTCGATCTACCGGACACAGAGGGAAGCCCGGGCGCGGTGGTATGCCATTGCCGGTTTCATCGCGATTCCAGTAGCCCTGGGTATCGCAACTCTCGCATACAACTATGCGCGCTTCGGATCGGTCTTCGATTTCGGCTATGCGCGTATTCCCGGTGTTCTGGAAGAGCCCTGGTATCAACACGGCATCTTCTCGATCCATGCGATACCTGGAAATATACAAGCCATGCTCTTTGAGACATGGCGACGGGTGGAAATATTTCCTTACCTGGTTCCGACAGGTTTTGGCGGCTCGATATTCCTTAGCAGCCCTTATCTGATCTATCTCTTCAGACGAGGTTCGTGCGATGCCACTCTGAAATGGCTCTCGTGGTGTGCGATCGGATTGCTCACTCTCGTTTTATGGTGTCACGGGAATACGGGCGGATGGCAGTTCTCTTACAGGTATGCGATTGAACTATTCCCGTGGATTTTTTTGATACTGCTCGAAAATAGTCCGAAGCGGATAACGCCGTTGGAAGTTATCCTGCTCATCGCTTCGATAACGATCAACGCTTATGGAACTTATCTGTTTCTGTGGACTGATTACATGCACCCATAACATTTATCATTGTTCATTTGTCATTTGTCATTGAAAAACCGGGCCCGAGTTTTTCAATGACAAATGATAAATGAACAATGATAAATGATAAATGTTATGGTTATTTCCTTGTGAAATTAACCATGGTCGCGAAGGTAGGGTCTTCGATCTGGATCGTCGAATGAGAGAGCGCAAAACGATGCGCCAGCAGTTCGCGAAGCTCGCGCAGGATGCGATAACTTTCGCCGGCATCGTTTACTACTACATGAACCGTCACCGCGTGACGGCCCGAAGTGATAGTCCAGATGTGCAAATCATGGACTTCGCGTACGCCGGATACCGTGCGCATCGCCTCTTCGACGGCAGCGATATTTATATGCGAGGGCGTTCCTTCGAGCAGTATATTGACCGCGTCGGCGACCAGACGCCACGAGCTGTAGATGATCAGGATGCTGATGACGACGCTGAAAACGGGATCGGCCCATTTCCATCCGCGCCAGATGATGAGCACGCCGGCTGCGATCGCAGCGACCGAACCCAGAAGGTCGCCCAAAACATGGAGGAATGCCCCCCGCACGTTGAGCGTCTCTCTCTGACCTCTCGAGAGCAGGTACGCGGATATGAGATTGACGATCAGCCCGCCGCTCGAGATCAGGATTAATGTCCATCCCTTCACTTCTTCGGAATGGCGCAGCCTCTGGTATGCCTCGAAACAGATGAGCAGCGACAACACAATGAGAGATGCGCCATTCACCAGCGCCGCGAGTATCTCGAGGCGGTAAAAACCATAGGTCTTTCTCGGCGTCGCGGGTCGTGAAGCAAACCGCACCGCAAGCAAGGAAAGCGCCAGGGCCGCTACGTCGGTAAACATATGCCCTGCATCGGAGAGTAATGCCAGGCTGTTGGCAAAATATCCCCCGATCGCTTCCGCAATCATGTAAATAAAGGTGATCGCGAGAACGATGAGCAGCAATTTCTGTGATGAGCCACGGTCGTGCACCTGGTGAAAGGGCACATGGTGGGCGTGATCGTGGGAACTACCGTGGTTATGATGATTGTGATGTGCGTGACTGATCATCGCATGAAATCTTAGCGTAAAAATTTTATGCGGTGCAATCCCCCACTTAATTTCCCCTCTGTTTCTCTGCGACTAAATTCCGGCATCCACTACCTCATAGTATTTTTCACCCGCACACGCTCGGCATAAAATCTTTCCGTCACGCAAAACTTCCCGCTGATCGTTGATTCCTTCCCCGCAAATCTCGCACGCCACCCTCGTCAACGGATGGCCGGGGCGATCTGCCTCTGCGAGAGGCACACGCACACGCTGCCAGCTGAACAATTCCTCATCGGGTAATGTCTTGTATGCTTCGAGCTGCTGCGCCTTCTTAGTTGGCAGATGGCCGAAGCATTCCCTCGCCAGCTCTCGTGACGATTCGAGAGCAACCACCCGCACGGCGTCCTCGGTCGCAGTGTCGAGGAAGGTTGCCGCCAGCTTGCCGAAATCGCGGTACTTGAGCGTGCGCCTGCCCAAACGGCATCCGGTTACCGTGTTGAGCGCATCGGCTGCGCAGCGGTCGATCTCCACAAAAACGATTAGCCGCTTACCGGTTTTGGGCTCATCGATTCCCACCAGCCTGCAGCCGAGCATCGCCATCCGTACACCGAGGACCTGCCCCGGGCACATATGACCGTGATTCGCCTCAGCCTCAATCAGGTATTCGGATAAGGATTTCATGCCATCTATCGACAATCAATAAAGCAGATATGTCGTTCGCCTCGCGCTAAAGTCATTCTCCCCCTCCTCCCAGAACTTTGCAATATCCTCGATCGATGATCCGCCTTCTATCTGCCGGCGAAGCTGCGTTGTCCCTGTAATGACATCGAATGGAAGCCGGTCAAGGACGTATTCGTAGGGTGGCTCCTGCCATTGAAACTCTTGTGGGTAAAGATCGCGAACCGTTTTGATCAACGTTACGCCGGTAATGACCGGTCTGAATGCGTTGCGGTCAAGCACGTGGACCTGAACTCCTCCACACAACACGCCCGCGTGTTTCTGAAAAGTCGGAATGAAGCTGTGCGGCCGGAAATAGACGCCGGGAAGACTCATGCGATTTAATTCATCAGCCATATCTTGCGCGGAAACATATGGCGCGCCGTTGATCTCGAATGGCCGCGTAGTTCCCCGCCCTTCGCTCATCCTCGTCCCTTCAACCATGACCGTTCCAGGGTAGACTTTCGCCGTCTCGACCGTAGGTATGTTCGGCGACGGAATCACCCAGGGCGCGTCGGTATCGCTGAACCAGAACTCGCGCCGATAACCGCTCATAGGCACGACTTCCAGGTCACAACCGATCCCAAATTCAACGTTGAACATTCGGGCGAGTTCGGCTACGGTCATCCCGTGCCGCATTGGCAAGTACGGATGCAGCCCGACGAATGATTCGCAGCCCGGTTCCAGGAGATTTCCCTCGATCGCTTCTCCGCCTATCGGATTGGGCCGGTCGAGAACTACGACTCGCTTGCCGCTTCTGGCGGCCGCACGCATGGCCAGCGACATCGTATAGATGAACGTGTAAACGCGCGTACCGACATCCTGTAAATCGAAGACCAAAACATCGACATCGCGCAGCATCTCTTCGGTCGGCTCACGAACCACGCCATACAGTGAAAACGCCATAACACCGGTACGCGGATCACGGAAGCCCTCCCACTCGATCATATTGTCCTGGGTTTCGCCGCGGATGCCGTGCTGGGGGCCGAAAAGTGCAGTTAAATTAATGTCAGGGTGTGAATGGAAAAGATCGGCAGCGTGAGAGAAACGATGATCAACAGATGATGGATTGCAAATTAAACCTACACGTGAGCCTTTCAACAATTTCGTGCGCTCGGCGAGCAATAATTCCAATCCGAGAGAAATTTTATTCATACGGGCAAACTTACCGAAACAGAAGATCAGTGCAGATATACCGCAGATACTCGCGGATGCGGCGGATCGGCACGGATGAAGACTCGATAAAATCCGGCTGATCCATGGTATCCGTGAGCAATCCGCGCTGCCCCCGTCGACTTATCAAACCGGAAGCATATAAAAAGTAAACCCAAGAATCGTATAGACAGCCAATAGCAAAACGCCCTCCATCCAGTTAGTTTCTCCATCCTGCGCGATAAGAGAGACGATCACAACTGAAACGGCGACGGTCACGACTTCGAGGGTCGTAAAGAGCAGGTCCATCGGCTTACCAAAAAGGTAACTGATGAATACCAGGACGGGAGCAACGAAAAGCGCTATCTGCATGCTCGACCCGATGGCGATGTTGAGCGCCAGATTCCATCTTATCCTTCATCGCCACCAGTACAGCGGTTGAATGTTCGGCCGCATTACCGATGATAGCGACCAGAATAACACCGACGAAGACTTCGGTCAGACCTAAAGCCTCCGAAGTCGTTTCGACCGCTCCCACCAGAAATTCGCTCATCAATGCCACCAGGCCCGTCGCTATCAACAGGACGATAACCGATCGCGGCTTGCTCCAGCCTCCCGTCGTGCTAGCCGTATGCCCCTCGACGGATTCGACGCCTCCGGAGTATAGATGATGATGGGTGCGGAGGGTGAAGATTAGGCTCAGGATATAGGTGATGAACAGTACGACGGCGATCTCCAGGCTGAGGTCCTGTTCGTGAACTCCGGGTTTATCTTTCACCAGAAGATGGAATACGGCGGGCATGAGAAGTCCGATAGCCGACAACACCAGCAGCGTCGACCCGAGCGTCGCCGCCGTTCGGTTGAAAACCTGCTTCGGATATTTCACCCCGCCCAGGACAATGGCCAGACCGAGAACGAGCAGGACATTTCCGATGATCGAGCCGGTAATCGAGGCTTTGACTACATCGAATAACCCTCTCCTCAGAGCCATCATAGCGATGATCAACTCAGCGGCATTGCCAAAAGTGGCGTTGAGCAAGCCGCCAATTCCCTGACCCAGCTTTTCAGCCAGATGTTCGGTGGCTCGTCCCATCCATCCGGCCAGCGGGATTATCGCGAGCGCTGAGGTGATGAAAATTGCTATCGGATTGGCATGAGTCAATTCGAGCACAACGGCAGTCGGAACGAAGATCAATAACAAATTGAGAAGATTCTCTGGCTTAAACAATGTGCTAACAGTCATTTAGATCAAATATCACTTTCACTTGGTGGTGCGTGAGTAGCAGGTGAACGCCTAAAAATCACGCTTAATTGGAGACTTTCCCGCCGAAAATTACTTCTTTCAGTTTCCCGATGCTCTGATCCTGAAGCGAGTCTCGGAGCTCTGTTTTCCACCCGGCCAGCTTGAGAGTGTCGCGCCCGATTTTCTTATAGGCCATCATCCCGAGGGTTCACCTATCTCATCGCAGATTTCTTCTTTTCGGTTATTTCAGTACGATGCTTTGACCTGCTGCCAGAAATGAGACGCCAGCCAAATAAAGCATCCAGTACGAAATCAGCCAGGTGTACTAACATATCTACCAGCATAATAGTTATTCCCCAGCGCCTCCATCTCCATACAGTTTTAATGCGATGCAAAATGATGGAGATTATATGAACAGCGTCTATCTTAGTAAACTCACTTATCGCTGCATCGCCAACAATTCGATGAAACAATGTACCGGGCGCCTGCTTTCAACGCTCCCATTTGTTTGTTAAGCTGGTGATCTAATTCCTCCCATAAATCCCGCAGAATAAAATGCGGGTTGTTAATCTGAAGGAGTGAAGTTCATGAAAATTCAAGCAATTACCAGATACCGGCTTACTCACGCTCGGCATCGCGTTGATGATCGCCTTATCCGGTGCATCCTCATATGCGCAGACGACGAGTAAAAAATCGAGCACGAAAAAGTCCAGCTCATCCGCGCAGCGTGCTCCTCGTGTACCGGTCGGAACGGAGATGAAGATTCGTCTGGAGAATGAGATCGACACGAAAAAAGCGAAAAACGGTGACACATTCACGGCCATCGTGTTATCACCGGATAAATATATGGACTCAACGGTTGAGGGTCATATAGCGCAGATCAATCAATCGGGCAAGGTAAAAGGTCAGACACAGCTTTCACTGACATTCGACAAGATACAGCTCACCAGTGGCCGGACGATCCCGTTAGCCGCACAAGTCGTTACAATCTACGACGAAAAATCGGCCAAGGAGGTCGATGAAGAAGGGAACGTCAAGAGCGGCAGCCAGGGTAAGGATACGGCTGTTCGTACGGGTGGCGGCGCGGCACTTGGCGCGATTATCGGCGGCATTGCCGGCGGCGGCAAGGGAGCCGCAATCGGCGCAGTCGTCGGCGGTGGCGCAGGAGCAGGCTCAAAGGTCATTACGGGCAGCAAACAGGTTAAACTGCCGGTTGGAACCGAGGTCTTGATCAAAACAACCCAGTAAGGAAGATGCGGGAGAGTGGGGAGAGAGCGAGGAATTAAACAGAATTCCTCCAGTTCTCCTGTCTCACTCTCCCGATCCCTCGCTCTTTCTTCCAGACCCGTTAGCGGAAGATGAATCTCGAACGATATTCCCGCCAGACACTCTTCTCAGGCATTGGCAGAGAAGGTCAGAAACGACTCGCAGACTCTCACGCGACAATTATTGGATGTGGCGCGCTCGGGGCGATGCAGGCCGAGATGCTGGCCCGCGCCGGGGTCGGCCGCCTGCGGTTAATTGACCGTGACTTCATTGAAGAGTCCAACCTCCAACGCCAGATCATGTTTGAAGAGAGGGATGTTATCGAAAGATTGCCCAAAGCGGTCGCCGCCGAAGCGCGTATCAATCGCATCAATTCCGAAATCAAGGCCGAAGCGATAGTCAAAGATGTGGATTACTCGAACGTCGAAGATCTGATCGTCGATACCGATATTGTCCTCGACGGATCCGATAATTTCGAAACCCGCTTCCTCATTAACGATGCGGCGGTGAAACTGAAAAAGCCGTGGGTCTACGGCGCAGCAGTCGGGGCTTATGGCCTGCAAATGACAATTCGCCCGCACGAAACCCCATGCCTGCGCTGCCTCTTCCCCGAATTACCCGCGCCGGGCTCTTCTCCAACCTGCGACACAGCCGGAGTTATTCTGCCCGTGATTGCCGCCGTCGCCTCATATCAGGTCTCCGAAGCCCTGAAGCTCCTCGCAGGCCACATCGAAAAGCTCCACGGGTCGCTTCTCCAATTCGATTTATGGGAGAACAGGTTTACCAGGCTAAACATTGAAAATTTCCGCGGACCGGATATTTGCCGCACCTGCATGGACGGCCATTATGATTTCCTCACGGCCCGCTCACGACAACTCACCACAACGCTTTGCGGTCGCAATGCGGTGCAGGTCACGCCGCCTGCGAGTGTAAAGGTCGATTTCGCAGAGCTCGCCGAACGTCTGCGCGCTGCGGGCGAAGTGAGTTACAATCGCTATTTGCTGAAGTTCACCTCGGGAGAATACGAGATGACACTCTTCTCCGATGCCCGGTGCATCATCAAAGGGACGGACGACCCGAATTTTGCCCGGTCTTTATATGCACGATTCATCGGTGCTTGAGAGACTTGCCACAAAAAGTGATAAGAATGACGGTTAAAAAACGAAGCGCATTTTGTGATTCCGTATTTTCCGTGTTTTTTGGGGAAGCTATCCGCAATCAGCAATCATAAATGGCTAAGTCAGAAATCATAGTTCCCGCCTCCACTTCAAATCTAGGGGCCAGTTTCGATACCTGCGGCCTCGCGCTCTCGCTCTATCTGCGCGTCGAGGTCGAGCCGCAAACTCACGGATTCGTTATCAATCCCAGCGGAGAAGGCGCGGAAAAGGTTTCCCGAGATGAATCGAATCTGATTTTTCGCTCGGCACGCTACGTTGCTGCTATAAAAAGTAAGGAAAACACTCTGCCCGGCGCGCGTTTGCGGGTTGATAGCCAGATCCCGCTCTCACGCGGATTGGGCAGCAGCAGTGCGGCAATCATCGCCGGCATTTCGGTCTACGAAGCGCTGACCGGCGACCGGTTGGAGCAAGAAGACTTCTTCGAATATGCGCTCCATTTCGAAGGACACGGCGACAACCTTGCGCCGAGCATGCTCGGGGGATTGGTCGTAGCCGTGGTCAAAGAATTTATCGACTATTCTGGTTCGGAACGCCGCTCGCTGATCGCAGTCAAGCGACCGTGGCCTGATGCGATCAAGATCGTCCTTTGCATCCCCGAGTTCGAAATGGAGACGGCAAAGATGCGGGCGGTCCTACCGCAGATGGTGACGCGTCACGACGCGATCTACAATCTGCAGCGCGGCGCATTGCTGCAGGCCGTTCTTGCGGAAGGCCGCTACGATCTATTCAATGAAGCGCTGCGCGATCGCCTGCATCAGCCTTACCGCGCGCCGGTCACACGAGGATTGAGCGAGGTTCTGCAACTAAATGACGAAGCCGTCAAATACCCTGGTCTGCTGGGTGTAGCGATCAGCGGCGCCGGATCGACGCTCATCGCGTTCGCCACCGAAAATTGCGGGATGATCGGTGAAGAGATGAAAGCGAGGCTCGCGGCGTGCGGTGTTCCGTCGCGCGCGATCGAGGTAAAAACGGACAGCCGCGGGCGGCAATATAGATAAAAGATATGATGGTTGCGGGAATTTTGCGTTTTGGCACCTGGCCGAAAGCGAGATATGATATCCGCTTGAATTAAATTATGTCATCACTCACCAAAATCCCGTCCGGCGTGCAGTACTTTTTTGACGACGAGGTCAGACTGCGCCGTTATATCGAACGGCGCGCGATGGAAGTTTTCGCGGGCTGGTCATACGACGAGATCATTCTCCCGATCTTCGATTACCACGACCTCTTCGCGCGCGGGATGGGTGAAGAGAAAGCCGCTCGCACCTATCGCTTAGTCGATCGGGACGGCGCGCTGCTCGCGTTGCGTCCGGAGTTGACCTCGCTAGTTGCCCGCACGGTGGCTACGCGATTCAAAGACAAGAAGCGCCCGCTGCGGATCTGCTATTCCGGCGAGGTCTTCCGCTACGACGAACCGACCGAACGATCAGCGCGCGAGTTCCACCAGCTCGGCGTTGAGCACATTGGACAGCCGGTAATCGTGGCCGATATCGAAATATTGCTCATCGCGGCCGAAGTATTGAACGCGCTCGGGCTCGATGATTTCCGCATAGCGCTTTCGCACGTCGATTTTTTCAATGGAGTTGCCGAGCATCTCAAGCTCGAGGAGGCCGGCCGCGCGCAACTGCGGGAGCTGATCGATCGCCGGAACAGCCTGGCTCTGGCGGAATTTTTGAAAAATGTTGCGCCGCACATAGAAGAATCACGACGGTTGGATTTCTGCCGAATGACCCAGATCGCCGGCAAAGATAGCGCCATCGCCCGCGCGCGCGAGGTACTGATCGATGAAAGATCGCGCGCGGCAGTCGAACAGATCGCTGATATTTTTACCACCATGGCCGAACTCGGTCTGAAAGATAATTTCGATGTCGACCTGGGTGATGCCGGAGGCCTGGAGTATTACACCGGATTGACATTCAAAGTATACGTGCCGGGATGGAGCGTGGAGGTAGGCAGCGGCGGCCGCTATGACAATTTAATCGGTAATTTCGGCGCGCCCGAGCCGGCAGTCGGATTCTCGTTCGCTTTAGACGGATTGGCGGGCGCCGTCTCGCATCGTTTTCCGCAATCGAATGGGAGCGGCGCGGAACCGACGCAACACGTCGAATCAGGCGAAAATCTCGTGCGTGCATTCAATATAGCCCGTAATTTGCGTTTACAGGGCGAGAGGGTCAAGATCGTTGAGCCTTAATCACGACAGGTTAACTATAGCGCTCTCGAAGGGCCGCCTGCAGGACGACGCGCTCGCGCTCTTCGCGCGTGCTGGGATCATCGTTGCCGAAAGCGAGTTGAACTCGCGCAAACTGTTGCTCAATTCGACCGATGGGCGTTTCGACTTCGTCTTCGTCAAACCGTCGGATGTACCGACCTACGTCGAATACGGCGTGGCCGATGTGGGCGTATGCGGGCGTGACGTACTGCTCGAATCGCGGGCCGGTGTCCACGAGCCGCTCGACCTGCGGATCGGCCGGTGCAAGATTGCCGTCGCTGGTAAGCGGGAAGTCCTGGGTCAGGACTACAATCTGCTCGCAACCGTGCGCGTGGCGACCAAATATCCGCGCATCGCAACCGAATATTTTCACGCACGCGGTGTGCCGATTGACGTCATAACGCTCTCTGGCTCGGTCGAGCTGGCGCCTCTGCTCGGACTATCCGAGCGAATCGTCGACCTCGTCGAGACAGGCAGAACGCTCAAAGAAAACGGACTGGAAGTGATCGATGTCATTACAGAATCGACCGCGCGTCTAATCGTCAATCGCGCGAGCTTTCATCTTAAGCGCGTAGAGGTAGGCGCTTTGATCGCCGAGATGACAGAGGTATTGCAGGTAAAAGAGAGAAGTTCATGATCGAAATCATCAAACTGCTCGGTTCTCGCCCCGGTGATCACGAAAAAATACAACGCATCCTGAGCCGCGGGTCAGGCTTGAACCACGAAACTCTGGCTCAGGCAGAAGCCATCGTTCGCGATGTCGCCACGCGCGGCGACCAAGCCTTAATCGAGTATACCGCCCGTTTTGACGGAGTTGCGGTGACAGCCAAGTCGTTGCGCGTCGATCAAGAGTTGATCGAAGAACTATCCGCCCAGGTCGAACAAGGACTCATCGAAGCGATGCGCGAGGCCATTTCGAACATCCGTTACTTCCACGAGCGGCAACTACTGCGTGATTGGGAGATCGAGGGGGCTAACGGCGTGCGCCTCGGCCAGCGCATTCGACCGCTGGAGACGGTCGGATTATATGTACCCGGCGGAAGCGCCGCATACCCTTCGACTGTGATGATGAACGCCGTCCCGGCGCAGGTTGCAGGAGTCGAACGCATCATCGTGGTCACCCCGCCGGCACAATTCAGTAAAAACCCCGTCATCGCCGCTATGCTCAAAGAGCTCGAGATCTACGAAGTCTACACAATCGGCGGCGCGCAGGCGATCGCCGCACTCGCCTGCGGCACAGAGACGATCCCGCGGGTGGACAAGATCGTCGGGCCGGGAAATCAATATGTCGCTGCCGCCAAAAAACTCGTATTCGGCGCCGTAGATATCGACTCCATCGCGGGTCCGAGCGAGATAGTCATCATCGCCGATGACACGGCGAGGGCTGATTTCGTTGCGGCGGATCTCCTTTCGCAAGCCGAACATTCGGAAGATGCCGCTGCCATATTGATCACTACCAGCATAAAATTAGCAGTCGAAGTCCATCGTGAAATCATTAAGCAGACTAAATCCCTATCGCGTCGCGAGATCATCGAACGATCGCTGGCAGAGTTCGGCGCGTTGATCGTCGTCGAGTCGTTGGCCGACGCGTGTGTGCTCGCCGACAGCCTGGCGCCTGAACATATAGAAGTCATGACGGCCGACAGCGAGGCGATTGCCGCCAAATTACGCAACGCCGGCGCGATCTTTATCGGCCCATATTCCCCGGAATCCGTGGGAGATTATTTCGCCGGAACCAACCACGTCCTGCCGACCGGCGGCACGGCGCGGTTCTCATCGGCCCTCGGCGTTTATGATTTTCTGAAACGGACGAGCATCATTCGTTACACGCAGGCTGAGTTGAACCGCACGGCACAGTCCATCGATCGGCTCGCCCGCGCCGAAGGATTCGATGCGCACGCGCGCTCGACAACAATCAGGTTAGTTGATAGTTGATAGTTACCGATTGTCGGCCACCCCTCAAACCGAGGAGGAGGCACAATGAAAAAAGTCCAATTAAATCTAAATCTTATTTACTCGCTATTAAGATCGTAGAACTTTACAAGCGACTTCCGAACAGAGAAAGGAGTATGTCCTCAGCAAACAAATACTCAAATCAGGGACTTCGGTAGGAGCCAACATAAGAGAGGCTATGCAAGCGGAGTCGAAGGCAGATTTTATCCATAAAATGTGTATTGCTTTAAAAGAAAGTACCGAGACTGCGTACTGGCTCGAACTACTTTGGGATACAAACTATCTCGATGAATCGACCTTTGTTTCTCTTCATACCGAATGCGAAGAAGTTTCGAGGCTATTGACCGAGATAATAAAATCATCCAAAGAAAGAATTTAGTCAGGAGTGCTCTGACTTATTTATTACTCATACAACTGAATTCTCACTATCAACTATCAACTAAAATGTTTTCTCCACTCGACAAAATAAGACCAAATGTTCGCGCCATTACCGCTTACACGCTCGCACCGGTGGAGGCGCCGATCAAGGTCAATCAGAACGAAAACCCATTCGGGATGCCAGTCGCAATTAAACAGGAAGTTTTGCGCCGGGCTATGGAACACGATTGGGCGCGGTATCCAGAGTTCGTACCGACTCCCCTGCTTAATAAACTCGCTGATTATACCGGATGGATTCCGGACGGCGTGATGGCTGGTAATGGCTCGAATGAAATGATTCAATCGATAATCAACGCGACCGTTGAAAAAGGGGTGCGCGTGCTCCTACCCGAGCCTACATTTTCAGTCTATCGCCAGGTCATCGAGGTAGCCGGCGGCGAGATTCTGCCTGTTCCGCTTAACGAAGATCTGACCTTCAATATCCCGCGCCTGGCCAGCAAGATCGTCACGAGCAAGGCCGATTTGTGCATCATCTGCTCGCCCAACAATCCGACCGGTTGCGTCATCCAATCGCGCGACCTGGCCTCTCTGCTGCGAAATACAGCGGGTCTGGTGATAGTCGACCAGGCATATCAGGAGATAGGCGGAGAGGATTTCATACCTCTGTTGCAACAGTACAAAAATCTGGTCATCCTGCGGACTTTTTCAAAAGCAATGGCGATGGGCGGGCTCAGGGTCGGCTATTGTCTGGCGAGGCCGGAACTCATTCGCGAATTCAACAAAACTAGGATGCCATACAGTCTTAATTTCTTTTCGAGGATTGCCGCTGAGGTAGCGCTTGAAAATCTCGAACTACTGATGCCTCAGGTCGAGGCGATGCGCCGCGAGAGCGAGCGGCTTTTTTCCGAATTGAAGCAGATCAAAGGGCTGACGCCCGTTCCCTCCGCCGCCAATTTCTTTGCCGTGAGGACTGGGATCCCTCCGAAAGAGCTCTTTGAAGAACTTCTTACCCGGGGTATTCTGATCCGTGATGTGAGCAAAGCGCCGATGCTTTCTGAGTACGTACGGATCACCGTCGGCACCCCGAATGAAAACGATGCGCTGATTGCAGCGCTGAAGCAGATTTGTGAGCGATGAGTCGAAAAGCGGAAATCAAACGAAAAACGAAAGAAACCGATGTGCAGATGGTGCTGGATCTTGATGGCACTGGCGTAAACCGCATAGACACGGATGTGCCGTTTCTCGATCATATGCTTGAACTCTTCGCGCGCCACGGCTTGTTCGATCTTGAAATTACCTGCAGGGGCGACATCAAAATCGATGATCACCATTCGGTTGAAGACACCGCTATCAGCCTTGGCAAAGCCTTCGCTCAAGCCCTGGGCGACAAAGCAGGCATCGTGCGTTACGGCGTAGCCTATGTGCCCATGGACGAAACGCTGGCGCGCGCGGTGGTTGATCTATCGGGACGCTCCTATCTGGTCTACCACGTACAAAACACGCGGGACAAGGTCGGGACCTTCTCGGTCGAACTGGCAGAACACTTCTGGCATTCGTTCGCCGAACATTGCAAATGCAATCTGCACGTTGAACTCTTTTATGGGCGCAATCAACATCACATCATCGAAGCCATCTTCAAATCGGTTGCCCGCGCACTCTCGCAAGCGATACGCGTCGACGAACGGATCGAAGGCGTGATGTCGACGAAAGGAGTTATCTGAAAATCGCAATCATTGATTATGGAGTCGGAAACCTCAGGAGCGTCGAAAAAGCTTTTACATCTCAAGGCATTCCGGCGATCGTAACGCGCGATGAACGAGTATTGCGCGAAGCCGATAAGCTCGTATTGCTCGGAGTCGGCGCATTCGGTTATGCGATGGACAGCCTGCGCAAACTCGGTTTCGATCGATTGGTGATCGAGGCTGCCATGGCGGGTAAACCGATCATCGGACTCTGTGTGGGCCTTCAGATGATGTTCGATGAAGGGCACGAATTCGGAGTCCATCGAGGACTGGGATTGCTGCCGGGCCGCGTCGTAAGATTTCCCGATGGCGTACGCATCCCGCATGTCGGTTGGAATCAGGTAGACTTTAAACAAAACCATCCGGCCTTCTCCGGCCTGCCGGATCAGCCCTTCTTCTATTTTGTTCATTCATATTACGTCGAAACGAGCGATCGATCGTGCGTAATCGGAGAGACGGAATACGACAGCCGCTTCGCTTCAATCTGCGGGCGCGGGAGTATTCTCGGGGTGCAGTTTCACCCGGAAAAGAGCCAGTCGGCCGGATTGAAGTTGCTCAGGAATTTTGCCGAGAGCATGTAACCAGACATATGAAAAATGAAAAAGGCGAGCTAAGCTGATAAACAAAGAGCCTGATCTTTCGTTTCGTGCCCTCTCATTCCTCTCCGCCCTCGGGACCATAAAAGAGCACCCAAACGGCGAAATCTTCCGTGAATTCATCGAACCGGTGCTCGCTACCGGCCGGCTCGAATATCAGCTCGCCAGGACGAAACCTCCGTCGAGCCGATCCATCGAAATATATGCCGGTGCCTTGCGCTATCACATAAATTTCATCTCGCGTATGCGGCCTCTGCGGATCGTGTCCTCTCGGAGCATAGATCTTCACCTGTAAACTGCCGTGCTCGAAAAGTACGGCAGACCTCAATCCTTCCGGGTCAGTGAGATGGCTGAGAGCGTCCGCGACTCGCAGGTGTGCTTTCTCGCTATACCCCCGAAGCGCTTCGACGCTCACTACCTCTCCGTAATTCACAAAAATCTCAGTTGACATCACGTATCCCTCAACTTATCCCGAGGTATCGCGTGCGGATGATTCCGAGATGATGCCGTTCATGCCCGGCGACGATATGGGCAATGGCACGCACGCTGATCTCGCTATCATTCGCCACACCGTGCCGGATCCAGGCATCTGCGTCGAGATGCCCGAAGATGTAGACGCCAGACTTTCGCACGGTTTGGAATTCATCGGCGAGCTCCGCCATCCGGCGATCGCCGAAGTTGCCGTTTTCTACATAATTATTTTCATCAAAACCCGGCAAGGGCGTCCGATCGCTGCGCGCCACCCGCAATGCGCGATAATTGAATATTCGCTCAGCATCGATGAGATGGCCGATCACTTCCTTGATACTCCACTTGCCCGGAGCGTACCGCAAATCGCCCTGTGACTCACTGAGGCCGCGTATCAGCGTCAGGGTGTCCTCGATTTGACTCGTCAGGGTCGTGACGATGTTCTCACCGGGAACGAGCGAAATGTATTTTTCATAGTACGGTGCGTATTCTGTCGAATTCGGTCTGGTCATCTGATGAGTCCTTCCCAAATAATAAAGAACTAGATTGAGCTGAAATTACAAATGCTTACTCAGGTTTCGAATCTGATCGGCATGGGTGTGCGCGTGCGCGGCATAACTCTTCAACCAATCCTCGGTCGTATACCTGCCGCTCTCCGTATGCCTCCCTTCGCGCCGCCAGTCATCATCGGTCATCCCTTCGAGCAACTGAACCGTCGTCAAACGCGCCGCGCGGAACGCGAGAAGCGCAGGCTCCATCTCACGACTGTTGTAATTAAGGCGCCTCGCGAACAGTTCCTGATCATAGCCCTCAAGAACAGGACTATCTTCAACCAGGAGCCGCCGCAACCTGATTGCGGATGTCATCTCGCTGTCGGCCAGATGCTGCACGATCTCGCACGCGCTCCACTTGCCCGTCACCGGACGCGCCGTCAGCTGGTCCTCCGGAAATCCCTTAAGCGCTTCGACGACTTCGTCGTAGCCGCCCGCATACTTCGCAATCAATGCTCTTCTTTCGGCTTCCTTCATCTCTTTTCCCCCTTCGTATAATGTTCTGCTCCCAGAAAGTGAAGCGAGACGTATGGCTCATCACCGATTACCCAGCTGTCGTGCGGTACGGGTGGTATGTAGAACAGGCTCCCCGGCGTGAGCTCATATTGCGTGCCGTCATTCATTGCGGCGATCGCACTGCCTGATAAAACCATCCCAACATGCTCAACTTCGCATAAGGGAGCTCCCGCATCCGGGCCAACGTGCTCCGACCATCTCCAGCCGGGTTCATAACTCGCTCTGCCGATCGTCATTCCGCCGATGTTAACGATCTCGAATCTTCCGTTCTCAAACATGCGCGTTTCGTCAGGGTTTTCAAACTTCTTCATCAAAACTTCCAGCATTGACGGTTCCCCTCGCATAATTCAGAACGTAGTCCGGCGGTTCAATCTCCGATGATAGATAAGGATCGTCGATCGGGGCAAGCGCGGCCATTCGCAGAGGCAATACGCCTGCCCACACCGGATAGGCGAGATCCTCCTCGTCGTCCTTCGGCGGACCGGTGCGAACCTTGGCCGATACTTCGACGAGCGGCAATGCCAGAACAGTCGTGGCTCTCAACTCCTGTTCATTCGGCTGGCGGACCTCGCTCCAACGGCCCGGAATGACGTGCTCCGTGAAGGTTTTAAGAGCCTTCGCCTTCTCTTCCGCGTCTTCGACCTTGATCGCCGTTCCGAAGATCACGACCGAGCGATAATTTATCGAATGACTAAATGCCGAGCGCGCAAGCACGAGCCCGTCGATCAGCGCCACTGTTACGCAAACCGGAACTCCGCCGGCGAGCGAACGCAACATCCGGCTCGCGGCCGACCCGTGAATATAAAGAGTGTCGCCGGAGCGACCATAGCCGGTCGGAATCGCGTACGGTTGACCGTCGACGACGAAGGCGATATGGCATACAAACCCCTCGTCTAAAATTCGGTAGACGATCTCTCGATCGTATTCCCCACGCTTAGGCAACCTCTTCAGTGTCGTCCGCGACGTCGGCGTAAATTTCTCCATAGCCCATCTTCCTGTTTCTCTTCGCTGTTTGTCCTCGCTTGCAATCTAAAGGACAGGTAGATTAGCCTCTTAAGTGGCTTGCCGCAAGAGCCACTTTTACAAAGATTGAGCAGTCCACTCCACAAAACGTTTCAATTTGTCATTTGGCTGTCAGGGGCAGGATTGGGTGACATATGGCGATGGAAAATCTAGGGGTCTCGTATGGATATCATGATCACGCTCGATAATCGCTCAAGCGTTCCACTGCACCGACAACTTTATGAAGAGATCCGCAAATCTATCTTGACGGGACGCCTGACCGCGGGGGCATCTGTGCCCTCGACGCGTATGCTCGCTGTCTCTCTCGGGGTTTCTCGCTCGACGGTGACACAGAGCTATGACCAGCTCATCAGCGAAGGATATCTGCAAAGCGCGGTCGGTTCGGGCACAAAGGTGAGCGACCAACTGCCCGACGATTTATTGCAGGTGGCTCCGTCCGGGACCCACAAATTAGGCGCGCAAAAAGGCAGAACTCCCTCACCGAAGCTTTCGCAGTACGGCGAGAGTCTGGCCGACGCTGCCCCCTTCGAGCCGCCGGAGCCGGTAATGCCTTTTCATTTCAGGTACGGCATTCCAGCTCTCGATGAATTTCCGATGGACGTCTGGCGTCGCCTGCTGCTGCGCCACTGCCGGTCCGACCGGGCGAAGCTCCTCGACTATGCGGCAACCGCTCAGGGCGACCCTGGATTACGCGCAGCGATCGCGGGCTATCTGGGGCGATCGCGTGGGACGCGCTGCACAGCCGACCAGGTGATCATCGTCAACGGTTCGCAACAAGCGATCGACCTGGTGACGAAGGTTCTGATCGATCGGTGTGACAGGGTGGCACTCGAAAATCCCGGCTACCTCGGTGCGCGCCGCCGGTTCCTGGCGCAGGGGGCGCGATTGGAACCGGTGCCGGTCGATCAATTCGGAATTATCATCGAGAAATTACCGGCCCGGGCCTCCGGCCAGACCAAATTGATTTACGTCACCCCTTCGCACCAATTTCCCACGGGCGCTGTCCTTTGTCTGCCGAGGAGGCTGGAATTGATCGCCTGGGCCGCGGAAATGGGAGCTATGATCGTCGAGGACGACTACGACAGCGAATTTCGCTATAGCAGCCGTCCGATCCCCGCCCTGCAGGGACTGGATGAAAATGAAAATGTCATCTATGCCGGGACTTTTTCAAAAGTTCTCTTCCCCTCACTGCGGGTGGGGTATCTGGTCGTGCCGCAGCCTCTGGTGCGCATCTTCGTGCGCGCGCGCTGGTTAACCGACCGCCAGACGCCGACGCTCGAACAGCGCGTTTTGGCTGACTTCATTAATGAAGGGCACCTCGAACGGCATCTGCGACGGATGCGCACGCTTTATGACCGTCGGCGTCAAACTCTGACGCGTTCGCTCAAACAACACTTCGGAGACTGTGTGGCGATCCTCGGCGAGAATGCCGGAATACATCTGATGGCCCGCATAAAGACCGGATTCAATGATAATGAGGTATTGCGGAGAGCACAGGAGGCTGGCGTGGGGATTCTCAGCGCGAGATCATATTACCTCGCCGATGCCAGATCGGATGAGTTTGTTTTCGGGTATGCGAATCTGAGCGAACGCAAAATTCAGGAGGGGGTCCGCCGATTGGCGAAAGCACTGAAAAATCCTTGCCTGAAACCGGAAAATGAGTAGTATTTAGGTTGTCAGAAGTAAGCGGGTGTTTAGTAAATATAACAGTCAACCCCCAAAATTAGCACAATAGTTCGACTCAGGCAGTCTCGCTCTGAGATATTCAGACGCAGGTGAAACAATGTTCAGAGAGTACGCCAGAGAATTTTATACAGGCAGCCTGGCCAGCTCCCATAATCCATTCAATTCCTCCTTATGATCATCATCCCAGCGATTGATCTGCGCGGCGGCCGCTGCGTGAGACTCACACAAGGCCAAGCTTCCGCCGAGACCGTTTATTCCGAGAATCCTGTTGTTATCGCTAAGCGATGGTACGACGAAGGCGCGGAAATGCTTCATATCGTCAACCTTGACGCGGCGCTCAACAAGGACGACACCGATAACCTCAAGGCACTGGAACGTATCCTCTATGAGGTGAATATCCCGGTGCAGTTCGGAGGAGGTGTGCGCACACTCGATGACGTCCGGCGTCTCGACGAGCTCGGCGCAACCCGCATTGTCATAGGCACGACGGCGATAGAAAACCCGGTGCTCCTTACGCACATCTTAGATGAGTTCGGCTCGACGGTAGTGGTAGGCGTCGATGCGCGCGAAGGCAAGGTGGCGCTCCGCGGGTGGGAGAAATTATCGAACGTGAACGCCATCGACTTCGCCCAAAAGATCGCCGAAATGGGCGTCGAACGCATCGTATACACCGATATCGCACGCGACGGCATGCTGAGCGGCCTCAACATCGAAGCCACACAGGAGATCGCCGAAGCGTGTGGATTGAAGGTCACGGCATCCGGCGGCGTCGCCTCGCTCGATGAGATTTATGCGTTGAAAGAACTCGAGCGATACGGAGTCGATAGCGTGATCATCGGCAAAGCGCTCTACGAGGGCGTTTTCACCCTTGAAGAAGCCCTTGATGCTGCAGAAGAATAATAATTTCGGTTGCCGGTTATCGGTCGTCGGTCGTCGGTTAATAGACGCAATTTTGTAAGGGTTTATAATCGACTATCTGCAACCCCTAACCGACCACCGACGACCGACAACCGGCAACCGACCATGACGCGGCTTGAACTGGGAGCCGCGTTTGTGTTATTTGATCTGCATTTTGCAATCAGAGGCAATGTGATTTATGTTGGATCATTACTCTGCAGGAGAATGAGTTGAATAATATATGTCGAAATCACTGGTTATAGTGGAATCGCCGTCTAAGGCGAAAACCATCAATAAATATCTGGGCAAGGGATTCACAGTCCTGGCATCGGTCGGTCACATCAAAGATTTGCCGAAAAAAGGTCTGGGCGTCGATGTCGATAACGATTTCGAGCCGACCTATGAGGTCATGCCCGGTAAAGAAAAGGTCGTCAAGGAGATCAAGGACGCGGCGAAGGAGGCCGAGACGGTTTACGTCGCAACCGACCCGGATCGCGAAGGCGAAGCGATCGGCAAACATATCGCGGAGGTCGTCAAGAGCGGGCGCGGGCAGGCGAAGAAGACGATCTACCGCGTGCTCTTCAACGAGATTACAAAGAGCGCTATAAATGAGGCCTTTAAGAATCCCGGTGCTATCAATGACAATCTCGTCGATGCGCAACAGGCGCGCCGCGTGCTCGATCGTCTCGTAGGCTATCAGGTCAGCCCGCTGCTCTGGGATAAAGTACGTCGCGGACTCTCGGCGGGCCGCGTGCAAACGGTCGCGGTTCGTCTGGTCGTCGAGCGCGAGCGCGAGATTCAGGCCTTCGTTAAAACCGAATACTGGTCGATCATCGCCAACCTCTCAGCACTGTTGCCGCCCCCCTTCGACGCGCGGTTGTATAAGGTCGCCGATCAAACAGTCAAGACATCGGGCTTCGACCAGGGGGTCAAGAAGAACGAGTTCCACATCAAAGACGAATCGGCGGCCAAGAGCATATTGGACGAGCTCGAAGGCGCTCACTATATCGTCTCCGAGGTCGCAACCAAGGAGAAGAAGCGTAATCCGGTTCCGCCGTTCATCACTTCGAAATTACAGATGGAGGCCTCGCGCAAACTACGATTCACTGCCAAGAAAACGATGCAGGTCGCGCAGAGGCTCTATGAAGGGAAGGAGATCGGCAGCGAAGGCGCTGTCGGTCTGATCACTTATATGCGAACCGATTCGACGCGCGTCTCCGCGGTCGCGCTGGAGGAAGTGCGCGATTTCATCGTCAAGCAATACGGTGAAAAATACCTGCCGGCCAAGGCCGTTCACTATCGCTCGAAAAAGGATGCGCAGGATGCGCACGAAGCGATCCGTCCGACCTCGGTCGAACGCACACCCGATACGGTTGCGCCCTATCTGGACAAAGACGAACTCGCGCTCTATCGCCTGATCTGGCAGCGATTCGTCGCCTCGCAGATGATGCCGGCGATCTTCGATCAAACGACCATCGATGTTTCCGCCGCCGCTAAATATCTCTTCCGCGCGACCGGATCGGTCATCAAATTCGACGGCTTCCTGGCAGTCTACGAAGAAGGCAAGGATGAAAAGGACGAAGAAGATGACGAGCGAGCCGCCAAACTGCCGAAGGTCGAAAAGGGCGAAGAGCTGAGGCTCAATTCGCTGAAACCCAACCAGCATTTCACCGATCCGCCGCCCCGCTACACCGAACCGACGCTGGTCAAGGCTCTGGAAGAGAAAGGCATCGGCCGCCCGTCGACCTATGCATCGATAATGAGCGTGATCCAGGACCGCGAGTACGTCGCAAAGATCGAGAACAGGTTCCATCCGACCGAGCTCGGTTTCATCGTCAACGACCTGCTCGTCGAAAGCTTCGCCGAACTTTTCAACGTCGAATACACTGCGCGCATGGAGGAAGAGCTGGACGAAATCGAAGAAGGAAATATGAAGTGGACTGCGGCGCTCAGGGGTTTTTACGACAAGTTCACAGTCGATCTCAAAGCCGCCCAAGAGCATATGCGCGACGTCAAACGCCAGGAGATCATCACTGAAGAGATATGCGAGAAGTGCGGGTCGAAGATGGCGATCAAGTTCGGGAAATTCGGCCAGTTCCTGGCCTGCACCAACTATCCCGAATGCAAGAATACGCGCGATCTGGCACGCCCGGCGGCAGTGAACGGCACGGGTGAGGTCGAGCCCGACGCGACCGAAAACCCGTACGCCGAAGAGACCTGCGACAAGTGCAGCCGCACGATGGCGCTCAAGCGCGGCAGATTCGGCCAGTTCCTGGCCTGTACGGGTTATCCCGAATGCAAAAATACGCGCAAGATCACCAAGACGGGCGTTGCAGCTGCTCCCGTCATGCTCGACGAGTTATGTCCGGTTTGCGAATCGCAATTAGCGATCAGGCATGGCCCTTTCGGTGAATTTACCGCCTGTTCGCGTTATCCCGAATGCAAATTTATTAAACGCGAATCTACTGGCGTCGCCTGTCCGCGTGCCGGTTGTAAGGGCGAGATCATCGTAAAAAAATCGAAGCGCGGCAAAACTTTTTACGGCTGTTCGGAATATCCCAATTGTGATGCGGTTTTCTGGGATAAACCGATTGCCGAGGTCTGCCCGCAATGCAACAAACCGTTTCTGCTCGAAAAATTCAATGCGAAGAAGGAAGAGACTACACGCTACTGCTCTGAGGAGGAGTGTGACCACAAGACCGTCAACGGCGCGATGGTTACAGCCAGGAAATCTCCAGCCGGTAAACCAGCTGGTAAACGGGTATCGAAAACAAAAAAGAATGACAGCGAAAAATAAAAACACAATCGATGCGAACGAAACAACCGTCAACGACCGGTCGGCGGCGAAGAAGCGTGGGCGCCCGTTCGCACTCCTGATTTTAGCCTGCCTGATTCTCACAGCCGCTTCGGTCCGCTCACAAAGCAAGAATCAGCCCAAGGATGCGCGCGCAGCCGTGCAGACGTTCTTCTCACTGCTCAAGAACCAGAAATATTCATCTCTCTACGAATTTCTCCCGAGCCAGCTTCAGCAGCAGATCACGCCGGCACAGCTCGCTCTCAGCATCAAGCGCCTGGAGTCGTTCATAATAATCGACCGAATGGATGTGAGCCGTTCGCAGCAAAAAGGCGATTTCGCCGTAATCGATACGACTATCTACGGTCGACTCAAAAAACCATTAAAGGTAAACGGCGAAGAGGTAACGGAAGGCCGAGTCTCCGTTCAACAGTACCTCTTCAAGGAGAATAACAATTGGAAAATCGCCACTGCCGACAACCGCACGCGCGATTACTTCCTCAAGAACCATCCCGAGTTCAACAAACAATTTCAATTCCAACTGCCGAGATTCGAGTTCAAACAGAACGGCCAATGGGCGCCTCTGGCCAATGCGCTGAAGCAAAATCAATGAAGATCAGTTTTCAGTTTCAGTTTTCAGTTGACGAGTGAGAACTCAAAAACTGAAGACTGAAAACTAAAAACTGGCTCCTATCTCAACTTCCCGATCGTTTGCTGCCATGTGAGCGCCTTCCGCAAGACGCCTAGCCTCGCCCGCTCGCTTTCCGACGTAAGCCGTTCCAGTTGATCGACGATCGCCGCCAATAACTGAAAGGCGAACGATCCCGCGTGTGTTGTGATGTGTGTATAGTAATGAACTTGCAATGAGCCGCTTTCATCGTGATGAAACGCGCTCACCTCCTGACCCGTCATAACCTCCACATCCGAATTGATAGACAATACTTCACGCGGCACCCCTTGATGGCAGCCATTGATATCGCGCCAACCTACCAGCAATATACCTATCAGCACACCCTGCTCGTTCAGGTAGTCCGGGCTGAAGACTGCGTTGAGCTCCGGGGGAGTGGAAAGGCGGGGGCCATAGTTGCCGTATTCAGGATTGATCAACTGCGAATTGTATATCACACCGACCGCTTCACCGCGATATTCGCCGTTTTTCCCTTTGGCCGGTATTTTGACGAACTGGCCGAAATGGTAATCGGCAGTCGTCGGCGGGTCGTGCGTTTCGAGCGAATCGAGAACTCGCGCAGCATAATCGACGTGCGAATTCGATTTGATGATCTTGGCTATATACATCATTCCCACTCAGCTTCAAATTTCATCAGGCCATGAATTTGCTGTTTGGTTACCACATCGAACTGATACATCTGGTTGTGAATGTCCGCCGGGTCTCTCCAATGCGGCTCGTCGCTCTCTGTATATGCCTTTAGCGATAGGAAGTAAGAATTGTAAGGCAGCTCCAATTTTTGGATGTTCAGGGTTAACGTCCCAGGCCCGCGTGTGATCGGAATCTGGGAAGGATGAGTATCGTGGTTGTTGACGCTGCCGACGAAGATGCCGTCAAATCGATGGATATCGATCGCGAATATGGGTCGTTCATAATCCTGATCAGACTCGTAGTACAGTTTGACAATGACGGCTTCCCCGGAATTGAAGACCCAGGTCGCCTCACCGTGAGAATTGATCATCTCGACTCGGGTATAACTGATTTTCCCATTACCCCATCGAGAGCCCGTCAAACGTAATTCGCGTAAGATCTCATCATGCTCGTGCGAAGCGATGCCGCCATTTTGCGCGGCCTTGCGGAGCCTCTCATCCTCCAGCTTGGCGCAGAAAGCCTGATACGCCGTGACCACCTCTCGTGCATCCCCGAACATGGCCGCCTGCCCGCGCTCGAGCCATAATGCGCGGTTGCAAAAACGCTGGATGAGCTGTGGCTCGTGCGAAACGAAGAGGACGGTCTTACCCGCTTTCCGAAAGTATTCCATCCGGTCGATCGATTTCCGTTGAAAATAGACGTCGCCAACCGATAACGCCTCATCGACGATCAGCACATCCGGGTCGACATGGATGGCGGAGGCGAAGGCGAGTCTCATCATCATTCCGGTCGAATAGGTTTTGACCGGTTGATCGACGAACGCTTCCAGCTCGGCGAACTGGGTGATGACGTCTAGCCTCTGCCTCATATCGTCTTCGCTGATGCCGAGTATCTGTCCGCTGAGTATTATGTTCTCGCGCCCCGTGTATTCGGGATTGAATCCGCTCCCCAGCTCGAGCAGTGCGGTGACGCGCCCCTCGACACGCACTTCACCCTGTGTCGGTTGCAGGACGCCGGCAATTATTTGAAGCAGCGTCGTCTTCCCTCCCCCGTTTCGGCCGATAATCCCGACGGCCTCGCCGGAAGCAACTTCCAGATTTATATTCTGTAAAGCCCAGAAATCGCGGTGATATTTGCGTCGCCCGCGCAAAACGATCTCTTTCAGCCGCCCCGTCGGCTTATCGTATATGCGATATAGTTTGGAAACTTCTCGAACTGAAATCATAATAAGGTCTGGAATCCGATGCCGAACTTATCATTCCCTACTTTCTATAAAACTCCGGACTCCCGACTCTATCTAGTCATGTCGCAACATCCGGGTATCTATCGAACTGCAGGCTCTGCTTGCGGCCGACTAACAGATTCTCAACGTCATTCATGCTATGGCCCGTTTCCTGCTTGATAATTTTGAACCCTGCCGATCCAAGAACAAGAGGCACATCCCTGACCATAGGAGATGTCTTCAGAATTAGCAATCCGCCCCATTTCAGCACACGGTTCATTTCCATTAGCATATGCATCGTGTCTTCCCGGGAATGCTCGATCAGTCCACCAAAGAGCGCGACATCGAAATGCGAATTGGAATACGTGAGCCCCTCTCCTTCCGAGCTTCGGGTTGCCGAAATCTCGCCATACTCGCCGTATCTCTCGACGAGGTTCCCCATTTGGTCGGTGCCGTTCAGAATAAGCAGCCGCTCGTCTTTCCCGCCGGCGGGGATCAGGGCGATCAGATCGATGATGTGGTGGGCGTATCCGTTGGCCTCAGCCGCCTCTCGGTCAATTTTGATTGCCGGCGCGTCAATAAAATCGAACCGAGGCCTGATCAAAGCACGGGATGGCCGCTCGCGCCACCTTTTCTCTCGCTCAATAATGCGCTCGCCGAGCGCGAGATATCGCGCCGCGGAACGGCTGATCTCGCACTCGCGGCGAATCCACTCCGAAGCACTTCTGCTCAAACTTTCACGGAGCGTCGGACGATATGCCAGCGCTCGCAATTGCAAATACAATTCTCGTTCCTCATCGGGTCCCAGCCTGACTTTCAAACAACAATCGTCTGGCATTTCACCGAACTGACCGAAATCAGTCACGATGACGGGCTTGCCCGCTCCCAGAGAACGGATCAACGTGCCCGAGGTTTCACCGGCCGTTGGAAAACGCAAGTTAACGACCACGTCAACTGTCTTCAGATAGCGGAAGAAATCAGTCTCTGTCGTGTAACCCGTGATCCGCACTTTATCGCCTAAACCCATCTCTTCGATCAGCGGTGCGACTCCGCCGGTCGGATGGTCTTCACCGATTATCATATAGATCGATTTCGGCATGACCGAAAGCAGTTTTTTGAAGGCTGCCAACACGACCGGGATGCGCTTCGATTCCGTGACAAAGCCAAGAGACGCTACGACCCAAGCATCCTCGGGCACGCCGAGCGACCGGCGGCATTCGACTTTGTCCATCTCATCGAGTTCATAATTTTTGGGCGACAGGTGATGCGGAATGATCTCGACCGGACACCCTTCCCGCAGCCCCTCGAGTTGCGCGAACGAGTATGCGTTGTGCACGATCAGCCCGAGACTGCTGGCGACCAAACGGCGATTGAGCGGGAACAAAAATTGTTGGTAATCGCTGCTGACAGTGCCGCCGATGCGCATTTCGGCAAGGCGAGCGCCGCGATTCCCGTAGGCATAGAAAAGCTCGTTCCAATATCCCTCGGCATCCCCGCGCGCGAGCGTCTTTCCGACAATCAGGTGATGCAGACAATGTTCGTGCAGCACTAACAAGCCCGGTGTAATCAACGCCCGCTCGTAGATAAATTCGTGATAGGGGTTATTGCCCTGGTGATAGACGCAAAGATCGAATGGGTTATCCCGGTGAAGTTCATCAAAGCTGGTTGCGTTCCGGACAGCATACCCCTCGCGGCTCTGATTCTCATTGAGCTCATCTTCGCGCTGGACGAAGACAGTTAGCTCAGCGCCGCGCGCGAGGTAAGGCAGGAGCTCGACATTATAATCGGCAATGCCTGATTTGCTCGGGGGAAGCGGAGTAAAATAAGCCAAACGCATGTGAAAAAGTTTTCAGTTTTCAGTTTTCAGTTTTCTCTGGCTGCCAACGAACTGAAAACTATCAAGCGACCTCTTCAACTTGTAATCCGCGATCCGCAATACGCAATCTAAAAATCATCACTATCAGGGCGCCAATGAAAAGACAGTTTTCAGTTTTCAGTTTTCAGTTTTCTCTGGCTGCCAACAAACTGAAAACTATCAAGCGACCTCTTCAACTTGTAATCCGCGATCCGCAACACGCAATCTAAAAATCATCACTATCAGGGCGCCAATGAAAAGAAGGATGGCGATGAACTGCGAGGTCGAAAAAAGATCGAAGACTTCGCCGCGCGGATCGTCCCGCCAGTATTCAATGATGAAACGCGCAACGGCATAAAGCAGCGCGTAAGTCAGAATCACCTGACCGTAAAATCGGCGATGGCGAAAGACGGCAAGAAGTACGAGAAAGATCACGAGCGTCGCGCCGGCCTCGTAGAGCTGCGTCGGATGCAAATGCAAAGATGCGCCCAATCCACCGAGATTTTCCGCCCAAACATTTTTTTGTATAGGATCGGTTAGATGACCAACCATCGTCGGCACCCCTGTAATCTCGTGCCCTCTATCGGTAAAGTGCACGCCGCAGAAAGCCGTGGTCGGCTTGCCCCAACAACAACCTGCACTGAAACAACCGAGTCGGCCTATCATCTGCCCGAGAGCGACTCCGGGCGCGAACGCGTCTGCGGTCCGCCACCACGGCAGTTTGTACAACCTCATGACAATCAGCGAGGCGATTACCGCGCCGATGAATCCTCCGTAAAAAACTCCTCCGGAACGAAAGAAATCGAGCGTGAATATCTGCCGCGGATTGTCGCGATAAAAACTGTCCCACTCGGTGATGACCATCAACAATTTAGACCCGACCAGCGAGGCAGCCAGCACCCAGAGACCGAGGTCGTAAACTTTCTGTTTCTCTAGGCCGTCGCGTGAGGCGAGTCTCCCCATTACGTATAGGCCGGAGATAAAAGCAAGGGCCAGCAGAAAGCCATAAGTATTGAAGGTGAAATTGAGATAAGGAATTTTGAATAGCTCTGGAAACATTATGATCTCGGTAGTTCACTTGATTCCGAAGAACCGATCGTGCTCTTTTCAGTCGATGGCCTCAACCTTGCCGCCTTCTCCTCGTGAAACATCTCGAGGGCAAGAAGTGCGGCGCCTACACAGATCGCCGCATCAGCAATGTTGAACGTTGGCCAGGTATACTTTTCGCCCAGGTGGAAATCCAAAAAGTCTATCACCTCTCCTAAACGCACGCGATCGATCAGATTGCCGATGATCCCGGCGAGCAGGAGCGATAGCGCCGCATTCATCCGTACCATTCTCGCCGGTGTGCGTGCTAGATAGACGACTACGAAAAGCGCGGCGATCGAAGATACTGTGGCGAAGATCAAACGGACATTCAATTCGCTCTCGGCGAACATGCTGAAAGCCACCCCGCGATTTGTCGCGTAAGTGAACCGGAAAAACCCCGGGATGACTTCTATCAGGGCAACCGGTTTGAGCGATGTTATCGCCCAATACTTCGTCAACTGATCGACGATGAGGACTATGACGGTGATTATTAGATAGCCGAATTTGGATCGCATTTCTCAATAGAAACCACGAAGAAACGAAGAAGGCGAGCGAAGGTAGACCCGTTTTTTACCTGCCACGGAGATATGGGCAAGTTAAAAAACATGCCCACATTCGCGTCGCCTCTTCGCGGTCGATTTTCAAATGTCAATTTTTCGGTTTAACAATTTCACGTAACTCTCTCCACTCGTCCTTCATATAAATCTGCTCCTGAATGAAAATATCCACTTTCTGATCAAGATGCTTTATTTGACGGCTGAGTTGAAGAAAGCGTTCAGTCATATTGGTTTCGAGACCGTCTAACCGTACAAATACAAGTTCAAACTGCTGCCTGACGAATTCCTCAAACGGGAGAGGACTCGTCGACCGATTATCTATAGAATTGCTCTCTTCTGCCATAACCACTCCTCTTGTTCGATATCAGACTAGGCGTGGCCGTCAAAACCCTGCTATCCTAACATTTCCTCGAGATTTACGACACAACGACCGCAAACGCCCGGGAAGCGAGTATCTGCTCCGACATCGGTTGTGTAATGCCAGCAGCGCTCGCATTTCTCTCCCTCCGCCTTCTCAACCGCCACGTTCAGATCAGCGCCCTCGCTCAATTCGACCTGTGAGACGATAAAATCGAAATGCAAGTCCACACCGAACGATTCCAGGAATTCTTTGGTTTCAGCCCCGGCCGTTATGCTCACTTTCGCGTCGAGACCTGAACCGATCAGCTTCGCAATGCGCGCCTCCTCCAGCGCCTTCATTACTGCGCTGCGGATCCCGAACAGCTTTTCGTACCGCGCCACCAAGGTTTCGTTGCTCCACCCGGGTTCACTAGCCGGGAAGAGAGTCAGATGCACCGATGCAGCTTCTTGGGATGCGCCGGGAATATTTTCCCAGATCTCATCGGAGGTAAACGCAAGCACCGGTGCGGCCAACCGCGCCAGCCGATGAACGATCTCGTATAACGCCGTCTGCGCTGAGCGACGCGCCAGGGATTTCGGCGCGTATGTGTATAACCGATCCTTCACGATATCGAAATAAAGTGACGAGAGCTCGAGAGTGGCGAACGAATAGATCGTCTGATAGACGCTCGTGAAATCGTAGCGCTCGTAGGCGGCCAGCGCTTTTCTCGTCACTTCGTCCACCTGCGCGAGCACCCAACGGTCGATCTCGTGCATCTGTTCGTAACTTACGCGATCGCTCTTCGGATCGAAACCTTCCAGGTTCTTCAGGCAATAACGCGCCGTGTTGCGAATCTTGCGGTAGGCATCGGCGATGCGTTTGAGGATCTCCTCGGAAACCCGCATGTCTTCGAAGTAATCGAGCGCCGAACACCATAACCGCAGAATCTCCGCGCCCATCTGTTCGACGACCTTCCTGGGCTCAACGACATTGCCCTTCGACTTCGACATCTTGTCGCCGCTCACATCGATGACCCAGCCGTACGTGATCACCGTCCGATAGGGCGCCTGATCGCGGACCTCGAGGCCGACGACCAGCGAGGAATTGAACCAGCCGCGGAACTGATCGCCGCCTTCCAGATAGACATCTGCCGGATACGGCAAATCATATTCTTTGAGCACTGCAATCGAACTCGTGCCGGAATCGAGCCAGACATCGAGGATATCCGACTCTTTCCTCAGTTTATCGGATCCGCAATTGCCGCACTTAGTGCCCGGCGGGACGAGGTCTTTCGCATCGCGCAGATACCAGGCATCCGCAGACTCCTTTTCGAAAATATCCGCGACATAATTGATGACTTTCGGATCGCACAGACTCTCGCTGCAATCATCGCAATAAAAGACCGTGATCGGCACACCCCAGGCACGTTGGCGCGAGATACACCAGTCGGGGCGATCCCTGAACATATTCTTCATCCGCTCGTTGCCCCAGGCCGGCACCCACTGCACCTGATCGCAAGCCGCTATGGCGCGTTCATTCAACCTGGTCGCCGCCATCGAGATGAACCACTGTGGTGTGGCGCGGAAGATCACGGGATTGTGGCAACGCCAGCAATGCGGGTACTGATGCTGGAAGATCTCTTCTTTGAGCAGCGCGCCGACCTTCTGCAAATGAGCGACGACGGCTTCGTTGCCGTCGTTCTGCGCGTCCTTCTTCGTCAACGGGATGACGCGCATTCCGGCGAAATGCTCGACATCCTTCATAAAAAACCCGCGATTGTCCACCGGGTTGTAGATATCGAGCCCGTACTGTTTGCCGATCACGTAGTCATCGTAACCATGGCCTGGCGCTGTGTGTACCGCGCCCGTCCCGGCATCGAGCGTGACGTGATCGCCGAGCATCAGAAGACTCGCGCTATCGATGAACGGGTGGCGCGCTTTCATACGATCGAACTTCTCACCGCTGTATTGGCCGATCACTTTGTAATCGTTCAAACCGACCGTCGCGGCGAACTGTTCGAGCAAACCGGATGCGACGATCAACACATCGCCGCCCGTCTCGACGGCGCTGTATTCGAACTGCGGGTTGAAGCTGATGCCCAGGTTTGCAGGCAGCGTCCACGGCGTCGTCGTCCAGATCACAATACTGACTTGCTTCCCATCGAGAGCCGGATCAAGCGCTGGCGCATCAGGAAAGGGGAATTTCACGTAGACCGAATGGCTCGTGTGATCGTTGTATTCGACTTCGGCCTCCGCCAGCGCCGTCTGGCAACTGATGCACCAATGCACGGGCCGCAGCCCCTTATACACCGAACCCTTCTCGACGAATTTACCGAATACGCGAACGATGTCGGCCTGATATTGGGGATTCATCGTCTTGTACGGGGTTTCCCATTCGCCCAGTATCCCCAGACGCTTGAAATCTTCGCGCTGCAGGTCGATGAACTTCTCCGCATGCTTGCGGGCGGCGCGGCGGATGTCGATCAGCGGCATCTGGTGCTTTTTCGCTCCGAGCTCTTCCTCGACCTTTATCTCTATGGGCAAACCGTGGCAGTCCCAACCCGGGACGTATGGCGCCCAATAACCCATCATAGATCGGGATTTGATGCAAAAGTCTTTAAGCACTTTGTTGAGAGCGGTACCGAGATGAATGCGGCCATTGGCATAAGGCGGACCATCGTGCAGAACATAAAGTGGTTTGCCCGCGCGCGCATTATGAATAAGCTGGTAAAGGTTCATCCCTTCCCACTTCTTTAATCGCGTGGGTTCGTTCTGCGGCAGGTTGCCTCTTTGCGGAAATGAAGTGTCGGGGAGGTTAACAGTCGTTTTCAAATCAAGGGTTGTTTCTGTTGCCATAATTTCTTCGGTTTTCGGTATTCGGTCGTCGGTATTCGGCGGTTTCATTCTTTGATCTCTCGATCGTTAGGTAAGACCTGGCAACCGACTACCGACTACCGATAACCGAATACCATATAAGTGGTTTTCTGGGGCCGCAGAAATAAAACCAGATGATACCTTAAAGAATGGCAATAAAAAAGCACTCGGGCTGCGGCTGCAATTGCCGGAGCCGAGTGCTGTGACTTACGTAAAGGTATCGTCTAGCGCGCTCCACGTGGAGCGTCAAATAAACATCTCCTCGTCCTGATAGACGCGATTGACGGGGAGACGCTTCCCTGCCGTGAGCACCTCTATCGTGCGGCGCAAGCCACACATGAGGTATGAGAATTCGCGGGCAGGTTGCAATACGCTGTTTTGAACGAGGGCGGTCGTCCGTTCGAATTGATCGGTTGCGCCGGCAAGCGTCCGTTGAATTCGATCGGCGTGGACGCGCCCACGTTCAACTTCCCTGCGCGCAATCGCGGCTGTGTCACCGAGAAGGTTTCTGACTTCGGCAGCTTCGTCCTTTGCCATCTCAGCGATCGCACTGATATGCTGAACTCCCTGATTGAAGTAATCTGCCGCCTCTTTGAGTTCAGACATCAGATTGTGTGCCATTTTCAACACAGGTTCGGTATTGTTGAGAGTGTACTCGACCTGGTCCTGCAGTTTCTTGGCACGCTCGGCGATGTCGACCAGCCGCCGAGCGAGGAAATAAAGACCAACGAAGACTGCGGCCTGAACCACGAGCAGAACTGCAATGCCGACAGCGATGATCCAACTCAGAGTATTATCCACAGCCCTCCCCCAATACCGTTGATAGTTTTTCTCTATCCCGTTTGTTTTACGTTATATTAAAGTTTAAGACTTTAACTTTCTTCAACCGACGCGCTGGCCTTACCTCTGGCCTGGTCGGCTTGCTTCGCCTCGCGGTATCCCTGCTTGCCGGCTTCGATAGCGGCAGCGAATTGCGCCTTCTGGCGAGTGACCATATCCTTACCGCGGTCGGTGATGTCACTTACGGCTTCTTTGCTGCGTGTGGTCGCATCAGAGGCCTTCTCGACTCCGGTATGATAATATTCGGTTGCCCGCTCACCCAGGTCGCGACCGGTATCGCGGGCATAATCGAGCCCTTTCTTGGTCGCATCCGCAAGCTCTGAACGAAGCTCGCTCCCTGCTTTGGGGGCAAAGAGCAGGGCGGTGACCGCGCCGATACCGGCGCCGATCAGAAAATATATCAATTTGTCTCCGCCGCTTCCGTTGTTATCTGCCATGTTTTTCATCCTCCTCAGAACAGCAGCTGGGTACGCATCGTTTACATCGGGCGATGTGACGATCAAGCCCGATGTGAGGGATACGTACCCAGGCTATCTTCAACGTTTTTAGTCTTCAAAGAAGACTAGCATGAATCCACGAAGCACAGGTAGGACACGATTCTACCAATGCTCATTGTTTATTACGGTCCGTAAAACTAAAGGGCAATATAACATCCGCGGTGACAACATTCAAGATAACGCTAATTGACACCTGTGCATACGTAAAGCTAGAATGTAGACATCTCGCTGAAGTTATCGAAAAGGAGACAATATGAACAACGTTCCAATGTTTTTTTATGGCTTAGGTGCAACTGAGCTAATAATAGTTCTGGTCATTCTCCTGATCTTATTCGGTGGCAGCCGCCTGCCTTCGCTCGCGAAGGGACTCGGCGAGAGTATTCGCAGTTTCAAACAGGGAGTCTCTGAAGAGCCGGAAGAGAAGAAAGACCACACCAAACCGGCGTAAGCAGAAAAGTCTTTACCTTGTTTGCCTGCGATGATTTTCACATCATCGCGAGTCTGGAAACAGAGTGAGCTAAGAATCGATTTTTCGATCCCGCTCTCTCTCCAAGGCTGCGGCGACGCCCGCAAATCGCCTCGCTCCTTATGCGGGGCAGCCACCGCAATGGCTCGCAAACGCTTCAATAATTACCAGCGCCCTCGACAAACGCCAGGCTCGGAGCGTTCATACTACGCCTATCAGTTCGACGTCCCCGCGCCGGTGACATCCCGGGGGGAATTGCTGCGGCTGGTGCGCGGCGGTGAAGATACCTATCTCGAGCTCAAAGTCCGATTCAGCAACGTTGAAAAACTTACCGCTGAAATTATCGCGCTAGCCAATACAGCCGGCGGCGCAATGGTTTTCGGTGTCAACGACCAGTTGCGCGTTGAGGGAGTCGAAGACCCCGAAAGCATCGAGGAGCAGATACGCGATATCTGCTCGCACCATATACAGCCGCCCGTATTTCCCTACATCAATAAAGTCGCATTCGACAGCGGGCGCCGCATAGTCATCTTGGAAGTGGACATTGAGAACCGCCCACACAGGACGACCGACGATCGTTTTTACATCCGCGAGGGATCGACGAAGCGAGAGGCGACGCGGGAAGAGATATCGAAGCTCTTCCACGAAAATTTTTTGACCCGCTTCGAACAGGTTCCCGTCTTCAAAGCGGAGGCCGAAAACGACATTGATGAATCGCTCGTCTGGAGCTATGTGCGCAGCGTCAATCCGGGTTACTGGGGGGAATCGACAAAAGGATTCCCGACAGACGTGGTTATGTGCGATATGGGCTTGGCAGTGAAGATGGGCGATGAGATTATGCCGACCATCGGCGGTCTGTTGCTCTTCGGAGTAAATGACAGCGTGACCAGGCTGATTCCGCGCGCCGATCTAATGCTCTCGCGCTTCAGCGGCACAGATAATGGCGCCCCAGTCGTCGAAGAATTGCACCTGCGGGGAAATCTCTTATGTCTGTTCGACGGCGCGCTCAATTTCATCAAACGCTACGTCGATTTGTGGGACCAGCGCCCATCACGTAAGGCGATCGTAAACGCCGCCAACCCGGGCGAAGTTGAGAAGATATCCGGCGACCCGTTCCTCACTGGTCGAGCGAATTATCATCGCGATGCCATCATTGAAGCCTTGACCAACTCGCTCGTACACCGCGACTGGAGCACGCGCGACCGCCAGGCGCGGATAAACATCTATGACGACTGCATTGAGATGATTAATCCGGCTCAGATGCCAGAATTGCCGATCATCTCGCTGCGTTACGGCGTGTCCAGCCCGCCGAACCCTCGAATCAAAGCGATACTTACCAATCAGCATTACGGCATTCCTCCATCTCACGGGGGAATTCCCATGATCTGCGCCGAAACGAATAATTTCGCCCGGCGCGCTCCTGAAGGCCCCTCGATCACTAATTGCGAGTTTCGCTTGAAATTCCATGGAATGCGTTGAACCAGAAAGAAAACGAAACATACGAAAAATACGCTCCTTTTCATATATTTCGTTTATCTTCGTTTGTTTAGCACTCTCCCTTCAGTATCCATTCCAGCAAACCGCTGCTGCGCCACGACAGGAAGCAGAGCGGATAAACATCAATACCGCTTCGATAGAAGAATTCATGCGGCTTCCCGGCATTGGGCCCGGTCTCGCCGGACGGATGGTCGAATATCGCCATAAACACGGCCGCTTCAAACGCCCGCAAGAGATAATTATCGTGCGCGGGATGAGCGTCAAACGATATCGGCAGATAGCACACCTCATTCGCATTTGACGAATGTTCCAGTTTGCAGGTCCTGGCCGTCGGTCGATATCGTGATGGCGCCGCAAGCAGAAGTTTGCCAGACGTACGCGCCGGTCTCGCGCAATCGCTCCACCACATCCGCATGCGGATGGCCGTAAGGACTCGGATTTGATACCGATATAACGGCATGACTGGGGCAGACCTTTTTCAGAAATTCTCGAGTCGTGGATGTTCGCGAACCGTGATGGGCGACTTTCAAAACATCGGCGGCGAGATCTAGACCGGAAGCCACAAGCATGCCTTCGGCCTCTCTCTCGATGTCACCTGTCAGTAAAAAACTGCGATTACCGTAAGTGGCTTTTATAACGAGCGATCTATTGTTGCCGGACATACCGGGCTCGCGCGTTTCATCGAGAGGTGACAGAACTTCCATCCGCACACCATCGATCTCGAACCAATTGCCCCCTCGGGCAATTCGCACGGGAAAGCCTGCCTGTTCAAATTGTTTCGCCTCGCCGAGAGCGATTCCTATATCGAAGCTGCGAATTATCTCGGCGAATCCCTCGACGTGGTCCGCGTCGCCATGACTTGCCACTATCCAGTCCAACTTCTTTATTCCGCGATGCCACAGATAGGGCATCACGGCAGCCTCCGCCATTCCAATACGGTCTTCTACGAATAAATCCTCGGCATCGCCATTGACTTTACCTGCCACTATATTCGGTTGGCCGCCGGCATCCAGCATCATCAGCGAGCCTTTGGGAAAAGCGATCAACATCGCATCGCCCTGCCCAACATCCAGGAAAGTCACGCTCAATCGACCGCGCTCGTAGCGATGTGCGAATGGGTGAAAAATCAAGAGGCAACTTAGAATACCGATCGTAAACGATGAGGGGATGGCGAGCACCCGCCTTGCGATCATTCGTCTGCGAGTATCCGGCTCGTCGCCCCGCAGGAATGGATTCCATCCGTTGATGACAATGATCAATATAAGAACGGCGGTAAAGAAAAGGGCAAAGACCAACGCCGTCGGGTGCAAATCAGGCACGCGCAGATTCGCCCAGCTTAATGCCAGCAAAGGCTCGCATGATTCGACAGACAGCGCTCCGAGCGCGTCCACCGCTCCCGCAAGTTTTTGAGCCGTCCCTCCTACGATCGCATGAATCAACAGATAGATGGTCCCGGCAATCATCAAGGCGAAGATAAGCGCCCCTTCGATGACGTTCGTCACCGGCGCGACGATCGATACGCGATGGAATTGCGCGACCATCAGCGGCAAAAGGCCGATCTGTACGCCGGTTGTCGTAAAGATAGTTACTGTGATCCACGCTAATGGCCTCTGCAATCGCATCTCGTTCAACCGACAAGCGATCCGGGCCTTGTCCAACCGGTAACGAATGCGTTCCGCCTTCATCTCTTCGCGGAATCCCGCTTCATTCCAGAACAATATTTCGGCAATCTTCCGAATGAAAACTGGAACGCGTGGCGGATAAGGCGTCAAAGCCATGGGCCGCCATTCGCCAATCTGTTTAAAGCGCGAATATAGTGGGCCGGTGAAAACGACGATCATCAACACAGTCAGAAACGAAAGTTGGAAGCCCGGGTTGAACAGGTCCCGCGGCTGCCAGCAAAGCAGGGCGATGGCTGACGCGGCCAGGGCGTTGGCGCCCGGAGATTTGCGAAAGATCGACCGCCCGATGAAAACGATGGTAAGCATCACAGCCGACCGAGTCACCGCTGGCTGCGCTCCCACCATCAACGCATAAGCCCACATCAGCGTGATAACCGCCGCATATTGGATTAAACGCGAATTGCTCAGATACTTCGCCAGCCACAATGCGACGATGGCTATCATCGCCACGTGGAGGCCGGATATCACGAGCAGATGAAAGGTTCCGCCCGCACGAAATATCTCCGCCGTATCGCGCGCGAGAAAGTAACGGTTACCGAAGAGCGCGGCGGCGAGAATTCCGGATGCGGGCTGTTTGAAATGCCTGAGGATGACTGACAGCGCCCTCGCCCGCACCAGATAAAGCCTCGCGAGCAGCGGGTTGGGCTCTCCTCGCCCCAACCGCTCGATGAGCAGCGGGCTCTTGACCCATCCGGTCGCATCATAGCCGCGATATTCGAGCAATTGGTCGAAATCCGGTGCGCCGGGATTCCGGTAACCGCTCCGGTTGCTCAAGTGAACCAGTAATCGCACGCGCGCCCCGTAATTTAGCGCTAATGAATCATATTCGAGCCGCGACTCCTGATCTCTAAATGGAATTATAATAGAGACGGCCCCGCTCGAATGCAGTTCGCGTCCGAGCGACGCTACCTGTTCAACCGCTATGCTCAGATAGATTCGATCAGGCGCGAGTTCCGGAGCGGCGTTCAATACTCCGCTGATTTCGACCGGCTCATCGATTCTCAATTGGCCGCGTTCGAAAAGCTTCCGGACGCTGTTCTCGCCGATTGCTTCCTCGTTTATCGCCCACAATGCGCCTCCGGCAGCGAAACAACCGCAGATCGAAAATGCAATAGCAACCAGACCGTTCACATTCAGCCGGAGCATTATCGAAGCGGCAACCCAGGCGGTCGCGCAAAAAATCAGCCAGTGACGAATGGAGATTCGATCTCCTGCGGCGAACAGCAGGCCGCCAACAAACGAGATAACCACGAAGAGCAGCGGCTGTTGAATGAGGCTCAGCCGCGTGAAGCTCAAACGCCGAGATGACATATTTACACAATGGGCCGAAGTGGCGATGTCATTGAATTATGGCCTTTAGAGAAGTGCGAGAGGTAGCCAGGGGTGAAGAGAGACCTCACTTATTCATCCCAAATATAACGCTCGTCAAATACAACACCGCTCTTGTTAAGAAACTCTAGATACTCTTCCTGAAAAGACCGCCGTCTATGATGGAGCTCTTGTTGTGCGATGTATCTCGCGACTAAATCGAGCGCCGAGGGGCTCACCGAAAATGCTCCATATCCGTTCTGCCAGGAGAATCCGCAAATATCCAGAGCATCATTCAACCAGTTAGACGATCCTCGCTTGATCTCTCGCAACACGTCGGCAATCCGATGCGTAGCTTTCAGGCCCAACAAGAGATGGACGTGATCCGCAGTCCCGCCAATGGCTACCGGCACTGCTTCAACATTTCTGATGGCGCCGGCGAGATAAGCGTGAAGCCGGCTGCGCCATTCGGCTTCAAGATAAGGATGACAATTTTTTGTACAGAAAATAACGTGAATGTGAAGGCTCACGTGAGTTGATGGCATTTTGATCCCCCAATTCTTCTAGATGGCCTTTATTAGATGGCCTCTAAAGATATAGGGGTGGCACGACTATCGAAGATAATAACTCATCAAACAATATCTGGCATCTCAATCCTGTCATTTTCGTATCTTTTTGCTCATTGCCCCGATAGAGGAATGGTATGGCAGCGCCTTATTTGGTAACCGTTCAGATATGCAATTCATTTCATTGCATCAGGGAGTTGATAGCGCAATACGCGCAACAGCGAGCTGAACAACAATCGTCAGAGCTCTATCATTATCGCCAACTGCAGTGATCGGAAAAATCAGGAAATGCCAAAGACTCGAACGCGCTCATATCGGAGCCGAACAAACTGAGCGGGTCAACAGGCGTCACCGGGCGTCCAACTCGCCTTCTGGCAGCCGCATCCAGATGCACGGTGCGCTCACGAACTGCCGGTGGCCGTGCGCCGCAGCGCGACGAAGGTCATGTCGTCGTCGGCCAGTTTGCCTGCCGCCCATTCATCGCTTGCCTGCAGCATCCGTTCCAGAATGATTTGCGGCGCTGCGGAGGCGTGCGCAAGCAACAATTCCTGCATCCGTTCGTAGCCGAACATTTCACCCGCCGCATTGAACCGCTCCGGCAAACCATCGCTCAGTAGCAGCGCCACGTCGTTTACCGCCAGCGTCAGTTCGACCTGGCGATAGTCGTAACTCGACAAACCGCCCAGCGGCGCGCCGCGCAAGGGAATCTCTTCGATGGTCTTTGTCGCCGCGCGATAAATCAGAATCGGCGGCATCCCCGCTACGCTGCATTGCAAGTGATCGCCATTCAATTTGACCAGCGTCAGCGCCATAAACAACGAGCGCAGATTCATCTGCTTCAACGCGCGCGAGGTTTGCGCGAGCATGGCCACCAGATCGGCTTGCCCGGCCAGATGCTTGAACAGTCCCTTCGTCGCCGCTACCACCGTGCCCGCTTTCAAGCCGTGCCCGGTCGCGTCGCCGATGGCGATCGTCAACGTGCCGTCCTCGCCGACGTGAAAATCATAGTAATCGCCGCCGACCTCGGTCGCGGTCTTCATCAACGCCGCGATCTCGATGTGCGGCAATTGCGGCACGCTCTTCGGCAGCATCGAAAGCTGCAACTGGCGCGCTTCTTCCAACTCCCGCGCGCGCTGTTCGTTTTCGGCCTCGATCTCCTGGTGGCGGCGCGCTTCGGCGATCATGCGTTCGACCAGTTGCGCGTTTTCGAGCGCGAGCGACGCCGAGGCGCCGACCGATTGCAACAAGCGTTTATCTTCGCCGGAAAACGGCAGATCGCCCAGCCGCGAGCCGAGCGCGACGATGCCCGGCATGGCGTCTTTGGTTTTGAACGGCAACAGCAGCGTGGATTTCAGTTCGAGCAGCGTTTTCCGTTCTTCGTTTGTCAGCCGCGAATGGCCGTTGGTCACCGCCAAATCGAACGCCGGGTTGCCGCCGTCGAGTTCGAGTGCGTCTCCCGTTTGCGCAAGCTGCGCCAGCGTCGCGGCATCGCGCGGCAGGAGGTTTGCGCGCGGACAATTGACCGCGTGGCCCTCCGCCCGGTTGTATTCGCAAGCATAAGCGCTGCGGTAGTCGCCGGTCTGTCCATCGCGCAAAAAGATCACCACGTTTTCGGTTTGCAGCGCCGCTTGCAGCTTGTTCGCCACCGATCCGAGCAGGCGCGGAATCTCGGTCGTCGTACGCAGCGATTCTGACAACTCGGCTACGATGTGCTGCGCATCGTAAGCCTGCCGGAAGAAATGACGGTCAATCACCGGCGCGAGATAGCGCCGGTGCAACCAGCGCGCCAACTGCCACGCGGCGATGCCTTCGGCAGCCGAAACCAGGCCGATGGTCAAGGCCGATGGGCGCAGATACTTGAACAGCAGCGCCAACAGCGCCGCCACGATGAGGCCGACGAACAGCAGCGCCAGCAAAATCGAACCACGCGAGACCAGCAGATAACGCACACCACGGCGAATCATCAGGCTGATCGGAATGACGCGATGGCGGACGATGGCATAAGCGAAGCTGAGAGGGACGAGCGGCAGCGTAAAGAGCATCGAAAACCACAACCAGTTCCAGATGGTATTCCACTTCTCCTGCGTTTTTGTAACCTCCATCACGAGCACTGGAATTAGACTGCCGAAGCCGATCAGGCTGCCCCACATCACGACCCGCAAACGCCGCCGCCCCGCCGTATCCGCCGTACGATAACTCAGCCACAAGCAAACGAGCGCCGCTAAAAGATAGCCCAGCAGCGAAAGATCAGCGGCCAGCAGCAACCCGTGCTCCCACAACCAACGGGCCGGCGGCCAACTGACGATTGAGGTAGACCATTCAAGAGGCAACCGTAGGACGCCATGAGTCGGCAGTACAAATAGGCAGAGCGGCGCGTAGAGCCACCGCGTCAACTTCGGCCAGCACCGCAACAAGGGTGAAGGTTGAGGAAAGTAGAGAAATAAATGAAACAGCAGCGGGGCTGAGAAAAGCCCGCCGATTTGCGCTAAAGCGACCGCCAGCGCAAGCCACTTGGTCGCTATCTCTCCCTGCCAACCGCCGTAGTTCACTAACGTCGAAAAGCAGCCTAGCATCAAAGCCAATAGCCACGCCCGTCGATCCTCCGCTTTGATCGACAACACGATCAGCCCGGAGAGCCAAGATAAAAGCGAAACCAGCTTATCCCACGGAAAAGAGCCGCGCCGACGTGGAATGGTTTGCCAGGCGAAAGTCATTTCCCGGCTGTTGCGCTCGACGGTCATCGAATAAGGCGAACCGGGCGCCAGGCGATACGAGTCATACAGTATGCCCGCGTGCTCCGCAGCATTCACGCCGTTGATGGCGATAATTTTGTCGCCCGGGCGCAACTCTTGGGCATGGCCTTGTGGGTCGATCTGTCTGACCTGAAACTCGCCAACCTCGCCCGACCAGTAAAACCCCGCATCGCTTCCGGGCAGGTAAAGCCAGACGTAGAAGCTGGCCGCACTATAGACCAGCAGCAGGGCAAAGAAGGCGATTCCCAAAATAAATCGAGCAGGTTTGTTCATGAGCTTCAACCCTCCCGTTGTTTCTAGGCGTGTAGGGATTGCTTGCCAAAGACTGTCACTTCCGCCAACACCGGCAACGTGTGAACTCTGTCTCAGCCGCTCGCGTAACTCGGCCATCTCGGTTTTCAAGTCATCTATCTGGGTAACCTGCTTTCATACGCGGTGCAGCGAATCAGCAGTAACCACCCTTGTTGCTGAAGCGACAGCAAAACTATGCGCACTCCCGCTGGATTCTGCGCTGGATTCTGCTGGCGAATTCGTTTATCCGGGAGCGCCAGAGGCGCGATACGTTTATAGATTTTTTCGTAATAGTGCCCCAGCTCCGGAGGAGCGGCATATAAACGGCATCATATGTCGCTCCGGACCTGGAGATATTTACTTGCCATGATCTATAAACATAACGCTTCTCCGGAGCTAAGAGCCGATAATTTCATTTTCTGAATTCGCCAGCAGAATCCCGCTGGAGTGCGTTCCCAGTCTTGCGTTGTGATATTGAGGCGCGCCACATCGTCGCAAAGCATAGTTTGGTTGGACGCCTTTGTCCAAGCGCTGCCTGCCATATTTCGTGCACCCACGTGAACCGTTACCTTATTTGGAGTGGATATAGAATCTTGCCAGGTGTTTGGGATCGCAGCGGCAGGCTCCAACCCGGGCTACTGCTTTACCCCTCCGTCGGAAGGTTGTCGCAGCCCAACCTCTCGCGTGCTTTTTGCAATGATTCCTGGGAAGCCGAATTGCGAGGCGAGGATACGCTCCGGCTTATACTGAAATACTAAGATGAACAACTGTTTCAACGTGAAAAGTCTGAGGAAACATATCGACAACCGTGATCGAATCGATACGATAGTTGAAATCGAGCATCATTCGCAGGTCGCGCGCCAGAGTCGCCGGATCGCAGGAAACATAGGTCACCGAGGGAGGTGCAAGCGCCACAACCCGCTCGATTATCTGCGGGCCGGCGCCGGAGCGCGGCGGATCGAGCAAGACCAGATCGGGCCTCGGCACTTCCGATGATTTGTATTTCAACCACGCCTCGACCGATATCGGTTCGTATCGCACATTATTCAGGCCATTCGCTCGCACATTCTCCATACCATGATTAGCCGCAGCTCGATTGCCTTCGACCGCGCATACCTGTTCGAAATTCCGGGCCAGTTGCAGGCTGAAGAGACCGACTCCGGCATATAGATCGACCGCAAATGCCCCGTGCGCATCGCCGATCGCCGCGTGAATTAGATCTTCCACCAAAAGCCGATTACCTTGAAAAAATGATCTGACACCGAAACCATAATTCGTGCCGGCAATCCTCTGGTAAGCCGTCCCGAGCGCATCGATCTCATCGCTCCGCCCATTTTCGCCGGTGGCCGGAGTGACGATCACTTCGTCATCGCCGACCGTCAGGTAGACCCGCGTCGCATCATTCGGTATGAGCGAGGGTTCGGAATGCAACCGCTGCAATTCGCGATTAGCGGCCGGCGACAGGATCAAACAATCTGTTATTTCGCAGACGGCCTGAGTGCCTGAGCGAAAATAGCCGATGAGCGGCTCGTCCGCTTCGCTTCGGGAGACTTTGATCTCCGCACGCGAACGATAGCCGAACTCCGACGCCGCGCGAACGCCGATCTCGCCAGCCCATTCGATGTTGCCGATGCGCCGCAGCGATTCGCGCACGAAAGAAACCTTCGCTTCAAGTTGCGCCTGATAATTTAAATGCTGAAGCTGGCAACCGCCGCAGTTGCCGTAGTAAACGCAGGGAGGCGTACGGCGGGTTTCCGATGGGCTGACGATCTCTTCGATGACGGCGCGCGCGTAATTCCGTTCGACGTCTGTGACGCGGACCCGCAACTTGTCACCGGCAGCAGCAAAGGGCACAAAAACAGCCTGGGTCCCGATGCGCGCCAGTCCATCACCTCCATACACGAGCTTTTCAATGGTCACTTCGTGAACTTCGCCGGGCGCGAGCTCATAGGCAAATACGTCCGCGTCTGTCGCCATATTCTTCTCAGATGTAGAACAAACTCAACCGGGGGACGTGATATTGCTCGCGCAGGCGGCGTGCGATGAGGTTATCGATAGTCTGCTGGTATACCGCCGGCTCCATAGTCTGACGATAGGATTTGAGTTGCTGATTGCCCTCTTTTTGTATCTGCGCGAGTTTTTCTACACCCGCGCTGCTTCTCAATCCATCGAGGATCGCCTCTTCGATCATTGTCAGATCTACCTCGAGCGATTCAGGAGAAATATTTTTTGATGCCTGCAAGTCATCGATTATCTGGCCGAGACGAACAGCGGCTCGCGTAAAAGTCTCGTTCAAAATCGCATCAGACGAATGTCTGGCGTGAAGCTGCGCGAGCGCTTTGTGATGTTCGGTCAAATAATCGATGATCGCCGGCGGATTGAAATGATCTTCCCGGCGTCCTTTCGAATCTGTGCCGTTTTCAACTCTCCCATCACCGTTGGCGCCGACGCGCGACTCGCGGTAATCGAGGAACATCGCTTCGACTTCCTGCTGGCAATAGAGAAGCGAGTTGACTTTACGGCCGCGGGACGCACGCTGATCATAGGCATTGAACGAAGCATTGATTCCGCGCAGCACGATATGTAAAGGCACGCCCCGCTGTTTCCACGTCTCGATCAACGACCAATCGAGAGGAGAGACGAGAAGATGACTCCCACGTCGTTTAACGAACTCTTCTTCGATTTCTGTAAAGTAATTGAAGTAATTCATCGCACCAAGCATATGCGCATTTTGAATCGGGAGATGTCAGTGAAATAACATCTTACCCGCGCCGCATAAGCTGTTCAACTTCAAACGTCTGAATGTGAGGTGGTAAAGAAAAAAGTTGGAGAGGCGGTGTAAGAATTTTTATATCGTTCTGAAGCTTCCGGCACGCGAAGTATTTACAATTGTTCCATCGTTCTCACCTTCATAACTTCACCAGCCATGATCAGTTTTTCCCTGCCGTCGCCTGTCGCTACTCTCAGTGCGCCTGTTTCCGACAATCCCGCGGTCTGGCCGACGATCTGCTCATCGCCGAGCGTCACAATGACCATTCGACCCTTTGCGTAGCTTGAAAGTTCCTGAAAGCGGTTGATGATTCCATCACCCAGCTTCCATCGTTCATACCAATCAGCGATGCGCTGGAGTAACCGACCGCAAAATTCATCAATATCGACCGGGCTACCCGTTTCTATCAGCAACGAGGTTGCCGTTCGACTGAGTTTTTGCGGAAACGATCGGTGATTGAGATTGACGCCAATCCCGATGACAATGCGGTGTTGATTCGACCCCGCGCAGGTCCCTTCAACCAATACCCCGCAAACTTTTCGATCGTTCACCAAAACATCGTTGGGCCATTTGATATCGACGCCCGTAATATCCCGAGCGATCAAAACCTCGGCCACAGCGATACCCGCCATCAGGCTAAGTGAAGGGATTCTTGAAGCTCCTTGCGGGCATAACAGAACTGAAAGATAGAGGCCATCTCCAGGCGCCGAATGCCAGGTACGACCGTGTCTTCCCCTCCCCGCCGTCTGTTGATCGGCGATGACGCAGGTGAACTCGGGCGCGCTAACCATCTTTTTTAGTTGATCGTTGGTTGAGTCGATCGATGTGAAATGATGAATAATGAAGGGATAAAGCTCGCGGATCGCTGGTTGATTGCAAGTTTGCGAAACGTAAGGCTCTCGTTTTTCACCTGTCGCCATTTTCTAAAACCAGAATTCTGATTCGGATAACGCAACCTTGTCGTTGCGCCGATCTAGGGTCAATTCGCAATACTTATGCGGGTTTTATTTTGAAACTTATATCTACCGCCGGCGCTGAGTGTGTCAGCGCTCCGATGGATATCATATCGACACCAGCTTCCGCATACGCGCGCACGTTTACGAGACTTATGCCACCCGATGCTTCGGTCAAAGTGCGCCGCTCGTTCGATTCGTTTTTTCGGACGATTTCGACGGCATCCCTCACCATCTCCGGAGGCATGTTGTCCAACAGTAATATATCCGCATTTACTTCCAACGCTTCTCGAACCTGATCGAGCGTTGCAACTTCGACCTCGATCTTGTGTAGATGACCGGCCGTTTCACGCGCGCGCCGGAGGGCTTCTGTAATGCTTCCCGCCATCGCCAGATGATTATCCTTGATCAGTACGCCATCATCCAGGCCGAGCCGGTGATTGTGACCGCAACCCACGGTCACCGCATATTTTTCGAGAACACGGAGACCGGGAGTTGTTTTGCGCGTATCAACAATCCGCGCTCCCGTCCCTGCAATCGCATCGACATAAGCCCGCGTCATAGTTGCAATACCCGAGAGACGCTGCAGAAAATTGAGCGCGACGCGTTCGGCAGCCAGTAAGATCTGGGCATCGCCCGATGTTCGGGCAAAGACTTTGCCCGCTTTTATTTCCTCGCCATCGCCGACTGACGATTCGATTTGTAGATAAGGGTCGAATGTAGTGAATACTGCGTCGGCGACCTCGAGGCCCGCTAGAATAAAATCCTGCTTGGCGATAAAGCTGCCCCGCGCTTTCACTCCCCGGCGTACTACCGCGCGTGACGTGATGTCACCACGCCCCAGGTCTTCATCCAATGCCGCGTTCACTATTTCATAGACCAGTTCGAGGTCGAGTGGATTGATCATACGTATTGCGGACTTCGGACTGCGAACTGTAGAGGAAAGGTCACCACAACAAACTTATAAAGAAACATGCAGTACAAATGGAATAATTTTGATTTCTTTGCGGTTTGTGTTTGGCGAAAATTCCTGCCGCTTTCCGATCAAATTGTTTCGATCATTGATCGAATCTTTGCGATTCTGCTCTCGAGTTCGACCGCGCGATCGCGGGTGCGCTCGACAACATCGGGAGCAGCGCGATTGATGAAATCTTGATTCGCCAGCCGTTTCTCCAGGCCTTCCCGTTCCGCGACCAGCTTGGCCAATTCTCTCTCGAGACGGGCCCGCTCATTCTCAAAATCTATCAAGCCTTCAAGCGGCACTGCAAGCGCTGCGCCGCTCGTGACATCCCGCGCATAGCCGCGCCGCGCTGGTAACGTCTCGACGAGATCTAGTTGTTCGATCCACGCCAGACGCTTAATGTGATCTCCCATCCGGTCGATCACTTTCCGCGCGCTCTCGTTCGCCGGCATAATCTGCGCGTGCAGCCGCGTGGATGGCGGAATGTTGAACTCAGCACGGATGCTCCGTAGTCTGGTCACGATCTCGATCACGAGATTCATCTCGCGTTCGGCGCGCTCATCGATGTTCGCCGGATTATGCGATACGAATTCAGCCAGTGTGATCGTGTCGCCCTTGTGCGGGAGCCTCTGCCAGATCTCTTCGGTAATGAAGGGCATGATCGGATGTAAAAGCCTCAAACTGCGCTCGAGCACGTAGATTATCCTGCGCTTGACCGCCACATTCTGCGGCGACTCTCCCTTTGCCGTCACAAATGGCTTCGACAATTCGATATACCAATCGCAAAAATCATCCCAGAAGTAGTGATAGAGTTCCGCCGCCGCCTCGTGAAAGCGGTATTCTGCCAATGCATTGTTGACCTCCAGCGCGGTTCGGTTGAGGCGGCTCAAAATCCAGAGGTCGGCCAATTCAGGCGGAGCGAGCTGCGTCTCCCAATCGATCGGCACTTTCTCGCTCAGCACGTCGTCGCAATTGAGAAGGACGAACCGCGAGGCGTTCCAGATCTTGTTGGCGAAGTTCCGCGCCGATTCCAGCTTGGATTCCTGCAGCGTAAGCGCGAGCCCTGCGGTGGAAGCCGCGGTCAGCATAAAGCGCGCGGCATCCGTACCATATTTATCGAAGACATCGAGCGGATCGACCACATTGCCGGTGGTCTTCGACATCTTCTTCCCTTCAGGGTCGAGCACCAGGGCGTTGATGTATACCGTACGAAATGGGACATCGCCCATAAAGTTCAGACCCATCATCATCATTCGCGCGACCCAGAAGAAGATGATGTCGAAGCCGGTGATCAGAACAGAAGTCGGATAGAAGGTCTTGAGGTCTTCGGTCTCCTCGGGCCAGCCCAGGGTTGAGAACGGCCAGAGCTGCGACGAAAACCAGGTGTCGAGCACGTCTTCTTCTGCGCGTAACTCGACCTTCGGATCGATGCCGCGCGACTCGAGACGTCCCCGGGCTTCCTCCTCGTCGCGCGCGACGACGATTTCGCCCGCCGGCGTATACCACGCCGGTATGCGATGACCCCACCACAGCTGGCGCGAGATGCACCAATCCTGGATGTTCTCCAGCCAGTTGAAATAGATCTTGGCCATGTTCTCCGGCACAAACTTCGTGCGCCCGTCGCGCACCGCGGCAATCGCCGGCTCCGCCAGCGATTTCATCCGCAGAAACCACTGTGTTGAAATCAATGGCTCGATCGCCACCTGGCTGCGCTGGCAATGGCCGACATTATGCGTGTAATCCTCGACCTTGAGCAATAAACCCAATTCCTCGAGATCGGCGGCCACCGCTTTGCGAGCCTGGTAGCGGTCCATCCCGCGAAATTTTTCGGGCACCGCATCGGTCATCTTCGCATCTTTACCGATGACCTGAATGAACGGGAGTCCATGCCGCTTACCCATAGCGAAATCGGTGGGATCGTGCGCCGGCGTGACTTTGACCAAACCGGTGCCGAAATCCTTCTCAACAACTTCATCTTCGATGAAGGGCAACACCCGCCCGACCAGGGGAAGCACGGCATTCCGGCCCGCGATTCCAGCATACCGGCTGCCCGCCTGCGCATCGGCGGGATTGAGCGCGACCGCCGTGTCGCCCAGCATCGTTTCGGGGCGAGTCGTCACGACGATAACGAAATCGCCGGCATCTGTGCTGAGCAGACCCGATCTGGCTTTATCCGCCGCCGCATAGGCATCAACCAAGCCTTCCACGCGTTCTGTCACATTTCGGTCGACCGGATAGGCGATATGGTAGAGCTTGCCATTGATGGGTTTCATCTCCACTTCGAGATCGGAGACCGCCGTCTGCAACCCTGGCGACCAATTGACCATATACTCGCCGCGATAGATCAATCCCTCGTCATGAAATCTCACGAAGACCTCTTTGACGGCGTTAGAGAGACCTTCATCCATGGTGTAGCGTTCGCGCGCCCAGTCCACCGAATCGCCGAGGAGGCGCATCTGCCTTTGAATCGTGCCGCCCGAGTGCTCTTTCCACTGCCAGACGCGCTCGACAAATTTCTCGCGTCCCAAGTCCTGGCGTTTTATTCCTTCCTTGTCGAGTTGCTTCTCTACTACCATCTGCGTAGCGATTCCAGCGTGGTCGCAGCCGGGCAGCCACAACACGCGGTCGCCGCTCATCCGCCGCCACCGCGCCAATACGTCTTGCAGCGTGTGATTGAGCGCATGGCCCATGTGCAGAGAACCAGTCACATTCGGCGGCGGGATAACCATCGAGAAGATGGGAGCATCGGACGTCCTGGAGACTGGCTCAGGCGCGAAGAAGCGTTCGCGTTCCCAAAATGGGTACCATCGCCCTTCGACCTCTTTAGGTTCGTATCTCTTCGCAATTTCCATAATATTCAACGACGGGGAGAGAAAAAAATCAGTACCGCGGGCAGTAAGCGAGCGAACCTTCAATCTATCATCGATCAAGACTCGCTCGCTACTGTTCGCGGTACTGTTTTTTTTCTCGCTATTCTCTTCGGACTCAAACTTCGTCCAATTCAAGTAGCGAATCAGCTTCATGATAGGCAGCTTTCCCTGCCGCCTGCTGTCGTTTGATGATCTCGATGACTTCGCCTGCAATACGGCTGGACAATTGTTCGTTCAAGAGAACCGACAACCTCTCCATTACCTTCGCCACAACGCGATCGGCGATCTCGTCGATCGAACTTTGGCCTAGCGCCAGCGACACTCCCTGAACTCCGGTATCGGCGGCGGCAACCAGCGTCGTAATGCCACCTGCTTCAGTAGCAGTTGCGCGGCGTCCGGACTCGATGCCCGGAGCCGCAGTATCGCTCCAGAGTTCGGTCAGAACGTCGTCAAGCTCGAGGACGTGATCCAGGTCTTCGTCGAATGCGCCGCGCGATGGAGCTGTTCTTTCTACTGCTGCTCGGCGTGAGCCTGCCGCAGCCGATCGGCTATCTTCCCCGTTCGACACGTGCAGAACATCGCCATCTGAACTGTCGCTGAGCCAGTCGCCTTCGATATTCAACGATTGTCGCTCATTATGAGCATCTGTGGGGCCGCGGAGGTCACCGGCTTCGAACATGCCGCGTTCGGAGAGGCGGTTATTTCTATTTTTCGGGGGTTGAAATTCTCCCGTATCGGTCCGAGTAATCCTTCGCCCACTCGATTCGATCAGGTTTTTGACGGTCGAGATCAGCGTCCGGATGGATTGAAAGGGTTTCGTGAGATGGTAATCGGCCCCCGCCCGGCGGGCTCTCTCCTCGTCGTACGGCTCAAATGCCGGAACGAGCAGGATAACCGGCGTGCCCTTCAAGTCAGGGTGCGTTTTGACGAATTCGCAAATATCGTAGCCATCCTTCCCCGGGATCGATACGTCTGCCATCACCAGGTCAGGTCGAATATAACGCAAACGTGTAATGGCTTCCTCACCATTATTAACTGTCGAAACCTCTGCGCCTTCATCTGAAAAAGTCAGCGTGATGATCTTTTGTACTGTAACGCTGTCATCCGCAAGCAGAATTTTGTAACCCAAAGGTGCCTCCCAAAAGGGCCCGTACTGCCTTACCGGAAGATACCGCCTAAAAAGCCCTTCTTCTGATTTTTATCTTTGTCTTTATCCTTTTTTTCTTTCTTGCTGTTTTTCTTTTTATCTTTACCTTTAACAGATTTCTCATCATCTCCATTGGCTTCAGGAGCCGCGGTCTGACCGTTGTCACCGCCATTTTGCCCGGCTTGCCCGGTTTGCCCCGTTTGCCCCGTTTGCCCCGTGGGTTGACTATCGACGGCAGCTGTACTGCCAGTCACCTGGCTGGCAGCCGGGGTATCGATGACCTTTGATGATGTTGCGCGTACCGCTTTCGTTCCGCTTATACCACTGGTCGCTTCGGACTTAACCTCATCTTTGACATCTTCTTTTTCATCACCCTTTTTACTCAATAAGACGCCGTCTTTCGAGACATCCAGTCCATTATAGCCAAGAATCAACTTGAAATTGCCGACAAAACTCGGGCGATCAGGACGCTTGTTGTCGTTATTAGGCTCGGGTATAGGTTTGCCGAGTCTCTCCAGATATTCCTTTCCCTTATCGGCATACTCGCTGTTCGGATAATCGCGCAGCAGACGCGTAAAATAGTCTGATGCTTCTTCGGGCTGCTCCTGTTCAATCAGCGAGACGCCGAGGAGGTAGAGCGATTCATCATAATAACTGAACCCTGGATACTGGTTGACGATATCCTTCAGACGGCTCTCGCCTGCTTTGTAGGATTGCCTGGTCTTGATGTAGAAGCGGGCGATGTCCAGTTCGTGCAGTCCGAGCACCTGCTGAACATCTTGGAGATCGCTCTCTATTGCCGGCTTGAGCTGAGAACTCTGGCAACTCTGCAAAGCTGCCTTCAGCATAAATTCCGCCTGTTTCGCCTTCGAGGCATCGCGGTTGTATGCGCCCATCTGCCTCATATACGAATGCGCGATTTTGTGCTTGACGTCACAGACTCGCGGGTGTGTCGGGAAGAACTGTGCGAAATCGCGGTAACCGCCGATGGCCTGCTCGAGATTGCTCGTGCCCCCTTCTAGATAGAACGTATCGGCTATCGCCAGTTTCGACAGCGGCAGGTATTCGCTTTCGCCGTAGGTTGATATGACGACGTTGTAGAGCAGGCGAGCTTCATCATAGCGGCCTTTTTCGGCCTTTACCACTGCCTGTTCGTAAAGCTCCTTATCGCGCCCTGGAACCGCAGCATTTTCGTTCTTGACGTTATCCTTTGCTCCGCAACCGGCGATCGTAAAGACTAATATGACCAAGTGAAAATGTAGGAGGAATTTAAATTTCGTCATGATTTCTCCCCAGTAAAGTAATAGCCACGAAGAAACGAAGATGAAGAAACCTCTGGTGTCTTCGGTTCCCCGTAGATTTTGAATTCACAGTTCAGGACGTGGTTTATTTTTTTTCAAACCGACGCTCCCTTGAGCGAAGGATTCAATGCTGCGCGCAGGAGGTCGCGCAATGCTTGCGACGGGTCCGGTTTTCCGAAAACCGCTGACCCGGCAACCAGTATCTCGGCGCCGGCGGCAACAACCTGCCCGGCATTATCCGGCCCGATGCCGCCATCAATCTCTATTTTCACGCTCATTCCGCGCGCGCGAATCAACTCGCGCAAACGGCGCAGCTTGTCGAGCGATGCCGGTATAAATGTTTGACCACCAAACCCCGGATTGACCGACATGAGGAGCACGTAGTCGAGTTCACCCAGGACATCTTCGATCATCGCCAGCGGCGTCGCGGGATTGAGCACGACTCCGGCTCTGCACCCCTCGTCGCGGATATGATTGATCGTGCGATGCAAATGATAGGTCGTTTCCGGATGAACCGAGATCATATTCGCACCTGCCCGGGCGAATGCCCCGATGAAGTCATCCGGATTTTCAATCATCAAATGCGCGTCGATGGGCAAATGCGTCGCCCTCGCCACCGATTCTACAATGAACGGCCCGATGGTCAGATTCGGCACGAAATGGCCATCCATCACATCTACGTGGATATACGAGGCGCCGGCTCGTTCGACCGTCTCGATCTCCTCACCCAGTTTGGTGAAATCCGCCGATAATATTGATGGAGCTATTTCGACCATAATATTAACCGCGATCTGCCTATCAGCCGCTTGAAACTAAAGTCTAGAACCACTAGAACAAATTACCCCGGAAATCTTGTCCACTCTATGATCTAATTAATTTCTGATGGCAGCAGGCGAAGGGGCACCGAGGTTGAAGCTGACGCGTACTTGCTGCCCGGTCTTAACCGTCGCTCCGGGCGCAGGGGTTTGATCGCTGATAGGTGCATCGGCGGGGATTTCTGTCTGATCCGTTATGCCGATGATTTTTATGCGTAACCCAGCTTCATCTAGCTCTTTCTCCGCCTCTACTTTTGTTTTTCCAACCACATTGGGGACATCTACTGTATGTCCGCGTAAGGCGAAGCATGTAACCGTTATAAGGCTGAAACAGAAGATAAATGCCAACAAGCCTACGGTCATCAATCTTTTCAGCACTAGCTCTAAATATTCGAATCGGGTGGACAAATACACAACCTCCGCTCTACCGGGATTGTGAGTGTAACATCATAATTGTGGGCTTTCAAATGCGAATCATCGCTCAATAATACTACAATTCCTCGTCATGGATCGTGGTGAGTTTGATGATCTCAAAGAGACGAGGGCCGTTTGGCGTCTCAACTTTGACTTCATCGCCTTCTTCTTTGTTGAGCAGGCTCTTGCCGATCGGCGATGCGGTCGAGATCAACCCTTGTTCGAAATCGGCCTCCTCTGGTGTTACCAGGCGATAGGCGACTTCAGCGCCCCGATCGATATCGCGCAGGACGAGCGTTGAGCCATAAGAGGCCCGGTCGTGCGGTAATTTGCTCAGGTCAATGCTCGATAACTTGGCCACCTGCTCCTGAAGTTGCCGGACCCGGGCGCGCACGTAATCCTGGCGCTCACGAGCCGACTTGTACTCGGCATTCTCCGATAAGTCGCCGAGCGCGGCCGCAGTCCTCAGAGCGCGCGGCAATTCGATGTTCAGTTCATATTCGAGAGTCTTCAATTCTGCGAGAATCTTCTCTTTTCCGGTCAAATTTACGGTCAAATCCTTCGATTCACTCACCACATTTTTCCTTTCAGAGTTCTTCTCAGAGTTCTTCCCATCCGTTCAACCTGCATCCCTCTACTTCCCCTACCTCCGCCCAATCGTTCGAACGTCCTCCCCCTCTGACAATAAAAATGCGACTGCCGCAAGACGCATTACCCGTTCATTAAGGAATCGCAACTGCGACAGACGCAATTTTTAACCTACCACAATTCTTGGCAAGCTTCAAATTTACTACATAGCCTGGTCTCGGAGCTAACCACAAAGACCCCGGGAGATCTCGATGTAAAAATCGAGATTCTCCGAGCGCCTTATGCGTCAAGTTCTCAGATTTTCATAATACTGACCAGTTCCTGTACGGCAGCTGCGGATTTCTGTAATGCTGCGCGCTCTTCGGTAGTGAGGTTGATTTGAATAATCTCTTCGATACCCCGGGCGCCTAGTTTGACCGGCACGCCGACGAACAGGCCGTTTATGCCGTATTCGCCCTCGAGAAATGCGGCGCAAGGGAGTATTTTCTTTTTGTCTTTAATAATCGCCTCGACCATCTCGACCGCGGCGGCGGAGGGCGCATAGTAGGCCGATCCGGTCTTGAGCAGGCTCACGATCTCAGCGCCGCCATTACGAGTGCGGTCGACGATCTTTTCCAGCACGTCTTTGGGCAGCAGTTCGGTGACCGGGATGCCGGCACAGGTCGAATAACGCGGCAATGGAACCATCGTATCGCCGTGTCCTCCCAGCACGAATGCGGTGACGTTCTCCACCGAGACGTTGAGCGCTTCCGCCAGGAATGTGCGCATCCGCGCCGAGTCGAGAATGCCGGCCATCCCGACCACGCGATGCTTGGGGAAGCCGGAACGGCGAAACGCGATCTGAGCCATCGCATCGAGCGGGTTCGATACCACGATGATGATCGCATTGGGTGAACTGCGGGCGATCTCATCGGTCACGCTCCCGACGATACCGGCGTTCGTGTTGAGCAGGTCGTCCCGGCTCATTCCGGGTTTGCGCGCGATCCCGGATGTAATCACGACGATGTCCGAGTTCGCCGTCTCTTTATATCCGTTCGCCCCGGTCAGCCGCGAGTCGAAGCCTTCGACCGGGCCCGCCTGAGCCAGATCGAGAGCCTTGCCCTGTGGCATTCCTTCAATGATGTCCACCAGCACGACATCACCGAGTTCTTTCGCAACCAACCAGTGCGCCGTCGTCGCTCCGACGTTGCCGGCGCCGACAACCGTGATTTTCTTTCTTCCCATTTATCCTCCAAAAAGGGAGCCAGGAGTCTCGAGTCCGGAATCTAAAGCCTACAGCCAATATTGCTTCTGAACTAATGCGTATCGACTCCAGGTCCAGGACCTCCAGACCCCGAACTCCGGACTCTATTTCATATTTTGAATAATCGCATCAGCGAATTCGCTCGTTTTGACCTTGGTTGCGCCCTCCATCAGGCGTTCGAGATCATAGGTCACGCGTTTCTGATCGATGGTCCTGACGATCCCATCGATGATCAGGCTGCCCGCCTCATTCCATCCCATATACTCGAACATCATGACGCCCGAGAGGATCACCGAGGAGGGATTGACCGCATCGAGTCCGGCGTATTTCGGAGCAGTCCCGTGTGTCGCTTCGAAAACGGCGGCAATGTCGCCGATGTTAGCGCCGGGTGCCATTCCCAACCCTCCGACCTGCGCCGCACAAGCATCCGACAGGTAATCGCCGTTGAGATTGGGGGTGGCGATGACCGAGTACTCATCGGGGCGCAGGAGGACCTGCTGGAACATCGCGTCGGCAATCCGATCATTTACGAGTATCTTCCCTTCGGGCCGCTTGCCCCCGTGATCTTTGTTGACTTCCTCTTCGGTCACGATCCGATCGCGAAACTCCTCTTTGGCCAACTGATAGCCCCAATCCCGGAATGCGCCTTCCGTGTACTTCATAATATTGCCCTTGTGGACCAGCGTCACCACTTTAAGATCCCGCTCGATCGCATAGCGAATGGCGCGGCGCACCAGGTTCTTGGTGGCAGAGATCGAGATCGGTTTTATCCCGATGCCCGAATCGTGACTAACCTCAAAACCGAAATCGCTCAGAAACTGGATCAATTTCTGCGCGCGATCAGATCCTTCTTGAAATTCGATCCCGGCGTAGACATCCTCCGTGTTCTCGCGGAAGATGACGACGTCCAGCTTCTCCGGATTCTTGACGGGCGCAGGCACACCGGGGAAATATCGCACCGGGCGTACGCAAGAATAGAGATCCAGGACCTGGCGGAGGGTCACATTGAGTGAACGGATGCCGCCGCCGACCGGCGTTGTGAGAGGACCTTTTATGGCGATGACGAAATGCTGAATGGCATCCAGAGTGCCTTTGGGCAGCCATTCACCAAATTTCTTATGGGCCTTTTCACCCGCAAAAATTTCATACCAGACGATGCGGCGCTCACCGCTGTAGGCGCGAGCGACGGCAGCATCGAAAACGCGCTGAGAAGCGCGCCAGATATCGGGACCGGTGCCGTCGCCTTCAATGAAAGGGATGGTCGGATTATCCGGGACTTTCGGCTGGCCGTCCTCAATACTGACCGGTTTCCCCTCAGAGGGGGTTTGGATTCCATTGAAAACAGGCATAAACCACTCTCCTAAATTTATTCTGTATGTAGTTGAACACGTGTTGCCCGATGGGGCACAACCGCAGACTGGTATAATCGCGGCCAAGGAGCAATCAATCAACTGTATGAAAAGGCCGAAAGTCTAACAATCGCATTAGTGGCTGTCAAGTTTTCGATCTCTGACATTTCGCGTGTATATGCAATTCGATTTCAAAAAACTCAAAGATTCAGGGGCACTGAATGCCCAAACGGCGATCCAACTGGGATTCCACGCCGCCGAACAGGTCATCAATCACCATCTCGCCGACAAACCGTACGCACGAGCAGCGGTCGCGCTTCTCTGTGAGATGACGGCAGACGCGGAGACGGCTAGCGCGGGGGTGGCCGCGCTCTTCCCTTCGCTGATCGAGCGGTTGAACGATTCATTCGATCCTCGAGCCTGTGCGCTTTACGATCGGGTCATGACACAAGTTATCGATTTCTACCGCCACCAACCGAAGGGAGAGAAGTTGGACGAGGGCCTACGAAGTTTCGGCCTGGAAGACGAAGCCGACATGCTCCGTCGCAGATCGGTCATTGCGAACGAGCAGCGAAAGTTGAACAGCGAAAATCGCAGCAAAATCCGGCGAGCCGCTCTGCTCTCCCGCGTGACGATAGGCGCGGACGTCGCCGTCACGAGCGTTATCGTCGCCCGACTACGCGAAGCCCTGCCCGGGGCGGAGTTCGTCCTGCTCGGGTCCCCCAAACTGCGGGATTTGTATGGCGGCGACCCGCAATTACGAATACGCGAGATCGGCTATGATCGCACGGGCGGCGTGCTTTCACGCTTGAATAGCTGGATTGACGTCGTTCATGTAGTAGACGATGAGAAGCGAGATTTAAAACCTGCCGAGTTTTTATTGATTGATCCCGATTCGCGTCTGACGCAACTCGGCTTGCTCCCTTTGATGAGAAACGAGAGTAACTATTTCTTCTTCGAGAGCCGCGGATTTCAAAAATCCGGCGCCGGCCGCCTCGGCGAACTCGCCTCTCTCTGGGTCGATGATCTTTTAGAAGCGAATCGCCGCGCTTTCCCATTCGTCGCTTTACCAGGAGAACATCGGGCATTTGGTCAGGAGATTACTCGCAGGATGCGCAGCGCCGGCGCTTCACATCTCGTTACCGTCAGCCTCGGTGTCGGAGGCAATCCGAACAAACGCCTCTCCGACTCGTTCGAAACGGAATTGATCCGAAATCTGCTCCGGGAATCGACGGTCATCCTCGACAAAGGCGCCAGTACGGAAGAAAGAGATCAGATCGATCGCATCATCGATCTGCTTCGAGATCAGGGCAAGACGATCCACCAGGTAAATGAACGGAACTTAGCGAAATCGCTTCAACAGGAATCGCTACGCGCAGATGTACTGACGTGGGATGGCGGCATCGGGCAATTTGCCGGATTAATTTCCGCGAGTGACCGATACATCGGATACGATTCGGCAGGCCAGCACATCGCTGCTGCACTCGGCGTTCCGGTACTGACGATTTTCGTAAACTCGAACTCACCGGCTTTCGGCGAGAGATGGCGGTCATACGGGCCGGGAGCCATTAAATTCCTGAACATCGGTGTGGAAGAATTGCAGGCCAACCCTGATTACGAAAATACCGTTTTGCGGGAAATAATGGCGTTTCTTGGTAAAGATAGAGCGAATAAATGAGCCCTGTTCATTTTACATTTGTCATTTTACATTTCACATTTGTCATTGATTGCATCCTATAGGGGCGATAAATGACAAATGACAAGTATAAAATGACAAATGTAAAATGATAGCTCTATGTCTGTTCTTTTATGCCTCTTCCTTCATGATCAACGCTGGTAAAGTCTTCAATATTATTTTCAGATCCAACCAGAGCGACCAGTTCTCGATGTAATAAATATCGAGTTTCACCATCTGATCGAAGGAAAGACTGTAACGCCCGCTCACCTGCCACAACCCGGTCAATCCGGGTTTAACATCGAGCCTCTTGCGATGCCACGTTTTATAACATTCGACCTCGTATGGAATCGGCGGGCGCGGCCCGACCAGGCTCATCTCGCCCTTAAACACATTGAATATCTGCGGCAGTTCGTCGAGGCTCAAGTGTCGCAGTAGACGGCCGGTTTGCGTAATTCGGTCGCCATTTATGAATTTGTAGTTGGGATTATCCTGCGTCCCCAGATTGCTGTTGCCCTGATTTCTGATCATCCGCTCCATATACTCTCGATGGGCTTCGTCGATCTCGACATCGTCCGTCATCGAGCGAAATTTATAGAGCAGGAAGATGTGGCCGTCCATCCCCACCCGTTCCTGCCGGTATAGGAGCGGGCCGCGCGATTCGAGCTTGATCGCAATCGCAATAAGCACCCAGAGAGGGGCCGAAAAAATCAGTATCAATGTACTTACGATCAGGTCTATGCTGCGTTTGACCACTCGCTCTGCCGACGAGAGCGGTTCTTCGAACAAACGCACCATCGGCACCACACCGAGCTGTTCGATATAGGCCTTGCGCGGGATACAGTTCAACAGGTTCGGTACCACGCGGAATGTGACGCGCGAGCCGCGCCCGCATTTAATCATCGTGTCGAAAAGCAGTTCTGGCCTGATCCCCGGATCGGCGATCAGTACCTCACGGATGTCGTACTGGCGGATGAACCGGTGCATCTCATCATAATTTCCGAGCGTCGGCCATAAGTTAAGGTCTTTACTCTTCGGGATCAGGCCGTCGGGAGTCACCAGGCCGATAACGCGCCGCCCCAACTTCGGATCATCAGCGATCTCGTTAACGCACATCTCGGCCACTCCGTTCGACCCGACAATGAGGATCGGTATGACGTCGATGTGACGGCGCCTATAGAAAGTCTGTAAACTACGGAACGCGGCGCGGTGAGCGATGAAGACTACCAGTCCTAAAAGATAATAGAAGATGAATACCTGGCGCGAATAGGAGAAGGCCGAATACTCGAACCCGCCGCGAAAGAAAAAGGCGATCAAGGTCGTCATCAGAAAACCGATCGTAATCGCTTTGAAAATATTGATGAAATCCTCGATGAACGAAAATTCGCCGCGCAGGCGATATAGGCCGCGATAGCCGAATGTCGCTAGCTGAATGAAAGGGATGAAATAGAGAACGCTCAGATATGGCGCGAAGGTTGGATGAAAATCGTAAGGCAACGACAGGTCGAACGAACCTATCTTCCACTGCCCGAGAATAAAGGGCGTCTCGTCCGGATGCCTCACCCAGTAGCCTAGAATAAAGAGCGTCGCAGCCAGCAACCCATCGTATACCACAAGGCAGACTGTAATGATATTGATCGCAGAATCACCCAGTGGCCACAGGTGCGGGAGCTCTACTTGTTCAACATCTGCATGAGGTGGAGGAATAGCTTTTGCGTCAGGTCGTGTTACAGATGACATCCTTATTAACTTTTAAACAACCCTTTGATTACGGATTCGAAGGGGCCGGGGGAAAAAAGATATTAAGGTAAGATATTGATGACTGCAATCGAAATAATTTTCAGTTTTCCGTTTCCGGTTTTTCAGTTCTTCAATAATGCATCAATGCACTATATATTCTCCCTTCCCAGCCTGCTCTTCGTTCTCCAGAATCGGCTTCCTTGGCTTCAGACTCAATCTCCTTCCCGTAATTAGTCGGGCCCCCCTCTGATAAGTGAAATATGACCAGGCCCAGTTGAATAACACCGCGAATCTATTGCGAAATCCGATCAAAAAGAAGATATGGACTCCCAACCATGCCAGCCATGCAATAAACCCGCTCAAATGTAACTTGCCGATCTCCGCGATCGCAGCTTTGCGGCCAATTGTCGCCATATTGCCTTTATCAAAATAACGGAAGTGCTCATATGGTTTGCCCAGAATACTATTTTTAATATTGCGAGCGACTAGCCTGCCCATTTGCATGGCGACGGGGCTCACCCCGGGCAGGAGTTTGCCGTCCTGATGAAATATCGTCATATCGCCGATCGCGAACGCATTATGGTAACCCGGGATAGTCAGGTCTGGTCCGACGCTCACGCGTCCCGCGCGGTCCAGTTCGACTCCGAGAGATCGGGTAAGTGCGGTCGCGCGTACTCCGGCGCTCCAGATGACGGTTGCGGCCTTGATCGTCTCGTCACCGAGATAAACGCCTTTTTCATCGATGTTTGTCACTTGCGCGTTGGTCCGAACCCTGACCCCCAGTTCAGAGAGTTGTCGCTCGGCGCTAAGAGACAGGTCGGGCACAAATGCCGAGAGAATCCGCGGTCCACCCTCGAGCAGAAGGATTTCCGCGGAATGCGGATTGATCGTTCGAAAATCACGCTTCAGTACGAACCGGGCGAGCTCAGCGATCGCTCCCGCGAGTTCGACTCCGGTCGGACCGCCACCGACCACGACGAATGTCAGCAACTGGGATCTGCGGTCGACGTCGTGCTCTTTCTCTGCCGCCTCGAATGCCAGTAGCACGCGGCGACGGATCTCGACGGCATCATCCAGATCCTTAAGACCCGGAGCGAACTTTTCCCAATCATCGTGGCCGAAATAACTGGTCCGTCCGCCGGTCGCCAACACCAGATAATCGTAGCCGAGCTCTTCTGCTCGTTGATCATCGCGCAATCTGACGACTTGCCGTGCGAGGTCTACTCCCGCCGCTTCCGCCAGAAGAACCAGGGCGTTCTTCTGATTGCGTAGTACCGAACGGATCGGGGCTGCGATCTCCGCCGGCGAGAGTCCTGCCATTGCCACCTGATAGAGGAGAGGCTGAAAAAGATGATGGTTGGTGCGGTCGACGACCGTGATACGTACCGGCGCTCGTTTCAGCGACTGTGCCGCCGTCAGCCCGCCAAAACCCGCGCCGATGATTACTACATGGGGCACTGCATTCTTCATATCGGCTTTATTGCTTGCCTATTCCCGCGCTTCACCAGAAGTTCACCAATAAATGCACAATCTGACACCTAAACAGATAAGTCGTTTTTCGTCAAACATCCTCTCCACCTTCCCTCAGCTCAATACTCTTAATACAACACCAATCTGTTTGGTGGTCGATTGCGCGCTGATTTCACGCAAGGCATCTTGAACCTGTTTTTCGCGCACGCGGTGTGTGAGCAGGACGATGGTTGCCGTGCCATCTCCGGTGACCCCTTTCTGCGTGACGCTATGGAGACTCACCGTATGTCCGCCGAATGCGTGACCAAGGTTGCCGATGACGCCCGGTGTGTCGAATGTCTCGAGACGGATGTAGTAGGCATTGCTCGTCTCCTCGATCGGGAAGACATCTCGCACGCGCGAGCTTATGGGCGATTGGAAATATCGCCCGAAATCAGACAGCTTGAGCGCGCTTGCTATATTGATCACATCGCCGACGACCGCGCTTGCCGTCGGAAAACGTCCTGCTCCGGGTCCAGTGAGCATAATTTCACCAACTGCACTGCCGCTTATGAAAATAGCATTATTAACCCCCTCAACGCCGGCCAGCGGATGGTGTATCGGAACCAGCATCGGATGTGCGCGAACGTCAAAGGACTCTCCCTCGCCCGGCTGTGCGAGACCTATCATCTTGATCCGATAGCCGAACTCCCCCGCCAACTTGATGTCCAGATCCGTGATCTGTCCGATACCCTGGCGGTAAATCTTTTCGACATCGATCGGTGAACGAAAGGCAAGTGATGAGAGGATGGCAATTTTGTAAACGACGTCACGGCCTTCTATGTCATCCGCCGGATCGGCTTCGGCGAAGCCACCATCCTGCGCTTCGCGTAGAGCCACACCGAAAGGCTTCTGCTCCTGTTCCATCTTGGTCAGGATATAGTTCGTTGTGCCGTTGACAATACCGGCCACGCGCGAGATGCGGTTGGCTTGCAAGCCGCGCTGCAGAGTCGAGATCAATGGGATCCCGCCACCCACTGCCGCCTCGAAAAATATCATTACGTTATGGCGGCTGGCGAGATCGAAAATTTCCGGCCCGTGTTTCGCAATCACCTCTTTATTCGCGGTAACGATGTGTTTGCCATTTGCGATTGCGTATTTGATGAGTTCGTATGCAGGATCGAGTCCGCCCGCAACCTCGACGATTATTTCGATGGCCGGATCATCGGCAAGTTTGAACGGATCGTCGGAGATTTCGTATTGCGAGAGCTCGATCTCGCGCGGTTTGGTGCGGTCGCGGACGGCTATGCCGCGGATTTCGAATTGCGGATTGTCACGCAAAAGCGCCACCACACCCGTTCCTACCGTTCCCAATCCCCAAATTCCAAGAATCGTCTTTGCAGTCATAAATCAAATAAATAGTTTCAACGATATGTATAAGAGAGAAGCTTAACCGTCGCGGTGAGCGGATGCAAATAAGGCAGATGGATAATGGATAATTGATAATTGATAATTCGTAGGCCTTGGTGCCACGGTGTCTACGAACTATCCATTACCCATTACCCATTACCCATTACCCATTACGCATTACGCATTACGCATTACGCATTACGCATGCTATTGCTGTAGTTTGACATCGGTGGCTTCTCTCGGCTACTTTGGTCGCCGTAAATAACTTAGATTGAAGAGGAAGACAATGAGATCCATATTTGAAGACAGCGATGTACGAACCAACATTGAAGATGCGAAGAAGACCGGGAACAATTCTCTGCCCTTCGCTCTCTGGTTGCTGGCCATTGTTTGCGTTGCCGTGACGCTCGGCGTTTTTCGTTGGGTGGAAACGCGACCCGCTATCGAAAGGCCACCTGATCCGGCTAATCTTCAAGACTCGCGGCAGACCTACGCGATCTTCACCAAGTTCAATCGGTTTGTTACGGAAGAAAATTGGGCCGAAGCAGAGAAAATGCTCTCTACGACCGGGCTGCAACGACTGAGAGATCAAAATAAGTCTCTTCGCGAAAGCATCCTCGGAGAGAAAAAAGATATGAGAGTCGCAGAAGCCGCCGTGACAGACAGCATCGATCGGGGTACCGAACGAGTTCGCCAGGATTGCATCTACAAATTCGACGACGGTCAATACATCGTCGTTCCTCTGTTCTTGATCATAGAGAACGAGAAATTGATGATCGATGACTGGGCAGAGTTATAAAATTTAATTGGACCTGGGCCTCGATGGCATTGAACGGCCGCCGCCGCCGCCGTAAGCTCCGCCTCTAGAATGTGAAGGATGGGATGAGCCCGCTCCCCTCGATCCCCCTGCCCCACCCGAAGATGCGCCGGAGCGGGGAGATGATGACGGAGAGCTAGATGGCGCCCTTCCGAAATCACGTCCGTTATTATATCCACCGTTTCCCATTTCGGTCCGCGGCCGCTCGATTACACGGCGAATTGAACCGCGATCAACGCCGGACACAACGCGGGGCGGCGGCGCCGTGGTTCCCTTTGTGCCGCTGACTGTTGCAGTATTATTCCGAGAACCGCCCGAACTGCCATAGCCATAGCCATAGCCTCTGGGCGGAAAGTAGCAGTCATAACAGGAGTTGAATGAATTGAAGAACCCGAACCCGTAGGGCGACCAGTACGAACCGCGCGGGATGAACGTGTAGCATCTATGGAATGGGTCGAAATGCCATCCGAAAGAGAGCGCTCCATCTCTCGTCGAGGACTGGCGCAATGCCCTCTGGTTGGCCGCCATCAAAAGCTCGGCACGATTGAAGCTCCACGTATCGAATTCGTCTATCCCGTCCTTGTCTATCTTCGCCAGAGATGGATCCGGCGCGCCCGTGAGTTGGGCGATCTTGCCGCGGCCGATCTTGGTGGACTTCTTGGCGAGCACCTGATCGTGCGTGCCGAGATGGATCTCACCCTGGCGAACGGCAACCGATGTCATCTCTCCCTTAATATCGATGCGCTGAAGACCGGTCTTTTTGATAAAGAACGAGCCGTGCGGAGTAATTATTTCGATCGGCGACTTCTTATCGACCTCGCCGACCTCGACCATGGCTGAACCGCTGATCAACTCGAACCTGACCTGACTCAGGTCAGTATTCACCGCACGTAATTCGGACTTCTCATCGATGCGAATATACGAACCGGGATTGAGTAATATTTCGGCGTAACTGCCGGCATCGGCGGTAAGACGATCCCCTTCGCGCATCTGTGTCCCGAGCGAGGCGCTCGCTCTCGCACCATCGCCTTCGGTCTGATCGTCCCGACTTTCTTGACGGACTAGATAGACCTTGCCTTCAACCTTATTGACGAATCCTGCTTTGCTCGAGATCAGATGCTGTGCCGCGGCCGAGCTTCCGAACAACGACAGAAGTAGAACTGCGAATGTTGATCTAGAAAGCTTGTCACTTAGTCTCATAGATTCCCCCCTCACGACTCGAGAGCAATTTCTGTTCTCAGCCATGTGCTAAGTTCGGATTTATGCGGTAAGTCGTTACAAAGAGATTCTAACTTGATGTAGCGTCTGAATAAAGGAGAAAACGAATGGAAGCAAAAAGGATCAGTGATCGAAAATCGGGAAATCTCCCTGCATTTCTGCTTTCCCGTCTTCCTGTTTTAATCTCACTCCAGATGCGCCACGTGGGCGCGGACGGTATCACCGAGAGTACGCAGGTTGTATCCGCCCTCGAGGCATGAGACCACGCGTCCGTTTCCGGTCGTGCGCGCAGCCTCCTTCAGTCTCGCGGTCATCCGCCTGTAACTTTCATCCGTCAGCCTGAGCTGGCCCAGCGGGTCTGCTTCATGCGCATCGAATCCCGCGGAGATCATGACGAGATCGGGGGAAAAACTCTTCATGACCGATTCCAGGCCCGTTTCGAAAAGCCGGAGATAATCCTCCGCGGGCGTCATCGCGCGCACGGGGATGTTGAGCGTATAGCCTTCGCCCTCTCCTTCCCCGATTTCGTCGGCGGCGCCGGTGCCCGGGTACCACGGATATTGATGGAGGCTGTAATAAAAAACGGAGGGATCGTCGTAAAAGATATCCTGCGTCCCATTCCCGTGGTGGACGTCAAAATCGACGATCAATACGCGTTGAACCAGGTTCGGATAAGTCGACTGCGCATAACGCGCCGCGACTGCCACGTTGTTATAAAGACAGAACCCCATGGCATCTCCCGCCCGCGCGTGATGTCCAGGTGGGCGGCACGCGACGAAAGCGCTATCAGCCTGGCCGTCCATCAGAGCATCGACGGCGCGACATGCGCCGCCGGCGGCCAGCCGGGCTGTACTCTCCGAATGTTCGGAGACTACCGTGTCCGCGTCGAGAGCGACCCGTTCCGAGAGGGCAGCCTGCACGCATGCCCGGCTTATGGAAGCGATTGCGCGATCAGTGTGGCAGCGAAGCAGGTCTCGGTCGGTGGCAGGGCGCGGATCGATTTTGACGATTCGCTCCCAAAGATCTCGATCCGAGGCCAGACCGTTGAACGTCGCGCGGTATCTCTCGGCCCGTTCCGGATGCTCGCCGGTATCGTGTTTGAGAAAATCTTTTGAGTAAAGGATCGCGGTAGCCATGCGCTGATACTAGCATTTTCTCTTCGCCATTTGCCATTTTCCGAGTGTCTCGACCGGATCATTAAAAATGATTTGCAGCAAATGGAAAATGTCAAATGGAAAATGTATAATAGGTTACCGCACCGTGCCACCCTGCTACCCCCTGTAAGCAGGAAGCACTTTTATCAACATGAGTAGACTGAAAAAACGTTGGTGGGTGACGCGGCTAAGGCGATTGCCGCAATCTGCGGGAGAGCAAATTATCACCCAATTTCATCGGATCCCACAGAAATTCCGTTTTGTCCTCGTGACACTCGCCTTCTGTCTCGTAACGACATTACTGGTCTCGCATTTTCCGCTGACAGTACTGCCGCAATATAACGTCGGGGAGATCGCCCAATCAGATCTGCTAGTTCCGGCTGATTTGATGGCAAGGGACGAGGCGCATCCGGCCGAATCGGCATCCATGTTCAAGCGAAATCCCGTCGTGTTAAGAGCGGGCGAGGTGGTAACGGCAGAGAAGCTGCCGCTGATCGAGGCGGTGCGCCGCTATCAACTCGATCAGCGGGATCCCAAGCACCTGTTAGGACTGCTCGTCCTGATCATCTTGATGAACTTTGCGCTATACAAAGCAGCGCTCACGAGCCAGTCCTCGCGTCTCAGCCCGCGCACCGCCTTCTGGGTGGCGACTTTGTCGCTGATGTTCCAGACGCTACTGGTTCGCGTGGGAATGTTCGGCGCGGCAGTGCTCAGCACCAGGCCGGAGACAATCGGTTTCGCCAATATCTTCGAGTTACAGTTCGCGATCCCATTCGCAGTCTGTGCCCTCGTCCTTTCGCTGTTGATCGGGAGCCAGGTGGCTCTGGTCGCCGGATTGATGAGCGCTATCCTGGTCGGGATTATGTCTCCGCACGGACTCGCGATTTCTGCGTTCGCTCTGGCTGGATCGGTTACGGCCATCTACAGCGTGCAGCGCTACCGGACGCGTAACGCGGTTATCCTGGCCAGCGCTTCAGTCTGCGCGGTCAACATCGGGATGGGTCTGGCGGCTCTGCTGATCGCCAATCACGAGTGGGACGGCAAGCGGATCGCTGGAGGCGTGGTGATGTGCCTGTTCGGTGCGATGCTGACGGCGGCGACGGCGAGCATTACTATTCCGATCTTTGAATGGCTCTTCGATATTCTGACCGATCTGAGACTGCTGGAGCTCTCGAATGCCGATAACCCGTTGCTCCGCCAGCTCGCGATCGAGACGCCGGGCACAAACCACCATTCCCTGATGGTCGGGATGCTGGCGGAGGAAGCCGCCAAGGCGATAGGTGCCAACGCCCTGCTGGCGCGCACCGGCTGTCTGTATCATGACATCGGCAAGATGGCTGCGCCGAATATGTATATCGAGAATCAGAAAGGCGGCCCGAATCCGCACGACAAGGTCTCTCCGCTCGACAGCGTACGCATCATCACCGGCCACGTGCGCCGGGGGATAAAGCTGGCCGAAGATGCCGATCTGCCTCCACAGATTATTGATTTCATCCCGCAGCATCACGGAACACGCGTCCTGGCTTACTTTTACCACAAAGCCAAATCGCAGGCGGAAGCAGGCGGGAGTACTGTAAATATTGATGATTTTCGTTATCCGGGGCCGAAACCACAAACGAAGGAAGCCGTGATCCTGATGCTGGCAGATGGAGCCGAAGCCTCCGTCCGCTCGCTCGACGAACCCACGCACGAAAATATTCGGGCCATTATCAAAAAAATCGTCGATAGCGTGGCGGCTGACGGCCAACTCGATGAGAGCAGCATTACGATGAAGGAATTGACGACGATTCGGGAGAGCCTGGTCAACACTCTGATCAATATTTACCATCAGCGCATCAGCTATCCCGGATTCAATCCCTCGACCGAGCCGGCCAGCGATACGGAGAAGCAGATGACGATCGCAGAGGTGAATGGCGTCCCTGTTCAAACAGCTACGAAGCACCTCCCGATACAGCCCCAGCAAACTCTGCAAGAACAGCAGATACAGGCTCACAAGAGATAGAGCATTTGTCATTTTAAATTTTTCATTTTACATTTTTTATTTGTCATTTTCATTGAAGTAAAACTCGATTGTCCGAGTTCTTCCAATGACAAATGTAAATCTAAAATGACAAATGAAACTATGAATCTCATCCTCCCGAACCAAAGCATTTGTCATTTGCCATTTTTCATCTGTCATTTTTCATCGATGTAAAACTCGATTGTCCGAGTTCTTCCAATGACAAATGTAAAATGTAAAATGACAAATGAAATTATGAATCTCATCTTCCCCGAACCATCTCTCATCCTCCTCATCGGGGCATCAGGAGCAGGGAAATCCACGTTCGCCCGGCGTTTTTTTCATCCGACCGAGATCGTTTCGTCCGACAATTGCCGCGCCCTGATCTGCGATGATGAGGCCGCTCAGGACGTCAATTCCGAAGCCTTCGGCTTATTGCACCACATTACAAGGCTGAGACTTTCCTTGAAACGGCTTACCGTAGTCGACGCAACCAATCTGCAGTATCGGGCTCGCCGCCCTTTGCTGCGAATCGCCCGTCTCCATCTGATGCCGGTCGTCGCCATCGTCTTCAATGTCTCGTTGGAAACCTGTCTCACCAACAACCGTACACGCCCTCACCGGTTTGTCGCTGAAAACGCCATTAGACTTCATGCGCTGGAACTCTCAATCGCTCTGACCCGACTGAATCGTGAAGGATATGAGGAAATCTTTGTTCTGGACGAGAATCAGATCGATGGCGCGATGATCGAGCGAAAAAAATTAACCAGTAGACTGTAGGCTGGGCTGTTCGCCTGAACCGCGGCGACGATCCTACAATTTTAAATTTGTCATTTTACATTTTAAATTTGTCATCGAATATCTGCAGCTTCTTCATTGGCAAATGTAAAATGTAAAATGACAAATTTAAAATGCTTACTGCTTATCGGCGACTAATACCTTAAAACCAGGCGAAGCCTTCCTCAACTCCAGCCACTGTGCGAACAGATCCGGCGTCTGCAACCAGATGGTGAACCATTGGGCGATTTCAGTCTGTTCGGCCCCTCTCAAACCGGAGATTCCGGATGACCGCGAGACTGCATTCCGCTTCGCTCGTTCCGCGGTATGGCGCGCAAAGCGCATTCCGGTGCGATCTCCCACCCGTTGAAACTTGCGATACAGTTCATCGATCCGGCGTAACGACTCTTCGGCATCCGCGAGCGATTTATTTATGGCCAAACCTTCAAAGAGAGTCTCATATTTCTCGGTCGGACTCGCCATTCTGAACACCTGTTCGAAACGGACGGGCAGGTCTTCATCGACTAGCAGCCGCGCAATCTCAGCCGGTGCCATCGCCCCTCCTTCCCCAAACTCTTCCACCAGTCCACGGTTGATGATCGCAATCTCCCGCGCAGTGACCTCCCCCATCGCCTCACGATCGTAAATCTCTAATACCATCTCTTTTTTGCTTCTTCGCTTCATTAAATCCATCCTGGCCTGTCCCCTATCCTATCGTCAATTAGCACAAATTTGCATCATCTTTTATTGTTAATAATTTGCTCGACGAAAGAACAGGTTCTGGTCTATAATTTAATTTCTTTGAAGGTGGTCGATATCCTCCTGGTTATGAAATCCTCCAGGGCTCAGAAGCCTTCGAAACATGTAGCCTTTTAATTTTAGAGGATTGCCATTTAGGTTCGGTTGGTATTCTCAGGGGATTTATTGATCATCTGCCTTTCCGGTCTCCTCACGGACGCAGATTATCAAGGGGCTTAGTTCACGCACTCAACGCTGAGAGGGTTCGGTGCGGTTTGGTGAGCATTTCTTGAGAATATTGTTGATTCGGCCTGGGAGGATAGACGATGGCCACTTTCAGGGTAAGGACGCCTGCTGAATATCTTCGGCTTCTATGGCAGCGGCGTTACCTAGTAGCAGTACCTTTTCTTATCGTAAGCTTGGCGCTTTGCTACGCTATTCGCAATATTCCCAACGTCTATGAGTCTAGTACCTCGGTAATTGTCGATCCACCGAAAGTTTCCTCAAATTATGTTCAGCCGGTAAATCATATAGATATCAACTCGCGGCTCCAGGCCATTCAGAAACAGGTATTGAGCCGTATGGAACTGCAGAGAATCATCGATCGATTCGGTTTATATAAAGAGATGGCGGATCGCGGAGAACCGATTGAACTGGTGATCGATGAAATGTCGAAGCATATAGCGATCACTCCGTTCAGCGCCAGTTCAGGCGTATATGCTTTCCAGATCGCTTACCGAGGATCCGATCCGCGCAATGTGCGAGATGTGACGGCTGAGCTGGCTTTGCGGTTCATCGATGCGAATTCCGACGAGACGCGCCGGCAGGTCTATACCACGCTCGATCAACTGGAAAACCGGATAAGCGAGGTGAAGAGCGATCTGGAGAGGATAGAGTCGGCGCGGGCCGGGTACCTGGTCAGAAATCCTGATGCCGTGCCGGGTCAGGAGCAGAATATGCTCGGCCAGATGAACAGCCTGAGCATGATTCGCCAGTCGCAGCAATCTTCGATCGATGCGCTGCGCAGCCAGATTGCCACCAATGAACAACTGCTGGCGGCTCTCAAAACGCAGGACAACATTGAGCCGGAGACTCCGGTGGCCGTCGGGCAGATCGAGGGACAACTCCGTTCGCGGCGCGCCGAATATGAAGCGCAGCACAGACAATTGATGACTGTCTACACCGAGAAGAACCCCGAGGTCATAAAGATCAAAGTGCAGATCGAGGCTATCAATAGAGAATTGGAAGATCTGAGGAACAGGTCCGATCAGGACCGAAAGGCCAAACGGATATCGCGCAGCAATAACGCGCAGATCCCGAATCTCGAGATCCGACTAGCTGCGGATAAACGCGATTTGGAGCGCAAAGAAGCGGCGATGGAACAGATCAATAGCCAATATAACGAATTGCAAGGGCGTCTGCGTGCAACTCCGTACCTTGCTACCGAATCGACTAAGATCGAACGTGATTACACCACTCTCCGTAAACGCTATGAAGATTTGCTATCTATGCGCGACAACGCGCGATTCAGCGCAAAGGTGATCGACGATTTCAGCGGTGAGACTTTCCGTATGGCTGACCCGGCGACTATCCCGGAAATCCCCGTCTCACCCAAACGCAACCTGCTCTACCCGCTCTCCCTGATGGTCGGATTGGTGACGGGGCTGATAGCCGCAATTGCCGCGGAATCCCGCGCGATCCTTACGATCCGCGACGCGCGCGATGTCGCCCATTACGCCAAACTGCCACTATTGGTGACAGTCCCCAAAATCGTCACCCAGAGCGAGAGGCGTTGGGTGCCTTTCCTCAATGTAATCAAGCTCATCAGCGTCATCATTTTCATGCTGGTGTCGGTTCCTTTGCTTTATCAAGCGATCAAAGCGTCACGCGTCTTGAACTTGTTGACGGGAAGCTTTTAAAGATAGTGATAAATTTGGCGCAATGAACAGCCCGGTTCCGAAACATTTCGGCTTTCGTGACACATTTATGTGAGTATGTGAGAAATAAAACTTACCAAAAATAAGAAACTGTCCGCGTTTAACGCGGAGCTCCTAATTTGATGAATTGATTATGTATCTGGAGTTCTACGGTCTCAACGAAATCCCATTTAGCCTGACGCCTGATCCACGGTTTCTCTATTTCACGGTAAGCCATCGCGAAGTGATGGCCAATTTGCACTATGGGATCCAGCACGGCAAAGGGTTAATCGTCGCAACCGGTGAGGTCGGCACCGGCAAAACGACTATGCTACGGGCGATGCTCACCCGGTTGGATCGCAGCGTACTGACCAGTTATATTTTCAATCCGGGACTCAACGTCTCTGAGTTCTATCAGTATCTCACCGCCGATTTCGGATTAGGCCATTCGGTTTCGAAGTCAGAAATCCTGATGAAGCTCGGGAAGCTACTGATGATGAGGCACTCGCGCGGACTGCGGACGGTGCTCATCGTGGATGAAGCTCAGGGCTTGAAGCATGAGCTGCTCGAGGAGGTGCGGCTCCTCCTCAACTTCGAAACGTATACGGAAAAACTGTTGCAGATCATCCTCGTCGGCCAGCCGGAGCTGCGGGAGACGCTCAACAGTCCCAATCTCAGGCAGCTCAAACAGCGCATCAGTCTCTGTTGTGAAATCAAACCACTCAAGCCTGAAGAGGTCTCGGGTTATATCCGCGCGCGGTTGAAGACCGCTGGGGCTGGCCATCTGGACATTTTCACGGCGGATGCGGTCGCTTTGATCTATCGCGCCTCCGAAGGTATACCGCGCCTGATCAACAATATTTGCGACAACGCTCTGCTGACCGGGTTTGCGATGAACTCCAAATCGGTGACGAGTGAGATCGTCACCGAAGTCGCCTCATCTCTCGATCTAAAGCAACCGATGATCCAGGATGATCCACATCAGGTCATGGCTGCCTCTCTCCCCCCTCTACCGATCATAAATCAGGATGATGAAAGCGATTGGGCCTCAGAGGCCGCAATCATTGATCGGATCGTCTCCCAATCTCAATAGTTTAAAAGGGGCGAATCGTCCCAGTCATTACTAGTATGAGCAGAGTCTTTGAAGCGCTCCAGCGCCATCTACAAAAAGAAAACAAGAAGATTCTCGAGTCGAGATCCTCTCGAGGTTCAAGCGGGCACAACTTCTATCGGCTCGCCGGAAGAGCCGCGATCTGATGAAGGAGCGATCATCCCATCATTCGATTCGACTGTCGGAGAAGCGGGCGGCATTTATTCGCCGTCATTGAAGGACTTCGACCAAGCGCGGAGTGCAAACGGCCAGGCCCGAGTTGACGCCGCTCCTGAGGTCGGCGCTCCGCCATTTCAATCGAAGAAACCGGCTTTGGCACGACTTCCGCAAGACATTTTCACGATCGAGCTCGACCAGGCGCGCATCCATCCCCGCCTGGTCCTATTGACCGACCCGCATGCGGCGGAGTGCGAGCAATTCCGCACTCTGCGCACCGAGCTATTCCACGCAGCTGAAACCGGACGGACGCAGATCGTGACCGTGACCAGCGCTGTTGCCGACGAAGGAAAGACGTCGACCCTGCTCAACCTCGCGCTCTCAATCGCGCAATCGAGGGAACGCCGGATTCTGGTGATCGAAGGCGATCTGCGCCGGCCGAGTTTTTCCTCGTATCTCGCGATTCAACCGGCGGGCGGACTGAATGATGTGTTGAGCGGCGAGCGCGATCTCTTCAGCTCGATGATCTGCATCAATGAGCTGGGACTTTACGTCCTGCCGGTGACCGAAGAAGCGAAAAATCCGACGGAGATGCTGTCGAGCGAGCGTCTCGGCGAGATGCTCGGGCAACTTCGCGAATATTTCGATTTCATTCTGCTCGATTCGCCGCCGGTGATCCCATTCGCCGATTCCCGGCTGCTCGCCAGTCAATCCGATGCTGTCATCCTGGTGATCCGCGCGGGAGTAGCTCCTTACGAGACGGTCGAAAAAGCGATCGAAGCTCTGTCGCGCCGGCGCATCCTCGGAATAGTGCTCAACGGCGCAGAACATATGAGGGAGTCGGGTTATTACGATTACTATTATTACTCCGGGCGGCGGAAAGAAGAGCCCCGCACCCTGCAAGAGAAGATCGCAAACCGAATAAGAAAAAAAAATAGAAGGAGGAACTGAAGTTATGAGATCAGGGTGGAACACATCCGTCACATAACGTTCAGCCGAAAACACCCTATGCTAGGCCGAGATGTATGGCTAAAGACGCTTACCGTTCTTGTGGTTGAGACCGGAATTATTTTCTCCGTAGTCCTGCTTGGTCTCTATCTCCGGTTCGGAGAGGAGTTCGAATATATGCTTTACCAGGAACGCGGAATATACAAAGTCGCGTTCACCACTTTCGTCGCGCAATTCATATTCTACCTATTCGATCTGTATGAACTCTCGAAACCGCGTTTGCGCCGTGAGCTGCTGATGGACCTGTTTCAGGCTTCCGGTGCGGTGATCGTGGTGATGGCGACGATCTTCGGACTGCGCCTGGCATCGCTCCCCTGGTATTTGCAGGCAGGTCCGGGGAAGGGGCTGGGACAATACAATAATGGATTGCCCATAATCGCACTGATCCTGGCGCTCGGGCTGATGATCTGCTGGCGACTGATGATTCACTGGCTGTTGCGTCATCCGCGACTCGGCGAGCGCATTCTGATCGTCGGTACCGATAATCTGGCGATCGAGGTGGCTCGCGAAGCGATGAGGCGCCGCGACCTCGGATACAATATCGTCGGTTTCGCCGCCGACGATCCGAAGCTGGTCGGACAGAGCCTCTTCAACCCGAAGGTGCTCGGCGTCGTCGCAGATTTAAGCCGAATCATCGAAGAGGAGAAGGTAGACCGGGTGGTCGTCGCCTTACAGGATCGGCGCGGTTTTCTGCCGGTCGACCAGTTGCTGAAGATCCGTCTGGAAGGTTTGGCGGCGATTGAAGAAGGAACTTCACTTTACGAGAAGCTGACGGGAAAGATCAGCGTCGATATGTTGCGGCCGAGCTGGCTCATCTTTTCCGGCGGAAGCAAGCGGACGCCGGTTTGGAACACAATGCGGCGTATCTTCAACGTGGCAATGGCCTTGATCGCTATCGTGTTTTCCTTCCCTATCGCGGTTCTGGCGGCCCTCGCAATCAAACTTGAATCGCGGGGTCCGATTTTTTATATGCAGGAACGCGTCGGAAAAAACGGCCGGCTCTTCAAGATCATCAAATTCCGTTCGATGCGGCAGGACGCGGAGAAAGACGGCACTCCGCAGTGGGCGGCGGAACGAGATCCGCGCATCACGCGCATCGGAAACTTCATGCGCAAGACGCGCGTCGACGAGATACCGCAATTTATCAACATCCTGCGGGGAGAGATGAGCTTCGTCGGCCCGCGCGCGGAACGGCCGTATTTCGTCACGCAGCTGACCGAGCAGATCCCCTTTTATACGCAGCGCCATCTCGTCGAACCCGGATTGACCGGATGGGCGCAAGTTAATTACGGCTATGGCTCGTCGATCGACGACGCCATCCAGAAATTGCAATACGATCTCTATTACATCAAAAACGTCTCTCTCATGTTCGATATCTGGATAATGTTCCGATCGATAAAGACAGTACTTTTCGGGTACGGCAGATAAGCAATATTGCGTTTTCTTTGGTATATAGCTTCATTGCTGACTGGCAAGGAAAATCGCAGTAAACATCAGGCAAATAATATGAGGCACGGGAGGTTGTGATGATTTCCGTGAAATTGAATAAACGGCATCGAAGTTGGCATTTTTATCTTCTCGTAACTCTTCTGATAGTACCTCTGAATAATGTCTTCGCTCAGGAACCGAAATCCGAGCAGACGAAGGAGCAGGAACAGCAGGCGAAAAAAGAGTTGGTATCTGAGAAGCCAATAGACGACTCGACCCCGGCGGTTAAGAATGAGAAAGTCGCTCCCGCGGCAACTGCAACTAAAACTGCAACTAAAAAGAAGACCGCGAGCGCGACTCCGTCAAAGGTACTGACCGATGAGGAGCGCAATGCATTGCGCCGCGAAGACTCATCCGAAGCCGAGGCGGCGATATTGCCATATATCAACAATTTCTACGTCACTCTCAGACTTGGGCCTGAGGATATCATCACGGTCGATGTTTTCGATCAACCGCTCTATACGCGGTCGAACATCACAGTCCCCCCCAACGGCAAGATCAATTACCCGCTGATCGGCCAGATCATGGTCGCCGGCCGCACTACCGACGAGATAGAGAAAGAGATCACCGAGAGGTTGATCGAATACATCATCGATCCGAAAGTGACGGTGCAGGTGAACCAGGTTCATAGCTTGAAGTTCCTCGTAGTTGGAAACGTCAATGCGCCCGGCATCTACGAGATGCAACGGCGCATGACTGTGACTGAGGGGATCGCCCGAGCCGGTTATTTCTCAAGATATGGCAAGAGTTCGGAGGTCACCATCCTCCGCAACCAGCCGGGCAGTCAACCGGTGCCGATCAAGGTAAACGTCAAAGAAATAGAAAAGGGCAGTGCGGAAGATGTTTTCCTCGTCCCGGGAGATATGGTGGTCATTCCGAGCAATGCTCAAAAGGCGATCGATCGGATCATCAATATCATCTACGTTGCGGCCTGGACTCGCGTCCTCGCCCAATGATCGTTCGGGAGTATAGGTTACAATTGGAGGTCGCTTTAAGACGACCGGAACAATGAAAAGACCCACGAAGCAACGAAGAGAATGAAGCTATTTATTCTCTTCGTTCTTCGTTTTTCGTGGTTTCTATTCCAGAGGAGTTATTCATGCCGCTGATGCTTCGAGAGATCAAAGAAGGAGGGAAAATGAGACGAATCCCGCTGGCCATCCCGCTGATCATCGCGCTCATCTCGCTGGGAGGGTTCTGGCTGCCGCAAATCACTCTTTCCGCCATAAATCACCGTACCAGCGATGAGTACGAATGGATGAGGCAGAAGAGCGGCAGTTTCACCCGCTTCACCACGGTCTTCTTCCTCGATCGCCGGAGAGGCTGGATAGCCGGCAGCAACGGTTCGCTGTTGGCGACGGAGGATGGAGGATGGAGATGGGACCGTGTTCCATCTCTGCCCGAGCGACAGAAAAAAGAGATGATCCGCGACCTTTGGGCATTTAAAGAAAAGGAAAATGAAAAGGAACCCGGCCTCTGTCTGATCGGCGAATTTGGCTCGTTCAGCCCCAGAGGTGCGTACAATATCACGGACCGTACTTTCCTTCTGCTCAGCTCCGATCGCGGGCAGAGCTGGAGCGATGGTTTGCTGGCTCGCCAGCCGTGGAGAAGACCGGACAAGGCCACCGGCAGGGTCACAGTTGATGAGTCGGGTAAGGCTCAGCCAAAAGAGACTGACAGTTATCAAGAGACGCTTCGCACCCCCGAACCGGTGATGGTACGTATGTTCTTCGCAGATGAAAATGTGGGATGGGCCTGTGGCGAATCGGGGACGATCCAGACAACCAGAGACGGCGGCGCTCATTGGAGCTTACAGTACACCGAGTCGAAGAAGTTGTTCTATGACGTGATGGCGGTCGATACCAAACAGGCGTGGATCGTCGGCGCCGGTGGCACGGTATTACAGACAACCAACGGCGGGCAAATCTGGGAAGAACGGGTTTCGGGCGTTACGGATGCCCTCCGGAGCGTCTATTTCGTCGACTCGAGGCGCGGTTGGGCGGTCGGCTCGAACGGGGTTATCATTGCAACGAACGACGGTGGCAGAAGCTGGCAGAGACAGACCTCAAACATTACCGAAGGCCTGAACGATGTCTTTTTCGTCAGCCCCAATGCAGGATGGATCGCCGGGAACCAGGGTGTGCTATTGCAGACATTGGATGGGGGCATCACGTGGGAAGGAACGCAGCTCGAGACGCACGCCAATCTCACCAGGCTTTTTTTCATCGCGCCGGATTGCGGCTGGGTAGTCGGCACTCAGGGCGTTGTTTATAAATATGAGAGGCGATGACGCAACTTTGATTAAACCTTACGACGAAGTCATTGAGGCCGAAGAACGCATCCGGCCCTACATTAAAGAAACCCCGCTCGAATATTCCGTCTACCTCAGTCAGCTCACGCAGGCGCATGTCTGGCTGAAGCTTGAGAATCTGCAGCATACCGGTTCATTCAAGCTGCGGGGCGCTATGAATAAACTGCTCACGCTCAATGATGGGCAGACGACTCGCCCGGTGATCACTGCCTCTACGGGGAATCACGGCGCTGGCGTGGCCTTCGGATTGCACGCGCTGAATCGACCCGGCATCATTTTCGTACCCGAAAATGCCGCTCCGGCCAAAGTAGCTGCCATCGAAAGATTGGGAGCCGAGACGCGCGTCCACGGATCGAGTTGCCTCGAGACGGAAAATTTCGCCCGTCAATATGCCGAGCGGGAGGGGCTCACCTACATCTCAGCGTACAACGATCCCGCTGTCATCGCCGGTCAAGGGACGATCGGAAGAGAAGTGGCACGCCAATCCCCGCGGATCGATGCTCTGTTTGCGTCTGTGGGTGGCGGCGGATTGATCTCAGGCATCGCGTGCTATCTGAAATCGCAACTCCCGAATCCTCTCTCGATCATCGGCTGCCTGGCCGAGAATTCACCAGAGATGGCCCTCTCGGTTAAAGCAGGAAAGTTCGTTGAGTTCGACCCTTTGCCGACGCTTTCGGATGGCACGGCCGGCGGATTCGAACGAGGCGCGATCACATTCGATCTCTGCCGCAATCTGGTTGACGACTACGTTCTGCTATCCGAAGAGGAGATCGCCGAAGCTATGCGGCGATTCATCGAAACCCATCATATGCTGATCGAGGGCTCTGCCGGCGTCGCGATCGCCGGATTTCTGAAAATGCAAGAATCGTACCGTAATCAGAATGTCGTTATTGTGATATGCGGCGCGAATATCAGCCTGTCGACGTTGAAGACGATTCTGTAAATCCAGTTTTCAGTTTTTAGATTTTGGTTTTTAGTTTTTAGTTCTCGAGTTTTCCATAATATGTGGAACTCTAAACTAAAAATGAAAACTGAAAACTGGATTTTGTTTTGGGATGATTCTTCATATAATTAGGGTTATACGATGTCGGAACAAACAGAACCAGCCAGTTCAAAACAGTTAACCTATGGCGAATACCTGCGCGTTGCCGATCTGATCGATTTACAGCGCCCGCAATCCGAGCCAAGCCATCACGATGAAATGCTGTTCATCATCATTCATCAGACATATGAGCTCTGGTTCAAACAACTATTACACGAACTTGATGCGGTGATCGCCAATCTGCGAGCCGCGGCGTCGCATCCGGAATCCCGCGATGAAGTCTACGAGTCCGCGCGCCTCTTACGGCGCTGTACGGAGATCGCGCGGGTGCTGGTGGAGCAGTTCACGATCCTCGAGACGATGCTGCCGACTCATTTCATGGCATTCCGCAGCAAGCTGCGCCCGGCGAGCGGCTTTCAGTCGGAACAATTTCGCGAGATCGAGTTCCTCTGCGGGCTGAAGGACGAAAAGATGCTGCGTTATCACGAACCGGGCCCGGAGATGCACGCCCAGCTCGAGCGGCGGCTGCGCGAACCTTCGCTGCGCGACGTATTCTTCGATGCGTTGACTTCGCTGGGCGTGATCCCCGAGCTCGACCCCGGCGCGACCGAGCAGGAGAGGTTTGAGGCGCGCTCGCGCGGGATTATGGCGATCTACAATGATGAACGGGGACATCGCGATTGGATCGATCTCTGCGAACGGCTCACCGAATTCGACGAGTTGACTGTCGGGTGGCGCCTGCGGCATATTCAGATGGTTGAGCGTACGATCGGCGTGAAGACGGGGACAGGCGGCAGCGGCGGGGCATCCTATCTAAAAGTTACCCTCGACAAGAAATTCTTTCCCGAACTGTGGGCTGCCAGATCTCTGTTGACCGAATCGTAGAAAAATAGAGAATACACACGAGAAGAAATACATGAAACTTGTAATCTTCGACATCGATGGAACACTGACACAAACAAGCCATGTCGACTCAATCTGCTTCGCGCGCGCTCTTGCTGAGACCCACCAGCTTAACGTAGTTGAGTCGGACTGGGCTGATTGCCCACACGTCAGCGACACCGGTGTCGTCCATCACATCTTTCACCAGCGCTTCGGACGCGCACCACACAGTGATGATGAAAATCTCATCAAGGACCGTCTCGTCAGTTTGCTCGTAGAACATTGCGAAATAGATCGCACGTACTTCGCGGAGGTCCCGGGCGCAAGGGAGATGCTCAACTTATTGAAACAAAAGACCGATTGGCACAGGGCGATTGCCACCGGATGCTGGCAACGATCGGCTGAAATGAAGCTGGGCGCAGCCTCGATAGAATATGGAGGCTTGCCCGGTGGATTTGCCGAGGACGGCATCGCGCGGGAAACCATCGTCAGTGCTGCCATATCGAGATCTATCAGCCTTTACCAGCGCCGGGTTTTCGACCGCATCGTCTCTATCGGCGATGGGGTCTGGGATGTGCAGACGGCAAACGCACTGGGCCTGGCTTTCATCGGCATTGCAAGCGGAACGCGCGCAACGGCCCTGACCCACGCAGGAGCCAAACATGTCATTCCTGACTTCGAGGATACGGATCGTTTCTTCGCTCTTCTGGAGGTAGCAGAAGTGCCTGGCGGATAATCGCTATGGACCAACTCATCTCGTATCGCAAGCATTTTCCGATTCTTTCTAAATCGATTTACCTGATCAACCATTCGCTCGGCGCTATGCCGGAGAGGACCTACGACCGTCTCCGCGAGTATGCCGATGCCTGGGCGACGCGCGGGATCCGCGCGTGGGCCGAGGGTTGGTGGGATATGCCCATCACCACGGGCGATAAAGTAGCACGGATCATCGGCGCTGATCCCGGAACGGTCGTGATGCATCAGAACGTCTCCGTTTGCCAGTCGATCATCATTTCGTGCTTCGATCTCGGGCAAAAGCGCAACAAGATCGTATACGAGGCCATGAACTTCCCCTCGGTAATGTACGTCTATGAAGCGCACGCGCGGGCCTCCGGCGCGCAGATCGTCGAGGTCCCGAGCGAAGACGGCATCACGATAGATACGCAGCGTATGGTCGACGCGATCGACGATGAGACGCTCCTCGTCCCGATCTCGCACGTGATCTTCAAGAGCGCCTACCTGCAGGATGTTAAAGCGATAGTCGAGAAGGCGCACAGAGTAGGCGCTCTCGTCGTCCTGGACGTTTATCAGTCCGCCGGTGCGCTGCCGCTCAGCGTGAAGGAGTTCGACGTGGATTTCGCCACCGGCGGCTCAGTGAAGTGGCTCTGCGGCGGGTCAGGCTCGGGCTTCCTTTACGTCAAGCCCGAATTGCGTAATACGCTCTCACCGAAAGTCACGGGATGGATGGCCCATCGAGCTCCCTTCTCATTCGAACCGGGGGAGATCGATTACACCACTGACGTTCGCCGCTTCCTGCACGGCTCACCTGCGATCCCGGCTCTTTATGCCGCCGAGAGCGGTTATGATCTGATCAACGAGATCGGCCTCGAACGGATCAGGACCAAGTCTATTAACCAGACGACGAAGTTGATTGCTCTGGCCGATGAGCAGGGTTGGAAGGTGAATTCACCGCGCGACGCGTCGAAGCGCGGGGGCTCGGTTGTCATCGACGTCCCATACGCTGGCGGAGTTGTTCAGGAGCTGAGCGAACGGAATGTACTGGTCGATTTCAGGCCCGGCGCCGGGATTCGCATCGGCCCGCATTTTTTCAATACCGATGATGAGCTGACTGCTACCATTGCCGAAATAAGAGATATCCTCGATACCAAGGCGTATGAAAAATACCTGGCGGAAGGTAGCGCGAAGTTTTAACGCTTGCGCTGCGCAGACGCAGATAGCGGAGTCATTCAAAATGAGACTTATTTTTCTCTACTCGGTGCTAGGCTCGAGTGATCCTTTTCTTGAATGTTATAGTTACAAACGAACGAATCTAGTGTTGTTTTTTTAGTGTTATTTTAAAATTCACTTGAAGGTTTGATTATAAGGTTCAATTATGAAGATATTGGCAACCATCGTCATACTTTCAGTATTGGGCGGATTCTATCTCGCTCAGACAACGAAGTCCGCAATTAATGCGAAGAAGCGAGCAGAAGCTGGCAAAATGACGAAATCAAGGGGGAAGATTGTGAAGAAGGAAGAAGAATGGAAGCAACTTTTGACGCCAATGCAATTTCAAGTCACGCGCCAGAAAGGGACCGAGCGCGCTTTCACGGGCGAATATTGGAACCATCACGAGCAAGGCGTTTATGCTTGCGTCTGCTGTGGGCAGGAACTTTTCAGCTCAAAACACAAGTTCGATTCAGGGACGGGGTGGCCGAGCTTCTGGCAGCCGATTGCTAAAGAAAACATCACCGCCGAGGCCGATAACAGCTTTCTGATGCGGCGCGTCGAAATACTGTGCAGCCGCTGCGATGCTCATCTTGGCCACGTCTTCGATGATGGACCGAAACCTACTGGCTTGCGTTACTGTATCAATTCCGCTTCCCTGAAGTTTGAGAAAAAACAATAGAGGAAGCGTTCGCACGGCTGTCCATCACCTTCTGGAATACCCCCCGCCGGCATCGTATTATTTGATTATCCCTCCCAAGATTTTCCCCCTGAGAAAATTAGACGGGATTTACAGTTTGCCAGGAATTTCTAGACTCTGGTTAAATTGCAAATCCGGTATTCCCGTCTGAACATTTTTGTTGAAGCGCGGGGTCCGATTTATGACTACGACTGGCTCGCTCAATCCTGATCCCCTCTGGTATAAAGACGCAATTTTTTATTCTGTATATGTCCGCGGTTTCTATGACGCTACCGGTGACGGAATTGGCGATTTTCGCGGTCTGACTGAAAAGCTCGACTATCTCGAATGGCTCGGCGTGAACTGCATCTGGCTCCTGCCTTTCTATGCGTCTCCCATGATGGATGGTGGCTATGATATTTCCGATTATTACGCGATCCAGCCCGAATACGGAACGCTGGATGATCTGCAAAATTTTCTCTCAGCGGCGCATCGTCGGGGCATTCGCGTAATCGCCGATCTCGTGCTCAATCACACCTCTGATCAACACCCGTGGTTCCAGGAATCCCGGGCCTCGCAAGATTCACCGAAGCGCGGATGGTATGTCTGGAGCGATACCGATCATAAATACAACGATGCTCGGATAATTTTTCTCGATACCGAAAGATCCAACTGGTCATGGGATGAACAATCTAAAGCATTCTATTGGCATCGGTTCTTCAGCAATCAGCCGGATCTCAACTACGACAACCCCGAGTTGCAGCAGACGATCATCGACGTCGTCACGTTCTGGCTCGAGATGGGCATCGACGGCTTCCGCCTCGATGCAGTGCCCTATCTCTTCGAACGCGAGGGCACAAATTGCGAGAACCTGCCGGAGACGCACGCTTTCATCAAACGACTGCGCGCTCATATCGACTCCCATTATTCGGACCGCCTCCTGCTGGCTGAAGCCAATCAATGGCCCGAGGATGTAGTCGCCTATTTCGGCGATGGCGACGAATGTCAGATGTGTTATCACTTTCCGATCATGCCGCGATTGTTCATCGCGCTCAGGCAGGAGAACAGGTTACCGATAGTCGAAATACTCGAAAGAACTCCCCTCACTCCTCTGACGGCACAGTGGGGGATGTTCCTCCGAAATCACGATGAACTGACGCTGGAAATGGTCACGGATGAAGAGCGCGATTATCTCTACCAGGAATATGCGAATGACCGGCGGATGCGGGTCAATATGGGTATTCGCCGCCGTCTTGCGCCGTTGCTCGATAACGGCCGCCGCCGCATCGAACTGCTCAATGCCCTGCTCTTCAGCCTGCCCGGAAGCCCTTTTTTATACTACGGCGATGAGATCGGGATGGGGGACAATATCTATCTGGGCGACCGCGACGGTGTGCGGACGCCTATGCAGTGGTCGGCAGACCGCAACAGCGGATTCTCGCGCGCCGACTTTGCGCAATTGTATTTTCCGATAATTATGGATCCGGTATACGGCTACCAGGCGGTCAACGTCGAGGCCCAGCAGCGACATTCGACATCGCTGCTTCACTGGATGCGGCAAATGATCAATTTGCGCAAAAAACATCGGGTCTTCGGCCGGGGCACTATCTCGTTCATCAAACCGGAAAACCGCAGTATCTTCGCATTTACCCGCAGCTATGAGGACGAAACGGTTCTTTGTATCTACAACCTGGCGCGTTCATCGCAGCCGGTGCAGCTCGATCTCAGCGGTTATCAGGGAATGATTCCCATCGACCTGCAATATCAGGTGGAGTTTCCGCGAATCACCGCGCATCCCTATCAAATGGCGCTTAATGAGTATGGATTTTATTGGTTTATGTTGAAATCCGGTTAGTCCAGAAAATCGCGGATGGCTTTCAACCAGATGATAAGAAAGAAATATAAAACAAAGAAAAATAACGAAACAGACAAACTTCTTATATCCGTACGTCTATTTTCATTCGTTTCGTCTTCTCCCTGCCGCCCCCGATCATCACCACCGCGGCATGGCCAGGTATGAACCAGCCCTCTTTCGTCTCAATCTGCGCCGTGCCCGTCCCTCCGTAACGCGGGTCTTCGCTCGACCATCTCAGTTCCCATTGATATTCCGTTGGCGGCGCAAGCAGCGGCTCAGGCGCAGGATGTAAAACGAGATCGATTCCCATATTGACGAGCAACAAGCGATCGTCTCCCCAGTCTTTTCCGAAAAAGCGGAGGACGAAGGCCTCGTCGCTCAGTACAGCGCCATCGACTCCATTCATGCCCCGGTTCTGAAAGAACTCTCTTCGCAGCTCGATCAGGTCTCGATGCATGAGATAGACCTCGGAGTGGCGCCGGCGTTCATTGAAATCGAGCTTGCAACGGTTGAATGTTTCAGGGTCGCCGGGGTCGATCAGCGCAGCCTGTGCTTCGGCCGTCGCCAGACTGCGAAATTCCCCGAGCGTTCGGAAACGGCCTTCCCTGACCAGCCGCTTCAGCTCGCCCTCGAAATCGGCGAAGAAATTGAAAGGGCTCGATGAGGCGAACTCCTGCCCCTGGAAGAGCATCGGCGTGGATGGCGCAAGCAGGAGTAAAGCGGTCATCGCACGATATCGTCCCGGACTCGTCAGTATGTGGCATCTCTCTCCGCGGCTGGCATTCGCGATCTGATCGTGATTTTGAATGAAGATGACGAAGCTTGATCGCGGAAGCGTAAAATCTGAAGTTCCCCGCCGGTCATTTTTCCAATTATTCCATTGCCCCTGATATAGGTAACCATATTTGATCGCTGAAATGATTTCCTGCGGTCTGCCTCGATATCCGCTCAGGTAAGCTTCATTACGTCCGGTCATCGCAACCCTCGCGCTGTGATGAAAATCATCATTCCACAAGCCGTCAATTCCCAATCCGCCGCGTTCGAGGGGCTGGGCCAGCCGGACCCGCTGCGAGTCGTCCTCGGCCACCACGATAGTGGCTCTGGCTCGAGCAGCTTCGCGCACGCGACGCGTGACGGCCGCTAGAATATGGTCCTCCGAATCGTCGTAAATACTGTGGGTTGCATCCAGACGCAACCCGTCCAAATGAAACTCTTCGATCCAGTACGCCGCATTGGCGAGGAAATAATCGCGGACGGGCTGGCTGTTCTCGCCATCGAAGTTGATCGCTTCGCCCCAATCGGTCCGGTGGCGCTTCGAGAAATAATCTTCTGAGAATTCTTTCAGGTAATTGCCGTCAGGGCCGAGATGGTTGTAGACGACGTCGAGGATGATGGCAACTCCAAGAGCGTGTGCCCGGTCTACAAAACTTCTGAAGCCGTCCGGTTCCCCATAGAGCCGCGTCGGGGCGAACAGATTAACTCCGTCATAGCCCCAACCGAAGCGCCCCGGAAAATCGGCAACCGGCATCACTTCTATAACGGTGATGCCGAGGCCGGCCAATTCATCGAGCTCCCGTTTCGCTGCCTCCCACGTCCCCTTGCGCGTGAATGTGCCGATGTGCAATTCGTAGATGATTTGGCCATCGAGCTGCACCCCACGCCATTCATCATCTGTCCATTGAAAAAGATTGGGATCGACCACCCGTGATGGGCCGTGCGGCCCTTCAGGCTGACACCGAGATGCGGGATCGGGAAGGAGCCTCTCACCCTTGTCCAGTCGAATCCAATAGAGCGTCCCGTCAACCGCCTCGTCAACTTTGCCCGAATAATATCCCCCAGCTTCGCTTTGAAGCTCATATCCGGTAAAATTTTCATTCTTAATTACCACCTCGACGTGACTTCGACGCGGCGCCCATACACGAAACTGGACGCCGCCTCCTTTACGCAAAACGGTGGCGCCGATATTCATTCATTCAGGTTATCACATGATTTCTATGGGCAATTGGACTAAATTGTCTCAATGCCCTATCATTAATCTAATTTCCTGGCGAGGAGTTTTCCTGGCTTGTTTCTTGCCTAAAATTATCTTTAGGGGTACCAAGCTGCGTTAATGTAATATAAGAGAACGAGTTGTACCATTATATAACATATGCAGTGTTTCACGACTGATCACAAGAAAAAGAAGACCAACCAAAGCCAGGTGATTTCTTTAGGTAATTAACCGAGGAAAACGATAAATAACAATTGCGAGGGACCATGCCTTCAGAACGCACAAATACTCCCAAATCCAAGAGGGGCAAAGGGTCAAACGAATCAAAAGCGAGAAGAAGAGAAGCGGCTGGAAATGGATCCAGAGCTAAGCTGACAAATAAAGAAAATGGTAGGGATACAGGAGAGCTGTCCGGTATCGAGCCATCCCTTCTCAGCGCCAAACTTCTTTTAAAAACGCTTACAGCATTCAAAAAAGGAAATTTTTCCACGCGTCTGCCGCATGATCTGACGGGCATATCCGGAAAGATAGCGGACACCCTGAACGAGGTGATAGAGACGAACGAGCGGCTCGCTAAAGAGTTAGAGAGAGTGAGTCGCGTAGTGGGAAAGGAAGGTAAGATCACGAACCGGGCCGCACCGCCGGTCGCGGACGGTTCTTGGGTGAGCCTGATCGAATCGGTCAATACCTTGATCGACGACCTTGCGCAACCGACCAATGAAATGTCGCGCGTTATCGGCGCGGTCGCCAATGGAGACCTCTCGCAGACGATGGCGCTCGAGGTCGACGGCCGCCCGCTGCGCGGTGAGTTCTCCAAGGTTGTGAGACTGGTCAATGGAATGGTGGCGCAGCTCGGGTCCTTTGCCTCTGAGGTGACGCGCGTCGCGCGCGAAGTCGGATCGGAAGGCAAACTCGGCGGAGAGGCGAAGGTCAAGGGTGTAGCCGGGACGTGGAAAGACCTGACCGATAACGTCAACTTCATGGCCAGCAACCTCACCGCGCAGGTGCGCAACATCGCCGAAGTGACTACAGCGGTGGCGAAGGGCGACCTCTCCAAAAAGATCACGGTCGACGTCAAAGGTGAGATCCTCGAGCTCAAGAATACGATCAACGTCATGGTCGATCAGCTCAACTCGTTCGCATCTGAGGTGACGCGCGTCGCACGCGAGGTCGGCACCGAGGGCAAGCTCGGCGGACAGGCGCAGGTGCCGGGCGTCGCCGGAACGTGGAAGGACCTGACCGATAACGTTAATTTCATGGCCAGCAACCTGACCGCCCAGGTCCGCAACATCGCAGACGTTACAACGGCCGTGGCGAACGGCAACCTCTCCAAAAAGATCACCGTCGATGTGAAGGGTGAAATCCGCGAGTTGAAGGACACGATCAACCGCATGGTCGATCAGCTCAATTCGTTCGCCTCTGAGGTGACGCGCGTCGCACGCGAAGTCGGTACGGAGGGCAAGCTCGGCGGACAGGCGCAGGTAGCCGGCATCGCCGGGACGTGGAAGGACCTGACCGACAGCGTCAATTCCATGGCGGACAACCTGACTGTACAGTTCCGCGACGTGTCGAAGGTCGGATCCGCCATCGCCAACGGCGACCTGACGCAGAAGATCACGGTAGATGTACGTGGCGAAATCCTTCAGATCAAGGAAGCGATCAACCGGATGGTCGATCAGCTCAACTCGTTCGCATCTGAGGTGACGCGCGTCGCGCGCGAGGTCGGCACCGAGGGCAAGCTCGGCGGGCAGGCATATGTGCGAGGTGTCGGCGGAACGTGGAAAGACCTGACCGACAGCGTGAATTTCATGGCCGGCAACCTGACGAGCCAGGTGCGCAACATAGCCGAAGTAACTACAGCGGTGGCGAAGGGCGACCTCTCCAAGAAGATCACGGTCGACGTCAAAGGTGAAATCCTCGAGCTTAAGAACACGATCAACGTCATGGTCGATCAGCTCAACTCCTTCGCATCTGAGGTAACACGCGTCGCACGCGAGGTCGGCACCGAGGGCAAGCTCGGGGGACAGGCGCAGGTGCCGGGCGTCGCCGGGACGTGGAAGGACCTGACCGACAGCGTCAACTTCATGGCAGGCAACCTGACCAATCAGGTGCGCGGCATCGTGCAGGTAGTCACTTCGGTGGCCAACGGCGATTTGAAACGCAAACTGGCCATCGAATCGAAGGGCGAGATCGCCGAACTCGCCAATACCATCAATGCGATGATCGACACCCTGGCCACCTTCTCCGACCAGGTGACCACGATGGCGCGCGAGGTGGGATTCGAGGGTAAGCTGGGAGGTCAGGCGAACGTGCCCGGAGCTTCTGGCACGTGGCGCGATTTGACGGACAACGTAAACCAGCTAGCCGCGAACCTGACGACGCAGGTTCGTGCAATCGGCGAAGTATCGACGGCGGTGACGCAGGGCGACCTGACGCGCTCGATCAGCGTCGAAGCGCAGGGAGAGGTGGCGGCGCTCAAGGACAATATCAACAAGATGATCCGCAACCTGAGAGACACGACGCAGAAGAACAAGGAGCAGGATTGGCTCAAATCCAACCTCGCCCGGTTCAACAGCATGCTTCAAGGACAGCGCGATATGGCGACTGTGGCGAATATGATCCTCTCTGAGCTTGCGCCGCTGGTCGAAGCGCAACAGGGCATCTTTTATGTCAATCAGCGAAAAGATGACGGCGAAGCGGTGATGAAACTGCTGAGCAGTTACGCCTACGCCGAACGAGATAACCTGCCCACCGAATTCAGGGCCGGAAGGGGTTTGGTCGGACAGTGCATGGCCGAGAAGAAGCGCATCCTGTTGACCAACGTTCCCGACGATTATCTCGTCATCAGGTCCGGCCTCGGCGATGGAACACCGCTCAACATCATCGTCATGCCGGCGCTTTTCGAAGACCGGGTCAGGGCGGTGATCGAGCTGGCATCGTTCAACCGCTTCAGTGAAATCCACCTCACTTTTCTCGATCAATTGACTGACAGCATCGGCATCGTGCTCAACACTATCGAGGCCAATACGCGCACGGAACGCTTGCTGATCCAGTCGCAGCAGCTTGCCACCGAATTGCAGAGCCAACAGGATGAATTGAAGAAGACAAACGAGCGGCTCGAACAACAGGCGCTGACGCTGCGCGAGTCGGAAGAGCGGCTGCGGTCGCAGCAGGAGGAACTCCGCAAGACCAACGAGGAGCTGCAGGAGAAGGCCGAGCTGCTGGCGCAGCAGAAGGCGGAGGTGGAGGCCAAGAAGGGTGAAGTCGAGGAAGCGCGCGAAGCGATGCGCGAGAAAGCCGAACAGCTAGCGCTAACTTCAAAATACAAATCGGAGTTCCTCGCCAACATGTCGCACGAGTTGCGCACGCCGCTCAACTCCATGCTCATTCTCTCGCGACAACTGGCCGAAAACCACGACACCAACCTGACCCCTAAACAAGTGCAGTTCGCTGAAACGGTCTACTCTTCCGGAAACGACCTGCTCTCGCTGATCAATGACATCCTCGATCTATCCAAGATCGAGTCGGGGATGATGGCGATCGAGCTCGCCCAGGTGCAATTCGATGAGATCAGCGACCTGCTCAATCGTAGTTTCCATCAGATGGGCGCCGATAAGGGTCTCGAGTTCCACATAGAAAGATCGCCGAACTTGCCGTCCATGATCTTCACTGATAACAAGCGCCTGCTTCAGATTCTCAAAAACCTGCTATCGAACGCATTCAAGTTCACCGAGAGAGGCAGGGTCAGCCTGGGAATCAGAGTAGCCGACCCGCGCAACACATTCGCACTCGATTCGCTCAACAACGCCGATACGGTGATCGCCTTCTCCGTGACCGACACGGGCATCGGCATACCTGTGGAAAAACAGCGGATCATCTTTGAAGCGTTCCAGCAGGCGGACGGGACGACGAGCCGGAAGTATGGCGGGACTGGGCTTGGTCTCTCCATTAGCCGCGAGATCGCGCGGCTCCTCGGCGGCGAAATCCGCGTCGTCAGCGCGCCGGGCAAGGGCAGTACTTTCACACTCTATCTGCCGCGCACCCTCAAAACCTCGGTGCCTGAAAGAGGCAGGCCCGTAGCAAGCGAACACGATCCGCGAAGAGGAGAGGTGGAATTCTTATCCACATTGACTCCCAGCGAATACGAAGTAGTGATCGAGGTCGCCGATGACCGCCAAGGGATTTCCCCCGGCGATCTCGTCGTCCTTATCATTGAGGACGACTCGCTGTTCGCGCAGATATTAATCGATACCGCACACGAAAACGGATTCAAGGGTATCGTCTCGGCAGAGGGCGATTCTGCCTTGGCTCTAGCTCACAAATACAAACCCGATGCGATCACGCTCGATATCAGGCTGCCGGACCGCGACGGCTGGACGATCTTTGATCGCTTGAAACGTGATCCGAAGACCCGGCACATCCCGATCCACGTCATCACAGCTGACGATCGCGATTATCAGCCGCGCAAACTCGGCGCGTTTACACACTTGCGCAAACCGGTGACGCGCGAACAGCTCAACGAGTCGTTTGAAAAGATCGCCGCATTCGCCCAGAGAAAAATAAAGCAATTACTGGTAGTCGAGGATGATGACGTACAGAGGATGGCCATCGTCGAGCTGATCGGCAAGGATGACGTGCTTACCACGGCTGTGGCGACTGGCGAAGAGGCGCTGGTAAAACTGCAAGAAAATATCTTCGATTGCATGGTGCTCGACCTGAGGCTGCCGGAAATGGATGGTTTCGAGCTGATCGAGCGGATTCAGAAAGACCTCGGTCTTCTCGATCTGCCGATCATCGTATATACCGGCAAAGACCTGACCGAGAAAGATGATGCCCGGTTGCGGATGGTCGCCGATGCTATCGTCGTTAAGGAGGCCAATTCACCGGAACGGCTGCTGGCGGAGACGTCGCTCTTCCTACATCGCGTAGAAAGCAATCTGCCGGAAAAGCAACGGCGTATGCTCGAACAGCTGCTCCGCCGAGACCCGATACTCGAAGGCAAGAAGGTGCTGATCGTTGATGATGACGTGCGCAATATCTTTGCGCTCACCAGCGCGCTCGAGTCGTACAAGATGCTCGTCCTGCGCGCCGAGAACGGGCGCGAAGGAATAGACCTGCTTACGCAAAACCCGGATACCGACGTGGTATTGATGGACATTATGATGCCGGAGATGGACGGGTACGAAACTATGCAGGCCATCCGGCAGATAGAACGGTTCAATCAGCTACCCATAATCGCACTCACGGCCAAAGCGATGAAAGCGGACCGCGACAAATGTATCGATGCAGGAGCTTCCGATTACATCGCCAAGCCTCTCGACATGGATCAACTTCTCTCGATGCTCCGGGTCCGGCTCTACGGTCGAAAGGCGGTAGGCGCATGAAAGATTGGGAAAGGCGTAAGAGCAGAATTCGCAGAATTGTATTTTTTAGGGGAATAGTAGGAAATAGGTAGTTAAGTAGGATGGATGAAGAGGCAAATTCGCTTGCCCTTTTGCCACATTTTGCAATTTTTGTTTCGATAAATACTCATGGAAAATGGGAATCAGAAGATCAATATCCTGATGGTCGACGACAATCCGAGCAATCTATTGTCGTTGGAGACCATCCTGGAAGCGCCGGACCGAAACCTAGTCCGGGCTTCTTCTGGTGAGGAGGCATTACGATTCCTGCTCGACCGCGAAGCTGCGGTCATCCTGCTCGACGTGCAGATGCCGATCATTGACGGACTGGAGACGGCAGCCCTCATTCGCGGGCGCGAGCGTACGCGCGATCTTCCCATAATTTTTCTGACCGCGCACGACAGCGCGGGCCGCACCCAGCACTCGCAGGGGTACAAGCTGGGCGCCGTCGATTACATCATCAAGCCGATAGAACCCGAGGCATTGAAATCGAAGGTCGCGGTTTTCGTCGAACTTTTCAAAAAAACCGAGCAAGTAAAACGACAAGCAGAGCTGCTCCGCCAAAAAAACATCGAGCTCGAGAATGCTAATATCCAGCGGCTTTTGCGATTGATAGACCTCAGCCAGCAACTGGCTGCCGAGCGCGATCCCGAACAGGTACTGGCAACCTTGTGCGATGAGGCGCGCGACATCCTGTGGGCACGCTATGCGACGCTGGGAGTGTTGGAGGAAGACGGCGTGTCGGTGCGCCATTTCTTCACCGGCGGAATCGATCGCGAGACTGCCATCAATTCAGGCTTGCCGAAAGTGTGCCAGAGGATGCTAGGCGAACATTTCGAGGCGAAACGGTCGGTCCGCCTCTCACCGCCCGATGAGGTGCGACAATTTATCCGCCTTCTACCTGACCAACCGCCGGTCAGATCGTTCCTCGGCGCCACACTAATACAGCACGATCGCGTGCGCGGGTGGCTTTATCTCGCCGACAAGCTTTCCGGCGAGGAGTTCAGCGAAGCGGATGAACACTTTGCTGCCACACTGGCTCAAGCGATGGTTTTTTATGAGAATGCGCGGCTTTACGCTGAACTACAACACCACGCCGGGGCGCTTGAACAGGAGATCGTCGAACGGAAACAGGCCGAGAAGGAACGCGGCGAGCTGCTCGTGCGCGAGCAGGCGGCGCGCAAGGAATCGGAAACGGCCAATCGTTTGAAGGATGAATTCCTCGCAACCGTTTCGCACGAGTTGCGTGCCCCCCTCAATGCGATACTCGGATGGACCACGCTCATCAGAAACGGCAAGCTCGTCGATGATAAAGAGGAACAGGCGCTAGAAACCATCGAACGGAGCGCGCGCGCCCAGAAGAAATTGATCGATGATCTGCTCGACGTCTCGCGCATCATCACCGGCAAACTCCGCCTCGATATCCGGGTGGCCGACCTCGTCTCCATCATCCAATCGGCCGTCGAATCGGCGCGGCCCGCGGCAGATGCGAAGGGAGTACAACTGCAAGTCGAAGTGGACCCGACCACGTGCCCATTCCAGGGCGACCCGAATCGGATCCAGCAGGTGATCTGGAATTTGCTCTCCAATGCCGTGAAGTTCACGCCGATGGGAGGAAGCGTTAAGGTCCGCCTGCGACGCCTCAATGAGCACATTGAGATCATAGTCAGTGACACCGGCATGGGCATTGCCCGCGAGTTCCTCCCTTACGTCTTCGAACGCTTCCGGCAGGCGGATGGCAGCAGCACCAGGAAGCATGGAGGTTTGGGTTTGGGTCTGGCGATTGTGCGACACCTTGTCGAAATGCACGGCGGCGCGGCGAAAGCCGAAAGCGCGGGCGTCGGCCAGGGCGCGGCTTTCACCGTCATACTTCCACTGGCTGCCCCCATCTCCACACTACGCGGCATGGAGATATCAACTCTTGATCAGAAAATCGTTCTGTCGGACCGGGCGCCGAAACTAACGGGTCTCCGTGTGCTGGTCGTCGATGATCAATCCGACGCCCGCGAACTGCTGGCCACTATTCTTAATTTGAGTGATGCAGATGTCCAAACCTCGGGCAACGTCACCGAGGCGATAAACGCGCTGATCACATGGCAGCCAGAGATCGTGATCACAGACATCGCAATGCCCAACGGCGATGGCTTTGAATTGATACGCCGTATCCGCGAACTCGAACCCGATGGCGACGGCAGAATGCCGATCATAGCTTTGACCGCAAATGCGGGCGCCGAAGACCGCATACGCGTGCTCGCCGCCGGTTTTCAGTTGCACCTGACTAAACCGGTCGAGCCCGATGAGCTGGTCGTCAGCGTCGCCAGTCTGACGGGCAGATTGAAACGCGCACAAAGTTTATACGAATAAGAAATATACTAATAGTTGATAGTTGATAGTTCGCAATTGTTAACTCGGTGGTTGCGAACTATCGACTATCAATTGATTTTATGCGTTATTTCACTCTCGCGTGCGATTACGATGGCACACTGGCTCACGATGGCGTGGTCAGCGAGCGGGCTGTAGCTGCGTTGGAGCGTCTGCGCGCTTCGGGCCGCAATCTTATCCTCGTAACCGGACGTGAAGTTGCAGACTTGAAGAAGATATTTCCCCGCCTCGACCTCTTTGAGCGGATAGTTGCAGAGAATGGCGCGCTTCTATACCGGCCGGCGACTCTCGATGAAAAGCTTCTATCCGAACCGCCCCCATCCGAATTCATCGATGCCCTTAGGAGAAGGGGGATCGGTCCGATATCCACGGGAAGAGCGATCATAGCTACCTGGCAACCGCACGAGATGGCGGTTCTCGAAACAATCCGCGACTTCGGGCTCGAGATGCAGGTCATCTTCAATAAAGGCGCGGTTATGGTTCTCCCTTCCGGCATCAATAAAGCTACGGGTCTGAGCGCGGCGTTAAGCGAACTGGGGCTTTCACGGCACAATGCAATAGGGGTCGGCGATGCCGAGAATGACCACGCCTTCCTTGCTTTATGCGAATGCGCGGTTGCGGTCTCCAACGCGCTCCCGATGATCAAGGAGCGCGCTGACCTGGTAACCTCAGGGGACCATGGGGACGGCGTCATCGAGCTGATCGAACGGATCATCTCTTCTGATTTGAGCGCGCCCGAAATCGGGCGGCTCGAGCGACACCATATTCCGCTCGGCTCTCGCGCAGACGGGCGGGAGGTGCTACTGGCGCCTTATGGCTTCAACCTCTTGCTTGCCGGATCTTCGCAGGGCGGCAAGACTACCCTGGCTACCGGAATTATCGAACGTTTCATCGAACGCGGATATCAGTTGTGTATAGTCGATCCGGAGGGCGATTATTCCTCGCTCGAAGGAGTCGTCTCTCTCGGCGATGCCAACCGCGCTCCGAGCGTCGATGAGGCGCTCGAATTGTTGATGAAGCCTGAAGAGAGCGTAGTCATCAACCTGCTGGGCATTGCGCTTGAACACCGTCCCTCATTCTTCATCAAGTTATTTCCGAAGATTCAGGAACTGCGCGCACGCACCGGCCATCCCCACTGGGTCGTCGTCGACGAAACGCATCATCTGCTGCCTGCATCGTGGAAGCCAACGCCGCTGACGCTGCCGCAGGGGACGACGGGGATGATGTTCATCACACTGAAACCCGACCACGTCGCTCAACCGATAATATCCACGGTAAACACGATCATCGCTATCGGAGAGTCGCCCGATCAAACCGTAAAGGCGTTCTGCCATAAGGCCGGCCGGCCGGCCCCCCCGCTCGACCCGGTAAAGCTGGCGATAGGCGAGGCAATAGTCTGGTCAATCGATGGTAACGAAGGCCCGGTCTGGGTCCGGAGCCTTTCCTCAAAGGGGGAGCGCCGCCGACATCATCGTAAATACGCTACCGGCGAGCTCGATCCCGAAAACAGCTTCTACTTCCGAGGGCCTGAGGGGAAACTCAATTTACGCGCGCAGAACCTGGTGGTCTTTCTACAAATGGCCGACGGCGTGGACGATGACACCTGGATTCACCATCTTCGCCAGGGCGAATATTCCGACTGGTTCCGGAGAGTAATCAAAGATGACGGGTTGGCGGAAGATGCAGTTCTGGTCGAAAAAGAAATCGACCTGTCCGCGGATGAGAGCCGCGCCCGCATAAGGGCTCTGATAGAACGCCGCTATACCGCCCCACCGTAGGTATTACCAAACGATTGCGTCACTCCCTATATTTACCTGCCCGACAACTTTTCTCTAGAAAATGCGACCAATTTGATAGGGTAAACTAACGCCATTTCACACATTTACTTCCCAACCGTGTCGCATCATTGTTTCAAAAGTTACAAGCGTCTACGGGCATATAATTAGATGAATCGATCCTCATCTCATATAATATCTATGGCTAAATTTGCTTGTAAATTCCCCCCTCTTGTATTAACAATATAGTGTAACTTCGCTTGATCATGCACAAGTAGCATCACAATAGCCAGTTTCCAAACACAACGCTGAGATTGCGAAAAGCCCCTCGCTGATCTGGGCACAATCTAAGGAGAGAGTTATGGCTAAAACAATATGTAAAGTTATGGGTGTCGCATTTCTTCTGGTAGGAATCGTGGGATTCTTCGCAGAAAACCTATTGGGGCTCCATCTTACCCTTATCCACAATATCGTTCACCTGGCAACTTCATTGGTTGCCCTCTATTTCGGTTTCGCAGGATCGACCAGAGCGGCTCATTCGTTCTGTCAGGTCTTCGGTGTGGTTTACCTTCTAGTAGGCCTACTCGGATTTATTGCACCAACAGTAGTAGTAAGCCTGTTGATGGGGCACGCTATGTCTGAATCTCCCAGTCTCTTGATGGACAATCTCGTCCACCTGCTCCTCGGGGCCGTCTTCATGGTCATCGGCTTACTCCGCGAACCCCAGGCTGCAGTAACAACCTAATTTACATTATAGATTTCATTTTTTCTTCCAGTTTTCTCGGGTTTGTCATCAGATCCGTTAATACTTCTGGAACATTTATCAATATTTATTAGGCAGCGGGCAGTTTGTAAACATTTTGCCACAGTCTGAACAAACTACCCACTGCCTACTAACTTTCCCAACTCATCGGTAATTCTTTGCGAACATTGTCAATTTTGCCTCACCCGATTCATTCTTCCATTCGCTACTTTGAAAACTGATTTGTGTATAAATCGGTAATGTTCGGAAACCAAACAATTACTGATTTCGTGTGGAATAAACTAGTACTCCTAAGTAAACAAAATCCCAGATAACGCTGGGAAATTGTTGCGCAGGAGCGGCAATAAAACCTTACCTTGTGTATACATAGAAAAATAATGCAAAAAAATTTTTGCGATTAATTCTGAGGCACGGGGCTTGCGCTTAGGAAGTCGCTCGCAAAATGAAAGTAGATTCTACCTCTGGAGGGAACACGAATTATGCAAGATATTAAACTTAAGTTTGGACTGGCAGTAATGATGGGACTTAGCCTATTGGTCCCAACTTATGCACAGGCACAAGACCAGGCTACAAATCAGGGTCCACGATTTGAGTCAGGGAAGAAGCAGAAAGTTTCCGGGATTATCGTCAAGCGCGAAGGAGAAAGTTTGGTTCTTCGCGATCGGAATCGATCGGAAATAACGGTTAACCTTAACGGGACGACCAAAATACAAGAGAACAAGAAGAACCCATTTCGCAGTGCAAGGCAATATGATATGAACGCCTTGGTTCGCGGCCTATGGGTAGAAGTAGAAGGGCGCGGAAATGATTCAGGCACGCTTGTTGCCGAAAAGGTCAAATTCACTGACGAACAGTTTCAAGATGCGGCTTCGCTTGAGTCGCGCGTTGATCCGGTTGAGGATCGCGTAGGAGAAGCTGAAGGTCGTCTGGCGCAATCAGAACAAAATCAGCAAAGGCTTTCAGGACAGCTCGAGGAGCTTGCGGCTGTGGCTAATACGGCTCGCGGCGGCGCCAAAGCTGCTCAGGATACGGCCGATAAGGCTATCGCCGAGGTCAATGCTGCCAACCAACGAATCAATGAAACCAACCAGCGGGTGAATGCAGTTGATGATCGTGTTTCGACCTTGGATGATTTCGAAGCGAAGAACACCATTACCATCAACTTCAAGGTCAACAGCTCCAAACTCTCAACCGAGTCGCAGGCTGCTCTCGACGAACTCGCCACTCAGGCCAAGAATGAAAAAGGCTATGTCATCCAGGTAGCCGGATTCGCTTCGGCTGACGGTAACCAATCATACAATCGTCAACTCAGTGAGAAGCGAACCAACGCTGTTATCAGTTATCTGATTGAAAATCACGATATTCCGCAGCGTCGCATCATCACTCCTTATGGGTTCGGTGAATTGAAACCAGTCGGTGACAATACAACCCGTGAGGGACGCGAACAGAACCGCCGTGTTGAGATAGCGATTCTGGTTAGCAAAGGAATGGGTGCCGCGGCGGCAGGGTCTGGCAGAACGGAATAGGTAGCCTGGCTGCATCACTAGAATTCAGGAAATAATTACACCGTCAGGATGCCATTAGCGCCAATAGTTATACTTGGCGCTGACGGCATCTTGGCGGTTTTTGATTATTATGGCTTGAGCAGATGTTTCTGCACTTTGCCCAGAGCATTTCGCGGCAACTCATTCACACGAACGAATACACGTGGCGTCTTGAACGACGCTAGTGATCGCCGACACGCATCCATCAGCGCGGCCTCATCGAGCAACCCATCCGCAACAATATAGGCGACCGGAACCTCTCCCCGTCTTTCATCTGGTGCTCCGCAAACCGCGACTTCGCGTACACCCGGCTGTTCGAGCAACAATTCTTCAATTTCCCGTGGATAAATATTGAACCCGCCGGAGATTATCAGGTCGGTCCTACGCCCGCGCAGCGTGAAATAGCCATCGGCCGAACGCTCCGCCAGATCGCCGGTGCGAAACCAGCCATCGACATCGGGTCCTGTTTCCGGATTTTGGCCTCGCGTGTGCCCCCAATAGCCTGGGAAGACATTTGGACCACGGACACTGAGTTCCCCGACATTCCCATCACCCGCTTCAACCCCATCATCATTCAGAATGACAACTGAGACCCCGGGTAGGGGCAACCCGACCGATCCCGGGCGGCGTTCTCCCTCGTAAGGGTTGCTTATATTCATCAGAGTTTCGCTCATTCCATACCGTTCTAGTATCGTGTGACCGAACCTCTCACGAAATGCTGAAAACACTTGACCGGGTAAGGGTGCCGAGCCGGAAACGAAGAGACGCATTCGCGCGCCGATTCGATGGGCCAGGTCTTCTGGGAACTCCAATAATCTGAAATAGATAGTAGGAACGCCGAAAAAAAGCGTCGGATGAAAAGTTTCGAAGAGGGCAGTCGCACGACTCGCGTCGAAGCGCTCCGCGAGCCGCATGCTGCATCCGCTCCCCAGCCAGGCATGCACGCCGTTGCCGAGGCCATGGACGTGAAACAGAGGCAGGACGGCAAGGTAGCGATCATCGCTCGTGATCCGCCAGCATGTGAGCAGATTAACAGTATTTGACGCGAAGTTGTTGTGTGTCAGCACAGCCCCCTTGGAGCGCCCTGTCGTGCCCGATGTGTAGACTATCGCGGCGGGATCGTCACCATCTATCGCGATCCGCATGTGTGCGCCGGAGTGGTTCAGCGCGGAGGCGGTAATTTCATCGACGTCCCAACTTGTTATGCGCGAAGGTATGAGGGGATTCAATTCGCGCGTTGTCACGACGGCTGCCGGTTGGGAATCGCCGGCAATGTGTTCTATCTCCCGTTCTCGATACAACACATTTATCGGGACAACGATGACGCCGAGTTTGACGCAAGCGAGAAACAGATCTATAAATTCGACTCGATTCGGCAAAAAGAATCCCAGCCGATCGCCACGCGCGATACCGCGCGAGAGTAGCAAACGAGCCACGCGATTACTTCGGACATCGAGATCGCCGAATGTGAGACGCCCTACATTCCCCTCGGCAGAGTCGTATTCGAGCGCGTTAGCCGCCGATCGGCCAACGAGTGATAAGTTGAAAATGTCGGTAAGTTGCATCGAGGCGCATTATATCCCGAGTGCTGTTGCCGCTTAAAATGCGGTAAAAGAGCACCCGGGAATTGATCCTCCTGGAAATTCCCCAATATAATGTCTGATAGAGGCGGAAAAATAGTAGGAGTCAGCCTCTCGAAATTAACGTTGTGTTTGATATGTTTTCTGGTTGCTTAGAGGGCTCACATGGCAAAGATAAAAGATTCTGGCGGCATAGACTCACGGCTAACTGCGGTATGGGAAGAACACTTGAAACACGAATTCGTCACAAAGGACACGGAAAGCACGCTCAAGACTATGGTCGATGATGCTTATGTAAACCACATACCGGTGCTGACCGGCGGGATCGGGCAAAATGAGTTACGCGAGTTCTACTCGCAACACTTCATTCCGCAGATGCCGCCCGATACGACGATCACACCAATATCCCGCACGATCGGAGTCGATCGCCTGGTCGAAGAGATGATCTTTGAGTTCACACATACGGTCAAGATGGATTGGATGTTGCCCGGGATTGCCCCAACGGGCAAGCACGTCAAAGTTCCGCTCGTGGTGATCGTGCATTTCCGCGAAGGGAAGCTCAAGCATGAACATATATACTGGGACCAGGCTTCGGTCCTCGCTCAACTGGGTCTGCTCGATGCCACACAATTGCCCGTTGCAGGAGTTGAGAGTGCAGAAAAAGTTCTCAATCCCAGCTTGCCCGCAAATCGTCTGATGAAAAGAGATGATCGTTGAACTCGGGCAGCCGGTTTCCGATCCGCGCACCTTAGTAGAGAGAACCGCTATCTCAGCATTACAAGCGTTGCATCCTAGAGATGGCTGATTTTTTTATTACTTTCCGAAGTTCATGACTTCCACAGGCGTGAGGGTAACAGGCCCAATCAACCCCGAATCTCGCGGGAGCCAGCGCGACGCATCGAACAAGCCATCGGCTCCCCGGTTCTCAGGTCTGCGCGAGGGAAAATTGATATTGTAGAACTTCTTCCAATTCACATTGCGGCGATCCAGATCGGCGATTCGATTCGCCATCAAATTCGAGACGTCGATTTCAAGAGTATTCTTCTCGATCACTATCGCTTTGGGTATCCGGATTCTGTAGGGTGGATTGATCAGAACGCCCAGTTCCTTCCCGTTGATCAAAACGCGCGCGCTCTCGCAGACGCGGCCAAGATCGAGCAGCCATCCATCAGCATCTCCTTTGGGTTTCTCGAAAGTTATAGAATACCTCGCTGTGCCGGAAAATCTCATAACCGCCTCTCCACCAAAAGTGGTCCACGAACCAAGTTCGCGCGTCTCAGCATCGACCGGCAGCTCCGGTCCCCCATCGATAAATTTCACAGACCACGGTCCGGCGATCTTATTCGCCTCGCCTCTCTTTTCGAAATATCCATACACCGGCGCTTTAACACCATCATCAAACGTCTTCAAAATGCACGATTCTCCGGGCGCAAGCTGAAGGTAGACCTCTTTGGCTCCGGTCCCCGAATTTCGTTGCTCGGCCATTCCCTTCTCTTCCAGCACGGGATTGAAGATTGCTACCGATCTTGCGCCGGTTTGAAGTGGAACCCAACCTTCGAAAAGGTCGTTGCCGCTATTGAGGATAAAATAATAACGGCCTTTATCGTATTGGCGGCGAACAAACTCCAGCCCTCTATCTACCAGTGACTCCCGCTTGATCCCGGCAAAAGAGAGCAATTGGCCCAGGTCTTTACCGAGCAGAAACCTGCCCTTGCCGGCCTTCGCGCTCTGAATCTCGGCGTTTTTTTCCTTCGCAAATTGGAGTCCCGCGACCAGTTTCTTGAAATCGTTTCGACGCCCATCGAGGTTACCCCAGCCGGACACATCGGATGGCAAGCTATTTTGCACGACAATCGTGGCCCCTCTCTTCGCTAACTCTACCAACCTGTCGAATGTCTTGAGAGGGATGAACCGGCATTCCGGAAGAACCACCACCTGATAAGAATTGCCGCCCGTCCGAATGGAATTGCCTGCGATCTCTACTCTCTCCAGTTGCCGATCCGAGATCAAATCATAAGAGTAACCGGTCTTGAGCATCTCCTCCCCGGCGCTCTGCGTCATGGCGCCCTCGATGCCCTGGCCGAAATGCACGAGCATGTTTTTCCCCGCGTTCGACCAGCTATCATAGATAGGGTAATAGAGGAGAGCATCGTTGTCGGGTCGTCCCGATTGAAGGAAGGACTGGCAACGCGCCACGTATCTATTTAATGCTGGGAAATCGTTCCAGAAGGAGTTGCTCGGGCCGAAGTGCACCGCGGCGTAGAAGAGCAAGCCGGGCCATTCCTCGCTTGACGGCGAATATGGCGTTCCGTGGTAAAAAATATGATTGACCCCTCCCAGGAAAAACCGATCGATCGCTCCTTTCACGTCACCGAGCGTCGACACGAAATGCTCGTTGAGCCAGGTGGCCGATTCGGAGGATGTGAGCGGTTTGCCTGAAACATTGGCGGCGGATGAAGCGAATTTGATTCTATGTATGTCCGATCCTTCTGTCTCCGGTATATCGCTTGCCGCATAAAGGTCGAGAATATTGGCGGGAGACCCGTGCGATTGATTGCGAACGACGGCGCCTTTGCCTGCAGCCCACTGGCGCCATGGGATCGTGAACTCTTCTAGAAGAAGCTCGGATAGCGTCTCGCGATAGTCGCAGCGCACGCGCGCGTTTTTCTCTTCGGTATCATTACCGAAGAGAGCCGGCAATTGGCTGCGAAGATCATAGCCGCGCCGCCTGTTGAATTGCTCCAGGAAACCGGGGGTCCAGTTCGAGTCTCCATCGGCATCGTCTACTTCATATGAGTCATTGAAAAATGCCCGCAGCGATTTGATATCGTGTCCGGCAAACGCCTGGTCGAATTTTTTCAGGTAGTTCTGGAGCGCCCTACCCGAGAAATGGTCGATGACGTCGCCCTCGCCTCCAGGACCCGCGCGCTCCACCATCTTTCCGTGCCAGCCTTGAAAAAGAGCATACAACGTCCAGCTGCCGCTGCCCTCCGGCGCAACCCAACTCAGTTTTCCGCTGCCATCGACTTTGCCTGTCAGGTCGAGCGACGCACCTTTATCCGAGAAGGCCATGAGTAGATGCGGAGCCAACTTCTTTTCAAACCTGACCTGATCGAGAGCGAGAGCCTGCAGATTCTGATTGGCGCTGATGGGTTCTTTCAGTTCCGCAATCGTCACGCGACGGCCAATCGCCCTGACCAGCGGCTTCTGCAAATAGATGACCGGCTCCCTGAGGCTCTCGCCGCTCTTCAATTTATAAGTCTTATGAACGACATTCCTGCAAGCATCATCAGAGCCCACCCACGGTCCGCCAAATGGCCATCCGGTCCCAGTGGCCATATCAATGCCCAGACCCAGGCGATCAGCCTCTTTCAAAGTATGATCGAGCATCTCCATCCACGCCGGCGACAGATAGTCGATGAATCGATCTTCGTAACCCTTGACGCCGTAAATCGGCGTTATCTCCAATCCACCCAACCCGGCCTTCTGGTACTTCTCCATCTCAATCGAGAGGTCTTTCTTATTGACGACATTGCCCAGCCACCACCAGCGGCTCCAGGGTTTGGTCTGGCTCGTTATCTTCGGCCATTCGATCTCGGCTGATGGAACTTCCCCATAAAAAACGGATAAGGAGAACAAAAAGCACAAAAAGAGAGATATCATTGAAATTACGCGTGTCTCTATTCTTTTTGTGCTTTTTGTCATATTTTTAGTGTTCTGGTGAAAATTCTCAGGGCTGTGGTTTCGGCACTGTTACTCCGGGCCATTTATCCGTTCGGAACGGCGAAGCGGGCAGCCCTTCCTTATTGTAGAGGTTGCAGTCGGGATACTTCGCCCATCCGTAACGCACGGCCACCGGTTTGGCGACTTTGTCACTTACCACCTCGATATTCTTACCTTTAATTTCGGCTTTCGCCTCGTGCCAGACCTTGTCTTCGCCCGCGACGATGAACCCTTTCAGTGCTCCTCCGCGCGCTTCGAGCCCGCCAGCTGTATGTGCGAAATTGAGGATGGCTTTGTTCCCGTCTATCTTCACCGACTGGTAGACCGGGCCGGAGTGAACGATCTTCTCGCCATAAGCGACGGCGCGCGCCGAGAGCGCCAACCGAGAACCGACTGGCTGTTTGTTTCTCGGGTGAATATCGTTGATATCCCCCACATCGATCGCGACCGCCATGCCTGTTTTCGGCACGGAAGTGAGAGTCATCGACTGCGCCTCGCGCAGCTCCGCCCAGTCGCTCTCCCCGAGATTCGGCGAGTTGGGGCCGAAGGCTGCGAGTTGAACCAGAAGGAAGGGGAAATCGCCCTGCCCCCAATCCGCACGCCAGTTGCGAATCATATCGGGAAATAATTCGCGGTACTGATATGCGCGTCCTGCGTTCGATTCGCCCTGATACCAGATAGCTCCGCGAATGGCGAACGGTATAATCGGCACGAGCATCCCGTTGTACAATCCCGCAGGCATCCACGGCTTGCCCGGCGCGCGCGGTGCCGGTTTGCCATCGGCCTTGGCCTTTTCGACCGCTTCTTTGTGTTGCTCCAACGCCTTCTGGTATCGCTCCATTCCTTGCAAGTAAATATCAAAGAATTTCTTATATTCAACATTGGCTTTAAGCAGGCCAGCTTTCGTCCAAGACTCAGCGGGCGAACCGCCGACGGCATTATTGATCAAACCGATAGGGACGTTGCGCGCTTTCTGCAGGTCGCGCCCGAAAAAGTAGCCGACGGCGGAGAAGCCTGCGACTGTCTCCGGGTTGGTTTCATTCCACTTCGACTTGACATCGCTGACAGGCGTTTCTGTCTCGAGGCGCGGGACCGTGAAGAGGCGAATCATCGGATAGTTCGCTTTGGCGATCTCGGCATCGCCATCGGTGGTGTTTTTCAGTGTCCATTGCATATTTGACTGGCCGCTGCATATCCAAACCTCGCCAACCAACACGTTCTTGAGTTCGAGCTTGTTCTTGCCGCTGATCGTCAGCGTGAATGGGCCGCCGGCTTTGAGCGGTTTGAGCCGCACTGTCCATCGGCCATCCTTGGCGGTCGCCATGACCTTCTGATCCAGAAATTCGACCGTGACCGCTTCACCTTCATCCGCCCATCCCCATAACGGCAGATTTATTCCCTGCTGCAGAACCATGCCGTCGGAGATGATGGCTGGCAACTTCACATCGGCGCGAAGAATCGAGGATGTGATGACAACAATGGCCACTACACAAATGGATCGAAATATATTTTTCATTTTGTATCTCCTCAGAAAATAGTTCAGACTTCAGTTTTCAGTTTTCTGTTGCCGATCGAGACCGCACAACTGAAAACTGAAAACTGGAAACTGGAAACTATCAGCCCTAAAGCCTCGGCGCCGCAGGCTTGATCGGCGCATCCCAGCCATTTGCGCCTTTGGTATTGAGCTTGCGCTTGTAGACTTTGTCGCCGCAGGTCGCAAAGATCGTGTCGAAATTCTCTCCACCGAATGTGATGTTCGAAATCTTACCATTCGGGGTTGGGATAATCGCATTTACGCGGCCCGCCTGATCGCAGACCTGAATGCCCATCCGAGTCGCAACGTAAAGCCGTCCGTCGCGATCGACGCGCATTCCATCGGCCCCCGATTCATCCGCGGTATCCGGCACGTGTAGCCAATAGTAACGCTGCTTATGCTGGAGCGTACCGTCAGGCAGTATCTGATAACTGTAGACCCAGTGCGAACGCATATCGTCTACGTATAGCAAAGTCTGGTCGGGAGAGAGCGTGATTCCATTCGAAAAGAGCAACCCTGTATCCACGACCTTCTTCTCTCCGTTCGGCTTGATGAGCCAGATCTTGCTAGGATCTGCGCCGCCGCTGCCAGGATTTGTGAGATAGATATTGCCGTTCTTCGCGACCACGAGATCGTTTCCCTTGATACCATCGGTAATTATTGACGCCTTACCTTCGGCGTCGTAAGCGATGATCTTTCCCTCGGCGCTGGCCACTGAATAGAGCCTTCCGTCGGGACCGAATATCTGACCGTCGCCCCTCTTCGTATCCGACAAGAATAAGCTCACCTTGCCGTCGAGCCCGACCTTGTATGTCTTGCTGTTCGGCACATCATTGAAGAAGACCTCTCCTTTTGCATTGACGGCCGAGCCTTCGGTGAACCGGTATCCTTCGCTCACGAGCTGCCAGCTTTCGCCGGGAACGAGCAGCGCGGCGATCGTGGCATTCTTTGATTGACCCGCTTTAACCGGCTGCGGCCAGTCTTTCCAGAGCCAGCGCATGGCTTCGGGGAAGATCGCCGTCCCATGTCTGCCATTGTGCGCGCCATCGCCCCAGATATGCTGCACTTCGTATCCGGCGAAGGAGAGCGCGCGCTCCATCGTCTGATTGGACATCCACCAATCGCCGCCATAGATGTTCAGATCTTTCGATCCATCCTGTAAATAGATGCGAATCGGCTTGGGCTCGTATTTACGGATGAGTGTGTGATAGCGGTCGCCACCTCGCAATCCGACGTATGTGCCGATGGCGCTGAAGACGCGGCTGAACGCATCAGGCCTTTCCCACGCTGCCGTGAACGCGCAGATTGCGCCGCTCGATGACCCCCCGATAGCGCGGTCGTTGCCGTTCTTCGAGAGGCGAATCGGCCGACCATCCGATGCTTTCTTGGTCTCGACGTCGGGCAGCAACTCGTCAAGAATGAAGCGTACGTAGCTGTCCCCGAGGCCGTCGTATTCGTAGCTGCGGTTGAAGCGGTCGAGCGCGGCATCGGCCTGGGCGGCTCTCACTCTTCCGTGCATGACGAACACCCCGATAGTCACGGGCATCTCTTTTTTGTGGATCAGGTTGTCGAAGACAACCGGAGCCTGCCATTGAACGCCGTCCTGATTGACATAAACACATGCCGGCTTATCGGGCGTGTATTGCGCCGGGATATAGACCGAATACTCACGCCAGGTGCCCGGAAATATCTTCGAGTTCTCGAAGGTGAATTTGAGCACCTCGCCTTTCGGCACGCCGGTCTGCTGCTTTGAGTCAGGATGGTCGGGATAAGTTTCCGCATCCTGAGCAAACACATTCGAGGTCAATAAAAACGAAAGGAGTAGCCAGAGTAGTGATGAGGATCGTCGCACGAGGTTTTATTCTTTCCTTTCTTGAAATGAATCTGTAACGGGGGGCGTAATGTAGAAATCAAATGGTAAAAGCCATAAATCGCAAAACTGCTCAGCCTGGAAGGCTAGCCGTTGAACGCCTGGTAGCGCGCAGGTAATGCAAGACCGTTTCCTCGCGCCTGCCCCAGCAGCATTAGCAGGCTAAAAGCCGAAATGAAAAGGGCGCTCGAGCGCCTGCGGGTAGAGCGCCGGATATTTCACCAATCCTAGGAGGACGTCTCAGCTACCCGGCGGGAATGCCCGGTGAATCGGGATAAATGGATTACCTCTGCTTCAGATTTCGCTTTATTCTGTCCGGGAGCTGCTGAACTGACTCAGGCATTGAACCCCAGTACGATGTCGAACCGCGCCGCGAGCTCGCCGATGCGCGAGTCCTTCATCGGAGCGAAGGGGACAATGACCGAATCTTTCGCCTTGGTGTCCTTGATTCCTTTGAGCACTCCGTCGCGTTCGTTACCAGGATCGCCCTGGATGTAGCATTGAGTCGTGAACTTGTCCCGACCCTTCATCTTGATCATGTAGTGAATGTGAGGTGCGCGACCGGGATAAGCTACCGGTTTGATGGTGCGAAATAAATAAGAGCCGTTCGAACCGGTGACGAATCGCCCAAAGCCCTGAAAGTTGGGATCTCGTTTATCCGCGTTACCGGTCTTACTGTGCAGGTATGCTCCGTTCTTATCACATTGCCAGATTTCAACGACGGCGTTTTTGATCGGCTCGCCGCGCGCGTCCAGAATTCGCCCGCTTACCCATGTGATCTCTCCTACTGCCGGAGTGATGGTGTCGTTGATGACCAGCAGATCGTTGTCCGTATCGAGCGGAAGTTTGTCGGGATAGAAAGGCCCTTCGGTCTGGCGCGGCGTCTGTATCAGTTCTTCAGCGAAGATGCCGGGGATAGTGAAAAACGCGGCCCCAGCTGACATATTGCGTAGGAAAGAGCGACGTTTAAGTGGCAGGTCTGGTGTGATCATATGCCTCCTCGAAAAATTGAGATGGAGACGGTGAGGCCGGAGACGGGAGATACTTGTCGTTCTCCGCGGTCTTCAGCCCCGCATTTTATTGATTCAGGCCGTCGTCCGTGACCGCTGAACGACTCCGAATCGAGCTACAACTCGGTTAGATGCTCGACCTTTCCGGTGCTGTCGCCGATCTTCTCCGGGCATACGCCCATGCGATCAAGGAGCGTCAAGTAGAGATTCGTCATCGGCGTCCCTTTCGGATATACGATGTGCCGCCCAGTCTTGAATTTCGACGCGCCGCCCGAATTGTCGCCTCGCCCGGCGAGCAGTATCGGCAAGTCTTCGTGCTGATGGCGGTTGCCGTCACTCAAGCCGCTCCCATAAACGATCATCGAACGATCGAGCAGCGTCCCATCACCATCCGGCGTTGACTTGAGCTTGCCCAGGAAATACGCGAATAGCTCGGTGTGCAGGCAATTGATCTGGATGATCTTCTCGATCCAATCCTGATTGTTGCGATGATGCGTTAACGGATGATGCGGATCCGGAATGCCGATCTCAGGATAGACCCGCATGCTCCCTTCGCGTCCGATCATCAAAGTCGAGATGCGCGTAATATCGGCCTGGAACGCCACCACTTGGAGATCGAACATAAGCTTCGCATATTCGCGAAAATCGAGAGGGATTCCGGCGGGTTTATCGATCGCGGGCAACACTTCGCGAGTCTCCTTCTCCGCCTTATCAATCCGCTGTTCTATCTCCCGGATCGCGGAAAGGTACTCATCGATCTTGCGGCGATCCGACGGACCCAGCGTTCCGACAAGTTTTTCAGTCCGTTCGCCGACGAAATCCAGAATACTCTTACGGTATTCGGCGCGGCGCGTGCGCGTCGCAGGGTCCAGACTCAGATCGACTGTTCCGAACATCCGTTCGAATGCCATCCGCGGATTGACCTCGGGCGGCATCGGTGTAGTCGGACCTCGCCAGGAGATGCTGTTGGTATATGCGCAACTATACCCCGAATCGCAATTGCCTACCGTGCGCGAGTCTTCGCAGCCCAGCTCTATCGAAGGCAGGCGAGTCAATGAAGCGAGTTGTTGGGCTGCGATCTGATCGGTCGAGATTCCGTTATGAATATCGGCGCCGGCCGTCTTCTTACAGTGGACGCCGGTCAGGTAAGCGGCTCCTGCGCGGGCATGGTCGCCCGCACCATCGCCCAGGGCATTTCCGTTATGATCATCCAACCCGGAGAGAACGAAAATATCTTCGCGGAATGCACCCAGGGGCTTCAAGATGCGCGTCAGCTCAAAATCTTTGCCAGTACCCTGTGGCTTCCATTCATTCATCACGATGCCATTGGGCACGTATACGAAGGAGAGGCGAAGAGGCGCCTTACCATTCGCTCTCCCGGCCAATGCGGGCGTCATAGCATCGAGCGCAGGCAGCGCAATGGTTATTCCCATTCCCTTGAGAAACGTTCGTCTCGGCAGATGGTTGCGTGTGATAATCATTTTTCCCCTCGGTGTCCTCAGAAAATAGTTTTCAGTTTTCGTTTCTGATCGCTTATAACTGAAACCTTTCATCTTCTCATCTCTTCATCTCCTCATCGCATCTCACGAGCGACTTGAAAATTTCTCCTCATTTGAAACGGCATGCTCTTGACGATATCCAGCACGAGGCTGGAGAAGCGATAATTGTTGGCTGCGACGTTTCTGGCGATTCGCTTCACTACCGGTTTGTCGTAACGCTCAAGCCCGCGCCCCAATCCATACGTCAACAGCTTCTCAGTCAAACACTCGGCGAATGCATCACGATCGGCTCTCAGGATCGCCTTCAACTGCTCCGGCCCCTGAAACGACCGGCCGTCCGGTAGCTTTCCCGAAGTATCGACCGGAAACTTCCCATCCTGCGTGCGCCATGCCCCGATGGCATCAAAGTTCTCCAGTCCGAAACCCAAAGGATCCATGCGCGCGTGGCAGGAAGCGCACGTCGCATTATTGCGATGTTCTTCCAGCTGCTGGCGCAACGTAGCCGATGAACCGATTTTGGCCTCGTCCAGATTGGGTACCCCCGGAGGAGGAGGCGGAGGCGGCGCATTTAGTATGTTCTCCAGAATCCATTTGCCCCGCAGCACCGGCGAGGTGCGCGTCGTATAAGAAGAGACCGTCAGAACACTGGCCTGTGTCAATATTCCGCTCCGTTGCGCGTTTCCTGACAGGAGCACTTTGCGAAACTCTGGCCCGTTCACTCCGGGTACCTTGTAGAACTGGGCCATCCGCTCGTTGAGGTACGAATATTTCCCATCGATAAAGTCGAGGATGCTTCGATCATCGCGCACAATTGCCTCGATGAACATCTCGGTCTCGCGGCGCATCGACGTGCGCAGATACTCATCGAAATCCGGGAAGCGCTGACGGTCGGGTTTGACCGATTCGAGTTTGCGCAATTCCAGCCATTGCCCGCCGAAATTCTCCACCAGCGCGCGCGCCTTCGAATCTTTCAGCATGCGCCGAACCTGCGCCGCGAGCACGGCCGGCTGGCGCAGGAGGCCTCGATCCGCAAGGCGCATCAAGGCATCGTCCGGCATACTGCTCCAGATGAAATACGACAGGCGCGAGGCAAGTTCATGGTCGCTGATCGGTCGCGTGCCATCGATGCCGTCAAAATTGACTTTTACAGCTTGGGCGCTCGCCCCCTTCGATGCGGGACGATCACGCTCGATGCGGAAGAGGAAGTCGGGAGAGACCATCATGGCCTGCAGCGAGATGCAGAGCCCCTCTTCGAATGAATCGCCGCGCTGCTCGGCGAGAGCGACCAGCTCCAGCAGCTTTTCGATCTCTTCCGCCGCGACCGGGCGGCGGAAGGCCCGGCGCGCCATATTGGCTATGATTTTTCGCTCGCACCCCGTTTGATGCTTTCCGTCTAGATGGCCGCACACATAGATTTTTTTCAGGCTCTCTTGTGATGGCCCCTTGGCCTGATTGTATGGGCCACCAATCTCGATGTAACTGACTCTGGCTTCGTTGATCGGAATCTTTTGCGCTTCAGCTCTGCGCGCTTCGAATCGCTTTTTGAACTCCGCGGCTCGCTCGGGCGGTATGTTGGGCCGCATCTTGAAAACCGGGGGCGGCGGCGGAGTCCTTTTAGACGGGTTCGGGCCGTTATATCTGGCAGGTAATCCTTCGTACAGGCGCAAGATCGAAGTCGTCACCAGATGATCACCCGCTGTAATCTTGGTGCGAAGCTCTTGAACCTTGCCCCCGAATTCCTGATTGTTATCATCGAACGATGCCGTTTTATCCGGATCGAGCTGTGCTTCCTTAACCAGCTGTCCATCCATCCATAACCCGATATCAATCGGTTCCGATCCCGCCGGGCGGATTCCTCCGGTAAATATGCGTACAACATACTCGCCATCAACCGGGAATCGATGTGTCACATGAAAGGAATTGGGAAGCGTCAGCCCCGTGAGATCGTAATCCGCCGGCGGCGTTCGGGTCGGCGTAATTCTACGGCCCGGCAGCCGGTATTGCACCAGCGTGGGTTTCAATTGCTCCTGGCCGAAGAGGGCAGCGCGCGCGACTTTTTCGGCGGCTGCCAGATATTTCTCCATCAGCACCGGCGAGAGCGAGAGCACATCGCCAATATTATCGAACCCGTAGCCGGAATCGTCCTGCGGGAAATCATCAGCTGGATGCATATCCACGCCGAGTAAATCATGCACCGTGTTGTTATATTCAGCGCGGTTCAATCGCCTCGCGGTGACGCGCCCCGGGTCGGGTTTGGCGAGCCGGTCAGCGCGAGCGAATTGGTTTTCGAGCCACCGGATGGCCGCTTTCAATTCCGCTTCGTCCGGACGAGGGGTTCCTTTCGGCGGCATTTCACCCGTTTGCAACTTCTGCAGAACGTGTTCCCACGTCTCTCTACTTTCGAGGATAGATTCGGCAGTTTTAAATAACTCCAGATCCAGTCCGCCCGATTTGAGTGACGAGTTGTGGCACATGTAACAGCTCTCCGAGAAGAAGGGCTGAATCGACTTTTCGAACACACCTAATTTCTCAGGTCTTTGGGCCAAAGGCGCGGGCGGACCGATGGCAAACCAAACCAGCGGCAATAGAATAATAATGAGGATACGGAGCAGATTATTTCTTCTCATTGACACTTTCATCCCTTTAATAGGGCGTGCGATCGATAATATGATACAGAAAGAGGATGAAGAATCTGATGTTGGCACTCGGAAGCCGATTGCTCTGACAGCCATCCTCCGCATGAACTATAAACGCTGTTGGAGTATTAAAAGTTACGCCTAGATTCTCCGTACTTCGAGGCTACAAGTCAAATCATCGAGGGGGGTAAATGAGATATCCTCGTGAGGGGTGCGAGACACTGAAATTGTGTATACAAGTAATTGGAGTAGTGTTCGAACCATTTATTAATGTCATCTTGCACCTTTTCAGCAGTTCATGAAATTTTCAGATAACGCCCTCTAGCGGACTTCAAATGAGCGTTCCACCGTTGATGAAGTGAGTCTTCGCTGGACTCCTTCAAACAAATCCACGTCAAATGGCTTACCAATGTTGTTTCCCGCCAAATCTTCCAGGTTGGTTTGGATGACAAGTTTATATGATCCGCGTCGCCAGGGGATAACGGGAGTGAATATCCAACGTCGTTCCTCGTCAGCCAATGTCGCCTTTCCATCGATCCTCTCGCCCGACTCACCAATGACGGTGATGAGGCGCAGCGCGAGGGCATGATCAATTGGTTCCATTAAATCGACCGCGAGCGGTTCGAGCGCATCAAGGAGCGGCGTTTGAATCTTCCAGGTAGACGGATCGGGCGGTTCACGGTCCGGCAGCCCCACCTTGAATTCCTTCTTAAAGCCCGCTTTGAGCGGCTTCCCCGCTCCATCCTGCAATCCACTTCCTACCACCAAGGTATAACTTTTTCCGGTCTCCAGCGCCGGACCTACTTCTTCGAGCGGACGGACACCACGTTTGATACGTCCGGGATCGAAGAATAGAGTGAGTCTCGTCATCGTCGGATCCCACAGCTCTTCATCGATCTCAAGAAAAGGCAGCTCTATCAGTTTTCCTTCTTCGTCCCGCAACCGGATATGGTCGTAGATGCGTCCGCGACTCATGGCCTCAGAAAAATGGAGATAAAATTTCAGGAGGTTCTCCGGAACAATACCGGCGCTGGGATAAATAGCCTTCACAGTAGTGGTCGGATAATCTCGTTTTGCGGTGAGCTCAAAAACGGATATGACCTCCCCCGTTAGTGAATTTCTTCCGCCTGGCAATCGAACGGGCCGAAAGATGGCGCGATAAGTTATACCGGGCTCGAGCGGAAACTGTGGCACAAAACGCAGTAATCCCGATTCAATGCGATAATCACCTAACATCGGAGGAAGACTATTCTGACTCCGTTCTCCCTGCGGTTCTGCGTATATCGAGAGCAATCGCTGCCAATGGGGTAATTTCCAGTTCGCGCTTTGTAATCTCCGAAGCGCGATTTCGTTCAAACCGGTGACTTCAACGACAATTTTATCTGTTTGATCGGGGTCTTGTATCCACCTGACGGTGGCAGGCGCGGCGATTTGAGCATCCGCGATAGAAGGAGACCAGGATGCAAATGAACCAAGATAGATTGCGATAAAAATTAAGGGGAATCGTTTCTTCATCCCTTAGGTCTCATAGAGCTCAGTTAATTTATCCGGTTCACCGCGGAAACAGAGAGGAGTTGCTTGAATCTTCGGTTTTACACCGCGGGAGTGCGATCAAGCGGCGAGACGGGCTGGAGGAGGTTGGAGCCTTGTCATTACCCTGACCTTTGTACGGATCTGCTGGGTAATGACAAGGCGTGAACGCGGCGTAAACCCCGGGCTACCTTCCAGCCGTCTCGCCGGCGAGTAATAATTTCTAGGGCAGTGGCAACGACTCGAGATTCACCGACCCGCCCTCGACGTTACGCAGCACAATGGCGTGCTGGTTGTCCAAGCGGTCAAGCTGTACCACACCTGTCCAACTTTCGATGGTCTCATATGGCATGCCCTGATTTCCCCCGCCCGTCACGGGAGCGACGATGCTCTCAGCCCCTTCGATATTTTCGGTGCTGATCTTCATGATTCCCCTGTTGCTATTCGCCAGCAGGAGATGCCGTTTGCCGCCCTTCTCATAAACGATCATATCGAGCGGCCGGTTACGGTTACCGAGCTCGGCTATCGTCTTACCCTTGATCTTCGCGCCCGGCTTCAACTCGCTGATCGGGAATTGCACGAGAGGTGTGCAGGTGTATGCGGCCAGAAGATGCGATTCTTTGCCGATATTGAACGGCGCGAATGTGCGCACCGGAGAACGCGTCTCAAATTGGCCGTGCGCGCCGTGGTATATTTCTACGCTCGTTCCGTTGTCGATCGTCCGGAAGGGAAATGGGACCGCGCGTAGAGTCGAGGAGAATTCCTCATTCGAGAGGCCGGCAATCAGAACACGCCCTTCGACGAATGCGATGTCGGTGATCGATTCCCGCCTCGGATTCCGCTGCCGGTTGCCCTGTCCGACTGATGCATCTGCCGGCGCATCGGGCAATCCCGCTTGCGAAAATTTCACCTTTTCCAAAGATACAACCTCGAGCTGGCCATCGCCCTTTACTCGAACAAGCACTGGGATGGCATCGGTTCCCCGGCCGCGCGAGACGGCCAGGTATGCGTTGCGCGAGATCGGATTGATCGCCATGTCGTCGATGATGACCTGATCTGCGCTAGTTCCCAGCAACGCGGCGATCTTCTGGTTTATCCCTTCGACCTTGAGTGGCTTTACTCCCGAAGCGGGGCGGACATCGCCGGTGGAGACCGCGACAATCGCCGCCGATTTGGTGTCCGCGATGAAGAGTATCCCTTCAGGTCCGAAGGTCAAGGGCCCCATGGATTTAATCATCGGTTTGCCCTCTTTCATTTCCGCCGTCCACTTGGCGGGAATTGCGCCCTCAACAAACAAGCCGAGAGCAAGGAGAATACCTACGGTGAGAATAGAGAGGCGTTTCATACACACTCCTTTGTATTGTTGGGAAATTGTGTCTTACTGCTAATTCAGTTAATGAGTTAATTAGGATAACGCAGGTGTCATCCTATTGCGGCGGCTCGAAATCGTCAATATCATATGTATATGCATTTCAAGAGCATCAGGAGAAAAATTCGCGGCATAAACAGGAAATACCGGGAAATTCGCCTGGTCGCCGCGGCTATGAAATCGCCGGATCATCCCATAGTGGCACATATCATCCCCATCCGGCGCTGTAATCTCTCCTGCGCATATTGCAACGAATATGACAAGGTATCTGAGCCGGTGCCCACCGATGAGATGGTGCGTCGAATCGATAAACTCGCGGCGCTCGGCACAACGGCAATCACGCTCAGCGGCGGCGAACCCCTGCTTCACCCCGGCCTCGATGAAATCATCCGACGCATCCGCAGCCACGGCATCCTGGCAACGCTTATCACTAACGGATATCTGCTGACCACCGAGCGTATCGAAAAGCTGAATGACGCGGGGCTGGATTATCTTCAGATAAGCATCGATAACGTAATTCCCGACGACGTTTCCAAAAAGAGTCTGAAGGTGTTGGATCAGAAATTGGTCTCGCTCGCAGCCCACGCCGAATTCAATCTGACCGTCAATTCAGTGCTCGGCAGTTCCATCAAAAGACCTGAAGATGCGTTGATAGTGACGAAGCGCGCATTGGAGTCGGGTTTTACGAGCACCGTCGGGGTAATCCATGATTTTAACGGGCAACTCCAACCGCTCAGCGGACGACAGCGCGAAATCTACGACGAGATTCTCGCGCTCGGTAAAAAGTCCTTCTTCAATTTCTCTTACTTCAATCAGTTTCAGCAAAACCTCGTCCGCGGTCTTCCCAACGAATGGCATTGTCGCGCCGGCAGCCGTTATTTGTATATTTGCGAAGACGGGCTGGTCCATTATTGCTCACAACAACGCGGGCATCCGGGTATCCCGCTCTCAGATTACTCACGAACAGACCTCGCGCGAGAGAACGGGACCGTAAAATCGTGTGCCCCCTACTGCACGGTCTCCTGCGTGCATCAGATAGCGATGGTCGATCAATTGCGCGAAAAACCGCGCGAAGCCATCGCCAGGTTCTTCCCGCCGAAACCGGGCGAGATTCATGGTAAGAATTTACCGAAGTCGATCGGGATACTGACTTGGCTCTTCCTCCCCGAGAATTCGAACGGCAGGCGGCGAGTGTTCAGGAGCGCGGCGCTCAGGTTATTAGGTGTGAAATAGATGACGAGGTACAGGAAATTGTTTTCTGTGAGATTTCACCCGTTTCTTGTTGCCGCATTTAGCGCCGCTCTTTTTTTACCGATAACCGGCCGCGGCTTTATGCAGGATGATTTCGATCATCTTTATTCCGTTGCCCATTATTCCTTGCTATCCGGATTGACGAGTATTCAGGGTGGAGCTTTCTATGCTCCGGTAGCATGGCTCCGTACAGGTTTGACTGGAACCTGTGGGGATACGATCCATTTGCATTTGCGGTGACCAATCTAATTCTTCATCTGGCCAACATCGTAGCGATATATTACCTTGCAAGAAGACTATGGAATTCGCACATAGCGGCCCGTTGGGCGGCAATCGGATATTCGCTTCTCTATCCTGCCAATGTTAGCGCGGTTATGTTCTCCGGCACACGAGCGCATCTGCTGGTAACCCTATTTTACTTATTGTCGATGCTGGCCGCCTCATGGTTCGTAAAAACCGAGATCCATAAGTTACCGGCTGCTGTCCTGACGATTGCGTTCGCCGCGCTCGCTATCTTCTCCAAAGAGAGCGGTGTGATGGTGATCATCGCAATCGCTCTCGTATTGCTTCATCAAAAACAAGCGGAGAAATCGAGCCCCCGGGAGACCCGCGCGATTCTGGGATTGTTCGTGGCGATCACGGTCGTGCTCTGCGCCTATTTCATCCTCAGAGCTAATTCTGGAGCGGTCGGAGTAACATTTAGCTGCACGGGTTATGGTTATTGCCTGGATTTAGGGCAATTGCTCAAGCACATATATCGATACGTATGGCGGACATTCGGCCTGTTAGCTGTACTCGCGCTTGCCATGGCCATCTCGCGTTTTATGCTGGGATACCGTCCGCGCCTAGATCTAATAACCAGGTACGATCTTATCCTCGCGAGCGTTCTTTTTGCTGTTACTCTTGCGCCGATTATCCTGGTAAATTACAGTACAGGAATCTACACCTATCTGCCGGGAATCTCTGCTGCCCTGCTTCTCGGAGCGACCGCACGTTCGCTTCAAGAAACAGCCTCGAAAAAGCCTTCGTTTTTCGCACCCGCGGCATTTGTCCCGATCGTTCTAATAGTTACCGGATATTTCATTTCGATGGCGAAGGACAGTTACGAATGGATGATGATGGAAAAAACGAACATGCTCGTCTTGAATCAAATCATGGAACAACATGTCAGAGTAAAACCGTCAACGACTTTCATTTTGCGATATGCCAGAGACGATAATAACAATAAGTTCCCACATGGCTTGGATTATGGATTCCCATATGCGCTCAGGTTTTTATATTCCGACCCGACATTAAATGGAATTATCACCCGTAACGATGAACCTTGTCAGGAATGTAACAGTAATTCTGCTATTCAAATGGAATATACGGTCGAAAGTAATGGCAGCCCCCGAATAATAACACGTTCTGAACCAACTCCTTAAACACCGGATTATGACTTTGCCACGGAGGTACATATGAAGTCGGCGCTAAAAATTGCCACGCTCATCCTTCTCACAACAACGCTGGTCCCGATCGCGCTTGCGCAAACGAAGCGCCCCATGTCGTTCGATGATCTGATCTCGATCAAGCGTTTGGCCGATGCCCAGATTTCGCCTGACGGCAAATACGTCGCATATATAGTCAGCGACATCGATAAAAATGCGAACAGAGGGAAACGCAGCGTATGCATTATTGCGGGGGCGGGTGATGCGCAACCGCGCTGTATAACTTCAACCGGTAATAATGACACCCCTCGCTGGTCACGCAATGGCAAGTATCTGGCATACATCTCGTCGCGCGATGGCGCGCCCCAGATTTACATTGCCGAGACACAATCACTTCTTACCAATGCCGCCGGTGGTGACAACGCGCGAAAAGCCACAAACGTGCCCGAGGGGGTGGCCGATTTCATCTGGTCACCGGATGGGAAGGTGTTTGCGTTCACGACTGAGGTCTATCCTGAATGCCGGGACATGAAATGCATAGCCGATAAAGCCGAGGCATCCGAAAATAATAAGGTGAAAGCGGTGATCGCCGATCGATTACTCTTTCGCCACTGGAATTCCTTCAAACGAGGCAAACGCTCGCATCTCTTCGTCGTTCCCGTCGACGGCGGCGATCCGCGCGACCTGACGCCGGGCGATTATGATGTGCCGCCTTTCTCACTGGGCGACCCGACGGCCTACGATTTTTCGCCCGACTCGCAGGAGATTGTCTTCGCGCGCAACATCGAAAAGGGCGAAGCCGTCAGCACCAACAACGATCTCTTCATCGTCCCGGCCAGCGGAGGCGAAGCCAAACGAATCACCGGCAATAATACCGGTTCCGATACAACGCCTCGCTATTCACCCGACGGGCGATGGATTGCATATCGCTCTCAGTTACGCAACGGTTATGAAGCGGATCGCGTCCGTCTCATGCTCTACGATCGCAAGACCGGCGCATCACAAGATATTACGGCGGGATTCGATCGCTGGGTCGGCGAATTTCTCTGGGCGCCCGATAGCCAGAAAATATATATCGTCGCCGAAGATCGCGGGCGGGAATTGATCGGCATCGCATCAATTAGCGAGAACGGCGGGAGCAAGAGTGGGAACCAAGTCATCAAGCCGATTATCGAAAAAACGGCCAGCAACGGCATTACGATATCAGGCGATGGCAAAACGCTCGCGTTCACGCGATCGAGCCTGGCCACGCCGACCGAGGTTTTTAAAGCTAATGCCGACGGCAGCTCCGTGACTCAGCTCACCCGAACCAATAGCGAATTGATGGCACGACTCGACCTCAATGGGGCAGAAGACTTCGAGTATGCAGGAGCGTTGAAAGCCAAGGTTCACGGCTTCATCGTCAAACCTCCGCAGTTCGACAAATCGAAAAAATATCCCATGGCTCTCCTGATTCATGGCGGCCCCCAGGGCGCATGGCTCGATAATTGGGGCTACCGATGGAACGCGCAGATGTGGGCAGCCCGCGGCTACGTAGCAGTGCTCATCAATCCGCACGGGTCGACGGGATATGGCCAGGCATTCACGGAACAGATCAGCGGCGATTGGGGAGGCGCCGTCTACGAGGATTTGATGAAAGGGGTCGATTACGTGATCAAGCAGGGTTATATCGATCCGGCTCGACTGGGGGCAGCAGGCGGCTCCTATGGCGGATATATGGTCAACTGGATGATGGGCCACACGGACCGCTTCAAAGCGCTGGTGTCACACGCCGGCGTATTCAATCTGACCAGTATGCATGGAGCAACCGAAGAGTTATGGTTCACCGAATGGGAGTTCAAGGGAACCCCATGGGATAATCCGGAGCTCTATGCGAAATGGTCGCCGCATCGTTTTGCCAAAAACTTCAAGACGCCGACCCTGGTCATTCACGGAGAGCTCGATTACCGAGTTCCGATAGGCGAGGGACTTCAACTCTTCACCGTATTACAACGGCGCGACGTGCCATCGAAGCTTTTATACTACCCGGACGAAGGCCATTGGATTCTGAAACCTCAGAATAGCGAGTTGTGGTTCAAGACGGTGCTCGACTGGTTCGATCAGTGGCTCAAGCCGGGCGGAATGACGGCAACGAAATAGAAGAAGCTAGCGGATAAGAAGACCGGCGAGTATCTTCTGATAATCTGATAAGAGGCATTTCTGAGTTTGTCAGCATCTTGTTTGCGCATCTTGTCAGGGCATCATTGAGCGATCGATTTGATGGGCAACCTGCATTATTTCGGCACAGCACATTTCTATTATCGCTAAAATGTGAAGGCGCAAAGCACATATATGAAAGTCATATTTTGCTTTGCGCCTTCGCATTATCGCATTCTAGAACTGCAATCTCTTCCTGAGCGCAACGACTGATCCAATCAGCCCTGTTTGCATCCCATCGATACTATTGGAACGGGACGCCAACCCTATTGCTCTCAATGGCAGTATTGGGAATTATCAAGGAGACATTGGCAATCGTCCCGGCGACCTGAGTCGGTATCGGTACGTTCACCTGATCTATAGTTGGGGACCCCCTACCGCTCCAGAGAGGGTTCACTACTATATCGCCATACTTGACCTGGAGGCTCGCTGCATTACGCCATCCCGTACCATAGATAATCAGAATGGCGCTGTTATTCGCGGCGCAGGGTGCGTTGTAGTAACGACCAGATCCCTGTTCATAACAAACAATGCCATTATCCAATATAGTGAGAGCTGAAGGAGCCCCCTGGAACGGGACGCTCACTCTATTGCTCTCAACACTGGTACCTGTAATCAATACTGACACATCTACCGTCATACCGGTAACCGCAGGAGGAATACTTACATTGACCTGATCAAGAGTGGCCGTTGCTGCGCCGCTCCAGATCGAGTTCACTATTGTACCGCCGAATCTGACCTGGGTGCTCGCCGCATTGCGCCATCCCCTGCCATATATCACCATTATTGCGCTGTTATTCGTCGCACACGGGAGGTTATAATAACCACCGGTCGCCGGCTCATAACAAACTATGCTATCAATCGCGAGGGCCGTAGGGGCCCCCTGGAAGGGAACGCTCAGTTTGTTGCTTTCAATAGTGGTTCCCGCAATCAGTACAGAAACGTCCAAGGTCATTCCGGCGACTTCAGCCGGTATAACAAGGTTTATCTGATCGTATAACGCCCCACCCGCCCCGCTGAAAGAGGGCGTCAAAGTCATACTGCCTATTCTGACCTGTGTACTGCTTGGCGCATTACGCCATCCGGTACCGTAGATGACCAGAAGTGTGTTGTTGGTCGCGCAGGGAGCCTCATAGTAGTTGCCGATAGCCGCCTCATAACAATCGGTGGCGGCGTTTATGTCGAGAAATATGCCCGGAGAAGCATCGACGATTATTACATTACCAGTGTATTGCACTCCGTTATCGTTGATAGAGAAACCAAGAACGCCATTCGTCAGCCCATTCGGCAGAACTATCGTGACTCGTCCCCCCGATATCGACGAGATTCGCGCGGCCACCTGGCCTACTCGTACTGACACACCGTTCAGTATGTAGGGTAGTTGTCCGTCGGCGGGAGTCGCATTGGCGATCTGCGTGCCGAGTGTGACGGCGCGAGATCCACGAGCGATCTGGTTCGTGTCGAAATTCGCGGCATTGCCGATCGCGGTTCCTGGAATGTTGGCGTTGGTGATCGGCCGAACGATCGCCTGATAAAGGTCAATCACGTTGGTCGAGTTGGGCAGAATCGATTGCGTGACATAATTGAAAGATACCGTTGTATCACCAATGGCAGATACGTCAGATATAAACGATGATGTCTTGTTGAGACGTTGATCCAGGAATGAGAGTGATGGCGCGGTGAAGGTGAGCTGGCGATAAATCCCGGTGAGAGTATCGTATGAGAACACCTCCGAACTGCTATCGCCGTTGTCGGTATTGATGTCGCTCGGACTGGTCGGAACTAAATTTTGCGTCGAGTTGAAACTGATGGATGTTCCCGTTGAATTTATACTCGGCCGGAAGGTATGGTCTATTCGACGCAGCTCATCCTGTGTCGGTATTGCAGAAACTGTTTGGTTGGTAATCTGGGTGATATCTACAGTCCGGGCAATGGGATTGATGGTGCAGACCCAGAATCTGACGCGCTTTGAAAGGATTACCCCCAGTCAGGTTCCCGGACGATTCGATGACCACCCGCGTCCCATCGCGGTTGATTGGTCTGGAAGAGGGCTCGAGTATATTGGTCGCAGCAGCTACATTGATAGAAAAAGTATTAGTAAGCGGATCGAAGATTGGAACCACTGCTTTATAGGTATTATTCGGACTGGTCGTCTGGGTAAGCTGTAACATGCTGTTGTCAGCTAGCCTGTAGTAATAGAACTCCTCGTTCCAGTCGCTATTCTTATTGCTATCGTAGTTATAATCCGAGATGAATACCAATGCCTCACCGTTGCCGCTGAGCCGGGGGTTCCGATTGAAACCTTCGACAAAGAAAGTCGGAGGCCGGTCGGCCAAATTCGAAGCAGTCACCTGCACATACCGCCTCGGCGTCGACCTCATGTCTGCGACCATAAGCTCGACGTTGCGATCAGGGTTATTAGCAACGAGCTCCGAAAAACCATTAATCCCGTTAAAAGTCTGACGAGTCGTTTCAAATGCTATCACGTTGCCATCATCACTGATGCTCGCATTAAAATTGGTAATTATCCCTCTCAAGTTCTCAGATCCAGTTTCTACACCCGTGTTAGTGATACGCGTGAATGTCGCTGGCGTGCTAGCGGTGGCAAAATCATAAATATATATTTCAAAATTGCCCGTGTTGTTTGTGCTCGTCGTGTCGAGAGAGGGTGCGTTTGATGCGAATGCAATTCTGTTTCCGTTGCCGCTGATCACCGGAGTACGGTTCTCGACATTAATATTGATACCGCTCGCATCTGTGAAATCAGTCGTATTTGTGATCTGAATTATGTCTTGTGAATCTATATCCTTAAACCAAATCTCGTTGTTGCCGTCACCGTTGCCGCCGTTGTAGTTGAATGGTGTTTCGAATACCACGCGCTTGCCGTCGTCACTCACGCTGCGGATGCGGATTAGGTTTGAATTGTTAGGTACCTGCAACTGCGCCACCAGTACTTCGGTGGTTGGAGACTGCGCGCTGGTGCTGGCCAGACGATTTTTCAAACCGATGATACCGCAAAAAAACAGGGCGAGCCCGGCTAATATTAATAGCTGTCTTTTCACCTCTTGAACTCCTTTTAGGTAAACGAACGAAATCCGAGAGCGCGGATTATACCGGGCTACTCGCATCATCTTTTGAATGTCGTATGCTCGATTATTAATTATCCCAGCGAAAACAGGAACGAAGTGGGGTCGTTTATTTGCGAGATTAACCGGAGATGCGTTTGAGGAACACATCCCCGGGTTGATGGTTAAAGCCGATACCTCTAGATTACGCGGCCTTGGGACTTACATATTGATCATAGCGACGAACCGGTTCCCAATCTCGAATCTCTTCCGCCGTGGGCTCCGGAAAGCGCTCCTCCAGATCAACCATCTCGACTGCCTCTATATAGACTCGCTCCATATTTTCGGGAAGAAAGCCGTTCTTTTGACACGCAGCTACATGACGCCGCACAATTGCATCGACCTTCTCCCTCTTCTTCTTAGGCAGCCTGTGGACTAACTTCAATGTGTCGCTCGAAATCTTCATCATCTCCGTCTTTCCCCCTTTCCTCTATCCTTATGCTTGATTTTATACTTGATTTTTCATCCTGATTTTTTGTTTGTTTTGTTTTTTGTCTTAACTTAAAGCGTTTTATTTAAAGCAATTTTTGTCTGCTGTATTGTATGCTTTTTTATGTTTTTAATCTACTCACCCAAAATCCTAATATTAGGTGCTACTTGGAAAGTAGACTCTCCCCTCGAACGCTCTGATACGCTTTGAACGTGAATATACACATTCCCTGCATTTTCTGTGCACAAAAATTTTCCACAGTAGCATTATTTTCACCTAATAATTGATAAAATTTGGCTATCCATTAAAATATGGATAGGAACTTGACGGTTCCTCAAAATGTGAGGCAGACTGAGCCGGACCGTAATTGGCCTCGAGCAGAATCTATCGATACGTGAGCGAAGAGAGTAGTTTATATGCCAGTAACCACCCCGATTAAGATCGTCGCCATCGGTGGCGGCACAGGTCTTTCCACACTGCTCAAGGGTTTGAAGTTATATATAAATCAACCAGATCCGAGAATTTCGCTGACCGCCATCGTCACTGTCACAGATGACGGTAAAAGTTCGGGTCGGTTGCGCGGGGAGTTCTCAGTCTTACCTCCGGGGGATATTCGCAACTGTCTGGTCGCGCTAGCGGATGAAGAACAGGTAATGACGCCGCTCTTTCGCCACCGATTTCCCGGCGACGGAGCGCTCGGCGGGCACTCGCTCGGCAATCTCATCATCCTCGCGCTCAATCAGATGAGCGGAGATTTCCTGAAGGCGGTAGATCAGGCGCGTGAGATGCTCGGCATAAATGCGCGCGTGCTCCCCTCTACCCTGGACCGCGTCGATCTGGTAGCTCGCATCAACGGCAGGGATGTGCGGGGACAGGTTGCAATCAAATCGCAGAACGCGCCAATCCAGGAATTGACGCTCACCCCGCCATTCGCTCGGGCGCTTCCCGCCGCGATCGATGCCATCCTCCGGGCCGACTTCATAACGCTCGGACCGGGCTCCCTTTTCACAAGCGTCATCGCCTCCCTGCTGGTTAAAGAGATATCGCTCGCGCTCGCAGAGTCGCGGGCCAAAAAGGTATATATTTGTAATGCCATGACCGAAACCGATGAGACCGATGGGTTTTCTGCCGTCGATCACGTCCGGCATCTGCTCTCATATGCTCCGAAGCTTCGACTCGATTATGCCCTCTTCAACTCTACCCCGATCTCGAGCGATATGCGTGAACGCTACGCATCCGAAAATGCGGTCGCCCTGGAGCCACCCGACTTCGTCCCACCCGATCTGAAAGGAGTTCAGTTTCTCTCTTCCCCTCTCTCATCCGAATCACGTTTCGTCCGCCACGATCCGGAGAAACTGAGCCGCACTATCCTGGAGGTCTATTCCCACGCGAAAGGTTATTACAGCAGCCGGTAACCCATTTTCCTCTTTCATTCCTTCGATTTCTTTTCATCTTCCAATTGAATTGATAAGTAATTATTGATATAGTTCGCAAGCCGAACAATAGTTCCAATAGCCAAGCGGACCGGTTACCGAGATGCGAAAGATAGATCTGACAAATTTCCAGGTAGCGACGAGCGAGACGGCGCGGGACATCAACCGTCGCATCGTTCTCAATCTGATTCGCACGCATCAACCGATATCGCGGGCGGACCTGGCCCGCCACTCAGGTCTACAGCGGAGCACCGTGTCGGTCATCACGGAGCAATTGATTGAAGAGCAATGGGTTATAGAAGGCGCGAATGGTCACGCGCCACGGGGGCGCCGGCCGCGTTTTCTGCACCTGAATAAAGAGCGAGTTGGCATCATAGGTATCAACATTCGGCCTGCCCATACAACGATCGCCCTGGCCAATCTGGATGCGCATTTCGTGTCGCAGGAATCGATGCCGACGACTCAGGACGCGGAGCAATTCATCACTCATCTGTGCTCGCGGATCCGCAGCATGGTCGCGATGCGACCGGAGATCACCTATGAAGGCATAGGCGTCAGCTTGCCGGGGAGAGTCGATCTCGCCTCCCAGCGGCTGATCTTCGCGCCCAATCTCGGGTGGGGGGACGTTGATTTAAAGACTCCGCTCGAGATAGCCACCGGTTTGCCGGTGGAGTTGGAGAATGCCGCCAACGCGTGCGCGCTCGCGGAGGTCTGGTTCGGAAGGCGGGCAGAGGATGTGCATAACCTGATTGCGCTCACCGTTTCGGAAGGCATCGGGAGCGGGCTGATTTTCAATCACCAGCTCGTCCGCGGTTCTAACGGGATGGCGGGCGAGTTCGGGCACACGACCATCGTGGAGGATGGACTCGAATGCCGCTGCGGTAATCGAGGATGTCTGGAAGTTTATGCTTCAAACTCTGCGGCGGTGCGCTATTACACACAATCATCCGCTGCCCGTTACAGCAGGGCCGGAACGACGCGAACGATAGAGCAGACGCCTACTTTCGATGACGTATTGCGGCTGGCCGAACAGAATGACCCGAAGGCGTTGGAGGCCATTGATAAGGTAGCTCATTACCTCGGGATGGGTATCGCCATGTTGGTTACTGGACTGGCGCCCGATGTCATAGTCGTGGTCGGCGAGATAACACGTTTCTGGGATAGAGTGGGACCGGTTATCGGCAGCTTCGTCAAAAACCGTTCTTTCACACATGCCCCGACCAGAGTACTCCCGACAGACCCGGCGACCCAGCCGAGGCTTCGCGGAACAATCGCGCTCGTTCTTCAAAAATATTTCGGGGCGCCCTCCGTGGCTTGAGTTACGGATATAAGAAGGATTCACCGAATCATTAGATATAAATGTGATATCTTCTTGTTCACTTATTGTTCACTTGGAAACTGTAGTAAGAAATTAAGCGTGCGGTGAGGGACGGGGAGCATAAGCGACAGAGATATTCCGAAAAAGGGGCTCGCACAGGAAAACTCGTGCCGCTTATGTTCCTCGTCCTCACCGCGCTCTGATTTCTTTGTTGTTGTCTCGAATAAATAATCCAACACCGTTCACAATAATTCTTTAACAACAACGGTGACAATCATTTAATAAACGAATAGAGCTTTGTAAGGGTAACCAGGGCTTTGATGTTGAGATGGAGGGATAAATGCGGTCCGGCCGGAAAAACGGTCTATCCGCTCTGTCATCACGTATGAGCGCTGTCAGGCGCCCGAACCGTTCGAAGTAAGGAGATAAACGATGTTACCTTTAAACAGAGTGACTCAGAACACTCGCAAGTATCGTAGCGCGATGAAAGCGCTATTTCCTGTGCTTCTGATGATCGCCCTAAGTATCGCTACGATAGCTCAGGTTCTATACGGTTCGTTGACGGGGAATGTCAGCGACCAGTCGGGCGCGGTAGTTGTGGGCGCCAAGGTCGAGGTATTGAATGTCGGCACGGGCGTCTCAATCAGCGCCATCACTGATGATAGAGGCACATACCTATTAAATAATTTACAGGCAGGCGTTTACCAGGTGAACATTACGGCCTCGTCATTCAAAGCGCTGGCTCAGGAGAATATCAGGATTGACGTTAACGCTGTACGTCGTCTTGACGCCCAGCTACAGGTCGGGGATGTGAGTGCGATCGTGCAGGTCAGCACGACCAGCGAAGCGCTTCAGACAGAACGGGCCGATATAAACGTGACGCAACCGACCAGGCAAGTCAACGATCTGCCGCTGACGGGCAGCGTCGGTCGCAATTACCAGAGCCTGATGGGGCTTGTTCCGGGCTCTGTAAGTATGGGCGAGCAGAACTCCGCCGCAGGCAGCCCGCAAAGATCAATCTCATTCAATGTCAATGGAGTATCGCGGCTGCAGAACAATACCAGGATCGATGGTTCCAGCGTAGTTTACCCCTGGCTGCCGACCAACACGGCCTATGTGCCGACGGCAGAGAGCATCCAAGAGGTTAACATCGTCACTAACTCCTTCGACGCCGAGCAAGGACTCGCTGGTGGAGCCGCGGTCAATGTGATTACCAAGTCAGGAACCAACGAGTTTCATGGCGCCGGTTGGGTGTACGATACCAACAGCGCAACCCAGGCGCGCAATTATTTCCAGACCACGCCGCAAGTCCCTAAGAATATTCTGGTCCAATGGGGTTATGCGATGGGCGGTCCGATCGTGAAGAACAAATTGTTTTTCTTTTCCGATCTGGAACGCACCACACAGCGAAATTTTGCCCGGGTCCAGACATTCAGTATCGCGCCGGCGAGCCTCCGGCCCGACGCTCAGGGGAATGTCCGATTTCCAACTCCGGCGGAGGGCGGTTCGATCATCTACGATCCGACGACCAACGATAATCCGGCGATGCGCGCCCCGTTTCCGAATAACGTGATCCCGGCAGGCCGCATCGACATGGCGGCGTTGGAACTCATCAGTCGCATGCCGCTGCCTGACGGGCCTGGCTTCGTCAACAACTTCACCCCAATCGGTACGGCCCAGTTCAACCGAACTAACATCGACAACAAGATCAACTACAACGCGGGTGGCAAGTTCACCGCCTTCGGGCGTTACAGCATTTCGCCGACCAACATTTTTGAGCCGTCCATACTCGGAGAAGCCGGCGGGGATGCGTTAAACGGTGGCCAGTTGGGCAATGCCGACGGGCTTGTCCAGGTGATAGGCGGGGGTGTGACTTACACATTCAGGTCGAATCTTCTTATGGATGTCAACGTCGGTTATACGCGCCAGCGGCTCGGCGCCGAGAATGTCGACATCGAATCCAATTTTGGATTGGATGTTTTGGGAATCCCCGGGACCAACGGTCCGGATCGGCTACAGGGCGGAATACCATCATTTCAGATCACCAACTGGGCTAACCTGGGTAACGCCAACACCGGCAATCCGTTCCTCTTCCGCGACAATCAGTATGTGACGACCATAAATTTCTCATGGCAGAAAGGCGCGCACTCGCTGCGTTTCGGATGGGACTATCAGAACCAACAGCTCAACCATTTCCAGCCGCAGGGCGGAGTATTCCAGACGGTGCGCGGCACCTTCCAATTCAACGGCAGCGCGACGGCGTTGCAACCGGTAAGAAATGCGGCCGGTCAGGTGATCAATGGCGCTGTCGATGCCAGCCGATTCAATAGCTGGGCGGACTTCCTGCTCGGATTGCCGAGCGGCGCCGGCAAGGTAGATCAGCTGACAAACCCCAATTCGCTTCGCATGCAATCTTACGCGCTCTATGTTCGAGACCGCTGGCAGGTGACGCGCAATCTGACGCTCAGCTACGGTTTGCGGTGGGAGCGCTACCCGTTCCCGACCAAAGACAATACTGGGGTTAACCGCTTCGATCCATCGGATGGAAACGTCTATATCGGAGGCCTCGGCGGGGTGCCGCTGGACACAGGCACCAGCTCAGGGCCGGGCCAGTTCCTGCCGCGTCTCGGATTCGCCTATCGCCTCGGAAATGAAGGAAAGATGGTAGTTCGCGCCGGATACGGTCAATCCGCCGATCCAAGGCCATTTATCGACTTCCGGAATTCATACCCGGCAGTCAATAATTTCGCAATGCCCGCCTTCAGATTCAATGGTACGGATAACGCATTCATCCCGGTGACCACCCTGCGGGATGGACTCGTGAATCCCAACGCCCCGCCTGACCCGACTCAAGGCATCATCAGGCTGCCATCGAATAGCGGCACGACCACCTACCCGAAGGAGTGGAAGCGCAAATACATCCAGTCCTGGAATCTCATGGTTGAGCGTGAGCTACCCATGAATTTCGTCGGACAGATCGGTTATGTCGGTTCGCGGGCGGTCGGGCAGATGGGATTCATCAACATCAATGCCGGCGCCCCTGGCACGGGCAATGCCGGGCGCGCGCTGGCCTCCCTGGGCTTGACGAGCGATATCAATATGATATCGCCGTATCAGACCAGCACCTACGACTCCCTGCAGACATCGATCAAGCGTCGATGGGCCGGCTCGCTCATCGGTGTTTCCTACACGTACTCCAAGGCTATCAATTTCGCCGATAATGACGCCAATCCGCGTATCCAATTCTACCAGGAGGGACAACGTAACAGAGGTCCGGCGGGCTACGACCGGACTCACAATTTCCAGTCTTACTGGGTCTGGGTATCTCCCATTGGGCAAAGGGCGGCGATGGGCGGAGAGCGGCATTTCCAGCAGATTACTCGGAGGCTTTCAGATGAACGGTGTCCTGAGCGCCACGAGCGGAGGGCCGATAGGCATCATTCAAAATACCGCACAAGAATTGCAAGCTGCCGGAAGCGGACAGATTCCCGATCAGATCAAATCTGAAGTTGCGATTTCAGGCGGCACCGGTTTAGGCAATCCGTACTTCGACAGAGACGCATTCAGAGCGGTCAGCGAAGCGCGGTTCGGGAATGCGGGCAGAAACAACATCCGCGGCCCAGGATTCTTCAACGTGGACCTTGGTCTCTTCCGGACGTTTTCATTTACTGAGAGCATCAATTTTCAGGTCCGGGCTGAGGCATTGAATGCGTTCAATCATCCCAACTTCGGAAACCCTGGAAACGATATCTCTAACCCGAATACGTTCGGTTATATCACGTCTACAATCGGCCAGGGCTCGCGTCTCTGGCGATTTGCCGGGCGCTTCTCTTTCTAACCCCACACAGGGTAAGGGTTTTGAATTAAAGCCCATTACCGAAGGAGTTTTTGGGCGACGGGAAGTTGGCGAGTTGCGATGAAGTTATCACGATCAATATCCCAGCCAAGGTCAAGATTTGCCAGAAAGGCCGCAATACTCTAAATGTCTCCGAGCACGCCGTTCCTTTCCATCAGGGACACGGTGATAGCATTGGAGAATGCGATAAATGAAGTATTAGATCGTGGAGAGAAAGAGGAAGATGAATCCGGGACATAATCGAAGCTATAGATTGTTAATATGTTGTCTCACAATCGGCATTCAATTGTTGGCTATAGCGAGTACTAAGGCCGATGACGGTTATCGCCTATGGCTGCGTTACGCTCAGCTCCCCCGGCAAACGATCGAAGCATATAGCCCGCGCGTCACATCCATCATCGTTCCGGGCGACTCCGCAACTATAGAAGCTATCCGCGAAGAGCTCGCCCGCGGCTGCTCGGAGTTGCTCGGCCATTCGGTTCCCATCAAATCAGATCGGGGCGAGGCGAACCAGGATGGGGCCGTCCTCGTGGGGACGCCGAAGAGCTCACCCTTGATCGCCGGGCTCAAATGGCAACTCGACGATCTCGGGCCGGACGGGTACCGTATCCGTTCGATTAAGCACGGCGGCCGGTCCATTACGGTAATCGCATCGAACGGCGAGGTCGGCGCACTTTATGGCGCATTCCATTTCCTGCGCCTGCTGCAGACTCTACGGCCCATCGACAAAATAGATGTAAGTCAAAAACCGCGTCTGCAGTTGCGCGCGCTCAATCACTGGGACAATCTCGACGGCACAATCGAGCGCGGCTATGCGGGCCGTTCGCTCTGGGATTGGAATGCCCTCCCCGAAACCATAGATACGCGTCTAAGGGATTATGCGCGAGCCAACGCATCGCTGGGAATCAACGCCTCGGTTCTCAACAATGTCAACGCCAATTCACGAAGCCTGAGCGATGAATATCTGCGCAAGGCCGCCGCCATCGCCGCCGTCTTTCGACCATACGGCGTGCGCGTCTATCTCTCGGCCCGCTTCTCTGCCCCTATCGAACTGGGCGGCCTGAAGACGGCCGATCCTTTCGATCCCGAAGTGGCGAAGTGGTGGAAGAAAAAAGCCGATGAAATTTACCGCATAATTCCGGATTTCGGGGGTTTCGTGGTGAAAGCCAACAGCGAAGGCCAGCCGGGGCCGCGGACTTACAATCGAAATCACGTTGATGGCGCAAATATGCTGGCCTCCGCTCTGGCGCCTCACAACGGGATCGTGATGTGGCGCGCCTTCGTTTACGACATGAAACCGGGATATGACCGGTTCGGGGCGGCATATGAAAATTTGCACCCTTTCGATGGCCAGTTTGCGCCGAATGTGCTGCTGCAGGTCAAGAATGGTCCGATCGATTTTCAACCGCGCGAGCCTTTCCACCCGTTATTCGGGACAATGCCAAAGACACAGCTTCAACCAGAGCTGCAGGTTACCCAGGAATATCTCGGCTTCTCAAACCATCTCGCGTATCTGGCACCGATGTGGCGTGAGTTTTTAGACTCAGATACTCACGCCAAGGGCGCCGGCTCGACCGTGACCAAAGTGGTCGATGGCAGTCTTTACGGGCAGCGTTTGACCGGCATAGCCGGCGTTGCCAATACCGGCAAGGACCGCAACTGGTGCGGGCATCAGTTCGCTCAAGCCAACTGGTACGCATTCGGCCGCCTGGCCTGGGATCCGGATCTCAGCGCGCGGGAGATAGCCGTCGATTGGATAAAGATGACATTTACGCTTGAACCGGGAGCGATCGAGACGATGGCCCGCATTATGCTCGAGTCGCACGAGGCGCTGGTGGATTATATGACTCCCATCGGTCTTCATCACATAATGTGGCCCGATCACCACTACGGTCCAGCGCCGTGGTGGGATAAGGGTAAGCGGACCGATTGGACTTCAATCTATTATCACCGCGGTGACGAACGGGGATTGGGGTTCGACCGGACGGAGACGGGCAGCAACACAGTCAACCAGTATCATCCCCCGGTCCGCGACATCTTCGCCGATCCGGCAAAGTGCCCGGAAAAATTCCTTTTATGGTTTCATCACGTGCCGTGGGATTACCGCATGCGTTCGGGCCGGACGATGTGGGACGAGATGGCGCTCCATTACCAACGGGGAGTCGAATGGGTGCGTGCCGCACGCAAAGAGTGGGATGGTCTGGCCAACGTAATCGATAAAGATCGTCACGACGAGGTGGCGAAAAAGCTGGCGATTCAGGAGCGCGACGCGGCGTGGTGGCGAGATGCTGTGTTGACTTATTTTCAGGGCATTTCGAAGTTGCCTCTGCCGAAAGGCGTGGAGAAGCCTGAGAAAACTCTTGAGGAGTATAAGGCTAAAAGCCTTACCTGGTAATACCCTTCGCATTTATCATTTTACATTTGTCATTTTACATTTGTCATTGAAGGAGGAGCTCAAGCAGTGGCAAATGAAAAAAAATGACAAATGATAAATGTAAAATGACAACTGTAAAATGTTATGAAGATCACTGACATCAGAGCAACAACCGTCACCGTCCCTCTTGAGGCGCCGCTCAGACACGCGAACGGCTGCCACTGGGGCCGCTTCGTCCGCACAGTTATAGAGGTCGAGACGGATGACGGTTTGATCGGCCTCGGTGAGATGGGCGGCGGTGGGGAATCGGCTGAGGCCGTTTTTCGAGCTTTGAAATCCTACCTCATAGGCCACGATCCGGCGCATCTGGAAGAGATGCGGTTCCTCATAGCAAATCCGACCGCATCCCTATATAACAATCGTACTCAGATCCTGGCTGCGCTCGAATTCGCCTGCCTCGACATCCTGGGGCAGAAATGGGGCGTGCCGATCTCCGAGATACTCGGCGGTCGTCTGCGCGAACGGGTTCCATTCGCCTCATATCTCTTCTTCCGCTACCCGAACCCGAATGATGGCACGGGCGAGGTCAGAACCACCGAACAACTTATTGAACATGCCATCCAATTGCGAGAGCGCTACGGCTTCACCACGCACAAGTTGAAAGGCGGAGTGTTCCCGCCGGATTACGAACTGGACTGTTACCACCAGCTGGGATACGCGCTGGACGGCGACCGTTTCCGGTTCGATCCGAACGGAGTCTGGTCCGCTGAAACAGCGATCTGGTTCGGACAACAGATCGAAGACATCCGCAACGATTATCTGGAAGATCCGGTTTACGGAATGTCCGGGATGCGCCGGGTGCGCGAGAAGGTGAGCATGCCTTTGGCGACCAATACAGTGGTGGTCAATTTCGAGCAACTCGCGGCTAACGTATACGACACAGCAGTGGACGTGATTCTGCTCGATACGACATTCTGGGGCGGCATCCGGCCGTGCATCAAAGCGGCGGGAGTCTGCGAAACATTCCAGCTCGGTGTCGCCGTACATTCGTCGGGCGAGCTCGGCATACAGCTTGCCACGATGCTGCACCTCGGCGCTGTCATTCCGAATCTCACCTTCGCAGCCGACGCACATTACCATCACCTCACCGACGACATCATTTTGGGAGGGAAGTTCAGGTACGAGGGCGGAGCCATTGCGGTACCGACAGGCGCCGGCCTCGGCGTTCAGCTCGATCGGGATAAATTAGCGGAGTATCGGGAGCTCTACCGGCGATTAGGTTCGTATCCTTACGATCAGGATCCGATGAGACCGGGATGGACACCGACCATCCCGAACGATCGTTGGGCCGATCCGGGAGATACACGGCGGCCTACTAACATCCGCTTTTGAAGGCATTGACCTGCAACTGAAAACTTTTCCTTAGGAGTTCGCCCTTGACTACATCAACTGCACCAATTCACCGGAGAATAAACCGCATACTCACGCGAATTTTGGCAGCCATAGCCATCATATTTCTTCTTCTGATCGGAGGAGAAATAAATACGAAAACGCAGGCGCCTGATTATAAAGATCCTGGATTACCGATCGAGCGCCGAGTATCAGATCTGCTCGGCCGTATGACCCTGGAAGAGAAAGTCGCACAACTGGTCTGCCTCTGGGCGGATCGGCCGCAGGTGGGACCGCAGACCGACTTTTCGAAAGATCGGGGTGACCTCTCGCTCGAAAAGGCGCGGGTCGTCATGGAGCATGGGATCGGTCAGATCTCCCGGCAGAGAGAGCGTAAGGATCCGCGCGCATCGGCTGAGTTCGCCAATTCCATTCAAAAATTCCTCGTCGAAAATACGCGTCTGGGAATTCCGGCGATCTTTCATGACGAGGCGCTACACGGTCACATGGCGTTCAAAAGCACTCATTTCCCTCAACCGATCGCGCTCGCCGCTAGCTGGGACCTCGAACTGACCACCAAGGTTTTCACCGTCGCCGCGCTCGAGGCGAGCGCCCGCGGCGGCCATCAAGTGCTCGGGCCGAACCTCGATCTAGGCCGCGATCCACGCTGGGGGAGGATCGAGGAGACATTCGGCGAAGACCCTTACCTGGTCTCTCGGATGGGTGTAGCTGTTATCAGGGCACTCCAGGGGAAAGGAGCAGCCGAGGGCAAGGGCATAGATCGCGAGCACGTCATTGCCACGGCCAAGCACTATGCCGCGCACGGGCAGCCGGAAGGCGGCACCAACATCGGCCCGGCGAATTTCTCCGAGCGAATACTGCGCGAGATATTTCTTCCGAGCTTTCATGCGGCTGTGACCGAGGCCCGCGTGATGAGCGTCATGGCTTCGTACAACGAGATCGACGGCGTCGCGTCGCACGCCAGCAAATTTCTGCTGGAAAAAATTTTGCGGCAAGAATGGGGATTTACGGGCCACGTCGTGTCCGATTACTACGGCATCCCGCAGTTGCAGAACCTGCACCACGTGGCATCCGACAAAACTGAGGCGGCGAGGCTTGCGCTCGAGGCTGGGGTGGACATCGAACTGCCAGATACCCGATAGCTACAAGACAATCCCGCAGCTCATCAAAGACGGCAGGCTATCAGAAGCCGTGCTCGACAAAGCGGTAGCGAGGAACCTCAAGGCCAAGTTCCTTCTCGGCTTATTCGAGAATCCATATGTCGATTCCGAGCGTGCAGCCGGGCTCGTAAATTCACGGGCTCATCGCAATCTGGCTGCGGAAGCGGCGCGCCGCTCCATCACCCTCCTGAAGAATGAAAACAATCTCCTGCCGCTCGACCGGAATCGATTGAAATCGATCGCCGTCATCGGTCCGAATGCCGACCGGGCGCACCTGGGCGGATACAGCGACGACCCCGGACGCGCCATCAGCGTTCTTCAAGGGATCACTGAAAAAGTTGGAGGCGGGATCAAAGTAACTCACGCCACCGGCTGCCGGATCACACAAGAAGGAGGTGACTGGTGGGCTGACAGCTCTCGCCTGAGCGATCCGGCGGAAGATGCCAAACTGATCGCCGCCGCGGTCGAAATAGCCAGGGCGGCGGACATCGCCCTTTTGGTTTTGGGCGGTAACGAAGACACCAACAAAGAAGGATGGGCAACGAACCACCTGGGCGACCGCGACAACCTGGAGCTGGTCGGCAAGCAAAACGATCTGGTCAAGGCTATCCTGGAAACCGGTACGCCGACGATTGTTCTCCTCATCAACAGCGGGCCGCTGTCGATCAACTATATCGCGGAGAAAGTTCCGGCAATTCTCGAGGGCTTCTATCTCGGACAGGAGACCGGGGTGGCAGTCGCCGATGTGTTATTCGGCGATTACAATCCTTCGGGGAAACTGCCCGTCAGTTTCCCGCGGTCGGTTGGACAATTGCCGATCTATTACAACCATAAACCTACAGCCAGGCGTGGATATCTCTTCGCAAACAAGGAACCCCTATTTCCTTTTGGATACGGTCTCAGCTACACGACCTTCGCATACTCAAACCTGAAAGTCGCACCGGAAAAGATCGAACCTGGCGAGCAGACAACAGCCAGCATCACAGTAACCAATACGGGAAAGGTTAAAGGAGACGAGATCGTCCAGTTATACATAAGGGACAGAGTCAGTTCGGTGACGAGGCCGGTCAAGGAACTCAAGGGATTCGAACGCATCTCGCTCGCGCCTGGTGAAAGCAAGACGGTCAGTTTCGCCATTACACCCGACAAACTTTCGTTTCTCAATTTGAATATGCAGCGCGTCGTCGAGCCCGGCGTATTCGATATTATGGTCGGGGCAAGTTCTGTGAAGCTTCAAACAGTCCAGCTCGAAGTGATCAGCAGGTGAATGTTTTCAGTTTTCAGTTTCGCTTAGCTGTGGCGACGATGTATGCGAATCGAAAACTGGAAACTAAAAACTAAAAACTAAAAACTGAAGACTTGAGCCTATTTCCTCAGGAGGTTACCAATGTTTCATCACCCCACAATATTTCCATCGATAAAAGCGAGGCATATAACGCGTACGATTTTGGCGAGCATACTTATTTTCGGTCTGATTTTTTACTCACCGGGTTTGAATTCGCGTTCGGCGACCGCCCAGACCGGGACGGTTGTTCAGCACGATTTTGAGGACGGCACGCTGCAAGGGTGGATTCCCAGGGGTGGAGGTGTCGTCCTGACCAACTCAACGGAGGCTGCCGCTACGGGCACCAACAGTCTGAAGACGATCGGCCGGTCCCAAGTGTTTCACGGCCCCAGTCTGAACATCCTCGGACTGCTCACCAGAGGCGCGACCTACCAGGTAACCGCGTCGGTGCGTCTCGCAGCTGGAGAAGCCGCGACTGCGATGACGGCAACTGTGCAGCAGACTCCCGCCGGCGGGGGAGGCAACCAGTTCGTCACGGTCGCTCAAAATGCCAACGTGACCGATGCCTCATGGGTCAATCTGACAGGACTCTATTCATTCAGTACCGAAATGAGCGGAATCTTGTTCTACATCGAAGCCGCCAGCGCCACCGCTTCATACTATGTAGATAATTTCAGCATCACTTTCCTGGCCCCGCCGCCCGGACCGCCATCGAATACAACGGGGATCACGACCGACTTCGAGACAAATACGACCGAAGGATGGGCATCGCGGATCGGCGTGGAAGTTGTTACCGTCACTTCGGCTGACCAGCACGGCGGCAGCAACAGTCTCCTGACCACCAACCGTGCGGCGGCCTTTCAAGGCCCGGCCATCGACGTCACCAACGTCATGTTTAACGGGTCGCGTTACCGCATCTCACTGTGGGCCAAACTGGCGCCGGGTGAGCCCGCTTCGGCATTGAGGGTTAGTCTGGAGCGCAGGCTTGGGACGGTGACTAGCTTTCATACCGTCATCGGCAATACTAATGTGACGGCCGATCAATGGGTGAATTTGAGGGCCATGTTCGACCTATCACTCGTCAATCAGACCCTTATCCTATACGTGGAATCCGGCAGCGCGATGTCCTCGTTTTACATTGACGACTTCCGGATCGAATTCGTCCCGCCACCAGTAGCCGAGCCCGACATCCCATCCGTTTATCAAAGTCTCGCCGAGTACTTCCGCGTTGGCGCAGCGGTTTATCAGGGCGACCTGACCGGAGAGCACACAGTGCTATTGACGAAGCACTTCAACAGCATCACGTCGGAAAATGATATGAAGTGGGGTACGCTGCAGCCGGCTGAAGGAAATTTCAACTTCGCCAACGCCGATGCTCAGGTCAGTTTCGGCCGAGCCAACAATATGCATGTCCGCGGACACACGCTCGTCTGGCACCAACAGACCCCGGCCTGGGTCTTCAACGATGCGAGCGGCATTCCGATGACGCCGTCGCCCGAGAACAGAGCCCTTCTATTGCAGCGAATGGAGACTCATATCCGCGAGGTCGTCTCGCGCTACAGAGACGACATTTACGCCTGGGACGTGGTGAACGAAGTGATCGATCCGAGCCAGCCGGACGGGTTCAGGCGAAGCCAATGGTTCAATATCATCGGGCCGGCGTTTATCGAGAGGGCATTCCAGATTGCGCACGAGGTAGATCCCGATGCCATGCTCTATATCAATGATTTCGACACGACCAATGTAACCAAGCGGCAGTTCCTCTTCGACCTCATAAACGACCTGAAGAGCCGGGGCGTGCCGATCCACGGCATAGGCCATCAGATGCACAACAACATAGATTTTCCGTCAAGCCAGGCGATCATCGATACAGTCAACATGTTCGACGGGATTGGGCTGCGAAACGAGGTTACAGAACTCGACGTCAGTATCTACAGCGGCTCCAGTACGACAATCTACGATGATTACTCGATCATTCCCCAGGATCTGTTCATCAGACAGGGCTATCGGTATGGGATATTCTTCGATGCCTTCCGGCAACTGCAAGGTAAGATCGACTCCATCACTTTTTGGGGGCAGGCAGATGACCACACCTGGCTGACAACTTCCGGGAGGGTCGACGGGCCGCTGCTGTTCGATCAGTCTTTGAAGAAGAAGTTTGCCTATTGGGGAGTGATAGATCCGCTGCAATTGCCGGGAGCCGACATCTCAACGAGCATCAGCGCCGATTCCAGGATTGTACTGAGCGGGCATTCGGTCTCATACACCATCACAGTCAGGAATAACCAGGATCACGATATGGAAGATTTCCTTCCGGACGATGACGATCTGCCGGCCGCCGACGTATCGATGACCAGCGTAATTCCAGCCGGGATGGTATTCAGGTCACTGGCGGTTCCAGCAGGTTGGTCCTGCACCACACCTTCGGTGGGAAGCGGCGGGCAGGTGAATTGCACTGCCAGTTCTCTAGATGCAGGGGCTTCGGCTCAGTTCCGATTGAAACTAATTGTTTCCTGTGCGACGGCCAGCGGCACACGGATCGCCAATTCAGCAACATCGACCTCGACCACCAACGATCCCAATACGGCGCCGAACAACACGGCATCTGCCACAATCAGGGTGATCAACCTGCCGCCGATTATCTTTGGGCTCAGGGTGGACAAGCCCGTGCTGCGCCCGCCGAATCACAGGATGGTAGACGTCAAGCTCAGTTACAACATCTACGACGATTGTGATGAAGGCCTCGCACCGGTTATTACGATCACCAGCAACCAGCCCGTGAATGGTCACGGCGACGGCAACACCGCGCCGGACTGGGAGGTGATCGATGCGCATCATATCAGGTTACGGGCGGAGCGTTCGTCCCATAGCCGCGAGGATCGGAAATACACGATCAAGTTGACGGTGACTGACTCGGCGGGATTGAGAACCAGTAGATCGGTTGTGGTTACTGTGCCGCGGTAAGGCTGGGGTTGGTGGCTGTAAATCGGGGAGCTGGAGACTGGCGTAGCATCGTCTCCGAAAGGGTATCGTCCAGCCACCAACCTCCAGTCTTTATCAGGATGAGACATATCCGCTCAGCCCAATTATGGACTTTGAAAAAATAATGCAACAACCGTTTTCCCGATTGTGTAGCGACCTCGTGAGTCTAGCCCGGCCTTGCATTATCCAAACTTTTCGATTTTGCGCCGGAGGCCATACCAAGATCAATGATCGCGAATTGACCAAGATGGGTAATGAGAAGGCCTTGCAAGGCTGGGCTAAGATCAGTCCTCGCGGCGCAGTTTTCCACCTCGCGTTTCACTCATAAGCCTCTACCCAAATCCTGCCACTATCCTGTACTGTTCTGATCTAACTGCCTTATAATGCGGTTCGCATTTACCTCCCCAGTCAATCTTAAAGTGGCCATTTAGAGGACATAATCGTGAACACACATATCAATATTCTTACGCTGGCCGCCGGTCTCGGCACACGAATGAAAAGCGATCAAGCCAAAGTTTTGCACAAACTCGGCGGTCAAACGATCATCGCGCGCCAGTTGCGTTCATTGGCTCAGCTCAACCCCGAGAATATCTTCGTCATCACAGGCTATCAGGCCGAAAAGGTCGAAGAGGCCGCTCGCACGGCAGTCGATGAGCTAACAGGCGAAAAACTCCGGTTCGTGCGGCAGAGCGAACAGCGAGGCACCGGCCACGCCGTCAAATGCGCACAGGAAGCATTGAAGAAGACAAAAGGGCTGCTGGTCGTGATCAATGGCGATGTCCCTCTCGTCGAGGCAGATACGCTTCGCAAACTGATCGCCGAGCACCAACGCGCCAAGAATGCTGCGACATTCATCACGATTCATCTGTCAAACCCTCCCGCATATGGCCGCATCGTTCGCGACTCGGCCGGCAATTTCCTGAAGATCATCGAGGAGCGCGATTGCACACCGGAACAGCGGTTGATCACTGAACTCAATCCCGGCCTTTACTGCTTTGACATTCCGGCCCTGCTTGCCGCCCTGGATAAGCTCGAGCCGAAGAATGCGCAGAATGAATATTATGTGACCGATGTTCCGGAGCATATGCTCGCTGCAGGTCGCTCAGTGGGGACTGTCCTGCACGAAGATGCGCGCGAACTCGACGGCATCAACACGCGCGCGGAGCTCGCCGGGATGTGGAAACGCGTGCGGCACGAGACGATCGACCGATTGATGGCCGAAGGAGTGACTATCATCGATCCCGACTCAACCTACATCGACGATACGGTCGAGATCGGCCGCGACACGATTATTCATCCGCAGGTGATAATCGAAGGCAATTCGCGCATCGGACGCGCCTGTGAGATAAATTCGTGGTCGCATCTGAGCAACGCCGAGATCGGAGATGAATGCAGAGTCCTCAACTCTTGCGTAATAGTCGACAGCAAATTGAAGGCGCGCAATTCGGTCGGCCCTTTCGCGCATCTGCGGATGCACACAGAACTAGCGGAAGAGGCTGTCATCGGCAATTTTGTGGAGGTCAAAAAATCTCAGCTCGGACGAAAAACAAAATCGATGCATCTGACTTATCTCGGCGATGCGACGATCGGCGAGCGCGTCAATATCGGCGCAGCCACTGTGACCTGCAACTACGACGGCAAACAGAAGCATCAGACCATCATCGAAGACGATGTGAAGATCGGCTCTGACACGATGCTCGTCGCACCGGTGCGAGTCGGCCGTGGATCGGTCTCCGGCGCGGGATCGGTGATCACCAAGGATGTGCCGCCCGATTCGCTTGTCGTGGGAGTGCCAGCCAAAGTAATCAAGAATTTCAAGGAATAAAAACATCAGTACCCGAGCGGGATTAATGAGGAGGTAATACCGTATGTGCGGAATCGTCGGTTACGTCGGCAATCAACAGGTCGTTCCCATCGTCATCGAAGGACTTCGACGATTGGAATATAGAGGATACGATTCGGCGGGGATTGCCGTCGTCGACTCGAAAGGCGAGATGGAAGTCCGGCGCGCCAGCGGGAAACTGCGCAACCTCGAGGAGGTTCTGCGTAAAAACCCGATTGAAGGTGTCTACGCCCTGGGTCATACGAGATGGGCGACGCATGGAAGGCCATCGGAAGAGAACGCGCACCCGCACCGCTCGAGTTCAGGGCGCATCTGCGTCGTTCACAACGGCATCATCGAAAACTACCTCGATCTCAAACGCGAGCTGCAGAAACAGGATCACCGCTTTCAGTCCGAGACCGACACCGAAGTAGTCGCACATCTGATCGAGCAGAAGCTCAACGACAATCCAGGTCTCGGCTTCGAGGGAGCATTCCGCGAGATGCTCAAAAATATCCGCGGCATCTACGCTCTCGTCGCAATGTCGGCCGATGAGCCGGACCAACTGATCGCGGCGCGGCTGGGGCCGCCGGTCGTCATCGGAATGGGAGAAGGCGAATATTTCGTCGCGTCGGACATTCCGGCGATTCTGCCGCACACGCGCGACATCTTCTTTCTCGGCGATAACGAGATGGCCATCATAACGCGCGGCGGGGTGCGCGTTTTAAATATGGACGGCGATGAGATCAAGCCGCAGATACAGCGCATCAACTGGGATCCGATCAGGCTGAAAAGGGCGGCTACAAGCATTTCATGCTCAAGGAGATTTACGAGCAGCCGCGCGCCGTGCGCGATACCACTCAGGGGCGGGTCTCGCTCGACACGGGGCAGATATACCTCGACACAATGGAGATCGGAGAAGGCGATTTCCGCTCGTTCACCGACATCAAGCTCGCGTCCTGCGGAACAGCCTGGCACGCAGCACTGGTCGCCAAATACCTGATCGAAGAGCTTGCGCGCGTCCCGGTTGAAGTCGATTATGCTTCCGAGTTTCGTTACCGCAATCCGATCCTGACTCCCAATTCCCTGATGATGGTGATCTCGCAATCGGGCGAAACGGCCGACACGATCGCGGCACTGCGCGAAGCGAAGGAGAAAGGGTGCAAATCGCTGGCCATCTGCAATGTTCAGGGGTCGATGATCACGCGCGAGGCCGATTGCACCGTCTACACGCACGCCGGGCCTGAGATCGGCGTCGCTTCGACGAAGGCCTTCACATCGCAGATGGTGGCGGCATACATCTTCGCGCTCTATCTGGCGCAGCAACGCGGCACGCTCAGCGAAGAGAAGCTGAAATGGCATACGCAACATCTGTCGGAGCTGCCGGTGAAGATCGAGAAGCTGCTCAACAACAGCGAGATCGATTACGAGGAGCTTTCGAGGGCCTTCGTACTTTCGACCGACTTCCTCTATCTCGGCCGCGGCATCAACTTCCCGATAGCGCTCGAAGGCGCACTGAAACTGAAAGAGATTTCCTATATCCATGCCGAAGGCTACGCTGCGGGTGAAATGAAGCACGGGCCGAACGCCTTGATCGATTCGCGTCTGCCCGTCGTCGTCATCAACACGCTCGATACCAGCGACGAAAAATCAAAATTGCGCTACGAGAAGACGCTCTCCAATATTCAGGAGGTGCGCGCCCGCGACGGCATTGTCGTTGCAATCGTGACGGAAGGAGACGAGGACACACGAAGTATGGCGAGCTACACCATCGAAGTCCCCCCATCGAGCGAGTTGCTCTCACCCGTACTCTCGGTCGTGCCGTTGCAATTGCTCGCGTATCATATTGCGGTGAGGAGAGGTTGCGACGTCGACCAGCCGAGAAATCTGGCGAAGTCAGTAACAGTAGAATAATTGCATTTTTCATTGTTCATTGTTCATTTGTCATTTTACATTTGACATTGAAGAAACGCGGTTCAATCAATGACAAATATCAAACGTAATTGAGGTGGGGTGCCCGTAGTTGGCCAGAGCACTGTTCATTGTCATTGATTGAGACGGCGCCTCTTCAATGTCAAATGTAAAATGAACAATGTTAAATATTAAATGCTCAGCGTCTTTCTGCGGCGCCCAACAGCCTGAAATCAGCCACCACCGGAAGATGATCCGAAGCGATGAGGGCGGTACGGCTGCGGGGCAACAGCGCCTTCACCAATTTCAGCGACTCATCGAAATAGATGTGATCGAGGTGAACGATAGGCAGGAAACCGGGATAGGTGGCGAATCGCCCGATATGGATGCGGGGGTCTGCGCTCCGGAAATGCTCAGCCAGGAGACGAGATACAGGGCCGCGCGTCCAGTCGTTGAAATCCCCGAGCAGCAGACGCGGTCCCGCGTGATCGCCATTCTTCAGTATCTTCTGGTTCAACAATATGCGCGCCTGATGGTGTCGCTCTCTGAACGATGTGCCGAGGTGCACGTTGTAAACGTGCAATGAATGTTTGCCTTGCAGATCGATGTCGACGCGCAGGCATCCGCGCTGCTCGCGCCCGCTGACGCTGATATCATGGTTACGCGCTGCGCTCATCGGGAATCGGCTGAGCACGACATTACCATAGGCTCCACCGTGCAGCTTGCGATTCTCCCCGAGACGAAAATCCAATCCCAGCTCGCGCGCGATGAAATGCGCCTGATCATCCCTATTTTCGGCGCCGTGTATCCACAGCACCTCTTGCAGAGCGATGATGTCTGCATCAATTCCCCGCAAGACCTCGACAATTCGTTCGGGTCTGACCCGTCGATCCATCCCCCTACACTTGTGAATGTTGTAGGTGACTACACGAAAACTTCTCGTTTTACCCATTCTTCAGCTTTTCATCCTCTTTTCTGCCTTCACGGTTGAGCACATAGCCCCTGAGAAACAATGAGGCTGCCACCCATACCGCGATCACGGCGATGGGCACAGTGATCACACGCGGCCAAAAAATTGCCAGAACCGCCGATGCCAGGAGCAATAATCCCGAACTGATCATAATCCTGGCTTCGGCGGGGCCTAGCATGCGTTTATTGGTTATGGCGGCGCTCACTATATTTCCCAATCTGACCGCGCCGGCTGCCGTACGTCCGGAGGTTCCGGAACCGAGTCTTCCCGCCAGATGGCGGCGGCCTCGTTTCCGTTTGGGCAGCGATTTCCGCTTTGCGGTAAGAATTATCTCAGTAGAGTTTTCCAGATCCTTGATGTACATCTGCTCCATCGCCTGTCCGAATTTATCGTCCTCGACCACCAGATCGAGCTCCCAATTTCCTATCCAGCTCGCCAGGTTGAGGTTGGTCGATCCGACGCGAGCCCAGCGTCCGTCCGAAACCGCTGTTTTCGCATGTAGCATCGGCCCGTTCCACTCGAATACTCGAATGCCGGCCTCCAGCAACGAGCGATAACCGGATCGGGAAAGGGCACGCATTACCGGAATATCGTTGGCCTCCGGCACGAGCAGCCGCACGTCGACACCATCCATCGCCGCGGCTCTCAACGCCTGAACATATGGGGCCGTGCCTGCGAAGTAGGCATCAGTCAACCATAGAGTCTTATTCGCGCCCGCGGCAATCATCTGATCCAGACGGTAAAGACCGGCCGTGTTCGGGACGCTGGCAACCACACGCACCGAAACGTCACCGGCAACGGGTATGGATTTCCCCTCGGTCAATTCATTTTCGGGAAGAGGATCACCCGTAATCGCCCAGACCTGCGCGAACGATTGTTCGATATCGGCGACCGCCGGACCACGCACCTCAACTCCCGTATCGCGCCATGGTTCGATGCCTTCTTCAGGAAAACCGACCCACATCTGCCCGACGCACAAACCTGTGATGAATCCCACTTCTCCATCGACTGCGATCATTTTACGATGATCGCGGCTGAGCCAACCGAAAGGGCTATCAAGGCGCGGTGGATTGAAGCAGCGCACATCTATCCCCGCATCGCGCATGCGCTTCCAGAATTTGCGTGACGAAGCCCAGATCCCCCCCATCCAATCGTAGACCAGACGAACGCTCACGCCCTCGCGAACCTTGGCTGCGAGCGCATCAGCGAGCATCAATCCCTGCTCGTCCTCGTGAATGATATAGCTCTCGAAATAGATTTTGCGTCTCGCCGATTTGATGGCATCTAACCAGGCAGGGTAATTTTCGCTCGCGTCCTTGAGGATGCGCACGCTATTCCCCGTCACGAGCGGCGCTCCCGCGGTGCGGGACAAGGCTCGTTCTGAGAGCAACCGGAGACGAGAAGCCGACTTGTTTATTTGCCGAATTGTAGAAAGCTTGCTCATTTTATAAGGTGATAAAAATATTGACATCACTAACTATAGCAAGAGATTATCTCAATCCTGTTTAAAATTATATCAAACAGCCTGATTTGGAGGTCACTTCTTCGGGATGAAGGGAGGATGCGGATGACAACAGACCAAGGACGAAACCCAAGGGCACTGGCGGCGATGGCACATCCCGATGATGCGGAGATACTCGCCGGCGGGACTCTCTTTCACCTTAAAGCGCTCGGCTGGGAGTTGGGCATTCTCACCATGACGAGTGGCGATTGCGGCTCGATGACGCATTCTAGAGAAGAGATCACGAGCATCCGACATGCCGAGGCCGAAGCTGCTGCCGAATTCCTCGGAGCCTGGTATGGCTGCGCCGGGATGAAAGACATCGAAATTTTCGTCAATACGGAAAATATGCGCAGGGTCGTCGAGCGCATGCGAAGCTTTAATCCCGATATCGTCATCACTCACTCGCCGGTCGATTACATGCTCGATCACGAAGAAACGTCGCGATTGGTCCGCGGAGCCGTATTCGCACTCGCTATCCCCCTTTATCGAACTCATCGGACTGATCCCGTTAACGCGACATTAAACACCCCGGCTCTCTATTATGCCGATCCGATCGAAGGAAAGGATACGATGGGCGAGCGCGTAAGGCCCCAGTTTTATGTGGATATCAGTGCAAAGCTCGAGCAGAAGCGTGAAATGCTCAAGTTCCATCGCTCGCAACGCGAATGGTTGCGCGCGCATCACGGTATCGATGAGTATCTCAACCGGATGACCGAATGGGCCCAGAATTATGGCCGGGAGTGCGGTGCGCCTTATGCTGAAGGATTTCGCCAACACCGCGGCCACGGTTATCCGCAAGAGAAAGTTTTGCAGGACGCAATGAAGGAATGGATAATTGATAGTTGATTGTTGATTGTTGATTGTTGATTGTTGATTGTTCGTAAACACTGAAGCCACTATTTATACGAACAATCAACTATCAATTATCCATTACCCATTTATACATTATTAAGGAGGTTCCATATGGACCAATTGAACATCGGCATTGTCGGCCTGGGCTGGGTTGCCGGAGCACATATTTCAGCGTTCAACAAGATAGACGGGGCTAAAGTCACGGCGGTCTGTTCGCGCCGCCAGCTCGATGAGGCGGAACTCGCCAAACAATACGGGACACCGTTGAAGGCATATCGTGATTACGAAGCGATGTTGAAGGATCCGTCGATTCACGTCATCGATATCTGCACTCCACACCCTTTCCATGCGGGGCAGGCCATAGCGGCCGCGGAAGCCGGCAAACACCTGATTATAGAAAAGCCGATTGCGATCAACTACGAGGACGCCGCAGCTATGCGCCAGGCGATCCAGAAGGCGCGCGTACAATCGTGTGTCTGTTTCGAGGTGCGGTTCAGCCAGCAAGCGAACGTCATTCGCTCGGTGATCGATGAAGGTCTACTAGGCTCGCTGCATTACGCCGAAGTCGATTATTACCACGGCATCGGCCCCTGGTACGGCCAATTCCCCTGGAACGTCAAGAAGGATATGGGCGGAAGCAGCCTTTTGACCGCCGGCTGCCACGCGATGGACCTGCTGCTCTGGCTCATGGATTCAAAAGTCGAAGAGGTCACCAGCTACAGCAATCGTTCGAGCAACCCCATATTCGCGCCTTACGAATACGACACGACTTCAATCACGATCCTCAAATTCAAAGACGGAAAGATCGGGAAAGTGGCGTCGGTGGTTGACTGTCTGCAGCCCTATTACTTCCACATTCACCTGGTCGGCAGCGAAGGCAGCCTGCTTGATAACAAACTTTATAGCGCAAAGTTGAAGGGCATGAGCAAGGAGCGCTGGAGCACGTTGGAGACGAGCCTGATCGATTCGGGGGATGTGGCGCATCACCCATATCTGCCGCAATTCCAGGCATTCGTGGATAATTTGAGGCAGGGCGAAAATATGCCGCTGACAGATTTCGACACCGCTTTTGAATCGCACCGAGTAGTATTTGCGGCCGATCTATCAGCAGCTAAGAAGCGGACCGTAAAACTGGAAGAGTTGAAGTATTAAAATCATTACCGCGAGCGGTGGAGTCGGATCAATCGGTCATTGATAGAATTTCGATCGGCTACCGCTCGCGATACTGACTGGTTCTCTTTCTCTCAATCCAACCTACGGGCCTCGATTCCATCATCGCGAAGCACATTCAGCAACTGGGCAACGTGGTCGTGGCCGCGAGCCTCCAGTGTCATATCGATCTCGACGCCCCCGACCTCGAGGTTCGAAAATGCCCGGTTATGCTCGACCTGCAAGATGTTGGCGCCGACCGCCGCTATATGTTGGCAGATGCGCGCCAGTTCGCCCGGCCGGTCGCGCATGATTGCGCGGATGCGCACGAGACGCCCATCCTTTGCCAGGCCCCGCTCGATAATCTTTGAAAGAAGATTCGGATCGATATTGCCGCCGCTGATGATGATGGCGACGTTCTTGCCCTCAATTCCGCTGATCTTTCGGAAGAGCACGGCAGCCAGGCCGGCGGCACCTCCGCCTTCAACCACCGTTTTTTCGATCTCCAGCAATTTAAGGATCGCGCTTGCGATTTCGTCCTCTGAAACGCTGACGACTTCATCGACGTATCGTTTAACGATCTCCAAAGTCCGTTCGCCCGCGCGCTTGACTGAGAGACCATCGGCGATGGAGGGTTGAGTCATGACCTCGATCGGACTGCCCGCCTGGATGGCCGCCTTCATACTGGGGGAATGATCGGGCTCTACGCCTATCACCCGCATCTGCGGATCGATCTCTTTTAGGGCGACCGCAATACCGCTGATCAATCCGCCCCCGCCTACCGGCACAACCACGGCATCAAATGGCGTTCGCTCATCGAGCAATTCGAGCGCGATCGTGCCTTGCCCTGCTATCACCATTTCGTCGTCGAAAGCGTGCACGAAAGTCAGACCTCTTTCCTCTCCCAACTGCCTCGCGCACGCCAGCGATTCGTCATAATTCGTGCCGTGAAGGACGACTTCGCCGCCCAGGTCGCGGGTGTTCACGACCTTGATGAGCGGTGTTGCTAGCGGCATGACGATGACCGATTTAATCCCCAACCGGCTCGCGTGATAAGCGACACCCTGCGCGTGGTTCCCCGCGCTCGCGGCGATGACGCCCGCACGACGTTCAGCCTGAGAGAGTTGCAGGAGTTTATTGAGCGCCCCGCGCTCTTTAAAACTTCCCGTCATCTGCAGGTTCTCAAGTTTAAAGAATGTCCGGCATCCGCATAACTTGCTGAGCGTCAGGGAGACTGTTATGGGAGTGTGATATATCGCGCGGCCCATACGAGCCTGCGCCGATTGTACATCTGATAGCGTTATCATGTTTTAAATATCCAAATTATGAGGCTAAAACGAAGGGCCAGAAAGCGTTAGACATTAGGACAATGTTGCAAATCTTCTAACAAAGCCTCTTCATCTTTCTTTGCACGCACCTACCATTAGTCCCTGTCTTCCGTATCCTTCCTTTCAATCAACTTTTATTGTATGTTACCCGACTAAGATGACACCAATAGACATCGCTTTAATTTTCCCCCGAGATCAATTTCTTCACAATTGAATCCGGAACCCGGTTTCCTTTTAGATTGTCAGCCAGTGAGCGATGAATAGCCTGAACCAAAAATCTGCCATGCTTTCTTTATTGGTCGCACTTGCGGTCGTTCTTCCGGTGATAAGCTGGAAGCAAGGGGCTGCCTTACAGGATGCGATCAACCAAAAACCATCAGCGGCTCTGGCCGCGGGATCGACCGCCCAATCGGTCGCGGCATCTCGCACGCCTGGGCCGGAGCGAGATGGTGCGGCGAGATTGCTCTGTGACTTCTTCGGCATAAAACCTGCAAAACCTGACAATGAACGCGGTGACTATTGTCTCCTCCTGGCCGGCAGGAATCCGAAGGGATATCACATCGAGCATATGATCGCCACCATTCCCGATCCCCGAGATTCGCGTCTCGATTATTTCTTCGACCGCAATCTCGATGCGATGCAACGCGCGGTTGAAGTAACCGGATATGTGTTGGACCGCAACCGGCTGCCCTGGGGGCGATCGATGAGCTCGCAACAGCTGACGGCTTACCAGATGCGGCGCGCCTATTTGCGTGAACCGGGCATCATCCTTTTCCGCAATATCAAACCGGACGACCGCCGATTGTTACTACTATTTCTGGTGGGTGAAACTCCGACCACCGGGATACACAAAGATGCTTTCAACAATGCGCTCGACCAGATATTGCGGCTCCACGAAGCGGGGATCTCTCAGCCATCGGAAGACGGGAGCTGGAAAATCCGTGTGCTCGGCCCCAGTTTTTCCGGCTCGGCGACATCGCTCTCCCTCTCGATCAAAGAGCTTTTCAATCAGAGACCGCGGTCTGCTCGCGTAAAAGTGCAGATCATTTCGGGCAGCGCCACGGCGATTAACAAAAACGACATCCTCTGCCTCACCGGAAATAATGCGAATGTGACATTCAACACGACTGTCCCGCTCGATTCCGATGTACAAAAAGCCTTTTTCGCATACCTGCGCGACATTGGCGCAATCAAGGAAGGAGTTGACGAACCTCAAATAGCGATCCTTACCGAAGGCAACACATCCTATGGTCAAAAAAGTAAACCGAAACAAACTGACACGGAAAATTTAGAGAAAACCAAGAGAATAAAAAATCAGATGAAGAGCGAGCTTCTGGATGTAGAATCGCCTTGCTTCTCTGAACAGAATCAGGACAAAGACTCTGTGGATGTAAACGTCTTATCGCTCACCTTTCCACTCCACATATCGAAGTTGCGCAACGAGGTATCTAAAACGAGGACCAGTGCAAAACCGGATGTCAGCGATAGTGCGCTCAGCCCGACACACGAGACATCTCTGCCACTAAACGAAGGATCTGATGCCCGCGATGTCATCCCGCTCTTTTCTCCTCTCGAGACGGCATCAACCGAACTTATCCTGAGAGAAATTCTTTCCGCGATTCACCGCGAGCCGATACGCTATATCGGATTGGTGGCGACCGACGTACAGGACCAGATATTCCTCGTACGGGAACTGCGTAAACATTGCCCTAACGCCGTCATCTTTATGTTCAGCGGAGACCTCCTCTACCTGCATTCCGAAGCGAATCTGGATTTTCAGGGCTCTCTCGTAATTTCACCCTATCCGCTCTTCAATCTCAACCAGTACTGGAGTTATCCATTCAATGGATATAAGGGCCGTCTGCAATTTTCCTCTCATGGCGCTGAAGGGGTCTATAACGCGCTTCTGGCTCTGATGGATGAACCCGAAAGAATGGTTGAATACGGGCGTCCATTCGATACAGGCCGACATTCCGGGGCGGATTCCGAGTCTCATTTCCATCACCCGGTTTACTGGCTCGGGATCGTAGGGCGCAACAGCATCTGGCCGGTCAAGATTATCGGGCCGGATGAAGAGCAAAAAATCCCGCGCGAAAAATTGAATGAGGGGATAGATAAATTACAACAGGATGCGGCGCAGGTGAGCGGGACATATCCGATCCCGCCCAAACCCGAGACAACAAACGGCCAGAATCGACTGGTGCGCGTAAGTCATAGCGACCACTCATCTCTGATAACCGGTATCTTATTGTTGATCGGTCTGTTGTGCCTGTTTCCGGTAGTTGTCTTGCTTCTGCAAATGGTGCGGGAGCTGCTCAACGAACAGTCGCACAAGTGGCCCTTCAGATTGCTGGGCAAACGCTTCTATTTTTTCAAGCTGACCGGTGATATTCACCAGTGGCTGAATTCACTCAAACTCCTCAATCGCACCTGGGTCGGACGGACTTTCAGCGTCGACGAGAAATATTGCTACAACTTCGACCGGCGAGTCTATCTTTTCTCATGCTGCGTCAGCCTGCTGATCATTTCACTCGTCTGTACAGTGACGGCGTTGTTGCCCGAATGGATAAGGCTCGAAAAAAATCCCTTGTGGGATCACAGCATCTGGGCCCGAGCTGCCGCATACACGGTCTTCGCGCTCACTCTGCTTATTCTCTTCTCGGTCCTTCCATGGCTGCTCTTGAGTATTCTCGATTGGGTGCGCCAGCCATACGTTGGGCTGCGATCGCGGTCGATGGCGTTTTTCTCCTTGCTGATAGCTATGGTGATGTTGTTACTGGCGTGCATCGCGCTGGGAAGCATGGTGATCTCCGCGTACACTAAAAAAACGGCCCTAGAATCGCTTTTCTTCTTTCTGCGCGCCACCGATTTCAGGAGCGGCGTTTCTATATTGTTGCCGTGGATATTTCTGAGCCTCGCCTTCTTTTTAGCCATCTTCAGCGCACTACGGCGATTGGAGCTGGCCGAGAAGATGTATTTCCTGAAGGATCAGACAAAAGAGCCTCCCTCATTCGATCCGTATCTTAACTTTGCGAGGGAATCGTTCGCCGGGCTCAAAACCATTGAAGACAAAGTAAAGGCACTCGTCATCGGACGCATTTTTTCGGTCAACGGCGCATACCTGATGATCATCATCGTAGGAATACCCTACTATCATCGCTTCATCGATCACCACATCCCATCCATCGAAGGGCAATGGATCGACTGGTTCTTCAAGATGGGGTTCTACCTGATACCGCTACTGCTCGGCTGGACATTTCTGCGGTTCTGCTGGCTCTCGCTGGCCCTCCGGCAACTGCTCAAACGTCTGGAGTGGCATCCTCTGTTCAACACGCCGATAGATACCAACAGCCTGCAACTGATGCCAAAAGTCAATTTAATGTCGCCTACGCCGACTTATACCGCGATGTCCGCTTCGATCACTCACGCGAAGGAGTTCTTCCGTCTGCTCGATGACACGAAAAAACAAGAGCGGGTTTCGATATGGCCGAACCGGACCCAGAAAAATATCTGGTTTGAAATCGATGAAGCCGAAGAGCTGCTGCAGCAGGCGATCCAGGCCGAATCTGAGGGGCGATGGCGCGCCTCATTGAAACCGCGCCGCGATACGCAGCAGGCGATATCGGCTGCTTCCCACGAGATAGCCGACTGGATGGAAGCGCGCTGGACCGAGATCGGCGACGACTCCGCGAAATATCCCGATCTGGTCAGGCAGGGCAGGGTTTTTATGATCGGTCATGTCGCTTCGTTTCTGCAGTACATTCTCGTGCATCTGCAGAACATGGCGGGACTGGTGACCGTGGGGTTGATCTTAATGCTGCTGGCCGCCACATCCTATCCATTCCAGCCGCGCGAGCCGTTATTGCTCTTCAGTTGGGTATCAATGCTGGTGGTCGCCGCGGTGACGCTATTCATCTTCATACAATTGAATCGCGACAGAGTGCTGAGTTTGCTATCAGGCACTACCCCGGGAACATTCAATCTGAGCGGCGATCTGGTTTATAGGGTGCTGATTCATGGCATAGTCCCGATCATCGCGCTGCTGGGTGCGCAATTTCCCGAAGCGGTGCAGAATATTCTGTCATGGCTGAATATTTTCCAGGGTAAGGGGAACTGAGCATTTGTCATTTATCAGTTGTCAGTTGTCAGTTGTCAGTTGTCAGTTGTCAGTTGTCAGTTGTCAGTTGTCAGTTGTCAGTTGAAAAAGCTCCATCAATTAATGACAAATGACAAATGACAAATGACAAATGTTAAATGCTCTACCATTTATATCTCGTTGCGGCTGCCTTGTGGGCCAACTCAGCCGCGATAAATCTCGCTTCGGCAAACGGCAGATTACTGATGTGCGGGCCTCCACCCGTATATGCCTGTCCGGCCGTGTCGATATACAGGGTGGCCAGATTAAGATGGCGATCGAACGGGGTTTGCTGGATCTCGATCGCCTGAATCTTGTTGATGGGGACTATGTGGGTCGAGCGTCCGAGCCAGCCTCGCCTCGTACGCAAGTAGAGATCATCCATCGCATAGCCCAGGTTTCGGTAACGAGCCAGGCTGATGAGATAGGCCAGCGGCAACATCGTCAGTGGCCACAAGGCAAACAATTCTCCGTAATATAAGAACAAGGCGGCAGAGGTAATTAAACCCAAAAATCCGCCTTTGATCGTCCCGCGCCGGATCGCAAGTCTGGATACACGGCGCCACTCTTTATCTTCCGGCTTGAAACTATCGAAGATGATCGGTAGCAGCCGATCGACCTCGCCGCGACGCACGAGCGGGATCAATACGTCACGCCCGTCATTATTGTCTTCGTCCTCGCGATGACTTCCGGATGTATCGGCACGCAGGGTCGCCCAGCCGAACAGGCGGCGCAATAACTGCTCCTCGATCTCCAACACCTGAATGCGGCGGCGCGGCAGACTGCTGGCTCTTTGCGTCAGGAGACCGTAACTGCGCTGCAGATCGTCACCGCGACGAGAAAAGGTGAACCCGTAAAACTTAAGAAAAGAGCGCGCGATTGAAGCGACGAGTCCGACAACAAGTATGGTCAGGGCGCCGAGCACGGTGATTACTACAGCAGTCACAGCCCCTCTCGCAATCAGGCGCATCATTGCTTCGGAAACGATACCCGCCGCCTGCTGGTAGATATTTTCTGGCAAAATATCATCTGCGAAATTCCAGATCATTCCAGCGAGCACGAAAAAAGAGAGACATGATTTGAAATCAATCCGTCGATTATCAAATCTTTGAAGCCCAATCGGCAGATGATGATTCGGTCAGGCGCAATGACATCTGCATTTGCGGTATGCGTTTGCGCGCTTCCAGCCCTGATCGCCGCGGCCCGTTCAATGACAATCCGCCGTAATTTTTCGGCTTCAGGTCGCGAGAGCACAGAGAGGCTGGCTTCTGCGCCTTCCCCTCCACCCGTTTCGATCCGGGCGTTGACGACATTGAAGAGACGGTGCATAACGCCCTGTTCGATGCGAATCTCCTGCACTCTCTCGAGCGGTATGCTCCGATGTTTGCGCGCCAGTATTCCCTGCTCGGTGATCAATTCGTTGTCCTTGATGCGATAGCTGAATGAGAAGTAGCGCGCGAGCGCACTGATTACTGTTCCCACAAAAAAGATCAGCAATAGCATCGCGAATGTCCATCTATTGCCCAGGTAGATCAGCGGGATAATAGGAATCGCTCCTCGAAGCCCTTTCAATAAGCCGAAAAGGAGCGTGAGCGGATGCAATCGCCCTTCAAAAATTGGTTGAGATAAAATTTCAGACGGCATCGTCCCCTCCGACCTCCACGAGCCGATCTCGTAACCGGAGAGCCTCGTCCGCGTCTAGACCAGGGATCAAAATACTAGCCGAATGCGTCCCGGCGGTATGCAAAACTAGCGAAGCGAGGCCATACATTCGCTCGAACGGACCACGCTCGATGTCTACGTGTTGCAGCCGTGAGAGTGGCAGCAATCGTGCGCGGTGAAATACTATCCCGCTGCGCGTCTCCAGTACCCGATTGTCAATCCGATAACCCCAAGCGCGATAAGCCCGGGGTGGGCGCCAGAAGCTGTACCACAAACAAGTTACGGCCACCACAAGCCAGCCGGCGACCAGCCACAACATAATCAAGGGCTGCCAAAATGCCCAGACGAGGCAACTGAGCAGGAGAATGAGCAGCATGACACCATATCCGACCAGATCGCTGACCATCCAAAGTTTAATAACTCGCGGGTCGAGCGATTGGAATTCTGAGAAAATTTGCGGGCCGCTTGAGATACCTTCTTGCCGAATATCTTCGATCATCTTGATATAGCCTCTGGAATATTGCTCAAGCATAACATAACTGGTTCAGTTGCCATTTGCTATTGAAGAAGTGACATCCGATCAATACAAATTGTAAATGAGACGGAACTATTGGCATTTGCCAGAGTCTAAGTTGATCGCAGATCAAAACCGTCGGTCAGTTCAACCCGAGGACCTAGAGCGACAGTGTGACCGGATAACCAGAAGACGGTTGAGGCGGTAGCCGAGAGGTTTTACGCCTTGTAATAACCTGGATATTTGACGGAGGACCCAGTTTCTTTCTGCCCTCCCAGTCACCTATCAGGGGCGTCAGAGGCTCAGACTAAATAATTTTCTCTATATTTTCTTGCAAGTTTTTTTTGCTCGGCCATTCAGTGGGTGAAAACGCGATATACGCCTCAGCCAACCACTTTAACAGCCTTTTTAGGAGGCGAAGCGGCACGATACAGCCAATCGTGTCTCTTCGCATTTATGGGATGTGCGATCTACAGGGGGAGGTATTAATGAGAATAGAAAAACTGATATTAAGACAATCGGTCTATGGCGAGCCAAGATGAATGGAGCCGGGATCGGCGATGACACGCAGGTCTTTTCACCGCCGGCGCTCGGCGCGCTTAACCTTGACTTATGAAAACTCGCAAGGCCATCTGGCCTCAGTCCGTCAATCGGTTCCCATTATTTCTATTCCACGCCATACCCAATCTCCATCTTTCGTATGCGGATACCGGCGAGGAACAACACGAGCGCCGTAAAAACGATTAAACTCGGTACCGAGATCCAGGGTGGCGTAGCTTCCGCCACAGTCGCCAGCGGACCTTCATTCATAGGCACGGGAGAGAGCGTGTGCAAGTAATGAACGATGCTGATCTTCTTCAATACGGGCGGCAGCAGGAAATTTATCCACTCCCAACCATACACGAGCAACGCCGGTATGATCGGATTGCGAAAGAATAATCCGATGACGAGAAATACTGCCCCATAACCGAGACACGCGAGAATGGTTATTCCAAGATAGGTAAGAACCTGTGCCATTCCAGGGCCATCGAAGAGATATTCCACATTCGCCGGATAGCCGCGCGCGTAGTAGAGGAAATAAAGCGATCCCGCACTCGTCAGAGTGAACAGTACGACCGATGCCAGCAAACCCGACATAAATTTTCCGGCGACCAGGACTTCGCGCCGGAGCGGCGCGAGAAAGTAGTAGTGCAGACTCTTATCGACTACCTCGCCGCGAAAGAGGTTCATAAAAATCCATGCGCAGCCGAAAAAGACCATCGTTCGCAGTATCAAGGCTTCATAAATGTACGCGAAAGTCTCAACCGCCGCCGACCATCTTCCCCTGATGTCATCCTCTGCATTCGGGTCGAATACTACTAATATGAACATCAACAGCACCGGGATCGCTGCAAACAAATAGAGCAACAACGCCCGTTTGCCCAAAAAGTTCTTCCTGATTTCTATTCGCAAAATCGCGCGGACCTGCCGCAGCCAGAGCGGCCAGTCCGGATGGGCCGCCACCGGTTTCATTGTTTCAATCTCTGTACGCATGCTTGTGCCTCACCAATAGACTGGGCTCACCAGATTATTCAAGAATGACAGGATAGTGGGTAAACCCTGAAAAACCCTGTAAATCCCGGCCAAATCGTCAACCGCTTCCGTTCGATCCGATCAGATAGTGATAAACCGCATTGAGGTCATCGTCGACCGGCGCGACCGATTCGATGCCCACTCCGTTTTCCACGACGAGGCGATTGAGCAGCAGGTAGAACGCCTCGGCATTGCGCGTCTTGATGAACAATCCACCATTGTCCCGATGCAATTGAGCTTCGACGACGTTGTCCGAGGCGAAAACGCGGGCGGCCAGATCCTGCGGATGATCGCAACGAATCATGATCTGGAGCGGATGCTCATCCATCTCTTCGCGGACGCCGCTCACACCGCCCTCGGCTAGAATATAGCCGTTGTTGATCAATACGACGCGGTCCGACATCATATCCACTTCATGCAGGATATGGCTCGATATGATCAGGTGAAGCCCGCCTTTCGCGAGTTGGCGGAAGAGGCGGATCGTCTCCGCCCGTGCCATCGGATCGAGACCGTTCAGGGGTTCGTCCAGAATCATAACGGTCGGATCGTGCGCGATCGATTGCGCCAGGCGGATGCGCTGCCGCATTCCTTTGCTGTAACCGGCCACTTTGCGATGCGCGGCATCGACCAGATCGACCCGTTCGATTGCGATCCACGTCTTCTCGTCCGCTTCTTTCTTCGAGTAACCGTGAATGAGCAGGAACGATTTGATGAACTCATATCCGGTCATCCCTTTCGGAAACGAATCGAACTGCCCGCAATAGCCGACCATGCGAAAGAGCGACTGCGGCTCGTCCGGCGAGACGCCGAGAATGCTGATGCGACCGCGCGTCGGCTGAATCAATCCGGTCATCAGATTCATCAACGTCGTTTTCCCCGAACCATTGGGGCCGACGAGCGATGTGATGCCCGGCATAATCGTCAGATTGACGCGATTGATGCCGAGGATCTCACCATAGAACTTCGAGACATCCTCAAAAACGATCTCGGAGCTCAGATGTTCACTGTTCGATCGCATTACGACACCACCTCGTAAGCCCGCACCTTGCGCGCGAGCATGTAAAGAGAGAGCGCTGCAAACCCGAGGAATACGCCCATGCTTCGACCGGCGATAGTAATTCATTCATCCAATCCAGGCGGAACAGGTGAGCGGCCAATGATCCGTAGGCCACCCCGAGATTGAGCAAAAACCCCTTGTCGGAATTGAGGATCTCGTGGATCGCCACGCCAATCGGCGTGGGCACGATGAAGATAGCGAATAACGCCGCGCTCGCAGCGGTGCGCCATTTTATCCAAGCGGAAAATGCCATCGCCAGCAATGCCAGGATCATCAGCCAGGCCATGCTCAAGGTGAAAATCGCTGTAGCAATCCACAGGTTGTCCGCCATCCAACCGCCTCCCTCGAGATACGACTGAAAGAGAAATAACAACAATCCCGGAACCCATGTGAACGCCGAGAGGAGAAGCACCAATACCGACATTTTGCCTATGATGTACTCAAATCGCGAAAAGGGGCGGCTGAGATATAACGGCAGAGCGTTATTGGCCAGATCCCGCGAAATCAGAACCGGCCCGATGATCACCGTGAAAATAAACGCCAGAGAAGTCTGTATGGTGGTAAAGATGTAGAAGAAAGTGCCGTTAATCGGTATTACGTCAGATAATACCAAATCGAAGGCCGCCAGGGCATTGGCGTTATGGCGCAGGTAAATGAGGACCGTCGAGATCAGCGGCCAGACGAAACAGAGGACGAACAAGGCGATGAACAACTTGTATTTGAAAAGGTCCTGATAGGCATAACGCGGGATCACCAAAAAGCGCGACCAGGTGGGCGTCAATTCTCCTTCATACGGTTTGTAACCCTGTTCGTAAACGGCCATTCTTATTCTCCGGTAAGAAAATGCACTACGAAAGCCAGGACACAGAAATCACCAAAGCCTCACTGTCCCATAGCCTTCAAGAAAATGTCTTCGAGCGAATCGCGTTTGTAATTCAACCGGCGAATCTGCACGTTGCTCGCCGCCGCGACCTTATAAATGTCGCGAATTTCCATCCCGTCCTGCATGACGAGCTTGATCCGCTGGTTGTCCGTCAACGCATACTCGCACCCCAGCGCGCCGATCGCTTCGACGAAAGCCGGAGTCGTATCGCGCGCCTCCATTTCGATAAATTTGCGATTGGCGCGCCGCTCCTCTTCCAGGTTGCAATTGGCCGCAATATGCCCGTCTTTCAAAATCAATACCTCGTCACAGCATTCTTCGACATCGCGCAGCAGATGAGATGAAAACACGATGTGTGTGCGGCCTGAATCGCGGACCTCGCGGATCAGTTCGAGCATCCGTTTGCGCGCCGGCGGGTCGAGCCCGTTCGTCGGCTCATCGAGAAAGAGCAGGCGCGGGCCGTGAACTATCGCTTGCGCAAGTTTGGCGAGCTGTTTCATCCCGAGCGAATAGGTGTCGAGCTTGCGATAGCGCGATTCGCCCAGGCCGACATAGAAGAGCGCCTCGTGCGCACGTTCGAGCGCAGCCTCACCGGGCAACCCGGATAACTCACCCATCAGACGCACAAAATGCACGCAGGTCATGTGAGAGATGAACGCGTCGCGCTCCGGCATATAACCTACGAGCGTGCGTAGCTGCTGAGCCTCCAGGCGAATGTCGCGTCCGAAGATGCGCGCGGAGCCGGCGGAGGGCCGGTGAAATCCCAACAGCGTGTGGATGAGCGTCGTCTTCCCCGCACCGTTCGGCCCGAGCAATCCGATGCAGCGGCCCTTGAGCGAACCTTGAAGGTCCTGCAGGATATGGCGCTTGCCAAACGCGACGCGCAGCTGGTCTAGTTCAATGACTGGATTTATGGAATTCATTTCGATTTGGCCGAAGGTTTGGGCGATTCCGCTATGCTCTTCTCGGCTCTACCCAGAAAGACGTTGCCATTGACTCCATTTATTCTTACCCGGATTCCGCCGTTCCCGATCCGCGCTTTATAAAAACCGATATTCGATTCGCCCGACTGTACCTCGACATTCGGCAGATCGGGTTTGACATCGCCGTGGAACCCGTTTGCTTCGATCGTCGCGTTGACATCTCCGATGAACCGCAGATCGGTGTCGCCGTTGACGCCGGTGAGGCTGATGCCATCATCGGAGAGTTTCGCAACCGTCGCTTCGATTTTTCCATTTATGCCGCGGAAGGTCGCCTGGCCGGTGGAACGTCCGATTTTGACATGGCCGTTTACACCATTGATCTCCACCTTGCGATCAAATTCGCCCGTCGTCAGATTACCGTTCAGACCGTGTGTTTTAAACACGACGCTGCGGGGAACTTTAAGCATGACGCGCTGCCGGCCTTCCGGAATAGTCCCCAGGGCCGAAAATAGACTCTTTCGGTCATTCTCGACTCTGATGCGAAGCAAGTTGGGTTGATGCTCGATATTGATCTTGCGGTATTGCAGTTCGTCTTTTTTGTTGGCCGAACGAACGATGAGGACTTCGGCGATCTCAACTTCAGCCGTCTCGACGTCGATGCTGCCGTTGATGCCCTGGATATCCACGTAGGCCGCCGGCTCGAGTTTGTAGGCGCGGCTGATATCTTCTCTCTCCAGGAGGTCGATCCCTTCACCTCCTTTGTCAACGATGGAGATCGCTGCCTCCTTGCCGTCCCTGGCCACGTCGCTGGGCGCGATCTTCTCTTCCGCCCCGGGTCCATCCGCTCTGCCCCGCTCCGCGCGCCTATGGTGGCATCCGGCAATAAACGTCAGACTCAATCCAATAATTACAAACAATGCTGTGGTTAGTTTCGGCCTCATTTCCTCGCCTCCCGACGTTTTTTATTTTTTGACAAAGTTCTTGAAAAGCATAAACGGTTACGCCAACCGGTGAAACTAAGTTTCAACCGATTGGCGTAATTTACGGAGATCATGAACGCACTATTGGGAACAAAAAAGCACAAAAAGACCGAGACATCGGGGAATCGGTAATTCCCCAATGTTTCGTCTTTTTGTGCTTTTAGATGCCTTTTTGTGCTCTATTTCGTAGCTTCTCTGATGATGTGCCCCAAACCTGATGATCCGGGCAGCCCGAGCAGATCAGACGCGCTCAATCCGAGCGGCCCATCTTCGGTATTCACCGATATGACCATCCTGTCATTGAGCGCGTAGACATAGGCCAGGCCGGCCTTATCGCCGAGCAGCTGCTCGAAGGCCTCACCCGCCTTCCCGGGCGCGCGTTTGGTCGCGGCCTTGCCGACGCTCCTCGCAATCGGAGAAATAAGCGAGCCAATATTCTGATAAACCATCGCCGAGAAGTTGGCCTGCTTGTCCTCTGGCAGCGTAGCTCTGAACTTGGACGACTGCAGCAGCGTGTATCCCGATTCGCGATAACTAATAGCGTTCTCGACCAGCGCGCGGCTGGGCGCCGCGACCAGATACCCGTAAACGTACGCGTAATTGACTTCAACAACCGGGAAATCGAGCGATTTGAGCGTGTAGAAACGCTTTCCGCCGCTCTCAGTCTGCGACCAGGCGAACCCTCGTTTGCCATCCTTCGTCAGCTCCATGTTCGCTCTTTCGATAGTCCGCTCGAGGGTCTGCTGCAGATGGACGGGGTCGTCGACTTCGAAGACGGCCTTCCACGAAGGCACCGGCAACAATGGGCCATCGATTGCGAAGGCATACTCGCCTCCCAACGGCACGGCGAAATCATTGCGCAGGTCGACCCCCTGGTCCGCCTGGAACTTCTGCAGCTTCTGCCACGAGGCGTCATCGACCGCCTTCAATGTATTGAACAGGTCGTCGACCAGCCCCGCCGGCTCCTTCACTACGAAAGCCGCCACGACGTTCGCGTCAGGCGAGATGAATTCGAGAGCGCCCATCGGCCCGGGCTGCGCCAGCCAGGAACCTACTCCGTGCTGATTCTCCCGAAAGCTTACGGATGCGCGGTTGAACGGTTTGCCGTCTTTCTCCTTCACCTCGACGATGAAGTATCGCAGATCGGTCACACCGAGCTGTTGGGCGGCACTCTTTTCCAGGTCTTTCCTTAAAGACTGCGCCACCATCCGCTCCAGGTCAGCGGCGATCACCAATCCCGCGCCTTCACGGTAAAGGCCATTGATCTGTGAGTAAAACGGGGTCGTTGTAAATAACTTAACACTTTGTTGCGACCGTGCCGACAATTGTCTCAAGGCGGCAGGCCTCGACGAGACTGCAACCAGATCGTCGGCGATCCAGACGAGGAGCTCTCCTTTCGTATCCGATAACTCGGCCAGCGACGAATCGTCGACAATCCGAATCTTCTTCCCATCCGCGCTCAGCTGCGCCAACTGGTTCTCGAGGAAGATGCGGAACCCGCCGGCATCGCGTAATTCGGCGATGACCATCGGCTCTTCCACGCCATTTGGCCCTCTTGCGCCGTTTGCGCCGTTTGCCCGGTTTGCACCATTCGCCCCGTTTGCCCCGGCTTCTATGCTCACGACGATTTCGTCACCTAGATAGCCGCCCAACTCGCGCGCCAGATCGATCGCTTGACGCAGATTCTTCCGGTTGTCAGAGCGATCTTTCTCCCACCACTCGCGCAGTTCGGGATTCTGCTGCACATTCTCCTGCAAGATGCGATTGGCTTCGGCGAGCGTCCGGCTGATGTTAGGAATAGCCACATAAAGCAGGGTGTTCTCCGGCATCAGGTCGAGCAGCCGGGTCGAGTAGCGATTACCCGGCATACTCACCTGTTGGTCGATCTGGCCGCGAACCGGTTCGAGCAACTTGATGTAACGTTCCCTCTCCCTGCTCCACGCGATCTCGTCCTGCACCGGAATTCGTTCGATACTCGGATGAGTGGTCGCCTGCTGCCCCGCGTTCAATAGATGATTTTTACCGCCCTGATCGACGTGGACTGCGCCTTCAATCACCGAAACGCGCGCGCCCTTCGTGCCGTTGTTGACCGAGAAAATCGTGCCGGTAACTGACACCAGCGCGTCATCGGTGGTCACAAACAGCTTGCGGCCTCGCTGCTTCGCGGCCTCCACAATGATGTTGCCCCGCTCAAGATTGATCGTGGCCTGCGCTGAATTGTCGGAAATCGATAATTCCGTGCGTTCACGCATTTCGACCGACGAACCATCGGACAACTTGACCACCGCGGTCGCATCATTTGCCGTACGGAGGCGTTCGCCACGCTTGAGCTTCTCGCCGGCTCTTACCGCTTCCGTTCGCTCGTCGGTGACTTTATAAACGCTGCCGTTGGATGCCTCTACGACAGCCTGCAGCGTGCCTATCGAACTAATGAACCGGCGCGCCCATGGCATCGCAATCATCCCCAGGCCGATTACCAGTACGGCCGCTACCCCCCAGCGTAAAACGGCCATCCGATAGGTATCGGTCGTCACTCTGGCTTTTTGGCTTTCGAGCCGGAGCGCAGCCTGATTGCCGACCCGGGCCGCTTTCAACGCCTTGCGGCAGGGCACGCACTCGCGTACGTGATCTTCAAGAAGCATGGTACGCGCGCTCGATAAAATTCCCTGCTGGTAGGCTGGAATCAAAGCCTGAAAATCCGAACAACCGCGAATATGTTCGACCGGCGGCGCGCCGACCTCCGCCGCCGTATGCTCGCCCGAAATTCTCGTCCAAGCGCGCTGCGCCGCGCCATCGATCGTCGCAGCATCGAGTTGCTCGTCGCGGATGCCTGCTGTTACATCGTCGATCATTTTATTCATATCCCTTAGTTTCATGGTTAAACTCTGCCTCTCTCCCAATAATCTGAAAGGTATTTCTTGACCCGGGCGCGGGAGCGATGAAGGAGGACGCCGACGACGAGCGGAGATGTCCCCATCATCTCGGCGATCTCCTTATTCTCATACCCTTCGAAATATTTGAGCACGAACATTTCAGCCGATCTCTCTCCGAGCTTCGCGACTGCACGGCGAATAACCGTGCGGAGTTCGCGGTCCGCTCGCAGGGATTCGGGATCGAGCTTGTGATTTGCAGCCAGACCGGGCGCGATGTCTTCGATGGGAATGGATTGTGTCCGGCCGCGTTGCCGCATCAGATCGAGCGAGGCGTTTACCGCCGCTCTATGCAGATAACTCGACGGATTGGGTTCTAAATTGAAATCTTCCTGGCGCCGCGAAAGTCTCAAAAAAACAGTCTGCAATACGTCTTCAGCATCTACGATACTGCCCGTGATTCGATATGCCGCTCGAAATACACGCTCGTGATGCCGGCGAAATAAGCTCTCCAGTTCCGACCTTGAACCGGGCACTGGGTTCATTTCTGTATCCGGAATGGCTCTCATATGAGTCGCGTTTACTGGCACGATTTCCTCCTTTGCGTCGTCTTCCATAGCCATAAACGCTCTCTATCTCGAAATATTAACAATTAAAGAAAAAATGTTTACGCCTGAAGGATTTTGGCAGTGTCGGGCTTTGCTACGCTTGTGAATTATAGAGTAATTGTGAAGGAAAAGGTTGGCAACAAGTTCAGTATTGTCAACAAATTCTCGAATTTAATACGGCGGGATTGGGTTGTCGAGACTCGATTTTGCGGCCTCGCGTCCGAATTACTAATACTCCAGATTTTAATATCGCTTCGGGACTCTGGGCGAATACGCGTACGTTTCCGTATGGGCCGTATGGGGAGGTAGGCGCATATCGCCGATTCCATGAATGATGATTTGACTTGTTGCTCGGATGCGAGTTGCAGAGCGCCGGCGCCGACCGGCTCACTGGTTTCGATGGTGATCTGTTGTTCGCCTTGATGATCGCTATTTCGCGCTTTGTAATATACGAACGACCTCCGTGTGATTTAAAGCCCGGGCGATCAGGATCGCCGTTTTTCCATCGCAATTGGCCAGCGTGGCGTCAGCATCGTGCTCGAGCAGAAAATTTACGACTTCCGGGCTGCCGGTCTGCGCCGCTGTCATGAGCGCGCTATACCCTCGTTCGTCACGAAGATTAACATCTGCCTGATATCCGATGAGCAAGGACAAAATCTGAACAGTGTGACGGGGTCCATATCCCCCCGAAGCCGCCTTAATCAACGGTGTTGCTTTATGAGCCCCCCTAAGATTCGGATCTGCGCCGTGCATCAAAAGTTCTTCCACCGCAGTAGTTTTAAACTGCGCCTCTTTTTCTCTTTCACGTTCTCTTTCCCGACGTGCAACTTCGCCCATCTCCATATTCGGTTCTTTGATGGTCAGACCGGAAGCATAAAACAACGGAGCATTTCCGTAATTATCCTTTGTGTTTGTGTTCACATTTTGATTCAACAGGTTTTTAAGTCCAGCCACATCTTGTCGAGAAATCGCTTTATGCAGATCGCTGCCTTCCCATTCCGGCATTGCTTCAACATTTTCCGGTGGCGTCGGCGAAGCGCAATCGACCGGTTTTGTAGTAACCGCCTGGCCCTGGGCATTTTGTGTATTTGACTGTGGGCTAGCAAGACACGCGCTCTGCAAAAGTATGACTAAGACGAGTGCGATCAAATCAGAAAAAGTAGTTTGGAAGCCATTACCGTGGGATGTACTCATTATAAACTCCTCTGTCGGGCGCCAGGCGAAGCACGTCTTGTTCATTTACCTTACGATTAAGCTTGGCTGACGATACCCAACGCCCTTTATATTTGACTTGGATACTCGAACCGCTGGTCGCGCCGTAGGTTGGACCTGAAAGTAATCAGCGAACGCCTGAGCAATACTTGGCTTGGGTGTGTTGAGTTCATTTAATGCCCGCCAGTAATAGGAACTCGCAGGGGCATTCGGATCATAGACGTAACTCCCATTACTGTCTACGTCGCTATAAGTCAATTAGCTACGCCCGAATTACATCCCCATATTTTGATTTTGGCGTTATTGCTTAAGCTAGCGCGAATTGTCGAGCGATAATCCTTGTATGGAGACCTTATCAGATCGTCCGTGAAGATAGTGCCAATTTCCGTCTTCAGCACTCGGAGATAGGTTGCCGTTCCATCTCTCGCCCGGTCCGCAACCGTGTATCGCGCTTGTTGCATGCCCAGGTCTCCGTAACCGAGAAAAAGACCGCCTCCAATTGAATGAGCGTAGATGTGGAACTCCTTCAACCTGAAAGTGAACGGCGGATTGTTCAATAGCTCGAAAAAATCTTTGCGGCGCCGACCTTCTTAATGAATATGTTCTGTCGCTTAATAGATGTCAGTTCAGTAGTAACTAAATCATCGGCGAAAAACTTAAAATTTCCGAGACCGGCTCCGCGGCCGTAAAGGACCAAGGCACCTTCCTCTTGCATGTTTGTTCTCTTCTTACGTTCAATACACGCCCTGCGTCATCATGCGCTTGCAGATCGGCAAGCAGCCGGTAATGTTTATGAGGGCGATCTCCTAAGAGTGCGCTGTTCGCATCTGATGGCGCCTACACGGCCAAAATACGAGATCCAATGTATAAACCATTGTATAGACAATTATTTATACAATGGTCTGTCAGATAGGTGGCAAACCTCAATCACATTAAAGTCACCAGGAGTGGAATCCCCATCCTCTGACAAGTGAGAGAAATGGGCCAAGCCATGACATGGAAATTTGCCTCTTTGAAAAATTCAGGATGGATCAGTCAGGTCCGATGTGATTCTCAGCCACCGAGGAGAGAGTATTGGCGAGCGGGGGCGATCATATCGAGGCAGATCGATCTTGCCGCATCAACTTACCTTTCGTGACATACCTTTCGTAGCGTTAATCTACAAACTTTGCCGGTTGTCAATCGGCAGCAGCTTCGGGCAATCGGTTTTGCTTCGCTTCCTCCGGGTAGCGGCGCAATGAATGTATCCCGGTATTTATGGTCTTTGAAGTCACCGGTCACTAATCTCACTCCAGGCTGACTGGCCCAGTTGGCAATGAAGTCGGGCGCTCCGCCGTTGGTGATGCGCCAACCGCCGTCTTCATTGGAAAACGCAATCGGGATCGTGTTCCAACCTGCGGTCTGTCGGACCAGCACGATGTCGGTTCCTTCAGACGCCACAATCGGAATAGGCGCGCTGGAAGATGCTTCGAGGCACAGGCCAATCAGACCACTTGACACTTCCCGGATAACTTCTTCAGCCTCCGACCAAGCTGGTTGAAAGCTTTGGCCGCACTCTATAGTGAAACCATAGACCTTGGCTTTCGAGAGATCAGCAAAATAGCGGCCGAATGCATAGTCGTCCCTTGCACCGGACGTCGGATATAGGCCAAATGCCTGCTCAACACCATAGTCGATGCCGCGAACTGCTTTCAAGGCGTCGTTCACGTTCTTGGCCACTGTTGCGGCGATGCTGAGATCATTCTGTGCAATGTACTCGCCATACGCGGCATCGTTTGCGCGTCCCCGGACCGCATCGAATGCACTATTTAAAAACGTCTGAGCAGGGGCTGTCGTCTGATTGTTTTGTCACTACCCCAACTGTACAAAATTACCGGGACAGCGCTATGCATATCCACATGCCACCGGATTCGCGGGAAGGTATCCAACAGCCAGACGACCTTCCTTGTCTCTGGCTCCGATGCGGGTGACGGGCCACGATATACATTCTTGTTACAGGGATCGTCCGAAGCGCTCACTACAGAGTCACCGGCAAACTTTCTCAAATGGTCCCAAAGGAAATCGAAATTGCGATTGAAATCGACGCCCACACAATTTCCACCACCCGAATGTGGGCGGCGGTTCTTGCGCCACATCGGATCGCTCGTCTGGCTGAAATGGCGTCCGTCAGGATTCACACATGCGCAAATGAATAGATTCAACTTTTCCACAATCTCGCGAACGTGGTTTGCGGAAAAGCTCTTATTACCGTATCCCAAGCCTGTACCGGATTGACACGCTTCCAGGAGTTTCATGACAGTTATTTCTAATAGAATAATTCCGTTGGGACAAAACTTCGTCGGTGATCCCGATCTGTTCCGTTGCGGCGTCCCATAGCTTGACTGTGCCAGAAAAACTCGCGGTCGCCAGCCGCTTCCCATCGGGCGAGAAGGCTACCGAAATGACTCGTTCCGAATGCCCTTTGAGGGTAAGCATCTCCTGGCCGGTGGTGGCGTCCCACAGCTTGACTGTGTGATCCCAACTCGCGGTCGCCAGCCGCTTCCCGTCGGGCGAGAAGGCCACCGATGTGACCTGTTCCGAATGCCCTTTGAGGGTGAGCGTCTCCTGGCCGGTGGCGGCGTCCCACAGCTTGACTGTGTGATCCCAACTCGCGGTCGCCAGCCGCTTCCCGTCGGGCGAGAAGGCCACCGACGGGACATAGCTCGAATGCCCCTTGAGGGTAAGCGTCTCCTGGCCGGTGGCGGTGTCCCACAGCTTGACTGTGGGATCACTGCTCCCAACCGCCAGCCGCTTCCCGTCGGGCGAGAAGGCCATCGATGTGACCTGTTCCGAATGCCCCTTGATGGTGAGCGTTTCCTGGCCGGTAGCGACGTCCCACAGCTTGACCGTGCGGTAGCTTCTGGTCGCCAGCCGCTTCCCGTCGGGGGAGAAGGCCACAGAAGTGACAATGCTCGGATGCCCCTTGAGTGTGAGCGTCTCTTGGCCGGTGGCGGCGTCCCATAGCTTGACTGTGTGATCCCAACTCGCGGTCGCCAGCCGCTTCCCGTCGGGCGAGAAGGCCACCGATGTGACCTGTTCCGAATGCCCTTTGAGGGTGAGCGTCTCCTGGCCGGTGGCGGCGTCCCACAGCTTGACTGTGCGGTAGCTTCCGGTCGCCAGCCGCTTCCCGTCGGGCGAGAAGGCCACCGAAATGAATCGATCCGAATGCCCTTTGAGGGTGAGCTCCTGGCCAGTGAGCTCCCACCGCTTGACAGTGCCATCTACGCTCCTGGTCGCCAGCCGCTTCCCAGAGATGAGCATATTAGCGTCCGGGTACGAATGCCCCTTGAGTGTGAGTGTCTCCTGGCCTGTTGCGTCCCACAGCTTGACTGTGCGATCACTACTCCCGGTTGCCAGCCACTTCCCGTCGGGCGAGAAGGCCACCGAAGCGACCGGGTACGAATGCCCCTTGAGTGTGAGCGTCTCCTGGCCTGTTGCGTCCCACAGCTTGACTGTGCGATCAACGCTCCCGGTTGCCAGCCACTTCCCGTCGGGCGAGAAGGTCACCGATGTGACCTCTTCCGAATGCCCCTTGAGGGTGAGCGTCTCCTGGCCTGTGGCGGCGTCCCACAGTTTGACTGTGCTATCCCAACTCCCGGTTGCCAGTCGCTTCCCATCGGGCGAGAAGGCCACCGATGTGACCAAGCCCGAATGCCCCTTGAGTGTGAGCGTCTCCTGGCCGGTAGCAGTGTCCCACAGTTTGACTGTGTTATCCCAACTCGCGGTCGCCAGCCGCTTTCCGTCGGGCGAGAAGGCCACCGATGTGACCCGATACGAATGCCCCTTGAGGGTGTGCGTCTCCTGGCCTGTGGCGGCGTCCCACAGTTTGACTGTGCTATCCCAACTCCCGGTCGCCAGCCGCTTCCCGTCAGGCGAGAATGCCACCGAAGTGACCTCGTCCGAATGCCCCTTGAGTGTGAGCGTCTCCTGTCCGGTAGCGGCGTCCCACAGTTTGACTGTGTTATCCCAACTCGCGGTCGCCAGCCACTTTCCGTCGGGGGAGAAGACCACAGAAGTGACAATGCTCGGATGCCCCTTGAGTGTGAGCGTCTCCTGGCCGGTAGCGGCGTCCCATAGCTTGACTGTACGATCACTGCTCCCAGTCGCCAGCTGCTTTCCGTCGGTCGAGAAGGCCACTGAATGGACAACGCCATTGTGGCGCAATGTAGATGAAAATCTATGCGAGAGACGCCACAAGTAGTACCACTCGAAGCCCCGTAGGTCCTCACCCCCAGAATATGGGCGGTACGAATTCAACAGCTCTTCGACGTGTCTTACATCAGCGATCTCCCAAGACTGTTGCGCCATATTCATATGCGCCGCATATAATAACTTGCGATTGGATTGCTCTTCCCTCACGGCTCGGTTGCGTTGCGTTTGGCCTTCGGCGCGCTGCCATTCTGCCACCTGCCGTTGCTGTTCAGCTTCCCATCGTTGCTCTTCCGCCAGCTTGCGGTGCTCGATGGCTGCCTCTTCCTGCCGCTTCGCTTGGCCTAGAGCACTCTGTAATCTGGTTAGCGTTAGCCCTTGCTCCCTCGCATATTGATTGGCGCGGTTGCGCTGCCTGAATGCGTAAATTGATAAGCCGGAAAGAAGGATAAGGATCAAAGCGGCTACGGCAGCGGCACGTCGTATACCCCGCCTGTAGGCCGCCGATTGTCGCCGCTGCTCAGCATCCGGCATATTCGTGTTACACCATTCTCGGTCGAAGACACGCTCGTAGATGCGATTCCTTACCGCCAGGTAGCCGCCAACCGCCCGCGTGACTCCAGACAACCGTAGGACGCCGATCAAAGGATTGGTCAGGTCATCGCGTATGCGCTTGCCTGCATGCACCTGAGCGTAGCGGCTGAGCAGGCCCGCCAGATCGACCTCGCTGCGCAGCATTCGTTCACGGACAAACAGCAGATTGTCGTCTCGCCCCTGCGCAAGGTGTGAGAGAAACAGTTCCTGACACAGGCGATCAACTTCGGCAGTGGTATCCTCCCTTGCCTCTTCAACTATCGCCTGGCAGAACCGCTGCGTTAAGTATGGATGCCCCCCCGTCCAGTAGAGAACCCGCTTGAGCAGCTTCCCGCCGAGCCGTTCACTGTGATTCAGCCCTTGGGCCAGTGGCCCCGCTTCGGCCTCAGTGAAATCATTCAGCTCAATCCGCTGCCCTATGTTGAACGGCGTCGTGCGTGTATCGCGGATCAGATCTGATGGCGATGCCACTCCGAGCAGGCAGAAGGTCAGTCGCTGAAGTTCCGAGTCTTCAGTGCGGCGGTTGTAGAATTCGCGAATCCCGGCGAAGAACTCATCAGTCGAAAACGGCAGACTCCGCACCGCGTCAATCTCGTCCACGAAGATCACCATCCTCCCGGTTACGCGCGGCAATACCAATTCGCGTATCGCCTGCATCCATTGTTGCATCGGGCCGAGCAATGGGTGATCCTGCCAGAATCGCAGCAACTCATCCACCAGACCCATCTGTGATCCCATCCGCATGAGGAGACCGCCGTACCATTGCTCGGCGCTGAGGTTCTGCCCGACCGCCGCCAGGTCTAGCAACACAACGTTCGTACCCTCTTCGCGCAAACGCGCCGCAGTGCGGATCATCAGGCTGGATTTGCCCATCTGTCGCGAGGTGAGCACGTAGCAAAAGCTTCCTTCCCTCAGACCCTCGTACAAATCCAGGTCCGCGCGCCGCTGTATATAACAAGGGGCGCGCGACGGCAGCGTCCCGCCGACAACGTAGAAGCTGATTTGAGAGTCGCTCATAACGATTATTTCCTTTACGAAGGTGTAACGGTTGTGAGATCGAATACCCCAATGATCGAATCACGACCGAGATGACCCTACGCTGAAGACCATTGAGAAGTCTTTAAAGGCGCTTAGAAGTTCTTAGAAACTCTTCGTGGCGCGGATGAGCTGAATAGCGATGAGCGGTTACAGCAAATGCCGGCTGAGATAGTTTGCATACAACTGGCAGCGCAGCTTCGCCTCGCGCGCAGAGTTTCCCACCACCACACCTGCGCTGCGCAGGCGGTAAAAACTATCCGCGGTCGCACACGGCTCTCCCCGAAGTAGCCCGCTCACTACTTCACACAGCGCCGCGTCCCATCTGAGCGAGTCGAGCAGGTGGCGCAAATGGTTGCCGAATAACCCCTCATCATCGTCCGCCTGAGCCTCCAAAGCCGTCCATTCCAGCCCGCCCGCCATCTCGTATAGGCCGCGCTGTACCAGATAGGGATGCCCGCCGACCAAATGGAAATATCGCGCGACTGCTTCGCCATCAGGCAAAGGAGAGTTATAGCGGCGGTTGAGTTCGGACACTTGTTCGAAAGTAAAGTCTCCGAGCCGGAAGTGCGTCCCGACGTTGAATGGCGATTGATTAGGGTCGGTGATGAACAGACGCGCTTCGGTCGCATATGCCATCACGAGCGTGAGCCGCTGCCAGGCCGGCTCGATCGCTCGCAGGTTATGCCAGGAGCGAAACAGCCCGAAGACCTCGCTTCCGAAATCGCAGGCGAAAAGTCGATCAACCTCATCCAGGCTCCACACGATCGGGGCCGAAACATTGGCCAACGCCTCACGCCGCAAGTAGAGCTCGAGGTTACTGCTCGGACCGATGCGGGGATTCCAAACTTGATCGGGGGAGACGTCCAGATCGAGTTGGTCAGCCACCAATTCGGCGAGCATCAGAAAGAGCTTCTCGGCCGATTCCAGGTAGGCGGCGTTGAGACTTTGGAAATCGGTCCAGACCACTTTGGCTCCCGCCTCCCGCGCCTGATGAAAACCGCGGGCCAAGAGCGATGATTTGCCCACCTGCCGCGCCCCCTTAACCAGTATGATGCTGTCTTGCCGCTTGATGGCCTCCCGGAATCGCTCGTCGGTCGGCCGCGTAATGTAGAATGAAGAATTCAAGCGGAGCGCGCCGCCGGGAGGCGCCGGCTCCTCCCGGCGCACAGCCGTATCTGGAATTGTATCGCCTGACTCAATCGGCTTCACACTAGCCACAAAGCGGTAGCCTTCCCCTGGAACCGTCATGATGTAACGGTGCTCGTGAGGCCTTTCGCCGAGCGCCCTGCGCAGTACGCAGACGTTGAAGGAGAGGTTGCCCTCCTCAACAAAGCTATCGGGCCAGATCAGCTCCATCAACCTATCCTTCCTTACTACCTGCCCGCTGTGTTCGACGAGCGCCGACAAGGTAGCAAAAACCTTCTCCGTCAGCGGCACCACTTCATTGTCGCGTAGCAGACGACGTCTCACTAGATCAATGCGGAAGGAATCGAACTCGTAGAAATGTATGGTCGAACTACTCATCGCCGTTCTAAGAACCTCTAAAAATAAAAAGGGAATTTCAAAGGATTTCTAAGCGGCTCTCTGAGTAATCTTCGCTGTGGGACGAGACGGTGACAGGGACAGTCGCTTGAGAAGCCCAGTTGCTGCGCTCGATCTGACTGCTTAGGAACTAGCCGGATTCTATTGCAGAACGCTCTGCCAGAGCAACACAGCGTCCTCAGCCTTGTGCGCGCCGGGGCTAGCAAGTCATGGCATTACCGTTCTCACCCATACGAAATATCGGAGGCAGATGAGCCTAGCCGGTCATGTCACAAAGTTTGAGGTGACCATCATCACCCCACCGCGCCGACCACGATCGACGCTTGGAAGTTCGGCAAACCAATACTTAAGAACATTCTGCTCAAATTACCGGCCAAGCCCGCGATTATAGAAACCGTTGAGGATATGGCAAAAGCTCCTGACAATCTCGCCTACCAGACTTCCGGCCATGGCGATTCGATGATCAATGCCGGGATCAACGATGGCGATCTGCTCGTAAGAGAATGCCAACCTTTGGTATTGAAGGATTTTTTTGTCTTGAATACCTTGTGTTTGTCGGAATCGCTTGAGGGGGAATTTGTAAATGAATACCCTTTTGTTGCGTGAATCAAAAAGGGGGATTTCCCAGAAACCGGATGGTGACAAATGAACAACCGGTAGGGCAACGAGTCAGATCACAGTCACCATCCGTCCTTACCCCTGCCTTTACAGGCATGGCCTGAGGGGCGCATTGAACTTTATAAAACACCCCTGACACGTCAACCCAATTACACATTTGCACACAATTTTCTAGTGTGGAAAATGGAGTAAACATATCGGGTTCTCGGTTTTACTCTTGGCCTACATAACAACAAAATTTGACAACACTGTGCTTTCGACGTGTTATACAGCATCTGGACTTAGAATCAGTTATTTAGGCGGCAAACTAACTTGACTGATTAACAAGCGAGGCACAAGGTGGATTATGTTGTTTGAACATCTGGGCAAACGCCCGAACATTCACGAATCAGTCTCAGCAGTAAATGTTCAACAGTAATATTGGGTTAAGTTGCTGGGAAACTAAAGTGCGCGATGGGTGCACGCGAGGGTGTCATATATATTGTATAAACGACTCTGTGAGCCATTACGAGTTAATAGTTCTTGATTTCCAGAGTCGAGACCAAACCCTGTTGGGTGAGTGTCTCGTGGTTTTGCCATATTAACCTCTCCTTCTGCCCACGCCGTTCAGAGCATCCCTTATCCCTCGGCTGTATCCGTTCTTGATATATGCGATGTATTGTTTTAGCGGCGTATATTTATATGTAGAATGCGCATGAGCCTCTCTAATGCCCGCCCTAAAGGCGTCCCGCAATCGAGCTGCATTCCGTAGCTTGTTGAGAGATTCATCGAGTCGCAATCAAAGACGGGCCTGATCGTCGGCCGCATTCGGATCGTCGCGAAGCGCATCCGGACTCAAAAATATCAGCCAGTCTTGGGCATCAAACAGAGAATCTTTCCATGCCGTAATCTCGATAGTCCTTACCTCTCTGTGATAGAGCAATTCAATCCCCTCATCCACAAAATAGATATCCAGGTCCCCCTCGATATTTGACATGTATTCTTCTATGGTTACTTGATTGAACTTCGAGCGCTTGGTACATGTCTCTTATACACGAGACATCTTACTCCATTTATCAAGGGTTGGCGCTGACGAGATTAATATGAGAAGGCGAGGAAGTGGCCTAGAGATGTCCGTGAGCTTTCGGCAAGCATATATTTGCCGAAAGTTCACCATCAATCCTTCCGAAGCCCGGCACAAATGACCCGCGTTGCCCTGCGGATTATTTGTTCTCCGCAGAATGGAGACTTGAATGCCCATTGACGATATAGATCATCTGCCCGAGATGGTGTTGAAAATGGGCCAGACACCTCAGGAATATCGTAAATCTGTCATGCACGATCTCGGCACCCGTCGCCCTATATTCAGAGGTCCAGGAATCGGCCGTCTGCAATTCGAGCGCCTTGACCACCATTTCCACCGCCTCGTCGAGCAGCCGTAAGGCCTCCTCCTTCGACGGAGGGTCGCTTTCGTTAAATTCGCGGTCACGGTCACGGACATATCCCGTCTCGGAGATATGCGCGCCCAGGTAATAGTTCAAATTACCGGCCTGGTGAAGAGTCAGATGACCAAAACTGTTTCCGTATGGAAACGGCTTCGTCCAGAATTGTCGCTCCGAGAGTTCTGCCGAAAGAGCGCGCACTTCCCCGGCGAAGTCCCGATAGGTCGCAATGAATCCATTCGCAATGGTCTCAGATAGATGGCTCATGTGGTTTCTCCTCCTGTTATGAATATGATCAATTGGAATTTATTGCAATCCCGCGTACGGGCCCACGACTATGCCCTCGTCAATGGCTCGTTTGAGCCCAAACGCGGGTACCCCATGTCGCGCACACTCGTAAAGCCACGCATCAGCGTATTGGCGGCTTCCTGCGCTGCGAGGAGGTTGAGGTATCCGATGTCCGTGGTCACCGCCGTGTCCAGCAAGGCCCCCGCCATCATTTGGCAACGCGCACCTGACCAAGCCAAAGATTCTTTCCCACGAGGTTGCCTGTGTCCCTAAAGTGCGGGCCGTGCCCTTTGTAAGAGTCTTCCGTCTTTCCCGTGATTTCGTGATGGTACTGGTGGATGGTCTCATGGAGAAGAACGTCACACACGAAAAGCAACCTCCCTTCCGCGTATCGGTCGCCTTTCTTCATCGCTTTGTGCTGCCCCGTCAGGAGCGTCGGACGGAGACGAATCTGCGAATGTCCGCCGAACCCGCTCACTGGAGAATAATCTCCGAAATGCTGTGGAAGGGAAGGAGACGCCAGCATTATGTAGGGCGGGATCATCGACTCTTCAGCCAATAGATACTTAGCGTACTTCTCCCACATAACATAGAGGCGGCGCAGGATCGGTCGATAGGCTTTGTCGTATTGGGAGATCACGAACTCTTGGAATTCCTCCCGGTGGGCCGGCCCATGCAACGAGTCGCCCGAGCCCCTATGTGCACATAGTACTTGATAGAGTAAAGCAGACTAACGAAAAAGGCCCGCCAATAAAAGTCCTAACAGCAATTCGCCCTTATGCAGGGGATAAGGGCGATTATGCACTATATGGCATAAGTTAACATCGTTGCCATGGGGCCAACGCCACGACGGTCACTGATGAGGGCCTGATTCTGCGCGTGAGCCATGGCGACGCAAGGGCTTTCGAAACTCTGTTCGATCTCTACCAGAAGCCGGCGTTGCGAGTGGCGCAGCGATGTATCGGGCAACATGCTGAGGCCGAAGACCTGGTCCAAGATGCTTTCCTGCAAGTCCACCGGCGCGCTTACCTGTACAATCCTGAGACCGCCTCTTTTAAAACCTGGTTCTTCTCGATTCTCACCAATCTCTGCCGCAATGCTGTCAGGAGAAACAGGAATCGTACGTTCATCGAACTGTTAAAAGATGCGCGCGCAATTGACGATCTGGAGGGAGAGCTTGCGCACGAAGAGCAGCGAACTGTCATGGCCGCAGCCATGGCTAAACTGCCGCCCAATCAGCGATTGGCTTTGACCCTGTGCTATGAGGAAGAGTGCAGTTACGCCGAAACGGCGGCGGAACTGGGCCTTTCGTTCAAGGCCGTCGGGTCGCTGTTGGTGCGCGCGAAGCGGAGGCTGCGGGGGGAATTGACAGGGTTGAGAAAAAAACTTTCAACGGAGCGAAGCTTTTTTGAGTTTGGTGTGTATTACGAGGTGAGGAAAACAATGAGACTCTTGGTCAATTAAGGGGCCATTTATTCTTCGTTAATATAAAGTCACGGAGGACTGAAATGAAAAAGCAAAGATTAACAATAGTATTGCTACTTCTCGTCATAACGGCATCAATCACGCCATATGGCGGAGTTACGGGCCGCGAGGTAACATTGCCGACAACTAACTTTGGGGGAAACCCCCATAACGCCCCGCCATGCGAACCTGCCGCGCAAGGATGCACGCTACAGGAGGCGTGTATCGATCAACGGAATCCGGCGGTTTGTTGCGAACGGCTATGCACCTACATATGCGAGGACGGATCAGTGACGCTAACGCGGCAGATTTCAAACACGGGCCCGTGCAAAGCCCGACCGTGAGAGGTGGTAGAAAGTCACCTCCACCACAGTACGCCAAATATTGTTTGTTGACCCATGACGCCGATTTATACGCAAATGGGCCATTCCTGGAGCTTGCGGCCCGAACCGATTTTGGCGACGCGACTCGCGCCTGAGATCGCGAAAGGGGCCGTGGTCAAGCTGCCCGGCGCGGCCCCCACCAGCCCACAACCTACGCTGGTCCAATTGGCATCGCAAATGTAGCAAGGAAGAAATTATGAAAAAAAACGTAACGGATGGCGAGGGGCGAGTCCGTGGCCCGAACTACAATTTGCTACATTCACGCCTGGCACGCATTGGAATCTGCTGTTGCCTGGTAGTCCTGATCAGCTGGACCTCAGCTCTCAGCTTCGGGCAGAACAAAGCATTCACCAATGACGATATACTCAAAATGATTAAAGCCGGTTTTAGTGAAGAAACCATTCTCGAAGCCATCCGCACAAACGAGCCACATTTTGACACTTCCGCAGACGGGCTGCTAACCCTAAAAAATGCTGGGGTCAGTGAGAAGATCATCACTGCCATGCTGACCGCCGCGCGACCTAAAACAGCCGCTCCCGGAGCACCCGGTGAAAATAGTGCTCTGCCCGGTGAAATCGGCGTCTATGTCCTCAAAGACGGTCAGTATACCGAGTTGACGGTCGAAATCGTCGACTGGCGATCAAAGTTTTTCAATCCGACAACCACGGTGGGAAATCTGGCCAAGAGTCGATTGACTGCGAGGCTGAATACTCCGGAGAGCAGCCTTCAGCTTTCCGGTAAAACAGAATTACTGTACGTATGAAGTGGTTTCACTTGGTAGCCTCCAATGGCTTTAGGGGTTGTGCTACCATTCGCACTTTCAGCACTCTTTGAAAAAATTCCGTGCCTCTGACCAGGTCAGATATCGGACACACGATGATGTCTCGCTGATACTGGGTTCCGGGAGAAATATTGATTTCTGTTACGGTAGCGACGGGGAAACGCAGCCGCCCGCAAAAATCAACGGGGCTATGACTTTTCCCTCGCAAGACCCTTGACGAATGAATTGTCTCAGGATTTTCAACATCCGCGAGGACCGAGTTACGAACTAATTGATCAGTAACCGGGCTTGTGTTACTGGTATTCTTTGGTTGTGCATCATCGATTACTAAGCGGGTGGGAGCGATTCCGTCGCCGAGGCGGTAGAGATCATCTCTACCGCCTCTTTGCTGAGGACGCGTGCTGATGCTGAGGACGCACGCTAAAGCCGATGGCGCTCTAGCCCCCATTGTCACCTGCACCCTTACCTGGGAGAACAAGATCGGCACCGATCACTCCCGTTCACCAAACTCTGCGCACATCGTGACGCGGGGCCAGTGCCCTTCTACCTTGGGCGGCGGTCTCCCAGGAAAAGTCAAATACTCTATGCCTGGTGAGTGGACCTGGTTAATGGAATCCGTAAGACCATCGATCAACTCATCTATGTAGGAAAGTATAGCTATCTGAATATCAGTAATCGATTGTTCAATTAAATGGACCTCCGTGCAACTAAACATCATATACAGCAACCGCTCGTAGAAGCCTCTCTCGTAGACGTTTAAATCGTCGATAGTGTGATGCTGTATCAGCCGAAAATCGACGAGCACGTCGGGAAGAGAGAGCGCAACTCGAACGATCCCCACCTGAATTGATGCTTCAATTTGTTCACTCTCTCCGACGTCAACTGTCGAGATCATCAGTTGGCAGAAAAATTATGATGTCTGGCAAATTCCGGATGATGTCACCCATTTCACCCGGATAGTGTTAGAAAGCGTTGGCAGGAATTCGCGATGAGTTGTGCGCGGCCTCGATCAGCGTGACCAACGCCCCAGAACGCTCGCTCCCCAAAATTTGCGCAGCGCTGCCCGTTTGGCACTGATCTCATCGTCAAATTCCGTCGCACCTTTCTTTGCTGTCTGCGGCACATATGCGCCACGGTAGAAGTTTCTCGGCCGGACGCAGTGGGGCCATAGCGCGCAGGAGGTAATCGATGATTTTTTGAGCCCGAGAGCGAACAGCATGAGGCGGTAAGTTTTCTCATCTCCATCGAGATGAATGCCCGGTGACCGGTCACGGCGGCGTGTGGTGGTGTTTTTACTGCCGGACACATTACAAGTGAGTGATTGAATTCTAAATCCAGCAATTTCAACAGCTTCCAATCGGAGTATCCATGCAGGACTATCAAATGAGCGTGTGCTTCGGGAAGCCGGCTTCCCGATAGCACACGCTCCTCTCCGTATGCATTGCTGGTCATTGCGCCGCTGAGATTATCTGCGTAGAGAGAATTGTTAGGGTTTCTATGGCGCAGATCCGATCTTCGCTAATGCTCCTTTTACGGAGCTGCGAACACGTGACTCCGGGTCATTGAGTGCCTCAATCAGCGCCGGCATGGCCTCCTTCGCCGCCAGCCCGATCCCACCTAATGTATTTGCTCCGAAACTGCGAACATTCGCATCTGGATCCTTGAGCCACTCGATTAACACTGGCACGGCATCCTTCGCCGCCGGCCCGATTCGCCCTAATATAAAGGCTCCGGAACTTCGAACCCTTGCATCCGAATCCTTGAGCATGGGGATCAAGGCAGGCACGGCTTCCGGCCCGATTCCCACCAAGGCCTCTGCTGCGGAGCCGCTAGCGAGTATTCTATTAGCGAGTATTCCATTCTTTAGCACCTCAATAAGCGCGGGCACAGCCTCTTTCGCCGCCGCCCCGATCCCTTTGAACGCATATGCTGCGGAGCTCCGGACATTTGCCTCCGGATCCTTCAGTGCCAGGATCAGCGCGGGCACAGCCTCCTTTGCCTCAGGTCCAATCCACCCTAGCGCACTAGCCGCGGAGCTGCGAACACGTGCATCCGGATCCTTGAGCGCAGCAATCAACGCCGGCACTGCTTCCTTCGCCTCAGGCCCAATTCCCCCTAGTGATGCTGCGGAGCCGCGGACATGCGCATCCGGATCTTTCAGTGCCAGGATCAGCGCGGGCACAGCCTCCTTTGCCTCGGGCCCGATCTCCCCCAGTGCCTTGGCCGCGGAGCTGCGAACACGCGGCTCTGGATCCTTGAGTGCCTCAATCAGCGCCGGCACTACTTCCTTCGCCGCCGGCCCAACCTTTCCTAATGCCTCTGCCGCGGAGCTGCGATCACCTACCTCCGGATACTTGAGCGCGATGATCAACGCAGGCACGGCTGCTGTCCCTATTCGCTTTAATGCATTTTGTGTGGCGATGCGAATGTTTGCGTCCGGATCCCTTGAGTGTGGCGATAAGTGCCGGCACTGCTTCCTTCGCCTCGGGACCGATCTGCCCTAATGCATGGAATGCAAGGTTGCGGACACCTACCCCAGGATCCTTGAGCAGGGGGATCAAGGCAGGCACGGCTTCCGGCCCTATCCGCGCCAATGCATTGGCTGCGGAGCCGCGAACAACTCCATCCGGATCTTTGAGCGCGGCGATCAAGGCAGGCACGGCCTCTTTCGCCTCGTGACCGATCTGCCCTAATGAGGATGCTGCGGAGTTACGAACAATTTCATGTGGATCCTTGAGCGCAGCAATCAGCGCCGGCACTGCTTCCTTCGCCTCAGGCCCAATCCATCCTAGTGATGCTGCGGCGCCGCGAACACTTTCCCGTGGATCCTTGAGCGCGGCGATAAGCACCGGAACGGCCTCTTTCGCTGCCGGCCCAATCCCTTTGAACGCGTATGCTGCGGAGCCGCGGACACGTGCATCCGGATCTTTCAGTGCCAGGATCAGCGCGGGCACAGCCTCCTTTGCCTCGGGCCCGATCTCCCCCAGTGCCTTGGCCGCGGAGCTGCGAACACGCGGCTCTGGATCCTTGAGTGCCTCAATCAGCGCCGGCACTACTTCCTTCGCCGCCGGCCCAACCTTTCCTAATGCCTCTGCCGCGGAGCTGCGATCACCTACCTCCGGATACTTGAGCGCGATGATCAACGCAGGCACGGCTGCTGTCCCTATTCGCTTTAATGCATTTTGTGCGACGTCGTAAACAAATTCATTCGGATCCTTGAGTGCGGCGATAAGTGCCGGCACGGCTTCCTTCGCCTCGGGACCGATCTGCCCTAATGCCCACGCTGCGTAGAAGCGAAGCATTTCCTCCGGATCCTTGAGTGCCACGATCAGTGCTGGCACTGCTTCCTTCGCCGCCGGCCCAATATTCACTAACGCCTCTGCCGCAGAGACGCGAACCTCCGCGTCCTGATCTTTGAGCGCGCCGATTAAGGCGGGCATAGCCACCGCCCCAAACACTCCTAACGCCTCTACCGCAGTGCGACGGGTGACTCTGTCAGGAGATTGCAATTTCTGCGCGAGATCATGGAGTATGTCAGTTTTCTCCTGCGCTTTTCCCTTGCCGCCTAGTAACAACCCGATGGCAATGAAAAGGCAGATGGCTCTGCAACTGGCGCAAGCGCCTCCTGATACAGCATGCATTTTGTGCCTCCTGCTTAGCCTGATATGGAGTTTAGGACCATACAGTTCTGGCAAAGTTAACATCCATATGGATAGGCCATTTGACCATCCCCTATTTGTCCAAACTCGTATCTCCCAAAATGCCCGCTCAGTAAATGTTGAACCCCATGTCCACGTTGGAGTGGGTTGGAACAAACACTCCATCCTTGACTGCTGGAAGAAAGAGAATCTGGCGGGCAACCTCAGATGCCTTTTCATCCAATCCCGCTCCCAATCCCCGTACAATCCTGACATCGCCAACTTCCCCGTCAGCAAGAAACATTGTAGAGATGACGACAGATCCCTTAACTTTCCTCCGCCGTGCCTCATCGGTGTAGTTCGGCATGGTTTTATGGAGAATGATAGGGCGGTTGTCAGGCACCGGCACTCGATATGATTTTTCACCTGCCTCGCGCATCAAGCTCACGAATTGTTTGGTGGAATCAGATACCTTCTCTTCGCATGAGCGGATATACCCCACGCGACTCTTATCTGTCTGCGTTTGGCTTTGGTGATTGCTTCGTCCTTACGTGCCCAGGATGCGACGGCTTCACGGCCTGCGATCGAACTGTTTGCCACCACTTCATCTCATCCTCTGTGCCAGGGAGTGTCGTAGCAGGTATTAGGTCTGGCAGTGCGCTCTGCAGGGCCCTGCTTGAATAGTGGCGGCTCGCCCAGACCTCAACTAAGAAAAAGCAAGCAGTCATCAATCCCAATCCAAGGCTCAAGATAAACAGCTTGCGATATAGAGTCATCCAGTATGACATATGAGTTCCTTTGCTTCCGTCTTGGAACTCTGCCGGTGGAAGTTGCTGAATTCCATTGGATATTACCACCCTCACGAAATATTAATTCCGGACTCGTGACGCGTTACTGCTCGTGACGCGTTACTGAAGGATACCAAAGGAGCTGGCGTCTCTTCAGATATTACAAATGACCTCGTTCAGAAGATTGATATAGATAGAGACAGCATCAGTAAATACGAAATTACGCGCGCGTTGTTTTAACGAGACTAAATGAAGGCGGAGATGCAACTCTGCGAGAAAGGCGCGAAGTTCTAAAACGCATTTCGGACTTTGAAGACTTTTCTACTTGCTGGCCAAATGATCAATTGAAGGCAAAGGGCCAAGTCGCAGATGTTCGACGTATTATTGGCGTAAAAGATGCATTCACGAGGATGAACATAGAGCGTGAAGCAGAAAGACAACAACGCGTAGAGGAAACTCGCGCTAAACAAAAGGAAGAGGCCAATCGTCGTGAGAGAATCTCATCTATAAAGGCTGACTTATTCGCCTTGTTCAAAGAAACCGACACAAATAAGCGAGGAAAATCTCTCGAGAAGGTTCTTAATCGATTATTCGATGTGGATGGAATCCTCATCCAAGAGGCATTTACGATTAAGAACGTCTACAGTCAGTCACATCCACCACTGCTCTGCCACTATGCTCGACTAGTGGTCTGAAAGCTACTTGACAACCCAGATTTTTCCATAGTCCTTTGTAAAAAGATTGGGAGGGGGGTGATCTGTAAAAGAAACGAGTTTCATAGCTCCATCCCCATTTGGCTCTATATGTACATCACTTATCGATGCGCGTGTCAGTTTCCAATCCTGAAGGTTGTCCACCGCATCCCAAACAGACCAAGTTATTCCTCCATCAATAGTGGAGGCGAACTTGCGATTCATGAATGTGTAACCGATCTGATCATTCACAAAGCGCAATTGTTTTCGCGGAATATCAATCGGATCATCGTGTCGAACCACCATGATCTCTGTCCAGTTGTCTGAGTCTTGTTTAGCAGCTTGGAAAACGTAATAAGCTCCTCCCACAAATCCACCATTTTCTTCGGCGTGCCTGTTCACACGAATTTTAAATGTGTTATTTGTAGTGACCCAAGTTTCAGTTACTTTACCTATACGAGGGGGAAGCAGAAGATTGCAACTACTTAACGCTATAACCCCAATAATAGTGATTGCACATTTGATAAACTTACTCATAAACATAATCTCTTTCTTATTTGATCAGCTAACTCTCCGTAGTTGCCACCCGTTAAGTTGATAAGATCAGCAAAGCTCCCAGGTCTAGCGCTGTAAGTCATCCCCATACTAGTACTTTCACGGTTGAGTGCAATGTCAGCATCATCTATACCGGATGTTTCTCGACTATTCATGAAGAGAAGAGCAGGTGTAGTGCCTATCCTATATCCCGCTATCAGGCCAGCTGTGAAATGCCGAACCTGATTACTGCCATCTCGGAACTGACTTTTGAAACCCGAATCTCCAAATCTTGGTCTACCAGCTGGCAATCCCAATGCTTGAGTTCTATTCATTTCACTTATGCTACTGTTATTCGCGGCAGTAAAGGTACTTGCCATCCTGTCGAAGAAATTCTCACTTCCAGTCGCCTGAGCCGCAATGTTAGCAACCATGTCTGCAAACCGCTCACAATCAGTTTGCGGTGGAGGCGGCGTTGGTGTTTGCGCTGGCGCCTGCCCCCCGCGACCACCGCCTCCTCCCCCTTGAAACCCGCCGCCACTTCGGCTGTGAAACTCCAATGAATCCAGGAAGAAGTCCAGAAAAGCCGGATCATATGCTTGGTGGTTTTGGTGATTGTGGTGGATTATGCTTAAACAAGCCGGTCGGGTCAGTGTAATTCACTGGATCATTCCCGACATAGCTATACAGATTCAAACTCTGCGGGTTGCTCAGATCAGCAGCACCCAACCCCAATGGATCAGGCGACGTAAACCTCCCCTTGAACCTACTGTACATCCGCGCCTTCGCATAATCCAAATCCGCCGCCGAATCCCTTTCATATCCCGTGAACTTGTGCGAATTCTTGTTCATCTGTCCATCGCTCGCCCACTCATAGACCATCTGCCCATGCGGATCGTACTGTCCTCGATAGACCACTGCCCCGCTCGTGTTCGTCATCATCTTCCCGCTTCCCAGATGATCAGTGTGCACCCAGTAGAACTGTTGATCCGTCGCCTGCAGCCCAAGCACTTGCCCTCCACTCGAGTAGACATAGGCTCGGTTTACTCCTCCGCTCGTCAGTTCCACCACCGGCTGTCCCAACACGCTCGACCACAGGGAGAAACCCGTGCTGACTCCCGACACCTGTTTTACCTTCCACCCGTCTCCGTCATATCCGTAGCTGCTGCCCACTCCCGCCGTCTTCAACCGATTGGCCGCGTCATATGTATAACTCAGCGCAGGGTCTTGAGTCATATTCCCGGCCGCATCGTACACATGCCCGGCGTTGTTGATCCTGTTATTGAGCGGCGCACCGCTCGCATTGTTCACATAGCTGAGTGAATAGCCCCCACTCTCTCCAGCACCGGTAGCAGCGACATTGGTCAGATTGCCCCATTCATCGTAGCTGTATGTGCGCCCGAAGGATGTCGCATTGGCACTTGCGTATTTCGGTGATGGTGAAAGGTAAATTCGACGATGGGTTCTCCCCAGAGTTTGGTGATGAGACGTAGCATCTGTTAAAAGCTGCGGGATGGATGCTTTGATTCCCTCACCGCATCTGATTGCATTCGAGAAACTTAACGTTTCGGGGCTAGTGATGACGATCGAGGCTAAGACAACACGAACAGTTGTTCATTGCCCTGTATGCCAACAGCCAACACAGAAGGTCCATAGCTCTTACCCACTGGCATCTACACATTTTCCGACGGTCAGGAATAGCCTGGCACAATGAGCCGGGCCATCTGTTTAAGGTCATTGAGGTCATAATGTTCGAGCAATTCAAGTGTCGACAAGAAACTCCAAAACCCAGCCAACAATGCTGGTGCAGTGGGTTGCCCACGCCGAACTTGTCGACCGCTCAATCGCACCAAGAGATTGCGCAGGGTGACCGTCTGCGGATCCGTTGCGCGTTGGATGTGCCAGACTACGACACAAGCCATGGCCGCCACCAACAAACGTTTGGCAATCGCCTCAGCAGTTTCCTGCTGCCACTGGTCGACTTGGAAACCATGACTTTTAAGCAACTTGAAGTAAGATTCAATTCTCCAGCGCCAGTAGTACCATTCGGCCAGTTGCTCAGCGCTGATGCCAGCCGGCACGTTACTGAGCAAGTACCATTCAGCCGCAATCGTTTCATCGGGCAAGCGCAGTTGACAGACAATCAAGCGCAGTTCGAGCGGCTCACCTTTGATCCATTGACGCTTGCCCCCGTCGCGCGCGCGGGGAAAGGCCGGACGATCAATGACGATGCTGGTTTCGCCCACAAACAGTTGCCCAATGAGATTGGCCGAAATCTCTACCGCTTGGCTAGCGCGCAAGGCGACCTGTGCTGCGACCTGGCTCAACGGTTGTGTCCGCTCCTGCCAAACAACTCTCTGTTCCCCGTTGGCACGTACTTCAAACAGATGGCCTTCACTATTCCATTGACGATAGTGAAAGATCGAGTCGCCTTCCCGATCAATGATGTGGACCAGCGGCAACGACAGTTTTTGCTTCTGCGAAGCCCGCATTGTCTGGCTCACCAATCCCAGGGGCGACCAATCTCTGTGCCTCTCTTCATCAAGCGTTGTGTGCCAACCATCATTGGCCCACAGCCCAAGGCTGATCGGCGCTATCGGCGCCCCGCTCTGGTCGCTCAGCAGCAAGGTGGTCGCCAGTTTGTAGCCCAAGTCGCTGCCGATTTTTTTCCGATCCTTCTTGCTCGTATGCGTTCCGTAGCGCAGATCAGACCAGTCGTGGATCGCCAGTCCATACCGTCGACAGACAAGCGGCATCTCCCGCCGAGCTTGTTCTACCAACGGTTCGACCAGCCCCGTCAGCCTCACATTGGGGTTGGCATAAAATCGCCAGGCCGCTTGCGTGCTGGCAAACGCTTCATTAACGCTCGGCAGCGCACGCGATCCAGCAGCTTGATTCTCGCTTGTATGGAGATGTTCATTCACCAGCCTCTCATACCGTCTTTGCAAACGGGGGTCAAATGGAGGTTTGAGGAGAAACATTCAAAGAGCATATTCTTTCGGTAGGTTTGATTGCGATAACTCTTTGCAACCAAACGCAAAAACTTGTGTAGATACCAGTGGCTCTTACCTACGGCGCCCTCGCGATCTACCGACTGCGGGGTTTTCCGTCCGCCTCCTACTTCATGCGCGCAAATTCTTTTGTGAAAACACGGGCTGCCCTCGCACCATCTTTTGTGAACGACTGCCAGAATGCGTGGAAAAATATTCCCATGGCACCGTGCGCCTTAATCAGCATCAAACCTTGCTGGGGCTCGCCTCGGGCGGAGAGCTAGGGTCCAGACTGGCAGAAAAGCTTGGTTATCAAGTAAGCGCCTCGACCTTAATCAAACGCATTCGCGATTTCGCGCCAGTGGCGGAGCAAACAACGGACGAGATAAAAGTCCTAGGCGTCGATGATTTCGCTCTGCGACGAGGCTGCGAGTACGGCACGGTATTGGTGGACTTTGAAAGGCACAAGGTAATCGACCTTTTGCCGGGTCGCGAGGCTGCTCCTCTGGCGGAATGGCTGCATCAACATCCGAGCGTAACCACGATCAGTCGAGATCGCGCGACGGCTTACCAGGAAGGGGCGACTAGTGGTGCTCCACAGGCCGAGCAGATCGCCGATCGCTGGCATATCTTCAAGAACCTGACGAGTGCTTTTGAAGAGCTGTTGCATCGCCAGGCAAGTGCCATCAAAGCACACTGGCAAACGGTCTTTGCTGATGAGTTATTGCCGACAGCACCGCCACCTCCACCGGAGATTGAGCATGTGGTGCCGCCGACACCGAGCGAGTACGTCCGATCGCAGAAAGATCAAATTAAACGGCAGCAATGGCACGCGAGCCGCAAAGCACGTTATGAAAAGGTACAGGAACTCAAGGCGGAAGGACTGAACATTGCCCAGGTTGCACGGTATCTGGGTGGCAGCTACGAAGGGACGCGGTTGCTCTATGAAGCCAGTGAATATCCGATCGTACAACGTCAAGCGCCTGGCAGTGGAGTTGAGCAATATGATGCTTATCTGAGGGCGCGATGGGCAGAAGGTTGCCACAACGCTCAACAGTTGCATCGAGAATTGGTTGCGCAAGGATACCATCGGCAGCCGTGTCAGAGTCTGGCGCTATGTGTATCCCTGGCGCCAGGACGATGGGATTATCGTGAATGGCATCCTATTATCACCGTCCCGTTTCAAGCCACCGAAACGACAGGTTCCGACGGCACGGCAGAGTGTCTGGCTCTTGTTGAGAACGCAAGACAAGTTGACCGAGCAAGAGCGGCAAGAACGCGAACAGCTTCTGAAGATGGATCCCATTAAACAAGGTCTGGAGCTGGTGCAGAGCTTTCGCCGTCTCCTGGCTGCCAGAAAAGTAGGCGGTCTGGATGAATGGATCAAACAAGCTGAAGCCGCAGTAGGTAATCCGTTCAAGGGCTTTATCAATGGAATCCGCCGCGATTATGAAGCCGTTAAGAAAGCCTTCACCTCACCGTGGAGTAACGGTCAAACAGAAGGACAGGTAAATAAGCTCAAATATATCAAGAGACAGATGTTCGGTCGGGCTAAATTCGACCTGCTGAAGGCGCGGATATTGAATGCGATATGAGCAGAGCCACCTTAGCGCAGTTGAATAACAAGGAATGTCTTCACCAAACTCTGGGGAGAACCGATCAGCCGGATTTGGTGTTCACGATACGTCGAAATATGCACACTCGCGAGCCGATCGTAATCGTCGTATCCATAGGTCGCCGTGAAATTGGAATCGAGATTATCAGTGATCTTCTGCACTCGGCCATTATTGAGTTCCGCCGTATCGTAATAGTCATAGACGTTGTCGATGATCGCTTCAAACGGGCTCGCCTTGATCACTTTGTGGCTCGTCATATTCAGCCGTTTATGGCTATAGTCCAGTTCGATCCTCCGCCCGTTGCCGAAATCTCCGTTCTTGAGCGCTCCAAACGCTCGATAGTTGAGAGTCTTCATCACGTTGTCGCTCACTCCCCCCAGCGGATTGAGGTTCGTCCCGATCTTCGCAGTCGCTCCGGCAAAGTTGTAATCGTAATTGACGCTCTTGGTCCAGCTGTTGGCCGTATAAGTCACCTGCTTGAGCGCATCGACCAGGTTGTATGCGTAACTCACTCGGTAGGTCCCCGAGAGTCCCTGGAACTGGCGCGTCTCGCTCTGCCTTGAGCGCCATAATGCTCGCGCGCCTCATCACACCCGCGATCCCTTCGCGGTTATCGCCCTCGGCCGCGATGATGCCCGCCATCGCCGTCCCGTGCCCGTGATCGTCTGTCACATTGTTTGAATCATTGACGAAATTCCATCCCGAGACATTGTCGAAATAACCATCGCCATCATCGTCCTCGCCCCGCTTGCCCTTGCTCTCCTGTTTGTTGACCCAGAGGTTGCGCGCCAGGTCGGGATGCCTCGCATCGACTCCCGTATCGATCACGGCGATGATCGTCTTCTCTGAGCCCGTGGTCTGCTGCCAGCCGGCCAGGGCGCCGATGTCCGAGCCTGGCGCGCCGTTGTTCTGGCCCGCGTTTGAGAGCGCCCACTGCAGGCTGAACCTGGAATCGTTCGGAATTTTTGTAGTCGGCTTTGAGAGGGCGTGACGATTCAGCTTCTTGAGATTACCGGTACGAGTGACGACGTAGTTCGGCTCGGCGTACTCGACGATCGCATCCATCTGCTTGATGTTGAAGATGGTATCGCTCAGATCGAGCCCGCCCTTGATCCGGAGCGTGCTCAATTTGCCGCGCCCGCGCGACTGCTTCTCGCTGCTGGCATAGGTTTGGACGACCAGATCGCGCAGCGACTGCGGCGCGTCCTGTTTGAATTTGACGATTATCTCGCCCTCCTTGTGATGCTTGGTCACTTGTTGGGCTTTGCTTGAGGGCTTGATCGGGACAGGTTTTCCGCGCTCACTGATCTGAGCGAGATGACCGGCCCATAAATCAGACTGAATGAGAATAGAATTGACAAGACGAGACGAGAGGCAGAAAGGCTGACGATACGCAACATGGGGCTCCTTGGATTGGACCTCAACGGCAATTGGTGCCAGGGTGACTTCATTTGTAAACTGATATTCCAGGCTGCCGCGTGCAGTTGAGGAAGGTGTCATACTCTGCGGTCATCGCCTTCGAGCTATGACAGAGGCTATTTCCTTTGCTTCCAAATTATATACAATCACGCACGATTCTCACTTGCCGGCGAGCAGACACATCATCGAGTATTCCTCGGTAAAGGACCGACAAGCTCAATCACGATAGAACGGCGATTAGTGAGGACCTACGTTGAGAACAACTAGAAGAACCCGATTATCGGCAATCGGCTCCCACAACAAACTCCTTCCTGTATAAGGAGTGATTAATTTAATGCGAATCTTTCAGAATTTAATTTTTCAGGGCTTTCTGGCACTGATTTGCTGATTTGGCCCATTTTGGTGCCCTGATTTGACCCCTCTCGTCCCTGGAACCTTCACCTCTTGACTAAACAAATCCGAGTCAGGGAGGCCACCAATGACAACGAGAACAAACTGGAACTCTTAGAACAGATCAGGCGTGAGTATGAATTCGGCGTCGGTACAAGTGCAGGCCAACGCTCTTACTCCTGCCCGCAAATCCCCGCGGCGACACAGTCCTGTGTTCGACCCGTGCGCGAGTTATCGACCAGATTTCTGACCGAGAATCAGAAGGCGCCGCGCAAACAGCGCCATACGGCTAGCCAAATCTACGATCGATTGTGTGTGGGGCGCTCCGAAGGACCCCGGAGCAAAGCGGTGGGTTGACGGCGAGAGGAGCTGAGCACGATGCAAATAAGAGGAGATAAAGGCGGCTCTACTCGTTTCAATTGTTCCTCTGCCTACTTGAAAATGCGGAACTGGCGGGCTTTTCGTTAGTTGATGAAACCAGGCTCATTGTCACTATTCTGATCGTCCTGGTCTAGCGGTTCTACTGCATCTTCATCCACTATGTCCGAGAAAGACATAGCAGCATAATGGACCGTCGTATAAATGAGACTTGCCCACAAACTAGGCCGGATGCGGATATCTCCTGAAACAAGACTTTCCGCAAATGAGCGGCCGCTATCACTCATGAAGTCTTCCAATAGCGATTCAATATTACAACTGCCCTGATCCAACTCGGCACGCCGGGCATCGACCAAATGATCGAAAATTGTTTTGGTCATCACCACGCCAAGAGCGGCAAACTCAGGAGCCGTGTGCGCGCGCCAGATACATTTCTCCTTCATCATCTCGATCCGCTTCTGGTGAAGTAGGATAAACAATTCCTCAACATATTCTCTGTGCCTGGCTGCAGAATCTTTTTGATCTTCTTGGGATTTTTTTGCCTCCCCCCACCTTTCCCTTCTTTTGATTTCCAGAGACGAGATCATCCCCCGTCGACAGGCCTCATAGAACAGGTCGTCATCTGATGCCTCTCTCAACGCGTCTTTAATTTGTTTGGGTGAGGGAGTGTCCCGTGGTCTTGCGGCCATATTACCCTCTCCTTCTACCCATGCCGCTCAGAGTATTCCTGATCTCTCGGCTGTATCCGTTCTTGATATGTGCGATGTAGTCTTGTAGCGGCAGGTGTTTATATGTCGAACGTGTTTGAGCCTCTCTAATGCCTGCCCTAAACGTATACCGTAATCGAGCTGCATTCTGTGGATTGTTTAGGATTTCATCCAGTCGCAACCAAAGACGGGCTTGATCGTCGACCGCATCCGGATCGTCATGAAGTGCATCCGGATTCAAAAATGTCAGCCAGTCTTGCGCATCAAACAGAGAATCCGTCCATGCCATAATCTCGATAGGCCTTACCTCTCTGTGATAGAGTAATTCAATACCATCATTCACAAAATAGATATCCAGGTCCCCTTCGATGTATGCCATGTATTCTTCTATGGTTACTCGATGAACTTCGAGCGCTTGTGAGCTTCCCTGATCCCGGCGCGAAACGTGCTCCGTAACCGCCTGCCGCTCGACGGCTGGTCGAGAGTTTCGTCAAGCCGCAACCAGAGACGAGCCTGCACGTCAGCCGCCACCTCCGGATCGCCATCAAGTCCGGATGCTTTCAGGAAAAGCTCCCAATCTCGATCATCGAGGAGCGACTCACCATCGACCGAAGCTCCATGCTTCGCGTTCGTCTGTGAGGGGGCACACGTATGCCTATTAGGGCTGTTCGCTCTTTTCATTGTTCGTATGCTCGGACTACCTGCATAAATTCTCTCGCTACTAACCACTAATCCCTACGAGAGCCTCTCGGCCACGGATTTGTCGCAGGGATTGGGAAGACGCTTTATCGGCTGAGTGGATGTTTGTACTCTGTGCTCCTGGCTCGGCCGAGACTTTTTATCCCCGATAAATCGCGCATAGGTGATTGAAGCTGTGCGTATTTTAAAAACGGCCTGCGCGGCGCTCGAATCTCTGGAGCTTCGTTTGCATCGTCGTGCGAGGCATTCCCAAAAAGAGAGCTGCTTTTCGTTTGTTTCCGCGTGTCATCTTGAGCGCTCCCATGATGTCGAGATATTCCCGCATCTCATCAATTTCGGCGCTAGCGCCGCCGCTGCAGTCCTCCGCAATTGCGCCGCTCCGCCCGAACATCTCCCACACGAGAGCTTCCGTGATGACTCCCTCGGTTCTCTTCGCTTTTATCGCCAGCTACAGAATTGTGTTTTCGAACTCGCGGAAAATGCCCGGCCATCTGTAGCCCCAGTTGCACAGCGTGTCGAGCGCAGCCGGGGCGAACCTGACCTCATACGGCAATCTCGCACGCGCTCCCACTTTCTTAAGCGTGGGCTCGATCAACAGTGGAAGGATCGGCACAGGAAGCTTTTCGACTTCGTCGATTAGTAACACTGGCGGCGGCTCGCCGGCCGCCGCGGCACGCGCCGCCTCGCGGTATGCGTCGAGCACCTCTCCACACTCGAAGAACTCCTCTCTCCACCTTTCCCGCGCGGCTTCCTGCTGCGACGCGCCGGCGGCAAGGGCAGCATCCTCCGCTCTGTCCTGCCCTTCGGTTCCAAGCGCCGATGATGTCCCTCGCTTCATGGCCCGGATGCCCCGTCACCTCAAACATCGGCAGGTTACAACCCTCAGCCAGGGCTTCACAGAGCGAGGTTTTGCCCGTTCCTGCCGGTCCTCCGGTCAACAGCGGCCAGGCTCGATCGAGTGCAACCCACAATCTACCCAACTTTGAAAAATAGATGCAATCACGTCATCCAACGTAAGAGCAGACCTGTGTATTACACATAGGTCTGCCCTACCTGTTTGCATTATTTTTTAAACGACCAAGCTGAATGTCAATAATAACTATTGAACCGGAGAATTTTCGTAGTCATAGAGCATCGGCGGTTCTTTTCCAACCAACCTCGCATAAGTATAAAGTTGCCCGCGATGATGCCAGTGCTCGTCGTAAGCGAAAGTGAAGTACTGCCAGGTGGGATATGTTCCGAAAGGAGACTCAAGCGGTTGTGCCAGTTGTTCGTCCGTGAGTCCCGCCAGAGTTTCCTCAATCGTGCGGAAATTTTTCAGCGCGAAATCTTGAAGCGCCGCCATAGTTTTAAATGAGAACGCTTTCGCTCTGCCCTCATCGGTCTCCGGTATTGCATGATTTTCAATTTCGGCTGTCAGCCTGCCTCTTCGTATTCCCTCAGAGAAAGTGCCCATCATACCGTATGTGTGTGTAATCAGCTCGCGCACCGAGCGCATACCTGGCGCGGGACGAAAATCGATATCCTTATCCTCAAAGGTTCCGATCAGGCGCAAGGTCACACCATGAACCATCTTGAAATAGGCGTATTGTTTGAGCAGTCCTTCTTTCGTCATTTCAGTCTCCCTTCTAAAACTGTGTTTTTCGAACAGAGACAAAATATTCCACCCATGTGACAGCCCTATGTCAGTAGCTATTCATTACGACGAATTTTTTTCGAGCATTTTTTTCGCCTCTTCCATCATGATCCGCCGCACAGATTCGGGCTCCAATATTCGCACCTGCCCGCCCCAGCTGAGCAACCACGGTAAAATCTCGTTTATGACGCGGACTTTCATTGAAACCATCAAACCGTCCGGAATCTCCTCCATATTTGTGACAAAAAAAGACCGCATTTCGCGCACCCAGGGTGCAATATCACTATCGAAGAGTGCGCGCACGAGGAGTTGGCGGCTCTCATCTTCTGGTGGCTCCATCCGGAAATTCGGTGGCCGTTCGAATTTCCGCTCGAGGACTTTCAGGTCGGAGATTCGGTTGATTTTGAAATTGCGTATGTCGTTACGTAGATGACAATGGCCGATGAAGTACCATGAGTCCCCGTAGTGGATCAATCCAAATGGATTGGCCTCGCGCGTCCTCTGAACGCTCGAGCCATCATCCGAATACCTGGTGTGATAATGAAACTTAATCGTTCTCTGCTCTATAATCGCGCGCCGCAATTGCGGCAGATAGTTGGCTGCGGCGCTGCCCGAGAGAACGGGAGCAGGGACAAATGCGATACTGCTGCGTAAATAATCGACTTCAGCGCGAAGCTTCTGTGATAGCACGGCCTCGATCTTGCGGCTCGCCGAATGTGCCGCCTCGCGGTATTGCGCATCGAATTTATCAGCGACGAATTCGCCGCCGAGCAAAAGCATAGTGGCCTCGTCGGTGCTGAAACTGACCGGCGGCAGGAAATAACCTTCGACGAGCGAGTAACCTGAACCGGGCTGAGCAACCACCGGAACGCCGGATTCGCAAAGCGCCTGGATATCGCGGTAGATCGTCCGTTTACTGGTCTCAAAGAATGCAGCGAGGTCTTCAGCGCGCCGATGACCTTTACGCTGTAGCTCAAGTACGATAGCGAGCAATCGGTCAGTACGGTTCATGCGCCTCTCAGGCAATAATTCTCAGGTTTCAGTCTTCAGCAGGCAGCGAAAGGTATCTTTCAGAGATCGATCCAGCTAACAGCCCGAAGGACTTCTAACTTGACTAAATACCTTCATTGTTTCAGGGCTTCATCTCGATGGAAGAAATCCATCGGCAATCTATCCAAAGATTCAAAAGCCCAATCAGCGACCAACTCGGCATGCGTGGTCCGCACGCCGATCGCTCTCATCCCGGCCCGATGTGCTGCCTCGATGCCTGCCGGAGCGTCCTCGACCACGATACACCTACTGGACGCCACCTTCAGTTGCTCCGCCGCCCACAGGAAAACATCCGGATGCGGTTTGCCGTGTTCCACTTCTTCCGAAGAAACCACCACGTCGAAGTACTTCTCTATCCCCAGCGCAGCGAATACCGCGCCGATATTGCCCCGCGGCGATGAGGTAGCGAGCGCCTGCAGCCAATCATCGGATTTCAGTCGTTGCAGCCAATAACCGGCGCCCGGTAAAAGTTTCAGCCCTCTCGACCGCACCAGTTCGCGGTATATTCCCTCTTTCGCGTCTGTGATCCGCACGATATCGCCATCAGTCAGGTTGGGGCCAAGACGCCCGCGCAAAATTTCGTCATTTCGCTTGCCAAAATCTGCGACATATTCTTCATATGTCAATGCCAGGTTTTCAGCCTTCATCACCTGCTGCCATGCCTCCCAATGAAAAGCGGATGAATCGATAAGCGTTCCATCCAAATCCCAGATAACCGCTCGTTTCTGATCGCTCATTATCTTTTATTGTACTCCTCCATAATCTTCTCCGATTTTTTGCTCTCTTTTTCCAGCCACTCCCGCTCGCTCTTCGGCACAAGCCTGCGATAACGCTTCCGCGCTTCCAGATAAATAACACCATCAACTATCTCAGTCCTCACAGGAGTCAGATCCTCGACGCTTTTCCCCTGGTCTTTAACCACCTCACCGGTGATCGGGTCAAACCCTACCTTATGATGCGGGCAGACAATCAATCCATTCTTCACCTTCGGAGGAAGCATCGCCAGATCTTTGTGCGGGCATATTGAAACGAATGCATATATCTCCTCTCCGACCCTGATCAGACAATACGGGACGTCTTTGAACGTGATGCAGATCGGCTCCATCTCCTCCAGCCGCGCGAACGATACAACCGGAATCATATCAGCCATACATTTTTACAATAGCGTGCAACGCCATATACGATTGCCGATGGAATCCATATCCACAGCAATTCACTCTGGATTACGCGTAGCCCCCGAACCGAAAAAAACCCGGCAACGCCGATGGGAGATACGACAATCGGCCGCCATGGCAGAAAGTACCGCGTGTTATCGAAGGGTGCGAATAGTGCCACACCCAGACCACCGTTAGTCATGGCATCCAGGATTGCGTGTGAGAGAGTCGATAAGAATAAGAATACGAAGACCGGAAGACGTGTATTGCGCTCATGGCGGACGAGGAGAAAGGTGAGGGGTGCCGCGAGTAAGGCGGCAAACATTATCGAATGCGTGATGCCTCGATGACCCAGCATGTCGCCGTATTCGATTGCGAATGCGAAGCCGATAACGTCGAAGTCGGGTACGATAGAACAGATCGCGCCGGCAATTAGCACAGCGGGGGCGATAATTTTCCTGGGAAATATCACCGCGACTGTTATCGGCACGATCGGATGTGTGATGATTGACGCCATACTGCTACGGCTTCTGTTTAGCTTTTAACATCCCGGGAGAATTCCATTTGATTACATGATAAGTCGCCGGCGTCTGACCTACGTTGCGGATACTGTGCATCTGGTTGGAAGCCTGAAAGATCACCGAACCGGGTCCCACGCGTTTGATTTGGCCATTGACGAGAGATTCGACTGTTCCCTCTTTTATTATTATCAATTCCTCGTCCGCATGCTTATGCGGGGGATGAGGCGTCTCACCTGGATTGAGCGTAGTAACGTGGCATTCCAGCTCATCAAGTGTAGCCGTGGGAGCCTGAAAAAATTTGCGCGTCGCTCCTACTTTTGTAGTCTTCGCTTCAATCGAACTCCAATCGAAAATCGAAGAACCCATTAATGTTGAATCGGTTTGAGCGAAGCCAACCACGGTCAGCGTCACACTCAGGGTTAACAAAGCAACAAATCCATCTCGCTTAGTGATCATATGAGTTAGTCTGAGTTACAAATGTTTGATGGAACGGGGTTTCCCCCACGATTTAGCGTTTTCTGACGCAGGCAATAATAACGGTTGATTATGCGTCGATCAACTCGTGATTGACTCCGACAACTCGCGTGTGGCATCCTGCATCCGGTTTTTGCTAGTGCCTCAGTTATAGCAGCGAAATATTTTGTAGTTCCAGACACTATAATTTGAAGCTTCCCCACAAGCCCCAATCCCCCCTGATACACAGGATACATGCGAGAAAACCTCACTCACGAATTCATTAACTTGCAGTAATTAACTTTAAGCAATTAAAGGAGGAAGACCTATGAGTCTGTTTTCTAGAGCGCATCGGGTTCTAAGCAAAATCACCAACCGTAATATATTCACCAGAAGAGCCGTTAGCCTGAGCATTTGCTCACTATTTCTCTTAACGCTACTTGCGACGCCTAAAGAAGCGGCTGCGCAGAACGTGGTATATACCGGTATCGGCGATTCAATCGGCTTTGGCCTCTTCGCGCCCATCGGAGATGGCTATGTGCCTGCCTATGGTCGCCTCGTCGAAGCCAACACCGGAGCGAATGTAACTGCGATCAACCTCTGCGTCCCTGGCTGGACGAGCAGCGATCTGCTGGGCGCGATCAGCGGAAATATTCTCTTTCGCGTCTCTGTCGCTGCTTCGCCAATCGTTACCGTGAATATTGGCGGCAATGACCTCTTAGGCGCGCGCGGCAGCTATGGAGATAGGACCTGCGGAGGGCCGGATAATCAAGATTGCCTGAGGGCAATGGTCGCGACATTCAAAGGAAATTTTAACGCTATACTCTTAGAAGTCCTCTCGCTGCGCAGCACCAGTAACACAATCATCCGGACGATGGATGTTTACAACCCATACGTCAATGTGGATAGTGCGCGAGACACGTGGCCGAATGATCAGGGCAATGATTTTCAGGTCGGAAAGATCTATCTTGACCAGATCAACAACTATATCGCCGAAACAGCGCGCGCGTATAACATTCCTTCCGCCCAGGTCTATCGGGCATTCAACGGACCTAACGGTACGCTGGACGCGGGTGATCGCGGTTTTATCGCCTTCGACGGCCTTCACCCAAACGGGCGAGGTCACCAGCTGATAGCCGAACGGTTGAATAGCCTGGGATATAGCCCGTTTCAGCGAATAGCGGAGTAATCACCGCAGAAAACACAAAGTAGGGGCACAGAAAGCACAAAGAATATTCTTTGTGCTTTTTGTGTCTATTTTTGTGTTTTTGACGAATCAGCATAAATTGACAGTCACCCGCCACGAATGCTAGTTTCGTCCCGGCTTGTATCACACTGCTTTAGACAACAATCAGAAAGAGAAATCGGAGCCCATGGAGTGGGCAATCAGGAAACGGGGCGTAGTACGAACCTATGTCGAATACGCGATAGCCTGGTTCATCTTGCATGGCGTCGGGCTGTTTTCTCGCCCGTTCGCATTGAAGATCGGGCAGGCGGTCGGCAGGCTCGCGCAACTGCTTCTGCCACATCTGCGGCGCAACGCCGAGATCAATCTGCGTCTGGCCTTTCCTGAAATCGAGCAAGGGGAACTCGAGCGCATCAAGCGCGGGGTATTCAGTAATCTCGGGCGCCTGCTCGGCGAGATCAGCCAGTTCCCGCGCTACAACCGCGACAACATATCATCAATCGTCAACTACGATGGCCTCACCAACTTCCTGGAGGCGAAGGCGCGGGGGCGAGGGGTGATTCTGCTCACCGGTCACATCGGCGCCTGGGAACTGTCCGTATACGCGCATTCGATAAATGGTCATCCCATATCTTTTCTGGCGCGGCGCGTAGATAATCCGTTAGTCGAACAGTTGGCCGAAAGCTATCGCGCCCGTTTCGGCAATCGCAGCATCGACAAGACTAAATCGGCGCGCGAGGTGATTAAGACATTGAAGTCCGGCGGGGCTGTCGGTATTCTCGCCGATCTCAATTCATCGCGAGAAGAAGGGGTCTTCTGCGATTTCTTCGGGGTGCCGGCATGTACCACAGCGGGCGTAGCCACTCTGGCTATGCGTACGGGCGCCGTCGTCATGCCCGGATATCTCGTGTGGGATGATAAGCAGCGTGTCCACCGACTGCACTTCGAAAAGCCGATCGAAACGATCGACACCGGAAATCAGAAGGAAGATATAGTCGCCAATACAGCACAATACGCTAAGGTGCTTGAATCGATCATCCGCCGCTACCCCGATCAATGGCTGTGGATACATCGTCGCTGGCGGACGCGCCCGGAGGGCGAGCCAGAGATTTATTGACTGAAAATTGAGCCAATGAGCCCGAAGGCCTCTATCACAATCACATCAATCCCGAATACCTGCCAAACCGCGGCTCTCGCATACATAGTAATCGGACTATTGATCCCCTGGGGTATGATGTAGATCGTGGTCAATCAATCTGTGCGAATCATGATCGTTGCGGGCGAGGCTTCCGGTGATAAACACGGGGCGAAGCTGGTCGCCGCGTTGCGTTCATTGCGTCCCGATTTGCCTTTCGAATTTTTTGGCTCCGGTGGTGAAGAGATGCGCGGCGCCGGAGTCGAGACACATGTCGACATTCGCGAAGTCGCGATTATGGGCCTGCTCGAGGTATCCCGGGCATTGCCTAAATTCCTTCGTGTTTTTCGCCGACTCCGGCAGTTAGCCCGCACAAGGAAACCCGCGCTGGTGATCCTGGTCGACTGGCCAGAGTTCAATCTCAGACTTGCCAAAAAATTGCATAGCGACAATCTGCGCCTGGTCTATTACATCAGCCCGCAGGTTTGGGCGTGGCGCAGTTACCGCATCCACGCCATCAAACGGTATATCGAAAAGATGCTCGTCATTTTGCCGTTCGAGAAAGATTATTACGAACGCAACGGTATCGATGTCGATTACGTCGGCCATCCGCTGCTCGATAGCGTGCGCGTGACCGCGAGCCGGGATGATTTCTGTTCACGCCACCAGTTCGACCCAGCGAGACCGATCGTCGCGCTCTTGCCGGGCAGCCGTCACTCGGAGATTAAATATATCCTGCCTCCGATGCTCGATGCGGCCCGGATACTCAACCGATCACAACCGCAACTGCAATTCGCTTTGCCTCTGGCGCGCACATTTTCCATTGACGAAATCGGCATGCAATCCCATCCGATCGGAAATCTAAAGCCGATTGAGAATGATACCTATAACGCGCTATCAGCGTCGGAGCTTGCGATCGTCGCAAGCGGTACGGCTACGCTCGAAACTGCTATCATCGGCACTCCGCTCATCATCGTCTATCGCGCCTCGACCTTGAATTGGCGGATATTCCGCCCATTGATCAACGTCCCATTCGTCGGTATGCCGAACCTGATAGCAGGGCGGGAGATCGCTCCCGAGTTATTGCAGGATGAAATGAATCCGGAAAGATTGGCGGAGCAGATCACCGCCATGCTCAGCGATCCGAAAAGCCTCACGCATCTACGGGCAGACCTGGCCCAAGTACGTCAGGCCCTCGGCTCGTCTAACGCGTCAAAACGAGCGGCGAGTAAGATACTCGAGCTGCTATCGTCTCCCGATAATAAGGGCAAACCCGGGAAATCGAATTGATCTGGTAACGCGCACCCGCCGAAAACCGGCCTCCGAAGCCCATTGCACATACTGATCAGCCCGGTAGACGCTAGCATTTGACGTCAGCCTGAAAAATAATGCAGCCGGGTCTCCGATCGAGACATCAGCATCCTGGCGCGATCGTTCGATGTCCCAGATGGCAACGGTTCCACCCTCGCGCAGCGCGTCTGCCGCCTTGCGCAGAATACCCTCATTCTCCCCGGGCGAAAAATGATGAAGAATGTTGGCGAGCAGAATTACATCATGCGCGCTCCCCCAGGCCGATTCGAGCAAATCGCCCTCGCGGTATGCCACTACATCGCCGAATCCTTCTGCATTGGCCAGGCTGCGCGCGTGGTGTACAGCCTGCGGCAGGTCGAGGACCGTCGATTTCATGGGCGGGTGTTTGCGGCAGATCGCAGCGCCCAGCAACCCATGGCCACCGCCGACATCCAGCAAGCTCTTGGCTCCTTGCGGAACCGGGAGTTTTGCAGCGAGATAGGGAGCGTCTTTGCGCGCGATCTCAAACATGGCCCGCTGATATGTTTCCCAGGCCGCCGTATCAAGCAGGCTCTGGTGGAAGTCGATTCCCGCACCCGTCCGCAGCAAATCCTCCAATCGACCGACCCAGTCCCATTGCGTGTAGTTCCATAACAAATAGTTGGAAGTCCCCGCCGGAGATTCCCTGATGCAGTTCTCCCTCCCGAGTCGCGAGAGTTTATATGCCGTCCCATCACGCTCGAGATAACCGGAAAACACGAGAGTGCGCAAAAGCAGGTCCAGGCATTCCTCATCCAGCGCCAATCGACGCGACAATGTCGCCGCAGTGCCGGATTCATCTTTTAATGCATCAAAGACCCCGAGTTGTACGCCGGCCATCAATGTACGTGCTTTCAAGATCGCATAAAGCGAATCCAGTATCGTGAGGGGAACCTTGCCGAATAATAAAGCCAGCAGTTCAAGCGGGTTGGTAGCGATAACACCGTATTTCATTACTGCCCATTTCTCTGATGCGTCCAGGGGCTGCGCTGCGCTTCACCCCTGGCTGCTATATATAACGCCCCCTGGGGGCTTATGACCAAAGCGGTTGCAAGCAAGCGAAACTGCGGCGAATCAGTACCGCGAGCGGTATCGCGTGTGACTACCGAATTTTTTTGCCAAAGCTTCGTTCGCGATACGATTTATATGAATTCGGCCGCCGCATTCCACAGGCTTCGCCATCCTATGTTCCTGAGTGCTATTCAATTACATTCGAATGACTCGCGAATTTGTTCGATGCTCCAGTCTGCTCCAAGCATAAGCATGAGCTTGATGCGAGCTTTATGACCGGGAAGCATACCGCCGAGAATGGCGCCCATTTTCTTCAACTGCCTGCCGGCCCCTTCATAGGCGTATGTGTCGAGGACTCTCCCGCGCGGACAACGCGAAGTGATCACGACCGGGAGGCCTTCGCCGATCGCCCTCTCAATAGCCGGCAGGGAAGGAACGGTGACATTTCCTCTGCCCAGAGCTTCAATCACCAATCCGCGCGCGCCATCGTCGACCGCGAAATTGATGAAACGGCCATCCGCCCCCGCGAACATCTTGATCACATCGACGCGTTCTTCGATCCGGCCGGTCGCGATATGCTCGCGCTGAACGGGGCGGCGCACAACGATCACCCGATCCTTGTCAACCAAACCAATCGGCCCGAAATCCCGGCTCTGAAAAGTCTCGTTCGATTCCGTGTGCGTCTTGGTAGCGTCGGCAGCGGCAATCAATTGATCGTTCATGGCGACAATGGTTCCCAGCCCGCGGGTTTTCGTATCGATCGCCGCGCGGACAGCCGAGAACAGATTTCCCGGACCATCCCAGCTCAGTTCCGAGCTGTTGCGCATAGCCCCGACCAGTACGATGGGCTTATCGTCATCGATCGCCAGATCAAGCAAGTATGCCGTCTCTTCGAGCGTATCGGTGCCGTGAGTGATCACCGCGCCGGCGATTCTCTTATCGGCAAGTTTTTCTTTCACTTTCACGGCCAGATCCATCATTCTCGATGGCGTGACGTGCGGCCCCGGCCAGAGCGCAAAATTGACCACATCGAATTCTGCGATCTCCTCCAACCCCGGCACCAGGGCGATTATCTCTTCGCCCGAAAGCGCGGGAATCGCGCCGCCGGTTACGGGATCGATCCGCATAGAGATCGTGCCCCCGGTGAAGAATGTGGCGATGCGTGGTTTCATCGATCTATTCCTTTCATTGCTCGACCGTGAACCTTCACGGGAAATGCTATGATTTATGCATGAGCGATAATCGTAAAGCACAGACATCGTCAAAAGATCTGCCGCTACGCAATGACATACACCGTCTCGGAGACTTGCTGGGCGAGACGCTGAAACGCCTCGGCGGCAGTAGGCTCTTCGAAACCGAAGAGCGCGTCAGGGCTCTCTGCAAAGGACTTCGTACCGATCATTCACCTGCCGATGAACGAAAACTTAAACATTTGCTGAACGGATTGAACCTCGATGACGCCATTGGCGTAATTCGGGCCTTCTCCGTCTATTTTCAGCTCGTAAATATCGCCGAACAGCATCATCGCATTCGCCGTAAGCGGTTCTATGAACTTCATACGCCTGACCAGCCGCAACGCGGCTCGCTGGCGGATACATTCAACCGCATCAAGAACGAAAACACACATTTGAGCGAATCTGAATTACGTAAAAACGTCCAGCACGTGGTAGACCGTCTGGAGATCGAACTGGTAATGACCGCGCATCCGACCGAAGCAGCCCGGCGGACGCTGCTCGACAAGCATCGCCGCATCGCCGATCTGCTCACCGCTTTCGATGACCAAAACCTTCCGAAGCGCAAACAGACGGAGTTACTTGAACGACTTGCCGCGGAAGTCGAATCTGTCTGGCATACCGATGAAGTGCGGCACATGCAACCAACCGTGCTCGATGAGGTCAACAATACGCTCTACTACTTCGATACGACGCTCTTCGATTCAATTCCCATTATGCTCGAAGAGCTGGAGCGGCGGCTCTCTGAAAATTTCCCCAGCGTGAAGATGTACGAACCGCGAGTTCCCTTGCGTTTCGGCTCGTGGGTCGGAGGCGATCGCGACGGGAATCCGTTCGTCACCCCTGAAGTCACGTGGGAGACCCTGCGGCTGCAACAGCGACTGATACTGCGAAAATACCGTAACGCGGTAGCAGATCTATCGCGGCGCCTGAGCGAATCATCCCGCCTCTCGCCGGCGACCGGCGAGCTGCACGCCTCGATCGCGCGAGATGCACGCGAGATGCCGCAGATTGCGGCAGAGATTTTCAAACGGAACCCGGAAGAACCGTATCGTCAAAAACTCTCATTCATTTATACGCGGCTCGATCGGACTCTGCAGCATAATCAGATGCTGGCATCTTCGCTGAGAGCCGAATCCCCGAATTCGCTGATCTCAATCCGCCAATCGACCCCGCTGACCGCGGTAGCCGCCGGCTCAGCGGGGACCAATGCAAGTCTATATCGAACAGGCGCGGACCTGTGGGAAGATCTGCGCCTGGTACGCGAGAGCCTGCGAGAGGGGAAGGCCACATACGCAGCGCGCGATATCGACCGTTTGTTGCGGCAGGTCGCGACTTTCGATCTTTACCTGGCCCGGCTCGATCTGCGGCAGCACAGCTTACGGCATACGGCAGCGCTCACGGAGATCACACAGACCCTGGGATTTGCGCGCGATTACGCACAGATGAATGAAGAACAACGCCTCGAATGGCTGACACAGGAGCTTTCGAGCATTCGCCCGCTGGTGTCGCCTGATGCCCGTTATAGCATAGAAACAACGGAAACGCTCAACGTCTTCCGGGTCGCTCGGCGCGCGTTCGATGAAATCTGCACTAATGCCATCGGGACGTATATTGTGAGCATGACGCGCGAGGTCAGCGATCTCCTGGCCGTGCTCGTACTGGCTAAAGAAGCAGGTATTGTGAAGAACGGAGGAGCGGGAGATGAGAGAAAAGCCGCCGGTTCTCCCGTTTATCCGTTCTCTCTATCAGTCACGCCTCTTTTCGAAACGATCGACGATCTGCGACGGGCACCGCAGGTGATGAATCGGTTATTTGGGATAGGCATCTATCGAAGACTAGTCGAGAGTCATGGGAACCTGCAGGAAGTAATGATCGGTTATTCGGATAGCAGCAAAGACGGTGGGATATTGACTTCGAGCTGGGAGTTATACAAAGCGCAGGAGAATTTATGGGAGGTCGCGCGCATGAATGGCGTCGAATTACGCCTGTTTCATGGCCGTGGAGGGACGGTCGGCCGCGGCGGCGGCCCGAGTCACGAAGCTATCCTGGCGCAACCTCCCGAGACGGTAGCATCGCGGATAAAGATCACCGAACAGGGAGAAGTTATCTCCTCAAAGTACGGTCTGCCCGAGATCGCCCTGCGTAGTTTGGAGCTGACAACCGCTGCAGCTGTCGCCGCCAGTTTACCGCAGGAGAAGCACAATGATGAGCAACTTTCCCTATGGAAAGATGCGATGGAGAGCATTTCTCAAGACGCATTCGCAGCTTACCGCCGGTTTATCCGGGAGACCGAGGGTTTTTACGATTACTTCATTCAAGCGACGCCAGTCGAGGAGTTACAGCATCTACGCATCGGGTCACGGCCAGCTAAGCGAAAAGAGGGCTCGCAAAGTCTCGATGATCTGCGTGCGATTCCGTGGGTTTTCGGATGGACGCAGAGCCGGCATCTGTTGCCCGGCTGGCTCGCTGTCGGCACAGCTCTCGATAAGTTCAGTGCCGGAAGAAAGAATCTCGAACTGTTGCGCGAGATGTATAACGATTGGGAGTTCTTTCATAGCACCATCTCGAACATCGAAATGTCATTGGCCAAAGCGGATTTTCAGGTTGCACGGCAATACGCCGCGCGCACTCCCGATCGCACTCTGGGTAAACGAATATTCGAAATGCTCGAAGATGAATATAAACTCGCCTGTCGCATTGTCCTACAAATTACGGGGGAGAAAAGATTGCTCGATAATTCGCCGTTTCTGCAACGATCGATCGCCGTGCGCAACCCTTATGTCGACCCGATGAGTTATTTACAGGTCGAATTGCTCGCACGTAAGCGGGCCGGTAAAGCTTCCGCCCGGGAGCGCGAAAAGCTACTATATGCCATCCTGCTGACGATCAATGGGATTGCGGCCGGAATGAGAAATACGGGCTGAATCAATGACCGCAGCGAGAATTACATATCCTTTGCTTTTCCTCCTGTTACTTATGAGTCAGACGAGCTCTGAAAAGCCGCGCCCCCGAGCGCGAGATCTTGGGATCGAAGTGGGAATCATACCAACGGGAAGACTGAATGCGATCACGGATGTCGCGGGCGTGCGAGTCGGCCACACCACTTTGAGCAAAGGTGATAAGGTGAGAACGGGAGTGACTGCGATCATCCCTCACTCAGGCAATCTCTTTCAGGAAAAGATCCCGGCAGCGATCTTCGTCGGCAACGGTTTCGGCAAACTGATAGGGTCGACTCAGGTCGATGAGCTCGGCGAAATCGAAACGCCGATCCTGCTCACCAGCACGCTCAATGTACCCAGGGTCGCCGACGCTCTGATCGATTGGATGCTCGCCTTGCCGGGCAATGAGGATGTTCGTTCAATCAATCCGATAGTCGCCGAAACGAACGACGGTTATCTCAACGACATTCGGGGACGCCACGTCGGGCGGGATGAAGTTTTCGCGGCCTTAAAAACAGCGAAGGACGGCCCAATCGCCGAAGGCTCGGTCGGCGCCGGCACGGGCACCGTGGCTTTCGGGTATAAAGGCGGCATCGGCACATCGTCCCGAGCGCTTCCGCAAAACCTCGGCGGTTACACGGTCGGAGTACTCGTTCAATCGAATTTCGGCGGGGTATTGACGATCAACGGCGCGCCTGTCGGCCGCGAGCTCCGCCGTTATTACCTGAAGGAACAACTCGAACGAGTCGGCCGCAACGATATCCCCGATGATCCTGGCCGAGATAGAGCCGATGGATCGATAATTATTGTGGTAGCCACCGATGCCCCGCTCGACGCGCGCAATTTGAAGCGACTGGCGGCGCGCGCCATGCTCGGACTGGGCCGCACCGGATCACCTTCAACGCAAGGGAGCGGCGATTACATCATCGCATTCAGCACATCCGAAGAAAACCGCATCCGCGCCGGCGAACAGCTGCGTACTATCCGAACGCTCGGCAATGATTCGATGTCGCCTTTATTTCAGGCCGTTGTAGAAGCCACCGAGGAAGCGATCTATAACTCGCTCCTGCGTGCAACCACGGTCACCGGCCGCGACGGCCATCGAGCCGAGGCGCTGCCCATAGATAAAGTCACAGAGATATTACGGAAGTATGGAGCGGCGAAGTGATGGCGGAAGGGAGATGCGAAACAGGCGAAATAAACAGAACAAACGATGCCAATGGTTGTTCGTTTGTTCAGTTTATTTCGCCTTTTCGGTGTCCTGGTGTTCTTCGACGTTTCGTTTAGGCGAAGCTATTCACTGCATGCGCTTCGTCATCGAAGACCTCGAATACTGTGATCAGCTTGGTGATCGTCAACAGATCGCTGATGCGCTTCGTCGCATTGACCAGCTTGAGATCGCCGCCTGCACGCTTGACAGTCGTATAACTGCGGACAACCTCCCCGAGGCCGCCGCTATCCATATACGGAACATTCGCGAGGTTGAGCAATAATAGCTTCTCGTTGCGTTCGATCAATTCATCTATTTTGCGCTTTAACTGGACGTCGCCTTCACCGAGGAGTATTTTGCCTTCTACATCGAGAACAGTTACGTCACCACTCTTACGTTCTGAAATGGTCATACCGGGCCTCCAGAAAAATTTCCTATTTGTTGATATTGATAAAACAAGCCGATGCGTCGACGAAATAAATGGTGTAAAAACAGGCTGAAAGCTAACATAGGCGCACAATGATATCAAGCAATAGTTGAAGCAATAAATATGATCCTAAACCACAAGATTATCACACAACTACGCGAAAAATGGCCCCAATTTGACGCTTTCAACGAGACTTTGCGCGACGACACGAAAGACTACCGTGATGCTTTAAACAGACTCGCTGAGCTCTCCTGCGAGAACCTGCTTTCCCGACTATCGAGCGAAACCACTCCGGGCGCGCTACCGACACCCGAATTCGAGCGGGCGAGGGGTCTCTGCCTCGAATTCCCGAACAGGTTCGGCAATCACCAGGAAGCCCGCGGCTGGGCGCTCGAAGTACTGCTCGGTCATACTACCTTCGCCGTCGATGGTAGTCAGATCAGGCCGGACCCGGGTCTGAACATACCTATCGCTGCCGTACAGGTCGCGCTGTTCGAAAATCGACACCGCCTCGAACCTAGCTACACGAAAGACGTAGCTTTTGAAATCCTGACGCCTGAGGAGCTGCTGGTCGAGTTCAATGGTGATCGTATATTTTCCGAGCAGACTGTCAACGCGCGTCGCTTCGAGCTCGAAACTGAAACGCTCTGCAGTTTGATGCGACGAATTGCGGCGGAGCGGGATCAATCGGCGCAACTGGCTGTGGCTTTATTCGATAGCTCGCTCGTGATCTCGTTTGCCGATCGCTTGCAGGAAGAGATGCGGGTGCGGCACGTCAATGCGATGCTCAAGCTCCTGCGCTGTTCGGAGCAGACCGGCATCCCGGTCGTCGGCTATGTCGACACCAGTTATGCCCGCGATCTGACCAATATGCTCGCGCATTGTTTCAACCTGGGCGAAGCGCAGCGCGTGCACGATGCCCAGATCACCGGCGACTCGCTCGAATGGGGAGACCGCACACCGATATTCATCTGCGCGCGGGGCGGCGCTGACCGCAAACACCCGGGTGTGCTGGAAAGTTTTGAGGAGTACCGGCGTGGCATCGGTTTTGTATACCTTAGAACCAATGGGCAGACGCCTCCCGCGCGCCTGGAGCTACCTCTGTGGGTCTACGATCGTGGATTGCTCGACCAGGTAATAGACCTGATTCGCGCCGAAGTGATTGTAGGAAACGGTTATCCTTACGTGATCGAGACGGCAGATGCCGCTGCCGTCATCACTTCCCGTGAACGCGACGCGTTCTATGCCCTCTTCCAGCGTTTCGCGCGGGAGCAGGGAGTAACTTTGCGAATTTCACAGAAAGTGAGAAGCAAAACGAGGAGGAGATAAGATAATTGATAATTGATAATTGATAATTGATAATTGATAATTCGTATAAATCGTGCCCCAGTGTCTACCAATTATCAATTATCCATTCTTCTTATGCGCGCAGTCATCCAACGGGTCACACAAGGAAGAGTATCGATCGCAGGAGAAGTCGTCGGCTCAATCAATGCCGGACTGGTAATTTTGCTCGGCGTCGGAGCCGGCGATGAAGAATCCGATGTTGACATTATTGCGAATAAGATTGCCAACTTGCGAATTTTTGCGGATATCGAGGGTAAGTTCAACCTGTCGGCGCTTGAGGTGAATGCAGAAATGCTCGTCATCTCGCAATTCACGCTCTTCGCCGACGCTCGCAAAGGCCGTCGTCCGAGCTTCACCGATGCCGCACGGCCCGAAATAGCCATTCCCCTATACGAAAAATTCGTGCAAAAGTTAAATGCGATGGGTTTCAAGGTTGAGACCGGAGAATTTCAGGCTGATATGCTGGTCGAAATTCATAACTCCGGCCCGGTAACGATCTGGCTCGATACTGCGGAAATGAATAAAAAGTAACAGTGTTTAATGCAGAGATTTAAGGGGATATCGTAACAAATTTAAATGTGAAATCGATTGTTATAGAGATTGTTTATCAAAATCAACTATCTGATATTCTCCAGCCGCATCGGCGCTGATAGCATGAAGGCGGAACTCGGCCACCGTTTTAAGATCGGGCCGGAGTGAGTGATAAACGCTGCAATATTTCGCGATTGAAAGATCGATGGCGCGCGCCAACTTGTCAGGATTGATCCCATCGCCCCAGACATCGAATCGCAGGCACACCTCGGTGTAATATCGCGGTTCCGTCTGCCGGCGATTCCCTTCGATCGCGATCTCGAGACGCTCCGCGGGTGTTCGCATCTTCCCCAGGATCAGAACGACATCGATTCCCGTGCAGGCGCCGAGAGCCTCGAGCAATATCTCTACGGGGCTGGCGGCCGATTTTTTATCTCCATCGATGGACGTCAGGTGGCCTGCCGCATTGACGGCGGTAAATTTCATCTCTCCGCCCCAGTTTAACGTCACTCTGACATCGCTCATGCTTCTTCGCCCTCCGATTTTTTCCTTCCGATAAACAGATAATGATCGCTCACACCGAGCGCTTCCGGCATGGTAGCTGTTCGCTCGATCAGCTCCGTCCAGGCATTCACCTCTTCATCCGGTAATTCATGCAATCTCTTCTGCTCGATGATGGCGAATGACTCGACTCCCATCAAACTGATCTCATCGAATCGATAAGTGAAGAGCTCTCTGAATTCAGCAATTGTCGTCAGATGTGCAAGTCCGATGGGCGGTGCGTGCTCCGGGTCGAGATTGCCATCGCTCAAAAATTGGTTGTGAAATCCCTGTCGCGCCAGAATTTCACGGGGAGACTCGCGAAACAGATCGCGTAGATAGGCCAGCCGATTGATGCCGGCGGCGAATAACAATCCACCCGGCTTCAACACGCGAGCGGCTTCACTCACCGAACGGCGTCGTTCGTCGAGGCTACAGAGGTGATATAGGGGGCCAAGCATCAGCACCGCATCGAACTTTTCGCTCTGCAGACAATGGAGATTCGTCGCGGATGCGAGATCTATATCGATTATCCGATCCTGAAACCCGCCCACGCGAAGCTTAGCCCATGCCGTATCAAGCAAGCGCGCCGAGACATCGACCAGATGGAGCCGGCAGCCGTGTCTCGCCAAAAATTCCGTGTAGAAAGCCCCACCGACGCCTATTTCAGCCACCGTTGCCCGTTCGGGGATCCAACGCTTGAGTTGCCTCGCGGTGATAGAAAATTCCACCGGGCAATATTCCGAACGCATCGATTCATACTCGAATACAGCATCGTCGTAATGCCGCCCTACCTTCTCTTCTTTTTCAGTCAGTTTGTTCATCTTTATCCGGCTCGCGCAATTTGATGATCGCTGTATGTTTGACCTTCGCGATCTGTCGACCCTGTTCGCCGAAAAACCCCAGTTCAAGCGAGATATACTCATTACCGCGTCTTACATGTAAATCGATCACTCTCCCGCGGAGCGACACGCGCTCGCCGTCTCTTGCAACCGAATAATGCTGCGCTTCGCTCGCCGTATGAATCCACGGACCGAGCACCATATTCCGCATCAATATCTCATTCGCTTGCGCAATCCAGAAGGCGGGGTGACACACCGCATCATATCCGCAATAAACCGGCGAATATTCGAGCACGTCATCGAGAAACTTCGCCATCCTACCAGCCCAATCCAAAGTGAACTCCAGAGAACCGAGGCGATCGCCCACGCGAAAATTGTCGATTGCCGCCGGAACCTGTTCATCGTTGGCGGGCAGCGCGTGAAGCGGATAATCATCCCGGTCCAATCGCTGAAGCGATGATGGCAGCTCGGCCGCACCTGCGGCACAGAGCACACCTGATAGGTTGAACAGTTCAAGCCGCAATTCGATCGGGTCAATCCCAGCGCTCCGGCATTCAATATAAACACGCTCGCCGTCATAGACCGGATGTATGAACTTCGCGCTCATTGCGCCGCGCGCCAGCCACTCCATCCCCAATGTCTCCAAAACGGGTTGAGTCAGATAGGCGTAGAGACCTACGCCCGGCACGAGCGCTCCGGTGAAACCATATCTTGCCGCGCCATCATCACTGTGGATCCGGTTGGCGTGATCTGCACCGTAGTTTTTGGCAACTACCTCGTGAACCGTTAAATTCATAAGATGAGGTGAAGAAAAAATGGCCAAAGCAAAAATGTGGTAACTCTACTCGTTTGAAATTGCCCTGCCCGGTTCTGGTTTTGAAAAATATATGCAAATAAGCGTCCAGCTAAGGGCGGATATGCGTACCACCTGCGCCTCTATCCTATGTGCGTGGTCGCGTCGCTCTTGAGCAGGCACAGGTTACACAAAGGCCGTTGCATTACTTTTCAATGGATCATCGGACGGGGCGCAGCGCAGTCACAAACTTTCTTCTTCGCTAACAAAATTTCCGGATAGGGGCCGCAGACCGCGCTTCATTTCTGCCTGTTTATTTCTCTGCTAGCTTTTGATCAGCGCCTTGAATCTTTCGTCATCATGCAGGCTTTCGAAATCGATCTCGACCTTCGCGCGCGCGACATTGAAATTACGCCGGCCATCGACCGCAATTTTAAGATGCTCCAGCGCACGGTCTTTCTCACCCATCATCGCGCAGGCGCAGGCAACGTAATAGCGCGTGAATGGATCGTCGGCACCTGCGGTGAGACGCGATTCAAAACCCTTGATCAGTTGATCGAATACCTTACGCGCGTCTTCCTGGTTTCCCTGCCGGATATAGGCGCTGACGAGCTTCTGATTGACTTCGATCATCGTCCGTTCTTTGAGGGCATGGTCCGATTGGCGCAGGAAGACGAGTTCGCGATAGCACTCGGCAATCGCATCGTCGTAACGGCCCTGCAAATTGTAGAGATGCGCAAGCCGGACGAACGAACCGATGATCTGCATGCCAGTCTGGCCGGATATAAATTGCTCTTGTGCTTCGATGGCCTTGCGCGCGGCCTCCAACCCGGATTCGTAATCTCCGAGGTACGAGCAGCAGAGCGCCAGTTGTTGAGCTACCCATCCGGCTTGCGGATTCAATTTGAGCGTTTGTTTGTATTCCGCCGCCGCTTCGCGAAACATCCCTTTCCCGATCAGATAAGCGCGGCCGAGCGCGGAGTGCGCGAGAGGATCGTGCGGAGCGAAAGACAAGGCGCGCCGCAATGCGCCGATCGCGTCTTCATCCCTCCCCATCCCGGTGAATGTAAAACCCAATCCGCTGTAGCCGTCAGGCAATAACGGATTGAGCTCGATGGCTTTTTGTAAATAATTAACCCCTTGCTCGAAATACTCCGGCTTCGTCAGGAAATGACCTTTGAGTGCCAGGGCATAACCCAATCCCGCATAGGCGTGCGCGTATTTCGGATCGAGTTCGATCGCTCGCTCAAAAAGCCGGATGGCCTCCTCCATACTTTCGCGGCTGCCTTTATCGAGCTCAATATCCGCTTTGACGAAGGCCTCATAGGCTTCGACGACATCGGTCGCCTTCTCCTCTATTCCCTTTCGCTCGCCGCTGTGCAGGCTCAAATCGAGGTCGCGCGAGAGTTCGTAAACGATCTTGTCCTGTAGATCGAAGATATCCTTCATCTGCCCGTCAATCTTGACGGTCTTTAAAACCTCTCCGGTCTCGACTTCGACGAAGCGCGCGGTTATGCGCAACATCTCGCCGATCTTTTGGTAACCCCCGCAAACTATCCAGCGCGCGCCGACTTCTCGCCCGATGCTAGTGGCCATCGTCTCGTCAATCTCTTCGTCCTGTTCGACGCTCCAACGCCGCAGAAGTTCGAATATCCGCTCGCGCCCGATCACCGTGATCCCTTCTATCTTCTTCATGTCCGCCGTCACCGTCTCGGCAATACCTGTTCCGATCCACTGATCGGTCGGATTCTTCGTGACATTGTTGAAACTGGTGACGGCTATGCTTTGACCCAGGCGGTTTTTGAGCGTGCTAGAACCCAAGCTTGCGGCAGAAAATAAAATCGTTTTATTACTGGTACTCGTATCGAAAGAATCGCGATTAAGCGAGATCCCCTGCCGGACAGCGTCCAGATCGCGGACTACTTCGCGCATCGACTGATAACGGCGCGATTTGTCCTTCTCGAGCATCTTTTGAAGCAGCCGATCCAAATCACCGGTGATGTTGAAATTGAAAGTGCCCGCCGGGAGCGGATCTGCATGCAGGATTGCGTCTACCACCGCCAGCGCCGACGACCCCGTGAATGGCGCTCGCCCTGCAATCAACTCATAGAAAAGGACGCCGAGCGAAAAGATGTCGCTCCGCCCATCGACCTCTTTGCCCAATGCCTGCTCGGGCGACATATAAGCGAATGTCCCGACGACCGTGCCGGGAGTGGTCTTGATCAGTTCGGTGGAATAAAGACTGGCGGTTTCAGCCTCCGCATCGGGCCGCGGATTGTACTTGGCCACTCCGAAATCGAGAATCTTAACGCGGGCCTGTTCGTTGACGATGATATTCGATGGCTTGATATCGCGATGGATGATGCCGTGGTCATGCGCTTCGGATAGCGCATCCGCTATCTGAGCGGCAATATCCACATCTTCCGCAAGAGTAAATTTGCGCCCGGTTTCTTTGAGCGTCAGTCCGGGAATGAACTCCATCACGATAAAACTGTACCGCGAACCATTGCGGACAACTTCATCAATCTCATAGACCGTCGCAATGTTTGGATGATTGAGAGCTGATGCGGCGCGCGCCTCCCGCAGGAACCGAGCGCGCGCCTCATCGCTCGGATCATTCTTCCTTCCATCAACGAACATCATCTTCAATGCGACCGGCCGGTGCAGCCGAAGGTCCTCTGCCTTGTAGACCTCGCCCATGCCGCCTGCTCCTAGACGCTCGATAATACGGTAATGGGAGATGGTTTCGCCGATCATATGCCTTGAGACAGTATCGCAAACGATTAGAGAAACGGGAAAGTTTCATTGTGCACCGTCGGCTGAGACTTTTCCAGTGGTTAAAGGGGAATAATTTAAGGTGGAGCATTAACCTTTACAACACAAAGATATGTCATAGAACACAAATAGAGCACAAAAGGAAAGAGGAATTCAGAAGCCAGAATGAATGGGGAACAGTTCCATTCTTGTCTCCTGAATTCCTTCTTCCAGCGAATCTTCAGCATTCTCAATTAACGAGACGCTGCTGCTGCGGTTTCAGAGTTTCGTCGATGCGCGCAGCGGATTCCATCAAGTGCGCTCGAGTGGTCGTATTCATCGTCCTCCCGTTTGCGAGAACCTGCTGAAGGCGCCCGCGCAATTGCGTGAGATTATAGCGAGCGAGCGTCGAGGCATCTTCCGGCGTGTTGTTGTCGACCCGCAGCACTAGGCGGGCGAGCCGCTTCAAATGTTCGCGCTGTACCGCTCGGCGGTAGCTGTTGATCTGAGCCGTCGCCCCCGGCTTAACTTCCGACCAAACCGCGTCCTGCACACCTTCAAACATATCGGACATGGTGAATGCATCGCGCGGGTTCTCATACTTCAACTCAGCATCTTGCAGGCGCGCCAGCACGATCGGATTGAATAGCCGGTCGAGCAGCACGCGTTGCAACGCGACGACTTGTTGGTGAATCGGGTAATCGAGCCGCTGCGCCCGAAAGATGCTACCTTCGAAGTCCCAGAAGCGATCAACCGCCAGCTTATTCAACAGGCTCGGCGGCAGATCGAAGGAATTCGGGCCGAACGCGGACGTCTTAAGCAATTCCAGAGCCTGCCGCTGCTTGGCAGCAGGAACCGGTTCGTAGGGCAACCGGCCGTTCGGATCGCCGACGTGATCGCGGTGATGGTATACGCCTCCCACATATTTGTTGGCGTTCAAGAGGGCGATCGCCAGTTCGCTGAAAGCCTGGTTGAAGCCGCGGCGTAACCTCTGATACCCCTCGCCTTGCTTCGCCACCTTCGTCTCAAGTCCCTTCAATACCTCGTGCGCCAACTTAATTCGCTCGGTGTAGAAGCCCAAAGGATCGTCGCCGAAGTCCCACTGGTTGGTGCGCGGATCCAGACCGATCGGCGAGATACCGAAAGCATCTTCGTCTGTCCCATATGCGAGCGACGGGTCGGCCACGCGCGATGCAATCTTGCGCAGCTCAGGCAGTTCATCCGACGGCTTGCTACCGGCAACGGGCTTGTAAGCGTATTCAATCGCCCAGTAGTCGTAGGTGCCCAGCGACGTCTGCCAGTATTGCCCCTGTTTTGCGCCTTGCGGAGCGATGTTGACGGGAGTGTAGTCCATGACAGAGCCGGTCAATCCCTTCTCCGTCGTGGCCGCGACATCCTGCAATTTATCGAGTTGATGAAGCGTCGAAGCCCGGAAATTGTGGCGCAGCCCCAGGGTGTGGCCCACCTCATGCGCGGCGATATATGTTAGAAATTCGCTAATGTACCCCTCGATATCCGTCCCATTGGCCAGCAGCCCGCGCGCCATAAGCAGGTTATGTCCGAAGGCCGCCTGATGGACCGCGCCCTTAGCGTGATCGCACAGGTGGCGCATATTCGGCTTCCATCTGAACAACTCTGCCATACCGTTCGCCTGATGCTCCGCGAGCGGCGTCACGAATTCCTCGAACTCCTGCCGGGTGTAGCGTGTCATGCTCTCGGTAAATCCGATGTCCGCGTCGTAGATCTGGCCCGTGTAGGGGTTGATGCGCGACGGTCCAATCGCAAATGAGGCGTCGGCGGCGACAAACCAGCGAATGGTGTTATACCGTACATCTGAGGGATCCCAATCGGCGTCGTCAGGCTGTTGTTTGACCATGATCGCATCCTTAAACCCGATTCTTTCGAATGCCTTATTCCACATTAAGACGCCGTCGGTGAGCGCCTTCCGATACTTCACGGGGATGGTGTTCTCCAGCCAGAAAACGATCGGCTGTTTGGGCGTCGATAGCTGTGCGTTCGGATCGGATTTTTCTAAATGCCAGCGCGTGACATAGCGCACATACGGTGTGTATTCATTGTCGCTGGTGAAATCCTGAAACATCGCCAGGAAATGACCGATTCGATCGTCTGCGAGGCGCGCGTGATAGCCGGTCTCCGGCAGCGTCGAGAGGCTGTAACGGATGTGGAACTGCAGGCTGCGCACATCGGGCGGCGCGACGGGCGGAGGCGGCATCTGGAGCGGCGCAGGCGACGGCATGAGCGGCGGCACCGGCGGCCGATCGATGGCGAAGTTCAGCAGCGCTTCAACTTCGACGTTCTGCGGAAAGGCTTTGACAATTCCAAAGGCGCCGTTCTTCGCGTCCAGGCGATAGGGCCAGCGGTAAGTAGCCTCGAGCGCATAGCCGATGAGCGGGATGTCCGAGAGGAAGATACCGTTAAGTTCGACGAGATAACTCTTGCGTTCCGGGTGCGGCAGACCGGCCACAGTCGCCGAACCGATGATCGAATCGGCGAACGAGCGCGAGAGGGCGCGTCGAATGGGCGTCTTATCATCGGCACGGTAATTGACGTTCTTCTGGATGAACTGCACGTTTTTACCGAGCTTATGAAATGAGAAGACGAACTCGCTGAGCATCATCGAGGCAAAAAAACCGCGCTCGCCGATGCCCGATTCCATCGTCGGAGAACATAGGTAAATCTTATCGAACTGTTCGGGCAGGATTTCAACCCATACCTTGTCATCCTTGCGATAGAAGGTGAATAGACCCTTGATGATTTCGGCGTCTTTTATGACGTCCGCAAATGGCTTTTCGGGGGGCGGAGTTGGCTGCGCCGGTTGCCCAGGAGTTTGACCAGAAGGTTGGGCCGGAGTCTGACCTGAAGGAGCAGGTTGGCCCGGCTGCGGAGCCGGTTGTTGACCTGTTAACAGGGTGGTTTTTGCAATTAGATGTTCTTGCGCATTTGCCTGCGCAAAAAACATAAAGCCGGCGAGGGTAAACACCAATCCAAGCGTCAACACTCGTCGAGTTAGCCAGGGGAGCTGTAGCAGGGACATAAGTGATCTCCTTTCAAAAGTTTGGGTGGACGGAAGGTATGCGACATGTTTTCGCTTCACTAAGGGAGCTTGACTAGTCGCGTAAGGCCGATCACTCATACGATAATCAAGATGAAAAATCTCTGTAAGGAAAGAAAAAACTTTCAGATTTAAAAATGGCGGGCCGGATATTTAATTTGTGTCCACCATTCCTCCGGGTGGCCAAATACCTCCGCAAATCATGTTTCAAATGTTTTGTAATTATAAAATTTGATTTACAATAATTCTGCGGCTGGAGCTAAAAAAATAGCGGTGAGCCTTTCGACCCACCGCATCAAGGAGTCCATCAACTAAGCACCAGCTACGGAAGTAACTCGAAAAATCTTGTTGTCATATGGTGCTACCTCATCCAGTACTACTCTCTGGTAGTGAAGAAGTAGCTAACGCCGACCAGGAAAGTGTTCTGATTCTTCTTCGATATCCCATCAAAGTTCGTGAAGAAGGGCTGATTCGAGAAGTCGCGACGAAACTCGAATCGCGTGAGGAAGTTGTTCAACAGCTTCACTTCCTGCGTCAGCGTGATGTCTTTGATCGTCTGCGCTCGGCCGGTCCTCAATCCATCGTTGTCATTGAAGACCTCGAATCGAGGTGAGAATGCCAGCCGATTATTGAACGCGAACTTTAAATATCCGGCGAACCCGGTCCAATATCCCCGATTCCCCAGATTGTCTCCGTCATTCCCGTAAACGAAGTTCCCCAGCAGCGTCACCTTGTCGGTCAGATAATAGGTCGCCACCGAGTCGAAGATATTCCGCCAGTTGTCTCTCAATGAGACATCCGGCACGTTCGCCAGCGGCGCCTCCTGTCCGCCCAGATAGGTCCCCGTGATCGCAAACTTCTTCGACGGCGTCAGACCCAGCTGAAAACCTATCGTCTTGCCCGTCGTTCTCTGATCGAAATTGTTCTCGAACAGGTTATCCCAGCCGTTCACCAGGAACCCGCTCAGGGAGACCTTGTCGCTGACCGTGTATTTCGTCCGCAGCCCCGCGTGATAAAACGGCCCATAGAGGAAGAGCAGCCCGCGCGAATAGTTGAAGTTGTCTTTAGTCTCGACCACTTCCGCCCCGACCGGCGTGTAGAACTTGCCGAAATCCAGGGTCAATCCGCTGCCCAGCGGCGCCACGTAACTGGCATAGGCTTGCAGGACGTGTTTGGTCGCGTCGTTGCGGCTCGAGTCGCTGACCGAGATTACGCGGTCGACCGTATCGCCCAGACCGAGGTCGGCCCGGAAACCGAGCGGGCTCTCCTTGGAATTCTTGCGCTCCAGCGTCAGCTTGGCCAGCTGCAGGCTGAAGGCGTTGTGGCGCACGTCGAAGGCCCGCCCCTGGGTGAACATATCGACCTCGTTATTATTGAAGCCGTAATAGCCGTCGACGACGCCGCTGACCTCGACGCTGCGGAAGAAGTTGTTGAACGATTCGTTCTTCTTGGATTCGTCCTTCATATCCTGGACTTCTTTCCTGATCTCATCGATCGCATCGCCCTTTACTTCGCCACTCTTTATTTCATTTTCTGTTTTCGCAGTGAGCGCCGGGGCTTCTCCGTTGAGCCTGGCGAGTTTCTCTTCGAGCGTTCTGATGCGCTCTTCAAGGGCTTCGATCAGCTTCGCCGTCTCCGCCGTGCCGGTCCGGGCGTCGGCTTTCTTCTCCGTCGGCTCTTTCTTTTTAGTCTCCTTCTCTGTATCGAAAGCAATTTCGTAGTTCGGCATCCGTGCGATAGCAACACCGCTCAGAGAGATAAATAATATGAGGGTAACCAAAATTGCCGGTAAGGATCTCCCGAACAGACCGGTGTTAGTTGAAATTTGAAACAGCATGACTCTATGCCTCCTTTATCTAATTAACCCTGCGGGCCAGGAGACATAGAGCGAACGCTTGCAAGTGTGCATTTACGCGTTCTAAACTCCCCTCGTGGCCACGCCGAGATTTTCCTAGTCGTCTGCGTGGTTCGGATCAGGAGCTGTGGCTCGATGATGTTGCAGCATCATTTTGATATAAGCCGCGGCTCCTGTTCTTATGTCGGGGATGCGGATTTCGAAATGCGGATTCAGTGGATGTTTCTTATCGACCCGCATTCCGCAAGCGGCATCCCGTCATCGTAATGTCAGACAGCATTCACACCGTGTTCACCAGTGCGGATGCGGATCGCTTCATCGACGGGGAAGACGAAAATCTTCCCGTCCCCAAACTTGCCCGTGCGCGATGTCTTGATGATTGCATCGATTGCGCCCTCGACGACATCGTCATCGATAACGACCTCGATCTTTATCTTCGGCACGAACTCGACTTTATATTCGCTGCCCCGGTAGACCTCAGTATGACCTTTCTGTCTCCCGAACCCTTTCACCTCACTGATGGTCATTCCCTGAACTCCGAGGGCCTGCAGCGCGTCTTTAACACTCTCAAGTAAATGCGGGCGAATGATCGCTTCAATCTTCTTCATAGGTTGCTTCTTTCCTTGAGATGACAAATAACCAAACAGCTATTTGCCGACCGGATTGGGTGCAGCAGCGAAGCCGGGTTCGACCACCTCTTCGCTCAAGCGGCTCGTTGTGATCAGGTCCAGATCGAAGTTGTATCCTTCTTCTCCGTGTAGCGTCACATCGAGTCCCTGCACTTCTTCATCACTCGTCACGCGTACTCCTATGACGAGATCCACCGCCTTGAGAATAATAAATGTGGAGACCACTGCCAAACCGATCGCAATGCCGGAGGCAATCAGTTGATTGATGACCTGACCGGGATTGCCTTCGAGCAAGCCTACCGCGTTGCCGCCATATATATCCTGGACGACTTTCGACGCGAATACCCCGGTCAGTATGGCCCCCGTCAGCCCCCCGACGCCGTGAACGCCGAAAGCATCGAGCGAATCGTCGAAACCGAGCCGCTTCTTGAGTTCCGTGACGGAAAAGAAACAAACGATACCGGTGATGAACCCGACCGCCAGCGCCGCCATCGGCGTGACGAAGCCTGATGCCGGAGTAATACCGACCAAACCCGCGACCGCGCCCGTGATGCCGCCCAGAATCGTCGGTTTGCCCTGGCGCAGCCACTCGACGATCAGCCATCCGAGCACGGCGGCGGCCGCGCCGAAATGGGTTGCGACGAATGCGCTCGAAGCGAGTTTACCGGCGGCGACTGCGCTGCCCGCGTTGAAGCCGAACCAGCCGACCCACAGCAGACAAGCGCCGATTACGCTGATGACCAGGTTGTGCGGTGCGATAGGCGTCCGCGGATATCCGATGCGCTTCCCCAGATAGATCGCACAGACGAGAGCCGAAAATCCGGAAGAGATGTGAACGACTGTGCCGCCGGCAAAATCCAGCGAATTGATCTTGCCATTGAGCAGCGGAAGGGCCAGCAGTCCGCCGGATCCCCAGACCATATGAGCCAGCGGAAAGTAAACGATGGTCGACCAGAGCACCGTAAAAGCCAGCATCGCGCTGAACTTCATCCTCTCGGCGAACGCTCCGGTTATCAGTGCGGGTGTGATGATGGCGAACATCAATTGAAAGACCATGAATGTCTGATGCGGAATGGTCCCGGCATAGGTCGAATTGGGATCACCCGTTACTCCGTTCAGAAACAGATAATTCAGATTCCCGAAAAACGATGTCCCTTCAGAGAACGCGATGCTGTAGCCATAAAATGCCCACAGTACCGTGACAACCGCCATAAGGATGAAGCTCTGCATCATCGTGGCGAGCACATTTTTTTTGCGCACGAGCCCGCCATAGAAGAGAGCCAATCCCGGCCCGGTCATCATCAGGACTAACGCCGAGCTGGCGAGCATCCAGGCATTATCACCCGACATCTGCGCGCTCGCCAGTGCGGCTTCCGCCTTCGCCAGACGCTCGTCAACCGTCGGCGTCTGGCCGAGGACCGACAGTGTTGTGATCAGTGAACCTAACATAACGCCGAAGGCACGTATGATTGCGTTTTTTGTTTTCATAAACAGAGTTTCCTCTCGTGTGGATATTATCGGTAGTCGGTAGTCGGTTAACGGTTCTCGGTTCGCAATAGCTAATTCTCAGACATAGCCAGAAACCGACTACCGGCAACCGACTACCGACTACCGACTACCGACTACATTCTTTTCACTGAGCGCTTCCCGAATGGCTTCCTCAATCGCGGGCAACTCGACATCGCTTAGCTTCTCGCCTGTCGCATTCGCCACGTAAAAAACGTCCAGCGCGAGATGTTTCTCAGTCGCAACCTTGGCGAAGCCGATATCGAGATGGAGGGCGGTAAGCGTGCTCGTTATCCGGTAAACCAGGCCCAGCCTGTCGGCAGTCCGAACCTCGAGGATGGTGCTCTTGTCCGAAGTCTGATTATCCCAGTTGATGCGAGTCGTCGCGGGCGGAAAGGATCTGCGCTTCTGCAAGCGCGAGCCGCTCTGCGCGAGCAATCTCTTGGCTACCGCTGCGGCGACATCGATCTCTCCGCTCAAAGCGCGCCTGATCGTGTTGTCGATCTGTTCCCATCGCAGCGGGTCGGTGATCGGCTCGCCGGCGGTGTCTCGGACCTTGAAGGAATCGACGGCCAACCCGTCAGCGCGCGTATTGAGATGGACGCTCAGGATATTGACGCCCTGGGCAGAGAGTGCCCCCGCTACAGCGGCGAACAGGCCGCGCCGGTTGCGCGCGCATAGATGTAAATCCGTGCAGCGCGACTGCGTGTTGATGCGCCAGCTCGTCCGCGCCAGACGGGAATTGAGCGAATGGGCCAGCCTGATGTGCTCAATGATCGTCTGTGGCGGCGTGGAGCGCGTGTAATCCTCGGGAAGCAATTGGAAATGACCTCGCACCTCGTTGTAGTCGACTTCGCTGGCGAGCATCCGACCGATGCGCTGGCGCAGCGGCTCGATATCGCGTTCCCCCTCTTCGTCCGGCCGTAATATCCCGCGCGTTTTCGTGTAGAGCTCCCACAAGAGCACGTCTTTCCATTCGTTCCAGACGCCTTGTCCGACCGCGTTGATATCGCCGTAAGTGAGAAGCGTCAGCATATTGAGATGGTCGAGCGAACCCACCTGAGCGGCGAAATCGAGAACCACCTTCTCGTCGGCCAGATCGCGGCGCTGCGAAATATGCGACATTTTGAGGTGCTCACGGATGAGGAAGAGCACGGTCTCTGTCGTCTCTCGTTCGAGCTGCAGCCTGCTGCAAACCCGCTCGGCGATCCGGATTCCCTTCTCCGTATGGCCTCCACCCAGCCCCTTGCCGATGTCGTGCATCAGCAACCCCAGATTCAAAACGGCCGGATCGGCGATCTCATTGTATAAATTGCGATAGCGCTCGAGCGACTTGCTGCGCGAATTCGCGAGCTCGTCGATCATCTCGATGGCGCGCAACGTGTGCTCGTCAACCGTGTATCGATGATAGAGATCGTGCTGAACCAGACACGTGAGGCGCCCGAACTCCGGCATGAACTTGCCGAAGAAGTCGAGCTCATGCATCATCCGCAGACCGGCGGCAACGCGCCCCTTCGTGCGCAGCATCTTGACGAATGCCGTGGCGGCTTCGGGTGAAGCACGGAACGCGCGATTGACCGCGGGCAGGCTCGATTGAATCGCTTCCTGCAGGTTCGCGCTTAAAGCCGCTCCGGTCGCCTGTGCGTATCCGAATGCGAGCATCATTCTGTGCCCGTCCAGCGAACCTGCGCGCCGGCCGCCCAAATTTTCGATCGATGTCTCGAGGTCGAGGGCCCCATCCCGCATAACGAATCCCCCGATGGCCGGCGCAGTCCGTGCTCGGCTGAACCACCCTCGCTTCTCCTGCTTCGCTACCGCTCGCTGCAAATGCGCCTCGCACAGGCGATGCAACCTGCGCGCGTGCAGGTAGTAATCGCGCATGAATATTTCGGAAGCCTGCTGCTGCGCCGTGTCCGTGTAACGCTGATTGCGCGCCACCTGTTGCTGTAAATCGAGCGATAGCATATCGGTGCGCCTGCCGGTCAGGAAATGAAGCTCGTTTCTGACGCACAGCAGAAAATCGTAAGCGGCATTGATTGCCTTTACATCACGCTCCGGGACCACTCCTGCCCCGGCCAGAGCCTCCAGCGTCGCATGACCATAAGCGATTCGGGACGTCCAGAGCAGCGAGTGCAGATCGCGCAAGCCGCCCGCCGACTCTTTGACGTTCGGCTCCTGCAGACACGCCACTTCACCGAATTTATGGTAGCGCGCCGTTCGCTCGATCGTCAGTTCGACGAGCAGTTCGCGTTTTTTCTTCTCAAAGACCTCTTCGTCCAGACGTTCATTGAGCGTCCGGAAGACATCGGCGCCACCCCAGAGCAATCGCGCATCGACCATTGAATTGCGCGAGACGATGTCATCTTTTGCAATTGAGACGCATTCGCTTAAAGAACGAACGCTATGTCCGACGGTGAAGCCGATATCCCAGAGTAGATAGAGGATCGCCTCACTAAGTTGCGCAGCAGATGCGGAATCCTTGCGGCCTTGATGCAAAAAGAGAATATCTATGTCGGAGTAAGGGGACAGCTCCTGCCGCCCATAACCTCCGAGCGCGACGATGGCGAACTGATCTGTTTGAGATGCCCCTCCGGACCTCTCTTCAACCGCTGCGCGCGCTATACGCCGGATCAGTAAATCTACGATCAAACTGCGCGCTGCGACGATCTGAGACCCGCCGATGCCGAACCGATGGCGTAGATGCAAACGCTGCGTCTCTATTTTCAAAAACTTTTTGAGCGCAATGAGCCGCTCCGCCGAACTCGGTTGGCTCTCGATACGCCGCAGCTTCTCGCCGGCATGCTGCTCGATTGTCGCCAGATTAATTTGCATTTCATCCGCCGCAATACGAAAAGCAAACCTCATGCCAGAAGCGGCATGGCAATCCCCTAACCGGCGTAAGGTAAGCTCCTGATTGGATATTTGTGCATTATAGGTCCTTCGCAGGCCGCTCGATCCCTCGATACGATTGATACAAAGATGTCATTGATAGCATCTCATATAACAATTTTGTATCAACTGGAAATCTCGAGGTTCTAGTCCCGCGGAGTCTGGGAGCAGAGTATTTGAAAAAAAGATAAAAATACGCGCGGGATGTTTCTAGCATTTGGGAATCGGGATTACGACTGCATGGCTCTGGGACTTATGTGTCCGGATAGGCGAACTTTGTCTGCTATTTTGTCATTTCTTCGTCACATTTTCGTTACTTGGCGGTCGCCGAGGTAGTAGCATCTCGCCAAGAGGAAGATGTCAGGACAATGATGCGCGTTTTCCGGCGTATTCAGACTTCGGAGTCAGGCGCGAATCCCAAGTCCGCTTAAGCAGCAAATGACAAAATTGTCAGCTCTACATTTGATTTACACAATAATGTCTCCTATTCGATGCAATTCACCAACGGGATTCAACGATTGGATAATAGCCGGTACAGGCGTATGCTTATTAATCTTAGGAGGGGCCAGTTATGAAACGCAGCAGCCAGGCGCTTACCTACGTTGCTATCCTTGTCGCGCTCTGTTTCTCCCCGGTTAATCCGCAGGATCGACAACGACACGAGCAACACGATCATCAACACGACGCCGCTGATAAAATCGGGAGCGTCAATTTTCCGGTATCCTGCAGCGATGCGGCCGGTCAACAATTCAGGCGCGCGGTCGCATGGCTGCATTCTTTTGAATACGAGGAGGCTGAACGAGCATTCACAGCAGTCAGCGTGGTTGACCCAAAATGCGGTATGGCTTATTGGGGAATCGCGATGAGCAACTACCACCCGATCTGGGCTCCGCCGACACCGACAGAGCTAAAAAAGGGTGAGGCCGCCGTTGAAAAAGCTCGTTCCGCGGGCGCCCAGACGAAGCGCGAACAAGGCTACATCGCGGCAATCGCAATATTTTACCAAGATGCCAACAAACTTGATCATAAAACTCGCGCGCTCGCTTACAGTGAGGCGATGGAGAAGCTCTATCGGGAATATGCGCAGGACCGCGAAGCGGCGGTGTTTTACGCGCTGACGCTCATCGCGAAGGGAATGATGGCGAATGATAAGACGTACGCCAACGAGAAGAAAGCCGCCGAGATTCTCAATGGGGTCCTGGCGGTAGAACCGGAGCATCCGGGAGTAACCCACTACCTTATCCACAGTTTCGATTATCCGCAATTAGCGAACCTGGCGCTGCCCGCGGCTCGTAATTATGCGAAAATCGCGCCGGCCTCCGCACATGCTCGTCACATGCCTTCACACATCTTCACGCGTCTAGGATTATGGCAAGATTCCATTCAATCGAACCTGAACTCTGAGGCTGCGGCGAAGGCCTACGGCATCAAACATCGCCTGGCCGGCGCTTGGGATCAACAACTCCACGCGATGGACTATCTCGTTTACGCCTACCTGCAGGGCGCTCAGGACAAGAAGGCGTGGGGCGTGGTCGATGAGTTGGGCAAGATCGATAAGGGTGAACCTGAGACTTTCGCGGCGGCATATGCTTTCTCAGCCATTCCCGCGCGTTATGCGCTCGAACGGCGGCAATGGGAGGAAGCTGCGAAGTTGAAGATTGCCCCGAGCACATTTCCGTGGGATCGCTTTCGCTGGGCGGAGGCTCATATTTATTGCGCTCGCGTTATCGGGGCCGCGCGGAGCGGCAATGTGAATAAACAGGATGTCGAAAAATTGGCTGAGATTCGCCGGAGCCTCACGAACACCGGAGGCGGTTACGATTGGGGAAAACAGGTCGAGATTCAAATTAATGTTGCGTCTGCCTGGCTCGCCTATGCAGAGGGAAAAAAGGATGAGGCGGTCAAGTTGATGCGGATGGCGGCTGATCTGGAGGATTCGACAGATAAACACCCGGTTACGCCGGGGGCGATCCTTCCGGCGCGCGAGCAGTTGGGTGATTTGCTGCTTGCAACAAAGCGGGCGGATCTGGCGCTGATTGAGTTCGAAGCGGCGCTGCGAGAAGCGCCGAATCGCTTCATCGGGCTCTATGGAGCAGCCCGCGCTTCGGAGCTGGCGGGCGATCGGGAGAAGGCCGCAGGCTACTACTCACAACTGGTTAAACTGTGCGAGAAGGCGGATGTCGAAAGACCTGAGCTGGAGCAGGCCAGGATATTCCTGGGGAAGAAGTAGAATGCATCTGATATTAAACTGATATTAAGAGGATGGCGGAGCATTTGGAGTGTGGTAGCCTGGCCTGGGATACTGCTGGCGAATCAGTACCGCGAGCGGTAGCGAGCGTGACTTCCGGCGTAAATCCTTTGCGAGAGCCACGCTCGCTACCGCTCGCGGTACTGATTTGCTGTCCAAAACGAATTCGCCAGCGGCATCGCCTGGCCTGGTACCGCACTCCAAATGCTCCGCCATCCCAACGCGGCGATACACGGATCGCATATGCGAATTTCGAGAATTTTGTGACACAGTAGCACTAGGGCAACGGCGGGAATACTCGCAATATCATTGCCGCTTCATTTCCTTCGCGGCACAGCCTTCACAAACGAACTCTGCCATTCACGCAGCAACCCGCGAATCACGTCGGCTTCTTCCTTCTGCTCGTGCGCCGTTAGCACGCTGATATATGTCGTCAACATTTCACGGACGTTCTTTTCATCATCCACGCCGCCGACCGGTTCGATTGTCACTTCCGCGCCTTTCGCCAAGCGACGCTCGAGCGCGGATTCATCCAACCCCAGCAACTCATCGAGTTTGAGGTATACCACGCCCCCCGTCATTCCCGAACAGAGCCAAGGGCCGGGATCGCCGAGCACCATGCCGCGCCCGCTGGTCATATATTCAAAGGCGAAACCCTTGATATTCGCGCGCGAGGCGATGCATCCCAGATCGTCGCTCAGCGGCTCTCGTAGCTTACCGGCGATTATCAAATCGGCTCCCGAGAGGCGAATGCCTGCGCGAGAATCGGCATCTCCCTGCACTATGAGAGCTCCGCCCTGGGCCCCATACCCGAAACATTTGCCGACGGAACCGTCAAAACGTATGCCGTCGTGGTTCATGCCCTTCAAGATTGCAATCGTCCCGCCGCAACTGCTCTTGGCCGCGCTGTCCTGCACTCCCCCCTCGACGATGATGTCGACGCCCTCGATGTTGTATGCGCCGAGCCCGTTACCGGAGATCGATCCCTCGGTGAAATGCAGCATCGCACGCTTAAAATGCGCCGGCATCTTGCCGCGATACTGCTCGCGCGCGAGTTTTCCCGATAGATGAGTGCCGAGAGAGCGATCGACCGAAGTTACCTTGTCGTCTTCGAAGATCGCGATCGACTTGCCCTTCTCGATCAGACTGTAAATTTCGTCCGATACTATCTTGGTCAATGATGTGCGCGGGCGATAGGCGCGCCCGATCTGGTCCTCCTGCATTTTTTCGGGCTCGAACGCCTCGGTCACCTCGACACCGGCGAGCAGGTATTCGAGATCGATCAGGTCGCGGTCGCGCGTCTGCTTCATCAAATCCGAACGGCCGACCAGATCCTGGGTCCGATGAAAACCGAGCCGCATCGTCCAGATGCCGATCTCGTTTATCACCTGGTTGAAGAAATTGACCAGCGAGTCGACCGATTTATCGTAATCGCGTGGCGTATATTTCTTGACTCCCGCGTCATGCGCCGTTTCGGTCGATGGGAAATGCGCCGTGATTCCGACGTGACAAGTTCCGGTGTTGCATTCGCGGCAGCTCGTGCAGCCCACCGCCGCCATCGCCATCGTTCCGAAGCCGACGCGATTGGCGCCGAGAAGCATGAGCTTGACGACATCGACGCCCGCTTTGATTCCGCCGTCGGCCCAGATTTCGACGCGGTTGCGGAGACCGGATTTGAGCAATGCCCGGTGCGCTTCTTTGACGCCTATCTCGACGGGCATACCGACGTGGCGCAGCGCGTGTTTGCGTGCGGCCCCGGTCCCACCGTCGTATCCGCTGATGGCTATGATGTCCGCGTGCGCTTTGGCGACCCCCGTCGCAATCGGACCGATGAAGGGAACAGCCGGAATCTTGACCGATACCTTCGCGTGCGGGTTGGCGGTCTTGAGTTCAGCGATGACCTGAGCGAGATCTTCGATCGAATAGATGTCATGATTATTCGACGGCGAAAGAAGGTCGATGCCCTTCGGCGTGTGGCGCGTCTTCGCGATCAGATCCGTAACCTTGAAACCAGGCAGGTGTCCACCCTCGCCGGGTTTGGCCCCCTGTCCGATCTTGATCTCGATGAAATCGGCGCAGTTGAGCAGGTGGATGTTGACCCCGAATCGTCCCGATGCGACCTGCTGGCCCCGATACTCTTTATACCGGCCCATCATATCGGGAATCTCGCCGCCCTCGCCGTTCATCGCCACGATCCTCAAGCGCTTCGCCGCCTCCGCGTAAGCGCGAAACGTCGTCTCGCCCTGCGAGCCGAATGACATCGCGGCAATGAAAATCGGAGCGTTGTGGTTGCCTATCTTCGTGTCGGCCTGGTTACGCGTGACGATCGCGCGTTCGTTCAGGTCGAGCAGGTGCCGCAGGGAAACAGGGTCCTTCTGTTCTATCTCAGCCAGCTTCTGAATGAAGGTTTCATAGCGTTCTTCCTTGCGCGCAACCTTGCCCGCCGCGCTCCAAACGTAGGGCTGCCGCCGGTACTCGCGCGACAAACCCGATGTGCCGGTGAGCTTGACCGGCGCGTCGGATTTCTTCGCCTGCTCTTTGCGGGCAGCCAGTCGGCTGCGCAGCTCCCGGTCAAGCTTCGCCAGCGTTAAGCCGGCCTCCCGCGAGCCACAATAGTTCTTGATGCCGAAGATGTCGGCCAACTCGGGCGAGAGGCCGATTGAAGCGAAGAGGCGGCCGTATCCGTCCACCTCATGAACTCCCATAGTCGACATGACCTTCTCGATGCCCGTATGATGCATGGCAAAGCAATTGAACAGCGCCTTCTTGGCCGACTCCTCATCGGCCGCGTCGCGCAGCGCGACCTCGTACAGAGCATAGGGGTTGACCGCATCCGCGCCGCAGCCGAGAGCGAAACAGATATCATGAAGATTGCGGAGCTGGCCCGACTTCAAGACGATGCTGCATTTGCGGCGCAAACTCTCATTTCCAGGCCCCGGCTCACCGCTGGCCGGCCCAGTCCCGATTGAGTCGATTGCCGCCCCGTCTGCCCCGTTTGCCCCGTTTGCCCCGTTTGTTCCGTTTGTTCCGTTTGATTCGCCGGCATTTGCGATGCCGATCGTGATATCAGATGTGACGGCGCAACCGGAGACGGAAACTTCGAGCGAGTTATTGAGGGCCTGATCGACGGCGCACAGTGCGAGATGCGCATCGATGAATAGTTCCTGCTCGGTATAAGCGCGCGAATCATCGAGGATGATCAGCGTAGCCCCTGACGCAACGGCCTCGCGCGCTTCCCGCTTGATGCGTTCGATCGCTTCGGCGAGCGTCTCGGTTTCGTCGTATACGATGTCGACCGTAGCGGTGACCAATCCGGAGGGTAATTCCCGGCCTGCGTGCTGGCCACGCAAAGTCCGGCGGATAGAGGCTTCGGCAGAAAATGGATTCGCCTCGACGCTCTCGCTGAATGCGCGGGCGATATCATCGATGAGGCAAGTACCGTAGGCCTGCGCGACAGCCGCATGCGCGATGAGAAAGTTGCGGTCATTCGCCCCGCCGCCGAGCAGGAGCGGTGATCGCAACTCGATCTGCTGGGTCATCGCGCCGCCGGGCGCGAGCGTGGGGCGGCTGCCCAAAAAGATGCGCACCGAGAAGTGATCGCCTTCGCGCACACGGTCGATCGCGGGGTTGGTGACGACTGCAACTCTCTCCTGAAAGTAATCGCTCAGGTTGCGGCGGACTTTCGAGAAGGCGGCGAGCGGCCCGTCATAACCGAGGCCGCTCAGCGGGTCCTTGCCCGTCACCGTCGTCATGAGGTTATCGACCTCTTCCTTGGTCCAGCCCATTGCCGCAAGAGCGTCCGTAGCGGCGAGCGTGCGTTCGATTTTTATCGCTCGCTCAGACTGAGCCTCAGCGATGGCTAACGCATCTTCCGGCGATTCACTTGCGGTTGCCGGCGTCTCATCTTTCGCTTCTGTTTCTGCCCGATCGAAGTCGAAAACTCCGGGGTTCATGGTGACTTCGTTAAGCCGGCGGAAGTCATATCGGTATGACGCCATCTCGAAGATGCGCTGCTGCATCTCCTGATGCTCGAAGACTTCCACAACGAAGTTATCGCGCCGCACTAGCAACCCCATCTTCTCCCCGGGCGCGAGCGGGCGCGGATCTTCCGCCATCGCTTCGAGCGGCACCACGCCCTTTTCGGACGATGCGAAATATTCTTTCTCGGTCTTCCCGAACCAGAGCGGGCGCAAACCGAGCGCATCGCAACTGAAAACGACTTCATCGCCCTCGCGCGCGATGATGGCCGCCGGCCCCTGCGCCAGCGAACCGAATGCCCGCCGAAAGTACCGGTGATAGCTCTTCATCGGCGAATCGAACTTTTCACTCTCGCTCCAAACCGGCGGGAAGAGTATCTCAATCGTCTCCATCAACGAGAGGCCGTAGATAAACATGAAGCTCTCGACGACGCGATCGAGAATTTGCGAATCGCTCGCCTGCCGCGGGAGTTGGAACCCGAGCGCTGCGGCTTCGCGCGTCAGCCGATCGATCGAATTGATCTCTCCGTTGTGGCCGAGCGTAGAAAACATCTGCGCCTTCTCGGCTGCCGAGTTGGTATTGGTCGAATAGCGCCCATGGCCGAGCGTGATGGCCGATTTGAAATCGGGTTTCGACAGCTCTGGGAAATAACGGCGCAGCGCTTCGGCGTCGCCGCGAATTTTGTATACGACGCTGGTCTTGCTCAAACTGGCGACGTGGAGCGGCAGCTCGCGCTCAAGCTGAACGTGGATCCGGAAAGTATCGCGGTTCTCCATCCTGCGGGCGCCGCGGGGAATCGCCGCAACCTGCCAGAAGAGCGGCTCGTTCAACCGGCCCAGCGGCCCCAGAGCCTCATGGCGGGTCTGAGCATCCTGTTCGAAAACGATCTCCATCCCGCGCGTTTCGAAAATTTCGACCGCGCGCCGCTTGATGTCAGCATGATTGGCGCGCTCGGAAGCGGGTAGCAGGATGTGAGCAATGGTGAGATATGGATGGTTGACCGTCTCACCGATCAACCCGCACGACTCGAGGTGCCACCTCCAGATCTCGCGCGGAATATCGGTTTGAATTCCGGCGCCGTCACCTTCACCGGCGATCTCGCCAGTGCGATGCCCCATTTTGGTAAGCGCTTCGAGTGTGCGCTTGACATTTCCGTGCGATGCCCGGCCGTCCTTCTTGACGAATGCGATGATCGCACAAGCGTCCCGTTCCTCTTCGATTCCGAGCAGTTCGAGTGGTGTCATTTTCTTCCCTCTCCTTCAAACATTACTCCGGATAATCAAACGCCCCAGCGAGTTTGCTTCGTCTCGCTGGGGCTTGCTATCGTCGGGCCTATCATTTCGATTCAGCTCTAGCCGCCAGCGAAGCTTTTACATTTTGATACCGTAAGCGACGTTAATACGGCCTCGCACACTGCGGCTCTCGCTCGAAGAATCTCACGCTTGATACAGCAACGATACTTAAGTGTGTAACTCGACATTTTTTTGATTGATATTGGCGATACAGTAACTCGCACTACAAGATAAGGTTTCAAAACCGGTTTGTCCAATCAGTTAAATTTATCATCTGATAAATCAACATTATCAGCGGTTGGCTGTACCTCCGCCTTCGAATCTCCATACGGACAGTGGCGGCAGTTGCTATGGCAGCAGTAGCCGCGCTTCAAATGATACGACGCGGTAAAGACCAGCAGGCCGTTTTCGAGGTAGTAATCTTCGCCTTCAACTAGAGGATCCTTCGCGTCAAAAGGCTTGCTCATATCATTACATTTTACATTTTACATTTTACATTTTGTCATTTGTCATTTGCCATTTGCCATTTGCCATTTGCCATTTGCCATTGAAGAGCGCTCTGCAATGACAAATGTCAAATGTAAAATGTAAAATGTAAAATGTTTAGCTCTTCGTACCTTTCAACTTCATCGCTTCGGGATCCCATTCGCATATACGATTTTCGAAATAACTGACGTTGGCCATCAAGGCAGGCGCGGCCGCGCGGAATCCCATAACTGCGTCTTCCAGAACCTGCTCTCGAGTGCGCATCGCCTTAAAGAAGTTTTTGAAATGATCGAGCCGGTCCCGGTAACCCGCCGGCGGCAGGAATCGTTCCTCGCTGACGCTCCGTGTTTCCGGCTCAAGTCGCGGGTATTTCCTGCGATATTCCTTAAGAAACTGCTCCTGCACAGCTTCCGGGAAGGTGTCAATCGTGTAGCCGGGCTCTTTAAGCGGCGGCTTGAGTTTCAGCACGACGCCGTTATCGATCTGGATGATCCCTTCGCTGCCGACGAACCTGTAGATCCAAATATCTTCGCCGTATTGGTCCACCTCGCCGTCGGTGAAGTTGACGCGGAAACAGACGTTGAATGCCGGATGCTCGCTCGTCTCCGGATAATCGAAGAGACCGAGCAGCAGGTCGGGAACGTCGCGGCCGTCCTTCCAGAAGCGGAGTCCGCCCGAAGAGAGTACACGGGACGGCCCAATGGAATTAGTGACGAAATGCAGGCTGGTGAATTGATGAACGAAAAGGTCTCCGCCGATACCAGTACCGTAATCACGGTAGTTACGCCAACGAAAGAGGCGCACCGGATCGAATGGAACCTTGGGCGCACTCCCCAGGAAGCGGTCCCAGTCGATGTTCTGCGGCGAAGCATCAGGCGGAATAGTATATTGCCACGCTCCCAGCGGATGGCGGCGCGAGAGCGACGATTCGACGAAGTTCAACTTTCCGATGACGCCTGAAGCCAACAGTTTTTTGGCTTTCTGGTAAACGATGGAGCTGACGAACTGGCTGCCGACCTGGAAGATGCGTTTGGTCTGCTTCTGAGCTTCGATGACCGCCGAACCTTCTTCCAGTTTCTGAACGACCGGCTTCTCGCAATAGACGTCCTTACCCGCCTTCATCGCGTCGATAGATATCTGCCGGTGCCAATGGTCTGGAGTGGCGATGATGACGGCATCGACGTCAGAACGCGCCAGTACTTCCCGGTAATCGCGCGTGGTGAAGACATCTTTACCGAAAACCTCCTTCACGCGCGTCAACCTGCCGTCATAGATGTCAGCCGCTGCCACCATCTCGACCCCAGGAACACGCAGAGCGGTCTCAGTATCACCGAATCCCATACCACCCGCGCCGATCAGAGCGATCCTGATGCGGTCGTTGGGCGCGACCTGTTGTTGGAATTCGGGCTCAGATTCGAGGATAAATGTTTTTGACGAGCCGCGCGCGCGCACGAACGAGCCGGCAGCCATGGCCCCGGCTGCGGCTGTCTTGATGAATTTTCGACGGGTGCTTTTGTCGATATTCTTGTCGGATTTGCTCATATAAGCTCCAATCGTGTGTAATCTGCTTTTCGCTTCAATGGCCTGAACCCTTCTTCGATTATCACGTCGACGAGCATAGCTTCGGTCGCTTTGTGATTGGCCCCGGCTTTGGAGATAACGTTCTCCTCGATCATAGTCGAACCTATGTCGTTTGCGCCTGAATGCAATCCGCGCCGCCCGTCTTTCAATCCTACCGTCAGCCACGATACCTGCAGATTCGGAATGTTTCTGAGATAAAGGCGCGAAAGCGCGAGCCAGCGCAAATACTCGTCTCCCGCCATCCTATTTGGCACGACTTTACCAAGCGGCGTGTTGTCAGGCTGGAACGTCCAGGGAATAAAAGATACGAAACTGGCCGGAGCAGATTTCAAAGAGCGATCCTGCAATTTCCGCAGCAGCTCAAGGTGTTGAATACGATGTCTGACGGATTCTCCATAACCGATCATCATGGTAGCGGTCGTTTTGATGCCGAGTTGATGTGCTGCTTCCATGACATCGAGCCACTGTTGTCCATTGCATTCCGTCCGGCGTTTCTTGCGAATCTCGTCGACCAGAATTTCACCGCCTCCTCCTGGAATGCTATCGAGCCCAGCATCTTTCAACTCACGAATAATCCCTTCGTATGTCATACCGAAAGTCTTCGACATGCCATAAATTTCGGTCGGCGAGAAGCAATGCAGGTGAATCCCATAACGCCCTTTCAACTCGCGGAGCAGATTGGTGTAATAATCGAGCGGCAGATCGGGGTGCAATCCACCCTGCATCAATATGCCGCTGCCGCCTAACTCGATCATCTCCTCGACCTTTTTAAATATTTCGTCATAACTCAAAACATAACCGTCGCTGCTACCGGGCTTGCGATAAAACGCGCAAAAGTTACAGACGGAGAAACAGACGTTCGAGTAATTGATGTTCCGGTCAACGACATAAGTGACGATGTTATCCGGATGTAATCTGCATCTGAGGTCGTCCGCCAGGAAGCTCAAATCTTCCGTCTCTGCCTCATTGATTACACAAATCCATTCGTCCTCAGCCAGACTATCGCCTTTGGCGATTCGATCGAGAAGGCCAACAACCGATTGATTAATCGTCTCTGTGTTCATTTAGCGGCCATTCTAAACGAAAGCGTCTGATATTTGTACCGGCGGACCGCTGATCGATGCGAATGTCGCGAATTTTCAGGCTCAACCAGCGGCGATCCGTCGCATCCTCGCAGCCTGTCTCACATCGCACGGTGACCGCCGGCCTGACCTCTGGGATTCTAAAATATTTTTCGAACCGCCTTCCCATCCAGATGAACCCCGCTCTAGCATGTGCACCGGCCCAATGTATACTACGCGCTCTACCAACAAATGCTTCAAGGAGTAACTTACAAATGAGACCTGCACGACTTAATGAATTTATGGAAAAGATGGAACCGTCGAGCGTGGCCGTATTCGCCAGCGCCCACGATGTCCGTCGCAATGCCGATACCGATTTCGAATTCAGGCAGGACACCGATTTTTATTATCTCACGCGTCTCAACGAACCTGACTGCGTGGCGATAGTCGCACCGGGCCATCCCGAACATAAGTATGTACTATTCGTACGCCCGCGAGTCCGCGAGGAAGAGATATGGACTGGCATCCGAGCGGGTGTCGAGGGCGCCGTCCTCGATTACGGCGCAGATGCGTCATACGCGATCGGCCAGCTCGACGACCTGCTGCCCAGATATCTGCAAAACGTTGAGAGACTCTACTACAGGTTTGGCAACAACGAAGGCTTCGATCACAAGATCATCTCGACTATTAAATATATACGCGAGAAGGTCCGCGGCGGCATCTACGGTCCGACTTCTATCATCGATTCCGGAACGATCGTGCACGAGATGCGCTTGCGGAAGAGCGAAGAAGACGTCAATAACCTGCGCCGCGCCGCCCAGATCAGCGCCGAAGGCCACATCGCAGCAATGAAGCATTGCAGGCCGGGAATCTATGAATACGAACTCGAAGCGATAATCGAATACGTCTTTCGCAAGAACGGCGCGACAGGCGTTGGTTATCCGTCGATAGTCGGATCGGGGTTCAATACCACGATTCTTCACTACAATACGAATAACCATCAGATCAAGGACGGAGATATGGTGTTGATTGACGCGGGCGCAGAGTACAATCTTTTCTCCGGCGACATCACGCGTACCTTTCCCGCCAATGGTAAATTCACAAAAGCGCAGCAGTCGATCTATGAGGCAGTGCTCGCCGCGAACAAAGAGGTGATCAAGATGGTCAAACCCGGTGAGAGCTTTATGAAGCTTCACGAACGAGCGGTCGAAGTGGTTTCCGATCGATTGCTCGAACTCGGCTTGATCTCCGGCGGCCGCGCAGAGGCGATCGAGAAGGAAGCCTACAGGAAGTTCTTCATGCATCGCACCGGCCATTGGCTCGGAATGGATGTGCATGATGTCGGAAGATATAAAGTACGAGATGAGTGGCGTAAGCTTGAACCTGGCATGACCTTCACCGTCGAGCCCGGCATCTATATCCCCGCCGGTACCGAGGGCGTGAACGAGGAATATTTCAATATCGGTGTACGGATCGAAGACGACGTGCTAGTAACGGAGACCGGTTACGAGGTGCTAACGGCGATGACGCCCAAAGATGTGAAAGATGTCGAGGCAACGATGAAAGAATCGGTAATGATTGCGGTGTAGAATAAGCAGGCGGGAGGCACAACCATTTCTTTATTCAGCTGTATACTGATTTCCGTTATGAGCTACTTGACATGAACTTTCCCGGCCGGTAGCATTCGCATTTGCTTTATCGGGTTCTAAATTTGAAAAGGTAGTTCAGTGAGAGAGTAGAGTGAGTTCCGCCGACCAGTTTTTCATGGACTTTGCGCTGATCGAAGCTCGGATGGCGAGGGATTCAGGTGAAGTCCCGATCGGCGCGGCCGTGATAATTAATGATCGATTGGTGGGAGTCGGACATAATCAACCGATCGGGGCGAAAGATCCCGACGGCGCATGCCGAGATACTGGCGATTCGCGATGCGGCCAAGCGAATTGGAAACTATCGTCTCACCGATGCCACTCTCTATGTAACAATAGAACCATGCGCGATGTGCGCCGGGGCCATTGTCAACGCCCGCATCAAACGCCTGGTTTATGGCGCACCCGATATCAGAGCAGGCGCAGTAGATTCGGTCCTCCAGATCTGCACGAATAGCTCTTTGAACCATCGAGTTGAAGTTACTTCGGGAATCCTGGTCGATGATTGTCGCGATTTGATCCAAGCATTCTTTCGAGAAAAACGTTAAACATAACGAGACTTTAGAGAGAGAATGATAGATCGGGAAGGACGAGGGAGTGATAAGAGTGATAAGTAAAAGTGGTAAGATGAGCGCTTATCAGCGTTGATAAGAATCGATAAGGACTGACAAGGATTTAAGATAAGGGATTAAGAATTAAGATAGGTTTCCTGAGTAACTTGAAATATTTATTCGGAGAGGTGCGAGAGTGGCTGAATCGGGCGGTCTCGAAAACCGTTGTACTCTTACGGGTACCGTGGGTTCGAATCCCACCCTCTCCGCTCTCAAATTTCACATTTTAAATTTGAAATTTGAAATTTGGAGAGGTCGCATAATGGTATTGCACCGCGTTGGAAGCGCGGCGGGTCGTAAGGCCTGTGCGGGTTCGAATCCCGCCCTCTCCGTTACTGAAACTTGAAATTTTGATATTTGGAACTGAGATATCGGTATATATCTCTTATTTCAAATTTCAAATTTAAATCGCCATATCAGGCTCCGGCCTCCGTGCAATTTTGAACTCATGAATCCCGCCAGGACCGGAAGGTAGCAACGGTAGTGTTGTTCGGATGTGCCGCGGAAGTAACCGGAGCCTGTCCCAATTTATCCCCTTTCGGCCCTGACTCTCGCCCAACGAGCCTTCGCTGCTTCCTTCAATTTCCTGCGAGTTGCGGCTGAAACAGTGCGTTTCTTCTTCGCCGGCGCTGCCTTGGTTCCGGTCACTGCCGCCGCGCGGGCGGTTCCGGAAGAAGCGGTTGACGCCGAGCCCGTGGCTCCGGGCGCCAGTTTGGCAAACTCTTTACGTTTATCCATCAAATCCTGTATTTGTGCATCGATTCCGGCAATAGCTAGTCTGACGAGTTCGCTTCTGCTACTGCCTCCTTTTGGTCTTGGCATTTTCTTCCTCTCCTTGTTTTGGGTTATATTATTACTGCCGACTGAACGCCTTCTGAACATTTTTATCAGTAACAGCAGCGGTAGTGTAACTTATACTTGTAGCATTGTATACTACCCTGCAATCAAAAAGCTACGTTAAACGTACTAACTTTAAATAAATCAATCGAATGTTATTTTCGTCAGAGAGTAATCATATGAGCTATCAAGTTATCGCTCGCAAGTATCGTCCTCAGACATTCGCGGATCTGACAGGTCAGGAACATATCACGCGCACACTAAGTCATGCGCTCGATAACCGGCGAATGCATCATGCCTATCTCCTCTCCGGTGTGCGCGGGACCGGTAAAACGACCACGGCGCGTATACTTGCAAAAGGACTCAACTGTCATCGAGGCATCACGAGTCAGCCCTGCCTGCAGTGCGTATCCTGTCGCGAGATCGCATCGGGCAATTCGCTCGATGTGCTCGAAATCGACGCTGCCTCGAATACCGGCGTGGATAATGTACGCGACGTAATCATCAACAACCTCGCCATGGCTCCAGCGCGCGACAGGTATAAGATTTTTGTTATCGACGAAGTGCACATGTTATCGACCAGCGCATTTAACGCGCTACTCAAAACGCTCGAAGAACCTCCATCGCATGTCATCTTCATCATGGCGACGACGGAACTTCATAAGGTTCCCGACACCATATTATCGCGCTGTCAACAGTTCGAATTCCGTCAGATCGCAACAGAAAAAATCCTGAATCGGTTGCGCGAAATCGCGAATGCCGAAGGTATAAACATCAGTGATGCGGCATTACGTGAAATAGCGCGCGCCGGAGCCGGCAGTTTGCGCGATGCACAATCTTACTTCGATCAGGTTATAGCAGCGAGCGGCCCTGAAATAACGGCAGAAGATGTCGGCTCGTCGCTCGGGCTTCTCAGCACGGAAACTCTCGGACGGTTGGCGGAAGCCATCGCGCGTCAGGATACGCCGATGACTCTTAATCTGGTGGAAGAGATAACATCGCGAGGTTATGATCTGCGTAACGTAACACGCGAATTAATGGCTTATCTGCGCCATTTGCTCGTCATAAAGTCCGGCATAGTAAGCGGCGAAATACTGAGCGTCGCGGATATAGAGATCGATCGCCTAAAGAAGTTATCGCGGCATTTCTCCGAGGAGGATATTGTGCGCTGTTTTCATTTGCTCGCGCAGACCGAGAAGGAGATAAAAGATTCGCCCCATCCGCGTTTCCAGTTGGAGATAGGATTGGTCAAACTCACACACGCTGCCCGTCTGCGCAGCCTGGAGGAACTGATCAAACGATTGGATACTCTCGTTTCGCGGCTGGGAGGTGAAACAGCGGGAGGTAGACCCGCACCATCACCATCTTCCGGCGGCATCCCCCGTAATACTTCAGATACGGGAGGTTCCGTATCGACCCCGGTTCCTCAGGTGCCGCATCTTACAAGAGAGTCGAATCTCACTTCCGATCGCGAAGAGGCGAAAACGGGGAGTCCGGTATCGGACCCTGTTCAAACGCGCGTGCCCTCTCCTCCAATAGAATCGAATCTCACTTCCGATCGCGAAGAGGCGAAAACGGGGAGTCCCGTATCGGACCCTGTTCAAACGCGCGTGCCCTCTCCTCCAATAGAATCGAATTTCGCTTCCGATCGAAAAGAGGTGAATGAGGTCGAAGCTATCCTCAAAGAAGTGCAAAAACTCAATCGCGGAATGGTGCTCACTGCACTAGAAGACGCGCAGCAGCTCGCGTATCAGGATGGAGTATTGGATGTAACGTTCGCTAGCGAAGACCTGTTTGCGCGCCGCGTGCGCGACAGCAATACGCTCTTTCGCGAGATCGGAGAGAAATTATTCGGCCGGCCTATACGCGTCGAAGTCCGAATCAGCGGCCAGACCAAAGAGCGCGTCGATGAGGCTGAACTCGCACGGCAGCAGCTGCATAACCGCGCAATGAAAAATCCCGCCGTGAAACTCATCCTCGATCAAACGCGCGGTGAAATCGTGTGGGTGAAAGATAATGGATAATTGATAATTGATAATTGATAGTTGGTAGTTGGTAGTTGATGACTGGTAGTTGATAGTTGATAAAGGTGATAGTTGATAGTTGATAGTTGATAATTGACAGTTGACAGTGAGGCACTTCAGTTCACTATCTCCCATCATCAATTGTCCATTATCAATTATCCATTATCCTTATCCCGTGCTATGATAAATTCGCTTTTTATGCTCAATTTGAAGGAGAACTGAAATGAAACTTCCGGGTGGTATGAACCTGCAACAGATGATGAAGCAGGCGCAGAAGATGCAAGAAGCGATGGCGAAGGAGATGGAGTCATTGCGCGTTGATGCAACTGCGGGTGGAGGCATAGTCAAAGTCGAGATGAACGGATCCAAAGAAGTGATCTCGGTGAAGATAGACCAGGAAGCGGCCAGCGATGTTGAGATGCTGCAGGACCTGATCGTCGCGGCAGTCAATGAATGCGGCCGTAAAGTAGATGAAGTTATGCAGAACAAACTCGGCAGCGCATTCGGCGGGCTGAATATCCCAGGATTGACGTAATTCACTGACCATTTATGCTCGATTATGCAGAGCCGGTGACCAAACTCATAGATGAATTCAAACGGCTGCCTGGTATCGGCCATAAATCAGCTCAGCGTCTGGCGTTCCACCTGCTCAAAGTATCGCAGGAGGACGCCCAGCGTTTGATCGAAGCTATCCATGAGGTAAAAGAGAAGATAATTTTTTGCTCAGTCTGCAATAATCTCACAGATACCAATCCCTGCCGCTTCTGCTCCAGCCCATCGCGGGACCCATCGGTCATCTGCGTGGTCGAGGAGCCTTATAATCTGCTCGCCGTCGAAAAGACGCGCGAGTATCATGGTCTTTATCATGTCCTGCACGGAGCGCTCTCACCGATTCGCGGTATCGGCCCCGAAGAGCTGCATATCAAGAACCTGCTCGAACGGTTGCGGCCGAATGCAAGCGGCGAATCGCAAGTGAAAGAGATTATCCTGGCCACTAATCCCAATACTGAAGGGGAGGCGACGGCTAATTATCTGGCTCGCTTGCTCAAACCACTCGGCGTGCGTGTGACGAGGATCGCTATGGGATTGCCCGTCGGAAGCGATCTCGAATATGCCGATGAAGTAACAATGCATAAAGCGCTGGCCCACCGCCACGATGTCTAGCTACGACCCGACAACAAGAGGACAAAAACTATTATTAACCAAGACTATTCAGAAGATTATCTTTCACTTAAGGCAGAGAACGATAAGCTACGCGAAGATGGCACACAGTGGTTGTGGAATATACTTAAGAAGCTCTGCTCGGAGATAAATAGTAGACTTGCTGAGAAAAGTGCAAGCGCCGTCTTGCAGATCGGCCAGCAGCAATGGCAATTCACTATAGCTCATTCAACTATGGTGGGGGAAAGATTCGGAGCGCGCTATCACACTCGAACATTCGTGGTTGAAGCCGGCTGGCCTCGTTTGCCCGAGCACGGCTTCGTCCCCGACGGGGGTCTGGCACGCGCCCGCATCGGTCTCAGTCAAAACATAATGCTGGAGGCGTCGACTGTGGCCGAACTCATCCTCAAACGCGATGGTAAAAACACATCTTCCTGGTATGTCATCTCCAATAAAAAAATCGGCGAGCCGGTCACCGAATCCAGATTACGTTCATACCTCAACCTGGTTATGTTATAGGCGCCAGCGTACCAAGGATGTGATACCCGCCATCGACATAGATCACTTCGCCGGTAATTCCCCTCCCGAGCGAACTGAGGAGGAAGAGTGCGGTGTCGCCCACCTCCGCCTGTTCCGTTGCATGCCGCAGGGGGGCGACTTCGCGGTGATGATCCACCATTTTGCTGATTCCCGAGACGCCGCGCGCGGCAAGCGTCTTGATCGGGCCCGCTGAGATAGCATTGACGCGAATACCTCGAGGACCTAAATCATTGGCCAGATAACGTACGGTTGCTTCCAGCGCAGCCTTCGCTACACCCATCACATTGTAATGCGGAACAACCCGCTCGGCGCCCAGATAGGTAAGGGTGAGGATCGAACCGCCGTTTTTCATGAGCGGCAGTGCGGCGCGCGATACGGCCACGAGCGAGTACGCGCTGACTTCCAGTGCCGTCGAAAATCCCTGTCGCGAAGTGTTGATGAACTCGCCGGTCAACTCCTCGCGGGGCGCGAACGCTACCGAATGTACGAGGAAATCGAGACTCCCCAGATCAGCTTCGATATTCTTCATCAACCCGGCGATTTCGTCATCATTGCTCACATCGCATGGAAAGGTCTTCGCTCCCTCGACCGTTTGCGCCAGCTCTTCAACGTTCTCTCTAAGCCGTTCGTTTTGATAATTGAACGCGAGGCGCGCGCCTTCTCGGACCGCGGACTGCGCGATCGCCCACGCGATGCTATGCTTATTCGCAACACCAATAATCAGACCATTCTTGCCTTTCAGCAACATGGGATCGTCTCTCCTTTTTTATGTCGTTATCAATTTGGTAAATCCGAAATCAGCGATATCAATTTTAAATGCGAGATCCGGGACAACTGCGCATCTGTGGCTGAGCTTCGGGACTCCACCTTACTTTCCGTCAAATTCAAAAAATGTTATCTTTAACGTGTACAAAAACTTATTCCTTCTTCCGCGCCTCCGCGCAGTAATCTTCTCCCGTAAGTTCCTCCCGAGACATGCTACGGCTCAGTGCCTGGCACCAGTCATATGATAGAAGAGTGGGCAAATAAAGGATCATTGAATCAACGTTATCGTTCCTGAGAGCGCCAGAGACGCGGGGCGTTTATAGATATCGTTCTCCCCACATCTCACAAGCTCCGGAGCGGCGACATATGAATGACTGTATGTCACCCCTCCGGAGCTTGTCAGACTTGGGTAATCGAATGCTATACATCGGGCTCCTCCGGAGCCAATAAAAAACTGTCGATGATAACGAACTTTGATTTGCACAGTCTTCAAATACTATTGCAGTAGATGATCCTACAATATGTCACATTCTGCCATAATGAGAAGCGTTCTTTTCTTTCTTGCTTTGGGACTGGTTGCCGTGGAATCTCCACCCCGGCTCACCTCAGTCTATTCGCAAACGCAACCCTCGGATATCAGCGTGCCGATCACAGTCAACAGATCCCTCGCTGCCGATAACCATCGGTGTGCCATTCGGTGAAGACGATAAGTTACTCGATGCGACGCAACTTGTCATCGTCGATTCAAATGGGACCCAGATACCCACGAAAACCCGCGTGCTCGCGCGCTGGCGAGGTAAACCCGATTCCGATAAATCTGTTAAATGGCTGCTGGTCGATTTCAAACCTTCAGCCCCCGGCGTCCACTTTCTCGTCCGCGCTCCGCATATCAAAATTACTCCGGTTACCATTAGCGAAATGGGCGGTAATTTGCGCGTCGGCAATTCAAGACTTGAACTCGAATTTTCTAAGCCGGGAACCCGATTGCTCAAGACTTTCAAGCTGGATGGCAAGGAGATGCTGCGTGGTCCCATGGAAGTTCAATTGAGCTTGCCGCCTCGCGCGATTATCGTACAGTTGGGGCAGGCGAAAGGCACATCGCTTGATTCGGTTTATGTTACCGACGCTTCCCTCCTCAGTTCCGGCGACAAAGTGCGTTTCGAGCATACAAGCACTTTGAAATGGAACTCCGCCGCCGCCACATCGCGGATCGTCACGAACGATCAGAGTTTTGCGGCGGGCCGCCGTTATCGCCTCTCCGAAGGAACGCCGCGCCAGGAAGAGATCGAAATCAAATCGGCACAACCCGGCGATTTACAGGCTGCCACGGCGCTCAAGTATGAGCACACCGCCGGAAGCATCATACGCGATCTGAGCATCGAGCAGGAAGTCGCGATTATCAGGCAAATCCGCGGTCAGCTGGTGCAATTCACCCAGCCGCTCAAATCTCCGCACACCGTCGGAGAGCAATTATTCGTAGCGGATGGAGTCAACCGCGATGCGACCGCGGTCGTCGAGCGCACCAGCATTGAAGAGACTAACGAATTGCGCGCAGTCGTACGTCAGGATGGCAGCTTCAGAAGCCGGCTGGGAAAAACGCCTCCCACGCTCGCCTTCACCTTACGGTATTACATTTATGCCGGGGAGCCATTCATTCGCGTTCGTCTGCGCCTGATGAACAACGGCGCCTACGGTTTTGGCGGATCTCGTACGCTGCAGGAACCGTATGCCCAGCACGCGCTTCTGCGCAGCCTGTCCGTATGGGTTCCGACTACCGCATCCGGATCTGGCAGGACTGAGGTCCTGAATGCAACCGAAGCTCATGCTCTTATAGCGCAGAAGGAAACCGCGGCTTCGATCACAGCCGGTACGATGGAGATCGCAGTCCCAGAGTTCGCGGAAAACTTTCCCAGGGGCTTGCAAGCATCCAAAGAGGGATTGCGGTTCGACGTGCTGCCGGACATTGGCACCGATCACATCTTCGACGGTGCACGCTCAAAGACGATAGATTTCTATCTCGGCCGGGGAACTGTCGCGGCATCCGCGCTGACCAATTCCACGCTGGCGACTGTCGACCCGGCTTATACCGCGACGACCGATGCGGTGCGCCCCAGCTACGTGGAGAAGCGCAATTGGGCGACGGAATACATCAAGGACTCGCAACTCGGCGAGGCGGCGATGAGATTCGAGCGGATGCTCGCGTCGAGTTATGCCGTCGAAGAGAGTGAGGCGGCGGGCCCGATTCCGGCGATGTCAATCTTCGAATATCGGCTACGCGGGGAAAATGGCGAGCAGTTCGGCTGGCGCCATTTCGGCGATCTGGCGTGGGCAGAGGGTTTCGCGAACGTACATTACGATCTGCCCTTCATTCTGCTGCGCGAATACCTGCGGACCGGTGACGCGCGCGCGTTTCAGCTCGGGGGCGAGATGGCGCGGTACCGTGCCGACTGGGGGCAGCATCGCGCCAGCGATTACTTTGATCGCGAACGCACGTGGAATCTCAAGGGCCAGGCGTTTTACGAAAAAGGCGATCACGGCAGTTTCCGCGAACCTGTGCCGAGTCACCAGTGGATCGAAGGGATGTGGCTCTATTGGGCATTGACCGGCGATGAAGCCGTGCGCGAATCGGCGATCGAAAACAGCGATGCGTTTGCTGCCATGAAGTTCACTTTCGCCAACGCTTTAGGCTGGAACGAACCGCGGTGGGTGGGGTGGCCTACGCTGGGCTTGGTGGTCGCCTACCGTTACACGGGTGAAAATAATTACCTCGACCGGGCCCGCGCTAACATCAATCTCTTAATAGAAGCCGAAGAATCTCACGGGCGCAAAGGATACTACCTCAATCGCGCGCCGGATGTGATTCAGGGTGTACAGGTATGGGCATGGTGCTATTCGTTGCTCGGTGTGATCGAATACTGGAGAGATACGGATGACCAACGCGCAGCTAAGTTCCTGGTGCGGGTGGCAGACTGGCTGGTCAGCAACGGGAAAAATCCCCCGCTGAAGCCGGGACGAGTGGTTGTCGACGGTACATATATACCGGCGGCAGTTTCATACTTCTGGTACCCCGAAAAACCTTCGGAAGACCGCTCCCTCGCGCTCGCGGGCCTCTGCCTTCCGGTGCTGACGACTGCTGCGCGGATCGAGAAACGGATGGACCTGTGGGCTAGGGCCGGCGAATTATTCCGCCATTACGCTTTCTATCGGGACCTTCCGGAGGATAAGAGCGTTCAGCCGATGAGCCGCGGAGTCATCAACTTCCGTTCTCCGCTCTTCCCTGGTACGGCCCCGAAAGTCTACGGTGAAATGGGGCTGACCGTCTCGGATTATCTGAGCGATCTGGCACTATACGGTCCGGCGCCCCGCTTGAAACCGGCCGACCAGTCGATGGCATTGATTTCGAGCGAGCCCGAGCCGTCGCCTCCAAAGCCCTACGTGCCAGTCGTGACCAACACCAGGACTGCTAATGTTGCGCTCAAACGACCCACTATGGCATCCAGCGTGACCACGTGGCCGGAGATCATCGGTTATTCAAGCGCCGGAAATGATGGAGAAGGGGTGAAGGCCGGCAAGTTTTCCGCATGGCACTCAGGCACCGACAGAGGGGAGATCGAGTGGTGGCAGGTTGACCTGAGCAAGGGTTATCGCATAAGTTCTATCGAGATATTCTTTCGTGACGACAAGGATCAGGTTACGACGCGCCGCAATTTTGAAGTCCGCGGATCGAACGATCTCAACTTCGAGACTTCGACTCTGCTTGCTTCGCAGGGCGAAACCCCGATCACCTTCAGACATAGCTTCCAGGCCGCGGTGAAAGACACGGGAAGCTACCGTTTCGTGCGCGTGCGAAAGACTAAGCTCGATCCTGATGAGAATGGACAGAGTTATTTCAACCTGGTTGAAGTGCGAATCAATGCGCAGGTCACCGAAATCAAGACCGCACAGCCTCCCAAGCGATCGCCGTCGTCCAGGAGGGCATCGATGGGCGGCCAATAAATATGAGCGATAAACATGAAAACAACACCCGTAACACTCGCAGATTTGCAGGGCGTCTTTCCCGTACCGCCCCTGGCGCGTAAAAACGATTCACGCCGTTCGATCGATTTCGCACAGAATGACAAGATCGTGGGCCATATCGCTGAAGGAGGGCTGCGGCGGTTCCTTTACGGAGGCAATGCATTCCTCTATCACATAACTCTGGCTGAATATGAGTCGCTGCTAGCCTGGCTGGCAGAGTTTCCCGACGATTATTGGGCTATTCCCAGTTTCGGGCCATCCTACGGGCGCGCTATCGATCAGGCCGCGCTATTGCGCCGGCACAAATTCCCATGTGCAATGATGCTACCGTGCGGCGACCCGCGCGATGCTGCCGGGCTAGAAAAGGGCTTGCGTGAGATAGCCGATGCCGCAGCAACCCCTCTCATTCTCTACCTCAAAGAAGAGAACAATTTCGGATCGGATAAAGAAGCCGGGCTGGATGTCGTCGCGCGATTGGTCGATGAAGGATTGTGCGCCTGGATAAAGTACGCGGTAGTCAGACCGGACCCCGCGCAGGATGCATATCTCGAATCACTGCTCAAGAGAGTGGATCGCCATCGTGTGGTGAGCGGAATCGGTGAACGCCCCGCGGTCGTGCACATGCGCGATTGGAAGCTTCCAGGCTTCACCACAGGTTCGGGCTGCATCGCGCCGCGTTTGAGCGGGGCCATCTTCGAAGCGTGCAAGCGCGGCGAGTTCGATGAAGCCCAGAAATTGAGGGCGGAGTTTCTGCCGCTCGAGGACATACGGGATGCGTGGAGTCCGGCGAAGGTACTCCATTTTGCAACCCAGCTTGCCGGCATCGCAGAGAGCGGGCCGGTGCCGCCTTATCTGTCTGCAATTTCCGACGATCAGATGCAGAAATTGGCGCCCGTCGCAAGAAAACTTCATTCCCTGTAGACGATCAGCTGCAAAAAAGAAAAACACATAAAAGACAAAAAACGCAAAAAAATCACTTTTGTGTTCTTTGTCATTTATGTGTTCTTCTGTTATGTGTTCTCCCCGCCGGCTACAGTAACATCGCTTTGACTTCGAGATATTCTTCCAAACCGTATCTCCCAAGCTCGCGGCCATTGCCCGATTGTTTGTAACCGCCAAACGGCGCCAGCGGGTTGAACTTGCCGCCGTTTATCTCGACCTGGCCCGTCCGCAACCGGCGCGCTACCCGTTTGGCCCTTTCAGGATCGCCGGACCACACGCCTCCTCCCAGGCCATATATCGTATCGTTTGCGATCCGTACGGCGTCGTCCTCATCCTCGTATGGAATGATTGAAAGCACGGGCCCGAATATCTCTTCCTGCGCGATCGTCATATCGTTTCGGACGTTGGCGAAGACCGTCGGGCGCACGAAGTAACCTTTTGTCATACCTTCGGGCATTTCTGCACCGCCCGCGATGAGCGTCGCGCCATCGGCTACTCCCTTTTTTATGTAATTGACGACGCGCTCTCGCTGTGCGGCTGAAACGAGCGGCCCGAGCTTGTATTTGCCCTCGGTCGGATCGCCCACCGTGAAGCTCTCGGCGACACGTCTGGCGATGGCAGCAGCCTCGTCGTGTCGTGACTTGGGGACGAGCATCCTGGTCAACGCGGAACAGGTTTGCCCTGAATTGAAATAACAATTGCCGACGCCATTAGCGACTGCCTGTTCAAGATCGGCATCGTCGAGAATGATATTCGCCGATTTGCCTCCGAGCTCGAGCGAGACGCGCTTGATCGTCGTGGCAGCAAGCTCGCTCACGCGCTTGCCCGCCCGAGTCGAGCCGGTGAATGAAACCATATCGACATCCGCGTGTGAGGCGATGGCTTCGCCGACTACCGGGCCATAGCCTGTGACCAGATTGAAGACGCCCGCGGGCAATCCGGCATCGTCGATTATTTCAGCGAGAATGAATGCCGTCAGTGGCGCGACTTCGCTCGGCTTGAGCACCACCGTGCATCCTGCGGCCAGGGCCGGCGCGACCTTGGCCACGACCTGATGCAGGGGAAAGTTCCACGGCGTGATGCACCCCACCACACCGACCGGCTCTTTCATGACCTGCGCATTGCCGATCTTCTCTTCAAACTGGAAATCGCCGAGCAGCTTGGCATACGATCCCATAACCATTGCGGGCATCCCCGCCTGAACCGCGGTCGCGAGAGGCAGAGGCATTCCGACTTCATTCGCGATAACAGACGCGATTTCGTCCCTGCGAGCTGCGAGTTTTTCCGAGATTTGCTGCAGGTATCTGGCGCGGTCCTCGACCGGCAACGCAGACCATCCCTGAAATGCCGCCCTGGCCGCACTCACAGCCAGTTTGACGTCCGCTGGCGTCCCCTCGGGGATCCGTCCCATGACTTCTTCAGTCGTCGAATTTATCACATCAATAAGCCCAGACCCGCTTGGTTTTATCCACCGTCCATCGATGTAGAGCTTATCGTGAATCTTGATGTTGCTTTTGGCAGAAGCTTCCATTGTTATCTCCCCTTAGTTTGAGATCTGAAATTTTGATAGTTGAAAATTTGCTGACCCTGCGGATTTTTGTGGGTTGGAAATTTGGAGATCGCCAGCAGCGCGAACATTTATATCTCCGGCTAGAAAAACTCTCACGCGTTCCGTGAGAAGCGGCCCGAGAGCCTGCACCTGTTGCCGCGCCGGAGCCGATTAAATTTTTCTGTCAAAGCTACTGACACCTGGCGCTGCATGGCTACCCCACAAAATCCGGCAGGATCTGGAAATTTGATATTGTTCGACGCGATTGTCAACTGTCTTGACAGTCCGCGGTTTCAACGATAGCGTTATGGTCCACGCCCAAACACAGCAATAATAAAAGGAGATTCATCAACAATGAACGCGATCGACCTTACCGGCAAAGTGGCCATCGTCACCGGAGGCGGGCGCGGCATCGGCAAAGCGATAACCAGGCGTCTCGCGGAAGCCGGGGCCGGGGTCGCCATAGCCAGCCGCAAATTAGAGAACCTCGAAGCGACAGCGAAAGAGTTCTCCTCGCTGCCAGGCAAAATCGTCCCCATCGCGTGCCACGTCGGGCGACTAACCGACCTGGAGAATCTGGTGAGCGAGACCGAGAAACAACTCGGTCCGGTGGATATTCTGGTCAATAACAGCGCGACTAATATCGGCCAGGGACCGGCGATCGAGGTAACCGATGAGATGCTCGCAAAGATGTTCGAGATCAATGTCGTGTCCGCGGTTCGACTCATTCGTCTCACGGTGCCTAAGATGATAGCGCGCAAGAGCGGCGGCTCGATCGTCAATATCGCTTCGATTGCGGGTTTAAGACCGCAGAAGGGCGGGTTGCTCTACAGCGCTACGAAAGCAGCCCTGATAATGATGACGCGCAACTGGGCGGTGGAATTCGGCCGCGAAAATATCCGGGTCAACGCGATTGCTCCCGGATTGATCGAAACCGATTTCAGCGAGTTTTTCTGGAAAAACGAGAGTTACATGAATCAGATCGAGGCCAACCAGCCGATATCTCGGGTGGGACGGCCGGATGAGATTGGCGGGCTGGCGCTCTACCTGGCTTCCGATGAGTCTTCGTTCGTCACCGGGCAGGTTTTTGTGGTAGACGGCGGCGCAACAGCTCTGTGATTGCGGATTTACTGAGATATGACGCAGAGATGCAAAGTTTTTCTCTCCTCTTCTGCATCTTTGTGTCAAACAAATGTCCCACATCTTGTCAACTCAGCCAAACTCGTTCACACTTACACGCTGCTAACTATAAATCGGACCGGACAAATATTTATAGAGTCAATCTTTGAAAAACGAAGTAACAAGGCATTTAGATAATGTTCGATAAATTCAGAGAAGAATGTGGCGTCTTCGGTATCTTCGGTCACGAAGAAGCCGCGCGCCTTACATACCTGGGCCTTTTCTCGCTGCAACATCGCGGGCAGGAATCGGCAGGAATCGTATCATCCGATGGCATTCGTCTCTACGCCGAGCGAGGTATGGGACACGTCAGCGACATATTCGCGGAAGACAATCTGGCGCGGTTACAGGGTAATTCAGCCATCGGCCACGTTCGTTACTCGACCGCCGGGAAAGTAAGCATCAACGAGGCCCAGCCCTTTTCAGTCAAATGCAGTTTCGGCCAGATCGCACTGTGCCACAACGGGAACCTGCCTGACGCCACAGATGCGCGCCTACAGCTCGAACGGGAGGGAGCGATCTTCTCCTCTACATCCGACACGGAAGTAGTTCTTCACCGCATAGCCCGTTCGCGCGCGGCCAATCTGATAGATGCGATCATCGAAGCCCTGATCGGTGACGACGGCGCGTTTTCCATGCTCTTCGCCACTCCCGATAGCATCGTCGCGGTGCGGGATCCGCGCGGGTTTCGCCCTCTGTGTATGGGGAGGCTCGCAGGCGCGACCGTTTTCGCTTCGGAGACGTGCGCATTCGACCTGATCGGGGCGGAGTATATTCGGGATGTGGAACCAGGCGAGATCGTCGTCATCGATGGCAACGGTCTGCATTCTCTCCATCCGTTCCCGGAGAAACCGATCAAGCACTGCATCTTCGAACACGTCTATTTCTCGCGCCCTGATTCCATCGTCTTCGGACGCAGCGTGAACAAGAGCCGGCACCTCTTGGGCCGTTATCTCGCGCGCGAATGTCCGGCGGATGCAGATCTGGTGGTGCCTGTGCCGGATTCCGGCGTGGCGGCGGCGATCGGCTATGCGTCCGAATCTGGCCTCAAGTTTCGCTTCGGCCTGGTACGCAACCATTACATCGGCCGCACGTTCATCGAACCGCGGTCTCAGATTCGCCACTTCGGCGTCAAGATCAAGCTCAATCCCGTGCGCGACCTTATCGAAGGACACCGCGTCGTGCTCATCGATGATTCGATTGTGCGCGGGACGACATCGCAGAAGATCGTCAAGATGGTGCGCGACGCCGGCGCGCGGGAAGTGCACATGCGCATCAGTTGTCCCCCGACTATCGGACCATGCTATTACGGCGTGGACACGCCGACTCACGAAGAGCTGATCGCGGCACAATTTTCGATCAATGAAATATGCAAATACATCGGCGCCGATTCGCTCGGCTATCTGAGTATGAAAGGGCTGCTGGAGGCCTGCGGAGAGACGGGAGGAGACCCGAACGAGAGCAAGTTCTGTACGGCGTGTTACACCGGGCGATACCCGACGCCGCTCGGCGCTAACGTGCAGACGATGAGAGAACGAGAAGAAGAATCGGCGCTGACATTCGCATCCGATTGAACCATTCAGCGTATTACCGCACAACCAGAATAACCGGTAGCATCAGTATATGACCGAACCGATCACCTACAAAGACGCAGGCGTAGATATCGATGCTGCAAACATCGCCACTGCGCGCATCAAGAAGCTGGCGCGAACGACATTCAATGAAAATGTCCTGTCCGAAATCGGCAGTTTCGGCGGAATGTTCAAAGGAGTGTTCGCCGAGGGCCGCGAACCGGTGCTTGTCGCGAGTTGCGACGGCGTCGGCACAAAACTGAAGGTCGCATTCGCCACAGGAATCCATAACACGGTAGGGCACGATCTCGTCTCGCACTGCATCAACGACATCCTGGTTCAAGGCGCAAAACCTCTCTTCTTCCTCGACTATATCGCCATCAGCAAACTCGATCCCGATGTCATCGAGCAAATACTCGACGGTTTGGCGCGCGGCTGCCGCGAAGGCGATTGCGCGCTCATCGGCGGCGAAACGGCGGAAATGCCTGAGTTTTACCGAGATGGCGAATACGATCTCGCGGGTTTCATCGTCGGCGTGGTAGATCGCCGCATGATCATCAACGGATCGCGCATAACCGAGGGCGACATCATCATCGGATTGCCGTCGATAGGACTGCACACGAACGGGTACAGCCTGGCTCGCAAGACGCTCTTCGACAGGGGCGGCTTACAGCTCGATACCTTCATGCCCGATCTCGCATGCACGATCGGCGAAGAACTGTTAAAAGGACATAAAAACTATCTGCCCGCCCTCAATCGATTGATCGAACACGAAGGCGTCATCAAAGGCCTGGCGCATATCACAGGCGGCGGCCTCGTCGAAAATATTCCTCGCATACTACCGAGCAACGTCGATGCGGAGATCAAGGAAGGCAGTTGGCCGTGCCTGCCCATCTTTGAATTGCTGCGTAAAATCGGCAATGTGCCGCGCGATGAGATGCTGCGGACGTTCAATATGGGGATCGGAATGATCGTCATTACCAACCCGGCATTCCTGCAGTTCGTGCAGGACCAGCTTAATGCCGCCCGCGAACCGTTCTACGTCATCGGCGAAATAATCGATGGAAGCTGCAAAGTCAAATTTGTGTAACTCGATCAAGAACCGAAGAAGAATAACATTTATCATTTAACATTTTTGATTTGTGATTTGTCGTTTATTGACATTCAGTTTGACGTTTAACGCCCACGCCGAATTGCCGCGTAGCGGCAGGGATGAGTCTAATCCGGCGATTCAACGCCGCACGGCATCCATCATCGCGTAGCGACGAAGAAGGTATACATTTCGTGCGAAAGTTTGGGCAAATGACAAGCATTGAAACGCCGGGATACATCCATAGCGTCGCGGCTCAGCGGAAGCTAAGCAGGCAATCTTTGTAAGGCTGGTTGCCTGAAGCTCATTAACTGCATCTCTTCAATCACAAATCACAAATCACAAATCACAAATCACAAATCACAAATCACAAATGTTAAATGATAAATGTTAATGCAGCCTATGCGGCGGCGCGCCTGTCCCAGTCAAGCTCATCTTCAAACATCCGAGCGGAGAGCGCATCAGCGATCCGCTCAGAGATAGCGTCCTCGAATGCGAAGATGTCGGTAAAACGATCATCAAATTTCTCAGCCCAGATCGATACGCCGCTGGAAACACGAACCAGTTGGACGGTCACACGTATGCGATCACACGCGCGCTGGATGTTCCCTTCCAAAATGAGCTCAACGTCCAGCTCACGGCCAGTGCTGATGGGATCCTGATCCAGCCCGCGAAATTTGGCCACAGCGCTTGTCGGTCGGACTACCACGTCTCGCTGATTGCTCAGGCGGGTGATCAGCGCATCAGCCAATCCCATTCCGAGGCCGCCGTCGCAACCATCGTCCGTGAGAGATTTGAATGGAAAAATGACCAGAGATCTAATTGACGTTTTCGGCCTCTGAGTGGGAACTATAGATATTCCATTTGCGGGTGGCTGATCCTCTTGCTCATTTCCCGTTTCAACTACGATCACATCCACATTTGCCATGAACCGATAGCCGCGTCGCGGTATGGTGGCGATGTAGTTCTCCTCACCGAATGCTCGCCGCAACATGAATATGTTCGAGTTGAGGTTGTTCTCCTCGACAAAAACATCGGGCCAGACCGCCCTGAGCAGCTCGCTGCGACCAACCAGTTCGCCGCACCTCTCGACCAGCACTACCAGTGTGTCCACGGCTTTCGGCGTCAGCGGAACTATATCGGAATCGCGCATCAAGACGCGCGCGTTGAGGTCGAGACGAAACGAGCCAAATGCATAGAAGCGCTTTTCTGTTCGGGGCACTACTTCCTCCAATAACTCGTCAAGAACTATTCAATAACCGACCGATAAATTTTTGATCAATCTTCAATCAACTGCGTCAATCTCCTCAACCGTCCGCGCCGTATCTGTAGCTGAAAGAAAGATGACCTGAAAAAGAGCCGTCACTTCCGATCCCCGGGTGTATAGGACTGATGTTTCGTTTCCCAGTCAACCGAAGCATCCGGGTAATGAGAATACGCCTTTTTGATGTCGATTGGATTCAAACAGCTATCAACACTTAGAGTTGTAGCTGAGAGCTTGGGTGTATGTAGAGATACCGATAGAACGTGGGCTGGTTTCTCAAATACATCCATGACGGACGTTCAGTAGATTACTGACGGGGGCAGATTCACTGCTTCTGTCGTCTTATGGGCCAGTCATAAATGACGGCAGTGGTGGTGATCAGAGGGTCGGTATCTACTGAATGTCCGGTACGAAAATTCATCTATATGAATGGGTAGTACAGGTTGCACTGTGCTACCCATTTTCATTTTGCGCCGGCAGCCGGTATGAGATGAATCTTGCATGTTGACTCGAACAGGCGAATAATTTGTTTGTCGATAAATATTCAGGCAGGAACTTCACAGTCAGGAACTTCAGATGATTGTTCGGGATACCTCGATTCGGTAATTCCCGAAAAAAATAGATATCCTGTCCAATACAGAGGGAGGTGGGTATATGGACGCCCCGGTTAAAGATATTCTCTCGCGTATCGATCGACTCTCTACGGAAGAATTGAATGAATTAGAAAAGACGCTAACTAGGCGTCACGGATCTGGTGAAGATCGAATGACGCCTGACGGGCAGGCCGTCAGCAGCTTCAAAGCACGATTTGCCGGCTGGAAACGAAAGGGTATGATCATCGGGATCATCGCCGCGGCGCTGGCAATCGCTATTGGAATCACGACTTACATGACAAGCACCGAGTCGCTCGCGGCGAGCGATCGCAGGGACGAGTTCGACGCAAACGTTAGTTATCGAATAGAACAGTACCGGTATCGCAACCGTGCCAGGCTGATCTTCAATGCGGGCGCCGGTTCTTCGCTGGTTTACAACCTTTCGCCTTTACTGATTGCTAAGATCGAGCAACAATCCTGGATGTCGAACGGACGTGTGATCTATTTGAGACTATCGGTCAAACCCAATTCAAATTCTCCGGCATCGCCGGCGCGAATAATCCACGACTTCCATCGCGGTGAGACGTATTTCTATTCGCCGCTCAATCTGGGACGCACGGCTGCGAGCAAGGATCGATGGATGAGCGAAGCCGAATTCGATGGACTGCTCGCGCGTTACGTACAATGAGACAGTGAAACAAATAGGCATCCTCATCTCCGGCCGCGGTTCGAACATGGTGGCGCTGGCCGATGCGACGCGCGACGGTCGCATCCCCGACGCCCGGATCGGACTGGTCATCAGCAATATCCCGACGGCTCCCGGAATCGAAAGCGCGCGAGAACGCGGGATTGAAACCCTTCACCTCGATCACCAAGGAAAGACGCGCGAGGAACACGACCGCTCAATGGCGCAAGAGCTTCTTCGACGTCAGATCGATCTGATATGTCTGGCGGGCTACATGCGATTGCTCTCCCCTTGGTTCATACGCGCATTCGAAAACAGGATTCTGAACATCCATCCATCTCTTTTGCCCTCCTTCCCCGGACTCGACGCGCAAAGAAAGGCGCTCGAACACGGCGTCAAAGTTTCCGGCTGCACAGTTCATCTGGTAAACGAGCACCTGGACCAAGGACCGATAATCAAACAAGCTGTCGTCCCCGTGCTGTACGACGATACCGTTGAAATGCTATCCCAACGTATCCTTCGTGAAGAACACAGGATCTATCCCGACGCCGTTTCGCTGATCCTGAGCGAAAAGTTTAGAATAGAAGGACGCCGCGTCATCGAGCCTTGAATATGCGCTCGCCCGGTTGAATTATCCACCGATTTCGTTTATACGTGCGACATCAAGTCTTCACAACCTGATCTCAATGAGGAGAAATATGTTCGTTCACTCCGTTTACTTCTGGCTCAAACCCGACTTGACCGAAGAGCAACGCGCTTTGTTCTGGGAAAGTGTGCGCTCGCTGGCGGCTATAGAGTCGGTCCGCCATTGTTTTATCGGAGCGCCTGCATCGACGGATCGCCCGGTCATCGATAGCTCGTACTCCTGCGCGCTGGTCGTCGTTTTCGACGATGATGAAGGTCACGACATCTATCAAAAACACCCGGTTCATGACAAGTTCAGGGAACGCTCGAATTTGTGGTCAAAAATTTTGATCTATGATGCCGTTACTTAAAGAGTTTTTAGTTTTCAGCATTCAGTTTTCAGCATTCAGTTTTCGGCTTTCAGTTGGGTGATCACGATCGGCAACTGAAAACTGAAGACTGAAAACTATTTTCTGAGGAGAACCATGCTCAAAGGAATCCAGTTCACTCGAATTTCCGTTTTCGCCAGCCTGGCATTCGCCATTCTCGCTTGCGCGTCGATGGGGGGCCGCACCATGACACAGATACCCGAGCCGAAAGAAGAGCCTAAGATTATCGATCCTGGTGACGTTACGCGGGCGCCGTCGGACGCAATCGTCCTTTTCGATGGCAAGGATTTTTCCAAATGGTCGAGCGTCAAATCCGGCGGCGCTCCGCAGTGGGAGATCAAGGAAGGCGCCATGATCGTCAAAGGCGGCACCGGCGATATCAGGACTAAGCAGGAATTCGATGACCTTCAATTGCACATCGAATGGGCGACGCCTAGCGAAGTTAAGGGTGAGAGTCAGGGACGAGGCAATAGCGGCGTCTTTCTGCAGGGTCTTTACGAAGTTCAGGTGCTCGATTCTTATAACAATAAAACCTACTACTATGGGCAGGCGGGTTCGGTCTACAAACAATATCCTCCGCTCGTCAACGCTTCACGCAAACCCGGCGAATGGCAAACCTACGATATCATCTACCACGCGCCGATCTTCTCCGAAGATGGCAAAGTAAAAAAGAAGGCGACCGTCACCGTCCTGCATAATGGCGTACTAATTCAGGATAACGCTGACGTCTATGGCCCGACTACTCACGAACCAATCTTTCCAACTTATAAAAAGCACGCGAAGGGACCGATCGTTTTGCAGGATCACGGCAATCCGATGAGGTTCAGAAATGTCTGGGTACGTGAATTGTAAAATCTTAAATTATTACAATTTACATTGTAAAAGCTTAATAGGCATATGCTTGACATCAGATAGACCGTAGGCCGAGAATTGCAATCAGTCAATAATCGTGTCATCAAACTATTGCATTAGATTTAGCATCTAAACGCCGTTTTCAACCGCACGGAAAACAAGTGTGTGCGGGGAGAGACGAATGGGAGGAGTTTATATGTTAAAACACCTGAAGATGACGATTACGCTGAGCATCGCAATTCTCACAATGCTATTCAGCGCCGCATTTACGCAGAATCAGGGGATCAAACTGCATCCGATCGAGGGCCAGGAATTCACCCTTAAGGATCTGCGCGGGAAAGTAGTTGTGATGTCATTCGGCGGCACTTGGGTACCGATGGCTTCGCGCGAATTGCCCGCGCTGCAGAAGCTTTCCGATCGGTTCAGTGATCGCGGAGTGCAGGTTTATTGGGTTTCGATCAATAGCGCGAGGCCGGGTGCGCGGACCTATGCGTCGGACGACAATCTGCGCGAGTTCGCGCAGAAAAATAGCCTGCGCGTGAAGATGCTGCGCGATCCAGATCAGGAAGCTTACAGGTACTTTGGCCTTGACGCCTTGCCGACGTTACTGATTCTTGACCGCGACGGTAAAGTCGCTCGCAAACACGTCGGATTCGGCACAGATCAAGGCGAAGCATATAATCAGATCACTCGCGAGTTGGAACAGTTATTGAACTGAAAGCGCAAATATATGGTCACTGATGGAACGTTATCGGTCCTGGTCGGCATGTGAGATTGGGTAATCGATCGCTATATACATCAGGCTCCTCCGGAGCCAATCGAAAACTATTGATAACCACCGACTTTAATTTGCCCTCATTGAAATAGCGCCTAGTCACTTGAGTGTAAGCGACTTGAGCTTTGACCGGCGAACCAATGGGGAAGCTCAGTCGCTTACGATCTCCGCGCCGTTTATATGCCATATGCCAGAGACTATTCCCCCGCAAAAATCCGATCAACTCGTTTAACTACCTCACGCAAATAGGCCGGATGCCCATCTTTCAACTCATCAGGTTTAGCCGATAATTCGACCGTGAGGAATCCGCTGTAACCGATCTCGCCGATCGCTTTGCGCACCTCTTTCCAATCGATACTTCCTTCGAGGAGCGGCACAAATTGTCGCGACTTCGTGTCGAAATCTTTCAAATGGAATCTGACGATGCGCTTGCCGAGCACGCGAACCCATTCCTGCGGGAAGCCGTAAAAGACCATATTGCCTACATCGCAGTAGGCTTTGACCCAGGGACTCTTGAATTCATCGACGTAGCGCGCCATATCCGGCGCGGTCAGCAGAAACCTGTTCCACACCTCTTCGATTGCGATGACTACACCGAGCTCCTTCGCCAATGGAATCAATTTTTTGATCTGCGGCTGCGAACGTTGCCAGGCCTGTTCATAGGTCGTGTCGGGCCGGACAACTGCGGGCACGAGCAACACCGTTTCGGCGCCCCAGAGCTTTGCGTTGCGCAGCGAGGTTTCCATAGCCTGGAGACTCTTCGTCACGTCATCCTGGTTCGGGCTGGAGAGAGGCCACTCCCAATGCCCCATATTCATCACCGAGTGGATCGGAAGCTTGGCTTTGATCGAGGCCTCCTTGATCTCATCAGCCACCTTTTCATCGGTTATCGTCTGGGCTTCGATTCCCTCAAAGCCGGTATCGACGGCAAGCTTGAAACGGTCGAGGTAGCTCATCTGCTTGGGGAACATGCTGATCAGGACCGCTTTTTTTAGCTGCCCACCAGGTGCTGGCGAACTGATGACCGATTCTTTAGGAAGAATTGTCGAGACAACGCCAAGCGCCGAAGTCTTAATAAAATTTCGTCTGTCCATTTTTTGCCTCCGGTGAATGAATGAAGTGAGTTACCTAGAACATCTATTCTGAAATTCTTAAATACGAAAGCGTCAAAACAGCAGGCAGATTATAGTCATTGGGCGAAAGTTGGCAAAGGAGAGGCGCTATTGTAAGATGCTTGATCGACCGATGAGTCATTTGCGCAGCGCATGACAGATCGCCAGCGAGGCCCAAAAAAGAAGGTGAATAGAGAGTATTTATGGGATTTCGGAACTTATTCCGATCCTGTATATCCCGTCTATTTCCAGAGGAGAAGCCATGGCTCAGTTTCGCGAAGCACCGGATCAAATTAACGTACAACCCTTAACTGTTTTGTCCGATGAGGAGAAGCTTTTCGCCGCAAGCGTAAGAGAGTTCGCCGAAGCGGAGATAAAACCATACGTCCGTGAAATGGACGAAAAACAAAAGATTCGCCCCGAAATCATCGATAAATGCTTTGAGCTCGGGTTGATGGGCATTGAGCCCGAGGAAGGATTTGGCGGTTCGGGCGGTTCGTTCTTCATGGCTTGTCTGGCGATCGAAGAACTTGCGCGCATCGATCCGTCGATCAGCGTCTGCGTCGACGTTAACAATACCCTCGTCATCAATGCATTTTTGAATTATGGGACCGACGCGCAGAAGACGCGTTATGTCACGCGTCTGTGCAAGGATACGGTGGGCGCTTATTGCTTGAGTGAAGCGGGATCGGGTTCGGACGCGTTCGCATTACAAACCAGAGCCGAGGACAAGGGCGATCACTTTCTGATCAATGGCAGAAAACTCTGGATAACCAACGGCAACGAAGCGGGAATCTTCGTCGTCTTCGCCACTGTCGATCCGAGCAAAGGGTACAAAGGCATAACTGCCTTCATCATCGAGAAGGGGTTCGCGGGTTTCTCGGTCGGTAAAAAAGAGGAGAAGCTCGGCATTCGCGCTTCATCGACGTGCGAACTGCTCTTCGATAACTGCCGGGTGTCGAAAGAGAACGTGCTCGGGGAATTGGGTAAAGGCTACAAGATAGCCATTGAAACGTTGAACGAGGGCCGCATCGGCATCGGAGCGCAGATGCTGGGACTGGCCCGCGGCGCGTTCGAATGCGCACTGGCATATACGAAAGAGCGCAGGCAATTCGGTCAGGCGATCAGCGAATTTCAGGGGGTGCAGTTCCAGATCGCCGAAATGGCCACCCAGATCGAGGCCGCACGGCTGATGGTATACAACGCTGCCCGGCTCAAGGATGCCCGACTACCCTTCATCAAACAGGCCGCCATGGCCAAGCTCTACGCCTCAATCGTCGCCGAAAAGGTCTCGTCGGAGGCAGTCAATCTCTATGGCGGATACGGCTATGTTAAAGATTATCCGGTCGAGAAATACTTTCGCGATTGTAAGATCGGCCAGATTTACGAAGGCACGTCGAATATGCAGAAGCAGACCATTGCCAGGTTGATGCTGGCCGAAAAATAGTTTTTAGTTTTTAGTTTTTAGTTTTTAGTCAAATGACCTGAATCAGCAACTGAAAACTGAAAACTGAAAACTGAAACTTTCATTAACCGATGACTTCAAACGAAAACAATCTTCTGGCCGGACTCAATCAGCAGCAGCGCGAAGCGGTTACGACCACGGAAGGACCGATCCTGATCGTGGCCGGAGCCGGCAGCGGTAAAACGCGGGTCATCACAGTCCGCATCGCCCATCTGATCGAGAATTTCGGCGTGCGGCCCGATCAGATACTTGCTGTGACTTTCACCAACAAAGCCGCCGGTGAAATGAGGGAGCGCGTGGAGAAGCTGCTCTCCGATAAACCGCGCATCAGCTCGCCTCTGCTCTCGACCTTCCATTCCCTCTGCGTGCGGATCCTGCGGCGCGACATAGAAAAACTCGAGCGCGGATACACACGCTCATTTACGATCTATGACACCGACGACCAGCAGCGCCTGCTGCGCGGTTGCATCAAAGACCTGGGATACGACGACAAACAACTGACCGCGCGACAGGCGCAGGGCGCTATCAGCGGGGCCAAGAATCGCGGTGAATCTCCCGAAGTTTATGCCGCACAGGCCGAATACTTCGAATCTCGTCGGGAAGCGATCGCGCGCGTCTATGGTCTTTATGAGGAACGCCTGAAGGCAGCCAATTCTCTCGATTTCGACGACCTGCTCATCCGTACGGTGCAGCTCCTGCGACATTCCGAAGAGACGCGACGCTATTACCACAACCGCTTCCGACACGTCATGGTGGATGAGTTTCAAGATACGAACGGAATCCAGTATTCGATGACACGGCTGATTATCGAGGGCGATTACGCGCTCAACCTGGGCCGCATACCAACAGACTTCTGGAACAACCGGAGCCTCTGCGTGGTGGGAGACGAGAGTCAGGCGATCTATGGATGGCGGGGTTCAGATTTCAGTATCATACTGAACTTCGAACGCGACTTTCCGGGAACGAAGACGATCAAGCTACTCGACAACTATCGTTCGACTAAACGAATACTGGATGCAGCCAATCGGGTTATCTCTCACAACAAACAACGCTTCGACAAAGAGCTCCGCGCTAATTCCGCCGATGGTGAAATGATCCGATACGCGCAACTGCTCGATGCCGAATCCGAGGCGCGCTGGATAGTCAGTAAGATCGGAGAACATCTGCGACGCGATTACAAGCTCCGCGCAGCCGTCCTCTACCGCACAAATGCGCAATCGCGCGTCTTTGAGGAGGCATGCCGCCGCGCCGGTCTGCGCTATAATCTGGTTGGCGGATTCAGCTTCTACGACCGCGCCGAGGTGAAAGATGTCATCGCCTATTTGAAACTGGCGCTCAATCCGAATGACTCGATAGCGCTCATGCGCGTTATCAACACGCCGGCGCGCAGTATTGGCAAAACGACGATCGACGAACTCGAGCGCCGCGTCAGGGAATTCGGCGTATCGCACTGGGAGACGATCGCCCTCGTCATCGAACAGAATCTGTTGCCCGCGCGCGCCGTCTCATCGTTAAAATCATTCCGCGATATCGTCAATTCCCTCATCGGGAAGGCTCGCGACTTGGCCGAGCCGATCTCGGAGGTCGTCAAAGCGGCCATCATCGACACCGGCTATGAGCGGATGCTGAAAGAAGAGAAGACCGAGGAATCCGAGGGGCGCCTGCTCAACCTCGAAGAACTGGTCAATGCGGCGGTCGAATCGGAGCAACGCGGGGAGAATCTGCGCGATTTTCTCGATCACGCCGCTCTGGTCTCCGACACCGACGAGTACAAAGCCGAGGCGCAAGTCACGTTAATGACGATGCACTCGGCGAAGGGTCTGGAATTTCCGTTGGTCTTCATCGCCGGCCTCGAAGAGAACCTCTTCCCCCACTCGCGCGTTCGCGATAATGAAAATGAGTTGGAGGAAGAGCGCAGATTATGTTACGTCGCGGTAACACGGGCCGAAAAGTACCTCTATCTCACGCATACTATGAAGCGGAGGATTTACGGCGAAGAGATGCCATCCGAACCCTCGCGTTTCTTGAATGAATTTCCGCTCGATCTGATCGAAGACCTGTCAACGATGCCGAGCTGGATGCGATTCGCGAAAAAATTATCTACGAGAGAGAACCGCGACGCTTTACGCGCTATGACTTCACCCGTCGAAAAACCGGCGCGCGCGAGCAGTTATCAGGGACCGAAAAATAACAGCGCCGACAGCGTGCGTGAATTTTTCGCGCGTCAGGGGAAGCAGATCGACCGGAGCATCCTGGATCGCGAAGCGGCGGGCGCGAAAGAGACGCAAGACGGCGCGAATAATCAAAGCAAGCTTAAGGTGGGGACGCGCGTCCGTCACGCGAAGTACGGGCAGGGCCTGATCGTCCGGCGTGAGGGTGATGGCGAGAATGCCAAGCTCACCATCAACTTTCCCGGGTATGGCCAGAAGAAAATGATCGAGAAGTATGCGACCCTGGATATAATCTGCATGACTACCCTCGTCGTCGTTAAAAGAAGGGAGTGCCTGCATTGCGGCAGCCAGTATCATTACCCGTGACGATGAGAGGAGTAACGAAGAGGCATCGGATAAATATAAATATAATCTCGTGTTCTAAAGAAGTGATAGATAATGAAACCTGAGGTACAAAAAATCGGCTTCGTCAGCCTCGGCTGCCCCAAAAACCTCGTCGATAGCGAGGTCATGATGGGCCAATTGAGAGACCACGGCTACGAATTGACCACCGACCGCGAAACCGCTGACGTACTCGTGGTAAACACTTGCGGCTTCATCCAATCAGCCAAAGAGGAATCGATCAACACGATACTCGAGATGGCGGAACTAAAAGATAAGGCCAGGCTGAAACGGCTGGTCGTCGCGGGCTGTCTGGTCGAACGTTACCGCCAGGATCTGCTCAATCAATTGCCGGAAATCGACGCAGTTCTCGGTACGAGCGAGATAGATAAGATAGTCGCAGCGGTAGACCCGGCGGCGGTAGCGGCACAGGATGCGGCGTTCGTCTCATCAAATGCCTGGATGACGCGCGGATTGCCCACGTACCTCTACAACGAAGATTCGCCGCGTCTTCTCGCGACGCCGAAACATTTCGCATATATCAAGATCGCCGAAGGCTGCGATCACACCTGCGCGTTTTGCGCGATCCCTCAGATGAGAGGCAAATATCGTTCGCGGCGCGCCGGTTCGATTATGCGCGAGGCGGAACGGCTCGCCGAAGCAGGCGTCAAAGAACTGATTTTAATTTCCCAGGATTCAACGCAATACGGATTGGACCTGGGCATCAAGGATGGGCTGGCTGATCTTCTGCGCAGCCTGTCGCGCGTGGGCGGGATCGAGTGGATCCGCGTGATGTATACCTATCCGAACTCTTTGAGCGACGCAACGCTTGCAGCAATGGCCGAAGAACCGAAGGTGTGCAACTACCTCGATATGCCGCTGCAGCACGCTAGCGCTGCCGTGCTCAAACGAATGCGCCGCGGCGGCAACCGGCAGTTGCTCGAAAAATTATTGAGTCGTGCCCGCCAGCTCGTTCCGGAGATCGCCCTGCGGACCACTTTCATCGTCGGCTTTCCCGGCGAGACCGAGAAAGACTTCGATGAATTGCTGCAATTCATCCGCGATGTCGAATTCGACCGGGTCGGCGTCTTCACTTACTCGGACGAAGAAAACACACACGGCTTCGAGCTCGACGAAAAGGTCCTCCCCAGGGTCATGCGTTCGCGCCGCACCAAACTGATGCGCGAGCAGGCCCGGATTTCCAAACGGCGCAACAAAGCGCTCGCCGGCAGGCGCCTCAAGGCAATGCTCGAAGGGGTGTCGCAAGAGACCGACTTGTTGCTGCAGGCGCGCCTCGAATCCCAGGCCCCGGAAGTCGATGGGCACGTCTTGATCAACGATGTGCCTGACGGTTTTAATGCGCAACCCGGCGATTTCATCGAGATCGAAATCACGGAGGCGCACGAATACGATTTAGTTGCGCGAGCAGTCAGCCTGTAGATCGATAGCGCAAGACTGCTACTGATTCTCACGGGTCAGTAAGATCAATCTGCCTCAATCCAGCCGCATCCGTGCTGATCCGTAATGAGTTGATTGTCCCCAAATTTTGCGATTCATTTTTTAAACGTCGTTCTGGTATTGATTCGCGGAGAATGATTAAGGAGAGGTTTCAAGAGAGTCGATTGAAGCGCGGTGGCGTGGCCAGAATCGGCGGCCCGGCTGATGCCCTAGCACTATTTGTAGCCAGCGGATTCGGCTCAGGATTTATGCCATTCGCTCCGGGGACCTTTGGTTCTCTCGTCGGATTGCTCATCGCCTACGGGCTGATTACGGCCTTCGGCTCCAATACGCCGCTATTGCAGAACAGTCTCATCATCACGAGCCTGCTGCTCGCCGCGCTCGGCATTTGGTCCGGCACCAGAGCTGAAAAAATCCTCGCCCGAAAGGACGCCAGCCAGATCGTGATCGACGAGGTATGCGGGCAACTCATATCATTCGTTTTCATCGCGCCCTATCTTGCGCAACCCGCTCCGCAATGGCGATGGTGGCTGGTGATCGGATTCGCGCTCTTTCGTTTCTTCGATATTTTCAAACCTTACCCGATCGGTGAACTGCAGCATTTCAAGGGCGGATTGGGCGTGATGATGGACGATATAGTTGCCGGCATTTATGCGGCCGTGATCTTGTCAGTGATAATATTTATTTGGTGAATATATATGCTCAATGCGGAAATCATAGCCATTGGATCGGAGATGCTGACGCCCTTTCGAGCGGATACGAATTCGCTCTGGCTTACCGAACAGCTCAATGCTATGGGCATCGATGTCAAATTGAAGACCATCGTAGGCGATGATGAAGCTAGGCTGGAGTCGGCAGTGCGTGATGCGCTGCGTCGCTCGCAAATCATCATCGCAACCGGAGGGCTGGGGCCGACTGAAGACGACATCACGCGAAAAATATTTGCACGGGTATTGAACCGGCAACTTATCCTGAACGAGGCGATCCTCGCAAATATCCGGACGCGTTTTGCAAAGCGCGGAATGAATATGCCCGAGATCAACGCGCGCCAGGCGCTCGTGATGAACGGCGCGGATGTCCTCATAAACAATAACGGAACGGCGCCGGGAATGTTGATCGAGGAGGGGCAGTGTACGATTGTCCTGCTGCCCGGCCCTCCGCGCGAGATGAGGCCGATGTTCGACACCTCCGTCGCGCCCGTCCTCAAACAGCGTTCCGGAGAACTGTTGATCATTCGCCGCAAGTTGAGCATCTTCGGATTGAGCGAATCGCGCACAGATGAACTGGCCGCCCCGATCTACACGAAATACACGAACCCCTCGACCACGATCCTGTTCAAAGATGGGCAGATCGAATTGCATTTGACGGCGCACGCGAGCAGTGCGGGCGAAGCCGAACGATTGCTAGATGAACTCGCGCATCCTATCGATGCCGTGCTCGGAGATTTCATCTACTCGCGGTGCGACGAAACATTGGAGCAGGTGGTCGGCGATCTGCTCAAACGAAACCATTTCACGCTTGCAACGGCCGAGAGCTGTACGGGCGGGTTGCTGGCGGGGAGAATCACGGAAATCCCCGGCAGTTCGGAATATTTCCTCGAAGGCGCGGTCACTTACTCGAACGAATCCAAGATGAAAATACTCGGCGTCCCGAAAAAGATGATCGATGATCACGGCGCGGTGAGCGAGGAGGTCGCTCTGGCGATGGCTGCCGGCATCCGCAACCTGGCCGGCTCGACCTTCGGCATCGGCATTACAGGCATTGCCGGGCCGGGCGGCGGCACGGATGAAAAGCCGGTTGGACTGGTCTACATCGCGATCGCCGATGACGCGCAAACCTCGGTGAAGAAATTCCTTTTTCCCGGCGATCGGCCATTCATACGCACGCTCTCGGTCAATGCGGCTCTCGATTTGCTGCGAAGAAGAATCGGGTGATGGAATGGGCACGACCGTAATCTTCTTCCTCTATCATCTGCTCTCATATCATCTGCTCTCAACGACATATCTCGGGCGCATCGCTCTCCCCCTCGTAATTGCGTATTTGCTGGGTTCCATTCCATTCGGATACCTGATTGTGAGATTGAAAAGCGGAGCGGATATCCGCGAGACGGGCAGCGGAGCAACCGGGGCGACCAATGTCCTGAGAAAGTCCGGAAAAGCTGCGGGTATTGCTACGCTCGCGCTCGATACGGCGAAGGGATTTCTTGCGGTCTGGGTCGCGCGATGGATGACCTCCGGCGGTCCGGATGCGGATACTCTGGCGGCGGCATCGGCGATTTTCGCCGTCGCCGGCCACTGCTTCCCGGTCTGGCTCAAGTTTCATGCGGGAAAGGGCGTGGCAACGGGATTGGGAGTATTTCTCGCCATCGTCCCTTGGTCGGTGCTGGCAGCGGCGGTCGTCTTCGTATTAATTGTCTGGCGCACGCGCTATGTTTCACTGGGATCTATTGCTGCAGCAATCTGCGTCCCGCTGTGGACTGTCATTCAAAATATAGCGATCTCTCCAGTCGCAGGCTTCGGTCAAGTCATGATTGCTCTCTGTGCGGTTTCGGGGCTGATCATCGGAAAGCATTGGGGGAATATCAGGCGTCTGCTGGCGGGAACGGAGAACAAGCTGGGAATGGTGCGGTAGGAAGATTTGAAATTTAGAAATCGCTGATCCTATCGATTTTTGGTGGGCGCCTGGATGAAAGATTTAATTTGATACGATTGCCCTGTAGAGAGAATAAGTATCAGACGAAAAGATCTGATTTTTTTCGTTCGTGAACATTGTTTGGAGTCCCGCCTTCAGGCGGTCTGAAAATCGTTCGAAAAGAAGAAGACCGCGTAAACGCGGAACTCCAAACGATGCGGAACATGTTTGGAGTCCCGCCTTCAGGCGGTCTGAAATCGTTCGAAAAGAAGAAGACCGCGTAAACGCGGAACTCCAAACGATGCGGAACATGTTTGGAGTCCCGCCTTCAGGCGGTCTGAAATCGTTCGAAAAGAAGAAGACCGCGTAAACGCGGAACTCCAAACGATGCGGAACATGTTTGGAGTCCCGCCTTCAGGCGGTCTGAAAATCGTTCGAAAAGAAGAAGACCGCGTAAACGCGGAACTCCAAACGATGCGGAACATGTTTGGAGTCCCGCCTTCAGGCGGTCTGAAATCGTTCGAAAGGAAGAAGACCGCGTAAACGCGGAACTCCAAACGATGCGGAACATGTTCGGAGTCCCGCCTTCAGGCGGTCTGAAAATTCCTGAGATTTGATAGATGAAAAAGGTTGCGATCATCGGAGCCGGAGCCTGGGGAACGGCGTTGGCGCTCGTCGCTGCGCGTGCCGGAAATCAGGTGCGATTATGGGCGCACAGCAACGAGGTCGCTTCCCTTCTCCAACGAGAGCGCGTAAATAAAATCTATCTGCCAGGGTTTACCTTGCCCGGATCGATAATTCCGGCAAAGGATCTCGCCGAGGCTGTAGGCGATGCCGAGCTCGTATTAACCGCTGTGCCATCGCATGTATGCCATGAAATCTATCTGCGAATGCTCCCCGCTCTGCGACCGGAGATGATTATCGTCAGCGCCACCAAAGGCCTGGAGATCGATACGCGGATGCGAATGGAAGAAGTGGTGAGGAATGCCCTTCATTTCGAGCCCCGTTATGTCGCTCTCTCCGGGCCGAGTTTCGCGCTCGAGGTTGCAAAAGATGAACCCTGCGCAATAGTCGCCGCCTCGTCTTCAATCGATTGGGCCGCTAGAGTACAGGAGACCTTGTCGACCAACCGGTTTCGCATTTATACGAATAACGATGTCATCGGGGTAGAAATCGGCGGTGCAATCAAGAATGTGATGGCTATTTCAACCGGCGCGGTCAGCGGCCTGGGCCTCGGATACAATAGCGCGGCGGCGCTGGTTACTCGCGGCCTGGCCGAAATGACGAGGCTGGCTGTGACGCTGGGCGGAAAGTCAGAGACTTTGGCCGGGTTAGCCGGAATGGGCGACCTCGTCCTAACCTGCTTCGGCGAGCTTTCGCGCAACCGGCGCGTCGGTTTTGAATTGGGGCGCGGGCGCAAGTTGCAGGAAATTGTCGGCGAAATGCGCGCGGTGGCCGAAGGAGTCAAGACGACGCGCGCGGCATACGAACTGGCAGCCGGTTTAGGCGTGGAAATGCCGATCACAAAAGGCGTTTTTCAATTACTCTACGAAAATAAAAGTCCGGGTGAATTGATGATTGAACTGATGGAGCGACCGTTAAAATCGGAGGGCAGTTGACCGATGGCTGGAGTGTATCGAATCCGTCGTGCGACCGTTGACGATGCCGCGGTGATCGCTCGCCATCGGGCGGCGATGTTCTGCGAGATGAAGCACGTCGATGAGGTCGAATCCGTATCAATAATATCCGCCTCAATCCCCCAATTGTCCGAAATGCTTGCGGAGGATGATTATTTGGGCTGGCTTGTTGAACTCGAAGAAAAGGTCATTGCCGGCGGCGGAGTGATGATGCGCCGATTGTTGCCGCGTCCGGGCAGTCTCCAGGGCGGTTTGGAGGCCTACATCATGAACATCTATACCGAACCGGAGCATAGAAGGCGCGGGCTGGCACGTAGAATAATGGAAACGATTCTAGAGTGGTGCTGTGAGCGGGGCTTCGCGCGCGTGACCCTCCACCCATCGGATGAAGGTGAACAGCTTTATCTCAGCCTCGGTTTTGAACGGACGAAAGAGATGATATGGGTGCGGGAAAAATCGAAAAAAATATAGATCATAAAGGTTGAGTTGTCGTGGGCAATTCTGGGAGAATAGGCGAAGTAATACGGCTTTTTAATAGTGTAAATGAATGTCTGGTCCGGCAAACCCCGATCATCCGAATTGACAATAGTCGGTTCGCAATTGTCGAAGGCGTAGGAAACGAAGAAACTTAGGTCAGGATTTACCCAGATTGTCATGACCTTGTGTATCATGATAAATCTTGAAAAATCATGTAAGTCCTTTCTATCCCCCCAAAAAGATTCCTGATAAATGACGGAAAAAACGAATGAGCAAAAGATCATCACAACCAACCGCGATGCCTATCACAATTATCACATCCTTGAAACATTCGAAGCTGGGATTCAATTGGTGGGCACCGAGGTTAAATCGATCCGAGAGGGGCGCGTGAACCTGAAAGATGCCTATGCGCTGGTGCGCGATGGCCAGACATGGTTGCTAAACGCACACATCAGCCATTATTCTCACGGCAATAGGCAAAATCATTATCCGACGCGCGACCGGCGCCTGCTGCTGCACAAGCGCGAGATCATACGTCTACAGTCGAAGGTACAGGAGAAAGGTCTGACCCTCATACCGACCAAGTTGTATTTCAAGGGAAATTTAATCAAGTGTGAGCTGGCTATTGCCCGCGGCAAAAAACTATACGACAAACGCGAAACAGAAGCGCGCAAGACGCAAGAGCGCGAAGCGCGCATTGCAATCAAAACCAAGGTGAAATATGGATGACAATATCACACTCCTAGTTCTGGCAGTGCTCCTGGCATCACTCGCGATCATCCTTTTGCGCTTGCGCAGACGGAAAGCGCCCGGCACTGTTTTAACAGACTTCGTGGTAAATCAGCCAAAGGTAGATTCTCCCCGGATAGAACCGCATAGGCCTCAAAGGCCGCGCGCTGAAAGACCGCAATTCGATCTGCCGAAAATAGCACAACCTATCATCGAACATCCGAGGATAGTTCAACCGGTCGTCGAACAACCGAGGATAGCTCAACAGGTCGCCGAACAACCGAGGATAGCTCAGGTCGTCGAACATCCGAGGATAGCTCAACAGGTCGCCGAACAACCGAGGATAGTTCAACAGGTCGTCGAGCAACCAAGAATAGCCCAACCGGTCGTCGAGCAATCAAGAATAGCTCAACCGGTCGTCGAGCAATCAAGAATAGCTAAACCGGTCGTCGAGCAACCAAGAATAGCTCAACCGGTCGTCGAACAACCGATAAAAACCCAAACCGTCATCAACCAACCGGTGATGCCTCAACCTGCCAACGATCAACCATCGACTAATCAGCCAATTATCGAGCAACCAGCGGTGGCTCAACCGAATCTTAGCCAGGAGCACGTAACGCAACCAAGACAAGAACTACCGATAGGAGAACCACCAAAAGTGGATATGCCAAAGACTGAACCGCAGAAACCCGACCAATCGATTAAGATTCCCGAAGAAATACAGAATATCCTTGATCAGCTGCGGGAGGCAGGTTCTGACCTGAGCAAACCCCACGATTTGGAATTCTATCTCTATTTCCCCACTCAGGAAGCAGCCGGTACTGCCGCTGAAAGGATCAAAGCGAGCGGGGTCGGAGGATTTACCGCTGAGGTGTCGCGCGCGCCGCAAGGTGACGCGTGGATTTGCTATGCGACCAGGAAGATGGTTCCGGAAGGAGCTAAGATAGCTCTGATCGGGGAACGGTTCAGTGCGCTGGCGCAGGAACTCGGTGGCGAATATGACAGATGGGAAACCAGTCTCGTAAAGTAACCTGAGGGGCATATTTGAAAGGTCTGGATAATGGAAATTAACGCAATTGTCAGGAAGAATTTTTATGAAATCGCATGTGATGTACTGGTCGTCGATGTTTTTGAGGGCGAAAAGCTCGACGGTGACATGCTCGCAGAGCTCGACAAGCGTTCGGGCGGCGTTATTACATCTTTGATTGAATCAGGCGAGTTTTCGGGGAAATCGGGTGAAAGCGCCTATATCCACCAACCTGGCGATATCGAAGCCCGCCGCCTGCTACTTCTCGGCGCAGGCAAATCTGACGAATTCAACATAGACGGCGTCAGGAAAATGGCGGGCATTGCGGCGCGCATGCTGCGAGGGAAGAAGGCGCGCAGCATCGCCCTCTTCCGTCGCTCCCGGCTTCCAATCGGCGAGAGCGCGCAGGCCGCTACCGAAGGCGCGCTGCTGGCGCTGTTCGATCCTGATAAGTACCAGACGAGCGATAAGATCGAAAGTCATCTCGAAAAGATCATATTCGCCGCGGCCGAGGGCGACGCGGACGAACTGGATCGCGGTATCCGGCGCGGCCGGATCATCGCGGAGGCAACGAACTTCGCGCGCGATGTGATCAATGAGCCGAGCAATGTTATGACGCCGACCGAGCTCGCGCGTTGTGCCGAAGAGGTTGCGCGTGATTTCGGGTTGGGCATCGACGTGCTCGACGAAGCGCGGATGAAAGAACTCAAGATGGGCGCAATGCTCGGCGTGGCTCAGGGTTCCGCCGAACCGCCGAAGATGATTGTTCTGCGTTATACCCCACAATTCAGGTCGGATGAGACCGTGGCTATCATCGGCAAGGGAATCACTTTCGATACGGGCGGCATTTCGATCAAGCCGGCGGACGGGATGGAGAAGATGAAATACGACATGGCCGGGGGAGCAACTACAATCGCGGCTATGCGCGCGTTGGCTCAGCTCAAACCCCAGGTCAACGTCATCGGCATCGTGCCGGCCACCGAAAACATGCCGGGCGGGCGGGCGCAGCGTCCCGGCGATGTCGTGCATGCCATGTCCGGGAAGACGATCGAGGTCATAAACACAGACGCCGAGGGCCGCCTTGTTTTGGCCGATGCCGTCTCTTATGCGCGTAAACTTGGTGCCACCAGGATAGTCGACCTCGCGACGCTCACCGGTGCCGTATCGATCGCACTCGGAGATATCTACATCGCCGTTCTCGGCACAAACCAGGAGTGGATCGACCAGATCATCGCGGCCGGCAAAAGGGCGGGCGAGAAGATCTGGCAATTGCCGCTCGACAAAGAGTATCGCGAACAGATCAAAAGCGAGATCGCGGACATAAAAAATATCGGCGGGCGCAAAGCCGGCACGATCACGGGGGCCTATTTTATTCGTGAATTCGTGGAAGACACTCCATGGGCTCACCTGGACATCGCCGGCACAGCATGGAATGAGACGAACAAACCTTACATGTCTGTCGGGCCGACAGGTGTTTGCGTCCGGACGCTGGTTAATCTCGTGTGTGGGAATTGAGATAGCTGATTCATCAACGAAACGGCAGTTAGACAACCGCTCAACCAGCAGGACCGTAACCGAATAGCGAGTCGTCTTGTATGCGCTCATCGCGCAGACTAGCCTCACCGCTGAATGGCTGAGGGTTGGCCTTGCTGCATTTTCCACAGTTTGACCATTTTCAAGGTTGCACAGTAAAATCCGATTTACTTCCCAACCAATCCCTAAATAACAACTCCCATCAGGAGAGAGCTATGGAATTTAAAGAGATTGAGCAAATGCTCGGAGAAGAAGGGCAGTTGCTTCTCAAACACGAATGCAAAACAATTTCGCGAGACCTTTTACACCTGCCCGGTCCGGATTTCATCGACCGCGTGTTGGTGAATACCGATCGTCCCATAACCGTACTGCGCAACTTACAATCGCTATTCAATACCGGACGTCTAGCCCGAACGGGCTTCGTCTCGATCCTTCCCGTCGATCAGGGGATCGAGCATTCAGCCGGCGCTAGCTTCGCTCCCAACCCAGCCTATTTCGACCCCGAGAACATCGTTAAACTCGCCGTCGAAGGCGGGTGCAATGCCGTAGCCTCCACGCTCGGCGTGCTCGGGGCCTGCGCGCGCAAATATGCGCACAAGATTCCTTTCATCGTCAAAATCAATCACAACGAATTTCTCTCCTATCCGAACAGCTTCGATCAGATATTATTCGCCAGCGTCGACCAGGCATTCGATATGGGAGCAGCCGGAGTAGGAGCAACCATCTATTTCGGCTCGGAGGAATCGAAGCGTCAGTTACAGGAGATCACCCAGGCATTCCAACACGCGCACGAACTCGGAATGTTCACGGTCTTGTGGTGTTATCTGCGCAACCCTGCTTTTAAGAAAGACAAGGACTATCACCTATCGGCCGATCTGACGGGCCAGGCCAATCATCTCGGCGTGACGATTGAAGCAGACATCATCAAACAGAAACTGCCGGCTAACAACGGCGGTTACAAGGTGCTGGCGACCAAAGAGAACCCTTACGGTAAGACAGATGAACGTGTCTATACGCAACTGAGTTCCGACAATCCGATCGACCTGACGCGCTATCAGATCGCTAATTGCTATATGGGCAGATCGGGGCTGATCAACTCGGGTGGCGAATCGAAAGGGCAGAGCGATCTGGCTGAGGCGGTGAAGACTGCCATCATCAACAAACGGGCCGGCGGCACCGGTCTTATCTCAGGCCGCAAGGCTTTCCAGCGCCCGATGAATGAAGGCGTGAAAATATTGAATGCGATCCAGGACGTCTATCTGGCGAAAGAGATCACAGTAGCGTAAATCCGCGGATATCAGCTATCAGAAAGACAAGGGGACAAGAAAGACAGGGATACACAAGGCTTCCTTGTCTCCTTCCCCTCGCCCTTTAATCTTTTCTACCTGGCTAATATTTCGGGGATAGAAAGACCAACCGTTATTCAACGCTCCTCGGGTCATTATCCAGTCGCTCAAGCAACGGGAACCTATTCGCCCACATTGCGACGGACAGAAACAGATCGACGCCATAAATCGCCTACTACCATATTCACACAATCCGATCTGCGTCTTAGTCACCTTTCATCATCGGATCCGGGTTTAAATTTATGCCCTGACATCTCCAGAGATCAATAAACGAGGTAGGTCACCAATGCACAGATACATTCTAGCTCTCGATCAAGGAACAACCTCTTCGCGGGCGATTATATTCGACCGCGCCGGCCACATCGCCGGCGCGGCCCAACAGGAATTCCCACAGATTTTTCCTGAAGCAGGGTGGGTTGAGCACGGCCCCGAGGCCATATGGGCATCGCAACTCGATTGCGCGAGACAGGCGTTGGAATCGGCGAACATCGGGGCTCACGAGATCGCCGCCATCGGCATCACCAACCAGCGCGAAACGACGCTCGTCTGGGACCGCAAGACCGGGCAGGCGATACATAACGCCATCGTCTGGCAGTGCCGGCGAACCGCCTCGATCTGCGAGAAACTGAAGAAAGAGAAGTTCGATCGCGTCATCCGGCGCAAGACGGGACTGGTAACCGACGCCTATTTTTCGGGGACCAAGGTCGCCTGGTTGATGGATAACGTGAAGGACGCGCGCAAACGCGCGAGCGACGGCGAACTCGCATTCGGTACCGTCGATACGTGGCTGATCAGTCGTCTGAGCGGAGGAAAGGCGCACGTGACGGATGTCACTAACGCCTCGCGAACATTGATGTACGACATCCGCCGGCAGAAATGGGACGACGAGATATTAAAGAAACTGCGTGTGCCGCCGTCGCTGCTCCCTCAAGTGAAATCCTCTTCGGAAGTCTATGCCGAAACCGATCCAGATATCTTCGGAGCTCCGATTCCTATCGCGGGCGACGCCGGTGACCAACAGGCAGCGCTCTTCGGCCAGGCCTGCTTCAAACCCGGGATGATGAAGAACACCTATGGCACGGGATGTTTCCTGTTGATGAATACGGGGGCACAAGCCGGCACATCGAAAACCGGTCTGTTGACGACGATCGCCTGGCGCGCAAACGGCAAGACCGAGTATGCGCTCGAAGGAAGCGTGTTCATAGCGGGAGCCGCAATCCAGTGGCTGCGCGACGGACTGAACATCATATCGAACGCGGCGGAGACCGAATCGCTCGCGGCTTCGATCGGCGATAACCAGGGTGTCTATTTCGTTCCGGCATTCGTCGGTCTGGGTGCACCCTACTGGGACCAGAGTGCCCGCGGCACGATCGTCGGCTTGACCCGTGGTGTCACGCGGGCTCACCTGGCGCGCGCCGCGCTCGAAGCCATGGCCTATCAAACACGCGACGTCGTCGAATGTATGCAGAAAGATTCCGGGATCAAGGCTCGAGAGCTCCGTGTGGATGGCGGTGCAACCCGCAACGATTTCCTCTGTCAGTTTCAGGCGGACATCCTCGGCATTCCCGTCGTGCGGCCGGTGATTACCGAGACGACCGCGCTCGGCGCCGCCTATCTTGCCGGATTGGCCGTCGGCTTCTGGAAGAATGAAAAAGAAATTTCTCAACAGTGGCAGGTGGAAAAGCGCTTCGAACCCCAGATGAAGAGAAGCGAGCGAGAGCGATTATATGAAGGATGGCAGGAAGCCGTAGCGAAAGCGCGCGGCTGAGACTGTCCGGCCAACAGGTAAGCCACAGTAAACGAAGAAGACGAAGACACTTCACCATTCCGACGACATACAGACGGCAGACAGACGATCCCTTCGTTTTCTTCGTTCTTTTCATCTCTTCCCGGTTTGTATCAATCTTTGTCGCATTGTTTTAGAATGATTCAACCGGAGAGAATTTTATGGCTGCAGTAATTGACCGAATAATCCCCGGATCGATTTTTCGCCTACAGACCGAGGTACAAATTTTCTCTGCTGTTATAACTCTGGTGAGCGAAGCTATATCGCCGGGTTTTAACGTCAGTCTGAATGAATTTTTCCCATCATAATGAGCCGTCTCACAGCCTCACTAATTCTTCTCTTTATTTACGGCTCGGTTAAGCCGGGCGTCATCTTTACCGACGTCACCAAATCATCAGGCATCGGCTTCAGCAGCGCCTCCTCATCGGAAAAGAGATACATTGTCGAGAGCATGAACGGCGGCGTCGCAATGTTCGATTTCGACAATGACGGCAAACTCGACATTTATATCGTCAACTCATTTTCGGTCGAGGCGGCGCTGGCGAAAAAGACGCGTCCCCCGGCAGCCCTATATCGAAATCTCGGCAATGGAAAATTCGCGGACGTCGCGGGAAAAGCGGGCGTGGCGGACCCCGGATGGGCGATGGGCGTATCGGTCGCCGATTATGACAACGACGGTTTCGATGATCTATACGTCACCTGCTTCGGACCCGATAAGCTCTACCGCAATCTCGGCGACGGCAAATTCGAGGACGTGACGAAAAAAGCGCGCGTCAGCGATGATCGCTTTTCTGCCGGCTCTGCCTGGGGTGATTACGACCGCGACGGCGATCTCGATCTCTTCGTCACCAACTACGTCGACTTCAAACTCGACGATCTGCCGCAGTTCGGAAAAGGGGATATCTGCAGATATCGCAATATTCCCGTCCAATGCGGTCCGCGCGGGTTGCCGGGCGCGGGAGATGTTCTTTACCGCAACAATGGCGATGGGACGTTCACCGATGTTTCGCAGAAGGCTAAAGTCGATGACCCAAACGGTTACTACGGGCTCGGCGTGATGTGGACCGACCTAGATGACGACGGATGGCCCGACATCATCGTCGCGAACGACGCGACGCCGAATTACGCCTATCGCAATAACCGCGACGGAACTTTCACCGAAATCGGTTTGGCATTGGGCGTGGCGGTCGATGAGAACGGCGTCGAGCAGGGCAGTATGGGAATTTCCATCGGCGATTATGATCGCGATGGCAGATTCGACCTCGTCATCACCAACTTCGCCGACCAGTACAACGCAATCTATCGCAAACAATCGGACGGTAATTTTATCGATGCCTCGCGGGCGTCGAAGACAGCCGATGTGAGCATGCCTTATGTCGGCTGGGGCACGAAGTTCTTCGATTACGATAACGACGGCTGGCTCGATCTGCTGATCGTCAATGGCCACGTCTATCCGCAGATCGAAGGAGCATATCCGGAAGGGATGTATCGCCAGCGAATGCTCTTCTATCGAAATCTCCGCGATGGAACATTTGCTGAGTGTGCGGCTGAACTGGGAGCCAGCCTCACTGAACGCCGCGCTTCACGCGGCGCGGCATTCGGCGATTACGACGAAGATGGAGATATCGATGTGGTCGTCAATAATCTGGACGGCCCGCCCACCTTGCTACGTAATGATGGCGGGTCAATCGCCGGTCATTGGATCAAGCTCAGACTGGTCGGCACGAAATCGAATCGTAATGCGGTAGGCGCTCGCGTAACGCTCAAAGCCGGCGGATTGACGCAAATTGACGAAGTCCATGCCGGCGACAGTTATATTTCAAATTCCGATCGGCGATTGCATTTCGGCCTGGGGAAAACGACAACTGTTGATGAAATTACAATTAAATGGCCGAACGGAAAAGTGGAGACAGTCAATAAAATCGCAGTAGACCGCGTGACGACGATCACTGAGAAATGAAAATGAAGCGGCGTAAGCATAACGCCGTTATCACAAAATGACACCGCCTTGACTTTCCCCTCACGAAGTTATAAATATTTTAAGCCAATCAATTAAAAGCATCTGATCCTAGCGGCTCTTATAGCTGTTCTCTTCTACCCCTTGGCTCAGCCTCATGGCTGGTGGAATGATGCCTACCCTGAAAGATTATTTTCATAACTCTAACGGGGTAAAACCAATAAACAAATAATCCCGACATTTCAACAGGAGGAAATGAATGATTAAACGAGCACGCATCTCGATAATTTGCACCACGGCATTTCTAGTCGCCGGTTTGGCGACTTATTTGGTGCTGGCGAATGTCTACGATCCGCGGGAGCCAAACGTCAGCGCAGCCACTGAGCATTCAGCCCATAAATCCCGTGATAAAGGTAATACGGATTCACTGAATTTCGGTATCCTCTCCAATGCCACAGTCAGTTTTGGCGCGTGGATAGCATCGTCAACCACGCCGCTGGACAGATTCGCAACCCCCACAGGTGGAGCCGGCAACGCTCATGAGTTAATACCGGAGCTCGCCCTGATCAGAGCAGGCGGTTCGGTGAACTTCATCATCGCCGGTCTTCACAATATCATCGTCTACGATGACGGGACGAAACCCACCGACATAAATACAACCTTACTCGTCCCAATGTCAGCTCCGCCACTGATCGACGATCCGAACAAGCGGATATACAGAGGTCCGGACCCGCGATCGCAATCTTCTCGAGACCGTGTCGAGGTAGTGCAATTCGAGAAACCCGGGACATACCTGGTGATCTGCGGAGTACTGCCGCATTTCAATGAGGGTATGTATGGATACGTGAAGGTGATCAAGTAAAACGTAACTTATTTTAATACTTGTGGGCCTTGGCGCGACACGTCCCTCACCGAGGCCCACGACGCTTTTAATGTTTCGGAGCCCTTGCCCTGTCCTCCTGCAGCATCTTTGCTTTCAACTTCTGTACCTCGGCGAATTCGCGCGCTGCATCTTCTGGCCGCCCCAACTGCTGATAAATGCGCGCAAGCAGGTAGCGCAATTCAGGGTCTTCGGGTTTTTTTATGACGGCCGTCTCCAGAGGTTTCAAACCTTCGGCAGCCTTTCCCTGCTTGAAAAGTATCTTGCCCAGTAACCCATTGGTTTCTGGCGATTGCGGGTCGATCTTGAGCGATTCGTTGACTCGTTGTCCCGCCGCCGTCAGGTTCCCATCTGCCTCCAGAACCAGCGCTAGGAAGTAGAGCGTCGAGGCATCCCGAGGCGAGCGGCGAATCTCGTTTTCAAAAGCCGCGATCGCTTCTTTGTTGTGGCCCAGCCTTTGATGCGCGAGTCCCAGGGCATAGTACAACCGCGGCAGATCGGGATTGAGTTTCTCTGCTTCTTTCAATTCTTCGAGCGCCTGCTCGAACTCGAGATTCTCGCAGAAATGCCTGGCCCTGCAATAGGTGGAGCGCGGGCAACCCCGCGAGAAAAGAGGCCAGCCGTTCGAGCGTAGCCTGAAGACCGGCTTTGCCTGCGCGCAAATAGGCCAGACCGAGCGTGTAGAGCACAGCCGGATCGGGTTGTGCGGCATCTCGCATCGGTTCGAGTTGAGCTATCGCCTCTTCGTATCGCTCCAAGGCTGCCAGGGAAAGGCCATAGAGCTGGTGCGCTTGGACCGAGTCGGGATTCTTTTCCAGAAATTGCGGGAAGATTTCCGCTGCCTTGGCGAACCGCCCCGCGCGGTAATGTGCGATTCCGAGGTTAAGCAAGATCGGCGTCAGATGTGGCGCAAGCCTGTATGCCGTCTCATAGGCGGCTATCGCTTCGTCGTATCTCCCGAGGCGGGAGAGCACGACGCCCAGGTTGGCATGAGCTTCGACATAATCGGGCTTCTGTTTAAGCAGTGCGCGATATGCATCCACAGCCTCGGCCATCTTGCCTTCCTGTTGTAATGCAAGCGCGCGGTTGAATTGCGCAGAAGCGGCATCCGGCGTTTGCTGAAAAAAGAATGAAATCAGAAAAATTGTTAATAGAAAGTGCGCCATAACGATAAACAGTAGCCCAAAAGAAAAGCAAATTGGAAACAAAAAGGGGTTAACTGCAGAGCTACTCTTAAGTTCGTTTTGCCTTTTGTTTCCACTTACTTACTGCGCGCCCGCCAATCGGCTTCCAGCTTCTTCAGGCTTTCTGCATCCGGAGCTTCCGGTTTTAATCTCAGATAAGACCGGATTTCATCGGCGGCCTCTTTGAATTTTTGTTCGTAAGCGAGCACTTCGGCAAGATAGACGCGCGCCCGCACTGACACTATCAGGCCCGAGTTTCAGTGCCTGTTGCAACTCCTGCTTCGCTTGTTCGTAGCGATTGAGCGACAGGTTGGCATAGCCGAGCAACATATGCGAAAGGGCGATCTTCGGTTCGTAGATGAGCGATTTTTCCAGAAGACCGATGGCAACTTCATATTTGCGATGTTGAATATTGCAATACCCGGCGCCTCGCAGGGCCGGGCTGTATTGTCCGTTGATCTGCAGGGCGCGTTCGAAGTCGCCCATCGCTTCCGTCAATTTGTTCTGCTGCATGAGAAGATTGCCGCGATCGGTCAATGCCTGAAAGTATCCGGGATAAATCTCGAGCGCCTGATTGAAACTTGCCATCGCCTTTTCGAGTCGATTCTCTTTTTGCGATTTAAGCCCTTGTTCATAAGCCTTGCGCGCCGGTTTGGGAATGCTTTGAGCTGCCTCCGACACATCGATTGTGCCCGGTTTATGATTCCTATCTGCTTCACTATGCGGGAGGCGCAGATAGATGTCGACCTGGACGCGGTTCGCGAACGCGCGAGTATTATCTGATTCAGCCCGATCGGAAAATTGCTTCGGTTCATTCGGGTTTGTTGCGGAGAGGCGATAACGCCCAGCGCCCAGCCCGCGAAATTCATAATTTCCCTGATCATCGGTCAACACATCACGCTTCAAACCATTCAGCGTTTCGAGAAATACCTTCACTCTTCCCGCGGGACGTCCGTCAGGTAAAGAAACGCGCCCGAAAACGACGAAGCCGCCCTGCCGAATCGGGTCCGCTACGGCTGCGACATCGCCAGGCGCCAGCACAAAGATCGCCGCACCGATCATAATAATAAAATGACGTTTAAATCCGAGTAACACCATCCTGGGTTGTGGAGATCGCGCATCCGGCATCGGACTCTCCTAGTAAAAAGGGGGTTGCAACGAACTTGCAACCCCCGGCCATTGGCTATTGACGTTACAGCGTTTGGTTAGAAGTAAATTTTTAACGCGAGCTGTACCGTCCTGTTTCGCGAAACAAAAGCCGGCTGCCCATTGAATTCGCCGAGCGCGCGACCGAGGCGGCCGCTCGCGGCAGCCACGCCCGTGCGTGTGTTGCGTATCGTCTGAGGCGAGCCTACCCGCTTCGATCCGTACTGGTCAAAGTCGGTAATGTCGAAAGCTATGCCAGTGTCGAAGTTGTCAAACTGCGCCTGGTTAAAGACGTTGAAGGTTTCAAGCCGCAGTTGGATATAACGTTGACCATCGCCGCCCAGCTGGAACTTCTTGAAAACTGAGAGGTCGGTTACGTTGATACCCGGACGTCGCACGAATGTGCGAGCCTGTGGCCCCGGATTGATGTTCGGCAGGCCGATCGCCGTGATGTCGAGTGACGACCCACCCTGGTCTGACCCACCCGTAACATCCGTCTGGACGTCGCCATTGATGACAGGCCGCACGCGTATAGCATTCTGCCCTTCTTCGTACGTGCCGATGATTCGCTGATTGACGTCTATGTTCGGGATACCGAAGTTCAGTTCGGTCGGCACGCCCGTCTGGAACGTAGTGATGCCAGTGATCTGCCAGTCGTTCAGTACGCCTTTGACCAACCGATTATTGTACTTCAGCTTGGGCAGGTCCCATAAGTAGTTGACCACCATATTATGAGTTCTGTCAAAGTTGAGTGGGCGGTAATCGAAGCAGCGTGAGCACACCGGGTTAATGAAGTTCCCTTCATCGTCTTGCGCCGTACCGAGCGCCTTCGACCACGTGTAGGACATTCCGAAAGTCAGCCCCTGTCTGAAGCGGCGTTGCAACGTCGCTTGCAGCGAATGGTAGTTGGAAGAACCGCCGAAGGTCTTCATCTGTACCACCCCGTAACCCGGATAGCGGCGTAAAAAGTTGGCTGGTAGGGCTTTGGAGCCGTCGAAACCCAGCCCGGCATCTTTGTAAACCTGAGCGATACTTGGATCGGCAGCCGGCACACCGCCGGCAAATTGGGTCGGATCTTGCGCCGCTTGCGTGAAAAGTATGCCGTAAGGCAGAGCATTGAGGTTGATGTCTTCCGGCAGATGGCGCGAGAGCGAGCCGACATATCCGGCAGTCACAACCGTATCAAAACCAATGTCCTGCTGCACCTGCAGGCTGAAGCTCTGCACATTCGGAATGTAGCCCTCGAAATCGGCGCCGCGCACATTCACGGTACCGAGCGCGGGGGTGCCCGTGCCGGTGCCGACCGTGTTGAGGTTGCCGAAATCGAATTGCGGGTTGATGAAGGTCGGCGGTTGTTCGACCGACGGGAAGATCACATTGTTGCCCGACACCCGGTCGTAACCGATGCGGTAACCGCCGCGCAAGACGGTCTTCTGATTGCCAAATACATCGTAGGCAAACCCGAAAGCCGGGCCGAACTGAATACCACGATTCTTGAAGCCGCCGCGTTCGATGCCGCTACCGGGAATCTGCATCCCGTTAAAGTTGTTGCCCGAACCGGGCACAACTCGGCCAATCAAGAAAGCGTCCAGTTGCTCAACTGTCGGCGTGCCCGGGTCATCCGCGCGCCTATCACCTCCCCCGCAGGGGAACGCGCCCCCGGCACATGTCGGCATGTATAAACGTACGGCCTGGGACTGATCAAACTGACTCGGGACGAAAAATCCTCCCTGTAGCCGTTGGTCGAACTGCGGTTGAATCCAGTTGAAACGAAGGCCGTAATCGAGCGTCAATCGGCGGTTAACTTTCCAGTTATCCTGCAGGTACCATTCAACGTTGGTCGAACGATACTGGCCTTGATAGATACCGGTAGTCGGCTGGGTCAGATTGTTGAAGTTACCCAGCAGCGCATTGGCATAGGGATGACGCGTATTGTTCGGATCGTTGGGGTTGTTCGAGAAGACGATGCTCATCGAATTGCCGGCCGCCTGATCTTTGCGGCTGCGTTGTACATAGATTCCGGCCTTTGCCGTGTGGGTTCCGAATACCTTACTTACGTTATCGTAAAAGTCGAAAGTGGAGTTCGAGTTCTTGTAGGGGAACTGGCTGTAGCCGTTAGTTCCGGCAAAGCCCACGTTGGTGTTGCCATCTGTCGAGGCAGCGAGGCCAGGGACGCCGGCAAAACTGATGTTGATGAACTGGCTCGCCGGATATGGGAAGGGCGTCCTCCAATTAAAACCGAAGCCGGCATAGGTCGCCGCGTCCGCGTTCGTCGGATCGAGCGTCAAATTGTTTTGACTCGCGCCGAAAACGAATTCGTTGGTAAGCGTTGGCGATAGCGTCGAAGTCAGGTTGTAGGTGCTGTTCCAGGCTGGAGCCTGTCTGAAAATCAGGTTGTCAATCGGCACACGATTGGCGCCGCCTGTCCAACCGAGACCGTAGGGCAGAATCTGCTGGTCGGCATCGCGCGTGTAGCGGACGTACATACGCGTGGTTTCACTGAGATTGTAATCTAAGCGAATGTTGAATTCGCGTCGCGGATATCCCGCGCTCGCCTGTGACGCGTGGTTGAAGAGCGAACCGTTCGGGCTGGAGGCAAGCGAAGTATTCTCGAACCTGTTGAAGTAACTCAGAATCGCCTGCCCGTTTGAATTGATGCGCCCGGTCGGAATGATGTTCAAGCCTAGCGGATTGCCGGTAGTCGCGCGCGTAATGTCTTGAAAACATCCTGCTTGATAATTCGTTCCTGGTACCGGGCTGTCCGGTGTGGCCTGGCATAAACCGGCCGCCTGCGGATCGCGCAGGAAAATAGGGGCGCCGTTACCATCCCTCAACCCGCTGAAATCTCCTGCGACTTCAGCTGCCGTGGGCACGCGCGATTGATTCGAACGGAAGTTGAAGTTGCCGGCAGGCAATAACTGTTCCTGCCATTCCTGCGACCAGAAGAAGAATAGTTTTTCTCTGACCTTCTCAGAACCCAATGGTCCGAAGATTTTCTTGGGGAGGAGGACCGGACCGCCGATATTGTATCCTTGGTAGTTGTAGCGATAGAAGTTGCGTGGGCTGTTCTCAAAACCATCCGTACGACGTCCGTCAGCATTGTTCAAATAGCTGTTGGCATTGAACTGCTCGTGCCGGTGAAAGTAATAACCGGTGCCGTGAAATTCCTTGCCGCCGCTCTTGGTCAGCACTTTGATGTCGCCGCCCGCAGAGCGCCCATATTCCGCCTGGTACGCCGAAGAGAGAATCTTGAATTCAGCAATATTATCGAGCGCGAGCGCTATGTGCTGCGTGCCGTTCGAGCCCGTATCGACATTGGTCGTGCCGTCAATCGTCAGATTATGCTGGTTGGCGCGCGTGCCATTGATATTGAATCCTGACAAACCGCCTGGCCCCGCCGTCTGCGCATTGACGAAGCTCACAACGCCGGGCGTGATTTTGACCAGATCGAGATAGTTTCTTCCATTGAGCGCGAGATTGTTGACTTGCTCGCCGCTGACCACCTGACTTATCTCACCGCTCTCTGTCTTGATCTGCAATTGCGCCGCGTCTGCCGTTACTTCGACGACATCGCCGATCTCACCTACTTCAAGAACGATCAGACCGGTTGACTGCTTGTCGGCAACGTTGACGACTATTCCTGTCCGGAGGCTCTTCTTGAAGCCCGGCGCTTCAACCGTCACCGTGTAGACGCTCGGTTGAATCGGAGTGAATGTGAAAGTGCCCTCACTACTGGTGATAGTTTGAAGCACTAGATTTCTGGTTGGATCAGTCAATACAACTTTCGCCCCAACCACAGCATTTCCTTGGGGATCGTGTACCGTTCCGCTCAGGCTCGCGCTCGTCTGCCCGTATACAGCGAGACCGAGGCTGAAAAGCATAACAAATGCCAAAGCCGGAAATAATCGTTTGGCAGGGATTTCTAAACGCATGCTCTCCTCCATCGAATCAAAGACGAACACCCGAATCGATTTGGGATGAACGCCAAATTGTAAATATACTGTTCTGCGGATTATTCGCAGTCAGCTGCTTTCTGTCTTTTTGAAGCAGATTCTTTCAGATTTTTATGGATCAGAAACTTCAGGTTTGTCTTCGTCCAGCCATCCCAGCTTGCCGACTATTTGAGGATCCCGAGCTTTTATGATTGGTATTATCGGCTTATTCGATTATCTGTTTGACATTAAATACTGTCAAGGATTTAGATAAAAAAGATTGTATCTATAATTTATATAATCTCCTCATTGAGCGATATATTAATCTTAATTTGAAGTCGCTCGGTATTAAATTCTGTAATTAGATATTTTACGGCTTTTTACCGTGGGTCTTTTCCTGTTCAAGCGCCTTATTTTTCAGGCGTTGAACCTCGGCGAGTTCGCGCGCCGCATCCTTCCGTCGGCCGAGCTGCTGGTAGACGCGGGCGAGCAGGTAACGCTTCTCCGAATCCGCGGGGTCATTTGCGACTGCGGATTCAAGCGGCGCGACCGCGTCGGCAGCTTTCCCCTGTTTTAACAGGATCTTACCGAGCAAAGTATTCGCTTCCGGCGACGAGGGCTCCAGTTTCAAGGCTTCTTCGCTGCGCCGGCGTGCGACTTCGAGCTCTCCCGATAATTCATGGGCATAAGCCGAATAGAAGAGATACGAAAAATCCTGAGGAGATTGGCGAAGTTCGCGTTCAAAGCATGCGCGGGCTTCCTGCGAACGGCCGATTTTGAGATAACTAAGCCCAAGTGAGTACTGCAGTCGCGGCAGATCGGGGTCGAATTTTGCGGCCGCTTCCAGTTCCTCTGCCGCCTGTTTGAATTCGAGTTTACCCAGCAGCCATTGCCCGCGGAGCAGAAGACTCAAGGGTTTGCCGGCAGAGGAAGCAGCTAGTTGTGAGATGATCGCTTTTAAATCAGATCGATTGAGGCGCAAATAGGCCAGCCCCAGGCTATAGAGGGTGGTCGGATCATCGGTAGCCTTCGATAGAGGTTCAAGTTGCGCTACTCCATCCGCATCGCGCCCGATCGCGACCAGCGAGATGCCGAGAAGCTGGCGTGCCTGCAGATGATCCGGTATTGTCTGGAGAAACTTTTCAAGATTTTCCACCGCCTTCGCGAACCTGCCTGCCCGGTAGTGCGCTATGCCGAGGTTGAGCAGAATGGGTTTGAGTTGCGGATTGATGCGGAGAGCAGCCTCATATCCCGCGATGGCTTCGTCATATTTCCCCAGGCGCGACATTACCGAGCCGAGATTTGCGTGTGCTTCTGCATAATCCGGAGCCGACTTTATCACGGTCCGATACTCGGCGGCTGCCTCTTCCAGCGCGCCCTGTCGCTGTAGCTCGACCGCACGATTGAATCGGGCAGCGACTTCCGCCGGATGCTGAAACAGCGGCAAAACCGCAAGCATAAAGGCTATGTGAAGTACCTGTCCCACAGCTGGCATTTTCCGATGAGGTGCGCCACAAATACACCACAAACATAAAAAGGACTCTGCTTCTTCTTAGCTTTTGTGATTTTTTTCTGTTCGTGTTTTTTGTGGCGTTTCAATAAGTTTCAATAACTTGGAAACCTCTTCTTTCACTCCAGGCCACGCGGATGACGATGGATCCACGGGTTCAAAATGGCTCGCATTCTCGATCATTATAAGTTTGACGTCGTCGCCTTTACCTTTTGCGGCTTCGGCGTATTCCTTTGACATTGCAGCCGGCACGAGGTTGTCCATTTCTCCATGGAATAATATCTGCCTGACTCCGAGCGGCAGCAATTCGATGGGCGATGTCTGTCGATAACGAGAGCGCACTTCATCCGGGGGACCGCCCATCAACTGGAGGACTGATTGATCGCAAGCTGTCCCGGTCGCGCTCAAGTCCGGGATGGCTGCCAGGCCCACGATGCCTAGCAATGGCAAAGGATCCGCCGCATAGAGCGAGCTCTCTTTGGATAACTGTTTGCGTGCCGCCAGCCATAAGCCCAGATGACCGCCAGCGGAATGACCTATTGCAATGGTGCGGTTGAGATCGAGCGGATAGGTCTTCGCCAGCGCTCGCAAATGATCGGCGCCGAGCGCCACATCTTGAAAGGTGCCCGGCCATCCGCCACCGTCGTCTCCGACGCGGCGGTATTCCAGGTTCCACGTCGCAATTCCGGCCCCGGTCAGATCGCCGGCGAGGTGACTCATATACGAAAGCCCGTACTCCGACAACCAGCACCCGCCGTGAATTATGATGGCAACCGGGTGCGGGCCCGAGCCCTTGGGTAAACGTAGATCGCCGAACTGCAGAGGGTCTTTGCCGTATTGAACACGCTGATCTGATGGTGGTGTAGGTCGAGTCAAGATGGATCGTGAGGATTGGTTCTGCAATTTTCCGGCGATGGGTATAACCAAAAATATTGCAGAAATAACGAGCAAGATAGCGATGCGAGGGTTCGCCAGACGTTTTATCATTATTTACTCAGTAAGGATTTCAGTTTGGATCGAAAACCCGATGAGAACATCAGGCCGAGCGCGCGCGACAGGAGCCGTTCTGTCTTCGCGCTGTAAGGAAACCAGAACGGTTCGCTATTCATCCCGAAGCGATCGGTGACGATCACCTGTTGATGGCAGAAGCGACGAATGCCTTCAGGCCCATGGCGTTTCCCGATGCCGCTCGCTTTCAAGCCCCCCGAAGGCGCATCCGTCACGCCAAACCCCGCGAGCACATCGTTGACGCACGTCATCCCCGCCTCGATCTTCCCGGCCAGGCGTTCTCCTCTCGCACGGTCGCGTGTGAACACGCTGGCATTGAGGCCGTAGACCGAGTCATTGGCCAGCCGCAATGCCTCTCCCTCATCGCGGACGCGCATAATCGGAAGCACCGGGCCGAACGTCTCCTCTGTCATGATCTTCATCGAATGATCGACGTTCGTGAGTACCGTCGGCTCGAAATAACGACCTTCCAGGCTCTCGTTGCGCCGCCCGCCGATGAGGATGTGCGCGCCGCGAGCCCTGGCATCGGCGATCTGCTCTTCGATTATTTCTATCTGTTTCGGAAATGTCATAGCTCCCACATCGATGCGTTGGTCGCTTCCGATTGAATCAACCCCCTGCCGTAAGACCCTTGTCTTCGCGACCACGCGTCGTGTGAATTCATCTGCGATCGCGTCTTCGACGTAAACTCGCTCGACCGAGATGCAGACCTGACCGGAGTTGGTGAATGCCCCCCAGACTGCCGCGTTCGCGGCTCGTTCGAGATCGGCATCGCGCAGAACGATCATCGGATCCTTACCGCCCAGTTCCAGGCTAACCGGGATCAGACGCCGCGCCGCGCGGGCGGCGACTGCCTGGCCGGTACGTACGCTGCCGGTGAATGCGATCATATCGGCCTCATCGACCAGTACGCCCCCCGTCTCACCATAGCCATTGACGATCTGCAGGATGTCCGCCGGCAGGCGGTGCGCCTGAAAGGCATCGTGGATCAGGCGGGCGCCGCGCATAGCGATCAGGGGAGTCCATTCCGACGGTTTGATGATCACGGCGTTCCCCGACAACAGTGCCGGGATCGCTTCGCCGATAGTCAAGATGAGCGGAAAATTCCAGGGGGTGATCATCCCGATGACACCGCGCGGCTGGTAATGAACGGTGACTTTTTTGTTGCGCAGCAGATGTGGCGTGACGCGCTGTGGTTTGAGAAACCGGCGCGCCTGCCTGGCATAAAATGTGATTACATCGCAAACATATGTGATCTCAACCAGCGCCTCGAGTCGCGGTTTCCCGTTTTCGGCGCAGATCAATTCGATCAGCTCTTCACGCCGTGTGACGAAAAGGTCGCGCGCAGTGAGCATGACCTCTGCACGCTGTCTCATATCGAGCGCGCCCCAGACGCGAAATGCCTGGCGCGCACGCAGGGCTGCCGCGCCTACTTCAGGAGGAGTATTGACAGCGACCTCGCCGAGCTTCTCCGAAGTAGCGGGACTGTAAACTTCGATGATCTGTGGAATTTCGATACCGATTCGTTGGGCCATCTTCCCCCTCGAATTTCGACGGGATTAACAGGATGATTGGATTCCGTAATCTCTTAAAATCCTGTCAACCTTATCTATACCTGTCTATAAGCCTAGCGCGCGCTCTGAATCACGTTTCTATAACGCTTTCGCCACGATGTTGAAATTAACCACCACTTCATTTTTGACTTTAACCGTTCCGCCCCCCGCCGAGTAGATTTTGATCCCATAATCGGTCTGTTTGAGCGTGTACTTGCCGACTGCGCGAACCTGCTCAGGTGTGATGCTCGCCGTCGCCGGTACAGCAATTCGCTTCGTCACACCGTGCAATGTCAGATCGCCGTTCAAAGTCAAACTATAGTTTCCCTCCCCGGCCGGTTTCAAATCAGAAACCGAGACTGACCTGAATGTTATCTTCTGAAACTTTTCCGACTCGATCACCTCTTTATGCATGGCATCAAAGATCTTGGCGCGATCATTTTCGCTGGACTCCTTATCGAGCACGACGAATGATTTTGTTTCTATCTCGACCTCGAGCGAGCCCCCGCTCGCCCCTAAATGTGGGAGGTCGATTCGACCGCCAAACGACTTGATGCCGATCTCATGATCATGCCCGAATGTGCTGAAGAATCCGGCTTTCCCGACGAACACCCACAAATTGCTCTCACCGGCGGAGATCGTGTAACTGCGCGAGTTCGTTTGTGCGTAAGCCGCCAGTGGCATCATCACTGATAATAAAAGGAACAAGACTATCATCTGCCTGATCGTACTCATCAAAGTTTCACTCCATCGTTCAAGAAGTTTTAGCCACGATTACAAAATTTACTTTCACCTCATCCGCGATTTTGATCGCGCCGAAGCCGCCGGTATAAGGTTTGATTCCGAACTCGGATTGTTTGATTATCCCCTCGCCCGTTGCCCGCAGCTCCTGATCACTGACCGTCACGTTGACCGGAATGGCGATACGCCTGGTAGATTCCCGGATGGTCAGGTCGCCGTTGAGAGTGAAGCTGCGCTCCTCGTTCGTTCCCCGCACATCGGTGACGGAGATAGAGGCGAACTTGATGGTCGGGAATTTCTCCGATTCGAGCACGGCATTATGCAAGATATTGTGAAACTCCTTGCGCTCGAATTCGCTCATGTCTTTATCGACATTCGTCATCGATCTCACTTCGGATTCGAGCACAACGGCGATTTCGGATTCATTATTGAGTGGTACCTGGACCTTGCCGTTGAAGCTCTTAACGGCCACCTCATTGCGCGGGCGCATTTTGGCGATAAATCCCTCATGCGTGAGTTGCACCATGATTCGGCTGCTCACCTGATCGATCGTGTAGATGCGCGTTTTCGGTTGTAGCCGGGAGCGCTGTGCCGAAGATGTTTGATTGTAAATCAATAACCCGGCAACGATGCTGATCAGCCCAAGAGCAGGCGTTGCTATGCGTACAAAACTTTTAGCATGCATTACGGAACTCCTGTTAAGTGGATGAGCACTCAACCGAATAAGTTTTCCTGGTCGGATGTTCCCGTCTTAGCTTCTTCCTCGTACTCGGGCGGCATCCAGAGATATTTCACTATTGCGCAACGCCCCTTATCGTTGAAGACAATGCCTTCCGCTTCGAGCAATCTCATTTGCAGATCGGGTGGCAATGTCCTGCCGGCGGTAGAGCAGCCGCCTTGTGAATTGATGACACGATGCCAGGGGATATGGCGGCCATCCTGAGGGGTCGCAAACATGACGTTGCCGATGGCACGCGCGTCATAACCGGCGCCCAGCACGCGGGCTACGAGACCGTAACTCATCACGCGTCCGGACGGAATGCGCAGAACGAGGCGGTAAACGAGCTCACGGTAAGCTGGGGAATCTTTTGCGTGGCTCTCGAAGATTTTCTTTTTTGTCTCCTTCATTGGAGAATTCGCGTATTTTGTCTTTCTGCCAGTTTCGCCTAATTCGTTTCTAACATTACCAATCAACCACGTAACACGACCCGCGCCGGTCCGCCATCACCGTCCTTAATTTTGAGCGGCAGGCAGATCAATTCGTAGTCGCCGGGAGGGACTTCGCTCAGGTCCAACCCCTCTACAATCACAACATTATTGCCGAGCAATGTCCAATGCGTCGTCGGTCGATCGAAGTTAAACTTTTCGATGGAAAGATAGTCGATGCCGACCAGCTGCACTCCGCGCTTGACCAGCAGTTCGGCCGCTTCGGTTTCCAAGTAGACGAAATCTTCGCGAAAAACCTGGGACTCGCGCCAGAAACGTGAGTTGCGCGTCTTGAAGATCACACGCGTCGCGCCATTGAGGTCCGCGCGCTCGAGTGCGGATTTATCTATCGATTCGACATTTCCGGCGTCGATGACCCGCGCCGGTCCGATTAGAACTTCCAACGGAACCCGATCGAGCGAGATGCCATCCATTATAAAGTGAGATGGCGGGTCGATGTGCGTACCGATATGCGTGCTGAAACTCAGATGTGATACGCGCGCCACGTCGCCTTTCTCAAGCGATTGTGTACGGGTGATGTTGATGGCCGGATCGCCTGGATATACCGGGAGATCATTCGAGATGGCGACTGTTACGTCGTAGATTTTCATTGCTACTGCTCCCCACCGGTTTCATACGAGAGACAAGCGATTTTCGAGGACGGCGCGAGTATAGGAAGGGCAATTGGCCTTGTCAAATTTCAAATTTGTGATTTGAGATTTGAGGGCTATGGGTTAAGCTTCAAGAAGAGCAAAAGTTAAGACCATCACAAACAGGGCGTGGGACATCGTAAACTCGTGAGCGAATGCGTTCGCGCGCGAGTTTAGTGAAGGAATTATGGAGAAAGAACTGGAGACAGCGAAAAGCCTGGCTCGCGAAGCCGGGCGTATTCTTTTGGACTATTATCAAAATGGCGCACAGGTGCACTGGAAGGGCCACAATGATCCCGTGACCGCGGCAGACCATGCAGCCAACGAACTGCTGGTACGCGAGCTGCACCGCCAATTCCCGCACGATGCGGTACTCTCGGAGGAAATTCCCGACGACCTGTCGCGCTTGAAATACGATCGAGTCTGGATGGTCGATCCGATGGACGGCACGAAGCAGTTCATCGACCGCATCGATGAATTTGCCGTCATGATCGGGCTGGCGATCGATGGCGTGGCTAAATTGGGGGTCGTCTACCACCCATCCCCCGACCGGATGTTCTACGCTGCCCCCGGAACAGGCGCATACGTTGAGGAGAAGTGGTCAACCAAACGATTGCGCGTTGCGGAACTCGATGATCCCTCAAAGTTAACGCTCGCAATAAGCCGCTCACATCACAGCCCCAGGATCGACTGGATATGCGAGACTTTGGGCGTGACCAAACGAATAAGCCACGGGAGCGTCGGATTGAAATTCGGTCTTATTGCCGAAGGACGCGCGCATCTCTACCTACATCTGGGCGGACGTACGAACCAGTGGGACACTTGCGGACCTGAAGCTATTCTGCGCGAGGCCGGCGGCGCGGTCACCGACATCCGAGGCGAAGCCCTGAAATACAACAGATCGGAGCTTCACAATCTGCGCGGCATCATTGCGAGCAACAGCGTGATCCACAATCGGATACTCGAAACTATTGCGACTATGAGCTGAGTGAACCGCAAAATATCGATAACTTAAATGGATAAGACCTAGCGACTCTCCCCAAGTCGGATAAATCTTGGTCAAAATCACTTTTGCCGTCACTTTTTAGCGTTTTGAAATGATCGAGAATGTCTTACGCAATTTGCCATCGATTGACCGGTTGCTGCGGCGCGCCAGCCTGCAAACTCTAATCGCCGAGGCCGGGCGCGAAGCGGTACGTGACGAACTGCGCGAAGTGATCGCCGAATTACGAACGCAGATCGCCGGCGCTAACGGCGAAGCAGCCTCGCCGGCCGATGCCATGAAAATCACATCCGAAATCGAGATGCGACTGCAATCGCGTTTCGCCATTCGGCGGCAGGCACAGATGCAGCGCGTCATCAATGCCACCGGGGTAGTGCTTCACACCAACCTTGGGCGTGCTCCGCTCAGTAACAGTGCGCTCGCGGCAATCAACCGGATCGGCGGAGACTACTGCAATCTCGAATACAATCTGGAGACCGGCAGACGGGGTAAGCGGGGCACGGGACTGCAGGCTCAACTTTGCGAATTGCTCGACTGCGAAGCGGCAGCCGTCGTCAACAACTGCGCGGCCGCAGTGCTGATTGCATTGAACACGCTGGCAGAGGGGGGCGAGGTGATAATCTCCCGCGGCGAGCTGATCGAGATCGGCGGATCGTTCCGTATCCCCGATGTGATCGCCAAATCGGGCGCGCGCATACGCGAAGTGGGTACGACGAACCGGACGCGGCTCTCCGATTACCGAAACGCGATCGGCGCGGACACGCGGGTCATTCTGCGCGCGCATCCCTCGAATTACCGCATTGTGGGATTCACGGAGAAACCAGCCCTGGTAGACCTCGCACGACTCGCGCGCGAGTACAAACTGCCATTGTTCGAGGACCTGGGAAGCGGGTGTCTGATCGACCTGGAATCGCTCGGAATTCATGGTGAGCCGACGGTGGCTTCCTCACTCAAAGCCGGTTGCTCGCTCCTCGCTTTCAGCGGCGACAAATTACTGGGCGGGCCGCAGGCCGGAATCATTCTCGGCGAGGCTGAACTGATCAGGCGTATCAAAAGTAATCCGCTGATGCGAGCGCTGCGCGTCGACAAGCTGACCTATGCCGCGCTCGAAGCGACGATAGCTTCATATGCGAGCGGCCGGGCGATCGAGGAAATCCCTGCGCTCTCCGCCCTGCACGAAACCAAGGAGGCCGTCACACGCCGTGCCAGCGCCCTGGTTCGACAGACCAAAAAATCCATTCCCTCCCTGCAATTGACCCTGATGGACGGTTTTTCAGTAGCTGGAGGAGGCTCCGCGCCCGAAACAGAACTGCCGACAACGCTCATCGGCGTTACCAGTGATCGGATGGTCGCGGTAGAAATGGAAGCGAGGCTGCGCATTAACGACCCGCCTGTCATCGCCCGCATCGTCAATGACCAATTGATGTTAGACCTGCGCACTGTGACGCCGGCCGGAGAAAAAGATTTAATCGCTGCGCTTGAGAAGCTCGTGGTTAGCTGAGGAGTGCGCGCACTTCAAAAACAGGAAATTCGCCAGAAAGATCACAAAAAGTACAAAGACATAAAAATGGAAAAGTCATTTAACGCACGATACCCATTGCATTCTTTGTTCTTTTTGTGATTTTTCATTGCCAACTTTATTTCATCATCCGCCAGCGGTCAGCTGCTGCGCTTTGTTGCTGTAATCATCGATATTCTCGCGCTGAATGATAATCGGTGGGATGATGATCTTTTTGTCCTCGGGGATTACCGAGCGATCGCCTCTCAGGATTTTGGCGATCACCTGCATCGCCTCATAACCGTATTTATAGGGTTGTTGCGCCACGGTCCCGAAGATCGATCCTGCTCTGATTCCTTCGAGCGTGTTCTTATCGTCGTCGAAACAGATGATCTTGATCTTCCCGGCTTTATCCGCGCTTTTTACCGCTTCGAGGATCGCGGGGCCGTTGTAAGACCATAGTCCGACCATCCCGGCAATATCGGGATATTTTTGAATTGTCGTAGCCGCATTATCCTTGGCCTGAACCTTGTCGTTGTCGTCGGTCAAAAGATCGAGGACCTCGACTTTCGAACCTTCGAGCGCTTCTTTCAATCCCTGGAACCTGTCTCGGGCATTCTGAGCTTCGCGCTTGCCGACGAAGACCATGATCTTTCCGCCTTCGGGTAATGCTTTCTTGACAAGTTCACCCGCTTGACGGCCGGCAGCAACATTATCGGCGCCGACGTATAAGGCGCGGTCGCTCGCCGGCGCATCGCTATCCTGTGTTATCAACAACGCTCTCTTGGCAGCGCCATTGATCGTAAACTTCTCTTCTGACGGGTCAATCGGGCTGACCGCAATGGCATCTGCGCCATCCATGTTGAGCGCATCGTTGATCATTCTTTGCTGTTCGAAGGGTTTTCCTCCAAATGCGATCTTAAAGGTGAGGTTTACATCGGGAAGTTCTCCATCCGCTTTCTCGCAGCCCTTACGCACCGCCTTCCAGTAATCGGAAGAGTTATTTGTAATGAAGGCAACGGTCTTAACCGCCTTCGGGGGTTTCTGAACCGGTTGCGGCGATGAGCAGCTAACAGAAAAAATGATTACGAAAGCGAGCATACAGAATAACTCGCGTCGAATTGATCGTCTCATTCCTGAAAATCTCCTCTGAAAATAGTATTCAGTCTTCAGCCGGCGGTCTCCTTTACGAAACTCGATAACTGAAAACTTTTAACGTTACAGGCATCGTTGCATCTTAACCGACGACACACTTGCATTTGTAAAATTGAAAATGAGTGTATTTTTGAATTTTGAACCAGTGCTTATATACAACAGCAGATCCACGCTTATTCTTCGAGTTGTGCCCGGTGTGTCACCTGAAGCAGAAATTTCAACTATGATATAACTTCAATTTTCTCTGTTCAACCTGATCTGCCAACTCCTCAATCGTGAATCGTCCCGGCTCTTCCTTCTCCGCTGCCATCGATTCGACAATTTGCAACAATGTCGAATTGTAAGGAGTGGGAATTGCGTGCTTTTCCCCGAGAAGAATGATCTCACCGTTTAAAAATCCCACCTCCGTATCGCCGCGTTTCTGTTTCAGGTCCATCCAGGTCGATGGATAGGCGCGCAACTCATCGGGCAGGCGCTGAGCCGCCAGAATTTTCTCATGGTCTTCAACGACACTATGCAACTCGGCAATGCGACGATTGATGTCATAGGGGTCATTAGCGTCATGGAGAGAAATGCCGGATTGATAGAGCACTTGCAATCCCTCCTCCATCACGTCAGCCATGAAACTGCTGATCGAGGGTGTGACATAACCGAGTTGTAAATGGCTGTCTATGATTGCGTATGTCGCGTTGTTGAGGTTGAGGAGCAATTTGCTCCATTTGACGGAAATGATTGATTCATGAGTCGACACATGAAAACCGGAGCCTTCGAGTCGTTCTGCAGCCAGGACGGCCAGATCGTCGCAACCCAGCGGATAGTTTCCAATTCCTATCCGGTCGCTCATCGTGTGCGCGATCACCCCCGGGGATAAAAAGTTGACACACAAGCCGGCCATCACGCCATAGACGTGAAGGAAGCGGCGCGCCGCCAGTTCTTCGTTGCGCACACCGTTTTGCACGCAGAATACCGGAGTATCCTCCGAAAAAGTTTCGCGTAGCGACTGAACGGATGCGGGCGTCTGCTGAGTTTTTACAGTAATGAAAATGACGTCATCCGAGCGCGGCGTAATTTCAGTCGGCGAGCATACGGCGTACAGGTTTTTCACGAGCCGGTCGCCCTTTGGTGATTTGATCTGAAGACCGTATTGATTGACCGCAGCCGCGTGCTCTTCTCTCGCGATGAGGATGACCTCCGCACCGCTTCCGGCCAACAGACCTCCGACCAAACTTCCAACGGCCCCTGCGCCGTGGATGATGAATCTCATCGTTCACCTACAGCAATTGATTTTTCGCAAATGCGAAAAGCAGAAAGCAAGACGGGCATCGTGATGATGCCCGTCACGCTTCTGGTTTGGATACTCCCGGCAGGACTCGAACCTGCGACCCCCTGCTTAGCCTACCACTCCAGGTTTCCCTGGCCTCGAGGAGCGATCTCCCGAGTTGTGGTCTGGACCATATCTTAGGCATTTCAGCCTGGGTGCGTATGGCCTCTAGGGATCCCCGACATCGATATTTCAAATGTTTTCGGGTTTCCTCGGTGTTGTCTTGGACGCCCTTCGGCTTCTTTAGAGTTTCACCGATACAGCACCCTCCACCATACGGATTACTATTCTCCGTATGGGCTCCTATTTGAAGGCAGGTGCTCTATCCACCTGAGCTACGGGAGCACGCGAGCTAATGTAAGCGATTGGTGCGATCAAGGCAAGCTGCCGGGGATTGTGGATTTAAGTAGCGAACCTGATTTGTCGCCGTCGGAAATCAGACGCGAGCGGCATTCTCTCATTCAAAGCCGAGGAGCGCAGGAGGATTGAAAATTCAGCCGATCTTACGCGCGGGTGTGGTGAATTACGCGATCTACATCGAAGTAGCTTTTTTCACAACTCCCGATCGTCATAAAAACTCACTTTCCCGGATTCGAGCAATTTGGCGATGTAAACGATTTGACCGGTGTGATAGCCGAAATGCCCGACGACGTGCGAAATCGCATCCATTACTGTCTGTCTGAAACCTTGCGGTACGCACACCCTCTGGAGGGGCTCATCGGACTGCAAATGAACGATCTCCCTTTCGATATTTGCCATCACCATATCAACTTCAGCGAGCGTCGATCTTACCATATCGAGCAATTCGGCTTTGTTTATATGACCGCGCTCTGCGAATTCACGCTCCCGGTCGCGCGCGTAATCTGCTCCACCGATGCCTGCGATAATCCATTGCCGTATATTACCGAACAGATGCAGCAAAAGGTTGCCGATGCTATTGCTCTCTTCGTTTGGCCGCCACCAGACCTGTTCATTATCGAGCAGGCCGACAGATGTTTGGATTTTCACCCAATGCTCCTCAAGCAAATAAAACCGAGCTTGACGAAGGAATGCAAGCGAGGATGGCTGCGGCTCTGCCGGCGGATCGAGCAGAAATGATTTGCGTTCTTCTTTCATGAAAATCTACTCCTGGTTCAGAACCGAACACTGATGCTTATCGTAACACTAGATAGGACTTGGTTTGGTTAGCGGCACCGCTAGCCAAACCTTCTAGCTAAGGGCATAATAGCCTCAATTATGTTCCAGGATTTATTATTTAATTGCAGACAAATCCGAGTGCGAGAGGTAATCGATGAGCAAGATCCTCGTAGTTGACGATGATCCGGCCCTGCATCAAGTGCTTGAAACTGCGCTGACGAGCGATGGTCATATATTGCTCCATACAACAGATGCAAAGAAGGGCCTCGAGATGCTCGAGAGCGAGCATGTCGATCTGACCTTGATCGATTACGTCATGCCGGGGATGGACGGCTTCGAATTCCTGGATAAACTTCGCCATGATCACCCACAGCTCAAAGCAATAATGATCACCGCTTACGGAACCCCGGAAGCAGTATTAAGCGCACTTCGCAAACAAGTTTGCGATTTTCTGGTCAAACCATTCAGCCTCACCGATCTGCGCGCCGCCATCAGCACAGCGCTCCATGAAGACAAAATGATAAAGATCGATGTCATATCCGCCCTGCCAGACTGGGTGCAATTGCGGGTGCCGTGCGATCTCGCGGCCGTGCCGCTTTTACAAAGACTGCTGATTCAGCTGAAAGCAGATCTTCCGGAGAACACGCGTGAGGCGATGGCATACGCTTTCCGTGAGATGCTAAACAACGCAATCGAACACGGCGGGAAACTCGATTCGACAAAATATGTCGAAGTTTTGTGTGTGAGGCTCAAACGCGCAATCATCTATTGGATCAAAGACCCTGGTGAAGGATTCGATCCGGAAAAACTGGAGCACGCCGCAGTCAATAACCCGACCGGCGATCCTTTCCGCCACGTCATAATCCGCGATGAAAAGGGATTGAGGGCGGGCGGATTCGGAATTCTGCTGACGAGACAGTTGATTGATGAATTGGTCTATAACGAGCGCAGAAACGAGCTGATGTTCGTCAAATATCTTTGAGGATAGTTTTTAGTTTTCAGTTTCCCTGCCGCTAACGGATTGGTTGTGAGTAATTGTCCGCTCGCCAGGCCAAATTGCATTGAATTAAGGACCATAATTCCGAAGGGATTTGAGAAGGTAGCCAGGGGGTTGAGCTGAGCGCAGCGAAATGCACCTCTGTTTAACTCCAAATAGCGGTGACATCCAGAAGGGATGCGAGACAGGCATTCTCGCATCCCTTCTGGATGCAATTGGTAATCGATCTTCACCAGGGGTTTCGCGCTACCCGCTCAACCGCCTGGTTAGCACCATCAGTTTTCAGTTTTGGTGAGTTCTCCCTGAAAACTAAAAACTGTCAGTTCCCCTGACTTGCCTGCGGCTGGCCGCTTCGCGTCGACGCAGCCCTTCCGACGTGTAAATGATCGAAATTCAACGCGGCGTTGAAGAGCAGAGAAAAACTGCCGTGTGTCTGATGCCGCCACATCGGGTTGTTGGCGAACATGACCACATGGCCCTTACCCACGGGAACATCGATCACCGCTGGTTTATTGGCCAATTCCGACCCGCCCTCGAGCATTCCGCTGATTAGCAGCTCTTTCTCACCAGCGAACCGCAGCACTATTCTGGGGCGCAATTCCGGAGGCGGCAATTGGCCGGCGAGTTGTGATCGTAACTCGGGCGGGATGCCATCATCGCTCGGCGGCTCCGGAGGTGTCGGTGGAAGTGCTCTACGGCCCTGAACGACATCCGGGTCGTTCAAACCGCCTCGACCCGAAGGGCGTTGATTAGCCTGCCCCGGTTGTTCCCCGGATTGATTCCCACCACCTCGAGCTCCCCGGCCGCCGCCCTGGCTGCCGAGCGCGCTCACCTGAAAGAGCGGCGCCTGATTGAAATAGACGGCGAGCTTCTCGTCATAGCCGTAAGATATTGGACTCTTACGATCGGCGAAGACCGTGCTAAAGATTGAGCCGCGGGCCTGGAGCTGCCGCGCATCCTGAACTGTAACGCCCTCGATCAGGCCGAAATCGATGGGTATCGTGTTAGTCGTACCAACCGTGACGAAAAGACCGCCCGATTCAATGAACATCTGCAGATTCGCTAGTCCCAGAAGCCCCATTCCACCGCGAATATCATCAGTCTGATCGGGTGCTAAACCGAAGTTTGGCGTGAGATCGGATTTCTTCCACGGTATCGGCGCTTCGTTTTCACCCCGTTTCGATAGGCCGCGCACGATCGACTGCGCATTGCCGCGAGCGGGAGCGAAGATGATCACGTCCCATTTCTGGCGCAGGTTCGCTGTGCGGGCGATGACCTGATCGGAGATGTAGTCATATGGAATGCCCAGCCGGTCGAACTCGATGCGATACCAGCCTTCATCCTGTGTGTTGACCCAAGTGTGAACCAACGCGATGCGCGGCGCGGCGAGCGGATGCTGCGCCACCTCCGGCAATTTATCGACGGCGACCAATTTAATGCCGAGTTCGGTCGCCTCTTTTCTCAAACGCGCGTCGAGATCCGCCGGATTGCCCTCGGCCTTGATGATGAACGAGCCTGCGTTGAAGCGGCGCTCGCCGGCTTTGAAGCTGTCCTCAGCCGCCATCATCTTCACATCTTTCAAACGAAAGCGAAGTTGGGCGAGTGCACTCTCGGCATTGTGGTTGATGATGTAACCCGCTTTCCCTGTACCTTCCACTTTGCCCATCACTTTGGCCGGGCCATTGGTCAGAGACATCGGCACATCCAGGACCTTCTCATCCTTGACCCGGATGGTTTTGACATTGCGCAGCGCCCCCAGAGTCCACCCCGTGTCATCATAGGGGCGCGGGTCGTTGACGTTGTAGTACTGCGTGTCGAGCAGCATATCGGCCATGCGCGAGTATGGCTGGTCCATTCGCACGACATAACTGCCGGCCGGGAATTTACCCTCTTTCACCTCAAACTCTCTATTCGCCCGATGCACCTCGCATCCCTGCAGTTTCAGCAGATTGACCAGATCGGCCGCCTCATTCGGCCGCTGATCGTCGGCAGGAAGGATGTACGCCGCAGGACCTTCCGCGCGGGCTTTGGCGACCGACCGTTTGCTCTTGATGTAAAAATTCTCGAGGAAACGTTCTTTGTTATGCGCAACATAGTTCATCGCCAGGAGAAGCGCGCTCTGCTGCAGGTTGACGTTATTGCGCATTGACCATTTGACGCGGGGCATCGGCGGGTTCGGTCTGAACCAATCGCGGTTCGATTGCTGCGCGACGATTCGATCCTGCGTGTCAGCCCCGCCATTGCCGAAAGTCTCGTAGAAACGGCCGATCGAATTGTGCCCATTCGCCACGTAGAACATATAGTTGGGCGCCCAGCCATCATAGAAACCGTGAGTCCAAACGCCGGGCACGCCGCGCTTGTTCATCTCGTTGACCTCGTGGTAGGCGAGAATATGCCATTCATCTATCACTATCGGATCGAGCCAGGCGTTGTAAGGACCCGTGCCCGTCGAGGTATAGAGAAACGGAACGGATTCGTGAAGATCGTGCAGGACCTGGGGATGGTATTCGAGAAATGTCGCCATCTGGTTGCGCGAGAGGGCCAGCGCCATACCCATCGAATCGCGATTGTTGTCGTGGGCGACATATTTTCCCCAGTAGACCAGGCTCGGCGCGCGTTTGCCTTCATTGGCTTTGCGATAATTGTAAAGATCGACCTGCATGTCGCGTCCATCGACTTCGAGCGTGGGCGTTATCAGAACAATCGCGTTCTTCCGGATCTGTTGTATGAACGGCGTCTCCTGAACGGCCAGACGATAGGCGAGTTCCATAAGCATCTCGGGGCTGCCGGTCTCGGGCGAGTGAATCGAGCCGGAGGCCCAGTAGATCACCTTGCCCTCGCCGATAATCCGTTTGGCTTCCGCCTCGTCGATGCGCCGCGGATCGGCGAGTCTGGCTGTCAGCTCTCGGTAGCGTGACAAATTGGCGATGTTATCCTCATCGGAAACGACGACCAGCATCTGTTCCTTGCCCATCTCGCTCTTTTCAGGGGCGATGAATGTTTTCACCCTCGGCGTGGCCTTCTCCAATTCGCGGTAGTAACGATATTGATCTTTCGTATAGGTCAGCTTCTTGGGCGTGCCGATCGGATAACCGAGAATCTTGGCCGGCGTCGGCACTTTGTCCGACGCGGGTAAATGATCGACCAGCTCGGTCAGGAAGAACTTCTCAGTGGTATTTTTGAGGATCGACTCGGTGTATTCCTTGTCATTCGGTTGTGTAGCTTGCGGCGGATTCTGCTGAGCCTGAATAAATGCAGGATTAATGACGAATGCGAGGACAACCGCGAGAAATGCGAAATAAACAAAATCGCATTTAGACCTGCGAGGGTGAGTGCGATTCATAAACGGGCCTCCATTTGCGACCTGGAAAGTTGGTCAAGATAACCGCGCTGTGAGCAGCGCGTGATGAAATATCAGTTCAATGGTTTAGACGTACGAGAGTAGTTCGCGGTTACACCACAAAAACACAGATAAAGACACAGCAAGAAATAGAAAACTTATTTCGTGATGTTACCGCAGAGAGGATACGGATCGACGCACGCGCCTGTTTAGGTCTCTATCTTGCGACTTTCTGGTCTCCTGATAATTCATGGATCAACGCCCGAGCCTCTTTCAAGTCGGCTGTTTCAAAACCCTCAGTGAACCAATGATAGATTGGTGTGAGCAACTCTCGCGCCTCATTCCGTCTCCCTTGCTGCATCCATAGGACGCATAAACTGATGGCAGCTCGCAGCTCCCAGGATTTTGAGCCCTGCCGCCTGGCCAGCTCGATCGCATGGCGGAAACAGGCCTCGGCTTCCGCGCAGACGGGAGCTTCAGCCGCTATCACCTCCCGGTCGCCGGTACTCGTCACAATACCGCTATCGGGGATCGACTCCTGTCTCAGCAGCAACTCGCCTTTTATCCGGTGAGTTTCCGCTTCGCAATGGCGGTCGCTCGTGCGGCGTATCGTATCAAGAGCTTCGGCGATGATCGCCAACGCGTCTGCCGCATTGCCGGTAAACCCGAGGACATCGGCGAGCAGAGTCTGATAGTGAGAGAGCGACAATTCAGATCGTAATGCGCGGTATGCTTCGATGCTCTCGCGCATCCATGCTAATCCCTGATCAACTCTACCCTGAGCGGCAATCGACCAGCCCGAGAGCGATTTGGACCATAATCGTTCCTGGGCAATACCATGCTGATCGCAATGGGCGATACACTTATCCGCCCACTCTTCCGCCTGTTGGAACTCATGGCATAACTGGAAAAGAAGAACCGCCTTGACCATGACGAAAGACATGTCCTTCGGGTCTTTGGAGGCGCGCGCGAGCTCCAGTGCTTCATCCAGCCGGCGTCTCGCCTGTTCTGGATAACCCATCAGCCAGAGCGTGCGAACCATCTCGCTATTGCAGTAGACTCCCAGGTCTACCCGGTAGGAAGCTCGATAGGCCCTGCGCTGTTGCGGATCGTAATATGAGACCGCCACCGCCAGATGCTCATGCCCTTCCGGCAGTTGGCCGAGAAATTGCATCGTGGTGCCGAGCGTATAGTGCGCGCCCAGGAGTAACGCCGGGTCTTGCGCGCGTTCGGCCATTCTCAGTAACTGCTCGGCCATCTGCCGCGCATCTTCAAGCTTCGCTCCGACGATATAGTAAGACCAGAGCGCGAAGATGACGGTGAATAACTGAGGCGGTTCGCCTATCTGCTGGCACAGCTCGCGCGCCCTGGTCATACTCTTTCCGGCATCTGGCAGCGAGTGCCCCCGCGAGAGACTGAGCGCGCTCCCCAGGATGATATGAAGGCCAAGCTCGAGATGCGCGCGTTCCTCGCCGTCCGGCGACATGCGCAACATCTCCAGCCCGCGCCACGCAAGGGCCGCGGCCTCCTCGAAGGCGAACACTTCGGCGGCATCTCGCGCTGCGATGAGGAAGTAATCAGTAGCCTGGGCGAACATCCGTGCGATCGAGAAGAGATGAGCCAGCTCCGAAGCCACCGAAGGGTTCTTTTCTCCATAGAAGGTCAATAACGCGCGCGCCATCGTGCTGCTCAACGCAATCCGGCGTGTCGGCCTGAGCAGCGCATAGAGCGCGTTCTGATATAGTACGTGGACGAAGCGGTACCGTAACGTAAGGGTGTGATCAGGAAACTCTTTTTCGCCGATGAGCCGGATAAAGGAGTGAACCCGTTCCAAATTCTCCAACCTCTCTTCCACCTCGGCTGGGTCCATCTCCAAGGATGCGGCGACTACCGCCGAATCGAATTCGGCCCCCTGGACGCTGGCGGCGATCAGTAGGCGGCGGTCGTCTTCGCCCAGTTGCGCGATCTTGCGCTCGATCATCCCGCGTACGGACTCGGGCAGATCGCGTTCGATCTGCGGGAGCGATCCAGCCAATATCCACTGCCTCCCTTCTTCGACGATCACCCTCCGATCACGCAGGTAACGCACAAGGTCGGTCATAAAAAGCGGATTCCCTTCAGTCTTTGCGTGGATGAGCGCCGGCAATTCATCCGGGAAATGATGCGAGGGGAACTCAATGGACAGGTAGCGTTCGATCTCTGCGCGGATGAGGAATTCGAGCGCGATCTCGCGACACAGGCCGCGCGCCTGTAAATCGGGCTTTACCTGCAAAAAAGGATGCCGGGCCAGCAACAGATCCGAAGTACGGTATGTGACCACGATGAGGATCCTCATCGTCTCGAACTTGCCCGCGAGATACGTTAGCAGGTCGATCGTCGAAGCATCCGACCAGTGCAGGTCATCGAAGAAGAGGATGAGCGGACTCGACCGCGTCAATTCCTGCACCAGAGCGCTGAGCTCCATCTTCATGCGCTCCTGCGATGCGGCTGTTCGCTCGCTCAACATCCGGACTTCAGATGTTACCTCAGCCGGGAGAGGCGCGACCTGCATATACCAGGTCGGCGCGACGAGTTTCATAAGACGCGTTGGCGATTCGTTGTTGAACTTCATCGTCCGCGCCATCGACTCGCCCGCTTCGCTCTGAATCAGGCTGTCGAGCGCCTCGAGCCATGGCAGGTACGCTCCGGTTCCCGACAGCCGCTCGGAACAGCGGCCGCGCGCGATGCGGCACGATTGATCATTCGCGATCAGCTCATTGAGAAAATCTTCGACGAGGATGGTTTTTCCGATGCCGGGCTCTCCCGCGATGCAGAGCAACATCCCCCGGCCGGCGGCCACCGACTTGAAGCACGCGCGCAAGTCCGCGCGCTCCCGCTCGCGCCCTACTATCCTGGATGCCGAAGACCGCGGAGGCAGTAGCGCAAAAGCGGATGGAATGCCTCTGCCATTTTCGACCTCTCCGCCAGTCTCCGCGAGGGCCATCTCCACCTGACCGGCATTTGGGCGCAAATGCGCCTCCTTCTCCAGCATCCGCATGATCAGAGATTCAAATGTGGTAGATATCTCCGGGTTAATGCGCGATGGAGGAGAGACGAGATGCGAGGTTATCGCCTGCAACACGGCGAGCGTCGAACGGCCTCTGAATGGATGCCGCTTCGTCGCCATCTCGTAGAGCACGATGCCGAGCGAAAATACGTCGGAAGAAATGCCCGCCTGCTCTCCGCGCGCCTGCTCGGGCGACATGTAAAGCATCGTGCCTACCAGAGCGCCCGGGATAGAGCCGGTCTGCGTGTCCGCTTCGTCCTCGATCAGGTTCTGGGGCGCGAGGCGCGCCAGCCCGAAATCGAGCACCTTTACATAACCATCATCGCGCACCATGAGGTTCTCAGGTTTGATATCGCGATGAATAATGCCAGCCGTGTGCGCCACGCTAAGCGCCTTCGCGATCTGAATCCCCCACGTCACGATCGAGTCGAGCGGCGGCTGCTCGTTAATCAAATCCCGCAGCGTTCGCCCCTTGACATATTCCATGACGATGAACCGGCCGGCATCGGCCTCGCCGATTTCGTGGATGGTAATGATGTTGGGATGATTGAGCGCACTCGCAGCGCGCGCCTCCTGTTCGAAGCGGCGAACCCGCTCGTCATTGGTTGTGTAGGCGGCGGGCAAGAGCTTGAGCGCGACCTTGCGCCCGAGTCTGATATCCTCAGCCAGATATACTTCACCCATTCCGCCAGCGCCGAGTTTTTCGAGAATGCGATAGTGGGAGAGTATTTGGGAGATCACCAGCTTTTTACCACAACCCGATGAATAACACTCTAAATCAATTGGTGGCTTCCCACAATGATAATCCTGTGCTATAAAAAGATGACATTGAAGATCTCCTTCTAATACTATGAGATGACTGAAATGATGATTTAAAAGAAGGTATAAGTTATATAAATAACAGTTATATAACCAGTTATATAAATAGATGTAAGAATATCCGAAATAATTTCGCTTGAATTTCTACTCCCTCACCCTGCATTTAGCCTGACCGCGTCCCTGAACCTGCACGAAAGAAGCATCCAGCTAGGGCTCTTCTCCCCTCAGTCGCTGTAACCGCATAGACAGCGCCTAAATTTAGAATCGAAAGGAGCTGATTAATGGACGAACTACAAGATGTTATGGAGTTCCAACCCGCCCACAACTGGTTCGGTCCGGAAATGGGCAAATTGATGCGCAAAACTACCGATGCCTTGCCCGCGCTCATTTCGTATGTAGACAACGGGCGTTACTACCGTTTCTGCAATAAAGCCTATACTGACTGGTTCGGCCATGTGCCCATCGATATTTGCGGAAAACACATGGAGGAAGTTCTGGGCCGAAAGTCTTACCAATCGGTCCTCCATTATGTTGAGACCGTTCTGGCAGGCCAACCGGTCTCATTTGAGCGGTCGGTGTACTATAAAGAAGCTAGTCAGCGCTACGTCCAGATAGACTATATTCCCGACATCGGCGATCACGGTGAAATCAAAGGCTTTTTCGCCATGGTCACAGACCTCACCGAGCGTAAGCGGATCGAAGCAGAACGGGAGCGCTTGCTTGCCGAAGAGCAGCGACAGGCAGAACAGCTTCGCCAACTCAATACGTCGATGATCGAGATCAACGCTGCGAAAACGACTGAAGATGTTCTACAACTGACCGCTGATAAAGCGCGCGAGTTGATTGGCGCCCAAAAGTCTGCCGTTCATCTCATCGCCGGCAGAGATGTGGGACGAACGATTAGTGGCGAACGGCTCGACCAGAAAACGGCCAGGGATGTCATTCAATCACCGCTCACCGGCGGAGATGGCGAGTGTGTCGGAGTAGTGCGGTTGACCGGCAAATACGAGGGCCATTTCACAGCCTCGGACGAGGCGTTGCTGACCCGGTTGGCGCAAACCGCTTCGGTCGCGATTGAAAGACAAAGACTCTATGAGCAGGAGCAGGCTGCGCGGCAACAGGCCGAAGAGGCCAACCGCGCAAAAGACGAATTCCTCGCTGTAGTAACGCACGAGCTACGCTCGCCGCTCAACGCGATGCTCGGTTACGCCCGCCTCTTCAGCAAACACAGACAATTCGATCCGGAAGAGGTTCAGCGCGTCATGGAGGTCATCCGCACCAATGGCGAGCGCCAGAAAGTTATAATCGACGATCTGCTCGACACTGCGCGCATCATCACCGGGAAGTTGCGGCTGGAAGTCAAGCCGCTTGACCTGGCAGCCTTGATCCTGAAGACGCACGACGTGGTGCGCCCCGGCGCCGAGGCTAAAGGTGTAGCGCTGGAACCGAAGCTCGACCAACAAGCCGGCCAAATAATCGGCGACCCGGAGCGTTTGCAACAGGTCGTCTTGAACCTGCTCACCAACGCGATCAAGTTCACGCCGGAAAACGGGCTCGTGGAGATCAGGCTCGAGCGCACACATGCCGGCACACATGCCGGGGTGAGGCTCATAGTGAGCGATACAGGCCAGGGGATCGCGGCGGATTTCCTGCCATTTGTATTCGAGCGGTTTACTCAAGAGGACACATCACGCACTCGGCGTCACGGCGGATTAGGCCTGGGGCTGGCGTTGGTCAAGCATCTGGTTGAGTTACACGGCGGAACGATTAAGGCGACAAGCCCCGGACAGGGCCTGGGCGCTACGTTCACTGTCAATCTCCCCGCGATCGCCGCGCATGAGCCTCCGGGCAGAGGGGAGCATATCTAATGCTATCACCTAATGGATAAATCCGCGGTTGAGAGCTTAATAACGGGCGGCAGATGCCAGCCGTAGGACTGACAGAGAATAACTGCACAGAAAACCCTTTGCAGGGGACTCCGGCTACTAGATGCATATCCTGAAGCCGGTCGAACCGGCCTTGATTTTGGCGATCTCGAGCTTGACCGGTCGCTTGAATACTCGGATGCTGCACAAACGAGGTTTGTAAGTTGAGCTCTTCACCTCTTTTCAATTCTATAAAGATGCGTCCTGGTGCGTAGGAAAAAGGCCTTGCCCGCGATCGCCGGTGAAGCTAGAAAACCTTCATCGAGCTTATTTTCTGCCAGTTGTTCGAATGTCCGCCCAGCACGAATCACCGTGGCCTTCCCGTCCTCGCTGAAGAACCAGACTTTCCCATCAGCATAGACGGGCGAGGCGGAATATTCGCCTCCGATACGCTTCTGCCAGACCAGCTCCCCGGTCTTCGCCTCAACGCAACTGATTATACCGGCATCGCTGACCATATAGATCAGTTCACCGATAAGAAGGAGGGAGGGTTTATTCGATACGCCCCGCTTCATTCTCCAGGCGACATGTGTATCAGTAATCAGTCCCTTGCCGCCCGTGCGGACGGCTAATAACTGGCCGGCCGAAAATCCCGTCGGGAAAAAGATCATACCGAATCCAATCACGGGACGGGTGCTCGCCGAATGCTGGGCGCGCTCTTCCACTCGCCAGAGCTCCTCGCCATTGAGTGGGTTGTAAGAATACGCGGCCTTGGCACCGAGGCTGATCAGTTCCCATTTGCCATTGATCATTGTGACGTGCGGCGTGGCGAAGGCTTTACGAAAATCTCCATCGGCCGCCGGCTTCCCACTGGGTTCTAGGTCTTGAAAATCGATCGATCGATTGGTACGCCAGACTGTTTTACCGGTGCGTTTATCGAGTGCCGTAACGAATTGATGATCGCTCCCGTCGAAATTCATTATGAGCAGGTCCTGGAAAATAATGGGCGATGAGCCGGCTCCCCGAAAATGATTGCACTCCATATCGCGCCGTTCCCAGATCACTTGAAAGCTCTTCGTATCTATACACGCGGTTCCGGGAGAGCCGAACGTGATGTAAACGCGCCCCGCTTCGATAACCGGAGTGGGCGAGGCATAAGTATTGAATGGATGGGCGTATTGAGGTTGGGCGACATCGAAAAGTTTCATGTCACGAATGACTCGCCCGGTTTCACGATCGATGCAGACGGCGTAGAGTTTGCGACCGTCCGGCGTCGAGGTGGTCAACCATATCTGATTGCCATAGATTACGGGTGAGGACCAACCGCGGTCGTGAATCGCGGTCTTCCAAACGACATTACTGGTCTCACTCCAATTGAGCGGGAGATCGCGAGCATCGGAATGGCCCGTTCCCTCAGGCCCGCGGAATTGCGTCCAATTGTCAGCGGCGAGCGCTAACAAACTATGAATTATCAGCAGAAATCCCGGAACAATCTTTGCTATTTTATTCATATTCATATGCAAAATCGGAATTGGTGTGAGGGGGAATTTGGTGATTTTACATCTTCAATTCCTATTATCGAATCGAGGGATGTCGAGTAGGAAATAAAAATGGCTTACAAGGAGCAAAATTAGAAAAAAAGGCGCCCCGTGCCTTCTTGTATCTTACCCCCTATCGCTTTCCTTCTGTTTATTGAGCTAAATCTTCAAAATCTTCCATGCTAGGCAATTCCGTGAGGTCTTTCAGTCCGAACTGTATAAGGAACTCTTTCGAAGTGCCATACAACATCGGCCGCCCTACCGTCTCTTTTCTTCCCTTCGTTACTATCAATCGTTTTTCGAGCAACGTCTTGATAGCCGAGCTCGAGGTGACGCCGCGAATCTCGAGGATCTCGGGAATGGTGATCGGTTGCTTATAAGCAATAACTGCGAGCGTCTCGAGCGCCGGAAGCGACAACCGCGCCGATGGCCGCGATTTCAAGTATTTACGGATGAAGTCGTGACTTTGCGGGCGCGTCGAGATGCGCCAGCCGCCGGCGATCTCGCGGATCTCCAACCCGCCATTGCGCGCCTCGTAATCAGCCACCAACTCATCGAGCGCCGCTCTCACATCGTCTTCGCTCACCTCACCCAGAAGCTTGCAGAGGGTTTTGTACGGCAACGGCTCTTCGGCTACAAAGAGCAAAGCTTCAATCGCAGGCTTGATCTCCTCTCGGGTAGCTGTTATTTCGTCATCAGATTGACTCGCGGGTACCGAGATAATGGCAACCTCTTCGTCCGATGCCGTTTCTTCTCCTACCGCCCCCTCTATCTCTTCTCCTAGCTCGATATCATCGGCGACCAGTCTCTCTTCTTCCGACAGCGTCTCTGTCCCGTCCTCCGCAGCCAGCTCGATGACGCCATCATTCGCAGGCTCGATCTCCTCCTGCATCGCGTTTATCTCGTTATCGGTTTGCCCCACGTGTACTGCCGAGATAAAGGCAACCCCATCCTCCGATGCCGTTTCTTCTCCTATCGCCCCCTCTATCTCTTCTCCTAGCTCGATATCATCTGCGATCAGTCTCTCTTCTTCCGACAGCGTTTCTGTCCTGTCCTCCGCTGCCAGCTCGATGACGCTATCATTCGCAGGCTCGATCTCTTCCTGCATCGCGTTTATCTCGTCATCGGTTTGACCTGCAGGCACCGCCGAGATAAAGGCAACCCCTTCGTCCGATGCCGTTTCTACTCCTATCGCCCCTTCTATCTCTTCTTCTAGCTCGATATCATCGGCGATCAGTCTCTCTTCTTCCGACAGCGTTTCTGTCCTGTCCTCCGCCGCCAGCTCGATGACGCCATCACTCGCAGGCTCGATCTCTTCCTGCATCGCGTTTATCTCGTCATCTGTTTGACCTGCAGGAATCGCCGAGATAAAGGCAACCGCTTCATCCAATACTGTTTCCTCTCGTATTGCTGCCCCAATCTCATCTCCAAGCCATTTATCATCAGCATCGGCGATCAGTCTCTCTTCTTCCAACAGCGATTCTGTCCAGTCCTCCGCCGCCAGCTCGATGACGCCATCACTCGCAGGCTCGATCTCTTCCTGCATCGCGTTTATCTCGTCATCGGTTTGCCACGCGCGTCCCCCTGAGATAAAGGCAACCCCTTCGTCCGATGCCGTTTCTTCTCCTTTCGCCCCTTCTATCTCCTCTCCTAGTTCGATATCATCTGCGGTCAATCTCTCTTCTTCCGACAGCGTTTCTGTCCCGTCCTCCGCCGCCAGCTCGATGACGCCATCATTCGCAGGCTCGATCTCTTCCTGCATCGCGTTTACCTCGTCATTTGTTTGACCTGCAGGAATCGCCGAGATAAAGGCAACCGCTTCATCAAATACTGTTTCATCTCGTATTTCTGCCCCAATCTCATCTCCAAGCCATTTATCATCAGCATCGGCGATCAGTCTCTCTTCTTCCAACAGCGATTCTGTCCAGTCCTCCACCGCCAGCTCGATAACGCCATCACTCGCAGGCTCGATCTCTTCCTGCATCGCGTTTATCTCGTCATCTGTTTGACCTGCAGGAATCGCCGAGATAAAGGCAACCGCTTCATCAAATACGGTTTCCTCTCGTATTGCTGCCCCAATCTCTTCTCCAAGCCATTTATCATCAGCATCGGCAATCAATCTCTCTTCTTCCGGCGGCGCCTCTGCTCTGTCATCTGCTGTCGGCATGATGACGCCATCATTTGATGATTCTTCGAAGATTTCGGTCGCTTCCGGTGAGGCTACTGTTAGTTCTTCCTGATGGTTTTCGTCGGTCATACAGCTTCTTCTGTCCCTTCATTCGCAACACGCTTGATTGCGAAAATCTCGCCGAAGAGTTCGCGCTGGATAAGACTGATCTTCATAGCTTTCACCATTTCCAGAAAAGCCAGAAAAGTCAGGATCAATTCGCGTTTCGAGCGTGCCGTCTCGAAAAGTATGCGGACATTGATCTCACCGTTATCGGACAGCAGCCGATCGATCTGCTGAAGCTTCTCGGCCATCGTCATCTCGTCGCGCTGTATCTCCATCTCGACGGCCGATTCAGCGCGCTTGAGAATTTCGCGAAATACTCTCAGCAGGTCGAATAAGGTGGCCGAGACTTCCGGATTGTTATCGTCGGTTTCGATCGTGCCGCGCGTATAACAAGCCGATTCGATCTCTCCGCGAGAATAGAGCATATTAGCGGCAGACTTGAATTTCTGGTATTCGAGCAGTCTCTCGACCAGCTCCGTGCGCGGGTCTTCGTTCAGATCTTCTTCGCCATCGGCCGTCGGTGAAGGAGGCAGCAGCATCTTCGACTTGATGTAGATCAAGGTCGATGCCATGACCAGAAAATCGCCGGCAACGGCGATGTCCAACTGCTCCAGGAGGCGAAGGTATTCGAGGTATTGCTCGGTTATATGCGAGATCGGAATGTCGTAGATGTCTATCTCGTCTTTCTTGATCAGATACAAGAGGAGATCGAGCGGCCCTTCGAAAACCTCCAACCTCACGCGATAACTATCGCGCCGAGTCTCGTCTTCGAGTTCCGGTCCCTCGGCAACCGCGGTGCCTGTCTTAACTTGCTTTTTGTCAGTTTGATGTTTCGACATTTATAGAGAATTTGGGTCTGGAGCCCGCTTGCAGAAAGTCGCTGGATTCCGGAACGGACTTACCAATCTATCTTCATCGCCCTTCTGACATCGGCCATCACCCGAGCTGCCTCCCCGCGCGCGCGCTTCGAACCTTCGATGATGACGTCGCGCACTTCATCCTGATGGTTGCGGTAATAATTAAACCTTTCAGTAACCGGCGCGAGGTATTCGATCAAGGCATCTGCCAGCGCTCCCTTGCGATCCACGCAGCCGATAAGAGCATTGCGGCAATCTTCATCGAATTTATCCGCCACTGCAGCGGGCACGAACAACCGATGCATCTTGCATACATCACAGTCCTCCGGATGGCCGGGATCTGAGCGTTTTATGCGGGTGCGGTCGGTAATCATTTTGCGTACTTTAGTGCGGATCACATCGGGTGAATCGGAGAGGTCGATCGTGTTGTTATAGCTTTTCGACATCTTGCGCCCATCGGTGCCGACGAGCGTCAGGACCTCGGTGTGCAAAGCTTCCGGTTCGGGAAAGACTTCGCCGTAGAAATTGTTGAAGCGGCGGACGATCTCGCGCGTCAGCTCGACGTGCGCGGCCTGATCGTTTCCGACCGGAACGTAGTTCGCCCTGTACATACAAATATCCGCAGCCTGCAGCACCGGGTAACCCAGAAAAGCGTAATTGCCCAGGTCCTTATCGGCGATGTTCTCGCGCTGCTCTTTATAAGTAGGGACGCGCTCCAGCCAGCCGAGCGGCGTGACCGCAGAAAAGTAGATGTGCAGTTCCGCGTGTTCGGGAACGAGCGATTGCAGAAAAATCGTGCATTTCTTCGGATCGAGGCCCGCCGCCAGAAAACCGGTGACCATCGACATCGTGTTCTCTTTTATCGTCGACGTGTCGGCGTAATCTGATGTCAGGGCATGCCAATCGGCGATAAAATAGTAAGACTCATAGCTGTCTTGAAGTTTTACCCAGTTTTTAAGCGCGCCCTCGTAATTACCCAGGTGCAATTTACCCGTCGGGCGCATTCCGCTAACGATTCGTTTCATAGGTTTCGATCGGATAGCCGGGGAGAACCGCTTGAATAGGTCAGAGCAACAACAGCGTGTATACCATTTGGATGACCGGTCTGATAAGCATCGAAGTAAATCCCAAATAGATGAGCAACATCAGGACGGCAAATCCCACCATATCCGGAATCTGCGCATAAGCCTCAGCCAGACTATCAGGCAACAGATTGCGCAATACATGATGGCCATCTAGCGGTGGAATCGGGATCAGATTGAAGACCGCCAGGACGATGTTGAGTGTAATCCCCGTATTAAGCACCATTGCCACCGGATCACCGTCATCAAGCAGCATCAGCGGATCCGGAAGAACCACCTTGGTGATGATCATGAATAAAATCACGAGCAGGATATTGCTGAATGGCCCCGCCAGTGCGATGAATATCTCGCCCCATCGCCTGTCGCGCAGATTCATGGGATTGAACGGAACAGGTTTGGCCCAGCCGAACATCATGGCGCCGGACGTGAATGCGATCAGGGGAAAGATAACGGTCCCCAAAATATCGATGTGCGGTATCGGATTGAGCGTAATCCGACCCAGGTACCGTCCTGTCGGGTCGCCCGATTTCTCGGCGGCAAATGCGTGCGCGCACTCGTGCACGGTGAGAGACAACAAGAAGATTGCAAACCAGATCAGTATTTTGCCGGGGTTTAAATCCATCAGAGAATGGCTCCTGTTTCAACCGGATAGGGTGTAAAGAAGAGCCAAAGTATCACGCAATCGAAAGAGCTGTCAATTTCGCGACTTGCTGTATCAGCTACTACTTGGCGGATTTCGTTGTAGCTTTTGCCGCCTGTTTCACGGGTGTAGTGGATGTTTTGTTTCGTTTATGCACGCTGTCCTGTCTCGCTTTTCGATCGGACTCCGGCTTTTTATTTCCCGGTTCAGCTACCGAATCTTGCGTGTCGTTCAGCTTCGTCTGCAGTTCTTCAAGGAAAATGATGGTCCGCTGCAGTTGTTTTTCGAACTTCTCCTCGCTCAGCTTGCGCCTCGATTTTTTGACCACCTTCTTAACACGACCGACTAGCACATCCTCCTCCTCGTCCCTCTTTTGTTTTTTCTTTATTTGTGTGTTCTGGTTTTGAACTTTTGCCATAGTATACCCTCTCAATATGAAACCGCTTATCGAGTGAGGGTATAAGTATAAGTCAATCAATCATCGATTGTCAGTCATCGTTAACAACCCTCGATTGACCGCCGCCTTGTAGACGCCTATTATCTGGACCGACTGTAAAGAAAGACTGATATTGTGGAGAAAAGCAAATGGCAGAAGGTCGTATTGAGTTGTTCAAAAAAATGCTGAACGACGATCCGAAAAACACCGTCGTCCGTTTCGGTCTGGCCAATGAGTTGTTCAAGCTTGAAAGGTTTGAAGAAGCGGCCGTCGAGCTGCGCGCCTACCTGAACGATGCCGATGATCAGGGTGCGGCTTACGGCAAACTGGCGCAGTCTCTCGAGAGGCAGGGCCTGATCGATGAGGCGCGCGCCGCTTACCAGCAAGGCATCGCCGCAGCCAATCGCCATAACCACCCGGGAATGGCGCAGGAGTTTGAAATGGCAATGGAAGATTTATGAGGATTGATGAAGAGGCGCCGGGAATATTGGTGCTGAGGCGAGAGAAAAAATCCACGGCAGAAAGGAATCTCTTCGTCCTCTATCCACTTATCGCCTCGCCCTCTGTCTCACCGTCTACGGCTTCCGCTACCACCAACCCAAAATCTTCCACCAGATGACTCCCAGGACCGACCAGATTATTACATTTGCGATAGAGGCTATCAGACCCAATTGCCACCACCTCTGCTGAGTGACATAACCGGCGCCGAATAATATCGGCCCGGGCGTCGTTCCGTAATGCGTCAATCCAGCTGAAAGATTCGACAGGTAGGCGAGCAACCCGACAGCGATAAATGACGGTGAGCCCGCGGCAAGCACGACAATCAAAAACGGCGTATACATAGCCAGCACGTGAGCCGTGATGCTGGCGAAAGCATAATGCGCGTAAAAGTAAACGAGCGCTAACAGTGCCAGCGCAGCCCACCAGCGCCATCCGCTCGTGAACCCGGCCGCGGTTTCTGCAAATCGTTTGGTGATTCCCGTTTCCCCGAGCGCTTCGGCCATCCGCACGAGACCGCCGTACCAGATGAAGACGTCCCAGGCCGCGCGCTCGCTCACCAGGTCTTCCCATGCGATCACACCGGTGAGCAACAGTACGCAGATGCCTACCAGCGCGACGGCGGTATAGTCGATCCCATGAAACCTGGTCGTAGTCCACAATCCGGCGACCAGGAGAAAAACGCCGAGCATCACTTTCTCCTGCAACTTCATCGGCCCCATCACATCGAGTTCCGTCTTGGCGAACGCTCTGGCCCCGGGGGTATGCTTCACTTCAGGCGGAAAGACGCGATATAGCAGAGTCGGCACAACCATCAGCGAAACGAGGCCGGGGACGATGCCTCCCAGCAACCAGCGCGTGTAACTGAGGTCTACGCCGGCGAGCTGCATCGCGAACTTCTGAATCAGAATATTGCTCGCCTGCCCGGTCAGGAACATCGCGCAGATAATGACATCGCACTGATATAGAAAACTCATCAGAAAAGCGCCGAGGCGGCCGGCGGTCGGGCCCGGCTTCGAATCGTATGCCTCAGAAACGCTTTTGGTAATTGGAAAAATAATGCCGCCGTTGCGCGCGCCATTCGACGGAATGACGGAAGCAAGCAGGAAATCCGTACCAACCAGAGCATAACCGAGTCCGAGCGAGTTATGACCGAGAGCCCGTATGAAGAGCAAAGCGATGCGCCGTCCCAACCCGGTATTTATCATTCCCCGCGACATAAAAAACGCCGCCAGCACGAGCCAGACTACCGGGTCGGCGTAACCGGCGAGGGCGGCTCTCAGGCGCAGCGCCTCAAGCGCTTTCGGATCCGTAACGGTTGCGGCGACTTCAGGGCTGACGGGCATCGATCCGGTAATAACTATCGCACCGATACCAAGTAAAACGATCGCCCCACCGGGCAACGGACGTAGTATCGATCCGACGATCGTGGCAATGAAGATCGCCAACAAGTTCCAGGATTTATAATCGATCCCTTCAGGTACCGGCGTAAGAAAAATCGCGATCCCTGAGCCGATGACGAGCACCCATTTGAAGATCAAATTCCGGAATATTACAGAAAATGTGCCGGCCTTTTGAATTTCGATTTTATCGTTTTGACTTTTGATTTCGCTTATTTCTGTCCCAATGTAAGTCGTTTGCGATCGAATGGAGATGAGTCCAATTATTCTTTAGATCGCGTAAGTATCTCGTGTGCGCGCGGATACTAACACCCGGTAGCTGCGCTGCTCAAGCACTTGAGAGGCTGAGGGGTATGAAATCTATTTAACATATTTTTTATCTGGCTGTGCAGGTTATCACAGGCGTAAAAGCTGCATTTATTATATAATACGAAAAGCTGTTAGTCCGCCAAAGAAATACAACTAGCAAGAGGGATGCAAATGAAAACCAAACTTCTTCAAATTTCCATAGCGTTTATTGTCTCTGTAACGCTTGCTGCAACGCCGGTGTTGGGGCAGAAGCAACAGAAAATCAAGCCGCTGGAAGACAAGAACAACCCGCAGCTCATCGGCAAACGAGACATAAACAAAGGGCAACTGGCCTTCTATGGCCTCGATCGCGAAGTTGCTCTGGGAAGACAACTGTCGAGGGAAGTCGATCGCTCGTCCAAATTCGTCAACGATCCAGTAATCACCGAATATGTCAACCGCATCGCTCAGAACCTGGTTCTTCATTCTGATGCCAAGGTTCCATTCACGATCAAAGTAATCGACTCGAATGATATCAATGCGTTTGCACTACCGGGCGGATTCCTCTACGTCAACCGCGGATTGCTCGAGGCGGCGGAAAATGAAGCCGAAGTTGCTGGAGTAATCTCGCACGAGATCGCACACGTTACAGCGCGACATGGGGTCGAGCAAGCGTCAAAGGGCGAACTGCTGAAATATGGTTCAATTCCGTTGATCTTCTTTGGTGGGATAGGCGGTTATATAGTTCAGCAGGTTGCCAGTATTGCGGTCCCTCTCACGTTCCTCAAGTTTTCGAGAGGCGCGGAGAAAGAAGCGGACCGGCTCGGCGCGCAGTATATGTGGGCCTCAGGTTACGACCCGACCGCATTGGTCTCGTTTTTCGAAAAGTTACAGTCAAAAGAGAAGGGTAATAAACAATCGACCCTGTTAAAAGTATTCAGCACACATCCGCTGACGGGCGATCGCATTGAGTTAGTGCAGGAATTAATCACGCGATTCCCCGCCCGAGAAGCGTATCAGATAAGCAGCTCGGAATTTAACGGAGTCAGATCGAGATTGGTTGCAGCCAGCGCCGCACGAACCATCGGGGGCGATGCGAACGACAGCGGGCGGCCGACTCTCAAGCGACGTCCGGATTCCGATAGCGATTCAACCGAACCGGAACAGAAGAATCGCCCGGTGCTCAAGCGCGGCGACGGAACACCCGCGAGCGAAAAGACGGACACGCCGCCTGCGCAAACCGAGAAGCCAGCGGATTCTTCCGGCAGGCCGGAGCTCAAGCGGCAGCCGGATTCGACCGGTAACAGTCAGTAAAATTATCTGATAGAAACGTCTGCGGCGGCAGCGAGCCGGTCTCAACTGTAGTTTGACTGATTGAGATTGACTCGGTGCCGCCGCTCTGTTTTCTCTCACCCTGATTTAACCCAGGCCAGCCGCGCCGCTCCCAGCAACACGGCTTCATCACCCAGTGACGCGCTAACTATGCGGCAATTTTTGGAATTGTTGGGCGGAGTCCATCGTTCAACCTCTCCGCGCACGACGTCAAAAAATGGTTTTAGCGAGAGCCCCAGCTCGCCGCCGATCACCACCGCTTCAGGGTTGAGAATCGATATCAGATTCGCTATTCCCCGCCCTATCCATCGGCAGGTTTCGTTGACGATCTTGAGCGCAAGCGGATCCCCGCCGCGCGCCGCACGGATGATGATCGGCGCGTCGAGCTGCATCGGATCTGCCTTTATCATCTTCCCCAGCATCGAGCTTGAGCTTCCACTCCATTCGTCAATTGCGCGCCGGGCTAACGAACCGATCGTCGCCTCGGTTGTCAGGCAGCCGTGAGCGGCGTACTCCGGTTTAAATTGCTCGCTTAAGCCCATCCACCCGGCCAACCCCGCCCGCCCATCCGCTCCCCGCAATACCCGGCCATCGACGATGATGCCGGCCTCGATCTCCTCACCTATGGATAGATAAACGACATTATCCCTTCCTCTCGCACCTCCGACCCAACCTTCCGCTGCAGCTGTGCAGCAGATGCGGGGTTGAATGGCAATTTGCGGTTGAGAGGAGCGCCCGGGTTGTGCGCGTGCGCGCCGCTCATTAATCGGGTTGCGGATGTCGTATCCCGAGTCGCTCAACCCCTCTTCGATCATCTTCCCCAGGGCGATTCGCGTCCAGTTTTTGAGCCCGGAGATAGAGACGCGCCCGGAGTCCGGATCGACCTGTCCCGGCACGGATACTCCGATTGCCGTGATCAAACTCTCCCCACGCTCCTTCGTCAAAGAAGCACCGAGGATCAGCTTCGTCATGGCTGAAGCAGCCGCCCGAGTTGTCCGTTGTGGAGTGTCGGCCTGCTGTCGGGCGAGTAAACGTGCGCGCTCATCCACCAGCGCGACTGTAATATTTTGATGATCGAAGCCGACGCCGATAACCAATTGCGCGCGGGTCTGCTGGCTTGTGCGTAGTCTGGTTCTATTCACTACCGTCACCGAGTTATCGAATTTGAGAATAGCTCACGGGGCGCAGAAATGCCGCGTGAATATTTGTAACAGCTTCCGGATCGGTCCAACCTGGCTTGACGCGAACGCGAGCCCAATCGGGGTTGACTCTGAAAGTATCCCAGGCCTTCTCACGAGCGGCCATATTATCGAAACCCACCAGGTAAGTCAGATGCGGCAACCGCGTACCGAAAACAGCTTCCCCAAAGAATACCGTTGCGAAACCGCAATCGCGGAAAATCTTGATCTCTTCCTGATTGAACATATCGATCTTGGTCTGCAGCGAAAAGGCATTCTTCGATTCATATGTTCGAAGCTCGAATACGCGGGGCGGGCGCTTCTCTTCTGCCGGCGGAACTTCGATCTTGGGGTGCGACTCGAATGCCTTTAGTAGAACGGAACGATAACGCGAGTAGGGCAATTCGCCTCCTGCTTCGAAGGCTTGCCAGGCTTTCATATATTCCTTGTCTGAACGAACGCGCTCCATCGCCGTTTGCATATCCGCGAGCGATTTGTAATCGATCACGATGATCAGCGATGGCGTGTTGAGGCCGGAGATCACATTGAAGCAGCCGATCGGCCCGATGCCCTGGCGCTTCATCGCCGGCATGAAGTGATTCTGAAAAAAATCCTGGATGCGCGCGGGCTGCAGATCATTGCGCAGTTCATAAGTTCTCAGTTCGTAATAGTGCATACTTTCAGCTGATATGTTGATCTTGTTCGCGATTCCTGCGGCTAAACCCGTCTTCAATACTTCCCGTCTATTCATCTACTATACTCTCCCTTTATTGAATTATCGGTTACCTGCATTTGGCTGTGCTCAGGGAAGCCAAAAAAGCACTGAGCTTGTTATTTCTGATCTGTCGCTACCTGCGCTTCCATCATCCTTCAACCGGACGCCGGCCCACCCCGAACCACCGCCTCTTAGCCGTGACGACCACTCGTTTGTCGGTCGCCATCCGCGATTCTGCCCATCGCGCCAACCGGACAAATGGCAAGCCCATTAAGAAATATATAGCAGCCGTCAAAATCCCTACACCGATGTAGTCGTAATAGGTCGAGGCAAGTTGCCCGTAGACCTTGGTCAGCTCGACCATGGTGATAACAGATACAATCGATGAGTCTTTAAAAAGTGCAATGAAATCGTTGGTCACCGGCGGAATGACCAGACGAAGCGCCTGTGGAACGATCACATATCGCAACGCCTGCGGGCGCGTCATTCCCAGCGAGAGCGCTGCTTCCATTTGCCCGTGCGGAATCGCTTGTATCCCCGCCCGGTAATTCTCCGCCTCATAGGCCGCATAATTAAGCCCGAGCCCGACGACTGCGGCGAAGAGCGGTGAAAGTTTGATCCCTATATTCGGCAGTCCGTAAAAGATCAGATAGAGCTGGATCAATAAAGGAGTTCCGCGAAACAGCTCTACATAAGCTCTGGCCAACCACGATACCGGAGTCTGCCCGTACAAATTCATCAGAGCGAGCCCCAGGCCAAGCGTGACGGCGAGCGCCATCCCGAGGACCGAAATCAGGAGCGTCATCGGTGCGCCCTGAAAGAGGAGGATCGGCAAATAGCTGGCATACTGCTTCAATCTCTCGCGCCACGTCAGCTTACGCGTCACCGCCTGCGTATAATCGGACAGCGCTTCTCCCTGTTTCCCGGGTTCGCTGGAGACATGCGCGAATAGCCGCCCCGTATCGTCATTCCACAATCCCCACTTGTCGTATATTCGCCGCAGTTCTCCCGATTTTATCAATGACAAGAGCGCTTCATTTAGCCGCCTACGCAACTCGCCATCGTCTTTGCGAACGCAGATGCCATATTTTATCTGCTCGATCGGGGGGCCGACAAATTTCAGTTTTGGGCTTGGTCTGCTGTAGTAGACCGCAATCGGCGCGTCCATCAGCACCGCATCGAGGCGACCATTCGCGAGATCTTCATATGCATTGATCTGTCCGTCATAAGTGCGAATGTTGATTCCGCCCTCTCGTTCGAGAATACGCTGTGCGAGCGAGTATTTCAGCGTGCCCGCCGTCTTACCTTTTAAATCGATGAGCGAGTTGATCGAGTTTTCTCCGATTCGAACACTCAGCTGTTCGCCGGTCGCGTAATATGGGATCGTGAAATCTATTTGCTCCTTGCGGTCATCGGTTATCTCTATGCCATTGATAGCGACGTCGTAATTGCCACGCTGAAGTCCGGGGATCAAACCATCCCACTGGTTCTGCACGAAAACGGCGCGCCGGTTGAGCAACCGCGCGATTTCATTCATGAGATCGACTTCGTACCCGATGATTTGCCGCGGATTTTTCGGATCGGGAAAGACGTATGGCGCACCACCCTCGGAATCTCCGCCCCAACGAAGCTCTCTGGCCTCCTGTGCATGGATAGTCGAAGGATTCACTACAAGCAGAATAAAAAGGGCGCAGATTGCGGAAAGCGAGCGAATAAAATCCGCTTCAGCGCCTCCTGAGCTACTTCTGTAACTTTTGCGGTGAATCTTTTTTACCTCACAGATAACGTTGCAGAAAATTGCGCGTCCGTTCATCCTGCGGGGAGGTGAAGATATTCTCAGTCGAACCGGATTCAATCAATTCCCCATCGGCGAGCACCAGAATCTTATCGGCCACACCGCGCGCGAAATGCATCTCGTGTGTAACTACGACCTGCGTCATTCCTTCATCGTCAAGCTTCCTCATTATGTTCAACACTTCGCCGACGAGGCTCGGATCGAGCGCGGATGTCGGCTCGTCATAAAGCATAACCTTGGGAGATAACGCTAATGCTCGCGCTATGGCCGCGCGCTGCTGCTGGCCGCCGGATAATTGCGACGGGTAATAGTCGAGACGATCGCGCAATCCGACCTTCTCCAATATCTCGCGGGCTCGCGATTCCGCCGTCTTTCGATCGGCTTTTTTAACTATCATTATTGCGAGAGCGGTATTTTCCAGTGCTGTCAAATGCGGGAAGAGGTTGAGGTCCTGGAATACCATCCCGACCTCTTCGCGGAGATGTCGAAGTTGGGTATTGAGATGGCGATGCGGTGCGCCGTTGTTCATGTCCAGTATGATGTCACCAATCTTAACCCGCCCACTGTCGAATAACTCGAGCCCGTTGAGGCAACGCAGCAACGTCGATTTGCCGCAGCCTGATGGGCCGATTATGGCGGTCAGCTCGGAAACTTCGATCTCAAAACTGATGCCGCGTAGGGCCGTGGCTGCGCCGAAGTTTTTTCGTATATTGTCTACTGAGATCAGGGCGCTCATCAAATTAAAGCCCCGCAGGGCGCGTTCAGAATAGCATTCAGGCCGGTTTACAATGAATCGGGCGGGGTAGCCACTAAAAACTTCGTTTACGGAGTATTAATTTACGCGTTTTTCCCTGCCCTTCCAATATTTCTCCCTCAACAGATTCTTTTGAATCTTGCCCGTCGCCGTGCGCGGCAGCGCATCGATGATAGTCACGGCTTTCGGGCACTTGAAATGCGCCATGTGAGCGCGGCAGAACGCAATCAATTCCTCTTCGGTCGCTGACATTTCCGGCTTAAATACAACCAGAGCCGCCGGCGCCTCTCCCCAACGTTCGTCCGGAATGGCAATACACGCAGCTTCGAGCACGGCCGGATGTTTATATAACATTCCCTCTATTTCAATAGACGATACATTTTCGCCGCCCGAGATGATGAGGTCCTTCTTCCGATCTACGACCTCGATCATCCCCTCTTCGTCGATCGTCGCCATATCGCCCGTGTGAAACCAGCCGTCGACGATCACAGCATCGGTCGCGTCGGGTTGCTGCCAGTAACCGGCCATCACGACGTTGGCGCGCGCAGTCACTTCTCCGACTTGCTCGCCATCCGGCGCCACCTCTGCTCCAACATCGTCGATGACTCGAATCTCGACCCCGAGCATCGGATAACCGGTGCGCGTCTGCACACGAAGTTTTTCATCATCACTCAAATCGACCATATGAGGCTTGACTTTTGACACGGTCAAGAAGGGCGATGTTTCGGTCAGGCCGTAAATCTGAATCACCTGCCACCCTAAACGCTCCTGCATTCCTTTGATCAACGCCATCGGCGGCGCCGAACCCGCCGTTCCCACGCGCGCATTGCGCGGCAAGTCTTTAATCTGCTTTTCGCTCAATTGATGATTCAATGCCATATTGATCATCGTCGGCGGCATACAAGCGAACGTCATCCGCTCGCGGATCGCGAGTTCAAAAAATGCCCCCGGTTCGTACTTCCTCACTATTACGTGTTTGGCTCCGACACCCGTAACGGCGTAAGGCAGGCCCCAGCCATTACAATGAAACTGCGCCAACGTATGCAGGTAAACATCGGAATCAGTCAGCCCGAATTCGATTATCGAATTGATCGCATTGAGATAGAGATTGCGATGCGTCAGGATCACACCTTTGGGGCGGCCGGTTGTGCCTGAAGTATAGAGCAACGCCGACCCTTCATTTTCATCTACCTCTGCCGGGGTGACTTCGGTTGCAGGCATGGCAGCGAGCAGATCCTCATAATCGCGCCATTCATTCGGAATTGTATCCGAGCTCTCAGCCCAGGTGATGAAGTGCTGGAGGCTTTTCAGTCTCGGACGGATTTCCTCGATCAACGACGTCAAGCCTTCTTCGACGATCAGGACTTTCGCTTCGGCGTGATTGAGGATGTATTCGAAGTCTGAGGCGACCAGCCGGAAATTGATCGGCATGAGGATCGCTCCGATTAACGGTGCGCCGAAAAATCCTTCGATCATCCGATGGCTGTTCTGTGAGATGATGGCTACGCGGTCGCCCTTCTCCACACCAAGCGTCCGCATCGCATGTGCCCACCGGTTCACACGGTCGCCGAATTGCCTGTAAGTCAGCCGCAGGTCCCCAGAGACGATGGCCTCGCAGTCGCCATAAACCGTCAGCGCGCGTTTGAGAAAATCGTATTCATTGAGGGGAACGATCACGTTCATACCTCCCATTAAGATTTGGCAAGCGAAAGCGTAGCGCGCAGCTTAACACAAAGTTGGGATTGCGAAAATTCTGGGGGTGAAACTAAAAAGGCAAGAAATAACAATATAAGACAAAAAAATATTGAGCGGGCGATTCGATCTCCAATTTAGTTTTCAGTTTTTAGTTTTCAGTTTTTAGTTGCTGCTCGAGACAGCTCAGCTGAAAACTAAAAACTGAAAACTGAAAACTATTGACGGGATTGTCGATACCCTTATTCGCGTTTCGCACCGCAATTGAGCCAGGTCAACCCATTTTGTAGCTGTGATCTGTAACCCGCGGGTAGGAGAAAGAAGAGATAGCGAAGAATTGGCCGTTTCAGATGCCCGCCTGCAGCCGATTCTTTTTCTATAAACTCGCGGAATCGCAGCCGGACGGTAGCTATCCCAGGCGTGATCTGCAGGGGTTCTCCGAAATACTGATCCCTCAACGGTAGTCCCAATTCACCACGCGCTTGATTGATCAATCCTTCCAATTCGCCAATCTCTCCTCGGGAGTCAGCATCTTTGTATCCGACCCCGTGCAGTAATTCGTGCAACAGGGTGAATCCGACATCGAAAGATTCGCGCACGGCGGGTGGCGCTTCCATATCAATAAAATCTTCGAAATCTAGTCGCAGACGCCAAATATCCAACTTCCGTTTCGATACGACGTCTTCAAAATCAGTGCCTTCATCCAACTGACCGAAGAATACCGATTGAGAACCGGAATGGTCCTCGATAATGTAAGCGCGGCCCGATCCCATCGCACAAAATATTATCTGCCTTGCGATCGATGAACCCGCGATTACGCCGGTCGTATCGCCGAGCGAGAGCGACCCATCTTCCGCAAAACGCAGCCGCTCGTACCCGGTGATCTTACGCAGACTGCGCACGAGCTGAGCTTCATGAGCATCAGAAACTCGATTAAGCCTTTCACGATTGCACCAAATGCCGGCAGCGACCGACATCTCGGCGATAACCGGCGAGTTCACCAATAAAATTAAACATCCCAGCAAGCAAGCCTGTACTATCTTCCCTTTCATTTTCATCCTCTCCTGATCGCGTATTTCACGATTGACAAACATCAAGCTACTGCTCGGTCTTCAGCCTACCCAGCCGAGCTTAAATCGTTATCAGTTTTCTGTATTCAAAATGTGAAGTTTTGGCTCACGGCTAACCTCTCCACGCCAGAGACACGGCAAAAAACGTGCCGATCAAACAAAGAAGGTCTAATCCGAACGGTAAGTGTTTTTGAGGAAATGAGATATCGTCGCAGTTAAACCACATCGGCGAATTACCGGGCTATCTCGCCAGGGGTCCGCACGAACAAGATCGTAGCAACGGTAATGAGCGACCACAAAATTGCTGCATCGGATCGAGGCCACTCTGTGTATAAAATAAGCTCGCACATTTTTGTATCTTTACGGCAAAGAGCATACATTTTTGCAGTAACGCACAATTTCAGATTCGCGGCTCATCCTGCTAAACAATTGTTATGAAAGGCGGGATCCGGATGGCACGAAGCTTGCCAAAGTTATGAAGTTATCACTCATACTTTTCGTAAAGGAAAAGAAGACCGATATAAATTCAATGAATTCAGTTGTAGAGAAAGCGAATCCTCGGGATGAGATAAACGGTTCTTCGGAGTTTGAAGCGGCCCGGTTAAGGACGCTGCAAGAGGCGCATCGGATGCTGGATCAAGCGCTCAAGCTGGAAGATGCAATCACGCGCGTCTTTATGCTGCTCGACGAACGGCACAAGCTGCAATCGTGCATGCTCCTCATTGCTCGATGAGCCGACGCGCGAAGTTCGCGTCGCAGTCGCGGTGGGCGTGAGCGGCCGCGGCCGAGCGCAGGGTCGATATCAGTTAGGCGAGGGCATAACTGGGCGGGTTGTGATGTCGGGTCGACCGGTGATCGTTCCGCAGGTAAGCGATGAGCCGCTTTATCTCAACCGCACGGGGGCGATTGCATCCGAGCGCGATGAACGAGGATTTATCTGCGTCCCGGTCAATGCCGGCGGGCGTACGATCGGCGCGCTGGGCTCACTTCTTCGCCAACAAGAAGAGAGCGAGATTAACCTGGTCGCTGACTTCCTATCAGTCATCGCTTCGTTGATCGGCCAGGCTCTCCGTCTGGATCACCTCTCGCGGCGGACGGAAGAGGCTGAGAATTCCGGGCTTGCGCGTACGGTCTCCATTCCGAGCAAGGCCGATTTCGGCTCGCTCGTCGGCACCAGCAACGCGATGACGATCGTTCTCGAACAGGCGTTACAGGTTGCGCCGACAAAAACGACGGTGCTGATTCGCGGCGAATCGGGAACTGGCAAAGAACTCATCGCAGAGCTTATTCATCGCAACTCTACGCGCATCAACAATCCCTTTATCAAGGTAAACTGCGCCGCTCTGCCAGATAGTCTGATAGAAGCCGAGATATTCGGCCACGAACGCGGCGCCTTCACCGGCGCCCACGCCCGTCGCAAAGGTCGGTTTGAAATGGCGAATGGGGGAACTATCTTTCTGGACGAGATCGGGGAGATATCGCTGGCCACTCAGACCAAATTGCTGCGCGTTCTTCAGGAACGCGAATTCGAGCGCGTCGGCGGGATAGAGACTCTGAGCCTCGACGTGCGGCTGATTGCGGCGACGAACAAGGATCTGGAACGAGCGATCGCCGATGGCACATTCCGCGAAGATTTGTACTACCGGCTCAATGTTTTCACGATCTTCGTTCCGCCTCTGCGCGAGCGGAAGCCGGATATCCTTCTGCTCGCCGATCATTTCGTCGAAAAGTATTCGCGCGAGCACAGCAAAACGGTAAAACGCATTTCAACTCCCGCAATCGATATGCTCATGAGTTATCACTGGCCGGGCAATGTCCGCGAACTTGAAAACTGCATTGAGCGCGCAGTCGTCGTCTGCGACGACGCGGTAATTCACGGCCATCACTTGCCACCGACGCTACAGACGGCGGAAGGCTCGGGGACCATCTCGGCAGCTTCACTCACATCAGCCGTAGCGGCACTCGAACGCGAGATGATCATCGATACGCTCAAGACGACGCGCGGCAATCAGGCGCGCGTTGCCAAACTGCTACAGGTCAGCGAACGCATAATCAACTACAAGGTCAAAAAGTACGGGATCGATTGTGAACGGTTCCGGTCCTAAGCCGATTAAGAAACGCACGAAAAAGGTGTCTTGTATTTTCGATTGTTTCGCCAGTTTTGGCTTCCCTTACTCTGACGTTTTTGTTCGCTATCTGCCGAGAAACAACAAGAATGTAATCCGCCCCGCTGCGCAGTTTTAAGACCATGTTAAAAACTATGCGACGAAACGCAGGTTGACGAATCGTTCCGGGACATGAAAGTTGGGCTCTTCGGTGTAGGTCGGGGAAAATGCGAGATATTGTCGCTCTCCATCGAACCGGCTGATGCGGAAGAGATTCGCTTTCCAGACTTCACCCTCTTCTGGTCGGCGGCCGAAAGCGTCAAACGGGATCGCCATGACTGCGCACCAGAATTTCTCATCTATCCGGCCTGCCGTGCGCATGCCGCTTCTCCATTTCCAATCGTGTGTCATCGACAAGCGGTCGACAATCAAATCGCACCACTGGCCCGTCGGCGCCACTTCGAACTCTTTGTACACCCATTCTTGCCGTTCCAGCGGGGAGCGAATAAATGCCTCGCAGACGTCACGATCCCAGAGGGCGTGGCGCTCTTCATTCATATCGAATTCCTGATCCACGTCGAGCTCGGTATAACGACATTCGAAGCCGAAGAGAAGCTCATCAGCATTCCACAAGGCCCGCGCGATAGTACGTAATTGCGACGGCGCCGCCTCACCGCGCCAGTTGCGATCGAGGGTCAGCAGCCGCGCTCGACTCCAGCCTTCGCGATCGAAGCGGATATCGAGCTGCTGCCCGGAAAAAAAAGTTGCAGTGATTTCAAGTTCGTTCATAATATAGCCAGCTTCACCAGAGTTTTCATCATAACTCAACCCACAGGAGCATCCACATGAAACCGAGAATGAAATGCCAGTCAAGCTGGGCTCAACTATCAATCGTTCTGATCCTTTTCATCTTCCTGCAACTAAGCGACTCATCGTTCAATGCGGATCAGACGGGGAGAGCGACCGCCGATTTGATCCTTCACAATGGATACATATGGACGGTCGATTCCTCGAAACCCACGGCCGAAGCAATTGCCATAAGCGGAGAGAAAATAACAAAGATCGGCAGTAATACCGACTGCCTGGCCTTGAAAAGCGATCGCACTTTGACGATCGATCTAAAGGGTGGCTTCGTTCTACCCGGCTTCAACGATAACCACGTACATTTCGCGAGCGCCGCCAGTTTTTTCTGGAACATTCAATTGATGGACGTACATACGGACGACGCTTTTGTGGTGCGCGTGCGCAATTATGTTGCCACGCATCCCGGCGAACCTATACGCGGCGGCGGCTGGGGGGCTTATGAGCAATGGGAGGTGGGGGCGAGTACATCTTCCGGGAAAAAAGAGTCCTGGTTCCCTGACCGCAAGTCGATCGACGCGATCACGGGAGATACGCCACTTTTCATCAACAAGTTCGATAGCTCGCTGTATTTTGCCAATACCGCGGCTTTGAAGCGCGCCGGAGTCGAAGACCGAAACGACGATCAGATCGAACACATCCGCGACGGCGGCGGCCGCATTACGGGAACAATGCGAATCAGGAACGCTCGCGGCATCGAAGCCAAATTCCTGGGGCGTGAAATTAGACCCGATCGCACGAAGCGGGCAAAGATGACGGAGAATGCCCTGCGTCTGGTGCGCGAAGGAGGAGTGACCTCTTTTCAAGATATATCGGACAACGAACAATTGCAGATTTACAATGAGTTGCTTGATTCAGGCCACCTGACAGCCCGCGTGAATTTCAGATACGGGCTCGAAAATTGGGAACATATGAACGCTCTCGGGATCAAACGCGGCTTCGGCAGTGAGATGGTCCGTCTCGGCGCGGTCAAAGGCCACATTGACGGCATTATGGGAACAATGGGCGCCCGGTTCTACGAGCCTTACGCTAACGACCCGGATAAGAAGAATCGCGGACACTGGCGGCCGCTGACCTGGGTGTCCCCGGAGCGGAGGACGGAGCTGAATCGAGGACCATTCACAGAGATGATGATAAGGGCTGACGCTGCCGACATCCAGATCAGCGTGCACGCCATCGGCGACGAAGCCAATGGACTCATGCTCGATATGATCGAGGCCATGAACAGCGCCAACGGAGCGCGCGACCGCCGGTTCCGATTGGTTCACGCCCAGGTCATCGCGCCGCGAGATTTCGATCGTCTGAAATGCCTGGGCATAGTGGCCGAAGTGCAGCCGTTCCATCTGAGCGATGATATGCGTTGGATGGAAGAACGCATCGGCCACCAACGCTGCAAAGGCGCTTATGCATTCAAAACTATTCAAGATAAAGGCGCGACCCTGAGTTTCGGCAGCGACTGGCCGGGGACGACGGCTTCGATCTATCCGATCAATCCGATCTATGGCCTATATGCCGCCGTCACGCGCCAGACAGTGCAGCACACACCTGCCGGAGGCTGGTTTCCCGCCGAAAAGCTGACGATTGCCGAAGCGATCAAGGCATATACCTGGGGCTCGGCTTATGCGAGTTTCGAGGAAGATATCAAGGGGACGCTGACTGAAGGAAAACTCGCCGATATCACGGTGCTCGATCGGAGCCTGCTGCAAACGAAGCCCGAGGATTGGATCGATGAGCGGGGAGAGGTGAAGGTCAAGACTCTCTATACGATTGTGGGAGGTCGGATAGTTTATCAGCGATAAAGTGATGATTCAGAACGTGTCAGGATTTGTCAGGCGGCGATGCCCCTATTTCGTTACGATCAGCCACGAAAGGAGCAGGCATGAATATTAGAAATTTCGTGTTGGCGATCATCATATTTGCGGCTGGTTGTGTGTTCACCGCCACTCTTGGCATCAGATCCATTCATCTCTCTGCTAAGACACTCGAGCCAGCAGTCGCAGCGCAGGCAACCCCACAGCGATGGGAATACCGCGTAGTGACTAACAATGGGGTAAATGCTAAGGAGGTGAATAATGCCCTCATCGAGCTTGGTCGGCAGGGATTTGATGAAGTAGTTTGGTCAGATCAAACTGGCGCTGGTGGTGATCATCGTGCGTTTCACTTAACACTATTGCTCCGCCGCCCCAAACCGTAGCGTCACGGCTCATTTTTTTGTCCGCAAAATGCATGGGCACAACAGGATTTGAACCTGTGACTTCTGCCGTGTGAAGACAGCACTCTACCGCTGAGTTATGTGCCCTTATTTCCCTCTTGCGAAAGAAAACGTGATCCTAGCAAACAAGCCGCGAAAGCGTCAACAAAAGAATTGATAGTTGATAGTTCGTATGAAGTGTTTGCCACAATCTATACGAACTATTATTATCAATTCTTTTCAGTAGCTTCCAGGTGTACTCTGAGTGACCGGCTTCCGGCCTTGTAATTCCTGAACGATTTTGATGCCGGCGCTGGCGCCGATACGGGTCGCGCCCGCGGCGATCATCTCGCGCGCCGCTGCCAGGTCTTTTACGCCGCCTGCCGCTTTTACGCCGATCTCGGCGCCCACCGTTCGCCGCATCAATTCGATGTCGGAGACGGTTGCGCCTCCCTTGGCGAAACCGGTTGATGTTTTAACGAAATCTGCCGAAGCATCCTTCGCCAGCAAACAGGCGCGTATCTTCTCCTCGTCGGTGAGCAATGCGGTTTCGATGATCACTTTAACGATCGCACAGGCATCGTGCGCCGCCTCAACTACAGCGCTGATGTCGCGCTTAACAGTATCATTGTCTCCCGATTTGAGCGCTCCGATATTGATCACCATATCTATCTCGGTCGCGCCGTCGAAGATCGCTCTCCGCGTCTCGTATGCTTTGACGTCGGCCAGAGTGGCGCCCAATGGAAAACCCACCACGGTGCAGGCCTTCACCGGCGATCCGTAGAGAGCGAAGGCGCATTCTTTTACCCAAACCGGATTGATGCAGACGGAGGCGAAGTTGTAAGCGCGCGCCTCCTCGCACAGCTTCTCGATTTCAGCGCGCGTTGCGTCAGGCTTGAGCAGCGTGTGATCGATATACCCGGCGACATCGGCCGCCGCACCCGCCGACTGACCAGGGGCGAGTCCGATTCGGGAAGCCCCGGCCCTGAGCGCGCACGCGATATGATGCGGGCTGCAGGGAGCGCAATCGTCCTGTCCCCAAAAATTGTTCCCCTCGGCATTGAGGCGCGCGATAACCTGGTCGGTGATGCGTTCGACCAGGCTCTCAATCTCTGCGTTCATCGGAATCATTATTTCAAATTATCAATCTCAAAATTCGAATCTCAAATCTTATTAACAGCAACCTTTGCGCGGTCGCGATTCATCTGCCGGCTGTCCGCTGGAATAGCCGCGCAAAACGTCGCGCACAATGCGCCACGCGTTCTTTAACCTCACGGCAAGACCTGCTGCTTCACCGCGTAGTCTCGTTCGGATATCTGAAATATTTTGAATCGTCATAACCCGGATAATTACGCGTCGGCATCCCGGCGCTAGGTTTTCCCGTGGTTTATTACAGCTAGATATTCAGCCGCAGCGTCTACCTCATCAGGATCGAGCCAGATGGGCGGCTCCTGGGCAACCGGATGGGCATGGCGCGATTCGCGCAAGTATCTTCCCCATTCATCAATACTGCGGCGGCTGCCGCACCTCAATGCCGGAGCGATCCCAGCGATTCCCTGCCCGTCGATGCCATGGCACGATTCGCAACTGCGCTTGAAAATGACGCGTATGCGTTCCGGCATAAACGCTTCAACGCTGGTAGTGTCCAGACCGAGCCGCTCCTGATCACCTGACGAAGAGTTGTTCAGACAGGCGCCCATTAAACAAAAATAGGGCAGCAGCAAGATCAACTTGTGCCGGCGATTGTACGTTCTCACGATAGACTTCTGCTGAGGGACTACCGTTCCCACGCCAAATTCTGAGCTTAACGACCGGCGATTTTACGTTTGGCCTCGCAATTCGAGCAGATCCCGAAGATGCGCAGACTATGACGCGTAGGCTTGAAATTGAATTGAGCAGCGATCTCATCCTGTTTTTTCTCGATGACCTCGCTGTAAAACTCGATCAGCCGGCCGCAGTCGGTGCAGATCAAATGATCGTGATGCTGATGATTGTATTCATGCTCATATCGCTTGCGGCCATCTCCCAGTCTCTCTTCCCGCGCCAGACCGCATTCATGCAATAACTTGAGCGTGCGATAGACTGTTGTAAACCCGACGCTTGGGTCTTCAACTTTGACAAGATGATACAGATCTTCAGCGCTCAGGTGCCCTTCTGTTTTGAGAAAAACTTCGAGGATCAACTCCCGCTGTGCGGTCTTCTTGAACCCCGCGCGACGCAAATGCTCGAAGAATATCTCTTTCTCTTTCGACATTTCACCCATGTCTCTGAAACCTTTTTGATTCTTCGAGAATTATTCTAGCACTGCATAGTGTTTTTGAAAAACCTGGAGCTATCTCCTACACAATCAATTCTCCCAATCATCGTCGCGTTCGCGGATGCGACGACGTACGACGACAATGCTCAGAATAGCCGCGATGACTAATAGAATCGCAATGATGATGTAGTTGAAGGTCAGATCCGGTCTATCTTCGATCTGCAGGAAAAGGGTGGCGAAAATTTGCATTGGGGGGGTCTCCTCATGGAAATAGGAGGAGGTAATCGGTCGCAGGCTCCTGAAGGAGACTTGTGCCCTCCAGAAATCTGCTACTGAATACTTGCCTACCTACTACCCAATTATATTGGCTGAAAGAACCGAACAAAGCTCAGCAAGCATGAGCAGAACAAGGTTCTTCAGCACGTTTCCTTGGCGCCGGATATTAATCAACAGCAGGGGGAGATACCACCAATGGCCCCATGGGCCACACGCTGATCCAGGCGTTGACGCCTATATGCTCGCATCGGATCAGCAAAGATGTGCAATATTTCGACGATGAAGCGTCGAAATGATCTGTCTGCCTAACTTCCTTGAACTACTTAAAGTCTGATACGTTCGACTTGATTTGATCCGGGCTCGTCTAACCGCAAATCGAGAAGCCCCGGCATAAATCACATTGTCAGTCAGATGATTATATGCTTATGAGCGGCGAAACTCCATAGAAATTTCCTGCAAGAAAACAGAACAAAAATTATCAGCGGGCGGATATTCGCGGTAAAATGCTATACTGTTTACCTTTATGAACGAGCCGGCAGGTATCTATTTACATATACCTTTTTGTGCAACACGTTGCCACTACTGCAATTTTGCCACTGGAGGTTACGAATCGGACGTGGCGCGACGCTATGTCGCCGCTCTCGGGCGAGAAATTGAAAATATAACGCCAAATCCGGGGATGACCTCGGTTGATACACTGTACTTCGGCGGCGGCACGCCCACTACCCTCTCCACCGAACAGATATCGAGTCTGGTTGAGACCTGTCATAAAAAATTCGAAATCGATCCGGGCGCCGAAATCACTATTGAAGCCAATCCGGATCCGTCACCGCGGATTATCTCGGAAGACTGCGCGCAATCGGAATCAATCGCGTAAGCTTCGGTGTGCAATCGTTCAGTGATCTTGAATTGCAAATGATCGGGCGCACACATACAGCGCAAGACGCACGCTCGGCAGTTCAGATGTCCAGGGCTGCGGGATTCGAGAATATCAGCATCGACCTCATCGCGGGGCTGCCCGAACAGAAGATGGAGATATGGCGCGCCAATCTGGACGAAGCGTTCGGGCTGGCTCCGGATCACTTGTCTGTGTATCTGCTGGAACTTTACCGGGATGCCCCGCTACTCCATCGCATCGAGCGCGGAGAATTGCGTGCGATCGACGATGAACTGACTGTTGAAATGTATTTCGTTTTGATGGATGAAGCCGAACGATCCGGTTTTGAGCACTATGAGATATCAAATTGGGCGCGCCCAGGATTCGAGTCCCGCCATAACCTGAAATACTGGACAGGGGCCCCATACTGGGCTTTCGGAGTTTCGGCTGCTGGATATGATGGAGAATCCCGGTGGTCGAATACGCGTAATATCCACGAGTATCTGGAAATGGTCGAGGGCGGTATTTCTCCTGTCGTGGAGCGCTCCGAGCTCAACGATGAAGACCGGCAGAGCGAGGCCATCTTTTTGCGTCTGCGCTTGAGAAAAGGTGTCGATCTGATCGAACATCGAAACCGGTATGGCGTGAACGTGGTCGATCGTTATCGAGACGAGCTGGAGCGACTGCGTGAGGCGGGTTTGATCGAATTGAGCGGCGAAAACATGGTTATCTCCCGCAAGGGCAAAGTATTGGCGAATGAAGTTTTCGTTGCATTCTTATGATATGCCCATCGCTGGATTTTAATGAACAGAGCGACGGTCGGACTTAGCGGACTGAGAGGTTCATTACGAAAGATTACGAAAGAACACAGAAGAAGCTGATAGATATTGGAGAATGGAAACGGAGAATACAAATGACGGAGAATACAAATGATTGATTTACGGAGCGACACAGTAACAAAACCCACCCCCGGAATGCGCCGCGCGATGGCAGAGGCCGAAGTCGGCGATGACGTTTATTTCGAAGACCCGACTGTTAACCGCCTCCAGAGCATGGCGGCCGAGATTTTCAAAAAAGAGGCCGCTCTCTTCGTCCCATCGGGGACGATGGGTAATCAGATATGCGTAAAACTTCATACGCGCCCGGGAACAGAGGTCATAGTGGAAGAACGCTGCCATATTTACAACTATGAGATGGGAGCAGCAGCAGCTTTGTCCGGCGTGACTTTTCGCACTGTCCGCGGTGAGAATGGCTTGCTCGATTGGGGCTCGGTGAGCAGCGTAATTCATCAAAAAACCCCCTATTACGTCACAGCCACATCGCTTATCGCTCTCGAAAATAGCCACAATATGGCCGGCGGTGCGGTGATGCCTTTGAAAGTAGCCGAAGAGATATGCAACGGAGCGCGGGAGTTCGGCTTGCCCGTGCACCTGGATGGCGCGCGGATTTTCAATTCTGCGGCGGCGCTCAATACTACGGTGGCCGAGGTAGCTCGCCCGTTCGATTCGGTCATGTTCTGCTTATCGAAGGGGCTGGGCGCTCCTGTCGGCTCTATGGTCGTCGGAAGACAGGACTTCATAGATGAGGCTCGCAACTGGCGTAAGCTCCTGGGCGGGGGAATGCGCCAGGTCGGCGTCCTGGCCGCCGCCGGTCTGGTCGCGCTCGAAGAGTCTCCCCAGATGTTATTTGAAGATCACGACAAGGCGAAGCGACTCGCTGAAGGGCTGGCCGATTTGCGCGGAGTAAAGATCGATCCGGAACGAGTGCAGACGAACATCGTGATTTTCGACATTTCAGGAACTGGCTTGTCAACCGCGCAATTCTCCGCCGAACTGAAAGCGCGCGGCGTGCTGGCCAACGGCATCAACGCGCGCGAAATGCGTATGGTTACTCATTACGACGTGAGTCGCGAGATGATCGATCGTAGCCTGCAATTGGTCGGAGAAGTATTGGAGAGATAGTTTCCCTCTGGAATTTTCCGGGGCTACCGCCTGGTAGTTCGGCAAGGTCGCTTTCAGCCGCGCGGGCGGCGACATTGAGGAGTTAAGGTGACTCACCGAAGATTGATCATCGCTATTGACGGTCCGGCCGGCGCGGGGAAAAGTACGGTCGCGAGGCGGATAGCGAAGAAACTCGGATATCTTTTCATCAATACCGGCGCGATGTATCGCGCGGTGGCCTGGAAAGCGCTGAACGATGGGATTTCACTCGACGCTGCCGATCGCATCGGACTGCTCGCGCTAGACGCTTCGATCGATTTGAAGGGCGATGTCGACTCGATGCGCGTGTTGATCGACGGTCGCGATATCACAGAGGAGATCGCCACGCCCGATGTTACTCGGGCGGCCTCGCAAGTATCGGCCTTCTCCGCAGTCCGCCGGGCGCTCGTCGCGCGCCAGCGGGAGATGGGGCGTGCAGGCGGTGTGGTAATGGAAGGGCGTGATATCGCCACGCAGGTGTTTCCGGAGGCTGATGTCAAAATTTACCTCGACGCTACTTCGGACACGCGCAGCCGGCGCCGGTTGGCGGAGAATGCCGGGCGCGGGATCGGCTCCGGATCGCTCGACCAAATGAAAGCTGAAATCGAGGACCGCGATTATCGCGACGTAACACGCCTCGATTCGCCGCTCGTTCAAACTGATGATGCGATTTATATCGACTCGTCCGCGATGACGATCGATGAAGTCGTCAAACGAATTATGGATATAATCTCTTATGTTCACCGGAATCATTGAAGAAATGGGAGCTATTCGCCGGATAACTACCGACCGCGATGGCGCGCGTCTTGAGGTCTCAGCCAGGAAGGTAGTCCGCGACGCTAAAAAAGGCGATAGCATTGCCGTCAACGGAGTTTGTCTGACCTTCGTTGGTCTGGGTCCTGACTGGCTGGCCGCGGACGTCTCGGCTGAAACATTACGCCGAACCAGTTTGAACCGTTTGCGCGGCGGCACGCGCGTCAATCTCGAACGCCCGCTGCTGCCGTCATCACGGCTCGGCGGCCATCTCGTTCAAGGGCACGTCGATGGAACCGGCAAATTCGTTGATGCGCGCGCCGAAGGAGATGGCTGGATCGTCCGCATAGAGTTTCCCGTCAATCTCGCCCGCTATATCGTCGAAAAAGGTTCGATCGCAGTCGACGGGATCAGTCTGACGGTGGCGGCGCTGGGCGAAGAGTGGTTCGAGATCGCGATCATCCCGCACACCTGGAAGGTGACCAACCTGAGCGGTCTCGATAGAGGCTCCCCGGTAAACCTTGAGGTTGACATCATCGCCAAGTATGTCGAGAGGATGATGCAAACGCACATAAAAGAACCGGGGGCCGGGTTGACCATAGAGAGCCTCGGTTCAATGGGCTACTAGAATTTCTTATCATGGCATTTTCCCCTGTCGAACAAGCAATCGAAGATTTCCGTGCCGGTAGAATGATCATCATCGTCGATGATGAGGATCGCGAAAATGAAGGCGACCTGGCGTGCGGGGCGGAGAAGGTCACGCCGGAGATTATCAACTTTATGGCGCGCGAGGGTCGCGGGCTGATCTGTCTTCCGATGACCGAAGATCGCTGCGATGAGTTGAACCTTCCCCTGCAGGTTTCGGAGCGTGAAAACAACTCGAACTATAACACCGCCTTCACCGTTTCGATTGAAGCGCGGTCAGGCGTGACGACGGGCATCTCTGCGGCCGATCGCGCTAAGACCATCCTAACGGCTGTCAATCCGACATCGAGAGCGGCAGACCTGGTTCGCCCCGGCCACATCTTTCCGCTGCGCGCGCGCAAAGGAGGAGTCTTGATGCGACCCGGTCAAACCGAGGCGAGCGTCGATCTCGCGCGAACTGCCGGGCTCACTCCTGCTGCCGTCATCTGCGAGATAATGAATGAGGATGGCACGATGTCGCGCCTGCCGCAGCTGGTTGAGTTCGCGCGCAAACATCAACTCCGAATTATCTCCGTCGCCGACCTGATCCGCTATCGCATTCAGAACGAAATATTGGTGCACCGTATCGCTGAAGCGATGGTGCCTACGATCCACGGGGTATTTCGCGCCGTGGCGTTCGAAAACGTGCTGAACGGAGAAGTCCATCTGGCAATGGTCAGGGGCGAGATCAGTCCTGATGAACCGGTACTCGTGCGGGTCCACACGCAATCCGTCCTGAGCGATGTATTCGGCAGCACTATCGACGATCACGGAGCGGAGCTTCAAATCGCCTTGCAGACCGTCGAGGCAGAAGGTCATGGAATAGTGCTCTATCTCAAGCAGGAGATGCGCGGTGTGGGATTGGCCGATCAGTTACGCGGCTATCAGGGAAAACGTGTTACGCGGGAGCAGGAGAAGACCGACAAAATGCGCGACGTGCGTGATTACGGCACCGGCGCGCAGATATTACACGAACTGGGCGTGCGAAAGTTGCGACTGTTGTCAAACCATCCGCCAAAATTACACGCGCTGGAAGGCTTCGATCTGGAAATTGTCGACCATGTTTCGCTAAGAAAAAGTTGAGCAGGGGGAACCAGTGTGAGGGACCCGAGATTCTCGGCTATTCGTCAAGTTTGCTTCCCTGTTCCCCCTTTATCTCTGTTCGAATCGCACTGTCTCCTCCTCAGTCACGCTCAATGGTGTAACAGCGTTTGGCTCGTCCTGCAGCTCATTTGTCGATGCGTTGCCAGCCGCCACAGGCGAACTATAGGTATAGGCCGGTGTCGCGTAGCTCTCTTCTTCTCGCTCTTCCACCTTCCGCGGGACAATAAAGATGCCGTTGATCAGGTGTGCTACTCCGCGCGCGATCGGGATCAATCCCAATAACCAGAGTATATTGACGACCTGTATCAATCCGGTCACCTGGGAGCCGGTTTGCTCGAAGATGATCAGCTCAATACTCTGGAGGAGGCCCGATTCTGCGGCGACATTGAGCAGGTGGTACCAGACGGCAATTATTGCGCCGCCGCCGAAGATCGAGAGGGTCGCCTGTTGCAGACTATATTTGCGCGTGTTCGCGGCTTTGACTTTACGCAGAGCTTTATTGAACTCTTTCGTCCAGTTCGGCATGTTAGGCGTTAGCGGTCGTGCGTTTTTATTGAGCTTCTGCGTCTGTTTGATCTTTATTCCAGCTTCTTCAAAACCCGTGCGCAAACTTGAGCCCAGATCGCGCAGGTCTTTTTTGAGCGTATCAAAATCCAGCGGCCCACGTTGTTTGCCCTCAATTGCGTTCTGGATTAAATCGAGTTTGATCCCACAGTTTCGGCAGTGCCTCTGACCCGGAATGGCTGAAGTTGCACATTTTGGACAATAGAACATCGGTGGTCTCCATTCTTGGATATTTTGAATAATTACCACTACGATGCGATGGGCGGGTTAGTTCTTCAGATTTCGGACGGAAACCTTCTTCGAACCTTCCTGAACATAGCTCGCTCTGATTACGGTCTTAAGATTGCCTCGCACATTGAAATCGCCCTCTATATGGAACTCGATCGGATCGCAGGCTGCCACGAAATCTTCCAATATCCGGTTGATGGCGTGCTCATGGAAGATTTTCACATGACGGAACGAATTGATGTAAAGCTTGAGTGATTTCAACTCAATGCAGCGGCGGTTGGGTACGTAGCGGATATTGAGAGTGGCGAAATCGGGGAAGTCGGAGAACGGGCAGATGGCCGTGAATTCGGCAGAGCTGAAATTGATCTCGATCCTGCTCCCCGGATACTCATACTCAAAAGTGTCGAGCGGGTGGAGATTCATTTCAGGCTTGGGGGTAGAACGAATCTCGAGTTGTGCCTCCGGCGTGATTTCCCGCAAGCGTGGCAGCGGATGGCTTTTTCGTCTGTTACGTAAATTTCCAGGTTTCATGGTTAGTCGAATCTAGTGCTTCAATTCCCGAACGATCTCTGCCGCAATCCTACGCGCCTCTACCAACTGCTCCGGTGCGAGTGAAATCGCAGCCACGACCGCGTGCCCGCCGCCGCCATATCGCTCACAGATTTTGGCCAGATCGTGTTTTCGCGGATGTGGTGACCACGGATTTGATCCGACGGAAATCTTTGAGCGGTGAGTCGAATGGCTGACGCTCACGCTATATGTGCTGTCAGGATAGAGATAGTAGGGTATGAATTTGCTGTATCCTTCCATCTCATAACCGTAATCCGCAACGTCGAAGAAAACCACGGGGCCGTCCATAGAAGAATTCAGCCTGATGACCTTAATCGCGCGCAGATGCTGAAGGTACAAGGGTCCTATCCGTTCAACGATGTAGGGTAGAGCCGCGACCTCGCTCAGAGGCTTAACCTGGAGATCGTTGATGATCTGCTCGATCAGTTTTTGGTTACGGTCGGATTCGATGACCATAGCTAATTTCAACGCGTCATCTTTCATCTCGACCGGTTCAGCCGGGGACTTGTACAGGGCGCCATCGATGATGTTCGCCCAATGAATCAATTCGCTCATCGACGCAGAATCGAATCCGAACCGCTTCTGCGCTATGTCGGCGATGAGCTTGGTGCAGGACTTGTAACTCGGATCGAGGAATTTTTTACCGCTGGCATCGGCTTTATAGTGAGCTTCGTCCTCCTTCGATAAAAACGCGCTCTTGTGATGATCGAACCACCAGGTGAGTTTCGGCGAATTGCTGTATTTGAAATCCACGATAGCGTTCTCATCGCCATCGAAAACCCCGTCGTCGAACAGGGTGCCGGCGCGGTGCATCATCGATTGGTACGAGAATTCCCAATCGGGCCGACCGCTAATGATGCGCTCACGGTAAAAACACGAGAAGACGGAAGCCGAGGAAACCCCATCGAAACAATTTCCGTGATAACACACTTTGATTTTTTTCATGAGTACTGATGCCGACCTTGCGTTCGATTCCACATCTCGAGCCAGGAGCCGATGGGGCTGATGCCAATTCCCCGATTTTAAACCCTTAGCCAGTGACAGGGTTAACATAGAACCTTATCACGAGAACCTTAGGAGCGACAACCTTAGATGCGAAGGCGGTTTCATATAGAAACCATTGCCTTTAATTGGATTGCGGGGGAAAAGTGGCTATTTCTTAAAATCGCTCAATTGCTAATGTCGCTCCTGTATAGAACGGAAAATCAGGATTTTTTACAAAGATTTCTAGGATTTACACCGATTGGTATATCCTGAAAATCCTGTCAAAATTCAGAGAGGCTAATTTGGGTTTACCAATTCGGGTCCCGCAAGGTGAGGAGATTGCGGTATAAAAAAATGTGGCGAACCCGCGACTAACGCTATTTTGATGACTATTTAAATAGGCTCCGAAGGAACGACCTCAGAGTTTGCGGTTCTTCTTTCGGCGCCGTCGCCGGTTCAGCTTCTTTGACTTGCAGGGGCGCGACATCCGACTCAATCCCGTTAAAGATTACCTGTACTCTGGTCTCCCCGGATACGGTTGATTCCGGCAGATGCGCGGTTACTCGCCAGATTCCACCTTCAGCCAAAAATATTATCGATTCCGGTTTGAGAATGTTCCCGCCCACCCTGACACGAACATTCTCAGAGTTCGATTGATTATTCAGCCCTTCGGTCAATACACGAATTATCGACTTAGGGCCGCTTGTAAATATATCTAGTCCCTCATCGACAGCATTTGTAATATAGTGAATTTTCGGAGGCACAGGTTGGGGTGGTAATATTTTGATGGTGACCGCCTCCGACGCCTCACCTTCGATCTTTTGCAACCGCACACTGGCATTACCGCCCGGATCATCTTCCGGAATGCGAAAGTTAACTTGTACATCCGGAGTAGAGGCATCCCCCGCCGAGCCGGCATAACATGGCTTTATCTCTTTATCACGCAGTTTTATTATCAAATTGTTTATATCGACTTCGTCTCTCTCCAGACCGGTAGATACTAGGCCGACACACGCTTTCTCACCGCGCGCAGGTATTTCTTTTATCTGCATGTTATCTGACCGACCGATATAGTTGATCGAAGGAGGTATTGGCGGCTTACGCAGTCCGGGTTTCACATCTAGTCTAGGTTTACGGAGAAGCGTCCAGCAGTAGAGCGTCCCGCCGCCATTCAAGCCGATCAATCTTGCCCCCAGACCCCGAGCCAGCTCACGGATTTCGTTCTCTGACATAGAAGCGCCGATCCAGGTATCTTTTTGTATCTGCATCAGCTCATCGTTCGTTACGCTCCTTACCAAGAATTTAAAGATACAGCCTGGTTTCAGCACTCGGTAGGCATCACGTATATTCGATAATATGATCTCCTTTGTCGGCACATGCTGAAAGACTAAAGCAGAGAAGATGAAGTCGAAGTACTCATCCGGGAATTCGGCGAAGTCGGACCCGCTCGTCTCACGCAGATGAATATTAGGGTGAGACCGTAAACGATCCCGGCCCTGCTGGATCATCTCTGAGGAAACATCGGCGCCGTATACTTCTCCAAATATGGCAGCCAGATGCTTGGTCAACCTCCCGATGCCGCAACCTATCTCGAGCGCGCGCATCGATGCAGGATCCCGATCACCCACGAGTATCGGGAGTTCCGTTCTGACCCATCCTTCGATATCCCTCCGGCCACTCTCATCAAACTCTCCTTCGGTCTGTCCATGCCTAACGCTGTTGATGAACCATCTCGCGTCTTCCTTCGCGCGTTCATTCCAATCACGTTTCATTTGTTGCGTGAAGTCTTCCACCGGCGATTCAGTAGTCCTGTCCATAAAAATATCCCCCCGAAATATAGCTAACGAATCCGTTAATTATAGTCGTTATCTTTAAAAATCTAGAAAACCCGGATATGCCAGCTGTTCGGATATCGATGAGATTTGGCTGATCGAGTACTAGAATATTCCGCGCCTCCGCGTTCCAGAGCCGAAAACCCTGATTCCAGTAGCATTTAAATTTAGCCGTTCTTCAGAGAACTACTCTTTAGATGGTTTTATAAATACCGCCGGCACATCCTTGTCCCTCGCCAATTTATTGAAAGCCGGAACATCGCTCGCCATCACCTGTTTCAGTTTCTCGAGCTGCTGGTTAATACGCCCGGTCAGGTCTTCGTAAACCGCGTAAGACTGATCGGTCGGAGCGGCATCGGCGCTGCCCACTACGCCGGCAAGAGCTGCCAGCTTATTGTTGAGCCTGATTGGATAATTGAGCGGGTCCTGATTGCTTTGATTTTTTGTTTGATACAACTCTTCTTCAATTGAGGTTAGTTTGGCTTTGAGCGACTTTGATGCATCGACGATTGGTTGAGAATTCGGCTGCCCTGTAGCGCGAGTGGCGTAATCATCAATCTGTTTACGTAGATCACGGATTTCGCTGATTGCTTTGTGCACCTCGGTCAATTTATCGCGAATTTTTATCAACAAGTCAAACTGTTTCTTAAAATCTTCCGGGGTCGTCGCAATGCGCGGGTCCTTCTTCAACTCAAAGCTCTCGGTCATCGTCTTACCGTCAGCCGTGAGTTTGACCTGATAAACCCCGGGCACGGAGCGCGGCCCATTGGTGTTGCCGGACCACAGAATCAAGCCGGGGAAACGGCTCGCGTCGGGGTAACGCAAATCCCAGATGAACCTATTCAATCCCTTCTCTATCGGGATGCGAGCGGCGCCACCGCCTCTTGCCGAAACTCCGTCCTCCGTAGAGGCCGCGGCAGGAGAGTCCTCCGCCTTGCTAGAGAATTTCTTCACCTGCTTGCCCGCGCCATCCAGAATTTCGAGAACAACCTCTCCGGTCGGTTTTTCCTTAAAGTGGTACCAGATTACCGCGCCTCCCGGAGGATTCGCGCCGGCCGTCATTCTTGCGCTCGATGAAATACCTTGATTCGGTGAGCGGTAAGCATCTTCGGGCTTGAACAGATGCACATTCGAAACGGCGATCGTATCTTTCCACTGATGCAACAGGGTTAAATCATCGAGCACCCAGAAACTGCGCCCTTGCGTCGCGGCGACCAGATCTTTCTCGCGTTTATGAATAGCCAGGTCTGTTATCGGCACGACCGGCAGATTCAATTGCAAGGATTGCCAGTTCTCGCCATCGTTGAATGAAACATATATCCCCGTTTCGGTTCCCGCATACAGCAAACCCCGGCGGTTGGGGTCTTCGCGAATCACACGCGTAAACGCGCTCTCCGGAATGCCGTTGACGATCTTCTTCCACGTCTTACCATAATCATTCGTTTTATATAGATACGGTCGAAAATCGTCGGACTTATACATCGTCCCCGCGAAATAAGTGGTCCCGGCATCGTGCGGCGAGGCTTCGATCGAATTGATCTGAATCCATTCGGGCATCTCCTTCGGCGTGACGTTCTCCCATTTTTTGCCGCCATCGCGCGTGACGTATACCAATCCATCATCCGATCCGGTCCAGATCACGCCTTTCTGCACGGGAGACTCCATCAGCGTAAAGATCGTGCAGTAATACTCGACGCTCGTGTTGTCTTTGGTTATGGGTCCGCCCGAGGGGCCGAGTTTAGATTTGTCGTTACGAGTGAGATCCGGGCTAATCGCTTGCCAGCTCTGTCCTTCGTTGGTGGATTTAAAGAGCAGATTGCTGCCGACATAGAGCGTATTGGAATCGTGAGGAGAGAAGACTATCGGAAAATTCCATTGGAACCGATATTTCATCCCCTCAGCGCCCCAACCCATGGGATTATCCGGCCAGACAGTGATATTGCGCTCCTGTCCCGTGCGATGATCTAGACGCGATAGATAGCCGCCGTAGTTGCCTCCGAAAACGATATTCGAGTCTTTGGGATGTGGGGTAACCCAGCCCGATTCGCTGCCAGCCGTCTCTTCCCAGTCCGTTCGCTCTATGCTGGCACCCATCGAGCGACTGGCGATCTTGACTGTCGAGTTGTCCTGCTGCGCGCCATAAATGTGATAAGGGAAATCAGTGTCGAGAGCGACCCGGTAAAATTGTGCGGTAGGCTGGTCCTGCTCCGTCCAGGTCCTGCCGCCATTGAACGAGACGTTAGCGCCGCCGTCATTGCCGTTGATCATCCGCGACGAATCGTCGGGCGCAATCCAAAGATCGTGATGATCGCCGTGAGGTGCACCGATCGTAGTGAAAGTGCGCCCGCCGTCATTGGACTTGGAGAAACTCACGTTGAGAACGTATACGGTATCGACGTTTTTCGTGTCTGCGTATATGCGCGTGTAATACCACGCGCGCTGGCGCAAGTTTCTCTGCTCGTTTGTCTTGCTCCACGTCTGGCCGCCGTTGTCCGAACGGAATACTCCGCCGTCTTCGGCCTCGATGATCGCCCACACCCTATCCGGATTCGCGGCGGAAACAGTTATTCCGACCTTTCCCACCAGCCCTTTGGGCATTCCGGGATTGCGCGTGATCTCATTCCAAGTGTCGCCGCCATCGGTCGATTTGAAGAGACCGCCCCCTTCCCCTCCGCTCTCCAGACTGTACGGCGTCCGAAAAACCTCCCAGAAACCTGCATAGACCACATTAGGATTGGACGGATCGAGAATGAGGTCGATCGCTCCCGCCTTGTTGTTGCGATAGAGAATCTTCTCCCAGCTTTTACCTCCATCCTTGGATCTAAATACGCCACGTTGCTCGTGCGGCCCGAAGATGTGTCCCAGGGCGGCGACATAAACCAGATCGGGATTTTTCGGGTGCACCCGAACGCGGCCTATGTGTCGCGTCTCTTCCAAGCCTATTCTCTTCCACGTCTTTCCGGCATCGGTCGATTTGTAAACGCCGTCGCCGTGCGAGACGTTACCCCGGATGGGCACCTCACCCATACCGGCATAGATCACGTTCGGATCAGATTCGCTCAAGCCGATCGCTCCGACCGAACCGGTGGTTAATTGACCGTCCGAGATCGGCTCCCAATTGACGCCTCCATCAGTAGTCTTCCACACGCCTCCGCCGGTTGCGCCGAAGTAATAGACCATCGGCTGCGATGGGACGCCAGCGACAGCCGTAACGCGACCGCCACGAAAAGGCCCGACGCTTCGCCATTGCAGGCCATTAAGCGGATGGGCGGCCGCCGGTGGTGAAATCTGCTGCGCATTCGAAGAGAAATTGAGAGCGTTGGTTGTCAGGCAAATGACGATTATTATCAATACTGCGATGATGTGTGGTGAAAAGCGTGTATTTGTTTTTGCCATCTCGGACCTCCTAAGCGGTAGACCGTGAAGTTCAAGATTTTTATCAATGTCTAAACAGCGGGGCAGTGTAGGTGGACAGGGTTAAATTGAAGCGTGATGATAGTAAAGTCCGTCGATCTGGGCAAACGAGATCACCTGAAATTGAAGATGGCAGATAAATCCGGCACGGTTCTTGACAGCGTTCTTGCAATGCTAAGGACGCCGGGGCAAATAGACGAGCCACAATGTGTCCGGAGGCGAGTTTGTCCGGTTATCTCAGTGACCATCAAGCCGGACGAAGTTACAATACATTGGGTCGTGATTCAAATTCGATTTTCATCGTGAGGAGTGCGGAGATTAGTTCTCTGTGATCTTGGTGGTGAATAACGATACGGAACGGCGCACACATCTCGGATAGTTGACACGCCTGCTCTCAATCGCTCTGATACTCCAGCGTCAATTCTCCATCCTTTTCGTCCAGCACGACCATCCCGCCTCTCTGCAAGCTGCCGAATAATATTTCATTGGCCAGCGGTTCCTTGATCTTCGCTTGGATCAATCGCGCCATCGGACGAGCTCCGTAAAGTTTGTCGAAACCTTTGTTCGCCAGCCACGTGCGCGCGAGCCCGGTCAATTCAAGCTCGACCCTCTTTTCTACTAATTGGGCGCGAAGCTCTCCGATGAATTTATCCACCACACGTTCGATGGTCTCAAAATTCAAGGGCTCAAAGGCGATCCATGCGTCCAGGCGGTTGCGGAATTCGGGGCTGAAGGTGCGTTCTATCGCTCCTTTGGCTTTGCTGCCTGTACCGCCGACGCCGCCGGAGTCGGCATACTTGAATCCAACTCGCGATCCGCTCAATTCGCGCGCACCGGCGTTGGTGGTCATTATCATGATCACATTGCGGAAATCGGCCTTCTTGCCGTTGTTGTCCGTCAAGGTCGCGTGATCCATCACCTGCAGCAGTATGTTGAACAGGTCGGGATGAGCTTTTTCAATCTCGTCCAGAACCATAACTGCATAGGGCGTCTTGCGAATCGCATCAGTCATCAATCCACCCTGGTCGAAACCTACATAACCCGGGGGTGCTCCGATCAGCCGCGACACAGTATGCTTCTCCATGTACTCGCTCATGTCGAAGCGAATGAACTCGACGCCCAAAGCGTGCGCCAGTTGTTTCGCCAACTCCGTCTTTCCGACCCCGGTAGGACCGGAAAAGAGAAATGAACCGATCGGTTTGTCGGGGTGCCCCAAACCCGAACGCGAGAGCTTTATGGCGTTGACCAGTTGAACGATCGCATGGTCCTGGCCATAGATCACGCCTTTCAGATCGACATCCAGGTTCTGCATCCTTTCCTTGTCCGAGACCGAAACGGTTTTTGGCGGAATCTTCGCCATCTTTGCCACAACCAGCTCCACATCGGTCTCGCTGATGATCTCGGGACGCTCCTCGACGGGTTTAAGTTTCGCCGCCGCGCCCACCTCATCGATAACGTCGATCGCCTTGTCGGGCAGAAACCGATCGTTGATATGTTTTGCCGAAAGCTCTGCCGCAGCCCGGACCGCCTCGTCGCTGTACTTCACACCGTGGTGTTTTTCGTAGTAGACCTTGAGCCCGTGAAGGATTTGAATCGTATCGCCGATACTGGGTTGTGATATCTCGATGACCTGGAATCGACGGGCCAACGCACGATCGCGCTCGAACGAGGCCTTGTATTCATTGTAAGTGGTCGACCCGATGCAGCGCATCTCGCCCGAAGCCAGCGCCGGCTTCAAAATGTTCGATGCATCCATCGAACCGCCGCTCACAGCGCCGGCGCCGACAATAGTGTGGATTTCATCGATAAAGAGGATCACACCCGGCTTTTTCTTGAGCTCGTTGATGACGTCCTTGAGCCGCTGCTCGAACTCGCCCCGGTATTTCGTGCCCGCCAGCAAAGCGCCCATATCGAGGGCGTAAATCTCTTTGTTCTTCAATACATCCGGCACTTCGTTCTGATGGACTTTGAGCGCTAAACCCTCAGCGATTGCAGTTTTGCCGACACCGGGATCGCCGACATAGAGCGGATTATTTTTTCGCCTGCGACACAGAACCTGGATTGTGCGTTCGAGCTCCATCTGGCGCCCGATGAGGGGGTCGATTTTGCCCTCCGCTGCGCGCGCAATGAGATTCGTCGTGAATGCGCTGAGCGGATCGCGCGCCAGACGCCTCTCCTTATCCTCTTCTTCATCATCGCCGGCCGGAGCCGGAGCCGAATCGGGTTCGACCTTCGAGATGCCGTGCGAAATGTATTTGAGGACGTCAATCCGGGTGATTCCTTGTTTCTCCAACAGGTAGCGCGCGTGCGAATGTTGCTCCTCGAAGAGCGAGGCGAGAATGTTTCCGCCATCAACATGTACCTGCTCCGAGGCCTGCGCCTGCATAAGCGCGCGCTCGATCACGCGGTCGAAGGCGGCGGTCGGCTCAGGGTGACGTTCGAAGCCTTGCGGCAACGGGCGTATATTCTCTCCGAAAAATTCTTCCAGATCCCCGCGCAGTAATTCGATGTCTCCGCCGCAATGATAAATAACATCGCCGCCCGTCTTGTCCTTCAACATCGCGAACAGTAAATGTTCGAGCGTCAAAAATTCGTGACGCCGATGCGACGCCTCGTTTGCGGCAAGTTCCAATGTAGCTTTTAACTCTCTGGTAAACATATGCTTTGGGAGGAATATGAATTCACCTGGGTGTGGGGCCCGGAGTCAGAACCCGCCCCATTCATTCCTCTTCCATCGTGCAGAGGAGAGGGAATTCGTGCTCTTTCGCGAGTTCGGTAACCTGCGCGATCTTCGTTTCGGCAATTTCATGAGTAAAAACGCCTGCTACGCCCATGCCTTTATGGTGAACCTGCAGCATGATACGTATTGCATCGCCTTCCGAGTGGTGGAAGACGGTGATTAGAATGACGACGACAAAATCCATCGTCGTGTAATTATCGTTATGCAAAAGAACTTTATATAGCGGCGGTTTTTCTACCTTCTGCTTGCTTTCTGTGATTACCGCGTCATCCAGTTCTGGATCATAGTTCGGCATATCTCACTCTCCGGCGCAGGCATCAATTACCCTAACTCTCCTCTCGTCATCTCTTCTTATTCATTTCCTCGGGATCGTCCTTCAATTTCTCTTTGATCGACTTGAATTCAGGCATGTTTGCGAGAGGCTGCAGATCGGCCTCCTGTGGATCGAAGATGATTTCCGGATCCAACACCATCATCTGTTTCAAGGCCACGAGCGCTTCGCGTTTCCGCCCAAGCTGCGAGAGAGAACAAGCGCGCTCGAATTGCGCCGATGCGGATTTGTCATCCAATTTGAGCGCAAGATTTGCCGCGTTCAAGGCTTCGACGAATCGTTGTTGCTGGCGATAAAGCTGGGATAGATATTCATAATCGTCCGCCTCGCCCTCGATCGCAACCGCGCTCTGCATAGCCTTGATCGCCTCTCCCGTTCTATTTTGAGCTTCCCTCGCATTCGCTAGCAAAACCATGCCCGCCCTGCTCCCTTCCAATTCCTTGGGAAATGAAAGGAGTAAATTTTCCAGCAGCACCGCATAATCGGGATCGAATCCTTCGTCGTCGAGAAACCACTCGAATGCTTCATCAGGACTAGAAGCTGCCCCCAGCATCTGGGTGAAACTCGCCTTCGCTTTCTCGAGCTCATCACACAATAAATGGAAGCCAATCAGTGTCGCGTAATGGTCGAGGTAGGTCGGGTCCCGCTCGATGGCCGCCCGAAATGCCCGCTCGGCCTCATCGTTTTTATCCAGCAAGGCATAGGCGTGCGCCAGATCGCGCCACGGCCGGGGGTCGTAAGGAACGAGCTCGATGTAATGCTCGAGCGGCGCGATGGCGCGTTCTGCATTTTTGCTGACCGTACTTAGAATCGCATCGTCATTGCCGTAATATAAAAGGTCAAAAGCGAGAGCCAAAGAACCGGGAGCGAAATCTGGCCAACGGCTGTTTATCTTGAGCAACAACTCGTGCGCACGATCATCCTCTAGCTCCACCCCACGGCGCTCCCTCAAACGATTCACATTCCCCTGAGTCCTTCCGGTCAGCGCTATCCGGAGCGCTTCCGCAGATCTCGCCGTATCCTCTTCAACTTTTTGAGATATGAGCACCCGGTACTTGAGCAGCAGGAGCTGCGGGCTTTCGCCCTGAACCGCAATCAACCCATCAAGATATTTGAGCGCGCTCTCAGTCGGCAGTTGGTAAGCCTGTCCTCGGGCCGTGCCAGGATGCAGCGCGCCCTGGATCGTGTCGCTGAATTCCGGAAGCGCATCATCGACAACCTCGTGTTCCGTCACGAACCACAATCCGTTACGCATCGCGAGCGTGAACCGAATCAATTCGAGGTCCCTTAAGACCATCACCGTGGCTTGATTATCTTTGATCCTGCTCCTCAGGACGCGGACGCTGGTCAGATTTCCCGGATCCCATTCTTCCAGAATCTCATTCACCTTAATTTCAAAGGCCCTGGCCACCGCTGTTCGCTGCTTTTCGTCGAGTTTCCCCCAGGCGTCTCCACCCAAGGCTGTCGCGACAGCGAGTTCCAGATCGAACGCGAGCTTTTTCCTGTCCTCGTCGAGGTAGAACTCCTTAACCAGTTGTATCGGGTCGCGCTGATAGGGTGGGAAAGGTTTACGATCCCTCACCCTCTGCATATGTGCCTTGGCCGGCCGCGAATCCGGTTGCCTCTTGAGCGGTTGGGCGACCGAATCGGCAGCGCTCGCGACAAAGAGAGCTGTAAGCAGGATTTCAAATTTTATATATCGCTTCTGCATCCCATTTGAGCTAAAAATATAGCTTGCATCCGTTTGTTAATTATAGATTCGAAACTCGAATGGAGAAAGGAGATGAAGATGCAATTCAAGGATATCCTTGTGCCCGTTGACTTTTCCCCCGGCTCTTTACGAGCGATTGAATTCGCTTTCTCATTAATCGAGCCAGATGGTGAAATCTGCCTGCTGCATGTAATAGATTCGGATTTCATCGCTAAACTCAATGAAGCGGGTTTTCTCGAGGCCGAAACCGCTATCGAGCAATTGCGGAATAAATCGGAGCAAAGCCTGGCAGAAATCGCCAAACGAACCCCATCCGCAACAATTCAGGTGGATACGATGGTCGTCGTCGGTTATCCATTTGCCGAAATTTTACGCGTCGCGAACGACCTTTACTTCGAGATGATCGTGCTGAGTATTCGCGGCAAAAAACAAGGTTCTATCGAGGGCCTGCTCTTCGGCTCGACTGCCGAAAAAGTATTACGCGGAGCGCAGATCCCCATTATCTGCGTTCCGGTCGAGGGAGGGTGAGGCGAAGAGACGGGGCAATGGGCAGGCAACGGGGCAACGATATGCCGTCTCCCGCTGTCGACCCGAGTCCCCGCCCCCCCTACCTCCCGGTCCCCCCGCTCCTAAGCTTTCGCGGCGGAAAGCGCAGCTTCGTAATTCGGGTGTTCGGCAATCTCCTTCACATACTCGGCATATTTAATCTTGTTATCAGGACCGATAACGAAGACCGCGCGCGCATGCAGTCGGTCCAGAGGGCCCCCGTTTACGAGCACGCCATAGTTCTTGCCGAAGGACGCATCGCGGTGATCGCTGACCGTGATGACATTACTGACTCCCGCGGCGCCACACCATCGCTTCTGGGCAAATGGCAGATCCATACTCAAACACACGATCTCAACTCCCGGGAGCTTGGCAGCCTCCTCGTTGAACCGCCGGGTTTCCACATCGCAGACCGGCGTATCAAGCGAAGGTACTGAAAGGAAAATACGCGTCTTGCCCGCGGATGTCGCGAGCGTGTAATCCCCCAGATCGGCGGCATTTTGTCCTTTGAAATCGGGGGCCGCCTGACCGGTCTTCACATCTTCGCCCTGCAAAGTGAGTGGGTTGCCTTTGAATGTAACTGTTGCCATTATTTTTCTCCTTAATATTTTGATATTTATTTGTGCTAAGTTTGAGAGGAACTGATAGCGGGGCATTGCAAGCATTTGGGGGCATTACATGTATCAATCCTAAAGCTTCTACCCTAAAGCTTCTGCTTAAAATGTGCGGGAGCGCACGCCGTACGCTCCCGGCATTGCTTCCGGCATTTTATGCCTTAACGTAAATCTCGGACCCGGTTTGTTTGAACTCTTCCGCCTTCTCAAGCATTCCGGCTTCGAGCGCAGTGCCCTCATCGATTCCCTGCTGAGCCGCGTATTCCCTCACATCCTGAGTGATCTTCATTGAACAAAAATGCGGCCCACACATCGAGCAGAAATGCGCGGTCTTCGCGCCTTCCTGCGGCAGGGTCTCATCGTGGAATTCCCGCGCCGTCTCGGGGTCAAGCGACAAATTGAACTGATCCTCCCAGCGGAACTCGAAGCGCGCCTTCGATAAGGCATTGTCATGGTACTGCGCCCCCGGATGGCCTTTCGCCAGATCGGCGGCGTGCGCCGCAATCTTGTATGCGATAACCCCGTCTTTCACGTCTTTCTTGTCGGGCAGGCCCAGATGCTCTTTCGGGGTTACGTAACATAACATCGCCGTGCCGAACCAGCCGATCATGGCAGCCCCGATGGCTGACGTGATGTGGTCATATCCCGGCGCTATGTCGGTAACCAGCGGGCCCAGCGTGTAAAATGGCGCCTCATGACAGACCGCGAGTTGTTTGTCCACATTCTCTTTGATCAAATGCATCGGAACGTGGCCGGGCCCTTCGATCATCACCTGGCAATCCAAATCCCACGCGATCTTCGTCAACTCGCCCAGCGTCTCGAGCTCAGCAAATTGCGCTTCGTCATTGGCGTCTGCAATCGATCCGGGACGCAATCCGTCGCCGAGCGAAAAGCTCACATCGTAGGCACGCATAATCTCGCAGATCTCCGCAAAGCGCGTGTAAAGGAAGCTCTCCCGGTGGTGCGCCAAACACCATTTGGCCATGATCGAACCGCCGCGCGAGACGATGCCGGTTGTGCGTTTAGCCGTCAGCGGGATGAACGGAAGACGAACTCCGGCGTGGATCGTGAAATAATCGACCCCCTGCTCAGCCTGCTCGACCAGAGTGCCGCGGTAGACCTCCCAGGTCAGCTCCTCGGCCTTGCCATCGACTTTTTCCAGGGCCTGATAGATCGGCACCGTGCCGATGGGAACCGGGCTGTTGCGGATGATCCACTCGCGCGTGGCGTGGATGTTCTTACCGGTGGATAAGTCCATCACCGTATCGGCGCCCCACTTCGTGGCCCAGCGCATCTTTTCGACTTCTTCCTCGATCGAAGATGCGACCGCTGAATTGCCGATATTCGCGTTGATCTTGACCAGGAAGTTCCGGCCGATGATCATCGGCTCGCTCTCCGGGTGATTGATGTTGGCTGGAATGATGGCGCGGCCGCGCGCTACCTCCTCCCGGACAAACTCGGGAGTGATACGGGCCGGAATGCTCGCGCCGAACGATTCTCCGCGGTGTTGAAAGTTGAGTTTATCGCGGCTGCCATTGTGAATCGCAGCGAACGCGGCCTGTCGTCCGAGGTTTTCGCGAATCGCGATGTACTCCATCTCCGGAGTTACGATGCCGCGCTTCGCATAGTGCATTTGCGTCACGGCGCTGCCCGATTTCGCGCGCAACGGCTGGCGCCGAAGGCCTGGAAACTCGGCGAGCTTTCCCCTCACCTTCTCGCGCGCGTATGCAGCTTCTTCCGCCGAGCGATAGCCGTCATCCACCGGCTCAACCTCTCGACCCTCGTACTCTTCGACGTCGAGGCGTGCGCGAATCCAATCGTGGCGCAGCGGCGGCAAACCGTCGCGGACGTCTCCTTTGAAAACCGGATCGCCCCAGGGGCCGCTCGTCTCATAAACTCTAACCGGCTCGTTCTCCTCGACCGCGCCATTAAAGCTCTTGGTGACGTGCTGATCGATCTCCCGAAATGGAACGCGAATGCCCGATCCTTCGCCTTCTACGTATATTCTTTTTGTGTTTGGGAATTGTGTCTCAGTTGATAATGTGCGTCTGGAACTGCTCATTGTTTTGCCTTTCTCCCTACGACGGTATTAACCGTATCAGGTTCTAGGGGTCTCCGGATTTTCGATCGGGATTTATTACCCACAATCAAAAAGTGCAAAGATGCAAAAGGGAATTCTTTTCTCGGTTCGCTCTTCTCGCCTTTAGGTTTGGTTGTGGTGAATCTACCCGTAATCTGCAATCTTAGGACTCTCAGCCGCGCTTGCGGCTCCCCCGAAAGTTGATAAATAAATGAAAATTACTTATTACGTCGCCTCGCTGCGGGATTTGACCGGCGGCAATCTCTGACCTTGATCGAGAGTTTTAGAAAGCGACGAGGTTGAAATAACTCTTCATCAGAGTAAGTCTTTTTCTGTGCTAACCATGTGACCCGGACTCGCGATAATCCTCCAGCTCTCGGTTTCGTAGCTCAACAGGGAAACGGAACCGATCACGGAAACGATGATAGGCCCGGAATGATTGATCTCGGCAGCCCTTAATTTCAGCCTCCGATACACGACATCGTTCTGAGCGGCTGCACAAATTCGGGATCGTTGATGTGATGCCGCTCTTCTTTCTTCTCTACCGTAGCCACAATGAAATCGCGCAACTCATCGCGGGTAGCCCCCTCGCGCAGCAACCGCTTGATGCTGTGTTCGACCGTCGAGAACAAACAGGTACGGATCATCCCATCGGCGGTCAAACGGATGCGGCTGCAATGGCCGCAGAACGGCTGGGTGACCGGGTTGATAAACCCGATTTCACCGGGAGCGCCATCGGCAAATCGCCATCGGCGCGCCGTCTCGCTCAGATTCTCCGATTTGACCCGCTCCAGCGGAAAGACCTCGTGGATTCGTTTTCTCAAATCTTCGCCCGGAACGACCATTTCGCGCCGCCAGATTTTCCCGTTGTCCAAAGGCATAAATTCGATGAAGCGCACCTGAGCGCCTTTTTGCCGCGCGAACTCGGCGAACTTCTCCGCCTGATCGTCGTTGATCCCGCGAATCATAACGCAATTGACTTTGACCGGTTGCAAGCCAGCTTCGATCGCCGCGTCTATACCCTCTAACACCTGACTCAGCTCATTTCTGCCCGTCAGTAGCGCAAAACGATCAGGGGTGAGCGAATCGAGGCTGACCGTGATTCGCTGCAATCCCGCCTCTCTCAACCCTTGCGCGCGTCCCCGCAAAAAATGCGCATTCGTGGTCATCGCCAGGTCTTCGATGCCATCGATTTTCCCCAGACGTGAGATCAGGCTTTCGACGTCGCGCCGCAACATTGGTTCGCCACCCGTCACCCGCAATTTGTTGATACCCAGTTTGACGAAAATTTCAGTCAAGGTAACTATCTCTTCATAATTGAGGATCTCTGCCTTGGGCTGCCATTCCATCGCCTCCTTAGGCATGCAGTAGAAACAGCGGAAGTTACAGCGGTCTGTTATCGAGATGCGCAGGTCTCGAATCGCACGCCCATAACTGTCTTTCAACAAAATTGAAGTGGATTCCGTTCCCATAAAATTACTTGCCATCAGGCGAGTTCAATTAGTATTCTAACAGCCCCCATCCCCTGAAACAAAAACAGATGAAAGCAAATAATGCGCCAGTTCAGCATCCATGATCAACCATGGAACAGAGCAACATAGATAAACATGGATTATCATGTTCATTATGCGAGAAAATAGCATCATATCTCAATTGCGCGAGATTGTCGGCAAAAACGGCATAACGGCCGACGAATCCGAACTGTTGGTTTACGAATGCGACGCGATCGCAATGCACAAAGCGCGCCCGCTGGCGGTCGTTTTTCCGCAAAACACCGACGAGACATCCCGTGTCGTGAAATTGCTTTACGAGAACAGGATTCCCTTCGGACCGCGCGGTGCAGGCACGGGCTTGAGTTCCGGCGCGCTCGCCCTCGGATGCGAGGAGAATCAGCGTTCGGTCACCATTGAAATGGCCCGGATGAACCGCATACTCGCAGTCGATTACGCGAATCGCCGCGCCACCGTGCAACCGGGTGTGATCAACATCAGACTATCGCAGGCTGTCGCTGAGCACAGTTATCACTACGCGCCCGACCCTTCCTCGCAAAACGCCTGCACCATAGGCGGTAATGTGGCGGAAAATGCCGGCGGCCCGCACTGCTTGAAATACGGGTCGACCACCAACCATATTCTCGGGCTTGAAGTCGTGCTGCCTACCGGCGAGGTCATCAATCTGGGCGGAGACGGCGCGGACACGATAGGGTATGACCTGGTCGGAACATTTGTCGGCAGCGAAGGAACGTTCGGAATCACGACCAAAATCACCATCAGGTTGACCCGCCAGCCGCAATTCGTCATCACTCTGCTCGCCGATTTCCTCGACATCAACGATGCGAGCCGCGCCGTATCGTCCATCATCGCCGCCGGAATTTTGCCGGCAGCGCTCGAAATGATAGACAAAGTGACGATCAACGCGGTCGAGGATTCGATTTACTCCGCCGGTTATCCGCGCGACGCGGCAGCATGTTTGATCGTCGAGCTCGATGGATTGCGGGCGGGTTTAGAAGCTCAGGCAAAGCGCGCCGGCGAGATTTGCCTGCAAAACCGCGCCCGTTCGGTACGCGAGGCGCGAGACGAAGGCGAACGCAAGAAGCTCTGGGCCGGACGTAAGGGGGCATTTGGCGCCCTGGGCCGCGTCAGCCCTGATCTGTTCGTGCAGGATGCGGTAGTACCTCGTACAAAATTGCCGGAAGTTCTGGCCGGTTTCTATACTATCGGCGCGAAATATGGGCTTCGCCTTTCGACGGTATTCCACGCCGGCGACGGCAACCTGCACCCGAACATCAACTTCGATGGGCGCGATGAAGAAGAAGTTTCACGGGTCATGGCCGCGAGCAGAGAGATAATGAAGTTATGCGTCGATGCGGGCGGGTCGATCACCGGAGAGCACGGGGTCGGCGCCGATAAGATCGATTACATGCCCTTGATATTCAATCAATCATCGCTCGACGCCATGCTCTCCGTGAAAGATGTTTTCAATCCTCTTGGCCTATGCAACCCGGGTAAGGCGGTTCCAACACCGAAGATGTGTAAAGAATATCGGAAGGGATTCGAGTTTTAGCTTCACTGAAACTTTCTCTTACGAGATAGAAATTCACCGGGCTCGGTAGTCATTGGTATCAACTCAACTCTGATTACAACTCTGATTTTGCCCTCGATGGCAGGAGACGGCACAGAATATCTCTGATGTGTAGATAACAGTGGCTCACAGGAGTGATGGCTCCGCATCGTAAACAATGTATTTCACAGCAGGGCGGGATGTTTAAAGCGGGACGGCATATGCATGCTTTTATGCAGCTCCTGACGGAGCTCACAAGCTTTACTTACGGGAGCTATAACCATCCCCGTGCCGTCGGCGCTTTCCCAATACCCTCACCCACAAAATCCGAGGCGGTCAGCCAATCGGACATGTCAAATCTCAGAGATACACCTATACGGTGAACTGCGTTTCTTAACCAACCCATTGAGGTCACCCGAAGTTTCGAAACTAATCAATTACCTGGATTATGCGGCGGGGGAGCCGTGGATTTGCGGATCACCAGTTCCGTTTCGATCTGGTAATTGATACCCATTTGACGCTTGGAGCAAGATATTTTGTGCAAGGCTTTAAATGCCAGCTCGCCCAATTGCTCCCGCGGAATGCGGACGGTGGTGAGCGGCGGGCGTGACAACCGTGCAAAGTAGATATCATCAAATCCCACAACGGAGACGTCTTCCGGCACCTTTACTCCCGCTTCTTCCAGTGCGCTCATTGCGCCCATCGCGATCAGGTCGTTGCTGCAGAAGATTGCGGTGGGTATCGAGGATTGGGCGATAATTACGCGAACTGCAGACGCGCCTCCATCGACCTTGAAGTTGCTTTCGAGGATCGGGAATGGGCGCAGGCGGCGGTTCTGCAATTCCTCTACGATGGCCTTTCGCAAAGTGACCGCTGTACGGTTGGTCTGAGGCCCCGAGATAACCGCGATCTCGCGGTGCCCCAGTTCCATAAGATGATCGATCGATTGTGAAATACCGGCCGAATAGTTGATCTGTATGTTGCTGATCAATTTTTCCGCGGGGCCGAGGTTGTAAAAAACAACGCCGATCCGCGATGCATTGAGAAGCTCGACCGCTTTCCGGTCGAGCGCCGAACTCATAACAGCCACCCCTCGCACGCTGCTCTGAAGCATATTGCGGATTGCCTTGGTCGACCGCGTAGCGTCGTGCTCGGTATTGCAAAGAAGAGTATCGAACCCCTCCTTCCATGCGGCCGTCTGAAAACCGTTGACGATCTCCGGGAAAAAGGGATTTGAGATCTCCGAGATAACCAGCCCGAAAAGATCGGTCTGCTTCATGGCCAGCCGCCGTGCGTGTGCATTGGCGTGATAGTTGAGCTCTTCGACGACGGCGAGCACCTTGCCCTCGGTCTCCGGCCTCGTGTATCGCGTCTTATTCAAGACGTGTGATACGGTAGCTAGCGATACGCCCGCCCGCTCAGCCACGTCCTTCATTGTATATCCCATTTCAGTTTTCAGTTTTTAGTTTTTAGTTTTTAGTTTTTAGTTTTTAAGTCTTTAGTCTCAGTCTTCTGTCAGTCTTCAGTCTCAGTCTTCAGTCGTATGCTTCCGTAACCGACTGAAAACTGAAAACTGTTTATTGACAGATTCTAGGCTCCGTGATACCGTTTTTCAACCTTTAGGAAAGCGCTTTCGGAAAACGCTTTCCTACACCAGAAACCAAATCAAATTGACGGAGATCGCTCATGGCAGGCCAGAATCTGGAACGGCGTGAGATGTTACGCGCGCTATCGCTTGCATCTGGTGCAGCCCGGTTCCCAGGGTTTGTGAATTGGGCTTTCGCTCTCTCCCATGAAAATGGCGGTAACCCCATCGAACCGGCCGCGCTTCAGAAATCGCCGGCGGGGTTGATTTACAAACCGCAGTTTTTCACGATCGATGAATACGAGATCATCGCGAGGCTCAGCGAACTCATCATACCGACGGATGGCACGCCGGGCGCGCGTGAAGCGGGGGTCAGCGAGTTCATCGACTTCATAGTATTGAGCGACCCGAGCCTGCAATTTCGCTTCCGCTCTGGGATCAAGTGGGTCGATGCTCACTCGCGCTATCTATTCGGAAGCCGGTTCAGTGAACTGGCGGAAGCTGAGCAGATCGAAATGCTCACTCATCTTGCTTACAAGGGTCGACACCGTGTAGGTGAGGAGGATGGGCGTGATTTCTTCCAACTCATCCGCGAATACACAGTCATCGGTTTCTACACTTCGCGCATCGGAATGGAGGAGATCAACTATCCGGGGCTCAAGAAGTACTGGCGCGAAGTTCCCGGATGCCCTCACCTCGACGATCCGGAACATAAACGCCTGCCGCCACCAAATTAGTTTTCAGTTTTAGTTTTCAGTTAGATGGTAGTCGGCCAGCCACTGAATACTAAAAACTGAAAACTGAAAACTGTTATTTATGCCGTTCCTCCAAAAAAGCAGAAAAGTTTACGACGTTATTGTCATCGGCACGGGCGCCGGCGGTAGCACCGCGATCAAGTTCCTGTGCGAGGCGGGACTCAAAGTGCTGGCGCTCAACTCGGGAAAGCGCCTCGACCCGGCGAAAGATTACGGCAATCATCGACACAGATTCGAACTGCAGTATCGCGGTCTGGGCAATCCGAAGACGCGCCATCTGCGCCAGGGCGACTGCGAGCAGGAAGCCACCTTCGACCTCTTTGAACACGACATAACTTACACCGTTGCTCCGGGAAGCCGTTGGACGTGGACGCGATGCAAGGCGACGGGCGGCAAGGCCAACTTCTGGGGGCGCTCTTCTGCGCGCTTTGGGGAGATTGATCTCAAAGCCGCCTCACTCGATGGGTTCGACGCAGACTGGCCCATCACTTACGAAGAGATCGCACCATACTACAGCCGCATAGAAAAACTGATCGGGGTGGCTAGCACTATTCAGAACCGCCCGAGCAATCCGGACGGGGAATATCTGCCGCCCTTCAAGCTGCGCTGTTTCGATTACGTTCTCAAGAGCGCATGCGACCGGATGGGTATCCCCTACGTACACGACCGGTGCGCCCAACTGACGGTCAGCCACAACGGGCATCCCGCCTGCCATTATTGCGCCGGATGTACGACGGGGTGTGAGACCGGATCTTTCTTTTCGCCGACTATGTTCTTCCTGCCGGAAGCCGAGCGCACAGGCAGATTGGAATTACGCCCGAATGCGCACGTCAGAAGCATTCTCGTCTCTCCGGACGGCCGCAAGGCGACGGGGGTTTCCTACATCGACCGCTCCACGCGGCAGGAGGTCAAGGTCTACGGTAAGGCGGTGATCGTCGCCGCTTCGTGCTGCGAGTCGGCGAAGATTCTGCTGAATTCGAAATCGCGCCACTGGCCCACCGGCGTCGCCAATTCGAGCGGTCAGGTCGGCCGAAACATCAGCGATCACCTTTACGGCAGTCCTGCCTGGGGCTTCCTGCCGCAGCTGGTGGGGCAACCCGCGACCCCCGACAATGTCGCCGACTCGACCGTCGTCTGGATGCCGCGCTGGCAGAACTTGAAAAGCCCCTTCGAAGAAAAATTCATTCGCGGGTACTCCGTCTATCCTTACGGCGGGTGCGGCGGGTTTCCCGGCCATTACCATCAATTTGAAGGATTCGGCTCGGAATTCAAACGCAACATCAAGCGATATTACCCGGCTCCGGTCAGTTTCCTGCTGCAAGCTCCTTCGCTTCCGTCTCCCGGCAACTACCTCGACCTCGACCCGAACGCAAAAGACATCTTCGGGATCCCCGTGGCCCGCTTCCATTTCAACTGGGAGGCGAACGAACTGATGATGTGGGAGCACTCTAAACATGTCTGCAGCGAGATCATTCGACGAGCGGGCGGCGAAGTCTGGGGAACAGGTTCCGAACCGCTTTCCCCGGGCCACAGCCTGCACGAGACCGGCGCATGCCGATTCGGCAGTGACCCTAAGAAATCTGTCACCAATGGTTTTTCCCAGTGCCACGACGTGTCGAATATCTACATCTGCGACGCGAGTATCTTCCCTTTCGCCACGGATAAGACGACGACGCTTTCGATCATGGCCTTCACGCTGCGCACTTGCGAGTACATCTTCGAGAACTTAAAACGCGGCGTCCATACTTAAGTTCAAGATCTCACGCAAACGCGCTTAGACGCCAAGAGTGAAAAAGAAAGAAGAAGAAAAGAGAAAAAGCAGTTTCTCTTTTCCCCTCTTCTTCTCTGCGCGCCTTTGCGTTGGGCGTGAGGCCAATCCCCCAAACCCTGCAAGGAGGCACAAATGAAATATCACTTCCTGTCAGCCGCCTTATTCCTGGCGCTTGTTCACGGAGCAGCTGCAGCGCAGAACACCAGCGCATCGATCAACGGTGTGATCACCGATCAGAGCGGAGCCGTGATCCCGAACGCCAACGTCACGCTGAGAGCCATCAGCACCGGCATAGATTTCAAGATCGCGACCGATGCCGGCGGGCTATATAGTTTTCTCAACCTCGCCGCGGGCGATTACGAACTCAAGTTCTCTGCCGACGGGTTTCAGAGCTACGTCCGTAGTGGCGTGCGGATATCGCTCAACGAAAAAGCGCGTATCGATGCACAATTAAAGATCGGGGCGACGAGTGAAATCGTCGAGATTAACGCCGATGTCTCGCCGATAAATCGCGAAGATGCCACTCAAAGCGGGAGCATCGAGCCGAAGACCGTCAACGATCTCCCACTCATCGTCGCGGGCGGCCCACGCTCGTCGGCCTCATTCGCCACACTCTTCCCTGGCGTCACCACGCCTGACGGCAGCGTCATCGGAGCTCATTTCAACGGAAGCGTACAATACGCCGGAGAGGCGATTCTCAATGGTGTTACGATGGTCAACCCCAACGGCGGCAACGGCACGTGGTCGGCGGCATTCGATTTCCCACAATCGCCCGATATGGTGAGTGAATTGAAGATACTCAATGGGAACTATGAACCGCAATATGGCTCAACCGGCGCCGTGGTATTCATTATGGAGACCAAGGCGGGGACGAACCAATTCCACGGTGGTCTATACGAGTACCATCGCAACACTATCTTCAATGCCAACCAGTTCGGCATCGGCGAGGAACGACCCGGCAGGCCGACAAACATCCAGAACAACTTCGGAGGCGCCATCGGCGGCCCGGTCAAATTGCCGCTCGCATGGTCGCAGCGGAATAAAACGTTCTTCTTCGTAAATTGGGAGGGTTACCGGATCCGCGGCGGCTTGGTTCGTCCGGTCCTTTCCATCCCCTCTCTCAAAAATCGCCAGGGGGACTTCACCGATTGGGTGGATGCCAGCGGCAACCTCATCCCGATATATGATCCGGCTACGACTCGGTTCGTCGATGTCGTTAACTCAGAGACATTGCAGACAGACCGTCGCGTGGTCCGCGATCAGTTTATGGGATGCGACGGAAACACCCCGAACGTAATCTGTCCGAGCGACCCCCGTCTCAGAAACTCGCTGGCACTCCAGTGGTTCAAATTCCTCCCGGAGCCGACCTTTCCGGGTGCGGTGAACAACTACTTGCCGCCGGCCCTACCGGGAGGATTCAGCGCCGACGCCAATATCCTCAACGTGAGGATCGACGAGTATCTCGGCAACAACGACCATTTCACCTTCACCATCTTCAAACGCAACAACCTGCGCCAGGAGACTACCACGCTGCCGCCTCAGATCAGCACGGGTCAGCTCAATTACAAAACCACATGGATCAACCGAGTGAACTGGGATCATACTTTCAGCCCGACTCTGCTCAATCACTTCAGTATCGGTTATAACCACGATCATTTTTTTGGCGGCGGAATTGATGTCCCTTACACAGACGAACTGCCGAAGATTCAGGGCGTGGCGCGGCACGCCTATCCGTCAGCCATTCGCTTCCTTGATGACAAATTCGAAGGGTATGGCTCTAACCAGGGATCGGCGGAAGAGAACAGCTGGCCCGCTCCTGCTGTCGTAGGCAGTAACGTTATGACCTGGGTCAAGGGACGGCACACGCTTAAATTCGGCGCAGAATACCGGCATATGACCAACAATGTCCCTCGGGTCACCGGCGAGGCGGGCGAATTTAATTTCAGCCGGGCAAACACGGGATTGCTCGGAATAAATAGCGGAAGCCCGATCGCCAGCTTCCTGCTCGAACAGGTCGATTCTGCGAATTTCGATATCCGCAACACTACACGGTCGATCGGCATGCAGAGTTCCTGGATTGCCCACGCAGGCGATACCTGGCAAGTCTTCCCCAGGCTCAGTCTAAATTATGGTCTCCGTTGGGAGACGGTCGCTCCTTCGTTTGAGAAACATGATTTCTTCTCGTTCCTGGATCCGGTCGGACTGAATCCGTCGGCGGGAAACCGGCCCGGCCGTCTGGCATTCGCCGGCAACGATGCAGGGGCCGCTAGCTTCGGCGGACGCTATCCAGAGAAAAGATACTTCAAAGCCTTCGCCCCGCGGTTCGGCATCGCGTACTCACCGCGAGAGAATACGGTGGTGCGGCTCGGTTACGGTATCTTCTTCGACGCAGGATTTATTCCGGGGTGGGAAGGCGGCATCAGAAGTGACGGCTTTAACGCCAACCCATCATTCTCCAGCACCGAGGGTGGGCTGGTTCCGGCCTTCATTTTGAGCAATGGCGTGCCGCAGAACTTCACCCGCCCGCCATTCCTCGATTCGGGGTTTCTCAATGGGCAGGATGCGCCGATCTATCGCCCGGCTGATGCGAACCGGTTGCCATATTCGCAGCAGTGGAATCTGACGATCGAGAATCAAGCGACCAATACGATCAATGTCAGCGCCGCGTATGTAGGCAGCAAGGGGACGCGGCTGATCTCGCAGATCAACCCACTCAATGCCCTCGACCCGAGGCTTCTCAACCAATACGGCAGCGCGCTCCTGACAGCATTTGAGCCTGGTCAGACCAGTTTGAATGGCGTGCCCGTCCCATTTGCCGGCTGGGTCGAACAGATGCAGGCCTGCCCGCCAACGCTGGCTCAGGCGCTGCTTCCATTCCCCCAGTATTGCGGCAACATCTATGGGATAAACGAAAATGCCGGCAACTCGACATATCACTCGCTTCAGCTTAAGGCGGAGAAGCGGTTTTCGCGTGGACTGTGGTTTCTGACTTCATACACCTTCTCAAAGATGCTCACCAACGCGGACAGCAACCAGCCGGGCAACCTGGGCATTTCTCCATTCGAGCAGAGACGGAGCAAGGGGCTGGCTTTGGATGATATTCCGCACTCATTTTCGCTAGCGATGACCTATGATCTTCCTTTCGGAAAAGGGCAACGCTGGCTCAGTGGAGACGGAGTGGTGAATCACCTGATAGGCGGATGGAGGGTGAGCAATATTTTGCGATTCAGTTCGGGCACTCCGTTCTCATTCCGTTCGAGCAATTGCACCGTCCCAAGTCAATTCGCGCTTGCCTGTATCCCGGGCTTATTGCCTGGCAAAAACCCATGGGCACAGAGTAAGGATAATTTCGATCCGAGTGGACCGCTCTTTGATATCGATTCCTTTGAGCCCAATGATAGCTTCAGCACCGTGACATATTATGGAAACGGCGCACGGATTACGAATTATCGCGGATTCGGATACAGAAACCAGGATTTCGCGATCTTCAAAGATGTCCGGATCACCGAGCGTGTGACTTTCCAGCTTCGCGGTGAAGCATTCAATCTATGGAACAACCATACATTACGTGGATTCGGGGCAGACATCACGGGCACATCCTTCGGGTTATGGGATGGATCGGTGACAGCGCCACGCAATATTCAAGTTGCGGGTAGAATCACATTCTGAGGTTGAGAGAAATGATTCACCACAAAGAACACAAAACGGCAAAAAATAGACAAAACAAAAGAAGAACCTTCGTCTGCCTTCTTTGTACTTTTGTGATTTTTGTGGTGAATCCTACCGTTTCTTCTCTGCCGATGCAGATAGAAACAGTTCTTGGCAGATGGGATATCACCGTGACAGGTAAGGACGGCAGTTACCCGAGCTGGATCGAAATATCCGATTCCGGCGATCATCTAACCGGGCGCTTCGTCGGGAGGTGGGATGCCGCGCAGCCGCTCAAAAGCATCCGCTTCGACGCCGGCCAGCTTGAATTCATCATCGCACGTGAAGGAGGTTGGCCGCATGACCTCATTTTTATAGGCAGGCTGTCAGATGGCCGGCTGAGCGGAACCACTCACTGGAGCGGCGAAGAGCAGCGCTGGAGGGCCACCAGAGCGCCAGCGCTCGCGCGGACCGGTGCGCCTGACTGGGGCAAATCTATCCGCTTGTTCAACGGGAAAGACCTGTCCGGATGGATGTCTTACCCGGCGAACAAACCGAGCAAGTGGAAAATAGAAGACGGAATTCTGGTCAATGAAGCCAGCGGAGCAAATCTGGTGACGGCGGAAAAGTTCGATGACTTTCGCATCCATCTCGAATTCAAGATAGCGGCGGGAAGCGATAGCGGCGTTTATCTTCGCGGTCGCTACGAGATCGAGCTCGAAGACAGTTTCGGCAAGCCTCCTGACAGCCATCGCCTAGGTGGGGTATATGGCTTTCTCACACCGGCAACGAATCCCGCGCGGCCGGCCGGCAAGTGGCAGACGATCGACGCCACACTCGTGGGACGCAGAGTGACGATCAGTCTCAACGGCGTCACGATCATCGATGATGAAGAGATTCCAGGAATCACAGGCGCAGCACTCGAGAGCGACGAGGGCAGCCCGGGCCCGCTCATGCTCCAGGGCGATTACGGAAAAGTCTGGTATCGGAATATCGTGCTGACCCCTGCCAAATGAAAGGACTTTGCTAGGATGACCAAATTTCTGGCTGACATTCTCAGACAACCGGGAGAGTTGATCAGATCGCTTCATTACCTCCTGGAAGAAGAAAGAGCCTCAATCGACAAGGCGGCTTTCATTCTCAATCAGGCAAATTATATCTACCTCACCGGCATCGGGGCGAGCTGGCACGCGGCGATGGCGGGGGCATCTTTTTTTCACCGGGCGGGCTTTCCGGTCGGACTGATCGAGGCTTCGGAGCTTCTGCACTTTTCCAACCTGGCTTCCGGTTCGGTGATCATCGTCATTTCACGAAGCGGCCGAAGCGTTGAGATCGTCAATCTACTCGACAAAGCGAGAACTAATGATGCGAATATCGTGGCGATCACCAACACGCCCGACAGCCCCCTGGCGCTTGCGAGCGATGCATCGGTCTGCGTCGATCTCTCTTTCGATCACGCAGTCTCGGTGATGATGTACACGGCACTGGCTATGGCGGCCGGGCTGGTAGTAACCGCGACAATAGGAGCAACAGCGAGTACGAAGGTTGGCGCGGCGGCCGGAAAGCCCGATGCCCCTCTCGGCCCTTCATTGATCGAAACGCTGCTCTCCGTCCAAGAAGATATTGGCCTTTGGCGCGAAAAGATTGAAGCAAGCGATTGGATCGCATCCGACCATCCGGTCTATTTTCTGGCCCGGGGAGCGAGCGTGGCCAGTTGTCACGGAGCCCGGTTGCTTTGGGAAGAGGCTGCCAAATCTCCTGCCACGTCGATGACGACGGGGGCCTTTCGTCACGGGCCGCAGGAGGTAATTAAGCGCGATATGCGTTTCTGCATCTGGCTCGATCAGCATACGTTGCGTACTGAAGACCTGGCAGTGGCAAAGGATCTGCAGAGTCTCGGGGCTAGAGTAATGCTGATCGGTGAAGAAGTCTCCGGCTCGCTGGGTGAACTTGTTTTTTCGTTACCGGCATCGCCACTAGGGTGGCAATTCCTCACCGACATCATGCCCTCCCAGCTTGCGGCCGAACGTCTCTCGCGGATACGCGGGGTAGACTGCGATTCTCTACGGTACTGCTCATATATTGTCGAGCAGGAAGGCGGGATATTGCGGGACGATAAAGAATCTCGATTGGCCGGGAATGCATCGGTAACAAAGGGCGGGCATCATGATCGAAGAAAAGGCCGCATCGTCGAAGTCGAAATTGGCACCTCGATTTCGTTCAACATGGTTGCTATATGCCCTCCTCTGCATTGTATGGTGGGGCATCTGGGGATTTTTATCAAAACTTGGATCAGATCGGGTATCGCCGCAACAACTCCAGATTCTCTTCACCGTTGGAATCATACCGCCTTCGCTGCTGGCCTGGGCTCAGCTCGGATTCAGAGTCGAGACGGATCGACGCGGAGCGATCTATGGAATACTGAACGGAGTCTTCACTGGATTGGGGATGCTGGCCTATTACGCAGCGTTATCAGGGGGCAAAGCGTCAATCGTCGGTCCGTTCACGGCTCTCTTCCCGCTGCTGACAATAGCGCTCGCCGTTGTGATCCTGCGCGAACGGATCAACCGTGTTCAGGCTGCGGGTATGGTAATGGCGCTGGCCGCCATCATTATCCTCTCGTTTTGAGGCGATTCGATGGATAGTTGGGTTTTCTATGCGTGCGTTGCTGTGCTCTGCTGGGGCGTCGTCGGGTTGCTTCAGAAATTGGGGACCAACCGCATTTCGTCGCGTTCGCTCCTCATCTGGCTGATAGTGGGGTTTGCGGCGCTGCTTCCGCTGCTTTGGCGCGAGGGCAATCTCACCGGCCTGAGCTGGCACGTAATTATGATCGGTTTGTTGGGTGGCGCGGCTAATGGGTTCGGCTCGTGGGCTCTCTTCGGAGCGCTGGAGAAAGGCGCCAAAGCATCGGTCGCAGTTCCGCTGACAGCGCTTTACCCATTGGTCACTATCGTCCTGGCGCGCGTCTTTCTGGCTGAAATATTGACCTTCAGGCAGTGGATTGGAATCGCGCTCGCCGTCGCCGGCGGGGCAATGCTCTCCTATGAGGCAGAAGAAGAAAAATAGATTCGCCCCCGAAAACCGTGCGGTGCGGGTGGGCATTATCGGCGCGGGCAACGTACTGTGGGCTTATCTGCGAGCGCTCGATCGCCTTATACCTAAAGGCTACGCGCTGCTCGGCCCGGTCTGCGCGAGGCGCCGGGAAAAGTGGGCTGAATTGCAGAGCCGGCGGCCGGGGCTACAACTGGTTGCATCCCCCGGCCAAGTGATGGAATCAGAAATCGATGTCGTAGTTATCATCACACCGCCGGAAACCCATGCCGTCTTAGTTCGGCAAGCGTTGGAGCATAACAAACACGCAGTTGTCGAGAAGCCTCTAGCCATGACTCGCGCCGAAGGAGAAGAACTGGCGGAGTTGGCTGATAATCGGGGTCTTCATCTCATGGCGGCACCTTTCGTCCATCTTGCGCCGACATTTCGCGCCTTTTGGGAACAGATTCGTAATGGGGCCATTGGCAAACCGCATTCAGCGCGCGGGCTCTACGGCAATGCGGGATCAACCTGGGCCAACTGGTATCATCAGGGCCGGATCGGGCCGCTGGCGGAAGTCGGCATATATAATCTGAAGACCCTCACATCTCTATTGGGACCCGGCATTGAAATCCTGGCCGCCGAGCATACGGCAATCGAACGGCGATCCATCGGCGCCTGTGAAATAACCGATCCCGGGCCTGACGTCTCTCACGTCATCCTGCGACATGAGTCGGGAGCGCTTTCCAACATCGTCTCGAGCCACGCGATCCAGCGATACCGGCGCCCTGCCTTGGAAATCTACGGATCTGAAGGCACCGCCAACCTGCTCGGCGACGATTGGGATCCGCGTGGATTTGAAATCTGGCGGAATGAGGCGGGCCGTTGGGAGGAATACGAAGCGGTGGAGGGGACATGGATGTGGACTGATGGGTTGGCCGAAACCATCACTGCATTATTTGAAGGGAGGGCGCCCCTGGCCGAGATCACGCACGACCTGCATCTGCTCGAGATAGTGGAGGCCGCCGAGCGATCTGCCAAGGAAAGTCGATGGATGACGATCTCCTCCCGCTTTCGCGACCTCGATCTGAGCTTGATTGAACAGAGGCGCGATCTGCATCATCTGCACGACCACACTCGGCCGTCGGATGAGCAGTAATCATTTGTAATTTGTCATTTGTCATTTGTCATTTAACAGTTGTCATTGCAGAGAAATTGACCGGTTCGATACAAGTGACGAATGACAAGTGACAAGTGACAAATGACGAATGACAAATGACGAATGACAAATGATCTGGGGGCTCCTATGCTTGAAGACCTGACCTCAATTTGCGCGGTCGGCATTGATGTCGGAGGAAGCAAGATCGCCGCAGGAGTGGTGACGCAGGCGGGTGACGTTCTGTTCCCTTGCCTGATTCCCACCGGCGCCGAGCGCGGTGGTGAGGCACTGTTGCAAGAGGTCGAGTTGCTCTCAGTCGAACTGATAAAAAGGGCTAGTCAATCGAGGCTGAAGGTCGCGGGAATTGGGCTATGTGTGGCCGAATTGGTCGATCTGCAGGGTAATGTCACGAGCGGCCATATTATTAAGTGGTGCGGGCGGCCTGTTCAACAACGCCTCTCGAAGATCGCTCCGACAACAGTCGAAGCAGACGTGCGCGCCGCCGCGCTAGCTGAAGCGATGCTCGGATCGGGCCGAGAGTACGAGATTTTCCTATATCTCACGGTCGGAACTGGCATCAGTTGCTGTCTAGTGCAAGACAAGCAGCCTTATGCCGGCGCTCATGGAGACGCATTGGTCTGCGCCAACAGCCCGCTGACTTCAATATGCGCGGAATGTGGAGCAAGCAACCAAATCACACTTGAAGAATATGCTTCAGGCCCCGCCCTGGCCAGGCGTTATCAACCTTATGCTTCAGAGAAGATCGGACGGGCTGAGCAAATTATCAAAGCCGCGTCAGACGGCGACGAGTGGGCCTGCGAAATACTCCGCACCGGGGGCGCCGCGCTGGGCGTGACTGCGGGGTTACTGGTTAATGTGCTCGATCCGGAAGCAATTGTGGTCGGCGGCGGGTTGGGGCTTTGCGAAGGACTATATTGGGATTGCTTCGTCCGCTCGACACGCGAACACATCTGGGCGGACGCCAGACGCAATCTTCCCATTCAACACGCCGCGCTTGCTGAGAATGGCGTGATCGGCGCCGCCATGAACTTTTGGCGCCATCATGATTCTATGAAGGAGAATAGATGAGAGCAGATATTTTAGGCCTGATCAAAGAGCAGGGGATCGTACTTGGAGACGGCGGGTATCTGATCGAACTCGAACGGCGCGGCTATGTCGATAGCGGCTCGAAGCGCGAGAAAGTGGGGACAGGACGAGGCAGCGGGCAATTTACGCCCGAAGTAGCTATTGAACACCCCGAGGCTTTACGCCAGTTGCACCTCGAATTTCTAGACGCAGGGGCTCAGGTATTACAGGCGCTGACTTTCTTCGGCACCAGAGAGAAGCTGACCCGGGCCGGCTACGGGGGTGAGACCGAGGCGATCAATCGGGCCGCGGTAGAGATCGCGCGCGACGCGGCAGCCGGGAGAGCCCTGGTGGCAGGATCGGTCTCACGCACACAGCTCTTCGAGCGCGAAGGGCGCGGTGCAGCCGCTTATGTGAGTGAGTTGCTGACCGAGCAGGTACGCCTTCTGGCCGAAGCCGGCGTGGATTTTCTGATCTTCGAAACTTTCTTCCATCTCGAAGAGATGTTGATCGCGCTCGATTGCGCGCGCGGAAGCCGGCTGCCGCTGATCGCCACGATGAGCTTCCGGCCCCGCCTGGATCAATCGAACGATGGGCACTCGCCGGCTGAGTGCGCCCGGCAAATGAACGCCGCCGGCGCCCACCTCGTGGGGGCGAACTGCGAGCAGGAGCCGGATAGAATGTTGAAGGTTTTGCGCGAGATGCGTTCAGCAGTCGATATCCCGTTAGCAGCTCAGCCTGCGGCCTTCCGAACTACGGATGAAACCCCATGCTTCACCCGTCTCCCTGAATTCCCGGACGAGATGGAGACGATTCAGGTGGCGAGAAAAGAGTTCTCCGATATCGGCCGTATGGCAAAGGCCGAAGGCATCGGATATCTTGGCGGGTGTTGTGGATGCAATGCAGCCTATATTCGCGCTCTGTGGAACGGTATTTTTGACAACTGAATTGTCAATGGCATCATCGGGCCTTGTGCTATAACCCGATTCAGCCTTAGTCTATCCGCCGAACAATCATTTCCAAGTCATAATGAAACTGGCGTTCCCCCCGGATATGAGAGGTTAGAGTGCGAGTTAACAAGACTAAAGCAAAGCTAACTGCGGGTGAGACTGTGTTCGGCTGCTTTTACCGATACCCTGAACCCGGCATCGTAGATGTTCTCGGTTATCAGGGCTGGGACTTCATTCTGTTCGACGGCGAACACGGCACGCTTGAACCGCGCGATTGCGAGAATCTGGCGCGTGCCGCTGAATTGCACGATATCACGACGCTCGTGCGCGTAACGACCAACCAGCCGCCCATAATTCTTCGTTACCTCGACACAGGCATCCAGGGCGCTCAAATCCCGATGATCAATTCTAAGGCGGAGGCAGAGGCCGCAGTGCGGGCAGTCAAATATCATCCACGCGGGGTACGCGGATTAGCCGGAGTGCGGGCGGACGATTATGCGCAACGCCAACCATTTAAAGACTACGTCGTACAAGCCAACAAGGAAACGATGGTTATTGCCCAGGTTGAAACCGGCACCGCCGCCGAACAGATCGCCGAGATCATCGAAGTGCCGGATATCGACGTGATCTTCATTGGGCAGACCGACCTGTCGCATTCGCTCGGCGTGCCGGGCGATACCGAGCATTCGACGATGCACGCCGCTCTGAATCGCATCATCACTGCCGTTAATCAATCCGACAAAGCGCTCGGTGTGCTTGTGTCTAATGTTCAGGCTGCCCAAGCCTGGAGAGAGCGCGGTGCGAAGTACATCGTGATCGGTCTTGAGTCTTTATTGAGCTCGGCTTGTCGCAGTTATCTGCAGGCCATGCGGACCTGAAGAGCATGTGATACCGCGTTTGGAGTTCCGCGTTTACGCGGTCTTTTTCTGTTCGCATGATTTCCTGACCGCCTGAAGGCGGAACTCCCAACAATTTCCCAAGGAGCAACCATGACTGATTGGAGTCGTCGCAACTGGATAGCTACAGCGGCTGGCGTAACCGGACTCAGCAGTATCGAAGACATGGTCCTGGCTTTCGATCGTAACGCCTACGGTGTAAAACGCAGCGGCAACCCGCGCGCATTGCCCCCGCGCAGCAAGATGAAGATCAGCAAGATGACGGCGACGCTCGTAGCTTCGCCCGATTATGCGCTGCTTAACTCCTGGAACGTGCACGATTCGCATTTCAAACGCACAATTCTCGAGCTTGAAACCGATAATGGTTACAAGGGCATCGCCGAGATAGGCCCGCAAATCAAGGAGATCGAGGCTGCACGCGACGTAGTGCTGGGACGCGATCCGTTCGAGATCGAATACTTCCGCCGGAATATCAAGAACAACAATGCGTTCGGCGCGGTAGAGGTCGCCTGCCTCGACATCATCGGCAGAGTTATCGATCGGCGAGTGGTCGATCTGATCGGAGGCGCTTACCGGGAGGAGGCTCCCTATTCAGCATACATCTTCTTCGTCATGCCAGTCCCTGACGGCCCGGATATCACAACGCCCGAAGCGGTGGCCCGCGAGTTCGCCGATTTCAATAGGAAATACGGTTTCACGTCATGCAAATTCAAAGGCGGCGTGCTCGATCCGGATAAAGAGATCGAGGCATTGCGATTGATGCGCACCGCATTCCCCCAAGCCCCACTACGCATCGATCCGAACGCAGCCTGGGGCGTGGAGACATCGGTGCGCGTCGCCAGGGCAATCGAGAATCTGGAGATGGAATATCTGGAAGACCCGACACCGGGGCTCGACGGCATGGCCGCTGTCCGCAAACAAACGAAAATTCCGCTTGCCACCAATATGGTAGTGACGAGGATGGAACATATCATCCCCGCCGTTCAGAAGGGTTCAATCGACATCGTCCTCCTCGACAACCATTACATGGGCGGATTGAACAACGTGCGATACTGGGCGGCGATCTGTGAAGCGTTGAATTGGGGATGTTCGGGACATAGCAACAACCATCTCGGCATCTCGATGGCGATGATGACGCACATGAACTGCGCCATTTCGCGCGTCAACTATCATGCGGACACCCACTATCCCTGGACGACTCAGGACATCATCAAAGGGCCAATGTTGCAGTTCAAAGCCGGAAAGATGCGTTTGCCTGAGGGCCCCGGCCTCGGCGTCGAAATAGATTCCGACAAGATGGCCGCGCTCAGGGAAAATATACCGCGCATCAAGACACGCCATGAGCTGTTGAAAAAATGGGACCCCAAATATCCACAGGACCAGCACAAAGTTCGATGGTAGCGCTCAAATACGATTGAATGTCTCGATCGCTTTCTGAAGCCCCTTATGTTTGCGGATGAGCGGATACATCTTCTTCTCGCGCTCGTCGATCTCGAGCGCGCGCTTGAGCACCTCCTCCGCACGCTCTTGCGGCACAACGACCACGCCGTCATCGTTCGCCACTATAATATCGCCGGGTCTGACCGTTACACCTGCACATTCGACCGGAATGTTCCGGGCTACTGTGGCGAACCGGCCGACCGCCGTAGAAGGCACAACTGAACGCGCGTAGACGGTCAAACGCATCGTGCGCAGATCGTCAACATCACGAACTCCTCCATCCAGAACCATCCCGGCCATGCCGCGCTCTTTCGCCGCCGTCGCCATCAGATTTCCAATGGCGGCAACGTCCAGCCCATTTTCCATTACTATCACCCCCACTTCACCTGGCTTTGCATTATCGATCATCTCGACCGAATGCTTGGTGGAGAGCGTAGGTGTGGCATTCTCGGGAGACGCAGGTTTGACCAGTGATGTTACGGCACGCCCGACGATCTGTCCCGAGACCACAGGTCGCATATCGTGGGACATAAAGCCTCGCTTGCCCGTAACCAGTTCAACTGCGTCGGAGACGGATGCCGTGTATGTTTTTTTGAAGCCGGTAATTATCGGCTCTTCGACGATCGCGGTAGATCTTTTTTGCTCCGCCCCGGAAACCAGCGCAGCCAGCAAAATAGCGGTTGTAATAAGGATGCAACTAGAAAGGATTCTCATCTTTTGTGATGCCATGAACGACTCCTCTTGTGGAATTTATATAATGCAACGCCGGATTACCTCGATCTTCGCGGCGCGGTCGCTTCGTTCCTGCTGATTATTCGATTGAGCCTCCCTCAGCCAATCGGTCATGATAGACAGTCTTAATAACCCTGCGAGGGTTCAGCAACGGGTTCTCAGCAGCCAATCCTGAATTCAAAAAACCGTTTTTTCAAAAAGTTATCCAAACCGTACGACAGCTTTTATCACTATCCAAGTTGGTGCTCAACTTTTTTGCATCTACTCGCTCGGTGATGATACATTTCATAGACTAGTGGCGCTCGCCAACAAGACGAGGGCATGCTAACTTTTACTAACTCAAGTGCCCGCTATAATTAACCGATAAAGTTTATGCTTTCTCAACGGAGGCTTAATGGGTGAAAAAATCTCACGCAGATCACTACTGCAGATTATTTCGGTGTCAGCGATACCTACATTTGTTATTGAGAAGAGCAGTCATCAGATTTATCAACTCGACGTATCACAATCTACCGATCGTACCATCGATAAAGTAAGCGACCGCTTCGTGCCATCGGCTCCGGGCGATATCAAGCTGCAAGGGATCCTCGGCGACCGATATCGTAAGAATGAGATGGCGCGCTTATTGACGAAAAACGAGGATGAGATGCTCAGCGGTTTTCAAAACCGTCCTGGAAAACAACCTTATGTCGGCCATCACGTGGGCAAATGGCTCCATGCCGCTACGCTCACCTGGGCCAACACAAAGAACGAGGCCCTGCGCGTGAAACTCGATCGGGTCGTCTCCCGGCTCATCGCAGCACAGCAGGAAGACGGTTATCTGGGAACCTATGTCGACGGCGGGCATTGGGGAATGAATAAGGATCAGCAGTGGGACGTATGGGTGCATAAATACATCTTGCTGGGTCTCCTCACATATCATATCCATACGGGAGATCAAGCATCGCTCGAAGCATCGAAGAAGATCGGCGACCTGCTCGTCTCAACATTCAGCCTAAACGGTGAATCGGGGATGAGGCTCGACTTAAATGAACGCAGCACGAACGTCGGAATGGCTTCCGGGAGCGTCCTCGAACCTATGGTGCTCCTCTATCGCGCGACTGGCAATGAAAAGTATCTCAGTTTCGCCCGGTTCATCGCCGATCATTGGGAGGCCAACAACGGACCAAAGATAATCAGCACGTTGACGGAGAAGGGATCGGTGAAACTGACGGCCGATGGAAAAGCCTACGAGATGTTATCGTGCATCGTCGGGCTGTGTGAGCTGCATCGGGCAACCGGAGAGCAGCGTTATCTCATCCCGGCGATCAACGCCTGGAAAGACATCGCCGCCAATCAGCTTTTGATCACCGGAAGCGGCAGCAGCCGTGAGTGTTGGACTTCTCCGCGACAATTCCTGAGCGGCGCGAATGACAATACGGCTGAGACTTGTGTGACGGTAAGCTGGATTCAATTGACGAACCATCTTTTGCGGCTGACCGGTGATCCGCGTTATGCCGAGGAACTGGAGAAGACTTTTTATAACCATCTGGCCGCAGCGCAGAAACCAGACGGCTCGGCATGGTCTTACTTCACCGCCCTCGACGGGAAGAAAAACTACCTGACTGAACAGAACTGCAGTACATCGAGCGGACCGCGCGGATGGGCTCTGCTACCGACCTTCGCCTATATGACGAGCGATGATGGCATCGTCATAAATTTTCTGACGTCGAGCAGCGCTTCCCTGAAAATCAATGGCGAGACGGTGACCGTAAGACAGGAAACCTTGTTCCCGTTAAATGGAGCCGTAAGTATCACAGTGACTGTCCCCAAGCCGATGAAGTTCGGATTGCGCGTACGCGTCCCATCCTGGTCGAAGATCGATGGGCTGAAGGTGAAACCGGGAGATTACTGGCTGCTGCGACAAACCTGGAGCCGCACGCAAACGATCAAACTCGATTTCGACATCCCTGTCCGCATTATTCCTGGAGAAGGTAGTAATTCCGGGAAGATCGCGATCGCCCGAGGCCCACAGGTTTTAGCGGTAGACGAGCTATACAACTCCGGTCTGTCCAACCTCACTGCGATCGCATTGTCTAATAGCCAGCCACAGCTCAAACCGAGTGCGACATATCGCGATGCGGATGGTTTACCGGTATACGAGACTGAAATAGAAAATCAGAAAACCGGCCGAAGCACATTGCGTCTCGTGCCGTTCGCTGCGGCGAGCAGCCGATATAGCGTGTGGATGAAACTTCAGAATAACTAGGTTGACGGCAAGAAGCTATATGACATAGATCGATCCGATTAAAAGCACCATTGGCTAGGGCTTGCGGTGCTTATACGAAATTGACTGCCATATAAAAATCAAATGACTTAGTTAGAAGAGCAGGTTATTACCCAGAGGGAAATTTCATTATGAAACAACGCCCCCATCTCATTCTTATAATCTTGTTGTCGTTACCGGTCATGGTTTCTGCGCAAAACCAGACGAATGATTCGCCGGATGTGCTGAAAAATCGTATAGAAATATTGCAACGACGCGCACAGGACTGGCCACAGCTCGCTCGCTATCGCGATGCCAACGCTAAAGTACCACCCGCTGCGAAGAACGAAAATCGAGTCGTCTTCCTCGGCGATTCGATCACCGATGGCTGGAATTTGGCCGAATATTTTCCAGACCAACCTTATATCAATCGTGGCATCAGCGGACAGACGACACCGCAGATGCTTATTCGTTTCCGACCTGACGTCATCGCGCTCAAACCGAAGGTGGTTGTGATTCTTGCCGGTACCAATGACATTGCGGGTAACACCGGCCCCATGACGAACGAGATGATCCAGGACAACTACGCTTCTATGGCAGAGCTCGCGCGGGCCAACGGCATCAAGATCGTGTTCGCTTCAGTGTTGCCGGTTCACGATTACGGAAAGACGAAAGTCACCGAGCGCCGCTCGCCTGAGCAGATACTGCAACTCAATCAGTGGATCAAGAATTATTGCGCCGAAAATGGATACGTTCACCTCGACTACTTCAGTAAGATGGTCGATGATAAAGGCATGCTCAGAATCGAATTGGCCAACGACGGACTCCACCCCAATGCAGAGGGATATAAATTAATGGCTCCGCTGGCGGACTCCGCGATTCGGCAGGCGCTACGCAAAAGATAAAATTGGAAGAGTGAAGGGGCGAGGAGCCAAGGGGGAAGAGGGTAAGGAATAGTGAGACGGAGAGTCCAGAGAACATGGAGACAGAAGGGGAGATATGCACATTGCGAAACTCTCCTACCTTTTTATCATCTGTTTTCTTATTGCCTGGCCGACCGATAACAATTTATGCATAAGATCACAGTCATTCGCGGTGACGGCGTAGGTCCTGAAATCAGTGATGCCGCGATTCGTGTGATTGAGGCGACCGGCATCAAATGCGAGTTCGACCATGCGCTCATCGGCCAGGCGGCAGAGGCGGAGTACGGAAACCCGCTGCCTACCGCATCTATCGCGAAGATTCGCAACAGCGGCGTTGTGCTCAAAAGCCCGGTAATTATCGAAAAGATGGGCAGCAAAGTCGTAATCGCGCAAGATGATCATACCCAGCGCATATATTCAAACGTCAATACGGCATTGCGGCTCGAGCTCGGGGCTTTCGTCAATGTACGCCCGGTGCGCGCTTTCGAAGGTGTTCGTGCGCACGCGCCGAAACTCGACGTGGTCGTCATCCGCGAATTGACCGAAGACATTTATAGCGGCTATGAACACCGCATCGGCGAGGACGCGGCCGAGGCTGTCAAAATTACGACCCGCAAAGCATCGGAACGGGTCGCGCGGTTTGCCTTTGAATATGCGGTGCGGCACCGTCGCAAGCGCCTGAGCGTGATTCATAAAGCCAATGTACTGCAACTGACCGATGGTCTATTTCTCCGTACGGTGCGCGATGTCTCCGGCGATTATTCGAAGATCAAATGCGATGACGCAATGATCGATTCGTGCGTTTATCAGCTCGCATCCCAGCCCGAAGGCTGGGATGTTCTGCTGATGTCCAATCAATACGGGGATATCATCTCAGACTTATGCGCGGGATTGGTCGGCAGTTTCGGACTGGCGCCCGGAGCATGTTTTGGCGAGGGAGTCGCGATCTTCGAAGCCGCGCATGGCGCCGCCCCGGATCTGGCCGGACAGAACAGAGTCAATCCGGCTGCGCTCATACTTTCGGGTGCAATGATGCTCGACTATCTGGGCGAGGTCGAGGCCGCTCAGCGTATCCGCGATGCCGTGCGAACGGTCATCAAAGAGGGCCGCACCGTCACCCCCGACCTGGGAGGGTCTGCCAAGACATCCGCAATGGTAAACGTTATCATCGACCACTTGTAGACGGTTTTCAGTTTTCGGTTGCCGATCGAGGCCGGCGAACTGAAACCTGAAAATTGAAAACTGAATTATGGAAAAACGCTTTGACCTGGTCGGTATCGGCTCGATGGTGGTGGATCTGATCTATCGCACGCCACGGATAATTGGAAGCGAAGAGAAGATCGCTCTCCTGAAACACGAAACCGGAGAGATAATCAGGAGGCTAGTTGGCGGCGTGACGATCAACAATCTCTCCTGGGCGAGTCTTCTTGGACTGCGCGTCGGTATCTGCGGCAAGCAGGGCGATGATGAGTACGGCCGCTTCCTGCGCGAAGGCATGGACCGGTATCGCATCGACAAACATCTGACGCTCGACGGATCGTCCTCATCATCAGCTCATATCTTCGTCGATCCAAAGGGGGCACGATCGATCTATATGAGCCCCGCCGCGACTCTCGAAACTACCGCCGAATACGTCCGCACGCGCCACGCACATTACATCCGCAGTTCACGGATACTTTCGACTGAGATATCGCAGTTGCCGCTCGATGCCGTCACGGCGGCGATGGAGATCGCTCGCGAGGCGCAAGTCGCAACGGTGCTCGACGTCGACATTCCCCGCGGCGACGCGATCAAGTGTTTAGGCAGCGAAACCGATTTCGAGCGAGCCCTGAAATTTGCCGTCTATCTTAAGCCCTCAAAAGCCGTAGTTCTGGAAATCACCGGCGAAAGCGATGCATTGCGCGCCGCCAGGATTCTACGCGATAGATACGGATCACGGGCGGTGGTCATCACGGATGGAGAGAACGGCTGCGCTCTTGCGTCCGAACAACTGGATTGCCGCATTCCGGCGTATAAGTTGAATGCCATCGACACGACCGGCGCGGGCGATGCATTTCTGGGCGGCATGATCGCCGGACTGCATTATGGGTTGAAATGGCCTGACGTGCTCAAACTGGCTAACGCCTGCGGCGCAGCCTGTTGTGAAATCATGGGTGCGACGCCGGATTTGTCGAAGAGTCGGGCGCGCGTGCTCGAGCTCTACGACGGCGCACCACTGATAGTTGATAGTTGATAGATCGGATAAATTGTTGCAACAGTCTTTCCGAATTATCAACTATCCATTATCAATTATCCATTATCAATTTTTATCCCGTTCTCTTCAGCTTCCCTTTCCGTTTCGCCCAGTCCTCCACTCGCCCGAAAACCCATAAGCCGAAGGGAATCATCACCGCCCCCATGAGCACCATAGTCAGGAGTTCTGATGTTACGGAAGAGAGCGGTTCGCCGATGAATTTTCCACTATCGGCGGCAGGAGAACTGACTCCGAACAGTTTTCGGCAGGCAGAAAGGGCATATGTCGCCGGCGATAGCTTGGCTAATGGCTGAAGCCACGCCGGCAGCACCTCTACCGGATAATAGATGCCCGAGACCAACAGCAGGCTGCCCTGAAAGATATTGGTCGCTTCCGCTCCGCGTTCGGGGCTAAATACGGGCAACGTCGCGGCAATCAATCCCAACCCGACGAAAGCCAGGCTGCTGATAAGCAAAGTTATCACCAGCCCGCCCCAGTTGGCACGTGAAAGATCCAGATCGACGAAGAACGTTACACCGATCAAAATCAGAAACAGGCGGATCATACTATAAAAAACCGCGTACAGGCTCTCGCCAATGAGGTGGGCGAACCGCGAGACCGGCGCCATGAAGGTGTATTCGAGCGTACCCTCCCATCGCTCGTAGGCTATCGCCATCGATACCTCGTTGAACAGGAGCGAAAGGAATCCCCACAGCATCGCGCCGATTACGAGGGTCATCGTCAATCGCGGGTCATTAACGGATACGCCGATCAAGGCGATCGTCGCGGAGTTGACTATCGCATAGAACGAAAAAACTACAACCCAGCCGAAATACCGGCGAGTGAGGTGATAGTTGCGAAAGACGAAGGCCAGCATCTGCCGCCCGGTCAACCAAAGTGATCTCGAGAATGTCTGAATCATGATCATCCCCCCTTCTCCTCTTCTTCCGAGAGCTTCTCTCCGGTAAGCCGGATAAACGCATCTTCAAAGGTCGCTGTCCCGGCCCGCTCTTTCAATTCTTGTGAGGTGCCCTCGGCAACAATCTTGCCCTTCGCGATGAAACCGATTCGCGCGCAGAGACGCTCTGCCTCAGCCATGTCATGCGTCGTCAGCAATATCGTCGTTCCTTCCGTTTCTCTGAGCTCCTCGATGAACTTCTGCACATCTCGTCGACTCTTGGGATCGAGCCCGGTCGTCGGCTCATCGAGCAGAAGCATCGGTGGATTTATCATCAATGCCCGCGCAATCGATATTTTCTGCTGCATTCCGCGGCTCATCTCTTCGAGCGGGTCCGAGAACCGGCGCGACTCGATGCCCAGCCGTTCGAGAATCCCAAATGCGCGCTTCTCAGCATGTCTTCGGGTCCAGGCCATAAAGATAAGCAGAGTAGAGTAGATTCTCGCGTGCTGATAACTTTTTATAGAATGCCGCATCGACGCTCACTCGCCCTATCTTCCATCGCACAGCTCTCTCCTCAGCAGGTAGCGGATGTCCGAGAACTCGCACTTCGCCGGCATCGGGCAGGAGTAAGGTCGACAGGATACGAATCAGCGTCGATTTGCCCGAACCGTTCGGACCCAGCAATCCGTAGGTTTCGCCGTTCGCTACTTCGAATGAAACGTCATTCACCGCATACTCTTCCGTGATCTTGTATCTCAGGAATCGCTCGCGCTGTCGCTTTCTAAAAATTTTCTTCAGTCGACTTACCTCGATCGCATATTTGTAACTATTTTGTAATATCGAATCGAACATACTACCCTCAGTAACAGCATATCTGGCCAATCAGACAATAATGTCTTAGCTTTATGTGTTATTCGGAAATTATTGCTAGGGAATGGGTTGTTGCGTGCGGGCTGAGAGTTCCGGTGAATACCACGCTCGGAGGTGGTCATAGCAGAGAATACGATGCCTGATTGTGCATTCGGGTATCTCTCAGCGAGTTAATGTCGAATTCTTCTCATATTATAATCTCCTTTCGCAATTCGGTAGGGCCGGTACCAGCGGTTCTACCGCCTTCCATCTTTTCATCTGCGAACCAGCGCCAACATTGAGATTGCTAAAACTAACGAATGAAGATATTACTAATGATTTATCGCATTTGCAATCACTACCCCGATGCTGCGCGGTATCTTGCGAACTTAACGACCAGCTCGCGCTGTTCTTCGGTATCTGGAACGGAAAAACCTCGGGCAGCCTTGATCATCTCGAAGACCGAATTCGAATCGACGCCTGCTAATACCATAATGCAGGCCGCAATCATGGACGACCGGCCGAGACCAGCGCGGCAGTGAATCGCCATATTTTTTCCGGCCACCAGCCGTCCCCACAATTCGTGGATAAATGCGACCGTCTTTTCATCGAGCGGCGGCACATTGTGATCTGGAATGGGGAAGCGCAGGAACTCGATCCGGTTATTCGCACAATGAAGCGCTTCGTCCGACAGTGAGACCTCGATGATCTCCTCGTCTGTGAGCAATGAAACCAGTACATCTACTCCCATCCGACGCAGCGATATGACCTCGTCTTCAAGCCGATCGCCTCCACGAGGCTTGGGCATAGTCGCAAGACGGGCGGAATTTATTTGGGTGACCCAATATATTTCAGCCCTCATGGTAATTCACCTGATTTCGCTTGATAAAGAGCTTCTCCGGTCACCGGCAGATAAGCGATCTCATTTATCAAATGACGCCTGGCTGACGGTCTCAGCTTCTTG
>CAWCKY010000003.1:0-940000 GCA_963796275.1 uncultured Acidobacteriota bacterium | reverse complement strand
GGCATCTCGAGATCGGCCAGTGGCTGATCACGGATGATTCTTCACGCGCTCAGATCAGCGTCGGTGACATCGGAGAGGTGCGAGTCGAGCCTAATTCACGTATCGGGCTGGTGGTTGCACGCGCAGATGAGCACAGGCTTGCGATCCCGAAGGGCAAATTGCATGCATTCATCTGGGCGCCACCCCGGCAATTTTATGTCGATACGCCTTCGGCGGTCGCAGTCGATCTGGGTTGCACTTACACGCTCGAGGTCGATGAAGACGGGCAAGGCCTATTGCAGGTTACGAGCGGGTGGGTGGCGTTCGAATGGGAGGGCCGTGAATCGTTCGTACCCGCCGAAGCAGAATGCATAACGCGACCTCGATTAGGCCCCGGAACGCCGTATTTCGGCGATGCTTCACGGAAACTGCGTGACGCGCTCGCACAGTTCGATACGGCTCAATCGAGCGATTCAGCGCGCGCATTTGCCCTGGATATCATTCTACTGCAATCGCGCAAGAAGGATGCCATCACCCTCTGGCATCTGCTCACGCGCACCAACGAGGCCGAGCGCGCTCGTGTTTACGATCGGCTGGCCCGGCTTGTGCCCCCACCGAAGATAGTTACGCGCGAAGGGATTCTTCGAGGCGAACGCTCTATGATCGATGCGTGGTGGGACAGGCTCGATCTCGGCGACACTGAATGGTGGCGGATGTGGAAAGGCCCGATTCCGTCACAATCGAAATAGTTAGCGAGCGGCAGGAATAACTCGGCACTTGACAGCTTGTGAAACCGTGACCGCCAAATTCCTAATGCCCGCAAGCTTTTACAAGCTTTTATAGGAGAAAGATTATGGTTCAGAAATCGATTCGCTCTTTAATTTTGACGGCAGTTTCGCTGCTCGGCGCGGCAGTATTACAGCAGACGGCGATAGCTGGGCCGCCGCTGATTTGCCATCCGATTGAGACGGGCGACGCCAAATCGCTGCCCTGGGGATCGAGCGCCGATTGGCGCGCGGTAAGACCTGACTATGATCTCAATCACCTGGTGGAGGATACTCTCGCGCTGCTCACTCCCGAGACGCCGGTGCTCGCGCGCATGGAAACGCTACGCCGTGCGACGATCTACGCGGTATGGGCGAAACGCGACCGCGAGGTGGGGTTGAAGTCCGGTAATGATAAAGCATCGGATGAGCTGCTCGCGCGGATGATGAAGCGAGTGCGAGAATCGGTAGGAAATACCCCTGCGTTTACGCACGCGCTCTTCGATGCCGGTTATCTGATCGCCTGCTTCCAACAGGCGGGCTACCAATCGAATAATAGATCGCTGGAGGGCTATCCCATGGTGCGCAAAGCGGCGGTGCATCAGGGCGGAACGCCAGAGATGGAGTTTGCGGCGGCGCTAATTACCATCCATCCACACCAGGCGACCCATCGGGTTCACCTGCAGAAAGCGATTGCCGGGGCCGAAGATAATTCGCTGCTCGCTCGCAATCTCATCAAACATTTCGGGAAGAGCGGGCAGAAGCTGGCCGATCTGCGGGCTCAGGTTGCTGTTCGATAATCGAGTAAAGCAGAAACAGGGGAGCGGGAGAGTGGAAGAACGGCGAGCGGGCGGGGTGAAAATCCCGGATGACGCCGCGGCATCCAGTCCCCCATCCCCTGCTCGCCTCGTCTCACGTTCCTCCGCTCTCGCGCGTCGCCGTACACTCTCAATTCCCCACTCCCCCCTTTCACAGTTTGACCGTCATCATCCGCGCTGTTATATTCCCGGTTCGATCTAACTCATGCACATCTCACGAGAAATGCGCGGCGCCGAAATAGAATTATGGCATTGGATTATAAAGCGGAAGCGAAAACCCTTGATTATACGGTTCGTGAATGCACATCTTTAGAAGATTACAAATCCTGTATAGAGATGCACAGCCGGATCTGGCAGTACGACAATCTGGACGTCACGCCGCTCAGATCGTTCGTGATCGCGCATCGCAGCGGGGGGTTCACGCTTGCCGCGTTTGAGGCGTCCGGCAAGATGTTGGGATTCGCTCTCGCTCTGGCTGCTTTCGATGAAAATCTTACACCCTATTTCTATTCAAATATGCTCGCCGTCGAACCGGAATTGCAGAATGCGGGTATAGGAATCCGCTTGAAACTTGCGCAACGGGAACACGTTTTGAAGCGAGGGGTATCGTTGATGGCCTGGACGTTCGATCCGCTGCAATCCCGCAACGCGTACCTCAATATCTTCAAGCTGGGCGGTGTGGTGCGCAACTATTTCGTCAATTATTACGGGAATCAGAGCACAAGCGTCTTGCATCGCGGTCTGGATACCGATCGTTTATTCGTCGAGTGGTGGGTCAAATCGGAACGCGTCGCGGCCGCGCTGGCGAGCAGAAACCGCATTGAGAAACCGGTGGCTGCCGTAGAAATCCCCCGCCAGATCGAAGAGATCAAAAAACGAGATATCGGAGAAGGGCGCCGGTGGCAGATGAAAGTCCGGAGTGAGTTTCAAAATCTACTTAATGACGGTCTTTATTGTGCCGGTTTCGAAGCAGATGCTGCCGGCGGCGACAGCCGTTATCTTTTTTACAGAGATGAAGATCGAACGCATTGAACTTCGGGAACTCCATTTACAGCTGGTCGCCCCGTTTGAGACGAGCTTTGGCGTGACGACCGGGCGACGGATAATCCTCGTGAAAGTTTTCGCGGGGGGATTGCACGGTTGGGGTGAATGCACGTGCAATGAAGGCCCGTTCTACAATCACGAGGCGACGGACACCGCCTGGATCGTGCTGCGCGATTATGCGGGGCCGTATACCATCGGAAATGAGATCAGCTCACCGGAAGAAGCGGCTTCACTCACAGCGCGAATCCGCGGCAACAAGATGGCGCGGGCTGCGATCGAGACCGCTATCTGGGACCTGGAAGCGCGCCGTCGCGCCATCCCCCTCTGGCAATTGCTGGGCGGCACGCAGGAGGAGATACCGTGCGGCGTATCTATCGGCTTACAGGAGACCGACGCCGCTCTTTTGCGAAAGATAGAGACAGAATTGGCGGCCGGCTACCAACGCATCAAGATCAAGATCAAACCAGGCCGCGATTATGAGATGGCGCACGCCGTCCGACGGGAATTTCCCGGCATCAACCTGACGGTGGACGCCAACTCAGCTTATACTCTGAGGGATGTCGATATGCTGCGGCGGCTCGATGATCTCGATCTGATTCTCATCGAACAGCCGCTAGCTTATGACGATATAATCGATCACGCCGATTTGCAGCGGCAGCTCAGAACGCCTATCTGTCTGGACGAATCGATCCTGAGCATTGAAGATGCGCGCAAAGCGCTCTCGCTCGGCGCGTGCCGGATCATCAATGTCAAACTCGGCCGCGTGGGAGGTCATGCCGCGGCTGGTAGGATCGAGAACTATTGCAGGGAGCGTAATACTCCCATCTGGTGCGGCGGTATGCTCGAATCGGGAATTGGCCGCGCACATAACATCGCCATGTCGACGTTGCCGGGCTTCGTAATGCCAGGTGACGTATCGGCTTCCAAGCGCTACTGGAAAGAAGATATCATTACTCCTCCGGTCGAGGTGACGCCGAACGGTACAATCGTCAGGCGCAGCGAACCGGGCATAGGTTATGAAGTCAATGAGAAGCTGATTGCGGCGCTGACGGTGAGAACCGAGACAATCTCGTAATATTCAGGCTGGCTCAATCCAATAGCGGCCAAAATGAACAAGGAAAACATTAACTTTAAATTGGATAAAATATATCAGCACCTATGGGCAGCTCACAGCGAAGCTCCGTTCACACATCTTGACCGAAGTCTCAACCCTCGCTACTCGACGTCGGTCATGCTGGCTATCATCTCTCAGCTCGGGATTAATGAAAATTCGGTGGTCCTCGATCTCGGCTGCGGCCGCGGGAACCACACGATAGCATTAGCTGAAAAATTCGGCTGCAACATCACCGGGATAGACCTGGTGGCAAGCAACATCGAGATGGCGAAGAAGGCTGCGGCGACTTCGAGAAAGACCAGCAGAATCAACTTCAGACAAGGTTCCATCGAGTCGATTCCCGTCGATAATGAGGCATTCGACTTCATCTGGTGCCGGGATATGCTCATCCAGGTGTCCGACCTGAAGCAGGGATTCAAGGAATGTTCGCGCATCCTGAGCCAAAAGGGCGCGATGATGATTTACACGACATTTCGCACGGAGTGGCTGGAACCCAAAGAGATGGCTCGCGTCTGTGACCCGCTCGGAGTTATCATGAGAAATCTTTCTCAGGACTATTTCGAACAGGCGATCAACGATGCCGACCTCAAAATCTATACGCGCGATGTGATCGGAGGGGAGCAGATAGAATATCTCGAGGAACGCGATCGCCGTTATTCGAAAGAGCTCATGCGTATCGCGCGAATGCTGCGGCAAAGAGATAGATTTGTGGGGGAGATGGGAGAAGAGGAATACCTGACCGCCCTGGCGCTTTACCATTGGGGATTGTATCAATTGATCGGAAAACTGAGCTCGACTGTCTATGCATTGAAGAAGCTTCCGAGGGTTGACTGAAACAGGTGGGGAAGCAAAGGCAGGATATTTTCGTCATTTTGGGCTTATTTGATCAGCTATTGAGGAGAATTATTGTAATGAAAGCACTTTGGAACGGCGCCACGATCGCCGATAGCGATCAGACGATCGTCGTCGAGGGAAATCATTATTTTCCGCCCGATTCGATCAATCGTGCATATTTTCAGGCAAGCGACACGCATACGGTATGCGGTTGGAAAGGTACGGCCAGCTATTACAACATCGTCGTCGAGAGCGCAGTGAATAAGGATGCTGCATGGTACTACCCGAGCGCAAAAGATGCGGCGAAAAATATCGAAAACTATGTCGCATTCTGGAAAGGTGTAGAAGTGAAATAGAAGCGACGAGGGCCATCGTATGAGTGCCGGTGATGGGGCTCAGCCTCCTCTATCCTCGGGCGAGATCGCCGATAGATTCTATCCGGGAGCCGGATTGGTTATCGCACATGGCGATTGTCTCGATACTCTGGTAACACTGCCTGAAGGTGTGATCAAACTTATCATCACATCACCTCCATATAATCTCGGCAAGGATTACGAAAAGGCGATACAACTGGATAAATATCTCGCATCCCTCGGTCCAATCGTGGATGAGCTCGTGCGCGTGTTATCCCCCGAAGGTTCCCTATGCTGGCAGGTGGGAAATTATGTGGAAGATGGCGAAGTCTATCCGCTCGATATCTATTACTATCAATTATTCAAATCGCGCGGATTGAGACTGCGTAACCGTATAATTTGGCACTTCGGGCATGGGCTGCACGCGTCTAAAAGGTTTTCGGGGCGCTATGAAACGCTGCTCTGGTTTACCAAAAGCGACAGTTACACCTTCAATCTGGATCGGGTGCGCGTGCCATCCAAATATCCGGGCAAGAAGCATTTCAAGGGAAAGAAACACGGACAGCCCTCCGGCAACCCGCTGGGAAAAAATCCGTCGGATTTCTGGAACATCGTCGAAAGCGATTGGGAGGCTGAGGTTTGGGAGATACCGAACGTCAAAGCCAATCACCCGGAAAAGACGATTCATCCCTGTCAATTCCCGATAGAGTTTGCCGAAAGGTGCGTGCTGGCTTTAACTGACGAAGGCGATTGGGTGCTCGACCCGTTCGCGGGCGCCGGATCTGCATTGCTCGCGGCTCTCCGGCATAATCGTCGGGCGCTCGGGTGCGAGCGGGAAGAAAACTACATCGAGATCATAAAACGGCGCGTAGCCGATCTCTATGCCGGCAACCTGCCGTACCGGAGTCTCGGAAAGCCCATTCATCAGCCGAGCGGGAGTGAAAAGGTCGCGCAGCCTCCCGAACAATGGGTAGAATAGAGTCGAGTTATGACTGAGCGGTCCCGAAGAGCGAAAAATGGCGAGCGAGAGATCGAAGAGTTGCGCCGCGAGATCATTGATCACGATTATCGCTACTATGTGCTCAACGAACCGATCATCGCCGATGCCGAATACGATGCCTTGATCAATCGCCTGCGCGAACTGGAAGAGCGGCATCCCGACCTCATCACTCCCGACAGCCCTACACAACGCGTCGCCGGGCAACCCGCGGAAGGGTTCGCGGAATATTTCCACAAACGGCCGATGCTCTCTCTCGATAATAGCTACAACATAGAGGACTTGCGCGACTGGGCGCGCCGCTGCGAGAAGCTCGCGGGCGGCCGGAAATTCGATTATGTGGCGGAGCTGAAGGTGGATGGGTTGAGCATGTCACTGATATACGAAGACAGTCGATTAAGTCGCGCCGTAACACGGGGCGATGGCTTTCGCGGCGAGGTCGTCTCGAGTAATGTGCGTACGATTCGTTCGATACCGCTGCGGATCAAGGGAGAGCGGGCGGGCGCAGAGGCGGGAGATAAAAAGCGACAGCCCGCGTTCGATATTTCATCGATCAAGGAGATCGAAGTTCGCGGCGAGGTCTTTATACCGAATGAAGTGTTCCAGCGAATCAATCGGGAGCGCATAGAGCAAGAGCTCCCGCAATTCGCCAACCCTCGTAATGCGGCAGCCGGCACGATACGGCAACTCGACGCGAGGAAGGTGGCGGAACGCAATCTGGATATTTTTTGTTATCAGTTGCTCTTCGATGGAGATCCGGCCTTCAATTCGCATTACAAGGCGCTCGAATGGATGGCCGCCCATGGCTTCAAAGTCAATCCTGTCAAAAAAGAGTGCAGGACCATCGATGAAGTGGTGGTCTTTTGCGAAGAGTGGGCAGAGAAACGCGACCAATTGAATTACGAGATCGATGGCGTCGTGGTGAAAGTCAATCAAGTCGCCGTCCAGGATGAACTCGGCTCTACGGCGAAATCGCCGAGATGGGCGATCGCGTACAAATTCCCCGCCCGCCAGGCCTCGACGCAGCTGATCGATGTCCTGTATCAAGTCGGCCGGACCGGCGCTGTGACGCCGGTTGCGGTTCTCAAACCGGTGCAGTTGGCGGGGACGACGGTAACGCGCGCGAGCCTGCACAACGCCGATGAAATGCAGCGGCTCGGCGTAATGCGTAACGATTGGGTCTTCATCGAGAAGAGCGGCGAGATCATCCCGCAGGTCATCAAAGTCATCACCGAGCGCCGCACGGGCGCCGAGACCGACTTAGAGTTTCCGAGAGATTGCCCCGTCTGTGAAACAGAATTGATCAAGCCGGAAGGTGAGGCGGTGACGCGCTGCCCAAATGCCGATTGCCCGGCCAAACTGCGCGAAGGCTTACTGCATTTCGCCAACCGAAGGGCGATGCGCATCGATGGCCTGGGCGCCGCGCTTGTCGAGCAATTGATATCTCCCCGCATCTCACGCAACAAGAAAGGCGAGGTAGACACTGGCGAACGCGTTAATAGGCGGGATTTGCCCCTGCCGCCGCTCGTGGGCAGTATCGCCGACCTTTACACGCTCGCCGAGCGGCGCCATGATCTCGTGGCGCTTGAACGGATAGGGGCGAAATCGGCTGATAACCTGCTCGCGCAGATCGAAGCGAGTAAAGAGAGCGGATTGGCGCGCTTGATCTATGGTCTTGGAATCAGACACGTCGGCGAACGGACGGCCAGCATCCTCGCCCATCACTTCGGCAACATCGAGCGACTTCGCGCCGCCACGAGCGAAGAACTATCGCAGATTTACGAGATCGGAGACGTTGTTGCAGCCTCAATCCACGAGTGGTTCCAACAGGAGCGCAACAGAAAATTGCTCCGTCAACTCGCAGACGCCGGTGTCATGATGGTGCTCCAGAGCACTGGCGACAAACCCGTTCCGCGCATCTTCGAAGGCAAGACGTTCGTCCTAACTGGAACGCTTCCAACGATGAAGCGTGATGAGGCCAAAGCATATATCGAAGCCCGCGGCGGACGTGTCAGCGGATCCGTCAGCAAGAAGACCGATTTCGTGGTCGCAGGCGACGAGGCCGGTACGAAACTGGAAAAAGCTCGAGAGCTCAAAATAAAGATAATCGACGAAAATGAACTGCGCAACTTATAAATCAGATAACCTCATTACTTACTTAAGTTGCACACCATCCGCGGGTCATTCATTAATATATTTATATAGGTGATAATACCTCAATAGGGGGGTTGACAAGAACGAAACAATTGTCCATAATTTATTTAATTAGCAGCGGTAAATACCCTAATGGCTGAGGACGCTGCTGAATCGGGGGCACCGAAAGGGGCCCCCAATTAATTTCCGGACATATATTCTGACAATATTCTGAATAGATATCGAAAACATCTACATCTTGATCGTGGCAATCTCCGGATATGAGTAATAGAAAAACTCTGATCGGAATAAACGGCCTATGTTTAATTATGGCTGTGGGCTGCGGTGGCCAATTATACAAAGTGGCTCCGTTGCCGAGGAGCCGACCGCCGGCAATAGCGACAGCCAACGCGATTGGGTTGAACATAGGCGCGAGTGCACTAGATGGAGAGCGTTCGGTCGAGCAATTTGAAGCGAACCTTCCGCTGGCCGGCGTAATTGCGGTCGATGTCAATTTAGTCAATCAATCTAACGGGTTAATCAGTGCGAAAAGACTCAGATTCGAGTTGAACGATCGGAAGGGATTCAAGGAAATCCAGCCAAAAAAGGCTTTGAGTAAGGTTATCGATTATTACGGCGATAGTTTTTACAGGGTGGATGCACGAAAGAGAACGCAGGAAAACTATGAAGCTATCGCACTCAAGCTCGACGGGGTAATGGCGCCCGGAGACACTCGTCGAGGTTTTCTTTTTTTTGAAGCGGATGTCAAAAACATCGGGGAATTGATTCTAACAGTGACTGGGGCGGGTGCGCCTATCTCCGTGACTGTCTCGAGCAAAGCCGAGGACCTTCAAAAAATCACCGAGCAGGAGAATCAAGGGCCTAAGCGATAATCATCAAAATATAGCTTAACCTGCATTGGGATCGGCCCGGCTTGAGTTGAATCCGGCGCCTGCGAACATCTATCTGAAACGCAGGAATTCACTTACTGCTAGTTTCCCCATTGAATATTTGAGGATGCCTCTCTATAAACGCGCGCGCGATATCGCTCACATCTCGTCTTTCGACATCGGCCTGGTAATTCATTTTTTGCATCTCCTCATCGGTTATCGTGCCAGCGAGGCGGTCAAAGATCACCCGTAGTTCGGGATGGCGGTTAAGCGTCTCAGTCCGAATCACCGGAACTGCTTGATATGGCGGGAAATAATGACGGTCGTCTTCGAGCGCGAAAAGGCCGAGTTTTGCGATCAACCCATTCGTCGCATCACCCGATATGAGATCGACCTGTTTCTCAGCGAGCGCGCGATAAGTCAAAGACAGGTCCATCGCCAGCGGCGATTCGGCGAACCGCAGGCTGTAAGCGCTCACCAGACCGCGATAACCATCTTCACGATCCAGAAAAGCCGAACCGAACCCCGCTCGCCATCCGGGCGTGTATTTAGCGATGTCGGAGATCGACCTCACCCCGAGGCGCCGCGCATCGTCGCCGCGCACGAGCATCACATAGGTGTTGTTGAATCCCAGGGGTTGGAGCATGGTTCGCCCGGTTGCCGCATAGCTTGCGGCGACGCGATCCGACACTTCCTTGCTATCCAGTACGACGGGTTGTTTGAAGATGGCAGTGAGTGCCGTTCCGGTATATTCGACGTAAAGATCGAGATCACCCGCCCGCATCGCGGTCTCGCAGACTAGCGTGTCGCCCAGATTGAGTTTGCGTTGTACTTTGATCGAAGTCCCGCGTTCGATGATCTGGGCCATAATCTCGCCGAGGATGAATTGTTCCGTGAAATTTTTCGAGCCGATGACCAGGCTTCCCTGCGATCTTTCAGACCAGAAGAGCCCAAGCATCAGTAAAACGAGCGCGGTCACACCAGCGCCGGCGATGACGCCCGGATTCACCCTCGTTTTTCTTGTGCGATCCGGGGCGGACAATTTTTCCATCCATCCCAGGGCGAAATCGGCGATCAAGGCGAGAGCCGCCGCAGGCACCGCCCCGGCAAGGATCACCGTCGAATCGACGCTCGCCACGCCGCGAAAAATGTATTCGCCCAGACCACCTGCCCCTATCGCCGCTGCAATAGTAGCAGTTCCGACTCCGACGACTGTCGCGACACGCACACCTGCCAGAATCGCGGGCCGCGCCAGAGGCAATTCCACCTGAGAGAGGAGTTGCCAATCGGTCATTCCCATCGCCAGCCCCGCCTCTCGCACCGACGGCTCGATGCTCGTGAGCCCGCTCACGGTCGTCCGCATGACGGGGAGCAGCGCATAGAGAATCAAGACGATCAAAGCCGCCTTTGCGCCGATTCCGCCGATCAACGGGATCGGAATCAAGAATCCGAACATCGCGAGACTGGGGATGGTCTGCACGACGTTTGCCAGACCTATCAAGGGACCGCCTAGTCTGGGTCTGCGGTAGGCAAGGACGCCGAGAGGCACTCCGACCGTCACCGCAACCCCTACTGAAGCGACGACCAGCGCCAGGTGGCGCAAAATGGCGCTTAAAAATTCGCTACCGTGATTGAGCCAGAACTCGAGGAGTCGCATAACTATAATTTCGGCATCGCGGCCAGAAAGACTTTCACCTCAGGATTATCCGACTGTGCGATCTCTTTGGGAGGCGCAAGGGCAGCGAGTTTCCCCCCGGACAGGACGCCCATTTTATCGCCGAGGGCGAAGGCTTCGCCCATATCGTGCGTAACGCAGACGATCGTTTTGCGGACTTGCGATTGAATGCGATGGAATTCGCTGTGCATCTCGGCTCGGGTCAGGGGATCGAGAGCGCCGAACGGTTCATCCATCAAGAGAATCGGCGGATCGAGCGCGAGTGCGCGGGCGACGCCTACGCGCTGGCGTTGTCCGCCGGATAGTTCCCGCGGATAACGATCACGGTATGTTGCCGGATCGAGACCAACTAGATCGAGCAACTCCACGACGCGCCCGTTGATCTTTTCCGCCGGCCATCCCTCCAGATGCGGCACTACTGCCACATTGCGAGCGATCGACATATGCGGAAATAAACCTACTTCCTGAAGAACATAGCCTATGTGCCTGCGCAAACGGATCGGGTTCCAGGCATAAGTCGGACTGCCTTCGACGCGAACCTCGCCTGAGTCAGGCAAGAGAAGGCGGTTGATGAGTTTGAGGATAGTCGTTTTCCCCGTCCCGCTGCGGCCGACGAGCGCGAGCGTCTCGCCTTGCGCGATTGCAAGTGAAAACCCATCCAGGACGGCCGGACCGTTGGGATGACGATACGAAACATCAGCAAACTCAATGGCCGCTACGCCGGTTTTGTGGGAATTGCTCATGTTATTGAACATTTTAAGCTTGTAGCGGCGAGCCGCAAATATTGCAGAATTTTGCGACGCGAGTTATAGATGTGCCGCATTGGGAGCAGTGTAACACCGGTTGCTGCAGCGATTCGGCTGACTGGGAAAACAATGGCCTCGGGGGCGGCGGCTCTGTCGGAATGGATTGTACCAACGACTGTCCGGTGTACGATGTCGCGGTCGTTGTAGAGATCGAACCGAAGTTGTGCGCACCAGCGATTCCGAACGTATCACGATAGGCGATGGCCAATATGGTGAATTGCAGGGGATAGGTCACAAGCAAACCGATGTAACAGATGAACACCCCCATTACTCCGAGTAAGGAAATGACGAAGGCGAATAGCGAGTACATCACCCAATGCCCCTTCGTCGCATTGAAGCTCGCGCTGATGGCGCTGCCCACCGACATCCGGCGATCGACGACCAGGGGGATCGTAAAGTGGAATAGCCCTTTAACTACATACGCCGGGAGAAAACAGAGCAGCGAACCGATAATGTAGAGGATTCCGATTGGAATGGAAGCGCCGAGTACTTGCAGAAAGACATCTCCACCGTAGAATACATCCCAAACCGAGATATCTTCCCCGCGCAGTTGTTTTGTGGCAGTGCGCCATAATCCACCCCAAAAATATATCGATGCCAACATAATGAGCGGCACCGCCACCAATACAAACACTGCAAAAATTGGCGGCATGTCCCTTGCCGGGCCGTTTCGGCCTTCGATAATCGTAGCGCTGAAAATCCACCCATATATAATTAGTACGGGGATCCCCAAGGTCAAGAATATAATCAGCGATTGTAGAACCCATACCTGCCAGCGAGCGGCAAACATCTGCCATCCTTCACTTATCCATTCACCCCAACGCACGTTGGGCGCAATAATTGGCTCCATAATCCTTAGTACTTCAGAATAACAAAAGGGAGATCATTTAGCGCTGTCGCACCAATGTTCGCGACTTGACTACCGAAATACAGCCTACTGAATTTTAATACCCGCTTCCATCAAATACTCGCGAATCACTTTCGCGAAATGCGGGATAGCCACCTCGGGGTCTTCGATTTCAGGATGCCATCTTTTTTCCCATTCGAAAGAATAATAACCGCGGTAACCGCCGGCAGCGAGCGCCTTAACTGTATCCCTCACCGGGACTTCGCCCGCACCGGTCAGAACATAGCGACGGTTCTTTTCACCGGCCAGAGGCGGGCGCGAATCTTTGAGGTGAGTGTGGCGCACATAGTCTTTCAATTGCTTGAATGATTCACCCGGCTGTTCCCTGCCCGTTACGAACGTGTGGTGAGCGTCCCAGAGCAAAGCGGCGGTCGGCAGATTCGCTCCTTTCAGAATATTCAACAAGGAACCCGAGGTAGTGAATTCGTCGTGCGATTCGATGAGCAGGACGACCCCGCTACCGTTGGCGTGATCGTGCAGGTCTTTGAATCCGGCGATGATGAGTTCGGTAGCATCATTCATGGTCTGATTTTTTAGAAGCTTTCCCCCGAATATGCGCACATAGGGAGACTTCAATTGATGCGCCAGATCGATGTGTCGCCTGGCTTCATCAATTTGAGCCGCACGCTTGGCCTTGTCCGGCTCCCCGAGCCTGGCCGATGCGCCCAGATCAGAAATCTTCAGACCCAAAGCATCGAGGTCCCTCAAGCTTTCTTTGAGCTTATCTCCGATGAACTGGGGAGATTTCGGCAGGTCCATTTCGTTCATCAACCCACGCAGTTCGATCGCCGAATATCCATTTTGTGCGGCCTGTTCTAGGATCTTCTTCCATTCCCAGTTTGGACACCCGAGAGTGGAGAATCCTATCGGCAGACGCGGAGGCAACCTCTTCACAGGATCGAGGCGATTGATAAGCGATGGAGCCGCAAAGGCTGCGGCCAACGACCGCGTGAATTGTCTACGTGTGCATTTCGACATTGTATCCTCCTATTTGCCGTATGGTGACGAATAATCGCGCATACTTAAGCGAAACACAACATTATTGAAACCGGGATAGCTAGATGCGTTTTGTGATACAAAAATCCCCGTGATAGTATGCTCTTGCTTTTCGCACGCTATATGGAGAGTTGGCAGAATGGCTATTGCACCGGTCTTGAAAACCGGCGTCCGAAAGGGCATGGGGGTTCGAATCCCTCACTCTCCGTTTATCAAATTTCCTCTATCTGCTGATCCTGTTGCTTAGATTTGCCGCAATGTTCACCACTTCAGCAGTAAATTCGTGACAATTTTCCTGATAGGAAGTGAGAAGTCTAACGGCAATGTGAGTTTCTCAACCCGGTGAACATCGCCCTGTCATCCTTACCTGTCAGCTTTCGCGCCCAAATTCAGCGTGAGAATTACGTTGTTTTCCTTCCCCTTCGCCACACTTATAAGATGTCTGCTCAGCCGAGTTGGCTTAGATGCGTTGCCGATGCTTATCGTTAATTCGTGGTCGCCTACGGTCATCCCTTCAAGCGTGAAATGGCCGCGCGAATCGACCAGGGCGTGGGCGTACGCTCGACGGTGTGCGCCCATGCCGTCAGGGCTAATTCGGCGTGAGGTGACCCCTATTAGCGCGCCATCAGGGAGCGCGCCGCCCTCCACCTTGATCTGTCCGCGCACGATCTCGGTGCCGTAAGCGATCACCAGTCGCACGTCCGTTACCTGCTCATTCGGAGCGAGGTCGATCCCACTATGTTCAACCCCGCCTCGCTCGACGCGCAGCAGAGAAAATCCTTTCGTATTGAGGTGGAACAAGGCCTTACCGCCGCGCAGTCCTTTGATTAGAAAGCTGCCGTCAGCGCCGAATCGCGCGCTAGCCAAAGGTAACCCCGGCACGGCAGGGGAAGACTCCACGCTAAATCCCGGCAGTTCAGGGAGTGCCGCCGGATCGCCAATTCCCTCGATGACCACGCGGCCGCTGATGCTCGCGCCGCGAAGTAGTTTGAGTTCGACGCCACCGACGTCTTCTTCCGACACAACAATTGTGACCGGCTCGCTGTAAAATCCGCTCTGGTGATCGGGCGTGGCGAAGGCTGCGTATCGCCCCGGCATGAGTCCCTCGATACGAAACTCGCCCTTGTCGTCGGAACGAAATTGTGTTTGCGGGGCCAGCCACTTCGAATCATCTCTGAGAGAGCCGAAATTGAACAAACCGTTGGGGACGACGAGGCCGGTTTCCGCGTCAATGAGGCGACCGGCGATGGCGTGGAGTCGGATCGGGGGGCCGAGTTTGATGTCCACATTCGCCGCTTCGGTTCCGGCGGCGAGTTCGATGACTTTCGCTTGCTCCTCATCAGTCACGTCGAGGTGGAAAACGCGCCGGTAAGCGTGTCTTCTATCAGCTGGCCTTAGTCTGCGAAGAATATCAGGGGGGCCTCCGGCGCTCAGGATGTATCGGCCCGCGGGGAGAGCGTAGATGCGTAGACGCCGCTTTTATCGGTTCTAGTCGCAGAGCGGGAATGGCGGCTTCTGCCGCCGCGCTCGGTCTCAATGATTTGAGTCAAGGTCACGAGCTCGGCGACAACCGGCGTCCCTTCCGCGTCCGTAACCCGCCCCGTAATAATCCCGCCGGTCTCAAGCGCAAAATCAATCGCTTCCACCGCCTCTCCTTCGGCGAGGATCAGGTCCTTGCCCTCCGGCCATTGCCTGAACCTGGCGCGGCCGGCGCTGAAATGAAATTGTGACCGGTGAACGACCCGGTAGCGCCCTGGCACCAAGCCGGTCAGTAAAAAGCGGCCGTCTTCATCGGTCGTGGCGCTGGCCCAGGGCTTCACAACGCTGCGCGAGGTTGGGCCCAGAGGCTGAGCCTCAATTTCGATCCCCGACTTCGGTTTGCCATCAACGGTAACATGGCCGGAGACGTAACCGGTCGCCTTCGATTCTTTTGGCGGGGATTGGGCCTGCGCGCCGGCCGCAACGCCGAATAGAAGAAATCCAAGCAGAAAGGTGACGCGTCCGAGAGCAGGCATAGAGTTCTCCTTTATGGCGCCTCCAGGTGTATCCAGAGGCGGTGATTGGCACCGAAAAACAGTTTGTGAATTTAAGGTGGGTAGTGTTCAATGTCAAAAAATATTGCTTAATAGCTGAATCTGAGAGTTGATCAACAGCAAAGTGGGAAGCGGTCCAAAGTTGCTGATCGACTATTGAAAGTTGCTGCGCATTCCCAGAATTTATTTCCCATTTCACCGAGTATGGTGTCTGAGGTAATCGCAATGCCTCTGCAGGTGTCATTTCCATCGGTTTACGATAAGATCTGCCAGAGTCACATATAGGTGACTCCACCGAACCATCATTTGCTCGTCGAGGATGGCTTTAGTGGACTGTTAGGTGTTGATTCTCTTCGTATCGCTCATTATTCGGACGATGACTTCAAATAGGAAAAAAATTGCATTAGCTGATGATCATGAGGAGATGCGCGAGATACTTAAAGAGATATTGGAACCGGAATTCGAGATAGTAGCTGCGGTTCAGAATGGGCCGGAGTTGCTAAAGGCTGTCAAAAATTTGCAACCGGATGTGATCATCGTGGATATCAACATGCCTGAAATGAGTGGATTTGAGGTCACGAAGAGAATACTTAATGAGGATATCGAAGCTCGGATCATATTGCTGAGCGCTCATAAAGAACGGATTATTGTGGAAAAATGTTTTTTAGCCGGAGCAAAAGGATTCGTTCTAAAACTCACAGCTGACGATGATCTGGTGAATGCGGTCAATGAGGTCATTAATGGGAATAGCTATGTCTCACCCAGTATATAAACTGTTATTTAACCCTTGGCTCACCACTCCGCTCGGTCATAAAGCTGTAAATCACCTTCACTAATTCTTCTGGCTCGGCAGGCTTGGGGATATGTGTATTGAAACCTGAGTTGAGTGCGCGCACCCAGGTTTCTCTCCCAGCCATCGCCGAGAGAGCAATCGCGGGGATGCGCTGCGACAGCTTGACTCTTCGCTCTTCTTCGAGCGCCCTCACCCGTATTATTACAGCGTAACCATCTTCATCAGGCATAGCAATGTCACAAATGAACACCTCGGGACGCTTTTCATCCTGTGGGTTGGCAAGAATAGCCATGGCTTCGATGCCAGAAGAGACTGCCGTCACGACTGCCCCATAACTGCTCAGACAATAAATGAGCGCCTCGCGCGCCTCCTGTTGATCGTCCACAGCCAGCACGCGTACGCCCTCAATCTTTACATCGGCGGGCAAGGGTTTTGCATCATCCATCAATAGCGCGGGCGGTTCCCCCTGCAGGATTCTATTATTCGCTAATTGTGGGAGTTTGATGGCGAAGGTCGAGCCCATGTCTATCCCTTCACTCACAGCCTCGACCGTTCCGCCATGCAGTTCGACCAGATGTTTGACCAGCGCAAGTCCGAGACCGAGACCGCCTTCCCTGCGCGAACTCGACGAATCAGCCTGGCGGAATCGGTCAAATATGAGGGGAAGAAATTCGGGGTTGATACCCTTGCCCGTATCGCTGACAACGATCTTAAGATAATCGTCTCTCCGTTCCAGCTTCAACTCGATATGTCCGCCACCAGGAGTAAACTTAATCGCATTCGAGAGTAAATTCCCGATCACCTGCTGCAACCTGATAGTGTCGCCAAAGATCATCTCCGGGTTCGAGTTGTAGTGTGCATATAATTTGATCCCTCGAGCCTCTGCCTCCGGGCGCACTATAGCAAGCGCTTCGTCAAGCACAGCCACGATGTCAGTAGGTTGCAGTTCTAGCCGCAGCTTGCCGCTGACGATGCGAGAAATATCGAGGAGATCCTCGATCAGTTTTATTTGCCTCCAGGCATTACGCTGGATGACGGTGCAAGCCTCCGTTATCTGCTTCTCGTCATGAAGGTTCGATCGTAATATGCGGCTATAACCAATAATCGAATTGAGAGGCGATCGTAATTCATGCGAGATGAGTGAGATAAATTCGTCTTTCGCGCGATTTGCGGCTTGTGCTTCTGCGCGAGCGGCTTTTTCCTAGCTAGTGCGGCAGGCTTAAATTATTGATTCCTGCGGAACGTGACAACGAGATTTGGGTTTATACATTGCGCTCTCCAGTACCTGACCTTGTTTTTGGTCCACCGGACAGTCCTACACAAATCTTGTCTGTAAGGGTGACTCGCTCGATAATCCAGTGAATGCCGCAGTAAATGCAGATGGTGTGAAGGCTGCAGTTTTCTACGCTTGTCGACTGCTACAATAAATACTTTGCAGACTAGTCGTCCTGTACTTGCCGCCAGAGATCAACAAATCCTGAGACATGCAGAGATTAAAGATTTAATTTTTTGTTAAGGTTTATATAATAACATCTAAAATGGGAACTAAAAGAGCGATGGCGTCTTTCTCTGCACTTTCTCCTAATTGGAAGGAACACTACGATTCTCCCATCCATAGGAAAAACGTGTTATCTCGCAGCAAAATAATCGCATGCCTGCAGCATTCAGAAGGCTTCGAACCAGAAGGCTTCGAACCCATAACCCTTTTAAGAAATATCGATTGCTAGTAGGGATTAGCTTTTTGCGATTGGGTTCGAATCCCTCACTCTCCGCCGCCTTCCGCATCACATTGCTTTCCTGTGTATTCGCGATAATTTGCCCTCCTGATATACGTCTAGTGTACAGCCGCTGACTTGCAACCGGCCGACCTTGACCTTGACGAGCCACTCACTTGCCCGGCGACAGATTTTGGTAGCGGCGCATCCGGGACGAAGGATGCGCTTTCGCTTGATCGTTGTTTTGCACAAGCTGGATTTCTAGAGACATGATCTGTCATAGTCTTAGCGTTTCTGTCGGAGGTCCGAGCGGTGATATTCCGGACTGTATTACTGATAATTTCATCATCCTTAATACGCTCAGGCTTCGCTTATTTTCGCAGGATGGGTGCTATTGGCTTATTTCTCCTGGGAGTTTGCGATTCGTCATTTCTCTTCCTCCCATTCAGCAGCGACCTTTTGCTGATCGCGCTGGTCAGCCGTGCGCATAATTCATGGCTATGGGTGATATACACGCTTGCCGCCGCTCTCGGCTCGGTTGTGGGCGTCACCCTTGTCGATATGGTCATGCGTAAGGCTGGAAGGGAGGGGTTGGAGAAATTTGTCGGCCCGAAGAAGTTGGATAAACTGCAAAGGAACATAGAGTCGCGGGGCGCATGGACAGTATTCCTCGCCACGCTCCTGCCCCCGCCATTTCCCTTCACGGCCGCGATCGCGGCGGCATCCGCCTTACAACTGGGGCGCCGAAAGTTGCTGATAACGGTATTCGCAGGGAGGCTCATACGTTTCACCGTCGAATCATTGCTTGCGCTTTACCTCGGCCGCCGGCTGCTCCGCTACCTGAGGTCTGAATATGTCGAGTACTTCGTTTACGTAATGATCATCGTGGCTATTGTCGGCACTATTTTGACCGTTCGGAAGTGGCTCCAGTCGCGCCCCGGCCAGACAGTCCGGGCGAATTGACGGGCGGCGCCGGCCTGCGAGCGGATGCCGGTTATAGTGATAGAAGGTGTGAAGGTTGGAAAATTCGTCTCTTATTAGCTACAAACGTTAAAGTAATCGGCCGTTGTCATTCGCGCCTCTATCCAGTATCTACGGTTTAATCATCTCTCATCTCACTTTATGGATTCGCCCCTCTTTTCATCACGCACAAACCAGCCATATAGCATCGGCAGGATGAGCAAGGTCAGCAGGGTTGAGGTTATCAGACCGCCGATGACGACCGTTGCCAGCGGGCGTTGTACTTCAGCGCCCGCTGAAGTCGCGATCGCCATCGGAATGAACCCGAGACTCGCCACCAACGCAGTCATCAACACTGGACGTAGTCTGATTTCAGCCCCTTCTATGACCGCGTCCGCGACTGACCGCCCTCCTTCGCGCAGGTGGTTGATATAGCTCACCATCACCACGCCGTTCAACACCGCCACGCCGAAGAGCGCGATGAACCCCACTCCCGCCGAGATCGAGAACGGCATACCGCACAGGACCAGCGCCAGCACTCCACCGACGATGGCGAAAGGAATTCCCGTATATATCAAGACCGCTTGCTTCACCGAACCGAAGGTGGTGAAAAGCAGAATGAAGATCAAAAAGAGGGCCAGCGGTACGACGATCAGCAGCCGCGCGGAGGCTCGCTGCAGGTTTTCAAACGCCCCGCCCCAGGTCACGTAATAGCCGGGCGGGAGGTTCACTTGTCGGTCAATCGCGATTTGCGCATCTTTGACGAAGCTGCCGATGTCGCGCCCCCGCACGTTCAGTTCGACGCCGATGCGGCGGCGCGTGTCTTCGCGCGAGATCTGTGACTGGCCCCTCGACTAGCTTTATTTCAGCCAGTTGAGCGAGCGGGATCCGTGAGCCGTTGGGCGCCGAGACGAGCAGGTTCTTGATCGTTTCCACGTCACGGCTGGACTCACCGGCCAGACGTACGACGAGGCTGAAACGTTTCTCGCCCTCGTAGACCAGCCCAGCCTCCTTACCCGCTATGATCGATTCGACCAGGCTGTTGACGTCTTCGACGTTGATCCCGTATCGCGCGATGGCGGCGCGGTCGGGTTTGATTTGCAATTGCGGCAAGCCCGAAGTCGCTTCTACTTTCACGTCCTCGGCACCGGGAATCGTTTTTACGATCGCGCCAATCCGGTCGGCCGCTCGCTTGAGCGTTTCGAGGTCGTCGCCGAAGATCTTGATCGCGATATCCGAGCGCACACCCGAGATCAGTTCCGAGACGCGCAGCTCGATCGGTTGCGAGAAGCTGAATGCCGCATTCGGAACTTTTTTCTCCAATGCCTCCGACATCCTCTCGATCAACCCCTCTTTGGTTTGCGCGGTCTTCCATTCTGATGGCGGATTCAATTCGATGTAGATATCGCTGAAGTCAACGCTCATCGGGTCGGTGGCGACCTCGGCACGTCCCGTTTTGGAGACCACTTTGGTGACTTCGGGAAAGGTCTTGAGCACCTTTTCGACCCCGGTGACGGTTTGAATAGACTGCGACAAGGAAACACTCGGTAGTTGTTGCGTTTGCACCGCGAGCGACCCTTCATCGAGGCGCGGGATGAACTCCGAGCCGAGGAACGGGAAGAGAGCGCCGCACACCACCACCAGCGCCCCCGCGGCCACCAGCGCCGGCCTGCGATTGCCCATCATCGTTACGAGAGCCGGGCGATACCATCTCTTTGCGAAACGGATGACGACGCTCTCCGTCTCAGCGACGTGGCCGCGCAGCAGAAACGGCATTGCCGCCGGAATGTATGTGAGCGAAAGCACCAAAGAGCCGAGCAATGCGAAGACAACTGTGAGCGCCATCGGCTTGAACATCTTGCCCTCGATGCCCGTGAGACTCAGTATCGGCAGGTAGACGATCATGATAATCGCGACGGCAAAAACCACTGGACGGCCGACTTCCACACAGGCATCGAGAATCGTCCGCTCGGGGGGTCCGGCGAACCGGCGTGTCGCGCTTCGGCCCTCCTTCGCACGGCGTTCTCGACCATCACTACCGCGCCATCCACGATCAACCCGAAATCCAGCGCGCCGAGGCTCATCAAGTTTCCCGATACGTTGAAGACCCGCATCAGAATCGCCGCGAAGAGCATCGAGAGCGGGATGATGGTGGCGACCAGCAGCGCGCCGCGCCAGTTGCCGAGCAGCAGGATCAGCACGATGATGACTAGAAACGCCCCTTCGACCAGATTTTTGATGACGGTCTTGATCGTGCGATCGACCAGCTCCGTGCGATCGTAAAACGGAACAAGTTCGACCCCTTTGGGCAATGTCTTCTTGACCTGCTCGATTCGCTCTTTCACTCGGTCGACCACCGTGCGCGAGTTCTCACCCTTGAGCATCATGGCGATGCCGGCGACGATCTCGCCCCGCCCATCCGCCGTCACCGCGCCCTGACGCACGGTCGCGCCCGTCGACGACTTCGCCCAGATCGCGCACGTAGACCGGTACGCCTTCCTTGCCCGCTTTGACGACGATGTTGGCGATGTCGCCCGTCGTCTCCACGAGGCCGATGCCGCGCAGCAGGTATTGCTCGGCGCCGTGTTCGATGTAGGCGCCGCCGACATTGGCGTTGTTGCGTTCGACGGCTTCGAGCACGTCGCGCAAACTCAGCCCGTATGCCTGGAGCTTCACCGGATCGAGCCGCACCTGGTACTGCTTCTCCAGCCCGCCGAAGCTGTTGACTTCGGTTACACCTGGTACGCCAAGCAATTGCCGGCGCACGCTCCAATCCTGAATGGTTCGCAGCGCCGTCGCGTCATACTGCTGGCCTTCGGGGCCGGGCGCGGCCTTGAGTTCGTATTGATAAATCTCACCCAGGCCCGTCGAGATCGGGCCCATCTCCGGGGAGCCGATATTTTCGGGAATTTGCTCGCGCGCCAGCATCAGACGTTCGAGCACGAGTTGACGGGCGAAATAGGTGTTGACCGAATCGTCGAATACGACCGTGACCGCGGAAAGCCCAAACTTTGATACCGAGCGAATCTCTTCTATGGCCGGCAGACCCGACATCGCTACCTCGATCGGAAATGTTATCTGTCGTTCGATCTCAAGCGGTGCGAGCGACGGCGCGGACGTCAGCACCTGCACCTGCACGTTTGTCACATCGGGTACGGCGTCAATCGGCAGCCTGATGAGGCTGTAGATGCCCGCGCCGATCATAATCGCCACCATCAACATAACGAGGAGGCGATGAGCAACTGAGAAGCGAATCAAACCGTTAATCATAAAATGTCCTTGTTTGTAGTCCCGCAGAACGCTCGATAAACAGCTCCTTCCGCATGAGAGCGGAACTACAAACTTCAATGTCCCTGATCCCCCATAGCGCCTTTCAGCAGTTGCGTCTTGAGCGTAAAGCTGCCCTTGCTTACGATTCGCTCGCCGGGTTTGAGTCCGCTGATTACGCGCAGGTACCCGCCCGCCGAGCCGCCGAGCTCCACATCGCGCGCCTCGAAATGACCCATCTCACCCTCTTTGGGCAGAAATACGACTGTGCGCTCGTTGAAACGCTGAACCGCCTCTTCAGAGATGACCAGCTCATTCTCTATCGGTTCTTCTTGTCTCCCCGTTCCGGTCTGAAATCCAACCTCAACGAACATACCGACCTTGAGCCGTTCCTGCGGGTTCTTTATCTCGATGCGCACCCGCGCCGCTCGCGTATCTGTGTTCAACACCGGATCGATATAGGTGACTCGTCCCGCAACCACGTCTTCACCGAGCGCCGCCGAGTGCGCTTCGGCGAGGGCGCCCACGCGCAGATTGCCCACTTGCGCCTCCGGCACGTTGGCGATTATCCAGAGCGTGGAGATATTGGCGACTGTAAAGAGAGGTTTTCCGATTTCGACCCCCGCCCCCACGTTGACCGTTCGTTCGATCACGGTGCCGGAGACAGGCGATCGCAAGGTAACGAGCGAGATGTTCTTCCGCAGCGGGTCTCGTGACCCTTCCGGCACCGGAGCGCCCAGCGCGCTCAGACCGTCGCGAGTGTGCTGCACATCCACCCGCGCCGTATCCACTTCGGCATGCGCTTCAGCCAGCTCCTTGTTGAGCGAGATATTGCTCTGAAATTCGTATTCAGCCTTCGCCGTCTTGTAGGCGGTCTCGGCGGCAATCAAATCCTTGCCTGCTCCGGCACCGAGTTGGATGAGTCGTTGCATGCGCTTGAGCGCTGCCTCAGCCTCGTCGAGCCGAGCTTTTGCCGAAAGCACGGCGACGCGGTTTTCGGATTTCTGCACTCGCACCAGATTGCGCTCGGCGGACTGCAAGCGCGTCTCTGCCTCGCGCAACTTCCCGTGCATCTCAGCGACCTGGGGGCTGGAGATGACGGCCAGCGGCGCACCGACGCGGACGCGGTCACCGAGAGCGACGTTCACACGCTCTATGCGCCCCGCCACGAGCGGTGTCACCTCCTGCATCTGCTGCTGATTTGCCTCGACCGTCCCGGTTACACGCAACAACCTGATAGCCGGGCGCTCGGTAGCGGCGACATATTCAATCTCGGTTGCCGCCAGCGCCTCGGGCGACAGCTCGACCTCGTTATTTCCGCCCATTACATCCGAATATTCATCTTTCGAGACGGCCGAAATTTCAGTCGATCTGGCGCCCCGGTCGTACCCCCAGAGGTACACGCTGATCAGGCCGGCGCCCCCCAATGCTGCGACAATCAAGAACAACCAGAGGCGATTGATCGGCGGCTTGTACTTATGTTTCGATTCTTCGTTTTTTTCGTCAGCCATAATTCACCTCACTCACAATTACTTTTGATCGACTGCCCCCAGAGCGGCCTGCAAATCGGCCCGCGCCCGGTAACGTTCGGTCAGCGCATCCGTCACCTCTCGCTGTGAATCGATCAGGCGTCGTTGTTCGGCCAATAACTCACTGATGCGGAACGCCCCGGCTTCGTAGGCTGCCCGGACGATGCTGACATTCTGAGTCGAACGTGCGATGACGCCCTGCTCGTAAGCCCGGAGTGAAGCTTCTGCTGCTTCGTAGCGACGATAAGCAGACGCAACGTCGGCGCGAACCACTGACTCTATGAATTCACGCCGCAGCTGCGCTTGTGTGACTGCCAGCTGAGCCTCTGCTTTCCCTCCCTGGTTGCGATTAAAAATGGGAAGGGTGATCGATACGCCGAAGCTCAGTAGCTTGTCGCGGTCTTGCAAAACGCCGATCGGCGTAGTGTCAAACGATGAGAGATTGTTGGTGTAACGGGTGAACGCCGTCACCTGTGGCGCAGACTGCACACGAGCAAGTCGATACCCTGCTTGCGCTACCTCTTCAGTCAGCCGCGCCAACCGCAAATCAGGCCGGTTGCGCAGCGCGATTTGGAGCGCTACCTCCAACGAAGCCGGAGGTTCAATTAAGACGGGAGAGCTCAGGTCTCCGCGCAGTCTCAATGTTTCTTCGGGCGGAATCCCGGCAAACTGCCTCAACCGCAGATAAGCCGCTTGCAAACGCCCTTCTACCAGAGCGCGCCGCGCCCGCAGCCGATCGACTTCCGCACGCATCAGATTCAGCTCAAGCGGCGCTGAATCGCCTTCTTCCACGCGCACCTGGATGATGCGCGCCGTCTCGGCATCGAGCGTATTGATGCTGCGAGTCACCTCCAACTCGCGCAACGCAGCCAGCGCCTCTGCGTAAAGCGAGCGCACCTCCGATGCGAGGCGCCGCTCGCGATCTGCGACCTCGGCTTCGGCGGCCTCCAGTTCAGCACGTGCCAGATCGATGCGCCGCCCCCGCTGCCCCGCGAGCTCAAGCGGGATGGAAATGACGATAGACGTCGCACGCTCTCCCGGCGAGTTGAACACTCCGTTCTGTTGCTCGACATCGAATGAAGGGTTGGGACGCAATCCCGCCTGGATTAACCGAGCCCGGGCGCGAACGATTTCAAGCCTTACGGCGGCAAGTTCGGCATTCGAAGATAGCGCGCGCCGGACCAGATCGCTTGATGATGATCCCTGAACCGGATCGGCATACTCGGCCAGCCAGCTCTCGGGCTTTCTTGATCTGTCAGTCATCCGCGTTTCGATTGCCGGAGGAGATAAATCTTTGGCCGAAGTAGAATCATTGGGAACCACCGGCTCTTGTCCATTACCGGCGATAGAGACTGCCATACTGATGGCGAGGATCGAAAGAAATCGAGTGAGAGAATCTGCCCTATTAAATTCATATCGATAGCTCAACCCTCTCCTGTAGGCTATACACTGAGACACGTAAACATTATTCAACATAGTTCAATCCATAAATGTGATTCGAGCAGCCACACCAACTAACGCGGGAATTCCGATAACCTGGATCAAATTGAACGCGGAAGACCGATTCATGGCCCGCCGAATGCAGTTACACGAATAGAGATCGATCTACTTTGAACAATTCGAACAGTATTGAAAGAAGGTGGAATCTAGGAGAGCCGAGGGGGGCGATAAGTGTCGCGCGGATGTGAAGCTGGGAGGCGAAGTTTCTCCTGATCATCGGGCTGTGCCGAATAATTTAAGGTGGCAATATACATGCCGAATCCGGGTATGATATGTGAACAGCAACAGAAGCAATCTTCATCCATGTCACCGGCTGGATCCCCCGCCGGTTGATGTTCGCCAGGGGCCGCAGGCTGATGGTATGCGCCACCCGGTACGAAAGTTAAACTAGAGATCCGGCAATCTCATCAGACGAATTCAAAGTTGCCGTCACGAGCTGCAGGGCTGCATCCTCTGAACATCCCTGCTGTCTGAGCATATCTATAAACAAGATATCGAAGGAAGTGAAAATGAGGAAAAACACGGCTATCCCTCGTTGAATGGGTCCTGCGCTTATAAATAATTCGGACAGCTTATAACGCATAACTCCTCAAACGCTAACCCATTGAAAGAGAGTAGTCAAACGGCAGTTTTTTTCCGGCCTATGAGCGCAATGTTGAATAAAAAACTTCTCTCTGTATACGCAAACAACCGGGAGCGCCATGGTTATTCCCCTTGAGGCCCCCCGGATACACGATAACTACGGCGTGAGCGCACAACAATGTCAGTGAGGGCCATTTCGGTCCCGACTTCGACTTTGATGGTGTGAATGCTGCCTGGTGGATGATCCGGCGGGTAAAAGCCAAGCCGGTATTGATGCCGCAACTCTTTGACAATTTGTCCGAATGTCATTGGCAGATCGCTCACTTCGCTGCTGAAATAACGCCCGGCGGAAACTTCGGACAATCGTTGCAGAAAGTCCATTGCGTATTCGTTACGCTCCTCCATGCGGTCTGCTCGTCGCTGCCTTCGCCCGCCTCTTCCCCCCGGAATCCCCCATCTGCCGCGAGGGGATTGCCCGTCACCTAGCCCGGGCGGTACGGATCGATAAAAAACCGAGTAGATCAATGTATCGGCTTCCGCTGCACTTTCCAGCAACGCATCTTCGCCGACATCACTGCCGTAATCCTTGCCATCAGTCAACACCACAATGGCTTTGCGTCCCTTCACCGTTTCGAATTCTTCCTTCATTACAGCATTGACGGCGTCGCGCAGTTTCGTTCCGAGACGTTCGCCGATTTGCGCGTCACCGATGGCGCGTTCCATCTTTTTGCGATCCGCGGTCAACTCGCATAACGCGATTCTTTCGTGGTTAAAACTGACGATCATTGCTCGATCGTGCGCGCGCAATTGCCTGACGAAATCCCGGGCAGCATTTTTGATGTCGTCCAGCACCCACTTCGTGCTCTTGCTGGTATCCATCAGCAGCGCGACATTGATTGGTTCTTCGGTGTCGGCGAAAAAAACAATCGGTCGTTTGGCGCGATCTTCATATAGGGTGAAGTCCGATCTCTTTAAGCCGGCAATGTAACGACCCTGCCGATCGCTGATAATGACCGGCACACTGACCAATGTCGTATCAATTTTAATACTCTGCTCCAAATCTTGTTTCGGAGTCTGTGCCGCGACTGCAATGATGCACATCGTAAAGGAGATAAAGCTGCTCAAAATTTGGCTGACTGTCTTTCGAAATCTATCCACGTAAAGGTACCTCGATCCAGCGAATGATAAATTAGTCATTAAGATAAACCCGGGGGATGGCTAGTTTGAAAATATTTTCGGTCTTACTGATATCTCGGTAGGTTGAGAAATGCCAATCCCGGCTTGCATATATAGCGCTACAAGACTATCCATCGATATGCGAACGTATTACTATCTGTGCGATCACGACGTAGACGCGGCAACCGTTGAGTAACGATGACGCTTCCGGCCGATGGTCGGGCAAATCGTTTGAAGCCGTGCATATTAAACTCAATTGTGAACATTACAGCGTTTTTCAGAATCTTGGGATAGCGGAGCCCGGCAACCGCTTTGCTAGTCGATTTTCATCACTCGTAATTCCAGGACGATTGAGCATCCTCAAACCGCGGTAGTTGTGGAATGACATCGGGTGAGTTTCAGCGAAATCCCGGATCAGAAAAATGATTGCCGAAACGGTTGCAATATTGCAGACCTGGCGCGCTCCACTGCGCACCGCCAGATTTTACGACCAGATTTGTACGACCGGATACTATAAGCACCCCGCGGCTCTGGCGCTAAGTGCCCAAATCCGCGACTTCAATGAGTTTATATATGCACGGGATTCAATAGGTACTGAAGCGATAAGCGATTTCCCCTGGGCGGGCGGTCATCTCACAAACTATGAAAGGCGGACCATGCGAAGCTCTCTTCTTTGTCTATTTATAGCGTTGGCTTTTTCACCGGTTCTTGCTCAGCGGCACAAAGATCATCAGCCCGATGCGGCTAAAAAGCATACGGCCGATCGATCGCGCGCGCTGCCGCGCAGCGCCCCCGAGAGGCAGGGGGTTTCATCATCTGACATAATCGGTTTCATCGATGCTGCGGACAAAGAGATCGACTCGATACACAGCTTCATGCTGGTCCGTCACGGGCACGTGATCGCTGAGGGCTGGTGGGAGCCATTCGATGCGAGGACACCGCACGTTCTCTACTCTTTGAGCAAAAGCTTCACATCGACAGCTGTGGGGCTTGCTATTGCCGAGGGGAAACTCAGTCTCGATGACCAGATACTGAAGTTCTTTCCGGATGAAGCTCCGGCGGAGCCCTCCGCTAACCTTCGCGCGATGCGGGTGAGTGATCTTCTGCGCATGTCCACAGGACACCAGACGGAAGCTTCGCTCTGGCGAGACGATCCGGGATCGAAATCACGGAATGATACGTGGACAAAAAAGTTTCTCGATCACCCGGTCCCATTTAAACCGGGAACGCATTTCCTCTATAACTCCCCAGCCACATATATGCTTTCAGCGATCGTGCAGAAGACGACCGGCATGACGGTGCTGGACTACCTCCGGCCGAGGCTTTTCGAGTTGCTCGGAATCGAGAATCCGACATGGGTGGCCAGCCCGCAAGGCATCACAGCGGGCGCTTATGGTCTGCTCGCGCGCACGGAAGAGATCGCAAGCTTCGGGCAGCTGTACCTGCAAAAGGGCGCGTGGAAGGGGCGGCAACTCCTCCCGGCGACATGGGTCGAGCTGGCGACCGCGCTTCAAACCTCGAACGGTTCTTCCCCGAAGAGCGACTGGGATCAGGGATACGGCTATCAGTTCTGGCGCTCCCGCCACAACTCCTATCGAGGGGACGGGGCATTCGGGCAATTCTGTTTTGTCATTCCCGAAGCCGACGCCGTGGTGGCGATCACCAGCGGCGTGCGCGACATGCAACGAGTGATGAACCTCGTCTGGGAAAAGCTCCTGCCGGCGATGAAGCCAAGCCCGCTGCCGGAGAATGCCGCCGCCCGGAGTAAACTACAGGAAAAGCTCTCAGGTCTAACGATCCGGTTCCCATCCGGTCAGCGTACGGCCGCCATCGCGGACGAAGTATCGGGAAAGTGGTTTGAGTTTTCCGAAAACGAACGCGGAATTCAGGCGGTCGCGCTCGACTTCAAATCGGCGACGCCGGCGCTCGCAGTGCGCACCGCTGGCGGAGAGATGCGAACGCCGATCGGTCTGGGCGCCTGGACGAAGAACAGCGATGGCTTCACCAACGGGATCGAGCGATTCCTGAGTGTGCCGGCCAGCCCCGTGGTCGCCGCGAGCGGCGCCTGGACGGCGGAAAATGTTTTCACGGTCAAACTCGTCCCATATGAGACGCCTTTTTACTCCTTGCTGACGTTTCGATTCGACGGCGACCGGCTCTTGTTTGACTCTGAGCACAACATCGCCTTCGGCCCCACAAAACTTCCGCAATTGGTCGGCCGAGCCCCTGCTATCAAATGATCGGTTCGTCCTAGACCAACTTGCTGCACTTGTCATTTGGGAATGAAGGCCGGCATTTCTGATGTTCGACAATTTGACGCAGAATATTGATTCTATGCTCAGGTTCAGCGAATACCGGTTGCAATCTGTGGCAATGTGAAAGAATCTGCCCGGTTTCCGGGAATACCAGACGTAACAGCTTTGAGCCCGCATAAAATGAGGTGACCGAAGACAACATGCCCGAATCAAACAACCACCCTATACGTAGGGGCAGATCGTTCGTATTGATAGCGTTCTCCGCTATACTTTTCTGCCTTGCCATCGCTCAGGAGAAGCCGACACTCCGCTGGTATAAAGGCAACACGCACACTCACACCATCAACAGCGATGGCGACAGCACCCCGGACGAAGTTGTTCGTTGGTACCGCGAGCACGGCTACAATTTTCTGGTTTTGTCAGATCACAACTTTCTGACCGAGGTCGAAGGGCTGAACGCCGTATTCGGCGCGGCCAACAAGTTCATCCTCATCAAGGGCGAAGAAGTCACCGATAAATTTCAGGAGAAGCCGATCCACATCAACGGCCTGAATCTCAAACAGACCGTCGAACCACAGCACGGCGCGAGCGTCACCAGCGTAATCCAGAACAACGTAAACGCCATCCGCGGGTTGGAAGGCGTCCCCCACGTCAATCATCCCAACTTTCATTGGGCGATCGGCGCCAACGATTTGAAATCTGTCAAAAACCTTCGCCTTTTTGAGATCTATAATGGTCATCCGCATGTCAACAACCTCGGAGGGGGTGGAATGCCCGGTCTCGAGGCGATGTGGGACGATATTCTCTCAGACGGTATGACTCTTTACGGCATCGCGGTGGACGATGCGCATAACTTCAAAACTCCCGGCGACCGAACGAAGGCTACTCCCGGACACGGATGGGTAATGGTGCGCGCGGCGAGCCTCAGCCCGGGCGACATTCTGAGAGCCCTGGAGGAGGGCGATTTTTATGCTTCGACCGGAGTGACGCTGCGCGATTATTCGGTAGGTAAGGACGAAATCAAAATTGATATCGTCGCAGAGACTCAGAGCAAATATAAAGTCCAGTTCATAGGCAGATGGGGCAAGATACTGAAGGAAGTGACGACCAGTCCTGCAATTTATTCTATCAAGGGCGATGAGTTTTACGTTCGCGCGAAAGTGATCGAATCGAATGGTAAAGCGGCCTGGACGCAGCCGGTGTTTTTTGAACAGGCAATAAATAACCAGCCGGCCCGAACTGACGGCGGACTGGAAGGCCAACATTCTCTCAGTACTAGAGTGAGCCTCAAGTAACCTGGTTTTCGGCCAGGGACAAGATTGAATAATCAAAAGTCAATCTTCCATTTCTACTTCGATCAGATCGTGGCTTCGCGCCGGTGTTTCGCCGAGGATCAACCAGGCCGCCGGAACAATGACGAAGACCATTCCAAGAATTGAGATCGCGTTTAGGGAGCGCCCCCAGAAAATTGCATCGAAGGCCAATCCGAACAAAATTTGCGACAAGGCCACTACGGAGACTCGCGATGCATGCCCTTTAGCAAAAGCGAGCGTCATACCTATTTGTCCCGCCACACCTGCTATCCCCACCAACACCAATGGGATCAATATGTGATTGCCGTTCAATTGCGCGAAATAGTTTTTGCGATCGGTGAGCGCCAGGAACGCCATCGTCACCACGCTGGCCACTCCCGAAAAATGAACGACAATAGCGCGCGGGTCTATACTCTGCAGGCGATTGAGTCCGAGCATTGCGATCGACGTGCAAAACGCTCCGCACAGTGCCATGAGGCAGGCAAATTTGCCGCTTTGAAAATGCGGTTGTTGAATCAGGGCGATGCCTGCAACGCTGGTCAGAACGGCAATGACAATGCCGGTTGTAGGTTTATGTTTGAAGACGAACCACAACAGCAGCGTCACCCAAATCGGAGCGGTATTCATCAACGTCAGCGTATCTGAAACCGGTAAATGTGTAAGCGCATAAAAATTGCATAGCATGCTGGTGCTGCCCGCCAAACTTCTCACCCATAAAGTTTTCGGACCTCGAATAACAAATTTGACGCGTGAGATTCCGGCAATCACCAACGAAAAGAAAAATGCGATTGATGCGCGTGACACGGCGACCAATTGCCAATCGCAGCGTTCACCCGCCCAATGACTGACAGCAGCCATTACCGCGAACGCGACCGATGCCCAGAGCATGTGCAGATAGGCAGTTTTAGCTTGATTACGTGAGGCGACAGATGGTGGCATTTTCATATTTTCAGCCGCTCGTCCATACCGAGGCCATCAGTATCCCCAGCCGCCCTGTGCTCAGCGGATGTGTTGTATCGTGATACGACACGTTAAAGCGTATCCGCGGTCCGATGAATCGCCACCTTCTCTCGGTCGATAAACTGACGATGTTGCCCGTTTCCATTGATCAATCCATTCCGCCTAGCCTGCCAGTTTCTAACAACCCAAGAGATGATTCAATGGCATCGAGGGGTTGAGCAATGTGCTCAATCAGAAAAGCTGGCTCCCGCCCGGACGCTGGCACTTTGATTGCCAATTGTTATCTCATTGCTATCTCAGGGAGGTTCAGTCTGGACTCCGAAGCTGAAACTGATCAGGTTATATGCAACGAGTCAGAGTGAATGTAATTAAATTTCGCACAGGTGTACGAATCATTGTCAGATTCTGATACTGATAGATTAAGGCACTGAGAGCCTAATTTTGGAGGAGGAAATAATGGCAACACAACCCACAACAATGAGAGAGCAGATGAATCAGATCGAGCAGTGCGTTCAGAGTTGTCTGGACACCCACCGTATCTGTCTGGAAGCAATCACGCACTGTCTCCAAAAGGGAGGGAAGCAAGCGAGTGAGAAGTATATCCGGTTGTTGCAAGACTGCGCTGAAATCTGCGACACGAGCGCTAATTTCATAACGCGTAATTCCGATCTGCACATAACCATTTGCAGTACATGTGCTGAGGTATGTTTGAGATGTGCTGAGAGCTGCGAGCGGTTCGGCGACGATGACCTGATGAAGATTTGTGGCAGAACCTGCCGCCGGTGTGCGGAGTATTGTCAGTTAATGGTGGCAAACGGATTACAAGTTACAAAGGCGTAATGCGCCATCCGCAAAGCAATTCGCTAAAAAACGCGTTCAATTGTTATTGGCGCGCGCCCTTGCCTTGCGGCTAAAGTAAGCGTGCAATCACGATTGTGTCACGGTGAGATCGCTTACCCGCAACCGGCCTACATTCAATTCGCTGATTTCAAGCGTGTGTATGCGTGATTCGCGGATACCCAGGCGGCGAATCGCCAGTCGACCGATTGCCAGAGCGCCGAGCGCAAATGCGCCGAGCGCAAATGCGCCAACTGCAGTTGATCCGATTGCCATTGCTGCACCTTTGATTTTTCTTGATTTAATCATGAACACATCCACATGCTGGGGTCCCGCGGAGGGATTCAGCATTCAAAATAGGCATATAGAACTCTAAAACTCTGATTGCCTGTTTATCGGCGTTAGCCCTCCGCGCGAAAAGCATTAGACACAGGCATCAACCGCACCATCAAGTTCTCGCTCGTATCCCAATACTCGACGTCTTCAACGCTCACTTTTAGCAAAGCCAGGTCGCGGTCAGCCAAACCTTGTGGAAACCAATCTTCAAAGATCGGGTCCCAAAACTCCTCCATTTTATGCCGATCCTGAACGAGCACGCCTTTTCCAGAGATCGAGATGTAATTCTCTTTATCCGGATGGGCGTAGCTGAGATTGATCTGATGCTCTCGCTCGCTATTTTCGACTTTGTGAGTGTGGGCATGAGTGAAGAACCACAATTCGCGGTCGAAGCTGGCGGCGTGAGCGACTATCGGGCGGCTGTGCAGATGGCCGTCACTGGTGATGGTGGTCAGCATAGCGGTTCGGATACCTGCTATCAGGTCTTCCAGCCACAATGCGTCATCGCGCTTAACATCTATCGCTCCTTTCTCACGGCCCTCGTTCGCGTCCGCCCGTAAGCCGGTAGATTCCGATCCAGCAATCGCTCCCGGCTTTATCCGGACGACCTCGACGGAACAGGGTGCGTGGGCCACGACCGATTGCGCAATGCTACCGAGCAATAATCGCTTGATGCCGGTGTATCCGTGCGAACCGACCACGATCAAGTCCGCGCCCCACTCTTTTGCTTCTTCAACGATCACGGATCGGGGGTCGCCGTGCCGAATCGTCGTCTCAGCTTTGAGGCCGGTGTCCGCGAGGGATTCGGCTACCCGCGCCGAGAGTTGCTCGACTCCCTCTTTCAATTCCAGATTCGCGCGTTCGAGTTGTCCGGAAGCGTCATTCCACCAATCAGCCGTTGGCGGCGGTATATCCTCAATTGCCGAGATCACCCGTACAATCGCGCTGGGTGGCCATGTGCGCTCAATAACTTCCCTTACTGCTTCTGCCGAATACGGCGAATCATCTACAGCCAACAAGATTTTCATAACCCTCCTCTACATTTGAACCGAGAAGAAACGAAGAAGCCGAATAAAACTTGAATTCATCGTTCCCTTCGTTTCTTCCAGGTTTTTCTTTGTTTGAGAAGGCCGTCAAACGGTGAAGGGATCAGGACCTTCGGGCAGCTTGCGCCTTTTTGATATTGCTCTGCTGCGCTCGTCGTTGCGCCGCCGTAGGTTTATCCTTCTCCGGGACGTTCGGTCTCGGTTTGGCCTTGAAACGATCACCGCTGACGTGCACTGGTTTCGATCCCAATGCTTCGAGCACTTCGCGAGCGTCCTCGGTATCTGGCACGAGCTTGCCGTTTTCGACGTGTGCGTGTTCTTTGCTGATCAACCATTTCTGATCATCCCAGGAGCCGCTGCTTCGCCTGCCACCGACACGCTGAATGCCGCCCTTCTCCCCGACATCGTGCGTGCGGAAGCTGACGAACTCATCCTTCGGCCTGACCTCGACGTGATAATACTCGCCCTTTCCGGTCGAACCCGGTTTGGCGCGTTTTCCGCCCTCAGGCTGGGCTTTCGAATGAGCTCGGGAAGACATCTTTTGCCGCGCCTCCTGCGCTTTCTTGATGTTCTTCTTTGCAGCTTTCTTTTGCTTTTCCGTAGCCATATAAATTCCTCCTTCCTCCGATTATCAACGCAAGTTAACAACGCAAGTCCTTCGCCACAAATCCGGCAGGGGAGACGCATAGGTTTATCTGGAATTAAATCCTGATTTCAGCCTGTTGATTTCTCACGCAAAGCCTCAGATTGCCGGGTTATGGCATTAGCCTTGCGATATATCACCAGATAAAAATCAAGGCCGAATAGTGGCATTTATGTCCGAATTAGGCCTTCTGTCTCTGATTCATGCAATGCATTGTCCGAGGCGGATACGATTTGTAGAGGAATTAAGGCAGATTTTTTAGCCGAAACCATATCCTTTGAGAATGGTAAGACCAACGAAGGACGTAGTTGAGGCAGTGAGGAGAAATCATGTTAGGCAAGAAAATTTTTTATATGAGCATCGCGATCGCGGTGTTGATTACGGCAGCCTGCACGTCTGAATCGGAACGAACGGAATCGGTTACAACTACTACCGAGAAAGGTAGATCGAGCGCACCATCGGCAAAAGATGCCGAGAAGCATGACAAGGCTTTGGTACGCGTCGTTCAAGCGCTCCCCGACTTAGCGGTGATGGACGCCTACATCGGAAACAATAAGGAGTTCAACAACGTCGCTTACAAGACAGTGACGCCGTACAAGGAAGTGGCCGATGCGCAAGAGCAGTTCGCGATCAGGCCGGCCGGCAAAGACAGCACAGAGCCGCTGGCACAGAACAGAGAAGGCATCAGTGGCGGCGATCATTACACGGCGATCGCCATGCCTTCGACAGATGGCAAACCGATTTTGCGCGTGGTAGGCGACAAATTGACGCCGCCGGCTTCGGGCAAAGCGAGCGTGCGCGTCATCAATGCCTCGCCCGACGCGGGTGAGTTGAATGTCTTCCTGAAAGGCCGCTCGAACGAAGCCTTCGAGGGTGTGAATCCTCAGACAGTCACCTTCTACAACGAAGTTGATCCGATGACGGCCACACTCGAAGTTTGGCCGCAGGGTAAAACGGTCGCATTGCTGACGGTGCCCGACGTGACATTGGAGGCAGGTCACATCTATACCTACGTCATAGCTGGCAAAGTTCAGGGAGCTCCGAAACTGGAGCTGATCAAGATTGACGACCAGCTCGTCGGAAACACGGGGACGCCGGCCGCCTCTCCGTCGCCGACCGGAACAACCAGCAAGTAGGCAACAAGGAGGTACGAGATGGTTACACGCCAGAATAATCGTAATTACGACCGTGGCCTCAACGACAGCGGTTATTATAAAGACCGCGGTCTGATGGAACGGGTAGGCGATGAAGTTCGCTCGTGGTTCGGTGATGAAGAGGCGGAGTTGCGGCGGCGTAAAGATATTCGCCGTGGCTTGCAACCCTACCGCGGAGTAAACCATACGCCCGCGAGCCGCGATTTTGAACACGTGCGGGCGGGCGATGTCATGACGCGCAACGTGATAACTGTCCATCCCGACAACACGGTCGAGTGGGCCGCGCGTCTAATGGGAGAATGCAACTGCGGCGCACTGCCTGTGGTGGACGACGAAGGGAGGCTCATCGGAATGGTGACCGACCGAGACCTGACCGTCAGAATCACGGGGAGGGGCAAGGATTCACGGCGGGCGCGGGTGGACGAGTGTATGACGAATGAATCATTCACCTGTCTTGCGAATGAGCCGATCAAGGATTGCATGTGGCTGATGTCGTGTCATCAGATTCGCCGTATGCCGATCGTGAACGACCGCTACCAGGTGATCGGCATCGTTAGTCAGGCCGACCTGTTGCGTCACGCCGGCTCCCATCAGGGGCGCGGTGAGCGGCGGGCAATGGCTGACATGATCTGTGCGATCTCTGAGCCGACTTATACACCATATCGCTGACCAGATGATGATAAACCAGGAGATCGCAGAAATCTTCGACCGGATGGCGCGCGCGCTCTCCTTTAAAGGCAAGGATCGCTTCCGAGCGTTAGCCTACGAGCGCGCCGCCGGTTCCCTGAGGGGTTGGAAACAAGACCTCACCGCATTGGCGCGTGAAAAAAAGCTTCAGGATATTCCGGGAATCGGGCAGGACCTCTCGGAGATGATAGAAGAGTACATCGAGACGGGGCACATCCGTCGTTGCGAGCAGGAATTAAACGATGTTCCCGAGGAACTGCTGGAGTTGATGGATATCCCTGGCCTGGGACCTAAGACGCTGGCGCTGCTGGAAAAAAAGTTCAAGATCAAAAATCTTTCCGACCTTAAGCGCCTGATTGAGAATGGTTCGCTGCAGACACTGCGCGGGTTTGGCGCAAAGAAGGTAGAGAATCTGTGTCAAGGGATCGAACTCTATCAATCCAGCCTGCAGCGGCGGCGGCTCGGCATAGTTCTGCCGCTGGCCGAAAAATTGCTCAATGAGGCGCGAAATATCAGACTCGTAGAATGCGCTGAACTCGCCGGTTCGATCCGCCGTCGCGCGGAAACTGTCGGAGACATTGACTTGCTGATCGTCTCGAAAGATGGGGAAGCAGCGTTACGTGAATTCGTCAAACTGCCATCGATCAACCGGGTGACTGCTCTCGGTGGAACGCGGGCAACCGTTATCATCGAAAATAATTGGCAAGCAGACGTTCGTGCGGTCCCCCAGGAATCTTATGGAGCTGCACTGCACTATTTCACCGGTTCTAAACGCCACAGCGTCCATTTACGTACGATAGCTCGCGAGCGCGGAATGAAGCTCAATGAGTACGGAATCTTTCACGGAGATAAACGGATCGGCGGCGCAAATGAAGAGGACGTCTATCGCGCATTGGGTATGAAGCTGGTGCCGCCGGAATTGCGTGAGGACCGGGGTGAAGTGGAGGCTGCACTGGTAAACCAGCTCCCCGATCTTATCTCTGAGAACGATCTGCGCGGCGATCTGCATATGCATACGACATGGTCTGATGGCACAGCGAGCGTCCAGGAGATGGTTGAAGCGTCAGCCCGACTCGGCCGCGACTACATCGCTTTAACCGATCATTCGCAATCGTCTCGCATCGCTCACGGACTGGATGTGGAGACGCTGGAACGGAAAATCGAAGAAATCGAAGCATTGCGCAAACGATGGGGTAGGCGCAATCCCCGCATCCTGATAGGCGCGGAAGTAGATATACTCGCCGACGGCCGGCTCGATTATCCGGATACGATACTAGCGCGACTTGATGTCGTAGTGGCTTCTCTACATGGAGCTTTTAGACAAAGCAGAGAGCGAATGACAGAGCGACTGGTCGACGCCATCGCAAATCCTTACGTACACATAATTGGACATCCGACGACACGTCTGATAGGAAACCGCGAGCCGGTGGATTTCGACTTCGAACGCGTCGTTGAGACAGCCGCCGTGGCAGGCGTGGCATTGGAAGTAAATGGCTCGCCGAACCGCCTCGATCTGAATGATGTGTTGGCGCGAGCTGCGCAGGATGCGGGCGCGCTTTTAGCCATCGACTCCGATGCGCACAGCACCGCGCAGCTCGAGCAAACTCGCTATGGCGTCTTCCAGGCGAGGCGGGGGTGGGTTGAAGCACGCTCGGTAGTTAATGCCTGGCCGTGGTCGAGACTTGACCGCTGGTTGCAACACCGACGGACAGGCTTACGAGCGTAGAAACCACCAACACCCCCCCACACACCATCTTTCCTAAACTATCCGTTAACGTTTATCTTTCTGAGCCACTGCTCTTGGCTGATTTGCGGCTTCGATGAGATTCTTCATCCTCATCAAGTCCGCCTCCATCTCACTCTCCGGATTAGTGCCGAAGCGTTCAGCTGCGGGATGACCGGCTGCATCCAGTGGCGGGTTGTAAGATAGTCGAATATCGACGCGTGTGCTGCCATCGGGGTTCGAATCAAAGCGGATTAGACCAGCGTGATCGACCACCATATCTGGCAAACTCTTCCAGGCTAACGTGCGATTGGGAAGAGATCTTGTAATCTCTGCGTCCCATTCAATACTCCCACCCGTGGGTCCTTCCACAACCCAATGAGTAATGCCGTTACCCTTACTAACAACCTCGCGCACGCGCGACAAAAATCGCGGGAAGTTTGCCAGGTCGTTGCAGAAAGAGTAAACAGCATCGACAGGAGCCTGGATGTCGATCGTCTTCTGAAATTCGAAGGCGCGATTCCCTTCCGCTAGACCAATCAGGTTCTTAATCCCTTTGTTGGTAGCTCCGCGCGTAACCAGCCCTGCCCCTATCACACCAAGCGCCGCTCCAGCTAACCCTTTGCGGCGAATCCCGTAAGCCATAAGCGCACCACCCGCCAACGAAGAGAGCACCCGCGTCGCTGGCGACCAGTTATCCTGATCAAACCGCAGACCCGCGCGCATATTTCCGTCCTGCAAACTCGGAACATCGGCTCGGTCGTGAGATTCCAGACGATTATCTACGGTATGCACACCCTGCACATTCCGTACGTAATCGAGCAACCGCCCGACCTCACCGGAAAGAACCGCGCCGGCAAGCGTCACCCGACCCTGATCAACATAAACTTCAATCGCCCGCGGATGCGAAACTATACGACTGAGCCGAGATCGCACGCGCCCCGCTAGAGCCTTGTCCGGCGTATCCTTCTTGATCACCGAGATAGCCTGAGCCGCGAACCCGCGCGTTCTCTCACCGAGCCCTCGCGCAGTCGCCCCAATAGTGCCGCTCGTGTCCAGGGCGTGCGTTATCTCATCACGGACGCGGGCTCGCCGCCTCCTCCCGGCAACCGGGTCCAAGAGAGCCATCACCAGACTGCCAAGTCCGATTCCACCAATCACCGGTAGAACCTGGTTATACCCGCTTTCTCGTGGCGTGCGCCTCAAATAACCGAATGGGATCGATCTCGTTAACCAATAACCGAATGGCACCGATCGCCTCCCAAAAGTGCCGCTGGTGTTTTCCAGTGCATATGCTATCCCCTCGCGCACATTGGCTCGCCGTCTCTTCCCAGCGACAGGATCTAAAAGCGCCATAATAGCGCTGCCAAGTCCGATCCCACCAATCACTGGTAGAATCGGGTTATATCCGATCTCTCGTGTCATGCGTCTTCGATTACCAAATGATCGTGTCAGCCGATAACCAAATGGAAACGATTGTGTCAGCCGATAACCGAAAGGAATCAATCGCATTAGCCGATTGTCGGATAAAAACATTCGAATTAATCGCCGTTTCATTTGCACTTCTTCCCCTTTCTGTATCTCGAAGCAAAATTCGCCTGCCTCTTTTCCATACACATGTATGCCCCCCGGAACCACAATTCAGATCAATTAATGGGTGCATTTTCTAATGGCAAGGAGAGTGCCATAAAAATGGCAAGGAGATGTGCCATAAAAATCTTATAACACAGAATACCATGGGTGAGGTGAAAGCGCGTTAATTTATTTCAAGCACCGGTGCCTCGAGCGAACGAAGGTCGCCGATTAACCATATCCCTTCTCTGCGAGACAAGGTAAATTTGAGAGAAGCGCGGCCCGCCAACTCAGTTTTGAGTTTTACGCTCGCCTCGGCACGATCGCCATGGATCCAGCCCTTTTCTCCAAGCACTACCGAGATTTCGCCAGTAGTTAGCTTGAGACGTTCCATCGAATCTTTCAATGTTATGGGATGGACTTTCACCCTGCATTCTGGACTGAGATAAGACATCGCACGTTTATAGCGTTTCGTCTCCAATTCATGCACAAAACTCTCGACCACTGCTTCCGGCGGCGGGACGAAGGTCGTCGAATCACCCAAACCGAAAACGATGGCAGCGATCAATGCTAATGCGGCTGCGATCGTGAGCGATAAGTAAACCAAAGTTTTCACAGCTTCAGCTCCAACAGAATATCGCGATCTTTCTTCTGCGCATCATTCGCCCATTCGTGCTTCAGCACCGAGGGTCTGCCGTTATGCTCGATGCGGGCGATTTTGACCTCAGTCCACCTTTCACGGGCGATGCCCGCCGGCTGGCGCAGCAGCATCTCGGCATCACGTTCATTTATCTGTTCGCGACGCATTGCTGTCCGGATCAATCTTCCATCGCGCATGAATACCTCTTCCCGAAATCCGACAATCCGCGAGAAAGACTCACTCATCCTGTTTCCCACCGCGATTAAGACCTGTAAAAACACGAGAGTCCCAGCGGCAACGACGAACTGGCTTGCCGGGACTTCGGCCCAGAAGAGATCGTCGAACAGATCGCCGAGAATAAGCGCGAGGACGAAATCGAAGCTTGTCGCACGCGCGACACCTCGCTTGCCGGAAAGACGCAGCAGAATGAGGATAAAGATATAACCGAAGACTACGCGCAACAGAATTTTGTATATCTCCATGATCACCCTTCTAACCGAGCATATTCGACGAACCGGTATATTTTTGCGCCAGTGATGTCTCGCCTTGACCGCCGGTCGCAATTATCTTTTGCCTCGCCGCCTCGCCACCGAGGTCGGCTTTCTGAAGCGGCGCAGCCCATTGATGGCGAAGGACGCTCACCTGCCCATCATTCTCGACTGTTGCCAGCTTAACCTCGCTCAAATCATCAATGCCCTGCAATCGCAGTTGCGCTATCACATCCGCTTCGTTCAGTCGTTCTCTCCGCATACCATTTCGCTGAAACTCGCCATCTTTGACGACGATGCTCGGTGTGCCTTCGAGCAATCTGTCAAACCCGTGTCCCAGATAACTCAACCAGGCGTTCGCCTCATGTAACAACACGATGACGATGATAGGGATACCTCCCTGCAGAAGCGTCACGTCACCATAAATCATCTCGTCCACGATCTCGCCGATCATCAACGCTACCAGCAGATCAAATGCGCTGAAGTTACCTACCGCACGCTTACCCATAAGCCTGATGACGATAAGCACGAAGAAATAGACAGCTATCGCTCGCAGCGCAGTCATCAGTAATTCTTGCGTATCCATTCATCCCTCACTTATCGTTCGGTGCTGATCGATTTGTTGCCTCAACCTTGCAGAGTATGCTCGCGTTGAAATTGCGCATGCTTTTGTTTATGTCATATCAACTACAACTTCCACTCCATTGATTAGCAAAACTAATGCCAGTTATTGGAAGAACCTTATATTTCACAGGTTGTAGCATAGTAATTGCCTGTTAACTTATATGCATTTGAAATGGAAAAATTATTTGAGGAGGAACAGATTAAACATGAAACGGAAAATAATGCCGAATTTAGCTATCGTTTTCGTTCTCGCTCTCTACGGTAATGTGCTGGCACAGGATAAAGCGGAGATAGATAACACACAGGGGCAAACGCAAACGAGCGGCGAAGGTGCGCGTGACATGAAAGATGAGATCGAGCAGTCAACCAAGGCCGCGAAAGTCTTTACCGAAATCATGAATGTCTCTGAAAAAGCGATACCTGAGAACATCCTCGAGAAGGCCGAGTGCGTTGCTGTATTTCCCGACGTACTCAAGGCGGGGTTCATCGTCGGCGGACGCGGCGGGCGCGGAGTTGCGAGTTGCCGTGTGCGCAATAGCTGGAGCGCACCGATATATTTGAACCTCGGCGGAGGTAGTTTCGGGTTACAGATAGGAGCGCAGGCGACTGATTTTGTCTTGTTGATCATGAACAAGGAAGGAGTCGCCTCTCTACTTAAATCGAAATTCGAGTTGGGCGGAGACGCATCAGTAGCAGCAGGGCCGGTTGGACGGCAAGCTGGCGCATCGACCGACGCATTATTCGATGCACAGATGCTTTCATACTCGCGCAGTAAAGGCTTATTTGCCGGCTTGGAATTGAAAGGCGTGGTAATCAAAACTGATAAAGATGATATGCTTGACGCATATGGCCGGGAAGTCTCAGCCAAAGAAGTGCTGCAAGAAAACAAAGTCAGCGCACCGGCTGAAATCAGAACATTCCCTAATACACTGGCGAGATATACATCACGTAACAAGATCAAGGCCAATAGATAGCAAGCTTCTAGTTTAGTCAGCAACGACGAGGCGCGCTTAGCGGTTCGGAGCTTATACCGATTACCGCGGCGCGCCTCGTTGCTTTTGATTACTCAGCTGTTTGGCGAAGTTTGTTGAACTTTGTTCTGGCAATTCATTGATAATCATCGGTCGGGTCATCAATAAACGCGCGTCTCTCTACTTATGCATCAGGCTCAGACAGACGGCGAGAACAAATCCAACTTATTCATTCTTCGCACATTCCCGTCGATAAACCATTGAAGCAAATTTGCCTGTGTTACTCGGCAATAGCTGTCTGCCAATCCTTTGGTCTGAATCTTGCCTACTTAATAACTGGTTGGAAAAAGGAGGATGAAATGCTTTGGACAATTTTTGTAATTCTCTTGATTATGTGGCTACTCGGCATGGTCAGCTCATACACACTGGGTGGATTCATACATCTCCTGCTGCTTATTGCGCTGATTGTACTGGTCTACAATCTCATCACAGGGCGTAGAGCGGCGTTATAGTTTCCGCACACATGTTCCATACAGTCGTAGTGCTTCGCGAAAACGATGGAAAATGGAAGCGGCGATATTTTAATAACGGCGGATGGTGATGACTTGTTGAATCCGACCGAAGGAGACAAACATGAATCAACAACTGAACGAACTTTTGCTGCAATCGCTGGAAACTGAGCTCGGTGGAGTTCAGATATACAAGACCGCATTAAAATGCGCGGTCAATAAGCACCTGAAGAAAAAATGGGAAGAGTATCTCGACCAAACGAATCTTCATGTTGAGATATTGGGCGAGTTATTTGAAAAATTTCGTCTCGACCCGGAACAAGACTCCCCGGGACGTAAGGTCATACGTCATCTCGGGGACGCTCTGGTGCTGGCGATAGAAATGGCGCATGAAAGCGGAACCCCTGAAATGGCAGAGATTGTCGCTTGCGAGTCTGTAGTGCTGGCTGAAACCAAAGACCATGCCAATTGGCAACTCCTCTCGCTTTGTGCTGAGAAGGCTAAAGGAGAAGAAGCAAAAGCCCTCAGAGAGGCGTGTAACGAGGTCGAGAAACAAGAAGACGAACATCTTTATCACGGTATGGGTTGGTGCCGCGAGTTGTGGATCGCTTCATTGGGAATGCGGGCAGTGTTGCCGCCTCCAGAGGCGGAGAAAAATGTAAAATCGGCGATTGGTGCCGCGCGTGCTCAACATTCGCGTAAAGAAATGATTTAAATTTGGAGCCGGTCAACCGCTACCATATCTACTAGCCCGCGCTAACGCGGACGTGTTCGATGACGCTCGCGATTACTCCTACCAGCTCGTCCAGATCGATCGGCTTGGGTACGAACATCTGATAGCCCGCTGCGAGGATGCGGGCAGAATCCCCTGCGCTGGCATACCCGGTGAGAGCAACAGCCGGTATATTTCCCCCGCGATCGACCGGCAGCGACCGCACCTGCCTGATGAGATCATAACCATCTTCGTCCGGCATTCCGATATCGCTCACCAGCACATCCGCCCGCCATTGTTTCAGAATGTCGAGGGCGGCTCGCACCGAGTCGCCGATTCTCACTTCGGCCCCGCGATGCGTAAGTGCCATTCTCAACAACGCGCGCGCGTCGGAGCTGTCGTCCACCACGAGCACCCGCAAGCCGGTGAGAATCGCGGATTGTTCAGTCGAATCTTTATTTTGCGGTTCGTAATCCGAATTTGATAATGCGATCAGCGGTAATGTCACCGCAAAGGTGGCGCCCTGGCCTGTTCCTTCACTAGAGGCGCTGACTCGCCCGCCGTGCGCCTCGACCAGATGGCGCACAATGGCAAGCCCTAACCCCAGTCCGCCGTGCTGCCGCGTCGTCGCATCGTCTGCTTGTTGGAATCGCGCGAAGACGTGAGGCAGAAATTCCGGAGATATCCCCTCGCCCGTGTCGCGCACGATGATCGTCACAGTCTTCTCTTCGCTCAGCAACCGTGTCTCGACGCGCCCGCCTTGAGGCGTGTACTTGATGGAATTGGCGAGCAGATTCCAGACGATCTGCTGCAATCGATCCGCATCTCCCATCACCATGCCTACCCTGGGATCGAGTTTCAGTATCAATTTCAGGCCCTTTGCCTCAGCGGCTGGGCGAACGGTTTCCAGCGCAGCTTCGATCACCGGAAAAAGTTCGACCGGTCTCATCTCAAAACGCAGCTTGCCCATAATAATGCGCGAGGTATCGAGCAAGTCAGCGATGAGCTGGTTCTGAACCTTCGCATTACGCTCTACCGCTTCCAACGCCTGTATGACTTCGATCTCATTCAACTGGCCCGCACGCAAAATCTGAACCCAACCCAGCATCGCATTGAGCGGCGTGCGCAATTCGTGTGAGACGGTGGCGAGAAACTCATCTTTTATGCGGTTGGCATCTTCAGCTTCTTCGCGCGCCGCCTGCTCACAGGCGAGCAGGTGATTGCGCTCTTCCTCGGCGCGCTTCATATCATCGATTTCCGTATTGGAGCTGATCCACATCAGGACTTTTCCATTGGCATCGCGCATCGCGTGCGCACGGCTGAGGTGCCAGCGGTACTCGCCGTCGGCGCGCCGGAAACGGTGCTCGATTTGAAACGGCTCGCCTGTGTCGAGCGAGTGTTGCCATCTCCGTATATTTTCGTCTACATCATCGGGGTGAATGAACTGCGTCCACCCTCCGTTTTTGATCTGCTCGAAAGAATGGCCAGTAAATTCCATCCACTGTTGGTTGCAATAATCCAGCTCGCCGTTGGGTCGGGCGGTGAAGATTTTTTGCGGCATGGAATCAGACATTATGCGGAACCGCTCGGCATTTTCTCGAACGGCCTCCCGAGCTCGATCGAGCCCGGTGATATCTTCAAAAGTGGTGACGGCGCCGACGATCTCTCCCCTCTCGCCTTTCAACGCCGCGAAGCTGGCGATCACCGCGATGCGTGAGCCGTCCGGCCGCTCGATCAACATTTCCCAATTGTTCGCGGGCATGCCGGTGTGCAACACTTCCGCAATCGGGCTCTGCACGCGTGATAACGGAGTGCCATCCCGAAGATAAAACTTTATTGAACCGTAATGATCTTTCCCGGACACCGGCTCTCGTCCCCAAAGCTCGACAGCGCGCTGGTTGAAATGTTGAATGACTGAGTTGCGGTCACTGACAAAGACAGCGACGGGCACCGAACTGAATAAGTTGCGATACCGATCTTCGCTTTCTTGCAGCGCTTTGGTCTGCTTGCGTTCTGTGATGTCCCTGATGACTAGCAGGATCAAGGGCGCGCGGCTGTTTACTTGTTTGAGTCTGCGGGCATTCAGGAGCATCGTCCGCAATCCGATGTTCTCAAATTCATGTTCGACTTCCAAGTCTTGAACCTGATTGTTGCGCCGCAGTGTTTCTTCTAACAGCGTCCGTAGCTTGGGGATCTCCCACTGTCGGTTGTTCAACTCATATATGAATCGGTTCTGCGCCTCTTCCGTCGAGAGATTGAAAGTCTCATAGAAGGCACGATTTGCCGTGCGCACGCGCAGGTTCTCGTCAAGGACGATTAGCGGCTCGTGGACCGTCTTGACGATTGCTTCGGCATAAGTCTTGAGATCATCGATATCGATCAGCACTACCACTGCGCCGTCGATTTTATTATCCGGCGTCCTGTAAGGCAGGATATGCATCGAATACCATCGCCCGTGTTTATCCTGGAACTCTCGCTCCCTGACGCTGACGGTAGAGATCACCTCGGAAATCAATTCCTCCCAATCGGGCATGCCGATATTGAGCTTGATATCGCCGACGGGCCGCCCAACATCGGTTGCATTCAAACTCAGAACTCTTTCCGCTTGCGGCGTGAAGCGCCTGATGCGCATATCGCTGCCCAGCACCAGAATAGGTATATTGACGCTGCCCAATAAATTGTTGAGATCGTTGTTGAGAACTGATAGCTCCAGATTCCGGTTATTCAACTCATCGTTGCGGGTCACCAATATTTCGTTACCGGATTCAAGCTCCTCCCTGGCGGTCTTTAGCTCTTCATTGATGTTCTGTAGCTCCTCGTTGCTCGCCTGTATTTCCCGGTTGGCAGATTGCAGCTCTTCGTTAGCGGCCTTATGCTGCTCGACGAGCGACTGTATATATGCGCGTGTGGCGACCAGCTCCTGCCGTAAGCGATCCGCTTCCAGATTCCGGCTATTCAGCTCATCATTGAGGATCACCAATTTTTTGTTACCGGATTCGAGCGATTCCCTGGCCGTCTTCACCTCTTCATTGATGCTCTGTAGCTCCTCGTTCCTCGCCTGTATCTCCTGGTTGGCAGATTGCAGCTCTTCGTTAGCGGCCTTATGCTGCCCGGCGAGCGACTGTATGTATGCGCGTGTGGCGGCCAGCTCCTGCTGTAAGCGATCCGCTTCCAGATTCCGGCTATTCAGCTCGTCGTTGAGGATCACCAATTTTTTGTTACCGGATTCGAGCGATTCCCTGGCCGTCTTCACCTCTTCATTGCTGCTCTGTAGCTCCTCGTTCCTCGCCTGTATCTCCTGGTTGGCAGATTGCAGCTCTTCGGTAACTCCCTTATGCTGCCCGGCGAGCGACTGTATGTATGCGCGTGCGGCGGCCAGCTCCTGCTGTAAGCGATCCGATTCCAGATCCCGGTTATTCAGCTCATCATTGAGGATCGCCAATTTTTTGTTACCGGATTCGAGCGCTTCTCTGGCCGTCTTCGCCTCTTCATTGATGCTCTGTAGCTCCTTATTCCTCGCCTGTATCTCCCGGTTGGCAGATTGCAGCTCTTCGTTAGCGGCCTTATGCTGCTCGACGAGTGACTGTACGTATGCGCGTGCGGCGGCCAGCTCCTGCCGTAAGCGATCCGATTCCTTCGCCCGGCCCGAGTTTCTTCCCGTTGTTCGACCGGTTTTCGCTGCGCGAGGTTTGGCCGCCTGTCCGGGGTTTTGCTCGGAGGCAGGCTCGAACGCTACCAGAAAGCAGTGCTCATTCGCTGTCCTGCCTTTGATCGGAGTCACTTCCAGATTGATTATCCGGGATACGCCGTCGCTGTTGATCCGTACTCCCTCTTTTCTTACGGTCGCATCATCCGTCTTCGCCTGCTTAATCATCGAGTGCAACAGGATCATCAGACCTTCGCTAGCCATCTTCAACAGATGGAGAGTGGCCTTGCCGGACGTCGGCTCAAAATAGGCTGAGGCCGTTCCGCGAAATTCTATTATCTCCATGTCGGCATTGATGAGAACGCTCGCCGGCGAATAGCGGGCCAGAAGTACCCGATCGGCCTCCTTATGGACAGCGCGGTCGTTGCGAACTTGCGTGCCATCGTAATTAGCTTTCTGCGCGGCGGCTGCTTGTTGATACGCCGCATCGCCGGACATAGCTTTAACAGTCAAGGGGGTCGGCACCGTTTTTTTAGAATAGAAGCGATGCTTCTTGTCCAACGGCGTAAACATGCCGGTTGTCGAACCGACCGTTTCCGACTTCCCGAGCCAGAGAATACCAGCCGGCTTGAGCGAGTAATGAAGCGTAGGCAGGACTTGTTTTTGTAATACCGGCTCAAGGTAGATCAGCAGATTCCGGCAGCTGATCAAGTCCACACGCGAGAATGGTGGATCAGAGAGGACATTCTGCTGGGCGAACACGACCATGTCGCGAATAGACTGATTGACGAAGTAACCGCCCTCAGCTTCCGTGAAGAAACGCCGCAAGCGCTCGGGCGAGACATCCTTCGCAATTTCCTTCGTGTAGAATCCTGTGCGGGCCTTCTCAATTCCCTTGTCGTTGAGATCGGTGGCGAAAATCTGGACGGGTAAATGCTCCGCCTGTTCCCCGGCAAATTCCGCGAATGAGATGGCGATGGAATAGGCTTCCTCTCCGGTCGAGCAGCCTGGCGTCCAGATTCTGATCGTAGCGTCCGCCACGCGTCGCTGGACGATCAGCGGAAAAACCCGCTCTTTCAAGACTGCGAAAATTTCCGGATTGCGAAAAAAGCTCGTCACATTGATCAGGATGTCCTGATACAGCGCTTCCACTTCCGCGGCCTGCGCGCGCAGGAATTGGATGTAGTCCTCGATACCTTCCAGCTTGTTCAACACTATGCGGCGCGCGATGCGTCGGTGCAGGGTGTTGGGTTTATAGTCGGTGAAGTCGATACCTTTAGCCTTCTGCAGCAACGACAAAATCTTGCGGACCGTATGCCGCCCTGCTGATTGGGCTTCTGTTCGAAGAGGTGTGATGTAGGGGTGGCGGCTGATCCGCGCCAACTCTCGAGCGATGCCTTCCGGCGTGAGGACAATATCCACATGACCGGCGGCGATGGCGCCGCTCGGCATACTGTCAAATTTTGCCGATCTGGCATCCTGCGCGAGGGTGATCCCGCCCGCGATCTTGATTGCTTCCAGGCCCAGCACGCCGTCTGAATCTGTATCGGATAAAATAACTCCGATAGCCCGGTGTCTTCGATCTCTGGCCAGCGTGCGCAGAAAATAATCTATCGGACGGTGGCGCCCGCGCCCCCACTCGCCAGGCACGATGTGCAACACGCCTTCGGCAATCGCCACTCTGGATTGAGATTGGATGACATAAATGTGATCGGGTCTGACAACCGTGCCATCTCTTACTTCGGTCACCTGCATTCCAGTGCTCAGGGAGAGCAAATCTATCTGAATATTTGGGCTCGTATGATCAATGGGCTGCACTAGGACGATGGCCATACCAGTGCCGGCGGGCAAATGTTCGAGTATCTCCCTGAATGCCTCCAGACTGGCCGCGGAAGCGCCGATGCCGACGACAGGAAACGCCCTATTGCGATCCGGCTCTCTCGCGCCCGATCGGTCTCCCTCTCTCTGCGAGGATGCGTCGGAATCGGCGAGGTCGGTCTCGGTGGCCGATGCTTTGCTTGCTGTTTTTTTCACGGGCAAACACAGGGCAACAGGAGGCAACACAGGACACACTTTAAATTTTATTTTCGGTTGTCTTTTGTTACCGGTTATTTTTTATTGTTACGGCCTCTTAACAGGCTGAAAATTACGGTTGCCAGTTCAGCAGGTTCGACTGGCTTGTCGATATGTTATGTGCCCCGCTCTGAGGGCGCGCACCCATTCTTCTCTTCTCGAATTCCCGCGGGCTTTCGCCGTAATTCGCCGCGACATCGTGACTCCGCGCGCTGGCTAGCGCATCCTAACATATCTCATCACCGTGTAACCATTTTCTCCCGCACGGCTGGCCAGATAAATCGACCAAGCCCCGCCGCGGAAGAGATCGCCGTCACGCTTGCCGCGTTTCAGAATCGGCCGGCACTGCGCCATCCTCATCGTCAGCCGCCCGATCGTCAGCCGCCCGCACTTTACTCATTCACCCGCCGTAGTGACAGGCAGATTGATCGTGCCTTAAGTATTTAATGCGGTCTGTTCCGCACCGTACAATCTGGTCCGCCATGCCAGAGGAAGCTTGACGGTGAAGGTCGAGCCATATCCTTTTCCATCACTCGATACCTCGATCGTCCCGTCGTGCAGTTCAACCAACTGCTTCGCCAGTGTGAGGCCAAGCCCGAGACCGCGCTCCTTGTGTGCGTGCAACCAATCGTTCTGGTAGAAACGGTTGAGGATGTAAGGCAGCAGATTCTTGTCGATGCCTGCTCCCGTATCGCTGACGGTGATGCAGAGGTCTTCGCCGCTGCGTTCCAACCATAATTCGACGCGCCCGCCTTCCGGTGTGAACTTGATCGCGTTCGAAAGTAAATTCCCGATCACCTGCAGCAGCCGGACCGGGTCACCGATTACCATTTTTGGTTCCGGATCGTAATATGCCCGTAGACGGATCCCTTTTGCCTCAGCCAACGGGCGCATACCGTCGAGCGCGTCGGCGATCACAACCACGATGTCTGTCGGATGCTTATCGAGCCGGAGCCTCCCGCGGACGATGTGAGAGGTATCGAGCAGGTCTTCGATAAGTCGTAATTGTGTCCGTATATTGCGTTCGATGATTTCGCAGCTCTGCCTGATATGCTCCGCATCATTCGGATTTGAATCAAGCATCTGGCAATAAATAAGTATCGAGTTAAGAGGCGAGCGTAATTCATGCGAGACGAGCGAGATTAATTCGTCCTTTGTGCGATTGGCCGCTTGCGCATTGACACGAGCTGCTCTTTCCTCCATCAGTAACTCTTCTCTTTCCGTTTCCGCCCGCTTCCGCTTCCTGATATCGCGCGCGACTTTGGATGATCCGATGATTCGCCCACTACCATCCTTTATCGGAGAGATGGAGAGGGATACATCGACGGGTATTCCGTCCTTCCTTATGCGCACCGTCTCGAAATGCTCGATTCGTTCGCCACGCCCCAATCTATTGAGCAACTCAACAGCTTCCTGTTGCCGGTCGGGAGGAATCAGAGTGCTGATCGGCTTCCTTATGATCTCTTCTGCTCTATAGCCGAAGAGCATCTCGGCTCCCTCGTTCCAGCTCACGATGATGCCATCCGATGTTTTACCGATAATCGCATCGTTTGATGACTGTACAAGGGACGCAAGGAATGCCTGTACCAAATCGGCCCTCTTCGGTTCGAATATTTCTTTCTTGATGTTCAGTGATTGTGACTTGAGTAGCTCCTCAAGCTCATCTAATGGGATGTCGCCGGAAATCATTACTATATTTCCTCGTGACGCAATTCTATACTGATCTCACATCAGCTTCGCCAGCTTGTTGTGTCGGGAATATCGGAGTGATACAGATTATCAAGAGTCTCCTCACAGCTCTCGTCGTATAACCGCCCCGACCCTTTTTCTATCGATCCGCTAAACCATTTCACAACCAATTGCTTTCCATTCACGTTCAATCTGTTCGGCATCATCCGGAGTTTGCAATCTGACGCCTATCAGAATTCTCTGTCGTTTAACGGCTTCCAACCCCCAGTCAACGACCGTCGAATGAATTATCTTCCAGACTATTGCCCCGATAAAACTACATATCACCACCCCGCCCGCTGTCAGGGTTATCCAAACAAGTATCATCACTCCCATTTCGGCCGGACTGATAATGCTTTTCATAAAGAGACACGCGAGAGTTATGAACATAGTACTGATGAGAATCGCCACGAAAATAAGAATCTTATTGATGGTCTTATGAGGTATGTCTTTTGCGGCTGCCAGTTTATGTGCAAAGTGTGACATCTCGACCACTGTCACAGCATCTCTAGGATACCCATAACCTATCAGAATCTGCTGAGCGCGATGCGCTTCCGTTAAACTATTGAAGCATGCCATCAAGACCTCGCTTTCATAGATTTTTCCGCTCTCTTTGAAATTCATTGGTAAAACTCCTTTTTCATTGAGGGAAAGTGCAGATTCAAGCGCACCGGTCACAACCAGCAAAGATATCTGGTCGCATAACGATGCATCAGCAGGTCCTCGCATTCCTGAGGCGCTTTAACGTTCGTGGGGGTTTATCTGATCTTCGGGTGCGGAATAAGATAGGTAGAATCGCACCTCTCTAAACGTAGTACTAGAACAAACTGAGCCTTTTTCTGATGAACTCTATGATCTGAATGTACAGGGGAAGTCTTACCTTTTTACCCTAGGAAGCAACGCTATAGTGTGACAAACATTAGCAGTACGTGCCTCAGGAAATTTTAAACCGTTTTGGGTAAATTACGTGGCGGATTTTATACGGCATAACTTGCTTCTTTTGCAAGTAAATTTTCTTATACTTTGATTATTTTTCTTTATAAAATCGGCTATCCCCCATATCTGTTCGCCAAATTTACATGAGTGCATTGTGGAAGAACATTCTCCCGGCGGATTCGAGTAGAATCTGATGGGAGATGCGGCATGCCACTTGCTATTAGATATTTTAGTAATTAGATATTTTAGTAGATTGATTTGTAAACATTGGAGGGCAATAAATCATGCCGAGAGGCGAAAAAACCAAATATTCGGAAAAACAGAAGCGGCAAGCCGAGCATATTGAAGAAGGGTATAAGAAGCGAGGCGTCTCGCAAGACGAAGCAGAACGGCGCGCGTGGGCGACGGTCAATGAGATGACCGGAGGTGGGAAGAAGAGCGGTTCGGGCCGCGGAAAAGCGATAAATAAGGCCCCAGCCAAAAAGGGTGGTAGGATAGGCGGGGCGGCATCGGCAGCGCGCTCTTCCGCCGCCAGGTCCGCCGCAGCAAAGAAAGCGGCCCGGACGCGGGCGCGTAAGGCTTCGAAAAGCTAAAACAACACATAAATTCAGGTTCGAGGGTTTCTTATTCCTCCCCTCGAGAAGCTAAATCTATTGGATTACTATTTCGCCGCCGGCGGCACGCCATTCCCGAGAAATTTTCTCAGCATCTGCTTCCGAACGAGGATTAATCGCAAGGATGACATTACCTTGTGTGGCCTCCTCCGCGAATTTTTTCGCCCTTTCATCCAGATATCCGATACCCAACAGAGACCCCAGCAAGATACCGCTCAACCCACCAATTATCGCACCAATCAGTACAGCAGTGATTGGGCCTACAATCTCCACTCCCGGTCCCGGTATCATGAGAGAGGCGGCGGCTCCCAGCAACGCGCCAAGAACCGTGCCTGCGGCCGCACCGGCTAAACTCCCATATCCGGGCAATCCGCCTTTTACATCTCCCAGAACCTCGCCCTTCAATCCTGGGCTTGGAAAGTATATGACGCGGGCTTCATCGGACAATAAAACGCTGACATCATCCGAATATCCCATTTCTTGCAATAAATCATAAGCACGTTCGCCGGATTTCCTGTCAGTGAAAACTCCGCTAAGCGATTTATCACTCGGCAACTGAGCTTTTATGCTCTGGTCCATCTGTCCCTCCGCAGATATTGTTCCAGTTCTTTGCGATGTACACAGAACTGATTTGCCCTTACAGTCCCCTACTGTTTATGTGCAATCGTTATACCTAGGCCTGTGGCATCAGGTTTGCGAGTTAGTTAATGGGAGTTGACAGGTGCGCAACAGATGTCTTCGGGGAGTCTTAATTCAAAAACAGATTTCACGGGATATTTTAAAGTCAGACCGCACTGCAATAGGCGAAGAAACAATAAAACAAAGGTGAAAAGTACTTGGGAGGAGAGAAATGAGTTTTATCAGCAATGTCGAAGAAATACGCGCGCGGGCGCGACAGAAGATCGAACAGGGAGCAATTACTGAAAATTACCAGCTCGATCCCGATCATGCTACGAATATCCTGAACGAAGTGCTGGCGACTGAGATCGTTTGCACTCTGCGTTACCGATTTCACTATTTCATGGCGACAGGCATTCACTCAAGTGCCGTGGCGGATGAGTTCCTCGAACACGCGAATGAAGAACAAGAGCACGCCGATCGCATCGCCCGCCGCATCAAACAGCTCGGCGGCAAACCTGAGATGAATCCGGCAATCATCGTGCAAAATAGCCACAGCGAATACAAAGAAGGTACATCGCTCGCCGATATGATACGTGAGAATCTGATTGCCGAGCGCATCGCCATCGAGACTTACCGCGAAATCATCAATTTCTTCGCGGAGAAGGACACCACGTCGCGTGTGATGCTAGAAGAGATTCTCGCAAAGGAAGAAGAACACGCGGATGAGCTGACTGACTTGTTATTTGTAGTCGAACCCGATACGAACGTCCAAACGCGGCGGTTATATTTCAAGGACGAAGTACCACAACCATAAAGTAACAAGCTTTGCATTGACACAATGCATGTGTCTGCATTGATTTATTGATCTTCAGATAATCGAGGCCTGTGCATAAAGATCATTGGGAATCAATGTTTTTCGGTCCCAAGCGCCAGCGGCGCGGAGTATTTATAGCACTCGATCATCCAAACCTGCCAAGGTCCGGAGGAGCGGCATATAGGCGTTCAGATGTCGCTCCTCCGGACCTTGCGATGAACATTATCATCTAAGCAATAAACATCGGGCCCCTCCGGAGCCAACCAGAAACTACTGATAACAATCATCTTTAATTTGCAGTCCTCAGATAATCAGCTTTTCACAACCAAATCAGCCCACGGAATGGGCGCTGCTTCGCGAGCTGATCGGTGAAAATAATTTTGGCCAAGTGTCGAACCTGAATGTCAATAATCGAGTAATTGAGTCCTGTGCAGCAAATACCAGTTTCTCCGAAATGTCCATTCCCGAATGAACAGGTCGGCCGCTCTTACACTTCCATTCCAGTACTGCGCAATATTCTTGTTTCAATAGGTCACGGCCGACCCCGCTTTTTAGATGCTTTTACTATTCCCGCCTTCCGCTTCAACAGCTGAGCGTCGTGCACAGCGAGGGCTTCGGCGTCATTGTTGAAATAAACGTATAGCTCCTTTCCCGACCGCGTCTGCTTATTCATCCAACTCCACCAGCTCCGCAGAATCGGCTCGCTATAACCACCCTGATATTTCTCTCCTGTCCCATGAAGGCGAACATAAGCAACTTTACCTATCGCGAGGCGTGGCACGTTTAAACCCGACATATCGTGCGCGCAGAAAGAGATGCCCCGCGCTTCCAGGCATCGGAAGACCTCCTCAACCATCCAGGTTTGATCGCGAAATTCGAAGATGTGGATCAAGTCTTCCGGCAAGAGATCGAGAAATGACTCGAGACGTTCTAGGTTCAGGTGCCAGCGCGCCGGCAGTTGGTAGAGGATCGGCCCCAGGTGCTCTTCCAGATATTGCGCGCGACTGAGAAATTTTTTGAGCGGCGCTCTCGCATCTTTTAATTTTTTCTGGTGAGTTAAATAGCGGTTTGCCTTGACCGCATAGAGGAATCCGGCAGGCGCCTGTTTGCACCAGGCCTTGAAGGTTCGCGCTTCGGGCAATCGATAAAAGGTATTATTGATCTCGACCGTATCGAACACGCCGGCGTAGAAATCGAACCATCTGTTCTGCGGTTGTCCTTTGGGATAGAAGCGCCCTCGCCAGTGGTTGTAGTTCCATCCTGAGCAGCCGATATGGATTTTGCTACTCTTTTCCATAAGCCTGAAACTAAAAATGAATCCCTAACTCTCGACCGCCTCGATCATAAGCACTATGTCCGACGTTCAACCTTTCCGCTTGAAATACTGTACCGCACGTTCATGCTTCTCTGCCTCCTCCCGCGTGTCGAACGTGCCCAGATTGCGGCGTTTACCGCTTTTTGGGTCTTTCTTGCGCGAGTAGAGCCGGTACTTGCCCGATTTCAGTTTTCTGATCATAGCTGCTCTCCTATGCTCAAACGCGATACGCATTGTTGGTGACGCCTTGATTAGCCCGCAGCCAATCGGTAGCCGCCTGACCGACAGACGGCAGACCGCCGCTGTTGTCGAGGAGTAAATATGTGGCGCCGGCAGCTTCAGCGATCGGGTCGAACTCTTCGCGTTGTCGCAAGTAGGTCTCCCAAGTTGCGTCGGAAAGACCATTTCCACCGTCACTCCGGCGCGCAAGACGCGGTTTCACCAGATCAGGCATTAACTGGCACTCGATCAGCCGCCACTCAGCGCCGAGCATGGAAGCCAGCTCTCGCGCTCGTCTCCGGTCTTCAGCACGCTGGAAAGTCGCATCGAGGACGACACCCCTGTCTTCCTCGAACATATTGCGCCCCCTATCCAGTAGATTCTGATAGGTAAGCCGATTGGCATCCGGACTGTAAATGCCCACTCCATAGCCATGCGGATGAGCCGCATTGTTGAAGAGTTCCTTGCGTACGGTGTCGGAAGAGATCACCCGCAAACCGAGTTCTACCGCGATAGAGCGAGCCACCGAAGTCTTGCCGGTTCCGGATAGCCCCACCACAGCGATCATCGTGGGCCGTTCCAGCGGAGCGGCAAAGCGGCGGGCTAGTTTGAAATAGTCAGTAGCCCGTGTCGCGGCGGATATCCGTTGCTCTTCACTGAACTCGGGCTCATCCAGCCGAAAGCTGAGCACCTTTCCGCGAACGTAAGCGCGATAACAACGATAGAACGGCAAGAGGGAAAAGAGTTCGCTGTCATCCGTATGCAGCTGGTAACAATCGCTGAAATAGTACGCGAGATCTGGGCGGCCCCGTTGATACAGGTCCATCTCCAGAAACGCGACTTCGCTGGCGACATCGCCACAGCGGAAGCGATCGTTGAATTCAATGCAGTCGAAAATACAAATCCGATCAGTAACGCAGACGCTCTCGCATCGTAAATCGCCATGCCCATCGCAAATGCGTCCATCGCGTACACGGCGGCGCAACAATTCGTCGGACTTTACCATCCAGCGAGATACCCAGGCGCGAATCTCGTCATAGGCTTGCGTGGCGATCGTCCGCCCCCCATATTTTGCAGTCTGAAGGAAATTCTCCTCCCAGTTGCGCTGGATCGCTACCGGCCGCCCATTGGCATTTACCGAAGGGCCCCGGCGCGCCATCCGATGGAAACGGGTGAGTCTGCCTGCCACGCGGTTAATCACATCTTCATTCGCCGCTCCATCCGCTACCATTCGGTCGAGCATGCGATCGGAAGGAAGCCGCTTCATCCACACGCCATAATCGATAATCTGCCCTTCCGACGATATGGATGCTTCTCCGTCGACCTCTGTCACCGGCTGAATGCCAAGATAGATGTCCGGGCAGAGCCGGCGATTCAATCTGACCTCGGCCTCGCACGCAAGCCGGCGTTTCTCCAGCGTCGTGTAATCGAGGAATCCGAAATCGACCGGCTTTTTTAATTTAAGAACGTGTTTCCGCCCAAGCAGCACGACAGAGATGTGAGTCTGAACCATCTCAATCGGCGATTCGTCCGGCGACCATTCGGGCGCATGCGAAAGGCGTTCAACCATATTGAGCCAGGATTGCATCTCTGTCCGACGGTCAATGTCATCTGAGTCAATATCGGCTTCTGTCCGATTTCCTTCATCGTATCTGGGATCCATGTCTTGTCCCATGCAAACTCATCATGCAATGAATATGCCTGGCGATGTCTCCCAAAAATTGTTTACCTTATTTGCAGCACCATACAGGATTCAATCGATATACAGTTGTGAAAAATAATCCAATTCTTTCGAATTACGCCATTGACAAGTCATAATGGCTACCTTTAGATTGCGCTCGCAGTAAATTTCTCGATAAGCCGCGGCAATTTGCCAACAATTTTATCGGTAAAAACTTCCGGATAGATTGCTCAGCAGCTCACTATCTTCATCAGCTATGCAGTTTAAGTAAGCATCGTAGTCGCCTGAAGTTCAGGCAGGCTCTTTTTCTATTACACAAATTCTGTTCTCCGGGCGCAATCCGCTCGCTTGCCATTTCGGCGAGTTGGCGGAAGTTTCACGCGATTTCCGGCTTAACCGTCTCGTTGAACCTATATCTTCCCATCCTCAACCAAAAAGGAGAGACATTTACAAATGAAAAAAACCTCCCTGTGGATTTGTGCGGCTATCGTCGTCGCACTAATGGCTTCAACTCTGTTCCGGGATTTCCTGATGCAGGCGGCCGGGCCCGCCGCCATCGATGTCGCAAAAGAGAACTTCGATATTCGCGACCAAACCACCAAAGACGCCGTCACGAGGTTAGAGCGGCGCCTGGAAAAATTTTCTTCGAGGCAGAGGGAGAAGAACGCCCACCTCAAGCAGGTGATGACGAGCGCCCGAGGGAGAAAATCCGGGAGCGTGCCGGGACTGCAAGCAGCCATCTCCAGCCTGACCAACTCTCCTGAAGTCGTCGAAATGAGGGGCAAAGGCCGCCGATCATTGACCGCGCGCTCCCAGCAGCCGCGCGAGAACATCATGCGCGGATTCATCAGCGATAACGCCGATATGTTCGGGATGAGCCCGCGTCAATTGAATAGCCTCAGGAAGATCGCCGATTACACCAATCCGAACGGCAGGCTTTCGTGGGTGAAGATGGAACAGCGGTGGAATGGGATGCGGGTATTCCGAGGCGAGGTGGTGGCTGCCTTCACCAGCGGCGGCGAGCTCGTGCGGGTGGTGGGAGAAGTCACGGGCGGACCGGCGGAGGAGGACTTGGCGATTACTCCGCGGATCAGCGCGGCCCAGGCCGTGGTGGCCGCCGCGGCTTCGGTCGGCCTCACTTTGACCGAGGACCAGTTGGCCGTAAAAGAGTCGTCCCCGGACGGCCGGACCGTCGTTTTTCATCCTACCGGAGGGCTCACCGGCGATGTCGCGGTCGAATTGCAATACTTCCCGCTGGACGCGGGATTGGCCACCCTGGCCTGGTCGATGGTGTTGTGGCAGGAAACGCCGGCCTACTACACGCTGGTGGACGCCGAACAGGGCGAGCTTTTGTGGCGTAAGAACATCACCAGTGATCAGACGCAACCCGCCACCTACGTGATCTACGATGGGAGGAGCCCGGCCCCGCTCTCGCCGACAACCGCGCTGCCAGGCTCGGGCACTCAGGGCGCGGCTATCCCACGAACTTCACTCACGCTGATCAGCGAGGGTGAGTTCAACAATCTGGGATGGCTCACCGACGGCGCCAATACGACGACCGGCAATAATGTGGACTCCGGCATGGACCTGGTCGCGCCAGACGGCATCGATGCGGACGGGCGTCCCATCGGCTCGCCCGATCGCGTCTTCGACTTCATTTACAATCCCGCGCCGGGCATTCCGCCCCCGGGCGACTCTCCGACTCTGCCCGCCTACCGTTTGGGCGAAGCCGTCAATATGTTCTTCTGGGTCAACCGCTATCACGACCGGCTCTACGAGCTCGGTTTCACCGAAGCGGCGCGCAACTTCCAGCTGGACAATTTCGGCCGGGGCGGGCTCGGCAATGACCGCGTCCTGGCCCAGGGGCAGGATTTCTCCGGCACCAGCAATGCCAACTTCTCGACCCCGCCTGACGGGTCGTCGGGGCGCATGCAGATGTACATCTTCAACGGCGCGGATCCGGACCGTTCCTCGGGGCTCGACCAGGAGATCATCATCCACGAACTGACGCACGGCACATCCAATCGCCTGCACAATAACGGCGCGGGTCTGAACGCTCCGATGTCGGGCGGAATGGGTGAGGGATGGTCGGATTTCTACGCGCTCTCGCTCCTGTCTCGGCCGGGCGATGATCCGCACGGGATATACGCCATGGGCGGATATTCGACCCTCGGGATAGTGGCTGGATTTACCGACAATTATTACTACGGCATTCGGCGATTCCCGCACGCGACGATCTCGACGGTCGGGCCCAACGGCAGGCCCCACAATCCGCTGACCTTCGCCGACATCGACCCGGCCCAGATCAATCTCACCGACGGCGCATTCCCGCGCGGGCCGATCGGTTCCGGCACCGCCTTCCAGGTGCACAACATCGGCGAGGTCTGGTGCTCCGCTTTGTGGGAAGTGCGCGCGCGGATTGTCGACCGCATGGGATTCGCCGCCGGCAACCAGCGTGCGCTGCAACTGGTGACGGACGGGATGAAGCTCGATCCGGCAAATCCGACCATGCTGCAGGCGCGCGATTCCATCCTGAGCGCGAGCTGCAGCGCCTTCGGCGGTGAGGATGAACTGGACATCTGGAGCGGATTCGCCGCCCGCGGCATGGGCGCCAGCGCCAGCGCTATCTCTTCCAGCTCGCCCTCGGTGGTCGAGGCTTTCGACACGCCCAATCTAAATGTGGGCGCGGTGACGATAACGGACGATTCCTGCCCGCCGCCCGACGGATTCGCCGATCCGGGCGAAACGCTGACGCTGAACATCCCGCTCAGCAATCCGTTCTGCTCGGTGGGGGCGAGCGAGGTGACCATCTCGGTAAACGGCGGCAGCCCGATCAGCTACGGTGACATTCCGGGCGGAGCGACGGCCTCGCGCGGCGTTCCCTTCACCGTCCCGCCGGACGCCGACTGCGGAAGCCAATTGCCGGTGACCGTGGACATCACCAGCAGCTTCGGTACAGTGACCAGGACTTTCAACCTGCAGGTCGGCCGACCGGTGGTCACCATCACCACCAATTACAGCAGCGGCAATATCGCAACGTCGATTCCCGACCTCGGCACGCTGGACATCCCGATCAACGTGACTGATGTCGGCGCGGTGGCGGATGTCAACCTCAGGCTTCGTTTGAACCACACCTTCGATGGCGACCTGGTGATGACGCTGATCGGACCGGACGGGACGGCGGTCGCGCTCGCCAATAACCGCGGGGGCAACGGCGACAACTTCGGATCGGGGGCGAACGATTGTTCGGGCACCCCGACGGTCTTTGATGATTCGGCGCTGATCACGATCGGCGCGGGCGCGGCTCCCTTTGCGGGCCCGTTCAGACCCGACTCGCCGTTATCGGCCTTCAACGGCAAGCCCGTATCCGGGACCTGGATCTTGAGAATAGCGGACGTCGGGCCCGCGGATGTCGGGACGGTCGGGTGCGTCACACTCGAAATCTCCCGCCAGCGGTTCGCCTGCTGCGGCGTGCCCGGGACGCCTGAGATGCAGGCGGCGCCGCCCGTCACGGTGACCAACGAGAGTTGCGCTCCCGGCAACGGCGCGCCCGATGCGGACGAGACCGTGACGGCCGCCTTCCCGCTCCTGAACATCGGCACGGGCAATACCACCAACCTGACCGCCACGCTGCTCGCCGGCGGCGGGGTCCTCGCGCCGAGCGCCCCGCAGGCTTACGGAGTCCTGATTCCGGGCGGTCCGGCGGTCGCCCGGCCCTTCACCTTCACGGCTGCCGGGGTCTGCGGCGGCAATCTCACGGCGACCCTGGCGCTGCAGGACGGCGCTATGAGTCTCGGCACGGTGAACTTCACTATGACGGTCGGCTCGACGATTTCCGCCACATCGTCTTTCTCCAACCTCGCCTCGATCCTCATCCCGGGGACCGGCACAGGCGCCGGAACGGGAGCGCCGGCCAATCCTTATCCGTCATCCATTGAGGTCTCAGGCGTCACCGGTATGATAAGCAAGGTGACGGCGAACCTCTTCGACTTCAACTTCAGCAGTTTCCCCGACGATGTCGATGTTCTGCTGGTCGGGCCGGGAGGGCAGAAACTGCTCCTTATGTCCGACCTTGGGTCGGGCATAAGCGTGGCCAATGCCAATCTGACATTCGATGACACAGCTGGCTCAATTGGCCCAGCGATCGTCTCCGGCACATTCAGACCGACAAACATCGGAGCGGGCGATCTCTTCCCTGCCCCGGCGCCCGCCGGGCCGTATCCCGACCCGCAACTGCTCTCGATCTTCAACGCCTTGAATCCCAATGGGACGTGGAGCCTGTTTGCGGTTGACGATGTCGGCGGTTTCGTCGGAAATATCAACGGCGGGTGGCAGCTGAACGTCACTACTACTGATCCGTCCTGCTGCAATTCGCCCTGTACACTGAACAGAGTGGCAAACATTCTCGTGAACAGGACCCCGGGCCTGAGCGGCGCCTTCGTCAATTATCCGGCGCCAACCTTCGCGGGAAGCTGCGGCGTGGTGACCAGCGATCCTCCTTCCGGTTCGTTCTTCCCGATCGGGATCACGACCGTCTGGATCAAAGGGACCAGACAGGACGGGTCGACGACCGTCAGAAATTTCTCGGTGACGGTCACTATACCGACTACACACGACCAGCAACCTCAGACGCAGGGGAGCGCGACTTCATCGTTGCGTCTACGATAAACGGTGATTAACGAACGGCCGCCCGATCACTCTCCGCGCCGTTATCACCGAAACGATTGACGGATGTCCCGGCGACATTTCACTGGCCACGCCAGTAAGTGATCGCCGGGCACGCCGTAGATCATTCGGATGCGAGCACGCGAAAGCGCAGGCCGGACGATTCTGCTGGCGAATTCAGAAAATGAAATTATCGGCTCTTAGCTCCGGAGGAGCGTTACGTTTATAGAACATGGCAAGTAAATATCTCCAGCCCCGGAGGAGCGACATATGATGCCGTTTTATATGCCGCTGCTCCGGAGCTGGGGCACTATTACGAAAAAATCTATAAACATATCGCGCCTCTGGCGATCCCAGATAAACGAATTCGCTAGTAGAATCTTCCAGCGTGCCGGTATCCATCCATGGTCCGCTGGCGAAACCATAGCAGCACGCTTCCATCCAGCGTGCTGGGTTCTATCAAAAGCCGATAGATTAAGCCTGGCACGCTTGGACGGATGCGCACAGCCTGCATGACATTGAATAATGTTCGGGTTTGCCTTTACCATATAGCTAACGGCGTCGCTGAACCTTATTGCTGAATTATTACGATAACGGTCCGGCGGAGCTGATATTCGACGTCTTTGATTCTTAGGGCCGGAGACTCCAGCCGTTTAGCTGTCGTCTCCCGTAAAGCAAATGCAAAGAGGAAACAAAGAAGGCAAAGTGAGGGGAAACAAGCTATTTTTGGGATACATCGCCCTCTTTGCCTTTCTTTTTTCCTCCGCCATCTTGTTCGCGCAGCAATCGAGGAAGGCGGATGTGGTTAGAGTAGGCGAAGAGTTCGAGCTGAAGATCGATCAGGAGGCGATGATTGAAAGCGAAGGTTTGGCAGTCGCGTTTGAATCGGTGATTGAGGACAGCCGCTGCCCGGAAGGCGTGGACTGCATCTGGTCGGGCAACGCGAAGATCAAGCTCAAATCAAGCAAACAGAAGCAAGCGCCTGCGACCATCGAGCTAAACACCGACGTTGATCCTAAGGGTTCTTCATATCTGAACTACGATATCAGGCTGGTTGCGTTGAAGCCGCGCCCGAGGCCGAATGACTCCCTTCAATCTCACGAATATAAAGCCCTTCTGATTATCACGAAGAAATAGTTTCGGTTCGGTATCTCATCCTATGCCCTCGCCCCAACTTCTCGAACGGATTCCCGTTTCTCTCCCGCGATAGCCGCTTTTTCCGAAAACTTCTCTACGTCCTTTTCAAGGAAGTAGTTGAGACCCGTCCTGATGGCGGCAATCGCTGCCAACTGACCGACCTGTACCCAGGTAGGCGATATGGCGGTTCGCACGATGTCAGCCGCCAGTGCAAACTCGAGGCCCAGCAGCAGCCATTATCCTAAGTGGAGAAATACCTCTCTCATCCAGCCGAATGGTATGTGCGGATCGTATTTCGGTCGCATCAGGTAACGAATTGCTTCTATCGCACCAATCGCGATGAGAATTACCGAGATGACCTCCATCATCAGTGCGACATATCCGGCAAATTGCTTGAAAATCTCCTCAATCGTCAGAGATTCCATGGTCAACCCTCCTTACCCAATATTTTCCAGTCGAGAATGGTCTCGATCGATAATGGGAACCCCGGAAAATATGTTCATCTCTGTTGGGGATGGATTGTTTTGATAGGTTTGATCCGGAGGCAATAAATTATAATTTTAGAACCCTCGATTTTAAATGCCCGCTTCTTATCCGGCGTCCATTTTCTATATTGACAATAATAAACTACCTGTTCACAATTTCCCAGTGTTCACAAGTAATGAACAGGAGGTAAAAGTGCACAAAAATGCCGAGATGACCGATCCGGAACGAGAAATACTTGAGAAGGCGATTGCGTCATTAAAGGAATCCACCGGACTCGATGCTCGGTTAAAGCTTCCGGCAAAGATGGCTGGTGGGGAAACTGCTGCGATAATCGGGCTCACCGTTGAAGATCAACGATGGGCATTCTCTGCCATCATAAAGAAGAATTTGACGAACGACATTTTAGGTTATGTGATAACGGAGTTGAGAGAGGCGAGATCGCAGCCGGGAGTTCTGATTACCCGATATGTGACGCCTCAACAGGCGGAGAAACTGAGGCGGGCTAACACGCAGTTCATCGATATAGCGGGTAATGCATTCCTTAATCAGCCGCCCCTGTTTGTTCTGATCACGGGAAACCGTCGCTCGGAAGGAGTGGTCAAATCGAGGCCGGCGCGATTTTTTTCATCGACGGGGATCAGGGTACTTTTTGCTCTGCTGTGCAGGCCGGCGCTTGCCGCTTCGTCTTACCGTGATATCGGCACGGCTGCCGATGTTTCTTTAGGCGCGGTGAGCCAGGTGATGGAGGACCTGAAAAGCGCGGGTTATCTGATTAACCGGGAGGGTAGAGAGCGCAGGCTGATGAAACACGAGGAGTTGATCAGACGATGGGGCGAAGCCTATTCGGAACGTCTGAGACCGAAATTATTGATTTCCCGCTTCAGCTCGGAGAATCCCGATTGGTGGAAAGAAGTAAAGTTGGAGGAGATGAACGCCTGCTGGAGCGGAGAGGTCGCGGCCGCAAAACTGACCAGATACCTCAGACCGCAAGTCAAAACCATTTATTCGTCCAATAAACTGGCGGCCGTGCAATTGAGGTACAGGTTTCGACCGGACAAAAACGGCGACATCGAATTGTTGAAGAAGTTCTGGGCATTTGACCGCAATTCCGATCATCCGGACACCGCACCCGCACTTCTGGTGTACGCCGACCTGATGGCGAGCGGAGATGAGCGGAACATAGAGACGGCTGGAATGATTTATGATCGATACATTATTCGATCTTTCGGGGAAACTTGATCCCGTCAGGGAACTAGTTTTCAGAGACCTGGCGGACGCAAGCGCCGCCCTCGGCATCCCTTTTTTCATCGTGGGGGCGTGCGCGCGTGATTTATTGTTGGATATGTATTACAGAATTCCGGCGTATCGAGCGACCAACGATATAGACCTCGGAATTCGGGTGGAGACCTGGAATCAGTTCGAAGCCGTAAAACATTCGCTGACGGGTACTGGTAGGTACACCTCCGATCTCGACCGGCCCGAGCGGCTCCATTCAGTCCAGGGAATTTTCATAGACGTCGTCCCCTTTGGAGGGGTTGAGGATTCCGTGACGAGAAATATAACATGGGCGCCCGATAACTCTGTTGTCATGAGCGCCCTCGGTTTTGAAGAGGCGTATCGTAATGCGATAAATGTCCGTTTCGCCACCGACCTGGTAGTTTCCGTAAGCTCGCTTGCCGGCCTCACGCTGATGAAACTCATAGCCTGGAAGGAACGGCGCAATTCGAAAGATGCCAAGATCTAAAGCTTATATTATCCGAGTATCTGCGGGCAGGTAACGAAGCCCGGTTGGATGCTGGTGAGCACGCCGATCTACTGGATGATGAAAAATTCATAAGCTTTGAAATGACGAGCGCCAGGTTGCTCGGTCGCGATCTCGCCCTGATAATGTCCGATCAAAGTCGCCAGGTCGTGCTACGGATTCTGACGGAACCGTCAGCGCTGGCCTCCGGAATGGCCTCGGAAGCTATCGAGCTCGACGAAGCCTTTGAATCAGCGCAGCAAATGCTTGAAACCTTCAGGCAAGGGATTGTGGATATCGAACGGAACGCTGATGCTAAGTAAAATCAGAGTTCGCCGATTTTGAAAACTGGATTTCGAATTACGATCCTCCGGTCGCGCGGTAAGATCGGATCGCATTTTCAAAATTCAGCTTACAAATATTTGGTAACAATGAGAGGTTTAAAGAACTTAGCTAGGATATAATTTACCTGCACTCCCCAGTAACCCCGCCAGTCGGATGGCGGCCCAAAAAAAGAACACCCGAATAACTTCGTGCACTTTGCGCGAATAGGGCTGTGTAGTGCCGAATCATCCCCGTGTAGAGAGTACAAGCGAGGAGTAGAATGGCGTCTGACGACAAAGGGACTATCGAGTGTTTACTTCGCATTAGTGAGAAACTCAATTCAATTTCCGATTTATCGCCGCTGATGGACGATCTGTTGAGAGAGGCGATCGGTCTGGCTGAGGCCGAGAGCGGTCTCACGGGACTCCTCACAGACAAGGGAATGGTCTGTCACAAATATTTCCGAAAGGGCAACGAGCTGCCTTTCGAATATTGCTGGCCGCGCGGACAAGGCCTGCCCGGCTGGCTGATCGAGCATAAGGAGCCATACCTCACAAACGAAGCGCCGCGTGATGATCAAATGGATCACGAATATTGCGCGAAGTTTGGCATCAAATCCGCCCTCTCCATACCGATAACCGATGGGAGCGGAGAGCTGCTGGGTTTCTTCGAAGTTCACAACAAAAAAAATAGACGCCGATTTACAGCGGATGACAAGAGGAAGCTGATCGGGGTCTCTCATCTGGGCGCAATCGCAATCCAGCACGCGATGGCCTCTCATAAAATTTGTCAGGCGGAGGCGGCACAATATCAATTATCGGCGATCGTCGAGATGGCCAGGACGCAGTTCGAGGAGGAGCGCGAAGCTCTCGAGACCATCAACAAGGTCGGCCAGATGCTTTCTGCAGAACTGGAGTTGCAACAGCTGGTGCAGGCTCTGACCGATGCCGGCACCGAGATCACCGATGCACAATTCGGTACATTTTTTTACAACGTCAGGGACGAACGCGGCTCTTTTTACAAACTTTATACGCTTTCCGGTGCAAGCCGCGAGCACTTTGATCACTTTCCGATGCCGCGCGCAACCGATCTCTTCGGGCCCACCTATCGCGGCGAAGGTGTGATTCGCATGGCCGATGTCAAAAAAGATCCGCGCTATGGCAAGAACTCACCATACTACGGAATGCCCGAGGGGCATCTGCCGGTGACGAGCTATTTAGCCGTACCGGTAATCTCCCGATCGGGTGAAGTCATCGGCGGACTCTTTTTCGCGCACTCCGAACCGGGCATATTCACCGAAAGGCATGAGCGCATCGTAACCGGCCTCGCCGGACAGGCGGCTATCGCGATGGATAATGCCCGTTTATACGAGGCTGCGCGCAAGGCTCGCCAGGAGGCGGAGACAGCCAACAGGTTGAAGGACGAGTTTCTGGCCACCGTCTCTCACGAATTGCGCACCCCGCTCAATGCCATCTTCGGATGGTCACGGCTGCTGTGCACCGGCCGACTCGACAGTGCGAGCGCGTCGCACGCGGTCGAAATAATAGTGCGGAGCGCCAAGGCGCAGGAGCAGATCATCGAAGACATCCTCGACGTCTCGCGTATCATCACCGGCAAAATTCTCCTCCATGTCTCACCGATCGAAATCGCCCCCGCAATCGAAGCGGCCATCGATTCTCTGCGCCCAACGGCTGATGCGCGCGGTGTGGAGCTGGAGGCGGCGCTCGACCCCGCCTCGAACATGGTCCTCGGTGACACGAGCAGGTTGCAACAAGTGGTTTGGAACCTGCTCTCGAATGCCATCAAGTTCTCTCCCGAAGGCGGGAGTGTGCATGTCACATTGGAACGTATGAACTCACACCACGTCGAAATCAGGGTGAGCGATACGGGACAGGGGATAAGTAAAGAGTTCCTGCCATATGTATTCGAGCGATTTCGTCAGGCCGACAGTTCAACGACACGCAAATACGGAGGCCTCGGCCTTGGACTGGCGATCGTGCGCCATCTGGTGGAGTTACACGGCGGGTCGGTAGTCGCGGATAGCCCCGGCGAGGGTCTCGGCGCGACCTTCACCGTAAAACTCCCGCTGGCGGTTCTACGGGAAGAAAAAGGAGGCATCACTAATCGGCTTCAGAAGCCGAGATTAACGGTGAAGGGTGAAGTAGGGATACCGGCGGAGGCCTGCTGGGAACTGGCCGGCGTTCAAGTGCTGATTGTAGACGACGATGCCGACGCTCGTGAACTGCTGACGGCAATTCTGCTGCAATACGGCGCCGAAGTGCGAGGAGTCGGCTCGACCCCCGAAGGAATCGAGGCATTGAAGGAGTGGCAGCCCGATGTGTTGGTCTCTGACATCGGAATGCCGGGCCGTGACGGCTATGAATTGATACGAGAAGTGAGGGCGCTCAGCTCGGAACATGGCGGAAATATACCCGCGATTGCACTGACGGGATATGCGAGGTCTGAAGATAGAATGAAAGCGCTCACTTCCGGCTTCCAAAAACATGTGACGAAACCGGTGGAACCCGAAAATCTTGCGGCAACTATTGCGGGGTTGATCCGCCTTAACGCACAAACCGGGTGATTGGCAATGAACAGCGATCAACAGTTAATAGCGATAAGCTTGACTCTTTGAAGAGGTGAACGAACACAGTTTATTTGTTGCTCACGCCCGCCCCCATCATATGTATTTTCGAACCTACAAACCGGCGGTCCCGCTATCAAATTTCATAGATTTTATCTGGTATTACGAAGGCGATGATACGCCCCACAGCAAAGAGCGCATTCTGCCGGACGGCAGGATGCAGCTACTGATCGATCTGCGCGATGACCGGGTGCGCGTTTGCGATGGAGAACAGCCGACCCGAATCGAGAAGTTAAGCGGAATTTTCCTGTCCGGCGTATACTCTGAATCTTTTGTCATCGACACTGCCTGTCAGGCACAGATGATGGGGGTTAGTTTCAAAAAAGGCGGTACGTTTCCCTTCTTTATGCCGCCGGCGAACGAATTGGCCAACGTTCACGTCCCGCTCGATGCCTTGTGGCGAAACGTCGCTGATGAACTGCGCGAACGTTTGCTCGCGGAGCTTTCAATACTCGGCCGCTTCCGTTTAATTGAAGACTATCTGCTCGTTCAATCAATTCGCCCGCTGGTGCCTCATCCGGCAGTCGCGTTCGCCTTGAACGAATTTCAGAGATCGCCCCGGCGCATGATAGCCGACGTGATCGATCAAACAGGTTTCAGTAATCGGAGGTTCATTCAACTCTTCAGCGCGGAAGTCGGATTGACGCCCAAAGTTTTTTGCCGCATCCTGCGCTTTCGTGAGGCTTTGCAGCGGCTTTACCGGGGTGATCAGATCGAATTGACGGACCTCGCCCTCTCTTGCGGTTACTACGATCAAGCGCATTTCTCGAACGAGTTCAAATCATTCTCAGGCTTCAGCCCTACCGCTTACCTGACACACCGCGGGCCTTATATAAACCACGCTCCTCTGCCGGAGTGAGAGGTCAATTTTTTCCAAGACATTGTGACGCGTCCGGGGTTAGCCATGAGCACTCAGACAGCATATCAACAAGAGGAAAAATCTGTCATCTCACGAATCTGAAGGGGGGTGAATTATGAAAGCAAACGTAAAACCGATACCAGAAGGCCATCACACCGCAACACCGCGTATGTTCGTCAGAGGCGCGGATAAGGCAATCGAGTTTTATAAGCAGGCATTCGGTGCAAGTGAACTGGAGCGCTATGCGGATCCTAACGGAAAAATCGTCTCGGCGGGAATTAAAATCGGAGATTCAATTATCTCCCTGGCCGAAGAATCGCCTGAATGGGGTAATTACAGTCCACCATCGCTCGGAGGCGCTACGACGATCATAACACTTAACGTCGAAGATGCTGATGTAGTGTGGAATCAGGCAATTTCAGCCGGAGCGAAAGTCATCTTTCCAATCGAGAATCAGTTCTATGGCTACCGACAAGGAAGGCTGGAAGATCCCTTCGGACATCTTTGGATAATCTCCACCTACATTGAGAATGTCTCAAAAGAAGAGCTGGATCGTCGTATGGAAACCTGGATGAAACAACAGGGTCTGGAGTGAATGGGAGACCATATGGAGACTGAAAAGAGATACATTCGTCATCGTTTGGGAGCCGTCAGACCATATCTTTACGGCCATCTCGATTTGCCCGAATTTGTAAAGCACGTATTCGGCGCTGTGGAGGTGGAGCGCATACAAGATGAAAAAGGGTCCCACGTCGAGGCGATGATCGGAGATTCGGTGCTGGTGATGGAGACAGGGGAATTTCCCCCGGGCGTCACGCCGACGCGGGCATCTGTCTACGTCTATGTCGAAGATGTGGATAAAGCGTATGAGCGGGCGTTGGAGTGGGGGGCGAAATCGGTCTCAGCTCCGGAAGATAAGCCATATGAGGAACGCGGAGCCGGCGTGCAAGATTCATTTGGGAATATCTGGTGGATTGCTACCTACAGCAGGACTGATCCAACCCTCTAGTTCGCCTATGCAGGGTACGGTTACATTTCGAGACAATAAACAGCATCTATACAGAAAGGGGGAGGTGTTTCCCCTCCCCCCTTGAAACAATTAGACCCGAAAGCGTTTATTGAACGGCTATGTCGTTGACTCCGCCAGCAATTTGAGGAGCGCCAACTGGTAGTTGAATTCCCGCGGGGCCTCTTGCTACAACTACGTTCTGCGTTGTTCCCAACGGGAGATTGGGGTTGATCTGGTTGAGATCGATCGTAAAGAGTAGCCGACTAGTTTGTCCTACGAGAAAATTGCGCCCATTAGGATCCGTGTAAACATCGAAGTTGGTTGTAGGAGCCATGTTAACCCGATTACCAGCATTGTCAACAAATGGGCCAATCGTTTGCAGCTGACCCGCGCCCGTGTTCGAACTGCCAGTGGGTGTCTTGCCGCTAATTGTCACGAAATTATCCAGATCATGATCGACCATATAGAAGATCGTAGTCGCCAGACCAACGCGATTATTGTTGTATGCTCCGCCAGATATTCGGGGTATCTTGCCCGCATTGACGTCACCGGCGGCATAAGCGAGGGATGTCTGAACCGCGGTCGCGTTGAGGTTGCCACCGTTTTGATTAACTACCGCAATGTTCTGGGTCGTTTGGCCTGTAACGCGCAGAGCATTGGCCATAGGATTGAAATCCACCACCAATCCAAATCCACCAGTATAACGTGGATTAGTTACACTCACACGAGTAGCCACTCCGATGTTGGCAGGTGACAGGTCGACCGTGAAGATACCTCCCACGTCCGTCACGACATATAGCTGCCCGTCAGCTACACGGAAATCCATTCCTATCACGTTTTCGCCGTCAGTGTTTACTATACGACCCAGCCTTGAATATTGGCTTGCCCCCGGTGCCAGGAGGTAAAGGCTTTGGTCGGTAGTTAAAGCATAAATATTTCTGTTCGGTAAGGTGAGCCCCGCTGTGATGCTGGTCTGTGCATTACCGACTGACCGGTTGCTGGAAGCCACGATTAACATTACCGCAAATACCGCCGAGGTAATGAGCCCCGCTGCAATAAATGTCTTCTTTTTCATATTCATAATTGTCAAAAAATTCCTCTCTTATCTTAGTCTTACGGTCCTTTTCGAGGTCCTACTGCCCCTCATTGATTGAGTTTAGCTCTCAGCGCATGGTGATGAAGAAAAGTATCTTTATCCGGGCAATAATTGATTGCCAGCAATGCGCACGGGTGTGGCGTTCATTTGGGGGGAATACGAACAGATAATCTAAACAATTCAAAATATTGATAATCAGCTATCAGATATAGTAAATGGGCTAACTTGATTTCCCTGGTGAGCGGGACGCAGACTAGGTCTGCTAAGTGGGATACGGATTAAAAGTTTGATTGGATCTGAAGTTTAATATTATACGCTAAGGTAGAAATTGTTCATATCGTACAATGACTCGGCGCTTGGGATGCCGTTTCTGTGGTCTTACATCAGCCATGCCCATGAGCCAGATCAATTTCCGCATAAATTATAATTAGAGGAGGTATTCGTGCTGTACTGCAAATTCCTGCCGCATTTTGTCATAGGGATGTTGGTATCGACTTATATTGTATACATTGATCACTCACCGGGCACTTCATCTCTGGCACAAACGGACGATGCCAATGCCATTCGCATAGTGGTCCAGAGACTCTTCGAATCATATCAGCAAAAAGACACCGAAAGACTGTTCTCCCTGTGGAGCGAGAGATCCGCCTTTCTAGCCGAGAACAAAAAACTCTTGCAAGAGGAGTTTGCTGCATATGAGAAGATTTCTGTGAAACCCTTCCATATACCTCAAATAAAGATCGATGGTGATAAAGCGACACTTCGAATAGTTGCTGATGTGGCGCTGATCAGGGCCAATATGGTAAAGGCCACTGAAAGGATAGGGAAGAAGAACCGTACGATCGAGTTGATAAACGATGGCGGAAACTGGAAGGTGTGGAAATTCATTCCCAGCGAGGAAGACCTTGCCTCGGCAATTATTGCAGCGAAAACAGAGGATGAGCGTAATGACTTGATTGAGAAAGAATCGGGGTCGATAACATCTGACCTTGCCTATGCACTCATTCGTCAAATTTATTTTGCCTCCGAAGATCAAGTGAGTTTTCAACACGCCCTAGCGATCACTCGGCTCGCATACAAACTTGCTGAAATGAGCGGCGATCAATCTGTAATAGCATATGTATTGTTACATGCGGGAAACCTCTATGGCTGGACAGGCACACCGGAAAAATCTCCTGAATTTGCACTTGAGTATTTCCGACGAAGTTTGGAAGCAGCGGAAGAGGGTGGATTTAAAGAGGATCATGGCAAAATCATTGATAAACTCAGCAGTGGTTTATCAAGTTGGAATGGGCGAGTATGCGAAAGCCGCAGAATATTATCAGAAAGGGCTAAAACTGGCCGAAGAAGTGGGAAACCGTCAGATGACGATCCAGGCGTTGAATAACCTGGGAGTCATCCATCGTTCAAGAGGCAATAATGCCAAGTCTCTGGAAATGCAGTTAAAAAGTCTGAAGATAGCTGAAAGCCGTCTTAACTCCGGATCGGATTGGAGGTTTCTGTCACATGTCCTGATGAATATTGCCGCTACTTTTGAAGCCCAAGGTAACTATGATCAGGTTTTCGTCAATAGCCAAAAGGCACTTGAAGCTGCTGAGAAAGCAATAATGCTGAAAGACACTGCGGCTAATTCAACTAAGGCTAGCGTCCTTGTTTTCATCGGTAATAACTATTTGCGACAGGGCGACTATTCTTTAGCGATGGAATCTTTTCAGAAGAGCCTGAAGCTGGCAGAAGAGATTGGAAACACTCTAGCAATCGCTAAAAATAGCTTCGTTGCAACGATCAAAATGAATATGAGTGCTGTTTTTGTGGCTGAAAATAAAACGCTTCAAGCAATCGCCACCTATCGGGAAGTGCTCCAGCTAGCCGAAAAATCTGGGGATAAAGCCAGGATGGTAGATCCCTTATTGAGATTAAGTGAGATGTATCTCTTGCATGCAGATCATCAAGTGGCACTGGACTTTGCAGAACGAACAATTAAGGCTGCCGAAGAAATCAGCCGAATTCCCTACATCTCCGCGGCTCTGGTAATAGCCGCTAAAGCCCATCAGAAGCTTAATCAACCCGAAAAAGCCGGTGAGGCGTTAGGCAGAGCTATTGATATCATTGAACATTTGCGAGATCAATTAGCCGGTGGCGACTTCGACCGCCAGCGCTCTTTTGAGCGAGCAGTGACCACATATCAGGCTATTATCGATTTTCACATCAATCAAAAACGATTCACCGAGGCTTTCTCCCATGCTCAGCTGGCAAAAGGGCGCACGCTCCTGGAGCTATTGCAAAACGGCCGTGTCGATATCGACAATTCAATCTCTCCAGTGGAGCGCGAACAAAAACACCGACTGAACCGCAAGATCGTTTCCTTCAATCGCCAAATCACTAGTGAAAAGCTCAAATCTCAAACTGATGAAAAACATCTCGTCGAACTCGCAGGGCAGTTGAAAAAAGCACGTCTGGAGTTCGAGGCGTATCAAACTACCCTCTACGCTGCACATCCCGAACTCAAAGTTCAGCGCGGCGAGATTCGACCGGTCTCTTTTGAGGATGCTGCTGGCGTCATTCCTGATTCCAAAACTGCACTATTAGATTTCATCGTCACAGAAGAGAATGTCCACATCTTCGTCCTGACCAAAAACGCTTCCGGTCAAATGGCCTTGAATACTTACACCATACAGATCGAACGCAAATCGCTCGCTGAAAAGGTCGAGCGATTCCGCGGCCGAATGGAGAACAGAGATTACGACTTCCAAAAGCTCTCACATGAACTTTATGACTTGCTGATCAAACCTGCTCAGAAGCAACTGCAAGGGAAAACCTCTCTCATCATCACTCCCGATAACGTGTTGTGGGACTTGCCGTTCCAGGTCTTGCTCTCTCGAGAGCTACGTTATTTGATCGAAGATGCCGCAATCTCATATGCGCCATCTCTCTCCGTGCTTAGAGAGATGCAGCTCAATCGTAGAAATCAGCTTGCGCCAGTCAAATCATCCCTACTGGCTCTGGGCAATCCGGACTTGGGAACACGGAGTAAAGAATTGGTCAAGTTTGTAAAGATGGATGCAGAGCTGCAGCCATTGCCCGAGGCGGCGGCTCAAGTCCAGGCGCTGAGGCGTTTGTATGGCCCAACGCACAGTCAAGTGTTCACAGGCCCTTCGGCCAGAGAAGACCTGGTTAAAGAGCAATCGTCCCGTTATCGCATTCTCCATCTGGCGGCTCACGGAATTCTCAACGACGTCAGCCCGATGTACTCGCACATCTTGTTGTCTCAAACTCCCGGAAAGGACGACGAAGACGGGTTGCTGGAAGCCTGGGAGATGATGAACCTCGATCTGAATGCCGACCTGGTGGTGCTCTCTGCCTGCGAGACGGCGCGCGGGCGAGTGGGAGCTGGCGAAGGGGTGATCGGGATGACGTGGGCGTTATTCGTGGCTGGATGTCCGAGAACGGTGGTCAGTCAATGGAAGGTGGAAGCATCGAGCACGACGGCCCTGATGGTCGAGTTCCACAAGAGGTTCAAGACAAGATACGGCGGCTCGCAACCGGCGGTTTCTACTGCAGAGGCTATGAGGCAGGCGGCATTGAAGGTGATGAAAAATCCAGAGTTTGTGCATCCATTCTACTGGGGAGGGTTTGTCGTAGTCGGCGATGGAAACTAAATTCAGAACAATTAAGAAGAGTGAAAGAGTATGCACCGTGAGCTGTAAGGGAGTGGTTCTTTAGGAATGAGAGATGATCTATCCAGGAGAGCTATAATTAACTTCAATCCCAGGATCATAATGTGCGGCCAATTCCGAATAAAAAAACAAATCTTTTTTCAGGCGCAAGCAGCGTTGCCGGGGGCGGATTGACCTGAGCGTTCGGGTTGTAAGCGAAGATCAGTCGCAACGGCAGATTGACCACGGGTATCAAGATACGCAGCTCACCGCCGAGCGAGATGCGGTAATTGGGAATCTGGTTCGCGACCTCTCCCACCGGGCGCACTACCGTTATCAAAGAGGACCCTGTGATCGGCGGGATCAGTTGCACCGGGCTGATGAATTGCTCTTCCTCCAGTCTCCGGGCGTTGAACGAAGAGCCGATATCGAAAAACGCCGCCATCGACAATCGGCTCATCACCGGAGCGCGGTACTCCGCATTGGCGATCAATTGCGTATCGCCGCCGACGGGCTGCACGCTGCTGTTGACGAGGATCGGCGGGTTATTTCCGATGGCCAGCAGCCGGTCAACGCGGGCCAGCGGCGCGATCGAGTTGATTGGATAACCGCGCACCTCCGTCATTCCGCCCACAAAATACCGGTTGAAGATCGGAACGCCGTTGATTACCGAAAGCGTGGTCGCTTCGAATGGCCTGCCGAAGGAGGCGATGTTAGCGGCTCGCAGGCGGTAACCGAACACGTTTCTCTCACCCTCTACCTTGCCCGGATTTAGCGGTATGAAATGCCGGAAATCGACCCACGGTCTCACCGTATTGATGTTGCCTCCGAATGCGCGATCGGCTACCTCGACGCCGGTTGTCATCCGCATCCCGCGCAGCGGATCGAAATCGCGATCCAGCGTGTCGTGCGTCATCGCGGGCGTCAGAGAAGCCAGGCGGATGTTGCTCTGCTGGATGTCATTCACTGTCGATGCCCGTTGGGCAACCAGATCTTCGAGCGAGTTGAAATTCAGAGAATAAAACAGACTGCCGACCGTCGCCGCGCCCAGCGTATTGCGCCCTCTGGCCAGCGGTACTGTCGCACCAGCCCCCAGCCCTCCCGCGGTTTGAATGTAGAGCGGCCGCCGGTTATCCCCCTGGGTTTGGGCATCGACGAAGACGTAGCGCTGAAAAGAGCCGGAATAGCTCAATGTGACCGGTCTGGCTGTCATCAAAGTAGTGCCGTATTTTGCCGAAACCGTCTGCTCGAGGTTACCCAGCCGCAACAGCGCGGCGAAACTGTCGAGTCGTCCCGTCAAGTTGATGTTCGAATAGTCCAATCCTATGCTGAACGAGCCGAATGAGCCGGCCCCGCCACTCACATCAATTCGCTGGACGTCGCGTTCTTTCAAGCGCAGCTCGACGTCGGCGGCGCCGCGCGCCTGATCGTAAGTGATGATCGCATCGGCAGGCGTAATCGGGTCGAAGAGATTCGTACGGTTGAGACGGTTGATGCCCGTTTCCAGCATCGCGTAATCGAAATAATCGCCCTCGGTGAGCGGGATCATGCGGCGTAGCGGCAGGTCAAGTGTTCGGCGATTGCCACTGAATTCGAGCCGCCCCAGTGTGAATCTCTTCCCTTCATTGAGCGTGATCGTGATGTCAGTCACCGATTCGCCTTTAACGGGGGGCGCAAACTTGAAATCGATGGTGGGAGCGAATTGCAGGTGCCCCAGGCGCCCATAATAAATGCGCATGCGATTTAACACATCGTCCATCAGGCCGGCGTCGATCACGTCTCCCGTTTTGATGGGGAACAGCGCGCGCGCCTGTTCGTTCGTGAGCACGGCGCCATCGCGCACCATCAGGTTCCCGAGCCTGTGCAGATAACCTTCGGTGACTGGAATGATCAGGCGTATGGGGACGCCGCCGCTCGTCCGTGCGGCATCCTCGATATTGATGAATCGTATCTTCGGCTCGCCTATCGAGGCTCTGAGGTAGCCCCGGCCGGTCATATATCTCAGAAGACTCGCGGCGTCTGCCTGAAATCGCTCGCGCGTGTAAGAGTTGCGGCGGCCGAATCCCCGCAACAGTACATCTTCGCCGACGAGGTGCAATTGACGTTTCAACTCCGCGCTGGTGAAGGACCTGGTTTCCTTCAAAAATAACCTCTTCGACTTCAAGCGTCGGCCCCTGTTTATCAGGGGCGGGAGGTGGCGGTTGTCTGGTCTGGGGTGGCGACTGCTGCCAGGCGAGTGACAATAGTATGGTAGCGGCGAGCAGCAGCGCTTTCATATCGGTCTCGAAGCTCACTGCGATCTTGAATAAACGTTGGGTAAAGGGGCTCGGAGTGTAGGAGCTCACGCCGCTTTCCCCGCGTTTCGGGAAAGAACATTCGCCAGGCTGGGAGGAGAGCGCCGTCCGGCTGCACTACAAAAGCTCCGACATCGTTCGATTTACTTTAGAGGCCTTTGCTCCAGATCTGAACCTCGCCGGGCAAGAGTTCCACATCGATGACGCGCGCCGGACCGTTTGTGATTTCGCCGCTGAGTTTGCTGACCTGTATTGTGCCTTGTGGCATCTCGATAGCGGGGATAGGATAAACACGCTCGCTCGATCGCTTGTTGCTGAAGAGCAATTCATACGTGAACTCACCCGCCCACAGCGTATAATCAACAATAACCTTACCTGACCACCCATCCCTGATGTTTGTATTGGCAATCACGATCGCTTCCAGATCTGACAACACACGTGAATAGGCGAGTATTCCATTGGCGTAGTTCGAAATGCCGAAGTTTACGCCATCGCCGGAGACCTGGCGAAAGTACTGCCTCCCGTAGCGTATTACGGGCCGTTTCAATCGTATTTCTGAAAGTTGCTGGATCGTTCGGTAGAACGGATGATATTGATCGAAGGCGTTTGCTTTGCCCCATAGCGCCTCGCGCACGTATTCCGGCCTGTCCCCGTTACCGCTAAGTCCCTGCTCGGTGCCGTAATACAGGCACGGGATACCCTGAAGCGTGAACATGCAAGCCAGCGCGAGGGTCACCTGGTCATCGTAGCGATGCGGATCAACCGGATCGACGTAATGTATGCGGTTGTGCTGATCGTGATTATCGATAAAGGTGACGAAGTAGCCGCTAGCCTCCCCCTGGGAGCTGATCAGGGACTGAGTCACACGCCTGCGCTGCTGAAACATATAAGCTATTTCGCCCGGCGCGAGTTGCCCTTTGGAAAGTGCAGGCAGCTTGAAAAATAAGGGAAAGTCCAGGGCAGCGTCTACGCCGATGAGGTCGCCATCCGCGTTGGCGTTGCGACCAATGAAACGCGCGATCTTCTCCTCCTGATCGTAGACTTCACCGAAGGTGAAGAAATTTTTCTTGCCGATGGTCAGCGCGTATTCGCGGATCGCCGATCCGAACTCGGACGCGAAATCCGGCTCGAGATATTTCAGCGTGTCGATGCGGAAGCCATCGATGTCAAATTTTGCCATGAGATATTGATGCGCGGTGATCAGGATCGCGCGCACCGGATGTGAGATGCCATAGACCGCGTGCGGCTGGAGATAAGCTGTGTTCAACTCTTTGAGGGCGTAGAAGTCTCCGGCCTGTTCGTGTATATCGATCGGACGGGAGAAAGCATTACCCATACGGCGATAGTATTCGTTGTGCTGCAGCTCGACCGGCCAGATCAATGCATCGGGCGATATGTCATCAATCGCAGGCGGTGAATTCCATTCAGCGCTCGCCTGCCCCTGTGCATCACGCCACATTATTTGATAAGGCCCGTCATCGCGCCAGGGGGCATCGTGGCGATCGCCTTCATAAGCGAAGACGTTGCCCACGTGGTTGAGCACGATATCGAAGATCACATAGATACCGCGCGCGTGCGCCTCATCGATCAGCAGGCGGAGTTCATCCTCTACGAACTCACGTTCCCGGCGGGCCCGCTCGACATCTGAGGCGAAACGAGGGTCGATCGACAGGAAATCCTGTACGCCGTAACCGTGATGGGCAAACACGTCATACTGCGGGTTCTTGAGTACCGGCGATATCCAGATCGCTCCGACCCCGAGATCTTTAAGATAATCGAGTTGTTCACGGATGCCATTGAAAGTGCCGCCCTGGAATGATCCGACAGGAGCATCCCACTGCTCGTGCGGCGGCGCCAGCGGGTTATTGAACCGGTCGGTTATGAGAAAGTATATCCACTGGTCGCGCCAGTCTGCGGGCGATGGCGTATATTTATATCGCCCTATCTGGGCATCATTGAGCAGCTTGAGGACTTCAGAGCTTTGGATAGATCGGGACATTATTTTTACCTCGCTCAAATACTATTCTTCATTGCCTGACGAGACAATACATCTAAATGCTGAAACTAAAAAATAAAACCTTTATACCGGCGCGGGCGTTTTCCCGTCACCACTTAGAGCTGATTCGGAAACCTGGAAACTGAACTTTTCAGTGGAACGGGCCCGCCCTTCCCAACATACTGAAGATAGCGATCAAACCTATCAGCAGCAGAACAAGTGCTGTAATCAGCGTCAGCGAGACGGGATATGACAACTCACCGTGGACAAGTCTCTGTTCAACCATCATATGCCGCTCGGCCCTCAATTCGTACATGAATCTGAAATGGTACACAATTCCCAGCAGGAGCATCGCGACACCCAGTGTTATGAGGGCAAGCCCGAAGTTGCGCGCTGCGCTTACCGGAACCATATGCGTCGCACCGGCCGTCTCGCGCAGAAAGCGAAAAAATTGGTAGATCGTGAAGCCGAAGCCGATCAATGAGAGCGATGTGCGAATTACCGACATCAATGTCCGGTCGGCGCTCATTCGCGTGCGCTGGAACGATAAACCAGTGCGACGGGATGAGAGTTCGAAAGACTCCGCATCGAAATCCTGGTTGAAGTGGTTCGACCCCGGCCCTTCACCCCTCTTCGATTCCGTTTCCTTATCGGTTCTTTCTCTATTTGAATTCATAATGCACCTTAGCGGCCCTATTTGGGCCGAATCAGATTGAGTCTCGAGCCCATTGTCTCGATATTCCTTCTGACATTTTAGATATTGTCGTTACCCACAGATCTTTTTACAGTTTCAACCAACGATAGATACCCCTGATTGCACCGCGTCGCTTAGCTTTCCGTTCGTTAAACCTTTTCAGCACCCAAACTCTCGCGATTTGCGATCATTGCCCTTCGCCCTGAAAAGGCGGTGGAGGTTAGCGGGTGGTGGAACTTTGGTGGAACATAGCGGAACCACCGGTAGCGTGCGCCCTTTAGGCACTGCGGGTCTCCGGACATCGCAGTCGTCCGATGGAGGCCGGAGAAGATAGCCAGGGGAAGAAGCAGCGTGCCCCTGGATCCATTCCAAATTGAGTATGAGCATCCTGAAGGATGCGCGATAATCGATCGATCGTTGTCTCAAAGCTGATCACGCATCCTTTCAGGACGCAACTCAATTCGCATCTCCATCCAGGGGGTTACTCTGCGCTCCCCCCTGGCTACCTTCTTGCCCTCCTCTTCGAGGTTAAGAGTCCATTATTCAGTGCTCTGGGCCATATGGGGCAAAATTTTAATCAATTCCGACGTTAAAATACTCAGGACTCCAGGCACATACTCGACTCGATCGGCGGTGAGCCGATCACCAGCGCACGCCGAACGTCGAAGTCACCACACGCGTGAATACCCGCTCGGTTGGCGCATATTGGAAGCGCGCCTCCGCGTACACCTTCATTCCGTTCTCCGCCACTTTGTAGGTAACGCCGGCTCCGCCATTAGCGCCCAAAACGTCGGAGCTTTGCGAAGCGATGACCTGTTCTGCAGGCACTAAACCGCCAACACAAACCGTCCCCCACCAGTCCCAGGCCGGTTCACATATAGTGCCGGGAACGAGCACGTCCCTGTCCAAAGAATCCGATCGGCGATACCAGCCGGTTCCGCCGATCACATAGGCACCGAATTTCCCTCCGGTCGGCAATGTCAACCTTAAGTTCCCCGTTACCGAGTAAAGATTGCTTTTGGCACCGAGAGCGGTGAACTGAGAAAGATTGCCATCCTTGACCGACAGCCCCTGCCACATGAACTCACCGGTGACGCCGATTATTTTGGTGAAGTCATAACCGGCGCCGACTTGGATATTCGCGTTGGTCGAGACGAAATCGGATGTGCTGGCTACCGGAACCCCGAAACCAGCGCCACCTTGAACGGACCATTTCTTTTCATCCTGGGCTCGCACCGAGATCGACCCTGCCAGGATAATAAAGCTGATTATTGTGACGAATTTGCGAATCATTTTTCCTCCTTCTGCATTTAATTTCATGATTCATCTTGTTTGTCTTTGATCGAATACGGATCGCGTGACCCGCAGCTATCATCAGGTTGCGTATAATTCATCCCGCCTAATGAAATGATGTTCCTTTCATACCCTTCAGCCGGTTGAATCATCGCTTTGTCTCACTGCCAGCACCTGCCGGCATTCAGCGCCCGGAACCCGCGGCATCCATCTTCTCCAGCGCCTGATCGATGGTGAAGCTGGCCGCTTTCTGACGCGGGGGAAAGGTCTTGAATGTCTCCGCGAACTCGGCCGCGATCGTCTGCGCCGCGTAGATGATGTATGCGTGGTGCAGGAACCAGTCGTAATAGGTATTCGACGTGATGTCCGACCGCTCGAATGGATCGGTACGCAGGTTGTAAAGCTTGGGCACTCGCAACGACGTGAACGGTTCGGCCCATATCCGCATGGTCCCCTGTACCCTCTGCTCCATAAAGACGCACTTCCAGTGTTCAAAACGCAGGGCGACCAGATTGCCGTCGTCGTCGAAATAGATGAATCCCTTGCGGGGGCTCGCCTTCTCTATTCCGGTCAGATAAGGCAACAGATTGTAGCCATCCAGATGCACCTTGAACTTCTTGCCCGCCGCCTGATGGCCTTTCTTGCATTTCTCCACGATGTCCGTCTCGCCCGCCATCGCAAGGAAGGTGGGCAGCCAATCGTGGTGTTGAATGAGCTCGTTTGATACGACGCCCGCCGGTATCTTGCCGGGCCAGCGCACCAGCATTGGGACGCGGAAAGCGCCTTCCCAGTTGGTATCCTTCTCGCTGCGAAACGGCGTCATGGCTCCATCGGGCCAGGTGTTCATGTGCGGCCCATTGTCGGTGCTGTACATCACGAAGGTGTTGTCTGAGATGCCCAGCTCGTCGATCAGGTCAAGCAACTCGCCCACGTTTTTGTCGTGGTCAATCATCGTGTCGTGATAAGGCGACTGCCATCTGCCCGCTTGCCCGAGGCTGCTCGGCTTGGTATGGGTGAACAGGTGCATATGCGTGGTGTTGACCCAACAAAAGAATGGCGTCCCGGCCGCGTTTTGACGTTTGATGAAGTCCTTGGCTGCAGCCACGAATTCGTCGTCGCAGGTCTCCATCCGTTTCTTGGTGAGCGGCCCAGTATCCTGTATCTTCTGTTTCCCCACCTTACCCCAGCGCGGCTCATCCGTCGGGTCGTCTTTGTCCGTCGCCCAGGAATGAATGACGCCGCGCGGTCCGAACTTCTTCCTGAAATTTGGAAAGTCTTTCTCAGGCGGATAGTCATACATCTCGGGCTCCTCTTCGGCATTGAGGTGATAGAGGTTGCCGAAGAATTCGTCGAAACCGTGCACGCTCGGCAGATACTTGTTGAGGTCGCCCAGATGGTTCTTGCCGAATTGCCCCGTAGCATAGCCGAGTGGCTTCAGCAACTCGGCGATAGTAGGATCCTCAGGCTGAAGACCTATGGGCGAGGCAGGGATACCAACTTTCGAAAGGCCCGTGCGAAAGACACTCTGTCCGGTGATGAAGGAAGAGCGCCCAGCCGTGCAGCTCTGCTCTCCGTATGAGTCGGTGAACATCATGCCTTCCTTCGCGAGCCGGTCGATATTCGGTGTTCGATAGCCCATCATTCCGTTGCTATAACACGACAGGTTCCAGATGCCGATGTCGTCGCCCCAGATGACGAGGATGTTAGGTTTAGTTTGAGTAGATGCGTTCTGTTTCGCCATGTATACCTCCATCTTGAAGTTAGTTGCATTATCGAAATATGGAGGAATTTGTATGCGTCAATCGCGTATGAACCGAGGACGTGGGATGAACAGAAATAACGAATCTTTCCCCATATCTCTGCGGTCTTCCTCGCGCCATTATTTCTGAAACGAAAAAATTACATTCCAGCTCTGCTTCATATCCACCACGACCCACCCCTGGGCCGCGGCCTTATCAAGCGCCTTATCCAACCGGCCGATGCGCGAATTGCGGTCATACGCCCATTCGCGCTCGGCATCGGTGTGATGAACGAGGCCCATCAGCCGCGCGCCGTTGCCCGCCGCCGTCCACTCCAACATCTGTTGGTCACCATCCGAGTTGCCGAATGCGATAATCGGGCGCCGGCCGATGAACTTGTTGATTCCCACCGGCTTACCCGGACCATCATCGATGAACTCGATCTTCGGCTGGCGCACGAGCGCGGGCTTACCGTTCTCTCTCATCTGGAATTGCGTGACGAAGGTCGTGCCGATTACCTGCTCCGGCGGTATCCCATATATGCGTTCAGTAAATGCACGCATGAACTCGACCGTGCCGCCCGAGACGATGAAGGTTTTGAACCCGTTCTCGCGCAGATAAACCAGCAGTTCGTGCATCGGCTGATAAACAAGCTCGGTGTACGGACGCTTGAATCTCGGATGTTTCGCCGTCTCCAGCCAATCTGCCACCGCCGTTGCAAACTCATCTGTCGTCATACCGGTGTGTGTCGCAATCAACAGTTCGACGAGCCCCTTCTCACCTGAGGCAGCAAGCGTCTGCATATCTCCGTCGAGCACCGATTTGAATGGCTGCTGAGTCTTCCACTCCGGATGCTGCGGAGCGAGCGCCTTCACACGGTCGAGCGCGAACGCGAATTGAAAGTAGATATGCTGCTCCGCCCAAAGCGTTCCATCGTTATCGAATGTTGCGATGCGCTCAGCGGGCGGCACAAACTCAGGGCCGCCTTCCTTCGTGACCCGCTCAACGAATTGAATGATCGACTTCTTCGCCTGCCCATCGTTCCAACTCGGAAGCGGATCCGCCGCCGGCTGCGATATTACTGGCCGTCCGGCGCTGAGTCCGAGTGCAGTCGCGAGCAATGCAATGAGTGCCACACGATGAATATCGTGATACCTGTGTTTCATTAGGCCCTCTGAAAATCCCTGGGAGCGCGGGCGGCCTCGCCCCTTGCTATTGCTGCAAGAATCCTTGATCTACACCGGGCACGCGAGGCCGCGCGCCCTCCCAGGTGCTGTTCTCGGGTGCTAACGGCTATTAAGCCGTTAATCCATCAGTTCTATCGCCGTATGCAGTTGCGTTATTCGTCACAGCCTCTCCGATGCTGATAACTCATAGAAGCGATCACGTCGATTGGCCTTCATTTCGCTGTCGTGCAGTCGATATACAATGACCGGGCAGCCGCTTCTATCGTGCAGCAACCCGGTCATCATTAAATGGCCTATGATTTTACGGTATGACCCAGGAAGGTCTTTGCCTTGGCCACTTTTGCGTCCCACTTCACCAGTTGTTCCGGCGTAAGGAACTTGACCACTCGCTCGCGAATGGAGCTGCGAACGTCGCCTAGTTTCGCAATCACATCTGCCTTTGAGACATCAGGATGCTTCTCGCGAATCTCATCCATCTTCTGGCGGGCGTTCTCCAAAGCCGTCTTCAACTGAGTTTTCTGGGTGTCTGATAAATTTAACTCGGAGGCGAATTGCTTCAACTCCGACTCAACGATTTTGGCTACTTCAGGTTTCATACTCTCCCTATTCCTTTCTGTTATAAGTAAGTGACAATTAGCAGTTCGGCACGGTCACCGATCAGTGGCCGCATACCGCTGCATTACACCCCAGCTCAGCTATCGAGCCGGGTTTCCAGGCATCGATTTCGATGCCGTAGAACTCCTCTAGCCTTGGATCAATGATCTCCCATTCCTTTGATAGCGCACGCTCGATGCGGCGCGTTTGGTAGTTCATCAACCCATGGATCATTATCCGGTTTTCGCATATCCGGAATTGGTAGTCTTCACTTGAATCTTCTTTCCGGGTGCATCGAGCACCGTCTGTTGGGGGTAGTTGGTTCCATCCGGCAAGCTGGCGAAGGTAACGTTCAACGTCACCGGATTGTCTTTCGAGTTATTCAGAAAAGACTGAACGCTATAACTGCGGAGCTTTTTCGCACTGGGATCGAAGCCCAGGACTACTGAATCGCCCGGTTTGAGATAATCCTTTATCGTAATGTTGGAGACTGCCTGCGCAGGCGATGGCTGGATGGAAACGTTTCCCGCATCCGCAGCACTTTGAAGCTTCTGCGGATCGGGCGGTACGTATTGCTTAACGAGAGCAGAGACCTGCTTCATGTAATCCTTGAGCTCATCCACTTTGTGCTCAACGATATCTTCCTTCAGACGACCTCGACGGCGCCCACCCGTATCCTGCTGTTGCTGGGCGGCCTGGTCGCCTGTCTGAATCGGCGTTTTCACCACTTTTCCATCCGGACCATAACGACATTGATTCTGCTCCCGCTTTTTGACTTCACCCTTCAAGCTGATCTCGGTCGATTCTGTCCAGGTGTACTGTTTGAGCGCTGCCTGATTCTTTGCCAACGATTGCTTGATGGCCGCGAGCTTCTCTTTAGCCGCATCCTGTTGCTGCGCATGCGTCGCAGCAATAAAGGTCAGCCCAGCGAGAACAGGCATGATGCTCGCGATAGTGCGTTTCCAACTGGTTAATTGTTTTACCGACATAACTTCCTCCTCCATTCACTTGAACTTGTTAGCGTCGCCTGCCCCCACCACCCCGGAATCCTCCGCCACCTCGATAGCTGCCGCCCATCTGGCGGCCACCACACCGCCTGCGCGATAATTCTGATTGTCGCGTACACGCTGTGAGCCATCGTTCCGAGCACCCCAATCGCGGTTGAGCTGGTCCGAGCCCAGGGTCCATTTAAGTCTGTCGCCTTAAGCCAAGATTTGTCATCGCGCAGATAGTAGGTTTTGGACGAGGGTTCCTCGAAAACATCCCAGTTCGTGTTGACGGCATACTTGAGATCGACATCTTTGATCGGGCTCCAGACCGGCTGACCGTCGAAAATCATAAGCACAGCAGGTTTGGTGCTGTGATAGATATTGGGCGGGTCCGCTTTGATGCCCACCGCATCTCCGGCCGTTGGTCTGATCTGGCTCTTGTCGAGGCTGGTTAGTACGCGGTCGAGGGCGATCAGCCGATCGCCCGTCGGCATTGCCTTCTCAAATTCGGACACGACTTTCTGTGCTTGCTCGCGTGAGAGCGTCGTATCGCCGCTCGCCAATTTGTAGGCGCGCGGCCAGCCTCCGTCAGTTGGGGCCGTTGATCTCTGCGCCGCCGCCTGATGTGGCGAAGCAGCTTGTGGCGACGACAGAAGCCCCGGTAAACCCGGTGGCAGGAAGAGCGTCCACGCGATGAGCCAAGCGATCGGAGGACGCTTGAATCCTAAAGTATTAGTTAGGTTGCTCATAAAAGACTCCGCTTCTTATTGATTCCATGCTGTTCGAGCGACGCAACTGCACCGATGATTTACTTTCTACTCGCTTATGAACATTCTTCTTTGCCAATGACAGCCATCGCGATTTCGAACCGCACTAATTCCTTTCTATCTGATATCTCACTCACTGAATCGCCAGCGCGAGCGCCAGACGATCTTCCGGCTTGATAATGTGATCGGCGTCCGCCGCTGCCTTGTCGAGATCGATCTCCACCCAGTTCACTTCACCGCTGAACCGGTTGCCCCGCGTTCCGTAATCGGTGGTCACCGGTGAACCGGTCTCTCTTCCGACGTCGCACGTCTCGTCGGCGGAAAATAACGCCGGCTCCGTTTGCTCGATGCGTCCTGAGCCAACGGCTTCTCCATCTACATAGAGAGTGACGCCGCCGCCCTTGGCTACGCCGCCGCCGTCATACGAGAATTCCATCCTCACCTGATGTTTGCCGGCCGGGATCTTGCTTTTGCCTTCAACGAAGTACTGCTGTAATCCGAAAAAGTTGTAGCAGTATTTCGGCTTGCCGCTTTTGGCGTAGAGACTCCAACCGCCCGTAATGCCGCCCAAGGCGACGATGACGCCTTCGGCGCCGGAGTCCGGCACGACTATCTCGGCCGTGATTGCATATGATTTATTGTGTGTATTGACGATTGAGCTCTCGGTGAGACGCCCCATGCCGCCAAAAAGCAATTGGCGTTTGCCCCTGACCAATTCAGGGCGGCCAGCTCGTTCGGAGTCGGCGCGCTCGATCATTCGGTCATCCAGCGGCAGCACGTTGTATTTGACCGCCTCGATTAACCACATCTGCTGGAGCTCTTTCAATTTCGCCGGTTGCTCTTTTGCCAGGTCTTTCGCCTGTGTCCAGTCCTGTGTGGTGTCGTACAACTCCCAGTTATCGTCTTCGAAGGCGACCAGTTTTATCGTTCCGGTCTCCCACGGGATGCGGTGCTTGGTAACGGCGGTCCAACCCTTGTGATAGATGCCGCGATTGCCGAACATCTCGAAATACTGCGTCTCATGCCGTTCGGGAGCTTTAGCGTCGTTGAACGAATAAGCCATGCTCACGCCTTCCATCGGCTTCTGCCCGACGCCGTTGACCATTACAGGCTCTGGCAGCCCCGCGACTTCGAGGATCGTCGGCGCGACATCGATCACGTGATGAAACTGCGAGCGAATTTCGCTCTTGGCCTTAATACCGCGCGGCCAATGAACTACCGTCCCGTTGCGCGTGCCGCCCCAGTGCGATGCTATCTGCTTGGTCCACTGATATGGCGTGTCCATCGCGTGCGCCCAACCGACCGCGTAATGGTTGTAAGCTTCGGGTCCCCCGAACTTGTCGAGGCGCTCTGCAAGAAACTGTGCTGTTTCAAGCTGAGCGAAGCCCCCGAGCGTTATCATTTCGTTAAAAGTTCCCTGGAGCGAGCCTTCAGCCGATGCACCGTTGTCGCCGATGATGATGTAGATCAGCGTGTCCTGCAGTATTTCGAGGTCTTTCAGCGCACTAATGAGCCGGCCGATGTGATAATCCGTATGCTCCAGGAACCCGGCGTAAATCTCCATTTGGCGCGCAAGTACGGGCTTCATCTCGGAGGAGATGGCCTCCCACGCCGGAATCTCTTTAGGACGTGCGGTGAGCTGACAGTCTTTAGGTATGACGCCGAGATCCTTCTGCCGCTTGAATGTCTGCTCGCGCAGTTGATCCCAACCTTGATCGAATTTGCCTTTGTACTTGTCCGACCATTCCTTCGGCACATGATGCGGCGCATGTGTCGCGCCAGGGGCGAAGTACATGAAAAACGGTTTGTCGGGCACGAGAGACTTCTGCTGGCGCACCCAGTTGATAGCCTTATCCGCGAGGTCTTCTGTGAAATGATAGCCCTGCTCGGGCGTCTTCTCCGGTTCGATCGGCGTGGTCCCTTCGAAAATCGCAGGGAAGTACTGGTTCGTCTCGCCGCCGATAAAACCGTAGAAATACTCAAACCCTCCCCCGCCGGTTGGCCAGCGAGTGAATGGCCCCACCGGGCTCGTCTCCCAGACCGGCACTTCATGGCATTTGCCGAACTGTGCCGTCGAATAACCATTCAATTTCAATATCTCGGCCAGCGGCGCGCACGTGTTCGGACGCATCGAATTCTGGCCGGGCGCCGAGGTCGCGAGCTCGGTAATCGAACCCATGCCAACCGTGTGATGATTGCGCCCCGACAACAAAGCCGCGCGCGTCGGCGAGCAGAGCGCGGTCGTGTGGAAGCGCGTGTACTTCAGCCCGTTCCCCGCCAGTTTCTCTAAGTTTGGTGTCTGGCACGGCCCGCCGAACGCGCTCGACGCGCCAAAACCGACATCGTCAATCAGAACTATGAGCACGTTCGGCGCTTCCGATGGCGGCCGCAGCGGAACGATGGGCTGAAATTTTGTCTCCGGGTTTTTAGCATCGAATGTAGTCAGTCCGGACGGCGCGATGTCCGGGATCGGTAGTATTGTTCGTTGTAGTTTATCGTTCGGGTTGTTCATTTTTCTCCTTTGAAATACATCCTCTACCAGCTTCGAAGGCGGAGAATCATCACGGGCTCCTGCTTAATTTATTTCCTCAATCTCTCCCGGCCGCCAGGTTCTGTCGAAGTACGGCTGCAGCGGGCCGTAGAGCCGAAGGATGACGTTCCAGCCCTTTCCGGGCCAGGTCTGTACCCAGTTGCTCTCTTTGCCGGGCAGCGGCTTGGGGCCGAAGTACACATCGACGGATGTGTCAGGATTGATCACCACGCCTTGCTTCTGACTGCTGATGCTCGGGAATTGCTGGTCCGTCTGGAGCTCGGAACGGGTCTGGTTGTCATAGACCACCAGAGACCAGAAGTTCTTCGCCGGGATATTGGGCGGGAGATGGAGCCTATAGGTCTTGCCGCCATTAAATGGCTGCCCCTTCGAATCGACGAACGTGACGGCATACTGCGAGCCCACTCCGACAATCTTCATCAACATTGCCGGCGTGACTCCGGTGGCGTAAAAGAAGAAGCTCGAGCGGGTATCGAGCAAACGCACGCCGTCGCGTTGGAATGTATAGGTTGGCGGTGGCTGAAACCATCCGCTGTTGGGATATAAGTTCCGCTCCTTGTCGCGGGAGCGGTACATGAGAGTACGTGCCGTGGCATTGGCCACATGCGCAGCTTCGGTCAGGATTTTCTTCATTCGCGCATCCGGTGCGAATGGCTTGCCCTTCTCGATACCGATAGTAGAGAGCAGCCCGAGCGTTTCAGGATCCATCGCATCGTTCGGTTCTTCTTGTACGACCTGGTTGACTTCCCCGAAGAAGGAGAAGTCCATCGAGTGAATCGTGTTGAATGCCTTGCCCGATACGTTGACGAATGTGGTCGTGGGCGCGTGAGCCGCCTGTGCGAGCGGATAGATGCGCAGAAGCTGCTTGAAGCTCTCGACCGCCGGCTTCGGATCGCCATTCACCAGAAAACCGCGCGCGAGAAACCAGTTGCCGAAGGTTTGAGACTTGAAGGCGTGATAACCTTTGGGCGCCTGGCCTTTGTAATCGGGCGGCAGGAAGAGGAATTTGCCGCCCTTGCCCTTATCGGGACCAGCATTGCCCAGGTCGGCGACGAAGTGGAACCAAAAATCGTCCACTAAACCAAGAATATTGGACGGTATCTCAACTACGACCGGTCCTTGCTTCAGGTCGAGCCAGGCTGATGCATAGACGCTCTCTGTGTTCGCAGTCAGGAAGAGCGATTTCGAATCCGCCAGCGTCTCGAAAATGATGACGGTCTGGTTGTCAGGACCGAATCCGCGAATGCCCTCGCGCATCGCGTGGAGAGATGCTGCCGGCATTGCAGTCAGGAATGCCTGCACTCCCCGCTGAAAGTCGAGGTTGTCGTAGACCTTCTCTACGGTCGCATCATCAGGGAAGCCGTCGACGAATCTGAGCGTCCCGAGTCGCGTCTCGATCCGGTCGGGAATGGTGATGCCCTGCGGAATGTCAGTTGCCATCATTGGTTTGTCCGTAGCTTGTGCTTGCATGCTTTGTCTCCCTCCAGGTATCAAATCACATTCATAATCATCATCTTCATCCGTCACTTTTTTTGTGGATACAGCAATGCCAATTGAAGTCGTAATTGCCATCTGGGAGAAGGCAAGGTGTCCGGACGAATGACGTTGGCATATGCCGCGACCTGCCAATTCACGGGCGCCGCACCGATCCTGGTGACCCTGCCGATGCCAGCACCGAACGGCACAAGCCACCTGTCATCGACAGCGGCTCTCCAGTTGCCGGCGATGATCGGACTGCTCGTGAAATACCACCCCTTCGAAAAGTTATGGTTGATGAAATACTGAATTGACATCGTGTTCACTGCGGGCCGGTTCTCCTGCCCCGCGAACGACCAGACATTGCTGGCGAGCGCTCCGACCGTCCACTTCCCGGGTTGCGCCAACGCCACGACGCTGGGGCCCGCGCTCCATTTCCCCGCTCCCAGCGCCCGATCGGTAGCGGTGGGCAAGACAAACGCCGGACCAATTCCCCAGATCAATTTGCCCGGCCTGGCCGGAGAGAAAAAGAATGTGGGGTTGATATCGCCCAATCCGAAAACTCCACCGCTCGACGTATTGATATCGGGTTGAATGATTACCGGGAATATCGTGCGGTTGATCAGCATCACGCCCTCGGATAATTTAATCGGTACTACCGGCTGGATGTTGAGCGTGTTCCTGGTCCGGTCGTATGGGCCAATGCCGAAATCGATGTTGTTCTGGAATGGCACGCTGATCAGGTTGGCGACGGGATTTTGCACGGCTTTTTGCAACTCCTCTGTACTCGCTCCTTGCGCAACAGCGCCGTTCGCCGCGGATGACTGCCCCTGAACTGCCTGTGCGCGGGCAGGAGTTGTCGCGTAGTTCACGAATCCAAAGACAATTAGTAAGCCGATTTTTGCTTTGCGAATTCCGTGATAGTTATGACTCATAGAGCCTCCTTCTCCATTGAATAAGATCCACTTTCCGACCCTTGCGAAGCGGTGGGTCGCTCGGCGCGACGTTATGCGCATCAAGATAGAAACCACCCCGGAGGTGAGAATCACTACTAATTGTTTCGCCATTATTGAATTGAGAATGAAATGGGGGATGGTCGCGGCCCACCCCACCGGTGGAGAGAACTCGGCCAACCGTGCCTTCCTTGGATCATCCGCTGTGATCAAGTCGAACGTCCTTCGCAGACAGCGTGGTGATACGCCGTCAACCAGCTTTTTATAGTCTTCTATCACCACGCTCATATAAGAAATCAAAAGGCAAATGGCGGGAGGCAAAACTAATGATAGATCTTCAGGAGTTTTGTCTTTTGATTTTGTATTCGTTGGGTTAGCCAAAGAACAAAAGGCAGAAATCAATAAGAAAAGCTGCGAGCTTTGACCTTCGATTTTTGTCTTTTGTCTTTCGCCTTTTTGTTGGGGTGTTATTGCCTCGAGATGACCGCTGTAAATGCCAGGATCCCTAGGAGTGAAATCAAGGCAGCTATCATCGTCGCCAGCGAGTAAGGAACATCGTGGTACTTTTCTTTCAGTCTCTTTTTCAACTGCCAGTTCTGCAGCGTCGCCAGCATGAGCGAAATCACTCCGATGCTGATCATTATGAGCGCGAACTCGCGCGGCCCCAATAGACGATGGACAGGAGGGGTCTGTTGTTGCTCACGCATATACTGAAAGAACTTATAGATGGTGAATCCGAAGCTGATCAGCGACACAGAAGTCCGGACCCAGGCCATCAGCGTGCGCTCGTGGGCGAGATGAGTGCGATCCAGCGCAAGCTCCGTCGCATCGGGAAGGCTCACCGCGCTGATTTTAGGTTTGCTCGCCACTTGAACGTCTATTCTCAAAATCGAACCCACCGAGGAAGTAAATCCTGGAGAATTCCATCAACTTTCCCTAGTTTTTATCGCCTCAGTGCGCAGTACCGGCTTCAGCCGGAAAGTCTCGACGATCAATCGGTTCCGGGGCATGCAGACCGGTGACTCCGCTGAACAACGCCCGATAAATGATGCCTCCGAGGATTCCACCTATAAGGGGCGCTACCCAGAATAACCACAATTGGTTCAGCGGCCAGCCGCCGGCAACGATAGCAGGCCCCGTGCTGCGTGCGGGATTCACGGAGGTGTTGGTCACGGGAATGCTGATGAGATGGATGAGCGTCAATGCCAGCCCGATAGCGATCGGAGCAAATCCGTGGGGCGCGCGTTCATCGGTCGATCCGAGGATCACGAAGAGAAAAAACAGCGTCAGCACTATTTCCGCTACCAGACATGCAGCCAGGTCATAACCGCCGGGCGAATGCGATCCGTATCCGTTGGAGGCGAATCCGGCGCTCAGATCAAATCCCGCCTTCCCGTTGGCGATCACGAATAACGTGCCCGCACCTGCAATCGCTCCGAGCACCTGAGCGACCATGTAGTGGGGGAGTTCTGACGCCGGAAATCGCCCGCCAGCAACCAGGCCGGCAGTGACCGCCGGGTTCAAGTGACAGCCAGAGATGTGGCCGATGGCATAAGCCATAGTCAATAAAGTCAACCCAAATGCCAGGGCAACCCCCGCGAACCCGATGCCCAGGGATGGAAACGCCGCAGCTAACACGGCACTTCCACAGCCTCCGAATACGAGCCAGAAGGTCCCAATAAATTCCGCCGTCGCACGTTTGCCGAGAGTCATATTCCCTCCTCTGAAATTTTGCCGCAGGTTACCTTACCCGCGGATGACTCGATGTTGCCACGAAGTGACAACCTGATATGGCGTTCTTCGCAGTCATGAAATCCTGCGGGATAATCTTTAATCGCTTCTTCCTATGATTCTGCGTGTCATTGATAAGTGAATCGAATAATATGAGTTGTCCCATCGCCCCATACTCCCTAGCCGCTGGAGAGCCCGTCCTAGTTACACGGATCAAGTCAGGACGCAATCACCTTCCAGTGAACGATCATCCAATGCCCTCCCTCTACTGCCCACAACACCCAAAGATAGGCGGGATCACCGCGAAGATTGAGCTGAAATGCGCTAGCGTAGTAGTTCCCGAATACCGGTTTGTCACGCATCGCCTGATCGATCGTTTGTTGCGGACTCTCCTTTTTGCCGCACACAAGTCGGCTGCCCACCTGGTCGGGAATTGCGATGATCGTAAATGCCCGCTCATTCTCGTGCTTAACTAACTTCATTTCAGGGTCAATTTGCGCGACTGGCCGAATTATTTCGCTTAATTGATTTTGCCCATCGGCCACCTGAGCAACCTGCTGCAACCCATTCTTGATCAACGTCTGCGCCCTTTTTGAATCGGTGATCTTTCCTTTGCCTTCGCCGGCCGCATTCACACAGGCATAAGATTGCGGAGAGAAATATGACATCGCTTTATCGTAATTCAGCGAGACCAGCCAGGTCTTATAAAAGTCCGCCATTCTCGCAGTAGCTTCCCGGTTGCCGTCCATTGTTTCCCGCATCTCCGGCTTCCCATCGTTCACCTCTGATTTCAGGTGGGAGTTTGAATCCTTCCGCAATGATAGCGAAGTTCCACCACCAGCCAGGTCGAAAGAAACAATGCGCCAATAACCGGCTTCCTTGCGCCACAGCAGAAAGAGTGCTCCTTTCTCCTCATTCAGCAGACGAATTTTGAATGCGGCGCCGTAAACATCTTTGTACCTCTTCGACACCTCCAGGGGCAGCAACGGTTTGCCGCTGCGCATATCGCAATCGTACATAGCCGCCACATCAGGGGGCACACGCACCAGCAAATACTGATCCTCGTGAGGATGTTTTATCGGCTGCAGCCTTTTGTCCCAGAGACTGACAGCCTCGACCGTATCGGAAAGATCGTTCACCTTCCCCAGCTGGCGATTGACGTCTTTCATCGACCGATAGAATAACCACCTGATTCCAGCCTCGGTATCTTTGCTCATGCCATAGGCGCAGCTGAAAGATTCATGACCGAAATAGGTGGCTGAGATGTTGGGCGTCTGCTCGATCAGCCAACTTTTCAGAAAACTCTCGACTACCTCTGGAAAATTGGCATTGCCCTTCAGCGGCGGATTAGCATTGAGCCGCCGATTATCGGGCGCTTCAGGCGGGGGCGTTGTGTCTCCCGTATTCAAGCCGAATAAAGCCCGCCACCAATTGGCTAAACCGGACCAGCGGTTGATATGGGTCTCGTAGTTGTTTCCGGCACGTACGTCCGAGTTGGCGCTGGTCAGATGGCCATTGATGACCGCAGCCGGGAATTTCGAGGACCGGTAATCCACGTCGACATCGGCCCGCAAGCCGTCTCTCGCAAGAGAAATTTGAATCGATGGCGTGCCTCCCCGGAGGCGGTAATTGAGCGGATAACCGAAGTGATAAACGGTGTTGTCATCGCCACGCTCAAATTCTCGGCTTTTTGCCAGCGTATCGGCGGCAGTTGGTTTGAGGTTGAAATAAACACGGAACTGCTGATCACCGCGTGCATCAATCTTTTCTCCGGCAATCTCTTCGACTGACTGGAAAAGGTCCGAGGCCACTCCCAGAGAAACGCCTGACTTGTCAGTCAGTTTGGTGGTACTGAGGGCATGCGTGACGGCCTCGAATGTCGTACGGTTAGAGGATGAGAGCTCATTGTAGGTTTTTTCGCTCGTATAGTTCGTTTTCATAAGCAGGTTCACACGCTGAACCGCATCATCCACCAAACTTCGCTGCCAAGTGTTGAGGTCTTTATACTTACCGCCGAACCCCTTTTTCGGTTTTCCGTTTTCTTTTCCGTTGGCTGATGTCGATGACTGCTTAGCTGGATCTTTTTTTTTCTGGGCGGCGCCGTAGTAATCGATCGGGATGAGAAGACAGCCTGCGAGAAATAGAAAAAGAGAGAACCGGCGAGCACCTGGGGACAGCCGGCTGGACTGCGTGTCTTCATTGCCCTTCTGATTTCCTATATCCATCACTTCTTATCGAGTTTTGTTGAATATTAACTGGTGGCGCCAGCCACTCGCTCCTGACTATTTCACACGGAGGTCGGAGAAAAACGCAGTGCACGTGATCATGCAGCTAACCCAGCCTCCATCTGCTAGAAGCACGTTTAATTGCGCATTTCCTTCCGCTGAACGCCACCAGCTAATATCCAATTCCCGATTGCAGACTGCGGAAGAAAGAGCGGGGGAGTTAGCCGAGCAGAAAAGTCAGGCGGGATAGCCCAATTCCCCGCTCTCAGCTCTTTCTTCCGCAGTCTGCAATCGATTGCTACCACTCATTCAACGACGTATTTACATCCCTACCCGATTTTTGCTCATACTCCCCGCCGCATCGCCTCTTGTCACCTTGCACCCATTGTTCCGTTGCCCCGTTGCCCCGTTGCCCCGTTGCCCCCGAGGCAAGAACCAACCGGCACGATCGATCCTTCCGCCTTCTCGGGTCGATCGAGAAGGCATCCCGCATACCTATGGATTTGACTTCGTAGTGGACACCGATTCCTTAGTAGGGGCGCTATTCTTCTTCGCATGCTGCTGCTCGGCGTGTGACTTTATTGTCATTGATCCGGTCTTGGATCCAGGCTCATAGATTTCGCTCATCACATAATTGTCACCGTATTTCTTGAATACTACTTCGCCTTTGGAAGGCATTTTCGCCGCCTCAGCCGCTGTCGTTTCAAATAAGGCTGATGTCTTCCCATCCGCGCTGGTAATCTCCATTATTTCCGAATTGTCATCCGTCGGCCTGATCGAGTAACTTCCGGGCGGGAATTTAGTGTTACCGACGGTGAATGGAAACGTCGTGTTGAAAGTGATGCGACTGGTAATCTGAACGCCTGCGGTAATCGGCACGATAGCACTCAGCAGTACGAGCGTGAACACGGGTTTGCGAATCTTTTCTATCATGGTGATCTCCATTCGTTTCTGGGTTTTCGATAGCATTGAAGAAAATCGGAAATGATTTCTCGACATGAAACGTTTGGAAGTGCAAACATCAAGCCATAAATCCCGCCTTACGCCGAGTTCGGATAAAGGATTGTTCTATTTGATATTTGAGATGATATGTAAAGCAGGAATGAATGCATTGACTGACGCAGGCTCCAACTATCTGATCAGAATCCTTGAAACTTCACGGAAACTGATGAATTTCTCAGGAAAAAGAGGTTGTCGATCCGGGAGCATAGAAGTCCGAAGACGAACAGAGCAGCCAGAGTATCGCCTCGGAGATCTGACTTCTGTCAACCTCTCCCTATTCATTGGTGAGAGGTCGATTTATGCCAAGCCGCTTCATTCGCGAACGGAGTGTTCCCGGGTTGATCCCCAAAATTGCCGCAGCCCCCTTCGCACCTTCGATGCGCCAAAATGTCTGTTTGAGGACTCGCGTTATATGCCGGCGTTGAACCTCATCTAGTTCCGCCGCCGGTGTATCAACTTCCTCGTTATGGTGCGGCTCAACCGATGGTTCATTCCGCACACACATACCCAGTATCTTCGGGAATTTGCAGTTTATCGCCCTTTGTCAAAATTACGGCTCGCTCGATGACGTTCTTCAACTCGCGCACATTACCAGGCCAGGAGTATTGCTCCATCGCATCCAGCATGTCCTCTGCCACCTCTTCGATACGCTTGCCCATCTTCTTGCTTATCTGCTCGACAAAGAACTTCACCAGTATGCTGATATCCTCTCGTCTCTCCCGCAGCGCTGGCATGCGGATAGGAAACACATTCAGCCGATAAAATAGGTCGGCGCGGAAGCTACCCCTCCTGACTTCCTGATCCAAGTCGCGATTGCTCGCCGCGATCACTCTCACATCGACCCTGATCGTCCTGCTCGAACCGAGCCGTTCAAACTCTCCCTCTTGTAAAACACGCAATAGTTTCGCCTGCAGTTCCAGCGGCAGCTCTCCGATCTCGTCGAGGAATATCGTCGCTCCATCCGCCAGCTTAAATCGACCGGACCTCGCGGTCACAGCCCCGGTAAATGCCCCCTTCTCATGACCGAAAAGCTCGCTCTCGACCAGACTCGCCGGTAATGCGGCACAGTTGACCTTCACCATCGGCCGGTCTTTGCGCGAACTCAAATTGTGGATCATATGGGCCAATAGCTCTTTACCCGTGCCGGTTTCTCCGGTAAGAAGAACGGTAGTGTCGGTCGGGGCAACCTGTTCAGCCTTATGGAGCGCCATCTTGAATAACATCCCCTGACCGATGATCTCGCCGAACCCGTACGCGAGCCGGACCTCCTCACGGAGGTAGACATTCTCGGCATGGAGCTGCTCCTTCAAACGCCCGATTTCCTGTAACGCTTGCTTCAGCGCCTCTTCATTGCGAAGCGATCGGCCCTCGCTCTCTTTCAATGCCTCTTCGATCCGCTTCCGCTCATCAATGTTGACCTGGAGCAACCGGTCACGTTGCCGGATAGCTTCATCCACACGTTTCGACTCGCTGGGGCTGCATATGAAAAAGTACCGGCTGGGCTGACAATCAAGGCCATTATCAAATCTGCTGAATGCTAGTTTATTCGTTAATTCGATATCGATCTCGAAATCTTTATTGTACATGAACTCCTATCTCCATTACTTAACAGTGCTTTTCGAATACACCTCGTATGAGAGAAGCTCACGATGAATTTTCTGAGTTATGCTGGTGTATTCCGGTTGGGGTCTCAAAGTCAGGAGGAAGGTCGAAGTTCGCTGCTGTGGATGATAATGCTTACATGAAATAAACCCAGATTTACTTCATCGTCGAATATCCCATTCCCTAAAAGCTCTCTCTTTCCGCTAATCTCAGCATTCATTATAAACGACTTAGAAAACATTTGCCACTCAGTCGAATGACAGTTGAAAGTTGATCTCAGTTTTAGAGATGCAGGCCTCACTGAAAACCTCAGAGAGATCGCACCAATTATTGGAATCCCGGGCAGACACGAAGGTCAGCCGCAGTGTGATTTTGAATTTGAGAAATTGGTATAGGGCGGGAACCACTGCGTAACGGAGCAACGCCCCGCGAACCGGGCGGACATGTTGGTCTAGCTCTACGCGATTATATGCGATTTACGTGATTCAATTGATAGATGAATGCTGAGGTTCAATTCTCAATTATTACGCATCCGCGAGCGGAAGCGCCGCACCTTGGCGATGTTGCCGCAATCCTGCATATCACACCATTGCCGGCTGCGGTTACGGCTCGTATCCTCGAAGAGCCAGCCGCAATTCTCGCCGTGGCATCGGCGCAGGCGCGTCAGATCGCTTGCGGTCAGCATCTCCGCAGCCGAATCCGCTACCCGCCAGAGCATCTGATCCAGCGAGTCCTTCGTCTCATTCCACTTCCAGAAAAAGTTTCCCTCCTCGTCACGGGCCAATATCATGCGACCGCGTGCGACCGCCAGTTCTCGATTCAACAGCTCAATATCTTTTGCGCGCGGCTGAGTTTCGCTCATAACCGCCAGCGATATGCGATAGACTACTTCGCGCAGCGCGATAGCACGTTCCCAGACCTCCGACGCCTCCGATCCGCGCAGCTTCGCATCTCGCGCGAGCCTAGTTGCGGCCTCATCAGCCAATAGCCCCACCCGCATGCTCCACGCCAGCAGATCGTAGTAATCGGCCAGTTTGTCGTCACGCAGTTCGTATGCCTCGACGCCCTTCTTAGCGGTCGACGAGGCAACACGACCGCCGACAGTGTTGGCGAAATCAAGACACAACCTTCCGCCAATCAGTTTTATCTTGGCAGCCGGTCTATCATTCAGCTTCATATCTGACTTTCATTCCGCGATGGCGTCGTTTTACTATTAACTTTACCATGTAACTGGCAAACAGAAGTTTAATCGGTTACCTACAACCCGTCAATTGCATCGCAAGAATCGGATAGATTCAGGTGAAACCGAGTGATAAGTTCTCACTCGGAGGAAAGAACGATGAACAATATATCAGACAAGATAAGCGCGAGGGGGGAATCTTTATTCCCTCAGGGAGAAGTACAGACATTCTGGGAGGCGATTCAGACGCGCGACGCCGAGTATGACGGGATATTCTGGTACGGTGTGCGGTCGACCGGCGTCTTCTGCCGTCCCGCCTGTCCATCGCGCCAGCCGAAACGGGAGAATGTGGTTTTCTTCGCACTGCCGGAAGCGGCTCGCCACGCCGGTTTTCGCGCCTGTCTGCGCTGCCGGCCCGATGAACTTCTTCTGCGTGATCCGCAGGCTGAGCTGGTGGAGAGCGTATGCCGTTTTATCGATCTCAATCTTGAAGAACACCCGAACCTCGAGAGAATCGGCCAGGAGATCAAGGTCAGCCAGTATCATCTGCAACGCATCTTCAAAAAGTTGATGGGGATAACGCCCCGCCAGTATGCCGAAGCTCGCCGCGCCCAGAAGTTTAAAGACCGGATTAAATCGGGGCAGTCCGTTACCGGGGCAATTTACGAGGCGGGCTACGGATCGAGCAGCAGGTTATATGAAAAGGCATCTGCGCAACTCGGGATGACCCCCGCCACTTACGGCAAAGGAGGAGCAGGAATGAAGATAAATTATGCAATCGTCGATTGTCCGCTCGGCCGGTTACTGGTCGCTGCGACCGACAGGGGAATTTGCTCCGTCACACTCGGAGATCGGAATGAAGAACTGCGCGAGAAATTGCGAGAAGAATATCCGCAGGCCGATATCGAGCCTGACGAAAATCGTCTCAGAGAACTGATTCAAACATTACTCGCATATCTCGAAGGGGAAATGCCGCACCCCGCACTGCCCCTGGATGATCAGGGGACTGCTTTTCAAAAACGGGTCTGGGAAGAGCTGCGCCGAATCCCTGCGGGAAATACGGCATCTTACGGCGAAATCGCCCGCCGTATTGGTCAGCCCACCGCAACGCGCGCCGTTGCGCGCGCATGCGCGGCAAATCCGGTGGCGCTAGTCACTCCGTGCCATCGCATAATTCGAGAGAACGGCGATCTCGGCGGATATCGCTGGGGGATCGAGCGTAAACGCAAGCTATTGGAGATGGAGAGGAAGTCTGACTGAGCGATGTTATCTATCAAAGATAGAATTGAGAGACTCGACTGGGTATCGATTGATGATGAGCTCAATCGATCCGGCTATGCCCTCACACCATCTCTCCTAAGAGCGGCTGAGTGCCAAGAAATAATCGATATATACGCCAGTGATGAAATATTTCGCAGCCGAATCGTGATGGAGCGTCATAATTTCGGCCGCGGCGAATATCGATATTTCGCCAATCCATTGCCGCAAATTGTGATGGAATTGCGTGAGCACTTATACTCGCCGCTCGCGCAGATCGCCAATCGATGGATGCCGCGTTTGCGACAGCCATCCAGCTATCCGGCAACGCTGGCGGAATTCATCGGGCATTGCCATCAACATCGCCAGACGAAACCGACACCGCTTGTCCTGCGGTACGAAACGGATGATTACAACTGTCTCCACCAGGATTTGTACGGCGAGGTTGCCTTCCCGCTGCAGGCGGCTTGCGTGCTGAGTATGCACGGACGAGACTTCACCGGGGGCGAATTTCTACTCGCCGAACAGCGTCCGCGGGCTCAGACCCGGGCGGAGGCGATCACGATCGAACGGGGTCAATTCATCATCTTTCCCAATCGTTTGCGACCGGTCAGCGGTACGCGCGGGGATTATCGCGTGAATATGCGGCATGGCGTGAGCCGTCTGAGATCAGGGATACGGTATTGTCTGGGAATCATCTTCCACGACGCCAAATAAATAATTCACCACAAAATTCACAGTAGTACAAAAACACCATTTCGATTTTTTTATCTCTCTGCTTTCGTCTATTTGTGTTTTTGTGGTGAATTCCGCTTCTCATTTACGGTTACTTCTTCGGGAAATTCGGATCAGCCTTCACCTCATTGATCTGCGCGGTATGCCTCTCGCAGTGCCCGCTGAGAAATAGCGTCCACTGCAATGCATCGATCTCAGCATTGCCGAAAGCCACGAAATGACTGCGCAGATCAATATCTGTCGTCTTCACAAGATCGATAGTCCGAGCACGTCGCTTGTCAAATTCCTTCATAGTCTCGGCCATGCTCGACCATTTGCCGGCCGGTTTGAGCGGATCGGGCGCCGGGAATTTGTTGCCCCTGTTGGTCACCATCACCAGGATCTGTTCGTCGGTGAATTTTCTCTCCTTCTCCGGCGTCAGCGGAGATTTCAATCCTTTCTCAGTAAGGGTGTTGAATAAGAAGTCTTCAGATAGCGTTATGTGCTCCGCGACCTCGGCGACCGACCATCTGTCGGGAGCAGACTTGAACTTCAACTGCGCCTCAGATAATTGGGAAACCGCTGCGATGAACTTCTCGCGTGATGCATTGAGTTGGGCGATCGCATTCTCGCGGTCCTTCTCCGTCATCCTCGGAGTAGTCTTCGCCTCCTGCCCCAGCATGGGCATTGCCATAATAGCCAATAGCAATGGCAAAGCCAGAAAGCGTGATATACCGGCCCAGACGGATGCAGGGCCTTGAAATTTTTTGGCACAATTCTGAGTCGACATTTTCTTTTCCTTCTTTGTTAGATCGCTTTACAACCGCTATATCTCAGAAGATTCCGGCAGGCTGATAGGCGATATTCAATTGAGAAAGCCGGTCAGGCAAGTTCGACCTAAGTATAATTCAAGATACAATGTTTCGCACATGCAAACGGACTAAATTATGAGCGGACATTGACCATAACAGACAAAAGGGAATCAAAAATTATCTGCTTTTGATCCCCTCGACCTTTTTGTCGCGAATATTGCTCAGGTAGCCGCTCGATCGTCGTAATCGACGTATGTTGCGGAAAGGATATCTTCGTGGGTCTTGGCGCTCGCCGATCCATTGCTTACCTGTCCAACGGAATGTATCTGTTCGTAGAGCGGTGGCGGAATCTCGGCGAAATCCGACATCGGTCCGTACGGGTCATCCACATCTTCCCGGAAGACATCGCCGATCAGAAGATTGATGATGTTGACGCGTTCATCGGGATATTTCCTGAGGAACTGCGAAAAGCTGAATCCCTCGGTATAAAATGCGTAGACGAGCTTGCGCATCGACTCGATGCCTTTATCCAGTTTGGTCTGAAACTGACCGAGCCTTTCGGCGGAGAAATCCTGATGCTTGAAAGCGTCGTGAATCGCATCGGCCGCCAACTCGGCCATCTTTAACGCCAGCAGTACGCCGGAGGAATAGATCGGATCGAGAAAGCCGTAGGCGTCGCCGATCAGCATGAACCCGTCGCCGGCACATTTTTTTGAGCGGTAGGAATAATCGAGGATCGAATAGATCTTATCCGCCCGAGTGGCTTCGGTGAGGCGGCGGCTGACCGGATCACATTTTTCGATCTCCTCATGAAATATCTTCGCCAGATCCTGACCGCGCCCTTTGACCAGGTATTCGGGATTGGCGACGATGCCGACGCTCGTGATGTCGTTTTCGAGCGGGATATACCAGAACCATCCATTGCTTCCGGCAGCGGTTCGCAGCACGAGCGTCGCGCCGCCATTGAGGTCCGGTTCGCGATGCGCGCCTTTGAAATATGAATAAAGCACCGCTTTCTTCAGGTTGGGATCGCGCACGCGCCAGCGGAATTTGTTCGAGAGCATCGCGCTCTGTCCAGTCGCATCGATGACGACCTGCGCGTGGAACCTGTGAAGCGAGCCGTCCTCCAGCTGCACCTCGACGCCGCGAGCGCGGTCGCCCTCGAAAAGCAACTGCTTGACCGGGCTACGCTGATAAACGGTCGCGCCTTGTTCCTGCGCGTGCTCGATCAACATATGGTCGAATACCGCACGAGTCACCTGCCAAGTCACCGCGCTCTCGTGATGGTTGGCTTCGAAGAAATAGAAGGGACGCGACTCTCTGCCCGCCGGATTGGCGAACTGAACGCTATATTTGCGGACGAATGGGCTCGCTTTGAGCTTGTCCAGAAAACCCATACGCTGAAACGTCCAATAGGTGTCGGTCATCAGTGATTCGCCAATGTGATGACGCGGAAATTGCTCCTTTTCGAAAAGCACGACCTTGCGGCCCTCGCGCGCGAGGATGCTGGCGACAGAGCTCCCGGCCGGACCGCCGCCCACAACTATCACATCATATTCATTGCCATTTTTTGTATCGCTAGTATGTATTCCCATAGTAAAGATTTTTATGTATACCGAACAGTTTTCGATTCGGGTTCAAAGAATTCGGAGAGGAAGTGATCGACCTGCAGTATCCCAGGGCGAGTGAGATCGATCGTCTCTTTATTGTGTTCGAGCAATCGCTCCTGAGTCAGCCGTTCATAAAGTATTTTGAAATTCTTGCCAGACATCGACGCCGAATTTGCGCTGGAAATAGAGAGTATCGAGCGCCCCAGTCTTAAGCTGGAGAATCATCTCGCGAATGAGTTTCTGCTTCGGCGTCAACGGCAGAGCGCGCCAGAGCGGCAAATTTTCGCTTTCGAGAAGCCGAAGATATTCTTCAAAATTATGGGCGTTCTGAAAATGCACGCCGCCGAAATGAGAGAACGACGAAACGCCGAGCCCGATCATGTCGCCGCCGTGCCAGAGCGCATCGGTGTAGATGAATCGGCAGGGTTTCTTCGTGGTGGCGAGCGTGTAGGCGCTCGCGATACGGTAACCGCGCTCCTGGAACTGCTCGAACGCATAATCGACCCAGCGCCGTTTCGTGGGCCAATCGGCAATCGGCGAATCGAGCCCTTTACTGATCATCTCCTGCGAGATGACGGTATTGTAAGGGAGCTCCATCTGGTAAATCGTGACCGAATCGGGCTGCAATTCGATCGCGCGCCGGACGGCTTCGCGCCACGTCTCCTCCGATTCACCCATCATGCCGGCGATGAGATCAATATTGATCTGCGGAAAATCGACTTCGCGCGCCCAGCTGTAAGCCTGGTAAATCTCGGGCGAGAGATGAGCGCGGCCGTTCGCCTCAAGAATTCTATCGTCGAAATGCTCGATACCGAGGCTCAGCCGCGTGACCCCGATATCCTTAAGCGTTTCGAGCTTCGACTTTCGTAAGGTCCCCGGCTCGCATTCGAATGTGACCTCTTCCGCGTTCTCCCAGCCAATATGCCGGTTGAGCCCGTCGACGAGAAAGCGAAGCTGCCTTTCGCTGATGTAAGAAGGCGTGCCGCCACCGAAGTATGCGAATCGCAACTGTCGGCCCGCGAAAGCTCGCGTCCGGCTGTAGATTTCGTTCTCTTTGATCAGCGCTTTGAGGTAGAGTTCGATCTCAGCTGCGTTCTTGTCCGTGTAGACTTTGAAGTAGCAGAATTTGCATCGCTTTCGGCAAAAAGGGATGTGGAGATACAGACCGAGCGGGTCTCCAGTGCGCGGGGATTGATCAAGCGCTTCAATTGCATTCGGTAGATATTCGGCTTTCCACTGTGAAAACGGTGGATAGTTGGAGACAAAATAATTACCGACTTCTGTCTTGGTCTTCGATAGATCTGTCATTACCGCTTATTAAACCACTTTAAAACAGATTTATATTGAAATGACCGTAAACTGCAAAGACGAAATAGCAGAGCTAAAGGTTTCGAGCATTTGATATCAGGGCTATTGACGAGAGCAAATGGTTAGCAAAAATGGCAAAAAAGAAGCCAAAAAAACAAAAAAAACTATTTGCGCCATCCGTCATTTTGGGTTTTCTTCACTCAGGTATCTTTTTCAGACCTATTTTTTTCGCTCCAGGTCGAAAGTCGTTATCTGATCTTTTCCATCCAATCGCCAGGTCCACACCTGCCGGATATGATCCGGGTCCTGGAAAGTGACGGCAAGACTTCGCATGTGACCGGCATCCGGTTTCGCAAGGTTGGTTATATCAAAAAATTTGAAGTTCAAATTTTTGACCTCGGCTGCCGGCGTCTCCGCAACCATCCGAGGTTGGGTACCGCTAGAGCAATAATGCGTCACCATGAGCTTATCGCCGTCCATATGATAGAGGGTGACCATGCTCGGCTCGTTTGCGTTTTGTAGCGTCTCGATTAATGCCGAGCCGCCCGAGACTATCTGATAGTTCACCCTTAAATCATATCCGTCCGGGTCCTTGCCCTGCCAATCACCGGCAAGTGACTTGAGTTTATCGAATCCGGCAGCGGCTTGACTCTGTGCGAAAAGGGGCTGTGATGACAGAGCACACAAGATAAATACCAGAATGAACAATGCACAACTTCTCATAAACCTCCATTTCACCGATACGGACAGTATCCTCGATCATCGACGAAGATACGTCCGACCTCACCGACTGGCTGAATGTTGTAACGAATTCCCCAAATTCTACGCGATGGTCAATTATACCAAGCCGCCGGCTATCCGAGAATTTGAATCGTGAATTCAGATTCTTGGATTGATCTTGCTGACGCATTATCTTAATTATCTGAATAAGTCGCTGGATCCAACCAATTACCTATAAGCTTGCAACTCTGGCTTGGAAGTTGCCTTTATCTCAGGGTATTCCCCCTACCTTAAAAAGTGAGTTATTTGCAATAACTTTTCTCACAAAAATTACTTAGTAGAAGAATCAAGGAGAATCAAAAAAAGATGTCGAAGAGACTATTTTCAATGTTAATGGCGGCTACCGCGGTGCTTACGTTAACGAGTGTATTAGCGCAGGCGCAAATACGAAACGACACGCCGAAATTCGAGATCGGCGGACAGTTCGTCGTAACGCGGTTGAGCGATCTCGATGACACCAATACCGGCGGGGGTGGGCGTCTTACGTATAATTTCACCGACAATATTGCCGTGGAAGGTGAATTGAATTACTTTCCGCAGGACCTCGGTCTGATCGCTTCTACCTCCAGTTACCAGGGATTGTTCGGAATTAAGACCGGTATTCGTTCCGAGAGGGCTGGGATCTTCGGCAAAATCAGGCCGGGATTCACACGGTTCGATCGGGCAGCTCCCTTAACCACCTCAACTCAATTCACGTTCGATCTCGGTGGTGTCTTAGAGCTCTATCCTTCTCGGAGCACCGTCGTTCGCTTCGATCTGGGCGACACCATCGTCAACTTCGGTTCGGACATCGCCACACCTTCGTTCACATCGCATAACCTGCAATTCGGTATCGGCTTTGGATTCCGCTTCTGAGCTTTAGCTCGACCAGACAGCCGACGTTAAAGAAAATAACCGCGGGTAGATGGGGAATTGGTCAAGATTCCCCGCTCCCGCGGTTATTTTCATTTCTCTCAAGCCGAGTTTACTTCAATTCCACGCTTATCACATGTCCCTCGGTCTTGCCGATGTTCTCCACCTGATGGACGATGGGATCGCTCCAGCGTACCGATCCCGATTTTCGCAGGTTGTCCTGAGGCTGGCCGCCTCTCTCCGTGGTCCGCGTGTGGAAATCGGATAGATAAATGACGACGCGGCGCGGGTGCTGATGCAGCGGCTCGTTCTTACCGGGCGGAACGCGCGTTTCCAGGACGCGAACGAACCGGTTCTCGAATACCAGCTTGTGGGTGTCTCCCGCCACCTTCACCGGGTCCAGCTCTTGTGGGATTGCCGAGCTCCAACGCCAGCATACGATCAAGAGCACGACAATTCCCACGATGATCAAACTTTTCTTCATCGGTGCCTCCTATCATGTCATTTCATCATTTCATGCCCTCATGCCCCTGCCTCTTCCTTCTTTCTCATCCACATCGAAGCCAGGTCATCAGCTTCTACTCTCGTCAAATTGTCATAGACTTCCGCATCGTTATTGATTATGCCGTTTATGAGTTCACGAACTTCCCAGTCCGGTGCATTCGGGTCAGTTCCAGTGCGACCGGCGGTCAACCGTACCTCGAATGAGACGTTATCTTTCGTTTTTGCATTTTGCATTTAAGCTAATTCCTCCTCTGGGTTTACCTGGGAGCCGCGCGGAGGCCGCGCACCACTACCCGGGCGTTTTTCATCGTTCAGGGCGCCGCCAGGCATCTGGACCATTCGCTCTGATATATTGGCAGCTGGCGGTTCGTTCGAACCCCGCAGACAATGTTTAAAACGGCAACTGCCAAACTCCCTTGTCTTCCGTTATCATCAAATGGATTGGTATACGGGGCAGTTTGAGCGCAATTCTACATCGAGTCGTTTATGGCGTCACGGCCAACGATGAATGAGACATTTGTAATGCACAATTAAATTCCTTGCCAAATCGCGCTCATTGGTATATCTGTTATCTGTCTGTAAAAGGGTTAAAATTCCCCTCAAGTTTGTGAGTAGCCCCGACACCCAACCTGCAAGCTTAAAAAAAATTCCTGCGCCGGCAATTGGGCGCAGATAATGCTTGGGCAGATGGAGGTACGTATGCGGTATGAAGTATTGTCTAGTTGTTCGATCAGATTCTTTGCGTTCTTCCGACCAATTGCGAGGATGAGGATGAACAATAAGATGAATGCCGGCCCCCTTCTCGCGTTTCCGATTTGTTTATTTATCTCAGCGCTGGCTTTCACACAATCATTTTCCCAGGAATCAAACGGCGTCGCTATACCGGACGAGTCGGAACAGCGATCGAATAAAAAGATCGAAATAACAGTCTTGGATGAAAACGGCGTGCCTGTGCCTGCGGCACAATTGACCCTGTTGCGCCTCGATACGAAGACCGAGGTTCGAGGTGAGACCGATTCCAAAGGACGGATCAGCTTCGATGAAATAATGCCGGGATTGTATCGCGTCAAAATTGAAAAACAGGGCTTCTATGCTTCTGATTCACAAGATATCAATGTCGGCCAAACCGATAAGCTTGAAATCACCATCGATCATGAGCAGGAGGTGCGCGACTCCGTAAACGTGGTCAATTCACCACCGACCATCGATTTGGCGAAGACGGCCGCCGGCGACGAGCTGAGCAGCATGGAGATCGTCAACATTCCCTATTCGTCTGGCCGCGATTACCGCAATATCCTGCCGTACGTTCCCGGCATCGTGCGCGACAATTCCGGAAATGTTCATATAAATGGCGCGGCATCGAACCAGATTAACAGCCAATTCGATGGCTTCAGCACATCTCATCCGGCCAGCGGCCTGCTCGAGCTGCGCGTCAGCCCGGATGCGTTGCGATCGATTGACGTCAAAAGCAGCCGCTATTCGGCTGAATACGGTAAGGGATCGGCCGGCATACTGGGTTTGACGACCTCAATGGGCGATGATCGTTACCGCTTTGCGATAACCGATTTCATCCCTTCACCTCAGATTCGCAACGGCATCAATCTCAATGACTGGACGCCGCGCGCGACATTTTCCGGCCCGTTGCGCAAGCAAAAGGCATGGTTTTTCAATGCCGTCGATGGCGAGTACAATCTGAATATCATAGACGAGCTCCCGGAAGGCCTCGATCGAGGTCGCACCTGGCGTTTGAACAATTTGTCCAAGGCGCAGGTTAATCTGAATCAGACGAATATCCTGACCACGAGTTTTCTCATAAATCGGTACAACTCGTCTTTCAACGGATTATCGCAGTTCAGCCCGATCGAGACCACGAGGAACCTTGACCAGTCCGCATACCTTTTCACAGTCAAAAACCAGACCTATTTCACGGGCGGAATGGTTTTGGAATTCGGATTAGGGTTTAACCAGTTCGATGCTCTTGAATCTCCACTCGGCGATATGCCGCTTGAGCTTTTCCCCGGATCGAGAGCTGGAAACTATTTCAAGACCACTACCAGTCTGGCGCGCCGACTGCAATTTCTTAGCAATTTGACTTTACCAACCGTTCAATTTAACGGAAGGCACGAGTTCAAGGTGGGGGTTGATTTTGACCGGGTCTTTTTCGAGCAGTCGGCTGAGAGGAATTCGGTGCTCATCAAACGCCGGGACGGTTCCATTTCTCGTCAAATCGACTACATCGATAGCCCGGGATCCGACCGATATAACTTTGAAGTGAGCGGGTATGCGCAGGATAGATGGTCTATCTCCGATCGATGGCTGATGGAGATAGGTTTGAGGTACGATTGGGATGAAATCATTCGCGATGTCCTGATCTCACCGCGGATTGCTACCACATATCTGCTGAAGGCGAGCCGTGATACCAAGCTCTCCGCAGGCGTCGGCCTTTACTACGATACAACGAACCTTAGTTATATCACACAACCATATACCGGGCGCCGAATTGACACATTCATCTCGACCGATGGAGTAAGCAGCACCCCAATCGATACGGCATTACAGGTTAACGATGACGAGTTGGAAGCCCCGCGCTTTTTGAACTGGAGTGTGGGAATCGAAGACAAGTTGCCGGCATCAGTCTACATGCGCCTGGATTTCATCGGAAGACGCGGCAGCGACGGGCTCGCCTTTATCAACAACGGCCTGAACAACCCGCTACTGCCCGATCAGCGAAGCGGCCTTTTTCAGTTGAGCAGCTTCCGGCGTGATCGTTACGATGCGGTACAGGTCACGCTGCGCCGAAAGATCAAGCAGAATTACATGATGCTCTTATCCTATACGCGTTCCAAAGCGCGTTCGAACGCCACCTTTGAGATCGATATAGATAATCCGATCTTCAGCCAGCAGGCGGGAGGGCCGCTGCCCTGGGATTCGCCGAACCGTCTGATCTCCTGGGGCTGGCTGCCTCTGATCAAAGGATTCGATCTCTCCTATGCGCTCGATTGGCGCGACGGATTCCCTTTCAATATCGTGAATCGCGATCAACAGATCATTGGACCTCCCAATTCAATCAGATTCCCTGACTATTTCTCACTGAACCTCCATGCCGAGAAGAGGTTCCGGCTGATCGGCTATCATTGGGCGGTACGCGGAGGCTTCAATAATGTCACTGATCGCGCGAACCCATCCACGGTTGATAACAATCTTGATTCGGGAAACTTTTTGAATTACGGTAATTTTCAGAAACGCGCCTTTGTCGGGCGCATCCGGTTCCTGGGTCGGAAGTAATTAAGAATTAGTGATAGAATAAAAACCACGAAGATATGAAGAGGGTGTGTTTTATTCCCTTCGTCTTTGTGGTTTTATTTTTAAGGAGGAGGATGATGAAGCATGGCGAAGCCAAAAACATATAAAACCAGCATCGATGTCGACGTCGAAACTCGCGAACAGATGATTTCCCTGCTAAATCAGCAACTGGCCGACACTTTCGATCTCTATAGCCAGACCAAGCAGGCACATTGGAATGTGAAGGGGCCACAGTTTTTCCAACTTCATGAGCTCTTCGATCAACTGGCGGGCAGTGTGCTCGGGCATGTCGATACGATCGCAGAGCGTGCGACCGCCCTCGGTGGAACCGCGCTCGGAACTGCGCGGATGTCGGCGGCCTCATCTCGTCTGCCGGAATATCCGGCGACTGTCACGGGCAGCATGGAGAGCGTTGAAACATTGACCGAGCGCTATGCCGCTCTTGCCGCAACCACCCGCGAGGCGATCGAGAAGGCGGATAAACTGGGTGATATCGACACCTCGGACATCTTCACCGAGGTCTCGCGCGATCTGGATAAGTCGCTCTGGTTTCTCGAAGCGCATATCCAGGTGAAATAGTATGTCCACCACAAAAAGCACAAAAATATCTTTTGTGCTTTTTGTGATATTCCCTTGGAATTGCGCGCGTACAGTATCTTTACATCAACTCTCAGGCTAGTTTACGGTGTATTTCCCGAATCCGCATCATTACATCTGTTTCATCCATCGTTAATACGCGCCCGCCTTCATAAAGCACCCGTCCGGCTACCATCGTAAATACAACATCGCGCGCCGAGCAACTGAAGGTGATCGCCGTCGCCAGATCATAATATGGGTTGTGATGAACCCTCTGAAGATCGATCGCAATCAGATCAGCCTGCTTCCCCGTTTCAATCGAGCCTATCCGATCACCCATCTTCAGCGCGCGCGCGCCGTCAATCGTCATAAATCTCAGCATCTCTTCCGCCGTGCAAACGGTCGCATCTTTATGCGATGCCCGATGGAGCAGAGAACAGAAGCGCGCTTCTTCCAGCAGATCGCAGGAGTTATTGCTCGCGACGCTGTCCGTTCCGAGACCGAGACTAATGCCGGCCCGGCGCATCTCGATCAATGGCGAGTTGCCGTGGCCGAACTTCGCGTTAGATTTGGGGCAGTGCGCCACGCGAGCACCCCGTTCACTCATTAGCGCGATCTCTTCTTCATCGACCGTGACGCAATGGATCAAAAGCGGCGCCGCATCGAGCACTCCGAGCCGGTCGAAATACCTGACCGTCGAGACGCCCATACCGCTGGGTGTGATCCCCCGCTTCCTCAGTGAGTCGCCGAAAGCCCCGCTGCCATCGCGCATTAGCGCCGCTTCATCGGCGGATTCCGCGGTATGAATCGCAATATCGAATTTATGGTCAAGGGCGAACCGTGTCGTGAGCCGATAGAGGCTGTCAGCGACTGAATAAGGAGCGTGAGGCGAGATGCCAACGCTCAATCGCGCCTGAGCTTCACCGCCCGCTCTGGCCAGTCGATCAGCGTGAGCTTCAAGTTTCGTTTGCAAATCGCCCATGCTGGCCTCGGCCTGTTCAGGCCGTATTCCGAAACATTCCTGAAATATCACCCCCCGCTGCCCGCTTTCGATCAAGGCGACCATGGGAGCGCTCGCGTCCGAAGTATCGGCGAGCGTAGTAATGCCCGACCTGATCGCCTCGATACATCCGAGCTGTGCGCTCGCATACACATCATCTGCGTCCAGCTTTTCGGCTTTAAGCCGAACCAGTCCGGAAATCCAGCGCTGAAATTGCGCCTCTTCCAGACGCCCGCGGAATACGGTCAGTTCGAGATGCGTGTGAACGTTCACCAGACCAGGCAGGATCGCAGCTTCACCCAAGTCTTTTACGCGTGCATCGGGAAATTTTAGGCGGACTTCGGAGAGTGAGCCAGCGGCGGCGATGCAACCGGATTCGATTGCGACAGCGCCCAATTCGATCGGCTGAGATGTTATCGGGAGCACCCAGCGTGCGGTGATTATCGAGACCATAATTGAAACAAATAACCACGGATCTTCACGAAAGCGCAGGAACAAGACGGGTTAAAGCCGGTCATTGAAAATTGCATCCGTGAAAAATACGCGGTCAGTTCTCTCGCCGGAATTTTTTCCAGTGATCGCCGCGCGGGATATCGAGGTCTACACCTTCGTAGCGAGCCTGCAATTCCTTGTCATTCAAGACGTGTCCCTGCAACCAGATTTCGGAGCTCAACCATCCGCCGCATTTCAGCTCACCCTTCAAGTCAGCGCGATTTACGAGCACTTCGAGCCTGAGCTTCCCTGCATCGATGCTGGTCCAGATCAAATCACTGGTGGTATGCCGATTTTTTATCTCCCGCCAAGAAACTATTGTTCCGGATATGATGTAGTCGTTCTCGGCCGCCTTTTTCCGCCGAGAGCGAGATGAGAGAGGCGCAAACGCGGGCGTCCCACGGCGGTTGTGGGCGTGAGCGCGATAGGCTAATCCCGAGACGACAGCCGTCAGAGGCCGCTCGCGGAACTCATCCGGATTGATTTCGGTAAGGTTTTGCAACTCGAATATCATCTCGGTATCCGTTTCGGCTGTCACGCCGCGCGCAATGGCCTCGCCGTCCTCTTCGTATTCGACAATCTCCCATGGGTAAAAGCTGAATATCTGCTGGGATCGAAATGCGGGTCGACAATCCGCATAAAACAATCCCTCTTTCGATTCATAAAGCACGGTCCAGACCTCGAGACCAGCGCCCAAACTCCAGCAGCAACCATGTAAAATGCCTTGAGCTCTCCGGGCTTTGCTGAGCGTCCCGCGTTGGTGTGCTTCTTCAGCCAATGCCTGGTATGAAGCTTCGTCTGTAATTTTAAATCCTATTGCGTAGAATGGCTCACCCATATTTCAGTGCTGAGTGCTGAACATCTCATTAATCTCGGGCTACTTCTTTTTACCTAACCTCCTGATCTTCTCGACGAAGGCGGCGTTCGGAGGAACATACTGCCGGAATCCACGAATATTCCGCGCGGGGCCATGTTTAGGCGGTTGATTACTACGTACCATTTCAGCGAAGAGGTCGACATCATAATCGCATTCGCGCGACATCTCTTCGCGTATGGCATGCAATTCTTCCAAAAATCTCGGACGTTGATACATAAATCAGTTTTTTAGTTTTCAGTTTTTAGTTTTCAGTTGAGAGCGGAATCAAAGACTGAAAACTGACAACTGAAAACTGTTTTACTAAAGTTCGCTTACCAAAAACTCCGGCGTCACGATCTCGGGGACGAAGAATCCGGCGGCGGTGTTGAATAGCTTGATCCGGGCCTGCCGGTGGACATTTGCGAGATAACCGAAATTCCAGGTCACCAGAAAATCGATTTTGTGGTATGACGCGAGGGCCACGTGCAGAGCGTCACCCAGATACTTCCTCTGAAAGATCCCGCGCGCAACATATCCATCGGCCAGAATAGCCGCTTCTTCCGTAATCTCGAGTTGCGGCAATCCTTGGATCAACAGGAGATAACTCTGTCGATACGGTTCGCGCGTTCGTTCGAGCTCTCTTTCGACCAGCGGCGAGACGAACGCACGATAATTTTTCGACTCATGTTCCCACCAGCGGATCGTCAGGTCCCGACGAAACGATTCGCCTTTGTCGAGATAGGCGCCGATTACCGATGTTTCGAGATAGATGCTGGTGACCATATAAGTTGCCGGTTACCGATAGTCGGTCGCTACCGGTGGTTTCAAAAAACTACGGAACGTTAGAGGCGAACCGGCAACCGACTGCCTTACTGTTTCTCCGCAGCCACCGTGATCGCGGCAGTCTGGGGCGTGAGTTTGAATTGATATCGCCGCAGATCGAGCACGATCCGGAAATGCGATAGATAATCTCCCCCCAGAATTCCGTGTTGTTCGAACCCCGATGTCTCATTGACCGCTTCGAGGTCGAGGATCAAGGCTCTCGCATTCTGCTTCTTCAAACCGCTGACGGTGAGCGTTGAAAGCCCCAACGCTTCGGCTCCCTCCTCGATCCCGGCGGCGCCGATGACGCGATACTTCAGCCCCTGCAGCTTCAACCCTTCGAGGCTATATTTCTTGACGATCGCTTTGGAGACCACGCTGACGGTCGCGCCCGTATCGATGATGAAGTTGAGCGGACGATCCATATCAGGCAGCCGCGTTTCAGCGCTCGCCAGTCCGCCGCTCGTGCTCCGGATCGGGATCTCATACGTATCGGCCTCCGCCAGAGTGCCGCTGACCGCCGGGGGCGTATCGGGCTTCGTCTCACTCTTCGTCTCACTCTTCAACGGGTCGACCCGAGCGGGATCGGATACGGGCAGATCGGTCTTCCCTTGATCGGGTTTGGCGGCAGTTGGCTCCTCCCGGACCGGCGTACGATCGAGCACCATTCGCCGGGTTTGATAATCGAGCGTCACCGCGAAGTTTGAGAGCACGGATAATCCGATGTAACCGTCGGCTCTCTCCGCTTCGGCGGTGTCCGGAGCGCTGTGTACCGTGCGGATATAGACCGGTACGGCTTCGATCCTCGCCTCACCGATTGCGATAGAATCGAGCAGGCCATAGATGATCGGGAATGTTCCGGTTCCGCCTATGGCTCGCGCATTCCCGCCGCGCGCGACCTGCTTGATCCCCAAACGCTCGGCAGCCTTATCCGAAATGACGGAGAGACTGGCGCCCGTATCGACGACAAATTTCAATGTCCCTTTGCCATTGACCGTTATATCGATAAATGGTCGATGGTTGACCAGATTGATGGGGATCGTGGAGATTCCTTCCCCACAGTCCTGTGTATCTTGGTGGTGCCGAGATACCTGTAAAAATCGATCAGGCCTCGGATGCGCGCGCGCCGCTCGATATCCGTCTTGGGCGAGACGTCGAGGAAGCGCTGGTAGGCGTCCGCCGCTTCACCGTAATACTCCAGACGTGAGCAGGACCGTGCGAGCGAGATGTAATAATCCGGCTCGAGCGGATCGAGCTGCACGGCTCGTTTCAACCATTCATAGGCTGTGCGCGATCTGTTCTCGAAATATTCGATCTCGGCCAGCCCCGCGATGGCGAGCGATTCGCGGTTGTTGAATTTGACGGCCGTGTAAAGCGCCTCGATCGAATTGCGAAACTCGCCTGAACGCAAAAGTGACGTTCCCAGCAGCGCGTGCGCGCGCGAGCTCAGCGGGTCCGCGGCAATAACCTGTGCAGCCTGTTCGTACGAATCCTGTAATTTGCCCTGCTTTATCAATGCAAAGCTCAATCCCAGGCGCGCATCCTTATCCTTCTGATCGCGTTCGACAAGTTGCCGATAAATTTTCTCAGCCTCTCCGAAATTCGCCTGTCTCAGTTCTTTCTCGGCGCGTTTGAGCGCCTTGCCGCGAGATTCGGCCAGTCCGGCCGCCGGCAGCAACACGAGCGTTAACAGCAGGAATACAACCTCTAACCGGAGCATAGTTTTCATAAGACACCTCACAAGGGGTTATTTCAGTATCTCACCGGTTTTATTCGACCAAAGGAGGAGATCGAGTTCGTCGAAATTGATTTTAATATCCCCGGCAAATTTTCTCATGCTTTCTTCAATAACGAGATAGTTTTTTTTCGTCGTGGGCGGTTGCGGCGAATCAATAACTCCGCATTCATGCAGAGTGCGGAGAATATGTTTGTCAAGTATCCCATATCCGCGATAGCCGATGTTTCGCAGATAATGACTGGCCTCCTTATATCCGATCCCTTTAATGCCGGGGTTTCTGGCGAAAAAATCTCGCCGCGCCTCCATATCCTCATCAAATGATGCGAGTTTTTCCCGTAAACGCAAGTCACACTCTCTCCGCAGATAAGCTCTCGTGTGTACGATGTAGCCGGAACGCGCGCGCGGATAGCGGTGCGATCCGACCAGCACAGTCATGAGCTTTCGATGATTAGCCTTGAGCAGATGCGGCCGAACCCGCTCGATCGAATTCAATCCCATCTTCGCGCTCGCGCCGGCCGTGAATATACAGAAAACCAGCTCTTCGAATAAACGGGCATCATCGGACTCACGCCCTACCTCCGCGAACTGTGCCAACCGGGCACAGATCGCCGTGCGCTTTTCCACATAACTCTTTTGCAGGTGATCAATCATAGCATCTATTCTGGCCGTGGCGAATTTTGAAACGACTCAGAGGAAGAGTCAAATGTTTCGTTTTGTCACTTTTTATGCAATCATCATATTTTATGTACGCACACCGGAAAACTCACCTGACCGCACCACAGGTCGAGGCAGTCACAAATTCATGGAGTAGTAGATGAATAATAATAATAAAAATGATAAGCACAGCACGCGCCGCGATTTTATGGCCGCCGGAGGATTGGCGGGGGCGGCTTTTGCACTGAGCCGGTTAGTCCCGAACCAGGGATTCGCCCAGACTATAATCAAAGGCAAAGAGCGGCTCATCGTCCGTTCTGTGAGGCCGGAAGACCTAGAGACTCCGGTCAGTCTGCTCAATACCTGGATAACGCCGAACGATCTTTTCTATGTGCGTACTCATACTTATGCTCCGAGCATCGACGACGCAGCTGCGAAGGAATGGTCAATCAAAGTCGATGGCGAGGTCGAACGACCGCTCACTATCTCAATCGATGAGCTGAAAAAGATGGCACGAGCGACAGTCACAGTCACGCTCGAATGCGCTGGCAATGGACGCGCATTTTTCGATCCGCCGGTGGCGGGAATCCAGTGGGAGAAGGGCGCGGTCGGAACTGCGCGGTGGACCGGCGTACGCCTGTCCGAGCTGCTGGGGAAGGCCGGCGTCAAGCCGATCGGCAAATACGTTCTGCTGGGCGGCGCGGACAAACCTGTCGGCAGCATGCCCGATTTCGTGCGCAACGTCCCGCTCGCTAAGGCTATGAATCCCGATACAATTCTCGCATACGAGATGAACGGTGAACCGGTGCCGGCACTTCACGGGTTTCCGCTTCGCGCTATCATTCCGGGATGGGAAGGGGCTTACGCGGTGAAATGGCTCAATCACGTTCAGGTGATCGAAAAAGAGCATGACGGATTTTTCGTCAAGACAGCCTATCGCTACCCGAACCGGCGTGTGTCGCCGGGCGCTACAGTCGATCCGAAATTCATGGTTCCATTAACCGGATTGGTGGTTAAATCGTTCATCAACTCGCCCATCGAGGGTGCGGCCGTGAAACCAGGCAAACTTCGTGTGACTGGTTTTGCCTGGGCCGGAGAATCGAAGATAGCGAAGGTCGATATTTCAATTGACAACGGAAGCACGTGGACGCCAGCCCGGCTGGGAAAGGAGCGAGAACGCTACGCCTGGCAGTCATTCGAACACGAGCTGAACATCAGCGCGCCCGGCTCTTACCTGGTTATGTCGCGCGCCACCGATGAAAAAGGGCAGATTCAACCAGTGGCGCCGCAATGGAATCCATCGGGTTACCTCTGGAATGTTATCGATAAAGTGAGGATCAATGTCGAGGCCGCATAATATAGTGAAACTGAAAATAGCATTGATTATGGCTGCGATGCTCATCGACGGCTTGCTCACGGTCTCGGCTGCACGCCAGGATTTACCTGAAGGCAAAGGCGTCGAGGTAGCGCGCGATAGCTGTCTATCTTGTCACGAATCCGATCTGATCGTTTCGCAGCGGCTCTCGCGGCAGGGCTGGACGCGCGAGGTCGATAAGATGATCCGCTGGGGTGCGACCGTGGCGGAGGCGGAGAAAGCTGCATTGATAGATTATCTGGCGGCGAATTTCGGGCCGAAAAAGGTTGAAGCCACCAATCACCCATCTTCTGGCGAAACACAGGGCAAAGAGATATTCGCGAAGAAATGTCTGCTTTGCCACGAGGCCGATTTGACTCAGCAGCAGCGATTATCTCGTCCCGGATGGACGCGCGAGGTCGATAAGATGATCCGCTGGGGCGCCCAGGTAACCGAGGCCGAAAAAGAGCCTCTGATCGATTTTCTATCCAAGAGTTATGGGCCTCGCAAGTAAGGCGAGGGAAAATCAATGGGCGTATGGGTTTGAGTTTCTCCATTGATTTCTCACCAACCATCTACTCGTCGGCGCTACTGATTTTCCGTTTTAATCGATCCTGCCTCTCTCTCGCCTCACCAGCCTCGTCGCTCCGCGGATAGCGCCGCAGCAATTCGCGGTAGGCCTTTCCATCGTAAATTATCCGATTTTCCGTCTCATCGTAATCGAACGTCACGCCGATGCGGTTATAACGATCCAACCCAACATAGTTCAAAAAATAGAAGCGTCTAGTCAATTCGCCGGTTGAGTCGCCATCACCGATTCTTCGGATCGCCTCACGAGTCAGGCGATCGGCCGCACCCTCGGCCGCTTTTCCCAATAGCAACAAGGCGCGGTGGGCGAATTTCGTCATACGATATTCATCAGCGCATAATCGCGCGAGTTTCATCTTTGTGAATTCGTCGCTTGTCGCTTCGATGAGCCAAATCAGTCTTTGAGCGTCCGCGAGATTTCCCTTCCTCGCCACAGCATCAGCCAACACCCAGCCTTGAGTATTACGCGAGATCGCAACCCGAAAGAAACGAGCGCCGGAATCGTTCTTCGCTGTCCGCAGAATGCCAACCACACGTCCGCGACGGAGTCGTTGTCGTAGTGGCGCTTTGAGATCAGGCTGTGTGCGTAATGCGGATATCCTTTCATCGAATACAATGGCGCGCTGCCCCGGCACGAAGACGACCCGCTTCGCGTCGACCTGAACACAAAACAGAACGGTAAGAATTATTAAGCCACCGGCCTGCTGAAAAGACACACGTAGAACTTTTTGTTTTGAAATCATTGAAGTCTCTCCTATCGGGGTGGCCGAGAGTTATTTGATCTTACTTTTGATTTTGCGATGGATCGTTATACGAAACCCGGAAAAGTCGCGACTGTAGCGTCGCTCCTGCTCTTCGATTGCCGTGAGGTAATCGAAAATGATCAACCCTTTGCCCGGTTGAGCCGGAACCAGGTTATCATTAAAAAACCGGCGCGGAATGCTCTTGCGCGCGCTTGCATCGCGCCAGAGCGACAAAATCTGGATCGGGAGAAAATAGACCTCGCCATATTTGCTGAACTCGACGAGAAAACCAGCGACTGCCCCAAAGCCAGCAGTCCGCTCGAGAAACAAAATCTGATGCGCGTGCAGATTATCGAAATCGAGCGCGTCACGCCTGGTGGTTTTGGCATCGTAAAAAATCGCCCGCCCATCGCCAGCCAGAACGCCGCCATAGTCGGGTTCCGCTTTCGATTCTGGAACGAATCGGCGCCAGTCGGTCACTTTGTGCTTTTTGACCAGACGAGCTAATTCAGCCGAATCAAGGCGCGTCTGCCCTCTGCCCGGAGGTTTATCGATCGGAGGCAATGAAAGCCCCCGGCGCGATTCGCCGCGTTCGATCAGATATTTTCCGGGAATCGCCTTGCGTGTGATGCAGGCCCGTCCGTTACGTTCGTAACCCTCGTTGGTTCGGTTGATCGCTTCCTGAAAACCGCTGCCTGTCTCAGCTCCGCGCCTTTTGAAATTCATAAGTCAGTTGTCGGTCGTCGGTTTGTTTCGATAGTCGGTTCCGGCCTCAAGTTTTCAGGCAACCGACAGTGAACTGAGATATATGAGCGATTAACCGGCAACCGACAACCGTCATTACGCCTGCTGTTCCATGACAGCATCATCGATCTCGAAGTTAGCGGAGACACTCTGTACGTCCTCTTGGTCGTCAAGAGCTTCATAAAGCTTGAGCATCTGGGTGGCTGAGCCGCCTTCGAGTTTAATTGTGTTCTGTGGGATCATAGTGATCTCTGCGGAGATCGGCTCGATGCCGGCGCCTTTGATCTTTTCGAGCACTGCATGGAAGTCATCGGGAGCCGCGAGAATTTGATAAGTATCACCGTAATTCTGCATATCCTCAGCGCCCGCGTCCACCGCAATCTCCATCATCTGGTCCTCGCCCTTGAGCGTCGAATCGACGATGATCTGCCCTTTCTTGTTGAACATCCAGCCGACCGAACCCGCTTCACCCAGGTTGCCGCCGTACTTTGAAAAGATATGGCGGATCTCCGATACCGTGCGATTACGGTTGTCCGTGGTGGTCTGAATCATCAGCGCAATTCCACCGGGCCCATAGCCTTCGTAGGTCACTTCTTCATAGTTCGCGCCCTCCAGCTCACCCGTGCCACGTTTGGTCGCACGATCGATCGTATCGTTCGGCATATTAGCGGCTTTGGCGTCGAGGATCGCTTTGCGCAGACGCGGATTTTGATTAGGGTCTCCGCTGCCTCCGCTCCGCGCCGCGATGGTTATTTCCTTGATCAATTTAGTAAAGAGTTTTCCGCGCTTGGCATCGAGCGCGCCCTTTTTATGTTTTATTGAATGCCATTTTGAATGCCCTGACATATTCCGTACCTCAACTGTGGTATGATTTTGAGTAGCAGGACGCAAATATAGCACGCCCATCAAGAAATCGTAAAATGAGTTCGAGCTTGACTGATTCGTTTATCGGTATCAGGATTGGAATATGGCTGCCTCAATCTATGAGAAATTGCTGGAACGCGCGTTTCGGCTGCTTTCATACAAGCCGCGAAGCATTGAGGAATTGCGCGGCCGACTGCTTGAAAAAGATTGGGCGGATGAGACGGCGGTCAACCAGGTCATAGCGCGCCTCGAGGAGCTCGGGTATTTAAACGACCGGCAATTTGCCATTTCATTCGCGACATCGCGTCTCGCCGCCAAGCCTCTGGGCCCCACACGCCTGCGCCGCGATTTGCAACGCAAGAAATTGCCGCTGCAAACTGTCGAAAATACCATCGAGGAAACCTACTCGATGCAAAGCGAAGAGGAATTAATCGACCGCGCCATCAACAAACGTATAAGGTTGAGAGGTTGTCCGGAGACGCGCAAGGAATCGAAGAAGCTGTTCGATTATTTACTGCGCCGTGGATTCAGTTATGATCTCGTGCTTCGGAAAATTCGAGCACTGGGAATTGGGGTTTCAGATGAAGAATACTAAAACGGCCGGTATTCACTGCAAACATTATAAAATTTTGGTGATTTTCCCCGTTCTGAATTCTGCGTGCCGCCTCAGTTACTTAACGCAACATTTTTCGTTATAATCATTCATACATAAATGCGCGGGTACAACAGACCTTGTAGGAGGAAAGTTATGAGGAAAACAAGTCGCTTTGCAATTCTATCCATCTTTTGCCTGTTCGGCTCGCTCTGGTCGATTTCAGCTCAGGATACGAACAGGCCCAGAGAGGTGAGTCTTGAGACAAATACTCAGACGAACAAGTCTCTCAGACCGGATGAAATCATCCAACGGTTTACGTCTCGGGAGACCGAACTGCGCGAGACTTTTAAAGAGTATTCCTATATTCAGGAATCCAAACTCCAGGTGATCGGCCCTGCCGATACCATCTCGGGTGAGTTCTATCAGGTTTCGGAATTCGTTTTTAATGATGCGGGAAAAAGAATCGAGCGCATCCTCAAAGCCCCCCAGTCGACCCTGGACCAGGCTGGCTTGACCATGACCCAAGAAGATAAGAACGCATTCATCAACCTTCAGCCATTCGCCTTAACTGGCGAAGATTTGCCGAACTACAACGTGAGCTACGTAGGTAAAGAGAAGGTCGATCAATTGGATACCTATGTCTTCGATGTAACCCCGAAGGCGATCTCCAATAAAAAGGAGTTGGATAAACTGCGTAAGCAGAAGATCGAGGGCAAATTCTTTCAGGGGAGGATATGGGTTGACGATCAGGACCTGCAAATCGTGAAATCGGCAGGCAAGGTCGTTCCCGAATTCACTCAACGCTTCCCGAAATTCGAAACCTATCGCGAAAATGTTGATGGTCGTTACTGGTTCCCGACATACACCTATGGTGACGATGTGCTTGAATTCGATAGCGGCCGCATCCATGTCCGGATGGTGACCAGGTACAAGAACTATCGCCAGTTCCAGTCAGACGTGAAGCTCACCGGCGTCGAAGAGGAAGTCGATCCGAAGGAAGCTGGCAAACCCGGAGAAGTGAAGAAGGAAGAGCCGGGCAAAACCAAGCCACCGAATCCGCGTCCATAGAGAATGTGAAACCGGAGATAGGGTGCTCCAACCGTGATCTTGAACAAGTTGCGGCATTTAATGCTAGCAACACTCGAAGCGTAAAAGAATGAAAGGCCAAACCCGCCACTCGCGCAGGCGTTTGGCCTTTCAACATTTAGGGCTTCCAGCCAGGTATGGATATTTTTTCACTATTCTTTGAGCAGGGCTTCCTAAATCTTCAGTCAAACTGAAATAAACCCTTGCCTTTTATTTGAGCGCTTCTCGCTTGACTAAGTAGACAATCAACTCGGTCGAAATGGTCTCCATTTCAACCAGGAAGACTACCACCGGTGGAAAATTGAGGCTGCTTCGGTCACCCTGTACAAGTTAACATCTGCGCTACCTCTGCAATCTTTGCGTCTCTTCGGTGGGTTACTTTAATATGCACAGACGTCAATAGACTGAAACATCTAAATGTATTTATTTTTCCCTGAAAGGAGAAATAGATTGTCGATCTTACCATTGTTGAAATGCGCGCTAATTGCGCTGCTCATGCTCACGATCAAGGCGCACGCCCAATCTACCAAGAACAAAATCCTGAATCAGGCGAACGCCGCTGAGGCTCGGGGTGATTACGCGGAGTGCGCACGAATCTGGATATCACAATTCGAGAAAGGATATCGGGAATCGAATATTGCCTTAGCCGCTGCTGCTTGCCTGGCGTTCTCCGGGAAACTCGATGAGGGATATCGTTATTTAAACAAGTCCCTGGACCTTGGGTTTCCTCAATTCGAAGCCTATGAGAAGTCACAGAAATTGTCGGCATTGCGCGCGGATGCGCGTTGGCCGAGCTTTGTCGCAAGAGTTAAGGCGTTTCGAGCGAAACTTAATGACCCGCTTCGCGCTGAATTGTTACGCATGGCGGAAGAAGATCAGGCCGCTCGGAAGGCGGGTGACCCGTCCGCCGGAGATCCGCATTACTGGGCGAAGATAGAGGAAATAGATAAGAGGAATGAGAAACGAATGCGTGAAATCATCAGCCAGTTCGGCTGGCCTGGCAGAAGCCTCGTGGCAGAAGATGGGGGCGGTGCTGCCTGGTTACTCGTGCAGCATATGAGCCTCCCGTTTCAAAAAGAATGCCTGCCGCTGCTGGAGGCATCCGTAAAAAAAGGCGAGGCCAAGGTGCAGGATTTCGCGCTCCTAACAGATCGGGTTCTAGTTAGAGATGGTAAAAAGCAGTTATATGGAACACAAACGAAATTCGGTGAGGGTGGAGAAATCGTACCAGATCCGATAGAGGATGCCGCAAATGTAGATAACCGCAGAAAAGCGCTTGGAATCGAACCTCTCGCGGAGTATTACGACGGGATGAAGGAATTGTATGATCAGTTAAAACAACCTGCTACTAAGAAAAGCAATTGATCAATCTCAATTCAATCACCAATGGGGAATTTCAATGAAAATCACGCAAACATTTATCGGAGTATTACGTGCAGCATTGTTGCTAGCGGCATGCGCCGTCATCGTGAACAATAGCTCGGGTGCCGGCGCCTTGAATGCCGCCACGCTCACGGGGCCCGCCGATAATCCGTCGTTCAGAGCGGCCTATTATGTAGATCCCGTCTGCGGCAGCATGAGCAATCCGGGCACCGCCGCGGCCCCATGGAGCACGTTGCAGGAGGTCTTCGCTGCGGGGAAGACGTTTAGCGCGGGGGATGTCATCTACCTCCGCTCCGGCAATCACGGCTTCCCGGTCATCACCGGCGACAACGTCGGCGACGTCACAATCACCAAACAGGCCGGCCACGAGCCGGTCATCAATCGGCTCGATTTCATCGGCGCCACCCACTGGGTTCTGGACGGCGTGGAAGTTCACACGACCGCCCCGCTCCCTGCGGCGCACCCCTTGACGCATCCCGTTTTCCCGGTTTATGAGAACACCCTGCTGCGAATCACCAACGCCAGTTCCGAGATATCCTTGAGGAACTGCTCGATCTACTCGATCGGCAATTCATCGGCCTGGACCGCCGACGATTGGAATACCAAAGCGTGGAACGGCATCTACATCAACAACAACAGCCATCACGTCACTATCGATAAATGCCACGTAAAGAACGTCTTCTTCGGCATCAACATGAATAATACGACGCATCACCTCACAATCAAGAACTCTATTGTGCGGAACTTTTGCGGCGACGCCCTGCGGGCCAGTTGCGACGATCTGATCATTGAAAACAACGTCATCCGAGATGTTTACGCGACCAACGGGAACCACTACGACATGATCCAGGGCTTTGCCTCCGCGCGCGTCGTGATCCGCAACAACATCATCCTGAGTGCCACCTCGAGTCGCCCGCTGATTCACGAAGCCCAGGGCATAGGCGCTTTCGACGGATGGTTCGACGACTGGATCGTGGAAAACAACCTCGTCGCTACGGGCCACTGGAACTCGATCTCGTTGCTCGGCGCGAGAAACTGCCGCGTCGTGAATAACACGGTCGCGCATAATCCCTTGGGCGCCGGCACGATGAGGCCGTGGATTCAGATCGCAGCGCACAAAGACGGCACGCCGTCCACCGGCAATGTCGTCCGCAACAATATCACGCCCTGGCTCAACACCGATGAGAGCGTCGGCGCCGTCGATTTCAACATCGTTTCGAGCGACTATGCTTCGCTCTTTGTCAATTATCAACGGCTCAATTTTCACCTGCGGCGCCTCAGCGCGGCGGTCGCCGCGGGCACACCGGACCTCGCGCCGCCAACTGACGTCGAAGGCAATCCGCGCACGCTGCCCATCGATGCGGGCGCATATGATTTCGAGAGCGATCCCAACACAGTCTTGGCCCCTGTTTTCAGTCTCCCGCCCGGCGAGTATTTCGGCGCTCAGAATATCACTATAACCTCCGCGACCAGCGGGGCGGTGATCCGCTACACGACCGACGGCAGACCTCCTACATCGAGGGCGGGCGTGATCTACACCGGCCCGGTGGCGATCGGAGCCAGCGCCAAGCTGAAAGCGGTCGCCATTAAAGACGGCATGCACAACAGCTTCGTGAGAGCCGGCGACTATGTCATTAGCACGAGCGCAACCGTCACGCCCGCGATGGGCTTCTACGCCTCGCCGTTGCCATCCGCGCAAACAGGCGAGTTTACTGCGCAATTCGACGTAACGCCCTCGATCTCGCCGATCGATGCCTTGTTCGGGTTCTCGCTCGGCTCGCCGACGGCCTACTCCGGGATAGCGGCCATCGTGCGTTTTAACAACGCCGGCTTGATCGACGCCTACAATGGCTCGGGCTACGGCGCCGCCACGAGCATTTCTTACGCGGCGGGAGAAACCTACCATTTCCGCATGGTCGTAAACGTCCCTGCGCACACTTATTCGGTCTTTGCGACGCCGCCCGGCGGCAACGAACTGATCGTCGGCGAGAATTTCACCTTCCGTAGCCCTCAAGCGTCCGTGACTAGCTTAGACAAGGTGGTCGTCTCAGTCGTCGCGACTCCAGGCGGCTCGATTTTCGTCGACAACTTCACCATCAATCCCGCGCTCACCGCGCCGGTCATTTCCTTTCTGCACGCGATTTTCTGACCGCCTGAAGGCGGAACTCCAAACCTTGCGCGTTTGAGATTTCGCTTGGAGTATTACGCAGCAGCATGCGAATGCTGCAGCGAACGAGAAAAACACAGGCCGGCCGCCGAAGCGGCAGTATGCTGACGAGTTGGTCGATTCTGCATCGATGTAATCGATGTGTACGATTTAGACAGTTACGAGGATGTTGGGCTTGCCGACCGTTGCTAGATCACGAGTTTATTATGGCGCATTGCGATCGATCAGTTGTCTTGTTGTATTTTCGGTGATGCTAAGAGATTCATCTATCGGGGGCGGATTTATTGACTGGGAGCCGGTCTGTAGTCAGGCCCGCTTTCACCTGATCCGGTACCGTTTGAGGGGCAGTATCAAAGGTTGCTATGGATATTGCTCGTGGAGTCTCCGCGTTGGTTTTTCGCAAACGCCGATAATACAGATAGTCCCAGGCTCCTATTATGAGAAATGAAAAGAGAAATGCCGCATAGTATAAAAATGCCCAATCAATACCTGTTATTGCAATTTTGCTGACGGCGATTGCCAGATACATGACCGCCATAAGAAAAAGCATCGCGCTCGAGCCATAGCCAATTTCATGAGTGCTTTTCGCTTTGATATACTGGTCCAACTTTGAATTAAGCCATGTTTGGAACCGACCGCTCCTCGTTATTTTTCTGAGAAGCTTAAGATTAGCGCCACAGTTACGGCAGAACTTAAGGTCAGATGAACTCTCCGCTCCGCAACTCGAACAGCATGAGTAGTTCACTTCCGTAAAAGCGCCTGCCTCACACGTCGTATCTGATAATTTTCTTGTCGTTTGTTCAGTGGCGTTGGGGACTGGCAGCCGGAGAGTCTCAACCGATGAAGTATCCGTCTGGAGCGAGTTGACGATTCGGTTATGAGCAGCACTGACGGAGTCGTTGTTGGGAAGAAATATTTCTCGCCCAACTAATAAACTGTGTCTGAAAGCCAAATAACTCCAGATGCTGATGAAAAGTCCATAACCACAGGATATGACTGAAAGCGAAAACATTATTATTTGATAATGGCCCTCGCCTGGGGAGGGATATCCCAAAACGGCGTTCAGGCAAAAGCAGATACTGGCAAGCAGCCAAAGAGCGCTATCTCGACGGAAACGTTCGCTTTTACGGTCTAATGCAGCATCTATTTTGGTGAACAACAGCACGGGCAGGCGATTGCTCATCGCATGCACGACCAGTTGCAAATCCTCGCGGCAGTTTCGGCAATATTTGTTCGTCTCAAGGTTTTCCGTCCCACATCTCGGGCAGAACATTACGAACCTCCATAATCATGCGATAGTCCCAACATTGCCCTCAGGCCATTTCAATCAAAGAGTAAGAGCGGCAAAATCTTTTACGTTTAGGATGAATCTCAGGTTCACTCTGAAGTGTCTGTCTTTTGCGGAGCACTCATTTTTTGTAAACACCCCGTCCTACTGCTCGTTATCGGTCATGCGGAATCCCTTATTTTTCGATCCGTTGACTATCTCCTTCTCGCGAACCTTATGCTCAACAACACAAATATCGCGGTTATCACTGACACTGCAGACCCGATTTTCAATGAAAGCGGCCGATAAATAAGCTCTATCCTGTGTTTCCCAGGACTCAGAGCAACGCCGCGGAGATCGTAATTCACCCGCATCAATTCAGCCGTTTTACCATCGACCTCCGCCTGCCAGCCCGGATATGCTATTTCGCTCAATACCAGCACCGATGGTTTCGCAGCATCCGCTTCGATCAGCATACGCGTTGTTTTGCGATCGATTATAGTGGGCGGCGATGCTTGCGGGGCCGCATCCCCGCCCTGGAATTTCAATAGAGCCTCATCCAGCTTGCCTGCGGTTTCGTGATCGACGAGCGCGGTCGTCCGGGGATCGAAGTCACGCTCTCCAGTAGTCGCAACTTCTCCGCGAATCAGTTTGTGCTGATCGCCTTCATAGGCAACCTTGATATGATTCACCAGCCATACGCGCGGAAGTGCGTTCAAATTTTCGAAGATGCGATAGTTTCGGTAAGGCTCGGCCGGGCTGCGATCATCGATCGCGCGCCAGCGCGTTCCGTCGCTCAGGGCGCGGCTGGCTGTCGTTTCGAAGATAGGTGGGGCCACCAGGACAAAATGTACATTGAGAAGATCGAGCGTGCGGTCCCGGCCCTGAAGCATATCCAGGTGAAAGCTGCGTCCCGCCTCATCCATCCCGCTGAAAGTTTTATAGCGATCATTGATGATCGGATCATAACCCGTAGCCATCTTCATGCCCGTAGAACAATAGTGAGTCGAACTCTCCGGCAGCCGGGTTGAGCATCACGTGGTAGCGTATCGGGTCACGCTCGCTCTGTTTTGCGGCAAGCGAGGCGGGCATCCCCCGCCCGATGAGCGTCTCCAGTCTGGCCGGGGAGTTGATGGGAGCGAACGCCGCGTAGTGATTGAAATCGATGAGCAGCCAAACGAGCAATGGCACATACCAATAGGCGCGTGTTTGTGTGCGAACAAAGAAGATCAAAGTAAGGGCGCCGCACGCGGCAAAAATCACCGGCAAATAAAATTCTGCTCCGGCAGCCTGCAGAAACCCCTCGGACACTTTATCCAGACCAGGTAGCCGCCGGATGACAGATTCCGCCAGTCGCCTTTGCCATAATACGAATCCGGCAACGACGCAGCACAACAGCAAAAGAATCGCTGCGGTTCTCTGCACCAGTATGCCGAGCTCTCTCTCCCGTTCCCGCAGTAAGCGATCAATCGCGTATCCCGCAAGAACAGCTACTGCTAGAGTCACTTCCATCCAATGGCGGTTGGGGCTGCGGAAATGACTGATCAACGGGACGTGAAAGAGCAATCGAGCAATCGGCCCGCTATATTTCCCGAGGGAGAGGATGATGCCCACAACCGCCACCAGGCTCCAGAAGACGACAATCCGGTCTTTCCTGCGCCAAGCGAAGATCGCTCCGGCTATCGCCAATGAGATCGCCGGCAGTCCCAAATAAAACTGCGCTTCGTTGTGATGCCAGTAATTGCCCCAATAAGGCAGCTGATAGATCGTCTTACCCGAACCGTGCAAAAACGGAAAGAGAGTGGTCAAAAGAGAGATCGGATGCAGCGAATTCATCGTGAAGAGGTCATAAGGCCACTCCTTGCGCACCGATTGGCCAGCCGTCTCAACTGCCGGGATCAGTTGCACCGCGGCCAGCGCGGCACCGATGATAAACATCAAGGCGAATTGAAGAAGAAAGAACGGGGAGGCGAGATCTTTCTCAGCTGCTACTCCGGCGTTCTCTTGCTCTACCCCGCTTCTCCGATTCATCGCCACCTTTTTCCCGGTTTGCCATCTGAAGAGCGCATAGGCGCCAGCCAGCAATGAAGAGTAGACGAGCGGTTGCGCGTGCGCCGCGAATATTTGCCATGCGATGATCAAAGCGCCGGCGGCGACATCGAGCCACTTCCCTCGTTGATAAAGCCTCTCGACAAAGAAGAGTACGAGAGGGACGAGCGCTACTATGTGAAGAAAGCAGGGATAAAGCGTGCGGCCGACGGCAAACCCGCTCAATGCATAAATTACCGCCGAGATGACGCAGGCCCTCCGAGTGAAACCCAAACTTCGCGTGTAAACGAATGTCGCAAGCAACGAGAGGGCGAAGCCGATCTCAATGGACATCGTCAGCGTACGCGAACTCGTCTCGATCACATAAATCCAGTTGATCGGATCGAGTATTCCTGTATGCCATTGAGCGAAAAGCGGCGACCCGCTGTATTGATAATTCGTCCACAAAGGGAGATTTCCGGATTTAAGTTGTTCACCTATGAATTGAAAGGCAGGGAAGAAGAAGAAGATCGCATCCTGATCTCCAAGAGTGAGCCATCCCAGGGTCTCGCGCCCAAAAAAGTAGAAGGGCAACAATGCCAGAAAGACGACGCAAACGAGAGTTGCGGATCGAGGTGTGCTCATCAGGCGAGAAAAAGCCCGAATTGGATAAGGCCTATACCGAATTACTCTGCATCTTGGTTGCGGTGAGAGCTTTTAGCATGAAACCTGAAACCGACTGGACGGATATCTCTTCTCCCAACAATATAGCGGAGAAGTCTGTCGAAATATTTGTCGGTCTCAGGTGACAGTTATCAGGTATCAGAAAATATGATTTGAACACCAGTCGCTCTAGTTTTCCTTCCCGCCGGCAGCCGAAGCGTGTGTACGGGTATCGCGTTCGCGAATGCGCGCGGCCTTTCCACGCAATCCTCGCAGGAAATAGAGTTTGGCGCGTCGCACGCGGCCGCGCTTGATCACATCGATGTGATCGATGATAGTCGCATGTAATGGGAAAATGCGTTCGACGCCGACGCCGAAGGATGTTTTGCGAACAGTGATTGTCTCGCTCACACCTTTGCCTCTGCGTGCGATCACGACGCCTTCAAAGGCCTGCAACCGCTCTTTAGTCTCACTCTCTTTGATCCGCACGTGGACGCGAACGGTGTCACCCGGAATGAAATCAGGAATATTGCTCTTCAATTGAGCCTTATCAATGGTATCAAGTATGTTCATTGTCACTCACCTCATCAAATCTCAAATTTCAACTCTCAAGTCCTTTCCGAGAGCCATCGTCGTTCTTCATCACTCAACTCAGCATCTGGGAGCAGATCGGGCCGCATCTTAAGTGTCTTGAGCAGCGCCGCTCGCCGCCTCCATCTGGCCACCTCTCCATGATGCCCGCTTATCAAAACTTCCGGCACCTGCCATCCTCGAAAATCGGCAGGGCGAGTGTAATGCGGATAATCGAGCAATCCGCTGGAATTGACCGAAAATGAATCGTGCGCCGCCGAAGTATCGCTGCCAAGAGCGTCCGGCAGCAATCGAGTAACTGCATCCACGATCGCCATCGCCGGGATTTCACCACCGGTGAGCACATAATCGCCGATCGAAACCTCATCGGTTACCAGCTGCTCTGCGACGCGCTCATCGACGCCTTCGTATCTTCCGCAAATCAATATCATCTGCGAGCATTCGCGAGCAAAAGACGCCGCCCGACTTTGATCGAACAGATGTCCCTGTGGCGAAAGCAGGACGACCGCCACGCGCTTCTCGCCTTCCTCCCGACTACCGGCTGCCATCAACGATTCAACCGCGCGAAAGATCGGTTCCGGTTTCAAAACCATCCCATCACCGCCGCCGAAAGGCCGATCGTCAACGACGTGATGTTTATCTGATGTAAAAGAGCGAAGATCGTGTATTACGATCTCTATCAAGCCTTCCTGCCGCGCCCGCCGTATTATTCCGAAATCGAACGGCCCCGTAAAAAAATCCGGAAAAATGGTCAATACGTCGAAACGCATATAAGAGAATTGATAGTTGATAGTTGATAGTTCGTAAAGTCGGTGTCAACAGTTGGCAAAAAACTAAAAACTATTAGTGACTGAAAAACCTCTTCGCCGCGTTAGCGGCGGTTGATTGTAGCCGTGGGTTTTAACCCACGGTGGCAGTAAATTTTTTCACGTCGCGTCAGCGACGGTTGAATTCAGGCGTCGCTAACGCGACGCGGTAATATCCTTCAAGCCTACCGTGGGTTAAAACCCATGGCTAGAATCAACCGCCGCTAACGCGGCGAAGAGGCTGTGCAATTAATTTCGATCAGCAAAAAAACTTACAACTGAAAGAATATCAACTATCAATTATCCATTAATTCAAGTAACCCATCAGGCGGATCGATGATTATCCGTTTGCGCGTCACATCGATCTCGACACAAATGTTTTGTGTGAGTGGAATCAGATGTTCGCGTTTCTCGATGTCCTGAACGGCTAGCAGCGGGGCGGCGCCATAGCGTTGTATTCCGCTGACGCGTCCGACCTCGCGGGCGTCTCGGGTAATTACTTCACAGTCAACCAGATCAAATTCGTAATATGTATCAACCGGCAATTCTACCAGCTGGTCTCGGGTCACCAGAATGAGAGCGTCGCGCAGCTCTTCCGCTTGATTGATGTTCTCGTAGCCGTCGATTTTTAAAACTATCCGTCCTTTGTGAAGCCAAGAGTTCTCGAGTTGGATGACCCTCGTTTCACCGGTTGCGAATCTCAGAGTCATGTCCCCCAGCCTGGCGAATCGTTCGGGGAAATCGGTGAGGAGTTCGGCTATCACCTCTCCCCGCCTCCCCTGCGGGCGAACGATCCGAGCGACGCTGATCAGTTCCTCAACCTCGGCGGGCCCGGTCATTGCAACTGGCAATAAGGGCGAGGCGCTCATTCTAGAATCTCAAGCACGAATCGTTTCTTGAGCTTTATTCCGGAAGCGTTGAGGACCGTGCGAATCGCGCGCGCAGTGCGCCCCTGTTTGCCGATCACCTTCCCCAGGTCGCCATCAGCGACGCGCAGCTCGAGCACCGTGGCCTGATCACCCTCGATCTCTTTGACTTTCACCTTATCGGGGTAATCGACCAGAGATATTGCAATCAACTCAACAAGCTCTTTCATTCAGCGCTCTCCGCCGGACTCTGGATAATTTGCCGCTGTAGTTCGCTCTTGCGGATCAGGTTCTTAACCGTATCGGTCGGCTGCGCGCCACATTTAATCCAATAACTGATGCGATCGAGCTTCAGCTCCAACTGCGCCGGTTCGCGGCAGGGATTGTAATGGCCCACAATTTCGACGAAGCGGCCATCACGCTTGGCGCGCTTTTCTGCCACAACCACCCGATAAAACGGCTTCTTCTTCGCTCCTTGTCGTGTCAATCTAATCGCTAACAAGGTAAATTACCTCCAAACGTTATAGGGCGTATAAATTATAGTTGAGTGCCTCGGTAGAGGCTAGCTTTTGCTTACAGATTGCGGAAGACGGATTCCCCATCCGTAATCTGTATATTCATCTTCGCTTCTTTCTTTTCTTATCTCTCTTTTTCCGCGATCCGATGCCGGTCAACTTGCGCGCCATTTTTCCGCGCAGGCCGCCCAACATACCGTCGCCCTGCATCAATTGCTGCATCATAACCTTCATCTCGGCATATTGCTTGAGCAGTTTATTGACATCATTGATGGTCGTCCCGCTGCCCAACGCGATCCGTTTCCGGCGCGATGCGTTGATTGTCAGGTGGTCCTCGCGCTCACCCGTAGTCATCGAATTTATGATCGCTTCGGTGCGCTTCAGCTCGTTCTCCATCTGCGAGGTCATCTCCGGCGTCATCTTAGGCATCCCTTTGAACATATCACCCGGCAATAAACTGAGGATGCTATCGAGCGACCCGATCTTCTTCATCTGCGCGAGCTGGTCGCGGAAATCCTCGAGCGTGAACGCATTGCGCTCCATCTTCTCCTGCAGCTCGAGCGCCTTCTTTTCATCGACCTCCGTTTGAACTTTTTCTATGAGCGAGAGGACATCGCCCATTCCGAGAATGCGAGAAACAATGCGTTCGGGATAGAACGGATCGAGCGCGTCATACTTTTCGCCGACGCCGACAAACTTGATCGGCTGGCCCGTCACCTCTTTGATCGAAAGGGCCGCGCCGCCGCGCGCATCGCCATCCATCTTCGTCAGTATGACCCCGGTAATACCGATGCGGTCGTGGAACTCTTTCGCGCTCTTGACCGCATCCTGACCCGTCATCGCATCGGCGACAAAGAGCGTTTCGACCGGTTGCATCTCCCGCTTGATCAGCTGCAGTTCTTCCATCAGCGCATCGTCGATGTGCAGACGGCCCGCCGTGTCGATCATCAAGGTGTCGAACCCGATCTGTTCGCAATGCAAACGCGCGGCCCGGCAGAGCTCCATCGGATCGCGCAGGCCATCCCCATCGAAGACCGGAATCTTGATCGCCTGACCGATCACCGCCAATTGATCGCGAGCGGCCGGCCGGTAAACGTCGACTGAAAGAAGCAGAGTGTTCCTGTTCTGATTCTGATGAAGCCATTTGGCCAGCTTGCCGGTCGATGTCGTCTTCCCCGAACCCTGTAATCCGACGATCATCACCGAGTTGGGACGGCGCGACGTGAAGAGCAATCGGCTCGAGGTCCCGCCGAGCATCTCCACCATCTCGTCATTGACGATCTTGATAACCTGTTGACCGGGCGAAAGTTGGTGCAACACCTCCTGGCCGACGGCTTTCGACTTGACCCGCTCGATAAAATCTTTGACAACTTTAAAATTGACGTCTGCCTCGAGCAGCGCAATCCGTATCTCTCGCATAGCCAGATCGAGATGCTCCGCCGTCAGACGGCTTTCGCCGCGCAGGTCCTTGAGAACCTTTTTGAGCTTGTCTGAGAGTGCGTCGAACATGGGTCGATCAATCAGTCTGCATAGTCATGCAATAAGTCATGGAAATTGCGCTGGGCGCAAAAGATAGAGCATAAAGACCATTGCCTTATGTTGTCAAGGAGCCGGCCGATAAATACCGTGGCATTTCACTCCGCAGGTTCGCTTAATTTTTGCGGATTTTTGGCAATTTTATGAGTTTCGTACTTCCTCACGACTCAAGCAGCAGCGCTTCAGTGGCGATCTGCCGATTGATGTTGATCTTCATCTTTGCGCGCAGCTCGTCGAATTTTGCGACCCAGCCGATCAGCCGCTTCAGTTCGATCTTCGGCGCGAGTTCCTCCAACCGGTCGGCGGCATCGATATTCGTTATCGCGTCACGCGAACCGCCAGCCGCCAGCAGGAACATATCCCGCAATAGTGACGCCAGTAAATCAAGCGCCTTCTCGAAATCGTCTTTCTCCTTCTTGCCTAAATACTCCGCGGCCTTGAGCAGACGAAAAAGATCTTCGCCCGCTATCATCAGTTCGATCATCCCCAGCAATGCGCGGCGCTCCTGTCGATAAACAGACAGATCGAATGCGGTGGCCTGACCGATGCGGCCCTCGGTCAAACGTGCGAGCAGTTTCGTTTCATCCGCCGGACGCGCATAGTTTTGCTTGAGATAGTTCTCAATCTCGGCAACCGTGAGCGGAATGAACGTCAATCTTTGCGCTCTCGACCGGATAGTCGACAACAAGGCATCGGGCCGCGAAGTGAGCAGGATGATGGTCGATGTCGGCGGCGGTTCTTCGAGGGTTTTGAGTATCGAATTGGCGGATTCATCGCGCAAACGGTCGGCTTCATCGATGATGAAAAACCGCTGTCGCCCTTCGCGCGGCCGATAGTAGACCTCCGATGTCAGCGCGCGCGTCTGAGCGATCTTGATCGATTGGCCGTCGGGCTCAACTGTGATCACATCGCCATAAGTCGCCTCATCGATGCGGCGGCACGCCGAACACGTATCGCAACTGTCGATCGCGAACCGGCCGGCTGGCGCATTCTGACAGTTTGCGGCCTTAGCCATAGTTAGCGCGAATTGGCGTTTCCCGACTCCCTCAGGCCCTGAAAAGATCAAAGTCGACGCAATGCTTCCGCGGCCGAGCAGCCGCTGCAGAATCTGTTTATTGCGCTCGTTGCCGATGAGTTTCGTGAATGACATATTCCCTGATCATCAATTCGTATGTCGCTTCTATCGATCCGCCGGCTGGGATGACGCGGAACCGCTGCGGTTCCAGCGCAGCTATCTCGAGGTAGGCATGGCGCACGCGCCTGTGAAATTCCGGGGGCTCGCGGTCCAAGCGGTCCGGCGTACCTGCGCCCTTCGTTTCATCGACTCGTTTTTGCGTACGGCGGATCCCATCTTCGACATCCAGGTCGAAGAGCAGCGTCAAATCGGGTTTTAGGCCGCCGGCTGCAAATTCGTTCAACTGGCGGACAAACCCCAAATCGAAACCGCGCACGTAGCCCTGATAGACAGTGGTCGCATCGTAAAAGCGGTCGCTCAGTACCATGACGCCGGCATCGAGCGCGGGGTGAACTACTCGGCGCACGTGCTGGGCGCGATCGGCGGCATAAAGAAGAAGCTCAGCTGACGGCTCGACTGAACCTTGAGCTCCATCGAGCAATGCCGAACGAATCTCCCTGCCCAGCTCGGTTCCACCCGGCTCGCAAGTCGCAATGAAGTCAAGCGCGCGCTCGTTCAGATATTGCCCGAGCAATCGGATTTGCGTTGATTTTCCGCAACCGTCGATGCCTTCGAATGTGATCAGCTTGCCGCGTTTCATCCTACATAACAAGAGCTTCAGCCAGACTGGATTGATCTGACTGAAGCTCTCGGAATACTTCCCGCCGGGAACCCGTTCAAATTATCCGCCTAGCTCCCCGAAATGGCCGATGAAGAACCCCCTCCGACAGTCGAGGTCGGCGTTGCCGGCGATGCAGGAGCAGGTGATGCCGGCTGTTGCGACTGTTGTTGGTGACTCTCGGGTCGCGCGTGATGGAAACTTCCTCGTGGCACGGAGATCGTCGAGATCGCATGCTTGAATATCAATTGTTCAAGATTCCCCGATTCAAGCACGAGGGAGAATTTATCGAAGCTGCGAATCTTGCCCGTTAGTTTTACGCCTCCCATCAAGTAGATCGTCACATTGACGCGATCTTTGCGCAGGTTATTCAAGAACCCGTCCTGTACGTTTTGGGAGTTTTGGATATTGTTGTCCATTTACCGAATCGCCTCTCTCTCTTTTCAATTTTTTTGTTACTCATTATGTTCAAACCGTTCAACCACTTGAATAAGTGTGATGAACCATACCAATACTAACCGAAACCCTATTTCGTTGCCAGTTGATTGCGGCCTACTAATGACGGATTATGATTAAGATGCGCGCCCGCGCAAGTCGCCAAAGTGCAACAACACACGAAAGATTTGATTTCTGAGTTTTCGCCTGTTCGGCGCGGATCCTAAGCAGTAATCTGCGGTCAACGCACGCGAGCCATCGGGCCTTCCTCGCTTTTCGGTTTTCCGCTTCCGCCACGTCGCACCAGCACGATCTCGCCCAGTATTGAGATGGCAATCTCTTCGGGAGTCTGCGCACCGATATCCAATCCGATGGGCGAGCGAATGCCGCGCAATAGCTCGGCCGCCATACCCTCGCGGCGCAGATGCTCACGGATGGTCGTCGTGCGCCGGCGGCTGCCGATCATGCCGATATATCGCGCAGGTTTGCCGATCACTTCCCTGAGACAGATTTCGTCATGCTTGTGCCCGCGCGTGACGATGACGAGATGTGCGGCAGGCGTTATCTTCAACGAGCGGAGCCCGGCGATAAAATCGTCAGCGATCAATCGTATGGTCGGGTCAGGAAACTTCTCGCGCGAAGCGAATTCTGCCCGATCGTCGATCACCGTCACGTTGAACCCCAGAAACCGAGCGGCCCTGGCGACTGCCTGTCCGACGTGACCGCCGCCGCATACGATCAATTCGAGCGGCGGCCGTGAAATCTCAAAGAGCAGGCGATCGCCGCCGACCAAACGCTTGAGCACGTCGCCATCATATTCTTGCGAAAACCGTGCGATCAAATCGCTGCATTTGGCGACGCTTATCTCCTCTTTTTCGTCGCCAATCAGCTCGTGCGCGTGGCGCGCCGCTATTTGGTCCAGCTCCCGGTCGCCCAGCGTCCCGCCCCTGATTTCGCCCCCTTCCTCTACCAGCAGGCGCGCATTCCGCCGAGCAGACGCTGCCTCCCCCTCCATCAGAGTGATGATGGCGAGTGAATGTCCTTCATCAAGAGATCGCTTGAGCGCAGATGAAATTTCGGCTGCCGTCAACATAACTAAACCCAAACCTCGATGAACACTTCCATATCGCCGCCGCAGATCATCCCTTCTTCATCCGGCGGCACATCCGGCGCATCGCGTAAGGTGAACCGTGACAGCCGAGGCTTCGCTTGAATCAGCGCTTCGCGCGCCTCCGCCCAGACGTCTGCCTCCACACAACCGCCACCGACGGTCCCCTTCATCTTCCCATCTTCGAAGACCAGCAGTTTTGCGCCAGTACGCTGCGGCGTCGACCCGGAGGTGGTTACGATCGTAGCGACCGCAATCTTGCGACCTTCGGATTGAGCATTGGCGATCTCTTCGTAAACTTCGTTTTGCGTTAATAGACCCATCTTTTCTTCCCAGATATTCTCAGAACTTCTCAGAATGGATTTCAGTCTACAGCTTTTTCAATTTAAGACTTCAGATACATTCTTACATCCGTATACTCGAAATTGAAAACTGAACCCGCTTATGCCGCCTTCAGGGTGAATAAAACGAGTTCCGGAGGACAGTTCAAGCGCGCGGGTAACAAGATCGTTCCGATGCCGCGCGTCGTGTAGACCTGCATCGCCCCCTTCCTGTTCAACCCGATGGCATACCGCTGGCCGTATGCGGACGAAATGTGCGGCGCGCCGATAATGGGAAAACGGATCTGACCGCCATGCGTGTGTCCCGAGATCATCAGATCGATATGTTTCTTCTTGATCGCGAACTCCTCGATGAAATCGGGATTATGCGAGAACGCGATCCTTGGTTCATCATCGGGCAGTCCTCGCATCAATCGGTTGACATCGGTCCGGCCGTAGAGCAGATCGTCCACTCCAAGCAACCACAATTTCGCCCCGCCCATTTCGATTCGGTCCTTCGCATCGATGAGCAGGTTGAATCCGCGGCCTTTCAAAGCGCGCGCGACATTTCCGGCACCCACATAGTAATCATGGTTGCCCAGGACGGCATAGACTCCGACGCGGGCCTTCAGTGTTTTGAGCGCCTCGACGCATGGCTCGATGTATCTTTTTCCCCCAAATGTGAAGTCGCCAGTGAGCGTGATCACGTCAGGATTCAATCCATTGACGAGCTCGACGCAGTGGCCGATGTAATCGAGCGCTGTATACGGTCCATGGTGGATATCGCTCAATTGGGCAATAGTCAGGCCATTGAATGCGCCGGGAAGATTTGTAACTCTCACTTCGACGCGTGAAACCTCGACATTTTTTCTGACCAGCGCCCCGTAAGCAAGACTACCGGCCCCGAAAGCGGCGGCCGAGCCGAGAGAAACTTTGATCACATCACGCCTCGTCCACTGCCGCTCCCGGCAAATCCTTGGCAAATTTTTGAACAGACCTCTCATGCCGGCATCCCCTATATTCACGGCTTGACGTCCGGCGTCGATGATTTCCCTTCCAGGTTGAGGTTGAAAGTGACTTTCTCGATTTTAAAAGTGTAGACTATTTGCGCGTGAGCATCGACAGCCTTACCATCCAGTTGCGCGGGGATAAATCCTATCCGCTTGACGGCGTCGACCGCCCTTTGATCCAGACCGTACCCCAGCCCTTTTTCAACCTTGACCTCGCTGATACTTCCGTCGCTTTGAAATAAAGCGTGTAGGACCAGATCTCCTTCGATACTTCTATTACGGGCTTTATCCGTGTATTGAGGCAGGTATATGTAGATTACACGGAGAGTCTGCAGGCGCGTTTGTCCGATCGTCTCGCCTTTACTTGCCAGCGCAAGCGTCTTTTCCTGGTCGATTGCCTGTGCAGCGCTCGACCGGGGTTCCGGCTGCGGTTGCCGCCCAGCCTGGGGCAATTGCGGTTCCTGGATTACGATCGTCTCGATTACCTCTTGCGGATCGATCTTTCTGTTCATCATACGATCCGTCATCGCGTATGCTCGCTCCGGTTGCGCGTTTCTGCCGAAGACGAAAAAACGAATCCGCCCGCGTTCGATCCCGAGAATCTTCCATTCGCTCTCGAAATAGTCGCCCACCTGCAATTCGCCCGGATTCCGTTTGGCGTTCGGTCCCATCATCCCCAACTCTTCATCTGCAAGTATCTGAAGTTCAGGCACCCGGTCTTCTATGCTTAGTGCGGCGAGACGCTCGGTATATCGGCGCAGAATCACCAATCGTCGCTTGGACCGGTCATGATATGAGCGGCTGATTTCCCGATGTCTCAGTTGAAAATCGAGCTCATTCAACTCCTCAGCCAAGCCGGTCAGATAAGCGGTCACGATGGGGCCATAACTCACGCGTTGCTTTTGCGCCACCGCCCTTATGCCGCCATAAATCTGGACGGGAAATAAAAATGGCAAAAAAAGACAAATGAGGCAAAGATTCAAGCTTTTTTGCCCTATTTGACGCTTTTTTTCCTGGTTGTTCCCTGTTCGCCTTTCGCGCTGTGACCGGAATTTATATGCGTGTCCTGACATCAAGAGCAATCCTACAATCCACCATCGGCAAACAGCAATCCGCTGTGCGCGATCATTTTCACAACTCATTTTCGCGATACCACTCGACCGTATAACGCAAACCCTCGGTCAGGCCGACGACCGGTTTAAACCCGAGCAATTTTTCAGCTCTCGTGGTTTCGGCCAGGGAATGCCGGATGTCTCCGATCCGAGGAGATTCATAACGTGGGGTGAGATTGGTCCCGATGATCTTCTGCAGTTCGTCCAGCACTTGATTGAGCGTGGTACGCTGGTTGAGGCCGAGATTGATGACCTGTCCCGCTGCACCCGGAGCTTCAGCCGCGCGCAGATTTGCCTCGACGACGTTTGCTACGTAAGTGAAATCTCGTGATTGCTCTCCGTCACCGAAAACGACAGGCGGTTCGCCGCCGAGCAGTGAGGTGATGAACTTCGAGATCACGCCCGAATAGGGCGAAGATGGGTCCTGCCTCGGGCCGAAGACGTTGAAGTACCGCAACGCGACCGTCTCCAGACCATAGACGTGTGTGAAGACCTGACAATAATATTCGCCGACCAGTTTGGCGACGGCATAGGGAGAGAGGGGGTCAGGGAGCTGATCTTCAACCTTCGCCCCGGTGCCCTTTTCGCCATAAGCGGAGCTCGAGGCGGCATAAACAAGCCGGCGCACACCGGCATCACGCGCCGCCAGCAGGACATTGAATGTCCCATTGACATTGGATTCATGGTTCAGCAGAGGATCTTGGACGGACCGGGGAACAGACGGGATCGCGGCTTCATGAAAGACGATGCCGACATCCTTCATTGCGCGCCTGGTAGTTTCTATGTCCCGGATGTCTCCCTCGATAAATTCGATCCTGGAAGCAAAGTGTGCGAGATTGACTTGTTTGCCTGTGATCAGACTGTCCAGCACGCGAACGCGCTCGCCCCGTCTCACCAGAGCCTCGACAATGTGCGAACCGATAAAACCGGCGCCGCCGGTCACCAGATATAGACCTTGTTCTCCCACCTTGAATCAATTCCTTTCTTACGAAAATAGTCGCTGGGGGGAATTTAGCTTAGTTTTGTCACAAGGCAGCCTAGTGTTCGCTTTTTTTACGTTGCGCCTTTGCCTCAAAACCCATCTTTCGATATCGCGGAAGCCTACAGCAAGCAGATATGAGAAACAAGATAATTATGAATTGCCCTGTCACCAGTCGGTGTTGTAAAGTTTTTTTATATGAAACGCTATCTACCATTTGCGATAATTGCCGCAGCTCTAATTATGGCGCTCGTCGTCGGCGCTGTAATGTATCAATCGAGTGCTCCCCAAACCTCCGCGACTCCGCCGCCGACGCCAGGAACTACGCCCGCCGATCCGGGCAAGCCACCGGGTACGATAACGTTGGAGGAGTTTGGAGACTATCAGTGCCCGCCATGCGGAAATCTCCATCCGACACTGAAAACGATAAAAGAAGAATTCGGGGATCGCATTAAGTTCGTCTTCCATCATTTTCCGCTTCAGCAAATCCACCAGCACGCTTACCCCGCGGCACAGGCGGCAGTGGCTGCCGGTTTTCAGGGGCGGTTCTGGGAGATGCACGATCTGATCTATAAAAATCAACTGGCATGGAGCAGCGCCGTGGACGTGCAACCTTTCTTTCTCAGTTATGCCAGGCAGCTGGGGATCGATGTTTCCCGTTTTATGAACGATGCCGCCAACCCCCGGACATACGCGATCATCAACTCAGATTTACAGCGCGGCCAGACTCTCGGCGTCAACAGCACGCCGACTGTGTTCATCGACGGTCGCGAGATACCATTCAAATCTCTTACACTCGATAATTTGAGAAACGAGATCAGGAGCAGGTTGAATGGGGGGTGATCGAAGCCCAATCCAGAATCAACTTTTCATCACAAAATTACGATAAGACATATGATAAGACTCCGGCGTTTCTCGAAAACGCCTCGCTTTCGTTTATCTTGATGTCCGATCGCAATTTTTTGTGACCGCTCATCCGCGCCGGCTGGTTAACCGGTCGGCCGCAACCAGAGTCGTAAGCAAGATCGTCATCCCCGCAGATACAAGGCAGAAGTCGCAGTAGGCCCGCAGCACGAACGCCTGAAGATAAAGCAACCAGAGAGTCGATATCAGCATCGGAATGATGACCAGGGCAAACCAATTCCGCGCCTGGGAGTAACCGAACGCCGCCAGTGTCGCAAGACTGAAGGCCAGGAAATAAGCCGCCGCTCCGATAGCCGCGACGGGAATGCCGGCCAAGTTAGCGTAGGCGCTACCAAGTACTGCCGAACAGCCGCTTGAAACCGCGCATCTGACGCTTTGACCAGTCAAGTGATGCACGGTCAGATAAACGGCATCGCCGAGCCCTATCAGTGATATCAGCATCGCCAGCCCATAGAGCAAGCAGATTCGTCGCGATGAACCAGAGCTTCCCATAACAAAAGTATAATAACACTATTGACTAATCTAAGGCATCTATAATAAGCTTTGATTGGGGTACACAGCCTCACGACAAGCTCTCAATACAGCGTGAAACTGATGGTTATATTAGTAAATGTAGTGTGAGTCTGGCAACGTCTGGCGGTGTTCTCTTGTGTCTATACAATTAATAACTAAACCTTAGTTACTAAAGCTTTAGATTGTTAGTTTGAATATCCTTCGACACTGTAGTAATAACCAGGTATAAGTACTGTTTGTTACTTATCACTCACTTGAGGTACTAGGTTGTGTATGAAGGTTGATGTTTTTATAGGTACAGAGGCAGAAAAACTATTAGATAATATAGAATTCTGCGAAAGTTGGAGAAGGTTAGCTGAGGCATGCCCATGGGCGTCGGTATTTCAGGAACTGGATTTCGTTACGACATGGTATTCCACTTACCGGAATCAATATACACCGGTCATCGTCACTGGTAAGCACGAACATTTTGAGATAGCAGGGCTCTTCACCCTGGCTACTCGCCAAGATTCCGGTGAACTGGTAGTGGCTGGCGACCGCTATACCGAGTATGGGGGGTGGCTGGCCGATCCCCAGTACGGCAATGAATTCATAGAAACAGCTATCGAGAAGCTCCGCGAGAAGTTCCCCAATCAAAAACTCACGTTATTATTCGCCCACCCAGCTTTGCCGGTTGAATGGACCAATCCTGGCAATCGCTTTAGCGGGAACTGCCATCTGAGAACGATCCCGCGCGGTCTGATGGCGGTCGGCGACGGCAGCATTTTCAAAGACTCCTTAAGAAAGAGGAATCAGAATAAGATCAACCGGCTCAAACGAACGGGCGAGCTCCGGTTCGACCGGATCGAGGACCCCGAGGAGTTTCAGGAGATCGTAGATGAGATAATCTGTTGCCAGAATTTTCGACTGCGCGCGATCTATAAAATAACCGAGAACGAACACGACCAGCTTAAAAAGACGTTCTTGACAAATCTCTTGAGATTGCCCGGCATTCTCAACGTCACCGTTCTGCGCGTCGGCGATAAGTTTGTGTCTGGGCAAATACACATGCATAACCGGGATCAAGTCCTACTGGGTTTGATCACGCATTCTCCATTCTATTCAAAATATTCACCCGGAACGCTCCATCTTTTGATGCTCGGCGTCGAACTAGCCAAAAAAGGAATTCCCATTTTCGACCTGACGCCAGGCGGCGAGTATAAAGATCGATATGCGACAGATTACGACCATGCCTATGTGTTGAATATATTCTTCAATCGCGCACAATCCTTGCGTTATAGGATTCGGAGGAAGATCAGCGAATCGATCAAATACCTCGCTTCAACAATAAACATTCTTCCCGCGCAAGCGAGAAATGCGCAATCGACGCTTCTGGATCATCGGGAAAAATTATCGCATTTGAAGTTCACCAGCCTGCTCGCGGAGATCGGACGGATAATAAAAAGGAGCATCTGGCACACCGAGGAGTTGTTGATATATATTTTCGATCTGGGTCAAACAACCTGTTCATACGATTCGCGGACGATGAACAGAGACCATCTTCCCGACCTGATGGTTTACCGGCCGATGGAAGCATGGCAGCCGCCGGTAAATAAATTTTTGAAGCAGGCGATGAAGAACATCGAGAACGGTCATCACGTATACACGCGCGTTGAACGCGAAAGGTTGGTGCAATTCGCCTGGCTGACTATTCCCAAAAATCTCAACCCTGCTATTGATAATGAATGGTTTTCAGATTTACCACCCGAATCAGCCGTGTTGACGGATTACTACACCTGTTCGCGGGACGCTGGTTTAACGCGAGATTCGCTTTGCCAGATCTTAAGCGATGCTTCCCAGATACAAGGCGCAAAGTACGCCTACATCTGCGTACCGGCTGATAATCACTCCCTACTAGGCGCCGTCAAGGAGACCGGGTTTACCTACCGTTATAGCCTATTCAAGAGGAAGGTATTCGGGAAAGCAAAAAGCTGGTCGAATACGCCAGAACATCTTAATGCCTCAGAAAGAACGGCTGATCAGGTAGTAACCAGTTCTACGGCAAAATCCTGAATATATCCCTTTCGATCTCTGTAATGCCTTCTCAGCTCGGCCGGGTTTTATCTGAAATCCGGTGTCCTAACACAGAGAGAGGAGCAGAGGGTAATCGGTTGCAGTTATTATCCCTTCAGCGGTAAACCGGATTTAACGAGTCCAGTGAAGACCAGTTGCAGTTTCAATTCTCCTGCACGGCGCTTCTCTGGTAATCTGGCTTTGCCACTGATTATTCTTGAATACTATGGTTAGTAATAACACTGAGATACGGATTTTCACCAAGCTCGAAGAACTGAATCAAACATGGAATACCATCGGCACCACGATGAATAGCCCGATGCAACATTTCATTTGGTCGCTTGCCTGTGCCGAGACATTTCAGTCTGCCGGAAAACCGCAATTCGTCATGGTCGGATCTGCAGGACAGCCGACCGCGCTCGCTCCGCTCATCAAACGAAGGCATTTTTTTTCGCGCTTGGAAATGATCGGAGTGAAAGAGCTCTATGAGCCGATGGATTTTCTATATTCGGACCGCGCTTCCCTCGATATTCTGGCGGGGAATCTGGTGAAACAGGGACTCGCCATCTTGTTACGGCGGGTGCCGGCAGATTCGCCCGCGATATCAGCAATTCAGAGCGCTTTCCGAAGACGTGGGATCGTACACATACTGCCGGTCGATCCTTATCCTTACCTTGAACTAAATCCGAGCTGGGTTGAACCCGAAAGTTGTTTCAATTCAGGCCGGCGCTCCGATTTCCGCCGGGCGCAACGCCACGCCGCCCAGTTGGGAGAGGTCAATTACGAGATACTGTCGCCGAAGCCCGAAGAGGTAGGCCCACTTCTGGAAGAGGCTTATCAGATCGAGATGGCGAGTTGGAAGGGCGCCCAGGGTACTGCTCTGGCGGCCGATCCGGTACGCGGGGCCTTTTACCGACAATACGCCCTGGCTGCCAGCGCGCGTGGAATATTGAGATTGGTATTTTTACGCATTGACGGACAGGCCGCGGGGATGCAAATAGCCATCGAATGCGATGATCGATTCTGGCTCCTGAAAATAGGTCACGATGACAAGTTCTCAAAATGCTCTCCCGGGAATCTGCTGATGCTCTATTCTGTCAGGTATGCCGCTATGCGCGCTTTGAAATCATATGAATTTCTGGGAGTAGCCGAACCTTGGACGCGCACATGGACCGAGTTGTTACGCCCCTGCGTTGCTCTGCGTGGCTATCCATTGAGTTTTGGCGGCATCGCAGTTATGGCTTCCGATGCGACCAATTCCATTTGGGCGAGAATAAACAGAAGACTGAGGAAAAATGGAGGTGAAAAGTGAACCGGCATCTGCAGAGAATAATGCGCGCCTCCGCGCTTCCCATTGCCCGATTGGCCAGTCGCGCTTATGTCGCCGGTCCTGACCTGACGGATGCAATACGGGCTTGCCACAGGTTTTCTGAGCAGAAGGTGGCCAGTACCATCGGATATTGGGATGGCGATGGCGATACCAAAGAAAAAGTCGCCGACGCATATGTCGCGGCTCTGAATGCGCTGAAGGCAAACCAGCTTGACTGTTATCTTTCGATAAAGGCCCCAGCCATTGGTTTCGACCGAGGTCTATTAACTCAAGTTATCGAGGCTGGAAAGAACATGCGGGCCGGCATTCACTTCGATTCTTTGGGACCGGAAGTTGCCGATCGCACATTTGAGCTCATAACCGAAGCTGCCCGGGATCATCCCGGTATCGGATGCACGCTTCCCGGTCGCTGGCGAAGGAGCGTCCGTGATGCGTCACTGGCAATCGATGCCGGCGTGAGAGTGCGCGTCGTTAAAGGCCAGTGGGTTGAAACCGATGACCCGGGACGAGACCTGCGTGAAGGATTTTTAGCCGTCGTCGACCGGCTCGCCGGGAAGGCTCGTCAGGTTGCAGTCGCAACGCATGACCCGCCGCTGGCGCGCGAAGCGCTACGACGTCTTCGTGATTCCGGGACACCATGTGAGATGGAGCTGCTGTTCGGCCTACCTTTGAAATCTGCCATGAAGGTGGCACGCGAGCTGGACGTGCGAGTGCGGCTGTACATTCCATATGGACACTCGTGGTTGCCCTACGCTTTCTCTCAGATCCAGAAAAATCCGCGCATCTTATGGTGGGTGATACGCGATACTATCTGGGGATAGGTAGATATTGTCGTACCTGAATTCTCGCGATTTCTGCTCCGTACCCGATCATTTATCATTTCACATTTGTCATTTTACATCTTACATTTGTCACTGACTCGCACAACCGCAGTGAAATGACAAATGTAAAATGTAAAATGATAAATGATAAATGCAGCCGGTGTCTTTCGGTGCGCCTTGACATCCGATGCGCGAAGCATCAGGCCTCGACTGCTTTTTCGCGCCTCTCATCCCACGCCATATATTTCTTCTTCCGATAAGAATCGATCGCCATCCGTACGGCAACCACGCCGTAATAACCGAGCTTGGCATCGCACTTGAGAGCTGCACCGCTGCGAATTGCCTCGCACAGGTTGCGATGGTGGAAGGTGACGTTTTCACCTCCCGTCTTCTTGTGAACGATCTCGCTCTTGCCTTCGGCGTACAATCCCTGTGGGCGAATAACGAAGCCGTCGCGCGTGAATTCGAGCGTCGCCAGATGCCCGCGGATGACGTGCGGAATCGGCGTGTCATTCGCCATAGATGAAATGACTACGACTGTCGGACCGCCCGGATAATCGCACATCATATCGAAGGTATCGGGAACTTCCGCTGGCCCCTTGGTGAATTCCCACTTGCCCCCGGTGGCGACTACACGCTCTGGACAATTGAGATTGAGCGCTTTGATTATTCGCGTTATGCGATGGACGAAGAGATCGGTCGCGATGCCGCCCGAGTAATCCCAATAGCGCCGCCAGTGAAAGAAACGTTCCGGATCGAACGGGCGCTTGGGCGCCGGGCCGAGCCACGCATTCCAGTCCAGGTTCTCTCCCGGCTTGAGATCTCCGTCCATATCCCCGGTCCAGAAATCGCCGCGGTGATTCCGCGAATAATCGATCTGCGCCTGAACTACTTTGCCGAGCGCGCCTTCTTTGACGTATGTGGCCGCAGTCTCATATGAATCGTCAGACATTCCCTGAACGCCTACCTGCATCTTGACCTTCGACTGCTCGATTTTCCTGACCACCTTCTTCGCCTCGTCAATCGAGTAAGTCATTGGTTTTTCGCAGTATATGTGCTTCCCAGCATCGGCAGCATCGAGGGTCATCCGCGCGTGCCAGTGTTCGGGGGTGGCGATCAGAACATAGTCGATCTCTTTTTGATCGAGTAGTTCGCGATAGTCTTTGAATGGTCGGCCGCCGGTCAAAGATGCGGCGGCGTCGAGGCGTTTCTCCCAGATATCGCAGACAGCCGTAATCTCGAGATTGTCATCCTCCTTCATCTTGAGAAGCGCCTGCATATGATTGTTGGCCATCCCGCCGCATCCGATTACTCCTATTCGTAACCGCTCGTTGGCGCCCAGAATATTCTGCGCGCCGGCTGCAGTCATGATGACCGAGGCGGCAGACCCCGAGACAAAGGTGCGGCGACTGATCTTATTCGTATTCTCCATAGCTCTCCGTAGTGTGGGTGAAGTTGAAAATGAGCAATGAGGGCAAAGTTTACAGGGAGGGGGGGTGAAGAAACAAGAGTTCAAACAAACTGGAGGCATAAGCTAATTGCCCATAATACATGGGATATCCTACAATTCCTTCATGGCTATCACATTCACAACCGCAGGCGAATCTCACGGTCGCGCTCTGGTGGCAACGATCGAAGGTTTGCCCGCCGGATTGGCCATCGAGCAGGACTTCATCAACCACGAACTCTGGCGGCGCCAGCAGGGTTATGGCCGCGGCGGCCGGATGAAGATCGAGTCCGACTCCATGCAAATCCTTTCAGGTGTCCGGCACGGTGAAACGCTTGGATCACCCGTGGCGATAATGGTCGAAAACAGGGATTTCCCGAACTGGCTCGAGGTGATGGCGGCGGAAAAAAGGGATACGCCGCCTGAACGCGCCCGCAAAGTGATCCGCCCGAGACCCGGACACGCCGATCTGGTAGGCGGACTGAAATACGATAGACACGACCTGCGGGACATTCTGGAACGCGCAAGCGCGCGCGAAACGACGATGCGCGTCGCGGTCGGAGCATTCGCCAAATTGCTGCTGCGCGAATTCGATATGCGAATCGCCAGTCACGTCATCAACCTCGGGGGGATCTCCATAGAAAACCAGAATGCGGGCTGGGAGCAGATAGAAGCGGTCTACGACGATGCGGTACTTAGATGCACCGATAAAGAGGCGGAAGCACGGATGATCGCGCGAATCGATGAGGCGGGGGTGGAGGAGGGCGACACTCTGGGTGGAATCTTCGAGGTAGTTGCTAGAGGTTCCCTGCCCGGTCTCGGATCGCACACCAGCTGGACGGCCAAGATCGATGGTCAACTTGCTCAGGCCATGATGTCCATCCACGCGGTAAAAGCGGTCGAGATCGGCGAGGGAGTGGCGAATGCATCGAAGCCCGGATCACAAGTACACGACGAAATCTGTTATAATTTCGGTTCGCATGCGTTCGGACGGACATCCAATAAGGCCGGCGGGCTAGAAGGCGGCATGACGAATGGAGAAGAAGTTCGCGTTCGCGGCTATTTGAAACCGATCGCTACTTTGCGTAAACGCCTCCGTAGCGTTAACATCGAGACGAAAGAGCCGATGGATTCGGACTTCGAGCGATCGGATGTCACCGCGGTACCGGCAGCAGGGGTGATCGGCGAAGCGATGGTTGCGATCGTCCTGGCGAGGGCGATGCGAGAGAAGTTCGGCGGAGATTCGTTGGGCGAGATGAAACGCAATTTCGAGAGCTACAAACGGCAGCTCACGGAATATTGAAGAGATGAGCGTTTCGATCAGGGAACGAGGCATAGCAATTTGAGAAGAGGAGTTACAAAGAGGAAATGATCCTACCAGTCGTAAAATACGGCGATCCGATACTGACCCGGGAAGGAAGTCCCATCAACGAGTTCGATGGAAAACTGGCGGAGCTCGTCGAGAATATGTTCGAGACGATGTACGCCGCAAAAGGCGTGGGCCTGGCTGCGCCGCAGATCGGCGAGTCAAAGAGGCTCTTCGTCATGGACTGCCGAAAAGACCCTTCGCGCCGTTACGCGTTCATCAACCCGCAGATCGTCGATACCAAAGACATTCAAGTCGGCGAAGAAGGATGCCTGAGCTTCCCCGAAATATTCTTCGAAGTCGAACGCCCGCGCATCGTCACCATCTCCGCCTTCGACATCCACGGAAAAGAGATCACTATGCAGTTTGATGACCTCGAAGCCCGCTGCGTCGCACACGAGACAGACCACACCTTCGGCAAAGTCTTCCTCGAGTATCTCAGTCCGCTCAAACGCGACCTCCTTAAACGCAAGATCAAGAAAAAGATAAAACTCGGCGAGTGGGAATAACCTGAGAGCCTCCAATATATTACATACTTAATGCGTGCTACGGGCGCTGCCATACCCTGCACTTTTTTGACATCCCTCCCAATTTTTCGCGTTTCACCAACAAATCAAGCGTTTCATACTTGACACACGGATAATATCCCGCTAGAATCAGGATGTTGTTGAGGTCAATAGTCACAGAGGGGAGGGGGGTAAAAAAATGTCATTCAATAAGGTCATGATCGTCGGGTATCTCGGTCGGGATCCGGAGTTGCGTTACACGCCGCAAGGGACCGCGGTCTGCAAGTTAAGCGTAGCGACGACGGAGAGAAGAAAAAATGTGGCCGGCGAGCCTGAGGATCATACGACGTGGTTTCGCATAACGGTCTGGGGGCGTCAGGCTGAACTGGCCAATGAGTATCTATCAAGAGGGCGCCAGGTATATATCGAAGGGCGATTGCGTTTGGAAGAGTATACCAACCGTGAAGGGAGTCAGCGAATCAGCCCCGAGGTCAACGCCACGGACATTCAATTCCTAGGTCAGCGCGGCGATGCGGCGGTACCGAGCCAGAATGGAAAGGCAGCCGAGCAGAGCAATCAGGCCGAAGAACCTATTTTAAGAATGGAAGACGAGAAGCCGGGCAGATCATCGGGAAAACCCCGACGCACGCCTAACCGAGAGATGGCTGGCAAGGAGCTCGTGAGCATAGAAGAGGACGACATTCCATTCTAACTCCATGCGCCTTTAATTTCGATTTGACGCAAAGACGCAAAGACTCAAGGAGAATATATATCTTTTACACTGGTCTTTGCTCATTTGCGTTAAACATATGAAAACTGGTCGTAGAGGCACAGATGAACGGAGAAAAGGAAAATTGATCATGTCAGGCGGCAATCTCCATTTCTCCCTCTCTCTGTGCTTCTGTGGCCAGTTTTCATATGCAATTCGTAATTCAGCTTCATTTTGTAGTAGTTGTTTATAGCTTTGGTGATGATTTAAATCTCCAGCTCCGAAGAAACGGCAGCTGATACTGGAGGGATGTCGCACCTTCGGAGTTGGCGAATTGTAGATGATCGAATGCCATAAACCATACGCGCCAATCAGCAGTGACATAAAAAAGGAGATTTTTATGCAGATCGAATGTACGCGATTCGGATGTCAAAAAGCTGTCGAGGTCTGCTACTGGATATGCAAATTCCGGGATAAATGCAAGGACTGGCAGAACGCCCTCAAAGAGGGACCGGGGATAGACGCCATTCGTGATCGACTTGAAACCGCGGCAAAAAAGACGGGGCGAAATTATGACCCGAAATCGCTCGTTATCCTGACCGGCGTGAAACGCCGCGCGAAATCTTGAAGTCGACAGCGAGGACAGGTTTATGAAGAAACTGATCTGGTCTACTTCTCTTTGATCTGGTGGGCCACAGAAGCCCTTGCGCTTTCGGCTTATAACCCCGTGTTTGACCCGACGCATCCTTATCGAACCGCAATATAAATCGCTCACGACTATTTCTCCACAGCCATTCCATCCCGAATCAAACAAATCTTGCAAGTAAATCAACCATATGACACCCTACTTAACATCAAGGGTAAATTATGAAACTCGTATTTATGGGAACCCCAGAGTTCGCGGTTCCCTCTCTTAGCAGGCTCATCGAAGCCGAACACGAAATAATTGCGGTCTTTACGCAACCGGATCGCCCAGTCGGCCGCAGACAGACCATCACTCCGCCTCCGGTTAAAGCCTTTGCATCGCAACACGGGCTACTGATTCTTCAGCCGGAAAAAATCAAGAATGCCGAGGCACGCGAACGTTTCGAACCGGTCTTCAAAGATGCATGCGCGGGAATTATTGCGGCCTACGGTCGAATTCTGCCCGGCTGGATGCTCGCGGCGCCGCGTTACGGATGCATCAACGTTCATTCTTCTCTGCTTCCCAAATACCGCGGCGCCGCGCCGATCAATTGGGCGATCGCGCGAGGTGAACGTGTGACAGGCGTCACCATCATGCAGATGGATGCGGGACTCGATACAGGAGCAATCCTCGGACTGCGCGCGACGGAGATCGGGAGAGACGAGAATGCCGTCTCGCTGACGCATCGTTTGGCAGAGATAGGCGCTCAGCTTCTGATCGAGACACTGAGCAAACTCGAGCGCGGCGAAATAACCCCGAGCCGGCAAAACGATGATGAAGCGACCCTGGCCCCAATCCTCAAGCGTGAAGACGGCCAGGTGAACTGGGAGACCGGCGCGCAGGAGATATTCGATCGGCTGCGCGGATTCACCCCGTTCCCCGGTTGCTATACATATTTTGATGGCCGGCGGTTGGAGATCGTCGGAGCTCAGATCGAGACCGCAGGCGCATCTTTGCCGCCAATTGAACCCGGCGTTGTGTGCGAAGTCACGAAGGAGAGCTTTGTTGTAACTTGCAGCGAGGGGACAAGATTGCGCATTACTGAGGTTCAGCCTGAAGGAAAGCGCGCCATGTCGGCCCGCGATTTCCTCAACGGAGTTAAGCTCAGCAGAGGTGATCGATTTGGATAGAGGTAGGTCCAGAGTGGCCGCTGCGCGGCGGGCGGCGTTCGATGTGCTCCGGCGGGTTATCAGTGAGGGCGCCTACGCCGGCAATTTGCTGGCTTCCAACCGCTATGACGATCTGACGCGAGAGGACCACGCGCTCGCTCAGGAGCTAACACTCGGTGTTTTGCGCTGGCAAGGACAGCTCGATTTTCTCATCGAGCATTACGCGCAAAGAGATCTGAACAAGTTCGACCCCGAAGTCGTCATAGCCTTACGGCTGGGACTTTATCAACTGCGAAATCTCTCGCGTATCCCACCTCACGCGGCAATCAACGAATCGGTCAATCTGGTCAAGGAGGACAAGAAGGCCAGCGCAGCCCCGCTCGTCAATGCCGTGCTGCGAGCGGCGCAGAGGAACCCGGACCTAATTTTTCCGATCAATGACCCTCTTGCAAGAATGGCGATTGAGACGTCGCATCCATCTTGGCTTATCCGGCGATGGATCGATCGCTTCGGCGAGGATGAAACCCGCGCGCTTGCGCTGTCGCATAACTATGCGCCGCGCACTGCGTTCCGGTTCAACACGGAATCCTTATCCGAGGAAGCGACGCGCGCCTGGCTCGATGACCACGGGATCAAAACTCGTAAATCCGAACTGACGCCGGGAGCCGAAATCATCGAATCCGGAAGTCTCGCGCCAGACCCCGTACGTGACGGTTGGATTTACCTGCAAGACGAAGCCTCTCAGCTTGTCGCGCATCTGAGCGCGGATTTGCGACATGGGGACGGTGCGACCGGGGAAGGTGGCGATGAAAAAAATTCACCCAGCCGCACTGTCGCCCAATCGTCCATATCCACAAATCGCATTCGCCTCATCGATCTCTGCGCCGCTCCGGGAAACAAAACTACGCTCCTCGCCTCCCTCCTACCCGCAAACTCTTTGATCGTTGCGGGAGACCTCCATCTGCATCGCCTGCGGACGATGAAAGAGCTTGCATCAAAACTTGGGAAGACGAGGATAAATCCTGTGCAACTCGATGCCGCAGGCGAGCTGCCATTTCCGCGACCAGGTTCATTCGATACGGTCCTGGTCGATGCTCCGTGTTCCGGGTTGGGAACTCTTCAACGAAATCCCGAGATCAAATGGCGTATGAGCATCGAAAAAATACGCGAGCTGGCCGCCCTGCAGGATAGGTTGATCACAAATGCAGCCGGACAAGTGCGTCCTGGCGGTCTGCTCACTTATTCTGTCTGCTCGACCGAGGTGGAGGAGGGCGAAGATGTTATCGCGCGGTTCCGTCAAAATCATCCTGAGTTTCGCGATCTTACGCGCGAACGTTTGACGGGACTGGGTCTCGACCCCGTGACTTTGTTGACGTCTTCATTCGGAGCTCGAACTTTTTCTCACCGGCATGGGACGGAAGGATTTTTTGTATGTGTATTGTGGAGAAGAAGGTAAAAACATGATTTACACCTTGAAACGAGGGCTGAATATTCCCGTTATCACCGTTCTGGATGAAACAGGGCGTGTTAACGAAAAGGAGCAACGGCGCGTCCTGCGTCACATCATCCAAGACGGTTGCGGCGCCGATATAGTCTTCGGCGTTGGGACGACTGGTGAATGGAATCGCCTTTCCAATTCACAACGCCAACGAGTCATGGAGATCGAAGTTGATGAAGTGCGTCGCATCAATGAAGAACTCGTCTCTCGTGAACCCTCCGCCTTTAGCCAGCAAGCCGGATCAGCAGCGACTCGCAGTCCGCAATCAAAAGTTGAAGCCTGGGTCGGAATCAATGGCAGTACGCGCGCTGAAGTTTTGTCCAACCTCGATGCCGCAATCCAGCTCGGCGCTGACGCGGCGGTTATCGCGCCGCTGGCGATCGAGGACCTGGAAGAGATCGGCATTGTGCGTTTTTTTCAACGCGACCTGACGAATCTGCTGGAGGCATCCCGGCGTGAATTACCGGTATTCCTTTACGACAATGCCGAAATCTCCGCTCCCGGCCGCGCTCCCCATATTCGAACGGGGATAGTCAAACACCTCAGCCGGTTGCCGTGGATCCGCGGAATCAAGGTATCCGCTCCGCGGCGTGCGCTCGGCAATTACACCAAGGCGGCTCTGCATTACAAACAACGGGATGAGTTCGGCGTTTACATCGGGAACGCTATGTTGATTTTCGAACTCTATCGCCCAAGCCACGGCCTGTTCGGACGCCTCCGCGAAGGGTGGCGCGACTATCTCTTGAACGATACGCCGCCGATCGGAGTGGTATCCGGACCCGCCAATGTCATGCCTCGCGAATGGCAGAAAGCCTGGCGCGTTTGTTGGGCTGGGGATGAAGAGATGATCGAGCAGTATCGGGATTTGTGCTCCCGATTTGAGGCGATCTGCAAGTTCGAAGAGTCCGGCGCGTGTGTGCCGAAGATGATCGCGTGTTTAAAATACGCGCTCGAGATCGACGGCCTGATTTCTTTCAGCGAGGTCTGTCGTGGGACAGCATCGCTCTCTCACGACCAGAAAAATATTTTCAGCGATCATTATCTGGCTCTCCGGGAATTCGCGCAGCAGGTAATCAATCGGAATTGGCAAACCAGCATAGGCCATCCAAATTTCGTCAACTGAATTTCAATAAGGGGCTGTAAACCCACAAGCGACGGAGCCGCGGCTGCCGAGCGCTTCATCGTTTACGAGCCCCTAAATTGTTGGGAAAAGCAGTTTACCAGAATCTGCGCCGGTCAAAGCGCCGATCATGGTGATGGTGCCGTCTATCAAATCGATCGCGGTCCCAATCCATCCATCTGTTACGACCTCGGTCCCAACGACCACGATCGCCGCGGTACCACCTGTCGTACCTCCGGTCCCCTCTCGGGCCTCTGTCATCGAATCGGCCATGGCGCCCGTCATGGCGATTGATAAACCTACCGAACTTCCTGTCTCGGCCGCGGCCGCGCCAGCCGTTTGCCATGGCGAAACTCGGCATGACAGTTGTCATAATCATTACGACAATGAAGATTCGCCCTATGTGAGTAAAAATTGTCGTTTTATTCACACCGACCTCCTTTTTTCGCAGATAGAACTTTGCGAGTGGGGGTAAAGACACGTTGACCAGAATCAACAAGCCTGAAATAAGAAAGGGTAATTAAGAGGGTGAGCGGATTCTATATTGTCAGCTGAGGTGTGTAAACCCAATTGAGTTCTTGGGTAAATTAATGTCAATGTTGATTTGCATTAATCCCTAGGTGATATAGAACGAGAATTGAGCAGAATATCGGTATCGCTTACCTCACCTTCCTGGTCCAATCTCTCATTGACCGACCGCTCTGGCCATATCCGCGTTCTATATCACAAAGGCTACGGGGCAAACTGAGGGCAACGGGGCACCTAAGGGCACCTAAGGGCACCGAGCATCGACGGGGGTATACAAACAAATACTCGTTCTCTATTTCTTTGCTGATTTCGTTGCAGAGTAACTTGTCAGGGTATCCGGATAAGTCTGGACATCGGATGGCGCCTTGCTTTTATCCATCTTCAGCACTTGTTCCGCAGTCATCCCTTGACCGTATGATTCAGAAATCACTTTCTTCTCAGCTGTGATCGTAGTCCCTTTAAGCTCGAGACCGCCGAAGACCCCTTTGCTCCGCGAATAGGAGAGAACCTGCGCGTTCATCGCCGCGTCGGTCTCGGCGCCGGCTTCGCGTCCGACTGGACCGGCTGCCACCGATGCTTCGCCTCCAAGTGTGACCTTGCTCTTGAGCAAACTCTGCATCGCGGTATCATTCATAAACAAGAGCACGAAATCGGTCGCCTCTGCGCCAATCTGAAGCCCAAAGCTGCCGCCCTTCATGCCGAAGTATGCAGGTGCACTCCAGCTCCCCCCGGCGGTGCGACAGCTGGCCACACCGCGGCCACCGCGGCCGCCGACAATAAAGCCACCTTTGATCACCTGCGGAAAGACAGCGATACACTCGGCGCCGTTCAACACCTTCTGTGGGATCGCTTTATCCGGTGCGCTCATAATTTCCTTAAATACCGTGGCGGCTTTTTGCGACTGATCTGCTCCTTCCTTCGTATCCTTCGATTCCTTCGGTTGCTTGGTCTCCTTGGTCTCCTGTTGCATATCTGCTAACGCGGAAAGACTCAATGCTGAAACCAGGCAGATGATAACTGAAATAATCTGGTACTTTCTCAGAAACATAATTTCTCCTGTTACGTCTGTTACGTATGGACAGGGGCGTGCGCCCCGGTCGTAAGCATTAGCCGGTGATTCAACTACCATTGCTCGAAATGCTCCTCCTTACATTTCGAACTAGTGCCTGAACCACCAAAACCATTACTCCTATAAATCCCAAATGGTCTTGGCCTCCCTTGGTTACAAAGCACCGCTTTGACAGTACTTTCCCCAACAAAACTACTGTCACGTAGCTGAATCACCGGCTAATCTTTTATTGCAGTTGTGCTGGCGGTAGTGCCGGTTAATGAAGAAAACTCCGCAATCCGCACTCCTTGCACACCGCAATCTCCTATTTCTTGGTTATAAGGATATCTATCCTCCTGTTGCGTTGACGTCCTTCCTCCGTTGCATTGTCCGCCACCGGATGCTGCTCACCGTATCCTTCTGCCGTCACACGCGACGGATTTATACCCAGCCTAGCTATCTCATTCATCGTTCTATTCGCCCGCTCCTGCGATAGCTTTATGTTATAAGCGTCGTCTCCGACGTTATCCGTATATCCGCCAATCTTCACGGTCACATTTGGATATGCCTTCATTATCTCGGCGATATTTCGCAGTTGTTCCATCGAAGATGGCCTGAGTGTCGCTGAATCTGTTTCGAACTCCAGGCGATCGAAGCTGAACCAGGTTACCTGGTCAGCTCTCTTTGAAGGGTCTTCGATGAACACGAGCATCTTGCTCTCTACGCCATACGTAGGAATTCTCAGCATCGTCCCGTCGGGCAGTCTCTTATCGATAAATGCACCGAGTTCAGGCCGGCCCGGAGCCCCCGTCGGTGCAATGGTCGCTGTCGCTTCGGCCCTCAGAGTAGCGGTCGCCGTCGGAACTGCAATATTGGTTTGGACCTGCCGTTCTCTTCCGGTGAAAAGGCGACTCAAAAGCCAACCCAGCGCCAGCAAAGCCAGCAGAGGCAGCGCCCACTTCCACCAAGCCGTCCCTTCACGCTCTCGGCGAATCGGTTCGCTTACATATGAGGGGGCTGCCCGCCGTTCACGCTCACGATCCCCGGTCCACTCTGTCCCTCCATATCCGAGCGCGTTCGTCAATCCGGTCGGCATATTCCTGAGATAATTCTTCTGGTCGTTCAATAGATTCATCAAACTCGATACATTCCACCCACCGCTGCTCACTAACCTTCCGATCTGTCCCAGGACAACCGGCAACGCCAGACTCAATAGAGACGTGGCTGATGATTTCTTGATTCCTCCCAGCGAAGTTACCCAATCGATCACTGAATTGGCACGCGATCCGAGGACCGAGTTCAGTAGCGGGCCACCGGTTTCGACCATGCGCGAAATTCCATCGGGTCCCGAGATCGCGCTTGCCACATTAGTAAAACGAGTGCCGTCAAGATTATTTCTTTTAAGGAGATCGAGGAGGTCGGAGGCTCCATCTCTGGTCGCACCTTTGTTGACAAGACCACCAACTAGCGCCTGCAATGTTCCATCCATTGCAGCCTGCGTTCGGCTGCTGTCTTCACCAAGGGCTCCGGCAATCTTGTTTATGGCATCCCCACCAAACTCTCTTGATAACTGGCTAATAAGATTAGTGGTCATATGCTTTACCCTCCATTAAGTTTGACCGCTTCATTGCTTTCACGCAGCCATATTCTCTCTTTTTTCCTCAATCTCTTCGGTAAAATACGAGCGGCGTTAAGCCCACTTAACAACTCCAACTGTGAGGAAGGGCACAATATCTGTCGCAATTTGGAATTTCTTTTTACCTTCTTTCTTCTTGTTTTATCTTTTTGATCCTTTTTCCGTGAATCGGCTTTCATCGTGAATCGGCTTTTCATAATGCGCCAAGCTAAAGTAACTACTATATTACAAATATCAAATTCATCTCTTATTGTGTAATTAGGATAAGTACGAGTCTTAGTAATAAAAACTACTTACTAATAATGAGGTAGCGATAATGATTTACCTGACAGTACATGTAGAGTTGAATGAATACTGCCTGAAGTAACATCGTGTAACATATCGAGGGATATGAAGAATTCGGCAGGTAAGTATGCGGTTAAATTTGAGGAAATAAGCTGAGGTGCGGGAAAATGGGCTTGGCTGGACTCGAACCAGCGGCCTACTGCTTAGGAGGCAGTCGCTCTATCCACCTGAGCTACAAGCCCTACTACAAATATAAAACGAAGGCATATCGCAACTTTATCAGCACTGGCGGCCATAGTCTAGCTAGCTCTGATATTTCAGCAGAGAGAAAACATCATATCCGGCTAGCCTTTCGCGCCCATTCAAAAATTCCAGCTCGATGACAAACGATAAACCGACGACATTGCCTCCGAGTTTCTCGACAAGCTTTACCACCGCTCCCGCCGTCCCACCTGTCGCGAGCAAATCATCGGCGATGATGACATTATGTCCCTTGCCGACCGCATCGCGATGTATTTCGAGCGTGTCTTTACCATATTCCAGATCGTAGCTGTAACTTTCGACATCCGATGGCAACTTCTTCGGTTTCCGAACCGGAACAAACCCGGCTCCCAGGTGATATGCGATCGCGGGGCCGAAAATAAAACCGCGTGCCTCAATTCCGATCACCGTATCGACATTCTTATCACGAAATTTCTCCGTGATGTGATCGATGACTGATCGTAGCCCATTTGCATTTTTCAACAGGGTCGTGATGTCGTAAAAGAGAATTCCCGGTTTAGGAAAATCGGGAATTTCTCGGATCAGCTTCTTCAGCGATTGTAGATCTGACGTTTCAATAGCAGACATCTTCTTATCTTCGTCTCCTTGAATTCGGACTCATTCGAGATTCAGTGATCAACATGGAAATCGCGGTAACGGGCGGTTACCTGCAAATCGATTTCGTCTATACCTGTGACGACTGCCATGGCTGGCCCGGTCGCGAGGTCTTTCTTGAATTCATCCATCGCATCGCGATCGCCTTCGGCCAACACCTCGACTCGCCCATCGGGCAGGTTGCGAACAATGCCTAGCACCTGATGGCGCGCGGCCGCCCGCAGAACAAAGAAGCGATAGCCAACGCCCTGGACCATGCCTGAAATGAGAAACTGCCTCGCAACCATATGTAAGGAAAATCTCGTAACGATTATCTGTTTAAGTTTCTTATTGTCAACTGCACGCCCTTGCTGCACATTTTTTATGCAAGGATGAGATAAACTCTATTTTTATACGAGGTCTGACCGAAAATGATGCTAACATAGATTCGTCGGTCATTTCGCAGGGGCAGCGGCCATGAAAACACAAAATGAAACGACGGGGAAACGAATGGAAAGAGCACTTTTCCTCTCTTCATCTTCACTGGTCAGGGGGCTCCAATGAAGGAGAATAAGGAGAATAAGGAAAATGATGACGAGTGGATCGTTCAACTCGCACAAACGGATTCACCACTCCTGGTTGAGGTCACAACCTACATTCGGGAAGACCAGGCCTGCGCACTCGCGATGATCCAGCTGGCAGAGCAACAGTTTAGGGGAACTCCCTGTGATCAAGCAGAGCTTTTTCAGGAGGCGTTAGACATGCTCATCAAGACGCGACTCATCGTGATAGATAAGAGAACGAGAATGATACGGAAATGAAATACACAAAATAAAAAACGCAAGAAACGAAACCCACTTTCAGGCCCTCACTTTAAATCAGGGGAAGACATTGCGAATTAAAGTTCAATATATCAGCGGTTAAGCGATGGTGCCGAAGGCAGGTAATGATTTAGCAATCGACCATTCACAAATTTACCTTTTACGAAAGCTATATCCTCGCAATCGGAGCCAATCGAAAGTTCGCGAGCAGATATTACTTTAATCGGAGCAGTCTTCAATAAACTTATCAGCGGGAAAGATCAATATGCTTCTTGGAATTGATTTTGGAACAACCCGCACAGTTGTTGCGGCAGTAGACCGGGGGAACTATCCCATTGTCAGTTTTCAACCGGAGAGCGGAGACACACTCAGCTGGTATCCATCGTTAGTAGCAACGCGCGGCGGCGAACTATTATTCGGTTTCGATGCGGCTTCGAAGCAAAGCGATCCGGACTGGCATGTTTTGCGATCGTTCAAACGGCAGCTCGGATCGGTCGGTCCCTACGAATCACTTCAAATCGGAGACCGGCACTTCTTTGCGCTTGAATTGCTGACGGATTTTCTTTCACACCTTCGCGAGGATCTGATCGGCCGTTCGAACCTGCACATCAAACCACGCGAAAAACTGCAAGCCATGATATCCGTGCCGGCCAATTCCAATAGCAACCAGCGTTTCATTACGCTCGAAGCCTTTCGGGATGCGGGGTTCGATGTTCGTGGATTGATGAATGAGCCATCGGCAGCCGGCATCGAATACGCTCATCATCTTACGGCAAGCGCCGCGGCTGCGAAACGAGAGACTCTTCTCGTTTACGATCTCGGCGGGGGCACCTTCGATTCTTCCGTCATCAGCTTGGTCGAGCGGGATCACCAGGTTCTGAGCAGCGAGGGCATCGCCAAACTTGGCGGGGATAACTTCGACATTATCTTGCTCGATATGGCGCTCAAGCTAGCAGATATAAATAAAATTTCAGATATCGCGCTGGCGCGGCTGCTCGAGGAGTGCCGCCACAAAAAAGAGAGCCTGCATCCGAATACTCGCCGCATCACTCTCGATCTAGGCCTGGGGATCGAAGACGCGGGCGAAGTCACAATCAACGTCAGCGACTTTTATGAGGAATGCCGGCCTTTAGTAGAAAGCACGATCGAGTCGATGGAACAGGCGATGGATAAATCGATGCTCGAATCCGGTTTCGATATCCGCGAACCGTCTTCGGTTTATCTCGTAGGAGGGTCGAGCGATCTGCCGCTGGTCTTGCGCTTGCTCAAAGAGAGATACGGGCGACAGGTCAGGCGTTCTCCCTATCCACACGCGGCGACGGCGATCGGTCTGGCTATCGCGGCTGACACCGCCACCGGATATAAGCTGCGCGAGCGGTTCTCACGCAACTTCGGAGTGTGGCGTGAATGGAACGACGGCGACGCAATTTCATTCGACTTGCTCTTCGAGAAGGACACCCCGCTACCCACCAAAGGGGAATCGCCATTAACGCGCAAACGAAGTTATATTCCGACACATAATATCGGTAATTTTCGTTATCTCGAATGCGGCCGCGTCGATCATACGGGCCAACCGTTAGGTGACATCGCGCCATGGAATGAAATTGTCTTTCCCTTCGACCCCACTTTACAATCCGATGACGGCATAAAAAAAGCTGAGATTACTCGCGGACAACAGTACGGTAATCTGATAGAAGAGGTATATTCGTGTGATTCCAATGGAATTATCGAGGTTGAGATCGCTGACATCACCAATCGGTTCACCCGGAAATACCGCTTGCATGGGATAAGATGAACTATGCGCGCGCAAGAACAGGCAGTGAAATAAATGAAAGAGTGTGCAAATAAAAGATCATTGAATCAATGTTCTCGTTCCTGAGCGGGATGTTTATAGAACTCGTTCTCCCACATCTCACAGCTTCGGAGGAGCGACATACAGGCATTCATATGTCGCTCCTCCGGAGCTTGTGAGGCTTGGGTAATCAAATGCTATATAGATCGGGCTCCTCCGGAGCCAATCAGAAACTGTTGATAATAACCAACTTTAATTTGCACACACCCCTCAAGTAAATACGCATCCAGGTAACATCAAAACGACATGATGGCTTTTACGGTTAATCTTCATGTTTCACAACGAGCGTGAATGAGTCGACTATCCTGGGTTTCAAGAGTTTCCCCTTCTGCTCAGGTTCATCGACGGCTATCACATATGCTGAAAGCGTATCTCTTGTAAGTCTAATACGGACGAATTGTTTAAAATTCTCGATGCGCGTCGCGCCTCCCACCTCATTGTTATGGCCGTTAAACCCGAGAGAGACTGCCAGGTACCAGCCTAGCCAGACGCAACTTGTTACTCCTCCTACGAAGAAGGCCGCAATCAACCCTGTAAAATCTTTTCCCGACCCCTCTTCTACTACAAACCGCAAATAAGGAACAGCGGTTTCGGTGATGACATCAATGAACGGCGTATCCTCTATGAAGGTGAGTGCCATTATGCCGGCACCGAAAATCACCCATGCAATCAGTAACCACCATCTGTTCCCGAGTTTCAACCAAGAAATGTTATTTTTCATCAGATATTCGCCTGCTCTGGGAAACACATACAAGAGCAATACACCTGCAATAAACCAGACATACCATGCTCCTTTAACTACTATCTCAAGCGGAACAGCCATCTGAAATACCAGATGCAGCGCTCCCAGGAGTAACCAAAATGGCCACCCCATCTTACTGCCGATCTCCCCGCTCACGCTTATAGCCAGATAGAGTACCGCGCACAATAGTCCCAGCAGCGTGGATATTAAGACGAGGTCAGAGACCAAGACGGAAAACCGCTGTTCGCCATACAAATAAATCCCACCAAGCATGATTGTAATAACAGCAATCCATAACATCCACGTCAATACCAGATGAAATACTGTTATATTGCGGTAGGATGACATATGAGATATGAGATCGCTATACCTGATATTTAGCCATATCGCCGCACCAGCCCAGAGCAGGCAAAGGAAGATAATGATACTGTGAAAGAAGGGCGAAATGTTTTGCGTATAGCTATCTAGTCTATACAATCCAGCGAGCCAGGCTATAGTGGTAACGATTGTGATCGCACAGAGCAGCATGATCGTTTTTTTCTCATTTCGCCTCAAATCCTGAACACCATCCCTCGCTCTACTGCCGCTCGCCTTGAATTTTCTGACGGTTTGCAGAAGACCTGAGACCCTTTTGAAGGCTAACCATAGTCCAACTATTGATAAGGCGAGGAATGATAATGCGAAAAGTGATGGACCTTGAGCAAATGGGAATAGCCATGGCTCTCGAGCTCTTTCGAATGTGGTGATGTTATAGAAACCACGGAACGGAATGCCGACTGCAAGCCCGAAATAGAAAATTGTCGCGATAACTGCCCCGATGATGCCGACGTATCCGCCCTTCCATATCGTCCGGAATTTAAAGATTCTCTCCGCTATTGCAGCTCGCGATATATTCTCGGGGGGATATAAAACCTGTTCTTTGATCTCGTCGGCGTAGGTCTGCGACGGGTGATGAAATGCGCCACCCAATCCGGAGACTACCGAGGCATAGCTATTATTGGTATAGCGTGGTGCCTGGCCGCCAGCTCGCGGATCATCTCCCGTGCAATGTGGACCGCCATACCGCGCGTAATGATGCACGTCTCCGGATAGATCGAGGCGGCATTGTCCGGCAGCGAGAGGATCGACGGCTCCCTTGTGGTACGGAAGACCGAGATCGAGTTCATCGTATGCCCGGGTCGATTTTTCATCGTCTAGTTTCGCCAGTTGCCCGAAGGCGAATATCGGTACAGAGTTTGCCACTATCAACTTATCCGGTACGTGCTTCCGGTTGTTACTTCCGGTTTCACCACCACCCTTTTTCAGAGCGGTGAGGAAATAATCTTTCTGCCTGTAATCGATACCGCCTCTCTCGGTATCGAGCCCCCATAACCACCATCCGAATGGGAGCTTGATTGCGATATAACTCGCTTCCTGGCAGCGTTTGAAGGCCGATATTTGCAACTGCGGTCTCTTGATTATGGTCGGCGGAGAACATGATACGCATTCGTATTCGAGGTCTTTTTTTGTCTCACGGATGTATCTTCCGGTGGCACCGCAGATCCCACACTTCAGGTCTTCATCGGAAACTTGACGGCGAAACTGACGCCTGAACCCGTCGATCTCGTCGTAATAATCGTGATTGGCCGGAATTCCGAAGAACGGCCGCCGTACATTCAAATCGGAGGGCGTATCTTTCAAGTCCGCACACAGGTCTTCATACGCCCATTCAAAAGGAGTCTGAAAACGGTTGGCCAGGGTCTCGTAATCGGCGAGGTGGTAGCTGGTATCACCACCCACGAATAAAAATTGACCGCGCGGGAGCACGTTCCTGTAGTTTCCCCTCTTATGATGAAGCCTGACCTCGCGCTCAGCTTTCCGATCGGCGTTTGAATCAGTTGACAAATCTTCCACGTACAGGTCGCTCATACAGAGATAAGCGATACTATAAGTAGCTTTCATTCCATCGCCTGTATCTGAAAGGTAATCGAACCAGAATTCGTCTCCGATCGACTCGCCTTCCCCTTCCTCTTTGAGGTAATCGTAGATATTAGCCTGCATCCACTGGCGCGGGTCGAACCGGCTACCGGCTGCCGTATAGAGCAGTATCCATTTGAGCTGGCTGAGTAACTCACGGCCAAAAAGCCATGCTACCGGCCCCTTGAAATCCCTTCCTCTCTTGCTCTTGATAATAGACATACGGTTTCGGCAATGCTTCCAACTCCGGCGACAGAGCGGCGCTCTCTCCGTTAGTCCGGGCTGATGAATTGCTTGATTGGATTAATTCTCGAGAATTCTATTCGTTTATGCTGAGTCACGAAGTGAATTTATCAGGGTCGCTGAGATTCGACAAGAGACTGAGGAATTAGTGATGTAACATTATCCGCTTCATCGCAGTACGCTTCATCGCAGATCGACCGGGTGCCACGGATGATCGCGGTAATTATTCCGTGAGTCTGTCGCATCCGTGTCGATCGCGGTGAAGCCAGATTCAGACAACTCCGCCGCCCGCCTGCACATTCTGCCCAGTTACCCATCGTGCGGCGTCACTAGCTAGAAACCCAGCCACATCGGCCACTTCCACCGATGTGCCGATGCGATTGAAAGGCGAAAGGCTCGCTCCGCCGCGTATCTGATCGCTGCCGAGCTCATCTGCCGCTTTATCGAACATATCCGTTTCGGTGAATCCCGGAGAGAGAATATTGACGGTCACGTTTCGCGGACCGAGCTCGCGCGAGAGTCCCCTGGCGAATTGCTCGATCGCGCCTTTGCTCCCAATATAGAGAGAGGTATTGGCGAAATACATCTTAGTCCCTCCCGTCGAAACGACAATGATGCGCCCACCATCGCGCACCCGCTTGGCAGCTTCCTGCAGTGTGAAGAAAACACCTCTGGTATTGATGTTGAAAACGTAATCATAGTCTTCCACTGTGCTTTCAATCAGAGGTTTCCCCAAAAAAACACCCGCATTGGCCACCACGATATCCAATCGCCCCCAAGCCTTTTCGGCTTCATCGAAAAGCCGCCTAATATCCGCGGTTTTGGCGAGATCGGCCCTGATAGCAACCGCCTGACCTCCTTTATCGACGATGCTTTTGACCGCCTCACGCGCCGATTTCTCACTCTGCGTGTAATTAATGACGACAGACGCGCCGTCAGCGGCAAAACGCTCGGCTATCGCACGACCAATCCCGCGGGAACTCCCCGTTATCAACGCTGATTTCCCATTAAGTGAAAGAGACATACCACCCTCCTATTTTCCATTGTTGTCAGTTGATTTATTTTCCGATCGAACATTTCGGCGGCATTATCTGCCAAGGCCAGAGGGTAGTCAAGCAGTTATTTAACTATATAACTACTTTTTTTAAAACAAGGCGGGCATAAAACGGCGAAGCCCAGAAAATCACTTATTCGCGGTGTAGGCTGAGAGTCTCTGAGTCTCCAATCCGAAGCGCTGAGGAGTTTCGCCCAGTATCGCGGCCGCAAAAAATCGGGGCGCATAATTTTGGCTCTCTGAATTCATGGGGATGGACAACCGCGCATTATTTTCCAGGAGAGTCCAGAAGTTGATGGGATGAACGTTTTTTGCCTTAAGCTCCGCCACCGCGCGCGACACTCGAGTATCTCCCCAATTGTAGGCCAGCATTGCCAATGTCAAAGCGTCCGCATTTCGGCCGTACAATTTGGTCAGATCTTCCAGGTAATGTGCCGCGGCCTGGGCGATTTTGCGCGGATCACAACGCTCATCGCTCGGGGTCAGTCGCAATCCGTAACGCTGCGCGGTCCCCGGCATAAAACTAAAGAGCCCTTTCGCGCCTACTATCGATTCCGTGCACGGGTGATATTCCGTCTCATTCATCGCAATGTACAAGCCCAAAATCGGCGGCAGGTTGCGTTCGCTGAACGCATCGATGATGAAAGGAGCGTAGACGCTCGCGCGAGCATGAGTAGCTTTGATGCTCTCCCGTCCGGGGTCGGTCGAGAGGCTGTTGCGCTTCACCACAAAAGTTTCGAGATTGTTTTTGATCTTAGAAAGTTGTCTGTGTGTATGTGCTGAAGGATCCTCGCCCAGCATTTTCGCGATGTTCTGCGCTGCCTCACGGATAAACGCCATTTTTTCAGCATCGCTGAGTTTCCAATAGAGTTCCGCTTCTGAAACCCTCCCCCGATCGATTGAATATTGTGAAACCGCCGGGCGTTCGACCGGCGCAGCTTCGCGCCAGAGGATCAGCCCGAGGGACGACACGATGAAAAGCGAAAACGCGATCACGGCCAGTCTTTTCGAGCGGGCGCTCGGAAATTTCGGTTTGCCGCGTGCGCAAGCCATTTTTACTCGATCGACATCGATGAGAAACTCCCGGGCGCTCTGGTAGCGGTGACTCGGCTGTTGCGCGAGAGCCTTTTGCAGCATCGGTTGAAACAGTCGATGTTTACCGGTCATTAACAGGTCAACCATCGCGTGTCTGCCCAGAACATCAACGGTTCGCACAGCGGCAGCGCCCGCGGATAATGCGGTTCCGGTGAGCATCTCATACAGCGTTGCGCCGAGGCTCCACAGGTCTGACCGGGCGTCGAGCGTTTCTCCCTGAACTTGTTCGGGCGACATATATCCGGGTGTGCCGAGAACCATTCCCTCCTGCGTTTGTTGCCGCGGCTGTCGCTTCAGCCGCCGTTGAGCGGTTGTAAAACCTGGGTTTGATGCTTCTGCCATTTTGACGGGTTTGGCCAACCCGAAGTCCAGAACCTTCACATAGCCATCGGGGCGAAGCATGATGTTATCGGGTTTGATGTCACGGTGGATGAGGCCCGCAACGTGCGCGGCATTGAGCGCCGCTCCGATCTGTTCGGCAATTTTGAGAATCTCGCCGTACGAGAGATTTCGTTCGGCGATCGTGGCGCGCAGCGTTCTCCCTTCGACGTATTCCGTTGCAATGAATGCGCGCCCGTGCGCGCGGCCGATTTCATAGACTGTCAAAATATTGGGGTGATTGAGTGCCGATGCCGCGCGAGCCTCTCGTTCGAAGCGGGCTAGCTGCGTCTCGTCCTGCATAAAAAGATGCGGCAAGAACTTGAGCGCCACGCGTCTGCCGAGCGTTTCATCCAGAGCTAAATAGACCTCACCCATGCCGCCCGCCCCGAGCTTCGTGAGAATGCGATAGTTCCCGTACTTCGCATTCTCTAGGATCCGTTCCCCTGCCTGGGCATTGTCGGCGAGTTGCCGTGCAGCCAGCACCAGCGCGTCGGTACCGAGAAAACCGTCCGAATCCTGATCCGCTTGTAATAGAGCTTTGACTTCTCGGCTGATCGCTTCGCCTTCGACGCGCGCTATTTCGGCAAGATATGCCTGTCGTTGTGCAGCCGGTAAGGCCAGCGCGCGATCAAGCAGCGAGCCGATCTTTTCCCATTCGTTAGCTTGCATGATTCAGGTAGCGAAAGAGCCAGGCCTTGGCAACGCGCCAGTCGCGCACAACCGTATCCGGGGCAACCTGTAGCACCAGCGCCGTCTCTTCGACGCTGAGTCCGCCAAAAAAACGCAACTCGACTACGCGGCTACGACGCGGATCTATCGCTGCGAGCTTTTCCAGCGCCGCATCTAACGCAATGAAATCGAGGTTTAGCGCGGAGTCGGCAACCGGCAAATCGATATTCGCGAGAGCAATGTGGGTCGCCTCACCACCGCGTTTCGTACGCAAATTTGCGCGCGCGTAATCCACCAGTATGCGCCGCATCATTTGTGCTGCGATCGCATAAAAGTGCGCGCGATTTTGCCAGCTATCCTGCGGGTTGCCGAGCAAACGTAAGAACGTCTCATGAACGAGCGCCGTGGTTTGCAAGGTATGCCCGGCGCGCTCGCGGTTCATATACCGGTGCGCGAGTTTGCGCATCTCGGCGTAGACGAGAGGCGCCAGTTTTTCCAGCGCGCACGCATCGCCTTTGCTCCATGCGATGAGCAATCGCGTCAATTCACCAGATGTCCGTTCCGCTGATCCGCTCATTTTTATCTTAAGAAAAAAAATATTCAGTCAGAATGTCGTCATTTCGCCATTTTTGCCGCGTTAGTTCTAGAGAGGCAAACAGTGTAACAAATCGATCAAAATGCTCAACCAGTTTTTTATGCGCGGTTATACTAAAAGAGTTTCACGGGAATACCATAAGGAGGAGAACCATCAGATGAAAAGATTTTTTGTGGTGGCGCTGTTTGCCACCTGCTGTTGTGCCCTTATTACCGGCCTTTCTATCGGCTCGTTCACACAGAATGATCAGCGAATAGCTGCTGCAAAAATACACCGCTCATCGGCTCGTACCGGGACAACGAGCCCCGTTCAACCACAAAGGCAAATCGCTATCACATTCGACGATTTGCCATCGGTGCCGACTTATCCGGTGAAGGAACTGAAAGCCCTGACAAGCAAATTGATCGAGACGCTCAAGCGAAACAAGGTCCCGGTAATCGGTTTCATTAACGAAGGGAAATTACATCAACGCGCTGGATCTCCATATCAACACGATGAAGTCGAGGCGCGCACAAGCATTTTGCAGCTATGGGTCGAGGCGGGATTTGAACTCGGCAATCACACGTATTCGCACCTGGATATGTTCACGGCCTCGGCCGAGAAGTTCGAACAGGATTTGCTCGCGGGCGAGAAAATTACGCAAAAATTGTTGATCGCCAGAGAGATGAAGATACGGTATTTTCGCCATCCCTACCTCAACACCGGCGCATCTCTTGAAATGAAAAATGCCTTCGAAAATATTTTGGCCGAACGGAAGTATATCGTAGCTCCGGTAACTGTCGATAATCAGGACTATGTCTTCGCCGCTGTTTATGCAGACGCTTTAAAAAATAATGATCGTGCAATGATGAATCGCGTTGCTGAGGCTTACGTGCCGTACATGGAAGCGTCGATAGAGTTCTATGAAAAACAATCCGCCACGCTGCTGGGCTACGAAATAAAGCAAATATTATTGGTACACGCAAACATGCTCAATGCAGATCATTTTGACAAGCTGATCGCAATGATGAAAAAGCGCGGCTATCAATTCATTTCGCTGGAAGATGCATTTCAAGACAAAGCGTACAGCCTGGAGGATAGGTTTACAGGGCGAGCCGGGATTTCATGGTTGCAACGTTGGGCGCTGACAAAAAAACATCAACCTACCATCGAGCAGTTCGAACTTGAACCTAAAGTGCCTGAATTCGTCAAGCAGGCATACGCCGCACGCAAATGATACTGAGATCGAAACCTGCGGAAATCTTAACCGCAACTCTTTTCACGCGAAAATTTAGAGGAGGATTCGTATTATGAAACAAATTTCAAAAATGCCAATATTTGCTTCTCTCTGTTGTCTGCTCATCTCCTGGGCATCGATCGACGCAATTGCGCAAACCTTTCAGCAGCGCTCGGCAGCTGACAAACAGGCTTATGTGAAAGATAAGGCTCACCGGATCGGCGCCGCTATCACCGGACGTTCGTCTGATTTATCGCACGCCTACCTGGCGCTCATCGTCGAGCGCGTCGAAGCTTACGCCGAGCGCATCGGCAACGACGGGGACAAGGAAGATTTACGCTCGGTCTTGATGCGGGGGGCCAGGCATGCGCCGGAGTTCGCTAATATTTTCCGGGCGTACAATCTTTCGCCGCTGGTCGGCATCTACCTGCCACTGATGGAATCAGAATATCGCAATGATCTGATAAGCCCGGCGGGATCTTCAGGGATGTTTCAATTCATGGAACAGACTGCAACGCGCTTTGGGCTCACCGCCGATGAACGCAGCGATCCCACGAAAGCAGCTGATGCAGCCGCTCGCTATCTCTCAGAATTACAAGGACGCTTTGCAGGAGACTTGTGGTTGAGCTTGCTCGCATATAACCAGGGGGAACGCGCCGTCGAACAGATGCTAAGCGCGGTTGGCGAAGCGCGCGGCGCGGCTTGTAGCATTTGCTTATTGACCGAAAAGAAGGATTCGCTCAGCTCGAATTTTCAAGGAGAAGGCGCGGGGTACACGCCGGCGCTGGTCGCCGCCGCTATCATCGGCGAACATCCACAAGATTTCAGCCTCGAGATGCGACCGCTTTCAATGCTCACGAGCAGCAAGTAAACGCGATTTATGTGAGTGTAACTAAATTCGACCACGTAGGCACTCGGAGGCGCCGATGGCTGATAAGTCCTGATACGACATCATCGTGCGTGTCGTGAGGCGAGCACTGGAAATACCAGACCATCTTTCCGGTATCCGGGTTGAGCGCAACGATTGAAGCCGTCCACAGGTTGTCCCCTTTGCGGCTCTGACCGGCCATCACTGGATTCGGGTTGCCGGTAGGCACGTAAAGCAGATTCAGCTCGGGATCGTAGGTCGGGGGTTGCCAGGGCATTCCGCCTCCGTGAGCTGCCGCGTATTCATCCGGCCAGGTCTCGAATCCGGGCTCCCCTTTACGAGGCGTTGTGTACCATTTCCACTGCAGTTCCCCGGTCTCCGGATCGCGAGATTCCAGCCAGCCCGGGACGTCGAGAGAATCGCCGCCCATACCGATGATCACGTGGTTGCGGATGACGAGCGGAGCCGGCGTCGAGAAGTATTCCTGCTTCACATCGGCGATCAGCTTGTGCCACCGCTCCTTTCCGGTTCTGGCATCGTGTGTGATTCTGTACAACTTGATAATCTCGCGCATAGAATAATCAATCAGAGCCTTAAAAATTTGAAGAGCAAATAAGAAATGTTTCTTTTCCGATTATAGTATGAGAATGTCGCGCTACGCTCTAAGTAACATTATTCATAAGTAACATTATTCGATGGATGGAAACTTGCTATGAAGACCCACAAGTCAAATCGATTTTTCACACTCTGCTCGATCTTACTAATCGCCACCGCTGCGCTCGCACAAAACGGAATCGATTCACGCCTCGCTACCGGCTTCAACGCCATCAACGCCAAAAATCTGCACGCCGACCTGACCTTCCTGGCTTCCGATGCCCTCGAAGGACGGATGTCGTTGCAGCGGGGCTCAGATATCGCCATTCAGTTCATCGCAGCTGAATTTGCCAAAGCCGGTCTCAAACCTCTGGTCGGTGAATCGTATCTTCAGGCGGTCGAACTGATCGAGTATCGTCCAGACATTCACGAAATGAACATTACTCTCAAACGCGGCGGGAGCGAGCAGCGATACAAATATGTCAAAGATTTCTTCGGCACCTACCCGCTCGAAACGACGGTCAGCGCCCCAGTAGTCTTCGCCGGGTATGGCATCACCGCGCCCGAATTCAACTATGACGATTACCAGGGGCTCGACGTCAAGAGAAAGATCGTACTGGTCTTCGATCACGAGCCGCAGGAGAACGACCCGAAATCCATTTTCAACGGTGTCGGCAATACGCGCCACGTCAACTCGAGACTGAAGATATTGAATGCCCAGCGACGCGGAGCGGTCGGCGTCCTGGTAGTTAGCGAACCCAATCGCAAGCACCTATCGAATCAAGAACGGTTGGCCCGCATTCCCGGTATACTCGAGCGAATCACGCGAAATGCATCGCAGGCACTGGCGGAGAATGAAACGAAAATTCCGCTGCTCTCGGTCAGCGATGCGGTGGCAGGCAGACTGCTTGAACCTTCAGGCAAGACGCCGGCCGAGTTGCAGACGGCGATCGATTCGACACTACGCCCACAGTCGCAGGAGCTGGCTGATACAGTCGTCGAGATGCGAATCGTCAATGCGGAGCACCGGCGCGCCACGAGCTACAACGTTATCGGATTGGTAGAGGGCAGCGATCCGGCATTGAAGAACGAAACGATAGTCTTCGGCAGCCATTACGACCATGACGGCATTCGCGAAGGAAAGATATTTCATGGGGCCGATGACAATGGTTCAGGCACCGTGGGCGTGATCGAATTGGCGCGGGCATTTGCGGCGAATCCGGCGAAGCCGAAACGTTCGCTTCTCTTCGCTTCGTTTGCAGCGGAAGAGCGCGGACTGCTCGGATCCTACTATTACGTCGTGCATCCACTGCGGCCGCTCGAACTGACACGGGCAGTGATCAACTTTGATATGATCGGACGAAATGAGACCCCCAGCACCCAGACTGACGGGTTGATTGAAATCGCCGCCGACACCTCTAACGAATTGAACCTGATCGGGACTATCAACAGTCCCGATTATCGCTCGGTCGTCGAACGCGAAAATAAGCGGGTCGGCTTGAAACTCAACTATAAATGGGATAACGATGCGGCGCTCAACATCTATCAGCGCAGCGATCAATTTCCATTTGCGCTGCGCGAGGTACCCGCGATCTGGTGGTTCACCGGTTTCCATCCCGACTATCATCAACCCACAGATACGGTCGACCGCATTAATTTCACGAAAATGGAGAAAATTTTGAAGCTGGCCTACCTCACCGGCTGGACGTTCGCTGACAGCGCAAACGGACCGCGATTCGTGGCGAAGCCCGTAAGTTTTTCTCCAAAGCACTGAATTTGGTTCTTTTAGCCAGAAGAACAAAACCAACGATTTCGATAAATTTTCGCTGGAAATAAAGCCATTACGATTCTTATTTTTAGGAACTCTGTGTGGCTATCAATAATTGAGCTATTGCGTGAAACCTGAAACGATTTCGTTTGAAACGTCACTTACCACCGTTCGGTTAACACGCAGAGCTGGAGACGAAGGCCGTCGTAATCCGGGGGTGAGCGCAACGCTAAAATCATCGAAACTTTTGGATCTTATCGACCCGCCTGTGCGTATTCCGCTCTGTCAGTCACAAAATTGAGGTCGGCTGGTAACCAAACCGGTCCTGCCGAGTATTGCAACTGTGCCGCGAGCCATTTGCTAACCACATGCCGGTTCACGATAGCGGCACCAAACACATTCAGGGGAAACGAAATGTCGGATTTGAAGGAAGCGCTTCGGCGACTCAGAAAAGCGCCCGGATTTACCATCACTGCGGTTATCACGCTCGCCTTGGGTATTGGCGCCACGACCGCGATTTTCACTCTCGTTCATCAGGTGATGCTCAAGTCTCTGCCGGTCACCAAGCCCGAAGAACTCTGGCGCGTGGGCGACAAAGTCCGCTGCTGCAACTGGGGCGGGTATACGCAGGATAACGATGGCAATTTTTCGCTCTTCTCCTATGAAGCTTACAAGCATTTCCGCGATCACACGCCCGAGTTCGTCGACCTTGCCGCACTGCAAGCCGGCAATGCGCCACTCGGTGTTCGCCGGGGAGGGTCGCAGGACCCTGTCGACACACGCAATGGCCAATACGTCTCCGGCAATTTCTTCCGCACCCTCGGCGTCAATCCCTGGATCGGCCGCTTACTGACGGACGCCGACGATCAGCCCGGCGCAACTCCCGTCGCCGTCATGAGCTATCGCATCTGGAGCGAGAAATACGCCTCCGACCCTTCGGTTGTGGGTGCGAGTTATCAGATCAACGGTCAGCTCTTTACCGTGATCGGCGTCGCTCCGCCGGGCTTTTACGGCGCCAAGCTCGCCAGCTGGGGCATGCCCGATATCTGGCTCCCGACCAACACCGAGCCTCTGCTCGGCGGCGAAGCCCAGCGCCTCAAACGCCCCAACACGAACTGGCTCGACATCATCGGCCGCGTACGTCCCGGCGTGAATCCCAAGTCGCTCGAAGCCAAGCTGCGCGTCGAGTTGTATGAATGGCTCGCAAGCCATGTGGCCGACATGGAGCCCGGCGAAAAGCAGACCTGGCAGCAGCAAACCCTGAATCTCATCCCCGGCGGCGCCGGTACCGCGGCCATGCGCGACCAATATGAGGCTGGTTTGAAGTTGCTGCTCATCGCAGCCGGCTGTGTACTGCTTGTCGCCTGCGGCAATCTCGCCAATCTCATGCTCGCCCGCGGCTTGAAGGAACGCTCGCAGACGGCTCTGCGCGTCGCTCTCGGCGCGTCACGCAGCCGGTTGGTGCGCAAAGCGCTCGTTGAGTCCACCCTGCTTGCCATCATCGGCGGCATTCTCGGAATCGGAATCGCCTACGGAGGCAGTAAACTGATTCTCTATCTCGCATTCTATAACAGCGGCCCGATGAACTACATCCCGGTCAATGCGTCGCCCTCCTGGTCCGTTCTGCTCTTTACGCTCGCGGTCTCACTACTCACGGGAATACTTTTCGGCATCGCTCCCGCCTGGATGACTTCGCATGTCGATCCGGTCGAAGCTATGCGCGGCAGCAACCGTTCCGTGCGCGGCGGCAGCTCCATCGCGCAAAAATCGCTGGTTATCGCGCAAGCCGCAATGTCGCTCGTCCTGCTCTCGGCCGCTGCTCTGCTTGGCCAGAGTCTGCTCAATCTCGAGCGCCAGGATTTTGGTTTCGAAACGAAACACCGCTATCTCGCCTCCATCAACCCAACGCTCGGCAACTACAAGCCCGAACAAATGGAGCAGTTCTACCGTCGTATCGACGAGCGCCTCCTGCGCGTGCCCGGAGTGCGCATGGTCGCTCCCGTTCTCTATGCCCCAATGAGCGGCGATAGCTGGAACGAGGGCATTCGTATCGCAGGCCGCCCCGAACCCGGGCCCAAGGAAGACAACGGCGCCGGCTGGGCCCGCGTCATGCCCGGCTTCTTTGAAACTATCGGCGCAAAAATCGTGCTGGGCCGCTCCATCGAAGAGCAGGACACCGGCACGACTCGCCCGATCGCCGTCGTCAACGAAGCCTTCGTTCGACGCTTCTTCAAAGACCAGAACCCGATCGGTGAGCACTTCGGCATGAACCGCATTCAGTATGCCAATACATTCGAAATCGTCGGCGTTGTACGCGATATCCGTTACATGACCTGGGGAATGAAGGATCCTATCCGCCCGATGTACTGGCTGCCCGAAACACAAAGCGTCAAATACGATGATCCGCAATTCACTACTTTCGACCTCTTCTCCCACTTCCTCTACAATATCGTCATCTGGGCTCCCGGCAATCCGCCCGGTATCGAAGCCGAGGTACGCAAAACGCTCGCCAGCATCGATCCCAACCTGGTGGTCTACGGCGTGAATCCGTACTCGAAAATTCTGGCCGGCGCCTTTCAACAGGAGAACATGATCGCCACCCTCACCATGCTCTTCGGCGTGCTCGGCCTTGTTCTCGCCGCGGTGGGCTTGTACGGGGTGATGGCCTACACCGTCGAACAGCGTACGCACGAGATCGGAGTGCGCATGGCGCTTGGCGCCGATCGTGCCAACGTGGTCCGCATGGTCCTTCGCAGCGCATTCTTCCAGATCGGGATCGGACTCGGACTCGGTATTCCGCTCGCCATCGCCGCCGGCTGGCTCATGACGCATCAACTCTTCGGCGTCTCGCCGTGGGATCCGCGCATGCTCGCCATCGCCACATTATTACTCTGCGCCGCCGCGCTCCTGGCATCCTGGATTCCCGCTGCGCGCGCCGCGAGAGTCGACCCTATGGTCGCGCTACGCACCGAGTAGGAGCGAACCGTTTCTCCGAAATGACTCTTGCAGAGGATGAAGGAGGATTTCATATAAAGAAGCGCCAATCGGGCTTCCCGCAAATCCGGCAAGCTGGAGATACTAATCCTCAAGACCATCGAGCGCAACGCGGGCTGATGCACGGCTATGGGACCGCCCACACATCAAGCAGATATCGGGCGACGTGCGGCAGGTCGAGGAAGGCTCGCTCTACCCGGCGCCGCAACCTGTCCTATCTGTAGCTGCCATTGCGCCCTCATAGAATGACTGGGGCCCGACGAGCCGGAACCAAAGAAGGATTGAATACTCGCGACCTCCGAGAGATGCACTCGGTTGTAGTGTTATTGAACTAAAGACGCGGTTATTCGCGCCGAAGTGCGACCATCGGATCCACCCGCGCCGCCCGCCTCGCCGGTAGGTAACAAGCCAGCAGCGCCACGAGCGTCAGCAAAATCGCGATCACTGCAAACGTCAGCGGATCGGTCGCACTCACCTCGAATAACAAGGTCTTCAGCAATCGCATCAAGGCAGTTGCAGCGAGCAGACCGATGGCGCCGCCGATGAAAACCGGCTTCATCCCTTGCGCTAGAATCAGACGCAGGATGTTGCCGCGTCCCGCACCCAACGCTATGCGGATGCCGATTTCGTGCTGCCGTTGAGCCACTGAGTAAGCGAGCACGCCATAGATGCCGACCGCTGCCAAGAGCAGCGCGAGTACGCCGAATAGACTCAACAATCCGGACTCGAATCGAGGTTGCGCCATGCTCTCGCGGACACGATCGGTCATCAGCCGAATTTCAGGGGCGGGCAGATTGGGAATGACGGCCTTGGTTTCACGCTGGATGACCTTCGCCAGTTCGGACGCATCACCCGTGGCGCGGACGATTAGAGTCGGGTGATCCATCGGGAATTGCCAGTAGGACCGGTAGATTTCCGGCACTGCCTCCGGCGGCAGGCCCAGCGACTTCACATCGCCCACCACCCCGACGATTTCGTACCAGAATGGCACGCCGGCGGCGTCCCTGGAGCCAAGCGGTCCCGGTGATTTCACCATCGTGATGTATTGGCCCAGCGGATCTTCGTTGAAAAAGAACCGGCGGGCGAAACTCTCATTCACCAGCACTACGCCAGGCGCTTCCAGCCTGTCGGCCTCGGTGAAGTCACGTCCGCGCAGGAGTGGCGTGCCGAGCGCGCGAAGTGAATCGGGCGTAATAGCATTGGCCTCGACGTTGGGACGTTCTGCATCGGGGTCGACCGGCTTGCCGAAGATGGCGAATGACTGGTTTGGGGGATGGTTATCACGACGCAGGAGGCGATACGCTGCCCCGGCCGACTGAACTCCGGGGAGGTGGCGGACATGTTCCAGCAGTTCCGCCATATACACTTGCGGCCTGGTGACGGCCGGGCGAAACCAGGCGCCGAATCCGGATACGGAGAAATCCAATTCCGCCGTCACGACTTGTTCCGCACGAAAACCTCGATCCGATGCCAGCAACTTTCTGAAACTCTGCAACATCAGGCCGGCCCCGACCAGCAGAACGATCGCCAATGCGACCTCCGTGACGACCAATACATTACGTGTGAATTTGGAGGAAGCTCCCGTGGACGCCCCAGTGCCACCGTCCTTCAAAGCTTTGTTCAGGTCGAGCCGCGAACATTGCCAGGCGGGGGCCAACCCGAAGATCACACCTGTCAATAACGCTGCTCCGAAAGTGAAAGCGAGCGCTGTGCTGTCGAGCGATACCCCTGCCAGACGAGGGATGTTTGCGGGACTGGCGGCGATAAACAACTTCACCGCACAATGACTCAGCAACACACCCGCAGCGCCGCCGAGTAGGGCTAGCAAAATACTTTCTGTAAGCAACTGCCGCATCACACGCCAGCGCCCAGCGCCCAGCGCGAGGCGCACCGCGATCTCCTTCTGTCTCGAAGCGGCGCGAGCCAGCATCATGTTGGCGACATTCGCACAGGCGATCAACAGCACGCCTGTCACGACGCCCCACAACACGAACAGCGCCGTGTGAAAATTCCGCCCGACGGCCTGTTGAACGAGCGGCACGATTGAGACTTGCGAACCGATGGTTTCTCCCGGATAGGTCTGCTTCAACCGCGCCTGGATCGCGTTCATTTGCGCCTGCGCCTGTGCGAGTGATACGCCAGGCTTGAGCCGAGCGATGACGTCGTGCCAATGCGCAGAACGATGATCATCAAGATTGACACCCATCCAGCCGATCGGGAGCCACACCTCGCATCCACTCAGCGAGCCGTAGTCCGGCGGCATCACCCCTACAACGGTGTAATCGCGTCTCCCATAACGATCCACCGTGAGCGTCTGACCGAGGACGTTGGGGTCGCCGCCAAATTGCTGCTGCCACAAATTGTAGCCCACGACGGCCACGCGATTTCCTTCCTTCTGATCTTCCTCGGATAAAAATGTGCGGCCCAGCAAAGGGGCGCCCCCGAGCGTCGTGAATAGACTTGAGGAGGCATACATCCCGCGAACCTTGACGATGCTGTCGCGGAGGACGAGTTTGAAGTCGCTGCTGTCCCATCCGGGGCTAACGGCCATGTCAGAAAACACCGAATTCTGTCTACGCCAGTCCAGATAGTTGGGGCCGCTAACGCGCTCCTGCTCAATTCCGCGCTCCGAAGCTCGCTCCCACAGAGTCACCAGTCGATCCGGCTGCGGGTAGGACAGCGGTTTGAGCAATACTCCGTTGATGATGCTGAAGATCGCCGTGTTCGCTCCAATGCCGAGCGCGAGCGTAAGCGCCGCGACCATGGTGAAGTTAGGATGCCTCAGTATCATTCGCCCACCGTAACGAAGGTCTTGCCACAATGTCTCCAATCTCGGGAATCCCCACATCGTACGACTCTCCTCCTTGGCTAAAGCGACGCTGCCAAATGCCCGTCGCGCTGCATATCCCGCATCTTCAGACGAAAGCCCGGCTTCCATATTCTCACTGGCTTCCAGCTCCAGGTGAGCGCGAATCTCTTCCTCCAACTCCTGTTCCGCATGCCCGCGGTTAAGTTTCCGGACGAGGTATTTCAGTTCGTACCACCAGCGCATGGCTAGACCTCCTCTCGATTCGGGTTGAGGATGTGGGCGATCGCCTCGCTCAAACGCTTCCACTTACTGGTCTCGGCCGTCAGTTGCTTCCGGCCGGCAGCCGTCAGGCGATAGAACCTGGCACGCCGGTTATTCTCCGAAGTCCCCCATTTGGCGCTGACCAGTCCGCGCCGCTCCAGCCGCTGCAATGCCGGATAGAGCGAGCCGTGGTCTACTCTCAGCACGTCTTGTGAAGTCTGCTCGATCGATTTGGCGATGGCTTGGCCGTGCCTCGGTCCGAACAACAGGGTGCGCAGAATAAGCATGTCGAGCGTCCCCTGCAGCATGTCGATTGGGTCGTCTTTTGGCATTCGCATAAGCCTCTCTAGTGGAATCCAATATCAGAGTAGAGGCTTGTTTTGGTAGAATGTCAAGGGAAGGCGGAGTGTAATGCCCGGCGCTCGGCGATGATTCCCGCTCGGATTATTGCGTCACAAACATCAGAAACAGGTTATATGTCACTGCTCACCGAACGTTATGCCGACCAGATTGACAATATGCTCTCCTGTTGCGATCGCATCAATATCCAGTGGACTCTCCCCGGTTTTTGTTTCGCGAATCGATGAAGACTTGGGACTCCGCTACCAACGCGTGCCGACCTGGTGCCTTTTCAAACATTGAACATAGATCATGGCGAGGCTAGAATGCCTCGCGTAGGCAAACGCTGCCCCGTCACCGGAAGCGCTCTGAAGAACGTCTTCATGCTGCGCAGTTTTGCGGACTCCGATACGATTATCTAGACAGCCGGAGAGGCGAAGCGCGTAGTCGTCATCGGCACGAGCTTCATCGGTATGGAAACGGCTGCCAACCTCAAGATGCGCGGACTTGAGGTGACGGTCGCCGCGCCGGGAAGACATCTTTAGAGAAGGCGCTTGGGATATTGTGTGGGGCCCGGTTGGCGCGGCGCACCTTGGCGTCGTAGAAAGGCAGCATATGGAGATAAACCCCGGAACCGAACTCTGGTTGTTTGCTGTGTCGCTTTTTGCCAGTGCACTGGGCGGCATGCTGGGTATGGCAAGCGGCATCTTCATCGTGCCGATCTTGACGATGTTCGGCCACATCGAGATTCACAGCGCCGTCGGCGCGAGCATCGTCTCGGTCATTGCGTGTTCGTGCGGCGGCGCTGCCACATTCCTGAAGGAGCGCCTCACCAATGTTCGCCTCGCGATTGTGCTGGAGACGGCCACGACCGCAGGAGCGCTGACCGGGGTGCTGCTCTCAGGCCTGATCCCGGCGTCGTATCTCTTCTTCATATTCGGTCTGATCCTGTTGCTCTCAGCCCAGCAGATGCTTGCCAAGCGCCGCGACCCCGCCCTCGCGCCAGCACCGGTCATGACTGGTGGTTCGACGATGCGGCGACTAGATTCGAGCTATCCGGATCGCGTGCTCGGCCGCGACATCACCTATCGGGTGGAGCGCCTGCCGATAGGGCTGGCGCTTATGTATGGCGCGGGACTGATCTCGGCGCTGCTTGGCATCGGCAGCGGCGTCCTCAAAATTCCGGCTATGGACACGGCGCTGCGCCTGCCCATCAAGGTATCGTCGGCGACTTCGAATTTCATGATCGGCGTGACGGCCGCGGCCAGCGCCGGCGCATATTTCGTGCGCGGCGATATCATCGCGCCGATCGCGGGTCCCGTCGCGCTGGGATCGGTCATCGGTGCGGTCATCGGTGCGCGCGTCCTCATGGCCGTGTCGAACGAGAAGATACGCCTGCTGTTCGTTGTAGCGCTGATCGCCCTGGCGGTCCAAATGTTTCTCGGTGTCTTCGGCGTAGATGTGATACGGAGGACGGAATGAGCGAGAATCAGAAGGATTCCAACCGCATCGAAGGGCTGCTGGCGGGAATGCTGAATTTCGGAACCTGGCTGGCATCAGCGGTGATCGCTCTCGGGATGGCGCGGCCGCTATTCCCGGTGAGTGCGCCGTTTCCCACCGGCTCGCAGGTAGTGACCGTCGGAATTGCGCTGTTCATTCTGTTACCAATCCTGCGCGTGATCCTGATGCTGGTCCTCTTTCTAAAGGGCCGCGACTACCGATTTGCCGCCACCGCCGCCGCCGTGCTCGCGATCATAGTGGCAGGTCTCGTGATCGGCACGTTATCCCATTGAACATCCTAAAAAAAATAGTGATGCTGAACAATCGGCTCGATGTTGGGGCCAACTGGATACCGCCAATCAGTCCGATGGTTTTCATCTCAGTTACTTTCGGTGACCTGTGCTTCGCCAAATCTCGAATTGTGACACTAAAAGAAAATGGCTCCCATCTGGAAGCCATAACTTATTGATACTAAAACTTATTGATATTAAAAGTCGGGGCGATAGGATTTGAACCTACGACCTCTCGGTCCCGAACCGAGCGCTCTACCAGGCTGAGCCACGCCCCGATAATGGTCACTCCGCATTTAGTGCGACAGTGCATATTACAGAGCGTCAATTTGTTTTGTCAACTGCCGCATCGATTACCTTCAGCTGACAGTTCTCCCGGCCGTTCCATCTGTTGATCTCAAGGCGGCATATGAGGCTGACCTCTTTTGCCCCATCGAGTTTCGATCGATGCTCCGCAGCGTTCCACCACAATGCTTCCATTTTTCCAGTCTCACTTCTAACCGCTAACTTGAGATGTCTTTCCTTGAGCAACTTAAGCGAATCGAGGGGGATATTCTGCAACCAGAACAGCGGAGCGGGATTCCCGACGCCGTGGGGCTCCAACCGCTGAAGGGAGCGTGCCGTCGCGACGGTCGCCTGATCGATACAGATCTCCGCGTCGGCTGTCAGAGTCCTGCCTATTTCATCATCAGGTATCATTTTCTCCGCGTGAAGATTGAGCCGGCGACGCATCTCATCGATCTTTTCTTCAGCTAGAGTGAAGCCCGCCGCCATCGGATGCCCGCCGTATTTAAGCAGCAGGTCAGAGACCTGATCGAGCGCCTCCACCAGATGAAACCCCTGTATCGAACGCGCGCTGCCATGAGCGATCCCTTCGTCATCGACCGAACAGATGAGTGTCGGACGTCCCGTCATTTCCACCACTTTCGAGCAGGCTATACCTATTACGCCGCGATGAAATCCTTCCGCATTGGATCCCGCCAGAATTATCACCCGTTCGAGGTCCGGCTGTTGATCGAGGATGGTCTTCTTCAATTTTTCGAGAAGCACGTGTTGAATGTGCTGGCGTTCGGAATTGAGAGCGTCGAGCTGGAGCGCCAGAATCGTGGCTTCCTCATCCGTTTTGGCATCGAAAAGGGCGAGGATGGAGTTGGCATGCGCAATGCGACCGGCGGCATTTATTCGTGGACCGATCTTGAAGCCTATATCGTATGTCGTGATCGGATCGTTGACCTGCGCCAATCGTAGTAGCGCGCGCAGGCCCGGATTATTGCTCCGCTCACAGAGCGCTTTCAACCCGTGCGCAACGATGGCACGGTTTTCATTGGCCGATAGATCGACCATATCTGCGATCGTGCCGATCGCCGTCAACTTGGCGAGCGAAGCCAGCAGAGCGAGCCGCTTGGCATGGCCATCGAGCAAGGCATCGGCGAGCTTGAGCGAAACGCCACAAGCCGCCAGGTGTTTATTCGGATAGTCGGCTCCCGAAGAGCCTTTCGGGCAAAGCACGGCGAAGGCTTCAGCCGGCACATCTTCGCCATCCGGCAGATGGTGATCGCAAATGATAAGATCGATCCCGAGCTCGTGGGCCAGCCGTGCTTCGGCATGCGACTTGATCCCGATGTCAGCTGTGACGATCACCCGGTAACCTTCCGCCGCCGCACGCTCGACGATCTGTCGGGAAAGCCCATAACCTTCGCTGAAACGGTCAGGGATATAGCACGAGATCAAACCTCCGCCGCCCAGCAGTTTCAGTGTTTGAGAAATGATGACGCTCGAGGTCGTCCCATCGACATCGAAATCGGTGACGATAAGTATGCGTTCGCTATCGCGCACGGCCCTGCGCAACCGCTCTACGGCGCGCCCCATATCGCGCAGAAGCATCGGCGGGTGCAGATGATGAGTGAACTGTGGATCGAGGAACTCTTTAATCCTATCGGCATTAGTCAAACCGCGGTTGAGCAAACAGCGCAGCAGTACGCCATCTTCGCCCGTCTCTTTCCGGAGCTTTTCGAGGACCGTCTCATCACAATGACTCAACCGCCAACGCGCGCCTGTAATCCCTCGCGATATTTTCATGGTGGATGGGATCATGCGGATGCTGCTCGGGTATGTTGGTTTCTCATTATTATGGGATTCGGGGTGGTCACGCTGAAAGAGTCGTTAAGTATGCCGAGGGGGCAGCTAAATATCAAGCAATACTACATTTTTGATTAGTCGTGCAAAAATTCGAGGAACCTTTTGCAAAAAACCGCGTGTTTAGTTGATGTGTGTAGTTTGTGTGAGGTGGTCAGCCACGCAAAAGAGCTGGACGATCACCTCGATTTTTTTACCTAGCGCTATGATCTATCGGTTCATACCGGGTAAGTATTAGCCGCGATCTAACGCGGACGCGACGGTCAATATGGAAAAATCCGTAAATCCCCCCGTCGCATTCGTTCCGGTTTCTTGTCTAAATCAACTGAGGATTGCCTTTCACCGGCTGTTCGCTACCACGATATTTATGCTATAGTTTGGCATTGATTTGATTGTCCCAATCCTCAGATCCAATTGCGAACGAATATTTGTATAACTGTATGGCAATCACAATCGCGAAATTATGAAACCACTAGTTAACCTGGCAAGCGAACCATTTCAAAATCGCCGTCTCTTCTGGCTGGCGATAGCGCTTCTCTTCGCGATTCCGTCGCTCCTGGGAGTACAGGCGATCAAGAGCATAGCCACGCTGCGTTCCCAGATATCCGAAAGCACAGTTCGCGTCAGCGGTCTGGAAGCGCAACTCAAGAAATTAGAGAAGCCGGCTCAGAGCAACATAACGATCTCGTCTGAAAAGAACCGCCAGCTCTTTGCGGCGAGTCAGTTGAGGGACAGGCGCGCATTCTCATGGTCCCAGTTGCTCAGCGATATTGAACGCAACTTGCCGCCCGCCGTCCGCATCCGGCGGGTGGATGTCGCGCAAATTCAGGGGCAGGAAGACGGGGTAGCGATTGCGGGGAGCGGTATAGCCGCGACACTCTTGCTCGAGGTCACCGGCAAACGCGCGCAGGACGTGACTTCAATGATCGACAAGTTCCAAGATACCCGCCGCTTCAAGGTATCCCCGTTGTCGATGAAACCGCTCGAGGGCACGGAAGAAGTGGAGTATTCACTGAAAGTCGATTACACGCCGCTCCGCGCCGAGCCCAAACCGCCTACAAATAATCAGATTGCTGAAAAGAAACAATGAACCTGAAACCGCAGATCAACGCAGCCGAGTTAATGAATTTACTGAGCACCCTTCATCGCAAGGCGCGGCTGAGCGTCTTCGAGATCGGCTCATTGGTCGCCGCTCTGATCTTTGCGGTCATCGTACTGTTCTTCTACCTCACGAAAATTCAACCGATCAGCTCCCAGGCAGCAACACTTCGCGCCAAGGAACAAGGACTTCGCCAGCAGCTCGACAAGCTGAGCATCGAAGAGCGGAAACGAGGCGAACAATCAGCGAACGCAGAGAAGATTCTCGACAGCCTGATCAAATTCGAAAATAACCTGAAACCCGATGCGCGCGGGATGACGCAGATCATCGACGAGATCAATGCATTATGCAAAACGCATAAGATTCTCTCCGACGGATCCAACTATAATTTCACCGAACCCGCGCCGGTAACGGATGAGAACGGCAGCCCGGCTACCAGGAAAGTGACGCGGGAGGCGATAGATTTCTATCCGGTGCTCGGCATCGATACCACGGTCACCGGCGACTATCGCAACCTGCGGCGTTTCATCTTCGACCTCGAACGCAGCAAACAGTTCCTGGTCATCAATTCAGTCCAGTTTCAGGGAGAAGCTGAAAGACTTCAACGAGCTCAGGGTAATAATAATGCGGGCAGGCCTCAACAGCAGTTCGAACTGAGCAGCCCCGAAGCGATTCCCGTCTCGTTGAAGATTGAAATGGATACCTATTTTCAGAAGCCATCCGGAAAGTCTCAATAGCAGGACTTGATTATGAGTCAGGATAATTCGAAGACGGAAAAAAAGAGCGATAAGCGCAAGCAAATACTGCTCGGCGCGCTGGGGGTTGTTTTGATCGGCGTTCTTTATTCACAGTTCTTCACCGGCGGAAATAACAGGACGCGGGGGAATGCATCAGGTGCAGCAAGGGGGAGAGCCACGCCGGCAGCCACCGCGACCCCGCGCGCGGGGGACAAGAATGTGCCGACCATTTCGGAACCGCTTGATCTGGCATCAATGACAGACCGTACGGGGGCGGGTGATGGAACAGGTCGAAATATTTTCATCTATCCGACGCCGACTCCTCCGCCCACTCCCAAGCCGACGACGCCGACGCCGACTCCTATTCCGCCACCGGTCGTCCTTTTTTCAGCGAACCCGGGAAACGTCTTCGCTCGATCACCGGATTTCAATCTGGCGGTTTTCGGTGAAAAGATACCGCAAGACGGAAAAATTTTAATCAATGGCCGCGAATTCGAGACCACAGTCGTCAATGCGCGGGAATTGAGAACGCGGGTAACCGGAGATGTCATCAGGAGCGCGGGAAGTCTGGGTATCCTGGTTCGCAGCTCCAGCGATGCCAAGCTCTACTCAAATCAACTCCCGCTCAATGTTACCGAGCCACCTCCACCGCCATACCGCTACATCGGCCGGATAGAGAGGAAGGCCGGTGCGATTGCCGTCCTTAAAGCACAAAATGACGAACAGGCATTCAGTGTATCCAGGGACTCCGTTTTCGGAGGGCGTTGGAAAGTAATCAGCATCACACCGCAGCGGATCGTGCTTGAAGATACCACTATCAAGGTCACACACACGATCGATTTCACCGGCGAAAATGGCTGATATGAGCAAAAAGTTTATACGAACAATCATCGAAAAACTCGCATCGGAGCGACAAGGGTGCGACGGCTGCTCACGGATCCAGTCCGTATCCGAGCAGATGCCGGTGCGCCGAACCGTGGGAAATTCCGGCGAGCGCGGTTATGCACTCGTTGGCCTGATGGGTGTCATGCTCTTCGCTCTGATTCTGACCACAGCCGCGGCGCCCCAAATCAAATATGAATCCCAGCGTGAGCGCGAAGAAGAGATGCTCTGGCGGGGTCAACAAATTCAAAAAGCGCTGATGCTCTTCTCAATGGCTCGTCAGAACCAATATCCGAGAGAACTCAAAGAGCTGGTCGAAGGCGTCATGGTAGGCATTAAGAAGGTGCGGTTTCTGCGACCATCAGCGTTGTGCGATCCGATGACCCCTTGCGAGCCGGGAGAAAGCAACTGGCGGCTCGTTCATCCAGGCGACCCTCTGCCGAAAGAGTTGATGGATGCTCTCATCTCATTACAACAACAGCAGAATGGCATAATGGTCCCGGTGCCGAACGCCCTCAGGACCTTTGCGCAAATGGGATCGGTCAAACTTCCGGGACAGGGATCCGACTCGCAATCAGACACGCAATCAGACACGCAATCAGACACGCAAACGGAACCCGGCGCTCCGGCTGGCGGTCCTCCTGATACACCCGGGCTTGGCGGATCGGGTAATCTGCCGATCATCGGCGTCGTCAGCCGTAAAACCGACGAGATGTTCCGATCCTATTACGGAATAGATTCATACGATCACGCGCTTTTCTTCCCGGGTGTGCAGGTAGTCGCGGGCGGATTCAACAGGGCGGCTTTGATTGGAACAGCGAATAATCAACAACGCGGCAACGGTTTGGAAAATAACTGCAAGCAGGGTGAAATATCGATCGGCGGCCAATGCGTTCGCGCGGGACAACAGACCAATTCTACCGGCCAAGGCCAGGCTCCCCAATAACTAAACAAAGTTTCCTCAAGTGAATATTCTTGTCACAGGTGGCGCCGGATACATCGGCAGCCTCGTCGTTGAACAACTGATCGAGCACGGCCACGCAGCCGTTGTATACGATGATCTGGGCAGAGGACATCGCGCCGCAGTTGCCGAGGATTCGATTCTGATCGAAGGCAGCCTAAGCGAGCGCGATAAACTCATCGGCGCTTTCGAACGGCACAAGGTTGAAGCCGTGATTCACCTGGCTGCCTCAAGCCAGGCCGAAGAATCGATGCGAAACCCGCACCTTTACTTCACGAATAACGTATCGGCGGGGACCGCGCTGCTCGATGCCATGCTCTCGACCGGCATCAAACGTATCGTCTTCTCTTCTACAGCAGCAGTCTATGGAGAGCCGGAGACAGTCCCGATCACTGAAGAGATGCCGCTGCAGCCATCCACTCCCTATGGTGAGTCGAAACTGGCCTTTGAGCGCATGCTGCGCTGGTATGAAGAGGCTTATCAATTGCGATATGTCAGTCTGCGTTACTTCAATGCCGCGGGTGCAAGCGAGCGGTTCGGTGAAGACCACGATCCTGAAACGCATCTCATCCCCAATGTACTTCGAGTAGCTTCCGGGGAAGCGAGCCATGTCGATATTTTCGGCGAAGACTATAATACGCCGGATGGGACCTGTGTGCGCGACTACATCCATGCGATAGACCTTGCGAACGCCCACATATTGGCCCTGAGAGTGACGGAGAACAGGAGCGATGTTTATAACTTAGGATATGGTAACGGGTATTCGGTCGCAGAAGTTGTCGAGATGGCGCGTCAGGTCACGGGCCGATGGATATCGACGGAGGCCGCGCCGCGTCGCGCCGGCGATCCGCCGGTTTTAATCGCGAATCCTGACAAAATCATGCGCGACCTGGGTTGGAATCCCCGGCATAGCGAGCTCGACCGCATTATCGAATCAGCGTGGCGCTGGCATCAGGCACATCCGGAGGGATATGAGGAATAGTTTTCAGTTTTCAGCTAGCCATCGGCTATCATATCGAAAACTTCATTCCTATTTACTGCGAACTGAAAACTAAAAACTAAAAACTGAAAACTGTTTTATGCGAGTCATCGCCGGGATATACAAAGGCCGCAGATTGAAGACGCTCGAAGGAATGCGCGTGCGCCCGACCTCTGATCGGTTGCGTGAGACGTTATTCAATGTGCTTGCGCCCCGGATCGAAGGAGCCGATTTCGTCGATGTCTGTGCCGGATCGGGCGCCGTCGGCATCGAAGCCCTTTCGCGTGGTGCAGCAAACGTAACATTCATCGAGTCGTCACGTAAAGCGGCAGGGGTTATCAGCGAGAACCTCCGCCAGTGCGATATCAGAGAAGGCGTGCGCGTCATCAATCGAGATGCGCTGACAGCTCTTAAATACCTAGCATCCCGCGAAATGAAGTTCGACATCATCTATTTCGATCCGCCCTATGATTCGGATATCCATTCTCCTGTCTTATGGCAGATTGCGAAACAGAATATCCTGGCGGAAGACGGCATAGTGATCGTCGAACATCGCCGCCAGACTCTGCTCACTCCTGATTACGACCAATTGCGCCCATATCGCGAGATCGTGCAGGGAGAATCGTGCCTGACGTTTTACGGCGATCGTTAACGCCGCGATAATGCCCGAGGCGTGGTCTCTGACAATCGCTATGTGCTAACATCAATCTATGGCACGACGAGCAATTTATCCCGGGTCATTCGACCCGTTGACCAATGGACATCTGGAGATCATTGCGCGCGCGTGCAAACTCTTCGATGAAGTGATCGTCGCTATTCTCGTCAATGCCGGTAAACAACCCATGTTTACCGTTGCTGAACGCGTCGAGATGTTGACCGAGGTCCTCAACCCGCGATTCGCCCAGGTCACAATCGAGATATTCGAAGGTCTGTTGGTCGATTACGCACGCAAACGACAAGCGCAAGCGATCGTGCGCGGCGTACGATCGGTCAAGGATTATGAATACGAGTTACCGATGGTTTTGATGAATCGCCGTCTTAATCCGGAGGTCGAGACGGTCCTGTTGACCGCCTCAGAAAACAATTCTTATATCAGCTCGAGTCTGATCAAGGAAGTATTCAATTTAGGTGGTTCGATCGAAGGTTTGGTGCCCGAGGCCGTCATCAGGCGAATGAAGATAAAACAACAAATCGATGGAGCAAAATGAGCACGACCGCAATATCCATTTCCGGATTCCCGGCTTCCAAGCGAGCGCGGATGACCAGGCTGTCATCGACCGCAATGGTGGTGATGGCTGCCGAAAAGCTTCGTTCACAGGGCGTTAAAGTAATCGATCTGGGGGCCGGCGAGCCGGACTTTCCGACACCGGATCACATCAAGAATGCCGCTAAACAGGCGCTCGATGAGAACTTCACCAAATACACATCGGCCAGCGGAATCGCGCCTCTTCGCAAAGCGATTTGTGAATATACGAATTCGAATTTCGGGTCCGATTATCTGCCCGAGCAGTGTTGCGTCGTGCTCGGCGGCAAGCAGGGCATCTTCAATGCCGTCCTCGCTTTGATCGACCCGGGCGATGAAGTGCTGCTCGAAAATCCCTGCTGGGTCTCATTTCCCGAAATCGTCAACTTCGCCGAAGGCAAGCCGGTATCCATCGATACCGAAGCGACCGATTTTCATCTGAATGCCGAGCTGGTGAGAGCCGCGATCACGCACAAATCCAAATTGCTCATCATCAATTCCCCATCGAATCCGACGGGTCGCGTCATCGATCCGGCCGAGTTCAAACGGATCGTACAAATTGCAGTTGAGCACGGTCTCTGGGTGATTTCGGATGAATGCTACCTGCAACTCGTCTATCCTCCGCAAAATCCATATTCAGCGGCAGCGTTACCGCCCGAGCTGCGGGCGCGCGTGCTGATCGCCGGCTCGCTCTCAAAAACCTATGCTATGACGGGTTGGCGCGTCGGCTTTACGCTTGGGCCGCAGGAATGGGTGACGGAGGTCATTAAGATTCAGAGCCAGTCAGCGACTCACGCAGCTTCTATCTCGCAGAAAGCTGCGATCGCCGCTCTCTCCCAGCCGCAGGATTCGGTCAATATGATGCTGACTGAATACCAACGCCGGGCAAATTGGTTCATACCGGCGCTAAATGCGATACCGGGCATCGAGTGCGGCAAGCCGGAAGGTGCGTTTTATGCCTTTCCGAATATCAAGGGATTGATGGCAAATTGCGGTTTCGCGAGTTCGAAGGAGGCCGCCGATGAACTGCTTTGGAAATACGGGGTTGTGACGACCGCCGGCTCGGCGTTCGGCGCTGATGGCTATTTGCGGCTTTCCTACGCGAATTCTCTCGAAGCGCTGAAGGAAGCCATCGAGCGAATCAACCAGATGGTCGCGGATCGCGCGACATAAATCGCGGCAAATTCACAAAATTACAACATACAAGAACGCAAGATATCCAATTGCGTCTTTTTGTAGTTTTTTGTGATTTTTGCGGTAAGTTTCCTATCGTTCATTCAATATGCTCGCCGGATTCTAAAAATCGCCACCTCCCTTCCGGCAAATTTCCCAGTTTGATCGTACCGATCCTCACACGTTTTAGACCTGTAACTCTCAATCCGACCAGATCGCACATTCTGCGTATCTGGCGCTTGCGTCCTTCAGTCAACACTATTCGCAACTGGTCGCGATTGATCCATTCAACCTGAGCCGGCAACAGCGATTTGCCATCAAGCGCAAGACCGTGTCGCAGGAGTCGCAGATGCTCATCGGGCAAGCCCCCGACGACACGCACGAGATACTCTTTTTCGATCCCGCTCTGCGGCCCGATGATCTTCTTTGCCAGCCTTCCATCCTGAGTGAAGAGGAGTAAACCCTGGGAATCGATATCCAGACGCCCGGCGACTGCCAGGTTTTTCATATGTTCCGGGCGTAATTTCAGCTCGGACTTGCCGAACATATTGGCCGCAGTGATGAGTTTGATCGCCGGAGTGTAACCAGGTTCCGGCTGAGCTGAGACATAACCGACCGGTTTGTTCAAAACGATAGTGGCCAGGGCCTTCTGTTTTCTCAGCGCCTTAGGTGCGAGCGCAATGTGTACGTTCGGAGAAACTTTAATGCCGAGTTGATCCACGACTACACCGTCAACCAGAACGAGGCCATCAGCGATAAAGGCATCTGCTTCGCGGCGGGAGCAGATGCCTCTTTCAGCCATCAGTTTTGAAAGGCGCAATAATTCGTCAGACATAAATCGGGGTTTTTCGTGAGCTTATTTTACCCCAAAATCAGATTGCATTGGATTTTAAGCGAGCAATTTATCGAGCACAGTACCGTGAACGTCAGTCAACCTGAAATCGCGCCCCTGAAAACGATAAGTCAATTTCGTATGATCGAAACCGAGCAGATGCAGTATCGTCGCATGCAGGTCATTAACCTGAACCGGATCTTTCGCGACGTTAAAGCCGAGCTCATCGGTCTCGCCATAGGTGATGCCGGGTTTGAACCCGCCGCCGGCGACGAAGATCGAAAAAGCTTTGTTGTGATGGTCGCGGCCCTTCGAACGACTTGCTTCCGGATCGCTCTCAACCATCGGCGTTCGCCCGAACTCTCCGCCCCAGACTACGATTGTGTCTTCGAGCAGGCCGCGCTGTTTTAAATCTTTGAGCAACGCAGTCGTCCCTTGATCGGTGGCCTTACACTGCGAGGTAACTCCCTTCACAACCTCGCTATGATGATCCCACGCTTCGTGGAAAAGCTGAACGAAACGTACGCCGCGCTCGATCAATCTCCGCGCGAGCAAACAGTTATTCGCATATGAGGCTTTGCCCGGGGTCGCGCCATACATCTCCAGCGTCTCTTTCTTTTCCTTGGTTAAATCCATCAATTCAGGAGCGCTCTCCTGCATCCGATAGGCCATTTCGAATGAGTTGATGCGCGTTGCTATCTCGAGATCGCCGGTGAGTTCGAGATGATGCTCATTGAGCGCTTTCAACGTATCGAGCGATTCGCGCTGCATTTTTCGTGTGACTCCCCGAGGATTCGCAAGCGAGAGGATCGGATCTCCGGTACGGCGGAAAGGCACTCCCTGATAGACCGTCGGCAAAAATCCGCAGCCCCAATTTCCCGCGCCGCCGCTCGTCCCGCCGGCCGACGACAGTACTACAAATGCCGGCAGGTCCTGCGTCTCACAACCAAGCCCGTACGTCACCCAGGCGCCAAAGCTCGGACGGCCGAATTGGACCGATCCGGTGTTCATGAAAATCTGCCCCGGCGCATGATTGATCGCTTCGGTGGTCATCGATCTGATGATAGTGATGTAATCGGCAACCTGAGGCAGCAATGTAAATGCTTCCGATATTTCTGCGCCCGATTGACCGTGTTTATTAAACTTGAACTCCGAAGCGTAGAGGCCCGCATCTGGCCTGATAAACGCATAGTTGATGCCTTTGACCAGCTCCTGCGGCACGGACTTACCGTTATATTTGACTAGCCCCGGTTTGTAATCGAAGAGGTCGAGTTGCGAGGGTGCACCAGCCTGGAAGAGGTAGATCACCCGTTTCGCTTTGGCTGTGAAATGCGGCGTCTTCGGGGCCAGCGGATTTTGCCCTTTATGCCCTTTTCGGTTCTTTTGTCCCGTTTGCCCCGTTTGCCCCGTTTGGAGGGGCGATGCGAGGATATCCTCATTGAGGAGTGAGGCGAGAGCGATGGAACCGAGACCGACGCCGCACTCCTTGAAAAAATGGCGCCGCGTCAATACCTTTTTATACTCGTGGATGATCTCTTCTCTCAATTTCATAGGTTCCTCTCCGATAAGAAGACATTCACAACAAAATTTGCATAAGGCGGGTTGGTGGATTTTGTTTGGTATTCTTCATCAAGGTTTCAATTCTATTCTCTCGTAATTGTTTCATCCAGATTCAACAACACCCGCGCCACCATCGTCCAGGCAGCCACTCTGTGCAGATCGACATTCTCGGGCAGATTATTCATATCCGACGATGAGACATAAACGGCCGCCGCGGTCTGTCCAGCGAAAACGATCTGCTCTTTCCGCAGGAGCGTCAGCAGATGCCGCAGTTCAATTTCATCAGGTTTGCGCCCGGTGCAGAGCCTGAAGGCATAGATCACCCTGGTCCGGTTAGTGGCACCGCCTTCTTTGATTACGCGCAGGGCGAGAGCCTGTGCGGCCTCGACGAACATCTGATCGTTGAGGGTGGTCAATGCCTGCAGCGGGGTATTCGAACTGATGCGGCGCGTGCAGGAGAAATCGCCGTTTGGTTGATCGAAGACGAGCAACGCCGGATAGGGTACGGAGCGCTTCCAGAATGTATACATTCCGCGGCGATAGCGTTCCTCGCCCACGCTGGTCGGCCAGGGCATGGGAGAACCATAACCCAGATTCAACACACCGTCGGGAATCGGCGGATAAACGCTCGGCCCGCCAATCTTTTCGCTCAACAGGCCGCCCGCAGTCAAAGCGATATCGCGCACGATCTCGGATTCGACCCGCAGACGCGGCGCACGCGCCAGCAGGATGTTGGTCGGATCGACCTCGAACAGTTTCGACCTCACCTTCGACGACTGGCGGTAAACCGCAGAGTTCACGATCAAGCGGTGAATGTGTTTGACGCTCCAATTGGGGACGGCGCTCTGTTGCCCGATCTCCTCGCCTTCCCCATTCACGGTCGGACTCATAAACTCCGCCGCCAGCCAATCCAATAACGCGGGATTTGATGGCCGTTCGCAACGCGCTCCGAAATCCTCCGGTGTGGTGACCAATCCCACACCGAAATATTGCTGCCAGATGCGATTGACGATCACGCGCGCCGTAAGCGGATTGTTTTTATCTACGATCCATTTGGCCAGCCCCAATCGGTTGCGGGGGGCATCCTGCGGGAACGGATGAAGAATTGCCGGGGTTCCCGGGTCAACCGATTCATCCGGCCGCTTCCAATCGCCGCGTCTGAAAATATGCGTCTCGCGCGGCCACTGGCGCTGAGTCAGAGCCAGAGTTGTCGCGCCGTATGGCCATTCTTTCATCAGTCCATCGATCTTCTTGTTCGCCTCCGCCCATGCGGGGACGGTCGTGCGGTAAAAACCGAATACTATGCGTTGCTGTTCTCGCGACCGTTTTTCGGCAGGAATAGCGAGAATCCGGCGCACATTTGCCGGCAATGGGTCGGCCTTAGGATTCGCCGCGGTCGTCGCCGAGATGCGGAAGCGCCCGATATTGGGCTTCCCACCTCTCAGATCGATCGATTCATCGAACTTCTGCGCGACCTGGAATGTCAGAACCGTTCCACCATCGAAACCGGGAGCTCCCGATACAACGAAGACGATCTCGCGATCATCGTTGCGCCAGCCCGGGCCGGCATCTCCGTTCCAGTGAGTTTTGGAATCGCCGTCGATGACATTTTTAACCGGGAAATCGGGTCTTTCGAAATCCGTTGTCACGCTGCTCAGCACAACTTTCGATGCACTATCAGGCTTATCCGAGGGAGCGGCATCGACTAAAAAATCGGTGAGGAGAAAGTTTCCATCATTCGCACGACCGGGCCCGCCTCGAGGAAGGTTGGGGTCGGTTAAAAGCTCCAGCCGGAATCCCGTTATATTTTTCAGCTTGGTGCGCGCCGTGACCTTGTAATTGTTGCCGGTCGAATTGTCTCCCTTGGCGATGAATGAGCCATCAGGTAACTTGTCGAACTTCACACCGAACGAAGCAAATATGTCCGCATCCGTTAAAACCGTCCATTGGTTTGCGTCATAACTCACTTTCTGCTCCCAATCGCTCATCCGGTTTGCCAGATCGGGAGTCTTCGCCATCAACTCGCTTTCGACCTTCTCGATTTTTGACAAAATACCTTGGCGTTTCTTTATAACGTCATCGTCGGGCACATCTATCGCGGGCTCGTCGTCGCCGTTGAGAAAAGCATAGAAACGGTAATATTCCTTATGGGTGATCGGATCGAATTTATGCGTGTGGCACTGCGCGCAGTTGATTGTCAAACCAAGAAAAGCTTTACCGACCGCATCTACGCGATCTATCAGTCCCTCCACGCGGAACTGTTCAGGATCTACCCCGCCCTCCTGGTTGAGCATCGAGTTGCGCAGGAAACCAGTGGCGATGCGCTGATCGAGCGTCGCATCCGGCAATAAGTCGCCCGCAAGCTGCTCGATCGTGAATTGATCGAATGGCATATCGTTATTGAAAGCCTCGATCACCCAGTCACGGTACGGCCAGATCGATCGCGGCAGGTCTTTCTCATAACCATTCGTATCGGCATAACGCGCGGCATCCAGCCACCAGCGCCCCCAGCGTTCTCCGTAGTGCGGAGAAGCGAGCAGGCGTTCGACCAGCTTTTGATAGGCATCGGGCGAAGTGTCCGTGAGAAATTCGTCTATCTCCTTGAGCGTGGGAGGTAATCCGGTCAGGTCCAGACTCAAACGGCGAATCAATGCTGTTTTGGAAGCCTTTGTCGCTGGCGTGATACCTCGCTTTTCTATGGCGTCGAGGATGAACAGGTCGATCGGATTGTGACCCCAGGCCTTGTTCTTTACGGGCGGCGCGGCCGGGCGCACAGGTTTGACAAACGCCCAGTGCTTGGGCAACTCCTTCTCTTCCGCTCCCTCGCTCGCCTGCGCTTCATCCGGCCATTTCGCCCCTTCATCTATCCATTTGCGAATGAGCTCGACCTGAACGGGCTGCAGCGGATCGCCACCCATCGGCATGCGCGTCTCACCATCTTCACCCAGAATCCGGCGCAATAAGCGGCTGTCACCGCTCTTTCCAGGTAAGATCACCGCGCCGGAGATGCCGCCTCTCATAGCCGCCCCCTTAAGGTGGAGCCGCAATTGCCCCGAAGCCATATCCGCACCATGACAGCCGTAACAATTGGCGCGGAATATCGGCTCGATGTCGCGCCGGAAATCGACAGGCCGCTGCTGCGCTGACGATTCTCCTAACAGCATCGCGCCCGAAGTACAGACTGCCAGAAGGCAAAACGCGAGTTTGATTATCTTAGACATAATCGCATCCTCAGTTTTGTTGCGGTTATTCTGAAAAGCGGGAAACAGTTTATTTATAAATTGGATTGACCATTCTTGACAAGGATATCGGAGAAAATACGAATAAACGAAAATAATGATTAAAAGAACGATTTAGACGTTTTTTACTTTTCATCTATTTCGATATTATCGATTGTTTCGTATTCTCTTCATATGAGCCGGCGAAGAGAGACCGATCAAAACTCCTTACCTTTCGAAATTGATGCTGTGATCGAAGCACTGCGCGAATCTCCGGAGGGCATATCGGCGCGTGACCTGGGCGAGATGTTCGAGTTGAGGCGTTCGGGGCAAAAGACCATCACCGAATTTCTCAACCGCCTGCAGAGCGCTGGCATGCTACGCCGCTCCGGGCAGGAGTACCGCTGGTCGAGCACGCCTCGCGCGTTAATCGGCACAATCAGGCAGCGGCGCCGAAAAATTATCAGTTTCATTCCCGATGAAGCTCAGCAGCGCGCGCGGGGGAGAATCCGCGTCGGGTCTGAGGACCTGAACGGAGCGTTTGACGGCGATCGCGTGGTCGCCGGCCTCTTACGCGCCTCGACGGACAAAGATCGTGAAGCCAGGGTCGAGATGATACTGCGGCGCGGTAGTTTGAAGATCATCGGACGGCTGCAGCATGGTTTCCGCGAATCGTGGGTCGAATCTCTCGATGAAAAATTTCCTTACGATATCGAGATTGAAAGCAAAGATGGAGCGGGACTGAAAGAAGGATGGATAGTTCTGGTTGAAATCACCAGGTATCCCGCGGGTCGCAGCAATCCGGCCGGTCGCATAGTCGAACGCCTCGGATCGTCGAGCGAAGCTGCGGGAATGGACATTCAAATCGTCATTTATAAACACGATCTTCCCCACATTTTTCCCGATGAAGTAACGAAAGAGATCAAAACGATTTCGCCACAGGTAACCAAAGATCAGATCTCGGGGAGACTCGATTTGCGCGATGTGCCGACGGTGACGATAGACGGCGAGACGGCCCGCGATTTCGACGACGCGATCAGTCTGACCCGCCTCGCCAATGGTAATTTCGACCTCGGCGTTCACATCGCTGACGTTAGCTATTACGTGCGACAGGGGACAGCGCTCGATCAGGAGGCGGCTCTGCGCGGCACATCGGTCTACTTCCCTGAACGTGCGATCCCGATGCTGCCTGAAAAACTCTCAAGCGGCATCTGTTCTCTCAATCCCCGGGTTGACCGGTTAGCGCTCTCGGCCTTGATGGAGGTGGACGGCCGCGGCCGGGTCGTGAAATATCAGATTCGCGAAGCCGTCATACGCAGCAATGAGCGGATGACTTATACCAACGTCAACAAGCTCCTCACGCACGCCGATCCGCAACTGGCCATGCGCTACTCCGATTTAATCGATCTCTTCAAGACGATGGAAAAGTTGGCGCAGATTCTGATCAAGAGGCGCCAGCAGCGCGGCGCCATCGACTTCAACCTGCCCGAATCGGTCTTTGAATTTGACGACGAGGGGCGAATCGAAGGCGTGCTCAAAGCCGAACGCAATATCGCGCACCGCATCATCGAGGAATTCATGCTCCTGGCGAACGAGACGGTCGCGAGCCACCTGTCGCGATTGAACGTGCCCTCGCTCTACCGGATTCACGAAGAACCGCAGCCGCAGCGCGTCATCGAATTCGCCGAGCTGGCGAGCGCGTACGGATATCGCTTTCCGGTCGACGGTGTGAGTTCAAAGGATTACCAGCGGTTGTCAAAACAGCTCGAAGGGAAACCGGAAGAGCGGGTGCTGTCTTATGCGATGCTGCGTTCGTTGCAGCGCGCGAAATATTCGGCGAACAATGCCGTCCATTTCGGACTGGCCGCGCCGATCTATACGCATTTCACCTCGCCGATCCGCCGTTATCCCGATCTGATCGTCCATCGCATATTGCGTGAGTTGATGAAACGCCCGAAGCAACATCCGCTCCCGCTCGGCGAGCTCAAGTTGTTAGCCGAAGAGTCGAGCGAGCGCGAACGAGCCGCCGACGCCGCCGAGAAGGAAGTTGACGAATGGCGAAAAGCCGTCTTTATGGCCGCGACACCTGGGAGAGGAGTTCGACGGGATGATCATCAACGTGAGAGACTTCGGTTTTTTTGTCGAGCTGGACGATTTCTTCATCGATGGGTTGGTGGCCGTGTCGAGTTTGACCGATGACCGTTACTTTTTCGATGAAGGGGTACATACGTTGACCGGGCAGAGAGGGAAACGTAAATTTCGACTGGGTGACCGCGTAAAAGTGAGGGTGGATAGGGTGAATGTGGATCGGCATCTGGTAGATTTTTCGGTGGTCGAGAGGGGAGGCAATAAAACGAAGCGGTCGGGAAAACCGGTGAAAAGAAAAAAGGGGGCGAAAGTTCGGCGTTCAAAATGAATTCGCCAGCACTCGTTTGCAGGTACTCCCGACAGGATTTTTGAAATTTTGTATTTAACAGACCTTCAGAGGCTGAAGCGAAGTCAGTACCGCGAGCGGTAGCGAGCGCACTTTATATTGAGGCGCCGCTCGCTACCGCTCGCGGTACTGATCCAGCGATCCTATTTGGCGGCAATTCGCCAACGACTTTGTTTTCACCGGTTTCAAAAATCAGCTATGGGGTACCCGCTTACAACTGCACTCCTAACAGGCTTTGCATATCCTCATTCTTATTATGAGTGGTAAACCTATTTGAATTGATCGAGCCACACAACGGTTGAAAAATTCCACTTATTTCGCTTATTTTAGCTCCTTCTCCATTCAACTCAATAGCCTCTCTGCCGGGTTCGATTATGAAAGCTTGTCTTCTTCGTTCCAATTCGCCAATCGAAACCAACCCGCTCGAACTCGCCGAGGTACCCACGCCGGAACCGCGCGAGAATCAGGTGTTGGTGAAGGTTAAAGCCTGCGCCGTCTGCCGCACCGACCTGCACGTCATCGAAGGGGAACTGCCCCGGCAAGTCCTGCCCATCATTCCCGGCCATCAAGTCATCGGCTACATCGAGCGGGTCGGCGAACGCGTTGCGCGATTCAAGCCGGGCGATAGAGTCGGCATCCCCTGGCTACACCAGACTTGTGGGGTCTGCGAATTCTGCCGTAATGGCAAAGAGAATCTTTGTGAAAACGCGCTTTTCACCGGATGGCTCGTCAACGGCGGTTATGCTGAATACATCGTCGCTCCAGCGGATTTCGTCTATCCGATTCCGGATGCCTTCAGCGATATCGAAGCCGCGCCTCTTCTGTGCGCCGGCATCATCGGCTTTCGCTCGCTGCGGCTTGCCGGGATCGCCGGAGAGAGTCCGGGCAAACGGCTCGGGCTATATGGCTTCGGCGCAGCGGCTCACGTCGCGATCCAGGTGGCGCTCCACTGGGGCGTTGAAGTTTACGCCTTCACCCGGGATGAACGGCATCAGCGGCTCGCTGCGGATTTGGGCGCTATCTGGGCGGGCGGAAGCGACGATCAACCACAGCATAAAATGGATAGTATCATCATCTTTGCGCCCGCGGGCGAGCTGGTTATCTCGGCGTTGAAAGTGTTGCAGAAAGGCGGAACGATCGCGCTCGGAGGCATCCATATGAGCCAGATCCCGCCGATCGACTATCAGCTTCTCTACCACGAGCGAACTGTCCGCAGCGTCGCCAATAATACCCGGCAGGACGGTTTGGATTTCCTGCGCGTTGCTGCGGAGATCCCCATTAAGACTCAAACACAGAATTACGACCTGGTCGAAGCGAATGCGGCGTTGAATGCCTTGAAACACGATGCGGTGCGTGGGGCGGCGGTGCTTACTTGCGGCTGAAATATAAAGCAAAATGGGGCAAATGGGGCAAATGGGGCAAATTGGCAGGTGCCAAAAAACAAATTATATTATGAATAGGGCGAAGTGTATCCTATTTACACGCTACCCTTCAATTACAATGGATTTTTGAATTAGTTGATGGAAACAGAAGACAGCGTGTATGAGCGGAGATTTGCGCTTTCGATCTCGCGTTACGCCTTTTTGATTCTTCTGAAATACCTCGAACACGCCCGGCAACACGGGCGTAAACAAAATTTATGAAGTTTCTTCGCCTCATATGGATCAATGCATTGCGCAACAAACGGCGCTCGTCTCTCACTGTGCTCAGCATCGCGCTCTCGCTTTTTTTGATGACCACACTGTTAACGGTAGTGACGGAGCTCGAGCGGACGCCCACCGCTCAGGAAGCCGCGCTCAGACTGGTGACGCGCAATGCGATCTCGCTGGCAAACCCTCTACCCATCGCATATCAACAACAACTGGATCAGATTCCCGGCGTCGCTGCCACGATGCAGATGCAATGGTTCGGAGGCGTTTACGTCGACGAGCGCAATTTCTTCGCTCAATTCGGCTGTGAGCCCCACAAGTTCGCTCGGATATTTCCGGAACTCAAGGTCGAACCCATCCGGCTCGGAGATTTCGTAAGAGATCGAACGGGCTGTCTGGTCGGGAGAAAACTGATCGATCGCTACGGCTGGAAGCTCGGAGATAGAATCACACTCCAGGGGCGTATCTTTCCCGCCGATCTGCAATTGACCATCCGAGCGATCTACGATGGGGAAGACCCCAGCGTTCTCTTTTTCAATCAGGAATATCTCAACGAAAACCTCAAATCACAGGGGCGCGCGGACTCCATCGGTACGTTCTACATTATGGCGAAGTCTGCCGACGATGTTCCGCGCATCATGGATGCGGTCGACGCGAAATTCCGCAACTCGCTTGCACAGACAAAGACCGAAACTGAGCGCGCTTTTCAACTGAGCTTCGTAGCGATGCTCGGCAACATAAAGACGCTGATCATCTCCGTCTCCTCGGTAATCGTTTTTACGATCCTGCTGGTTGTCGCCAATTCCATGGGTATGTCGATCAGAGAACGGACGACTGAAATCGCGGTGCTCAAAACTATGGGATTCCGCAACCGGCTGATCCTGGGGCTATTGATATCGGAATCGCTGTTACTTGGCCTGATCGCGTGGTTGCTCGGCTCGGTCGGTGCGCGCATGCTTTACTCCAATCTCGATTATTCGAAGGTCAGTCTTTTCTTCATTGAACGACTCGAGGTCACGCCCAGGACTCTATTGATAGGTTTGGGCGTGGCGATGTTGATAGCATTCGCCAGCACGATCGTCCCGGCCTATCGCGCCGCGAAGATGACAATTGCGACTGCCCTGAGAAATGTATGAATGAAACGAGCGAGGCGTAGATAGGTGTTAATTGATGGTTGATAGTTGATAGTTGATAGTTGATAGTTCGATAGGTTGATCGTGGATGGTTGATCGTTGATGGTTGATCGTTGGTGGTTGGTGGTTGGTGGTTGGTGGTTGGTGGTTGCAGAGATGTAATGAGAATTCCACTGAAATATAACATCAGGAATCTCTTCGTGCGAAAGACGAGCACGTTATTCACGGCCGGCAGCATAGCGTTGACGGTTGCCGTTTTTCTGACGATGATGGCGCTCGCTAATGGATTGAAAGCAGCATTCATCTCCACGGGCAGCAGCCGCAACCTGATCGTTCTGCGTCAGAATTCCGACACCGAGACGAACAGCTCGGTATCGCCAGCCAATTTCCAGAATATCAAGTATCTCGAGGGAATCGCACGCAACGGCGATGGAGTGCCGGTCGCCTCGGCGGAGACCATCGTCCTCATCAACCTGCCGCGCCTGGATAACCCCGCTGGATCTAACGTCATTATTCGCGGGATATCCGAGATAGGCCTGCAGTTGCGTCCGCAGGTGCAGATAACCGAGGGCCGATGGTTTCGGCCCGGTTCGCGGGAAGTCGTGGTGAGCTTGGCGACGGCGCGCCGGTTCGCCCACACGCAGATCGGTGAACGGCTGCGTTTCGGAAGAAGCGAATGGCACGTCGTCGGAATTTTCACTGCCGGGGGCACTGCCTTCGATTCCGAAATCTGGTGCGATGTCAATCAATTGATGAACGATTACAACCGCACCGTCTATTCATCGATACTCGCGCGAACGACCGATGTCGAATCACTCGAAGCATTGACGAAGCGTATTAAAGATGACCGCAATTTGCGGCTCGATGCTATGAGCGAGACCGACTATTATGGCAAGCAGACCAGTTCCGCCGTTCCGGTTCAGGTGCTCGGAATGTTCATCGCGGTATTGATGGCAGTGGGAGCGGCCTTCGCAGCCATGAATGCGATGTATACTTCGGTTGCCAATCGAACCCGGGAGATAGGTACGCTGCGCGTTCTCGGTTTTTCGCGCTTCAATATCTGGCTTTCGTTTGCGATCGAATCGGTGGCGCTCTCGCTTATTGGGAGGCATCGTCGGTTCCCTGGTCGCATTGCCGATCAACGGTCTGGCAACGGGCACAACCAATTTCAGCACGTTCAGCGAAATCGCCTTTCAGTTCCGGGTCTCCCGCGAACTGATCACCTCGGCTCTGATCTTCTCTGCACTGATAGGCCTGGTTGGCGGTTCGCTTCCGGCTCTCAAGGCGGCGCGCGAACAAATCGTGACGGCGCTGCGGGCACATTAAGAAGAGAGGGACGTCAAGAGTTATAAAATCGCGTCTCCTTACTTCTGTTAACGGGAGAAGCGTCGTTATTAGCTACTTATGTTCGTTTTGCTCTGCAATTCTGACTCCTGTCTTATAAACATAAGGTGATATTTATGCCAAAGATATCGGAATCTGCCGCTGACGAACTCAAAAACTTGCGGATCGATCCCGCTATGAAAAGTATGAGCACTGCGCCCAGGCGGCGCCGGCCCTGGATATTGATAATGGCCGCGGCAATTTTGATCGGAGGCGGGATATTCGCCGCGACGGTATTCAGCAATCGCGCGATAGAAGTCTCTACCATACGAGTGACGCCGCAAGCCGATGCGCCTGAAAACTCAGCTGCGGCGGTACTGACTGCAGCCGGTTACATCGTAGCCCATCACAAAATCCAGCTTGGATCGAAGGTGATGGGTAAAGTGGCCTGGATCGGCGTGGAAAAGGGCGACCGGGTAAAAAAATCCCAGTTGCTCGTACGGCTGGAAGATCAGGAATACACGGCGCGCGTAAACGAAGCTCAAGCGCTTCTGTTGTCAGCGCAGGCGAAATTGAGTGAGCTCGAAAACGGATCGCGCCCGGAAGAGATATCGCGCGGAAAAGCCGACCTGGCGCTCGCCGAGGCGAACCTGAAGAATGCAAAAGTTACTTATGAACGCATAGAACGACTGGTAAGTGACGGTGTGCAAACGCAGCAGAATCTCGACGATGCCAAAGCGCGATACGATGTCGTCAGGTCGCAGGTAGAGTCGGCGCGCAGATCGCTCGACCTCTGGGAGATTGGACCGCGCGAGGAGCAGATAAGGGCTCAGCGTGCCGCCGTCAACACCGCTGAAGCCGCGCTCGCATTCGCAAAGACTCAGCTGGAAGCGACGGAGATCCGCGCGCCGATCGACGGCACGATTCTCGAACGGCTGGTTGAACGCGGCGAGATGGTGACGACCTCGTTCGTCGGCGACCGGGGCGCCAAATCATCAGTCGTCTCACTGGCCGACCTCAATGATCTGCAAGTCGAAATCGATGTCTCGCAGGCAGATTTCGCCCGGTTGAGCATGGGACAGCACGCCGTGATCGTCCCGGAGGCATACGCGGATCGCCGATACGAAGGACGCCTTGAAGAGATCGCGCCTGAAGCAAACCGTCAGAAAGCGACCGTTCAGGTAAAAGTGAAAGTGCTCGATCCCGACAGCTACCTGCGCCCCGAAATGAATGCGAAAGCGACCTTCCTCAAGGAAGCCGTCAGGTTCGAAGCGGTCGCCCCTACCAAACTCATCATCCCGCGCCGCGCCGTGACCGAGAGTGGCGGGAAACAGACCGTATACGTTGTCAGAGATAACAAGGCCGTCGCGCGTGAGGTGAAGCTCGGGACAGGAAACGATACGAATGTCGTAGTGACGGACGGCCTGGCCGCGGGCGAGACCTTGATAGTCTCCGACCTCGAAAAGATCAAGGAAGGCGTAACAGTGACGAGCAAATAAAAATGATTCTCGTTCAAGCTCGCAATCTTACGAAAATCTATCACCGCGATACGACCGAAGTCGTAGCCTTCCGCGACGCGACGCTCGACATTCATACCGGCGAGTTCGTTGCACTGATGGGGCCATCCGGCTCGGGCAAGAGCACGCTGCTGAATATAATCGCCGGGATCGACCGTCCGACAAACGGCGAAATCAGTGTGCTGGGTACGAACATCCTCGAACTTCGCGAGGATGAACTGGCAGCCTGGCGGAGCGCGCATATCGGCTACGTGTTTCAGACCTTCAACCTGATACCGGTATTGAACGCCTATGAAAATGTCGAATTGCCGCTGCTGCTGACACGCCTGAGCGGACGGGAACGGCGCAAACACGTGGAGACCGCGCTCGGACTGGTCGGGTTATCGGATCGGATGGACCATTACCCTCGACAGCTCTCCGGCGGCCAGGAACAACGCGTCGCTATTGCGCGCGCACTCGTGACCGACCCGGACCTCATACTGGCCGATGAACCAACCGGTGATTTGGATGCGAAATCCGCTTCAGAGGTCCTCGAACTGCTGGAGCGCCTTCACCGCGATTTCGGTAAGACCATCATCATGGTCACGCATGATCCGAACGCTGCGGAACACGCCTCTTTCATTTATCATCTGGAGAAAGGACAGTTTTTAGAGGCGGTGAGAAGCTGATCATTTGTCATTTGTCAGTTGTCATTTGTCAGTTGTCATTGAAGAATGCTGCTAAGAAATGCAGCTCCATCAAAAAGGCGCAAACACGTAGAGACCGCGCTCGGACTGGTCGGGTTATCGGATCGGATGGACCATTACACCCTATAGCTAAAGGACAGGTTTTAGAGGCGGCGAGAGGCTGATCATTTGTCATTTGCCATTTGTTATTGGGGCCGCATTTCTTCAATGACAGATTACAAATGACAACTGACAAATGTAAAATTCACCGGTCTCCCGCTATGATATGGCGAACCACCCGCACGCTGCCCGGTCTAGTTTTCCAGATGAGTCCTGCTGAAATCATCATCGCTGCTCCGGCAAGCAGGAAGTTAGCCTCATAGGTTTGCGTTAAATCGTAGAAGCGGCCGCTCAGCCAGGCGCCGATTGCACCTCCAAAATATCCCCCGAGAACGATAAATCCCAGAATCGAACCGAAATGTTTGCCTTGAAACAGGTCTGAAGCAGAGATCATCAACGCCGGCACCGCCATGCCGAACCCCATTCCGTAAAAAAGCGTGAAAACGTAGACGAGCGCCGGGCTGGTGACGATCCCGACCACGCTCAGTAAAACAATCGAGGTGACAAATATAGCCAAGCTTATAGTCAGCGTCTTCTCCCGTCCGATTCGATCGCACAAGAATCCTCCGACGAATTCGCCAACCATATTGAGCATACCCTGCAATCCAACGACCGAGGCAACGAGGATCGAGCCGTAGCCTTTGTCTCCCAGGTAGGCAACCAGCTGAAGCGAGATGAGTAATAATCCGGCGGCGAACAACGCCATGACGAGAGTCAGCGACCAGAAGCGAAATGTGCGCGATGCTCTTCCCGCAGTCCAATCGGTCTCAGCCCATTCCTTATCGAGAATCACCTCTTCGTTCCGTCGATTCCATCGCCTTCTTTTATCGGGTTCTTCCCCTTCTCTTCCTCCTGTCCGCGCACCTTTTCTCACCTGGTCGTGTGTCGTCCGCCGTCTTATTTCGTCCTCGATCGAAAGACCTCGGGCTTCCGGCCGCGTGTGGAGAAACAACAGGATCAGTATCGTTGGGATAGACAGGATTGCAAGGCCGAAAACGAGATAGGTCTGGCGCCAGCCGAGGTGACTGATGAGGTATTGCATCAGCGGCAACAAAGCTAATTGGCCGGCTCCGGAACCGGCGCTGACAATGCCGATGGCAGTGCCGCGATAGTGCACAAACCAGTTTGAGATGAGTGCTATCAAAGGCGTGTGTTGCAGTAACGAGCTGCCCACCGCCCCTAACACTCCGAAGGCTAAATAAATATGCCACAGCGAAGAGCTGCGGCTCATCAATATCAGGGCCATAGCAGTAATCAGCGCTCCGAACGGCATGACGCGCCGAGGGCCGAATCGATCGATCAGTCCGCCAGCGATAGGCGCGGCCACACCGGCGAAAATCAGATGGATGGACAGAGCGAAAGCGAAACTACCACGGCTCCAGTTGAATTCCTCCAGTACCGGTACCTGGAAAAGCGAAAAAGAGCTGACCATAGGCGCGACCGAAGCGATTACTAAAAAACAGGCGGCCACAACTATCCATCCGTAATAGATTGTAGCGGCTGACGGCACCTGCCCGCCGCCGAGCAGCTTGTCCTTCTGATCAGTCTGTTTCATATTCGATCGTGAACAGGAGTTTTGGTAGTTGGGAATCGGTAGCTGGGATGGGGAAATTCGTTATGCCATGTAGCAGGAATATTCCCGAGCGATCACCAGTCAACAATCAATTGCCTAATCCCGTATCTGAGCTCCGGGTTTTATGGCCGTCAGTATGAAGGTCGGCAACAGGTACCAGAAACTCCGCCCGGACAGTCGTACCTCTTCCATTCCCGATGCGAGAAAGATTTGTTGATATTGGGAGATCCGCTTGATGTCGTAGATCGCGACCTGACCACCCGGTCTCAGTACGCGCATGATTTCGCAAATGGCCTGCTCTCGCTCGCGGTCCCCCGGGATATGGTGGAGCGCCAGGCTGGAGATGACTACGTCGAATGACTCATCGGGAAAGGCGAGTTGACGGGCGTCGCAGTCGCGAATCTCTACGCGGTCGGCGACCCCTTCGATCCTTGCGTTCCTGGCGGTGTTCTCTGGCCGGTTGTCCCCCTGGTCGTGACTCCAAATATCGATACCTACTGCGCGGCCGGTGGTCAGCCTCTTCGCGGCCGCCACGAGAAGCAACCCGTGCCCGCAACCGACATCTAAAACTCGTTCGTCCCCGCGCCACGCTATTCGAGAGATAAGAGAGTCTCGGATGCGAAATTTTCCGAACTTGCTGGAGACGACCATTAGAGCAGCGCAAAAACTCCACCAGGCACCGACAATCCCGAAAGCAATTGAGAAGAGACCGAATCCTGTGGCATAGATAACGACGGATGCAGTGAGAGTTAGCAATCCCAGGATGGTAAACCGCCGCAAGTTATCGGAAGCATCAATTCCATAGTCCACATGTTCTTTTGCTACCATATCTCATCCCCATTGATCGATCTGTGCCTCTCAATTCGACCAAATGTAGATTTCCAACAAAATGTCACAAAAAGACAAAGCCACAGATTTTTAATCGCTCGTGCCCTTTGTCTTTTTGTGAATTTGGTTGCAAATAGCGCTGGTATCGATCTCACCAAAGAAGCTTCAAACCGAACTGAATCTGGCGAGAGCTGACTGATGTTTGCGTCAATTGCCCGAAGTTGCCCGGAACGACTCCCAGACCGCTCGGGTCTACACTATTGAAGACCATTCTTCGGTCGCCAATCGGCGGAGAGAAATTTGTAATGTTGAATATATTGAAAAACTCTCCGCGCAACTCGGTAGTGATGCGTTCGTTGATGCGAGTCTTTTTAAGAAGCGAGAAATCGAATGACCTCAGATTCGGGCCTTGCAGAGTATTCCTTCCCAAATTGCCGTAGAAACCTGCAGGTTGCAACACGAATGCCGACGGATCGATGTATCGGCCCGGATCGCCATTAATTGCGCTCTCAAAAGAGCGACCGGGCGCCAGATTCGGCCTCTGAGTTTGCAGGTTGTCGTCGATCCCATTGCGTGCCCGGTTGAGCCCTCCGAGAGTAACGGTGAATGGGAATCCGCTCCGTAAATTGAGAATGCCTCCAACACCCCATCCTGTGACTAATTTGTCCGCTGCCCCGCTCATATTGTTGGCGAACCTCCGGCCTTTTCCGAACGGTAATTCCCAGAGGAAATTGGCCACGAAGTTATGGCGAATATCGAAGTCCGATAGCCCCTTATCGCTTGCGGGCGCCAGCGGATCCTGGAAATCGCCGCCCAGCACCCCATTGGTGTACACGGACTCGGTCGCCGATGCCGTGTCGGTCGATTTCGAGTAGGTATATGAAAGCTGGAGCTGCACGCCGGCGGAATACCGTTTGGTAGCCGATAACTGCAGCCCGTTGTAATAAGAATCTCCGTTGAAAGCGGTAACCTGCATCGCGCCGAAATTCGGATTGAGACGAACCGCCTGCGTGTTTGCCGTCTCCGGGTAGAACTTCTGGCCATTGACGATCTGGAAATCAGTCCGCGCGTTAGTGCTCGAATTGGTCAACAGATGCACGCCGCGCGATCCGATGTAACCTGCCGACACGACCAGGTCCCTGCTCAGCTCTCTCTGCACAGTCAGGTTCCATTGGTAAACGGTAGGCTGTTCCGAGTCGGATTGCATCAGCCACAACAACCCCGGCACGGGAATTGGACTGTTGATAGACATGGAGTAGGCATTCGGGAAGACTCCCGGTAACAGTAGGAGTTGCCCGAAAGGCGGCTGGTTGGATATGGCGAACCGATATTGCATCGGCCGTAAGGATGCGTTGTAGACGCCGAAGCCGCCGCGTACCGCCCATACTCCCTTTCCGGTCGGATCGAGTGCAAAGCCGAAGCGCGGCGCGAAACTGCGCCTTGATGGATTTTGTATGAACGGGTCTCCCACACTCGTGGCTGCATCCGTAAGATTACGTAAATTGGCGACCTTGCCGTTAACTTCGGTCGGGGCAGTGATCGGCTCATAACGCAGCCCCAGGTTGATCGTCAAATTCTGCCGGATCCTCCAGTCGTCCTGAGCATAGAAACCGAAGAGCGTTTGGCGAATGCCGCGATAGAAGTTCTTACCTGGGGCTGGCGCAAATAGTACCTGCGGTGAAGCGGTTAAAAAATCCGAGACTCCGCCGCCATAGATAAATATGCCATCAGGCACGAGCGTCGAGTCGGCGTTGAGTTGATAGCGGTGCACCATCGCGCCGAACTTGAACGAGTGAATATCGCGGCTATAGATGAACTGTTCGCTGATCTCGATGTTGTTGAGCGCGAAATTGCTCGGTGTAGCAAGCGCGGGCCGCAGAGCATCGATTTCCTGTACTTGAAATGCTCCCATCGGTTGGCCGGGTATGAAAGATAGTTCGGGACCCACCCCCACGGTAAATGGAAAACTGCTGGCGAATCTGTTTCGGCTATAGCTGGCGCGGAGGGTGTTGATCGCGCGTGGGGATAATACCGACTGGCCTTCCAGAGTCACATAATGATTCTGGTTTTTGAGCATCCGATCGACAATTACTCCCGCGGCGTTGCGCAGGTTTGAATCATCGAGCGTGTAACGTCCGAACAGCGAATGCTTGGATGTCAATGTGTGATCCAGCCGGCCCGTGATGAAGTCTTCGTTGATAGATTCGTCCATGTCACGACGGTAGACGCCCGTGTTGCCCGTAATAGGCCCATTTGGCAATGGGTAGAGCGACAGGTAGGGCGAGACCGAGTCGGCGACAGTCACCTGCCCGCTCGTCAGATTTCCCTGCCGGGCATCCGGACTCGGCACGGAGAAGAGGCTCGACTTGCCTTCACGGTTGCGCAGTCCTTCGTAATTGAAGAAAAAGAAAGTGCGATCCTTGATTAACGGGCCACCGAGACTGCCGCCGAACTGATTGCGCTTAAAAGGTAGTTTCTGCGCGTTAAAAAAATTGCGGGCATCGAGTGCGCTATTACGTAGAAATTCGAAGGCAGTACCGTGAAACTGGTTGCCGCCCGACTTGGTTATCGCGTTGACGATCGCTCCGCCGCCTACTCCGAACTCGGCCGAGTAGTTCGAAGTCAACACCTGGAACTCCCTCAACGCATCCACGCCGAGAAATCCGCCTCCCAATCCACCGGGTGAATTGGAGAACGCGTCCGCCGTATCTGTGCCGTCCAGGTAGTAAATGTTGCTATCCAACCGCGCGCCATTGACGATCAGTCTCGTCTTACCGGGTCCAACATTCTCCTGTGTATCTCCGATCGAGGTGGTGCTCACCACCCCGTTTTGCAGCGTGGCAAGCTGAAGCACGTCGCGGCCATTTAAGGGAAGCTCCTCGACCTGCCTCCGATTTACCAGGTATTTCACGGCCGACGAGCTCGTCTCTACCAATGCCGCATCTCCCTCAATGACAACTCTATCTTCGACCTTCCCCACACTGAGAAGGATGTCAACGATCACATCGCGCCCGACACTCAGCTCGATACCGCGCTGTGTTCTGGGCCGAAAACCCTGCCCCTCCGCCGTCACCTCATATCGGCCAGCCGGCAATTCAGGAATGCGATAACGCCCCAATTCGTCCGATGCCGTCTCGCGATTTAGGTTAGTATCGAGGTTCTTGGCGCTGATTTTGACATTGGCGACCACGGCTCCTTTCTCGTCCGTAACTGTGCCAAATACCGTGGCTCTGGTAGTTTGAGCTATCGCCAGGATACCAAATTCAACCTCAACGATACTCAAAACAGCGATCATAGCGAACGGCGCCATGAGCATTAACTTCTTGCAGCTAAACATGTATATCCCCCATCTTGGATGTGTTATCTAAAGCGAGGACCGACAATAGTCCCAGTGGAGCGCTCGACAACAATATTTTTTTCTAAAGCTTTTCCTGGTACTGCGTTTTCAATTGAATGAGTTACTAAATGAACCGAAGACTAACGCGATCCTCGTGAATAATAGCCTCCATTGCACGGAGTTGAGCGATGTTAATCATCTATGCCGCGCAATCTGTACAGCTTTCTCTTTACGGAACTATTAGTCTTAGAATCATCTATTCACCAATTGAAACCCGATTAGCGAGGAAGAGGAGACCGTATATGATACGTGACCAATCATTGCATCCGTGTCATCCGGATTCCTGGTTTGGAGTCGAAATTAATAAACGGAAGCAGCAGACTACTACCAGCCTGCTGCTTCTTCTCGTCATTCGCCGTGTAACTTACTCTACCTTTCTACCAGAGGAACTTCAACCCTAATTGGAGTTGACGCGCGCTGGCAGCAGTTCGCGTAAGTTGCCCGAAAGTCGAAGATAGTATCGGGGCGTCAGTCGATGGGTCTACACCCGTGTATATGATCCGGTTGGCGGCTTCCGGCGGGGCGAAATTAGTAAGGTTGAATAGGTTGAACGCTTCTAACCTGAACTCCGTCTGAATGCGTTCGTTGATCGTAGTTCGTTTAGCTAACGTCATGTCGACGCTATGCAGATCTGGGCCCTTCAGTGCATTTCTCGGCGCATTCCCGTAGAACCCGCTCGCCTGAAGCGAGAAAAAAGTGGGATTCACAAATCTCATCGGGTCGTCGGTTAGCGCATTCGCGAGGTTCAGGCTGGGAGTAACATTGGGCCGTTGCGATTGCACGTTATCGATCCCATTGTTGGCCCGGTCGAAGCCGAGCGCCACTCCGAAGGGGAATCCGCTCCTCGATGTCAGGATTCCTCCGAGCGACCAGTTGCCGACGAGCGCACCGAGAGGACCTTGAAGGCCACCACCCATCTTGTGACCTTTGCCAAGAGGCAGGTCCCACAAGAAGTTGGCTACCAGATTGTGACGCGCGTCGAAGTCGGATAGCGCCCGCTCTGCTCGCGTATCCAGTGGATCTTGACGGTCGCCACCCAATGCTCCATTGAAGAAGACCGAATCGAGCGCCGATGATGTGTCAATGGATTTCGACAGCGTGTAGGCCACCTGGAATTGCAGGCCCGCCGCATAGCGCTTGGTGAGGTTGAGCTGCAGCGCTTGATAAGAGGAATCGCTATTGAAGTTGAGATACGAAATGGCGAAATAGTTCGGGTTGATTCGAGGGCCACCGCCGGCCGGGAAGAACTTCTGCCCATTGACCATCTGGTAGTCACTGCGCACATTTCCCGTATAGGTGGACTCCAGGTGAACACCACGAGAACCCACATAACCGCCGCTGACGACCATGTTTCGACCCACCTCGCGTTGAATGTTGAGGTTCCACTGGTAGACGGTCGGCTGTTCGGCATTGAACTCGGTCGCCCAGATAAGCCCCCCTGGGGTTGGGCTGTTGCCGGGAAGGTTGAACGCGTTCGGGAAGGGCCCAGACAGGGCTACCAATTGAGTGAATGGCGCTGCGTTCGAAATTTCAAACCGGTAACGCATGGGCAGAATCGCCGAATAGAAGACGCCTGCCGCGCCGCGGATCGCCGTCGTTCCATCGCCGAACACGTCATAGGCGAACCCGACTCTCGGCCCGATGTTCCTCAAAGATGGATTCTTGATGTAGGGATCTCCCACAGTCGGCGTCGCATCCGTGAAATTGCGCAGGTTGGATACTCTGCCGTTGACATCTGTCGGCGTAGTGCTCGGCTCATACCTCAAGCCGAGGTTGAGCGTCAGGCGAGGTATCACCTTCCAATCATCCTGTACGTATAAGCCGAAGAGCGATTGGCGAATGCCGCGATAGTAATCGGTACCCGGCAAGGTGGTATAGAGGATATCCGGAGTCCCAGCCAAAAATTGCGCGAGGCCACCCTGTTGGTAGATGAAGAGTCCATCCTTCAAAAAGGCTGAATCGGTGTTGAGCTGATAACGCCGGATCGACCCGCCTACTTTGACGGAGTGCGCCCCCATACTATAGATGAATTGATCATTCAGCTCGAACTGATTGAGTACGAATCTGCGGCCGTCGGTCAACGACTCCCGCAACGCCGAAACTCCGGCGAGGGAATAGGCTCCCATCGACTGACCCGGAAGGAACGACAGACTCGGATCGATGGGAACAATGAAGGGAAAGGCGCTACTGAATTTCGAGCGATTGTAGGTGCCCCTGATGCTGTTGACTCCGTGTGGACTGACGATCGTTAGCTCTTCTAGGGCGGCGTATTGGTTTGTGTTATCCAACTTGAGATTCTGGATCACCCCGCCAACCTTGAGAAGTTCGGAATCGTCACCGGTGTACCGGCCCGCCAGTGAGTGCTGTTCTGTGAGTTTGTAATCCCCCCTGAGAGTAAGAAAGTCTTCATCGGTCCTCTCATTGAAGTCTCGCCTATATACTCCCGTATCGCCTAGAATGGGCCCATTCGGCAATGGATAGAGGGCCAGATACGGCACGACCGATGGAGCGACGGTCACCGGTCCGCTCATCAGATTCCCCATGCGGGCATCAAGGCTCGGGACATTGAATAGCGTCGGCACACCTTCGCGCCGTCGCAATCCCTCATAGCTTCCGAAAATAAAAGCGCGGTCCTTGATGATCGGACCTCCAAGACTTGCGCCGAACTGATTGCGTTTGAATGGCAGCTTATTTGCATTGAGATCGAAGAAATTACGGGCGTCCATCGCACTGTTGCGCAGGAATTCAAAGGCGGACCCGTGAAACTGATTGGTTCCCGATTTTGTGACGGCGTTGATGATGGCGCCGCCTCCGTGGCCGAACTCTGCCGTGTAATTCGAAGTCATAATTTCGAATTCCCGGAGCGCTTCAACTCCGAGAAAGCCGCCGCCTAATCCCCCGGGAGAATAACCGAATGCGTCCGATGTCTCCGTCCCATCGAGGAAGTAAGCGTTGAAGTCAGTCCTCCCGCCATTGATCGCCAGCCGCGTGGTTCCCGCCCCAACATCGGACTGGGCGGCGGAGATCGATGCGGTGCTCAGTACACCGTTCTCCAAAGTCGCTAACTGCAAAACGTCCCTACCATTCAATGGAAGCCGCTCGATCTGCTTGCGATTAACCAAATGTCCGAGGGAGGATGAGGTTGTCTCGACCAGTGATGCATCCTGTTCGAGAACCACCTTCTCCTGAATGTCGCCCACATCAAGTTTAAAATCGACGACTGCCATACGGCCGACGGTCAATTCCACGCCACGCTGTATGTACAACCGAAAGCCCTTTTGCTCCACCGATATCTCATATCTCCCCAGCGTCAGTTCAGGTATACGGTAACGGCCTTCTCGATCCGTGGCGGTCTCCCGCGTGATGCCTGTATCGAGGTTTGCGGCCGTGATCTTTGCATCCAGAATTAAGTCCCCTTTTTCATCGGTTACCGTACCCGATACTGTTGCCTTGGTGGCTTGCCCAGCTACAGGCGCGATTAAGTTAGGTATGTTTCCCAAGGAAATGGTGGTACCAATTGTTATGAGTAAAGCAAATCGGGCGGCGAAATTATTACTCCTGTAGATAGACATATTTCTTTCTATTCCTCCGTTTTCCTTTTCTGATAAGCTGAAGCTAGGAGCACGGGCTTTTAGTTTTCTCCCTCGTTAGTTAGGCACGGTGAAATCAAAAGTCAGGACAATTTGCGTCGTCACCGGAACACCGTCGAACGTAGTCGGATTAAATACCCACTTGCGGGCTGCATCTGCTGCCGCGTCGCGTAGTAGCGGGTGTCCACTGAGTGCTTTTGCTTCGGTCACACGTCCCGTTTCAGATATACCAACCTGAACTTGAACTTGCCCTGCGACGTTAAATCTTCTCGCGCTGACAGGATATGCTGGTTGCACTTTGGTCACCGCTTGACCCTGCAAAATGCTTTTTGACTCATTCTCTATCTTCGCAGACGGGCTCACCCTTCGCGGTCGTTGCTCTGGTGCTGGGGGTGACGGTAGTGGTGGTGGGCTGGATTCGATCGAAGCGCTGGATAATAGATTGTTATTAATTACATCCAGCAATCCCTGCTGAAAGTCCTTGAAAAAACCAAACCTGGAAGTTGCTTCGGCTTCAGGCAAGGACAATATATCAAGCTTTTCTGCCAAGTCTGGATGTGTGCTTAGCCTCTTGGGCAAATCGCTCAACCGTTTAATGAGGTATAACTCATCCCCCTGCTCGATCATCGCTAGATTGAAATCCGGGTTCTCGGTGATACCTTTCCTAAAGGACCCAACTTTTATCATCACGACTACTTTCCGTCCATCAGGCAAAACAGCGTTGGCCTCCACACAAGCAGGGATATCGCCAATCTCCAGTCGTTTCGAATCATGGGCAACCTGTCGGGTAGAAGCCCGGGGTGGATCGCTAATCGATTTGCCACATTCACCGAGCTGCCAGACGACTCCCGAATCCGGGCCAACAACTTGTTCAAACCAGGAGGAGAATGGTGAGGCCGGCAATCCGTTATCGAGATCGCTTGCGAGCACACGCTGGGCTATAGCGAGCGCCTGTTTCTCCATGGGATGCTGTAAGCTGGACATAGACCAAAAGAATGCCACCAAAAACAACAAAACGCGCATATTTCAGGGTCTCTCGAAATAACAGATCTACCCTATTTAGTCAGTGCAAGAGGTAATCCATCTTTAGCCCATTAGTCCACCCAGACGCGAATTTTGGTAACAACCAATACTTATGTCTATAAGATCACACGTGGGAAATGATCCGGCTGAGTTGTCTGACTGAAGCTCATTACGCTCTCCAACTTATCTTCTCCAACTACCGCTATTCACCATCATTCCTTGTTACAGCAATAAGAGAGATGCAAATTGGAGTAACAGATCCATAAGTGTTTCAATTAGTAGAAGCTGCGCAAATTAAAGTTTACCTTGTTATCACAGGCTCCCCTCTGCGTTGAACAGGCTTTCCCTCCTCAACCAAAGAATAGAAACTGGCTACCTCGATAACTTTAAATTGCACCGGCTTCGTTTACTAAAAGTCCCGGTTGTTTCAAATACGGGAAGCCCTGTCGCTTCCTTTTCCTTATTTATCATATACTTAATGACACACCCCTCCGAACCTCTGCAAGAAGAGCAATCAGTGTGGGCTAAAAAATTAATAAGTAATACACTAAATGCAGGGGCGATTTATCGCAAAGTCAACCATAAAGTCTAGGTTGTTATAGTTGCTGGAAAGTGATGAGTAGCTAGCGCCGTTCATTGGACAATCGATCAGGGAGATCTCATTATTCCAGGCGCCAATCACCGCAACCAAACTCGCATTTACTCCGGCTATTATGGTTAGTCAGAGTAATGAGTTGGAATTAAAGAACATCAAGTTAAAATACAACCAGCATAACTGGTTACGCGTATCACAGAAAGCGATCGCTTAAGTAATATTCAGAATGGATCAACTGTAAACCAGTTTGACAGACTATACAGAATTGTATTTTTAGTCAACAACCATTTCATTAGCTACCATACTTTTTAAACTCAAAAAAGTGTTGGGTGTGGCTAATTTATCGCAAGTCCCTGACAGAATGCCTTAACTGGTTAGCGCAGATCGGATACAGGGCTGAGGCGTTGTTTGACAATCATTCCTGGTTACTTTCGAAGGTACGGAACAGTCGTGAGACGAAGGCATCGGCCTCCTTGCGGATAGATTCCGCTTCCTCCGGCGCTTGCTGGTATTTATCGATGTCGGCGCGCGAGATCGTACCTTTGGCTTCTAGCAGCGTCTCGATGATGCGCATCCGGTCGCGCAGCACATAGACCTCATTGCCCAGAGAAAGGACGATACTCAGCAGTGCATCGATTGCCGGATCGTCGAATTGGCTCGGTTTCTTGATCAATCTCATCGTATTTCACCAGAAGCGTTCATTTTGACCTCGCAAAATCCTGAATCATTTCTCCCCAATTGTCACCCAGTACGGGAATTTACCGGAATAGAATCCGGTGCCGCTGCTCCACTTGCTTTCGGCGGTAATCTCACGGATGTTCCTGAATCCGGCTTCACCATAGATCCCGGGCAGATCGAGTTCGTGGAATGCCTGCCAGTACGGCTCGCCGTTGTTGCGCGTCTCCCAATTCATCAGGAATGCACCGTAGGGCGACTGTCGGTTGTAGGGCGGCAGATCTAGATGCGCCGCCAATCCGCCCGGCTTTAACAACCGATAAGACTCGGCGATCATATTGCGGATCGCATTCGGCGGAAGTTCGTGCAGCAGGATCGTCGAGACGACCAGATCGAATGTCTCGCCCGCAAAGTTGGTTCGCTCGGCGTTCTGCTGACTGAAATGAATCTTGCGCCTCATCCGCTCGGCGCGTTTGTGCGCATATCTGATCATCGGTGCCGCCAGGTCGATGGCATGGATATCAGCGCCCGGGAAAGCGTCAGCAATCGGGATCGTCTTCTGACCGATTCCGCAACCCATATCGAGTATATTGTAGTACCGCCCAGGTGGTATCACAGAAGCCAGCGCGCGCCCGCTCTCACCGCTATCCGAGCCGTTTCGGCGCATCACGTAGATGGGTACGCCTATGTCATAGACGATGCCGGCCAGTTCGTCGCCGTAATAACTGCGCGGCTGTAGATGGAAATCCACGGACGTGTAATATTCCGGCAGCTTCAGATTCGGGTTCGTCACGATGCTTCCGAGCGCATTACTACTGGATGTGCGTTTCAGCTCTTCGATCAGTTCCGCGCGGCGCGGTTCCAGCGATTCATAGATGACCGCCCACATCAACTCCTGGCTCGCGCGCTGGATGGCGCGATGGTATTGGTAGATCGTCATCGGCCGCATTACTTCGGCCACCTGCTCGATCGTCGCCGGTTTCTCACCGTCGTGCGTTTGGGCGTAATGCTGAGCTCCCGCTTCATATGCGTCCCGCAAGCTGGGAGTTATCTTTTGGGTGACATATCGCTTCAAACCTTCGACATAATCGAAACTCGCACGGCTGGTGCGATCGTGTTGGATTAACATTACTCTATTACGTTGTTTTAACTCGAATACCACTCATTCGTGGAAACGAGCAAAAATGGATTTGAATAAAATGAAGACGTGCAAATTAAAGTTAGTCATTATCAACAGTTTTTGATTGGCTCCGGAGGAGCCCGATGTACATAGCATTCGATTACCCACATCTCACAAACTCCGGAGCGACATACAGGCATTCATATGTCGCTCCCCCCCGGAGCTTGTGAGACCTGAGTAATCCACGCATCGGGTTCAAACTGTCGATAATAGCCAACTAATTCGCACACTCCCCAATAAAATAAACCACGAAGTAACTGAGAAAGTCGAAGACATCTTCCTTATCATCGTCTTCTTTTGTTACTTCGTGGGTTATCACCAAGTCCGCTTCTAACTGAGCGATGCCCTGAAGGATATTCATTTCCTGAGAGCTGGTGCGCTCCGCTCCCAGGAAATTACCTAGAACATATACTTCAACGCGAACTGCAGAATGCGCGGGTCACGCGCTGCGCTGATGCGGCCGAATGGTTGTCCGACTACTGTACAGGACGCGCCGCCAAGCGCGCTGGTTGTCGGAACGGAGCATATCCTTTCGGGAACATCAAAGTTCACATGATTGAAGGAATTGAAGAACTCGGTCCGGAACTGCAACTTATGGCGCTCGGTTATCGGTATGTTCTTGAGCAGCGATAAGTCCACAGAATTCGTCCCCGGTCCCTCGACGACGTTACGCCCGGCAGTTCCGAGAAAGCCGGCCGGTTGCAGGGTGAAGGCGTCGGTGTTGAACCATCGATCTGTCGTCCGCTGGTCGTTGGGCAGGTTCGGATCCCCGACCAGGTTCGGCCTCGCATATCCTATAAAGCCCAGACCGTTACCCGAGCGTTCGCCGGCGAGGTTCACCGTGAACGGGTTCCCCGACTGATGAGTGATGATTCCACCCATCTGCCAATTGCCGAGCAGGCCGAATATGTATTTATTATTCGACTTGAACGGCAGGTCGTAGGTATAACTGGCAACGAAGCGGTGACGCGCATCGAAACTCGACAACCCACGCTCGAGCGCCTTGATATTACTCTGATCGAGGCCCGATGAGTTGGTCGTGTTTCCGAGCGAATCGTTATCGATGCTCTTCGAAAACGTGTAGCTGCCCATTACCATCAAACCTGACGACAACCGCTTCTCAGTCTTCAACACCATCGCGTGGTAGCTCGAATTGGCGGCGCTTGCCTGCAAGGCAAAGTTGGCGAGGTTCGGGAACGGCGCACGCGGCCCGGGCGGCAGCGGTGACGCATCCGGAGTGTTATACCAGATGTTGGTGTAAAGCTTCGTGCCTTTCGATCCCAGATACTGCGCTTCGAGCAACAGGTTCTGCGTCAGCAACTGCTGGATGCCGAAATTCCATTGCTGGAAGTAGGGCGACCGGAAGTTGATGTCGTAGGTTTGGAAGGCCGGGAGACCCTGTAGCGGGTTGGCTAGAATGTTATTGATCGACGATGAAATCGCCGCCGAATTGTTAGCCATGATTCTCTTGAAGAAAGGCGGCGACTGGCTCTGCAGTGTAAACGTATTGAAGGATGCGGCGTTGTAATAGATGCCGTATCCGGTCCTGATAACCGTTTTCTGATTTCCGAATACATCGAACGCCAGGCCGATGCGCGGCGCGACGTTGTTCATATCCCTGTTTACCAGCGACGGATCTAACCCGGCGTCTTCGGATGTGACGATCTGCAGCGGAGCGAGTTGTTGCTGGATGCCAGGAATCCACAGGTTCTGTGGATACGTTTGCCCATCCTCGCTCGCGATTATCACCCGGCGATTCTGGATGTCGAGAGTCGACCAACGATTGTTCTTTTCAGTGAATGGCGAGGCGTATTCGTACCGCACCCCCAAATTGACGGTGAGCCGCCTCGTCGCTTTCCAGTTATCCTGCACGTAACCGTGCCATTCGTTCCCGCGGAGATAGATGCTGACATCTCCGAACCCGCCATTTGCACTGGTCGGCAGTCCGAGCAGGAAATCGGCAAATGGGTTACCCGTGAAATTGGTGCTGGGATTGAAGGAGAATTGGCCCCGTTTATTGGAAACGATGAATGGATTGTACTGGAGTCTCTTGTACATGCCTCCAAATATGAAGTTATGGCTGCCGCGGAACCATGATAGGCTGTAATTAGCCTGGTAGTCGTTGTCGCGGCGAGAGATGGGCGTAGCTACATCGCCGAATGCATTGAACCCCGCGAGGGTAATGCGCGGGATGCCCTGATCCACCGTAGCAGTGCTGGCACCCTGTATGTTGTTCTGCGCAACGAAAGGTATGTCGCTGTTCTCTTGAAACTGGCCACCAGCCGTTCGGTTGAATCCGACTTTCAACTCGCCGACGAGCATCGGATTGAAGATGTGCGTCTCGCTGACCGCCACGTTCTGTGAACGCTGGGTGACGAATTGGCCAAATCCGGGTATCGAGATCGGGCTGCTCGCAAAGGCTACGAATCCATAGGGCTGATAGGCATTCACATCGTAGAACGTGTAGCGTATAAATGCCGTATCTTTTTCCCCTATCCGATAATCGGTTTTGATCGTGAACTGATTGTTGTCGTTGATCTCCTGCGGCGACGCGATGTAGTTGTTGCCAAAGGGCCCGCCGGTAAGGTTTGCCTGCGGCACATATTGAAGCAGCGCCTTCGCCGTGCTGGAGATGCGCGCGTCGGGAATCACGTTCCCGGGGAAACAGGCACTCTGGTCGGCTGCGGTGCACGTAGGACCAAGGGAAGGGTCGCGAATCAGCGTGGTGAATTGTCCTGCCCTCAGGCTGTCTGACGGCACCATGAACGTGCGAGTCTGAGCCTTGGCTAAACGCAGCCCTTCGTAATTACCGAAAAAGAAGGCCTTGTTTTTGATCATCGGTCCACCCACCGTTCCCCCGAACTGGTTCTGGCGGAACTCGGGTTTTCCCTGGAAATCGAAGTAATTGCGCGCATCTAAGTTGTCGTTGCGCAGGAATCCGAAAGCCGAACCGTGCAGGGCGTTCGTTCCGCTCTTGATGGCGATGTTTATCTGGGCGCCGCCGAGCGTGCCGGTTTCTGCGGTGTAAAGGTTCGACTGTACTTTGAATTCCTGAATCGCGTCCACCCCCAGTGGCGCGGAGAGCGTGTTGAAAAAGCGGTCGGTCACGCTTACGCCGTCCAGGGTGAAATAGTTATCGCTCTCGCGCGCGCCCATCACAGTGATACGCGGCCCGGAGATGCTGGAAAGCTGCTGACCGAAGGCGCCGCGCGAATTTTCGACGACGCCGGGCGTCAGTTGCGCGAGTTGAAGAAAGAGCCGTCCATTGAGTGGAAGTTCGACGATCCGCTTGTTCTCGATCACTTCGCCCGCCTCGGCCGTCTCGGTGCGCGTCAACGAAGCTCCCGCGCTACTGTCGTCGATCGTGATTATTTCGGTTACCGGACCGATCTCCAGTACCGTGTCGATTCTGGCTCTCTGATCCAGCTCGAGCACCACTCCCTTGATCGAACGCTGCTTGAAGTCCCCGGCTTCGAACGTCAGGGTGTATTTGCCCACTGGAAGCAGGGCGATCACATATTCGCCGGTTACGCTTGTCGTGACGGTTCGCGTCAACCCCGTAGCTTCATTGGTCGCAGTGACCTTAGCCCCTCTCAGAACCTGACCGGTCATGTCCCTCACGTAACCGAGAAACGTGCCGGTCGTCGTCTGCGCAGAGGAACTGATCGCTGATATTGCGATTACCAATGCCGCAAGAAATGTTCGCTTGTTTTTACTTATCATTATTTCACTCCTATTTCCAAGCCCCGATCCTAAAATCGGCTATCAAGGCATCACTCCGATTTACTGATACTCCTCCTATTGATACGCCAAACCGATAGGTAAATTTTTATCCGCAGCAACTAGAATATATAAATTTTCTTCGTAACCGTTCAGTCAGATTCCACTGAGCAGCCACATTTATTGTTATAAAACGAATTTCAATATGAAGCGCGAAGCGTGCCGCTTGATTTCAACAACCAAGCATTAGAACTACGATATAACAGCGCCATCAAGATGACCGAGATGATCGAACAGATCGCCATCACCTTGAACGCGCTTTGATAACTGCTCGTGGCATCGAACAGCCGGCCTGCCAGCAGATTGCCTCCACTCCCGAAGATCGTCTCGGCGCCCATCATGATGCCGAGCAGCTTGCCCAATGATCGAAGTCCGAAGAGCTCCGCGAGCACCAGCTTCGTAGTCACGGTGATCCCACCATAACCCAATCCGAAAAACAGACAGAAGAACCACGTATTACCCTGATCGATCTTCAGCAGGATCAGCGTGCCGGCAAACATCATCACGCAGCAGATAAGGTTGACTGCGCATTTGGAAAAGCGGTCGCTCAGAAATCCGAAGAACGATTTGCCGGCCAGACTGAAGAAAAACAAGGTGCTATACGCCCAGGCGGCGCCGGCCAGGCTGAACCCGATCTCGGGCGACTGCAAGTGCAGGATGAATTGCTGTACGATGGCGAAGATGACGTAATAACAGAGCGAGGACCCGATTAACAGCAGCCAATAAGATGCGCTGCCCATCGCTTCACGCAATGTTGCCCCTGTAACTTTACCCTTCACGCTCACTACTTCATCGACCGCGGCGCTATCGCCTCTTTTTACAAAAAATCTCAACATAGCCGCCAGACATATGCTGGCCAGGACGGCGAAGATGACGATCGCCCCCTGCTTGCCGAACCCGACGGCCAGATGTTGTGAGATGGGCGAATATATCAGCGTCCCTACGATGCCCGCGGTAGCCAGCCCACTTTTGATGAGGTTTCGATTCCGCAAAAACCAATCCGATTCATCAGGGTCCGCCTGAGCATCAATCTCGGCCGGCCGGTTCTTAATGAAGAAAAACATCAAAGGGACGAAGACGGCGAATGAAAAGACGGCATAGATAACCATCGCCTGTCGCCAACCGTAGCTAGCGATCAGCCATGTTGAGATCGGCGAAAAGATCATTCCACCCAGACTGGTTCCCGTGGCGACGATGCCCATTGCGATTCCACGCTTGCCGGTGAACCAGCTCGAAGCTAAAAATGCTCCCGGCCCCAATCCCGCAAAGGTCAACCCAATGGCCATTAACAAGATCATCGCGTAAAGATGCAGCGGCGCGTTGATGGACGAACCGATTATCAGTGCGAACCCTATGACCGCTGCACCGGTCACCATAAACCGCTTGGGCCCGTATCGGTCCCACAAAGGCCCGGTGAACGGCCCCGCTATCCCGCGCGCCAACAGGAGGACCGCACCTGCCGTTGCTATGGTTGTTCGATTCCACCCGAATTCACTGATGAAAGAGCTATAAAAGACAGGAATTCCTCCGATCGATAACCCGTTCGTCACGGCGACCGCAAACACGGCAAGGATAATTACCACCCATCCATAGAAGAGCTTCGCGATCTGGCGTCTTTCAGTTGAACCTTCTCTCAATCATCGCGAAATTGAAACCCGGGCTCTCTGTAATACCGCTTTTGAAATACCCAACACGTAGCATCACGACTACTTTACGGCTGTCCCGCAAGACCGCATTGGCCTCCACGCAGGCGGGAATATCACCCATCTCAAGTCGAGCCGCGTCGTTTGCCGAGTCCTGGGTTGAAGCAAGGGTCGGATCGATAACGGGTTGACCGCATTCACCGAGTTGCCAGATGACCCCAGACCTCTGACCGACTAGCTTTTCGAACCAGGATGAGAAAGGTGAGCTTGGAAGCGCATTATCCAGGTAGTTTACGGGAACGCGCTGAGCAATCGCCAGTGCCTGCTTCTCCAGGGGTTGCTGTGAAGTAGACAGCCACCAAAAGACTGCCACTACAATCATTAACTCGCGCATAATTCAGGTCTTTCGACTAGTGGGGCTGCTATGCTGGTTAATTTTGCCTTCCAGCTCTAACATCGTGCGCATTTTTTCTACAACAACCCATACCCTCGCGTACAAGATCACATGTAAGTAATCAGGCTGAATTAACTTAATCTGACTGAGGCGAACTAACGACTAAAATGAGTAATAGGTTGCTGCAATCGCAAAAAACAATCTACATTGCATTAAGTAAACGCCATTTAAATAATGTCGATACTAATCAAGCTATTTTTACTGGAACTGATTTTGTGCTACACCCCATATCATCTATCATCAGGTGCAACCAAGTGTGGGCTAGGTTGGGAAGCAAATATACTGCGCAGATGCAATTTGTATGCTATGTGCTGACTCTCGCTCTGGTTGCAGCTATGCGATGATCGATTCGGGGTTTATTTCAGACCATCATTGGGGATGAAAAGATTTAGTCCAGATATACCTATCTGGGCAACCAAGATATTTCGAAACTTTCCGGTCGTTACAAACGGAAATGACAATTGAAATAAGTTGGAAAAAGAGCTTATCTATATCTATAAAAATCTATAAAGAAATCATAGAAATAAATATTATGTATGATTATTTCAAAATATAACGATTGTAAGACTCAAAAACCAGTCGTTCAGAATAGCATACTCAGTCTTTTAGTCAACAACTATTTCATCTCATTCAACCTACGGATTGATTGCTGGATTCTCAGACCGGCGACTTCCACCGCCGAATCAGCCGGGGTATCTTCTGATTGCCGCGTCGAGCGGTCATAAAACTCGACTTTTCCTTCTTTCATCTTCTTCTGACCTATCCTGATCTGGAAAGGGACGCCGATGAGGTCGGCGTCGGTCAGTTTAACTCCCGCTCGTTCATCGCGATCGTCATAGAGGACATCGATGCCGGCCCTGCTTAATTCGGCGTAGATTCGTTCTGCGGTCGATTTCAGATCGCTATCTTTAATATTGAGTGGGGTAACGATGACTTGAAACGGCGAGATGGTTATCGGGAAGATTATCCCTGCCTCGTCGTTATGTATTTCGATCGCCGCGGCGAGTATGCGTTCAACGCCGATACCATAGCAGCCCATAACTATCGGGGTTTCCTTCCCCTCCGCCGTCAATACGCGGGCGCCCATCGAATTGCTGTACTTCGTGCCGAGTTTGAATATATGGCCTACTTCGAGCGCTTTGGCCACGCGCAAAACGCCATCGCATTTCGGACATTCGTCGCTATCGGCGACATTCCGAAGATCGACCCATGCCGCCACCTCGATGTCGCGCTCGATGCTAACGCCGCGCAAGTGAAACTCATCTTCATTCGCGCCAGTCGTCATATTTCTGCGCCCACGCAAAGCCTCGTCTGCCAGTACCCTGAGTTTGGTCACCCCGATTGCGCCCAGGCTTCCGGCATGTGCTCCCATCAGTTCTGCGATCTCCTCGGGCTGTGCCGACCGAATCGCCGTCTGTGCCCATCCATCATCATTAACCAGTCGCGCTGCTGCATTCGACAGCTTGACCTCGTTGAGCGGGTGATCGCCGCGCAAGAGAGCGAGGAATGGCGTCGTCTTCGTCGCCTTCCCTTTTTGGGCCACTGACACATAGACGAGCGTCTTTATCTGGCGATCCGCAGCGGCGCCACCGACGAACGAGACCAGGTCTTCGATGGTTCTCACACCGGGCGTCGCAAATTTCTCGAGGACGCCCTCGGTCTCACCGTCATCAACAATGGAGACGCGCGATTGCGCTTTTTCAGTGTTGGCCGCGTATCCGCATTTTATGCAGCTGGCGACCATGTCTTCCCCCGCATCCGTGTAGACCATGAATTCATTCGACGCCGAGCCGCCCATCGCTCCGGGGTCGGCGTCGACGATGACATAGTCGAGACCGCAGCGGTCGTAGATGCGGCAATACGCGTGGCGCTGGTCCCCAAACGATTTGTCCAACCCCTGGTTGTCGAGATCGAACGTATAGGCGTCCTTCATGGTGAACTGACGGACCCGCAAGAGGCCCGATTTAGGACGCGCCTCATCGCGGAATTTGGTCTGAATCTGATACCAGACCTGCGGCAGCTGCTTATAGGAATTGAGGTGTTTGCGCGCCAGATCGGTGATGACCTCCTCGTGAGTCATGCCGAGGCAGTAATCCCCGCCCTTGCGGTCCTTGAGGCGGAACATATTCTCGCCCATAACCGACCAGCGGCCGCTCTCCTGCCACAACTCGGCCGGATGAATCGCGGGCAGATAAAACTCCTGACCGCCGATAGCGTTCATCTCTTCTCGAATGATGTTGCTGATTTTGATGATCGAACGCTGCGCCAGAGGCAGGTAAGAATAGATACCAGCTCCGAGCTGGCGAATAAAGCCCGACCGTAAAAGCAGTCGATGGCTGACTACTTCCGCATCTGCAGGATCTTCACGAAGTGTGGGTATGAAGTATTGTGACCAACGCATATTCTTTAATGACGTAGTAAGAAGCCCAAGATTAAAGAGTCAGAATCTCCGGGTAAAGGCTAATCTAAGCTTCCAGATATTCGCCTTAAAAACCAAACGGAACGCCAGATAATAAGGCTCGTTCGGTTATAAACCCAAAGAATCTCATACTCCCGCCCCCCTGCTTCTTACTTCCTATCTCTCTGTTTTATTTTTCTCCTATGGCAATCAGTGATAAGCCGAAAGGTGGGCCAATCATGCGCTCAAGTTTCAAGAGCGGCACCAGACGATTCGCGAGGCTCGCCTGACCTGTCGGCAGGTAGTCTCGCTTGAGCAACCGTCCGTTGATCAGCCATGGCAAGACGGCAGCGATACTGAAAAATTTCACATTGAGTACGTTGAACCCGGCCCGTTTGAGTTTTCCTATTAACTCGGTCTTCTCGTAACGCCGGTAATGGCCGACGGCCCGGTCGAAGTCACCATACAGAACCCGATGCGCCGGCACCAGCAGAGCGAGCCTGCCGCCGTATATCAACACCTCCCGCATCTGCTGCAGGGCGAAGTGGTCGTCTTCGATGTGCTCCAGCACGTTGAGACAGACGACGGTATCGAATGCGCGGTTGATGAACTCTTCCGGCGCTTTCGCCGTCAGGTCAAAATTGCCGATATCAACGTTAGGCATTTCGCCAAACGAACTTTGCAGAATATTACGAAAACCGGGGACGACATCGGTGGCCGTGACATTACCGCCATTGGCGCAGATGAACTGAGTGATGTTTCCAGTCCCGGAACCTACCTCGAGAATCCGATCGCCCAGAGCTTCGGCGATCTGTTCATAAACCCAGTGATTGTAGCGGTCGAGTTCCGCCAGTTTACTGAGAGTCACTCTCAAAGTGAGACTGTCTTGTATCATAGCTTTAATGCCCTGGCAGCGATTTTTGGCTGCTGTGGTCAGTCTGCGATAATGCCTGCGGGCGGGCTCGAATGTCAACCGGGTCTTTCGATCTTCTGCTTAGCTATAGCAAAGTTACAGGCTTTTCCGGTTATAATTTCCATAGTTTTCCATGAAATCATCGACAACTATCAACTCGAACCGCCACATCTCCGTTTATTATCTTGGGCTGACTCGCCGGGACGCGCAGGTGTTGCTCGCGCTGGCTGCCCTCTTTGCATTCATGCTCATCGGCACGTGGCAGCGCTGGACGCAACCGATCGTCGATCACGGGCGAGAGATGAACCTTCCCGCTCGCATACTTGCGGGCGAGCAGCTATATGTCGATGTCCAATTTCTCTATGGCCCTTTTGCGCCTTATTTCAACGCTTTTCTCTATCGCGTTTTCGGAATCGACCAGACGGTCTTGAAAACAGCCGGAGCCATCTCGGGCGTTCTGATTTTATTGATGATATACCGTCTATCGCGCCAATTGATGAAAGCTCACCAGGCGATGCTGGTAACCGGACTGGTGCTGGTCGTCTGTGCCATCAAGTCCACCGCGAATTACATTTCGCCTTACGCTTATGCCGCGCTCTACGGGCTTTTGTTCGCCCTCGCATCGCTAGTCTGCACAACCAGCTATCTCCGCGACAAACGCCTGTCCCGGCTGATCGGCGCGGGCGCGTGTGCAGGTTTCGCGGTAATCACCAAACCCGAGACCGCTCTGGCCGCGCTCGCGGCAGCCGCTATCGCGATTACCATCCGCAGCATCTCGGAGCGCCGGATTCTCTGGCGAGACGCGGTATTCTTTGCGCTGCCTGTCATCGCGATCGTCGCTGCCGTCTATGGTTTCATTCTGACGCGCGTGCCCTGGCGTACTCTGATAGAAGATAACCACATCCTGTTCTCAAACATGCCCCCTCAGTTGATCTATTTCAACCGATTCATCAGCGGGCTCTCCGAGTGGCCTAAATCTCTCTGGTACACCGCAACCGGGCTGGGAGTTTTTGCCGTGTGGATAGGCTTGAGCGCATTGATCGGCGGATTGATTTCATACCGCAAGCACGACGGATGGCGCGTCGCCACCGGTCGCGGATTGCTGCTGATAATACTTGGGCTGGCCTGGTGGAAGGTTGTGCTCGAAATATTCCGCGTCCACATCGATGCTACGCCGCTAACATCGATGCCGATCGTCCTCGCGGCTGCCATCATCATCTTAAGCTGGAGATTGGCGCGAGCGTGGCGCAAGAAGCAGGAGATCCCGATTGAAGAGGGCATGCTGCTTGTCGTCTTCGTCTTTGCGCTGATCTCAACTCTGCGGGTCATCCTGAATGTAGCGGCAAACGGACCCTATGCGCCATTCTTCCTACCCGTAGTCATCGTCGCCTGCCTCTATCTGCTCTTCCGGACATTCCCCCGCATGCTGGTACCATCGAAGCCGGTCCGGGAAAATGTGCGCCTTGCGGCGATGGCATTAATCGGCTTGATGATCATCGGCGTCGGGATCAATTCGATCTATCGTCTCCGCACTCGTAATACATACGGAGTGGGAACGGTTCGCGGCAGCTTCATCACCGAACCGCCATACGGCCAACCGATCGCCGCGGCGCTACGATTTGTTGAGGAACGCACACGACCTGATGACTTCTTACTGACGCTGCCACAGGCTACGGCCATCAATTTTCTGACGGGACGGCGCCAGCCATTCCGTGAAGAGATAATTCATCCGGGGTTTCTGTCCGACGAAGAGGGGATACGCCGACTCGAGGCGCAGCGAGTGCCGATGATCCTGGTGGTCAACCTACTCACACCTGAATTCCGCGACGTCGTATTCGGCACTGATTACAACCCGGGACTGATGCGCTGGATCGAGAACAACTACCGATTGATCGAAAGGTTCGATTCCGACTATAGCGCCGGGGCGCGGCTGGGCGATAAGCCTTTCTTCATCCTGGCCTATCAACGCAAATGAAGGAAGATACCTCGCCCCAAAATAATTTCCATCATCACTTGAAACCCGCGGTAGAACGGGCCCGCAATCGCAGGCGAATCAGTTGATATTCGCCGATTTCCTCTGTCTGTTCTCTTTCGTACCAGCGATCCAAACGGGAAAAATCGAACTGAGAATCAGATCTGACGATGGCGTACGAGAGCCTGGGCCGCGCTGCCTGGGAAGCATCGAAGGCGTTCACAAAGTCAGAGTACTCCCTGACTTTTCTACCAACCTCATCACTGGTCGAAGGTTTGAATTGCGATACCAGATGCCGCGCAAATCGCTCGTAACCGAAGAGGGCGCTCGTTTCAATGAACCCCTGATTCCTCAGCCGTTGCTCCAATTGAACGGGAGCGATACCGCTGTAATAGAGATAATGAAAAAATCTGTTCTGCCGCTGTTGTTCGCCCAGCGACGGGATAACAATCATATGAGTCGCCCAGAGAGGCGATTGAGGCGCATAGCCGGCCGTGTTATCGGCCACCACATATGTATCGGGCGAATATACGACCTCTCGCTCTCCCTGGTTGTGGGAAGACAGCTCTTTCAATCGCTTCGCCACGGGAACGAATCCATTGCGCGCCAGATTACGATCGCGCTCACGAAACGCGTTATATCTCATCTCCGTTAGCCCCCAATAGACGCTTATGAAACATAGCGCTATAAAGGCCGGCATCGACAGCGACCCGCTGGCAATCAGCGTGAAGCGGCGCTGAATAGCAAACGTCAATACGGCGGCCAGGAGCACGACGTAATTCAAGATAAAAATTTCGTAGTGAAATGGCTGAAGCGAAAGCCCGGTCAGGAGCTGCTGATTGAAAACGCCGAACGGAACTATGGCAAACGACAATGTCAGAAGTATCAGCGGGTCATCCCAGGAAGCCTTTTGCCGTCTGACTGTCATTATCACCACAACCAACACGACTGCCCCGATGAGTTCGGGACCGCGCCATAGATCGGGCGCACGCGTATGTTCCAGGAATTGAACTGAACTGGTGTTTTCAGCCATCCCAGCCAGCACGTACCCATACACGGCAAGCGCCCCGCCCCCGATAATCGCCAGTGGCAGCAGTCTCCCGGCAACCCGCCTTCTTTCCGATGGACGAGCGATGAACCAAAGCGCGACGACGATAAAGAGCCATGCCAGTGCGGCTGTCCAGAGAAAGAAATAAGTAAAGAGCATTAACGCAAAAGTTAAAGCTGCGATGATCGCCGCCGGCAGCCCCCGCCGTCGATCCCACCGGGTAAATGCCAGATACACGAAGAGTACAAACAGAAAAAATAGAATAAATGAAAATCCGGGCTGGTAACGTCGCAGAAATGGAAATCCCGCGTAATATACCTCTCCGTGCAGCAGCGCAGCAATTTTGCCGTCCCGCCCTGCCGCCGCACCGAAACATAAGACGAGGAGCGTTCCGCAGCAGGAAAGTCGCTCATCAGAAGTTAGAGTAACCAGCAGGTGAAAGAGCAGGAAGGCGGCCAACGAGGCCAATAGCGGTGGGAATACGATAAAAATCTGTGCCGCGCTCAGCCCTGTGGTGCGCGCGACTGCCGTGAGAATGGCTGGAGTTACGAACTGAATAGAGAAGAATGACTCAGGCGGCACGTCTTGCGGTTCGACCAGTGGGTCGCTACGCCTGCCTCGCCCGAGTATCAGGCCGTTGAGATAGGCGGCATAAATATCCTCGTCGTAATGCGCATAAGCGTAAGCGCCATGCCATTCATCTCCGACACGCCGGCAGAGATCCGCCTGCGGAATGAGCGACAAAAGAAGCATCAGTAGAACGGCGACGACTGCCAGCCATTTCATAACCGCTAATCCTGGGAGTTATAGCCGGGAGTCTCTATGTGGAGTCGAGATGTGGAGTCTGGGGTCAGTCTCACTTGCCAAATGCGGACTCCGGACTATTTATTTCTTGAGCCACGCATCCGAAATCACCCCCTCGACGGTAACGGCGACGCGCGGCAAAAATTCCTTGGCCCCCTCGATCATCTTACATACGACTATCTCTTTCACCTCTTCGGCAATCGACTCGTCGCATTCGACGACGAGCTCATCGTGGATGCTGTTGACTATTCGCGCATCTATTCTCAAGAGGGCCTCATCGAGAAGCGTCATGGCGCGTTTAAAAATATCGGATGCCGTGCCCTGGATCGGAGCATTCTTACCGACTCGCTTGAGCGCATTGAACTGCTGGCGGTCTTCCGGGTCTAACCGGTAAATCCATATTCTCCCCGAGGCCGTGCGGCTCGCCCCCTGTCGCACCGCGCGCTCAGCGGCCTCAGTCAACCAGCGCGCGACGCCTGCATAAGCGTTGAAGTAACGATCGATCAAATCCTGTGCTTCATTCACGCTCGTCTCGATCCTGCCCGCCAGTCCTTCAGCCCCCATCCCGTAAACCAACCCGTAGTTCAAGCCTTTCGCGCTTTCCCGCTGCCGCGGAGTGACCTGGTCGATCGGGATGCCGAACATCTCCGACGCCGTTATCCGGTGCAGATCGGCGCCGGAATCGAAAGCGGCCAATAAGGCATCGTCTCCCGAAAAATCAGCAAGTATCCGCATCTCCACCTGCGAATAGTCGGCGACGATCAGCTTTCTTCCGAGAGGCGCGCGGAAGCAAGAGCGATATTCCATCGTGTGGGGGATTTGTTGCAGGCTGGGCGATGAGGTCGTAATGCGCCCGGTCGGAGTTCCAATCTGGCGAAAATCCGCATGGATGCGCCCGGTGGCGGAATTGATGTAGTCGAGGACGCCTTCTCCATAAGACGAAAGGTTTTTGCTGAGGCTGCGGTGTTTGAGTAGTCTATCGAGGACGGGGTGATTACGTGAGAGTTTCTGCAACGTCCATTCACGAGTGTCCTCGACATCGATGCCGAGGCGCGCCAGCGCATATTTCACCTGAGCGGGGCTGTCAAGATTGATCCGCTCCGCAGTGCCGTCGAAAAGGCTCAACTGCGCAGCACCCATCCCCAGTTCGTCCTGCAGCGTTTCCGCAATTCGATGGTGTTCGATGCGGTTCCGCTCTATCAATGCGCGCCAGCGGTCGACGTCGAGATAGATGCCCGCCAGCTCCAACGCGGCGATCGACAGCACACAGCCGAATTCGAGATCGGCCGCGACGAGCAAATCCATCTCTTCGAGTTTCGACAGGAGCCGCTCGCGCAGCGGCAGAAGAACCGCGGCATCCCGAGCGGCATACTCCAGCTGGTGCCCGCTCAATTCCCTGGACCAATCGCTCAATTGGTGCTCCTTGTCGATCTGCAGGTTGAGATAGCGATTGGCAACAGGCTCCAGCCCGTGGCGGTCATTATCATTACCGGCGCTGATGAGCATGCTGGCCAGGTATGTGTCGAAGATGGCGTTCAACCTTATTCCGCAGTGCCTGAGCAAAAACTTGGCATCGAACTTAGCATTGTGAAGGACCTTGATCGGTCGCGGCGCTGCCAGACAATCGAGAATAGGCGATAGCGCGCCGGTGGGCAGACGAAATAGATCGACGATGAAACTCGCTCGGGGCGTCGCGAGCTGAATCAGTCGCAGTTTCGAGGTGTGCGGGTCAAGGCCCGTGGTCTCGGTATCGACGGCGATCGCAGGCTCGGCGATCAGCGCTTCGGCCACTCGTGGGATGTCATCAGTCTCTGTGATCAGCTGGTAACCGGATAAATTCATAAATCAGACCTGCGGTCGAGCTGCTCTGTGTTGAATATGAAATTCCCGGTTCGCCGCAAGACGCGAATACGCAGAGAATAGTATGTGTGCGCAGAAAATTTCTCCGCAGACAGTCCGGGCCCGCATAGTAAAAATCGCGTATGGAGTTCCGCATTCAGGCGGCCGGGAAATCATGCGAAAAGAAAAAGACCGCGTAAACGCGGAACTCCATACGCAAATTGCTGTGACACTCGCGCATGAGTGAACCACGGATTTCAGCGAAACTATTCATATCGAGGCACCTTCGCGGGCGGTCTACGAAATAGGAAGACCAATAATATCCCTGCGACGAAGCCACCGATATGAGCCATATAGGCCACCCCGCCGCTCTCCCCGATTCTCCCCAGCGAGCCGAATCCGCTGTAGAATTGCATCAATCCCCAGATTCCAATGACGATGAGCGCGGGTAGTACGACGATGCCGCCGAAAAAGAAGACCCTCACGCCCTGAGCTGGAAAGAGGACAAGATAAGCACCCAGTACCCCGGCAATAGCGCCGGAAGCGCCGAGAGACGGAATGATCGAGTTCGGCGCGAAAAAGATGTGCGCCGCGCTCGCCAGCAGTCCGCAGATAACGTAGAAGATCAGATATTTCAGATGACCCATCCGGTCCTCGACGTTGTCGCCGAAGATCCATAGATAGAGCATATTTCCCAGAAGATGGGCTATTCCACCGTGCATAAACATCGCGGAGAAGAGGGTCAAATAGATGGGCGATGGTCCGGGGTAGAGTTTCAACCTGGAGTTTCCAAGGCGGACTATGTCTTCGCCATGTGTAATCTCCGCTGGTACCACGCTGTATCCAAGCGTGAATGCCTCGCTCGATTGCAGAAAGAAAAATACCAACAGATTGATTGCTATTAAAAGATAATTGACAAAGGGTGTAATCCCCCGCCCCGTATTATCATCGCCGACCGGAAACAGCATACAACCCTCCTTCGATGCGGAATGCCGATTGCGCATATGCGTACGGCCTCATCCGATGCCAATCCGCAATCCGCCGTCAAAAATCACATGTTTCCCCACTTCAACTTAGTTTTAAGCACCTCGAAATAATTACGATTTGTCGGCCGCACGAGCTCGAACTTAGATTCGCTTTGGACAATCGAGACCCTGTCATCGGGAAGAAGGCTGATGGCGATCTGACCGTCTACGGTCAACATCAGACCTTCCCCCGCTCTCTTGAAGACAACCTCGATGAGGCTCTCGCCTGGAACGACGACGGGCCTGTTCGAGAGCATATGGGGACAAATGGGAGTGAGAAGGATGGCTGACATGCTCGGGTGAACGATCGGGCCGCCGGCCGAGAGCGAGTAGGCAGTTGAACCGGTTGGCGTAGCAACGATCATGCCGTCCGCCCTAAAACTGCTGACGAACATCCCGTCAATATAGCAGTCTAGTTCGATCATACGAACCGGCGCGCCTTTATTAATAACAGCATCGTTCAAGGCGCGATACGTGGCGATGGCCCGCCCGTCACGCTCGAGAATCACGTCGAGCATCATTCGGCAATCGACCGAAAAATCTCCGTTGCGGACGCCGTCGAGCGCCTGAAACAACTCATCAAGAGTGAACTCGGTCAAATATCCGAGCCATCCGAAATTTACTCCGAGCACGGGAATACGGCGCGCGCCGACGAGGCGCGCCGCGCCAAGTATCGTTCCGTCACCTCCCAGCACAACGAAGAGATCGACATCTTCGGCGAGTTCCCCATTCTCCTGCGCGAGAGGGGTGCAATCCATCTCCTGCAGGCTCGTCCCGACCGTGCGCAATTCAATCCCGCGCCGCTCGCACCATTTCTGCAAATCACGCACGACGGCGAGGGCTTCCGGCTTTTGCGGCCCGACGAATACACCTACAGTCTTGAGATCAAGTGTTGACACTGACAAAACCCCTTTATTTGCGGATCGCGTTTTCGCGATCATAAAAGGCTACAGGTGATACCAATAGTTGATAATTGATAATTGAAAGCTGATAGTTGATAGTTCGTAAACACTGTGGCAACAATTTATACAAACTATCAACTTTCAACTATCAACTTTCAACTATTAACCGCATCCCTATTCTCTCTTTAAATCTGCATTGCGCAATCCGCCACCCACATTCCTAATCTCTTCGAGGACATCCAACATCGCTTGGTGAATCTTACCATTTGTGCATAGGAGGCTTGACGTATAGTTATCGAAGGGCGAGCCATCCATCTTTGTCACGATGCCCCCTGCCTCCTCGATCAGGATCCACCCGGCCGCAGTATCCCAAGGGTTCAGGCCGTGCTCCCAAAATCCATCCATCCGGCCCGATGCGATGGCGCACATATCGATAGCTGCCGCGCCCAATCGCCTGACCCCCTGCGCCCGCTCCAGGAATGTCCGCCACGCGGGCAGGTATTCCTCCATACGCTCGCGTATGTCATAAGGGAACCCCGAGACTAACAACGCCCGCTCGAGATGATCGATCTCCGAGACTCCGATCTTTTCCCCGTTCAGCGTAGCTCCGGCCCCGCGTTCAGCGGCGAAAAGCTCGTCGCGTGTAGGATCATAGATCACTCCTGCGACCATCTCGCCGCTTCGCTCGAGGCCGATGGAGACGGCGTAACAGGGAAACCCGTGTGAGAAATTGGTCGTCCCGTCGAGCGGATCGATGATCCAGCAATATCCATCCGCATCATCGCCGTGTCGGCTAATGCCGCTCTCTTCGGCCAATATGTAATGCGACGGATAATGAGATGCGATCAGTTCTTTGATGTGCCGTTCACTGGCCAGGTCTGCTTCAGTGACCAGATCGATCCGGCCTTTGTTTGCGATCTGAAAACCGCGCGCAGCATACTGCTGCAGGATCGCCCCGGCCTCGCGTGCCGCGCGAATTGCTAAATCAAGCATGGGTGAACTATAAATTTGCCTGACTTCCCCGTCAATGCTATGCTCTTGCTCGCTGTAAACAGCCGCGCTTGCATTTGGAAGAACGGTCACGGTTCTCTCCCCTAGCAGGCAAGCGACCCGAGACGATAATGAAAATGTCATCCGCCACCACTCATCCCCTGGCAGACCCATCGATTGAGATCGCAGTGGTCGCGAAAGCGCTCACGGAGGCGGCCGAACCCGTTACCGTTCAGCAGCTTCGCGACCGGCTGACGGGCCCGTTCAAACTTCCTGCGGATAAGCTCGCTCTATTGCTCGAAGAGCTCGTCTCTGGCGGCACCATCTATCGCTTCGCGCCTAAAGCTCCTAGCAAACAACCGCGCTATTGGTCGCGCAGCTTCGAGGATTATGCCCGCGAGACAATGCTCGATCTCCTCGAGCAGCGCCCGCGCACGCAGGCCGAGTTGTTGAAAAGATTGAAGGCGAAACTGAAGGGATACGATGAGCGGCGGCAAATTGAGCTCCTCAAGCGTCTCAGGCAGGAGAAACTCGTCAAAGTTTTACCCCCATTCCTCGGCGGACGTACTACACGATTCGGCAGACAACCTCCCGATCCGTGCGATTACGTTCAGGACGCCATCAAAAAGATCGGGAAGAAACTCGGACTCCCGGCCGATGAGGTCCTTTATGCAGCGCGCACGCTGCCTGTCACGCAATTAAAAAAACCTCTCTCGCAAAAAGATATGAGCGAGAAGCTGCTGGCGCAGATAATGCGAATCAAACTCGCCGCCGCCCAGGGAGAACTGGTTCCGCTCGATCAGCTATGGCGTTCCTTGCAGAATGAGGGATGGGACAAAGCCAGTTTTGACCGCACCGTGCTCAGACTGGCCGAGGAAAATCGCGTCTCTCTCCAGAGGCACAATTTCCCCTTTCGCCTCGGCGATCAGGAGCGGGCGCAATTGGTCGCCGATGAATGGAATAATTATTATATAGGTATCGCGTTAAGATGAATTCTGGCGTCTCCATAACGAATCCTTTCCGCAGCGCTATCGTCGCTGATCCCTGGAATTGGGATGTCGTCGATGTAGCCGAGATCCACCAGGATGCGTTCGATCTCTGCTGCCGCGCGCTGGAACACGTGCGTTCGAAAAAACTTTCGACTTCGGTCCTTTTCTATGGTGAAGCCGGCAGCGGCAAAACACATCTGCTGGCCAGATTACAGGCTTATCTGGCTGGTCTGTTGACGGCATACGGCCCCGCCCCGCCGGCCGTCTTCGTCTCCGTTAGGTTGCAGACCAGCCCGCAGATGATTTGGCGTCATCTGCGCAACCGCTTCGGTGAAGATCTTCTGCGGCTCACTACCGACGGGCGTTCGCAGCTCGAGCGGATACTGCTGCCGCGCATCCTCGATGTCTATCCTGAAATCGGCGAACCGTGGGCGTGGCTCGAAGGGTTGCGGAGCCGCGTCAAGACATCGCCTGGCGCCGCTGAAGAGATTGAGGAGGCGCTCGACCGTCTCGATCAACAGTTACTCATCAATGACCGCGACCTCATGACGGTTTTGAGCCATCTGCTCCTGGGCCGCCATCGCCGCGATGCGCGCGCGTGGTTGAGGGGCGAGTCATTGCCGGAGGCCGCGCTCAGCCGGCTCGAGGTGAATATTGAACAGGATGATGAGGTTGAAGACCGGGCGCGGCGCGTCGTCCTGAGCCTGACCCGGTTAACCGGCCCGGAGATGCCGCTCGTATTCTGTTTCGATCAGGTGGAAGCGCTGCAGTCCCACCCCGATGACCTCGAGGGTCTGCTGAAATTCGGCCAAATGGCCAGCTATCTGCACGACAGCACTCAAAATATCCTGATCATTTCATGCATCCTGACGCAGTTCTATTTGAAACTGGAGCAGTTGCTCATCAGTTCGGATCGCGACCGATTGGTCGAATCCGGCTCCCGCCTGCTGGCACCATTGCTGCCTGATCAGGCCGAGCGCCTGGTAGAAGCGCGGCTCAATTCCACCCCGGAAATCAGCCAACTGCGACGATCCAAACCTGGCCGATTCTGGCCTTTGCGCCGCACGGATATCCGTGAAGCGTTGCGTCGCAACAAGTACACGCCGCGTGAAATGCTATCGTTCTGCGCAGAAAAATTCGAAGCCGCAATGCGCCCCGAACTATTCAAATCCAAGCCACCGCTCGAAGATTTTCTGGCGGGCGCAATCGATATGCGTCTCGATCGCACTGCGGCAGCCGCATCGGTGGAATATACCGATCAGATACTGACGCACGGATTACCGCTCCTGTTGCGCCTGCTCAACCAGGATTGGGAGCTCAAAGCAACCGCCCGGATAGGAGACGCCGATCTCGTCTTCGAAAACCCGCGCGGTCGCATCAGCATCTGCCTCTGCAACCAGCGAAATATGACGAATCTTGCGGGCCGCCTGCGGCGTTTACGCGAGCAGGTCAAAGAGGAGGTGCTCGAGGAGACGACCCACGAGAATTTCATTCTCATACGCGACGCCCGGTTGCCCATTGCGACAAATGCGAAGAAGACGAGAGAGCATCGGGAGCAACTGGTGGCCCAGGGTTTCCGATGGATCAGCGCTTCTGCGGCAATGCTTGCCGCGCTCGATACCCTCAGGGGGATATGGTCGGACGCCAAAGCGGGCGATCTATCCAATGGCGGCGAAACGGTATCTCCCGCTATGGTTCAAGAGTGGCTCGCAGCGCATCTCAATATGAAATTTCCCCCATTGCGTGAACTATTAGACAACCTGTTGCCCGAGACGATAACCTCACAGGATAAAACGGCAAATGATGATTTTAATCTCTGCGAAGACATCGGCGAGTTGCTGCATAACCATCATCTCGTATCGGTTGCTGATGCAGCCTGCAAACTCGACCGGAATGAAGATGAACTAAAGGACTGTGCGCGCCGTTATCCCGAACGTTTCGGCCTGCTCAACGGACCGCCGGCCGTGATATTTCAGCCCACAATGCTAGTGGTCGACGATGAGAGAAGTGATTAGTTTTTAGTTTTTAGGTTTCAGTTGGGCAGTCTCAATCGGCGACTGAAAACTGAAAACTGAAAACTGAAAACTATTTCCTGAGGAGGTGTTTTTTTGGCAACCGCTTTGCAGGTTTGCGATGTGCATGCTGCGATCTTACGTGCTTCGGTGGGCTTGAATGGCGATGGCATACCTGCAGTTATTCTTCTCGACCGTTTATTTCACGAGGTCTTCGCGGCCCTCGTTGGCCCTGACCCATCGCTCAATTTTCGCGCGGCGATCGTAGACGCTGAACCGGATATCGATGAATGGCGGCGAGCGCTCGTCAGGCATACCTATCAGAAACTATTCGCCCCCCGCTTACTCCGTCACCAAGTCGTCCTTCAACACGACACCGATCACGTCCTGAACCTCTGGGATGCAACGCAGGAGATGTGTTATTGGCTGGCTGACCTTCTCTGGCAGCAAGAGCTCGGCGACGAGGAATTGGCGCTCGCTGAAATTCTGCGAGCCGGGCATCCGTTCGTCTGGGAGCTCGGCCAACCCGATTGGCGTGATGACGTGCATTTGACCGGAGGCACCGATGCGATCCTGCAAATCCCCGGCACAAACCGATGGTGTGTGGTAGAACTCAAAACGGAGCAATCGGGAGATAAGGCGCAGTCTGCGCAATCGGGGCAATCAGGACAATCGGGGCAATCTGCCCCTCCGTCTGACCTCGTATATGCCTGTCTTTATCATCGGTTGCTTACTGCCGCAGGTGAGCGCTCATCCGGCGGGCTTTCCCTCGTATCCTTCGGCCCGCAGCGCCAGGAACGCCTGATCTCGGCGGTTGAAATGGCACTGGCCGAACCATACCTCAAGAGCCTGATCGGCAGATTGGCCGGAGTAGCGCGTTCAGAACAGCTGCTCTTCTCGACGATTCGGACACAACTGCCAAAATCCGATAATCTGGTCGGTAGTTCAAAGGCGCCGCTCGGCATCGACCGCGCGGGCCAATTACGGTTGATTGACTTCGCGCAGCCCGAAGATGCTCACATTCTCATAGCTGGAATGGCCGGCAGCGGCAAAACCGAATGGCTGCGTGCCGCGATCGCCGGGCTGATCGTGACAAACACTCCGGCAACGATGCGTCTACTGATTATCGATCCGAAGCGAAGCGCCTTTGAAGACCTGCGCAACTCACCATTTCTTCTCTCCCCGATTATCTACCCGGATGAACAGCCAGTCGCCAAGGCGCTTTCCAAACTCGTCGATGTGATGGAACGGCGCTATAAAATGTTGGCGGAAACCGGGCAGGACTCACTGACCGGATATATTCATCTAAAGAAGAAGCCGATCCCGAGGATATTCTGCATCTGTGACGAGTATGCGGATTTGATTGCGTCCGACCGCAAAAACCGTCAGGCGATAGAGCGGCAGATCGTTAAACTTGGCCAGAAGGCGTTCACCGTGGGGATCCATTTGATAGTGGCCACGAGCCAACCCAGCCGTGAAATCATACGCGGCGTGGTCGATTTCAACATCCCGGCACGCATAGCGATGAAGATGCAGAAAGCGACGGAATCGAAGATGCTTCTCAATTTTGCCGGAGCCGAAAACCTGACGGGCAGAGGTGAACTGTTGTTCAAGGACTTGGGTGTGCCGGTTAGATTGCAGGGCGCTTATTTGCCTGCGGATGAAGCCGTTGAGATATTTCGCTGACTTTGAGCGGCAGAACCACAAAAACTTACAGATCAAAGTGTTGGACTTTAATTCGCACAATTAATTACCGCCGCCGACAAAAGCGGGATCATAATCTCGTGATGCCCTGTGATGCTATATCCGCGCCCCGCGCCATTGGCCACTGGTCTTCGCACTACGTTGGCCGATGGCCGGTAATGCTGAATGAAATCGAAATTGGCCGTCGTGAAATCTTTTAGCGAATGGCCCAGGTTTCGCACGACGGTCACGGCTTTCAAAAAGACTTCCGGCATCGTCACCGCCGAGCCCACGTTGAGATATATCCCGCCGCCATCGAGCTCTTTAACGAGCGAGGTGAATAAGAGAAAATCGCGATATGACGCCGCACCGATGGCGGCGCCGTCAGCCTCCGGATGGATGTGAACGATATCCGCACCGATAGTGATGTGCGCCGTGATCGGGATTCGCGCCTTATAAGCTTCGTGGAGAAGCGAAAATTGTCGGTACTGGGGATTAAGGTCGGCCAGTGCGCATCCTACCGATTCGCCGATCCCACAGTCATCTTTGAAACCGCGTTTGATCGCTTCGTTTATCAGTCGCCCCGTCTCATCTGCCATTCCGAACTCTCCGGTAGCCAGCCCACTTTCGACATCTTCAGAAGTCCAACCCGCAATCGCGATCTCAAAATCGTGAATCACGCCCGAACCGTTCATAGCTATCGCAGTAATAAACCCTCGCCGCATGAGGTCGATCAATATCGGCGCAAGGCCGGTCTTGATCACGTGCCCGCCGATGCCCCAAATGATTGCGCGATTTTTCGCTCTTGCCTGTGCGATTTCAGATGCAACCGCACGGATTGAATCCGCCGTGAGAATATGCGGCATCGAATCGAGTAATGCGGCGGCGCCCCGCGCTTGCTCATCACTCAAAGCGCTCGCGAAATCGCGCACCGTAACTTTACTCGGGCGCGAAGCCAGAGGATAAGTAGAGATGCGCGAAAGATCGATCGGTTTTTGGCGATAATTTGACATAGAAAAAAACAGTTGATAGTTGATAGTTGATAGTTCGTATAGACTACGGCAACAATTTATACGAACTATCAACTATCAATTATCAACTATCAATTACAAAGCTCATCCTCGATCAACTGGCAAATGATATGGCCGATTGCGATATGAACCTCTTGAATACGCGGAGTATCGCGGTTGGGCACGATCAGGGCGAGATCGACCAGTTTCGCGACCTCCCCGCCCCCCGCGCCCAATAACCCGATGACCGCGATATCCAAAGCTCGCGCCTCTTTGACGGCTTCGATAACATTGGGCGAGTTTCCGCTCGTCGATATCGCAAGCACGATATCACCCTCGCGTCCGAGGGCCTGTATCTGCCGCGCGAATACGAAATCGAACGAACGGTCATTACTGATCGCGGTCAGGAGCGATGTATCGGTCGTCAGGGCCAATGCAGGAAGGGCCGCGCGTTCCCGCCCCATCTTGAACGCCAGCTCGGCTGCGAGGTGCTGTGCGTCGGCGGCCGATCCCCCGTTTCCGAATATCAGCAGTTTCCCGCCCGCGCGCATCTTTTCGATAATCATCTGAGCGGCGAACGCGACATCCGCTGCCGATTCTTGGAAAAAGAGCCGCTTGGCTTCAATAGATTCTTCAGCCAGGACCCGGATTTTCTCTGCCAAATCAGTCGATCGTGCCAGTTTCAATCTTTCTCCGTGTATGTGAGGTTTTCTCGCCCGATGCGTATCACATCGCCCGACTTGATGACGGCCGATTCATTGACCCTTCTACCATTGAGCCAGACTCCGTTGCGCGATTTCTTATCGACGACCTTCATCTCGTCACCCTCACGCATGATCTCGGCGTGGTACCTGCTCACCCGGTCGCTGTTGAGAACGATGTCATTATCGTGGTTGCGACCGATGCGCGTGAAATGCCGTCGAAGAATGTATGTCGAATCGCCCTCCGCCGCAACCAGCGTCATACGAGGATCAAGCGCATTTTCACTTGGATCGAGGTCATCGGGTTCTTCGACAGCAGTTACAATCTCATCGGCGACCGTCAGGACATTCCCTCTAGAATGAATCGTTCTTTCAATCCCCGGCTTGAACTCGGCCAGATCGAACCCGGTTGATACGAAAGCTGCAGGTATCGCTTCAAGTATCTGCGTGTAACCCCGTTTATCGGGCACCAGCGCGTAGAAACGGTCGGACAGGGCGAATCGAACGAGTGCACGCACTCGCTGAGTCAGATATGGCTGCTCGGCGACAATCTCCGTCAGATGCCCGCTAAAATTACGGACCTCGTCGATCTGTCCGAGAAACTCCTTGATATCGAGTTTCTCATACAACCTGATGCCTATGCCGAACTTGAGCATGGTGCTCACCGATGTAGTCAATGACCGGCACGCGATGAAGCCGGCCCGGTCTGCGGTCAATTCAGCGCGGTTGACCCAATCGCCGAAGATAACGCTATTTAGCAGCCTTCCGATGACCGGAACTTCAGAACCGAGCGGTTTGAGAAAGGTTCGGAGCCACGTATGACCTCCCTGTATGTGACCAATCTCGCGTCCGATGAAGAATTGCAGGTTGTCGGGCTCCATCTGATCGACCAATGACGATGTGAGCACTATCAAATGCTTCTTTCGAAAACCTAGAGTATAGATGTTCATCTCCGAAGAGCGTTTGACATAGACGGGGACCGGCCCAGTCGACAAACGTTCGGCAGCAACCGAGGCTAAATCATAGAGTTCGGGGAACTGACGTGGGCCGACTCGAACCAGGGTGCCGAATGCTGAACGTTGTTGGAGCTTGACTGTGACGATGTAAACAGTGAGGCCGGCAAACGTTAACATCAACGTATTCAAAGTCGACAACCAGGTCCCGATGAAAAAGATAGCCGCAAGAATATAGAGAGTTATAAGAATGCTGAAGGTCAGTACGAGCGAGAGGTGTTCTCCAGGGTAACGATAATCACTCGATCTAATCTTTTGATTTGTGGCCATCACGCCTGCCATGCAGAAAACCTCATTGCAATTCGCTGGGGGATGGTGCCGTTAGAATTATAAAAACTGTAAGGGAAAAGTTAAACCGTCATACGGAATTTATTTTTAATCCGCAGTCGGTGCGTACTAAAACCGATACGATTTCTGATCTAGACCCCCAACTCGAGCTCTCCTTTTTTAACCGGACGACAGCAATCCAGTTGCCGCCCTCTCCGCGTAAGCTAAATCAGAGAGCGGATAAGTTGCTTGGTTTCTTGATAATCGCGGAAATCCCGCTTCGATGAAGAACAATGCTTTCGCAGTTTGATTCCTGTTCTAGAATCGGAAAAGTTGAAATCTGATGCAACGAAGTCGAAAGGGAAGATTACAATGTTACAGTGCCTCAATATTTTCGGTAACAAGCAGCAAGGTTTCACCAACCCAGTGCCCGATGAAATAATTGTCAAACTGAGAGTGCCTGCCGTATATCACCGCAAAGCTGTCCCACCGAGCATAGTCGTGATGGAACTCCTGTGGCAACAATACGGCCTGGATGTGCTCCACCCAGAGGTCAATCGCTGGTTGGATCAGAATGCACCCGATGTCTCAGCAGCAACCAAAAACCATTATGATACCCCGAGATACAGTGTCGGTCCCCAAGGGACTATCGAACTGCCTCTTCCACTCAAAGTCGATGATAGATTAAGAGACGTCTCGTTTCAGTACATCGTAAGTCAGATATCGCTAGAGCCTGGGACGGAACCTCAACTCGCCGCTTAAGCTTGGCCACTTAAATTCAGCAATTTTCAAAATGCGCGGTGGGGGATCGGTATGTTTGGATGTTACCTGCCCCCACCAGGGATATGAGGAAATCGGGATTGTTTTCTCATTTAAGAATTCATCCGCCAAATGACATAAAGACCGTGTAGCACCAGATCCGGAACCAGCTTATCGAATAGTCCCTCTTCCTCAAATAACCTGCTGAACCCCCCCGTTCCGATCACGATCACATTCTGCCCTTGAAAGCATTCGGTTTTCATTCTCTCCGTAATCTCACGAATAGCTCCGGCGGCCCCATAAAACAGTCCTGATTGAATACTCTCAACAGTCGAGCGCCCGACGGCAGTCCCCGGTCTGATTATTTCGACGGCGGGCAGGCGAGCCGTCTTGGATTCGAGCGCTTCCATCGAGATGCGAAGCCCGGCGGTAATCGCCCCTCCGAGATATTGGCGCCCGGAAGAGACTGCGCAAAAGGTGCTAGCTGTTCCCAGATCGAGGATAATTAGATTTTCATCGGGGAATCGATCGAGGGCGCCGACAGCGTTTGCGATCCTGTCTGCGCCGACTTCGATCGGGTTTCGATAATTGATCTTGAGTCCTGTTTTAACCCCTGGTTGGAGAAGAAACGGTTCGCCGGCGAAGTATTTGAGACACGCTGCGCGGAGAGAATGGACCAGGTTCGGCACAACCGAGCAGATCGCCACCTGCCGCACATCCAGTGGATCGTAACCGCTCTCACGCAGAACGGTACGGAGAAATAGACCGAACTCATCTGAGGAGGCGACATTTAACGAGCTCTTCCGAAATGTGCTGGCGAGCGCATTGTCTTTGAATACTCCACCGTAAATCTGCGTATTTCCTACGTCCAGGCAAAGAATCATAGAACCCTCCCCGAACTAATGCGTTTGGAGTTCCGCGTTTACGCGGTCTTTTTTTTGCTTGATTTCTGACCGCGGAGCTCTAAACGTTCATTGAGTCAACACTCCGTTCGCTCCATGGACTTCACCGACTGTTATCTCCCACTCCCAATACCGCCCTGCCTCAACGGTTACCACGTAAAACCGCTTCTGATTCTCGAAGGGTGAGGCTGTTGTCGTATTTCTTCATAATATCTTCGAGAATCGAAGGGGAATTCGAACCAATAGATTTTACACGTTCTATCAACAGCGGAAGCGCCCGGACGATATTATCCACAATCGTGATCGAGGCGGTACGCGCGGTTCTCGATAACGGGTTCAAATCGATCGTGATGACTTTTCGTCCGGACCTAATGAGCGCCTCACAGCGGTCGCCGTCTTCGAGAGGAACGAAGATCACATCGGCTCGATATATTCCCTGGCCATTTACGAGGCGCCGGTTGGAATCAAGACCACCTATAACAAAATCCTCATCCGCTAAGAGGACTTGGCGGGCGCCGTGTGAGAGAAGGTGATCGCGAATTTTCATTTCGCGCTCACGGCTCGCGTGAAAGAGGTTCACTTCGAGCGGAGAACCGAGAATCTCCGCGAGAATTCCCATTTCTCGTGGAACAAGGGCTGCCGCATTTCCGTTCACTGAAATCACGGGGCGTTCTGCAAGGAGGAGAGCAGCCGCACTTGCATCGATCGCACGTAGAGCAAAATCATGCGTTTGCTCTCCCAGCAGATAATCAAACGCCTCGCCTCTTCCATGAGCGATCAGTCCATCGAAAGATGTAATCCCTTGCCGCACACCATCCGTAAGCCTCGTCCTCGTCTCGAGCGAAACCCTTCTCGGATGATTGCCGGGAATCTGTGAAGTCATGTCAATTCCGATCAATCGTAGCTCTCGGCCTGGTTCGGGTAATCCGACTCGTCTATCTGCCGAAAGAATTCTTCGAACGCTTTTGACACCAGAGCCTCACCATCCATGTATTTCCTGACAAATCGCGGAGAGCGGCCCCGCGAGAGTCCGAGGACGTCGGAGACCACGAGCACTTGACCGTCGACATCCGCGCCGGCTCCGATTCCGATGACCGGTATGGAAAGATGAGTAGAGATACGTGGACCCAGGCCGCGGCTTACACATTCCAGAACAAGTGAAAAGGCGCCCAGCCCCTCCAGGGTTCGGGCGTCTTCGATGAGCCTGGATGCTCCCTTCTCTGTCGCTCCTTGCACCTTATACCCTCCGAGCGCAAGCACAGATTGAGGCGTCAGCCCGATGTGGCCCATCAAGGGAATTCCCGATTCAACGATATGCGAGATGATCTTTTCATTGCCCGCGACTCCCTCGAGTTTGACTGCGCTAGCTCCGGCGCGCGCCATTGCCTCGACAGCCTTCATAGCGGCTTTCACACCTCTACGGTAGGAGCCGAAGGGAAGATCAGCGACTATAAATGCGCCTGGACACGCGCGGCGAACAGCCGCTACGTGCGAGGCGATCATCTCAACCGTGGCATGAATTGTGCTCTCGTATCCATATAGAACCATCGCCACACTGTCGCCTACGAGGAGAGTGTTGGCCCCAGCCTCAACCGCAAGCCGAGCGAAGATCGCGTCATAGACGCTGAGCATCGATATCTTGCGCCCATCCAGTTTCGCTTTGCGGAAATCCGCAATCGAGCGGAACGATCGATGCGATAAATCTGAATTGCGTGTCGTTGAGTAGAGAGAAGAAGTGTGGTTTAGCGATTGCGTTAGCATATTAGTGGTACCCTCCTAAAGGTAGAGTCCTGAATCCTATTTACCCTATCATGGCGAGCAGAAAAAATACAAAGAGGACACAAAAACATTATCGGGAAAATTTATATGTTTTTATGTCCTCTTTTTGTGAATTTTCCTTCACCTGCCGGTCAAACACTCCAAAAAAATCACCAGTTCGCGCTGCTCGTCTTCGGTCAACCCCAGCGAGTGGAGCTCTTCATCGATATTTGGGTTATGCCGGCCGCCTCCGTTATAAAACTTGACCACATCGGCGAGCGTCTTTGCGCTGCCGTTGTGGAAGTAAGGCGCGGTGACGCCCACATTGCGCAAGCTCGGTGTGCGATAGGCGCCGACATCGAAAAGCTGATAAGAGATCAAAATTCGTCCCAATTCCTGACCGCCTTGCTCGCGGCCGAGTTTATCGATGACGGCTTTTGCCCGCTCGGTTTCCGTGGCTGCGGCGGCCTGTCGCGCGAGTCTGTCGAACTCCGGATGAAAAGCGGCGACTCCGGTGTTGTGATAAGCGAAATCAGTGAAGAATGGTCGTTGATCGGTGAAAGAGTGGCAGCGAGCGCAGCGACCTCTTCCGCGGAAGATCGCAAAACCTCGTTTGGCGCTCTGGCTGAGCGCGTCTTCATCTCCTGCGAGAAATCGATCGAGCGGTGAATCGCCCGAGAGCAGCGAACGCTCATATGCAGCTACTGCCTGAGAGTACCGCTCGATTGTAATCTCACCCCCGAAAACGGATTGAAATTCCGCGCGGTACTCGGAGATCGAGCGCAGCCGGTTGATCACTTGATCGTGCGATTCATTGCCCATTTCAAGCGGGTTGATGAGCGGCTCGGCTGCCTGTTGTTCCAGGGTATCAGCGCGGCCATCCCAGAATTGCGCGGGGTTGAACACCGCATTGAGCAGCGTAGGGGCATTGCGCGTCCCGCGCCGGCCCGCTATCCCTTCGGCAATCGTTTTGCCATCGGTGAACGCCAACTTCGGGTCGTGGCATGACGAACACGATACTTTGCCGTCAGCCGAAAGCCGGGCGTCAAAGAAGAGTTTGCGGCCGAGCTCGATCTTCGCTGCGGTGAGCGGATTGCTTTTCGGGACGTAGAACCTCCAGGTGTCCTCCGGCAGTCCGAGCGGGATCACATCGAAAAGTGCCCGCTGCTGCGCGCTGAAATTCGGAGCGATCGATACGAAAGCCGCCAGGACAAATACCAGAGAAATTCGCAGCCGTTTTCGTCTAGTCCGCATAATTTCAAATTCCCGAATGCCAAGGACTGGCCAGATGCACATAGGAGAGAAGAGGTATTAGTGATTAATCGCAAATCACTTTTTCCTCTCTGTCTCTGTGCCTCTTTGGCCGGTTAAATTTGATCCAATATCAACTTCGCAATCGACAGATAAATTAGCAGACCTGTCGCGTCAACCAAAGTCGTAATGAGCGGTGCGGAGAGGAGAGCCGGGTCGACGCCGAAATGGTGCGCCACAATCGGAACGATCGCTCCGACCGTAGTCGACCAGACGCAGATTGCACAGATGGTGACCGCAATTGTCAAGGCCAACTTGATATCCTGCGTGACCCAGTAGGCCTGGGCAAAGGCGACCACGCCGATCAATCCTCCGACCATCAATCCCGTCAGCGACTCTCGAAGTACGACGCGCCAGGCGTTTTTCACGCCGATCTCACCTAGCGAGAGGCTGCGGATGACTGTCATCACCGTCTGCGCCCCCGCATTCCCCCCGGTGCCGGTCAACAACGTAATAAAGAAAGTAAGCGCGACGACGGTCCCCAGTTCCGCTCCAAAACTCTTGAGAACTTTGCTCGACATCGTTGACGCCACGAAGAGAAGCAACAGCCATCCGATCCGCTTGCGAACGACGCGAAAGATCGGGTTGTCGAAGTAAGGCCGGTCGAGCGCGCCTGGTTCGACTGCGGCCATTCGCAGAATATCTTCGGTCTGCTCTTCAATCAAAACGTCGATGACATCGTCGACCGTAACAAAACCGACGAGGCTGCCGTCCTTCTCGAGCACGGGGACGGCGAGCAAGTTATATTTGGCGATCTTTTGCGCCACGGTCTCCTGGTCATCGCTGGCTTCAACGGTGATGGGCCGGCGGCGCATCACGCGCGCCACGGACTGATCGAGCTCCGCCATAACCAGATCGCGCAGCGAGACCGCTCCCAGTAGCCTGTCGGTCTCCGGTTCCATCACATAGCAGGCATAGATCGACTCCTTCTCGCGCGCGACCGAACGGATATGTTTGAGAGCATCGCCCACTGTCATCTCCGGATCGAGCCGCACAAACTCCGTCGTCATAATGCCGCCAGCAGTGTGTTCTTCGTATTGCAGCAGGTGTTCGAGTTCGGCTTTGACCTCGTTATCGACGCGGGCGAGGATGCGGCGGCGTTCGGTCAGACCTATTTGCTGAATGATGTCTGTGCGCTCATCTGCGGCGAGGCCTGAGATGATCTGCGCGGCTCGTCCCGGCTCGAGTTTCTCCAGAATCGCCCCGCGGCGTGACATTGTGGGCTGGTCGAATAGCTCGACGGCGCGCGCCACCGGAAGCATCATCATGATCGATGCCGCCTCGATCAGCGTCAATTGATTAAGCAGTTCGACCAGGTCTTCGGCTGCTAGATCGGCCACCTGCTCGCTGATCCCGACAAAACTGTCATCGAGGCGAAGGTTGATACGTTCCCGCAGGTCTTCCAGCGTGTGCACTCATTCACCCCCCTTCTTTTTCCATTTTCCATTCCATTTTTTATTTTTCATTTTTCATTTCCAATTGTCATTGACCATTTACGACTGACTGAACCAATCCTCTTCAATGACGAATGACAAATGACAAATGACAATGATTCACCTCCTTTCCTCCCATTTGTTCTTCAATGCGCTCATGAGCCCGATGAAACGCAGGTCGCATCGCAGATTGTCCAGGCGCGGGTTGTCCGCGAAGAGCGGATAGTTCTCATTGCCCAGATTGATTGCGCGTTTGACCCATTCAATCGCTTCATCGCGCATGTTCTCCATGGCGTAGAATGAAGCCAGCCAGATGGCAACGTCGTGGTCGGCGGCGGCGATATCCTTGACGTGTTCGGTAATTAGTGTGCGCGCCTGTTCGTGATCGCCGCGTTTGTTGAGACACCAGGCGCGCAGTACCTGCAACGCATCGAAATGCGGATGCTGGCGCAGCACGTCTTCCACCAGCTCCAGGCACTGATCGACCTTGCCCTGATTGAAGTAAGTCAGGGCGAGAAAAGTTTTAACCAGCGGATGCTCGGACTCGATGGCAGCCGCCTTTTCAAGCTCGGCCAGCGCCTCGTCATATTCGTGGCGATAAGTGTAAATGCGCCCGCGATTATAACCGGCGATGACCACATCGTTCGGATTGAGCTCGATCAGCCGGTCGTATTGCCTGAGCGCCTTGTCATAAAGGCCGTTGAGCCGATAGAGCATTCCTGCGACGATGAAGACCGATGGATCGTTGGGCCTCTCGCGCCGCACATCGGCCAGCGTCGCCAGCGCCTTGTCCTTTTCGCCGCGGTGGAGATAGATGTAAACCATCTGGAGCCGCGCGCCCGCCAGGTCGGGATCGAGCTCAATCGCCCGCTGCAGAGATTTTTCGGCGAGCTCGAAGTATTCATGTCCGCCGTATCCCTGTCCGTGATGCACATAACATCGGCCGAGCGTGTAATGTGCGCGTGCGAATTTGGGATCTATCCTGATCGCTTCATGAACCATCCCGATGGCGAGGTCGAGATCGCTATCGTCGAACGTGTGCGACATGTACTGGAAGAGCAGGTCGCGCCCGCGCAGATAGAACTCATAAGCTTCGGGACTGTTGGTCAGCGGTTTCTCGATCATCTTCTGCTCTTCATCGGTTGGCTTTAGTTTCAGCCCGGAAATGACGCGGTCTGCGATCGTGTCCTGAATGGTGATCAGATCGCGCGCATCGATGTCGATCTTCTCGCTCCAGATAATCTCGCCGGTCATCGTGGCGAGCAGTTGGATCGTGACCCGAAAGCGATCCGGCGTTTTTATGAAGCCGCCGGTGAGGACGGAACTGACCGCCAGGTCTTCCCCCACGTGTCGCGGATCGACATTCATTCCCGTGTATTGAGAGATGTACTGAGAAGGTCTCACTACGAGCGACCGCAGATTCGCGAGCTCAGCGATGATCCCGTCCGCCAGCGAGAATTCATAGAAATTATCCTCCGCTTTGCCGGATAGGTTTTTGAATGGAAGCACGGCTATCGTCTGTTTGTTCTCGGTTCCCCAAGATGGCGGGCGTGAGACCATCGTGGCACTGGCGCCATGTCCTGCCTCGCTCGATGCCGAGCGATCGTGGCCGCTATGAGCCCCTGTCGCACTTTTCGCTGATCTAGTGCGGACGCGATTCGGGGGGTGGCTACGCAAGCGGCTGATGACCCGGCTGGAAACCCTCCCCAGGGCGCCTGAAAACCGCCACGAATTACGCGCCCGATGAGGTGCGATCAATGTCGCCGAGGCCTCGGTCGGCACAAAGCCCGTCTCCAAGGACAGTTCGCGCATCAGCATTTTCAGCCGGTCGCGCATCTGCGCCATCGTCCCGAAACGATCCTTCGGTCTTTTGGCGAGCGCGTGATCGAGAATCTCCTGCAGCTGCGGCGGAGCTGCGGGATTGATATCTTTCACCGGCTCCGGTTTGTCGTTGATCACCGAATGAAGAATTTCGATCCTGTTTCTGCCTTCGAACGGCTGCTGCCCCGTCACCATCTCGTAGAGCACAACCCCAAGGCTGAAGATGTCGGTCCGGTGATCGACTCGCTCACCTGCCGCCTGTTCCGGGGAACCGTAGCCCGTGGTGCCGTAAGGAACGCCGATCTCGGTCATCGTCTGTTCGTCATCGTCCTTGTCCTTTTCGTCCTGATCGCCAGCCACCATTTTGGCTAATCCGAAGTCGAGCACTTTCACCTGACCGCGGTCGTTGACGATGATATTGGTCGGTTTGATATCGCGATGTATGATTCCGCGCGCGTGAGCTGCGGCTATCGCATCGGCTACCTGAATGGCGATCGAGAGCGCGCTCATGATTTCAAGCGGTTGTTTAGCGATTATCCGTTTGAGCGTGCTGCCTTCGATGAACGGCATGACTATGTAAATGAGCCCATTGCTCTCGCCGATGTCGTAAATAGCACAGATATTCGGATGATCGAGCGCTGATGCGAGCCGGGCCTCACGCTCGAAGCGCCGCCTCGCGTTTTCGCTGGTTGAAAGTTCAGGAAGTAATGTTTTGACGACGACTAGTCGGTTGAGACGAGTATCCTCGGCCTTATAAGCAGTCGCCTGTCCGCCCTGACCAAGCTGTTCAATGATACGGTAATGAGAAAGTGTCGTGCCTGGAGTGAGCGGCGTCATCGGATACCTCGCAACAAATTGGAATATATCTTTACATTGCCTTTGACCGAAATAGGCGCCCACGCGTGAGCGCTGATGTTATTTGGTAAAGCCATTCTTATGCTACTACCGCGAGGTGACGGCTTCAAGGGGGGGTTGTCGGTATTTGGTTTGGAATTGGCAGTTTAGATCAACCAATCTATTAAAACATGGAAACAAGAGTGCCAAATGTGGCCAAAATGCAATGGCCTGGCATTTTGTTCCTGTTTTAGCAGGGAGCGCTTTACAACACTATGGATTTTTTCTTATCTCAGACTCAAGATCGGATCATAGAGTGAGCCATCTTCGCCAACGCTTCGACGCGTTTATCGAAATCGGCGAACCGCGCGTCTTTGGTCTGACCCACGTGATAGCGATAGTAAATTTGCTGGATCACGACCGTTAGTTTGAAAACTGCCAGGGTATGATAGTAAGCGATATTCGACAGGTCGCGCCCGCTGCGCGCGGCGTATCTTTCAATAATCTCCGCCCGCTTCATCCACCCGGGTAACATCGTCACGCTTCTCAGAGAATCGGAGAAGAGGTCCGGATCGTCAGCCTGAGGCCAATAACATAGCAACAAGCCGAGATCAACCAGCGGATCGCCGACGGTGCACATCTCCCAATCGAGTATTGCAGCAATTCGAGCAGGATCTGCCGGGTCGAGCATTATGTTGTCCAGTTTGTAATCGTTGTGAACGAGGGATGGCCGCTCGGGGTCGGACGGAAGCCGTTCAACGAGCCATTGCGCAGTCCTGGTCATCTCGTCCAATTCGCGGGTTTTCGCCCGTTCCCATCGCCCCGCCCAACCTTCGACCTGTCTCTTGACGAAACCCTGAGGTTTGCCGATCTTGATGAGACCCGTGCCCTCTATCTCGACTCTATGCATGTCGGCGAGTGTATCCACCAGATTTTCGCCGATCTTCCGACGGAGTTCGAGATTATCGCCTATCTCGGGTGGTATCGTTTGGCGCACGACTATCCCGCGACGGCGTTCCATCAAATAGAAAGGCGCGCCGATGACGTTCGCGTCTTCGCACAGCAGATAGGGTTTCGGCGCGAGCGGAAAGTGCGGATTGATGGCGGCCAGCAACCTGTATTCGCGCGGCATATCGTGCGCCGTCGGCGCGACCGGGCCGAACGGCGGACGGCGCATGACGAACTCGCGTCCGCCGAAGCGGATGCGATATGTGAGATTCGAATGTCCGCCCGGAAATTGATCGACTTCTAACCCGGCGTCGGAATCGATCGCGCCATCGTCGAGTTTTGCCGGCAGGTGCTCTGACAGATAAGCTTCGAGCGCTTTCCAATCAAGCTCTTCACCGGTGCGGACTGGTGCAGTATCAAATGTTTGCATAATAAAAATCAGTTTCCATCGCCGACCACGACAAATCCGCCCCAGTAGAACGGGTGCGCGTATTCAGGATTGCTCATCACTTTCAATGCCGCCTGCCTCATCGACTCGGCCGTAGAAACCGCCGGTTTCTGACCGCCGTATCTCGTCTTGAACTTCTTGTGGAACTCCACCATGAGGGCCGTCGTGCTCGATGCCTCTACCTTCCATTGACTGACCACCGTCCTCGGACAGTCAGCCACGAATAACGCCCATGTCATACCGATCATCCCTTCTCCTTTTCCCACTCGTCCACGCGCCGTATCGCAGGCCGAGAGTACAACCAAGTCTGCATTCAAGTCCAGATTCATCATCTCCCAGGCCTCCAGCAACCCGTCTTCCTCGCTCTTTCCGGGAGTTTGAGACAGCAGGACGTGCGAGTACATCGGGCTGACGTCGTTGAGGATGCCGTGGGTCGCCAGGTGTACAATACGATATCGAGCTGATTGCTGCTTGACCACTTCTTCGCGCGCTCCTGGACCAATAAAGACTCGGCTGAGCTCTGGGCCATACAACCGCCCTAAAGCTCGGACTTGAGCCGCCGCCTCAGGCAAGGGCTGCAGCTCCGCATCCATTTTCGCAAACTTGGCCAATTCTTTACTCCTCGTTCCCAGCGCCGGGTTACCCAGAGCGATTAACGACGCCTTGGCAGGCGACTGCCTCTTCTTGCCCGACAGTTGCATCTCTCTCAGCACTGAGAGAGATGGCGCATATGAGATCGCGGCATCCTCGATCAGATACCGCAACTCCGGCGAGAGCAATACCTGGAATGGCAAGTTCCACAGCACGTTATCAGGAGAGATGACGAGATTGGTTTTGTTCCGCAGCTGCTTCTCCGCCGGTCTGATCAGCAAGAGGTAGAGCTCCTTGGAGAGCTCCTGGAAATCGTAGTCTCTGTTCTCCATTCGGCGACGGAAGCGCTCCACCTTCTCAGCCAGCGCTTTGCGGTCGACCTTGATAGTGTAGGTGTTCATGGCCGGTTGGGCGGAAGCCTCCTTGGTCAAGACGAAGAGGTGGACATTCTCGTCTGTGACGATGAAATCCAAGAGGGCGGTCTTCGAATCGGGAAAGAGTGGTGCCGTATCCACAAGTGAGACTGGTCGAATCTCGCCGCGCTTCACTTTGAGCTCGGGATGGGCTGCGTAGAGTGTGGTTTGGAAAGCTTCGAACTCCAGACGAGCGTTTTTCAGCCGTTCTTCAAACTCAGACAAGCGTTTAACATCAGGTTGAGATTTCAACTTCTCGCCTGTGATCTGGCGGTTGAGGGAAACGATCTTTTTGTTCAGTCGTTGTTCCTCTTCGCGCTCCTCCGGAGACGCTGAACGGTCGACATTGACTCGGCCGTTTTGCAACATTTCCAGGAGGGTGCCTCCTTTTGCCTGTTGAGCAAAAGCGAAGGCTTCCATGAATCGTTTTTGATCGATCTGGAGATCAACCATGACGTGATATGGAGTAACTGCTTCTTCTAAAGAGCGCTGGCGATCGAGTTCCGTGCCACCTAAATGCTCTCGCAACTTCCCGTAAATATCGATGGCTCTTGTCAATGCCTGATAAGCCTCTTCGGGTTGGCCGAGCTTCTGATAGGCTTTGGCGACTACTACCAGCGCCATACCTGTATTGAGCCTCTGGTCGGCCCGTTCGGCAGATTTGACGGCTCGTTCGGCAAAGACCAGGGCCTGGCGATAATCGCCTCGCAGATTATTTGCTCTGCCCAGGTACAATAGGGGATACACTACCTTGGTTTTATCTTTCGATTTTTCTGCCAGTTCGAGCGCCTCCTGGTAGATTGCGATTGCTTCAAGCGTCTTATTTTCCGCTTCCAGAATGAACCCAACTTGCGATTTGAGCGTCGAGATTAGGTCTTCTTTAAAATACGGCACTATATTTTCGATCTCATCCGCCACCTTCAAACTTTTCTGACTATACTCCATCGCTAAAGAGAGGTTGCCCAGTTGCATATAGGCATAACCGATCAGTGATAACGCTCCGGACTTAGTGTCTTTAGAAGCAAGGTCTCCCAACATTACCGCTTTTTCCGCAGCTTCGACTGCCTGCCGCTGATAAACCACAGACAGTTCGTAATTACCCTGGACGGAGAAGGCAATGCCCATATTCATCCGGGCCAGTGCCAGGTGCTGCCAATCTTTTCCGGATACAAGCCTGCTTTCAGCCATCTTCAATGATTTAAAAAGAAGCTCCAGGGCCTTGGCGAAATTGCCTCTTCTGCGATATATGACTCCCAGGTCGTTCATCGCGTCGTATATCAAATCGCGGTCTCCCAATTCATTAAACAGCGGTAAGCCTCGCTGATAATATTCTTCGGCTTGCAATATCTCGCCCATATGTGCACAGATCTGTGCAGCACCTCTCAGGGACTTGGCAATGATCTCCTTAAATCCGTACTCTTCTCCAATCTTCAAACTTCTCCGGTAATATTCAAGTGCCAGCTCGAGAGAATTTTCTGGTGAGTCGATACGAAGCTGGACATATGCCATGGACATTTGAGCGATTGCCATGACCCATTGATCGCCAGCCCCCTCGGCGATTTTGTAGGCGAGCTGACAGAACTTTAACGCGCGCTGGTGGCTCCTTTGATCACCAGGTACAGGACGTGCCAGACGGATAAGGGCGGAGGCAAGATCGGAGTTCACCAGCTCCGGTTCTTTCTCCATCAATGCGTTCTGTTCTTCCTCCGTCTTCACCGCCATGATCGCGGAGGCGAGCTCTTCCTCGCTATGGATAAACTCCCAGACCTTCCAGACCCCGCCTTCATTGAACAGCCGGATCGTCCGGTTCTTCTGCCCAATCCTTTCAGCGGGCTTTACCATACGGGCCCTCGTGAGCGCCAATTCAGCCGACACACGCAGCGTCGCCTTATCGCCATCGATCTTCATCTGGCGGATGTCAAAGCCTTTCACGACAATATTCATATAGGCATTGAATTCCGCATGGAAAGCACTTTTGTTCCTGGCAAGGAATGGAGATTTCTCGCTCCAGAAGGAGATCAAATTGTCGAGGTCTTTCTGTTGATATGACTCGAAGAGTTTCCCGACCACAACGCGAATGGCATCAGCGTCATTCGCGTCATTCGATTGCGCCAGAGAGAAGTCGCTCAGGGGATGGTCGAAGCAAACAAGACCGGTCATTGACAACAGCACGATGAGACCTGACAGCTGTTTTGGTAATCGCACAAAACCTCCTCCGGTTCTGGACTGTGGGGAAAATTGGGGCAAGCTCATCGAGCATGCAGAGATGGCATACTGAGTCAGCCACTTGGATCGATGATGAGACAATCTCGGCGAAATAGGAGAGCTTGGAGAAGTTTGCCTCTCATCTAACAAACGAAATAGGTATTGGCTATTCTTATTTCCTGATATTAAAAACTACACCAGTAGATACTCTAGGATTCAATTGGCCGACTCCGTTACCCAGACTAGTATACAGAAGATCAAATTGAAAAAGCCTGTATGTGAGTTTTTTGTTATGGTTGATTTCAACGCCTCCGCCACCTGGGATAAATGCAAAACCGGTCATCGCCTTGATTCCTTTCAGCTCCTTAATAGAGCGCGAAGCACGCGAAAACCACGAAACACACAACCAGTATGAAAAGAGCTCGTGTGTTTCACTATTTTCGCGCGCTTCGCGTTCTCTCTTCATTTAAGTGAGATCACCGTACGATCGGCAAAGACACCGTCGACCGAGACCACGACTTCGACCTGTCGCTGCCCTGTCCCGGCCAGGCCGGCAGGAATCTCGACTATGATCTGATCCAGACCCCTCAACCTGGCATGTGCGCCGGCGTAGAGGACACGTGCCGTGTATCCGCCGATCATCACCTCGACCGATTCGGCAACGCCGTTCTCGTCGTTCGGATTGGCAGCCCGTGCACGGCGGATGCCGGTGGCATATAGGGTGAGAATATCCGGCCTGCGACCGGTAAGCCTCTCCAATCTCGGCAGCCTTAAACCGATTCCATTGCTCCCATTGCCGAGGGCGAATGGTGCGGTGTCGGTGTCACTGTTTCCCCCCGCGCCACCGGCGAGGATCGCAGGCGCTACATCCACAATCTGGGTGGTCCCGATCGAGTAACTCCCTCCCGGATTGCGAATGACAACGGTCGCCTCGCCCGGCTCGACAGTCGGCGGGACGAGGAAGTCGACCCGGTCAGGTGAGACGGAAAATACCGGGGCTGGAATACCGTTGATAGTGACGGTGGTGCCCGCCAACTCAAACGGCAACTGCTCCGACTCGGCCGTCTTGACGCCGATGGCGAGATTGGCGCCGAAAGCCGTAGCGATTGAGTCGGCCGTCAGCCGTCCCTCTTTAGCCCCAGCGGCGTTAGCCAGTGTCAATGCCGAGCATTCGACCACCCGCACATTGACCACTCTCGTATCGCTCGACCGCCCATCGCTCGCGGTGAAGGCGAGATTGAAACTGCTTCCGACATCGGCGGCGGTCGGGATCCATTTGAATGTACCCTCCGTCCTGTTGTTGGTGATGACCTCTGTCGTGAAACGCGCACGCGCAGGCAGCCCATCTGCAGTGATCGAGAGAGGCACTCCCGAGCCGAGATCGCTGGCCGAAATATTAAACTCCATCTTTGTATTCGCGGCTCCGACCTGTGTCACGGGCACGGTGAGAATCGGAGGTCGATCAGAGACGGATATCTCCAGCGGGGCAACAGACAATCGGGAGACATCGATAGGGGCCGAGACGGTATAGAAAAATCCGCCGATAACCCCGCTCCCGGTCAGTGGTCGCGACAACGTAGGACCACCGGGATTGAGAGAAATAGGGGTCAGCACGAATGAATTATCGAGCTCGATCCAGCGGTTGTTACGGACATCGTAGACCTCCGCATCGTTCGCAGCAGCCCCGCCAATGAAGAGCCAGAATGGATTTCCAGCCGCATCTTCGACGATAGCAGCCTGGGCGTTCATCCGAGGACGGCTGAGCGGCGCAATCGGCGACCACTGCCTGGTCTCAAAATCGTAGACCTCGCCGCCCAGGAGAGCACCGGAGGGACCAATGCCCCCGGCTATATAAAGTTTTCCTTCGATCACCGCAGCATTGTGGGTGACACGGGCCGAATTCATCGGCGGCAGGTCCGTCCAAGCGTTTGACGACGGATCATACATCTTGAATGCCGCTGAGTAGGCCGTAAGAGTGATCCCGCCGGTATGATAGTAGACGCCCCGCGCATTATCCTCGGTAAGCGCGTAAAGAGCCGTCGGGTTCGGCACCTCGGCCTGAGTCGACCACGTATTCGCGGCTATATCGTAAGCGAGGTGAAGCGGTGTTATAGCGGGGCCGGGAATGGTTCCTCCCGGAATATAGATCTTGCCATTGAGGAAAACAGCCCGAGCGTTCCCAAGAATGGACGGCGGCAAGGCAAGCCCCTGATCCGTCCAGACATTTGTCTCCGGGTCGTAGCGAACGATCTTATTTTCCGGCGGTGAGCCCAATTGCAACACCTGTCCGATGCCGTAGAGGTATTTGTCATCGGCGACATACTGCCCAGTTGGGAGAAATTGCGACAGATTCGTATTCGTCTCCCAGCGCCGCAAGATCGCAAACTGGCCTGAAACCGCCTCCGTCTCAGCGCCCTCATCGTCGATTGCCGTAACGTAGATGCGTGCCTGCGTAGCGGGCGGGAGGGCAGTCGGCACTTCCCAGGTGAATGAGCGCGAATCGCCGCCCAGTTCGAGCACGATATCGATAGTCCGTTCTGTGGGTAATCCGATGGCCGGCAGGTACGTGAGCCTGATGCGCTGTGTCACGAGCTCGCGATTACCAGACGATTGCCAGCGAATAGTAAGCAGACTGCCCGTGTAAAAATTCTCGCCGTCTTGCGGACTGAGCACCTGCACCGCGGGCGGTGTGGCTGCAATATATCGGTAGGCGCCGGTGCGTGTCATCTGCCGGCTGCCATTCCGAACTGTGACATCGACAGCCCCTATCGTTGAAGCCGCCGGCGCAAATACCCGCAGAGTGTTGCCATTAATGAATGTGACCGGCGCCTCTTGCGAGCCGAAGCTGACCGATGTTTCAGGCGTGAAGTTCGTCCCGGTCAATGTTACGGACGTTCCACCCAGCACGGAGCCGGAACCAGGAGAGACGTTACCGAGCACCGGCTGCCTGGTGGCGCTGCCCGGCTCGTAGTAGGTGAACCCCCTCGACAGCCTGGCCGTACCCCGGCGATTGATGACGCGTACGTTGACAGGTCCGGCGCTATGCGCTGGGGTGACTGCCGTAATAGTTGAGCTGCCCAGTACTGTCACCTGTGCGGCCGGAAGACCATCAAAGGTGACACTCGTGTCATCGCTTTCGGTGAAGTTCGCACCGCTGATAATCACCTGCGTGCCGCCGCCCGGCAGTCCGAAAGCAGGACTGGTTGCAGTAATGATCGGCGCCGGCGCATCACCCGGCGGGATGACTCGCGGATCTGCAGAACGCGCTGTGAGACGTATATCGTCAACCGCCCAGAAAACCGGGGTTATGCTCAACTGCGGAGCCACCAACCGGAATCGCAGACGCGCCTTCGCCTGACCATTCAATCCCGACAACAACACCTGCGAAGGGGCAAAGCCAGTTTGGTTATCGTTGAACGTTTTGACCGCGGTCCACGTTACGCCATCGTCGATGGATATCTCGACCCGCCCGGAGCTCGTGCTGCGGGCGCCGGTAAGCTGGCGGCTTTGCGAGAAGGAAAGAGTGACTTCACCAAGACCTGTCAGATCGAGCAACGGCGAGGTGATTGAGAGATCATTCAGCAGGAGCGGGTCAAAGGACGCGCCGCTGATGCGCCAGGAGTGCGTGGGAGAGCCGGAAAGCTCGCCGGTGATTGCCCAGCTGATATTAGTCAGCCAGGTCTGGTTTCCCCGCTCGACATCGTCGTCCAGGATCACCAGTTCACGCGCCCATTCAGCGGTGGCCGAGACGAGCGCGGAGTTGCGAAGATCGGTGTCGCGGTCCAGATAGACAACTCTGATCTGATCCCTGGCCTCATCCGATCCCTGAAGCATGCCATCACCCTCCCTGGCACGGCCGCCATCAAGGCGAATCGAACCGACGAAGAGACCGGATATGGAGGCATCGGGCTCCAGCCTGATTCTCTCCCGGTCGCCGGTTTTGGAACTCCTTACATCGACCATCACCGGAGTCCTGGCATTACTGTCGCCCAGCGTGATATGGACCGTCTCGTTATCGACATAACTGATCTTATCCAGGAGCAGCGAGCCGAGAGTGCTGCAATTAGGCGCGACCTCGAAAGATTCGACGGTGGCAATCTCCGAGGCGCCCAGTGTGCTGGCGTTAATTCCCATGCCCCGCTTAGCGAATGCTTTCCAGATCAGACATCCATTCGCACCCTGATTATTCACGCGGTCGGCGAGCATGATCGCATCCCGCGCATCGATAAAGCTCGGGTCCGTGGGGGTCATCTTCAATCCGTCGACTACCAGTTGGATAGACTGCCGCTGCCCTTCACTAAAACCGTATCGCTCGATCAAGAGTGCCCGCATCTCCCACAACATACTGCACCAGATCTCTCCTCCCGCATGAACTGCCAGAACTTCACCCAGGTTTCTGAAGGTCAGCGGATTGACCTGCAGATCGGTGCTGTAGGGATAGCGGCGGACTCCACGGGCATAATCGTTGGTGACATACCCGCCGACCGGGTACGCACCACGCGGGTCGTCTTGCTCGATCCGCAACAATGCTAGACTGAGGAAATCCGACCAACCCTCTCCCATACTCCGACTCTGGAAGGCGCCCAGCCCAAGCGCGTTACCGACCAGCCGGTTGCTCAAACCATGAGTCAGTTCGTGAATGACGACCCCCTGATCGAAGGACCCATCGAGCTGAGGCGAGGCCAAATTCCAGAGAAACATTTGAACCCGACCGGACTGACCATCCGGCGGCGTCGAGAAGTTGGCGTTGTTAATACCGATGCCGTCCTGTGCGTCACCGATCACTGCATCGTTGACCATTCCACCAAGCCCGAAGTTGTCGGTCTGAAAGTTACCGGCCGCTTCATTGAAACCGAATGAGTAAAGAATATCGTGATAGCGGTTGATCCAGTAGAAGAGATTGACCTGCGCCGCCTGCGGATTGGTCGCGGCCGTCGGCTCGATCGCCAGATCGACCGGGAATGAGAAATTGCCGTCCGGAGCTTCCAACCGCGGCAGGTCCGGCTGGTTCTGGATAGAATCGCGGTCCAGCCGCGCATCCGCGTTGTTGCTGATCAAACCGCTGGCCGGGTTGCCCGCCCACCAATCGTAATGCGGATCGCTCGGCTGGAAGATCGTCGCTCCGTTGAAAGACGTCGCGTTGAACGGTACGTCCTGGCGCTCGACGGTCGGCGGTGAGTCGCTGGTGTGTGGCACATCCGGACGCGGGCTGTCTCCAGTGTAGACCAATCCATGTGGTCGCAGCGGATTCTCCTCGTAGCTGGTCAGATTTTGACGGAAGAGCATGCTGTTCTGCTCCGCATCGATCAGAATCAAATAGACATCAGGCGTCTCGCGCATCCAGATCACGAATTCCCACGCCAGACGCACCTGCTCGGGGGCAACCGGGAAGTAGACGAGCCTCGCCTTGACGTCCCGTTCGAAGCTCTCGCCGCCGGCAAACTCCTGGCGTGCCTCGGCGCCCCCGGGCGACAGAGTCCATCGGGGCTGCTCTTTGAGTTCGGCACCGGATTGTTCCGCTGCAATGCGCAAAGCCTCGACAGCCGGGATCTTCGGTTGACTGAGATTGACCGACCGCGCCGCGCCGGGCATCAATTCGCCGCTGGCCGAGATAATAGCGCCCTCGCGGTTGAGGTGCATGGTCATTGCAGATTGAAAGATTTCGATTCCGCCGATCTCCTGCTGGAGCGTCAGGTGGGTCACGCCATTGTGCTCGGTCCGGTATCGGCGTTCTTCCTTCAGCCCATCCACTTCGGCGACGCTTAACCGAAAGAGGTCATCATTACCCTTGAGGAAGCCGCGCGCCACAGCCCCGGCGTCACCCGTTGTCGGATCACTCAGGGTATCGGTGTGGCTGTATAGACGGCTCGGCGTACCGGTCAACGAACTCCATCGCATACCGACGCTGGGACGCGACTGCTTAAGGCGGGAGACCTGAACGGTTTGCCCTGCGCCGCGTGGCGCCGCTCCCGCATTGGTCGCAGCAGTACCGGCACCGGGCGGCATGACGAGCGTCCGTTGATGGCCGGCTCGCGCATCGAAATTTTCGCGGGTCGCAGGGATCTGGCGACTGGTTGTGCCCGAGGATTGGCTCGCTGGCACGCGTGATGAGAACTGGGATCCTAGAGCGCCAGCCTGCGCTGCTGCCTGTCGCGCCGCGAAGGAACGCTGCCCCCATGAAAAAATGAGAATCCCGGCCAAAATAACAAATAAGAAGGCCGCCCACTTTGACAATACACACGTTGCAATAACTGATCTCTTAATCGGCATGTTTGGCTCCTATTCGAATAACATTTTGTACATTCTCAGCCCGTGTACCGACATTGACTACACAGTAGCTGACAGGGCCGAAAAGTGAGAACGATCGCTCGAGGTCTTTTTGCTGATATGACTTGAAGAGCCTCTCGACGAGAATGCGAATGGCATCGACTTCGTTTGTTTGCGCCACAGAGAAGCCGCCACCAGGTAAAAATGCGAACCTCGTGTCAGATGAATCCCCATTGGGCTCATATATTTCTCCTTTTACCCAACTATCAGAGTCTTATAGCCATCTCCCTCAATCCCCTTACGATTATTAATGGCAACATAGGTTGTGGTGATAACGCGCCTGTTGCTGTCATGGATATAAGACGTGGAAAAACACGGCCAATACCAATTTTATAGAATAATAATCTACAAGAGATTATTGGCATGAATAGCTCTGGAGAAATAAAACGGCGAATAGGTGATGATCCGGACCCTAGCAGAACAGCTCCCGAAGGAGATCAAATTGTCGAGGTCTTTCTGTTGATATAACTCAAAGAGTTTCCCGACTACAACGCGAATGGCATCAGCGCCATTCGCATCATTCGATTGCGCCAGAGAGAAGTCGCTCAGGGGATGGTCGAAGCAAACGATACCGGTCATTAACAACAGCACAATGAGACCTGACAGATATTTTGGTAATCGCACAAAAACTCCTCTGTCTCTAGTCTGTGAGGGAAATTGGGGCAAGCTCAATTGAGTACGCAGAGATGGCATACTGAGTCAGCCATTCTACTCCCGTTCAGCTTCCGGATTACCGGCATCCGGCGCATCATACTGTATCGGCGGCACCTCGTGGATGCGCGTGCCGCCGCCGGGCTTCTCCAGCGCCTGAGCCAATTTCTTCTGAACCAACTCCCGGTCTTTGGTGAAGTCCTGGATCAACTCGGTCATGCCGGAGAAGACCATGAGCGCAACCTCGTCTTCTGGCTTCAGACGCTGCAATGTCTGCAAAGCCCCTTCACGAATCTTTTCGATCACCGGTTTGACGCTCCCGCTTATGTCCAGAAGTAACACTAAAGATATCGGCAACTTGTCCTGACCGAAGAATTCGACCTGTTGTTTCGCGCCGTCTTCAAATAGTTCAAAATCTTGAAGTTTGAGGCCGGTGATGATCTCGCGGCTCTTCTTATCTCTCACCAGGGCGTCGACGACGACGAGCTCGGTTTTGAGTTTGATCGTCTCTTGATCTTCTGTTTGTGGGAGGATTTGGGAATTAGCTCTAACAATGAAAAGTGAGCAGAAGAGGAGACAAACGAACAGACGATATAGCAATGTAAGCATGGGATATCCTCCTGAATGACCTATTGTCAACATTGTAACTAAGGGTGTCTGACAGGTCCCAACAGCTATAACCCTGAGGTAATGAGCGAATCAATCACAGTCTGTGAGACTATTCCACAGTCAGCAACGGAAACCCACCGAACTCAAGGCAGCAGTAATGAATCCATCAGTTTGGCAAAAGTCTCCGCATCTGACGTAGATGTTTCCACATATATGACTACGTTTGGCTTTCTAAACAGAACCATACTCTCTCCCTTGTAGATTTTCAGTAGATACGCCTCATCGCCTATCACGGTTATTTTATCCCTCTTGTATGGAGCCGAGACGGATTGCGGAGCCAGATGCAATAACCTTTCTCTTTCACTCGTGGATGTGTATATGCACCCTTAATATCGAGAACCTTTTGTCAAACTCTGTTGCGGAGACATAATTCTTGCTCTCGTCATGTGTATAAGACGTAGAAAACACGACTACTACCAATTTAATAGAATAATAATGTTTTAGGACTTTATCGGCTGAATAGCGCTGGTCTTTAAAGCTGAATGGTTGCACTATGTGGCTCTGCGTCGAACCCGTTCAATTACCATCGCCGACCACTACAAATCCCCCCCAATAGAATGGGTGCACGTATTCCGGATTGTTCATGACTTTCAAGGCGGCCTGTCTCATCGCCTCCGCCGTGGAAACCATTGATTGCGTTCTGCCGTATTTCGTCTTGAACTTCTTATGGAACTCCACCATCAAGTCTGCCGTGCTCGATGCTTCCACCTTCCACTGACTGACCACCGTCCTCGGACATCCAGCTACGAATAGCGCCCAACTCATCCCGATCATCCCTTCCCCTGCTCCCACTCGTCCACGGGCCGTATCGCAGGCTGTCAGCACCACCAGGTCGGCGTCCAGATCCAGGTTCATCATCTCCCAGGCTTCCAACAAACCGTCCTCGTCACTCTTGCCTGGCGTTTGAGACAGCATGACGTGTGAGTACATCGGACTGACGTCGTTGAGGATGCCGTGCGTTGCCAGGTGCAGAATGCGATAGTCAGCCGATTGCCGCTTGACCACTTCTTCGCGCGCAGCCGGGCCGGTGAAGACTCGGCTGAACCTCGGTCCGTACAATCGCCCCAAGGCTCTGACTTGAGCCGCCGCCTCCGGCAATGGCTGTAGTTCCGTATCCATCTTCACAAACTTGACCAAGTCTTTACTCCGGTTTCCCAGCGCCGGATTGCCCAGAGCCAGTAAGGATGGCTTGGCCGGCGTTTGATTCTTCTTGCCCGCGAGCCGCATCTCTCTGAGCACTGAAAGAGATGGTGTATATGAGATCGCGGCGTCTTCGATCAGATAGCGTAACTCCGGGGATAGCAAGGCCTGGAATGGCAAATCCCATAAGACGTTATCGGGAGAGATTATGAGGGAGGATTTGTTTTGCAGTTGCTTCTGAGCCGGTTTGAGCAGCAAGACATAGAGATACTTGGAGATCGCCTGGAAGTCGTAGTCTCGGTTTTCCATTCGGCGACGGTAGCGCTCGACCTCCTCAGCCAGAGATTTGCGATCGATCTTGACGGTATAGGTATTCAAGGTCGGTTTGGCGGAATCGTCTTTGGTCAGGACGAAGAGGTGGACATTCTCGTCTGTGACGATGAAATCCAGGAGTGCAGTCTTCGAATCAGGAATGAGGTCAGCCGCATCGTCAAAGGAGAATGGTCGAATCTCGCCGCGCTGGACTTTGAGTTCAGGGTGGGATGCATACAGAGTGGTTTGGAACGCCTCGAATTCCAAGCGTGCTTTCTTCAACTGTTCCTCAAACTCGGCCAGGCGTTTTTCATCAGGTTGAGGTTTCAGCTTCTCAGCGGTGACCTGGCGATTGAGAGAAACGATTTTTTGGTTATGTTGTTGCTCTTGCTCGCGCTCTGTAGGAGACGCCGATTTATCAATGTCAACCCGGCCATTCTGCAATAACTCCAAGAGGGTGCGTCCTTTTGCACGCTGAGCGTAAGAGAAGGCTTCTGTAAATTGTTTCTGATCAGCCTGGAAATCGATCATTGCCTGATATGGAGTCAGCGTATATTCAAAAGCGCGCTGGCGGTCGAGTTCGTTGCCGACCGACTGATCACGCAACTGCTCAGTAACATCAATAGCTTTAGCTAATGCCTGACGAGCGTCCTCGGAGTGGCCCAGTTTCTGATAGGCTTGAGACACTATCACCAAGGCATCTGTTAAATAATCGGGTTGGCTGACTTGTTCGGCAGCTTTCACAGCTCGCTCTGCGAGAGTCAATGCCCCGCGATAATCTCCCTGCAAAAGGTGTATCTTGCCTAGGCTGCTTAAAGGATATGCCATCCTTGTTTTATCTCTCGATTTTTCTGCCAACATGAGCGATTCCTGATAGCTAGCCATCGCATCAAGTGGTTTTTTTTCTGCTACTAAAATATCACCCATGTTCGATTTGATCCAAGAAATGAAGCTATCTTTACGATTCAATAACCTATCTCCAACCTCTTCCATCAGCTTCTGACTTTTCTGATAATACTCGTTTGCCAAAGGATAGTTGCCCTGTTGGAAGTGGCTAGAACCAAGTTCTGCAACTATTTGAGCTACACCTAACTTGGCATCAGGAGATTCTAGCTTACCGCCTTTTTGAGATGTTTCGTATGCCTTTTGGAAGTAGGCCAAGGCTTGTTCAACATTGCCCTGGGCCCTAAAAGTAGCGCCAATATTGGCCATAATCCTCGATATGTCTGCCCAATACGTTCCAGAGGCAGGTCTGTTTTCAGACAACTTCAGACTTATCAACATCACTTCCAGAGCCTGGGCTAATTTACTCTGCAATCGGTATATACTTCCTAAATTGTTCAGCACTTGGGTCGTTATGATGACATCACCCAATTCCTCAGATGATTTGAGACTCTGCTGATAATATTCTATGGCATGTGAATGATCGCCTATGCTGTGATAGACTATTGCGGAACTCATTTGAGATCGAAGTGCGAGATCTTTAAATCCAAATTCTTCACCGATCTTCAAACTTTTTCTATAATATCCAAGTGCTATTTCGGGGGATTTTTCTGGTCCCCCTAGCCAACCGTAGATGTATCCGGTATTGTACAGCACCTTGCCCATAACCAATTGATCGCCAATTTTCTCAGCGAGTTTGGATGCGAGCTGATTGATTGCGAGTGCATGTTGGTAGCCCTTCTGATAGGCAATGTTAGAAGTATTCTGGCGAGCGAGGATAGTGGCAAGATCGGAAGTAAGTAACTCAGGCTCTTTCTCCATTAAGACCTTTCTATCTTCCTCTGTGTTCGCGGCAATGATCTCAGCAGCCAATTTTTCCTCGCTGGCAATGAATTTCCATATTTTCCAGATTCCTCCCTCGCCGACTAACTCGATTGTCCAATTCTTCTTCGCCAGCGTTTCAGTGGGCTTTAACATCTTTGCCCTGGTGAGTGCCATCTCGGCCACCACCCGCAGAGTGGCTTTGTCACCATCAATCTTCGTCTGACGTATATCGAAGCTCTTCACTTTTAGTTTGTCATATGCGAAAAATTCCCCTTGCAAGTTTTTTTTGTTCTCAGCCAGGTAAGTTGATTCCTCGCTCCAGAGGGAGATCAATTTATCAAGATCTTTCTGCTGATATGACTCGAAGAGTCTCCCGACCAGCAAGCGAATGGGGTCGGCATCATTCGATTGCGCCATTGAGGAGAGACCCATTGCTCGGTCAAACCATACAACACAGGTCAATAACAACACCCCGATGACAACATGTTTCATGCATTTCGGGAATCGCACAAAAACCTCCTCTGGTTCTAATTTGAATGGAAAACGGGGATCATTTGAGACTGCAGAAATGGCGCTCCGAGTCAGTATGCTTTGAGGATTGACTCAATGTTATTCATGATTTAAAGGAACCGTACTCACGGCCAGTTGAGTCGGCACTATTCTTTGTCGCTCCTAGCGGGTCGTCGATCCAACCTGAAAAAGCAATCCAAGTGGAAGATATCTTTATCTTTTTCGAACTCTAGGCGAGCGCATTGTAAAAGAGACAGCGAAAAAAAGAAATATCATTTCAATTTGCCACAAATCAATTTGCCGCAAACTGCCTGACCTGGGATGGCTCGGTGTTCCACAGAGTCTCAAAACGACCATAGAGAGTTAAAATATTTACCGGTTTCCCAAGCGGCAGATTCGCATGTCCCTATATCCATAAAAACCTCGCGGACCAGTTAATCTCGGCGGAGAGGATCAACTCTTACTTTACAACCTCTAAGTTTTTTCTTTAGAAAGATATGACATGGTCCCGCTAACCGTTACCTAACGGTAATGCACAGTTAGATATCAGTAAAACCATTGACCTCTACAAATACGTGGGCATAAGCTGCATTCGCGTTGTCAACAAGACGCGACGAATCCCCTATATAGATTAATAACTTAATCTTCTCTCTAATTTGATTTGCTTTGAGGTGGTGGTCCTCCTTCCATCTGGTTATATTAGAAATTAACCACCCCTTCTCGTTGACGGCAATTGTTTGCGAGACACGCACCTTGAAGTATCACTCCCAAAGCTCAAGTAGCGTTATCAGAGCTTTCTTGAAGCACACGAAATAAATAGCAGGTCTGTTATTTCTGCATTAGAAGGTTGTGTCGTCCCGGCAAGAACACTTAAGTGTGCCAGTCATCTGGTACCGATTTATTAGAAAACGACTTGGACATTAGGGACATCAGGTGAAAACCATCCAGGGCAGGCAATCAAACGACCGATCTTCTTTTTAGTCCGTCAACTTCTCTTTTTCCCTTTGTGCCTTTTATGGCCAACATCACGGAGGTAAGATGAAATCACTCATAGGTTTAGGAAAATGGTCTCTGATTAACAGATACAGATTGACGCTGGCTGTAACCGGCATATTCGCGATCATACTCTATCTCGGCACGAACAAATCTATCGCGATTTACCCTCTTCAAACTTCGCCTTTTAATTACGGGGAAGCGCTGCAGAAGGCAATCTTATTTTATGAGGCGCAAATATCAGGTCAGAAACCGAGTTGGCACCGTGTCAGTTGGCGCGGCAACTCGGCAATGACTGACGGTCAGGATGTCGGCCATGACCTGACAGGCGGTTTGTACGATGCCGGCGATCACGTCAAATTCGGGCTTCCGATGGCTGGAACGGCGACAATGCTGGCCTGGGGAGCCGTCGAATATCGCAGCGCATACGCGAATAGCGGACAGCTCACCCATTTGCTCAACAACCTCCGGTTCGTCAACGACTACTTTATTAAGGCACACACCGCACCGAACGAATTGTATGGTCAGGTGGGGAACGGCGGCACGGATCACCAATTTTGGGGATCAGCTGAGATAATGCAGATGGTGCGGCCAGCTTATAAGATTGACGCGGGCTGTCCGGGATCGGATCTTGCCGGTGAAACAGCGGCAGCCATGGCCGCCTCATCGATGGTCTTTCGCCAGACTGACCCCGCTTATGCCGACACGCTGCTGAATCATGCCCGCCAGCTCTATCAATTCGCTCAGAATTATCGTGGCCGTTACAGCTCGTGTATCACCGATGCGGCAGCTTATTACAACTCTTGGAGCGGCTACAACGATGAGGATGTTTGGAGCGCGTTATGGCTCTACCGAGCGACTGGCGAGGCAGCGTATCTGGCTAGAGCTGAGTCTGCTTATGCCAACCTGAGCAATGAACAGGGCACGACAACCAAATCCTATCGCTGGGCGCATAACTGGGACGACAAGGCTTACGGCAGTTATGTATTACTGGCTAATTTGACCAACAATCCGATGTACCACAACGATGCCCGGCGCCATTTCGATCATTGGGTTGATGGTGCCGGTTTGCGCACCCAGGGTGGCCTAATGATAGTCGATCAATGGGGCGTCCTGCGCTACGCGGCAAATACCGCATTCCTCGCTCTGGTCTATAGCGACCAGTTGACCGATCCGGCTCTAAAACAACGCTACCATGACTTCGCCGTCAGACAGATCAATTATGCGCTGGGCGACAATCCGCGAAACAGCAGTTATGTCGTCGGTTTTGGTAACAATCCGCCGCGAAACGTACATCATCGCGGGGCTCATGGAGCTTACACAAACAATATCAACGATCCGGCCATTAGCCGGCATATCCTCTACGGAGCGCTGGCGGGTGGGCCGAATCGAGACGACAGTTATACTGACGATCGCGGAAATTTCGTTAATAATGAAGTCGCGACCGATTACAACGCGGGCTTCACCAGCGCGCTGGCGCGCCTGTACATGGAATATGGCGGACAGCCACTGGCTAACTTCCCCATAGCTGAAACTCCGGACATGCCTGAAATAATCGTACAGGCCTCGGTCAATGTATCGGGAACAAACTTCACTGAGATCCGGGCGTTTATGGTTAACCGATCGGCGTACCCGGCGCGGATGGGTGATAAGCTCTCGTTTCGATATTACTTTACACTCGAGCCGGGGGTGACGCCTGGGATGATCACCGTCACCACCAATTTCAATCAGGGCGCGACGATCTCCGCTCCCCAATGTTTGAATACGCTATGTAATGTTCTTGTCAATTTCACGGGCACGAAGATATATCCCGGAGGCCAGTCGGAACATCGGAAGGAGATACAGTTCCGGATAGCGAGTTCCGGCGCATGGAGCACAGCCAATGACTGGTCCTTTATGGGCATCACGACTACACCGGGCGCGCCGCCAGTCACAGCCCCGAACATTCCGGTTTACGACAACGGAGCCAGAGTCTTCGGCGCGGAACCGGGATCGCCAATGCCGACGCCGACGCCCACACCGGGGCCAACTCCAACCCCAACGCCTACTCCAGGACCGACGCCAACCCCGACACCTACTCCAGGACCGACGCCAACACCGACGCCGGTCCCAACTCCGACACCGACGCCCAATCCCACGCCCACTCCCGGGCCGGGAAGTTGTGCGATCACATACCGGGTGACCAATCAATGGGGGAATGGCTTCCTTGGCGAGGTGACCATTAATAATAGAGCCGCGACGGCGATCAACGGATGGACGATCGGTTTCACCTTCCCGGGCAATCAGCAGATTACCAATCTGTGGAATGGAATTGTGACGCAGAGCGGATCGAGCGTGACGGTTCTCAACCAGAACTACAACGGAACGATCCAGCCCAATGGGTCAACCAGTTTCGGTTTCCAGGCCAGTTTCAGCGGTACAAACAACAATCCGACTGTGCTGACGCTCAACGGACAGGTGTGCGCGGCGCAATAACAGAGAGGTGAGGTAGCTGAGGCTGGCAGGTTCTAGGTCGGCATAAACGCACGGCCTTCTCCAGCCTCAGTGAATAACCCAGACGCAAATTATATCGTCGAAAAGTCAATTCTCACCGAAGAGGCGAAGAGAACGCAGAGGCAGCGCAAAGGATAACGAAGCCAAATTTATACCTCTGTATTGCCTCTGCGTACTCTCCGCCTCTTCGGTAAAAAACCAAGAAAAAAATGCTTCTGTGATACGAACAGAGCTACATAACATCGACTAAGCACCAAACTAAGCACCAGCTACGGAGGAAAAGAATATGTCAATCCGGCCCACGACTATTCTCCTTAGAATCACTCTGTTTTCAGCCATCAGCTTCGTGGCGTTGCTCGCGATCAAGCTAGGATTGAATGCTCCTCCCGCTCACGCGCAATCTGTCGAGGCGTATGCCTGGCGTAACGTCATCATCAACGGCGGCGGCTTCGTCCCCGGCATCGTCTTCAACACAAGCGAACCGAATCTCGTCTATGCCCGCACCGACATCGGAGGCGCCTATCGGTGGAATCCCGCCACCAATAGCTGGATTCCGCTGCTCGACTGGATCGGCTTCGATGACTGGAACCTGACCGGCGTCGATAGCATAGCCACCGACCCGCGCGACCCGAACCGCGTCTATATTGCCGCCGGGACCTACACCAACGAATGGACGAGCCATGAATGGCGCCATCCTCCGCTCTACCGACCGTGGGAACACCTGGCAGCGCACAAATCTGCCATTCAAAGTGGGGGGGAATATGCCGGGCCGCTCTATGGGCGAACGCCTGGCGATCGATCCCAACCGAAATAGCATTCTGTACATGGGCGCGCGGAGCGGCAACGGCCTCTGGAGGAGCGCCGACTTCGGCGTGACGTGGGCCAGAGTCACGAACTTCCCGAACGCCGGCACTTATGTCGAAGACCCCAGCAATTCATACACGGGCGACATCGTCGGAGTCGTGTGGATCACCTTCGATCCGAGGACGGGCACGCCCGGCAATACGACACAGACCATCTATGCCGGCGTGGCAGATCAAGGTACCAGCATTTACCGCAGCACCGATGGCGGAGCTTCCTGGGCTGCCGTTCCGGGCCAGCCGGCCGGCTATCTGCCTCATCACGGCGTCCTGTCGTCAAATGGAATGCTGTACATCAGCTACAGCGACGGCGCGGGTCCATACGATGGTGAAAAAGGCGATGTCTGGAAGTTCGACACGTCGAGCGGGACGTGGACGATGATCAGCCCCGTGCCATCTTCGAGCTCCGACAACTATTTCGGCTACGGAGGTTTGACGGTCGATGGGCAGAATCCCAACATCATTATGGTCGCCGCTTTGAACTCGTGGTGGCCCGACACGATCATCTTCCGCAGCACCAACGCCGGCGCGAGCTGGACCAGGATATGGGACTGGGGAGCGTATCCCAATCGAACTTTCCGATATGCGCAGAACATCACCGCCGCGCCCTGGTTAACATTTGGGGCAAACCCGGCCTTACCGGAGATCACTCCGAAGCTCGGCTGGATGGTGGGAGACCTCGAGATCGATCCGTTCAACTCCAACCGGATGTTCTATGGCACGGGCGCAACCATCTACGGCAGCGACAATCTGACCGCCTGGGACACAGGTGGAACCATCAACATCTCGGTCAAGGTTCAGGGTCTGGAAGAGACGGCCGTTCTTGACCTGATCAGCCCACCATCGGGTGCCCCGCTTTTGAGCGGCCTGGGGGACATCTGCGGCTTCCGTCACGACAACCTGGCGGCTGTTCCAGCGATGATGATGACCAGCCCAACTTTCGTAAGTACCACCAGCCTGGACTACGCGGAACTTATGCCGAACTTCATCGTCCGCGTCGGGAACGCCAGCGCCGGCACCAACAGTTCCGGCTTCTCCTTCGACGGCGGAACGAGCTGGTTCGCGGGCAGCGCTCAACCGGGCGGGGTAAACGGAGGTGGGACGGTCGCCGCGTCGGCCAATGGCAGCAGGGTAATCTGGAGTCCTTCGGGCGCGGCGGTGCACTTCTCGACCAACAATGGAAGCTCCTGGACGCAATCCGTGGGAATTCCCGCGGGAGCGCGCGTCGGCTCAGACCGCGTGAACTCGATGAAGTTTTACGGGTTCGCGAACGGAACGTTCTATGTGAGCACCAATGGAGGCGCCAATTTCACCGCGGCTGCGACGGGACTTCCAGGTTCGGCGAAGTTCAAAGCGGTGCCCGGCCACGAGGGAGACGTCTGGCTGGCTGGCGGCGAGGGCGGACTTTGGCGCTCGACCAACTCGGGAGCGAGCTTCACGCGGGTATCGAATGTCGAAGAGGCGAATACGATCGGCTTTGGGAGAGCAGCGCCGGGCCAGACCTATATGGCGATTTACAGCAGCGCGCAAGTGAACAGTATCCGCGGCATATTCCGATCTGACGATATGGGTGCGAGCTGGGTGCGGATCAATGATGACCTGCATCAGTATGGATCGACTGACGCGGCGATCACGGGCGATCCTCGAGTTTATGGGCGAGTGTACATCAGCACGAACGGGCGCGGGATAATCTATGGTGATCCGAACAACACGGCTCCCAATCCCGACTTCTCGATTTCAGCGAGCCCATCGAGCATGGCGATGAACCGGGGCGCGAGCGGAAACAGCGCCGTCGCCATTACACGCAGCAACGGGTTCACCGGCAGGGTTGCCTTCAGTGCGAGCGGTTTGCCGAGTGGAGTGACCGCGAGCTTCAGCCCGGCCTCCACGACGGGAGCCGGTACGACCCTGACCTTAGCCGCTTCGAGCGGAGCCGCAACCGGACCCGCAACACTTACCGTCACCGGCGCCAGTGGCGAGCTGACTCGTACCACCGCGATCAACCTGACGGTGAATGCGCCGCAGCAGCCTGACTTCGCCATATCCGCCGGACCCGCGAGCGGAACGATCAATCGCGGTGCGAGTGGGACGAGCGCCATCACTATAACGCGCAGCGGCGGTTTCGTGAGCGGCGTGGCCTTCAGCGCGAGCAATTTGCCGAGCGGCGTGACCGTGAGTTTAAACCCATCATCTACGACCGGAACTACGAGCACCGCAATTTTTACGGCATCGAGCACTGCCGCCATCGGGGTCGCAACCGTCACGATCACCGGGACGGGCGGAGGTCTGACGCGAACCGCATCGATCAATATCACTGTGAGTGAGGCGACCGGGGGGACCGGTGGCGTCACAGTTACACCGGTTATCGGGGCGAGCGGTCCGTGGTTCAACGAAGAGGTACTTCGTCTGAGCAACAGCGCGGCGATCACCTCGCTGACGCTGACGATCGTCATCCAACGGACCGGAGGCATCAGCCACAGCGGGCAGTACAACACGGTCGGCGGGCAGATACTCCAAAGCAACAGCAGCACAGGGACGGCCATCACATATCAGTTCAACCTGGCAGCCGGACAGACGCTGGGGACTGGTTCGAATCGAACATTTGCGACACAAAGCGGCGGAACAGGCACGGCTCATCCGATGAGCGGAGACACCTATACGATCACATATACGACCGGGGGCGTGAGCTACACGCAGACCGGGCATTTCTAGTTCCAAGCAGTTAGACAAGAAATAAATGGGATGGACTCAAAGAGGCAAAAATCAAAAGCGACAGCTAATCCTCCTCACCGTGAAAAACGCGGCTTAGGAGCCTAGCGGTTCTTGTTAATGAGGCAAAAATACTCCATTCACCCAATGCCTGATGGAAAAACAGTAAGGAGATAAAAATGAGGCATATCTTGGCGAAACGAAGAGATTGGAATCCGATATTGCCACGATTCGGATTTCATAGGCGCGCCTTCAGAGTTCTGTTGGTGCTGGCGATGGCGCTGATGATCGTGAGCGACTTCGGCGGTCTTAACAGGATCAAAGGGCAATCGACATCGACCTGTAACATCACCTACCGTCTGACCACTCAATGGAACGTCGGTTTTCAGGCCGATGTGACGATAAAGAATAATGGCCCTGCAATAAACGGATGGACTGTGACCTGGGCTTTTCCGGCCAATCAGACAATTTACGAGCTGTGGAACGGCTCGTATACGCAGTCCGGAGCCAATGTAACGGTGACGAATGCCTCTTATAATGCGAACATTCCGACCGGCGGGACCGTCTCCTTCGGCTTCAATGCCAACTGGTCAGGCAGCAATCCTCTGCCTACCTCTTTCACGCTCAATGGGCAGGCGTGCGGCGAGACGACTCCGACGATCGTCACCAGCGCAACCTCGCTGAGCGTAAATGAAGGCGGCAGCGCGCAGTTCGGCGTGAGATTATCGGCGGCGCCCTCAAGTAACGTCACCGTGAACGTCGCGCGGCTGTCCGGCGACACCGATCTGACCGTGACCGGCGGCGCGAGCTTGACCTTCACGCCGGCCAATTTCGCCACTCAACAGATGGTCACGATCGGAGCGGCCGAGGATGCGGATCAATCCAACGGGACCGCGGTCTTTCGAGCCTCTGCCGCCGGCCTTTCAAATGTCGATGTCAATGCGAGCGAGGCCGACAACGACACGGCCGCGATCGCGATCCAGACGAGCGTCCCTACACTGAACGTCAACGAGGGGGGAAGCGCGCAGTTCGGCGTACGTCTATCGGCGTCGCCCGCGGCTAACGTGACGGTCAACGTCGCACGTCTTTCGGGAGACACCGATCTGGCCGTGAGCGGGGGGGCGACTTTGACATTCACGCCGGCCAACTTCGCTACCCTTCAGAATGTCACGGTCAGCGCCGTCGAAGATGCCGATATGGCCAACGGCACAGCGGTTTTCCAGGCATCCGGCACCGGTTTGACCAGCGCCACTGTCAACGTGAGCGAGGCCGACAATGACACCGCCGCGATCGCGATCCAGACGAGCGTCCCAACGCTGAACGTCAACGAGGGAGGGAGCGCGCAGTTCGGCGTGCGGCTGTCGGCGGCCCCTGCCGCCAACGTTACGGTGAATGTCACGCGGTTCTCGGGCGATACTGATCTGACCGTGACCGGCGGGGCAACACTGACGTTTACGCCAGCCAACTTCGCCACTCTTCAAAACGTAACTGTCAGCGCTGCCCAGGACGGCGATCTGACTAACGGCACTGCCGTAATTCGAGCTTCCGGGACCGGCCTGACGGCTGCGGATGTCAACGCTTCCGAGCTCGACAACGACGCTCCCATATCGATTCTCACTAACCTTATCAGAACGCTGCCGGTGATAGAGGGCAGCTCGGCTCAGTTCGGTGTGCGGTTGGCGAGCGCGCCGTCTGCGAATGTCACGGTAACCGTCGCACGGTTATCGGGCGATACAAATTTGAATGTCACCGCCGGAGCTACGCTGACGTTCACGCCGGCCAACTTCGCCACTTCCCAGATGGTGACGATCAGCGCGGCCGAAGATGCCGACATAACCAATGGGACGGCGATGTTTCGCGCATCCGGGACAGGCCTGACGAACGCGCACGCCGACGTCAGCGAATTCGACAATGACGGTTTACCCATTGCACGGCGGACCTATCTCGCTATGCTCAACGGCGCGGGTGAAGTGCCTCCCGTAATCACCTCCGCAACGGGCGTATCGAATGTCATTCTCTCGCCCGATGAGACGTCGGCGCTGGTCTCGATGAGTTTCTCCAACCTGAGCGCTGGGGAGACGGCGGCCCACATTCATGGGCCTGCGGAGCCCGGCAATACCGCACCGGGAACGATATTGGACCTCGATCAGCCTCTCGGCCAGGTGTCGAATCTGTTGTGGATATTCGCACCGATCGGTGGCCTGTCCGTTGCGGATCAGGTCAATTCGTTAAAGTCCGGACGCCTCTACGTCAATGTCCACTCCGCCAATTTCCCGGAGGGCGAGATTCGCGGTTGGCTCTTCGTGCTCGACGATGGAAGCGATGACGTACCCGATGACGGCGGCGGCGGTTTTGGCGATGCCTATCGATTGCTCGAGCAGGCTACCTACGGACCGACTGTACAGGAAGCCAATCGCGTCCTGCAGATCGGCTTCGAGTCATGGCTCAACGAACAGTTCAGCGCTCCGACCTCGGGCTATCAGAACCTGGTTCAGTTGCAGCAGGGTCAGTTCGTCAGCTACCCCGTCGATCTGCAGTTCTTCCGGAACGCGATGACTGGGGCGGATCAACTCCGGCAGCGAGTGGCCTTCGCGCTCAGCCAGATCGTTGTCGCAGCTGATATTGGCAACCAGGATGGTAACGGCGATCCGACGGCCATGGTCTCTCAGTACCACGACATACTGACTCGCAATGCATTCGGCAACTATCGGACACTGCTTCGCGAAATGATGGTGAGTCCCATCATGGGAACGTATCTGACCGTGGTGAACAGCAAGAGGGCGAATCCGACAACAGGAACATCGCCTGACGAAAACCTTATCCGCGAATTCTGGCAGCTCTTCACCATCGGTACCTTCCGGCTGAATTTAGACGGCAGCCTGCAAGTGGATGCTCAAGGGCGGCCTCTGGAAACTTATACAATCGCCGATATTCAGGAAGGCGCGCGGGCGCTGACTGGATGGAACTATGCGCCCAGGGCAAGCCAGCCAAATATGGGCGATAACAATCCGCTCAATCCTTTCGCGCCGATGATCCCTAACTCGGCGAATCACGATACCGGCGCAAAGATACTCCTTAACGGACAGATAATACCAGCCGGACAAACGGTGGAGCAGGATCTGGACGCTACGATCAACAACGCATTTAATCATCCGAATACAGGACCTTTCATCGGGCGCCAGCTCATCCAGCATTTGGTGACGAGCAACCCGAGCCCGGCCTACATCTCGCGCGTCGCGGCGGTCTTCAACAACAACGGTGAGGGAGTGAGAGGCGATCTGCAGGCTGTTGTTCGTGCAATTCTGCTCGATCAGGAAGCGCGCGGAAATACCAAGTCCGCCTCGATCTACGGAAAATTGCGCGAGCCGGCGCTCTTCCTCACACACCTTTTCCGCTCTCTCAACTGCACGGGAGGCATGTGGGGTATTCCACAGAGGAGCCGGACGATGGGCCAGGATATCTTCTCGCCCCCCTCAGTCTTCAGCTACTTCCAGCCCGATTTCCGGATCGTCGTCAATGGGCAACCGGTTGTTGCCCCGCCGGCACAACTGCTGACGACATCGACGATCATCCAGCGCATGAACCTTCTGAATGACCTGCTCTTCGGTAACATCCAGGCAGGCGGCGATCCCAACCCGACAGGCGGCAATGGCACTACTGTCCAGATCAATCTGGCGCCCTGGGACCAACTGGCAGCCAATCCGGCGCAACTGGTCGACCGACTCAATGAGGCATTGATGCACAATTCGATGTCGGCCCAGATGCGACAGGCTGTGATCAATGCGGTTACCAGCGTCCAGAACAACAATCGTCTGCGCGTCCAGACGGCCATCTACATCATTGCATCGTCGATGCAATATCAGGTGCAAAGATAAAGGAGGAGACATGTCATTCACACGTAGAGAATTTCTAAAATCGTGCAGCGGCGGGATGGGTGCGGCGGCAATGATGACCGCACTAAGTTATGCTGCTCGGGAGAACGCATATGCCGCTCAAACTGGAGACTACAAAGCACTGGTCTGCCTCTTTCTCGAGGGTGGTAATGATGGATGCAACACCGTGGTGCCGCGCGATCAAGCTGCATACAACACGTATGCGATGACCCGGGGAGGGATGGCTCTCCCGCAAGGAAGTCTTTTGCCGATCAGTGTACCGGGTGAGGGAAATTTCGGTCTGCATCCGAGTCTGACCGGCATCCACAGTTTGTGGCAACAAGGCAAGGTCGCCCTCGTTTGCAACGTCGGCAACCTGATACAGCCTGTGACTCCGCAACAGGTTCTCAGCAATCCGAGTCTGGCGCCGTCCGGTCTGTTCGACCACTTTCAACAACAGGTGTTCTCGCAGAATCTGGTCAATGAGAACACCAGGGGGTGGGGGAATAGCATGGGTGCCTATTTCCCTATCTTCAACACCGCGCCGCTCATTCCGATGTTGATGACGATGGTCAACAACACACCGTGGCTCAAAGGCTCGGCGCAGTCGATCACGCTTCAGCCCAACCTCAATTTGGGAATCACAGGCCTGCCACCAACCGGTGCGCTCCCCGTTCGTTTTGACGGTATAAAACAGTTGACCTCTCTCGCCGAGACTTCAACCCAGGTCAATGCTTTCAACGGACGGGTATCCCGGGCCATCGATGATTCGCGGGTGGTCGGCACGGTGTTCGCCAACCAGCCCTTCACGACGCAGTTTCCGAATACCACTGTAGGCCAGCAATTGCGGCAGATCGCAATTGCAATAGCAGCGCGTGGTGCGCTCGGACATGAACGGCGACAGCTCTTCTACGCGCAGGTAGGTGGCAACGCTTACGACACGCACGGCGCGCAGTTAATCACACAGACCAGGCTGCTCGGCGAGTTGGATGCCGCGATGAGCGCTTTTTACGCAGCGACGGTCGAACTTGGCGTGGAAACCCAGGTCACAACTTTTACCTTCAGCGAGTTCGGGCGCACATTCAAAGAAAATGGCGACGGCACCGACCACGGATACGCCAACCACTACTTAGTCATGGGCGGTTCCGTGCTGGGCGGCAGATTTTTCGGCGGCCCTTACCCTGAGGTGCGAATCGGCGGCGCCCGGGACTTCCCACTGTTTAGCGTAACGGGCAACTTTCGTGGAGCCTTGTTACCTGATAACTCAATGGACCAGTACGGCAATACGCTGGCCCGGTGGTTCGGTCTAAGCGACGCCGATGCATCCGACGTCTTTCCGAATCTCGATCGTTTCGGACCGAGAACCCTAGGATTCCTCAGCTAGTAAGGTGAACCCACGGTCCGGCAGCGGCAGGAGGTTGACCGACGCCGGACCGTTTTCAGTTTTCAGTTTTTTAAATTTTAGATTTTTCATTTGTCATTGAAGATATGCAGATCCTTCTATGACAAATCTAAAAATCTAAAATGTAAAAGTAACAACTCAGTCACTTCGCCGCGTTAGCGGCGGTTGATTGTAGCCGTGGGTTTTAACCCACGGAAGGCTTGAAGAATATTCCCGCGTCGCGTTAGCGACGCCTGAATTCAACCGTCGCTGACGCGACGTGAAAAAAATCTACCGCCACCGTGGGTTAAAACCCATGGCTACAATCAACCGCCGCTAACGCGGCGAAGAAGCTGAGTGGTTACTTAGTTTTTAGTTTTTATTTTTTAGTTTTTATTTTTTAGTCTGGGTGATCTCGACTGAAAACTAAAAACTGAAAACTGAAAACTAATATTTAAGGAGTCTGACTATGCACCAGAGACAAACGCGACGTGGCAGAAAATTCCCGACCCTTCTGTTCACTCTACTTACCATTCTCCTGACAACCACCCTGACGGTTTTCCTGCGCCCGACGCCCACGCAGGGCCAGATGACTTTCAACTATGCTGACGCGCTGGAGAAGGCGATCTGGTTCTTCGATGCCAATAAATGCGGGCCGGACGCAGGTGTCGACAACGTATTCAGTTGGCGCGGGGCATGCCATACCACAGACGGCAGCATGGCAAGCCCACCGCTTGACCTCACGGGAGGTTTCCACGATGCCGGCGACTTCGTCCAGTTCGGTCAACCGCAGGGATTCAGCGCGAGTGTCCTGGGATGGTCGCTCTACGAGTACCGCGCGGAATTCGACCGCGCCGGGTTGACTCCTAAGACATTGCGGACGCTCAAGTATTTCACCGATTACTTCCTCAAGAGCCATCCGAACGCCACCACGTTCTATTACCACAAGGGCGACGGGAACGCTGATCACGGACGTTGGGAATCGCCAGAGGGCCAGATCATTACTCGTCCCGTGCTCGCGGCCCGCCCAGGAGTGCCCGCTTCGGACATCCTCGGACAGGCTGCCGCGGCTCTGGCGCTTATGTCGATCAACTATCGCAGCACCGATGCAACCTACGCAAACCGTTGCCTTACCGCGGCGCGCGAGCTCTTCGAGTTGGGGCGCACGAACCTCGGTCGCGGCAGCGACGGAGGTGGCGGCTCATTCTATCGTTCGACATCCCATTTCGACGACCTCGCATGGGCCGGTATCTGGCTGCACATCGCCACTGATGATGATGCTTATTTACAGCCGGTGGACGGTTGGATATCACAACCGAACGACGGCAATGACAACCCTTACCAGAAACGGTGGACGATGGCCTGGGATGATATGACTCTGGCCAGCCTCCTCAAGATGCACCAGCTCACTGGCATGCAGAAATACGCGGATGGGCTGCGCTGGAATCTGGTCTGGTACCGCGACACCCTGCAGAAGACGAACGACGGACTCCCCTGGCTTGACCAGTGGGGCACCTTGCGCTACGCATCAGCCGAGGCGGGACTCGGTTTTCTTGCCTACAAGCTTTGGGGGTATAACGATTTCTTCAACACGGGTACATTTATCGTGAATTACGCGTTGGGGAATAACGAGCGAAATAGCTCCTATGTGAGCAACTACCTGGCTAACCCACCCATACACCCGCACCATCGCGCGAACGAGCCCGTGCGTGGAGGCCCAACCAAAGGGATGATCGGCGGACTCGTCGGCGGCCCCAGCTTGAACGGGACTTATAATGACGACGTAAATAACTTCACCCAGACCGAAGTCGCTATCGACTACAACGCATCCTTCGTATTCGCGCTCGCCGGGCGTCTCTACTTCGCGAACGGCGGTCAACCGGGAACACCTCCTCCGACTCCCACGCCTCCTCCGATGTCGCCGCCCGGCAACGGCACCGGCCTGACCGGAACGTTCTACCAGGGCACGGCCCTCGCGGGTACGCCTCTGCTGACGCGTACGGACTCGACAGTCGACTTCAACTGGGCCGGCGGGTCGCCCGCTCCCGGTATTGTACCCGCCGACCAGTTCTCCGTTCGTTGGGAGGGCGAGGTCGAGGCTCGATCCAATGAGCTGTATACCTTCTACGTGACCCACGACGACGGCGCGCGGCTCTGGGTGGATGACCAGTTGATCATCGATAACTGGACGGACCACGCGGCTATAGAGGATAGCGGGTCGATCCCGTTGCAGTTGGGGCAACGGTATTCGATACGGCTGGAGTTTTATGAAGCAGGAGGAGATGCCACCGCTTCTCTCTCCTGGAGCACACCGGCTGGACTCGCGAAGCAAATCATTCCGGCGACGCAGCTTTATCCGGCGCAGTCTGTGCCGCCGACTCCTAACTTCTCTCATTCAGCCAACCCGTCAGCGGTCATGGTCAATCGCGGTGCGAGTGCGAGCAGTACAATCACGATCACGCGCACCGGTGGGTTCACTGGGATTGTAACGTTGAGCGCGGCCGGACTTCCGGCGGGGGTGACGGCCGGGTTTACCCCAGGGTCGGTTACGGAATCGAGCAGCACCGTGACATTTACCGCATCTACGGCGGCGACGCTGGGACCAGCTGTAGTAACGATAACCGGAACGGGCGGCGGTTTGACCCGGACATCGACGATCAACCTCACTGTCAACGATCCTGCAACGCCGGATTTCGCGCTCTCGGCAACTCCATCTAGTATGTCGATCAACCGCGGGGCGAATGGAACCAGCGCTGTGGCGATCGCACGCACGGGCGGCTTCGCCGGCAGCGTAGCTTTCAGCGCGAGCGGCTTGCCGGCCGGCGTGACCGCGACCTTCGCCCCGGCCTCATCTACGGGAGCCGGCAGTACATTGACCCTGGCTGCGTCTGGCACCGCCACTCTCGGACCATCTGCGGTTACGGTCACCGGAACTGGCGGCGGATTGACCCGCACAACCACGATCAATCTGACAGTTGGCGAGGGTGGCGGCGGCACCGGAGGGGTCACCATCGCACCGGTGATCAATGCGAGCGGCCCCTGGTTCAACGAAGAGGCCGTTCGTTTGACCAACACGGGCGCGATCACATCGCTTTCGGTCACGATCGTCATCCAGCGCACCGGCGGAGTCGGGTTCAGCGGGATGTACAACACCATCGGTGGGCAGATACTTCAGAGCAACAGCACAACAGGGACGACGATCACATACCAATTCAGTCTGGCCGCCGGTCAGACACTCAGTCCTGGGGCGAATCGGCTGTTCTCGGCACAGATGAGTGGTACTGGAATGGTTCATCCAACTGCCGGTGACATGTATACGGTTTCTTATACAACCGGAGGCGTGAGTTATACGCAAACCGGGCAGTTCTAAAGCAGTAGGCAGTAGGCAGTAAGAAGTAGGCAGTTTTTATGACTGCCTACTCGGCTGTTCTGAACGTGTTTAAAAGTTGGTTGTTCGACCTCGAGCCCCAAGGAGGCGCGAATAAAATAGCCGGGGGCGCAAGCGAAGCGTAGCCCCCGGTCGCGTTCATCAATGTCTACCAGGCCTGGTAAGGAGTAATAAACGGCACTCAAGCCCTTACCGGGCATGATGCTTCTTTGGCGCTGCATCACCAGGAGAAATGCTTTTGCTGCGCCCTGGCTATCATTTCGCGCATTTTCAGGGTTTAAGCGGAACTTTTTAAACACGCTCTCAGCCGCTTCAATGTCGAACATTTTCCTGCGGCCTAGCCGTCAGATTTGCGGAATGTCTCCGAATTTTCCCCGGCAGACCAACCGGGAGCCACGTCCGAGCTGACCCGGACAAATGGCCCTTCCGCACTTCTGGCGGCAAAGCCGAAAGCAATAATCCGGAAACTCAGCGCGCGTGGCTTCTCACGCTCCCAGGAATTTCAAAGGAGGTTTCATGTCAAATCCGCTGCGCCCCGACAAGCGCGTTCTATTCATCATCTGCATGATGGCGGTTTTCGCCTTCGGTTGGGCCGTAACCGCCCGAGAACAAGACCCCTCGCATAGAGCGGCAGTTTCAATACAACAACCGCAAGAACCCAAAGAAGAATCTGCTCAAACAGAACTGCACCAGGCCGCTCGTGAAGGGAGGCTCGAGACCCTGCGTTTACGATTGATCCAGGGTGTGAATCCGGACGCACGCGATCGTGCTGGTCGAACTCCTTTAATGGAAGCGGTTAAATCCGGGCAGGTAGAGGCAGTGCGAATGCTAGTGGCGGCAGGAGCGAATATCAACACGACATCCGCTGCGGGAAGAACTGCCCTCATCGAGGCCGCCGAATTCGGCCGGAACGACGCCGCCCGCATCCTGATCAACACGGGCGCCGACCTCAACGCCAGCCAGCGCGGTTGGGGAAGCCCCCTCGAGGCAGCCGAGCGGACCGGGAACGACGAGCTGGCCTCGATGCTGCGGTCGGCCGGGGCTCGTTCATCCGGAAGATCGGTTGGCGATACCGTCTGCGTTCGACCCTGGCAGGGTAACGGCTATTGCGGCGTGGTCGAGGAGGTCAACAAGACCAGCTTCCGCATCCGCGTCACCAAGATTGTGGGTTGCGCAAACGGATGCGTCGCCAAATCCGAATGCTCGGAGAGCCGGACCGTCGGCGGCGCCGATGGTATTCAGACAGGTGACGTAATCACGACAGTGAGCTGGTGTCTGACTCATACGGGGGTGCAACCATGAAAACCCTCCTTGCCTATCGCCGGATTTTCATACTAGGCGCCGCCATCATATCGCTCATCGGCATTTCGTCTTTTCTGCGGACGCTCGCACAAAGTCAGAGCGGTTTCGAGTACAACGGGATCGTACATGTCTCCTGGTGGTTCGACGAATACACATATCCCGATGCCACCAGCTCTCGCAACGATCTCGCCGCTACGGGGACCAACTGGGCAGCTGTCCTGGTAACACAGTATCAGGACACCGCCAACTCAAACGTCATCGCTCCCATTGGCGAGAAGACGCCGACCGATGCGGCTCTCATAACCGCTATACAGGACCTCCATAGCAAAGGCGTGAAGGTCATGCTCAAGCCCCACATCGATCCGTGGAATGGCCAATGGAGAGGCGATATCAACCCGACCGATATCGATGCCTGGTTCGCGAGTTACACGACGTTCATCCTGCATTACGCTCAGATGGCCGAAATGCTGAATGTCGAAGCTTACTGCATGGGAACGGAATTCCGGACGATCAGCGGTGCGGCCAATCGGGATCGCTGGCTAGCGGTGATCAACGCGATCCGCAACGTCTACGGCGGCGTCTTGACCTATGCCGCCAACGCGACATTCCCCGCCGACGAGTTCACCTCGGTCTCGTTCTGGGATCAGCTCGACCTCATCGGCCTGGACGGATATTTCACGTTGACCGATCAGACCAACCCGACGCTGGCGCAGCTCATCGCCGCATGGCGATCGAACAGATACGGCGAGGACCTGGTCGCCGCGGTTCAGAATTTCGCCGACTCGCGCCAGAAACCGGTCATATTCACCGAGATCGGTTACAAGAGCACCGACGGAACCAATCGTGAACCATGGAACTTCGGACTCACAGGCGCGCTGGATACTGCCGAGCAGAGAGATTGCTATGAGGCTGCTTTTACGGTCTGGAGCCAGCAGTCATCCTGGATGAAGGGGTTCTTCTGGTGGGCCTGGCCCGTGCCCGCGCCGGTGGCCAACGATACCGATTACAATCCGCGAGGCAAGCCGGCCGAGGCCGTGCTGCGGAACTGGCAAGGTCCCGGCGGCGGCAATCCCGATTTCACTCTATCGGCGAATCCCGCGACTCTGACCGTGAGCCGAGGTGCGAGCGGAACGAGCGCGATCATTATTACACGATCCGGCGGATTGACGGGCAGCGTCGCTCTGAGCGCAAGCGGCCTGCCCGCAGGGGTCACGGCCACTTTAAACCCCACCCATGCGACCGGCACGAGCAGTACCATCAGTATCGCTGCCTCGAGCGCGGCCGCAGCTGGAACAGTGACTGTGACCATTACGGGCGCAGGTGGGAGCTTTACCCGATCCACCACACTAATCCTGACGGTGGATGCTCCCCCGGCGCCCGATTTTTCTCTTTCGGCAACACCATCAAACCTGACCATCGACCGTGGCGCGAGCGGATCGAGCACAATCGGCATAATGCGATCTGGCGGGTTCACCGGCAATGTAACCATGAGCGCTAGCGGGCTGCCAGCCGGCGTCACAGCCACCTTCAGTCCGGGGCCAGCAACAGGGACGAACAGCACGCTCACGCTCGCCGCCTCGGGTACGGCTGCAACCGGAACCGCGAATGTGACGCTCATCGGCTCCGGCGGCGGTCTCACTCGGACTGTTCCAATGCTTTTGACCGTCAACGCTGCCAGCGGAACGGGAGGCGTTACGGTTTCTCCGCGGATCAATACCAACAGTCCCTGGTACAACGAAGAGGTGATCCGGCTGACCAACGCTGCCAACATCACCTCCCTCTCGATCACTATCACGATCCAGAGGATCGGTGGAATCGGCTTCAATGGCCAATACAACACTGTCGGCGGTTTGATACAACAGAGTAATAGCAGCACGGCAAGCGCCATCACGTACCAGTTCACCATGGCTCCCGGACAGGCTCTGTGGCCCGGGGCGAATTGGACGTTCGCAGCTCAAACTAACGGCACCGGTATGCTTCATCCTGTCGCAGGTGATACATACACCGTCACCTACACGACTGGTGGAGCTACATATACCCAGACCGGTCACTTCTGATGGCCGGCACATTCACGCAAAGCCGCTCAGGCGCGAACAGATGAAGCGAAGACGAAGATGCAAAATGTTCCGCTTTCACAACTTAGAAAGCGAATCGTTGGAGCAGATCAGAAAACAAAATTTGGCCGAAACTTTCAGGACTCTGTCGCATATTTCTTCTACTTCTCTTCCTTCTCATGCGCAATAGCGGCTTTGCTTAATGAAAAAATAGGCCGGGTTTACAGGATATTTCAGGATCACTTCTCCGATCCGCAATCCTTAATAATCCTGTAAATCCTGTCAATTTCTTTGCACAGATTGCATCCCAACATAAAAACTCGCCACAACAAATAGTCCGTCAATTTTGCTAGGAGGAAAGATGAAATTAGTACTAACAGGAAGGTCTTCAAAGATCGGGCATAGATGCGCGGTTATACTGGCCATTGTTATGACGGCCACGCTCTTCGCCGGAGCGGGAGCGGCAATCGCCACCTATCTACAAGCACCAGCGCTGAAAATCCAATATCGTTTGGCAGACCCTAATTCGCCCGGCGACAACCAGATCAAGGCGCATCTCAACGTCGTTAACACCGGGGCGGCAGCCGTGCCGCTCAGCGAGTTGACGATACGCTACTGGTATACGAACGACGGAAGCATGCCGCAAGTCTACGACTGCGACTGGGCGATGAGAGGCTGCTCCAACATCAATGCACGCTTCATCTCGCTGCCGGCTCCCGTGGCCGGCGCCAACACTTATCTCGAACTGGCTTTCGGCGCGGGCGCGGGGAGCATCGCGCCGGGCCAGCAGAGCGGAGAGATTCAAACCCGCCTTCACAGCCAGAACTGGAGCAATTACACAGAAGGTAATGATTACTCGTACGACGCGACGAAGACCAGCTTCGCGGACTGGGATCGCATCACACTGTATCGCAATGGCACGCTGGTCTGGGGCTCCGAACCCATACCGTCTTCCTCCGACACGCAACCGCCGACGGCGCCCACAACCTTGGCGGTCGCATCCAAGACGAGCACCAGCGTATCCCTGACCTGGGGCGCTTCGACCGATAACGTCGGCGTCACGGGATATCGCATCATCGAAGGCGCTACACAGGTTGGGACCAGCGCCGCGACCTCCTTCACGGTCACCGGGCTAACCCCATCTACAGCTCACACCTACACCGCGCGGGCCGTGGATGCGGCGGGAAACATGTCAGCCCTAAGTAATGCGGTCACCGTCACGACCGATCCGGCGATGATCGACACGCAGCCGCCGACGGCGCCCACAACTCTGGCGGTCGCATCCAAGACGACCACCAGCGTATCCCTGACATGGGGCGCTTCGACCGATAACGTCGGTGTCACCGGATATCGTATATCCCGCGATACCATCGTGGCAGGATCATCCACTTTCAATATCTTTCTCGCGGCCGGCCTCACTCCCAACACGAGCTACACTTTCACCGTTCAGGCGCTCGATGCCGCCGGGAACGTTTCGGCGCCCAGCAATGCCGTGACGGCCACGACTGATGAAGGCGGGACGCCCACCAATGCCTACACACAACGATTTCTGGATCTGTGGGAAGATCTGCACAATCCTGAAAACGGATACTTCAGTCCCGAAGGCGTTCCTTACCACTCGAAAGAGACGCTGATCTGCGAGGCGCCAGATTATGGCCACGAGACAACCTCTGAGGCATACAGTTACTGGGCATGGCTAGAAACGATGTACGGCTTCATCACTCAGGACTGGAGCTATCTCAGCCTTATGTTCGACAACATGGAGGCATACATCATTCCGACCAGCCAGGATCAGCCGACCACGGCCAGCTCGTATAACCCGGCGATCCCGGCGCAGTATGCGCCCGAGTTCGATCTGCCGAATGACTACCCGACACCGCTAAATTCATCCGTCTCGGTTGGACAGGATCCGATCGGCTCTGAACTGCGCACGACCTATGGGACATCGGAAATCTACGGCATGCACTGGCTGCTCGACGTGGATAACTGGTACGGCTATGGGAGACGCGGCGACGGTAGTTCCAGGCCGGCCTATCTCAACACGTTTCAGCGCGGACCACAGGAATCGGTGTGGGAGACGATCCCGCATCCATCCTGGGAGAGTTTCGGGTGGGGTAGAGGGGCGACGGGCGGATTCCTGCCGTTGTTCATAATCGATTCCACCTATACCCGCCAATGGCGGTATACCAATGCTCCGGATGCGGACGCGCGCCTCGTACAAGCCCTCTACTGGGCTAAAGTCTTCGCCGATGAACAGGGGGGCAGCGCAGTAGTTGACGGGTTGGTGGCTAAAGCCGCGAAAATGGGCGATTACCTGCGCTACTCAATGTTCGACAAGTATTTCAAGACGATGGGATGCGCGAGCCCCTCTTGTGCGGCGGGAACGGGATACAACTCCGCCCACTATCTGCTGTCGTGGTACTACGGATGGGGTGGGCCGGTCGACGTATCTCAAAACTGGGGATTCCGCATCGGTTCCAGCTACAACCATTTCGGATACCAGAACCCTATGGCTGCATATGCACTCTCGAGCGTACCATCGCTCATCCCACGCTCGCCCAACGCGGCGCGCGACTGGGGAACGAGTTTGACCCGTCAGATCGAGTTCTACCGCTGGCTGCAATCGGCAGATGGCGCGATTGCCGGCGGCGCAACCAACAGTTGGGCCGGACGTTATGCTACCCCTCCGACAGGAGTCTCGACCTTCTACGGGATGTTCTACGACGAGCAGCCCGTCTATCACGATCCGCCGAGCAACACCTGGTTCGGATTTCAGGTCTGGTCTATGGAACGTGTGGCGGAATATTATTATGTGACGGGCAACGCCAATGCAAAGATCATCTTAGATAAATGGGTGAATTGGGCGATGACCAACACGCAGCTAACGGCCGACGGTAGTTTTCAGCTCCCATCAACTCTCGATTGGAACGGACAACCGTCTCTCAACTGGAACGCGACCACCCAGAACTGGATGCCGGGCGATGCGAGTTTTAACGCGAACCTGCGTGTCACAGTGGCCGACACGACGCAAGACCTCGGTCTGGCCGGCGCATTCGCCAAAACGCTCATTTATTACAGCGCAGGAACACGGCGCTGGGCGACGCAGCATACGGGTTCTCAGATGATGGCCAAGGAGATACTGGATCGGATATGGACGCTGTACCGCGATGATATCGGGGTGTCCGTCACCGAATCCCGCAGCGATTACCAGCGGTTCGACGATCCAATATACGTGCCCTCGACCTTTTCCGGCGTCATGGGGACAGGCGATCCGATCAACAGCATGTCGACCTTCCTGAGCATCCGCTCCAGGTATATGAATGATCCGGAGTGGCCGAAGGTGGAGGCCTACCTCAATGGAGGACCGGTCCCCACGTTTCGTTACCACAGGTTCTGGGCTCAGGTTGATGTTGCATTGGCTAATGCCGAATATGGGCGGCTATTTCCATAATTAATATAGTTTTGGCTGAAGACGCTTAACTTCACAATTATCTTACTGAAACATTAGACACCTGGAAGGGCGGTAGATTGACCTCGCGCTACAGCCCTTCCAGGTCCGGGGGAGTTATTCTTATATAAACCGTTGTTTGTACTCTCGGATAAGCAGTGACCGCGGTAGAGAATCACCATGACCTGGAAAGTTATTTCGATGATGTCAACTCCGGGCGACTTCTATCAAGATAAATTTCCGGGTCATATCCTTACCCATACAGATAAGACAATTCTAGAAAAACATTTCAGATGGGAAAATTTCACAAAGACATCCGCATCTGAACCTCTGAGGATATTTCAGCAACCGGTTCGATTTGTTAGGTTTGAGGACTGCAGGGTACATTGGTGAAATGTGATTGCGATGCGGCTGGTGATTCAGTACCTCGAGCGTTATCGAGGGTGACTCCTGAGTAAACCGCGAGCATTGCTCGCTATTTCTCATTCGAACCACGATAAACTGTTAACTTTCGTAAAATCTGGTCGCTAAGCGCCGACGGGGAACGGAGTGCCAATATAGCAGCCAGGGTTGAAGCGTGTGATGCGCAGCCCCTGGTTAGTGGTAAGCGAATAATCAAGCCCGGTAGGAGTGCAAAAAATCTCTCGCTATTACGCCCTTCTGAGAACTCTTAACGATGTTGCAAGACACTCCAATGGTCTTTGAAATAGAGGTATCTTCCTAAATCCCCCCGACGGCAGTCGGTGGATCGTTAATTCGACATGCACTCATACCAATCTTTGCCATTGTTTACCGCTTTCCATCCAGATTGGCCCATTCGCCCGACTGGATAAAACTCGCCCAGTAAAACGGATGTTGCCGTCCCGGAGTCTGCAGCATCTTCAACTGCATCTGCCGCAGCGCTATTCCGCAACCAAGTCCGCGCTTCAATCCGTCGTAATATGACTTCATCAGCTCCCGCGTTGCGTAATCGCTCACCGGCCAGAGACTCATGACCTGAGTCTCCGATCCCGCCAGCACCAGTGCGCGTCGAAGTCCGTACACCCCGTCTCCGCTCCTCACCTCGCCCAATCCAGTGTCACAGGCCGACAAAACGACCAGCCTGGTCCCCCAGAGATCAATTCCCGAAGCTTCCAGAGCGGTCAATATGCCGTCATCTTCCTTACCCATATGCGCGTTTGCGCCCGCCAATGCGAGTCCTGATCGCAACAGCGGGTTATCGATCTTCACACTTGCGTTCAATCCTCGAATATCCGCAGGTGCCTTGGAGATGTCGGCGCCCGCTACCGTCAATGGCCGGTTCTCAAGAAAGAACCCATGCGTCGCAATGTGCAGTATCCGAGGTGCCGCGACACGCTTCAACGCGGCTTCCGTCGCCTGCTCTCCCGTCAGGATTGTCGCATCAGAAAATATCCTCTTGATCATCTGCGCTTCCATCGCCGTCCCGCGAAGCGGAGCAAAATATACGTTCGACAGGTCAGTTCCGGTCGTAATACTTTGAAGCTTCCTACTTTTAATCGACCTTCTCTTCGGGATCGCAGCGCCCGCCAGGTACTTGAGAGGAGGTTCGCCGAAGGCCGGATCGGCTATGACCTGTGGCGCACTCCGGCTTTCCCGGGCTACCCCCAGACGGAGCAAATCCCGGCCGCTCGTCAGATACGTGAAAGAGTAACGCTCGACCAGGTAACGACCACGTTCATCCGCCAGCACGGCAAATGGGACGAGATTTAGCGTCCCATCCGGCGAGATCAGCAACTGTGTGCAATCACCCAGCAGCGGGCGAATACGCTGCATCACCGTCTCATCGACCGCGCGAGCCAAATTCTTGACGTCACTACGGTTCGGGTCTCGCAGCGCTTCGCGGAGCGCAGCGATAGACCTGTCTATCACTCCGGTCTCACCCAGATCGATCCCTTGAACGTCTCCCTCACGCTGGAAAATATAGGCGACATAGCGGGATGTCCCATATGCATTTTCATTAACCCTGGCATTGAAAGGGCGGTAGGAAGCAAACTCGATGAGCGCCGCATCGGATGGGATAGCCGATTGAACGGCAGCGATTGTTATCGGGCGTGACTGAGCCAGAAACTCGCCGCTGTTCCTGCTGATATCGGCTTCGAGCTTCTCTTTTCGCTCCTCCAGCGCATCGATACGGTTCTGATGATCTTTGAGCTCCACATTCTGCGGGGTATTTAGCACAAGTCTGGCCAGTTGCGTGATCGTTTCTTTCAACTGGTCGAGCAATATCCGATCCTCAGGAGCGGCGCGCCGGCGCAGCGTGGCGAAATTGTCGGACATCGCGTCGAGCGCGCGCCCCTTGCGCTGCAGAACGGCGTTGGCCGCCAGATTCCTCGCAGTCGGATCTTGTGGAGCATATCGAAAGTGCAGTGAAACAGTCTGGTCGGTCTGGTTCGATTGGAGCGCAAGGTAGGCCAGCTTCTGGCGTTCGGAACCGATGACGAGGTCGAGTGCGAGTTTTCGGTCGCTGATCTCATTAGCGCGCGCCTGATACATCACGGCCCGGCCCATTTCCCCCTGAGCTGCGAATAAAGCCGCGATTTTTGTCAGTGATGCAGCAACTTCGGGGTGATGTAACCCAACCGCTCTCTCCCGGATCTCCAGCGCACGCAGGTACAACGCCGTTGCCTCTTCGAATTTACCTCTGAAATTGTACAGCCGAGCTAATCCTTCAAGAGGATAACCATATTGGGGGTTATACGGCCCCACCTTTTTCTCCAGAATCTGCAGGGCTCGATGGTAGATCGGCTCCGCCTTTTCGTAAACACCTCTAAGGGTGTAACTGTCGGCCAGATTGCTGAGAGGATTCACAAGCGATACGTCCTCCGGCCCGGCGATTCTCTCCCGGATTTCGATTGCTCGGCGATAGAGCGGTTCCGCCTGCTCATTCATCCCCCGATCTAAAAATGTGCCGGCCAAATTATTGAGCGACGAAGCGACGGCTGTGTGTTCGGGCCCAAACGCCTTCTCCCTGATCGCCAAACCGCGCCGATAGAAAACCTCCGCCCTCTCATAATCACCCGTCGTATAGTACAAAGCAGCCAGATTATTGTAGATGTCGCCAAAATTGGGGTGCTCGGGCTCCAACACCTTCTCGAATATCGCCAGAGCGCGCCGGTAAAGAGGTTCAACCTTGGCGTAATCGGCCTTAATACTGTGAATAATCGCGAGTCGATTGATAGAGACGGCTATGATATAGCTCTCTTCTCCCAATATCTTCCGACGCATTTCCAAAATGCGTTCGGAGTATGAAAGCGCCTCATCGTATTTGCCCGCGCGGTATAGGAGCATAAATTCTGCGCTCAGATTCCGCGCTTCCTGCAATGCACGGTCCTTCTCATCCGCCGAGCGTAACTCAACCAGCTCTATCACATAATGCTCTGCAGGCGCGCCCTTTCGAGCAGGTCCCACATTCAACTGATGGCTCCCATCAACTCGTGCTACATACGAGATGATCTTCCTGCCCTGAATATCATATTCCGGATCGACCTCGGTGATCTGCTTTCCTGTCGGCCCAAGCAGCTTTACCTGCAGCTCTCGCCCTCGATGCTTTAGTGTTACGCTCATGAACATATCCCCGCTGAGCGCAATCTCGTAGCTGTGCATTTGCCCATCGCTTATTTCTCGCTCAACGGGTTTGCCGCGTTCGAGCATCATCGATTCGCGCGGGCCGTTCGGGTCCACGATCGACTTTCTGTGCACGGGCCGGCTTCCTCCGGTGTTGTTTGTAGGATTATTGACCGCTCGTGTGTTCGGACTGATCGCCGTTGAAATCAGCAGCCATATGGTCAGACAAAGGATCAGTTTGACGAAGTTGCAGTAGTTCGAACATGCTTTTTGGGGGGAAGTCATCAAAGCACCTCTCATCGCATGAACATTAGATTCACGGTATGAAAATTGTTACCGATTCTCTACCGCCTCCATATTTCCAAACAAATAGAATGAGGAGTTGAGAAATTAATTATTCATGTGACAGGTAATAGATAAGAGAGGCATCCAGCAAACCTTGCGCTCGGAAACACGGTCGAGAATGTTCAATTCGAATTCTACTTCTATTTCTTCTCAACCTTGAATGGATACCCGGCCTCAACTTCAGTTGCGGCGCGGCTGGAAATGCTCGATAGTTCCAGGATATACCACCGCGTCATCAACATTCTGGCGGGTATGCTGAGATTGGTCACACGGCTATTACCTCTCGATCTCGAATTGAGTTTTCCGGATCTCCAGATTACTTGATTCCCGGATTGCGTCTTCAATTCGGCGCGGTAACTATGGACCTCTCCTGGTTCAAGTTCAAGCTGAAATGAAACGAAGTCAGTCCCAGGCGGTATTGAAATGGTGGTGGCGCGGTTGATGCCTCGCATCTGAGGGTAAAGATCGAAATGAGCGATCGCCGGGTCTCGCGATAACACAGGTTTCGGTAAGCTGACCCGCTGTTGTTCGAGTCTTTTGATCTGGCTCCTCGTACGGTCAAGCTCTTCTGAAATATCTGTATTGGCTGAGGTTTGGTGTTCGAGTCGGGCCCGCAACTCCTGCTCATTCGTGTTGAGCGCCGGGATTTCTGCTTGAAGATACTCCAATCGGTTTCGCAAACGAAAATTATCAACGACCACCCATGTGCCCAAAATCAGCACAAGCATTGCCGCTAGACCACCTCCCCATAAAACCGGGGGATTCAAAAACGCGTACAAAGCTTGAATGGATCGTAATGACGACGTCCGATTACCAATTTTCGAACGCACTGTAGCCTGCCCCCGAACGCCTTGTTTCGCCTCGCCTGTGTCCGATCGGTTTATGGTAAGTTGAAATGCCGTAGCGAATTTCACCTTATCGATTCTCATCGGCGTCGAAAGATAGTGCGAATTGAAGCTATCCAAATTCTTACCGGTAAGCTCACCTTTCACATAAGCATCGACCAGGTCGTCCTCGATAGTCTGTAAACGGTACGCAAAATCAGTCTCATTGAAACTCAACGCATCGAGACTCTCCATCTCTTCTTCCGACAGGCGGCCAAGTAGATATTGAGTGATTAATCGATCATCGTAGGTCTGCTTTTCCAATAGAGACCTCCTGAATTCCGGGTATCCTCGTCTACTTTGACAAGACGATTTCGGCGAAATATTTCACCGGTTTATGCAATCCTTGACGCAGGACTCGAGCTTCTCGCGTACGCGACAGGCGCGTATACTGAGAGCGTTTATCGAGATACCTAGCCTGGAAGCCAATGACCGCCGGTTTTCGATTTTGACCCGCTGTTCACCGGAGTAATACTGGAAAATCATTTCCCGAATGTCCGGATCCAAATTCTGAGTGCAGCGCTCCAAACAATCCAGCCGCTTCTCCTTTTCTCTTTGCTCCGCTAAAACCGCCGAGCGATCGATCGACTTGCTGGAGACAGTCAGTCCCCCCAAACGCAGATTCTCCCGCCCCTGCTCGCGCAGGTGCTCCAGAAAAACATATTTTGCGAGGGTATAACAATATTTGGCAGGCGTCGTGTCAGTGATCGAACCTTCCTCCACCAGCCTCCGCGCCACCCGGTTCAATGTTTCATCCGCCAGTTCGTCAGGCGACAAGCAGTTCTTCCGGTCGAAGTATTTGGTGAGTCGATACCGCATCTCTAAATACTTTTGACCGCCGGAGTCAGTGCCTTCATCGAACCAGTTGAGCAACCGATGGAAAGCACTTTGATTTAACTCCCAATCCTTCTTCTGCATTACACCTTCCGCTGCAGTTCCTCACTCCTTCACCTTCGCAGCATCATTTTGATTGGTATGAAGTAAGTAATCGAGAATCGCTATTATTTATCAAAAAACATCAATTAGCATCAAAAACCTCGATCACTCTGGATGTGGGCCAAACGGATGCTTAATTTAATTTATAGCAAGCTATTTTATCAAGATGAAAAATCGCTGGAAATGCATACAACAGTTTTGTTGCTTGAACGTGGGTAGAACACAATTTTGTTGCAGTCAAAGGAGTCGCTCGGATGAAATATTGTCATCACTGCACTTTTAATTCTCGAAGGCCGGAAATACTAATAATATTGATTGAATCTTTAGTTCAGTATGGGGAGAGCGTGGCTGTTTTTCTGTGGCTTGCTGAGTAGTTTCATTACGAAGGCACAGTCGCTTACAAGTTTACCACGGGAGCTGCGGAAAGCCATCGGGTGAGTACAAAGCGAAAATCCCGGAACAGGAATATGACTACGAAAGCGGTAGCATGCGCGCCCGCTCGCCAAAGTGCCCCCCCCTCAAACCTGCAGATAATTCCTCTAACCCCTTCGTGTTGAAGATCATTGAGCCGTCCACCCGCCGTCAACGAACAAGGCGCTTCCTGTAATAAACGATGCAGCGTCTGATGCCAGGAAAACGGCGGCGCCGCTGATCTCGTGCAGTTCGCCCCAGCGGCCCATAGGTATTCGGGAAACGAAATCTTGATATTTCGCCGGGTCATTGAGCAATTGTTTGTTCATATCAGTTGCGAAAGGCCCCGGGCAGATCGCGTTCACAGTTACGCCTCTGGTAGCCCATTCAAGCCCGAGCGCGCGCGTTAATCCTAGAACCCCTGCTTTCGACGAAGCATAAGGCGACCGCGCAGAGAGGGCGATGACTGACATTATCGAGCCGAGATTGATCACGCGACCCCAGCCTCGCTCGCACATCGGCGGGCCGAAGATCTGAGAACATAAGAACGGCGCGGTCAGGTTGGTGGATAACACATCATTGAAATCCGTCTCGGATAACTCTTCAATCGGACCGCGGATGTTGATACCGGCGTTGTTCACCAAAATATCGATTGTCCCAAGCGAAGCTTCGACATCCTCCCTCAACTTACGCACGTCATCGCGTACGGCTACGTTCACCGCAAAAGCGGCCGTTTGACGCCCCGTCGAGCGGGCGATTTCATCCGCAGCTTTTTGACAATCGGCCAACGTCCGGCTGGCGACAGCTACATCCGCGCCTGCCTCGGCAAAAGCCTGGGCGATTACACGGCCGAGCCCCTTCGCGCCGCCGGTAATGAGCGCGCGGCGGCCGTTCAACCGAAAGAGTTCCATTACGTTTTTTTGCATCCCAATCTCCTAAGAAGGTTGTCGGTAATCGGTTGTCGGATGTCGGTTCGCTTTTCACAAATCGCAGTTTACTCTGGATATCTTAGTAAGTCCGTGAAATTTCAACTGCGTACCGACAACCGACAACCGACAACCGACAACCGGCAACCGACAACTGACAACCGGCAACCGGCAACCGGCAACCGGCAACCGGCAACCGGCAACCGGCAACCGACAACCGGCAACCGACAACCGGCAACCGACAACCGGCAACCGACAACCGGCAACTGGCAACCGACAACCGGCAACCGGCAACCGGCAACTGGCAACTGGCAACTGACAACTAAATCTTGAGAACCTTTTTTGCGTAAACTCCACTGCGCCGAATATTCTCATTTTCGAATTCCAACGCCTGGTCTGCGCTCATCCCACTCGTGCGTGGCAGCGGCTCTTTGGCAGCCCGTTTTAGGATGGTTGTCTCAAACTTCTTGATCCGTTCCTCATCGCGCCGCTGGTGCGTAATCCAGTAATGATCCGTCTTATACGGCACCTTCAACGGGTCTCGTGTGATCATTTCCAGACAGAAATTTACATCCGGACGTTGTTTTCGCAATATATTGACGATCTCCGCCATTGGAGTGATTCCATCACCCAATGCAACTTCCGACAACTCAAAGCCGTCGGCGTAAGGTTTGACCGCCATATCTTTCAGATGCGTCGTCACGACGTACGGTGCGAGTTTCCGGGCAACCTCGATAGAGTCTTCGAGGAAGGCGAGATTGTTGCCGAAATCCACGCACGTGCCGAGATATGGACTGCTCACGCTCTTGAGAATCTCAACGAATTCGTCCGCCAGCCAGTCTTTGTGATTCTCGACTCCGACCAGAAGTTTATGCTGTCTGAGCAGGGGTTCGGCCTGTTTGAACGTATTCTTCCATTTATCGGCGAACTCCTGCCACTTCGCCATATCATTGAAATTTTCGTATCGCCGCCCGCTCAGGCACGCCATCCGCAGACGCGAGACGCCCAATTGCTGTGCCGCCGAGGCAATCCGCCCGAACATTTCCCCGCTCTCCAGTGCTCTTGCGCTGACGGCCAATTCCAGGAACATCTCTTTGGCCTCGAGCTGTGACCTGATGCGTTTGAGATAATCAGGTTCCGTCGAAGTGAGTTGCGAGAAATCCATCTGGCAACCGTTGCCGCCGAACGAATGACAGAGGTCGATAAATTTCTCGGCTGGCAGCGGATGGGGCTGGTTACCAGCGCCCGCGCGCGCCTGGCGAATGCGAATCGGAAACGATGTATATGCGATGCCATAAGTTTTGGGAGCGGGCTGGCTTCCCGAATTTAACAACTCTGCCGCGGCTATCGCCGAAACGGATGCGAGAAATTCACGTCTAGTCTTCATATTTACGAAGATTCACCGCATCGATTGAGGTGAATCGCTCCTCTCATGTCCTGGATATGACAGCTTTGAGTTCACGATCCCATGGGGCGCTATATTCTTTCACCAGCAGCTTTGACGCTTCGCGGTCATCTATGATCGCTTCTTTGGCCCCATCCCAGCGTATCGTCCGGCGGACTTTCAGAGCTATATTCGCGAGATGGCATGCGATTGAAGTCTGATGGCCGCTCTCGGGATCGGAGACCGGCTGCTGGCGCGATTTAACGCAATCGAGAAAGTTACGCACGTGCGGTTGGAACTGATCGCGCACCTGTTCATACCCTTCCTTTTTCATCGCATCGGTGCGCGGCTGCAGCGTTGTTGGCCTGCTGCGGCGTTCGGTGAAACTCGGAATCTGATCATCGGCGGCGACCAGCATATCGGGGACGACCTCGAAGCCGCTGCGATCGAGACGAAGCATGCCTTTGGTGCCACAGAATTCCAGGCTGCCGCGCCGTCCCGCGCTGATCTCGCTCGACGACCAGTTCACAATGAATCCGGGATATTCGAAGATCGCTTCAAAGACATCGGGAGTTTCGCCGATTCCTTTGAGCGAATATCGCCCGCCCATCGCCGCAACCGCCTGCGGCCTGGCATTCATTATCCATTGGACGATGTCGATGTTATGCGAGAGCAGATTGGTGGTTTGTCCCCCGGAATAATCCCAGAACCAACGAAAGTGATAGATGCAGCGATTTTTATCGAAAGGCCGGTATGGCGCTGGTCCCAGCCACATCTTCCAGTCCTCTTCGGATAACGGTTCAGCGCCCACCGGATTGCTGAACCCGGGCATGATGTTGCGGAAACTCGAAATACGAATATTGCGAACTTCGCCGATGTGCCCGCGGCGAATCAAATCGAGGCATTGTTTGTACTGTTCGCCAGAGCGTTGTTGCGTGCCAATCTGGACGACGCGTTTGTACTTCCCCGCCGCATCGCTGAGCCACCGGCCTTCGCGAGCGAAGAGCGTGAGCGGTTTTTCGACATAAACATCTTTGCCTGCCGCGCATGACAGGATCGTCATCAGCGAATGCCAATGATCAGGCGTCGAGACGACCACTGCATCTATATCCTTCCGGTCGAGCATCCGCCGGAAATCCTTGAAGGTTTCGGGCTGTTTTCCGGATTTTTCCGATGCGGTAGCGACGCCTTCCCGCATCCGCGGCTCGTAAATCTCACATATCGCCGCGACATCGACATCCGGCTGAGCCAGAAAATCGAGCAAATGTCGCTTGCCGATGAGCCCGATGCCGATAAATCCGACACTAACGCGATCGTTCGAGCCCATTATGTTTTTATATGTCGCCGCGGTCATCAAACTCGCGCCCGCCGATTTTAGGAAACCACGTCGATCTTTCATAAATCTAATCCCTCCGTGACAGAAACAAGGGCTGAGTGCGGATCGCGCGGATTCTAAATCAAAAAGGATCTGACGCAAAGAGCACAAAGCGAAAAGAATGGAAGTCGTTAAACAAACTAAAAGCTCGAGAAAGTTTCGGCTGGCCCGTCACTTTTCGTTGTTTGCTCATTTCCTTTGCGTCTCGGCATCAAATCCCTGATCGACTGAAGCTATTTTCCTGTCGAGCCGAAGCCGCCTTCGTCTCTCTCTGTCTCGCTCAATTCATCTGCCCAGCAGTAATCACAGCTCGCAGCTCGTTCGATAATTAATTGCGCGACGCGCTCACCGGCGTCGAATCGCGCCGGCTGATCACCGAGGTTGATAAGCGCGACTTTCAATTCGCCCCGATAGTCGCTGTCGATAATCCCGGCCAGTGTATCTATGCCGTGACGGACGGCCAGGCCCGAACGGGGCGCGATGCGACCGTAATAACCGTAAGGAATTTCGATCGCCAGTCCGGCGGGCACGAGTTTTCTTTCCCCGGGTTGGAGTGTGAAGGCTTCCGCACAATATAGATCGGCGCCGGCCGACCAATCGGTTGCGTGCGCCGGCAGATGTGCACCCTCCCGGAGCCGTTTAACTTTGAGCTGAAGTCGCCCACGTCGGTTCGAGTCAGTTTTACGATCCATTTCTAGTATTCAATTGACGTTATGAAAAATCGGTTGTACAGGGGAGCCGGCTATCTTGGTATCGGATGGAAGTTCTTGCGGATGAGATTTGACCAGCGATGTATGGGGGAGCTTGATGGCGAATTCGCTGCCGGATCCGGCCTCGCTCGTGACATAAGCTTCGCCGCCGTGCAGACGCGCCAGATGTTTGACTATGGCGAGACCCAGCCCCGTGCCGCCAGCTTCGCGCGAGCGCGCTCTGTCGACGCGATAAAACCGTTCGAATACCCGGGGCAGGTGTTCTGCTGAAATGCCCTGCCCGGTGTCGCGTACTTTTACGAGAATCCCGTCCTGGACAATCTCTGCCGCGACGGCCACTTGTCCGCCCGGATGGTTGAATTTGATCGCATTGTCGACGAGATTTACGAGTATCTGCTCGAGCCGGTGGCGGTCAGCCGTAACGTCTATCGCACCCGAAACCTTATTATCGAGCAGGACTCCGCTTTTCGCCGCACGCGGTGCCAGTCCCGAAAATACTTCATCGACAAGTTCGCGCAATTCAAAAGGCTCGATGGTGAGGTGCACTGCGCCGGATTCTATCTCCGACAGTTCGGAAATGTCGTTCACCAGCGCCCTCATCCGCTCGGCATTGCGATGTATTGTGTTGAGGAATCGCATGCTGGTATCGCGATCATCCATCCCACCGTCGAGCAATGTCTCAACATAGGCGGTGATGGAGGCGAGCGGGGTCCTCAATTCGTGGGACACATTCGAAAGAAATTCCTGCCGTATCCGCTCGAGCAGCTCAAGTTTCGAGATATCGATGAAAGCCCCCACTACTCCATCTATCTGACCTTCTTGGAGCTTGAGTGGGGCGGCATGGAGGTGAAGAATGCGCCGGCTGACGGCGGTGCCATCGCCCGACCGCGTTTCGATGCGCGCTTCCGCGCATTCGCCGGTCGCCAGCACGTTCGAGAAAGCGCGGTGCACCTGCGGGTCGCGACTGATGTCGGTCAACCTCGTCGCCGGCCGCCGGCCGATGTTGAGAAATGTGCGCGCGGCATCATTTATGATGAGCACTCTCGATTCGCTGTCCGTGATGACAAGCCCTTCGGCGACCGATGAGACGATGGAACGCAGCAAATTTTCGTCCCGGCCGGCTCGCGCGAGAGCATCGCGCAGCTGCAGATTGCTCTTCTCGCGCTCTTCGAGCAGATGGGTCTGCTGCCGAATCCCATAGCGGGCAGTGAGGAAGGCGATTATGCCGACAATAATAGTTGAAATGAGGTGTGATGTGATGACGCTCATCTCCGGGTGGATCAGCGTCTTTAGCGTTTCATACAGTGCAAAGAACGCTACCATTACGATGGTGGCGAGGATTACTTTTTTCCCTTGCGTCGTCATTCCGGATTATCATCAGGCGTTTGCCGCTTCACTCAATTCAAAGCACCCTCGAAAACGGTAACCGATACCGATCACAGTTTCAATGCAATTTCCGCAAAAGCCAAGCTTCTTGCGCAGGCCGCTGATGTGGACGTCGAGCGTGCGCGCCTCCCCATAATATTCCAATCCCCAGACCTGATCGAGCAATTGTTCGCGCGGTACCACGCGTCCTTTGTTGCGCGAGAGGATCGCGAGTAGCGCAAACTCTTTGCGCGTCAACTTGATGTTCCTGCCCTGGCAGACGACGGCGAAATCGGCGTAATCGATGCGCAACGAGGTGTCGTCATAGAGCTTCGGCGATTGCGATTCATAACCCGAACGTCGCAAAGCTGCGCGGACGCGAGCCACCAGCTCCCGGACGCTGAACGGTTTGGTTATGTAATCGTCCGCACCAAGATCCAGCCCGCGCACCTTGTCATTCTCATCGGTGCGTGCGGTCAGCACGATAATGGGTATGCGGCGCGTCAGCTCTTCCGTGCGAAAGCGGCGGCAGAGTTCAAAACCGTTCATCCCCGGTAGATTGAGATCGGCTATGATCAGGTTGGGCGTTTGAGCGACTGGCTCTCCCGTCCGGCGTGATTGCCCCGTTTGCCCGCCGTTTGCCCCGCCTGCCCCGTTTGCCATGTATGGCCCGCCGGCCCCGTGGGGCCCTTACCCAGCGCGATGTTCAGACCTTCCTCACCGGTCAAGGCAACCTGAGCCGTAAACGCGCCCTCGCGTTCCAGGTTGTAGCGGATGCTCTCAGCAATATCCGGGTCGTCTTCGATAATAAGGATATTTGGCTTCATAGATTGCGGATTCCGGATTGCGGATCTCGGATTGTTGAATCGGCCAGGATTAAACCCATCTCGATCAACAATTCGCAGTCTGCCATCCCAATCAAAAGTCATCTTGCCAATTGGCTATGTTTAATGACGAGGGCATCTTTCATGTAAACTATCAGCTCGCAGATGTCGGTAACATAATCACCGATGCGTTCGAGATGTTTGGCGACCAGCAGGAGACGCGCAGCGCGCCCCGCAGCATCCGGATCACGCGACATGCGGGCGAGGAGATCGTGAAAGATCCGATCATATAGCTTATCTATATCGTCGTCGCGCTCGATCACAGCGCGGGCGGCCGCCGCATCGACTGCCGCGAAGGCATCGAGCGATAAGCGCAGCATCTCGCAGGCCAGCCAGCTCATCTTCGGTAAATCAAAATATGGTTGCAATTGCGGCTCGTCGTTCAGATAGATCGCTGCTCGTGCGATATTGCAGGCGTGATCGGCAATTCTTTCGAGGATCGGGGTAATCTTGATGGCAGTAACAACCAACCGCAGGTCCTGCGGGTCGGATAGTTGCAAGGCGAGCAACCTTACGCATAGCTGATCTGATTCGAGCTCCAGACCATCGACGAGATCATCATCGCGAAGCACCTGTTCGGCCAGTTCCGTGTCGCGTTCTATCAACGCCCGCGTTGCCTGGTCAATCGCGCGTTCGACCTCTCCTCCCATCAGCAGCACGTGATCCCGCAGTTGATTCACAGCCGTTTCCGGCAAATTTCTCATCGTTCCCTCCGGCATCATCTCTCGAGACATCTCGCCGGCTCGTTCCGAAATTAGTTGCACATTACTGATATTATGGAAATTTGCCATTTGTATCATTGAAAAACAAGCTTAAGGTTTCAGTTATCCCCCCCGGTCCCCCACCCCGTTTCGCATTCTTAAATTGTATTATATCGATTGCGCATTAATTCGACATTAAATCGATATCAATTAGATATTAAACTAGATATTAAACAATTGAATTTGGGGGTGAAATTGAGGAAAAGGATGGAGGTTCTGCTCTACCTGATCTGCTCGCCGGGATATAGGATGATATCTCCCCAGTCCAACTCGAATATTACGAAGAAACTTTTGACAGCAGCCTTATTGCTGGTGATCAAGCCGATTTCGCGGCGTTCCTCCAGTTCGACTTTGCGCAAGCTCTGACTGCCGAAGAACACATGGTTGCGGTCGCGTATGATCGCCTGTGTATGAAGATGAAGACCGGGTATCTTCTTGACCTCGATTCCCTTGGCGCGCTTCTCCATCTCGCCGATGACCTTGATGTCGATCCCCGATTCTGAAAGCACCTCGAGATGTCGGATTATGAGCGCATCGGAAAGCTTGTCATCGTATATCAAGAGTTGTTTTTCGGCTCCGAGGATGAAGCTGGTCAGCCTCTCGCGCGCGTTAATCGGGCTGATAATGAAGTGCTCGAAGTCCGTCTTCCCGGGCTGGCGTAAGGTATCGATCTCAAACAACCGTACAGCTTCGTTTACCAGCGCCGTCTCTTCAGTGACCATACCGAAGCTGCGGCTGTGGTGAATATCGAGAAAGGTGAAGTTGAAAGTGAGCAGATAGAGCAAGCGCCGATCGATGATCATCAACTTACTGTGATAACGGATCAGGTCTTCGGCGGTGCGTGTGACGGTTATCCCACATTGGGCCATGCGCCTTTCGAGCTTCTTGATATCTCGCAGGTCTTCACGATTGGTGTAAGTGATCAAGGCATGAACTGCCACACCCCGTGCCGCCGCGGCAACCAGAGCCTGTTCGATCTCTATCTGATCGAGGCGATAGATGGTGATCTCTATACGATGCCTTGCCTGATCGATGCCTTGGAGCAAGGGTTCGATACCATCGCGCGGTTGAATGATTAAATGCATTCTATGATCTATTGGTAATTCAACTTGAGATAGCCGCCCGCATCTCCGACGATGAAGACAAAGCTGCGGCCGTTGATGGTCGGGACGGTCAGCCCCTCAGGCTTGGCTTTTTCTTCGAGCGTCATCAACCTGACGGGGTTGGCGTCCGGCTGACCGCTCCATTCCCAAAGGACGAAGTCGGTCTTTCGCACATCTTCCGGGGACCCGGAGATGATCAGGAAATTCCGCAGTATGGTGTCGTAAGTAATATCCCGCACGCCGTGACCGCCGAGCGGGAAGACAATCACACGAGGCTCGTCGACGCTGAGGTTATCGGTTACGAAAGAGCCATGTGGATCACGAAGTTTAATCGGGATGAGGACGGCTTTGTTACCGACGAGCGGAGACCGCAGACCGACCAGCAGACGCTCATTGATCGGATCCCAGGCGATGCCTTCGATGTTGAGTCCCCCCTCAGCTCCCGGCGGAGCGCCCAGCGATGCGATTTCCGGCACGTTCGAGAGCAGAAAGGTACGGAAATCACTGATTATATCGGCCTGGCCGCGCAGCGATTGCGTTTCACTATTGAACTCAAAACGTACAAGGGCATTCTCTGCGCCATTTTTCGGCTCCGATTGCGAGGTGAGGAGATAAAAATAGGAATTGCCATAAGTGATCGCCTCCGGGTCTTTGAAACTTACACCGAGCGGGACGGATTTTAGCGGACCGGCTTGCCCTCCATCTTCATTGAGCGGCATCCAGAGCACTTCGCCATTCTGGTTATCCGATACCACGATCACGCCGTTGGCGCCGGGCAAATAGGCGACCCCGGATGCCTCTATGGGAGACCGAAATAATCTGGTGCTGAAATCCTGCCACGAATCTGAGGGAGCCAGTCGAGATCCAGCAGCCGCCTGTTGCCCTTCTTTTGAGCCGGGCGGGGGTGAAGGCTGCTGTGATGGGCGCATGAAATAAAGCGCGATAGTCAGCGTCAATAGCGATCCGAGAACAGTGGCCAGAATGCGGCTGGTGGAATTGACCAGCGCCGCTTTTATCCGATCGCCATCTTTCTTTTTTTTCTTCTTATCCTTTCTCTCTTCCCCATCATCCTCATCTTCCTCTGTTTCCGATGAAACGATGGAATGCTTTGATTCACGAAATTCAGGATCTTTGGCTACTCCTATAGCTGGCGGATTGAGGGTGATTCGCTTTCTCACATCCTCCAGCGCATCGGATGAAATGCGTGCGGTCTTGTTCTCCGTCGTTTCAGCCGGATTCCGAAAGGTGAGCACGACCTGCCCGAGTTGAATCTTGTCGCCATGTTGAAGGGTATATGCCTCGTTGCCCAGACGTTTACCATCGACAATTGTCCCGTTGCTGCTGCCCAGATCCACGATGCTGTAACAACCGTCGCGGGCGATAATGACCGCGTGCGTGTTACTCACTGTGGGATCTGATATGACAAAGCTATTGTGCGGCGCTTTCCCGATATCGGTTTCCAGGTGATTTAGTAACGTCTCGACCTTTTCGCCTGTAGGGGTCACGCCGATCAATCTAGGGGTGAAGTAATTCTCGAGTTTTTCACCGATCTCGCTGGGCGTCGCGATCCTCAGCGACGCTTTTTTTCGAGTGATCAGTTCAATTTCATCGATCGAATGTTTGTCGGTCGGATCGGCGACCGCGATGAGGAGATGATCCGCCGACTGCCCAACGATCGGGCAGATGAGGTTCTCACGAAGGAATTGCGGGCGTAAAGCCGCAGCAGCAACCACATCGACATCCATCGTTTTCAGCTCTACCGGCGGGATGTTGAACGTTCGACTTATCAGATCGCGCAACCCGAGTTCGCTCACCAGATTCTTTTTTAGCAACGCGGCGTAAAGCCGGAGTCCGTCACCTCCCGACTCATGCAAACGATCGACCTCCGCTTGAGCGACCAATCCCGAAGTTACCAGCGCAGTGGCAAGCGCCTCTTCACTGATTGTGGGAGAGACAGGAGAGGGCGGCGGCGTGGGAGGAAGAGGAGGCTGAGCGCCAGCCTCGGAGACGTTCAACACTAGCGTATCGTCAACCCCTTCGATCCTTATTGTCAGCGTGCAATGTCCCATTCTTATGCGATCGCCGTGACTCAACGCACGCGACTCGACGAGCTTGACGTCATTGAGAAATGTTCCGTTGCGACTGCCCAGGTCGGTAAGAGTAAAGGCACCTTCATTAAACGCTATCTTCGCGTGCCTACTGGAAACAGACGCGTCGGCCAGTATGATATCGTTGTGTGCGCTCTTCCCGATCGTCGTCTCCTGTTGCATCAGACTGCGTTCTGACAGACTGCCGTCTCTCTGCAAGATATGCAGTGTCGCGGCCGGTTTCTCGGTTTCATCATAAGAAGCCATAATTCACAGTTTTATGCAGTGGAGTTCGACGTTGAATGATTTGTGCAGAAGTCTAAAGCGCTCATTTTAATGACACTTCGATGCTAATTCAGATTTAGAGCTAAATCAACGCATTCATCATCCTCCAGCCGCCCAGTAAGCCGGAACCTCGGGGCGATTATTTCGTAGAAATAACCGTTCTCCACTACTTCGCTTAATATCGAACAGTCGCCGTAGTAAGATATAGACGAAACGACAAAATATATAGTCAAAGAGTAAATCAACGAGTAAATCAAATACGAAGAGAGACACGAGAAAGGAAGAATTTTTATGAAACGCGTTGCAATGTGCTTGCTATTGTCACTGATGATGATCATCTCCATCGTGGCACAGGAGAAGCCAAAGAACGAGCCGAAGAACGATACACCCAAAGAATCAACCACGGACGCGACGAAAAAAGAAGAGAAACCGTCGGCAAGCCCGGCTGCACCGCTACCGACTGCCGACGAAATCATCGATAAATATGTCAAGGCACTTGGGGGCAAGGACGCCTGTATGAAATTGAATTCGCGTATCGTCAAGGGAACATTTCAGATAGAAACGATGAACGTGAGCGGTTCCATCGAAGCATTCACGAAAGCCCCGAACAAGAATGCAACCACCATTAATATTGAAGGGTTTGGAACGATAAACAGCGTATTTGATGGCACAAAGGGGTGGTCGAACGATCCATTTAACGGATTCCGAGAACTCACCGGCCTGGAACTTTCCGCAACTAAAAGAGAAGCCGACTTCTATTCGATGCTGAACTTCAACAAGAACTATACGAAACTGGGGGTTAAAGGCAGGGATAAAATCGGATTATCCGATGTCTACGTCATAGAGGCTACTCCTACCGAGGGAGCCCTGGAAAAGTTTTACTTCGATGTCAAAACCGGTTTATTGACACGGCACGATGCCGAACGTGATGGTCCTCAAGGCATTATGGCAATCGAGCGGTATTTCGAAGATTATAAGCCGGTGGATGGCGTCAATACTCCGCACACCCTGAAACAGGTAACCCCCATGTTCGCCGTAACCCTTAAGTTCACAGAGGTGAAGAACAATACCGAGATTGACGAAACGAAATTCAACAAGCCTGCTGCTCAATAGAGCCCGGCTGAGAAAAAGACAAATCAAAAGGGGAAATGCAAAAAATTTATTCTTTGCGGTTTCCCCTTTATATTTGTAGTTTTCACTCTGAGTTCTAAGAATAAGTAAAGATGGTACTTCCGCTCCTTTGAACGGAAGTACCTGAGACACAGGACTAGGCACCTAAATTACTGACGAGCATAAACAACCCATCTCAACTCCAGGTAATCGCGATGTAAAGTCTTCATCAAATATGTGCCTATAAACTCCACGACGAGTCGATCGAAAGCTCTTAAGACCTACCAAACAAAATCATAACCCACAACTAACAAAAGCCTAACTCAGCCTGAACATACGATGTGTATTTTACGTGAGGCTAATCCGTAGTCTGTCGAAGTCTGAATGATCGAATAGATACAAAGGTACGCATCGAATATATATGACAATGATAGGCACAAGTGATTCCACGTTAATCCGCACCAACACACTTGAAGTGAAACTGGCAACGAGCTTCGCCGAGATTGATCGGGCGATGAGGTTGCGTTTCGAAGTCTTCAACCTCGAATTACAGGAAGGGCTGGTCTCATCTTACGACAAGGGATTCGACTCCGATCCTTATGACGCTTATTGTGATCACCTGATAGTCAAGGATATCAAAAGTGAGAAAGTGGTCGGCACCTATCGCCTGCTGCGTAGGGGTCGGGCGGAAAAGCAGATCGGTTTCTATTCAGAGAACGAGTTCGATCTGAGCAACCTCAAGAAACTACCGGGAGATCTGCTCGAGCTCGGTCGTTCATGTATCGCCGCCACCCACCGCACGTTCGCCACCATCAATCTGCTTTGGAGTGCGATCTCACGGTATGCTTTCGAGAAGAACATCAGTCACATGTTCGGTTGCGCCAGCCTCCATTGCTCTGATATCGAGGAGGTGCAGCCGATTTACTCGTATCTGCGTACTCATCATTTCGCGCCGGAAAAATACCGCGTACGGCCGCTCGAATCCTGCCGGATGGAGATAAGCGATCGAACGGGTGATAAGGTCGATGAGAGAGAGATTTTGCGAAAGATTCCTCCGATCATGAGAGGTTACTTGCGCACTGGAGCTGTTGTTTGCGGCCCGCCCGCATATGATGTAGAGTTTGGAACGGCGGACGTCTTCGTTTTGCTGGAGATGAGGAAGATGGCAGGTCGCTACAAGCAACATTATGTCGCGGAGGCGCAAGGGTTGCGATGAAACAAATCGCGCGGCTCAGCTGCTTCTTCATTCTCTGCTTACTCTTCCTGATCATTGCCCTATTTTTATTCCCGTTTCTTACCTCCCAACGAACTCGCGGACGTGTCAACACGCTCGGTACACAGCTCTGGGCACGACTCCTGTTACGGCTGATCGGGATCAAAGTTATCGCACATGGATTTAACCCGGAGTACCGCAAGTCTCACTATTTGCTCGTCGGCAATCATCAAAGCTATCTGGACATAGCTATTATCGCCTCGGTCTTCCCGGCGATTTTTGTTGCGAAGAGAGAGGTGAGAAAGTGGCCGATTATCGGACTCCTCGCGAAACTCGGCGGCACGATCTTTGTCAACCGCGAAGACACGCGCGATAACGTCAGCGGCGCATACCGTGTATCACGTTCATTGCGCAGCGGATCGAGCGTGCAGGTGTTCCCTGAAAGCATAACCAGTGACGGCACTCAGGTCTTGCCCTTCAAGGCACTATTCTTCGCATCCGCCATCAGGGCCGGCGCGGAGATTCTGCCGTTGACGATCAACTTTCGAAAAGTCAACGGACAGGCGCTGGATAATGGGACGCGCGATGCGCTCTGTTGGTACGGCGAAATGGAATTTTTGCCGCACTTCTGGAACTTGCTGAAAATCGATTCTGCGGAGGTTTCACTAATGTTTCATCAACCGATTAAAGGCTCACGCAAATATGGAGCTGAGGCTATCGCTCGAAGAGTTCAAAATGCCGTGTCTAACGGGTTCGATTACGATATAGCATCTGCCATAGAAGCCGCGAGAGCTGAAGTGCCGGTCGAATTTGCCGCGGCCCACGAGCTATCACAAACAACAGAATTGACCGAAAACGAAGATGATCGCCAGGCGGATTTTATTATCGGCGCTCTGCTTCATTCCCTATTTGCTCCCAAAGAGATAGAGATAGCGGAAAAACATCAGACTCGCTCATCGGTAAACGAAACTAATCAGTACAACGAGGGGTAGCGAGCGGGATATCCATCTGTCAATCGCCGTCATGATCGTTTCCCCTCAACCCGCACCTGCTCGCCCGGCTATTTTAACCAGTAATTAAAACCGCCTTTACATAGATTTAACACGGTATTTACCTCGATTTAAGCGAAGCCTGCTAAAGTCACCCCCTCAATATCATCAAATCAGGCTCGCTGTAAAAAAAATATATATATAACAGGGATGAATAAAATGTTTCTCGTTAAAGGGAGATTTAGGGCAAGGCCTCGTCCAAGTAAATCACACAAGAGTGATACACACGTCGGGAAAAACGGCAAGATTGAGTTGAATAGTTTTCTCATTGCACGAGTGCTTGAGGTGTCTCGAGACCCCTTTCGCTGAAACGAATCAACCCAATGGGCTGCCTCGATGGAATCGGCAGGCTGAAAGAGGGAAAGATTTATTTAATCGCTTCACATAGGAGAGTACATAGGAGCATTTATGCTGAAAAAAAAATATAAGCGGCTGAGCTGCTTTTTAAATTTTATGCTTATCCTGACCGTGGTTGGGCTATTGCAGACAGCAGGTTCAGCACAGGTAGATCAAGCGCGCATCGCCGGCACGGTGCGCGATCAAACGAACGCACTGGTAACGGGTGCAGCAGTCTCGATTCGCAATGAGCGCACCGGTGATATCCGAACTGCAACCACCAATGCCGAAGGCCGCTTCATCCTCACCGGTCTCAAGGCGTCTTCATACACAATTACGGTGACTGCTACCGGATTCGCCAAGACCGAGTTCACAAATGTCGAGCTGGTAGTCGGTCAGGCGCTGGACCTCGATACAGAGGTAAAGCCCGTCGGTGCGACTGAAACAATAACGATTGTGGGTGGCGCAGAGGCAACGCTCGACACATCGTCTGCCCGGATGGGCGCGAACGTCAATGAGCGTGAAGTGGTGGAATTGCCTCTCAACGGACGGCAGCTTTCTCAACTTTACTTGCAAGCCCCCGGCGCGCTCAACAGCGGCACGGGGACTTTCAGTGATATCCGTTTCAGCGGACGCGCCGTGCAGCAGAACGCAATCCGTTATGACGGCGTCGAAGGCAGTGCGATCATCGACTCCTCTCCCGGTAACTTGAATGGCGAGATCCCATCGCCCTTCCGTCTGCAGGCTTCGCTCGAGAACGTCCAGGAGTTCCGCGTAGAATCGAACAGCTATCCGGCGGAATATGGCACGGGGACGGGCGGACAGGTGACCGTCGTCACCAAATCCGGCTCGAATCAATACCACGGTTCAGTCTTTGAATTCCTGCGCAACGATGCGCTCGATGCCCGCAACACTTTCGATGGCGCAACCAAGTCTCCTCTCAAGCTCAATCAGTTCGGCGCCAGCTTCGGCGGGCCTATCGTGAAGGAGAAATTCTTCTTCTTCGGCAGCTATGAGGGGTATCGTCTCAGGTCTGGTATCAACTTTCGCGAAGCCGTGCCGAGCGCGGCTGCCTGCGCGCGCGCTGTGGCTGCCGTCCAGCCATTATGCCCGGCGGCATTTCTGGGTCCGAACGCCGTAATACTGGGGACTACGACGGATGGAAATTTCAACATCGCGCAGTTGCAAGCGAGCAATCCGGTCAATGAAAATGCCGGATCGCTTCGTCTCGATTACAAAATAAATGATAGGAATTCGATCTACACGCGTTACTTTCGCGATCAAGGCAACAATGATCAGCCCCAGAACGTATCCGGCAGCAGGGCGATCATCAAGGCCGTTCCGCAAAACGCAGTGGTCGCTTGGCAGTCGTCCTTTGGGCAGAACAAGATCAATGAATTCAAGGTCGGTTATAATGGCGCCTACACACGTGTTTCCGGCCTGGCGCCGACAGTCAACGGGATCGATCTCTCCGCTATAACTCTCAACATCAGCGGGGCCGTGGCAAATACAGGGATCGCCGGTCAGAGCGGTTCCAGCGGCATCACGGTGCCGGGCGGTCTGGTCCGGGCAAATTCCGCCACCAATGGACGCGGTCAACCATATACACCCTATACGATCGGGTTTATCGACAACCTGAGCTGGTTGCGCGGCAATCACAGCATAAAATTCGGCGGCGAGGCACGTTTGCTCAGAATGTACACCGACCGTTTGGGCGGAACAACCTATACATATTCGAATTTCACCGCATTTCTCAACAATACTCCGGGAATGGTGCAGTATGTGGGAGATGTGAGCGCTCCCAGTCCATTTAACAATGGAATGACGGGCGAGAGGTTTGCCAAGGAGGAGTTTTACATCGGATACGCTCAGGATGAGTGGAAAGTCCGACCGAATCTTACCGTCAACTATGGCCTGCGCTATGAGTACTACACGCCGCTGCGCGAGGATCGACAAGGCCAGGTCGTCTTTGATGCGTTAAATGGTGTCATCCTCCCCTCAGATACAACTGTCTACAAAGCACTGAAGAACAACTTCGCGCCTCGCCTATCTCTAGCATGGTCTCCGTTCTCAGGTAGTAGCAAGGGTTTCATAGGCGGCGGCAAGACGGTATTTCGAGCCGGGTTCGGGATCAACTATGGTCCCGGGCAGATCGAGGATCAGATTCAACCGATCGAATCCGACCGCATCCAGGTGACGCAGAACATCACAACGGGAGCTCTCTTCCCGGCCAACATTCCTGCGATCGTATCGAACTTTACCAATAATCCCAACAATCGGCTGTACCAACCGCGCGCCTACTATCAGGATGGATATCGTGTACCGGAACGCATATACTCCTATACCCTCTCAATGCAACAGGAGTTACCGTACAATATGGCGTTAACCTTGGCCTACGTCGGGAGCCTGGGACGGAATCTATTCCTGCGGAGCATCACCAACCAGATCGTCAGCGTTGGAACCAATCCGGCGACCGGCGCAGCCATCATAACGCGTGAATTCGACATCGTGCAGGCGGACGGGACGATCCTCAGACCTTACGCCGAAGTGGATGTCAAATTGAGCGGCGGCCACGATCGTTACGATGCATTACAAACTACGCTGGCGCGTCGCTTCAATACCGGCTTGTTGTTGAACGCGCAGTACACTTTCGCTCGCAGCTTCGGCAACACAGCCGGCTCGAACGAGGCGTCGACCGTAGCGAATAATGCGAAGGCCATTGAAGATTTCGAATACGATAACGGCTACAACAACTTCGATGTGCGTCATATGTTCAACATCAGCGCATTATATGAATTGCCATTCGGCAAGACCGGTTCGCCGCTGGTCCGGCAATTTACGGGAGGATGGAATATCGGCACCATTGCCAATATTCGTAGCGGGTTGCCGATGAGTGTGGGTATTGTGCGTCCGGACGTGCTTTTCCGCGATGCGGCGGGGAATTACTTTAATAACGCTGCGCCCGGTCTCACGGCTGTGATCAATACGCCGGGCGGGGGAGCTACACGCAACGTGCGTCGCCCGGATGTGGTAGCCGGGGTGAATCCGTTCCTCAACTCTGACCGGACGATCCTGAATCCCGCAGCTTTTGCAGTTCCTCAACCGGGCACATTCGGGAATCTGATGCGTAATCAACTCCATGGCCCAAACTTCTATCAGTTCGATTTGATGATGGGTAAGAAGTTCCTTCTTACCGAACGCGTTAATATGGAATTCCGCTCGGAGTTCTTCAACATTTTCAACTTGACGAACTTTGCCAACCCACCAGTATCGTTGTCCAATGCCTTGCCAAACGCGGCCGCCAATATCGGCAGTTCGCTTCAACCAGGCCAGGCATACACGACTGGTGCCGCGGGAGTTTTCGGCATAGTCAACCGAACGGTTTCCCGTGATGTCGGATTAGGCTCACATCGCCAGATTCAATTCGCATTGCGGCTGAACTTCTAGAGCTGGTGGCTAGAGACGTTATGGTCTTTGAAAAATAACCTAACAATCCCGCTTCCGCCGCGTAGCGGCCAGGTGAACCAACCCCGCGTTTTAACCGTTAAAACACAGGGCTATTCAACCTGCTTCTACGCGGCGGAAGAGGAACGTAAAATTATTTTTTCAAAGACCATAAATTCTTTTCTACTACTTTCTTCTTTCCTTCGAAATTCCTCTCCGCTAATCGCAGCAACAGAACAGGGCCAGCGCTCATCACCCCATACAAATTCCAACATTTAATAGATGTTTACCTTCGACCGTCCAGATTTGCCCATTCCCCGGACTGAATGAACGCTGCCCAGTAAAACGGATGCTGCCAATCCTTGCGCTCCCGCAGTATCCGCAACTGTACTTGCCTAAGTCCCTCGCTCCGACCCTCTCCCTGCTGGAGCGCTCTGTAATATGGGATCATCAGATCTTTCGCAGCTACGTCCGAAACCGGCCAGAGGCTCATCACCTGGCTCTCGGATCCGGCCAATACGAGCGCTCGCCGTAATCCCTGCACTCCTTCTCCGTTCTTCACGTCACCCACTCCGCTATTGCATGCCGAAAGCACTACCAGTTTTGTCCCCGACAAGTCCAGATATGCCGCTTCCAGCGCTGTCAACACTCCGTCATCATTTCCGTTCTTGCCCTGGTTTGCTCCAGCCAGCGCAAGCCCTGAACGCAGTAATGGGTCTTTTACCCGAGCCACAAATTTGCTGAGTCGTAGACCAGCAATCGCTGGTGCAGGTTCCCCCATACCTATCCTTGATGGCAGATAGTTCGCAACGAAGAACTCCCTGATGACTCTCTTTCCCTGCAGAAATGCACCGTACTCGCGAGCTTCGGCCTGAGTTGAAAATTTTCCCGAACGCACACGAAAGAAAACATCTTTTTTGCCATTCACTTTGCTTTTAAGTATGTATACATCAATTCCCTGCGCCTTCAGCCGCTTCACTGTTTCTTGAGCGAGGTCCAGCGATGCATTTGACTCAAGCTGAACCGTGTAGTGAGTTGTCTGCGGTGAAACGACTCCACGAGTTCTCGGCGAAGCTGCGCGCGAAAGATCATCCTCTGGCGATTGGCATTCCCGTTTATTATCGTAGAAGAACCCGTGCGTCGCGATGTGGAGAATGCGCGGCCCCCTCGCCTGTTTGAGCGCCGTTTCTGTTGCCTGCCCTTTCTGCAGCACAGATGCCTGGGGAAGTATGGCTTTGATCGCCAGGGCTTCATACCTGCTGGCAGGCAGTGGTTGGAAAAAGAGCTGTGTAGGATCAAGTTGTAGCTCAGCTCGAATGGGTACGCGCGATTTTCCTGAGCTCTCAACTCCGCGTCCCAAGGCGATGGTGGCAGGGTCGCCGAATTCAGGATTGGCCATTACCAGAGGCGCACCTTTGCTCAGGTCCGTTGTTTTAAGACGCAACAGATCGCGTCCGCTGGTCAGATAGGTGATGGAGTAACTATCTATCAGATATTGATCCCGTTCATCGACCAGAGCGGCGAAAGGAATAAGGTTGAGCGAACCGTCGGGCGCAATCATCAGGTGGCGCGCGTCGTGCGTCAATTCGCCCAGAATTGATCGTATGGGCCGCATCAGTTTCTCGTCCACTACGCGCGCTAGCCTTTTAACATCTAGCCGCTTCGGGTTGCGCAACGCCTTTCGCCAGGCATCTATCGCTCGATCGATCGGTGCGGCTTCAGCCAGGTCTACCCATTTCGGTTCACCTTGCGCCGGAAGTAGATAGGCGAGGTAATGATGCGGTAGGACCTTTTCGGTCTGCATATCTCTCGGAGTGAAACAAGCGAATTCGATTAACACGCTGCCCGCCGGGAGAGCAGACTGAACAGAGGAGAGCGTGACCGGTTTCGCCTGGTTGCGAAACTCGGCGCTGCGCGAGCTGAGCTCCGTTTCCAGCTCTTCAACCTTTTCCCTGATTGGCTCGATACGAGCCCGGTAGACATCGGGTTTTGCTGCGTCCTGCTCTTTGAGTGTGATGGCGGCCAGGTGCGAGCGGGCTTCGGCCAATCGATCGAGAAGCATTTGATTTTCTGGTGTGGCGTGGCGACGCAAAGTGGAGATCGTATCAGTCATCGCCTCGAGACCGCGCGCTTTCCGGCGGAGCAAGGTCGTGAACGCCAAATCGAGAGCCTGAGGAGAGTGCAGCGCGGCCTGGCTGTGAAGCGAGAGCGTGATATCGGTCCATTTGGAGAAAGTATCGAGATAAGCAAGTTTCTGACGTTCTGAGCCGATTGCGAGCGAGACCGAAAGGTTGCGTTCGTCGATAGCATTGGCCCGAGTCAACTCCGTTACGGCGTGAGCGGTATCGCCCTTAAGGGCATAAAGCACGGCATTGTCCTTGAGAACATCGGCTGTAAACGAGTGATCAGGCCCGAACGTTTTCTCCATGGACGCTATTGTAAGTTCATAAAGCGATTCGGCCTTCGCGTAATCACCACGCTTGCGGCAGAGGATTGCTAGACTGCCGAGAATACGCGTGACATCGATACTATCCGGCCCCAGCGTTTTCTCCAACATAGTCAGTGCACGTCGGTATAACATATCCGCCTTTATATAGTCGCCTCTTCCATCTCGATAGAGGTTGGCCAGATTTCCTAGCGTACGGGCCACCATTATGTGATCCGGACCCAATACCTTCTCAAGGATTGCCAGCGCTCGCTCGTAATATTTCTCAGCTTTCGCGTCGTCCCCTCTTTCCTCGTAAAGCAGGGCGAGTGTGTTGAGCGTCGCCGCGACATCAGGATGTTCTACTCCCAATGCTCGCTCCTTGATGATTATCGCCTGCGCGTAGAGCGGCTCCGCCTTCGCGTAATCGCCTCTTTCCCGGTAGAGTTCGGCCTGGTTGTTCAGAAGCTGAGCGACCCCGGGGTGATGTGCGCCTAATACCTTCTTCAAGATGGCCAGCGCGCGCCCGAAGAATGTCTCGGATCTTGCATAGTCTCCTCTTTCTTTATAGATGATGCCCATGTTGTTGAGAGCCTTAGCTACTTCGGGATGTTCTGGCCCTAGCGTTTTCTCCCGGATGGTTATTACTCGTCGAAACAGAGCCTCGGCCTTCTCATATTTCCCTGTTTCAAAATAGAGGATGGCGAGATTGTTGAGAGAACAAACGACGTCGAAATGCTCCGCCCCCAATACCCTTTCACGAGTCGCCAGCACGCGATTAGCTAACGGGAATGCCTCATTATATTTGCCAGCACGATACAGGCAGAGGAACTTCGTATAGAAAATACGCGCTTCGTGTAAAACCTGGTCATTGTCCGTCGCGACACGCGATTCCGTTACCTGAATCCCATAACGCCCGGCTGCCTCCTGCTTAAAATTTGACAGGAGATCGAGGCGGTAACTTCCCGTGACTTCCGCCACCCATTCTACGTGCTCTTCTCCGTGCGCCCTGATTTCAGAATCGAACTCTGCGAACTGCTTTCTATCCGGCCCAAAAAGCCGCACTACCACATCGATGCCGCATTGATGGATCATCAATTTGACATATTGACCGGCGCTCAGGGTCATCTGAAATGAATGAGACTGCCCCCCAGCCAATTCTCGTTCAATCTGCTTGCCTTGTTCGAGCCGGATAGTCTGCGGATCCGCCTGAACGTGGTTTTCCAATCCAGCATCAGTCTTCGCTTGTGCTTTTACTGAGGATATCGATTCGGGTGAAGCCTGAGGCCGGACGATCGGAAGGCTGATGGAGAGCAGAAATCCGTAAAAGAAGGCTCGTGAGATATACTTATTTCGAGTAGGGCTTGAGAATGGGTGAATCATTCCGATGCCTCCAATATGATTTATTTGAAATAACATTTAGTCACTTTTGGGAATCATCAAATACCGCTGGAAGTGATCGTAATACATATAGTCGAAGCATGTAGAAATTATAGGTAACTAGTTATATGAAGACTGTGCAAATAAAAGTTAATTGGAATCAGCATTTTCGGACCTGAGCGCCAGCGGCGCGCGATGTTTATAGTATTCGATCACCAAAGTCTCACGAGCTCCGGAGGAGCACCAGGTAGGCATTCGCTCCTCCGGAGCTCAGGTTATGGTTAGGATCGTGAGCTTAGACATTACGCGCCTCCGGCGCTGAGATGCGAGACTATTGATTCTGTTGGAATTTAACTGCACACGCTTCAATTATAAGCGCACTTCGATCGATTGAGTACCAACCTGAATGCTGAAGTGTCGATCCCGCGTACCTCACGGTTCAAGATGAAGTTTTGAGGGTAATGAATCGTAAAAGCCTGCGGGTGGAGGTCGTTAAATAATCGAGTGCGGTACAAATAAACAGAACAGCAATACCGCATAGCCATTGAATAGCTTTTTTCATGTCGTAAACACACCTCCCGGCAATATCTATCATTGCTGAATAAACATAAATAGGATAGATCGATTAATAACTATCGAACAGGATTTGTAGCAACAGCGGAATTCCTACGACACAGTCTATATGCACTGAAATGCAATCGTCACTCAGATCAAGCTTGGCTACGGATATAAGTGGCCGTGAACGATAAATACATGACATGACTGGTAGCTGAAACTTAAATATTTTCTGTAAGTATGGGAGGCCATATGAAATAACATAGGTAGAGATTTAGATATTTTAGATATTAAAGAAAAAGCAAGACGCACCCGCATAACAATCAGGTTTGAGCCGGGCGGCTTCCCTGGCTGTGAGACTATCCGGCTCATATAGGCACAAAAAGCAATTGATCGATTGATTCGCCTGTCAGTTCTCGTTGATCGGTTTATCCATATCGAAAGTCAAACCTCGAAAATTTTGTGCGTGGGGCTGCCGCTCCTGTGATATAGAAGCATTCCCGAAGGCCAATTGGACTGCCATGAGGTTTATTCGAACCACAATCTCGGTAAAATTTGAACGTAAGTACCAACAACCCATCATTCTCAGACGGCGCATAAGCATAGGCAATGGAATATGTTTGATATTTCCTCACATCCAAAACAATGGGCTTCCCCGTATACAACAATGTTACAACGTTAAAGTTGTTCTGTTTGGCCCCGAGATTCGAAAAGCGATCGATCTTGTACAGAATAATTTGTGAGTATTATATTGGTTCTTCTGCCCTGCCAACCTATTAGTATGTGAGATTTTTCGATTCAATCGATCACATACTCCCACGTACACAAGTAATCACAGAACATAATGTCAAGTATTTGAGGCGTGTCTGATTTGTCTTTATTCGAAGGCTATTCTGTCGAACCTCACTTAATTGAAAAGGAGAACATTCATGAACGCTCATTGCCCCTTTGAATTTCCTAGTCTTCATCCGCTTATTTCCGCTAGTGCAATCTCTATGCAATGAAGTGAGACGAACTTGGGACAGCTTCAACCAAGGAGTCGATCGAGGAACGTGTGCTCCGTGGTTTACCAGCCGTGTCACAAGCCTGGGGAGATTGACCGTCTACAGATGACCAATTGAAGCCCGTTCCAAGTGCTCAAATGTCTATGCTGGCATCAAGTAGTCCATCACGTCCGGAGTCCGGAAAACTCAGCCCCCGCTGCCGGTCGAAGTTATTCGGCTTATATCCGGACGTAATAAATAAAATCTGACCTCAGAAAATTTACATAAACATATGGAGACAATGTCCAGGAAAGAGAGGGATCTGACGCCGGAAGCCTTCGCGAAATTTCTGGCCAAGCTGGCTCCTGAGCCCGAGATTGCAGGAGAGAGGTATGAAGAGTTACGACGGCAATTGATCAAATTTTTCGAATGGCGCGGAGCTCTTGTTGCCGATCAGCTCGCAGATGAAACGCTGAACCGGGTGGCAAGAAAGATTTACGATGGCGAGAAGGTCGAAAAAAATATCCTTGCCCTCTGCTTAGGGATTGCACGCTTTGTTTTTAAGGAACATTTGAGGCATCCGGATAACAGGCGAGTCGAAATTGAGAAATTGTCGGTCCTCGCTGCACCACCAAACCAACTTGAAGATGACGATATTTGGTTAATCAGTTTGAGAGAATGCCTGAACAATCTCTCGTATGAGGATCGGGAATTGATCATTGAATATTACCAGGAAGACAAACAAGCCAAAATTGATAGCCGTAAAGCTCTGGCAGCCAGGCTTGGTATTTCGATAAATACCTTGTTCAGCCGCGCGAAACGTATTCGCGACAGGTTGGAACGTAATGTCACGAAAAGTATCGAAAAAAAGATGAAGTGATAATATGGACCACGCCACTTTCCTATGTTGAATCTGATCAAGGCAATGGAGAAGATGTCTTTTATTTTAACTTGGTTATTTTATCTTGGCGAGATGGAGCTGTTGCGACAGCGCGCCTCGGGCCGGCGATGGAGCGCCTGACAGAGCCGGACGCAGTCGGCCACCCCTAGCCCCTGCACATCCGGTTACTCAAAACGCCCATGCCGTCCCGCGGGCACACTGAGCCTTGTCTGACTAACAATGTAATGTTTGTGTCAGACAATCTTGATCGCGAGCCTATATGCTCACCGATCATCGCTACGGATAAGAGTGGCAATTATCCGGTGAAACATGACACATAAGGTGACGGGGAAATATCCTGCGGGATTAATGCCGGAACCATAGAATTTGAATCTCCCACCGTGGGCATCTGGCCGCCAGGGCTGTAGGGTTATTTCTGCCGATTCGTTTTTACATCTCCACAAGTTATTTATTCTGATTTAGAATCAGGGCCGGCTAAATAAACTGGATTGGAGAAATTATTATGGAAGCACTCGGAATGATCGAATGCCGCGGCCTCGTCACGATGATTGAAGCGGCCGATGCAATGGTTAAATCAGCGAATGTTCGACTGGTCGGTTATGAAAAGATCGATGCGGGTCTGGTGACAGCGATCGTGCGCGGAGAAGTAGGCGCGGTGAAGGCTGCAGTTGAAGCCGGAGCGGCGGCTGCCTCAAAGATAGGTGAGGTCGTTTCTACTCACATCATTCCACGGCCACACTCGGAAGTGGATACTGGGATACCGGTCCTCGAAACAGGCGAGACGAACCGTAAACCAATCAGCGGATCGGTGCGACCGAGAAGCGAGTCATGACATATCTTTGCTTGCCCGCGTTATTGACAGCGGGGCGTCGGCGCTTAAACGTCGTTGGATTTGATATGCGATCTCGGCCCGGACGCCGGCGACCGATGACTTTATTTATTTTGTTATAGGGGATGAATCAGCCTGTCAGTTCGATCACGGTGATTTCCGGTGCACAGCCGTATCGCAGCGGAACAACCACGGTACCCAATCCGCGGTTGACGTAAAGTTGAGTCGAACCGAGCTGAGCGTGGCCGCGCATCAGGCGGCGGCTTGGGCGGCGCAACCAGCGGGCGGTTTTACGGTCTTCGCGGCCGATCAACAGCCTCCAGTTGATCTGACCTCCGTGCGTATGACCGGAAAGAACCAGATCCACGCCCGCGCGCGCGGCTTCGCGAATGATAGCTGGATTGTGCGCCAATAAAATACGAGATTCAGTACTGCTGGTGCCTCTCAATGCCTGAGGCAGGTCATAGCGCCCGGCGATCAAATCATCGATGCCTGCAAGGCAAATGCACGATCCATTCACACCGATGCGCACATTCTCGTTAACCAAAACTCGAATACCCTGCCGCGTCAGCGAGGCCGCCATCTTCTCGGCGTCAGTCCAATGGTCGTGGTTGCCCAGGACGGCGAAGACGCCATGCTGGGCGCGTAGCATTCCGAGCGCCTGAGCGCAACCGTCAATATATTCGCGCGAATGTGATACATAATCGCCGGTGAGCGCGATCAGATCGGGTTTCAACTCATTCGCTCGACGTACCGCTTCAGAGATCTCTTCTATTCCCAGAAATGGGCTATGATGAATGTCGGAAAGCTGAACGATGCGAAACCCGTCGAATGCCCGCGGAAGCTTTGTAATTATAATGCGCTGATAGGTGACTTCGACGCGGCGAGGCTCGATCATTGCGGCCTTTAAAAACGCAGCAAACGTCTGTCGCCATCTTCTACGCTCGGTGCGCCGTTTTGTGAGTCTGGATAAAACGGAATTTTTCATCGATATTACTGTAGAATGTTACCTAATAAATCGATGAGATGAAAGGAAGCAGGTATATGGAGTCTTCTTTTAATTTCATGGCAGAATGATCGAACTCAGTACAAACAATTTAAGTTATGCCTCATAACAGAATGCAAACCGGAACCGGAAAAGTGGAAAACCGTCAAAGGAGACAAAATAAATTTTGCCTTTACTGTCTCTTTTTGCCTTTTTCGATTTCGCTTTTGTACGTTTCGAAGGTTACCGACGCCGGAAACATTTATCGGCAGCAAGGACCTGAAACAAGCCAAAAAACACCTTCTGCCGCGGACGGAGCGAAGGTGGAGCGAGCGGGGGAGTTGATCAAACTGGCTCGGGTAGCGCTTGGCGGTGAAGATGCGCTAAACAGCATACAGACCCTCTCGGTCTCCGCCAAACTGCGCCGTCCGCTCAAATACGTCAGCATCCAATCGCCGAAGAAAGTGGTCGAGAAAGAGAAAGTCTTATCAGGGAAAATCGAACTGGATTTTCTGCTGCCTGAGCGGTTCCGCAAGCGCACATCCGGCGAACGATTGAGAGGCTTCCCTTTCGCTTTTATTGAGGTCGTCAATGGCGCTCGAGCTTGGCGCAATCCGCCATTACGGGCTATCAGCTCGCACCGAGATAATAGGGTGATCGATGTCGATGATTTCGAAAAAACCACTGAGTTGCAACGGCGAGGAGCGCGGCAACAATTGTCTATCTTCTCCCTGGGCATGCTTTTAACAGCTCTTCCCGCTTATCCACTTCAATTCACTTATTTGGGCCGGATAGCTTCTCTCGATGCCGAGGCGAATGCCATTGTTGTGACAGACCCGGAAAATAATCGAATGTTTCTGCTGCTCGACCCAAAATCGAATATACCGCTGGCGCTCGCCTGGAAATATATCGCGATACGCCACAAGACCGTGATTATCGAGGCCCCCGGATTTTACAATTCCAGATTTTTTCGGGAAACGATACAACGTGCGCAGCGGGAAAGGCAGGAGCGAACTACACCTCCACAGCCCTATGAAATGCAGATGAGGTTCTCCGAGTATAGAATGGTCTCCCGCGTGCTGTTGCCTCATCGCATTACAACCACATTAAATAATGAGATCATTGAAGAACTGACATTCAACGAGTTCGAGATCAATCGCCCGATCAACCCCAAGAAATTCGAAGGAGAGCCTGAGACTAAATATTGATTTCGGCATGTTTGCTCATTGATTAGTCAATTTTATTGTAGAACCTATTTGCCGGTTAAATCGTTCTCTCGCATAAAAAATCGGTGATTCTCAATTGAGCATCACACAAACTATAAATTTCGGGTGATTGAAAGGTGTGACCAAATTGAGTATTATAAAGAAATGAAAGACCCCTCCACAGCCAGGATTGACACACAGCTATTGATCTTAACAGTATTTGTGCAAATAGGACGGCGACAGGCAAACTGATCGTAACCAAACCGATTAATAAGACGTCAATTGAAATCAATAAGCCGATACTTATCTCAAGATGGAGATTTCAGTGCGGAGGTAGAGAATAAGCACAACGAGATTAGCAAATTGATCATCCAACTATCGTTCTCAAGTTTTGTAGATGGCAACCTAATTTGTGGGGGAAAGCGAGGAGGCCAAAGACATGACCAATAGCGCACAAAAACCGGCGATAACAAGCCCTTATTTAAATCCTGATCTGAAAAGCCCGCAAGCGCAGGAGTTTGAAGACAAGCTTTCGGCGCTGATAGTAGGGCAGGATCGCGCAGTACGTCGCATAACCGGTCTGTATCAGATTTATCTGGCCGGTCTCGCGCATCCTGGACGCCCGATCGGCACACTTCTTTTTTTGGGACCGACCGGCTCCGGCAAAACCCGAGTCGTTGAAGCCGCCGCCGAAGTCCTCTTCGGCGATCCCAATCTTGTAACCAAGATCGATTGCGCGGAGTTTCAACACTCACACGAAATCGCTAAACTTATCGGTTCCCCCCCAGGTTATCTGGGTCATCGCGAAACCGCCCCTATGCTTACTCAGGAGAATCTCGACAGATCGCATAGCGACGTGGTCAAACTCTCCCTCGTGCTATTCGACGAAATTGAAAAAGCTAGTGATGCCTTATGGCAGTTACTTCTGGGTATCCTTGATAAAGCAACGCTCACACTTGGCGATAACCGCAGGGTAGACTTCTCGAAAGCGATAGTAATAATGACATCTAATCTCGGTGCGCGCGAGATGAGCGAGTTGATTTCGGGAGGTATCGGTTTTGCGCCGAAATCTGGAGTGATCGATAATGAAGTAGATCAGAAGATATACCGTACGGCAGTGGAGGCGGCGCGTCGCAAATTCTCTCCGGAATTCATGAATCGGATCGACAAAGTAGTTGTCTTTCGCAGCCTGCGAGATGAGCATCTGCGGCAGATTCTCGAGATCGAGCTGAGCGCGGTGCAGGAACGAATCATACGCGGCAGCGGGGATACGTTTATCTTCAAATGCACCGATGCGGCCAAAAAATTCCTCCTCGATGAAGGGATCGATTTCAAATATGGGGCGCGGCACCTGAAACGAGCGATCGAAAGATTTCTTGTCTACCCGCTTTCGAACCTGATCGCAACCGAGCAGGTGGCTCTGGGAGATGTGTTGATTGTGGATTACTCGCCTGAGATCGGCAAGTTAGTCTTCTCTAAACATTCCGGAGGACTTTTGATTTCCGGAGACGACAATGATTCAGCTTACTCTGACATAAATACCCAGGACGAGAACAATGCTCTTGCCATTGCATCGCAAGAACTTCCCCCCGGACCGGGGAAAGCAAAGAAAGAGAGTTGATAGTTGATAGTTGATAGTGTGAGATGTAAGGTTCTTCACTATCAATTATCAACTATTTCGATCTCCATCCTGAGCAAGGCTGAGCTCAAAGTTTTCCCCTGGGGATCTGATTTGAGAGAGATCGTTCCGCCACCGCCGAGGCTTTGATGCAGGAGAAAATTAAGCGCATTTAGATTCGGCAGTTCAAATCTCTCCACCTCGCCTTTACAGATACCGTCGAAGTGTTTTCTGACGCGCTCAGCCGTCACCTCTCTGACAAGAACAGGGTAATACTCGGGTTTGAGAGCGATCAGACCGATATTCGCTGTATCTCCTTTATCCCCCGAGCGTGCATGTGCGATTTTGAGAAGTTGGACTTTCATTTTTAGCTTATTTAATCTGATAAGACTTATTCTTTCCGTTGCGGTCATTCGTCACAGTAAATGTTCGTTTTGCTGCATCGACCGAAACGCGAATCAGATGCGCGTCATCGTTCTGTTCTTCGAGATTGGCAATAAAATCTGCCGGCGCGTTCTGCTCCGGAGTACTCGTTACGTTGCGATGCACCTGCCAGAGATCCTTGAGCGTGGGCAGCTCTAACAGCCATTTTACGGTGTCTGGATGACCGCCCTTACGCGGGCCGTTATTCATAATTGCAACCTCGGGCTTGATGCTGCGCAGTAACGCCTGATTATTGCTTATATTCAAACCATGATGGGATACCTGGTAAAGGTCGATCTCGCCGATCAAATTCGCCGGACAGACGAGCTTCTGTTCTACATTCCAGGTCAGATCGCCTGTATCAAGAAAATCGAATGCACCGTAGCTGAGCAATAGGACTACGCTGCGGGCGTTATCCGATTTGTCTTCAGGCTTCAATGCGGCATTGGCGCATTCCTGATTTGCCGCACCGCTCTCTTTCTTCCCCGAAATGATATCAGCCCGGGCGGCGAGGCATTTCAATGAAATCCGTTGCGTGCCGGAAGCGCTTTTCAGCTCGATCGTGCTGCCGGGCTTGAGCGTGATGGATTTGCCTTTGGTTACAGACTGGTAGGCCGCATATTTCGTGGCGAAGCCTTTGTCTTCATCCAGCGAAGTGAGCGGGCCATGATCATAAAACTTCTCGATCTTTACGAGTTTTGCGAGTTCCGGCACCCCTCCATAGTGGTCGGTGTGATAATGAGTTATGACCATATGGTCGATCCGCTCGATGCCGGCTGATTTCATCGCTTTTTCGATTCGTCTAGCGTCACGCCCATCGAAACCCGGCCAACCGGCATCTACCAGAACCGATTCCCCCGCAGGTGTGACAATCAGAGTAGCGGCTCCGCCCTCGACATCGATATAATAAATTCCCAGGCCGCGCCCGACGGCCCTCTCCTGACGCGCGAAAATCAAGGTCGCGACTCCGATCGTCATCAAACATAGAAACAGCAACAATAGTCTCTTCATCTTCAATTCCTCCGTTGTTCACTGCTCTGGAATCATAAATATCAAGTTACCTTCGGAAAAACCTGCCAAACTTTCTCTGTAGCACCTCGGTGAGTTGCTCGATTTCATGCAATCTCATCAGTCGCGCCGCAGGGTAAAGCACCGCAATACCGATCGCAATTGAAACCCCAACATTTATCAGACGATCGAGCAACGATTCCAAACCCAAATGGTGCTCAAGTTGCCGGCTGACAACCCAGCATACCGCGCCCATCATACACGATGCCGCCGAAACTTTGATGAATACCATGGCGAGGCTGCGCCCTTCGATTTTGCCCAGCCTGCGGCGCATCACTAGAAATAAGAATAGAAAGTTGATAATCGCAACGGCGGAGATCGATAACGCGAGACCGCGATGACCGATGTTTAAATAGTTAACGGTCAGGCTTGCCACTGCATAATTGATGCCGATCGACAGCAGACTGGCGATCATCGGAATGCGCGCGTCTTTCAGCGCATAGAATGCAGGAGCGAGGACGCGGACGCCAGAATATGCGGTCAGTCCTATCGCGTTGTAAAGGAGTGCGACAGCCGTTTGTTCCGTATCGAACGCATCGAAACGGCCGCGCTCGTATATCAATGAAATGATGGGCCGGCTGAGCACGATCAGTCCGATGGCCGAAGGAATGGTCAGGAGGAAAGTCAGCCGCAGCGATGACGCGATCGTGCGGCGAAATTCATCCAGTTTGTCGAGCGCCGCTGCGCGGGAGGCAGCCGGCAAAGTCGCGGTCGATATGGCAACGCCAAAGATTCCGATCGGCAGGTAGATCAGCCTGAATGCGTAGGATAGCCACGAGACCGGACCTTCACCCAGTCCGGAAGCGAACTTCGTATTGATAAAAACGTTGACTTGCAATGCAGCCGAGCCGATGATGGCAGGCGCCATCAACCTCATGACCTGCCGGACATTTTCATCCCTAAAACTCAATACCGACTCCCAGCGGTATCCGACAGAGTGGAGGCTCGGCACCTGAATCAACCATTGGAGTATTCCGCCGATCAGCGTCCCGATAGCCATACCAACGATCGCGCGAGATACGCCATCGGCGTCTCCGAGCCTGCCGTGAATAACCGCCTCGATGTAATCCGGGGCCAGCAGGTAAGCGAAGGCCAGGCCGCCGATGATCGCGCCGACGTTGAACATCGTGGAGGCCGACGCCGGAACGCCAAAGCGATCTTTGGTGTTGAGAACACCCATCGCCACAGCCGACAGCGAGACCATAATGAGGAAGGGCAACATGATCCGCGTCATCATCACGGCCAGATCAAAAGTGAGGTTTGCCGTTTGCGCATCGGTTTGATATTTGTCCGGTTCGATCAGAAGGCCGACTAACTGAGGAGCAAATACAATTCCGGCGATGACGATCGGCGAGAGGACGACGAGCAATCCATTATTAACCATGTTTGCGAGTCGCCACGCCGCGTTCTCGCCTCGTTTCGTGATCGTTTGTGAAAAAGTAGTGACGAAGGCGGCGGACAATGCCCCCTCGGCAAACAGGTCCCGTAACAGATTGGGTACGCGAAAGGCGATGATAAATGCGTCCATGGCGAATCCGGCGCCGAAGAACGCGGCGAATACAAGTTCGCGAATCAGACCCAGGATGCGACTGCCCATCACGGCAATGCTGACGATCCCGGCTGAACGTGCAACTGATTGCGGCTTGCGGATAGCAGCTTGCGGATCGGACGTTTTAACATTTCCGCCGGGTCGTTCCGTCTGAATATCCGGTCCTGTTTCTCGCTTATCACTCATCGCTTTCGATCTCGCAAAAACACAATCCGCGATCTCACTGGTTGGCCTGCACAAGCAATAACATTATGGCTTTTTGCGTATGGAGGCGATTTTCGGCCTGGTCGTAGACGATCGAAATTTTACTGTCGATCACTTCAGCGTCCACTTCGTCGCCGCGATGCGCCGGCAGGCAATGCATAAAATATGCGTCTTTTTCTGCGGCTTTCAGCAGCTTTTTGGTTACACGGAAGGAAGAGAAGATTTCGCGGCGGCGCTCGGTCTCCGCTTCGAATCCCATTGAAGCCCAGACATCGGTATAGATCGCTTGCGCCCCTTCGATGGCCTCCGATGGATCGTTGACGACGTCAATCTTCGCGCCGGTCGATCGCGCCTCTTTGCGCGCAAGTTTCAAGACCTCCGCATCGGGTTCATACCCTCTGGGTGAGCCGACGCGTATATGTGCGCCGAGCTTGGCCGCACCGAAGATCAGCGAATGGCACGTATTGTTACCATCGCCAACATATGAGATGCGGAACCCGCTGAGGTTTGAACCGACTTTTTCCGTCAAGGTGAAGTAATCGGTCAATCCCTGGCATGGGTGCGAATACTCGGAAAGCCCATTGATGACGGGAACGGACGAATGCGCAGCCAATTCGATCACGGTCTCATGGCTGTAGACGCGCGCGACTATACAATCGACCCATCGTTCGAGATTGAGCGCCATGTCCTTGACGGATTCACGCTCGCCTAGCCTGACGCTCTGATGATCGAGATAGACGCACGACGCTCCCATCTGTGTCGCACCGAGATCGAAAGTGACGCGTGTTCGTAAACTCGGTTTTTCAAAAATCAAAGCCACGCTTCTGCCCGACAGGGATTGACTGTAATTGCGGGCATGCGCTTTGAGAGCGGCCGCGGTAGTGAAAATTTTCTGAACCTCATTTGGTGTCAGGTCATTGATCGAAATCAGATCTTTAAGGGCCAAATCTTCTCCTCAAATATGTCGGGTAGGTGTCTTACCCGCGAGATCTTCCCGAATGGGCTGACGAGGAAGATTCAGCAGGTTCGGCAACCTACCGTACAACGCAAGCCGATTTTCATTGTTTCCGGGCGCCGCCCGCTAACCGGTTAAATTGATAATTTTCTACAAATTCCTGGAAGCGACTTCATTGGTCTGATCGTCGTCTGTGCCGACATAATCGGTCGATATGCAAAATCGGAGTTATACTATGAGCATCGCTCGTCATGTTGCACGATGTTGACGCTGGGGGATAGGAGAATTTCGTCCGTCGAAAACCGCCTGGAAAGATTCTCTAGGTGATGAGAGCCTGCGCTGAAAATACTAAAGTTTCGCATTTAACCACGCGATCGCAAATCCCCATAGACGAACGGCCAACAGTTTTTTTAAATTGGTTATTCAGACGAGGCAAAACGTTTGTTTTCACCCACCCCCTAAATCGCAGATTTTATCTTATCGGGAATCGTTTTTCTCGTCGCAATCGGCCTTTCTTAGTCGATTGACCAGCAGATGTGCTTGCCGTGTAGGTTCCGGCTGGCGATATTTGGTAGTCGAATTCAAAACTAGTTTGATGGCTGAAGGAATATCTATCAGATGCCCTACTGAGACATAGACCGGCGTTACATTTTTCTTCGTTCGAAGAGCAACTCCTATCTGCTCGCTTCGATCGATGAGCGGCGCATGGTTACCGGCGTCTGGCGCGAGCACATCGTGCGTGCCTACGAGTATACTCTTCGCGCAACCTACCGTCGGAATCTCCAGCAGGATGCCAACGTGGCACGCGATGCCGAAGCGCCTCGGATGCGCCATCCCGTGTCCATCGAGCATCAACACATCAGGCCGGTTCTTGAGTTTATCCCAAGCTTCAAGCAATGATGGCGTTTCACGAAAGCTGAGCAATCCTGGTACGTAGGGGAATTTAGCCACGCTGCGAACACCGACCGACTCGATCACCTGCAATTCCGGGAAACTCAAAACGACAATTCCCGTATAAATAGTATCCGAAAATTTATTGTACGATAGATCCGCCCCAGCAATTTTCTTGAATTCATGCGTCTGGGATTGAAGCTTGACCAGACTGCGCATCCGCTTTTGAATTTCAATCGCCTCGCTTGGAGTCAGGTTCCAATCGTGTGGTGCCTGCGATTGTATCATTCGACAATTTATGCTGCGATCTCAACCAATTTTAAAGCGAAATACAGACTCTCTCCTGCGAGGGAATGATTCGCGTCGAGTTCCACTGTCGTCTCGGTCAGGTCGCTGATGATCAACGGAATGACTCCTTGCGGCGTATGCATTTCAATTGCCATGCCGACTTCAGGTTCGACACCTGTAAGCTTGAATTGATCGCGGCTTATTCGCTGAACAAGGTCTTCGTCACGTTCCCCATATGCCTGATCCGGAGGAACTACAATCTCCTTCGTCTCGCCAACCTGCATTCCGACCAAAGCATTATCGAATCCGTCGATGACCTGCCCCTCTCCTACCGTAAATGAAAACGGTTCTCCTTCTTCTGATGTGTCAAAAATCTCACCGTTATCGAGTTTCCCTGTATAATGGACCTTCACAGTATCACCAGATTTGACTCTTGACATCTCGTTCTCCTTCCATAATGAAAAACTAGTTTAGCGAATTGAGGATTGCATAGCACATAATAAAAATCCAGTGGAGAATAGTGATGAAGGCGCTTCGTATTGATAAATGCTTATTACAATTGACTGATCTTGATGTACCCGATGGCGGCGGTGAAGCACTGGTGCGCGTTACGATGGCGGGAATCTGCCACACCGACATTGAGATTATGCGGGGTTACGCAAATTTCAATGGCACACTCGGTCACGAATTCACCGGGATCGTCGTTGACTCCCCGGATGAATCGCAGATCGGTCAACGTGTAGTCGGCGAGATCAATGCGGGCTGCGGGCGATGCGATCTCTGCCTGCAACGCGATCCCAGACATTGCCCGAACAGAACTGTCCTCGGCATCCACAATCGCGATGGAGCATTTGCCGAGTATCTCAAGCTGCCGCCGGAAAATTTGTTGAAAATTCCGGATGCAGTAAGCGATCGTCATGCGGTATTTACAGAACCGCTGGCGGCCGCCTGCGAAATACTCGATCAGGTCAAGATAAATCAATCTCAACGGGTAGCAGTTATCGGCGATGGCAAGCTGGGACAACTGATAGCACGCGTGCTGGCGGCGACAGGATGCGATCCGATTCTGGTCGGTAAACACGCGAGTAAATTGAAACTTGCCTCAGATGCGGGGATTAGCACAATCGCATCGGACCGAATGACGATCGATACGGCGAACCGATTCGATGTGGTCATCGAAGCGAGCGGAGCATCGAGCGGATTGAATCTCGCACTCGATCTGACTCGACCGCGCGGGACAATAGTGCTGAAATCGACTTTTCATGGAGGGGTGCAACTCGATACCTCCCGCGTGGTCGTCGATGAAATCACCATCGTAGGGTCGAGGTGCGGGCGATTTGAAAGTGCTCTGGAGCTCCTCGAGTCCGGCGCCGTCGATGTAGAGCCGCTGATCGCTCGCGAATTCGATCTCGCTCATGGGGTTGCGGCCATGGCTGAAGCTCAACAACCCGGTATGTTAAAGGTGTTACTGCGAAATTAGGAATCAATCGAGATATCGATAGTTCATATACACTGGCAACTATTTATTTACTATCAACTATCGGTTATCAATTATCAATTCTTTATGTATCCTGCCGGAAATCTATTCATACCTGCGCCGCACGGGAGGCTCGAAGCGATTTATCGCCCGACTGGCGAGCCGGCCGAACGCGTAGCGCTTGTCCTGCATCCGCACCCCAAGTTTGGAGGCACGATGCACAACAAAGTCGTCTTCCGGGCTGCCAAAGCGCTGCAGGAATCCGGCTTTGAAACTTTGCGTTTCAACTTCCGCGGCGTTGGCGCGAGCACGGGGGAATACGCCGATGGCCAGGGGGAATATGAGGATGCTGTGATTGCGCTCGACTATCTGATCAATGATCAGCCGCGCGCACGAGAGGTGATCGTCGCCGGTTTCTCATTCGGTTCGATCATTGGCTTGCGTCTCGGTTGTTCGGATGTGCGCGTCCAACGGTTGATCGCTATCGGCGTTCCGGCTCGTATGGGCAACCTCGATTTCTTGAGCGACTGTGAAAAACCGAAGCTATTCATTCACGGCGCTGAAGACGAACTGGCGCCGCTTGGACCGCTGACCGAGTTTTTGAACGCGCTGCCCTCCTCCAGCAAATACCGCCTCGTTCGGATCGAGGGCGCGGGCCATTTTTTCGACGATCACGCGCATGAATTGGCGCAGGCCATCAGAGGCTTCGTCTCTGACTGAAGATTGAATACAAATTTCCTATTCCTCTGCTATCATTCGGCTATGCGTTTCCGACAATTCCAACTGGCTCGCGTTCTCGGGATACCTCTGATTATCGATTATAGTTGGCCACCCATCGCCTTCTTACACATCTGGCTGATGGCGCGCTACTGGCTTCCGACCTCGATCAATCCGCCGTTGCCATCCTGGCAGAACTTTCTGCTCGGTACCGTAATCACAGCTCTATTTTTCGGTTCGGTGCTGGTTCACGAACTGGCACACTCGATCATCGCGCGGCTTGAAGGCATCCGCATCCAGGATATCCAGCTTCACATTTTCGGCGGCTGGGCGCGTATGATCGGTGAGCCTCACACGGCAATGGCAGAATTCCGGGTGGCGATTGCCGGACCGGTCAGCTCGTTCTTGTTGGGTTTCATGTTTTTAGTTTTTTTGTTTGGATTGAAATGGGCCGATTCCGATGCCTGGTTGATCGAAGGTGCAACCGAGGCTTGTTATTACCTGGCCTATGCCAATATGTTCCTCGCGATATTCAATCTCCTACCCGGACTGCCACTCGATGGCGGACGTGCGCTGCGCGCTATCCTATGGCACCGCAGCAAAGACATTCTAGCTGCCACCCGCACCGCCAAGAAGATGGGCGTGGGAATCGCCTACATACTGATGTCGTACAGCGTTTTTCTGGTTATTTATGGAGTTTTTCGCGGCACTATCTGGAGGGATTTCCTGGCAGCCGTATGGTTGTTCATCATCGGAATGTTTCTCAAAACCGCGGCCAATAGCGATTATCGTCATCGCGAGCAAATGCGCGCGCGTGAAAATGCGAGCCAAGCAACCCGATCGGAATGGAACATCACCGGGACGGTGGGAGCCGTTATGACCACGCCTGCAGTAAGCGTGGCACCAGAGCTGAGAATAAGCGAATTTATCGATCAGGTGCTCTCGTCCAATCGACTGGCCAATTTCCCGGTAGCGCGCGACGGTCGCCTGCACGGCATTCTATCACTAGGACGTCTACGGGAAGTGCCGAAGGATAAATGGGAACAAGTAAGAGTAGGCGAAGTAATGGAACCGATCGCGGATGATCTCTTCGTCACTGCGCGCGCATCGATCGAGCATGCGGAACAGAAATTGAAAATAAACAACCTCGGTTACCTCGCGGTAGTCGATTCGGACGGTCTGCTTATCGGGTATCTGAACAAAAACGATCTGAAACATGCCGCCTGAGATCATACATAACCCGAATCGCAAAACTTGACGGGCAAAAGTCAATTGGCTAATATGGGTCGTGCCTCTGAAAAGAGGCGAACGTTCTCAACCATTAGGATAAGACTTTAACCTAAACCGATAAGATAAACCTGTAGGTTAAAGTCTGGTAAATGTGGGGCTATAGCTCAGTTTGGAAGAGCGCTTGACTGGCAGTCAAGAGGTCAGGGGTTCGAGCCCCCTTAGCTCCACTTCTTCTAAATTCCCGCACAATTTGCAGTATATGCTCAACCCGAGTCCTCGGGCTGTGAATTTAAGTGTTCGACAGAGCCTCACTGTAGACGAATATTGTTTTCCCCGCATCAATCAAAAAACGGGTTGTAAAGATAAGCCTTCGAAAAGCCAGCTTGCTCCATAACAAAATGCCGGGCTATGACCGAAGCCGGGTCGAAGAACCATTCGCCGCGCGGGCGCTCCCTCTCCGTATCGTCATACCAGGCCCAGGGCGCGCGCGCTTTATTTTTAAATCCGACATCTCCCCGAAATGCGGAACCCAGCGAGCCGAAATTCTTTTCAAACTTTTTCGCTGATCCGTTGAGTTGATATTTCAAAAATGCGCGAGTCTGGTAGTTGAAAGCCTCGCCATAGGTTTCGTTCTTGCCCTGCCTTGCGTGCACCCATAGCGTATCGTAAATCGAAATCAAATCGTACCCGATCGATTTTTCTTTAACTCGATCAGGGTCGTCGGCGCGGCCGGCGAATGAAAATATTTTCACGCCGTTGATCGAGTTTTTAAGCTGATGGCGGCTGCCGGTATAACTCGATGGGCCGTGCCCTCTCGGTTCTATGAATATCAGCGGGCGTTGACCTCTCATTTCAATCTTTTCGCAGATACCGGCTCGAGCATCGCCCGCACAATATTTAAAGTAATTATTGTGTGCCATCGTCTCGACATAGCGTACTTCGGCTCTGGCCAGATCCTGTCCGTACTTCTGGGCAACGACGAGACAACCTTCAAGATCGTTTTCGTGTGACAGCGCGACATCTTCGGCAAGACCTCCGGTCGGGTCTTTTCCGGCCTGCTTCAAACCCTCGGAGATAATCAGATCCAGTAGTTGCGATTGCACCAGATCACCTTTGTAATCGCGCGGGTGAAAAAATGCGTAGTGAACGAAGTAATGGGTGGGAGTTTCTGAGACCGCATAATAAATGAAGGCGCGCAGGGGGTATGAGAGGTCGTCGAGGTTCTTCCAGTTGTTATCGCCTTTCCAATCGCCGTCAAAATCGAAATTGGTGATGTAATCGGCGCGGGGCGTGTGGCCTAGCCCCTGATATACGATCGGGGCGAATTGCGCAGCGATCTGTTTATCCAGCATTTGCCTCTGCGCCGGGACCGAGTTTTGGTCCACTTGCGAGGTTACGGCCGATCGTTGCAATCGGCCTTGTGGTATCGCAACGAGCGCCGCGAGCAGAACAAATGTCAAGAGAGAACTCATAAGCGGGATAATTATAACACGCTCCTCAAACTGGCAAATTTTCCCCTGCTGTTGCACAATGAATGATTGATTTAACCGCGCTATCGCGGGAAAAGCAGGATGGAAACAGAAAAGGCAAAATGCGGGCAAAAAAACCTGAACTTTGCCCTTTTGTTTTTTTGCCTTCTGCTTTTCATTGAAAAAACGATTTTTACAATTTCATCCCGAGTTTAATGGAAAGTACGAGATAAGAAACTATGACACGACCTATCGGACCAAAGATCGGCCAACTCGCCCCCGAAATCGACCTGCCAGACGGCAATGGAAAAAGGTGGAAACTGAGTGACGCGCGCGGGAGGGCAGTCGTTCTCTTCTTTTACCCCGGCGACGAAACACCTGTTTGCACCAAACAGCTCTGCAGCGTGCGCGACAATTGGGGGCGTTATCGAGAGACCGGAGCGGAGGTTATCGGCATCAACATCGATTCGGTTGAAAAACATGCGGGGTTTGCAGCTAATCACAAACTTCCCCTGCGACTGCTCTCCGATACCGACGGCCGCGTCGTGCGCGCCTATGACATGAAAAGCCCTTTATGGATTAAACGCGGCGTGGTGGTGATAGATAAGGAAGGCTATATTCGCTATCGAAAAGTAGTCTTTCCGGTCTTTCGACCCAGCGATGATGAAGTAATCGCCGCGATCAGAAGAGTGATATGAGCACATCACAATCGACTTCGCTTGCCTCCGAATCAGCGCAAAGGCTACAGCGTTTGATTAATGAATTGAGTGTTGAATTTATCTCAATCCTCGATTTGGACGCCTTGATAGAGCGTGTCGCCCAGCGGCTGAGAGAAGTGATCGATTACAAATTCTTCAATCTCTTCCTGGTGGACGAGGAACGCGGCGGCCTTATTTGGAAGAAATCGATCGGGTACAAGGTCGAGGATGTTGCCGTGTATGAGATTGTCCCGTTCGACCGCAGCATCGCCTCTGCCGCCTGGCGCGAAGGGCATACGATCAATGTCGGCGATGTCACCACGGACTCCCGTTATCTGCCAATTGCTACCGAGGGAGATAACCTGCCGATTTCCGAGATAGCTGTTCCGCTTACTCTCGTCCGTGAAAACAAGATCGTCGGAGTAATCACGATTGAGAGTTCGGAACCGAACTACTTCACGCGCGACCACGAACGCGTTCTCAACGTCCTGGGGAACCAGCTCGCGATCGCGCTCGAACACGCCCGCATCTACGATGAGCTGAGACAACGCGCACGCGAGATGCGCACCCTCATCGAAATCGGGCACGAAATCACCTCGCTCCTCGATCTCGACAGCCTGCTCAATAATATCGGGCCGATGCTCGACCGGCTTATCGATTACGATTATCTGCTGGTCGGCTTGATCGATGAAATAAGCGATGAATTTGTCTGGCGCATCGAGGACGGATATGACTTTGAGAAAAACGAGCGCGCCAACCGGACTGGCATCAATAATGGCATTGTCGGGCGGGCCGTCCGCGAAAGGCGCATACAGATCGTTAAGGATGTGCTGCTCGATCCCGATTATTATCTGGCGGAGGGAGAGAGCATCCCTGGCCAGCGCTCGATGCTTGCCATTCCGCTGGTCTATGAGGAGAGGGTGATCGGAGTCATCGCACTCGAGAGCAACCGGACGAACGCGTTCAATGAATATCAGGGGCGGCTGGTGGAGAACCTTGCGAACCATCTCAGCATCGCGATCATCAATGCGCGTCTGTACGCTGAACACGTTGAGCGCGAGCGCAGTCTCGAACGCGAAATCCTGATGGCGCGCGATGTCCAGCGCGCGATGATCCCGGAGTCGGCGCCGCATATCAAAGGTTTCGAGATCGCGGCTCGGCTGGAACCTGCTCTCAATCTGAGCGGAGATTTCTACGACTACATTCCCTTCTCCGGCAAACGTCTCGGTTTGATGGTCGGCGATGTCTCCGGCAAAGGGATCAGGGCGGCGATGGGCATGGCGGCCGCACGCAGCATACTCCGCAGCGTTGCCCGTCGCGGCGGCGGTCCGACCCGGGTTCTGCGCGATGCCAACATGCGATTACATCGCGATCTCGGCAGCCAGCTCCTGGTCACACTCGTCTATGGCATTCTAGATGCTGAAACAAAGACGTTTCAGTACTGCAATGCCGGCCACAATGCGCCGTTACATGTTCGATCATCGGGCAAGTGGAGGGCCTTGAAGACGGGCGGTCTGTTGTTGGGAGTATTCGACAAACAGCAATATAAGAGCGAAACGTTGCATCTCGAAAAAGGCGATGTATTGTTTTTCTATACGGATGGACTAGCTGAAGCTCATACGCCTCAACCGAATCGAGTGGAGTTCGGCGAACACCGCATACTCGAATATTTGCTCCAGCACCACCATCTGCGCGCACATGCGATAGTCGATGGGGCCCTCACGCTGGTTAGAGAGTTCTCCACCGGCGCACATCAACACGATGATTTGACTTTGATAGTTATCAAGGTCATATAATCAGTTTTCAGTTTTAGTTCGTTTGAACTGTAACAACAGTGTAGCGAACTGAAAACTGAAACTGAAACCTACAACTATGCAGATTGCGCGCGTAATCGGAAATATCGTATCGACAGTCAAGAACGCTACGCTGGCAGGGCGTAAACTACTGGTCATCCAGGTTCTCGACGAGAACTTACGCCCAACTGGTAAGCCGCTCGTCGCCGTTGATTCTGTGGGAGCGGGCGCCGGTGAACTGGTTTTCTGGTGCCGCGGCAAAGAGGCGAGTTTTCCTTTTGAAGGAAGTGAAATCCCGACCGATTGCACAATCGTCGGGATCATCGATTCCGAAGCTCACGTTTATACGAGAGGAAGGACAAAACATTGATTCTGGCTCGAGTGCTTGGTAACGTCGTTGCCACGCAAAAAAATGCGCGCTACGAGAATGCCCGCATTATGCTGGTGCAGCCGATCAATCCCAACGGCACGGCGCGCGGCGCGAGCATCCTCGCCCTCGATTCGGTCGATGCGGGAGAGGGTGATATAGTGATCGTCGTGCAGGAAGGTTGGTCCGCATCGACGTCATCGACGGGAGAACCGGGTGCCGCTATTGATAGCGCGATCGTCGGCGTGGTTGATTCAATTGAAGAGGATCAGGCTTGAACGAAGAAGCGATAAGAAACATCGTACGAGATGTGGTCAGACGTACATTGTCTGAATCTGGAATATTAAGATCAGTCGAAACCGCGCCATCTTTTTATTCTGCGCCCTGGACAGGCGCGGAGTATGAAGCGCATCCCAGCCGTCAGCAGTTTAATATCGACGAAGCGACGACCTCAATCGCCAGTCTGCTGGAATTCGTCGAAACTCGAGGGTGTTCCATCGAGAAAGATAAAGCCTGCGATCATTGTGGGATGTGCCGCACACTGGGCTTCTAGCCTATAGGGTATATTCACCAACAAAAAGGACTGCAAAAACGCCGTTTGATGTTTAATGCGGCCCCTTTTAATGATTCTTGCGGTCTTGTATCTACGCCTCAATCCCGCGCTTGCCAAAGAACTGTTTCAAGGCCGGGTATACATCCTCTTTATCATCGATGCGGACGCCAATAAAATGGTCCTGATTCTTCAGCCTGTCATTGAAAATCGAAAGGAGCGCGCCGGAGCTGCGCCGGTAACTGGCCATCCCCTCTTCGCCGATTTCGCCATACCCGAAAAGATTACAAGCATCGATCAGTTTATCGGCCAGTTTAACCGCGTCCTCGTTGTCCGAGTAATAGTTGTCTCCGTCGGAAAAGTGAAACGGATAGACGTTCCAATCGCGCGGTGGAAACCGCTCGTCGATGACTTCGAGCGCGAGCTTATAAGCCGAGCTGACGACCGTCCCTCCCGACTCGCCTTGTGTGAAGAACTGCTCTTCAGTGACCTCTTTGGCCTCAGTGTGATGGCTGATGAAGACGATCTTGACGTTATCGTATTTCGTTCGTAGAAACCGAACCATCCAGAAGAAGAAGCTGCGCGCGATGTATTTCTTGAACTCGCCCATCGATCCGCTAACGTCCATCATCGCGATGACGACGGCATTCGATTCATATTTGAGCTCCTCTTCCCAACTCTTGAAGCGCAGGTCCTCCTTCTTGATCGGGCCGAGTTTCGCCTTTCCTTTATCGCGCGCCTGGCGACGGATGTTTTCGAGGATCGTGCGTCGCTTGTCCAGATTCGACAGCGCGCCGACGCGGCGGATCTCGGTGAATTTCGTCGTTTTCGATTGAATCGCCTGCTTCGATTTCTCTTCGAGATAGGGCAGATGCAGGTCTTCGAAGATCAATGCCGCGATCTCATCGATGTTGACCTCGGCTTCGTAGTAATCCTGCCCCGGATTATTGCCCGCATCACCCGGCCCCTGCCCTTGTCCCTGCTGATTCTCGCGCGCGATGACATCGCCGACTTTCGTGTTGCCGTCGCCCTGCCCTACGTGTTTGCGTTTGCGGTAATCGAAGCGGAACTTGTATTCGTCCAGCGCGCGCATCGGTACTTTGACTGTCTTGCGGCCGTTCGAGAGGATGATCGACTCGTTTGACACAATCGAGCCCAGATTCTTCTTGATCGCATCCTTAATGCGCTCTTTGTGCCGATCCTGATCGATCTGCCTTTTCGCTGGAGCGACCAATCGTTGCGTTGGACTGTCATATTTACCTGTAATATGACCTGGAAAGTGCGATTGAGAACCGACTTGTGAGCGTCAATGCGAAACGTGTTCCGATTAGGCAGCAGTACCGGACAATACCCGTGCATCCCTGATCCAATCGATCGACCACTTCGTTGATGCGGCGCAGCTGATCCGCGATCCGGCGTCTTGGCCGAAGTCGTGATCTTCACCACGTCCTTCAGGTCGGCGAATATCTTCTTCTCGATCGCCTCTTTCAGACGCTCGTGCGAGTTGTACTCGAACGGTTTGCCCTTCCGCGCGTAGGACGAGATGCGGATCAGTATCTCCTGCCGGAAAGTGTTCTTCGCGTTTTCGGAGATCCCGATCTGCTCTTCGATCGAGCGCATCAGCTTTTCGTCGGGCTCCATCTCCTCTTCGGTGATCGGGTCCTTGATCTTCTCCTTGTTGCAGTAGGCCTCGACGTTGTCGAGATAGTTGTTGCACATATGCTTGGCCATCTCCTCGAACGAATAGACGAAAGCGCGCTTGCACTTCGATCTTCGCGATCGTCGTCATACTCGCTGCGCGCCAGTCGCAGATCAGATTCAGATATCGTCTCGCTGCTCGCTCGAGATGATGCCCGTGTGCTGCTCGAAGCCGTCTTTGATCGCGCGCAGCGCGTCGATCGGATTGATGCAGGTGATGTTGTCGCGCACCAGCGCGCTCGACAGGCGGTTGATGATGTAACGCGGCGAAATGCCGTCCATGCCTTCGCGAACGGTCTCCTCCTTCAACTCGCGCACGTCCTTCGACTTGTAGCCTTCGACGTCCTCGCCGTCGTAAAGCTTCATCTTCTTGACGATGTCCATGTTGGCCTTCTTCGGCTCTTCGAGCCGCGTCATGACGGCAAACATCGCCGCGACCTTCAACGTGTTGGGCGCGATGTGGATGTTGCGCAGCGCCTCGACTGGTTGAGCAGCTTGTCGTAGATGCGCTCTTCCTGCGAGACCTTGCAGGTTGTAGGGGACCTTGATCATGATGATGCGGTCCTGCAGCGCTTCGATTTCTCGATTGCCGACGAACGCGTTGTACTCGTTCTCGTTGGTGTGCGACATGATCACTTCGTCGGCGTAGATCATCGCGAAGCGGCCGGTCTTGATGTTCTGCTCCTGCGAGAGCGTCAGCAGCTGAGTAAAGAAACTTCTCGTCGCACCTTCAACATTTCGATGAACTCCATCATGCCGCGGTTGGCGATGTTCAGCTCGCCGTCGAAGCGGTAGGCGCGCGGGTCCGACTCGACTCCGACTTCGCCGATCGTCGAAAGGTCGATCGAGCCGGTCAGCTCGGTGATGTCCTGCGATTTCGGATCGGAGGGCGCGAATGTGCCGATGCCGACGCGGTCTTTTTCCGAAAAGACTATGCGCTGCACGAGCACGTCTTCGTGTCGCCCGTGATAGACGTGTTCGAGGTTGTAGCGGCACTGCGGGCAAAGTTCGCCTTCGATGTAAATGCCGTACATGCCTTTCGATCTCGGCGCGCAACTCGAGCGGGATGAGGTGCAGCGGCTCTTCGTGCATCGGGCAGTCCTTTGATCGCATAAACCGGCCCCGTTTCCGTCCCGCGTCCAGTTCTCCAGCCCGCGCTTGAGCATCGTGACGATCGTCGATTTACCGCCGCCGACCGGCCCCATCAAAAGCAGGATGCGTTTGCGGACTTCGAGACGCTGCGCCGCCGATTTGAAATATTCGACGATCTTGGAAATCGGTTCCTCGATGCCGAATAATTCAGTACTGAAGAAGTTATATCGCATCATCTCATCGCGCGCGCCTTCGATCTTCTCTGTACCACCTGCAAGGATCATGTCGCAGATCCGCGCATGCGAGAGAGCTGCGATATGCGGATTAGCTGTTAATAACTCGAAGTATTCCCGGAAAGTCCCTTCCCAAATCAGAAGCTCACGTTCACGCCGATGCGCTTCAAGCATTTCGCTGAGACTCAGGGGCTTTTCTTGCTCTGCCATGCTGCTACTCCTGGCCATCGTCTTATTCTACCATAATGGCAAAATTGACGGCCTGTTGTGGGTTACCTCAATATCCCGGCTGCACTACAGCACGGTCACCGGGGAGAATGAAGAAAGCCGCTTTGGGATTAAACGGCTATCGTTGCGCTTCGCTCATGTTAATTTAGCTTATTGTCCAGGCCATTTTCGTTTATATCTCCGGTGTCTCCTCATCGGGCCTGGGCGGGTTGCTCCATTTCTATAAAAGTATATCACAGCCATACGCCTTGTAATCAAAGCCCCGGTCAATAGCGATAAAAAATCAGCAATCGATGCTTGACAAATCCGCATTTACTCTGCAGATAGAACAATTTGCGGTTCCCAGTTCTGTTTCTCCGCATCGAATGCCGCAATCGCCACCAGCCGGCGCTGTTGATCGCATAACGATGCATTTGACCCACTTAACCATGGTCCACGACGTCTGATCGAACGCCCATGGCTGATCGCCCTAAGTTCATCATCATCCAGCTGCAGGGTTTCAAATGGCAGGGCTTCAGCCATTGGGACAAACAAAGGGTCGGCCAGTCCTGCATCTACAACTCGCTCAAGCTGTTCCAGCGTTAGCGAGCGGCCTATATCGAAGTTTCCCGCTCGCGTGCGATGTAGTTCGACGAGGTGCGCTCCGACTCCCAGGAGCTTGCCGATATCTTCAGCCAGCGTTCGGATGTAAGTGCCTGAAGAACAGACGACCTGTATTAAGCAATCTCTCGTGATATTTCCGCCAGCTGGAGCAGAATTTTCTTTTAGATCGCTCAGCACCAACTCTTTTATTTCCACATCAACCGGTTCACGCTCGATCTCCAGCCCACGCCTCGCCAACTCATATAGTTTTTCCCCGCCAATCTTCTTGGCCGAATACATTGGCGGAGTTTGTCTGATGCGACCGCGAAAGTGGGACAGCGCATCACTCACGATCCCTGCCGTAATATGGCGCACGTCAGCAACCGGCGAAATAATATTGCCGGTCAAATCGCCGGTATTGGTCGCATATCCCAACCGCATAGACGCCCGATATTCCTTTTCATCACCGATTAAAAATCGCACTAGCCTGGTTGCTCGATTGATGCATAAGACCAGGACGCCGGTTGCAAAGGGATCGAGCGTACCGGTGTGACCTATCCGGCGCGTTCCGAGGATACGCCGGGTTCGAGCGACAACATCATGCGACGTCCAGCCTGCGGGCTTATCGATAACGAGAATACCATCAAGCGTTGCTGTCGGTTTGCGGATTGGGGCTTGCCTATTTTTCACAGACATCTTTTTGTATATCCAGCCTAAACACAATTTTATAAAAGAGATTCGCGGGGATGCGGAAGGGGGGGACAAGATCAGCGAACCTCATCCGCCTCATCCGAGCTCATATTGACTCGTTCTCTTGAATGCACGCGAACGCCGGCGCGCCAGTTTGCATTGACGCCTATCTGATATGCTTTTATTTGCGGCGCGAGGCATCGTGCGACAACCGCAAATGTGCGATGAAAACGGAGGCGCGGCGCAACCAGATAGAGCAAGGCCGATTTATCTGCGATCTCGATGCCATTGAACATTCTGCGCTTATCAAACTCGCCGCGCAGGCGCGACTGCTCGACGCGCAGCCAATAATCCAGCCCCTGGAGAGGCAGCTGCGGATCTTCCGCGGTTTTGATTTCAACTACCACCAGACGTCCGGCGCGATTGATAGTCAGCAGATCGATCACCGAACGTTCATCGGCGCGCCACGCCGGGATTTGCGAGTAGACGAAGCGATCGTCCAATGATGGGTCGAGCGTACAGATATCGCGCCGCAGCGCCGATTCGAGCCATGATTCTTCTCGCAGCCGGTAGAACCGGTGTCGGCGATCAGGAGAATCGGCTGAACGATACCGGATGATCTCACGCACCAGCTTCCCGAGATCTGCGAAATTCGATTCGGTGAGCCTAACCTGACTTGATGCCTCACCGGGCTGCGAATCCGCGATGCCAAACATTATTTCTCTTTGTCCCTCACCGGTGACGCGGGCAAATTCAAGGCCGTTTATGGAGAAGACCAGTCCCTCGTGCGCGGGTCGACGCCGAACCTCAATGAGATGAGGGGCGAAGTTCAATATCCGCTCGCTCCAGCCATCGCGCTCATACGCATCGCCAGGCCATCTCAACTCACGCGGATGCGCATTCAGCAGCTCATCCTGAGTCGAAGGACGAACGGCGATCAGCTCTTCGGCTCTTTCATCTACCTCGAAGCACTCGACCGAGGCACCGAGGTGGGAGAGGTCGATCAGCGCCAACCTTTCGATCACAGATTGCGCTCTTCCCCGCGGCGCACAGAACCATAATCGCTTGGCCCCACTGAGCGGCGCGCGCCCGCCCTTGTATCCAGCGAGCCAGACAAACCCCGCGGCGACTATGCGATCGACGTCAGCTTGCAATTCGGCATCGCCTGCGCCGATAGCGAGTATTACCTCATCGTGAAGCCGGAACAACAAACGCGCGAATCGCCCGGGAACCGAGCGAGCGCGGTCAGCACCAGTCGTTGCCCGCTGCAAACGTAATTCCGGGTAGCTCGCTGTCAGGAGGTCTGTCAACATTTGCGCATAAGATTGACGGCGCCCCATGAGACTCAGATTTTCACTCTGCCTGGTCTCACGCCATTTTTCGCTTTCGCGCAGACTTAAGATGGCCGTTTCGCGACCGGTCCCGCGAGTCACCTTAAGCCGTAGTTCAGTCGGGTCAATCTCATAGGCCAAAACCCGCAGGTTCTGAGAATGCGATTCGTCCCACCATGCGAATATCAATTTTCCCCATTCAACACTAAACTCCAATCTTTCGAAGGTGAGATTTGTTAGAACGACATCTCCGGCTAACAACTGTCGGGAACCGCTCCCGAGCATCGCGCGGTCGAGATCATATTTTGCTCTAATGGCCTCTTCATTGTTAGTAATCGGGACCATGTGCTACCATTTCAAGGTTATCAGACAGTGACATTCTACCGTCCTCGATCTAAACAATCTATCTTGCAGAGGTCTCAGAGCGGAAAGATTGCCCGGACTAGTCTAGAAGGCACAGTTCAAATTACCAACAGAGGAAGAGTTATGGTCTGTCACAATTGTGGACGTGAGATTAAGTTGATAGGTAAAGTTGCGCGAGCCGATGAATGTCCGCATTGCGACGCGGATATGCACTGCTGCAAGAATTGCCGATTTTTTGATCCGGGTAAGAATAAACAGTGCAGCGAGGTACAGGCGGAATATGTACGCGACAAAGCGAAGGCCAACTTCTGCGATTATTTTGAGCCGAATAACCGCATCCCCCTAACCTCCCGCGGGGGAGCACAGACCGTTCAGCGCGATGATGTTCGCAAGCAATTCGATAACCTCTTCAAGAAAAAGTGACTTCGGTTTCTTATGGATCAATCGCCTTTTTTACCTAATCCAAATTTAGGGACTTCGTCCGCCGCGCATGAACTGGAAGTCTACCGTCCAACGATAGTTCATCGGCTGCCGCCATCATCCTCAACCCCGGAGTCCGAGAGAGATATAACTGGTGGCAGACTATTCTTTCATCTTCTGCTATTGGGTTTTACGATTTTGACGACGACAGGGGTTGGAGTGATCTGGTTTTACGGCACACAATCTTCTCAAACATTGAGCCTGGGGTTGGCCAATGGCATCATCTACTCATTCACTATCCTTACGATTCTGGGGGCGCACGAGATGGGTCACTATATCGCCTGCCGATGGTATGGAGTACGCGCTACCTTGCCGTACTTCATTCCCGTGCCGCTACCGCCTATCGGGACCTTCGGCGCGTTCATCAAAATCAAATCACAGATACCATCACGACGCGCGCTTTTCGACATAGGCATCGCCGGCCCGCTCGCGGGATTCGTCTTCGCGGTGCCGGCCGCGTACGTCGCCCATTATTTCGCGGTGGGAGACACGATTGCAGCCGATAGTGAAGGCGTGTTCCTCATTATTAATAGCCCGCTGCTTTTCCAATTTTTTGAGCGCATATTCGATCTGCCTCCGGTGATTATTAACCCCGTCTGGTGGGCAGCTTGGGTGGGCATCTTTATGACCAGCTTAAACCTGGTGCCGGTGGGCCAACTGGACGGAGGTCACATCACATTTGCAATCTTCGGCCCGCGCGGCCATCGCGCGGTTGCCCTGGGATCTTATCTAGCCGTCATCGGGCTGGCCATCTATACGGTCTGGAATAATATGCCCTGGACCTGGATGGTCTATGGTGTGATTCTGACATTGATGCTCCGAATTGGACATCCGCCGGTCGTCGATCAGAGCGAGCCCCTGGGATTTACGCGCAAGCTCGTTGCGGTGATCGGTTTACTTGTTTTTATTCTTTCATTCATACCGGTTCCATTTTCATTCAGTTGAGGCGAGAATAATAGCGCTAGCGGGCCATCTTCGCGGCTGATCGCGCTCCCAATTCGATCAAGGAGAATATAAGTATGATGACACTCTATGCCTCCGACGTCATGATCAAAGATGTACTCACCGTCAAAGAGACGACGCCTCTCAAAGAAGTGGCTAGAATCCTAATTGAGCGAAAGATCACGGGCGCTCCCGTCGTCAACGAGTCTGGCAATCTGGTCGGGGTAATCTCGGAAACAGATATCATTCGCAAAACCAACAGTATCGGTGCCTGGTCTCCCAGCACCGCCGGGCAGATCATGACCAAACCTGCAGTGACCGTATCGCCGAACGATACTCTGCAACGAATATGCGAGTTGATGTATAACCGCAGCATTCACCGGGTTGTCGTAGCCGAAGAGAAAAATATAGTCGGAATAATCACCACGATGGACATCCTGCGCGCGATTGCCACTAGCTAAAAAAGGCGGGATTACATTTTTCATTTTATTTTTGTCATTTTACATTTCACATTTGTAAATGTAGATATGCAGCTTCTTCAATGACAAATGTAAAGTGACAAATGTAAAATGAAAAATGTAATCCCGCCTCTTAACAGCACTCCTGATCACTATTGATAAAACCCACTTCGTATGCGGCCATCGGGGCTTCCAGTACTTTGCCCGGATTGAGAACGCCATTCGGATCGAGCGCATTTTTGAGCTTCTTCATTAATTCGATCGTCGGCTGCGTCGCTGCAAGACCGAAGTACGGCGCTTTGGCATATCCGACGCCGTGCTCGCCCGAGATTGTCCCGCCGAGATCGATCGCTTTTTCAAAAATTTGCCGGACCGTATCAGCGCCCCGTTTGCGCGTATCCAGGTCGTCATCTGGCAGCATCACATTGACGTGCAGGTTGCCGTCGCCCGCGTGCCCGAAGGTCGGAATGAGAAAACCGGAGGTACTGCCGAGTTCTTCCAGGAATTCGAGCATCGCGGGAATTCGCGATCGAGGAACGACAATGTCGTGATTGAGCTTGATCCGGCCGGTTCGCGCGACAGCAGGGGACATCTTTCTCCGGACCTCCCAAATGGCATCAGCTTCGGCGGCGTCGGCAGCCTCGCGCAACTGAATCGCGCCATGCTTTATGCACATTTCGCGTACAATCTCAGATTCACGCGCCACCGCTTCGCGCAACCCATCCACCTCGATAATCAGCAAAGCGCCCGCGCTGCGAGGCCACCCGGACGGCTCATAATTTTCAATTGCGTTAATTGAAGTGCGGTCGAGCAGCTCAAGCGCAGAGGGTAGGATGCCGGAAGTAGTGAAATCTGCGACGCAATTGCACGCGTCCCTCGCCGTCTCAAAGATCGCGAGTGCCGTGCGCCGCGCCTCCGGCTTCGGAATCAGGCGCAGGATACAACGCGTAATGATGCCGAGCATTCCCTCACTCCCGATCATCAGACTTTCCAGATGAAATCCGGTGGCGTTCTTCGGGACCCGGCCTCCGGCCCGAATGATATCTCCGGTCGGCGTAACGAAATCCAGGCCCAGAACGAACTGTTTCGTGTTGCCATATTTGACGCAGCGCGGCCCTCCCGCATTGAGCGCAATATTGCCGCCGATGAATGACTCCTTCCAGCTCGACGGATCAGGCGGATAAAACAACCCTTCGGCCTCGACGGTCTTCTGCAATTCATAATTGGTCACTCCCGGTTCGACGACCGCGACAAGGTCCGCGCTGTTGATCTCGAGAATGTTATTCATCCGTTTGGTGGCAAGCACGACTCCGCCTCTGACAGGTACAGCGCCGCCCGTATAACCGACCCCGCCGCCGCGCGCCGTTACAAAAAAGCCCCGTTCATTGGCGAGCCTCATAATCGACGCGATCTCCTCGGCAGTTCGTGGAAAAACTACCGCATCCGCCGGAAAGACCTGCTTCAGGGCATCCTGTGAATTTTCGGCGATGATCTCCCGCGCGGTCGTAACATACCGGGCGCCGGCGATTTCTTCGAGTTTTTGTATGATATCGATCTTGATCATTTTTTGCGCAACGTCTTGAGAAACGAACGGACGCTCCCTGTGATGTCCGGTTTAGCAGCTATATCGCGGAGTCCGCTTATGGGATAGAGCGCCGATACCACGGCTACGCTGTCGGCTCCGGCCGCAATAACCTGCGGAGCGCGCTCCAGATTAATTCCGCCGATAGCGACGATCGGGCGGTCGGTCAGTTTCTTTGCCTCCATAACGAGTTCCAACCCCACGACGGGGTCGCCGTTTTCTTTGGTCTTGGTGGTATATATCGGGCCTACTGCTATGTAATCGGCAGATGTCTCCAGAGCGGCTCGAAACTGCTCGATCGAATGGGTGGAGAGGCCGATGATTTTTTCATTGCCCAATATTTCGCGGGCCTCTTCGACCGGCAGATCGCCCTGGCCGAGATGCACGCCGTCGGCCTCGGCCGTCATAACGACATCGACGCGGTCATTGACTATCAATTTGGCCCCCGCTGCCCGCGTCCTTTTTAAACAAGCGCGGGCAGCATCGAGCAGTTCGCGGCTGCTCGCCTCCTTGTCTCGCAGTTGAATCATGCGCGCGCGTCCGGCGAGCATTTTCCGCACTATCTCTTCGTGCGAGCAGTTCGACAGCTGGCAATCAGTGATCGCATAGAATTTAGGGAGTTTGAGCATAGTTTGATTATCCACCGATTCAGTGCGCTCGGCAAAGGAATAGGCTATAATGGCGCCGGTCGAAAATTTGAGAGCTCGATCGCCGATGCGAGACAGAGGACCCATGCGGCGTCTTCTGCGGCAGCGGGCTCGTACAGCGATTCCCCTTCGTAAAGTTTCGACTGTAAATCAAACTTTGAAGGAGGAATGATGAAGCGAAAATTTTCCGTCGCAATCCTGTTACTCGCGTCTTCACTCTTTTTAACAGCCTGTCCTCAGCAGACCACAATCAACCAGCTGAACGGAGACCCCTCGCGTTATCGGGGCAAAGAAATTTTAATTATCGGTGATGTGACGAATAGTTTTGGAGCACTTGGTCAGGGCGCTTACGAGTTGAGCGATGAGACAGGGAAAATATGGGTGATCACTCAACGAGGAGTGCCATCAAAAGGTGCACGCGTCGGCGCAGTGGGCAGATATATACAGGGAATTAACTGGGGTGGACGAAACCTCGCCAGCGCGTTGGAGGAGACGGACCGGAAAGTCAAATAAAACATCGGGGCTGGAAAGTGAGGCTGGAGGCCACGGTCCTTTTCGAAGGCCACAGCCTCCAGTCCTCACCTCCCAGACCGATGTTTTACGCACTGGCTGATATCGCAGCTTTGGGACGGCCGTGAATCTTGATGGTATCAAAATCTTCAGCCTCGACCGTAAACTCGTAATCGCGCGCCGGTTGATATTTTCCGATCATTTCATTGAATTTGATCAGCATCGGCTCGATTATCTCGTGCATCCAGGCAGGTTCTTCAACAACTTTGTGTTGAACATGTGCGATTTCGTCCTTTGTGAGGCCAATGTGGTGAACCAGGCGCAAGGGTAGGTTCTTTGCCTCCATTATTCCGGTGTCGATCAGGTACGCCTCTTTGCGAGACTCTAGATCCACAAGATCCTTATAAAAAGCATCGTTGTCGGCGAAAGTCAGGCCCTTTTCCATAGTCTGTCCTCCGTTAAGGTTGATGGTTGTGTATCGCGTCCAAATTCTCAAAAGAGCGGAACAGAAATATTTTTTGAAATGCCTGAAAAATTATATGCCAACTTGTATTAACCGATTATTTGCAAATTAATTCAACCCCGTATAAAAGTCAACGGGCGGCTCGGCCAAATGTCAGCGCCAAAGCCAGCAAGCTTAAGGCAAGGCATGCGTATGCAAACCAGTCGCCATGCCGAACATAAAACGTCTGTCCGCGATGAGCCGTCGCCTCCCATAATTGAGCTCCGGCGCTAAAGGTCGGCATCTGGTCGATGATGCGGCCATCTGAGGTTATCAAGGCGCTGATTCCGGTATTCGTGACGCGCACCAGATCACGATCATTCTCAATGGCGCGCATCATTGCATGCAACAGATGTTGGCGGGCGCCGGCCGTGTCGCCGAACCACACATCGTTCGAAACATTCACCAGCAATGTTGCGCCATTTCGAACGAACTGTCTGATGACGGCCGGGTACGCGGCTTCATAGCAGATAAACGCCCCGACTCGAACATAGTTTGTTGTGCGTTCGATAGCCTCCTGAAAACTCGCTCCATTATCCGAATCCGGCATGATGCCGCGGCGCATCGTCTGCAGCTTGAGCGTGTTAACGACGGCTTCCCGGCCGTGCATAAAGTCCCCGACGATTGCGGGAACAAAACGCCCGAGCACTGACCGCCAGGGGACAAACTCCCCGAAGGGCACCAGCACGATCTTGTCATAGCGGATGAATTGCTCGGCCCGGTTCTTGTTTTGATCGCCTGATTCCGGACTGACGATATCGATGCTATTGAAATAGGTTTCGCCTTCACGCGCGACGGTGTTGAGGATGAGATAACTGCCGGTCTCCCGCGCCAGCGCTTCAAGCCGACTGCGCAGACCGGGATCATTCTCGTAGAAGAGCGCCATCGGCGATTCCGCCCAGACGACTATCCCGGCCGTCTTTCCAGGAGTTCGTCCGATTCCCTCGCGCGTGAGACTTATACTCGCCTCAAGATTACGGTTGAACGCCTCAGTCGTGTCGGAGCTGTTGGGCATGAGATTCGGTTGTATGCCGAGAACATTGACCTTCACACCGGGCGATCGATTCTCACCCTCCGTCCCGGGAAGTGTGAAAAAAAGCGCGGCACCCGTCAATAAAAGCCCGGCGGCTTTCGCCACATTTCGCTCCCGTATTTTGAGCATAAGGACGATTAGAGTGCTGGCCGTCAGGATCTCGGCGCTTATCAGATATACTCCGCCAAATCGGGCCAGCTTGGCGATCGGAAAATGTAGCGCTTGAGAAACGCCCAGCGCATTCCAGGTGACACCAGTGATAGCCGGCCGCAGCCACTCCGTCGCGACCCAAACGATCGGCGCCAATGCCATCGACCACCAGCCGAATTTGTGAACAAGCCTCGACATGGCTCCACAAAAGATCGCGGGGAATAGGGCGAGGATGGCCGCAAAGAGCAGCGCAACCGCATAAGCGACCACCGTAAGCATCTCGCCGAAATAGACCATCGAATTCGCGATCCAGTTCTCGGAAAAAAATGTAAAGACTATTCCGGTCAGCCATCCCAGCCACAGCGCTCGCCTGATAGTGACGCCGTTTGCGATCACCAGCAGCAATGGCGCAAGCGAGACCCAGGCCAGAAAAGCGAAGGCGAAATTGGGGAACGAAAGAACGAGTAACAGGCCGCTCGCCAGGGCCATCAGCGATTGCCGGAGAAGACTATCATGTGCAAATTTCAGGTTTGTATTTCGAAGAGAAAACATAATTATTGTGCTGATAGATTATCATAGATGCTATTGCCTCCAGAGCCGCTGAACCATTACATTGCCTGTTGAATACTGTTATTAGCGGAGACTTCGGGGTGCGGCAGCCCTAGAAACACGGCTGGCGAATCAGTACCGCAAGCGGTAGCCAGCGATGCTACCGCAAAGGGGTTACTCCGAAAGTCTACCGCTCGCGGTACTGATTCGCTGCCCAGCAGGAATTCGCCGGCGGCAGATCGATGTACCGCACTCCCGAGGCTCCCAATCCACACATGTTGTGATGTCAAATTTTGAATCTGAGTCTTCGAAGTAGACTGAAAGGTAAAATGCTATGACTTCACGATCGACTCTGCTTTCGCGTCTGTTTCTCATTCCCGCTTTTCTCCTGACCATAACATCGCCACCGGAAGCAACGCTTAGCGTCAAGAGTCCCATGGCGCCTCCGGCCTGGGCATTACTCGAACGCGACCTCTTGCGATTCAATTCTCTTGCGTGCGAGCGGTTCTACGAGAAGTACGTCGATGAACGGGGATACCTCCTTCACACTATCCGCTGGGGCACGCTTGACGGCCCCGATGACGCGATAGAGACATTCTACAACTGGACCCTGCTGCACGCCCTCGGCGGCTCCGATTCGGTTCTTCAGCTCTTTAAAAAAGCGCAGGAGGGTCACTGGAGACAATATAACGAATTACGGACGAAATTGACGGAGCTGGCCGCTAACGGAGCTTACTATAAAGAATTCATCACCCAATCCGACTGGTTCCATACCGGCGAGGGTATGCGCGCATTTCTTCTGCAGGGGCTCTCCGACCCCGACAACGTGGTATACCGCGAGCGCATGAAGCGCTTCGCCGGAATGTACATGAACGAAGACCCTGAGGCCGCCAACTACGATCAGACGCACAAAATCATCAAGAGCATATGGAATGGCAGCAAAGGGCCGATGTTGCGCAAGGCGACCGTTTACGATTGGGTAGGCGACCCCGTTCCCGGCAGTTTCCACTTACTCCACAACCCGGCCGGGCGCGGCAGGCTACTCGACATGAAAACCTATTACCCGAAGATGCTCGCCCATTGCGACGAGTATCTCGATAGCGCTGGCGACAATTTCCTCAATCTCGCGGCGACGATCCTGGGTCTGAACGCATTCATGTTGACCGACGAGGAGAAATATCGCGACTGGGTGCTCGAATACGTCGATGCCTGGAAGATGCGCACGATTCAGAACGACGGGATGATTCCGAGCAACGTTGGGCTGGATGGAAAGCTGGGCGGCGAGCATGAAGGCCAATGGTGGAAGGGCACCTATGGCTGGAATTTCACGATCTATGACGGCGAGCTAGAGAGGATCGCTCACCGCAACTATTTTACGGCCGGATCGTGGCCAGGCTTCAGCAACGCAATGTTGCTCACCGGCGATCAATCTTACATCGATGTCCTGCGCCGCCAGATGGATAAAATATATGCCCAGAAAAAAGTCGAGGATGGAAAAATTCTTTTGCCGCAAATGTATGGTGACTCACGCGGCTATAAACACAAGGGGAATCCGGGCTGGTATCACTACACCAACAATCTGTTCACCGACCGGCTCACTGAGATATACCTGTGGTCGATGGATCGGAAGGACCTCGAGCGTGTGCCCGTCGAGGGCTGGGTCGGTTTTCTGGAAGGCAGAAATGCCGATTATCCCGAGCAGGCACTGCGAACAGATCTCGCCACGGTGCGACAGAAGATGGAACAGATCCGGGCGGATAGAACCACGGCCGACACGCGACTGGCCGATTATCTGCTCGAATACAATCCCGCCGCGACCAACTCGCTGGTCAACTTGATGCTCGGTGGTTACTTTGCAAATGGCAGGATATGGATGCTCAACAGCCGGTTCCGTTATTTCGATCCGGTCAAGCGACGGGCCGGTCTACCGGACGATGTCGGCGCGCTCGTAGAGAAACTCGGGGCTGAATCTGCGACCTTGACCCTGGTCAACCTCAACCCCATCGAGCCGCGAACCGTGATCGTTCAGGCGGGGGCTTATGGGGAACATCAATTCGATATGACCACAATTGCAGGGCGAACGACCAACATCGACGGGCCACTGGTCACGGTACGTTTAGAACCCGGAGCCGGCTCGCGGATCGAGTTCAAGATGACCAGATATGCCAATCGCCCGACTCTGGCGCATCCATGGGACCGCGGATGGCTCGGATCCAACACAAGGTAAGCCCCTGCAGTTAACCGGGCAATTCGATTTGCTTGGCCCGAATGAGCCTTCGCTGCTCAAAGGACATCGAGATCTCGCGACCGTCGTCAGCGCGCGATTATACTCTTTTGCGATTTTTGTGGTGAATCTTACCCGGCTGCACTAATTGTTCACTTGAGCAGGTGCGCAATCCCCGCCCGGCTGGCAATTCTCTACGATCTTAACTATGTTGAAGCCGGAGTTATACAACTCGGTGGTGAGAGCCTCGGCCGCCTGAAGTTTGACTAGCGGACCAATATTGATGAGATAACCGCCACCCTTTGGTATCGTCTCGATACTTGTGTTAACACGGCGCTGGTCTCGAATGGCCTTACTCAATTCTTCGGCTATTCCGATTTCACGCAATCCCAACACCCTCACCGTATAACCAGTTCCATCTTTTGCCATCTCGATCTCGTCATATTGTAACGGGTCTTTTGTCACCAGAATCCCGGATGCAAAATAGAGCCAGCAGAGAAAGGCGATGCCGAAAAAGACCGCCAGTGCTCTTTTGTCTCTCCCCGAGAGATGTCTGACCTCTTTGATCATATTTTACTTTTAGACGTTTTTGATGGAACGGGCAGCTCGCTTAATTCTAGCATGATTGGCTCACAAATCATCTTGCTTAATTCAGATCGGGGTAACAAAATAACCTCGCATCTCGAAAAGTTTTACAAATCTTAAATCCCCCGAACCATTCGGAAAGGACGGCTCATGCTCTATCGGCAACTATTGCCATTACTCCTGCTTCCAGCCGGGATTATTTCGCTTTCGGTACTATTGAATAAGTCGAACGTCGCACAGCTCTCGAATGATGATAAAAACTTGCGCGAAGTCTCGACGCGGCTGCACCGGGCTGCAATTGTCGTAGATACGCATAACGATATCACCTCGCCCATAGCCGATGATGGTTTCGATATGGGGGCCCGCGATAAAAGCGGAAAAACGCAAACGGATATACCGCGAATGAAGGACGGCGGGCTTGACGCGGTCTTCTTCTCTATCTATGTTGCGGCAAAATACGCGCGTGGCGGCGGGTCGGCACAGCGCGCACGCAAAATGATCGATGGTGTCAACGAGCAGGTCCGGCGCTACCCCGAGTCCCTGGAGATGGCATATACTGTGGCCGACATACGACGAATCCATAAATCGGGAAAGATCGCCGCGCTTATGGGCATCGAGGGCGGTCACGCGATTGAAGACAGCTTACCGGCGTTGCGCCAATTTTATGGGCTCGGCGTGCGGTACATGACGCTCACACATACAAATACGAACAACTGGGCAGACTCTGCAGGCGGTATATCGGCTCCGGCGGAAAAACGTCACGGGGGGCTGAGCGGCTTCGGCAAAGAGGTCGTGCGCGAGATGAATCGACTGGGGATGATGGTCGATATATCCCACGTTTCTGACGAGACATTCTGGGATTGTATCGAGGTCAGCCAGGCACCTCTCATCGCGTCACATTCATCATCCCGGGCGTTGACCAATGTCTCGCGCAACCTGACCGACGATATGCTGAAAGCGATGGCAAAAAAAGGCGGCGTCGTGATGGTCAATTTTTACAACGGATTCATCAACACGGAATATGCCAAAACGGGGATGCCAGGGCCGACCAAGGTCGCACAGACCGCGACGCTCGCCATGCTCATGCAGCATTTCGAACATATTATAAAAGTCGCCGGCATCGATCACGTCGGCATCGGGTCGGATTTCGACGGTGTAGACGGCCTATTGCCGGCTGGGATGGAGGACGTTTCCAAGCTTCCTACGATAACCTTCGAGCTGCTCAAACGCGGCTATTCGGAAAATGACGTGAAGAAAGTACTCGGAGAAAACTTGTTGCGAACTATGTCGGATGTCGAAAAAGTCGCCAATAGACTAGAAGCCGGCGGCGCGAAGCCGTCGCCCGCAAAAATCGACAAGAAACCTCTATGATCCACAAAAAACATGCTGCTACAATTTTCGTGATATCAATGATCCTCTCATCAATACTACCTGTCGCATCCCAACAACCGGTAGGCGACAAACCGAGCGCGAGCGGAGGCAGGACGCGGTCCGCCGTTCGCGCCATGAATGGAATGATCGCGACGAGCCAACCGCTGGCCTCCGCGGCCGGACTTCGGGTTCTGCAACAGGGCGGCAATGCGATTGACGCCGCCGTGACGGCCGCCGCTGTGCTATGTGTGGTCGAGCCCATGATGGTCAGCCCCGGAGGCGACCTCTTCGCTCTCGTCTGGAATGCCAAGAAAAAAGAATTGAAAGCGCTCAACGCCAGCGGCCGCGCACCACTCGCGGCAAGCATCGATGATCTGAAAAAACGCGGCTTCGATAGCATGCCGCAAACAGGCGTTCATGCGGTCACCATACCCGGCGCGGTCGACGGTTGGGCGAAGCTGCTCGAACGTTACGGCACGATGAAGCTCGCACAAGTGCTCCAGCCCGCCATTGAATATGCAGAGCGCGGATATCCCGTCACCGACGTCATCGCGCACGACTGGCAGGAGGGAATGAACCATAAAGGCGAGCCAGACTTCGCCAAGACGTTCTTGCCCGGCGGCAAGGCCCTTCTCGCAGGCGAACTATTCTCGAATAAGAATTTGGCGAGCACGCTCAAAAAGATCGCAGCGGGAGGCACCGAAGTCTTCTATCACGGCGAGATTGCCGAGAAGATCGTCAAGTTCGCCGAAGGAAAGGGCGGGCTTCACACGCGGAAGGATTTCGCCAATCACACCTCGAATTGGATCGATCCGATCAGCACGACTTATCGCGGAAAGACGATCTACGAACTGCCGCCGAATACTCAAGGGCTGACTGCGCTCATCTGGCTCAATATTCTGGAAGGCTTCGATCTTCATTCGCTCGGCCACAACACTCCCGAATATCTGCATCTGCTAGCCGAAGCAAAAAAGCTCGCATTTATTGACCGCGCGCGTCATATAGCCGATCCGGCTTTCTATCAAGCCCCCATCGATAAGATACTCTCGAAAGGTTATGCCGCAGAATTACGCAAGCGCATCGACCAGAATCACGTCACCGAGCAGACTGCCTCGGGCCCGCGCGGCGGGGAGGATACGGTTTTTCTGACGGTGGTCGACAAAGACCGGAATGCGGTCTCGCTCATCCAGAGCATCTTCAGCGCGTTCGGCTCGGGTCTGGTTGCCGGCGACACGGGCATCGTGCTGCATAACCGCGGCGCGGGATTCTCTTTCGATCCGAATCACCCGAACCGTCTGGAAGGCAACAAGCGCCCATTCCACACGCTCGTTCCGGCGATGGTCTTTCAAAACGGTAACCCATGGTTGGCGTTCGGCGTCATGGGAGGTGATATGCAGACACAGGGCCATGTGCAGGTTCTGCTCAATATCATCGATTTCGGGATGGATGTGCAGCGCGCGGGCGAGGCACCGCGTTTCCGCCATTTCGAGAGCGGCCTGGCGCTCGAAACGGCTATCAGTGAAGAAGCTCGCAGCGCGCTCGCCCAAAAAGGACATAAAACTATCACGTCGCCTGGCATGTTCGGCGGCTATCAGGGGATCATGATCGATCCCCAAACAGGAGCGCTGTTCGGCGGCTCGGATCCGCGGAAGGACGGATGCGCGATTGGCTGGTGATAAATCGGATTCGCCACTAAAATCCTAAAAATTCGCATCGAAGACACAAACTTCCTTACGTGTTTTTTGTGCTATTTTATTGGGCGGCGAATCTCTTCATATTTGAAAACCGCTATAACTAAATTACCCGGAGGAGACTGCAATGAGAAACAAACTTGAAAAACCTCGATCGCGACGCGACTTCGTCAAGGCCGGTGTGGCGGCGGGCGCCGGATTGCTGATCGTACCGTCAGCGACGGCGTTTGGCTCTTCTGCCAATTCATCACTCGGGCTGGGCATCATCGGCTGCGGCGAACGGGGGAATTACGATGGCGGGCAGTTCATCCAGAATACAGATGTGCGTATTACCGCTTTAATGGATTTGTTCGATGATCGTCTGGAATCCACGCGTTCGCATTTCGACAAAATCGCGGAAGAGAAAAGTTATGCGAAGATACCTTCGGGCAACATCTTCAAAGGATGGCGCAGCTATGAGAACCTCTTGCAATCGAAAGATGTAGATTTGGTTCTCATCACCAGCCCTCCATACTTCCATCCCGATCACCTCGAAGCGGCAGTAGCCGCCGGCAAACACGTTTATCTCGAAAAGCCTGTCGCGACCGATGTCAGCGGTTGCCTGCGGGTAATCAAAGCGGGGAACCAGGCCAAAGGCAAAGTGAGCATTCACGTAGGTTTCCAAAAACGTTACGACGAAGGCTACCGGACTGTGATCGAAAAGATTCACGCGGGCGATATCGGCGAGATAGCGCTGGGTCAAACTTTTTATTACACCAACGATCTCGATCGCCGTAACAAGGACGGGATGCCGGAGCTGGAAGCGCGCGTCCGCAATTGGGTATTCGATAAAGCTCTCTCCGGCGATATTCTGGTCGAGCAGAACATTCACATCATCGACATCATTAACTGGGCATTGAAATCGCATCCGGTGAAAGCGGTGGGACTCGGTGGCCGGGCTGTGCGAAAAGAAGTGGTAGGCATCCCAGCCGACTTCCTGTGCAACGACCATTTCATTCTCACATACGTCTATCCGGGAGATGTGCACATCAGCTTCAACTCGAACCAGTTTCGTAACAAAGGATACCGGCAACAGGGCGAGCGATTCTTCGGCACCCTGGGCGTGAGTGAAACCCTGCAGAGCGGCCCGGCGAAAGTCACGCTCAGCAAAGAACAGGGCATCAAACTTTACGAAGGCCCCGTCAATCTGCACGCGGCAGTCGGAACGAAGATGAAAGCCCTGGTCGAAAGCATCAAGAGCGGCAAGTTTGAAAATCAGACCGAGCAGGGCGCCGAAACCACGCTGACTGCCATTCTCGGCCGTATGGCGGCTTATTCGGGTAAGGAAGTAACCTGGGATAAGATGTCCAAGTCCGGTGAGAAGTGGGACCTCAAACTCAAGCTCGATGGCCTGGGAAGCGGTCACGCGGTTACGATGAAAGGTTGATTGAATCAGCTATGTGAAGAGTGTGCAACTAAAAGATCATTGAATCAACGATATCGGTCCTGAGCGCCAGAGGCGCGGGATGTTTATAGAACTCGTTCTCCCACATCTCACAAGCTCCGCAGGAGCGATCTACAGACATTCACATGTCGCTCCTGCGGAGCTTGTGAGACTTGGGGGAATCAAATGCTATATACATCGGGCTCCTCCGGAGCAATCAGAAACTGTTGATAATAACCAACTTTATTTGAACAGTCTTCAGCTATGTTAGCGAGCGAGCCTCCATCAATCTGATTGATCACAACTCGCTCGCTACCGTCCGCGGTTTCTCTCTGCTTCGTGCATCTCGCGCAACTTGAACTTCTGAATCTTGCCAGAGGCTGTCATCGGGAAATCATCGACGAATCGAACATACCGTGGAATTTTGAAATGGGCGAGCTCGCCCTTACAGAAGTCGCGCAGCTCGGTGTCAGTTGCAGTCATCCCGGATTTCAGTCTGACTGAAGCGGCAACCTCTTCGCCGTAAAATTCGCTGCTTACCGCATAAACATAAGCGTCAGAGACCGCACTGTGCCGCCGGAGCAGGTCTTCTACCTCCTTGGGCGCGATGTTCTCTCCTCCGCGAATGATGATGTCCTTGATCCGCCCGGTGATGCGCACATATCCCTCTCCATCCATCGCGGCCTGATCTCCGGTCCGCAACCATCCCGCGTCGTCGATCGCCGAGCGCGTCGCTTCCGGATTGTTGTAATAACCCAGCATCACGTTGTATCCGCGCACGCATAATTCGCCCGGCTCGCCGGGTCCGACCATTTCGTTCGTGGCCGGATCGACTATCTTCACTTCCATTTCGGGAAGGACCTTGCCGACCGTTTGCGTGCGATGCTCGATCGTGTCGTCGCGCATCGTCTGTGTGATGCCAGGCGACGCTTCGGTCAGTCCGTAGATGATCGTGATCTCGCGCAGATTCATCTCATTGATTGCGCGTCTCATCAGCGCCTCGGGACAGAGGGCCCCCGCCATCACGCCCGTGCGCAGCGAAGTGAGATCGAAGCGGGTGCAATCCTGGGCTTCCATCTCAGCGAGAAACATCGTCGGCACGCCGTAGAGAGAGCTGCAGCGCTCACGTTCGATGGTCTCCAAGACCTTGCGAGCATCGAAGGATTCAATTGGACAGAGACATGCGCCGTGCGTATAGGCGCCGAGTACCCCGATCACACAACCGAAACAATGAAAGAGCGGCACGCATAGACATAAACGGTCTTCCGGCATATACCCCAGTCCGCCTCCGAGCCAGAAACCGTTATTGACGATGTTGCGGCTCGAAAGCATAACGCCCTTCGGAAATCCAGTAGTGCCGGACGTATACTGCATATTTATGCAATCGTCCAAGCCGACCTGAGCCTCACGCGCTGCCAGTTCTCCATCGCTCACGCTGCCGGCGCGATAATGCAGCTCATCATAAGGCATTAAGCCGCTCGGACAATCTTCGCCGCGGCTGACGAAGATCGCTCGCCTCACGCTATTCGCCCCGCCAATTGCTCCGATTTCTCGGAGCACATCGATGTAATCGATATCCCTGAATCCGCGTATCGTGATGAGCGTGGCGGCCTCGCTCTGGCGTAGCAGATAATCGATCTCGTTCGCACGCAAGGATGTGTTGACCGTCACCAGGATCGCCCCGATCTTGGCGAGCGCAAATTGAAGAACGACCCACTCGGGCACATTGGTAGCCCACAGCGCCACACGTTCGCCGCGCTCTACTCCACAAGCCATCAAACCGCGGGCGACTGATCTCGCCTCAGCTTCCAGCTCGGCAAAAGTCAAGCGCAGATTACGATCTTGGTAAACGAGCGCCTCATTGTCGGGAATCGCCCGTGCGAGCTGCGCGCTCAGGTCACCGAGAGTAATGTCGCGATAGGGTGGGGGTTGGATAGCCATCTGAGCTTATTTTTTTCCCGTCTTCTGAAAAAACATCACGTATTCATGCTTGAAAATGTAAAAACCACCTGCCAGTGCGCGATATCGCCAGATGTTCTCCAGGTTGCGTTTAGCCCGGTTCCCCTGCATATCCTTGACCACGATGCTCTTCAGCTTATATCCGCGTTCCATCGCTTCGTGCATGCAGAAAAAACTCAGGGGTATCCACTCGCTCTCCGCATACATATCGCCGATGACGAGCACAAGGAACCGTCCATCTTCAAGAAATTGCGTGGTTAAATCCAGAACCTGCCCGAGCTTTTGCCTGAAGATTTCGACGCTCGCGCAATTGGACAGGTCCTCGGAAAGATCAGAGAACTTGATAATCGAGTGATAAGGCGGATGGAGGATCAGGAGCTGGCTCTTTTCTATACCTATCCGGTTCATGGCTTCAATGACCAGTGGCTTCGCAATAACCGGGTCAGAACTGTCCCCCGTCAGCACACGTGTGGTGATGTCGTATGGATTGTTTTGCGCCGTAATACGCTCTTCCGCTTGTCGAGCAAGTTCGGATTTAAGCTCTATGCCGATACCGTGGCGTCCGAGACGCCGACACTCGATGAGAGTTGTGCCGGAACCCAGAAATGGATCCAGGACAACATCGCCGCGGCTGGTATAACGCCGCATGGCCTGATAGGGAATTTGGGGAACGAAATTACCGTGATAATCGGCGAGGTGAGCACCGGTTCGGTCACGTTCCGGGATCAGCCAGAGCGAGTCAGTGATTATGTCCGAATATTCCCGCCACTGGTTAAGATCCAGATCGTTGAGTGAAGAGTTTTTTCTCATAGCTAAAGGTGCAGCGGAGACAAAAGCGAAGAAAAAATAGCAGAGAGAACAACTAAGAACACCTTTGCTCTTCTTTGTCCGTTTTCGTTCCCGCTTATTTGCGGTTTGCACGATCATATTCGCGCTTCAACGAGCTCATCATTTCACCTCGCCGATCGTACAATCGCTTCAAAGAACGTGGTCCGCGCTTGGCAAATGCATAGGCCGCGATCAACGGCAGCGCGATAGTCGTATCGACATAGCAGACAACTGTCCCCGGTAATTGATCCGGGTCGATTTTACCCCAGCTCACTGCTTCGGACGGCGTTGCTCCGCTCAGGCCGCCGGTGTCCGGGCGAGCGTCGGTAATCTGCAGGAACAGATCGTGCCCCTTCTCCTCAATGCCGAGCACTTCCTGAATCTGAGGTTCTGTCTGCAGGGCGAAATTCTTCGGACTCCCGCCGCCACAAATGAAGATCGCCGATTTTCCCCCTGACCGCTTGGCCGCCAGCACGATCGCCGCAGTCTCATTGACGTCGGCTGACGGATTGATCCGCAACCTACTGCCCTGCAGTTCCATAGCGGCGACGTTCATGCCGATGGAACTGTCCCCCGGCGAGGAAGTGTAGATCGGCACGCCCCAACGGTAGGCGGCGGCGAGCAGTGATTGATTCACCAGTCCCAACACTCGTTCACGTTCGGCGACGTATTTACCGCAGAGGAAATGGAACTCGGCCGTCGACATTTCGCGCTGAAACTCCGGCGCGCCGATGATTTCGCGGAAGAATGCGTCGGTCGATAGCAGCACCTCGTAGTCGAAGAAGATGTCGTAGATGCGCACGACGCCTTCTTCGCGCAACACCACGTCGCTCATCTGGTGGTTCCCGCGATGCATAGAAAGCCCGAGGCCGAAATGTGTGTCGTGATAAAGGTTCGCGCCGGTCGTTATGATCCAGTCGATAAACCCGGCTTCGATCAAGGGATTGATAGTCGAAATGCCGAGGCCGGCAGGGGTCAAAGCGCCGGTCAGCGTCAAACCTACCGTCACGTCCTCTTGCAGCATCCGTTCGGCAAAAAGCTGCGCGCCTTCCCGCAAACGCGCCGCATTATACGCTTGGAAATTATTCTCGATGAGCTGGACGATCGAAGTATTTTTGGTGATCGGCTCCGGAGCGATGCGTTTACCTTGGAGAAATTTGCTCTCGTTCATTGTGAAACTTAAAATACTGAAAATAGTTCGAGATTTTTATCGCGAATAGCGAGTTTATGATTTTAGCATGCGAAACTCAAACGCGAATCGTGCGATCTCTTCTATGCAAATACCATTGTGCTATACTCCACCCCGCTTTTATCGATATTTTCCGGTGAGCTGGAAAGCTATGCGAAGAGTTATTGCTACGACTGTTCTGCTTACATTGCTGGCGAGCGCAGCGGTTGCCGATACTCTGTTCTTGAAGAACGGTAGCGTGCTCAAAGGCACTTTCATCGGTTACGAAAACGGCCAATTCATTTTTGAAATGGACGATGGCAAGCGTGTGCTCTTTCGCCCCGCCGAAGTGACACGGCTGGAGATCGGCCGCGACCGCGATCTGGCCGGCGAATCGTCGCGCGCCCCCGTTCGCGAAGCGCCTACCAGCCAGCGCGACAGCGACCCCGGAAATGGGAAGCCCGAGCTATTCCAGCCGATTGAGGTCAGGCTCGAAGGGCAGTGGTTACGTTCACAGGCTGTGGTCTCGCGCGGGAACCGGATACGAGTCGGTGCCAGCGGATCAATTTTTCTCGAAGGTCGAACACCAACGGGGCCCGATGGTTTGAAAGACAGCCGCGACCCTAATGCCCCGATGCCTACGGAAAATGACGGCGCTCTGATCGCTTCTATCGGTCAGGATCAAAACTCGCCGCCCATCTATGTCGGCCGATCTCGTGAATTCATCGCCGATCGCGATGGAGCGCTCTATTTCACGATAAATCATTGGGAGACTCGTAATGCTCGCGGATCTTTCCGCGTAAATGTCGCGGTCGATCGAAGCGCGAGCGGTAATGCCGTCGCCAACACGGGACAGCCGGGTGCGGGACGGCCTTCAGGCCAGGGGCAACGGGAGAAGATCGTCACGGTATCCGCCAATCAGCCCTGGACGGATACGGGAATCGACGTCGTACCCAACATGCAATTCGAGTTTATCGCCGAAGGCCAGATCGAGATAGGTAACCGTAATTCCAGCACTGCGGACGGTAATCGCAACGCGGCCACCACCAGTCTTCCCCTCGAGGGCTCGGCCGCCGGCGCTCTGATTGGCAAGATTCGCTATCGCGACGGCCGTGATTCCAACTACATATTCGTAGGGTCACGCGGAGGCGGGAATACTGAAGCCAACGAATATGGCCGCCTATTCCTGGGTATCAACGATGATTATTTTCGCGATAATGCCGGATCATTCAGTGTGACGATTAGGTACTGATTGCGAAAGACGAATAGCCACGATAATCAAAAAAGAAGGAAACGGCGTCAATTCCAAGTTTTTTGCGACTAATTCCCGTAATCAACAAACCGCCGCTTCATCGATACTCAACACGCCGCGGTCGGCGTCGAGAATTGCCATTACGCCGAGAGGCAGCGTGAGATTTCCAACCGGACTGTGGCCGCTGGGTAACCCGAACATTACGGGCACGCCCAAATCTTTGGTGCGGTCAGCCAATACATCCTGAATACGATAGCCTTGATCCGCGTGCTGTACGCAATCGATCATCTCGCCAAAAATAATGGCGCGGACTTCATCGAATTTTCCGGCCAGCCTCAATTGTTGCAACATTCGGTCGATCGCAAAGGGCTTGGTCGCCGTATCTTCGAGAAACAGGATGGCGCCGCGCGTATCGAGCTGGTCGGGAGTTCCCATCAACGCGGCAATCAGTGATAAACAGCCCCCCAGCAAACGGCCGCTGACACGGCCGCCCGGGCCACGATGCAGCATCTCGGTCCTGGATGTTTTGATCTCGCCGGGCGGCGATGTTTGCCAGAGCATCTTGATCAATGACTCGCGATCATAGTGCTCCTCACCTCCCGCCAAATCCTTCGCCGCCATCGGTCCGTGGAAACTGACCCAATTGAATCGGCTATAGAAATAGAGGTGCAACGCGGTGATGTCGCTGTAGCCGATGAATATCTTGGGCGTCACGCTCAATCGTTTTTCATCGAGCTTGTCGAAGAGGCGCATCGCACCATAGCCGCCGCGCGCCACCCAGACGGCTTTAATTTCCGGATCGGCGAAGGCGCTCATCAGCTCCTCAGCCCTGCGTTCATCGGTACCTGCGGTGTAGCGATCTTTTGAGAGAATGCCGGCGTCATATTTAACCCGAAGACCCAGTTTCGCCAGCTCGGCGGTCCCACGGTCGAGGTAGGGCGCTTGTAGATTGCTCGCCGGCGCAATGATCGCTACCGAATCGCCCTCCAGCAGGGCTCGAGGTTTGATGATTTTCGATGGTTGAATAGAAGTCATAATACGAAGCAGGATGATTATAGCTGAATGCCTGATTCATGAAATATGATTGCTTGCGTCTCTGTAGGCTCATCCCATATGATGCTCCTCTTTTTGATAAGGCCATAAACATTAATAAAAATGCCGACAGGATTTATAGGATTTTCCAGATTATTCGATATTTAAAATCCCGACAATCCTGTAAACCCTGTTTTTTTTCAAGGAGTCCCAGAAAGTGGATATTATTGATCGCGTGCGGCAAATGGGTATTATTCCCGTCGTCACCATCCCCAAACTTGAACACGCATTACCGCTTGCAGAAAGCCTGCTCGAAGGAGGATTGCCGTGTGCGGAAGTGACATTCCGCACGGCTGCCGCAGTTGAATCGATGATGGAGATTCGCGCTCGTTTCCCTGAAATCTTTTTGGGCGCGGGAACGGTTTTGACGACCGAACAGGCAGAGACGGCGATCAATGCGGGCGCACAGTTCATCGTCTCTCCGGGGACGAATCCGGCAGTGGTCGATTATTGCCTGTCCAAGGACGTAACGATCTTTCCCGGCGTATGCACGCCGACCGAGATTGAAATTGCGCTCGCGAGAGGCGTCGATGTATTGAAATTCTTTCCCGCGGAGGCCATGGGCGGAGTCGGTTTTCTCAAAGCTATCTGCGCCCCTTACAGGCAGGTGCGATTCATCCCTACCGGCGGGATCGATCAGAATAACCTCGGCCAGTATCTCGCGCTGAGCGAGGTCGTCGCTTGCGGAGGTAGCTGGATGGTCAAGCCCGAACTGTTGAATGCCGGTGATTTTGACCGCGTCAGGCAGTTGGTGAAAGAAGCGGTAGCGCTTGTCAATGAACTGAAAAAATAAGAACAATGGCGACTTTAAAGATCAAACCGAAAGATCAGTGCAGATGGGACATGGTCGCTCTCGGCGAAGTAATGCTGAGGCTCGATCCGGGCGATGGGCGCATCCATACGGCGCGCTCGTTTAATGTCTGGGAAGGCGGCGGTGAGTATAATGTCGCGCGCGGACTCAAGCGCTGCTTCGGGATGGAGACCACCGTGGTTACTGCCTTCGCGGACAATCCGATCGGACGGCTGGTTCAAGATTTGATCTTCCAGGGAGGGGTCGATCAATCGCACGTCAAATGGGTGAATTACGACGGAGTGGGACGAACGGTGCGTAACGGATTGAATTTCACCGAGCGCGGCTTCGGGGTGCGTGCCGCCCTTGGATGCTCGGATCGTGGAAATACTGCAATCTCGCAACTCAAACCCGGTGACATCGATTGGGAGAGAATCTTCAAACGCGAGGGAGCGAGATGGTTTCATTGCGGCGGAATATTCTGTGCATTATCAGAGTCGACTCCGCTCGTCGCCCGCGAAGCAATGGAGATGGCCAGAAGACACGACACGATCATCTCTTACGATCTGAATTACCGTGATTCATTATGGAGATCGATCGGCGGTCAGGAGCGAGCGAGAGGAGTCAATCGTAGTCTCGCGCCGTTGATCGATGTCATGCTCGGCAACGAAGAGGATTTCACAGCCGCACTCGGTTTTGTTGTCGAAGGATTGGACGAACACATATCAAACCTCGATGTGAGCAATTTCCAGAAGATGATCGAGCGCGTTATAGGCGATTATCCGAATCTCACAGCCGTAGCGACGACCTTGCGCAGCGCGAAGACCGCGACGATTAACGATTGGGGCGCGGTCTGTTATTACGATGGCCGGCTCTATCAGGCCGCGCCGCGCGAGGACCTTGAGATATATGACCGTGTCGGCGGCGGAGATTCATTTGCATCTGGGTTGATCTACGGCTTTCTGACCAATCAGGGACCGCAGCGCGCCGTAGAGTACGGCGCAGCACACGGGGCCCTTGCCATGACAACCCCCGGCGATACGTCTATGGCGACCCTGACCGAGGTTGAACGAGTTATGAAAGGCGGTAGCGCGCGCGTGGAACGGTGAACCGATGCGAAGGCGCGAAGAAAAAAAAGCGAAAATCTACCGTCGCTGACAATTCCCACCGAAATCCCTCAAAAATGAGCGAACTATTGGCGAAACGATAAACCGCCCTGCATCGTAATAGTAAAAGTGATAGTATGAAGCAGCGACGAAATAACGTCACTCGACAGCTTTCCCCCATCAACCAATTCAAATTAGAGGATAATTTAACATATGGTCAAAATTCGTCTAACAATAACGCTAATTGCTTTGGCCGTTCTGACGGCGATTCCCAATTTTGGTCTCGCCCTGGTTGAGATGCCCGAGGTAGGCAAGGCGGCGCCCGAATTCAAACTCAAGAACGACGAAGGCAAGGAAGTCAGTTTGAAGGATTATCGCGGTAAGTGGGTAGTCTTGTATTTTTATCCGAAAGACTTCACTTCCGGGTGCACAATTCAAGCTCGTAACTTCCAGCGTGACCTGTCGTCCTATGAAAAGGCCAATGCGGTAATTCTCGGAGTGAGCGTTGACCCGGTCGACTCACACAAGAACTTCTGTGCTAAGGAAGGACTCGCCTTCAAACTGCTTGCAGATACCGATGCCAGCGTCTCGTCCAATTACGGTTCGGTGCGAGAATACAATGGCAATAAACTCTCAGCGCGGAATACATTCCTTATCGACCCGGAAGGAAAGGTTGCGCGAGTATTCCCATCAGTCAAAGTTGATAAGCACAGCGAGGAGGTGCTGGCGGCGCTGGCTGAGTTGCAGAAGAAATAAGAATAAAAATTCGAGTTTATCCAATTTTCAAATCACTCATCGATTTTGCTATTCATTGGGAATCATGAACGAATTGCAAATTGGATAAACTTGAATTCATTGGAGTGAGAACTATTCCTCTTCGTTCAATAGGCCTCGTTCAAGCAGGTCCTGACACTTTATGCAATAGCGAACCCATGGCAAAGCTTCCAGGCGTTTGGGCAGGATATCATTGCCGCAATTGGTGCAGACACCGAATTCTTCATCGTCGATGCGCCGAAGTGCTTCTTCAATCTGGTTGAGGATAATTCGGTCATTGGTAGATTGGCTGAAGAGCAGCTCCTTCGTATAAGAATTCGATGCCTTATCTGCTGGGTCTTGAGTGGCCTCTATGTCGGCCTCGCGCCCATAATCTTCGTTACGCCCGACAACGCCGAGCAGGGACGAACGCTCCTCTACCAAACGGTCGCGATAGTTTTTTAATTTCTTTTTGTCCATCCAATCTTCCCCTCAAGCAAAATTTAGCGACAAGTGACAAATTTACGGGACGAATGTTGAAGTAGGTCAAGTCACTTGCCACGCTTCACTCGTCCCGGGGGGGATTAAAACTTGTGATATGGCAGTCCTGCCGACAAAGTTAAGGCGCGATAAACCTGCTCGGTCAAAATTACGCGCGCCAACTCATGCGTGAATGTCATCCGCGAGAGCGCCATCTGCAGGTTTGCGCGTCGTTTCACTCCATCGCTGACGCCGGCAAAGCCGCCGATCACCATAACCAGCCGCTTCGTGCCCGCGTTCTGCCTGGTAATGAGTAGTTCCGCAAATTCCTGCGATGCGAACCCTCGGCCCAGCTCATCCAACAGTATGACGAAATCGTCACGCTCGATATTCTCAAGGATCTTCGCACCTTCCGCCGCGATAACGCGCGCTTCATCCGCGCCGCTCGCCTGTTCCTTCAATTGACTCACATCGACACGAACGAACCGTTTGATCCGTTCCAGATAATCTTCAATCAACGCCCGGCAATTGGGGTCTTTCGTTTTTCCGATCCAGACAAAGTGCAGATGCATTTGATCGCGGAATGCGGAGGGTGGATTGCGGGTAAAAACCCCGAGATAGACAGCTATCACAAAGTACGAAGCTTCCGCTATCTTGTGCGATATCCGTGTTCTCGCGGTGAATCTTCATCCGCCATCGAACTCCATAATTAAATTTCAACCCTTTCTGCGTCGCGCCATAGTCTTTCGAGATCGTAAAAACGACGCGACTCTTCGGTGAAGATGTGAACGACAAACGCGCCGAAATCGATCAGGATCCATTCGGCAGTTTTGTACCCCTCAATATTCAAGGATCGCACACCGCTTTTTTTCAAACGCTCGACTATCTCATCCGCAATGGCTTGCGTCTGTCGCGATGAATTACCCGTGCAGATGAAAAAATAATCAGTAAACTCCGTGATCGCTGCCAGGCGAAGCACAAGCATATTCTGAGCCTTCTTTTCATCTGCGGCTCCCACCGCACTTTTCACCTGATCGAATATTTCCTGATCTACCTGCGAAAGTGCCTGGGTGTTGGTCTGCTCCAACTCTTCTTTTAAGACTTTTGTCATTCCGAATTCAGATATAAGCCGTATTTGTTGATGTACCCTGCGACGGCCGGGGGCATCAGCTCGTCAATATTTCCTCCATTTGCCGCCATGTCACGCAAAGTTGTAGCCGACACATCAACTTCTGCGTAATCGGTTAAGTAGATGTGGGGCATCGTAAATTGCGCTTCCGATGGAAGCTGACCGCAACGCAAGTCGATCACTCTCGCCTGTAATCCCGGAGCAAGTCGAGCTATATCTGCGGCGATGTTTTCGTCATCGCTGTATCCTGGCCGCGTAGCGACGATCACATCATGTTCGTTCAATATCCGCTCATATTCGTACCAGGTAGAGACATCTCTGAACGAATCGGCTCCCATAACAAAGAACAGCCGCCACTCCGGGCGCTCAAGCTGCAGTCTCTGCAGCGTCTCGATAGTATAAGGTCGCGTGGGAGAATCGAGCTCGACCGTAGAAACGAACATTCGCGGCGAATCAAATGTCGCAAGCACCAACATTGCCAGTCGATGATAGGGCGAGCTGAGCGGCTGACCGCGCTTATGAGGTGGCACATATGCAGGCACGAAAATCAAGCGTTCCATCGCGAATGCCCGCATGACCGATTCGGCCACCTTATAATGGCCGTTGTGAACCGGATCGAATGTGCCGCCGAATACACCTACCCGCTGACGTTTATCAACTATGTCATCTGTACGGTCTTCCATCTAGCTCAGTTATGCTGATAATGGAACCTCTTCTCCCTGATTTATCTTCTCCAGTCGCTGCTCCACCGCACCGAGCATCTCTTTCAGGCCCTGGCCAGTGGCCGCGGAGATCGCATAACAACTCAAACCTTCGCGCTCACAAAAATCTTTCAGTCCTTGCAGATTATCCTTGTCATCCAGAGCGTCCACTTTGGTCGCCACCACTATCTTCGGTTTTCCTGCCACATCGTTACTGTAAGCCTCCAGCTCTACCGCGATCGTCTTGTAGTCGGCGACCGGATCGCTAGCGAGCCCGGATATGTCAATCAGATGAAGGAGCAGCTTGGTCCGCTCAATGTGACGCAGAAATCGGTCGCCGAGACCGGCTCCCGCGTGCGCGCCTTCTATCAACCCGGGAATGTCGGCGACCACGATAGTTTTGTAGTCGCCCAGATCAACAACGCCTAGATGAGGCTCGAGAGTCGTAAACGGATAATCGGCTACCTTGGGGCGCGCGGCTGAAATTCGCGATATCAGCGTCGATTTGCCCGCATTAGGCAAGCCAACCAACCCGACATCGGCGATCAGCTTTAGCTCAACGACAAGCCGGCGGTCCTGACCGGGATGTCCTTCTTCGTGATACCGCGGCGCTCGATTTGTAGCAGTCGCAAATTGAGCATTCCCGCGACCTCCACGACCGCCCGCGGCGACAATAACCCGATCGCCGGCGGTTATGAAATCGTGGACTATTTCGCCGGTCTCCTCATCGACTATCACCGTCCCAACCGGAACCTTCAGAACAACATTTTCACCATCCGCCCCGTGCCGTTTAGAGCCCTCGCCGTGCCTACCGCGTCCGGCGGTGTGTTCGGGGTTGTAGCGGAAATGGAGCAGGGTGTTGAGACCTTCAGTTGATTCGACGTAAACCGATCCGCCGCGACCGCCGTCGCCACCCGAAGGGCCGCCACGCGGCACAAACTTTTCACGCCGAAAGGCCGTCACTCCATTACCACCGTTTCCGCCTTTAACGTGAATTTTCGCTCGATCGATGAACATTTACATCGTTTTTAGTTTTCTGTTTTAAGTATAAGCCGTTTGAAAACCTCAACCGAAAACTGAAAAACTAAAAACTGAAAATTATTCCGGGGGATAAACACTGACGAAACGCCCTTTACGTCCCCGATCTTCGAACTTCACGACACCGGTGACCTTGGCATAAAGCGTGTCGTCGCTTCCCAGACCGACATTATTCCCGGGTTTTATGCGCGTCCCGCGCTGGCGAACGATGATAGAACCACCCGTGACCGATTGGCCGCCGAATCTCTTGACGCCCAGTCTCTGTGCGGATGAATCGCGCCCGTTGCGTGAACTGCCTACCCCTTTTTTATGTGCCATACTTCAGGATATCCCTTCGATCTTAACTGCCGTATAGGCCTGCCGGTGCCCCTGCTTACGCTTGTATTGTTTGCGTCGTTTGAATTTGAAGACGATTATCTTCGGCCCGCGGCCATTTTTGATGACCTTGCCAGTGACCAGTACTCCGACCAATGTTGGCGAACCGATTCGTACTCCGTTGTCATCCCCAGCTGCGAGAACCTCGGTGAACTGAACCAAATCGCCGGCACTCTTATCTGCCAACGTCGGAATCCGGACCACATCACCGGGACTTACCCTAAATTGCTTTCCGCCTGTGCGGATTATTGCATACGCCACTATTGTGGTACCTCCTGTGATCCAATTGAATAGAAAGTTGGAGATTATATGTTGCACTGTCGGGAGGTGTCAACCATATTATGCGGATGCCGCGCTAACTTTCCCGGTCGACCAACTTGACAGTATAACCTGGAAATAGTTTGATAATTGAAGTTGTTCAACAACAGTATTGTGACAAATAAATGAAGCGCAGGCGCATACTCCTCATCTTACCTTTTTTCATCCTCGCCCTCGGCTTTTCCTTTGTTCATTATAAAGTGCATGGTTACGATGAACGTATCGTAATAAAAATGACCGATCTTGATACGAGTCAATGGCCCCGCCCTCGCGTCGCTATCGTTTTTGGCGCTAGCGTTTATAGCAACGGCGACCTCTCACCGATGCTGAAAGACCGCGTCGACACGGCCATTCAACTATACCACGCGGAGAAGGTCGATCGGATACTGGTCTCAGGAGACAATCGCCATCCGAGCTACAATGAACCGAAGGCAATGCACGAATATCTGATCACCCACGCGGTCGCGCCACAACACGTCATTATCGATTACGGAGGTCGGTCGACCTACGAAACTTGTTTAAGAGCAAGAGAGGTATTCGGGCTCAATCGAGTAGTGCTCGTCTCCCAGAGTTACCATCTGCCGCGCTCCCTTTATATCGCCAATGAACTCGGACTCGACGCCGTGGGAGTGGCCGGGAATATAGGACAGAAACAACAGATTGATTTCCAGAGCTTTCGCGAACTGGCCGCTGAGTTCAAGGCTTATTTCAACTTGAATTTCGTCTCGCCCGATACCGTACTGGGAGAAAAAATGCCCATCAAATAATGGGTGATAGGTGATAGTTCATATATAGATTGACAATAATATTGACGGTTCTACCGAATATAATCGGCAACTATCAATTTTTCTTGACTCCTCCGCTGGCATTTCGGATAATGCTCCACTATTTGGTTATTCCAATAGACAAACGTCCTGATCAAAAAATATATAAATATATATAATTTATATATTTAATATATTTGATATATTTGATGTATTTGATATATAGAGGACTTATATAGAAAATTTATGAAGATCCGGCTCGTGATGAGAGAAAAAATCGTTTACAGCGCTAATTCGCGCACAGGTCGGATCTTTGCTTGGCGCTTCTCCTTTGGATACGGCTTTTACTTTAGCAGCTCCAGAGGGGTGGGAGGTTCCTGAGCCTGAGCCAAGCGCAAACGGAACGCCAGAAAGGCCCCTCGTTGGATACGAACGAGGGGCCTTTCGCTTTTTTTGAGGTAATGATTGCGATGAAACAGAGAGTGGCATTTCAGGGAGAAGCCGGAGCATTCAGCGGCGAAGCGGCGCACAGGCTGCTCGGCTACAGCATCGATCTAATTCCGTATGCGACGTTCGAAGAGATGTTTGCGGCGGTCGAAAATGAGTCGTGTGATTTATGCATAGCGCCGATCGAGAACTCGCTTTTCGGATCTGTCTATCAGAATTATGACCTCCTGCTCGAACATAATCTGCAGATAGTAGGCGAAACGAAATTACGGATCGTCCACAATCTGATCGTCTCGCCCGGCACCAAGCTTGATGAAATCCGGCGCGTGTACTCACATCTGGTTGCGCTGGGGCAGTGCCGGCGATTTTTCAATAAACATCCGGAAATGGTGCCCATCGCGGCATATGACACGGCGGGAAGCGTCAAGATGATCATCGAGCGGCGGGAGGAAGGATCGGCAGCGATTGCCGGCGCAGAAGCAGCCGGAATCTACGGCGCAGACGTGCTGATCTCGGGAATAGAAGACGACAGGCAAAACTACACGCGCTTCTTCCTGCTCGCGCGCGCGGGGCGTGATGTCTCCACGGATGCCGACAAAACATCGATAGTCTTCGCTCTGGCGAACTGCACAGGATCGCTCTTTCGCGCGATGGCAGTCTTCGCACTGCGCGAGATCGATCTGACGAAAATCGAATCCAGGCCTCTGGTGGGCTATCCCTGGCAATACAGTTTCTATCTGGACTTCATCGGCCACACAGATGAACCACGCGTCCGCAATGCGCTGGCGCACCTGGGCGAATTCGCGACAAACATCAAAACCTTAGGATGCTACCGGCGAGCGCCAAATATGACCGCAGAGAACGAGTAGAGAAGAGATGAAAATTTTCGGTTTCATTTAGGTCTCGATCGGCGATTGAAAAATCTGAAACTTAAAAAACATACGGAGGAACGACAGAATATGATCGTAGCAATGCAAGCAGAAGCGACGGATGATCAGATCAACCATATTTGCGACCGCATACGTGAGTACGGCTATGCCCCGCACGTCATTCGTGGCACAGAACGAACCGTGATCGCCGCCGTGGGCCCGGGTGACAAGAAGGAGCATATCGAAAGCCTAAAATCAGCGGACGGCGTCGAGAATGCATTTCCCATCCTGCAGCCGTTCAAGCTGGTCAGCAGAGAGGTGAAGAAACAGAAATCGCCGGTCCCCATTGATAACGTCATTATCGGCGATGGCGGTTTCGTCGTCATGGCCGGCCCCTGCTCGGTCGAAGGCTACGACCAGTTGATCAAAACCGCGGATGCCGTAGCGGCTGCGGGCGCGCAGATATTGCGCGGCGGTGCGTACAAACCGCGCACCTCACCTTACGACTTTCAAGGTCTCGCCGAAGAAGGGCTGAAACTATTAGCCGAGGCGAGCAGGCGTACGGGGTTGAAGGTGATAACTGAAGTGCTCGACACTGAGGATGTTGAGCTGGTCGCCGAATATGCCGATATATTGCAGGTCGGCGCGCGCAATATGCAAAATTTCGCCCTCCTGAAAAAACTCGGTGAAATATCGAGGCCCGTCATGCTCAAACGTGGGCTCTCGGCGACGATCAAGGAATTTTTGCTCTCCGCCGAATATATCGTCACACACGGCAATCCCAATGTGATACTCTGCGAACGTGGCATACGTACGTTCGAAACGGCCACACGAAACACGCTCGATCTGGCCGCCGTACCATTGCTCAATGAATTGACGCATCTTCCGGTGATCGTCGATCCGAGTCATGCGACGGGCAAGCGCAGCCTGGTCCACCCGCTTGCCAAGGCTGCAGTAGCAGTCGGAGCCGATGGATTGATGATCGAAGTTCATCCGACGCCGGAAACAGCATGGTCCGACGGTCCTCAGTCTCTGCGCCTGGAAGAATTCGCTAAAATGATGGATGACCTGCAACCGTATTTTGATCTACGTCAAAAAGAAAATATTAAGGAGGTCAGCCAAAATCGATAAATATGAGAGTAAAAAAGACGGCCCTGATCATCTGCAATGATAAAAAGGAGTATTGGATCACACAGAAGCAATTCTGGAATATGGTGAGAGAAGGAGTGGTAGTGCAGACCGGTGATCAGCCTCTCACCGGTCGCTTCCGCGGCCGCGATGATCAATTGCTAATCATGCTCAATCATACAGTACTAAATAAAGCGACTCCGATACACACCAGCGAGGTGCTCGGCGCGGTGCGGTTTAAAAAGAACAAGCACTGAGAAGTTCGCATCGAGAATATACAAAAATAAAAGCCATCAAAAAGCAGAGGGCGAATAGTTTTCTCCCCCTATCTCTCGATGTACCTAGATGTACCTTTTAAAATCGTGATTATTACCCCCCGGCAATCGCCGGAACAATCGATACTTCGGCCTTCTCGCCAACGCTGGTCTGCAATCGATCGAGGAAGCGAATGTCTTCGCCGTCGACATAAACGTTAATGAAGCGGCGCAATTCGCCGTTCTCCTCGCACAAGCGAGCGCGAATGCCCGGATAACTGGCTTCCAATTGATCGAATATCTCGCCGATCGTCTTACCCTGCACCTCAATTGTTTCCGCACCATTGGTGAAGCGGCGCAATGGAGTTGGAATTATCACTCTTTGAGACATAGTTTTTTCTCCGCGAGTAGGACAGGTTGGAGACCTATCATACCGATAATTCGGCTGCTCACGCCGCGAGCGCATCCAATCGTGCGCCCAGAAGCTCCTCGAATGCCGAAAGCTTTGGTTCAATTGAATCGAGGTTCGAAAGCGATAATGCTTCCTGAGTCTTCAAACCATTCCCTGTAATCGCGACGACTATGCGATCTTTGGGGGAAAGTCGGCCCTGCGCCAGCAACTTCTTGGTCACGGCGAGCGTCGTGCCCCCCGCCGTCTCCGTAAAAATGCCTTCTGTTTCGGCCAGCAATTTAATCGACTCTATGATCTCCGCATCGCTCGCATCCTCAGACCAGCCGCCCGTCTCCTCGATGACGCCGGTAGCAAAATAACCATCGGCCGGGTTGCCGATAGCGAGCGACTTCGCGATCGTATTGGGTTTGACGGGAGATATTTCGCGGGTCCCGGCTTTGACCGCGGCTGATATCGGATTGCAACCCGTGGCCTGAGCGCCATAAAACCGGGTTTCGGCGGGTGTAATGAGGCCTAATTGGCCCAGCTCATTGAATGCCTTATGGATTTTTGTGATCAGCGATCCGCCGGCCATCGGGACGACGATCGCATCCGGGGTTTGCCAGCCCAACTGCTCAGCAATTTCGTAACCGAATGTTTTCGATCCCTCGCCGTAAAACGGACGCAGATTGACGTTAACGAAGGCGAAGCGGTGGCGTCCTGCTATCTCGCTGCATAAACGGTTGGCGTCATCGTAATTGCCGCGGACCGGGATGACATTCGCTCCGAATATCTGTGTGCCGATCACTTTGCTCTTTTCCAGATTATCAGGGATGAGAATAAATGCGGGGAATCCGGCCGCTGCTGCATTGGCCGCGACCGAGTTGGCGAGATTTCCGGTCGAAGCGCAGCCGACCGCCTCAAATTTGAACTCACGGGCTTTCGAGAGTGCGACGGCGACGACCCGATCTTTAAACGACAAAGTCGGATGCGAGACCGCGTCGTTTTTGATGTAAAGCTCGCGCACACCCAGAGCCTCGGCCAGACGATGGGCCCGCACGAGCGGGGTGCCCCCGCTTTGTAGACCGACGGTCGGATCGCCGTCGATGGGCAGAAGCTCGCGGTAACGCCACAAGGTTTTCGGTCGCGAAGAAATCTCCTCGCGCGTAAGCTTCTCTTTTATTGCATCATAGTCATAATCGACTTCGAGCGGACCGAAACACTCCTCACAAATTGAAAGCGGCTCGACCGGATAAGGCGTATTGCAAATTTTACACTTCAGTCGCTTGACGTAACTCATCGCTCCTCCTCGGAAAACAGTTTTCAGTTTTCAGTTTTAAGTTTTCAGCTTTAAGTATTTATTTGGGACTAACCAACTGAAAACTTAAAACTAAAAACTGGATTTTCATCCGCACAACACCGATCCGCCATTCACATTGAGAATTTCACCGGTAATGTGACGCGCGAGATCGGAAGCCAGAAAAAGTATGGGGCCTGCGACATCCTCGGCCGTGGCAATGCGGCCGATCGGAATCGTATTTCTGATTTTATGCAATTGCGCCTCATCATCGCGCAGGGCGGGAGCAGCCATATCGGTGTCGACCCAACCCGGCGCGACGCAGTTAGCGCGCACGTTGAAGCGACCGAGTTCGGATGCCAGCGATTTGGTGAAGCTGATAACCGCTCCCTTCGAAGCGGCATAATCCGCGTGCCCCGCCTCGCCTCGCTGTCCCGCGGTCGAACTAATGGTGACGATGTTTCCGCGGCGCTGCGTAACGAAGACGCGCGCAGCTGCCCGGCATACGTGATAAATCCCATCGACATTGATGCGAATCGTTTGTTCCCACTGAGCTTCATCGAGATCGATGATCGCGCGGTCTTGCGGAGGCCAGATGCCCGCATTTGCTACCATCACATCGAGCCTGCCGAAGCGCGTCATGGCTTGCTCCACCATTGCTGCTGTTTCATCCGCGCGTGAGACGTCCGCCCGCCAAACCAGAGCTTGCGCTCCCGCACGCTCCACCTCTTCGGCTACCCGCGATGCCGCTTCGCTATCACGATGGTAGTTGATGACAACCCCCGCCGCGCCCGCCTCCGCGAATTTGAGGGCCGCCGCACGGCCGATCCCGCGCGAAGCCCCTGTAATCAGCACGATCTGATCATTGAAACTAAGCATTGATATTTCCGCCCCGTATTTCCATTTTGTTGATTGATGACCGCGATCAATAAAATAGGCCCTACGCTAAAGTCAGCGTAGGGCCTAAAACACCTAGCTCTTTAGCAGTTTTTCCAGTGGAGCAAGTCGCCTAAATCGCCACCTCATATTTTCAAAACAGCTTATTACCAGATGACTGCTTAACCAGATAGCTTCTAGAAAATATCTTTACAAAAAATCTTTACAAAAAATCTTTACAAAAAATCTTCTGTAAAAATATTTTCGGCAAAAATTCAAAAGCCCCGCGCCCAAAAGCGCGAGGCTTCAATTCCTATCTGCAGGAGCCATCGGGCTTTTTAGCGCATTATTTACGTGGAGCAAGCCGCCATAAATCACCACGATTAAATTTTAGAAGCTGAACCTTACAACGCATCGGGTAAGTCCGTCAAGCCCGGGAAGATAAACATGAAAAATATAAGATGAAAAATGGAAAATGTTTTTCTTACCGAGTATAGTTTGAAAAATATGTTGGGCGAGGAGGAGATGCGGCATGTTCTGTCCGGATTGCGGGGCTGAAAATTCGAAAGGTCAGAAGTACTGCACACGATGCGGGACAAATCTGATCGCGATCGATCGCGCACGTGAAATCGTGAGCGAGATGACGACAGGCGCGAATGTCCCTCAATTTGAACCATCGTCGGTAATAAAGATCGTCGCCTGGCTCAGTATCTTCGGCTTTCTCTTCATTACGATAGGAACTGTAATAATTATGGTGATCGACGAGGGGAAAACGCCGATCCCGATACTTTTCGGGATGAGCGGATTCGGCGCTCTTATTCTTATTTGCCGCCACCTGCTCGGATTGATCAAAATTGCCGGCAAGGTCGAGGAGAAAAAGCCATCCAGGCCTACCGATTATTCTCCCGCTGAAATACCGAGAGGCACTAATCGCGTGCTCCACGAGCCGTCAACCGCGTATAACAGCATTATTGAAGAACCGACCCAGCAATTCGAATCGGAAAGGCAGAAGAGATAAATACAGAACAGATAGGCTTATATTTTCCATCCATCGATGCTGTAATTTTAATTGGCAAATCGATAACGTAATTTTTATCGAACGGTGTGTAAAAAAGGGCTGAGTGCTTGATAATGCACCCAGCCCCACGTCTTCAGAAGAACTCAGCTAAAGGAGAGGTATCTATGACATCTCTATGCCGACCGATCGCAATGCGTCTAGTGTAGTAATCTTTGATTCCATCAGTTTCAGCTGGCCATCGCAAACGACAGCTAGCGGACGTCCATTGTGTTTTTTACTACCATTGAAATCAATCTCGATCTCCTCACCCGTGGTGAGAAGCCACATATCGGTCAACCACTCGTGGATAATATTATTGACCTGCTGTTGCATCTGTGGCCGGGTCAGTGGAACAGTCTCATTTTCTAGTTGTATGATCCACTTCAACCGACTGATTGACTGCGACGAGCTCTTTGGTCGAGGTCGCCAGTGTTACTTCCCCTGTTTTTTTGACCATCGTGCTTTTAGTCCTCCCTTCCATACTTCCAATTTTGTGACACTGTTTAATTCTGCTATTAGAGGCAATCTTGATGCCAAAAGTTGCTAGTCCTAGTTTCCACTTCAGAGAAATACTTGAGAGCCTGTTGAAAAGCAAATACTAATCATCATACATATAAGAAAATAAATGACCAGGGTAAATCTGAAATGGAATTTATGGATGTGCGTGTATATCAATATTATACATTTCAGGATCACAAGTGACTTAAAACGGACACTTCTTAAACTATAAGGTTAATAGAAGGTTAACCGGTGGCTAATCAGGGCGGCATAAGGTAATATCCCGCGCATGCGAACCATCATATTTGTGCTGGCAAAGCGTTTGTTGCTTGTGCTCCCGGTGGTTTGGGCAGTCGTGACACTTGTATTTCTACTGATTCATATCGTTCCTGGCGACCCGGTGCGCAACGCGCTTGGTGACAATGCGACGGAGGCTCAAGTAATTGAACTCAAACGCAGGCTGGGTCTTGACCTGCCGCTTTCGCAACAATATTTCAATTACTGGCGTGGTGTTTTGAGCGGAGATTTGGGCGAGAGTCTGGTCAATCCGTCCGACCGAGTGTTGGAGAGTATACTCAAGCGGTATCCGGCGACGATCGAACTCGCGCTGGCCGGGCTCACCGTTGCCATTCTGATCGCGATTCCGCTGGGGGTCACCGCCGGAACCAATCAAGGAAAAGCGATGGACAACATCGCTTCGGTTGTTGCCCTGCTCGGCATCAGCACGCCGGGATTCGTGCTCGGCCCGTTGATGATATATCTCTTCGCAATCAAGCTCGATCTGCTCCCCGTCTCGGGGCGATATAGGGTGGAGTATTTGATTTTACCTGCGATAACGCTCGGCGCCGCGCTGGCGGCGATTCTCACACGGATGGTTCGCTCGAGCGTGATCGAGGAGTTGAATGAAGATTATGTGCGTACCGCGCGCGCTAAAGGATTGAGTGAACTGCAGGTGATATATAAACACGTGCTGAAAAATGGATTGATTCCTGTTGTCACAGTGATCGGGTTGCAATTCGGCGTTTTACTGGCGGGAGCGATTATCACCGAAGTGATCTTCAGTTGGCCCGGACTCGGTCGCTTAACCATCGACGCGATCAATTCACGCGATTACCCGATGGTGCAGGGCTGCATCCTGATGATCGCCCTGACATACATCATAGCCAACCTGCTCACTGATTTCGCATATCGATTGCTCGATCCGCGAATAAAGGTTGAATAGTGTTGTCGGTTTCGGTTGGCGGTTGTGCGGTTGTGCGGTTGTGCGGTTGGCGGTTGGCGGTTGGCGGTTTAGAAGAGGTAGTTCGACAAATTCTTACGCAACCGACTACCGACTACCGACTACCGACACCCGGCTACCGATTACCGAAAAATATGAACCGCTTAGGCAAAATCGGTCTGGCAATCATCACCGTCTTCTTTTTTGTGGCGATCTTCGCCCCCGTGATTGCACCCTATGATCCGACGGTACAGGAACCATCCGCGAGCGATGCCGCGCCGGGAGAGCGTTTAACCCCGACGCGCAGACACATCCTCGGTCTCGATGATCTCGGACGAGATGTGCTATCGCGCATCATCTACGGCGCTCGTGTATCGATGCAGGTTGGCGTGCTGGTTGTGCTTATTTCGGCATCGATCGGAATGATCATCGGCGCTTTTTCAGGTTATTACGGCGGATGGGTCGATCGCATTTTCTCCGGGTTCCTATTCAATGTATTTCTCGCATTTCCCAGCATTTTACTCGCTATTGCAATGGTCGCGTTTCTCGGCCCCAGCATCAACAATCTGATACTGGCGCTCTCGGTGATCGGGTGGGTCGGATACGCCCGACTGATGCGCGGGCAGGTTTTGAAGGTTCGGGAATACGACTTCGTGACCGCCGCGCGCGCATTGGGCGCCGGAGATGCCCGGATACTTTTCCGCCATATCCTGCCTAATGCGATACAGCCGCTGATCGTTCAAGCGAGCTTAGGTATGGCAGGCGCCGTGCTCGCGGAAGCGAGCCTTAGTTTTTTGGGCCTCGGGGTTCAACCGCCGACCCCCAGCTGGGGCGTCATGTTAAACGATGCCCGCAGCTACCTGCGGTTCGCGCCTCATCTGCTGGTCTTCCCGGGCCTCGCGGTAATGCTCACCGTGCTAGCTTTCAACTTCGTCGGCGACGGGCTGCGCGAATGGCTCGATCCCAGGCAGGCGCGCGAGAAATAACAATAACCAGGGAGTGCAATATAATGGATCATGTACGTTCAAAATCTGTCGACTCGGTTGATTGACGCTAGGCCGACTGACGGCTAAACTTTTCAACTAACTTCAATCTCTAACAAATTTTGAGTACAGCGGAGTTCACATGCATGGATTGATACGAAACCAGGGCGCCGTGGAAAAAAAACATAAAGAGCGACTGCGAGGCAAGATGAGCCTCCGAATTAAGCATTATTTCATCCTCACGTTTCTCTTTATCCCTCTGTTGTTATTACTCAACGGATTTTGGGCAGTGCGAGTCGAGGCTCAGGATAAGAAAAAAGACGATGATCAAGATTCACGGCCTATACTCACGCCGGCCAACCCGTATCGCGAGGTGACGCGCGAGTCTCTGCTCAACGGCATGCAGATCATCACGCTGGGACGATCCGGCGATGCGTCAATCAAAATCGATCTGGTGCTCAAGGGCGGCGCAAAGTTCGATCTGGCAGGTAAGGCCGGGCTCGCCAAATTGAGCCAGGAGACTCTGCTCGCCGTCAATCCCAATTTGAAAGCAGAATTGGAATCGCTGCAGGCAAAGATCGATTGGGGCGTGGACTGGGATTCGACGTGGTTTCACATCGAAACTCCGCTGTCTAGTATGGACACAGTCCTCGAGATCGTCGGACGATTGCTCGTCGTTGAGACCATTCGCGCCGAATCATTCAACAGCGCATTGGAAGACCATATCAATAGGCTAAAATCGACAACCTTATCAAACGCTGAGAAGGCTGACGATTCTTTCATGAAGGCACTCTTCGGCGATTTCCCTTATGGCCATAACATCGATGGGAGCGTTGAAAGCGTCCCCACTATAAAGCGTGGAGATGTATATGATTTCGTGCGGCGCTTCTACATTTCGAATAACGCAATTGCGGTAGTCACCGGGAGTATCACAAACGAGCGCGCGATAAGACCCTTCAAGGTCTACTTCGGCGGATGGACGAAAGGTCAGGTTGTACCATCAACGTTTCGCCCGCCCAAGCAGATCGCCCAATTGAAACTCGTGAAGATCGAAGCGCCCGATGCCTCCAAGGTCGAAATACGATGTGGCGTGCTCGGCGTCAAACACAACGATAGCGACTATCTGACGACTCAGGTCCTGGCGAAAATTCTGTCCGCTAGACTCCCGAAAGACGCGGGAGAGTTCACGGTCCAATCAGTGCCGCGCGTCTTACCCGGCCCATTTTTCCTCTCAGCCTCCGTGCCGGCGGAACAGGCCACTGCGTTCTCCCGACGCGCTACTGATATCTTTGGGACCTTCACGACATCCCCCGTTTCGCCGGAAGAGCTCGCCGCCGCAAAAACGGCGCTGACGAACGAATATGCCGCGCTGCCTCCGGAAGCTTATTTGCGCGAGATCGAGGTCTATTCGCTGCCGCGCAATTATCCGCTCGAGGTTGTTAAGAAGATCGAATCGATCTCCCTTACCGACATCGAGCGTGTCTCCAAAAAATTGTTCGAATCGAATGCGTTAACAGTTGTTGTGTTTGGGAAAATCAACGAGGGTTTCAAAACCAATCCGTAACGTGACGGATCGCAAAGTTCACCAATCGCTTAATGCGTATCAACGGTAAATTATCTTTTTCAACTAATGCAGTATCGACAATATCACAATGCCGGGATGCCCGACCCGGAATTGAATGCCCCGGGAAAAGGGCAGGCCGTGCGTGAGATGTTCGCTGAGATCGCGACCACTTACGACAGAGTCAATCGCGTTATATCTGTCTACACCGATTCGCGCTTTCGTAACTTTACGGTCGATAAGCTGAAAGATGTGCTCGCGCGTCCCGGAGCGCTCGCTTTGGATTTGTGTTGCGGAACCGGGGACCTGACCCTAGACATCGAGCGGCACGCGCGCGTTATAGGTTGCGATTTCTGCCATCCGATGCTGGTCATCGGAAATCAAAAGGTCGCCGCCAGACGTGCGAGCAATGCGTTTCTGATTGAAGGAGACGCCCTGACCCTGCCGTTCGCCGATTTGAGCTTCGATGCCGTGACGGTCGGCTTCGGCCTGCGAAATGTCGAGAACGTTCAACGCGGCCTCTCCGAGATATTTCGCGTGCTCAAGCCAGGCGGGCGTGCCGCGATTCTGGAATTTTCCAGGCCGGTCATTCCCATATTTCGCCAATTATTCGAATTCTACTTTCAAAGGATACTGCCACGCATTGGCGGAATAATTTCCGGATCGAGAAGCGCTTACACATATCTGCCGAAATCGGTCAGCAATTTCCCCGATCAAAAAAGCCTATGCGCGATGATGCGAGAAGCAGGCTACTCCAAGGTCTGCTATCATAACTTGCTGAGCGGCGTTGTGGCCGTTTATCTGGGAGAACGTGAATTATGATCGAACCTCAAAAGTTTTTCGCTGAAAAGTTCAGCATCGCAATTTCCGACCTCGAGAATCTGTTGAGTGTCAGCATGTCAAAAGGCGGAGATTACGCGGATGTTTACCTCGAGTATACGGTCGTCAACAGCCTCAATCTCGAAGAACAGATCATCAAATCGGCCAATCGCTCCGTCCGCCAGGGAGTCGGAGTACGCGTGATTTCGGGCGAGCGTACCGGCTATGCCTTTTGTGATGAGATCGCGGTCGACGCCATCACTAAAGCCGCCTTGACTGCCGCCCATATCGCTAAGAGTCATATCGAATCCGGCCCGGTCAATGTTTCAGCGGGCAGGCCCGAGCATGATCTCTATCCTGTCGCGCAACCTCTATCCGATGAGCCGATCGAACGCAAGATCGAATTGCTTTCTCGCATCGACCGCACATCGCGAGCATATGATCGCCGCGTCCGCGAAGTGCAGAGCAGCCTCGCCGATGAATACAAGGTCGTCCTGATCGCCACCTCCGAAGGCTTACTGATCGGTGACGTGCAACCTCTGGCTCGTTTACGCGTGATGTGCATTGCAGATGATGACGGCAATCTGCAATCGGGAGTCTCCGGCGGCGGCGGGCGAATCGGGTTCGACTTCTTCAACGAGAAGCTGGTCGAGCATTATGCCAACGAAGCGGCACGGCAAGCCATCGTTCAGTTCGAAGCGACAGACGCGCCCGCCGGAATCATGGAGGTAGTCCTCGGTCCGGGATGGCCCGGCATCCTGCTCCACGAAGCCGTCGGTCACGGCCTCGAAGCAGATTTCAACCGTAAGGGCACATCGGCCTTCGCAGGCCTCCTCGGACAAAAGGTCGCCAGCGAGCTTTGTACCGTTATCGATGAAGGCACGATACCGGACCGCCGCGGCTCGCTAAACATCGATGACGAAGGCAACCCGACCTCTCAGACGGTATTGATTGAGAAAGGTATTCTGCGCGGTTACCTGCAGGATAAATTGAGCGCCCGCCTCACCGGCGCGCGTCTGACCGGAAACGGCCGCCGCGAAAGTTATCGCCACATGCCGATGCCGCGCATGACCAACACCTATATGCTCGGAGGCGAGAGCGCTCCCGCCGATATAATCGGCTCGGTCAAACGCGGCCTCTACGCCGTTCAATTCGGCGGCGGACAGGTAGACATCACAAACGGCAAGTTCGTCTTCTCCGCCAGCGAGGCATATTTGATCGAAGACGGCAAAGTGACGGCTCCGGTTAAAGGTGCGACGCTCATCGGTAATGGACCGAATGCGTTGACCAAGGTCGTAGCTGTCGGCAACGATCTTGAGCTCGACGAAGGCGTCGGAACTTGCGGCAAAGATGGTCAGTCCGTTCCTGTCGGAGTCGGTCTCCCGACGATCAAGATATCCGAAATGACGGTTGGAGGGACGAAATGAATATTTCAACAGATTTTCTCCTCGAAATCGTCGGCCGGTCCATCAAGCAGGGAGCGACAGATGCCGAAGCAATAGGGATTGAAACGACCGACTTTCACGTCGAAGTCCGCCTCGGTCAGGTAGAGAAGCTGCAGGAAGCGGCTTCTCGCGGAGTGGGACTCCGGATTCTTTACGGAGGGCGTCAGGCATCTTGCTCTACCTCCGACCTCAATGCACGAGCGATCGATGAACTGATCGCCAGCGCCGTCGGGCTGGCCAAGCGCACATCCGTAGATGAGGCCGCGCAACTTCCGTCACGGGACGAGCTGGCGAAAGAGATAGTCGATCTGGAAATCTACGACCCCGCAATTCCTGATCTGCCAACCGAGAAGAAAATCGAACTCGCACTCGTCGGTGAGACGGCCGCGCGCAATTTCGATCAGCGGATTGCCAACTCAGAAGGAGCTGCCTGCTCAACGAGCATCGGCAAGGTGACTCTTGTGACAAGCTCGGGATTTGCCGGTGAGTATCGAAGCACAACATGTGGACTGATAGTCGCGCCGATCGCGAAAGACGGCGACCAGATGCAGGTGGGCTACTGGGGTGACCGCAACCGTTCTCTGGCTGCACTCGATAAGGCGGAAGAGATTGGAAAGGAAGCCGCACGCCGTGCGCTCAGAAAACTCGGCGCAACGAAAGTGAAAACGCAGGAAGTCCCGATTGTATTTGAGTCGACCGCGACTGAAGATCTGCTGAGCGACTTTTTCGATGCCATTGAAGGAACTTCTATCTTCAAAAGAGCGTCTTTTCTCGTAGATAAACTCGGCGAAAAGATCGCGGCAGAGGAGCTCAACATTATCGATGACGGCCAGCTGCCAGGGGGAACCGGGTCGCGGCCGTTCGACGGTGAAGGGCTGGCGACGAGGCAAACGGCGGTTGTCAAGGATGGTGTTCTAAATAGCTACCTGCTTAATACTTACACGGCGCGCAAATTGGGCCTGAATTCGACCGGCAACGCCGCGCGCGGCCTCACCGGGGCACCGGTCGTCGGAAACGGCAACTTTTTCATCGCGCCCGGGGTCTATTCACCCGAGGAAATTATCCGCTCAGTCAAAACCGGGTTTTATGTGACGGAAATGATCGGCTTCGGGTTCAATCCCGTGACCGGAGATTATTCGCGCGGTGCAGCCGGGTGGTGGATTGAGAACGGTAAACTAGCCTTCCCGGTCGAAGAGGTAACGATCGCGGGCAATTTTCGCGAGATGCTTCTCGGTATTGAGATGATCGGAAATGATCTGCGTTTTCGCGGCAAACTTGCTGCGCCGACGATCAAAGTTAATCGAATGATGGTAAGTGGAGAATAGAAAAGGTACATATATGTTTGAACCTGACCTTGAACCAAAAAACGAGCGAAATCCCATCCGTCCATTTATCTGGGTTGGCGGCGTCGCAGTGCTGCTAATCGTAGCTCTCATATGGATATTGACTCATCTGAACCCGGAAAATCGCCCAACAACGCTCGAGAATGTCGCGCGTTCCGGCTCGGTCGATTTCGATGGTTATAAGGATAAGATACAATTCGAAGTGATCGATAAAATGGTTTATCCGAATATGATCGGGTTGTGGCAGCTCCAGGTGAGAGCAAGATTGCACAACCGCGGCGAGCGCCCTGTAACTGGCGTCGAGGTGGTCGGGAAGATGCTCGATCTGCAAGACAAAGTGATCGCACAGGCGACGAGCGTTCCGATACCGCGCATTCGCAAAGAACCGCTGAAACCGGGCGAGTCGCTTGAATTCAGCGTCAAAGTCGATGCGCCGGGAAAAGTTACCGAAGATGATGTCAAGGACATTGTGCTCGAACTGCGCGGCTTACGATTCTAGGTGCGAAGCCGATCCGCGAAGCGGCTTCGGCTTGAATGAACTGTTAGGCCCCTTCCGCTGCTTTGTCAACTTGGCAAAAATCAGCGTAAGCAACCCAACCAAGACAATCGATGCAGCGACATCGCTGGTGAAGTGATCATTGGCATTGACGCGCGCCATAGCAATGAACCAAGGCACGAGCATGAGCAACCACCGCCACCGAGGGAACAGATACGCCAGTGGCATAAATAAGCCAAAGTAGAACCCCGCATGTCCAGAAGGAAATGCGCTCCCACCGGCAAACCATTCCTGGCTCCAATCTCCACTCTCCAATAACTGGAAAGGGCGAAGCCGCCCGAAGGCGTTTTTGCTAACTCCGGCTAGCAGTGTGCCAAGTAGTTGTACAAGGCTAATGAACATGTTGCTCCAGCTGATAGTCCTTGTTCTTGCGGGTACCAGTAGAGCAAGTGAGCAGCTCAACAAAAGGAATCCTATCAGAAACTTGGATATCTCCTTACCAGTTACCGTGTCAAGAAACGAGGTGCCTTCGTTGAAAATCCACAATCCTTCATGCCCAGAGCTGTGCAAGTATTCGGCAACAATCCTGTCTAGCCCAAGGAGACCCGCAAGCAATAATGCGGCTCCAATAATTACATGCAGGGCAATGAACTTTTCGCTCCTTGTCATTGGTCAACGACTCAGTTTCCAAGCTGAAAGCGGGCAGGTTTCAGAGTCCAGGCGCAATCAAAAGTTTGGTGAACCTGTTGTCCCCAATCCTTTGATTGAACGACGGAACTAGGTTTTGAGTTCCCCCATTAGCGCCGGATAGGGATAGGATGTGAGAGTAGAAAATTGGGATGAGCGTGGGTAGAAACGGATAAGCCCAAGCACCTACAATTATGCAAGGGGCGTTAGATGAGATTTAACAGTGAACGAATTGGCACATCGATGGGAGCTGGTTTTCAGCAGGCACACGGCCACAATCGGTTGTGGTGGCTTGCTAACGCGAAATTGCGAAATTCCCCACTGGTGTCCACCATCTCGGTGTCCGCGCATAGTTGTGGCTACTAGGTGAAGCGAAGCCACGGTAAGCGGCAGGCGAGTCGCCAAGCCTGAAATGGGCGACTCAGTCACTATCATTCCTTTGGCGTCTTATCGACTAGTTTCGTTGCAGTATTCCAGGGGCTACGCGCCGATCACCCCTGGATATTATTTTGCTTGCAGTCGGAGCTTCTGTGATTATTTCCAGCTGGTACTGGGATCAGTGGCCGCAGATGCGGGTTTGACCTCCGTTTCATTAAAAAACCTGGGAGAGATCGCGGCATAAATTTTTCCTGCAATCGCGGCTGCTCGGGAGCCGGCCTCCGTAAAACCAGTGGTAATGACCGTAACGACCAGCCTGGGATTGTCGACGCTTGAGAACGATGTGAAGAGTCCCAGCTTATCACGGCTGCCCGTACAGGTTCCGGTCTTGCCAGCAACCTGCCCGAGGGCATTGTAAGCGAGTTTACCCGTCCCGAAATTGACTGCCCCGCTCATACCTGCCATCAGCCTCAACCTGTCCTCCGATGACATCACTATCTTGCGTTTCAGGATTGGTTCGAAACTGGCCTCATCCTGCGGCGTGCGCGGAATATAGGGAGTGTAAAGATACCCACCATTGGCGATCGCGGCGGTGAAGGCGGCGAGTTGGATAGCCGTCACACCGAAATTCTCGCCGTGGCTCGACATTAAGCCGGTCTCCTGTTCGCCTTCCTCTGGCAAGAAGCCAGGTTTCTCGCCGGGATAGTTGATGCCGGTCAGATCACCAAATCCGAAGTCACCAGCATACTTGATCACCCTCTCGTACCCGAGCCTTCGTCCGAGTACCTGAAAAAACGGGTTATTCGAACGTGCCATCGCATCGGTGAGATTCCAGCTCACGCGTCTGGAAGTTTGAACATCTTGATTGGGATCGAAGACCTCTTCGTGAAGCGCTGCCAGACCTACGATCAATTTAACGGTCGAACACGGTTTGACAGGAGAGCCGAGCGCCATTTGTTGATTGACTACTGTATAAACGCGCCCAGTACTCGGGTCCATGACGACTACCGTTCCGGAACGGCCTTCCAATGCATCGACCACAGCACGTCGAATATCCGGGTCCTCGCCGCTCGTATTGTCCTTGAGAATGTTCGCTGCGGTGATGTTGAGAAGGGCATCGGCGCGCGCGCGCAGAGCGCGCAGACGCGCGAGATAACGAGCCCGGGCGCGACGTCGCCGCGCAGACCGATATGATGAGAGCTTTTGGCGTTCGGCGCGCGTCAATTTGCCACGCTTCTTCACTAACGATTTGGCCTCATTGTCGCTGACTGTGGCTCTGGATTTAGAATATGTGCTTCGTCTTTTGTTACGGGCGACGCGGTTTTTACGCTTTGAACTCGCTTTTGCCGTCCGCCTGCGGCTCGATGCAGATTTGCTGGTGGTTGCCTTTTTTTTCGTTGCCGACGTGGTGCCTGTTTGCCAGCTCGCCTTGGCATTTGCCCCGGCGGTCAAGAAAAATCCCACGAGAATTGTAAAAATGACGGTAAAAAGCAAACCAGCCTTGGGCGTCGCGAGGACGCTGGATACCTTCCTCATTTCATTCCCTTTCCTTGCCCGCGGAGAAGGTATTCATAGTACTTCTAACACGGGGAGATGGGGCAACTAGCAGTAACGGCGCTAGCGCACGACAACCGATGACAGGAGTCGATAACAGTCGATAATTACTGCATTCTACATCGTAATGTTGGGTGCAATGCCGGGGGGTTGGCGCACGGTCGTAGTCTAACAAAACTCTATTCCCCCGACAACTCCCTGAACTGCGATCCCCTTAAGCAATTCAAACGCATTAATTTCCTTCATACCGGAGATAGCGGATATGGTATGCTAGGAGCGGGCTGCGGAATAATCATTAAAGAATGGCACCGGTTAATCGCGGGGCAAAATCCATAACGCTAACATAGAGCGATTGTGGAACTTTCTGAAATTATGCACGAGTTTTATCCAAGAGCACTCTGGGTCCTGCAATCTGTAGAGCCCAGGCATGTTATTGATATTCTCATCGTCTCATTTCTGATCTATGAAGTACTCAGACTTGTGCGAGGGACTCGTGCTGTCCAGATGGCCGTAGGGCTGGTATTGGTAGCCGTCATCTATCAAGTCTCGAGCATTTTCGGACTGACCACAGTCCAATGGGTGATGCGCAATGCCGTGGTCTACCTCGGTTTCGCCGTGATCGTTCTTTTTCAGCACGAAATCCGCCAGGCATTAACACATCTGGGCAAGAAAATCCGCCTGCCGATGACAAGCACACCGAAGGATAATCCGTTCGGCCAGGAGTGGTATGACGAAGTCGTCCTCGCCGCTACGACTCTGGCCTCCGAAAAGACGGGGGCCCTCATGGTATTCGAACGCGATATCGGTTTGAAGACCTACACCGAAAGCGGAATCCGGCTCGACGCGCGAGTGAACTACGATTTGCTCGTCACAATTTTTAATACACACACGCCGCTCCATGACGGCGCAGTGATTATCGGGAACAATCGCGTCACAGCCGCCTGCTGCTTCCTTCCGCTGACCCAGAACCCGCTCATCTCGCGAGAGCTCGGGACGCGCCACCGCGCGGCGATCGGAGTGACCGAGGACACCGATGCATTCGCCGTGATCGTTTCGGAAGAGACGGGAGTAATCTCATTTTCCATCGAGGGGCGTTTGAAGCGTAACCTTGACGGCCCCGGTCTGCGCCGGATGGTCCAACAAGCCATGGAGCCGTGGCGCAGCGACGCTGAGAGCGCGGAACTTGAAGCGGAGGAGCGCGAGAGGGAGCGCGAGATCGATGAACTGGTCGCATCGAGCAAGAGTCAAATTGCGCGGACTTCGAAAACCGAAGGCGTTCAGGAGGGCACGTCGGTATGAGAGGCCGAGTCGCACGAATATCCCAGCGGCTGCACCATAGCCGGGTTGAAAATTTGGGACTCAAAGTCCTCGCCTTCCTCCTGGCGCTCCTGCTTTTTGCGGTATCGCGACAGCCCCTCGCCGAGGTAAGGATGAGCGGCGTCCCCTTGGAATTCCGCGGAATTAGCCGGGGACTTGAAATCAGCGGGGATGTCGCACAAACCGTCAGCGTTCGGCTGCGCGGTCCCCGTGATGTTGTCAGAAGCCTTTCTCCCAATCAGCTCCTGGTGATAGCCAATCTGAGCAACAAAGACTCGGGGGAGCGAAATGTTCAACTCCGACCCGATGATGTTTCCCCTCCGGATAATGTTGAGGTCATACAAATAGTCCCTCCTAGCATTAGATTGAAGCTCGAAAAAACGATGAAGCGTTCCATCACAGTCGAGCCCCAGTTCGAGGGCGAGTTGGCGGATAAGATGGAGGTCTATCGCAAGATCGTCGAGCCGCCGTTCATCGAGATCGAAGGCCCGAAATCACAGGTGGAAAAACTGCATGAGATAATGACCGAGACGGTCAATTTAACAGGTAAAAGCAACAGTTTCCGTATTTCGCTGGATGTCGAAACTCCCCACAATTCTATTCGCGTCAACACACAAGGTCCGATCACGCTAACTATCGAGATAGGCGAACGCCGGGTAACGCGACACTTCATGAAAATTCCGGTGCAATGGCTCAATCTAAGCCCCGGGACTCGCCCGCCGTACAGGTCAGTCGACCTTGAGCTTTATGGCCCACAATCAGCTTTCAAAGACTTAAAAGCCGGCGATATCCGAGTAGAGTTGGATACAGCCGGATCGCAGTCGGATGTAGAAAATTGGCAGCCACAGGTTATCCTCCCGGATAAACTGGATAAGATCATCAATAAAATCATTTCGAAGAAGAGGGGTTGAAACGACGATAAGTTTTCAGTTTTCCAGATTTTTTCAGAGACGAAGAGTCAATACGAACCAAAACCGGATAACTGAAGATTGAGCATCGTCAACAAGATTATGGGCGAATTATTCGGCACAGATGGAATCAGAGGTGTGGCCGGACGTTATCCTCTCGATCCGCAGACGATCGAACGGATAGGATATGAGCTGGCTAAAGAATTGACGCTGAAACTCGACCGCGCACCCGCGATCATCATCGGACGAGATACCCGGGAATCGGGCGAATGGATCGAAGCGGCGATCCTTCGGGGCATACACGCGGCTCGTTCCAGCGCGCGATCGGCAGGCATCATTACAACTCCGGGCGTGGCTTACCTGACGCGCGCTCTCGGTGCCGACGCCGGCATCGTAATCTCAGCATCACACAATCCGTATCAGGATAACGGTATAAAAGTATTCTCGCCTTCCGGAGAAAAACTCGATGACGCCACAGAGCAGTCGATCGAGCGCGCATTAACGGATGACCCATCAAGCCTGCCTCCGTTCATTGAAACGACGGCGGAGAACGACCCGACTCTTCAAGACAGATACCTGGTTTTTTTGTGCGATGAGATTGGCGTTGAGCTGACTCGGATGAAAATTGTCATTGATTGCGCGAACGGAGCATCGTATCGCCTCGCTCCACGTCTTTTCACCCAGCTGGGAGCGCAATTGACGGTGATCAACGCTGAACCGAACGGCCGAAACATAAACCTGGATTGCGGATCATTACATCCGGAAAAATTGCAGCAGGCCGTGTTGAGCACCGGTTCTCATCTGGGGATTGCATTCGATGGCGATGCCGACCGCCTGTTGATGGTGGACGAAGTCGGACAATTGATCGATGGCGATCAGATATTATTCGTTATGGCCGATTATCTCTTTGCCAGAGGGCGTCTCTCCGGCAACCGGGTAGTTGCAACCGTTATGAGCAACCTCGGCCTTGAAATAGCGCTCTCGCAGCTCGGCATCGGGCTCACCCGCACATCGGTCGGCGATAAGAACGTTCTCGATGAACTATTGAAAGCCGGGGGCAGCATAGGCGGCGAACAATCCGGTCACATCATATTCCCCCAGATCAGTCTGGCAGGGGATGGCATGATTACGGCGCTCGAAGTCCTTCGGGTCATGGTCGAATCGAATCGGTCGCTGAGCAATCTGGCCGGTCGGTTCAAACGGTATCCGCAATTCATAATAAATGTGAACGTCAATCACAAACCGCCTTTCGAGAGCGTGCCGGCAATCAACGATGCGATCGCCGCTCTCGAGCGGGATATAGATGGCAAGGGGCGATTGCTCGTACGTTATTCCGGCACCGAAAACAAGGCTCGCGTAATGATAGAAGGCCAGGATGAAACGATCATCCGCGGTCAGGCGGAAGCGCTCGCGCGCGTTATTATGGAGAATGTCGGATGACGGGGCGGGAAATCTCCTTCTTAGTTGAAGCGACCGTAAAACCAGGGCGGATTCACCGGTGATTGCAGAACCTCCGCCGAAGCTGGCAGCGCGTGCGTTGAGGTAATCATCGAGGCTCGTCTCATACCCGAAAATAAATCGCGACAAAAATCGGTAGATCGGATTTCTTATTTTTCCGCAATCCGTGGTGATCATTTGACTGCCGCCCTCCGGTTGTCACAGTAATATCGTATTCCAAATACCTCCGAATGAAATTTTCGTCTTTGATGCGCAGGACGAGCCGTCGGGGAGCGATCGATTTGATTGTTTCCAGCTCGTACCTCGTCGATCTTCTTCCTGCCAGACCTCATGACCGTTGCCATCAGATATCCGTTCCACACTTTTGATCCATCCGGGTGCGTTTGCGAAATCGTTAATAACACGCAGACTGCCTTCGGCGGTTGTGGCAAAGCTATCATGCGTTTTACAACGCGTTCTTCCAGTAAAATCATCCCAATAAGCGCGATCAGAGCCGCTCCGGCGACAATCCGCATGCAATCAGGGACATAGAGTTTCTCAAATCCCCATCCTTTCGGTCTTCACTGTCGATAGGCGCGCAACATCTCCACTATCTGCTCTATGACCCTGGCAGGCAGTTCAGCAGTAGACATATCGGCAGTCCCAAGTATCGTTTTCACCATACCGTCTGCGTGCTGTTCGATTCTTCTGGCGCTCTCACCTATCTCCGAGCTGCCAGCTTGTTCCTGAATTTTTTTGGCATCGGCGATGATCTCAAAGACGGCGAACGGATTACCGCTGGCCGTATCGGCGAAACCGCTGGCCGATGATCGAGATGAACGTTTCATAGTCGTACCCCTTCATAACCTGCCACGCATCATGACTGACATAACCTGTATACCGGCTCTTCTTGATCCTCTGGCCAGTCAGGCGATCCTTCTCCGACCAATATCGCCAGAGATTCCAGCCATCGTCGGTCCTGAGCCATTCACATCCCCAGGGCGTTGGTGGCATATCCTCCTCCCCCTTTTTTCCACCCCGGCGTTTTTTGATGCCGGGATTCGTCTTCTTTGCCTCCCCGGTTGCCTCCCCGGTTTTCTCCCTCCTGGCCGGCCCCTTTGTCGGACTTTTTGCGGGTTTAATGTATGGGGCTATGGTGACAACAGGTTGGCCGTTCGTTCCTTCCTTTCTGAGTTCGATCTGTGAGGTCTCGCTATCTTTTTCCCCGGTCCCCTCTCTCTTCGCACCATCTTCCCCGCGGGAAAGCAGGCGAAGCCTGCGACCATCCAGATTGGCCACAGGATTGCCTATGGCGATTCGTGCTTGCGCCGCTGAATCCTGCGAGCGATCTGGCGCTGCTGTCTGCGTTATCCCTAATAACGCCTCGTGACTCAACGGCGCTATGCTTTTGGGTCATAATCTTTGCTTCCCGGCGAATAGCTATAACTTGATGATTGCCCTCCATCCGAGAACCCCTTGATCATTTGCGGTTGCAGATATTTGGAACTGCCGAGTATCCTCGCGGCCAGTTGCTCGGACTCTATCTCGGCTCGTTGCGCCATAGCCTGGTGAACGCGTTCGCTCTCGAGCCCTTCACTCTTGGCATTCAGAATCGTCTCCTGCTGTTTGCCGAGGAACTTTAATTCAAGCCTGATCAATCTGATCACAGGGTCTGCCAGCGTAATGGCGAGAACGATGACCAGTACTCCGATAAATACCGAGACCGCTCCCCAGGCTAGCCAGGATTGTTGGAAAGGATGAAGCCCATTCCCTTTAACCATCATGAAATGAGTGATGATATTGATGAGCATTACCGCAGCCAGTCCCCACATCGCCAAAAATGAGATCATCCTCTCCCAAAATGACGAGAAGGCCCTCGTAAAGCCGTAAACCAGCCAGACAAATGCCCCCTCGACAACGATCACGGCAAACATAGCAAGCGCGTGCTGGAAGATCGGCGGTAGATCGGCGAAACCTTCCCGATAAATCATGAAACTAGACACACAACTCAGTAAAGTAATTGCGACTAGAATCACCATGCCACCGACAATGACGTTTTTACGCGCCCGATTGTGCTTGAATGTATCTTGAACATTGGTCATATTTTCTCCAAATCTTTCTCCAAATCTTTAATAAAGATTGTAAAGCCCTCAACTTGCTCCTGTTGAAAACCGGTATTTTGCAATTCGATACCTTGCCGCGCCGCGGCTTTTGATCCTAAACCGGCCTCGCAAAACTGATTGGTTGAGGTAAATTTAGTTACCCGGTAGCGTCGATTACATACCGTCCTATAACTCGATGGATTGCAGCAAAAGCCGCTAAATTGAAAATCGAGACTCCTCTCGCAGCGCAACCGGATTTTTCGAATCCTACCAACCTCAAAGACGGGGCTAAGATCAAAGCCACTATCGCGGACAATGATGGCTTCATAATCTCGTATCAAAACGAGTGAACCTAAGTTAACGGGTCGAGATATCTCTCCCCAACACGACGGACTTCGACTACTACCCTGCCGTTAAACGGTCACGGCAGAGCCCTCGGAGCACGACAACAAATAATTCGATTCGAGTTTTTTTGCTCCTCTGAGAACAACCGGTGAAACCGGCACCAATGGACCATCAGGTAATCAACATGAGCGCCGATCACCAAACAGACTACTCCCAGAGAACTGATGAGGGTCTGATCAAAAACTCAACACAACCTCGCTCTGCCCATCTATCAGGGCGCTGGTCACACCCATCCCGGCGCGGGTAACCGAGATGGGTGGACGCCCTATGGCTGAGTGTTCAAGTGGTGCAGGCGAGATATCGAAAACTCTCTACAATTCCTGATTACTTGCCCGAATTCCAGCCCGTAATGAAACCGAATAATAAAAGTTTCAAGTAACAATCTGCGTCCCAAGTATGCAACAATCAATACGTCCAACCGGCACAATTAAGAGAGAATGGGATAGCAAGCAGCAGCACTAAAATAACTTCTACTTGTATCGCCGGATGAGACCGACAACTAATCCCTGTACTTTCACTCTATGGGGCGGCTTGATAATTATGGGTTTGTATTGATCGTTGGCCGGCTGGAGGCGGATTTGCCCGCTCTCTTTATATAACTTCTTAACCGTCGCCTCGTGGTCGTCAACCAGAGCGACCACCGTCTGTCCGTTGCGGGCGGTTTCGGCCGGCTCGACCACGATGAAATCGCCATCGGCTATCTGTTCGTCCTTCATCGAATCTCCGCGAACGCGGAGGGCAAAACGTTCCGGCCCGTAGAGGTCCGGCGCAACCAATATCGTTTCGCGCTGTAAAATCGCTTCAATAGGCGAGCCTGCGGCGACCTGACCAAGTAGCGGTATCTCATATTCGCCCCCGGTAAAGGAAGACTGAAGAATTTCTATCCCGCGTTGAATGTTCTTCCGCCGCCGAATCTTACCTTCTCGTTCGAGGACGGCTAGCTGCTCGTGTATTGTCGCGGGAGAACTCAACTCAAAATGGCTCTGTATCTCCGCGATCGTCGGCGCGTAACCATGCTTCTGATGGAAACGAAGCAGAAAATCGAAGATCTCAAGCTGTCTTGGCGTTAATGCCATTTTCGGTAGCCTCCTTTTACAACCGAAAATATACCGAAAATCGTCGAAGGATGTCAAGCGGAAAATGCGGAAAATTCTGACCGCCATCGGTGCTTGCGACACAAATCCTGGTGCCCTATGATTAGGGTTGATATTCCACGACCGAGAAGGTGCCTCGCTAAGATAACTTTAATCGTTGATAGGGTACCAAATGTTCTGCGCGGCGTGCGATCTACATTATCCGGATCATCTGAATTATTGCCGTCGATGTGGGAAAACGCTCGTTCGCACTGCGGTTGAACCAGTAGTCGAATCGATCTGCTGTACGCGGTGTGGGGCGCGCGTGACTCGCGGCGAGAACTTCTGTCAACAGTGCGGATATCGTCTTGGCGTAAAAACAGAGGAGGCGCTCGTAGGCGCCTGCTATTACTGTGGGACTTCCTGGCGCAGCGACTGGTTCTTCTGCAAGACGTGCGGCCTCGACCGCGATCGCTCATTGATGCCTCCGATTTCGGCGCCGGCTTCGCCGGTCCAGCTCCGAGCCAAGGATCTCAAGATCGTCGAAGAGCCTTCCAGGATTGAAAAGGTTTTATGCCCCGAATGCTCGGCGGAAGCGAAACCGTACTCGCGCTTCTGCGAGACATGCGGGATCAATCTGGAGATTGAAATCCAGGGTAAGTTATGGCTCACGCATGAGTCGAGTTCGCTGACAACGAAATCCGAAGAGGCGATATCGGTCACGGTTCCGGCGAGTGGAGAGGGGGACATTATCGATGTTTCTCATGTGGCCACTGGGCGCCAGGCAACCATTCAACAATCCGCTGCGCGTCCGGGCAATGGCGAGCCGGTGAAGGAACGGGTTCTACCATCCAATGCTGCTGAGCCGCTTAAGGGACAAGCTCTACCACCAGCCAATATCCAAGAGATAAAAAGATTTGCGCGGCGACTGGTTGCCAACCGATTACCGGAACCGGGCCGGGTGGTGAGGGCCCTTCAGTCGCCCCGCGTGATCACCGGCATCGCGCTGTCGTTGATAATTTCAGGCGTATTGGTCTTTTGGTTCTCGCGATCGGAGACAGCCTCCCCCCCTCCTGCAGATGAGGAAACCAAATCACAGGCATCAGCGGGGACAGATGTTTCCCCCGGCGCTGCCACACCTATACCGGTCGCGGTTGCGGCGGCCAAGGAAAATGCGGCCGCCCCAAGTAACCAGGGGACCGCGGGGGGGGCGCCCGTTGCGCCTGTTGAAGGAATGGTCTATGTCCCGCGGGGGGAATTCCAGATGGGGCGCGTTCAGGGCGGTGAATACGCGACCCCGCCGCTCAGCGTTATCGTCGGTCCATTCTTTATCGATCGCACTGAAGTCACTAACGAAGAGTATATGAAGTTTATCAGCGCCACGGGATATCCCGTGCCCACCAGCTGGAGAGGAAAATCTTTCAAGGCGGGCGAAGCTAAACATCCGGTAGTCACCGTATCATGGTTGGATGCGAGCGCCTATGCAAAATGGGCGGGTAAAAGATTGCCCACTGAAGCCGAATGGGAATTCGCGGCGCGTGGCCCTCAACAGTTTATCTATCCCTGGGGGGACGAGTGGAAAACGGGTTATGCTAATGCCAACCGCGGCAATAAAGGGAAAGTAACGGCCGTCGGCAGTTACAGCCAGGGCGCCAGCCCGTTCGGTGCTCTCGATATGTGTGGCAATGTCTGGGAGTTGACCTCTGGAAATTTGTTCGATTATGCTGAGGTAACGAAAGTGATACTTCCAGGCATGGTGATACGAGGAGGAGCCTATGATGTCCCCCGAGCGCGCGCGACGACGACCTACCGCGGCGTCGTTCCACCGGATAAAGGATTTGACAAGACCGGTTTCCGCTGCGTGCGAGATGTAATGCAATGACTCTCAGACCCTGAGAATCACAGATTCCCCCGCAATCCAATAAAAGCATGATCAGCAAAAAAATATTTATTATCTGTCTGACAACGGTCATCGCCCCCTGTTTGTGCCTCTCTCTTCTCGCGCAAGACCCTTCCGGCCGTGTAGTTTCGAAGAAAAAGCCCGTGGTCAAGACCGCCAAACGTCCGGCGGAGCGAGTTGAGCCGCGCCTGACAGACTCGCAGTCAGCCGAGCCGCGCCCGACAGCTGTCAATCCTAAATTGACTATCGTCGCGCCGCCTGGGGCGTTGATCGAAATCGATGGCAGATCGCGCGGCTTCTCCGGCGTTGACGGGAGACTGATCCTGACAGGTGTGACGACTGGCGAACATCAATTGAGTGTCCGCGCCGAAGGCTACGAGAACTGGGAAGGCGCTTTCACGATGAGCAGTGCGGGAAACAGATTCGACGTACCGATAAAAAAGAAACCTGCGGCCGCCCGTATCGCTCTGGTCGCCAATGAACCGGAGATAGATGTATTTATCGATAACGGAGGCAGCGTCAGGATCAATCCGGGAAAAACTACCTTTATCGAGGATCTGGAGCCTGGGCCGCAGCAACTACGCGCCGTGAAAGAAGGGTTTCAGGATTTGAACATAAAAGTGACGCTCAATCCGGATGAGACCTTGATCGTCAGTGTTGCGCTCAAACCGGACCTCGAGCTTGAGATGCTGCTGGTAAGTGAAGGCAATTTAACCAGAGGAAGCGATAATGGGCCGCGCGATCAGCGCCCCGCAAATACAATCTTCATTTCAGAATTCGAGATATCAACCAGAGAGGTGACGAACCGACTTTACAAACACTTCGTCGACGCGACGCGCCGGACGGGCCCGCGCGGGGCCATTTATGGGTGGAACGGCAACGATTATCCGGAAGGACACGCAGACAGGCCCGTCGTGTTAGTTAGCTGGCAGGATGCGGTCGCCTTCTGTCAGTGGCTCTCGGGACAGACCGGCAAGCGCTATCGACTACCGACTGAAGCGGAATGGGAAAAAGCTGCCCAGCTGATCGGCAACAATTACGAATCGATCGGCGTAGTTTGGGAATGGTGCCAGGATTGGTACGATCCCGAATACTATGGCGATGTCGAGCGCAACAATCCGAAAGGTCCATCGCGCGGTAAAACGGTGAAGGCGCTGGGCCGTGAAGGAGAAGCGCGTGTCATTAGAGGAGGTGCTTTTGCGCCTGGCCTGATTTCAACGCGGACCGCAGAGCGCAACTTCCACTTCCCCACCTTATCGCGCTTCGACGTCGGTTTTCGAGTCGTTCGAGAAATTACAGAGTGAATCGGAGGCCGTGCTCGAGGAAGAGAATAACCCGTTCACCACAGAGGCGCGGTGGACGAGGAGAAGGCGCAACCATTTATTCATAGTTACAGCATTGCGTCTTCTCCTCATCCCCCGCGCCTCTGTGATAAACGGGCATTAATAAATCTAGAATAATAAAAAATACGCCTTCAACGTGGGACAGGCCTCAATAATTTCGCAATAAAAGAGGTTTTCATGCTTAAAAATTTTGCACTATTGTTTCCCCTCTTTGTCTTAATCAGCATAACCGTTAACGCGCAGCAGCGCCCACTCATCACTGAAGACGTCGAGATCGTCAAACAGGGAGAAGTTCGATTCGAGCTCGGTTTCGAGCTTCTGCAGGATAAGAACTTTCCTCTTTCCGGTTTAAACGGTGATCTGTCGCGCCTCGGCGTAATCGCGCTGACGGCGGGCCTCGCAACCAATGTCGAGGTGGAAATGGGCGGCGTTGTGCAGAATTATCTGAGCATAACCCGGCAATACCAAGCCAGCGCGGTTCCCCTGCAGTTGAATGCGAGTGGAACTTCTACGAGGGACGTCGGCGACTTCTACCTGGCATCGAAGCTAAGACTGCGCTCCGAAGGCCGGCGCCTGCCCGGACTCGGTTTTCGTTTCGGCGCCGAGTTGCCGACCACGAATCAAACGCGCGGCATCGGGTTGAATCAAACCAACTTCTTCGGGACCGTACTGGCGGGGAAACATTTCGGATCAAACGAGCGGGTCAACCTTATGGCCAATCTCGGTATCGGAATTCTGACCGCGCCGGCCGCATCTTTCACGCAGAACGACGTGCTACTTTATGGCCTGGCGGCGACATACCGGTTGAACAAACGATTCACGCTGGTGAGCGAAATCAACGGGCGGCACAGCACGCGAAGCGTAGCGCCGCTCGGGACCGAGTCGGACGGAGGCGCGCGGCTCGGCGCCCGCATTCGCGCGGCGGGCTTGACCTTCGATATCGCGGGGATCAAAGGTGTGTATCGCGACAGCGCGAGCAGCGGCGTCAGTTTCGGTATAACCTACCAGGCCAATGTGTTTAACCGGTAAAATAAGGAAGGCCTGAACGAATTGACAAATGACTGAGCCCAACAAAATCCTGCTGTTTCTTCTCGCAGGGGCAGGGGTGTGCGCCGTATTGCACTTCCTGATCGGAGTTGCGAAGCGAAGCCTGGTGCGTCGTTTCGTTCCAGCTGCGGGAGAAAACGGTGATGCGGGCCGCTCGGTCAAAATTCTGATATTCGAATGGACGGGTTATGGTTTACGCACGCTGGTCTGGTTTCTCTATTTCCTTCTCCTGCTAAACCTCTTACCGAATGCGTCGCAAGATTTCAAAGACCTCGGGGGGACGCTCGCCCGGATACAGGGATCTACAGTCAAATGGATATCGGAAAAGGGCATCAGAGCCATCATCTCTTTAGTCATTACGATCTTTCTCATGCGATTCGCATCAGAGCTGATCAAAACGGTCTTCAGCCTGTTCGAGCGCCGGGCGGCCGGCCCCAAAGATGAGGCGGCGCGCAGGAGATTACAGACGCTTTCGGCGATCTTTCGTGGCGCGATTCAGACGATCATCTCGTTTATCGGTTTGATGTTCCTGCTCGAGTCGCTCGCGGTTGGCATCGCCCCCATCCTGGCGAGCGCCGGCGTCCTCGGTATCGCGGTCGGCTTTGGCGCTCAGAGTTTGATCAAAGACCTGTTTTCGGGACTCCTAATCCTGCTCGAAGATCAGTACAGCGTCGGCGATACGGTCAAGATCGGAGATGCCAGCGGCACAGTCGAACAACTGACATTGCGCGTTACGCGCATCCGGGGCCTGGACGGCGCACTGACATCGATCCCCAACGGCAGCATTTCGATCGTCTCCAACATGTCAAAGGACTGGTCTCGCGTCGTGCTGGATGTCGAGGTCTCTTATGCCGAGGATATCGATCGCGCCATGAAGCTGATGGTCGACGCGGCGCAACAGATAAAAAAGGAGATGCATAACGACATCCTGGAAGAACCGTTGATGCTGGGCGTCGATAAATTGAGCTCGACGAGCGTGACGCTGAGACTGATGGTCAAGACATCTCCGACTAAGCATTTCGAAATCGGGAGAGAGCTTCGCCGCCGCATCAAATTCGCCTTTGAACGGGAGGGGATTAAAGCTCCGATGCCGCAACAACAGTTGATACTGGCAAATCCGTTGGATACGGGGAAAGCGTGACTCAGCCTCTCAGAAATTCCCGAACCATCTTTAAATCTTCCCACGCTTCGCGTTTCTTCTCGGCCGCACGAAGAAGATAGGCCGGGTTGAAGATAGGGATCAGCGCAAACTCCCGGTCATTGATGCGTAGCGTGTATTGGCGTCCCCTCAGATCAGAAATTGTCTTCTTCGACCGCAGCAGCGTCTGCGCCGCGAGCGCGCCAAAAGCGACGATCAACTTCGGATTGACCGCCAGTATCTGGCGCAGCAGAAAGGGTCTACAACCTTCGATCTCTTCCAGAGAAAAATTGCGTTCGCCGGGCGGAACACATTTGATCACATTGCAAATATAACAGTCGGATCGAGCGACGCTGATAGCCGCAAGCATACGTTCGAGGAGAACGCCCGCCTGCCCCTGAAACGGCAATTCCGATTTGATGTCGTCAATTCCCGGCCCTTCGCCTATCAACATCAATTCGGACCGGGCCGGGCCGAAGCCGAAGACGACCGGCATTCCAGGTTTGCAAGCGCCGCAAGAATGGTTGTTCTTCACATCGGCTCGTATATTCTCAAGCGAGTCATCCGGAGGAACACTGATGGTTTCAGTGTGAATGAAGGTCTCGAGTGCGGAGAGATCGCCAAAGAGACTGTCTGATTGAGAATCGCTTGGTAAATTGCGGCGTTTATTCATATCGTCTCAATATACCGCAATTGTGCTTGAATCAAGAGAGTCGGCAAATCGGTTACGTGCCTTGACAGCGCGCGAACCAGTGGTTAATATCCACGCTTGTTTCGAGGGCGTGTAGCTCAGCTGGGAGAGCGCCGCGTTCGCAATGCGGAGGCCAGGGGTTCGATCCCCCTCACGTCCACTGAATTACATTTTGACGATCTTGCTCCTCAGTAGCTCAATGGCAGAGCATCCGGCTGTTAACCGGAGGGTTGTAGGTTCGAGTCCTACCTGAGGAGCCAAATTTTTCTGTAACTTGGCCACCCCCCTCAATTCAAAATCATTTTCTGCACATTGAGCCAACGTTGGCATCAGTGTGATAGTTGTGGATTGCCGGTAGGATGTGATCATGCGCCCGCTAGAAATTTTGAAGCTCGGACTGAGCCTGTTAGGCGGAGCGGATTTTATATTACCCTCTCCTTGATCCCAATATTGATTGACTCATGGCTGACATTATCTTATCTTTAATGAGGCAGCTAAGCTCCCTCCCTAAAAATGGTTAGTAAACACCTGTGCAGCTTGGTTAAGCGAATATCTTCATTTAGCGATATTTATTTAGCGATATTTCTGATGTGAGAGCATAAGGATATGTGTAACCGAAGGTGTAGGTTCGATTTCTACCTGAAGAGTCAATCTTCCTCAATAAATTACGGGAAGTCGATCCTGTACATCTCCATCATTCCCCAAATCGTCTCCCACAACTTAGCCTCAATATCGCGGAATTTCAGTGGGTAGGCCTCTATCCCATCAGCCACGCTAAAATCGGCTTTTCTCCCATTCACAAATCCAACAATTAACACTCCTCCGTAGAGTCAGACGAAACGCCATGCAATAAACTCAGATAACTAACACGTTGATACCCTTGTTTCACACCTCACACGAGACTCGAAATGACGAAGTTTGAGTCTTCCGGGAACGAGATTTTCGTCATTTAAAATCAAATGCACCGATTTATTTCTATCATCTTGATCTCTGCCTCGTTGATCGCGTCGACCGCTTGCCGGCGGGTTTTGGTTGGCGCGCCAGCCAAGGCCTCTCCTTGCGAGATCGCGCTCGCTGCACATTCGGGCGACGCGAAAATCGATCAGGAGATCACGCGACTCCAACAGGAGATTCGCTCGAACGCCAAACCATTTCAGAGCAATGCAATGATCGAAAAGCTCGGTTGGAGCTTCGTCCAGAAGGCCCGCCAGAGCTTCGACTCCGGCTTCTACAAACTGGCCGAGCAGTCCGCTCACTGCCTCGAATCCAGGCAGTCCGAAACCAAATCGCCCGACCAATCGGACGACCAGCCGCTCTCGACGCCCCAATCGATACGCTCGGCCGCCCTGCTGTTGCGCGGCCATGTGCTGCACAATCTGCATCGTTTCGGCGAGGTCGAAAAGATAGCGCGGGAATTGGTCGATATGCGCGGGCTGGCTTACGACTTCGGACTGCTCGGCGATGCCTTGATCGAACAAGGCAAGACGGATGAGGCGGTGCAGGCCTATCAAAAGATGATGGAGATGCGGCCCGGGCCGCAGGCCTATGGCCGCGCCGCGCACGTGCGATGGTTGAAAGGCGACACCGAGGGAGCTCGCGCTCTGATGCTGATGTCGGCCCAGGCCGCCGGACAGGGCGACCCCGAATCGGCGGCGTGGGCATGGAGCAAGCTCGCGATATATGAACTGCAATCCGGCGAGATGAAACGCGCCCACGCGGTCTGCGACGAAGCCTTGCGGACGCTGGCCGATTATCCCCCTGCGCTGCTCGCCAGCGGGCGCATCCTGCTTGCCGAAAACAGGAACAGCGAAGCCGCCTCCGCGCTCGAACGCGCTGCTCGGCTCAACCCGCTGCCTGAGTATCAATGGGCGCTGGCCGACGCGCTGCGCGCCGCTAACCGTGAGGACGACGCAGCAAAGGTCGAGCGGCAGATCGTCGCGACAGGCGAGGCGAACGATCCGCGCTCCTATTCGCTCTTCCTCGCGACTCGAGGCCAACAGACCGATGTCGCGCTCCGGCTCGCGGAAGAAGAGCTTAAAGTCCGCCGCGACGTTTACACGCTTGACGCGCTGGCCTGGGCGCAGCACGCCAAAGGAGACGCGGCCGAAGCCTGGAAGACGATGCAATCGGCTCTGGCCCTGGGTACGGTAGATGCGCGGCTCTACCTGCATGCCGCCGCGATCTCCGCACAGGCTGGCGAAACCGCGCGGGCGAGGATTTACGCCGGAAAGGCGGCGAGGTCAGTATTCTCGTTGCTGCCAGGCGAAAGGATTCAGCTCGAGCAACTGAAACGTGTTTAAGCTGCTGTGTGGGAGAATGAAGATTGATGAATCTCCAACCCATGTATCGCCGAAGAGAGTAGTCGTTCATGACTTTGCGCTGTGCCCTGAATAATGAAAAGCGCGGCGTGGACCGTACGGCAAGCTGCCAGCTTGTCGTTACTGCCGAAAGAGGGCGACTCACAAATCCATCGACAAGCTGGCAGTTTGTCGGGCATTTCCAGGAGGAGAATAAAGTATGAATATAATTCCTTTCAGACTGCGTCGCGCGCTGGCTTTGTCACTCGTTGCTTTGATGGGATTCGCGCCGACGCTATCGGTTCCAGCACTCGCTTCCAGCCACATGGATGCGCCTTTGATAACTAACGATCCGTCGGCCAACACGACAGACGTTTACGGGTTCGTCAGTTCCGATGAGAACAGCAATAAGTATCTGACACTCGCGCTCAGCGTCTACCCGCACGAGAATCCCGGTGTCGGCCCCAACAAATACAACTTCGATGACAATGTGCGCTACGACCTGCACGTTGCACTCGGTCGCGACCTCGCCGCCGGACGCCCGACCGTTACTTACCGGTTCGAGTTCAAGACCGTGTTTAAAAACAGCAAGACGATACTCCAGTCCTTTCTCGGTGTCATCAATGATGTCAACGACGCCAACCAGAATCTGACACAATTCTACACTGTAAAGAAGATTGACAACCGCACAGATCGGACGACGACGATCGGCGAGGGAATCGTTCCGCCGAACAACCAGGGCAACGCCACCCCTTTTTACAATGAAGGCAACAACGGCGAAAACCCTGCGCGCAAAGGCGTCGCGACGGCAGATGAACTGGATAAATATACCCGGCAATCGATCTTCGCTTTTTCCAAGGGCTATACGGCGTTTGCAGGACAGCGCGATGACGGCTTCTACGCCGATGTGCAATCGATCTTCGACCTGCTCAAGCTGCGTAATCCGGGCAAAGACTCGCAAGGTGGATTCAACATACACATGATGTCCCTCCGCGTCCCGCTCAGCGAGCTAGGTGGCGATCAACAGACGGTCGGCGTATTCGCGACCACGAGTCGTCGAGTGTTTCCCGTGATAAACGATTATAAAGATAAAGATCACGACAAAGATAAGGATAAAGATCACGGCCGCGGTCACGACCTGCTCGACCTCTTCCGCGACTCCTTCTTATATAAGCAGGTGGCACGCCAGGGGAATCCTCTCTTCAATGAAGGGCTTGTCGCGCTGGAAGACAAAGACATTTACAGCCGCACGCTGCCGGACGTTGACGGCAAGATATTCCGCAAATACGCCGAGAATCCCGAACTGGCCAGATTGATCAACCTGCTGATCGGCGGGGGACAGCAACTGGCGATTCCGACGGGGCGCACCGACATCAGGAATATCTTCATTCCCGACCTGATCAAGGTCGATCTCTCGACCGACCCGGTTCGTCTTGCCGGCAATGGAGCTGGCGATGCATCCAACCCTGATGATACGGGCTTCTCCCGCCTGAGTATCTTCGGCGGGGATATATTGGAGAGCCAAGCCGACGGGCACCCGTTCCGTCTACCGAGCCAGTTCCTCGGAATGCCCGCGGGCAAATTCTTCGTGCCCGGCGGATGGCCGAACGGGCGACGCTTTGGCGACGACGTGGTTGATATCGCGATCATCGCGTTGCTCAGCGATCTGCGCGATCCCGCCAATCTTAAGATCAATGATCCCTTCAGTGGGAATTACGATGGCGTGACCGGCAATGAGTTGGGCTTCAACAAAGTCTTCCCCTATGAATCGACCCCGCAAAACGGTCGCAAGATCGTCGGTTTCTCCCAATAAGAGGATGTTCGACGAGCTGAATCACGCAGATCGGTTCTTGCGCTCCTGGCATACAATCTGGTTGCCGCTGGTTTTGATGATGCTGGCGGCAACCTCCGCCTTAGCGCATGATCCTGGGCTGAGCACCGCCGAAATTAAGCTTGACGGAAATAAAGCGGTCGCGCGGCTGACATTCGCACGCGGCGATATCGCGACGATCGCGCCCATGGACGCTGACCGTGACGGGCTGATCACTCAACCGGAGTTCGATGCGGTTCGCTCCCATATCGAATCTCTTGCTAAAGAATCGTTCGCCCTTATCATCGACGACCGTGATGTCTCGCCGATGACGGTCGCGGTCAGCCTCAGTGAAAGCGACGCGGTTCATTTCGACCTGGAGTTCACGATCTTACCAGGATCGAGACTCACGCTGCGTTCTCTTCTGATCGATAAACTCCCGCGCGGACATCGTCAGTTCCTGGCGCTGCGGGACGCGGGAGGAAACCCTCAAGCGCAGCGGATGCTCGATGCAGCGGGCAATTCCTTGGAATGCGATCTGGCCGCGTTTCTCAGTTCCCAAGCGCGGCCACGCGCTTTCTGGGGGTTCTTAACGCTTGGCATCGAACACATCCTGCTGGGTTTCGATCATCTGGCTTTTCTGTTTGCGCTTTTGATCGCGGGCGGGACGCTGCGGGAGGCCGCTAAAATAATCACCTCGTTCACGGTCGCGCATTCGATCACCCTGGCGCTGGCCACTCTTGAAGTGATCGTCATTCCGGCGAGCGTCGTCGAGCCACTGATAGCCGCTTCGATCATCTATGTCGGTCTCGAGAACATCTTGCGCCGCAAGATCGAACGCCGTTGGCTGTTGACGTTCGCATTCGGCCTCGTTCATGGCTTCGGCTTCGCTTCGGCTCTGAGAGAGCTGGGCGTCGGGGCAGGGGTCAAAGCGGTCGGGCCGCTGCTCTCGTTCAATCTCGGCGTCGAGATCGGTCAGATCGCGGTGGCTGCGCTCGTCCTGCCTCTGATCTGGAAGCTCCGCCAACGACGGCGATTCGTCATCAGTTATGTCCCAGCCTGTTCGATACTAGTCGCCCTGGCCGGCGGCTATTGGCTGATCGAGCGCATGATTTTAAAATAGCACGGCGAGTCTCGAATGGTCAGATATTCCGGCGATTTTCTACGCTCACTCCCAGATGCCGTTTTAACCTTATTGAGCCGGATTCATCCGTGCCGCATCGCCACAAGCGGATATACCTTCGTTGCTCGTCGCGCTGGCAAGAAGCACGCTGGCATTGCCACCACCGCCGGTAACAAGGGAGTAGCAATAAAAGTCATTGGATCGGCGGCCCTCACGCCAAACAATAAACCGGTCAAACTCGGGTAAAACCATAAGCGGCCAGCAAGCCCAATCCAATACCGCAAAGAGCCAGGCACATTCCCTGGCCGGGCTAAACAGGTTCGCCACCAGTATCAAAAGCGCCTCAGAGCCGCGAAATTTATCCATTAATGTCCGCCCTTTCGTAGCGGGAGCAACCTCGGGCAGGGCGATGTTTTCACTATCGTGCGCGAAGGCGACAAGCTCATTGTCATCGGTTCCAATGTCAAAATATGGTTTGAACTGCAACCGATAGGACCGTAGTATTTCAGCACGAAAAACAAGAAACTACAGAAGCCACATAAGAATCTCTTCCTTATGTGGCTTTTGTAGTTTCTTGCTTTTCGTGCTGAATCTTTGTTTGTCTACTGCTTCTCAGCCGAAATGTAGTTGGTCATGATCAGGTCAAAGTAATTTTGATACCTGCCATCGTCAAAATCCTTCAAAAATACGGTGATCTGCTGCAATAAAGTGGCCGACCTGTGCCCCGGCAGGCGCGCCGGATGCGAGTAACGTCCGGAGGCTGACCGGATGAAGAGGCTTCGATCGTTGATAGGCAGTTTTCTTATATTATTTGCAAAAGCTGCGAACGATTCGCTCTCGAAGAGATATTGCTCGACATTCGAAGTGTAGAACGCTGTCACCGTGAACCCGCTCTTCCTCAGGTACTCACCGACCGCCGCAATCGCCTTCTTTCCCGCGAAGTCCCCCACGACCGGGATGATCAGATTTTTCAAGTGCATGCCCGCGTACGAATTCATAATCCTCCGGCCCTGCCAGAAAGTTGCCCGGCTTTCCGTTGAGGTCCGTCTGAACTATCAGGTCCTTCAGAGTGGGAAAATATCCGCCCCGCGATCCGTCCATCCGGAATGCGATATCCAATCCCTCCGTACGAAAGGATTTATAGACATATTCCAGGCTTTTCTGATCCTCTTCGGAAAGATTTATCAGAAAATCATCCTTGATCGCTTTGCGGACCGCGGCCAGATTGGTGGCAAAGGCCTGGTCGTCTCCCGGAGTCGCGATGAAAAAGTTCAATAGATCGTCGAGCGGGGAATTTGGTGATATGTTGGGCGATACGCCTTTTTCTTTGGGCGGAGAAGGCAATGGTTTGCTCAGAAGCCGGGAAAGGAACTGAACGCGGTTGGATGATAGATGGAAGACCGCCTTGTACATCAAATGCTGGATCATTGCCTGGCGGCGGATGTCCACAATGAAAGCGATGCGGGGCCGGACCTTCGCAATATATGTAAAATTCTGCTCCGGTCCGACGCCGATGTAGGCACCACCATTTGCGCCGAGTTTCTTCAACTTATCAACCACGTGCAGGTAGGGGGTTTCGTTGGAAGTGAAATTATCCGAGCGAAAGTATCCGCCCTCTTCGGATATATCTTGGTTGAGGCGTGCAAATTCCGCGGCCGAAAGCCCCTCTGCTGTCGCGCCTGCTCCCACACCCGCAGGAGATTGACCGGAGGCATTTGCCGCATTGGCGATTAGTATTACTGCGAGGATTAAAAGGTAAGAAACCCGGCCGATCAAATTCATATCTCGCTCCTCCTTATCCTCTGAAAGAAACCAGTAAAAGAACCCTGGAAAATAAAAGATATAAATAGATAGGATTTACAGGTTTAATCAAGATTTCATCGGTCCGATAAATCCTGACAAATCCCATCTATTTCCCATTTTCCCGCTATCTTCTCATGAGCGGCCTCACATGAAAAAGTTGTACCTGGCTGCGGAAATTCATTTCGCCCTTTTTGCCGTGAAATCAACCGGAGGACGGTCCCCGATGGTACGAGTAAACTTGATCTCGTCACCGCTTACTTTCCCCTTATAGGTGACCTTCACCTCGTTGCCCTGTACATTTTGTGTCACCGTAAATGAAAGGTCGTCGCCTTTGATGTTGCCGTCGGAGATCTGGTTGTCACCCTGTCGCCCGGAAACGGTTCCCGTGAGCTTTTCACCCTCAGCCTTGAGGGTGATGGTCACCTCGCGGGTCTGGCCATTGCGCCCGGTAACCTGGGCGACCCATTTCCCCGTTACATCAGATGCATAGGCTATCGATAATCCAGATAGAGCGATACAGGCAGCAAGAACCGCAATGCTATATTTCATAGAAAAAGTCTCCTTGTTGAGATGGGTCCTCTCGGAAGAGGAAGAGTTGAACGGCAGGACCTTCAGGGAGGTTTTCCCGGTCTCCTGCATTCTCGCGTCAGTAATTTTTACCATCAACTCAGCAGATGGGCAAACACTCATGATCCAAAGTTGTGTTTTTCAAAAGTCTGAATAAGATTAACGGCGATAATATTGAACGTAGGAGTTAGATCAAAATGAAGGTCTTCGGCATCCCGGTAAAAGTCGATTTCAGTTTTCTGTTGGTCGGAGCGATATTCGCAAGCAACCGGCTCAATAATCCGGTGCTTTTAGTCGAGTGGATGTTTGTGGTTTTTATCTCCATCCTCATCCACGAACTCGGTCACGCCCTCGCCTGCCGGCAGTTCGGCCTCTCACCGCAGATCCAGCTTTATGCGATGGGTGGACTAACTTCTTGGAATGACAACATCAGAATCTCTCCGCAAAAGAACATCGCAATCAGCCTGGCTGGTCCGTTCGCTGGATTCCTCTTCTTCGGTGTGGTTTTTCTGACGAAAAGCAATTTTCCGGGCCTGATTGACTCTGAGTTCGGTCAAAGGGTGTATGAAGACCTGCTGATCGTCAATCTATTCTGGGGGATCGTCAATCTTCTTCCCGTGCTACCGATGGATGGCGGGCATGTCATAGGCAGCATCGAGGAACTGGTGTCGAAGAAGACGGGCGGGCTGGTTGCGCCAGCATTCTCTCTCATCGTAGCCGCCGGGATAGCACTCTGGGCGTTCTCAATTAGCCAGTTATTTATGGCTATCCTGATGGGCTTTTTCGTTTGGATCAACCTGACCGCCCTCCTTCGACGATTTCACACTTATCGCGACAGGCGGTTGCACCCGCCGCTCGAGCAGGCTCAGTTATCGTTCAAGAACAGAGACGGCGCCGCAGTGGTCGGACAGGCACAGGAGATTTTGAAAACCGCCGGATCCGACGCAGTTAGATGTTCCGCGCAGCAGTTATTGGTGCAGGGCCTTATTCTTGAGAACAATTTAGACGAGGCCAAGAAGGAATTAGTGCGCTTGCAGGCGATCTATGGGCCCGATGCGTCACAACAAGCCCTGTTAAGCTGTGAAACAGAAGATTGGCCCCGCGCACTGCCCCTGATCGAGTATGTATACATGTCGTATCAATCATCGATGATGGGCATGATGTATGCCCACGCCCTGATCGGCGCACACCGATTTTCCGAAGCTATGCCGTTGATCGCCGACCCCCGTCTCGCACAACACGCCACCGGGCTTTACGCGCTTATGCAAACAATAGCTTTCGAAGCCGGCCAGTATGATCTTTCCGCGGAAGCCGGAGTTCTTTCTCTCGAGCGGGGTGGCGGCCCTCATATAGCATTTAACGTAGCTTGCGCTCACGCCCGCGCCGGCAGAATTGATCAGGCATTGGAATGGGTAATACGCGCATTCGACGCAGGCTTTAGCGACCTCCAATCGTTCGAGAAGGATCCTGATCTGGAAGCCCTGCGAGATCACCCTGAGTTCGTTAAGGCGCTGAAGCGCATCCCCGCAAAGGAACAATGAGATTTCCGTCCATGCCAACCGCATCAGACTTTTCTCAGCAATGCGTCCTGTCGCCTATGGTTTCTTGCTAGGGTCCGTTTGCTTCTCAGCAGCCGGTTTCGTCGCTGGCGGACTCGGAATGGTGATATTGTTGGTCACCTTCTTCGCCCCACATTTCTTGGCGATATTCGCCGCTGCGTTCTTATTCCCACTACTCTTGCCTTCGCCCATCAGTGTCGCTTCTCCATTGGATACCGTGGCACTGAGACCGAGGGTCTTGAGTTTCGCTGAGGCACCCAGGTTATCCGTGATGCACTTCTGAATCTCCTCGTCGCTCTTCGGCGCAACAGTATTCTTGGCCTTCTGAGCTCCACTAACCGTGGCATCCGCAGTCTTCTCCGCTGCCTTTTTTGTCGTATCTACTGTCTTATCCCCGGCCTGCTTCGCTTTATCGACTACCTGGGCTCCGGCACTGAACCACATTGCCGTACAAAGCGCTAATCCGCTCATCCCTGACAATATCTTCTTCACTTTTATTTTCATTTTTATGTTCATTGATACCCTCCTCATCGCAGTCGTTAGTTTCTTCGCAACCATCCGCTAACTGTCTGAATGCTGCTTGTTAATTTTTTGCCATAATTGAGAAGAAATCAAGCGTCGAGCTTAGCGTAAACTAACCGACAAAATTTACCGGAAAAATGGGAGGCCCGCTTCATATCAATATCAAAGCGATGACATCAAAGCGATGACCTCCCAAGGGCATAAGAATAAATGAAAGGGAAGGTTGGAATCAGCTCTTCTTTTCTGACTCAACTTTCTTAGGTTTTGGAATATTGGGAGCAGTGATATCGTTGGTCACGGTCTTCGCTCCGCAATTCCGGGCGATGCGCGTCGCAGCGCCTTTGCTGCCGGAGTTACGCGCGGTGCCGGCGAGCCTGGCTTCGCCATTGCTCACCGATGCGTTGAAACCCTGTGACCTGAGCTTTTCCGAATTGGAAAATTTATCCATAATGCATTTCTGGATTTCAACATCGCTCTTGGGAGTCGTTTCATTCTTGGCTTTTGTAGCGCTCCCCTTCTTCATCATCGCGTCGCTCGATTGCCCGCTGACAGCTGGGGTGGTGCGGACAAGGAGCGTCATTGAAATCAAGAGAAGCAAGATAAGACTGAGGATTGACAAAAAGAGTCTTTTCATAGATCGCCTCCATTTGAAAAATAGCTATGCTTTTTTATTGGAGCTTATACGACATTTGGCAAGTCGTATTAAGGGGTGACCTTTGAAATGGCGGGCACATTTTCTGCCAGAATTCCGAATTGAGCAAGAAAAAAGTGAAGATTGCATACATTAAAGTTCTTTTTAACGATGTCATCACTTTAATTTGCGCAGGTAACAATCGAGTAGAGATACGAATATGGAATTGTCTCCCGAAGAAGATAAGCATTTTTACAAAGTAGCATCCGTTCACGAGATTCCGCCGGGTTTCGGCAAAAGGTTTGAAATCGGAGAACAGGAAATTGCGGTCTTCCATTTCAACGGCGCATATTACGCGATCAACGATCTCTGCCCACATCGCGGCGCACCTCTCAGCGAAGGTTTTATCGAGGGCGGCAAAGTTTTTTGCCCATGGCATTGCTTCGATTTCAATTTGCGGACGGGAGAATGCACGACCGTCCCATCGCTGCGCGTGCAAGCCTATGAGGTCAAGATCGAAGATGATTATCTATTCGTCCGCTGCTGAGAGAGCATGGACTCAAAGCGAAAAATCTACGATAGCATGCTTTTCGGCATCGCCGCCGCGTGGAATCTGGGCGCCGCGATAATGCTGATCCTCAAGCCTGAATTTTTACTCGCGCGATTGGGCATCAGCGATTCGGCGGCGCGGCTGCTCGCACAATCGTTCGCTTCCAGCGTGGCCACGTGGGGAATCGGTTACGCGCTCATCGCCATCGATCAAAAACGCTTTCGCGATTTCGCCTGGCTCGGGGCAATTTCCAAATCCCTTTTCTTTCTTATTTATGCGATCGCCTATTTCCGCGGCCTGATTTCACGGGCCGGCTTCTTCCCTGCACTGGTCGACCTGGGTTTCGCGATACTCTTTTCTGAATTCCTGTGGCGAACGAATAAGTTGCGCGAGCAGTCGCGCGCTTTGTTCTAAAAAGCTCGCGGAAAACTCGCGCGCTGACGCTCGCGCAACTAATTGCGCGCCCGTTTCACTGGATCGCCAGCATCCTATCGAGAGATACCTTCGCCCATCTGGCAGTCTCCTCGTCGACCCGTATCCGGTTGACCACATGGCCATCGACCAGATTTTCGAGCGACCAGAGCAGATTCTCGGGGGCGATGCGGAACATAGTCGCGCACATGCAGAGGTCGGGCGCGAGCAGAGTCACGAACTTATCGGGATGTCTCTTCGCCAGCCGGTTGACCAGATTCAATTCCGTTCCCACAGCCCAACGGCTGCCCGATTCGGCCTCGGCCAGGGTCTTGATGATGAACTCGGTCGATCCATTGAGATCCGATTTCGTCACGACCTCATACCGGCATTCGGGATGGACCAGAATCCTGATTCCGGGATATTCCGCGCGCCGCTCATCGACGTGGCGCGGCAAAAACCGTCCATGAACCGAGCAGAAGCCTCTCCAAAGAATTATGCGCGCGTCTTTCAACTTCTCGGGCGTATTGCCGCCCAGGTCCAGCCGCGGATCCCACACGACCATTTGATCGAGCGGTATTCCGAATTTCATCCCAGTATTGCGGCCCAGATGCTCATCGGGAAAGAAAAACAGCTTCTCGCGCTCTTTTAACGCCCAATCGAAAAGCGGGACCGCGTTTGACGAAGTGCAGACTACGCCCCCCTGCCGCCCGCAAAAGGCCTTGATGTTCGCCGCGGAGTTCATGTAGGTGATCGGCATCAGTGAATCGAGGCCCAGCTCCTGCAGCTGCTCCCAGGCAGTCTCGACCTGCTCGAGCTGAGCCATATCGGCCATCGAACAACCCGCACGCGAGATCCGGGAGAATCACCTGCTGATGATGGCCGCTCAGGATGTCCGCCGATTCGGCCATAAAATGCACCCCGCAGAAGACGATGAATTCCGCCTCGGCCCGCCGCGCAGCCATCTGCGCCAGCTTGTATGAATCGCCCGTCAAATCGGCATGACAGATCACATCGTCCCGCTGATAGTGATGCCCAAGAACTACCACGCGATCGCCCAGCTTGCGCTTCGCTTCCCCGATCCGCTCGTAAAGCTCGACTTCCCCATAATTGAGATATTCGTCGATCGGTTTGACGCCCCCTCGACCCGGCGCGGTAACCGGCGCAAGCACCGTTGCCAGTCCTGTCCTTTCATTATTCTCGTTCATCTGTCTCCTCTTCGTCTCTGTTTATATTTATTTCAATTACTTAGTGTATCTTGTACACGATGGAGGTAGTGTACAATATACACTAACCCGGGTGCAAGTCGTTTAAGTCGGAGTTTATATTCTCTGCTCGTGAGGCGATTTTGGGTCGACTTACCAGCCGCACCGCGTATAGAAAAGATTGGCAAAAATCGGAGCGTTTGATAAACTCCAGTCCGTGCCGCTTGGCGGTGCTGGAGAAAACGCGGTGTTCGATGGGGCTGACGAAATCGAGAAATTTTTTTGAGAGATTGTTGTAACCGCTTATCGACGGTACTGCCCCAAGACACCTCGTTTCAATAATCCAATCTCACAAGCCCATCATTTCTTTTTAGAACCAGTGGATAATTTCTTCACCGGTTATCCGGTTAAATGAAAAAACACAAGATCACCTAGCCCTTGAAGACTTCAAGGCGCCTGCCGCACTCTGCCGATCTCGTCGATCGTAATTGGGAGAAATGGCTCAGGGCGGCCAGTGCGAGAAGATTAGTTTGATGAAGGGGGAGTACAGCAATGTCATTCATCTCTAAACTCGCCGCCCAACGGTGGAAGTTCCTTCAAGCTCTCGATGATAACGAGGGGGATATCAATTTAGATATATTCGAGGATTTTTATCCCGACCAGGCCCACTTTATCTTCGAGTTACTTCAGAATGCCGAGGATGCGGAAGCCACAGAAGCCGCTTTTTTGCTCACGCGAACGAGTTGTGTTTTTGAGCATAACGGCAAGAGAGCGTTTACCGAATCTGATGTCAAGGCCATCACGGGTATTCACAACAGCACCAAGACCAATGCGCCGGATCAAATCGGAAAGTTCGGTATCGGATTTAAATCCGTGTTCGTCTACACCATTACTCCGATAATTCACTCAAAAGAATTCTCGTTCAAGATTTCAAAGCTCGTTCACCCGGAACCGATAAAAGTCGATCCAAAGATAGGGGGCAAGACTCGGTTCGAAATTCCCTTCAACAATCCCAGGAAGAGCGCTGAAGAGGCTTACTCAGAGGTTAAGGCGGCGTTGACGGAACTGGCGGAGACCACACTTCTCTTCCTGTCGAATTTGGAGTCCATCAGCTGGCAGATTGATAAGAAAGTGTCCGGCGAGGTTCGGCGTGCCCGGTTCTCTGAGAATCATATCGAGATAGTGAAAAAGGCAGATGGTGAAACGAAAGCGAGTTCTCATTTCCTGCGTTTCTCGAATTCCGCGGAAGGCGTGGATAAGCAGCATGTTTCAATCGCGTTCGAACTGGACTTCCTTTCTGACGTTAATGAGTTTGATCCCCAACGGGCGCTGGCGAAGCAACTTAAAATAGTCCCGGTCGATCCGGGCAGTGTCGCTGTATTTTTCCCTGCGGAAAAAGAGGCATCCGGTTTGCGCTTCCATCTCCACGCGCCTTTTGTGCCGGAACTGAGCCGGGCCAGTATTAAAAAGACGCCCGCCAACGACCCATTGTTCAAGCAACTCGCCGAGCTGACGGCCGCCTCTTTACATAGTATTCGCGATCTGAATCTACTTACCGGAGAATTTCTCGGCGTGCTTCCCAATCCGCACGACTCCTTACCATCTCAGTATGAATCCATTCGTTCGGCGATCATCGAGGAGATGAACAAAGAGTCGCTAACACCGACCCATTCCGGGGCATATGCCCCAGCCACGCGATTGTTGCAGGGGAACGCATCGGTCAAAGAGTTTCTTTCACCTGAGGACATCGAGTACCTGATTGATTATGATGACGTGCCATTTCAATGGGCGATTGGCGCGGCGGAGAAGAATAGCGACGTGGATCGATTTCTATCAGGGTTAGCAATCACTGAGTGGGATATCGATCAATTCATGGAGCTGTTATGGAATAAAACATACTTCAAATCATCAGGCCCGCCATACAATATGACGAGGGCACAGCTAATGGACTGGCTCGCCGCCAAGCCGGATGAATGGCAGCAGAAAATGTATGCGCTGTTTCATGCGAATATCCATGCATGGTCTGAGTCTGAACGCAATTATGCTCTCGATTGCTTGAAACGCCTTCACATCGTCCGCCTCAGTAACGGGGGATACGGCAAGGGAAGCGAGTGCTATTTCCCAGGCAGTGGAATTGAGCTCGATGACGCTATTCCACGCGTGACCGAGGGCGTTTATTCATCCGGCGAGAACAAGGCGGAGCAGGAAGAGGCCAGAAAGTTGTTGGAGGAGATCGGCGTTCGCGAAGCCGGCGAGACTGAGCAGGTTGAGGGCATTTTGAAGCGGCGATACTCCTATGAGGCGGAGATTCCGGATGAGAAGCAACATTTGAAGGATATCAATCGCTTTATCGCGTTGTTGGAGAAAAAGCCGGATGCGGCTGCATTATTCGCAGATTTCTATATTTTCAAGGGCACGGACGGCCAATGGCGCAGTCCAAGCGGAATTTATATCGACTCCCCATTCCGGGAGACGGGGTTAAGCGCCTATTACGATGCGGTCGGACCTGACGAAGGTCGTGTAGCGTTATCTGATTCTTACCGGAAAGCGCGAATTCCGAGAGAAAAATTCCTGATATTTGCCGAGGCAGTCGGGGTTCTATTCCGACTGGAAATCAAGCAGGCCTCCTGCGACGAAAACCCTGCGGTAGAGCATCTCATATATGATGCGCAGGGTAACTGGTCCGTCACCTATGGTATTAATCAAGATTACACAATTGAGGGGCTGACATCTAACCTGATCCGGAACGATGAAGCATTGTCGCGGCTGATATGGAGAACTCTCTGTGACATGCGGAATAGCGATTGGCTTTTGGCAAAGTACCGTAAGAATTCCCACTATCCAGTCAGAACGGCGGCATCGCAGCTTGTCTGCATATTGAGAGACTCTGATTGGATACCTCAGACCGACGGGCGTTTCGTTCGCCCGTCAAAGGCTTCCCGAAAACTTTTACCGAAGGGGTTCCCATGCGACGAAGGCTATGAATGGCTCGAGGCGGTGCGCTTTGGCGAAGAAGATCGGAATGTCTTCGATGGAAACAAGCGCAAGCAAGAGGCGGCCAAGGCGTTGTGGTTTTCCGATGAGGAGGCCCTGGAACGCGCCCGAAGATTCACTTCTCTTCCTCAGGAAGTGCAGGAACGTATTTTGGCGGAGTTTCAAGATAGGCAGGGCCGCGCATTGCCGGATCCCGGCAATCCCGAACTACGTGCGGAGCGTATGGAGCAGCAGGCTGCCCGTGCGCCAGTGAGTGAGAAACCCATGTGGTCGGTTTCCGTTGGCAGGGAGGGGGATTAATACCTCCGCCCGCAACTGACTAATGGGCAAGGGCAATACGAGAATCTGCAAATGATGAGCTTCCTTGATTCGCTATTTATGGTGAATTTTCGCAATCAAACGCGGTTGATTCCGAGCGCTTTCATGCGGCGGTAAAGATGGCTGCGGTCAATCCCCATCAACTCGGCAGTGCGGCTGATGTTGCCGTCTGTCTCCGAGAGCTTCCTGAGTATGTACTCGCGTTCGTAAGCTTCGGCGGCCTCGCGGTAGGAATCGAAGTTATAGCTCGAGGCAGGAGAGGCTTCGCCGCTCAGGATCGGCAGGTCGTCAGCTTCGACTTCATTGCGCACGTTCATAATGATGACGCGTTCGACCGTGTTACGAAGCTCGCGCACGTTCCCGGGCCAGGAATAACTCTGCATCCGCGACCAGGCTGACTCGCTGAAGTCTTTGGGCGTGCGGCCGTTGGCGAGCGAGTATTCCAGATTGAAATGCTGGACGAGCAACGGAATATCCTCCAGCCGCTCGCGCAGCGGAGGGATTTCGAAGGGGATGACATTGAGTCGGTAGAAAAGGTCCGCCCGAAAGGATCCACGTTCGATCTCGGCTTCCAGGCGTTTGTTGGTCGCCGCAATCACGCGCACATCGACATTGACCGATGTTTCAGAACCCACCGGCTCAAAGCTCTGCTCCTCTAGCACACGAAGTACTTTCGACTGCATTTTGTAGCTCATATCGCCGACCTCATCGAGAAAGAGCGTCGCTGCGTCCGCGCGTTCGAATTTGCCGCGTTTGGCTTGCGTGGCGCCGGTGAAGGCCCCTTTGACGTGGCCGAACAGCTCCGATTCGATCAGTTCTTCCGGGATCGCCGCGCAATTGAATTCGATGAATGGCCGCGACGCGCGTGCACTCTGTCCGTGTAGGGCGCGCGCCACCAATTCCTTGCCCGTGCCCGATTCACCATAAATCAGCACACGCCCATGAGTCGGCGCGGCGTAAGCGATCTGCTGGCGCAGGGCGCGCATCGGAACCGAATTACCGATCATGACATAGCTTTTTGCGAGCTTGGCCTGGAGATCCGAATTAGTCGCTTCTAGTTCACGCTGGCGAATGGCATTCTTGACCGCCAGGATGGTCTTCTCGAGCGAGAGCGGCTTTTCGATGAAATCAAAGGCTCCGAGCTTCGTCGCGCGCACAGCCGTCTCGATCCTTCCGTGACCGGAGATCATGACGACACCGACGTCAGGATAACTCGATTTCAACCTCTCCAGCGTTTGGATACCATCAATGCCCGGCAGCCAGACATCAAGGAGGACACAGGTGTAGAGCCTTTTCTCGAATGCGGTGAGACATTCCTCTCCACTTGCGACGGAAGAGACGATAAAGCCTTCATCTTCGAGCACACCGGTCAGTGACTGGCGGATGCCAGGTTCATCATCAACAATGAGAATAGAGTGAGCCATGAACAGTTTTCAGTTTTCAGTTTTCAGTTTTTTGTTTTCGGCTTTCAGCTCTCAATTGTGCGTCCAACTGAAACCTGTATACTGAAAACTGAAAACTAAAAACTGAAAGCTATTTTGCTGCCGGCAATTCGATAACGAATAAGGCGCCTCGAGGTGTATTTTCCTGGAGCCGGATGCGTCCCTGATGCTCAGCCACGATGTGGCTGACGATGGGCAGTCCGAGCCCTGTCCCGCGTTTTCGCGTCGAAAAATACGGATCGAAGACTCGTTCCCGGTCCTCGGGCGCGATGCCGGGCCCGGAATCGGCGACGACCAGTTCGACCGCCTCGCGTTCGGGAATTTCGCGCGTACTGACTTTTATGTAAGGATTCGCTCCATTCCCATTCGAAGTCTCCGCCAAAGCCTCCGCAGCATTGTCGATGAGGTTGACGAGCACTCGCTTGATCTGCTCGCGGTCTATCAAAACGGGGGACAGCTCGGTATCCAGGTTGCTCTCCAGCCCGATTCCGTTCAGCCGTTCATCGTAGAGTCTAAGAGTATTTTCAACCACGTCATTGAGCGAGGTGGGCTCGAGCCTGGCATTCGGCAGACGCGCGAAATTCGAGAACTCGTCGACCATGCGCTGGAGAGTCGCGACCTCAGCCCCGATCATCGACGTGCATTCGCGAACGATCTTGGTTTGACGATCGCTCAGCAGGTCATGTCCGTCCTTGCCGTTCACCTCTCCCAACAGGTTTTTGGCGAGCCTCTCAGCTGAAAGCTTGATCGGGGTCAGCGGATTTTTGATCTCGTGCGCCATCCGGCGTGCGACCTCGCTCCAGGCCGCCCTCCGCTGCGCTTCTATCAATTCGGTCAGATCCTTCGATCACGATCACGGCACCCCGGGATTGTCCGCGAGGGTCCTGCAAGGCGGTGACCGTTACCGTCGCAACGAGCTTAATGATCCTCGGCGAGCGTGAACTGAACCTCGCGCGTGACGGAACGCAGGCGAGCCGCGCGCAGAATCATCTTGCGCAACTCCTCGCGGTGCTCTTCGGAGAGAAGCCCTTCGAACGCGACTCCCGTCATCTGCCTGCTGTCGATCCGCAAAAGCTTCATGGCAGCCTCATTGATCGTCGTCACGTTAGCATTCTCATCCAGAGAGATGACGCCTGCAGACAGGCTCTGAAGGACCGTTTCGATATAGCGCCTCCGCTCGTCGAGCGATGCATTGCTCTGCTGCAGATCGTCCGCCGACTGTTCGAGCCGGCGGCGATTCTCACCCAGTTCGGCCGTCATTTCGTTGAACGACAGGGCTAGCGCAGCGAGCTCATCATCCCCGATAACGTCGGTCCGGTAACTCAAGTCACCGGCTTTGATGCGTTCGGTCGCCTCGGCGAGCTGCCGGACAGGGTCTGCGATAGTGCGAGCTAGATAAAGCGTTAACCAGAAAGAGCTGAAGATGACCAGCGTCGTTATCAAGACGAGCGTCAGCATGGCCGAGTTCTTGAACACCTTTTGATTTCCCCTGAGCTCGTCGTAATTACTCTGAAACTTTCTCAGGTTGATGATGTTCTGCGCGAAATTGAGCGGCACCGACCGTGCGATGACCAACGCGCCGCCTCGTTCGGTCGAGACAGGAGCCGCAGCGATCAGATAGATCGGGCTGGACAGACGCTCAGGCACTTCCGCGGCCGTTGCAACACCCTGGATGGCGTCGGAGCGGACATGCGCCAACGTTCTGCGAAAGCTGCTATTCACTTGATCGAGGTCGATATTCAATCTTTGCGCGATCAGGCTACCATCTTTACTGTATAGTTGTGCGAGGAGGAGTTGCTGCGTTTGTATCTCGGCAGCGAGGGTATCCGGAAGCGCTTCATCGGGGATCTGGGCTGCAATCCTGGCGAGCGTGACGGCCAGGCCGTTCAAGTTGGCCACCTCGCCTTTGACATAGTTAGATTCTATATAATTTGCCTCTCCCCGCATCTTATCCACGTCCTGGCTGAACCATTTGTCCATATTGCGACCGATCCAGGAGGTAGTCGCAAAAAAGAGAAAGGTCACGGGAAGGACGGAGACTATGATAAAGAACCTGACCAGCCTGGTCTTGAAGCGCCCTCCGAGCTTCCGTTCCAATCCTTCCTGGCGCAACTTGATGATATTACGTACCAGCGCCATTAGGAGAACGATGAATGCCAGGAAATTGATGGTCGAGAGGACATAGAGACTTATAGTCTCATTGACCGATGAGGGGATGATCCATTGATTCGTATCGAAGGCCGCCTGCACGAAGAGAAGGATGAAGACAGGGACTGTCACCAGAGACAATAAGATAATGCGCGTGCGGCGGCGCTTGTGCCGGCGCTTGGCAACCTCTGGAGCTGGGGGCGGAGACGATGGTGCAGACGTCTGAGACGTACGATTTGGTATAGACATTGTGATTCAATATGATTTTAACAGACCGCTGAAGAGAATATGAACCCGACTACACTTTTTATCAACCCGCAAACCAATGTACTGCGCAGCCCCTGGCGCACCCTTGTATTCATCACGCTTTCGCCTCAATTTTTTCTGCTTACCCGCTCGGGCGGCCAGGAGAACCGGGCGGCCTTCGAAACCAGCATCGCTATTTTCCTCCACTACGCCATAGTGATCACCTGGACTGTCCTGCTATCCTGGTTTTGTCTGCGCTTCTTCGAGGATTTAAACCTTAAATCGCTCGGGTTCAGCAAAAGCTGGCGGCGCCAAATTCTGACAGGATGGGGAATAGGCGCCCTCATGATAATTTCAATAGTCGGTTTGCAAATTATCGGAGGCGGAACGCGAGTCGAACCGAATCTCGCCTGGTGGGCTGGCGGCGCAATCGACTACGCTGGCCTGCAAACCATGGCCATTGAAACGCTCGCGGTGCTCGGCCTCTTGACGCTCTCTGGCTCTTACGAGGAACTGATCTTTCGCGGTTATCCGTTTCAAACGCTCTTACGCGGCGCCCCGGCCTCAGTGACGATCGCGCTGTTCGCCATATTTTTCGGGATCAGCCATCGGGGTAATCCCGGCACCACGTTCCTATCGACCGCCAACACGATTCTGGCAGGGATTTGGCTCTCGGTCGCATTTCTGAAAACACGCAGCTTATGGTTCACTTCCGCGCTTCATGTCTCCTGGAATTGGATGATGGGCGCATTCTTCGGCTTGCCGATCAGCGGCTACATTATTCCCCGAACCCCTATCTTTACCTCGACAAGTGAGAACCCTACCTGGCTGACAGGAGGAAGCTACGGCTGTGAAGGCGGGGCGGCGGCAACGGTCGTAATCATTATCGCCACCCTGGTCATCTGGCGCACCAATCGGCTGGGTACATCAACATAAATTAGCGAACATATATCGATGGTCGCACAAGGAATCGTCTGACCAACTATCAAAAAGATATAAAGAGATAGATGATCTCCTATCCATCGCTCTTTTTCCTTCCTTAGCGGTTTGCAATTCTCTTTCAATGTAAGGTTCTCGACAAGCCAGCTCTTTTTAGCTATCGTTATGGTGCTATAAAAATTTTAAACACCATCGGAGCGCGGGCCCTGTCCGCGCTTTAATCAATTTTGGTCAAACATTGGTATAACCAAGAAAGACACAGTTCATCAAAGGAGCGATATGGCAGAGCAATCAGGTTGGAACCCGAGTTCATACGATCTCACAAATCACGGAATAAATAACGCCGGAAATATTTATTGGAATCTGACTACAGGCGAGCTCTACGAGCATGCGGTCAAACGTGGTGAAGGCTTGATTGCTCACATGGGGCCATTGGCCGTCAATACGGGGCTGCACACGGGGCGTTCGCCGAACGACAAATTTCTCGTGCGTGAGCCTTCATCTGAAAAGCACGTCTGGTGGGGGAAGGTGAACCGGTCATTCGAGGGAAATTTCGACAAGCTATTAAACAAAGTCCTCTCGCACCTGCGGGGCAAAGACGTTTATGTGCAGGATTGTTTCGCGGGAGCAGACCCGCAGTATCGCATTCCGATTCGGATTATCACCGAATATGCCTGGCACAGTCTGTTTGCGCGCAATATGTTTGTGCGACCGGATTGGGCCACACAGGCGTCCGGGCATGTGCCCGAATTTACGGTCATAAATGTCCCCAATTGCCTGGCAGATCCGGAGACCGATAGCACCAATTCACCGACGTTCATTCTAATGGACTTTGGGAAGAAACTGATCCTGATCGGAGGCACGAGCTATGCCGGCGAAACCAAAAAATCGATCTTCACGCTGCTCAATTATCTTCTGCCGCTCCGCGGCGTGCTTTCAATGCACTGTTCGGCGAACATAGGCGCGGGCGGCGATACGGCTATCTTTTTTGGTCTCTCCGGCACCGGAAAAACCACGCTTTCGGCCGACCCCGCAAGAAAGCTGATCGGCGATGACGAACACGGGTGGTCGGATCGAGGGGTCTTCAATTTCGAAGGGGGTTGTTACGCAAAAGTGATCAACCTTTCTCCGGAAGCCGAGCCGGATATTTATGCCTGCACTCGCAGTTTCGGCACGGTACTCGAAAATGTGGTGATGGACCCGGTGACGCGTCGCCTGGATTTGAATGACGGCTCGCTGACGGAGAACACACGCGCCGCCTATCCCCTCTCGCAAATCCCCAATTTCGAACCGTCGGGTTTGGGCGGGCATCCGAAGAATATCATTATGCTGACGGCTGATGCTTTCGGAGTACTTCCTCCCGTATCGAAACTAACGCCCGAACAGGCGATGTACCACTTTATCTCGGGTTATACAGCGAAGGTGGCAGGAACTGAGAAGGGGCTGGGCAAAGAGCCGCAGGCAACCTTCTCGGCCTGTTTCGGAGCGCCTTTCATGGTTCACCATCCTGGCGTGTATGCCGAGCTCCTGCGCGAACGCATCGCTAAGCACAAATCGAATTGCTGGCTGATCAATACCGGATGGTCGGGCGGGCCTTATGGTGAAGGCCAGCGTATGAAGATCGCCTATACCCGCGCGATGGTTCACGCGGCGCTCGATGGGCGGCTGGCGAATGTGACGGTCGAACTGGATCCGATATTCGGCGTTCAGGTCCCCACATCGTGCCCGGATGTTCCCGCCGAGGTGCTAAAGCCCCGCAAGACCTGGAAGAATCCGGGCGCTTACGATGAAAAAGCGCGCCATTTGGCCAAACTCTTCCGCGAGAATTTCGAGCAGTTCGCCGCCGGCGTGTCCGATGAGGTGAAAGCATCGGGGCCAAAATCGGATTGAGTTGAAGCCGAGGGTGGGGCGAATCCACATTCGGGGCGCGCCATAAATCGATCGCTCGCCAGCGCTCCCTTCTGGGCTTGGTGCTTTCCGGCGATGGGTTCCAGCAGCTTCGCTCCACCCTTGTTAGGGAGGCGGCGCAACAGGCGATAAGAAAATTTAACGAACGTACCCATTCTCTTCAAACCACACAACAGCCTTCTGCACAGCCTTTTCGACGGGGCTCTGGGGCAATCCCAATTCGCGCACCGCTTTCGATGGGTCGTAATACATCGGATGCTGCGACATCTGAACCGAATAGAACGAAACTTGCGGCGTTTTGCCGAAATAACGCGCCAGAATCATTTCATCAACATATGCAGCGACAAGCGGGATGAAATGCGGTACTACGATGCGGGGGGCCCGTTTGCCGGTGAGCGCCGAAAGTATTTCTAGCAGCTCTTTGAGCGTAAGATTGCGATTCCCAAGAATATACCGTTCTCCGGTCCGACCTTTTTGCCATGCCCGTATGTGTCCGGCGGCGACGTCTTCAACATCGATCAGGTTTAGTCCGGTATGTACATACGCGGGCATGCGGTCCTGCAAAAATCTCAGGATTATCTCGCCTGTCGGTGTGGGTTTTATGTCGTAGGGGCCGATCGGCGTTGACGGGTTGACGATAACAACATCGAGGCCATTTCGGACTGCATTTTGCGCGGCCTGTTCGGCAAGAAACTTGGATTTTTTATAATCGCTGACTAACTCTGCGAGACTCGTTTGCTGCTCTTCTGTCCCGGACCGATCCAGCGGAGGGACTCCTATGGCTGCGACCGAGCTTGTATGAATGAATCGCTTGACCCGGGCGGCAGTTGCGGCGGCCAATAAATTTTCCGTCCCTGCCACATTCGCGCGGTAGATCGATTCGCGGTCCTTCCTCCAGAGCGAGTAATGGGCTGCCAGGTGAAAGACAACCTCGCAGCCCCCAATCTGCTCTACCAGCCTCTTCTGATCATCGAGATCCCCCGTGACCGCCTCGACAGGTAATCCCGCTATATTACGCCGGTCGCTTCCCTCCCGGACCAGCGCCCTGACCCGGTGCCGCCCCGCGAGCAATGCGCGAACCAGGTTACAGCCGATGAATCCGGTCGCGCCAGTGACGAATGCATGCATAGTTATAAGTTTTAAGTTTTCAGTTACCTGCTCCAGTTTTGAGTAACTGAAAATTGAAAACTGATATCTATCTCAGATTCCCATTACCTGAACATGAATTTTTCGGTTATTTGGGCCATCGAACTCGGTCAGGAGGATGTTCTGCCAGGTGCCCAGCTGCATTTTGCCGTCGACGATTGGGATTGTCAGGTTCTGACCGACAACCAGTACACGCAGGTGGGCATCAGCATTCTTACGGTCGCAATCGGAAAGTAGAGGATCGTTGTGTTTGTAATATACCCCCCGCGGAATGAGCTGTTCGAAGAACGAGGAGATATCGGAGAGCAAAGCGCCCTGGGTCTCATTTAGCATCACGCCAGCCGTCGTATGTAACGAAGAAATTTGCACGATCCCATCACGGATCGGCGTCTGCTCGACGAAGGCCGCAATCTCTCTGGTTATGCTCTTCAATTCGACGCGTTCGGTCGTATTGAATACCAGTATAGAAGATGCGACTTTATAGGTTCCTTCCTTTATTTCAACTTTTGGCTGTACCTCTACCGCTGAGAGCGCCAAATTACTCATTTCCTTTTCTCCTTATTTCTGTATCGAAAGGCTTACTTGCGGCAACGTTTCATTGTCAGTACGGCGCCACAATCGAGAGCAAGGGTGAAACTCTAGCCAGAGCTACCCTCCTTGTCAACCTCTCGTCATATCAGCCTTTAATCAGCATTAAATATTATAGCTCACGCCATTCAGCGCGATAGATCGCGTTCAGATTAACGCGCAACGAATCCAGAACACTCCTCATGTTAAGCAGAAAGCGGAGCGAGTTGATGGGATTTGTCATTAAAGTTGTCGCCATGCGCCAATTGCTCATCCGCCCATCGCGCTCAAGCGCGCGGTTAAAGTCCGGCAGATCATTCTCTGCATCATCCGACACGACGCGGAGAGCGGATGCCCTCAGGCCGAAATGGGCACAGACGGATAAACAGTCGTAAGTCTCCATATCGACCGCGGCGGCCTTATATTGAAGACCCAGAGCGATTTTCTCCTTTGCGCTGGTGATGATTCGGTCCACTGTTACTCCGGCTCCCAGAATGCATGAAACTCCCGACTCATATAGAGTTTCAGCGATGAAGCGCGATAGCATATCGTCACAGTAAATCACCCTTTTATTCCCACTTTCCAGTTGAACCTCTCCGGGATTCGATCCATTCCGGTCAGCTCGCGCGTTGTAGCAACTACCGAAGACCACAACATCGCCCGTCTTGATTTGCGGATCGAGCGCACCCGCTACCCCCGCGACCATCAATGCCTCGTATTGATTATGTTGGAGATGATCAAAAAGACGTTGCGCAAATCCAAAAGCGCCGACCCCCGATTTCAGGATCGTCAGCTGCCGCTCGCCGAATATACCGCGACAAACCTCCATCCGCCCTTCGTTGTAATACGCGCGTTGACTTAGCAATCCTGTAGCAATCTTAAATTCAGTATCATGAGCTGTCACGATACAAATACTTTTAAAGATCATGGGCGACACTCTGATGCATTCACTTGTTTATCACTTATCACTTATTATTCTTACCTACCATAATTTTCGTACCTTACTTATAAGTTTTTAGTATTGTGCTAGCCCGCGAAGTGGGCTAGCAGCAATATAAAACATAATTTCCAGAGTACTTATCCTTACCGATTGTCTTTAATCCCATAACTCCCTTTGTTCGATCCATTCGAGAAGTCGCCCGCTGATGACTGCCCGATCGGAAGTCAAGTCATCGATGCGAGCGCAGCCGACCAGCATCAGGGCTGCTCTCAGTTCATCGCAAAATGAGGTGAGGAAGGTCTCTACACCATCCACACCACCCGCGACATAAGAACGTAAAACCGGCAGGGCAACTCCGACCGCTTTTGCGCCCAAGGCTATTGCTTTGGCCGCCTGCACTCCTGTCCTTATTCCGCCGGAAGCGATCAGGTTCAAATTCGATGTGCGAAGCTCGCAGAGACTCGCTGCGGTCGGAATCCCCCAATCCCAGAACGCTTCGCCCAGATGACGCAAGGCCCTATTACGAAGCGTCTCAACGCCTATCCACGAAGTTCCGCCCGCACCCGCGACATCGATCCATTTCACTCCAATCTCCGCCAGCCGTTCGCCCGACTCCCTGTCGAATCCGCACCCGGTCTCTTTGACGATGAGTTCGACTCCCAGCTGACCGATTGATCGCTTCAAAGCATCGAGCGACCCGCGAAAATCGTGATCGCCCTTCTCTTGAATGATCTCCATCGCCGCATTGAGGTGAATGCACAGCGCATCGGCGCCTATATCTTCGGTGAGCCGGCGCAACTCGTGCGCCTCGAGTTCACGCGCCTGTCCTATACCGATATTGCCGAAGAGCAGCACATTCGGAGCCACATCGCGCACCTCGAAAGTCTTTTTGAGCTCGGGATATCGCAGCATAACGCGTTGAGAGCCCACGCCGAAACCTATGCCGATCCGATCGGCGAGCGCAGCAATATCTCGATTAAACCGGCCGACCTCTTCCGTGCCGCCCGTCATCCCGGTAATAACGATGGGATAGTTCAAGCGTTTGCCCAGCATCGTTATGCTTAAATCGATCCCTTCGAGATTGGTTTCAATGAGAGGTCGATGAACGAGCTCGACATACTCGAACCAGGTTGTCTTATTGCGGAATTCAATGTCTTGATGAGCGCAGAGATCGAAGTGACTGCGTTTACGATCGATTATTTCGGAATCTGTAGTCATGCGTGCGATTTAGCGGGCGGATCGCCGGTAAGATTCCAATAAGAGATTTTACCAACCCCTCCCGCCTGCGAAATTGCTATAAGTATACCCTGGTGTTTAACGTAATCATAAGTCTCCGTCTCGCATAATCTGCCTTGGACTGCGTTCCCCATTCTCATCGATCGACGACAAACAACGTCCATTTCCGCTATTCTCTACCATCACGAAAAGGGTATCGAGCGCCTTCGGCGTGAGCGGTAGCACCCGCTCTCCACGCAGCAAAACCTTCTCGACGGGGTCTAGCTGAAACGTTCCGAATACAAATAAATATCGCGATGGCTCTGGCATATAGGCTAAGGTACCAAACCGAGCGATTCAACACAAAGGATAGAAAGGAGATCGCCGGATCCGCACACACCTCGGAAGCATTACATCAGGGAAGCTGCTGCTGCTTATTTTCTTGCAGTTCGCCTGCGGTCTGTTTCGTGTTTTTTTGTGATGAATAATCCATCACATTGCCGTTAGCGCGCGCGCTCAAACTCATCCCCCTTATTCCACTGAGGCGCCGCGTTCGCGTTCGCCGCACGCACCCCTATCCAGAAGGCAAGGCGCGCTTGCTGCACCATTCCCATGAAATTCCAGTTCGGGCTATATTCATCGGACGGCTGGTGGTAACGATTCTGCCGGTAGTCCTGCACCTGCTCTTCCACCCATTTATCGGAATGTCCGACAAATTTCTTCCCCGATCCGAAATTGACTGCCGGGATACCCGCCTTCGCAAACGGGAAGTGATCCGAGCGGTAAAAAGTATCCCTGCTCCGGGTGAGCGTCGGGAGATATAGTGAGGTTATTCTCCTTCGCCACCTCCTCGACGATTATCCCAAGCGTAGAACGATCCGCGCCGAGCGGAGTCATATCCGTAGTTTGCCCAAGCACGTTCATCGAATCGAGATTGATGTTAGCTTTGGTCTGCGCAAGTGGCACGAGCGGATAGCGGATGTAATACTCAGCGCCGAGCAATCCCTGTTCTTCAGCCGTCGTAGCGATGAAGAGAATCGACCTTCGCGGCTTAACGTCGAGAGCTGAGAAGGCCCTGGCAATCCCCAGAATCCCGGCGATCCCTGTCGCATTATCGACTGCGCCATTGTATATATTATCGCCGGGTTGATCCTGCCTGATACCGAGGTGATCCCAGTGAGCGGAGTAAACGATATATTCGTTCTTAAGGACCGGATCATTCCCGCGAAATATCCCGACAACGTTGGGAGACGACATGCGCTGGGCCTGAAAACGCAGCGTGGTCTCGACTCTAGCGTTCAATACGACGGGACGGAACTCGCGCGTTTCCGCCGATTGCCGAAGTTGATCAAGGTTTTGGCCGCTCATCTGCACGATCTTCCGCGCAACCTCATCGGTCACCCACGATTTCATCTTCAAAGTAGGGGTTTTGCTATCAGGCAGCAATCCAAATCTATCACCGCTCCACGAGTTGCGGACTACGCTCCAACCATATCCCGCAGATTCGTTTGTATGGATGAGTATCACCCCCGCTGCCCCGCGCCTGGCCGCCTCTTCATACTTATAGGTCCACCGCCCGTAGTAAGTTAGACCGCGCCCGCCGAACAGGCCCGGGTCTGCAGCTGGCGGCGGCGGGTCGTTAACCATAATCATAAGGACCTTGTCGCGCACATCGAGGCCTTTGTAATCATCCCATTTATTTTCTGGCGAGAGGATACCGTACCCGACGAAGACGACCTCTCCGGTGATTGAAACTTCATTCTGTTCGAGGTCAGTTCCGGCAGTAAACTCATCGCCCATCTTGAACTCGACTTTGCTCTCGGATGCCTCGGTCCCGCTCTTGACCACCAGTTTGTTCGCCGCATCAGGTCTGGTACCGATCATATGCACCTGCTGGAAATAACCGCGGTTGGCCGCAGCGGGTTCGAGTCCGAGCGATTCGAATTGTGCGGCGATATATTTCGCGGCGAGCAGTCCGCCTCTGCCTCCCGGACTTCTGCCTTCGAGCAGATCGTCGGCTAAAAATTTGACATGTGCGCGGAGGAGATTCTCATCGATCTTTGCCCCCGCAGATTTCGCCCCGGATGGGTCCGCATCGCCTACCTCATTTACCAGCGCACGGTTATTCGAAATAACCTTGTCCAGGGATGGAGTTGTAACGGGATGCGAACCATCCTTAGATTCTGAGGCCGGGCGCTCGCTTTTTCTCTTTGATTTGCCGCTACGAACCGGGCGTTTCTGCTGCAACTCGATTGCCGGTGTATATCTGGTTTCTTCCGCCTCTGCATCAATTGACGCGTTTTGCACGATAGCGGGCTGAAGTATCAGACATAGTGAAAAAACGATCGGACGAGATTTGCAGTGATGATTTTTCATATCGCTCCACAGGGGAAGGGAGAACCGGATTTTGTGAATGGCGATAAAATCCTTAAACAGTTATTGGTATAGCTGATAAATTTCATGACCGCCGAGCATGAGAGACCCGCTAGAGTTCACACAAAAAGTACCGGTTCATGGTCTACCTGAGTGGACGATAAAATCAAGGCATTTTTATATTTATGCTTTTTGTCTTTTCATGTTTTTTGCGGTGAATCACCTTATTATATGGACATGTCTGAATTATCCTGGCGCACACGGCGCGAGTCGCTAGACAAAATCAAAGAAGAGATATTCGATGTTTTGGTCATCGGCGGCGGCATCACCGGAGCCGGGGTCGCCCTCGATGCGGCTACGCGCGATTTGCGCGTGGCACTTATCGAGAAGCGTGACTTCGCCGCAGGCACTTCAAGCCGTTCGACCAAGCTGATTCACGGCGGTCTGCGATATCTCGAGCACCTCGACTTCTCTCTCGTGCGCGAAGGGCTGAAGGAACGAGCGGTCCTGGCCAGGATCGCCCCGCATCTGGTGGAACCATTTCCTTTCGTTATACCGATTTACCGGAATAATAAACGCAACTATGATCATCCGTTGAAGATGCGCGCGGGCCTCATCCTCTATGATCTGCTCGCCGGACGTTACGCCATCGGCAGTCACAGACATCTCTCACCTTATGAGGCTCTGAAACTCGCTCCACAACTCGATCCCCAGGGATTAAAAGGCGCCTTACTCTACTATGACGCGCTGACCGATGACGCGCGTCTCGTCATCGAGGTTATCAAGGCTGCCCACGAACAGGGTTCGAGAATCGCCAATTACACACGCGCCACCGGTTTCATCAGAGACGAAACGAGTAAAATCACCGGCGCACGCCTGCGCGACGAACTGACTGGAGATGAGCTCATTGCGCGTTCACGAATAGTCGTCAATGCAACCGGCGTGTGGATGAATGAGGTCGCCGGACTCGACTCTCATTCGGAGGCAGAACCGTCAAAATTCCTACGTCCATCTAAGGGAGTTCACCTGACGATTCCCGCCGGGAGATTGCAAATCGGTTCGGCCTGGCTGATACCCTCGCTCGGAGGGCACAGGTTCTATTTCGTCGTCCCCTGGCACGGCCGCGTAAATATCGGGACGACAGACAATGATTATGCGGGCGATAAAGATTCGCCGCACGCGGAAAACGACGAAGTCGGTGAAATCCTCGATGCGGTCAATGCATATTTTCCCGCCACGCAGCTCGAACCATCGGATGTCATTTCGAGCTGGGCAGGATTGCGGCCGTTAATCGGCGATAAAAATGCGAAGAAAACGACCGATATATCTCGCAAAGAAGAGTTGTTCGAGACGGAAGACGGGCTGATTTCGATCTCCGGGGGTAAGCTGACTACCTATCGATTGATGGCTGAACGAACGGTCTCACTGGCCGCGCGGCGGCTGAACGACCGCCACGCCATTATCTCCGGCGATACCGGCACAACCGAGTTACCCATATCAGGTGGATCGATGACACGCGGAGAGCTGGCGAGAGAGGCGCGCAGGATTGTAGTGAATGAAAAACTGAGCGGTGAGACCGCGCATCATCTCGTCTTCACCTACGGCTCGAACTACTATCAAATACTCAAGTTGATAAGAGAGAGCGAGCTATTGCGCACGCCGGTGATCGAGGGGTTGCCGCACATAAAAGCTGAAGTCGTTTATGCGGCGCGGACTGAGATGGCAATTACGCTTGCCGATGTGCTTGTGCGACGCACCCGACTTGCGATACTGGCCGGAGAGGATTCATTGAAATGCTCGGTGGCAGTGGCTGGCCTGATGGCGAAAGAGTTGGCTTGGAGCGACGAGGAAGTGAAAAGACAGATCGCACAGTTCACCGAAGAGTTCGAACGAGAATACGCAATCGAGAGGTGATTCATCAAATAACGCGAATGGACAAAGACATCATGGCGTTTTCACGTGGTGAATCACTCGGATTTCGCTTCCGGTTTGTACAGAATGAACATGGGATATTTGTTCACCCACACGGCTTTCAACCATGGCGGAGCGTTTTTCGGATCGCCGAGGGGCGCTAGCTCTTTGCGCTCTCGCAACTCCCGCTTGCCGATGGCGATGTAATCGGCGTGATGAGCGTCGACCCAATCTCGAAATTCTTCGATCGATTTTACCTGTGGAAAAAAGATCCATTCGCTGCGTGCAAGGTATGGCAGATGCGGTTTGCGCGCGACTATTTTAAACCTGACGCCATCGGGATTGACGCTGTTGAGATAATCCCGGGCAGCGATAATTTCCCATGGCTGACTGGCCAGAAAGCTTTTTACATCCTTGTGCGATTGAACAGTTGACAGCGCGCACATGATAGCAATCAGGGTGACGGATAAACCCGTAGCGACAGCCGGCCGCCTGATCCAATGGCGCGTCTGCGCCAGCTCAGAGAGAGAGGTTATGGCGTAACTCGAAAACCCCGCGTAAAGTATCATCAGGAAGAAGAAATACCTCGTCTCCCAGTGTGTGAGCGCCGTCAAAGACACATAGACCGCACCACCCAACAAGACAACCATCACATTTTTTGACCTACTTCTCATCAATGCCAGAAGGATGCCGGGGATGGCTAACCATCCGACCATTTCATTGACAAGGTTGTCCTTGATGCTAAGACGCAGGCTCTCGTAAAGATTCACCGGATAATGCGTGACGATGCGCCTGGGATCGTAACCGAGCACATCGCCAAATGAATGAAACTTCTGTTCAAACGCGCGGGTGCCGTCCTGATTAGTCTTGCCGGCAACCAGTTCCGGATAGAATTCAGTTGCGATGTTCAGGTAATTGGTATTGTAGAAGGGAGTGCCGTGATGTTTGTAATTCGCCAAAAGCCACGGCGATGAAACAGCGAAAAACGCCGCCAGGAGGAATCCGGCCAATAACCATCGCTCGGGCAATCTCCTTTCAAAGATATTCAGCAGGACAACGCCGGCCAGACATGTCGCTAGCAAAAATAGCCCGTTATACCGGGTTATGTAGACGAGGCCGGTGAGCGCGCCGGCTGAGACGGACCGCCAGCCCGCGGAAATTGAATCACTGGTGAAGACCACCAGTACCAGCAGGCAGATCATCAGAAAGAAGAGATCGGTCGTCGCATTGATCGAAAACTGAGGAAATTCGCCGCTGACAATCGCAATTAATTGCGCGCCGATGCCGGTCCAGTAATCGAAAAGACGCGCGAATAGTTTGAATGTCAGAAGCCCGACCAGGACCGCGCAGATGACCGACAGCCATTTCCCGATCGCGAAAAGATCCCCGCCGGTCATCCAGTCAAGAAATGCCAGCATTGCCGGGTATCCAGGGCCTTGATATGTGTTGTTCGGAAATTGCCCCGCAGCGATGCGTTCGGCGTCCGGCGCATAGAAATGATAGAAATCAGTTTCTGTTGCGAAATTACCGAATGGATGCTGCCACGCGAGATAAATCAACGTGAATAGTTGTAGAAAACTTATCGATAGGGGGAACCAACGTCTCATAAATCAAGAGACAAAAGTGGCAGAAGACAGGAATCGCGAGAAAGAAGCCATAAGGTTGAAGGCAGAATTCAATGACAGGGGATTCATCCCACCATTCTATCCTCTGTCTCTCCTGTCTTCTCCCTTTTGCCTTTTGCCTTTTGCCTTTTACAGATTCCCTTTCTTCTTCTCTTCAAGCATATGTTCGGACGCCCTCCAGCTGAGAGCCATGATCGTAAGCGTCGGATTTTTGTGCGTGCCGGAAGTGAATGCCGCCGCGTCAACGACGAAGAGATTTTTGACATCCCATGACTGGTTGAACTTGTTGAGCACCGATGTCTTCTGATCGCCGCCCATATGGATCGTGCCCATCTCGTGGATCGAATGGCCCGGTTTGTCGGGACCATCGGGCAACCGGATATCGACCGCCTTCGCCGCGGCGAAAATCTCTTCGTAAGTCCGCCGGATGTACTTATACATCGCGTAGTCGTTCTCTTCCCAAGGATGATGAATCTTGAGGACCGGAATACCCCATTTGTCTTTCAGGGAGGCATCGAGTTCGACGAATTTTTTCGAGGATGGAAGCATTTCGCCGTGTGAGTTGAGCACGACGCGTGCGCCTGTGTATTTGCGCACCTCGCGTTTGAATTCGCTGCCGAACCCGGGGATTCTCTTGGGAGAATTGTCCGGGCCCATGCGGATCTTTGAAGAAGGTTCGATCTGAAAGCCGCGGAGAAAATCGCGCTTTTCATCCTGTCGGAAATAACCGAACCAGGGTATGACAATGTGCGAGCCTCCTATCCCATCTCCAGCTTCACGGTTGATCGAGAACAATTCGGGGAAATAGGCTCTCGCTCCAGAATAATCCAGGTGCTCGATGAAATTCTTGCCCACTAAACCGCTCGAATTTGCTATGCCTGAGAGCAGAAGCAGGCGCGTGCTCTCCAGAGTACCGCATGCCACGACGACGATATTCGCCTTGACCTCGCGCGCTTTGCCGGTCCCCTTATCGATGTAGCTGACGCCGCTCGCCAAGCCCTTCGCATTGAGGTTTACCTTGTGCGCCATAGCATTGGTGATCAGCGTGAAGGTTTTAGGGTGCTTCTCTATCAGCGGTACAACCTGGCGAAAGGCGGAGTTATAGAATGAGTGGGTCTCGCAACCATTTTCACACCCATTGCAATAATGGCATGGCGCATAGTTGTTGTGCGGCCTGGTCAACATCGCGCGGCGCACACGTATGGACCGGATACCGATCTTCTCGGCCGCGTTCTTGATCGCAATGTCCGAGCATTTGTAGGCGACCGGCGGCAGAAAGTTATCGCTGTCAGGCAAATCCGGGTGATTCTCCTTCGCCCCACAGACGCCCATAAACTTCTCCACCGTATCGTAATAGGGAGCGATCTCACTGTAGGTGATCGGCCAATCCTTCCCGTGACCGTCGCGCGAATATCCCTTGAAATCGTCTTCGTTGAACCGGTTGGCAAATCGCCCCCAAAACATCGTGCGCCCGCCGACGTTGCGTGCGCGGAACCAGTCATACGGCATCTTCTCAGGCGTCGTGTACGGCTCATCCTTAGATGAACCCTGGATCCGATATTTCTGGGCGAATTCTTCGCCCGGCTCGATCTCGGTCTTTAATCCGCGGTACGGATCTTCGTAAGGAAACGGCGACGCCTCATGATAAGGGAAATCGACCAGGTGCTTGCGAAGCGGTCCCGTTTCCAGCATAGCCACTCGCAATCCCGCCTCAACCAGCACCCACGCTGCTGTTCCGCCTGCCGCACCCGACCCGACAATCACGACATCATAGACAGGCTCTCTTCTTACTGTTCGCCTCTGTGTCCACATACAGATCATCCTTCAGATATTGAATTTTATGATGGGTTATAAGCAAAGTGCGTTTACAAAGATCATTGTAAGAGGGTATGTCATAGTTGTCTATAGACATCTGAGAGTCCAAATTTGCGATCGAGCCCTCAGAAAACGGGGGCTCCCCTAGTAGCGCGGCGCCTTGAGGGACGATCTGATTCGCAGCTTCGCCCTCTCGCTCAATCGCGGAACGCTATTCAATCCGTTCCCTTCTACAAATTTCGCGAAATCGTCGAGGTTCGTAATGTGAAACTGCCGAAATAAAAGTTGGAGCGTCTTGATGCCTATGCCCTCGACTTTAAGCAAATCGAGAACCGTCTCCGGTATTTCAGCCTTCACCTCCTCATACAGCTTGAAGGTTCCCGTATCTAGCAATTCGATGATCTTTTTGCTGATCGCCTCGCCGATGCTGGGCAGTTCCCGCAACCTTCCCTCCCCGCCCGCGGCTATGAGTTCGCCGAGCGGGGTTTTCGTATCTTCTATTGTGTCGGCGGCCGTGCGATATGACCGCACCTTGAAGGGATTTTCGTCACGCAACTCGAGCAGGTCGGCGAGTCTACGAAATATATCGGCAATTTCTCGATTGGTCATTGCCATGCTCGAATTCTAAATCAGATGAGCCGGATATCCCACTCATCTGCCTCGCCGGCTTCAACCGAAGGCGGATGCCCAGGATGAGTGAATCACAGCGATCAGAAGTGCTACGACCACCAGCCATGTCAAAGCAGTCGAGGTCTTCAGCTTCTTCGAGACCGCCGCAAAACCGATGGCGAGCAGACCTAGTCTCCAGATAAAAAAGACATCGATATAACTGAAAAATGTCTTCAAAAATTTGGGTAGACTCTCCATTCCCGCCAAGGAGAGCAATGCCGCCAGATTAGAACTGAGCGCATTCTCCCAATCGACCTCATCCGGCGGCTTTATGAAGATGAGAGCTATCAGTAATACCGACGAGATGATGGAGACAGCCAAAATTGCATAGACTGAAACACTGAAAAGCGATTTAAAGTAATTTTCGAAACCGAGCATCATGCTCACAAGCTTGGCCACGCCCGCGATAATCAGCCCGAGAATTATGCTGTACAGCGTTATGAAGATCGGCGTCGCACCTTTTATTATGGGGGCAAACGCTCGCATCTGCTGCTTCTGCAGTTCTCCCTGCTCGGGGCTGAGACGGCCCGAATCGATCTGACGCTGCACCTGTTGCTCCATTAAGCTCTCCATCGGCATCTTGGCGGACAGAATAGACCCGGCCAACAGACTCAAAACTACCAATGCGATTATGGGGACGACCACACGCGGCGCGCGTCCGATCTCTAGAAATGTCTCGCCGGGTGAAAAGTAGACTCCGATTAAACGTTTGAAAAACCCTTGTGGAGTTGGCTCGGGTTCAACTTTGTCGCTTTGGGGAGCATAGCTCAGTTCGGGATTCATCGTTCCTCCTGGTTGGTGAGAGATAGAGAGAGAAATCAATGCATAGGCAAAAATGGCGCCTAGCGAATTGACTTAACGGCTGATTGCGATTGTACATCCGATTCGTGCAGAAAACACGCAGCCCAGTGCCCGGGAGCGATCTCGCGATATGGTGGTTCTTCGACCCTGCACCGCTCCATAACCTTGGGGCAGCGTGTGTGAAAACGGCAGCCCGCAGGTGGGGCAAGTGGGCTCGGCACATCACCAGGTAAGCCTCTCACCCTTTCATTTCTTGGGTGGTCCGGGTCCGGGACAGGAATTGCTTCGAGCAGAGCCTTTGTATACGGATGCAATGGGTTCTCGTATATTTCCTCGGCTGGCGCGAGTTCGACCAGCTTGCCGAGATACATAACGCCGACGTGCGTCGAAACGTGTTTAACGACTGCCAGGCCGTGCGAGATGAAGAGATATGTCAGTCCGAATTTTCCCTGCAGATCCTGCAGCAGGTTCACCACCTGCGCCTGCACGGAGACATCGAGCGCAGAGACGGGCTCATCGGCCACGATGAAATCGGGATTCAGTGCGAGAGCGCGCGCAATACCGATGCGCTGTCGCTGCCCGCCGCTGAATTGATGAGGGTAGCGATTGGCATATGCAGGATCCAACCCAACGACATGCATAAGCTCCGCCACCCGTTCGCGCCGTGCCTTTCTGACGCGCACGCCGTGAATCACGAGCGGCTCGCCGATGATCGCGCCGACCGTCAATCGGGGGTTGAGCGACGAATACGGGTCTTGAAAGATTATCTGCATCCGGCGGCGCAGTGCACGCAACTCGCCGCGCCCGAGGTGCACCAGCTCCCGCCCATCAAATCGGATCTCGCCGCCGGTTGGTTCGATCAACCTCAAGATGCAGCGTCCGACGGTGGTCTTGCCACATCCGGATTCACCGACCAGCCCCATCGTCTCGCCGCGCTCGATCGAGAACGTCACCCCATCGACCGCACGAACCAGTTGTCTGTGGGAGGCCGGGAAATATTTTTTGAGGTCTTTGATTTCGACGAGAGGCGGATTTGTCATTTGGATTTGCGGAGTATCGACTCCTTCATTTTCTGTGTGAAATCGCCTTCAGTAGGATATTTATCTATTCCGAAAGCGGATCGAAACCCTTTGTTATTGCTTACACCTTTGATCAAAGTAGTTGAAAGATATACAATTGCTTCGTTTTGAATATTCCCCAAAATAAAAATCTGATTGCTGCAACTTATACAATAGGCAGCAAATAATAGCATATCTTTAAACTTGCGAAGGTGGATGTTCCAGACTACTACAAATCAGATGTTTGTCTTTCATACCTCAATCTCGGTCCAAACTCGAAAGCATGTCTCTGAACATTGATGACAGACAGAGCGGAATCACAGATATAGATGTTCTCTTGCACCCCTACTTACTGGAGGAGAACGACGAGCGATCCCGCCAGATATTGGCTCAACTCTTCGCTGAGCGTATCGATCCGGTTGTCAGGCATATTATCGGCTATAGACTCAGTTCCCAGTCCGCGAAAATGAACGGAGGAAAGCCTGACCAACAAATTAACGATTTGCATAGCGAGGTAGTCGTTCGTTTGCTGACCAAATTGCAAGACTTGAAGAACGGCAACATCGATCATGCCATAAAAGATTTTCTGAGTTATGCCGCGGTAATCGCACATAACACTTGTTCTGAAATCTCGCGCCGTCAAAATTTTCAGCATAGCCGGTTAAAGGATCATATCCGTTATATCCTGAACACACAGACGGAGTTTGCGCTCTGGCAGGATGATAAGATCGGATGGGTGGGGGGATTTTCGATCTGGCGCGATCAGCTTTCGAAATTATCGGTAATGACATCGAACGAGAGTTCGGAAAAGTTTGTCCGGTCTTATTTAAAAGCAGGTAAAAATCACCGAGAGAGTATGGCCGAGCAGCTCGCGCTGATCTTCAATGCCGCAGGAAGGCCTGTGCTGTTCACACAGCTGATCAATATAGTCGCCGAGTTGAGCGGTATCGATATTCGCAACTCTTTCAATGGACTAGTAACCACGGACCCAGCTGTTTTGCAGGAAGCCCCCCCTCCCACCGAGAAGGCGAGCATGGAATTAGAAGTTGAACAACGACTCTACCTGCAAACTCTGTGGAGGGAGATATGCAAACTGCCGCTTCCGCATCGGACTGCTCTACTGCTGAACCTGATAGACAGAGATTCCGGTGACCGCGGGCTCATCATTTCATTGGCGGATTTGAGGATTGCCACGATCGTGGAAATCGCCGCGTGCCTTAACTTGCCTCCGGAAGAGTTTGCCGCCATCTGGGTCGATCTTCCGTGGGACGATATGAAAATAGCGATGCATCTGGGGACGACGAAGCGAAAGGTCATGCGATTACGACTTTCTGCCAGGAAACTTCTGGCTAAACGTATGAAAGAATTGAGCAGATCTTTTTGATAAGACTATTTAAGTCCAATCTCATTGAGGATCCGATTGTTGATAAGATGCCCAAATTTTTTGAAGTCGAGGAGACAAATTGCTTAACATTCTCAGTAATATTGTATATAATCGCGACCTCATCAAGCTTCCATCCATTACCACCCCTCTCTTTAATATATATGATTTATGTAATTCCATTGTAGGAATTGGGGGATACCTTGACTAAACACTACACAGAAGAAGATATCGCGAGCTACCGGAGGCGATCGATGCCGCCGGCGCAAATACTGGTACTTAACGAGCACCTCGCCACCTGTGAAGAGTGTTACGGGAAATTCCATTCTAAGACATTGCTCACATCGACATACAACTTCGCGCGGACCGATCTCAAGCATGCTGAAAACGAAGAGCTTGAACATTTATCATTCGATCAGCTTCTGGCATATGTCGACAGTGAACTGGACGAGCTCGAACGCGGGATTGCCGGAGTTCATCTGGAACTCTGCTCGGAGTGCGATGATGTTTGCCGAGATCTGCGAAAGTTCAAGACGGATATGGCGTTTGGAAAAGTTTATGCTTCTGAGCCACAGCCTCAATTCTGGGAGAAGTTATCTGTGCTCTGGCGATCTTATCGAATGCCGTTTCAAGTGGGCGCGACGGGCGCTGCCGCAGCACTATTGATCTGGTTTGTCATATTATCACAGGAGAAAATTAGCGGGTTGCAGGACGAGGTGAAAAAGCTTCAACTGCAGAATGATTCTCTCACTAATAACGCCTCGGCAATAACAGACCTTCGAGCACAATTGGAGCAACTGAGTAAGGATAATAGAGAGCTGCAGGATCGCGCTCTAGGGCTAAAGTCTACGAATATTTCTCCTAAATCCCTGATCGCCCTTAACGATGTGGGCGGTCGAGTTGCGCTTGATGATCGAGGGGAACTGGAAGGCATACGATATGTTTCCTCGGAACATCAGGCAGCCGTTATAGACGCACTGCGTAATGGACGCGTCAACGCCAGTGCGGAGCTCTCATATCTCCTGGGAGAACAGAAACGGTTGATGGGTCAACGAGGGGGACAAAGGTCATTCATCCCGATCAGCCCGGTAGGGTCAGTTGTAGCGACGACTCAGCCGACTTTTCGCTGGAAACGGGTGAGCGGGGCAACCGCCTATACCGTTACGATCTATAGGAACAATCTGCGTGAGATCGTCTCGAGTAAGACACTGACGGGAAACGAATGGACCTCTCCGCCGCTGGCGCGCGATCGAAGCTATTCCTGGCAGATAAGAGCCATCAGAGATAATCGCGAGATGATATCGCCCTCACCGGACGCTCGGGAAGCCCGATTCAGGGTGCTGGGTCAATCAGAAGTGGATGCTCTGGAAAAGATCAAAGAGGCTTATGCTAAATCCCACCTTACGCTCGGTGTGATTTATGCTCGAATGGGTCTATTTGATGAAGCTGCTGCGGAATTTCGCGCACTGCTCGAAGCCAATCCGGGCTCGACGACCGTTAAACAGTTGCTGACGAGTGTAACCAGTGGGCGGCTGAAGTAACAATATTTGCCGTATAGGCGAACATACAAGCCCGAGCAATGTGAAAGTCATCCCGCCTTTCAGCCGCTGTTAATTTCCATCCCCGATTACAACAAATCCGCCCCAGTAGAATGGATGCACATATTCCGGGTTCCTCATTACCCTCAATGCCGCCTGTCTCATCGATTCCGCGGTGGTAACAGACCGTTGTGGATCGCCGTACCTGGTCTTGAATTTCTTGTGGAACTCCACCATCAAGTCGGTAGTGCTCGACGCCTCCACCTTCCATTGACTGACCACCGTCCTCGGGCATCCCGCCACGAATAGCGCCCACGTCATCCCGATCACCCCTTCCCCAGCTCCCACTCGCCCGCGCGCCGTCTCGCATCCTGCCAGCACAACCAGGTCCGCGTTCAAATCCAGATTCATCATCTCCCAGGCCTCCAGCAATCCGTCTTCCTCGCTCTTCCCAGCCGTCTGCGACAACATCACGTGCGAGTACATCGGACTGACGTCGTTCAGAATCCCGTGCGTCGCCAGGTGCACTATGCGGTATTGACCAGATTGCTCCTTTACCAGTTCCTCGCGCGCCGCCGCACCGGTCAGCACTCTGCTGCGCGTCTTGCCGTACAGGCCCTCCAATGCGCGCACCTGTGCCGCCGCCTCCGGCAATGGCTGCAGCTCCGCATCCATCTTCACAAACTTAACCAATTCCTTACTCCGATTACCCAGCGCCGGATTGCCCAGCGCCAGCAATGATGATTTGGCCCGCGCCTGTTTCTTGTTGCCTGCCAGTTGCATCTCTCTCAGCACCGAAAGTGACGGTGTATATGAGATAGCGGCGTCCTCGATCAGATAGCGCAGCTCCGGTGACATCAAAGTCTGGAATGGCAAGTCCCACAGCACGCTATCTGGAGAGATGATGAGATTGGTTTTCCCCTGCAGTTGCTTGTGTGCCGGTTTGATCAGCAAACCATAGAGTTCCTGGGAGAGCGCCTGGAAGTCGTAGTCTCTGTTCTCCATTCGGCGGCGATAGCGCTCTACTTTCTCAACCAGCGATTTGCGTTCGATCTTGATGATGTAGTTGTTTAAGATCGGTTGAGCGGAGGCATTTTTGGTCAGGACGAAGAGGTGGACATTCTCGTCTGTGACGATGAAATCCAGGAGTGCGGTCTTCGTATCGGGAATGAGGCCCGATGCATCGTCAAAGGAGACCGATCGAATCTCGCCGCGCTGCACTTTGAGCTCAGGATGGGCGGCGTAGAGAGTGGTTTGGAAAGCCTCGAACTCCAGACGCGCCTTTTTCAACTGCTCTTCAAACTCGGCCAAACGCTTTTCATCAGGTTGAGATTTGAGTTTCTCACCCGTGACTTCGCGGTTTAGTGAAATAATCTTTTTGCCTAGATGCTGTTCTCGCTCGCGCTCCGTTTCAGAAGCTGATTTATCAATATTGACCCGCCCATTTTGCAAGAGCTCCAAGAGGATTCGTCCTTTTGCTCGTTGAGCATATGAAAATGCTTCGGTGAACCTCTTTTGATCAACCTGGAGATCGATCATCGCTTGATATGGAGCCGCAGAGTCTTCGAAGGAACGCTGGCGGTCGAGTGCGCCGCCAGCCGACTGCTTGTGTAACTCTTCAATAAGGTCGATGGCACTGTCCAATGACAGATACGCTTTTTCAAGCTGGCCGAGCTTCTGATGTGCTTTAGCCGCTATCACTAGAGCTCGAAAAACATTTGTTTTGAAACCGATTTGTTGAGCTTCACTAATAGTTCGTTCAGCAAAACCCAATGCCTTGCGATAATCTCCCTGCAATAGATATACGTCGCTTAGACGCAATAAAGGATATGCTATCTGAGTTTTATTATTTGATTTTTCTGCCAGCTCGAGTGCTTCCTGGAAAGTTGTGATTGCCTGAACCATATCTTTTTTTGCAACCAAGGCATTTCCGATTCGCACTTTGATTGTGAAAACGTACATGGGTTTAGCAACCAGTATCGGATTCACAAACTCATCCGCAAGCTTGAGGCCTTTCTGATAATGATCCATCGCTAAAGAATCTTTATCTTGCTCCAAATATACATCGCCAATGCTTGCCAGCGCAGTCCCTATAACCAATTTAGCGTTAGGATCTCCCATCGTATCTGCTTTGTTGGCAGCTTCAATTGCACGTTGGTTATAAGCCAAAGCCTGTTCATGATTGCGTTGGACTTTGAAAGTACCGCCGATATTTTGCAGGGCCCTCGCCATTCGATACCAATCTACTCCCGAGTCAAGCTGGTTTTCACTCATCTTCAGGCATTTCAACCAAAGCTCAAGCGCTTTCACGTAATTGCCTTGTTCCCGATGGATGACGCCCATGTTATTCATGGCCAGGAATAACAGCTCTTGATCTTTCAATTCCTCAGCCAGCTTGAGACCTTTCTGATAACATTCTTCGGCTTTCGCATACTCGCCTGTTGTGACGGTATAGACAACGCCAGAGCGGATCAGGGATTTGGCCATGATCTCCTTAAATCCATACTCTTCTCCTATATTCAGACTCTTTTGGAAACTCTCCAGGGCCAATTCCGCCGATCTTTTCGGTGTCCCAAGCCAGCCATAAATGTATCCAGCGCCCAACAATGCGTTTGCCATAGCAAATTGATCGCCGACCTGCCTGGCGATTTCGTATGCGAGCTGATTCATCGCAAGCGCATGTTGATAGCCCATTTTATAGACCGGGTCGGATGTACTTTGACGAGCGAGTGCATTAGCAAGGTCGGACGTCATCAACTCCGGTTCTTTGGCCATCGAGGCCTTTCGTTCATCCTCTGTCTTCGTGGCAACGATAACAGCAGCCAATTCTTCTTCGCTTGCCGTGAATCTCCAGACCTTCCAGATTCCCCCCTCCTTGACCAGATCGATCGTCTTGCTCTTCTTCTCTATCTTTTCAATGGGTTTTACCATGTAAGCCCTGGTGACCGCGGCCTCAACCAACACTCTCAGCGTAGCCTTCTCGCCATCTATCTTCGTGTCGCGGATGTCGAAACCTTTCACAGAAATCTTCTCATACGCGGCGAGTTCACCTTGCAGGGCTTTTTTATTCTCGGCCAGAAATGGAGATTTCTCGCCCCAGAAGGAAAGCAATCTCTCGAGATCTTTCTGCTGATAAGATTCGAAGAGTCGCTGTACTAAAACTCGGATAGCATCGGAATCGCTCGATTGCGTCAGCGGCGTTAAACCCAAGACATAACCGTTCAATACAAGGCAGATTATTGGCAGCATGCCGAAGGCAGGAGGTGAAAGGTATCTGAGGAAACGCATAAAGCCTCTTTCGATTGTAATGAACAAAGATTATGCAAGCTCAATTATCTGAGTTGCATGTTATCAATCGCCTCTGAGCGGCCCCCGAGAGTGCGACGTTTATAGCTTTGACAATTATGCCTTTTTCAAGCGTAATTTCATTGACCGTAATCTGGTCTGAACTGCTATTGTGATCACCGATGGTAAAAATTTATGCAATCGTAAAGCAATGTGTAATCATACGATTTTCTCGCCTTACTTTTCTCATCGATTAGTTTCCATCCCCGATTACGACAAATCCGCCCCAATAGAATGGATGCACATATTCCGGGTTCCTCATTACCCTCAATGCCGCCTGTCTCATCGATTCCGCGGTGCTGACAGACCGTTGCGGATCGCCGTACCTCGTCTTGAATTTCTTGTGGAACTCGACCATCAAATCGGTCGTGCTCGATGCCTCCACCTTCCATTGACTGACCACCGTCCTCGGGCATCCCGCCACGAATAACGCCCACGTCATCCCGATCACCCCTTCCCCAGCTCCCACTCGCCCGCGCGCCGTCTCGCATCCTGCCAGCACAACCAGGTCCGCGTTCAAATCCAGATTCATCATCTCCCAGGCCTCCAGCAATCCGTCTTCCTCGCTCTTCCCAGCCGTCTGCGACAACATCACGTGCGAGTACATCGGGCTGACGTCGTTCAGAATCCCGTGCGTCGCCAGGTGCACAATGTGGTATTGACCCGATTGCTCCTTTACCAGTTCCTCGCGCGCCGCCGCACCGGTCAGCACTCTGCTGCGCGTCTTGCCGTACAGGCCCTCCAATGCGCGCACCTGTGCCGCCGCCTCCGGCAATGGCTGCAGCTCCGCATCCATCTTCACAAACTTAACCAATTCCTTACTCCGATTACCCAGCGCCGGATTGCCCAGCGCCAGCAATGATGATTTGGCCCGCGCCTGTTTCTTGTTGCCTGCCAGTTGCATCTCTCTCAGCACCGAAAGTGACGGTGTATATGAGATAGCGGCGTCCTCGATCAGATAGCGCAGCTCCGGTGACATCAAAGTCTGGAATGGCAAGTCCCACAGCACGCTATCTGGAGAGATGATGAGATTGGTTTTCCCCTGCAGTTGCTTGTGTGCCGGTTTGATCAGCAAACCATAGAGTTCCTGGGAGAGCGCCTGAAAATCGTAGTCTCTGTTCTCCATTCGGCGGCGATAGCGCTCTACTTTCTCGGCCAGCGATTTGCGCTCGATCTTAAATGTGTATGTGTTCAAGATCGGCTTGCCGGCCCCGTCTTTGCTCAGGACGAAGAGGTGGACATTCTCGTCGGTGACGATGAAATCCATCATGGCGGTCTGGGAATCGGGAATCAGACCTGCCGCGTCGTCAAAGGTGACCGGTCGAATCTCGCCGCGTTGGACTTTGAGGTCAGGATGGGCGGCGTAAAGAGTGGTATGGAATCGCTCGAACTCCAGACGGGCCTTTTTCAGCTGTTCTTCGACGTCGACCAGACGTTTTTCATTCGGATTAGATTTGAGTTTCTCAGCTGTGATTTCGCGGTTGAGGGAAACGATCTTGCGGTTTAGTTGTTGCTCCTTTTCGCGCTCGAATAGATTTGCAGCTTTGATGTCAACTCGGCCATTTTGCAATAATTCAAGAAGTGTCCGACCTTTCGTCCGTTGAGCGTAAGAGAAGGCTTCAATGAATCGTTTTTGATCAACCTCGAAATCAATCATCGCCTGGTATGGCGCCACAGCGCGTTCAAAAGAGCGTTGCAGGTCTAATTCGTCACCTGTCGAGTGCTCCAGTAACTCCTCGGTGATATAGATAGCTCTTATTAATGCCTGACGAGATTTTTCTTGTTGGCCAAGCTTCTGATAGGCTTTCGCGGCTACTACCAAAGCACTATTCATATAAGGGTATTGGCCAAGTTTTTCGGCAGCTTCGCTTGCTCTTTCCGAATATGACAATGCCTCGCGAAAATCCCCTGTCAAAAAATACATTTCGCCTAGACCCAGCAATTGATATGTCATAATGACTTTATCCTCTGCCTTGTCTGCCAATTGTAGGGCTTCCTTATAATTGGCGATTGCTTGAGCTAGATTATGTTCTGCTGCCAATACATCTGCCATCTCCTTTTTGATCATCGAAGTGTAGCTATCTTTAGAACCGGGTAGTTGATCTACGAACTCGTCTATCAGCTTCTGGCTTTTCTTAAAATAATCCATCGCTAAAGAATGGTTGCCCTGTTGCAAATATATATTGCCAATCCCCATCAACACATGAAACTTCTCAGACTTCGCCTCAATATCTCCTAACATAATTCCTTTTTCTGCTGCCTCAAGCGCCATCTGGTAATAAGCCAAAGCCTGCTCGAAATTTGCTTGGGCAGTGAAAATACCTGCAATATTTATAAGGACATTAGACCGACGACCCCAACTCACTCCGGACTTAAGCTGGCTTTCGGACATCTTCAGGCTTTTCAAGAATAGTTCGAAGGCAGTGGCGTAATTACCCTTTACCTGATGAATGGTTCCTAAGTTACTCAACACTTGGATTATCCCATCTTGGGATCCCACTTCTTCGAGCAGCTTCAGACCTCTCTGATAATATTCTTCAGCGTGCGTAAGCTCACCAAGACCCTGATGGAGAATGGCTGAGTTGATAACTGATCTGAGAACAACATCCTTAAATCCATGCTCTTCTCCTATTTTAAGACTACTTCGAAAGTACTCCAATGCCTGGTCCGGAGATTTTTCCGGCATACCTATCCAACCATAGCTGTACCCTGTATATATGAGGACATATGCCATTACCAATCGATCACCGATCCGCTCAGCGAGCTTGTAGGCGAGCTCATTGATCGTGATCGAGCGTTTGTAATCGACTTCGTTGTTGACGAAGGCAAATAAAATCTGAGAATAGAGCGCAGAAGCAAGGTCGGAAGTAATCAACTCCGGCTCTTTCTCCATCAACGCCTTCCGCTCCTCCTCTGTCTGTGCTGCTATGATTGCAGCTGCCAATTCCTCCTCGCTGATGACAAACTTCCAGACCTTCCAGTTTCCGCTCTGATTGACTAGTTCGATTGTACGGTTTTGCTTTAGAATGCCCTCCCTCCAAATCTTTTCTGTCATGTTTTGGAGCTTAGCCTTGGTCAGCACTAAATTCACCGTCACTCTAACTGTCGCCTTATCACCATCGATCCTCATCAGTCGGATGCCAAAGCCCTTCACATCGATCTTTTCATATGCAGCAAATTCTTCTTCCAGGGCCTTTTTGTTCCTACCCAGAAAAGGAGATTTCTCGTGCCAAAAAGCGATCAATTTATCGAATTCCTTCTGTTGATATAAATCGAAGAATCTCCCGACCAGACTGCGAATTGCTTCGGTCTCGTTTGCTTGCGCCAGAGAGGAAGCGCTCAAGCTACGGTCGTAACAAACAAAACAGGTGAGTAACACCACTCCAATGACTATGCGAGCGGAATATTTTTGGTATCGCACGAGTACATCCTCCGGTGGCGAGGTGGATAGAAACTGCTTACGGCCTAATTGAGACCACAGAGATTTTGAGTTGGCAAGCATTTATTGTAGGAGAACGATCGAAAAAAGGAAACAATTTTCGCCTCCCACTCATGAATAGTCGTGCTGCTAAAATTCGAAAAATCGCGCTTGCGGCAACAGCGCGCGCCCACTTCTCTTCTCTGTATCTCTGTTGCCAGCTTCAAGGTGGGGGAGGAAGCATGAGAGAACTAACTTGCGGTTTGCAATTGAGGATAAATCTCACTCACTCGAATACATCGCGTTGAATGCCCCGAATCAATCTCAATCAATCTTATCTCACCCTCCCTACACTTCTCCCGCGCATGCTCGCATCGCGGCGCGAAGCGGCATCCCGGGGGGAGGTTCGTAGGATTAGGCACGACGCCTTCGATCGTATGCAGCCGCCGTTTCTTCTCTCCATTCGGCTCCTCCAACTGAGGAACGGATCGTAGCAACCCTTCGGTGTAGGGATGGCGCGGATTCCTGAACAGTTCACGTACCCGAGTCAATTCGACGATCCTACCCGCATACATTACAGCGACACGATCGGAAGTTTCAGCGACAATTCCCAGGTCGTGAGTAATAAGCAGTAGCGCCAGATTACGCTTCTCGCGCAATTCGGTCAGTAAATCCAGAATCTGCGCCTGAATTGTCACATCGAGGGCAGTCGTCGGTTCATCGGCTATCAACAATTTCGGATCGCATGCCAGCGCCATCGCGATCATTATCCGCTGGCGCATTCCACCTGACATCTCGTGGGGATAGTTTTTCGCGCGCACCTCAGGCGCGGGAATTGCCACATCCCGCATTCCCTCGATCGCCTGGTTCCATGACTCGCGCTTTGAAACTCTGCGGTGCAGGCGTATCGCTTCGGCGATTTGCTCTCCGACCGTGTAGACCGGGTTGAGCGACGTCATGGGATCCTGAAAGATCATCGCGATCTCATCCCCCCGAATCCTGCGCATCTCGTCTTCGCTGAGTTTTACCAGATCGCGCCCTTCGAAAAGCACCGAACCATCGACTATGCGACCGGGCGATGAGACTAACCGCATAATCGATAGCGCCGTGACCGATTTCCCGCACCCAGATTCGCCTACCAGGCTCAGCGTCTCACCACGATCGAGCGTGAATGAGACGTCATCAACCGAGCGCGCCTCACCCCGTTTTGTCGCGAAATATGTCTTGAGGTTACGTACTTCGAGAAGGCTCATAACTATGGAAAAGAGTAGCAGAGAACGATCAGTACGGCGAGCGGTAATGATCGGAAAATAGCCGCACAGACAAATGGTGGCGAGTATACAGTTGCAGATTGTGAGATTTATTGAGCCTCAGGCATTCGGATGATCCGGCGTCCCTCCGGGACGCAAATTCTCATTTGATCTATACCGGTGGTTACACTTCGCTCCACCACCGGCTAAATTCGAGCGTCCATTCGGGACGCAAGGCATCTCTACCGACTTATATACAAACCCATGACTAAAGCGCCCTCGAGATTAGGTCTCCTGAGCCACCAGTCCTCAAAGGACTAGCCTATATGCCCTGCGGGAAAGCCCGATGAATCTAGCTAAGGCTAATTATTATGTATAACCTCCCGTAGTTTGGTGGATTTGCGAGAGTTCTAATTTGTTTAGATTCCAATGCGCTTGAAACCCGCAGCTAAAATCACTCCGTCGTTACGCGACGATGGATCCGGTGCCGTGGCTGAAACGCCAGCCTAAACTCAACCCTGCCGCTACTCGGCGATTCGGCATGGGCGTTAAACGACCAAACATAATGTCAATAAAACAAAAGCGGTAGCGAACTTGCCCCCTTCTTTTTCTAGTTCCGGAGGCCCGCTCGCTACCGCTCTGAGTACCTATTTTATTTTATGGTGGACTAATCCTTACGTCTCATCAGTCCCACCAGTCCGAAAACTCCGATCATTCCAAACAGCATATGCATCCAGAACTTCGACGCCATGCTGATGATCGAGCTCGCGCTTTCGGTAAAGGAAACGTCCGCCTTGACCGGCGCTCTCCTCGGGCGCGGCGGCGGATCATTGCTCACATTGTAGACCTGTCCATCGCGCACATAGAGTTTCTGCATTTCCTCGAGGTTGAAGGGACGCGAGCCACGACGACTGAATACGGCGATCTGATTGCCGGATTCGTCAGCCGCGCGGTCGCGGTCGATTCCCTTCGATACCGCAAGGGCCTCGCCGATCGGGTAGGACGCGATCAGCTTGGGCGCAGTCGGCTTCGGCGAGAATCCGAAGATCGTCGGAGTATCATCCGGCGACATCAACTGCACAACCCGCAGACCGTTGTGGCCATCGGCGATGTAAGCGTACAACGAATTGTTGGTCATTCCGACCTTCACGTCGTGTGCGTCATTTATCTTACCGTCGGCAGTAAACGTCGAACTGATCTTGGGCTTCTCCGGCTTCTCGATGTCAACGATCACCAGGCCTTCCTTACCTCCCGCGACATAAGCATAAGTGCGCGCCAGGTAGAGTCCGTGGGCGTCGGCCAAGGGCACCAGCGCCCCTTCGACCACCTTCGGTTTGTCAGGCAATGTGACATCCACGACCTTGAGTCCCTCCTCATCCGTCACGAACGCGTAGCGGAATTGGACCTCGACAGCGTGGGGGTGCTTGAATTCGGTGAGGACCGTTACCAGCCTCGGGAAGAGCGGATTGTCCAGATTGACGATCGCCAGCCCCTTGTCGCAGGTGATGTAAGCGTAGACCCCCGCGATGGTGATGCTCGATGCCCCGTTGAGCGCGCCATCGGGATTGAAAGCGAGCGCTCGTTTGAGGAAATTGTTCGCCGGATCGCCGTCAAGCAGAGTGACTACGCCCTTCTTGCGGTCACCGACCACAACCAACCCCTCTTCTTTATCGCTCACGTAGAGGAAAGCATAAATCGGATGGATCGGTTGCTTGTCATCGCGGTTCTCCGCTTCCTCGTTCTCCGGCCGCTTCTTGCGGAGCGGATCTACCGCCAGAGTCGAGGGCGAAGCGACGCCGGTCGCATACTTCGTCTTGACGTAAAACTTCTGACCGAAGGGCGAGACGGGCGCCGTCGTGATGCGTTCCGAGAACCCCTTGTTGTCAATGTTAGCAATGTCGTAGACCTGCAACCCTCTCGGGCCATTGGCGACATAGGCATACTCGCCGCGCACCTGGATATCCAACGCCGCACCGGACTTTCTCTTCAACATCCCGATGACTCCAGCCTCCGTCGCGGTATGCTCGTAGGCTTCAGTGAGAATGTCCTTATTCTGCGCGTGTTTGTTGAACTCATCGGGGAAGGCGAGTCTATGCAGGTACGATCCGATCACCGCCTGCGGTTCGGTCCGCTCGGTGACGGCGACGGCAAACATGCCTTCCTCGCCCGCCGCGACCCAGGCGAAACGTCCGATGAAGTTGACGAAGTTCGTCCCCTGCATCAGCAACTGCGCCATAGTTGCGTTGTTGTCGTTTTGCTTGGAAACGTGGCAATCCGTGCAGACCTTCGTCTCCGAAGTGCTCACCGTATGCGGCACGAACGTGCTGAATGCATGACCGCTGTAACCTTCCGATGAGATGGTCTGCTGCTGCGAATAGAGCCATTCGCGGTTCTGATTCTGCGACCCGACCAGCACCGCGCACGTCGAGCGCGTAGGAGCAATGCGATGCCCCGTCACGGTGCCGTCCTTGCCGAGCATGAAGATGTCATCCCGCAGAGTCTGGAAATTGTACTGCGTATAGTTGCGCAGCTCATCCGACCCTTCGTTATGCAGCATCGGCTTTTGCTTGTTAGCGACCATCGGCAGATGGCAACCGAAACAGCTGGTCGTCCACGAAGTGTGGCAGGTATAGCACGCCATACTGCTGTTTGCGTGCGCGAGATTCGCCTCCGGCGCCTTGACATCGCCCCAGGTCTTGTTGTCTCGCTGGATCGTCTTGGCATAGGCCGACGCCTCGCTGTAATCGCCTCTACCCTGAATCACCGTATCGACCGTCTGCACGACACGCCACCACTTGCCCGGCTCGACCAGCGAGTTTTGAATCACCTCGCCGTTCTTGAATATGACCTCTTTTCCGTCGGGCCGCTTCTTTGTGATCGGACGTTCCTTGCTCGCGCGCTGGAACATCGGTATCAAACGGCCGTTTTCATCACGGGCTCTGACGGTCGTCAGATCCTTGGAGAGCAGAATCTCCTTGGATTCGTCGCGTTTGTCGCGAACCTTTATACTGGGTTGATCCTTGGCGAGCGTCGTAACCTTACCCTGGAATCGCCAGGTGCCCGCTGCCGGACCAGTGGCGATCAGCGTTGCGGGCTTATCGATCGTCCCGTGACAATCAATGCAATCGAGTTGAATCGCGGCGCGCGGTTCGTTGTAGAGATTGCCGTTGCCGTGCACATCGGTACCCACGTGACAATCCGCACAATGCATACCGTTTTTCTGGTGCACGTCCTCCATATGAACGGCCTTCTTGAACTTATCAGGATCGTCCGGCTTTATCTTCTGTCCGCGCGAGGTGACCATATTGCCCTCACGATCGGTCTTATAGACGTTGCGGTAGACCCATCCGTGGCCGTGCAGGTCGCCAAACTGTATGGTTTTGGCTTTGGGGTTAACGTCATTCCAGATATTGACGAGGAAATTCCAATCCTGTCCCCACTTGCCGCGCATCGCTGCACCTTCCGGATTGCGGAACTGGATTTTGTCTTTCTCTTCGATGCTCAAATCGGGCTGTTTTTCCGGATACATTAAATGACCGTCGGTTTCGTTATCCCACCAGGTCATTCCATAGTACCCCAGCATCATGTTGCCGCCCGGATGGATGTGGCAGGTCATGCACTGGCTGGAAGGAACGCCGCTTGTCATCACGTGCTTGATCGGGTGACCCTTCTCACCCTTGGGAATCGTCGGATCGGCGGTGGACCCAAGCCCGAGATTGCCGTATTTAGCATACGGTCCCGAATGCTTAGGATCGCGATCATTCGCGTAGACGACGTGACATGCGGTACATCCAGATCCGCGGAAGTCGCCCGGATGGTCATTTGTGCCCGGGAACGAAAGCAGCGGATCAAGCAACCGTGTCTTCTGCAGACCGAGGAAAACCGGATCAGTCCGCAACCTCGTTCCGAATCCACGGTCGCTCAATTTAACTTCGGGCTTGCCACCCAATTCCTCTGTGGTCGGACTGCCGATGTCTGACGGCAATCCCTTTATCTCGCCGCCGCGTTCGAAGACGCGCAGCACGTTGCCCGGCTGCATGATTTCCCATCGCGGTAACGGCATAAGGAACGGCAGCACGCCTTTGAGCCTGGTCTCCGTCGGCGAAGGAGCCGGATTGGTGAACACGGCCTGGATGGCGCCGTTTTTCCCATAGCTTTCGCCAAAGTGCGCATCTTTCAGCGGATAGGCGCCATTGTTGTAGAGCGCCGCCCCCCAGAGCATTCCGCCGTGCGTCATCATGCTCTTCTTCATCCACATGATTTCTTTGTCATGGCACTCGCTCGTTCCGCAGGAAATATCAGCGACGCGGAAATCGCCCGGATTGATGAAGCGAATATATTCATCGCTCTCCTTCAACCACAAAGCGTTGAGCCGCTCCTGGTTCGCTGTCCTCTCCGAGTCGAACAATTCTTTGTTGCGCGGGAGTACGTGCGCCTTATTCTTATCGATAGTCTCGCTGGAATTGCCTCCGTGACAACCGACGCAGCCGTTGATCCCGACGTCATCGTCTCCATCAAAGTGCATGGTTTCGGTGCCGACGTGGCAGACGAGGCAGCCGGCGCTCCCCGCGCTGACTTTGCCTCTCTGGTGGCCCAGTATCTGCATCTCTTTTTCTTGAGGCTTCTGTTGAGCCTGATCGCCTCCGTGACCGAACCCGGACGAAACAGCTTCGGTCGTTTCGTTTGCAGAGATAAGGGTCACCACCAAGGTGAACGCGAGGCATAAGAGGAGAATGATCTTAATGCGCTTTATTTTGCTAACCTGATTCATTGCTTCAACCTTTATAAGGAGCTATCGCTCTTATACTCTGAGCTTGTTTGTTATAATTTATTTCGTAAACTAAAGCGTTTAACCGGGGAGTCCCCCATCGGGGAACACGGAGAAAAACAAATTCAATCGTTATTCTTGCGTATCTCTGATCTCACCATTTTTCCCCGTGTTACTCGATCTCCACTAAACCCAAGATGGGTTGTAAATCAGCAGCATCAATAAACGAATCGAGCTGTCATAAACGTCGAGAACAACGTCGGCTGCGACGCACCGCAAGATTGCAACGGCGGACCGTCGCAATTCGAGGTGAAGAGGGCGTTGAAACCTTTTCCGCCCCTCAGCGTTGAGGCCCCACCCGTTAATACGATGTTTTCGTTCAGTAACGGTCGATAGATAAACCCGAGACCGACATCGTGGCCGAAATCTCTGCTGATGATATTGCCACGTTGGAGTAAAGACGTAAGCGACGCGGGCTCATTGAAACGGATGTAATTGTAGTTAGCGAACCCTCGCAATTTCGGGGTGATATCTACGTCGACTCCCAGGTTGTAAAGCGTCAGACCGGGATTGACGAAATTCGATTGACCCTGGATTTTGCTGGTGCGCAGCGACGGGAGCAGACTTCGCTCGTCTTTAATAGCAAGCGGAGTCGGCAATAAACGAAGGGCTTCCTGGTTGAAGAAGCTGAACTTGCCGCCCGCGAAATTCGGAGCGTCGAGAATCGCATCGAAGCCGCGGCCCCTGCCGTCTGTCGGGTTCGGGTCGCCGGATGCATAAAAAGCCGCGACCCGGTAGCGGATATAGTCGAAATCGATCGAGAATTCCGCCGCCGCCATCTGGGCATTGATGCTAACCGGGCGATTGGCAACTCCGTTGAACGTGTCACGCCCGATCGCCTGATACATTGCATGCGTAATATTGTACCGGCCGAAATGTCCATCACCCGTCCATCCAAAATATCCGGCCCGCACGCGATTCTGCGGGTTCAACCCGAGAGGCGCCGGCCGTACCTGGAAGCCGTTATTATCTAGCTTAAAGCTGGGACGATCGTCGTTGTAATGAAGACTGAACTGGGTCGTATATCCCAGCACGAAAGTGTCCTGGCGGAAGACGTTCGCAATGTAAACGTTCTGATTGCGAAAATCGGTGTCGTTGAACGTGAGAGCATTCAACTTGCTGTTCGTGTCCTTTTCAAGCAGGTTGAAGTAAGCCAGGTTGTATTGCCAGCGGTTCGATCCGATGTTGCCGAACATACGCGCTCCGAGGTTCGAATCGCTGAAGATGAATCCGCGGAAGTCGCTCGTGAATTGCTGGACGCCGAGGCGAATCGAACTCGTATCGAACTCCGGCGAGCGCCCGCCCTGACTCCCTCTGCCGCGCAGGAAGGGGAATATCTTGGTGGTATCGCCGAGACGATATTCAACGAATGCCTCTTCGGCGGCAATGAAGTTCTTCTGGCGCGAAATTCTTTCGCGCACATCGATATTGGCGGCCTGGTTTTCACGGAAATTGTCGAAATTGAAATTTCCGATTCCAGTTACTTTAAATCTCCAATCGACCGGCTTGAACGAAGCATCTCCCTTAAACACGTCGAACGAGAAGACCATTATCCCGTCGATGGAATCATTGCGCCCTCTCCCGAAGAATTCAAAACTGCCCGGATTGGCTGAACTGACCGCCTGCCCGATCGGTAGCTGGGCGGCCTTGAAAACGCCCTCGAGTACCAGATCGAAGTTCATGAAGATATTGTTGCCGATGATCGGATAATCGCCCTTTAGCACGTTCTGACGATAAGGATTAAAAATATTGCCATTAGTAAAACGCGGGTCTTCCGGCACTCCAACGCGCCAGCGATCCTGGATCACCATAAAGTCGGCATCTTCCGGTGTGGGCTTACGCCGATCCTTCGACTTGCCCGCTGCTCCGAGCGGTTCGTCTTCGGACACCAACACGGGCCGCCTGTCGTCCGTCCCCGTCACTACAGGCTGCGGAGACTGCTGTGGAGACTGCGTCCCCGCTTCCAGCACCCCGAGCATCTTCTTTATTTTAAGTTCCGACAGTCGTCGCGGTAGTTGCTCCGACAAATGCTGCGCCATCTTCTCTGCCAACTGATCCGGCATCCGTTTCTTATCATTGGTAACTTTATCACTGGTTACTTTATCACTAGTAAATTGCTGCTGCGCGAAGGCATTCGCCGCGCCAAGCACCATACAAAGAGTTATAGAAAAAATGAAATTTCGCACTTTCGCCTCCGACAAAGTTGGCATCAATTAATGGCATTCTGACAGTGAAGCATCAATTAATGACCTCAAATAGGGGGCCTAACTAGGGGAAACTGGCGATAGACAGACGGTGACGTGAGCAAAGACAATCTCGAGGGCACTTAACTGTTTAGAATGAGATCGGCTCGTTAAGCCGCATTCATGTTCACTAGACATGCCGCGGCCCACATTCAAGATATAGGCTTGATAACATAGCTGTACAAACGAAGTCAATATTTGTTTGCCTATAGTTTTAATTAGAAAGGTTTACTGATTTTTCACTTGCAGGTATACGTAATAAAAGGCTATAGTCCCGCCGTTCTCCCCTGGAAGCCAATCGTTTTCCTTAATTTCATAATAGCCCCGAATTTGTAGCCCCGAAGTTTCAATCTTCTCCCGTACACTCCTAGAGGATATATAAAAGATGCGTCCACCAAACAGGCTGATCAATCGCATAACTATAACTGCGATAGCAGTAGTCCTATTAATAACTTTTATAGTAGTGTCGCGACTCAAAGGCAAGAACGTCATTATCGGCGAAAAAGCAGTAAGTGCCGCCGTACAAAGCACCAACGTCGTGGCAGTCAATGCTGTGAGCTATACGGCTCCGGTGGGTCTCGGGTCATATGCAGCAGCCTTCGGAACGAACCTTGCTACGCAAACCCTGGTTGGGCCTACTAACCCACTTCCCACTACGCTTGGTGGAACAACCTTGCGGATGACCAGCGGCGGCGTCGATGTGCTGGCGCCTATTTATTACGTCGCACCGGCACAAGTCAATTTCATAATACCATCCAACCTCCCGTTGGGAACCGCACAGATAACCATTACAAATGCAAACGGAGTTGTATCGACCGGGAGCGTGCAGATCGTGCGGGCCGCGCCGGCCATCTATCCGATGGGGCAGGGAGTACCGTTCGGTTTCACATTCGATGCCGGATTCTACACTGACATCATGAATGCGGACGGCTCGCCCAAAGCTATCGTTCCGGGATCACCGTGGTCGAGACCGCTAATGTTAGGTCTTTACGGTACAGGGTTCCGTAACGCGGCGAGCGTCAGCGTGAGGTTCGGATCTGTTGAGGTTCCGGCAACCTGGTTTGGTGCAACGGGCCTGGCTTTTTACGATCAGATCAACGTAAATATTCCCAATACCCTGTCGCCGGGGTTGACCACCATCACAGTGGTCGCCGACGGACAGATAAGCAACACCACGCAGATACTTATTGCCGGTCAGAACACCGGTAACCCGAGCTTGCTCAGCCTCAATGACGTCACAACGATAATCAATCAGTGCGTGCAGAGAGGGAAGCAACTGGGTACGCCTGGCACATGCGCAGTCGTAAACAGAGAAGGCGTCACGCTCGCCGTTTTCCAGATGAACGGCGCAAACCCGAATACAACGATCACCGCATTTAAGCCGGCAGGAGGCCTGGAGGGGTTATCTGTCCCCGCGATGCTGGCCGCGATCTCGAAAGCAGGCACTGCCGCTTTCTTCAGCACATCGGGTAGCGCGATCAACACCAGAACCGCCAGTATGATCATCCAGGAGCACTTTCCTCCCGGAATCCCTAATTTTGAAGGCGGGCCGCTCTTCGGCGTCCAGTTTTCACAATTACCGTGTTCGGATACCAGGCCTGCCGGTGGGACTCTACCGTTAGGTCTCTCGGGTGATCCAGGAAGCGTCGGTCTTTTCAGGAATGGTATGGCGCTGGGTGGTGTCGCATTCGAAGCGAATGGGCTTTATACCATCGATACCGTTGTTACTGATAACGATCAACCTTTCGAGGAGGATGTTGCGATCGCATCCGGATTAGGTTTCGATACGCCACAATTTCTCCGCATCGATAACGTAAGAGTTAACGGAATCTTGTTGCCATACACCAACATTCCGCAGCGCGGTAGTCCGGCGCCGCCCGTTACCGCTGCGGATGGAACGTTCCTGATAGGTCCGATCGCGTCGCCGCCCTCAAGGTATATACCGATCATTCTCGGCGGCGTGCCGGCGAAATTCGATCCCAGATTCCCGCCCATAAACAGCACCGTGCCGGGGCCGAATCAATTGACGGCGGGCGATGTCAGTCGCATGCTCGCGCAGGCCGCGCAGGCCGCCAGTCGAATGCGCGCTGCCATCCGCGTAGGTGTCGATGCCGTTGAGATCAATATTACGGTTGTCGATAATAACGGCGCTATACTCGGGAAAGCCGCGACCTCTGACGCGCCGGAGTTCGGCGACGACGTGAGCACTCAGAAAGCGCGGACAGCAGTCTTGTTCAGCAGCCCAAATGCGGTACAACAATTGCTCGGGGCTGATACCCCCGGTATTCCCATCGCACCATTCGTCAATGCGGCACTAGCGCTTGGTGTCCCGCTCAATGGTTCGATTATGTTCAGTTCACGCGGAATGGGGTTCCTGGCCCGTCCATTCGTCCCGGACGGAATCGACGCTGCTCCTCCGGGGCCGTTCTCGAGGCCGATCAATGTCTTCAGCCCGTTCAACAATGGCTTGCAACTTTCTCTGGTGACGCAGGACTTGATAGACGCGCTGGGTGGCAATCCTTCGGTTCCCTGTACTGCCGTCCCGACAACGGCTAATGGAATCCAGATCTTCGCGGGCAGCTCCGTTCTCTTCAAAGGTGGCCAGATGGTAGGCGCGATCGGTATCAGCGGCGATGGTATTGATCAGGACGACCTTACCAGCAGAGGCGGTAGCAGCGGATTCGAAGCGCCATCGAATATAACATCGGACAATGTGGTTATTACTTTTCCGGGTGGGGCGACAGTACGATTGCCCTATCTCAGATTCCCGCCACAACCGAATCTGCCCTGACTTCGAGTCAGCCACAAAAAGATAAAGGTAAGATAAAGATTAGATAAAGTAAGATAAAGTAAGATAAAGTGAACGATTAAGAACCTAAAGCAAGACGTGAAGACGCAAAGAGTACAGGGATATTTCAGAAACCTCTCTTTGCGTCTTTGCGGTCTTGTGTTGAATTCAAATTCTTAAATTCAACCGTTTATCACCCCATTCAGCCGATGACAAAAAGAATAATCACACTCTTTTTTCTTATTCTAGCTTTCGCTCTCTGGCGTGGTACTGAGCTCGTCAACCAGGTAGTAGCGCAGAAGAAGCGCGGCGCTATCAAGGTAGACTATTCGAAGTTCAAGCATTCATCGCACGAGGGTGTGGTCAAAAGCCTTATCATCAGAAATCAAAACTATAATCTCGACTGCGCTTATTGCCACGGCGACGCGGTCAAGGACAAACTCGGGAAAGACCGGCACGACATCGGAACGATCGGCTATCCCAGCCACAAGAACGGATCGGAGTCCGAAATAGTCCATTCCGCATGCGTTGAGTGTCACGCCTTCACGGGTCCGGCGATTGAGCGTAAGATGTGCACGATCTGCCACGACACACTCACCTTCAATCAGCAGGACATGAAGACCAACCTCCGCCGGTTCACCAATCCTGATGGCGGTGGGATATCGCAGTTCTACGATTATTACTCGCACAGCGAGCACGAGGGTTATTACGATTCATTCATCACGTCGACGCCCTTGAAAGACAAGATGAAGTTTTACGACGCCAAGAAAGATGCGAAGGCGAACAGGGGTCTGGATAAAAGTAAGTTCGAGTGTATGTCCTGTCACGTAATGACTCCGGCGCCGATAACGGTGGGTAATATCGAATTTAAACCCGGCGTCAAGATGAGCGCTCCCTCTCATCCCGAATGCTGGATATGTCACTTCGATCCCAAGATCGTTCCACCACCGAAGAAAGACAAACCAGATCCTGAAGAATACATTTGCGACGAACTGTTCCGGTTGCCACCGGCCGACGGGGATGCCCCTGAATAAACTGGGGCGCCCGGTGAAGGGCTCGGAATTTGCCCCTCTCTGGTTTTCGCGTCTGATCTCCAACAATGAGTTGGATCCGGTTAAACCGGGAGAGAAAGCGCCGCTGCCGTATAGTCATAAAACGCACGATAAAAACCTCATCTACGAGGAACCGACCTTCAAGAATCTGGACAATTACTGCATAGCCTGTCACGTGACGGGTAAAACGGCGGTCACGCTCTCGGATTTCTATCTTGAAGATCGCAAATCGAAGGAGAATCAGCCGTCCGCTCAGAACTGCGCCATTTGTCACCAGAAGGAGATGGAGAAGAAGATCGGAGGCGCGGTGACGATCGAGTCGGCGAAGTGCAATTATTGCCACTCGCTGCAGACCATCAGGTTATTCGAATCAAGAGGGGTGGTCGAGCTGCCGCCGGCCAACCATTTCTATAAGAAACCGGGGCCCAAACCGACGCCGGGGCCGACGCTTGCGATGAATATGACGCCGGCGCCTAAGAAGCCGGATCCGGCGCCCGCGCCCACTCCGGCAGTCGAAACGAAACCAGAACCGGAACCTAAAAAGGAGGACCCGGCGCCCGTTCCAACGCCCGAACCGACGGTAGTCGCGGTTGTGCCGGTGCCCAAGAATCCCGAGCCGGAACCGGAAGCCAAGCAGCCGGAGCCGGCTCCCGCGCCTACACCCGTGCCGACGACCAAGCAACCGGATACCACACCTGCGCCTACACCGGCTCCGACGACCCGGAACCGACACCCGCTCCGGAGACCAAGCAGCCGGAGCCGACACCCGCTCCGGAGACCAAGCAACCGGAGCCGACACCCGCTCCGGAGACCAAGCAACCGGAGCCGGCAGTCACTCCCGCGCCGGCACCTGCACCTGCCCCGACAGAGACGGTAGCGAAGGCTGACCCGCCGCCGGAGCCGCCAAAACCGGAGCCGGCCCCGACGCCTGCTCCCGCCCCTACCGTCAGCGGCGCCTGCTCCCGCTCCCACTGGCGGAGGTGGAACGGTGACAGTGCGCGGGATCGTTTATAAGGTATTCCCGAGCAAGGGTATGGCGCAGATGGAGCCGAAGTTGCCGCGTTTGGGCGATTCGAAAGATAATCCTCATTGGGGACTGGATGAAAAATGGGGGGTGGTCGAAAATTTCGATCACCAGAACCATACCCAGCCTAAATACTCCAAGAGTTGCGAGGATTGCCATCACTCGAATAACGATACGAAGGCAGATATGGCGTCAGGGAACGTCCCCAACTGCGTTTTTTGCCATCATGGAGAAAGGCAATCCGGAAAATCCCAAGAATGCAGAGGGCGAAGAGATCGATGTGGAGATGGGGTATCATGGCAATCCGAACAACACGGGCAACGGCCCCGCCGCACTTGCCGGTTGCATCGAGTGTCATAAACGTTATTACGATGCCAATCCGGATGCGGACCGCCTGGCCCCCACGTCAAGATGTGCCGGTTGCCATGTTGAAAAGATGGCGATATTAGATAACCGTCAAAGGCCTGCGTCGTCGCGCAGGTTCGATCTAATGGTCAAATTATTCGATATGATTCGTGGATCGAATGAGCGAAATCAAGTTCGTATCGCGGCCCGCCGCTGATGTGAGCTCTTTCGCGCGAATATAGAAGTAAACAAAAAAGGCAAAATTTCGCAAAAAGGACAAAGAAATTTTGCCTTTTTTGTAGTTTTTGCTTTTTTTGCTTTTCAGAAAATAGTGATCGATATGATGTGGATCGAGAAAATCAAAATCGCTCTCGTGCTCTGTTGCCTGGTTTTTTCGGCTTTTATGTACGGCACTTTTTCAGTGCAAGGCCAGCAGAAGCCGAATCCCCAACCGCGTAAAGAGCCGATAAATTACGAACGCTTCACGCACGAATCGCACCTTGGGACGATCAATGTGCCCGGAACGAGCTCCGCTCGCATATTGAAATGCGACTCGTGCCATCAGAATCTTCCCAAGGCGGAACTGGACAAGGTAATCGTCGGGACGACCGACCGCAACAATAAATACCTTCTGAAATTCCCCGGTCACAAAGCTTGCATCGAATGCCACGTTACGCAATTCACCGCGACGCCCCAGCAGACGTGCACGATCTGTCACCAGACGGAGGGCGGACTATTAAACGGATTACCGGTGCGCCCCGCGCAGCGCGACTTCCCGAGGCGGTATGATTTCAATGCCTTCTTCGATGCCAAGCAACACGAGCTGCACATCACCTACAATCTACCCAATACAAACACGAAGACCGATTGCAGATTCTGCCACAAAGACGATGCGAAGCCTTCGTTCCTGACTATCCCATCGCATCCTGAATGCTTCATCTGCCACTCTCCCGGGAGCCCCGACCAGAAGGCCAGTCAAAAATCCGATTGCAAGAGCTGCCACACGGAGAGCGTGAAGACCGTTCAGGAATATTCCCTCAAGTACATCAGCCGCGCATTCGGCGCACTGTTTACGCACAAGGCGCACGTCGAGTACGTAGCCGGCAGATGTGAAGAGTGTCATACCATTTCAGGCGGATTTAACCAGCCGACTCCGACTTCGGTGAGGGTCAAACAGCACCTCAATCCGGGAGAACGCAGCGGGCGTGGTTGTTTCAGTTGCCACGACGGACGCGTGCACTTCGGTCGCACGGTATTCAGCGGTGAGCCGGGAGACAACGGCGGGGGATCCTGCGACAGATGCCACAAGCGTATCGACTTTAAGGTCTTCCCGACCTCGGGTTAAGTCATCGCAAGAAACCTAAAGAGAACACAAAAGCACAATGGTTTGTGGTTTTGTGTTCTCTTTCTATTTTGTAACCAAGCGACCTTGCCTTGACAGATTGTTTATTGATCGGCTAATTTTGTACGTTGTCGCTTTTTCGCCCACACGCGTATTGAATATGCAGTGGGGGAAATTTTGTTTTAGAGAAAGGAGATTTCGAAGTGAAACCAGGTATCCATCCGGAATATCAAGACTGCCGCGTGGTCTGTGCGTGTGGGGCGTCGTGGACGACGCGATCAACCAAGAAGGAGCTGCATGTCGAGATTTGCTCGAATTGCCATCCGTTCTTCACCGGCAAACAGAAGCTGGTAGACACAGCCGGCCGCGTCGAGCGATTCCAAAAGAAATATGGCAGATATAAAGAACCGGCCAAGGCTTGAGAGATTTATATGAGCCGAGAGAAAGAGATCATTGTCGGTGGGCAGGCGGTGATGGAGGGCGTCATGATGCGCGCGCCCAATTCCTACGCAGTGGCTGTGCGCCGGCAGGACGGCACCATCGTCTCAAGAGCGGAGCGATTGCCGAAACTAAGTGAAAAGTTTCCAATTCTCCGAGTACCGATCCTCCGGGGTGGTGCGGTGCTGATTCACTCAATGCTGCTCGGCATCAAGGCGATCAACTTCTCAGCAACTGTAGCTCTTGAGGATATAGCTACAGAAGAGAGTACTGTCGAAGAGCTGAGTAAGAAAGACAAAAAGGAGAACGAACCTAAACCGGCAGCGCAAGCGGCGGCCGCAACCGGCGCATACATCACCGCCGCGCACGCTATCGAAGCACCCGATCAAATTTCCAGCAGGATCGTTGCCTATTTGAACGCCGAAACACCAGAAGCAAATGGGGCAAACGGAGCAAATGGGGCAAAAACCGGTACTGACCGGGCGACCGGAGCGACTGAAGCGAAAGGGGGAAGCGGGAAAATGGCTGAAACCGGATTCGCCGCCGGCTCGATAGCCTTCATGCTACTCTTCAACGTTATCCTCTTCATCGTGGTGCCGTTTCTCCTGACCAACATATTATTCATCCATTTCGGCTGGGGTTATGCGCCGCAGGTTTCGCCGGAGCATACAGTTACCGCAGATGCGTCATGGTATCAGGCGATCTGGATGTGGGTTGCGCCGTATTTCAAGCCCGTGCGACCCTCCATTTCATTCAATCTGGTCGATGGAATGATCAGGATGCTCTTTTTCATTTTGATGATTTACGGTTTTTCGCGGCTCGATGACATCAAAAGGATATTCGAGTATCACGGCGCCGAACATAAGACGGTCTATGCCTGGGAGGCTGGTGAAGATCTGACGGTGGAGAATGCGCAGCGCTATCCGCGCCAGCATCCGCGCTGCGGGACCAGTTTCCTGATGGTCGTGATGCTGGTCTCGATAATTCTCTTTTCCGTGATTAAGTTCGATTATCTCACTTTCAATATGCTGATACGCATCGCACTGATCCCACTGATCGCCGGCATCTCCTATGAGATCATCCGCGCGGCTGGCAGAAAAGAGACGAGCAAGATTTTTTCCATCATTACGCGACCAGGCATCTGGTTGCAGAACCTGACGACGAAAGAGCCATCCGCCGACCAGTTGGAAGTAGCGATATACGCGCTCCAGGAATCACTGAAGCTGGAACCGCAACCGGTAGTCGGCAACCGGTAGCCGGTTGTCGGGACATAGAGCGCTCAATCCACGTAACCGACAACTGCCGACTAAATATGCGTGAAAAACTCGAAGCAATTGAAAAGACCTACGAGGAGTTGACTCAGCAAATGATCGACCCGCGCGTGATCGGCGATCAGGCGCGTTACTCCAAAGCGGCGCGGCACCATCGCGAGCTCGAACCTGTGGTCGAGAAGTATCGTGAGTTGAGGAAACTCGATACCGACATCACCGGCGCCCGCGAGATACTGCGCGATGTCGATGACGAAGAGATGCGCCAATTGGCGGTCCTCGAACTGCCCGAGCTCGAAGAGAAACGCACTCAGGTCGAGGACGACCTGAAAATTCTGCTTCTTCCCAAAGACCCGAACGACGAAAAGAACGTTATCCTCGAGGTTCGCGCGGGAACGGGCGGTGAAGAAGCCTGTCTCTTCGCCGCGGAAATTCTGCGGATGTACGCACGTTATGCCGAAAGACAGGGTTGGAAGTTGCAGGTCACCGATTCATCGGAGACCGGGTTGGGCGGCATTCAGAAGGGCGAAGCCATTATCGAAGGCGACCGGGTCTACTCCAAACTCAAACACGAATCGGGCGTCCACCGAGTGCAGCGCGTCCCACAGACGGAAGCGAGCGGGCGCATCCACACATCGGCTGTAACTGTCGCAATCCTCCCCGAAGCCGAAGAGGTAGACATCAAGATCGATCCGAAAGACCTCCGCATCGACACTTTCTGTTCATCCGGGCCGGGCGGTCAGTCGGTCAACACAACCTACTCCGCAGTCCGGCTCACGCACACCCCGACGGGACTCGTCGTGTCCATGCAGGATGAAAAATCGCAGATCAAGAACCGCGAAAAGGCAATGAGAATATTGCGCTCGCGCCTTCTCGAAGTGGAGCAACAGAAGCAGCAGCAGGCCATCTCGGCCGAGCGGCGTTCACAGGTTGGCTCGGGTGACCGCTCGGAAAAAATCCGAACCTACAATTTCAAAGAGAACCGCGTCACCGATCACCGCATCGGCCTCACCATTCATCAACTTGATATGATCATGGAAGGCTATCTAGATGAGTTGATCGACGCGGTCGTCACACATTTTCAGGCAGAGAAACTCAAGGAAGAGACGGAAAAGCAGGTTGCGAGCGTCGGCTAAAACGTTGCGAAATTGCCTAAATCGCCAGAGTATATCTACCGAATCGCCCGGGGAAATTAATTGCCCAAAGAATAGCCGGCATAGACTCACGATCCTCGCGCCTTCTCTTTCTATATTATATTTCGTGCCTTTTGTGATTTTTTGGTGAATTTCGGGTGATCGCTTCATCTGCAACCATCGCGGAGGTACTCAAACGCGCCAGCGAATACTTGCGTGAAGCATCGGTCCCCAACGACCTGCTGGATGCCCAGACGCTACTGGCGGAAGCGCTGGGTCGAGACCGTACCTACCTCATCATCAACTTCAATCGGCTTCTCTCGGATGGCGAACGGATCAAGTATCAGTCATTGATCGAGCGGCGGGCAGCGGGCGAACCGCTGCAATACATCACCGGGCACCAGGAATTTTTCGGACTGGAGTTCGAAGTGACCCCCGATGTTTTGATCCCACGGCCAGAGACTGAGCTCATCGTTGAAGAGACGATTCGGATAGTGCAGCAGGCTAGTTTCAACCGGCCATTGATAGTCGATGCCGGCACCGGCTCCGGCTGCATCGCAGTAACACTGGCCAGAGAGATAGATGGGTTGAGAGCGATCGCGACCGATATTTCGACCGCGGCGATTGCAGTAGCAAAACGCAATGCAGCACGGAATGTGATGTCCGAGCGGATCGACTTCATCGTGGCAAACCTGTTCGATGCTTTCGCCGATATTCCTTTCGCCGACATCATCATATCAAATCCGCCCTATGTTTCACGGCATGAGCTGCCAATGCTGCAGCGCGAAGTGCGCGATTGGGAGCCGAAGGTTGCTCTGACCGATTTCGATGACGGGCTCACATTTTATCGGCGTCTTCTCAGCGATGCGCCGGCGCGGCTGAAACCTGGCGGTTATCTGATTTGCGAGATGGGGTATACACAATCCGATGCAATTTCTGCGATGATAGATCCGGCGGTCTGGTCTGATCTACGAATACTGAAAGACCTGCGCGGAATTCCACGTACGATCGTCGCTACCAAAAACGCATAGGAACAGGTCGATTTATCATTTTACATTTGTCATTGAAGAAGCTGCCTATCTTCAATGACAAATGACAAACATTAAATGACAAATGTAAAATGAAATTACTGAATTGTTGTATCTTGTGGCACCGGCACAAGATTTGTCGTTACGGCTTATTAGGCGGAACCGGCGCCGGATCATCGATGATCTTGATGTCGGTCTCGAACTTCTGATAGAACTTGAAATAGATCAAATTACGGAAATACTTCTTCTCCCGGCGGTCGGCGATGATGAATTCAACGCGAATCGGAAGAAGAAAATCGACTTCTATGCCGCGCAGTTTGCTGAGATCGTAATCGATCGAACTTTCAGAATTGGTGACCGGATACCCTTTAGGGAGGTCGTCGACAGCTTGATCCATCCGCAGGACGTTTTTCGTCTCATCATCGATCCAGATCGTGCCGCTGTAGCCCGATATGATTGCCGGAGAGCCTTCCGCCTTCACCTGCAGTTTTGATGATTCTTTTTGCACGCGAAAGTCATAAACGCGCGTTTGTCGGGAGCCCAGACGTTCCTTCCCCGCTGGGGTGAAGATCGTTTTGGTCTCCGCATCAAAAAGTGAGGCGAGTCCGGATGCGAAATCGCCAGTAGAAATAGCTCCCCCCGACTGATCGATCGCGCGCGTGACCGGCCGGCCGATGGCGTTCAGCGGTCTGTATGACTCGCGTTTTCTGTTGTAGGTCAGCTCATAGGTCAGCGTATCAGCCTTATCCCATGCGCCGCGCCCCTCAAAATCGTAATAACGCTCGACAACCTGACGGCAAATGAAGTCCGGAAGTTCGTCCACATAATCACGCACGACTTTTCGGGTCTCCTCAATAAATGGATCAGGCGCTTGCGGGCCGATCGCAACAACCTTCCCGGCTGATGCCGACAATTTTTCGGACTCACGTTTGATCGTATTGATCAAATGCGCATGCGCGCCGTTCGCCCGCAGGCGGCTGACCACATCAGGCGTCGGATCGAATGCGATTCCAAATCGCTCGATATAAACCGCGAGGTCAGCTTCTGTCATATTGCGTCCTACCGACTCGCGCAGCATTTTATTGAGATCCCTCAACGTCACCGGCTCATTCTCTTTCTGCTGCTGAGCTGAAACGCTGGAGAGGGAAATAATAAGAATCGATAAAAGCGCAACATATGTTACGCGGAATATATTTAACCTGATGGGGGTTATTTTCATTGCAATATTTTCGGCTATCAGAAGACGAATTTCCAGCGCGATAAATACAATGTCCAAAAGCGCCAATTCGCAACAGCCTCCCGGATTAACAGATTGCCATCATCTTTTTCTTATTATGTCTTGGGTATCTTCCCATCATCCGTTTTCCCCTTTTGACGATTTTGATTTAGAATCTAGCCTCCTCCTTTATTTGCTGGACTCCCTGCCGGCTTAGACTGGTATTTCGGCAATGGAGAAATTGATGACACCTGGTGCCTTGCTTGATAGATTGAAAAACCTATTCTCGTTCCTCCTCCTCTATATTATTGCTTCCGCCACTCTTGTCACGTACGGGCAAGTTTCGTCGGAGGCCGTATCGATAGGCGACCCCTCCCGTTCCCCAAGTAATAACGCCAATCCGAACGCGGTCGACACCGTCAATTTCCGCGCCGGGGCGGATCCTGAATGAACGTGTATGGCAGATAACCGGACCATTCGGCGGCGATGTAACCGCCCTGGCGATCGATCCGCGCAATGCTGACCGAATTTTGCTGGGCACGAGCGATGGGCAAATTTTTCGCTCGGCTGATGGCGGCGAAATCTGGAAACGCATACGCCCGGGCATCAAAGCATCTGGGTTTATGGTGACAATCATCCTCTTCGACAGGGAACGCCCCCAGATCATTTTTGCCGGGGTCAAAGCCGTGACGCCGCAGGGTGAAATAACCAGGGGCGGCAATATTTTTATCAGCGAAGACGATGGCGAGACCTGGCGTGATTTCGAGGGTATGCGAGGACGCGCGGTGCGCGGGATCGTGCAATCCACCAAAGACGCAAATGTGCTCGTAGCAGCGGCCCTCGATGGCGTCTATCGCACAATGGATCGGGGGCAAACCTGGAAGCGCATAACACCCGAGAACGATCCTGAGCTGAGAGGCTTTCATTCGGTCGCGATAGATCCGCGCGATGTCAATACGATCTACGTAGGCACCAATCATCTGCCCTGGAGAACGATCGACGGCGGTCTCATATGGAACCGGGCCGGCTCGAAAGAGACGGGGATGATCGACGACTCCGATATCTTTGCGATCCATATCGACGAAGCGAACCCTGAGACGGTATTGATGAGCGCATGCAGCGGCATCTACCGCGCTATCGATGACAGCCTCCGATGGACTAAGATTCAGGGCATTCCTTATACCAGCCGCCGCACGCACGTAATTTATCAGCATCCGACCAGGCCTGATGTGATCTTCGCCGGCACAACGGAAGGATTGTGGCTCTCGTCCAATCACGGCGGGCCTGATAGTTGGGTGCGGGTGACTTCGATCCGTCTCGTGATCAATGCCATCGCAGTTCATCCGGATAGACCTGATCGCGTCTTTCTCGGAACTGAAGATCACGGCGTACTGGTCAGCAATGATGGCGGAGAAACCTACGACCGGAGCAATGCCGGATTCATCAATCGTCAGGTGCGCACCGTGCTCGCCGATCGGAAAGTGCCCGGACGAGTTTACGCCGGAATCATCTTCGATGGATCGAACAGCGGCCTTTTTATCAGTGAAGACGGCGGCTTGTCGTGGCAGCAATCGATGACCGGGATGGGCGTGCGCGATGTCTATTCGCTCTATCAATCGCCGGTAAATCCCGAGACGATCTTTGCCGGTACCAACCACGGCCTCTTCCGTTCTGACGATCAGGGTCGCAGTTGGACTTCAGTCAAAAAAGAAGTATTCTCAAAGAAGAGATTAAGGAGAAAAGCGAGGGAGGAGACCATGGCCCTGTCACCGGCGAGCCTGGGCAAAACCGCCCGACTGAGCAGGAAATTCGGCCCCGGAGAGTGAAGCAAATCGGACAGATCGCGCAAAAGGCCGCAAAGAATGGCCCGCGAAAATCCAAATCTTCTCCGAAAAAAAGCGCGGGCACAATCACAAAATCGAAGAGGCCGCCATCTCCTCCTCCGCAGCCAAAACCGAATCCGAACGATCCCGTCGATCTGCAAACCCAGGTCTTATCGCTCGTGCCGTTCATCCCGCGGCGGGAAGTCGAAATCGCCAGTATCAGTGAAAGCGGCGCGGTCGATAGTCTCGGATCTAATGCTCAATCGAATTGGTTAATAGCATCGACCTGGGATGGGCTCTATCGCAGCGATGATGTGAAGAAAGGATGGAAGCGTATAAGTCTGCGCGCGGTAGCCGAAAATGCACCTTCTCCCAGACAAACGCGCGTCAATGCCGTCGCTACATCTCCGCACGCGCCCGGAGTGATCTATGTCGGCACCGTGGCTGGGTTATATGTATCGGTTGACAACGGCGAGACATTCAACCATCTGCCGATCGAGAATGAGGTGAGGCACATCCATACCGTAATCTTCGACCCGCGAACGGCAGAGACGATCTATCTCGGCACCTCGACGGGTTTCTTCCGTTCGACCGATGGCGGGCGCAGCTGGGAGAACCGCGGCGGAGGAATGGCCCTGCTTTCAGATGTCGGAGCAATAGCCATAAACACGGCAAATCCGGACGAACTCTACGCCTCTGATGACATGCGTAACAGTTTTTATCACTCGCGGGATCGGGGGATGACCTGGTATAAGCTCGATATCAGCCAATTGCCCAGCCCCAGGCTCTGGTCGTTATCCGCATATCCCTTCGACTCGAACAGACTCTATGCGGCCTCATCTTCAGGCGGAGTTTATGTGATGAGCAAACGATGAATTTGCATTAAGAAGAAGGGAGAATATTCCAATAGCATATTCTCCCTCTTTTTATCTCTCGGCTTAGTCACTGTTTCGCCGCACCCTTTTCCTCGATCGCCTTCTTCACAAATAAAAGTCGCTGCCGTACTTCTTCAGCATCGGGAGCATCGGGCGCATCTTTCAGATAGGCCTCGAGGTGTTCCGCGGCTTTTACCAAATCCGAGCGCCTCAGACTCAAATTGTAGAGATACTTTCGCGCGGCTACAAAATTCCTCCCGCCAAGCGCAAGCGAGCGCTCCAGCTCTTTTTCTGCGCGCTCCGGGTCCGGCGTGCTGCTGCTCAACAACGAAACACCCAGATAGTAATGCGACATCGGATAGGTCTCATCCAGTCCATTGGCGACCTCGAACGATTTAATGGCCTGCTCATAACTTTTCCGGTTGACGTAGAGCAATCCCAGATTGATGTGCGGTAGCGCGAATTTCTCATTCAGAGCGATAGCCCGTTCGAACATCGTTTGCGCCTCGGAGAGCTTATTCATTGCAACATACTGCTCGCCGAGTTTGTTGATGGCATGCAGATACTCCGGGAATACGATGATCGCCTCTTCGAATCGTGCCGCCGCGGCTTCCGCCTTATTGTCCTGGGCCAGCTTAAGCCCCTTCCCATACGCCTTCTTGGCGGCCTTCGGAATTTCCTGAAAATCCGCGACCGAGAGTATCTTATCCTTAGGTTTGAAAATCCGCCCATCGCTCTTTTCTTTCAGGTAGACCTGCACCATGAACGTGCGCGGGATGTTCCCGTAAAGATCGACACTCTCCTGGCTGGTTTCAAAGCTCTGGTTGTCCGGATAGACGACAACCCGATAGGAATTGGCCGGCAGCGAACGGAATTCAAAATTACCGACAGAGTCCGAGAAAGTTTCTCCCGCTATCCCACCGGTATTGAGCTCGAGCACCACGCGAATGCGCTGCTCGGGCAAAGTGCCGGATGGAAGATAGATTTTGCCGCGGATGGAATGAGATACTACACCGCCGGTACGCCCGGACGGCGGTGGATTGCTCGGGTTCCCTCGATTACCCTGGGCTGAAGAGGTTGCGGCACAACCTACCGACACGGCATAAAGGATGATTAGATGAGTTGCGGATTTGATGATTCCAGCGGCTCGCTTTTTCATACATACCTCCGAGGAGGAGAGAGTAAAAGGGAGGGTTGCTGGTATCTTCCATTTGTCGATTATGATCCGCCATTCACCATCGGGTTGTGGGCTGTCGGAATCGATGGCGAATGAAATCGACATATGGAAATAATTTTATGGTTCCGCAGCAGCGGCATCGCTCATGGCGTTTTCACCGCTGTTATTATCGTCGATCGCTCCTTCAATTGATCCTTCAATCGCTTTGTCATTTATCAGCTCTTTGAGTTCTTTGCCCGGTTTGAAATACGGTACACGTTTAGCGGGGATATCGACCGGCGCGCCGGTCTTTGGATTACGCCCACGACGCGCATCGCGCTGTCGCACTCGGAACGAGCCGAAGCCCCGTAGTTCGATCTTCTCTCCCCGGTTAAGAGCCTGGATGATATTTTTAAATACCTCGTCTACTACTACTTCCGAGTCCTTCTTGGTCAACTCGGCAGCACGGGCAACCTCTTCGACCAATTCTGCTTTTGTCATCGCTCCTCCGTTTGACGACGAATAGAATAAAATATTTTTGGGAATCGCTGGTTACTTCCACTGATACTTAAATTTGACAGACGTATCCATATCGCCTAATTGACCGGGCAACTGGCTTGGCGAAATGTCAGGTATTCTAGCCGCCCCCAGCAGAAGGTCTAGAATAGTAATACCTTCGCGCGGCTTGGGTGGAGTTATTATCTGCGGCTCTCCTTTGATGCCGACCTGTTTGGCAGCATCTTTCACCGCATCTTCGTAATTTCCGATCTCGTCGATAAGGCCAAGTCTCTTGGCTCCTTCGCCGGTATAGATCCGCCCGTCAGCCAAATTCTTGATCTGCTCTTCAGTGAGCTCCCCGGCTTCACCGCCCCGGCCTTTGCGTCCTTCCGTTACGGCACCAACAAACTGCCGGTAAAGCTCATTGATCATTCCCTGAAAATACTTCTTCTCCCGATCGGTGAGGTCGCGTGTGGGAGAACCCGTATCCTTGAACTCGCCGCTTTTAAACACAACAGGTTTGACCTTCGCCCAGTCAGCAAGTTCTTTGAAGTTAAACCATTCTGCTATAACGCCTATGCTCCCGGTGATAGTTCCGGGATTTGCGTAAATTTTATCGGCGGGGCAGGCAATGTAATATCCGCCTGATGCTGCTACACTGGCCATTGATACGAACACTTTCTTCTTATTACCATCCTTGATCCGCCGCACTTCGCGGTAAATCTCCTGCGAGGCAGAAACTCCTCCGCCCGGACTGTCGATGCGTAGAATGATGGCCTTCACGCGCGCGTCATTGCCGTATTGCTTGAGATGCCGGTTGACGTTCTTCGCCAATTCGTCGTCGATCACGCCTTCGACCGGGATCACGGCTATGCGATCGCCCACGCCGATGAAACCGTCGCCGTCCGACATCATCATCATCGCGGCGAAAAGCGCGATAAAAAACAGCCCACACAGGATTGCTCCTGCTATCAAGGTCCACGCTAGCGTGCGTCTATTCATAAAATATGGGAAACTCGCCGAACGTAAAAACGCAAAGGCGCGATGAGTTTCTGTTTAGCCTCAACTGCGTCTTTGCGTCTTTCGCCCTGGCGTCAAAGCTTCTAGCTCTTCTGACTATCTTCGGTGGCGTTGTTGTTCAGTCCGGCTATCTCGCCGAGGCTCGCCATTCCGCCCTCAGCCGAAGTGTAATTTCGTACGTCGATGATCGGCTCGTCCTTGCCGACAGCCCGCGCCGAGAGGCCGATCTTACGGGCTTCCCGATCCATCTTGAGGATTTTAAACTGCAGCTTCTGCCCTATCTTGACCGCATCTTCGGGTTTATCTACGTGCTGCTCCGACAATTCGGAGACGTGGCATAAACCCTCGATACTGTCGTCGAGCTCGACGAAAGCGCCGAAGTTGGCGAAACGCGTGACCTTGCCGGTCACCACGTCGCCCAGTCGATGCGAATCGAAAAACTTATCCCAGGCGTTAGGCTCGAGATCTTTGATCGAAAGCGAGAGACGCCGGTTATCGACATCGATCGCGGTGATCACAGCCTCGACCTCCTGGTTCTTCTTGAGCGCCTCGCTCGGATGCTTGATGCGCTTCGTCCAAGAAATATCGGAGACGTGTACCAGGCCGTCGATTCCATCCTCGATCTCGATAAAAGCGCCGAAGTCGGTCAGGTTACGGACCCGGCCCTTGACACGAGTCCCGATGCCGAGACGATCCTGGAGCGTCTCCCACGGGTTCGGTTCGATCTGCTTGATGCCCAGGCTGATGCGCCGGCTATTCTGATCGACCTCGAGCACCTGCGCCTCGACCTCCTGCCCTGCCGCGAGAATCTTGGACGGGTGTTTGACCCGCTTCGACCAGCTCATCTCGGTGATGTGGACCAAACCCTCGATCCCCGGCTCCAATTCGATGAAGGCGCCATAATCGGTGAGCGATACGACCTTGCCCTTGACGCGCGAGCCGATCGGATAACGCTCGAAAGTCGTCGCCCACGGATCAGGGATCAATTGTTTGTAGCCGAGGCTGACGCGCTCCTTATCACGGTCGAATTTGAGCACTTTGACCTGAATGGTCTCACCGACCTTCAATATCTCGTTCGGGTTCTGAATGCGGCCCCACGACATATCGGTGATGTGGAGCAACCCGTCCAGTCCGCCGAGATCGATAAATGCGCCATACTCGGTGATGTTCTTGACCTGCCCCTCGACGATGATCCCTTCTTCCAGGTTCCTGAGCGTCTCGTTCTTCCGGCCGTTTATCAACTCTTCGAGGACCACCTTGCGCGAGAGAACGATATTGCCCCGCTTCTTGTTGACCTTGAGAACGCGGACCTCTATCTCTTTGTTGCGATAACTGTCGAGATTGCGTACCGGCCGGAGATCGACCTGGCTGCCCGGCAGGAAGGCTTGAATCCCTCCGATATCCACGCGCAGACCGCCTTTTATGCGGTCGGTCACTCGTCCTATGATGTTGGTGGCCTGCTTATACGCCAATTCAATCTGATCCCAGGTCTGCATGCGCACCGCATCGGCGCGTGACAGCTCTACATAACCTTCGGAGTTTTCGAGCTGTTTGACGTAGACGTCTATTTCATCCCCAGGTTGGACCGTGACCTGATCGCCATCTTTGAACTCGGCGATCGGAACGATTCCTTCGGATTTAAAGCCTACATCGATGATCACAGCCTGTTCGGTGATCTTGACGACGCGACCTTTGACGACCTCGTTTTCACTGATTTCTGAGCGATGAGACTGTTCGTGCTCGGCGAGAATCTTTCCGAAATCCTCCATCGTCACATCGCCGTTCTCGGCATTATCGGAGTCGGCTGTATCGCTTCCGGCGCTGGCTGCCAGGGAATCGGAACTTTGGGCTATAGCAGGCGATCCAACCGCAGCGGCCTCCGCAGTTGCGATCGGTTTTGCGCTATTCGCGGCGTCGCTCATATCCTGAGCCTCGATCGCGCCGGTAGCGGGTTGATTTGGGTTGTTGGTTGACATTGAAACTGGACTTCCTCCTGGGAAAACTATCCGAGCAGCACATGCAGCCCGGTTCATGGCAATCTTTCAGCATGCTAAATACCTTGCCGTGTTGAAAGAGTTTGTAATAATAAACCGTTGAAGCTGTTTTGCCAACATTAAGCAATGTCTCTCAGCCTCTCGACAACTCGTTGAATCATCCAATCGGGCGTCGAAGCCCCGGCGCCGACTCCCACCCGATCCACCCCACGCAGGTCTTCCGGGTTGATCTCATCCGGAGTTTCAATCAGGAAAGACCGCGGACACCCATCCCGCGCCGATTCGACCAGTTTGTTGCTGTTTGCGCTATGACGGCCGCCAATGACGTAGAGCATCTCGACTTCCCTCGACAGTTCGCGAATGGCTCGCTGATTCTCTTCCGTAGCATCGCAAATCGTCTCGCAGACCTTCACCTCTTTCGCTTTCTCACGCAGGACCTGGATGATTTCCCGATATTTTACCGGGTTGATCGTCGTCTGCGCGAGAGCTCCGATGCGGTCGAAATTCGGGAGCGCCCTCGCTTCCTGGACGGTTTTGACTACATAAGCCTGGTCATCGATGTAACCGAGGATACCCCGGATCTCCGGATGATTCCTATCACCGACGATGACTATCGTATACCCTTCATCTTTGAGCTCGATCCCCTTGCGCTGGGAGTAATGCACATAAGGGCACGTGCCATCCATTACTTTCAATCCGCGGGCTTTCAATTCCTCATATGCCCGAGGAGGAACGCCGTGAGCCCGGATGATGATAGTGCCGGTAGATGGGATGGAATCCTCATCGATCTCTCTGACGCCATCTCGCTCCAGCCGTTCTATCTCCTGGCTATTGTGGATCAAGGGCCCCAGCGTCACGACCGGCTGATCGCCTGCTTTGTCGAGCGCACGGTAAGCCAGTATCTACGGCACGCTTGACGCCCATACAAAAACCCAGACTTTCAGCCAAGATGATCTCCATTTGTTACCCTTGATTTTCCTCTTCGGAGAAATAATGGCAGGGGATGGTAGTCAGACTCCCGTGTAGCATTTTTTAGACTAATAACCCGATAAATCCACCTTAAATAAGAAGTTTAGACTCTATAGGTTTGCTAATACCTTGTCAAGTTTGGGGAACGGGCGAAAGTCGGAGGCTGGGAGCGGAATAAATCCTTGCAAATCACGCTGGCTTCTTACTCGACCTTCCCGGATTATTTTTTCTCACTCCTCGCTTTCCTCCAAAAAACCTTTTGACCTCAACCCTATCGAGCAACCTGAACTGGCCGGGCTTGAGGCGCTCTTTGCGTAAAAACCCGATGCCGACGCGTCGAAGCTTGATAACGGAATGGCCGATGGAATCGAACATTTTTCTGATCTGCTGGTTGCGCCCTTCATAAAGCGTCACTTCGTACCAGGCGTTTGTAGCGCTCTCCTCGAGCAAGCGAATTCTCGCGGGGGCGGTCCGCACGCCTCCCACTACGACCCCACGTTCGAGCAATTTGATCTGATGCGCCCCCGGCTTCCCTTTCACTTTGGCCTCATAAATTTTCGGGACTTCCTTGGCCGCGTGAGAAATGAGATGCGTGAAATCACCATCGTTGGTCAAGAGCAGCAGTCCTTCGGTATTGAAATCGAGCCGTCCTACCGGATGAACTTTATTGCGATAAGGTCCGAGCAGATCGATGACCAGCGGGCGATTACTAGGATCGGAACAGCTGGTCAAAAATCCCGGCGGTTTATTGAGCAACAGATAGATATTCTCCTGTTTCTCGAGCCTCGGGTTTATCAATTTCCCGCGCACTTTTATATGGTCCCTGTCGGGATCGGCCTTTGTTCCGAGTTCGGTCACTATTTTTCCGTTGACGCTGACCTCACCGGCGAGCATCAACTCTTCGGCCTTGCGCCGCGAGGCGATACCTGCTGTGGCGATGATTTTTTGCAATCTTTCCTGCATTATCGTCTGTGCTCGGTTAAGAACGACATCGCTTCAATCCTCGTTCGCTCGTCTTTTCTGAAAACGCCCAGCACTTCGGAGGTGATAAATGTGGCACCATGTTTTTTGATCCCGCGCATCACCATGCAAAGATGTACCGCCTCGATAACCACCATCACTCCCTTCGGCTGCAACTCGCCATGATAAAGCAACTCCGCGATCTGAGTCGTCAGGCGTTCCTGAATCTGCAGGCGGCGCGCGAAGATGTCGGCTATGCGGGCGATCTTCGATAGTCCGACGATGCGACCGTCCTTCGGAATATATGCTATATGCACGACCCCGGTGAACGGGGCGAGGTGGTGTTCGCAGAGCGAATACAGCGGAATGTCTTTAACCATGACGATATTGTCGTGCGTCTCGGCCGTTATGACCTTTATCTCGGTTGCCGGATCCTCGTGCAGTCCGCCGCAGATTTCGGCATACATTTCGGCTATGCGACGCGGCGTTTCGATCAAGCCCGGACGAGCTATGTCTTCGCCAATGCCCTCGAGAATCAAGCGCGCACCCGCTGCGATCTTCTCCAAATCCACCTTCCGATCTGAATTCATTCCGGCATTATCAGCATGTCGGCGGCACAGGCGCAAGTACTGGAGGCGGGAAGGGAGAATATGCAAAAAGCAAAAAGTTCAAATTTGTATTTATTTGCCCGCACCTTGCCCGCACCTCCGTCTTTCCTCCCGGTCGCTAATCTCCTCCAAAAATTGACGTCTTAAACAGATATCACATAAAATACCTGGATATATGGAAACTCCTGCGCCCTTTTTGGAGAAGACAGGCAAAGCTGCTGGAATTCTCACGGAAAACTCGCTGCTCAACCGCGAACTGAGTTGGATCGAGTTCAATAGCCGTGTCCTTGATGAAGCGCTCGATCCGGCCCAACCTCTCCTTGAGCGACTGAAGTTTCTTTCGATCTTCTCAAGCAATCTCGACGAATTTTTTATGGTGCGCATCTCGGGATTGCAGGAACAGCTGGAAGGAAACCAGACGCTGCTTTCGCCCGACGGGCTAACCCCCGCGACTCAGATGCGCCAGATTTCCGAACGCCTGCGTCCACTGCTGGAAGTGCAGACGCGTTGTCTGCTCAAACAGGTTCTGCCGGGCCTGGAACAATTCGGCATACGTATCATTGCATATAACAAGTTGAACAAAGAACAGCGCGAGGAACTGCGCCTTTTTTTCAACGAACGCGTCTTTCCCGTACTGACGCCCCTGTCAGTCGATTTGAGCCATCCTTTCCCGCACATCTCCAATAACAGTATGAATCTGGCGACGCTGGTCGAGCCGGAGGTTCGCGAGGACGACGAAGAACCGCGGTTTGCGCGCGTCAAGGTTCCGCCTAATGTGCCGCGCTTGATCCCCGTCAACGGAGAAGGCTATTGCTTCGTTCTGCTCGAGGAAGTAATCACCGCGCACATCGATATGCTATTCCCCGGAATGCGAATCCGCGAATGCCGGCCATTTCGCATCACCCGTGACGCTGATATCGAGATTGAAGAAGAAGAAGCGGCCGATTTATTGAAGACAGTCGAGCAACAGTTGCGGCAGCGACGGTTCGGTTTCTGTGTGCGCCTCGAGGTTTCTGCGGGAATGAGCCCGGAGATGGTCACGGTGTTGAGGAGTGCGCTGGAACTGGTTGAGCAGGATGTCTACACGATCGACGGCCCACTCAATATCCCGGACCTGATGGCATTTTACAAACTCGATCTGCCCGAACTGAAGGATCAGCCATTCAACCCGACGACGCCCGCGGTTCTGCGTTCGAGCGAATCGATCTTCGACGCCATCCGCCACCAGGACATATTGTTGCATCACCCCTATGAATCATTTGCGCCGGCCATCGAATTTTTGCGCCAGGCGGCAGTCGACCCCAATGTACTGGCCATCAAGCAGACGCTCTACCGAGTTGGACAGGACTCGCCGATAGTCGATTGGCTGATCAGGGCCGCGGAGATGGGTAAACAGGTGGCGGTGCTCGTGGAATTGAAAGCTCGCTTCGATGAAGAGAACAATATCCAGTGGGCGAGGAGGTTGGAAAAAGTCGGCGCTCACGTGGTCTACGGCTTGATCGGACTGAAGACACACGCGAAACTCGCGCTCGTCGTGCGCCAGGAGAAGAACACGCTGCGTCGCTATGTGCACCTGGGCACGGGCAACTACAACCCCGTCACCGCGCGCATATATACCGACGTCGGCCTCTTCACGGCCGACCCCGAGATCGGTGCCGACGCTTCGGATCTCTTCAATTACCTGACCGGGTACTCGCGGCAGGCCCGTTATCGCAAGCTTCTCGTTGCGCCGGTCAACCTGCGTAAGACCATAACCGAATTGATCCGGCGTGAGATCGCACACCGGCAGGCCGGGCGGCCGGCGGGGATCATAGCCAAATTCAATAATCTAACTGACACCAACATGATCGAAGAGATGTATGCGGCATCTCGGGAAGGCGTGCCGATCGACCTGATCGTGCGCAGCATTTCATGCCTGCGTCCGGGTATGCCGGACAAGAGCGAGACGATCAGAGTCGGGAGCATCGTCGGGCGTTTTCTCGAACACACGCGCGTCTATCGCTTCATAAACGGCGGCAACGAAGAGATATATCTCGGCAGCGCAGACCTCATGAACCGCAATCTCGATCGCCGCGTAGAGGTACTCTTTCCGATCGAAGATGAAAGGATCAAAGAACGGATCGTGCGCGAAGTCCTGGAACCGGCATTTTCGGATAACGTGAAGATGCGCTGGCTGCAAATGGATGGCACATACATCAGGTCACGAAATTCAGATGAGAAGCCCTTCAATTCACAAGAGACCCTGCTGGAGCCTGCTCTCTCAACCTGACCCGCGGCTCGAAGCGGGTGCAGCGAATGAAAAGGAAAAAAGAAAGATATTTCCTCTGCTCGATTTTGACCCCCTTTTGTATCAACCTGCGAGAGCTAGGAATGCTGATTCAATTGACATTTAATTTCCTACACAACTGACTGATCGGTCGTTGATCTGACAACCTCTCCGCTGCTGGCCGATTGGTAGATCGCCCTGACCAGTTCCAGAGATTTCCTTCCCTCTCGCCCGTCAATCATCGGAGACCGGTCTTCTATCACCGCATTCATCATGTCTTCGATCTGGCGCCGGTGTCCTTCGTTCGAGATCGCGGCGGGATTTGCCGATCCGTCGGTCAGCTGTTCGGCCTCACTCTCTTCCGCGACCTCACCATCAATAGCCCAGGAACCGATCGCATCTCCATCAAGAATGATAGTTCCGCGTTCACCGCTTATCTCCAGCCTTCGCTTGAAACCTGGCTTGGCCGATGTCGCCGCCTCGATTACTCCGAGCGCGCCGTTGCGGAAACGCAGACTGGCGACCAGCGTATCTTCGCCTTCGATCTGCGGATAGCGCAATGCGGATTTCATCGCAAAAACGGTGTCAACCGGACCCATCATCCAGCGCAGTAGATCGACCGTGTGGATCGCCTGGTTGATCAATGCCCCGCCGCCGTCAAGGCTGAGCGTCCCGTGCCACGAACCGGGAGCGTAATACTCCGGCGCGCGATACCATTTCACATATGCATCTCCGATGATCAACCGCCCCAGTTTTCCGTCATCGATCGCTCGCTTGAACTTCTGCACTTCGGCCAGAAATCGCGATTGGAAGATGACGCCCAACTTCACCCCCTCATTTTCACACGCTTGTATCAACCGGTCGGCGCGATCGAGATCGATCTCGATAGGTTTTTCGACAAGCACGTGTTTTCCGGCTCGGGCTGCCTTTATTCCCAACTGAGCGTGCGTCCCGTTCGGCGTGCAGATCGTCACGATCCGCAATCCGGGATGTTCGAGGAATTTGTCATAGTCCGTGTAAGCCGTAATTTTGTAACGAGCGGCAAATTCCACCGAGCGCTTTTCATCACGGCCGCAGACGGCAAGCAGCCGCGCTCCGGCAATCGATTCGATCGCCTCAGCCTGGACCTTGCCGATCAATCCGCATCCGACCAGTCCAAACCCGACCTCTGTATTCATATGTAAATATCTCCTGAGATAAAGGAAAATTATAAGAAGCAAATACCGCGCGGAACTACTCAATGAAACCCCAGATCATGATAATTACACTTGCTCATCAATCATCAGGCGAGCTAGTCTTATAATTCTTTATCGATTAATTCTTTTTCGATTAATTCTTTTTCGATCTCTACCCGAATAAATCGAATAATAGGAGATGCCGATGCCGATCACAATCTCGGGATTTCATCACGCCGGATTTCTCGTCACCGATGTCGAGCGAGCCGCCGAATTCTACGAAAGTGTGCTCGGCCTGCCATTGTTGCCGCGCCCGGACCTGGGTTTCCCCGGACGCTGGTACGATCTGGGAAACGGACATCAGCTACATTTAATGAGCGTAAATCAGATGCCCGGACACGCTGATCCGCCGCGCCACGACCGCCACATAGCATTGAGTGTCGCGAACATTCAAGAGACGGAAAATACGCTGCGCCGGCTGGGCGTCGCAATCAACTACGGGAGCGGGCGTGCCGGCAATCCGCAGCTATTTGTCCGCGACCCGGATGGAAATACTATTGAACTCAGGCCATCCTAAATACTTACAAATAATCACAGCAAAAGGTCCCACTTGCATTTATAAGTCGCGTGTATACAAAGAATAGATGAAATTTTGAGTTTTTTTTGATGTGCACAAACAAAATCACCGGTTCACTGCATCTTTAATTAGTGAAAGATGAATGACCAGCCATCGGATGATATCTATCCGAAACCTTTGATCAGAGGAGTTAAGCAATTGGAAGAGAAACAGGCTATCGAGCTGTTTCTGGAGACACGAACGGAGGAGTCATTTTGCGCGCTCTTCGAGTCGTTCTATGCCCGGATACGCCGATATTTCCTGCTGAGGGGACTGGAGTCGAGTATTGCTGAGGAGCTCGCTCAAAACGTAATGTTCATCGCCTACCAGCGCGCGGGCGATGTGCGTGAAAAGGAGCAATTTTACGGCTGGTTATTTAAGGTCGCCAAGAACGAGATGCTCCGGCACTGGCGCCAGCAGCGAGTGCGCAGCGAGATCGCAGAATTCGAGCCTCTGGGCGAATATCTCGGCGAATTGTTGACGACCGAGGTGGAGATGACACGCAACTCGGATTTCTCGGATTGGATGAGCTATCTGGAACCGGCCGAACGCGAGTTAGTCATTCTGCGCTTCGTCGAAGAATTAAGTTACGATGAGTTGGCCGTCGCCCTGGGCATCCCGATAGGCACAGTTAAATGGCGGCTCTTCAATGCCAAGAAAAAACTCGCATCGGTCATCGGGGGATCGTTGAAGAAGGATGCGAGAAAAAGGATAAACTAAATGATTCACGGAATATCGGAGAAGGAGTGGAACGATTATCTGGAAGGGCAGCTCGATGAAGCGGCCCGCGATCGGATCGAAGCGCATCTAATCGGCTGTCTGCCCTGTTGGGAATTTCATGAACAGATGGCCCTCACAACGCAAGCCCTGCGCTCAGCCGGCGAAGAGATACGAGATACCCTCACCCTGCAAGACCATCAACTAAGAAAGGGGTTGCATGGCGTCTTTACGCGCATCCGGACCGCGGAGCTGGAGACGGTCTACACTAAACAGAGTTCCGTCAAACAGCGGCTGGATGCGCTGGCGGCGGTGATGGCGCCGATGTGCGGATCGCAAACGGCACGCAAAGCCCTGAGCGCCGCCGCGCAAGTCTCGCCCGCCCGATCGCTCGAACAGGTCACCTTGGAGAACTGGACTCCGTTTCTTACTAGTTTGAAATCGATCGCCGCCGTGATGTGCGGCGAGACCGGCGCACACCTGGTCTGGGAGAGCGGACAGATCATAGATTTTGGAGGTTAGAGGTGAATGGGGTATCGGTAATGCCCCTCGCCATAGACCGGGTCCGACTCTGCTGGTCATATATGTTTGCTTCGCGGATCACACCGAAAGTCATTCTCTACGGACTGGCGATTAATTTCAGCCTCTGGCTGATGGCGCATCTTCCGTACATTCTCGGCTGGACGCCGCGGTTGCGACTATACGAGGGAGCGATCACAACGTTTTCTTTGTTTTGGGCCTATTTTTTCGCGATGGCGCTCAATCTCGAGATCGCCAGTGAATACAAAGATACCCTATGGCTGCGCATCTCATGGCTGGCCCTTGCCGCTAATGCCGGCATCTCGGTAATCAGAATATTTATCGAGAGCTGGGTCTTTAATTTCTTCTGGGAGGGGTATAGAAACGGCATCATTTTCGGATTGCTCCAGCACGTAGCGATCGTTCCTGCCAATGCTTGTCTGCTGTTAGGACTGCTGGCGATGGGATGGTCGTATCATCGGGTTGGCCTGGGCTTCCGGATTGAAATCCGCGATTATGCGGCTATCTGCGGCATCTTCATCCTGATCATTCTGCTCTTTTTTTTCCGGGATGGACTGACGCAGGCGCAATCGCCATATCCGATCAGCCGATATCTTCAATTGATCGGCCTGTGTCTGCTCTCGCTCAGCGCCGCTGCCAGCCTGGTACTTCACCGGATGGCGACGCAGATGGACGGCGGCAAGCTCGCAGTGGCCCTGCGTCTGCTGACGCTTTATACCATGTTGCGCGGAGTGCTTGTGTTGGCGGGGGCGCTGAAAAGACTAGATATTCAGGAATTCAGCGGGATCGACAGGATGCCTCTCCTTTTCTTCGATCTCGCATGGCAGGCAGTGCCGTGGATTGCTGCCCTCGCTGCCGCTTATCGCTCCGAAATGACGGTTGACGCGGCAAAAGAATTGAAACTGAAGCGCGCGGCCAGAGCTCAATTGGCATCCGCTTAGCGCGTTGTGTCAATTGCTCCTTGAAGCCTTCAAAGATTGCGAGATTGGCCCGATCTGGGCTACGCACTTGCGTCTTTGTACTGCAAGTCGAGCTTATCTGCTTTTACTCGGACTCGTAAAGTCTGCAATCTGATATACCTGAAAAAAACATATTTATCAGGCTTTGCTATCGCTTTGCTGGGAAGATTTCTATTCAATTCCTTTACCCAACAACGAGGAGAACCTATGAACCGCAAAGCTACCCCCTTGATATATGTGCTATATGTGCTTCTGGCGCTAGTGCTCAGCGGCAGCGGATCAGCGCAAACAATTACAGGCCGGATATCGGGAACAGTGACAGATACTGATGGCGCATCGCTGCCTGGAGTGGTGATAAAAGTTATTAACATCGCCACCCGCATCGAACGCACGGCGATGAGCGATCCGAACGGTTTCTACGTCGTCACCAATCTGCCCGTGGGCGACTACAACGTGACGGTTGAAGCTAAGGATTTCAAGAAAGCGAGCAAAACCGGATATGCGCTCGTTGCCGATGGCCGTTTGACGGTCGATTTCGCGCTCGAACCCGGCCAGGTGACGGAGGTCATCGAAGTCACGGCAGCTGCCGGCGAGACGGTTAATTCGACCTCGGGCGAGCTCGCTCGGGTGATCGACCAGGCGCAGGTTCAGGAGCTCGCGCTCAATGGCCGCAATTATATGCAACTGACCACGCTCATTCCGGGCGCGCCGTTGCTCAATGATGATCAGCTCGCAATGATGACGGACCTGGGCGTAAGCCAGCCGATCAACGGGAATCGCGGCAACTCCAACCTGTTGACGGTTGACGGCGGCTTCAATCTCGATTCCGGGAGTAATGGCAGTCAGATAAATAACGTCGGCATCGACTTTATCCGCGAACTCGCCGTCCGGACTTCCAACTTCTCAGCCGAGTATGGGCGGAATTCAGGCGCTTCGATCAATGTCGTGACCCGAAGCGGCGGTAACCAATTTCATGGCAGCGTTTTTGAATATCTACGCAACGACAAGGTGGATGCCAACAATGTCTTCAACAATATGCGTGATGTGGAACGGCCGGGGTTGCGATATAACAATATGGGGTTCAGCTTCGGCGGTCCGATCATTAAAGACAAATTCTTCTTTTTCGGCGGAATGGAATGGAAATACATACGCCGGTTTCAAACTTCGCCGCTGCGCACTATTCCGACGCGAGCCGAACGGAACGGCGATTTCTCATTCAGATTACGCGGCCCCGATGGCATCGTAGGGACTGCGGATGACGGCGCACTGCGCAATCCCGCCAATGCCAGCACGACTTGCCTAGCTCCCGAGATCACCAATGGAGTCATTACCAAGGCGGCGGTACGCACCGGGTGCTTCCCGAATAATACTATCCCGGTTAATTTATTTACGGCCGACGGGAGAGCCATCAATTCGGTCATCTCGGCGATGGAAGCGCGAGCGGTTTCTTATACCGACACAGCTACAAGTAACAACGTGTTATTTCAGGAGCCGAACCCCTTCGATTTCCGGCAGGAGATACTGCGGCTCGACTATCGCTTCAATGAGCGCCACTCGATCTATGGTCGCTATCTGCACGACGATTACAACCTGGTCGCGCCCTACGGGACATTCATCGATTCACAATTGCCGACGATCCCAACCAACCGGCGCCGGCCTGGTTTTAGTTACCAGGTGGGTCATACCTGGATGATCACACCCACTATCATCAACGAAGCGAAAGTCAACGCATCATGGAATGGCCAGCGCGTTCCACCATTCGGCGATGCGTGGAAACGCTCAACCTATGATTTCACCTATCAGCAGGTCTTCAATGGCGGCGGGCCCTTTGACGATGGCATACCGAATACCAACATCAACGGCTTCGCCACCTTCGATGGCCCGACAGGAGCATTGAATTCACCGACGACCGATATCGCCCTCAGCGATAATATCTCCTGGGTGCGCGGCGCTCACACGCTCAAGACCGGAGTGCTCTACATCCGAAACCGCAAAGATCAGAACGGCCGCTCGAATTACACCGGCAGCGTAAACTTCAATGCGAGCGGCAATCCGAATTCTACCAGCAACGCCTTCGCCGATGCGCTGCTCGGGAATTTCCGCACCTACAGCGAAGCTGCGATCGATCCGATCGCATTCTTCCGCTTCTCACAGATAGAATCCTTCGTCGGCGACAACTGGCGTGTCAACCGCAAGCTGAGTCTCGAACTCGGAATGCGTTACCAGTATGGAGTGCCGACATTCGCACAGGCGGATAACATCGTTAACTTCGATCCGGCCTTGTATGACCCGTCACAGGCGGTAACGCTCAACCGAAACGGGACGATCGACGTCAGCAAGGGCGGCAACCGCCACAATGGATTAATTCGCGCGGGTTCCGGGGTGCCTGATAGCGAGCTGGGCCGTGTACCGAACGCCAATTCGCCTGAAGTGCTGGGCGTCCCAACCGGAGCCAACCGCGGTCTGTATAACCCGCAGCATCTGTTTGCTCCGCGTTTCGGATTCGCATATACGCCCGCGAACGACAACAAGATGGCGATCCGCGGGGGATTCGGAATCTTCTACGATCGGCCCGAAGGAAATATCATCTATTCATCGGGCAATATGCCGCCCTACATGCCCAGCGCTCAATTCGAAAATGGAAATCTGGCGGACATCCTGGCTGGGGGGGTGGCACCATTCAGCGATATCTTCACGGTGGATCCCAACCTCGTCACACCATACGTGATGAACTACAGTCTCAGCATCCAGCGCGAATTGCCGGGCGGGATCTTCGGCGAAATCGCTTATGTCGGGAACCAGGGTCGTCATCTGCTGCGCCAGCCAGACATCAACCAACCGGCATTCGCCGTCCTCGTAGGGAACCAGCTGCGGCCATCGGCTGAGCGTGGAGCAACCAACTTTATGCGTCCTTACAAAGGCTTCGCTCAAATTCGGCAGCGGTTGAGCGATTCGAATTCCAACTACAACGCATTACAGCTCTATGCGACGAAACGCAAAGGCGACCTGACGATGACCGTCAGCTATACCTGGTCTAAGGCGCTGGCCGAGAACAGCGGTAACGGTGATAATCTGGAAGACCCTTTCAACCGCAGCTTCAACTATGGACCGGCGAGCTTCGACCGGCGTCATATTTTCGTCACGACCTACACCTATCGATTACCTTTCTTCCGCAAAGCCAATGCGTTTTTGAATAACACGCTCGGCGGTTGGGAGGTCAGCGGAATCACGCGGTGGCAGACGGGGCAATACCTTACGCCGACGGGCAACAGCTCGATCGGAGGCCGGCGCGCAGATGCGACCGGCGAGCCAGTCGACGGACCGCGAACGATCGATGAATGGTTCAACACGGCAGCCTTCGGCCGCCCATCGGATGACCGTCGCGGAGTGGCCGGAGTAGGGGTCATCGAGGGGCCTGGCCGTCACTTGTGGGATCTTTCGCTCCGCAAAGGGTTCTCGCTCAACGAAAAATTCAAGCTGCAATTCCAGGCCGATTTCTTCAATGCCTGGAATATTGTCAACTTAAACAACCCAAACGTTGATTCCAACAACAATGCTTATGGGACGATCTCTGCAGCAGCCCCGGCTCGCAACGTGCAGGTCGGCCTGAAACTCACATTCTGAATACTGTCATGCCTGAGACAGTGGACGGACAGGCAGGAGGCGGTATGTTATCCTGTCTGTCCCTTTTACTTCATAACATCAAAAAAATGGCCCAGAAAAGAACCCTCTACGACGCAATCATCGTTGGCTCCGGCGCGGCCGGCGGCATCGCCGCTCATGTTCTCGTCAACAAAGGCCTCAACGTCCTGCTGCTCGAAATCGGGCCGAAATGGATCCCGGCTGAAATCTTCCACACCGAACACACATGGCCATACGAATTGCCCTATCGCGGCCTGGGCAAACCTGGGCAATACGATGGCCTCTGGAAGGTCAACGCATACACAGAACACCTGTTCGTCCATCCCAAAATAGACCGTTACGCCCTCGCGCCCGGCACCGATTTCCATTGGACGCGCGTGCACGCAGTGGGCGGGCGCACCAACACCTGGGCGCGCGTTAGCCTGCGCATGTCTGAATGGGACTTCAAAGGCAAATCTATGCAGGACGGATATGGGGAAGACTGGCCCATATCCTATCAGGACCTCGCGCCCTATTACGAAAAGGCCGAAACTCTGATGGGGGTCTTCGGCACCAAAGAAGGACTGGATGTTATACCCGATGGAAGCTACCACGCGCCCACGCCCGCCGCACGCTGCGGCGAAGTGAGACTGATTGAGGGTGGAAAGAAAATCGGGATTCCGGTAATCCCGACGCGCAAGGCGATGCTCATGCGCAATTACGAAGGCCGCGCCGCCTGTCACTTTTGCGGAGCGTGCGACCGCGGGTGTTCAACTTCATCGCGGTTCAATACGCTCGATGCCATTATCCCCACGCTGATCGGGCAAAAAAACTTCACTCTCCGCACGCACGCCGCCGTTCATCGAGTCCTGGTGGAATCAAAGACTAACAAGGCCCACGGAGTCGAGTTCATCGACACGCGTAATAAACTCACGTATGAAGCTTATGCAAAGGTCGTGCTGCTAGGCGCGGGCGCAATGGAGTCGACTCGCATCCTCTTCAACTCGAAGACGCGCGAGCACGCAAACGGCCTCGGCAATTCATCCGGCGTGCTCGGACATTTCCTGATGGACAACATCAAGTCCGGATTCGTCAGCGGTTACCTGCCGGCTCTCGAAGGCGCGCCCGTAGTCAACGACGATGGCGCCGGCGGGGGCCACATCTATATTCCGCGCCACACAAACGTTCCTGATGGCCGAAAATCACCGTTCATGCGCGGATGGCAATTTCAACCAGGGAGCGGCTCGCGTATGTTTCCGGGATACGCGCGCAGCATCTCCGGGTTCGGCCGCGATTTCAAAGAGCGCGTTCGCCGGCAGAACCCGGCGCGGGTCAGCATGGCGGGTTTCGGCGAATGCCTTCCGGACTACAACAACTATTGCGAGATCGATCCGGGCGGATTGAAGGATCGCTATGGCATTCCGCAATTGCGCTTCCACGCCAGGTGGGGTGAGAACGACCTGAAGATGGCCGCCGCGATGTACGACAGCGCTGAAGAGATTCTGCGTGCTGCAGGAGCTGAAATCTCTCCATATAAGCGCCAGTTGCCGCCACCGCCGGGCGATGCAACTCACGAGGTCGGAACCGCGCGAATGGGGGACGATCCGAAAAAATCCGTGCTCGACCGGTTCAACCAATCTCACGATATCAAGAACCTCTTCGTCGTGGATGGCGCGAGCTTCGTCTCTTTGTCGGAGAAGAATTGCACATTGACGATCGCAGGGCTCGCCTGGCGGGCAAGTGAATATCTGGCAGAAGAATTTCGAAGTGGGAATATTTAATGACTGATTAAATAATAAAATGGCTTATAAATCCGGCGTGGAAGATATACCTCAAATATCACCAAAGACCGAGAGACGCATTAACGCCGATCTTAAAATCGTCAGCCTATTTTGTGCGTCTTTAACCCTGTTCTACTGCGCATTCACTCCCAGCACAAGCGCTTTCATGGGGTACATGCAGGAGAACATCACGGCCGCCAAGCAGGTAACCGATAATCTGATAAACCTGGCGAAGCTGGCCCCCCTCTCCGAGATAAATTGGACGCATCACGGCTGCACGGAAACGATTCTGGAAGTACCTTTCATCCTGCTGAGCCGGGTTTTATTCGGCGAGTCGCGCATCTGGATGGGGCGTATCCTGCTGTTGCAAACAATATTGGCTACCTCACTGCTCTGCGCCTTGATCTTGGTCTGGACGAGAAAATTGACGGGGAGCTGTGTCTGGGGCTACTGCCTGGCCCTCTTCACAGGCGTGTCGACAATGTTGTGGCCCTATGCATACATAGGGATGGAAACAACGCAATCGCTCTTTCTGTTTTATGGTTCATACATCGTTTTGATAAGAGAGAAAAAAGATACCTGGCTCGAGGCAGCGCAGGTCGGCCTGGCATGCGCGGTGGCCGTGAGCGCCAAAATGAACGGCATATTTCTGATACCGGCGGTGGGATTCCTGCTTTTGCTCTATTTCACGAAAGATTCAGCGCCGCGGACTAAACGGAATTGGTTGAGGTATGCCTTCATCGTGGCGGTAGTGGTCGGCTCGATTATCTCGAACCGATACACGCGCAACACTTATTGGGCGAGTCAAGGTGGGGAAGAAAACTACCTGGCAACGATACTCATCGATTCTCCGCTGACACTCGTTATGAATATCTTCGATTACTTCGGGTCGGCGAATAAGAGTCTGTTGATCTACGCACCCATCGTCATCCTCAGTTTCCTGGCCATCCGTCGCGCTTTTAAAGTTCAACCGGCGATTGTAATTTGGGCGCTCCTCACTTTAAGCGGTTTGGCCGGCGGCTTCGCCCTGATGGTTGTGTGGACGGAGGAGACGTGGGGGCCACGATACCTTCATTCCGCAATCGCCCCGCTCGTGATCTGTTTCGCGGCCACGGTGTCGGGAAAGCCATTTCGTTTGAGACAAGAAATGCTGCTAGTCGCTACGGTAGTCCTGGGAGTGGTCGTCTCGTTTCTCGGCATCGTCTTTCATTATGGGTGCCTCTATGTTGCAGCAATCAACAGTTCGCAATCGACGCTGGAAGCGTTCCAACACGATCCCCGCTTCAACCATCTGCGATTCAATCTCCATTTGTTACGCATATGGGGAAGCGCAAGACTGGGCCGTGCCAGCCAACCCGAGCCATGGCCGCCCGAACCATTCTGGTGGTTCGCTCGTCCTCCCGGCGCGCCGGTAACGAAGCAGATTGATCTTCGCAATCTGGCGATTCCGACGCCCGTCCTGTTTCGCGGTTGGAATCCGGGCAGTCTATCATCGGAGCGAACTTACCGTCTCTTTCGCTTCGCCTGTTTGAGCTGTCTGTTGCTGGGCATAATCGGGCTTTGGAAGGCAGGAAGGCTGGCCGTGAATCTGGAAGATAATGGATGATTGCGGGATTGCGCCGTGAGCACGGGAAGACGGTTGCGAAGCTTCACTCTGTGCATTCGGCCCCCCCGCCGCTGTCATTTCACTCTTTCGATATCCGCTCCAACCGAACGTAATTTCTCTTCAATCCTCTCGTACCCGCGGTCGATGTGATAGACGCGATCGATCCAGGTTTCATCCTGCGCCGTCAGTCCAGCTATGACGAGCGATGCCGAAGCTCGCAGGTCTGATGCGATCAGTTTTGCGCCCGTCAGCAATGTCGGGCCCTGCACGTATGCCGAATGACCGTGCGTACGGACGCGCGCGCCGAGACGCTGCAGTTCGCTCGCGTGCATAAACCTGTTCTCAAAGATCGTTTCCGTCACGACCGAATCGCCCTCGGCCTGCGTCATCAGTGCCATATATTGAGCCTGCATATCTGTCGGGAACCCCGGATAGACAGCCGTAGTGACATCGACCCCGCGCAATTTGCCGTCGCTCGCAACCTTGAGCGTGCGCTCGCCCGCCTGCTCGATCCTGACGCCGACTTCGCGCAACTTCTCGATGACGGCAATCAGATGGTCGGGCTCACACCGGGTGATCTCCAGATCGCTGCGCGTAATCGCGCCGGCAACCAGGAATGTACCCGTTTCTATGCGATCTGGAATGATCTCGTGATCCGCCCCGCCGAGAGCGTCAACACCGGAAATTATCATCGTGGGCGTGCCTGCTCCTTGGATCCTGGCCCCCATCTTCGTCATCAGATTGGCCAGATCGACCACTTCCGGTTCGCAAGCGGCGTTATTGATACGAGTCGTGCCTTCGGCGAGCGCCGCAGCCATCATCACGTTCTCAGTCCCCGTCACGGTCACTGTTTCGAATGCGATGTCTGCCCCTCGTAATCTGGATGAGTGGGCTTCGACTATGCCGTTGTGCAGTTCGATTTTGGCGCCCATACGTTCGAGCGCCATGAGATGAAAATCGATGGGACGTTGACCGATCGCGCAGCCGCCGGGGAGACTGACGCGCGCCTTCCCAAAGCGCGCGATGAGCGGGCCGAGCACGAGCACCGAGGCTCGCATGGTTTTGACCAGGTCGTAAGGTGCTTCATAATTCTCTACCGAATCCGCGCTGATCCGGTGCGTGCGCAGTTCGGGCACCAGTACGGTGCAGCCCAGGTCTTCGAGCAGCCGGCGCATTGTGATCAGATCGCGGACGTATGGCACGTTGCGTAAAGTCACGGGCTCGGGCGTGAGCAGCGAAGCTGCCAGACAGGGCAATGCCGAATTTTTCGCCCCGCTGATCGCGACGCTCCCGCTCAATCGTCTGCCACCGATGATGCGAAATTTGTCCATAGAAGAGAATGATAATTGATAATTGATAATTGATAGTTATGCAATTAATAGTGTGAGAAGGTGCGTAGCCGCTTATTATCAATTATCCATTATCAATTATCAATTTTTTCCGTAGCCAATGCGGCCAGTGCGAGGAATAACAGTGCGTTAGAGGTAATCTGAAGGTTGAATTCGACGAAGCTGTGGATAGCTATGGCGAAGCAGCCTGCCAATGCGCCGAGGATGATCGAACGCCTGCGCCGGTCCCTCGCTTGCGCCGCCGAGACGCCTCGCGCGAAGAGCAGTATCACGAATACCAGAACTATCGATCCGCCAATCAATCCGGCATCGGCCACTATCTGCAAATAGTCATTGTGCGCTTGCTCCACGCGCTGTATGCCGGAGCTCTGGTCGTACCGCGTGTAGGCGAACTGATAAGCGCCAAGGCCGACGCCGAGCCAGGGGTGGTCCTTGATCATATTGCTCGTCGCGCTCCAGATGTCGCGCCGGCTGTAACGCTCGCTTGCCAGCAGCTCGTTCTGACTCTCACTCTGCGACTGAGCGATGTTCTGCACCAGTCCTTCGGATCCGACCAGGAACAACGAACCGAAAATAGCAGCGATGCCCAACACCATCGCTCCGGCCGATCGAACGATTAAACCCAAACGCCTCTGTCTATCTACGCTCCGTGATGAAATGAAGGTAGGAATAGCCACGATTGCCAGAAAGATTACTTCCGCTACGAGCGCCAGCGCTCCGCCGCGCGAAGCCGATAGCACGATGCCCGCGCACATCGCCAGCGCGCAGCTCACATAAACCGCCATCATTTCCCGGCGCACGCTGCGTCCAATGATCAGCCCGCCCACCAGGCCCACACCCATTTCAAGAAAACCCGCGAAGTGGTTCCGGTTGACGAACGGCCCGTACGAGCCGCGCTGCCAGATCATCTTTCCGATGTAACTCTGGCCGATCCCTACCAGCGCGATCAATACACACACCCCTATGATTACTTTGATCGCGATATTCCGGCGTTCATCCGTGTTTACAAAGCTGGCAAAAAGAATTAAGAAAGAGATCGAGGTGAAGAGCTTGATTGCCGCCTGTAGAGTGGAATATGAGTTATAACTGATCGTCCCCCGCTCGCCGTCGGCCAGCGGCAGAAACTGAACGATCGCGACGATCAGGAGGGCCAACATCGGCCAGATCAGCGGATTCGCGGTGAGATCGAGCCTGCCCTCTTTTACCACGAGCACCCCCCACAAAATCATCGTCGCAAATACCCATAGCTCCCATAGCGCGGTTGACCACGATTCGACCGCCCCATATGGGATCGGCGTCAGAATGAGCAGCAAAAGAATCGATATGTAGATGGCTCTTTCCAGGATATTTCCTTTCCGACAGCTCAATTCGCAATAGTCAACGGCTTGTCATTCTCAGGCTTCCTCACACTTTCGCACTCAAGCAGCTTGAAATCATCGAGCCAGAGGCGCCCGAAAATCGGGCACGGCGATTCAGCACAGGGCGGGCGCAGCAGGCGGATCGATAAGGCTTCGGTATCCGCCGCGGTGTCGAGCGAAATCACATACTCGGCCCACGTGTTATCGCGCGTCGGGAAGGGCGCGGTAGCGGCGCGGACGCGCTTCATGTCCGCCGAATCGTAGATCTCGACCAACGGCGTGCTCAGGCTCTCCAGCTCTTCTGTCCTCACAAAAAAGCTCAGACAATACTTTTTTTTCGGTTTGACGGGGACTGTCTGGGCAGCCAGGATGATCGCGACATTCTGATCTACGTTAAAGCTGACTCGCAGGCTCTGATCTCCGGCGAGCGCATCTTTCCGGTCGAGCGTGACCCGCACTCCGGCAGGCCTGGATGTCCTCCAGGCATAGAATGGCGTCTTGGATTCTGATGTAAATGTTTGTTCGAAGCTGCTATTGGCGAGCAGGGAATGCTCGTCAGCCGCAGGGCGATCGGGAATGCCGGCCTTGCTCCAGATATCGTAAGCAGCGGCAAATCGCCCGGCGTCGATTAGGCACTCGGTCACTCTCTGCACATCCTTTAACCCCGGTGAAGGCATCTCGCTCCACAAAGATAGCCCCTCTTCCACCTGGCCGCGTGAGATGAGCAAAGAGATCATCTGCACTTTTATCTCCGGCGGAGGCGCCAGGGCTTCAGCGATAGCCTTCCCATCTCCCTGATAGACTCCCCAGGCATAATCGAAGATGAGCGGTAGAGCGGCAGGGCGGTTGGCCAGCGCCAGCCGCATTTGGGCGAACGAACCATCGAGGTCTCCCTGGCGCAATAGGTGGTTGCCCATTGCCCAACGTGGCTCGAAATGTTTGGGAGCCAACTGCAGTGCGCGCTCGAGCGCGGCGCGCGCCTCGGCAGTCGAACCCGTCTGGTCGAGTACGCGCCCAAGCGTCAGCCAGACACGGTAATCCTCCGGGTTCATCCGGGCGGCCCGGCGCAGCTCTTCGACCGCGACGCCCAGGTGCTCATCCGCCAAGTCTTCAATGGCGGCGTTGAAATAAACCCCACCCCGCTGCCAGTGGACCAGCGGATCGTGCGGTGAAAATTTGATTGCGAGATCGGCCCCTTCCATCCTCCCCTCGGTAGATAAAACTGCGCTTCGTTCGACGTAAGTCATATAGCTGTCGCCTATTGCTGCGCGAGCGATAAACCACCCGAGTAGCCCGAGACCAGCAGCCAGAACAAGTAATAAGCTGAGACGTACAATGAAGGGGCGAAGCGAAATTTTGACCATAAGAGATCAGAGCCTAGCGGATTCGTTTGCTGTGGGCAAGAGAATTCAATTCCTAATTTCCGTCATTTTTGAAAAATTGGTCTTGATCTTGGTCTTCATACGTAACGGCTGAAAGAGCGGCCTAACTCCAGCGGACGTGTGGTCCATCTGACTTCTATTTTTCTCTGCAATATCGATTTTTACACCAGATAACAACCGGGCAGAATTGACAGCCATCGAGAGCATCGGCGATACTTTAATTACTCCCAGGTAAACTATTGAGATAAAAATCTCAGCGCTTCCCAACAAAGGCCATTACCTATATTAATTGACGGATGATCAGGAGGAGAATGAGGATGAAGCGAAATATTTGCCCCACTTTCAAAATATTTTCCGCTCTTTCATTTCTGGCTGTTTTTCTACCCGCGTTCGCATTAGCACAGCAGCAACCAGCACCGACCCCGGAGATAACGCCAGCCCAAGACCCAGGATATATAACCAGCGCCGGCGACCCGAAAGACGATGACAGTTATCGAGTCGGGCCGGGAGATGTGCTCGAAGTGCGCGTCTTCGGTCGTCCCGAGCTCGGGCGCGAGCAGCGGATCGGCAATCATGGCACGATCCGCCTCCCGTTCCTCCCGGACCTACGGGTCGCCTGCAAAACCGAGGCGGAATTGGCGCAACTTATCGCGGAAAAATATAAAAAGTATCTGCGCGACCCGCAGGTCGATGTATTCGTCAAGGAATATAACAGCCAGCCAGTGGCTGTCATCGGCTCGGTCGCGAAGCCGGGAAGGTTTCAGCTTCAGCGCCGCGTCCGTTTGCTCGAACTTCTAACATACTCCGGAGGGCCGATACTAAGCGCCGGCGGTGCCGTTCATATCATCCGCGGCAGCGCCCCCGATTTCTGCGAGTTGATTGAGACAGGCGCGGGCGACGCAAGCCCTCGAACTCCAGTTCCAGCCATCGTTCCTGTCGCTGCTCAACCAGACATTACGAGCTCTTCGGCTACCGATCAACAGCAATCAGCTCCCGCAGCCGCTCCCCTCCCCGATCAAGCTTCATTACAGTCGACGATCGATCAAAGCCAGGCGTTCCTTCTCACCTTCAGATTACAGGAGGTGCTCCTTGGCAACCCCAATTCCAATCCTTTTGTCATGTCAGGCGACATCATCAGCATCCCGGAAACCGATCAGATATTTGTGGTCGGCCAGGTAGTCAAACCAGGCGCGCTTCCGGTGCGGAACAAAATCACCTTGATTCAGGCGATCGGCATGGCCGGAGGATTTACGGCAGATGCTTCCAAAGGCAAGGTGAAAGTTGTTCGGACAGAGCCCGGCACGAACACTCGAACGGAATACGTATACGACATCAACGAGATTCAGAAGCAGAAAGGCGAAGACATCACCCTGATGCCCAATGATGTGGTCGATGTCCCGAGCTCGCTTAAAAGCAACATTGCGCGTAGAGCTATGGGCGTGGGGTTTGGCCTAGCCGCCACCTTGCCTATCTATATCATTCCCTAATGTAACGCGGGCGGGTGCAGGCGAAATGCACGGGATGCGCTCCGGTTGGGGGTTCCCTGCGCTCGATGCAGTTCGAGGGGTTAATCCATTCAAGGTCGACAATAATGCAGGAAGATAACAAAACGAAAATGATCTCGGTCGAAGATGCGGCCGTGGCGCTCGACATGCGACGGGAATATGGTTACGGGAGACCCGCCGCGGCTGAAAACGAAGGATCGACGCATCTGCGCGACTACTGGCGGATCATCCGCCGGCGCCTGTGGATACCGCTCAGCGTAGTGATCCTAACCGTAACAATGGCGACGATTTACAACCTACGCTTGCCTTCCATCTATCGCGGCGTGAGCAAGATCGAAATAGACCGCGAAGACCGGGTCGTCAACCTCAAAGATATGCAGATCAATATGGGGGCCGGCGATGATTCGCAGTACATCAACACTCAACTAAAAGTCATCCAGAGCCCGCGGATCGCATACCTGGTCGCCAAATCTCTCGACCTCGAGCATAACAGCGAGTTCCTGCCGGGAAAAAACCGCCCGCCCAACTCGCAATCAGACCAGCTCGAACTGTCGAATGGCGAGAGCGATGAGCAAGCGGAAATGAGGCGGCTCGAACCTTTCATCGATACGCTGCTCTACAACGTCGATGTCAAACCTGTGCGCGATACGCGGCTGGTCGAAATTTACTACCACCACCCGGTCCCTGACCTGGCCGCCAAGATCGCGGACACGTGGGCCGATGCCTTTAAAAAGAACAACCTGGATCAGCGGTTTAAGGAGAACAAAGAGGCTGGGGCTTTTCTAGAAAAAAGCATCGCCGACTCCAAACTGAAATTGAAAGAGGCGGAAGAGAGATTGCTCAATTACCGTAAGGCGAATGAGATAATCGATTTCGGGGAGAAAGATAACACCATCATTACGCGTCTGGGCTCGCTCAATACTTTACTATTGGAATCTGAGAACGAACGCAAAAATGCGCAGCGGACATACGAACTGAGCAGGAGCATGCCGGATGTCTCGGCGCTGCCGGAGATTCAGCGCGATGAACTGGTCATGGACCTCAACAAGAAGATCACAGAACTGCGTCAATTGCGCGAGCAATTCCTGGTCGAGTTCACGCCCGAATGGCCTGAAGTGAAGAAGATCACCAACCAACTCGAACAGGCCGAAGGCGAATTGCGCGCTTCGCATCAACGCATCCTGACGACCATTGAAAATAACTTCAAAATCGCTCTCCAACGCGAAGAATCGCTGCGCATGGCATTCGAGCAGCAGCGTAGAGATACGATGCAGCAGAACGAAGGTGCGATCGTGGCCAAAATTTATCAGCAGGAGGTGGACATCAACCGCCAGATGTTCGAGCGCTTGTTGGAGACCCAGCAGGGAATACAGGTTTCCGGCCCGTTGCTCAAGAGCAATATCCGCATCAGAGAATACTCGCCACAACCTCGTTCCCCTGTCGCGCCCAAACGCGCGCAGAACATCCTGCTCAGCGCTTTATTGGCGCTCATCGGCGGCATCGGTTTGGTACTTTTCCTCGATTACATAAACAACAAGATCGAGGCGGTAGACGATATCGATCGTTACCTGCGCTTACCGGCGCTCGGCGTCATACCCGCGGTAGAGGGCGGAAGCAAGGCGCGCCGACTTCTGTCGAGCGGCGCCACCGGCAAGGAACTGGCGCCCGCTAAAAACAGCGATTCGGTCATCCTCACGCAGGTTGAGGCCAATTCGTCGATCGCCGAAAGTTATCGCCAGCTTCGTACCGCGCTCCTGCTCTCATCCGCAGGTCACGCGCCGCGCACTCTGTTGTTCACCAGCAGCCAGCCGGCGGAAGGCAAGACCACGACCAGCGTCAATACGGCAATCTCGCTCGCGCAAACCGGTTCCGCCGTATTGATCATCGACGCCGATTTGCGCAGGCCGCGCGTGCACAAGATTTTCGGTCTGAAAAATATCGCGGGGTTGAGCAACTATCTGACGGGCGAAGGCGATCTGGCCTCGCTCATCCAGGTGGCCATGCCCAACCTTTATGTCCTCCCGGTCGGCCCGCTGCCACCCAACCCTGCGGAATTGCTCGGTTCCCCCAGGATGAAACAAGTGGTCGAAGCGCTCACAGCAAATTTCGATTACATAGTCATTGACTCGCCTCCGGTCTCATCATTTGCCGACAGCCTGATCCTCTCATCGCTGGTCGAAGGCGTAATCATCGTGGTCAAGGGAGGAGCGACGCCGCGCGAAATGGCGCAACGCACAAAGACCCATCTTCAATCGGTCGGCGCAAAGATCCTCGGTGTCGTGATCAACCAGATCAAACTCCAGCCACACGATTATTACTATTATTCGACCTACTACAGCCGTTACTACTACGGCAATGATAAAGAAGAAAGCGGCGGCAAGGGTGCTTCGCTTGCCAGTAGCCAGTAGCCGGTTGACGGTAGTGTAGTTTTAGCCGGAAGGTGAATGCCGATCGCTAATCGCCAGACGTGAATGCGGGCCGGCTGTCGGCTGCCGGCTCCCAACTAGTAAATTTGATGCTGCCTCGACACGAGGTTTCCTTTATGGTTTGAAGTTACTGGGTAAGGTGTATCGATGCGATGAAATCTTAACTCTATGTGGATGTTGGAATCTGGCTGGAACCACTTTTGAAGCCCAACGCACAAGTTTAGTCCAGTGTATTCAGCAATTAATCTATCCGGTGCCGGAAATACGAACTCTAAATAGCATTCGATCATCCACATTTCGCCAGGTCATGACGATGGAGATCACTTTAGTCTTACCTCGATATTTGAGCGCTCCCGCTGGCGGATTCAAGGTGGTTTATGAGTATGCGAACCACCTGCAGGCGCGCGGACATCGCGTGACGGTAGTGCATCCGCGAAATGTATCGCCACAGACTGGGTTGATGCAGACAATAAAAAGTCACTTATGGCCCTATAAAATCAAATGGCGAGATGGCAAGACGGCTCCCTGGTTCCAGATCCGCGATGACGTGAGGATGCTGTTAGTCCGAGACCTTCGCGAAGGTTTCATCCCGGACGGGGATGTTATTTTCGCCACCGGTTACCAGACGGCATTCTGGGTCAGTGGTTATGCGGTAAGCAAAGGGCGTAAATATTATCTGATTCAACATCACGAAGTCTGGGACGGAGCGGTAGATGAGGTGAACCGTACATGGATGCTACCATTACATAAAATCGTAATCGCTCACTGGCTTTTGAATCTGGCAGAAGGGATGGGAGAGGGAGAGCGGACCACCCATATTCCAAACGGAATAGATTTCACCCACTTTAAACTGACGACGCCGATATGCGACCGTCCTGCTCACCGAGTCGGAATGATGACTCATCCGTCCGATTGGAAGGGGACGCCAGACGGATTGGCCGCTCTGGAAAGCGTCCGGAAACAGGTTCCGGAACTGGAGGCTGTGTTATTTGGGACGCATCGGCGCCCGCCGAATGTGCCCGATTGGATCACATACGTGCAACAGCCTTCAACGAATGAGTTGCCGGCGCTTTATAATTCTTGTTCAATCTTTCTCCACCCGAGTTGGACCGAAGGCTGGGGGCTCCCGTCAGCAGAGGCGATGAGTTGCGGATGCGCGCTGGTAGCCGCAGCAAATCAAGGGGTACTAGATTTTGCGGATGACGAAGAGTCAGCGCTCCTGGCTCCGATCAAACAACCGGCCATGCTGGCGGAACAACTTCTGCGAGCGGTGCGTGATGATCGCCTGCGAGTAAGAATCGCCGAGGCTGGAAACCGGCATATACAAAAGTACACATGGAAGCGGGCGGTCGACTCGCTAGAGAGTTTGCTCTTAAACCATCGTGAATCGGAATCGCGTGTAAACCAAGATTTCAGTGATTCCAAGATTATTCAGCGAACCGACACGATTGACCGCAGAGACGCGGAATTCGGTGAGGGTGCGCGGTGGATAATTTAGCGCCCCAACCCCTACTATAATTATTTATGCCGTCCGTATATATCATTATCCTCAGTTACAATGGCGGCCGCTGGCTCGAACCTTGCATCTCGTCTGTATTGGCCACCGAATACCCGAATCTTGAGATAATACTGGTAGATAATTCTTCAGTCGATAAGAGTATAGAACTGGTGCGCTATCAATATCCTCAGATAACGGTGATTCTCAACAACCAGAACAATGGCTTCTCAGAGGGTAACAATATCGGCATCAGAGCCGCGCTCTCCGCCGGAGCCGATTACGTAGTGCTACTTAATCAGGACACTAAGGTAACACCGCATTGGCTCAAGGAGCTCATCAGAGTAGGAGAGAATGATGAACGGATCGGGATCCTCGGCTCTGTACAGCTCAATTATGATGACGACGAATTCAATAGTTGGACCTTGGACGCAATGCGCGAGAATATCGACGAGTTGAAGGATCCGACCCGGCTATGGATACCAGTCGGATGGGTCGAAGGCGCTTGCTTTGCCATAAAGCGTCAAGTATTGGAGAAGATCGGCCTGCTCGATCCGATCTACTTCGCCTTCTACGAAGAGATAGATTTTTGCCGCCGCGCTTCTTATCACGGCTTCTCAGTAGCACTCGTTCCGCGGAGCAGGATTCATCATTTTCGTGGGGGAAGCTGGCGGGAGAACCGAAAGCTCGAGCGGGAAAGGAATTATCGTTGTGATCGCAGCCAATTTATCTATAACCTGACCGACCCTCGAAGATCCCTGCCCGGAAACTTGTTGTCCTATCTCGGCACATTGAAGACGAAAGGCAAAGAGATATTAGTGGATTTCGATTTCGCGCGCGCGCGCGATTTATTGAGCATTCAGTTGGATGTGATCGCCAACGGCGACAAATTGCTGGACAAATGGCGCCGGGAGAGAGCAGATCTGCGCAAGGAGCTGATGGCATGAAAATTGGTCGAATTCTCCGTCATTATACCGGTCCACAACCGGCGCGAAGATTTGCGCCGATGCCTGTTGGCTATCGCTGCGCAGGAGTTTTCCAGGGATGAATTCGAAGTGATCGTATGTGACGATGGATCTGATGAAGACGTGATACCGGTTATCGAAGAAGTGCGGCAATCCGGAGTCAATATCCAATATTTTCGACAAGAGCAGAGAGGCCCGGCGGCGGCGCGAAACATGTGCATCAGACACGCGAGCGGCCGTATTGTGGCAATGACCGACAGCGATACCCTGCCTCATCGATCCTGGCTGCGAAAGCTTGCTCAGGGGTTTAATGACAATCCCGATGCCGTGGCGATTGAAGGCCAGGTATATGCCGACAATGAAGGCGAGTTCGATCCGCTTGGCGAAGGCCCAACCAACAAAACCGGCGGCGTCTATCTGACCTGTAACTGCGCCTATCTGCGAGAAGTTCTGCTCAAGGTCGGCGGATTCGATGAAACTTTCCTTTACCCGGCTTATGAAGACACAGAGCTGGCGGCGAGGGTTCGAAAGCTCGGACCGATCGTATGGCAACCGGAAGCTATCGTGATTCACCCACAACGAAAACTGACCTTACGAACCGTGCTAAAAAAGCTCAGACACTGGGAGTACGTGCTGATGATGGGCTATCGATACGGCTATCTGGCTTGGGAAAAATATCCGGTTAAATATCCGGGATTACGAGTTGCCGCGTTATCCGTAATTGCATTGCCTTACTCCAAAATGAAGGCCGCCTCTAAATGGATACCTCACAGGCCGGTTGCAGCATTAAAACTCGCATCCTTCGGAGTAATAGAAGCTGTGGGAGCGTTGTTGATAGTCGTGCCCAGAGCGCTGTTGGGTATGGGAAATACACCGCATAAAGCGCACAATGGGCACAAATCGCTAAAGAAGTAAACGTCTTCGACCTATTCCGGCGCTGAGCTGCGCGACCATCGATTTTTTGGATTAATTGAAATGTATGCTAATAAAAGGTTATTGAATCAACGTTATGGGTACTGAGCGCCAGAGGCGCGGGATGTTTATAGAATTCGTTCTCCCACATCACACAAGCTCCGGAGGAGCGATATACGTGTGCCTATATGTCGCTCGTCCGGAGCTTGTGTGACTTGGGCAATCAAATGTTATAGACATCGGGCTCCTCCGGAGCCAATCAGAATATCGATGATAACCAAAATGTATTTGGTACAGTATTCGATTATTCGCCTCGTTATCCTATGTGCTTTCCTCCGCCGTATGTATGCATAACTATCCTCTGGTCTATATCATTGTTTTGACATACAGAATGCGCGATGTCGCGCGAAGTTGCATAAAATCCCTACACCTCTTAACTTACCCCAATTACAAGCTCGTTATAGTGGATAATCGTTCCGATGATGGAACCGAAGAAATGTTACAGGAAGAGTTTCCTGAGATAACCACATTACAGACGGGCGGCAATCTTGGTTATACCGGCGGTAATAACAGAGGAATCGAGTATGCGATCGATCATGGGGCAAGGTATGTTTTGATAATCAACCCCGATACTGTGTTGGCCAACCCGCGATTTCTCGACGAGATGATAGATTATACGGAAGCGCATTCCCAGGTGGGGATTGCCGGTCCGAAGGTATTTTTGCGTGAGGCCGGGAAAGTGCAAAATACTGTACTCTTTCCGCCAGGCCTTTGGCGAAACACCGTTAACTGGATTCGATTCCGGCTAAATAAGAACTCTCTGGTTTTATCGGGTGACGAAGCCGTGGAGACGAAGGTGTTGAACGGCGTCTGCATTTTGATTAAGACATCCTGTCTGCGGGAAATAGGACTGTTTGACGAGAACATCTTCATGTACATCGAAGATGCTGATATGGATTATCGCGCCCATCGGCATGGCTGGCTCGTTAAATACCTTCCCATCGATAGTGTGGTTCATAAGCAAAAACAGGATGGTTATCACATGACCGGACAGGTCAGTTTTCTTCTCAAACGCAATTCAGTTTATTACCTCCATAAGATAGGCAAACGAGCCGATGCCTGGGGATATGCTGTCCTTTCATTGCTGCTCCTGGCATGTCGCGCGGTTTTGACTTTCAATAAAAACGGATTCATTGAATACCTGCAATTCGGCAGGAGGCTTACCCTAGCATACAAGCAGATTTTACTGGGTCGTAAGCTAGATGAGTCTTTCGGACCGCCTTACGCTAAATTGTAAGGTGTGTTCCAACGTAGGGGCAGACCTGTGAGCAACCTGTGCGTCTGCCCGGTGATTGGGCAAATTGGGCAGGGGATCACTTTCCTGCCTACCTATTTGCGGAGGAAATGTTGATTATGAAACAAACACTTTTTAGCTTGATGGCCGGTATCCTCCTTTCCTCCCTATCGATAATTCAACCATCTTCCACTGTTATCGAAGGTATTCGAACTGAAGCATTACGCCAGGGCTCGCGCGATTATCCATTGCCACTGGCGGCTCACTGGAATGTTGGCCAGGAAAAAGATGGTTTCAGTCCATCCTACCAGATGAATATGATCGATCGAGGGCATCATCTGCTTCCCTGGTTCAATATGCCGGACATGTCTGTCATCCCGGACGATCAGCGTTGGATAGACTATTACGAAACCGCGATTAAGCGAGCGGCGCAGCTCAACCTGCCGATCTCGTTCGTCGGTACGCAGTGGGAATTCATCCTTTCCGCGACTGATGAATACTACAATCTGACCCCGGATAATAACCCTAATGTCGTAACAGCGAGCGGCGAGGTCCGTCGCGAAGTGTCGCCCTTTGGCCCGGTAGGACCTTGGGAGGAAGCGGGAATTAAATGGGGGTCGAGCCGCATGATCAAGAAGCTACAAGAATGGTACCCAAACCCGCCGATTGTCTTGTTCGTTTCGAACAATGAGCATACGAAACTTCACTGGACCAAAGTCGAGGAAGACCGCCGCTACGTTAAGCTCTTCGGTACAGCGCGCGATGATAATTTCAAACGAAGGGTCGTCGGAGATGGATGGATCGAGCGATACCGCGCGCTGCAGCACGGAATACGCCAGGGGTTGAGCTCCCGGGCATGGAAAAATAACGCAATCTTTATCGGGTATAGCGCTTTCGGCCCTTCGCACTTTGCCCGATGGGATGGTTGGATGGAGCATTCGCTTTATACTTCCGGCAGGATCGATCCCTGGCCGCTCGCCTGGGATGGCGGGGCGCCTCCGTTCTATGTCTTCAACTGGAGCACCATTACCGATTATGCGGTCTACAGTCCGCAGGTGGAGGCGATGAACTGGGTGTTTATGCAAAGGGAGGCGCTCAGGCTCAATCCGAAATTCTGGTTCGAAATTTCAACTTGGGATGGCCATTTCCCCGGTAATTTGGACAAGCGCGAATTCTACAAGAACCAGGGCCAGCAATACTCTCCGGCACGTTATGGCGGAATGGTGCAATTCGGAATGTGGCTGTTACGCCCGCGAGTCGTGCGGGAATTCCGCGCCTACCGCGATACATTGGCTCAATCTGAATCATACTTTCTACCGATCGTAGAGGCTGTCGATCGCGTTCACAAAAATCGGACGCTGCGAGATTTCTGGCGCAGAGGCGAGCTGGTACCCAATCGAGCACAGTCACATCAATATCAGTCGATCGTCCCCAAAGAGTACCAGAACGTCGATCGCTGGTTCCTGCTCGATGCCTCGCTCAACCCCGACCGCCCGTGGGAGCTGGGGACGCCGCTGGACGTCTTCTCGCTGGCATTGGTTCGGGGCAATGCCCCCAATCGGTCGTGGCTCGTCTACGCCTATTCTCCACTGGGACCGCGTCAAAACGTAGAGGTGAACATACCGGAATATCGTAAGGTAACTGTCAATGCGACGATCGGCGGATCGTTTTATGTAGTTGAGGAGAATAACCAGCAGGTACAGGCCGTCGATTGATCTCGATGATGAAGATAAAGGAGGAACTGACGGTAATTATGCAAAAAGCGAAAAACACGAACGAGGTCACCAAAAGTCCTCACTCTGTGACTCTGCGTTGAACAGGAAAAACGGGTTACCATGCGCGTACTGGTACTCAACAACGTCCCATCGCCTAACTTAAAAGCCCTTTTCGAAAAGTTAGGCCACAAGTCTGGATGGGAACTGACTGTCTGTTACGTCTCCATCTGGCATAGAAACGTCGGTTGGGTGGAAGAGAAACTTGAGTCCGAAAATACGCATCGCACGGTTATCCTCGATCAAAGAATGCCGAGGCTCGCGGTGAGACTGGGAAGTAGAGGGGCTGGCGCGCTGGCGCTTGCGGGACTGCTGTTCCGCGAACGGCCCGACTATTTGATCTGTTACGGCTACACCCTGTTGCCGCAAATCACCGCGATCCTCTGGTCCATAATCACCAATACTCCATTTGCATTAAGTGGGGATTCAAATATTTACTGCGATCGAGCGAGCCGGGTCAAAAGAATTTTAAAGCGATGGTGGGTAGGCCAGGTGACTAAGCGGGCTGCCGCACTCCTCACTATCGGGATCGCGAACCGAATGTTCTGGGAAGCCTACGGCGCGAGGCCGGAACAGCTATATGAAACGCGCTTCGCGGTCGACAATGACTTCTTTAAGCTGTCGATTGAAGCTCGAAGGGGAGAATCGAAAGCGTTACGCGCAAATCTTGGCCTTACCGACAGAATCATCTTCCTCTTCGTAGGACGCCTGATAAAACGGAAAAATGTCGATCTTATTATCCGCGCGCTCCGCCGGCTGAAGGATGATCGGATAGCGCTCGTGATAGCGGGGAACGGAATAGAACGCGATTCATTACAAGAGCTGGCGGGCAGCGATCCGAGGGTGATCTTCGCAGGCTCCGTAGAACAGTGCAGATTGCCTCTCTACTACGCTATGGCCGATGTGATGGTGTTACCGGCGAGAGAGGAGCCCTGGGGTTTGGTAATCAACGAGGCGATGGCCAGCGGCCTGGCCGTGATAGCCCACCGCCATTGCGGCGCAACCCTGGATTTGGTGCGTAACGATAATGGTGTGGCACTCGAAACGTTCTCCGTCGATGAACTGGCTGGGAAGATGGAATTGCTGGCAACTGACAGCCAGCTTCGGCGCTCGATGCAAGAGTGTTCACAATTGAAAATAGATTCATGGACGATCGATAGCGCCGCGCAGGGAATTATTCGCGCGGTCGAGTCGTCACATCCCTGAAAGGCCACGTTTTATAGGTTCCCGATAAGTCCGAGGGAAGGAACTTATAAGGAGAAAGTTGGGGACTCAGATCAATCCATGGCTCTAATACTGGCTCTGATACTAACCAATTTAATTCGCCACGAATCTAAGTTTGTTTGACCTATGATTATCGGTGGAATAGTTATCATCTGCGTACTATGGCTGTTAGCTCGCCACTACCAGGAAACCTTCATCAGGGGTTATGGATTGTTTTTCCTGGTCCTGCTCTTTTTTGTGCTTAACAAGGGCGAAGGCAACCAGATAGATGAACTGGCAGAAGGAGTTTTCAGCCCGCTGAGTATGTTGCGGTGGATTTCATTGGGCGTGATGCTCTGGGTCTCGATTCGCACATTCCGGCCGGAAGGCTTTCAATCCGACGTCGCTTTCGGTGTTTTGGGCGGATTGCTGATCGTTGATATTTTGATTTCGACCTCGTATGCGGAAGATTTCAATTACTCATTCATGCGCGCCATTAGTTTCGCGCTTCTCGCTCTATCGATTCTGATTGGATTTGTCCGCCACCTTTATTGGAGAGTGAACTGCATCAAATTTTTCCGGCTGCATTATTACATCGCCTGGTGTGTTTTGGTTCCGGCAATATTGATGCATTTGGCTGGGCTCCATAATTACGGTGTATCGGTGATTATGAATAGCTACGCCGGCCCCTTCGGTAATCAGAATATGTTCGGCATCTTTTCGGCATTCATCATACCCTATGTCATTTTCCACTGGCGGGTAGAGACGAGGCGGAAGCTCGATAGGTGGATGGATATCGTTCTGCTTGCTGTTTTGGTCATCGGATTATGGCTATCAAATTCACGCGGCGGCATGCTTGCCTGTTTAATCGCGGTAGCGACCTATTTTTTCGTCATCAACATGGAGGGCCGGCTCAAAATCACCGCCGCTGCGATTTGTCTCGTTCTCAGTTTCCTCCTCTTCTCAGACATCCGGCATGAAATAACGAGGTTCATCCGCAAAGACACGGTCGAGAGAGCTGAAGTTACCGGCCTATCGTCGCAGTTCTATCAGGAACGGCGTTACGAATTATGGAGTAATATCTTGCCGCTTTATTGGGAAAAGAAGCTGAATGGCTATGGTTTTGCGACGTCTCATCGCCTCACCTTACCATTTAGCGGGAATAAGTATGCGGCACGCCACGCTCATAATAGCTATATTGAATTGTTCGGAGATCTGGGATTACCCGGGTTCATATTATTATTGTTGATCTTATACCTGATAGCCGCCAGATCGATCGCCCTGATACGGCGAGGTGGAAACTACCTTCAGCGTAATATAAATGCGGTTTTCATCGCGGTATTTGTCGCGGGAACGGTAAATGCGTTCTTTGAAAGTTGGATGTTCTCCGCCGGAAGCGTGCTTTCGCTGATGTTCTGGGGACCATCCGCCGGGATAATTGCGCAATGGCTCTGGGGGCCTGTGCCAGCAACCGAGCGCGCACAGACCAATTTACGCAGCCGAGAGCTGACCTATCCGGCATTACAACCAGACACCAAGTAATCGAATTTTGTCCATGCCCATTGGGAAACGGTATGAATTTAGCCCTTCATAGCGACGATTGAGTTTCACTCACAACCGATTCGGACCTGACTGGCGCCTAACATTCGATATATAGATTATTTTCGATTACAGTTAGGGCTCAACCATCGGCAAAGTTGAGATGAGTTGATCTTGCAACAACCAGAAACTCGAAGTAAGCGAGCAATAAAAGTTTTTTGCCTCATACTGCTCTTGGGTACTTTGGCGGAATTTATAGTTCGCGGCCCATTAAGGGCTTTGACTTTGTCGAGCGATTTAGCCGTTCCATATCTCGCGGCACGCGCATGGCGGACAGGCGCTAATCCGTACGATCACGACACTCTCGATCATATTTGGCGGGAAGCAGGGGGGGAACAAGTAAAAAAACCCGTTAAAACGACTACCCCGTCAGTTTATCCTCCAACCACACTTATTATCCTTGCGCCTTTAACATTTTGGTCATGGAAGACGGCACGTTATAGCGTGCTGATCGTCAACATTACATTCGCGCTCCTCGTTATCAGATTGTTGCTTTCTACCGCTCAATTCGACACGGGAGATTGGCGGACTATCACTTATTGGGCAATCGCCTTAGGGCTCGCTCCGTTGCATACGGGGATTGCATTGGGAAATCTGATTGTTCCCAGCGGTTTTTCAGCTCTCCTGGCAGTTTGGGCGGCATCGACAAAAAAGGAATCAATTGCGGGTCTTGCGCTGGTTCTAGCTATTTGCATGAAACCACAAATAGGTGGGATCGCCTGGCTTGGTTTTGCACTTCAGCGGCGCTGGAAAATATGCATAATCGCCGCCGCCGGCACTCTGATCCTCGCTCTTATCGCAATAGGCCGTTTAGAATTGGGACAGTTTGATTGGGTCGATTCCTGGGTTCGCAATTATCATGAATTTGCGGCTGAGGGAAGAAGCAATGATCCGACGGCAGCAAATGCGAGCCGTCACCACTTGCTCAATCTACATTGGCTGTTACATACCAATATCGAACAGGGCTGGCTGGTCAGCCTTCTGGTACTCGGCTTTGTCGGTTCACAGTTTGTCTGGTTGTGGACGACCATTAGCAAACGAGCCTCTGATAAATCTTATAAAAATGAACTTCTTTTTTTTAGCTCGTTATTCGTGCTGGGATTGCTTGCCTCCTATCACCGATTCTACGATGCGATATTACTCCTCCTGCCGCTACTCTGGAGTCTGATTTCCTGGTCGGGTCTGCAAAAAAAATCGGCGCGCCTCATTTTCTTTCTGATCACGCCTTTTCTTGCTCCAGGGGCCGTTATTCTGAAAGAGCTGATAGGCAGCGGTTATATTCCGCGCGACTGGGAATCGTCGTGGTGGTGGAACAGTATTGTCATGCCGCATCAAGTCTGGTTGCTGGCAGTGTTGTCTGTTTGTCTCACTTATGCTCTGGTCGTAAGCTCTAGGAATTCATCGGATAAAGAAGATCATGGGCAATGTGCTTCTTAACGCTCTCGCTTCGACCGCGGGCGGCGGGATTACTTATCTGAGAAATGTGTTACCCAGATTGTGCGGGGGTGAAGATAACAACCGATTTGTCGTCCTGGTCCCGTCAGAGCACCTTGAGGATTATGCCTGCTTCACCGGTGAGCGGATGAGTATTGAGACAGTTCAATCCGGCGGTAACCTGCTCGGTCGCTGGTTTTGGGAACAAACGAGTCTGCGCGGTTACATCAAATCGCGAAAGATCGATGTGCTGGTCTCTCTTGGTAACTTCGCTCTCCTCTCTTCACCGATCCCTCAGATACTTTTCAGCCGCAACGAACTCTACTTTTCCGCTTATTTCGAAAACGACTTGAAGGCGCGAGGACTTTATCGCGAACTCATCAAACATCGTCTAAAAAGCCAGCTAGCACGCATTTCCGTCAAACAGGCGGATATCAATATCACCCCGACGAGAGCTTTTCGCGATCGGATACGAGCCGGAAACGGGTTGAAATCTGAAAGATTCGAGGTTTTGCGCTTCGGCTTTGACCACCAGCTATTCACGGCGAATGACAAGCCGTTATCGGCCGAACGATATTCGAAGCTAAATTTGAGTGATAATTGCTATCGCCTACTCTATGTTAGCCATTACAACTATTTCAGAAATTTCGAGACGCTGATTCGCGCGCTTCCGATCATCAAGAAGGAGATAAAGGTGAAGGAAGCCAAAGATATCCAATTAATATTGACGGCCGACATCAGGCGGGGCGCTGTTTACGGCGGTTACGATGCCACGCTTGCTGCTGATTTAATCGACAGGCTCGATGTCAACGAAAACATCGCGATGCTCGGCAGTTTGCCATATGACAGTCTGCACCAGCTTTATCGTCTCTGCGATCTATTCGTTTGTCCGTCATATGCTGAAAGTTTCTCTCACCCACTGGTCGAGGCGATGGCTATGTCGCTGCCGGTGGTTACCGCAAATCTCGGCGTGCATCGCGAAGTATGCGGCGAGGCGGCAATCTATTTCGATGTTTTAGACGAAAACGAATTGGCGAGGCGTTGCGTTGAAGTGCTGACGAACCAACGGCTGAGAGAGCGGCTCAGGCTGAATGGCTCGGAGCGAATCAAGCATTTCTCATGGGATCAGCATGTTCGAGATTTGCTTGCACTCGTCGAGCGCGTACTGGTCTCAACGAACTCATGTAAACTCAAGGAACATCCCCCCTACCCCGCCGAGGCGCAAAAATAATGACGCATACATCATCCAAAGCTCCGCTGTCGGTTCTCGTACCGGTTAAAAATGAAGAACGCAATATAGCCGCCTGCCTTGAGAGCGTAGTCTGGGCCGATGAAATATGGGTTGTCGATTCACAGAGTTGCGATCGCACGATAGATATCGCAAAAGGCTACACGGACAAGATCGTTCAATTCGAATATTCGGGCGGCCATCCCAAGAAAAAGAATTGGGCCCTGGAAAATATCCCTTTCAAATATGAGTGGGTGTTGATACTCGACTGTGACGAGCGCGTGACACCTGAACTGGCAGCTGAAATCCGTGACATCCTCGGCCGCCGCGATAAAGCGGAGGGCTATTATCTCAACCGCAGACTTATCTTCCTCGGGCGCTGGATAAAGCACTGCGGGTGGTATCCGAGCTGGAACATGCGTTTGTTTCAACATAGGCTGGGAAGATACGAGCGACTGGAAACGGACGACGTCGAAAACGCCGGCGACGTGGAGGCTCACGAACACGTGGTTTTGCGAGGGCGCGCCGAATATCTCGGGAACGATCTTATACACGAGGACTACAAAAGCGTTTATCACTTCATCGAGCGTCACAATCGTTACTCTAACTGGGACGCACGCGTTTACCACAACCTTGCTCGCGGCGAGGATGGATCGAACAGCATCGGAGCAAGTCTGCTGGGATCGCCGCTCGAGCGCAAACGGTATATTAAACGGTTATGGGCGCGACTACCGTTCAGGCCATTACTGCGTTTCATCTGGATGTACTTCATCAGGCTGGGGTTCCTCGATGGCAAGCCGGGCATGATCTTCTGCACGCTGATGACGATGCATGAGGCTGTCATTGCGGCGAAGCTGTATGAATATGAGTTTCAGGCAAGCGGTTTGAACGAACGACCTCGGGATAACGTTTCCCGAGACCACCAGCCCTCAAACGGTTGGCCTGTTCGCACGACGGGAAAGCCCGATAAATCGGCTTAATCAGTCATTACTGCTGGTTCGGTCGGCATCCCGTAGTTCATCGTGCGATTGAAACCTCGGTAACTAACTAAAGACGTGCAAATGAAAGATCATTGGAATCAGTATCTTCGGACCTGAGCGCCAGAGGCGCGGGAATGTTTATAGTATTCGATCACCAAAATTCTCACGAGCTCCGGAGGAGCGATCTATAAGCATTCATATGTCGCTCCTCCGGAGCTCGGATTATGGTTAGGATCGTGAACTATAGAGATTACGCGCCTCCGGCGCTGAGATGCAAGACTATTGATTCTTTTGGACTTTAATTGCACACGGTTCAGATAACTAACTGATTTTATGTGCGGGATTTGCGGCATAGTCGGATCTAACGATCAGGGCGTAATAGATCGCATGACGGCCAGTCTTACGCATCGTGGGCCGGACGATGGAGGCGTCGAGTACTTCCCTCAGGACGACCTGGCACTGGGTCACCGCCGCCTGAGCATCATCGATCTTTCGCCGCGCGGCCGGCAGCCGATGAGCAATGAAACGGGCTCTCTCCGGATCAGCTTCAATGGCGAGATCTATAATTATCTCGAACTGAAGTCATCGCTAGACCCTTCACGTCACCAGTTCGTTTCTGAAACCGACACCGAAATAATATTGCACTTATACGAAGAACACGGAACCGAGGCCTTCCACGCGCTCAACGGGATGTTTGCGTTTGCGCTTTACGATGCAGCCCGCAACCGGCTTTTCCTGGTCCGCGATCATCTGGGCGTCAAACCTCTTTACTATACCGAGGCAGGCGGGCGGTTTATTTTCGGTTCGGAGATCAAGGCGATCCTCGCGGCCGGCGCCTATTCGCCCGAGATCGACTGGCAATCGGCCAGCGACTTCTTTTCTTTTCTTTATGTGCCGGCGCCACACACTATTTTTCGCGGGATTTTTCAACTTCCGCCCGCTCATTGGCTCGAATACGATCTGCTCGCGCGGCGCATATCGAGGATCGAAAGGTTCTGGGATGTCGCGGAATGGGGAAAACAGACCTCAAAAATCTTCAAAACCACAGGTGACATGCGGGAGGGGTTGCGCACGGTCTTAACCGATGCGGTAAGGATGCAGATGATCAGCGATGTGCCGCTCGGAGCCTTCCTCTCAGGCGGCCTCGATTCGAACGTGATCGTTGGATTGATGGCGTCGCAATCGGCGAAACCGGTTCAAACTTTCACGGTTCTATTTGAAGGAGAGGGTCTCTCTTATTACGACGAACGTATCGAGGCACGCCGGGTAGCCGAGAAATTCGCGACCGAGCATCACGAACTCCCAATCGATCTTTCACGGCCCGAAGAGATGCTGGATCTGGTTGAGTTTTTCGACCAGCCATTCGGCAATTCGACGCTTTACCTGACATATCTGCTCTCGCGCTACACGCGGGACCATGTCACGGTCGCCTTGTCGGGCGCAGGCGGTGACGAGTTATTCGGCGGCTATCCGCGCTATCGTGCCGTGCAAGCCATGAATTATCTGCGTTTTATCCCGCGGTTCGCCGCACGGGCTGGGCTCACAGCCGTATCGCAGATCGAGGATAATTTCGCCGATCGCCGACTGCATCGGGTTCGCGCGTTGTTGGCTGGCCTCGACCCGGACCCGGCCAAACAGTATTTGAAATGGGTCTACTATCTCGACGAAGATCGCAAGGAGAAATTATTGAAGAGTCGCAATGGCGGCCGGCTCGGATCGCATCGGATACTGCAGCAGCATCTGGACCGCATACCTGCTTTTTGGGACAACGGCAGCCGATTCTCTTATCTCGATGTCGAGACCTTTCTGCCCGACAACCTGCTGGAATATTCCGATAAGATGAGCATGGCATGGTCATTGGAGTTGCGCGTGCCCTATCTCGATCCGCGCGTAGTCGAGTTTGCATTTCTCATTCCGTTTGACAGGAAACTAAAATCGACGGAGAGCAAGGCCATCTTGCGCGATACCTTTGCGGATATGCTCCCCCGGGAAAATCGACGGATGCAGAAGAAGGGTTTCAATGTGCCGCTGGGCGCTTGGATGAGGACGAAATTGGATCGATATTTCGATGAGTTGTTGCCGCGCGAATATGTCGAACGGGAAGGAATATTCAACCATGAGTACATCACTCATCTGCGCGATGAGCACCGGCGCGGGCGCCGCGACAATGCTTATGAACTGTTTGCGATTCTGATGTTCGATGCGTGGTATCGGAAATACATCACAAAAACATCGTGAAGGTGAGATGGAAGCAGCCGGGTAGGATATGTACTTTGGAAACAAAGTTAATTGATGTTTAAACGGCGTTCGAATCAGTACCGCGAGCGGTAGCGAGCGTGTCTCAATCAACTGGCTCGAGTACAACGCTCGCTACCGCTCGGGGTACTGATTGGTCGATCAACAAGAAACATAATTCCCAGTGTAATAAGGCAAGGCGATAAAAATTGCAAATTTTGCCTCTTTTGGTACTTCTCGGTTCCCTTTTACATTTCTAGCAAATGAAACAAGTCATTCAAAACTTCCGCTCCGGCGAGCTCAAAGTCGATGAGGTGCCGGAAACCATCTGCCATAGTGGCGGCATCCTCGTAAGCAACGCCGCATCGTTGATCAGCGCGGGGACCGAGAAGATGGTGATCGAACTGGCACAAAAGACTCTGGTTGGAAAAGCCAGGGAGCGGCCGGACCTGGTGCGACAGGTGGTCAACAAACTAAGACGGGACGGGTTGATAAGCACGATAGAGACAGTGAAAGCCCGTCTGGAGACGCCGCTCGCGCTCGGATACAGTTGCGCCGGTATCGTGCGCGAGGTTGGCCGCGGCGCGCATGAGTTCAGGGTCGGCGATCGCGTAGCTTGCGCCGGGATGAACTATGCCTCGCATGCCGAAACTGTTTTCATTCCGAAAAACCTGGCTGTCAATATTCCTGAGGGAGTGAGCTTCGATGAAGCCGCGTTCGTTACACTCGGAGCGATCGCGCTACAGGGTGTCCGGACAGCGGAATTGAAACTCGGCGATTCAGCCGCGGTGATCGGTCTCGGTCTAGTCGGGCAGTTGACCGTGCAGATATTAAAAGCTGCAGGCTGCCGCGTGATCGGGATCGACCTCGATTCGGCTCGCATCGAATTGGCCCGCGCTCTTGGGGCCGATGCGGCCGTCTCGCGCAATGGCGATGTCCTGGAAGCTGTCGCACAATTTACGGGAGGCTATGGCGTCGATGCGATAGTCATGACGGCGGCTGCGGAGACGAGCGATCCGATCGAGCTGGCCGGAACGCTGGCGCGCGACCGTGCGATCGTTTCAGTCGTGGGCGCGGCGCCTCTCGATGTCCCTCGCAAAATCTATTACGAAAAAGAGCTGCAGCTGCGTCTCTCCCGGTCATACGGCCCGGGACGATATGACGCGCAATATGAAGAGCGCGGGATCGATTATCCAATCGGTTATGTGCGTTGGACGGAACGACGGAACATGCAGGAATTTCTGAGGCTGGTTTCGACGAAGGCCGTCATACTCGATCCGTTGATTACGCATCGCTTCCCGATAGCCCGGGCAGAAACCGCATATGAACTGATCGCCGGAAAAAACAAGGAACCGTATCTCGGTATCCTGCTGAAATATGATGAGACGCGAGGTCGAGTGGCCCTCTCGAGAACAATTGCTCTGAATAGCAGGGTTGACCTGGCCGAGCTCAAACTCGGCCTGATCGGAGCGGGCAACTTCGCCAGGAGCATCCTGTTGCCGCGGCTATCAAGGGCAAAAAAAATAAGCCTCATCGCCATCGCGACTGCGACGGGCAGAAATGCAAAAGCCACCGGTGAAAAATACGGTTTTCGCTTCTGTACAACCGATTATCGCGAATTGCTCTCTCACAACGAGATCAATACCGTTTTCATTGCGACCCGCCACGACACGCACGCACGGATAACGGCAGAGGCCGTGCGCGCTGGGAAAACCGTCTACCTGGAAAAGCCGCTGGCGATCAGCGAGGAGGATTTGCAAGAGGTTTCAGAAACGGTGGGGCGATCTAATGGACGGGTGATGGTTGGATTCAATCGGCGATTCTCGTCCCTTTCAGACGAATTGAAGAGATTTTTTGACGGCGCGGGTGCGCTTGCAATCACTTATCGGATCAATGCCGGCGCTGTTCCGAAGGAGAGCTGGGTTCAGGGTGAGGAGGGCGGCGGCCGTATCCTGGGTGAAGTATGCCATTTCGTCGATTACATGCAGTTCCTCACGGATGCAGAGCCGATCGAAACCTTCGCGTACCAGAGCTCGTGTGGCATGGACACTTTGAGCATCGTCATCAAAATGAGCGACGGCTCTATCGGGAACATCAATTATTTCGCCACCGGCGATAAAAGTTATCCCAAAGAGCGAATTGAGGTCTACGGTGGAAATCGCATCGCCGCGCTCGACGATTTTCGCGCGCTCGAAATGTGGAAGGAAGGAAAACGCAGAGTCGTAAAGAAGCTGGCTCAGGATAAGGGATTCGATCGGGAGTTGTCGGCGTTCTTACATACAGCGTTAACCGGCGGCGATTTGCCGATCTCGTGGCGAAGCCAGGTCTTGACGACGGTGACAACCCTGAGGATCGTCGATGCGCTGGGAAGCGGTAGACCGGAGACCGTGGATTTGAAATTTGAGATTTGAAATTTAAGAAAGGAAGCAAAAAAGGCAACCGGAGACAAAAGGAGCAAAAATTTCTTTGCCCATTTTGTACCTGATGATTTCTTTGTTTCCATAACCTTGATGCCAGTTTCGTATTCTCTCAGGCTCTTTCGAACGCTCAGGCATTTGCGCTGGCAACAGCTGGCGTATCGCCCATTGCGAATGGCGCAATATCGATTTTACAAAGCTGTCCCACAATCGACATCGCGATGGACCGATGTGCGGACAACTGCACCGCTAACCGCGCCTGGCGCCAGTGGGATTATTCGGTCGGTTCTGGAAAACTATTTTTTTGTTCGGCCGATTGAAGATCACGATCAACAGTTACAAGACCTGATCGACCATCGGTTCACATTCCTCAATCGTTCATTGGAGATAGATCCGGTTGACTGGAATCGCAGGTATGAAAGCCATCTCTGGAATTACCAGCTCCACTACTTCAACTACGCCGTTCCGGCTGCGCGCGCGCTCGTCGAACGTGGCGATGAGTGCGCCCTGCAAGCCTGTCGAAAATTGATCATCAGCTGGATCGAAGAGGCCCGGATTGGAAAGAGCGACGGTTGGGATCCGTATCCGCTCTCTCTGCGCACAGTCAATTGGATCTATGCGTATTCGCTCATCTCAGGTTGCTTCGATGATCGACAATTTCTGGAGAGATGGCGTGGGAGCATAAACCAACAGCTCGATTTCCTGCATTTCCATCTAGAATATCAACATCTCGCCAACCATCTCCTCAAAAACGTGAAGGCGCTGGTGGTCGGCGGGTTGTTCTTCAACAACAAAAAATGGCTGGGTAAAGGTGAAAGTCTGTTGTGGCGCGAATTTGACGAACAAATACTGGAAGACGGCGGGCATTACGAACGCTCTCCGATGTATCACACCCAGGTTTTGACCGATTTCTTGGAGAGCTACGCATTGTTGAGAGCCTGCGATCGGGTTCCCAAGCACGGTGGTATTGAAGCGAAATTGAGCACGATGGCGCGATTCCTCGATGCGATGAGCTATCCTGACGGGACGCTCGCGCTCTTCAACGACTCGGCGAATGCCGGAGAGTGCAAGCCGAAACCGATCCTCGAATCTTCAGCCCGGATCGCAGGCGTTTTTGAAAGCCACGTTCCGCTCTCCTTTTCAAAAACCGGTTACTACATCTGGGTCTCAAACGATGAACGGGAGAAGATCATAGTCGATGCGGGGCCACCTTCAGCCGGTTACAACTCCGCGCACGCGCATTGCGATCTCGCGAGTTATGAACTGTGGCTCGATGGCGCACCATTCATAGTCGATTCCGGAGTTCACGGTTATGGCGAAGACCGCTTTCGCGAATACTCCCGTTCGACGCGCGCGCACAACACCGTCATGTTCGATGGCCGCGAACAATCGGAAATATGGGGGACTTTTCGAATGGCGCGGCGGGCACGAGTCGTCGGCGTAGAAGTGTCGGGAGACCGGCGGAGCTGGCGTTTCCGCGCTAAATACCGGCCCTATTACGATTCACGACTGATTCACGAACGGCAGATCGAACGCGAAGCAAGCGGGGAATGGCATATCACAGACCGGCTGGTATCTGGCGCTTCCGAGAAGGCAACGAGTTTCATTCATCTGCACCCGGACGTGCAGGTCAATGCCAGGGAGGGGCTCACGGTCGCGTGCAATTTCGGCCAGACGGAGATTTTGATAGAAACATTCGGAGCAAGTGGCCTGCAGATAATCAGTGGCGGCGAAGGGCCGATTCAAGGGTGGTATTTCCCTGATTTCGGAATTGCAAGGCGAAACGCAACGATCTGTATCGAGTATCGCACTACAAACGAAAAGGCGTTCGGGTACAAAATCATGCGCCGATAGCGGATTCCCCCCAAAGGGTGAGAGAGCAGAGAGAGAATTTAAGATAGGGAGAGCCTCCGCAATATTCATTTTCTCCCCTTATCTGCTTGCCTCCTGACTTTCAATATTCACCTTTAACAAAAAGTGAAAATCACATTTCTTTGTCAATACTTTCCTCCCGAGATGGGAGCGCCTTCAGCGCGTACATTCGAGCACGCGCGGCATTGGGCCAGCCTCGGCCATGACGTCACGGTAATCACCGGTTTCCCCAACCATCCGACCGGCAACATCCGGCCCGAATATCGCGGATATTTCGTTAAAAGCGAAAATATCGAGGGAATAAAGCTGCTCAGAACCTGGGTCTATTGCACTGCGAACAAAGGTTTCTTCAGACGCATTTTGAATTTCTTCTCTTTCTTTTTCTCTTCGCTGGTCCTCGGTTTTCTGATGACCGGGAGGCCGGACGTAATTATCGGCACATCGCCGCAATTCTTCTGCGCGGCGGCCGCTTATTTACTGAGTATCGTCAAGCGTGCGCCCTTTGTTTTCGAAGTACGGGACATCTGGCCGCAATCGGCGGTCGAACTCGGCGCACTGAAAAACCCGCTGATTATCAGCGGCCTTGAAGCCATCGAGCTATTCCTTTATCGCCGCGCCCGATTGATCGTGGTGGTCGCCGAATCGACAACTTCTTATCTCATCGGCAAAGGCATCCCTGCCACAAAAATCAAGTGTGTTCCCAACGGCATCGATGCCCGATATCTCGCGGACGCAGACGGCACGCCGCCACCGATACGACAAAAACTGCGCGACAGCTTCATCGTTTCTTATATCGGCACACACGGGATGTCGCACGCGCTGGATGTCGTACTGCAAGCGGCTGGGCGATTGCAATCGGAATCCGCTCTTCATTTTCTCTTCGTCGGAGAAGGCGCGGAGAAAGAGCGTTTAAAGAGACGGGCAGCCGAGTTGAGCCTGAGCAACGTGACGTTCATCGACGAACAACCGCGCGAAGCGCTGCGGGCCTATTATCGCGCGAGCGACGTGAGCATTGTGCCGCTCAAACGGCTACCGGTATTTCAAAAAGTCCTTCCCTCCAAGCTCTTCGAATTGATGGGAACGGGTTGTCCCATCATTTGCAGCGTAGCGGGCGAGGCAGCCGAGCTCGTGACCCGCGCTGATGCGGGGATATGCATTGAACCTGAGGACAGCGAAGCCCTGATCGATGCGATCTGCAGATTAAGGGCTGACACGGGTTTGCGGCGGCGATTGAGCCTGAACGGTCAACGCTTCGCGAAAACACATTATCTGCGCTCGGCGCTCGCAGAAGACTATCTCAATTCCCTCTCCTCGACATTAGATCATCAATCGACACTATCGTTATCCAGGGATAAAAAAACGATCGAAGCCAATTCTCAACCAGCAGCCGACGATTGAAAAGATGAATAAAATATGCGGACTTATCTCACCTTATTCACAGTGTCGTTCCTCGTGTCTTTGTCGATAACCCCGATCGTGCGTCGCAAGGCGACTGAATGGGGAGCTATCGCCACGCCCGATAACGGTCGCCACATCCATCTGCGCCCGACGCCGCGGCTCGGGGGCGTGGCAATTTACCTGGCGTTTGCTTTGACGTTGCTCTGCGTCCCATTCTTCGGCAACCTGGTGACGGAGAATTTCCGCACGAGTTTGCCTAAACTGATCGCTCTGCTGGCGCCGGCAACGCTCATCTTCCTCTTTGGCATCTTTGATGATTTTCGCGGGACATCCGCGCCCATCAAGATACTCTTTCAACTGATCGCTGCGGCACTGGTCTATGCCGGCGGCCTGCGCATCGAGCATCTCTCATCGCCATTCGGAGGTTCCTGGGAGTTGCCGCTGCTGCTCAGCTTCCCTCTCACAGCCCTCTGGATCGTACTCATCACGAATGCGTTCAATCTTATCGATGGGATCGACGGTCTGGCCGCCGGCGCATCCGTATTCGCTCTGCTCTCTATCCTGGTCTTCTCTATTGCGCAAGGAAACCCCGGAATCAGCCTGCTCTCGGTCGTGCTGGTTGGGGCAGTGGTCGGATTCCTGCGATATAACTTCAACCCGGCTACGATTTTTCTGGGTGACTCGGGCAGTCTCTTTCTGGGATTCATGGCCGCCGCTCTGTCTCTCGCTGGTTCGCAGAAGGGCTCGACCATCGTAGCGATCGCCATTCCACTGGTTTCCTTCGGCCTGCCCGTGATCGAGGTCGGATTGTCGCTCGCGCGCAGATTCCTGGGCGGTCGCCCGTTGTTCAGGGGCGACCGCGGACACATCCATCACATGCTTCTGCAGCGCGGATTGACGCAGCGGCAGGCTGTTATTTTGCTCTACGCTGTATGCGCACTCTTTTCGCTATTCGGATTGATGCTTTTAAATCCGCTGCGTAATATCGGGGCCCTGATCTTCTTCGTGCTCGGCGTGGTGATCATCTTCGGCGTCCAGCATCTGCGCTATGCCGAGTTCAGCGAATTGGGGAGCCAGATCAAGCAGGAAGTAACCCGCAGGCGCAGGGCTCTGGCCGTGAATGCTAGCATGCGGCGCACCAGCGATAGTTTGATCGGCGCTCGCACGCTCGATCAATTCTTCCGGACGCTCGATGATATGCTCACGACGGATGAGTTCGATTGCGCCACCCTTGAATTGCACGAAGCTGAACCGCTCTTCGAGTCGTATTCGAAGCGTTATCGCAGTTGGGCCGGAAATGGAAACCATATCATATGGGTTTGGGAATGCGGCGAAACGCCCTTGGACGCGGTTCCGGGCTCCGATCGGTTCTGGAGTCTACGAGTCCCTTTGACCAATGAAGACGGCAAGAGCTTGGGCGCCATCACATTCTATCGGGATTTGATGGATGGGGTCCCTACGATCGATATCGGCCATATCTGCGGGAATCTTCAGCGCGAATTGAGCGCTGCGCTGGTGCGGTTAAGGGCGGGAGGGGAAGCGGGGGGACGAGGCGCCGGAACGACCGGGCGATTGGGCGGCCGGGCAATGAATAGCGGAGGGGCGCTGTAATAAATCCGCCCGCCCACGCAATATCTCGGTCACCGGCTCTCATATCTGAAAGGGAATAAAATCCTCATCGTCCTGGTGGTCGCGTTCCCATTTGAGTAGTTCGTAATAACGACACCGGCGCGAATCAGGGTATTCGCGGCACACGGAAGGGCGGTGCTCATAGATGGTACAACGCCGTTCGGTGGGATGGAGGAACCGGCACGTGCTCTTAAAAATATGGTCTTTGCGATGGCGTAGCACCCGGTGGCCATACTCTTCGACGTATTTAGTAAATCTCAGCTCAGCCTCCTCATAACTCAAACCGAATCCCCTGGCCAGCCTCTTGATGTCACGCTTGGTGACGACTATCCAATCATAGGAACAGCAATAAGCCGGGCACTTCGTACAATCGTAAAGTACCGGCAACTGTTTCGCTTTGCCATTGGCTAGGCCGGTATCTGGTTTTGAGGGGAGGACCGGAAGTTCAGTTTTAACCATATTGACTGCTATGACCAAACGCGCTGACGCTGGCCGGAGTTAAAGTATCAGTGCCTCTAATCAACATTCTTATCACTATCATCACGCGACATCAAACAATCTGAGACAAATGGAAGCGGGATGTTGAAAAAATTATTGGAAGAGATGGCTCGTGCGTTTCACCAAAATACAAGACACCACCGTCGCAGAGACGCGCGACGGAGATGAGCGATCCTTCGATTCCCGTCCGTTCATAAACACACAGCGATGACGGTAATACGCGCGCGATGAGGATGGCAGGACAATTCCACCGGATGAATGGAATTAAATAGAAAAGGCACAAAAAGTAGCAGGCTCCCTCGCTGGGAATAATCCGCTATTTTCGTGCCTTTCTCGGTTTGCGTTAAAACAAAGTTACCGTTTAGCGGACTGCCGCGCCGTTTCCAACGTCACTCGCTCTTTCTTCCGATACGACAGATTTGCCATATGTGCGGCGATTGCCGAACGGAATCCGATATCGACTGGTGCATTGGGCTCTTTGCGTGAGCGGACGCAATCTATGAAGTTGGCAAAATGGTTTTGATCTTTCGATTGCCCCTCTATCGGAGATCCGTCAGCGCGATTGGCCTTCTCGGGATAGTAGCGAATTCCGGAGGTCGACTTGCCGGTCACCATATCGGTCGATCCCATCAGCCTTTCGATCGTCCCGTGCGAACCGAGGATCCGATCGCCCGCCCCGAAGCGGCTGTTGCTGAAGGTCGATTGCCAGGTGACGACCGTGTCATTCGGGAAGTCGAGGGTCACGGCGATCGTGTCGGGCACCTCGCGGCCGTCTTTTTCCGAAAATACGCCGCCTGACATATAGGCTGCGACCGGGACCGGCAGATCGAGAGCTCGCATGATGAATGCGATCTGATGCACCATATTTTCCGTCACATTCCCGCCCGAAAACTCCCAGTAGAGGCGCCAGTTGATGAATTTGTTACCGTCAAACGGCCGCCCCTGCCTTCCATTCAAAAAAGCCTTCCAATCGACGTTCGAGGCATTGCAATCATCCGGGACCGGCCGCACCCATTGCGCCTTGCCGCGCGGCGTATTGCGGCTCATCCAGGATTCGACGTGTGTGATCTTGCCGACGATGCCGTCCTTGATCCACTGCTTGGCATCTGCCAGCTCGCCCGTGCTCTGATGCTGCAGTCCGATCGAAATTACACTCTTCGATTTCTTCGCGGCGGCCAGACAGTTTTCCGCCTCATCTATCGACCATGTCATCGTCTTCTCACAGTAGATGTCTTTTCCTGCCGCGAGACCGGCGAGGAAATGCACGTTGTGGCAGTGCAGCGGAGTGGCCACGATGACCGCATCGATGTCTTTGATATCTAGCAGACGCCGATAATCGGTGAATGTCTGAATATTGGGTGCGAGGTTTTTCGCCTCGTCGTGCCGCCGCGAATAGACATCGGCGGAGGCGACGAACTCGGCGTTTTGAACTTTCAGGAACTCCTTCATCAACTCCTGGCCGCGGGCTCCGGGGCCGATGATGCCCAGGCGAACGCGGTCATTCGCACCGAGGATGCGAGCAGTCGGGTATGCAAGCCCGATCGCCGCGCTTGCTGAAGCCTGCTTGAGAAATTGCCGTCGTTTAATTGTGTTCTTATTCATCGATTGCTCCTATGCAGATACCGGAAGCGCACTCCCAGTATCTGCATTCTTGGTTGGCGTCGCATTGCGACATGGATAATTTCCCAGAACATAAAAAGGATCGTCAGATTTTATCGGGATTCTATTATATGTGTTGATTCATGAAAATCCCTCTAGACCCTCTCTATTTTCATCGTTTCTATTTTCATCATCAGGGCCGTCCGGGAAGACATTGAACGACCCTTCAGAAATCGTTCGTAATGATCGACTCCAATGCCGGCCTAATTCTGTTTTTAGAAACTAACCCTCAGCCCGAACCGGAACTGGCGTTCCGGGAAGTCAAGCCTCGTGCCGGTGATCTCCATAAAGCCGTTGTTGGAGACGCTGGTATTATTGTTGGTACCCGGATTGTTGAACTTCGGCGTATTCGTAAAGTTGAACGATTCAGCCCGGAATTGCAACGTTACCCTCTCCGTAATTGGGAACTGTCGGAATAGACCGAAGTCCCAGCTGCTGATGCCAGGGCCGCGCAACAGATTCCAGCCTGCCGTGCCGAAGCCGAATTGGCCGGTTAATCGTCGCAACGGGTCGGCAAAGGCAGACGGATCGAAGTATGGATTGCCTGGACCCACTCCGCCGAGCTTAGTCACCTCACTCTTAACAAGATCAGCGCGCTGGTCGCTTTCGGGCGCATTGAGCGACGCGCCGTCAGCCGTCACGCTGAATGGTTGGCCGCTCAGGAAGCTGAAGATGTTATTCAGTTGCCAACCGCCCACTATCCCCGACAGCACACCGCCGTTGCTGAGCCATTTACGCCCTTTACCGAACGGTAGCTCAATTATGTTGGAGATCTGCACATTATGGGTTCGATCAAAGTTACTGACCGAACGATTGAGATCGAAGTACTGGGGGATATCTATGCGGAGTGTATTGTCGCTATCGGGAATCCCCGCGGTTGTGATCGACTTCGACCATGTGTAATTGAAACCAAACTGGTAGAAATCTCGGAAGCGACGCTCTAAACGCATCTGCATGGCGTCATAGTGACTGTTGCCGACCGGCGACACCAATTGGGTCTGGGCCCTGCGACCAAATACTCCGGTGTTCAACAGACGACCTGCTTGGCCGCCACCGACCGGCGACCAGTTCAGCTCGGCGAACCCGAGCTGGCCGATCTGGCGCGTCGCCACGTAGGCGACCTCGCCCGTGAAGCCCATCTTCAGCTCGCGCTGCACTGACAGGTTCCACGACTGAATGTAGCCGCGGTCGAATTCGTCGGGTAGAGTAACCACTGAGACATCGGTCGGCATTGCGATGACCCCATTACCGACGCCCACATCCGGGACGGGCGGGATACCCTCCGAAAAGCGATTTGCCTGTAAAGCACCCGAAGAGCTGCTGCGCGCCCAGAAAAAGTTTTCCGACATCACAACCAGATTGGTCAGGATCGGGTGATTGGTGCGCATCGGACGCGCCAGCGCATATGGATCGTTGCTGATGCCGTACCCGGCGCGGATCACCAGCTTCTCGTTGGGTCGCCAGGCCAGGCCTAAACGCGGGGCGAACAATCGCGTGCTGACCTTTACGCCCAGATTGGTCGGGATCGAGCCGACGCCGCCAATCTCCATCATATTAGTGTTCACATTGTAGCGCTCGAGCCCGCGGTCGTTGCGCGTAGGAATCGGAAAATATTCATAGCGCGTGCCGTAGGATAACGTCAATCGCGGATTGATCTGCCACTGATCGCGCACATAAAAGCTTAGCGCCTTGTTGCGCGTAGTGTAGGGCGCGACGTTTTCGGACAGCCGTCCAAGCTCCGTCGGAAGCCCGAGTAGAAAACCCGCCCAGGAATGGAACCGCGTCCCGGACGCGCTCGGAATTCGAGTCGGGCCATTGCCGAAGGTGAAACCGCCGCGCGCGCCGTAGCTCGTGCCGGTAACCTCTGGCTGTGTGTGATTCAGGCTTTGCACGTAGAAGTCCATCCCGAAGCGGATGTTGTGCGAGCGGCGTATCCAGTTGGCGTTGGCGACATATTGGTACTGATCGTCGCTGCGGAAGTACGGCATGTAGTTCTCAGTCTGGCCGTAAGTTTCGTACCCGTCGACACTGAATCGACCTAGGCCGCCTTCATAGGAGTTGGGGCCGTTCATCCCCGGTATATCTATACCCAGGATCTCGCTGGTTGACCTGTCTATGTCGGGCTGCACAGCGTTCGAATTCATCCGTACGAATCCGAAATAGCCGTCAATTATGAAATTTGACGTCAGGGTGTAGACTCCGCCGGAAGAGAAGACAAAGGTATTGCCGCTGCCGGTGCCGGGATTACCGCCCGCAATCGGGAAACCTTGAAGCGCGTTGCCCCAGGTTGGCTGGTTGAATGTGTAGAAGTCGAGCACGCTGAAGCGCCCGAACATATTGAACTTTGACGTGACGTTATAGTTGACCTTCGTATCGAGGGTCCAGCGGTCGAAGATGAACGGCGCCGAAGCGAAATAGTTATTGATTTCGGGATCGGCACCCAGCTGGTTCGACATCGGAATTAGAGGGATGAGCTTTTGGGTAACCTGATTGATGCGATCCGGGCAGATCACATTCTGTACGCCGTTGCACGTGACGACCTGGCGATTCACAGGATTTGCGATCAGGTTACCACTAGCGTCGAATGGGTCATAGATGGTCACGCCCGTGTTCCTGAAATCGCCGTTCCTGATTGCCGTCGAGGGAACGTTCAGATTGGAACGCTCGGCATTGCGGCGATCTCGCGTATCTTCGTAGCTCGTGAAGAAAAAGAGCTTATCCTTGATGATCGGGCCTCCGAAAGTGCCGCCAAACTGATTATAGACAACCTTGCCCTTGTTGCGGAGCGTGCGATCAGGGTTGAGTGGCAGGAAGAAGTTGCGCGCGTTCAGGTGCTGGTTATTGTGAAACTCGAACCCGGAGCCATGGAAATTGTTCGTACCACTCTTGATCTGCACGTTGATCGCCGCGCCGCCGGCGAGCCCTTGCTCGGCGTCGAAGCTGTTGGTTACGACATTGACCGTCTCGATCGATTCGAGCGCAGGCACGTAAGCGGTGACGTGTGGCAGCCATACGTTGGTGGCGCTTGCGCCGTCAATGCGAGTGTTGTTCGATGAACGGCTCGCCCCGTTGACATTGAAGACGAGCGAGCGTGATGGGTTAGAGGGGATCGAGTGCGCGTTTTCGGGCGGCGTCATGCCGGGCAAAGTCTTGAAGAGATTCTGATAGTTGCGTCCCAACGGGACCGGAAGATCGCGCAGCGGCCGGCTCGTCAATTCCGAGCTCACTTCAGCGCGGTCGGTCTTGAGCTGTGCCGATTCAGCGGTGATAACAATATTCTCAGTTACTTCCCCTACCTCCAACCAGATGTCTGCTCGCGTAACGTTGTTGAGCGTGACCGCAATGGTCTCCCTGGTCATTGTCTTAAAACCGGATTTACCGACCTTGACCGTGTATGTTCCGGCAAGCACCGTTGGAAAATCGTAACTGCCGCTGGCGTCAGTGACAGCCTGGCGCGCCTGGCCAGTCTCTTTGTGTGTGATATTGATTGTTGCCCCGGCAACCGCTGCGCCGTTGGTGTCGGTCACATTGCCGACGATCGAGCCATAGAGCACCTGAGCCTGATTTAATTGAGGAATCATTACTACAAATAGTAATAATGATGTGTAGATCAGGAGGCGTTTCAGTGTGTTGCAGCTGAATTTAGTATCCATAATTATCCTCCTATACATCTAAGGGGAGCGCCTGCGCCCCAGTTATTGTCGGTATTTCAGAGCGTCGTCACCGAGGGACTGAACGACTTCTCCGTAATCAAGTAACTGTCTATCTAGTTCGATGATGGTCTTTGAAAGTAAATGCACATTACCCTGAATGGGTTTCCACTACGCTACAAGCCTGTCGCTACCCTGATATTTGATCGAAGAATGCATTTTCTTCGTCGCGTAGCGACGGTGTGAATTGCGATCATTGCTCTTCGCCCTGAAAGGGCGGTGGATATTAGCCGGTGGTGGAGCGTAGCGGAGCCACCGGTAACTGTGCGCCTTCACATCGCACCCCGGCAGGGGTGCTGGATGTGGTTCTGAAGTGCGAAATCTTCTCTTCATCGTATATGGTCCGGCGCACCTGCTGGGGCGCAAAGGCAATAACGAACGGTGGTTCCGGTGGTTCCGTTACGCTTCACCACCGTCTGATTTCCGCCGCGGTTTCGGTGCCGGGCTATGCAACTAATATTTAAAACGTCACCCGCGCTCCCAAGCGCACCAGTCGCTCGCCGAACGCAGTCGTGACCTGCCCGAACAATCTGTTCCCAAACTCACCGTTCGGGTTATTGAAGTTCGGGGTGTTGGTGACGTTCAGCGCATCTATGCGAAACTCGCCCCCTATCCGCTCGGTGAAGCGGAAGCGCTTGACCAGCGAGCTGTCCAGGTTTATGTAACGCGGCCCTCTGATCGAACCGTTACGGGTCAGGCTGCTGAACGCGTTGATCGGCGGCGGCCCGAAGGCCGATGTGTCGAAAAAGAACGAGCCCTGACCGATCGCGCCGATGATATCCGGCTCGCCATTGAGAACCGGGCGCTGCGTGTTTCCAGGCGCCCGCAGGCTCGCGCCGCTGGCAAAAATGTCGATCGGCGTCCCCGATTGCGTTGTGAATATGCCGGACAGTTGCCAGCCGCCGAATAGCCCTCTGCCCAACCGATTCAGGTTACGCGCAAACGGCACATCCCAGACGAAACTCGTCACAAAGCTATGCCTGCGGTCGAAGCCGGCGGGGCCCTCGCTCAAGCTCGGATCCTGCAGGCGTGGCGAAGCCTCCATTATCATCCGAGAAATCGATGGCGCGCCCCAGAGTGTAAGACGCATTGACCAGCAGACCTTTGGAGAAACGCCGGTCAATCTTGACCTGCATCGAATGGTAGCTCGTGTCGGTCGGGTACCACGTCCGAACCGATGCCGTCTTGCCGAATTTCTGAAAGAACGGGCGCCCGTTGTTGTCCTGCCCCGGAATCATGCCGGCGTTCAGATCGAAATCGGCAATTATGCCGCGCCCGACGTTGCCTACGTAAGCAACCTCACCCGAAAAGCCCCAGAATAATTCGCGCTGGAAAGCCGCGTTCCAGGAATGTATCCTCGCCTCCTTCAGGTTAGACGGCACGTAGAAGAATCCTTGATTGAGCAATATCGTTGTATTTGCCGTTATGATCCCGCTCTGGGGGACATTGAAGACCTGCGGCGGCGGCAGGCCGGCAGCCATTGATCCAGCCGCCGCGAAGGTGTTGGCCGGATTGAACTGGTTGTTCTGTTTGACGGGGAAGTTGAACGCATAACGATTGTCCGGAAAAGGAATGATGCTGCTACCGAATCCGGCACGCACCACCGTCCTGTCATTAAATCGATAAGCCAGGCCGAGGCGCGGCGCGAAGTTCCAGAAATAGCTCCTCACACCGACATCCTGAGACACATCGCCATAACCCGAGACGCGCAGCGTATTGTTATCGATGTCATAGTTGGACAACCCGCCCTGGTTAACTATACCGGTGTGCGGATTGTAATATTCGTAGCGGAGTCCCAGGTCGAGCGTTAGTTTCTGCGAGACCTGCCACTTGTCGTGGATGAAGCTGAAGAGCGCCCAGTTCCGCGTTCCCGGCTCATCGATTACCGTCAGGTCGCGCCCCACGCTGTTGGGCAAGTCAAGCAGGAAAGACGCAAAAGCATTGGCAGTGCTGTTTTGCGAGGCGGCATCGGTAGGCAACCCCGTCTGTGCTCCGCCGAAGATGTAACGCCCGCGCGTGCCTCCCTGGTCCTGCACTTGTAGCAGGAAGTCGCGATTCCTGCGAAATTCGCCCCCCACCTTGAAAGTGTGGTTGCCCCACAAACGGGTGACCGTACCGGTGAAGTTCGTTGTCGTTTCGCCGCGATCCCATGGGAGACTGGGCGAGAACCCAGCCACCGGGTTGGTGAATCCATTGATCTGGATGCGCGTCAACCCATCCGCCGTATCGTTTACATTGACGCCGGTAATCCCAACCTCATCTGAGGTCTTCAATCCCGTCGCCTGCGTGATCGCCTTGTTCTCGTACCAGCTCACTCCGACGCGCGCCTCGAGGATCAGATGCGGATTGAATGTGCGCGTATAGTTGACCGCCGAACTGATAACGTTCTGGAAGCCGCTGCCGGCGAAGCCGTCGTTAGCAGGTCCGCCGTAAATACCGTAGCTGCCGGGATCGAAGAGCTCAGGTCGTTGGAAGCTGAAGCGCACGGCGAACTGGTTCTTTTCACTAAGTTGATAATTCAACTTAGTGTCGAACGAATGCGTCACACGTTCGCGCACGGTGTTGACGACGAAATTTTCACTTCCCTGCCTCACCCCGGCGATGTTGGGCTCAGGGATGAAGGCCATAATATTCCTGGCGATCTGGCTGATGCGGCCCGGGCAGATGACGTTCAGCACGCCTTCGCAACTGATCTGCGCTCGCCCCGTCCCATCTGCATTACCCGTGGCTGGATCATAGATATTCACCGGTAGTCCCTGTGCATCGACCGCATTGCGAAAGTCGCCGTTCCGCCAGTCCATTATCGGGATGATGTGCCGGTTGACCTTGCCCAGCTTATCGCTGGTGTACTGGTAATCGCCGAAATAGAAAAGTTTATTCTTCAGGATGGGACCGCCGACCGCGACGCCGAGCTGGCGATAACGGGTCGGCGCCCTATTGTGTGAAAAATATTCGCTTGCGCGCGTGTTCTCGTTATTGCCGAAGAACCAGGCGCTCCCGTGGATGTCGTTCGTTCCCGATTTGAGCGTGACCGAAGAGACAGCCCCGCCCGCGGCTCCCAGCTCCGCGTCGAAGTTGCTGGTCGAGATGCTGACGCTCTCGATCGCATCGGCGGCGGGTATCAGCACAGTCAACAAGCCGGTCTTGTGATTATTGTTCACGCCCTCGATCTGGAAGTTATTGGACATACGCGACTGGCCGTTGACCTTAGATTCGAGGCTGTCCTGAGGGTTGAAGAACTCCGAGTGCGGACGAGACGGCCGCGTCGCACCCGGCACCGTGACCAGCAGCCCCTGAAAGTTCCGGCTGAACCCGAGAGGAAGCTGTGAGACCTGCTTGCTTTCGATCAGGCGCCCCGTATCAGCGCGGTCGGTTTGCAGAAGCGGCGCTTCGCCCGTTACCTGAACGGATTCGGAAACGTTGCCGACTTCCATCGTCAGGTCGACGCGAATGGTCGTATTGACTTTTACCTCAACATCCTCGCGGACGACTCTCTTAAAGCCCGATAGGCTGGCCTCCACGCGGTAGACGCCGTCCTGCAGGTTCGAGAACACATAATTACCGCTCGCATTTGTGGTGGTCGTGATGACTATGTTGGTACGCGTCTCGGTAATTGTTATGGTTGAATTGGCCACCGCGGCTCCGGTCGTGTCGGTGATAGTGCCGAGCAGCGAGCCCTTAACAGCCTGGGCTTGCGCGTACGAGGTCGCAACCAGTAATGCCAGCAGCATAATTGCCAGACGCTCGCCGGCATATCCGAGGATGCGCATGATCTGGTTAAAGTCCTGTTGAAAATTCATAATCACCCTACTTTTATATTTTTAGAAAGAAGATTCACCACAAAAAACACAAAAGAGATCAAAAGCCATTTTTGTATCTTTTGATCTACTAATGTGAGTTTTATGGTGAATCAGCATCTCTCCGCTCAGCGTTTGAGTTGTGAAAGAGCTTTTCACAATCTCTTAAAAGAGAAACCGCAATTGAAATTGGATGAAACGCGGTGTATTCCACTGCGTGGTGACGCGCCCGAAATTAGAGGCGGCGATATCGGTATTCGGGTTGTCCCAGAGCACATGGTTGAACGCGTTGATCAAATCGAGCCGGAATTCGAAGTCCTTGGTCTCAGTTACCCGGAATCGGCGCAAAAAGTTGGCGTCGATCTGGTTCTTGCCATGGCCGCGCAACCAGTTGAGCGAGTTCGGGAAGACGCGGACGTGGAACGAATCCGGCCGGAAGTTGGTCGGAGTTACATTGTCATATGTGCAGCGCTGGTTTTGACTCCCCCCGCAAATATTACCCATTTGCTGGATGATCGATTCCGGAATAAGCTGTCGGATCCGCGCTTCATATGGTTCCCGGTTGGACGAGCTGAAATCGCGCGATGCGCCGGGAAAGAGCTCCCAGTTGAACCACGATTCCACCGTCTGGTCCTTCGTATCTTTGGCAATGGCGCGCAGGTCGTCGCCATAATAGAACCAGTTCCCCAGTCCGTAGATGCGGCCGCTCTGCTTAGTGTAGATGCCGCCGATCTGCCAGCCGCCCACGAAAGCATTCAACCATTTGTTGTTGGACAGAAACTTCCTGCCTTTACCGAAGGGGAACTCGTAGATGAAATTGACGCTCAGGCTATGCGGCACGGAGTTGTTGCTCGGCTGCCAGACCAGATCGTCGTCAAATTCGTTCTCACGCGTAGTGCGCTGGAGGTTCGATGACCAGAGATACGCAGCCTGGAAGCTGAAGCCCCGCGAGAATCGCTTGGTGACGCTGACCTCCAGATGGTCGTAGACCTGTTCGCCGTCGGGCACGCGCCCATTCGTCAGGCCGTTCATGTTGGGGTAAGCCCGGAACAGTTGCGACTTGCCTATGTTCCGGTTAGTGAAGAACCCGTTCTTTTGCATATCCTGATAAATCAACGGATGCGTTGTCGCGAGCGACACAAAATTCTCAATGAAGAACGGATTCGTGACAGTCCCGTTCAGGTCACTGGCGAGCCGGGGATTGCGGATCAACCCTTTCGCAAAAATGCCCTCAGGCAGCGGGTCCAGGCGTTGTCCTACCGAAAGCTGATCGGTGCGTGAGCCGAGATAAGCCACTTCAAGCGCGAAAGTGCTGCCGATCTGACGCTGCAATCCGATGCGGAAGCGATGTTGCCGCGCACGCTTCCAGTCACGAGGCAGGTAAGTGAAGCCGCGCCCCTGCAACGACATCAAGCCGAGCGCACTGCCGGTCGGCGTATCGAAACGCGTCCCGTCGATGTTGTTACGCACCGGGAAAGGATCGGAGAGGATTGTTCGGCAATTGAAGATATCCGCATCGCACTCAGCTGAATCCCAGTTGGTGTTGTTGAACGACAATCCATTGTCGGTCGTGATCACTGTCCCCGTCCCACGGTTGAACTGTCCCTGGTTCAAACCGTCATTCGTCACGTTGTTCGTATCATAAAACATTCCCCAACCGCCGCGCAGCACCGTGTTGTCGTTGATCTGATAGGCGAAGCCGAGGCGCGGCATCCAACCCGGCTGACCCTGGTTTATCGACTCGGGTTGGCCGTTATGACCCAGGTATTGCGAGCCGCCCTTGACGATGAACTCGCTCGCCGGAGGCAGCGGGATGTTATTGGGGGTCGGCAACGCCGCATAGGCTGCTTGCGCCAACTGAGTGATCGGTAAGGGAGACTCCAGGTCGAATTCCATCAGGCCGCGATTGAACCGCTCGCGGAAGGCGCCTTCGAATTCATAACGCAGGCCGAGATTGAGGGTGAGTTTGCGGCTCACCTTCCAATCGTCCTGAACGTAACCGGAGTAAAACTTGTTCCAAAGGTATAAGTCGTCGTTGGTGCTGATCGAAACCCCGCTCGGAAGGCCCAGCATAAAGGCGGCCCATTCGAGGCCCAGCCCGCCGGCGTTGGAAGTGTTCTGTCTCTGGCGCGTGAACGAGTTATTGTAGGAGAAGGCGCCGGAGCTGTTCCCCGGACCGTCCGTCGCGCGCCAGTTTCCGCGCATATCAAGCCCGAAACGCACGCTGTGAGTGCCTATATATTTAGACAACTCGCCGCGGATCGTGCCGACGCTGAAGCGGCCGAAGCCCGGGTAGCCACGAGCGAAATCGCTATATGCGCCGAATTCCAGATTCGGCAAGTGAATGAACTGCCCGGCCTTCTGATCCATATAGCTTGGCAACCCTACGGCGCTGGGCGGGATACTGGTCTGCACATCATTGGAGGCGTTGCCCTCGATGAAGCGATTCCAGGCAATAGACCAGTTGAAGATCGTCGTCGAATTGAATGTGTAGACGTGGTCGAAAGTGATACCGATATTCTTGCGCACCAGGCCAGCCTGCAGAAGCCCGGGCTTGGTCTCATATACCCAATCACCACGATTTTCGGGGTTGAAATTACTGTAGCTCCACTTGCCGAACATGCGCTGTTTCGGCGTGAGCTGGAGGTCTACGCGATTGGTGAACGCACTGTAGTCCCAATTGAACGGAGTCGCCGAAGCAAGATAATTATTGTTGCCCTCTACCGATACCACGCCGGGGACGTTGTTGGCGCGCGGGTAGAGTGCCTCGTAAAACTTGTACAGCGGGTTGAGTATCGGCACCTGGTTGTTAGGGAAGGGATCACGCGTCACGACGCCGTTGACCAACCTGGCAGTGCGAGGGTCATAAATCGTGTAACGGTCCGGGTCAAGCGCCTTCAGGTCGGAAAAATCTCCGCGCCGGTGTGCGTCGCTCGGCACGGTGCGGTTTATAGCAGTCGCCTCTTCCGTCTTGACGTCCCTGGCGGCGTTGTACGCGAAAAAGAAGAATAGCTTGTCCTTGCCATTGTAAAGCTTGGGTATACGCACCGGCCCTCCGACCGAACCAGCCCAGTTGTTCGAGCGCCCGGGAGGCTGCGCGCTTCCCGATGCCAATTGCTCAGCCAGTTCCCTGTCGCTGGCGGACTGACTACCCCGGAGTTGCCAGATGCGAGACCAATGAGAGGAATTGGTAGTGCTCTGGGTCGCATTCCAGCGCTGCTGCCAGTGCTGCCAGGTGAGCGCGCCGTGATAATCGTTAGTGCCGCTCTTGGTCGACATCGAGATCGTCGCGCTGGTCGTATGGCCTTTGCTGGCGTCAAAGGGCGCAGTCTCGACTTTGAATTCTGCGATCGTGTCGGTGTAAGGCAGATAACCCGCCCGCCTTCCAGAGGCCGAGTTGGGCACACCGTCGAGGGAAAATTCGTTGCCGCCGACGCCGCCTACTGCGCTGACCGACGAACCGCCCGCATTCGAGTGCATGCCCAGATAGTTGGGCTGCGCCGTCCATTGCATGCCGGGCATGCCGCGGGCCAACAGGATCGCGCTGTTGCTCATCGCGGGCAGGTCGGTGATCTGCCGCTTTTCGAGCGAAGATGTGCCGCTGCCGGTCGTCGTTTCGAGCAGGGGTGCGGTAGCCATCACTTCTACCGAGTCGCTCGTTTCCCCGACCTCGAGCGTCACATCCACATTGACGCGGCTGTTAACCGTCAATGCGAGCCCGCGCTGTAAATGTCTCTTGAACCCCGTCGCGCTGACAATAATGTTGTATGTCGCCGGCAACAAATAGGGCGCTTCAAAGTAGCCGCTCTCGTTGGACGTGATTCTGGTCGTAGTGTTGGTATCGACGTTGGTGATCTCGATGAAAGCGCCGGCGATAACTGCGCCGGACGCATCTCTGACTGTTCCGAGAACCGCACTGCGCGTCTCTTGCGCATATCCTGCAATGCAGGAGAGGAGAAATATTGTGATAAGTAGGAGAAACCTGGTTGGGAGTCCTGCAAGGGAGTGCTGCATTTTTTTCATCTGGGCTCCTGATTACTACACGCTTGGGTGACGTGTAGATAGAGAATCCTCCCAATACTCCGGATTTATTGCCGGGGCATTCGTGGAAGGGTGCTGAATGCTCCAACGCAACCCACGTGGTCGCGCCGATTATGAATTAGTTTGTTAACAACGTGTTGAGGGGACTTCAGCGGTTAGAGGTTTCCCAGCAAAGCTCGTCAAAAGTTAAGCCGACGCGATATTTTTGTTTGTAGAAATCCCCGATGATTGATTATCTTTAAGTTTATCAGCTTGGCGCATTATCCAAATGGTTTGACCACGTGTCAACCCTGCATTATGCTACGCGAGCTTTTTGAGACAGACCTGCTCTGATCTTCATCCGCAAACCCGCACCGATACGGAGGCAAAATGGAACGAGAAATCACCACAGCCCAGACTGCTACCGCGGCTGGAGTTAGATCCACGATCAAACGTCTTCGGTGGTACATCTGTGCGCTTCTCTTCTTTGCCGCGACGATCAATTACATCGACCGCCAGGTCATCGCCACGCTCAAACCAATTCTGCAACAAGAAGGCATCTGGGATGATATCGGCTACAGTCGGGTTGTCATCGCTTTCCAGACCGCCTATGCCATTGGCCTGCTCCTTGCCGGGCGCGTCATGGATTGGTTAGGCACGCGCAAAGGGTTTTCATTGTCCGTTATATTCTGGAGCATCGCGGCAATGGGACACGCGTTAGCCTCGACCGTCATGGGTTTCAGTTTCTGGCGCTTCGCCCTCGGTCTGGGTGAAGCAGGTAACTTTCCGGCGTCAATAAAAACGGTGGCCGAGTGGTTTCCCAAAAACGAACGAGCATTGGCTACCGGCATTTTTAATGCAGGCACGAACGTCGGCATACTTGTCGCTGCGGCGATCGTGCCACCTATCACTCTTGCTTATGGATGGAGATGGGCGTTCGTGTTGACCGGTTTGATCGGGTTTCTCTGGCTGATAGCCTGGCTGGCCCTATATCAGCGTCCGGAAGAACATGCCCGGTTGTCAGATAAGGAACGCGCTCACATTCAAAGTGATCCACCCGACAAAGAGGCCAGTGTACCCTGGGCACGACTTTTTCCTCATCGGCAGACCTGGGCTTTCGCCATCGGCAAATTCATGACCGACCCGATCTGGTGGATATATCTCTTCTGGCTGCCCGATTTCCTGAACAAAAATTACGGCATCGATCTTAAGAGCATCGGATTGCCTTTGATCGTCGTCTACCTGATTGCAGACGTCGGCAGCGTCGCCGGCGGCTGGCTGTCATCCACCTTGATAAAACGGGGCTGGACGGTCAATGGCGCGCGCAAGACCGCAATGCTCATCTGTGCGGTCTCCGTCGTTCCGGTCGTCTTTGCGGCGAACGCTTCGAATGTCTGGGTGGCGGTACTGTTGGTCGGGTTGGCGGCGGCCGCGCATCAAGGATGGTCTGCCAATCTCTTCACCACGTCATCTGATATGTTCCCGCGCAAAGCCGTCGGCTCGGTCGTCGGCATCGGCGGAATGGCCGGCGCGGTCGGCGGAATGCTGATTGCCACACTCGTCGGCTATATCCTGCAATGGACCGGCAGCTATGTCCCGATCTTCATTATTGCAGGCTCCGCGTATTTAATCGCGCTTCTGGTCATTCAGCTGCTGGCGCCCAAACTTGACCCGGTCGATGTAAACTGAATATAGCGAGAAGGATCCGCCACAAAAACAGATAGTCGGCAAAGGCACAAAATAGAGAGTCGCTCTTTTGACTGAAATTTTGTGGTGGATCAGTTCTGCTCTCCTGGTATTTCCGAAAAAACCTTCGCTCAACTCAGCCTAACTCCGCTCGGGCCGCAACTCTCTTTGTTCGATATGCTCAATTTTCATCACAAAAGTAAAAAACACAAAAGACACCGACACAAAAAGTTCGCGTTCTCGCCTGTCTTTGTGTCGTTTGGTGTGTCTTTTGTGTTTTTGTGTTCTGCTCTTTGTCGTGACTCTACTTAGGCGATTGCCCTTTACAAATCACAGGCTCCAACCCTTTCGGTATTCGCGATGCAGGTATTGGTTGGCCTCCGAAACATTGGTGACCTTTCCGTTTTCGCCGTCGTAACGGATCTGTTTACCCTGGCCGGTTCGCAGCGCCACGATGCCGAGAAGCATCGTCTCGGTCAGCATCGAGGCATATTCGAAAGGTGACGTCGCCTTGCCCTGCCCCTTGCACGCCTTCGCCCAGTTCATCCGGTGCAGCGCATTCTTGCGTTCGTCAGTCTCGATCCGTTCATACTTCTGCGGGACCTTCTTTGCCTGCTCCATCAGCGATTCGGGATAGAGGCGCGGGTTCTTACCATAAGTCTCGTGCATCAGAATTCCCTTCTCGCCGATGATTATCACGCCGCCGCCGCGCTCCAGGGAGACATTCTCCGGCAATACGTCCGGACGCGGCGCCATCAGACCGCCATCGCACCAGATCATCCTGACGGGGGGCTGTTTTCCGCGAGCCGGGAAGTGATAGACCGCCTGGGTCGCCAGCGGGTGACTGACCGGGTTGTTCTTGCTGTCTGTCCCCCAGGGAGTAGACGTGGCCTCGATCTCAGTCGGCCAGCCCAGTCCCAATGCCCAGTAGGGATGATCGATCAGGTGTGCGCCCATATCGCCGAGCGCCCCTGTCCCCCAATCTACCCACCCGCGCCAGTTGAATGGATGATAGATCGGATGATAGTCCACCTCGGGCGCCGGTCCCAGAAATATATCCCAATTGAGCGACGATGGAGCTGAATAGTCCCCGAGAATCGCGGCCGCGGTCTCTCGGTTGACGCGGCGCTGTGACCATTGGACTCCGACCGAGCTTGACGACTGCCGCCTCCCAGCTCCCTGCTGACCCGAGCCCTGGATCTGTCCGGACCCTGCGACCGGCGACGAACTTTCGGGCAGCGGCGTGGACTTGGCGGGGCGAGGCACTCCCTGCGGCCAGATCGGGCGGTTTGTCCAGACGTGAACCTCGCGCACTGGGCCAATGATGCCGGCTTGAATCCACTCGTTGATGAGGCGCGCTTCTTCGCTCGAATGGCCCTGGTTGCCCATCTGCGTCACCACCTTGGTGCGCTTGGCCGTCTCTCGCAACACGCGAGCTTCATGGACCGACCATGCCATCGGCTTCTCGACGTATACGTGCTTGCCCAATTCCATAGCAGTCTTCGCCACTACCGCGTGATTGTGGTCGGGTGTGGCCACGATCACCGCTTCGATGTCTTTCTGTTCTTCCAGCATCTTGCGGAAATCGGCGTATCGCTTCGCCTTGGCGAAAGCTTCCTGCAATTTGACGAAGGCCGGATTCGTCTGACCGTCGCGCCCCTTCACGCGCCGCTCCATCTCGGAATCGACGAAATCGAAGTCGATGTCGGCGAGCGCTACGATATTCTGACCACCAGTCACCAGTTCCGCTGCATCGGAAGCGCCTTGCCCGCCGCACCCGACTACGGCAACGTTCAGCTTATCGCTCGGGGCGATGTAGCCTGTACCACCGAGCACATGCCTCGGCACGATCATAGTTCCAAGCGTGGCGCCGGTTGTACCTGCGACGAATCTCCGTCGAGTGATCTTCTTATCTTGCATTTCTTGTCCTCCGTTGGTCTGGTTTACAAATGGATTGGGTTGCACAAATTAGAATAAAATTTTGGTTTCCGCAATACGGCTAATACGGTCCACCTCTGTAATTCGTCACAAGTTTTATCATTAACGTAACTGAGCGAGGATTAATGACGTCCTTTCGATCATATGAAGAAACCACTCAGACTCCAACTTATTGTTTTTATATTACTGTTATCGCCGGTGGCGTTTCCAGGAGCGGAAGTACCGCGCGCGATACCCCTCTGGCCTGATGGCGCACCCGGATCCCCAGGTGGTGCAGGTGATGAGAAGGTCCGGATTACCAAGGACGGTGAGCACGTCGTGTCGAATGTGCACAAACCGTCTATCACCCCTTACCTCCCATCCAAAGAAAAAGCCACTGGCACTGCGGTGATCGTCGCTCCAGGAGGCGGTCATCGCGAATTGTGGGTCGATCACGAGGGACACAACGCAGCCAGATGGTTGAGCGCCCGCGGCATTGCGGCGTTCGTCCTCAAATATCGGCTCGCGCGCGAACCCGAATCGATCTACAAAGTTGACGTACACGCGCTCGCCGATGCTCAAAGGGCAATTCGATATGTACGCAGCCGGGCTCAGGAATGGGGAATCAACACCTCGCGCATAGGAGTGATGGGATTTTCGGCCGGCGGGGAGCTCGCGGCGCTCTCCGGAATGCGGTTCCTCAACGGCAACCAGGAGGCCGCAGATGTAGTGGAGCGCGAAAGTTCGCGGCCGGATTTTCAGGCGCTCATATATCCCGGCAGTTCCGGCAGAATCGAGGTAACCAAAGAATCACCCCCTGCCTTTCTACTATGCGGATTCAACGACCGGCCCGACATCTCGCGCGGTTTGGCGGAAGTATATCTGAAATTCAAAGACGCGGGCGTTCCCGCGGAGTTTCATGTTTACTCCGGCGCTGGCCACGGATTCGGCTTCCGCGAGAAGAATCGGAACGCTGTATCAACCTGGCTCGCACGATTCGAGGAGTGGCTGGGAGATTCTCGGCTTTCTGAAAAATTGATGGGAAGAAAATCTTATTGCTGCCATCCGCCGCCCAGGGCCTTATAAAGCTGGACCAGCGCGAGCAACTCATTGCGCCGCGTTTGCGCCAGACTCAATTCCGCCGCGAACAGGTCGCGATCGGCGTCCAGCGCGTTGAGCAGCGTATCCACGCCGCCCCTGTACCGCATATAGGCCAACCGCGACCTGTCTCTGAGAGTGGTCACCAATCCTTCCTGCTGCACGCGAATCTCCTTGACCTTGCGATACTCGATGAGTGCGTCCGATACTTCACGGAACCCGGTCCGGATGGCCCGCTCATACTGCGTCAGCGCCAGCTGCTGCTCCGCCTCCGAAAGTCTGACAGTCGATTTTATCAGGCCGCCGGTAAAGATCGGCTGGGTCACCTGGGGCATAAAAGTCCAATATGTCCCCGAGCTGGTGAACATATTAGCCAGTTGACTGCTTTGAAACCCCATGAATCCTGTGAGGGTGATTTGGGGGAAGTATGCCGCCCTTGCCACACCGATGATGGCAGTGGCCGCTACCAAGTTCTCTTCCGCGGCCCGGATGTCCGGACGCCGCTCGAGCAATGACGAGGGCAACCCCGGCGGGACTGACGGCGGTTGCTCCTGGTCGGTCAAAGCCAGTCCACGAACCACTGGCGCGGGGTTCCTACCCAGCAACAGGCTGATCTGATTCTCCGTCTGTTCGATCAAGCGCTCGATGTCGGGGATTGTCTGGGCCGCGGCGTATACCAACTGTTCGGCCTGGCGCACATCCAACATCGTCGCGACGCCGCCCTGCTCCCGTATGCGTATCAACCGCAATGATTCCTGGCGGGTCGTCAGCGTTCGTTGGGCGATCTCCAACTCCATATCCAGTTCGATCAGATTGAAGTAAGCAGTAGCCACGTCACTTACGAGGGTAGTGATGACGGCTTTGCGGTTCTCATCAGCGGTGAGCAGATCGGCGCGCGCGGCTTCGGTCGCGCTGCGCAGGCGGCCCCAGAGATCGAGTTCGAAGGAGAGCAGATTGAGAACGGTCGTTCCGAATGTGCGGTCTCGCCGAAACGCACTGGGTAATACGAACTGGCCGCTGCTCGAATTGCGAAGGACGATTATATCGAGGTCCGCATTGAGATTCGGGATCTGGTCGGAGCGGGTGATACCGAGATTGGCCCGGGCCGCGGCGACCCGCGCGACCGCCTCTCGCAGATCATAGTTATTGACGAGAGCTGCTCTGATCAAATCCTGCAGCCGTTCATCCTTGAAAACCTCGAACCATCTCAGATCAGCCAGCGAGTCGAGGCTGGGAGCCGCTGCCGGAATAACGCTTCCGCGGTAAACAGTGGGTTGGGTGACGGGAGGCCTGCCGTATTTGGGACCGACGCTACAGCCCGCAACGAGTGTCAGAATGATGACTCCAGTTAAAGATCGAGTATTCATCTTCATCTCCCGCAATACAGATTTTAGATTTTAGATTTGTATCCGTTCAGCCTCTTCGCCGCGTTAGTGGCGGTTGATTGTAGCCGTGGGTTTTAACCCACTGGTATCTACACAAGTTTTTGCGTTTGGTTGCAAAGAGTTATCGCAATCAAACCTACCGAAGAATATGCTCTTTGAATGTTTCTCCTCAAACCTCCATTTGACCCCCGTTTGCAAAGACGGTATGAGAGGCTGGTGAATGAACATCTCCATACAAGCGAGAATCAAGCTGCTGGATCGCGTGCGCTGCCGAGCGTTAATGAAGCGTTTGCCAGCACGCAAGCGGCCTGGCGATTTTATGCCAACCCCAATGTGAAGCTGACGGGGCTGGTCGAACCGTTGGTAGAACAAGCTCGGCGGGAGATGCCGCTTGTCTGTCGACGGTATGGACTGGCGATCCACGACTGGTCTGATCTGCGCTACGGAACGCATACGAGCAAGAATGATCGGAAAAAAATCGGCAGCGACTTGGGCTACAAACTGGCGACCACGTTGCTGCTGAGCGACCAGAGCGGGGCGCCGATAGCGCCGATCAGCCTTGGGCTGTGGGCCAATGATGGATGGCACACAACGCTTGATGAAGAGAGGCACAGAGATTGGTCGCCCCTGGGATTGGTGAGCCAGACAATGCGGGCTTCGCAGAAGCAAAAACTGTCGTTGCCGCTGGTCCACATCATTGATCGGGAAGGCGACTCGATCTTTCACTATCGTCAATGGAATAGTGAAGGCCATCTGTTTGAAGTACGTGCCAACGGGGAACAGAGAGTTGTTTGGCAGGAGCGGACACAACCGTTGAGCCAGGTCGCAGCACAGGTCGCCTTGCGCGCTAGCCAAGCGGTAGAGATTTCGGCCAATCTCATTGGGCAACTGTTTGTGGGCGAAACCAGCATCGTCATTGATCGTCCGGCCTTTCCCCGCGCGCGCGACGGGGGCAAGCGTCAATGGATCAAAGGTGAGCCGCTCGAACTGCGCTTGATTGTCTGTCAACTGCGCTTGCCCGATGAAACGATTGCGGCTGAATGGTACTTGCTCAGTAACGTGCCGGCTGGCATCAGCGCTGAGCAACTGGCCGAATGGTACTACTGGCGCTGGAGAATTGAATCTTACTTCAAGTTGCTTAAAAGTCATGGTTTCCAAGTCGACCAGTGGCAGCAGGAAACTGCTGAGGCGATTGCCAAACGTTTGTTGGTGGCGGCCATGGCTCGTGTCGTAGTCTGGCACATCCAACGCGCAACGAATCCGCAGACGGTCACCCTGCGCAATCTCTTGGTGCGATTGAGCGGTCGACAAGTTCGGCGTGGGCAACCCACTGCACCAGCATTGTTGGCTGGGTTTTGGAGTTTCTTGTCGACACTTGAATTGCTCGAACATTATGACCTCAATGACCTTAAACAGATGGCCCGGCTCATTGTGCCAGGCTATTCCTGACCGTCGGAAATGTGTAGATACCAGTGGGTTTTAACCCACGGTGGCGGTAGATTTTTTCACGTCGCGTCAGCGACGATTGAATTCAGGCGTCGCTAACGCGACGCGGGAATATTCTTCAAGCCTTCCGTGGGTTAAAACCCACGGCTACAATCAACCGCCGCTAACGCGGCGAAGAGGCTGAGCAGTTACATTAGTTCTCAGTTTTTCAGACGACCGAAATACCAATAGTCTCCCGAAGCAAATCTAAAATTTAAAATTTCGCATCTCATTGGCATCAGTCACCCGGAGCCGGTTCCGGCTCTTCAGGCTCAGCTCCGGCTGAGCGCTTCTTCGCGGCCCCCGAGAGCTTCTCGACCACATAAAATGTCACCGGGATGAGGAAGATGGCGATTATCGTGGCCGCCAACATTCCCACGATCACCACGGTGCCGAGGATTCGTCGACCCGCAGCCCCAGAGCCAGATGCGATCCACAACGGCACGCAACCTAATATGAATGCGAAAGACGTCATCAGGATAGGCCGCAGGCGCAAACGTGCGCCTTCTAGCGCGGCTTCCGCCAGGTCTCGCCCCTTCTCGAACTCGAGCTTCGCAAACTCGACGATCAGTATGGCATTCTTCGCCGCCAGGCCCACGAGCACAATCAAGCCGATCTGAGCGTAAACATCGAGGTCATAACCTCGCAGCAACAGACCGGCGAATGCGCCGAAGATAGCAACCGGCACAGTGAGCAGGACCGAGAACGGCAGCGTCCAGCTCTCGTAGAGTGCTGCCAGGATCAGAAAGACGAAGACTATGGAAAGTGCGAACGAGGTCAAAGCTGCTCCCGATGCCATCTTTTCCTGGTATGAGAGATCAGCCCAGTCATAGCCCATCTCAGGCGGCAGTACTTCTTTCGCCAACTTCTTCAAGCGCAGTCATCGCCTGTCCGGAACTGTACCCGGGAGCCGCGCTCCCGATTACCTGAGCCGCGCGGAAAAGATTGAAGCGATTGGTGTACTCAGGGCCGCTGATCCGGCGCGTCGTCACCAGCGCCGAAAGCGGCACCATATTCCCGTCATTATTCCTGACAAAATAGTTGCGAATGTCCTGATCGCTTTGGCGTTCCTCCCCTTCCGCCTGCAGAAATACGCGCCACTGGCGGCCGAAGCGGTTGAACTGGTTGAGAAAGAGCCCGCCCAGATACGCCTGCAATGTCTGATAAACGTCAGCCACCGCCACTCCCTGTTTAAGGACCTTGTCGCGATCGACCTCGGCAAATATTTGCGGTACTGAGGCGGAGAACTGAGAAGCGACTCCGGTGAGTTCCGGCCGTTTGCGCGCAGCTTCGAGGAATCTCTGAAGATTCTGGTCGAGAAAATCCGCCGTACCGCCGCTGCGATCCTGAATCCAAAACGAGAATCCGCCCGCGCTCCCGAGGCCGGGAATCGAAGGCGGCATGAAAGCGAATGCCATCGCCTCCGGAATCTGGGCCGCCATCTCCTGGTTCAAAGCCGCGACGATTCCCTGCGCTTCGAGTTTTCGCGAGCCCCGTTCATCCCATGGCTTCAGACCGACGAAGAAGAAGCCCTGGTAACTAGCCGAAATACGCGTCAGCAGGCTGAAGCCCCCAATCGTGTTGTAGGATCGCACGCCCTCGGTCTTTCCCAGGATATTCTCGATCTTCCTCAGCACCTCGTCCGTTCTCTCCAAAGAAGCAGCAGGTGGCAGCTGAGCATTGAGAAATATGTAGCCGTAATCCTCTTCCGGCAGGAAGCTGGTCGGAAGCTTTCTGCCGATGAGGCCATCCACCACCGCGAAGCCGGCCAGGATCAGAACCCCGATAACCGCTTTGCGAATCAAGGCGTGGCTCCAGTTGACATAGCCGTGCGTCGCCTTCGAAAACCACCTGTTAAAGCCACCGAAGAAACGGGCGAGTAATCCTCTCGATTCCTTTCTGGGTTTGAGCAGGAGCGCAGACAGCGCCGGCGAAAGCGTCAGCGCGTTGAATGCCGATATGAGCACAGAGATGGCGATGGTGACAGCGAACTGATTATTAAGCCGGCCCTGGATGCCGCCCATGAACGCAACAGGGAGGAAGACCGAGGCGAGGATGAGCGCGATTGCCACCACCGGTCCCGACACCTCTTTCATGGCCTCGACCGCCGCCTTCGCGCGGCGACATCCCTTCTTCGATGTGGTGTTCGACCGCTTCGACGACGATGATAGCGTCGTCTACGACGAGTCCGATGGCGAGCACCAGGCCGAAGAGCGAGAGGGTGTTGATCGTGAAGCCCAGCATCGGAAAGACGGCGAACGTGCCGATCAGCGAGACGGGAACCGCTATCATCGGGATGAGCGTCGCGCGCCAGTTCTGGAGGAAGAGAAATACCACGAGGATGACCAGGATCATCGCCTCGACCAATGTCTTGATGATCTCTTTGATACCTTCGGTGACCGGCAGCGTCGTGTCCAGCGTTATCAAATAATCCAAGTCGGAAGGAAACCGGCCCTTCAACTCTTCCATCATATTCTTCACGCCTTCCGCGACGGCCAGGGCATTCGACCCGGGCGCCTGAAAGACTGCGACGATGCAACTCGGCTGGCCGTTCATCCGCGCGATCTGCTGGTAGTTGAGAGCTCCCAACTCAATGCGGGCCACATCCTTCAAACGGACCACCGAGCCGTCGGGATTCGAGCGAACAACGATCTGGCCGAACTCTTCCGGGGTCTGGAGCCGGCCTTGTGCCCGCACGGTGTAAGTCATCTCCTTTCCCTTCGGCGCGGGTTCGGCGCCGACCTGACCGCTCGGGTTGACTGTGCTCTGCTGTCGAACGGCGCCGGCCAGATCCGTAACGGCCAGCCCCAACTTGGCCAACACATCGGGCTTGACCCATATCCGCATCGCGTAATCGCTCGCGCCGAACAGCCTGACCTCGCCCACTCCCGGAACACGATAGATGGCGTCGTTGACGTTGATGTTCGCGTAGTTTGCCAGGAAGAGCGAGTTGTAGCTCTTGTTGGGTGAGTAGAGCGAGATGACCATCATGGGGATGCCAGTCGATTTCCGGATAGACAAACCAAATTGATTAACATCGGTCGGAAGATTCGGCTGCGCCTGCGCCACCCGGTTCTGTACGTTGACCTGATCGGTATTGACGTCGGTCTCTACGTCGAACGTGACCGTCAGCGACTCACTGCCATCGTTGGCGTTGGTCGAGTGCATGTAAAGCATATTGTCCACGCCGTTCATCTGCTGTTCGAGCGGGGTGGAGACCGACTGTTCGATGGTGACTGCATCCGCTCCCGTGTATGTCGTCGAGACGATGATCTGCGGCGGGAGAATTGGGGGAAACTGCGCCAGCGGGAGCGAACGCATCGAAACGAGGCCGGCGATGACAGTTACGATCGCGATAACCATGGCCACGATCGGTCGATTGATGAAAAAATTGGCTATCATAAGCTTTCCGATGGCAGAGGCTGATTCACCCAAAAAAACACGAATGCATGACGGGTTCGTCGCTTGCGTTTATTGTTTTTCGCGTTTTTTGCCAATGATCCTCATTTACAATTCCTACCGCTCCGCAATGGGAGATGCGCTGACAAACGGTTTCGGATTTACGATCATATCCGGCCTAACTTTCTGAATGCCCTCAGCGACTACCCGCTCACCCACTTGCAGCCCTTCCTCGATGATCCACATAGAATCGACCCGATTGCCGACCTTGACGGACCGAATGCTCACCTTGTTGTCACCGCCGACCACTGCTACCCGGTAGCTCCCCTGAAGTTCAGAAACAGCACGTTGCGGAATGAGGAGCGCGTCAGGTTTCATAGACGTCACAGCGCGGACCCTGCCATATTGGCCGGGACGGAGAGTATTGCCTTTGTTCGGGAAAATGCCGGCCAGCCGGATCGCACCGGTCTTCTGATCGACCTGCCGGTCCGCCACATAGAACCGCCCCTTCTGCGGATAAATAGTGCCATCCACCAGGATCAGCTCCAGCTCGAGCCTTCTACCAGCCGCGTCACGCTGGCTCTGCGTCGGATTGGTTCTGGTGAAGTTGAGATACTCCTGCTCAGTCGGCGTGAAATAGACTTTGATCGGGTCAAGCGTCGAGACCGTGGTGAGAGCTCCGCTGCTGGGATTGACCAGATTTCCCACCTGCGCCTGAGCGATACCCGCGATGCCATCAATAGGTGAAGTGATAAGCGTAAAGCCGAGATTGAGCTGGGCGGTCTTCACCGTAGCTTCGGCAGCGGCGATCGTCGCCTTGGCTGCTACGATCGCGGCTTTCGCCGTCTCGACACCGGCACCCGAAGCTTTTACCTGCGCTTTAGCGGCGAGGTTCGCCTGGACGGCATTATCGAGATCCTGGGCGGTGATCGCTTTCTCTTTGGCCAGCGGAGCATAGCGATCGACATCGAGCTGGGTCTTGCCCTGGTTCGCCTCGGCCTGCGCCAGTTGCGCCTGCGCCTGCAGCAGTTGACCATCGGCCTGCGCCAGCTGCGCGTTCGCTTTCGCTAAGTCGCCCTTGGCCTGATCGACCGCTGCCTGGAAGGGACGAGGGTCGATCTCGAACAATAACTGGCCCTTCCTGACATATGAGCCTTCACCGTAGACCTGTCTGAGCAGATATCCGGAAACCTGCGCTCGGATTTCCGCATTCACCATACCATCCAAAGTGCCGATCCATTCGCTGTATATCGGCACATCCCGCTGCTCGACCTGGACAACCTCGACACTCGGCGGCATTGGAGCGGCCTGATCCTGCCCTTTTGTGGCACAACCCGTTTGCACAAGGACGATCGCCGCAGACAGAGTAAAGAATAGCTTGAGCCTATGGAGAGTCTTCACGTTCACCTATCGGTTGAATCAAAAATAGCACCGTTCATCAGGCTGGCGACCAATATCTGGGTCCCACTGCCTCGCATCCTCGTTAAAAGTTCCTTTCCCTCCAAATCAACATAACTCACGGCTGTTAAATCCACCAGGATAGGGGGACTAGGCCGGACTGAGGCAACCGCTTGCCAGCATCTCTCCAGTTCCGCCACCCACGGCCCCGCAAGCTTCCCCTCAACGATGAATCTCGTCTCCTTATCATTATCGAATGTTGTAATTCTGAGCATCGAAGTCCACCCTTCGGGGAATAGGAAGAGCAGTAAGAAATAGCAGCAACTCCCTTGCCATATATCAAACATTTCCAGAATCAGCTAACTCGTTCTATTTACAGGGAATAACTGTTACGAAGGAGGATGGATCGATATGAGCGGTGACCGAATACGGCCATCTGGTTAATTATGGTCACTGATATAATGGGAAACTGGGCTGGGAGTCATAACGAAAACGAATAATATTAAGTGCAGTGAGTGCAGAGAAGGAAGGGAGAAACCGACCCATGAGCGCCGTTGAAGACTTTGATGTCGAACAACAGCAGTATCTGACGCTGCTCGAACTCTCGAAAGTCATCGCATCGCACCGGAACCTCGACGACCTATTCCACGACCTATCCACGCGTTTGCATCATCTTTTCGAATACAAATCGATCAGTTTCATGCTGCACGATGGCGCACGGGATGTCATGCGATTACACATACTGGAGACAAGCGAACCCGCGTTCCGGCAATTACCCGATGAAGTCCCCATCGAAGGATCCATAACCGGCTGGGTCTGGCAGAATCAGGAGCCCGTCGTCGTCCACGACGCGGATCAGGAGACGCGCTTCCCGATCGCACAAACTATGCGCGGCAAATATCCGGTGAAATCTTTCATAAGCATGCCACTGACCACGGCGCATCAGAGAGTGGGAGTCCTCAACATAGCGAGCGACAAGGCGGGCGCATACGATCGGCTCGACCTCGAATTCGCGCGGCTGGTGGCGGCTCAGATCGCAATCGCAGTGGACAACGCATTCAACTTCCAGGAAGCACAATGCTATCAGCAACAGCTGGCGCGCGAACGCGACCGCTCGCAACTGCTGTTGGAGATCAACAATATGCTGATCTCGAATCTCAATCTGCGCGAACTCCTGACGGCGATCTCGGTCTGTCTGCGCAAAGTGGTCCCGCACGACGTGGCTGGCCTGGCGCTCTATGATTCCCAGACCGATCAACTGCGCGTCTCAGCGTTGGAATTTCCGTCGAATGAAGACCTCTTTATCGAAGGCGAAATCATACCCTTCAAAGACGACCCGGCGGGCGCGGTTTACATGACGCGGCAGACTGTCGTGCTCGGCAGCAACGACGCGCAGTCGCCTGTCGGGAGACGCTTCGCCGCGGCCGGGGTGAATTCGTGCATTATCGTCCCGCTCATCTGGCACGACCGCGCGCTCGGCATCCTGAGCGTGGCCAGCTTGCGCGATAATGCATTCAGCGGGAGCGATGCGGAGCTTCTCGAACAGATCGCCAAACAGGTCGCAATTGCCGTGGAGAACGCGCTGTCGTTCCGCAAGATCGATGCGCTCAAGCGCAAACTGGAAGAGGAGAAGCTCTACCTCGAGGAAGAGATCCGGACCGGCCACAACTTCGAAGAGATCATCGGCAATAGCCCTGCTCTCCGGCGCGTGCTGGAGCAGGTGGAGACGGTCGCAAACACCGACTCGAGCGTACTGATTTATGGGGAGACCGGCACAGGCAAAGAGCTGATCGCACGCGCCATTCACAACCTGAGCCCGCGGCGCGGGTTCACTCTGGTGAAAGTCAACTGCGGAGCGATTCCGACCGGCCTGCTTGAAAGCGAGATGTTCGGTCACGAGAAGGGCGCATTTACCGGTGCGATCGAGCGGCGCATCGGCCGTTTTGAAACCGCCCACCAGGGGACGATCTTCCTCGATGAAGTCGAGGACATTCCGCTCGAACTTCAGCCGAAACTTCTGCGCGTCCTCCAGGAGCATGAATTCGAACGACTGGGCAGTTCAAAGACAATTCGCGTCGATGTCCGGGTAGTTGCGGCGACCAACATCGACCTGGTCCGGATGATTGACGAGAAGAAGTTTCGCAACGACCTCTATTATCGGCTCAATGTTATTCCGATCGCTCTGCCGCCGCTGCGCGAGCGCCCGGAAGACATCCCCACGCTCGTCCATTTCTTCGCTCACAAGTTTGCCCAGCAAATGAAAAAAAGAATTGATAAGATTCCGGGCGAGTCGATGGCGATGCTCCGCAGTTATCACTGGCCCGGCAATATCCGTGAGCTGCAGAACCTCATCGAGCGCGCCGTTATCCTCACGCGCGGGCCTGTGCTCGAAATTCCGCTGGCCGAATTGAGACAGCCGGCGAAAGCATCGTTGGATCGGACCGAGAGCCTGGAAGATGTGGAACGCCGTCATATCCTGCACGTGCTGCGGGAATCGAATTGGGTTATCGGCGGGCCCACCGGGGCAGCGGCCAAGCTCGGATTGAATCGGACGACCCTTAATAACAGGCTGCGTAAACTAGGCATCACTCGCCCTCTGCTGAAATAATAAAATCGGGAAACTGAGAAACCTCACAGGCCCAAATAAAATCTTGGGTATGGAATCTGTTCCATACCGGTGACTATAATTCGTCACCTGACGTCATTCGATCACCCGCTTTTACTTTCATCGGCGAAAGAGCCATCCGATCTCAGCCAATATCCATAGTATTTTTAAAGACATGAGATGAATCCTCCTGAATCGAGGCGTGCTGGCAAAGCTGTTGCAATGATTGATAGCGACGATTGATAACGACGGTTAACAGGCAATGGAACACTTGAGTGTCCGGGATCGTAAGGGACCTTGGTTGAATCAGAGAATAACGATTAATTAGTTTAGCTCAACAAATAATAACTAGGAGAAGGTTAATGATTAAGTTCAAGACCATTTTTGCAGGAATGTTCGCAGTAGTAGTGCTCGCATCAGCCTCACTGGCGCAGGAACAGCGAAAAAACGAGGTGAGCGTGCAGGGTACAGGCTTCTTCACCAACGATACGACTGGTAATGGGATCAGACAACACACGACTGATTCGGGCGGCCTGCTCACCAGTTATCGTTTCCATATCAACAACTGGCTCGCTACCGATGGAAGCTACGGTTACACTCGTAATACGTCGCAGAACCTCACACCGGCGGGCGCCTTCAACATTCAATCCAATGTCCACCAGATTACCGGAGCTCTGGTTGTAAAAGCGCCGCAGAAAATTTACCGGCTCAGACCATTTGTCCTAGCTGGGGCAGGAGTATTAAACTTCGATCCCACCCGCAACCCCGGCGGATTGGTGGTTGGGGCTGATGGCCAGAACAAGGGAGTTTTCCTTTATGGCGCCGGCACCGACCTTGACATCAATGAACGCTTTGCTTTCAGGCTCGAGTACCGCGGTCTGGTGTATGATCGTCCTGACTTCGGAATTGCCGCTTTGAATTCCGGAAGGACCACACACACGGCGCAACCATCAGCGGGATTTGTCTTCCGGTTCTAATTAATCCAGGTACCGGTTGCCCCGTTGCCCCGTTGCCCCCATTGCCGGTTTCCCATGGGAACACGACCAGCGCAGTAGGAAAGCCTGACAGCGCTGGTCGTGTCTATACCAGGCATAGGTGAACCATGGGAATCCACAAGAGACGTGAACAGGCTTCAGTCGCCGCCGCGCGACTGCTGCTCGAATCAACCTCACCAGTCGAGCTCCCGCCCGCCGAATTTGACGAACAGAACGCCAGCGTAGAGCGCGATGAATTCCGGTCTTATTTACCGGAACTATTCGACGCCTTGCGCGCTGGTGGCACTGTAAATCCGGCGCCGATCGTGCAGAGCGATTCCCTCTTCGTGGTCGAGGGAGAGACTCGTTTATTCTGGGTCAGGATATGGCACACCGATCAGTCGCGTACTCGCATCGCTCGCCTTCACGTCTTGAGCTGCTTGCCGCTCGCACCCAGCTTCAAGATTAAATATTTAGAATGGCGATTAAACTCGCCTCTCAAAAGGCAATTGTTAATCGCATCTAAAACGTCTACAATGATGAGACCGACCAATCTCTCTATACTGGGTGTACAAGGGGGGGGGTGAGCGGAGTTGGGTAAACGAGCTTTCTTGAAGCCATATAATAATTTTATATATTTATTACCGTCATTATCACGATTATTTAATTAACAAGAGGCTCAAAAAAGCGCATTGCTCTGTCAACTGCCAATGCGAGGATTCCCCCTGATTCGGATGGTCCCAGTGAGTAAAATCAGAATAGTAGTAGCCGATGACCACGAGGAGATGCTCAGCCTCGTGAAGGAGGTGCTGCAGCCGGAGTTCGAGGTTGTAGCAGCGGTGCGTGACGGGCGCGATTTGCTTCATGCGGTCAAGAATTTCAAACCTGACGTAATCATCGCCGACATCACCATGCCTGAAATGAGCGGGATAGAGGCAACTCGGAAAATTGTCGAGGAAGACCTCGAGGCGAGGATAATATTGCTCACCATGCATAACGATCGGACGATGGTAGAGGAAGGGATGTCGGCTGGCGCAAAGGGATATGTTTTGAAGCTGGCGGCCAGTCAGGAGCTCGTTCCGGCGGTATATGAGATCATTCAAGGGCGGTTTTACATCTCGCCTCTGGTGAAACATTAATTACCAGACACATGAAGCTAACCGGTCACCCCGCGGGGCTTCACTCTTCACGATCTATGGCCCGGATTGCGAACATGTCATTGATTATTATCATAGAGAAACCAAGGCTGATCCGATAAAATAATCACCATTGCACCTCTGCCTCCAAACGACCTTAAGTTGCCGTCCTTCTCTCTCTTGTGGTACATAAGCAACTCACGAAAATCCAATGAATACTTGATATTAATCTAACGGCCCGGCTTTACAGGTGCCTCAGGAGGTTGGGATGACGCGCGTAAAATTCAAAATGGCCCTCATCTGGCTGTTTTTGTTGACCCTGATCGCCGGTCAACTGAGCGCTCAATCCAGCGACGACGATTTTTTCGAAAAGAAGATTCGCCCCGTCCTCGCTGATAATTGCTACGCCTGCCATTCATCAAAATTGAAATCGCCGATGGGCGGATTGGTGCTGGACACCAAATCGGGACTGATGAAAGGGGGCGATTCGGGGCCCGCGATAGTGCCCGGGAAGCCGGCGGAGAGCCTCTTATTGCGCGCCATGCGTTACAACGACCTGCGCTTGAAGATGCCGCCTACCGATAAGCTTTCCGAAGCTGTGATCGCTGATTTCGAACGATGGATCGCTGCGGGCGCGCATTATCCCCGCAGTGAAAGCCCCGAAGCGGTCGCATCCGCCAAACCCCGAACCATCGATTTCAATCGCGGCCGCCAGTGGTGGTCATTTCAGCCCGTCAACGAGAAACCCGCCCCGCCCGTTAAACAGACCACATGGCCGCGCACCAAGACGGACAGCTTTATCCTCGCCGGCCTGGAAAAAAAAGGGCTGAAGCCATCGCCGGAGACAGACCCGGGAACGCTGATCCGGCGCGCTTATCTCGACTTACTGGGGTTGAGGCCGGGCTACGAAGAGGTTGAGCGATTCGCAAATGACAGCGACCCCAAACGCTATGAGAAGCTGCTCGACCGATTGCTGGCCTCGCCGCGATACGGCGAGCGCTGGGGCCGTTATTGGCTCGATGTCGCGCGTTATGCGGAGAACGGAGACACGGGGGGCAACCGCCAGGCATACCCTTATGCGTGGCGCTATCGCGATTGGGTTATCGAATCCTTCAACAATGACCTGCCCTACGACAGGTTTATCAGACTGCAACTCGCGGCCGACCACGCGCCCGGCTCCTCGCGCAGCGACCTGCGCGCGCTGGGCTATCTGGGAATGGCGCCTTCGGAGTGGAAAGAGAAGATGCTGGGCAAGGAGCTCATCGACAATCTTCTCCTGGAAGAATGGGATGAGCGCGTCGATGCGGTCAGCCGGGGTTTTCTTGGGCTGACGGTAGCGTGCGCGCGCTGCCACGATCACAAGTTCGATCCCATCTCGACTAAAGATTATTACGCGATGGCCGGCGTCTTCGCGTCCACATCTCCGGCGATCAGGCCGCTGCGAGAAGTGGATGCGGAGACCGAGACTCGCTTTCTCTTTGCGAGGCAGCGCGTGGCGGAGCTGACATCGTTCGCGAACTATCTGACCAAAGAGAAAAGTCGCAATCCGAAAGAGTCGCTTCAGAAAGTCGAAGAATGCCGTACGGAGATCGCCTCTCTCAAGGCGGAGATGGGCTTTGCGAAAGAACGCTATCCGGAACTGGTCGAAATTATTGACCGGATCGGCGCACCCAAGGACGCCGCGGCAGATAAAAGCAAGAAGAGGGAAGAAGACCCAACTGCGCCATTCATCAACGCGGTCTATGACGCGGCGATGTGGGCTGACGGCTCGCATCCGGACTTCACCTCGATCGTCGCAAAACCGGGTGAGGCGCGAGACCTGCCTGTCTTCGCGCGGGGAAGCTCTACTTCTCCGGGAGAGATCGTTCCACGGCGATTCCTCGCCGTTCTGTCAAAAAACCCGGATGAGGTCTTCAGAAAAGGATCGGGCCGGCTGGAACTGGCCGAGAAGATACTGACCGATGCCGCACCGCTTTCAGCGCGTGTCATCGTAAACCGTGTCTGGGGTTGGCATTTCGGCAAGCATCTGGTCGGCACTCCGAGCGATTTCGGGGACCGGGGCGATAGACCTTCACATCCCGAGCTGCTGGACGATCTGGCTGCCAGATTTATCGAACATGGCTGGTCGCTGAAATGGCTGCATCGGGAGATCATGCTCTCGGCGGCATATCGCCAATCGAGCCATCCCCGGGCAGATGCAACCGAGGTTGATGCGGCAAATCAGCTGATCTGGCGCATGAATCCGCGGCGCCTGGATGCCGAAAGTTATCGCGACTCGCTGCTGCAGGCTGCCGGGCTTCTGTTTCTCGAGATGTACGGCCCGTCGCTTGATGTGGACGCCCTGGGAAATACCCGCCGCACAGTGTATGGAAGGATCAACAGGGGACGAATGAGCGACTTCCTCAGTCTTTACGATTTCCCCAATCCGTTTCAGCACAGCCCGGCTCGTAATCTCACCATCTCGCCGCTTCAAGAACTTTTCGTGATGAACAGTCCGTTTATGAAGCAACTGAGCGGAGCGCTCGCCCAATCGGTACAACAGGAGAGCGACGCTGCGGCACGGGTCGGCTCTCTGTATCGCAAGATATTCTCACGTGCCCCGACCCCTGCGGAAATCGAGCTAGGCGTGAACTATCTCGGCAGCGCAACGGTCGAACAGTACGCGCAGGTATTGCTGGCAACCAATGAGGAGGTCTTCTGGCCATGACAGACAATTTTTCAAGGCGTTCGTTCATTTCATCTCTGGGCGGCGGGTTAGGTTCCTTTGTCCTGGCCGACCTTTTGGCCGGCAAAACGTTCGGCGCTGAGTTGTCGCACGACGCAGGGCCGCACTTTGCGCCCAAGGCCAAGCACATCATATTGCTGTTCATGACGGGCGGACCTTCGCAAGTTGATCTGCTAGATCCCAAGCCGGCGCTCAAAAAATATGAAGGCCAGAGGCCTGCGGGAGTGAACCTGCGAACGGAGCGCAAGACTGGCGGCCTGCTACCATCCATGTTCAAGTTTAAGAAGCATGGACAGAGCGGGATCGAAGTCAGTGAGTTGCTGCCCAACCTCGCTTCCACAATAGATGATCTGTGCGTCATCCGTTCGGTCTATAGTTTCAATCCAAACCATGAGCCGGGCCGAAATCTCTTCTTCAGCGGGATCATGACCTCGATGCGCCCGACCATCGGCGCCTGGGTTTCATATGGCCTGGGCACAGAAAATCAGAACCTGCCCGCATTCATAGTGTTGAGCCCCACCGCTAACAGCCTGTGGACGAGTTCCGGGTTTCTCCCGGCTGAATATCAGGGCACGCTCTTCAACAATACCGAATCTGATCCTGAAAAGATGATCCGATTCCTGCGCAACAAAGATCTGGACGTTACGGCGCAGCGAGCGCAGTTGGACGCGATCCAGACTTTGAACCGGGCGCACGCCGAGTCCTTTGGCGCTGACGATTTCCTCGAGGGCCGGATCAAGAGCATGGAAACGGCCTACCGTATGCAGTTCACCGCCTCGGATGTTTTCGACATACGCAAAGAGCCCGAATCTGTGCGGGCCGAGTACGGGACGACGCCATATGCTAATGGCTGCCTGATGGCGCGAAGGCTGGTCGAAAGCGGTGTCCGCTACGTCCAGGTGCATCACGGGCCGGGGCAGCAATGGGACGACCACGAAAACCTCGAGAAAGGGCTCCGCCAACGATGCCCGGATATGGACCGCGCCTCGGCGGCGTTGATCCGCGATCTAAAACGACGTGGTCTGCTGGATGAGACGCTGGTCATCTGGGGCGGCGAGTTCGGGCGCACGCCAGTCTCCGAAAAGGGCAATGGCCGCGACCATAATCCTTACGGCTTCACGATGTGGCTGGCCGGCGGCGGAGTAAAGGCCGGCATGGTCTATGGAGCCACCGATGAATTCGGGTTCAAGGCGGTCGAGAAACAGGTCTCGATCCACGATCTCCACGCAACAGTGCTGCATCTGCTTGGACTCGACCACGAGAAACTGACATACCGATATGCCGGAAGGGATTTTCGTCTGACCGATGTGTATGGGAATGTGGTGCGGGATGTGATCGCCTGAATATAGGATAACAGATGCCTCGATTACCTCTGCGCCCACGCATAAAGTAGATGGCAGACTACCAGTTCGACATTTTCAACACGCGATGATTGTCGCTATCGGAAATATAGAGAGCGCCCGATTGGTGCACGAAGACTCCGTGCGGACGATTCAACTGTGTCTTCAGCGGGTCGTCCGAAACCAGCCGGTCCCCTTTCTCTCCGGTACCAGCGATGACAACTGACTTCCCATCTCTCGGATTATACATACGGATCAAATGATTCTCCGTATCGGCGATGAGCACATGATCCTGCCGGTCAAAACAGAGATGTTTGGGTCCGTTTAAATCCTTTTCGATTTTAGAACCGGGAGCAATAACCGTCCGGATTTTGCCGTTCTTATCAACCACACGGAGCGCATTGCCGGCTCGTTCCAGAATATATAGGTTGCTTTTGGAATCGATGGCAGCTGCACGCGGGTCTACCAGTGGACTTTTAACGGCGTCCGCTCCATCATCCGGAATGCCCTTGTCCCCATTCCCCGCTATCGTATTCACGATGCCGGTTTTCAAATCCAATACCCTTATGCGCCGGTTGCGAAGATCAGTGATATATATGCTATCTCCAGTCAGATTGATATCTATGGCGTATAGCTGATTGAACGCAGCTTTAACGCCAGGGCCTCCATCCCCTGAATAGCCGGGCTGCCCCGTACCGGCGATGGTCGCCGCAACGCCCGTCTTCATCGCGATCTTGATGAGGCGGTGATTCATTGTGTCGGCGATGTACATCTGCTGGTCCTTGCTGATCACCAATCCGTGAGGGTCGTTAAATTTCAACTGGTTGGCCTTATTGCCCTCGGTCCCCTGCAAATCATGCTGATCGTTACCCGCAAAAAAGGTGATGCTTCCCTTCGCATCGACCTTCGTGATTCGTTGTCCCTTGTACTCACAGATATACCAATTGCCCCCTTTGTCGAATGCTACTCCGAAAGGTTCAATCAACTTCGCCTCTCGAGCTGGCCCGCCGAATGGACCAGTGCCGCATCCGGCAACGCACTCGATCTTTACCGCGGTTTTAGCCGCAGCGGCACCGGGACTGGTTAGATTAATCGTGGTTGTGTGAAGGAATAATGAAACACCCGCAACCAGAACAGCTGCGACTAATGCCTTTGAGATAAATGAGCGGCGGGAGACACCTGCCGCCTGTGATTGCGCGTCGCCAGTCTTTTCCACGTTCTACCTACCTTATTTGTGATGTTCACAACAGGGGCAACATTCCCACCATTATATGGGGAGTCGGCAAATTACGGTAATAGCCAAATTATCTTGAATGTGCGGCAGATGGAATCTGATTTGGCGCATCGTCATCCCGATTTAGAACGGTTGCGACTATTGAGGACCAGTCGAGCAGCGTTTGACGAGCCAGCGATCTGGCGCAGATGTGATTCTCAGTAGACTCGCCGAGTATTACATTCTGCTCGTTGATTAGCTATCCAAGTTTGACGATCAATCATCTTGATCTTTAAAGGCAAAAAAGGTAATGATTCCACTTGCATCGACCTTGATGATCATTTGCCCCTTGTACTCATTTCTAGATAACAGGACTAGGCCACCGAGACACAAGACATTTGTATTTTCCATTTGGCATTCTTCATTTGTCATTGGTTGGGACGCGTTTATTCAACGACAAATGAAAATGTCATATGAAAAATGAAGAATGGTCTGTGTCTCGGTGGCCTTTTTTTCAACTTTAACAGGAGGAAAGTATGCCGTATCTATTAATTAAAGGCCGCTTCAAGCCTATGGCGGGGACACCCGATGGAGACTCGATCCGCTTTCTCGCCGACGATATAAAACTATGGAAGAACCTTGAGGGAAGGCCTGTCGAACTCGGAACGGGGCCAGAGACCAGGAACACCACGCAGCTTCGGCTCGATGGTGTCGATACACTTGAAAAGGACGCAACCAAACCACTTGCTGAACAAGCTCGTGACAGCTTGATCAAAGTGATTGGTTTTGATGAAAACAGTAATCCGGAACCGCGCGGATTTGTCCTCACTCGTATGACCGATGATGTGGCCGGTCGCCCAATTACATTGGCGTTCGCCGGCACGACAAGGAGGACCGATGGCGCGACTGTATACGCTGACGGACCATTGATTCGAGAGTCGGTTAATATCCATCAAGCCCGAGCCGGATTCGCCTATCCGCTCTATTACAACACACTGTTCGCCGAACTCCGTAAAGAATTTGATGAGGCGATATATCTGGCGAAGGAGGACAAGGCCGGGCTTTGGCCGACCGACCGCACTACGCAGGGCGTTACGGTTAAAAGCCGGGCCAACCTCGCCACGGTACCCCCCATCTGGCCCAAGCTCTGGCGGAGGCTGGATGAGTACCTGCGCAAGAACAAGTCTTTGTCCGGTTTTGTGCAATTTCTAGAAAAGAGCAATGAAAGAGTTAATGTTCTGAATGTCATGGAGGAGCGTGGGTTTCAGGACCTCGTTGAGGTACGTAATAGTACCGTTCGGATGATTGAACCGCCGGAGAACCTGATGTTCGTTGCCAAAGCCGGCGGCCGGATTCGCTAAATCGAACTATACAAAGATGCGACATTTGAGATAGGAAATCTCACGCAAATCCGCAAATTCGCGAAGAAGTATGCTCTGCTTCTTTGTTTCTTCGCGCCATTTCGGCTTTGCGTGAGCCAAAAGGATGGTGTCCGAAAGTTGCTAGCCAGGAGCGGACAAAAGATTTATAAGCATGGAGGAAGGATATGAGTACGAGAATTTTGATTTCACAAGAGGGGAAAATCATCCTGAGCTGATTCCGCAAGGCTGTATGAAACTTGATCCGGAAATTTGCTACAAAGCGATCCTGAGCCGTGATCGGCGATTCGATGGCCGTTTTTTCACCGGCGTGATCACGACCGGTATTTATTGCCGGCCAATCTGCCCGGTTCATCCGCCGAAATTTGAGAACATGAGGTTCTTTGCCTGCGCGGCTGCCGCCGAGGCGGCTGGATTTCGTCCCTGCCGGCGCTGTCATCCGGAAACGGCCCCCGGAACCCCCGCCTGGTTTGGCAGTTCGGCCGTGGTTTCCCGTGCCCTCAGGCTGATCTCCGATGGAGCCCTGGACGAAAGTAATATCGAGGCGCTTGCGTATCGACTCGGCATCAGCGAGCGCCAGCTTCGCCGTTTGTTTGCCGAGCACCTGGGCGCTTCGCCTGGTGCCATTGCCCGCGCCCGCCGCGTACATTTCGCCGTCAAGTTGATCGAAGAGACGATGCTCCCGATTACTGAAATTGCCTTTTCTGCAGGTTTCAGCAGCATACGCCAATTCAATCACTCGGTGCGCACGACATTCGGGCAGTCTCCGACGGAACGGCGGCGGCGATATGGATTGAAGAGCAAAAAAGGCGGCTCGCTTCAGATGCAGAATGGTAGCGGCCTGGTCGTGCGACTGCCCTACCGGCCGCCTTTGGACTGGGCAGCGACGCTGCGCTTTCTCAAAGCGCGCGCCATACAAGGGATCGAGCTGGTTCAGGGGGAATCCTACCAGAGAACTATCGAGATTGGAGATTTGGCAGGAACCATTGAGCTGAACCGGGGCCAAGTCGAGGGCTCTTTGACGATGCGCGTGCAGTTACCCAGTTACGATTTGTTGCTTCTGGTGATCGAGCGCGCCAGGCGTTTATTCGATCTAGGCGCCGATCCATTACAGATCACCGAGCACCTGCGCCGCAACCCGATCCTGCGCAGGCATGTCGAAGACGCGCCGGGTTTGAGAGTCCCAGGCTCGTGGGATGGCTTTGAGCTCGCTGTTAGAGCCGTGCTCGGACAGCAAATTTCCATGAAAGGCGCAGCAACGCTGGCAGGGCGCCTGACGAAAGCATTCGGGCGGCCGCTGGAAGGTTATAGTTTGGCTGGTCTCACGCATCTGTTTCCACGACCTGAAGTGCTGGCCGAGGCCGAACTTTCTCAGTTCGGGATACCAAAGGCGCGAGCAAAGACTATTTGCACGCTGGCTCGGCGGATCCATCGGGGCGAACTGGTGCTCGATGCATCACAGGGCTTGCCCGACGTGATTGCGAGTCTATGCGCAATCCCGGGGATCGGCCCCTGGACGGCGAATTACATCGCGATGCGCGCGCTCGGAGAGACAGATGCTTTCCCGGCGGACGATCTTTGGCTTCGCCGCGCGCTGAGTAATGGAAACGGGTTGCTCTCGGCGGCGCAACTGGTAGATGCCGCGGAAGCATGGCGACCCTGGCGCGCTTATGCCGCGATGCATCTGTGGACGAGCCGCAGCAGTGACGACAATTCGAATAAAAGGAGTCAATGGCAATGCAACTGACGCTACAACAGGAACGAGCCGAGCAATTCCACCGGCTTCATGCCGGCGACAAACCCCTTGTGCTGGTGAACGCCTGGGATGCAGCGAGTGCGCGACTTTTCGAGCAAGCCGGTTCACCTGCGATTGCAACTACTAGCGCAGGCCTCGCATGGTCGCTCGGCTATTCCGACGGCGAGCGAATAGATAAACGTGAACTGATACAGGCGTGCGAGCGCATATGTCGAGTTGTGACGGTGCCCGTAAGCGTCGACATCGAGCGCGGTTTCGGTCGAACAGCGGCGGAAGTTTGCGAGACGGTGCGCGCCCTCATTGAACTGGGTGTCGTGGGAGTTAACATTGAGGATGGCGTGGCATCGGGAACAACCGAACTCGTCCAGCCAGTCATGCTGGCAGAAAAGATATCCGCCATCCGAGCTGTAGCGGAAAAGACCGGCGTACCTTTGTTCATCAATGCGCGCACCGATACTTATTTCGTTCCTGCCGATGACCCTGCCGCACGCTATGGCGAAGCGGTTAGACGCGCTTTGATATACCGCGAAGCCGGCGCCGACGGAATCTTCGTGCCGGGGCTTGAAAGCCTGGAGGAAATGGAACGAATGGCGCGCGCGGTGGCGTTGCCGCTAAACATCTATGCGGGCTACGCCGGACTCCCGCCGGTCGCTGCTCTCGAACGCGCGGGGGTCCGGCGAATCAGTCTTGGGTGTGGACCACTGCAAGCTGCGCTCGCGCTCGCTCTGCGCATAGCCACGGAAACGCTTAACCAAGGGACGTATACGGCGATGACCGAGACCATGATTTCAGCCGCCGAGGTAAATAGTCTCTTCTTGAAATCATAGCATCTGCCGGCTGTCTGCTTTTGATTCGCGCCCGCCGATCATGTAGGATGCAATTGATGTCGCGTCCGGTCGATAACATGATTTCATTCCAGTCGGTCTATGACGGCCCCATCCTGAGCGTGAGCGATTACTCCTGCTCCATCGGTCGCGGCGGCCCTCAGGATGAGGAATACTCCAGCTTGAACCAGATCGTTCTAATGCGCAGCGGCGCATTCAGCAAGCATCTCGGGCGTCGGACTGTTACCGCAGACGTCAATCAGGCTGTCTTCTTTTCCAAGGAATCGACCTACCACGTGAGCCATCCGGCCGATTGCGGCGATCGCGGCACTATTTTCACGCCATCACCGCGAGCTCTGGGCGACATCATCCGCGAACTCGATCCGACTGTCGACGACGCTTCCCAATGGACGTTCCCATTCGTCACCGGACCGTGCAATTCCGGCGTCTTTTGGCGGCACTACGAACTCGTGTTGCAGTTGAAGAACGTTAAAGATGCCGGCGACGATCAGCTCGACCCGCTCAGGGTTGAAGAGATGTCGCTTCAGATCATCACAGAGGTGGTAGAAGCAGCATTCGCGCTAAGTGGGATGCCGTGCAGGCCGCGGCGGGACGGCACTGCGGCCGATCACGCAGAGCTAACCGAGGCGACCAAATCTTACCTCGCGAGTCGCATGTCTGATCGCATCACGCTCGATGACGTAGCTCAAGCCGTATATGCCTCGCCATTTCATCTGGCACGTATCTTCCAACAACGAACCGGAATGCCTATCCATCGCTATCTGACCAGACTGCGGCTCCGCGCCTCGCTCGAACGACTCGCCGATGGCGCGGACGATCTTACCGCCCTCGCCCTCGAACTCGGTTTCGCCAGCCATAGCCATTTCACCGGTGCATTCCGCCGTGAATTCGACCGCACCCCATCCGAAGTGCGCGCGGCCGGCAGCCGAATGCTCCGCGAAATTAGCAAGAATCCGGAAGTCTGATTTTCCCCTTTCACCTATCCTGTTTTCGTTGGAATTGCCGCAATAGTCGGAGCGACTGTTGTAGTGTTTCAGTGTCAACGAACCTCATACGAAAGGATTGATTATGAACAAGACGAAGAAATGTCCGGTATGCGACTGGGAGATCAAGGATGAAGGGATTAAAGTGAAGGTCGCCGGCAAAGAGATCACCGTCTGCTGCGACGACTGCGCAAAGAAGGCGCAGGAGAACCCGTCGAATTACGCCGCGACACGTTGAAAAACAAAAAATGAAAATTTGGCTGGACAGGTTCACCGGTTGGTAACCTGTCCTACCTTTTTTATAATCGCGCTCATGAGCGACCCTCTTGTATCACTATGGGCGAATCAGTTATCTGTTCATCCGAATCATGGCCAGGCTCCTTACCTCCGGCTTTTACATACCACCATTTTCGTGCGCGATCAGGATCGCAGCATACGATTTTACGTCGACCAGCTTGGATTCAGTCTGGTGGCGGATAATCGATTTGAAGGCTCCGGCCGCTGGGTTGGGGTGACTCCTCCGGATGGCACGGCGATCATTGCGCTTGTCGCTCCCGAACCTCACGAAGAAGAATACAAGCTCATCGGTCAAGCCCGGCAGGTCGTATTTGTTACAGAAGACATAGACGCCAAGTTTCGCGATTGGTCAGAACGCGGCGTTCGCTTTCACCACCCGCCGCACACCCCTATCTGGGGCGGAAAGTTCACCACCTTCGAGGATGTAGACGGGAACCGGTTTGCGCTCGTAGGTTCCGATGAGATGACAAAGGAAGTCGAAGCGAAGCGCCGGGCGATCGCCGAGAAACTGGAAATCGAACGGCGCGCAACACAGGAACTGGAGATTGCGAAACAGGTGCAGGCAAGGCTCTTCCCCCAGACGCTCCCGCCTCTCCGGACACTCGATTATGCCGGGAGCTGTATTCAGGCCCGCCAAGTCGGCGGAGATTATTACGATTTCCTCGATCTGGGTCGGGGACGGCTCGGGCTTGTTATCGGGGACATCTCAGGCAAGGGGATCGCCGCTGCCCTGATGATGGCCAATTTACAGGCGAATCTGCGCAGCCAGGTGGCGATCGCGTCGGATCAACCGCAGCGCTTTTTGCAATCCGCGAATCGGCTCTTTTACGAAAACACGGCCGAGAGTTCCTACGCCACCCTTTTCTTTTCTGAATACGACGACAATGTTCGGAGCTTGCGCTACGTGAATTGCGGGCATCTATCCGCACTCCTTCTCAGGAGCGATGGCACTCTCGAAAGGCTCGATTCCACTTGCACCGTACTCGGACTATTCAAGGAATGGGATTGCGTAATAAGAGAACACCAGCTATTCCCCGGAGACACGCTCACGCTCTATACTGACGGCATTACCGAATCGTTCAACGAGGCAGGAGAAGAGTTTGGAGAAAAGCGCCTAGCCGAATCATTGCGGCGAGGCTGTAATTTATCTGCTGAAGCTTTACTCGCATCAATCGTCGATGAGGTTCAGAATTTCGCACCATACGAACAACACGACGACCTCACTCTAATAGTGGCAAAGTGTTTAGAAAACTAGTAACCGTATGTTAAGGAGGCGAATAATGACCCGTTTTAACCGTCGTAGTTTTCTGATAAGCGCGGTGGGTGCAGGAGTCGTTGGGCTGAACTCCGCATGCACGAGCAATGAACCATTCAGGAGAACATCCGCTTCTGGCCCAAATCTCGAGGAATTAGACAAAGCTGCCGCCCTGCCGGTGCTGAAACTCGATGGGCTGAATTCACCGGTCATCATCGAATCGATCAAGCTGGTAAAGAAGGACAATGAACACTTCGTACACGTGCGCTCTAAAGATGGGGCTGAAGGCGTAGCTCTGACCAATCCGCCGCGCGAACAATATTTGGACAAGATACTCAACCAGCTGGTGATCCCTTTTTTCATCGGTAAGGATGCACGAAACCTGGAGGACCTGCTGTGGGAATTCTATCGCGCCCGGGACAACTACAAGCTCTATGGCCTGGCGTTGTGGAGTCCGCAAGCGTGGGTGGAGTTCGCGATCCTGGATATGCTGGGGCGCATCGCAGGTAAGCCGATGGGAGCGCTGCTTGGAGACATACTGCGGAAAGATGTTGCATTCTACGTGGCCAGCGGAAGAAGGGACACCACGCCCGAACAGGAGGTCGAGTACCTGCAGAAATTGGTGGCGCAATCGGGAGCGAAGGCCGTGAAATTCCGCGTTGGCGGACGGATGAGCCGTAATGCGGATTCGATGCCGGGTCGGACCGAAACGCTGATTCCGCTCGTGCGCAAGACTCTCGGGGATGGGATCGATATTCACGCCGATTCCAACAGCTCATACGACGCGCAGCATGCGATCAGAATAGGACGCATGCTGGAGGAAGTTAAAGCGGTCTACTTTGAGGAACCATGCCAGTTCGATCATCTGGAAGAGACCAAGGTCGTGACTGACGCCCTGACAATCCCCGTAGCGGGGGGAGAGCAGGAGTACAGCGATTGGCGTTTCCGGTGGATGATCGCCAATCGCGGCGTGGATATCGTTCAACCGGATCTGCATTATTACGGCGGTATGATCCGCTCGGTGCGCGTTGCGAGGATGGCCCAGGTAGCCAAGATGCCGACGACCGTTCATATCTCGGGCGGGTTCGGATTCGTTTACATGCTCCATTTCGCTTCCTGCGTTCCGGACATTGGGAGATATCAGGAATATAAACTCGGGACGGAGAAGTACGGGAACTGGTTCGATCCTCCGATCACGGTGAACGACGGAAAAATGTCGGTTCCGAGTGGGCCGGGTGTCGGGATCAAAGATTTGGCTGGCCTTTTGAAAGGATCAAAAGAGGTATTGTCTTGATACCCCCCAGCATGGAGGAGGAGCAGTGCCGCGATGCCCGCGGGACACGTTGGTTGGAGGACCTGCTGCAGGACCTGCGCTACGGCGCGCGAATGTTGATGAAGAAGCCCGGCTTCACCTTGATAGCCTGGCTCACACTGACGGTGGGTATCGGCGCCAACACCGCGATGTTCAGCGTCGTCAGTGGTGTCTTACTCCGCCCATTGCCTTTTCCCGAACCCGCACGCCTCTTGTTTTTCGAGGCGAAGAATCCCGCTAGCTTCGCTGCCCCGGATTTTCGCGACCTGGCAACTCAGAACCGCTCTTTCTCGCACCTCAGCGCCTATACGGACGTCACGTTCAACATGTCTGGCGGCAATTTGCCGGAGCGTGTCAAGGGCGCGTGCATCTCGGCCGACCTGCTGCCGACTCTCGGCGTGCAGCCTATCCAGGGTAGGAATCTGACAATAGAAGAAAATCAGGATGGCGGCAAAAAGGTTGTCCTGCTCAGTCAAGGATTATGGCAAAGACAGTTTGGCGGGGATGCGGGTGTAGTGGGGCGCGCGATTGGGCTGGACGGGCAGAGCTACACAGTGATCGGAGTGCTGCCGCCGGCGCTTAATTTCCCGCTTGATAAAGACCTGTTCGTGCCTCTAGTCCTGAGCGTCTCTGATCTGAGCGACTACGGCGGCTATTTTCTTTCGCTCATTGCCCGGTTGAAGCCAGGAATGACACTTACGCAGGCCAACACTGAAGTGGCGACGATTATCAAGAAATCGGATGAGGAAGGCCCCCGGTTTGAGAGTGTGCGAGTAATAGGCTTGCAAGAGGCGCTGGTGGGCGACGTTCGCACGATGATGCTAGCGTTGATGGGTGCGGTCGGGTTCGTTGTGTTGATCGCTTGCGCGAATCTGGCGAATTTATTGATGACTGTCTCCGTGCAGCGACAGAAAGAGATCGCCGTGCGCCTGAGTCTCGGCGCCAGACGCAGCCGCATCGTGCGGCAATTCCTCACCGAAAGTCTGTTGTTGGCTGGCTTGGGCGGAGTTTCCGGTCTGTTGCTCACCTACTGTGGGATGTCACTAATCAACGCGATGCTCCCAAGCGCGATCCCGCGCATCGGCGAGATCGGTGTGGATGGGCGCGTGCTGGGGTTTACCTTCGCGTTAACTGTAACAGCCGGTCTGCTGTTTGGGACCTTGCCGGCGCTGCGCGCTTCGCAGACGGCGCTGACCGAGGTTTTGAAGGCGGGTAGTCGAACTCTGGACGGCGCTTTCGGCTCTCGACGTCTGCGCTCAATGCTGGTCGTGTCACAGGTAGCGTTGACGGTGGTGTTGCTGACGGGCGCGGGCTTGCTGATCAAAAGCTTTGTGCTACTACAGCAAACGCCGCTGGGCTTCCGGCCCGAACGCATTCTGACGGCGCGCGTCCAACTGCAGGGCCACGCATATTCAACGCCGCCGCAGCGACTGAACTTCGCTGAGCGGCTGCTCGAAGAGGTTCGCCGTCAGCCGGGGATACGAGAGGCGGCGCTGACTTCTTTTCTGCCGTTTGCCACAGGTAATCAGGGGTTTGGCATTTACATGAACGGCCAAGAGGAAATCAGTCCGCGCATGCCAGTCGCCGACTTCCGTTCGGTTAGCCCAGACTATTTCCAGGTGATGGGCATTCCGCTGCTCGAAGGGCGCGAATTTTCGAGCGCTGACCAGGAGCACGCGCCAATGGTGACAGTCATCAACGAGACGATGGCCAAGCGATACTGGCCGGGTGCTGATCCGATTGGGCAACGTATCAAGGAAACCTACTACAGAGCAGTCTGGCGGGAGATAGTAGGCGTCGTCGGCAGCGTGCGTCACAGTGGCAGGGGAGAAGAACCGAGGCCGGAAATGTTCGTGCCATGGAGCCAGGTTCCCGCCGTGACCCTAAATCTGGCGGTGCGCACACAGACAGAAATAGCCAGCTTCGAGACGGCATTGCGCCGCGCCGTGTCTGCCATTGACGCGAGCTTGCCCGTCTTTGAAGTCCGTACGATGGAAGAGAGATTGTCCGAGTCGATAGCCCAGCCACGATTCCGAACTGTCTTGCTAGGAGTCTTTGCCTCGCTCGCGCTGGCGATGGCAGTGGTCGGCCTTTACGCCGTGATGGTTGTTTCAGTCGTCCAACGCGCCCACGAACTGGGCATTCGCGTCGCGCTGGGCGCACAGCGAGGCGATGTGATCGCTCTCGTGTTGCGGCAAGGGTTGAAACCGGTGGGCATCGGCGTCGTGATCGGCCTCGCCGGCGCCTGGACGCTCACCCGCATCCTGACGACCATGCTATATGAGGTCAAGCCGACCGACTCTCTGACATTTCTGGCGGTTCCAGTTTTACTGATAGTGGTAGCCATCCTCGCTTGCTGGCTCCCCGCGCGCCAAGCCGCCAGGGTAGATCCAATAACAGTTTTACACCACGAGTGAGTGCCGGGTGCGTCTTAACTGTTCTCGCAGTATCAGTCATCTCATGACTGACCATCATGGGCATATATGATGGATAAAACCTGGGACCCGCCCCAGAAACGTAATCTTGCCGATGAAACGAGACTGAACTCGCAGACGATCTCACGCGGCTACGCCTTGACATACTAGGTCTCCCTTCTTAACCTATACCTAGAAATACTAAGTCTGACCAATAAGCAACCCAGATTTGGAGGTGAAGTTTTGACTCGACCCAAGGCGGATATCCTACAATGGACGCTCGACCTGCTCATCCTCCTCAAACTCAAAGCTTAGCGCCGCTCCAGGCAAAGGTCAGAAAAACAGTCTGAGGTAGTCTGATGGAATGGATCAACATTCTTATGGCGCGGCTGCGCGCCCTCTTTCGGCGCGAAAGAGTATTGCGGGACATTGAAGAAGAGCTGCGAATCCACGTTGAGATGGAGACGGAGCGGAACATCGAGCGCGGTATGCCGCCAGAGGAGGCGCAGACCGCCGCCGGGAAAAGTTTTGGCCAGCTCGGCCGGAACGCAGACCTCAGCTATGACATCCGCGGCGGGGGCTGGCTGGAAACGACGTGGCATGACTTGCGCTACGGCGCGCGAATGTTGCTCAAAAGACCTGGATTTACCGCGACGGTGCTGTTCACCCTGGCTTTGGGCATTGGAGCGAACATTACCATCTTCAGTGTGGTCAATGCTGTTCTGTTGCGCCCGCTGCCCTACGCCGATGCTGATCGACTCGTCTATCTCTGGTCCGCAGTGCCGATGCAGAATATCAAAGAGACGGCTTCAGCCTATGCCACTATTTCAGAATGGCGCGAACAGAACACGTCGTTTGACGATTTAGCAGTCTTTGATCCCACTTCGGTGACGTTAACCGGCGCGGCAGATCCGGAGCGGGTCATGAGCATCCGCACCTCGGCCAATCTTTTTCCGCTACTGGGCGTGGCGCCTTCGCTGGGTCGCACTTTCACTGCTGACGAAGTGCAACAAAAGGCGCGGGTCGTAGTATTAAGTTACGGCTTATGGCAACGCCGGTTCGGCGCATCCCCCGGCATCCTGGGGCAAATGGTGGAAATTGATGGCACAAGCTCGCAAGTGATCGGGGTGATGCCGGAGAGCTTTTTAGCCGGTAAAGAAAATCGAATATGGGAGCCACATACGCTTTTTGCCTTCTGGGAGGCCCAAAAGGCCCAGCGCGGTCAGGGGTCGTGGCAGGTGCTCGGGCGACTCAAAGCCTCTGTCTCGCTGCTGCAAGCACAAATGGAAATGAACGCCATTGCGCAGCGGCTGGAACAAGCTTATCCCGACTCGAACAAAGACCTGCGCGTCAATGTAGTTCCGTTCTATGTTCAGCTTACTGGCCGGAATGTGCGCTTAGCTTTGTGGATTTTATTCGGCGCGGTGTTTTGCGTCCTGCTCATTGCCTGCACGAACGTCGCCAATTTGTTGCTGGCGCGTGGGATTGCAAGAGAACGCGAGCTCGCGATTCGTATGGCGCTGGGAGCGGGCAGAATGCGACTCGTTCGACAACTGCTCACGGAATACAGCCTGATGGCCCTGTTGGGTGGGGGGATCGGTCTTTTAATGGCGGTGGGGGGCATCCAGGCGCTCAAGAGCCTCGGCCCCCCGAACATTCCTCATTTGGACAGCGTCGCGCTTGATACCAGGGCGCTGGCCTTCACTACCGTTGTTTCGTTAATGACCGGACTGCTATTCGGTCTGGCGCCGGCTTTGAAGATTTCCAGGGCTCAGCCCGGCGAGGCGCTCAAAGATGGCCGTAGCTCGAGCAGCGGGATCGGTAGCCGCCGCCTGCGCGGGCTGCTGGTGATCACTGAGTTCGGGCTGGCGGTGCTGCTGCTTTCAGGCGCCGGCTTGCTCCTGCGCAGCTTCAGCAAACTGCAAGCGGTTGATCACGGGTTCGATGCCACGAGGGTTCTGGTCCTCCAGACTGCACCTGCGCTAAGTAGCACGGCCGATCAATGGCGCGTCTTTTATCAACAGGTGAGCGAACGTATCGCGGCGCTGCCAGGCGTTGAAGCTGTCGGTCTAAGCGAGGAGATTTTCATCAGCGATAATTCCAACGGGCTGCTCACCATTGAAAGCGCTTCAGCGGAAGCTGCAGAAACGGCGCGCATCCCATTTAGACGAGATGTGATCAGCGGGGGGGTCTTTCAAACCCTGCGCGTTCCCTTACGCAAAGGGCGCTTCTTCAACGCACAGGACAATCAGGGAGCTATGCCGGTAGCCATTATCAATGAAACGATGGCATACCGGTGCTGGCCGGGAGAGGAGGCGCTGGGCAAGCGATTCAAACAAGGACCGGCACGATCACCAGGTCCGTGGTTAACCGTGGTCGGAATCGTGGGTGATATGCGCCGCCAGAGTTTGGAACGCCAACCCATCGCGCAAATCTTCGTGCCCCATCTGCAACGCCCGGAGCGCGGAATGAACTTCTTGATCCGCACAACGGGGGATCCAACCCGGCTCGCCACCATCATACGCAATGAGATTCGCGCGCTTGATAAAACTGTCCTGGTGTACGGCATCTCCCCCCTGGAGAGCCAACTCGCCCGGGCCATGGCCCCGCGGCGTTTCCAAACATGGCTGCTGACGCTGTTCTCCGTGCTGGCGTTGCTGCTGGCGGCAGTTGGCATCTACGGTCTGATGCATCAATCAGTCCTCATGCGCACGCGCGAGATTGGTACGCGTTTGAGCCTCGGCGCACAGCCGCGCGACATTCTGCGGCTGATTGTCGGCCAGGGAATGCGCCTGGCACTATGCGGTATTGGAGTAGGCTTGCTGGCCGCTTATGGCTTAACCCGAGTTCTGACCGGTTTATTGTTTGGCGTGACGGCCACCGATCCAATGACATTTATTGCTACTCCCTTGTCACTAGCGGTGATAGCGATGCTGGCGTGCTACTTGCCTGCGCGACGAGCAACGAAGGTAGATCCGCTGGTGGCGATACGGCACGAATAACTGCGACCCGTTCCTATTGTCAATTCGCAATGGCCAATGTTTTAACGCATTACGATTCCATCCCAATGCCACTGTCTCAGAATAACTGGAGGCGTTTCTATAATAATAGCGGCTGCGTAACCGTCTCCGGGTCTCAACTCGTACATCTTCCATCTATCAGCTTCGCCGTCATTATTTTCAACTTTCAGGAGCGCCGGGGCGTCACCCGGAGATAATGAAACCACAAATTTGTCCAGCGGAAAGGAAACACCCATACCCAGAGCCTTGATGTACGATTCTTTACGAGCCCAGCAATTGAAGAAAGCGTTCACCCGTTGCTCGACAGGCAGGGAGCTGAGCGCATGGACCTCATCTTCGGCGAAGAATTGTTGGGCGATTTCAAGCGATGCGAAATCATCGCGCATATATTCGATATCGATCCCCAGGCCGCCCTCGAGCCTGAACGCATATAAGGCCAGATCTTTGGAATGAGACAGGTTGAAATTTAAATTGCGGTCATTCTGATGGCCGGCGATGTCCGGTTTCCCGTATTCATTGTAGGTGAATTGCAGAGCGCCGGGCGAGATCGCTAGATAGAGGGAGATTAGCTTCCGCAGTATCCCGCGCGCTACTATGAAATGATCGCGGTCCACCTGGCGAAAGTATTTTTCGGCCCTGTGGCGCTCATCCGGCGCAAGGAGAGCCGAGAGTTCCGAGATCGCAGCTGGATATTGAGTTAGCGACGCTCGCCAAACGTGCACTTCATCTTTGACCAATTCGATCCTATTTAATGGGCGGCGCCAATTATCTTCGGACATTTTTTCCCCCGTTCCCTCCCGGTTGCCCCGGTTGCCCCGTTTGCCCCGATTGCCCCGTTTTGCCTTTTTTTGTCTTTTTTGTTTCCATGTGGCCGGGGCAAGTATCTCATGCGAATAACCGGTTTTTACCATCCTATTATCCTATCGGCAATCTCGGCATTGCTCCTCTGCTTTTCGCTCGTTTCCGCGCAGGAACAAGAGAAGAAGGGGCAAGCAGAGGGGCAAAAAGAGGAGCAGAAGGAAGAACAGGAAACAACGATCAGGCTCGATACCGATCTGGTGTCGGTCGATATCAGCGTAACCGATCGCAAGGGAAATCGTACCGTGACCGGTCTGAAGGCAACAGACTTCGTTGTCTATGAAGACGGCGTGCGGCAGAAGATCACAAATTTTTCCACGGCCGATATTCCGTTCAGCCTTGCACTGATGATCGATACATCAGCCAGCACGCGCGACGAACTTATGCTCATTCGCCGCTCAGCTCGCCGATTTATCGATGACCTACGCCTGCAGGACCGCATTACACTCGTTCAATTCAACAAGGAAATCGAGATAACAACTCCACTGACTTCTGACCGGTTCAAGCTCGAAACCGGCCTTAACCGGCTCAAATTGGGGAGCGGCACATCATTCTACGACGCCATGCAAACGGCGGTAACCGATGCCTTAAAAGTAGGGGGCCGAAAAGCCATCGTCGCGCTGACTGATGGAGTAGATTCCTTCGGCACGGCGACATTCGAACAGATGATGCCGGCGCTCGAAAAGGCGGGAGCCAGCATATACTTTCTCGAACTGAATACGGAAAGCTTCACTCAGGCGGGGATGATGCGCGATTGTCAAGAAAGAGAACATTTTAGATTTTCGTCAAAGCAATTGAAAAAATATGTGAAGGAATATATGCCTGGCAGTGATGAAGCAGATTACGATAATCATTGTTCATTGCCATCGTTGGAGCGAATGCAGATCAATCGCCGTCTTTATGAATCTGCCCGGCGCGAACTGCGCGAAGTCGCGAAGAGAACGGGCGGCCGCGTTTATCCGATCAGAGACCTGAGCGAGCTCGAACCCGCCTATAAACAGATCGCTGCCGAATTGGGCACGCAATACTCGCTCGCGTATTACCCGACAAATGATAAGCATGATGGCAAATGGCGTACGCTGCGTGTCGCCATAAAACAACCTGGATTTTCAGTCCAATCCAAACCGGGATACCGCGCCCCGCAAGATTGAGGCGCACTATATCGTGCGCTTTAAGCCCTCCTACAAACCATTTCGATCATCGATTGTTCCGATAAATCGCGCTCCCGCGGTCCGCGCCGCTACTGAGGCAAAGTTTAAATTGCCTGATCTGATAGAGGTTTCAATCGATACAGAATTCGCTCTAACCGCACATTTTAACGAGAACCTATAACGTACGCTATAAAGGCACGCCTGTTGCACTTGTGTTCTGCGACATGACAAAAGTCACGCTTGTGATAAAAAAATATACATTTAGGAGACTGAAATGGCGGGAATCAGCAAAGAACAGGAGAAGAGGGATGAGCAGAGCCTGATCAATTTTTTGATCGTCTTCAACGTTACATCGCTCTGCATATTTCTAATTCTGTGCGTTTACAACAGCATCTAAGAATTAAGTAACTTTTCTCATAAAATCCCGAAGTATTACGAATAACCCGTTCGGCTGAGAATTGATATTTATATAGTCAATACAAGGAAACCTAGAAGAAATCAGATCGGCCACTTATCACGGGATAAGTGGAACTTGACGGTTCTTTGGAAATGGCAATGGGAAATTGATTCAGAATGTTCAACACGTGCCTCAGGACATTCGGTCCCCCACCAGAACCATTTCCAAAGAACCTAACTTATCCTGCTCAGCAATTATAACCGACCTTGACATTGAGAGCCACTAACCGCTATTTTTTCCACTTCAGATTAATCCAAGTAATTTTCAGCTGAAGGAGCACCAGATTGGCCAAAAAGCGAATTGCCGCGCAAACACTGAAGCGCGATCCATTAATGCAACAATACATGAACACATCCACGTGGGTAAAGGGACATTCAAATCCGATACTGACTTGGTTGGCTGTATCAGCGGCCGTGATTTCGCTGATTCTGATCGTGTGGGCGTTTTTGTCGAACCGCTCAAATAATGCGGCCGATGCGATGTCAACGGGATTCCGCTACCACGACGCGATAGTTCAGAATCCGCTCCCGGCGAATCTGAGTCCGGGCAGCGCAGCGTTCACGACGGAAGATGAAAAGCACCGCAAAGCTTATGAGGCATTCCAGAAAGCTGCGAGCGACTATCCATCATATAATGGGGAGATCGGCCGTTTCCTCGCCGCCACACATCAGATGTATTTCGAGCCCGAAAAAGCCGAAGCCACATTGAAAGAACTTGCCCAAACGGATTCAGAGACCGGAGCGCGAGCGCGACTAGCGCTGGCTCAACGGTACGAGGCAACCGGCAAATCTGATGATGCGATCGGCGAATATCAAAAACTGAAATCGAGGCCATATAATATCCCTCTCGCATTGATCGATATCAATATAGCGAAAATTTATGAGACGCAGGGAAAGAATAAGGAGGCAGTCGACCTCTACTTCGGCGTAGCAAATAACAAGGATTGGCGCAGCAGCCGCTTGGGTTCGACAGCGATCGATCGGTTATCGGAACTTGCGCCGGAAAAGGTCGATCAATTGCCGCCGCCCGAACCCACCAGTCCATTTGGCGGAATGCAGTAACTCTGCCACCGGCTCTAAATCGACACTCTCAGGATGGGGGGCATATGAAATTCACGGCTTTTCCATTCCTCATGCTTATTGCGATATTATCATTCCCGTGAAGGGGAGCGAGCGGAACATCATCAAACAATCATTAATGAGGCTCGCGCAATACCGCTCGCGGTTCTGATTCTTCCTCGCCCTCCGTTAACTAAAAATGAGTTATTTCGTTTTTGATGCAGTTGATGCCGAGCCCTTAACCATCCCTTCACCTTCAACCACCTTGACGTAAGCGTTTATAGGTAGGTTCGCTAGTTTATCCACCTTCCCGCTCGGCCATTTTATTTCTACGCTGTCGATCTTTGCAGTTTTGCCGATGCCGAGAATTTCGCGCGGATCATGCGAGGAGAGATAGCTGCCGCCGCTGGTTTTCAGCCGGCTTCGCTTAACTCCGCCCGCCGTCCACGTGATGATTGCCCCGACAGCGGCTGGATTGCTCTTGGTAGCTGCCAGATTCAAACCGAGCCAGTTGTTGCGATTGCCTCCTTCATTGCGCAAGAGGATCGGGGCGTCACCGTTGTTTATTATGAGAAGATCTATGTCTCCGTCATTATCATAGTCGCCAGCCGACATACCGCGAGCGGGGAAATCCTTCTTGAAAATCTCACCTGATTGCGCGCTGACATTCTTGTATTTTCCGTCGATATTTTCAAAAACCAACAGCGGCTCTCTGTACTTCACTTTTGAGGCTTGCGACTCGACCATGTCGTCAGGGTGACCGTTGGCCAGAAACAGATCCGGGTCGCCGTCGTTGTCATAATCGACAAATTTCAATCCCCAACCGCTTAGCAACCTGGTGGCCTGGCCGATCTCGCCCGCCTGATCGATAAATGTCAGGTCTTTTTCATTGTGATAAAGGCTGAAAAGTTCCTGGTCGATATTGGCGACGAATAAATCTTGCCAACCATCCCCATCATAATCCGTCGCATCAACGCCCATGCCCGAACGGGGGCTGCCCGCATCGCTATAGCCGACGCCCGAGGCCAGACCGATCTCTTCAAAATTTCCGCTGCCTTTATTGACGAAAAGAAAGTTGGCCAGCGTGTCGTTCGCCACAAAAAGGTCGATCAACCCATCGTTGTTGATATCTGTAGCCACGGCCCCAAACGATTTGCCGAGGGCCGAGGCGATACCCGATGGTTTGCTGACATCGGTGAACTTTCCCTCGCCTTCGTTATGGAAGAGAAAACTTGGACGGGGTTTGAATACTCGCGGAATGCAGTAATAGCGCCGGCCGAGGCGATTATCGCCGCAGAAGATGCTGCCAGATGCGCTGTATTGCACGAAACTCGAAACAAAGAGGTCGAGCTTACCATCGTTATCGTAATCGAACCATGTGGCGCAAGTAGACCAGTTCGGCGCAGCGACTCCCGCCTTCGCCGTGATATCGGTGAAACCTCCGTTGCCGCTGTTTTGAAACAACCGGTTACTCCCGTAGTTCGTTACATACAGGTCCTGCCAGCCATCGCCATTGAAATCGCCGGCAGCAGCCCCCATCCCGAAATCGCCCTCCTGACCGCACCCGACGCCCGCCTTTTCAGTAACATCGGTAAATCTGCCGTCGCCGTTGTTGCGATAGAGGGCGTTGCGGATCGGTTTCGCAGGCTTGTAAAAATCCGAGGGCCCGCTGTTAACCAGATATATATCTATCCATCCATCATTGTCATAATCGAAAAACAACCCGCCACCGCCGCAAGTCTCGGGCAAATGTCGTGCATTCGAATGGCCGTTGTCATGGGTCCAGGCTATGCCGCTTTCTTTAGCAGGAACTTCCCTAAACGTTGCGCGCTTGGGATCGGAAGCATCCTGCAATTGCATTGGCATACGCATTAACAGAGCTATTACGAATATGGAAATAAATTGCAGGTATTTCAAACTTGCCCCTTGTCAATAAGGATATGGTTGATCAGTAAATTTGAAATGCGCGCCGCGAGCAAAATGTTGCTCGGATTGACGGACCGTTTCGCGCTCCTGAATCGGGATGAGCAGCAACACGATAATAATTTCAGGAATAACGAGCATAGAATTGCTTCCCGATTGTCTTCGGTAATTGGTTAAACAGGCGAAGTGTTAAACTTGAGACTGAAAGTATAGCATCGCTGCGAAGATGGTCACAAACTGAAGAGCCCGATGACTTATCGAATGCGATGTTATCAACTATCAGTCCGTTGCAATGCGACTCTCTATCACGCCTGCATCCGATAAATGCAAATAACGGAACAGACGGAAATTTCAGCGAAATTCCATTTGATCCGTTACTTGCGTCTATTCTTTATTCTCAACCTGGTGAAGTTCAGAAGGTGAACTTCAGGGCCAGCTCGATAGCTTCTCGGTAATTCAGTGAATCCCACCAAAGCTATTGATAAGTAGTTTCCAGCGGTCTTTTATTATCCTAGCTCTGGAAACTAAGTTTTTTGATAGCCCGCTTCGCGGGCTAGAAACAATAGCGAGAAACTTTGTTTCCGTACTACTCATTCGTATCCGCCGCTCTATGTTGACGTTAAAATATAGACTATTACTATTATGTCTAAAATTTCCAAAATCTTAGACATTCAAAAATGAAAGGTCAATAACATTACGGCTATTTACGTCAGGTTTACGGTTATCAGTATGTTAGGCACGGGTTATTAACGCCGTCTTACCAATCCTAGATAAAAATTCCGCGACTGGATTTCCACAAGATCTTTTGTTCGCTGAGGTTTTTAGGATTATAATCCTCAAGCGGATGCTGAGATTAGATGTCCGCCTTAAAATTGCTTTACAAAAGGCTCACGCAATTCATTACTGTTAACAGTTAGGTGAACCTCTTAACACCTGAATTTACTTCCGACAGTAGAGTAAGACCCGAATGAGGTCTGCTCGTCTGGGAGCCACACTTATCGCTACTAGCTGCTGGGTTCGACTTGGTGGAATACACTTTGGAATAATTGCAGATGGACCGATCGTTCGGAGATTAATCCATGATCGAGTTCATTAGTGCAATCCGTAAACTCTACGGAGAATCCGTCGTCTAAAACAGCACCCAAACTAAGTCAGGGAGAAGTTCGTGGCAGTTTTATCAACCCCAGACCATCAAATTCTGCCGGCCGCCAATAAGGAGGATGTCGATCAGGTCTTATCGCGTGTCCTGAGCAGCAAATATTTCGTTCACGCTCCCAAAAAACAGAAATTCCTTCGCCTCATCTGCGACTTCTATTTGAACGGGCGCGCGGGGGAATTGAATGAATATCTGATCGGGCGTGAAGTTTTCGATCGCGATGAGGGCTACAATCCGGCGTCCGACCCGATTGTTCGAGTAGGCGCACACGACGTACGCAAAAAACTCGACCTTTATTACCAACGCGACGGGACAAACGATGAGATCAGGCTCGACATCCCGATCGGCAGCTACGAACCGATCTTCATTCGAATACACAAGCCCCAGGCATCGTCAGAGCAACCGGATCAAAAAAGTGTCGACCAACCTTCATCTCTCCAAGCATCGTCTCCGGAAGAAAGGGCGATTGAAACGGAGGCGATGGGGACAGCGGGGGGACCGGGAGTAAGGAAGGCTATCAGAGCGGCAAATATAGCGCACGAAAATATCATCTCAACCCTGAATAGCCGATTGCGACTGCTCTATTCGCTGATCGCCGTGCTCGTGGTAGTTGTCAGCATCCTCGCGTATCCTCACCTCTGGTCGAGACAACAGGTCTCGGGCGCCATTTCACCGAATGCATTTGCAAACCTTGGCTCAGTGTGGGAACCATTTCTGAAAGGCGACGCCTCGATCCTGCTTGTCTTGAGCAATCCGCTTGTATATCGTTTGCTGAATGCGGGCGACAATGAGATAAGCATAAAAAATTCGGTCGAACTCCCGCCCGACAAAGCGAATATATTAAGTGAAGTCATGCGAGATCACTTCGCGGTCCTACACAGCCCGCCCAGCCCACGGCTAGTGCTCTCTATCGACACGTATACCGGTTTGGGAGAGGCGATTGGCGTAACGCATGTCACCGATCTTTTGCGCACAGCAGGTAGGACTGTCTCGGTTAAGCGCAGCCGGACAGTTAGCGCTGAAGATATGAAAGAACATCACGTCGTTCTGTTCGGCAGTGTGTGGGCGAACGAGTGGTCGGGCAAATTGCCGGTGGTTGAAGGTTTCCAGATCACCGGCCAGGCGACGATAAACAATCCCAATCCGCAACCGGGAGAAGAACGTGAGTATCGTTCGAAATTTGACGAATCGACGGGCAAGCTGGTGGAAGACTACGCGCTCGTCACCATCAAGCCGAATATCTCGAGTCCGAACGTCGTGATGATACTGGCAGGGCTGCGGAGCGCCGGGACTGAAGCCGCAGCGGAGTATGTCACCAGCAATAATCATCTGAGCGACCTCAATCGTCGTCTCCTCAAGATGGGCAGGAATAACGGTCCGCCCCGCGCTTTCCAGGTGCTCCTCAAGGTAGGTGTCGAAAATGGGATACCTACTACTATCTCGCTCATCGCACTGCGCGAGCTGGGAGCCCAGAACGATAAATGAAAGATGATCCTGCATCAGGAAATATAAGGGAAAATACGAAACATAGAAAAATAACGAGACATACGAATGCCTAAAATACTTGGTATGTTTCGTTATTTTTCTATATTTCGCATTTTCTCTTCTCCCTTAAACCACCAAAGACTAAAAAAGTCAGAAACGGAGTGAAACGATGAAGCGGCGCGAGTTCATCAAACAGACACTTCAACAGACGGCGGTCATCTCGACCACCGCTCTATCCGCCAATAGGATACGGGGAGCGAATGACCGCGTGATCATCGGTCTGATCGGATGCGGGGGCCGCGGAATGGGGGTGGCACGGCAGATGCGCGAAGTTCCCGGCGCGGAATATGGAGCCGTCTGCGATGTTTATGAACCGAATGCCAGTGCTGCCAAGGTATGGGCCGGGCCGTCATCACGCATTTATCAAGATTTCAGAAAACTGCTCGAACAGAAAGAGCTCGACGCCGTGCACATCGCAACGCCCGACCATTGGCACGCGATCCCGACTATTCTGGCGTGTCAGGCCGGCAAAGACGTTTACGTCGAAAAACCGCTCGCGCACAACGTCGAAGAAGGACGCGCGATGGTGAAGGCTGCGCGGCAATACAACCGCATAGTGCAGGCGGGCGTGCAACATCGATCGGCGCCACATTACCGTGAGGTGCAGCGGATCGTTCAATCCGGGGAACTGGGTGAAGTACGATTCGTGCGCGTCTGGAACTACAGCAACATGACGCCAAACGGCATAGGCAAGCCCCCTGATTCGCCGGTGCCGGAAGGGCTCAATTGGGACATGTATCTCGGTCCGGCACCCATGCGGCCATTCAATAAAAGCCGTTTCCTGCGGACCTTTCGCTGGTTCTGGGATTATGCCGGAGGATCTATCACAGACTTCGGTACTCATCGCTTCGACACTGTGCATCAGATTATGGGCGTCGATGCACCGAAGACGGTCTCGGCTTCAGGCGGCCGGTTCTTTTTGAAAGATTCAGGCGAGATGCCTGATGTGCTGCAGGTAACCTACGAATACGAGGGATTCATCCTGAGCTATGAGGCCTGCAATATCAACGCGCACGGGATGGGAGGCCGCACGCCGGGTATGTCTTATTACCAGATGCGCGACAAAGACGACCGGCCTCACGGCGAAGCCTACTACGGCACAAACGGAACGTTGATCGCCGATCGGATCGGCTTCGAGATTTACCCTGAGCGGAAAGCCATCGCACGTAAAGACGGCTCACAGGACTTGAATGCGCCGATCACAGGTCATCGCATGGAAGCGAAGAGAATCTCTTCAAAAGATGCCACAGATTTGCATGTAAAGAACTTCATCGAATGCGTGCGATCGCGCCAGACGCCCAATGCCGATGTAGAGATCGGCCACCGATCGACGATCGTGCCACACCTCGGCAACATCGCATACAAGACCGGGAGAAAATTACATTGGGATGCTGCTAAAGAAAATTTCGCGGGCGAACCGGAGGCGTCGAAGTTACTTGGGCGACAGGCTCGCAAACCCTGGGATTTGATTTGATGCGGAGATAGTAAGCAAATTAAGACCGACAGGTGAACTCTATTGAAATACAACAAACCATATTCTCTCAAATCGAATAAGGATGCGTCGCATTCAAATAGAAGCTATTCTCGACGCGAATTGATCAAAGCTGCCGGATTGGCAGGGCTCACACTTTCACTGCCAATCGACAAAAAGGCTCTGGGCTTTTCAACACAGGATTTGATTTTATATGTTGGCACATACACCAGCGGAAATAGCGAGGGCATCTACCTTTATCGCATGAATCGGTCCTCGGGGGAGTTGAAACCTCTGGGCATCGCACGGGACATCGTCAATCCGTCGTATCTGGCCATCGACGCGAACCATACGCATCTTTATGCAGTCAATGAAGTCGCCGAATTCTCGGGGAAACCGACAGGCGCGGTGACGGCATTTGCAATCGATCAGAGTTCAGGAGAATTGAGAAAGCTGAATCAGCAAGCTTCGCAGGGAACATCGCCCTGTTACATCACTGTCGATCCATCTGGAAAATTTGTGCTGGTAGCTAATTACAGCAGCGGCAGCCTGGCCGTCCTGCCGATTAAAAGCGATGGCAGTTTGGGAGAATCGGCAGATGTAGTTCAACACCAGGGTAGGGGCAAAGATCCCAGCCGTCAGGAAGGGCCTCACGCACATTGCATCGTACTCGACCGGTCGGGCAGGTATGCCTTCGCCGCCGATCTCGGGATCGACAAGGTAATGATCTATCGTTTCGATGGAAAGACGGGAAAACTTACGCCTAACTCAACTCCGTTTGCACCGACCAAACCTGGGGCGGGTCCGCGTCACTTCATCATTCACCCCGACGGAAAATACGCTTACCTCATCAACGAGCTCGACTCAAGTTTGACCGCATTTGCTTACGACAATTCCAGAGGCGTACTGAAAGAACGGCAAACAGTGTCGACTCTGCCGGAAGGGTTTCAGGGTAAGAACAGCTGCGCAGATCTGCATGTACATCCATCGGGTAAATTTCTTTATGGCTCAAACCGCGGCCACGATAGCATCGTCGCTTTCACAATTGACGAACGCACAGGCAACCTCAATTACCTCGCCCACGAATCAACCCAAGGCAAAACGCCGCGTAATTTCGGGATCGATCCGACTGGAGCGTTTTTGCTCGCCGCGAATCAAAATAGTGATACGGTTGTGACGTTCCTGATAGATCAAAAGAGCGGAAAACTGAAGCCGGCAGGGCTGGTGACCGAGGTACCGACACCAGTCTGTTTGAAATTCATACCCGCCTTCTCGTGAGGATTTGAGTATCTGCTACATTGGATATGCTTGTCGCCAGTTGAGCCATGCCCCTCTCAGGCAATCAGTGTCCCTCTGTAATCGACTGAAGCTTCTCTGCCACCTTATGCATCTCGCTTTCAAACATTGCTGCATCTGTTCCAATCACAAATACGAAGTTATGACGCTGATATCCTTTCCGTAATGTAAAGCTGTACATGTTCTGCATGTCGAAATCCGGCGGTTTCTCGAAGAGATGGTCCAGCCTATGCTTTGCTTTTTCCTTATCCGGATACTGCTCTTCGGTCAGCGTGTAGCGGTAATAGGTATCAGTAGATCCGGGTACCGGGGTGACACTCTTGGCATAAATGCTTCTCTTCTGCTCCAGGTTGAACATCTTTTTTTCCCATTCCGTTGGCGCGGCATCGGGTTGCTTCTGGATTCGATAGCCCCAGGAGGTAAGCGCCTCTTCCTGGCGCTTGAAATAATCATCGCGCTGCTGGCATCCGAGCAATATCAGTAGGCAGCAAGACCAGAAACTCAAACCATAAGATTTCATTCTCATTATCTTCATCAATCTACCTATCGACCTACCCATCGACGGGGTCGGCTTCAAAGTTCGTATCCGGTGGAATGAATACTAATCCAGATAGATATTGATAGTAATAGAACGCTGATGTCTCATACAATTTTTCTCCGATTTCGTCCCAATGGACTTCAAACACCATGCCGTAAGAACACATGAAGGTATGAAGTCCCCCCCTGGCAATTGCATAGGCAAACCTTACCCGCGAGAATCTTTCGAATGCGCCCATTTTTTTAGATTGGTTAGTGGCTGATCCCGGCGTAGGGTTATAGTTGATGATACATCCGTTAATCGGGATCCCGTAGTACAAACCAGTCTTTTTTACCATGTTTTTGTAGCTACTCGGATGTTCGGATTGTCCGTCTTTCGAGAGCCTGACATCGGGGTTCCAGTAATAGGCGTGCCAGTCGATGCTCACGAGATATTTTCCCAGATCAGTGCCACTTCTTGTATCCTGCCAAATTTTCAGAATCTGATCCGCAACGTCTCGCTTACCAATCTTTCCATAAGCGTACATCAGTACGTGTTTAATATAGGTTATACAATCTGTTGCCTGTTTACCCGTTCGATCACCGGCATAATGCGACCCAACTTCATGGGCATGATCTTTGTACAGATCCCACATCTTCTTTTCCGCCCACTGGCTGAATGAAAGCCTGGGCGCCCTCGCCGATGAAGATATTTGATATGCTGACTCAATCCGGTCTGCCGGGTAAATCGGTGACCGCATATCAGCGCCGAGTGGTCCAGGCATACGGAACCGACCTGGACCTCCACCACCGGCCGGAGAGTCAGGATCTGCCGGTATGCTCTGCAAACTTATAATTCCCTGGACATCCCTATCTTCATTCATATTACACTCACGCAAATACTCGTTGATAAGTATTGCTTCTTGCACAAGAACGAAAAAAACAGTTTGAGAAGTCCGATTTTCGTCATTGGGCTTATCACTGTAGGATCGGCAAACCCCGATGGCCATAGGGAGCCGGCGTATTTGCCGAAGCGCATTCACCCATACGCGCACGCGAAGATGTTACCTTGCTGCTTTATATACTCTTCCACCTTTCATCACGAACTTCACCCGCTCGAGCTCGGTCACGTCTTTCAGCGGATCGCCGTCAACCGCGATGAGGTCGGCGAAGGTGCCGGGTGCAATTACCCCGATCTTGTCATTCCAGCCGAGCAGATCAGCCGCGTTTACCGTCGCCGCCTGAATTGCTTGCGCCGGTGTCAATCCCCACTTGACCATATGGGCGAATTGTTTGGCATTCCAACCGTGCGGATAGACTCCGGCGTCCGTGCCGAAAGCGATCCTCACTCCGGCTTTAGCAGCCTTCTGGAAATTCTCGCGCTGTGTGCGACCGACCAATCGCTCTTTTTCGATGATCTTGGCGGGATAGCCGAGCTTTGAGAATTCAGCCAGAATATAATCGTCGTTATATATGTCGGCGACCAGATAAGTTCCGCGCTCTTTCATCATCCTGATGCCTTCGTCGTCGATCAGGCTGCCGTGTTCGATCGAGGTCACTCCGGCTCGAACGGCTCGCTTGATGCCTTCTGGGCCGTGAGCGTGAGCGGCGACGCGCTTGCCCCACATCTTTGCCTCCTCGACTATGGCGTTCATCTCCTCTTGCGAAAATTGTGGCGCCCCGACCGACTCTTCTTCTGATAGCACGCCAGCCGTCGCGATCATCTTGATCAGATCGGCGCCGTATTTGACCTCGAAGCGGATCAGCTTGCGAATTTCGTCAACGCCGTCGGCGAGGCCTGAGAAACTGCCAAATTTCAGATAAGGCGAAAAGCCAGTGGTGTCGCCGTGCCCGCCGGTCGCACCCACGGTGAGTGTAGCGACCTGCATTCGAGGGCCAACTACGTCACCACTGTTGATGGCGTTGCGCAGCGCCACGTCGATAAATTCGCCTGCGCCCACGTCGCGCACGGTCGTAAAGCCGGCTTCAAGCGTGCGGCGCGCGTAAACATGAGCGGTAACGGCAACGTCGATCGGGCTTCTGCGGAATTTGTCTTCGTAATAATTGCCCGGCTGCGCCGTGATATGCGTGTGGCAATCGATCAGGCCCGGCAGGATTGTCATCCCTTTCAGGTCAATGACCTCGGCTCCAGCTGGAAGGCTCACGTCGGGGCCGGCGGCGGTGATCTTATCGCCTTCGATCAGGATGACCGCGCCGTTCGCGACTGCGCCGGTTTTAGCATCGAACATTCGCCCGGCTTTGATGGCGACGCGCTTGGGCGTCTCTTTCTTTTCGGTCGTCTGGGATAGCGTGACGAATGAGTAAGAAGAGACCAACATCAGCGTCGCCGCCAGCCATATGAACCCGCGTTTCTTATATCTGTAGCTCTTTTCGCTTGCGCTCGTTTTGCCCCCGCTGCTTGTGTCGTCGAGCAAAATGGAGCTCGTGCTCTTCGTTCCGCGTTCTCCGGAGATGAAATATTCGCTCATTTTCCCTGGCCCTCAAAGTTTTGTTGCGTGCATTTCGCCTGATTTGGCGAGCCAATTAAACGCAATCGGCGTTTGAGAGGCAAGTGCATATCTGTTTATCCCGGTCTGGAATAGGGAGAGGGGGTTAATATCCATGCGGTCTACCAGGATGATCTCGATGCGATTACTCGATGCAATTAAATGATATCGCCTGATATGGCTTCAGCTATAACTATCTAAGATCTTCTAGCATCCTCTATTTTCCAGGCGATATTTCGTAAATATTCTCGAAATGTAGAATCAGTAACATCTGGAGTAAAAAACACTGGTAGGATTTTGCTAGTATCAAACCATAATACATTGCGGAGTAATTCCCTAGTATCCATACGAGCGTTGTAATCACCGAGATTGGGCAGCACTTTTTCCTCAAATTTTTTGATGGCAGCGGATAACGTGGTTGTCTCCGCTAGGGGTTGCACTAGAGGGCGCAACTTTTCTAGTCTTTCGGTCAGCTTGCTGACATCTTGAATTTTAGGTAATCCGTTCGACTCATAAAATTCGATCCGATCGACTAATTGAGTTAATAGCTCTCGAAATGCTTCCTCTGACCATCTGTAGTCTTGAGGTACACCTATATCGCTTTCGCTCAACTTTTCATTGCTTGCAAGCGCTTCATGTATTTGTCTCACCCGCTCCTTCGGAGACACTCTGCTGATGGGGTCGTATATGTATTTACCAAGAATGCGGTCCGTTGCGCGATCGATGGTCTTTTCATACATCGCCCAAAAGCAGATATTTGCCATGCAGTCGTGTAGATCTTCTAACATATCATCTTCTCCTATCTCGCTTCTGCTTCAAAAACCATCATCGATTACCCAATCTCCGAATCGCAAGCCTTTCACTCTGAGTTCGTCGACTGTTTGTTGCAACATTTCTGGAGTAGGTCGATAGTGTCCACTGCTGCGATTGATATATTGAATTTCTCCTCTGGCGACTTCAATCTCGCCTGCCCCGGCGACCGGCTTCCCTGCAAGAATGCTGGAATGATGAAATACACCACGCTCTTGTCTAAGAGATGCATAAAAGTTTCCATTCTCGTCCATAACGTATATTGCCCTATCACTGAAAATAGCCGAGGCCTCTGATGTGTCAAATAATTTTCCATCGGCGCCGTAGAGCTTTCCATCCTTGACGGTCAAAAGTTTCTCTGCCCTCCCAGCCTCGTTAAGGTATTCGACCGTGCTACTTCCCCCAAGCCAGTTGTTCGGATTATCCGGTATTTCCTCACCTTTGTAAGCACGTTGCATCTCTTTAGTTTTCAACGGCCTCTGCCGAGGTGGGATACGAATGTTACCACCATTCATCCCCAGCGTGTTCGGCTCGACCTCGATCCGCCTGGCTAATTCCGATGCCTTCGGCCCACCCTTCGCTCCAAGCCACCCGCCTACCGCCTGCCCCACGAACGCACCCGCCTTCTCCCAATCCGATGGCGTCCCGCCAACCTTTTCACTCAACCAATCCCCTGCTTGTCGTCCCACCCATCCCATCACTCCGCCACCCACATAGCCTGCGGCAAACCCGCCCACCATGCCCGGAATCACCGCCCACCCGCCCAGTAACAAAGCCCCCGCTATTCCGCCACCCATCACTATGCCGTGAAGCCACCACGGCACTTCTTCCTCAACAGTCTTGAACGTTACCTGTCCCCCGCCAATGAAGACATTGGGACTGCCTTCGACGATAAAGCTTCCGCAAATCAGCTTGTCATCGACTCGGGCCGCCGGGAATCCGTTGATGAATACGTTACTCGAGCCTGTCGCGATCTGTGTCGGCTCTGGTCCGTCTTTATTGCATTTCCCCGTGTCTGCTATCGCCCGCGCCAGCGGCTTGAAATTGACGAAGATGTCGGGCGATCCAGTGGCGATATTCCCAGTTTCGTTGTTGAAGAATGAAAGCGATCCTGCGAACTCGCCGACCCACGCGCCCATTGCTGCACCGGCGAGCGCTGCGCCGATCAAGGCCGGTGCTGCCAATCCGCCTGTCCCGATAATGAGCGCAGCACCAACCATCAGTCCTGCGCCTATTACGGCGCCGGCTATCGCTCCCCCGATCAATCCCTCCATCGCGCTGGTATGAGCTATCGGATCATTTAATCGTGCTGCCGCTTGCACCCTCCGCGCACTCCTTCCTTACGCCAGCGCAAACTTCGCGCTCGCTTCCTTGAAAGGTATTCCAGCGAAGACATTCGCTTTTATTTGATATAAGGCTCTGCGCTGAGGGGTGGCGAGTGTTTTAACGATTCATAACTCGGCTGTGTAGCGCTAGAGACAGGACCGGAAGTTTATAATATCGACCGGTATCTTCTTTCACTGAGAAGTGAAAGAATTTGGCGAAACATGACAAAAATAATGTCAGGGTAAGTGAGAAACTTTTGATTTATGCATTTAACGGCATCAAGTTAAGCTATTTGAGATTCAACCTCTACCGATTACTTACCTATTTTATGATGGACTCATTCCGGTCGCAGGCGGATACTGTGCACTTCATAGATCAGATCGCCAGCCATTGTGGACATAGAACGCTGAATCTGCAAAAAAGTTTCATCCTGATCTCTGGCGCCGACTAATCACAACCAGGCGGGACCCTGGATTATTCACGTACTCTTCAGTCGATTAACCTCGATAGCGCCAAATCCTCGGCAGCATAGTCGAAACGCTTTGCATCAATCTCCACCGGCGGATTGGCCCGCTCCCATTCCACAGCCTTCTGTTGTGCCTCCTCGGGTGGAATCTTCTCTTGATAACCCAGCTCTGTTCTGATTCGGCTCGTCTCCGCCGCCAGCGATTGCCGCCAATTATATGGTGAGGCCAGATGCGCCGGCAGTATCTCTTCTGGCATTGCAACGATCGCGCCATTCCATCCGGCGGTATCACCTACAACTCGCACCCATTCCGCTTCGCTCAACGCTTTTGGTTCGCCCACATTGTAAATTCCCCCGGCCGCCCGCTCATCCGTCACAGCCAGCGCAATCGCCGCCGCGACGTTCTCGACATAACCGCGCGTCCAGCGCCACTCGCACTGCGTATCGCCTAACAGAATCCATTGCCGGCCATCATCCATCCGTTTCAAATAGTCGAACAGACGATGATGCGAGTCACCAGGGCCATATACTTGTGGCAGGCGCAAGATCGTCCCGGGCAAATCCGGCTCATTCATCACTGCCCGTTCGACCAGAATCTTCTCGTAGTGATAGCTCAATTCATCGGGCCCCAGGGCGAGTGCGCGATATGGATAGAGGCGCGATCGCAGCGGCGCGTTCTCATCGTATGGCGTAGGTTCGAGTAATCCCTCCTCGAGCCGTGTGAAGATGCCATAAGCGCGGTAGACATCCTGACTGCTGAGCGCCACCACGCGGTCGGTAATCCCACGCATGGTCTGCATCAGCGTCAGCGCGTCCTGTTCCGAATAGGGAATGACATCGAGCGCCACCTGTGGCGAGAATCGCCGGAACTCCGCGGCGAACGATGGCAATGCTTGCCGGTTACCCGAGATGTTTTGGACTGTCGGCAGCAATCAAGTCTCCGTCTGCCCGCGATGGAAGACCATCACCTCATGTCCTTCGACATGCAGATGGCGCAGCACACGAGCACCGATGAACCCCGTCCCGCCGATCACGAGAATGCGCATATTGGCTCCGTCACTTGATGGCGCCAAAGGCGGCGAAGCAACCGTTCTTGTGCAAAATCTCCACTTCCCGGAAGCCGACCGCGCGCAGCAGGTCGACTTGATAAGTCACCGATCGCGGCGTGTCCTCCTGCTCGATGTAGTCGAACACGTGCTCTCTATACTCAGGCCCGCGCAAATGCTCCAGATATGCTCCGTATCGCGCCCACATCACGGCTTGCACATCCGGGTTCGGATGCGCCACGAGATCGGATATCCAAATCGCCCCTCCCGGCTTCAGTGCGCGATGGCATTTGCGAAAGACGCTCGACCACTCGCTATCTTCTCGCAAGTGGTGAAACACGGCCGCTGCAACGATGATGTCGAACTGCGATTCGCCGAGGTCGAGTTCACGTATGTCACCCTGCGCCGTCTTGATCTCGCCCTCTGTCACCGGGCGCACTCGCTCGACAGCGCGGTCGAGCATTGGCCTGCTCAGGTCAACGAGAGTGATGTTGAGGTTCGGCAGGTTCTGCAGAATCTTCAGCGCGTAGTTGCCGGCGCCGCATCCGATGTCTAGTAGATGAGTTGCGGATGGTGTGCTCACCGCCGCCACGCTAGCGATCAGATCCAAGGTGATCGGTGCGTCCACCGTGGCAGATTGCCCGGTCTCCAGGTTCGAGAAGCGTTCGACGTCGCGATCGAAGCGCTCCCGGATTTGCTCAACTGTAGATTTCATCATAATTTGATAATTAATAGTTGATAGTTGATAGTTCGTATAGATTGTTGACACAGTGTTTACCAACTATCAATTATCAATTATTTTCGTTGGTCGCCAAGCCAATAGCGCGGGCCAGGGCCGCCGCGCGCCGCACGGTCGCCGGAGTTCACAAGTTTGCACTTTTCCAGCGACAGGCAGCCACAGCCGATGCATTGTGTGAGGCCCGCCCGCAGCCGCTCTAGCTCGGCTATTCGCTCGTCGATGCGGCCGGTCCAGCCACTTGAGAGCTTGGCCCAATCCGAGCCCTCTGGCACTCGATCGTCCGGCAGCTTGGCCAGCTCAGCTCCTATCTCTTCAAGACTTAGCCCAATCCGCTGCGCGAAAACTATGAACGCAACTACTCTCAGAACCGCCCGCGGATAACGGCGATGGCCAGCCGATCCTATCCGTTCAGACTTGATTAGCCCCTTCTCTTCGTAGTAACGCAGAGCCGATGCCGCGACGCCGCTGCGACGCGAAACCTCGCTGATTGTGAGAAGTAATGACATAGCAAAAAAATATTACATTACCCCTATTGACTTCAAGTTCACTTGAACTTGTAGGATGCAATTGTCTTCAAAATCGAGCAGTGAAAAATGGAGGGAGGAAAATATGAGCAATGAGATAAAGACGACCCTGGTCGCGGGGGCGACCGGCAAAATCGGTCGAAATGTCGTTTATCAACTACTGGCCACCGCCGCGCGAGTGCGTGCTCTGACCCGAAGGAGATCGCAATGATCGTCAGCGCAAAATTGCCCGACATCGCCCGGCCCGACGCTCGCACTATTTTGGTCAGCGAATGGAAGGTTGATACGCCTGAGCGGCAGCAGGCTCTTGTCGAAGCTTTCGTCACCGCATGGGAAGATGCGCCGTGGCCACAGGGCCTGCTGTCGGTAAACCTCTTCCTGAGCACCGATGGCGAAACAGTCCTGAACTACGCCCAGTGGACCGGGGACGATGCCTACCACATCTTTGAGAAGACCAACTCCCGTTTACGGGTCGAGCAGATCGACCGCGCCGTTACGGGGATCGAGCGCAGCGGACCGGCCAACTACCGGCTGTACCGAAGCGGCGTCAGGCTCGATGCGCCAGTTCCCGGGTGCGTCGTTATGGTCTCGGTAGAGTTCGATGGACCCGACGAGCGGCGGCAGAAGCGATGGGTCGATGCTGTCTTCGAAGCGCTGGAGTCCGAGACCGAGTTGCATCCCGGCGGAATCTCCGGACACTTCCACATCAGCATCGACGGCGCGCGCGTACTCAATTATGCGGAGTGGACCGATGAAGGGTCTCACCGCGATGCTATTGACCGGTCAGGTCAAGACAGCATCGGATCGGGTTCCAAGTGGCGCGATGTGCGCAACTTCTCCGGAATCAAATCGAGCGGATATAAGCGATACCGCCTCGCGCGCAGTCTGGCGAGCCAACCAGCAAACTAACGAGACGCATAAAAGAGAAAGGAGACACGATAATGGAGATGACGGAACAGCATTCACCAATAGCGACCACAGGCGACGATAACATCCTTCATCTGGCGATCATTATTGGCAGCACCAGGCAGGGCCGTTTCGCGCCGACCGTGGCCAATTGGTTCGCCGGCCAGGCTGGAAAGCGGGACGATATGACCGTAGACGTCATCGATCTGGCAGAGGCCCGATTGCCCGACATTCTATCTGAGCAACCAGCCCCCGAGGTGGCGGCCATCACGCCTCGGCTTACGCACGCCGATGCGTTCGTCGTCGTGACCCCGGAATACAACCACAGCTTTCCCGCACCACTCAAAACCGCCATCGATTGGCACTCCCGAGTTTGGCTAGCCAAGCCGATCGGATTCGTCTCATACGGCGGTATTAGCGGAGGTTTGCGAGCGGTGGAACAGCTTCGCCAGATATACGCGGAGCTGCATGCAGTCACCGTCCGCAATACGGTTAGCTTTCACAGTGCATGGGCGCAATTCGACGCCGAAGGTCAGCCGAAGACTCCTGACGGCTATGAAAGAATGGCAAAATCTATGCTCGACCAGCTCGCGTGGTGGGGATACGCGCTGCGAGAGGCCAGGGCTCAAAGACCATACCTTAGTAATTGATAATTGATAGTTGATAGTTCTCGACTTTAGATAAACGCGGCTGGGGCTTCCACCACAGCCGCGCCAGGGTTAGTTGTTATGCGTGACCATCAACAAACCAACCCAAGAACATATTAATTCACTGACGGACTTTCGTCAGCAAGTTTACGCGCTCTTTGAAAATCAGCACGATGCGTTGTTTGAAATCATGGATGCAGTAATCCAGACACCGGCCGCGCGCTCCTATGCTGAACTCTCGCTAGCTCCTGCCTTCACCAGGAAGTGGCCTAGCCTTTATAGCGCGCTCGCCGACGGGTCGATTGATGTTAAAGAGCTGCGGGAGCTATGTCTGAAGCAAATGCCGCGGACGCAAGCGCGAATCCATTTCGCCATCGACGTGATGGCCGTTCGGCGAATGAATTCGCCAACCTTAAAAACTATCAACTATCAATTATTCTGCGCTTTTTCCTTATTATCCGAAGCGGTCTTATATTTATCCTTCTCTTTCTCCCGTTCTAGATATGGGATGCCCTTCTCCATCCATTCGGGCTTGGGCGCGCCCTTCAGGTAATGGTCGAAGAATTCCTGCAGTCGCCTAGTGTAATCCTTCTGGTTATGCCTCTTGCGCAGACCGTGATACTCGCCGTTGTAATTGAACAGATAGACCTCTTTGCCGAGCCGGCGCAGCGCGAGGTAGTACTCAATGCCCTGATACCAAGGCACCGCGTCATCGTTGTCATTGTGCAGCGAGAGGATCGGCGTCTGTACCCGTTGTGCGTGGAAGACCGGGGAGTTCTCGATAAAACGGATGGGGAATTCCCAGAGATTTCCGCCGATGCGGCTCTGCGTATGTTCGTACTGGAATTGGCGCGGCAACCCGGTGCCCCATCGAATGCCGCTGTAGGCGCTCGTCATATTTCCAACCAACGCGCCGGGCGCGGCAGCGCGAAAGCGGTTCGTCTGTGTCACCATATACGCTATCTGATAACCGCCCCAACTGTGACCCTGAATGCCGATGGCGTCTTCCTTGACATAGCCTTTATCGATGATCGACTGGATCGCGGGCAGCACGCATTTGAGCGCGCTTTGCCCCGGATAGCCGATCGTGTAGACGATGTCGGGCATCAGAACCAGGTAACCGTTGCTTGCATAGAACGAGGCATTGATCGACGTACCGGGAGAAGGATTGACGAAGCGATGCAGGCTGTCCGAAAGCTTCTCATAGATGTAGACCATCATCGGATACTTCTCCGTCGGGTCGAAATTCTCGGGCTTGATCAGTATCCCGCTCAATAAAACTCCGTCAGTGTTCTTATATCGAATCAACTCCGCTTTGCCCCACAGGAATTTCTCCCTCTGCGCGCCCGCGTTGCTGGACTTCTTCAACTCCTTGAAATTCGAATCGGTGATGTAAATATCGGGGAATTCATCGAAACGCGTGGCGGTGAGCATGAGCGTGTCGACGTCTTTCGCTTTGGTAGGCTGCGCGAAGCTCTTCGCCGCCATGAAAAGTCTCTCCGGCATTCCGCCGTCGATGCGGTCGCGATAAAAACCGGAGTCGAATGTCGACTGGTTTTCGGCGCGGAGCAAAATCGGATTGAACGGATCGATCCACCTCTCATCAGGGTCGAGGCGAACATAACGGAATTCTATGCTCTCCTTGCGCCCCACACCGTCAGTCAGATTTTTCGCCGATGAGCCGTCGGGTGCAACCTGCCAGATGTCGTACCGATCGTACAGGAGCACATATTTATCGTCCTTGGCCCATCCGGCATTTCCGTATGGCGGCGGCGTATTTGGAACATCGTTATCTTCGCGCCAAAACCCAACCGTCAAATTCTTTGTTATGTTGGTAATTTTGCCGTTTGCTGTGGAGAATGTATTCCAGTCCTTGCCGTCGAAGAAAAGCCCGTACTTGCCGTTCGGCGATAGCGCCACGTTGGACCTGTTCTTCTTCAGCACTTCCTTGCGCGATCCGTCGCGCGTATTTACAAGATAGATATCAGCAATTCCGCCGAACGACTCCCATCCGATGGTTGTGCGGTAGTCGCGATCATCGAGTCCGATCGCCCACAACCCGTTAGCCGATGTATTGACGTCCTGCAAAGTTTCATCCGCAAGCTGAATAAATTTATTCTCTATTAAGTGATAGACGGCGCGATACGAGCGATTGCGATCCCGTTCAGCACGCACCTTCTGCATCGGTTGGATGTAATCGTCTTTCCAATGCCAGAGATCGACGATGACTTTTTCGTCGGACGATTCCTCCGCATCCCGCTCTTTTTCGCTTTCCGGCAGAGGCGCAACCCCGAAGAACAAATGGCTGCCATCTAGCGAGAAGCTGAGCGAGGCCTTATCGCTGATGACCATGCCCGAACGAAAATTGGGACTCGCGGCAGAAACGATCTCCGCAGCTTTCGGCGATCGGCGATCCCAATGATAGAGCTTGAACTTCGGTTGATCGGCAGAAGCATCGTCGCGGTCGCTGATGAAAGCCAACTGCGTCTGGTCTTCATCCCACGTTATCCTATCGTACTTGCCCCTCCCCGCCAGTAGCTCAACCGGCGCGGCATCGCTCTCCGGTGTGACGGTGTAGATGCCATTGCCCTCTTCTTTTTTGGCCGACACTGTGTAAACCACATTCTTCGCATCTTTGCTGAAACTGTATTCGAGGACGTCTGCGATCGTTCGTTCGCTGTTATTGGAAAGATTAAGCACCACCAGGTCCGAGCCATACTCTTTTTTCCGCTCGCCCGACCTTTTCGCCCCCACACCGGCTGGTCTCTCAGAAGCGGCCCGAGCACCTGCCGGTGCCGTTGCCGTCGCCGTCCCCGTTGCCCTTACCCCTGCCCTTGGCCCGGCCTTCGCTCCTGCCCCATCTGTTCTCTTCTGGTCAGCCGTCCCTTCCGGCAGTGGTTCTAACAGATAAACGATAAATCCCGTTCCATCTTCGGGGACCTGGAAATTTTTGACTTTTTCGACGCGCGTTACCTGACCGCTCGATAAATCCATAATGCCCAGTGCGATCTTAGGCATCTCCTCCGGCTTCTTCTTCTCTCTCCGGGCTTTGAGAATATCTGTCTTGTTCGGCTCAATCGAGAAGACGACGAAGCGGCTGTCGGCCGTGAAGGTTGGTCTGGTAAGTCGATTCATCCTGCCGATGAATGCCTGCGCCGCCGCCGGATCATCGAAATCGGGCCTCGGCGCGGGCGGACGCCAACCGCGACCGTGCCTATACTCCGTTCCTGTCGCCAGGTTCCGTACGACGAGTTCTCCATCCCCATCTTGCGGGGTGAGAGAATAAGCTATGAATTTGCCATTCCGCGAAATCTGTTCTCCCTGGATCGCACGCCAGTCGTCGTAATCCTGATGCGTTAACGCCCGCTTGGGTGCGGTTTGTTGAGCCTGGCTGGTAATAAAATTTGGGTAGGCCAGGTAGAGCGCGCAGATGATCAGAACCACTCTCGATGTGCGAATGCGGTAGGAGGGTGAATGGAGAAGTATTTTTTTACTCATCGTTTATCTCCTCAGAGATTTAGATAGGATTTACAGGATTTTCCAGGATTTAAAGGATTGGGAAAAATTCTAAAAATCCTATAAACCCTGTCTGAAGATTCTTCGATCGCTGCTGACGCTAGCAGAGACGCGATTTGTCAGGGACACGTTTCCGAAAAGCCTCACGGTAGAGATAAATGAATCATCTACTGGCCTAGTTCGGGGATTGAGTTATAATATCCGAACTTGACTGAGGCACTAAGGAATCGAAATGGAACAAAACAACGCCGTCGACAAAAAGGCAGATAAGGGCCGAAGGAGCGGACCGCCCTGGAACTGGTACCGGATACTATTGATAATCATTCCGGCGCTGATTCCGGTTATCTACTTTTTCTTGAGCGGAAAAGATAGCCTGGTCTTCAAGGACCTGGTCATCGTAGGGCTCATCTTCACCCTATACTGGATGATCATATTTGTGATCGCGACGCGCGTTTTACGCCACAGAAAGGCCATTCATGCGCTGAGCATGGCGTCTCCTCTTATCGAACTTCCATTAACCGCAGAATTACGTTCTCGGCTTTCCGACTTCGCCGCGGCCAGAAAACAGAAACCCGCAGTCGTCGCCTTCGAGATACTCGATCGTGAAATTCCGCGGTTTGAGCAGGAAGGAGAGCGCGATCGCGCACTCCGCGATAACGAACAATTACGCCAGCAAGGCACCCAGGGGGCATTCCTCGTTGCCGTCACGACCGAAATCCTTAAGCGGTTGTTGCTGCTGAGCGGGGCCCAGGAGGAAGACCGCAAAGTCTGGCGCTCGCACATCAGCGAGACCGCAGCCCGCATCGTCAGCAATGCATTGGATCATCGAATCCCCGTTACCGACTAAGAAATTGTAAATTGCAATCCGGTCCGCATATCTGGAATTTAAGGGCTTGGCTAACCGCCTACCACCATCCAGGGGCGTCGCTTACCGTGGATCGGACCCTCATACTCACGGCGTTCCTGCTTGACTTAATCCGCTCATCCTGAAGCTGACTTCAATCCTATTTCTTTTTGCCTATTTCTTTTTGAATAAATACGCTATCAGCCCGATAGCTGTCGCGGCCGATACGGCAAATCTATACCCATAATGTATAGGCAGAGGAGAAATAAAGGCTTCGATGCAGCCGGCGATCACGAGCAATGGAATGCAGCCGGCCATCAGCCTAATAGCCACGGTTCCGCGCTCAACCAGCGACTCACGGCGCGTCCTCTCGCCCGGCACAAGCAACGCCAGACCGATCATGAGTCCCGCGCCGCCGGCAATGAAGATCGCCATCAGTTCCAGCACGGCGTGGCCGCTGACAAAGCCCCAGAGCTTGAGGGTCATTCGATGTTTGACGATCAATGCATTTATCGCCCCGAATTGCAGGGCCGACGGCATCAGAGTATGGACCGTCCCTATCACCGGGATGATGCTGAGCGCAAATACTATAAAACTGACTCCGATGTTACGGGCCATAATCTCAGCCGCTCCGACCGGAGCCTGATTATTGAGAACATCCCACCAGCTCTGGTTGTTTTTGATCTTCTGGACTAAGTGCTGCGGCACATAGGCATGATCGGCGAAATCGTTGTTGCGCCAGGTTGCAACGAAAGAACAGAGGGCGATCGCCAGAAAAATTGCGAATGTGGCAAGCGTATAAAGATAAGTCCTCCGGAAAATCGCGGGGAAATCGTGCCAATAGAAATCACGGATATGGCGGAACCCTTTCGATTCGGTTCGATAGATCTTGCCGTGCGCGCGGATGACCAGATTATTCAGGTAGCTGATCAATCGTTGGTCGCGCGATTCGACGCGGACGATCGCCAGGTCGGAAGCCGCGCGGCGATAGCTGCGCCCCAGCTCGCGCACCTCGTAACGGCTCAATTTACGCAGATCGCGAACGCTTCGCGCCTCTCCGATCAGCTCTTCCAGACGCTTCCAGTTCAGCTTGCGTTTTTCGATCAAGGAATCGGCCATATTCTTCCCCCTACTCGCTCGCTAAAACTACAAACGCCACTGCATGTTGCCGCTCGTGCGAAAGTGTGACGTGCGTGCGAGTGACCCTGAGCTGTACCAGAAGTTCGGCGGCGCGCCCATGAAATTCCAGCTTCGGCGCGCCCTCAGTTGATGTTATTATCTCCACGTCGTGCCATGCGAGCGCGGCGACGGGCGTGGCGGCGCCGATTGCCTTCCGCGCGGCCTCCTTTGCGGCAAAACGGGTGGCATAACGCTCGGCACTGTGCGCCACGATCTCGCAATAGGCGATCTCACGAGGCGTGAAGACGCGATCGCGAAATCGCTCACCATGCTGAGCAAGCGCGCGCTCCAGGCGCGAGATTTCCACGATGTCCACGCCAATACCGACGATCATAAATAAGATTCTAGATTCGTAGTTCGAGACCTGAGATGGATCATTTCACTTTACGTAAACACGGGGAATTACAAGTGCTCGTATGCGACCCGATCAAGGAAGCCGGTTTTATAAATGGCTTCAGCACGCGATCAGGAGGCGTCAGCCCTCTTCCCGCGGACGCACTCGACCTGGGAAATTTCAGGAAGGACGAGCGCGAATATGTCATTGAAAACCGCCGCAGGTTCCTCGATGCGCTTGGGACTGAAGGGTGGCCTATCATTACCGCAATGCAGATCCATTCCGCGAACGTTCGCCGCGTCATCGACGCTCGAGACGCCGAAAACGCCCGGCACGAACATCCGGTCTGCGACGCATTTACGAGCGACATTGAACGCGTGTTGCTGGCAGCCCAAACAGCCGATTGCCTCCCTATCCTTATCGCTGATGAGCGCACCGGCGCATTTGCGGCCGTCCATGCCGGTTGGCGCGGCACTCTCGCAGGCATCCTCGCACGAACCGTAGAGCAGATGCAAATGAGTTATGATACGCGCGCCGAAGACCTGCGCGCGGCTCTCGGACCGGCTATCGCATCATGTTGTTTTGAAGTCGGTCCCGAGGTTATGGCTCAATTTCGCGAGAAATATCTATATGCCGATGAATTGATCTCGAAGCACCAGGAGAACGGCAAAGTTCATCTGGATATAAGATATGCGAACAGACGACAACTGATCGATTGCGGGGTACAGGTTGATAGGATTTACGATTGCGGCATGTGTACAGTGTGCCGCAATGACCTGTTCTTCAGTTATCGCAAGGAAAATGGCGCGGGAAAACCCGTCGGAAGATTGATGTGTGTGATCGGGAAGGATGAGAAAAGCCTAAACTAACGAAAGGCCGGCATATTTCGTTTGTTTCGCCATCTCGATTGTTTCATAGTCTCACTTGATGTTTCAGCATGGTAGATAAAATTTAATGTAAGGCATCCGATTGGAGTGTAAGATCGTGAAAACTTATATACTCATCCTCTGTTTATTCGGCGCGGCGATATTTAACCTTCCGGCAAATGCCCAGCAGGCGGGTCCGGACAAACCCGGCGCGAATGCCGAAGATTCCGATGACGAATTGCGGCGCGCAATCGAGAGTTCGGGTGGCAGCGAGACCGGGATCATCGATAATCTCGAACTATATCTGAAAAAATATCCCAAGAGCGCGCACCGCTTCGAGATCGAACGGCAGATTTACCGGCTGAGCATAAAAGTGCGCGACCGCAATCGCGCAATTATGTATGGCGAGAAACTTTCCGCCGGCGACGATGATAGCGTTGAGGTGCTGACGAACCTCGTCACAATGCTGCGGGAGCGAAAAGCGGAGGGCGATCTGAACAAAGCTCTGGGCTACGCAGACCTGCTGGTCAAGCAGGTGGAAACGATCCTCTCGGGAAACAACAAGCCTAAACGTATCAGTCAGGCACAATGGCAGGATCGCAAGGAGCGCGGCATCGCATCCGTTTATCTGGTGCGCGGCAAAGTTCATTCCGACCTGAACAATTATGAAAAAGCGGAGGCTGATCTGCTCAAGAGTTACGGGACGGCACGGCTCGCGGGAGCGGCCATCACGCTGGCCGAGATCGCCGAAAAGCGTAAGAACCCCGACGGCGCGATTGATTATTACCTGCAGGCGTTTGCCATCGTGCTCGCTACCGGTGAAGAGCTCGATGTGAAGGCGATTAGAAGAAAACTGACAGAGATCTACACCGCAAAGCACGGCTCCGAAACCGGGCTGGGCGACCGGGTGCTAAATGCATATGATGCCTTTATCAAAGACCGCAGTGAGAGGCTGGCCATGCTCGAGCGGCCCAATCTGAACGAAGGGGTAAAAGATGCGCTCCTGTTCAAACTGACGAAGGTCGACGGCTCGACCATGGAGATGAGCGATCACCGCGGAAAGGTTATAGTCATAAATTTCTGGGCGACATGGTGCGGACCGTGTTTGACAGAGCTGCCTTTGTTTGAGAAGACCATCACCAAATTTAAAGATGATAAAGACGTCGTCTTTCTGGCTTTAACGACGGACGAAGATAGAGAACTCGTCGCACCGTATCTGAAACAATATAAATTCAATATTCCGGTCTCACATGCAGAATATCTCGATGACTTTTTTGCCATAACCTCGATTCCGACAACGATCATCCTCGATCGTAAGGGGCAGGTGTCATTCCGCCAGGCCGGCTATAATCCGCGCGAAGATTTCGTTGCGATGCTGACTGAAAAGATAGAAGAGACGAAGAAGAAATAACAAATAACCACGAGAATCCGAAAAAATACAAAGACACAGAGGAAAGCTCATTCCTCGCGGTGAGGCGCGTGTTTCAGGGAGGCTTCCAGCTTCGTTAATCTCTCTTCAATCCGGCCAAGTGTAGCTGCCTGCAACTCCGCCTCTCGGCGGTTGCTGAAGAGCGGGTGGTCAGCCCACCAATCCATCCCTATCTCTCGGGCTTTATCGATGGAGCAGATCACAAGCCGGATTTGAATAGTGAGTAGCTCGACGTCTATCAGCTTGATCCTGATATCACCCGCAATGATGACTCCTTTGTCCAGCACGCGCTCCAGGACATCAAACATTTGCATGGTGGAAGGCGGGCCAAAATGTGATATGCCTTTATTTTGCATCTTGTATAAGTTATCAGTTTTCAGTTTTCAGTTTTCAGTTTCAAGTCTTTTCAAATTATCAGTTTCAGGTTTTAGGTTGTAACTCCTCAGTTTTCGCTCGAGATCACTTGATTGAAAACTGAAACCTGCCTCAAAACAGAGTACCAAGCGGCCCCAGGTCGAGGTTGAGGTCTTCGTCGTTCAAGCCGAACTCTCGCTGAAGACGTTTAATCTCCTCCGTCTGTCTCATGAGAGTCATCCCGATCCGCTCAATCTCGTCCGGAGTCAGAGTACCGGCTTCGATGCGCCGCAAGGCCTGGCGCTCCAAGAGTTCATGCAGCAATTTGACCAGCGTAAGTACCAACTGGCCTAACCCGTTCTTGACTTGATCGGGATCAAGGTTGATCCGGGGACCGGCCTGTGAGGTAGTCGCCACCGCCGGTGCTCCGGCCTGCATGACGCGGGCAAAATCACTGACAGTTTCAAACTCGACTCTGAGTTCTTCGATCGGTTTCATTTATCACCTGATACTGTTACGGACTCCGGCTGCCACTTCTTGCTAAGTATCGCGGCGGATGTCAGAACCATGCGCAGATCGAGGGAGAGCAGGTCTACGTCCGCCACTGAGATCGTCACTGCTCCCGCCATCACCACCCCCTTGTTAAGGATTCGGTCGAGGAGTTCGCAGAGCGAGACACGCTCGGTGTCGGAACAGACCAGCGCGGTTGGCGCGTCCCGCTCCGCCTCTTTTTTCTGGTTCTCCAGAAGAGATTCCTCAGAGAACATCGGCCCTCCGATCCTTAAGTTCAGGTTGGTAGAGCGCCGCTCCCAACTCTCCCAGCTGTTCTATGCCGGACAACTCGCCGCAGCGATAGACCAGGGTCTGGTGCCGGCTGGTAAAAACCTGCCGGTACTTCTCTCTGACGGTCGACTCTTCCTCATACAGTGCCGAGCAGAGCGAGCACTGGCTTGGAGGAGTCGCCTGATTGAGGAAGAGCACGGGGACACTTATGCCCATTCGCTTGCAGGCGGCGATCAGGTCCCTGGTCTCCTCGAATGCCATCTCGGTTGGGATGCTGACCGCATAGAGGGCTGCGCCGGCCGGATCGCGCAGCATGATGCGCAGTCGTTTGAGGTTTCGAGATATCTCGATCAATCGCCGTGAAAGTTTCGGCATACGGAAGAGATGTTTGTACTTGAGCAACAACTCGAAAATCACTTTCAGCCACTTATCGATCACCTCCGGCAGTTCCAGAAGACGGAGCAGATGCCCGGTCGGCGCCGAGTCCAGGATCAGGAGATCGAAGCGCTCCTCCGCCATCAACTCCATTACCCGGGTCAGGGCCATCACTTCGTCCAGGCCAGGCGGTGAGAGGTCCAAGAGGCGTTCGATCACCTGGCGATCGAAGACCAGATCAATTCGATCCATATTCATCAAGGCGCCCAGAAATTGCTCAACCTCTTCGGCATACTCCGTCTTCAGCGCCTGGAACTCGGCCACGGCATCTGTCTCGATTGCCGCCAGCCCGGGGGTCAGGCGTGTCAAGCTGGGTCCTATCGGAACCGCCAGGCAGGTAGCCAGGGAGTGGGCTGGGTCAGTCGAGACCAGCAGGATATTCCGCTCCTGAGGCCCGCTCGCCAGCTGGAGCGCCGTCGCGCAGGCCAGCGAGGTCTTGCCCACACCTCCCTTACCGGCAAAGATCAAGAATGAAGCCATGGGCGAAGGAGCCTGATCGACCACTTCCACCTGTTGCGAGGCCGGCGCGGACGGGCGGAACGGGGTGGGATCAGGCTCGGTCAGGGCGGTGAGGTCTCCCCAGAACGTGCCGAGCGATTCCTCGCCCCGCACTTCGCGTGGGTGGAGCGGCATGCCCCAGAATGTATACCCCGACAAGAGATCCTGGGCTTGAAGCTTCTCCAGTTCCCGCATCTGTCGCCTTCGCCCTTCAGTACAGACCGGGCATGGGTTTGAGGGATAGAGCTTGTTGACGACGATCTCGACGACCGGCACTTTCAAACTCTCCAGCTCACGAACCATCGCCACCGTTTCGCTGACGCTCAGCGCTTCCGCAAGCATGACAGGCACAAAGCGGCAGCGATCCGGATCGCTCAGCAAATTCTTCATGTGCTCGAGCGAGGCCATCATCGACGCCAAAAAAAGATCCACCTCGTCGCGCCGATAGGTCCCGCTGAATATCTTTTTCATATAGCGGTGCTTGGCCAACAATGTATCGAGCGCTGCCAGCCATTTACGGATGAGAGCCGGGATCGCCAGCAGTCGCAGAGTATGCCCGGTGGGAGCCGTATCGATGACGATATACTGGCCGGCCTTCTCTTCGACGTGCCGGGTGATCTCCAGAAAAGCCATGAGCTCATCCAATCCGGGCAACGAGAGATCGAGAAATTTCCGTATGTCGTCATCATCGAGAAAGGTGCCGTGTCGTGCGATCTCCTCCAGTTTCCAACCATTTTCGGCCTTGAAATCGGCCAGAGCCCGCTGCGGATCGAGTTCGAGAACAGTCAGGTTGGGGGGGACGGCGGTGTTCGCCAGGCTGTCAGCGAGCGAGTGCGCAGGGTCGGTCGAGACCAGCATAAAAGAGCTTTCAGGGGCCGCTTTCGCAAAATGGAGCGCAGTGGCGCTTGCACAGGTTGTCTTGCCCACACCGCCTTTGCCTCCAAAGAACAGTAGCTGCGCCCCGCAACTGGTTAGAAAAAATGGTGTGGTTCGATTGGTCATTCTCAACTCGTTTCCTCTGAATCATCCTCAGCAGGCTGCCCCTGCAATTGATCGAGTCGATCGAGCAACTCATGCTCCCGCGCATCGAACTCCGCATCGGTTATCATTCCGGTCTCCAGCATCATATACAGATACCCCAATTCAGCAGTGACCGCCTCTCTCTCACTGGCCAGTTCTTGTTGCGCGGCCTTTCCAATCTCCCGCAGTATCCAGAAGAAACTGGTGATAGGAGATAGCAGGATGTCATCAACGAGCAGCATCAGCTTTCTGAGGTCCCCCCTGTTTCAAAGTTCCAGGTTGAGTTCGACGAAGTTGTGTGGGGCCCAGGGTCCGTTATAGTCGAACGCAAAATCGTCGTTGAAGAGCCGAGCTGCCTCCATGACGGCAGCCTCGAACTCCGCGCTAGCGCCGTGCTCTACCAGGCAAGCGAGGTTCATCACCTCTCGCTCATTGCGGCAGGGATTCGATTTGATTTCCGCGCAGCAGCAGGCGATGATCTCCTCGACTCGCCGCATGCAGACCTCACGCTCGCCGTTGAGAAGACGATCAAAGTACTGCCCGATCTCGATCTTATCTTTTTCTGTGGGTTGGTCCTTTGCGTCGAAACATCGATCGCGCATGTGGCGAAGTTCCGGCTCCCGGGTGACGAAATATCCGAAGACGTTCGGTACATCCCATCTCACGCGCAGCCCCATCTCCACCTTACCAGACACACGGTTCAACTGGGCTAGGAATCGCTCCCCGTTGAGAGAGAGGATGCGGCGCACATCATCCGCGTTCTCGGCGATCGTTCCGAAGCGCAGTGGGAGCAGTGTGGTCTTTTCCATCAAGAGCTTGAGGACCTGCCGATGGCCTGCTAGATGGCGGCGTTCCTGGCGTATCCGCTGGTAGGAGATGTCGCTGACGACAGCAGATACCCCCCCTTCGGTGATGTTGTGGACGGCATTGCCATCGATGCCGCAGATGTTCCACTCCTGCTTTTGTCTGTTACCAATAATGGCATAGAGATATTGTCCGTTCTGAAAAGCGGCTTCACTCTGCATATGGCTCCTCCATTTTTCATTTGTCATCTGTCATTTTCCATCTGCCATTGGTCATTGCGTCTCAACATCATTACCGCCAATGACCAATGGCTAATGGCCTGGTTTATGCCGGTGCTGGTGTCGGTGTCGCTGCCGGTTCCGGTGTGTCAATTACCGGAGGCCGCGCCACTGGTACTATGAGGCCGATAGCTTCAGCATATTGCAAATATCTGTCGATCGAAGTGATCACCACTCGCGCTTCCACCGCGAGCAGTTCGATCCCGATCAACGTCACCCTGACCCAGGCATCAATCACTATACCCTTGTCCAGGATGCGTTCGAGCATCTCCGCCAGGTTGGGAGATTCAATAGAAGATTCTGGCTACATTCGCCATCATTACCTCTCCTTTCAAAATAAAATATCGCGGCCAGGCAGGGAGTGTCCTGGCTAACCGGTCTTCAGTAAGGCAAGGCCTGGACCACAACACGCCGCCGCCGCGGCCTGCCAGTCGATCCTGTGTTTGCAATGATTTTGCTGTGTGAGATTCGGTGAAGGGTGATAGCTAGGGATTCAATTCCCTAGCGTGACTTCCCGATCGATGAGGAATGGCTTCCGATAAGATAGTCGATAGTCGATAGTTTGTATATGTTGTTACCACAGTGTATACGAACTATCAACTATCAACCTATCAACTACTCACGGGTTACTACTATTGTTCGGTTAACCGCCAGACTTTTACCGACCCATCTTCGCCACTAGTAACCAAACCTCTTCCGTCGTTGGAGAAATTTATCGAAGTCACATAACTTGCGTGCTTATGCAGGATCATCAGTTCCTGTCCTGTTAGGACATTCCATATAATCACTGTACCTTCAGTATTGCCGGTGATCAGATTTTTGCCGTCGGGTGAAAAGGTTGCGCGATATAATAGATTCCGCCTGTCCCATATCAAGCAATTTCCGCCCCGTTTTCACATCCCACAATTTGACGGCGTTGTCTTTTCCCCCGGTCGCAAGTTTCAATCCGTCTGATGAGAAGGCAATGGTGCTGACAACGCCATTGTGTGCTTTGATAGGCACTGACTGACCAGTATCGATATTCCAGAGGATAACATTGCCATTGTCGCAAGCGGCAGCCAGGGTCGTCCCGTCGGGCGAGAATGCTATCCGATATGAGAGCTTGTTGTCGGCTTTGAGCGAAGATAATTCCTGCCCTGTCGTCGTATCCCATGATTTCAACGTACGATCGTTATCGTAAACGGAAGCTAGCTTTTTCCCATCGGGTGAGAAGGCCACCGTAAAAACATTCTCGGTCTTCGCGGCCAATGACACTATTTTCTTTCCGCTCCGGACATCCCAGATACTTATCGAAGGCCCTATCCCAGAGGTTGCTACCCTTTCGGCATCAGGAGAGAAGACCGCGAACTGGAGGTCGTTGTACGATTCATACAATGTTGACACCTCTTGGCCAGATGGCACGCGCAATATCTTCACTTTCCCATCGCTGGTCTTGGCGACCGCCAGGGGGAAGCCGTCTTCAGAAAACGCTGATGCCCAATAAGATTCTACGCGTGATCCCTCAACTGCGACGCCCTCTTTGAGCATCGTTTCGACATCCCAAATCTTGACGTACCTGTCTGCGCTGCCCGTGGCGAGTAGTTTGCCATCAGGTGACCAGGAAATAGCAGAAACCCATTAGCCGTGTCCTTTGATTGAGATGAGTTCGCGCCGGGCTGCGAGATCCCAAAGTCTGGCGGTTCTGTCGTCGCTGGCTGTTGCCAGTTTCGCTCCGTCAGGAGAGAATGCAAGCGCTACAAGCGAACCAAAATGTCCCGTTAATTTGGCCGTGATTGCCCTTGCACGAAGATCCCAGACCTGCATAGCTCCGTCTTTTGTCGCGGTCAGAAGATGGCGACCATCCGGAAAGAAGGCAGCAACCGTGAAGACTCCTTCTTTGGTTTCCAGCGACATCAGTTCACGCCCGGTAGAGAAATCCCATATTTTCACCGCGTTAGATCCTGTTGCGCTCGCAACCCGGTTCCCATTCCGCGAGAGGTCGACCCAGGTAACGTTCTGCTGCTGTTTCTCCTGCCTTCTGCTCTTTGGCTCTTTTGCTACTTCCCAAAATTGCAGCCTTCCTCGCGTATCCCCCGTCACAATCCTTTGTCCATCACTTGATATATTAATCGCTGACAACGACTGATCATGACCTTTGAAGATAGCCAGGCTCTTGCCGGATTTCATATCCAATAAGCTGGCCCTATTCTGGTCGTCATCGACCAGAACTTTGCGCGAATCGTGAGTGAAGATCATTCTGTTGAAATCACCTCTTGACTGCGTCTCAAACGAATCAATTGTTACTGCCCGATCCAAATCTAGGAATTCAATCCTGTATTTTGACTTTTCACTATCTACCGGTTGTAAAGATTCACCAATAGCAATTCGCTTGCCGTCCGGCGCGAATTGTAACGCTACAACCGGATTCTCACGTTTCAGAGATCGGCTTTCCTGATGGCTCGCTTGCCAAAGGTAGTGCCACTCAAACCCGCGGAGATCTTGCTCTCCACCCTTCGGTCGACAGAAGTTCAACAGCTCTTCGACCCGAGCAACATTGGATTCTTCCCACGCCTCCTGCGCTTGTTTGATATGATTTTTGTAAGCAACCATCCGAATCAGATTCTCCGCTTTAGCCCTGGACGCATAAGCTTTTTCGATCTCATCCGGTAATATCTGCGGTTGCGCTGCCAATAGCAGGCTCTGGGCAACGTCTCGCGCGGCCTTCTGTCTTCTGACATCATTGATTGCAAGTGCCACGATGAGAGAGAGGATGACGCCACCAAATAATCCGGCTCGCCATAGACCTCGGCGGTATGCCGTGCGCTGCCGCCGCAATTCCGCATCAGGCATGTTTCTCTCAACCCATTCATGATCGAAAACGCGTTTGTAGATGCGGTTGCGAACTTTAATGTAATTGTCTGCTGTTCGCGTGACCCCCGACAAACGTAAAATAATGACAAGCGTGTTGGTGTTATCATCTTCCACACGTTTGCCCCTTCTCACTTTCCCGTACAAGTCGAGCAGAGCAGCCTTGTCCTCTTCGCTGCGAAGTATACTGTCTCGCACAAAAAGCAGGTTATCATCTAACTCCTGTGCGCGGCGCGTGAGAAATAAGTCATTACATAAACGATCAACGTCACCTTTACCTTCGACGCCAGCATCATCAGCTATAGCTCGACACAGACGTTGGGTAAGAAAAGGATGACCGTTTGTCCAATACAACACGCGTTTGAGCAGGGAGTCATTCAATTTATCGTCGCGTCTCAGCCCGCGCGCGAGCGGTGCGGCCTCCGCCACCGTAAAATCGTGCAATTCAATTCGCCGGCCGATGTTGAATGGCGTAGTGCGCTTGTTTCGGATGAGGTCCGATGGCGTCGCCACACCTACCAGACAAAACGTCAATCGATGCATCACGGCGTCTTCCGCGCGCATGTTGTAACATTCGCGGACCGCTGCGAAAAACTCGTCCATCGGGAACGGCAAATCCAGCAGGTAATCGACTTCATCCACGAAAACGACTAGTTGAGCTTGATAGCGAGGAAGAATGATTTCGCGCAATGCGCACATCCATCTTTGCACCGGGCCGAGCAGCGGCCTCGACTGCCAGAATTCTTCCAGCTCGCCTTCCGATAACTCAATGCCTCTCCCAATCCAGCTCAAGACGCTCCCATACCATTGCTCGACAGTCAGGTTGCGCCCGATCGCCGCCAGATCGACCACGACAGCACCGATGCCAACCTGGCGCAATTTCGCCGCCGTGCGCGCAGTGAGCGACGATTTCCCCATCTGGCGGGCGGTCAACACATAACAATATTTTCCCTCGAGGAGACTGTCATACAGATCACAATCGGCCTGCCGCTCAACATAAGATGGCGCGTCAGGCATCATTGTCCCGCCAGTGACGAAGAACTCAACGCGATCGGTCAAGCTCAAATCACGAAAAAAGCGAGGAGACTCAATCATCAAAAACCTCCGGGCTGTCGGGGGAGAAAAGATGCTTCTTCAAAAACTTGGCGTAAAGTTGGCACCGTAACTGCGCATGTGTGCTGAATCACCGACCAGCACCCCTGCGCTGCGCAGTCGGTAGAAGTTGGTGATCGCCAATCCCCGCTTGGCCTGCAACAGATCGCGCACGGCATTACACAAATCAGCGTCGCGGGTCAGTGAAACCCACATCCGTCGCAGATGTTCGCCGAATATTCCCTCATCGTAATCGGCATTCCCTTCGATTGAAGCGAGGTCTAAACCGTGCTCGGTCATTTCGTAAAGGCCCCGCTGCACCAGGTAAGGGTGCCCGCCAACCATAGCGATGTATCGCGCGATCTCCGACTCGTCTTTGAGTGGTGCGCCATATTGCCGGTTGAGTTCGGCGACTTGATCGTAGGTCAAGTCTTCGAGTACAAGCTTGGTGCCGACGTTAAATGGCGATTGATTCAAATCAGTGATGAACAGGTGGGCTTCCGTTGCATAGGCCATGGCCAGCGTCATCCGCCGCCACGGTCCTGAGGGTTCCAGTGCGCGCAAGTTATGCCAGGACCGGAACAGTCCGAACACTTCGCTTGCGTAATCAAATCCGAACAGCCGGTCTATTTCGTCAAGCCCCCAAACCAGTGGAGAGGATATCTTGCCTAACACTTCGCGTTGCAGATAATTGTGAAAATTGGCGCTGGCGCTGAGCAGACTGCTCCACACATCGTGAGGTCTGGTCTTCAAATTCATCTGGCCAGCGATTCGTTCTCCCAGCTCGAGCAGCAGCTTTTCCACGCTTGAGAAAGCTTCGCCTGACGGATGCTGCAAATCCGTCAGGATGACGGTGGCTCCGGATTCGCGAGCGATTTGCAGCCCGCGGGCGAGCAAAGAGGTTTTGCCTACCTGCCGCCCACCTTTGACCAGGACGATGCTGTCGCGGCGCGCAATCGCCTTATAAAACTCATCATCCGTTCTCCGCGCAATGTAGAACGGTGAATCGAGCGGTACGGCACCGCCCGGCGGCAGCGGATAGCTCTGCGGCGAAGCATCTGGATCGATCATTTTCACGGCGCCGACAAAACGATATCCGCGTCCGGCAATCCTTTCAATATATTGCCCTGCGCCGAGCTTCTTCCGCAGATTAAAGATGTTAGCAGCTAGATTCTCTCCACCCTTGTTCTGGTCGCCAGGCCAGAGCATCTCCAGTAACTCTTCGTCTCCCAGCGCCTGTCCGTGGTGCTGCATAAAGATCGTTAGCAGTTCGGCCAGCCGTGGTCCAATATCTATCGGATTGCCGGAACTAAATAACTTACCGGTACTTGGATCGAAGCGATACAGGCCAAATTCATAAGTCATAGTTTTCACCGAGTTCTTGCCGACTTTATTGGATTTTTATCGGCTTTTATTGAACTTTTTCCGAGTTTTTATGCTAATCAAAACCCTCTTGTTTTATGATCCGCGTACTTAAGTGATGGTCACGTTTGAACTCGAACTCGATGCTGAGCTGTTTGAGATGACAGTAATCGCATCATAAAACAGAAGAGATAGCGTGACAATAACTTTTTCAAAAAAGTTGGTGACGCGGGTTGAGGCTTAGATTGCCCTCAACCCGTACCCCGGAACCCAACCGACATTCGGAAGACTGCAACATAGCGATGCGAAACAGATTGAATCGCATCTGATTACTAACCCCTTCGATTGAGGTGAAAAATGGGATTCACTAAATATGTAATGGTGAGCTATGAGGTGGTGGTAGGGGAAGGCCGGGAAGAAGCTCTCAGGGAAAACACACGAAGATACCCTGGAATTGATTTTTAATCCAACGAATCCAAATACAAATGCAAATTCAAGGTTGACTGATCAAGAGAAAAGGCAGGTCAAAGTTTTTTCTGCAAACCGAACCGACCAAAAAGGCATCTACAATATCATCGTGCTTATTCCTTTCGTAGACCAAGAACGCGTGAGCAGGGCATTGAGTAGGGTTTGGGAACCGGCCTTGATAACGACTAAAGAGCTCCACATTTTTCTTGAAGAAGAGTCGGAATTAGTTCCATCGACATAGTTTGAGCTCTCTCGATATACCGACCAGCCATTTAGCAGCGTCCTCAGCCATTACGTCCTCAGCTATTAGGGTAGTTGAGGAGTAGGCATATTCTCTGATTAGTATGGCGCTTGCCGCGTATAGGGTTTCAATTGGCTTTAAACAGAGGTATGGTAAAATCACAGCCGTCTTTGCTTACCCGCGAGCTTGCTAGCTCAGGAATTTCAATGCTTACAAGCTCATATTACGCTTATCATCCATCAAGGAGTTACGAAATATGAGCCAATCACCAGAGTCAATAACCGATCAAATTACGCAACCAGCCAATCAACAGTGGTGTTATTCTAAACACTATAGCGTCAAGTCATATAATTGGGAGGCTTTTGTTGACCACTTAAAAACAAGATCATTCCCAAACTACTTGGATATGGCTTTCGACAGATGAAAGTCTGGTCGATGGAGAGCGGAGAAGACTATCAAGTAATGATTCTCATTCCACTTCCCAATCAGTCCATCGTCAATGAGATTATTGCCAGTGGTCGAATGTCAGGTCCCGAGCACTGGCAGCCACAACTTAAGGAGCTTGTCGAATCCAGTCAGTTTTTCATTATGAGGTCACGTCCCGACCTTAGCATTTCTGAAGAATCTGCCAAAGAAAGCGAACTTTCTTTCTTAACTGATAATCCTGTTTCATCAACCGACCCCGCTCTATTCGATAGTTGGCTGAAGAACCATGTTGACCAAATGACAATGTCATCAGAGGGCAAAGGAATTGAGGCGTAGCCTTTAGCAAAAATTATCCTGCTCTGCTTACTCACCCAAGCAGAGCAAGAAATAGGTCTCGAAAGGGTGGCGGTGGCCGCCCTTCCTTTTTCTTGATGTACTGAGGACGATATGTTTCAAGACCTGCGTTATGGCATACGAATGTTGCTGAAAAATTCCGGATTCACGGTGATTACTGTCCTCACGCTGGCGCTGGGCATTGGCGCAAACACGGCCATCTTCAGCGTCGTCAACGGTGTATTACTGCGCACGCTGCCGTACCGCGATCCTGCAGCGTTGGTGATGGTCTGGATACATTATCCGATTCATGAGGCAAGGTATGGCTTGCCCGTATTTCCAGTGGGCGTAGCGGATTTCGTAGATTGGAGCAATCAAAATCATGTCTTTGAGCGAATGGCGGCCCTGCACTCGCATAACATCAACCTGACAGGCAGTGGCGAGCCGGAGTTCGTGGGCGGCGTGCGCGCTTCGGCCAGTCTCTTCTCGTTGGTGGGCATCAGCGCTATGCTTGGGCGCACGTTTCTGCCTGAAGAAGAGCAGCCAGGTGCGCCTCGCGTCGCGCTCATCAGTCACGGGTTGTGGCAGCGGCGCTTCGGCTTAGACCCAAAACTCGTTGGGCAGACGATCACGCTAAACAATGAAGTCCACACTGTTATTGGCGTGCTGCCGCCCGATTTCCATTTCCCGCGCAAAGCCTATCTTCCAGCAGCTTTCCAGTTCGCCGATCAAGTTGATATTTATCTGCCTACCGCTTTCACGCCTGGGCAATTGAGCAGCCGCCAGGGAGGCTATCTGACCGTGCTGGCGCGGCTCAAAGCGGGCGTCAGCATCGCAGGTGCGCAAGCTGAGATGGAGGATATCGCTCGCCGTCTGGCTGAGCAATATCCGCAGACCAATAACGGCGGAAATGTGCGGGTAGTAGCCCTGCAACGACAGATCGTCGGCAGGGTTCAGACGGCTTTACTGGTGTTGCTGGGAGCTGTAGGGTTCGTCTTGTTGATTGCGTGCACGAATGTCGCTAATCTCTTGCTGGCGCGCGCCGCCGCGCGGCAAAAGGAGTTGGCGATTCGCGCAGCTATCGGCGCCGGCCGCTGGCGTGTCGTGCGGCAGTTGCTAACGGAAAGCCTGCTGCTGGCTGTCAGCGGGGGCACGCTTGGTCTGTGTCTGGCCTGGTGGGGTATTGAGCTGCTGCCGGTGCTCAGCCCCGCTAATCTGCCGCGCACGGACGATATCCGACTGGATACCAGTGTAGCGTGTTTCACCTTCCTCATCTCGCTGCTAGCCGGGATTGTTTTCGGCCTGCTGCTGGCATTCGGGCTTCGCGACCATACCTCAACGAGACACTCAAAGAGGGGGGGCGCAGTGCTACCGGAGCGCCGCACCATCGTTTACGAAGCATGCTGATTGTTAGCGAGGTGGCCCTGGCTTTTGTGTTGCTGATCGGAGCGGGATTGCTGCTCAGGAGTTTTGAGCGGATGATCAGGGTTGATCCGGGACTCGATCCACAGCGCGTTTTGACGATGGATATCCAACTGCCTCGCGGAAAATACGCGGGCGCCCAGAGGGCAAACTTTTTTCAACAGACACTGGAACCCGTGCGCTCATTACCAGGTGTGGAAGCCACAGCAGCGGCCTATCCACTGCCGCTCAGTGGCGCATTGTGGAGCGCAGACTTTGCTATCGAAGGCAGGCCGCTGCCGCCCGGTGAAAGCTTCAACGCCGGAATCTGTCAAGTCAGTTCGGACTTTTTCAAGACGCTGCGCATCCCGCTGCAAAGAGGCCGACTGCTCGCTGAAAGCGACGGCGTCAATGCGCCGCCAGTGGTTGTTATCAATGAAGCGGCGGCGCAATACTTCTGGCCCGGAGAAGACTCGCTCGGCAAGCGCATCGGCTTTCGAAGCGTCTCTCGCGAGATCGTGGGCGTCTTAAAAGATATCAAACACTCCGCATTGGACGAGGAAGCCAATCCCCAAGTTTATTTCCCGCTGGCGCAAATCCAGAATAACAACTATATGACCCTGGTAGTGCGCACCGGCGGCAACCCGCTTCAGATGATTGCCTCAGTGCGCGATCGGGTTTGGGCCGTAGACAAAGATCAATCTATCTCCAACATTCAGACTATCGAACAACTGATGGCCAACTCTGCTTCGTCACGCCGGTTCAATCTGGTGTTGCTCGGCGCGTTCGCGCTGTTGGGACTGACGCTCGCCAGCGTGGGGCTATATGGCTTGCTGAGTTATACAGTCACGCAGCGCAGGCACGAGATCGGGATTCGGTGGCGCTCGGCGCGCACAGGGGCGACGTAATGAAACTTGTTATCGGACAGGGAATGAGACTGACGCTCATCGGTATACTAATTGGTCTGGGCGGCGCATTGGCATTGACTCGGTTGATGAAGACGTTGCTCTTCGAGGTGAGTGCAACTGACCCGCTGACGTTCGGGGGCGTTGCGCTATTGTTGATGAGTGTTGCGTTGCTCGCTTGTTATTTGCCCGCGCGCAGAGCAATGAAGCTTGATCCGCTAGTGGCATTGCGGCATTAGTAAGGAAGATTATCATACTTCACAGGTGATGGTTTTCAATATACCGGGTAGACGACATTGGGGCAGATAATTAAAACTACGAAGAAATGAAGAGAACCAAGAAAAGTGGGCAACCCATTTGATCTTCTCCTTTTCTTCCTTCTCTTACTCTTTATTTCCTCGTAGTTTGTATCAACCTTTATTGCTTTGATTTAAATTCTCGCCGTTTTTATGAAATTTTTATCGGCCTTTGTTCACTTTATTCCAGAGCTTTTAAGCTTATCAAAGCTCTATTGATTTATGATTTGTGCTGTTGGATGGTGGTTACATTTGAACTCGAATCTGATGCTATGTGGTTTGACGTAATACAAGTAGTTACAACATAGAATTTGAAGGGAGAGCATAACAATAACATTCTTCAATAGAGTTGGTATCGCGGAGTTGAGAATATATTGCTGAACTAACGATAACCGATTTCAGTGGCCGTAGAATTAAAAGTATCCTCAGCCGCCATCGTCGGGCATTGGTGCTTCGCTCGACGGCCCAGGTTAGGAGAACGATATGCCGGTGCGGGCTAATCATCGATATATGAATCGTTCTACCGGGCCCACCACCTAGATGGCAAAACCATCCTTGAGGAGACAATCACGATAAGAGCAGGCTCTTGTCCTGCAACCTCAGGCCGCGCGGCAATCACCCGAGCGCTCGATTGGTGTTTCAGATTCAAGAACCACCGTTGAGCCTGCCAAGACTTCTCAGCATAAGCTCATTCTTGGCCGATCTGAGCCGACAATCACCAAATATGAATGTGCAAATCGATCTGTCTGTAAGGAGGAAGTGATGACTACAGTCAATTGCAAGATCCTGATCGTGGACAATGAGGAGAGCACGCGTGAATTGCTGGCTCACCTCATCGAGATGGAGGGCCTGACCCCGTTGGTGGCGTCTAATGGGGAGACGGCATTGAAGATGATACGCAGCGAGACTCCATATCTCCTGCTTGTCGTCCACAGGATGCCGGGCCTGACCGGATTGGAAGTGCTGCGGCACGTTAGGGATATGGATGAGGGGCTGCCGGTCATCTTACTCAACGGCTATGCGGCAGTGCGGAACGCGGTCGAAGCTATGAAAGCTGGAGCATACAGCTATCTGGCCAAACCTTTCGATCTCGATGAAGTCATTCAGTTGGTCTCTAAGGCGTTGAAGGAGCGGAATCGCCCTCGCCAACTCAAGCCCCGCTACCAAACGAGTGATCAAAGTTCACTCCGGGAGATGATGGGAACCAGCAATGTCATCAGCCGTCTCATCGCCGATGTCGATCGGGTGGCAAGATCGAACTTCAGCGTGCTCATCATCGGCGAGACCGGTTCCGGCAAGGAGCTGGTCGCCCGCGCTATTCATCAGGCGAGTCTGAGAGCGCGGGCGCCTTTCATCCCGATCGATTGTGGGGCCATCCCGGAGACGCTGCTCGAGAGTGAACTATTCGGGCACGAGCGAGGAGCCTTCACCGGCGCTCACGCCCGAAAGGTCGGGCGCTTTGAACAGGCCCAGCAGGGGACGTTGTTACTCGATGAGATCCCCAATCTCTCCCTGGCAGCGCAGGCTAAATTGCTCCGGGTGCTGCAGGAGAAAGTGATCAATCGCGTCGGAGGTTCCAAGCCGATGGCGGTCGATGTGCGCGTCCTGGCTGCCAGCAACCAGGACCTCCAGACCCTGGCGGCGTTGGGCTCGTTTCGGGAGGATCTCTTCTTCCGATTGAACGAATTTACCATCGTTATCCCACCACTGCGGGACCGGAGTGAAGACATTCTCTACTTGGCCAACCGGTTTCTGGAACTGACCAATGCGGAATTAAAAAAATCCGTCGGCGGTTTTTCGAGAGCTGCAACCGAGGCACTACTGGCTTACAACTGGCCGGGAAACGTGAGACAGCTTCGCTCCACAATTCGCCGGGCAACGCTCCTGGCCGATGACATCATCACCGATAAGCATCTCAACCTAGTGCAGCAGCCCTGCCAGGCGCGCCATTCCCCGCCGCCTGTGCTACCCTGGCGCCAGCTTCCCCTGAAAGAGATAGTGCGCCGCAGTACTATCGCGGTCGAGCGCGAGGTCTTGATCCAGGTGCTGTCCCTCACCAGGGGCAATAAAGCAAAGGCATCCCGCCTGCTTCAAATCGACTATAAGACGATCCAGTCGAAGCTCAAAGAATATGGTATTGCCATCAAAGAAAGTCTGGAGAAGTCTGGAGAAGCGACGCGGCGACGTGGGGACGCGGCTTCGTGGAGCGATGGCGAAACGGCGGCTGAGAGCGCGAAATAAATATGTCAAATACTGCCTATTATCTCTTCTGTTTCGCCCGGTCCGGCCTGCTGCCGGAGCTCAGCGGAACCGGTGTGGATGGCGAGCAGCCGCTTCAAGTGCGGAGGTTTGCCGGTCTCGCGGCAGTTCTGAGCACCGTTATGGTGGCGGATTTTTCCGGGCCGGCAGCCGAGGCCAAAATGGAGGATATCTCCTGGCTGGGGATCCGAGCCTGGCGCCACGAAGCAGTTATCGAACAGGCGATGGCTCATTCCCCTGTGTTTCCAGCCCGGTTCGGCACCATCTTCTCATCGCTGGAGAATTTGGAAGGGCTGCAGCGAAAACACGGGAGCACCATATCTCAGTTCCTTGATCGGATGACAGATCACGAGGAGTGGGGCATCAAGGGTATGCTGAACCGGGAGAGAGCACTGCAGGGGCTTCAGTCAAGTCAACAGGCCGGAATGGACCCCGCCTCCCTGCCTCCAGGGATGCGTTATTTGCTGGAGCAGCGGGCGCGAGTGTCGGCTGAGAAGGAACTGCATCAATGGCTGCAGAAGACCTGTGCCCGAGTAGCAGATGATTTGCGCGGGTTTGCCACCGATCTCCGTGCTCGCAAAGTGATAGCAACCGCAAACTCAGAAGGCGCCGCGGAGATCGTTTTGAACTGGGCCTTCCTGACTCCGAAAATCGTCCGGGCCGATCTCCGCGGGCGCGTCGAGTGGGCCTCTGCCGAACTGGCTGAACAAGGGCTGACCTTTGAGATCACCGGCCCGTGGCCGCCTTATAACTTTACTCCTCCGCTCATCGAATAGTTTTTAGTTTTTAGTTTTCAGAGCTCTCATCAAGGCATCGAGCATCTCGCGCACTTCAGTTATTCGAAAATACTGAATACTGAAAACTAAAAACTGAAAACTAATCCGCGTCTTCGATAATCACATCGGATGCCTTTTCGCTAATCATGTAGATGGCGGAGACGATGAAATAGCCGGGTATTTTGGGAAAGATCGAAGCATCCACGACGCGCAGCCCCTGCGTGCCTCGCACGCGGAAACGGCTGTCCAGCACCGCGTACTCGTCGTGGTCGCTTCCGATCTTATTGGTGCATGAAGCATGATGGCCCCAGGCCTCGTTCTGAATGAATTCGCGCAGCCGCTGCGGCGTATCGTATGCCGGACCGGGACATATCTCCTGGACGGCGCCCAGGTTCTGATTCATCTCGCGTACGAATTGCACGCCGTGAACAATGGAATCCAGGTCATCGCCCTGCTGGTCGCTGCCCTCGGTGAAGTAATGAAAGTCAATGCGCGGCCACTTTCTGGGGTCTTTTGATTGAAGCGTCACACGTCCGGCTGTGTTATGTGTATATGCTTTCAGGATCGCCCAGGTGAAGCGGTTGCGCTGGCGCTCGAACAATTCCGAGTATCCGGGCTCATACCCGGCGAAGTATCCCGGCAAGCCGAAGATGTAGAGATCCGGTTCTGCTCTCTTCCTGTCCGAACGTTTAAGTATTCCGAGCAGGACTCCGTTCGATGCATATATGCCCTCACCCTTCTCCCACATAAGGAAGAATCGATCTTTCGGTCCTCCCGCTTTGGGCGGCGCAAAAGTGGCGCCCTCCAGGAGTCCGAATGGTTGGGGAAACTCCGAGACCACGCCGACCTCATAACGGTCCTGCAGGTTCTCTCCCACACCCGGCAGATCGGCCACCAGGTCGATTCCGAACTGCGCCAACTCCTGTTTCGGCCCTATTCCCGAAAGCTTCAGTAGCTGCGGGCTGTTGAATGCGCCGGCGGCGACGATGACCTCGCGTGCGGCGAAGACCTGGCGGACGATGAAAGGCGGGAATTCTCCATCGCCCTGCCGCCCCAACGCCACATCTCTGCGCCGCTTCCTCGCATGGGAATCGGCTTCGTAAAGGTGCTCGCCCTCGTAGAACTCCACGCCAACCGCGCGATTCTTCTCGAACAGTATCCTGGTTGCGAGCGAATGAAGTTGAATAGTGAGATTGTTCGGGTGCGTCTGGCGGGTGGCGAGCAGCAGCTCCCGCGGCCCCTTCCGTTTTCCCTGCCCCACGGCAAGCGGCGTGAAAGCCAGACCTTCCCGCATGTCTATGCCGTTACGCAGATCGTTAGGGTCGAGCCGGGTGAGCAGGCTGGCGATCGGATTCTCGATCCCGGTCTTGAACGCGAACTTGATCGCATTGAGCAGCAGACCCAGGAGCGCTCCATCCTTGAGGATGAGACGCGGGTCCGCTTCGCTCGTCGGTAGCCAACCGTTGAACCCGTGGCCGTGCGCCCAGTCACGCCAATCCTTGCGCCCCCGCAGAAGGGCGATGGCCGACCAGAGCAGGCCGCGAACGATATATTTCGCGCTGCCCGGCCTCGGCCGATAGCCGCAGTCTTCGAGCCGGGCGAAGTACCGGTTCATATAGTCGGCGCGCCACGTCGAGTCACCCGTGATCCGGGCGATCTCGTCCCAGTCGCAGCTCTGTGGCGTGACGGTGATCATAGCGTTGTGAGTCGTACAGCCACCCAGTGCGCCGGCGCGCGGGTACCAGATGCCATTCACTTCGATGTTACTGACCGGGTCTTCCTTAACTATCTTACTGTCCTGATTCTGCCTCGCATCGTCGGCGTAATGACGGACGAAGTAGTCCCACCGGCACTCGTCGAACTCGGTCGAGAGGCCGTGAAAGATCGGCACCTCATACATCAAACGTCCGAGCTCGCTGTTCGCACAGGGATCGCCGCCGGCCTCCAGCAGCATCACTCTGAATCCTGCGCTTGCCAAGTTGGCTGCCAGCGGCCCGCCGCCCGCACCGGACCCAACGATGATATAGTCGAAATCTGCCATGATAGTTTTTAGTTTTTAGTTTTAGTTTTCGAGTTTCAGTTTAGATTTTCGTTGCTATGTTAACTTCTACCTTCGGCCACCCTGGAAAGGTATTTATATGAAATCCCAGTCGTCCCGTGATTTGATGGTATGGAAAAAGAGCATTGAGTTGTGTGTTTATGTCTACGAAGTGTGCGCCAATTTCCCAAGAGCGAATTGTATAGAATTACGGATCAAATTAAACGAGCGTCTGTTTCAATCCCATCAAACATTGCCGAAGGACAGGCGCGACAAAGGTCAAAAGAGTTCCTCCATTTCTTATCAATCGTACTGGATCATTAGCTGAACTCGATACACAGCGCATCATCGCTGAACAGCTGTGTTTTATTGCTCGTGGTAAAAGCTCCGACCTCGATTATCGAATAACAGAACTACAAAAGATGCTTTATGCCTTAATAAAAGCCTGAAAACTAAAAACTAATCAGAAGGTCTTCAAGAACGCGATGAGCGCCCTCTTATCGGCGTCGCTCAGGCCCGGCTCTTCCGAGAAGTAGCTGGTCCCGAAGTAGTGGCCGCGGTTGACGACGAAATCGGGACATTTGTTCAACTCCAGGAGAGGTTCGACCAGGTTCGCGAAGACCTTGCGGACGTCTTCGTCTGTGGCGCCCTTCGGTATGGCTTTCAGGTCGCGCTTGGCCTTGAGCAGCAATGCCAGCAGCCGCTTCCCGTGTGCGAGTTGCGCGTCCGGATCGTCGCTTTCCGGGACCAGTTCCAGGTTGGCCAGCAGGTTGATGGGTACGCCGGCAGGGATCGGCCCGATCTCGATCCCTTCGGTGGAAAACAACCAGGGAAAATAGCGGGCCGCAGGATCCAGCAACTCCTGCAGAAAATCGGGCAGATAGCCGGCAGGCACCCGCAGGTAGCTGGTCGTGGTCGTACGGTCGATAACACCGGGCACCACGTCGCCCAGAACGGCATCCCTCTTTCGCCTCTCCGGCCAGAGCATCTGTTCGATCGAGTCTTGAAATGATCGCATACGGCCTTCGACAGAGGGGTTCGGTTCGAACTTACCGACGGAGTTGTTCAACAGAAACGGCGCCGTCGACCAGAGGCTCACCAGCGATGCCGGGCGCGTATAGCCACGGCCGCCTGCGGGCATCTGATATTGACGCTCTTCGCCGGTGATCGGATGATGAACCGTGATCGTTCCGACGGACGGCAGCGCTTTATAGCTTTGCGATGAGAAGTTGTCCCAGATATTTCCGGCGATAGCGTTCGTGGCGAGCGGACTGCAAGCATTGGTCTGCAAAAGCGTGACCGGGACGCGCAGATCGGTCGAGAGGAAATTGTCCTTCAGAAAATCATCGGCCATGACGATCTCCCGCATCTTCGCTTTGAACTCTTTCGTCTTCGTCCAGCTCCAGTACCGGTTCCAGCATTCGAGATAGTTCGGACCGGCGCAGTTGCCGAGATCGGAACCTCTCGGGAGTGACGGCAATTTGCTCGAATGGCAGCGGGCGCAGTTATCGGCGAAGACTGCCTTGCCGCGATCGATCGTAGCTCGGCTCTCGGTCAGATAGGCCGGTCCGCCGGGGGCTTCTCTCAGGCGATGCGGAGTTGCGCCCTTGAGAAAGAAGAGCAACATGTTGAACGTCTGCGCCTCCGTCGCCTGCCAATAGACTGAATTCTTACGGGCGACCTTGACCTCGATCGGCGTGATCCGCTTGCCGCCGACCAGCGGATTGAAATGCAATAGCCACTCCTCGCCGAAGAGGCCGATGTTGAGGTAGACGCGATTGAGGGAGCCCAGAGCGCCCGCTGAATCGGCGCCATCTTTTAACACGCTAGGCGTCCATACGATGTCCGGCTGCTGGAAGAATTCGGTGAGCCGGCCGCTCGACACGTAATCGTTCAACTGCTTGTTGTCGAGACCGCCGCCGGAGAGCTTCTCCCTGCCCCACTGCTTCGCTGCGCCGAGGCGCGGACCGAGGTGGTAGACGGCGTTCATGGTTCGCGGGTTATTGATGTAATCGGTCGAAACCAGCGAAGTATCGAGCGCGCCGGGCCGCGCTGTATGCAATAGCTGAAAGAGGAAATTGGTCTCGTCCGCCTGCCAGGATAAGATGCGGTCGACCCAGAAGTACTGGGCGCCTACGTTTGAACTGAGGTTCTCCCATCCCGGATTCTCCGCATCCGCCGGCGGTTTAACCGGATTGGGGCCAACATGACAAAACGCGCATGACATACCCACCCGGTAAGGCTTGATCAGATCTTTCGAATCATAATATGAAGGATCAGTATAGTATCTGACCGGATCCCATTTTTTTGCCGCGGGCTCGTCGAAGTCCGGGTTCGGGAATAGACGCAGACCCACGATGCCGCTGGCGTAGCCATAGAAGGATCCGGCCGTCAGGTTGCTGCCGCGCGCTCCGATCGCTACTCCCGGATATTTCTCCTCGTTCTCGAAAGGATCTGAAGAGCAATCCGGCCGCCGTCGATCCAACCAGAGACCGAAGCGCTTTTCGTTCGGTCCGATAGCTTTCTCAAAGCACGGCTCATTAACGAGACCCAGATAGCGCCAGCGGTTGTCGCGGCTCGCCTTGTAGATGCCCTTCAGCCGCTCACGTTCTTCGGCCGAGTGGCGGAGATCCTTCTCCGGATCGTAAGACGACAGCGTCTTGAGCAGATCCAGTCCTCCGACGCTTCTCCTCGCGATCTCGTCCCAGAAACGATCGTTGCCTCCAGTCCAGACAATCCAAGTGTTTCGACCCTTCACCTCATCCGGTGTCAACGCGACCCCGCCATCCATCTCATGGAAATAATCTTCATCCGCTATGGTAAATGATGCCAGATCACGGCCCGCTCGCATCGCTTCATCCTGCACCTGCTGCATCGGCTTGTCGCGTCCGGCGATAATGATCATGACTGTAACCACGGCAATCAGGATGAGCGCGACCTTCAATATTCGTTTCTTCATGTGATCAATCTCGCGTTCTCAGTTTGAGGTTCCTCAGGCTTCAGTCGGGATCATCCGGCTAAAGCCTGACAAAAATACGATCAGCACGCCGGGCAGGGGGACCCGGTCCAATAAACCGACCGGACTTCGGTAAAGCAGTATCCGTACCACAACGCACTGTTGCCGCTGGTTCTATTTGATGCTGTGTTTACAACGACTTTGCTGCCTGAGGCTCGGCGAAGAGTGACGGCTAGGGAATCCATTCCCTAGCTTGACTTCCCGATAAATGGGGAATTGGCTTCCGGTCATCCCGTGATCAACCACAGAGAAAGCTGAATTTAATGTTATTTAGATGAATTGAATTACGAAAGCGGCATAGTCGATAGTTTATCAAGATACATGAACCCTATATTCTGAGGCTTCAGAGTCTATTTCTACCGTATCTCTCGCTTCAGCTGTCTCACCACCGACCTAAGGGAAATCGCCTGGCTGCTGTGTGGGGCGAGGTCCATATATTTCTCGTAAGCCTCGACCGCTTCCTTATTGCGGTATTCGCGTTCGAGCGCTGTGCCAAGCATAAAATAGATGATTGGCTGTGTATCGTTCGCCTGGGAGATGGCAGTTCGGAACTGTTCGATTGCCTCGTCAATGCGTTGCCGATCGTGATAGATGATCGCAATCCCGGTATGTGCTTCCGGCGAAATGCCGCGAGCTTGCGACAACGCGGTGCGATAATCATCCAGAGCATCTTCGGAATACCCGGCGTTGCGGTTGATATCTGCCATCACGATGAAAGCTTCCGGATATGTCCCTGGCTTCTCCCTCCGCGCTATGCGCGCTTCGGATAGTGCTTTGTTGTATTCCCCCATAGCCATCAGGCTGCGCGCCAGACCGAGACGGGCTGCCGCATAACCCCGGCGAAGCTTGATAGCCTTTCCGTACTCTTTTTTCGCTTCCGCGTGATCGCCGAGCTCGCGTAGTTCTTCCGCCGTTTGAAAAGCCAATTCAGCCTGATCGGCGGGAACTGTAAATGTCAATTCTATCGATTGCTGAGCCCCTCCCGCGATCTTGATCACCTGAGCTTGTTCGCGCATCCCCTTCAAACGGGCGCGCACGGTATATGATCCTGCTCGCAGATTATTGACCGTCAATTCCCCACTGTCGGGAACCGGGCCATAGCCAAGAGAACCGACCCAGATAATTGTCCCGGGTTTGGCCGTTATGGTGAGTGATGAAGGCGCATCTTCCTGCGCGGCAGGATTGATACAAAGTGACAGACCTAGAACCAGTGCTCCGAGCAGACGGGGAAGTGATCGGATTTCTAGGGGTCGGAATTTCATCGGCAGATCACTTATCTTTCTGGAATATCGCTCTTGAAGTTCCCCTGGTCGTCATACAAACGCTTATACTGGCGGGCATTGCGATAAACGCCCTGAACGTATAAACGCGTCTCGCTGATCGGGATGCTTTCAACCCAATCCTCGATTTCATCCGCCGGTAATTGTTTCAACCAGCGGCTTACCCGCGTCGGGCCGCCGTTGTATGCAGCGGCGACATACTCGAAGCGGCCGAACCGATCTATCTGCTCCTTCACATAAGCACATCCGAGTTTAATGTTGAGGGACGGATTGTATAGATCGCTCGTAGTGATGCGGCCGCCGCCGATACTGTTCTTGCGCGCAACCGCCCGACCCGTCGAGGGCAGGAGTTGCATCAACCCGTACGCGTTGGAGCGGCTGCGGGCCTGCGGCTCAAATACCGTCTCCTGGCGAATCAGGCCTGCAATGAGATAGGGATCGAGTCCGTGCCGCCGGGACTCTTCCTTGATGTTCGACCAATACTTGAGCGGGTAGAAGATGTCCCAGGCCTCACGCGACATCTCTTCCGGCAACGTCTGACCATAGTCCGGGTAGGCGCGCCGAAGCGTATTGATTGCCGCAACATTCTCGCCGTTGGCGCGATATATCTGCGCGATACGAAGATTTACGCGCGGCGAATCGGGCGCTTTATCGCGTGCCGCCTCGAGTTCATTCATCGCCGATTGGTGTAATGCTATCCGCATCAATTGCTCCGCTTTGGTGACGCGTTCGATCTCCGCCTCCACCAGAGTCTCCTGTGGGAGCTTGACCGTCTGCAGTCCGGCGATCGCACGCCGCAGCAAAGGATCGCTCTGCGTGGATTTCATCTGAACGCCCTCACTCGAAAGTTTATTGATCCTTCGCTCGGCGTTCAAGCCATACCATCCGGCGCCATAACGCCTCAGCATTGCCCGGTAGAGCGCTAACGCCTGAGCCTTATCGCCGGAGCGTTCGGAATCCAACGCGGCCCAGAAACCCGCCTTACCTCGGTTATCGGTCACGTCTCCGTAATCTGCCACGTGCTCGGTTAGCAACTTCGCCGCCGTTTTGTAATCCTTGGCTCCATGAGCCCGCCAGGCCAGAAAATAATGAGCCTCGTCGGCGTTTTCGGATTTCGGAAACTGCCGTACGACCTGGGTATAGTAGTTCACGGCCTCGCTCTCGCGACCGCGTTTTTCGTGATAACGCCCGATACCATAGATCAAATCGGACAAGCGAGGATTGGTGGGAGCGACTCGCCGAAGATCGGCAAGAGCTTGTAAGACCGCCGGCTCGCCATCCATTGAAAGGTTCGCCATCGCGAAATAGTAATGCGCATCGGCCCGCGTCGACGCACTTGAACGCGCCAGCCCTAAAGCATCGGCGGCCTGCCGGAAAGAATTCGCTTTATAGAAACAGGTCCCGGCGAGTAGCGAGAGTTCACTGCTGGCGGAGCCGGGAAATTGGCGTCCGATCTGGTCATAGGCCTGTCCCGCAATGGCATAGAGTCCCGCCTGATTGAGCTTGTCCGCGCGTCTTCTCAGTTGCGCAGCATCTGCCGCTGCAGTAGAACTGCCGAGCGCAGCCAACCGCTCGCCCGCCTTCTCCGCTTCCGCGGACTGCGGGGCATCGAAATAGAGTTTGCGCAGCGTGATGACCGCCTCATTCGGACGCCCGAGTTTTTCCAATGCGTCAGCGCGGAGCTTGAGCGCTGTGCCGTCGTTTTTCATTACCAGCGAACCGAGGTCATCGATGGCTGCCTGATAATTCCCGCCCATCATCGCGGATCCGGCAGCCTGCAGCGCGGCAGTACGCGCGAGGAGTGATGATGGATAAGTATTGGCGAGCTTACGAAACTCACGCTCGGCTTCATCTTTCCGGCCAGCTTCCGAAAGCGCCTGACCGCGATAGAAAAGCGCGTAATCGCCTAGTTTGGTTGTGGTTGAGATGCTTGCGCTGCTCAGAATACTCGAAGCCGCCTGATAATCCTTGGCCTTATAGCGCAGATAGCCGCGCAGGAGCCGAGCCAATCCCGCCTCTTCGGTTCCCGGGTGCGAATTCTCTAATCGCTGCAGATCGCCCTCTGAATTCGATGCGACCGCCGCCCGCAATTGCGCGCCCGCTCTTACCTGCGCGCTCGCTTTCGAAGCAGACGGCTGATAAACGGTCTGGCAAATAAAAATTGTTATCAGGACAAGATAAAGAATGAAATTAGTTTTACGAAAAGGCAGTGAAAGGCGATTTGTAAAGTACTTCATTACTTTATTTTGGCTCCCATCAATATTCAGAAGAGAGGATAAACGGGATTAATCAGGTAAATAGGAGTGAGTCCCGAAAAATCCTGTAAAGCCTAGCTAAAATTTCCTTGTTTTCAGCCAAAGGGGGAAGGCCGAGTTTTTAAGTTGTCAAGACGACCGGGCCGGGACAATTTGGCCCCAGTTTCGCCGGATCGCCTTCAGCCAGCGTTTGAACAAGTTCATCGTAAAAGTAATCGAACCGTGATGCAACCGAAGGCATGACGCGTTTGTCGTATACTTTGCGGCTACGGTCGATCTCTTCTCTTAACCGGTCGTAAAGATCGAAGTTCCGGCGGCCCTCGTTCACCTTCGCGGCGTTGTAAAGCTTGATCTCAGAGACCAGCAATCTGGCGAACCGCCGCGCATCGTTATGCGCACGCTGCTCGGTTTCGCTTGCGGGAGTCGGGACGGAGGAGAAGACCGGAGGTTGCGGTGTACGCTGAGACGATTCCTGGACCGATGTCTGAGCGAAGGCCGACGACCCCACCGTATCCTCGGTGGTTTTAGTCTTAGGATCCTCCGTTTTGGGTGACACACTTGTACGAATGAGGTTTGATTCCGCCCGATTTGAGGTATTGATGAAAGGCGGCGCTTCTGAAACCGCTCCCATTCTTACCTGGTCATCGGGTTCGGACCAACTCTCCGGTATCTGTCGGGGTTTGATTAGTTCTTCGGTTGTTCTCACTCTGGCAGCCCAGTCGGGTTTGACGAAATGCTGCGTCTCTGCCGTCTGCCCGGCGCGTTTCGCCGGCTCGTTCTCTTTCTCGAGTGGCTTTGCCGGTTCAATAGTTGGTGCGGGTTTCCGTGCGCTGCTCTCCTGCGGGGTGACAGTAGCGGTTGCCGATCCGGTGGACGATGCCGCCGGAGCGATTGTGGCAGGTGGCGTCTGGACAGCCGCGGCGGGAGCAGGAGTTCCGATCGGCGAAGTTTGCGCAGATTTTGCCGGTGTAGGTGTAGACGCTGTAAATGATTGCGTCGCCGCCGCTGCTGGACGTGCCGCCGGCTCCGCCGTTCCGCGTCTCGCAGGTAATAGTTCGACAGCCATCCCGGCGACTCGCATCAACGTTTCGATGGCGAGATCGTTTACCGAATTTTCCTCATTTGTTCCCGAATCCGCATAGATGACAGCTGCCGCCTTGCCCCGCACAACCAGCGGGACGGCTATTGCGAACTGCGGCGCGGGACTGCCATAACTCCCGAGGACGGAAGATTCATCGCCGGGCGATGAAGACCTAAACACCGCCTTGGTGAATTGCGCGAGCGCATCGTGCAGCAGGCCTGGGCTTTGGGTGGGAACAGTCAACTTCCGGACGGTGTCATCATCGAGACCATTCTCGAAGCCCTTAGCTTTCCAGCCGATCGCATCTCCGCCTCTGATGACGAAGAAAGCGATACGAGGCGCGAAATCCGAGGCCCGCTGGACCAAGGTAGCGAGAGTCTCCGACTGTGATCGTTGCCGATCGATATCATCGACTGCCGTCTTTATCAAATCGATGCCGGCTGAATCTCCGGAAGAAGAATTCGATGATGAGACTGCGAGAGTAAGTGCTTTGCGGCTCGCTTCGAGCTGTTCGCGCAGCTCATCGAGTTGCGCCTCGGATTCTCGCCGCGCAACTGCCGCGGCATCGGCACACGCCTGGACGAGTCGTTGTTGGAACTCGGCATCATCAGCCAGCAGCTCCCCGTCGCTCCGGCTGATGACAGCCTGGTTGAGACGCTGCTCATACTCTTTCTCCATCTCGAGGCGGATTTCGGAAACAGCTGCCTCACGCGCCTTTTCGACTTGTTTCTGCACCTCGAGTTCATTGGCACGCTTTTGCGCAGTTTCCCAATCCTGGGCGGCCTTTTTGAGCATATCCTGGAATTCAGTCTCGGCCGCTTCTCGCGCTTCTGCCGAAGCCTCATTACGAGTTTGCTCGAGTCTCGTCTTGAACTCATCTTCGGCGCTCGAGGCGGCGGCTTCGAAGCACTGCGTAACGAAATCGAGCAGTCCTCTTGTCTCCTGCACAGTGGGCACGGAGCGTGTCCCCTCGATCATTCGTTGCGTAATTTCGTCGATGGTTGATTGAAGCCGCTCTAGATCAGACCGGAGCTGAGTGGTGCGTTGGATTATCAGCTGGTTTGCGCGGATCTGTAACTGATACTCCCAACTTTCGGGGTTCTCCGAAAACGAAGCATCCTGTCGTTCCGTTTCAAGTGGGTCGTCCAGGTTCAAATTATATTTGTCGGACACAGTATCCCTCCCATTGGAAAAGCAGATATCCGAATTCGCTCGATGCTATGAAATTTTTTCTCCAACCCTTCTGAAAAGGCTGGGTAGAGATTGAACATTGAATGCTCCCGGGTCTGTCTGAGATCAAGCGCGTGCGGATGATGACGGCCACTGACTCCCATCATAAGAATCCCAAGTAAATAAACGGCCACCGGTCGAACATCCGTAACCGATTATTGACTGACGATCAACTTATCGAGGGGGAGCAGGTCTTTCTATCGACTCCAGCGACCTTACGCTCATTTACTTATAAAGGCAGGGGCAATTATCTAAACTATAGGAGTTCTTGTCAATTTCGGATGTCTGGCGCGAGCGGTGAAATCTCACGCAAAGGGCCAAAGGGAAAAAGAAAAGCAGAATCAGAAGATATTGCAATTCTGAGACAGAACCTAATCAATTTTGCCAAATCGGCCACGATTGACTACAATGCGCCTGTTGTCTTAGCGGCAATGATTTCGCACTCCGTTACTAATTCGAAAACAATCAAATTAATGGCAAGACCAGTGGGTTAGTCTAAAAGGAGATGACCATGAAGAAGAAAGAGCACCTTTCGCGCAGAACTTTCGTAAAAGGCACGGCTGCGGCCACCGCCGCTTCGGCATTCACCATTGTCAAAGCGGAATCGGTCCGCGGCACCCAGGCCAACTCGATGGTTGAGATCGGTTGGATCGGCCTCGGCGGCCAGGGCACACGCGATGCCTATCTGTTGGAAAAGACGGGTAAAGCTAAGATCGTCGCAATCGCCGACTATTTCCAGCACCGCATCGACAAGGCACTCAAACCGGTCGAAGGCAACCAGGGAAGGCCAAATCTCGCCAACATCGATTCCAAGAAAGTATTTCTCGGTATCGATGGCTATAAGGGCATCATGGAATCGAAGGTCGACGCCGTATTGATGGTTACACCTCCGGGCTTCCGCCCCGAGCATTTCAAAGCCGCGGTGGCCGCCAAGAAACACATCTTCGCTGAGAAACCACTGGCCGTAGATGTACCCGGCTGCCACACTGTTATGGAGGCGGGCGAGAAAGCAAAAGCAAATAACCTGTCGGTCGTCGTCGGTTTGCAGCGCCACTACAGCAAAGCCTATCGTGAGTGTAAGCGACTGATCGATGAGGGCGCTCTAGGCACAATCGCAATGGCGCATTCGGCATGGGATCAGGGAGATCTGTGGCAGGATCGCCGCGGCAAGCGCGCGGATTGGAAGACGCAGATGGATTACGAAGTCGAACATTGGTATTTCTACAAGTGGCTCTCCGGCGATCACATCGTCGAGCAGAGTATCCATAATATGGATGTCATCAGCTGGATGCTGGGAACTTTACCGATCAAGGCATATGGTTCGGGCGGCCGGCTCGTTCGCACAGATATCGGGGAGATTTACGATCACTTCAACCTCATTTATGAATACCCCAACCAGGTCCTGCTCAACCACTCGTGCGTGCAGATCAACGGGGTGCGCTCCGATATCTCTGAGACCATCCGAGGCACCAAGGCCACATTCACGACAACGGCGGGCAAAGGCGGCACGGGCGGTGCGAGAATCGAAAGCAGCGGAGGCAGAAGAGGCAGCGAGAGTACTATGATCTATCAGTATGAGGGCACTGATGACAAGCATTATGATCAGGAAGCCGAATATTTCGTCAACAGCGTTCTGGGAAAAGGCGAGGGGCAGGACAAATATCGCAATGACACCAAGTACGGCGTGGAGAGCACATTTATGTCCATTCTCGGGCGCGAGGCCGCCTATCGCCGCGAGTGCATTGGTTGGGACGATTTGTGGAACTCGAATAAACGTCTGACATTTAAGGGCGATTAGAAAGCAGAGCGAGCTGCAGAAAAGCTCGTGACATTTCATAGTTCGAGCCAACTATCATTGGAAAATTCGTTTTCTTAAGAGCGCAAGGAGCATCGCTTCTTTGCGCTCTTTTTGCGATAGAATAAGATCCATGCGAATTCTCACTGCGCAACAGATGCGGGAGATCGACCGGCTGACGGTCGAGCATAGTGGAATCAGCTTTTCGACGCTGATGGAGAACGCCGGGGGCCGCGTTGTTGAAACGATCATCGAGCAATATGGTCCCGTCGACGACAAGCGATTCGCGGTCTTCTGTGGCAAAGGAAATAACGGCGGCGATGGTGCGGTGATCGCGCGGCTGTTATGGATAAAGGGAGCCTGGGTAGAGGCTTTTTTGTTCGGGCAGATCGATGATACGAAAGGCGAGGCCCGGACAAACTTTGAAATTATCAGACGATTATCGGAACAGGCTGGCAAACGTCGCGCATCGAGGCTGGTCTTCACAGAAATCGATTCGGAGCTGGATGGGATTGGCTGCGGTTGCGATATCGTGATCGATGCACTGTTCGGCACGGGGCTAAAACGCCCGCTGGAAGGCATATACGAAAGGGCGATCCAGGAGATCAACATCATCAAGGCGCATGAGGCCGCCCGCGTAGTTTCGGTGGACATTCCATCAGGTTTAAGTTCTGACACCAGCTATCCGATCGGCCCGCACGTTCAGGCCGATTTAACCATATCGTTTACAGCTCCGAAAACCGGGAACGTCCTGCCGCCCGCATGCTATGCCAACGGTCAACTGGTCATCGCTTCGATCGGCACACCTCAATGGTTGATCGATGAAGAGTCGGGGTCTCACCTGCATCTTATCCAGGATTCAAAGATAGGCGTATGGCTGAATGAGTCTCTTCGCTCTCCCGACGCGCACAAAGGGTCGGCCGGCGATGTCCTATTAGTTGCAGGCTCGCGCGGTAAAACGGGGGCGGCGGCACTGGCTTCCGAAGCGGTACTGCGCGCGGGCGCTGGACTCGTTACCATCGCGACCGCCAAATCGGCGCAAGGTTTGCTCATCACTCAGGCCAGGACCGAAGTGATGACCGAGGCCCTCGATGAGATCGATAGCGGCGCTGTTTCCGAGCGGGCGATCGACCGCGCATTACAGTTGGCATGTAACCGTACGGTCATCGCCATCGGCCCCGGCCTTTCATCAGCCGACGAGGGGACGCGCCGGTTCGTGCGCGTATTTGTCGAAAGACGAACTGCGCCCATCGTCATCGACGCCGATGGTTTAAACGCACTCGCTCCCTGGCCGGAAGATCTGAGAGGATCCGACCGGTTGCCGATTATCATCACTCCCCACCCCGGCGAAATGGCGCGGCTGACCGGTAAAACGAATTCCGAAATCGTGGCAGACCGCGCCGCAATCGCGCGCGAGTTTGCCGAGAAGAACCGGATTATTACGGTAATCAAGGGAAGCCGCACAATAATTGCTGCGCCCGACGGAGTAATTTATGTCAACCCGAGCGGAAACGCGGGGATGGCTACAGCAGGGTCGGGCGATGTACTGACCGGATTGGCCGCCGGATTACTGGCGCAACGGCCGGACGAACCGCTGCAGGCAACGATAGCTGCGGTCTATTTACACGGATTATCAGGCGATATAGCGGCAAATAAGCTCGGCCAACGCTCGCTCATCGCATCGGACATCGTTGATAACCTGAGTGAGGCGATCATCAGAGTTGGCGGCGATGCCGAAAAAGGGCGAAGCTTTGGAATCACTACTATCTGAATGGCATTAATTCCGACCGGAGAATTCATCACGCGGTCAGCCGAAGAAACATTCGCGCTGGCATACAACATCGGCGAATTGCTCGATGAAGCAGCCGTCTTCCTATTACAGGGCGATTTAGGGGCGGGTAAAACTGTCTTCGCCAAGGGCATCGGCGCAGGCCTCGAAATCGATCCTGCCGAAGTCAACAGCCCGACATTCACGATAATCAACCAGCACGATGGGCGGATGCGGATGTATCATCTCGACTTATATCGGATCGAGGGCGCTGCGAACGAAGTCCGCGCTCTCGGTTTGGAAGAGATGCTGGAGGATCCGAAAGGTGTAATAGTGATCGAGTGGCCCGAAAGATTGGGCGCATTTGCGATCCCAGGCGCTTATCTCGTAAATATCGGAGAGCCTGGAATGGAAACGCGAGTTCTTTCCATATCCTTGAATTAAGAATAGATTAATGAGCGACAATGGAGCAAACGAAAAAAACGAAATAAACGAAATAAAAAGCTGACCGATGAATGAAATGCGATCATGCTTGCTGGTGAGAGTTATGTTATCAATAGCGCTCGCAATGGAATTTAACGGTTATGAACCATTCAGAAGCTGCAAAGTATCATATTGGCTTACTTCACCATTTTGGTCATTTTCCCCCCTGCGAAATTTTCCGTGTCCCTGATATCAGAAGCCAGATCCATTCTGGAATTTTTCGTCTCTTTCGTACTCTCCCTTATTCATCCGATCAAGGATTATCTTGCTGAAACTCGAAACACCGCTCGTCGAACTTCACCACCACAGCCTGCCGCGCATCGGCCAGAAGACTGCGCACGGGTTGGCCGTCGAAATATCGACCATCTCCGCCAGACCTGACCCGCGCGATGCCACCGTCGAAGACCTGCTCCATTACCTTCCAATGCGATATGAGGACAGATCCAACCTCGCGCGTATCTCCCAATTGCAAGATGGCCAGCCTGCTTCGGTGGAAGTTATGGTGCGCGTCGGCGGGATCATCCCGCTCAAAGGCGGCCGTCTCAAGATGTATGAGTTCATAGCCACCGATGGCGAGGGGCAGATTCGCGCCTATTGGTGGAATCAGATATATCTGAACAAAATCTTCTCACGCGGCACACGGGTGATCATCTACGGCAATTGGAAACTGAACCGGTACAAGGGCTACTTTGAGGTCGAAAATCCCGAATACGAAATATTGACCTACGATGATGACGACAAGGATACCGCGGCGATCCACACGGCGCGCCGAGTGCCTATCTACCGCAAACTCGGCGATTTTCGCACTCGCCAATTGCGCTCGATCTTCCACCACGTCCTCAACAACCTGGAAAAGGAGATCCCGGAATCTCTGCCGGCTGAAACGATCTCACGCAGTCATCTCATTCCGCGCGTCGAGGCGCTTCAGAACGCACACTTCCCGGCCGAGGACATGGCGATCGACGACTACAATCTGGCGCGCTCTCCCGCGCACCGGCGCTTGATATTCGAGGAGTTCTTCTGGTTGGCCATCGCCCTGGGAGTCAGGCGCGGCGAGCGGATAAGCGAGCCGAAAGGCGCTGCCATCGAGATCACCGACCGGGTGCGCGAAGCAGTACGCTCCATCTTACCTTTCAGCCCAACCGATGCGCAGAAACGCACGCTCAAAGAGATCGTCGACGATATGACCAGTGATATGCCCATGAATCGCCTGCTGCAGGGCGATGTCGGCAGCGGTAAAACCATTGTTGCCGTGCAGGCGATGGTCATAGCGATCGAGAACGGATACCAGACTGCGCTCATGGCTCCGACTGAAATCCTGGCCGAACAGCACGCCCGCAACATCAGGCGCTGGCTGGCACAGACGACATACCGGGTTGAATTGCTGACAGGCAGTCTGAGAGCCAAAGAGAAGCGTGCGATCCAGGATGCCATTGTTGCGGGCGATGTCGATCTCGTAGCCGGTACACACGCTCTGATACAGGAGGCGGTGCAGTTCAAAAAGCTCGGGCTGATAGTAATCGACGAACAACACCGATTCGGAGTTATGCAGCGCGCGGAGATACGACGCCGCGGGATGAATCCGGATGTCCTGGTGATGACTGCTACGCCGATCCCGCGGAGTCTGGCGATGACGGTATATGGCGATCTGGAGGTATCGGTGATCGACGAAATGCCGCCCGGGCGCACTCCCATTTCAACGCACGTGCGCGGCGATGATCGGCGCGCGAAGATTTATGACTTCATCCGGGAAGAGGTCAAAAAAGGCCGCCAGGCTTATGTCGTCTATCCGATCATCGAGGAATCCGAGAAACTCGATCTGCGAAACGCGACCGAGATGTACCAGAATTTGAAGACTGAAATATTCCCTGAATTTAACGTGGGCCTGCTGCACGGCAAGATGAAACCTGCGGAGAAAGAAGAAGTGATGCAGGCGTTCAGCGGGAACAAAATCCAGATACTGGTCGCGACGACGGTGATCGAGGTCGGCGTGGATGTGCCCAACGCCTCGGTCATGCTAATCGAACACGCCGAGAGATTCGGCCTCTCTCAACTCCATCAATTGCGCGGACGCGTGGGGCGGGGCGCCGCAGAGAGCTTCTGCATATTGCTTACGCAATTCAACAAGACGAAAGAAGCGCGCGAGCGATTGAAGATAATGGAGGAGACGACGGATGGATTCAAAATCGCAGAGAAGGATCTGGAGATCCGTGGGCCAGGTGAGGTAATGGGGACGCGGCAATCAGGCATACCGGCATTCCGCATCGCCAATATAGTTCGGGATCAGAAAATTCTGGAAATGGCGCGGCGTGAGGCCGATTATCTGCTCAATGAAAAGGGTCGTACGCGCGAGACCGATCGGCTCATTCAGCACGTGCGAAGCCAGCCGCGGTTCGGGTTGGCGCGAGTCGGATAGAAGGTCGCCGTTATGCAAAAAGGGGGACAGACAGATTGTTGTCCCCCAAGGCATTTGGACTACTCGTTCTTCCTATTATTCGTGGTCAATGTCCTTTGTTGATAAACGTTCTAGTCGGCGTCACGCTCCTCCAAAACGACCAAAGCGCCCTGCCACCGCAGTCCCTGCGGAATCGGCTCGTAAGCTTTCTCACGGCGCTGGGCGAAATCGAGCGCATCTTCAACGGCCTCGCTGAGATCGGGATGAACCCCGTGTCGCATACAGGCATCTAGATGGGTAGCAAGGATGTCCAGCGCCCATTCGATCTCCTCATCGGTGATTTGATGCAGAATGTCCGTTTCGAATCCAGTAATCGCCTGACGTCTGAGGCGTGAATCCAACAAACGTCTAGCCAGAGAAACAGCGTTGGGGTGTCTCATAAATACCTCTCTTCTAGTGAAGATCAAATGTTTCCCAGGACCGCAAACAAGTTTTACATTAGATGAAGGCATACTACTTCCTTAGCCAATCTGATTCAAGTCAAATGCGGGTTAATCTTCTGGCTTTCATTGTAGCCGCAATACCAATATATGACGGTTTGTCTACCACAAACGATAAGTGCTAAGATCGCACACGACTGTTGACTGCATTTGCAATCTTCACCCAATTCGGATTAGTCTCGATTCTCAAGATTAAGATAAAGACGGCTATGTGTGTTCAGCAATAATTCATCACTAGCATTCTTATAATGATAAATTTTAGAGGTAATTGAATGGAGCATAATACGAATCCTCCTCCCACTCGACTCGTACAGATCGAACCATTGAAAAAATCCTCATCGACTGCCGCTGAAGAAACTGATAGTTCGGTAATCGGGCTTCCTGTGCTCACTGATAAACAGATTTACCAGAAGAAAGCCTACATCGGATTTCGCAAACTCACCGGATTTTTATATACAAAGCACTCCTATGGCGCGACGCGGCGGTGGGTGCTGGCACAGATACTGCCCGATAAGATCCTCTATCGCTGGAAGCCATATCAACGCGGCGGCTGCAACCGCTGCGGCCTTTGCTGCAAAATAGTTTTCCGCTGTCCCTTCTTCTACGAGAATGAACAGACGACGGCCTGCATGATCTATACATCAAAGAAGCACGCGCCACCGCCATGTACTGTCTTTCCTATCGACCCGACAGATCTGGCCGAAGTGCAGCGCGAGGTCGCCCCAGCTCCCTGCCCTTTCTATTTCGAAGGCGAGCCAGACCATCCGACGACGTGGGGAGCGATCAAGGCGGAGATTCGGCTTGAGCTGGGAAAGCGAGTTGATAAGCTGAAAGAGGCTTTCGATTTCTAACAGAAATCCCGTCGTTATTTGGAACGGCTAAATTCCAGCCATAACGCCCGGTAATATCGCATCAACCTGACCGGATCCGATGTCTCCGGGATTTCGGCCAGGCAGTAACGATTGTATCCGGCCTCTTTCATCAACCCGAACAATTCACGCCATGGGTATTCCGGTTTCCACAATTCATTGATGTGCGCGCTGCGCAGCCACGGTTTCAGGAGCGCGAAGCTCTGATTGACCGATCCGTTCGTCACGTCTTCCTGATTCGAGTTCCAGCAGACGGCGACCTGCGGATGATCGGCTGCCTTCATCATTTTCGCCATCCGCGACGGCTGGCTCGAATCGCGACCGTGAACTTCGACCCAGACTTCGACGCCTGTACCTTTTGCGAAATCGCCGCACTGTCGCAGAGCCGCGCCGATTTGCGCGATCGTCTTTTCTTCGGGAACCTCTTTCGGAATCCCGTTGGGACGAACTTTCACCCCGATCGCGCCGATATCGTGAGCGAGTTCGATGAAGCGTTTGCATTCGTCGACGTTTTTGCGCACGGTTGATTGATCGGGTGAATGGAATTCGCAAGTAGAGCCGAGGCTGAGCAGTCGAACCCTGGTCTCGGCAAAACGGTTTTTGACTTCGGTCCGCTGCTCTTTGCTCAAGGACGGCTCGACGCCGTGTTTGTGAGTTGTGCGCAGTTCGACGGCTTCGAATCCGGTCTCCTCACAATTCTTGATGATCGCCGGAATGTCCCAGTCTTTGGCCAGATTGTAGGTCACAAGCCCGAGTTTGAATCCGCCGCCCCCCAATGCAGGATTATCTATCTCCTCGGCCGAAGCGGAGACGATGTCTCCCGCATCGGCAATTGCCACTGAACCAGCGGCAGCCAGGCTCGCCCGTAAAAAATCGCGTCGTGATTTTTCGCGCATCGTTTTTTGTCCTGATGATCGGATTTGAATTGGTTATTGCGTGACAACGAGCAACTTCATAACCCAATTACGGCGTGACGTCAATCGCCGTTGCAATTGTCATAACGACCTGCGGATGGGAAAATCCATTGGGAAAGCGCCAAAAACCAAAGTTCATTCAGACAGGTACGCCGATGAAAAACAGATTGAGCTCAATTGCACCAGTAACCTTGTTTCTAACCGCCATTCTGATTACGTCATCAAATATGTTTCTTAGCCAATCAATTAAAAACTTCGCCCAGGTACAAGTCGAATTCAAAACCTTTTATGAGCAGTCAATGCGCAAACATGGAATTGCGGGCAGCAGTTTTATGCTGGTACACGATGGCCGGGTGGTTGCGCAGGAATTCTTCGGCCTAGCCAATCAGGAAAAAAGGCAACCGGTGGACGAGAACACGATTTATCATTGGGCATCGATTACGAAGACCTTTACCGGCATCGCGATCATGCAGCTGCGCGATCGCGGCCTGTTGAAACTGGACGATCCGATAATCAAATATCTGCCGGAACTCAAAGCCGTTCACAATCCATTCGGCGACATGAGCCGCATCACGATCAAGCATCTGCTGTCGCATACGGCCGGTTTTCGCGCGCCGACCTGGCCCTGGGGCGGCGACAAAGACTGGCATCCGCACGAGCCGCAACATTGGTCGCAGCTCGTGGCGATGATGCCTTATACGGAAATTTTGTTTGAGCCCGGATCGAAATTCAGCTATTCCAACCCCGGCATCATCTTCCTTGGGCGCATCATCGAGCTGATCACCAAAGACGATTATGAAATTTACATCGACAAAAACATCTTCAAGCCGCTCGAAATGTATCGCGCTTATTTCGATACGACCCCACAGCATCTGCTAAGGCACCGCTCACACAGTTACTATTTAAAGGAAGGCAAACTGACGCCGGGCAGATTTGACGCCGACACCGGCGTTACCGTCTCGAACGGCGGCCTCAATGCGCCGCTGCCCGACATGGTCAAATACATAAATTTTCTTACAGGGGACAAGAAGAAAAGTGCTACTTACGATCTGGTGTTGAAACGATCGTCGATGGAAGAGATGTTCCAGCCGCAGATCGCTCTCGATCCCGGTGCGCTCGTAGAACCCGAGGGACATAACCGGAAAGACGCCATCGGGCTGACCTTTTTTATTGAGGAGAATTTCGACCAGCGTTTCATAGGCCACAGCGGCACTCAGAATGGCTTCATCTCGCACTTCTACATTCGCCCGGATACCCGAACAGCCTACATCGTCGCTTTCAACACGCACGCCATACCGACCGAGAAAGATACGAGCAAAGATACGAGGAGATTGGATCGGGAGATCAAAGACTATCTGTTCGAGAAAATCTTTCCCATTTTTGCGACTAAACACTGAATCTTACGGCGCTACACTATGTATTGTTGCCGGCATTTGCCGTTAACCTCTAAACTATCTAAAGCTGGCTGAAGAACGCTGGTGAGCATAGTTTTCTTATGACTATCTTCTTTATGACTATCGATTACGAAATTCCAGCCGCTTCACGACGATCCATTTTCAATTCTCCCACCTTCTCTCTACGGTCCAATAACGCCTCTACCAGATTAATCGGGACTGGGAAGACTACGGTAGTATTTCTTTCGACGCCGATTTCGGTCAATGTCTGCAAATAACGTAACTGCAAGGCGACAGGCTCGGCGGCGATCGCGTTAGCCGCTCTTACAAGTTTCTCGGCAGCCTGGAATTCGCCTTCGGCGTGGATAATCTTCGCGCGCTTTTCGCGTTCAGCCTCCGCCTGCCGCGACATAGCGCGCCGCATCTCCTGCGGCAGATCGACCGCCTTGATCTCAACCAGCGATACCTTGATCCCCCATTGATCGGTGTGACGGTCGAGTATGTCCTGAAGCCGCGCATTCAGCTTCTCGCGCGCGGACAACAATTCATCCAGCTCCGCCTCACCCAGCACGGATCTCAGCGTCGTCTGCGCGAGCTGCGATGTAGCATAGAGGTAATTTTCGACCTCGACGATAGCCAGGCGCGGTTCGAGAACGCGGAAATAGACCACCGCGTTGACCGAAACGGTGACATTATCCCGCGTGATCACATCCTGCGGCGGGACATCCATGGCGACCGTCCTCAGGCTGACGCGCACCAGACGGTCGATCGGCCGAAAGACAAGAACGATACCCGGCCCTTTCGCCTGAGGCAGCAAACGGCCTAATCGAAAAACGACCCCACGTTCATACTCCGGAATGATATTGATGACGCTCAACAGATAGATAAATAGTATCAGGAACCCAATGATCGGGAATGTCAGAAATTCTGATAACATATCGACCTCCTCCGGATTAAAGTTTTCAGTTTCAATTTACCAAGTTTTCAGTTGTTGTGAGCTCCTGCCGAAAACTAAAACTGAATCTTACTCACCATCAACCGCAGATACTCTTTTGGGTGCAACCTCTTTCTCTGCGAGGTCAACTTCAAGGGTAAGTCCATCAACTCGGGTAATACGCACGCCTTCCCCCGGCGCAATTTTGACTTTTGACCGCGCGCGCCATAGCTCTCCGCGCACAAAGACCCGTCCTTCGGGCTCGATCGGAGTCTCGGCATAACCTCGCAGGCCGATCATTCCGTCCACGCCGGTAGAGATCCTGGTGCTGCGCGCCCGCAGAGCCAGTCTGATCATAACTATCAAAATCAGCGCGAACGGGAACACTACTGCAAGCACCAGCCCGAGCGGCAGCCTCAATTCGGGATTGGGTAGATCGATCAGAATGAGCGATCCGATCACCGCCGCCAGGGTTCCCCCGAGGCCCAATACGCCGAAGCTTTGCACTTTCGCTTCCAGCACGAAGAGCCCAAGCGCTACAACTATGAGCAGCACTCCGGTCAGATTGATCGGCAGCATATGAAAACCGTAGAGAGCGAGCACGATCGAAACCGCGCCGACTACGCCGGGCGCGATGATGCCCGGATGCTGAAACTCGAAGTAGATGCAGAGCATCCCCAGTGCGAAAAGTACGAAGGCGACGCGCGGATCGACCAGCCACATCAAAAACCGCTGCCTGAAGGTCGGAGTGATGTCTACCTGATTCTCACCGGCGGTCTGTAAAACGAGCTTGCCGCCATCGAAACGCGTAATGGTGCGCCCATTAACTTGCGCGAGCAGATCGGTTTCATCGCGCGCGATGATTTCAATAAGCTGTTTCTCCAGGGCTTCGCTATCAGTGAAGGAGACGCTCTGGCGGACCGCAGATTCCGCGGCCCGGGAGTCGCGGTTGCGTTTCTCGGCCAGATTGCGCACCAATGCTGACGCATCGCTGAGGATTTTTTCCGTCAGGGTTTTGGTCATCTCGCCGCCTCCAGAGAGCACCGGATGCGCTGCGCCTGTGGCAGTACCCGGGGCCATTGCCGCGATATCGGCAGCGAGTAGGATGACGAATCCGGCTGAGGCGGCGCGCGAACCGCTCGGTGCGACGTATACGATGACCGGTACGCGCGAAGTGATAATTCGTGAAACGATCTCGCGCATCGAGGTCTCCAGCCCACCAGGAGTATTGAGAGCGATGACCAGTGCGACGGCTCTTTCTCGTTCGGCGCGGTCGATAGCGGAAATGATCACCTGGGCGCTCGCTGGAGTTATTTGATCATCGATCTTGAGGCGGAGCACCTCTCCGGTTGCCGCGAGCTGAGCGGTAAACATCAAGAAAAAAAGCGTGGCCGCGGCGATTAACTTGTGTCCCAGCGCGTTCATAATAATGCGCCTGATAAACTTTAAGACCGGCGATACCAACCAACGTATCGAAACTGACGCAAGGGATGAGCACGGAATCAATCTGAAAAAATCCTTTCATCAGTGCCAATCCACAGTGCCAATCCACAGTCTGCTTGTCTAAGTCTCAATTAGACTTTAATTAGTTTATCATAAAGTTGACAGATAGCATCGCTCTGACTTCAGATATCGGACATGGGAAGATGGAACAAAAATAACTGGGTAAGCCTTATGCCTAACGGGATCGGGCAGGTCAAACCGAACCATTACCTCGAAATGGCGAAAGTAGTTTGGCGCAACCGCGATCAGTTGCCGTATGCATGGCGCATACTTACCCGGGGTGTGTGCGATGGATGCGCGCTCGGTACGACCGGCATCCGCGATTTCACGATGGAAGGCGTGCACCTGTGCATGGTCCGGCTCGATCTCATGCGGCTCAATACGATGCCCGCGCTCGATATCAAACGCCTCGAAGATGCTACAGAGCTCGCATCTATGTCAGCCGCAGAGCTGCGGCAGCTGGGACGATTGCCTTATCCGCTCGTTCGGCACCGAGGCGAGCGAGGTTTCAGGCGCATCGCCTGGGATGCAGCCTTGGATATCGCAGCTTCACGCGCTGTGGCAACGACGCCCGATCGCATGGCTTTTTACCTCACATCACGCGGATTGACTAACGAGTCGTATTACGTTGCACAAAAAGCCGCCCGCTTCCTCGGCACGAACAACATCGATAATTCATCGCGCATCTGCCACGCGCCTTCCACGGTGGCATTGAAACAATCGCTCGGCGTCCCGGCGTCGACCTGCTCATACAGGGACTGGATCGGATCCGATCTGCTCGTTTTTTTCGGCAGCAATACGCCGAACAATCAACCGGTGACGACAAAATACATCTACTACGCCAAACAACAGGGCGCGCGCGTTGCCGTGATAAATCCCTACCGGGAACCGGGGCTCGAGCGCTACTGGATTCCTTCGGTCGCCGAGAGCGCGCTCTTCGGAACGAAGATTGCCGACGAGATATTTCAGGTTCACACAGGTGGCGATAAACCATTCATCGCCGGCGTAATCAAACACCTGGTCGAGAACGGATGGGCGGACGATGCTTTCATCGAGCGCCACACTACCGGCTTCCATGAACTGAAGGCGAGACTGGCTGGCCAAACATGGGAGTTGCTCGAGGCCGAATCGGGCGCCAGCCGCGATGAGATGCTGCGGTTTGCCCGGATGCTCGCGCGAGCGCGCAGCGCGGTATTCATCTGGTCGATGGGAATCACACAGCACAGCGATGGAGTGGCGAACGTGCGCGCGATCGTCGACCTCGCGCTCGTCCGCGGCTACATCGGTAAACCTAAAAGCGGTTTGATGGCGATTAGAGGACATTCCGGAGTGCAGGGCGGTGCTGAAGTGGGCTCGGCTCCCAATCTGTTCCCGGGCGGCATTGCGATCGACCGAGAAAGCGCCGCGCGGCTCAGCGAATTATGGGGGTTTGCTCTATCTCCACAACGCGGTTTGAATGCCGTCGAGATGATCGACGCCGCGCATGAGGGCGAGATCGATTGGTTCTACATCAGCGGCGGGAATTTCCTCGAAACTCTTCCCGATCCCGGCTATGTGCGCGAGAGCATCGAGCGCCTGCCCGCGCGAGTCCATCAGGACATCGTGCTCAGCCCGCAGATGCTGGTCGCCCCGCGCGAAGTGGTGCTGCTGCTCCCGGCGCAGACTCGCTACGAACAACGCGGCGGAGGGACAGAGACATCTACCGAACGCAGAATTCTCTTCAGCCCCGAGATCCCGGGCCGCCGAATCGGCGAGTCGAAACCCGAATGGGAAATACCTATGTTGATCGCCGAACGCGCAAAGCCCGAATCGGCCAGGCTGATCCACTTCGAAAACGCACAAGCGATACGCAACGAGATTGCGCGTGTCGTCCCCTTATATGACGGCATTCAACACCTGAAGCAGGCGGGCGACCAGGTTCAATGGGGCGGTGAACGACTCTGCGAACTCCGTAACGATCAGGGAGAGATAACGCCTGATTTTCCAACCGGAGATGGATGCGCGAAATTTTCGGCGATTGAGGTCGAAGCCACGGCGAAGGAGGGCAAGCTGCGGCTATCCACGAGGCGTGGCAAACAATTCAACAGCATCGTTCATCATGAGCGCGACCCGCTGAATAGTTTTATGCGCGACGATATCCTGATGAGTCTGGCCGATGCTCAGAGGCTGGGATTGAAAGACGGCGACGCAGTTGTAGTCCGAAGCGAATCAGGCCAATTGCAAGGATCCTGTCGAATAGCGCCGATCGCGCCCGGCAATGTCCAGGCACACTGGCCGGAAGGCAATGTGCTGATTAAACGCGGCGTATGCGATCCAGAAAGCGGCGTACCTGATTACAACACTATGGTCGATATCGAGCCGGTAAGCGGGAAAGGACCTTCCAAGGTATAAATTTGGGTTACCAACCTATTCAAACCCCACGAAAACGGGCTCAGGCTGCAGAAAAACTCCGAATTTCGCCTGCACGCGCTCCTGTATCTCTGTTGCCAATCCCAGGATTTCCCTCGCCGTCGCCCCACCGCGATTGATGATCGCCAGTGAATGTTTGGAAGATATCCCGGCCCGCCCCCTCGTATATCCTCTTGGAATTCCCGCATGCTCGATCAACCAGCCCGCGGGCACTTTCACTTTGCCAGCGGCAACCGAGTAATGCGGAACCTCCTGATCGCTCGCAATTGCATTATGCGACCTGGCATCTTCCGTCATCCGCGCGAAAAATGCGGCCGTGACGACCGGATTCTTGAAAAAAGACCCGGCGCTGCAGGCATCCGGCTCGCCCGGCACGAGCAGCATCGCCTTGCGCGAGCGGATCGATCTAACTGCCTCGCGGACGTCCTTCAACCCCGGTTTCGCCGAAGAACCTGCAAATATCTTATCGAGGTCGGGATAGCGGATAGCTGGCTCGCCATACGCCTTCAAAGCGAAAGTAGCAGCGAGGACTATATAACGGTCGCGCTCGCTGGTGTTAAATATACTCGCGCGATACCCGAAGCGGCAGCCGGCATTGCTCAAATCAACGATCTGTTTCGCCAAACGGTCGTAGACTCGGACGGAGGTGATTGTCTCGCTAACCTCCTGGCCATACGCCCCCACATTCTGCACGGGCGTCCCGCCAACCAGCCCCGGGATACCGCTCAAACATTCAATTCCGGCCAGATCACGCTCAACGCATTGCGCTACAAACTCATCCCAATCCTCGCCGGCGGTCGCTGTCACCATACCATCGGTCGACCAGTTGATACCTTTGATTACGATATGCAAGACCAATCCCGGATAACCTTCATCGGCGACCAGCAAATTGCTTCCTCCGCCGAGTATGAAGACCGGCAGTCCGAGATTTGCGGCGAATGCGAGGGTTTCGAATAGTTCATCTTCATTCCGCGCGCCGGCTAAGTAGCGCGCCGGCCCGCCGATCCGGAGCGTCGTGAAAGGAGCAAGCGGGATATTTTCCCTGATCATGAAGAAATCTCGCCGCGAAGAAAATCTCTCACCTTTTTCAAATCATCCCAGGCCTCGCGTTTTTTATCGGGCGAGCGCAGCAGGTAAGCCGGGTGGAATGTCGGCAGCACTTTTATCTGGCGAATACGAGGATATTCCTGAAACTTTCCGCGAAGCTGTGTGATTCCGATCTTCGTCTGCAAGAGCGCCTGCGTGGCCGGATTACCCAGCGCGACAATGATCTTAGGGCGGATTGCGGCGATCTGCCGGAAGAGGTAAGGGATGCAGGCCTCAACCTCATCTTTTTCCGGCGCGCGATTGCCGGGCGGGCGCGATTTGACCACATTGGCGATATAGACTTCTTCACGTTGCATCCCGATCGCCTCGATCATCTTCGTCAATAATTGGCCCGCGCGCCCTACAAATGGCCGCCCGGACGCATCTTCATCCGCTCCCGGCCCCTCACCGATGAACATCAGCTCCGCCTGCGCATTACCTTCACCGAAAACTAGCTTGGTACGCGTCGACCATAGCTTGCAGCGTTTGCAATCGCCCATCTCCTGGCGGATATCTTCTAGCGTCTCTTCGGAGTGTCTGACCTCCAGCGATGGCACAGAGACCTCGCCGAAGAGCGAGGCAATATTTCCCTCATCTTTTTTCATGATTATTTCAGCGGGATCGGATTTCTTGATTTCGCCTATATCTGTTATCCCGAGCTCGCTGTAATAAATCAAATGCTCTCGGGCCTGTCTCATCAATTCGGCCAGTTCTCGATTTATTTCATTCATGTAAGAGAGTCGCTGCGGATGTAGCTTAAAACCTAATACCGGTTACCGATCGATTAAGGTTCTTCATCTCAGGACTTCGTAACGACCCACCGTAAATTTGCGACCTCATCCAGGACGCGGCCAGCCAACTGGCGTTTGCTCTGTAGGGGCAATTCCAGGCGCGAACCGTCGCGTCTGATGATTGTTGCAGCGTTCGTTTCAACATCGAAGCCGGAGTCGTCGCGCGTGATATCGTTCGCTACTATCAAATCCAAATCTTTCTCTCGCAACTTCTTTTCGGCGTATTCAAGGAGCGATTGAGATTCAGCGGCAAAGCCGGCGATGATGCGTAAATTGCGGTTCTGATAGGCCGAGACAGCTGCGATGATGTCTTCCGTCTGCTCAAGCTCGATCGAAATCGCGCCGCGCCCATCTTTCTTCATCTTTTGCTTCGAAAATCTGGCGGGGCGAAAATCCGCCACCGCGGCGCAGCCGATGAAAACAGTAGCGCAGGAAATGCGGCTCATCACCGCCTCATACATATCCCGAGCCGACATTACATTCACGATTTCGACATCCGTCGGAGGCGGTATTGTTACCGGACCCGAGATCAATGTCACACTTGCGCCGCGGTCGCGCGCTGCCTCGGCCATCGCATACCCCATCCTCCCCGAAGAGCGGTTTGAGATGAACCGCACCGGATCGAGGTCTTCTATCGTCGGCCCGGCCGTAATCATTACGTGCTCTCCGAGGAAATCGGAGGGTTGCGGGTCACCGAGCGCGGATTTCCCCAAAGTATCTTTATCAATCCGCAATCCCCGATCGGCCATCCGCGATCGGACGATCTCCAGAGCGCGCCGGACGATCTCATCCGGCTCAGCCAGCCGCCCGACGCCGACTTCACCGCAGGCCTGGAACCCTTCACCAGGGTCGACAAACTGCACACCCAGCTTTCGCAAATGGTCGATATTCGCCTGCGTCGCTCGATGATTCCACATCTCGACGTTCATCGCGGGCGCGATCAGGACAGGATTGGTGTTGGAAAGATAGACCGTCGAAAGGAAATCGTCTGAGATCCCGTGCGCGAATTTTGCGATGATATTCGCAGTCGCGGGAGCGACGAGCAATAAATCCGCTTCTCGGGCGACTGAGATGTGTTCGATGGTCGAATAATTCGGACGGTCGAACATCTCGACGATCACGGGCTCTCCCGAGAGAGCTTCGAACGTCAGAGGCCGGATGAACTCGGTCGGCATGATTCGTCATCACAACGCGAACCTGCGCTCCGCCCTTTTGCAAACCGCGTAGAATTTCCGCGGCCTTGTAGGCGGCAATGCAGCCTGTGACTCCGAGTAAAACCTTCATTCCCCTGTTTCTGAATGCGGGATGGGGCAACGAGAGAGCGGGGTTACTGAATCCCGTGCTCCCGCTTCAGCACTCTCCCAGCATTTCGCTCTACTTCTCAAGCGCCTGAGTGACTTCGAAATTGACCAATCCGCGCTCGACTTCCTCCAGGGCTATGCGCGTCGGTTTGGCGGTTATGTTGATGCGCGGGCGCGCGCCTTTCTGAATCTGTTTGCTGCGCTTCGCGGCAATCAGAATCTTCCGATACTTGCTGTCGATCGACAGCTTTTTCAGCTCGTTGCTCTCTTTATTTTCCATGATCAATAGCCTCTGATTTGTTGATATAAGTACGTAGTATTTGCTCGACGATCTGCTTCCGACGCTGATTACGACATCGCTCTGCGAGAATGATCGCCGCCAGCTCATCCGTTGCGCGGTTTAGCTCATCGTTGATTACGACATAATCAAATTTATCGTATTGCTTGATCTCGTCCAGAGCATTCCGCATCCGCAATTTCATATCATCCGAGGAACCTCCACCCCGCCGCGACACTCTTTTAATCAGGTCTTGATAAGAAGGCGCGAGAATGAAGATATTTATGGCTTCAGGATAGAGATTGCGGGCAGTCGTGGCTCCCTGCACATCGATCGTGAGAACTACATCGAATCCCGCTGCGCGGTATTCCTCGACCGCCTGGCGTGACGACCCGTAGAGATTGCCGTGGACCTCAGCCCACTCGAGAAAATCTCCCCGCTCGATCATCCGTCCGAATATATCCACCGTGACAAAATGATAATCCACGCCATCGACTTCACCAGCCCGCGGGGAACGCGATGTATACGAGATCGACGACTTAACACGCGGATCGCGTCTGACCACGTCGTTGACGAGCGTGGTTTTGCCGGCGCCCGATGGTGCTGAAACGATGATCAGATTTCCGTTCATAGTAAAAGATAAAAATCTGATAAAGCCGGGAGTCCTAGTCAATCGAGGACTCTGCTGATTCCAGACCCGAACCCTTCATTCCACGTTCTGAGCTTGTTCCCGTAATCTCTCTACCTCAGTTTTTATCTCGATGGCGGAATCGCAGACGGCGACCTCGGAGGACTTGGAAAGGATCGTATTGGCCTCGCGGTTAGCCTCCTGCAGTAAAAAGTCCAGCTTTTTGCCGACCTCACCGCCGCTTCCCAGTATTTCACGCAATTGCACGAGGTGACTCTTCAAGCGGGTGATCTCCTCCGTGATATCGCTGCGCTCCGCCAGATAAGCCACCTCCTGGGCGAGCCGAGCTTCATCGACGACGGGCTTCTCCAGCAATTCGGAGATCCGTTTCCTCAGCTTATCCCGGTATGCCTCGATTACGCCGGTGGAATGCTCCTCGATCACAGCCAGATGTCTTTCGATGCTATTAACGCGAGCGATCAATTCTTTCTGCAGCTGGTGGCCCTCCACCGCACGCATCGCGACGAGCGCCGCCAGCGCCTGCGTCATCGCCGCCTCGATGGATTGGGCGATGGCCTCACTCGGGGAATTGCCGACCGGCGCCATAAGAATATTGGGCATCCGGATGATGGAAGCAAGATCGGCTTCGCCCGATAGTCCGAATTCATCGCGGATCGTCCGCAGCGCATCGAGGTACCCGCGAATCAACGGGCGGTTGATATCGAATGCGGCGTCGGCAGTCTGCACCAGATTGACATTCACATCTACGCGCCCGCGCGAAACAGCCGCTTGAATCTGTTTTTTCAAGGGTATTTCCAACGATACCAGATCCTGCGGCGCCCGCCAGTGAATGTCCAGATTCCGGTTGTTGACCGAGCGCAAATCCACCGTAACCGTGAAATTCGGCCCGCTCGAAGATCCCTGTCCATATCCGGTCATGCTTTTAAGCATAGCTATTCAGAATGCGAATCTCCTCTTCTTCAAACTGCAATTCATACAGACGGCGGTATATACCGCCTCTGCTCAGCAATTCCTGATGCGTTCCCGTCTCGGCGATCCGGCCCCCGTCCATGACTATGATCCGATCCGCGCTGCGCACTGTCGAGAGCCGGTGCGCGATGACAATTGTGGTACGCCCCTGCATCAGGTTATTGAGGGCCTGCTGCACCAGCATCTCGCTCTCGGTATCGAGCGCGCTGGTCGCTTCGTCCAGAATCAAAACCGGCGCGTCTTTCAAAATCGCGCGCGCAATCGCGATGCGTTGGCGCTGCCCTCCCGAAAGAATCAGGCCGCGCTCTCCTATCACAGTATCATACCCTCCGGGTAACTTGCCGATAAACTCGTCCGCCAGAGCCGCCTGCGCCGCTTTCCTGATCACCGCTTCGCCGTCGTTACGCCCATAGGCACCGTAAGCGATATTTGCGCCCACCGTATCGTTGAAGAGATGGACTTCCTGGGTGACTACGGCGATCTGTCTTCTTAAAGAGGCGAGCTGCAAATCACGGACATCGTGCCCGTCGATCAGTACCGCGCCTCCGCTCACATCGTAAAATCGCGGGATGAGGTTTGTCAGTGTGCTTTTTCCGGCGCCGCTCTGGCCGACGATCGCGATCATCTCACCCGCCGCGACCTTGAAGGAGATATTTTCGAGAACGGGAAGATCGAACCCCGCGCCATAACAGAACGAAACGTCGCGGAATTCTATCTCACGTGCAAATCTTTCGATACTGACTGCTCCGGGTCTTTCGGGCATCTCCATCCGCTCATCGAAAACGCTAAAGATGCGGGAAGCCGATGCCAGCCCGTTCTGCAGCTCGTACTGCATACGGCTCAGGCGGCGGATCGGCGTGTAGCTATTAAACATGCAGAAGAGAAACGCCACGAAATCCCCGGGCGTCATCCGGCCAGCAATGATGCTGCTCTTCGCGTATAGCAACAGACACGCCAACGCTACCACCCCGACGGTCTCGAGCACGATCGGCGAGAAGAAATAGATGCGGAAGGCTCTCAGTTGATCGCGCATCTGCTTGCGCGCGATCCTGCCGAAGCGCTGGCTCTCGTAATCCTCCATCCCGAATGCTTTCACGACGCGGTGCGATGAGATCGCTTCCTGCGCCGTATCGAGCATCTCAGCGCCGCTCTCCTGCCGCGAATTGAGGTAGCCGCGGAGCCGGCGGTTAAACGTCATTGTCAGATAGGCAACCGGAGGCGCCAGCAACAAAATCACAGAGGCCAGCCACCAGTTGAGACTGAAGATGATAACAAGATAAACGATCAAACTGACCGATTCCCGCAGAAGATCGCGCAGCGTCTCCGAGACGGAGCGTTCGACCATCGCCGCATCGCTCATCAGATGAGCCGTCAGTTCATTGGTCGGCCGCTTCGTAAAAAATGATGCCGACTGGCGAATGATGTGATCGTAAAGCGAGGTCCGGACATCGGCTATTACATTCTGCCCAATGTAACTCATCGAATAAGACGAAAAATAGTCGGTCACCCCTTTTGTCAGCGTGAACACGACCAATAAAACTGCGATCATCTGCGAGCTATCTCCCGAGGGCAGATAGCGCGTGATATTGAGGAAGCGCGATGAAACGCTGGGCGTGGCCGATAAGTTATCGAATATAGGCACCAGCAGTAGACTCGTAGCCCCCTCGAGCAACCCGGTCACGATCATCAGAACTACAGAGAGCGCAAAGATTACGCGGTAGGGTTTGATGTATTTGAGTAATCGAACAATATCTGTCATCACGTCTTGGGGGCGAGCCCAACTCCGTAGAGGCAGTTAACAGGAGTGCTATGTCCAGATTCTTAAATAAATAAAGGATGGATTATAACATGAGTCCAATACGGTGATGCAAATGGGTAGACGCCAGGGCAGTGGCAGGCGTCGGCGTCGATTATCTCGCCTGACAAGCCCTGGCGTATGGTCTCGTCTGCTTCAGTTTATCTCGATAGAACGGACCAGGTCGTCGAACGCTTTCCGGTATAGATCAGAGTCCTGAGCCGGCACAACGTTTATGACATAGAATAGCCAGCCGTTGCGGAGCATCGAGGTATAGACGTTTACGAGCTCAGGCCGGCCGGTCACCGGTGAATTGCCGGTCAGCGTAATGGTCAGCGCCCGCCGATTACTGATGCTTCCCCGCACATAGCGGGCCTCCGGCTGGAGATAACCGTTATTCTGCAGTAACGAGCCGATGTATATGTCCGATGCCTTCTCGAGGTTATTAGTTCGCGTATTGACGAAGCCGACGACGGTTCCGTGCGTGAATACCGGTTGGCCGCGGAAGTTGCCGTATGCCCCGCGAGGTGCGAAAGTTACGGAATCCTGGCCCTCGAACTGCTCCCAATTGGTCGGCACATTTAAACGAAAAATATTGCTACCGGTATAAGCGCGATAACTCGACGACGGGGTATCGACGTACTTATCGATGCTGCTATCGGCGGGATATTGTTTGCTTTCCGTTTGAGCGCCACGGGCAGCCCGCTGTTCGATCTCCGCCATCGTTTGGGCTTTGGGCATCCGCTGCAGCTCGGACTTGATCCGGTTGAAGGTAGCGACATCGGACCCATCCGCATTTTTATTTATCCGCAACCGCCCGGCTTCCTTCGTGATGGCTTCAAAACGATTGCCTGGATCGGGGTGGCTGCTCAACCACTCAGGCGCTCCGCTCGATCCACTCTCGCGTTCTATCGTCTGGAACATGTTGGCCAGATCGCGCGGGTCATAGCCCGCTCTCGCCATAATTTGAGCGCCGAGGATGTCGGCCTGACTCTCGAATTCTCGGCTGTATTTCAAAAGAAAAGCGCCGACCCCCATTTGCGTCCCCTGAGCTACGATGCCGCCCACATTGCCGCCGATTATAGCGCCGAGGATCGCACCTCCGAGCGCAGGCAACTGGTATTTGGCGCTCTGCTGCCTGGTGGCTTGCGCTGTGCCGTGACGAAGCACGACGTGGCTCAACTCGTGGGCCATCACTCCCGCCATCTCGCCCTCGCTTTTCGCTGCCTCGATCATGCCCCGATTGACAAACATCGGGCCGCCCGGCAGCGCGAAGGCGTTGATGTCGCGCGCATTGACTACGCGGAATTGATACCTGAATGCGGGTTGCCGGAACTGAGCCGGGACGGCAGCCACTAGCTTTCGTCCCACACCCTCGACGTATCTGTCGGCATCGCTATTGTCTGGCAAAAGCGGCATCTGTTGCGCGATCTCTTTTGCCGCCTGGCGCCCAAGTTCCACATCCTGCTCGACGGTATACCTGTTCTTCGGCATATCGATCCTGGTTCCCTGCGCCCTGATAGCATTGGGCGCGAGAAACAAGACCAGAACCAGAACAGGCACTAACTTTCCATTTCTCGACTTGGATTTGATCTTGTTCATAACTCCTCTCCTCTGACATGCAAGGCAATATAGAGACACTGCCCTACATATGCAGATAAATTTTATAACAAAATCTATTTCTATTTCTATTTAACAATGAGACGCCTGACGGCATCGACCAGGTTTGGGAGATCGAAAGGTTTTTCGATAAAAGCATCGCAGTCATCTTTGACCAGGCGGGACTTTTCACTGTTGTTACGTCCGGAGACGACCAGTATCTTTATGTCAGAAAGTTGAGGATTTGATTTTAGACGGCGTGTGGCCTCTACCCCGTCCATGACAGGCATGTCCAGGTCCATGACTATGACGTCCGGATGCTCAGTCTCTGCGATCTGCAATGCTTCCAACCCATTGGAAGCCTGCATGATGGTGTAATCATCCTCTAGCGCATAAGTGAGCATGCGGCGCACAGGTTCGAGATCATCTACGATCATTACTTTGGTCATTTGACACCTCGACTCTCAAGCTAGCTTGCTCTTAATAATGTTGACGGCGACCAGGCTGTGGGGTGGTGGTCTGCCATCCAAGTGTCAACCTAATAATGGGCTTTATGCTTGTCTTCCGGCGCTAATGCAAAGCAGTCCCATCCGATCGGAACATCTCTTCGGAAATTTTTAACCGCTTTGAGCCAGAGACTCACTGACGAGGGCCGGTCAGCCAGTATGAGCACAAGAACGACGTTTTTCCGAGGCCATAGGTTTAACGCTTTCCTGCTGTTCGTGGGGTAACGGCCGGGCTTACCGTACGGGCATTGACAGAGGTAATTATATCTAGATCTTAGGAAATGTATAGGGGAAACGGTAGTTGGATGGCGGTTGGCGGTTGGCGGTTGGCGTTGTTTATCAACATCTGACTGAAAACTGATTTTTTATCTAAGCTATAACCGGCTACCGGCTACCGGCTACCGCTTACCGGCAACCGACTACCGGCTACCGACTACCGGTTACCGGCAACCGACCTCCGGCTACCGACGCCCGACTCGCAAGTTTGAGTCGCGAGACCATCACTCCGGCAACGATCAGCGCCGCTCCCAGGCCGCGGATCAGGTCAAGTTTTTCAGCGAAAATGATATAAGCGAAAACAGCCGCGGTCACCGGTTCGAGCGCATAGTAGACCGCGGCATGAGTCGAAGAGACCCGCCCTTGCGCCCAGGTCTGAACCAGCGCCGCAATCACGGTGACCATAATGGCCATATAACCGATCTGCACCGCGAACTGCCAGTCGATCGGATTTGGCTTCGTCTCCAAGCCGAACTGCCTCAAAATGAGGTTGACCGAAATCGCCAGAAGCGCGACGGTCATCACCTGAACCGCCGCCAGCGTGCGCACATCGCTCTGCCTCGCAAAAGCGCTGGTCGCGGCTATGTGACCAGCCCAAGCAAAGGCAGCCAACAAGACCAGGATATCTCCCAAATTTACCGACTCGCCCCCGCGCGGGTAGCTGAGCAGCGCAAATCCGAGTATTGCTATCGCAAGCCCCGTCAGGTGATCCCGTGTCGGTCGCGAGCGGAATAGCAGGTAGGCAAGTATTGGAGTGAAAACGAGATATAGACCCGTAATGAAGCCCGCTTTCGAAGCCTGAGTGAAGACCAATCCCGTGACATAGAATGCGATGCCAGCGAAACTGCATAATCCCAGAAGTACGCCTTGAACAATCTCGCTCCTCTTGCTCTGCCGTAGGTGGCGGGCAAACAGTATCCCAAAGCAGACCGAAGCGATCCCAAACCGCGCGCTCGTATAAAATGCCGGAGAATGGGTTGCCAATATATCTTTGGTGACGACGTGCGATGTCCCCCACATCAAAGCCAGGGAGATCAACGCCGCATCTGATTGCCAGGAATTCACTGATCGACCGTCTTTAGATTTATCCATCTGAGTAGTTTTCAGTTTTCAGTTTTCAGTTGTGACTGCTCAGCAACTGAAAACTAAAAACTTATTCTCCAATTAACTCTGCGACGAAAGGATTGCTGTTCTGCCATCCCATTTGCCCCGTCTGCCGGAAATGCTCCAGGCGTCTGATCGTTATCTCACAGAAAACCGGATCGATGTCCATCGTCAGACATCTACGTCCCTTCACTTCAGCCGCGAGCAATGTCGTACCGGAATGCGAAAAGAAATCTATCACAACCTCACCGGCCGATGAACTGGCATCGATTATTCGTTCGATCGCTTTTAGAGGTTTCTGAGCATAACAGCCGTTGACGTTCTCCTCCATTCGATAGAAGACCTGCTGGATATCTATCCACACATTGCCCGCGCGGATGGTCTCGCCGCGCCCGCGGGCGGTGTTTTCAGTCAAATGGCCGTTGACATTTTTATAATATCCTTTAACCGCCTTTGGAATATCCGTGTATTGCGGATTGAACTGCGGTCTACCTTTGGTGTAGTAGAGCAGTTCCTGTCGTACACTCATCCAATTGTGCTGGGTACCATAGCCCCGTTGATTGCGGAGCGTGATAAAGCTGCGCGAGGCGAATCCCGTCTCACGCATCATGAGCATCAACTCCGGCAAAGGAGCGAACCCGTTCTTCTGATCGGCGCCTATCCAGAGGTAGAGGCTGCTAGAATCGGCCAAAACATCGGAGGTGTTCTGCACAACTTTCCTGCACCATGAAATGAATTCGTCGATGCGTTTTTGTTCGAAGGCGATGAAGTTGTAGGGCAGGTCGTGGATCGCTATCGCAGCCCTGTCATTTCGACATAAGGTCATGACATCGGCGGGCGAGGACGCATCGAGACAGCCGACGCGGTGGCCGTTTTGCGGATCGCACCAGACCTGACCGGGTTTGAGACGGCAGAATCCTAAAAGGTTTTCGCGCAGTTTTTCTTCGCGATCGAGTCGTGGAATCGGGTGGTTATTCATAATCAAGACGTTTGACATTGCGCTGCAAACAACGCTTAATAGCCAATCACTACCCTTCAATTTAATAATCGCTGGTGCTTTATGGACTACAATTTCGAACTTATCAAACGATATGGGCGTGTGCTGATGGGCGGCGTAACTCCGCCGGTCATCCTCAACCTGTTGATCACCTCTGTCTGCGATATGCGATGTACGCATTGCTTCTTCACGGAAGAGCTGGACGACAAGGATCGCAAGAAACTCCAGATGACCACCGATCAACTCGCCCGCATCAGTGAGACCCTGGGCGGAAAGCTGCCGATTCTGATTATCGCGGGCGGCGAGCCATTCACACGAAAAGATCTGCCCCAAGTGGTCAGGGCATTCTACAAGAACAACCAGCTCGAATCGGTCTATCTCATGTCGAACGGCGGCATCCAGCAGCGAATAATCCCGGATGTAACACGCATCCTCGAAGAATGCCCGAATTTGAATGTCACGGTTGCGCTCGGCATCGACGGATTGAAGGAAGAACACGAAAAGATCCGCGGCAAGCTCGGAAGCTGGGACCGCGCGGTAGAGACGGCGCGAATGCTGCAGGATATCCAGAGGAAAATACCCCGGCTCGATGTTCAGACATGCACGTGTTTTATGAATTCGAACCAGGATCGCATTTTCGAATGGTACGGGTTCCTGCGAGACGAGCTCAAACCGGACAAGATCAACGTTAACTACATTCGGCCCCCATCGGCAAACGCGAAAGAGTTGGAGATAGACATCAGCCGCTATCGGAAACTGGCGGCAATGATCGACGAGGATTCGCGCAGGGGCGTGATCAAGAACCATTACAAGGGCAAAGGCGGATATTTCAAAGCCGCCGTCGATATTTATATGCACGAGATGATCGCGCAGACCGAGCTCGAGCAAAAGGCTCTGCTGCGCTGCTTCGCCGGGACCACAGGCGGCGTGATCTATGACGAAGGGACTGTATCGAGTTGCGAGAATCTCGACCCGGTCGGCAACTTGCGCGATTACGACTGGAACTTTTGGGCTCTCTGGAATTCCCCCGAGCTCGCCGTCAGGCGCCGACAGATCAAACAGGGATGCTACTGCACTCACGAGTCGAATTGCTATTATCCTTCGCTGCCCTTCAACCCGAAGCACCTCATTCAAATCAAAAAGCTGGAGCGGGAATTGAAACGATCGCATGCGACGGATGGCGATGCGATCCTGGCGCCGAGGACGGCTTAATCCTTAAATGAATAACAATCTGGCACCGGCATAAAAGAAGGGTGAATAGTAAGTGGCCCTAACCCGTGTTCTTTTATCTAGCCATCGGAATCAGGAAAAAAGAATGCTGAACGAAAATCAAAAAAAGTTCCTGATCATCACCTCCGAAACCGGAGGCGGTCACACCAGCGCCGCCGACGCCATAGCGGATGGCCTCAAGCGGTTCCCCGCTTCCGATTGTCTCGTCAATATCGCGCGCGCGCTCGAAGAGTCCAACCTGCTCACGGAGAAACTAGCCGAGTTTTACAATTATCTCCTGCGCCATCATCAGCATTTGATGAAGTACTATTATTGGGCTATCGAGCGGTTTCGCCCGAATGAATCGAACCTGCTCTACCGGCTGACCTCGCGTTACCTGCTGCAGTTGATCGAAAAATACTGCCCGCAGGTCGTCGTTTCCGTCCATCCGATGACGCAGCATTTCCTCGGGCGGATATTGCGCGAGCTGGGTCTGCTCGATCGCATCCCTCTCGTCACGGTCGTCACCGATCCCTGCTACGGTTTCTGGCGGGGGTGGGCATGTGAAGACGTCAGCCTTTATCTGGTCGCCAGCGATGAGGCCCGGCAGCAATTGCTCGATTACGATGTTCCCGCTGAGAAGATCAAAATTTGCGGCATCCCAATTCATCCGAAATTCCAGTTCCAGAATGATGAAGATAAAGTCGCCACGCGCATCGAGCTGGGGCTTGATCCCGACCGGTTCACCGTCTTCATCAACGCCGGCTGGGCGGGCGGCGGGAATATTCCTCAGATCTTCGAGCAGATGATCGATGAGAGCGAGAAGATCAAGGATACTCAGGCTATCTTCCTCGCCGGTCGCAATGAAGGATTGCGGGAACGCGTAGGCGCGATCACGCGGCGTGCCGCATTCCCGACAAAAGTTATCGGATATTCGAATGCGATGGAGAAGCTGATGACTGCGGCCGATGTCATGATCTCAAAGCTGGGCGGATTAACGACATTCGAAGCGCTCGCCTCACGCCTGCCGATCATCGCCGATACGACGACCAGGCCGATGCCGCAGGAATCGCACACGGCAAACCTGCTCTCGCGCCACAAAGCAGGAATATTGCTCGAGCGAGCCAGCGATGTAGTACCCGTCATCCGCCATTTGGTCTACGATCCGGCGGAGCATACGGCGATGAGACTCGCAGCTGCGCGCATCTCTATTCCCGATGCGACGCGGCGGGTCGTCGACGAATTGATGAGGAAACTCGAAGAACGTGTTGCTGTACCCGATCAGGAGATCGAATCGAAGAATTATCAGACTGCAGGCTAAGCTTATGCGACTACTTGAAGGAAAGAAAGCAATTATCACGGGCGGTTCGCGCGGCATCGGTCGCGCATTATGTGAAGTCTTCGCACGCGAAGGCGCCGATATCGCCTTCAATTACAATATGAGCGATGAACGAGCGGCTGCCACGATCGAGAAAGTCGAGTCGTTGGGTCAGCACGCTATGGCGTTCAAAGTTTCGGTCACCGACCGCCCTGGAATTATCAAGATGGTGAGGCAGGTCCACGAAAAGTTCGGGCGCATCGACATCCTGGTCAACAACGCGGCGATCAATCGCAGCGATAATTTCGCAACCACCACCGAGCGGGCATGGGATGAAGTCATCGATACAAACGTCAACGGCGTGTTCAATGTGACCAAACCGGTCTATAAACATATGCTGCGCCAGCGCGCCGGCAACATCCTAAATCTGAGCAGCATCGGCGCATTGCGCGCGCTACCGACCGCCGTGCATTATGCGACTTCAAAAGCGGCCATTATCGGTTTCACCAAATGCCTATCGCGCGAAGCATCCGCATTCGGCATCACAATCAATGCCATCGCGGCCGGGATTTTCGATACCGACCTATCCGACGCATTGCCGGAGCGCTGGCTGGAAATGCATAAATTTTGGTGCTCGAAGGGGCGCCGCGGACACCCCGACGAACTCGCGGAATTCGCGGCCTTCATGGTCTCGGATAAGAATAGCTACATGAACGGTGAAGTCGTGACGATCGATGGCGGCAGCATAACCTGATTCAGTTTTTAGTTTTTAGTTTTCAGTTTTCAGTTGGCTGGTCTCAATCGGCGACTTAAAACTGAAAACTGAAAACTAAAAACTGTCTTCTTCGGCCATGGAGTTACTCTCTCGAATCATCAGCCTCTTTACTACCTACGGCTACCCCATAGTTTTCTTCGGCGTAATGCTTGAAAATGCGGGGATCCCGATTCCAGGCGAAACGATTCTACTCGCAGCCGGTTTTTTCGCCTCCCATGGCCGATTCTCGCTTCCCCTGGTTATTCTCATTGCTACAGCTGGTGCGATTGTGGGCGACAATCTTGGTTATCTGGCGGGACGCCGGCTGGGACGCCCATTCATAGAACGATATGGGCGCTACTTCTGGTTAACTCCCGGGAGAATCGAGGCAGGCGAACAATTCTTCGATAAGCACGGCAACAAGGCGATCCTGTTGGCGCGATTTGTCTCCGGGCTGCGGGTCTTCGCCGCGCTCTTCGCCGGCATATCGCGGATGCGCTGGCGCACGTTTGTGATATACAACGCATCCGGCGCGCTGCTTTGGGCAACCGCGATTTCATTGCTCGGTTACTTCTTCGGCAATAGTTGGCAGCTGATTGAACAATGGGTGGGACGCGCAGGGCTATTTATCGCCGGTATCATCATCGTCTGCTCCGCTGTAATGATTCTGGCGCGCTGGCGGCATCAGATCGATAGCGGAGCCGAGCGCGCCGGGACGAAAATGCTCCGGATGCGCGAAATAGCTATCATCCTCTTCAACCTGGCCTTGATCGCGCTATTCGTGCGATTGAGCTATGCGATTAACGCGAATCGCGATCCAGATTTTGATGAACGTGTCATGCTTCTGATCCACGACCATTCAACTCCCTGGCTCGATACGTTGATGCGCATTGTTACACACGCTGGAGATGCAACTGCGATGATCCTCGTCTCGGTGTCTCTCGCCTTGTTCTTTTTCAATCATTGCCGCCGGCGGCGCGCAGGAATTACGATCCTGCTCGCCATGGTTTCCGGCTTCGCGCTCAACCATATTTTCAAAATCTCGTTTCAGCGCGAGCGGCCCGATTTATGGGAGCTGATTGCGCGTCCGCATACATATAGCTTTCCCAGCGGACACGCCATGGTCTCAATGGCGGTCTATGGCACTGCCGCTTACCTATTGGAAATAACTTTTCCACGCTACCGTTGGGGTTTTCGTATTCTCGCGGCGTCCCTCGTACTCCTGATCGGCGCCAGCCGCGTTTATCTCGGCGTTCATTGGCCGTCGGATGTGCTGGCCGGCTTCGCCGCGGGTCTGGTCATCGTCTTCGCATCAGCATACTGGCACGCGCGGGCGCGGAATCTAGAGCGAAACGATTCGCCGCAGATGCTCGGCGAAGGTTGAGCCTCGATTGATCGGGCTTTCATTTGCGGATTTAAAGAGCCGGACTGAAAGCCTCGAGCACGGGCACATCTTTTCGTTCAATCAAAGCCAGCGCCGATGCGATCACCATGTGCTGCAGCCCCGGATCATTAGGAGCGCCGAGCGGATATCCCATACGAAATGGAACAAAAAGCGCCCGCGGCGGTTTAATCACCTGGGTGACCTCTCTCAGCAATGAGATGGAAACAGTCGTTATACCCGCGCGCTCGATAGCCGCTTGAACCAGACCGACCGTCTGGACGCACATGGGTCAAACAGGAGTCAGGAATGCTATATCGACATTATCTTCGACCAGACGCCGCGCGACTTCAGGCGCCGTCGTTTCAATCAACTTTCGTGGGCCGACTATCGAGCCCATAAAGCTGAAGTGGCGATGGTTCAACTTGCCTATTACATTTTCCGACTCCAATTCGCGAAAACGGTCGAGCGGGAAACCCAGATTCGCATCCGCTTCAATGCCCGTGTGATCGAAAGCATTACTTCGATGCGACTCAATGAGAGACCGGACGTCCACCTCATTCGGGATTTCACGAAACGACGTATCGCCTTTTTTAATCGAATGGTCGAAGCCAGGCTGTCCCGGGATGTGTAAACCCGCGGTCGTCACCAAGGCGACGCGAGCAGAGCTCACCGGCTTTCTCAGCTTCGCGCGAGGGACTGGAGTGATCGCATAACGTGAAAACGGATACCCTTTCATAAAGAGCCTGACGTGCAGGCTCAGATCATTATAATTCGCCATAAATTCACAGATTTTTCAGCTTGCAACCTCATTCAAATATAAATAAGCTTGATCAAGGTCACCCTGATTACATCACAGATAAAAAACAATCATTCTCCCCTGTTTGGTTTTCTATGAGCAGATTCGGCAGAGCTATTTTAACGGCAATTCTGATATTTGCGATTGCCAGCTCAGCTCCCGCTGACGGGCCGGTCGAAAACCGCGTTTTGATCGGCGCATACGATCCCAGGCATGTCAACGGCCTCGTCCTGATCGCCAACGAACAGAGCTTCTTCGGGTTGCGTTTTCTCGTCTACCGACCGGGTGCATCGATTGAGGAGAGGCCCGACGCTTACGAGTTCGGCGCTAACGCGCCGGATGGCTCATACGCAAGCATAAACTGGCAGACGCAATTCGATAAACAAAACTCCGTCATCCTGCGCTGGAGCCGTCTGAGCAAGAACACCGTCATCGGACGTTTGACCGCGCCAACAGGCGTACGCGTTACGATGGAGACTTATCTGCCCTGGGGCGAGAGCCGAATGACATTTCTTGCGCAACCAGACCGCCGGACGATCCTGGGCGAACAAGTTCAGAACGGGAATTCCAATTTGCGCAAGTTCTTGCTGCGGACCGACCGTCCCGCATTCCAATATGCAAATTACGACGATCAGGCGGAGATGCGAAAGCTGATGGTTAATAACCTCCCGCCCGTACAACCCGGACAGACGACCAGGCCTGGTTTATTTCAATACGCCAACCTGACATATGAAATATCCCAGGAGCCCTCTTTCAGTTTCGTTGCAATGATTGGGGATGACTTCGATGCGATGGAGATCGAAGCGTCTAAAGTGCTCCAGAAATCGATCGCCGAACTGCTCGATCAGGCTGAAAAAAATTACGCCTCGACGCGAGCTCGGAGCAGCGGAGCGCTCGGCTCGAGTATCGATATCGTCAGCCGTATGATCAACTGGAACCGGTTCTACTCTCCCGAAAATCAGCTCGAATATATCGCAATGGATCGTTCGCCCGATCGTCTGCAGGGCAATAAACCGGCGCCTTCCGTTGATTCCTCGATTCTGAGTTGGGATAGCTTAATGGCCGCGGCTTTCGGGGCGATGATCGGCGTAGATAACACAAAGGCATCAATTCGCGCGGTGCTCGAAGGCCAGTTGCCTGACGGCCGCGTACCGCTGAGGCGGCATCTCACTGGCCAGCCTCGCGACGAACCGGCCACGCTGGCCGGACGATCGATGCCTCCAATCGGCGCATTATGTGTATGGAGATACTACCTCGAGACTTCAGATCTTGAGCTTCTAGCCTGGGCTTATCCCCGCCTTCTGCGCTGGAATGACTGGTGGCTTGCCAATCGCAGCGATGGAAGACCATGGCGCGATGGCAACGGCGACGGTCTCATAGAATGGGGCTACGACGCCGAACTCGAGCAGGGAGCGCTCGGCGCGCGAACTCTCTCGAACTGGGTCAAAGCAAAACTGGCCCTCTCCGAGTCGGGGATAGACGATAGACCCATATTGTCTGAAGATAAAGAATTGAATGAAGCGAATTTCAACGACGTTTCGCATACCGTCGAATTGACGCCGGTCGGCCTTAATTCGCTCTATGCTCTCGATACCGAAATTTTGATGATCATCGCACGTGTGTTGGGCTTGAAAGCGGAGGCTCAAAAACTCGAGATACGCTACGAGAGATTGCGGAATTATATCAATCACAAGTTGTGGAGTGAGGAAGACGGGCTCTATCTCAATCGTCACTGGGATGGGCGTTTTTCGCGGCGGCTCTCGCTGGAAAATTTCTACCCATTGATCGCGGGGTTGCCGGGTGAAGAGCGCGCGTCGAGGATGATCAAAACACTGATCGATCCCAAGAAATTCTGGACCGGCCAGCTTCTGCCGTTTATTGCGCGCGATGATCCGGCCTTCACAGCCGACAGCCCCGGCCGCGGAGCGGTCTGGACGGTGGCCAATTACCTGATTTATACAGGATTGAGACGCTTTGGCTACAACGATGAAGCCGCCGAGCTCGCGCGCCGTAGCGTCGCGCTGGGACGATCATCATGGGAGATGAACGGAAAATTGTCTGAGCATTTCTCCAACACGGATGGCCGGCCAATCGAAGGGAGAGACGGCAAACAGCGTGCTTCGTTCGGGTGGCTCGTTTTCTGGCCGGGTATCGAGGAATTGATGAGCGTCGACCTATGGTCGGGGCTGGCGATCGGCAGTTTAGCGGTTACCGAGGAGGCAAAAATAGAGCGAGTGAGCTACCTGGGGGCAAAATTCGATGTCATTCTCGGGCCTAAAAAAACCTTGGTTAAGCGGGACGGCGATGTGGAATTGGAATTCGAAGCGCCGGTACGACTGCGCTCATATCGTAACAACGAATTTGCCGTAAATTTCATCGTGGAAACAAAAGAACAGGTTCAGGTCAAGGTGAAAGCGGTCGAGGGGAGGAAGATTACGGTATCAGTCGACGAAAAAGTGCTCGGCAGCACATCCCCAGGAGCAGCGGCGAGCTTCAAGGTGCCGGTCGGTATGCACAAAGTTCTGATAGTCAAATAGAAAGCCGTCTTCCAGACGTCGATTATGTGAAGAATGCAGACGATTTATCCTTCTACGACTTCATCCCTGCAAAATAAGTTCTGCCGTATGCTTAAAGGCAACAACCTCACAGCCGAATGATCTTTCGGCCAGAGCTTTCATCGGTCAGCCCGCGCGTGGCGTTGCGCGTATCAACGATGAGGTTTGCGTGTTGAACCAGCCACCTGTAGTCGATTTTGCGATGATCGGTGACGATCACCACGCAATCGGCACCTCTCACAACTTCATCGCTCAGACCGATCCCACGCATCTGCTCATCTTTCGCCTCGAGATGAATCTCCGCAACATGAGGATCGTGATAGCTGACTACAGCGCCCAGCTTCTGTAATTTTTCGATAATCGCTAGCGCTGGGCTCTCGCGCATATCATCGATATCGCGTTTATAGGCCACGCCCATTATCAGAATATGCGAGCCGTTGATGGGCTTGCGATGCTGATTGAGACCCATCGTGACCAGCTCGACCACGTGTTCCGGCATGCGGGAATTGACCTCCTCAGCCAGCGATATGAAGCGGGCTTCAAATCCGTGCATACGCGCTTTCCAGGAAAGATAGTGAGGGTCGAGGGGAATACAATGCCCGCCGATGCCCGGACCCGGATAGAACGGCATAAACCCGAAAGGCTTCGTGGCCGCCGCCCCAATAACTTCCCAGGTATCGATACCCAACGTGTGACACAGTTGGGCGAGTTCGTTGACCAACCCAATGTTGACGGCGCGGAACGTATTTTCGAGCAGTTTACAGGCCTCCGCCACACGCGCTGAGCTGGTGCAGTACACCATCTCGACGATATGGCCATAAGCAGCACTTGCGACTTCGCCGCTTGCCGGTGTGACTCCGCCAACGACCTTTGGGATATTGCTGGTGTTGAATTTTTCGTTTCCTGGATCGACGCGTTCGGGCGAGAATGCCAGAAAGTAGTCATCATCGATCTTCAATCCGGTTTCGTCGAACATCGGGCGCAAGACCTCATCGGTCGTCCCGGGGTAAGTCGTCGATTCCAGAATGATGAGCTGCCCGGGGCGCAGCGTCGCCTGGAATTTCTCTGCGGCAGCCAGTATGAAGGACACATCCGGGTCTTTTGTCTTCCGCAGAGGCGTCGGGACACAGATGATGATAATTTCTTGTTCCTTCAGCTTCGTAAAATCGGTCGTCGCGGCCAGTTTCTTTTCCGCGATCAGTTCAACTATGTGCTGGGTCGGAACGTCGGGAATGTACGATTCGCCGCGATTGATCGCATCAGCTTTCCTGGCATCGACCTCGAATCCGACGGTTTCGAATCCACCGCGCGCGAATTCGACCGCCAACGGCAAGCCAACGTAACCGAGCCCGATCACACCTACACGTGCGGTTCGCGTCGCGATTTTGCGATGAAGATTTTCCTTATTGGTTGTCACTTAGATTCCTCCTCCTGCGCTCTTTTACACTTTTTTCGGGTCAACGCTCAAGCTGTTTTTTTAAATCGCACAAATGTTCTTGATAGGTAAGTTTTCAACTGGTTATTAAATCCTCTCGTCATGCCCCGATTTTCTATCAATTGACTGGGGCCGAACCGCGTGATAGGTTTGCCTACTGTTAATGATCTTTATCAACATTTTCAGGTGCCCGCATTTATAGCGGGAGAATAGGGAAGCGGGTTGAAATCCCGCGCGGTCACCGCCACTGTGAAAGACCATTTCGGTGAAGGCGAAAAAATCTGCCCTTCATCAAAATTAAGCCAGGAGACCTGCCTGAAAGATCATCGACAACCCTTCGGATGAAAGGGCGCCGTGTCCTTTCGGGAACACTCCCGAATGAGTCTTCATTTTTATATTTAATACCTGAAGCTTCAGACGCACATTCTTTCTTCGTTGCGTCTGAGGCTTTTGTTTTTTCGTCTATTTTCCCGGCTCTCACAAGAAAACCGGATTCACCACGGATGTTCACGGATGCGACGGTTATTCTTAAAAAAGCATTTCGCTCTTCATTACGGGCTCACGATTCTTCTAGCCGCACTATGTCTCGGCTGTCATCATAACCCGGCAACCAGTGAATCGCCTGATCCGCGCAATTTCACGGATGGCCTCGGCCGCAGCGTCAAAATCAGAGCCAACCCGAAGCGTATCATATCGCTGGCGCCCAATATAACCGAGATTCTCTTCGCGCTCGGGCTGGGCGATCGAATCGCCGCCGTCACGAGCTATTGCGATTTTCCCGCAGAGGCGAAAACCAAAGAGAAAATCGGCGATACGCTACATCCCAACCTCGAACGGATCATCGGGCTAAAACCCGATCTGGTGCTCACAACCACTGCGAGCCAGCTTGAAGATATGACTAATAAACTCGACCAGCTGGCAATTCCGGTCTATGTGACGAATCCGCGCACGGTGCGTGAGACCGTGGCGACGATCCGAAAGCTCGGCGAAGCGACGGGAGCAGGCGCGCGGGCAGCGGAGATCGCCGATGAGATGGAACGGCGGATAAGCGCCGTCGAATCGAGGGTGAAAGGTCTACCCGAACCGCGCGTGCTCTATGTTCTGCAGACCAGCCCGTTGATCACCGCCGGCCGTAATACATTCATCAATGATTTGATTATGATTGCGGGTGGCCGATCGATCTCCGGCGACGAGGCGGCGGATTATCCGCAATTTTCACGCGAGGCGGTCATCGCGCGCGCTCCCGAGGTCATCATCGCGCCGTCCAGCCACGGCAAAGAGTTTGTGCGCGAAGAGGATCTGCGCCGGGACTTTCCGACGACGCCGGCGGTTCGTTCCAATCGGATCATCACCGTCAATCCTGACTGGTTCGACCGTCCGGGGCCACGCATCGTGGACGGCCTCGAACAACTGGCGCGAGGACTGCACCCGTGAAGACCGGCGGACTGCTAAAAACGAAAGCCGACGAACCGCCAGCGCTAACCGGTTATTTGACAAAGCGGCGGGCGACGGTCGTGATGCTGTCATTGGTCGTCATGATGATAGCCGCATCCATAGGCTCGCTGTCGATGGGCAGTGAACCGATTGCAGCGAGTCAAATCGTCGAGGCTCTCTGGTCAAAATTGTTCGGGGCGGCGTCAAACATCTCTCCGGAAAAGGAGATTATCATCTTCAGCCTGCGCTTACCGCGTATCGCGCTCTCTCTCGGGGTCGGCGCGTCATTGGCGATAGCCGGAGCGGCCTTTCAGGCACTGCTGCGAAACCCACTCGCCGATCCTTACGTACTGGGCGTCTCAGGCGGGGCAGCGGTAGGATCGATCATCGCCATCATGTTCGCCTCCGAATATGCAATGAGCCGCCCGCTTCTGGGATTCGCCGGGGCAGCGGCAGCCACTTTGATCGTTTATCGCCTGGGACGGCGCGAAGACGACCCGGCGCATCTGATACTCGCAGGCGTGGTAATGTCGACATTTCTCTCTTCGGTGATCGTCCTCCTGACCGCGCTCGCAGATAATGCAAAATTACGCAACATCACGCTCTGGCTGCTCGGTGACCTATCGAGCGGAACCATCGAAGGATTGATTTTCGTCATCATCGCCGCCTTCGCCGCCGTGATCGTTCTGATGACGCAATCGCGCGCCCTGAATCTGATGATGATCGGGGAACGCGACGCTTTCGCGCTCGGGGTCGAAACAACCCGCGTACGCTGGATAGTTTATCTGACGGCATCATTCTTGACGGGGGCAGCCGTCGCCGCCGGCGGCGCGATCGGATATGTGGGGTTGGTCGTGCCCCATGTGGTAAGGCTGGCGACCGGCACCGACAATCGGCTGGCAATACCGGCGAGCGCGGTGGCCGGTGGGATTCTGGTCCTGATCGCAGACACCGTCGCTCGCACCGTCCTGTCTCCGCGTGAACTGCCGACCGGCGCGATCACCGCGCTGATCGGCGCACCGGTATTTATTTACCTGTTGGTTCGCAAACGTAAGTAAGGTGAATTTACTCGGCGGTCAGGGCAAGTAGATGCGAGGTAAATGCTCGAACTAAGGGATATCAATTTCAGTTACCATCGCCAGGTGCTCTACGGCATCACGCTCACCGTGAATGCAGGTGAGATCGTCGCGCTGCTCGGACCAAACGGATCGGGGAAATCGACATTACTCGCAGTCGCCCACGGCGCACTCAAGCCCCAGACCGGCGAGGTGCTGTTTGATGCCCGCCCGGTGGCGGACTTTTCACGGCGCGAAGCCGCGCGGCGAATGGCGCTGGTTGCACAATCAGGCGAGGTTCGTTTTCCGCTGACATCCCTCGAGTATGTCCTGACCGGACGCTTCGCATACGTGGGCGCCCTCGGATTCGATTCGCCGAGGGACCTCGAAATCGCGGTCAAGGCGCTCGGCGACACGGACGCCATCCAATTCGCCGGAAGAAGATTCAATGAACTTTCGTCCGGCGAACGCCAGCGCGTCGTGCTCGCGCGCGCTCTCGCTCAGGAGCCGCGTCTGCTCTTGCTGGATGAACCGACGGCGAACGCGGATATCGCTCATCAGATATCCCTGCTCAGGTACGTCCGTGAGCTGACCCGCGAAAAAAACCTCGGCGCCATCGTTGTCACCCACGAGATAAACCTGGCTGCGGAGTTCGCCGATCGCGTGGCATTGCTGAATGAAGGGAGGCTCCTGGCCGTTGGCACTCCATCAGATGTGATGACCGCCGATCTGCTCGTGCGAGTGTTCGGAACGCCGCTTTTGGTCGATCGACATCCGCAGAGCGGCAAACCTCGTATTTCATGGATAAGCGCTCAATGAAAACATTTAAATCTTTATCAGGGGTTTTCATCCTGTCATGGGTGATAGCTATAGCGCTTGCGCCCAACGCCCACCGGTAAAGACGCCGAATACCGCGACGGCATCGTCTACACAGGCGCCTGCTGAGCGATTAGTTATCGCTTATGAGGGAGAGGATGGAAAGACTGCGCTCGAGATTCTCAAAGCGCGCGCGCGGATTCGCACGAGCGGGAATCAGATGGGCGAACTTGTGGAAGAGATCAACGGTGTGAATAATGGCAATGGCTATTACCTGATCTATTATGTTAACGGCGCGAAGGCGAAAGCCGGCGCGGGCAAATACGTTACAAAAAATGGTGATAGGATAGAGTGGAAACTGATCGGCCCACGAAAATAATCAAGATTGTTACGACACAGTGAAAGCGCAGAGAGAAGACAGGGTTTATGAGATTTTTCAGGATTAGCGAATTAGACAAATCCTGAAAGACCCCGTAAGTCCTGTCTGTTTTTCTGAGGAGCAAAATAACAATGAAGTCATTGATCAAACTAATATCGCTCGCTATTTTTGTCTGCTCTCTTTTTCTGCAGACATCGGCAGAAATACCTTCCGGTATTCTACGTGGGATCGTAACCGATGCGCGAGGAGTCGCCGTAAAAAGCGCGCGGGTGGTACTGCTCGCTAACAAGCTCGCAGTGCGCGAGACGCTTACTGGCGATGAAGGAGAATTCAATTTTCTAAATCTGCGACCCGGAGATTATGCGCTCGCAGTCGAGGCTGAAGGGCTGACCCAGAGCGGCGGCGCACAGCCCGTCAAGATAGCAGAGGGGCGTGAGTATCGAATCGTCGTCCCGCTCATCGTCGCCGCAATTCAGGATGCCGTCGTGGTATCGGCCACCCGTACGGATTCACTCATCGGAGAAACCCCTTCCAGCACGACCGTCATCTCGGCTAATGACTTGCTGCGGGCACAAAATGTAAACGCCTTCGATGCACTTCGTTTCTCGCCCGGAGTCTCGGTCGCGCAAACGGGACGGCGCGGAGGCTTAACCTCGCTCTTCATCCGCGGGGGCGATTCGGATTACACCAAGGTATTGATCGACGGTGTACCGGTAAACGATGGGGGCGGCTCGTTCAATTTTGCGGATTTAACGACCGACAATGCGGGGCGGCTGGAATTGGTCCGCGGGGCGCAGAGCGCGACTTACGGCTCGGATGCGATGACCGGAGTCATGCAGTTCTTCACCCATCGGGGCACGACGTCGACGCCCGAGTTCGTGTTTTCGGGCGAGGGCGGAAGCTACGCATTTAACCGCGAATTGGCCCGCTTATCGGGAATGTCGCGCATGCTCGATTATTCGCTCAGCTATACGCACCTCAACACCAACGGGCTCGATCGCAATGATGATTATCAAAACCGCGTCGCAACGGCGAATCTCGGATTCTGGTTCAGCCGGCGCACGCAACTGCGTCTTACCACGCGAAATGATAATTCGGGTCTGGGCGTCGCCGGCCCGACTGCATATCTATTTCCCGACCCGGACGAGCGCGCAAAAGCGAGGCGGAACACGCTGGGACTGCGACTCGATGATCAGACGAGAAATTTCTGGCAACAAAGCGTGACGTTCGCTTTTTCACAGAGCAAAAGCCTGGCTTTCGATCCGGCTGCACAGGATTTGAGCCAGGCATCGACGCCGCTCAATACGGCTGCATTCGGTAACGATTTCGTCTCTTACTTCAACAATTATCAACGCCGCCGTGGTGTGCGATATCAAAGCAACATGGTCCTCTCGAGCAGGAACTTCGCTACTTTGGGGGTCGATTACGAAGATGAGGGTGCTGTCTTCGACAATGGTTTTGTCAATTTGACTCGCGTCAACGCCAACCGCACTAGTTGGGGCGCCTATCTACAGGACCAGTTCAGTTACGGACCGCGATTCTTCGTCACCGCCGGAGCGCGCGTTGAATATAATCGCGCCCAAGTGCCGGCGAGCTTTGCAACTGCGGCGAGCGATCTCGGCTCCACACCCTACACCGGCAAAGTGGGGTACGGGACCAAAATTATGCCTAAGATCTCGATGATCTATGTGCTGAGTCTCTCCGGGCTGCAGGCTCGCCGTGGCCCGACGAAACTGAAAGCCAACTACGGTTACGGGATGAAAACCCCGACGCTGATTGAAGCATTCAGTCCCAACCCGCAATTCTTCGGTAATCCGGAGCTGAGGCCGGAACGCGCGCGCAATTTCGATGTGGGTATCGAGCAATACCTTTTATGGGACCGCGTCCGTATAGAAGGAATATATTTCGATAACCGGTACCTGGACATCATTACATTCGTGGGCAATCCAGCGACGTTCGGCGGACCGATAATGCTGTCGGACGGCCGGTTGACCAATTACATCAACAACGACCGCGCGCGAGCTCGCGGCTTCGAACTAGCGGTAAATCTGCATCCGAACCGGTGGCTGCAGATCGGCGGGAGTTACACGCTTCTCAAGACGGAGCTGACTTCATCAGCCGACATCCTCGATTTCAGCGCGGCGGTCCCTCAGCTGATAGCAAACCCCGAAGTAGGGCTGCCGCTTCTGCGTAGGCCGCGCAATTCTGGTTCGGTGTATGCTTCACTGGTTGCCAGTAAATTCGATATAAATCTTTACAGCCTGTTCGTAGGTCAGCGGCGCGATGCAGATCCGGTGACATTCCTTAGATTCGATGGGCAGGGAGGACCGATATACAACTCAGGATATCAGAAGCTCGATCTGACCGGATCCTACAGCCTCACTTCATGGTGGAGCATGTTCGGGCGCATCGAAAACCTACTCAATCGGAGATATCAGGAAGTGCTAGGCTATCCAGCCTATCGCCTCAACTTTTCGGCGGGCATGAAGTTCAGGATCGGCGGATCCAAGTAACCACGACCCGGTAAAAAATCAACCCGGTAATTGACTAAGAATTTAAATGATAGCTGGTTAGATTCCTGCAGGTTTCAACCACGACGACGCCGAGATAAACCTCGGCGTTCGTATTTTTTGGGCGGGTGATCCTTTATAGCTATATAAAAAAGCCCGCCCGGGATTTCTCCCGAACGGGCGGCCATAAGCCATGAGAGGCGAAGTCTAGAACTGATAACGGAGCGCGAACTGCAACTGGCGCTCGCTTCCTTTGGTCGCTACCTTTCCAAAATTAGCACTGAGAGGATTGAGCCCAATGCCATCTGCGGTGCCGTCGTTCGCATTGTATGTGCCAGTTCCATTACCACCACCCCAGTTTGGATGGTTCAGCCAATTGAAAGCTTCGGCGCGGAACTGGAGGCGATGTCTCTCCGTGATTAAGAAGGTCTTGAATATCCCTATGTTGTGATTCTGGAATCCAGGACCGTAAATGAAATTGCGGAACTTCTGATTGGCGAATGTTCCTGTTCCCGGTGCAACGGCAGTCGCCCGGAACCAGTAATTGTCGTCCGCGGCATTGCCCGAGAAACTATGGTCGAGCTGCGGATCGCCAGTGATAGCCCAGAACTGGCGCCCACTGCCCGGTCCGACTCCCGCGAAGTCATCGCCGGAAGTGATAGAGAATGGAGTTCCGGTCTGGAATTGCGAGATCGCGCTGATGCTCCAGCCGCCTAATATTTTCCCGGTCAGCTTCGAATAATTCTTGAAGAATGGGAATTCGTAGATCGCATTCAGCACCAGGACGTGGCGGCGATCGTAGTCGGCCGGTCCCCAGAGAGTGCTTGCATCATCGGTGTTCGGAATGACGAATCGCTGCGCCGATCCATCATCCATCACCTTCGACAGAGTGTAAGCCACGCCGAATCCGAGACCCTGGCTAAACCGGCGGTCAACTCCGACCTGGAAACCGTGATAGCTCGAGTTGGCATCGTTGTTGGTTACACGGATAATGCCCAGACCTTTGTACGGACGCAGGTAATCGGCATTGATACCCGGATTGTCCTGTATTGTGCCCGGTTCGAGCTGATTGAGGTTGCGCTCGCGTTGCCCATGCAATCCGCGTCTTCCGACATAACCGATCTCAATCGTAGTGTTGAAAGCGACTTCGCGCTGAACGGTCGCGCTCCATGCCCAGGATTCGGGGTTCTTGAAGACGCGATCCTGCGTCGTGATCGCCAACGGGAATGCGTTACTGCCCATGCCGCCCGGATTGTCCACCATGCCATTGGTCACCGAGACGGTCGGTTGTAAAGGCGGGTTCCCGCCGAGGAAGACCGAATCGCTCACCCCCAGGCGTGTCAGGAAGCGGCCGGCGCCGGCCCGTATCACTGTTTTGTCATTGAACGCATAGGCGATACCCACCCGCGGTTGGAAGGTATTTTTATGAATATCAGAATACTGCTTCGGATCGCCACGGAAGAGAAACGCGTAGTCCGGGTTATTTACCAGATCGATGCGTCCGGCGGCGGCAGGAGGCCAGCCATCGCCAGGAATGACGAGCCCGTTGTATTGCGCACGCAGGTCACCGCCGGTGATAAATCCATTCGACGGATTCTGCGTGACGACATTGTTAGGATCGTAATACCGCTCGTCGAAAACCACCATGTTGCCCCACAGGCTATAGTAAGGCTGGATGATGGTATGGCGTAGACCGAATTCCATACGCAGCTTGGGCGTGACCTTCCAGCCATCCTGTGCGAACCACTCGAACATATGGCCGCGGTATGGAGTGAATGATCGCTGTCCGATCTCGGCGTATGTGTTGAAGCGTCCCAGGGCGGCATTAACAATGGACGGCGTGATAAGCACGCCTCCTTGTCTTTCATCGACAAAGGCAAACCGGCCGTTCTGATTGTTGGTGCCGCCGGGTGTGCCGTTAACGTTGATCTGATCGAAGTCATTTTGACCGGCGCGCTCGAAATAGGCGCCGAACTTGATAGTGTGACTGCCACGGATATTGGTCAGATTGTTGGATACCTGGTAGATCGGCCCGGTAGATTGTGCCGGATATGGGCCTCCATCGAGGCGTCCGAAGGGCGATAGCCCGTCAATGGTCGGGATCTTATCGTTAATCTCCTTTCGATCGGGGAATATGTACGGATAATTGATTCCGTATCTGCTCCTCCTCAATAAATCGGCGCTCCCGTCCACACTGATGAAGACCTGATCACGGCTGCCGGCCACGAGCGTTTCACTAACCCAGTTAGGTGAAATGGTCCAGACCCAATTGATCGATGTCGTCTGGTTGGGACGATCGAAGATTCGTGGCGTCAAACCAGGATCGCCGGCAAACGGAAACGGGGAATTTTCGACGAAATTATAGAGCTGCAAACGCCATCTGAGTTGATGCCGTTCGTTAGGATAGAAGTCGATCGAGAGCGTGTCTTTGCGCTGATCGGTAGTGAGCGGGCGCTCAGCAAACCAATTCTGTCCGCCAGCCCCTATGAAGCCGGGAATCGGTTCAGGAAAAGCTCTCAATATCCCCATGCCGTTGGCACTGAGCATCTCTTGCGGGATCACATTATTGTCAAATGCCACACCCGTGCCCGGATGCCTTACCTGCAGGCCTCCGCGGATATATACATTATTCGGATCGAGCAGCTCGCCGAAATCTCCATTCCTCATCCTCTGCGTCGGCACGATTAGCGAGCGGTTGAGCGCTCTCCTCTCCCGCAGCCACTCCTGCCCCCAAAGCCAGAACAGTTTGTTGCGATCACGGTTGATGCCAGTGCCGGGGATGATGACCGGCCCGCTCAGGTTATATCCGAATTGATTGAAGCGGAACGGATTAGGCCGGCAATGCGTTGCCTTTTCAAACTGAGGATCGCTACAGGGCTGGTTGGGCGGCGCGTTTGCATTGCGGCTCCACTCATTGGCGTTAAACGCGGAATTACGCAGATACTCGTAAAAGTTGCCGTGGAAGTCGCGGCTTCCGCTCTTGGTCACGATGCGGATTTGCCCCCCCGCCGCGCGGCCGTACTCGGCGTTATAGTTTGCGGTGAGGACCTGCACCTCCTGCGTTGAATCGAGATCGGCCACACCGATGCTCGTGCCGTTCGAACGGGTGCGTACGGCGACGGCGCCATCGAAGGTGATCAGGTTATCCTGTGTGCGCGAGCCATTGATATTCAGCCCCGCGGTGGTCAGGCCAAAATTGAACCCGCCCATCGCATTACCCGCGACACCCGGTTTTAGCTGGGCGAGGAAGAGGGGGTTGCGCCCGTTAAGTTGCAGGGCTTCGATCTGTTTACCTTCAACCAGCTTCCCCACCGTAGCCGTTTCAGTCTGCACTGAAGCAGTTGATGCCGTGACGTTGACCGTCTCCGTCAATTGGCCGGGCACGAGAGTCACGTCTTCATTGGCAGCTATGTTCGGATCTAGTTTTTTGCCGGTCGCCTGAAATAGTTTAAAACCGTTCGCCTCAACCGTGATCGTGTAGAGCCCGGGAGGCAAACTTGATACTACATAATACCCTTCGGCATTTGTCGTAGTTGTTCGCTGGAACTCTCTCGTTTCGTTCTTGACTGTGACCTTGGCGCCTGAGATGGCGCCTCCTGCCTGATCCTTAGCGAATCCTGACAGTTGAGAATTATCCGATTGTGTGAATCCGGTGAGCGAGGGTACCGCCATAAGTCCCGCGACCAATGCGAAAAACAGACTCTTCACCATCCACCCTCTCCGTTTGTTTAACATCTTTACCTTCCTTCCTTGCGTGTGGCGGAGTATATCTACACCTACGCAATCATCGGTTAATGACTTACCACAGCGCGGTCAGCCCGAAATGCATGAGGAGATACTCCGCTGAATAATTCAAGAGCAATCCATAAATGATTTATTCAGAACTGTACTGGTTAGGTATGCTTTGTCGTCCCAGCAAAGACGTTAGATGCCAACTGAGGAGCCTTGGTTGAATCAAGACAAGTCATGTTTGACGGATCAACCTCGTCGGCTGAGGCGGATTATCTGATTGACTATACCGAGAGTCAAGTGCCGGTTGGTACACACGACGATCTACGTTATGATTCGCTTCTTCTTTTTTGATCCAGGAGAATCAGATGGCCGAGATCACAGAATGCCGCAGCGTCCAGGAATTTCCGTATTACTACGATCTTTACAATCCCGGAGGTACTAAACCCAAACCGCTGATCATCGCAATGCACGGGTACGGCGGGGACAAGACATCGATGATGAAGCTTATGCGGCGAATCAATGACCGCGACTATCTTATCGCCGCGCTGCAGGGGCCGCATCAGCATATGGTGAGGACCGCGGTAGAATCGACGCAGCCGGGCTACGGGTTCGGCTGGCTGACCAATTTCAAACCGGAAGAGTCGGTCGCGCTCCATCACCGGCTCGTGTTAGAGATCATAGAAAAGTTGAAGAATTCCGGCGAAGCGGACGCCAGCCGCATATTCCTGATGGGTTTTTCTCAGGCCGTCGGGGTAAATTTCCGTTTCGCATTCACCCACAATCATCTGGTGAAAGGTGTTGTCGCCATTTGCGGTGGCATTCCGGGTGACTGGCAGGTCGAAGGAAAATATCAGAGCGGAAAAATCGATGTGCTCTATATCGCGGCCGAACGCGACGAGTTTTATACGCCCGAACGGATTCGCGCGAACGCCGAGGCGCTGCGCAAACGCGCCAAATCGGTCGAATTGAGATTTTTCGACGCGGATCACGAAGTGCCGCGCGATTCCTATCCGGTGATAAATAATTGGCTGGCGCAAAACGGTTTTTAGTTTTCAGTTTTCAGTTTCAGGAGAGACTCAAGCTGAAAGGCTGAAAGGCTAAAAACTGAAGCTGACAATTGAACGCTGATTACTGAATGTGACTGCTAGCCTCTTCGCCGCGTTAGCGGCGGTTGATTGTAGCCGTGGGTTTTAACCAGGTTTTAACCCACGGTGGCTGAAAGGCTAAAAACTGAAGCTGACAATTGAACGCTGATTACTGAATGTGACTGCTCAGCCTCTTCGCCGCGTTAGCGGCGGTTGATTGTAGCCGTGGGTTTTAACCAGGTTTTAACCCACGGTGGCTGAAAGGCTAAAAACTGAAGCTGACAATTGAACGCTGATACTGAATGTGACTGCTCAGCCTCTTCGCCGCGTTAGCGGCGGCTGATTGTAGCCGTGGGTTTTAACCGCACTGGTATCTACACAAGTTTTTGCGTTTGGTTGCAAAGAGTTATCGCAATCAAACCTACCGAAGAATATGCTCTTTGAATGTTTCTCCTCAAACCTCCATTTGACCCCCGTTTGCAAAGACGGTATGAGAGGCTGGTGAATGAACATCTCCATACAAGCGAGAATCAAGCTGCTGGATCGCGTGCGCTGCCGAGCGTTAATGAAGCGTTTGCCAGCACGCAAGCGGCCTGGCGATTTTATGCCAACCCCAATGTGAAGCTGACGGGGCTGGTCGAACCGTTGGTAGAACAAGCTCGGCGGGAGATGCCGCTTGTCTGTCGACGGTATGGACTGGCGATCCACGACTGGTCTGATCTGCGCTACGGAACGCACACGAGCAAGAAGGATCGGAAAAAAATCGGCAGCGACTTGGGCTACAAACTGGCGACCACGTTGCTGCTGAGCGACCAGAGCGGGGCGCCGATAGCGCCGATCAGCCTTGGGCTGTGGGCCAATGATGGATGGCACACAACGCTTGATGAAGAGAGGCACAGAGATTGGTCGCCCCTGGGATTGGTGAGCCAGACAATGCGGGCTTCGCAGAAGCAAAAACTGTCGTTGCCGCTGGTCCACATCATTGATCGGGAAGGCGACTCGATCTTTCACTATCGTCAATGGAATAGTGAAGGCCATCTGTTTGAAGTACGTGCCAACGGGGAACAGAGAGTTGTTTGGCAGGAGCGGACACAACCGTTGAGCCAGGTCGCAGCACAGGTCGCCTTGCGCGCTAGCCAAGCGGTAGAGATTTCGGCCAATCTCATTGGGCAACTGTTTGTGGGCGAAACCAGCATCGTCATTGATCGTCCGGCCTTTCCCCGCGCGCGCGACGGGGGCAAGCGTCAATGGATCAAAGGTGAGCCGCTCGAACTGCGCTTGATTGTCTGTCAACTGCGCTTGCCCGATGAAACGATTGCGGCTGAATGGTACTTGCTCAGTAACGTGCCGGCTGGCATCAGCGCTGAGCAACTGGCCGAATGGTACTACTGGCGCTGGAGAATTGAATCTTACTTCAAGTTGCTTAAAAGCCATGGTTTCCAAGTCGACCAGTGGCAGCAGGAAACTGCTGAGGCGATTGCCAAACGTTTGTTGGTGGTGGCCATGGCTTGTGTCGTAGTCTGGCACATCCAACGCGCAACGGATCCGCAGACGGTCACCCTGCGCAATCTCTTGGTGCGATTGAGCGGTCGACAAGTTCGGCGTGGGCAACCCACTGCACCAGCATTGTTGGCTGGGTTTTGGAGTTTCTTGTCGACACTTGAATTGCTCGAACATTATGACCTCAATGACCTTAAACAGATGGCCCGGCTCATTGTGCCAGGCTATTCCTGACCGTCGGAAATGTGTAGATACCAGTGGGTTTTAACCCACGGTGGCGGTAAATTTTTTCACGTCGCGTCAGCGACGGTTGAATTCAGGCGTCGCTGACGCGACGCGGGAATGTCCTTCAATCCCGCCGTGGGTTAAAACCCACGGCTACAATCAGCCGCCGCTAACGCGGCGAAGAGGCTGAGCAGTTAATTTCAGTTTTCAGTTTTCAGTTTCAGGGGCGACTCAAGCTGAAAACTAAAAACTGAAAACTATCTTATGTCCGACTTACTCCAATATATCGGCAGCATCGCACTCCTGATCATCGGCATGTTTGCGCTGGCGATAATCATTCATTTCGTCACAGCCTGGCGCCGCAAGAAAGAGTCCAATGAGCCGCCGCCCGAAGAGAAACCATGAATATCTCGAATCTCAAGTCACAAATCGAATCATTTTTCCAGATCACCGAACCGACCGAAGAGCAAAGACGCGAAGGACTGGCCGTATTCAACGAATTTAAGGTCGCGCTCAATCGCGGTGAAGTGCGGGCTGCCAGCAGAGAGACCGGCGATCGATGGATAGTCCATCAATGGGTCAAACGCGGCATCCTGCTGGGGTTCCGCCTGGGCGCCCTGGTCGACTGCTCAATCGACGATAATTTTCGTTTTTTCGACAAAGAGACCTATCCGACAAAACGCGTGACAATCGCCGACGGTGTGCGTATTGTGCCGGGCGGTTCGACGATCCGCGATGGCGTTTATCTGGGACGTGGAGTGACGATTATGCCGCCGGCCTACATCAACGCTGGGGCTTATGTTGACGACGGAACGATGGTCGATTCGCACGCGCTCATCGGATCCTGCGCTCAGGTGGGAAAGCGATGCCACGTCAGCGCTGCCGCTCAGATCGGCGGCGTCCTGGAACCTGTGGGCGCGATGCCGGTGATCATCGAGGACGAAGTGCTCATCGGCGGCAATTGCGGCGTTTATGAAGGCGCGATCGTTCGCGAACGCGCTATCCTGGCCGCGGGCGTGATATTGACCGGATCGACGCCGATCTTCGATGCGGTTCGCGGCGAGATATACCGGCGCGAAGGGGAAAAGCCGCTAGAGGTTCCGCCCGGAGCGGTCGTGGTCCCCGGCTCACGAGCGGTTACGGTCGGAGCAGCGAAAGACTGGGGGTTGTCGGTCTATGCCCCCATCATCATCAAATATCGCGATGAGAAGACGGAGACGGCAGTGAAGCTGGAAGAATTCTTGCGTTGAGGAGAGAAATGAATAGGCATTACCTTAATCGGTGACAATAGAGCGCCCCGAAATTTAACCAGTAATGGGGCATGGTTATCTATCGCTCGCGGTATTGATTCTCTCTTTACTTCTCAATATTGCAAAGCCCATTTATAATCGCCCCTCGCTAATGGCTATGGATATATTTCAGTTCACACGGGAATTGATGGAGATCGAATCGATCTCCTGGAACGAAGGGGCGGTCGGACGATGGCTGCGCGACTACCTGTCAGACGCCGGCTTCCAGGTTACGGCGCAGCCGGTGAGCGATGACCGCATTAACGTCTATGCGCGCATCGGCGACCCGCTCGTCACTTTTTCATCGCATATCGACACGGTACCGCCGTTCATCGGATTCAGCGAAGACGAGGGGAATATTTACGGGCGCGGCGCATGCGATGCGAAGGGGGTGATCGCCGCGCAGGTATTTGCTGCTAAGAGATTGAAGGCGGAAGGGCTGAAAGACATCGGCCTGCTCTACGTCGTCGGCGAAGAAGACGGGAGCGACGGCGCGATGGCGGCGAACGGGATTCCCAACCGGAACCGATATCTGATCAACGGCGAGCCGACCGAAAGCCATCAAGCAATAGCGACCAAAGGGGCGCTGCGGGTGGTCATCGAAACAAAAGGCCGCGCTGCTCATTCGGCTTATCCCGAACTGGGCGAATCGGCGATCGAAAAACTGCTCGACATTATAAATGACATCAGAAACGCAGACTGGCCGGTTGAGCCGGAACTCGGGCCGACAACCTGCAATGTCGGAACGATCAGCGGAGGGCGCAAACCCAACGTCGTACCCGATTTCGCCGCCGCCGAACTGATGTTTCGTACGGTCTACTCTCCCGATGATCTTTTCCGGCAAGTGATCGAGATCGGAAGCGGGCGTGCAGAGATAAAGCGCGGATTTTCCATCCCCCCGATCCACATGCACACGGTGAAAGAAATTGATATCCCCACGAACGTCGTACGCTTCGGGACAGATATTCCGTGCCTGACCAATTGGGGCCGCCCCCTGCTTTTCGGCCCGGGCTCGATCCACGATGCACATACGGCACACGAATACATTCGCAAACAGGACCTGTTGAATGCCGTCGAGACTTACGCTCGTATGGTGCGTACGCTAATGAAATCTCAAATCTGAGATTTGAGATAAAGATTGCATTCCATCTCACACTTTAATTGACACGGAGTTTATCAAAATGGCTACTGCGAAGTTCAGCGCAGAACCGGGAACACCTGAATACCACGCATCAGACTGGTTGATCACTATTCACAACGCATATCGCGAAATTGACCATGCGATTGAAAAATCGCCCAACCCTGAAGATTTCATTGAAAGACTGAGAGAGCGGGTGCGTCGCGATTACGAACAGAACCGCGAGCAGATGGGCTGGAGCGAACGTACGCGCGACATCGCCGCACGTTCTTTGGAGATCGTGCTCGAGACTCTCGATCTGCCCAACAGATAGATTCAAACCAGACGCCGGAAAAAAGTAGGGTAATTAACGAGCTGGATGAAGCGGGATGAATTGACCAATTTTATTTCATTGGGCGCGACCATCAGATAGCCGCCTTCACGTAATGAATTGGTAAGATTCTGGACCATCTGTCTCCCCGCATACCCATGCAGAAAGAGCAACTGGTTGGCGCAAACGATCAGATCGAATTTGCTGTTGATGCCTTTCCAGAAAAGCCGGTCGAGCAGGTTGACCCGGCGAAAAGTAACGACCCGGCGGATGTCCGGGATGACTGTGTAAAATTCGCTGGATGATTTGCGGGAAAAGAAACCGGTTTTTTCGAAATATCTCTTGCGCGTCTCATCATCCAATTCACGCAAGGATACCGACCGGTAACGGGCCTGACTCGCTTCCAGCAGCGCTCGGTTGCGAAGGTCGGTGGCGAAGACCTCCGCCTTCAACTGGTTGTGATCGGTTCTCGCCTGATCGAAAGCGATCGCCAGCGAATAGGCTTCCTCCCCCGTCGAGCAGGCTGTACTCCAGAGACGCAATCTGCCATTCGGTGGATGGCTGTGCATCAGCTCCGGCAAGATTTTAGTCCGCAGACATTCGAATTGATCGCGTTCGCGGAAAAAATACGAATCGCCCATCGCGGTCTCTTCAACCAACGCCAGCAATTCACTCTGGCTCCCCGCTGCTATCTGGCAATATTTGCTCGGCGTTATCCCCAGGCGTCCGGCTTTGAGCGCGATCGCGGTGTTGATCTCCTGGCGCAGAAATGGGTGGCTTGACCAACCGTAATGCTCGCCCAGCGCCTCCTCGAGTTTTTTCAACGCCTCAGCCAGCTCCATAAGGATTAACTCGTCTCTCTTCGCCATTCGCCCGAACGCCCGCCAATCTTGCGTTCGAGCCGGATATCGCTGATCGTCATCGCCCGATCGATCGCTTTGCACATATCATAGAGCGTCAAAGCCGTGACCGAGACGGCCGTGAGCGCTTCCATCTCTACCCCCGTCTGTCCGGTAGTCGACGCCGTGGCAGTGATCTGCGCACCGTCATCGGCAAGCTTAATCTGCACATCGATATGCGTCAGGGCTAACGGATGGCAGAGCGGGATCAGCTCGGATGTGCGTTTAGCGCCCATTATTCCCGCAAGCCGCGCAGTCTCGAGCGGATCTCCTTTTTTCGTACGCCGCTCGCGGATCGCCGCTACCGTTTCGGGTGATAGCTTGACCATCCCGCTTGCCTCGGCGGTGCGCCGGGTGGCTGACTTATCACCCACATCAACCATCTTGATCCGGCCTTCTTCATCAATATGCGAAAGATTTTTTTGCGATTGATCTGACATTACGAATTTGAAGGATAAAGGATGCGGAAGCATGGAGACAGACTCCCAATTCAGAAGATAGGAATCCGCCACCGATCATATAGGCGGGCTTCCGTCCCCCTGTCTATTGGCACCATACAATTCCGCTATCTGATCAGAATAACGTCAACCAGCTCGCCTTCATTCAATCCCTGGCAATCTTCGGGAACGACGATCAATGCATCGGCGCCCATAAAAGCGATCAGGTCGGACGAACCGCTCCACTTGAGAGGATCAGCTTCCGCCCGGCCTTCGCGTACCATCAGTCTGGCCGGCTGATGACTGCGGCGCGGCGGCGCACCCTTTACCGGGCGCGTCAAATATGCGCGCACTCGCGGAAGATCGATTTCTCTCGCACCCTGCATCTTGAGAAGCGCCGGGCGCGCGAAAAGATGGAACGATACAGCCACCGATACGGGATTGCCCGGCAATCCGAAAATTATTTTCTCACCGAGGCCAGCGAAGACCGTAGGTTTTCCCGGGTGCATCGCAACTTTCTCAACCCAAACCTTTGCGCCCAGGTCGCGCAGCGCGGGCTTGACCAAATCATAGTCTCCCATGGAGACGCCGCCCGAGAGTATGGCGACATCGGCTTCTTGTAACGCATCGGCGATAGCTGTGCGAGTGGCATCCAGATCATCACGGACCAAACGCGCGCTGACTGTTTCGCATCCCGCACCCCGCGCATATCCCGCGAGCGAATAAGTGTTGGAATTGCGAATTTGTGAAGGGCCGGGTTTCTGATCGACCTCGACGAGTTCCGTGCCGGTCGAAAGCACCGCGATGCGAGGCTTGCGCGAGACCGTTACCCTGGCGCATCCAAAGCTGGCTAGGACTGCGGCAACCGAAGGTGTGATGCGCTCGCCCTTACGGACCATTACCTCTCCAGCCCGCGCCTCGATTCCGCGGGGCGATACGAATTGGCCCGGTTTAACCGGTTCATCGATTTCGATCCAGCCGTTATCGAGGAGACGGATGACTTCGATCTTCTGGACTGCATCAGCGCCTGACGGCAGCGGGGCGCCGGTCATTATCCGAACTGCTTCGCCGACTCCGACGACGCCATCGAAAGCGTGACCAGCAGCAGCCTCGCCTGTTGCGCGTAATCGTGCGGGCCGCCCGGATGACGCACTTTCTGTGTCAACCGCTCTTACCGCATACCCGTCCATTCGTGCTCGGTCGAACGGCGGCAGATCGAGATCAGATAATGCATCGCGTCGTAAGAAATATCCTTCTGCCTCTGTAAGCGCGATATGCTTGTCCGCCAGAAAAGGCGTATTTTCCAATATAATATTGAGCGCATCATCGATGCTGAGCATAGAAATATTTATTCGGCCCGGCAGCCCGGGCTTTCCCGCAGGACCATAGGCCAGTCGGTTGGGGACTGGTCAGCTTGAGGAGTATTCACTGAGGGCGCTTGAGCGTCCTTGAGTCTCGGCTTCACCATCCGTGCTCGAGGAACAGGCTGAAGCCATGCGAAGAAGCCCGCAGTAACGGGCTGAGCGCTACAATGATAAGATGGCAAAGCCGCCCGCAGGTCGAGCGGCAACTATTTATATTTCAGGGTACTGAATCTTTTATGGCGGAGCCGACGGGACTCGAACCCGCGACCTCCGACGTGACAGGCCGGCGTTCTAACCAACTGAACTACGACTCCGCATTTCAAACTTCAAATCAACTATCAGATTTGAAATCGAATAGGCACGGAGGGACTCGAACCCCCAACCTCTTCCTTGTAAGGGAAGCCGTCTACCATTGACATACGTGCCTCCGTATTATCGAACGAGCGAAAATACTACAGGCCAGCGGAAGATGTGTCAAGCTTCTTAACTCTCCACGACATGTTTCATTCATTTCCAGCACCTGAAAGCGAGAAGGGGAAATTGTTCGACTTGAAAAAGCCCCGCAAAAGTGCCCTCCAGAAAAATAAAAAGGATAATTAAATGTTCCAGAGCATCAATATTTTTGCGCGAAAAAGGCAGAATCCAGCGGGTTCAATGGATGATCTGCTCTCGGTTGTGGTAGAAATGTCTGCCGGTAGCGAGGGAAAAACGGTCTCATCGAGCGCAGTGATGATTGCTCTTTTGTGGCAGCACTATGGACTTGACCCGCTTCACCCCGAATTCAGTCGATGGCTGGAACAGAATGCGCCCGATGTGAAATACGCTGCCGCGCAATACAACAACAATAATTGCGAGAACTCAGGGCTGCGAGTAGGAAACGATGGAACGATCAATGTGCGACTCTCGCAAGAAGTCGATCGAAGACTGAGAGAGGTCTCGTCGCAATATATTATTTGGCAATTGGAGCAAGAGAAGGAAGAAGAGGAGCAGATTGCGGCGTTTGTGTATGTGAATAACTCCCCGGTAGGCCAATTGATCGATAGTTACAGACTCGCCTACCAGATTTAAGCTCACGCGACAGTCCAAGTAGTTTCTCCCTGCCTAATTCCGATGAAAATCAGAAACCCCGTATCTTCAGGCAAACAAGGAGGCACACCAAAATAATGAAAGAAGCAAAACATATATTGATATTGTCGCTTCTCATGATGTTCTTTCCCACAATAGTTCCGGCTCAGCAGACTTCATCCCTGACAGGCGTTCTGACAGATATGACAGGCGCAGCGATCGGCGGTGCCGAGGTGAAACTCACGGATACCAAGACATCAAAGGAGCAGTCAACCATTACGAATGAACAGGGAGTTTATTCTTTCCACAAGTTATCGCCGGGTAGCGGTTATATGCTTGAATTCACGGCGTCGGGTTTTGAAACGCTGATACTCAAAAATGTCACGCTCGGAGTTGGAGTCACGGAGACGCAGAACGGACAGCTGCAGATCGGACAGGTGACCAACTCGGTGACGGTGACGGCTCTGGGCGGAGCGACATTGAATACGACCGATGCGAGCATCGGCAACAATATCGAAACGCGCAGGCTGCAGGCACTTCCGATCCAGATACGCGAAACGCCGGCCGCTCTCCTCGGCCTGCAACCAGGAGTGATCGGAAACAACCTGGGAACGGGTATGGGACTGGCGGGGATCAATATTTTAGGTTCATCCACCGGTTCGCGTGCCGATCAGGGAAATATCACAGTCGATGGAATTGATGCCAATGACGCCGCAACCGGTCAGGCATTTTTTACAATCGCTTTTGCTCCGATCGATTCGATTCAGGAATTCCGCACTGTTACAACCAATCCTGGCGCCGCCGAAGGTCGAAGCAGCGGGAGCCAAATATTGTTGGTCACCAAGAGCGGTAGCAACCAATTTCATGGTTCGCTGCGCGAGTACAACCGTACATCAGCGACAGCGGCCAATACCTTCTTTAACAATCGGACGATCGACCCAAACACGGGCCGCAGCCTTCCCAAGCCTCAATTGACTCGCAATCAGTTCGGAGGAAACATCGGAGGGCCGGTCTATCTGCCGGGATTTAACGGCAAAGACAAGCTATTCTTTTTCTTCGATTATGAAGGCCGGCGCGATGCCCAGGGCGTGCCGCAATTACGCATCGTCCCTCTCGATAGTTTCAGGAGTGGTAATTTAGCCTACATCAATAACGCGGGAGGCATCTCCATTCTGTCGCCGGCCCAGATTGCGGCTATGGACCCACAGGGAGTCGGAGCCAATCAGGCCCTTTTGAGCCTGGTCAATGGCCGTTATCCGCGAGCCAATGATCTTACGGTAGGCGATGGTATCAATACCGGCGGTTTCAGGTTCAACGCACCGTCCAACCGATCGGGAAATATCTATACGAATCGCATCGATCTGAACGCAACCGATAACCAGAAATTATTCGGACGTGTGAATATCGTGCGCACATCCTTTACAGACACGGGCAATACGGTAGCCCAGCAGTTCCCCGCTGACCCGGAGAGCGGCCGGATCGTCTTGCGCGACTTTTCGTTTGCTGGCGGCCATACCTGGACCATCAGTCCGTCGCTAGCGAACCAGGTGACTGTCGGAGTGACGCGCGCCTCGTCCAATATAAATGCACCATTCACGCCCACTTCTCCGAATATATTCGGGGTACCGGCACCCACCGGAGGGATGTTCGGAAGCAACTTTGGGCTATCCGTGCCCTTTCCGACAATAAGTACGCAAACGCGGCGTGTCCCTTTACCCACTTTTCGCGATGACCTGAACTGGAGCAAAGGATCACATGACATGTCATTCGGCGTCTCTTTCAAACCGATCCGTCTAAGGTCGGGGCTTAGGAATGATTTCAATTCTGCAGGATCTCGGCCTCGGCGGCAACCTTCTTGCTCTCAACGCTGCTCTCCGTCCGGCAGATATCGGCACCGATATCAACAACGTGGCGATCAACAATTACGATTTTGCGTTCCCTTTCCTGCTGGGGCGCTACTCGCTTATCACCACAAACTTCAACTACGACACAGCCGGCAACCCCTTTCCTCTCGGGACCGGGCAGACGCGCGATTATCGATATAACGAGTATGAAGCTTATGCGCAGGATAGCTGGCGCGTGAGAAACGACCTTACGATAACCTATGGATTGCGCTACCACTATTACTCGTCGCCATATGAGGCTAACGGGTTTCAGTCCGGCAATAACGCGGATTTGCAGAACCTGCTTGCCATCCGGTTTCAGAATGCCGCCGCCGGGATCAACGGTAATACGGCGGAACCTTTCATAAGTTATTTTCCGATCGGGCAAGGAAATAATGCACCCGGACCATATGCTCCGGATCGTAACAACTTCGCGCCGCGACTGAATCTCGCATGGAATCCTACATTCCAGAATGGGTTGTTGGGTAAGATATTCGGTGATCGCAAGACTGTCATCCGGGCGGGCGGATCGGTCGTTTATGATCGAGTTTCCGGAGGGCTCACTTTCGTTCAGGACCAGTTCAATTATCTGTTCAATAACACAGTACCAACGCCTTTCGGTGTGGGCGATCCCACCGCTTCCCTGTTGATGGATCCGCGATTCACCGGAACCGGCTCACTACCTATCCAGAACGTTGCGCCTGCGATCACCAATCCGGCCACTCCTAACGTGATGAATGGGGTTCCGATTGGGACTGCGTTAGGACAGGCCAACTATGCCCTGGATCAAAGGTTCAGGACCCCCTACTCGGTCGAATACAGCTTCGGATTCCAGCGCGAAATGCCGGGCAATTTCATCCTCGAGATGGCGTACGTGGGAAGGCAGGCGCGCAAGCTCTTCTCGCAGGTGGACGCGGCGCAGATTCTCGATTTCAGAGATCCGACATCGGGTCAGTTCATGCTGGCCGCCTTCAATGGGCTGCAGGCGCAGCTTCAGGCGGGAGTGGCGGCAGGAGCGGTGACTCCACAACCCTGGTTCGAGAATCAGATTGGTCCAGGCGGCACATCTCTTCTCGCATCGGCCGTACCGGTTCTGATTCAGAGCGGTGATACCAGCAGTGTTATCCAGGCACTCACTGCTGGTGGGTTGATCGCTCCCAACACAGGACTGAGTGCACAGTACGCAGCGAACGCCTTTGTCACCAATCTCGGATCGTCGAGTTACAATGGCATGCTGGTCAGCCTGCGCAAACGGTTCGCGCAGGGTCTCCAGTTCGACTTCAACTACTCTTTCTCACACTCGATCGACAATGTATCGAGCGTTGCGAATACTACGACCGGCGGTTTGATCTGCGACGTCCGCAATCTACGCGCTTGTCGCGGAAATTCGGACTTCGACCTCCGCCATCTGATCAACGTGAACGGCATATACGAACTACCATTCGGCCGCGGAAAGGCGATGGGCGGGAATGCGCGCGGTCTGCGGGATGCGTTGATCGGAGGCTGGCAGGTGGGCGGCATATTCACCTATCGCAGCGGATTGCCTTTCAACCTGACTACCAGTGCATTCCCGGTAAGCTTCGTTAACCCGAGTGCGGCTGCACTCAACAGTGGCGACACCAGCGCTCTTCAGCAACAAATCAACGATGCGACTGACGGCAGCGGCAGCATCCAGTTCTTCGCCAATCAGACAGCGGCGCTTAATGCAGTGCGGTTCCCGCTCAATGGAGGGAGCGGTAACCGTAACGTTTTACGCGGCCCGGGTTTCTGGAACCTGGATACGTCTGTCCTGAAGAACTTCAGATTGCCGTGGTCGGAGTCACAGTCGCTGCAGTTCCGCTGGGAATCCTACAATGCCTTAAATACTAATGGATTCGCATTGCCGATCAGCAATATCAGCCTGCCAACGTTTGGGCAGGTGACATCATCGGCAAGCATGTCGCGTGAAATGCAGTTCGCGCTGCGATACCAGTTCTAACCGAAATCTTCACCTGGAAGATACTTGGGCTCCCTGTTTCAAGGGAGCCCATTTTTTTGGACATATCTTGGGTGGTAAGCATATTGGAGGAGTGTTTTCTCCACCACCTCGCATATCATTAGTCGTTTAATATTGAGCTCTGGTTGTAGTAGGTGTACTTAGACACATAATCATCGATAGTGCGATGGCGATTCGCACTAACTTTTTCATGTATATCTTCTTGTGTGGTTATGGCTAATAAACGATTTCTCCAACTATTTCACAAGAAAATGCTTGAGAAAAAGGATCGTTACGCAATCTCGAAACAAGCCGTTTTCACCATATGCGAAACCATGTCCCTCATCTTTGGCCAGAACATACCAGATATTTCGTTTCTTAGATTTGAGTTGCTGAACCATATCCGATGACTCGCCGAATGGAACCCGCGGGTCATTCATCCCCTGAAATATAAGGATTGGGGCAGTTATATTTTCGATGTTATTTCTAGGGGCTACTTTATTAAGCTCAAATCTGATTTTTTGGTCCCGTTCATCACCATATTCTGCTCGACGTAAGTCTCTTCGCCATCCAGTTGTATTTTCTAAAAAAGAAACCAAATTTGTTGGTCCGGAGGTCGAAATGGCTCCGCGAATCTTACCACTGTAATTTGCCGCGGCTAGAAGAGACATATATCCGCCATAACTCTGTCCCGTAATTACAACCTTGTCTCCATCCAGGTCTGGTTGTTTTTTTATCCAACTCAACAGATATTCGATGTCTTTTAACGCGTCATTGCGACGCACTCCATTATCAAGTTTCAAAAACGTCTTTCCATAACCGGACGATCCGCGAACATTCGGGTATATTTTTGCTATTCCCAGTTTATTTATGATTGTATGATCAACGAAATCGAATTTAGGGCGGAACTGGTCTTCTGGACCACCGTGAATTTCAATTAAAACTGGAAGCTTTCCGGCTCTGACTGTTGGGCGATAAATGAACCCGGAAATCACTCTTTCATCGAAACTCTTATAGTGAAGCAGTTGCGGGAATTGAATCTCTTCAGAATTGAGCCCGCTCAATTTTGCCTTAGACCAGCACACCATCTTCTTGCTTTCAACATTGAACACGTAAATATCCCCCATCGTACGCGGAGACTCCAAGCTGAGAGCCAGATCCCTGGAATTGTTGTGCCAGGCTAATTTCAAAATGATGCCGGGGGGGGTGTCCAACATTGCAACAATAGTATTGGTCTTAACATCATACAGATGAAGTTTAGATACCCCATCTTCGTTAGTCTCAAATGCAAGCAGTTTCCCATCAGGCGAGAGCGCAAACTTATCAACATCCCAATTAATGTTCATTGTTAAGTACTTGATCTTTTTACTTGACAGATCAAGTAGGGCCAGTCTTCTGAATTCGGACTCCTGATCGGTTATGAGCAATATGTGCTTACCATCCGCTGAATATACAGGGCTTCCGTAATATGCGTTATCATCAGTATTTAATGGCGCAAGTAATTCTTTCCTACCAGTAGACACATCGACCAACCATAGGCGGCTGTCGTTTCTCAGAGAAAGGTATTCTACATATACGATGTAACGGTCATCCGGTGACCAGTCGAAGGCTTCCAAAGGGTTCCCCGACGATGAGATCAAACGTTTAAGGCTCTCCGGATGAAATGGATTGCATATGTGAAGTTCCATTCCAGTTTCACCCTCAGGAGTTGCCCCCCATACGACATAATCTCCATCATGTGACCAGATAGGTTCGACATTCCGCGACTTGCCATCAGTAAGTCTAATACTCTTTTGAGCAAGAGCATCATAAAAATAGAATTGGAATAACTCGTTTCCGTTTACGTCTACGTTGTAAACCAGATTCTTGCCTTTTCGATCGAAATAATAATCATAAACAAATCCTTCTTTCGGTCGAATGTTGGGCAATGCCGTTCCATCTTTTCCAGGTGTAGAGATCGCATAAATCGTTGGATATGGCCATCTTTCTAAGATTCGCATCTCTGACCTGTCTCCCTCCCATCCCATTAACTCATACGCTGTACCTTGCACACCATCATAAATGCTACCTAATTCTTTTGGTACTTTTGGCACACCGTCAACGATGAGAGATTTCCCAGGTAATAATTGATCTTCGGCTTTATCTTTCTCTTGATTATCTTGCATGACTGTGGCGAGAGATTGACCGTTAATTTGTAATGCCACAGCCATCAGCACGGCCAACATTTTAGTGAGATTCATAGCTACGCTCATAATTAGGCAGGTAAAAATTATTGATTGGTATGAAAATAGAATACATAAGTTTAACGAAATAAACCCGTTCATCTAGTTTCATGAAGATGGGTCATGAAATTCTTTTCTCGCAAAATATATTTCACTCGGGCCAGTATACATATAACGGGAGATAGGGCTCACAGTTCCACTAAGAATAAATTTTTTCTGCCACTTTTGTAATTCTGTGTGACTTATCTTAGCAAATCGAGATTATTAGTTAGCAGTTGCTACTCAATGGTAGGACTGGTAAGCGAAAGGCGAAGTGCCATACCAGGTCGAGAGCATTGCCTATAATCCGATCCGCATTGCCGGAATCACCAAAGATTTCTTCTCTCCTGCCGACGGCCTTGAATCAGGTGTTTCCCTTTGCCCGCTTTTGTCCGCGGCGGATCGAATAGAGCCGGTGTTCCGTCCGTATCAACAAGCGCTCGCCCACCAGCGCCGGCGACGCCTGCGTCATGTCGTCCAGTTCATTCACGTGCAATAACTGGAACTCCTCGCCCGTCGCGATCACGAACGTCTGGCCTTCCTCGCTCAGGCAGAACAGCTTGCCGTTGTAGGCCCAGGGCGAAGTCGTGAAAGCCGTTGCCGCCGGGTCAATCCGCGTCTTGTAAGTCAGCTTTCCAGTCTTGGCGTCAAAGCGGCTCAAGATTCCCGTCTCGGTCAGCGCGTACACCGCTCCTTCGTAAGCCACGGGCGACGGCAGATAAGTCCCGCCGCGCGGCTTGCGACCAAACGACATACTCGTTTGAGGTCTCATCTTTTTTGAGCGAAATGTCGCCCGTCGCGCCGGGACGAAGCGCGAACAACGGCCGTCCCCGCCCGCCATCGATGTACAGCAGTCCGTCATAAGCGAAGGGCGTGGGAATCGGCGTCGCCGCCATTCCCGACATGCGCCACAATTCTTTCCCCGCCAGGTCGTAACTCACGACCTCTCCCGGCCCCACCGCCACGATCTCAGTGCGCAGCGCGTGCCGCCAAACAAAAGGCGTCGCCCATCCTGACCGCTGCGCCGGCTGCCCCTTGCCGCCGATGTCCCGATTCGTGCGCCAGACCTGCTTGCCCGTCTGCTTGTCGAACGCCGCGATGTACTGCTGTTTCTCGTTGTCGTTCACGATCACCAGCAGGTTCCCGGCCAGCGCCGGCGAACTCCCCGTCCCGAAGTCGAGGTAGATCGGATTCGCTTCGAGCGGCGTCGTCCAGGCCTGCTTCCCCTTCAGGTCAAACGCCCATAACCCCAGATTCGCCACATACACGTAAACGAACTTCCCATCGGTCACCGGACTCTCCGAGACAAAGCTGTTCTTGCGGTGACGCCCGCCCGGCGGTCGCCCCGTGTAAAACTCCTTCTGCCATTCCACCTTGCCGCTCTTCAGGTTCAGGCAATAGAGCAAGTAGTGGAGCATCACCTCTTTGCGGCAGTTCGATGTCCCGCTCCGTCACGCGCTCCATCACCTGCTCCATCGGGAGCCCCTGTTTTTGCAACTCCGCGACGTACTCGTTGCTGTATTCTGTCCCGATCTGCGGCGGCTTCGACTTGCCCTCCGTCGTTACGGTGGTCACGTACACCTTGCCGCCCGTCACAATTGGCGACGACCAACCGCGCCCTGGGATCTCCTGCGACCACTCCACGTTCTCGGTCTTCGACCAGCGTTCGGCCAGCCGCGCATGCGCTCCCACGGGATTCGAGTCCGGCCCGCGGAACTGCGGCCAGGCAATATCCTGACCTTGAACTGCGGACGATACCAAGAATAACGCACACACCAGACCGACCTGAGTCAAAAGAATGTATCGGTTAATGACTTTGCGAATACTTTTTATTTCAGGACAAAGTGTGTTCATGATCATCTCGTATGTTTTGCTAAGTGTGAGTAATATTGCGATGAGTGACCTGGATCAAAGTCAATCCCATTTTCGAAGTAGCTCGTGCATCGCAACGGTAAAGCAGTATATACGTTCTTCAGCCAGCAAGATTGCAGAAAATCCGTGAAATCAGGGCGAGCGATTTTCATCGATGATTTATGGGGAAGGCAGCGTCATTCTCGGCGTAACGCGGCCAGCGGATCCACCCTCGTTGCCTTCAGGGCCGGCAAGGCACAGGCAGATATGGCTACCAGTAAAACGAAGAGTCCCACCGCCGAAAAAGTAAGAGGGTCCCAGGGCTTGACTTCAAACAGCATCTGTTCAAGCAACCGGGTCGCTCCCAACGCGCCTACAGCGCCTATAGCTAAGGGCTCGGAGACGGAACATTTCATCGCGGATAGGAAGATTCGTGAATGGCCGGAAATCGGCAGCTGGGCACAAATTTTGTTTTGATTACGAAGTGGAGAGCGGATTATAGTGATTCGGGCATCCGCAGTTCTGCGCCCTAATGCCGAAGGGTAAAAGGTGAAGGCCCCGCTCGCAGCTGCGGCGATCGAAAAGCATTCCAGTAGTGTCCTTGTTAAATGCTTGATGCTTGACCACACGAAACACTCAGGAGCTATCCGCATGCTGAAGACGTTTTGGCTGACAACACTTGCCTCAACACTCGCCTTGCTCTGGCTGGTACCCTCAGGGGGGTCGCAACCGACGGAGCCATATCGCCAGACGCTCACCAGCGTCGAACGCAACGTTCACCTGGATAACTGGCAAATCACAAATCGTGATATGAAGCTGAGCGCCGAGGCCAACTGGTCGGTTCGGAAATACATCCTGCGCGGCGGCAAACAAGAAGGCGTTGACGTGGTAGTCGTGGATAACGGCAGACTGGCTCTCACTGTGATACCGACGCGGGGGATGAGCTTGCTGAAGGTCACATCAGGCGATGTCACGCTTGGCTGGAATTCACCGGTTAAGGAAGTCGTGCATCCACAATTTATCAATCTGCAATCGCGCGGCGGACTCGGCTGGCTCGAGGGATTCAATGAATTTATGGTTCGCTGCGGTATGGAATGGGCCGGCCACCCAGGACGGGACGAATTCATCAATAACACTGGTGACCGGGCCGAGATGGAACTGACGCTTCATGGCCGCATCGGCAACATACCCGCTTCTGAAGTCGAAATCGTCATTGACCGTCAACCGCCGCATCGCATCCGCCTCCGCGGGCGCGTGGATGAGCGAATGTTTTACGGGCCGAAGCTGGAACTGTGGACGGAAGTGTCGACCGAACCCGGTTCGAACTCATTTCGTATCGAAGACAAGCTGACCAACTATGGGGCATACGATCAGGAGTTTCAGATCATCTATCACGCCAACTTCGGCCCGCCGCTGCTTGAGGCAGGTGCGAGCCTGGTGGCCGCCGTGAAGGAAGCTCGCCCCTTCAATGCGCACGCCGCCCGGGGGCTTAGCGAGTACAGCGAATATGCCGCACCGACGAAGGGGTTCATCGAACAGGTCTATGGCCTCACCCTGTTTGCGGACCAGCAGCGGCGCACGACGGTCATGCTGCGCAATGCCACGAGGGACAAGGCAGTCACAATGACGTGGGACGTGACGCAGTTGCCGTACTTCACGCTCTGGAAGAATACGACTGCAGCCGAAGAAGGCTGCGTGACGGGACTCGAACCTGGCTCCGGCTTTCCAGCCAATCGGAGCATTGAGCGAAAAGCGGGCCGTGTACCAAAACTAGGGCCTGGCGAATCGCGCAGCTTTGCTCTTGATGTGGCGATTCAAACTGGAATGCGCGACGTTGATCGAGCCGCCAGCGCAATCAAAAAGCTGCAGGCTAGGCGACAAACGCAGATCAATTCCCAACCCATCAAAGTTGAGTGATAATGCGCCATCGAGGGGAAATTGGTCTAGTGATGATGGGCACACCTTGCATCCGGTATACTCCGCGCCGTTGCATTTTTATCGGCGTACAATATTCGGGGATGTGACGAGGTCAAAGTGGAATGCAGTTCAAGCGGCGATACCAGTTTTAACTGAAATACTTTAATCAGGATAAACCCGGGCGACTTTAAAACGGCGAGCTCAGATTTTTTATCCTATGGAAAACTATAGATTTTTCTCCAGAAATCCCAATTATATTCAGAATTATGGAATGATACTTTTCCAACTATTTGTATTGACGCGATAAGTGAAATTCTATCAATCACGACAAATTCAAAATATCGACGGCATAAATGTTGCTACTTCAATCTCAGCCCCCGCGGCCACCTCATATTTAAACGCGATATTTATGCAAACAATGAGCCTAAATAAAAATGCCTGCGAAAAGCAATAATAAAATCACTGATGAACCTATCGTACGATTGCTTCATCCTGCAGAAGTTAAGTCCCCTCAATCTTCACTCTAAAAGGAGGTCAGAATAAGGAACATGATAAAAACAAATAATTTATTGATTTTGTCGCTTCTCCTCATGTTATTTCCCGCAATAGTTCTGGGTCAGCAGACATCTTCCGTGACTGGGACTGTGAGCGATGCCACTGGCGCAGTGATAAGCGGGGCGGATGTAAAACTCACCGACACCAAAACGGCTAAGGAACTGTCAACCAAGACCAATGATCTGGGGGTGTATACGTTCTTCAAGGTGTCGCCGGGTCTGGTTATAAGCTAACCTTTACAGCCCAGGGCTTTGAAACTGTTGAGCTCCAAAGTGTGTCGCTCGGAGTGGGTGTCACTGAGACTCATAATGCCCAATTGTCCGTCGGACAAGTTTCCAACACGGTAACGATAACATCATCCGAGGGGACCACCCTGAACACGACTGATGCCACTATCGGTAACGTCGTCGAACAGCGCCGCCTGACGGAGCTTCCGATTCAACTTCGCAATTCACCGGCCGCACTACTGGGATTGCAACCTGGCGTCGTCGGAAACAATGTGGGGACCGTAACAGCAAATCGCGTCGGCTCCGTCACAGGTTCGCGCGCCGACCAGGGAAACATCACGATCGATGGTATTGATGCTAATGACCAGGCTACCGGACAGGCATTTGCGACGGTCGGTAATGCTCCATCGATGCTATCCAGGAATTTCGGACCGTTTCGACAAATCCAGGTGCCGATGAAGGGCGTAGCAGCGGTGGCTCGCCAATCATGTTGGTGACCAAAGGCGGCACCAACGAATTTCACGGATCGCTGCGTGAGTACAATCGCACTGCAGCGACTGCAGCTAACACATTCTTTAACAATAAAGCCGGTATTGCTCGGCCCCAATTGACCCGTAATCAGTTTGGCGGGAACATCGGTGGCCCGGTCTATCTTCCCGGATTCAATGGCAAAGACAAGCTCTTCTTTTTCTTTGATTATGAAGGACGGCGTGATGCCCAAGGGGTCGCCAATCTGAGGATCGTTCCGCTGAATCATTTCCGGAATGGAAGCCTGGCCTACCTGAACAACACTCCAGGGTGTACGCCGAATGCTCGTCTCGACACGAGACCGGAGTGCATCTCCTTGTTGTCTCCGACCGATATCGCAGGATCCGATCCGCAGGGACTCGGTCCGAATCAAGCCTTCATGAATTTTTTAACAATCGTTATCCGCAAGCCAACGATCTGACCGCTGGCGATGGGATCAACACCGGCGGCTTCCGTTTCAATTCGCCATCGCGCAGATCAGACAATACATACACGGCGCGCATTGACTCGAATCTGACCGATAAGCAAAAAGTTTTTGGACGTTTCAACATTGCCCGCCGTTTACAAACGGACACGGTAAATACCGTAGCCCAGCAGTTCCCCGGCGACCCGGAGAGCGGGCAGATCGTTGTTAGAGACTATGCTTTTGTCGGCGGTCATACGTGGACCATCAGCTCATCGCTAGTAAACCAGGTGACAGTTGGGATGTCGCGCTCAGGGCTGAATTTTCCAGCTCCATTCGCTCCTACATTTCCCAATATTTTTGGTAATCCAGCTGCTGCGGGAGGAAGTTTTGGAGGTGACTTTGGTCTATCAGCGCCTTTCGCGGACATAAGCGCTCAGACTCGCCAGGTCCCTGTGCCTACGATTTGTGATGATATCAGCTGGGCCAAGGGAAGACATAACATGGAGTTCGGCGTCTCTATCAAACCGATCCGCTCGAGAACCGGTCTAATCAACGACTTCAATTTTACGGATATCGGCCTTGGCGGCAACTTAAATGCTCTGAGCACTGATCTGAGGCCTACGAATATCGGCCTAGATGACAACAACGTGGCCATAGGAGCCTATGACGCCGCGCTTCCTTTCCTCTTGGGGCGATATGCATCAATCGTAAGAACCAACTACAATTATGACACGGCCGGCAATGCCTTCGCACCCGGTACCGGAAAGATTCGCGACTATCGCTACAACGAATTTGAAGTGTATGCGCAAGACACCTGGAGGGTTCGATCCGACTTAGAACGCTACCTTCGGCTTGCGTTGGCAGTATTACCCCGCACCGTATGAGGCTAACGGATTTCAGTCCGGCAATGCTCTAGATTATCAAAGCCTGTTTGCCACGAGGGTTCAGAATGGGGTCAACGGATTTGCGAGCAATACATCCGAGCCTCTTCTCGCTTACGATCTGATTGGCAAGGCGAACAATGCCGCAGATTCTATGCACGGATCGAAACAATTTCGCTCCTAGACTGAGCTTTTCCTGGAATCCTTCGTCAAGAAATGGATTCTTAAGCAAAATATTTGGTGATCGTAAGACTGTGATCCGCGGTGGTGGATCGTTGGTTTACGATCGTACATCCGGCGGGCTGACATTCGTTCAGGATCAGGCAACATTTATTTTCGACAACTCAGCAAGTATCCAGTATGGGTCCTTGGCGACCGATCCGCGATTCACCGATATCGGTTCTTTACCGGAACAGAACACTGCGCCCGTGATTACTCGTCCGTTAACTCCTTTCGTGGATCCTGCTACGGTGTCCGTTTGGAAATGCGATTCAGCAAAGCACCTACACCATTGATCAACGGTTCAGAACACCATACTCAATCCAATATAGCTTCGGCTTCCAGCGCGAACACCTCAGAATTTCATACTTGAGATGTGGGCTGTATTTTGGGACGGCAAGCGCGCAAGCTCTTCACCCAAGTAGATGCTGGGCAGATCGTGGATTTCAAAGTCCGCTTTCAGGCCAATTCATGTTGGATGCTTTCAATGGACTGCAAAGCGAACTGCAGCAGGAGGATCGGTTACTCCACAACCGTGGTTCGAGAATCAGGTAGCGGGTGGTACAGCTTTTGTCGCTAATAGTTTTAGTAGGTTGATTAGGATTGGCGATGTAAGCGGTACCATTCAGGCTCTGTACGGGCTTGGCCGCATCAATCCAAACATTGGGCTGAGCGGGCAGTTCTCAACCAATGCCGTCGTCTCGAACCAAGGGACGTCGAGTTACAACGGTCTGCTGATGACTCTGCGGAAACGCTTCTCGCAAGGCCTTCAGTTCGACTTCAACTATACCTACTCCCGATCGATCGACAACCAGTCGAGCATCGCGAATACAGTATTCGGAGGTTTGATCTGCGATTTCCGCAATCTAAGCGCTTGCCGCGGAAACTCCAATTTTAGATATCCGCCACCTCGTCAACGTCAATGGAATCTATGAGCTTCCTTGCCGCGGGAAAGCTTTCGGCGGAGTTCGCGCGGCATTGTAAACGCCCTGATCGGTGGCTGGCAGGTGGGTGGTATTTACTCGTATCGGAGTGGATTACCCTTCAGCCTTACCACTGGATCATTCCCAGTAAGCTTCTCCAGCGAGGGTGTGGCAGTTTTAAACAGTAGCGACCTCAGTGCACTGCAGCAGCAGATTAACGATGCTGACGATGACACCATCCAGTTCTTCGGTGATCAAGCTACGGCGCTCAGTGCCGTGAGCTTCCCACGGATGGGGGACTGGCCCAATCCGCGAACGTTTTCCGCGGGCCTGGTTTCTGGAACGTGGATACTTCAGTCCTGAAGAACTTCAAGTTGCCGTGGTCAGAGTCAATGAGGATGCAATTTCGCTGGGAATCCTACAATTTATTCAACACTAATGCATTCGCCTTGCCGGCTACCAATATCGGTTCGCCGACGTTCGGACAGATCACTAGCTCTGCGTCTACTCCGCGTGATATGCAATTCGCATTGCGCTTCGAGTTTTAGTTAAATTATTAGAGCAAAATGCGCTTAGGGCTCCCTGATTCAGGGGGCCCTTTTTTCTCCATTCACCTGAAAAATTGGTTTCTCCCATACCTTCTATCCGAAAAACCCGACAATCATTCAAAAAAATGTAATATAATCTTTTAATATACGTCCTAGAATCAATTAACTCCAACAAAATATGGGTTTTAGTAGGTTATAATTTTCAGGAATGATATTTGCTTCCACGCCAACCTGTCCAAATACAATAGTTCTTAACCAACCCCTAAGCCTCGCCATATAATAGATTGGGATTGAAAGCAGCTTGTGTGCACTCAAGAACCAGATGATCATTCATCTAGATGAAATTGCTAATAATCCGCATTCACTGGATAAAATATGCAAAAAAAACACATGGCTTACCGTTTTGCATTGTCAGTGTTGGCATTGATGCTGACGATCACACTCCTCGCAATCCCTGCTAAAGCTCAATTGACACGCGGATCTATAGCGGGAACTGTGACGGATAACACCGGCGCGGCTATTGCTGGCGCGCAAGTAACAATTACCAATCTAGGCACGAATATCGCGCGAGTTGGCACGAGCAATGAAGCTGGTCTTTATCGCTTACCCGCGCTCGAGCCTGGTGTATACGTAGTCAAGATTGAAAAAGATGGTTTTGATACCATAGAAATTTAAAGATGTCACGGTCCGAACGGCCCAGGAGACAATATACAATCCATCGCTCAAGGTTGGGCAGGTGAGTGAAGTTGTATCAGTCGTGGCGCAGGGAGCAGGTCTTTGATCTCAACAAAACGGCTCCAACCGTAGGTTTGACTTCGAGCGCGCGGCAGGCAGTTAGTTGCCATTGAATGCTGGCCGCGATGTAAATGCTCTGGCATTTGTTAAGCCCGAATACTTTCACCGCTCCGGGGTCTACTGGAATTTCTTCCAATGGCCAGCGCGCACGTAATAATAATTTCACGATCGATGGGTCGGACAACAATGACATCAGCGTGACATTACGCACATCTTTCGTGATCCCAGAAGCGGTTCAGGAATTCCAGGTCCAGACGAACGCTTTCAACGTCGAGTTCGGACGTAATTCAGGTGCACAATTAAATATCATCACCAAAGGGGGAACCAACGAGTTTCATGGCGACGTCTTCGAATATTATCGCGGCAGCGCGCTCAATGCGCTCAGCACAATTGAAAAACGGACCCTCGACCGGCCAGCGCGGATAAATCGAAATCAGTTTGGCGGGACATTCGGCGGACCGATATTCAAGGAGAAACTCTTCTTCTTCGGGCGGGCTTCAGGTTGATCGCACCAGAACCGGTTCACAGCCAGGCCCAAATGTGACTATTCCGACTCCGGCTGGTTTTGCCGCATTGAACAACGTTCCGCTACGTCAGGCCAACGCTACCGTTGCAACGCAAGCTCAAGCCAGTCGCCAGGCGGCACTCGATGGATAAGCTTTCTTAACGGCATTTATCAGCAAAATCCCAGCTTCATCAACGTTAGAAACTTGTGTATCAACCCGGCTAACCCCAATGCCACAGATAACTCAACGGTCTGTACTGGAGGCCAATTCGTCCAGGTCGGCACGACTAATGTCTCCATCATTCAACCACAGAACTTCTGGAACACGATCGGTAAGGTCGACTATAAGATCGGTGAGCGTGATAATCTCACGGGCCGTTATCTATTCGACAAACCCTTCAGCGTCAACGTGTCCAGCAACACGCAATTCGGATCGCTCTATTCAGGCAACCAGGATGTTTTCGATCAAAACGCCGCGGTCAGTGAGACTCACATGTTCTCACCCACTTTGGTCAATGAGGTCCGATTCTCATATATTCGCCGCAATCTCCAGTTCCCGGAGAACGACCCAAATAGTGTGTCAACAACCATCACCGGCCTCTTCACGTTTGGCGGAGCTGCCAATTTCCCGCAAGGACGCGTACAGAACAGCTATCAATTATCTGACACGATGAGCTGGCAGATGGGTCGCCAATCATTTAAATTCGGGTGGATTTTTGGTCAGATCCCAACTCTTCAACAACGCCGCATCGACCTTCGAAGGGGTAACCCAAATTTGAATAACCTGCAAGACTATCTAAACAATGCCCCAATGGTTTATCAACAGGCGCTACAGACGGCAAGTTACGATGCGCGCCAAAATTAAGGTCTTTGTGTCTTGCTCAGGATGATTATCGCGTCACTCCCAGCCTAACTTTAAACTCTGGGCTTCGTTACTGAACGAGTAGGAGTACCGTTCGGATTCTTTGGGGCTACAGACGTCAAAGCCTTGGTGACCGGTTCCAGGTCCAGTGAGGCAGGATAAGATTATTTCGGCCCGGGAATGGGCTCTGCACTTCAGTCCGCGTTTTAACAATGGGCTGCTCGGCACTCTGTTTGGAGATGGCAAGACGGCTATCCGCGGCGGTTACCGCATCACCTATGATGTACTCTTCTATAACATCCTGTCGGTAAATGGCTCGAACTTCCCGCGCGTTGTTACACCTCAGGCTCTCAACCAATTCGATGTCTTTCCTAAACCGTTTGCCTGTCAGCGGTCAGGCGACGTTGATCCGCTCGCCAATTTCGTCAACACGCCTTCTGATGCGCAGAATCCAATGGGCCAGAATTTCAGTCTGACCATACAGCGGCAACTTCGCAGCGATTACGTGCTTGAGTTCGGCTATGCAGGCAGTCGCGGGACGTATGGGATTAATCAACTTCAGGCTAACCCTTTAACCCTGACCCCCGGTCAAATAGCCACAGTTCAAGGCGCTAAAGACGCGAACCGATTGGCCATCCACAACAACAGGGAGGAGCGCAGGCTCGCCGTCTCTTCCGCAGTTCGTTTTAGCACCCTGATTGCCACCACGGCCCAGTCGACTTATCACTCAGGGTTTGTCTCGCTCACCAAACGACTGGTCAAAGGTCTGCAGTTCACCCTCTGCTTACACTTTCAGCAAGAACATCAGTAACAACGATGAGTCCCTGGGAGTGGGTGCGATCACCAACGGCACGCCGCAGGTTCCTCAGGACTTCTTCAATATACAACCTGAAAAAGGACTCTCGGTATTTGATCGTCCACATCGTTTAGTCGTGAGCGGGATTTATGAAATCCCGTCGTTCAGAGGAGGCCTGGCAAACAAGAGTCTTGATGAAGGGTGTCTTCTCTGGATGGCAGTTGAACGGTACTTTCGCTGCTCAGATTGTCCAGATCTAACCGTTCACAATCCTCACTGGTGTCGACACAAACGGCAATGGTGGAGGAGGAGACCGCCCATTCTTTAATCCGAATGGAACGTTTACGGTAGGTCTCGGTTGCAACTGGCGATCAGTGATCTTGCACCAATCCGCTACTCACCGGTCGTTACTCATTCCAGTGTCAATGCGTCCGGCCTTCCGATAGCCAATAGCGTTACAACGGCAATGTAGGACGAAATACTCTCGCGATAAGGGCTTCACCAACTGGAGATGGCCTGATCAAACACATCAAGTTCGTTGGCAGACCAAGGAGGTTTCACTTCTAGGCAACTTGTGTTGATGCCTTCAATATTCTTCAATCAGAGGTATTTCGGCAACCCCATTAACAACATGGGCAACGTTAATTTCGGGAGTAACCAGAACGATGGTGGAAAATCGCTCGCTGACTCTGAGGGAGCAAAAAATAACTTCTAGAAACTGAAACAGCAGGACTTAAAAATAATGGGGTGGTCAAATGGCCACCCCATCCTTTTAGTGATCTCCATCTCAAGAAAGAACTCGCCCTCTGGCTGATTGAGTCAAGACACAGCTTAAGATTCTACCTCTTCCACCCTTTCCATCTCAGTATCGATAGAAACTGCCGAATCGATCCCAATAGCCGTAGCGATGGAAATGACCCCAACGATCATGATATCCCACCATACGATTACCACGCAGATATCGGTATCGCAGAACGCGCTGATGATCCAGGCGCCGGATTCTCTCTAACCTCTCCCGTTCACGAATCCGCTCTATCCGATCATGTCTGTTCCCCCATCGCCGCCCCTGGGCTTGCGCGCTATCACCAAGCCCTAATCCGACCATGAATGTCACTGCCAATGCCAATGTTACCGTCGCTTTTTTCAATTTGTCGTATCTCATATCCCTCCTTCTCCTGGTTGATTCTTCCAGGGATGCATAACAGGAGGGCAACTTCCGTACCAAGAGAACGGGCTCCTGAAAACTGTTCAAAATATTGCGTTTATTGCATTCATCACCGTTCCACTCAATTGAGAATTGAATATCGTGTATACCGCATCGTTGATTATTTGAACTGATTGGTGTTATTGGCTGGGACGAGCAGACCAGGGGTTTACAGACATAACAGACCTCCAGCGGAGTCCATCCGCATTTCCCTTATATCTGCTCTAACTGATCCATAGCCCGCTTGCCCCAACCTATAACGGCGTTTTAGGTTCTTCTTCGCTCCAACAGCTCTTGAAAAATTTCTACAAGGTCACCTATCTCGTTCTTTGAGAAAAAGTAATTCGCCCCAGCCTTGAGACTGTATTCGCGCAGATGCGGATCGATTGTAAATATGATGATGATGGTGGATAGATCATCTTTCCTGATCTCCTGCAACACCTCGATTCCGTTCTTCTCCGGCATGGAGATATCCAACATCATAATGTCGGGTTGGAGTTCCTTGAACATGCTCAGCGCCTCCGCCCCATTCTTTGCCATTCCGCTGATAGCAATCCCCTCGATCTCAGAGAGAAACATATCCAACAAGGCCCTGATATCATCAGCATCGTCGGCAATCACTACCTGTAAAGACTTTTTCCCGTTTTTTTCTCGCTCTCTCATCACACATACAGAGTGCCTGATAAGGGGGAGCGTAACAATCATCAGGAAAATGATTTTACGTTCACATTTTTATTGATTCTTATGTCGTGGTTTGTATGACCCGGGGATCAGGGGACCAGATGGTTCTCTATCACGTAACGCATCAACTCTGCGGTTGTTTTCATTCCCATCTTGTCGAGTATGCGTGTGCGGTGGGTACTTACGGTGGGTACGCTGATCGAAAGATCTGCGGCTATCTCCCCTACGGTTTTGCCCTCGCCGAAGAGGCGTAGGATCTGAAATTCGCGATCCGAAAGTGCTTCATGAAGCATCCCTTTGGTCCTGTGCGAGGATGAGTTGAGATCGGACAGCAGTCTTTCAGCCACAGACTCGTTGATATATTTCCCCCCTTTCAAAATTTTTCTGATCGCAATTACCAGCTCTTCAGGTGCGGCGTCTTTCGACATGAAACCCGAAGCGCCAGCTTTCAGGGTGCGAACGGCAAATTGCTCCTCTGGATAGACGCTCAGGAAGAGCACGGGCATTTCTGGCATTTCCCGTTTGATATCCTTCAGCAGTTCGAGGCCGCTTTTGCTCTTCAGGTCCAGGTCTAACACCACCATGTCAATCGTCTTTTCCTTGAGAAGCTTAAGGGCCTGGTGCGCGTCCGACGACTCGGACACGCCGATATCGGGTTCATCCGTCAAGATCTGCATCAAACCTCTCCGGACTATGGCGTGGTCATCTACAATCAGGATTTGAATCAATCTGAACCTCCATTCCTCGAAGAGCCCTCGAGCGGAATGCATACTATAACGCTTGTACCATTGCCAGGTTTACAGGAGACGATGATATCCCCCCCAAAGCCAGCGACCCTTTCATGCATGCCCAGCAAGCCGAGCGATGTCGGAGCGGCTATCTCGCCATCAGTAATACCAATGCCATTATCCAGCACGCTGAGTTTGACCTTTATTTCGTCGACCTCCAGGTTAACATCGACCATGGTGGCTCGCGAGTGGCGCGCCACGTTGGTCAGTATCTCCTGAAAAACCCGAAATAACGCCGTCGATCTTTCTGAACCGAGGTCTACATCATAGTCCGGCAGATCATACTCACAAACGATACCGGTTCGCCTGTTGAATTCGAGACACTGCCACTCGATCGCAGCACCCAGGCCGAACGTATCCAACACCTTCGGCCTTAAAGAAGTAGATAGGTTTTTTACGCTGGAGAGCGTCTCGTCGAGCAGTTCGATCGTCGCCTCCAATCTTTCCTCGAGCTTCGCCTGAATCCGTTCATCACCTGCTTCCGGCAATCTCTTCCTGATCCATGCGATGTCAATCTTCAACCCGGTCAACTCCTGCCCGATCACGTCGTGAATCTCCCTCGCTATATCCGTTCGCTCCGTCTCACGCAGCGACTGCAGCCGTGCGGCCAGGGCCCGCATCTGCTGGCGCGAGTGCCTGAGTTGGTGGTCGGCAATCTTTATCTCACTGATATCCTGCTGAATTCCCCAAGCACCGAGCAGAAAGCCGTTTTCGATAATTCCTATCAGGTTGTTCATGAAGTATTTCTTATGGCCATCCTTATCCACCTCGATAGACTCAACGTTCCGTAATCGGTATTTATTTCTGATAAAGGCTTTGACGGATGCGATATTCACGGGATCGTCCGTTAGCATGAGGTTGCTTATTCGTGTACCGATGATGTCAATGGCGACGGCATGACCGTACATCCTGGCCATTGCGTCATTACACTCGGCCATAAACGCATGCCGATAGATCAGCTCAATCTGTTCATTGATCGGAAGGTTTGTATCGATGGGCTTTGCGCTCTCTATCCGCCAGATGCCTTCCGTGCTGTTCGCGACGAACGAGCGGTAGCGCTCCTCGCTCGTCCTAATCTCCTCTTCGACCCGTTTACGTTCAGAGATGTCCAGTATCAGGCCGATCGTATGCAGCGGTCTTCCGTCCTCATCTCGCACTAGTGTTACATTTGATATAACCCAGACGTACGCTCCATCTTTGCGGATATATCGTTTTTCTTTCTCGTAAACCGTAATTTCACCCTGTGCCAGAGCCTGGAAACTTGCCCGGTCGGACTCCCGGTCATCGGGATGTGTGATTTCGCTGGCGTCCATATTGAGAAGTTCTTCTCGCGAATATCCGGTGATCTTGCAAAACGCGTCATTCAAACGTAAGAGCCGGGCGGTCCAGGGATCGGCCTGTGCGGCTCCGACCGCAGTGAGTTCAAAAAAAGCTCGATATCTTTCCTCACTTTCCCAGAGCGCTTCTTGTATTTCATCACATTCGCCGATACTTCCCGTTCGATCAGCTTTTCTCGCTTCCATATGAAATATCCTGGTCGCGCCTCAATGGAATATGAACCTTGAGCTTAGTGCCTGAACCGGGTTGGGATTCGATCTGTAAGTTACCGGACAGAAGGTGGATTCGCTCCTCCATACTCGCCAACCCGAGGCCCCCCCGGACGCGCGCCTGTTGAAGTTCGAAACCGACCCCATCATCGGCGACAATCAGCTCAATGGCCTCTCTACTACCGATAAGTTTGACCTTCGCGTTTTTCGTGCCCGAATGCCGAGCGACATTGCGCAACGACTCCTGGATTACGCGATAGAGACATAATGAAACTTCGGGGGAGAGTGCATCGCTCACATCTAAAATGTCGAGTGTGACCTTGACTCCCTCAAGCTCAGCAAATTCCGAACAGTACTGCTCCAGGGCCGGCGACAAACCTCCGTGTTCAAGCGCTGGTGAGTGCAATTCATGCGAGATCTGGCGGATATGCTCATAAAGTCCGGTCGTCCTCTGCTCGAGCTTCGCGATCTGATTGCGAATAGGCTCATTCGCGTGCGTAAGCTGGCGGCTAAGTTTGCCGATCGTGATAGCCAGCGATACAACTCTCTGATTCAGATCGTCGTGAAGTTCGCGGGCTATATGTTTACGCTCATCTTCCTGCGAAACGATGAGCCTTCCCGCCAGATCCTGAATACGCTTATAGCTTTCACGAAGCGCATCCTCGTTTCTATGCAGTGCTTCCTCCGCCAGTTTACGATGGGTAATATCGAGGCTAACCCCGAGCATCAGGAATGGTTTTCCCGCCGGATCGAAGACCGCATTGCCTTTACTCAATATCCAGCGCACCTCGCTGTTCGGATGAACGATGCGGAATTCCACCTCATAAAACTTTCCTTCATCGGCCGCATGCCTGATCACCTGGGTCACGTATGTGCGGTCGTCCGGATGAATCAAACCTATTATCTGCTCGACGCTGACTTCGCGTTCGACTCGGATCAGGCCGAAGATTCTCAGTAATTCATCAGACCAGCTGTATACGCCGGTGAGAATATTCCATTCCCAGGTGCCCATCTGAGCCGCGCTCATCGCCAGCTTGAGCCGCTCTTCATTGCGCCGCAACGCCTCTTCGACTAGCTGTCGCTGCTCGCCTTCATCCGAGACGCGACTGTCATCTACCGCTTGTTTCGCCAACTCCCTCTGTAAGTCGGCCACTTGTCGTCGAAGTTCTTCTACATCTTCCCGCGTATTTTCTTTCAATTGTTCACAGATAGACACGACCACCTCACGTTCGAGAGACAACGTTTCGAATGGTGAGGCTCAAACTACCTTTATCTGCGGGGCAACCGAAAGATTATGTTCGAGCGTCGTCCTCCAGCCTATCGCTGATAGACCGGAATTCTATTGTTAATATAATCTGTGCCAGTTGGGGTACTGCCTGTATGCTTTCAGAGAGCCAGCCATATTCTTTTCTACTTGGTCTGAGGAGTTGACCGACTCGGTTTCAATTGGTTTATTTCAATTCTTTTTATTGGTTCTCACAAATTTTAGCAGATGAAATGATGGAAGGACAAGGGATTCATATCAATCAGATTTTGGTAATCTTCTTAATACGCTAAAATGCCTGATATTATTTGGAGATTTCGCTATGTTTTATTCAAATAAAGTTGTGATAATCACGGGCGGAAGCAAAGGAATCGGAGAGGGTTGCGTGCGAGCTTTCGTGGGAGGGGGTTCTAAAGTTATTTTTTGCTCGCGAAACGCGGAGAGCGCGGCCAGCTTCGCACTTGCCTTGAACGAACGCGGGCCGGGAGAATCGCATTACATCAGATGCGATGTTGCAAATCCCGCTGAGGTAGAACATCTGATCGGCGCAACGATCGATAGGTATGGAAGGCTCGATTGTTTGATCAACAATGCCGGGTGGCATCCTCCACACAAACCGATTGACGAGTTTTCGGTTCAGGATTTCCGGGATCTGCTGGATTTAAATCTGGTGAGTATTTTCACCGCATGCAAATTCGCCCTGCCACATCTGCGGAAAACTCGGGGCAACATCATCAATATGTCGAGTCTGGTCGGCATTATGGGACAGCTGCATGCGACCACCTATGTTGCGACTAAAGGTGCAATCACCTCATTCACAAAAGCGCTCGCCATTGATGAGGCGATTTATGGAGTACGTGTAAATTCAGTATCTCCGGGAAACATCTACACGCCGCTGTGGCAAGAAGCCATCGATGCGGCTCCCGATCCCGATCGATGCCGTGCGGATGGCGAAGCGGCACAGTTACTCAGCCGTATGGGAACGATCGAAGAGGCCGGCAAGCTCTGTCTGTTCATTGCCGCGGAGGCGAGTTTCACGACCGGGGTTGACCACGTAATTTCAGGTGGAGCTGAGCTGGGTTATGGACGAAAGAGTAGATTATCCGAAGTCCCGAGTCCTGAGGCGTTCTGAGACTGTGGATTAGGAGTCAGCACCCCCTGAACACATAATCAGCGAACCCAATAACGGCCTAATAAACGGCCAGTTACGATATGATAAATCGTCGACAATTCTTCTCTCTTAGACAGAGCACCGGCGTTAGAGGTTCGGAATATTGGCTGCATGTCAATCGGAAAGCTATGGCTTGCCGGTTTGAGATTACTCTACCATCGGAAGATCAATCAGACCTCTCGGCTGCCAATGAAGCATTGAATCTTATCGACCGTTTGGAAGATCAGATGAGTGTTTTTCGGGAGACGAGCGAAATCAGCTATATCAACCGAACGGCCGGGTTCGTCGACGTCGAAGTGGAGGCCGGGCTCTTCGATCTTTTGCTCCTGTGCGAGGAGTTGTACCACGCGACGGACGGCGCTTTCGATATCACAAGCGGGCCGCTTACACGATGCTGGGGATTCTTGAGGCGTGACGGGCGTATTCCGGAGGCGGATGAATTGGAAGCCGCCAGATCAAGGGTCGGTATGCATAACATTGTCCTCGACCGGAATAAAATGACCGTGCGATTTTCGCATCCAAAAATCGAAATCAACCTCGGGAGTATCGGAAAGGGATATGCGCTCGATCGGGTCGATACCTTTATGCGCGAGCGCGGAGTCCGTTCTGCTCTGGTTACCGGTGGCAGCAGTAGTTTGATCGCGATCGGGAACAGCGGGAGCGGCGAAGAATGGGCGGTCGGCATCCGCCATCCGGTGTTAAAAAATAACAGGATCGCTAAGTTGGCGCTGAGCGATCGAGCTATGGCGACCAGCGGCAGCGGCGAGCAATTTTTTGAAAAGGACGGTAAACGTTATGGCCATATCATCGACCCGAGGTCGGGCGTTCCGGCCATCGGATTATTGAGCGTCACGGTAATCGCTCCATCAGCGGCGCTGGCTGATGCGTTGGCGACGGCATTCTTCATCGATGGGCGAAAACTCGCGGAGCATTATTGTTCAATTCATCCTGAGATACTCGTCATTATGATAGAGGAAAGCGCGCCGGGCAGCCCTTTGATTATCGGTTCAAACAGTCGATGTAGAATGGAGATTTGCGAATGAACGATACGCAGGCACGTATTTACACTTCTGCGCAGCAATTAATGCTTGTGCTCTTACGCATATTGATTGGCTGGCATTTTCTTTATGAAGGATATTACAAGCTGGTGCTGCCAGCCTGGAGCTCGGATGGCCAGCCGCTCGCCTCCTGGAGTTCAATCGGATATCTCAATGCTGCATCGGGTCCGCTCGCAGGCCTCTTTCGCCGAATTGCAGAAGCCGGGTTGGTACCATGGATTGATCGGCTCGTGATACTTGGCCTGGTGCTGGTCGGCCTGTCATTGATCCTGGGGTGCCTGACGAGGTTGGGGTGCTGGGGAGCAATATTGCTTCTATCGCTTTTTTATATATCGTCGGTTCCCCTGGGCGGAACAGCCACGCCCGGCAACGAAGGCGCATATTTATTTGTGAATAAGAATTTGATCGAGCTCTCGGCGGTGCTTGTCCTGCTCGTTTTCAGGACGGGTGAGATTGCAGGGCTAGATATGTTTTGGCAGAAGAGATGGGGGTTGGGCTAAGCCTGCATCGATCGTTACGGATTAACCGCAGTAATTTGGATAGATTCATGCAATTAATGTAAACTTTCTTCGTTCCTTCAATCAGGTATAGAAGATGAGCATACGCAGTAAAATATTGCCGATACTGGTACCGGTCATCATGCTGGTTATGATATCAGCCAGCGTCCGTGGGCAAGAAGACGTAGCGCGGGCGGAGCATCACTACAAGCTCGGATGTAAATTCTACCGTACCGGTAAAACAGAACGGGCGATAGATGAACTCTACACTGCGCTCAGCGTTCAGGAGACGCATTTCAAAGCACAGATGCTGCTGGCGCGTTCGCTGCTCGATGCCAAACGACCGAGAGAGGCGGTTGGCATGCTCCGCGGAGTTGACGCTATCGAGCGAGGTAAGGTCCACTATCAAAAGATGCTCGGCCAAGCATACTATTTCTCCAACAGGCTGCGGGAAGCCAGCCAATCGCTCAATTACGCGATTGCAGAATCACCCCGACCCGATCCCGAATTACATTACTACCTGGGCCTGGTCGAGCTCAGGCGGGGAAACACCTCGAAGGCGATTCGTGCGGCGAAGCGTGCGCTGGAGCTTTCCCCGCGCTATTCGCCGGCTCACAAGCTCCTCAGTGACGCATATCTCAATAATAAAGAGACGGCACAGGCCGCACACGAGCTCGCTCTTTATCTGCGCACCGTGCGCAACCGCAAAGAGGTTTCAAACCTCCGCAAAAGGTTGAAAGCGATAGATTCACTCTCACAAGCCAGACCGGAAAAAGCCGTAGAGGATACCTTTATTCCGCCGCGAATTCATAGAGTGCCCAGAGCGATATTTACCGAACAAGCTCGCAGCAACCGTATAGAAGGAAAAGTTAAGGTAGAAGCCCTGCTGGGAGGCGATGGGGAAATACGTCAGGTGATCGTGGTACAGGGGCTGGGTTTTGGGCTTGATGAACAGGCAGTTATCGCAGCAAAGTCGATCGAATACACGCCCGGCTTGAACAACGACAAACCCATATCGGTTTGGATAGGCGTCTATTTTCTCTTTATTCTGGCGGATGATGAGGAAATTCGGCTCCTGGAAAGCAGGAAAATCGCCGCCCTGAGATCCCGGTAATCTTTTGATGGGGATGGTGGGAATCGAACCCACACGTCCTTTCGGACACAGGTTTTTGAGACCTTAAACATCTCTCTAAAAAGCCCCTCTAGAAGGCTCTCTCAGCCATTCAATCAAATCTCTAATTTAAATCTCAGTCTGTCATTTCAATCAATCAATTCAATTTGGGTGTACCCAAGTGTGTACCCAGATGGAGGACTTGAATATGGCAAACAGAGGCAAGGGATATTTGTACAGAGACAAGAGAAATGGAAAGTGGATAGCGAGAATCACCTTCACTGATCGGACAGGCAAAAGGAGAAGTCACAAGGAGTCTGCCCCGACTAAGCCCGAAGCCAGAGAGCTATTGAAGGCTATGGGAAAGAAGTTTGAGAACCCCAAGCAGATAGAGAAAATCGATACAGATAAAGTCACCTTCAAGAAACTCTCTGAAAAATATATCGAGGATAAAGTCAAGGGGCCTGAATATCGTAACGATAAGAAGATATCTGGTCTCAGATCGGCAAGGACAGTCAAGATCAGGATAGATGCCCTAGTGGATTACTTCGGCTCGATGAGGCTGAAGGAGGTCACCATAGGTGATATCGAGACTTTCAAATCGATCAGGCTCAGGACAAAGACCCAATACGATAGGGAGAGGAGCATCAGTGCTGTGAACCGTGAGCTTGAAGTCCTTCAGGCGATGATGAGATTTGCCGTCAGTAGAGGGTGGATAGAGAAGAGTCCTTTTGAGAATGCTACCAGCCCCATAATTCTCAAGTCAGCAGAGACCAGACGGAAGAGAGTCATCACTGATGAGGAGGAGACAAAACTTTTAACTGCCTCTCTTAATGGGAAGCGAGTACACATCAGACCAATTATCATAGCTGCTATCGACACGGGGATGAGATTGGGTGAGTTGCTCTCGCTTCAGTGGAGGGATGTGGATATGGATGGCCGTCAAATCAATCTCAGGGCCATAATGACAAAGACCAATGAGGCAAGGACGATTCCCATCAGTGAGAGGTTGATGATAGAGCTGGAAGGGCTGAGACAAAAATATCCAGATAGAGAGTCCGTCTTCAATATCACTACCATTCAAAAAAGTTGGGGATCTACAGTTGATGAGGCAGGATTGGGGGATCTCCAGTTTCATGACCTTAGACATTCCTTCTGTACCCGTCTGCTCGCTCAGGGGATGCCACTGGAGGAGATAGCCAAGATCAGTGGTCATGCAGATATCAACACACTTTTCAGAATCTATATCAACACTACTCATCTGACGATAGACAAGGCCAGGAGCCTTTTGAATAGACAGGAAGAGGGGAGAGGCCAGAGGGGAGAATCGATCTAACAAGAGTCAGACCCAGAATCAAATTTTATCAACTAACGAATAAGGAGGAAAGGATGAACAGGAAAATCTTTGATCATCACATGAATGTTCGAAAATCATCATCATCAACTTTTCATGATCTCTCAGAGAGGGGATCGAGAGGGATATTTTCTGGGCCAGGAGATTCAGAAGGAGGACGGAGAGACCACAAAGGAGCAGATCGTAAAAGTCTCACATAAGAGTAGGAGAGCAAAGAGGAAGAGAGGGAGAAGATAAATCAATCTCATCATCGGTCACTTTAGGGGGGAGTAGAGATTGGATATCACTCCCTCTTTTTATTTATTGGGATGGGAAATGAGCTGGTCGATCTCTTTGAAATAGTGAGCAAACGTACTGATAACATGAGGCAAATAGGCTTCATTGATTTTTATCTCCTCTCCGATTTCATATGTACCCTCACATTCTCCCGGTAGAAGTGATAGAAGGCCATGTTTGCAGGCATATTTCTTCGTGGCTTCATTGACTTTATCTTTCTTCGTGACTTTATCCTTATCCTTATCCTCATCTTTTAGCTTGCCATCGTTGTGTACAAGGATATTTCGAATGCTTTGAATATTTTTGATCTCATTCCAGGGGCCTCTGCCATGATCTAAGGTGAGACCTACCACCTCCTTTATATACTTAGTCGAACGGTCAATTCCTGTATCTTTACATTGGAAAACATCAAATTTGACGGCAACCTTGCCTATATTGGAGAACCTTATACATAGATCATCAAGCTGATGTTCAAAGAAGGAGAAGAGTGTTATCAAGGCACTCCTACGTTGAAGATTGGGGAAGTATTCCTTGAATATCGTATCAAGATGATAGGTAAAATCATCAATCCCGTGATATGAAGTGATTATAGATGCCGAACCGTCCTCATACTCAATTATCTCGGTCTGTTTCGCTCGATGGAGCCTGTTTATCGATTCATCAATCTGATGTTCAACACTTTCAACGTACCCATACAATAAGCGTATTTCGAAAATTACATTCCCATACCAGCCACGAGGGGATCTATCTATTCTTGCAATGAATTCTCCTTCACTCATAAACGGTTAGTCCTCTGCCACATCGGTGTATTCTATATGAGGTCTTTGAGATGTGAGGCTACATCTTCTAAAAATTAAGCCTTTGCACCACTTGAAACCTGGTAGTATCAAACAAGGAATAGTCTCTTGCATCGAAAATAAAACCCTGCTCCACTTTAGCTTTAATCAGAGCGTTTTTTACCCCAGATGTTAAATCTAAGCTATCTTCACCTTTCTTTATGACCAGTAAAATAACTCTACGTTCTGAGGCTGAAAAGACCGAATAACTTCGGTCTGTCTTGAATGCCCCAAGATTTAAACTATAAATGTGAGGGAGATTTATAAAATGTTCTCCACATAATGTGACTAACCTATCTGCCCTCGCTTGGGCACGATTAGTCTCTTGTTCAGGATTCTCCACAGCATTTTCGTGAGATGCAGTCCCCACAGCAATGATAGGTCTGTTCTCACTGTTCTGAAAATTTCTGATGACATCTCCAATGGAGAATTTAACTTTTTCAGCATCATCGATTGATACATCCTCTGTACTTCCTTTAACCCATCTATAAGGGTCCCAAAGGATCCCTATCTCAACCTCTATCTCCTTGCCGAACCTGTCGGTGGATTTTACTGTTTCTGTCACCCATGTAGGTTTTTCTGGGAGCTTAGTCTCAGCATGGACTTGTTGTATAAAGCCGATTGAGTCGAGTTTCTTGTTAAATACAAACTCTGCTAACCAAGGAGAGTAAAAATACAAGAGGCTCACAGACATAATGGTAACAAGAACAATATTGGCAAACTGCAGAGCAGAGTTAGACAGACCAATCGTATTCAGACCGAGGCTGAATTCTCCGAACTCGTCTGTTTGAGGCCGATTGCCAAGTATTTCTCCACTTATACCTATAGACCAGAGACCGATTTGAGCACCAAGCACACCGAAAAGGGCACTGAAAAATGTGGCATACGGCCATGACTTCAAATGAAAGCATATACCTAACAGTAAAATACCCATCCCAAAAATAAGAAAGAATCCACGGGCAAGCAGATAACCACTGTTTATCGGACGGCCTAATCCCTTGCAGATAAGGAGGATGACTACTCCCACTATGCTCAAGGCTAATAACGAAAAAGTAATGTTGATCATTATTTTAAGACGTTTGCCACTTTAGCAATGGTTGTGACTATACTTTTTCCTACTAATACCCCTAATCCTATCCCAATATATGTTGTCGGATTACTGATCTTAAAAGGTAGTATAGATGGAACAAATGCCCCAATTATCCCAGCTATCAGGGAAATCAAGCCGAACAATTGGCTAACAACGAAGCCTATGTAATCCTTGATAGAATCCAACTTCGCTTTGCGTCTAATTTGTGCAACCTGTGCAATTTTCTTTGCCAGCTCTACGTCTGCATCCTCGTTTTTCGGCATACGACCTTGCACCCTCCCTAGAACTGCATAGCGACTTAGACAGCTTTGATGAAGTTCTACTTCGCTGAGACATATAGATCAAACTTGTGTGGTTCTGTACGAGCGATTGGTTGTTCCTTTTAGGTCTATGGCAAATTTCTACCGAGCCTACATTTTGTGCTCTCTCCTGTGTGATAAAGGATGATTTATGACTGCGAATAGCCGAACGTGGCAGAGTATAGAGCGAGTCCAGGGGTGATGCAATGATTTGTGAGAGATTTCCTCTCTCTGATGCTTGTCGTCAGTCCTCGCCTGTTGGGGAGATTGAAGATGGGGATTGGGTCCCTCCTACTGATCCAAAAACTCTTGGCCATTAGTCAGGGATCTCGTAGAATCTGGCCCAGGACCTCCTCAGAACGGGTCCCTCAAATGGTTAAATCTGATCAAGAAGGACATTCTCCCCCATGAGCCTTAGATACACTTTCTATACGAAACTGAAAGAGACACTTTTGGCTGTCTAGAAGTCATGGATGGGTGGATAGGAAGAGATAGGTGGACTTATGAAGATATCTGAAGCGTTTGAATATTTGGGACTTCCCGTTTCAGCCAGCAAGGAACAAATCAAAGGTCGATATAAAGATTTAGCAAAGAGGTGTCATCCAGATTCAGGTGGATCAGAGCTGATGATGAAACTCCTGAATGAGGCATATGAGGTGGCAATGGGAGATCAGGCAGAGAGGGGAAATAGAACTCCACCTCCACCTCCACCTCCACCTCCACAGCCACCTCAATCGTCACCACAGCCTTCTCCTAAAGCTTCATCTAAGAGTGAGAGTACTAAAGATTATGGATTTAGAGGTTTGCTTATTGTTTCTTTGCTTATTTTTGGCTTTGTAGTCTTCATAGTAGCAATATCTCCTAAATCCTCTGAACCCCCAACAACAACATCATCATCTCCCATTCCGACATCAACTCCATCTGTTACTCCAACTACGGACCCATCACTAGATAAGCCCATTAAATTGATATTTACAATGTCCCTTACTGATGGAGATAACTGGGTGAATATCCCTATAGTAGATCAAAGGTGTGAAGGAGAGGGAGATAAACAGAAGTGCACTTACTTTCCATATTGTATAAGACCGACTATATATTCAGGCTCTTCATCAGGTGGGGAAAACTATAATTTTGAAAAAGTAGCAACTAAAGAAGGTGGGATGATTTATAGAGTTTGTTATCCTAGATTCACTATATATGAGAATAACAGAAAGGTAATAACTAAATTCTCTAAACAAGTGATCAACGATACAAAAGACTTCTGTAAGATCAACAAGTGTTTTTAATATTATAACGAAGGCCCTATAGCCTAACTGGATAAGATATAGGTCTTCTAAATCTGGAATCCAGGTTCGAGGGTTTCAGATCGAAGAGGGATTATTCACGTAGTTGAGCCTCCCTAAGAGCCGGATTCAGCATGTTAATCGAGAGGATATGATTATGAATGAGGGGCCATTCCCAATCGAAGATTTTCTTGCATCCCTCACTGAAGGGCTGAAGATGAGGGGAGATGCTAGGGCGATTACGGCAGTTGTTGAAGGAGATTGCTGGTTCTCATTCTACGAAAATGATTTTGATGTTGCCTATTGGACTCTATACATCTCATTGCCCGTCCACATCTTCTACGCTCTCTCCGAAGAGGAACGTAGTTCGACTGAGGATTCAATAAAGGATGTAGCAAGGCCCTTCTTCGTGTCTACCTCTAACGATGACCTCAAGTTAGTTGTGATTTCCCCAAAGGTGAGTTCAGCAACTGAAACTTGGAGAGAAGAAGCGATACGCTTTGTCAAAGGTGAAGGTGTCACCAACCAGGGAAGAGTTAGAAGCGACAACATTGCTTCTCAGCAGCACCGTGGGCTACTCTTTCGGTCGAAGGCAGAGATAACATTGTTTGAGGCTATGACCCGTGCTCAACTTGCTGTCGCACCACTTCCTGTGTTTGTACGGATCGGCAATAGATACAATCGCTTAGAGCCAGACTTCATTATTGTATATAAGGGCTTGACCTTCGTTGTCGAAGTTGATGGCGATACTTTTCACAAAGAACTGCCTGCCGAAGCTGACAAGCGACTCGTTCCTCTCACAGTGGAGGGTGTTGAAGTCAAACGCATTCGAGCTGCTGAGGTTGCGACAGACGCATTAGCAGACCAAGCTGTCCGGGACCTCATTCAATTCATGAGTCGAAGAAAAGAGTCTAGATAATATCTATGTGTGTGCCTACAGAGGATCGAGAAGGCTCGCCCCTAATGCCTTAAGTATATTTTGTCTCCAAAGGTCCTCCAACTCCTCCCTTGACTTCTCTCTTTTCCTGCTCAGCTTTCCTCTTGATGCATCTCTCATCCCCCTGTCTCTCTGTTATTTAGCCATCTGTCATTTTTGAGAGAGCTGGATTTGTCTGGCTCCCTCTTTTTATTTTTGGGAGTAGCCTACCATCGTGAGAGGCTTTGTTTATAGGGCTTCTGGAGGTCATTAAATCAGATTAAAGATGTAACATTGGGTAACTTGACAGAAACACACAGTATCTTTAAGGTGTATAAAGTGTAGCAGGGACAGTAGCTTAGATGTTACTTTTAGTCAAGAGATACTTTTAGAGAGGAGGAAGAAGTGGAGAAAACTTTTACAGAGCGAGAGGCAACTGTGATTTTGGGATTCAAAAACCGAATCACCCTCTATCGTTTGAGAAAGAAAGGAGCCATAGGATTTTTCAAGGTCTGTGGCAAGGTCAAGTATAGCGAGAGGCACCTTCAAGACTTCCTGTCGAGGTGTGAGAAGAGGGCAGCCTGAAAAAGGAGGGATCATATGAGCGACAGACAATTGAGGAATGAAATCGAGAAGGCTCTGGCACAAGGGAAGAGAGCAATCGAGACTTTTGATCGAATTTTGCAGTAGCTTAAAAAGGTTGGCTGATGGGGCCATCCATTTAAAAATAATTTCGAGAAGGAGAAATTGTATGGACAAACGAAAAGGCAGCCCCGAGATGATGATTCCGAAGCTGCCAACAATAAATGAAAATCTAAACTGGGGGGATTATAGCACAGCCAGTGATGATCTCTCCACCCCTATGGATATTGATGATCAGAGCCATCCAAATCTGGGGGAGTTTGAAATCAAGGAGGGGGTGAGTTATGCCAAATAAAATTCCCAAACCTACCCCAAAATTTCAGACAAAGACCGATGCAAAACCTCTCTCAATCAAATGGATGAAGGATATCGAGGAGGAAAAATTTGATTGGCTTATGCCCGGAGTACCTATTGGGGAAGTAACAATTATTGACGGAGACCCAAAGGCAGGAAAAAGTTGGATCACCTTCTCTTGGGCTTCGGCAGTATCGAATGGCAGGTATGACCTTTTGCCTGGATGGACTGAAAGAGGGCCGGGGAAGGTTTTGATCTTCTCATTGGAGAACAATAGCTCAAAGGTTATCAAACCTCGGCTCAGGCATCTAAAGGCAATATGGACAACATAGGAATCATCGATACCTATGTAACCCTGGATGAGGTCAACATCCTCTCCATCGAAAAAGCTATCTCTGAAGTCAAACCTGATCTGGTCATCTTTGATCCAATTTCTTTGTATGTCGGGGGAAGTCTCGATATGAATCAGGCAAACAAGGTCAGACAGCCGATGCAAAGACTCCAAATACTGGCAGCAAAATACAACTGTGCTGTTGTAGTTGTTCGACATCTCAACAAGGGTAATAGCTCGAAGGCTATGTACAGAGGCCAGGGATCTATCGACTTCATAGCAGCAGTACGTTCTGCATTCATTGCAGTTACTAACCCCGATAACCAGGAGGAGAGAGCCCTACACTACAATGGGGGCAATATATGTAATGAGCTTAGGCCCATTGGGTATGTGATTCAAGATACCGATGATGGAGTTGGGGTATTGAAATGGACTGATGTCCCCCCTCAGTTCAGTCTTGAGAAAGCCCTTGCTTATCAGATTCCGAATGAGGATGAGGGATCGGAGAAGGCTGATGCAACTACCCTTTTGCTAGTAATGTTGGAGAAGAGGGAAGTGCCTTCATCTGATATCAAGGAAGTTGCAAAAAGGGAGGGCATCAGTGAGAAGCAACTAACGACTGCAAGAGGCAAGCTAGGTGTGCTAATCAGATGGGAAGGCCAGGGCAAAGACATTAGGACCTATTGGAGCCTGCCTGAGAAGGGCCGGGGAGATAAGGCTGAGAAGATGGAGGAGACAGAAATTGTCTCCTCTGATTCTAATAATTCAGGGAGGGAATCTCAGCTTTGCCCTGATGAATCCAGCTTTGCCTTTCCTTGGGGCAAAGGTCAAAGCTCAGACAAAATAGAGCCTAACCTTATTATTTCTCATACCTTCCCAGCTTTGCCCTTAATAGACAAAAGGTCAAACCTGAAACTGGAAAGGTCAAACCTGGAGGGGGGAGATTCTAATAATTCTGTGGTTCAGCTTTGCCATCCGCTTTGCCCTTCTATGGACAATGGGCAAAGCTCAGAAACTATAGATAATAAATATATTTATAAGGAAAAAAAGTCAGCTATGCCCTCTTCATACATTGAGGGCATAGCTGAAATAGAAAGGGCAAACCTGGAATCTACCCAGGAGCTGGAGGAGGAAGAGGAATCTCAAAATGATCTCGATCAGGCCACACACACAGCCTTAAGCATCATCGAGATGACACAAAGGATGGGGATAAATTCTCCTTCCCTACTGACTGCCAAAAGGACCTATGAGAGGACAGGCGAGAATCTCCCCGATTGAGCTGGAGATATTGAAGGCAAATTTGTCTCTATGGGGACTCACGATCATTAACGGAGAAGCTCGGGCGATCAGATGAGGAGATGAACTGAATTAGAAATGGTTTAGTCGCATAGCTCTTCCAGAAGTGGGGAGATGGATATATCCCTCACTTTAAATTTTACGTTACACAAGGGGTAGGGGTATGAATCGAGAGAATGCATTAAAAATAGTAGACATTGTGTATAAAGCAGCAGTTATTTTATTGCTACTGACTGCAGTGACTATATTGCGTGATATCAGATCACAGAGGGTGCCGACAGTTGGAGATATCAAAGATGCAAAAAATAACGAAGCAAGAAAGGCTGTTGTCTCATCTATACCTGTCGTATTTGTGCAGGATGGTCAAGTAGATGTAAATGGATCAGTCTCGATAGATGGGCCGGTTGAAATTGCAAAGGAGTAAGGTATGAATCAAAAGAATAAAAGAATGTTACAGATTCTGGGAATAGCACTCTCATTGATCTTTAGTTTCAGTCTGATATCCATAGCACGGGAAAGCAAGATCACTGGCAAGGTAGTGGGCGTTACAGATGGTGATACTATCACTATCCTCGACAAAGATAACCAGCAGCACAAGATTCGCCTTGATGGAATAGATGCTCCTGAACTTGGGCAACCATTCGGCCAAGCAGCAAAGCAATCTCTTTCAGACAAAGTTTTCACTAGAAATGTAACAGTCCATTCAAAGAAAACTGACAGAGGTGGGCGACTTGTGGGAGAGGTACTATACTTTGATCAAACGGGTACTATTCAAGGTGCATCCTCTCAACAACTAACTAGTGGTATGGCTTGGTTTTACAAAGAGTATGCAAGTGAACTAGCCTTTGATTTAGCCAAAGAATATGAAGTTCTCGAAAACTACGCCAGACTTTCTAAAACAGGACTGTGGGCCGACAAGTCGCCAATTGCACCTTGGGATTATAGAAAGGGTGGTAGCAAGGCTACACAAAAGCCCAAACCAACACAGGAGGTTGACGAAAAAATCATCGGCAACAAGAACAGCATGATCTATCATTGGCCGGGATGTCCTTCTTACCATCGAATAGCAGAGCGTAACAAGATATACTTCCGAACTAGAGCTGAGGCTGAGAAGGCAGGTTACAGGGCTGCTAGGAATTGTTGATGGAGAGGTCTCCACGCACACACAAGAGATGAGGAGGGAAGGCATATAGACCCTCCAGTTGAAGGGTAGAATTGAATGGATACATTCCCCGTACCAAATAAGCTCGAAAAGGGAGATGAATCGTGAAGGGCAGGCAACCAGAGGCCAGGCAAACGAAGATCGAGCGAGTGAAGGTCAGGCAAGTAGGAGATAACGTCATCATCGAGAAGCCTATCTCGACATCCGATATGATCGAACGCTTTCATCAACGAATCTTCCGAGACCAAAGGAGAGGCAGCCCCCCGAAGTCGAAGAGGATGAGAAGGAAAATCCTATCCCAGGAGATCGTAGAGAGGAGACGTAGGAGGGAGTCTAAAAGGGAGAAAGCTCTCAGACAATCCCGTCTACGAGCAGGGTTATGTGCAGAATGTGGCCGGGAGAGGGGAGAGGTCTTCAAGTTGTGCGATAGGTGTAGAACCAGGCATAGATTTCACAATGAGAGATACAGGATCAAACAAACCATCCTTGAGAGTTATGGGGACTTATAAGAGCACCTCCTATTGTTTTCTGATTGACCAGAGTCCTTAATTCCTCACTTTTAGCACTTCTGGGTATCCCTGGAGAGGCTTTTTCACTCTCACCCACAGGAGGGGGGATCCATCGAAGGGAAAAATCCATCCTGGATCCTCCTAGATCCAAATAGAGCCATCCTACAATGGATCCGGGAATAGGGAAGGAGAGATTTTTTAGTTAGGGTCGTTAACAGTAACAGGAGTGTGAGCGAAAATGATCTCCCACTTGAGATATCTATCTTGCATAGCTATAGATCAGCCTTTTCGTTTAAGCCTCTTCATTCTATTGTTATTGATCGGATTCCGGGTCCGATTTTTTGCCTATATCTCCAAGAAATCCAATGACCCTTCTCTGATTTTGGGTTTCATCTCGTATCTTTAGCACCTTCATAGTGATCTGAAACGAGTAGGCATGGGTAAGAATCTGACAAGGGTTCATTTCTTGGTCTTCCCCATAGATGATCATTAAGTATGGATTTTGAAAGCCGAAACCTGTGATCTTGATCACCTCACCAACTGTTGTGGTGCAATATGCGAATAGTTCTTCATCTTCCTTTAGATCTGCCCTAATGGTCTCAAAATTTGTTTGGATTCTGTCATAAAGTGTACTTGCATAACTGTCCGAATGATAAATTTCAGTTGACGATCTACTTGATGAGATATTCATCTGAATTAAACCTCCCTATGGTGTTACGTGGGGATTCTACTCTCGACATAATCAATGATCAATATTCAACTCGACTACTTAATATAAGAACACAACTGATGTAGGTCGGAGGATGTCGGCGATCGTCAGAAAGTGAAAGAATTTGAACAGCGAAGTGAATAAATTTGAACAGAACCCGGCGTTCCCTTTTTCCCAATTTCGATCATCAAGCCGGTCACGCCTCTTTCAATGACCCTACAGGAGGGAAGCTGCGATAATACCCAACAAGGGTTAGCGTTATCTTGTAATTTAGCCTTTGGTGGAGGACTGTACTTAACCTTCAGTTGGAGGGGTTGCCATGAAAGAACACTGGGCGTTGATTGGTTTCGGCGTATTCTTCATAGTAATGGGAATATTTGCGACCCATGGCACTGGAGCGATGCCTGGATCGACACTGAGATATCCACTGACACTCCGATCCCGATTGATTATGATCATCGGTGGAGTGGTCATGATCGTTCTTGGAGCGTTCCGGCTGATCTACGAGTGAGACGTTCGTCGAGAATCCTTCTGTTCAAATTCCTTCACTTCTCAGTGATCGTCTACAGAGGAGCCACCATGGAAAAAAGATGGTCAAGCAAATATGAAAAATGCCAGGAGTGTGGGACGGAACGATACCGTCACAGGGCAAAAGGACTCTGCATTCGTTGTTATCAGCTTGTCCAAAAGCTGAAGCAGATTGATCAATGGGATATTCACGATCCGGGAACTCTTAAAGGGTTCCCGAGAGGTGTAATGGATATGCTGAATGAAAAGACTTTCAACAGAATGAAGCATGGTGCTGCCGAACAAGTCAGGTGGCGTCTAAATTTTCTAAAACTCAGGGAGCAATCACTTCAAGGGCCAGTCACCGGCCTTGATGTCGAGTACAGCCTCCGGCACATAGCTGATCTCTGTGGTGTGAGAAATAAGAATCTATTCTTTGGGATAGCAGATTACATTGATAGCCAATTTGGTATGAAACAGAAGGAGGTCTTATACGAACTTTTAAATAAAATAGAGGAAGACCTGCCTTGGAGAGCTATAAACTGGAGCAAGGTTTTCAGATGAACCGATGTCCAATTGATAGACTACGTATCCTCAACATTTCGACCTACAAATTCGAATGATTCACCCCACGCTAATTTTATTTCGTTAGTATCGGGATCACGATACCATGACAATCCCCATCTGTTTTTATTATCCCATTCCCAAGCTACCTGTTTGCCTTTTACAAAATGTTTTTTGGTGCTCGGATATATACCAATATGCTTGTCTTCACCCTTAGAATCGGTCATCTCAAGAATAATACCACGAGCATCATCTATAGGCTTTGTGCATTCTTTATCTGAATAAACTGTCACGTTAGGGTGATAAACATATACTTTTAGGCGAGGTATAGACTTCAAAGTCAAAAGAATTAAAGCTCCTGAATCAATCGTTCTTAAAATCTCATCACAGGGTACCTCACCCGGCATGAACAATTTTATTACGTATTCTAATGAAGCTATCCAGTGCCAGAATAGTAGAGTCAGGTAATGGACCTCTTTTTCTAAGAATGTCAATTGCATTCCTCATTGTAAAATTGTATGGGTTACCTACTTGCCCTTGACTAAATATTATCTCCCGCAACTCCTTCTCAATCTCAATTGCCAAAGTCACTAAAGCGGCTTTAGGGGATGATTCTGCTAAATCTAAAACGTTAAGAACTTCGCTTAACGAAGCAGCTCTCCTGATATTACGATTAAGATTACTATCTTGCACTTTGTCTGGGTCAGTTAACGGAGGTAATGAAGCAACTTCAGATGCCGAGGCAACAGCAGTCCTATTCAACTTGTTCAAGTCTTCTTCAAGCTCAAGTTCTTGACCTAATATCTTTCCCCGCTTAATACGCTTCAGAATTTCTTTAATCTCTTTTTTGAACCATATGACTATGATGAACACAAGGATGGGCCAAAAGACTGAAGCAACTGCTTGGAGTAAATCTGCAAATTCTTTCATAGACTCAATCTTTCATTCATAAGTGAAGATACATAATTAGTATTCTGGGACATAGCAGTTTTGTTTCTACGTCTCTGGTAGGTAATTAAGCCATTTCCTTATCTTGTTCTCTATCAGATTCGGATTCTGATTTTTACCGAACAGTATCACTGGGTGAGCCCTCTCCCTCTACGTTGACCTCCTCAACCAATTTCTTTCCTCCCTAGAGAGGTAAAACGCATTAGGCAAGGTCCAAACCAATGCGAAGATCAAGGCTGCCCCATATCGGCCCGCTCCAACATATATCATCAGCCATATTCCTATGACCTCTAGTGAGAGAAGCAACCATGCCAAGCTATATAGGTATCGCTTGCAATCAAATTCAACCAGTGTCGTACGTATTCCAGGCCCGATATCCTTGGAATCAGTGGTATACGACTCAAGAAGGAATATGTCAAAACCTCTCTTTACCTTGGTGGTTTGGCATCTCAGCTTCGAGAAGCTTCCTGAATCTGTAATCGAGAAAACCCATCAAAACACCCACAGCATCTATCAATGAGGCAGCATTCTGTTTTAGTGCTTCTTCCAACTCAGGGGGTGCCTTAAAATGCTGAAGACCACCCCTATGCCGATCATAAACAGCATTCGTCATCTCCACTATACTTAAAACTGCACTAGAGGTCTCCTTATCAAAGTAGATTCTTTTTTCATCAAAGTAGTTAATCATATCCTGAAGGTGAGCCTCAGCCTCTTTGTAATGCTCATCCTCCGTCTGGTTACGTACCTCATGACTATCAGTTACCCCTGTCTGCAAATCACTCTGAACCCTTGCTGCCAGCATATATAGCTTCTCAATGGCCTCTGCCGTCCTCTGATGAAGCCACCCATATCTAGTCTGATACTCATAGAATCTGGTCTGAAAGCTGGCCTGTAACTGAGCCTTATGAATCTCCAGCTCTTTACTGATATCTGCCTTGTAATGTTCTAGCTCTTTGCTAAGGTCTATCTTGTAACGCTCGATAGCCTTCGACATACTTCGTGCAAGCCAGAGATACGTTAAGAATGGAACAATCACTGCTGCCAGTGTGGGGCCAGCTTTTAGCCAAAAATCCATGTCTCGAAGATAATTCATTATCTCAGCTTATCTCTTCCCTAAAACTCTCTCCCTCAACTGAGGTCAGTCCATGATTTTCATCAGTACTCCGTCTTGAAGCATCTTTTCCCTTTCCTGAAACCATTTGCCAAAGAGTGTGATTTGGACCGTATAGTCTTTGGGTCTACAGTTGGACCCTGCAATCTTGAGTTTCAGTCTATAAGTTCCCGGTATGAGAACATTGCAACGGTTCGTTGGGTGCATCTCAGTTGTTAAACGTATAACTGTCTCTTCTGGTTTAGCGTCAGGATGGTCATCTCCCACTTCCTTTCTTTTACTGAAGTCGATGATTTGTGCGAGATTGCAGTGCACACCCATGCCAGGGGAAATCCCATCTGCAAACACTTCAGCATGGGTTGGAGTTTCACTCCCAAACCCCCAACGTAGATTCATGGGAATAAATGAACTCATAGGGATAAACTCACCAGCCCTTTCCCGAAGAATCTCCGAAACGAAGACTTGCACCTTCTCAGCTCTCGACTTCCCATCATTCTGAACCCATAGACGTAGGAAGTAGCAGTCTGCCTCCAGATAGACAGGTGGAAAGCCTGGAGGAGTGCCACGCATTGGATACCTGAACGGGATATGATCGATATCAGGTGGATGCTGTCGAGCCTTCATGGTCAGCTTAGGAGGAAACCACCAAGATATGATTCGCTCTTTAATCAAAGCGACTATTACGGCTAGTAGAGTTGCGATAGCTGCTATCAATTGCGTCCAACTCCCCGGTTCAAGCATCTTTCAATTCACCTCCGATAAGGGCTGACTTCTGTCTGAGTACTGCTGAAGCAGGTGCATTCTACCCACACCATGATCAGCCTTCAACGTTTGCTGCAACGAAAGGAAGAAAAACAAAAAAATTCCCCTGGAGACAAAATCCCTCCCACATACCCCCACCCCTACCCCTGAGACAACTCGAAGGGGACATGACAAAGATGCTAGAATTGAGTTATGAAACCTGAAAATAGAGAAGTAACAGAAGATGAACTGATCAAGTGGCGATGGCTAGTTGAGATCATCGATGAAGAACATGAGGGAGAGGCTGATGAGAAGCTCAGTCCATCTGCCCTTTTCGAATCGTTGAGACAGAAGATATCGCAGGAAGGATAGCCAGTTTAAATAAAAACGAAGGATGTGAAGGGCAAGCATCAGTGAGACTCAATCCTGAGAGCCTTTTCGATGCCCTATGTCAGAGGAGGTAGAGGCAACAGTCGTCTCAGTTTCAGGGGCGTAAACACTCTCTTTGATCCATTGCACCTCAGCCAATAAATCCTCCTTGGAGACTCGAAGTTGTTGACGCTCCCGGGTACTGGCTATGAATCCGAAGACTGCTACAGCGAATGAGGCAAAAAGGAGTCCCCAGCTAATTACCAAGATCGTTACTGAGACTCCTTGAGCGTAATTTAACGAAATCAAAGAAGTCAAAGCACCTGTCGCTACACCTGCTGAGCCAAACCCCAAGTTTTGATAGAAACCACCTTGCTGATCAATTCTTTTGATCATCTTCTCCAGACGCTCCAGGTTTCTTACTTCAATCGGATAGACAGGTTGTTCTTTAGGAGGCAAGAGGTAATTTTGGTTTGTGAATTTAATTGGCGTCTGTGGCATGCTTTATCCTCTTATTTGTGGAGGCTCGCCAAAGAGTCCTAATTTAATGGCACTGAAAAAGATAACATAACCACAGTTGTTGCAGTTTACCGGCACAACTGGATAAAAGGCCCCTCCTCTTCCTGAGAGAAGTCCATGACTAAATTCTGGTAGGCCGAATATGCTGTCTGAGACTTCCCAACTGTCTGCCTGGCATATGGGGCACTGTCTTCCTGACCAGCTCTGTCGAAAAGCTAAAAGCAAGGCATCTTGTTGTTCTTTTGTTAAGGCCATACCTCTCCTTGGATGAGTAGTGGTCTGACTACGACCAGTGGCATCCGATGATATCGGTTGATTGTGGGCGTCATTCTATACTCCCTATGATCCATGTTCAACATTTCGGATATGGTCACCATAACGAAAAAAGTTGGAAAAAAGTCAGAACAAAGTAGCCAGGAGATCGTACATGGCAATGACAGGGGAAGGAGACATCCCATAGAAACATATGACCAACGTTGAGGGGTAGGCATTGGGGTTACCCCTGAAATCTAACACAAGAGAGCCAGGTCATTTTCGATCTGGCTCTTTTCGTCTATGGGTGAGGGAGACACCTTCTTCTCCTTTCTCTAAAATAGCCTGTATCTCAGGGATGGCCTTCACAGCATCAGGGGTTGTATATCCCTGGAGTAGATCGAGCACTATGTTACTTTCCACATAGAGCAGATGCTTATCACCTTCGTTAGGTAGATTGTTGGCAATAGCTTGTATCTGATACATCTGAGCTATCACCACAGCTGCTACAGTCTCTTTAGGTAGTCCTTCGAGATCTATCTTTTCTTGTACGTTTCGTTTTCCTGCCATATTTCTTCTCCAAAGTTGAGATCACATCTCTGCGAAAATATCCTAGATACTTAGTTGGTCTCTGTCTGCTCAGGGTGAATCCCCCTCCATCCTGTTTCCAGGCACATCCGTCTGGAACTACCTTGGGGTAATGCTTCTTTCTGACGAATTTTACCGGCCTCCAAAATAGATTCTCCTTAAGTGAGCTAAGCTCAAATAGGTCAACATGTTGTGATCGTTGTACTTCGGAAGTAAATTCCTCCCTTTGTGGCTCTTTTACTTCGGAAGTAAATTCAGAAGTGAATCCCCCCTTTGCCTGTGGTTTTACTTCGGAAGTAGATGGTGGTTTTACTACGGAAGTAACAGGAGGAAAAGCAACCTCATTTCCGGTAGTTGCCTCCCGTTGCGAATCCATACCCCCATCCTGTCTCTCCCGATTCGCTGTGAGGACAGGTTCAGGAGTGAGATTGATTGCCTCCAGGTTTATCAATCCCATTCCCTCTGACTACTCCAGGTCTGGAAGCCTTTTGTTCAATAGGTGAATGATAGATAGGGGTAAAGCTTCTGGTAGATTGGCCAGGTGTAGTGGTCTGAAGTCTGTCAGGGATATTGTCAAAGTTCCTGTCTATATCCTCGATGTTCATCATCATAAAGAAAATCACAGTCACCATCGCTGATGCCAGAGCGAAGATGACAGAATAACTCCATCCATCGAGATACCACTTTGGAAGGATCGATGATGATTTGACTTTCTCCGTTCCTGCTTTGATCTCCTCTGCAACTTTCCCCTGAGCTGTAGTAGCGATGTCTTTCTTTGCCTGAGCTGCTGCTCTGTCTGCTGATCTGCGAGAGATAGGGTTCAACTCCTCATCACTAGCACCTTTGACAGCTTCCATCTGTTCTTTGCTCATCTGAGTCAATGAATCCTTCAACTGTGTCACCGTCTGATCCTGTCTCACGGTGGCCTCTCTGATTCCTCTCAATGCCCCGGAATGAACGAGAATCACAGCCCCGAGGACAAATGCGAAGATGAGAGACCATCTCCTGACATTGATATGAACGGAGAAGCAATGCCAGAGGATGAAGGCCAATAATGCAAACTCTCCCGCTGTGGCTCCTATCCAATCAAAGGAGTCAGATTCACCCAGACTCTGTATATGTCTGACAAAGGCTCTGACAGACCAGAAGGCCAGGAGTAACCAGAGTCCGAGACCTACTAAGGCCATCTGCCATCTTTCACTTAGAAATCGTCTCTTCATTTTTTGATCTCCTCCACTCTATAGCCTAGGGTCTCTAGGAATGCCTTCGAAGCCACTACAGAGGCCCCTTCATCTGTCCGGCCCAATAGTTCAAAAAGGGCCTGTGGGATGCTGTATGAATATCTCTGATCCCTTCCCCATCCTTCGAGCTGAGACAGGAGAGAGGCTGTTTTGTGAAGGACTTCATGAAGTTGGAGGCCGATATCATCGAGCCTATCTTGCTCTTCCCTGGGCCTGATCATAGGTCTAGGCTTCCTGTAACGTTTCCCTCCGATGGTGATGAATTGATCAGGAGAATTCATATGGTCTCCTCTCTTTCGATCTTCAACCTTGAATGAGGGAAGGCCCTTTGAGCATCCTCCAGAGCCTCTGCCTCTGTCTCGAAGCTGTCCCGACCCCAGAGGACCACACCTCTCTGAAGGGAGGAGTTGTAACCCCACTTCCAACTGTCATCAGGGAGCTGCTTCAGGTGGATAGTAGTTGAGGTATAGATAGGGGGGTGTTCATCTCTCGATCTCCTTCCTACAGACGACAAATCCCGGCCCCAGATTCGAGGCCGGGACATCTCCATCTGTCTAAGCTTGTTGATACCGTTCCAGGAGCCGTTTGACTGTCCGGTGATAGCAGACACCTGTCATTGAATATCCCTTACAGGAATGGCCCTTCTCATCGATGCACTTCCCATTGATGACATAGAGCTGGTTGGAAGAGGTGGAGAGCATCAGAACGTCCCCATCATCCTGGAGATATATGAAGGGATTTGAGAGAAGAACTTCCTCAGCTTTTGTGATAGACCGGTTCCAGACTGCCTTTTCAATCCTAGACAGAGATATGTTGTTCTGAATTGTTCTTTTAGCTTTGGTGACTACTTCTGTGAGTTTGATTGTGTTTAGTGTCATAGGTCTTGGTCTCCTCTGTGATTGACATCTAAGTGATAGTATCCATATCAGTTTATTGAGTCAACAAAAAACTGCTAGATCATAGATCACTTTTTATTGACTGGGATATCTGCTCTCCTGTAGTATTGAAAAAGTGATCGATCACTTATAAATTCCAAGAATGGAGACAGACAGATTTATGACTTCAACGGAATTTGCTGAGAAGATAGACAGACCATACAACACCGTCATTCGTTGGCTGAGGCAGGGCAAGGTGAAAGGTGCAATATCTCAACCCTTCGGCAACATCACTGTATGGTTCGTTCCTAAAGAGAGAGTTGAAGATTTCGAGGATTGGGACCCGAAGAAGAGTCAGGGCAAGAGAGGCAAAGCTAAGGAGTCAGAATCTAAGACCTCCAAGAAGTCTTCGAAGAAGGGAGAGAATCTCTCTAATAAGTCTCGAAAATCTTGAAAGGATGTGTTCGGTGTGTACCCAAATGTGTACCGGACATTACTATATGATTAGGCTGAGTTTCCAAAGTAGTGATTTGATTATGGATATCGATCAAGACGCTAGTGGGGATGGTGGGAATCGAACCCACACGTCCTTTCGGACACAGGTTTTTGAGACCTGCGCGTCTACCAATTCCGCCACGTCCCCTTAAATTTCAAACGCTAATCAAGCCAGGCGATTATATGTATCCCGAAAAAGCCGGTCAAGATAATTGGGAACAGAGAATTGATAATTGATAATTGATAATTGGCAATTTGATGATGATCTCGAATCCCAGATTAGCTATCAAATATCGATTTCAATTATTTCTCTCATCGAAATCTTCGGATGATTCCGGTTCGAGTTCCCAACGGTGGCGATCCCGCTCCGTCACTTTTTCTGTCGTGTCGAGCGGTTCGTTGTCCTGATATGTCAATCCCGCCGCTTTACCCAGATCCTCTACTATATCTTGATCCGGAGTTGGGTTTGAGCCTCCTACGGTCTCTTCGCCGGATACATCGGACTGATCCCAGGCCGCATCGATATCGCCTCCCGAGATAACCGGAGATTCCGCGGGGGAGTTCTCACGAAGCTCATTGAGCAAGAAACGGCGGCTGGGATCTCCCAGGACCGCGGCTTCGGCGAATTCGCCTTTCACCTCAGGGTCAGGCTCAAAAATTTCAGTTTCTAAACGGCCGGCATCGATAAAACCTGATTCTTTTATCGGAATTTCCGGTTGCTTTCCGGACTTTGCAGTTTGATTCTTCCTGCTCGAGGATTTCTTCACATTCCTCTTCAATTTACTCGCGAGTTTCTTCGAGCCCGCAGACTTTTTCTTACTCACTGTCTTCTTGGCAGATTTTTGCGCGCCGGCTAGTTTCTTCTTGCTCGTGGTTTTTTTTGTCTTCTTCTTTGCGGGCATAACTATCTCCTATGTATATACCCAATTCCCGCTCAAATCCCACCGACTGATGTCGGTGGATCGTTAAGTCTTCCACCTAGACCAAAAGACCTTCTTTTCACCAAATCCCACCGACGGAACTGTCGGTGGGATTTAAGAAGTTGCATCTATTTTCAAAGAATATACAGCGGTACCACTTACTTCTATATTCAAAGACTATCAGCAGGACTATAAACTTCTATTTTTCAACGATTATCAGCAAGACTAGAATCTTCTATATTCAAGATTACCAGGGGACTACTAATATCTAATTTTCAAAGACCCTCAGCGATACTACAAACTTTTCAGCATTCTCCTCATCATTCGAGCTGTTCGAGCTGTATAAATTTACAAAAATTCTACTCCTAAAAATTTCAATTTCCCAACTCGCAGTTGTACCGCATTTGACTGTTTCGTATCGATTTCAAAGCTCACATCGCTTATCCGCTCGCCGTTAAGTTTCACACCACCTTGCGAAATCAAGCGTCGCGCTTCCGCCTTTGACGGAGCGAGATTTACCTCGACCAGAAGATCGACCAATTTGAGCTTTTGAGCAACTGGCTTGATCGATACGGATTCGACATTCGCCGGCGCCTGGCCCTCGACGAAGCGGCGGGTGAATTCCGCAGCTGCGCGCTCTGCCTCTGTCTGCGAATGAAAATCGGCGACCAGTTTCATTGCCAGATCGGATTTCACATCGCGTGGGTGACGTTTCCCAGATTCAACATCGGTTTTCAATTGACCGACCTCGGCCGGAGTCAGATCCGTCAGCAATTCGTAGTAGCGCAACATCAGATCATCCGAGATCGACATCGTTTTACCATAGATATCATCGGGAGATTCAGTGATGCCGATATAATTATTCTTGCTCTTGGACATCTTTTCTACGCCATCGAGACCTTCCAGCAGAGGCGTGGTCATGATCACCTGCGGCTCTATATCATATGCGCGTTGTATTTCGCGAGCCATCAACAGGTTGAACTTCTGGTCGGTGCCGCCGAGCTCTACGTCCGACCTGAGCGCGACGGAATCGTAGCCCTGCACCAGGGGGTAGAGCAGCTCGTGCAAACTAATGGGAATACCAGTATTTAATCGCTTGGAGAAATCATCGCGCTCAAGCATCTGAGCGAGCGTCACCTTGGACGTCAAACGGATGAAATCTTCCGGAGTGAACGCGTTCATCCACCTGTCATTGAACTCGATGATGGTTTTTTGGGGGTCCAACAATTTAAATATCTGTGTCTTGTATGTCTCGGCATTCGCGTTTATCTGCTCCCGCGTCAACGGCGGACGCGTCGCATTGCGCCCAGTCGGGTCGCCGATCAGGCCGGTGAAACCGCCGATAAGAAATATAACGTCGTGGCCGAGCTGCTGGAAATGCCTCATCTTGCGAATCAGAACCGTGTGGCCGATGTGTAGATCGGGGGCCGTCGGATCGAATCCGGCTTTCACCCGAAGCTTGCGCCCCTCCGCCGCAGCTCGGTTCATCTTAGATTTGAACTCATCGAGAGGTATTACATCGACGGTGCCTTTCGTTAAATAGTTGATTTGTTGATCTAAAGTCATAAATTGGAGAAAGTTTTCTTCATTAGCTTTGTTGTTGCCAGGGATCTGAATTCGGTGATCATACCTTCGCCTGGGAATGCCCGCTTCGGAAAAAAATTGAATGAGTTGTCGCCATAAATCAGCAAAAACCCGTCGGAGCTTTCAAGCATCCATTGGTAATACCTCCAATCCAGATTGGATTCGATACTCCCCATCAAAAAATATATGCCCTCTTCGTTGAACGAGACCGTATGGTGTGTTTGATAAAGCGGTTCGCTTTTCCATTTCCGCTTCGAAGCCCAGCGGCGAAGATGGGGGGCCGAGAGGATGATTATCAGGCCGGCCACTAACCCAAAGATGGCGAACAGACTCAGATCGTCAAGAAAGAACCAGAGCGCGCTGAGCGTCATCAGAACGCCCCCGATCACTTTTTCGGGAGCGATGTTATAACGATATCGGCGAAAATATTCCTGCGCTTCGAAATACTCCTCCCAATCCAGATAAAAATTGATGTTTAATATCATTCAAGACTTTCGCGATAACCCAACCTCGTTCGCGCGCTCAAATCCGATTGCTCCATGTTGACGCGGATCGTGCGCCAACGCCCCATCCGCCGCGCATTGGCGGGTTCGTATATGATTGTATACTGGCTGTGCAGCTCATCGATCAGATCGGTGAAAATTCGTTTAAGCTTAGTGCGTGATGGCAAAAGGAAGAACCCTTCTTCAGTCGTGATGTAGCGGCCCCCGCTCTCCTGCGCGATCTGCTTGAGGGTTTGCGCGGCGGCCTGTCTCTGAGCCGAACGCTTGGAGCTCTTCTCGGTATTGACCAGATCGACGGCATAAATGGAAGTGCCCGCCAGCATCGTGCTCTTCTCGACCTCGCGTAGTGTGGCGCTGCTTCCGTTGTCTAAGCCGTCCGAGATCAAAACGAGTGCCCGCCTCCGTTCCGGTCTTTCTCGCAGCTCCGAGCTGGCGGTCAGAATGGCGTCGTAGAGCGGCGACTTGCCTTCCCCTTTCAATTCTTTGAGCACCGACTTGAGGCCTTGAACGGTGGACGAGTAGTCGCGAGCTTTATGCACTCCAGTCTTGTCGAAAGTATAGATCGCCAGGGTATCTTTGGGCCGCAGACGATAAGCCAGATCGAACGCAGCATTGCGATACCGTTCCAGATCTTTCTCGATCACGCTGCCGGAAACATCGAGGACGACCGCGACAGCCACCGGCGCTTTCTCATCCAGAAACTCGATTACCTTCTGCTCCTGATCGTCTTCGAGCAGCGTGAAAGATTGCTGATCGAGTTCGGTCACAAATTCTCCGCGCTCATCGGTTACCGTCACATTGACCACGACCTGCGATGTCGCCACGTTGATCGTGTCGGCTGTTATTCCGGTCACAGGCTGGTCTGCTGGGTTGAACAAATTTGCGAATCGGGTTCGCATATCCTCGTTGATGCGGTATTGGTTCGCCTTGAATTCGCGCCCGAAATCGCTCAGGAAGTTCGGATCGCTCGCTCGCCCGTTCGGATCGTGACATATCGTACAATCAGTCCGCAATTCCTGTTTCGATCGCGGATCAATGGCATAGAGGTTTAAATACGCCGGGTGTCCGACCGCCCGCCAAACTGCGAGTAATACCACCACGACTAGGAGTAGAGTTTTTGAGATGGTCGTTCGTGACATACCGAATATTTTGCCATCCGCCGCTTTATTTGCCAAATTGCGCAACGAAAGAGGCTCTGCTAATATCCAGGCTTCTTTTTTGTGCCTGCAATATTTCTTCCCGCACAAAAAGCATCTCAGTTGATCGAGAGGTCCAGTAACTAGAATGGCAGCACCGAGCATGGAAAAGATCGTCAGCCTTTGCAAGAGGCGGGGCTTCATCTTTGCTAATTCCGACATATACGGCGGCATAGCTTCAACCTGGGACTACGGCCCGCTGGGCGTCGAATTAAAGAATAATGTTATCCGGGCGTGGTGGCGCTCGGTCGTCTATGAGCGCGACGATATGGAAGGTCTTGATGCCGCGATCCTCATGAATCGCCTGGTATGGAAATACTCCGGTCACGAAGCGACATTCTCCGACCCGCTCCTGGATTGTCGCGATTGCAAAACGCGTCATCGGGCCGATCATCTGAAAGCAAAAAAGTGTCCAAACTGCGGTTCAACCAATCTGACCGAACCACGCAATTTCAACCTGATGTTCAGAACGACTATCGGCCCGGTTGAAAGCGATGAGAACCTCGCTTATCTAAGACCTGAAACAGCGCAGGGAATTTTCGTCAACTTCCTCAATGTGCTCCAGACGACGCGCCGCAAGCTGCCATTCGGAATCGCGCAGGTTGGTAAGGCTTTCCGTAACGAAATCACGCCCGGCAATTTCACATTCCGCACGCGCGAATTCGAACAGATGGAAATCGAATACTTCTGTAAGCCGCCGCAATTTCTGCAGCCCGGTGAAAAGAACGATGTTGAGTTGCACGGGGAATGGGTCAACCAGCGGTTCGATTGGTATATCAACATGGGCATCGCGCCGGAACGTTTGAGCAAACGCGAGCAGACCCCGGAAGAGTTGGCGCATTATGCCAAGGCGACGGTCGACATCGAATATCTGTTCCCCGGATCGCTCGGTTTCAGTGAGCTGGAAGGCATCGCAAATCGCCAGGATTACGACCTTTCAGCACACAGCAAAGATGTGACTGAAGAAAACCTGGCCCGGCTGAAACTACAAAAGAACACGGACAGCACCGCGAAGCTTGAGTATTTCGATGACCAATACGTAGATCCGGCCAGCGGCAAGAAAGGCGCTCGTTTCATCCCCTATGTGATCGAGCCCTCGGCCGGCGCGACCCGGGCGACGCTCGCCTTTCTCTGCGAAGCATACAACGAAGAGCTCGTCAGTGAGCCGAAGGAAGAGGACTTGAATGCCCTGCGCGCCGCCATCGCAGCCGCGCGCAAGAGCATCGACAAGAAGATCGCCGAAGCAGAGAAGCAAAAAGGCGAACCGAAGGCCGGCGCCCCGACTGCGGAGCAATTGCGCGCCATCAACGAAGGCCTGGCGAAAGCCGATGCCTCATTGCCCGCTTCGCTGCTCAGCGTAGAAGATGTCTGCGATCTGCCGGGCGGCGATCGCGTCGAACTGCTCAAAAAAGTCCGTCAGGCAGCGGCCAGCCTATGCGATGATCATACTCGCGTGGTTTTGAAACTTCACCCGCAGCTGGCGCCGATCAAGGTCGCCGTCTTCCCGCTCGTAAGGAGAGAGCCGCGCATCGTCGAATTCGCCAAGGGGATCAAGCGCGATCTGCAGCCGTTGATGCGCTCGATCTACGACGATACCGGTGCGATCGGTAAACTCTATCGCCGTCAGGACGAGATCGGCACTCCATTCTGCATCACCGTCGACTATGAGACTCTGGGCGAGAAAGACCCGGAGCTTAAAGACACCGTAACCGTGCGCGACCGCGATACGATGCGACAGGATCGGGTCGCAATCTCACAACTTGCAACGTACTTGTTGGAGAAGCTGAATTAACCGCAATAATAGTTTCAATTTTCAGTTTGTAGTTTTCAGAGATATTGTTATTTCCGTAAACTGAAACCTGAAACCTGAAACTGGAAACTGATAAATGAACCTGTTACAGGCAATAATCCTCGGTATTATTCAAGGTCTCACCGAATTCATACCCATCAGCAGCACCGGACATCTGATCATTGCGGAGAAACTGATGGGCCTCGAAGGGGAGATGTCGGCGCAACAGATTACGGCTTTTATAGCCGTGATTCAGCTCGGCACGCTGGGTGCGGTAATCGTCTATTTTTTCCGCGACATCATCAGCATCACTCTGGGCTTTATCAACGGTAACCTGGCGCTGCTGAAGGCGCGGCGAGACAGTTCGGCGCGAAAAGCTACCCGGCTGGGCTGGGTGATCATCGTAGGAACGCTGCCGATCGCAATAGTGGGTCTACTCGCCAAAAACATTATCGAGGGAGAGTTGACCAAAAATTTTTATGTCATAGGAACGAGCATGGTGGTCTGGGGGGTGATTCTCTGGATGGCTGAGCTACTGGGCAAGCGCCGGCGCGAGCTGGAGCACGTCGGGTTACGCGAGGCATTGGCTGTCGGTGTGGCCCAGGTATTCGCTTTGATACCCGGCTCCTCCCGATCGGGGACGACCATCGCCGGCGCACTCTTCGCAGGAATGACCAGGGAGGCTGCCGCCCGCTTTTCATTCCTGCTCTCGATTCCGGCGATCGGCGCAAGCGGCCTGCTCGAATTGAGAGAAGCGATACACCTTTTAGGCGAGACTAGCATGGCGAACCTCGCCGTCGCGACAATAGTCGCCGCCATTTCGGGCTATGCCAGCATCGCCTTCTTACTCAATTATCTTCGCTCACACTCGACACTCGTCTTTATCATCTATCGCCTCATCGCCGGATTCGTCATCATCTACCTCGGCTTCAGATCTTTCTGACAGAACGAATATAGCCTTGCCGGCCGATGCGCAACATCGCTGCGGGTCTCGTTGAGTTCCTGTACTTGTCCCTGCGCCAGGATCTTCTTGCGGAAATTTCTCTTATCAACGGGACGTTGGAGAATTATCTCGTATACGCGCTGCAACTCCGAGAGTGTAAATTTTTTCGGCAACAGTTCGTAACCGACCGTCGTCCATTCGATCTTGTTCCGGAGTCTCCAAACCGCATAATCGAGAATCTTTTTATGATCGAAAGCAAGCCTGGCCCGGAGCTCCGGATCGAAGACGGAGTACCATGCCGCATCCGCAGCATCCGACGCGGCCACAATTCGCTGGCGCTCGGCATCGACGAGTGCAAAATAAGCGATACTTATGACGCGGCCACGCGGATCTCGCTTCGGGTCGCCGAATGTATAGAGTTGTTCTAGGTAAACATTTGTGACACCGACCTCTTCCTGTAATTCGCGCGCTGCCGCCTGCTCAAGCGATTCATCGATCTCGACGAAGCCGCCGGGCAGCGCCCATCGCCCTTTGAATGGTTCCAGACCACGCCGGATGAGCAGTACCCTGAGATCATCTTCGGCGATGGTAAAGATCACCAGATCAACGGTGACGGAAGGGCGTGGGTAATCATTGAGTTTGCTCATTTAAGGATCGTTGATAAATGATAGTTGATAGTTATTAGTTGATGGTCGATGGTCGATAGTCTGATGGATCGAGGTATGAAAGATCTATCGTTATAAATTCTAATGCTCAACCCAGTTCTTTCAATACCTCATCCGTAGTTGTAAAGACAACACCTGCAGCGCTTTTTTCAGCGATCGCCTTCTCTGTTGTCTCATGCGCTACACCCTGGATGGCATCTTTCACCAGCGAGACATGGGCGCCAGACTGTAACAACCCCAAAACGCAAGAGCGCACGCAATAATCGGTCGCCACACCGAAGACCACACAGCTCTGCCCACTAAAGACACCTCGCTCCCGCAAACCGTTGAGCCAGTCGTTTGAAAAGAGGTCGAAGACCTTCTTCTTTACGATGTAATGCGTCGCTGGCGCAAGCGTTGCTTCCGGTTCCATTTGCGCGCCGACGTCGATCTCGCGACGCGGCAGCTGGGGCAGATGAGGAAATATCCGTTCAGCTCCGGGAGTGCCGTCGATGCAATGCAGAGGGAAGACCTCGAACTCAGGATCATCCGGTTCGTGTGCGCAGCGCGAGGAAATAGTTATGATTCCCTTCTCGCCCGCGGCGCGCAATAGCCGTTCGATATTTGACCAGATATATTCGGCATTTGGTACGTAGAGAGCTCCTTCACCTTGCATGAAATCACGCTGGGTATCGATATCAAAAAAATACATGGCTCTTCTTCCTTTTGACCTCAGCGAGCGTCAATTCCGCTCGCGAAGTGAGCTAATGAGAATAGCGAGGCGGAGGCAGATATCACAGCCCGTTGTCAGACGTTGACCGATCTCGAACCCGATCCGTGAGAAAACAATCCGTTTCCAGCTTCGCCTCCGGGATGGATTTATTATTTCGACCACTACTTGGGGTGATTTCCCAGCCTCCAGCTTTCGGCCGCCATCAGCTCCAATCGTTTGCGCTCGAGCCCAGGACTGTAACACACAGGATAGCGCTCCGGATCGCACACTTTTTTAAACCGGTAAGGCAGGCGCGCGATCTGCGCTTGCGCATAGAGCTGAATCTCTCTGATGCTCGGCAACTTTTCGATTATTTCGCCATCGCGCATGGCAGGAATCAACAAAGGATCACCCGTTTGATCTTCTTCTAGAGTTCCGATGACGTCGCCGTTGAATGCGCCATCAGGGGCCGCCATTCGCCATATCTGTTTGCGGCAGGGATATGTTGCCTTGCCGCAGCTTAACTTCATCTTAAGCTCAGAGCGATCAGCATAATCAACCTCGACCAGTTTGTAGACGCCACCCAGCGCGGGAGCGTCGCGTGAGGTAGAGAGCTCGGTTCCCACACCGAAGAGATCGATCTGTGCTCCCGCATCCAACATTTGTGCAATCTTGTATTCATCGAGATCGCCACTCGCAACTATACTGGTTTCACACATCCCAGCTCGATCCAGGATTTCGCGCACTCGCTTCGATAATTCAACCAGATCTCCGCTATCGAGACGCACACCTTTCAGTTGGGATCCAAACTCAGTCACCGAATGTGCGGCGGTTATCGTGTCATAGGTGTCGAGCAGGAGAGTCGTGCTTTCGGGAAATACTTTCTGGTATGCGCGGAACGCATCTATTTCGCGGTCGAAAGCCATCGTAAATGAATGTGCCGCCGTCCCATGAAGAGGAATGTCGAACAATTTTCCGGCCTCCACATTCGATGTTCCTATGCAACCGCCAATGAATGCAGCGCGCGCAGCATAGATCGCTGCGCCAAAGCTGTGGCATCGCCGCGCACCGAACTCTATCACCCCGCGTCCCTGCGCGGCCTCGACCATCCGCGCCGCTTTCGTCGCGATCAATGTCTGGAAGTTGATCGTCGTGAGAAGAAATGTCTCAATCATTTGGGCTTCAATGAGCGGCGCGGTCACACGCACTAATGGCTCACCGGCGAAAGCGATCGTTCCTTCGGGCATCGCGTATACATCTCCGCTGAAGCGAAATTCACGCAGATAATCGAAATATGCGCGCCCGACATTTGCAAAGACAGGCAACTCCCGTAAAAACTCGACCTCTTCCGCGCTGAAACTCAAATCCTTCAAATACTCCAGAACCTGCTCGAGCCCCGCCACAACCAGAAATGAACGCTCCTCCGGAAGATCTCGAATGAATAATTCGAAACTAGCCCGTTCGTTGCGCCGGCTTCCATAATATCCCGCCCCCATCGTTAGCTGGTATAGGTCTGTCGCCAGACCCGACATCCTCGGCTTCCCCTTCTTCTTTCCAGTTTCGTCTGCCATTATTCCATTCACCTCGCGCTTTTAAACTTAGTGTAAAATGTACACTAAGTTTAAATTGTGGGGTTAGATATGTCAATGGCGGATGAATGCGGTTAATTGTGAGAAGGGTTGAACTTCAAAGAATCGGTCTGCGTAAGCTAAGACATGCGTTATAAACAAATCTTGGGCAGGTAAATGACGTTTCCCTGAAACGATGGAACCCGAGGAGGAATTTCGATGAACGACAAGATATTCGATCAGCTGCGTAAGGTTGCCAACGATGCGGCGAATGCGGCACGTGAGCAATTCAACAAGATTGATGACCAATTCAAAGTCAGGGAAAACGTACGGCAGACGGCAGAACGAGCGGAAGAGAAGGTGCGCGAGGGTGCGGAGACATTACAAAGCGGCGCAGAGAAATTTTCGAAGACCGCCGAAGACACAGCCAGGGAAGTTTTCGGAAACGCACAAAGCTATTATCACCGTGCCGAACAAGCTTACAATTTCAGCGCGAGCAGCGCCCGGGTCACCGAAGCGGCAATGAACGGGGTCGAGAAAGCACGAGCTTGGATCAAAGAGAATCCGGGCAAATGCGCTGTAGTTACATTTTCGATGATCGCGGGCGTGCGGGCCGGGTCTGCGCTGCCCAATTTAGGTGTGACGATTCTGGGGGCCGGGGCTGCAGGCAATTGGTTCTTTCACAGCGCGCTGCCGATCGTCGGCATGCGCAAACTTACTGAAAAATATACGGACTATTTGAAAAAACAAGAGAAACTGCTGGCTGAAGGCCAACTGGAAGAAGCAGAGCGATCGCGGATAGAGTTTCAACGCAAAATGGTGAAATATGTGGGCGCTCCTCTGCTCGGCGCTTTCAGCATGGCGGCTGGCGCGTCGCTCATCGGCGCCGCCTTTTCCGGCGCAACAGTGACCGGGTTTCCCATCGGGCTGATTCTCGGTGCCAACCCGCTGCTCAACGGGATATGGTTTTTTGCCAACGGCGTCATCTGCATAAGCGAGGGATACAAATTCTTCATGATCGCGCTCGCCGATCAAGACGAAGTGCAACGCGTCGTACGCGAGATACGGGGTTTGCTGCCAGCCTGAGGAAGGGAGAAGGAGATTGGTCAATTGGCAATCGACCTTTATTTCTCTCGCTTCCTCATCTTCTCCTAAGGTGCCAGCCGAGATAGCTGCCACCGGCCCCGATCCAATGTATAGAGAATCCTGTCGTGTAGTCTGTTCTCACGGCCTTGCCAGAACTCGATTCTTACAGGGTTCAAACGAAATCCCCCCCAAAACGGCGGACATGGAATCGGATGTCCTTTGAACCGCTGCTCCGCTTCGGCGAACAATTGATCGAGCGAGGCTCGCCCGGCAATCTCCCCGCTCTGTGGCGAAGCCCATGCGCCGAGCTGGCTCCCAGGTGGTCTCGATTGAAAATACTCTTCCGATTCCTTTCGTGAAGCTTTCTCAACTAAGCCTTCAATCCGAACCTGCCGGTTAAGCGAACCCCAGAAGAACGTCAATGCCGCGCGCGGATTAGCTATCAACTCGCGACTCTTACGGCTTTCATAGTTGGTGAAAAAAACGAATCCGCGTTCATCAAGTCCTCTCAATAGCACAACTCGCGCAGACACTTCTCCTTCCTCCGACACTGTTGAAAGTGTCATGGCATCGGGATCCGGATGCTCGACCCGCACGATCTCATCAAACCAGTTTTGAAACTGCGCGATGGGATTCTCTTCTACTAAATCCTCGTCGAGCGGTTCCGAATAATATTCGCGCCGCAGCTCGGCTATTTTTTGTGAGATATTTTCCATAAAAGAACCGCAGTCCGTCCTGTATCATCGCCGGGCAGTCTTACTTCCTGATTCATTATACGATATCGGCCCGGCAGGTATAGGCTGCGTTAAAATAGTGGTTGACCGTATTATGACCTTTATGTACACTGGTTTTCGTTGGTGGGTTCCCCAGTTAAATGCTCGCTGATCACACGTCTTTATACGAACTTTGGCCGAAAACAATTGTCTGTCTCCCAGGCAAATGTCATCGACCTTATCTACTGGTCTACTAGATCAAGGCCAACCAGTCCATCTATTATCGTGTGTAAGCGGAAACGGATTACTAAGAGGGGCCCCTCAACACTCTCTGAAGTTTAGGGGAAGTCCATGCTGAAAAATTTCGGCAAAGAGTTATCAAAGAAGCGACAAGAAGCTCAACTTTCAATAACTGAACTGGCGCGGCTTTCGGGGTTGCCGGAAGCGCAACTGGAAGCCATGGAGAAAGGCTCCGGCGACCTACCCACCTTCGATATCTGCTATCGCTTGGGCCAGGTTATTTCATCACATAGCAGTCAGTTGTTCGTGCTTCAGGATCTGTGGCAGGCATTAAAAGCTGATAAACTCGAGACCAGCTGACGTAAATCATTTCAAAGCAGGCTCTTAAGCAAAATAAAAAGAGCAGGAAACGGTATAGCCGCTACCTGCTCTTTCGTGAGTGCCTAAGATGAGATAAATACCTTTAGTACCTATTTCCGCCGCGACCGCCGCGATCACGCCCATAACCACCGCCACCACCACCACGACCTCCACCGCCGCCGAATCCTCCCCGACCGCCGCCACCGCCAAAGCCACCTCTGGATCCTCCTCCACCACCACCACGACTCTCTTTAGGACGAGCCTCGTTAACGGTTAGCGATCGGCCATCCATTTCAAACCCATTCAAGGCTTGAATCGCGGCATCGGCTGCTTCGCGAGAATCCATCTCGACGAATGCGAATCCGCGTGAACGTCCCGTATCGCGATCCGTTACTATGTTGGTTGACTCAACCTGACCGGATTGGCCGAAAAGATCTTCTAGATCTTGTTCGGTCACACTGAATGGCAAGTTACCGACATACAATCTAACTGACATTTTGAATATCCTCTGGCAAGGGGAAGCAGACATACTGGCGGCGGAAACGGTTTCCAGCTAACGCAATCGTCATTCAGCAGCCAAGATAATGGCAAACAACTGGCAAGACAACTGACAGAGCTGCTTCTACTGTTACTATCCTCCTGCTCTCTAATCACCGATCGCGCAAGCCGAAACTACCTGACGGCGCATCACCGTTGATGCTAGCGAGTAGGCGTGACTGGAAATCACTGTCTCCCTAAAAATCAAAAGACGTGAACGTGAGACCTCTACAGTTCCCCTGAACACGCCTGCGATTACAGTTTGACATTTTCCATCGTACGCATCATATACATGTCGGATTGAATTGGCAATCTTTTTCTCAATTTTACAATAAATCAAATTATAAGAGATTAAAACCTTCCTGACTGAACCCGACGCAATCTGGCCCCATCTTCTGTTTCAGGGCTTCGAGCAGTGGAACGTGCGCGTCGCGCCGCATCCAATCACCGTATCCCAGCGATCGTAAAAGTTCGGGCATCCCCAGCTCTGTGCTTCGGCGACCGCCCGCACCGTCGCCGTCGATCAGAGTGTCGACAACCGCACGAGTCGCTCTCGACGCAATCAAGTCCGCAAACGGTTCCGCATCGCACGGCAGGATGGGGCTGATCGCGGCTTGCGTGCGCAACCCTGCGCCGGTCAATCGCTCAAGTGTCGTGAGGCGCCGCTCGATGCTTGGTGATGTCGGGGTGATCTGTTTTCGCACATCGTCACGATTGGTCTCGATGGTGAAGCTGACCGCAACAGACGAGCCGAGCCGCTGGAGCAAATCTATGTCCCGTTCGATCATCGGCGAGCGGGTCTGTACTACCAGGAATCCGAACTCACCGCTCATCGCAAATGTTTCGAGCACTCTTCTTGTTATTTTAAATCTCGCCTCCGGGCCCTGATATGGATCGGTAGCGGTGCTCATAAAAATTCGTAACTTTCCGAATAAGCCTTTACGCTTGGTCGCCTCGAGTTCCTGTTTGAGCAGATCAGGCGCGTTGATCTTGGCCTTCACCCATTGACCCCACACGTTACCCGAAAATCTCTGAACCGGCATCGCACGCACATAACAGTATGGACATGAACCATTGCCAAATGCACACCCCTGATATGCATTCAGCGAATGTGTATAGCTGGCGAGAAACCCACCGGTCGGGTTAAGAACTGTTTTCGCCTGAATCTGCTCTACCTTCATGGATATATTTTAAACCGACGCCCCTAAATACCTGATATCCAACGAACAAGGAACTTAAAATTATCAGTTCGCTTGCGTAAGTATTGCAGGTATCAACCATCTCATATTTTATTCGTTCTATTTGTTTAGTATTCTCCTCATAGATTAGTATCGCGTCTACCATTTACACAAAACGCGGAGATTCTGATAAATGAAAGCCTCTCGTAACCGTTATATATTTATCGCCCTTCTCCTGAGCTTTGTCTCATTCTCCCACAGTACAATCGCGCAATCCGCACCGCGTCTCGATTACACTATCGGTATAAGAGACGCGGCGAGACATCTTTTTCGCATCAAAATCGAGGCTTCTAACATCTCCGGTGCGACGCTGGACATCTCATTGCCTTCATGGACGCCCGGCTGGTATACGATTCGCCCGTATGCCGCAAATGTCATAAAACTTCAGTCGCATGCGAACGGTATGCGGTTATCGATGCGCGCGGTCGATAAGCAGACCTGGCGTATAACCACCGAAGGCAATCGTAGATTGACCATTGAATACGACTACTTCGCCGATAACCTCAACGTCAACGGCGCCGAATTGACGGAGAAGCGCGCATATTTCCTGGGCACCAATCTCTTCTTCTATGTCCCAGGCCACACAAATGACACGCCATCCACCCTCAAATTCGATATTCCTGAAGAGTGGCGCATAGCAACGGGCTTGAAGCGGGGAAATGAAAAGAACCTCTATTTGATCCGCGATTTCGACAACCTGGTCGATTGCCCAACCGTCATGGGCGATTTCGATGATCTCACCACCACGGCGCTCGGGAAAACAATTCATATCGTCATTGATCCGCGCGGACAAATCACTGTTGAAGCCGGCAATAAGCTCAAAGAATACGTCAGACGGATCATCGAATCGCAGGGGCAAATGTTCGGCGGGCTGCCCTATGATGAATATTGGGTTTTATACGTGACCGGGAGACTGCGAGGTGGAGGAGCGCTTGAGCACGAGAACTCGACAAATATCATGTTGTCTTCTATGCCGGCGAATCCATTGTCAGTAGCCGGAGTCACGTCACACGAGCACTTCCACGTCTGGAACGTGAAAAGGATCAAACCTGCCGGCCTGATCCCGTACGACTACAGCAAAGAACAATACATACGTGAGTTATGGATCGCCGAAGGCTTCACCAGTTATTACGGCGATCTACACATCCGCCGTGCGGGCATCAGCACCGTGAGCGATTATCTGCGAGGCATTGAGCAGCAAATCAGGGTACTGCAGAACACAGAAGCGCGGAAATGGGTATCCCTCTCCGATTCGAGCACGATCACGTGGCTGAGCTACGGCGGCATTGGCGCCGAATTCACAAATTTCTCCACCAACTATTACAACAAGGGCGAGCTGGTCGGCATGTTGCTCGATCTTGAAATCCGCGGGGCGTCAGGCGGTAAAAAAAGCCTCGACGACGTTATGCGAACGTTGTTCGAGCGTTATTACAAACGCGGGCGTGGTTATACGAATGAAGACATCGAGAAGGCTGCCTCAGAGGTGGCGGGAAGAAGCTTTAAAGATTTCTTCAACCGCTACGTCGATGGCACGGATGAGCTGGATTACAACGCAGCATTTGAGCACGCGGGTTTTCGATTCGTTGACGGTAAAATAATCGACGGCGAAAAGATGACGGAGGCTCAGAAGGCAATTAGAAAATCCTGGTTGGGTGAATAGATTTAGCTATCAATACCGCAGAACGTGGGTTTGCGTCAGCAAGAGCAAGCGAGACAAAAGGTAGCGAACGGACAATAAGCTGTACCCGGCTTTTGCCTATTTGATTGAACTGCCATCTATCATTCTGACATTCTGAAAATTCTGAAAATGATCCTACTGAAGATTTCCTACAAATTGCACGCCCATCATGTGGCGCAATACGATAGAACTTTCGCCGAGCGTACACTGCCGTTGATTCAGGAACACGGGCTTCGATTCTGGGGGATATGGCGAACGATCGTAGGTGATGCCCAGGAATATCTGGAGCTGTGGGAGTTCGATTCGTTGAGTGAGTTCGATGAACAATGGCGCAAGTTGATGGCCGATTCGCGACTGAAGGAAATTTTTGAAGTCACCGGCCAGATGGTCGAATGCGAAAATCTATCGCTATTCGAGCCCGCACTGCAGATTACTCCTTCATCCCCCTCCCGCGACGATGGCGCCGAGGCCCCATCTCATCCCTCATCTGCTTGAATCTCTCCCACTGTTCGGTCGTCAGCACTGCCTGCAGGCGCTGATCGGTCTGTTCGCGAACCTCGCGCATCCGCGGCTCCGTTTGCCTGCGCACCTCGATCAGTTGCGTTCGCGCATCTGTGAGTATTTTCTCGACTTGAGGTCTCTGTTCTGTAGTGAGTTGCAAGCGGTCGAGAATCGGAGCAAATCGATCGCGCCTGATGTCGACCGGCGGCCGTCCGAATCGATACGAGCGAAATATATTCCAGCTCAGCGCGCCGGCCGCGAATCCGAGCGCGAAGATGACCAGGACGGCAAATCTCAATTGCCACTTGTTTTTACTTACGAATTCCATCTGTGTCTTCTCTCTCGATCGCACTATAAATATCAGTGAGCACCTGGTCATACGTCATTTCGTCGCTGGAAGTGCTTCCGGCGAGAACAGCCCACTCCGGATCTATCGCGTTAAACCCGGCAACCTGATCGGGTGATTCCGATTCCAGTAACAGACCAGGTTGCGAAATCGTCAGACCGGTCAGCAGGACGACAATCACAGCCATAGCATAAACGAGCGCCCGAGCAGCCCTCCAAAAACGCAAGAACGAGTAAGCGCCCGTCGCCGCTTGTCTTTCCCTGATCGCCGCCATCACTTTTGTCTTGAAGAAGGGAGATGGCTCGAACGAGGCGGTTGCCAGCTCGCTTAACATAAGTGCGGAGATCTGCGCCGACTTGAACGCCTGGTGGCAGTGAGCACACCGATCGCAATGTTCGCGTATGCGCGCAAGTTCGTTCTGGCTCAGAGACCTGAGAGGTGCGCTGTCCAACAATTCGGTAATATGTTCGTTTCTCATTTCTCACCCGCGCTATCTGAACCCGTATCCGCTCGAATGACCGGAACGTCAAGTAATTTTTCAACCGCTTCTCGCATGCGGCGCCGCGCGCGGAAGGCGCGGACTTTCACCTTCGCTTCCGACCAGCCGGTCAGTTCCGCAACCTCTTTCACAGAAAATTCCTCACCATCCATAAGAGTTAGAACTAGACGGTCATCGGAAGAGAGTGTCTCTAAAACTTTGTTCGCCAGGTCTGCCGCGATCAGATTGTCTTCAACCGAACGTTTTCGCTCAACCGCGGTATTTATGAGCTTGTCCTCCAGCCATCCGGCCTCATCCGCTGTCAGATCGATGAACTCCGGTCGCCGCTTGTTATAGCGAATCAGGTTGATGCAAGTCGAGGTAGCGATGCGCGTCAACCAACCTTCGAAAGATCCGCGTCCCTCGTAATCGGCCAGGCGCGTGTATGCCCTTAAAAAAATCTCCTGCGCGCTCTCCTCCACCTGGCTGCGCTGGCGAAAAAACCGGTTGGCGATATGAAATACCCGCGATGAGTAGCGGCGCACGATCTCTTCAAAGGCCGCCTCATCACCATCTCTTGCAAGGCGCACGAGATCGAAATCCGAAGCCTGTTCTAACTGAGTATCCAGAACTCTACCTCGATGATAAAACTGGGCCGGCAGAAAAAGCGTCGAGCGCCTGAATCTGCCAGCCCCCTCGAGATAGGTTACTGGCTATTGGCGCGGCGCTCTGCCCGCCGTTTTTTATACTCTTCGCGCTTTGTCTTCATCTGCTCACGCATCTGCGCGAGCTGAGCCTTCTGTTCAGGCGTCATCACTGATGATATCTCCTGTTTCAGCTTGAACCTCTCCCCCATGAGCTTCACCTGAATAGTTGAGATTTCGTTCAGTTTTTGCGCGACGAGCGCTTCATCGAACGTCTCGCCCTGCTGCGCCTGGCGGAGTTCACCGTGCTTCCCCCTCAATTCCTGGCGCAAAGGCTTGGTGCTCTCGCGGAAGTTCTGATTGATCTGCTTCATCTGCTCTTTCTGAGCATCGGTCAAATTCAAACGGCTGAAGAGCCGGCGTTCAAATCCCCGACCCCGATGTCCCCTTCCGAATCCCGATCCATCGAAGCGCTTCTCCTGCTGATCCCCCTGTTCCGCGCCTGTCGATTGGCTACGCGCAAATGGTATTGCTAACACCCCAACCAGGAGCAATGCAAGGGCAATAAAAATAAATTTGGGCATATTTTTCATCTATTGTCTTACCTCCATACTATTCCATCAAGTTTCAAGTTAACGAAGACCAAGGGGTGCCTTCTGTCCGGGTAAGACACTATCGGGTAGTGAATGGTTACAGGTATAGAGTAAATTTTTCTTCCATTATTTATGACGAACTCAGGCTGGAAGAATCAGGCGTTCCGGAAAAAGAGTGTAACTGAATTCGAATCCCCGTTGTCTTTTGTGATGTGGATTTATTGTATGAGGATATGAAAAAATAGTTGAACTGTTAGATCGTATCATATAGTTCGAAAGGACTCTTTAGATAAAAGAGGGAAGAAACGATGAAACTGAAATTTGGAACCGGCAAACGATATTTACTTATCAGCATAGGTCTACTCGCAATAGGTCTAGTGGCAACCTATCTATATTTCAATCGCACCTCCGATCGCGATGAATATCTGACCGGCAGGATCGAAAAAGGGAACATCCGAAATACGGTGGCCGCGACGGGAACGCTGCAGGCCGTGAGAACGGTGCCCGTCGGCGCCCAGGTATCGGGAATTATTGAAAAAACTCTGGTCGACTTCAATGATGAAGTGCACGTAGGCCAGGTTATTGCGAAACTCGACCGAGGGCCCCTTGAGCAGCAGGTAGATCAACAAAAGTCAAACCTGGAACAGCAGAAGGCCAATCTCGCTAATACGAAAGCCAGGATGCTCGCCGCCGAGGCCGAGGTGAACACTCAGCGCGCCGGGGTATCTAGCGCGAAAGCCAATCTGGCCGCGCTCAAGGCGCAGCGGGACGACATGGAAAGATTGCTCCAGCGACAACAGGCTCTGGCTCAAAGCGGAGTGCTCCCGGAACGCGATCTGGAGGCGACTCGCGCGAACTTCAACGCCGCAAAGGCGCGGTACGACCAGGCGACGGCGCAAGTCGATCAGGCCGTAGTCAATGAACAAAATGCAGGAAGCGCGGGTCTCGCGCAGGCGAAGGCCCAGGTGAAGCAAGCGGAAGCTCAGGTGCAGCAAGCCGAGGGAGCAGTGCGCCTGGCCGAGACCAACCTGGGTTATACGACGATCTATTCGCCCATCGATGGGGTAGTAGTATCACGCGACGTCAATGATGGTCAGACCGTGGCTTCCAGCATGACGGCGCCGACGCTCTTTACGATCGCCACCGACCTTACAAATATGCAGGTGATTGCCGCGATTGACCAGGCCGATATCGGCATGATCAATCAAGAGAATAAAGTCTCCTTCTCCGTCGATGCATTTCCCGGTGAAACATTTCAGGGGACGATCAATCAAATTCGCCTCAATGCCCAGAATGTGTCGAATGTTGTCACTTATAATGTCGTGGTCGACATCAAGAATCCGGACAAGAAGCTCAAGCCGGGAATGACGGCGGACCTGAGCTTCGCCATTGCCGAACGCAATGACGTGCTGAAACTCCCTAACGCTGCGCTTAGATTCAGGCCGCAAGACATCACGAATGAAAAGATTCGCGAGATGCTGCGCGATGCATCAGGAAACGATAACGCTCAGGCGAACAGAAAGGCGGAGGCGGCCGGCACCCCGGGCGCTGAGCAGAACCAGGCCAAAAGTCCGGAAGGTGACCAGCAGGCAGACGCCGCCACGGGAGAACGGAGAAGAAGACGCCAGAGAGATCAGCAATCAGGCGAACCAGGCAATGAGCCGGGTCAGGGAAGGAGACGCCAGAGAAATCAGCAGCCGGGTGCCGGCGGCGATACCGCGGCTGATGCCAGCGGCGGACGCCGCGAGGGCCAGCGCATGACGGGGTTTGCTCCAACGACGGCGATTTTGACTGAAGGTCAGTGGCGCGTTGTTTGGGTGCTAGGGGCGAACAATACGCCGCAACCGCGCAGAGTACAGATCGGCATCACTGACGGCACGTCCACCGAGATTCTTCGTGGCGATTTGAAGGAAGGTGAGGAAGTCATAGTGATGAGAAATGTGTCGGCCGACAGCAGACAACAGAGACAGACGCCCCCCGGTTTCGGCGGCGGTGGACCCGGCGGAAGAGGATTTGGCGGAGGCGGAGGCGGTGGCGGAGGCCGTCGCCGTTAATGATGGCCGGACTTGTGGATTGCGGAATTTCGTGAATTGCAATACGCAACATACGGTCCGCAATCCCCGATCAATGTCATTGGGAGGTTAATGGAGTGCAAGTGTTGACTAAGCTGATAACAAAAGAGAATAACATTGAAAAGGATTATGAACTGGAAGAGTTGGACATCCACCCCGTCATCCAATTAAGCCACGTCCATAAGATTTACCAAATGGGTGACGTCGAGGTTCATGCACTTCGCGGGATTTCGCTGACGGTCGGCAAGGGGGAGTTCGTCGCTATCATGGGCGCTTCGGGTTCCGGGAAATCGACCACCATGAACATCATCGGCTGTCTTGACCGTCCCACCCGAGGCCACTACATCCTGGACGATCATGACGTATCGGAGCTATCGAAAGACGACCGCGCCGACATCCGCAATCGTAAAATCGGCTTTGTTTTTCAAGGCTTCAACCTGTTGTCGCGCACATCAGCGCTGGAGAATGTCGAATTACCGATGCTCTATTCGAACATTCCCACCGCCGAGCGTCATCAACGCGCAATGGAAGCATTGTCGGCGGTCGGCCTGGCCGGTCGCGAGTACAACCATCCGAATCAACTCTCGGGAGGGCAACAGCAGCGTGTGGCAATCGCGCGGGCGCTTGTCAACCGGCCCGCCCTGATTCTGGCCGACGAACCTACGGGTAATCTCGATTCGCGCACGTCAGTCGAAGTCATGGACATATTCCAGAAGCTCAACCGGGAGCAGGGGATCACGCTGGTCCTAGTCACGCACGAGCCCGACATCGCCGAATACGCTGATCGTGTGATCATCTTCAAGGATGGTAAGATCAAGAGCGACTATCGTGTGACCAATCGGCGTAATGCTTCGGAAGAGTTGAAGCTGCTTCCGACAATTATGGAAGAAGATGAGGACGAAGAGGGAGATGGCGATTAGGCGCTGGTATAGGAATCAATAAATGCAAATGGGGTTACAGCAATGAATTTATTTATGATTTTCAGGATCGCGTTCCGCGCACTGGCGCGCAACAAGATGCGCTCGGTATTGACGATGCTCGGCATCATCATCGGCGTAAGCGCTGTCATCGCCATGGTCAGCATCGGGCAAGGGGCACAGGCATCGGTGCAGGAACAGATCGCCAGCGTCGGCACGAACCTGCTCTTTGTGGGCGCCGGTTCGATGAACGTCGGCGGTGTGCGGAGCGGGACTGGCCAATCCAACCGAAACAACCTTACGGTAGAAGATATCGAGGCGATCCGGCGTGAAATCCCGAGCGTTTCGATGGCAACACCCACAGTCAATGCACGGTCGCAGTTAATCTTCCAAAATCAAAACTGGAATAGCCAGGTTCAGGGCGTAAATGAGCAGTTCCCGCAAATTCGCAAATGGGAAGTACAGAGCGGGGAGTTCTTCAGCGAAGCGGATGTCCGCACAGCTGCGCGTGTCATAGTAATCGGTGAGACTATCGCGGAAAATCTCTTTCCCGGGCATGGATCCGGTGGGACAGACTTTGCGTGTCCGTGAATTGCCGTTCCGGGTCGTCGGCGTCATGCGCGCCAAAGGGCAGGACCCGGGAGGACGCGATCAGGATGACATCGCTGTTCGCGCCATACTCAACGGTTCAGAAAAAGCTTCTGGCGATTACATATGTTCAATTCGCCTATGTTTCTGCTATTTCCCCCGATGCGACCTACACGGCTCAGGAACAGATCGCGGATTTATTACGCCAGCGTCATAGGCTTGCACCGAACGAGGAAGATGATTTCTTCGTACGCAATCTGACCGATGTGGCGGAAGCTGCCGAGGAAACCAACCGGATTATGACGATACTTCTGGGGAGCATTGCAAGTGTCTCGCTGCTCGTCGGCGGCATCGGAATAATGAACATAATGCTCGTTTCAGTTACCGAGCGGACGCGCGAGATCGGCATCAGAATGGCGATCGGTGCCCGATCTTCGGCAGTGCGTAAGCAGTTCCTGATCGAATCGATCGTACTCAGCCTGATCGGCGGCTTCATCGGCATAATCTTCGGGATAGCGATATCGATCATCATACCGAAGATGCTGGGATGGCCGACTCTCGTCTCGTTATCGGCAATCGCCGGCTCGGTGATCTTCTCCGCGGCGGTGGGAATCTTCTTCGGATACTACCCTGCGCGGAAAGCCGCAGGTTTGGATCCGATCGAAGCTCTGCGTTATGAGTAAGGTGAGATGAGCTGATGGTTTCCGGGATTGGTTAGGTAAAATCGCATCAGGATATCCGCTCCGGGATTCCGTTTCTGTGATTTAGGCAACTCCTTATCTATATATCTATGAGCCTCTGGTGCGGCGATGCCATCCAGAGGCTCAATCATTTTGCGCCCCTCCTTGCCCTCATTCTCCTAGTCTCCGGGTCCCCTCGTCTCCTCGTCAACTTTGGGCCCAGCCAACAGCCGATAGCCGCCATCAAAATTCCGGCGAAGACATCGACCACGTAATGATATCGCCCGTAGACAGTCGAAATGCAAATACTTATCACGAGCGCAGTGAGCCAATAACCGATCGGGCGCGCAAACTGATAGGCCGAGAAGAGCACTGTCACTGCGCCGGCTACGTGCGTACTGGGGAATGCCCCGCCATGCACGCGCCCGTGTTTTTCGATCAGATTGATGAAGGCGGTGAATGGGCCTCCGGTCAATTCGACCTTTTGCAGTTGCGACAGCGTGTGATAAGGACTTTCAATCGGGAAGAAGACGAATATGACATAACAAAGATAGTAGGCAATGCACGTCGATGCTATAAAAATAGAGAACTCGTCGCGTTTTCCACGAGCCCACAGATAAGCCCCAAAGACGATGGTCAATAAAAAATAGCTCGTGTAAACAAGCTGCATATATTCATTCACCCAATAACTGCTGAATTGCTCGATCCAGACAGTCGGATGGACCCCGAACAATGCGAAATCCGCCTCGATCAGATAATCATCGAACCATCCCGGAAAAATTGCGTGGACGGTCAAACCTATCTCTTCAAAGAAAAAGAGAAAGAGCAAGGGCGGATACCAATAGCTGATGAAGCTCAAAATCCGGATCCCGCGCAGACGAGCGTAAGCCAATCCGATGATTACGAACATCAAGCCGAGATGCGCGGGTAAGAGGAATTCCCAGTGTTTAATATTATGATGGCAAATAACGATTAGCGTGGTAGAGAAGATCAGATAGGCTATGGTAAGTCGATCTACGACATTCAGAACGGCCAGGATATTTGTTCTTTCACAACTCCCAGTTCGCGCGTTGTTATATGAACTATTCTCTTTGAGCATCGGACTTCGGTTAAAATCGATCATGTACCATATCCCCTTGGTGACCCGGCTTTGCGGGAGCTGAAATCCTCTATCATCCAACCACGCTTCTCGGCCAATTTCCGCAGACGCGCATCAGCGTTTGTAGCGATCGGATATCCGAGTTGGGCGAGCATGTAACGATCAGCATAAGAGTTCGCATAAGCGAACGACCGATTTAGATTGAAGAGGCCGAGCCCTTTCATGAAGCTGACGCTTTCCGCCTTCGATTCGCCGTAGGGATGCATCCCCGCGATGCGACCTGTGAATATTCGCCCTTCGGTCTCGAGTTCGGTCCCGATTCGGGCGTTCACTCCCAGATATTCGGCCAATGGCTCGAGCAACAGATCCAGCGTGCCGGAAAGCAATATCGGAATATGGCCCGAGCGCTGATGCCAGCGAAGACGCTCGATCGCGCCTGGCAATAAACACCGGGCTATCTCGAGATCGAAGCATTCGCGAGCAAGCCTTCGGATGCGAGACGTGTTTTTGCTACGCAGATAAGCTTTATTGGCCAGGAACGGCGAGCGTCCCATAAACAGGCCGAACAGAGCGTTCAGGCCGAATGACATCAGATCGCTCCAGTTAAGCTCACCGCGCCGCCACAAGAACCTGATGAATATTCGTTCCAGCGAATCGCCCGCGATAAGCGTACCGTCCACATCGAAAATAGCTGCAATACGGCCGTTGTTCATAAATCACCACAGCTTCGGAAGGACCAGGTCTTCACGGAAAAATCTTATTCCCTCGACGATCACCGGTATTCCGCGAGCCAGGCAGAAAAGGACAGTCGATATCGCCAGACCCAGCGCACCGAACTTCACTATGCTCATCAAACCGGCGGCCATCATCGTCTGCCAGTGGTGAGCATTGTCCAGCGTCAGCCACAAACCGAGGGCAATGAACGCCGAGCATTTGATTAGCCCATAAGCGGCACGGCTCGCCCGCGAACCGACCAGTAGCTTGCCCCACCAAGTCTTCATCATCGTATTTTCGCCAAAGGCATTCAGCCCCTGTCTGAACGCTATAGCGCGCAAGAAATCGGTGAATCCCCCTCGCGCGACTACAATTACGGGAATCCAAAACGATATAAGACCGGCCGAGGCGAAATAAATCCAGTAAACGCTTTCTACAATCCGGTCAGCCGCAATGTCGAAAGCCGCGCCCGCGTCGCTCGTTCGGCCGCTGCGCCGCGCGACAATCCCATCGACCGCATCGAGCGCAAGCGTAATGAGCATCATCAACATGGCGGCGACACTGGCATACGAGCCGGCGCGGAAGAGCGCAATCGAGCCGAAAGCCAAGAATACCCGGACAAGCGTGATCAGATTCGGTGACATAAAACGATCCCCCCTTCCTGCCAACGGTTAAGAATTCCGGGTTGCTGATACCCCCTATGAAACCCCTGGCCCGGCATCAGTAACCCGGAAACATTACCGATTGAATGCACTGTCAATCCCTGTGCCATCTCGACCAGAACGAGAGAAGGCAAGCCGGCATTGTGCTTCCGCGCAATTGCAGTCGATGCCGTCGATAGCGGATACTGTTTAAGTGCCGTATTTTTCCGACTACTGATGGTTTTTCTCTCATCAGTAAGAGTGCCTCATAGAAACTTTTATTTCCGCTTTACGTATTGGGGTTTATGCCAACACCAAAAAAAACCGGTGATTCCCTCATATTTCTGCTCGGAGCATCGCTCCTGGCCGGCATCATCTGGTTAATACCGCTCGCGTCGTTATTGGTCTATCCGCTGCGCCTGTTTGTGACCTTCATTCACGAAGGCGGCCACGCGCTCGCCGCGCTCATCACTTTCGGTTCGGTGGAACAATTGGTGATCTATACCAATGCCAGCGGCGAAACCTATACTCGCGGCGGATCGCAACTAGTGATCGCCAGTGCCGGCTATCTAGCGAGTACCGCCTATGGCGCCGGACTGCTCGTGTTATGCCGTGATGGGAACAATACGAAATCGGTGCTGACGGTCACCGCGGCATTGATCCTCGCCTTGACTGGCCTCTACGCGAGTGATCCGTTCAGTTGGGTTACCGGGATAATCCTCTCTGGCGGGCTGATTTTTATTGCACTGATAGCGGGTAAACGACTGGCCCATTTCTTCCTGAGTTTCCTCGCGGTTCAGTGTTGCCTTAACGCGCTCTTGGACCTCAAGACGCTCTTCCTGATCTCGACGACATCAAATAGCCACAGCGACGCACGCATGATGGAGCAGCTAACTCTGATTCCGGCGACGCTCTGGGTGGTGTTATGGCTTATTATTTCCATCCTGGCGCTGGTAATCGCGCTGCAAAGCTATGGAAAGAAAAATTAAGGAGTAAAAACTTCCTTCCGCGTCCAGTCGTTCAGTCTCCCCGTCCGCCAGACTCTCGCCTTCCGACTGCCTTCTCCCCCGGCCTTTCTATGTAGTAATATTGGAACAGATTCGATCTTCAATCGTTTGTGTTTTGAAGCATAGACCTCAAAATAGATACCCATCAGGAAGGAGCTAATTAAGTATATGAAGCACCGAGATCGACGTCTGCAGGCTGGTTTTTCACTTATCGAACTCTTGATCGTCGTTGCAATCATCGGTATTCTGGCGGCGGTGGCCGTTCCCAAATTACTTGAAAACATCAAGATCGGTCGTGAAACTGCTACGATAGAAACCTTGAGGACCATTCATACTGCTCAAGCTCATCACAGCGCCGTGAGAGGGAAATTTGGAACACTTAAAGAGCTTGGTCAGGAAAACTTTCTTGATTCGAATTATTCCAGCGGTTCGGCCGTCAGCGGCTACCTCTACACCTCTACCGAAGCGACGCCTGATAAATACTGCGTCCAGGCGACAAGACAATCTGCCAGTACTGCCTCCCGCGATTTTAATGTGATCGAAGACGGCACGATACGCTTCGTCGAATCGGCCACACCGAGCGCAATACCACACGGAGAAGGAACAAATATAGGTGCAGCCGCGGGAACCGAATCCGGAGGGGAAGAGCCGAAAACTCCGTAATTTGAGCGACGAAAAATTTCTGGATTGCGTGCCAGAAGTAATTTCGAACCGATCAAATACCGCGTCCGCTATGGACAGAGTGTTTAGCTTCATTGAAGGCACTCTCTCCCTACGAGCCGCGGTATTGTTTTTCCAGCCCGCTTTACTGCTAGTTCCCACGCAAACTATAATCTTCGTACGTTCTATTAACTGTAAAGAACCTATAGCTTGGTAATCGGAGGAAATAATGATCAAGCTTCGCCGGTTGTTGATCGCTCTCGTTCTATTCTGCGCCGTAATCGGGATTCTGCATACATCAGATGCGCAAACGCAGAACTCAGAACCAAAACAGAAACCGGGGACAAAACCCGCTGAAGATAACCAGCTCGAACAGAATCTGGACATCCGTACTATTAACGTTCGTCTGCCTATCACCGTCACCGAAGGTAAAAGCAATATCTTCGTGACCGATCTCAAGGAGGGTGATTTTGAAATCTTTGAGGACAAAGTTCCGCAAAAGATCATCTCCTTCGCGCAGCAGAGCAACATGCCGCTCGATGTAGCTGTGCTCATGGATACTTCGAACAGCGTCAAACCCAAACTGAAATTCGAGAAAGACTCGGCAGTCTCTTTTCTCGAGACGATGCTCTCGTCGCGCAGGGACCGGGCGTTGTTCGCCACATTCGATTCCCAGGTCGAACTTCACCAGGACTTCACCAACCGTCTCGATCTGCTCTCGTCTGCAGTCTACAAGGTAAAAGCGCAGGGTGAGACGCGCATGTACGACGCGATCTTCCGGATTTGTGAAGAGAAGATGGCCGCATCACCAGGCCGTCGCCGCGCCATGGTCATCATCACTGACGGCGAGGACACGGCGAGCGAGCGCAACTTGAAAGAAGCGATCGACCTCGCACAGCGTACCGAAACAGTCATCTTCGCGATCAGTACGAAAGCGGGCGGTCTATTCGGCGTACAGGGAGGGATGGTAGATCGCCGGGAAGATAAAGACCTCAAACGCCTGACTGAGGACACCGGCGGGCGGGCGTTCTTTACAGCGGAGGTGATAGAACTTGAAAAGAGCCTGGCAGCGATTGCGCGCGAGTTGCGCAGCCAGTATCTGGTCGCCTATCAGCCCAGCAATGAAAACTTCGACAGCAAATACCGCAAGATCGAAGTTAAATTGCCAGGCAAAAAGGACCTGAGGATCAGGACAAAGGCCGGTTACAATGCCATCCCAAAGGGCGCTCAGAACGCCAAACAATCGCCTTAAACCGCGTTCGCTGTTGAGCGATCCTGGCATCCTTGCGGCTGGAGGCGGCTGGTGAAGGAGAAGTTATGAAGTCAGCAATAAAATTGATAGCAATCTGTTTCACTCTTACCGCTCTGGTAACTGCTGCGACAAACTTTGTATTTTCATCGCAACCATCCTTTGTCGTGCAACAAGAGAAGAAACAGGGGCAGGGGCAGACAAAGCCGCAGGACAAGAAGCCGCCCGAGAAAGTAGACGAAGAACAGACGATCAAGCTCGATACGCAGCTAGTCAACGTGCTGTTCAGCGTTCAGGACAAACAGAACCGCTACATCAACGATATCAAACAGGAAGATATAGAGATTCTTGAAAACGGGCAGATGCAACAAATATTCACGTTCAAACGCGAATTCGATCTGCCATTGACGCTGGCGCTGCTGATTGACGTCAGCGGTAGCGAACAATACACGCTCCCGCTTCTGAAAGATGCGGGCGGGCGTTTCATTGATTCAGTAATCCGAAAGGGCAAGGACACAGCAGGGGTCATCAAATTCGAGGGTGAGGCGACAGTAATGGTCGGATTAACCTCCAACCCGCTGCGCGTACGCAAGGCGCTCGAAGATATCGCTTTCATTGGTGCCCCGCCGCAAAGCGTTTATGGGGGCGCCACTCCTCCTATCAACAGCACATCGCGCCAGGGTGGAACCTCGATCTATGACTCAATCGTCGCAACAAGTGCGGATTTGCTGGCCAAAGAGCCCGGCCGGAAAACGATCATTCTATTGACGGACGGAGAAGATACGACGAGCCGGCTGAAAATCGGCGATGCCATTGACGAGGCGTTGCGTGCGGAAGTCGTAATCTATGCCATCGGCATCGGCGATCCTGGATTCGGCGGGGTCAACCAGGGCGTGCTCAAGAAAATTTGCGATGCGACCGGTGGACGCGCGACATTCCCCAAAAAACCGGAGGACCTGGACAAGGCTTTCACAGAACTCGAAAAAGATCTGCGCCAGCAGTATCTGCTGGCCTATGAGCCGAAGGTGGGCACCAACGATGGCACCTTCCGTAAGATTGAAATCCGCGTCCCCAATCGCAAAGATATGAAGGTGCGACACCGCAGAGGCTATTACGCGCCCAAGGGATAACTACATTTTACATTTGTCATTTGTCATTTTAGATCTGTCATTGAACATTGACTGAGCACGCCAAGGGCACAATGACAAATGTAAAATGACAAATGATCGCTCCTTACCGTTGCTCACTAGAGACTCTTCCACCAATAACCACTATTGGAAGAGGGATTTTTATATCTGGCTCCCTCTCTTGTTTCTTACCTGGTCCCTCGCCTGGAAATTCCAGGATCAGTTCATAAGCGACTGGGACGGATTCGATTACACATCTTATGCAGTTCAGGGATTGCCTACTTCGTTGGGATTAGGGCGCGCTCTCTTCCTCGCCTACAACCACCTGTTTTGGAGAATTGCGAACGAATGGTTCAATCTTCCAGCTGAGCAAGCGTACCTGGTCCTGCGCTATGCCGTGATCGCCCAAAGCGGTCCTGCAATTGTCGGCATATATGCGCTCTGCAAAGAGCTGACGGCTAGCCGGCTCGCCGCGAGCTTCGGCGCACTACTCGTCGCCTTATCGCCATACTACATCATCTATAGCGGCCGCGGGATGAGCGAGATTCCGGCATTCCTTATGCTGAGCTGGTCGTTGTGGTGGATGTTACGAAGCTTGCGCATGGGACGCGCGCATCAATTTATTATCGCCGCCACTCTCGCAGGGGTGAGCGCAAACCTCCGCGAATTCGCAATTTTCTATCTTCCCTTTATCCCGCTGGCAGCGCGAGTATATGGTTATGGCTGGATTTACGGGTTGAGGGCACTGGTTTTAGCCATCATCGCCGCCTTCGCCGGGATGATCTTCTGGACATTTTACGAACCCACTTATCTGGCGGGGGTATTCAATTGGTACGCGCTCAGCGCACAAGAACGCAAATTACATCCGGTAACGATCGAGAATTTTCGCTTTCTGTTCGACTTCGCCTATAACTGTTCCAGCGTGGTAGTCATGATCGCCCCGCTCGCTTTCATATTACTATGGCCGAGAAAAAATTTGCGCGCCCTATATGTGTTCGGCTGCCTTGGCCTGCTGGCCGACCTCGTGCTATTGGCCAACCACGATTTATCTGTCAATCCGCGTTATCTATTAACAGGTCTGTTAGGACTCGCAGCGATCTGCGGATGGTGTCTGGCTGAACTGATCAAATGTTATCGTATCCAGTCTTTGCCGTTATTGCTCGGTATAGTCGTACTGACCATTGGCTCCTATAACCAAATGTTCAGAGACATCGACGGATCGGACTGGGCGGCGCGCGCAGCGAAAAATTATATTTCCAAGATTGATTACCTGCCCTGGAATTCGGCATTCATTGTCGGAGCACGAAGTCCGCTCGTAAGTCTCTACCGCTTGATAGGTGCCCGGCCGCTCTGGAAGACGGTCTCTCCGGGGTCTGGCTGGCCCGATGACCGACTCGACGAAGTCATCGATGGTCTATTACTGGCGGGTCGCGTGGTCTATGTCGATTTCGACCCCGAGCTATGGCAATTGGGGGCGCGAAAACAGAGCCGCGAAGGACCTGGGTTGGAGATGATCAAGCTGGAATATGAGCTGGAACAGGTGAGTGAATATTTTTATCAGATCGCAAAGCGGAAGAAACCTCTGGATTCGACCAATAGGGGTAAATCATTGAAAAATTCTTTTAACTCGCCCCGCCATCAGTAATGACTCACTCGATACGCTCTCTACTTACGACTGACCCCGCATACCTAATTTGCCTTTCTTCTCAAAGAGTAGCTTTATTGACGAATTCTACGGCGCGGAGTAGATTCAGGCTCTTATTCGTCAAATTTTGCTCACTGAATTCACCAGGATCACACATATGCAATGGATAAGCGCTGTTATTTGCGCTCCTTTGTCACCTCCTTGAGTATCCATGGTGAATCGGTCTCTGAGTATTCGTCCCAACCGCGATAGAGGAGGTCAATCTTGCAGTCATTGAAACGATCCGCCATTTTAACGTTGACCCTGCTTCTGATAGTAAGTCTGAACGCACCAGCTCAAAACCCTCCAGCCAACGGCCCTTCCCGGAAAGCAAACGGGGCAGACGGGGCAGACGGGGCAGACAGGGCAAGCGGCCCAATCGACTCTAAAACATTTGAGAAGCTCGAATGGCGTAGCATTGGCCCCGCCATCTTCGATGGCCGAACATCGGATGTCGAGGGAATTCCCGGAAATCCCAATATCGTCTATGTCGCCTCGGCTTCGGGAGGGTTATGGAAGACTATTAACGGCGGTATCACGTGGAGCCCGATATTTGAACGGCAGAGCACCCTGTCGATTGGCGACATTGCGGTCGAGCCGGATAATCCCGACGTGATCTGGGTCGGCACCGGCGAGGCCAATGCGCGCAACAGCATCTCTTTCGGCGATGGAATTTACAGATCGACCGATGGAGGGAAGACCTGGCAGCATCTGGGGTTGAAAGAGACGATGCATATTTCTCGCGTCATAATCCATCCCCGCAATCCGAATGTCGTTTTCGTTGCAGCTCTCGGCCATGCGTTCGGACCTAACGAGGAACGCGGGGTTTTTATGACAACCGACGGTGGAAAAACTTGGCAGAAGACCCTTTACCTCGACCCGGAACATGGCGCCTGCGACCTGGACATCGATCCGCAAAATCCCAATATCCTTTATGCCGCGCTGTGGCGCTTCGAGCGTAAACCGTGGACCTTCGTGAGCGGCAGCGAAAACGGGGGACTCTTCAGATCGATCGACGGCGGTTTGACGTGGAAGAAACTCTCCAACGGTATGCCGAAATTGATGGGACGCCTTGGCGTCAAAGTTGCTCCCAGCAATCCCAACGTCGTATACGTGATCGCCGAAACCAAAGAAGGCACTATGTATCGCTCCGATGACAAGGGGGATACATTTCGATTAATGACCCGGCAGGCGAACATCGTTTCGCGCGGGTTCTATTATTCCGACCTGCGCGTCGATCCGGCGAACGAAAATCGCGTCTACTCCGTTGCATCGAACCTTTTCGTCTCGATTGACGGCGGGCGCACTTATCGCTCGATCGCGCCTCGCATCCACATCGACTATCACGCTCTATGGATCGATCCCTTAAATCCAAGGCGATTGTGGAGCGGTCAGGATGGAGGTGTTGCCGTCTCATACGATCAAGGGGTTTCATGGGAATATGTCAATAACATACCCATCGGCCAGCCCTATCACGTCCATGCCGATAATCGCCAGCCATTCTACTGGGTAATGGGCGGGATGCAGGATAACGGTAGTTGGACGGGCCCCAGCCGCACGCGCGAGCCGGCCGGCATATTGAATGACGATTGGCGCATGGTGAGCTTCGGCGACGGTTTCAAGGTGATAAACCATCCTGATGACCCGGAAATATATCTATCCTTGTCTCAGGGAGGGAACATCATGCGGACCGATATGCGGACTCGCGAACAGCAATTAGTTAAACCCTGGGTCGGCGGTAGTGGCGGGGCGGCGTCGAATCAAAAATACCGCTTCAATTGGAATGCGCCGCTTGTCATTTCACCGCATAATAAAACCACGGTCTTCCTGGGGAGCAATATCGTCTTCAAATCGCCAGACTTCGGTAAGAGCTGGGAAAAGATCAGCCCGGATCTGACTACCAGCGACCCGGAAAAACAGAAAGAAGCAGGCGGCCCGGTTGCGACCGAGAATACGACGGCCGAGTATCACTGCACGATCATCAGTTTGAACGAATCGCCGGCAAAATCGGGTGTGATCTGGGCCGGCACCGATGACGGCAACCTGCAACTGACGACCAACGGCGGAAAAAACTGGACGAATCTCACAAAAAATGTGACAGGCCTCCCGGCTTTCTCCCCGGTATCACATATAGAGCCTTCTATCACGAACTCTGATATCGCTTATGTTTCTTTCGATCGACACATGCTCGACGATTTAAAACCGTATGTTTTCAAAACTGCCGATGGCGGTAAAACGTGGATTGATATCAGCGGAAATCTGCCGGCGAAGGCATACGTGCATGTCATGAAAGAAGATCCGAAAAACGCCAATTTGCTTTACGCCGGCACTGAACTCGGCCTCTATGCGACTTTCGACGGCGGCCGGAGCTGGTTAGACCTCGGTTTGAAAAATCTCCCGCGAGTAGCCGTTCACGACATCGCCGTACATCCGCGTGAAAACGATCTGATCCTGGGAACACACGGACGCAGTTTTTGGATATTTGATGATGCAACGCCGATTCAGCAGATGAATGTTGATTTGGCCGGTCGCGATGCTACATTGTTCGCCCCGCGCGCCACCATACGATTCACATCGCGCTTCACCCGCTACGGCATGGGCGACAAGGTCTTCGCCGGGCCGAACCCGCCCAATGGCGCGCTGATCACCTACTATCTCAAAGATAAACTCGATGCGAAGATTCTCGCCAAGATTCAAATTCTCGATGCCGGCGGTAAAGTCGTGCGCGAACTGAGCGAGATTCCCAAAGAGAAAGGTTTCAATCGGGTGGCATGGGATCTTTCGCATGACAAACCGAAATTGCGCCGGCAGCCTACGCCGGAGCAGGATGAAGAGAACCGCTCATTCGGCCGCGAAACGCGCGGCCCTCTAGTCATACCGGGAGCATATACGGTTAAATTGATAATCAATGAAAATTCGCAGGAGAAAAAAGTATCTGTAGGAATAGATCCGACCGTTCAAGTTACGGCGACAGATATGAAAACGCAATTCGATTATTCGATGAAACTACGTGAAATGATCTCCGCGACCAATACCGCGCTGCGTTCGCTCGATGGCATCAAGGAGCAATTGCAACAGATCGAGAAGAACGTCAAAGAGAAGTTGCCGGACGCACCAAAAGAGCTGGCCGGGTCAATCACCGATTTTTTAAAACAGACCGATGCGCTTATCGGTAAACTGGCCGCACCTCTGCAGGAAGGGCTTGGCTATCGGGGAGCTTCGCAACTCAGCGAAAAACTATCATCGCTCTTCTCTTCCGTACAAGGCGTTAACGCTGCGCCAACGCCCGCGCAAAGAGAGTTCTTCGACGAGTTGGAGCGGGAATTCCAAACGAAGATGCTCGAGATGGACAAGTTTTTAAATGATCAGATGCCGAAATTGAATGAGATGTTGAGGAAGAACAATGTCTCAATAGTCATTGTTGGCAAAGCGATTGAAACACCGAGATAAAGCTGAAAATCATCACTACAAGTATGGATAAAAAGGCAGAACTACGTCTGGTGATTTCTGGTGAATCTTATAGATTTAGCTTCTTGGCGTAGGTATATGCGGTGTATGCCGAGACGAGATGGCAGACCCAGCCGAGAAACCCTCCGGTTGTGATCCAAAAACCAGGGGTAATAATCAACCAGAAAATCCCGCGCCAGATTGCGCCATTATAGATCTGCCCAATGCCCGGAACGATTAAACTCAGGATTGCCGCTGTCCCAGGTTTTTTCATATCGGTTATCCTTTGCTATCTGCTGTTACATCTCTATGCCAATGAGACTATAATATCTGCGCCCGGAAGGATCCAAGAGACGAAGACTCTCGCCTTTTAGTATAGTGTGAAAGAGATCATCATGTCAGTCCTGACCAGCGAGAACTTCCTGGAGATTTGGCAAGAGCAGCGGGAGAGGCTCCAAAAGCTTGAATTTCAACTTCAATCTATAGCCGATGTCGATGACCTCGATGCGATCTTCCGTGAGCTCTCATCACAGCGCGCATCCATCGGGAAAAGCGTTAAAATATATTCTTCTCAATTGAATTATGAACAATTGATCGATCTCCATTCGCAGTTGATCGAGGAATTGGAAAATCATTTTTCGGTTCTACTAAAGAGCTTCATCGATAAGCGTATTCAATCGATCACCGAACGTGCACAGCAAGACTCATTGACGGCGTTACTCAATCGTTCGGCTTTCGATCGGAGATTAAGCGATGAGGTCGAGCGCGCTCGCCGTTATCGGCGGGAGCTATCATTAGCACTGCTCGATATCGACCGTTTCAAATCGGTGAACGACAAACTGGGCCATCCCGCCGGCGACGAGGTTCTATTACAGGTTGCGCGCATTTTGCGGTCGTCCCTGCGCCAGAGCGATGCGACGTTCCGCTATGGAGGTGACGAGTTTGCAGCTCTTTGCCCCGAGACTTCTAGGGATGACATGAATAACCTGCTTTATCGAATAGAATTGAGTTTTAATGAATATTGTGCTGTAGCTCAAATTGATCCGATCACCGGCATCAGTTGGGGTGTAGCGTCATTTCCGGCTGATGCTACGGAGACAGACGAGTTGATACGAATAGCCGATAAACGGCTCTACGATTGCAAAAAAGAGCATCATCGCCAAAGGTCCTGAAGATGTACAATCCTATCCTCAAACTGCGCGAGTTGAAGCTGAAGCCCATACCCACAGCTCTGTGTATCTGCTTTGCGATATTACTTGGTCTTATCCTTTACAGCGGCGGTATGGGCCAAAAAAATCTTGAAGAGATTAGCCAAAAATCGAATGACAGCACGCTGGCTTATATGCGAAGGCTGCAGCTCGCGATTGAAATCCGCGAGGCAGCCTCTGACACGATTTCCCGCGCCCGGTTTTATCGGGCATACAAACGCCTCCGAATTTCAGGCCCGGTCTATAAACTCGACCTCGCCCGAACCGAATCGCGACTTATCAAGTTGATCGATGATGGACGCAAGCTATGGATGGCGCACCAGGATGCTTTGCCTGCGGCCGAGATCGAAGCTTGGCGAAAGCTCGATTCTGCCGCTTACGAGTTCTGGAACCTAATCAAAATGGAAGAGGGTCAGGAATTGATCAGCTCAGCTACGGTGCAATCCGAACCACAGGCCACAACCGATAATAGCAGGACTCTAAATAATCAGAATCAGAATAATCAGAAAGATACATCTGCGAAAGAGACCGATCCCAATACTGATCCAAACAGCAATCTGGGAGATGACTTCTTCGAACGGCGCACCGACCTGGAGATCGCAGCCAATAAATTATCGGAAACAATCAGGGACGGCCTCAGTAATTCGCGAGACGATGTCGATAAACAAAGCGATAAAGCCGTCTTTATGTTTATCAGCTTCAAATGGTTCACCCTGATGGTGGGCATCGCTGTAATCGGTTTCACAATCTGGCTGATAATCAGCTATATCAGGCAGATCGAGCAGGAAGCACAGCTCAAACTGGAGGCTCGTGGTCAACTGCGATCGGTGTTCGACAGCCTGTCGAACAATATCGTTGTGCTAGGCGAACAGGGCGAAGTGCTCGAAGTCAACCGGGCGTTCCTCAAACATTTTGAGGTGAAGGATGCCGAACTCAAACTACAGGATTATCACGCGGTGCTCTCAGAGATTCCTGAAATTGCTTCCTTCATTGAAAAAACACTACAAAAACAAGATTTCGGTCAGCCTCAGCGCCAGCGCATAGAAGTCAAGTCGAACAACGGTCACCAGCGGTCGAATCTCTTCGACGTCTCGGTCTCGCCGCTCACGGTGGGGAATAGAACTAATGGCCGCGTTATCGTCATGGATGATGTTACGGAAGAAGAACGTGTACGTGAAGAATTGCGCCGCAGCCGCACCCTGAGCGCCGTCGGGCAGATTACCGCTCAGGTTGCGCACGAAATCTACAACCCGCTCGGCGCAATTAAGCTAAATCTCGAATTGCTGGAGATGCAGAGCGGTGAAGATGAGGATGTGAAACAAACTGTCGGACGGCTTAAACTCGGCGTCGAACATCTATCTACTATCATTATGGATCTGCGCTACCTAACCCGGCCGCGCGAACCTGAACGCGAGTCGACTGATTTGAACAAACTGCTTGACGAAGTCGTCGATCTGGCCAGCGACAGGCTCGAGCGATCGAGAGTCTCCGTCACCCGCGATTACTCAAACGAATCCCCACAAGGAGAATTCGATCCACAGCAACTGCGGAAGGTCTTTCTAAATTTACTGATCAATGCAGTCGAAGCCTCGCCCAATAATGGACGGGTCGAGTTGCAAACGCGATTCATACCGGAACAGGAGGCGGCGGCCATTTCGGACCTTAACTCTTCAAACGGCGCGATCGCCGTCAAGGTTATCGATCATGGAATTGGCATGTCAGCCGAAACCAGGCGAAGGCTCTTCGAGGCATTCTATACGACAAAACGTAATGGCACCGGTTTGGGAATGATGATTACGCAGGAAATCGTCAAAAAACATGGCGGCAAGATCAACGTGGAAAGCGAAGAAGGTAAGGGAACGACAGTTAATGTTTATTTGCCAGCATAAGAAAATTGATAATTGATAATTGATAATTCGTATATACCATGGCAACCATTCATACGAATTATCAAATATCAATTTTCAATTATACTGAGACGACCTCAATATCCGGATCTACATCTTCCTTTAGCATATTCTCGATAGCCATCAGAGTTCCGCCGATGGCACTGGGACAACTCCCGCACGCACCCTGATAGCGTATCAAGAGTTTTTTGTCGTCGAGCCCGATGATCTCCAAACCTCCGCCGTCTCCGGCTAACCCAGGACGGATCCTCTCATCGAAGACTTCGTTTATCCGATCCAGCAATGGATTTTCTCCCTCGATGTATGTCGACTTATTCGTTTCCTCTGTCGGGAGATCAGCGACCGAAGGTGATGAACGGATCGGTTCGGCAAGTTTTTTCAATAAGTCTTCCCAACTGACTTCATCTTCTTTATTCACGGTGATGAAGCGATCCATGTAAAAGACCGACGTCACATTACCGACTTTGAAAAGCGAGTCCGCCAGCGCATCAGACCGAGCAGCTTCAGCGTTCTGAAATGATCGTGACGCGCCGCTGGTTACCGGCTCTTTGAGAACGAACTTCACCGCATTCGGATTGGGCGTGTATTCTATATCTGCTATTTTAGGCATTTTTCCTCCTCTGCAAGTATATCAATTATACCTGCCCGCGATCAGCATTCAATCCCACCGCTGTCTATCGTAGACGCAGATGATCAAGTATTGTATCCTGCCTGGTCTATATTCTCTTCTGAGGGCTAACCGAATTGAAAGCTTACACAAAGTATCTGACATTCCATACTGAAAAACGACGCGATTTTATTAACATCACGGAAGAACTCTCGACGGGCATAGCGGAAAGCGGCATCAAAGAAGGACTGGCGCTTGTTTCGGCCATGCACATCACCGCATCCGTCTATATCAATGACGACGAGGACGGATTGATAGCGGATATTGAAGAATGGCTCGATAAGCTGGCGCCTGCCAGACCCGATTATCGCCATCATCAAACCGGCGAAGACAATGCGGATGCTCATCTGAAAAATCTTTTACTACACCATCAGGTCCTCGTTCCGATCACTGATGGACGATTAACTTTAGGCCCCTGGCAGCAGATTTTTTATGCCGAATTCGACGGACAGCGGTCGAAAAGAGTAATTATCAAAATCATAGGCGAATAATAATAATTACTCTGAAATCGAGATAAGAATGAAATTATTACTCTGGTTGCTCGTCGCCTTACTCCTACCGCTCCCCTGGATGATATTGGCACTGACGGGGCAGCAACACCACCTTCTAGAAACCAATCCGCGATTTGTCTCTATCATCACTGGTCTGGCGATCATTGGCGCCGCGTTCGTTTTGAGCTGGGGAGCGGAGCTTTCAGAACGCGATATTCCTCGCTCGCTGGCATTGATCGCGCTTGCGCTCATCAGCGTCTTGCCCGAATACGCGGTCGACCTCAACTTCGCCTGGGATGCAGGCAAGAATCCGGAATATAGAGCCTACGCGGTCGCTAACATGACAGGCGCCAACCGTGTCTTAATCGGCATCGGCTGGCCGCTGGTGGCGATCATCTTCTACTTCAGATTTCGTCGAAAGGATGTCCCGCTCGACCGTTCGCAAAGTTTGGAGCTGAGCCTCCTTCTTCTGGCGACCGTCTACTCGTTTATCCTGCCCATCAAAGGGACTCTCTCTCTGGTAGATATGGCGATCTTTTTCGCCATGTTCATGTACTATGCAGCTCGCGCCGCGCAAGGTGAGAGGCACGAAGAGGCTCCCGAAGGCATTGCAGGATGGCTCGATGGGAAACTGGGCGACAGGGGTAGAAGGTTAATGGTCCTGCTGATGTTTGCATTCGCCGGTTTCGCCATCTGGCTGTCAGCCGATCCCTTCGCTGAAGGTTTGGTTCATACGGGTAAGCGTTTCGGCATCGATGAATTCCTGCTCGTGCAATGGCTGGCTCCCCTGGCCTCCGAATCACCTGAAGTGATTATCGCAATACTCTTCGCATTAAAGGGCAGGGGCTCTACCGGCATTGGCGCGCTGCTATCATCCAAGGTTAACCAGTGGACTCTGCTCGTCGGCGCGATCCCTCTCGTCTATGCGATTTCTGCCGGATCGCTAGGCCCGATGGAATTGGATCACCGGCAAAGGGAAGAATTATTGCTCACATCAGCTCAATCGCTATTCGCCGCCATAGTTATCTGCGACCTCCGTTTCTCTTTATGGGAGGCGATAATGCTTATGGTTCTCTTCCTCGGAAATTTCTTTTTCACCCAGGAATCGATCAGGTACATATTCAGCGGGATATACATCGCCGCTGCCATTGCGATGGTCATTTCCAACAGGGAGAGAAGGCATATGTTGATAAGCGCGCTTTTATTGCGGCAGAAGAACTAACCGCCACTGCTGTTGATGTCCAGGACATCGAAGCGGGTAACGATTCCGACTATCCGCCCGTATTCTTCGATAAGGATCGCCGGCGAATGTTTGAGATATTTGGTTGCTCGCTCGACCTCGACGTTTTCGTTCACGACCGGAAATGGCGCATCCATCACTTCGCTGACAGGTGCGTGCAGAAGCTCCCGGTTGTTGAGCAGTTGCGACATTACGCGGCCCTCGCGAATGCTGCCGACCGAATTGCCATCAGCCAGTACCGGCAACTGTGAGAGCCCATGACTGTTCATCAACTGTAGTGCATCCGCTACCTGATCATCCGGCGTCACCGAAACCAGCCGCGGCGCGACATGCATTTTCATCTCGATAATCAAACCCAGCGTCATTCTTTCGAAACCGAGCAAACGCTTCTCTTTCATCCATTCGTCGGAGAGGAACTTCGACAGGTAACGCTCACCGGTGTCGCAGATGATGAAGACTATGACATCATCTTCAGTTAAACTCTCGGCTATCTTGAGAGCCGCCCAGGCGATTGTGCCGCTGCTTCCCCCGCAGAAGATGCCTTCCTCGCGCGTTAAACGCCGCGCCATATTGAATGAATCGCGATCCGTCACATTGACGATCTGGTCGATATATTTGAAATGAACATTCTCGGGGATAATTTCCTGACCGATCCCCTCCACCAGATAAGGCGTGGACTCCATCAGCTTGCCGGTCTCCTTGAATGTTTTGAAGACCGATCCGTAAGGGTCGGCTCCGACCACCTTGATATTGGGGTTCTTCTCTTTGAGAAACCTGCCGGTCCCGCTGATCGTGCCCCCGGTGCCAATCCCCGCGACGAAATGAGTGACGCGGCCTTCCGTGGCGTCCCAAACTTCCGGACCGGTCGTTCTGTAATGGGCCTCAGGATTGGCCGGGTTTCCGTACTGAAAAGCCATGATAGCGTTCGGAGTCTCAAGAGCGATGCGGCGGGCTGTGTTGACGTAGTGCTCCGGCGAATCCGGTTTTGCGGCTGCGGGAACGACAATTACGTCCGCGCCGAGAGCCTTCAAATATCGCACCTTCTCCTGACTGCACTTGTCAGTCATCACGAAAACGCTGCGATATCCTCTGATAGCGCAGGCGAGCGCAAGACCTATACCCGTATTGCCGCTGGTCGCCTCGACTATCGTGCCGCCCGGTCTCAGTTCATCATTCCGCTCGGCGCGCTCGATCATGGCTAGACCGATGCGATCTTTCACGCTGCCGCCGGGATTGACCGATTCCATCTTGGCCAATACCAACGGCTTCAAATCTCGCGAGACCTTATTCAGTTTTACTAGTGGCGTGTCGCCGATCAGTTCTAAAACGTTATTTTTGTAATTCATACAGCTTCCGGTATAGGAGGAATACTGAAGTAAAAACGGCAAAAAAGTTTAAAGAGACAAATGAGACAGAGTCTTTTTGTCTTTTGTTCTTTTTTGCCGTTTGCTTCCATCTCACTCTGACTTCAATGCCGTGGCATTACGATAACTCAACTCCAGCCCTTTTGTCGTAGTATAGTATTTAGCCAGCATATTCGGTTTCTCCCAAGCAGGCATCGCCTGCGGATTTCGCAGATATTCAAGAAACCTTCTGGTTACCTCGGCGAAATGAGCCTCGTGTCCGTCGCGGAATTTGTCGGGCACTACTACTTTGAACTTCTCGCCCTTCTCCTCGATCACGACACCCGGGTATTTTGACTGCAGCGCATCGACCTTCTTCTTCAGTGCGGCCAGGATTTCCCCTTTTTCAGAAGGATTATTCGGAACTACATACAGCTCCGTCTTCCAACCCTCTTCCTTACCCTGCCGTATTTCCAGGCGCGATTTCGTGCCTTTGAAGACGGCCACGTGGGTATCACCGCCGCCGGCGGGCGCTTCATAATTCCACACTACGTCCAGTTTGGCATGCACTCCTCGCAATGCGTATGTCATAGATCCGTTGCAGAAATAATCGAGTTTTTCATTCTTCACGTTGGAATCCAGGAATTCCGGAAATTTCGGCTCGTTCGTTACGCGCTTGAATTGGTCGAGCGTCATCACCGTCGGCCAGCGCCTGGCTGAAAGCACGTCGATGTCCTTGCGATAATCGATCGATTGCTCGGGGAATACCATCCACTGAACAAGATCAACAAGGTGCGTGCCGACATCGGATACACCTTCTCCCTGCTGCGTTACATCGAAGAACCATGCCGGGCGTATGTTGGGGGCCCCGGCAACTATTTTCAGAATGTGATGAACGCTTTCGATATAAATTGCCGGATCTTGCTCCGACCCCTTGACGATCTCACCGAATACTTCGGGGGCAGCAAGCAACTCTTTCTGTAAGATCGTGGTGATCTCGTATCGCTCGGTCATGATGTCGTATGCGATGAGGTTCCCCGTGGCATTCAGCGTCGCCTCGAGCTTGGGAAAATCTTCCGACTTGATAATCCAGGGCTTGTCCACCAGTACATTCATCCCTCCATCGATCGCGGCTTTTATGCGATCGATTTTGCCTCGATTCCGTCCCGAGATAACGACCACATTGCCTTGTTTCTCCTTCAGCAGGCGGGCCAGTGAATCGGAGCCCGGCATGCACCTCGAGCTCCCATTTAGTCGGATTCTGCGCCCGCAGGTTGAAGCGGGCGATGCGGTTGAGATGTTCGGTCAGATCGTATCCCAACGGAGCGTAGACATGCACTTTCGGCGACACCCCCGGATACATCTCTTTCTGAACGAGCGCCGCATGAAAATGGCCGGGTTCCAGCGTAATAATTTTCACTTCGGACATATCTTGAGATTGGTTGGCAGACGATGTGCCGCCGGCGGGCGTCCCGGAGGGATTACAAGCTGATAGGATTGCCACGGCAGCGGCTAACAGTATAGTTGAAAAGGAGCGAACCGAAATTTTGCTCATGTTGGGTTTCCTCGGTTTAATTGAAGCTAGGGCCGTCTGTTCTCGCCGAACTTCCGCGTGATCTCGGAAAGCATAACCGGGACGCCGCCACGCGTTTTACTTAAATCGGCGGCTTCCATAAAGGCCATGATTTCGAGCGTTTCATCCGGTCGCACGGGCGGCATTCCCGTTTGAAAGAACTTTACGATCTCCACGACCAGGGGACGGTAATCTGACTTCATCGGCAGTGGAGTTTGAAGCGAGGCTTTTTTTCCGAAAACAACCGCACCGTAATCTTGCTTTCCTTCGCGGATACCGCGCATCATCCCGATACGGCCATCCCTCCATTTACCGACCACAACGTCGGCGCCGTCCGCATGAGTGCGCGTGACCGTTTCACAACCCGTCCCCATCAGGGTATAAAGCATTTCGACCGCATGAATGCCGTACCAGAAAAGATCGGGATGATGCGGCTCCGTCGGAGCGGGGCCGAAAGAGAATGCGCCGATAATGCCGCCGTGTTTGTCACTGTTCTTGAGCGCCTGTACATCGGCGGAGAAGCGCAAACTCGACGTACTGAAGAACGGCACATTCGATTCACGGGCCACCCGGGCGATCTCGTGTGCTTCGGCATAGCCGGCTGTAAAGGGTTTATCGATAAACACGCGTTTCCCGGCCGCCAGAACCGGCCGCACCTGATTCAAATGCGGCCGCCCATCCACGCTCTCCAACAAGACGGCATCCACCTTCTTGCAGAGCTCCTCGATCGAGCCGACGATCTCGACGCCCCATTTCTCCTGTAACTCGGCGGTGAACCTCTCGATGCGGTTGCGGCTTGACTCAATGTCCGGGCTCCCGCCCTTGAACGCTGCGATTACTCGCGCACCAGGTATGTGGTTCGGATCATTTTTGTCGTTGAGCAGTTTGGTGAATGCGGTAACATGCGAAGTGTCGCAGCCGATGATGCCGATCTTTATTTCGGTCGTTTGAGTTGTCGCCACGCCACCCTGTTTGTCCAGCAGCGAGATGGAAAATACGAAAATTACCAGAAGTGTCGAACGAATAATTGCGGTTCGCGCGTTTTTCGCCATAACTCTCCTCTGAAATGCCCGGCACGCTCGCTTCGGCGTGCGGGACTCCATTCATGCCCGGCTGGCGAAGCTTCACACTCAGCAAACGATGCATAACCTCATCATCGTTTCAGTGTATCGCCCAGCCTTGAATTTCCGACTTCTCAAGTGTACTTCTTCCGTAAATCCAGGCTCAGTAATGAAGCGCTCTCCGAATCAAGATAAACGGTGGTTTTTTCGTGCCTGCGTAAAATCGAAGCGGGGAACAGCGGGCTGATCTCACGCTCGAGACAGTTTTTGACTGCCTCGGCTTTGCGCACATCCGGTACAACACAAATGATCTCACGAGCCCTCAGCAGTTGTTGGACGCTCATCGAAATCGCCCTCTTCGGGACTTCATCGAGGTTCGCAAACCAGCCTTCTCCCAATTGCTGGCGCCGGCAGGCTTCATCGAGATTGACCACGAGATAAGCATCTTCAATATCGAAATCCGCCGGCGGATCGTTGAAAGCGAGATGTCCATTCTCACCGATGCCCGCGAAAGCTACGTCTATCCGCGCAGAATTTAGCGCCTCGCCGGTCCGTCGACAGGTTTCTATGGGGTCAGACTCAGAATCTATGAGATGATAATTTTCGATCCCCGTCGGCTCGATCAAACGCTCGCGCAGGTATTTGCGAAAACTTGCCGGATGCGATACCGGGAGACCCAGATATTCATCGAGATGAAACATCTCAACTCGCTTCCAGTCCAGGCCTGTTCTTCCGATCAGGGACTGCAGAAAATCGAACTGCGATGCTCCCGTGGCGGCTATTATCCGGGCGTTGCCGTTTTCCGCAATCGATTGCTCTATTATGTCGGCGGCGTGTGAGGCTGCCGCCTCAGCCAGTTGGATTTTTGAAGGGAAGACTTTTAGAATCACGCTCCGTTTCGCCTCGTTTTAGGAAATGAATTGCGGCGGTAGCTTCCCACACAGATGAGTAACAATGCAAGATTGATGTTGAGGTCGAGATCAGAGTCTGATGCCGTGAGTCTGAAAAAAGACCCGGTATCGCGACTGTAGTTTAGCCTCGACTCCCGATTCAAGATACAAGGACACTTGACTAGGACACACGATGACTCTTCATCTACTCTCTACTTTCGGTTTTTTTGCCTTCGCAAGCCTCGCATGGCTGTTCTCGTCCGAGCATCGAAAGGTGCCATGGAGAACGGTGCTCTGGGGTATGGGATTGCAGCTCGCGATCGGACTACTGATCTTTCGCCTGCCCATCTCGCAGCGCCTATTCATCTGGATCAATGATGCCGTGATCGCGCTCCTCGACGTCTCGAAAAGCGGAACAAGATTCCTCTTCGGGCCACTGGCCGCGGCGCCCGGTGAGGAAGGATCTATCGGTTTTGTGCTCGTCGTCCAGGTTTTACCAGTGGCTATTTTCTTCTCAGCCTTCTCCGCCGCACTCTATCATCTGCGAGTGCTTCAGATCGTGGTTCGCTTTTTCGCCAGGATTTTTCGCCGCACTATGGGCATCAGCGGCGCCGAATCATTATGCGGAGCGGCAAATATATTCGTCGGCGTAGAATCCGCGCTCGTCATCCGCCCCTACCTCGAAAAAATGACACGCTCCGAATTGCTCACTGTGCTCGGAACAGGAATGGCAACCGTGGCATCAACTACGCTCGGCATCTACGTCGCCTTCCTGAACAAACCATTTCCGCAAATTGCTGGTCACTTGCTCTCTGCCTCCATACTCTCGATCCCCGCGGTAGTAGTGACGACGAAACTCTTATTGCCTGAGACCAAAATACCCGAGACGTTCTCAACCATACCTCCGGAAGCGCCGGAAATGCGTTCACGGAATTTGATGAGCGCGATCATCGCCGGCGCGATGGATGGCCTGAAACTCGCCGCGGGCATCATCGCGTTACTGATTGCCATTCTGGGCCTGGTCGCGCTTCTCGATAAAATTCTCGGATTACCGAGCAAGTGGTTGGGATTGGCTGAGCCGATCTCTCTCGTCAAAATTCTGGGCTGGCTCTTCTACCCCTTCGCTGCGCTTCTCGGTATTGCGCGAGCCGACATCGCGGAAGCATCGCACCTCTTGGGCGAACGGGTGATTCTAACCGAGGTCGTCTCATACCAGGATATGGCTAATTTGATCTCGTCAGGTCAACTGACCGATCCGCGCACGGTGGTGATCCTGAGCTACGCTTTATGCGGATTTGCTCACGTCGCCTCGATGGCGATCTTCGTTGGCGGAACAGCGGCACTTGCCCCAACGCGACGGGATGATCTAGCGAGCCTCGGATTACGTGCTCTGTTCGCCGCTACTCTTGCGACATTGATGACCGGATGCGTAGCCGGAATCTTCAGCAATGGGCAGGATGTAATACTGATGCGCCCATAATCTGGAAGAATTCCCTAAACCAAGATAAACATCAGACAAATCTCCATTGGAATCTTGATCCGGCCAGTTTTTTCATCAATTTAGTTTTCGCGGTGAATCACGATCGAAGATTCAAGATATCCACCGGCTCTATCGAATCGGCAGGCTCGAATCCGAAAACCCGCGCGTAAAAATACAACTCGCCATCGAGCGAGCGTTTGATATTGGCTGCCTGACGAAAGCCATGTTGCTCTCCTTCAAACGCTATATATGCCACCGGTAAGTTTTTCGCGCGCAGCGCCTCAACCATCATCTCCGCCTGGTTCGGCGGAACTATTTTATCTTCAAGCCCCTGAAAAAATATGACCGGTACTTTTAACTGATCGGTGAAATGAATGGGAGATCGCTGGCGGTAAAGGTCCGCTCTTTCCGGGTACGATCCAACCAGGCTGTGGGAGTAACGCGACTCAAACTTATGCGTGTCCACTTCGAGCGCTTCCAGGTCGCTCACGCCGTAATAGCTGGCCCCGGCGCTGAAGACATCTCGAAATGTCAGTGCACAAAGCGTTGTATAACCGCCCGCGCTGCCGCCCGTGATGGCGAGGCGATTCATATCCACTCGCCCCAGTTCGGCCAGATATTTTGCACCATTCACGCAGTCGTCTACATCAGTCACCCCCCAATTGCCCCTCAGCCGCTCGCGATAGCTGCGGCCGTAACCGGTGCTTCCCCCATAATTCACATCCAGCACGGCAAAACCCCGGCTCGTCCAGTATTGAATGCCCAGTTTGAAAGTAGGGCTCGCAGCGGCCGTGGGCCCGCCGTGACTCATCACCAACAGCGGCGGCAGCTCTCCATCGGGCGAAGCGAAATCGCGATTGGCTGGCGCATAAAAGAAAGCATGTGAGGTTAATCCACTTTCTGTAGGGAACTCTATTGCATTCGGAATGGAGATGTAGCCCGAATCAATAGCAAGATCGCTTGAGCGACGCACCGTTTCAAACCGCCTGTTTGTCAGATCGAATGCAACTATACTGGAAGATTCATGCGGAGAGCCTGCGACGAACAGAGCCCTGCCCGGTTCCAGAGAGGAACATTTGATCCCTTCGATCCGCGTGTAGGGTGATTCGATCGTCTCAACTCGCCCCGTCGATATTTCCAGGATAGCCAAATGCGAGAAACCATTTTTGACGTATGTGCCGATGATCTTCCTGGAGCTCGCGAATGAATAGGTCGACATTCCGAAGCCCCATTGCGGCAGGCCGAACTCGACATCCATTTCGCACAGCGGCTCAATCCTGCCATCAGAGAAACGATAAAAATTCCACCATCCGGTGCGATCCGAAACGAAATGCAAAATTCCATCCGGAGACCACTCAGGCTGAAAGATCGACTCCGCTATACCACCGGCGATCAGCGATTTATTGGCGAGCGAGCCGTCTTCCGATATATCCGCAACCCAGAGCTCAGAACCGTCCCAGGGCATATTCGGATGATTCCAGGAAAGCCAGGCCAACCGCGAACCGTCAGGACTCAATCGGGGCGATGAATAAAAGTCGGCGCCAGCGGCGAGCACCTGCTGATCGAGTTCGCCTTTGAGGTCAATCCCGGCGATCGTGTTGGCGGCTTCGCGCCCCGCGATGGTGTGATCTTCCCGGACGCAGATGATACGGTTGCGCTTAAAATCAATTACCCCATCGGCATAACGTAACTCCGCCGGCGGAGTGATCGCCTCCGTTTGCGAACCGCCTGTCTGACGATACAGACGTTGATCCGTGAAATTACTGAAAATGATCGTGCCGCCGCTCACGGCAAAACTTCCACCTCCGTATTCGTGCACGCGCGTGCGAACATTGAAATCCGGCGGAGTGATATCAGACCTTTCCCCACCAGGACTCAATTTGACGATAGTATACCTCCCTTTTTCCGTGGGCCTCGTCTCGACCCAATACACATCATCCCCATCAAGTGTAAGCTGTCCCAAACCCACTGTGCCTGAAACGATAGAGTCTGAAGTTATCGGCGATCTCCAGGATCCGTACGGCGCGATTTTCATTACTATTCCTCTTTATTGATAAAATTATTTTTCACAGAGCGGTAGATTTTCACAGCCCTGCTCAGATATGTATCTTGCAATCGCAGTATCTCTATGCTAGCCTTCAAACACTTCGATGACAGTAGTCTCAGTTGAGATAAGCCGCTGATTTTACAGTAGTTTGCTACTGCCATACTTAATCTACAGTCTATCATAAATCTATGGTTGTGCCTTAGTGGGCATTCTTCCTAAGAGGAGATATTTTGTATTTTTGCGGATGTAGTCATACCGACTTATCCACAGATTACAAGTCGGATGGTGGTGACTTATGAGCGAGACCAATCTTTGGGACTCTGTACTCTCAGGAGTTGAGAAGAGGGTCAATCATGAAAGTTTCACAACATGGTTCAAACCAATAAGCTTTGCGGGTAGCGATAACGGTACAATTCGGCTGCGTGTGCCGGATCGTGTATTTGAGGATTGGATTGTCAACAACTACAGTGAGGTTCTCGAAGAATCTCTGGAAGAGGCAGATCTAGCAGGGCGAGCTATCACATTCGAAGTATCTTCGAAAATCGAGCCGCAGGAAAGGCGCGGAACCAAACGATTGGACGGCGCCTCATCGAACAATCACAATGGTGTGGCGCCTTCAGTAACCTCGACCTCAAACGAGAAGGAGGTTCAGAAACCGTCATATAACGAATCTGAACCCACCGATTTACCGGTCAATCTCAAATATTCATTCGAAAGTTTCGTCGTTGGATCATGCAATCAGTTTGCGCATGCGGCGTCGTTGGCAGTCGCCGATGCCCCTTCGAAAACCTACAATCCGCTCTACATTTACGGGGGTGTTGGTCTGGGCAAGACACATCTGATGTGTGCTATCGGCCACCGTGTGAAAGAACTGAATCGCCACCTGAGGCTTTGCTATATCACGGCGGAAAAATTCATGAACGAGTTGATTAATGCCATCAGGTATAATCAGACGATGACTTTTCGTGAGAAGTATAGATCGATTGACGTCCTTCTCATCGATGACATCCAGTTCATGGCCGGCAAAGTACAAACTCAGGAGGAGTTCTTTCACACATTCAATGCCCTCTACGAAGGACAGAAACAGATAGTCATCTCATCGGATTGCCCTCCCCGAGAGATTCCAACGCTTGAAGAACGCCTGCATTCGCGATTTGAATGGGGTTTAATCGCAGACATCCAACCGCCGGATCTCGAGACCAAGGTCGCGATCCTTCGCAAAAAAGCGGAGTCCGAAAAACTCGATCTGCCCGATAATGTCGCCCTTTTTATCGCTAACAAGATCAGGTCAAATATTCGTGAACTCGAGGGCTCGCTCGTCAGGTTGACTGCACTCTCCTCACTGCGCGGTGAACCGATCAATATTTCGCTGGCACAGGAAGCCTTGAAGAACCTGGTCGAGGACCAGGAACGAGCGATAACGATCGAAGGTATTCAAAAAGTCGTCGCAGAATATTATGGCCTCCGCGTGGCGGACTTGAAATCAAAATCAAATGCCAGAAATATCGCCTTGCCTAGACAAGTAGCAATGTATCTATGTAAGACACTAACGAAAGCCAGCCTTCCGGAAATCGGCCGCGAGTTCGCTGGAAAACACCATACAACTGTCCTGCACAGCATAAATAAAATCACAGCATTATATGATCAGCACGGGCATTTCCACAGACTTATCAACAGTCTAATTGATAGTTGCAAATAGGTTTATCCTTTTTTTCCACAGATACATTCAATCTCCGCTGTGGATACTGTGGAAAAGCCTAATCGAAATGATTTTTTCCACAAATTCTGCCCCTAAAAATGCGATATTCACAGTATTTTCCACAGAGGTTTCACACTGTTAATTACTGATATATCAATAAATACCGATTGTTTTTCAACTTTCCCACAACTCCTATTACTACTACTATGATTTATAAACAAGATATTCTTAGTATTAGTAGTAAAATGAGTCCAGGTCGGAGGAGAAGATGCATCTCAGAGTTACCAAGTCTTTATTGTTTAAGGAACTTAACCTTATTCAGGGTGTCGTTGAAAAAAAGAGCACGATTCCGATCCTGTCAAACCTGCTAATCGAAGCTAAAGACGGCGGATTGAGTATCAAGGGAACGGATCTGGATGTGTCTATAACTACCTGGTGCGAAGCCGAAGTGATCAAGGAAGGGACAAACTGTATCCAGGCGAAAAAGCTATTTGAAATCGTACGTGCCTTGCCGGATGCTGAGATAGAGATTAAGCGAGGAGAAAATGAACAGGTCAGCATCATCTGCGAGCGATCGAGGTTCAAGATGCTGGGGCTTGCCAAAGATAATTTCCCCGAGATCAAGGAATTTAAAGGGTTAAACGCATCGATCCCCTCCGAACTTTTAAAAACTTTTATCAGCAAAACTCTTTTTGCAATCACAAACGAGGAATCCCGATATGCATTGAATGGCGCCAAATTCGAATTCTCAGGAAATAATATCAGGATGGTTGCAACCGATGGGCATCGCCTCTCTTATATCGAAAAATCGCACAAATTAAGTGAATCGGGTGAATCTGGAAACGCCAAGATCGATGTTCTGATTCCCAAGAAGACTCTCTCGGAATTGGCGAGATTGTGCGCGGAAACCGATGATCCGGTAGAGTTCAGCTATGACGACAATCATCTCTTTTTTAAAGTCGGGAAAAGGCTTCTTATTTCTCGTACGTTAAGCGGACAGTTTCCCAACTATGAAATGGTATTGACCAAAGAAAATAACAATACATTTGTGATTGAGCGCGAGCGAATCTCTTCAGCCATACGGAGAGTTGCATTGATGGCAGATGAACGGTCACACGCCATTAAATTCGAATTGGGAGATGGGCAGGTGAATATCACCTCCCAGGCGGCGGAAGTAGGTGAAGCCGGCGAAGTTTTACCTGTCCACTATGCAGGTCCGGAAATCACGACAGGATTTAATGCTCAATATCTGTTGGATTTTTTTGGCGTGACCCAGAGCGACGAAGTCACTTTTGAATTTAAAGACGGAAATTCCCGCGCTCAACTTAAGGAACAGGGTGAGGCCGATTACGACTTCCGTTATATCATCATGCCAATGAGATTATAAGAAAATTACGGATATTTTTTTAATTGTAATTAATCGAGATGTTTATGGAACAATTAAAAGGCTGATACGTTAATGTGAATACGGGTGAACCTCCTGATAGTGGCGGTCATAGTGAGTCTGGGGTGGGTTCTTAGCTATGGCCGCCAAATTTTTTTATACAAGCCAATACAGATTCCACCTACACAAATCCCTATTCCGCAAAAATCTCTTTAATGGAAATGTTTTACTTATTTCCGTCGCCCAGCTGTTTAATAGCAGATTGTCCCGACTGAAGTAAATAATCGTCCAAATTCAACCGAACGGCGCCGCCGGCATCGCTGAATAGATCGTCAAGGCCGAGTTTACGTCTGCGATAGCGTCGCCAATAAAAGAAGGTGCCACCCGCTATGAGACCGAGCAGAATCGAACCGGTCAACAAAGCGCCGACCCAATAGAAAGACCTGACCATAATCATTAGTGTTCGGTTGGCCTCTTCGATCGCCACCGGATCGGGTGGGCGAAATTCGAGCGGGATATCACTTAATTTTTTCCCCTCCCAATAGACCTTATAATCGTACTTGATCTGACCTATGAGACTCCCCGCTTCGTCTGCATTCCTCACGTTTATCGCATGAACTAAATAATTACCGACTTTTTTGAGGATGCGGTTACCCTTATCATTCTGGCTCAAGGAATCAATATATTTAGTTGCGCTCTTGTGCCCATCGGAGGCCATTTGTGGAGTATGGAATTCGATTATCATCAGGCTCATAGCGCCATCTCCATTTTTATAATCAGCGATTGCTATTTCGACCCCACCATCAAATTTAATGACATCTTTCAAAGTGCTGAAACTCGCCAGCTGAGCAAGAGCAGCCGGTCCCACGAGATACTTCTCGCTTCCGGCGATTTTATTTTGTTCGGGAAGGTGAGATGGAAGCAGAGGAAGGTTCCCGGATTGGTTTGGGATATTCCTTCTTAGCGTCTCAATCAGCGAAGAATCCAGACTCTGATCGTTTACACCGCCTTCTATACTGATTAGATGACTACCGGAATAAACTTCTCGTCGATTCGCCGAAAGAGAACCGCGGTTGAATGTGAATAGACCAAAAGCTCCGGAAGGATAGCGCATTTCGAAAATTTCGACGGTCGCCTTAACATTGCCCTTGCTATAGACCCTGCTGTATATCCTTTCCAAACCATATTCAGTGTATATCGCGGCATCTGGCAGAATATCCCATTCTTCTGATTTTAATGTACGTGTCCGACCTACAGCTCGCCATTCCCCACCCGGTGAATCCGGAAGTAACGCATTAGCGAGTTCACGCTGAGACTGCTTGCTCTGGACCTCCCGGCTCTGAGCGATGACCTGAGGGGGGATTGGCATTAAAATCGCACTGTAAAAAATCGCCAATGAGATTGAAGTAAGTTTACTAATCTGATTCTTGATACTTTGTTTCTTCAACGCATTCCTCCTCGGAATTTCAACCGCTAGATTTCAGAGGCAAATATATTTACGCTGGCATTGATCTGTAAGCTATTGATGTAGCTGATCCAAAATCATATCCGCGTATTTACGCGGTTCATTTATATTATCAAGCTTCATTTTACTTTCCGAAGATGCGGTGTCAATGAGGATATCTCCAATGCCTATCAGTCGCTCCTTGAAGGTTTCGCTGACGAGCACATCCATCACGTGGCGTAATGGGATATTACGGCTCGATTTTGAGAAGACCCCTCTTTCGATCTCGATCTTCGTATTTGTCAGGATGTAGATCGTATTCATCAATTGGATGTGCCGGATTATGGCCGGTATGAAGCAAATTGCGGCGCCTACCAGAGCAACCAAAAATGGCGCGTTTAGATAATAGACCAGATAGGCAATCGCAATTGTACATAATGAAGCGATGACGTATGCCACGGCGGCTGGATAGAACGCCTGATTGATGCGGAAGATAACTTTTTCACTCGGTTTCTTTGATCTTTTTTTCGGTCGCTCTTCCGGTTGCGGGTCTTCCTGAGGTTCATCGTCCTGATCGACCCCCTCATAGTCGTAGTATAATTCTAAGTCTTCATCTTCCGGCGTTGTGGGTTGCTGGGTATCCATCATCGGATATCGTCGAGCCGGACGTGGCGGCGGGATTATCGTGCCAGGATGCCGAACCTTTTCATCGGTCGACCGCATTCTCGCTCCGCAGCGATTGCAGAACATACTTGCGTCAGGCAATTGGTTTCCACAGCGATGGCAATACATTTACGTGAGGAACTCCTCTTACTGCTTTATCCAACTCAAAAACCGTGAGATCGCAAAATTAAATGACGCCGGTTGCTCGATATTCGGCAGATGACCCGCTTCGTCAATAATTGCAAGAGTCGAGCCTGGAATTGCCTGATTTATTTTCTCCGACTCGGTTGGTGGCGTAAGCTTATCTTCATTCCCTACAATGATCAAAGCCGGACAGTCGATTTGCGGCAGCAGTGCCGTGCAATCAGGACGGCCTGCCATTGCCAGCAAAGCCTGAGCGATACCTTCCGGCTCGCCGGATTCGATCATCATCTTAACTCGTTTAACTAAAGCCGGCTTATTCCGCTGACTCGTCTCTCCCAGCAATCGCGGCAACATCTTATCTACCAATGCCGAGGCGCCTTTTTTGCGCGCGAGGTCAGCCATCTCATGTCTCGCTTGCTTCCCTTCCTCGTTATCAGGCGTGGCACGCGTATCCGCCAAGATCAATGCCGAAATTCTATCCGGATATTTGCGTCGAAAGGCGAACGATGCATAACCTCCCATCGATAAGCCGCAGATAATCGCCCGGTCGATTGACAATCGATTCAAAAGCCCGGCTAGATCGTCGGCATAATCTTCCAATGATGAAATACCACTCCCCAGGGTGCTCTCACCGAAACCGCGCCAGTCAAATGTAACTACTCGATTGGTCGATGCAAATTCAGCTACCTGCTCATCCCACATCGTCTGGTTGAGAGGAAAGGCATGCAAGAAGACGATCGGTTTTCCTGAACCCTCATCGCGATAGGCGATATCATTGCTCCAGTTCATTCGGTGATTACCTCGGAGTAAACTCTGCCTCGTGCAGTTCGCATCTCTAGACCCAGCAATCTCGCGGCGGTCGGTGCTATATCGATCAACCTGCCGTATTCTATTTTCGAGCCCGGCTTTATTCCTTTGCCATAGACGATCAAAGCGGCGAGCATATCTGAGCGGGATGGCAGGTAACCGTGTTCTGCCTTATCTGAAATATGAGAGATCGATGATCCGGTCGTACGCGATGACATTGTATAAGACGGAGCGGCATCCAGATAAAATACCGCCCGCGGATCAGCTCCTAGCTTGGCAGCTTCCTGACTTGTGACTATCTGCCAGATCGGGCTATCCGGTTTCTTGTGAATCTCATCAAATACCTCCCGGACCTCGGCGATCGCCTTTTTGTCCTGAGTATCTCTTAGGAAAATTGCCGCTGAACCGCCGAAAGTTTGCGCAACAGCCCGCCATGAGGTGATCCGTCCCTTTCCGCCCGTCAGCAACCATCCTTTCTTGGCGAGCACGACATTGGGATTGAATTTTTTTTCAACACTCATTAACCCAAAATCGGAAACGATGAAGATCGTGGCACCGCTCGATAATTTTTCAGCGGGCTCGATTATTTGCTTGAGCAGCTCGTCAACGAATGCTAGCCCGATTATTGCTTCCTTGGATTGTACGCCGAATTTCCGAACCGCCTTCGCATAGGAATCGAGATTCACTAATAGGAGATTGGGGCGATGGTTTTCGATTATGAAAGCAGCGGCAGCGGCTTTGAATTGATCCAACAGCTGGTTGCCGGCGGTCTCCTTCAGTTTCTTATCGGTTGGTAGAGAGATGCTTGTTATCTTTGCCTTCAGCTTATCAAGCAGGTCAGGCGGATTGATCAGTTCCTTGGTGAGCGATTGATCGATGCCGGCCTCGGCATCTGAAAGATAATCTTCATCGTTTGCAACTGGAAGGTTGAAATCGATCGCCGCCCCTGCGGTTAAAGGATACCCCACGGCCGCGGTTACGAATCCGCCACGTTTGGCCGCATCCCATAAGGTGTCGGTCTTGATTTCTTTCGCTAACCTATATGGCTCTTCCGCCCGCGCTCCTGATAGATTATTGAAAGGGAAGTCGGAGTAAACCCCATGGTCCGCCGGGAAGACCCCGGTTGCGATAGATACATGTGCGGGATTGCTCAGCGAAGGATAGACACTCTCAGCGGCAACCGCATAAGCACCTTTTGCGCGCAGCGATTGAATAATCGGGATTTTTATATTGCCTGTTTCGGTTTGATTGAGATCGTCGGCTTTCAATCCGCTGATTGAGACGATGATGATATGTGAGCTGATCTTCTCATACCGGGCCTTATTCTCACCCTCACTTTTTTGCGACCATCCAGTTTGATCTTGCGCTGACGAAACGTGAAAAATTGCGAAAAAGGCGATAATTACGCAGCTGACGAAAAGGGCTAGACGAGGCTTGAATGATGCAGAGGCGCGGCAGTTGCCCTGGAGAAAAACCACTAAGCTTCGATAAAAGTCGTTTGCGCTCCTCGTAGTGCACTGTCTTTGCGTCCTTTTATTCTTCATCTTCTGTTCTCATCCATTTTCCGCACTTCGAATTGCCGCAATCATTTCACGGACTGCGCGATCGAGGCCGACCAGCGCCGCTCGCGCGATGATGTTATGCCCGATGTTGAATTCCTCAACTTCTGGGATGCGGGCGATCGATCCGACGTTGCGATAAGTCAGTCCATGGCCGACGGCCACTTTAAGCCCTTCTCGAACGGCTGCGTGGGCCGCGATTTGAATCCTTTCGACCTCCGTTTCGATCTCTTTCTTACGGCGGACCGTGGGGTCGCCCGGATTTTCATTTAAATCGGCATAGTGCGCGGTGCAAATTTCAATCTGATAGGAGCCGAGGTTCGATGCGGCTTTGATCTGGTCGAGGTCCGGATCGATGAAAAGACTGACAAAAATTCCACCGTCACGCAGACTGGCGATCGCACTTTTGATCGCGTTCTGCTGAGAAATGACGTCGAGTCCTCCTTCGGTCGTGATCTCCTGCGGTCTTTCGGGAACGAGAGTTACCACGTCTGGTTTTACGCGCAGGGCGATTTCAACCATCTCATCAGTGGAGGCCATCTCAACATTTAAATGGGTGATCACGACTTGTTTGAGCGCGATCAAATCGTAATCTTGAATGTGCCGTCGGTCGCTTCGTAGATGAGTAGTGATACCATCGGCGCCGGCGAGTTCGCAGATCACGGCGGCAGATACCGGGTTCGGTTCATTTGTCCGCCGCGCCTGACGTATAGTGGCGATATGGTCGATGTTGACGTTTAATCTACTCATTGCATTATATCCGCGATTTTTGTGTTGAATCTCTCTCTCCGAGCGCCGGCGCCATTTCGTACTTCCCCGTCAGCTCATTAATACGGATAGTCATTACCTCGAATAACGCTCTGATCGGTGAGCTGAATGGATTGAGTTTCGAGCCTTCAACATGGTTCCAGCGCACGGGAGTTTCCAGTAATCGCCACCCCTGCTTCTGCGCAATAAATAGAATCTCCGGGTCAAAACCGAATCCGTTTACTCGCTGCAGCGGAAAAATTGAGTGCGCCGCCTTACTCCGAAAAGCTTTGAAGCCGCATTGCGTATCTTTGAATGTGAGTCCAGTGATCAAGTATTGAATCAGGTTGCCGGCCTGTCCAATCTTCTCGCGCAGCGCAGATTGATGTGTACCGATTAAATTTCGGTCGAGTGCCCGCGAGCCGAAAACGACATCATACCTGTCCTCTGCAATCGGGCTGATAACTTTGATGATCTCACTCGTCGGCGTCGCCAGATCGGCATCATAAAAGAGAAGTATCTCACCATTCGCTTTAAGCATCCCGTTGCGGACGGAATATCCTTTTCCACGATTTCCCGGGTTATCAATCAGACGTAACCGGTGACTTGCAAAACCGCGCGCTTTTTCAGTCGTACGATCAGTGGAACCGTCATTGACTACGATAACTTCGCTTTCATATTTTTGAGCGTCGAGATATGCGAAAGTCTCGGAGAGAGTCCTGACGATACGCCTCTCTTCGTTGTATGCCGGAATGATTATTGATAAATATGGCATGTATTGAAACCTCTGGTACACATGTAAATATACCAGAGAATATTTGGAGGTTGAATCTTCAGGTGCTAAGATTCGCCTCCTCGGAATGCCGCTATGAATGAGTCTAGTTCCAAATTACTCGCAGCTCTCTTTGCTGAACGCCACATTCTGACCGTCAGTGAATTGAATGAACGAATTAAGGATATACTGGAGGTCGAGTTTTTCACTCTTCATGTGCAGGGAGAGATTTCAAACTATAAACGCCACCAATCCGGTCACTGGTATTTCTCGCTCAAAGATGCGGAATCACAACTCCGCGCCGTGCATTTCAAGCAATGGAATCGGCTGATGCGTTTTGAACCGGAGAATGGGCTCGAAGTCCGCATCCGCGGGCGATTGAGCGTTTATGAGCCGCGCGGTGAATATCAGATCATCGTCGAGACCATGGAGCCGGTCGGCGTTGGCGCTCTGCAGCTCGCATTCGAGCAACAGGTCAAACGTCTCGCGGCGGAGGGCCTCTTCGATGATTCCCGCAAGCGCAAACTGCCGATGCTTCCACGCAGAGTCGGAATTGTCACCTCGCCGGTTGGCGCCGCGCTGCGGGACATGCTGCAAATACTCGAACGGCGCAACCGCGGCATCGATGTGATCATCGCACCGGCTCGCGTTCAGGGAGCGAGCGCCGGTCGCGAAATCGCCGACGCGATTCGTTTGCTCAACACATACGCCAAGAATCGGGGGAACGAGATCGATGTCCTGATAGTCGGCCGCGGAGGCGGGTCGACGGAAGATTTATGGGCTTTTAACGAAGAGCACGTCGCGCGTGCGATCTTCGAATCCGATATCCCGATTGTTTCCGCCGTCGGCCATGAGACCGACTTTACCGTCGCTGATTTTGTAGCCGATATGCGGGCACCGACTCCTTCTGCAGCAGCTGAGATGGTTGCCGCTGAATCGAGCGATCTCCATACCAGAATTGAGGGATTGAAATCGTCCCTCAGGCGCGTGATAGTTTATGACCTCCTGCGCAGGCGGGCGAGCTTGCGTGATTTGATCGAGAGCCGAGGGTTTGCAGAGACTGCCAGATCGGTGCTCTCGCACTCAGCCAGAATACGAGCAGTCGAGTCTCAGATAGCCAATGCGCTCCTCGGGAATCTGCGCTCCGCACGATCGAGATTGGACGGGTTGCAGCGAAGACTCGATGCGACGAATTTCCGGGCGCCCTTAGTCAGCAAAGCGTCACGACTGAAGTCTGCCGATGATCGAATCGAGCGCGCCATTCATAGATTGATCGAACGCAAGCGGCATAGGTTGGTTGTTGCAGCAGGTAAGCTGGATATGCTCTCTCCGCTCGCTGTACTCGGTCGTGGTTACGTGTTGGTTAAAGATGAAGATGGGCGCCTGGTCTCGCGCGCAGCTCCCCTCAGCGAAGGGCAGGATCTGATACTCCGGTTCGAAGACGGCAGTGTATCCTGTCAAGTTAAACGAAAGGAGGATTTTCAGGGCACGCTTCGTGAACTGAAATCATAGGTTGAAATGCCAAAGTCGAAGGAAAGAGAACAAGGATTTGAAGAATCTCTATCGGCTCTCGAAAAGATCGTCGGTCAGCTTGAATCGGGGATCTGCCGCTCGAACGCGCTCTCGCGCTTTTCGAGGAAGGCGTCGTGCTCGCTCGCCAATGCCAGTCTCAATTGGAGGAGGCCGAACGCAAGGTTGAATTGTTGCTCCGCGAACGCGGTGAGATAAAGTCTATTCCATTCGAAGCGGCGCAACTCGATCAGGCGTCTCAACAGGGTCCTGATAAGCCGAATTCAACATCTCGTGGCAATGGTGAGAATGACGAGAAGCTTAATGACTCAATCCCCTTTTAGGTATTAGGCGAAAGTGAATATAAAAGAATACTTCAAGGGAAAATCGGCGCTGGTCGATACATGGCTCGATCGATTGCTGCCGGCAGAATCGGAGAGCCCCTCGACGATTCATCAGGCTATGCGCTACAGCATCTTCGCCGGCGGTAAACGATTGCGCCCGATCCTGACTATCGCAACTGGTGAAATCTTCGGTGCTTCGGAAGACCAGTTATTGCCTGCCGCCTGTGCGATCGAGATGATTCATACTTACTCTCTGGTTCACGACGACCTCCCCGCGATGGATGACGACGATATGCGACGCGGGCGGGCAACCAATCATGTAGTCTACGGAGAGGCAATGGCGATATTGGCGGGCGATGCTCTGCTGACTCAGGCATTCCGCACGCTGGCCGACTATCGATCCGTTGGAGCTGAGAATAAATTACGCGTCATTTCTGAGGTCGCAAAGGCTGCCGGGACGACGCGCGCCTTAATTGGCGGGCAGGTTCTTGATATTCATTCCGAGGGTAAGAAATTGACGGCTGAAGAACTTGAGGCTATCCACCGGGCCAAAACAGGTGCTTTGATAACCTGCGCGATCCGCATCGGCGCAATTATCGGCGCCGCCAGTGATAATGAATTGAACTCTTTGACGGCATTCGGCGAGAAGGCGGGGCTTTCGTTTCAAATCGCTGATGATATCCTCGATCAGACTGCGACCAGTGAAGAGTTGGGGAAGACCCCGGGGAAAGACATAGCGAAAAGAAAAGCGACTTACGCTGCGTACTATGGGATGGACAGTGCTAGCGAGATGGCCAACCGGCTCAGCCGCGCGGCGATCTCTTCGGTAACCACGATCGGTCGCGATACGAGAATGTTACAGGAGATTGCTCGGTTTATTGTTGAGAGAAAATATTAGTGGATAAGCTTCCGCTCAGATATGACCGGATACACAAGCTCTCGCCTATTACGGGAATCTGAAAAACCTGATGATTTGCACTGATGTGGAGGATTTTCGCGGGGTTATTTCGGATTACCTGACCGTGCGTCTCAATCTCCGTTTATGAATCCCGGGATTTGGCGCTTCAATTTTTTACCTGTATACCGATACATTTCTTGCATCGCTGCCATTACAGATTGCCCCTCTTTCATCGTTAACCTCATCTTCAGGATATCCCTTTCGGGACACAATTTCGTTTAGATTTTCGGTGATGCAATTCGCATCCTTGACATACCTATAAACGATTGTTTATTCTCAATTTTTTCATAAAGCTACGTGTACCTAATGCAAGGAGTGCTGAAATAAAATGAAGAGAACTTTTCAACCGAACAATCGACGCCGCGCAAAAACTCATGGATTTCGCGAGAGAATGAGTACAAAGTCCGGTCGTCTTGTGCTTAAGCGCCGTCGCGCCAAAGGCCGCAAGAGACTGACGCCGAGCCATTACTGATAGTCCTTTCTTTGAATGCTAAAGCCCAAGAAGTTGCAAAATAATCAGCAATTCCGCAGGGTCTACGATGAGGGTGAAAGGTTTCATACGCCTTTCTTTTCGGCATTCATTCTCAAGACGCAGAGCGGCGAAACCCGGTGTGGGATTACGGTAACCAAGAAAGTCGGTGGCGCCGTGGTTCGCAATAGATGCAAACGCAGACTCAATGAGATCATCAGGAGATACTATTCCAATGCTCAGGCAGAAGGATGTGAAAACTCCGGTTATGATCTCGTCCTCAACGCGAAATCGGCTTTGCTGACAGCCGAATTTATAAAGATTGAGGAATCTTTTTCCCAGGTTATGGGGCGAGCGCATAAATCGCTTAAACTCATCGCTTAATGTGTTATGAAAACGGTGGCAATCTATATCCTGCGAATTTATAAATACACGTTGTCGCCGTTGCTGCCTGGTTCTTGCCGGTTCACACCGACGTGTTCCGAATATACTGTCGATGCGATTTCAAAATATGGATTCTGGAAGGGCTCATTTCTTGGTATAAAACGACTCATACGTTGCCACCCGTTCTGCCCAGGTGGATATGATCCCGTGCGCTAGAATAATGCGATGAGGTCACGAAATCTGAGTTTCTTAGTGTTATTATTTTATAAATGGAAAAAAGGCTGATTTTATTTCTGATTCTTTCGTCCGTAATTTTTTTCGGATGGTCATATATATACGGGAAACTTTATCCCCCGCAGCCGAAGCCTGTTCAAGATGAACGGGTCGTTGGGAACGTCGTGACACCGGCACCATCCGTAACCGCGACGCCGGCTCCTCAAGTCACAGCGGAGACGGGCGCTTTAGCAGCTCCGGCCACCAATGTCGCGCCTCGGACGATCAATCTCAAGACCGATCACTGGTCAGCTGTCATCTCAAATCAGGGCGGTGTGATTACGGAATGGACGATGACCGGTTACCCCAATGGTAAGCCTATCGATCCCCCGCAGGGCGTCAATCTCGTCTCGGCCAAGCTGAGTCAGGAGATCGGCGCACCTTTTCGTTTTTATATACCTTCCGATCGCGCTCTCGAGAAGGAGCTGAATTCGGCGAACTACGAAATTAAAGAGTCTTCGTCAGTTGAAAAAATCAATAGTGGTGAGAAGAAAGAGATATCCTTCTTTTACGCTAATAATGGTGTAGAGGTAAATAAGACCCTCATCTTCAAGGGTGCCGGATATGAGAATTCCACCGGATTTGATTTCGATTTCCTGGCGAGCGTCAAGCGGAATGGCAACCCGGTCGAGGCTTATATCGTCATCGGTCCAAACTTTGGCGATCAGAATGCCAAGGAAATCAACATGTATCGACACGCTCCGCAATTGACTTACGCTTCTGTGAGTAACAGCGTCGAGCGCGAGACAGCTGATAGCCTGAAAGACAAGAAAGATCCTCCGACGGATTCGCCTGTCGCCTGGGGAGCTGTCGACGACAACTATTTTGCGATGGCGATTGTTCCCTCAAGGCCTGTTCCAGCGTTTCGTCTTCTCAATAATAATTACGTCTCGTTTGCGATCTTGCTCAATCAAGCTGAGGTTCAGCACGTATATGCCGGACCGAAAGACCTCAATTTGCTAAGTCAGGTGAGCGTCAATTTTGGACTGTCAAAGAATGGAAGCCATCTCGAAGATATCGTCAGTTACGGGTGGCTGAACTACGTCTCTTTTCTGGTCAAACCGATTGCGCAGTTTATGCTCAACGCGCTGCGCTACATCAATCAATTCACGCACAATTTCGGTTGGTCGATAGTTGTCCTGACGATACTGCTGAACATGTTCTTCTTTCCGCTGCGTTGGAAGAGTTCGGTCACAATGAAGCGCGCTGCGGCGATGCAGCCGAAGATGAAAGATCTGCAAGAGAGAATGAAGAAACTGGATAAGAACGATCCACGTTTCCTCGATCTTCAGAAAGAACAGATTGCCCTGATGAAGGAGGGCAATCCGCTAATGGGGTGTCTGCCGCTCCTCTTGCAGATGCCATTCTTTATGGCCGTCTTCGCGATTCTCACGATCTCGATAGAAGTTCGGAACGCTCCGTTTTTCGGTTGGCTGACGGACCTCTCTTCTCCTGATCCTTACTGGATTCTCCCGATCATCATGTGCGTCACGATGATTACCCAGCAGGCATTGACACCGACGACCGCCGATCCGGTACAGAAGAAGGTCGGATATATCATGCCTCTGATCTTCACCTGGTTTCTGAAATCTGCTCCTGCGGGCCTTGTGCTCTATTGGATGGTGACCAACCTCGTGGGCGTGGCGCAGCAGGTTATCATCAATCGCCTGAATCCGACTAAACCCCCGGCCACTGCGAGCACATCTGATATAGATAAACCCGGCCAGAAGCCTTCGAAAAAAAAGAAGACAAAAGAGGCGCTGGCTAACTGATAATAACTTTCCCGATCGAATATCGATATGACACAAGGAAATTTTGAGGGATATAAAGAAAAAATTGAAAGCTTCGTCAGGGAGCTGATCGACAGATCTTCACTCGACCTAAAAGTTGTGGTGAGGGAATTGGAACCCGCTAATATTGAAGTATCATTCGAAGGTTTCGACCTGCCTTTGCTGCTCGGTCACAATGCGGAGCTGCTCGACGCCTTGCAGTATGTCGCGCGCAGAGTATTCGCAGATTCAGTCGCCGCAGGGCTACAGATCGACTTCGATGCCAGCGGTTATCGAGAAACTCGTCGGCAGGAACTCGAATTGATGGCGCTCAAGGCATCTGAACGGGTCAAGGTAACGAAGACGCCGTTTGTCTTTGATCCGATGAACGCGCAGGATCGCCGAATAATTCATACTGCCCTGGTCGACGTTCAGGGAATAAGAACCGAGAGCGAGGGCGAAGGACAGATGCGGCGAGTAAAGGTTTTTCCTGCCTGATCACCCACCATATCCTCTCACCCTCTTCTTCCTTCTCTCAGCAGCGGCATTTCATGGATTATGAGCACTCCGGAGTTCAAGACTATTACGGCAGTTGCAACGCCACAGGGTTATGGCGGCATCGGTGTCATAAGAATAAGCGGCGCCGAATCGCTTTCGTTGGTTCGAAAGCTGTTGAATGAAGGTGGCCGGATATCTTTAATTCCGAACCAGGCAGAATTCCATCAAATCATCAATCCTGAAACCGGAACAATCATTGACGAAGCGATAATCACTTACTACAAGGCACCCCATTCCTTCACCGGCGAAGACGTAATTGAAATCTCTTGTCATGGCAGCCCTGTTGTTTTGACTGAGGTAGTCAGGCTGCTCATATCGTTTGGCGCGGAACCGTCACAGCCCGGTGAATTCAGCATGCGCGCTTTTTTTAATCAGCGCATCGACCTAACTCAGGCTGAAGCCATCAATGATCTCATATACGCCCAAACATCATTTCAAGCCCGAATTGCCGCCCGGCAATTGCGCGGAGAGTTGTCGAAACAACTGCAGCCCGTCAAAACGGAGTTGATCGATCTGATCGTACATTTCGAATCGACTGTCGAGTTTGTCGAGGATGATCTCGATCCGCTGAACCTTGGTCTCTTCCTATCGAAAATCGATAGCTTTATCGGAAATCTCGCGCGCCTCTCGTCGTCCTATGGCGTCGGGCGGGTAATCAGATCGGGAATCAAACTCGCTTTGATAGGAAAGCCGAATGTTGGTAAATCTTCGATCTTCAACGCGCTGCTGGGTAGGGATCGCGCAATCGTTACGCATATCCCAGGGACAACGCGCGACTCACTGAACGAAACTTTTTCTCTCAACGGCATACCGGTCAACTTGGTTGACACAGCCGGGATACGCGAGACGGAAGACCTCGTCGAACAGATCGGAGTCGAACGTACCAAAATAGCGATCAGCGAGGCCGATTTCATCATCGCTGTAATTGAGGCCAACTCGGCTTTGGATCCCGACGAGATCGAGCTCCTCGATCAGTTCCCTATCGATATCTATGTCCTTAACAAATGTGATCTGGGAATATCCATCTCTGAGGGCGAGTTAAGTTCGCTATCGGCGAAACATCCGCTGCTTCGTGTTTCGGCTCTCACTGCAGAAGGCATCGATCGACTGAAGGAAACAATTCATCGGAAGATCGTTACCGGAGAAATGACAAACATCGAGAGCGCAATTATCACAAATGAGCGTCACTTCAGGGCTCTCGAGGAAACTATCGAGGCTCTGCGAAAGGCTAAACAGGACCTGGCGGCCGGGTTTACCGAAGAGGTGGCCCTGGCCAACCTTCATCACGCGCTCCGAAGTCTGGGAGTGATAACGGGAGAGACCCTCATCGCGGATATTATCAGTCAGATATTTTCGACTTTTTGTATCGGAAAGTGATGGTGCTATCATTTTACTAACAGCGGCATTCCTCCGATCTGTTGCGAGTGACATAGAAGACCATGTTTAATTACGACGAAGAATTCGATGTGATAGTGATTGGGGCGGGACACGCCGGATGCGAAGCCGCGAACGCCTCCGCCCAGCTCGGTGCTCGGACTGCCATCGTAACCTTCAATCTGGATTTGATCGCACAGATGTCATGCAATCCCGCGATCGGTGGTATCGCGAAAGGCCACCTGGTGCGCGAGATCGATGCGCTTGGCGGATTGATGGGACGCATCATCGATCAAACCGGGATCCAATTCCGCATGCTTAATCGAAGCCGCGGTCCCGCAGTTCAAGCCCCTCGCGCTCAGGCCGATCGCGCCCTCTATCGCCAGCAGATGAGACGGGAACTGGAAAGTATCACGAATCTATACCTTCGGCAGGGCGAGGTCATTCGGATTCTTACCGATCAGGGCAAGGTGGACGGCGTTGAATTGATGGATGGCCGTCTGCTGCGATCAAACTCTGTTGTAATCACTACCGGAACTTTTCTCAACGGGCTGATTCATATTGGCGAGAAACGCTACTCCGCGGGACGCTCAGGCGAACTTCCGTCAATAAAACTCGCCGAGAACCTGCGCCGACTCGGCTTCAGAATCGCCAGGCTCAAGACCGGTACGCCGCCGAGGCTCGACAGCAGATCGATCGATTTTAAGAGCTTTGAAGAACAGCCGGGCGATCAAGACCCGACGCCGTTTTCCTTTACCACCAGATCGATCACTCGGCCGCAGATTTCATGCTATATCGGGTATACCTCAACCAGGGTTCATCAGACGATTCGCGAGAATATCAGCCGGTCTCCGCTCTACAGCGGGCAGATCGTCGGTGTCGGACCTCGCTATTGCCCTTCGATAGAGGACAAGGTAGTCAAATTTCCCGAAAAAGAGCGGCACCAGCTCTTCCTCGAACCTGAGGGCTACCATACTTATGAAACATATCTCAATGGTTTCTCGACCAGCCTCCCCTCCGATCTGCAGCGCGAGTTGGTGAAGCAGATTCCCGGCCTTGAAGACGCCGTGATGCTCCGGCCCGGATATGCGATCGAGTACGACATGATCGATCCGACCGAACTGTGGCCGTCGCTCGAGACCAAACGCCTCCGCGGCCTGTTCAATGCAGGTCAGATCAACGGTACTACCGGGTACGAAGAGGCAGGCGCCCAGGGCATCATCGCCGGGATTAATGCCGCGCGTTACGTTCACGGGCAGGATCCGATATCGATCAAACGGGACGAAGCGTACATAGGAATTCTGATCGATGATCTCGTCACACAAGGAGTGGACGAACCCTACCGTATGTTCACCTCGCGCGCCGAACAACGGCTCAAACTGAGAATCGATAACGCGGATGAAAGATTGAGCGAACTTGCGTTCAACCTGGGTATGCTTCCCGAGCGGCGCCATCGAGATTTTCGTGACAGTATCCATCGCAAGAATGAACTCCGTGACTATATGCGCAGTACTTTCATCACGATCCGCAGCGATGGTTATCGACAATTCTCCGCCGAAACCGGGGTTAATCTAACTGAGCCAGTAAACTTGAGCCAATTGGTAAAACGTCCCGAAATAACGGCGGAGCATATATCACTCCTCTTGCCTCAGGAATTACGGCAGCGCTGTCGTCATGAAGAAATCACGACGGTTGTGACGGACTTCAAATATCAGGGGTATCTGGCCGCCCAGGAGAACATGGCATCCCGCCTCGTAAAGGCTGCCAACCGAAATATCCCCTCGAATATCGAATATGCACAGCTTCCCGGCCTCTCTCACGAGATGGTTGAGAGGCTGAACCGCGTGCGCCCGCAAACTCTCGGCCAGGCGATGCGTATCCCCGGCATAACCGCGGCAGCCATCTCCCTGCTCACCATCCAGGTTGAGCTTATGTCCCGCCAACAGAGTCAGTGAAAAACTCAGAGACAATACTGTTCGCGGATATCCTCAGAAAAACCGGGAGGAGAGACGGGACGCTCTTCTCAGAAGATGAGACGGCACGCCTCACTCGCTACTTCGAACTTGTCATCAAGTGGAATGCACGGCTTCACCTGACCACCCTCACTCGCCCGGGTGAGTTCGTCGAACGCCATATCTGCGAAGCGGAATTCGCCGCCGAAAAGATCCTGGGTTCGATCAGAGAAGTCTGGGATCTGGGATCGGGGCTGGGTGTCCCCGGCATTCCCGTGGCAATCTTCCGACCCGACCTTCAGGTGAAACTCGTCGAATCCAACCGGGCGAAATCGATCTACCTGGAAGAAGCGACCTCCGATTTGCAGTTGGCGAATGTTGAAGTAGTTCGGAACCGGATTGAATCCCTCCAAGAGGCGCCGGAGATCGCTTGTCTGACCGTCCGAGCGGTTGAGCGGATGGAGAAGGTCCTGGTAGAGGTCTTCAGAATAGGGGCGAGGAGCAGTCAACTACTGGTCTTCGGCAACCAGGAGACCGAGGCATTGATTCGCAGTCTCGTGGGGCGAGAGGGAAAAATAGAATCTTCGTTAATGGCCGGCGCTGAGCGGAGATTGCTGATTGAGTTCGTTCGTTTCACGTGAAACGAAGCTTTCCTTCGGGCAATTGGAGGAATAACCAAGATGTTTATCGAACCAGGTAGGCTCCAGGATCGGGAACTTCTCCTGGTGCTCGATCGATATTTAATGGCCGATCCTGAAAGAGAATGGGTGCCGACCTATCATTTTAATATGATGCTGGAGGGTACATCTCAAATCGTCGGCGGCATAAACTTGAGAATCGGCAATCCGGACCGACTCGTCCTTTATAGGGGCCACATCGGTTACAGTGTGGAGGCCGATTATCGAGGCCATCGCTTCGCTGCCAGAAGTGTGAGGTTGCTGGTGTCCCTCGCCGCGGCGCACGACCTCAATCCTATCTGGATCACTTGTGACCCTGACAACCTCGCCTCTCGTCGGTCTTGCGAACTAGCCGGGGCCGAATTCGTGGAGATTGTAGACATCCCAACTAATGAAGAGATGTATCAAAGGGGCATTCGACAGAAGTGTCGATATCGACTGGTTGCGGGGTGATCCCGGGCCATCGTTCCACGTGAAACATTCCTAGAATCCAATTTTTGTTTTTTGTTTCCTAATTACTGCTCTCATCACCTGACAAATCCTTCACTACCTTTTTGACCTGTGGTAATGTTGGTCGCTCGATTTTTTCGCTACACGGATCTCACACTCAGGAAGCGATGGGAAGAATCATAGCAATCTCGAATCAGAAAGGCGGGGTCGGTAAAACGACGACTGCGATAAATCTTGCGGCCTCCTTCGCCGTTGCGGAGATCACCACGCTCCTGGTGGACATGGATCCGCAGGCGAATGCCACCAGCGGGGTGGGCATCAAAAAAGGCTCGTTCAAGCGCAGCGTCTATCACTCGATGATCCTGCAAGAACAGATCAACAATATACTGCTCGGCACCGAACTGGAGTTTCTGAAGATCGCACCTTCCGATCGCAATCTGGCGGGCGCTGAGGTCGAGTTGATAGACGTCGAGAAGCGCGAGTACTATCTTCGTAATATACTGTTGAGCGCGCGCGAACATTTCGAGTATGTGCTGATCGATTGTCCCCCGAGTTTGGGATTGTTGACGCTGAACGCCCTCGCCGCCGCCGATTCGATCATCGTTCCCATCCAATGCGAGTACTTTGCGTTAGAAGGTGTAACAGATTTATGGGATACCCTTGTGCGGATCCGGCGCAGCCTAAATCCCAGCCTTGCTGTAGAGGGATTCCTCCTGACGATGTATGACGACCGGCTCAACCTCTCGAATCAAGTTATGGCGGACTTGCGAGATTTTTTAGGCGCACAGGTTTTCAACACCGTTATTCCCCGCAACATCAGGCTGGCCGAAGCTCCCAGTCACGGCAAGCCTATCATTCTTTACGATATCAAATCGCGTGGAGCCGAGAGCTATATGAACCTGGCGAAAGAGGTAATGGAAAATGGCAAGAAAGGCGCTCGGGCGTGGGCTTAGCGCCCTGTTATCAGATTCTCTGGCACAGGGTGATGAACTGCTCGAGGTTGATATTGAACTGATCGAACCGAACCCTCAACAGCCACGCCTGAATTTCGACGAAAAAAAGCTGGATGAGCTCGCTCAGTCTATTCAGGCGAATGGTCTGGTCCAGCCGATCTTATTGCGCAGGATGCAGCACGGTAATTACCAGATCGTCGCAGGCGAACGACGCTGGCGTGCGGCTCAACGTGCGGGGATCCAGCGGATCAATGCGGTGGTTCGGGACATACCTGATTCCAGATTGCTCGAGCTGGCGCTGATCGAAAATATTCAGCGGGAGGAGTTAAACCCGATCGAAGAGGCGCAGGCCTATCAGCGTCTCATCCGGGAATTTAACATGACGCAGGACGAGATGGCTCTGCGCGTCGGGAAGGATCGATCATCGGTCGCCAACCACTTGAGGTTATTGAAACTCCCGATAACGATACAGAAGATGTTGGAGGAAGGATCGCTCACGGCGGGGCACGCCCGTGCTCTGCTCGCCCTGGAGACGGAGCAGCTTCAGTTGAAAATGGCGAACGACATCGTCAGCGGAAATCTATCGGTACGAGATACCGAGCGCGCGGTGAAGAAGGCGGCTTCGGGCTCGAAGATTAGGGAGAACTCGACAGCGTTGCGGAATGATGCTAACATCCGCGCGGCTGAGTTGAAGCTCAAGAGATATCTTGGGGCTCAAGTCAAAATTCAGCTCAGTCAAAATGGAGGCAAGATCGAGATCGAGTTCAGCTCGCTCGGAGAACTTGATCGGATTTACTCGATCATCATCCGGAAATCCGACACATAAGCCCTCCACCGAAAGTTATCAGTGGTTCCACACATCTTTTCAATCATAGAAATGCCCCTGATCCTGTATTTTTTATAAAGCTAGGAGGCTTTTCCATTATGAAGTTTGGAAGCAGCAGTAGATCTTCCTTTGCGGCCGGGAGCGTTGATTCAGCAACTGATCTGCGAAGTTTTTTGGGAGAAGGAACCGATATCAACGGTGAAGTCAAGTTTACAGAGATCATGAGGGTGGACGCCTGTATCTCGGGGACAATAACATCAGATAGCGGCAGTCTGATGGTGATGGAAAAGGGTCGAATCAAGGCTACCATTCAATCAGGATCCGTCGAGGTGAGTGGCATTGTTGAGGGGACGATTACGGCGAAGACGAGCGTTAAGATACATTCTACCGGACGCGTGTACGGCGACATCTACACTCCCGCTCTGATCATTGAGCATGGAGCTGTATTTGATGGCAAATGCCACATGCTCAATGGTAAGGATCAAGAAAAACGAGTCACCAAGACCGAACAGAGACAGGTGGAGACGCAGTCGATTCCTGAGCCTCCGACTTTGAAGACCGCTGATGCGGTGTGAGCCATGAGCAGCTGGTGGGGGGCACGCGCAATAGTTTGGCTATAAAAAAAGAGCTGGCCATCTGGGATCAAGTTCAACTCTTAGATAACAGATGGCCAGTTCTCTATGTCAGGATTGTGCGGCGGCCAGGTATAGTTCGTGCGCCTGGCGATTTGCTTGTGAGATCACTTCCTCTTCATTGAGAGTCAGCAATTCCCTTTCGCGCATAATAACCCGTCCATCTATAAGCACTGTTTCTACATCAGTCGTTTCCGCCGCATAAACAATTGTGGAAATCAGATCGGGATGTGGGGTTGTGTGGATCCGGTTGAGATTTAGTATCTGAATATCCGCTCGTTTACCGATCTCAATGCTGCCTATCTCATCAGACAATCCCAATGCGCGGGCGCCGCGGATGGTCGCCATTCGTAAGGCTGTAAGGGCTGTCAGCACTTGCGACCCGCGCAATGCTTTTTGTATGAGAGCGGCTGTCCGCATCTCGGTAAACATGTCGAGCCGGTTATTACATGCTGCGCCGTCTGCTCCGAGCGAAACGGAAATGCCATGCTCGAGCATTTCAACGACGCGCGCGAATCCTGATGCGAGCTTTAGGTTAGATGATGGACAGTGTGCGACATGCGTACCCGTGCTTCGCAGTATCTCCAATTCAGATTGATCCAACCAGATGCAATGTGCGAGCACGACGTGTGGTGCGGTAAGACCGGAATCGCGCAGATATTCTATATTGCGTTTTCCGGTTAACTTTTGTACTAACTCGATCTCGTCTCGATTCTCCGAAGCGTGAGTATGGATCAGGACGCCATGTTCGCGTGAAATTTCGGCGACTCTTTCGAGTAGCTGGCGCGAACAGCTCACCGCAAATCTCGGCGCCAGACAATAGCGTATGCGCCCATCGGACCTGCCATGCCAAAACTTGATCAGCTCAATCGATTCGGCGATCGAGTCATCGCAGTTCTCCAGCAACGCCTCGGGGACCCCATCGCCCTGATCCATCATGCATTTGCCCGCGGTGGCGCGAAACCCCGATTCTTCGATGGCATGGAAAACTGCTTCAGTGTGATTGACCGTCTCCATTGTCAATGCGCAGGTCGTTCCGCCTTTAATCAATTCCGCTATACCCAATCGAGCGGATGCATAAAGCGACGCGAAGGTATGCGCCGCCTCCATCGGCCATACTCGTTGTTTCAACCAATCGATCAGGGCCATATCATCGGCCGACCCGCGGAAGAGTGTCTGGCAAAGGTGAATATGCGTTTGGACGAAACCAGGAAGAATTACACGGTCGCGCGCATCGATCACTTCATCGAATGATGCAACCTCACGATCCGTCATCATGGGTTCGATAGCCGTAATCAGACCATCCATAATCGCGACGCTACCATCGAGGATGCGGTTGCTCTGATCGAGCGTGATGATACGGGCATCTTTGATGAGCAATCTCTTCGGCATACTTTATTATAAAACCTTTAACCTGCTCATCGCATTCAATTCCTTGAGTGACCTGTAGATCGGGTAGGTTTTTCCTTTTTCCAGATAAGCGTCGAGAAAATTCCAATTAACGAATCCGTCATCGCTTTCCGCTTCAAGGAGGTAGAAGATCAGCCTCGCGAAAGGTTGAGATGTTCTTACAACGATAGAGCCAGCAGGAAATGTGACCGTCTCGAGCTGCGGGCGGACTTTGAGTTTGATCTCCGAATGGCCTTGAAAAGCGCGGGCAGATTTTTTCGCTTCCGTGATTAGTAGGCTTTCTACCTGGGTGGAGAAACTCTCAGTCAGCTCTTCTACTGCAATTCCATGCGCGATGAGCTTAGCCATAACGTTCATCGTACCGTCTTCATTGCGGAAAATATAGGCGCGAGGGATCGTGACGCTGCGGGTGGCAGCGAAGAGACCATAGTCGAGCATTGGAGTCGGCGTGAAACTATCGGTGATCATTGCAGTCATCAATTTGCCTGAGAGCGGGTTCTTTTTCTTTTCTACCTCCCCGACCAATATCTCGCTGGGTTTATCGAGCGCCGCGAGCTCGAATTCGAGGCCGTTTTGAGTGACGTTTCCGCGAAGCGCATCATCGTCGATTCGTTTGATGAGCGAGACGATCTCCTGGGAGTGGGCGGAGCAGTATTTAAGGATCTCTTCGACGAACGCCGCGGTCACATCGACGCGGCCTTTAAAATCGAGATAGCTGTAGGCCTCGGAGAGGATAGTGAGGCGATTCCGGAGGCCGTAATAGTTGTTACCGAACCGCGGGCGATGGTCGAATGTGCGCCATACCTTCGTCTGATTTTCGGCGGGTCGCGCCTGGTTGCCCGACCGCTCCATCTCAAATGTATCGATCTCGCGGTTCATTTGCTCCCTGGTCGCGAAGTTGCCGTAATAATAAGAGCGGAACTTATGAGCCTTGAGCATAGATTTCGCGATTGCAGGGAGCATTTTATTGCGTTCGAATGTGATGAGACGGGGATCGGCATTCGGATTGAGCGTCGGTGAAAAAGTCAGATGGTATCCGTGATACGAGCCGTTGCTCGTATGAAGGTCAACAGTCAAATGCGGATCCCATCGATTGTAGAGGCGAACCAAAGCGTTGGCTTCGGCAGATTCCAGTTTCATGTAGTCGCGATTCAGGTCCAGCCCTCTCGCGTTCTCACGTGTGCCGACTCCGCTGATCGGTCCGTTCTGCGCAGTACGATTATTCATGCTGATCTTTTCATTGCCGTCTGCATTGTAAATTGGGGCGATCAGTACCACGATTTGGTTGAGTAGTGTCCGCATATCCCCTGTTGCGATGCGACGAGAGATGTTCAACATAGCCTCTTTGCCTTCGACTTCACCCGCATGAATATTGGCCATGATGAAAATAATTGGTTTGCCGGAGGCGAGCGCCTCGCGGGGCTGCGCGATGGGGGGGTCAGCCAAGATCAAAAGCGGAAGATCGCGCCCCTCCTCAGTTTTGCCGAAATACTCGACCCGCAGTTTGTCCGAGCGTTTTTGAAGTTCATAGACGAAACGCATGACATCCTCGTACCGGCTCGTCTCTTGGTAATTTGTCGATTCGGGGCGTGATTTGAGTTGATCTGTGTCTTTCATGTTAGTAGCGATTGATGTATTGAAGTAAAGCAGGCAGAGCAAGGCGAATGCGGGCTTCATTACAGATATCTCCAGACGATGATTTTATAGAACCAGCTCAGGATGTAGAACGCGACCGTGACATAGATCAATCTTTCGACGATGCGGGTTTGCATAAGTTCAGACAGGGAGATTCGACGGCGGCTGAGATATATGGCGAACGGTATGGCACAAATTGTCAGTAGGAATACGATGAATCCGAACGGCTGCGTGATAAATGATGAGACAAACTCGAGTCTGGCCGCATACGCAAAGCTTGTGGTCAGGCCGCAACTTGGACATGGAATACCGGTAAGGTAAAGGAAAGGGCATGGGGCAGGCCCAGTTGTTCGTGCGTCCCTACCCCCCGTGATGAAGGTTTCAGGAGACGAGCTGTCACTAACGACGAGATGGAGATGAGAACAAATATCAAATATCCAAGTTGCCCCTGCCGCGCATATTTTCGTTGAAACCCGGGCATGAAGTTATATGACGAAAGATCCGATTGCCAACAGAAATAACCAGATCGCAGGTATGATCAGTGAGAGTACGGTAACGGCGAGGCCGACATAAAAGCCGATCTTGGCAAATGTTTCGCCGGCCTTTGGCGCCAATCCGTCGCGTATCGCATTCATCTCCATTTTACCTAGGATTAAACCCGGAATGCTCAGGAACAACCAACACGTGAACGGCGAAATAATACTCAATACCATCGAGATAATCGCGCGCCCACTGGCACTGGCGCCGGACTCTTTGGATTGTATTGGAAAGGCCGGGCTTAAGGGATATCCGGCATAGGACGATCCGCCAGTATATGCAGGAGTGGGCGTCTGCACTGAGCCGGACAAAGGTGAACCGGACGAAGGCCGGCTTTGGGGTGTATCCCCGCGTTTATTCATCGGCGTGCCGCAATTTGTGCAAAACTTAAGTCCATCGGAGTTAGCGGTGCCGCATTGAGTACAGTACATTGAAGGTCCCCTCAGTCTGTATCGCTTCTGGCTGAAACCGGGGCGGGTTCACGCAGCTTTGTAGTTGTTGATTCCGTCACACTGAAGTCTGCGACCGGGGATTGATAACTCTCGGGCAAGCGATGGACGGGCGCAGTTTCAGTGACTGTAGAAAACAGATTTTGTTTGTTGGCCTGCTCCCGTTCCCGGTTCAGATCGACGAGCCGTTTGCTCAGGAATAGACCGTTGAAAATAATTCCGAGTCCGATAAGAAAAGGGATGATTCCAGCATATGGGACGGCGTGCAAGATGGCGCTTACCTTGGGGTCGAGGTTGATTGAGACAGCGGACATTAGAAAGAAGAGGAAGATTGTTAAGCTGAATCCGACGCAGCTCGTAATCACACCTTCTTTTATTTCATTGATACGCTTCTCTTCAGGCGATTTTTTCTTTTCCTTTGCGACCATTTCCCACCACGACTGCCATGGATCCGAAGGAGATGCATGCGATTCGGTGTCTCTGAGCTGATGTTTGTTCTGCTGGTCACCGATCATCGCTTCCTTGACATTCCTCAAGTTGATTCCGCACTTCGTACAATATTTTGTCTGATCGCTCGTTTCTACGCCACACGAAGGACAATACATAGCTCACATCTCCTCTTCGACAATTACCTTTGAAATTCTGGGGGCGGAGAATGGTGCGGGAGATTTTGAGTCTCGGCCTCCGTGATACTAGGCTTCGGGTGTTCGACTGGTTCAAGCTCACTGGTACGGGGTGCGACATAGTCATCGGCGAATGATGCAGAAAAGACGGGGTGTGGCGGGGTCGTCTGAACGTTTAATTGTTGTGATTCAGAATTGGCGTGAGGCGGACGGGGCAGCACCTCTGCCGTAATGTTGCCATGCGGTCGGTAGCTGATAATCCGGGATATACCTATCGCAAGTATAACGAAAGTGATTAAGCCCCAGAACCCGAACGGTGATCCGCGAAACCCGCTGAAGATGAAGCTTATAAATTTTCCGGCCAATATTCCGCCGCCGATGATTGCGAAATATAGGCCTTTAGTAAACTCACGTTGCCGGTCGCGTTCGAAAGTGTGCGGTGTCGGAGGCAGGGGATTTGATTGAGGAATTTTGCCGGTAAGTGCTTGCGAAACGATCAGCAGGTTAGTTCCGCAGGAGGTACAGAACTTTCTCCCTTCACCCTGATTCGATCCACATTTCGGGCAGAACATCGTATGGTTCCTCAAAAAAGAGACGAATAATGGGGCTTTCTCAGGATTTTCTGGATCTCGCCGGCCGGGCGGATTCAATCCTGTAAATGCGGTCCATCTACGGTTATGAGTATAGCACGCAGTTGAAAAACACCCATAATTGCTTTGCTTGCCCTATCCTCGCCTAAACGCGTTCATCAGTCTTCGGGCGCCACCTTGAAATAAAGACATCATAGCCATGTATCCATAACCCACGAGGAAGATCAGCAGGAATGGAATTGTCGCATAGATATGGCTGCGAATCGCGTAATAGACCGCGAAGACGAAATAGAGGGCGAAGGAGAACTCTATCAGTGGCAGCCAGCCTTTCTTGCGGCGATACCTGATCGCAGCCTGGAGCCAGTTGTCCATGTTGCTCTCAACCTTATATTTCGGCGTGCGGATGAAACTGGATTTTATCCCTAAGAGAGCTTCGAGTACGGCGCGCGTATTGGAAAGTACCAGACCGATTCCTACAGCCATCGCGAGCGGAATGAGCCACATCCGGCGTTTCTCGTGTGGGTAGCGATAGTAGATGGTCGTTCCATAGAAACCCACAACCGAGAGCGTTGCGAACAACATAAGCGGCAGATCGAGTAGGAGCATATGGAACAGCCCCTGGTTGAAACGAACGATGAGGACCGGAATGTGGAGCAGGCTAAGAATAATCATCAGGATGGCCGCGCAATTGCCGAAGAGGCGGAAAAACAATTCACATTTCTGCGCTAGAGTTAGCTTGGGATGCTTCCAGATACGTGGCATCAATTTCAGACCGACCTGGACCAATCCCTTGGCCCATCGCCGTTGTTGAGCCTTGAACGCATTCATCTCAACCGGTAATTCGGCGGGGACGTCCTCATCGAGAAGGTAAACGAACTTCCATCCCATCAACTGAGCCCGGAAGCTCAGGTCGGTATCTTCAGTGAGAGTATCGTGCTGCCAACCGCCGCTCCACTCAATCGCTTCGCGCCTCCACATTCCGGCAGTCCCGTTGAAATTGAAGAATGCGCCGGTGCGGTTACGCGAAGCTTGTTCGATAACGAAATGCCCGTCGAGCAGAATTTCCTGGATGCGGGTTAGTAGCGAATAGTTCGCGTTGATGTGTCCCCAACGCATTTGCACCATGCCTATCTGCGATTCGGTGAAATAGTCAACCATCTTGCGCAAGCACGCGGGTCTCGGGGTGAAATCTGCGTCGAAGATCGCGATCAATTGGCCCTTCGCCCTGTGTAGCCCGTTTTCAAGCGCACCGGCTTTGTATCCGATCCTCTCTTGCCGGTGAATGTAATGAATATCAAATCCCTGCTTTCTATACATCTCGACGGCGGCCGAAGCGATCTTGACAGTCTCGTCAGTCGAATCATCCAGCACTTGAATTTCAACTAGATGGCGCGGGTAATCGAGCTGGCTCACCGATTCGAGTAGTCTTTCGACTACGTAAAGTTCATTGTAAAGGGGGAGTTGTATCGTGATCGGAGGCAGCTCCTCCTCCGCGAAGCATCTTTTGGGTTGAGGCTTTATTTTGCGGTAACGCCAGAACTGATAGACCATTCGCAACCTATATATTCCCAGGATTGCGAGCAGTGTTAAAATGGTAAAGTATAGAATGATGATCGCCCAATCGAATGCGTCGAGCGCGTATAGATAACTGAGATTGTTGCGGCTGTACCACAATATCGGCTCGATCGCTGTCTTCATATGATCTGGATTCGGCAGCTGTTGCAAAATCAGGGTGATATCCATAGGTAAATTCAGGTAAATTCGATAAGTCCTATATAAATATATTCAATAACCAATAAGACATTAGTGGACAATTAATTAAATTAGCATGGTAGCCGTTTCTAGAGTTCTGTCAATGAACTGGAATTAAGCCGCAAGGATTTCAAACGCCATCTATCTACCGCTTATCACTGCTCACTGCGATTTTAAGATGATGATGCAAGTTTGAAGATCGCTGAAAATTTCGAGTTTAATGCCAACGCACTTCATCTGCTATCCTATCCTCAAATCTTCTCATCTATCGGCAGGCTGCTGCAATAGCTCATCGATGTAATATCCTTAGATGCAAATCAGAAGTTTATGCAATCAAGCGATATTCACACCCCTCATCCGTCGAACGATTAGTGAGGGAAGTAAGTCCGTTTGCATGGTATCTTGCTGGGCAGATCATGTTTGTCATTAACGAGTACATCCAGGCAAACGTTTGCAGCCTTCGCATACGCTATAAGGACATACAATGGTGGTTCACGTTTCCCTGCCTCGTACATCGAAATGTTGCTGTTATGCAATTCCATAAGCTCGAGCTCTTTAATTAATTCACCCTGAGATAAGCCGAGATGGAGGCGAATTTGCCTGAGTTTACCGGCTAACTTCTTTTGTGTCCGGCGCGCCCTTACACCCATGCGCATACCCCTTCGTGCCCCAGGTCTTTTGGAAGCCCCAATCTAACGATTAATACTCATTAATACTATTCACAAATGTGAATAACACATGATACCATCGCACCATCCTAGTAGCACGTCCCCCCTTGGACTGCTCTCAAAGGATTGCAATAAGCGATCCAGCGTGCCTCTATTCACTAAAGAAATTAGATATTAGTTTCACGATCCGGAAGCCGTGCGCGGATCGACAATTGTCATTGAATAATTGGTCAATTAATCAAATGAATGCCAATTAGTTTCCAGCGAAACGAAATTTTGCGGAACTCCTGGCCACTCCCTCATGAGATTCAAATGCTAGACCCTTAAATTCCTTACAGGGAACAAATATGATTTGTAAAAGCCAAAATCGAAGCGTCGCTGTTCTCCAAACAATCTGTCATACGATCGGCCATACGATCTGCACGTTAACGGGATTGATGTTTTTTTTGGTGATTTTTTGTTCTGTGGGCGTCGCGCAAGTGACCTCCCGATCGCGCTGTGAAAACACGATTTCGGCAGAAGTCGTCGCGCTCGAACAGGTCTACGTATATAACAGATTTGGCGCATTCAATCCTGAGGGATTGGTTTTTGCTCTGCGTCAGGATGTGGTGGATCTGTCCGGCAAGCCGATCGGCGAGGGCGGTGTACCGGGGAGAGTGATGCTTCGTCAGGATAAACGTCCCCGGCCACTGGTGCTACGCGTCAATGAGGGCGATTGCCTCCGCGTCAAGTTTACAAACCTGTTGTCGCCACTTCCTCCAAACGAGACCGTCGTCGTTCAAGATCCGATCGATGGGTCAGAGTTGGTCATAGGAAAAGAGCATCCCGCCACACGCGCCGCTTCACTCCATGTGAATGGGATGGAGTATGCCGATAATATTCAATCCGACGGTTCCAATGTCGGTCTCAATCCATCGTCGCTGGCTGAGCCGGGCGAGACCATCACCTATACCTGGTATGCGCGAAAGACGGGAGGATATCTATTCCATTCCATGGGAGCGGTTTCGGGCGGCGAGGGAGATGGCGGGCAAGTCGGACTGGGGTTGTTCGGATCTGTGAATGTCCAACCGCGCGGTTCGAAATGGTATCGCTCGCAGATCACCAATGAGCAGCTGAAACGCGTGACGATTAGGACCAATCCCGATGGCACACCGATCATCAATTATGAGGCTGTTGATTCGGACGGCAAGCCGATCCTTAATCTGCTCAAGGGAAACCAGCTGGTGCACAGCGACCTGAACGCCATCGTCGTTCCCGACCCCAAACAGGCGAATTGCGGGCCAGTCGGGCCGGGTACGACATGCCGGCGAACCATATCGTGAATTCACGGTCATCTTCCATGATGAGATCAGGGCGGTTCAGGCCTTCGGCGAGCTTGAGGAGAGCGCCGTCAAAGATGCGATGGGAATTAATTACGGCAGTTCGGGTATGGGCGCAATCCTGCTGGCCAATCGGGCTAAGGTCGGGCCTACGGCCAAATGCAAAGAATGTAAATTTGAAGAGTTCTTCCTCACTTCCTGGGCCAATGGCGATCCGGCACTGATCGTAAACAAGAATGATCAGGGCAAAGCGGTCTCGAACAAATATCCGGACGATCCGTCAAATGTGCATCACTCCTATATCGGCGATCCAACACGCTTCATCAATCTGCACGCCGGCCCGAAGGAGACGCACGTCTTCCATCTGCACGGACATCAATGGGTATTGGATACGAAGGACGACAATTCGATCTACCTCGATTCGCAAACAATTTCACCGGGCGCTTCGTTCATCTACGACATCCATTACGGCGGGTCGGGGAATCGCAATCTCTCGCCCGGCGATGCGATCTTCCATTGTCATCTCTATCCCCATTTCGCGCAGGGGATGTGGGAGTTGTGGCGCAACCACGACGTATTCGAGGACGGCACGCCGGGCCTGTTTTCCCCGGAAAACCCGAAGGGGCGGAACCTGCCGGACGGCGAGATACCCGGCGGCACATCGAACCCCGCGGTGGTCCCGATACCAGGCAGACCGATGCCGCCTATGCCGAAACTAGAATTTCGCGGCTTCCCCTTCTACATTCCAGCCGAAGCCGGCCATCGCCCACCACAGCCGCCGCTCGATATCGCGGTAGAGAACGGCGCCGAGCTGAACGGCGGATTGCCGCGTCACACTGTAAAAAACGCCGAGGTTATTGATGGCGAAGATGCGATCGACGATGAATTACTGCAGCCCAGGTCGGGAGGGGACTGTGACAAAGACCTTTACGAAAAGGGACTATGCGTCAGCGCCACCAACGCCGCCAATGTGAGGTCGCAGAACGGAGACGACGAGCTGCTCGATTTTGCGCGGAAGCTAGTGAAGGCGGACCTCAATTTATTGCCTGAAGGGGGAACGCCGGAAGAGAAGACCGCTATGAGGTTTCATTGCGGCAACCAACCCAATTGTTTGCCCGATGCGGCGAGCACCGGGTCGACTGTGCCGGCGCCCACCAGATTCGGATTTCCGGCCCGCGGCTACAGAGCCTTCGATTCAGCCGGCAGGCCCGGGTTGTTCCGGGTCAACGGTCTCCCACCGCAGCCTGGTGCTCCTTACGGTGAGCCATGCCAGCCCGGTTCGAGAGATCGCAAGTATCGGGCGGCCTATCTACAGTTCGATTTGACTGTAAACAAATCGGGGTGGCACGACCCGCAAGCGCGCATCTCCCTGCTGGAGCGCGATCTGCGCGACACGCTTAGCGGGGCTCGTCCTGCCGAACCTCTCTTCTTTCGCGCCAATTCGGGGGACTGTATCGATTTCCGGGCGACCAATCTCGTCCCCAACGTACTCAACCTGGATGATTTCCAGATATTCACTCCGACCGATGTCATCGGCCAGCATATCCACCTGGTGAAGTTCGATCTCACTTCCTCTGACGGATCAGCCAATGGCTGGAACTATGAGGACGGCACGATGGCCGCCGATGAGGTACGCGAACGGATCGAGGCATTCAACAATACAAATCCGGCGACTAGGCTCAGGCCACGGACGCATCCGATCTTTCTCCCCGGCGGCGCGCTGGCGGGCGATAACCGTGGACTGTGCGCCGATCTACCGGGCGGGGCGGATGATAAGCCATGGTGTGGCGCTCAAACCACGGTCCAACGCTGGTGGGCTGATCCGCTACTGAATAACAAGAAAGTAGACCGGACGATTCGTACTGTCTTCACGCACGATCATTTCGGCCCCAGCTCGCATCAGCATCATGGGCTCTATGCGGCGCTCGTAGTCGAGCCGAAGGATGCCAAGTGGCAGCGGATCGACGGTCAGGAGTTCGTCGTGCGTGACGATGGCGGGCCGACCTCCGCGGCGGCCAATATCATAATGCCGGATCCAGACGACAACCGGCGGGAATTCAACCTGGCCTTCGCGGATTTCGCCATCGTCTACGATGCGGATAACAAACCGGTCAATCCACCCATTCGCGTGAAGGAGGAGTTGCCCAAGGCTATCGGCTTCAAGCCGCAGCCATCCCCTGAAGAGATATCGAACGAAGATCCGGGAACGCAGTTGATCAACTATCGCAATGAGCCAATCCCACTGCGCATCGCCGAGAAGGGGTCGGGCGGAAATTGGCGGCAGAAGGACGGCGAGAAGGGCGATCTGGCCAACGTCTTCAGTTCGACGGTTCACGCAGGCAGTCTCCCAGATAACAAGCTCAAATTTCCCGACTGCGGTGATCCCCTGACAAGTTGCGTCGAACCGGCCGGAGCGCGGCAGCCCGGCGATCCTGCCACGCCGCTGCTGACGGCATTCGAAGGCGACAGGATCCAGCTTCAACTGATTCAAGGGGCGCAGGAGGAGCAGCATGTCTTCACGCTGCATGGCATGAAATGGCTCAGCGAACCCGCATCGCCGCGGAGTGGATTTCGGAACGGGCAGCAGATCGGGATCTCGGAACATTTCGAATTCGACATGCAGTTAAGCAGAGACGGTGAGGATACTGATCACCTCTACTCTTCGTCGGCGACGGACAATCTATGGGATGGCATGTGGGGATTGATGCGCGTCTTCGGTATGGATCGCATCAATCCGCTCGCGTCCTATCAGGCGAGGAGGATGGCGCCGCTCCATCAGGAGAAGTCGCGCCGGATGGCTTTTGCTGCAGCCCGCACTGCCTCCGCCGATGCCTGCCCTCCCGGAGTTCCGCTGCGCCAGTTTACGGTGACCGCCTGGCGGGCGCACGACCTGCTACCGGACAAGACGTTACCGTACCGCGCCCGGCGCCTGAATGATGATCCGCTCAGGATCGAAGATCCGAACGCGATCATATATATCAAGGATTCCGAGCGCTACTTCACGAGCCCGGGCGCCAATCCCACTACGATCACGGCGCCGGGATCGCTGGAGACGGCGCTGCGACAGGGATTGAGGGACCCAGAGCCGTTGATGCTGCGCGCCGCCGCGAACGATTGCATACAGCTCACGCTCCGCAACAGACTGCCGGAGAAGTTGGAGGATGGCCCGGATTTCCCGGCCAGTTGGAGTTGGAACATAGTTCCTCCGATCATCGAGGGCTTCAACTTCAACCAGGTGCGCATGTCGAACCATGTCAGCCTGCACCCGCAACTGATCGGGGTACGGACGTTCAATGCAGATAGTGCGAATGTTGGGCTCAATCAGCCATCCACTGTCGCTCCCGGGAGGAACCGGGCGTTCAACTGGTATGCGGGAGACCGACGCTACAATCCGACAAAAGATGCTATTGAGTACGTCCCGGTCGAATTTGGGGCCACCTCGCTGCGCGACATGGCCGATGTGATTAAACACAGCTCGCACGGAGCGATCGGCTCGCTGATTATCGAACCGCAAGGAACGACCTGGCGGGAAGACGCTGACAGCAGCGCTTCGGCCGATGTATTCGATCGCAGAGGCAGGCGGCTATATCGCGAGTTTTCGGTCCTTTATCAGGACGACTTGAGTCTCCAGCAGAATGGGAGGCCGATCCCCAATATCGACGAGACGGATGACTCGGAGGATTCGGGCCGCAAGGCATTCAACTATCGCATGGAGCCGATCTGGGGACGTCTCGGTTTGGGACCAAACACAGATGCCAATGCCCTTCGCAGCCTCGATCTTTCCAACGTATTCAGTTCGAGAGCGACCAATCACGCCTGCGCGCGGATCCCATGCGATCCGGCGACGCCAATCTTCCGGGCCGAGGCGGGAAGTTCGGTGCGATTCCGCATCGTCCATCCGGCGGGCCATCCCCGTCAGCACGCGTTTACGGTTTACGGTCACAACTGGTTTCTCACTCCCTGGAATGAGAATTCCACCAGATTGGAGCCAGCACCTTTCAGCGCCAACCTCAAGGGCTCTGACAGCGGTATCGGGCCTGCCCGCCACGTCAACATCCTGACCAATGCGGGAGGCCGGTTCAGCGTCCCCGGCGATTATCTTTATCGCACGCAGGAGAGCTTTCAGCTTCTGGATGGACTATGGGGCATCTTTCGTGTCGAACGTCCGAGCACGTGGCTGAAGACCAGACCAAAGAGTCAGCCCATCGTAAGTGAGAGACCGCAATGAAGGGACAAGTAGACAATTGGACGGGGGGGCGGAAGGACGGGGCGATAGGGCGACAGGGCGACGAGGAGACAAGGAGATTCTTCGCAAGAAGCCTTTTCTCCCCCGATCCCTTTGCCTCCTTGTCGCTTGGTCGCCCTATCGCCCCGTCCCCTCGTCGCCGCCTCGCCCCGTCACTCTGTCTTTTTAGCTTATTGGCATCTCACCTGTTCGCTATCGCAGTAGTGGCACAAACCAAGACTCAGCCGCCACAGCGATTCGAAAAAGGTGGGGTTGCGCTTGAGATGTCTCTTCAACCCTCTCCCAACAGCGACAATGCGATCTTCACTTTGCGAATCACCGATGCCAGCAGTAAAGAACCATTGAGCAATCTGCGTCCCAGAGCCTGGATCGTACCGCACGAAACCGCGGCGGCTCCAGTGACTGAGGAAGGATGCCGCGAGATAGTTCGTTCGCGGCTCTTGGGCAAGTTCAATATCAACTCCGACATCGATCTGAACAGCTACCGCCTGCTGACGCTCAATCACGATAAGAGCATCACCATTATCAACCCGCTGCTCCGATTCGGCCGGACGAAACTTGAGAGCATCATACCCCTGCCGGGCGCCGGCGCCGATTGGGTTCTCGCATCGAACCGGCGCACACTGTTCGTAACTATGCCCGATCAATCGGAGGTAGCCGTGGTCGATCTGGTCGATCGGAAACTGATGGCTACTATTCCAACGGGAGGAAAACCGCGGCGAATCAAACTGACCCCTGACGGGCGCCACGTCTGGGTCGCTGTCGATGAGGCTCCGCGTGCAGTCGCAATCGATGCCTTGACATACAGGGGAGTGGCCGTCGTCCCCATCGGTGAGGGATTGCATAATGTGGCGATGACCGCTGACGGCCGGTACGCAGCCATCACTAACAGCGCCTCCGACACCGTCTCGCTCATCGATCTCAAAACGATGAAGAAGCTTGGCGACCTGCCGGTAGGGCAAACTCCGGTGACTGTCGCATATGGCGCTGCGGCCAGGCTCTTTTACACGGCGGGCCTCAATGGGGGCTCGGTTTCGGCGATCGATCCGGAAACGCAAAAGATCGTGGCTGTGATTCCGGCTAAACGCGGACTGGTGGAGTTGGGATTCTCACCTGATGGCCGATACGCCATCCTCGTCAATCAGATCGAAAGCACGGTCTCCGTCCTCGATTCGGCGATAAACACCATAACGGCTGAAGCTCCGGTCGGCGGCCAGCCGAACCAGGTAGCGTTTACCGCGCGTTATGCCTATGTCCGGCGATTGGGTTCGGAGAAATTCGCGCTGTTCGACCTGGCCGAGGTCCGCCGAGGGAAGCTCGATGGCGTTGATATTCAGGCTGGCCGCCAGGCTCCGAATGCGGCGCCTCTTCACCTGGGCGTGGCGGCAATGATGGCGCCCACGCCCGAAGAAAACTCGGTAATGATCGCCAATCCGGCCGATCGAACGATCTATTATTACAGCGAAGGAATGATGGCCCCGATGGGCACGTTCGACAATTACAAACGCGCGCCGCTGGCATTGATGATCCTCGATAACAGCCTGGCGGAGAGCATGGCCGGCGTCTATTCCGTTCCGGTGAAAATCTCCTCTTCCGGCGCTTTCGCTGTTCCCGTGTTCATCGATCAGCCGCGCATCACACATTGTTTCCCGCTCACGCTAAATTCAACCAAACCGGCTCCGCCCTCGCTCGCGCTCGCCGTAGAGTTTTTATCCGCTGACGGCGACCACAAAGCCGGTGATCCGGTGAAGTTTCAATTCAAAGTTACTGATACGGCGACGCGTGCACCGCTCAGCGGGCTGAGAGACGTCCGCGCCATAGTCATTGAGCCGCCGGATGGCTGGCAGCAACGGCAATGGGCAGTCGAGGTACACCCTGGTGTTTATGAAATCACGCAGCGCTTTCCACGACCTGGTCTTTATCAGATTTTGATAAGTATCGAGTCGCGCGGCGCAGGTTTTGCGAAACTGCCGTCGATCAAAGTCAAGGTCAAAGGATGAAAAAGAGGGAGGCAAAAAAGACAAAAAGGAGCGCGGGGGCGGATCAGCGTGTCATTTGCTGCCCAGGAGTGACGATACAGCGAGCCCGGGGCAGACATACAGGGCTGCCCCGACGGATATACTTGCAATCCGCCTTCTTATTCCTTGTTTTTTTTGCTTCCCATTCGCATGCGAAAGATAGCGGACTTATTCCGCAAGCGGATGTGTCATTGACGCCGGCTCAGGTTCGCGGACGAAACATCTATCGAAAAGGCGGCGACGGAATCAAAGCGATGCTGGGGGACGATGATTTCGAGTTTCCCTCCTCAAATTTTCCCTGTGCCAATTGCCACGGCTTGACGGGGTTGGGCGGAAAAGAGGGAGGATTGCAGCCGCCGCCGATCGCCTGGGATATGTTGGCCTCGCCGCGCATCGCTACATTTTCGGGAAAGATGAGACCGGCATATGACGAGGCCTCGCTCAAACGCGCCATCGCTGACGGAACCGAAGTGCGGGGAGCCAAGCTGCACCAGGGCATGCCCAGATACAGGATGAGCGATGATCAGATGAGCGATCTAATCGCTTACCTGAAAGTTATCGGCCTAGCGGCTGACAACGATCCCGGTGTAACGGCATCAGCAATCAAGGTCGGCTCCGCGCTTCCATTGACCGGCCCTCTCGCATCGCTCGGCGAAGATATACGAGCGATGTTATCCACGCTATTGGCAGAACAGAACGCACGCGGTGGAATATTCGGGAGACGAATCGAACTGGTAGTTGAGGATTCGCGCGGGGAGCCGGAGGAGACGGCGGCAGCCACCGCTCGTTTATTGGAAACGCATCGGGTCTTTGCGCTCATCAGCAGTTTCGCTCCCGCCGGCCCGAGCGAGACCGATGGCTTGCTCAAAAATGCCGAAGTCCCATTGATCGGTCCGATCACGCTCTCGCCGCCGGCGGCGACTGCCAATCCATTCGTCTACTATCTACTGCCAGACCTGACTGTCCAGGCGCGCGTCCTCGTCGATTTTGCCAGGGCCGGCAAGTTCGGTGAATCTATCGCCATTTTCCATTCCGACCACACCTTTGACCGCGATGCGGCCCTCGGCGTTAAGACGCAGGCAAAGATGCACTCAATCCGAATCGCGGCAGAACTTGATTGGCAGGCGGGAAAATTTTCTTCACTTGTGGCGATTAATCGATTACGTGAGGCGAAGCCTCAAGCGCTCTTCTTTTTTGCGGCGCAGGATGACTTGAAGATGCTTGCTGCTGCGATGGTACGTGCGGGGTTAAAAATCCCGGTATTGAGTGCAACGGCGATGGCCGGTCGAGGCGCGTTCGAGTTGCCTGCGCAATTCGTGGGGCAGTTGTATCTGGCGCATCCCGGCGGATTCCCGGGCAAGGAGGGCTATGCCGCATTTGAGCGGGCGATGATGAAGTCAGGCGATCCCGAAAACCCGCAACGAAATGCCGCATTTCGCGCGATTTCCTACGCGGCCGTCCAGATATTCGTCGAAGCGGCGAAAACGAGCGGCAGACGCCTGAGTCGCGCGACATTTGGTTCGGCGCTCGAACAGATACAGAACTTCAATACAGAAGTTTTACCACCCATCAGTTTCGGACCCCATCGCAGAATTGGAGCCATTGGCGCATTTGTGGTTCAAGTCGATCCTCTGACCAAACAGTTCACGCCAAGGACTGATTGGATGGAACCGCAGGAGAAACCTTAATATGAAAAAACGACTTCTCTTGATATTGCCATTGATCTTAGCAGGCGTAGTTTACAGCGCGGCGCCGCTTGATGCGACGCCATTCCAGATAACCGGACATATTCAACGGTTCACGCTTGACACGCCGGGTGACCTCCTCTCGGGCGCCAAGATCACCGTCAATGGAACCGAGGTATTCATACCTCGCAATCTGATTATTCAGATGTCAACAGCCAACCTGACCGCGACAGACATCTTCGATCTGGCTCCGCCTAATACAACCCAGCGCAATGGTGCCGGCACGTGCGGCGGTTCGAAAGGGTCTGGCCTGGCACTCGACGACTGCCCCGCCCCCCTGGCCGCCTTCGAGGTCTCGATCAGCGGCAATATCGTAAATGACAAACATATCGCCGGACTGGTCAACATCACGCAGCAATCGCTGAACCTGGGACAGGGATATATTCAAGCAATCGATTTCAACTCCGGCGAGATACTTGTGGGGGCTGTACTGGATGGTCCGGTCAAAGCGCGAGTCAGGATCAACGATTCCGAGGGACGTTACGGCCACAAGACTTCCGCATTGAAAGTCGGTGAACCGCTGCTCGGCCAGGATGGGCGATTTACTTCCGATGCCGATAACCAGAGTATCCGTTCGGCCAACGGGTATCCCATGTGCGTCCCTCGTACTGCGGCTGATCCGCGCTGCCCGCTCACAAATCGCGGCCCCAACCCGAATTCTCCATTGCAGACCTTTGTCATGCCGCGACCGGGCACAACTACGGCGACTCCATTGCCCAACTTTCCCAGAGCCATACCTTGCAACACCTGTGATGCAAGAGAGCAGGCTCCCTTCATGAGGGGCGATTACATCGATTACGCCGGGACGCTGGCCCGAGACAACACGGGTTACTACATCTCGGCCCACTCGATTCAGGCATTGATAGGGATCTATACCCAGCCGGGGGCCGACCCTGCTTATCTGACGCTCGATGAAGTATTGATCCGGGCAGGCGGCGTGCCGTTCCCGGACCCCAATAATCCGCCGGGTAATATTCCGCAAGAGGTCGCCACGAGGGGAATCAGATTCGAGGGATTTACCACGGACCCGTCGAGCGACATAGTCATTTATGCGATCGATGTCGATGAATGCACGGGCAATGAATCGGTGCGATTTTTGGCTCCGGCCAATCCTGCCGATCAACCCGTCTTCGGCCGGTATCGCAACGAGGATCGCAGGGATATTGGCCCTCCGACGCGCGAAGTGATCGCTTACATCCGCCGGGTGGCCGAAGCTAAAGGCTTGTTTAGCGGGGACAGGAATACCTGGGCGAAACTGCCTGAGCTTAATCTGTCCGCCAATGGGCTTCGCGCCGGACAATATCGCACGGCGGTCAGCGAGTACATTTTTCCGGAAAACCGAGTACTGGGTGATCCGCTGATACCGCTCAACCTTCAAGATTTCGGTTTTCTTACCAACGGTTCAGGCCCCATCACGACAAGGGGGCGCCAAGGAGGCGCGACTATCGGTCAGCTAACACCGTGGCCAGGCGGAGCATCGCGTCTCCCGACTGCGGTTACATGCCCATAAATTATGACAAAGCACGGAGACGTATCTCGAATTTAAATTTTGCTGAGAGCATCGGGTTTTGTGGCCCAGCTTCGGATGAGCGATATGAACATAGTTTTGTATTCGCAGAAAGGTTTATCAGTTCCAGTCGGGCGGCATCTGCAATCATCAAATGTTGTTCCAGACGGGAGCTTGCGAGCTTCTTATCAGAGCTATAAACATTTTACGCGACCGGTGCTTCCCAGATGCTACAAAATCCGATGAGCTCAGGAGTTTTACGACTCGATATGCGCCTACGGGGCTTGCCTTCAAATATCATGAGGATTCAAGTATGCCTGACAAATTTGGTGATTCTTCCAATGGATTTAACGATTTTATCGATTGGGAACAGTTCGGAGACGATTGGACGGTAATCAGCGAGGAACTCGAGACAAACCAAGGTACATCGAATGAAGAGAATGTGAATTTTACGATTACCGCACCACTCCAACTGGTCAAGCTCACGCAAGGTAAGCGCGATAACTGGCGTGGGAATTTCAATACCGGCGATTCTGTACTTTATACCGATCACTTGCCGGGCCCGATCGATATAATCTTCGATCCACCGATTCTGGCGCTCCGCACTCAAGTACAGATCAATGAAATTCCCGACTCGGGAGCTGATCCGATTCCCTTCAAAACAACTATGACTTTCTATAACTCGAAGGGCTCGAAATTGAAGACGGTCACGACTCGCAGGGGATTATCAGATGGCGCGAGTGATGGGTCCGCCATCTCGGTCCAGTTTTACGCCAATGGAAAAAAGATAAAAAGGGTCAAGATCAATGTCAAAGGATCCGCCAACGGGGAACACGACAACGATTTCGCGATCAACCGCATCGATATTAAAACCTGAATGTAGTGCAGGTTTCGGTCGAGTCGCCATGATCGGCTCATAAAAATAAACTGAAAACTAACGATCGAAAATCTATACCGCGGAGTTGATATGATCTTTCCTTCAATCAAATCCATTTCACTAAATGTCGCATTATTGCTAATCCCTTGCACGATCTGGGCTCAATCACAGCATGACCATCATCATGGAGATCACGCTCCAACTGAAGTCACGTCGTCAGGGTCATATGAAAGTTTAAAGATTCCCGATGTCAAAGTGCTTGATGAGGAAGGCAAAGAGGTTCATTTTTATAGCGATTTGGTGAAGGGCAAAATCGTAGCCATCAATTTTATCTTCACGACCTGTACCACCATCTGTCCACCTTTGGGGGCGATTTTTGCCCGTTTGCAACGCTCAATCAAACCCGAGATGGCAAAAGAGGTTCAACTGATATCGATCAGCGTAGATCCGGCCGTCGATACGCCGGAAAGGTTGAAGGCCTGGGCCGGGAAATTCGGCGCGAAGCCGGGATGGAAGTTGGTTACCGGGAACAAGCTGGAATTGGATAAATTGTTGCGCGCGCTGGGCGGTTATGCCGCGCGGAAAGAGGATCATACTCCTACCGTGCTTATCGGCGACGCGAAGCGAAACAAATGGACGCGCGTATATGGCCTGGTGAAGCCTGCGCAATTGGCAGAAACTATTGAACAACTGGGGCAACTGGGTGAAGGCCCAAAAACTCAGTGAGCCGGATTATAAAAAGCGCTACCTCAAGCGGATATAGACGACTATCTGAATAAATCTTTTTCTTTAGCTCTCAACAATGCCCGCGCGCTCCCTTCTGCGCGATCATAGGCGTAGCCATGAATTACAATGACGGGTATGCGCGAAGTCTTCTTCATGAGCAATCCCGCCGCTGCGGCGAGCTCATCGGCCACCGCCAGAACGGTTGCTGATAGCTGTCTACCGTAATCATCGGTTTTGCCGCGAAAATCATCGATCGGGTTCATTCCGGCGACTCCGATGGCCACGTTCGTCAGGCCTTCACGCCACGGTCGTCCGAAAGTATCCGTGATGATCACGGCGACATCGACATTGAGCAGTTCCGCCAATCTCCTCTTTAATAATAGCGCCGACTCATCCGGAGCTATTGGTAAAAGCGAGACCCATTGCTCGCCCCGGACATTGGACTGATCTACCCCGGCATTGGCGCATACGAATCCGTGCCTGGTTTCGGTGATGAGGATGTGACCCTCCATCCTGACGATCCTGGATGATTCGCAGAGGATCACTTCGATCAAATGCGGATCTCTGTTTTGTCGTCTGGCTATCTCAAGGGCGAGTTCCGATGGGGTGATCGATTCGAGATTGACCAATCTGTCTTCTGATTTTGAAATTACTTTCTGTGCGACGACGACTATATCGCCGTCAGACAAGTTGAATTTCATTTCATTAGACGACTGGGCGATCAATGCTCCGATGTCGTCACCGGGTCCGACCTCAGGTATGCCGAGTATCGGGCTTAATTGAATGGTCGAACTCAAATCTGACTTTCTCCGTTAAAGAACCCGCGCGCACCGGTTCCGCCATAACGGCAAAAGCCAAAAGAGCGAGCGCGATCCAAATAAAATCGGCCAGGAGAAGATGAATAATCTGCAGCCAGATCGGGGCATGCAGTAGCAGATTGAGCGCACCGGCTGCCAATTGGATTAAGATGAGGGAGACGAGCCCCTGGACAAGTCTTCTCACTCCTCCGGAAGGTCGCCACGTGCGCACCGATAGCGCGGTATAAATCAAAAGACCGCTGACGATGATAGAGATGACCGGATGAATCACGCGCAGGCGAGTCAATTGATGCGCCAGCGGCGAGAAATCCTGCTGCAGGCCTTCCGCGAGCGATTGGACGGGAAAAAGTGTTGCGCCGAGAGCGGAGATGGCTCCGCTGATGCCGAGGATTAGAGTAGAGACGAGGGCAAGAGCGAAGATGACGCTTCCCTGCCCGCGGATGTGGACCCGCCGGCCGGTTGTCGCAACCCACGCAGTGAAGGCAAGCGTGGCTACAAGAAGAAATGTGTTTACCAGATGCCCCGACATCCACACTGCCCGCCACATCGATTTGTTTTCCGCAACATAATCCAACAAAACCAGACCCGCGCCGATCAAGGCCTCGGTAAGTATAAAGATCATCGATAAAGCGGCGCCTATCCTCGCCTGATGGTGACGTGTAAAAGCGCGGAATGCCCAGATGAGCATTATAACGACGAGAATCAGAGCGAGCCCGCTCGTCAGACGATGAGAGAACTCAATAAGGGTTTTTATCGCGGCTGAACGCGGTATCACTTCGCCATTGCACAGCGGCCAATTGCTGCCGCAACCCGCCCCCGAACTGCTTGCGCGCACATAGGCGCCCAGTAAGATCACGGCCATGTTATAGGCCAGAACGAACCATGCGTACTTTGCAAATCGCGATAACTTCATATGGAATCGTGCGGTGAATTTGTACAAAGAGAGAATATTATTCCATCGATAGGATCTCAAGATGTACCGATAAGAGTGGAAATCGGAAGAAATCCGGAATCTCCTGCTCGGTTCAATGGTTAGATTTAAAAATTGTGTTAAGTGTGTGACAATTAAATTACTTCGGCCTCCAGAATTCGAATCGATCAAGTAAAAACTACACTTCAGCCCCTATGCCTTTGGTGTTAGGATACATTCTGATAATAGACATGGAGTATTAATGTCACATGGCCGATGCAACAGTCTCACCTAAATCTACTTTAAATCTATTCAAAAAATGGTTCTTTGACGGTCAAGTCAAAGAGATTGAAGGATATCACGAAGAAGAGGGGCGGCGTCATTCGCAGCCTTGGTGGAGAGTTGTTTGCCTGACAGGCGTCGACTACTTCTCGACGCTAGGTTACCAGCCGGGGCTGGCGTTTCTTTATGCGAGCTATTTGTCGCCGGTTGCTACTTTGATCCTCGTACTATTGACGCTCTTCGGTGCGCTGCCAATCTACCAGCGAGTGGCGCAGGAAAGCCCACACGGCGATGGATCTATCTCGATGCTCGAAGAATTGCTGCCGCGTTGGAAGGGGAAACTCTTCGTGCTGGTTCTTCTCGGGTTCGTCGCGACCGCCTTTATTATAACAATCACTCTTTCTGCCGCTGACGCGACCGAACATTTCGTCAAAAATCCGCTGGTGCCTCATTGGATGCATGGGCATAACGTCGGAATGACGATCGCCCTGGTGGCCATTCTCGGCGCTATCTTTCTCAAGGGTTTCAAGGAGGCGATAGGCCTGGCGGTATTTTTGGTCGCCATTTACCTGCTGCTCAACCTGATCATCATCGGTGAAGGAGTGTTCGAAATAATCACGCATCCGAGCGCTATCGCAGATTGGAAGAGCGCGATGCTGGGGGACCCTCAGGTGCGCGGCAATCCGGTGATGATACTAGTCGTATCGTTATTGCTCTTTCCCAAACTCGCGCTGGGGCTTTCCGGCTTTGAGACCGGCGTCGTTATTATGCCTCTGGTCAAGGGCGACGCGGACGATAACTACAAGCAACCCTTAGGGCGGATTCGAAACACCAAGAAGCTGCTGCTCAGTGCGGCATTGATTATGTGCTTTATGCTCATTATGAGCAGCCTCGTGACGACGATGCTGATCCCGGAGCAGGCGTTCCGGGCAGGCGGAGATGCGGATGGCCGTGCCCTGGCATATCTCGCGCACCTCCGTCTCGGCGAATTATTCGGCACGATCTATGATCTCAGTACAATCCTGATTCTCTGGTTCGCCGGCGCTTCGGCTATGGCCGGATTGTTGAACATCGTGCCGCGATATCTGCCGCGGTACGGTATGGCCCCGAACTGGGCGCGCGCGACCCGTCCGTTGGTCCTGGTCTATACCGCTATTGCTATCGTGGTGACGATCATCTTTGAAGCTGACGTTGTCGCTCAGGGCGGCGCATATGCGACCGGTGTATTGGTGCTGATGACTTCGGCAGCGGTGGCGGTGACTCTGGCGACATGGCGAGAAGGCTGGAGGCGATATGTATTTTTGTTGATCGCGCTTGTCTTCAGTTACGCGACGCTTCTAAATATCTATCTGCGGCCAGAAGGCATTAAGATCGCATCGTTCTTCATCATCTCGATCATCATAGTTTCATTTTTCTCACGCGCGCTTCGTTCAACGGAATTACGCGTCGAAGGCGTGGAATTGAATGAGGCTGCGCGTGAATTCATAGAAGAGGCGAAGATGGGCACGATCCGCATCATCGCCAATCGCCCCGATCGCGGTGATGTGGACGAATATCGTTTGAAGGAGAAACAGGAGCGCTGGAACAATCACATTCCCTCGAATGAGCCGGTGCTCTTCTTTGAGGTCAGGCCCGGCGATGTCTCTGATTTTTCGGCCGTGCTGAATGTGCGCGGGGTGCAAGTTGGAAATTATAAGGTTTTGCGAACCAAAAACCCGGCGGTGCCGAATGCCATAGCCGCCTTCCTGCTTGACGTGCGCGACCGGACAGGACAGATTCCCCACGTTTACTTCGGGTGGACGGAAGGGAATCCTCTCTGGTATGTGATGAAGTTCATTTTCTTCGGTGAGGGCGATACGGCTCCTGTGACTCACGAAATACTGCGACAGGCAGAATCGGATCCATCGAGAAGGCCCGCCGTTCACGTGGGTGGGTAGAAATTGAAAAAACAAAAAGGAGGGGGCGGCGACAAATTTAAGAGGTTGTCCTGCCGATCTTTTCTTCGTCCGCTCAAGCCTGTTTGCTGTAAGCCGCCGGGATCACATCGTAGAGCTCTTCACGGACGCGGTCGCGTTCACGATCGACCTGCTCGACGGTGGCGCCGAGTTCACGCAGCATATATTCAGTCATTGCGAGAGCGACCTCGCTCTCAGCTGTAACAACTCGCTCTGCGCCGGCATCGACAAGGGGTTTCAGCTCGCGAATGTAATTCGCCCGGGCGATGACCCGGATATCAGGATTCAATTCACGTGCGATTCGGATCACTTCATTGCTGTTAGCGAGCGAGGATGAAGTGAGGATCAACGCATCGGCCTGCCCTATTTTGGCGGCCTCAAGAGTTTCGCGAGCGGCGGCATCACCATAGACGACGTTGAATCCTCTCTGCCGCAGCTCGCGCACGGTATCCAGATTCATCTCAACGATCACGGGCCGGATTCCGTTCTTCTCGAGCAGGTGCGACAAGGTGCGACCGACAGGTCCGAAGCCGACTACTACAGCCGATGCCGCATCATCCAGGCCATCTGATTCATCCATCTCTCCAACCGATGTCGGGTTCAGCCACCAGCCGAGTTTCGGATGGCGGATGACCCAGCCGACAAAGGGGGCGTTGAGCCGGTAGAGGACCGGGTTGAGAGTGATCGATATGATCGCGGCGGCGACGAGGATATTTAGCCCGCTTTTGGGAAGTACGCCGTACTCGCTGCCGACCGAAGCCAGTATGAAGGAGAACTCGCCGATCTGAGCGAGCGCGATGGCGACCGCCGACGCAATTACGAACGGGTAATTGAGCAGCCGGACGACCAGCGCGGCGGCGAGCGGTTTACCAACCATAATCACGAATATTGCGGCGAGCACCATCGGCCACTCGACGGCCAGACTGCTCGGGTTGAATAACATTCCAACCGCAACGAAAAAGATCACGGCGAATGCATCGCGAAACGGCAGCGCCTCGGTAGCGGCACGGTTGCTGAATTCCGACTGACCGACGACCATCCCTGCCAGGAACGCGCCGAGCGCCATAGATGCGCCGAAAAGCTTGGCCGACCCTACAGCGATGCCGAGAGCGAGAACCAGTACTGTGAGCGTGAAAAGCTCCCGCGAGCTGGTGCGAGCGACATAGCCGAGAAGCTTCGGAATCACCTTTTGACCGAGCAGAAATGTCAGCGCCGTCAGGAATATCAGTTTCAACAGGGCGATCCCAATAGCAAGAGCGATGGACGAAAGATTCGAGTTCTCATTCGATGCGAAAATGGAGGGTATAAGAACGAGCGCAACCACGGTGAATATATCTTCAACCACCAGCCACCCTACCGCGATGTGGCCCGCGCGCGAATGCAACGCATTATTGTCGGAAAGCACGCGTATGAGAACGACAGTGCTCGCTACGGAGATCGCGAGCCCGAAAACGAGCCCTCCCTTCCAGTTCCATCCGAACAGATGCATCGTTAAGGCTCCGAGCGCGGTTGCTGCGGTGATCTGTGCGATCGCTCCTGGAATGGCTACTCGCTTGACTGCCAGGAGTTCCTTGATATGGAATTGAAGTCCGACGCCGAACATCAGCAGAATAACGCCGATCTCCGACATCTGAGACGCGAGGTTCTCATCGGCCACAAAGCCCGGCGTGTGTGGCCCAATCAGAATACCCGCAACGAGGTAACCTACTATCGGCGAAAGGCCAAACCTGTTGGAGATATATCCACAAATGAGCGCTGCCGTGAAACCGCCCACCAGCGTCATAATCAGGTCGAGATTGTGTTCCATAGGTGAATGCCTATGTTAGCTGAGCCTGATGCGGAAAAGAAGCACGATAACCATTTATGAAGATTGACGACGGTGGGTGCCAGCCCTAAAATCACTTTGGAGAAGAAAAAAGATAACTGGTAGATGGCAACCAGGGTAACCAGGGCAACCGTGAGAACCGGGACAAAACGGGGCGAATCGAGACGATCGGAGTGAGATATGAAAACCAGGCAATTGATAAGTATCGATGATTTTAAAGCGAGGTTGCAGTCATTCGAGCGAGGTATTATCACGCGTGATAATGTGCTCGATTTTTGCGCCAGCGTGCGGATCAGCGATGCTTCGCTAGCTCCATATATCTACTTCGATGACAGAATATATACGCGTAATTTGATCTATCGTGATGATCTTTTTGAGATCATGGCGATCTGTTGGGAGCCGGGGCAGAAGACCGCGGTTCATACACATAATGGACAGATATGTTGGATGATCCCGCAGTGGGGAGACCTCGGTGTGGTCGATTACAGATGGCTAGGCTGTGATCATCCCGAAAACCAAAACGTCGTCGGGCTCGACTGTCTCGCTGGTTCCGATCACACTATGCTAGAGATCGTGCGTGAAACCGAAGCATGCGCCGGCGGCCTCGTGATCACCGCAGACAAGCTTCAAACGATACATCGCCTCTATAACCTGAGCGAAACCAGTGAAAGAGCTGTCAGCATCCATATATACTCGCGCCCCATCGATTCCTGTGTCGCTTTCGATATGGAGAGAAATCATTGTTATCGGCGCGATCTTGGCTACTTCAGTAAGTTCGGCGAGATGCTAACTCCCGATCAGCTTCACCCTGATCCCTCGGTTCCCGCTTCTTCTCTTGTTCATATATCGCGTAATTGAAAAATCTATCGCTGAAATCACAAATGGTAATCAACTCAACAATATAGACGTATATTTCTACCTTGTGAAATTTTGCCTTTTCATTTTTTGTTATCGTCGGTTTTGCAATTTGATTAAACGCATATTAATTTACGCGTTCAACTCTTCACAATCTTTCTGGACAGAAGAGGAGGATAGAAGATAAGATTCGAGGTTGAAGAGATGAGGTCGGAAGATGGCAACAGGATCGAACGTCGATTTCAGCTGAACATGTATGTATATATGATCGGGGCGCTGATCGTCAGTTTGATCTGGATGGGATGGCGTATGGTGATGGGGGTCTTGCTCGGTAGTTTGTTGAGCATATTCAACAAGAGATGGCTGGAGGGGAGCGTGGGAGCGATCTTGAACAGGGCTGTTGTAGCGCAAAGCGGCCGTGTTCCGCCGTTGACAGCCTCAAAATTCGTCTTGCGTTACTTTGTCATCGCAGTAGTTATCATCGCGGCGGTTTGGACCGGTAGTTTTCACCCGCTCGGAATCGGGATAGGGTTTGCCGCTTTTGTTGCAGGAGTGATGATGGAAGCGGCCTATCAAATTTACCTGTTCTTCAAAACGAACGGCCGAACGGAAAATTCTTCAGAAGAGTAGAGAAGGTTTATGTTTTTAACGCATATTTTACAAGAACACGGACAGCAGGCGACTAAAGCTTCGGAGGCTGCTCAGCATAGCGCACAGGAAGCGGGGCACGGTGAACATATACCCTGGCTGGTTGTGAAGGTTAATGACTTGTTGGGGCCTGCAATCTTCGAGCTGCAGTCGATGATCATGCCGAGTATCTACCGGGTATTTAGTTTCATGTTCGGGAATCAATGGCCGGGCGAGGGAAAGACTTTTGAGGAATATTATAAAATCGACCACAATCTTCCGATTCCGACACAGGTTGTGATGTTTCTCTTTGTCGTATTTATCGCCGTCGTAATTCTGACGTTTTTGCGTGGCAAGTTGTCTGCCGAATCTCCCACCACCAGGCAGCAGACTTTTGAAGTGGGGGTCGAAACGGTTCGAGGCTTTCTTCTCGATTTGGTGGGGCCCAACGGGCTAAAGCATTTCCCGATCGTTGCGACATTCGGAATCTTGATCCTTCTGTCGAACCTGACTGGGTTTTTGCCTGATATGGTTGCTCCAACGGCGAACTACAACATGACGCTGGCGCTCGCCCTCACATCGTTTCTTTATTACAACTTTGTTGGTATCCGTGAAAACGGCCTTTGGGGCCACATCAAACATTTCGGCGGACCTGTATCCAACATATTCATTATCTTCCTGGTCTTCCCGATCGAAGTGATCAGCAATCTGGCCCGTGTTCTAAGCTTGAGCATGCGGCTGTTCGGAAACATCTACGGCGAAGAACAGGTGAGCGGCGCGATATCGGCGATGGTTCAATGGCTCATTCCGATATTACTTATGCCGCTCGGACTGCTGACCGCTGTCCTTCAAACTTATATTTTTATGCTGCTCTCTATGGTCTATCTGGGTGAGGTATCACACGGCTCTCACGATAACCACGTCGAGCACGGGCAAGCGGAAGCGACGGCTCATTAAGAGTTTAGCGTCGTTTTGGACGCTATCGGTTGGATGTAGCAGTCGGCGATAGCTGAGTTCGGATTATTCACACCAAGCGCGTATAACGCAGTATGGAGCTTACAATCCCCCAGGATATGTAATGAATACCTGGCGTCGCATTCATCTGGATGCCGAAAACAGACGAGTTGACTGATTACATCCTTTGATCAAGCGCAACAATAACTAGCGTCCGGGGTTTATTCTGGATTTATTTACCCAGCCGCTTTTATGTTGCACTTTAATAACAAACATCAAAGGAGTAAGTATGAAACGTAATCTGGTTCGTTTGGGCGTATTCGTATTGATGGCCCTCTTCACAACGATTCCGGCTTTTGCTCAGGCACCTGAGACATCGCATAGTCCCCTGACCCGAGGTCTTGGCTTTCTCGCGGCGGTTATCGGCTTCGGTATAGCTGCGGGTCTGTGCGGACTCGGCCAGGGGCGGGTTGCCGCCGCAGCGTGCGAAGGTATGGCCCGCAACCCGGGAGCCTATAACCGCGTGCAGTTAGCCTTGATTTTGGGGCTGGCCCTGATTGAATCCCTGGTGATCTTTACGTTGGTGGTTGTTCTGCTGGTAGTCTATCCCAATATCTGATTGAGAGGGAGTTACAGTTTTCAGTTTACAGTTTCAGGTGACAGCATTTTGCCGGCAACTGATTATTGAAAACTGAAAACTGTAATTATCCATAGCTCGTCACATTCCTCGATTTTTCCAGATGCCGTTCGAAAGCTAGCTCAATTAATCGGTCAATCAATTCCTTATAACTGATGCCGCTTGCCTCCCAAAGCTTGGGATACATACTTATTGAAGTGAAACCCGGAAGTGTATTAATCTCGTTGACGATCAATTTCTCCGTCTTACGTTCCAGAAAGAAATCGACCCTCGCCAGACCTGATCCGTCAATAGCCTGAAATGCGCGGATCGCAAGTCGTTGAATTTCAGCTGCGGTCGCTCTCTTCAGTTCAGCGGGGATGATCAATCGAGCGCCATTATCGTCTAAATATTTGGCGTGGTAGTCGTAGAATTCAGCCGATTGCGGAACGATTTCACCTGGAAGGCTCACTATCGGTTCATCATTTCCCAGAACGCTCACCTCCAGTTCGCGTCCATCGATTCCCTCTTCGACCACGATTTTGCGGTCATACTTTGCAGCGAGTGCGATCGCCGCTTTCAGGCTTTTTCCATCGATCGCTTTCGAGATGCCCACCGAAGAACCCAGGTTTGCGGGTTTGACGAAACACGGAAAACCGATCTCCTCGGTTACGCGGGCCTCGATATTTTGCGCATCGGCTTCCCATTGCGAACGCAGGAAATGGGTGAGCTTGACGATCGGCAAGCCGGCTTCGCGGAACAGCCGTTTCATTATGACCTTGTCCATACCGGCGGCTGAAGCCAGCACGCCGCAGCCCACATAGGGCAGATCAGCCATCTCAAGCAACCCTTGAATTGTTCCGTCTTCGCCGAAGGTGCCGTGCAGAATGGGGATAATGACATCCAATTTGTCGGTTCCATCGGATCGGCCGTCGCCGCTCAATCTAGCGAGGCCTCGTTCCGTAGGATCTCCGAAGATCGCGACGTGCAGATCTGCGGATTCGATCACAGCGGCGGGCAAGAGATTGGTCGCCTCTTTCGATGTCAACCATTTGCCTTGTTTGGTGATCGCGATCGGCACTATGTCATATTTATTGCGATCAAGGGCGTTGATCACCGATTCGGCGGATCGCAGTGAGACTTCATGTTCACCGGATCGCCCGCCGAAGATTACACCGACTCTTATTTTCTTTGACAAAACTGCTCCCATGAGGTCGGACAGAATTTTCCAGATTTTTTCGATACAAGGAGCCGGGGTCCATTTGAAAAGTAAGCAACTTGTTCAGGCAATAAATATCGGAATAATGAACGAGAAGAACCAATCATTTTGCGTCTCTGTTCCTCACCTATTCTTGCTTATCGTCCGGAGTTACATGATCTTCTTTCCAAAAGCCGACAGTATCAATTGAACGCCGAGTTCGGCCGTGCGATTCGAGATGTCGAGGACCGGGTTGACTTCGGTCAATTCGAATGAAAGCATCTTGCCCGAATCGGCGATCTTCTCCATCGCCAGATGGCTTTCTCGATATGTCGGACCTCCCGGCACCGGCGTCCCAACGCCCGGCGCATAATCGGGATCGACGAAATCCATGTCCATAGTCACGTGAAAGCCGGCGGTACGCCGCGATGCCAGCCACATCGCCTCATCCATCACTGCGCTCATCCCTCGTTCGTCGAGATCGCGCATGGTGATGACTCGGATGCCGGATGCTTTGATAGCGATGGCCTCATTCGGATCGATGCTGCGCGCGCCGATCAACACGCAATCTTCGGGATGTACTTTCGGTGTGAATCCGCCGATGTGTGTCAATTCTTGTGCGCCGTGGCCCAGAATGGCGGCGAATGGCATGCCGTGGATGTTTCCGGAAGGAGATATCTCCGGTGTGTTCATGTCTCCGTGCGCGTCAAACCAGATCACGCCGACGCGCTGGTCTCGCTTGCGGTAGAATGACGCCAGACCGGAGACGCTGCCGATAGCGACCGAATGGTCTCCGCCGAGAATGATCGGGATAGATTCCGCTCCGAGCGCGGATTCGACGAGGTCGGCGATTCTCTGACAAGCGACTGTTATCTCAGGCAGGTACTTAGCTTTACTGTCGCCGATCTGCATCATCTCAGCGTTGCGCACGCCGATGTTACCCTCGTCGATTACTTCATAGCCCAGCCTCTCCAACCGCTCGTTTAGGTCGGCCACTCGGATTGCCGATGGACCCATATCCACCCCGCGCCTATCCGCACCGAGGTCCATCAGCACGCCGATGATTGTTACCTTTTTTGGGGGCCTCGCCATAGAAATTCTTATTTCACCGCTTTAATAAGCGAAAATATTCTATCGTTTTTGTCGCGTTGCCTCAGTACTCTGAACATGTATTGATTGAAGCCTGCGTCGGTGAGCAGGTTCATCATCTCATCGTGAGTATAGAACCGGGTTTTGGCATTTTTTTTAGGCCGTTTTATATAGCGCTGGTAAATGCGCCGCATTGACAGGATGAACGAATTGGCTGAGATATCCGGATTGAACTCATCCGCGATCAACAAGCGGCCTCCGGGCTTGAGCACTCGATAAACTTCGGCGAGGTATCTTTCAGGCTTAAGGGAATTGAAGGCCATGACGCAGGTGACCAGATCCATTGTATTGCTGGCGAAAAAGAGCCCCTCCATCGGCATCGCGCGCCATTCGATATGTAGCGTTAGTTTCAGGGATTGCGCGGTGAGTCTCGCCTGTTCGAGTTTCTCACGAGTCTCGGCGACGCCGATAATTCTACCCTTCTCCCCAACTTTGCCGACGAACTGGCGAGCGATTACACCAGTGCCGGTCGGTATATCAAGCACCTGCATACCGGGAAAGGGTTCTGCCGTACTTATGATGACTCCAATTGTTTTCTTGAAATCTAAACCGGTACGGCGATGAAAATCGCGCGATATCCGTTCTTCGAATTGGCTAAGCCAAGTGGCTATAATAGGTTGTTTTTTATCCGGTAGCGTCGGTTTGGGGGATCCCTTGCCGGGTGTTTGTTTTAATTCCAGCATGGCATCCTTTCTTGGGAGATATCGGGGCGGGTTTCAGAGTTTATATTTGATTTGGGCGGATAGTAATTTCTCGTAAAATCTCAATACTCAAATATCAAATCAATCTCATCTCACTCATCTAAACACGTAATTTTCAAACTCTATTATTAAGGCTTCAGCCGGTACAACATACGCGGAAATGGTATCGTCTCTCGCACGTGCTCCAGACCGCAAATCCAGGCGACTGCGCGCTCTATCCCCATTCCGAACCCGGCGTGCGGTACGCTCCCGTAACGGCGAAGATCAAGGTACCAGTCGAATGCCTCTTCGGGTAATCCGTGCTCCTTAATTCGATTCAACACTAATTCAAGCGACGATGCGCGTTGCCCGCCGCCGATGATTTCACCGTATCCCTCTGGCGCAAGCACATCAACACACAACGCCAGTTCCGGCCTCTTCGGGTCAGGCTCCATATAAAATGCCTTGACCGCCGCAGGATATCGGTGCACCATCACGGGCTTGTCATATTCACTTGATATATATGTTTCGTCCGGTGAACCTAAATCGCCGCCCCACTCAAAGCGGCTTTCAAGCTTGCCTTCAGCGTGGCCTTGCTGAAGCATCTTAACGATATCATCATATCCTATACGAGGAAAGGGGGGTGCTATTTTTTCGAGGAACGCCGTATCCCGTTCCAGCTGATTCAATTCTTCCCTTCGTTTGTCGAGCACCCGCCCTACAATATAGCTTAGGAAATTTTCAGCCAGTTCCATAACGTCGTCGAGTTCCGCGAAAGCTACCTCCGGTTCGACCATCCAGAACTCGGTCAGGTGCCGCCGCGTCTTAGATTTTTCTGCGCGAAAGGTCGGCCCGAAACAATAGACCTTCCCAAATGCCGCCGCGGTCGCTTCGTTATAAAGCTGGCCAGATTGCGTGAGATAAGCTTTCTCATCGAAATAGGTGGCCTCGAAGAGAGTTGTCGTTCCCTCGCAAGCGGCGGGAGTAAAGATCGGCGTATCGCATAAAATGAAACCGTTATCGTCGAAGAAATCCCGCACGGCTCTGATGATCTCGTGCCGCACGCGCAGGATCGCGTGTTGCCGGCGCGAGCGCAACCAGAGATGGCGATGATCCATGAGGAACTCGACGCCATGCTCTTTCGGTGTGATCGGATATTCTTGCGCCAGTTGCACGATCTGCAGGTCTTTGATGTCCAGTTCGTACACTCCGGGTTTTTTCGGATGCTCGCGCGGTATACCCAGAACGGTGATCGACGATTCCTGCGTCACCCGTTCGCAATCATTCCAGCACTGCTCGCTGACATCTTTCTTCGATAAGACGCCTTGTATGATCCCTGACCCGTCGCGAATTTCCAGGAATCCGAGCTTGCCGCTCGAACGCTTATTGTATAGCCATCCTTTGATTGTAATTTCTTTACCGAGATGTTTACCTATATCTGATATATATGTCTGATCCATAAAAATTTTTCTATAGTTTTTCCAGTGCCGTTTTCAGCGCCGGATATCCCCTCATTCCTGGCTTATTTATCGCGCGCAGCACGGTCGCCACTGCCGGCGCGATATATTTCTGATAAACCTCGCCTCTCCCAATGACAGCTGTTTGATAGGAGAATGTCCCGATGGCTTTCAACTGCCTCTGCACCGTCATCAGGTTGAATTCATAGCGTAGATCTCTCACGTCAATGCGCGGTAGCCCGGCTGCGTCGCGGGACCGCAAAAAATATTCTTGATGCTCTTCTATCCAGACCTCATCGGTTGGCATCAATCGACGTTCGACGAGCAGGGGCACCAGGTCATAACTCGCGGGGCCCATTCGCGCGTCCTGATGATCGATTATTCTCAAATCGCCGCGCCCGTCTATCATCAGATTCATTCCGTGATAGTCGCGATGCGTCAGCGTCCGCGGGCGCGACGCCAGCTCTTCCGCGATCGCCTGCAGATCGCGCTTGATCGCCTGCTCCTGCAATTGCGAGAATTGCATTTGATTGAGACTACCGAAGAAGTGATCGAAAAAATAGTTCAATTCCCACATCAGCTTATCGCTATCGAAAGCGAGGCGGCTCGAAACCGAATTCATTTCATAGGCCAATCCGGTTGCTGTCTGAATGCGCGCAATTAAATCGATCGCTCGACGAAACATATCAGCCGATCCATTTGCATCGTGCAGCCAATTAGTCAGGCTGCAATCGCCCAAATCCTCCTGCAGAATTATTCCTTCGGTCCCGGCGACATCGATCACTTTGGGTACCGGCAATCCGGCCTCGTCGAACAACCGCGTCACATCGAGGAACGAATTGTCCTGCGGATTGAAGGGAGAGGCATAGAGACTGATGATGAAGGTCTCCGCGCCGTTACCGGCTACTCCGACCCGGTAGTAAGTCCGTGTGGAAGCATCCGGTGTCAGCGCCTGTAGATGAAGTTCTTGCATCGGGACATCGAAATATCGTGCAGCATATTTGACGATCCGTTTCTCGCTCAAACCCTCGGTGAGGCTAATGGAGGCACCGGAGTGCACGACGTTGTTGGGGTTTTGGGTGCTCATATCTATTACTGACAATATTTTATGGGGCGGGAAGCTTGTTGAGGATGGTAACATCACCCGAAATGCACGACAAGGTTATCGCCCCTTAATTCGCTCGGCGCAGCTTTTTCCGGACGGTCACTGGTGGCGGTTTCAGCGCGAACGATGGCTGCGCGATGAAATACTGCGTCCTGTGGGATGACTACATTATCGGCGATGATGCACTCAGTAACTTTTGCGCCGCGTTCTATGCGCACGCCTCTCCATAGGATCGATCGTTCAACCGTTGCGCCGGGCTCTATGATGCAGCTCTCACCCATCACAAGACCGGGCCCTGCGTTCATATCGTTCCTCCGGCGCTGCATAAATTCGAGGCTGATCGTTAGATATCGTTCGAGCGTGCTGAGTTCGAACCACGATCCCTCACCGACATGCCCCGCGATAAATTCTCCCTCGGCCATGGCTTTCGGATATACGTCTTTTACAGAATCTGAAAATATGCCTTGCGGGATGTAGTCGAAGATAGCCGGCTCCAAAATGTGAATGCCGGTGAACATCAAGGGGGTATGGCGAGCTACGGAGTCCTGATTGCGATCGGGAAAGCTGGCGAATTCGGCAATTCGCCCATCCTCACCTACCTTAACTTCCCTGAAATATTCTCGATTCGTATTCGATCGGAGGACGAGCGTTGCCATGGCCTTAGAGTTGCGATGAGCTGCCAGAGCCGGATTGAGATCAATATCGGTTATGATCTTTCCATTGATGACGATGAATGTATCGGCATCGAGCAGATGCCGCGTGCGATCGAGCGCGCCGGATGTTCCGAGAATATCCGGCTCTTCAATGGAGTAGGTGATCTTCACCCCATAACGCGAGCCATCACCGATCTGCTCGATCACGGATTCCGGCTCATGGTGAAGATTTATCAACAGGTCTTCTATGCCGTGGCGGCGCAGGTACTCGATCGTATATTCGATGAGCGGTCGATTGAGGAAAGGAATAGCCGGCTTGGTCCGGCCGACAGTCAGCGGCCAGAGCCGCGTGCCAAATCCTGCTGCTAGAATCATCGCCTTCATACATTATTTGCGGGAGAGAGGAGAGCGAAGGATAGTCGCGTGGCGGGATATCTTTGTCCCTCCAACATCATGCTACCTGCCCTGTCTGATAGTCGGGATTCAGTTCGAAAGTTCCCGGTGCAACTTTGCGGAAGCGTTTACTGCGGCTTAATGAGACAGCGAGTGTTATCAATTGATGCTGCCCGCGAAATTCGTAACCGCCATCGGCCATACGGCGGTAGATTTCGCTCACGTGAAGTGGAGTGTTGGCTTCGCGCAAGATGATGGTGGCCGCCTGTGGGATGCGAAAGTCATTGAATCTAACATTACTCGATTGCTCTGTCCGCTCGATCTTAGCGACCTCGGCCTCTATTTCGGCTTCAGTGGCGCGAAGTTCGATCGGATCATATTTGCTCGGCTTATCGTCGGGGAAAAGCACGCGACGAAGAGCCAGCTCAGTCTGCTCGATAACGGCATTGAAAGTCGCCAATTGAGATCGGAGCATTTCCGCTTCGGCTTCCAGTTCGGCCAGGCGCGTTTTGATTTTGCGCTTTGCCTCGCGGTTTTCACTGAGCGACCGCTGAAGCGCCGCTATGGCTGTGTCGTCCATCATACGATTTTTCCGATTGCAGATATTGGGGAATTAAAGGGGATATTATTTTCCACCCACTTCTTCCTCATTCAGCAATCAAATTATCTATCGCGTTCGACAATATATTGAGCTATGTCGTATAAAGCGCGCCGGTACTTATTGTCCGAGAATATATTGAGCGCATCCTGCGCGCGGGCCGCGTAGCGATAGGCCTCATCGCGAGCCTGTTCTAGTTCACCATATTCGGCGAGCAAAGCCAAGACATCTTCTGCGCGCTCTGTCGCTCCGGCTGGTTCTTCCATCGCGGCCCGGACGGCCGTCGCGCAGTTCGGATGGTTTTTAAGTAAGCGAATCAACGGCAGCGTGACCTTGCCTTCGCGCAGGTCGCTCAGCACCGGTTTGCCTAGTTTAGTGCTATCGGATGTGAAATCCAGCAGATCATCGACAAGTTGAAAGGCGATGCCGAGGTTGAGGCCGTAAATCGCGAGCGCCCGGCGTTGTTCTTCATCGGCTCCGCGCATTATGGCGCCGGCGCGGCAACTGGCGCTGAATAGATGGCCGGTCTTGCGGCTCACGATGTCCAGATGCTGTTCTTCGGTGATCCTCATCTTGCCGATCAATGTCAGCTGGATCAATTCCCCCTCGGTCATCTTACGCGTCGCTTCGGTGAGAGTGTCGAGGATATCGAGATTGCGTTGCTGTAACGCGGTCTCAAAAGCCGTCATGTAAAGCCAGTCACCCATCAGAACGGCGGTGTCATTTCCCCACTGGCTGGAAACGGCCTGGCGGCCGCGCCGCATATCGGCGCCGTCAATGATGTCATCATGGACAAGCGTCGCCGTGTGGAGGAACTCCATGACCGTCGCGATCTGTATTATTGAAGGGTCGACTTCCTCACAAAAAACTTTTGCCGAGAGTATCAGGAGCGCCGGGCGGATCCGCTTGCCTCCGGTCTGGTGCAGATAACGCCCAATATGGGCGATGATTTGAATGTTGGATCTCGCTTGATGTTCAAACTCGTCTTCGACCGCCAGCATCTCTTTGTGGATCAGGTGGAAGATTCGTTCGGCGGTTGTCTGCGCTTGACGCGGGGAAGATACTGATAGAATCTTTGCCATAATGACTAGTCTTCGATTTTCAAATTTCAGGATCGACTCAGTGCTGAAATCTGAAAACCGTCCTAATTCGACCGGTAATTAGTAAACTGCATATCGATTCCGAAATCTTTATCGCGTAAGGCGGAAATGACGTTCTGTAATGTGTCGCGATCTTTTCCGCTGACGCGCACGAAGTCGCCCTGGATCGAAACCTGCACTTTGAGCTTCGTATCCTTGATGACTTTAACGATCTCCTTGGCGTTCTCCTGCGGAATGCCCTGCTGCAGGCTGATGCGCTGGCGCACCGTACCACCTAGCGCCTGTTCGATTTTCCCGTACGTCAATCCCTTGAGCGGTACTCCTCGCTTCACCAGTTTCGACTGAAGGATCTCATTCAAGCTCTTAAGCTTGTATTCGTCATCCGAAGTGAGAATGATGAACTCATTCCCTTCCACTTCAATGTTGCTCTGGCTGCCCTTGAAGTCGAACCGCGTCTGCACTTCCTTGATCGCCTGGTTGATGGCGTTGACGACTTCAGCGTGATCGATTTTAGAAACGATATCGAAGGTGTTTTGCTGTGCCATAATTCACAGATATTGCTCACTTAATGAAATTGCTAATTCTGCGTCAATAACCCCGTCAATTCGGAATTTCGCTCGCGTTTCTTGACTGAGTATATTGTGACCCGTTTCACAAACTTTTCCAAGACTTGGCGGAATGTACGGAGATCGGCAACCTTTGGCCAGGAGTGGGTCGGGATCCTCTGGTATCTTGTCTTTTGCGCGGATTCGAATGTCTTTGCATCAATGATTGTGAGAATGGTTGGATTGACGTAGCTTGATTCGGGATTGTTTACCTTTCTCACAACTCCGTCAACTTTCTTCACAGAAATTTTTCCGTCAATAAATTGTCCTGTGTATGCGCGCGCTTGCGTGGGATACGCTAATTCTTCTCTTTTCCACTTAACCGCTTGTGGTTTCTACTCGGATGTGACGGAGTGTTTATGTCGCGTATGTTCAAGTCTACCGCAATCGCTGGAGAACGAATCTTTGAATGCATAAATCGAAAATCTGTTTGACAACCCCACCTTTGAATTCGCAGATTGTCAGTTAACGGGATCTCCGTTGCTATATCCGTATATCTCCTCACCACCTCCAATCTTACCCTCCGCTCTAAGTCTACGCAATCCGGCATTGACGCGGATGGTTCGATCAATGTTTTCGTTTTCAGCTATAACGCGCCAAGCGTCATCATCATTTCATCGATATTTTTCGGATGGAAGCGGCGAGGAAGAAGGTAGGCGCAGTCGGTAACTTAGCAGTGTGAACCAGTAGCTTCCGCTGGTGTCAAGGAGCATCTCCTGCTGCGCGGCTTGGCTGCTCCAAGTCCTTGATACTCCGACGAGCTTCGGCTCAAGGTCAATTATTGGTCTTCAGGTAATCAGCTTCTCACCAAATCAGCCCGCTTCGCTTCGCGGCTCAATCCATCACAAAAAATTGATTACTGATATCTCGTGAGAAGCGAGGCTTTCAAGATGGGAGAGGAGAACAAATTCGAAACGCCGCGGATGCCGCCAAAGGTGATCTTGAAGTCGCTTTTATTTATCAAGAAGCTCAACAACCGCGAAAGAGATCGGATCGGCAGCGCTTTCTATCGGGTTTCTGCCGATAGCGGTCGATTTCCACGATCGAGAAAATTCTCCACAAGAGCCAACGCCTCTTCACGCGTGTATCCTTCGTGTTCCATAAAAAATGTGACCGCACAGTTTACTTGGTTACTCAAATCGATGTTGAAATCGTCTATGTCATCAATAGGTAGAGGATCAACCTCGTTAGGAACCTCATCAACAAAAAATTGCAGTTGCTCCAAGAAAGGTGAATATTGCGATTCTGTAAAAATTATTTCTTGCATAGATACTCTCTCTCCATTGCCTACGGCAAACGTTAGACTCAGCCGCCGCGCGCCTATTACTAACATGACGCATACGACAGCATTTCGAATTCGTTCATATTCCTCAATGTTTAGTGCTGACTCGCGGGTGGATATGTCGCTGTTTAACGGTCATGTAAAAGTGAATGAATGACCGATTGTGTGTATCCAGTTTCTCGGCGAGTTCCAATTATGGGCGCTTTGGCGCGTTATGCAGATCATTACTATTTCTTGCGTCACCTGATAATGGTTTAGGTCAGGGGGCTGAGTGTAGAGATCGAAAAGATATCTTAGGGGTAGCATCGGGGGAGTAGCATTGGGTTCGAGCTTGCAACGAAGGTAATAAATATAAGCTCGAGATAATGGGTGGGCACAATTTGATTTAGTGGATAAAGCGCCAAATCTCTGATACGGCAGATTTGGGATGAGTGCGGAACTTATTGCAATTTGAAGAGCCGTTTGAAGTTGGCGCTGGTGATATGGGCGATCTCATCGATGCTTGAGCCTTTGATTTCGGCTAATTTGGCCGCGGTATCTATTACGAATGCCGGTTCATTACGTTTTCCGCGATGGGGCACGGGAGCGAGGTACGGGCAATCGGTCTCAATCAAAATTTTATCGATGGGCGTATACCTGGCAACCTCGCGAAGATCGCCTGCGGTTTTGAAGGTTATTACTCCGGAGAATGAAATGTAAAAGCCCATCTGGAGCGCAGCCTCCGCGAGCGTTCTGGTTCCGGTGAAGCAATGGATGACGCCGATTGTGCCGGGCGGGGCATCCCGCAGCGTTGTTATAGTATCGTCTTCCGCGTCTCTCGTGTGAATGATGATGGGCAGATTGCATTTCGTTCCGAGCTCTATCTGTCTGCTGAAAACCTTGCGCTGCACATCGCGGGGGCTGTGATCGTAGTAGTAGTCGAGGCCGATTTCTCCCCAGCCGATGACTTTTTCTTTTCCGCTCATCTCGAGAAGTCTCCGCTCGAGAGCTTCGTCATACAGGCTCGCCTCGTGCGGATGGACGCCCACGGCGGCATATATGAATGGATATTCTTCGGCCAGTTTCATTCCGACATCGAGCGATCCCTTCGCGATGTCGCTGCCGCAGATTTCCAGCATAGTATCGATCCCTGCGGCCCGCGCCCGGTCGATAACTTCCTCGCGGTCCGCATTGTATTGCGGTACATCCAGATGTGCGTGGGAATCTATAAACATAATGTCTTTCGCTCTCCGCCAAAATTTCAGAGCAGCACTCCTGTGCGGCAGCAGAAGGTATACGCAGAGACCCCACCCAGGCCGAGCAGCAAAATCGCCAATATCGGCCAGCGCCGGCGTTTTGAGCTTGCCCAGTCGACAGCCAGGCCGAACATTGCGTACAGTGGGGCTGCCCCGAATTGCAGGTAGGCGCCCTTGATAACACCATAATCGTCGTAAGGGTACTGCACGGCGAAGTGTAATGCGAACAGGATGGTTAACAGAGGAACTAGCAGTACTGCGAATAGACCCCAGTCCCTGCGGAAGGTCCTCTGCAGACAAACCGCCCAGGCAGCCAGCGTCCCCATCAGAATAATGGTTCCACCGAGGACGGTGCCGCGAGACAAACCCACCAGCCGAGGCGTCAGTGGGCGTGTGTTGGCCAACAGGTTTCCCTCGACATGCTGAGTGGAACTCAGTCCCGAGAAGCAGTAGTTGTAGTAGTCCACGAAGGTTGAGGCTAAAGCGACCGGAAAGAACCGCGCGTGCGGCTGAAGCCCAACCGGGTAATAGGGGAGTCGGTAGATGGACATATCCCAGGAAAGGACGAAACCCAGCCTACGACGATCCAGGTAGGGCAGGTGGTTTGATCGGGCCAACAACGATTTCTCAGTAGTGTCGAAGCTAGTGAGAAAAGGCTTGTGATATTGCACCACATTTCGTGCGTAGAACCAGCTGGCGACTGACAGACAGGTGGCTAAAGTGGCCAACCAGGGCAATAGTGCCTTTACCCGTGCCCGCCAATCGACAGGTTCGGATGGCAACAACATATCGAGAAATACTCCCATTCCGAACGCCAGCAGCAGGACCAGCATTGATAGCTTGGTGAGCAACCCCAGCCCTAACACCAGTCCCGATACGCAGGCTAGCAGCCATTGCCGTCTCCCGGTTGCCCGGAGCACTTGGAGCCATAGCAGCATCGCTGCGACGCTGAGCATGCCGATCAGCGGCTCGCCGTAAACCATGCCGTCGATATGAATGGATGAAGGGAGCACGGCGGCGAGCGCCAGGGCAGCGATGCGCGCCCAGCGTCGCGGCAGATACCATTCGAGTCCGCACCAGATCAAGGCGAGCCGGACGATGCCACATGCAATCGACAGCCAGATGATTCCTTGCCTGGTCGATCCTAGCTCAACCAAACCCGCAGCCGCTGTGTAGTACAATGGAGGATGAAAGGCCTCGCGCATCTCGGCCAGCGGCGGAAGGGTCCAGTGATGGACGATCCACTCCACGTAATCCCAGTGATCGTACGAATCGTACCCACAGTCTGCAGGGTACCGCCAAACCATCGTTAGACGTAGGAGCACACCCACTACAAAGATTGCGCACTCGGGAAGGCGGCCGAGTATCAACGGATTCAGGTTCATCAGCGCTGAGGTCATCTATCAAACTTATAGCTATTTCAATTTCGCCCCATTTGGCATTTCTTCTGGAAATCCCTCCTGCACAGGCCTTCTCTCATCACCATTGCGTGGCGCAGGCGTGCAATTCAGGGCAATAGCCCCGATCGACAGAAGAATGTGTAAGCGGCGACACCACCTAGGCCCAGCAACAAGACCACGAGTATTGGCCAACGCCAGAGCCGCGCACGCGCCCAATCGACTGACACACCGAACATCGCGTAAAGCGGGGCCGTACCGAACTGCATGTAGGCGCCCTTTATGATACCCATATAATCGTGAGGGTACTTAATGGCGTAGAAGAGCATGAAAATTGTAGTGAACAGCGGCACGAGCAGCACCGCGAACAGACCCCAGTCTTTACGGTATGTCCACCGCAGGCAAACCGCCCAGGCAGCCAGCGTTCCCAATAGAATGATGGTCCCACCGAGGACGGCGCCGCGAGACAGCGTGACCAGCCGGGGCGTCAATGGGCGACCGTTGGCCAGCAAGCCCCCCTCAAATTGCTGATCGAGACACAGTCCCGAGAAGCAGTAGTTATAGTAGTCCACGAAGGTCGATGCCAAAGCGACCGGAAAGAACCGCGCGTGCTGCTGAAGGCCAACCGGATAATAGGGAAATCGGTAGATGGACATATCCCAGGCAAAAACGAAACCGAGGCTGCGACGATCCATGTATGGCAGACGACTCGAATCGGCCACCACCCAGGCCTGCGTTGTCTCATAGCTTGTGAAAAACGGCCTACGATATTTCACCACATTTCGCGCGTAGAACCAGCCGGCGACCGCCAGACAGATGGCCAACGTGGCTAGCCAGGGCAACAGCGTCTTTAACCAGGCTCGTCTATCGACCGTTCCGGACGGCAGCAACAGATCGATCGAAACGCCGATCCCGAACGCAAGCAGCAGGACTAGCACCGAAACCTTTGTGAGCAGGCCCAGCCCCAGCACCAATCCCAGAGAGCAAGCGAGCAGGCAGCGTTGTCGCCCGGTTGCCCGAAATATTCTAAGCCACAGCAGCATCGCAGCAACGCTTAACATGCCGCTCATCGTCTCTCCGGAGACCATGCCGTCGATGTGAATAGATGAAGGGAGTATGGCGACGAGCGCCAGGGCAGCAATGCGCGCCCAGCGCCGCGGCAGATACCATTCGAGTCCGCACCAGATCAAGGCGAGCCGGACGGTGCCACAGGCAATCGACAGCCAGATGATTCCTTGATTGGTCGAGCCTAGCTTAACCAGACCCGCAGCTGCTGTGTAGTATAGCGGCGGATGAAAGGCCAGGCGTATATCCTCATGAGGCGGGAGACTCCAATGCTTGAAGAGCCAATCCACGTAATCCAAGTGTTCCTGCCCATCGTACCCCCACTCCGCCCGGTACTGCCAAACCATCGTCAGTCGAAGGAGAACGCCCAGAACGAAGATTGCGCACTCCGGAAGGCGACCGCGTATCCACTGACCGACGTTCATCCGAAATCTCCTAGAAACTGAAGCTATTTCAATTTCGCACCATTGGGCACTTCTTCCAGAAATCCCGCCAGTACAGGCCTTCCTTCCTCGCCAATCGATGCGGCGAGAATCATCCCCTGCGACTCGAGGCCGCGTAATTTTCTCGGCGCAAGATTGGCCACTACGATCACTTTGCGCCCGACCAATTTCTCGGGCTCATAGTATTGTGCAATCCCGGCCAGAATCTGGCGCGGCTGCGCTTCACCGAGATCGATCGTGAACCGCAATAGCTTATCGGCTTTCGGAATACGGTCAGCCGTTTTGATCTCGCCCACTCGCAGCTCGACTTTGGTGAAATCCTCTATGCCGATGTAGGCGATGCCGGGAGCGGCTTCGACGATCGGCGGGCTCTGTGCCGGGTTATCCGCAGTCTCTCGGGAAACCTGACTTACGGATTCATCCTGTTTGATATCGTTCATAATATTTTTTTTGTCTATCCTCGGGAAAATTGCTTTTATCTCGCCGATCCGGTTGCCTCTCGACCCACGCCATTCGAGCGATGCGGGGGAGACTTCCGCGACCTTGCCGCTTTCTCCCAACTGCAGCCAGATCGCCTGGGTCGATTCGGGCATTACCGGAACGAGTATGACGGTGAGATGGCGCAAGGTCTCGGCTGCCGTGTTGAGAATCAGGTTGAGCGCTTCCCGTTGTTCCGGCTTTTTCGCTAAGTCCCACGGTTTCGCATCGGAGATGAATTTATCGACACGCGCTATCGCGCTCCAGGCTGCTTCCAACCCGCGGCTGAAGTTGTACTGATCGAATTCGCGATCGAACTCGCCAATCGCCTGAATGACAGCTTTACGAACGCCATCTGCCTGAGCGGCCAGTTCGGCGGTTCCCTTTCCGGCAGCCGGGATCTGACCGTCGCAATAGTTCTGAATCATTGTCAATGTGCGACTGGCGAGATTGCCCAAGCCGCTGGCCAGATCGCCATTCACTCGATCGATGAAGGCCTCATAAGTGAAATCGCTGTCCTGCCCGAAGACCATCTCGCGGAGGCAGAAATACCGCACGGCATCGGTCTGGAAATATTTTTGCAACACGCCCAGATCAATCACGTTTCCGAGCGTCTTCGACATCTTCCGCCCGCCGGACAACCACATCCCATGCGCAAAGACCGTTCGCGGCACTTCCAATCCGGCGGCCAGCAGGAACGCCGGCCAGTAAACCGCATGGAAACGCAGGATGTCCTTGCCGACGAGCTGCAGATCGGCCGGCCAGTATCTCTCGTAATGCTTCTTGCCTCCCAATTGATCATTGCCGAAGCCGATAGCGGTGATATAGTTCGACAGCGCATCGAACCAGACATAGATCGTGTGCTCCGGATCGTCGGGTACCTGGATGCCCCATTTGACCGTAACGCGACTGATCGAGATGTCGTTCAGACCGCTGCGCACGAAGCTCATCACCTCGTTGCGCCGCGCTTCGGGGCGGATGAAACCCGGATTTGACTGGTAGAGTTCCAGCAATCTGTCCTGAAACGCTGAAAGCTTGAAGAAATAGCTCTCTTCCGCGACGCGATCGAGCGGGCGTTCGTGGACCGGGCAGGTGAACGAACCGTCGGGCTGTACCCTCGCATCGCTTTCAGAGTAGAACTCATTACAGTTGCCGCAATACCAGCCTTCATATTTATCTTTATAGATATAACCGTTCTCTTTGGCGAGTTGCCAGAGACGGTGCACGCCATCTTTATGGTATTCGTCGGTTGTGCGCACCCAGTGATCATTGGTAAAGTTATACGGCTTGAAAGCGCCCTTGAATTCATTGACGATGCCATCAACGTGCTGCTTTACCGGTAAGGAGGCATTTTCTGCGGCCCGCTCGATATTCACACCATGTTCATCCGTGCCTGTTAAGAAGAATGTATCGAATCCGCGCTGGCGTTTGTACCGCGCCACCGTGTCTGCGATCAATGTTGTATACAGGTGACCGAGGTGCGGATGCGAGTTGACGTAATAGATCGGTGTCGTAACGTAGAACTTGTTCATGCGTTCCTTTTCCTTTGCCAGAGAAAACGCTATTTTAACTATGTGGTGTAATTTGGCAAATAAGCCCCGCTCGCAGCAGTGACCTGCCGCTTGCCAAACTCAAATCAGGTTGTTAGGTTGTAAACGATGAAAAGGGCTTGTATTCCGGTAATTTTTTTATTATTAGCCCCTGTGATTTCTCCTTCACATGTCTTCTCACAGTCGAAAACCACCCTGGCGGAGGCCTCGAAGGCGGCTACCTATGTCAACCCATTTCAGGAAGTTGACAGCCTGATGACTTTCGGCGAAGACGTCGAGCGTGACAAACGATCGCTAGCAATTGCCGAGAAGGCTCTGGCCGGCAATGGCGGCAATTACCAATGGTTATGGCGTGTGGCGCGCGCCTGCTACTTCGTAGGCGAAGGGGCGGGCAATAACGATAAACTCCGTCATTTCGATCGCGGGATCCAATTGGGAGAGCGCGCCATTTCCCAGCAACCGAATGCGGTTGAAGCGCACTTCTGGCTGGCTGTAAATTATGGAGGATACGCCGAGCAGAAAGGCGTCTTCAAGGCTTTGCGGATGGTCAAGAAGATTCGCGCCGAAATGGAGACCGTACTGCGACTGAACGACCGCTATCATGAAGCCAGTGCATATCACGCGTTGGGAGAGATGGATCGCCAGTTGCCGCGCCTCTTCGGCGGGAATCTGCAGAGGGCGATCGAAAGGCTGGAACAGGGAGTGAAAATAGCGCCGGACAACCTGCAAATGAAATTTGTGCTGGCTCAGGCTTATAAAGACGCAGGACGAAAGGAAGATGCGCACCGCCAGCTGCAGGATATCATCGGACGACAGATCAATCCTTCTCGCGCGAAATCCGAGCGGAGTACTCAGGAAAAAGCGCGGCAGTTGCTCAACAAGCTGTGATCGGAAATCCCAAATCTGCCCCGACAAATATGATATTCAATGAAATAGCCAAAACTTTTTCAAGCTTCCGCTCTCAGCTCATGGCATTCATCGCAGGAATGCTGATCCTGACGACCTTCACCCTTTACGTATTCAACTCGCGATCGGAGAATCTGATAACGCAGCAGATGAAGGATTATGTGCAAGCGACCGGTCAGGCTGTCGAGCTGGCGCTTCGCTCTCTTGCGGGAGATGAGTTCCTCTATGAGATGATTGATCCGAATAGGGGTGGCACTCTGCAGGTCAACGCTGACAGTATTATTCGAAAGATTGTCGTAATCGATTCCCTGACGGGTGTGATGGATAACAGCACCGATCAAAACGATATCAAGAACCCGGTCGATGACGATATCACCGGCCTTCCGCTCATGGTGCTCGATGAGTTGGGGGATGACGATATTGACCAGAATGGCGATCGAGCTAAAAAGATCGAGGTTGCCTTCGAGACCGAGAGGACCAAGCGCACCGTGATCATCGTTGTGTCGATGAAACGTATCGATCGAGTCATCGCGACTACTGCACGCGACCGGTTGATCGTCATCGGTTTGCTGGGATTATTGATGGTCGCGCTACTCTTTGCTTTCAGCAGGCGTTTTACTCGACCGGTTACCGAACTCAGTCAGGCCGCGCAGCGCGTCACGGCGGGCGATCTCGGATTCGAAGTGCCCGTGGGCGGTCCGGAAGAGATAAGCAGGCTCTCAGGCACATTCAACGATATGATTGTCGGGTTGCGCCGGAACCGCGATCTGGAAGAGCAGCTGCAGCGCGCCGAACGTTCGGCTGTAGTGGGGCGCCTGGCCTCGGGCATCGCGCACGAGATACGCAATCCACTCAACTTCATCAATCTTTCAATCGACTACCTGAAGGAGAAGTTCGCGCCGCAGACTGATGACCCGCGCGCCGAATACACGCGCATCCTGACGACCATAAAAGACGAGCTGGCGCGGCTCAATCGGCTGGTCACCGACTTTTTAAGTTATGGGCGTCCGGCCAAGCTCAAGCTGCGCGAGGTGGACGCGCGCACTTTGATTGAGGAAGTACGCATGCTGGTGGCTGCCCATTCGGAACAACAGAGCGTCACCATCAACATTCAACAAAATGGCAACGGAAATACCATCTTGCAGGCAGATGCGGAACTGCTGAAAACCTGTTTTTCCAACCTGATGATCAATGCAGTTCAGGCTATGCCCGACGGCGGATCGCTGAACGTCACGCTGAGTCCCAATTCGTCTCTGGTCGAGGTGGAGTTCGCAGATAACGGTCCCGGAATTGATTCAGATGCTCTGGAGCAGATATTCGAACCTTACTATTCGACCAAAGAGACCGGGATCGGCCTCGGATTGCCGTTGACCAAAAAAATCATCGAAGAACACGGCGGACAGATTTCGGTCAAGAGCGAACCCGAAAGTGGGGCAACCTTCACGGTCGTATTGCCCCGTTTGCCACGTGAATCCCAATAAGGTTGGGGATCAAGATCCAGTTTGTGGCGGATCTTCATTCACAATCCGTAATCAACAATGGAGAAAAACATGTCTCCCAGGAAAATCCTTGTTGTAGATGACGAAAAAAACCAGCGCGACATTTTGCAATTGATCCTTTCAGGCGAGCGCGATGAAGCGGGCTCTCAACTCTATGAGGTGAAGACCGCCAGTTCAGGTCAGGAAGCATTGCGCTTTTTCAAACATGAAAGTTTCGATCTGGTTTTGACCGATTTGAAGATGTCAGGCATGGACGGCATCCAGCTTCTCAACGAGCTTTCGCAGCTCGACAGCTCGACGCCGGTAATCCTCATGACTGCGCACGGCTCCATAAACTCAGTCAAAGAAGCGCTGCGCGGCGGTGCCTTCGATTACCTGGAGAAGCCGCTCGACCGGGCGAAACTACTCGCGGTGCTGTCTAAAGCGGTCTCACAAATGAGGGCAGTGGAAGAAGAGATCGTGGGCGTATCGGATGCGATGGAGCGCGTTAAGAAGATGATCGTCAAAGTCGCCGTCTCGAATTCCACTGTCCTCATCCGCGGGGAGTCCGGAACCGGTAAAGAGCGGATCGCCCGCGCGATGCACAAAGCGAGCCCGCGCGTCAACGAACGGTTCCAGGCGGTCAATTGCGCCGCCATTAACGAAAACCTGCTTGAATCGGAGCTCTTCGGCCACGAAAAGGGCTCGTTCACGGGCGCGGTCGGTGAAAAGAAAGGACTCTTCGAAATTGCAGATAAGGGAACGCTCTTCCTCGATGAGATCGGCGAGATCAATGTAAGCATGCAGGCCAAACTGCTGCGGGCCTTGCAGGAGAAGGAGGTCATGCGCGTCGGCGGGACCAGGCCCATCAAAGTCGATGTCAGGGTGCTTGCTGCAACCAACCGCGACCTGGAGGCTATGGTCAAAGACGGGCGTTTTCGTGAGGACCTGTATTACCGTCTGAATGTCATTCCCATAAATATTCCTCCGCTGCGACAACGCCGCGACGACCTTCAGATACTGACCGATCACTTCCTGCGCAAACACAGCGCGAATCTAGCTCGCTCGATAAACCTATCTCCGGAAGCAAAGAGGCTGATTATGGAATATACCTGGCCGGGCAATGTGCGCCAGCTCGAATCGGCCATTGAACGCGCTTTGCTGCTTGCTGAAGGAGATGAGGTTACAGCCGAAGATTTGCCCGTCGAGATCCGATCCGCTACACAATCCGAAAGCACCGGCGGATTCAAGCTTCCACCCGAAGGTATCTCTTTTGAAGAACTTGAAAAATCGATGATCATTCAGGCGATGGAGCAGACCGGCTGGAACATCACGCGCGCCGCCAAACTATTGGGCCTCTCATTCAGGACAATGCAATATCGATTGGATAAGTTCGGCATCAAACGGCCAAATCGAGGTAGAGGAGGCGATGAGGAGGAAGAGGAAGAGATTGGGGAAGAGTGAAGAAACCAAAAGGCAAAATCATTTTACATTGTTCATATTAGATTTTACATTTGTCATTGGTTGCATGATTCAATTGGTGTGAATAAATGACAAATGTAAAATCTATTATGAACAATGTAAAATGAGCTCTCTTTATTCCCTTATCGCCTCACTCAGTATTCTCCCGCTGCTATTACTCGGGATTTCGATTTTGAGCAGCGCGGCCAACGTTGGCGCGATATCGGCGGGACTGCTGACGCCGTAGTAAATTCCCGCATGAATCCCAGCGCCATAGAAGATCACCGGAACGTGCGTGTCATAACTGTAAGGCGTCCCGTGCGTCGTGCCCGATCCTTCGCTGAAGAAATGGAAAGGTTGAGGCACGACCACGATGTTGCCATTCCGCCTGGCATAAAACCCGTTCGCCACACTGCGAGCGATAATCGTAGAAGGCAACGCCCCCGAGATGAGTTGCGAGCTAGTGAAACATGCGGCGATTCCCGGGTTTTTGAGCGCTGCCAGACAGGCAGCTCGCTCTAATTCCTCAGTCGATACCTTGCGCCTTTCAATGATCGAGGCATCAAAATACACATTGCTATTGACGTATGAGATGATCCATTTCTCGTCCTCGAATTGACGATCGAGCGCCGATTCAATGCTCTCTGCCACGGCCCTGGCATTCAACCGCCCTCCCAAGCCCAACTCCTGCATCTGCTCGGGAACCGGCGCAACGCCATGGTCCGCCGTTAATGCGATCACCAGACGCTCGAACCCGATCTTGTGATCTAGGTAATTGAAAAATTGTGCCAGCAATTTGTCAGTATGAAGCGTCACCTCCTCGACTTCCTTGCTGTACGGGCCGTAGGTATGCCCGATCAGATCGTTTGCCGAAAAGCTGATCGTCAGCAGGTCTGTGCTCTCATCAGTGCCCAGCTTTTCGTTTTCGATCGCTGCTTTTGCGAAATCGATAAGGTAGTCGTTCGCGAATGGCGTGGCTTCGAAAGAACGGGATGATCCTTCCGAGCCTCCGTTGCCACCATTGCCCCCGTTACCCTCGTTCAGGTAGCGGTCGGGTTTCTGTTCGCGGTTGAACTTCTTGACCCATTCGGGCAGATCGGCGAAATAATAGGTGCTCGAGACAAGACTACCGGATTTTGCGTCGAACCAGTATGCACCGTTCGGCCGCTTACCCGCGGGAAGTATGGCGGAGCGGTCTTTCAATGAAATGCCGATCACTTTCGACTGGCCGCGTGTTGCTAATTTCAGCTCGTCGCCGATGGTCGAACCGATCAGCCTGTGTGGTGACATCCCGCTCTGATCGTTGGTTCCGCCGAGCAGCTTGACCGAATTATCGGAAACACTCGTCACGCGATTTCCCGTTTCCCGATCGAACCATTCGTTTCCGACGATACCGTTGTGGGCAGGAGTGGTCCCGCTCATGAATGTCGCATGGCCGCAAGCTGTATAAGTCGGTGTGTGGATATAGTTTGCATTGGCGAAGACCGCTCCTCGTCTGAGCAGGCGCTTGAATCCTCCTTCGCCGAATGATTTCTCAAATCGTGTCAGATACTCATAGCGGAATTGATCGATTACGATCCCGATGACAAGACGGGGTTTAGGAGTTGTGCCCCGTGACGCTCGCTGTTGAGCGGCTGTCGCCCGGTTCTTCATTTGGGCGGTCAAGGGGAAACAAAAAAGGCAAAAAATAGCAAAGAAGACAAATAAGATTTGTCTTCTCTGCAACTTTTTGCCTTTTCCGTTTTCCGTAGGCTTTTTAAAGCGAGGCGTTACGTTAAAATTGTGTTTTGCCATCTGCAATAAAAGGCCTCTAGTAATTAGTAATTATAATTATATGACCGGGTGGTGACCTTATAGCCAGAGGCTAGCTTCCGTAGATTGTTAGTGATACCCCTCCAATCATCCTTAATCTGGCGTGGTAAACGGTATCCCTTGCTGTTTAGGAAACTATTTATTTTTACCATACTGTTCATCAGCTCGTTAAATTCCGCGGCACCAGCGTCCTTATCATCAACCCGCCCCCTCAAGCGCGACGCTGTGCTGATAAAATACTTAACTTCACCGTTAATGTCATCTCTCGTGTATCGGTCGATTGAACGATCGACTTTGAGATATGACTCCATCCCTTTACGGAAGAGCTCGGCATCGGCCTTGATTCGTTCGAGCAATTCTCTGGCATCTTGATCATCCATGCGATAGGGGCGATTTGAGATGCCATAGCCTACCCATCCCACATTGTAACTCCGAGCGAGGAGTTCGAGGTTCGTTTTGACCACCGCCCACCTTTCATCTGCGCCCGTGCGTCCGAAATTTCTGACCATATAGCTGTTCACATTTGTCGCGCGGCGCAACACGAGGCGAACATCATCCGATAGGGATCGCTCGCTATCATACCGGTCTTTATCAAACCGCTCCTTGAGACGAAACGTTGATACTTCAAATTCGCCGGCCTGGCGGAGGATCTTTTCATCTCTCGCGCTTGCGTATATCGATTTTTTCAGACCTTTATTCAAAGCATTGTTGTAATCCCTTGCGGAATCTGCGAGCCGGTGAATCCGGTCTCCGACCGTATCATCGGATATCCTGTAAGCTTTTTGTGCCTGTACCGTCATTGCAAGGCCGCACAGACAGATAATGAGGGTAGCGAGATGTGTCCTTCCCATAGTGCCTCCTTAAGTCCCCGTTTTTTAGATCAGTTTGCCTGATTATATCTATTGGCGCTCGTTACCCATTTTAGTCATTTGACAATATGAATTGCAATAAAATAACAAAAATGAGACCAATCTGATGTCAGAATTAATGCTGTGGATTAATGCTGTGCATTAATAACGAAGCACGATAAAAATTCACGATTCCCCTCTGCCCCGAGGATGGGCGATTGGATAATCCCCATAAGCTCTAACCCCAATCTCTGACCGAAATTAGCGATCTCCAGAACGACTCTCTCTTGATGAGCCTCTTCGCGTACGATGCCGCCTTTGCCTACTTCATCGCGGCCGACCTCGAATTGCGGCTTAATGAGGGTGATTATCCTGGCTTCCGGCCGGGCCAGGGGCGGGATGACGGGAAGGATTTTGGTCAGGGAGATGAACGAGACATCGACGACGACAAGATCGAAACGCAGATCGAAATCATCGGGACTGAGATAGCGGGCATTGATATTTTCGCGGACTTCGACCCGCGGGTCTTCGCGCAGCTTCCACGCCAACTGCCCATAGCCGACGTCGAGCGCAAGGACACGTGCGGCACCCCGCTGAAGCAGGCAGTCGGTGAAACCGCCGGTCGAGGCTCCTATATCGAGACAGATCGATCCAGTTACTTCGAGGTTGAAATGATCGAGCGCGGCGGCGAGTTTTAGACCGCCGCGACTGACATATGGGAGGGGTTCTTTGATCGTCAATTCAATTTCGGGAGGGACGAGCTTGCCTGCCTTATCTAGTCTCTGCTCCCGTGAGAAAACCTGACCCGCCAGGATGAGCGATTGTGCTTTTGTGCGCGACTCCGCCAGCCCACGGATGACCAACAGGTTATCGAGCCGTTCTTTTTTCGCCTTCGATTTCATAAATAAAAGCGATGGATCAACTCAAAAATGTAGCATAGCTATAGCCAGCGGGTAAGGAGTGTGCTATAAAGCCGGCGTTATAAATAAACTAACCAAATCATCAACTAAAAATCTAATAGAAATAGCTTAGCTAAGATAGCATAGATAAAATGGAATGAAGGGGATGCGTAGTTGTATCCCGAGGCCAGGACGTCGTGTGGACGATAACCAGGATATTGGGAATTTTATCTTTTGTCTTTTTGCCAACATGGGCTGGCGCACAGGAACAGCCATATGTGTCGCCAAAAATCGATAACGATACACGAAACAGTTCAGTCAGTCGATTGCTGGAGAAGGCGCAGACAAGCTTGGAGCGGGGAGATTTGGCAGGCGCTGCTGCTTCGTTGGAGAAGGCGCTCTCGCTTGATGGGGGGCAGATACAGGCCGCGGAGACATACAAGCGTCTCGCAATGGTCGAATACCTGCTCGGGAAGTTCGACAGGTTCGAGACCCATTTACGCGAGGCGATCAGGTTGAACCCGATGGATGCCGACGCGCGTTATCACCTGGGGCGGCGCTTCTTCGAAGAGAAGAGATACCGCGAGGCGATGGAGGCTTTCCGCGAGTCGATCAGGATTCAGCCGGAGCACTATAAGGCGCGTTACTACGCTGGGTTGGTGCATAAAGGTGAGAATGACGGCGAGGGAGTGAAACGCGAGTTCCAGGCTGCGATCCGCATCATTGAACGCTCGAAGGTGAGATACGCCTGGCCATTCACCGATCTGGGTGAATGGTTGATCAACGAAGGCGATTATGAGCGAGGCGTCGGATGGCTCTATCGCGCGAGGCGAAATGATCCGCAATCACCGCATGCCTGGTATCACTATGCGAAAGCGTTATATCAGAAAGCGCCGAGCTTCGAAGTAAAAGAGGCGTTGCTCGTGGCGATCGGTCTCGATCCGGGTTACAGCGAGGCGTATTACCTGCTCGCCCGCTTTTATCAAAAGACGGGCGAAGAGAAGCTCGCGAAAGAGACCTTCGCCCAATTCGATGAACTGAAAAAACATCCCATACCTTCACCTTACGGGTTGCGCCGCTAAAGACGCAAAGAAGAACACTGTGGCAATCCCTGTATCGCAGGTTGTCCGACCTGCGGAGAGGAGAGTCGTCTATGTCAGCACAAACAACACACTGAAAAGAAGATAGTTTTTAGTTTCTAGTTTTTAGTCGCCGATCGAGACGGCCCAACTAAAAACTAAAAACTATTTTCAGAGGAGGCCCAATGAGAGAACATCTGAGATACTGGTTCGCACCTCTATCCATCATTCTCCTTTCGATCCTAACTTCATCAGCATTCGCTCAGGGCGAACGAGGTACATTCAACGGAATCGTAACTGATCCGACGGGCGCGGTAGTACCTAACGCCGAGGTCGTGGCATTGAATAAAGAGACGAACATCGAGACCAGGGCGATGACAACCGACGCGGGCGTTTACCGCATGCCCTATCTGCCGATGGGGACTTACAAGATCTCGGTCAGGGCCTCAGGGTTCCAGACTGCGGTCGCGGATGACATCACGCTGCGAGTCGCGCAGACCCTGACCGTGGATATCAAACTACAAGCAGGGCAGGTCTCAGATACGGTGACGGTGTCAGCCTCGACTCCTCTGCTTGAATCGAGCACGGCTGAGATCGGGCGCTACGTGAGTAAACAGGAGTTCGATACATGGCCGGTGGCGGTCGGAGACGGGCACCGGCAGATTCAGACATTCATCTTTTCAAGTCTGCCCGGCTCGGTGGGCAATACATTTCAGGGATCTATAAATGGAGGGCAGTATTACTCGCACGAGATATTGATCGAAGGCATACCGCTGGGAAGGTTCGATCTGCAAGGCGGCAGCAACAATGAGTTCAGTCCGAGCGCCGACGCGGTGAGCGAGTTCAAACTGCAGACCGGAACGATGGGAGCGCAATATGGCGGCGGACAGACGAGCGTAGCCAATTTCGCTATCAGGTCGGGAACCAATCAACTGCACGGGACGGGGTTTACCTATATCCAGAATGAAATCCTGCGCGCCAACAGCTTCACCAATAAATCCTTCGGCAGAGATTCCGCCGGCAATGAGATCAGACCCCGAGCACCATATAAGCTTTTAAATTACGGTTTCGGCCTCGGCGGCCCGGTATGGCTGCCGAAGAAGGTCTTCGGTCCGCTGGGGTACGACGGGCGCAATAAAACGTTTTTCTTCACGAATATGGAGATCACGCGGGTGCGCGACTTCGTCTCGACCGGGTTGACTACGCTGCCGACCGCGGATTTCAAACGCGGTGATTTCTCCAAATTGTTTGATCCGGCTTTCACCGGGAACCCATGCTCTGGCCAACTGGTGAGAGTCGCAGATGTAGATAACAATTTCTGCAATCCAAACCAGCCTCTGGCTCTTGACCCATCGGGCCAGCAAGTTAGATTCGGTCAGCTCTACGATCCGCGGAATGCCACCCGATTGGCTAACGGTCAATGGGTGCGCGATACATTCCCGGGTAACATCATCCCGCAATCGGAATGGAGCGCGGTGAGCCGCAACATTCTCAATCTGGCACCAATAACCGATCCGATCAACAGCCGGATGCAGCTCAACTATCCGTCGATCGCAACGTGTTGCCCTGTATTCGATCAGCGCCTCTATGCCGCTAAAGTCGAACATCAGTTTACGGAGAAACACCGCATTTCGGCGTACTACAATCACACCTACCGGCTGCGCAACAATTCGCCCAATGGGCGCTGGGGCGAACCGCCGAACACGCCGACCGGTGTTTATCAGTTGCAATACACGCCGGGCCGCATGGTCCGCGCCGCTTATGACTGGACGATCAGTCCGAATGTGATCAACCACGCGGCTATCGGTTACAACCGTTTCGGTAATCTGAACCAGAGCGTCTTCGTAGATCAGGACTGGCCTTCGATGATCGGCCTGCAGAACGTCGACCAGACTCACTTTCCGACGCTGGTTTTCGGTGGCCCAGTCTATCAGGGCGGCGGTATTGGAGCTGGCGGAAGGCTCGGCTCTGGCAATGCGGGCGGCAGTTACAATGGCAGCACGATCTTCATGGATGACCTGACAATCGTCCGCGGCGCTCACAATTTCAAGACAGGATTTGAACTGCGGAAGTATTACTACAATATCCGTAATAGGTCGGGGTCCGGAAATTTCAATTTCAACCCGATTCAGACCGGATTACCGGGATTTGCGGACAGCACGGGCCATTCTTTCGCGAGCTTCCTGCTGGGCGCGGTCAACGATGCCAGTCGTGGGATAGCGGCCGCCAATTTTGGCTATCGCGTTACGCAGCCCGGATTCTATTTCATGGATGACTGGAAGGTAACACAGAAGCTGACGCTGAACCTCGGCCTGCGTTGGGAGATCATCGGCGGCTTCAACGAAGTCGCGGGACGCGAGAGCGGGATTGACCTGACCATGCCCAACCCGGGCGCAGGCAATCGACCGGGTGCTCTTGTCTTTGCCGATGAGCTGGGGCGCAAAGGTTTTCATGACACCTACTATTACATGATCAGTCCGCGCGTGGGATTTGCATACGCGGTCGATAAAAAGCTGGTAGTGCGAGGCGGCTATGGAATCAATAACTCGCCGTTTGTCGCGAATTTCAGCACACCCGGGACATTCGGTTATAACGGCAATATCGCGGTCAATTCGATTACGAACGCGGCCACGCTGCGATTTCCACAGGAACCGGTGATGTATCTGCAGAGTCCCTTCCCGCCTTTCAATGACACATTGCCCAACAGGAATCCGGCTCTGGCGAATAATCAGGGCATCGGGTACATAGCGCCCGATTCCAACCGCGTCGGCTACACGCAGAATTACAATCTCGGCTTCCAGTATCAGCTACCGGCTGAGGTAGTCATGGAGGTCAGTTATATTGGCAACAAGGGGACTCGTCTGGATATTGGCGGCCTGGATAATTTAAATCAGTTGCCCTTAAACGCCCTCAAATACGGAGATGATCTGATCGAGAATCTTTCGGACAATCCGGGGCTCGTTCCACTTCCCTACCCGGGGTTCACGGGCACAGTAGCTCAGGCATTGCGGCCATATCCGCAGTACGGCAACATCGGCCGGATCTTCGCCAATTTCGGAACATCAAACTATAACTCGCTGCAGGTCCAGATGACGCGTCACCTGACTCGCGGTCTGGCCATCATGGGCGCTTACACCTGGTCGAAAGCGATCTTCTTGGGTTCAGACAGCGCGATCGATTCGGCCGCCTCACAGGATGTCAACCAGCGGCATCTCGAGCGAACGATTACCAGCTTCAGCATGCCGCACATTTTTAAACTGACGTGGGTTCTTGATCTGCCGATCGGCAAAGGCCGCAAGTGGAATCCGGGCAGAGTGCTGGGGCACGTCATCGGAGGATGGACGCTGACCGGCATCCATAACTACCGATCAGGAGATATACTTTCGATCAGCGCCAGCGGACCACGTACGGCACTCTTCAACGGGACTATTCGGCCCGACTGGATTTCAGGTGTTCCGGTGATCGTCAATGGCGACGCCGACGTCAAGACCGACGGAAGCGGCCAGCTATACCTGATCCCAGGGCATTCCAGAAGGTTACCGTGACGGACGATAACGTGCCGTTCCGGCTTGGCACGGCGCCTCCCCGCATGCCGGGAATATTCGGCCCGGGCGTTTATTCGGAAGACTTCGGCGTGAAGAAGAGCTTCTCTTTCAGCGAGGAAACGCGGCTTGAATTCCGCATCGATATGTTCAATGCGTTCAACCGCGCTGGCCGTGGAAATCCGGTGACCGATGTCACCAACGCGCAATTCGGGAGGATTACGGGCGCACGATTCGGCCCGCGCAATATGCAGTTCGAGGCTCGGATAGTTTTCTGACCCCGTGGAAAAAAGCAGGGCTACGTAAGCAGACCATCCCTTTCGCTGTGAGGCGAAGCTCGCGTTAGCCCTGACGCTCAACCAAGCGCTCGCCGTCAGGTACAGAGACCGGAAGATTCACCCTTGCGAGTCGGCGACAATCGATTTACGTCGGCTGATTAGCTGTCGCTTCGATCAGCGACCACCTGATCACGCCATGCCCCAGCCCGCGGAACTCTCTCAGGCGGAACGCCGAGAACCGGCTGTTCCTGGAACATCGCTTTGACCGTGGGCCGCATCAAGACCAGGATCGTAAAGACTCCCAGCACCGTTCCTAAAGGGATGAACGCGCAACAGAGCGCCGCTATGACGAAGCAGAACATATATCGCTTACGCGCCGCGAGCGACCGCCCTGCTATGAAGATGAGCACCGCAAAGGCCCAGCCGAATAACACGGCCGCGCCGCCAATCAAAGCGAACATCAGTCCCAACCATCGCGTCGGGAATGGCTCGACGCCCACCATCTCTGGTGGCATGAGCAGCATTGTCAGTCCGATCGAGAAGTGAATGAGGGGAAAGCAGGCGAATAGCGCCGTGATTGCCGCGCCGATGTAGTGTCCTAGAGTGAGATACCTGAGGTGTTGGAGGTCGTCGTTCATAAAAGATACTGTCTCATGGATTTCGCATTAACGCCAAATCCGGAAAGCTCTTCCTCGATTTTGACATTACAAAACGGTACAAAACCGTCTCAACAAGCAGCATCCGATGGCTCAATCGAGAATAGACCTTTTGAATAGCAGATGATTGGTTGACATAGGTGTGAATGAGGTGGCAAAAAAGATCGCGAATCAACTTGCTGAATATCAGTTCAATGAAGCTTTAGCAGCAGAGCAGAATAGAGAACAGCAGATTCAAGATGATCACCTTGAATCCAGGTTTATCAACTAGCCCATAACCTTCCAATATACGATAGCCGACAGCACTCCGCTTGTCGGCTATCGCTATTTATGTAGCTGTTGAAGTACCTTTGTATTAATTTCATGCACTAATCGAAAATAAGGCTCTGTATTAGTCTGGTATAGTCGAGAATGGATTTACTCGTGCCAGACCAGAAAAACGTCACCAGCAGGCTAATTTCATGAAATTTGAGTATCGGACGAGAGCCTTGAATTTGCCTCCGTGCTCTAGACACCTGCCAGCCAAACCCACTACAATCTGCTCGGTCATCGCTAGGGAATTGCAGACAGTTTCTTTTTCTTGCGAGGTTGCTTATGAAACTCAATTGGAAAAACGTTTATAAGCTAGAAATCATTGGAATCACGGTTGGAGCCGTAGCCTTCATTCTTTGGCTAGGATTGCGTTAGTGACCAGGAACAATCTTAACAAGCTACATTGCGAAGCTCTAGGCGTGTGAGCATATGCCCAGAGCATCGCATCACTTCTTTCTGGATTTGTCTCGCTTATTCTTTTTCTCGAACGTATCCACTACCTGCTTTGATAGAAAATAAAATTGTTCATCGTTCAAGAGGTTTCGCTGAAGATTCGACCAGATTGTTTGTAAGCCTGATATTTCCAGCTTCGTATCCTAGATTATTGTCAATTCGATCTAACGATGGCTTCATCAGGAACTTAAATTCACCATCAATATCTACGCTCATTTCGAGATTAGTCAAAGGATCGATACCAGACTGCGCTTCATACAAATCTAGTAAATGGCGCATTGCTTCAATATCTGTTCCTAGTTTCCACTCTATAGAATCCTTCTCGCATCGCTTCTTGGTTCTTCGAATGATGTCAGCCAATGAAGATGGAATTGTACTAGTGAAGTCATCTGCTAGTTGTTTGCACGAGTTATGGTAGTTCATTCTATGGTTCTCAAGTTCAAATTTACAATACGTGTTCAGCGTCAATTACTTTTTCCACTCCATATTGCCTCAATTAAAAATCTTACTTTCAGGGCCAGCGAATCACCCAGGGATTTCTAATTGTCGCTGATCACCAGACTTCATCATCAAACACGAATACACCTCTACATAAAACAGATATGCGCGCTGCACATCCGCGAGCGCGCATATCGATCATTTCAAGATGTAGCAGTTTAAGCTTTGAACGGACTTTCTAAACCATAACCGCAATCATCGTGTGAACAGTGGATACAGACAGATGCAATCAGTACTATTGAACTCGCTCTTTTCTCTCCACTCTTCACAGAAAATACAAATCCTTAGTCGAGGATGATCGGTAACCTGGATCATCGATCTCATCATCTTGCATATCTCACATCAATATTGCCGAGGCGGATAATTCAAGTTTGCCAATAGGCGGAAATTCATTTCGCGCCTATTGGCGTGATATTCAGAAGCGCTTTATTTATCAGCAACTTGCGGGAATTCTAATTTTAGTTTTATCCAGGCTTCAGAATCAGCCAGGGCAACGGTGATAATATCATCAATTATCGTGGCGATCTGTTTACCCTCTGGCGTCTTAATCTTCCTAGCCAGATGCAGGACTTCAAACAACGCTGATGGTATTTGCTCCAACTTCGTCACTCTTCCGAACGGTTCGCGACTTCCAATTCTCGATTGTTTGTTTTTTGAACTGATCATTGGTTCTTGCTCCTCTGTAATTGATGTTGACAAGACGCGGTATACATAATGTATACTCAATAATCAAGTTCAAAGTGTACTTGACGTATACCGTTCATTGGTTTAGATCCATCTGATGAACGAGAAGGGAAAACAACTGAGAACTCACAGACAAGAACTAGAGATGACCCAGACTGAATTTGCTGAAGAACTGGGAGTCACGAAAAACACGGTTGCTAGATGGGAGAGAGGAGAGCAACCGATATCAAAGATAGTTGAGCTTGCAATTGAAGCTCTACTGATCCGCAAGAAATCTAAATCCAAACGAAATTCTAGTAAACCGCAAAAGTAGGCAATAGTTGAAAATTTATGGGTATGAATATGGGTATGGGAGATAGAAGGCAGTGAAAGACGGAAGACGCCACAAGATAAACACAATGTTTGCCATGCGTAAACTCCTAGTTGACATTGGTGTAAATGAGGTGGCACAATTCGCGTTCGTAAAAAGCGCCCGTAGCTCAGCTGGATAGAGCGTTTGGCTACGAACCAAAAGGTCGCACGTTCGAGTCGTGCCGGGCGCATAAATAGAATCAATGGTTTAGGCAGGTTGAACATCCTGCCTTTTTTCTTTTGTGACAATCTTGTGACAATTCTTTTGAGCGTGGGTCGCCGCCATTCTGGCGATGGCCTCATGCTTGCCGGAATCGCTCGCGTGCATATAGCGCATCGTGGTTGTGATCGAAGAGTGGCCCATCAACTCCTTGATCTTGACCACGTCCGCGCCGGATGCGGCGAGGCGTGTTCCAAACGTGTGCCTCAAGTCGTGAAAAGTGAAATCCTCGATACCTGCAGCACGGGCGGCTGAAGTGAATGAATGCTTCACGTCAGTGATCGCTTTGCCGGTGTCCGGGTTGCCAAAAAGGTAACGACTGTCGCTGTTTTCGCAGAGCCGCTTCAGTTCCTCCGATACTCTCGGAGTCATTGGCACGGTTCTGCCTTTTCCACTCTTTGTTCTCTTCACATTGATCACATTAAGGATAAAATCGACCTGTTCCTTTTCAAGACTCAGCAATTCTCCACGCCGCAGCCCCGTGTCGATCGCGATGATGACGATTGGACCCAGGTGAGTGATCCTTCCTGTCATCACTTCCAACAATCTCTCTTCTTCTTCAACGGATAAGTAGCGGGTTCGCGCATTATCCATCAACAGCTTTTTGACCTTGTGACAGGGATTGACTGCCGCCAGATCCTGATCGGTTGCGAGAGTGTATATGCGTGAGAGCGCCTCAAGCTCGCGATTGACCGATGCCGGGGCGCGTTTTTTGCCCCGCCGCGTGATCGATTCACGCCGCTTGCTCTTGAATTTCTCAATCATCGCCGGCGTGATCTCATCTAGTTTCTTATCTCCGAACTCACCGATGAGCACTTCAACGTATTCGACATCAGATCTCCAGGAGCGTTTATTTAACTTCGCCCAGGGGAGATAAACCTCCTCGACGAAGGTTTCGAAGATTGGCGACTCTATAGCCTTGCCATATTTCGAGTCATAAACATCCTGGCGAATCTGAGTCTCGGCTTGTTCGGCCTGAGCCTTGGTTCGCGCTTCGGGAACCACTCCGCGATAGCGCTTATGTTTGATCATGAAGTCGTAGTGCCAACGACCTCCGCGTTTTTTTACTGCCATGTTGCTCCCTTCCCGAGTTGCAGCCACGGGTCAGAGCGGTTTTTATATTACCGCGATAATTGGCATTCGGTCGAGTTCTCGAAAGGCTAGTAGATCATTTTTGCCGGCAGGTCCATTCCATAATCTCTTCGAGCAAGAAGACCGTGCGGCGGCCGGCCTTGCGAAACGGAATCCGATTTTGCGAGACCATCTCATAGACCGTGCGGACCTTGATGCGCAGTAGCGCGGCCACCTCTTCTACCGTCAGAAATTTTGGCAGAGTGACGGATGATCGAGTTGTTTTGCCTGTCTCCGTATTCATCGTTTATCCCCTACAGTTTCGGTTATGCTCTATATCGTGAGTCATTGGTCAATAGACTCAGGATTGCGGAACAGCTTCGTCATTGATTTCCTGCGCCATTTGCAGAAGAGGATCGTCAGGCAACTCCGATAAGTGGCAGATCCAAATGTGCGCGTCTTCTGTCGTCTCGACATCACAGCAGTAGAAGGTTCGGCCGCACCACTGAAATACGGATTGACCAATGAAATCAAGCCACCAATTTATATGGAATTCCCGGTCCAACACGACATCATCCGGGATGGTTACACGCAGCACCGCCTCATCATCAACCAACTCAACCTTGCTGGCGTACCTTTTGATCTTTCCTTCAATTTCCGTGTTGATGCGATCTATATCGATCTCACTCATATTCCTGCACTCCTAGGTCTAGTGGTCCTGGCAACACTCTCCCACAATCACTATCAAATAGCCCCCAAGCGCTTCCGCCAGGGAAGCGGATATCACCCAATTCTGACTTTGATGGTCTAATAGCGTTATCATTTTGAAAACTACTCTTAATACCGCAGCGCCATGCCCTGCTCAGCACTACGCGCGATGTTATGGCCCATAGCGCTCATCAGGGCTGCGACTGCGCGCAACTGGGCTGCCTGGAGCGATGCATCCCGCACTTCCTTAGCCGCCCCGACCGCGCCTTCGTAGGTGAAGAGGTTTGCTTGTCTCTCGAGCGCTGCAGCCTGGTTGACCCCGCCAGCAGTTTGATTCGCATATGCTTTGGCAGTATCGATCTGGGCGTTTGCGAAATCGCCGTGAAGACCATACATATTTTTGGTGTAGGTACCCCAGCTTTTATTCAGATCATTGTAATATTCTTCGATGTTCTTGGTGCGCCCTCCGGCGCCTTTGATAACTGCCTGTCCCTGACCCAACCACCTGATGAAATTGCCGCCATGTTGAATGGTAAGGCCTATAAAGGCTCCATCTCCTATTTTGTTCCCACCCATGCCGAAGGGGCTCATGTTTCTTCCACCGATAGTCAATGCCTCGCTGATCGCGCCCCACTTTTGCATCTCCCGTTGCTGATGGCCCGCGACCCTATTGTCATTGTTCTCTTTAGTGCGACCCGCCATCATGGTGCGATAGGTGTGCATGTATTGCTGGTAAGCGGCGTTATTCTGGAAGTCACGCCCTGCCTTGGCGAGGCCGATCTGCTGGTCCCGCTGCGCGAAGAGCTGTGCGAGTTTCTCACTCTGCCTGGCGCGAATGCCCAGATTGCCCGCATCCTTCCCCGCTTCAGCGCGCATCATCTCGGCTCCAAATCCCCCCAGCGCCTGCATCTGATCGGCCATGTTAGTAATCTGTGCCGCAGCTGACGCGCTGTAGAATTCAACTCCAGCTCCGACAATCGCCCCCATCCATCCCGAGATGGTGGACGATACGCTTTCGTAGATCTGGCCGCTCGCCACTTTGTAGGCGATCATCGGCGAAGCCCACAGTGACAGTCCGGCGACGGCCATAATCAAGACTGCCAAAATGACAGTGTGATAAGGCTCTGCGCCAGAAGACATGATTTCCTGCATCGTTTGCGGATTCCATTGATAGACGGCATCACTTCTACTCAGACTCATCGCGAGGTTGCCTCCCATATAGGCGAGCCCCCTGATCAATTGAGAGACAACCGGCCACACCAGTGTCAGAACGATAACGCCCCAGGTAAATGGATAGGATATCTTCTGAGCCAGGTTCCGATCGATCGCCAGGGCAATCATCACCGGCGCCGCAAGCCTGACGGCGATCATCAGAAATCCCCCGAGCAACAGAAGCCACAGGTCCCCGAAAGCGATTATCCCGCGCGCGAAGCTCAGCAACGAAAAGAGGAACGGCATATTGTGCGAAAGGCTCTCGAACTTGTTATTGATCCCCTGAGGCGAAGAGACCACGTCGAGGAGCACTCCCAGAACTGCCTCTTCTCCACCCGGAGGCGGTTTGAGATTTTCGCCAGTTGGCTCAACAGTGAAATGCCCTTTGGTGAATCTGCGGTAGCCTTCTTCGAAGGTTTTACGCTGGTTGTCGTAGAATCTGTGGAGAACGGCGGTATCGCCGTTTCTGCTGCTTCCACTCCAGGCGATCTCCTGGCCGATAGTATCGAGCGTGTTGATGATGGTCGGGCCGGTTCCCATCAGCGCGAAGATGATCCCAACTCTCCCGAACCACCAGAAAACATCCACACCGGCTCCCGCGTTTTCGCGCCACAGCCTGGCGAAGCCGAACATGATGACGAGCGCAGCCAGTGTCCAGGACACTTTCTCCAACCACGGCATGAGAGGGCCTTCGATCTCGTTTTGTAGGAGCGGTATGAGGGCGCCGGCATGGCCGATTAACGCCCGGAAGATATCCGATAAGCCACTACCTGCAGGATTCGCAGGCGCGGGGGACGGTATAGGCGTGGGCGTCTGAGCGAGCATGGGCAGGCTCACACAAACAATTACCGCAGTAATGTGCAGGATGGACAGTGTTGATCGCCTGAGTTTGCTTGCACGCATGATTGCTCCTTGATCCTATCTTCTAATAGATAGGCTCTAGTCGACTTTGCTGAGCGTCCTTTGAAGCTCGTCGAGCGCATTATTGAATTCTGACCATGCCTTATTCATCGACTGTACCTGCTCCCCGAACTTGACGCGCTCCTCCATACGAATGTTGTATTGCTTCATGCGATTCTCGATTTGGCATCGGAGATCTAATATCTCCACCTCAAGCTGTGCGATCAGTATCTCGTAACTGGCCAGTTCATCCTTGAGACTGGCGATACACGAAGCACATTTCTGCGCGTCAGGCTTCCGTTCCTCCACGTAAAGTAAGTCTGCCGTTATTTTCTGCTCCCCCTTTGCCCATGCTTTCTTCTGCTCCTTGAGACTCATTTCGCGTTGCCACATCGCGATCTGGTTGTCCATCCGAACAAGCCGTTCGCGATTCGCGATCGTATCTTGACTGCTCCGGCCGATAGATTCTCTTAAATACTCATCAAGGTCTCGCAGATCGGCTTCCGGATCAAAGATACCGTTGCGAAGCCGTTCGTCGATCCGCTTGATCATGTTCAGGCGCGTGGTAACAATCGCTTCAAGCTGATCCTTTAACTGGAAGGAAGCGCGGACCGTCCTTCCTATGTTGCTCATGGTGGCGATTGCATTGTTCTGCTTGGCGACGAGATCATCGGCGGCTTTAAGTACTCCACCCAGTGTTGTGAGCTGCTCTACTAACTTCTGGTAGTGCTCCATCCACCGAGCCGCCTCTTCGACTTTCTTTTCGACTTGAAGCACGTACTGAGCAGGATCGTAGACAGTCCATTGCGCGTACGCCGCCTCGTGAGGGATGAGCAGAATGCAGATGAACAACCCAGGTATGAGCCGATGAAGCATAGATGCCTTTTTCATTGCTTCCCTCCTCTGAGGGTTTTATGTTGAAAGCCTAAAAGCGATTCATCAACTTCGATCTGTCCTGCAGCAGCCAGCCCTCTCGGATAGACAGCGGCGAGCCATCCGATCACAGCAGCCAGCGGCCAGCCGGTAAGCGATCGCACCCGCGCTCTGGCGTTGCGTTCATCCGGGTTTGTGGCGAATGTCCATAGCTCGGCCGGTGAGAGGTCCATCTGGATCATTTCGACGATCTGGTCGAAGCCGGACCCCAGCACCAATACATACTGGGCGTATTCGCCTCGAACATTCCTGATAGTGCCTATCGCTGCAGCAGCGTTGTCCGACAGTCCGGCGTCATCAATGAGCTTCGAGCAATCACCTATTTGTTTGCCGATGACCTTTATCCCGGCGGTCCTGGTAATATCGTGCAACTCCTCGAAATCCTCATAAGCCTGTGTCGCCAGCATCGTCACTGCGTTCTCTTTGCGCCCTTGTCGTGCACCTCGTTTGATGACAGCTAGAATGTGGGGGTACTTATCCCTGATCTTCCAGACCTCATCAAAGACGAGTAACACCGGCGCACGCGTCCCGTCTTCTTTCAGCCGCCCGATAGAGCGAACTACACGGGCAGCAACTCGTCCGGCCAAAGTCTCTCTTACGTCTTGCTGAAAGTTATCCAGGCTATCGAGCTCATACACGTCATATGGAGAATCAGTAGCGAAATCAGGATGCGTGGGCGCATCGATCCAGGGATGGGCGCGATACTTCTCAAGCGCCACTGCCAGCGTCGCAGCGCGATCTCTCACTGCCGGCGCCTGGAAGGGATAGCTATCTAGCATCGCCAGCAAGTGCGAATGGGTCGGCTCATGTTTCGGCTTCCCGAGGCCGTTGCGGGGAACCTCGTTCCTGTAGACCTCAGTCACCACATTGGTCAGGATGTCCTCGGCGATGCTGTCATCGGGCTTGACTCTCGCCAAACGCATCGCGTCGCCTACCACGAAAGCGATCTGGGTCTCGTCGGGCGGATCGCCCAGTTCCAGCCCCGGGTAATCCCAAATATTGATTGTGCGAGGCTCTCCGGCGATGAAACGCAGATGGCGGCCTCCCACCACATCCACGTGCGGGCCGAGCGATTCGCCGAAATCGACCGCTCGCACTCTAGCTTCAGCTAAGGTCGCCAGCACATCGTTGATGATTCGGGCCATGAGCACTGATTTGCCGGCGCCGGGCTGCCCTAACACTACGGCAAGCGGAGAAGCGATCTCTCCGCGGTCGAAGAAGTCCAGACCAATCAATCTCCCCGACGGTGTTGAACACAATGTGTGAGGTCTCCTGGCCCCACTCCAGCTCGATTCGGTTGGAATGAGCGCGGCGAGTGAGCCGGCGACTTCTGTGATCTCCCTCCCTGTGGGCCGCCGGTCCGCTTCACCCGCCAGCCCTCGGTGATAGATGGCGCGTATGCCGTCCGGGTCCTCACGCGCCGCTTCCACACCGGGGATAGCCTTCATCGTTGTCACCATCTGTTCGCAATAGTTGTCGAGAATCGTGAGCGACTCCATCTTCTCTTCCCGCGTCCGCGCCGGTGGGCCATAGATGAGTGCGTAGAAGCGCATATCCACCAACGCTTCTCGCGATCCGGTCACGTGCTCGCGTACAGTCTCGAGGTCGGCGAGCGCTACTCTCGATTCCGGCGATTGTTTCACTCTTCCGTCGGCACGAATGTGCGAGCGTCTTACCTGCTTAATTCGCCGGTCGAGGCGCTTCGTGGCTTTGCTCTGGTCGGGATAGATGCACTCCGCAATGATCGTGTGCCGGAAATTGAGCACGGGGTTCAACGTCAAGACACGCAGTGCATCTGCCGCAACTGCCGGCTGCGGCGGAGTGAACATCGAGACGATGGCCCCCGGGTGCAAACCATGCATAACGTAATCCCCCTCCGCACGAATCGTCTCGCCACACAGATAATCCCGGAGATCGCATCCGAGAACGTCAGGCAAGAGTGGAATAGAACGCGCGTTCTGCAGGTGCCCGAGGTAGACGGCTTCCCACAATTTCTCCTGTCCAAAGCGTCGCAACGACAACGGGCATTCGCGTTCGATCAGGCGGAAGACCTTCTCCGCCCTCCTTCTCGCTTCGCGTTCATCGGCGAGAATTCGCCGCACCACGCCATCATCAGCCGTCTCCGCCCACTTTCTGCGCAGTATGTGGAGAAGGTCTTTGAATCTCTGTTTGCCAAACGCCTTCCCAGCAGCGGGAATAAAAGCGCTCAGGCCGCTGCTGGTATCGTCCCCTTTTTGCCGGACCGGTACTCGCACCCAGATCGAGAGCGTCTGGTGACGGTAAACTCCCACAGCCGCGGCACTGCGATAGAACTCCACATTGTTCATGTGGAGTTCCGCGGCCTCAGGATGCGCCAACTCTCCGTCTCCCCGCGCCGTGAGATGCGCGAGGATCGCGTGCCCCGGATCGGGGCCGGACGAATAGCGGAATTGGATCACGGTACCAGGCGGCTTCTCGACCGCCAGCATCCGCGCCAGTGCGTCATAGCGGGATTCTACGGTATGCTCGTGCGCGAGCATCGTCGGAGCGAGCTGCGCCTCCCATGCGCAGCTATATGATCCATCGATGTGCCTCAAAGCACCTTCGCAAAAGCCCACAATTGAAGAGTCACGCTTTCGCCCAGAAGGCTTCGCCAATTCCATTCTCACTTCCTCATCCTTCGCTATGCTTTCGTACAGGCGAGCCTCGTAACTCAGGCTCCAGGCTGTTATGTCTCGATGAGCCTGACGCAGCACAGGCAGCAAGCGTATCGCAGTGCCGATGCCAAGCCCGACACCTGCGCCCGCGGCGATACCGCCGATGATCGTAATGGGTTCCATGTCAGTTCCTTTTTGCGTTGATGATCCATGCCCGCTTCGGCCGCTTCTCCTCATCAATCGGAAGCGAGCGTCGCTCGATCGGGCTGGTAAAGACGGCGCGCACTCGGTGCTGCAACCAGTACGGTCGTCGACCGATTCGCGCATAGTTGAAAAATGCTATGGAGAATGCCCCTGCTCCCAGTCCGCACCATAACTCCAGCGGCACTCCCCATAGTCTCAAGTTGAGTAGAAAGGGCACCGTATAGCTGACGAGTGCTGCGGCAAAGACGAACTTCCAGTCCTCGATCCGCACGCCGAACCGCGCCACCGGCAAGTAGACATTCGGTCTGATGGGTCTGAGCCGCATCATTGCCCCCCTTTTAATTGCCCAGGTCAGTGTCGAGATTGACGGCATTGCCTTGCGAGAAGCTGTAGATGAGCGACAAGACGCCGCCTATTCCCATGCAAAGGCCTCCGCCGAGCATCTGTTTACCCCACCCTTTCTCCAACCAGATATTCATTGCTCCCCAGCTGACGCCGACGACGCCGAGCAGGAAGAGTAAATTTCTCCCCCACCTGATCGCTTCTCGCACTCCGCTCCCGACTGCCTGGTCGTTCTGTCCGAAGATAGTGCCGCCCTGCACCTGCGCGAACGCCGGCTGCACAAGCGTAACACCCATCAACAACAGTGCAGTGGTGAGCACCAACGCCGGCTCGATCGATCGAACAAGCACGGCTAACTGAATTACACGATGACCTGCTCTCGCGGCTGCCGAGCGTTCGAGCAGGTCGTTATCCACTTTGCAGCTTCCTATAGACAGACCTATCCATCTCAAGCCTTTCACTTTCATGGCTCCACTCCTTCATTGAAACAATTTATTCGCTTTAAATGACCGCCATTTCCATCGGACCACAGAACAAGTCACCGAAGCTTTGGGAAAGCCTCGAATCCGCGGCGGGTCGTTTCGCTGAGGCTATCTATCAACTTCCGTGCCGCTGTTTTGGCCCGGCATCGTGGTTGCTGACGTGACCTGTCGATGGATGATGGAAACCGGACGAAAAGATTGAAATCGATCGGCGTGGCAGCGGCCCTGCTCGTGGCGCCGACAGCAATAGCTCAAAACAAAGAGACGGGTGATCACCGGCGGAGAATAGTGGCTCGCAGCGAGGCGAAGCATCTTCGCTCACGGCAAAATCTCCTTAAGATATTGCGCGAACATCCTCAGTTCTGGCCGCAGCTTCACGCAGTTGCGGAACGGCTGAAAACGCAGCCTGCGTGGCTGCTCAACGTTATGGCGGCTGAATCACTCTTTGACCCTTCAGCCCGTAACTCCCTACCCGGACAGTCCGCGAGCGGCTTGCTGCAATTCGTAAAAGAGACAGCAAGCCGTCTGGGAACGACTACTGCGGCTATCAGGGAGATGGATCCGGTTGGACAGTTGCGCCTGGTAGAAAAGTATTTTGCATCGTTTCGCGGGCGTCTCAACAGCATGGCCGACGTTTATATGGCTGTCTTTCGAGGCTTCATCATTGAAGGGAAAGACGAAACCGTCATCTCTCCACTCGACAACTCACGCAAAGAACAACGGATTTATGGGCTAAATAAATGGCTCGACACGGATAACGACCGGAAGATCACCAGGGGAGAGCTGGCCCAGGCGGCAACTCTTATCGGTAGATTCCAACCTCAAGATCCCACATCTCCACGCCCCGGCACAGACCTTGGACCAACGCTGCTTGCCCCCTTAGCCCCTCCTGACCGGAAGCCTCTGACTCGATCTATCTATATCCGCTCACCTAAACCCATCGAATAACCATTCGTGGAAAACTCATACCAGCCACTCCGTATCTTTAACTGTTCATTCCCCGGAGAGCCGAGAGCAGCGAGAGCTGTAATCTGTGGTGATCGTGCGAACGCGGTCCGGCATCCGAGGTGCCGTCTTTACGACCAAAACTTTTCCAAAATGGAAAAAATGGCTTTTCAAAATGGAAATGTCGAAATACGACAGGAAAACTCTCTTCAAACCCTGAGGCTTGTCAGAGCGACTAATTTCCATTTTGGAAATGTACAAGATCTAGCGCAATTTGGTTTATCTCAACCACTACCAATTGCGTCTACAACAATCCTTAAAAAAGCTACACGATAAACGGGCATCTCCTCCCATCCATTCAATTTCGATGACCGGGAAATTTATCACGCTCCTGCGATCGTCAATTCGAGAAGTGGAGTTTGCCGGGATAGATCATCCACCTTCGCAAGCGGGTTATTGATTGACCATTGTGAGGCCAGCTTTCCGGTGCGATCGCCACATCGTAATCGATGTTCCTCCTGCTGACCGGCAGAGGCAGTTCGATGTTAGAGGATATCTGGCACGAGGATTGTTGATCAAGGCTCGAAGAAAAACTATAGCGCACAAGGAGGCACTCGATGACGAATGGGGAGGTGATGGAAGTGAGAGAATACACACACGACGATGAAGAAACATACAACGAAAAGGATTTGCTGCGCCTTCTGGATGAGTTTATGGGCCGGCGAGCGCAGGCTGGTGGGGACGCATCCCTGCTTGACTCTAAACGAACGATAACCGCAGTCGGCCTTTTCATCGTCAATGTAGGCTGGGTGCTAAGGCTGGACGAGAACCGGTACATTCATCTCCCAGCCGATACGAGCTTGAAGATGGAGTCAAAGGGATTGGAACTCGTGAGCAATAGTTCCGATGGACCACAGGTATATGAGCATGGGAAAAGCAGGCGTTCTCGAAGGCCAGGCAAGCGTTGATATCCATCGTGACGACAGAGGGCTCGCACCGTGGCACGCGAATTGTTGATCATCAGGCTGGCATCGAACTCAGCGCTAGAAAACAGCGCCGGATTCGTTGGAGCTTATTTGTCGTCAATCAACACCACTGTGTGAAGCAAGAAGGAGAATCGCATGAGCGCAAAGGCGAACACTCTCAGGCCCGCTACTCTCGATGGGGATTCGAGTGAGGCGAAGCAACCGCCAGGTCATGGTGGGATTGCCGGAGGGGCATTAACGCTCCCGGTTCCCCTGACCTTGCACCGGGACCCTACGGATATCAGGACGATCCTGAGTCTCACCTGGATGGGGCTCCTGTTTACGGTGCTGCTGCTCATGAGTGTCGGCTTGAATATCTACCAGTACATGCGCCGCCCGGACCGCATCGTTGTGGACCGTTCGTCAGGGAAGGTCCTGATGATTAACGATCGGGAGTACGGCGCGACTGATGCCGTGCAACTCGGCCCGGACAGGCTCACAGCTGACGATAAAAAATACATCAGTCGCGAGTTCGTCAGGATGATCTATGGAATCGACCCGGCCACGAGGGCCAAAGATATGGAGCAGGCAATACGCATGATGGTCCCCGGCTCCGCAGTTAAGTTCGCCAGGTGGCTCAAAGAGACCGGGATACTGGATAAACAGCGAGCCGAAAGCTGGCAAACCGTCTGGACCGAGCAGAACACAGAGGTCGATCGGACTGATCCCTACCTGCTGCGGATACTCGGCAGGCAGCAGATCACGAAGCTGGTCTCCGGCGCCGCGCAGCAGGAGACCCGCCGACTGTCTCTCACGCTCAAGCTCGCGGCTGATCCGCAGGGCCGGGCAGACCATAACAAACGAACAGGCTTTCTTGTCGCCTGGTTCGATGAGAAGGAAGTGGAGTCGGAGAGTAGTCCAGCTGCTTCTCAGTAGCTATCAACATCTCAATTTGTTTTCGATCTGAGGAGGGTTTATGCCTCTTGGTAGTCGTAGTGTCTCAATTTTCGCGCCATTCATGTTGATGTTGGCCATCAGCCTGCCCGTCAATGCGCAGGAGAAGCGCCAGAGGAGTATCGCTGCAACAGAAACGACGGGCTCGACGAAGCAGGGCCCGAAACTGGGGAGCGTAAATACGCCCGCCTCAGTCAAACTCGTCGAGCTGCCTGGCGCGGATTTCATCAGCGGTGAAGCGAATGTCGCGGTGAGTGGCAATCGAAATCCGATCATCCGTTTGGGGCTGTCACCGAATGGCGCGACGATTATCGAATTCCCGTCCGCGGATCGGCTCTTCAATATTATCCCAGGCAACAGCAACCTAGTGACGGTCGAGGAATCGCCGACCAAAGACACCGATCGTTTTATTATTGCTCGCCCGGGGGACGGATTCGCTTCTCCAACTATGATGGCGCAGGCTCGACGCGCTCCCATTACGTCGGTCATCGTGCAGATGCAAAGCGGACTGGTGATCACTTTTCTTTTCTATCCGGTTCAACAACTTGCCGAACAGGCACATCGAGTTGTCATTACATATGACCGGAACGAAGTAGAAGCAGCAAGGCGCGCGGCGGGGCTGGCCGTCAATCTCGATAGCACGACTGGCGCCACTAAGCCGCGCACCACATCCCTGCGAATTACCACGTCATCCGAATCGACCGCGCTGGACGAAAAAATTCCCACACAGGCTCCGGCACCCCAACCCCCCAGAGCCGTGGCCGATCTGGCCGAGGTCGATACTTCTGAGCCTCCAGCTAAGCGCCTAGGAAAGAGCAGTGATCCGGCCCGCGCCGCCAGCCTCGCCTTGACCGAAGCGACCAAGACTCCTGGAAGTTTCAAGAAGTGGAGCGAGACGGTTCATGGGCTTTCACTGTCGGTCTCACCCGTTCGTGATGTGAGTAAGCGCTCGCAACTCGTGGTCATAGCGGTCAAAAACACAAGGAAGAGAAATGCGCGTATCGTACCGGATCAGCCAGGAATCTATCTCGAAACGTTCGACAGCAAAAAAAGGCCTATTCAGATCGAAGCAATTCGGAAGCTCGCCGTGGAAACAACAGTCGAGGATGAGGTGATTCCACCCGGCGAGATCAAATATTACGCGGTCGTTTATGAAACTCCGATCATGGGAGCGCGACAAAGATTGCGTGTTTCCGTCGGTCAGATTACTGCAGCCGATGAGCCCGCGACAGTGAATCTGACCTCATCCAACCGTTGACCCACAACCGTCAGGAGGAAGGTATAGCAAATGGACTTGAATGAAAAAAACGGACTCCTCCAAAACGGCGCAGCCGGCCTCACTCAAGAGGCTCCTGGCACGGAAAGCAGTGAGTACCTGAACTTCGAGGATGACGAGGAAGAAAAGGCTGATGCCAAAGAGCTGGAACCTGCCCGCAAACGGAGAAGCAAACGGCTGATTGGAGTGATACTCATTATCCTTGTCCTGGCCGCAGCGGGAGCAGCCGTGTGGCTGTTTTCCAACGAACGGATGAAGATACGGATCCCGGTGCGCGAACCTGGCAGGAAATCCGAGCCAACAAATACCCGAAGCAATAATGACGGCAGCATGACGGCGGAGGCTATCAAGGATATCCGAAACGCGATCGTGACTCCGACGCCGGCGCCGTCCGGATCACCTGTTCCCCCGACAGGAGTGAAGGGGGCAACCGTGACCCCGACGACCCCGGTCACGATTGCGATGGATGGAGTCAGTGAGCGCCCGGCCATCCGCGACCGAGACCGCCACCAGGCAGAGTGACGCCTCTTCGGGAGCGGCCGCCGCGGCCAGGCGCGAGGAACGTAATCCTGAGCGCTCAATCCGCTGCGCCCCGACTCCCACTCCTGTCCCGGCGCGTCAACCAATCGCCGGAGGGGTGACTAAGCAGCCCTTACCGGACCCCGTCATGTTCACACCTGCGCTCGATGCGCGTGTAGCGCTGCCGCCGTTCGGTGCGTTTTTCCGGTCAGGACGTTAGGAGCGATCTACACCCTGCGCCAGAGCCCGGCCCGCTTCGAACTGACGCGAGACGTACGTGGACAAGGATGGGATCTGCAGAAAGGCACGCTTCTCATCGGACAGTTACAAGGAAGCGAGCAAGACCGCGCCTACATCCGCCTGACCGGGTTCATAGATCCGGCATCAGGGAAACTGGTAAAGCTCGACGGCGATCTCCTCGGAGCTGACGGTGCGCCGGGACTCAAGGGCAAGCTGCATAAAGTAAGCACCACCTGGAAACGAATCCTCGACCGCGCGGTAACGAGTGGCGTCGCCTCTGGGCCAGGCGGCTCTCTCAAGAGGAAACTCGACCACCGTAGTTTTGCCCGGCGCAGTAGCTCCGGAGCTGACCTCTCTCACATCGACGAGCCGCCGCGAGTTCGTGGAGGTGCCGGCGGCTTCGCCCGCTTACGTTTGATCACTCGCCTGCCGGAACAGGCGCAAGGCGTCGATTCGCCGCAGATCACGGCCAGCGCGGCAGAGAAATCAACCTCATTCTTTCAACAACAATGCGGACAGTGCGCTCTCCGACGAAGAGGTAGCCGGGCTGCTTGAATCCGGTTCGCCGGAGGCAATTCGCAAAGCAATCCCTCGCATTGAGTCCCGAATTACGGCGGATCGCCGAGATGAGCATTGAAGGAGGCTAGACAAATAATGCAACCGAAAGACTCATTCAAGACCGAGCATCAATCCGCGTCGCTCTGCTGGAGCGGGAAGGAATCGACGAGCTGGCCGAAACGCTTGCCACCACCGGCTATCTGATCCAACGCCGGTTACTGATCGACCTCGCGCACACAATCCGCAGCCGTAAGCCGCTGCTGATCGAAGGTCCGAGAGGTGGAGGCAAGACAGCGATGGCCGAAGCGATGGCCGAAGCCTGCAATCTGCCGGTCTTCTACCTGCAGGGAATGGAGGGGCTGACCCTGGCTGATGTCTTGTATGACTGGGATCGCGAAGGGCAGACACAGATGGTCAGGCAGGAACTGGCCGCTGGAACGAGACTCAAAGATGCTCAGGACAAACAATTCACGCGCGAATATTTGATTTTGGGAGAAGCCCTGGGGGCCTTCGATTATGCCGGTTCGCATGACGACGTTCCAATATTGATTATCGACGAGGCCGACAAGCTTCAGGAGAAGGTCGAGGACATGCTCCTTCAACTGCTTGGCCGAGGCTATGCCCACGTCCCGCGTTTCGGTGACGTCGGCATGAGAGACCCTACCGATGGCCGGTCGTGATCCTGCTCTCGAACGACATTCGACACGATCTATCGGCTCCGTTGCGCTCGCGCTGCCTCTACGCCTGGCTCGATCCGCCTACACCGAAGGAGGAGGTGCGAATCCTGCGGGCTCGGGCTCCACTAGCGAGCCGTGAGTTATTGACCTGCGTCGCGAAGTTGATCAATTGCATCAGGCGGGACATGCCGGCAGTCCGGGACAAACCCGGAATACGCGAATCGATCGACCTGATCCGGGCTCTGACCCTGGGTGGGTTCAAGAAACTGACTGGAGAGGTGATCGACGAACACCTATGTTATCTAGGCAAACGGCATAAGGAACTGCTCAACCTGCGACAGGGCATCGCGAGATTGGAATTTGCCGCGCACCAGCCGGATCACGAAATCGATGAATGGGTGGCGTGGGCCTTTGAGGATGATGCCTGTGTACTGGAACAAGCAGCTTGAACCGGAGGAAAGCATGAACCTGAGGAGACCAGCACTATCACCTATTGCAGTAATTTGTGGGACGGCACTAAGTCTCTTCGTGGCGTTTTCCATTGCTAGCTATTTCAGGCGTGGCACTAAAGTCGTCGATCCTCATGTGATGATCGTGCGCCGAGAGAGAGAGGCAGGCAACTCAACTGCTGCGCCGATAGCCATCGCTCCGGTAATGATGAACAGTGAGGTAGCGCGGACGGCGGAGCGTATCGGCGAGACAACGGCGTTGGCCTTAGCGGCCTGCATGTATGCGGCAAATGAACAATTCCAGGGGCGTACTCCGCGCACTGTTCGTGATTTGGTCGCCGGTATCGTAGAGCGAAACCTGTTCCCCCTGGCCTCATGCTTACCGAGGCCGAAGGAGTGCTCGTCTCACCCTGCGGAGCTCCGACAGCTAACTGTGGGGTCTTGTCGATTCGCTATCGTCCAACACCTTTGGGGATTGAGGTTGTCTCCGTCGGCAGCATTGCCGATGACGGACCTGCGTTGATCGTGCGCCTTCCCGATGAAACATCAGTGCAGGGTGAAGCGGCATTATTTATTGCAAACAGCCTGGCAGGCGTGAAAGTCCCTGATCCGTTCGCGCCAACCGCTGAAGTGATCGCGTTCGGATGGTCGCAGGAACGCTGGCGGTCGCTCAAATGATGCTGGACGGTCACTGAATCGGAAGAATTGAAGCAAACACTTATGGTGAAACAGGTAGCACGCAGGCAACCGTCGCCGCTTCAGCAAGAACTTCTCAACAGATTCTCACCGGTCCGCTTCGAGGAATAACAGAGAACGCAAGATGTCGCTCGATCAGTCTCTTAAAAGAATAGACGCCCGTTATCGCATCCCCCGTCCGGCTGATGCACTTCATCTCGATTCATTTCAGGCAGCCGCCCGCCTGATGCGCGATATCAGCCAGGGGCTGCTGCTCGTCGCCTGCGGGATAACCACCGCCTGTCTTCTGTGGCATCTCGCCAATGTCCTGCTGCGAGTGGGCGTCGAGATTCACGACTACATGCTGATCGCTATGCCGGTCGCCCTGCTGATCAGCGCGGCCGAAGCGATGTCGCTCGCTCTTCCGTACTACCGCCTCACGCAAAGACTCACACACGGGTCGGCACGCTGGGCCGATGTCAAAACACTCAAAGACTTGAAACTGGCTTACGATAAGCGTGGCTTATTACCATCCGGCGCACTGAGGATCGGCCGGCTCACACGCAGGCACGATCTGGCATTGCCGCTCAACCAGGTCCTCCGCCATGCGGCGATCTTTGGCCCGCCTGGCGCCGGCAAATCGGCGAGCTTCTTTATGTCGATCGCGCGAGATTGGGCGCAACACGGTTCGGCAATCTTCCTCGACCCCAAGGGCGAGCTGTTCGCATACACCGCACAGCATTTCAGGTACGTCTACCGGCTCGACCTGGCCGATCCGAAATACTCCGACAGGTGGAACTTCGTACCTGCCTGCAAGGGCGACGCGGAGTTGGCTCACGAGGTGGCCTCGATCATCGTCGGTTATGACCCCAACAAGCACGTCAACTATGATCCCTTCTGGCAGCAAGCCGAGACTGCACTTGCGACCGCGCTGCTGCTGCACCTTCCGCAGATCGCTGAGAGCGCGACGCCGGCACAGATCGCCGAATTCATCGCCGATCGCGATTTGAAGGAAACGGACGATGAGCTCTCCCGCTCGCCTGATAGGGAGGCCAGAATCCACTGGGGGCTTTTCAAAAAAGCCGACAAGGAAAAGACACAGGGAGGAGTCTTCACCGGATTGGGAGTGAAACTCGATCCCTTCAGATCACCCCATGCCTTGGCCGTTCTGCAATCCGTCAGTGGTGAAGAGCGGGCTCGCGGGCTGCGCGAGATCGATTTATATGATTTGCGCAAGCCCGGCACGGCCATCTATGTCGTGATTCCTGAAGGCGACGCAACACGATATAAGATCATCCTATCCATTCTCTTCGGGCTGGTGGCCAGCGTCGCGCGGAAAACCAGTCATGAGGAATCCGGCGCTCCCGTCCTGCTCGCACTTGATGAAGCGGGCAATATCCCTCTGCACAACCTCAGCGAGATCCTGGGTGTCGGGCGCGGCCGGCGTTTCGCGCTGGTGTTGGGCTATCAGAACGTCGGGCAATTGTTTAAGCAGCACGGCAGGGACGGCACGCAGGCTATCTTAGGCTCAATCGGCACGCAGATATTCCTCCCAGGATTGGATTCTGAAACGGCTCAATATGCGGTCAAGAGAATCGGGCGCACCACTGTTCTGCAGCATACAAATGTCGACGCGCCCGGGTCCACGTATGACAACGAGCGGCTGGCCGAGACCGGACGTGACCTTATCGATCCCGCAGAACTGCGGCAGATGGCTGAATACACCCAAGCGATCGCCATTATCGGATCGGCCCCGCCTGTTAAATTCAGTTTTCCAGAGTGCGCCAAGGGAGGTCGGATCGCTCGTGTGCTGCCGCGCGAGCTGGCAATACCGATAACGCTGGCGGAGGCCGAAAAGGCAGCAGAGACAGCACGAGAGACGGAGTCGGCAGAAACGGCGCCTGGCAAAGGGGGAGAGAGCGAGACCACTCACCTGACGACTTCCGGGAGCAATCACAATACGGATGACACTCTGTCTGACGGCGATCTGGATCAGAGTCCGGATGAGGGCGATGTGCGACTCTTCCCAGAAGACGCCGTGCTATTTTCGATGGCCGAGAAGCGGCCATCAAATAGCTCCTCATATCCACGCGGCGGGAAAGCAGTTCTGAACCAGATTAACGAGGAGTAGAGGCGATGAATACCACGAAGGGACGGATACGAGTTTCATTCGCACTGCTCGGTGCGACGGCCGTGGCGATCGTAGTGAGCTACGCGGTGGACGCTGCCATGGAATCTCGCCGATGGCGCGAACAGGCGCCGCGCCTGGCCGTCGATAGTATGGTCAAAGCCCTCAGGACGCACCACAGACAAACGGGGCGGTTCCCCGCCGACTTCCATGAGCTTGAAGCGAGAGTGTGGAAACACAAAACCCGTCCCGATTTCGGGGCCGATGGGCGCAGTCTTTCCGTAGCCAATTATTACTACATTTACTATCCCGTGGATGGAACCACCTGCACGATCTGGATCATCCCGACAGGCCCACGCCGCGATGAAGGATCAACCCACTTCCTGTTGCTCTCCCCGGACAGCATGCGGCGCTGGAAGGGCGCGCCGCTCTCTCTCGACGAGATCGGCAAGCTGCGAGGCGTGCCACAGTACGGTGAGATGAGCCTGTTGGGGATGACCGAGCAACCGCAGATCAAGCTGGCCAGAAAGTAACCCTATCGATCATGCGTGTTGTCGTCTCGGTCAAGTCAATGGTCGGAAAGGGTGCCTCCCGCCTCACGCGCTACATCGCGGAAGAAGGGATCATTCGCGAGCGTGAAGGCAACCGACGTCAATTGTTTTCGGAGAAGGGCGACGACCTGAGCGGGGAAGACCGGACCTACCGTGAGGCCAATCGATACCTGAGCAAGGGGAGCAAAACTCTCCGCAAGCAAGACCTGTTTCACGTCGTGGTCAGCTTTCGCGAGGAAAACTTCGAAGCCCTCGGCGCAAATGACACGGAACGTAAAGAGGCGCTTCGAGAGGTTGCCCGCGAGGCGATGGAGCAGACGCGAGCCGGTCTCGGGGTAGCAGACTGGCGATGGGTCGCCGGTATACATCTCAATACCGGTAACCCGCACCTGCACATAGCCATCCACAAGAAGATCCCGGATCGCGAGACCGGTCGCCGTAAACGCGGCAACTTCCGCAATCTCGGCAACTTTCCTAAGCGTATGCTGCCGCACAGCGAGCGGGGCCCGGACGGCGTCATTCGGCCGGTCGCCGGAGAGATCGGAGAACATTTCAACGCAGCACTGGACCGGGCGCAAACGCGGGCGCGAACAGCGGATCGCGCCAGAGAAGAGGCGGCCATGATTCCACCGGAGATACAAGAGAAACTGAAGCTTGAACAAAAGCCGCTAAGCCCGGAAGCAATTCGCAGCCGGCAACTGCGAAAAGATATAGCGATGGGTGGGGAATTGGCCAGAAAGGAGTTGGCCAAACAGAATGATTCGCTCTGGATCGACCGCATGATTGAGACCGCCTCTCGCGCCCGCTCGCGTGGGGGGCGCGATTTGACGATGGAGCTCATCGAGCGTGGGCCGAAGCCCGAGCCGGACGCGCGGTTCAATCCAAGGGATGATATTCGCACCGCCCTCCGCGATCGGAGTCTCGATGATAGCGAGTATCGCACCCAGGCCGAGCAGTCCCGGGAGTTGGGAAGACACAGTCCAACCTTGCGCGCCCTCTACGAGGATGGCGCGAAGATCATAGGTGACACGCTTATTATTCCCGCCGAGGAGCATCAGGTTCCGGGCGAGCGCGACCACTTGCGTGTCATTCAGATCTCGCACGCTCATGACAAGATCGAGGACCGTAAGCTCGCCGCCGAGTTTCATTCCCTGGCCCGCACCATAGCCGGAGAGACCGCCGATACCAAGACCGAAATCGAGATATTCCAGTACTTCCACGACCAGCTCGAGCGCGATGCGGAAGGGCGTCCGCTTGATCGCCGCAGCGAAAATTATGAGCAGCAATGGGCCGAATCGCTCGATCGGGTGCTGGCGGAGATGCGGTCGATGGCCATGGAAATGGCGCAGCGCGAAACGAGAGTAAGCATCGATCTCATCCCGTCGATGACAGAGCCGTCTCACGTCTACAGGTATATTCAAGATTATGAGCGGGCCGCAGAGTTCTACTCACTGGCCCAGAAGATCGCCGGACCGGATACCGATCAGCAAAGAGAGACGGCTGTCTTCGCTCTCTACTACTGGAAACTGGATAGGGACGATAAGGGGCACAAGCTGGCTCACGGTAATGAGGCGGGTAGGCTTGAGGCTATCGACCGGACGTTGGAGGAGATGCAGAAGACGGCCGAGGGGAAAGATATCCCGGAGCCCCTGGAACATACCGAAATCGTTCATAGCGTCGTCGGTTTCGACGAAGTGGCGGGCCACGGCGTCGTTTCATCCGATAAGGCAGCGGGACCCGAAAGCGGTCTGGAAGAAGAAGAGGAACATTCACTCGATGAAACGACTGCGGATTACGACATTGTTGATGACGCGCAGGAGTTGGACGTACTTGAGGAAGAATTCGCGATCGGGGACGCCTACGATGAGCGCGAAGCGGACGCCGCGGCCTGGCAGTTCAATACCACCTCGCGCAAGGTCAACCTCACGGCCGAACGCCTGCGCTTTCCCGAAGGGCTGAGGGAAGTAACGCTGGAATGGCTGATCGAACGTCAGATCCCTGAAATCGACCGCAGGATCGATCGAGGAGACCCACTCCATGATGTCATCGACAAGACCGGCCAGCGTCCGGCGCCCGGAATCGTCTCGGATATCAATCGACTGGTTCGCCCCGATAGATCCGAACTGCTCAACCGTGTATCGAAGGCGGCAGGCTTCGATCGGGAAGAATCGCTGGTCCGTCCGGCCGATCAGCGTGAGATCGCCGAAGCACGAAGCACGATGCTGGCGCTCGCCGTTAACGAAGGGCGCGAACTGGAGAACAATCGTGCACTGCGAGCCAGGCTCGCCGCCGCCGAGGGTCGTGATATCCAGGGGGACCGAGGTTACCTGGCGAGACGCCAGGCGAGAGTCGAGAGGTTGATCGAGGGACTGGAGCCGCACGTCTCCGGGCCGGGTGGAGACCGGCATTCGCTGCCTGATGTCCCCATTACTGATGGCAGACTCTATGTGAGCATCTCGAACAACCCAAAGGCCCCTCGACTGCCGGTAAGCAATATCCGCGTTTATGACCAGATCGATAAGATGGCAAGCGGAGCCAGGCTCCAGCTTCATACCCGAACCAGCCGGGAAGGCGCTCCGCTGATCAACGGGCTGACGGAGCAGGAATACGATCATCGAGTAAAGGTCGCCGTGTTTCTCAAAAGTTACGTCCGTGAGCGAATGGGAGACCACGAAACTCGCCTCACCCATGATAAGGAGATATTCCGTGACACTCGCAAGGCGCTCGATGGGGCGCGCACTCCCGAAGAACTCAACCGCGTGGCCCACGCTTTCATGAGCAGGATTGAGCAGCAGGGCAAGCCAGTCAGTGAATGGCAGCGTGAATTGCTCTTTAACGCCCGTCCCCCAGCGCATTACACACCTGAGATGATCGAACTGCGGCAGACCTGGGGTTTGCCGAGAGAAGAGCCGCCGGCAGGCATTACGCGAGGGAAAGCTCCCTCAATCACCAGCATACAAAGCGATCCGTGGAGACCTGGACCGCCGCCGTGATGTTGAATCGGTACGCCAATTTCAGGCAGCCCTGCTCAATCCGCCGGAAGAGATGGCCAACCCGAGCAGGCTCCCTCTTTATTCGATGCACCAGCGACTCCTGAGTCATGAGAAAGACGATATCTATCTTCTGGCCGAGAAGGCGAAGCGAGAGCTTCCGAGCAAGGTGCGTCCTGCCCACCTCGACTCGAAAACTCGCGCTCAGGCGGGCGGCCGTGTCTTTTGGCGCAGTCCCTCATGGGAGCAAGTCATACCAGGAATACATAGCTGCCCTGGGCGAGATCGACCGGCGATTGACCGATGAAGCCCTCTCTCGGCGTGGAGACGGCCAGAACCTCTCGCGTGAGGAACAGGCCGACTTGCGCCTGCGGGCGCGCAATCTCGCCTGGGGGCAGCTCGTTCCCGCAGGAAGTTCTCGATCCTCAGCCCAGCGAGACGGCGGTGAGACTCAGTGAGACCATCGCCAAGCTCCAGGAGGAGGTGCAGCCTCGCGCCGCACTGGCAACCCGGGTGTTAGAAGAGTTCAGCTCGAAAAATATCGACGGATACAAAGACGGTCGAGTCCCCCAAAAGGCATTGGACAAACTTGAACCGCATGTCAGGGAAAAATACCGGCAGCTCAACGACTATGCCCAGAAGACCCGTGAGGAGCTGTACCGCGGCTTTGAGACGATCGACGGCCTGCGGGCGGAGATCGAGAAGGCCCGCGCTGAAGAGATCATGCGCGACAGAATGACCCTTGGAGAGGTAGTCGTCGCGGAAGCGCGATATGAGTCCGCCAGGTTCGATCATGAGTTGGCCCGGGATTTCGGGCATACATTCCGCTTTCGGATTCATGATGAAAGCACTAAAGGGACCCGCAAGCTGTCTGCGCACGACATTGAGCAACGGGCGGGTGCTCGAGGTGTAAGGGCAGCCAATGAAAGCCTAGCCCAACGTGCGGAGGACCGCCATCAGATCAAGCAGACAGTCACATCGACGGACCTCGACCACCATTTAGAGAGTTTGGCCGAACACCGCAGTATCCAGATGAGCCTGATCGATAAACGCGAAGAGGAAGCAGGTAAAGCCACGGATGCTTATGAGGCAGCTCGAGGTGACGCACAGGCAGTCACCGGCAAGTACCTGAAATGCGGAGAGCCGTCCCCTACCCCATTTATCGATCGACAGATCCTGAGCGAAGTGCAGGAAGAGGTCATCAACCGAGGATTGGTCGGACAGACCGAGGCGCTTGAAAAGATACGCCTCGCGCAGTCCCAGGAGTTCAACCGTCCTGCCCGCACCGATGTGGAGGCTGCCCGTCTCCGGGCGCAGTTGTTTGTCGCGAGAACCGACCTTCGAGTCAGAGAAGATCGCCTGGAGAAGTATGGCCAGACGCGCCACTTGCGGAAATGGGAGATCCCGCAACATTTGCGACAGGGTGAGATCAGCGACGAAAAGATGTCACTTGCCGACGTGGACCGCAAGATCGAGGCTGCACTCGGTAGGACGACCGTCTTCGGCAATGATGGCGAAATCCACATCTTTGGCCGCAAGGAGGCTGCCATCGAGGCCGAGCGATGGATGGTAGTCAGAGAGGCGGTTGTTGGAATGATCTCCACACAACGGGATGAACTTTCCGGCAAAGTAGAAGAAACGAAGAAACTGGTTGAGATCCTCTCCCAGGCCCGCGAGCGCGAATCTGAGCACCGGTCGCAAACTGGACAAGCGATGCCGGAGCCGCAGTTTACTCTCAAGGAATTGAAAACAATGGAAGACAATGCCGCCACGCTGCGAAGCGCCGCCCTGCTCAAGCAATTCAATACGTTCGAACGGCGATTCAATAGCTATGCCGATCCGAAGGAGCGCATCTCGCTGGATGAACGGCTGGCGCGAGCCCGTGGCCGTGAGGTGACGGCGAAGGTCTTCCTTCATGAGAGCGCCAAGAGCCAGGCAGACTTTCAAGCGACGCGGCAGGTCCAACCTCTCCAGGTCGAGATTGACGGGCGGCTGCTCACTTACAGGTTTCTGGATACACAACCGCAGTCGTTCATCGAAAAGATAATTCGCGATCGCATCGAGACGCCTGCAGACATTAGGCTCAACGAAGCAGTCGGGCAGGCATTGGAGCGCCAGGAACAGCGCCTCCAAGGTGACGGCAAGAAGCATCAGGACTACTACGAAGCAGCGCGTGAAATTACTGGAACGGTCGCCGCTGAAAGGAGAAACGGCAGGCAGGAGCCGCTCCCCGCTCCGGAGTTCTCGTCGAAGGAGCAAGCGTTAATCGATAGATATATTAATCGGCTGACCGAGAGGGAGCGTGATCAATGTATAGCCTTCATCAACTCGGATCGCGACGCAACTCCGGATCGCCAGGCTGCACACGATCACGCGAATCATCGCAGGGAAGAAGCGGCGTACGCGCGTGAATCACAATCGCTCAACATGGGGCGTGCGCGATAAGCCGGATTTGAACGGCTCATTTTTAAGGAGAAGAACGGAAGTCACTATGAAGAACAGTCCTCATCATCGCCTGCTCACACCGCACTCAGTATCGACCCGGTTGTATGCGGACAACTACGAAGAGTTCATGAGACTGTGCGGTGAAAAACCCTGTAAACCGGCTGATCTGTTGCGTGATGCGTTCGATGAATGGTTGCAGATGCGCCGCGCTGCTACGGGAGCAAGCGACATTACTCAACCAGAAAAGGAAGGAACTATTGAGGCGAAGATCGACGGCCTACGACAAGCCATCGATGAACTCACTGCGAAGGCCGACGAATTTATCGATAAATTCGACTACGTTAAGCGACGGGACCATGGCTATCTGATTGAAATCTTCATGGCTGCCTACGGCGCGAGGGACCTGCTTTTGAACCACAAGACATCCAGTACGAATAATGGCAAGCAGACGCCGGAAACGATTCAGTCGAAGTATCAGGCGTTGCAGCGGGAATGGGAAGCGCAGGCTACCGCACTGTTGGATAGAGTGCGAGAAACCATCCGGAAAGGGAAAAAAGATGCTAAGGCTTAACCTCAATCAGCCTGACGGATCGTCAGGGATCCGGGCACGAATCGCTAACATCTATGATCGGATCGCGGGCGGCGACGATTACCAGCGGAATGAGAAGAGTCTGGGACAGATCCAACTTTGTGTAATCACATTAAGTGCGGTCGCCAGCGGGTATGTTAATGCCTTTGCCCACCGGGACCGGCTCGGGTGGTTTGGCGCGTCCGTGCTGGCCCTCCTTATTATGGGGTTCGTCGAGCGGTTCTACTTCACCCTCAGGACATGGATTGCTCACGGTATATAAATCGAGGAAGCAACGATTCGCTGCCAAACTTTGCTATCGCACAATTCAATTAACAATTATTTTGAACGCGATGGTCTTCTGTGCCTGGGTGACAGGCATTCGGTTGCCTGAGATACTCACCCGTTGGAATGCATGGGCACTGGTGATTCATTTTGCGCTCGGGCTCATCGGAGTTTCAACCGTGCGTGATTATGACTCTGTGGCGGAGAATCGGGTTCGCGAGTTGAAGGCGGACTCCGTTGAGCAGGATCTCATCTCTATCCGAAGAGCAGCCGCGGGAGACAGCCCATTTTTGTCGCTCGCCGCAAAGGTAAGAGGGTGGCTTGATGGTATGAGGCTGGCGTATGTATTACTCCGGGACAATCGGAATATCCTTTACGTCTCCACCCACCAGAACAAGGAGATCACTTCTGATCCACAGCCTTTGTATCTATCGTGTGCGGACAAAGAAAGTTCCTCGCCAAATAATGACAAACATCGAGGGAAAACGACAGCGCCGGTGAACGCGGAATCAGGGCTTGAGGGTCACCTTCAACTTCAAGCTGGTTCTCCGGCGCAAAACAATCGAGCCGCAGAAGGTGAGCAATTGGGCCTAGCGCATATAGAACAACTCATGCAGGCTTCCGGGGGTGAGCAGGATGGGGATGGGCAGTTGGAGAGCCATTGGAGTGAACAACGCCCCACTGTTGCCGGTGAAGTTAAACCGTCGGCCCAGGAACCACAGGCGGAACTTCCTTTAGAACGCCTGCCCATCGGGGGTGAGCAGACAGAAGGTCATAATGGTGAGCAACAATCCAAAGTCACAGTTGGGGGTAAGCAATCCAGGGGTGAGCGATTTGAGAATACTGGGGGTGAGCAGCCTGGGAGTGAGCAAATAGAACATCTCGGGGGTGAGCAAACCAGGGGTGAGCAACTTAGGGGTGAGCAAGTCGAACGGCAAGAGGATGAGCAATCCAGTGGTGACCAAACAGAAGACCAGGCGACAACCTCCCAATCTGACAAGCAATTACCTGACGAACAACACTCGCAATGGCTCAAAAGCGTGATGCCGGATGCATCCAATGGTTGGTGGGATGTGCGTGTGAAAAGAGACCGATTCACGGTCAAGTTTCGCTGGCGTGGTCCGGACCTTCAGGTAATCCCCCTACTCCATATATCAAGAGAAGAGATTGAAATCTTGAAACAGAGCAGCCACAAGGACGTGCAAAGACGAATTCAGGATCAAATCGTTGCTAACCTTCAGAGTTTCTTGCTCAACTCGGCTAAGTGCGACAAGGCCGTAACTGCCGCAGAAAAACTGGGGATTACGATTGAGAACTGTCAGCTGAGAAAAATAGAGAATTAATTATTTTCAGTTTCTGCAATGGTTGGATATTTCTTCCTCTGTCTTGTTCGAAGTTCTTATCCATCAATAAGATATTCAAGTGAGACAAATAAAAAAGACAAACGAGACAAAAAAAGACAGATTCTGCTCAAAATAAGGAGCCGTTTTGATTTCGTCTCCCTCGAAGTCCTTATCCATCAGGAAGATATTCAAACGAGACAATCCTATCCTGTCCGCTCAAAATTTTGCCCTTTGTCTCGCCGCCCTATCTTCTATCTCGGCCTCAGCTTTCACACGTCTGCATTGGCAGTGGCACGAATGCCGCCAGCGCCCGACAAAGCGACACGCAGAAGAATGATGTTCGTGAACCCAGAGCCTCTCGCGCAGATTTCGTGCCGCCCTTTAGGAATTACTCCTTTGTAAGCCTCCCGATTGTGGGTCGCGAAGATGGAGTGATTCGTTGTAACGAGTGATACCTCGTGTCAGCTTAATCCATTCTTGTCACATACGCTTTGAAAATGGTATTGGCTTGAGTCATTAACTGCTTGATTTCCTCATCGATTCCGACAAGCGCGAATCGCTCAGGAAAAACGAGCTGAAAAGTCTTTAAGGCATTAATCGCCACTTTCACCGCTGTGATTAATGTAAATATGATAGTTGATAGACGCGCATCCAATATCCCGACACTGAAATTAACTGATCCTTCGGTTTCTGACGTTTGCAACTCCATTGCGCCACGAGGTGAGATTGAGATTGGTTAGTTGTTTCAGCGCGAGCCAAAAGAGCAGATGAGTAGTAGGCGTGATCGGGAGTGGATCGACAGAGGGCTTGACTGGGCTGTAATGGAAGCACGGAAGGGAGACCGTGCGCACGATCTCCCCTCAGCATGGGAACGGTCGAAGACTCACCCTCTTAAAAGGGTTTTGCGGGAATCTCCATGTGTTCACTTTCCCAACTCATTCCACCATTGCGAGATAAGACCAAACACCAACACCAATGTGTCAATTTTCAGGTGGTTACAAGCCGCGGCTCCGGATACTATTTAACTGAGCCAACTCTCCATGTCGTAGAACAATTTCCACAACGACCGGCGATATAGCGTTCCTGAACGAGCTCACTTCGGTCTGAATCCGGACTTTGACTCCCTTCATGCTACGACGGGAACCGCGCTCGTTTGTGTTGACTACCGACAGAATATGATTTACTCTCCTGCTGTTCACCAACAGGAGGAATAATGGAACAGAATAAGAGCCAGGTGCTTCCCGGGACTCTCAATCTAATGATCCTCAAAACCCTGGAGACTCTCGGGCCGCTGCATGGCTATGGGATCGCCAGGCGCATTGAGCAGATCAGCGCCGACCGCTTTCAGCTCAATCAAGGGACGATGTATCCCGCTCTTTTGCACCTCGAGCAGATGGGGTGGATATCATCCAAGTGGGGCGTGTCGGAAAACAACCGGCGGGCGAAGTATTACTCGATTACGCGTGCCGGGCGGAAGCAGCTTGTGGCTGAAGAAGATAATTGGCGGCAGATATCTGAAATTCTGACCCGATTCATCGACCCCTTGGGAGGAAGCCTATGACCTGGTTACGAGTCCTCATTCAGCGTTTACGTGGGATATTTCTGAAACGCAGGTTTGAGCGAGAGCTGGAGGAGGAAATCCGCTCTCATCTCGATCTGCAGATAGAGGACAATCAGCGGCAGGGGATGAGTCCCGACGAAGCGCAGTCTGTAGCCTTACGCAAATTTGGTGGAGTTGAGCAAATCAAAGAGGTTTATCAAGCCCGCAGAGGCTTGCCTGTAGTGGAAACAACCCTGCAGGATTTACGCTATGGCCTGCGAATGATGCTCAGGCACAAAGTTTTCACCGCGGTCGCCGCACTTTCACTGGCGTTGGGCATCGGCGCGAACACGGCGATCTTCAGCCTGCTCGACGTTCTACTCTTGAAGACTCTGCCCGTCAAAAATCCTGAGCAATTGGTCTACGTAGGTGGCCTCGGTTACGAATACCCCGATCCGGTCTATCGGGAGATGAGCGAGAAGAATACAGTCTTTTCCGGTATCTTCACCTATAACTGGGTAGAGGCGACCGTGAATGACGGTAGCCAGGCAGAGCGGGTGTCGGCACAGATAGTCTCCGGCGATTTCTTTAATGTTCTGGGCGTAGGCCCGCATCTTGGGCGTGTCTTTACCGATGCTGATGACCAAACGCCGCGCGCGCACTTCGTGACGGTTATCAGCTACGACTACTGGCGCAGTCGTTTCGGCGCCGACCCAAACATCGTCGGCAAGAAGATCAGCATTAATACTCACTCCTTCACCATCATCGGAATCTCTGCGCAGGGCTTTAAAGACGTGGATGTGAGCACCGCTCCCGCTCTGCGCGTCCCAATGATGATGAAGAACCTGATGCAGGATCCCAGGAACGACACACCGGTCATGGCTCGTCTGAAACCCGGTATCAGCATCGAGCAGGCACAAGTCGCTGCAGACGCACTCTTTCAAAGCATTATCCGGGAATACAGCGCCAGCTCGCTCTCCAACCGTTACTCCAACGCGAGCCGCATTGAACTCAGCCCCGCCGGCAGAGGCGTCTCGGCTGCAGAACTTCGTGACCGATATTTACAACCGCTCATCTTTCTGCTGTGCCTGGTAGGGATGGTGCTACTGATTGCCTGCCTCAATGTCGCCAACCTGCTGCTCGCGCGCGCGACCGCTCGTCGGAAGGAGATAGCCGTGCGCCTGGCTGTGGGCGCGGGCCGCCTCAGGCTTATCCGCCAATTATTGACCGAAGGTTTTTTGCTCTCCGCTCTGGGCGGCGCACTGGGGCTGATGTTCGCCCGCGTGGGAACGGATCTGCTGCTCGGATTCATACCCTTGACGCGCGAAATCAAACTCGATATGCGGATGCTCGGCATCACGCTTGTCGTCACGGTATTGACGGGTGTTCTCTTCGGCCTGGCTCCCGCTCTGCAGGCGACGCGCTTCGATCTGATTCCGGCGCTCAAAAATGATGCCGCCGGCACGGCAGGGGTCAGGCGTAAATGGGAATTGCGACGGTTGCTGGTCGTCCTGCAGGTGGCGCTCTCGCTCGTGTTGCTGGTCTGCGGAGGTCTGTTCGTGCGTAGTTTGCAGAATTTGAAAGCGGTGGACCTCGGTTACACGTCTGATCAGATCGTGTCGATGTCGCTCGCACTCGGGAGGAGCGGTTACAAAACCGATCAGCAGCTGAGTATCTATCAACAATTGAGCGAGCGCTTGATGGCGCTGCCAGGCGTGAAGTCGGCCACTTACACCAATTCAATGCCGCTCGAACCGAAGCCATATGGCAAGGAAGAAGGAGAATTCGAAGTCCCTGGCTCTCATAGCCCTCCGAACGAAAAGCCCACCGCGCTCATGCACCCAATAACGCCACAGTTCTTCGCCACTTTCGGGATTCCGCTGCTGAAAGGGCGTGACTTCAACTGGCAGGACTCGGTGGGAGGAGATCCCAAAGTCGTCATCATCAATGATAGTTTCGCGCGCTACTTCTTCGGTAATGAAAACCCGCTGGGCAAGCACATCCCTGTGGCCGGCTTTGAATTCGAGATCGTCGGCATGGTCGGAAACGCCAGGCTGACCTCACTCAAGGAGACGATGTCACGCACGGTCTACTATCCTGCTTTCACGGCATTATTGGCTAATCAGAGATTATGCGTGCGCGCGAGGGGCGACACCGGCGCTCTCATTGCCGCTATTCGTAACGAGGTCCGGCGGCTCGATCCGAACTTGCCGGTCCACGACATCAAAACCTTCGCCGATCAAATCGATGAATCGATCAGCCGGGAGCGCATGATCGCGCTGCTCTCCAGCTTCTTCGGACTCTTCGCTCTGCTCCTGGCCGGACTCGGGCTCTACGGCGTGATGGCTTACGCCGTGGCTCGGCGTACGCGCGAGATCGGTATCCGCATGGCATTGGGCGCTCAAGCCGGCAACGTCCTGTGGCTGGTGCTGCGCGAGACGCTGCTTCTTGTCTCCATCGGTATCGCAATCGGGCTGCCGGTAGCTCTGGCTGTGACGCGGTTGACCAAGGGCCTGTTGTTCGGACTCACTGCCAATGATCCATTGACGATTACGCTGGCCACATCGGTGATGATCGCCATCGCGGCGATGGCCGGTTATCTACCCGCGCGCCGAGCGGCGAAAGTGGACCCGATGCTCACTCTCCGATCAGAATAGGAAAACAGCGGACTGATTATATGAGTGCATCGGAGAATAACTTTTGGTTCGGCTGAAGATGGTTTCGCGTAAGGATCGGAAAGAATTGCAATGCACCACACTCGATCTAGCTCTCATTCGCCTGGCCTTCATTCAATAACATAATCTTATTCATCAGAAGGTTCTTCTCTTTGGTCAATCTGTAAATCTGTCGCTCCAGGGCCGCGACTAGAGAAGATTGAGCTTTCAACTCCTGGTTTTGTTCCCTCAGTTGTTGATTGACTTTCCGTAGATCATCATTTTCTTCACGCAACCGCCGAAGTTCCGTCGATTGATCGACCATCAAACCGCTTAGCTTGCTAGAGTCGAGTGAGGACAAACACCGGTTTACTTTTTGTACTGCACGAAGTTCGTCTATCAGCATTTTGAGGTCGTCATTCTTATATAGAAACGCAACTGAGACATTCCCCTCCCTAGCGACGGCCTGAAAGTCGATCGGCAATCCTCGTGCACCGAGCGATCTGATGGCTTCGCTCGCCTGTTCAAAAGCCGCTTGGCTTTTCGCCTGTGCACTCTTTTGCAATCCCAGCAGGGTGCTCTTTCGTTTGGCCATGACATTAACCTACCGTTTGCCAAACCATCTTTTGTGAGATGATTCTGCTCTGGAGACTGTTCTAATCGGCTTGGGAATGACCTTGTGCAGTTCTTCCGGATCAATGCCGAGCCTGCCAGCATTAGCTTCCATGATCTGGATTTTGGCGACCAGTTTTTTATTCTTCTCGCGTTCCAGCACCAATTCATTTTCCAGATCGCGGATCAGATTATCGAAATCAGCTCGCATTGTTTCAATTGCCTGTCTGGCGAGAATACGTTTGATGTATTGCCGGGGTGATTGCGGATTGGTCCATCCGCCGAGATACATCAGTTTGTCCATGCCGTTTGGTTGCTCGGCATAAATTTCAGCGCATTTTTCAGCCCAGGTATGACGGAGGCGGTGCCAAGATAAAAGAACGACTCCACTGTATCGCCCGATCTTGGCGATGATGTCGTTGGCGGTCTCTTCTGAGACAGGGGCGCCCGTTTGAGTCACGAAGAGATACGGACTTTTGCCTGTGACACGACCCTCTGGGGCAGGCATGGTCAAATATGCGCGAAAGGCTAAGAGTAGCGAGCGCGAAGATGGAATTACTCTTTCGGTCGTTTTCATGGCTGGCTCTTTAGTTCTGGAATCGTGCGGATCGTCAGCGTGCCTCAAGATTTTTATGCCGTCATCACTGCCTCGAGGCAAACAATCAAGACGCAGTTTGAGCAACTCTCCACGGCGCAAACCCAGCTCAAGAGCAGTTTCAAACATCAACCAATTCCTGAGCCTCGTGGCCGTGGAGAAAATTTTCTCTGGGAATTCCCATCTACCCGAGTCAGTTTGTTTAGGAGCAATCACACGCCTGATAGTCTCAATTTCATGTTCTTCTAAAGGTTGAATGCGCTCCGATGCTCGTGTCTGAATATGGTGTGATCGGAATGCTCTCTCCAGCGCGGCCCGCTCAGCCATCAATTGTTCCAAGGTGAAATTGGAAACCCCGCCTCGGTTGGCGCTGTCGAGAGACCACTTGAAAAACTCCCCAGCCACATCGAGACAGTGATTGAACTCATTTGCATCAAGTATCGATTCCGGTTGTTGATCTTCATTTTTGGGTGTGATGACTCCGGCAATTACTGTCCTTCCCTTGATGCGGAGATAATGAACCAGGGATTCTATTTGACGAGCGTTGAGCCGAGTACCTGAGGTCAGAAAATCATCGAGATCAAACCGGCCCACATCCGAAGCCCAAGCATAGACACGCCGGAGAATCCGAAGGTTATTGGCAAGGGTGGAGGATTGTACGTGATATCGCCGATAACGAACTGCCCACCTGGTCGCTACGCGGACAGGTTCCCAGGTTTCAGCGTCCACCAAACAGGGAAGACGTTCTCCATTGTCGAGAACGATATTGATCACAGAAAATCTACGGGTTGATACTTTTTGCGTGATGTTCACTTTCACTCGCACATGTTTAAATCGTGAGGTCAAGCCTTCCAGCTAACATGCGGGAAAGTAGCATCTTTATGGGAAAGTGGGCAGATAGTTATTATCCCCTACCACATTTTCTTAGAAATAAACCGGAAGCGCCGAGAAGTAGGTCTCCTCGGCGCTACATCATTGCCTGATAACACTTTGCGTATATCAGCGAGAATAAGTGGACACTTAGCAAAGTACCCACGCTAGAACGGAATTTCGTCAGCCTCAATGCCGACGGGCTCTTTGGTTGAAGCAAGCTTCGAGGTCGACCTTTTACCGTTTCTGGACGTAGCGGGCTTTGGGGCCTCCCCGTTCTCTGTCTCTTCATCGACCTGGCGGATATCCTCGGCCTTCTCCACAGACCCGGCATTCTGACCCAGAAAGTGAATGTCGGTGGCATTGACCTCTGGGCTGATGCGCAGATTGCCTTCACGGTCGGTGTACTGTTCGAGACGCAACCGCCCGTCGATATAGACCTGCCTCCCTTTAGCCAGGTATTCGGCAGCCGTCTCAGCCTGGCGCCCCCAGGCCGTGATGCGGAACCAAATCGTGTGCTCTTCGGCCTGGCCCGATGCGCTCCTGCGTTTCTCGGTCGTCGCCACAGACATATTGCAAACGGCCGTTCCCTGCGGCGTGTAACGTAATTCCGGGTCGCGCCCCAGATACCCGACGATGGTAATCTTATTAAAAGACATTGTTCATACCCCTTTCAGATCAAGATTGAGATTGAAATTGTTGAGCGCGAGGCGAGGCGCTTGCCCCGCCCGCTCACAGGCTTACGCGCAGCTCCAATTTATGAATCACGCAGTTGAGTGAATGGTGGAAACTGATGGAATCATCAGAGGCGGGTCTGCGCCATTGAAGAGATTAATCATTGCTGTACGCAGGACGCAGCCTGCGTGCGCAATCTTGCGACAGCGCCACTTTTCACCGCAGAGTGTCCAGGTGTTGGATCTGACTGCCTCGGAGCCGAGGAGGCCTCCCGAACAGAGAATCGCTTTTTGTTCCGAACGGCGCTTAACGCTTTGCGCAGTCGCGGCAGTTCGAAGAACTCACTGAACGCCGCCAGGAAGATAAAACAGTCGCCTGGGAGCGCCTGCCCCCACGTTGAGAGCAACTTCGCAAAGAGTCGTGGGAGCAAAATCGCCGCCTTACGAGCCGTCATCACCTCCCAAACGCGTGTCTGTTCACTCGAATTAAGCATGTGGATTTGATGTGCGGGTTGATTGGCGCCGTACATCGCCCAGGCGAGATACCCCAGCTTTCTCTCGAGTGCGGTGACGATCTCCTCGATGAGCTTATAAGCAGGCGCTGAGAGCGGCATCGACAACAACCGTTCACGTTGATTATCCGCAGCCGTATTGAGAGCGATGAAATGTTTGACTGACATCTCGCCATTCTGACGGGCATCAAATGCCTGCTTCTTCAACTCGCTGATCGTCTCGGTATCGGTCGCGTGGCGAATCCTCGTGTAGAAGTTGCGATATGAACGATTATTGCGCAGCGCGGTCATATGAAAATCTTGCTCGCATTCATTGAGGATGGCTTCGAGCGCCTGCCGGGTAAATTGCTGAAGCTCGCGATTGGCCTGAGATATGAATCTCGGCCGGCGATAGATCGAGATCCGTTCGGTGCGCCCCGTCGTCAGATTCGACGGAAAGCTGTCTTTGGGCAGATCGAGATTAACACTGATCGGAAAGATGATCTCGAGCTCCGTGTTGATCTCGTCCCCGATATTCTCGATTGCAAGCCCATTCGCGTAGGTGCGGCGAAGTTCGTAGGCAAGATAACGAGCGCATTCTGGCAGGTCTTCAACCGAGAATTCGGGATCGACGCGTCCGCAGGTGACTGTGCGTTCGTGCGCGGACATCTGAATGATCGCGCCGCCCTCATCGTATTGATCCAACGCTTCGACGTGCGCGAATGCATCATCGAGTTCATCGATGGTTGCGCCGCTCGATTCCAGATCGTTCAACCACTCTGTCATCTCATCGTGGACAAATCGCGCGCTCTTTCGGCGACCGCGGATCATCCGTTTGACTGTAGCCACTTCTAGATCGAAGAGCGACCGCGGCTTCGATTCCCCATGCGACGCATAGACAATTTCGGTGTCGCTCCCCATTTCTTCCATAACCGGATTGAGGCTGGCGAGGTGCATGGCGATGAGCGCCATCTCTTTAAGGACAACGCCAAGGCCACGCTCGGCGATCTCGCCGTAGTAGTAGGAGGCCACAACTTGCCGGTAGCGCGCGTCACCTTCTCTGCTGATTTCGTTTAGGCAGCGCATGAACTCTGCGGCATCCTCCGGATTACCGAGTTTCTTGAGCGCATAGGCAAGCGTTGCGATGCGCGCTTCTTCCTCCTGTTGGCTCGTGGGCGTCGAATCGCCCTCGACGGTGTAAATCACCTCTCCCACGACTGCGCCGCGTTCGAAGTCGAGCCGTCCCAGGCCGAGACCCGAGATATGCTCCGCTGTGTCGTTGAAAGGCGATCCGTAATTTTGCGGAAGGAACATGCTGTGATTTGAACGACGAGTGTTCTCGATTCTGCGTGACATGTGTTATTCTCCTTTTACGAATTAATTTAGTTTTGAGCGTGCCTGCGCTTCGCCTAGCCACGCTCATTTTTTTATTCACAGCAAAAATCTATGACTCACAAAAGAGACCGGATGGAGAAACATTGCCGGATGGCGAAACATTGAAGGATAAATTTGCCGTTTTTGGTGTTTGGAGCCGCGCAGTGATCGTTAGAATTAACCAGTTCGTGGCGCGTGATTGAGGTGACTCCGACCGAGTTCCACCGCACATCGTTCGGCTGGGCTGATAGCAAAACAGAAATCTATCGTAGAAAAAATATTTACCATCCAGTGAATCCGTATCTGAGTTTCAAGGGAGAATGCGAAGCAGCGATCAATTTCTATGAGCAGTGCCTCGGCAGCCAACCCGGGGCGATCTTCCGTTACTCCGGGATGCCTCTGTCGAATCAGGTTCCGGCCGCCTGGTCGGACAAGGTTATGCACGGCAGCATGACAATCGGCGACCAAGTGTTGATGGGCGCCGACGCGGCACCGGATCATTATGAGGAACCAAAGGGCTTCTCGCTCACTCTTCAGATCAACAGCGCGACCGACGCCGAGCGTATCTTTAACGCTGACCGAGGGCGGTAAGGTCGTGATGCCGATCAAGAAGACTCTGGGCCCCGCGATTGATATGCTCGTCGATCGCTTCGGCATACCGTAGATGATCAACTGCGACGGATCCGATCAGACTGAAGAAGGATGATGAAAACCCTTCGTCCGCGAATAGACAAGGTAAGAGCTTCCCGTGACGGCCACGAGTTTCATGAGGCGTGGGCGGCGCGCAAGGCGCTTCAGCTCGTCATGCCAACCGATGAACTTGTGGGAATTGCTGTCGAAGGGCTCGCACCTGCCGACCAAGCAGGCGCTTCGGCGGAAACAGTTGAGATCGCTGACCTTGTTCTGTACTACGGAAAGGGGCCGACATTTAGAGATGCAGGCGCGGTCGTCATTGTCCAGGTCAAATACTCGAAAAGCTCGCAGAGAGTTCCGTACCGTGTGAGTGATGCCAGGAAGACGATTCGCAAGTTCGCGGCAGCATTCAGAAGCCTCAAGAGGAAGTATGGGGCGAAAGATGTAGAAAAAAAGCTCACTTTTGAGCTGATAACGAACAGGCCCGTCGCCCATGAATTCCACGAAGCAATAGATGGTGTGGCGGTGGGAAAACCGCTGAAAGCGGACGCAAGAAGGCAAGCCACTCAGTTCGCGTCCGCGTGTGGGATTAAGGGCAAGGAACTCACTCAGTTCGCGCAGAAGGTCAGGATCACTGGCCTAGCTGGTAGCTTGAGACAAAACAAGCAACATCTTTCCCTCGTTCTCGCCGATTGGTCGGTTGCTCCTGACGCTATGGCGCGGGCCAGATTGGGCAACTTGAGACAGTTGCTCCGGGAAAAGGCAGGCCTAGCAGGCGAAGGACAAAACGTTATAACGCGGACAGACGTTCTCGACGCCTTGGAACTGCAAAGCCCCGATGACCTCTTTCCTTGCCCGGCCAGCTTTCCTGAAGTCGGCAATGTCGTTGAGCGCGAACAGCTATCAGCCCTCGGCGGCAAAATTCCCAAACTAGACAAGCCGCTCCTGATTCACGCCGATGGCGGCGTTGGGAAAACTGTCTTTCTTCAAAGCCTCGCGATGATACTGGGAGAGACTCACGAAACAGTTCTGTTCGATTGCTTTGGCGGCGGCGCTTACCGAGCGCCTGAAGATGCGCGGCATCTTCCGAAGCGTGGCCTAATCCACATCATTAACAGCCTTGCGTGCGATGGCTTGTGCGATCCGCTCCTACCAATCAATGAGAACGTTGAAGAACTCGTCAAAGCTTTCCGAGCCCGCCTCTCTCAGGCAGTTGCCACGCTGCAGAGAGGATCGGGTGACAAACAACTCCTGCTGTTCATTGATGCTATAGACAACGCCGCCGAACATGCAAAAGACAAGGGTGAGCCGACTTTTCCGAGGCTTTTGCTCGAAAGCTTCCACCATAGCGGCCCTGTTGACGGAGTACAGCTCATCGTAAGTTGTCGAACCTACCGACGTGACATCTCCAGAGGCGACGTTCCGTGTGAAGAATTCAAACTAAATCCCTTCAGCCCCGCAGAAACGGAGAAGTATCTCCGTGACCGCATTCCGAAAGTGACCGATGCTCAAATTCAGGTCGCCTATTCACGATCTGAAGGGAACCCCCGAATACTCGAACACCTTGCGCTGAGCGACAGAGGCCTTCTTGAGTCGGCGGAGCTCAATAACGTAATAAAACTGGACGACCTCTTAAAGGAACGCATTCAGAAGGCGCTCGGCGAAGCATTGAAACGAGGCTACAAGAAACGTGAAATCAACGCGTTTCTCGCCGGTCTGTCGATCTTACCGCCGCCCGTTCCGCTTTATGAGTACGCAGATGCTCACGGAATGGACCTAAGCGCAGTAAGAAGCTTCGCGACGGACTTGGCACCTCTGCTAGAGCAGACAAGACATGGATTGATGTTCCGCGATGAACCCACTGAAACGGTTGTTCGTGATGTTTACGCTGCCAAAGCAGACACTCTGCGCGCCCTCGCCAGGAACCTCTTCAAAAAGCAAGGAACATCGGTATATGCGGCGAGCGCGCTTCCAGGCCTGCTTCAGAAGCTTAATGATGGGAAGTTGTTATTCAAGTTGGCATTCGATGAGCGGTTTCCAACAGCGATCGCGAGCACTGTTGGCAAGCAGAACATACGCTACGCAAGACTCAAAGCCGCTGTACTTCATGCCGCCAGGAAGGAAGATTTCGACCGTCTTGTCCATTTGCTGGTGGAGCTATCAACCCTCGCTGCTGTTAACCAGCGTGGCACGGAGTATGTGCTGGACAATCCCGATCTGGTTATAGCATCCCACGACATTGATGCGACCAGACGACTATTCGAGACGCGTACACAATGGCCCGGAACACGCTACGCAAGACTTACGATTGCAAGCGTCTTGTCCGGCGACTTAAGCGACGCGTACCGGCATGTTGTAAACGCCGATGAATGGATTCATCACTTCTATCGGCAGGACGATGAATACCGCAGAGACAGAAGCGGGCCGGAAAGGCTCGACATCGCGTCAATACCCGTATGCCTTGTCGCCCAGGATCGAGGGCAAGATGCCGCGCAATTCATGAAAGGATGGAAGGATTGGTACGCATACGAAGTCGCTGAACATATCTTCACGTTGCTGCACCAAGCGGAGAGAATGGAAACAGTTCCGACCGCCAACATTCGCCGCTTTCTGGATTCGCTTAAATCGCAACGCGGCATCCTCGCAGCCGCTCTCTCCTTCATGGAACTCGACAACGCTGCGCGCCGACGCATGATTCGAGAGCTTGCCAAAGCTTGCGAAAAGAAGAAAACCATTGAAAAGAGTGAGGGGTTCCTCCGGGAAATGGATCCCATTCAAGACGGCATGCTGAAAGCTACCGCCGTCGCGGTCGCAATGAAAATGCGCGCAGAGGCGCTTGCAATCGCGGAAACTATTTCCAACGAAAGGCCGGGCCTCTGGTACTTCGTGGATCACTTTTCGACTAAGGATGTGTTTCCTTTTATCGCCTATATGGCCCTTCGCGCTGCTGTGGAGCGCCAACCAATTGCTGAGTATACACTTTTGCCACAGGAACTCGTTGATTTCGGTGCGCGCGTTCCGAAGGGTACGAAAGGGGAGGCTTTCCGGAAGACGCTCAAAAAAGAGTTGGAGGAGGAATTCAAGTCACACCAGGGATTGCCAGCCGAAAAGAAGCCCATGCGCTATGAAACTAAGAGGGAGGCGGAGCATTTTATCGATGAGCGGCTTGAGACATTATTTGAGATGGCCCAGGCGTTCACGAAAATGCTCTCCTCTGGTGCCGGGAAGGGCGACAAGCCATTCCTGGAGTTGGTTGAGTTGTGGGCAAAGTTCAGAATGAAGCGGGACCGTTACTCGGACCGTCACGAAAGGAGCCTGTTTTTTGATCTGCTAGGCCGCCAGTTGTTGATTTTTGCTATCTGGGCGCGGAGCGATCTTAAAGGCTCTTCCACTGAGGTATTTGTCGCGAAGGTCAGCGAGGCAGGCATCGCACCGGTATCAACGCTTGTTAAGATCATCGCAATTCTCGCGAAAAGGTTGGACCTTCAGGAACTGGCGGGGAAAATTGCGCTGAGTGCGAAGTCCCTTATTGAGCTCGAGGATGAAGTCAGTCGACGGGCATCTCTATTCGCGGAGTTGTCCAGGGCGATCATGCCTGCAAGTGTCGAGGAGACGGCCGCCTACTTCCGCCTCGGTCTTGACCAGATGGACGCTATAGGCTCAGGCGATTACCAGTTCACTAGCGAACTGTTGCTCTATGCAGCGGAGTTACGGGGCGACGAGCTTGAAGAAGGCGACTTTCACACGCTTTCAAACATTTGCGAACTCAACATCTATGAACAAGATAAGTTTCCCTGGCTGGAATTCGCAAGGGGATTGGCTAGGACTTCAGGATGCAGGTCGCTCGCGAAACTAGGGCGTTGGGATGACCGCGACAAGAGTACTCTGGACTATACGTTGCTGCCTTACCTCATGGCACTCATTGAGCAGGACAAGATCGACCCGGCCATTGCTCTGGGGCTGCTTCGCCTATCGGCTCCTGTAGAACTGTACTCCTGCGGTACGGCACAACTTGCAGAAGTAATCGCCGAAAAGCGATATCCGAATTCGAAGGCTCTATTGACCGAGCTGATCTTGCAATTCGAACAGAATCACTCGGGCGTTTTCATGCCTAGCACTCTTGCAACGCTCCGCAAAATTGCCGAGCGCGAACTAGACAAGGACTCCGAGCTAACGACCTATCTCTCCATCGCCGCGCAGAAGTTCGAGAAGCTGCGCAACGAAGAGAGTGAGAACCGAAACTATCGCGGCCCGCAATATCTCCGCTCCGCAGAGGCGGCAAACGACCAGGAAGAAGAAACCCGGCGCGCCATGAAGAAGATTGGTAATGAAACGGACCCGGCCGACGAGGAGTCAATGGCGCGGGCTATCGATGCATTGAATAACTTGCAGTACGTCTATGCCTTTAAGAACGAGTTTTTCGATAAATTTCGGGGAAAGCTCAAATATGAAGAAAGGCCGAAATATGTCCAGATCATCTCTCGGCTTGAGATCCTCGATATCTACACAAAACTGCGCGTGTTGAGGGAGTGCAAGGAGAAATGGAGTGACTCTTCAGCGGCTTTGCGAAAAGTATTCCGCGATATCGCAGAGCCGCTTATTCAGATTCACGCAAATGACTTTGTTAATCATGACTATCTCTCCGGTTCCAAACTGAAGGATATTACCGAACTGTCCGGGATCCCGGTGCCAGTACTGGCACTCGAATTGATCGCGATTTTCGCGTCACCGGATTCACACTTGCCTGCATCAACCTGGATGGGTCTTACGGCAATCATTTGTGAGAAGGCCAAACATGGCGAGGGTCAAATCGCGCTCAAGCGATTGCTGAATAGCAACTCTGCGAAGTTGGCATCAACAGTAGTTGACGGCGTATGGAGGGACGGTCTCTATCCGAAAGGCGGAGAAACGGATATTACGGCAGGCCTCTTGTGGCGCACGCTCGGCTCGCCTTCCGCTGCACATCGTTGGAGGGCGGCCCACAGCATCCGATGCTTCGCAAGGCTTGGTAAGTGGGAAGTGATCGACGCGCTCATCGGAAGATTTCATTCCACGGACGCCCATCCGTATCAAGCACCGGAACTGCCCTTTTACTATCTGCACGCGCGGCTTTGGCTGCTAATTGCGCTTGCCCGAGTGGCAATCGATCATCCGCAGAATGTAACGAAGTATGCCGATACGCTGAAGACCGTCGCGTTAGGTACGAATGTGCCACATGTACTGATGCGCCACTTCGCCGCGCGTACTCTCTTAGCCTGCGTGAGTGGCGGTAGGATTGTCCTGTCGGAAGGTGACATCAAGGCGCTAAAGAGAGTCAACGCTTCGCCCTTCCCGATGAAAAAGACGAAGCAGTACGAGCGCGACTCAATTTACAAGAAGCGCCCGGGCTCGATGCCGAAGCCAGGGTTCGATTTCAACCTGGACTATGATTTCGACAAACATGATGTCGCCAAGGTGAGCGGTATGTTTGACAGATCAAGGTGGGAAACAAAGGATGCCATAACCGCCTGGGTGCGAAAATACGATCCGCAGGTAAAGAGCATGTACGAAAGCGGCGGACGTGCTGTCCGTCAACGAGACCGCTTAAGAGAAATGACCGACCGGTATCATCTCTACGGGCAGCAACTGGGATGGCACGCGCTCTACCTCGTGGCGGGCGAGTTCCTAGCAAAATATCCAGTCGTTCAGCGTCCATTTGATGACAACGATCCCTGGCGCGAGTGGCTGAGGCACGAATCGCTCACGAGAAGGAACGGGCTGTGGCTTGCAGACGGAGTCGATAGGCCACCAGTGGGCGCACAAGTTAACCTCTATGAGATAGGAGATAAAGGGCTCGTCCTCACCGGTGACAAGGCAAAGCTTCTATCTCTCTTGAATATCGAATCATCCATAGGAGAGGAAGTTGTAGTCGCTGGTGACTGGCGCTCGGCTGATGGAATTGAGATTGACATTTGGTCAGCCTTGGCGCCTCCTCGCTTTGCTAAAAAATTGGCGCTTCAGTTGTCTCAAGAAGACCCCTTTCGAGCGTGGCTGCCGCGGGCCGAAGAACGCGACGATGGCGATGAATACTCACTCTCTGAGAAAGAGCCTTATGAGCCATGGGTCGTCTGGCCTCACATCGAGGCAGGACTAGATGAAACCGATCTACTCGGCGTGACTGCTGCAGTACGGCGGCTTTACTTCACGAAGGCCATAAACGAGATCGGCGCACTGAAGCCGCTGGACCCTTTTAGGCGAACGTGGGGCGATCCAACAGGACGAGTAGCGGCGCGATCGGAGGCGTGGGGCCGCAATTCTGCGTACGACGAAGAAGAATCGATTAGCGCCAAACGACTAGTTTGCAGTTCGGGTTTCCTGAAAGACGTACTGATGAAGCGAAGGGCAGAGTTATTAGTGCTCGTCAGACTGCGTCGGTACGAAAAAGGCATTGGTAGCCTAGGCAGCCAGTATTTGCATACGACAGCGGTCGTCCGAATTGATAACTCGCTGGATTTTAAGCTTTATCCTGGTGCGATTAACAAGCTCCATAAAATGAAGTACTGACAGCAAGGGCTGATACCAGCGAACTATGGATTCCACCTGTCGCGCTTCGCTTTGCTCCGCGCGCAGGTGAAGTCTGCCGTTCGGCTTTAACCACTACCGTACGGAAAGAAGCAAAGCATGGCACTCGGCGCGTTTTCGATCAGTTCGGCTGGCCGCGGCCTAGCGAATGTAATGGCATCGCTGTGGCCCCAAGGATTGGCGCATCCGGATCATGAAGTCACAGATTTCGAACATGTAGGCCCTTCTTGTTTGCGGTAAGGAAAAAACTTCCCAGCGGATCGTGTAAGAATTGCTTGAATGCTCGGTTGAGACCACACGAGAAAATATCGAAGAACACCAGAACGCCTGATTTTATTAGGCTTCTCGCGTTCATCCCCAGGTGGAACTCTCTGGCACCGTCGTTGCGATAGACAAAGTGGGGCAACGAGATACCAGGTGGTTAACTCCACTGAACGGTGTCAGGGGGCTGCCAGGGTGAGGAAGGTGGCCGCCAAATTTCAAGCGCTTGCAGTTATCCCACGGATGCAAGCGCTTTTTCTTATTCGGCTCGTATCAACATCAAAGATTTCGGTATCTATACCTAATGCAACATCAAGCCGAGAACGAGTTGGGATTCTCGCCCTCCATCGCTTTCAAAAGGCATTTCGGCCAAATCATCGAGAGAATTCGCAGGCTCCAGCTGATTGTCTTCAGGCTTGTTCTCGCCGGGCTTGACCAGTGTCAGCCTAAGCAATCCTTCCTCCCGCATCTCTCGTATATTTTCGTCTTCAAGTCTCTCAAGCTCGAGTTCAAGATTTGACTGCCTGATCAACTCCTGTTCCTGCTCTATATAGTGCTCTTCGTTGTAGACGGTCTCCTCATAGAACCGCTCGTCATCATCGTTATCATACGGGGGTTGGTCGTGACCGTAGTTGGACATCTTGGCTGGCCTCCATTCCGAACCGTATTATCAGATATCCGTTCTTATTCCGATGGCGCCTAAGACCAAAGCTTCGCAACCGCATCGGCGGGTGTAATTATACCGGGGCGTTTTCTGTTTCGGACTGGTGGGAAGTCTCGGACGTTGTCGGTGATGATATAGTCGGCGTCGCCACCGAGCGCGCAATGATAGAAAGGATCATCTTTCGGATCCGGCGAGAATTCTCCCGTCGCAGGTTCTGTTATCTCCTCACCGCCTTGGCCGAGCAAATTGATGAATCGTCCCGCCGCATCGCGCGGGACTTTGAGGTGGCGCAAAATCTCACGGTACTCGGTCAGAATCTCTTGGCTGTAGAGCCAAGTGAAGACCTCAGGATCATCACGCCAGGCCAGCACGAGCTGCAATTCGGGTGTGCCGGGTTCCGGAGGTTGCTGGCGGAATGCCCGCGCCGCGCGAATTACAACAGATGTGTCAACGACTACACGCCCGAGCCGGCGACGCCGCGCCACTACTTTTTCCTCGCGCGCCGCTTCCGGCGATATTTGGCGATCTCCTCCTCAATTTCTTTGTCGCTCGCGCCCTGCAACGCATCGGAGACCTGCAACAAAGTCTTGGTGAACTTAGCCGACCAGCCGGCGGGCCTTCCGCGCTTCTTTTCCTTATAGTCCACCAGAACTTGCTGAATGCGGGTTTCGGCTGCCGCCGCTATCTCGCTGAGCGGAAGTTTGATCGGCTCCAGTTTGACCCCGCGTATGGCAGGTTCGGGATGAATGACAAGCAGACGCCGCTGGGGATTAAAGCGCTTCGGCCAAACCTCTGAGAGCATCCTCGCGGCGCGGGGCGTTGCCAATCCGTAAGATTTGACCAGGATTTCTAACGCCTGCATACGCACCACATCCTCAAAACTGTACCGCCGCTCGCTGCCGCGTCCACGACCGGCCTTCGCCGGGCGCAGATATCCAGCATCCACTGTGTTCTGTAAACGCTTGGTGGAAATGTTTAGGGCGGCGGCCACCTGTCCGGCTTTTAACGTGAGATTATTCATAACTTATGTTTAATTGAAGCTGGCTTTAAGTTCCAATATATCACATTCACGCGCAATTTGTGGCCAACGCCCAAAAGCCCCAATACATTACGTGCGGATCGCCTTCTTCGCCTTGGAGGCGATCGGCTCCGCATCGCTCAAGGCTCTGAAGGTGATCAGCCGCGCATACCGCTTATTGCCATCAGAATCCGAACCAAGATGGCGCGAAAACCATACGGCGGCGTCAAATTTATTGTTGGGCGACCGGCGCGTGAAGACCTGACCGTTCCATTCGACGGCTGTCACACCGTCGTCGTCTCGATTGAGAACGCTTGCGCCGATTGAGGGCCAGTCAAAATCCGCATATTCGCTCAAAGGCCGCTGGTAGTTGGGAGCGGGGTTTGATGAGATGGCAATCTGGCGCAGATGTGATTCAACTCCTTGAAGACTTTCCGCAATCATCTGGAGTATTCCATTCTGCTCACTGATTCGTTGCCCCAATGCGACGATCAGTTTTTCAGCGCGATCTATTTCCGACATAGATCCTCCTTGTCACTTGTTGAAAACGGTTGTTTGCGAGGCGCAGGCTTGGCCAATATCCATCGAAGCCGGTTAGCAATCAGATTATGCGCGGCGATGCTGTCCGCTTTGTTTTCAAGAAAAATAAAGGGCGTAAGGAGAAAGTGAGGACGATATTAGTTTTCGGCTGAAAGGATACGCATCTATCCCTGCCACTCACGGGCGCTCACTCTTACGGTTTGATTGAACGGCGCCGCACTGCGGCAAGCTGAGCACGATGCGCAAATGAAACCGGCGCCGACTCGGACTGTCGCCGGAGTTTTTCCCGCTCACAACTTTCGGCCATTTGGAACCTTGAACAGGAATTTCCTATATTGAACCTCAACTGGACCGTGTTTCTCGTCAATCAATGTGAGAGTGTGCCGGTTACAAAACTCCAGTAGTCACCATTCCACACAATGTTAGCGGATAGGGCGATGGACAAATGTTCAATCTGCGAGATGGATTTTTGGTCTTTCCAGACTGCTCTAACGAACTCAAGAGGAATCGTTAGCTTATGACCGGCCTCAACGGTCACAGGGTGTGACATGGTCTCAGTCCCATTAGGATGCCATTGTCGTCCATGTAAAGAGTTTTCTGAGCCGTTCATCGTTACTTTTATGACATCGGGCGTCAGTTCAACAATCTCGCAATGAATGCGGCCTTGCTTTAATAGGTCTTTCAGTTCATCACCGGCGACAACTAGAACGGGACTAGTAAAACTTATTCTAGTGTAAGGGCCAATGCTGTCCGCCAATGCTTTGAGCTTGATATAGGTCCCTCGCGTCGATGTGGATGTTCTGGTCATAATCTCATCAAAAGTAAGCCATCGTATGCGCCTTCCGGTGCGAATAGGAAATTGAAGGATGATCTTGTCTGTCTCTCTGTCCTCGATGCCGACTAATTGGGGGAAGGGTGGAATAGATACTACGAGCACTGAAGAGTCCGGCTGCGGTGCTACCACCTGCTCTATGTCTACTATTTCAGCAACCTCTTGCGGGCGAATATGTTTAATGAGCCAGTCGCGAATGTTTCTTATGGTGGCGGGAATGTCGGCGTTCGGAATTGGGTTCCATCCATCGGCACGGTCTCCTTTGTCGTTAATGCCGATGATAATGTCACCACCAAGATGGTTAGCGAAAGCAGCCACATCCTTTGCCGCCTCCAAACTTTTGCCCTTCTCCCAGGCTATGGCCTTGAAGTCAAGTTGTTCGCCTTCCTCACGATGTTGTCTTTCGTAGTCTTGAACAACAGCCGGGCTGCGCGCTGGTGTGTGTAGAAATACTTTCTGAAGAACAGACATTTGACCCTTTCCCTAGCGGTCTTCATCGGTGGGCTTTTTGGCTTCTTGCCATACTTTCCACTCTCGACCCTCTTCCAACGTATTGATGATTGTGCCTCGCTGCAGCATCTCGTCGATGGTAATTGCGTCTGCTGGCATCTTAAAGTCCGGATTGCCTTTCATACTTTCGAGAGTTGGGGCAATGTAATGTGAAGGCACGACATAGCTGATTGCAGTAGGCACTCGGTATAAATCTTTCTGATCCAATGTCTCATCAAAATCGTCGAGCCCTGCATAGAGAACGCCAAGGATCCGGCCTGTCGTGCAAGAAAAAACTGGCGATCCACTTGCGCCTCCCTGAGTCATAATGTTGATGGAGAAGCCGTGCGGCCGCGAGCATGGATACGGGAGCACGGCGCTAACAATTCCCTTTTGTAGTGTCGGAGTGAGCTGATGCAACCAACCGGGTGCTGTTAGAGCATCCGTGCCCATGGGGTAACCTGCAGTAGCGACTTCGATACCCTCCTCGACTTCGGTCTCATCATCAATCTGCAAAGGCACCAAGCCCTTCACCTTCAAAACGACAAATCCAAGGTCCGGTCCTTCTTTCGGCCCGTAATATGCCTTTCCAGCACTAATTTTGGTGATCTGGGATACACCCGCCACTTCAAGCGGTATTTCGAGCTGGCCTGCTTCGGTGATGCGAAAAAGAATGGCGTGAACCGGCCATTTGTCAGGAGGAAAATCCGATGGTCTCGGTACATTGGCGATCGCACGAACAACATGTGAGTTTGTTGCGACGATGCCGTGGCTATCCACGATAAATCCAGTACCGATAATCGACGGAAATAGCGGAGGCGGTTCTGTCTTGTCATAAGCGGGAGCGAACTTCGACACGAACGCGACGATCGAAGGTCTGACGGATTTGTAAATGGATGCGAGTGTCATATTTTTTTTGGCCAACATGGAATTGTGCGGATGGCGCGTCATTCTAGCGCGCGCTATAGTCTATATTCAATGTTCAGGGAAATGATCGCCGTGACAATGTGATCTTTCAGCGAGCTGTCGCGACCCCTTGTAATAAAAATCCAGAAAGCTCGCAAAAACTCACCGTCATCGGCCATTGCCGTGCCTAAAACGACTGCAGTTCCCACAGCCATCAGAGCGGCTCGAAGTGACCAATCCAAAACCTGTGTTTCCATTTACATTCCCTTTCGCGACGTTTCCGGACGAAATCGGCCAACCGTTCCAACTCATCATTCGTCAATACTTTCGCGTCCATCATTCCGGAGACCAACCCTCGACCGAGCCTTGACAGAGACGGTCGATGATCTACCGCACCGCGCGCTCGGCGAAGCTGCGCGCGGGTTCTAGAGCATAATAGATAAATGCGCGCACTTCGACGTCGTGCCGCAAATAGCCTTTTTGTTCCAGCCGGCGGAGCAGCGTCCGTATGCCATTGCTTATCCTTCCTGTTAGCGATCACTTCTAGTATCGGACGAATCGCTGGATTGCAAATTCAGCGCTACCGGCTTTGTTTTTCAAGTGGACCGTGTACGCCCTATGAATGATTGGCTGCAAGAGTGTCGTTATCCTGTCGAAAAGCTTGCGCTAGCAGTGATGGTCTTCCTATGCCCGGCTCTGGTGTTGGTAGAAGGTGGTTGCGGCGGGATGACAGGCGGGATATCTTCCGTCACTTGGGTTCGCTGCTTTCCTGCTGTTCTTCCTTTTCGAGCATGGCTACGTGTAGATAGCGGGCGACGGCTTCATTGATGGCTTCGTTGGCGACTGTGGCTGCATGTTCGTATTCGCCTGCATCCATCAGCGACCTGATCGCCTCTCGCTGTTCGTCATCAGACAGCGCATCCCATTGCCCCTCTTGCGCAAACTTCCTCCGGATGTCGTCTTCAGTGAAGCAGAGCGCTGGGATGGCCCCCCGAGCGTTCTCTTTCGCCTCCCGTTGCAGCTCTTCAGGCGCATGCGAGAGAAGACGAAAGAAGATCGTGCGGCTTATTGTCACGATGAAGGAACTCATTTTGCCTCCCTGGTTCGATGTCGGAATGGATCCGGGCGGTCATTACTTTGGATTGGCCCGGCCGGCGATGCGTGCGATCTGCCCCCACTCTCTTTCTACGACCTATCAGAGTCTCATCTACGGAAACCGAGAGGACGCTGGAGTAGTCGATGACAGTTGAAGAGCGCAGCATCGATATGTATGCCAGCTGAGGGAGCGGGGCGGAAGCTTGCTCAGCCACCCCTGGCTCGAGCCAGGAGACTCAAGCCAAATCCTCTGGGCAAGCTTCTCGCTTCCGTCTCCGCGTCTTGCTGCCAGCTCTTATTTTCTTTTTACTCCTGGAACTTTTACGACGATGGCCTTTTGGGGCATTGTGGGAGAGGAATACTTCAGACAGATTGGAGCCCACGCTGAAATCAATAAGTAGGAACGTGGGAATCTCGGGGCGGTGCTGGCATCCGTGGGCAACGTCAGACAGTCGCATCGAATTCGGGGTCAGAGGCAGGAACAAGCATCTCGTATGGATCATCTTTGAACATCAACCCGAACGGGACCATTTCAATCTCCGGTTCAGAATCGGCTCGCCTGCGGAGATTGATCGCACAGATGGCATAAGCAGGCTCGCCGCTATTGCGGTTCCGGCATTCGAGCAAAGCTATTGATCCATTCTCGAAAGCCTTCTCCAAAGTACGGATGTTGGTTCTGATCGCATTGGGAATTGCCATCGCATCCTCCTCTGATGATGATTCGCGAAAATCGATGCCTCAAGTCACAAAAGCATCGGCATCACAACCGCAAGACAGCGGTCTTGATCCGCTGTATGGACCTTAATCTGCGCCTGGCTCTTACCATCCTTGAACTCGAACTGGATTTCCTCCTCCTCAATCGCGTGGAAGAAATCGTTGAGATACGCGGCGTTGAAACCCGCCGTGATCCGATTTCCTGTGTAATCAATCGGAATAGTCTCACCCGCCTCACCGATCTCGGGGCACTCCGAGGAAATGCGCATCTGGCCTACATCGATCTCCAGCTTGATCGCGCGCGAACGATCCGAGGCCATTAACGAAACACGTTTGACCGCGGGTGTGATCATTCCGCGGTCGACCGTGAAGCGGTTGAAGTTCTCTTTCGGCAACACAGCGACGTAATCAGGATAGATTCCGGTGAGCAGCCGCGAGATAAGCCGGCGTTTGCCGATATAAAAGTGAATGTGGTTATCGGCTTTGCCTATTCTCAACATTTCGTCGCTATCAGCGCATAGCCGGTCAAGCTCAGTAAGCGTCTTCTTCGGAATCAGGACATCGAGACTCTCGTTGAAACGCCCCTCGCGCTCGACCATCGCCAGCCGGTGACCGTCGGTCGCCACCATTCGGATTCGTTTGTTTGAGATTTCTAGCTTCGCGCCGTTGAGTGTGTAGCGCGAGCCTTCCTGTCCCACGGCGTGCAGGACGCGCGGGATGAAGCGCGAGAGATTTCGGCGGGAACTTTGGCGAATTCGCCTGAATACTTCTGCAAGTCCGGAAAGTTATCGGAACTCAGACCATTCACCTTGAACCGCGAAGGGATGCAATTGATCGTAGCCTGGTAGAGATCATTGCCTTTGATTTCGATTTCGGCTTGCGGTAGCGATTTGACGATCTCCATCAATTTGCGTGCTGGCAGACAGATTGATCCCTGTTCTCGCACGCTGGCCTCACATTCTGTCGTGATCGTCAGGTCGAGGTCCGTGGCGCGCATCGCGATTTTGCCATGGCTGGTTTGGATCAGCAGATGCGAGAGAATTGGAATGGTTTGTTTTGTCCCGGCTACGCCCTGCAGGTAGTAGAGCTCGCCCAGGAACAGATTGCGATCAACCTTGATGTTCATTACTACTCCTCATTGACTCGTCCAGGAAGTCGCGAGATGAAGGGGGCACGAAAGGTACACAAGTGGGGAGGATCCCTTCGCGCTTCTGTTGATACGGCTTCATGGGCAAGCCTTATCGTTTGACGTTAAACCGCCGCAAGCGTGGGTTCGGTGAAAAGCATTGCGGGAGATTGGGAGATCGATGAAGCGAGCGGATCGGTGTCCGCCGCGAGGAGGTTGAGTGCCTCCCGTTCCAACTCGGCGACGCCTGCTCGCACCTGTTCCTGCCGTATCCCGAGCAGGTCTTGATACATTTCGGCCTTAGCCTTCAACCGCTTATAGATGACCAGGCGTTGCGCAATAGTCTTTTCTCGCACGCTATCGCCGGATTCGCTCATGCGGTCGAGATCGACTCGCAGCGAATTGATCTCATCCAACAACCCTGCATGGACTGCCTTGGACAGGCCGCGCTTTGCCTCGACTGCGTTGGGAACACCGAGGGCACAGACGAACGGATCGATATCCATGACCTGTGGGATATCGGCGATCAGTTGGCGCAGGCGAAGGAGTGAATCGCGCTCGCTCGCCGGCACGAAATAGACGCCGCCCGATTGGCGAAGCGAGACCGCATTCATTCCGTCAATGATCTCCCGCATCATCTGCGACAGGTCGCGCGCAATGAACAGGTCGCGGTATTGCCTCCAGTAGGGCACGAGTTCATTAGTGACTTGCTGGCTTTCTCGTTGCGCGTCGATCACGCCCTCGGCGTCGGTCGTGCAGATCATCTCACCGGTCTTCTTGTGCAGCAGGATGCGCAGCGCCGTGCCATACGACAGTCCGAGCGCGCTGAAATCAATGTCTTCTGCTACAAGCGCGTAGACAAGATGCTCGCTGCCGGCGCGGTTGATAATGCGGATCAGCGTCCGACTGCGGCGGCCGCCGTTCATATCCTGATCTTCATCATTCTGTTGAAGCTGCAAAGTACGAGAAATCCGCTGTTTCGCCCTGATCCATTCCGCCAAGGCGCGGCGTAAGGCCACGCGCGGCGTCGGCGGATCAGGCAGATATTTGTCAAAGCCTGTCGCCTGCAGCGACCGCTCCAGATCAGGATGGCTGACGCGAATCCCGGATAAGCGCCAGAAGACCGTATAGCCGATGAGCGGCAACTGCGAAGTCGAGGCTTCCACGCCGCTCAGGTCACAAATGTTCAAGCCGTTATGCATAAAGATACCTCCTTATCTTCGCTGTATGCTGCCCGCTCGATTTCTTCTTTTTTCGCGGCCTAGCGCCACGCGCACATGGCGCGATTGATTAGGTTTTCTCCTGGAGTGAGGATTTTGGCTTCAGGCTCAAATTGAACCTCGTCAGACAATCTCTCGTATACCTGAGTCGAGAAAGGAAGAAAATTATGGCCAATCAGACATATCCTCTATGCCCACTATGTCGAGTGCAGATACAGCCGCTAGGACAAATTCCTGTGCGTACAGGAGGAACGAGTGGTGGATGGCATCTACTCTTTGGTGAATGGGCAGATGTCGGCGAAGGTATTATTCCCCTGGATGTCTATCGTTGCCCGCAATGTAGTCGGTTGGAATTCTACGACCACGACTTTAGCTTACCTGAGAGCTGACCTAAGAATAAGATTATTGGATAGTCACAACTGCTGAAGGCTTCGATTGGCGCGGAGCCGGAAAGATTGCGGGGTTCGATGCCTAAAAACGGGTAATTGCCGGGAATGAGTGGGTTAGACAGCGGAGAAGATCACTTGGAGCGCCGGCAAATCACCGCGCAGGTCATCGAGACGAAAGACCGCGTCGCTGATTTCATCGAGTAGCGCCTCGCCCTGATTCGCGCCAATCAGAACTCCATATGCCCGCATACCACGTTCCGCTCTTCTCCTTGTCCATTCCGCCTGCGCTTCCATCGATACGTCGCTGATGCCGTCGCTGACGCAGATCACATCCGCTTTCTCGAACTGCGATCCGTCTATCAACTCCAGCGCCTTCTCCATCCACGGCTCGAAGACCGTCCCGCCGTTGAAGAAGAAGTCGGCGCAGGCGATCACCTGGGCTGGCGTGGCCTCACCCTTTGGAAACAGGTCTAGCCGCAAATCGTCCGGGCCGGAGAAATGGATCACGGCCAGGTCGCGCTTCTGCAGCCGAGCGATTGAAAGCAGAGCAAACACCACCCCTTTGCTCCAAACCTCACCAGTCATCCCTCCGTAGTCGGCCATCATTGACCCCGACTCGTCAATGGCGGTGATGATCGGCCCCTGGCTTTCTGGCTTGTGGCCGATCAGGTCGTATTGCATCAGGCCTCGTTCGGCGAATTTGAGATAGAAGAGGTCCTCAAGGTCGGCATCTGCAAGCAATGCGATCTCGCTCGGCAGTAGACGTTCAATTTCGCAGCCCGTGGTGATCGATGTGATCTCGTCGGGCGGATGCTTGACGTGAGACTTCTGTTGCTGAAGCGCGATGCGAGTGAAACGCCCACAAACGGCAGCGATCTGTTGCAGTTTCGGCGACCGTCCCACGTGCTGCGCAATGACGAGTTTCTCTTTTGTAGAGAGCGAATTTCGTCCGCCCGCGCCGTTCTCCGTTCCAAAGCCGGTGTCGTAACCGCCGCCGAATGCCTTGATCGCGTCATTGGCCTGCTCGACCTCAGCCATCGCTTCGGCCAGCCCTCGCCGCACGGCCCGGCGCACCTTCTGCTCGCGATCTTCGCTCGACTCTTCCAGTTTGCGGTTCAGACGCTCCGCCCTCTTCTCTTTCTTTGCCGCGTCGGCTCTCGCTTGCGCGGCTTCTCTCTTCAACCTATCCGACCGTCCCTCATCCGGCGACAGCGCCGCCAATTCGTCGAGCGATTCGGCGTGGGCAAACAATCGATCGACTTCGCCGGCCAGTTCGTGCAATTGGTTGAGATACCGGATCGTCTCTTTGTCGAGCGCGGCTATAGCTGAAGCCGCACATCCGATTGTCGCCATCGCGCTCGACAATGGATCGCCCACCGTGCCGCTCTCCCGCATCTCGCGCCACTCGGTCGTGGAGAAGATTTGCTTGATGATCTCACGGTTGATCTCGTGCGCCGGAGAGAGCGGAGCGACCGGCGCGATACGCGGCGCGCGTTTGTGAAAGCTCCAGAACAGGTCGCGCAAAAGCGCTGGACCGGTGCGGATCGCGCTCCCCGTCTCTTCAACTGTCCGGGCTAGCCGCGTGTAGTCATCCGCCGCCTGCTCGAAGGTCTCTACATCGAACCCATCATGCGCGACTGCCTGGCTGCCATCCGTAATCGAGCCTGCGATGATCTCCACTTCTTCCCTTTCGGCGACAAGTTCCGGCTCTTGGTGTTGTTCGCTGATTGTGTCCATTGGCTCATCCTGTTGAATGGTTAAAGAACGAGCGAGGCGATCTCCTGCTTCATCTTCACTATGGCCTCGATCACCTTGTCGATGCGATTCGTATTGCGCCCCTGCTCAGCAGCTTGCTCTCGCAGTTCCTGCAACTTCACGCCGATCTGTTTGAGCTTCGTGTTGGCCTCGATCGCCGCCTGCATCTTATGCTCCTCGCTCTGCGCAGCATGCTGCACGTCCATGCATTCACGATGTACTGACGCTGCCTGGTCCTCGTAATCCACTGCTTTAGAATTGAGCGGATTGCCGATGCGAGCGAGCGCCTTGCCGATCTCGGTCTGCTGTTCGAACGATTGCCACAGGACGTGTTTGAGAAAGACCAGGTCATCTTCGGTCACCGCGACACGCCCTTCCGTGATCGCGTGGGCCTGCAACACGCCGAGAGTCTGTCCCCATCGCCGGTCGCTGATGATGATTCCTTTGCCCGCGAGGTCTTTACGCAACTGCTCGATCAAATCGATAGTCGCGCTCGGAATGATGACGTGTTCCATGCTTTGCTGCAGCACGACAAGCTCTGATTGCGAGAGTGTCATCGGCTGACCTCCATTTGGCTTGTGACCGTTCTGCTTCGCGCCAAGTTTTGCGGAAGCCGCACGTATGAATCTGGCGAATCCGGTGTCGCTGACATAACCGACTCGGAAGCGCAGCAGGAATCGATCCCAGAGCGCTTCGAGTTCATTGCCCTGCGGCATCTCGTTGCTCGCGCCGAAGAGCGAGATCAGCGGGACCTGCATCTCCTGGCCGCCGTTGTGGAAGACGCGTTCGTTGGCGATCCTGAGGAGAGCGTTCAGAATCGCGCTGCTCGCCTTGAAGATTTCGTCGAGGAAAACAAGTTCGGCCTCGACCAGCTTGCCTGTTGTGATGCGCATATACTCGTCGCGCTTCAGCCCAGTGACCGATACAGGGCCAAAGAGTTCTTCCGGCGTTGTGAATCGCGTCATCAGGTAAGCGAAGTTTCGCAGCCCTGCGCCGTTTTGCGGGCTGATGCGTTGTGAAAGTTCGCTGACCAGAGCTGACTTTGCCGTGCCGGGCGGCCCGAGAACGACCAGGTGCTGCCGGGCGAGCAGAGCCACCAGAGATGCACGAATGACCTCATCGCGTTCGATGAGCGTCGCGGTCAACTCGCGCTCAATGGCTTGCAGTTTGTCGAGTGATGGTTTGATCGATTGGAGATCGTGCGTTGTAGCCATGGCGATTTTCCTTTCGCCAATTGCCTACAGCTCACATTTAATGACATTGTCAGGTCAAGAAGTTTACCTTGTGACTTGAACCAATTCTTTGCCGCTTCGTTTTAGCCTGTTTCACTAAAATAGGCTTAAAATGTTTCCTTACAGAAAATACCATACTGAATGGTAGTTCATATCGATCTTGGGTCTGCCAGAAAGCGCCTGCGACGATGATGCTGTCGGATGCCATCCCACAAAAACGATATTCAATGGTATTGCGTACAATTTGCACGTTCTTTCAGTTATTTGCCTTCTGTATTCGCCAATGGCGATTACTTACACGCAAGGATTTGCTTCAAAAACCCTGCGGCAAGGTTATGGAACACCCGCAATTTTGGTGATGAGAGGGCGGGTTCATTAAAAGAAACCGCCGCGCCACGCTCTTCAATCTTTCGTTTCGTTTCTTCCAATTCTTCGACGAGAAAAGCGTAATGGCGTGGATTGGCGTTCGGATATTTCGGATGTAGCCCGAAGAAGACCGCTATCGGGCGCTGCAACTCATTCGCCGCGGCGATCGCAACATCTAAGGCAGGATTATCAACTCCCCGCTGAGCGCGCTGCATCCAATAGACCATGCAGGCGCCGTCTGCCTCCGGCGCTCCGTCACGGCTCGCTGTGATGCGGGGATTGGATAATAATCGCTCGATTCCGTTCAACGCGCTCCTCCTCTTTGTCTTCCGCTTCCAGCAAATGCGCGATCATCGCCGCCCGATAATCGAAAATCTTCCTGAGCCAGCGTCTGACGAACAAGCCATGAGCTATCCTCCCCAGTAAGGCGTATGGAATGCTGTACTCAACCAGATCTCGCATCAAGGTCTGTTGTGGCCCCTTTTCCTCGAACGAATGCGTGTGTCGCCACAACGCATAAGGCCCCTTAATCTGCCTGTCAACAAATGATTCTTCCTGATCGCAACTCTCGATCACCGTCCGCCAAAAGATTGGCGCGCCAAAAAGCTTCAGATGGTATTCGATCACTGTCCCAGCCTCAATTTTGATCGGTGACGGTGTCACAATACGAAACCTCAGAAATGGGGGTGTGATCCGCTCGAGGTTGAACGCATCACTGAAGAAAGCGAAGGTCTCGGTTCGCGAGCGTGGAATCATTTGTTTGCGTTCTAGGAAGTAAATTTTCATGCGGTCCCCCCAATCAATCAAACGGTTCTGACTTGCATCGCCTTGGCCGCGATCCGGCGCAACATCCCGGCAAAGACGAAATGATGCAGTGGATAGAGCGCGTACCAATAAACCAGTCCCGCTAGACCGGCCGGATCGAAGATCGCCGTTTGGCGAATGGTCGAGCCGGATTCTTCCTCCTCCACTTCAAATTCAAGCCAGGCCCTGCCGGGCAACTTCATCTCTGACGCTAGCCGCAAAAGATGGTCCGGCTCGAACGCTTCGACGCGCCAGCAATCGAGAGTCTCTCCGGGACGCAGCCATTCAGGATCGCGTCGCCCGCGCCGCAGTCCGACGCCACCGACCAGCAAATCCAGAAGTCCTCTGATCCGCCACAACCAATCGCCATAGTACCAACCGGACCGGCCGCCGATGCTCCGAATCGGCTCGAACGCCCTGGCTGGATTGCTCCTGACCAGCGCGACGCGTGAATCCACCAATCGCGAGCCAAACCGCATACCTCCCCAACTTGCTGACCAGCCGCCCGAGGAGAATGCATCGGACCAGCGCGTCTCGGCGAACGCGCGATCCTCGTTGAGCAGAGCCCTGGCTATCGCCTCCCGAATCCCGCGCGGGCGAACGCCGAAGACTTGCAGAGCCGACTGGTCTCTCACTACAGTTGGATAACGTAGACTCTCGATCAGCTTCCGCCCGATGCGCGCATAGACGGGAGTAATCAATCCCAGCCACAAACTGGAAAGACGCGGGGTCAGAACAGGCACGGGGATGATGATTCGCCGTAGGCCGCGCTGCCGGGCATATTCCTGAATGATCTCTCCGTAAGAGGCCCGGTCCGCCCCGCCGGTCTCAAAAATCCGGCTCTGACCAGGCTGCAATTTTAGGGCATCGATCAGATACGCAAGGACGTCTTCAATCGCAATGGGCTGAGCGGGCGTCGCCACCCAGCGCGGAGCAATCATCACCGGCAGCCGTTCAGTCAAAGCCCGAATCATCTCGAAGGACAGAGAGCCGGAGCCGATGACAATCGAGGCTCGAAATTCGATAACGGGAACGCCGGATTCTCGCAGAACCCGGCCGACTTCGCGCCGGCTGCGCAGATGCGGCGAGAGCGGTTCATCACTGTCGCCTAGCCCGCCAAGATAGATGATCTGCTTCACCCCAGCCGCGCGCGCGGCCTCTCCAAAATTCCATGCCGCTTGGCGATCTTTGTCTTCGAAATCGCCGCTCGCTCCCATCGAATGGACCAGGTAATAGGCGGTCTGTGCGCCCTGCATAAAAGCTTCTAGACTGGCCGGGTCAAGCGCGTCGCCCGCTACGATCTCCGTCTCCGGCGCCGCTCTGGTACGCAGTGCGCCAGGTCGCCGCGCGAGACATCGTAAACGATGACCTGAACCCTCCAGAATCTTCAATAACCGCCCGCCGACGTAGCCGGTGGCGCCGGTTAGCAACACCAGCGGCCTTCGGTCGCCACCATTGGTTGTCGACGTGTTCTCAAGTTTCATCTTCCTGTTTGATCTGAACCGTCTCCTCGACAGCAGGCGGCCCGGATTTTCCCCATGATCCCGCCGCCTCTCCGTATCATCTTCCCTCGTTTCTCTACGTGGGAATGATGACGGTATCACTCACGTGAATCACGCCATTCGACGCGGCGATGTCGGTCTTAATGACGTTCGCGTTGTCAACCATCACCTTGCCACCGCGAGACCGAAAAAAAGCGGGGGAGATAGTCGAAATCGTGCAGAATCAGAAAGATGGAAGTCAGATTGCGCCAAGTCGTTCTCCCCTTAAGGATTTGAGTGCCTGCGGGGAGGTTGGTGATCTGACTGCGGTCAGTGACCGATATGGGAAGTCTGATGCGCATCTCCCCGCTTTTTTTCGGTCTCATGTTGAGGGCATTGAATTTAGATCCATTACCCCGAAGCGATTCGGGAAACCGCTGCCTTGGGAAGAGGAGATGACGGACATAGCGAAGGCGAGGAAGACGTAGCAGGGTGCGACCTCTTCGGGCTGTTGCTTCTTCTTTTTCATTTCCCCTCTATTACGCTCAGTCGAACAGGCGGCGCGCCTAGCGCGGTCGCCCGGACTCCTCTTTTTGAACTATGGGTTGATCCGCGGCATGGGCGATCTCGGCGTTAACCTCTCCGCCGATCAGAATGACCGCACCCATCAAATATAGCCACAGCATCAGCACTACGACCGCGCCAAGGCCGCCATATGTGGCGCTGTAATCGGGCGCGAAACTCAGGTAGAGCGAAAAGAGCTGTGAAGCGATGACCATGCTGACGACGGCGAAGACCGCGCCCGGTGTGATCCACTTCCAATCCTGCTCGACGTTCGGACCGAAGTAGTAGATTAACTCCAGCCCCAAAACAGCAGGGCCAGGCCCACCAAGTAATGAACTACGCCCCAGATGGCGGCGAACGGCGTCCCCATTCCGAGTTGCGCGGCGAGCCAGACGGCGAAGCGGTCTCCGAACATAACCAAAGTCGTCCCGCCGACCACCAACAGCGCTAGCATGACAGTCAGACCGATGGCGATCAGGCGGATTTTCCAAAACGACCTTTCCTCCCTCGCGTCGTAAGCCGCGTTGAGCGTGCCCATCACCGCAGTCACGCCGCCAGAGGCAGCCCAGAGCGCCCCCAGCACCTCGAACGAAATCAGGCCGCCGCTGCGGTTCCGCGTCACGTCGGAAATGGTCTCACTCACCAACTTCATCGCCTCGCCCGGAACGAACTTGCCGAGCGCCGTGAAGATCGCTTCATGCAAGCCGGGCAGGAAACCGATGAGGCTGGTCAGTAAGATGAGCATCGGGAAGAGCGCCAATAGGAAGTAATAGGCGAGTTCGGCAGCACGGCCAAGGATGTTATCTCGTTCGTCTCGTGCCACGTCCTCACGGCCAGTTCCTTGAATGTCAAGCGCCCTAGCCATTGACTGTTCATCTCGATGAAGCGGCCCTCGCGCGGGGCGTCCTTACGAAATCCTTCTTCGCGGCCTCAAGCCCCAGTCCCATATCTTTCAGTTGCTCACTCGAGAGCTGCCGTTTGACTTTCGGGAACAACTCGCCCTCTTCCTCCTCGATGTGATGCTCAACATCATCTATCAGCACCTTCAGCTTAGCGTCGAATCGCTCGTTTCCCTCCGAGAGGCGGTCTATGGCGCGCAGCAAAGTCTTCATCTGGAGATGTTCCTCGATCGCTTCGAGCACAGTCTCCTTAAACTCTTCGTACTTCTTCAGGGTCGGGTAAAAGACCTTCTCCTCAATGTGGGCATGTGTATCGAGTTCGGTTTTGATCCTTCTGAAAAGCTGCTTGTGTTGCTTTTGGCTCTCTGTCGCCTTGACCTGTTCGAACAACTCTTGCACCTTCCGGTGGTCTTCCTTTAAAAGTTCCAGCGCATTCATGCAGTTCCCTCCTATTAATTGGTATTTGGTAATAGTCTCATATGTACGGCTCACGGGCGGGTTCGCACTGAAGCATCACGCCGCCGCCAGCTGGTAATAGGCAAACGCCAGTTTAGAGCCGCCTGTAAACCTGTCATTGCAATTATTGCGCCAGTAAAAAGCCGCCACCGCCTCCGCGATTGCTCTCACCTGCGTCCTTTGGCGCCGGCCGCCGCCGCGACGTTGGTAGCCTGCGAAATTAGGTCGTCCGCGTGCGCGAGCCTGTTCGGCGCAATCTCGACGTCAAGCGCGTCTATGCGGAATTCCGGCGCGCGCGCACCCACGCATCGTCCACACGCAGAAGCTCTCCCCGCCGATTCCATGCGGAACCTGACGGCCTGTTCCATAGGCGCGCCGTCGGCGTTGATCACGCGCTAGTACTTATAGCTCGGCCAGTCCGCCGGCAGATCCTTGATGAAAGCGAATGCCCCGGCCGGCATGAGCCGCTTGCGCGCCTGGTCTTCCAGGACGCGTCTGACATACCGCTTATTCTCCTCGAATGTGGCGGGCGTGGGCAGCGAATCGCCGATGATCTCCTCAGGCTCCCTGTTCTCGTGCTTCTTGAGCGCCTCAGCCGCGATCCGCAAATGTTTGCGCAACCGCAGCAGCGGATCGTTGTGATGATCCTGCGTCGGGCGCCCCGGGAAGACGTCGGTCTTCCCCTATAGGATTTCGTTCGGGTTCTTGCCCTCGACCAGATCAAGGAACTGGCTATAGCGGTAGAGGTGATCGAAATCTTCCAGGAGGCCGAAGTCAAAAACATCCTTGACGTATTGATCCGGCTCCTGCCGCGCCAGATAGGCCGTCAGGTCGATTGCCACTTGCTCATAAGCGATGGTCGTCTCCAGCACGGTCTGATCAGCCGGGTTGAGCCAGTTGATGGTCGTCTGCTGCTGATCCTCGACTCGCCGCACGGAAGCCAGTTGGCCTTTCAAATCCATATCGGCGAGATTGCGCGCGAAGGCGTGTGAGAAGGTGAACGCCTCCATCTCGATGCCGTTCATCAGAATCACGCGGCAGCGCGTATAAGCGTCCACATCCCCCTGGATCTCCACAATCTTTCAGATATTCCTCCCCCCTCGTTTCAGCTATTTCAGTTATTATCAGATATTGTAAATTGTGGCCTATGGCTATAAAATTAAGACTGGTAATCCGATGGTGTCGACTATAGCCTTTCGGCGCACAACGGGTCTGCGGTTGAGGAGGGATATTATGAATGACCGAGAGCAAATACTGTCAATCTCAATCCTGTCTCCTGAGATGTTGAGGCTGGCGAAGGAGAACAGCGAAATATTGAAGCAGTATCTAAAGGACCACGACACGGTGAGTCTCAAACTCGTCGAGGCCGGAGGTAAAGAGATCACTTTGCCGGATTCGATCCTCCGGCTGGTGTATGAAGCTCTGGCCAGCGCCGCATCGGGTAAGAGGTTGCGGCTGGTTGAGGAGGATGAAGAGGTCTCGCCCGAAAAGGCCGCTGACTTTTTGCAGGTTTCGCGCCCGTATCTGGTGAGGCTTCTAGATAACGGCGAGATACCGTTTCACTACGTCGGGACGCATCGCCGAATCACGATGTCCGATCTGATCGAGTACAAACGGAAACGAAAAATAAAGTCGAAGGAGGCGCTGCGGCGAATGACCGATATCTCGGAGGAGATGGGATTATATGACGAATGATCCTGTCGAGCCTGAGTCGCAGGTCATTGCGGTCTGCGACGCTTGCACGCTCTATTCGATTACGATGGCCGACCTGTTGACCTCGTTCGGAGAGGCTAGTCTCTATCACCCCCGATGGACACACGACGAGTGGATTCGCAATGTGATCGAACATCGCGGACAAAGCGGCACCGTGACCCGCGAAAAACTGGAAGCTCGCCGTGACACGATGATCGAAGCTATCGAGAATTCGCTCGTTGAAGATTACGAAGACCTGATCCCAACAATTACTTTGCCCGATCCCGACGACCGTCACGTGCTGGCGGCGGCAATCAAAGCCGAGGCCAATTTGATCCTGACGATCAATCTGAAAGACTTTCCCCCAAAAATACTTACCGCCTGGAACCTTATAGCCAAACATCCCGACGATTTCACGGCCGGTTTGCTCGAAACTGATCAGGAAGCTGTTGTCGCGGTTATTAAAGAGATGAGAGAGCGACGAAAAAGACCTCCTATAAGCGCGGAGGATTTTCTGGCGCAGTTGGAACGTCAAGGGTTGAAGAAGTTTGTTGCCGGGTTGCGAAACATCGGCGCCGAGATTTGAAATGCTTGCAGCGTGGGCAGATCAGTTGTCGCAGCCTTCGGTGGGAAACGATCGCAGCAATCTTGCCGTGCGAACGGTCTTGGCAAGAAAGAAATTGTCGAGAATCTTCGGCCACTCCCGCTCAAATTCACTCGGGTCTGAATCCGGCTTCATCATTTTAAAGCTGCTCTCCGCAATGGATTTCCAAAACGCGATCATCGGATTGACCAGATTGATAAGATCGAATATGTCGGGTGATGTATTGCGCTTCTTCATCGCCGTGTCCTCCTGAAAACACGACGATGCCGCCCGCTTTTCTTTTGGACGCAGCATCAGGACCAGTCGAAGCTCATCTGCTCAGATAGACCTGTCGTGACGATCCTTGAGCCGGAGCCACGTTTGGCCGCTTTCGACTTTTGAGCTTGAGCGTCATCAGATTCAATAGAGCGCGCAATGGGAGGCGCAACGGCGAGTCCATTCGCCGGTTCGCTCCCGGCCTCGAATCCTGAATCAGCCTGGTCAATGGTGCCATCACCCTGAGCAAGTCGAATCTCTGAGGCGTTTCCAGATGTCTCCTGCACGAAATTGATTGTTGATGACTCTGAAGAGGGCGGGTGTGGCTCATCTGCCGATGTGGCCTCTTCCTGCGTTGCGGTGACAGAATCTTCCGTGAGGCTGAGTATTTGATGAAAGCCGACGCCTGGCTCGACCGGTCGCAGAGCCTCATCGTCAAGATTCGACAATTCGGGAGACGCCTCGATTTCGGCGCCGGATTCTGCAAGAGCTTGATTGAGCGCATCGAGCCGGAGTTTCAGCTCCTGGTACTTTCCTGCCGGCTCCCATCCCTTGTCGAGTTCCATTGTGATTTGTTTATGGCGATGCTCGAGTTCTCGTTGCGCGGCAAGCGATTTCTCCAGCCTGCCGTCCAGCCCCCGCAATTGCGCATCCATTGATTGAATGACACCGGCGTCGCTTTCGCCCAAGTTGAAGCTATAAGTCTGCTCACCGTTGGGCGTATGTATTGGCACCCGGCAGTAGCAGAAGGCTTACTGCCATTAGAAGAGTGGCGATTCGAGTGAGCATCATTCGGTTCCTCCCATTTGAAGTATGTGATCGAGAGTTTCGCACTGCACCCTGTGACACTTCGCGGCGAGGCGTAGCTGATTAATGAGCGCCGGCCAGATACCAGCTTGCGCGGCTGTTCTGTAATTCTAAGTGTTGGGTGTTAAAACAATGCAAGGCGCTAGAACAATAATTGAGGGCCATCTGCATCAAGCTCTTGGCCCACCGCAGTTGTAAAACGAGCCCAGGCCCTAGATCGAACTTGTCGGCCCTGGATTAAGCATCGTTGTCGAGACGTCAAATAACCCATCCGTCATAGTTATATTTGAAGGACCAATGTCAGTATGGTTGAATGCACTGAGACTTGGTCTCGCTGATTACGAAAGGAAGTTGTGTAATCATTTCTTCGTATTCTTACGACGTTCACCACGTCTGCTTGAGAGATGCGCCTGGCAGATCAGATTGGTCTTGAGCACTGATGCCGGCTCATGATCGCTGATTCCTATATACCATGAGATGGTTGCGCGTGCTTCATCAGCTCCCTCGGCGATAACCGCGCAATAACCTTCTTCCAACACGCCACGAAGAAAGGCTTTTTGCTCCTTCGTGGCGACGCCCTCTTCCGATTTCATTTCAAGATACAGGCCGTGATAGCCGCGTCGTGCGGCGGGCAGACATAGATCGGCCACGCCGGCCCGTACGCCTTCGGCCTTAAGTTTTTTCGCCACATAAAGATTCCGGGCTCCTCCATTGGGTACGGCATAAAGGAGGTTGAGCACCAGATTAACATCCTTGACCGTTCTCACCCATTTGATCAGGGCGATCTGGTGCTGACGCTCTAGCTCGCGCGGCTTGGCTCGGCGCTTGACGCCTAATGTCTCCCGGAGAGCTTCGTCTGACAACTGAGAGACGTGAACGCGGATCGGCATAGTGCTCCTTATAAAAGGGAGAAGGCTTTGAAAACCTTCTTCAAATGTAAGTGGGCAAATGGCGGACAGACGAACGGTATCGTCGCCGCTCACCGTCCTTGCGAACCGCTTTTATTTTTCGATCTAAGGGGAAGTGCGGCGGGTTCAGACAGGCGCATCATCGCGATCTGGCGAAATCGCGGGCTGAGTCGATTGAGCCAGCTCTGGATGCTGATGGATGTGATCGGAAGATTGCTGGCCGCGGCGTCGTCAATCCCTTTGACCTGGACATCCCACGAGGCGATGCGCGTAGTCGCGAGCGTCCTCTCGCGTTGCAGCCGCCTGGCGATGAGCGAGGCCAGGTGAAAGCAGACCGTCTCGTTTGAATAATGATCTTGATCGAACGCAATCCAAACAGGTCTGCCGCGCGTGAGTTCGACGAGCGCGTCGTGATTGGCCGTCACGCATGGCGTCGCGACGATGTACAACTCAGGACGGATGGCGGAGAGGACGTCGGCCTTGAGAACTCCCTCGACGATCACAATCCGGGCATCGCGCGGAAGATCGGCGAGGCGGAACTTGAAATGGAGTGGGCTGCCTGAGCCGGTTCCGTGCGGCAGATCGGAAGAGGAGAGCCAGAGGTATCGCAACCCTTTCTTCGAAGCGATCGGCAGTCGCATCTGGCAGGCTTGAATGCGCCCCGAGCCATCGCGCACAGGGATAAGCAGTCTCGGGAGGAGATAATCTTTCGGCTTCCAGAGATGCACACCCTGCCAGTCTTCCCAGAGCCCTGGAATGCCGCGCAGCGAACCAACGCCCGGAAATTGGTCATTTATCTCCTGCAGGAGCAGCCGCGAGATGCGGTCTCGCTCTCTCGAACCTCCGGCCAGCCCTCCATAATTACCGATGTGATGTTCGCTTAATCCGCGCGCAAGAAGACCTTTCTCTCCGGCGATGAGCGCGCCGGGATAGAGAGTACCCGGGCTGAGTTCGATCAGTTTGCCGTATATGAAGTCGCGGATTTCGATAGGCGCGATCGGTGACTGCGGGAGATCGGCGACGATGCGAACGCCAATTCCCTTCTCTTCGCGCCAATCATCATGAATGAAGATCGCGCCGCCGTGGCGATTGATCTTGCGCGCCCCATCGCTCACGCGCATACAAATTGAGATGCGCTCCCCGTCGCGGACATATACACACCAGTCTGGCTTCCCGCAAATCCGGCACGGCCTGCGCCGGTTGACGCGGCAGAAGACGCTTGAAGTTGATGTCGGCATGACGTCGCTGCAAGCCGCGCCATTTTCAGACAGATGAAGCACGCCGATTGACGAGCGGTCTCGATGACCGGATAAACAGCGACGCGCCGATGACTTCCCTGCTGAACAGTCGCCGGTTGGAATAATCAAAACCGGTCTGGTGGGTAATTCTTTTTGATTTTCGAGAGGAGATTAAGTCACTTATAGCCGATTATCAGATCGGATCGCATGAACTCTTCTGGCAGAGTGAAGGCGGCATAGGCGCAATAATCGGGCCCGCCGAAACGAACCAGCGAAGGTAATTCACAACCGGCGAGCGCAATCCCCGTGCGCGCCGATTGGAGATAAACATCGAGCTCCGCCTCGAACAAAAACAGTTTTATCCGAGCAGTCATAGACCTGCACACCCGCCATTGCATCGTCATAGGTCGTGTACGTCCCGATGCGCCTTCCTTCTGTCCGAAGAGCATGCGCCAGCCGCCGGCCGGGGCATCGTAAATGCGCACACTAAACCATCGCCATTTGGAACAATTTCGTGTTCAACCACCGCGACAACCCTCCTTAATTACTCCGGCCTCTGCGTACGGCTTTCGCGAGGGGAGAGGTATTGAAGAAATCTTGTCGCCGGGAATACGGCTTCGTCAGGCGCTCTGTCGATCACTGAGATGCCCGTCGCTTCTTTCAGCCGAAAGTCTTCAACCCCCTCGATAACTGTTCTGGTAATCTCCGGTGCGATACCGTATCGCTCGCAGGCTTCGACGTGCCTGTTAACGAGCATCAGGACGTGGTCGATAATAGACTTGTTCAGTTCTTTAGACTTGAAACACCTCTCGATAATGTTGTGTATTTGATCGACAGTGATAGCCGGCATCCTTCCTCCTCGTAGCCGCTTGAAACGTGTTGAGCACAAGGTGCCGGAGCGAGCGCCCCGGTATGCGCACAATGCCGACCACTTTGTTTTTGGAGGAAAAAGAGAAGGATAAGGAGAGAGTACGAAATATAGGCCAAACTGAATGATCTTGGGGCGAGGAGGCGGATATTGAACCGATCAGAATCGACATATACTTATCCGCTCTGAGTAGAAAATACCTTCATGGCTAAGGACGCCCAGCGGCGTGAAGCGCGCCATCAGGAGGGCGAAAACTAACCCCGACGCCGCGACACAAAACTGCCAAAATACGGCGTTCTTGACGTGAAATCTTATTATGTCACTTTTAACGCAACCCCTCGCTCACCTTTTGAATAATTGTTACGCGTCCATCTGAATTGCTCACCTCCGCCGGGAGAGGCTAAGTGGAGCACCTCATCAATAACAATGGATCGGTCTGCGTCAGCCGGGCGAAGGTCAACTTTAATGCGCGCATCTCCGGAATCATTGATTTCAGCAGGGATAAGATCCGCTATAGCATCTATGAAAAGAAGCCCAGGCCCATCAATTATTCCACCAGACCCGCTCGTTTCCCCGGTCATCGAGTTTCCATATACCGGGAAGATCACTTTATGGAAATATGTTTCTTCAATATGTCCAACAACCTCGAAGGATGCCTTACACAAGTGAGGCGGGATTACTGTTTGCGCATCATTCTGAGGGTACATATAAAGCGTCAGATTCAGCCTCCAGGTATGAAATGTCCGATCGTCATCTGCATAGTTGCCGGAAAATAATATCAACCTGCCTTCAAGCAAATCGTATCGCGGCACACGTTGAAGCGGCGAGAGTAACAACATTAGATCGTTGCGGTTTGCGCTCCGTGTTGCTGTCCCCTCTCTCCAGGGAACTTCGCGCTCGACCGATCCTCCGTCCGGCTTGCCATACGCAGGATTGCGTACAACGAATGGAGCGCGCTCCGTTTCGAATAGAAGGGCAACAATACCGTGACCGTTCCACGAAATATTTACGTCCTTCATTGCTGGAGTTATGCCATCGAACTCCAATTGCACCTGTTTCCACCAGTCCACAAGCTCCTGAAAGGCGGCTCCTTGGACACCTTGTTTCTCATCAACTCCGATAAGCCAAAGAATCGGTTCGCCACGCGCAGCATTGGCATGTCCTGCGATTCGGCGAGCAGCCTTCGACGACGGTACCCATTCTGTTTTGAGTTCAACCCGGGAATCCTCATGTGGCTGCTTCAATTCCACTCGCTCAATTACGCTCAACGCCCATATTTCAATATCACGCGCTCTCACCAAGATTCCTCTCTTCTCTGTTTTTCTCTTCCGCACCGGGATGACTCGCGTAGTGTCATCATACCCGTCTAAGCCTTACGTCAACCATTCATCTGGCACTAGCTTTCTGCCTTCACGCCACTCCGCAACACAATGGATAGTTGGAATACTTCCCCAAATCGATTCGGGCGCATGATCAAGTACAATTACTTGGAGTTTTCCTTTTTCCCCTCCCACTACTCTCGAAAGGACATGAAAGACCTTTTTAAGTGCTTCGACATCTTCATCCTTAAGTGAGAGCTCATTCTCTGTTGCGATTTCACTTGGTCTGTCAGCAAGCCTTTTCGGAAAATATACCTGGCTGGGTTGGTCATACACGAGCAGACTCGGCACTGGAGACGTTTCCAATTCTAAAAAGAACTGTTGAAGCGCCAGACTGACTGCAATGTGATAGGATAACCAATTCGAACCGCTTCCAATCTCCCACAAATAATCTTCTCGATTGAGACCTTCTACTTTTATAGTGAGATCGTTTATTGATAAAGATATGGGGTCATTCGGTCGCTCTGCGTCCAGATTGGGTAACAGTTTTCCTGCGTTTTGCCCCACTCTTTTCAAAGCTCTCTTTACCTTTTCTTTCACTGCGCCTTCAGATATTTCACCCTCCAGTGTCCTCACTCGTCCTATAAGCTCTTCCACTTCACCTACGAGATCGCTGTCAGTGCCAAGCCGGTCATAGGTCTGCAACGACTGTTCTAAATTGCCGATAAAGCGGGAAACTTTGAGTGTGTCATATTGCCTTTGCTTTGCCTCGTCCGATTTTCTCTCAAGAGATTCTATTCGCATTCTTACGGCCTTAATTTGGTCCGTAGCAATTCGCACCTCTGCCCTGACTCTCTCGAACTCACGATCAAATGAGGCCGGAACCGCTTCGAATTCACCAGCGTCTACCTCTATTTCCTTAAGGGCCTTCTGAAGCCAACCCAGTTCTTCAGTGGCAGATTCGAAAGCGCTTCCGCACACAGGGCGATCATGATTTGGGTGGTGAAGTTCCCCAACCCACTCGGAAACTTTCAGCCTATCGCGCTGAATTTGGAGCGCTCCTTTATACATCGAAGCACTTTCCCTCAAAGCAGTCATTTCTGCCTGCCGTTTCCGAAGAGTAGACAACTCCAAAGAAATATCTGACTCCTCCTTTTGCAATTTTACGAGTTCATTGATTGCATCCGATATGGTTTCCGAGGTTGTTCGGACTTCAAACTGTGTTCGTTGCACAATGGCTTTCAAAACGGAAATGAGCCGGTCTAGTGAGGCTGTATCTAAGGCAATACGTTCAGTGAGCCCGAATTCTATCGCGTCCGTCACTTTCGATTTAATCTCTGCAATCCATCTTTCGGAAACTTCCCTAATGTTGGAAAGCTCCGCCTGTTTTCGCCTCAACTCTCTTTTCAATTGGTCGAGTTCATGCTGTTTCGCCAGTAGCGCCGGCGTAATGGCATCGAGAATATATGGAAATATGGTTCTCAGCTTTTCCCGATGCTCATGAGTGTCCGCCTTATAAAAAAGCACATTGGGATTCGCCACAATGTTCTGTGGCTGATACATAAAAGCGCCCAAATCCCGAAAGCTCGGACGATGTTTGAAGCTAGCGTTGATATTTGAGACATCGAAATCTAGCGCTGTGAGCCCAGCTAACTCATCCAATTTTCTTTTCACAACATCAACGCTAGTCGTTTTGGCGATAATCGTTTCAGGAATTTCTACCTCCACTGCCTCCAATACAAACATGTCTCCTGTAGACTTCTGAGAGCCTGGCTCTCGTCTCGCAAAGAGTTTTTCGCCTTCGGATGTCTGCACAACAACTCCAAACCATTCGCAAGCGTCTCGAATAGTGTTGACTGGGATGGTACACCTATCTGACCCAAGGCAGTAATCAATAATGGGTATGATGGCGGATTTGCCAGTGCGTGAAATCCCGCTGATAACGTTTACCATGCCGGGCTTGAACGGAACCCGTCTCGGCGGGAACGCCGACTTCTTCGCCCACAAAACAATCTCTTTGATTTGGAAAAGCATTATTAGAATGCCACTTTCAACGTGATCGATATTTCGTGCAGTGTGAGTTTAGAGCACCAAAATCCTAACTTCTCGGCGGCTTTGATCATGTCGCTTACGGAGTTTGGTATTCCAGCTTTCGGTTGAGTTTTCGTGATGGGAAAAACTGTTCCTGATCGAACATCTACAGCAATCAAGTTAGACGCAATGGCTAAACTCAAAGAATGGCGGGTCAGGCCTCGCATTGTTTTTGCACGGTTATGTATCGCGAGGATTAAATCGCTCTTCGACGTTTTCGTCTCATCAAACTTGTGGACAAAGGCTCTTAAACCGGATGCTTTCTGGGTTGATTTTACGAACGAGGCGGTTTCCTGATGATAAATAATGGGAAGTAGAACGTATAGAAGAGGTATCGGCGTCGGAGCACTGATCCCACTACCTTCTGAATAGCCCTTAACAAACCGCCAAAGCAACACCGCTCCCAGAGCTGGGTTTTGGACGATGCGTGTTTCTTTGTTTAATGCGCTCATAACGAATCGCTGAGCCACGCCCCCATAGTGGTCAAAGCTTTGATTTGTAGTCTGGGTGCCAGCCGATAATCTGATCGTCTGCGAGAGTGTGAAAACTGCCTCTCGTAAAGCTGCTATTGATTTCCATGTTCTGTAGTGTCGCAGTGTAAAGACAACATTTAGAGTAAAGAAGCTGTCCCCTGTTTACTTCCGTTGGATTGACGCAAGTTAAGTCTGCTTCTGTTTTGAGATTTTTCCATGCGCTTCGCAAGTCACTTTCGAACTCCGTAAAACTTTCTGAGTGAACTAGTCCTTGTGCACTCCAAATTGTTCTGTCTGCTGAGGAGCGCAGGTAGTCAGTTACGGCTTCAACTTGGCGATCATACTCAGTATCGAGTAACTTAAGCTGGCGAACGTAAGTCTTTGCAGCGAGGTCTTGATCAATTTGGTTCTGTGTTGGGTCCGAAGCAAAACTTCGTAATATATTTTGCCGGTCAACGCGACGGACAAAAGCATTTAGCTCTGTGAAAAATTCATCTCTATCAACGTAAGCTGGTTTTCCCTGCTGAATTAATTTGTCCGTGCGGCTCTTTACCCAACCTAAAGCTTGGTTTGCCACAAGCTCTATATTTTGTTCAGAAATGATTTTGTTTCTGAACAAATTTTCGAAATCCTCCTGTGGTATTCCTCCGCCTTGGATAAGAGAGAACGCGGTTATGATTGCGCATGTAATATCCTGATCAGCTCCTAGAAAGAGATTTACATAGTCGCAAATCGAGACTGCTAAATTTGTCTTCTTGGCATGTGCCGGAGGCGGCCCCCAGAGTTTGGTTTTTGTCGCTTCTAAAGCCGCAAGGGCTTCCACCTTTGAACTCGCTTTAGAGAAACTATCAACTATGGGTCCGTTAACCGGCTTTGATACATACAGCTCAAATCGCGTCTTCGTTGGATCAAGCTCTCCTCCATTAACAGCCTCAACCCAATTGCTGAGCGTCTTCCACATATCTACAGCCCGATCCGAAACAGGATTACCGTCTAGAGAGCTTTTGCTCTGTTCAGCTATCCGCGTTCCATCTGGCAACTCCACCCCGACATCTTCAAAAACTTCAAGACTAAGAACGCTTCCAGGGTCGGCCTCAAGAAGGCGAGCGGTCAGGCGTGTCTCTTGAAGTGAAAATCCCCCATAGTGATTAGGAACGTGAGGAGACTTTTTCCCACTATTTGTCGTTGTCGTATTATTGTTTTTTTTTGCCATTACCGTCTCGCTTGTAAACGCAGACGAGCACTAAAACCTTGTTTCAGGTCTCGGAAACTCTAAACTGCTTCAGCGATTTCTCGTAAGAATGACTGTCACCCATATCTCTTTTTTCTCCGACACTCTGGCCTGGGCTGATGAGTATTCTGTGAGCAATCTAGCGAAGAAAATGGCCATTGTTAATGGCTTCGGGGGCCAACAACGGCGATGAATATTACAACCTGAATTAGTTGTGAGTAAAGCCGGACCGGCGACATCGCCTCAGAAGATCGGGTGGTTGCCAACATATGAAGCGTGGGGATGGGCGGATTCGGTGTAGAGATATCATTGACTTTCAGATTACCGAATTTACAATGGTCTTCAGAAATGCCTGATTTTACAGGCCTTTTTTGCTCTGCTTGTAAATATTTTTATCTGAATCTCAATAACCACATTCGCCAGATTTCCTCCATTAAGACCTTAGCGATTCAGAATTTCTGCGTGAATGCCAGATGAACACGCTCTTTTCGCAAGAAACCGAGGTTGAAATGGCCGAAATCAGCAACACCCGAGCCCTGAATTACGCTGTATCGCTGTATCACTTTGTCACGTGTTGCCGCGCCCGTTCCAACCAGTCGTAGAGCGTTGTCCGGTTTATTCCAAGCCTTTGAGCCGCTGCCGAATGGCTTCCTAATCGGCACCGTTCCCGCTCATAAATCGCCATCACTACCCTGCACATGTATTCTCTCATCGTTTCGCCCTCGCGCAGTTCGGGGAAGCATTCCGCGCTACCTGGCGCGAGCACGACTGTCGTTCAATATCCATCTCGCGGCGCACGTGATCTGTCATGACTATCTGGCCGCCGCCGGCCTTAGCCGCCAGACGCTCAATTGTCGAAATCAACTGACGCACATTCCCCTTCCAGGCATACCGACAGAGTAGTTCCAAGGCTTCTTCCTCGAACTCAATAGTGGGGAAATAGTGTCGGATAAGAATGGGGATGTCTGTGGGACGTTCTCTGAGAGACGGCTTCGGGATAGGGTATCCGCACAGACGATCATACAGGCCGCGGCGAAAGCTCCCTTCATCGACTTCACGAAGTAGATCATGATCGGTTGCGGCAATCAGGCGTATATCTATCTTGATCGCCTGCGTACCACCCACCCGCTCGAATTCGCGTTCCTGCAGGACGCGCAAGAGCATTGCCTGACTTGGCACAGGCAGATCACCAATCTCATCGAGAAACAATGTCCCGCAGTTTGCCCACTCAAATCGGCCCTGCTTGCGAGCGATGGCTCCGGTGAACGCCCCTTTCTCGTGTCCGAATAATTCGCTCTCAATCAAATTGGGATTAATTGCCACGTAGTTGACGGCGACGAAAGGTTTCCCTGCCCGGCTGCTTGCCATGTGTATGACTCGCGCGACAAGTTCTTTGCAAGTGCCCCGGCTCGCCGATGATGAGGACGCTCAGATCGAGGGCCACGGCGATCGCAATATTTTTCCTAACCTCCCGCATCAGTTCAGATTCGCCGACGAGTTCATCAATTACCACCAAGCGGCCTTCACTATACCCGGCCTCCCTGATGGGTAGGCGCCCCTCCTCCGGCCAGGATCTCGATACGATGCGCGGCCAGATGAGCAGCAGCCATAGTGCGTAAACCTCAGATTTTCTTTCTTGATCAAGGTGTAGAGTTAGAGCGAGGGTTTTGTCAATGAGGGTAGTATCTTTCTTTACATGGCAATTCATCGGGCAGCTTTAGCTCATCCCTCAAGAGGACGTCGGCACAGATATTCGCAAGGTCACAATATAAAAGCAGGGTGGAGATTGGTGGTTCTATTCTGCCGCTCTCATATCCAGAGACGTATGCGCGGTCAACACCGAGGCCCATTTCTTTCAGGATTTGCGGCTGGGACAAGCCAAGCGCTAGCCGTATACGCTTGAGTTTGGCAGCCAATTTCTTTTGCTTCTGTCTCGGCCCCCGTCCGCCCATCAGAATTTCTCCTTTGGGACGAATTTCGCTTGACAGGGGAAACAATTGTTTCGTATCTTCTGCCGGTCGATTTGTTCTGCCGCATGGTTGTATAAGAGCTTGTGATGCGCGTACAAAGACACGAATGGAGAAATTTAGCGTAATCCTTTTAGCTTGTAAACAATTGGGGCACGCAAGATATTTACCTTCATGTCGCCCGGCGGACGCGTCGCGTCGGGTTAAGGTGCACACTTAATCCGCATCTCAAGCATCTACGCGCTGTGGAGCAGCTAAACGGCAACGTCCCCGCACGCCAATCTCTCTCTTTTCTATTTGCATCAGTTCGAGGGGTCGGCGTGCGTGGGCGTTCGCTTTGGTTTGCGCACAAAGTTCGGCGCGTAGGCAGGTTCAAGCCCTGCCCACGGGCCGACACACAGGGATCGCGTGAGGCTGTACGGTTGAAACAAGAGCAATGCAACTTATCCGATTTAGCCTCACGCGTTCCCTCTCTTATGAAAGCAAGGTGGTGACTATCGAGAGCTAAAGGCAATTTATGGATTTACACGACTCAAATTACCAATGATCGGGTTAACGGTAAATGTACGATTTTGATTTAGGGATCAATCGGAACGGTTGATCCTTATTTTATAAAAGACAAGAAGACCGTCATTATTACTTGTAACGAGACCCAAACAATTCATCCTTCGTCTGGAACGTTCGCCTCCTATGTGGCGCGCACGTGCGACCAGGGAGTGAAGAGCGAGTTCGAGAAGCACTGCCTTGAATGCGAGGACTGCCAGAAGCAGCTGATCATTTTACTGCGCCTGTGTTTCGAAGAACCGACAGCCGAGGAGCAGCAGATGCTGGAGGCCCAGCGTGAAGCGCTCCACGATGCGGTGATGCGTTTCCTGCACCTCTATAGAAGATTGTTGACGTGGAATTCCACATTGCGTACAGCACGTGCGGCAGGTAAACATTAATGTTTAAGCCTTTGGAAACTTATGTCCCCGCTCTGCGTCCATTGCTAAAAAATTTTAGATATACACTCCCCGCTGGCTGAGGACGCTAAAGGCCGGATGGCCTGAGAAAACCTGTAGAGGGTTCAGCCGTCCGGCCTTCTCGAGCAGCCGCGAGGCGTTTTGTTTTGGTATGGATATGTGAGGGGTCACGGTTTGACGCACACGATCTCGCTGGTGCCGATCTGTCAAATTTTGCAGTGAATAAGTTGGTGTAGGCTAAGACTGGAGTTGCCGGAGAAATTTTGATTTTTATAAGGCTCCTCGGTTTGACCCCCTCTAAAGTGTAATAATCAAAATCCTCCGTGAACGCCAAGTTCGGCTGATCTGATGGTGCCCCGCTGAGCGCTCCGGAGACAGAAATGAAATCACGCGCGCCGCTTACTCTTAAACCTAACACAGGATATGGACTGACGGCGCTTCCATTGCGGTTTCGAGTACGGCAGGTACTTTATTCTTCGCCTGACAAGCTCAATGCCTTCAATCCAAGCAGTCATGACCTTGACGAAACCCCAGCCCAATTCTTTTACTTCACGGTCTGTAGCGATCGGTGCATTTTCCGGGCCAACGTGAACGCCGAATCCGGGCCAACGTGAACACTAAATCCGGAGCAACTTGAACACCAAATCCGGCCCAACGTGAACGCTTTTTGAGATAGCGCCGGATTCCTGTTCTGCTCTTTGTCACTCCCTCGGCAGCGCTGGAGATTTGGAAATTTCAAGCTGACCATCTTCCTTTTTCGATTACCGTAAAAAGGAGATTCGATGTCAGCGCTACCAATCTCTATGCGCAAACTCAAAGACCTACTCCGGCTCAAATATGAAGCCGGACTCTCGCAACGTCAGATCGCCAGGGCGCTCAGTCTTTCGCTCGGCGTCGTTAACAAGTATCTCCATGCCGCAGAGATTGTCGGGATCACCTGGCCGCTACCAGATGACCTCAGCGAAGCGCAACTGCGGCGACGGCTCTTTCCGCCTGAGGCTTCTCCACCGCAGAGCTACTACGCCCCAGTGGATTTTGCGGCGATGCACCAGGAACTAAAGCGGAAAGGCGTGACCAAACAGCTCCTCTGGGAGGAGTATGCAGAGGCTAACCCCGACAACCACTACCAACGCTCGCAATTCTTTTTTCACTACCAGCAATGGCAAGCACAGCTCAAACTCTCGATGCGCCAGACTCATCGTGCCGGCGAGAAGATGTTCGTCGACTATGCCGGGCATACGGTCCCCATCATCAATCCGACCACTGGGGAAATAAATCAGGCGCAAATCTTCGTAGCCGTCCTGGGAGCCTCCAACTACACATATGCTGAGGCCACTTTCACTCAACGGTCCCACGATTGGATCGGCTCGCACGTGCGCGCCTTCGAGTTCTTTGAAGGCGTCACGCAATTGGTTATCCCGGACAATCTCAAGAGCGGTGTTACTCGCGCCGATCGCTACGAGCCGATTCTCAATCGCAGCTATCAAGAGATGCTCGCTCATTACTCGACCACGGCTCTACCGGCACGCCCGAAAAAGCCTCGTGATAAAGCCAAAGTGGAGTTTGCGGTTCAGCTCGTCCAGAGATGGATTCTGGCCCGGCTCCGCAAGCGGACCTTCTTCTCACTCACCGAGCTCAATCAGAGCATTCGGGAGTTACTCGCACTACTCAACCAGAAACCATTCCGCAAACTGCCAGGCTCTCGGCGCTCGCAGTACGAATCACTCGATCGGCCTGCATTACTACCGTTGCCCACCACCGCTTACGAGTTCGCCGAGTGGAAACACGGCCGCGCTCATGTCGACTATCACGTCGAAGTCCATGGCCACTACTACAGCGTTCCTCACGCGCTCAGAGGGCGCCAGCTCGATGTCCGCATCACTGCCACGACCGTCGAGTTTTTTCATCACAACCACCGCGTCGCCTCACACTCTCGTTGTGACAGACACGGTGGCCATACGACGATCCCCGAACATATGCCCTCGCATCACCGTGCGCACAGCGAATGGAATCCCGGACGTTTTCTCAATTGGGCGGTCGAGATCGGCCCCTATACACGCGATTTCGTGCGCCGCCTCATCGAGTCACGCAAGCATCCGGAGCTCGCTTATCGCTCTTGCCTCGGCCTGCTCTCGCTCGCCAAACGTTACACTCCGCAGCGTCTGGAGGCTGCTTGCCAACGCGCTTTGACGCTTGGAACTCTACGCCAAGCCAGTGTTCGCTCGATCCTCGAGCACGGTCTTGATTCTCAGCCTCTGCCGGATGCTCAAGCTGAAGAGGCCGCCACCCCGCTCGTTCACGAGAACGTTCGTGGCGCGGCTTACTATCAATGACCTGTGGCGCTCTCTCGCGCTGCCCCGCACCAAAACATCAACAATTTTCACCAAGGAGAATTGGCATGCTCAATCAACAAACTCTGCAACGTCTACGCGCGCTCAGGCTCACTGGTATGGCTGACGCCTTCGCACAACAACTGGAACAACCTCCCACGCAACAACTCTCGTTTGAAGAGCGCCTCGCCCTACTTGTCGATCGCGAGCGCACATATCGCGACAATCGCCGTCTCCAACGTTTACTTCGCTCTGCTCATCTCAAACAACAAGCCTGCGTTGAAGAGATCGATTACCAAGCCCCTCGCGGCCTGGTCCGCTCAGAGATCGCTTCGCTCATCAGTTGCGACTGGATTCGCGCGCACCACAATCTGCACATCACAGGGCCGACCGGTACGGGGAAAAGTTGGCTCGCCTGTGCCTTTGGCCAGGCGGCTTGTCGTCAGGGCTTGAGCGTGCGCTACCAGCGCACAGGACGCTTACTCGATGAACTTCGCATCGCACGCGGCGACGGCAGTTACGGCAAACTCTTACGACAAATGGCCCGCCTCGACTTGCTTATCCTTGATGATTTTGGTCTCAAACCTTTGCCTCAGAACGAGCGACACGACTTGCTGGAAATCATCGAGGACCGTCACGGCTCGCGCTCGACCATCATCACCAGCCAATTGCCCATCAGTTCCTGGCATGATTATCTTAACGATCCCACTGTGGCCGACGCGCTGCTTGACCGTCTTCTAGCCAATGCTCATCGCCTCGAACTCAAAGGTGAGTCACTCCGCAAGACTCGTCAAAGGTTGACTCATCGTGAACACTCGAAGTAAAACTTAATCGCCAGCGCTGCCGAGCGCTCAGGGTGTTCACGATCAGCCGGATTTGGTGTTCACGATGGCCGGAATACGCAATCGGCTCATACCTAGCGCGGATCGCATTATCGATCGCTCCGTTATTGATCCACCCACACAGCACCGCGAGACACCTCCAACCCAATTCTTCGTAGGCTCCAAGTCCAATTCCCAGAAAGAGTCTTCCTCTTACAATCACGCCTTGATCTTCTACAAACGTTGCGAACAAATCGGCTAATGGCTGTGATCGACGCTCAGTTCTTGGAGTTTTGCGAGCATGCAACTCGGCGCCGTTTTCGCGCCATCTCCCGCTTTCGGTCAAATCCCTCGGCCCAGTTCAGAGGAAGCAGCCTTGCGGCTGCGATAAGCTCGTTGCCGATCGCGATGGTCGAGGCGTCCTTCAGGACTTTGCTGATGCCGGCGGCGAGCCGCACGCAGTTGCTCGACGTGTGTGATTGAAGGCGACAGTCCAAGCTGCAAAAAGCGCTGCCCCCGGTCGCAGTGTGAGCAGATCAAGAAGAGGGTGCGACAATTGTCAATGATCTCCCAATTTTCCCTAGTTTCGATCGTTTAAAATTCCCTACCTCTCGTCGTTTTCAATCGAATCATTATTGAGTATCGCCAGCAGCATTGCCGGCAGCAGCCTCGGTGGTAAAAGGTTCGCTGCGCGTTAGTAGTCCTGCCTTCCGCTTCTCTTTAAGTCGGTAACTCTCCCCCTTGATATTGATAATCGTTGAGTGGTGAAGGAGCCGATCCAGGATCGCGGTCGCAATCACCTGATCCCCGAAGACCTGTCCCCAACCGGCCAAACTCTGGTTCGAGGTTAATAAGATCGAGCCCTTTTCATATCTCCGAGAAACCAGTTGAAAGAAGAGATTGGCACCTAGCCGTTCGATCGGTAAATATCCGATCTCGTCAATTAATGTTGTGCGCACACGCATGAAATCGACTTATGTTGAGTGTGACAGTAATGCGAAGTCGGTTGTTTCGGAAGACTGATAAATCAGGGATTTCGATACCTCAACTCCACATTACTTAGGGCTTAGAGATATTCGAGCCAATCGAGGATTGTACGATTCTTGCGCCAGCGATTCGACGTTGTCCTGGAATCGGTTTGACCCTGGCCAGGGCTTTGCGTTTCATCGCCAAATCGAGGGTCGCGTACTTGTTCGTCGTGTTCGGACTGGCATGACCCGGAAGCCACTGGCTGATGGTCGACAGATCAACACCGGCTTTTAGGAGTGCCACGGCGGTACTGTGGCGGAAACTGTGAGGATGCAGCCTCTTATTGGCCGCGCCCGGAAACTGAACCTTGGCGAGGTCCAGATACTTACGCAATAAGTAACGAACCCCGAATCGAGTCAGTGGCTCACCACGGTGATTCAAAAAGACCTGCTCGTTCGAGTGCAGCTCGAGCAGTCTCTTCCTTTAAGAAGCTCGTAACAGCTAGCTGTTTGTGACCACAACGGACAAAATCGTTCCTTCCGGCCCTTACCGAACAAACGGACTTGAAAAGGCTTTTTCAGTTGAAGGTCGCAAGCGCCCAGATCCGAGTATCTCCTGAACACGAGCGCCGGTATTGAAGAGTATGGCCAACAAAGGTAATCACGTCGACCTCATGGTCGAACTGGTCCACTGCCGAGAGAACCTGCTGGATCTCTTCATACTCCAGATATTCAATTGTGCGCTGCAGAGCCCGCTTGAACGGAATGGCGATGACCCGCTGGCAAGGTTCGAGCCGGTCCGCATGGTGGGGCTGCCACATAACGGAAGAATGCATGCAGATGGCGGAGAGCCGTACATTGCGAGTCGTTGCGCCATTGTGGCGTTGGCGTTCCAGGTAAGCCAGGAAAGAGATGACCTGTGATGCGCCGACATCCTCGAAGTCCAATTGCGAGACGCCGTGCTTCCGCTCATCTGCGACAAACCGCAAGAGGAGAACCAAACTATCACGATAACTGCCAATGGTGTGAGGACTCAAGCCTCGCAATTGCGGAAGATAATTCCCGAAGAAATCGCGCAGAGCCGAGGCCAATCCGTTAGGAAAGTGGGTTTTCATCAGAGGCCTCCTTTCGGCCGGGGCCGGGGCTGACCAGTCCGCCGTAAGTGTTTGCAAAACGAGTGCTGGCGAGCGAAGCGAGGGGCTCAATAAAGTGCAGGTAATAGTAAGTGGAAACTATCGAGACATGCCCCATATAGGCGGCCAGAAACGGCAACTTCGCCTGGACATCGACGCCGGATCGATACCAACGAAGTAGGGCGTTGACGGCAAAGCTGTGGCGAAAATCATGGATACGTGGGGTCCGCCCATCCGGGGTCTGAATCTTGACCGCTTTGAGGAGGCGTTCGAGGCCCCAACGCAGTGACTCTGGCGTGTAAGCGTGCCCCCCCTTGATAACTATTCCAGACCAGCGGCGTGTCCGATGTGACGATCAAGCGTCGACGGCGGCGTGCTT
>CAWCKY010000002.1:0-783478 GCA_963796275.1 uncultured Acidobacteriota bacterium | reverse complement strand
CATTTGCCTTGGTGACAGCCGCCGTGACAATGATGTTAGGAACGCAAGTGCTGGGACTGCTGGGTGTCAAACTTTTCGGGAAATAAGCTGAAATAAGCTTATGATTGCCGGGACATTCCTTCAGGCAGCATGCGGTTGCTCGGAGGACTCTTTGGGAATTATGGGTTTGTCCGCGGAGTGCGCGATCTCGGCGTTGATCTCACCGCCGATAAGAATGACCGAGCCCATCAAATACAGCCATAACATCAAGATAACGACTGCGCCGATACTACCATATGTGGCGCTATAGCTGGGCGCGAACCGCAAGTAGAGCGAGAAGAGCAGCGAGGCGACAAGCAGGCTGACAACGGCGAAGGCTGCGCCCGGTGTGATCCACTTCCAATCCTGTTTGACGTTCGGCCCCAAGTAGTAGATCAGCTCCAAACCCAAAAAGAGCAGCGTCACGCCCAACAGATAATGGACGACGCTCCAGATGACGTCGAATATCATTCCCATTCCGAGCTTCGCGGCGCCCCAGGAAGCGAAGCGGTCGCCGGAACATGATCAAAGTTGTCCCACCAACAATCAGCAACGCGAGTAGAATGGTGAGACCGATGGCGATCAGTCGAGTCTTCCAGAATGGCCTCTCCTCCTTTGCGTCGTAAGCTACGTTGAGCGTGCCCATCACCGCCGACACACCGCCTGATGCTGCCCACAGCGCGCCTAGTACGCCGAATGAAAGCAAACCGCCGCTTCGGTTACGCGTCACGTCATAAATGGTCTCACTCACAAGCCTCATTGCCTCGCCAGGAACGAATTTGGCAAGAGCTGTGAAAATTGCTTCTCTCACGCCGGGCAGAAAGCCGACGAGGCTGGTCAGGAAGATAAGCATAGGGAAAAGTGCAAGCAAGAAATAAAAAGCGAGTTCAGCGGCGCGGCCAAAGACGTTGTCTTCGTTTGTCTCATTCCACGTCTTCGCGGCCAATTCTCTCAGCGTTACAGGACCGAGCCAGCGCCTCGACCATTGATTATTCATCTCTCCCCCTTTTAGCTTCTCGACGGCAGTGCATTATCCCACCCTTCACGGTGGTGGAAAGGGCTCCCGAGCCATGGCTCTAACGCATCCTTGCAGATTCCCTCCGTTAAATCGACAACAGCTTTATGGTACGGATTAAGGACAATGCCTTACGCGATTTCGAGCGCGACAGCCAACGTGCCGTTTCGGCTCAGTCAGGCAGCGCCGATTACGGCTGCGCCCAATCCCGCGATCACCATTATCAATCCCGAAATCGAAAACCCACGAACGCAGCGGTGGAACGTGACGATCGAACATCAGCTCGGCAGAGATACGCAGCGTCTCGGCTGCCTATGTCGGCATGCGCGCCGACAACGTCTGGAGTCAGGCGCAACCCAACGGCTTTGGCGGATTCCCGACCGCCGCGCGCCCTGATCCGCGTTTCACGACGCAACAGATGATCGATAATCTCAATGAATCGCGATATCGCGCCTTACAACTTACTGCCAAACGGCGCTTTGCGAGCGGTTTAGATTTCACAGTCGCTTACACTCTCGGCGAATCAAAAGACAACAACTCGCGCGATTCGTTCACGTCCTTCCCAACTTTTCTCAATTCCGGAGCGAATCCGGCGCAGGGGGGAGTGCAGGGCGCCGGAGGGAATTTCATCCCGCGCGACCCGCGCGCCGATTGGGGGCTGTCAGAGTTCGATGTGCGTCACAACCTGACAATCGCACATGTACTGGAATTGCCAGTAGGGCGTGGGCGCGCCTTGCTCGGCAATGCCAAAGGCGCGGTGAACGCCTTGCTGGGCGACTGGTCATTAAATGGGTTAGCGGTGTTGCGTTCGGGTGAACCGGTCAACGTTGTGAGCGGCATCGATTTCAACGATGATGGCGACGCCACATTGGATCGTCCGGCTTTGATCGGTGATAGTTTGAATGACCTGTACCGTCGTGGCAAAGGCGATCGTATGCAATATCTGATCACGCAGGCGGAAGCTCTCACGCGGCTGGCAACGCCGGCCACGGTCGATCCGAAAGCGATGATCGCCCGCAATGCGCTCCGTGCGCCACGCATCATGTTTTACGACCTCTCGCTCCTCAAACGCTTCGTTATCAAGGAACGGTACAAGGTGGGTTTTGAAGCGAACTTCTTCAACATTTTCAATCGCGCGAATTTCGGCGCGCCGATCAACAACCTGACGAACGCGCGTTTCGGAGAGATCACCAACAATCTTAGCAGCGTTAATCCGCGACAGATTCAATTCGGTTTGAAACTCACGTTTTGATTATGCTTTTACGATTGGAGGCTGATTCGGCCGAGACCCGGACGCGCTGAGCGCGCAGTTTAGCAACTGGCTCAGGACTGGCGCCCTTGCTTTCATCGTTTAAAACAAAAGTAGCCGCCTAAATCGGATTGAGGTATAATTCAATCAACTGGCAGCGGTATACCCTAATGGCTGAGGACGCTGCTGAATCGGCGGGAGCGAAAGCGCCCGCCATTACTATTTCTACTCTGAAGAGCACGGATGGACACAGACTGACTACGGATGTCCGGTAAAGATGCGCACAATTGCAGTTGAGTACAGGCGTCAGGATAGAGATAGAAAGAACTGATGGCTGCGAGTGTGGGCGGCTTGTCGTGTTGGATATGAGAACAAACTGTAGCACGCGTATTCTTGGATGAGGTGCTTCCGGCTAGAATGCGTTTGCTCTGGATGATGGTTAGGAGCTGAGTGGTAGGTAGCTCAGTTGATCTATGTATTCTTCGGCTTCAGACGCGCCCCAAATCAAGACCAGTTCATCTGCTGTTTCACCTAGGGTCATATTTGGGTACAAAGTGAAGATGCCCGGTACGTGCCGACCGGCATCCAGATGCTCTCGCAAATGTACTGGCATTGATTCACGGTTATTAGTCACGAGCGAGAAACCGCGTTCCTCACACCAAAGCAGAATCTCCTGGTCGGGTGTGCTCAATGGGGGAGTGATCGGATCACCGACGCGCCACACGACGATGTCGGGCGCTAACTGCTTGAGCGCCTTGCGCAGGCGAGGATTAACGTGCTCGTCCAACAAGTACTTAATCTCGCTCATGCGGATTGCATTTCGGTTTGTTCAGCGGCCTTGAGTGCGGCTTTGATGCGGCGCAGTTTAAGCATTGCTGGCGTCGGGGTGCGCGCCTGCTTTTCTCGCATTCGGCGTCCGTGTTCCAACCATTTGGCCAGATAAGCGTCCATTCGTTCCCGGTTGTTCAGGTAATAAAGTATTGCAGCATAGATTTGTTCTGCGCTCAGAGTGGGAAATCGTTCGGCCAATTCCGCTGGCGTCAACTCATTATAGATATGTTCATACAGGATGTCCTCAATGCCGATGCGATGGCCCTTGAGCCTGATTTCATTCTCGGACAGGAAATCGAAGTAGTCTTCCAACAACATTGCACTCACCTCCCACAAATTGCTTTGTTGACTCGCCAAATTTATCTCTGACCGCAGTCTCTTTAACTTCAGGATACATCACAAGAAGGGAGTCAGCAACGAAGGTTACTTGTCCTTCCAAAGTCAGGTGATAAGTTGAATTGGGAAGTTGAATAATGATTCCAAATCTACGAAAATGTTGAAGTTTATGAGACAGCTTGGAGTTATTTAAGCCGCAACGCCCAACACTTTGCCGCATCTGACCTCCCTTTCGCGCATCGTCATTGTAGCTGAGCACAATCATTAAGCAGATATAAACGAAGGGAAATAAACAAATGACCTTTCGGAAAATTTTGGTAAATGCAGGACTGGTCTTACTCGCAGCCACCGCATGCATCCCGCACTGCCTGGCTCAATCCACCCCGGATGCTGGGATGAGCAGGGGCGGAGACGACGCTGGAGGGAACAATAGCGGCAATCCCACAGGCGGCGGCCCACAGCAACAGGCCCTTTCACAAGTCAGCGGCCGCTACGAATCGCGCGACCGCAATGCTCCGCGCCGCGACAATCTCGATGCTTTCAGAATCATAAAACACCTCAACGCCCTTGTGAGCGGTTTCGAGCAGGGCGCAGGCCTTGGACTTGGTCTCGAATTGACGACTGCGGATAAGATTCCGGGAGTGGAATTCCGCGGCAGGTTTGTAATCTCGACCCGGTTCTACCGGCGCCTCGAAGCCGAGGCATATATTCCATCGATCGGCGATAAAAAGACAAACGCTGACATCTGGTTCAACTACATCCATCGTTTGCGCGACAACTTCTTCGGCATCGGCCCCGACACACCGGAAGTGCCGGAGACCAACTATGCCAGCGAATATCGAACCTATAATGCAACGCTCTATCGCGATTTCACTACGCAACTACAATCGGGGATATACTTTAGCCTGATCAACTCCGCCGCTTATAATGGCGAGGATGAAAGCGAAGTGCCGATCAACGTACTTTATTCAGGCCAACCGACAGTGATGCCGATCACACGCTGGCTGCCGGGACTTAACACAAATGCCAAACTGATCTCCTACGGCGCATTTGTTGAATACGACGGGCGCAACAATTCGGTAGGGCTTACGAGGGGCTCCTATTTATATGGCCGTTATGGTTCGATCGATGGCCTGGCTAATGACACATTCTCCGATTTCGGTTGGAACGAGGTCAGTCTCGACGGGCGCGCCTACCTTCCCCTGGGAAGCGACTTCACCTCGGTAGCTCTGCGGGCTTTTACCGAACTGCTCGATCCGAAGGGCGGGAGCCAGATACCGTTCTATCTTCTGCCATGGATCGGAGGACGCAGTCAGGTCCGGGGTTTTGACAACTATCGCTTCCGCGCTAACAACCTGGTGCTCTTCTCCGTCGAACCGCGCAAGACGGTGTGGAAGCAGTCAGAGACCAAAGGGGTGGATGTCTTTGCTTTCGGCGACGTCGGCCAGGTCTGGGGCGACAACCGCTCGACGACCAACCCGCAAGTGCTGGCTAACGATAATATGAGTAAGAGTAATTGGCGCACCGGCGTTGGGGGCGGCGCGCAATATCGGATGAGCAAGAACTTCGCGTTCCGCGTCGATATTGGCCACTGTAATGAAAATACCCGCGCCTATTTCTCGGTGTCGCGAGGATTCTAAATCTTAAGGCTGAGCGAAGATGTCCGGCACTGAGAGACTCCAGCCGGGAACGACTTCCTGTCGTTCGCCAAAACTCTCACAGATAACATCTGAGATTCGCGAAGATTAATAGCGGCAATTAACATGTTAAGGACTTAGAAAGAGAATTTATATCGTGTTTTGGCGAACGACAGCCTCTATCATCGAACGAAATGACATCTCAAATTTCCGAATAGCCCCTTGCGTAAGCCTGAAGACAAGCAACAACAGGTTATAGTAAAATCCGGAGTCGGCATCTAATTAACCTAGTCCTTTTGGGCTGAGCCCGTGCCTACCCAGCATCGCGCCCGAGTTCATCTTCGTGCCACGCACGCACTGAGATGGATGAAACGATCTGAAATCGGTGTATCCGAATTGGAAGATGTATTGACAGCGCTGATTGAGGAAGACTGTCGCCTCATTTGTGCCAATGCTGAATAAGGAAGGAGAGGGGCAAGTAGTTGTCCGAAGAATTACGATAGAGTTGAGGTCTGTACGAATAGAATGAAGCAGGGCCTTGTGAAAGCAGTGGCCGTACTTATAGAAGAAGATACGGATATGCGCTGGCTGATGCGATTCCTGCTGGAAAACGCTGGCGTGGAAGTCGTAACCCTCCAAGGCGATTCTTCATTAGTTGAGCGGCTAAACTGGCTCGAGCCTGACATTATATTGATAGATTTGCATTGGCCTCCCTCGGAACGGCTGGCCTTAATCAGACAACTGAGTGAATCGGCCAATATTGGCGCGCCGCCGATCATCGCGCTTGTTATGGATACAGCCCAGGAGGAGGAGTCACTGCGAGTAGGGGCCACGGCCATTCTTCGCAAACCGGATGATGTTCGACTATTACCGGAAATGATTGATTACCTGATCGAACAGCACTGCGTTCGATGGGTAAGGAGTGGATGAACCATCCCCTATACTGCGCGCAGTTTAGGCTAGGAGAGCCAAAAAGCCTGTAATAATCTGTAGCGATTTATTGCTCATGGCTAAAACTCCAAACGCCTGATAACAAAACCCAAGGAGCAGACTCTCGCGTCGTCCGGCTCTTCTCAGGCTTGCAGCAGCCATCCTGCGGTTTATAGCTTCTGTTCCTCCCTTTGCTGGTTGAGCTTAGCTTCGATCTGCCTGAGTTGTCCCCTTCGTTCCATGGGCATTACCCCACTTCTTCACTACTACGGGACAATCCGCCCCTGTTCGCTGCCTTTCACAGGGATCGGGCTCACTTTCACATTCAAATCGTCAGAGAGAAGGAAGCCCGACACCATAGTATTAAGGGAAGTTGAAGATCTGCGGCTCACCATGGAGTTGTCTGCCATTTGGAGGGAGGACAATAAGCTTCCCGCCTTAAAGAAATTCGTTGAGATTGTCCGCAATCAAGTTACCGGAATCTCGCACATTTAAGGCTTCGTGCAGTTTCTGGCAGATGGTCTCCTCACTATTGGAGGTTGTCCTCTGGCAAAACTCGTTCACCTGTAGTTTCAGCAACTTGAGAAATGTGATGTAACGTCGCCCAGCTAGGTTACATGAGACCCAGGCGAGGCATTTTGGATTCGGATGATTTTTTGGCGAAGGATAAGAGTGCAAATCGGTGCAGGTGGCATAGCCCAGGACCTTGCGGCTCACGTGGGGAAGGCTGACTACGAATTTATCGTCAGTAATGAAGATTGGGAGATTGCTCTCACTTGGGACCCGGAGGATTAGATGTCCCGCTATTCCAATTTAGGGAGCACCCGCTCCTGACGTGGCGCCATCGGAGGTGGAGCGCCAATCCCATTGAGCGCGCCCCTCGCTGTACTTGCGAAGAGCGCTGCGGCGAGCAAGATTGTGACCGGTAATGTGAGTAACCAAGCCAGTGCGATGTTACGGATTGTACGCATCTGCAGGCCGGACAAATTAGCCGCCATTGTACCTGCCACGCCGGATGAAAGGACGTGTGTGGTGCTGACGGGCAATCCGAAAATGTCGGCGGAGGCGATGGTGGACATCGCTACAAGTTCCGCTGATGCGCCCTGCGCGTAACTCAGATGCGTCTTGCCAATCCGCTCGCCGACCGTGACGACCACTCGCTTCCAGCCAACGGTGGTGCCGATCCCCAATGCTAGCGCGACCGCCACTATCACCCAGGTCACTACGAAATCAACCACGCCACGCATCTGCGAGCGCAACTGCTTGAGAGCCTCTTTGTCGGCCAGCGACAGGAATGTGATTTGGTCCTTCTCGAATTGTCCCAGTTCTTCGTCCGCACGGAGGACGAGATTGCGCAGGTCGATGCGCGCCTGCGGGGACAGGCTTTTCACCCCGGCGGGATCGCTCAAGGCCGTGCGAATCTGCGATAAATCGTCACTCACAGCGCGCGTCGCCTCTCCCCCTGATCGAGCGAGGATCGACTCTACCTGTTCAATGTCAGCCAGAGTTTTGCCGACCTCGGCGGCGCCCAATCTCGTGTTGATCGCGTAGTGTGACGGGATGCCGATCAAGATCAGCATAATTAGGCCGACGCCCTTCTGCCCATCGTTCGAGCCGTGCGCGAAACTCACACCCGTACAGTCAAGAAGAGGATGGCGCGAATCCACAGTGGAGGCGGCTGATCGCCGCGCGGTTCTTCATAAAGGCTGCGGTTTTTCAATAACGCTTTGCTCAAGAGCAGCAATCCGCCGGCCAGCAGAAATCCAACCAGCGGCGAGAGCAATAACGAAAATCCTACCTGCTGCGCCTTCGACCAATTCACGCCGCTGCCGAGCCCATGCCCCGAAAAGAGCGAACTGGCTAAGCCGACGCCAATGATTGAGCCGATCAATGCGTGTGAGCTAGAGGAAGGCAGGCCGAAATACCACGTCCCTAAGTTCCAGATAATGGCCGAGATGAGCAGCGATAGCACCATCAGCAACCCGGCCTTCTTACCGATGTTGATCAGTAAATCAACTGGCAGCAGATGCACGATGCTGAAGGCGACCGCCGCTCCGCCCAGCAGCACGCCGAGGAAATTCATAAATCCTGACCATATCACCGCCACCCAAGGTTTCAGGGATTTGGTGTATATCACGGTTGCGACCGCGTTGGCCGTATCGTGAAATCCGTTTACGAACTCGAAGGTGAGCGCAATAGTGAGACAGATAAAAAGCAGCGCCAACATTCCCCATCCCACCGAGCCATCAAAAATACTCATAGTTGTTTTCCCGTTGCATAATTCATATCAGTTGTTTGGTCGGTGGTTTATCATTGCGAGTAGTTGGGATTTTCACTTCCGGCATGCATATCGTTAGTTCTCAAAGCCACGCCACCACGCCAAAGAAACACGCCAGATCTTCGGCGACCTACTCTATCAGCTTCCTACTCGACCTCACAATGAAAAGGAGTGCACTCAGGGTCATTGACAAATCCCTCCCGGATGAAAATGATAAACGATGGATCATTAATGAGGATTGAGCATTACGGTAGTAAAAAAGTTATCAAACACAAGACCTTTCGCTTATACCCAAGACAACCCGCCAACCGAAAACATACGATGTCTTTTTGTCTTATCATGACAGCGACATAGAATAGGTTGAGATAATTGCGGCTCGCCTCAAAGATGAAACTGGTCTGAAGCCGTTTCTTGACAAATGGCACCTTAGCAGTTTTGTTTCCCAGATGAAGAATCGGAGCCTGTTCCCCAACGACGAGGCGGTCTAAAAGCTACACTATTTGGCCTTGAAAAAAATCAAAGTACGAACTTCAGCGCTCAACTCGAAGTCCATTAAGTAAGGTTCGAATCATAGTTATGACGAGCTTGGGTGTTGGGGTTGCAGGAAAAGCTGGGTAAATCAGTTTAAGACTAACGACTCCATGGAGCCCGGCCCACAACATTTCGGCTAATTGTCTTGTATTCGCCCGCTTATCGATCTTCCTGCTTTGTTTTAAATCATCGAGTGCATCTACGATTAAGCAAAATGCCCGGTGTCCCGCGCCGTTTTCTTCATCTATTGCCGTTTGCCGAAACATCTCCTCATTAAATTTAGGGTCTTGCATAAACGCCAGCTTGTACGTTTCAGGTTGCGATTCGGCAAAATCAGCATACGATTTGAGCAGTGCCTTGAGACGTTCCATTGGATCTTTGACGCTCGCCGCCTGCTCAAATGCCGCTAGCATTTCGGCATAACTCTGACGGCAGATTTCTCGTGCGATCTCATCACGCCCGGCAAAGTAAAGATAAATATTACCGGGCGCATACCCGATTTTCTGGGCTAGTTTGCGGATGCTGAGCGCTCCGAAGCCTTCGCGGATCACGATCTCTCTCGCCGTTTCCAGAATCTTCGCTTTCAGCTTCGCTTTTTCGTCTTCTTTTCTCGCAATCACTTTTTTCATAGGTCAAATAAATATTGACATCGGTCGATTTGGATTTATAATGAACACTGTTCACTGAACAATGTTCATTGAGAATATACTCTGGAAGGACAGATAAATAAAGGAGAATGAGCATGACCATGCCGTCTACGAATAGAGTTCTGATTACAGGAGCGACAGGCAATACAGGCACAGTTCTGCTACGTTTGTTGGAAGATCGCGGTGTTGCGGTGCGGGCGATGATTCGTCGCGAGCACGACCTTGCCAAACTGGGTAGGACATCGGCTTCAATTGTGATCGGCGACTTCGACGACGCCAACTCCATCGCGTCGGCATTGGACGGAGTTGACAGTGTTTACCTCGTCACACCGTCTTCCATCAATGCTGAGGCGCAGCAGATTCGGTTTGCGGAGCTTGCGGCAGCGGCCAATGTGAAGCATATCGTCAAGTTGTCGCAGTTCGCCGCCGATGAGGCCTCTCCAGTCCGATTCCTTCGCTATCACGGAGTGGTCGAACGACGGATACGTGAACTCGGCCTCGGCTATACGTTCCTGCGACCCAATCTCTTCTTTCAGGGACTCTTAGCATTTCAAGCGATGATCGCGAATGAGGGGAGATTCTTTGCGCCAATTGGCGAGGCGCGTGTTAGCGCCGTTGACGTTCGTGACATTGCCTTGGTTGCGGCGGCCGCACTGACCGAGCCAGGGCATGTCGGCAAGACATATACAATTACGGGACCGGCTGCGGTCTCACACCCAGAGATTGCGCACGCGATCTCTGAGGCGATTGGACGCCAAGTCACATTTGTCAACGTGTCACCAACAGACTTCTCAGGCGCGTTGAGAAAGCTTGGGGCGCCGACCTGGCAAGTTGACGGACTGGTAGAGGACTATGCGCACTACGCCCGGGGTGAGGCGGCGGAGGTGCATCCTACCGTCCGCGAAGTCACTGGCAGTGAGCCACGGGACGTGGCTGCGTTTGCCCGCGACTATGCGAGATTGTTTATTTCATAATTCATTTACACCGAAAGTTAATACAACCGTGTGCTCCGGCGCTCGGCCTTGGGTTACCAGAGTCCTGAGGGCTTTGAGCGAACTTACTATCAAAGAACGGAAGCGAGAGAAACTTTGGCCAAAGGCCAGGAAGTGATACGATCTCTGCGGAGTCAGTTGAATTGTGATCAGTATCTTTCTTCATCGGCGACGGTGCCGATTCTACGCGGCGCCCGCTCTGAAGCGAGAGCGAACAAAGCTTTTTTACCTTTTTCACGCTCTATTCCCGCAATCACACCTTGTTTGATCCTGTTTACCAGCCGCCGCGCCTGCTCCATACGCTGCGCATGGGGATGGGCGCGCAGGCACTCCCCGCAGAATCAGTGGGGGAAATGTGTTGCAAAATTTGATCAAGAACGATTGTCGCCTGCTGTCTCGCCGTCCCCCCACCAGCAACGGATTGAAGCAGCGTGCGCGCCTGTCCGACCTCTAGCGATTTGTCGTTTGACTTACTGATCACAACCGCGCCGACGATCCGCCCTTCCTCATCCGGCTGATATTCGACAGGGAAAGCCGCGATCGTGGTCCATGGATGCGCTCCGCCCGCCTGGTCGGGGCCATCGCGAACATCGGCTGGATCCCCTGCTGGCGCAGGCGTTTCAGATGCTCGATGTAGAACTCAGGGTTGGCGTCGGCGACCATGTTCTGATAGGCGGCATGCATTGCCGGATTTGCGAGGTGCGTCCACTGGACATCGTCCGGCGTCGAGAGGTCCAGGACATTCATTTGCGTAGTACCTATGACTATCGTGATCTGATCCGGTTTCGGATCGAGCTCCGTCAACATGTGCCGTGTGTCGTACCCAGCCATTTCGCCTTTTCCTGGTCGGTGTCTGTGGCGAATGAGATCGACCCGCCGACTTGGATGATCATCTTCGGTACGGCTTTGGGCAGGCGCGCGATTTGTTCGTTGAACTCGTTGAAGTTCTTTGACCCGTGACCGGTCCTTGGATCACGCACGTGGAGGTGCAACACAGTCGCACCGGCGTTGTAACAATCTACCGCCTTCAGCCTCTGTTCCTCCCTGGCTACTGGGTGACCCTTCGGACAGACAAGAGTTCACCGCTCTTGAATTGATCATCAATCGTTGAAGTTTGTGAACTGTTTTGACATCGCCACGTCGTGAGGCTCGGTAAATGCGTTGTTGCAGCTCATGACGTTATCCTCGATGTTGCGCGCGGGTAACGATTTTACCCAATTCGCGCAGCCATAGTACTGAGCTTGCTACGGCCACGCAACGCAGCCAATCGCCCAGGTCCAGGCTCACGGTGGAAAACGATTGTTGCAGAAAAGGGAGGTAGATCACTGCCATCTGTAGCGTGATAGATAGGATGATCGCTCCCCAGAGCCAGGAATTCCGGAAGAGGCCGTTGAACGCGCTCTGCTCTTCGGAACGCGCGTTGAAGACGTTAAACATCTGAAACATCATCAAGGTCGTGAAGGCCATTGTCTGCCCATAGCGCAGACTGCCTGAACCTTCGATCAAGCCACCAGGCATGCTGGCGTCCAGTATGAGCAGCGTTCCCATGGCCATAACTACACCGCCGAAGAAGATGCCAAACCACATCTGCCGTGTAATTACTCCCTCACCTTGCGGCCGCGGCTGTTGTGTCATCACGCCCGGGTCCGCTGGATCGACTCCAAGCGCGAGCGCTGGCGCGCCGTCCGTGACCAGGTTGATCCAGAGTATCTGCGTCGCCAGGAGCGGCAGCACGACCCCACCCTCTTCGATCCGCAAGCCGATCAGCTTCGCCAGCAAGACACCGAAGAACATCGTCATCACTTCACCGATATTCGAGGAGAGCAGGTAGCGCAAAAATTTTCTTATGTTCGAGAAGATCGCGCGTCCCTCTTCGACTGCCGCGACGATGGAGGCGAAGTTGTCATCCGTCAGGATCATGTCGGCGGCTTCTTTGGAAACATCGGTTCCGGTGATGCCCATGGCCACGCCGATGTCGGCTGTCTTGAGTGCCGGCGCATCATTCACGCCGTCGCCGGTCATGGCTACCACCGCCCCTTCGCGTTGCAGACCTTTGACGATCCGCAGCTTGTGTTCAGGGTTGACGCGGGCATAGACCGACACTTCTTTGACCGCTCGCGCGAGTAAGTTGTCCGGCATCTTTTCTAGTTCTGCTCCGGTAACAGCACGTCCACCGGCGGTAATGCCGAGCTCACTGGCGATGACCGAGGCGGTGATGGGATGATCGCCGGTAATCATCACGGGACGGATGCCGGCACGCTTTGCCCGCGCAACCGCATCCTTCGCTTCATCGCGCGGCGGATCGATCATGCCGATCAATCCTAAGAAGACGAGCTCTTGTTCGACACGGTCATCGACTTCTCCTTCTCCAAGCGCGACTCCCGGCAATGAACGGAAGGCTACCCCGAGCGTACGTAGAGCATCGCCGGCCAGTTCTTCATTGGTCTTCAAGATTTGCGCCCGCCGCTCGTCCGTCAGAGGTCTCGCCTTTTCTCCCACGAGTTCGCTGGAGCAGCGTGCCAGTAATACGTCTGGCGCGCCCTTGGTGAATACGCGCAAGCGTTGCTGCTTCGCTCCGTAAGCATGAATCGTGCTCATCAGCTTGCGCTCGGACGAGAAAGGAACTTCCCCCACCCGCTCGTATCTCTCGGCCAGGCATTCGGCCTCCAGTCCCGCTTTGCGCGCCGCGACGATCAATGCGCCTTCGGTCGGGTCGCCCTGCACTGTCCAGCGCCTGTCGCGCTCTTGCAACACAGCATTGCTGGCACGGTCGGCGGCGGCCAGCGTGCGCACCAGTTCAAACCTGAGCGCTTCATTGATCGCCCCTCCATCGTCTCGGCTCACATCGCCTTCAGTGGCGTAACCCGTGCCGCTTACTCGGACGCGTCCGCTGGCGGTGACGATCCGCCGCACCGTCATCTCGTTCTTCGTCAGAGTCCCCGTTTTATCGGAAGCGATGACATTCGCCGAGCCGAGAGTTTCGACGGCCGCGAGGTGACGCACGATCGCGTTTCTCTTTGCCATACGCTGCACGCCGATGGAGAGGACGGCCGTCACTACCGCCGGCAGACCCTCAGGCACAGCCGCGACCGCGAGTGCCACGCCCAGGATCAGCACATCAAATATTGCCGAGAAGCCGCGCACCTCCTCAGCCAGCAGTATCGTAGCGATCATCACGATGGCGATCGCAACGACAATCAATCCCAGCAGTTTGCTGAGGCGATCGAGTTGCTTTTGCAGCGGGGTGATCTCGTCCGCGGTGGCTTTCAGCATTCCGGCGATGCGCCCCATCTCGGTTCCCATTCCGGTTGCCACGACCACCGCTTTTCCGCGTCCGTAGACGGCCGCTGTGCCACTGAAGATCATGTTGTGGCGGTCGCCGAGGCCCGTCTCATCAGTAATAGTGCGCGTGTCTTTCGACACCGGCAGGCTCTCGCCGGTGAGCGCCGCCTCTGCTGTTTGCAAGGCAGTTGACTGGATCAGGCGCGCATCGGCGGGAATGGTGTCGCCTTCTTCAACCAGGATAATGTCGCCGGGCACGAGCTCTTTCGCCGCTATGCTCTGACGCGTGCCGTCCCGAATGACCCCGGCGTGCGCCGCCGACATCTGACGCAAAGCAGCTACCGCGGATTCGGCGCGCGCCTCCTGAACGTAACCCATGACGGCGTTTAAGAGCACAACAGCAAAAATGGCAATCGCTTCATAGGGTAGCGCCGACTCGCGCTCGTAAAACCAGAGTCCAGCCGAGATCACGGTCGCAATGAGCAGCAGGACAACGAGCACATCTTGAAATTGGGCGAGGAACTTCCGCCACACCGGGACAGGCGCATCGCCCGTCAATTCGTTCAACCCGTATCTTTCGAGCCGCGCCTTTGCTTCCCCTTCGTTCAAACCGCGCTGCCCATCTGTTTCGTACGCGGCCAGGACTTCCTTGACCGGTAATTGATAAGCAGCCGTCTGTCTGCGCTCCGCTTTCGCCGTGCTCATAGTTATCTATCCTTTACAGCCAACATTGACCGGCGTGTCGACATTGCGGCCGAGCTCATCGAGCTTGGTCACGCGGATGCCCGCGCTCGCGCCGCCGATATACAAAGCGGTCAGTACTCCCAGATGGCCGGTACAAAACGAAACACGTCGCCGGCGACCGCCACCCGGCCGACGGACGGGAACGGCAGGTGAGCGGCCACCAGCGGCTCGCGGCTCGCCGCCAGCTCCCGCAAGAGACGGACCCGGACGCGGACCGCCTCCTCGGGGTCGTGATCGAAAGCGTTGTACCAGTCGGGGTGGTCGAAATGGTTAGGGAACACGGCATCGCCGAGGAACGTCAGCCGGTCGCCGCCGGACGCGAGGCGGACCACGCTGTGCCCGGGGTCGTGGCCGCCGGTGCGACGGACGACCACCCCCGGCGCCACCTCGTACTCCGCCTCGAACGGCCGCAGCTGGCTGCGGTACTCGTCCAAGAACCGCCCGGCGGCCGACCGAAGCACGTGCGGCATCCCCCCAAAAGTGTTGCGGGAGAAGTCGGGCGACGCCCAGAACTCGGCCTCGGCGGCCCCCAGGTGGATCGGCACGTCCGGACGCAGCCGGCCCCTCAGCCCGTCGGTGAGCAGCCCGCCAACGTGGTCCACGTGCAGGTGGGTAAGCACCACGTCGGTCACGGATGCGGGATCGATGCCGGCGGGCTCCAGTCGCCGGGCCAGCAGCCCCCCGGCCCGCGGGAAGTCCGGGTACTCCGCCCCCAACCCAGAGTCGATTAGTACGGTCCGGCCGCCGCTACGCACCACGACCACGTTCAGCGGCCAGATGTACACATCCGGCGGCTGGAGCCTGTCGTCCAGCCAGGCCGCCAGGTCGGCCGGGTCGGCATTGGTGGCTAACGTCGTGGCTGGCAGCGGAAACGGCCCATCGCTGATTACTAGGACGTCAATCTCGCCAACCCGCAGCGCGTAGCGCGACGGAACCAACTCGTCGGGCGCCGGTCTGCCGGGGTGTGAGGTGTTGTCCAAGCTCATGTTTGTCATGTTCTGGTCGTTCATGAGAATCTCCTTTCACTAGTGCATTAATGTTAATGGTATCGGTCACATCAAACGTAACTCCTTTTCAAGCGCCGCTTTTCCCCGCTTGATAAAAGCCTTTCGCCGCCCATCATTCGCTTGGGCTATCGCGGCGCGCGTGGCAGGCGTTTGGATGATGGTGCCCGGTGTCAGCGTCACCTCGTTTCCACCTTTCACCTGCATGATTATTGAGCCTCCAACACATAGACGAATGCGTGCGCATTGTGCCGGTGGATGGGATCTACGCCACCCGGCGGATATTCCACCAGGATCATCAAGGCCTCTTTGCCAGGAAACTCGTGCAGATCTTTCGAAGTCAGCGATTTTACCGAGGCCTGTGGGGCCTGACTGGCGCGGGCTGTTGGGCCATCAACGCGCCTGGCATCAGAAACAGCAGGACGAGCATTAATTCCTTGTTCTTCATGATTAACCTCTCGTTTGGTAAACCGGCCACATACGGCATCACTCCTTGAACGGGGAGTTCAGCAAATAATCCACCGTCGACGCCGGCTTGTAACCAGGCACAAAGCGCTCGCCAAAATCTCGAGCGAAGTTATCGTACGTCGTCGTCGGGTGGGTCTCGACAATCCGGCAGACGGCTTGCGTGAATCGTTCCTTCATTCCCAGCCGGGGAAACGCTTCCCTGATCGCCGCCACCTCATCATCGGTCAGCGCCTCGTAACCCCAGCCACCCCAGTCCAGGCCGATGCCCATCGTCGCCAACGCAACCTCTGCCTCCTTGTAAAGGCTTATGGAAGGCGTCGAGTTGAGCGCAACTCCGTCCCAGATCAACTGTGCCCGACGATCGTCCATACCCTCGTTGCGGGCGAAGGTCCGTGCGGCATTCGCCCCTTCCACTTCAAATCGCAGTGGCCCGTCGAATCCTTCCGTCAGACCCAGGTCGTGCAGGATTGTAGTCACGGCCAGAACTTCGCCGTCATGCGCAAGCTGTTTGCGTTGCGCGAGGATCGCCGCAAAAAGCCACGATCGCATGACGTGATTGAACAAGTAAGGCTCAGACCGCTCGCGTGCGAAATCTATCGCCCGGGAAATCAATGGCGTGTCGGGCACCGAGACGCCTGCCAGTAAACGTGTCGCGATGTCCGGTTGTGCTTTCAGGTCAATTGCAGTCATTTCACGCTCTCCTCTGTCGTTTGGGCGTTGCTTTAAAAACGGGGCCCGGGCCGCAAACGCAATCACGGGCTCCGTCACATCCTCGGCCACCCGAACAAGGTCATCTATCACCCCCCGCCGACTTTTGCCCCGCGATGAAGGCAAGCAGATCCGCGTTGATCTGATCCTGATGTGTAGCAGTGATGCCGTGTGGCGCGCCTGGATAGTAAATCTCCTTCGCGCCCTTAATGAGTTGAGCCGACTTTCTGGCAGAGTTCTTCACTGGAACGATCTGGTCGTCCTCGCCGTGAAGTACCAATGTCGGTATATCGAAACTCTTTAAGTCCTCGGTGAAGTCGGTCTCAGAGAAGGCTTTGATACTCTCGTAGGCATTCTTAAGACCCGACTGCATGCTCCAGCTCCAGAACTGATCGAGAATGCCCTGAGAGACTTTAGCTCCAGGTCTATTGGCACCATAGAAGGGGGCTGCAAAATCCCTGTAAGCCTGCGAGCGGTCCTTCATAAGGCTCGCGCGCAGGTCGTCGAAAAGCTCAATTGGAAGACCCTCAGGATTTCCAGCGGTCTTCAGCATAAGCGGTGGCACTGCGGCGATCAGGATTGCCCTGGCGACTCGGCTCGTTCCGTAGCGGCCGATGTAGCGCGCGACTTCTCCGCCTCCGGTGGAGTGGCCCACCAGGGTGACTTGCTTGAGATCGAGGGCTTCGATCACGGCCGCAAGATCGTCGGCATAGCCGTCCATGTCATTGCCGGAAGAGGCCTGGCTGGACCGGCCGTGGCCACGCCGGTCGTGCGCGACCACGCGGAAGCCGTTCTGTGCGAGGAAGAGCATTTGTCCATCCCACATGTCGGCATTCAAGGGCCAGCCGTGCGAGAACGTAACTGCCGGGCCAGCGCCCCAGTCTTTGTAGTAAATCTGCGTTCCATCTTTCGTTGTGATAGTACTCATGACACTCTCCTTTTTTTGTTGTGCCGCTCTCGTAACTTCAAGTTTGGCTGAATTTACTTTGTGCGGTAATTGTTGCCGCCGGCTTAACTGCCACTGCTGCTACTCTTGAGCATCACGCGAGCTGCGAGATCGTCTTCGCGACCGCGGCAGCGTCAGCCTCTACCCGCCCAATTCAGCCTCTACCCGCCCAATGTCGCCATCAACAATCACTCGGTAAGTTTTGAGCGGATCTGTCGCGGGGCCGCGCAACACCTCACCCGTGCTTACGTTGAATTGCGAGCCGTGAAGCGGACACGTCACCGTCGATCCATCGAGTTTGCCTTTGCTCAATGGACCTTGCCGGTGCGTGCATTTGGCCTGCGTCGCACAAAAGGTCCCACCGACGTTAAAGACAGCCGCCTCGCCCACCAGCAAGGCTGATCCAGGCGGCACTTCGCTTACACGAAATTCATTTTCCTTACGGGTAGAAGCATTGATCGAGGCGGTTGCGGGTCGAGGAGTCGGTGGCGGCGCCTGGTTTGTTGAGCGGCTAAGCCAGTCTTCGAAACGCGTCTCGCCGAGCTGCGCGTCATCGCCCGGAACAAGTGAGCGCTCGCTCAGCTCCGTGCCGAAGTAGCGCGCGTGCGGGTCAGCGATAACCTCGCGCGGATCCTTGCGGGCGCTGAGGCCCCGGCGAATGAGTTCATCGAAGCGGAACTGCTCGGGCCCCGCCACCTCAACGATTCCATTCAACGGCGATCCAATCGCGACTCTTGGCCACCGCACTGGCGACATCGTCGGCCGCCATGGGCTGGAAACCGACAGGCGGCAGGCGAACCGTGTTGCCGTCGGTTGCCGCATCGGCGATGCTTTTGACGAACTCGAAGAACTGCGTCGCGTGGACGATCGAGTAGGGGATCGAGGACTCCTTGATTAGCTTCTCCTGAGCGAGCTTCGCGCGGAGGTAGCCGCTTTCGGACAGACGCTCGGTTCCGACGACTGACAACGCCACGTGATGGCCCACACCCGCAGCCGCTTCATAGGTGAGGAGGTTGCGAGTTGACGTCTCGAAGAACTTCATGACCGCCGCATCCTCGAAGGAGGGCGAGTTCGATACGTCGACGACAACCCGGGCGCCCTTCAGTACTTCGGCCAATCCCTCGCCGGTAAGTGTGTTGACGCCGGAATTGGGTGACGCCGCCACAGCCTCATGTCCGTGCTCGCCGAGTTTCGTTACAAGCTTTGACCCGATGAGTCCGCTACCGCCAATAACCACGATCTTCATAATTGACCTTTCGTTTTTCATATGAAGTCTTGTCAAACTATTTAAAATACAGGTAGTTAGCAACCCGGTGCTGGTCATTTGACTTGTTCAGTTCAATGTGGCCCCAAACGCACTATTATGGCTTTTGAGCACAACTTCTTCCTTCTTAAGCGCTTGAGTCGTATGAGATTGAAGACATTGACCGATATCTGATTCAGCCGCGGCGCCTCGAATTCTCCTTGCCTCTAACCTTTTAGAAGTCATGCGCCGTTATCGAAGCTTTACGATTCAAGCCCGCGCCATATGAGCCAAAGTTCCGATTCAACATCCCTGGTAGTTCGGCCAACTCAAAGTCCAATCCGACGCACGAGGTCTGAGAAGCGCGGGTCACTGCGGAGGGATTTCATTTGTGGGTCGATCTTAAAAAAACACAGATTGGCCTCACGGTCTTGATAACTCTTTTCCAGCCATTGAAACGCTTGATCCTTGTTGCCAAGACCTAAATAAATCAGGGCGAAGACGTAAGCCGGGACGTATCGTTCTTTGGAAATCTCTTTCATTTGGGCGAGTGTTTTCAATGCTTCATCTCTGTTGCCCGACATAGCCAGTACATGTCCGATATCCCCCAGCAAGGATGGGTCATCGGCCAAACGTCTTGCCGTTTGGTATTCCAACAATGCTTCGCGAAAATGTCCTTTCATCTCATAGGCAACACCCAGGGTCCGATGAGCGAAGTAAAAGCCCGGGTCCATCTCGAGAGTTTTTCGAAACTGTTCGATACTCCGATCATACTGGCCCGCGAATGTGTAGCTGACACCAATTTCGGCATTGATAATCAACGAGAGCGGATCAAGCTCTTGGGCGCGTTTCATCTCCACGATCGCATCATCAAAGCGCTCCATCGCCAACAAAGGCCCGTTACCATACCAATGATGCGTGGTTGCATAATTCGGATTCAATTCAATTGCCCGCTGAAACTCCTTAGTCGCTTCCGAGAGGTTCCAATCGTAATTGAACAGTGCGTTCGCAAGCGACGTATGAGCCTCTGCCAGAGAATCATCCAGCTCGATTGCTTTCCTTGCTGCGGCTTTCGCTTTTGGAAAGGCCTCCTGGGGTGAGCTGGCCGCGTAGCTGGGAAGCAAGCCATATGCATCGGCTAATCCCGCATAGGCCAAGGCGTAGCCCGGGTCTTTCTCGACTGCCTGGTTGAAATACTCGATCGATTTCTTCAGCGCTTCACCAGTACGTTTGTTCCAGTAGAAGCGCCCTCTCAAATAAAGCTGATAAGCCTCGGGGTTGTCGGTGTAATGCTTCGTCATACACGTGTGTTGCTCACCAGAGAGCTTCAACTTCAAACTGTTCGTAATCTCACTCGCAATTACACGCTGTACCGTAAGCAAATCAGAAACGCTCGTGCTGTATTGTTCGCCCCATAGCTGTTTGTTATCACTCACGTCTACCAACTCCGTGCTGATCAGTAACGCGTCGCCACGCTGCGCAATCCGTCCTGTCAAGACGGCTCGCACGCCCAGTTCCTTGCCGGCAGTCAAAGGATCCGTCTCTTTGTCCTTGTAGCGAAAGACAGAGCTGCGGGCGATTACTTTAAGATTTGGAAGATGAGTGAGGCTGTTGATGATGCCTTCAGTCAAACCATCCGAGCGGTAATCCATGTCTTGCTGGTCGTTCTGATTGACAAATGGCAGGACCGCAATCGATTCGATTGCGACTTCTTTATTTCGACCGTAGTGATAGAAAGTGAGACCGACCGCGGCGCTGGTAGCGATCAGTAAGACAAGGATGGCCGCGAGTTTGTGTCGCTTGATTTCACCGACTAGATATTCGGCGCTTGATGTCGAACGAGTTTGACGGTCACTTTCACTAGCGTCGGTTTTGCGTCTTTCCGTCTGTGAGACGCTGCCGCCGGTGATAAATGTGTCATCCAGCACAACAGTGTCCATGGCTTCCGAATAGCTGTCCATCTCTCGCCGAAGATCCTCCAGCTCGTTAGCCACATCTCTGATTGTCTGGTAGCGCTTCTCGGGATCTTTAGCCAGGCAGCGCCGGACTATCCGCTGCAAGTCAACCGGTGCTGAGGGATTGAGGTCGGTGATCGAAGGCGCAGCCGCGTATATTATCTTGTGCAAAGTGTCTATGACGGAGTCGCCTTCAAAGGCGCGTCGGCGGGTGGCGGCTTCGAAGAGAATGCATCCGAATGAGAATATGTCCGAGCGCTGATCTACAGATCTCCCTTGCACTTGTTCGGGCGACATGTAACCGGCTGTTCCAATCACCATTCCAGGGGCGGATAGCGGCTGCGCGAGCAGCGAGGCTGTCTCTACTTCGGTCAGCTCTTCGCCGGTTGCAGCGTGCGAGCTCGTGGGTACAATGAGCTTAGCGATACCGAAATCGAGAACCTTTGCGTACCCGTCCCGAGTGATCATGATGTTGTCCGGCTTGAGGTCGCGATGAACGATTCCCGCAGCGTGGGCCTTCGCCAGCCCCTCAGCTACCTGCGAGAGATACTTCAGAAGAGTGATGAGCGGATAATCGTCGCGTCGTATCTTGGCGGTCAGCGTGTCGCCATCGATAAACTCCATCGCGATGAAATGAGTGCCATCTGCTTCGCCGACTTCATAGATGTGCGCGATGTTGGGGTGGCTCAAAGCAGCAGTAGCCTTTGCTTCTTGAACGAATCGTCTTAGGCGGTCTTCATTGCTGACGAACTCGGCGAGCAGCAACTTGAGCGCGACTTTGCGATCGAGCCTGGTATCCTGAGCGAGATAAACTTCGCCCATCCCGCCGGCGCCGAGCCTTTTGAGAATCGAATAATGAGAAATCGTCCTCTGAGTCATGGGACAACTCGGTTGATAGTGTAGCAGACACCTCTCCCGCCTGTATCCCTTCCACGTAGGCCGTGGAATCAGTACCGCAGATTAGGTTCCGCCGTTTTCCGACGAGCAGCGCGCCGCTTTAACCACTGGTTCATATTGAGGACCTCCGCTGTTGACGCTCATCGTGCTAGGCCGACGTGTCGGCGCCTGTCGGCAATAAGATTTGCGCATTCACTGCTGATTGTGGCCTGCGCGCTCCGTAGTCGGTATCGGCGATCGCGTGCCCACCGAAAATCAAATCGAGTGGCGATCGTACTTGTCCTCAGTTGCCGCTCACTGCCAAAACGAAGGTGCTACGCGCGGCGATGCAGTTATGGCCCCGCCAGCGACAATAGCGGCGGCCTCTCGGGCAACCGTGGCTGCACCGGTATATACTTCACCGTTCATTCTCTTCCGTACACTCACTTCATTCCACCGGACATTGCTCAGATCAATTTCAAGCCATCAGCGAGACGTTACGGTCGCTGACTCCAAATTCTGTAGTTGCTTGATGCGGTTTCTGATTTCGTTCATGTAGATGACCACTTCAGACTCGGTGAAACCGGCGCATCGGAAGGCGTCATTCAACTGTTTCTCCGAGAGACGAGCCAACAGGTTTCCCATCCACCGGGCGTGCTCAATCTTGACTCCATCGAGTATCTGTCCGGCTAGCCTGCGGGTCATACGAAATTTAACCTCGCCGTTCTTGACTCCCGCGATGAATCCGTTTTTGACATAATCCTTCGGAACGCCTTTACTCTCGCTTCTGGCCTTCGTTAACCACGGTAATTTGGTGAACCAGGCCCCGGTCGAACCGAGCGATGCTCCCAGATCATTCACGTAGTAGATATCATTCTCTACGCCGCTGGCCTGCTTCTTGGGTCGCACGATCTTGTTATTCAACTCTGAGAGATCGACATTTTGAATGAGCGCCATGAGGGTCTTGAGACCATCGAGTTCACGCGTGCCGACAAATGGGTTGGTTTTCCAGTCCCAGCGACCCAGATTCTTCCAGCCATCGTCTTCGCGTTCAAACCGCATATTCCTCGCTTCCAGTCGCGTAAATCCCTCAATAGTCGCGCTCTCCACAAAGTAAACCTGATCGACGTGATAACCGGCCGCCCAGACGATGCGGGTAGCGGCAGTTTCCGACTTGACTTCAGGTCCGAACTTCACTGTCCAGGTGCGCCCCTGCTCGTCCTTGACATCGATCTTCGGATTCGAATCTTTGGGCGAGCCTTTGTCGGCCAGGAAAGTGAATTTGCCTGCTGGATCAGGTGCGCCTTCTCGCCCGCCAATGCCGTAGAATAGATCGCGGCTCTCAATGTCGGTTGGTTCTTGCCACAACACCGCCGAACCATCCTTCACCTTATCGGCTGTTTCCCCCACTTTGGGTTTCTGCTGGCCGTCAGGTTTTTGAGCCATCGGCATAACGCTACCCGCATTTGCGCGGTTCGAGCCGACGGCTCCGCTCGCCAGGCAGAATATGACGAGCACGCAGGCTGCTGATTGCACAATTACACCGGTATTTCTTTCCTTGATGGTTGAATGTAATAAGTTCATAAATGTCTCCTATGCTTTCAATTCTTCAGCTCTCCTCGACTCTCAAACTCATTCGGTGCCCTGCTTTTCCACGACGTTAGTTACTGCCTCCGGGACGTTGCCTCAGATTTGGAGATTTGCTCACCCATTCCCGCCACGAGCCGATTGATATTCCTCTGTACTGCCTGACTCATCGCGGCGACCACAGAGTTGATGTTACGGGGGTCGACTTTCGAGGTCTCAGTCGCCTCTCCAGCCCACACCGTCGCACCGGTTCGCAGATTCACCAATTCGGCGGATAGCTTCGCCTCCACCCGAACCGCGCCGCCGTAGTCTATTTCGTCCAGCCGTTCCAGCCGCCCGCTCAAGAGATACTCGGGCTTGTCATGACTGTCATACGGCTTAACGAGCGAAAATAGCCCTGCGGAGCGAAGCGATGCGATCACTGCCGCCGTGACTGTTGCCCCCGGGTCGGCAGCCCAACGGTGATAGTCGTAGAAACCGACCTCTTCCGGAGCTTCCCGGTAGACGATCCGCCCCTGGCGCAGGTACGCCGGAGTTTCGAACCGGCGGACCGCCACTGCGGCAGGCAGACGCGCATCGTTGACCGCTGGTTTTGTCGCCGGTGCAATTTCCAGCGTGTAGTATTTCGGATAGCGGACCTTGCCCATGCAGCCGGCCATTACTAGCGCCACTATGAAAGCGATTATCATCACCAGGATTTTTATCATCTTTTTCATCATCGGGTCCTGTTACTGGGGGACTTTCCGATCTTTCGGCTGCTTGACTCGAATCAAGCTCCACGGCCGCTCCTTTACTGATTGCGTCAGGTCGTTCAGGTTCTCGGTCGCCATCCGGACGTTCTCGAGCGTATAGGTAATGTTTTGGTTGTTCGACTGAACAATTGCTTGCAGATTGTTGATCAAGGCGCGCGCATCCGTGAGCGTCTTGGTTAGTTCGTCGAGATTAGACTGAATCGGCTTGCGGAGCCCCGTAATAGTTTCGTTGGCGTTCGACACGGTTGCGTTTACATTGTCTACGGTCGGCCCGATCTTGGCCATAACGCCGTTCGTATCTCTGGTCAGCTTCAGCGCCTCTTCGCTGATCTGATCCATCTTCGGCGCCATTCGCGCGACCATCCCATCTGCGTTCGCCAGAATGTTCGCCAGGCGCTTCTGATTCGCCTCGCTGGTGACATCGTTCAGATTTCCCAACAGACGCCGGGCATCGCCTGTGATCTCGTTCAGGTCTGTCTGCACCGAGGCAAGCAATGTCTGTGCGGAATCGGTGAGCGTCACTATCTTGCGCTGCAGATCGTCCAGGCTGACCGTCTCTTCCGATGCGATCACCGCGCCCCCCGGCAATCGAGGCGCGTCGTTCGCGCCAGTGCTGATGGAGAGCACCGAACTGCCCATCAGATTTACCGATCCGAGCTTCGCCACTGACTTCTCATTCAACTGCGTGCCTTGCTTCACGTCGAACGCAATCTCGATCCGTGTCGGGTCGGACGCGTCCGGTCGGACGGCGGTCACCTTACCCACCTTGATCCCGCCGAACAGGACCTCGGTCCCGGACTCCAACCCGCCTGCGTACCGCAGGTATGTCTTATACGGAATGTGAGTGGCCCCGAACTCCATGTTGCTCACGTAATAAACGGTCGCACACAGGATCGCCACACAAATCAGCACGAAGGCGCCTACCTTTGCTTCGGTGTTCATAATCCTCTTCCTGTCATACCGGCCAGTTCGCGCATGCGCTGCTGAACTTCTATGTTTTCGGCTATCCGATCGGGCACCCGATCGAGAAACTGCCGGATTCGCGGATCCGTACTCGCCTGGAACGAATCCTTTTCGTCTATTGCGATGAGCGAGCCCTGGTAGAGCATGGCTACACGGTCGGCGATGCGGAATGCGCTGGCCATCTCATGGGTCACTACCAGAATGGTCATCTGGAACGTGCGCTTTAGTAACAGAATCAGTTCGTCCAGTTCCGCCGCGACGATCGGATCGAGGCCCGCGGACGGTTCGTCGAAGACCAGGATCTTCGGGTCGAGCGCGATCGCCCGTGCAACGGCAGCACGCTTCTTCATGCCTCCCGATAACTCCTGCGGCCGTAATTTGCCGGCATCGCCCAGGCCCACGGCCGCGAGTTTTATGTAAACCATGATCTCGATCACGGGATCTGCGAGCGTTGTCAGTTCGCGCAGCGGGAGAGCCACGTTCTCTTCGATGGTGAGTGAATTGAAGAGCGCTGACTCCTGGAAAGCCACACCCATAGTACGCCGGATAGCCTTTAGTTCCCGCGCCGAGCACCGGTTGATATCGACGCCCTGCACGCGAACCGTGCCCGAGTAAGGCAGCTCGAGACCGATAATCTGGCGCAGCAATGTACTCTTGCCCGAACCGCTGCCTCCGAGCAGCACCATCACTTCCCCGCGCTCGACATCAAGGTTCACACCATCCAGCACACGGCGGCTGCCGTAGCAAACCGTCAAGTCGCGGACAGATATGATTGGTGTCTCCATACGCTACTTCGCATCCACCATATAGAGGATCGCCGTGATGAGCAGGTCCGTGAGGATCACCAGGAAGGTAGACCTCACGACAGCCGATGTCGTCGATCGCCCCACCGCTTCCGGTCCCCCGCGCACTTTGAAACCCTCTCTGCACCCGACGTGCACGATGATTGTGGCGAACAGGCCGCTCTTGAGCAGCCCCCAGAAGATGTCACGCAGTAGAATCGAGTCTGCGACGGACTTCAAATAAACCGTGAGCGGCATGTCCAGGCTGAGATACATGAATCCTGCGCCAGCCAGGATGCCGAACGCGTTGCTCATAATCGTCAGGCATGGGACCGCGATCATCGCCGCGATGTACTTAGGCGCCAGCACGAACTCGACAGGGTCGACTGCCATCGTCCGTAGCGCGTCGATCTCGTTGGTCACCACCATCGTTCCGATCTCGGCCGAAATCGCCGAGCCTGAACGGCCGCTCACGACGATGGCCGTCACCAGCGGACCGAGTTCGCGCGTGAACCCGACCGCCACGATGTTGACGACTAAATTCAGCGCTCCGAACCGACGTAGCTCGGAGGCGACCTGTATGGCGAGGATGAATCCCACGGAGGCGGACACGATCCCGATCATCGGCAATGCTTCTATCCCGATTGCGACCATCTGCCGCATGGACGTTTGCCAGCGCCCGCGTTTGCCCACGACCGGCAAGACGCGGCGTGAAGCGCGCAGACCCGCCCAGAACTGCATGGTCAACCCGCCGACGTATGCAAGTTGCCGGATCACGCCGCTGCCGACGGCTTCGAGAACTTTCACGAGCTTGCCTCCCGTCTCTCAATCTCAAAGAGCTGATCGAGATGCGTGATCTCGAGAAGGTAAAGCGCCTGACCTTGAATACCTCCCAGGATCATTCGTGTGCCTTGCTCACGCGCGTCCGAGCCGCCTCCACCAGCGTCGCCAACCCCGAGACGTCAATATAGGTTACTTGAGACATATCTACCGTCACCTCCGCTGGCTTCGAGCGCAAGGCATTGCTGAGTGTGCGGCGCATCTCGCCTGAATTGTCGATGTTGATCCGACCTCGAATGGATACGACATTCCTATTCATGGATACTGCTTAATGCTGTTTCGCATTCGTCATCGCTTCCCCTCTGTTGGTGCACCTCTTGTCAGTCAAGAAGCCACGCTCAGTCTTCCCAGGAACTTAGAAACTGCGAGAGAAGGAGAAATAGACCAGATTGCGCTTCCTGTTCAACTCTCCTGTCCGGAGGCTTTGTTGGCGCGAGGCACTGATTGAATCGGATGCGGCCAATCAGTCGGAGAGCAGTACTCCGGTCTGTGAAACTCAACCCAATCTCACAGGTGTCATCGCTTGTAAACGCACGTCCCGTGCCGCCTGCAAATGGTTGAATCCTCTAGGGCCTGCGGCCTCAATTCGTGCCCGACTTCAGCAATTGCTGATTTTCAGCATATTCAGGCAGGACTTCGCAGCGTCCGTGTAACTGGGTGAGTGCTTCAGCGAGGCCAATGGCCAAGCGCAAAACCTGTCTCAACTCCATTGGCTCTGCGAGAAGTAGATCGAGAGATTCTCCTCCAGGATCGTCAAACAGGAGCAGGGTCCGACCCTGATATTGTATGAGGGCGAGATGCCGCCCGGCCCACGCGGGATCGAGCTCCGCCTGCAAGGAGAATTCGTGCTCCATCCGTAGTTTGTACTCGATTTGAGCAATTGCTAATTTTGGGCAGATATTGGTTAGCCGATTCTTTCGCTCCAAGCTTCAGATTCTCATCCGCGCCTCTTCCAGATCGAGCAGGTATTCGTATTCGCGCAGGATCTCGGAGTCATAGACATTTTCTCTCCGGATCCGCTCCAATTCATTACGACGCTCGGTAGTCAGGTCGCGATAGATGCGGTTGAAATGCTCTTTCATCTCCGCGTACTCTTTTGCCTGGGCCTCATCGGACAACGATAGTTGCGCGTTTCCGACGATGGATTGAAGGTATCTATAGAAGCCGTTGAGCCTGGCGTTGGCGACGACGTCATTGGCGTATCGCGAGTTTAAATGGTTCAGCGACAATTTCGCCATTCGCAGGCGGATTTCTGCAAGCTGTTGTTCTTCGGGAATGTGTTCATCATGATCTTTTTTACCTTCAGCCATCGGATGAGAAGCGGCATCGACAGTCCCTGGAAGACAAGCGTGATGAGAATGACGATGAAGGTAATGAACAGGATCAGGTTGCGGTGTGGGAAGGCCTCGCCGTTGGTCAGCGTCAAGAAAGGCAATATCCGGATGGAGTGCGGTTCGCGGGACGCCCGGAAGAATGCCGATCAACAACCCGCCGATCATCAGAAAAATCGGATAGGAGACATTCAATTCCTGGCTCAGCATATACAGCAGAATCATCGCGAACTGCAGCGCGAGGACCAATAAGATGTCGTGATGTATGGCCATAGGCGCAAGCAGCGGTCTGCGAGTTTATCAATGCAGGTCTCCAGCTACTTTCTCTCGTTCCAGTAAATCTTGATGTTCCTTGTGACGATATATTTCTGTCTTACCCTGACGAGCCGCGCGCCGCTTTAACCATTGGTTCAAAGCGAACAGCGCAATAACAACCGGCGGCAGCGACAAACTTCGCCAGTAGGAGAGCAATAACGGCCTAGGCGCTGCCGCCGACACTTGCCCAAGAACGCTGGCTGCCTCCTTCCCTCGTTTAATTGTCGCCTCCAGCTCCCAGCGCCCTGCCTCAGGCAAAGTCATCTGGGCACAGTAGAGGAGCATATTCTGCGCCACTTCTCGCGTCGCCCGCTCGTCCACAGTCATCCCGCCTTCCCTGCGCAGCCTAATAAACACTTCTCCGTCAAGCACCGGCTGCCCGCTTGCGCGATCTTGTACCAAAACGCTGATGTCAACCGGGCCAGCGCGCAGCGGGACGGACGCAGTAAATATAGTAACGACGAATAGGTCGGTTACGTGATGTAGTACGACGATTCCGCCAAATGCTGCGCTCGCAAATCGAGCGCCAACAGTGCGACCGCCAACAACAAACTGCGGCGCCATAATTGGGCGATTAACTTGAATTGCTGCTTCTTCATCGTTCTCTATGTTGCATCCCCGGCATTCGGCTCGACATCGGGCAATCCTGCATTCCGGGCGTCAGGCCACGCATTTCCATCGGTTGAAACACAATCCACACTCCTGCCGCGTAAAGCAGCACGGCCAGGCCGGCCCACGGTGCGAGCAAGCGCAGCGTCCCTCTGCCGCGCGCCGAGAACCGTTGCGCCACACGCCAGCCGGCATATAGCGTCAGCAACAGCCCGCCGTCGAGCAGCAAGATTTGCAGCGACGGCAACCAATCGAGCGGTAAGAGCATCGCTGCGCCTGCCCAATTTGGGTGGCCAAGCAGCGAACTGCCAAGATCAATCGCCACGCGTTGCGACACCGGAATCATCACGGCGGCGCCGGTCAGAAATTGGTATGTCAGATGTGCCACCCACATGCTGAAGCCCAACGGCGCCAGCGCCAGCGCGAAGCTGCAGAACAACTCTTTCCAGCGCACACCACCACTGGACAGCGCGCGCCAAACGATGCTGCACAATGTCATCAGTAATAACGGCACGACGAGCAAAGCCAGCACAAAAAGAGCTGAGGTCACGGGCAGTACTGACTCAAGATCTAAGCGGAGCTGCAGCGTACGCTCCAGCTCCGCCACTGCCCCAGTCATCCCGGCGGCATTCACAAACGCTCCGAAGACGAGCAACAACACGAGCACCGCCACGTCCGTCCGCTGCGATAAACGGCCGAGCGCGGAACGGTAGCCGTCATGAATGAGTTGGCTGCCGGGCGTGGTGGCAATGATTCCCACGTTCTGATGCGGGCAGGCGTGAACGCAGTCCAGGCAGAAAGTGCAATCCAGGTTCCCCGACTTCTTCGGCTGGAAGAGCGCCAACTCACAGCCACGCTGCGCCTCGTTGCCGCGGATGCAGTCGTAGGTCGTGCAGGTGCGGCAGATGTCCGGATTGCGAACCTTCACTTCGAGCGGCGAGACGAGCGACTGAACAAAGTTGAACTGACCGATGGGGCAGACGTATTTGCAGAAGCTCGCGCCCTGGAACAGGCCGTCAATCAAGAACGACGCGCTGAAATATCCGATCACAATCCACGCCGTCCACCACGGGCTAGTCCCAAAGACTGAACGCTTCATAGGCCCATAAGTAAATCGCCAGCAATCCGACCGCGAGCCATTTGGAACGCAGCCGTTTCGGCCAGCGCCAACGCGCGGGCAACCAGCGCCGCCCGTAATCGCGCGCCAGGGTGAAGGGGCAGGCCATACAGAAGAAATTGCCGGCAACCAGGAGGGAGATCACCACCAGCCCTCGCCAGTGCGTCCACGGAAGCACTCCCGCCAGGTTCATCGAACTCATCTGATGGCCAAACAGGCCATCGGCAATGACGAGGAGCGCCAGGACGAACATGGCCGATTGGACCACCCGCCGAAATCGCGGCCAACCGAGTGCCGTTCCGATGATTGGAACAGATAAGAGGTCCCAACTTTTCCGGCGACCGGCGGAAAAAGAAGTTGGAGAGCGTCTGGGTTGAATGACAGGTAATTCATTGCGCCAGCTTGATGGGCGGACACGCCCGCCGTGAACTCAGCGCTTGGATGGCTATCAGCCCGATGGGGATGAGATACACCACCGAGCCGGGAACCCACATCACTGCGCCAGCGGCAGCCTGGTCCTCCAGCGGCGAGAGGTTCGAGCAATCTCGGCGCGACCGCATAGCTGGGATAAACCACGCGTTCGCAGAAGATCAGAAAGGCCGCCAGGGCCGTGTTCTGAAAGTCGGCGAGAAACAAGTACGGGATCATCGCCCAGCGCGGCCACTGCGGCTGGCTCGGCCACGGTTGAATCACCGGCCACCAGAAGAGCAGCGCCGCGCCGAGAAAGCACAGGTGCTCCACTTCGTGCCAGAAAGGCGAACGCAGCGCCAGTTCATAGAACTTCGGCAGCATGCCACGTCAAACTCGTGATGGCTAAACCCGAGCCAGCAGACCAGCGGATGCGTCAGCCAGCGGCCAAACTTCTGCAATCCGGGAGAAGCGAGAAACGGCCCTGCGCCATGCTTCAACACGCGCGACGGCAGGCCCCGCAAGATCGGCAGATAAGGCGCTCCGTAAAGGATCAGTGGCGGCGCAACCATCAACAGCAGTAGGTGCTGAATCATATGCGCCACGAGTAACAGGTTCGCGAATGCATCGAGAGGTGAGGCGATGGCGATGACGATAACCGCCAACCCTGACAGGAAAGCGGCCAGGCGCGAGGCGTCGAACCGCCGCGGCATCTGTCGACGCAATTTCCGCCAGCCGCACGCATAGATGATGCCTGTCAGGAGTATCAGCGCGAGCGACCAGGGGTCGAACTGCCATGGACTTCAGTACTGCTTCCGCCACTTGATTCATCGGATCACACTTCCTGGCATTCATATTGGCCAACCGTCAACCGGGTCGGTCCGGTAAACTGCCAGGATGAGAAAAAGCAGCGGGAGATAAATCACCGTCGCGTGAAGCAGGTGCTTGGCCGCCGCCCCTGACCTCTCAGCGGCGGCGCGATTGACGACGAATAAGAGTCCCAGTCCCAGCAGAAAAGCCGAGCACAGATAAACCCTCTCCGCCATCCCCATCACTGTGGGAAGGAAGCTCACCACGACCAGTGCCTGAGCCGTGAGTCGGATCAGGCCAAAGGTCACCCTGCCGCTCCCGTCCACTTCGGGGATCATCAGCATGCCAGCGCGCGCGTAGTCTTCCCGATACATCCAGCCGATAGCCAGAAAGTGCGGGAACTGCCAGAGGAAAAGGATGGCATACAGGACCCAGGCTTCAGGCGCCAGGTCCCCGCGCACTGCCGTCCAACCCATCAACACCGGCGCAGCCCCGGGGAATGCACCGATGAGCGTGCAGAGGCGGGAGCGGCGTTTGAGCGGGGTATATAGCAGGAGGTAACTGAGGAGCGCCGCCAGCCCAATCAGACTCGTCAGGAGGTTTAGCGTCAACGCCAGATAGGCTGTGCCTGCGAGGGACAGCCCCGTTCCAAATAGGAGCGCTTCCTGCGGCTTTAATCGCCCGGATGGTAAGGGACGACGGGCGGTGCGGCGCATCTGGGCGTCGGGCTCCCGCTCAATGTAATGGTTGAGGGCGGCCGTCCCGCCCGCCACGAGCGCGGTCCCGATCAGGGCATGAAACAGGGCGAGCAGGTTGAGCGACTCCGAAGCCATGACACACCCGAGGCTGGTGGCGATCAGGACCAGAAACAGGACTTCGGGCTTGGTGAGGCTGATGAAGACTTCCAATCGTGAACGTCGATTGACCGGTCTCGCCGTGGCCGCCACTGGATGTGGGGTGGTACTACCATCGTCCACTCTCACCAGGCCGATTGGGATACTGCTCGCCGCAGCAGTTTCTGGTTTAATAACCTCGTTGCTCAGATTCATATTTACCCTCCAGACTCCCGCGTTGTGATCCACAGATCCTGCGCAATGTTATTGAATTAACGCCCAACACCGGGGGTCGTTTTCTCCTTCTCGCCCGACTCTCCGGAGCTGTCATATCGCGGGCCGGAGAGTCATTCGGCCCATGCAGAGTCTGCATGAACGCCACTAGTGCAGTGACCTCCGCCGGGCTCAGGTTCTTGCCATATGCCGGCATATTGCCCCCGCCCTGAATCACTTGCCGCACCAATTGATCGCCGGTCAGTCGCGTCGCAACGCCGTCGAGCGCCGGGCCACGCAGGCCGCCACTGCCGCCCAGGCTATGACAATTCCGGCATTGTTTGCTTTGTAACACCGAGCGCACCTTGCCGTTCTAAGGGCGAGCGCCCTTTGACATATTTGACCGGCGTCGCCTCGCCGCTCCACGCGCTCATCTTAGGAGACCACGGCGAATAAGTGCCCAGGTAATTGAATGTGCCGAGCGCGAGGAAGATGATGATCACGCTGAGCACTGCTACGGGCCGCCGCCGCGCGCTCTTTTCCCCCGTGCCTGAAATAAACGGCAAGGCGAAGAGCAATCCGATGGCAATCACCGGGACGGTCAGGATCAAAATCGTCTCCAGATACTCCGGCAGCAGAGCCAACACCGCATATAGCCACAGAAAGAAGAAATCCGGTTTCGGAACGGTATTGATCTGCGTCGGGTCCGGCACTCCGTGTGGGCCTTCGGGGCCGAAGTAGAGCGCGCAGCCGAGTATGCCCAGCATCACAAGCCCGCTGAAGACCAGGTCTTTGCTGATCGCTTTGGGAAAGAAAGGCACGCCATCTTTCTTGATCAACGTCTCGTACTCTTTCACGTAGGTCTCTTTCTCGACCGGCTTGCCGGGCACCGGGTATTCGTTGATGCCTTTGGTCAGCACCAGGCGCAGGTGCAGGCTGACGAGCGCGATGATTGTGCCGGGGATGATGAAGACGTGCAGCGTGAAGAAGCGCGAGAGCGTCTCGCCCGCGATGATCGGGCCGGCGAGCATCAGGTGCACCAGGTTCGGCCCGATTACTGGGACACGGCCCATCATTGCCGCCCCGATCCCCAGCCCCCAGTAGGCGTCCTGGTCAAAGCGCAAGACCTGTCCCGTGAAGGCCATCCCGAGCGTGCATAGCAACAGGATGACGCCGGAGATCCAGGTCATCTCGCGGGGATACTTGAAGGCTCCGAAGAGAAACACCTGCGTCATGTGCAGTATCATGATCCCGACCATGAAGTTGGAGCCCCAGTTGTGGATCGCGCGAAGGAGCCAGCCTAGCGACTGCTGGTAGTTCAGGTATTCCAGGCTGGTGTAGGCCTCGCTGGCAGACGGGACGTAGACGAATGCCAGACAGGTTCCCGTGATAACCTGGATGATGAAACAGAGGAGCGTTCCGCTGCCAAAGACATAGAACCAGCTCTCGGCATTGGCCGGGACGCTGTGCCCCGCGGTCGAGGCGTAGAGCTTACTCACGCAGAGCCGCTCGTCAATCCACAGTGCGATCTTTCTCAGCATGTCATCCTCCTAGGGAGAGTGCTACAACGGCTCGGACAACGTCGGGAGTATACCGCCTCTCACAAGGAGCTGGCCCCGCTCAACCTTGTACTGATACTCATACAGTCCGCGCGGCGGCGGCCCCGATGCGTGTGAGCCATCCTCGTAAAATGCGCCGCCGTGACAGGGGCACATAAACAGGTGCGAATCCTGGAACCAGCGCACCGGGCAGCCGAGATGAGTGCAGTTGATGGCGAATACTTGAAACTTCTCACCCTCGATCCGTCGCACCCAGCACGGGATGTCGGCCGTCGCCCCATCCCAGGGTCGCGTGTACGGGTTGCGGTAAGTCGCCAGCCGCGTCTGCCCTTCAGGGAAGCCATCGAGCGCGCCGAGACGTGATCCACGATTCGTGCGGCCCTTTGCTGCGAAAACTGGAGAAGACAAACCCGATGACTGGAATGCCCAGCAGCGTTGCGGCCACCACATTGAGAGCCGCGCCGAATCTGAACAGGAAAGCGCGCCGTGATCTCCCTGCGTGGCCTGGCTGACGAACCTCGCCTTCTTTGATGACTATCGACTTCGATTCAGTTTCTTTTACAGCCATGATGTACTTCGCCTCCTTGTTATTCCGTTTAACGCTCGTCAGTGCTTTTGACGACCGAAGAAACACGACCATTGGCTTGGAAAAGCTTCGACGCGAGATTGTTTCCACGCTGCGCTACGAGCCAGGCCACCACATCGGAGATGTCTTGCGGCGACATCGGCTGGTTAGGCACGTTAGCCCGCCAGTCAGGCTTCCCGAGGTCCTGTCTGCCGGTGATCGTCGTCGTGCGCAATGACTGGTTGCTCGTGAGCGCCAGGAAGTTCGGATCCACGACGGAGCCGCCATTCGCGCCGCCGCGGCCATCCGCGCCATGACACCGGGCACAGTTAACTCTGAAAACCTCCGCTCCACGCGGTGGGTCACCAGGACCTGAGCCACTGGTAATGGCATCTTGCAGGCTGTAGGGCGGAAGCGCCACATCTTTAAATCCTTCGGGCGCCCCCATCTTGATCTCATCCCTTCGACCAGCGCATCGATCTGCTTGTCGGTGAGACTGCCCCCGGCTTGTTTGGCAAAGGCCGGCATGGCGGTGCCGGGCACGCCTTTCGCGGTGACCTGGCGCAACACATCCGCGTTGGCCACAGCCAGGTAGAGCGGATCGTTCAACGGCCGCGCGGATCCAAAGCGTCCTTCGCTGCCGTGACAACCGGCGCAGTTCTGCGCATAGAGCTGATTGAAATCCGTGACCTGGGCTGGCGCCACCCATCGCTCCTCTTCTTTAGGCTTGCCGGGCAGCCGGCTGCATCCTACAGAGAGGGCCAGCCATGGCGGCCAGGCCAAAGGTGGTCAGTGTCACCAGCGCGGCAACGGCGCAACGCTTCGTATTCATTGCCCCTCTCCTTTCTCTGGTTGCGTCTTGTCCTGCAACAGGCCAGGGGCTTCTATCCCCGCCCTCGCCGCCAACGGCCAGGTCTGCATTGTCTCCACTGTCTTCGTGTGATGGACCACATAACCAGCCACGAGACCGAAGACAACCTGTGAGGCAATGAACCAACCCCAGTCGATCCGAGCGTCGAGCGCCGGGTTGACGAGCCTCAGTGTCGACCACAGCAGCGCCGACCAAATGAGCGGGGCCGCAAAACTGCCCCAGAAGGCCGCGCGGCGTGATGGGAGCATCGGTAGCAACACCGCAAAGAGCAGGCCGACGAGAATCGAGATCACCCCGTGGCTGATCAAAGCTACGAGGAAAGCCATACCGTTGAAGGCCTTCAACTGCGCCAGATCGGCATACGTCATCGAAGGCAGCGCCGCCGCAGCCAGCAGGTTGATCGGGTACCACACGCTGTGGTAAGCGATGAGGCCATAAGCGCAGGCCACGATTGCCATCACGGCTCCGCCGAGGAGGCCTCCCTTGATGCCGGACGAATACGGATGGATCTCCGCCGGGATCCGTACGCGGTGTCCTGCTACGCCGGCCCTGAGATGGGTCGTCGTGCGCGGAGAGACCTTGACGGCCTGGGCTCGTTCGGTCTGTGGGCGCACGCGTACCAGTTCATGCCTCTCCACCGGTAGGACTTCCCGAAACCAGCCCACCGCGCCGCGCAGGGCCAGAACCAGGCCGACCAGACTGACCGCCACGTGTGTGACCAACCCCGCACAGAGCATCGTGATGCCTAACGCGGTGATCATCGGCCAGGCGGTCGGCGCCGGCAGCATGATCATTCCCTGGTATTGTTCTCTCTTCTCTTCATCCGACATTGTTCCCCTCCGCCGTCCGATGTTTGGGCTTTGCTTGATTATCAGAGCCGCGACTGTCGCGGCGTAATTTCTTTCGCCCCATAGCCATTTCTCTATCGAGCTGACCGTGAAGCCAGTCAAACCCGATCCAATATTGCGCTCCACCGTTCTCCGGCTTCTGCATCTCCCGCAGGAACGGTTCCAATATCTGATAGCACCGCCGGAGACTCGGCTCCCAACCTTGGAGCAGCGGCTCGACTGGAACCAGGCCCGATCTAACAATCTCCCCAACGGTCGCGAAGCCGGCGCATATTCTGGAAGCGGCCTGTAACTCGCTTTCGGTCCATTCACTGAAATGCTTCCGATGTAATGTCGTGTAGACGACCACCAAAGCCGCACGCATCTCGTCCGACTCGATGAAGCTCAGCAGGGAGAGGATTTGTTGCGCATTTGTGCTCCGCCGCACCTCCATAACTTGCTCGGCCATCGTTCGCATCTGCCGATAGTTGATGACCAGTGTGATGAATAACGCCATAGAACCTAATATCTGAGCGATGATTTGCATCTTATCAAGAGCACTCATCCGATTCCTCTCGCGTGCCATTCTTACTTATGCCGCTTGGCGGCTGATGACATAAACCACAGTGAAGACGACGACCCAGACCGCATCCACAAAATGCCAGTACCAGGAGATCATCTCGACGTGTTCGTGATGCTCCCTCTTCACCCGACCTCGAAGGCTCAAGATCAGGACCAGCGTTAAGAGAACCAATCCAATCACCACGTGGGTCGCGTGCAGTCCAACCAGCGAGTAGAAAGTGGTGCCGAACAAGATATTCACGCACATCATGAAAGATACGAGCAGCGCGTGCGTCGGAAGGAGGGACGATCCGGTAGCGGAACCACTTGCCTTCTCGCCGGGCCGACACGATGCCCGCCCGGCGCAAAAAAGCGAGATGCCGGGAAACCCTCGACTGCGGCATCTTCAGTATCTCTACGAAGAAGCACACGCAGACCTCATCCTCCCCCATCAGATTGATCAGACGGAGGCGGTTACGATCGGAAAGTGCAACGAGGAGTTTTTCAAGGCCGAATTTTCTATTAGCCCTGCTCATAACACAGATATCATACCATAAGTCACATTCGTCTTGACGAATATATATTTCACCGCTACATTGATCTCAGGCTTACCCGTGAAGGCGTAAAGGAGAAGTAAAAAAGAAGAGGTAAAAAGAACCGAATGATGAATATAGTTCGACGCGGCGTCGGCGAAGCGGTGGGAACGGCGCTGTTACTGGCAACGGTAATCGGCTCGGGGATTATGGGGGACCGACTCTCGGGCGGCAACGTCGCCATCGCACTGCTTGCTAACACTCTGGCAACCGGAGCCGTACTGGTCACACTCATCCTGACATTCGGTCCAATTTCAGGAGCGCATTTCAACCCCGCCGTCACAATCGCTGACGCCTCACAGGGCGGGATTCCGTGGCGAGAAGTTCCGGTCTACGTCACCGCTCAGGTGATCGGCGCCTTCTTCGGAGTAGCCGTCGCGCACCTGATGTTCGGCGAGCCTGTGTTCTCTGCGTCACATCACGACAGGTCGGGCGCAGCACAACTCTTCAGCGAGTTCGTAGCTACATTCGGGCTATTGTCCGTCATCTGGGGCTGTGTGCGACGACGCCCGGATTCCGTGCCCATTGCGGTTGGCGCCTACATCACTGCCGCCTATTGGTTCACTTCATCCACGTCGTTCGCCAACCCCGCGGTAACGCTCGCGCGGGCCGCCAGCAATACGTTCGCAGGCATTCGGCCGGCAAACGTCCCCGGATTTATACTCGCCCAGCTTCTGGGCGCGGCGGCCGCGACAGCGCTATTTCGCTGGCTCGTCCCATCACTTCCCAAAGACGCTCCATCCGTTTTGGTCCCGCATCCGGAAGGACACGAGGTATTCAGCATTAGACCCGAAGGTGGCGATGCGAGAACTCGCTCTTGACATTCCAGGATACAGCACGAATTCGCCGTGTCTATTTTTGTATTGACCTTATACCTTTTTCACCAAGCCCCATCCGACGCGCCCTGCTGATCTTGAGAGTTCGGCTCTGAGTGAAACTTCTCAACCGTACTCCATACGAAAATCCGGCCAGATATATTCGCCTTGACATATTTGATCATTGGCGCTACCTTGCGACACATACGCTCATAGGAATATGTATTTTGGTTGATCGGAAGTCAACCATCTCCGGCGATCTGTAAAAGGAGGCCCGCTATGAACCGAATCGGAAATCTGACGAGGTTTGCCGGATTGGCTTTTGGAGTGTCCCTTCTGATGGTGTCGCTCGTCGCCAGGGCACAGACATCGCGTTCAGACTCTGCGTCCTCTTATCGGGCGCGCGGACTCGACTGGTTGTCGAAGGATCGGCTCGATCTGGCGCTGAAAGACTTCGAAATTGCAATTACTTTCGACCCGACGTCAGCGATGAATTTCTACTGCCGTGGCGTGGTCCTGTTTGATAAGGGAGACCTTGATAAAGCGGCGGCGGACATCGACAGAGCTATCGAGCTGACCCCCAGGTTCCCCGAGGCTTTTTACAACCGAGGTCTGATCCGGCAGAGGAATAATGATCCTGGAGGAGCGCTCTCAGACTACGATCGCGCGATTTCGCTCGACTCACGTCTGAAAGAGGTTTGGAATAATCGTGGGAATATAAAGAAAGTCTTGGGCGATCTGAACGGAGCCATCGACGACTACGACAGAGCCATCGAACTCGACTCGCATTTCACCGCGGCATATAACAACCGGGGCAATGCGAAGAAGGTCAAAGGCGATTTGAATGGAGCCATAGCCGATTACTCATCCGCCGTCCGGTTCGATCCGAACTATGCCACCGCCTATTTTAATCGCGGACTCGCCCATAAATTACGAGGGAGCCTGGATGAAGCGTTTGCGGATTGCAACCGGGCAATAGAGCTAAACGCGAATATGGCCGAGGCATATTCCTGTCGCGGGCAGATCCTGCAGCTCAAAAATGATCCATCCAGAGCGGCGCAAGACCTTAACCACTTTCTGAAATCAAGCAATGGGAGCAGGCCACTGTTGGAAAAACAGGCCAAAGAGCTACTGAATAAGATAGCGTCTACGCCTTACGATTTCTGATCCTGTTTACCTGCGCGCTACCTTACAAATGCGCGCCGCAATGCCTCTCTTCCGTGCTTCGATCATTGTGGTTGCCTATCCAGGAACGCCCACGATAGTGGCCATTTCCATTTACCCCAGAGGGAGACCGGATTGGGCCGAGCCTGGCCGGGCGCGGCGCATCCTGTAAGCCATCGGAGAGTTCCGGTGAGCAGCAAAGAGTGGCGAGACGCTCTCGCTCAAGACGCATCTCCGGATTCTCCTCAAGCCAGTTCCTCACGTTGCGTAAGATCCGGGCGGCGTGAGGTTCCGCCGGAGTGGTAATCCGATAGTGCATCCATTTGCCTTCCCTACGTGAGGCCACTAATCCAGCCTTACGCAGGTAAGCGAGATGGCGGGAGATTTTCGGCTGATTCGCTTCAAGGATTTCGACGAAAAAGCAGACGCAAACCTCATCTTCGCCCATCAAATTGAGCAATCGCAGCCGTGTATTATCCGACAATGCGGTAAAGAATTTTTCGGTGTCGAAATCTCTGTCAGCCCTCTTCATGGGTAGCGATTTTAACAATGCCAGGTTAAAGCGATGTTAAATCCTCGTATTAACCCGGATTGAAAAGGAAGGAGTTAGCCCTTGATCCTATGCCGATCCCGAAAGGGGCCACTAGCTCAACCAGGGTTTCACTCTTTCAGCTTACCCCATTTCAAATACGCTAAAGCATATATGAATTAACATGGAATTAACTTTGTCTTTATCTTTTTTTAAACTCCGGGGAATAGACTGAAATTTCATATTCATATAGAGGAATATAAGGTAGGGCTCGTTAGCCGGCAGATCTGCCCGTATGTCTTCGGTCACAAGCTGTTTTTTTTCACGAAGTAGTCACAACAACGTTGCGACTAGTGGGTAGGACTACGCCACCGTTGAGCTCGCAACGAAGAATTAAGGAGATAGTTATGCAACCTATCAAGGTCCGAGCGACAGGAGCTACGGTCACTGCCCTCTCAGCCCTGTTTCTCGGCATCGTTTTTATGATCCCCCTATCTGCCCTGGGGCAATCGGGCCCGACTGGAAGTTTATCGGGCACGGTTGTAGACCAGGGTGGCGCCGCCGTTTTAGGCGCTAAGGTCACCGCGACAAACACTGAAACCGGATTGAATCGCACCGCGATAACTGATGCTCAGGGCCGCTGGACGATTAATGTGCTGCCGGTCGGCTCATACAAAATCACAATCGAAGCCCAGAGTTTCAAGAAAGCGAACTGGGAGAGTGTGCCCGTCGAAGCGGCTGTACCACGTGTCCTCGACACGAAACTCGAGATCGGCGAGGTGAGCGTTGAGGTAAACATCACAGACACGGCCCCGCTTGCTACGCCTACCACGGCAACCACCTTCCGCCAGTTGAGCGGTGATGAGCTGGTTCAGGTGCCGACGGCGACGCGAAGCTTTACGACATTGCTTTCAGCCGAGGCTGGCGTCAGCGCGGATCTGCCGCCGGTATTGACCAACGGCACCGGTAACATTTCGCCGTCAGTCAATGGAACGCGCACGACATCGACCAGCCTTACATTCAACGGTGTCGATGCGACCAACTTCACGACCAACGAGGGCTCATTCAACGATAACATCTCGCCCGCGCCTGAAACGCTGCAAGAAGTGAAGTTGCAAACCAGCCTCTACGACGCGTCGACCGGACGCTCCGGCGGGGGCAATTTCCAGATCGTTACCAAGAGCGGCGGCAACGCCTTCCACGGGTCAGGGTACTACTACCTGCAGAATGAAGCGCTCAATGCCAACGACTACTTCTTCAACCGCGATGGGATCGACCGCCCGAAAGCGCGTCGCAACGAAGGCGGGTTCACGGTCGGCGGCCCGATCAAGAAGGATAAGCTGTTCTTCTTCGGCGGTTATCAATACACGAATGCAGATACCGCGTTTGTGCCGACGGCCAGCAGCCTGACGGTCCTGCCGGAAGCGTTAGGGTTGATCAGCGGAGATCGCACTGCAGCAAATCTCGCCGCCGCCTTTAACGCGGCCAATCCGGGACTCGGTCTGACTGCGGGCCAGATATCGCCACTTGCAGTTGCGCTACTCAACCAGAGAAACCCAGTAACCGGAGACTTCATCATACCTGCGCCACGTCCAGGAGGAAGGCGCACCTTTGACACCCCCATTGGCAATACAGTCCGCAATAACGATTTGCTCGGCGATTTCCGCGGTCTTAACCCGCTCATTCTCCAGCGTAATGTCGTCCCCGCGCAGTTCGAACAAAATCAGTTCACCACCAAGCTCGATTATCAAATAAGAGAGTCGAACCGGTTGAGCGGAACGTTCTTCTTCGCCAACTTCCCGGCCAATGATCCATTTCCGGACCCGTCGACCCTGGCCTCGCCATTCACATTGGATCGCAATGACCGCAACCGCACGCTCGCGCTTTCCGATATTCACACGATCAGCCCGACGCTGATCAATGAAGCTCGCTTCGGGTATTTTAATCTGGACAACACCCGTAGTTTGACTGACGAGTTTCTGGGGATCACCAATGCTCAATTTGGCATCCCCAATCCGGCGACATTCTTCGATAACAGTCCTGGCACGCAACGTCTCGGGCACTACATCTTCAGAAATAACACTTCGAGACTATCGTTCGGCGGTCCAAACGATGTCTTCAACAAACGCAAGCAACAAACTTTCAGCTTTGGGGATAATGTGACATGGACACGCGGCGCCAATACGTTCAGATTCGGCGGAGAGTTCAAACGTCACCTCTACGACACCAATCTGCCTGAGGAGCAGGCGACGGAATTCGAGAAGTTTGAGAACTTCACCCAGTTCCTGACTGGACTGGCGACCGAAGGAGACACACAGTTCGGCATCACCGATAAGAGCTTCCGGATGAACGACGTCAGCGCGTACATCGCAACCGACTGGAAGGCGAGCCAGAAATTAACCTTAAATCTCGGGCTCCGCTGGGATTGGTTCGGTTGGCCGACGGAGAAGAACGGGCGGATCGGGAACTTCGACTTCGAGAGTTTGACCAACGTCAACAACCCCGTCAATGGTTTCATTGTACCGAGCAACGTACAGACAACGCAGTTCTCGGCAATCAACGATGCGATTGCTACTTCGATCAGGGCCGATAACAAGCACACGCTCAAGGGGCAGGACTTGAACAATTTTGCCCCTCGCTTCGGTTTTGCTTTCACGCCGTTGAACAGCAACCGCCTGGTGGTCCGCGGTGGTTACGGCTTCTTCTTCGACCGTCCGTCGGCGGCCTTCATGAACACTGTCTTCTCCAACTATCCGTTCCTGCGTGAAGTCGAGGTGACGGCGCCGACACGAGCTGTACCGTTTGACCAGGCCTTCTCACAGCAGGATCCGACGCTTGGATTCAATAATTATCTTCCCAACCGAATCGTCTACCAGACTGGCGGTACATACGTGATCCGCGATGGTACGAATGTGACGAGACAGTCCAATGGAACTAACAACCCTATAGACCTGGCGACCGGGCTGCCTGCACGCGGTAACGTCGCCGAGACGTTTGAGTTCCGCTCGGTCGATCGCAATCTGCGAACACCTTATGTTCAACAGTGGAACTTTGGGTTCCAGTACGAATTGACCAAAAATATGATGCTTGAAGGGCGATATGTCGGCACGAAGGGCACCAAGCTTCTTCAGTCTATCGCCTTCAACCAAGGCTACGATCTGAACGATCCGAACACGCCGGATTTCATTCTCGAACGTTTCAACCAGGCATATGTCGCGGCGGGCAGCCCGAACGGGGCGCTCAACCCCGGAGCGACAGCTCGCGCGCGAGGGCTTGGCAGAGCATTCGGATTCACCAACACCACGACAGGGCTGCTTGACTACAATCTGAGCAATGCTGCTGGCGCGTTGATCGGGTTTGAGGCTCGCGGACCCATCCTCGGGTTCAACATTCCCGAGGCGCTCTTGCTGCAGTCATCTGGCAATTCGATCTATCACGGATTGCAGTTCGGTGTCACCCAGCGTTTCTCGAGGGGATTGCAATTCAACGGCTTCTACACCTGGTCGAAGTCGATGGATTACCTCTCGTCAGATCCTGGGAGCACGGCGGGCGCTGGTAAACCCGACGTTCCGAACACAGGTTTCGTGGTTCAAGGCAATCAACGCGACCTGAGGAGCAACCGGGGAGTTTCGGACTTTGACCGCACGCATCGCTTCAGCGCCAGCTTCGTGTACGAATTGCCATTCTCCAGATCGCGTTTGGTGAAGGGGTGGCAGGTCTCCGGATTTGCACAAATCCAGTCAGGCTCGCCATTCAGCATCTTTGCGTCAGAGCCTGAGATCGGGAACGCATCGCAATACAATGATCCGTTCCGTGGTTCAGGTGGGTTGTATCGCCTGGGATTTGGCCGGCCAAGCCTCTGCGGCACGATGGACCAGTTACGGCAACAGAGTGATGACATCACCGAGGGTTACTTCAATCCTTCCGTGCTCTGCTCAGCAACTTCATTGGCTGGCGGTTATCCGGGCAATCTTGGCTTCGGCAGCCTGGGACGCAATATCTTGCGCGGGCCTTCGCAGAAGCGCTTCGATTTCGGAGTTGCGAAGGACACGCAACTTAAAGAAAGGCTAGGTCTTGAGTTCCGTTGGGATATTTTCAATATCTTCAACACTGTCAACTTCGCCAATCCCGGTAACGACCTGTTGGATCCAACCGAACTCGGTACGATCCTTAACACGATCGGTGGGCCGCGCGTGATGCAATTTGGTCTCAAGCTTAAATTCTAGGAAGAGATTTCCTGGGGTCTGAGGCATTCACTCAACAGCGCTCGCGATCTCCTCAATCGCGGGCGCTGCCCTATTGACACCCGCGGAATTAAAACACGTCGAAACTCACAAACACGATTCACACAGGACTTGGTATGTCACGAAAAGAAGAAAAGCGAATTACAGAGCAGGACGTATATGACGACGGCTGTTTGCGGGTTGAGCACAATAAGTTCTATGTGGCCTGCGCCAACAGGCCGATCTACAGCCTGACAGCCAAGGAGTTTCTGATTCTTTCACGTCTGGTGCGAGAGATCGGACGCCCCGTGCCGCAATCGGATATCTGGGCTTCGGTATGGGGTGAGAATCAAGTATTCGATCAAGGCGCGTCGAATTTGTTGAAGGTGCACATCTCCACCCTACGGCGTAAGCTAAGGCTCTTCGGCGTCCACATCCTGACCAAACCGAATATAGGTTACACTCTCACCACAATCGACTGCATATGTCTCTCATCCGACCAGAATCATCCGACAGGCCAGTGAGAACATTGTAAGTCCAGCCTTACTCAGGCTGAGGGAATGATGCGTTGGCGCAATACGTTGATGACTCCGGTTGCTAGAGAATACGGGTCTTGCCTCAGGTAAGCCTTTTGAGAGGGATTGCGCGAGAGTTTAAGTGTCACTGTACCCGGTTAAGAGAGATTGCGCTTCTGCTCCTTATCTATTCACGCGGATGTTCATGGGCTGTTCCCTTCCTATCAACACCCTTTACCGGTTCGGTCTTAAACTCGAAGCGCAGCAACTCCGCCGGCGCATTGCCCGGGCTTTCAAGCCGCAGCTGCTGGCCGGCCTGTTGCCAACCTGTCTTCCCGGGCTCAAGATCGGCCCTCATGGCATTGCCTTTCTGCCCGACCACGTCGAGACGCACCTTGGAAAAGGGGACCAGCAAAGCCGGACCGGTCGGACTCGATGGGATGTCGAGCTTTTTACCCGGCGCGCAGGCCAGTCGAGTAACTCGAATTTGCTCGTCCTCAAACTGCGTCCTCTCGAAATTTTCGCCGGCAGGCCATGACTCCCGATAGAAACGGCCGCGTAAGGTCTTCTCGTCAACGATCCTGGTCTTGAATTCAACCCGCAGAAAATCACTCGGCATGTCGGACGTATTTTCTACCTCGTGAACTTCTTTAACGGCCTTGTAGATGCGGAAGCTTCCGGCTTTGGTCGCCGGTCTGGTTATAGGGCCATAGTCTAGCCCGATGTGTTTGAAAATGACTGGGCCGCCGTCGTTCAGATAGACGTAAATGGCCGCCAGCTGAGTGTGATCGTGAGCCGGGATTTTCTCGCGCGGACCGTAGTGGACATGCATAACTCTCACCCACTCGTTCTCGAACGCGAGCTTATACGCCTGCGGAGCCACCTTCAGTGGATCTTGCGCGAAGAAGACTGGCGCAAATAGACATAGAAACATTGCTGAACTGAACAAAACCTTCATATCCATTTCCTTTTGTACTTCGATGTAACCGGGCTTGACCGCCCGTCACTCAGAGAGACGAAAGAGATCGGAAGAAGATGCAAAATCCGAGGAAAAAATTTAGCAGGAGATGCGATTGCAATCCTTTTTGGGCGACCAGTCGATCGGCTTCCCGCGACAATCGAACTCGAAATGGCAGCAATCCAGAAATACTTTCTTAAGCTTCTCTCGACCACGCTGAACACGCGACTTCGCGCCGGGAGGCGAGAGATTCAACCGCTTCGCCACCTCCATGAGAGGTAGGCCATTGATCTCGGAGAGCATCAGTGCGTCACGATAACCTTTCGGAAGCATCTCGAGCATGGGCAGAACGCACTCTCCCAACTCCTGCCACTCATGATCGCCCTGCTCCGGCCGCTCCGGAACCTCATCGGTAAGTGGCTCAGTACTTTTCCGGGTGCGGTAATAATCAATGATCGTGTTGCGCGCGATCTGGTAGATCCAGCTCTGCACCCGATCCGCATGCGCCAGCGTGTCCAACCGTGAATGGGCCTTGATGAAAACGTCTTGAAGGATATCCTCGGCCAGATCAGCGACATCGACACGGCGCCGGATAAAGCTCAGTAGACTAGTGTGATACTCATGCCAGATTTGATCCAACAATTTCTTCCACCTCGAATTCTCCAGCCGCACGGCGGCTGGTCTCCATGCCGAAATAAATGTCCGCTCAGACCTGTAAACTGGCGGGGAGGGGCGCGCCTTGCAACTGCACCGGAAGCGTCTGCGCGCAGCAAATCTTGACCAGCCGCGCCCGATCTTGCTGCATCTCTCGATTACCCGCGAGATATTCACGCACGTTTCGAAGGATAAGCGAGGCGTGTTCGTCGGTCGGAGGAATGAGGCGATAGTGCATCCATTTACCTTCCCGACGAGCCGTTACTATTCTCGCACGGCGCAGGTAGGCGAGATGCCGCGAGACCTTCGGCTGCGGCATCTTCAAGATTTCGGTGAAGAAGCACACACAAACCTCATCATCCCCCATTAGGTTAATCAGGCGTAGACGATTGCGGTCGGAAAGCGCGACGAAGAATTTTTCGAGGTCGAAACCCTTATTTGATCGGCTCATAACATAACCATGATACCACGAAGAAATCGCGAAGAACATATACGCCTTGACGGATATATTTTTCGCTGTTAGTCTGAGAATACGCTCAATGATCGAGCTTAGAAGGAGATTGAGGTGAACGCTAAAAATACCAGAACTGTGCAGACGATCAAGGCTCATGTCTCGCTCAACGTCCGAAACGTCGAGCGGAGCGTGGAGTTTTACAAAAAGATGCTGGGGATCGGGCCGAGCAAGGTCAGGACGGGTTACGCGAAGTTTGACGTGCAGAATCCGCCGCTCAACCTCGCTCTGAATGAAATATCTTTCAACGATCGCGGCGCGCTTTCGCACATGGGGATTCAGGTAGCTTCGACCGACGACGTCCTTGCAATGAGGGAGCAATGGGCACAAGCGGGGCTTGATACCCGCGACGAGATGCAGACCAACTGCTGTTACGCGATCCAGGACAAGACCTGGGTCAGTGACCCCGACGGCAACGAATGGGAGGTCTTCGTCGTCCTGGAAGACAACCTTCCCGAAGGGAGCTGCGCGGGGGATGGCGATTGCTGCGGTGTATCGATACCTACCTTCGTCAGTATCGCGAGGGGATAAAGACTGTTTCCAAAACAAGGCCATCATCGAAGACGCGAAGCGGTCTCACGGCGTGAATCAGAGCGGCTGCGGCCCGCTTGACGCCAGACGGCAAAAGACTCTGTCAATTGGAGTAACCCACAGCATGGTACGACGATCAGTTATCTTTGCGGGCGCTGTTGCGCTCTGTATTCTCGCCACACAAATGCCGGCTCGGGCGGTAAAAACTCAATCAGCAGTTAAGCCTGGCAACCCGCTGGTCTCGGCTTTATGGTTTTCGCATCTGTATGCGGAGCCACAGGCGCTTACTCCGAGCAAGGACCGCCAGCTCAAGACCACTTTGGGCGAAGCCCTCCGCGCCAAGAAGTCGAGACTGCCATGGAATCTGGTCAGCGGGGTGTTCGAGAAACGTGTTTTCCAACCCCTCGCCGGCGCCAATGACTACATCAGCCTGCTGGAGATGGAACGTATGTTAGATGAAAAAAAACCTCGCTCCCGCGACGACATGTTTCCCAAGGTCCGTCGTCATGCCGACCTGCTCACCACTCAGTTCGACCTGATCGAAGAGCCACATCGCGTAGCCGCCGATGAATTGGTGACCTGGATCAGCACGAACTACCAGCCCGGCAAGCCCCTGGCTGTCATTGTCGTCTGCACCGGCAACTCGCGGCGAAGCATCCTGGGCTCGACGATGGGCAACATCGCCGCCGCCTATTATGGGCTGCCGGACATTCGCTTCTACAGCGGCGGCACGACGCCCAGCGCCTTCAATTCGAGGACGATTGCGACCCTCAAGGAGATCGGCGTCGAGATAGAGCCATCAGGGAAGGAAGCTCCCCGTGGTAGTTCCGGCGATGCAAATCCGATCTACCGGGTACGTTGGGGGATGGGACTGGAGACCTTGGAGTTCTCCAAGTCTTACTCCGACCCTCATAACCCCCAGAGTGGTTTCGCGGCCATTATGGTTTGCACTCAAGCGGACGCCGAATGTCCAGTGGTCAAGGGAGCTGGCAAGCGAATCTCGGCGCCATACGCTGACCCGAAGGAGTATGACGGCGCTGCATTTGAAGCTGCGAAATATGCTGAGAGGCGCGATGACATCGGACGCTTCATGCTCAGTGTCTTGATGCAGGCTCGTCGTCGTCTGGATTTGGACAACAAGCTAAAGTAAACGCCCTCGCACTCGAGAAAGAAACCGGCAGGATGCGGCCAGGCGCGCGTACAGATCGCTGGTTAGCCACTTAATGCAATGGAATCACCACAAGTCGTGATCTCCAGGGCTGAATCTTCAGCTTTGGAGGAAATTCTTTCGCTGCTTAATACCGTCGATCTGCCTTCTGACGGAGTAGCCGAGCACCTCGACGGCTTCCTCGTCGCCAGGGACGATACGGGTCGTCTGGTCGGCTGCGTCGGGATGGAGCGGCATGGCAGGCTTGGCCTGCTGCGGTCGGCCGCCGTCACGCCAGAGCTTCAGCGGTCTGGGCTCGGAACTCGACTGACAGAGGCGATTCTTCAGGATGCTGCGCGGCAAGGCATTAGCGAAGCGCTACTGCTGACGACTACCGCGAGAGATTTCTTCGAGAAGAAATTCGGCTTCACAGTAGCGGTTCGTGAGGGCTATGATGAACGCCTCGCGCAATCGCCGGAATGGCGGCTGCCGCGTTGCTCCACGGCGGTTTTGATGAAGATTGATATTCAGCCTGAGGCGCACAGGATCGAGCGATGAGTCTTATTCGACGAAGTGTCGCCGAGGCTGTGGGGCGGCACTGCTACTGTCGACGGTGATCGGTTCCGGGATTATGGGCGAACGGCTGGCCGGCGGTAATATGGCTATCGCGTTACTCGCCAACACCCTGAAACCCTGTCATTCGTTATGACCGCAATCGCAAAGCGTATTTGAGTATTACTTGTTTGCTGCTGCTCCGTCTTTTGCCCTAAAAAAAACTTGTATGCTTAAATCGTGGGGATGGGGTTCCCCGCAACCACTGCTTGAGTGCAGTTGATGACTCCTACCGAGTCCGTAAGGATTTTTGGTAGTGGTTTTCTTTTCTGGAGAATAAGGCCAGCAGTTATGGATGTTATGAAAGTTCTGCTCGTTCTTCTTGGTGGCGCACTCAGCACAGGCTGCCGGTATTGGCTCTCGACGTTTGTATACTCAGTCATAGAGAAGCCTTCTTTCCCCTACGCTAATTTCATCATCAATGTGTCAGGAAGTTTTATCATTGGTATTCTCGCCGAGTTGTTCGAGGCGCGAGTGCTCATTTCTCCGACTGTGCGCGTGGCCCTTCTGACCGGGGTGTTGGGTGGATACACTACTTTTTCCAGTTTCTCGTTTGAGACATTCTCGCTCATTCGTGATGGCGAAATGTGGCTGGCGCTAGTCAATGCTCTGGGCAGTGTGCTGCTAGGGCTGGTGGCGGTTTGGATGGGCGTGCGATTGGCTCAACTTTTCTAAAGGAGTTTTTTATGAAGCTATCAGAAGAGGGCCAGCTGTTGCGTATCTTCATTGGTGAATCCGACCGATGGGAAGGAAAACCACTGTATGAGGCGCTAGTTCTCAAAGCCCGCGAGATGGGTCTTGCGGGAGCGACAATGCTGCGGGGGCTGATGGGATATGGGCGGCTAGTCGTATTCACACTGCGAAAATCCTCCGACTCTCTGAAGACCTACCGGTCATAGTCGAAATAGTTGACAGTCCAGACAAGATATCTTCTTTCCTCTCAGTAATTGATGAGATGGTGCAAGAAGGGCTGGTTACGCTGGAAAGGGTTCAGGTCATCTTGTACCGTCACAACACACCTACGGCGGGACCTTCTCCCATGTCTCCGCCGACATAAAGGCTCGATCCCGCCGCGTTCAATGCGAGTAGGGAGGAAGAGTATCTACGGCACCCAAGGGATGCTCACACATCACAACATCATAGAACCGATTGTCGGTGACATCCGGTCTTCCGATTTGTCAGAAGAACCTCCTGCTGTGCAGCGTGAGGACAGACTGTGGCGGATCGATGGAGTATTACGTATTACCGATTGATGAGTTCAAACAACTGCTGGACATCTGAAATTGTCCGGAGTAGAGCGAGACAATTACCACACGTTTGCCGGTTTGATCCTGATGCGAATAAGTAGAATTCCGGTACCAGGAGAACACTTTGAGTAGAGTGGGTTCTACCTTGAAGTCCTTGATCTGGATCGATACCGCATCGACGAGGTGCTGCTGAGGCCGAACCGACGAAAACAATGGTTTGGTGGATGGGGAAGCCAGCTTAGACTACAGCTCCAGAAAAATAGCCATTTGTGGAGTCATTTCTTGACCAGAACTGCCGATTTTGAGCATTGCCTACTAATCCTGGTTCTCGAAAAAGGATTTGAACCGATAAATCAGCTTGAATCCGGCGCCGGACTAAAACAAGGCGGGCGGAAATGCGTCGAAAGGAGATAGCAATGCTTACACCAGAAGAAGTGGATGCCCGAATTTTAGACGATCGATTGCGGCGAGCTACGCGCGAAGGCGCATTCTTGATCCTGACTGCCCCGGAGACGCATCTGGAAGCGGCGGAATCGAAACTGCTCAACCGCTTTGACCTGGAGCGCCGAGATCTCAGTGAGGTATTCATCCGCATCATGCGCGAGCAGGCGAACATAGCTAACGCTGACTGGAATGTCGTGCTTGAAGCTCACAACGCTCAGCACGGCGGTCCCGACTGGAAAAATTTGATGATCCTGGTAGGACGTTCAATGCCTGGGGTTGAACGAGAGTTTTCGCGGTCGGACAAGACTCTTTTACTGGTCAACTCAGACGTACTTGCTTTGTATAACAGGATCGATCTGCTCGAGTGTTTACGAGACAGAGTCTGGGGGACCCGTAATGAGTTACATGGCGTCTGGACTCTGATGAAGAGGGGCGAGCGGGAATCTCCACCACCGCTCGTCGGCTTGGTGGAACAGACGCTTCTTCGAAATCAGTTGGCGCATATTCCGGAAGGCTGGATCAACGGAAGTTAGTTGCTCGGAGTCCAGATACGCCGATCGCTCTCCACTCGGTCGGAACAGCTACGATTCTCGGTCCCTCACCATTTCACACGAATCCTGATATCAGCCGGCGGATTACGTCTTCTTCCAACCCATGCCGGGCGGTCACTGGCGGCGCTTCCGGACAGCTTCATGATCGTTCATTTGTAGAAATCATTTTGCGCATAACTGATCGATGGAGGAGAGCATGGAAAAAGTTCGAGGCGGGAAACCGCGCCGGAAGTTATGTAGATCGAGCAAGGAGCCGCAAAAGTGGGAATACGTCGAGAAGTACGGCTATATCCCGATGACTTTAAAACAGTGGAAAGGGATTCCTGAAGAATATAAGGGGGACACAGGAAACCGTAGGTCTGCCCTGGCCTTGTATCCATCGATAGGGACCACGTCTCAGCCGGTCAAGATCGTGTCTGCGAGACAGTTCAAGAAGATGCGCCGGGAAATACTCGGGATGCCTGTCAAGTTCCTGGTAACGGTTCGTGTCCGTGACGCCGGAAGCGGCCACGGAGTCGGAAATGTGTTTCGCATCAGAACCGGGGAAAACGCGCAGGATGCCATGCGCCAGGCCTGTCAAGGTTATGAAGTGATCAGCAGATATGTGGAATTGGAGGGGCGATTCATCCTCGTCAATTTACCGATCATTCCATAAGCCAGCAAGCCTGCAACTCGACAGCCAGATGAGAACGCCGGGTCCGGGTCGAAACATAAGTCAGGTGGCCGCCGGATGATCACGCCTCGCCTTTCAACAAATAAGCGATCGGACAATCTATTGGTGCGGGGAGCGATTTGTGACCGATCCGTTCATTGCGCGGTTTATCGATCAGGGCTGCAGATAACTCGAATTTCAGGAGATTGAGTATGGATAGCATGACTAAAGGCTTCGAGAGCATAGACGTCGCGACCATCGATAATGCCGGGCGAGTTCGAGACATCGTAGTGGGCATTCCCTCATACAATGAAGCTCGCACAATCCGGCAGGTAGTGGAGACTATAGACGCCGGTTTGCGAACATTCTTCCCGCATCTGACCGCAGCGATCGTCAATGCCGACAGTGGCAGCGATGACGGAACCTCCGCCTGTTTTCTATCGACTCCGACAACGGCCGAAAAGATCGCAATAGATACGGGCAGCCTCAAGAAGGGGAAGGGAAGGAATATCTTCGCCGTTCTGCGATTCGCGAGGGCGACGCTCGCAAAAGCCGCGTGCCTTTTTGACGCGGATGTGCGAACGATCTCTCCTGATTGGGTGGATAAGCTGTTATCTCCTGCTCTGGGCGAATCCAGGCCCGCTTTGATCTCTCCGATTTACACGCGCAACAAATACGAAGGCAATACCACCAACCACATCGTCGTGCCGTTGCTCTACGCCGTCTTCGGCCGGCACATCCGGCAGCCGATTGCCGGAGAATTCGCCATGAATCGGGAATTCATAAGAATGGCTCTCGACTGGCCGTCCGCCGAGAGCGCTCTCCTCTATGGGATCGACATTTTTCTGACAGCGAACGCGCTCGCGCGGGGCTTGAACGTCGCCGAAGTCCGGCTGTCACGAAAACTCCACAACCCGGGATTCCCCAAAATATTACATATGTCGCAGCAGGTCCTCGACACCTTGATGCGAATACTTCTCACCTCACAAGCCGGCCGGGTCGGCGGCGAGGAATCACAATCGGGAAGTCAGGATTTTCGGCTGGCCGATCATACTTCCATCGACGCCGTTGCGGAGACGCCGAAAGAGCAAGCCGTCAACGAGGTTCTTGAAAGAGTGCGTCGGTATTTAACTCAGCATGACAGTATGGCTGCGATCATTCCGGGAATCGTTACCGGTACGCCAGGTTACATTGGCAACCCTTCCGCTCCGAATCTGCCGGCGATCGACGCCGAGACATGGTGCAACGCCTTAATCTCCGCACTCGGAATGTTGACGCCCGGAAACTTCTTCCAGGTCCGAGACCAGTTAGTCGCGATCTACTTGTGCCGAGTCATGACTTATTGGGGAGAGATCAATGCTGCGACTCCCGCTGAAATCGAACAATCTCTCTATCTCCAGGCTTCGCTGCTGCGCGAGTCCTTCCTCAGGCGACGGCCTCTTGGCCGCATCTACGAGTGGGAGTCCATACCTTTCGAACTGCGCCCAGGGCCTTGGGATGCCGAATCCACCACCGCCGGCATGGACTGAAAGAAGTGGGATAATTAATATGGGTATTTTCACCGCAAGCATCGGTCGATTTTCCGTGTCTGTGGTCTCGCCGGCAGATTTGTCAGCCAGGTATGAGCGGCTCGGTATATCCGTCGCTCCGCCATTGATCAGCATCACGCGGTCGGAAGCGATTGCCGAGCCGCTGCTCGAGCATACCGCGACGTCAGGATCCTGCGCTCTCCGTCTTTCGGCCGACCGGAGACATTTGCAGATTGAATGTCCATCAGAATCGCTGGATGACGGAGCCAGTTTGCTCCATTTCGCCCATCTCCTGCTTGAGCGAGAAATGCAATTGCAGGGATATGTCACCGCGCATTGCGCCGCCGTCGCGCGTGACGATAAAGCGGCGCTTTTGTTAGGAAACGTCGGGGCTGGGAAGACCACAACGGCGATCCGCCTCTGTCTCCGGCACGGTTTTCGACTTGCCGCCAACGATCTTTGCGTCTTCGGCGGTGTCTCGTCTCAGAAGCGATCGGCGTCAGTCATCGCCGGTTCGAGAAACGTGCTTTTACGTCGCGCATCGATTGAACGAAACTGCCAGGACTTGCTCTGTCATTTCCCTGAGCCGCAGCGGGACGCCTGGCTGCAGAAAGTGAATGTTTCTCCTCGTCGCTTGGGAATAGAGGAGGCATCGCTGCCCTTAAATGTAGCTGGCGCGTTCTTTGTTCATATCGACCAGGCACAACAGAGGTTCTACATCGAAGATTATGATGGGTTGATTCCCCGGCTCTATCTCAATGAAAATTTCTCTCGGTATATTCGAGCGACGACCACGCCGATGCTCCTTGGCGCGAAGTTCGATTTCGGTGATTATATGCCTCCTCTAGACTGTCCGGAGGCATATTTTGCGCGGCGCGAACTTATCCGCTACCTGCTTGGCGATCTCAAGATCAAATATATCTCCGGAACCCTGGAAGATGTGGCCGCGCACATTTCGGATCAGGTTGCCAGATGAGTCTTTCGGGCAGATTTCGACCGATCTTTAGTTTGAAAGTGCGTGAGGAGGTATCTATGACGAGCGAAGGCAGTCCACATAACCTCGGACGTTGGTCCGCGGGGCTGTATGGGGTTCCGAACCTGCCGTTGATTACTCGGGGCGCTGATCTTGGCGAACTGATCGTCGAGGCTGCCCTGAAGGACGGATTCACCATTGCCGAGCGAGACGTTCTTGTCGTTGCCCAGAAGATAGTCAGTAAAGCCGAGGGCGCGGTTGTCCGTCTAGCGGATGTGGAGCCTTCTCCGCGGGCCGTCGAACTGGCCGAGTCGACCGGCCGTGACCCGCGACTTTGTGAAGTCTATCTCCGGGAGAGCGATGAAATACTGGGGACGAAAGGACGAATGGTGATCACCCGACATCGCCTTGGGTTCATCTGCACCGGGGCAGGCGTCGATAGATCGAATATCGCTCTGCATGATGAAGGAGTGGTGGTCCTTCTCCCGCGCGACCCGGATCGCAGCGCAAGACAAATCCGTCAGAAGATCAAAGAAATGATCCGGGCCGATGTGGGCGTTATCATCTCGGACAGTTTCGGAAAACCGGACCGGGAGGGCTCCATCGGGATCGCCATCGGAATCGCGGGCATCAGACATCTCGAAGAACGACGGCAGCATGACCTCTTCGGGAACCAAGCGAATTCATCGATTGCGCTGGTCGACGAACTGGCGGCCGCCGCTTCTCTGATCATGGGGCAGGCGAACGAGAGCCGTCCGGTGGTGGTCGTCCGTGGTATCGAATATACCCAGGACGAGGATGCCTCAATCAAGCGGTTGTTAATTGAATGACACTCACGTCGCTGAGGCGGCGGAAATCTTACTTCGTGGCGGCGCGGCCGTAGAGTCCTGCATTGCTACCACAAGTGCTCGGGTTTTCCGCGCGGCTGGCGGCAAGCGCCATTTTCATAGAAACGCTAAATCCAGCTCCTTGCTCAGGCGAGGGGCTGTTTTAGTTTGGGCGTCAACCTGTTCTTGAACGATTGAGGAGATCGCATGGACTACTATCAATCTCTTAATGTGCGGACGAACATCAGCTTTCCGAACGCCTCAGAGTTTGAGGTCGTTGAGCGAAAGGGGAAAGGGCATCCTGATTCCCTGGCCGACGCGATGGCCGAAGAAATCTCATGTACATACGCCAGCTATTGCCTGCAAAACTTTCGCGCAGTTCTCCATCATAATGTCGACAAGCTTGCGATTATCGGCGGGCATTTTAGGACCGATTTCGGGGTCTCTGAATTCAGAAAGCCCGTCACTGTCAGCTTGTCGGGCCGGATGAGCACATCCTTCGGAGATCAGGAGATAGACATCTGGGCCATTCAGGAGGAGGCCGTTCGGAGAGTGCTGCGTGACCGGCTCCGGAATTTCGATCCGGACTCCTGGCTTCGCTTTTCTCGCATGACCAGCAATTATTCGAAATACGATGCCTGGTTCAAACCACGAACGATGGACGACCTGCCGGAATACGCCTCGGCCACGGCAAGCGACTCAATGATCGCCGTCGGATATTGGCCGCTCTCTCCGCTCGAGAATCTGGCCATTGAATTGGAGCGCCAGGTCGAGCGTTGTTCGGACAGATCGCCGGCGGGCGCTTGTTTCGGTGAAGACCTCAAGATTCTGGCGATGCGCCGCGGCGCAGAAGTCGAGATCACGATGAATGTGCCCCTGCTGTCGAGACAAATCGCAACGCGGAGTGCCTATGACGAAAGTCTGGCCTGGTTGTCGCTCGAACTTCAACGCCGCGCGGACGAACTGATCGGCGACACTCATCGGGTTCGATTGAATGTCAACACCAGTTCCGGCAATCCGTACGGTCCGAAAAAGATTTATCTACTCGGCACGGGGAGTTGTATCGAGTGCGGCGAGGAGGGCTTGGTCGGGCGCGGGAACCCGGTCAGCGGCGTGATCTCAGTCTACCGCCCGCATTCGATGGAAGCCGCCTTCGGTAAGAATCCGGTTTATCATGCCGGAAAAGTTTACGCTTACTTCACGAAGACCATTGCTCGAGCGATCGCGGAATGGTTCGAATGTCAGGCCAGTGTGATTGCAATCACGCGGCACAGTGATCCGTTGCTGCAACCGGCATCTCTCATCATCGATGTCAGTGCCGAGCGAATTGATGAATCTGCGGTAACGGAACTCGTCAATGACATTCTTAACTGCACGGACTATATCTCAGAGTCGTTCATACACGCGCCGTCACTCCTATCTAATTTAGTTAGGCTCCCATAGCGAAGGCGAACCACATTCTGCGGAAAACAGATTTCGCATCAGATGTTGCGTTTGTGTGCTGTATGGCCTCTGCTGTCCTCTTTGGGCCTGACCTGGTTGACTTTGAGCATATGGCCATCGACATCTTGTCCGTCCAGCGCCTGAATCGCCGCTAGTGCCTCCTCCGAGGTCGTCATCTCAACAAAGGCAAACCCGCGTGAGCGACCTCTGTCACGATTAGTTGCGATTCTTGCGGACTCAACCTGTCCTGATTGTGCGAACAAATCTTCTAGCTGTTGTGCTGTCGTGCTGAACGACAGATTTCCGACATACAATTTAATTGGCATGTTTTCTTTAAGAAAGTGAAGCAGGCGGGCGCGAGGCGGGAACGGTTCTCGGCTGGCGGCAGCGGCACTCAGACTACAGAGCGGCTTCGTAGCATTATCATTTACCTGCTCTCGAAGCAACCGACCACGTAAGTCCGAACCGACGAACAAGGCATCACCGTTGATGCTGGAGAGTAGGAGAACTGAGACAACGGGAGTATAGCACGAAACCAGATGGAATGAGTGTTATTTGGGGGGCCGAGATTATGGGTATCAATCGCAGCTTTGCACCACAGCACGGATCAGACTCAGGTCCATTACAGTGAGCCCACCTCAAGTCAGGTGGGCGGGGGACGGCTACAATTTATTACGGTCGTCTGTGAGCATCCACTCATTGGAAAATGATCCCTTGGTGTCCATCATCTCCTTGGCCAGGGCGATTCATTCGCCCCAATACTTCTATCCGGCAACCTCGTCAGAAAAGCAAGACCTTAGGGTGATGCTTTGGCAATGTCAGCAATTTCAACGCGGCGTCGCTTGGTACTCGCACACCTTGCACCCAGGCCTGTAAGGTTTTGACACTGACGTTGAGCAGCCGCGCGAAAACTGCTTGCGAGCAATTGAACTGCTCGCGGAGCTTGATGATTTCTTTCTGCGACATCGGCTTCGGCGGAGCCGGAAGCACGGTCGTGCGCGCATTGACCTGTCCGCCGTGTGAGTACTGCAGAGCTTGGTCAAGAGACAGCGTCAACTCGCCGAATAGTTCATCACTCATGTACTTCTGCTTTTTTTGTTTCTTCTTGCCGGTCTTCATGACCTCTCCTCCTCGTTGCCTTTGTTTGCTTCTTTTACCCTCTCAACCGCAACCGCGACCTGTTTGACCTGCTCCGGTGAGAGATTGGCCTGTTGATTCTTGCTGAAGAATAGCAGCAGGAAAATTCTGCCGCGGTGCTCCAGATAGAGATAGATGTAGCGAAAGCTTCCGCTCTTACCGCGTGAATCCTGTGGGTCGCCGACGCGCCCTTTGCGTGCGCCGCCCGTGCCTTTGATCACTGGCTATCGCTCCGGGTCGGCCAAATAGATCAGCCTGGATAGCATAGAGCGTCTCGAATGAGGCCAACGCCTCGAGCTGCCGCGTGAATACTGGCAGTTCAATGAATGTGTATAGTTTTTGCGCCTCATCGCCCACAAGAAGTATCCCACTAAGTAGTATACTAGCCAAGTTTGATTGCATGAGATTCAATTACCATGCAGGTGAAGGCAATGTGGTACATCTGTTGACTTTTAATTCCACATAACTGCCGTTCTAGCAGCATGGAGTCAACCAGGTGCGCGACTTGATTTCGATCTGGCCGAAGACCTGATTGTGTTCACAGCTCAAACCGGTGACGAACCGATCGATGTAAGAATCCAGGTGGAGAAACACATCCTGCCTCGGCTGCGCGCTCATGGTATTCGCTATGTTCAAGTCGCCCGCGCCGGGCACCGCGAATCCGACGGCATAGTCGTTCTCGACGACACGCCCGGCCTCTTCGAAGAATTCCCCATCCTTTACCCGAGCCACGCTGCAGGCGACGTCGTGGTGCGCGCGTTTCCAATTTATCCAATGAGTAGTGGGGCTGTGCGAATATACCTGCAGTTGAAAGTCTGAAGTTCATTTAAACCATTTGAATCCACTAGCGATTCAGCCAATGATCCGCAGTAGTACGGATCAAATAAATACCCACTGTTTTGTTATAGAAGCATACGGTTATCGGGATTTCCCCATCTATTACGGGGATCCCCCTGTTTTCTTAGGACTCTATTTTGCAAGTAAAGAGCGGTGCGGATCACACATACCAAGACCCTTTAGGCTGAGGATGAGGATTTTGGCGATACCGGCGAGGAATATTCCGCTGCTCCCATGGATTTTTCTACCAAACGGGAGATTGCTCGATGAAGTTTGACGAAAGCAGTCCAGATGAAGCGGAACCCGTTGTTCATTTCATCAATACTTCCGGCCCGAAGTCTCTGGTTCTTTTGTGTGGCGGCGGCTGGCATTTATGAATTTTTTATGGACCCTTTACGTCATTTTTATGGCTTTTGACCTAGCATCGATCTGTTGTTATGGGAGAAGCACCAACTAAGACAGAGTGCCAAGAATTTCCCGAACGCTTGTGTGAGCAGATGATTTCAAACTGCAACAGACGCGCAAGAATTCGACCTTTATTTACTCGACCATCATTTGCCAGACGGCACCGGGCTTGAACTCTGTCTTCTGATCCGCACGTTGACCTTAATACACCCATTTTCTTTTGTACGTGCACTTATTCAATCACGATGAATGAAATTAAGGCAGCAGACGCTCAAGCACTTATCAAGATTTCGTGGATGAACTTAGGGGCGTCGTCTCGCGAACTTTTACCGCTAAATTGCCCTGGCTCCACAACCAGCCTGATTGAGTTCGTCACGGCGGAAACTTATGCCTGAGTCAAAAAAGAAAATCTTGTGTGTCGAAGAGTTGACCTTCTGAAGGGTTATGAGGTGGTTGGGACTTACAGTAAGGCTGATGCTCTTACGAAGGCCATGAGTGGAAGCTTCGATCTTTATTTACTCGACTATCATTTGCCAGACGGCACCGGACTTGAACTCTGTCTTCTGATCCGCACGTTCGATCCTGATACTCCCATCTTCTTCTGTACATCCACTTATTCAATCACGATAAAAGAAATTAAGAGGGCAGGCGCTCAGGGAGTTATCAAGAAAGGGCTGAAATTCGTGGATGAGCTTATAAGCGTCGTCTCGCGAACTATCCCACTGGATTGACCTGTGTCCACATCCGGACCGGTGCGGGTGCCTCCGGGAATGATCGATTTTACGCCCGCGCCCGCGGCCCGAAATCACAGGAGATAGTAGGTCAGCGGCATTCTATTCGATCTTTGCGCCGGCGCCATGATCCTTCGAAAAGAAAACAGCCGCCCGGTGAGAGCGCTGTTCAAGATGAAATCAAGCACGTTGTCTGGTTTCTATTGCCGCCGGGGCGGATCATCTCGCCATCCTCTCCTCGATCCATTTTTCGAATTGCTTGCAGAGCCTTATCCACGATCTTTCCCGCAATCCGTGATTTCAGGGCTTTCCTAATCGCCTGAAAGAACAACGAACTCCCTTCCGCATCTTCCCAGCTTTCCTGCGTCAGTTCTTGTTGCCGGTCAGAGGTTTGAGCTGGCGGTAAAGAAAAATGAGCGCGTAGGTAGGCCACCTTGCCGCGCTCATATTCGAAATACAAAAACTACAAAAGGAGAATAACACATGTTAACTGGATTTGAGAACGCCGCCCGTTCAAACCGCGCGCTATTCACGTATTCCAGCACCGGCTCGCCCACGCACGACCTGATTCACCACATCTCTGGCCGCCTCCTGTCTGATAAGCCGAAGGATCGAGACGGAGGCCTCGGCTTAAATCGCCTCGATTTTGAATTTTTCTCGGTCATAGGCAAGGTCCTTTACAAGATTGATGGCGATTCAACACCAGTCAGCCAGCAGGATGAAGAAGCCCGCCTGGGGACACTGGCCTATGGGATCAAGAGATTGGGCGCCGTTGAAGATGCCGTCGAGTTCATCGTGTGTTTGGACACGATCTGCGGGGAAGACTGTGACTCTTTCGGTCGGAAAATGGTTGCCTCTTATTGGTACAGGGAAATCGCGCGCCGCGGCATCAGGGAAGTGCTCAAGGAGATGGCGTTACTATCGATGCAACTCGCCAGTCTCAACCCAGTAGTCGAAGAGACGGAGACCGAAATCGAAGACCACATAATGGAGGTCGGCCTTCAGAGCGAAGACGTGGAGTTCGCGACACTGTCCTATGCGAGGAAGAGACTTGGTAACGACGATGACGCTATCGCATTTATTCTGTGTTTGGAAACGATTTGTGGGAGAGATTGCAGTGGTCGCGATATTCAAAGGTCTGCCGCTTTTTACTACAACGAAATGGAGTATCGCGGCGAAGGCGTAGTGCTCAAGGAAATGATGCTGCTTGCGACGCGACTCGCCAGACTCAATTCCGAAGTCAAGGTGAAAGCGGCCGGCGAGGAGCCGGTTGACGGCGATCATTCAAACTCGGGGTCCGTCCTCATTTCGAATCACGGCCCTGATCCAAAAATGAGGCGCTCACTTTTTGACGAGGAATTGGCGTCGGTTAAGAGGAGACTCCGCGGCTGCCGTAAGGTTGCGGGCTTTGCTTATGATGCTTCTTCGGCGGCGCCCATCACGATAACCGCTGAATTTGTTGAATCGTTGAACGAGCTCAAATCGAACGGCGCGACAATCAAAGAGTTGTGTGCTGCCTTTAACCGCTTCGAAGCAACGGCTCAGTATGATGAAAGTGGGTCAGACATTACAATGTCGAGTTACGACCGCACCATCGCCTGCGGCAGCCTGGATCCCGAGTTCGCAGCCGACGACCTCCCCGAAGAGGCGCGCCACCTCGCCGGTTACCTGCGCCGCGCTTATGCCGGCGGCTTGGACCTCAATGAAATGTGGGAAGAGATCGATGCCGAGCTCAAGACCATCTTCCCGGTCAGCGTCGAATCCAGCCTGCCTAAAGACTACTTCCCGTCCAATCGGACGACCGGCCGCGTTGATCTGGAGGCGATCGAACGCCGGCCAAGGTTCACCTCTAAGGCCAACATCGAGCTTCAAATCCTTACCCGCCAGGTACTCAAAGCGATGCTCGACGACTGTTATCAGGACGTTCATCTGATGGCGATGCGTCACAATCGCACTTATCGCCGTTTCTACACGGCCGTCCAAAAAGCAGAAGATACGAAGGTCGTCGGAGGAGTAATGCAGGCGGCATACGCTGCCAAAGAGTCAGGTGAACTGCCTCTCAAATACTTCACGCTGCTAAACACGGTCTCGGAGCTCAAGCGTGGGAGGCTGATGAATGCGAGGCTTTCGCCGGAAGCCTATAGGCTCATGCAGCAGATCCGGACCGCGTCCCTCCGCGATCTGAGATCTCTTTCCTGGGCATTCTATGGTGATAACGAGCCGGGTCATCAGATCCATAGCCTCTCGACGCAGGAGCAATCGCGTTTGTGGGATGCACTCAAGGAGCGCAAGCAGTTCTTTGCGGAGAAAGGGGCCGCACTCGTTATGACGAACCACCTTATCACAAAGTCCGAAGCGCTCACGAATCTGCTCGCCCTGTTCACTTTGTCCGCCATCTACCATCGCGCTTCGAGGTTGCCGAGGAAGTTCCCGTCAAATCCACGCAACCCGAGATAATACTCGATTGCGCCGGGTCGCGTTCATGGTGGCTTGCCTTCGTGATTGCGACCCGTTCCCGCCTCGGCGCGTCCGGCGCCGGCACTCTCCCGGTCGTGGATCGAAGATTAATGCTGTAAGCGGGAACGTGACGGCGGATGGGAAGCCCCAACGCGCAACTCCGATTTCAGTTCAACCGCTCGGGAGGATATCTATGCCGCTCAAAGTGAACCGCGGTTTACTCAGTCGCGTAGCGGAGATCATTAACGCCACCGGCCGTGTCGATATGTGGTCCTGGGCATATGCGCAGGCCCCAGTCGCAGCTACCTGGGTCGGAGAAATCCGAAGCCTTCCTCTATTTTGGAATAACGACGCATTCGCCTGCCCAGGCGGATGGATTTGCTTTCTGGCTACTCCAAAGGATATGGCGCGTGCGATCAATACCTACGGGCTGTCGGGTGCTGAAGTGGACGATGCGTTTACCATCGCATCGGCATTGCTGATCGATGGGGCCAAAGGCGTGAAGAAGGCCAGGGCAGCTTGTCGATATCTCTTCTATCTCGAGTATTGGCCGAAAGCGGAGAGAGAATCCTATCGCAACAGTCGGACGGGAGAAGAGAGAAAAATGGTGGTCCTCCAACGCATCGAAAAGTGGGCGGAGGAGGTCGATACATCCGAGGAAGAAACGATCCCGGCGGAAGCACGACCAATCTCTGTCAGTGCTGGCGGTATCCATTTCATCTTCCGGGAGTTCCGAAAACTCTTTGTCCGACGAGTGAAGAGATTCAAAGGTTGGGGCGGACAGTAGATATCGTGACAGTACGGAGCACTGCGCTCTGTACATTCCTTCAATTTCAATTTCAATCAAAGGAGACAACCATGTCTTTTAACAAGATCACCATCATCGGATACCTTGGAAGGGATCCAGAGCTCAGGTACACGCCGCAGGGAACTGCGGTTTGCAAGTTGTCGGTTGCGACCACGGAGAGGCGCAAGAACGCGGCCGGACAACGCGAAGAGCATACTACATGGTTTCGCGTAACGATTTGGGGGCGGCAGGGCGAGCTGGCGAATGAGTATCTGGCCAAAGGCCGCCAGATCTATCTCGAGGGAAGGTTCCGCCTCGAAGAGTATACCGATCGTGAAGGCCGCACACGGTATAGCCCCGAGGTCACAGCCACCGATCTCCAGTTTGTGGGCAATAACGGCAACAACCATAATGTTTCTTCACGCTACGTTGAAGCCGATGTACAGGATAACGGCCTGGCTAAAATGGCGGCAGGGACCGAAATAGCGGCCGATCTCCAGTCTTTTGGTAACAGCGGCGACGACCGCAATCGCTCTTCACACCAGGGTGAAGCCGAGATACAAAATAACGTCCCAGCCGAAGTGGCGACAGGGACCGAAAAAGCAGCTAGGGCAAACAGGAATCCGCCTTCAACTCGCAGGTCGAGGAAAAAGCCTGCCGAGTCGGGCCTCGAAGATTTGCTCAGTGTGCCGGACGAAGAGATCATTCACACACTGGCGGACGATGATCTGGCGTTTTAAGCTTGGAATGGATATTCGACCGTTTGCATAGCGAGGGGAGGCCACTTACTACGAGGTCTCCTCTCACACAATTTTAGCCATAGCCCAACAGTCCCCCGTCGATCTCGCCCATCTCGTCATACGCATCTCACCGGCATTCTTCGCACTAATCTCATCTCACCGCTTCTATCTTCCCCGCTGCCTGTTCTCAATCACTCGCCCTCTTCGGGTCCAAGATTTGGGCTGCCTGAAAAAGTGGGTAGAGATGATGACTACTGTCTTAAGCGGGAATTCCAGGTCTGCATCTCTGCCAGACACCTCTTCCCAATCAAACAATGACGGGCGCTGCGGATATAGGCAAATATTGATGAGGAGGATCGCTTAATGAGCAAGGTATTTATCGGTGGATCGAGATCGATCGCAAAACTACCGTCGTCGGTAGCCGCCAGGATCGACAGGATCATTGAAGGCGATCTCACCGTGTTGATCGGTGACGCAGATGGAGCCGACAGGTGCGTCCAGCGCTATCTGTCTGAGAAGCGGTATCGGCGGGTCCTCGTCTTTCATACCGGCACACGCTGCCGAAACAATCTCGGTGGATGGCAACCCATGCCTGTGCCGGCGAGCCCCGGCCTGAGAGGGGTCGAGTTCTATTCGGTAAAAGATGCTGCGATGGCTGAAGAGGCGGATTATGGCCTGATGCTCTGGGACGGGAAGAGCCGGGGAACCTTGAACAACATCCGCAATTTAGCGCACCGAAGCAAACCGGTCGTGGTCTTTTTCTCTCCCGATCAGTCCTTCCATACCATCAGTTACACCGAAGCCCTCCCGCTTTCCTAGCTTGATAGTGCCTCTTCTGTTTTCCAACTCCCCGTTCATCGCAGGTCCAAGATTTAGGCGGGCCGTAACAACGCGATAACTGGCCCAACGCAGTTGGCCCGCCTAAAACTCCACGAAAGGAGATCGAGAGAACATGATATCTCAACAGGAACGCGTTGAATTGGGGGCTATGTTGACTCGCCAGATGGAGGAAGACATAGCCTTTTTCGGCAACGATCCGAAATCGGTCTATCTGAAAGGGGAACCAGAGATGGGGATGATCGCGTCATGTATCGCCCAGATGGAGCAAGACCTGGAACTATTCGGCAACAACTCGGGGCTGATCTGGATTATGCATGAGGTGAACGGTGAATTGGCGAGGCTTGAAATCGAATTCATTGACAAAGAACGAATCGGCGCTCTTGGAGCCATGGCCGTCAGACTCGGAGCAAAAGAGCCCCAGCTACAAAGAATTATGCGCCACGTCATGCTGATTCTGCCTTGATTCGCCGGTCGACCGATAGCGATCGTTATGACGATAAGCCAGCGAGACCCCAGGTTTGCTCCCTGCTAACATCCTCCAGTATACTACATTAGAGATATTTCATAGACCGCTAAAATGTGGTAGCACAAACTACTTGATCTCGTGATGTATCTCTTGCGGCGATCCTGCATAGTGCGAGCGTCGCGAGGCCAATGAAAGGCGGCAACCAATGCGTAGGAAACCCGTGGGCGAGTACTGCAGCAGTCAGCTACAACGCTCAAAAGGATCAACTCAAGGCCGACCTGCTGGCTTTCGCCCGGTCATGAGAGAGACGGTCGGCACGCTCTAAGCATGGCGCCCCCCACTTCCGACAACAGGGAGATCGCAAGGTCTACCTATAACACAAAGGAGATGATCATGAACCCGACAACGGAAAAAATCCCTTCGGCGAACAGTACCGGCGCGCCGTATGTCGCCGGGAACTTTGCACCTCTCAAGAACGAGGTCACGGCCTTCGATTTAGAGGTGATCGGCCGAGTTCCGGAGGAACTGACCGGCCGCTTTCTTCGAATCGGTCCAAATCCGGTCGAAGATCTGGATCGGGGGCGCCTGATGCGCTATCACTGGTTCGCGGGCACGGGCATGGCGCACGGCTTGCGGTTGCATGAGGGCAAGGCGGAATGGTTCCGCAGCCGCTTCATTCTCGATCGGAACGCCGCCAGAGTCTTGAACCGCAAACCGCTCCCTGGGCCGGGCGAAGGCGTCCGCGACGCCAACGTCAATACGAACCTCATAAACGTCGGTGGGAAGTTGTGCGCCATCGTCGAAGCGGGACCCCTTCCGGTCGAGCTTGACTACGAGTTGACGAACGTCCGCCGGACCGATTTCGACGGCACGCTCGAAGCTGGGTTCACGGGTCACGCGCATCTCGATCCGATTACGGGCGAATACCACGCCCTGGCCTATGAACCGTTCCAGCCAGTCCGCTACATCTCGGTCGACCGCGACGGGCGCGCCACGACCAAGGCGCGGATCGACCTGCCGCACATTCCGATGATCCACGACATGGCGTTCACGCAGTCCTTCATCATCGTCCCCGACTTTCCGGTGACGTTTCAGCCGGAACTTGCTCACACGGACTTCCCGTGGCTCTGGGACGAGCGCCGGGACTCACGCATCGGCCTGCTGCCGCGCAACGGCGATGTGTCTAGCATCCAGTGGTTCGAAGCGCCGCGCTGCTTCGCTTTTCACTTCGCTAACGCCTACGACGACGGCGATCTCACCATCATCGACCTGCCTAAGCATCGGCGAATGTTTTTCACCGATCAGAACGGTCCCAACGAAGGCGCGCCCGTCCTTGTCCGGTGGACGCTCCATCGCCCGACCGGAAAACTGACGGAGACGGCGCTGGACGACCGTGGAAACGAATTTCCGCGGATCAATGGTCGCCACGGCGGGCAAGCGCATCGCTATATCTACACTGCGCACTGGGGCGACGATGTGACTTTCGGTCCGGCAATGAAACACGACGTGCAACGCCAGACGACCGAGGTTCACGATTATGGGCGGGGCCATATGACAACGGAGCCGGTCTTCGTGCGGAAGCCGGGAGCCGTCGCCGAAGACGAAGGCTGGATAATTTCTTCTGTCTACGATCCGGAACGTGATCTCAGCGACATCGTCATCCTCGATGCCCAGGACTTCACCGGGGATCCAATCGCGACAATCCACCTGCCTGTTCGCGTGCCGTTCACCTTCCACGGGGGATGGGCGCCCGACAAGCTTACCGTTGTCGAGTAGTAGTGCATGAGATGACTGCAAGGCGACTGGTTACAACGGCGCTTTGGCTTTCCATGTTTCTAGGGGGACCGGGCCGGATGAGTTTGCAAGCCCAGCCGACATGCCCCAATCCACCGGACTATAAGCCACTCCGGCAAGACGAAGATTACATCTACCTTCGCGACGGCGCCTGCAAACGGGATCGCTGGGACTCTCTGAAATATGTGCGACTCGGATCGAGCGGCGACAGCTTTCTGACAATCGGCGGTGAAGCGCGGGAGTGGTATGAAGGATTCCGCAATGCCAATTGGGGCGTGGGTCCCCAGGATGACAATGGATATCTCTTACAGCGGCTCTCAGCTTTTGGCGATTTTCATGTGAACAGTCGCATTCGGTTCTTTGCGCAACTCACGAGCGATATCGAAGCAGGGAGAAACGGCGGCCCGCGGCCTGTCATTGATGAGTCCAAGCTTTGGTTCGAGCAGGCGTTCGCGGATTGGGCATTGGTGGAAGGCGCCGAGGGGAAAGACCCCCCGCTCGTCGTCCGGCTTGGGCGGCAACAGTTCCGCTTCGGATCGGGCCGGTTTGTGGACTTCAGAGAAGGGCCCAATGTTCACCGGTCATTCGATGGAATCGCTCTCAGGTGGAAAAAGGCTCCGTGGGACGTGACCGGGATCGCCACGAAGCCCGTGCGGAATGGAACCGGTTTTTTCGACGCGCCGCCCGAGCCTGGCACGACCTTCTGGGGGATATACGCCGTTCGGTCGTTGCCCAAGACCGAGGGAGGGAACGTCGACCTTTATTATCTTGGCTTGGACCGAAAGCAGGCAATATTTGACAAAGGCGTGGGCCGCGAGTTGCGCCATACGGTAGGAACGCGTTTCTGGGGCAGACGGGGAGGATGGGATTATAACAGTGAGGCGGCGCTTCAATTTGGGGCCTTCGGCGATCGCGGGCTACTCGCCTGGGGCACTGCCCACACCACGGGATACACTTTTCGATCCGCGCGTTTTCAGCCTCGAATCGGAACGACGATCTCTGTCACGAGCGGTGATGGTGGTGATCCAAAGTCGCCGTTGGGGACTTTCAGTCCGCTGTTCCCGACCAGTCTCTACTATGGCCAGGGAGCGATAAATCTGAATGGGCCTACTAATCTTATCCAGTTCGGTTCGCGCGTGGGGTTGCAGGTTACGAAATCGGTTGGGGTCATCGTTGATAACGATGTCTTCTGGCGGACAAGCCTGCGCGACGGCGTTTATGGATTGGCCAGTAACTTATTAGTCTCCGGGCAAGGGAACCTCGAACGCTACGTGGGCACTCAGCCATCGGTGGGCGTCTATTGGCGGATCAATCGTCATCTTTCAGTGTCTGCCGCATATAACCATTTCTTCGCGGGCCCATTCCTGGTTAAGGCGACGCTGCCGAGGCGATCAGTAGAATATGCGGCGGCATGGGTGACTTATAAATTCTAGTGGGAGGCCAAGTCGAACGGATCGCAGGTGAAGCTATCCAGTCCGGCACGGCATCGAGCGCCCAGGCTTCGGCGGCGAAGTGCTTCAGCTTGAGCGGGGGCAGACCCGCCAGCAAATGATCAATCTTGCCGTGTGATTCCAGCCATTCGAATTGCGTGAGCGGCCCTTTGTTCCATTGTTCCAGGTTTTCATCATCGCTCCCGCCAGATCATTCCTTGCCTCTGTCTGGAACATCCCTCTGCTCCCTTCGTTCATGCCACCACTTCTGATTCCTTCCCAGCTTCAATAGCCTGCTATCTTGGAAATCGCGGCACCCTTATCAGCACCTCATCGTTCCATGAACTGTCCGGCTGCGTTTCACATCAATCTGAAGTTCGGCGTTTCAGCGGGTGAATACCGTCTTGCCGCGCGTCTTGCCTTGCCACATCGCACGGAATCCTTCTTCGGCCCTATCCATCGGCAGAACGACACCGATCTCTGGCGCGATCCCGGTCTGGGCAATCAGGTCGTATCATGTTCTCCATATCTTTAAGCGTGCCCATGATCGAACCTGTGATGGTGAGTTGGTCAGCAATCACCGGAAGAAGATTCAGCGCCACTTCAAGCCCCGTTGTGCCTCCGACCGTCACCAGCGTACCGCCGCGGGCAAGCGACGACATGCTGTGTGCCCAAGAGTCCGACCCGACGTTATCAATAATTGCCGGCACCTTTCGTGGCAGAGGCTCATTGGAAGGAAAGCTCTGATGGGCGCCAAGCGCTATGGCCTGCGCTCGGCCTTCTTCCGAGCGGCTTGTCGCCCAGACCTCGAAGCCGGCCGCCCGGCCAAGCTGGATGAGCGCAGTCGCCATGCCCCCTGTCGCACCTTGGACCAGCACTGTCTCGCCAGCCTGAAGTCCCGACTTGGTAAAGAGCGTGCGGTAGGCGGTCAGCCAGGCCGTGCCGAGGACCGAGGCGTGAAGGGGCGACAAGTTCTCGGGCAAAGGGATCGCGTTTCGCCTCGGCACGACGACGTAGTCCGCAAACGTGCCGTGGATAAATTCGCTGGGGATGTGCCACCCGGGATCGAGCGTCTCGTCACCGCGCCAATCGTCGCTCCCCATCAACGGGTAAATGACGACGGGCGTGCCGTCGTCCAGGGTGCCGGCGGCGTCGTTGCCCAGGATGATGGGGTAGGTGATGCCTTCGGGATGCCCACTTATCCCGAGCAGCGTGAAAAGGTCGTGGCGATTCAGGCTGGCATGGCTGACCTTCACGCGGACCCATCCTTCGGGCACTGTCCGGCTCGGGCCGCTCGCCGATCTTCAGCGCCGAAAGTGGATCGTCGGGAGCAGCGTGCGTGGCGTAAACTGCGAACATCTGCTTTGACTCCTTTCACCGGAAACTGTTACTCACGGGATGATTTCCAACGACGCGATCTTGTCCCCTTCCAGTCCGAAGCAGAACCGAAGATTCACGGGGCTGCCGGGAAAGTTGCCGGTGAGCCGGCTGGTGACGACGATCTTTCCGTCCTTCCGCTCGCACGCGAAAGGCTCGCTCGTGTACTGGTACTTGGCCGAGGCCTCCGCCTTCCATTGCTTGATGGCGGCCCGGCCGTGGTAGGTGTGCCCCTCGTCCTTCACGACGGCAGTTTCGGTAAAGCACTGAGAAACGGCCTCGCTCGTCCTCCTTGTCAGCAGTGAAGTAGGCGGCGATGGGTTCTGGCAGATCGAGTTGCATGTTCAGCTCCTTTGTATCGGGTAATTCACTTGTAAAATGCTCTTCGGGTGGCATCAGACTTCCGACCACCGGATTGCACTTTACACGGCATGCTTTCTAAAGTAAAGTAAGTTCTTATTCTAAAGCTACTTCACATAAGGAAACCATGGCACGTAGGAGACAGACCGAAGACGAAAACACTCACCAACCTCTCGCGAAGCTGCTTGGGATCTTGTCGAGTCCGTGGACGATGCTGCTTCTGCACCGGCTGCACACGGAAGGCCCGATGCGATTTGGCGAACTCAAGCGGCGGCTCGGGGCAATCTCGACCAAAACGCTGACCGAGCGGCTACGGATGCTCGAAGCCGAGGGATGGGTGTCACGGGACTACAAGCCTACTATCCCGCCGGAGGTTACTTATGCCATTACAAAAAAGGTGCTGGAGTTAGACGGCGTGATGATCGAACTCGACCGGATCGCCGAACGGTGGTACGGGAAAGGTCGGGGTTCGTAGATTATCTCGGCTGAAAAATCGCCGGGCTGCTGGACATGATCGAGACTGCCATCTTACCTTCGCGCGGCATCACGATCTTAGAACTTGAGCGCTTTAACCGGTGTTTTAAGAGAAAAGGTGGAGACGGCGGACGTCCTCTACGACGATTGCCAAGATGTTTTTCAGCGAGAAAAGACTCACCCGATGCGCTTGATTGATGCCGCTTGGCAGATCTCTGAGACGACTGGCAGTCACAACTTTATTTACTCGATACATACGCGCCTGCGGCGATGATGATGATGTCTCTAATGTGCGGCGCCTATCCAGATTCCTACGTTTCAGAAGCGCGGTGACATTACGGCTCTAGCGCTCAAAATTACCCCCAGACAAAACGGCCTAATTGCCAGACAAAAAGCAAAATTTTGAGCACACAGGATAGGGACGTCTGTTGACCGATATATACGTGTTTCGTATTGAGCAATAATGACTTACAGGACAGACGGGAAAATGGGGGCACCTGATGCACTTGTGTATGTAGTTGACAGCAGATGGCTTATGGCCCGACAGAAACCCGGTGTTTGTGTATGTGACTGAATTTAGGCTATTTATTGAATCGAGAGGATCGCGGTTTTGAGGAAATTGATTTTATACCCCGCCAATTGTGTGTTGGTAGATGATAGACAAGAGGTTATGGGCAGACAGGAAGAATGCGTAAAATGCTATCGTATTGCGAATAAGAAGTTTATAGGTTGAAGAGGGTGAACGAGGGAACAGGTGTGACTTCCAAAAGATAATGAGACGGTATCGGCAGATTTTCGCCTTTATACACAGAAGTGGGCGCGACTATTCACAGAAGTGAGAGAGACTGGGTGACGTTTTTACAGAAGTCGGTGCGACTGGATTGACAGTAACTCCAGCGCTGCCCTCGAATAGCCCTCCCCTACTTCGGGCTTATATACTTCTGTATAGTCTCATCAGCTTTTGGACAGTCTCATTCAATTATGGAATCAACAACAAACCGCCAGACAGACTAAGACCGCCTATCTCAGATACCGGCAGATGTTATGTTATGTTATTATTTGAAAAGCAAGGGGTTATGGCTAGACAGTAGATGGAATCGATGTCTTTTTGATTGAAGCTGATTTGTGGATGAAGAAAAAAGGTGGGTCCGATAACAAAGGAAAAGTAGCAGGACTCTTCCGATGTTAATTCCGGTTTTGTGTTACTGGTTAGTATGAAAGGGGTTATGGCTAGTCAGGCGGACGGTTATTAAGATCGATCCCAAGTTTTTCTGCAGCAATCAGGGCTTTGGTGCGCTTTTCCGGATCCAAAACGAGTTCATTAAGGTGTCCGGCGATCCACTCCAGGATAATTCTCTTTGCCTCTTCGTCGCTTCTATTATTGATGTCGAATTGCTCCCACATGAACCGAGGGAAGGTCAGAGTTGGATTTTGTCCGTCGGTTTCCCGCCAGCGCAATTTAATGGTAAATCCCTCGTGACCAATACGCGCATTCCACCAGGCGCTCGACGCCTTGGGCAAAATGTCCTTGAGTTTAAGCCATTGCCCGACCTGGCCGTTTTCCCGAATCGGTTGCGCTCCCTGAGAGAATGCGCCCCCAATCTCCGTTTCCTGCGCCCCCGATTGTCCGTCATCGCGCCCCGGCTTAACTGCAGAATCTGTTTCCTGCGCTCCTGAAGAGATGCGCCCACTGAGAGAGTGCACCTCCTGAGAGAGTGCGTCCCCAATCTCCATCTCTTGCGCCCCTTTCCCTCGGCCGCGGTGTCTCAACTTCGTCACAGCCTGTTGTGCTTCCGGTTTCGCTCCTCCAGGCCAGACACAATCATTGATGACGCCATCCAAGAGTGGATGTTGAGCGGTTTGTCCGGACGTCTCATAGCCATCACCGTGTTCCAGGTTCTGTTCTCCGGTTACTGTCACAGTATCCTCATCCCATCTTCCAGGTTCCTTCGGCCTTTCTGTCTCATTCACACTGTCTGACTCCTCATCCTCATCATGAAGAACCCGTGTCGAAGGTCTCCCCGGCTCGATACCATCCCGCGCTCTTCCTTCAGATTGATTTCCTTGCGCCAGTGAACTGAGTTGAGACTGAAGGTTGGCCTCAAGCTCAGGCTCCCCTTTCACCGGCGCGGACGTTTTCCCGAGATGTCTGTCACTCTATTAAGTGGAGGAGCATCTTCGACGCCTTCCGGCAAATAAAGATTTCGTGGACTGCCGGTGATTTCATTTGTATATTTGCCGGAGAACCCTGGTTTATCCCGGAGCAAATTGTAGGCGAGTTCCATTCCGTCGAGCCAGCCTCTGATTCGGGCTGCCAGGAGCAGAAGCGGATGGTTGCCGGCGGCGGCTCTCCGGATGGAAAGGATATCATGTTCGGCGGCATCCGCCTGCATTTCCCGGATACGACTGGCTGCTAATGCGTCTTTATCCCGCACCGCCGAAACTCCCACGAGAGCCAGACCGAAGTGGACGGCAAGGGCCCAGTGGTTCCAGAGTTTCAAGAACTCCGGCATCGCAATCCCGGTCAACCAGGCGCAGAGGATCATGGCGTTCATGCACATCGACCCCTGTATTGTTCTATAGCATAGCCTGGCTGCGAATCGTTGCCCTCTTGATTTGTAGACTGTCATCAGTCCATGCCTGAGGGCAAAATAGAACCTTTCGACGAATCCTGTAATGAGGATCGCCAACACACTAGCACCAATCCAACCGATCCTACGATGGTGTGCAAAGGCGTTCACCCCTCCCGTGGCGATGGCCGAGAGCGTGATTACGCAAAGTTGGATCTGCCCCAGGCTCCTCTCGTTGTGTTCGTAATCATTGCCGCCGCCGGCGATCCGGCGATAAAGATTGACCATATGGGAGCGGATGCCGGACTGATCGTCGCGCCGGTCGAGGTCGAGTCTGATCATGATTTCTTCTCTTCTCGAATCGTAAGTTCCGGCGTCGCCGGCGAGGCAGTCCGGGCGTCACCAGGTTGTTGATCGCCGGACGGTAGTCCATCAATCTCTTGCTCCAACTCGTCGGCTATCAAATTGCGCTCGTCGATACACGCCTGCATCTCTGCTTCGTACCGTTCCTTGATCTGTTTATCGGAGTATCCGGACTGATTGAGCACCGTGCGCGCGACGTAGTTCCAGGACATTCGCCGCGCGCTGATCGATGCTGCAAGCGTTTCGAGCAGCAAGCCGTAGAACTCGCGCATGTTTAGCGTGAGGGACTGTTTCTCCCTGGTATTCCGGTCGAGCAACTGCTCATATCTGCCGATGATCTCTCCAATGCCGCCCCCGAATCCCATTCGACGAGCGCGCAGTCCTTCGTCGACCAGATCTCGAACCTCCTCAGCATGTGTGCGGTCTGTGTTCTGGATCATTTTCGTAATCTCTTCATAATTGTCTTCATAAAGACGTAGCGAAGACGAATGCGCGGCCAGTGGGCGATTGAGTGAATTGTTTTTTTTCATTCTATTTCCTCAGGTTAAACGTCATCATCGATGATCCTTGCAGTTTGCAGGTCATCGCATGCGCCCCACTTCGGGCGTCTTTTCGTGTACTCGTTCCGATTCGTCCGGATGCGTCTGCGACTGTGAATAAGGATCGAAGTGGCTCTGGGCGCTTCCTCGCGCCAGGCTCAGCAGCTCTCTTCTCACCTCAGGATCGGTCTGTCTAGTCGCGTATATCTCAAGCTTCATGGCCTGCTCCGCGGTCAGAGACAGCGGAGACTCCGGCAACTCCAATCCAGGGATTCGCGCCCTTTCAGCAACTTGTTCGGAAGCGATCCCCCTCGCCGTCTCCAGGTAATCTCGATGCAGTTCGACGTCACCTTGCAGCCGGGCCTCATGTTGGGCATATGCCTCCTGCACGCTCACCCGGGCGTCACGGTCTGCCTTCGCCTTTGCGCTCACCAACACGAGGAGCGGGCGCAGCGCCCACTCGGCCGCCGACTTCGGGTATGTATCGCTCAATCTCTCAACCTGTAGAGCGCCGCCGGGTTTCTCAATCAACATCGGTTGCCGCTCGCCACGTTGCTCTGATGCCTCGAGCCTCCCGGCGCTTTCGCGGTAGAACATCACCGCCATCAGTGCACGGCCCGGAGCTCGGCCCCACTCCTCGACCGGCTTAAACCGCTCCTTGGGATCGGCGTATTCATTGAATCGCCGCTCTTCCCGAGTGAGGTCCCGCAATCCCTCGGCATCGCGGGCCGTCTCGATGTTTTTGGCGGCGCGCTCCAACTCACTGCGGGTGAACTGGCGCGCAGGCATTTCGAGGCCCATCTGCTCACGGAATATGGCTTCGCGTTCGTAGGCGCGAACGAGCGTATCGTGAAGCTGGCGGGCTTCGGCTACTCTTTCCCGAAGCTCTCCCTGCCGTTCCTCGATCTTCTCGATCACCGCGTCTCTGATCCGGCCGAAGCGTTCGAGCTCCGCCTTCGCGTTTCTGCATTGGACAGGATCGAGATGAAGCACGCGGTCCCCACCTATCCGCGCCTCATCTTTGAGGCGCTTCATCTCACGGTCGATGTGGGCCAGGGAATACTTTTCAACCCTGGTCTCCTCCTGCTTATCAGCCGCAATCTCCTCTTGCCTGTCCGTTACGATCTGCCCTTGCCGGTCAATCACGATCTCCCACTGCCTGAGATGGCGCGTCTCGTCGAATCGCCTTGCGTGGGTCTCCTGTGCCCGCAACTCCGTCCGGGCAGTGAAGACCTGCGCCGAGAGCCGCGCCATTTCAGTATCCGAACGCATCGGTTGGCCATGCTCCTCAACGAGCGCGCCGCGCAGCCATTCGAGCTTTTCCGTGTGACCGGCGAGGCGGTGCTCGATGGCTTCGTCCTGGGCCTCGACCAGAACTCCGCGCTCAACCAGCGGCGTCGGGAGCGGTTTTCCCAGTATCCGGTACTTCTCCGCCACCTCTCTTGCCAGGCTCTGAGCGTGGAGATGAGAAGCCAATGCCTGCCTGGTCTCGGCCTTCAGCTCCCCGGTGAGCCGATCGAGTTTTCTGCCGTGTTCGTCGAGGGTCGTTGAATGGTCAAGGATATCCGCTCCGGATACCCGGGTGCGTATTTCGAGGCGCTCGTCATAACGCTCAAGACCGCCCTCATCGGCGGCGCGGTCGCCGTGAGCATTGGCCCGCCGCCTGATGTCGAGGTCGGATATCCTGCGCTTGGTTCCCACACTCGCATCCTTGATCTCGAAGCGGAATGTGTGTCCAAAGCGGTCGGCGATCTCGAAATCGAGGGTGGCGGCGTCCGAATGCGCATGTGCAATGATGTCCCTGCCCAGAATGACGCGATCATCTATCCGCTCGATCTCTTCCCTGAGCCGATCGATTGCGTCGAAGCCAGTTTTGAACTCTCGGAGAGCCGCGGCCGCGTTATTTTCACGGTTTGCAAATTCTTGTCGCTCGGCGGGAGTTAGTTTCGCCAGCTTGCCTTTGGGTATCTGATCGGCGCGATAGAAATAGTCGGTTTTTTCCGCGGCTGATTCGTCCAGGCCCTTTGTCCTGATGAAGACGTCCAGCTTCCAGGCCTCCATCCACGCCCGCGGCTGCGCCTCATCGCGGAGATGCGCAATAGCCTCCCGCAGGGATCGAACCGGCGCCTTCGCCGGATCATTGGCCGACATCGGTCGCGGCTCCAACTGCTCCCAGGCGAGATGGCTGGCGTGGGAGCGGATCCTGAGCATCTCTTCGCGATCGAGGGATATATCGGTCGACGCGGCTTCCGGCCCGGCTTGATCGATGCCATGTCTGCCCCGAGCAGCCGCTTCGATCGACTGCCGCTCAAGCTCCCCGAGGAGCCGCTGCTCGGTCTCCGCAACCGCCGTCACATATTCGCGGTAGGACCGGCTTTCCCCTGGAGACTCACCAAGGGGAAAAGCGGGCGGTATCTGTCTCCCGCCGGTCTCTTTCATCGTTTGCGCCGGGGTTGGCGCTTCAGTCACTTTGACGGCGATCTCCGCGTTCGCTTGTCCGGCGTGTCGCGGCGAAGACCCTCTCCAGAATCCGTTCAGGCTGCTTCGCGTTTCCGGCGGTCTGTTGCTTCCCGGCGCGCCCGGCTCTCCCCGGCTCTTCGACACCGCCGGAGTTGCATGTCCATTGCGGGACTGGTCGATCTCCGTCCTGAGCCGATCGATGGTCCAGAACCCGGCTTTGAACTCCCGAAAGGTCGCGCTCGCCTGTTTTTCAAGAGTCGCGAAAGCCTGCTTCTCATCGGCCGTCAATTCTTTAAGCGCACTCTCCGGCAAGTGGTCGCCGCGATAGTAGTAATCGGTCTTTTTCTCAATGAAACGCTCAAGCCCCCGCGACCGAATGAATGCGTCGACTTCTCGTGCAGACTCCCGCGCTCGTGATTGCGCCTCGTCCCGCAGGAGTATCACCGTCCCTTGCAGTTTGAGAAGCGGTATCGCCGCCGGGTCGTTTCCCAGGATCCTTTGCGGCTCCAGGCGCGTCAGGGCACGCCTGGTGGCGGCGGCGCGGATCCTGAGCTTCTCTTCGCGGGCGAGCAGAATATCGGCCGTCGTGATCTCCGGCTGGTCTTTCGTCATGGTCCGTTTTTCCCGAATTGCTTCTTCGATCAACTGCCGCTCGATCTCCGCCGCCGCCGCCGTGTATTCACGGTAGGACCGGCTTTCGCGTGAAGGCTCGCCGAATGTGCGGCGGACAGGATGCGGTTTCTGTGGTTCGCCCGTCCCCTTCTCGACGGAAGCAACGGGAGCGGCGGCCTCCGGTTCTCTCCCAGGCGGCAATGGCTGAACGAGCGTTTGAGCCTCGGCCGGAATGCCGGATATCTCCGCGGCCATCTGTGCGCTACCACCACGTGCGCGTTCGATCTCCTGCCGTAGACCGTCGATCTTCTCAAAGCCGTCATAAAGGCGCTTCAGATTCCGATCGGCGAATTGCTTGTGCTCTTCCAGCCAACTGGTATTCTCGGGAGAGAGTTCGTTAAACGCCTTCTGGGGGATTTCGTGGTACGGATGACCGGTCGTCCTCAGGCTGAACTCATCAAGCATCGTGACGGCGCGCCGGGCTTCAGGCTGTATCTCCTCCTGCATCTCTGCGATGGCGTCGCTCAGTTCCTGTGCCTCCCTGCTCGGGTTCTCATCAAACACCTCCTCCGCCACGAGCGAGTCCCAGGCCTGAAGACGAGCCCGTTCGCGGATCGCGGCGAGCTCTTCCGGCGAGAGAGAGTCGGAGGCCTTGAACAGCTCTTTCTCTGTTCCTTCCGGCTGCGCGATCTCATCGCGCTTTCCCAGCGAACGCGAGGCAGCGGCTTTGATCAGCTCCGCTTCTTTTACTTTTCGTTCCTCCAGGTATTGCCGAAGCGACTCGTTGTCGTGCGGGGCAGGGAACCTGCTGGAAACCTCGACGGCGGCTGGGGGCTCACTCAGGGCGGCCCGTCTGCTTAAAACTCTTTCTTCCTGCTCTCCGATCTTGAGATACAGGTAGTCCCGTTCCCAGGTCGGCAATTGCTTATGCAGCTCGTAGATCTTGAGCTTGCCGGGGTTTCTCATCTTTTCGTTTTTGATTGAGGCCCGGTAGTGAGCGATGCTCTCCGGTTTATTCCGGCTATTCAACTCAACGAGCAACTGCTGGAGAACCGGGGAAGGCTCGCGCTTTCCGGCTTCGATCTGTTTCACGTATTTGGCCCGGTCCTCACGGCTGAGTGCGAAGGAGGTCCGCAGTATCCGCATCTCCGGCGTATGGTGATCCGGGGCAAGTCCGGAGAAGATCAGCGTCCGCCTATCCCAATCGAAGTGTCCCTCCTTGAAGGCATATCCTGCCGCCTGGTTCATCTCCTTGACGGAGTTGGCCTCCATCATTCGTCGATGGACCTCACGGAAAGTTTCAGAGCGATTGATCTCCCGCGTCTCCAGGTCTTTGAGCCGCTCGTAGAGATATTCACGGCAGAAGCGAACTATCCCGGAGCGCTCCGCAGCCGCCTCTCGAGAGAGGCCGGGAACCGCCACCGGACGGCGGACGAGATCCTCCACCGTCACTTCGACTTGATGAAATTGCTGCTTGACCCGCCTGTATATCTCCGTTCGGCTGGCGCCGGACTCGATCTGTTTATCGATCCAGGGCAGTATCTCCTCCGCCAACCGCGCCCGGGCTTCTTTGGTCAGTCCTGGAGGCGGCTCATCGGCTATGATGCGGAAGGAGCGCGGTGTCTCCCCCCTGCCGCTTTGGTCCAGCGCCTTGATGCGCTCATCGGCGTAGGCCTTGATGAAGTATCCGATCCGATGATAGGCGTCCTTCTCCTTCTTCAATCCTTCGGTGAGTGTGAGCCTGGAGGAGTCGGCCCACTCATAGTAGAACCGGTTGATCTCTACCAATATCTCGGACCGATTAACGCCGCTCTCGATCTGTTGGTCGATCCAGGGCAGGGTATTAGCCACGAGCCGCTCCCTGGTCTCCTGGCTGAGTCCTGCCGGAAAGCGCAGGCTCTCGTCTCGCAAATTCACTTTGCGCGCGGCGGTATTGAAGACATAAGAGCCGTCCTTTGGCCTGTTTTCAAGCTCTTTTTCTCCGTCTTCATGGTCGCCAAAGGCCGGCTCGGCGGAGATGGACGCCAGTTTCGACTCTCGAACCTGTTCCAGGGAGACGAGCATATCGGGTCTGTGGGTCTCGATACTCACCTCTGTCTCCAGTTCTTCCATCAGTGGGGCCAACTCACGCATTTTGCCGAGAGTTATCTCCAGGGCTTCGGCGCGGGCCTCGGTTTCGTGGGGGGCGAGCTCGCGCCCCATCTCGTCTCCTCCCTCCCTCTTAAGCAGCCCGTAATAGGAGGAGAAGAATCCGGCCCGTCCATCGGCGCCGGCGTTTCTTCCGGCGATTATTGTTGCGAGTCGATGAAACTCGGACGCTTTCTCCGGATCTTGAATCTCCTTGAGAGCGTAACGAAGCTCATGAATAAAAAGCCCGCGGTCATGGATATCCGGATTCAGCTCATGCCCTTCGGCGGGAATGACCAGGACCTGTTCCTTGATGACGGTCCCCCGTTCGTAGTCATCACGCAGCCATTGGCTGTATTTCGAGAGCCAGCCCGCCTTGCCATGCGGCGGCTCGTGGTATGGGTCGTTTTGATCCCGATCTTTGAAGACGGCCCTCGGGTCGTGAAGAACGTCGGGCGGCTCTCCGGAGGCGGTCTCCTGTCCTCTGGCGATGATCTCTCGAGTCAGGCCGCGTCCGTCGAGCGAAGGACGTTTCCGATTCGCTTCGAGCAGAACAGACTCGTCGGAACCGCGTTCGCGGGCGAGAGACCGTGTTTGCTCCTCGATCCTCTCCGAGAGATAGCGGCGTTCGTGGGCGGTAAGCGATTCGTAGCTTGTCCGCCTCTGTTTGTTCACCTGGGTTTTGTGGAGTGAGACCTCGTACAACGAGGCTTCAAAATTGAGCACCTGGCGTCCGGTCCGGCTGACCTCCAGCTCCTTTAGCAGCGAGGCGAGCGCCGGTGACGGCGCGAGCTTTCCCTGGCGCAGAGCTTGCAGGCTGATCCCGCTCTCCAACGCCCGGACGAAATTCTCACCGATTACACCCTCGGTGGGGTGAGTCTCTCCATCCTGGCCCGTCACTTGGCTTGGCAGCAGCCGTTTCGGGATATTGCCCAACCGGAGGCGCTCCGGGTCGTCGCTTGCGATCTCCTTGTGAATCAAAAAGTGAATATGAGGATTATCCGTATTGAGGTGAATGCCGGCGACCCATCTCCAGTCGCGGACGCGGAGATCGGCCTTCGTACCTTCCATCGCCTCGCGGGCGACCTCCCGCAACGCTGCTATGCGCTCATCATCGTGCGCTCTGAGGGCCTCGAAATCCTTCTCTTCAAAGCTGACGATTAGGTGAATCAGGTCCTTCTTCAGAGGATCTCCTTCTCCACCGGTCAGGAACTGGTTGGCTGCGCGATAGGTGAGGCTGTCATGGCCTCGGTTGCTAAATAGCGGGCGCGTCTTCTCCCCTTCACGCTCGCGGTTGAGCTCGGACTCGGCGATATAGCGCGCCTGGTAAGAGACGCCTTTTCCCCCGGATTGTACCGCCCTGACCACCGCGCGCATCGCTCACCTCGCTACTTCCTCTTAACCAGATCGATCGGCCGTTGCTCGGTCATTCCCAGGATGTTCATCTCGCCGTACTGCGGCACGCTGCGAAGTTTTCCGATCTCGTCGAGCGAGAGCGGCGGGCCTTTCCATCGTCGCAGGCTATCCGGATAGAGCAGCAAAAAGTGTGTCGAGCCCTCTTCGCGTCGCGGACCCACCGGGATGATCCAGATCGTACAGGCGCCTGCATTGACCGGGTGATAAAGGTAGTAATAGTTGGCTATCGAGAGACTGCGTCCGTCAGCTCCGAAATCAGGCATGGTTTTGTGTTTCCAGACTCTCGCCTCCAACTCACGGAAATCGTTCGGGAATCGCCCCGTTTGCCGGTGATGGGCGCGGAGGGTTTTCACCATGCTGTCGGCGGCGAGTCGGGGTGTCTGCTCGCGCAGCTGCCAAACCTCCAGGATGGTCGCGGCCGCGTAGGCGATAATGAGCGAAGCCGCCGATGCGCCGAACATCACGAGAGACATTCGAACCCGCCTTTTGCTCGCGGCCTGATTCACGTCTCCTCCTGCGGCGGCGCTTCTCCGAATCCGCGCCGGTTGGAGCGCTTCCTGGCCGCACTGATCCGGGACCTCGTCGCCTGGGCGGGCTCCGTGGGCGGCGCGGGATCCGGATCTAACCGGCTCGCCCGCTGTTTGTCGTCGTTCTCATCGGCAATCTCCGAAAGGCCGGGGAGTGAATTCCTGGTTTGGTGCTTGCCGCCGAAATAAATTGCGTCATCTTGATCGCCGGGCTTGAGCTTATCTTGCGTGGCGCGCTTGCCGTTTCCCGCGCCGCCGCCGTCGAAGAGCGAGAGCTGATTCTTATTCGCCAGCCTCTCAGGCGCTCGCTTTTCCTGTGGGCGCGAAGGGACGTCACCGAATCCCGATGAGGGGAAGTCGGCGGGATACGTGTCCACCGCCACCGCCGTCGCCTCCACCCGCGGCGGCATTGCCGCCTTGATGGCCTCCTTCAGCGAAATCGGTTGCCCCAACTCGCGGGGGAGCGCCCGAGCCAGCCGACCGCTCCTCTCATATTCGGGAAACCCGAACTTGATCGGCGGAGCTGTGGTGGTGATTGCCACGGCTTGCAGATACTCCGCCATCTGCCGCAGTTCCGCGGCGTCGATCAGGTCTCGCCCGGTCTCGGCCCACCGCTCGTTGTCCAGCGAGGTCCCCGGCGAATCGACAGTAGTATGTTGCAGGACCGTGGTGCGCCCGATCCGTTTGACGGCATACTGCGCCGTCTCGGAGTCGAGCCCCGGAAGAAAGATCATCGTCCCGACGGAGCCTAAGATCGCGTGTGCGCCGTTGAGTCCGTGTTGCTTGTAGAGTTGCCCGATGTTCTGGTAACCCAGGACGATGCTGACACGCCTCCCACGGCCCACGCCGAGCATTTCGCTCAAACCATGCAGCGGTATGTTTCCTGCTTCGTCGAGCGCCAGCAGCACCAGAGCGCCGTTCTCGTCGTGGCTCGTCTTCCGCGTCATGGATGCCGCCAGGCCGAAGAGGATCGAGAGCACAACCTGATAACGAGTCGCATCGCCCTCGGGAATGACGACATAGATGGCGGTTCCGGGCTGGCGAAGGTCGGACAGATCGATCTCGCGCAGCCCCCGCGCGCGTTCCTCCGGGCTTATAGATTGAAGGACGGCCATGGCATGCGGCGACCTGAATGGAGCGAGTTTCACTCCAAGCCCGGTGAAGACGCCTCCCTGTGTCTTCTCCTTATCGGCTTTTTGGAAAAGCCCCCAATAGACTCGGGCTTCCTGGTCGGGCGATTGCGACATCTCTCGATCGATCCAGGCCAGGTCGGAGCTGGCAATGTATTCGGCGATCATCGCCGGAGTGGGGCTAACCGCGATTTGTGGCAGGTGCAACAGGACCGCGGTCAGCAGCGCGGTCTCCGCCTGCGCCCAGAACGGATCGAAGTGCGATTCTTTGTTCGGGTCGAATCCGACGATGATCGATGCGATCTCGTGTGCCGTCTCCGCGTCGCCCTTGCAGGCGGAGACGAAGTTCCATCGATCCGACAATCTCGGATCGGAGAGGTCGACCCGGTATCTTCTTCTGAAATGGCAGGCGGTGTGCTTGAAGAGCTCGCCTTTCGGATCCAGAAAGATGGCGGAACCCTGATTCGCCCAATCGCGGGCCATGGGCATAAAAAAGCTCGACGATTTGCCGGAACCGGGGGGGCCGAAGATCGCCACATGGCGGAGGGCCTGGCCGAACGGCAGGACGAGTTCATACCGGCGCGTGAGCCTCCCGATCCGCAGTGCTCCGGGCGGCAACAATCGCCGATTATCATGAGCCAGTCCGAGCGCTTTCAGATTTTCCACATCAGCCCATCGCGCCGAACCGTGGGTCAAGCGCTGTGTGATTCGGTAATAGGGAATCACCAGCGACAAGGCTTCGGCCACACTGATCAGCAGAGCGACGGGCATAGCGGCGAGCATGTATTCGTGGATCTCGACGCCGATCCGCAGCAGCACATTCGCGATCTGCCAGAGAATGCAGGCGGTGCCCACTCCGCAGGCGACGAGCAGCATCCCTTCGCCCACATCGCGCATGAGACGAAATCCGGCCTGGTAGGAGTCCAGATAGAGGGCGTTTGCGGGGCGTGGTATCCGGTAGCGGGCGTCTATTCGCTTGAGGAATTGATCCAGGGCCATGAAAACCTCGTCAGGGATTATTTGAGCGAGCGCCAGCGTTCAGGACTCCAACCGGATGCGATCACCACTGCCGCCGGCGCAAACGGATCCGGCACTTTCACAACGTTCAGGCTATCGGCGATGAACAATTTGGCTTCGCCCTGGTCCGACGTCTCATCCGGCAGGCGCACGATCAGCGCGGGGCCGTCCTGGGGTTTGCTTCCGATCGAGACGACCTCGATGCCCAAAGGGACGGGGCGATAGCGAACCGATAGGGTTCCGCAGCCGGCCGACTGCAGAGGGCAGGATGAAGCGAGCACACCTTCGACCTGAGTAAACGCAAGACCCGGCGGCATCAGGTTTTGCCTGGCCACTCCGTCCAACAAGTCCCGCACCGTACGCGGAGTGCGCCCCCGGAGCTGTTCGTTTGCCGCGTAAAGGGCGGCCGAAAAAGTGAGCGCCGTGGCCTCGGTGATGCGCTCCGCAGTCCGCACCACCTCGCCGTCGATCACTGTTGGAATAGCGGCCTGCCGCACGGATCCTTGTTTCCCCGCCGCGCTCCGGCCGGGCTCCATCGTGACTTGGGGATCAACCACTTTTGCGCCCAGCCCGAAGTAGTTCGCGGCGACAAACGCCGCGATGACGATCAAGGCCGTCGTGCAAACTATGGTCATGGGCGATAGCGCCGGCGCCTTCAGAGCCATCATCTTCTCCAGTTCAGGCCGCCTGTTCGAGCACACTGGCCTTATCCTCGAAGGCCCATGCCACCCACTCATCAATCTCTACATCCGGCTGATGCACGGCGAATTCAAGTCTTGCGAGGCCCTGCCGCAGATTGAGCAGCTCCTTGTGCCGTTTGCCCAGGTAGCACAAGTGTTCGCCGATCACGTCCCCCGTCAGTTTCTTCACTCCGGCCAGGGTCAGGGCCCTGATCAGGTCGATGGACTCACGGATCCCGGGCTTGTCCCTGACCCCAGGCATGTCCCGCCTGATGCAGTTGATGAGCTTGGTAACGCCGGTCACCAATTCCCGGCCAGCCAGCGGGGCTCGCGCCCTAAGGATTCGCACTTCTTCGCGGGGGGAAGGCGGATCGAGCCAGGTATAGAGACAGCGCGAGCGCAGTGGGGCCGACAGGTCGTGCCGGATATCGTTCGAAAGCAGGATCACCACCGGCCACCGCGCGGGATCTCTCACGCCGATGTCGCCGAAGCGCGGCACATGGGCATAACCGCGGCCGAGCAATTGCAGGAGCATGTCCTCGACCTTCTCTTGAAGCTTGTCAGCTTCGTCGACGATCAACACCGGCACGTCGTCGTGCGAACCGGCGTAATTGAACGCCCCTAAGGCTTCACCCAGAATCAAGTATTCACGCGTGAATTGCTTGTCCTGAGCGTCTTTGAGTTTAGTTCCCGCGGCCAGCTCCTGCCGGACCATCTGCGTCTGTCCCTCGCGGTCCCAGTCATACAAGACGTCGGCCAGGGTCAGCCCCTCCATTCCCTGCAGGTAGAAGGTCGACAGATTGCAGGCTTCGGCCAGGGCTTCGGCGAGCGCCGTCTTCCCCCCGCCCCGAGGCCCTTCGATCAGCAGCGGCTTGCGGCTTCGCAGCGTGTGCGCAAGGTCAACGAGCAGCTGTCGCTGGATCAGGTAGCCGGTATCGGCGAGTGTTTGAGCCAGCTCGTCGATCCCTTTTTGTTCGAGCAGGCGGCGCGGATTGACGCTTGGTCTTGAATGATCTTTCGGTTGCATTACTTGTTCGTCTCCTTCAACACTGTCTCGGCGAGCTGCCGCAACTCGAGAGCTCATGCGAGGCATCGCCGCGCGAATCTCTTCCGGCGAACCGGATTCCATCAGCCGGGCCACCTCTTCATCGGAGAGCAGCTTGTCGCCATTGTTGTTAGAAGCAGAGGTTGAGTTCTCTGCCATTCCCGCAGCCACCTGCGGCGCATCGACGCCTGGCGCCTGTTCCGGCAAGCGGGTGATCAGAAGGTAAGCGGGCGTAGCTGCCGGTACCTCCACGAACTCACGGTTACTGGTCGAGGTAAGGGCTGTAAGCTCTGGAGCTACCGCGCCAGGCAGAACTATCGTGGTTGAATTCCCTCTTGAGAGCGCCGCCTGTCCCAGGGCGACGCCGCTGGTCACCGCGCGGTCGAGGACCCGCTTCCAGGTGCTGCTCACTTTGTGCCGCTTGCCTTTGATGCCCGGCGCGCCGTCGGTTCCTAAGAGATCACCATCCACCTTTACCAGTTTTCCTGAGGATGGATCTATGAATCCCGTCATGCTGATGTATGCGCGGTCCTGCTCGCTTCCTTGTAGTTGTCCGATGAGAAGCGTGCCTTTCTGCAGCTCCCATCCCTGTCCACGCACGTCTCGAGTCAATTCGAAGCGGGCCATGCTCTGGCGCAGGGTGTAGATCGCCCCTAATGTCCTGACCGGGAGAAACGCGCCGAACGGAGGCAGCACAACACCCGAGTCGAGTACGCGCTTGAGTGCGGCAGGCTCAAGTATTGGCTGAGTAGCGGGTTCTCCTCTGAGTGATTGACGCACCGGGACCGGAGTGGGAGTCGGGGCACACCGGATCGATCGCTCGGGATTGCGCTGGAAGGCGATTTCATCACGCCTTGACGCCCCCGCGCCCGAAGATACGCCGCTTTGCCCGGCGGCTGTATCGTTCGTGGGTGACCGGACGGTGTTCCCGGCTCCAATAACATCCGTGACAGGGGTGTTCGAGGTCACGGTTGTCCCTTTCACTCCGGATGGGGGAATGGGTGATCCTGATGCCACAGGCGTCGGGGTCGCAATCGAATTGCGGACAGATTCAATAGCTTGCGCCGTCATACTATTGGAGTCGTCATTGCCGCGGGCAGTTGATTGATCGGTTTTCCTGGCATTGTCCCGCACCGGAATCTGGATCTTCGTTTTCCGGCTGTTGGAGATCACCCACAAGCCGGCTCCCGCAGCGACGAGAATCAGGAGGATGAATATTCCGCCCACGAGCCGCTTACTCTTGCCTTTGCGGGCGGGCTCTCTCCCTTCACCCCCCGGCCTATCATCCTCGTCATCCTCGATGTCCAGGTGGTCAAGGTCATTGTCTTGTGCGCCCGGAGCTCCTTCGGTGACGCCGGCGGCGCCGTTGTGATAAAGGTCGTTGGATTCGTTCGAGTCCATCTGCTAGTCCTTTCTCCGGTAGGTTGGAGATCAGCGATTCGATGAGGTCAGATTCACGGTCGCCGGTTCGTCAGCTGCCGTGATATGTCCGACGGATACGCGCAACCGCTGCCTGGCTCCCATAATGGGAGTTTCGTAAACGACCGCGTAGTACTGAGTCTCTCCGCCTCGGATCACCTCATCCACGACCGTCGTGTCCACTGCGAGCGTCCTGATCGCTTCTATCTGAATCGGACGTTTCTTGCTGTCGACCGTTTCAAGCGAGATTGATGGTTGACCCGGCACGATGCGCGCATCCCTCTTTCTCGTGTTCTTGACGGCGACGACCACGAGCTGTGAGTGTTTGTCCACTTCGCGAATGGGTGAGACCGAGAGGGACAGGCCGTGGACCGTCTCGCTCCACTTTTTAAAAATTTCGGGAGTTTTGGTTGCCTCGGTCAGGGCGAGGCTGGCGGTGCGGGCCGGATCTCGGCTCTTCCCGAGGCGCTTGGCTGGAGGCTCGGAAGTATCGATCTCGGCCAGATCGGCCACAGCCCTGGGGGCCTGGGGGGCCGGGGCCTGCGCGGGAGTTGTTTCGTCCGGAGCGGGCGATTCGGATGGCGTGGCGATTCGCAGGGAATTAGTGCGTGGCCTGGGTACGCGGTTTGTGCTATCGAGATTGACGGCAAGTCCTGCGGCGCGCCTGACCGCGACTACTTCGCTACGGTCGTATGTCACGACGACACGGTGGGCGTGTTCATTCAGTTGCCTGACGGGATAGAAGAGAAACGTGACCACCAGTCCGGACTGCATTTGCACGATGACCGAGGTCGCCGGCTCGCGCCGGGCTTTGGACATGGTCGCCGGAGAGGCGAACCCATCACCGGGGCGAACGATAAGGAAATGGTCCGTCTCCTTGGTCGGCGATTCCTCGATGGTCACCAGGTTCGAGTCGCCTGGTATCAGATTGAACAGCCGGTCGGATGATGGGAATTCGATGATCGTCGCCGCATACTGCGATAATCCCAGGCGGATAACAGGAACCTGATTTCCGCTGACGGCCACCTTCGCTTCGCCAGAGAAATAGTCGACTCCGGGTGGCTCGATGAGTTTGACGGGCGTGGGAGTGGCTGTGTGCTCAGGCATCGGCGGGGATTTCGCTTCATCGACCGTGCTTCGCCTCTCCCGCCTCTCTTGCGCGGTGGCAACCAGGCTTAGAGCCAGCGTCATGGCGATAGTAGAGACGAAAATAACGACACTACGACTGCTAGGCAGCATGTCTTTACTCCTAAAATCGAGAAACAAATTGGAACCGTTGATAGCTACGGAGAAGCAGGCGTCTTACCGTCCGGCACCACTTCCTTCTCGTCGAACCAGGCGACGAGAAATCCTGACATCAGGTTGTGCTCGGCGCGGCCTTGCTTATCGGCCACGAGCTTGAGCGTTAAAGAGAGTTGGCGAGCCTCCTGCTGAGCGGCGTTGGCCACCACTTTGGTGATCTGCTGTCTCCCCAGTATCCGCACCGTGTAGGGGTCGGTCCGATCGATCTCTGTTTGTTGTGGGGTCCACACGACCTGCCAGCTTTCGGTTCGCTGTTTGTCCAGTATCCCGGTCTGCTTTAGCCACGCGGCGAATTTACCAGCGGATTCCGGAACCATCATGCGTATCGCCCTCTCCATGTCTTTAGCCCGTGTGGCGGGGTCGATACCGTAGACCGCCTTGATGAACTGATTACTGATGTATTCTTTCTCCTTCGCCCCGGGCCTGTCCGGGCCGACCGAGACGGCTCCGGTCTCCCCGTACTCCCGGTCGTTGATCATGAGGACCTGGCCCGACGATCGATCGATGATTATGCGATCGGGACGGCGAATATATTGGAAGACGTTCAGGCCGACACTCGCGAGCAAGAGCAATGCGAAGAATATTCCCATCCAGGTCAGACTCAAGATCGTCCTTACGTCTACGGGGTCGCGGTGCAGGACGTGAGGAATCGAGTGCGCGACAACCGCCTCCGGAACCTCACTCCGACTTGACGACTGCTTCGTTCCATCGGAGGCTCCATCGAGAGTTGCCGGCAGGTTGCGAGTATTTACCTTTGCTCTCATACGAATTCTCTTTGTTGCTGTCTCAGCGGCGTCGATCCACAAAATGCGAACTACAGGAAGCCTGGCGGCTCTTTCCATCCCGCCACGGGCGCTGCAATTCCTATGAATCGAGCATGGGATTCCATTGCGTTTGGCTCCGGGTTCTTTCCCCGATTGCTTTGCCGCGTTGACCTCCGCTGTCGATGTGACGATCAACAATCCGTGTGCCACAAGGCCGGGCTTGCGGAAGCGCGGCCGGCTCAACGCTTACGATCGCCTCGATGACGCTTGCTTTTCCTCCGCCCATCTCCAGCTGTTTCATTGGAACATATCCTCCCAAGTTCCGCGCCGATTGGCTCTCCCCTCAAGACCGCCTCATCCGGGAGGCGAATGTACCGATGCTCGTCCAGCCGCAATATCCAACCCACATTGATAACGAAGAGGCCGATTGCCGCTATGGTTTGTCCCGAGTCAAGCTCGAGCGTATCTCCTCCCCACCTTGCGCGGCGGCCCATAAATTCATCCAGAAGGTCGAGTAAATCCTCGGCGTTGAAAGTATCTTCGTTCTCCTCCATCACTTTTTCTGCCATCATAGAATGCTCCCTTAAGTGCTATCATTTTGTACACGCCACAATTAACAATCAGCGTGCCAGACAATTCATTGCCATTATTCCCAGACAGCAGACGCTTCGATCATCGATGATTGGTAGAGTAATCATGTCGGAGATTCCGCCTCAAATTTATTCGGCGGAGAGGCTGTCGCCCTACCTCGATCTGACCGCGCTCCAGGCGATACTGGGAAGAGAGAGCGACAGCTTATGCCTGATAGACCGTTGCCACCGAGCGCTCAAAGCCCGGAACGTTGGGGACAGTGAGCCAAGAGAAAAAGCCGCTCATCGGTGAAGAGATATGATCGAATTTTATGGAGCAAATCAGCAGGAGCGCGGCTTCGATCTTTGCGCAATAACTTGGGCGTTTACAAAACGTAAATTTCCTGCCTCGATAAGTCCATTCCTTGGAATGCGGTTTACGAAACGGAAACGAGGCGTTTCCGTTCTGTAAACGCCGGGCCATTCCATCCATGCCGGAAGACAGGACGACAGCTCATGGCTAATTGGCAGGAGTGCGGCTTCGATCTTTAGCGCAAGACCTTGGGCGTTTACGAAACGTAAATTTCCTGCCTCGATAACTCCATTCCTTGGAATGCGGTTTACGAAACGGAAACGCCCCGTTTATGTTTTGTAAATGCCTGGTCGCGAATGACCGTGCCTCTGACGCCGAACATCGTTCGCCGCTCGCGGTTCTCCTGTCAGCGAATCGAGCCTGGATTGAGAGAGATAAAAGGATGATTACCGGAGGGTTCCCAGGAATTCTTATTCCACGGGCTTGGTTGGACGAATATAGATCGATCGCGTTGGCGCGGGCTTCCTGTCAGGAGGGGCTGAGGGTGCAAGCAGCGTTGGGCTGAGATTCCTGCCGGGGAGTGATGATGTGGGCTCTTGAGGTTGGAACCTGCCTATCAGCGTTGCCGCCAGAGCCAGCTCACCCCTGGTGATCTTCCGATCTTTATCTAAATCAAGCCATTTATTGAGCCTGTAAATCCGTTGTTCTTTTCGCGAGTTGTTGAGTGGGGCGATAACGGTTTCGTCTTTCCCATCAAGAATAAAGCCCCGAAAGACGGCCATATAAACGTCGGCCATGCTGTTGAGGCGGCCGTGGAACGGGGCGAAATACTTTTCTATCAAGGACAACTGCTCGACCGGGCTCATGCGCCTGATGGCCCTGGTTGTCGTCCCGAGGCTCCGTGCCGTGCTCTCGATCCATTGCATCAGGCCGCTGGCGGTCTGTCCAGGAAGGGAGTTGCGCGTCGCCGGATCAAACAGAGATTCTGTCGCCAGCACGTTGAGCAGCCATGCAGGTTCAGTCTTCAGCCGTTCCGCAACTGCCAGTAATTCCTGCCAGAACTGAGGATGCTCGCGGAGCAGCTTAACGAGGTTTTGCCGCGAGCGTAGATGCTTCGCCTCAATGCGGGCCGCCATTCGCCGCGTGTGGTCATCCTGCTGCTTGCCTTGGGCTTTTGCCTGTGCCGCCGCCAAGATCAGAGCCAGCGCCACACCGATCGATCTCAATCTTCTCACCCGGTTTCTATCGTTCATCGACAGGTCACTTCAGCAACCGCAATGCCGCATGAGAACTACGGCACGGAAGTTGATTGATAGCTTCGGCGAAACGACCCGCCGTGGATTCGAAGCTTCCCAACGCTTCTGGGATGTGTTCAGCGGTCCGAAGCAAGAGGTGGGTTACTTAACAACAACAACTTAGTTCAACGAAGGAGTAGAGCCATGAACGGAGAAGGCTTGAGAGGGATTCGTCCGCGCGTTGCGGCCTGTGAAGTGGATGACGAGCTGCTCGAACGCTCGATGGCCGCCAGAGCGGGCCGGTGGGTGATTCAGCTCGCCGTGCTGGTTCGATCGATCGAGCCGGCGCTGGCACTGATCGCCTCGGCGCTGCTGGTGGGCATGACGTTGGCGCAACCGGCGTTCGCGCAGGTACAGGGCGGAAGCATCTTCGGTCAAAACGATCAGGCGGTGGGCTCCGGAGTCCGCGAGGCCATCAGGTGGGGGCGGAATCTACTGTTCTTGCTCGGCGTGGCCGGGATCGGTTGGGGAGCCGTCAACTACATGATGGAGAAGAGCTGGGGAAGGCAGATGGTCGGGGGCGGTCTTGCAATGGGAATCGGTGGGATCCTGTCGTTAATCTACAGCTTCTCACAGGGCAATGCCGTCAACCTCGATACGGTATCTTGGTAATTGAAGGAATAAGAATCATGAGGCCAAGACCCATCAGGCCGAACATCTATTTACCGGTAGCGCGACTAGGCGTCCGTGTCGAGGACTGGAAGTTCGTCTTCGCCGCTGCGCTCGTCAGCTATACGGTGCCTTTCTTACTCAACTTGAAGCTGTGGGGAGTGCCGCTGGAGTTGTGGTGCGGACTTGGTGCCGGGGCATTCTCCATAGCGTTTTTCAACTACGCGCGAATCGGTCGCCGCCCTTTCTGGCTGCAGCACCGTTTGCGCGCCGCCTTCACTAACCCGATCCAGCGACACTCACTTCCCGGAGATATAGAGGGACAGCCGAGGCGAGCCTGGGTCGTCAACGTCAAAGAGAATTGAAATGGATCCTTCATTGATCATCAGCGGTATCTCCGCCGGCGCGGGTATCGGATTCGGCATCGGCGCCGCGCTGCGCTTATTGCCTCTGCTCCGTCAGACGCGCCGGGACCTGACAGTCTGGAAGCTGAGCGACGATGGTCGCCTGCAGGAGCGCATCGCAAGGGATGAAGAAGCGAGGAAGAGGCTGGCAAAGCCTCCGGGGCGAAAGCGGGACTCTTCAATAGTCGGCATCAGCGAAGACGCTCTGCGGCACGCCGACGGCTCATATACGTGTGCCTGGAAATCACAACTCGCTCCGACGATGCTCGCGCACGACCATACTGTCGAATCCAACTGTGACGCACTAGCGCGGCTGCTGGCGGTTGGGAAACCGCCGGGTACCGTGATCCAATTCCGTTATTCATCCGGCCCCGATCCGGGGCATGCGATCCTCGCCCATCTCCGGGTGCGGGGAGATGGGGAATTAACCCACCCGGAGGCCTCGGGACTGCATATGAATAATGTAGAGTTCTATCAAGGCGCGGCAGCGGTGGGAGCCTACCGGCATCAGACACTTTCGCTTTGGGTGCGAGTGCCGGTCAAGCACAAAGGCGACGACACCAACAGTGGCCTGAGCGCCTTTATTCCCGCCGTCTGGGTGGAGTTACGCAGGCAACGCCTCACAGACATTCCCCGGCTGCTCCACAGAAAGTGGACGGAGACGGCCGATGACGGCGTGGTGCGGCGGCTCATTGCCGATGAACGCGAAGCGAGAAGAAACGTCGAGAAGGTCTTCCGATTGATCGAACGGGAATGTCCGTTGTCGCTGCAGCGCTTTGGTCGAGAAGAGTTGTGGGATGCCGTCTACCTCGGGCACAAGCAGAATGCTCGCGCTATTCCAGTCCTGCCCGATGTCCACGGCTTCGACGTGCGGGATTATTTGTGCAGCGAGTCGATCCGAGCCGAGGGAGATTACGTTATGCATGGTTTGTATCCGGCGGCCGTCGTCTCGATGTTCACGCCTCCACAGCCATCGGTCGCCGCCGACGCATTACGAGCGCTGACTCTCAATCCGTCGCTCAATTTTCGTCATACCCTCGTCGCGGAGTTCATCTACCCTGACCAGAATAAGGCGACAAGGCTCCTCGACCGGCGCATTAAGCAATTACGCCGTTCGTCAATTCGCCCTGATGGGAGAGTGAAACAGACACCGGAATCCAGGGTGGCCCTCGCTGACCTCGAGAACGTGCGTGAGCACGTTACCGGATCACGCGAGGCTTTGGTGCAAATTCGTTTCTACGCTCTTATCTACAGCCCGTCGGCGCGGACGCGGGAAGAGAAGAGGGAGTCGCTCAGGATTCTCGACAACTATTGCGAACAGATGGTGACGGCGATGAAGGCTATCCCCGGTGTGGAGGCGGCGCGTGAAGACCCGGACAGTATACGCGCCATCTATCACCGGGGGCTGGCGGGTGAAGCGGACCGGCGGCCCACAGGGAGGGAGATTACAGAGGTCGCCGGCTCACTCGCCGCGCTCATTCCGACCGAATCGAGCTGGAGCGGGGCCAGGAGACCTCACACATTGTGTTCAACACCGTCCGGGAGGTTGATCGGTCTGGACTTCTTCGACCGCGGAGAGATCGCTTCTCCGCTTGCCGTAGTGTTAGGGCAACCGGGCGCCGGCAAATCAGTGCTAATGGCACGGATCATCAATGATGTGCTGGCAACCTTGCCAGAAGCGAGAGTCCGAGCGGTCGATTTCGGCGAATCGCTCGGCCCGCACGTAGATGTGGTGGGGAGCCGTCATCTGCGTTTCATCGCCGGAGAGCCTCGCACGATCAATATCTGGGATTATCCGGGGCTAGAGTTGGGCGAGCCGCCCGATGAGACTCAGATCGCTTTCGTGGTAGGTGATGCGATGCGTTTGGCGAGAGTCAAGCCAGATGACAACATCGCCGAGGACATCCTGACCAATGTGGTGACTGAGGTCTACCGGAATGAGGTTCCTCGCAACGGCCACGGGAAGCCGAAACATGAGCCGACCCATTCGCACCTGCTGGCGATGCTCGATAGCTATCCTTTCCAGGCGCCGGCAGTGAGAGACCGCGCCGCGACGCTTGCAGTGGCGCTTGAGAAGTACCGCGCCCATCCCTGGATCGATGCGCCCACGCATCCCGATTTCGCCACTGATTCTCCATATGACGTGTATGAGCTCGATAGCCTGGATAACTTCCAACAGGACGTGAGGGAGACTCTGGCCGGACGGGTTGCAGCTCGTGTAGTTCGCTCTATCGGGCGGCTGAAAGAAGACGGGACGCGCGCGCCGGTGTTACTCGTCTTCGATGAGGTCTGGAAGATCAGGGACAAGTACCCCCACATTCTAGCTGTCATCAAACGAGGTGCACGACAAGGGCGCAAAGAGAACGCGGTGACGATGCTGGCGACGCAAGCTTATGAGGATTTCGAGGAACTGCACGATATTACCAGGACCGCCGGGATAAAGATCATCGGCAAACAAATAGGCGATTGCTCGAAGCTCATTGATGACGCCGGGCTGTCGGACAACGCTGCTGCCGCGATAGGCACTATCAGGAATGTTCGAGGCGAGTACGCCCAGTATGTATTGGTGCTGGGATCGGGCTTCGACCAGATCGTCGAAATGATTCAGATGGACCTCTCACCGGCTGAGCTATGGACATTCGCCACAAACCCGGATGAACGCAACGCCAGGGCGCGGGTGCAGTCGCTCACCGGCTGGCCGCTGGCTGATGTGATCGGATGGCTCGCCGCTGTCTATCCGAGAGGACTAGCCGCTGCAGGATTGATTGAAGTGGATGAATCGCTTTTAGACTTTCAACACGAAACCGTCAGAGGAGGGGAGCAATGAAAAAGGCATCTTTGCTTCGTCAACTCATACTTGGGTTGTTCATCGGCATTCTGATCATTCCCCCGGAAGAAGCGCAGGCACAATGGACCGTCTATGATCCAGCGCAATACGTGCTTCAAGCCGAAAAGAAAGTCGAAGAGGCGGCTCGATGGATGGAGCACTACCAGAAGCTGGTAGAGCAGCTCACAACACTGGGCGGGGTGCTCAAAGCCGCCGATGACCTCGTAGCGAAACAGAACAATGCAATCGCCACGATGAGCAACATTGGAAGGACAGTGCGCGCCTCCTTCCAGTTGAAGGATCAGCTTGAAGCGATTGTTACCACACGCCTGAACATGATCAAAAGGATCGACGACCGCCTTCGCAACGGTATCTTTGATCCTGAAGCCGATCTGCGAGACCTTGATGAGTATTTAAGAGAATCTATCGGCAGGAGCAGTCAAGATACGATCGCAAATCGCGAACGGCTTGTGCGGATGGACAACCAGATCGCGATGTGGCAGCGCGAAATGAGTCTCAAGGAGCAGAAGAAAGCCTGGGCACAGGGGAAGCAGAAGATGACGGCAGACCTACTTTATATGGAGGAACGGAAGCCTGACGCGCAGAAATGTGCTTCGTGTATCGCCAGCCTGAAGGATGAACTGGCCAGTTACGAGATACTGATTGCACAGCTTGAGGTGGAGATATTAGATCTCCGATGCCAAATCGAGAATCGCATGAAGCAATACAACATTCGTATGGAAGAGCGCGTCAAGTTCGGGGAGCAGGTACAGTCGATGAATAAGGCATGGTCGGAATTCAATAATGCGCTCGACGAGCTTCAAAGGACGCTCAGCAAAATCGATTAGTGTTTATAAGAAGATAGGATCAAGGAGCAATCATGCGTGCAAGCAAACTCAGGCTATCAACACTGTCCATCCTGCACATTACTGCGGTAATTGTTTGCGTGAGCCTGCCCATGCTCGCTCAGACGCCCACGCCTACACCATCCCCCGCACCTGCGAATCCTGCAGGTAGTGGCTTATCGGATATCTTCCGGGCGTTAATCGGCCATGCCGGCGCCCTCATACCGCTCCTACAAAGCGAGATCGAAGGCCCTCTCATGCCGTGGCTGGAGAAAGTGTCCTGGACACTGGCCGCGCTCGTCATCATGTTCGGCTTCGCCAGGCTGTGGCGCGAAAACGCAGGAGCCGGTGTGGATGTTTTCTGGTGGTTCGGGAGAGTTGGGATCATTTTCGCGTTGATGGGAACCGGCCCGACCATCATCAACACTCTCGATACCATCGGTCAGGAGATCGCCTGGGGCGGGAGCAACAGAAACGGCGATACCGCCGTTCTCCATAGGTTCTACGACAACCAGCGTAAAAGCTTCGAAGAAGGCTACCGCAGATTCACCAAAGGGCATTTCACTGTTGAGCCAACTGGCGAAAATCTCAAACCGCCTCCAGGTGGGGAAGAGGCAGTTCTGGGAGTGCTCCTCGACGTGGTCTCTTCGCCTCAGGGGATCAATAACAAGTTCGAGAGCCTCTCGCACAATATGCCGTTCCTCTTTTCGTTGCTGAGCTTCGCACGCGGGATACTGGCCTTCGGGGATCTATGGCTTCTGTTGCTCGGAGGCTTTCTGATGATCGCCGTCAGGCTTGCGGCGCCGGTGATGATTGCCCTGGCGATCGATCGGAACTTGGCCCAAAAGATATCCTACCCATTCGCCTGGGGCGTTATCGTTCTGACATTGGTGTGGCCGGTTGTCTCTCAATTGATCAGGGGGCTCGCCTATATGGGAGGAAACCTCGCGATGAGTCTGGGTAGAAGCGATGCCGTCTATCAATGGAATCCGCAGACGATGCAGGAAATCATGTCTTCCGGCGCGGAGCCTTATCACACTGTCATTTTGGCAGTCTTGATTATGGCCATCGCCGGGCTGTCGCTCTGGGCATCGCCGATGATCGCCTACAAAGTAGCGAGCGGCCAGATCTACGAAAGCGTATCGTCGACCATCTCGGGATGGATGGGGGCGATTGTCGGGGCTGGAGTTGAATTCTACAGCGCGTCAGCTGCGGCACAGATCACTAACATGGCCGACCAAATGCAGGCGCTGGGTGGTTTTGGGGCCGAGATGATGCGCGCCGAAGCGGGGAAGGAGGCGGGCAATCTGGGGATTCGCGCCAGGCAGAGTGAGAAACTCGCTCAGCTCTTCGCACAGCGAGACCAGCAGATCGGCCTCGCCAAGGCAGGGCGCGACTTCCAGAATAACGCCGCTTATCAGCAATACATGCACACCTATCGCACCATGATGACCGGTCGCACCAAAGAGAACAATGACAATAGGGTCGCGGGCCACCAGCAACGCGAAATGCAGAAGTGGGGCGCGATCAGCGAGGCATTAACTATCGGTGGAAGAAACATGAGCCCCTTCGGCATGGGTAGGAACAAAATGGGGGATGGAGCCTTTATAGGCCTTACTCTTCAACATGGCGGCAATCTCATCAGGTGGGCGGGGCAGGGAGATGCGGTTATCAAAGGCGCCGGAGGGCGCACCAAGAACATCGAGGAATATTACAATGATCTGAATAAAAGCTGGGGTACCTACACCGAAAATATGTATGGTCTTCACGGCGGTTTAGCAACCACCCAGATCGATACGGCCAAAGCGTACGCGAATCAAACTGCTGGGGGCAGCGCTCGAGAGACAGGCAAACCTCGTCACCTACGAAGGCGCGGTCGGGGCGGCTAAGGAAGTGCGGGATGCATCGCTCCAGGCAGCCCAGTTGCGCGCAGTCGCAGCCCTGATGAGCGCTATGGGCCATAACATCGCGCGTAGTGCTGAGCAGGGCATGGCGCTGCGGTATTGAGCATGGCCTTCTGGATAGAGTGTCGGGATAGTGAGGTAATAGATATGGAAAGCGCCATTCTGGATTCAGATATCCCGGCCTTGGTCGGACGCGGCGATCAAAGAATTGGATCGTCTATATCGCGGGCGCCTCAGGTTGCTTTGCGGCTGTGGTCGCATCCTGCAGGTGGTTCAGCGCGAATTCCCGTTTTTGCGACGAAATCCCGGTCAATTTTCGACCGGCCCTGAATGTCCGCTCTGTGAAAGTTCAAGCGCTCATGAGGATCATTCCGAAGGGGCAAGCCTCGCTAGGCGTCCGAACACTGGAATCGGCTTTATCTTGGGAACTCGCACCCATCTTGAGGGACAAGAGGATGACCGTAAGAACGGGGATCGAAAGAACCACGGGGGAATGGAGAACAGTCTCAAATACGCAAGAGGATTCAGCGTCTTGTTCACCTTAATGGAAGGCGCCGGGTTTACCTCCGTAAACGGCTGATTCACCGTCAAATGGTCGAGTCACGGGAATACAGAGGATTCAAGTTGATAACGTATGATGCAAATCAGGTGGAAAACATTGCCGTCTTCGAGAAAATGCTCTTGAGCTGTATTTGATTGCGACTATGGAATCGCAGCAGTGGTACTACGCAAAGGAGTGTGGAACTATGAGCGAAATCGATATGGATCGGATCAACACAGAAATTGAGGGAGAAATCAGAAAGTACGCCACCAGTATGGAACAAGGGCTCGCGCTGCGGTACTGATCAGAAGAAACCTAATCTCTGGAGAGGAGTAATTCCGAATTATTATGGAAATAGAACAAAATCTGATTCAAGCCACGATCAAAAAACAGCCAATCATCGAGAATGCGGTTTACGAGCGTGAGGAGGCTATCGCGATTACCGGATTTTCCTTATCTACTCTCATTCGCGCAGAGAAATCCGGTGAACTCAGAGGACGTAACATTGGGAGACGGCGATATTATCTTGGGGCTGATTTATTGAAATGGTTGCAGGGAGATGAAAATGGCGATGGAAAGAGGGGACGTGATTGAAAGAGGCGTTATTTCTAAAAACTGAAAAAATAAAAGAGCTTTGTGATGCAAAGTCCTTGACAAGCCCAAGGAGGTGTTTTAAAAGTCTTCCTGCTGCCGTAGCGCGGAAGCGCAAAACGTTGGCAGAAGGGGAGCGCAACTATGAAAATTAAAATATTATTCGCAACTTTACTGACACTGGCGTTGTTCACCGCAGGCTACGCACAGACGCTGGACAAAGCCAAACTCGACCAGTTTTTTGACCGGCTCGCCGAAAAGAATAAGGCGATGGGGAGCCTGACCATCGCCAAAGACGGCAACGTTCTTTACACCCGCGCCATCGGCTACAGCCAGATCAACGGAACCGAAAAGAAACCTTTGACCGCGGCGAGCAGATTCCGGATCGGTTCGATCACAAAAATGTTCACCGCCGCGATGATCCTGCAGCTCGTCGAGGAAGGAAAACTGAAGCTGACCGACACGCTCGACAAATTCTTCCCGCAGGTTCCGAACGCCCAGAAAATTACCATCGTGCAAATCCTCTCGCATCGCAGCGGTATCCCGAACGTAAGGCGCGATCAGGCAATCTGGAAACCTGGAGACGACCAGTAACGAAGGATGAAATGCTCGCCCTGATCGTCAAAGGCACGCCTGATTTCGAGCCGGACACAAAGCATTCCTACAGCAATTCCGGCTATTTCCTTTTAGGTCTTATCCTTGAAAAGCTAACCGGCAAACCCTACGAGGAAGCTCTCGAGGAAAGAATCACCTCCAAGATCGGGCTCAAGGATACATACATCGCGACCGGAAACATCGATGTGAACAAAAACGAAGCTCTTACCTATATCAATACCGGCAGCGACTGGAAACAGGGTTCCGAAACCCATCCGAGCATCCTCTTCGGCAGGCGATTGTTTCGACACCGGACGACCTGGCCAAATTCATCCAGGCGCTGTTCGACGGGAAATTGATCTCTCAGGAGAGCCTCGATCAGATGAAAACGATGAGGGACGGCGAGGGGCTCGGAATGGTGACCTTCACGTTCGCCGGCAAGACCTTCTACGGGCACACGGGCGGGGGCGACAACTACGGAGCGTGGCTGGCTTACCTGCCGGAAGAAAAGCTGGCGGTCGCCTACACTACGAACGCGAAGGTTTACCCGGTAAAGGATATTGTGAGCGGCGTTATCGACATCTACTACAATAAACCGTTTGAGATTCCCGCCTTCGAATCGATCGCCGTCAGCCCGGAAGTTCTGGACAAATACGTCGGAGTTTATTCGAGCCCCGACGCCCCCGTGAAATTTACGATCACCAGAGACGGCGCGACGCTTTTCTTTCAGCCGGGCAGTGAAAGCGCTGCCCCGCTCGAAGCGACGGCGCAGGATAAATTTCAAATCTTCGGCGGGCGGGTCGTTTTTGAGTTCGACGCCGCGAAAAACCAGATGATCTTAAAACGGGGCGGTGGGGCGAGGGTTTTCACGAAGGAAAAATAACCGTGAAATATTGGCGCGGGGCGCTGTTGTTTGTGCCTTCGGTGGGCCGGTTTGGCGCATTGCAGTATGTCAAACCTGATCACCAAAGGCACACCTTAGGAGCTACTACTGAAGGGTGGCCAGGACGCTGATCAAGATGTAAACCGAACCTATCGAGAACACGACGAAGAATGCCAAGCTGGACCATAGGCGAGGGGTTACACCAGGATGCAGGACCGACAGCTGGGGCCGAGCTTCGCATATCCGTACTTCCCAGCGCGTGCCCACCGCAAAGCGCTCGACCAGGCTCTCCGCCTCCGTGCGCGACGTTGTGAGCCCGCAGGTTAGGCGGTGCCCCATGTACTCGGTACCGCGATGATTCTAACGGTAGTTGAATCTATTTGGCCGATCGGCGCCTAACCGGTTGAGTTGACGCGGCGGCGGCCTATCACTTGTCACTTGTCACGCGTCACTTGTCACTGCTTTTGGCCGCCGCTCGCGTCCAACGATTTGTTCGACGGCGACTCATCTTTCTCCTTGCTTTTTCAACCCTGCAAAGTTCCCACGAACCTTGAGCGGTTGGTAGGGCCACGCGGCAGTTTTTCCTGAGACAGCATTCTTGCAGATAGCGACTTCCAGTTGGAAGCTCCCTTCGAGTTCATCCGAGCCCGTGCGCGCGGTGGTGTGAAGATAGCCAACGGTCGGATCTGCGGGTCGACAGTTGAATTTCAACGGTCTGCCCCCGAGTTTTACCGGAAATGCGACGTGTGTTCCTTGAGTGAGCCGTCCTTCGCCGTCGGTCTCGATCAAAATGTCCCAGCCGCCGTCGGCGCTAAGCTCGATATGATCCGCTGCTATCTTCCCGACCTGGGCGCCGGGACTTGCCTGATCGAACCGCGGTCCATGATCGTAACCCAAGATGACGCCAGGGATCTCCCAAGGTGCGCGGCCTGAATTGAAGGCAGGCATCTCGACCTGAACCTCGAAGGCCGGGCCTCCGATTAATCGCGAAGTTTCCGACACACTCGGGCCAATCGGCTTGTCCCTTCGCAGTCTCAGCGCGACGATACAGGCAAGCAGCAACGCCAGCGCGATGATGATCACCAATATCTTCTTGCCACGCATTATTACCGCAGTCCCAGTACTGTTGTAGAAACGATGCGTGGGCTGGATTCGATTGCTATGTTTTCTTCCGATACCTGTCCAGTAGATTGGAGAAAGTCGCCCGGGGACTGAGCGATCATTTGAATCTTTATAAGAGAGTGATCCTTCTGCTGACTGAGCCGGATTACTGTGGAAAAGACCAATGCGATATGGCTAATTCGAAAATATTTTTCGGGGCGAATGTGTAACTCAATGTGTAACACAATGAAAACGGGCGCCTCCTCAGCGCCCGTAAACTATTGATTCTAAAAGTCGGGACGGCGGGATTCGAACCCACGGCCTCTTGCACCCCAAGCAAGCGCGCTACCAGGCTGCGCCACGTCCCGAAATTTTTCGCTCAACCCCGATGTTGAAACGGGCTACTTTTTAACATCGGCCTTGAGTGATGTCAACAATTCCTCCGCCATCAGTTTCAATCGTTTGATGGTATCCCGCGAGAGACGCGATATTTGAGGTGTCGGCTCGGGTGTGGTGGGTTCGGGCGGAGCTTCCGGCTCATCGCTAGGTATCCCTCCTGGCGGCACGATTTGTAATCGTGATGATCCTCCGCTACGACCTTCTCCCAATAATTTTCGTTTCGCTCCCGCGATAGTGAACCCCTCTTCATAGAGAAGTTCTCTGATCCGCAGCGCCATCTCCACATCCTTCCGCCGGTAAGTTCGCTGCCCGGCGCGGTTCTTCTGCGGTTGCAGCATTGGAAATTCTGATTCCCAGTAGCGGAGCACGTGTGGTTGGACACCTACTATGTCGCAGACCTCTCCGATCTTGAAAAAAAGTTTGTCTGGGATTACTAGTGCTGATTGCTGCATATCATCAAATATTTACTTGATCGACTCAAACTGATCTCATCGCACGAGATGGACGAAAAACGAGCGCGCGTTTCGCTGGTAGCTCAATCGTTTCACCGGTCGCCGGATTACGCCCCCGCCGCGGCCGGCGTGTGACTATCTCCAGTGTCCCAAACCCTACTATGTGAACCCGGTCGCCATCAAGCAATTGTTGCTTGATGATGGTGAAGATTCCATCAACGATGCGTTGCGCATCCTGAAGCGAGATCCCTCCATGCCGCTCATATACTGCTCTTGCTAGATCGGCCTTGGTCATCGCCAACTCCCTCGCAAATTACTTTGCGCGTTGATTTTTTTTTAGATATTAATGTTACGCCTTTTCGCGAGGAGGAGTCAACTATCCATTTTTTTCTAGATTCCCAAAAATACGACTCAGTATCTTCCTATTTTGGGTATCTGGAAACTGGAGTGGATAAGCACTATCTGAGTCTTGCCGGGGAGTTCATCATCGGGGCCAATGATAACTAAAATCGGAGGAGAGTTGGAAGCCTGAAATATAATCTGCCCCTCATCATTATCTCTGCTCTCGGTTATCGGCGGGGCTTTTGTTACCCGCTTGTAAAAATCACTCACAACGCCGACGGTATCGGTTGTGCTCATCTTGATAAAATCGCCTATCCCTATTCCGCTCACCGTTTGATCGACATTAGCGTTAGGGTATTTGTACTTATCGAATATCGCCGGCATGCCCGCCTGGGATGTATCCGGAGATTGGGGAGGTGGTGGCGGAGGCGGAAACGGAAACCGCCTCTCCTCGCCTGCTGAAGCGACTTGCCGCGGCGGACGTAATGCATGGACGACGAGAGTGACCAAACCACCGCCAACCAGCAGGATACAGAGCAAGGCGAGTATGAGCCACAAACCCGTCCTGGATTTTTTCTTCTCAGGGAGGTCATAGTCGGATGTAAGAGGAGGGGTATAAAATCGGGCCGTTTCTTGAACCTCCTTCACATTTTCGGCTTGCATTCCGGGATGCGAAGGATATGAAACGCCTGCAGCTTGTGCTGCTCGGATCGAGTCATAATTTCTAGTCTCCGCCGATGTCAGCTCATTTTCGACAACGAGCTGTTTTCCGCATTGGCGGCAATATCGAGATGGACGATCTGAAACGAATCCGCAACCTGGACAACCCTGTTCCATGACGACATGTATTATCTCATTGATCATCGATCGTCTCAATCAAATTGTCATTAGTCGAACAGAGAAAACGTGCGTTATAATCCAGTCCCTCCTATGGTATGGGCTCTCTTCAAAATTTTTGTCGTATTAGTGCTGGTGATGGCGAACGCCTTCTTCGTCGCCGTCGAGTTCGCGCTGGTCAGCGTCCGGCGCGCCCGGATCGAAACTATGGTGGCATCCGGCCATAAAGGAGCGGCGTCCGTATTGCGCGCGCTCGATCAACTCGACGCCATGCTCTCGGCGAGCCAGTTCGGGATCACGCTCGCCAGCCTCGCGCTCGGCGCGGTCGGCGAATCGACAATCGCAAGTCTCATCGAGCCGATCATCCTCAGGTTTCTGCCGCCCGACGCTTCGTCTCTCATCGCACATTCCATCGCCATCACGGTCGCTCTGGCTGTCATAACTTATCTCCATCTGGTCCTCGGCGAATACGCGCCCAAGGCGTTCGCCATCGAAAAAGCCGAAGCGATCTCTCTGGCGACGGCGCGCTGGATGGACCTGTTCTATCGCACTTTTAAACCGTTCATCTGGTTCATCAATGTCTCAGGCATCAGATTCCTCAGGCTCTTCGGCGTTAATTTCAGACCCGGTCATCACACGGTCTATACCGAAGAGGAGCTCCGCCATCTGATAAATCTCAGCCATCAATCGGGCCATTTAGAGAAAGATGAAAAGGAACTGATCCACAACGTCTTTGAATTCTCCGAACTGACGGTGCGTGAAATCATGGTCCCGCGCACCGAGATTGTGGCGATCGACGATCGAGCGCAGTTCGCCGAAGTCGTCCATCAATTCCATATCTCCGGTTATTCACGCCTGCCCGTTTACCGCGGCAACTTCGACCACATCGTCGGCGTGCTCCACGGAAAAGATGTCATGCCATACCTGCTGAGAGCACAGGAGTTCAACCTCAAGAAGATCATGCGCCAACCGGTCTTCATTCCAGACAAGGCGCGTTTGGGTGACGCACTCAAGAGTTTACAGCGCAGCAACGTGCATCTGGCGATCGTCGTCGATGAGCACAGCGGTGTTGAAGGCATGCTGACGCTCGAAGATTTACTGGAGGAGATTGTCGGTGAGATTCAGGACGAACACGATGAAGTATCGGCAGATAAACTGAAGCAAAGCGGCGAGGGTGTTTTCATTATCGACGCCAGCCTTTCCGTGCGCGATGCGAATCGGAAATTTAACCTCAACCTGCCTGAATCCGATGACTATATGACCGTCGCCGGGTTTTTGATGGCGCGCGCGGGGCGTCTCCTCGCTCAGGGCGACATCGTCGAGTACAACGACACCAAATTCACGGTCGAACGCGTTGTCCGCCGGCGCATTACGAGAGTCAGAATGGAAATGATGCCGGAACCCATTCTACGCGGCGACTCTCGCTACATGAGTTAAGCGGAAACAAAAGGTCAGCAGCCAGCTAAAGGGCAAACTCAGATAAAAATACTTTCGCGCTTTTTGCTTTTCGATTTCGCCTTCACAGCCTCTCCGGCCTCGTCCCGCCGACCAGCAAATAACCGAGCCGCACGGCATTGCCCGCGCTCTTGGCGTTCTTTTCGCCGGTTACGCGAATCGTAAGTTTATGTTCGCCCGGGCTGAGCCCGCCGGCTATTATGCGTGTGCCGATATGCATTACGCTGTCGTAACAGTCGATCCTACCTACTGGGAAGGGCGCAGGTTTGCCGTCAATCATAACCTCGACGATCCCGCAATCTGGCCCCATGCGAAACGAAATCCCGATGACCGTGCCCTCGAAATAGTAATCGAGCTGGGCTCCCGCCTTGACGCTCGCCAGCAGTATCGTCGGCAGCTTGCGATCAGCGTTCTGTTCCTTGCGCCAACTCGAATCATGTCTGATTTCAGCCAGCGCTTTGAACTCGCCGTAATTCATTTCGTCACTCACGAACGGCGAGGGAAGGTTGCGCGCGATCGGCGTGGGCTTCAGCGTCTCCTGACCGGCCAGGAACTTCGTAATCTGCTCGGCATAGAATCTATGCCCCGAGTCAGTAGGGTTGACGCCATCTTTCAGCCAGAATTCCGACGGCTTGATCTTACCGGCATCGATCACGGCGTTTATCTCGGTTTGTAGGTCGATCGCTGGGACCTGGTAATATCCGGCTATCGATTCATGCCAGTCGTTGGACACGTCGCGTTTCGCCGTCGTAGTGTAGAGCATCAGGATTTCCGGCGGCTGGGGGATTATCAGGAGCTGCCGCAGCAGACCCTCTATGGCTTTCTTCGCCGAGCCTTCTTCCTCGCTTGCGTCGTCGATCGTGAAATCGATGAAGACGAGATCGGGTTTGAAAGCGATCACGTCGCGCCGCGCGCGCAGGGCGCCGTATAGCGATCCCGTCCCGACGACTGCCGCGTTGATCTCGGTTATCTGAGATTTCGGATACTGCTTTTTCAGCCAGTCGGTGACGAGCGCGCGGTAAGAACTTTTTTCCGGATTGCTTGCGCCTATGCCCGCAGCTATCGACCCGCCGAGATATGCGACTGTGACGGCCTTACCTGCGCGCAGCTTGTCGAAAAAGACGCCGATGTTGCGGCGAGCCTGCGGAGTGATCTGTTTGGGAGGGAGACTCGGGTTGGAGATCGTGATCGGCTGTTGGTTGGGTCGGCCGACCGGATTCTGGGTCCTCAAACCGGATTCTGCTTGTATATTGAGCGCTGATTGACCGAAGGAAGGAAAAGTGAATGTGACGCCAAGTAACAAGAGACTGAAAGCATTTCGTAAAAGACTGAAGTTAGACATATCGGGATTATACCGCAAAGGATGATCGTGAAAAACTTATCGCCTGAGTCAAGCTCGTTTGTTCATCGTACATAGCATGGATAACCGTCCGCAAGGAGACACCCGGCTCATTTCAGATGGGGCAGAGATCGCGATGTGAATCAGATGCATCCTCAATACCGCTCACTCTGCCGACATCATCTATCCTCTTCTACCCTCTCCGCTCGTTTCGGTGAGCCGGATTTCATTGGCCGACCGACTTATTCAATTGTTCACTTCACAATCGGCGTTACAATAACTTTGCGGTACCATATTTTTTCGTGATCTCCTTGCAGCATGATCGGCCCGGGGTCCCCTTCATTGCTGTCGAGCGCGCCACCCGTGATGCCATCAATGGCGATGTTGTCTTGCACCTTTTTTCCGTTGAGGAATACGGTCAACCGGTTGCCTACGATCGTCGCATCCATCACCTGCCATTGGCCGGCGGGCAAGCTGGCATTGACGAGCGGAGCGACGCGGCTGTAAAGCGCCATATGGCCATGGCTTTCAGGTTCCTTACCGGCATCATCGAATACCTGCAGCTCATAGCGCCCGCGCAGGTAGATTCCACTGTTGCTCTTATTTTCGAGTTTGTATTCGCAATGGATTTTGAAATCCTGGAAACGGTGTTTGGAGACCAGATTGTTGGCGTGCGGTTCGTTCGTCATGGCACCATCGACGATGCTCCAGCCGGAGGGACGATCTTTATGTTGAACATCCCAGCTATCCATCGTCTTGCCGTCAAAGAGCGGCACCGGTGTCCCCAATTTGTGTTTCGCGTTCGCGTTGAAATCTCCCCACTTGGGCGGGCGTACTCCGATCCATGCGATCTCGCGGTCACCGGCCGTCAGCATGCCGAGCAGCCGTCCATCCTCGACTTTTGCGCGATGGACGGGCTTCGCCGGATCAGCCTTGGCCGAGGGTGAGAAGACGAGTTCGCCATTATCGATGGCTATCTCGGGCAACTTCGTCACACTTCCGCCGCGATTGAGGAAATAGCCGACCAGCTTACCTCCTTCCAATTTCACTTCCAACCAGTAGACATGGTTGTTATTTGGTGCCGTGCCTGTGATATCCCATTTCCCTAGAAATGGATTGTCCTGCGCGTATGTAATAATGCCGGCGAAGACGAGGAAGAAAGAGGCAATGAGATTCTGCTTTAGCATTTATATTTTCTCCTTGTGATCTGATGTTGAGATTTGATGCGAAAACGATAAGTGAGATGTCCTGGCTTGGCAAGAGCGATTTATTCTTCGGCGCTTATTGACTTGCGTATAGAGTCAGCTTAGATTTGCGGCATACCATATCTCGAATATTGAACAAGCCCGGAGGACAAAGATGAAAACGCTGAAAACCCTGAGGATCATCTCACTCACACTCTCCTGCATGGGCGCAGTTTTGCTCATCTCATACTCGATCGTCGACGGGATAGCCCGCCTTCGCTCGGCTGCCGCTATGGCGGATAGCGCGAATAAATTTCTCTCCGTACTATCACCGGAACAAAAGGCAAAAGCTGTTTTCCGTTTCGATGACCAGCAGCGGTACGATTGGCATTTCATCCCCCGCGCTCGTCAGGGCCTGCCCATCAAGGAGTTGAGTGCGGAGCAGCGCAAGGCCGCCATCGAATTCATGAAGAGCGGGCTGAGCGCCAACGGTTATCAGAAAGCCACCACGATCATGAGTCTCGAGCCGATCCTGAAAGAGCTGGAGAAGGGAAGCGGTCCGGTACGTGATCCGGAGCTCTATTTTTTCTCGATCTTCGGCGAACCTTCGACTAAAAACGTCTGGGGTTGGCGCTTCGAAGGCCACCACCTCGCGCTCAATTTCACGGTTGTTAAAGGCGAACTGATCGCGAATACGCCGTTCTTTTTCGGCGCGAATCCGGCTGAGGTGAAACAGGGGCCGCGCCAGGGGCTGCGCGCGCTTGCCGCCGAAGAGGACCGAGGACGCGAGTTGATCCTGGCGCTCGATGAAAAACAGCGCTCGACGGCGATCTTCGATAAAACCGCGCCGCGCGATGTCATCACGGGCAATTCGAAGAAAGCCGATCCGCTCAAACCGGAAGGCGTGGCGGCGGCCCAGATGACAAAGCAGCAGAAAGACCTGCTCAACAAACTGATGGAAGAATACTTCTCGCGTATGCCGCAAGATATCGCGGATGAGCGGAGGAAAAAGGTTCGTGAGGCGGGAACGGATAAGGTCCATTTCGCCTGGGCCGGCGGCACCAATCGCGGCGAGCCGCATTACTATCGCATCCAGGGCCCGACATTTCTCATCGAATACGACGACACGCAGAACAACGCCAACCATATTCATACGACCTGGCGCGATTTCAACGGCGATTTCGGTGAGGACCTGCTGCGCGCGCACTATCAGAACACGTCACATAAGTGATTTCATTTTCATCGTTCATCTGTCATTTGTCATTGAAGGTTTACAAAAAAACCAGATGACAAATGACGAATGAACGATGAAAAATGATTAGCACGTCTCAAACTGAATTCAAGTCGAATGCAGTCCCTACCCATCGATTCGCTCCTTCCCGACATCATCCAGCAATTGAGCCGAAATCCGCATCTCGTTATTGAAGCTCCGCCGGGCGCGGGAAAAACGACTCGTGTGCCAACGGCATTGCTCGATGCCGGACTGGCCGGTGACGGCGAGGTCTGGGTGCTCGAACCCAGGAGACTGGCTGCCCGTCTGGCCGCTCGCCGGGTCGCCGAGGAGCGAGGAGAAAAATTGGGCGAAACGATCGGATATCAGGTGCGATTTGAAGAGGTCGCCGGGCCGCGCACGCGCCTGCGGTTTTTAACCGAGGGAGTATTGACCCGAAGATTGCTTTCTAATCCGCACCTCGCAAATGTCGGGCTCGTCGTGCTAGATGAGTTCCACGAACGCCATCTGCACGCCGACCTGGCGCTCGCACTTTTGCGCCGGTTACAGAATGGCAAAAGGCCTGATCTTAAATTGGTCGTGATGTCCGCGACTCTCGCGGCCGCCCCCATCGCCGCATACCTGGGGAACGCCCCTACGCTGAGATCGGAAGGGAAGCAGTTCGAGGTTGCGATCGAACATCTGATGCGACCGGACGATCGACCGGTGGCGGCACAGATAGCAGCGGCGGTAAAGCGGTTGGCGGACGAGAAAATCGATGGCGACATCCTCGTATTTCTGCCGGGAGCGGCGGAGATCAGGAAGGCACAGAAGGCGTGTTCCACGGTTGCAGAAGGCCACGACCTGCTGATGCTGCCGCTCCACGGCGAGCTGTCCGCTGCCCAACAGGACATGGCGGTACGGCCAGCCGCGCAACGCAAGTTGATCCTTTCGACAAATGTTGCCGAAAGTTCGGTGACCATCGATGGCGTGGCGGCCGTGATCGATTCAGGTCTGGCGCGAATTGCCGGGCATTCGCCGTGGTCGGGCCTTCCGACTTTGAATGTGTCACGGATCAGCAGGGCTTCGGCGGAGCAGCGAGCCGGAAGGGCCGGACGTACGCGTCCGGGAAGATGTCTGAGACTATATACCGCGCAGGATTTTAACGCCCGCCCGGATTACGAAACTGCGGAAATTCACCGACTCGATCTGGCTGAGCCCGCGCTCGAACTGCACGCTGCCGGGATTTCCGATGTTCGCGTCTTTGAATGGTTCGAACAACCGCCGCAGCGCGCCATAGATGCCGCGGATAATTTGTTGAAGAGGCTCGGCGCGATCGATGAGAGCGGTGACGTCACCCCAGCCGGCGCCCGTATGCTCCGCTTTCCGTTACATCCCCGCCAGTCACGCATGATCGATGAGGCGCGATCGCGAGGCGTGGGCCAACAGGTTTCGATCATTGCGGCCTTGATCGGCGAAAGAGATATAGTCGCGACGGATCTTTTCAAAGATGAACGGCGACGGGCTCAGACCGCCGGCCCGAGCGATCTGCTTGATCGTTTGGACCTGTTTGAACGAGCCGCCAGTTCGAATTTCTCGGGGTTGCATGATTTAGAAGCTGGAGCTGTGATGGCAGTTGAGAGAGTGCGAAAACAGCTTCAGAGGTTGGTCGAAAAAAACGATGCGGCTGTTTCAACGGAGGAGGAGTCAGATATCCTGATCTCGATACTCGCGGGGTATCCCGACCGCGTGGCGAGGCGCAGGTCATTGAAATCGGGCAACGCCGATTTGCTCTTATCGAACGGCGGGGCTGCTTCGCTCTCTTCATCTAGTGTCGTGATGAAATCCGAATTCATGGTTGCGGTCGACGCCGAAGAGCGGCGGGAAGCGGGCAAGCTGGTGCGCATTGCGAGCGCGATCGAGCCCGAATGGCTGATCGATCTTTTCTCCGATCAAATGCGCGAGACGACCGATTGTCAGTGGAATGCGCAAACCGAACGCGTCGAGATCGTCAAACGATTGCTCTACGACCAACTCGTCGTCGATGAGGCCAGGGCGAGTCAAACGGACAGCGATGAGGCCGCGAAAATTCTCGCCGAAGCGGCGCTGGCCGCCGGACTGCAGAGATTCGTGGATTCGGATGTAGTTGAAAAATTTATCGCTCGGATAGATTTCGTCGCCCGCACATTTCCCGAAGCCGGGCTGCCGATAATTGATGATTCCGTTGTGCGTGAAGCCTTGATCGCCTTATGTGCCGGGTTGAACAGTTTCGCTCAATTGCGGGAGGCTGCAGGTCGCGGCGGCCTGATCGAATCAATGCGGCGAAAATTGAATCCGGAACAGAAGCGATTGCTCTCTCGGGATGCGCCGGAGGACGTCGCGATTGCAGGACGCCGCCAGGTACGCGTAAACTACGAGCGTGGAAAACCTCCGTGGATTGAGTCACGCCTACAGGATTTTTTCGGCATGACAGAAGGCCCAAGGATCGCGGGCGGACGAGTTCCGCTCGTGTTGCATCTACTCGCCCCTAATCGAAGACCCGTTCAGGTGACAACAGATTTAGCCGGCTTCTGGGAGCGGATGTATCCGCAGGTGCGCCGCGAGTTGAGCCGGAAGTATCCGCGCCACGCCTGGCCGGAAAATCCGATGGGACGATAAATTTTGATGGATTAACAGGCAGAATTTTACCGGAATGTTTGGTGGACCGATTGGTGATGTATCTTGTAATTCCAGTCCGGGAATTCTGTCTACCTTCTTCGGAATATTCATAGGAAAAATGATATGGCACTCTTCGATTCGATCAAACAGTTAGAGGAAAGCCGAAAGAAGTCCGGGCGTCGCAGATTTCTATTGGGCGCCATCGGCATGACCGGCTCTTACTTCGGGTATCGATGGTGGCGCGACCGCCCGCGCCCGATAGCTCAGCGGGAAACGAAATACGTTACGGAGAACGATGATTTTTACACGATCTGCATATATCCCGGGTATACGGCAAAAACCAATCGGGATATCTGGCGACTGGAAGTAGTAGGGCTCGAGTCGCGCAACTACAAACTCAACTATGCAGAATTGTTGAATCTCGAGAAACGGCGCGTTTTTAAGACTTTCGAGTGCGTCGGAAATGCGGTCGGCGGATCATCGATCGGTAATGCCGAATGGACGGTGACACCGCTCGCTCCCGTAATCGCCAAAGTCATAACACAGAAAAAGGATGGGTTGAGAGTGGTCTTCCACGCGCTTGATGGCTTCTATTCCAGCGTTCCGCTCGAGGTCGCCATGAGCGACCAATCTTTCATCGCCTATGAGATGAATGGCGAACCCTTGCCGGGCGAACATGGGTTCCCGGCGCGCGTGCTGCTGCCCAATATTTATGGGATGAAGCAGCCTCGCTGGTTGAGCAAGATCGAGGTCACTGATCGAAGCGAATCCGGCTACTGGGAAAAACGCGGTTGGTGTGGCGAATGCAATGTGAGGATGATGGCGCGGGTCGATTCGGCAGTCTCGCAAACCGATGGGAAATGGATGGTTACAGGGATCGCTTATTGCGGTGGCCAACCTGTCGGAATGGTTGAACTAAGCGATGACGAGGGGAAATCCTGGAAAGAGGCAAAAATAACGAGCGAGCGCTTCCCAAATGCCTGGTCGACCTGGGAGTATGCGTGGCAGCCTCAGAAAAAAGGTGAATTGATCCTTACAGCCCGTGTGAAAGACGGTTCGGGAAAGGCCCAGGATGAGAGCTATACCGGCAGCTTCCCCTCCGGAGCCACCGGTTTGCACCGGGTAATTGTGAAAGTTTGATCTGAAAAGCGATGCCCGATTATGGACAATGGCCATAATCGGGCATTCACGCAATGGGATTAATAACTGCTTCTCCCAGCCGTTGTATCCGCTGTTCGAACCTGCTCGCGGGTATGGCTCTCTCGCCTTCGCATTAATCCGAGTAACCCGGCTAAACCGAGTAAACCGATCCATCCCCAATTGTCCCCACTGCCTCTCTCGATGCTCTCGGTACGAGAATATGTGTAAGGCGTCGCGGTCGGAGTTTGAGCGGCTGTTATCATCCCCAGCGGTATCGCCAGCGACAATAGCAGTAATCCGGTTCGAATCACTTTAAATAGAAAACTATCTCTCATGATTAATATCTCCTTCCTGATTGTTTCCAAGTTTCATTTCGTTGCCTGTTTTGAACGCTGAGTTGGGGAAGGGAGAATTAATATTCTATTTCATTAGGAAACCCTGATCAAGTCTGCAAGAATTTGTATCTTCATAATAAGGAAAGCTATTGAGAACTAATATAAGGTTCTGCTATTATCTGAATACAGATTTTCTCACTGACCCCTGGAGTAAAAATCACATAAAATAGAGACAAGACAGAGAAGAGATAGAGAACAGCTAAAGAAGAGATAAGATAGATCGATCGGACAGGAAAAAGAAAATATCAGGAAAAAGAAAATATAAAGATATAAGTACTAAGAAGATATAAGTAGTAAGAAGATAGATAGAGCATAGAAGACATAGAAGACATAGAAGACATAGAAGACATCAGCAACGACCAGATCGGCTGTTAATTGCTGATAGTAATTGCTGATAAAATTACTCCGTTACCCCGATTGTCCCGAAGCTGCGTTGCCATCCGCAAATAGTCCCTCACGATCTTGAAACATTCGAGACGCCAAAGGTGCATAAAGTGAAGAACCTAAAGGGATGGAATATCTATATTTGCTCGGCGATTTTCTTTGTGAGCATGTTCCTCGCGCCGTGTGATGCGTTTTCGCAGGGAAAAGAGTTTGCGGTAGAGGTTGCGGCTTTATCATCGCGAGATTGCGCCGTCGAGCTTGTTAATGGATTGGCTGCGCGTGGTTTAGACGCCTACTGGTTGAAGACCACCCAGTCGAAGCTGGGAGATTATTATCGAGTACGGGTGGGCAAATTCGCAAATCTGGACATGGCTCGCGGCTTTGCCGATAACCTGCTCGATTCCGGGTTGCTCGATACCTGCTCGATTACGGCCTATGAGGCGCCGTTATACTCATTAATGATGGAAGCCTCCAAAAAGAAGCAGACAACGCTCCTGCCGATCGAGCTGCGCAGCACTCCGATAGGAGCCTATTGCCCGATCAACCTTACGGAGAAAAATTCGATAAAACCGGAAGCCGCCATAGTAGGGCTCAGCCCTACCAACGGGTCGTCAGGGGCAGTCATTAGCGCGGCTTCTAATTCTGATCGGTCAGGGGTATCAGGTCGCGACCTCGCGTTGAAAAATGCGATGGACGATGTCATAGCGTCGACCCAGGCGGCGATGAGTTCCATCAGGCCGAAAGTGAATATGGCGATCAATCTGACCGCGGTTGATACCGGCATAAATAAGGCTGTCAATAATTTAATAAGCGAGCGCGGCGGCGATACTCGTAAAGAGCAGGATAAAGAGCAGGATAGCGAGCCGGAGATTCGCACGAGCAGACAATTGGCGACTGTGCCATCGACTCCTTCTATGTCGTCCTTTCTCTCGAGGGCTGAAACAAGACCGTTAGCAGGGGGCAGACCGGCCCCCCGGGCGGCGATAAGTGATGCAGGACAGAGCTCAGGACCGCGGCTGCGCGGCGTTCTCGAGATGAACAATGGGCAGATGGTGTTAAAGCTGCGGAATCTCGATCAGCAGAAGAGCTTCAGCGGTGTAGCGCGTCTCACGCTCAGCGATGATAACAACACTGATGACATAGCACCTGTGCCGATAGAGTTAAACCCTGAAGAGGAGAAGGTTGTACCGATAAATGATGTGAAGAGGGCATATGGCGATTTGATGCTGATGGTTTATGACCAGAGGCAGACTGTCCAGTTGATTCGTAATGTCCCGTTCGGCCAGAGACCCAAAGAGCAGCGACCCATAATCGCGGCGAATCGTGCAGATGCGGAGCAACAGGCAGAAACATTTGAAGGGGGAGCGCCTCCAGTCGATAACACCTGGAAACTCACGGATACAGGAGGTAATAATAGCCCATCCGTCGAGGTCTCGGGTGGTTCGCCTCAGGGCTTGCCCAATGTAACTGGCACGTTCGACGCCACAAAGCCGCCGGCGCCGGAGGCAGCTCCCGGTGTGCCGAGCGACAGCAATGGCAACGGCGCACCTCAGAATGCCAATTCGGAGATTCCTCCGGGACAGCTATTAATTAGTCCGCGACAAATTTCGTCTACTAATGAAAGCGTTGCGATGGAGCTGGGGATCGCTGGTTCGCAAGCGATTGGCTATGTTAAAGTCTCGATCCGTGCCGGAACTTTTCAAGACGAGAAGATCGCCGTGCTCCCGAGCGCGAATGGAAGCGTGCCGTTTCTCGTCCCCGCAAAAGATGCTACAGGGCAGTATAGTTATGAGATCAGGAACGAAGCGGGAAAGGTGATCGGAAGCGGTGTCCAGAACTTCAATCCTATAGGTCCAGATAGCTAATTTGAGGTCTTGACTTTTTCCCCTCTTCCATAGATGATCCACATTTCAACAAATCCGAAATTTCACAAGCTTCGGATCGATCAAGCAAGTCTAGGAATCTCCGAGTCTTGAGTTGAAAAATCAACCAGGGGGAGCATGGGGAAGGATGAGGGATATAACTCTCGATTTTTAAGTCTTACCCTGCTTTACTACATATTATTCTCATACTCCCCAGGGTATTAAAATCAAACCAAGGATCGGGTCAGGTAAGTGGAGATACAGTTATGCCACAACTCTTCCACCGCAGCACGAATACGCTTGCGCGGTTGAGTATTCTCCTCGGCATCCTGGTTGCCGGAGGAGGGTTAATGTTTTTATTAGAAGTGAACCGGACACCATTCATAACCCAGGCTTATATCGCGCGAGAGCAACCGGTTCAGTTCTCGCACAAGCATCATGTCGGCGATGATGGAATCGATTGCCGCTACTGTCATAGCACAGTTGAAACGACGGCGAGCGCGGGGATGCCAGCGACTAAAACGTGCATGAATTGCCATTCGCAGTTATTTGCTAATAGTCCCTACCTGGAGATAGTGCGCGAAAGCTGGCGCTCCGGCGAACCTATCAAATGGGTACGCGTGCATGACCTTCCTGACTTCGTCTACTTCAACCACAGCATACACGTCAACAAGGGTGTAGGCTGCTCGACCTGTCACGGTCGCGTCGACCTCATGCCTCTGATGTGGAACGTTGCGTCGCTGAACATGGAATGGTGCCTGGAATGTCACCGCAATCCCGAGAATTTTATCCGCCCGAAGGAAAAAATTACCGAGATGGCGTGGCCTCCGAGAGGCACAGATTCCACAGAGTACCCTAACGGTTGGAATCAAGCGGTCGAAGGACCTCGCCTCGTCAAGGAGTACAAGATACAGCCAAAAGACGTAATGACTAGCTGTTCAACATGTCACAGATGAGAAGTTTTCATTTTCGGTTTTAAGTTTCCGGTTTTCTGGGCGCATGTTGCTCTAATATACTGCGCCTATCCAACCGTTTAAAAACTTAAGACTGAAAACTGAAAAACTGTAAATTGAGATGTCTCAACAAGACCAAAATAACGATATCGCACCCATACAAATCGAGGGAAAGTTAAAGATAAGAAAAGGGCAGGAGTATTGGCGGAGTCTGGAGGAGTTGGCCGGTACTGCGAGATTTCGCGAATTTCTGCATCGCGAGTTTCCGGCGCTCAATGCTCCCGAAGCCGATCCGGCAATGCTCGATCCGGTCGGACGACGCAATTTTCTTAAGCTTATGAGCGCCTCCCTCGCCTTCGCCGGTCTCACCGCCTGCACACGCCAGCCGAAAGAACACATAGTTCCCTATGTCAGGACACCTGAAGGGTTGATTCCGGGCAAGGCTCAATACTATGCCACGGCTATGACGATGGGCGGTGTGGCCAACGGACTGCTCGTCGAGAGTCACGAGGGGAGGCCGACGAAGATCGAAGGGAACGTCGATCACCCCGGCAGCAAGGGCGGGACGACCGTCTATGAGCAGGCATCCGTGCTCGAACTTTACGATCCGGACCGTTCGCAGTCGACGCTGTATATCGGCGATCCGCGCACATGGGGCGAATTACTCAGCGTCTTGCGAGGGGCGATGGACGGCCAGCGCAGCAAGCAGGGAGCTGGGTTGCGCATATTGACCGAGACGATTACATCGCCGACCTTCGCCGACCAGATGAAGAAGCTGCTGGCCGAATTCCCGCAAGCTAAGTGGCACGTCTACGAACCCGCGAACCGCGACGGGGCGCGGATGGGCGCCCAGATGGCATATGGCCAATTTGTCAACACCGTTTACCGGTTCGACAAGGCCGACGTCGTCCTTTCACTCGACGCCGATTTTCTCACCAATGGGCCGGGCAGCGTCCGTTACGCCCGCGACTTCATCGGCAAGCGGAGGCTCGTTGATGGCTCGAACGAGATGAACCGGCTCTACGTCGTCGAAAGCACGCTGACGACGACTGGCGCAAAAGCGGATCACCGGCTGCCCGTTAAGGCGAGCGATGTCGATTCGTTTGTGCGCGCGCTCGCCAATGCCATCGGAGTTCAGGTTCCTGCTTCCGGAAACCTGAAAGCAGAGAAGTTCGTCGACGCAGTTGCCAAAGACTTAAGGGTTCATCGCGGCAAGAGCATCGTGATCGCCGGCGAACACCAGCCGGCTTCCGTCCACGCGATCGCCCACGCGATCAATAATGCTCTCGGCAATATCGGGGAGACGGTGGTTATTACCGATCCGATCGAGGCCAATCCTGTCGATCAGGTCGCATCGATCGCCGATCTGGTCGCGGATATGAACACGACGCTGCCGAATGAGAAGACATCGGCGAGAGTCGATATGCTAGTGATCATCGGGGCCAACCCGGTTTACAACGCGCCGCTGTTCAAGGACGAGAAGACGGGCCAGGATGTGACCTTCCTCGAGGCTATGCAGAAGGTCGGGCTGCGCATTCATTTGGGGCTCTACAATGATGAGACCGGCGCGAACTGCCAATGGCACGTAGCCGGATTGCATTACCTCGAATCGTGGAGCGATGCGCGCGCTTATGATGGGACGGTTTCGATCGTTCAACCCTTGATCATCCCTCTCTATTCGGGCAAATCGCCGCACGAGTTGCTCGCCGCAATGTCAGACCAGGCGGGTAAAACCAGTTATGACATCGTGCAGGATTACTGGAAGACGCAGCTTGGGGCCAATTTCGAGCAGGCCTGGAGACAGTCGCTCAATGATGGCATCGTAGCCAATAGCGCGTTGCCGCCCAGTACCCTGGCGCTCAAACCGGACTGGGCCTCGTCCCTCAAACCCGTACCGACGGGTGAATACGAAATCGTCTTTCGGCTCGACCCGAATCTCCACGATGGGCGGTTCGCCAACAATCCCTGGCTGCAGGAATTGCCCAAACCTCTCAACAAGATAACCTGGGATAACTTCGCGATCATCAGCTCGAGGACGGCCTATGGTTTGGGTCTCGCGCCTAACGAAGAGCCGTATCAGGCGAACGCCAAGTTGATCAAGTTAAAAAACAACGGCAAAGAGCTCACGATTCCGGCACTGGTACAACCCGGTCATCCGGACGGCACGGTGACGGTCTATCTGGGTTACGGGCGCAAACGCGCGGGCAATGTCGGAAACGATATTGGATTCGCTACTTACGATATCCGCGCGGCAAGCGCACCCTGGATTTCGACCCAGGGAGTCGCCTTCGAAGTCGGCGGGGGAAGCTATCAACTCGCATCGACGCAAGAACATTTCAATATCGAGACGAGCAATATAACCGGGGTAGGGAGTGACGCGTTCATGGAGGGTAAAACCGATCTGGCTGATCGGCATATCGTTCGCACGTCGACTCTGGAGGAATACAAGAAAGACCCGCGCGCAGTCCATCACGGTGCGCATGTGCCCCACGACGAGACGACGATGTATCCTCCCTGGGAATATAAGGGCTACGCGTGGGGCATGACGATAGACATGAACGCGTGCATCGGCTGCAATGCGTGCGTCGTCTCCTGCCAGTCAGAGAACAATATCGCGGTCGTCGGGAAGGAGATGGTCGGTAAAGGGCGAATAATGCACTGGCTGCGCATCGACACTTACTTCAAGGGCGACACGGTCAACCCTGAAGTCTATTTTCAACCGATGATGTGCCAGCACTGTGAGAATGCCCCGTGTGAGGTCGTCTGTCCGGTCAATGCGACGGTTCACGATGCAGAAGGTTTAAACGTACAGGTTTACAACCGCTGCGTGGGGACGCGGTACTGTTCGAACAACTGTCCGTACAAAGTCCGGCGGTTCAATTATCTTCTCTACGGCGACTGGGATACGCCATCACTCAAGAACGTGCGTAATCCCGAAGTCACCGTCCGCAGCCGCGGAGTGATGGAGAAGTGCACCTTCTGCGTGCAGCGAATCATGAACGCGAAGATAGAAGCCGAGAAGCAGGACCGGAAAGTAAGGGATGGCGAGATACTTACGGCTTGCCAGTCGGCGTGTCCGACCGAAGCGATCATCTTCGGAGATATAAATGATGAACAGAGCCGCGTTGCGAAGCTGAAGAAAGAGCCGAGAAATTACGATCTGCTCGCGGACCTCAACACACGTCCGCGGTCGAGCTACCTGGCGTCGATCACGAACCCCAATGGTGAGCTGGGCGGCGGAGGCCGCAGTCACGGAATGAGAGGCGATGGCCAGGAGTCAGGAGAGGTTAAGCATGGCTGATGCAGTAAAGAAAAGCGGTTACGTCGATCCGCGCCCACCGGTTGTAGGGCCCGGGCATGATTTCAGTTCGATCACACAAAAAATCGCCGACATCGTTCTGATGCGCGGATTCAAGAAGGGGTGGATTTTCGGATTCGCCATCGTCTTCCTGGGATCGCTCATGCTCTTCAACACTATCGGATATCTGGTGTTGAAAGGGGTGGGGATCTGGGGCAACAACATTCCAGTCGGCTGGGCGTTCGACATCATCAATTTCGTCTGGTGGATCGGAATCGGCCACGCGGGCACGCTGATCTCGGCGATCCTTCTGTTGTTGAGGCAGTCGTGGCGCAACTCGATCAACCGTTTCGCGGAAGCGATGACGCTCTTCGCGGTCGCTTGCGCCGGCCTCTTTCCGGCCTTGCACACCGGCCGCCCGTGGGTCGATTACTGGCTCTTCCCTATTCCGAACACGATGGGAGTTTGGCCGAATTTCCGCAGCCCGCTGATGTGGGACGTCTTTGCGGTCTCGACCTACTTCACCGTCTCGATCCTGTTCTGGTTTATGGGGTTGATCCCCGACTTCGCCACCCTGCGCGATACGGCGAAGCATAAGTGGCAGAAGATAGTCTTCGGTATGCTGGGGATGGGGTGGCGCGGCGATGCGCGTCACTGGCACCGGTACGAAACGGCCTATCTGTTGCTCGCCGGTCTTTCGACGCCGCTCGTGCTCTCGGTGCACTCGGTGGTGTCATTCGACTTCGCAACGGGCATCGTTCCGGGCTGGCATGCGACGATATTTCCGCCATACTTCGTCGCCGGCGCTATCTACGCAGGGTTCGCGATGGTGCTGACGCTCGCGATTCCGGTGCGCAAGTATTACGGCCTCGAAGACTTCATCACGCTCCGTCACATCCGCAATTGCTGCAAAGTGATGCTGGCGACCGGATTGATCGTGGGTTATGGCTACCTGATGGAGCTCTTCATGTCGTGGTATAGCGCGAATACTTTCGAAATGTTCATGATGAAGAACCGCATGTTCGGTCCGTACGGTTATATGTACTGGCTGCTCATCCTCTTCAATATCGTAATACCACAGTTATTGTGGTGGAAGAAGATGCGCGATAATCTGACGGTCATATTCCTCATCTCGATGGTCATCAACGCCGGCATGTGGCTCGAACGTTTCGTGATTATCGTGATGAGCCTCAATCGGGACTTCACGCCGTCAGCCTGGTATATGTATCGCCCGACGATCTTCGACTTCACTATGTTCTTCGGCACGATCGGATTCTTCCTGACCTGTATGTTCCTTTTCATCAGGTTTGTGCCAATGATCCCGATCTTCGAGATGAAGGCGCTCTTGCCCGAATCGAAAGTGGACGAGCAGCGAGTCGAAGAACATGCGAATGGAAAGGCCCCGATCGGAGCGACCCCGGTTCCGCAGTATGGAGACTGAAGAACAATTGGTAATTGAAAATTGATCATTGGAGAAAGCCATACTTTCCCCATCAATTATCGATTAGCAAATATCACTTAGCGATTATGACGACACATCAAGAGCCAGGCATTTACGGAGTAATAGCGGAATTCGACGATCCGAATGCGGTCGTTGCCGCGGCGCGGAAAACCTATGATGCGGGTTATCGTCGTATCAATGCGTACTCACCCTATCCGATTGACGAGTTGTCGGAGGCGATCGGATATCGCCGCAACTATGTTCCGCTGGCAGTTCTGGTCTTCGGGGTAGTGGGGGGACTGGGCGGGTTTGCATTGCAGGTCTGGACCTCGGCGATAGCGTATCCGCTCAATATCGGCGGGCGCCCGCTGGTAAGCATGCCGTCATTCATTCCCATCACTTTCGAATGTACGGTGCTCCTCGCAGCCATCGCCGCTTTCATCGGAATGGTAATTATGAATCGGTTACCGCAGCCTTATCATCCGGTCTTCAATGTGCCGGCTTTCAGCCGCGCATCGCAGGACCGCTTCTTTCTCTGCGTCAAGGCGGACGATCCGAAGTTCAGGGCTGCAGACACTCGCGCGTTTCTCAAGGGCCTGGGCGCGAAATCGGTGAGTGATGTAGATGAATAATAAAAAGGCAAAATATGAAAAGTCTTATGCTTATGGGCAGGAAACATATAAAGGAGGGGCAATCACTCGTGATCTGTCTTTTACTTTGCGCCTTCCTGCTTTCTGGTTGCCGTCAGGACATGCACGATAACCCGAAGTTCAAGCCCTACCGGGAAGGCTCGATACGCGCATTGCCGGAAGGCACGGTTGCACGCGGCTCCCTCAACCTTAACCCTTCGGCGCCGAAGGTGACAGTCACCCAGTCACAAACGGCGGCGGCTCCGGGCACGGCAACGGGAACGCAGCCGCCGGGGACGGCCTCAACGGTCGCGCAGTCGATTCCAGCGGGCGAAGATGGGTTCCCCTTCAAGGTCACGAAAGAGATACTCGATCGTGGCGAGAACCGTTTCAATATCTCCTGTTCGCCCTGCCACGGAAAGCTCGGCGACGGCAATGGGATGATAGTGCTGCGAGGCTTCAGGCATCCACCCTCGTATCATGAGGAGCGATTGCGAAAGGCTCCATCGAGCTATTATTACGATGTGATAACCAACGGGTTCGGCGCTATGTCCAATTATGCGGATCAATTGACTCCGGAGGATCGTTGGAAGGTGATTGCCTGGATCCGCGTCCTGCAATTGAGCCAAAACGAAAATTACAGTGGTTTGAATGAGGATGAAAAGAAGAAGTTAGCAGAGGCCGGGCAAAATCCAGTGGGAAAATCGCCAGAAGGGCACGGTAACCAATGAATTACAATCCTCCAGCTGATCTCAAACGTTATCAGGGTATCGCGATCGGCGTCGGTCTGATCGCGCTGCTCATATGGATCGCATGCATAAGCGTCTCCGGCAACCGGGGAGAGTTGTTCTTTCGCACATACCTGGTCGCCTATATCTTCTGGAGCGGGATCGCGCTGGGATGCCTGGGGTGGCTGTTGATCCAATACCTCGGTGGGGCGACATGGGGAATCGTCATTCGGCGTCAGCTCGAATCGGGCTCGCACACTCTTTTCCTGATGCTGGTACTTTTTGTGCCGATAGCTGTGGGATTGCATGAAATATATGAGTGGGCGGATGCGGAAGCCGTGAAGGGGAGCGAGGTGCTCACGCATAAGAGCTCCTATCTGAATGCGGGATTCTTCGTTGTACGCACTGTCATATATTTCATCGTCTGGCTCACGATGTTCTACTACCTGAAGAGGTGGTCGCGCCGGCAGGATGAGACCGGGGATCCGGCCTTCGTTCAATATGCGCAAAACCTCAGTGGACCGGGGTTTGTATTCTATGGGCTGGCCTGCACTTTTGCCGGCGTCGATTGGATTATGTCGCTCGATCCCGAATGGTTCTCGACTATGTTCGGGTTGATCATGATTGCGGGGCAGGGCGTCTCGGCAATGGCGTTTATCATCTCGGTTTGTGTGGTTCTGGCCCGGTGGGAACCGATGTCGCACGTTTTACAGCCGAAGCATTTTCATGATCTGGGGAAATTGCTGCTGACGCTGGTTATGGTCTGGGCATATTTCTCATTCTCGCAGTTGTTGATTATATGGTCGGGCAACCTGCCGGAAGAGATTCCCTGGTATCTGGAGCGCTTCCAGGGCAATTGGCGATATATCGGTATCGGGCTGATACTGCTCTATTTCTTTTTGCCGTTCTTCCTCCTTCTCTCGCGCGATCTGAAGCGTAATTCGCGCAGGCTGGTGATGGTCGCCTGGCTTATCATAGTGATGCGTTTCGCCGATCTATTGTGGATGATCGTGCCGGAATTCGAGCACGGGCATAGCGTTTCGATTATGGGCTACTCGATCTATCTGGCCGCGACCGTTGGAATGGGCGGTATCTGGGTGGGATGGTTCTTCTGGCAATTACGGCAACGTGCATTATTGCCGGTCAACGATCCGCAACTTGATGAGGCGCTCGCTGCACGCGGGCATCATTGAGAATGATTTGAGATTTGAGAGATGAATACTGAGCATAACGATCAAAACAACCTGCAACCCGAAAGCAGTGGAATCAAGCCGAAGCCGGTCATCTGGTTTCTGGTCATTCTGACTGTCTCTACAATTCTTGTTTTCCTCATTATCCAGGGGATGCTCTACGGCTTTAAAAGGATGGAGCAATATACCGAGCCGCAACCGGTCACGGCATTGCCCGAGGGTAGAGAGCGGAAGCTGCCACCGGAACCGCGGTTGCAGGGTGCTCCCGATGGCCCGAATAATAAACCATCGCTTCTGCCTTTGGAGGATATGAAAGAGTATCGCGCGAAGATCGATCAGCAAGCGCAGAGCTACGGCTGGATCAGCAAGGATACCGGCATTGTGCACATCCCGTTAGATCGCGCGAAGACCTTGATGGTAGAGCGCGGCCTGCCGATGGCATCGGACAACTTGATCGAAGAGGTTCAGAAGGCTGAAACAGCGAGAAAGCGGATCCTTGAGGCTGGGCCAAGCGCAGGAAGGATAATCGGAGGACAATGACTTTAAAGGAAGAAGACAAGATGGAGAAGAGGGGGCGAGGGGACGAAGACGCAAGGACGCTGAATTTGGTAGATGATAAATTCAAAATCGGATATCGGAAGTTTAATTTTATCGCGAGAGTGAAATTCTGTCTTCTCGTCTCCTTGTCTATTTGTCTCCTGATTGCGTGTCTTCTCTCTTCCGCCAGCGCACAGCCGGTTAGTATGAAACCGCCCGTCCTGAAGGATGTGGGAATCGACCAGCTTTTAAATAACCAGGTTCCGCTCGATCTTGAGTTCAAGGATGAGACGGGTCGTACCGTAAAACTCGCCGAATACTTCAAGGACAGGCCGGTCGTCCTGTCGCTCGTCTATTACGATTGCCCACAGCTCTGCACCCAGGTATTGTCGGGGCTGCTCGGGACCTTGAAAACCTTGCCTATGACGCCGGGGAAAGAGTTCACTGCGGTGACCGTGAGTTTCGATCCGCGCGAAAAGCCCGAGCTGGCTGCGGCGAAGAAGAGAGAGTATCTCGAACGTCTTCAGCGACCGGGGGTCGAAGCGGGCTGGCATTTCCTGACGGGCGAGGAACCCGCGATTCAAGCGTTGACCAAGGCCGTCGGGTTCCGCTATCTGTGGGACCCTGTCACGAAGCAATATGCTCACGCCAGCGGCATAATGGTGCTGACGCCCGGTGGTAAAGTTTCCCGTTATTTCTATGGGATAGAGTATGCGCCGCGCGATCTGCGATTCGGAGTGATGGACGCTTCGGATGGCAAGATCGGGTCGCTCGCCGAACAGATCATCCTCTATTGTTACCAATACGATCCTATGCGAGGCACTTATAGTCTGGTCTTGATGCGGCTGCTGCGGATATTCGGTCTCCTAACTATAGTCACGCTTATTGCGCTCTTCCTTTTCCTAAGGCACAAGACGAAACAGAAGGAGGCCGAGTGGGCGAGACAGATGCCTGAGGTTGGCAAACCCGATTCAAAAATTGGATATACTCACATGAGCCTCTTACCGTGCTTATTGTTTAACCTGCCATTCATGCCGGAGCAGGCTTCGAACTTCGCGCTGGAGATCGATCTGCTCTATTTCTTCCTGATCGCATTGACGGCTGCCTTTTCAATCGCAATCGCATTTGCAATTGTTTACTTCGCCATCAAATATCGCCGTCGCAGCGAGTCGGAAATACCGGAAGCGATCGAGGGGGCCCTCAAGCTCGAGATCGCGTGGACGGTCATCCCATTCATCATTTCGATGTTTATCTTTGTCTGGGGGGCAAAACTCTTTTACCAGATGTATACCCCGCCGGCAGAGGCGCTGGAGATATTCATCACCGGAAAACAATGGATGTGGCGCGCTCAACATCCCGATGGGATGCGCGAAATCAACGAACTTCACATACCGGTGGGGCGGCGTATCAAGCTCACGATGACGAGCGAGGATGTGATCCATTCCTATTACATCCCGGCATTCCGCACGAAGGCCGACGTGATACCCGGACGCATCCAGATGAGCTGGTTCCAGCCGACGAAGGTCGGGACCTATCATCTGTTCTGCGCTGAATATTGCGGAACGCAGCATTCCGGAATGATCGGGAAGATAACAGTAATGGAACCTGCTGATTATCAGGCTTGGCTGGGCGGGGGAACAAAAGAGACATCACCGGTCGCAGCGGGCCAGAATTTATTTGCGAGTCTCTCGTGCAATACCTGCCACCGAGAAGAGAGCGGCGGGCGCGGTCCCAAACTGGTCGAAGTCTACGGCACACAGGTGAAGCTCAATAATGGAACGACCGTAACCGTAAACGATGACTATATCAGAGAGTCGATTCTCAATCCGACCGCGAAGATAGTCGATGGATATCAGGCAATTATGCCGACGTTTCAAGGGCAGGTTAGCGAAGAGCAGGTTTTGCAGCTAATCGCCTATATCAAATCGATCGGCCCGAAGCAGGGCGAGCGCCGCGGGCGGAGCGGCAGCGGGGCAGCCGGCGACCCCTGCCCCGGCAGCCGGACCAGCAAAATAGAGAGATATGCAGAGTGAAACAAAAATGGCGAGGAGGCAACTGAGGCAAAATTTCATTGTCATCAACCTCGCTTTCGCTTTTGGGATGGGATATGGCTCAAAGAATGTGTCCCGTCACCAGCGCGGGCATCTAATTTAATAAGGTAACTATTATGGCAACCGAAACAATGGAGAAGGCAGAAAGCCGCGTGACTTATCTGAACGCCAGCCACACCGTCAAGTCGTGGCTACTGACGCTTGATCACAAGCGGATCGGACTGCTCTACCTATTCGCGATCTCGACCTTCTTTATGATCGGCGGAATCTACGCGACGTTGATCCGGCTTGAACTGGTCACGCCGGAAGGAGATCTGATGACAGCGGAGACCTACAACCGCGTCTTCACCATGCACGGCGTGATCATGATCTTCTTCTTCCTGATCCCGTCCATCCCTGCGGTGCTCGGCAATTTTTGTCTGCCGCTCATGCTGGGCGCGAAAGACGTGGCCTTCCCGCGATTGAACCTCATGAGCTGGTACGTATTTATGGTCGGCGGCTCATTGTTCATGTTCACGCATGATAAATGGCGGCATCGATACCGGATGGACGTTCTATCCGCCGTACAGCTCGATCTACTCAAACAGCCAGGTGACGCTGGCCGGGGTCAGCATCTTCGTCACCGGGTTCAGCTCGATCCTGACGGGGCTGAATTTCCTGGTGACGATCCACACGATGCGTGCGCCGGGATTGACCTGGTTCAGATTGCCGCTTTTCGTCTGGGCGCAATATGCGACGAGTCTGATAATGGTCCTCGGAACGCCGGTCATCGCGATCACAGTTCTCGCCCTGGCCTTCGAGCGTACCCTGAATATCGGTATTTTTGACCCGAAACTCGGCGGAGATCCGGTACTCTTCCAACATCTTTTCTGGTTCTATTCGCACCCTGCGGTCTACATTATGATCCTGCCATCGATGGGAGTGATCAGCGAACTGATCGCGAGTATGACGAGGAAACGTGTTTTCGGTTATCACTTCGTCGCCTTTTCGTCGCTGGCCATCGCGGTATTCGGATTTCTGGTCTGGGGGCACCATCTGTTCACCACCAGTCAATCGATGTACGCCGGACTGGTCTTCTCCTTGATCAGCTATGCGGTCGCTATACCGTCGGCCATTAAGGTCTTCAACTGGACCGCGACCCTATATAAAGGCTCCGTATCATTTGAGACGCCATTACTCTATGCCCTGGCGTTCATCGGGCTGTTCACCATAGGCGGGATGACCGGAATGTTCCTCGCCGCCATGGGGCTCGACATCATCTGCAGGACACCTATTTCGTCGTCGCACACTTCCATTACGTCATGGTGGGAGGCGCGATACTCGGTTATCTAGGTGGGCTGCACTACTGGTGGCCGAAGATAACGGGCAAGATGTATCCGGAAGTATGGGGGAGGATATCCGCCGGGATAATATTCCTGGGGTTCAACCTGACCTTCTTTCCGCAGTTCGTGGTGGGGTATCTTGGAATGCCGCGCCGATACCATGTCTTATGTTCCCGAGTTCCAGGTGCTGCACATTCTATCGAGCGCCGGGGCATCGATACTGGCGGTCGGGTTCTTCTTGCCTCTGATCTATTTCGCATACTCGCTCAAGTATGGCAAAGATGCGGGGGACAACCCGTGGCGCGCATTCGGATTGGAATGGCAAACGTCTTCGCCGCCGCCCACCGAGAACTTTACCTATACGCCGGTCATCACGCACGAAGCTTATGAGTTTGAGCACGTCGAGGCGATCAAAAACGCGGGCAAGGCAACAAAAGATTTACAGACGGCATAGATTCAGTTTCCAGTTTCCAGTTTTCAGTTGTTGGTCAGGGGCGCCTGCTGAAAACTAAAACTGAAAACCATTTAGGAGAACTTATTTTGGCGGAAACTCAGACAGCACACACAGCGCACGTGCCAGGATTGGCTCATCACTTCGTTTCGATGGAGCAGCAGAAAGAAGCCGGAACGATCGGGATGTGGCTCTTCCTCCTCACTGAAATCATGTTCTTCGGCGGGCTGTTCCTGGCTTATACGATCTATCGGACAACCTATCCGGCTGGTTTCTCATACGGCAGCCATTTACTAAATGTGCCTCTGGGAGGCACGAACACGGTTGTGCTGATTCTCAGCAGTCTGACGATGGCGATGGGAGTCTACTACTCGCAGCTGGGGAACAAGAAGAGGGTGCTGCTATTCCTGACGGTAACCCTGCTGCTGGGGATCGTCTTTTTGGTCATCAAATATTTCGAATACAAATCGAAGATCGAAGATCACCTCTTTCCGGCAGCGGCGTTATACAACCCTACAATCGGGTCGACCGGTCATAGCGTGCCACTGGAATTAAAACAGCCAGTGCAGGTCTTCTTGTGGATCTATTTCATGATGACGGGATTGCACGCGGTCCACATGATCGTCGGAATCGGTATTCTGATCACATTGATTCTGATGACGATGAGAGGAAAGTTCACTAAAGATTATAATTCGCCGATTGAGATCAGCGGGCTCTATTGGCACTTCGTCGACATCGTTTGGATATTCCTCTTCCCGCTGCTCTATCTGACCGGATTCCATATCACGAGCGGGCACTGACAAGACGAGGCTTGAAAGTTATGGCAGATCATTCTTCCGAACATCATATTGTACCGATTAAGTATTATTTTGCGGTTTTTATCTTGCTGATGGTGCTGACGGGCCTTACGGTCTATGTCGCCACATTTAACCTCGAGAAGACGTGGGGGCCGCTCAATGCCATCGTGGCGCTGACGATCGCCGTTATCAAGGCGACGGCGGTAGTCCTTATTTTTATGCACGTGCGCTGGAGTTCGCGACTCACTCAGGTCATAGTCGTTTCAGGGGTCTTTTGGCTGATCATTATGCTGGCCTTTACCATGAGCGACTACTCGACGCGCACCGGGTGGCCTGCCAAGTAACCGCGCTTAAAAAGACGAGGCACTAAGGCAATAAGTTGAGGGCGAATTATTGAGGGTAGGAATGGTTTCCAAACGTCCTACCCTTCTCAACGAATAACAGCTCGGCGCACCGGTTCATAATATCCAGCCCCTGCACACAATTTGTTCCATGACATTTATTCAATACTCATTGCTCTTTGGCTCGGCAATGGCGGCTGGAATGATCAATTCTGTAGCAGGCGGTGGGACCTTGCTCACCTTTCCATCGCTCATCTGGGCAGGGCACTCGCCTATCATCGCTAATGCGACGAGCACAGTCGCACTAGTACCGGGAACATGGAGCAGCATGTGGGGCTATCGAAGCGAGCTCGGAACCACGCCGCGACGCTTTTTTGTTTTGCTTATTCCGGGCCTCCTCGGGGGCGTTCTCGGAGCAGCTCTGCTCAAACGCACGCCTCCATCCGTATTTGCCGATTTGGCGCCGTTTTTGATCCTCTTCGCCACCATTCTGTTCCTGGTTCAAGAACCCATACAGCGATTATTGCGAATCAAAGATGCTACGCAGGCTCCAGCCACCAAAATGTGGTTGATCGGCACCGCGTTCTATCAATTTTTTATCGCGGTCTATGGCGGATACTTCGGCGCCGGTATGGGCATCCTGGTGTTAGCGGCGCTGGGATTCATGGGACTGAGCAATATCCATCAGATGAATGGGTTGAAGAACATATTCGGCTCATCCGTAAATGCGGTGGCTTCCATCTATTTCATCATCTTTGGCCTGGTAAGTTGGCCCGCTGCTTTGCTTATGTCTGCCGGAGCAATTATCGGCGGATATGGGGCTGCCGGATTGGCCCGTAGGCTCGGACAAAAATTTGTCCGGCGAACCGTGGTCGTGATCGGTCTCGCAATGGCAATTTCGCTTCTTATTAAAAATGAATAAGAAGGCTAAATCGGTTGGTCCGATGCATTAGCTCCCACCATACTAATTATTAATCCCAGGAATTTACATCTGAACCTAAACCTCCACGATCATTAACCTTCAATTTCCACCCTCCAACCCATTCCGATTGAAATCGATTGATGTAGATGATAGGCTGCGGCCCAAATTACGATTTACTAAAAGATCAACGACGGTATCCGGACTGAAAGGATTTGGCGAAAATGAGTCTGATGACAGTCAATCTGCAGGAGCTCAAACCTGTCAATTTGAAGAAAGTCTATGACGCCGTCGTCGTCGGTTCAGGGGCTGCCGGTGGGATGGCGGCATACGTATTGTCGTCGCATGGCCTGAAGGTACTGCTGCTTGAAGCGGGCAAACAGATCGATACGACGAAGGAGCTGAAATCCACCGAATGGCCGTACGAACATCAGCGCCGGGGAACGATGCCGCCTGACTCGGTTGCGCTCACCCTCAATGAGTACACGATTCGCCAACCGCCTTACGCTCAGGGCGTGAAAGCGAATCACGTCTATTCTTACGTCCAGAGCTGGGGCGGGAGCGATTACAGCAAAAAAATCGTGGTCGATGAGAAGGATAATCCTTATACCGGGTCGAATTACGCCTGGGTGCGCGCGCGCTGTCTGGGCGGAAAGACAAACATCTGGGGAAGACTGGCCCTGCGGCTTTCGGATTATGATTTCAAAGCGGCGACGAGAGACGGTTATGGAGTCGATTGGCCGATTGGATACAAAGACATCGAGAGTTATTACGATAAGGTCGATCGGTTGCTGGGCATATCCGGCGTGAAAGAGCATCTTGAATATCTTCCCGACAGTATTTTTCAACGGCCGGTCAGATTGAATGAGGCGGAGGTCCATCTCCGGCAATCTCTGTCCGGGATGGGTAGAACGCTCACGCCATATCGTGCCGGAGTGACGACCGATGGGTTGAAGCACAATACGAAATACCGCATGCGCTGTTTCGGGCGCGGCGCTTGCGCCCGCCGAGCCGGCGGATGCGACATCCATGCAGCATTCGATTCCCCCACGGGTTTGATCTATCCCGCCTTCGATGGCGGAAATCTGACGATTCGCACAAACGCGACCGTTTCTGAAGTCCTCGTCGACAATAATACGGGGAAAGCGCGCGGCGTATCGTTCATCGATACGGCAACTGGCAAGACTTACGAAGCGAAGGCGAAGGTAGTGGTACTCGCGGCGTCGACGCTTGAATCGGCGCGTCTGATGCTTCTTTCGCGGTCGCGGGTTCATCCCAATGGGCTCGGCAATTCAAGCGGGCATGTCGGTCACAACTTCTGCGAGCACGTTATGGGGCCAAGTGTGCTGGGGATTTACAAAAAGAAGATCGGTGCTCCGCGCACGCTGGATGACGGTCGGCCCGGGGGATTTTATATCGCGCGCTTTCGCAATCTTTCGGAGAGAGCCCCAAAGTTCATTCGCGGATATGGCTTCGAGGGTGGCTCCGGAACGACAATGTTTCCCGAAGATGCGATCGGGTTGCCCGGCTTCGGAGCGGGTTATAAGAAGAAGGTGCGCGATCACGCAGGTGCTTTTGTCTCGATGGGAGGGTTTGGTGAGGTGCTGGCGCGCTACGACAGCTTCGTCGAGATCGATCCGAACGTTAAAGACCGGTGGGGCATCCCGGTCCTGCGTTTCAATTACAATTTCGGCGACAATGAAAAGAGTATGTGCGAGGACATGGCGGAGACCGCACAGGAAATGTTCGAGTCGGCTGGTTTCGAGATAGTTCAAGTCAATCGAAGAATGTTGACCGAGGGATGGTCGATTCACGAGCTGGGGACGGCCCGGATGGGAAATGACCCGAAGATGTCCGTGCTCAATCAGTTTCAACAATCGCACGATGTGAAAAACCTTTTCGTCGTCGACGGCAGCAGTCACGCCAGCGCGGCCTGTCAAAATCCGACCTGGACGATTATGGCTCTGTGCTGGCGCTCCTGCGATTATCTGGCTGATGAGCTAAAGAAAGGAAATATATGATATCGCGGAATGCTGATACTGAAATGCCGATTGGAATGAATGAGATTGAAGATGAGGTCGAAGATGATGGCGGGAATGAACAAAAGGACAAACTAGCTTCCAATTTGAGCCGGCGCGAAATAATGAAGTTGATGTCGGTCGCAGTCCTCGCTGTTCCCGGAGGGGAAAATAAGCAGTCGTTGCGGAATGTGCGGAAGCGACAGCGCAGGGTTCACCGATTCTTCACGCGCGCGGAGTTTGCGATGGTCGATGAACTGAGCGAGATGATCATTCCGACGGATGATCATTCTCCGGGAGCCCGCGCCGCCCAGGTCGCCGCATTTATCGATAAGTCTCTGGCTGAGACGCTTGAAGTCGAGACCAGGCAGCAATGGCGGGCAGGTCTCAAATCGATAGATACGCTCGCTCGCGAAATGCACGGCCAAGCTTTTATGAGCGTTAAACCGGATCAGCGCCTGGCAGTGCTCGAACATATCGCGCAGAATGAAACCAGCCCTCAGACGCCGGAAGATAAATTCTTCGTCGAACTCAAATCGCGCGTGGCTTATGCCTACTACACTTCAAAGATCGGATTGCGGCAGGAGCTTGAATATAAGGGAAATTCTTATCTGAAGGAGTTTGCGGGAGAACCGGTTGAAGAGGCCGGGGGCTAGAAGAGGAAAAGCGAGCGGAAAGGCCAACTAGTCACACCATAAAAACGATATTTTCCCATCGTCTCATCAACCCTCATCTTCTTCACGGTATGCCTTCAATTTATTGTGTAGAGTCTTGAGGCTGATTGCCAGCAGGTCAGCTGCGCGGGTTTTATTGTTGTTAGTTTTTATCAAGGTTTTTAGGATCAACTGCCTCTCGGCTTCGTCGAGCGATATGGGAATCGGCAGCGTGATCTGTTCCTCGTTTCTGAGATCGCGGCCATCGAACATCTGAGGCGGAAGATGCTGTTTTTCGATGCGCTGACTTTCGCACACGACGACGGCATGTTCTATGACGTTGCGCAGTTCGCGAACATTGCCCGGCCATGAGTGACGCGCGAATATTTCCAGGACCTCTGAGGAGACGAGACTTCCCGGTCGTTGATGCCGTTCGCCCAACTCCTTTACCATAAATTCCGTCAACAATGGGAGGTCTTCCCGCCGGTCGCGCAGAGGCGGCAGTTTGATATGAATGACATTCAGACGATAGAGCAGGTCTTCGCGCAGCTCGCCTCGCCGAACGGCTTCGTGCGGGTCTTTGTTTGTCGCGGCCAGCACGCGGACGTCTACCGGCACTTCTTTGGGGCTGCCCAGACGTCGAACCTTGCGATCTTCGAGTACTCGAAGTAGTTTTGCCTGGAGCATGACGGGCATCTCGGCTATTTCATCGAGGAAAAGCGTCCCTGAATTCGCCAGCTCGAAACACCCATCACGCCGCGCGATTGCGCCGGTGAAGGCGCCGCGCTCATGCCCGAATAACTCCGATTCCATCAGGGATTCGGGAATCGCCGAGCAGTTGATGGGAACGAAAGGCCGAGACATGCGCGGGCTGAGTTGGTGAATAGTCTGCGCGACGATCTCTTTTCCGGTACCGGATTCTCCCGTGATCAATACGGAGACCGCCGAACTGGCCACCTGCTCGATCACCAGATATATCTGCCTCATCGCATCTGAACCGCCGATGAGCCTCCCGAATACGCCATACTCGGAAAGCTGGCGGCGCAACCGCGTGTTCTCGTGGCGCGTCGCCGCCTGTTCGATGGCGCGTTCCAGTACCACGTTCAACTGCCGGATGTTGATCGGCTTTTCGAAATAATAGAACGCCCCCTCCTCTTTCACGGCGCGCACGGCATCCTCGATGCTCCCCTGTCCGGTCAGCAGGATTACCGCCGTGTCAGGTGATTTATCGCGCAAGCGAGAGAGCAGTCCGAACCCATCCAGCCGAGGCATCAGCACATCGGTTATCACCACCGCGGGGTTGAAATCGTCGGATTTATCCAATGCTTCGAAACCGTCGCCGGCGGTCTGAGTCTGGTAACCCCACGCCGTTAATATCTCGCTCAATCCGACGCGCGCCGCCTGTTCGTCATCGACAATTAAGACTCTGGCTTTTTGCATAGATTTGAAGGATTTACTTCCGCCCTCGACCTCATCATACTTACCGTGTTGGATATACCGGTAGGCGTGGAGACGAATATGCGGGATGTTTCAAGAGACCAAAGAACCTGGGGTATGCTCGCGCACCTCTGCGCGTTGATTGGCTACTCGGTCGTGCCATTCGGCAATGTCGTAGCCCCGCTCATCGTTTGGCTGATCAAAAAGGACCAATCGTGGTTTATCGATGATCAAGCCAAAGAGTCGCTCAATTTTCAAATCAGTATAGTGATTTACATCCTGATCAGCATTCCTTTGGTTGTCTTGCTGATAGGCATATTTCTGTTCATCATTATTTACGTTTTCGCAATAGTGATGGTCATCGTTGCGTCGATCAAAGCGAACAACGGTGTGCCATACCGTTACCCGCTCACGCTACGTTTTATAAAGTAGCCGAATCAGCCACCAATGCTTTCACAATTGCCTCCGATGTATGCTCTTCAGGCTGGATGTTTACTTCGAGCCCATATAACTGGGCAGCTTCTGCTGTGACGGGGCCGATGCAGGCTACCCGCGTTTTCGCCAACTGTTGAGCGAGATGATCGGTCTCCAACAGAACCGCTAAATTGGTTACTGTAGATGGGCTAGTGAAAATAATATAATCAGCTTTGGCGTCGTGTATCAACTGGGTTACCTCGGCGCCCGAAGTCGCCGGGATGACCGTCTGGTAAGCCTCGACAACCTCGACATAGACGCCGACCTTCTCCAGAGCAGGGCGGATAACATCGCGTGTGGACTGCGATGCCGGCAGCAGCATGCGCGCGCCGCGGAGTCGCTGGCGTACACCGAATCGTTTGATAAATTCTTCCACCAACGCATCTGCGGTGAAGCGTTCGGGCGTGAGATCGACCGTGATCTGTTCTTCAGCCAGTTTCTGAGCCGTTTTACGGCCGACCGCGCAGACTTTGTGGCCCATCAGTTCAGCGCGCCCGTGGCCCAGTCCATCCAGTCTGCGTAAAAAAAATTCGACGCCATTGGTGCTCGTGAATGCGAGCCAGTCGTACCAGCTCAAATGCTTGAGGGCGCGATCGAGCTGCTCCCAGTTCGCCGGATCTTTAATTTCAATGGTCGGACACGCGATAACTTCTGCACCGAGTCCTTGCAACCCCTCCGTTAACTCTCGCCCCTGTTTGGCCGAGCGTGTGACGATGACGCGTCGACCGGCGAGCGGGGGCCGCGCAACCGTCTTATTTGCTTCTTTCTCCTGCAATCTTTTAACGCCAGAATCGCTCTCCCCAACCTCTGATGCCTCTATTGGGACTTCGGGCTTTGGACTTGGGACGTCTTTATTCTGAAATTCATCACCGATTTTCGGAAGCAATTCACGTGCGCCCGCTTTAATCATAAGCTGGGCGAGCTCGGCGCCCAGCTTTTCTGCCTGAGCGAGCGGGCCGCTCAACCGATGGCGAATCTGCTTCCCTCCCTCTGCATCCGCCACGAGCGCTTCGAGGATCAGTTTGCCCGGTTTTTTGTTACTGCTCTTATTTTTACTGACGCGGCCAAGCGCCGCAATCGGGACCGCACAACCGCCGCCCAGCTGGCGCAGCACAGCGCGTTCGGCCTCCGTGGCGTAGCGGGTCGGCCAGTGGTTGAGTGGAATTAGAATAGCATTGGTATTTTCATCGTCGATGCGCGCCTCGATTCCCAGGGCGCCCTGGCCGACTGCGGTCAACATCTCCTCTGGCTCGATGCGCGCGGTTATGCGGTCGCCGAAACCGAGACGGATCAGACCGGCAGATGCCAGAATAATCGCGTCATACTGGCCTTCGTCCAGTTTGCGAAGCCGCGTGTCGACATTGCCGCGGAGTTCGAGGACTTGCAGGTCCGGCCTGGCCGAGAGCAGCTGGGCGCGGCGACGAAGACTGCTCGTGCCAACGCGCGCACCCTGTGGCAGGTCCGCTATCTTTTTCACTTTGCTGCGCAGCGGCTCGCCGACGATCAAGCCGTCTCGCACGTCTTCGCGTTCGGTAATCGCGGCAATATGCAATCCTTCGGGCAATGCAGTCGGCAAGTCTTTCAGGCTGTGGACCGCCAGATCGACGCGGCGCTCGATCAACGCGTCTTCGATCTCTTTGGTGAAGACGCCTTTGCCCCCTATCTGTACCAACGATGCCTCAGTTAATTTGTCCCCGGTAGTCTTGATGATATCGATCTCAACGTTCAGGCCGGGGTGTGCTTTCTCAAGTTTAATTTTGATCCAATTGGCTTGCCACAACGCGAGCTTGCTCCCGCGCGAACCGATAATCAACTTTGTCATATTTCAATCTCGATTTTGGAAATTGGGCAGTCGAGTATTTTCATCTAATCTAGCCGATCTTGTAAATCCTCGTATCGATTTCTCACCCAAAACTTGATTTAACCGTAGCTTTCAGTATAGTTGCGGCGTTAGAGTATATAAACCGAAGGTAAAGATCGAAGAAAGGACAATCAGCCAGCAATCTCACATGACCGATTACGTCAGCCAGGTCGCCGCGCATATACGGCGCGAAACGCAAAAAGTCATCGTTGGACAGGATGCGGTTATCGATCAAATCCTGATCTGCCTTTTCGCCGAGGGCCACGCGCTGCTCGAGGGTGTCCCCGGGACGGCGAAGACGCTCACGGTAAAAACCATCGCCCGCATCATCGGCGCAGGATTCAACCGTATACAGTTTACACCCGATCTGATGCCATCAGACATCACGGGAACAAATATTTTCAATATGGCCACCTCGCAATTCACCCTGCGGCACGGCCCGGTCTTCACCGACATCCTGCTCGCTGACGAGATCAACCGCACACCACCGAAGACGCAGGCCGCGCTGCTCGAAGCGATGGAAGAGCGGCAGGTGACGATCGATGGCGAGAGCCATCATCTTTCTCCGCTCTTTCTCGTGCTCGCTACGGAGAACCCGATCGAATACGAGGGCACGTATCCGCTGCCGGAAGCGCAACTCGACAGATTCCTCTTTAAAATACTCATCACTTACCCGAGTCCGGACGAGGAGCTGCAGGTTGTGGGGAACTGGCAGGCGGGGTTCAATTCGCGCAAGCTCGAGGCCGTCGATTTCGCAGAAGTCCAAGATCCGGCTGCAATTCCGCAGTCGCGCGCGTTCGTCCGCGATGTGAAAGTCGAACAGAGCGTTCAGCAATATCTCGTCAATCTGGTTCGCCGAACACGCGAACATCCGAGCCTCCTCTGGGGCGCGAGCCCGCGCGCGTCGGTGGCGATGCTGCTGGCGAGCAAGGCTCTGGCCGCGATGCGCGGTTACGATTACGTCACTCCGGATGATGTGCGGGATATCGTCCATCCAGCCCTTCGTCACAGGATTTTGCTTCGCTCGGAGGCGGAGATCGAGGGCATCACTCCGGAAACGATCCTCGATGAGATCGTCTCTTCCGTCGAAGTTCCAAGATGATTTTCTCTCGTCGATTTCTGATTCTCTTCGCGTCCGGCGCCGTCCCACTTATCGTGCTCTGGTCGTCATTCGGCACGATTTCCATCGTCAAATGGGGGATACTCTTCTATGACATCGCTCTCCTGGTTACAGCCTTCATCGATTATCGTCGAATGGAAGATATCTCGCTCATCGAGATCAGTCGCCATCTGCCGCACCGCTTCATGATAGGCGAGGAGAACGAGGTCCAGCTCCTCGTATCTCACCGCGCATCGAGGAGATTGACGTTGATGATCAAAGATGAATATCCGCCGGAATTCGAACTGCGCGGCGACCGGCTATTGATCGTAACCCCGGGGTATGGTGGAGGGCGCGCAGCTGAAGCTGCGGCAGTCTATAAGCTCTACGCGTTCGGGCGCGGAGATTATGGTTTTGGCGACATTTTGATCCGGTGGCATTCCCATTTGGGTCTGGTCATCAAGCAGTCTCGCATTCCCGCCTCCGAGAGGATCAAGGTATATCCGAATATCAATGAGGCGCGGCGTCATAAACTATCGGCGCAGCGCAGCCGCCAGCTTCTCAGCGGGCACCGGAAGACGCGTCTGCGCGGACAGGGCAGGGAATTCGAGAGTTTGCGAGATTACGTTCGCGGAGACGAGATCCGCAATATATCGTGGACCGCGACGGCGCGCCGCGGGCATCTGATCACGAAACAATATCAGGTCGAGCGGAACCAGAGCATAGTAATCATGATCGATGCGGGCCGGTTGATGACGTCGCGGATAGAGCAACTATCGAAACTCGATCACGCGATCAATGCCGCGCTGGCGATCGGATATGTGGCTACGAGCGGCGGCGATAATGTCGGATTGCTCGTCTTCAATCGCCAGGTCGTAAAATATCTGCCGCCCCAGCGAGGTCACGGACAATTGCTGGCGATGATCGAATCCCTCTACAATGTCAAAGCGCAAATGATGGAGCCTTCCTATGCGCGCGCGTTCCAATACCTCTCGTTGAACTGCAAGAAGCGTTCGCTGGTCGTGATTCTGACCGACCTCGTCGATCGCGATGCATCGGGAGAGCTGCTGGTCTATACGGCGGCGCTGCTACCTCGCCATCTCCCATTGATCGTCACAATCGGCGATAACGACCTACGAGCGCTGGTCGCACGAGAACCGAAAGAGGTGGCCGATGTTTATCGCCAGAGTGTCGCCGAGGAATTGTTACAGCAACGCGAGGAGGCATTGGGCAGGATTACGGAGCTCGGGGGCCTGGCGCTCGATGTGCCGGCGGGCCAGTTGTCGATTCAGCTGGTAAATAAGTATCTGGAAGTTAAGGAGCGGGGATTGTTATAAGTGGCCAGAGGCTCTGCCCCCATCCCCGTGCCCGTCCTGTAACACCCCGTTCGCTTGACCCATATCGATCGCCTTCAATACAATGCGAACGACCTATGCGTATGAGACAGATCACTATCCTCGCGCTGTTCCTGGCGGGTTTTTCTATATTCGCGGAGGCCCAAGGAACCAAGACGCGTAAAGTGACTCCGCGAACCTCGGCGCCATCGATCCAAAAATTGCGTGCAGCTGTGAAGGCCGATCCGAAAAATTCCGAAGCCCGAAATGCCCTGGGCATGGCGCTCGGCAAAAGCGGGCAGTTGAACGCCGCGATCGCGGAATTCCGCGAGGCGATCTCGAGCAAGCCTGATTACTTACAAGCCTGGACAAATCTGGGAATTGCGCTCGAACAGAGGGGGAATTTCGACGAAGCGCTCGAGGCGTTCCGCAAAGCGGCCGAGCTCGATCCGAAAGATGCCGAATTGTACGTTTCCATAGCCTCGCTATTGCACCGACAACAACGTCTGGATGAGGCCGTCCTCACATTTCGCCATGCGCTGAAGATCGAGCCGACCTCGGCCGAGATCCATAGCAACCTGGGGTTCATTCTCGGACAGATGGGAGACCTCCCGGGTTCACTTAAAGAATTTGAACTCGCCACAAGTATCAAACCCGATCTGGCCGTAGCCCATTATTACCTGGGCATAGGAAGGCTGCTTACGAATGATATCGACGGGGCCCTCCGATCGCTGCGCGAGGTGGTTAAACTGCAGCCCGAGAATTTCGATGCACTTCAGGCCTTGGGCTCTGCTCTGATACGAAAGGGCGGAAACAGCGAGGTGTCGGAGGCAGTTGTGGTTACGCGCCGGGCGGTGAAACTCAAACCGCAATCGGCCGAGGCGATGACGAGCCTAGGGATCGCCCTTCGTGAAAACCGTGAAACCGACGAATCGATAGACGCCCTGAAAAAAGCGATCAAGCTCAAGCCCGGTCTGGTCGAAGCCAGAAACAGCCTGGGACTGTCCCTGCTTAACAACAGGAATTACGACGGCGCAATCGCCGAGTTTCTGGAAGCGATCAGGTTGGACGATCAGAATGCGACCGCTTATCTCAACCTCGGGCTGGCACAGATGCAGAAAGGCGATATCTCGAGCGCGATTACGACTTATCAAAAGATGATCGACTCAAACCCGGAGCCTCAGCAACTGGTCTCAGCCAGGTATAATCTCGCGCTCGCCTATAAACGAAAAGACGACCTCTCGAATGCTGTAGATAACCTGCGCAAATGCCTAGCTCTGCAGTCCGATTTCGCGGACGCCTATTTCACGCTCGGACAGATATATTTACAACAGGGAAAGGTCGAGGAAGCGCGAACCGAGTTGGAACAGGCGATTAGGCTCAAACCTGACGACGCCGAATACCACTACACTTACGGCAATGCTCTTCAGAGAATCGGCCAGACGGATAAAGCAATTCTCGAGTTCCGCAAAGCGATTACACTCGCGCCCGGCAACCCGGAAATGCATAACTCGCTGGGAACCACGTTGCGGCAGAAAGGTGACTCCGAAGCAGCCCGCCTCGAACTACAAGAGGCCGCGCGTCTGATAAAGCTCAAACAGGAGCGGGAGGCAGCCATCGCCGCGACCAACACCGGCATTCAACGATTGAAAGAGGGGAAGATCGACCAGGCTATTGAACGCTTCGAAGCGGCTATTAAACTCAACCCACAACACGCGGATGCTTATTATCGATTGAGCATTGCATTGAGGAAGAAGGGCAATGGTGCGAAGGCGCAGGAGATGTTGCGCAAAGCGGAGCAGCTCGATCCGCGGCTGATCCCTATAAAAAAATAACAGTTAGGGGAACAATGCACAAAGGCAATTATGGGGAAGTCTCTACACTTTCGCGTCAAATCTTCATAACGATCTGCGGTTGATTATTTTGACCGGACAACTCACCTGCGGTTAGTCTGGGCAGAGAGGGCTGAATTAGATCATTTTCCCCGTTATGTGGGTCGCCGCCGAGGCTGGACGCGACTGCCAGCAATTCCGTCGTGCTGATCTCCATGGCATCGAGCACGCGCGCCGATTCCTCCGGAGTGAGCGGATGATCGCGAAGCAGCTTCACCCAGCTCAGTATAGCGTTGAGCGGCGCTCTCATCTCTTCTGAGACAGACGCGAGGAATTCATCTCTAAGCCGGGTAGCATCTTCGACGCTTTGCTCGACCTCTTGCTCTTTCAATAGGAGCTGTTCGCGCTCATTCTCCAACTCCTCGCTGAGAGCGCGCAATTCTTCTTCCAACCGAACTCGCTCCTGAATCTCCAACCAGATGTCGTGGTTTGCCCGCATCACTTCAGCGGTCTGTTCTTGAACTTGTCTTTCCAGACGGGAATTAACTTCGCGCAGGACCGCGACGTCTTTCAGACGCCTGCTCTCGCGCTTGTGGAGCGATACGGCATTGACCCAGATAACGATGAATAAAACGAGGACATTCAGAACGATAATCAGTGGAACCCATTTGCGAGCATCGTAAAATCCCACCCGCCATCCGAGCAGGTATAAACAGCCTATGACCGCGGGGATGGCGACTACTGCAATCAGCATGCGGCGGCTCGTGTAAGCGCCGAGGCTTTCATTGGTCAGTATCCCCATCAGACCATATTCCGGTCGCGCGAAGACGATGCCGACTGAGAGAAAGACGAAGGAGAATGCCACGTGAGGATCCATCTTCGGCCAGATCTCCACCCCGCTGAATATTTGCGTGCCGAAAGCGTAGTTGAGCGCGGCTACCAATACCGCGAGCAGGGCAGCCATGGAGAGCGATTGCATCGTTCTCACCCCGCGATGTGTCCCGATATGCAGCAGTAGAAGCGCACAACCAACAAGTAAAAAGATGAGCGAGGGGTTGGGCGGCATCTGGCTTGCGATGCCGTTGATCTTTGATGTCAGCGTATCCGGAAGGAAGGGCCGCTGGCTGCCCGTGGATAAGCCCCAGATATAGTTATTATGGTATGCCAGGCCTAAAAGTGCGATCAGGATGACGATAAATGCGCTCCCCCGAGCCAGAAGACGGGGAGAGACCAGCGACAGAAATATCCGCTCCCAATCCATCTCGTGCGTCTGCGAGTCGACAGATGCCGTGCTCTGAAAACATAGCGAGGAGCCGCATAGGATGAAGCACAGGGCAGTCACAGGCATCATCTTCGGCCACCCCGGTATGGCGTTCCTGAGGAAGTCGATATCAATAATCCAGGCTAGCAACGCGTAACAGGCAATGACGATGACTACGCCGCCCGCTATCAACGAAAGTAGGCTGAACAAGGAAACTGGGCGAGGACTAGTTTGAACCAACATATATTTTTCGATGTCCCGCTTCTTAACTCACACCGCTTAACTCACACCGCTTTTATTTTTTACAACTGGAGGTTAAGCAAGATATATGCCATGGATAGTTAAATGCGCTGAAGTTTCTCACGATGGCTGCAGTAAATCTCTTCACCTCTTAATCTTTTATCGGGCCTCTGATTGTGAATCCCACTCTACACCTTCTTCATCCTTCTCACCGATGGACTGAGATCCGGACAAACGTATGTATTTTATGCAATCCTTGATGCCTAAGCAAGTGTTAATTTTAAAAATGAACTGTATTGCTCAAAAAGACTTCAATTTGCTAATGGTTTTTTATCATGCATGTGGTAGAAAACCCTAATAAGCGTTGTAAAGCATTACATAAGACAATAAAGAACTGTACGGCAAAGATGCGGTATGTATGATGAATATACAATGCTATAAAAGTCTGTAGAGAGTTATATTTGATATAAGAGCTGTGCCATCCAGCTTTATCGATATTTGAGTGATTGAACTACGATGGCCTGATATTTGCTTTAGCAGACATTTAGTGCCTCAATTCGTATTGGGAGTGATGGGTTAGAGTTTACCGTTTTATTACTTTATTAATCTCCCTTTCATTTAATCTAAAAAGTAATGAACGATCAGGATACGGTAGGGCGCCGGAGAAATTAGAGGGGCTTTTCGTTGCTATTTTCAACTTAATCTTCCCAAACGGTCGAGTGAATTAACAGGTCGTGTGCCATGCGCTCGAACCGAGAGACTGATAAAAAACTAGGCATTTGTTCCATCAATCAGAGGGTTGCTGGCTCCAAGTTACGTTAGAAGCACCTCTGACAGTCTGATTTGGGGGAGGATGTAAATGATAGACGACCTGATTCCAGAGGACATCCGACAATTTATCATAGCGGGAATTGATTCAGTGGCGCATCTGGAGGCGCTTCTGCTTTTGCGTACAGGTGCGCATGAAAAATGGGGAATCCACACGGTCGCACAAAGGCTCTACATCACTGAACAAGAGTCGATGCATGTGTTGACGAGGCTTTGCGACCAGGGATTGATAATTCTGAATTGTAATGAGACGCCGTCCTTTCAATATCGACCCAAATCAACGGAACTCGCGAGGCTGATTGACCGCGTGGCTGAAGTATATAAAAAACAGCTCGTTCCCATGACCAATCTGATCCATTCGAAACCGCATACTAGGATCCAGGAACTCGCCGATTTTTTCAATCATTGAATCAACTAAACACATAGAAAAATTCACCACAAAACCCACAAAAATGAACGATTTCGGCTTGTGGATTATGTGGTGAATTGTTTCTTTTTTCTATGGCAGCCGTTGTTGATATGATATGAGCTATCTGGGCTAAACCCATACCCATGGCACGCTGTTCGACCTAATCGGGGTTATCGTCCGTAATCCATGCCATTGTGAGTAAGGGGACAAAGCTCATCGCTTGGTCACATTTATCGGAGCCGTGAGTCTGAAGGTCAGCTGCGATTCGCTCGGTATGACTGCCGCGTCGCCTCTCGTCCCGAGCACCAGGCCGGTTCCACCGGCGCCGCCGACGCCCGCTCCGATAGCAGCTCCCTTACCGCCGCCTGCGATCGCTCCAATCGCTGCGCCGATGCCAGCGCCAATCCCGATTTTGGCGGCATCTTTCTTCTTAGAACTTTTCGCTTCCTTTGTGTATGAGTTGGTCGAAATTTCAACCCGTCTGCCGTCTGCCAGTGTAATGCTTTCCAGACGAACGGCTATCGAAGCGACTCCCTTGACTCGCCCGCCGGGGTCTGAGCTGACTACGACGCCTTCAACAGGCGCGCCTTTCTTGGCGATCACCCAATCCCCGTCAGTAATGGCGCGTCCGAGACTGGCGGTGAAACGTTCGCCGTTTTTGCTGGATTTCGTTGATATATCCGATGCGGTGAAGATTGAGATAACTGAACCTGATTTCATCGTATAGGTCCGCGGTGGAGCGGCAGGTCTCGGTCTATCATACGCCGGAGCAGACGAGCCGGACGAGCCAGCTGACGATCCTCGCCCTGGAGACCCTGAACTAGAGGAAGCGGAAGAACTTTCAGCAGGGGCGACGCCAGCCCCGATCGCATCCGCCGGGGTTGGGGATGCCGATTGCATAGTGGTGGCAGGGTCGATCGTCGGCGAAGGCGTCGGTTGTGTGCTCGCAGTCTCCGTCGATGAAGAACAGCCGAACTGTCCAAGCAGAACAGCCGCGCTCATCAAAAAGTAGAGACCAAAAGATTTTGTGAGATACTTCATGCGCGATTCTCCTTAATTTTCAATGGCAGATGTAACAATGTTGAAGCGGGGGTAAGAACTTCAAGACAAGAGGAAATAGTATAACGGCGATCTGTTGATGTAAATAGTTACATCCGGATTGATGGGGTTTATGAGATGCTGCTCACGCGAAAACTGCGAATACGCATAAAGTAGAAGGAGACAGGGGAAGTGAAACCGCAGTTCCAATTCCCCTTGTCTCCTTCTATTTTCCCAGTGCCGATGACTGAGATTTACCTTTAGAACCCGAACCTCAGACCAAATCTGAATTGGCGCTGATCTTGATTCGCACTGGTAATCGTCAAGAAGTTACCAGCCGATTTATTGCCGGGAATTCGGATTCCAACTATGCCGTCATCCGTAAAATGGGGCGTGTTAGTGAAGTTGAATGAATCGACGCGGAAGTCCATCGTAATTCGTTCGCTTAAACGGAAGGCCCGCACCAGCGACACGTCGATGTTGGAGAAGCTCGGTTGTCGCAGCGTATTGCGACCGACAGACCCGTACCTTGGAGTGCCAGTCACTTCTTCGAAGGCGAAAGGATCATAGTAAGGGGTGCCGGGGCCGATGCCGCCGAGTTTCTTCACTTCGGGTTTCACCTGATCCGGGGTCTGCAAGCCGCCGAGCGGAGCCCGCAAAGATGCAGCGGAAGCAGTGACGCTGAATGGTCTGCCGCTGTTATAACTATAGATGCCGGTCACCTGCCAGCCGCCGAGAATCGCTCCCGTGGCTTTACCAGTCGCCCATCTCTTGCCCTTGCCGAAAGGCAACTCGTAACCAGTTCCTATTTGGACATTATGTGGGATGTCATAACCGGCGCGGGCACGGTTTCTGCCGAGGGCAGATGGCGCAGCGAATGTCAAAGCCGCGGCCCAGCCGGTATCATCGGTCATATTGATGGCGGCCGAGTATGTGTAAGCGCCTTTGATGAATAGCCCATTCGAGAGGCGGCGATTGACCCCTACCTGCAGCGCGTGGTAGTTGGCGCTCAGGAAACCATCCCACATCAACGTGCTAGCTGTACGGCCATACTTCGTAAACAATGGCTGTGTTCCGTCAGGCTCTGCTGCGTTGATTTCAAGGTCGGCGAGCTGGTTTGTGGTTTGAGTGCCGACGTAGCCCACTTCGAGCTTGATGTCATTGATGAGTTTGCGTTCTACCATCAGATTCCATGATTGAATGTACCCGCGGTGCAGCGTGCCTCCATACGGCGATCGCTGCTGCACCGTGCCCGGCAGGTTGATCAATCCCGTGCTGAGATCGGGACCGTTGAAATCCGGAATACCTACAGAGAGACCGGGAACGAACGCGCCGTTTTCAAATCTTCCATAGGGCGAGAAGGTCAGATCTCTTCCGGCATAGTCAGCTACAAATGATTGCGCGATGGTCAGCGGATAGAAGCCCCGCAACGGGCGCGCAAACGGCATCGGGTCATAGGTTATCCCGTAACCTCCACGTATTACCGTATCATCGCCTATACGATAGGCGAATCCGAGACGCGGCGCGAAATTCGTCATGATCGCTTTAATACCGAGCGAGTTCGGATTATCGCCGCGACCTCCGATTAACACATTCATCATTCCGTTCGGTCTGCCATCAGACCCGAGCTGAACCGGACTGTTCAGATCGAGACGCTCAATCCCGCGATCTGCGCGATGCATTATCGGATAAAGCTCATAACGCAGGCCTAAAGTCAAAGTCAGATTTTTACTGACCTGCCATCGATCGCGAAAATAAAAACCGTATTGCCATTCGCGAGTCGTCATGAGTTCGTATTGCAGGCTCTTTTCGACAGTACTCGGCGTGCCCAGAAGGAATGCGGCGAACCTGTTAAACTGGTTGGGCGAGGCGCCACCATTCAGCGCCGTTTCGTTACCCGTGAATCTGAAGGCGCCGCGCGGTCCGACGCCGATCTCCGGCTGCCAGTGATTCATCTGGTGACGCACGATATCCGCACCAAAGCGCAGATCGTGTCTTCCCACTATTTTATTGACGTTGGTCGTTCCGGTATAGCTGCGCTCTTCGCGGAACGTCGGGCTCCAGTTGTTGGCATTACCTAGAGGCTCATAGGTATTCGCACCACCGACGTCAGCGAAGATGAATTGCGGGAAGCCGCTCTGGCGAATGTCTGAACCGTTTGTTCCGGGGATGCCGAGCACATCCGAACCGATATTGGTTCCAAAGTCCGGGCCAAGCACCTGCTGGCTGCGATTGGTGATAGCGAAGTTGCCATCGATGAGGAAATTGTTGCCCAGCGTCCAGGTATGCCCGACCGTGCCGATATGTGTATTGGTAATGCCTACACCGCTTCCGCCGTCGCAGAGGCAGTTGCCGCCGACAGCACCCAGCCGAAATTGACCGGAGACATTCGCATCCATATGGCTCCACTTCGCCCAGATTTGATGCCTTTCGTTGCGGTTCCAGTTTACCTTCACGTCATAGTTGTAACGGTCCATGGTTTGTGGTGCGGAATTGAAGTAATTGGCATTCGTGCCCGGGAGATTGGCCCGCGGTATCAGTTCGAGAAGTTGCCGCGACACCGGATGGATCATGCCATCCGGGATGGTATCGTTGTCGAACTGGACCCGCCCGCTGCCATCGGGGTTGCCAGTAAATGGATTGTAGATCGACGTGAAAGGAAAAGCGCTGAAATTACCCGCGCGCTCAGCATCCGTTGGCACGTTAAATCGGCCCTGACGGATGACGCGCTCCAATAAGGCTTCAAAGCTGCCGAAGTAGAAGAGCTTGTCCTTGATAATCGGCCCACCGATAGTCCCACCGGGAATCGTGCGCAGGCTTTTCGGCGTGTTTTCACCTAGCTCGACCGCCTGGAAGAGGTTTTTCGCCTGGAAGAGATGGTTGTCGTGGTAAGCGAATGCCGAGCCGTGGATCTGGTTGGTTCCGGACTTTGTGATGACCTGAACAGCAGCGCCTCCGGCCATCCCCTGCTCGGCATCGAAGTTGTTGGTCGAGATATTTACTTCCTGAATGGACTCAGATGGCGCGACATATGCCGCATGGTGCGGCAGCCAGATGTTGACGCTGGTCGCGCCATCCAGTCGCGTGTTGTTGTTGTTGCGCGGGGTGCCATTGACATTGGTCGTCAGCGAGCGCTCCGGCGTGTCGGTATTGGCGTTCTGGAATCTCGACGGCGTCGCGCCGGGAACGAGATTTATCAGCGCTTGATAGTTGCGGTAGGAGGCCAGCGGTAATGTGTTGAGCTCCTTGCCGCTGATTTCAGACTTGACCGTGCCCGATTCGGTTTGTAGCACTGTCGCATCAGCCGCTACTGAAACGACATCCGACACATCGCCGACCTTCAACTCGACATCGCTTCGCGTCACATTGTTGGCGGTGATCGTCAGGTTGAGCTTGGTGAACGTGGTGAAGCCATCCTTGGTCACCTTCACGTCGTAGGTTCCAGGCTGAACGTTATTGATAGTGTACTCGCCATCTGAGTTCGTTGACGAAACAAGCACCTGACCTGTCCCTTTGTTGGTGATTGTGACGTTCGCGCCGGGAACGACAGCGCGGGTCTGATCGGTGATATTGCCGACGACCGATCCGTAAAGCACCTGTGCGGCTGCCGGCGCAGGCGATAGCGCTAGCAGAGCAACAGTGACGGCGCTCAAAAGCCCGTTTAAATGCCAGAAATTCTTTAAGATGTTAGGCATAAACCTCCTCCATACACCTGTCGCAGGATATACAGATTACTCTCATATCCCACTCAGTATTGTTTGAGTATTTTTCAGGATGTGGTCTGCGCCATTCTCCAGCCTAGAGCCTGGAGAATGTTATTCAAACCTCTGATATGTGTTGTTTGATGGTTGCCCGTCTGAATGCAGGCGTTGTATGTAAAATCTATCGATATCGATCGATAGATTTTTACTATATCAATCAGCTTTCAACCAGCTTTCAACGCAGCTTTCAACGCAGCTTTCAACGACAATTTACGAGCTAGCCTATATAAATAGAGTCTATGTGGTTTCGGGTTTAAAGGTCAATAGAATTTATGACTATGACAAAATATGTGCGAGGGCTCAGATTAGGTTATACATGGGGTTCCCACAAAAAACGCAAAAATGGCGACGGAGCATAGATTATTGTTCCTTTTGCGATTTTTGTGGTTAACCTCGATCATTATTTAGAAGCTCTATTTAGAAGCTCTCTCGATCGCCGCCAACATCTCCTCATCGGTAGCGTATTTGAAGAACTCAATGCTGCGACTCTGCGACTCATCTTTCTCGACGCTCTCGAGTTTCTGGACATCGGAATAATCGACGTAGCGCACGCCGCGCGATTGTAAAGTCAGGCAGAGATTTTTCAGTTTCTCTTCGATCGTCTTGGCCGAGCCCGGCGCGACCTTCTCGAGATAGCGATTGACGACGGCGATTCCTCGTTCACCGTCCTGTTTGGCTTTCCCGACCAGTCCGTCGGATGCCTTGCGCGACCAGCCGATGACGAATACTCCTTCACAGACTGCTGCTTTTTGAGGATCGAAGACCTGATAAGCCTCATCGCCGGGATGATCCGGATCGGCGTGAGGATTTTTCACGTACTCCACCCCGCCGCAGGGTAATCCTAGGTTCTCATCGACCCTGTCTCCGATGGCGAAGATGATATTGTCGGCTTCAATATCGCCGAAACTGCCCAGGCCTTTTGCGCTCAGGTCTTCGCCACGTCTGATCAGCTCAGTGTTCTCGACCCGTAAGGCGCGCGGAGCACCGCCATTGCCGAGTTGAATCTCAGACGGCGCGCTCAGAAAACGAAACAGCATGCGCGTCGGGCTTTCGCCCTCCTTGGCCTTCAAATTTACGTGCTTGGTCAGGTCAGTGTAAATCGCGTCGATATCCTCTCCGACGGCTTCAAGTCGCGGGCGGATGCGTTCGAGCTCCTGCCGTAATGCCGTCGTGTCGATATTGGCGGAGACGGCCTGTATCTCGACATCGGTATAGGCGCGCTGAGCCGGACCGCGGCGGGCGACCGCGATTACCTCTTTTATTTTTTTGACGTGAACCAGCCAGTGAGCGATGTCGACCATTACGTTGCCGATGCCGATGATGGCGACGCGCTCGCCGATCTTGAATTCGCGCTCGCTGAATGGCGGCAACCCGTTGTAATGATAGACAACATCTTTCGCGTGATAGATTCCGGATGCGTCGTCCCCGGGGATGCCGAGTGCTTTCGTTCCCTGCGCACCGCAGGCTATTACGATTGCTGATGGATTTAGTATTTCTCGTAGTTCGGTCAGATTCAGACTGGTCCCTTCGCCTATCTTGATGTGGCCGAGGTAATGTACGCGCGGATCCGTCAGGATCTTGCGAAACTGTTGCCTCACGCCCTCTTTGAGTTTGTGCTTATTGAAATAGATGCCATATTCGACCAGCCCGCCGGGTTTGATGTCGCGGTTGATGATGACTACCTCGTGACCGGCATCCGTAAGTTTGCGGGCGCTGTATATGCCCGCCGGCCCTGCGCCGACTAGAAGGACGAGATGTCCGCTTGCTTGTGTTTTCTCAGTCATTGTCTTTTCGTAATACAGGTTCAAGTTTGGGGCTGATTTCAATGCATATAGAATATCATTAGATCGCAAATGAGCGAATAGATCATTGTCAACGTCAGATCGACTTTTTAGCCCTGATGGATCGGGTTGAGTTGATCGTCCGGGGCTGCCTTATTGCCATTTATAAAAAATGCTATTTCGTCAATCGCCTTGCGCGCTTCGGGTACTTTGAAAGCCACCAGGAATGGCCATGCGTGCGGCAGGTCGTTCCAGATGCGCAGGTCAACGCCGACCCCGTATTTTCTCGCGCGCTCGGCCAGTCTGACTGAATCATCGAGTAGCACTTCGCTGCTGCTCGCATAGATCAGCATAGGAGGCAGGTTCGACAGATCGGCATAGATCGGAGACGCGAGCGGATCGGTCGCTGAACGGTCTCCCAAATAGATCGGTGCAACCTTTCGAATGCTATCGCCATAAAACATCGAGTCGCAATGGTCGTTGGTTTTCAACGATTGCCCGGTCCCCTCCATATCCGTCCATGGCGATAGGCAGAAGGCGGCGCGCGGCAATTTTTCGCCGGCATCACGCAGGGCAACCAGTGTAGCCACCGTCAAACCGCCGCCTGCAGAATCGCCACCGATGACGATGCGATCAGGAGCTAAACCATTTTTTACCAACCAGATATATCCGTTGACAGCATCCTCTACCGCGGCCGGGAAGCGATGCTCTGGAGCGAGGCGATAGTCGAGTGCGAAGACCCGGGATTTTGCCGCACGCGACAACGCGACGGTGAATGGACGATGGGTCGTGGGCGAACACGTTATGTACCCGCCGCCGTGAAGATAATAGATGATGGACTGCGGATCGCTCGCCCACTCGACCCATTCTCCTCTCACACCATTTTCGTTCACCGGACTGACCGTTGCGCTCTTGGGTATCTGAGGTCGCGGTAATAAAGGCGAGACGAGTTTGCTGCGAAGAAATTGGACGATCTCTTTCTCGCTTCCCACGGCGCGGCGTTTTATCGTCAGCCGGATAATCGATGAAACTGCGCGAGCTTGCCAGCTTGCCATCAATTGATCTCCTACATGCATTTCTTTGCCCTTCTACGTGCCCCAAGCCTCGTAGTATCGAGGTGGCGGAGACTCTATTTCAGAAGGGGTATTTGCGCAAGGGGGAGAATCGAGGGAACCAGCGGGGGAAAAGAAACAGATAAATTCATCGATAGCGGTACACCCAAAATTCCAACTTAGAGTAACTTGCGCCCGCCCGCATAACCGGATGGAATATTTCGTTACCTTTTCCCTCTCCCACGTCCGGGAACAATTTGATCAGTTGGGAAACCTCCCAGGTGTTACTTACGACGTATTTCACGCCGGCTTCGTCGAAGCGCTTCAAGAGGGAGGAGCTATCGGCGGGCAGTTGGTAAGCGGTGAGGAACCTGTCCCCCGGAATACCAGTGTGGAATCGCACGTTCCCATCTTCACAGTAGATGCGCGACCCTGGATCATCCCGGTGAACCCTTTTGAGATAAGCGGCAATATCTATTCGCGCGGTCTCCTCGCCCACGACTGAGGCCATTTCGCCGAACTGGCCTTTCATTTGGAGTACGAAGATGATCGATAGCGCCGCCGCCACGATGAACTTCAATCTCGGCCTCTCTCTGGTGACAGTGAGGTAAGTCCAGGCAGTCACCGGCAAACCCAGGGTAAAGAAGAGAAGTCCGTATCTGCTCCAGATATCGGGCTGGCGGCCCGTGAAATAGGCGAATAGCAAAAAGCCCAGATTGTAAAAAAAGAACGTAGTCGTCGCTATCAAGGCGGCGAAATTGTGCGTGGGCCTCTTGAATTTTGACCGAACCAATCGCCGGAGGATCGACAGTGCGGCGAACAAACAGCCGCACAGCACACCGAGATTGGTTGAGATGAGCAACCTCTTCGCGTCCAGGATGAGACGCTGAGGCGAAAAAGTCGTGACGACCGGATTGGCCGCGGCATATTCGGCGATGTAGCGGTTGCGTACTTCGAAGTATGCCATTGTGGTACCGGTCGCTTTCCAGGAGATGTAGAACCAGAAGAGAGGTGAAATAGCCATAATTCCGCAGGCTGTCAGAGAAACGCTGCGCTGGAAAAAGAATTCCAGCGCCGGCAGCAGGGCGATCAATATCCAACTCTCGATACGCATGAAGCCCGCGGCTGCTGCAAACCCCGCCGCAGTCTTCCATCGGTTCTCCAGAGCGGCGTAGAGGCAGGCCATCACCAGGAAAGAGTGCGGAATGTCAGTCATCGATGACGCAGAATACAGAATATGAAGGGGACTGAAAGATGTCAGCGCAAATGCCAGTAAAGCGAGCGGGCGATGATCTGTCAGACGTATCGTGATCAGATAAACGAGCAGGCAGACACCGATTCCACAGATCGCAGATACCAGCTTCGACACGTAAAACGCGTGACCGAAGATGTAGCTGATCCCGGCACACGTGATTTGATACATCGGGAACCAGAATCCATACAGGTCTTTTATGGCAAACGTGCCGTCGGCAATTTTCGAGCGCATGACCTCGATAACTTCGAAATACGCGTAGGCGTCTCCGAACGCATTCGGCAGGAGGAAGGCGCCCAGAATTCTGGAAACGCCAGAAACGAGAATCAACGCCGTCCAGAATGGGATTGGGCGATTGCGTGCGGCTTGGCCATCGGGGGTCTGATCTAATGTCATTATCACGATTGCTTATTGCGATTCAGGTCACGCACGAGCAGGCAATTGGTTTTTACGGCAATCCCGTCCCTTATCTGGACCTCGAGCAGCGCCTGGAAGTATGGCGGCAGAGGTACATCTCCTCCTGCAGCCCAGACTTTCTCAAGCGTGAGCATGCTCGCTTCGGAGGTGGCGAACTCCGCTGCGGCCTGAGTGCCGAGCGTCGAGAGGCCGGCAAGGATCAGGATATGTTGATCGGGCAACACTCCCGGAAGCAGGCTGATCAACGCATATTCGGATTGAAGGGCCTTAGTCTTTTCGTCACGTTGAAATTCATAGATTGCCGGCTTACCTGGCGTCGGATGGCGGTCCTTGATCGCCAGCTTGCCGACGAATTCTTTGCCCATCGGCTCTTCAAAGACCAGGTCGCTCTCGACCGGCAATTTCCCCAGGATCGAATCCTCGAGGCTGGCGCCGAGAAATATCACGTTGTGATTCCTGATGTCTTCGTAGGAGGTGATCCGGCTGCGCTTGATCAAAAAATCCTGCCCGCTGCGCGCCAGCAGGAAAGCGATCTTACCGGCCCCTACCACTTCTCCAATGCCGGTATACGAGTCGGAATAGTATAACGGCCCGACCCGGTTGGGAACTGGACCTCGACGCTCCAATCCCACCAGGCTCGGGACCTCTGCTCCCATCGAGAGCGAGTGACTCGTCTCGGCGTAATACCGATAGAGGTCGCCTTGTTCGCTCATGAGGAACAATGCATTGCTGTAGACGATCAGCGGAGGATTATCGGTAGTTATAAACGGTCGCCAGACCGAAGACAGCGATCGCCTGAGCAGTGCCGACATGTGCGGCTGGCTCTCCACCCTGGAACTGACGAAGTAATATGCGATGAACACCAGGTTTAAAACGATCAGTGCAATAACCAGCCCCTTCCAACTTAACACCATCGAGTAGTGCGGCGGCTTCGCACCTTTATTTGTGAGAGCAGTGGCGGCCGCGGTGGATTCGATATCCCCCTGTCCGATTGACTGGGACAACTGGGGCAACTGGGGCAACTGAGCTGGTTGTGGCGGCAGTGGCAATGGCTCCAACTGAGGCCTCAGATATTGGGGATAATAATGGCCCCTGGGGATGAATATCTGCACCTGGTCTCTGGCACCTTCGCCCTTGTAATACTCATCCAGTTTTTTGCGCAGCCGATGCACCTGAACGCGGACGATGTTGTCATCTTTAGAATTGAATTCTTTGGGCCGCCCGAGGACTTCGGTCGCAATCGTGTATTCTTTGATCTCGCCTACACGTTCGGCAATCGACTTCTCGACGATGAACCTCAAAATTTGCTGGATCGTATCGCAGCCCGAGAAGGTTTTGCTCTGCAGGATTTGCTGGAGCGCGAGTAGTCTCTCATCGACTAAGAGATCACCCTTCATAGTGCGAATAGCTGATTTCTTCATCAGATGTAACCAGTGCAGATGGATGGGGCCGGAGGTCTAGAAATATTCAGACCCCGGTTTACCGTAACATTACTTTTTTTACTTACTGAGTTTGCCGTAAACCGACCAAGAGATGTGTTTACTATCTTTTAGAAGTAGCCCGTGTTACCCGTCCATTTACCTGTGTTTACTCTATGTCACTCCCGGGTTTTTCTAATCGACACTATAATCCATCCGATTATCATTGATCAACAACTCCAGCGATTTTCGAGGGTTGATCGATGATCGATCTACAACCGAATACAACTAGGCATTGGGATTTTATTGATGCAAGGCTGCTGAGAGATAAGGTCAATAGGTAGGGGGCTCTAAATGACTTCTAACCTCTGACTAACATGCGTCTTCGCGGCTTTGCATCGAATTTTTCATTCATCAAAATCTCCAAATAATCCGAACAACGCGGGAGGCACAAATGAGGCGTCACGGTTGGCGTTTGCCATCAGCCACGGCAATACTTGTATTTTTTTTCTATGGGTTTACATCGACGGCATTCGCTCAGATAGACCAGGGTACCATTACCGGGACAGTGACGGATCAGTCGGGAGCAATCGTTCCCAGCGCGCTGATCGTCGTTACTCACACCCAGACGGGGGTTAAGCGGGAGACCCGGACCAATGAGGAGGGGCATTACCGTGTGCCATACCTGCCGATTGGACAGTATGAGTTGACTGTGGAGAGTCAGGGATTCAGCAAAGGGCGCGTTGTAGGAATCGTGATCACCGTGGGGCTGACGGCCACGATCAATGTCTCACTTGCGCCTGGAACATTGCAGCTCGATGCGGTGACGGTGACAGCCACTTCCGTGCAACTCGAACGTCAAACCGCGACACTCGGCAATGTGTTCGTGAGCAGTCAGATCATCCAATTGCCCACGGCCGGTCGCAACCCTTACGATCTGTTGACGCTGGCGCCAGGTGTGGCCCCCATCGTCGGTGGGGGGGCCGGATCCCTGATCAATGGCGGCCGAATAAGCACCACAGAAATATTGCTCGACGGCGCCGAGACGCGCAACACCACTTCAGGCGGGATCGCCTACACACCGCCTCTGGAGGCAGTGGGGGAATTCAAAGTCATCACCAACAGCATGTCGGCTGAATTCGGGCGATCGGGCGGCGGTGTGCTGACAGCCAGCACTCGTTCGGGGACCAACGCTCTGCACGGCAGCTTCTACGAGTACCTGCAAAACGACAAGCTGAACGCCAACTCATTCTTCAACAATCTGCGCGGCGTGGACCGCACTCCGTTTCGACGGAACGAATATGGATTTTCGGTGAGCGGACCGGTCTACCTGCCGCGGCTTTACAACGGGCACGACCGGACTTTCTTCTTCGTCAACTGGGAACAGACTAAATCGCGTTCACCATACCAACTCGTTGCTACTGTACCGACTGCCCTGGAGCGCGCCGGCGATTTTTCACAGACGTTCGATAACAACGGCAACCTTATCAAAATCTTTGATCCAAATCCGCGCACAACAGTAACGGTACCCGATCCGGATAGGCCCGGCCAATCCATATACCTTCGCCAACAGATCAGTTGTGGTGACAGGCTCAATGTGATTTGTCCCGACCGGATCGATCCGATCGCTCGTCGGGTGCTGGAGTACTACCCGCTTCCGAACAGATCGACGCTGACGCAGAACTTCGTCCAGACCGGTGGTTCAAGCATAAATGATCAGTGGAAGATGTTTTTCCGCGTCGACCACAACCTCGGGAAGAGCCATAAACTGTTTATGAGTTATGGTAGGCAGGATGGCGAACCGGTGACGCCCAGCCTCAACGAAGCGTTCCCCGCTAATGGAGGAGTATTCGAGTTCCATCCGCGAGCCTTTATTCTGGGGGATACGATCACACTCAATCCGAACCTGGTCGCAGAGTTCCGCGCCAGTTTCGCGCGCGCCCTGTTTGTCCTGACTCCTGAGAGCGTCGGATTCGATTTCACGCAACTCGGATTTTCCGAATCACTAAAAAATTATTCCAAGACCCTCCTCTTCCCGCGATTCAATATCTCCGATGTAGATCCCTCTGGGGCCGGACAGGGCATTCTATTTCACCGATGCCGAGAATACCGGAGAAGCCCAGGGGCATTTCACCTGGCAACGCGGAGACCATTCGGTGAAAACGGGTTTTGACCTCATGTTCACCGCATTCAACATCTTCCGCCCGGAACAGCCGTCGGGCTCCTATTCGTTCGGGCGCGAGTTCACGCAGGGGCCGAACCCTCTCGTTGCAAATGCCTCATCAGGTCACGGTGTGGCCACGCTTCTGCTCGGCGCACCGACCGGAGGACTTATCTCAGATGACCCGACCCTGGCCGCATCGCAAAAATACTATGCCTGGTACGCGCAAGATGACTGGAAAGTGGGCCGCCGCCTCACGCTCAATTTAGGGATGCGTTGGGAATATCAGTCACCTTGGACCGATCGATTCGATCAGTTGGCTTACTTCGACCCCGACGCCATCGAACCGATCACGGGGGAGAAAGGCGTCCTGCGTTACGCAGGGCGCGACGGCAACACGCGTCATCAATTCGATCCGGACCGGAACAACTTCGCACCGCGATTTGGACTGGCCTGGGAGTTTAAGAAAGATACGGTTCTGCGTATCGGCTATGGTCTCTTTTATTTCCCGGGCAGCGGTGGGATAGGATCCGGTGTAATCGCTTTGGGAGACGGATTCCTCACGCGTACTCCGGTCTTCCTGGGCCAGGCGCCCGAAGCGCCCAATACACCGCCTGAAGGGGCTTCTTTGGCGAATCCGTTCATCAGTGGATTTATACCTCCTCCAACGACTGGCGTAGGGGCCGGCATCAACACGATGCTCCGCGATTGGGTGACACCGTTCAACCATCAATGGAACCTCAACATCCAGCGAACGCTGACGCGGGATATGCTGATTGAGCTTGCTTATATCGGCAACCGGGGGCAGCGCATCTGGATCGCGCGTAACCAGAATGCCGTCAGCACAGATCACCTTTCTTTGGAAAACGGGTTGAATGAGCTGGTGAATAACCCGTACTTCGGTCAAATCACCACCGGCCCATTAAGCGCTGAGAGAATACGCCGGTCGCAACTTCTGAGGCCATACCCACATTACACGGATGTCTACCGAAACGTCGATGCCGCGGGAGACTCGATCTACCACGGCATGACGGTGCGAGTGGATAAGAGGTTTGGCCATGGGTTGCTATTCCAGGCTGCTTATACGGTGAGCAAGCAGATCAACAATGTGTCGGAGAATTTTTACTCACGTGCAAACTATATCGACCCGAACAACCTCGCGCTCTCTCGATCGGTTGCCGAATATGATCGACCTCAGATATTGGCGTTGAGCTATGTCTACCAATTTCCGCTTGGACCGGGGAAGAGATGGCTGGCGAGAGGTTGGGCGGGCCATCTGCTGGGCAATTGGCAGATCTCGGGAATCACCAATTTCGCCAGTGGGATACCGGTGGTCATTACCGCGCCTGGCGCCACGTCATTGCCCGGTGTCGGAGCGACAGCAGTCAAATTGAGGTCACCCATATTGCCGAACGGGGAACAGACGATCAACAGTTGGTTCGATAAGACGGCATTCGAGGTTGCCCGGCCGTTCACATTGGGGAGTGATTCGCGTACACAGCCGAATCTTCGAGGGCCGGGTATCAAAACTTTCGATCTCATGCTCTCCCGCAGCCAGCTGATCAAGGAGCGAGTGAACGTGCAATTCAGGGCGGAATTCTACAACGCCTTCAACACGACGCAATATGGGGATCCGGTTGGCGGCGTGACCGATAGGGACTTCGGGAAGATTATCGGATTGAGAGCAGGCAGTCGAAGTATTCAGTTCGGATTGAGAATTTCCTTTTAAGACACTCCAGACATTGCGGACATTGCATCCATGCTCAACGCGAGGATGCGTGTGCGCGCGGTAAGCATCGCAATACCTCATCATGCCGGTGATTAAGGCTGTGCATGCGGCTAGGGCGCGAGTTCCGGCAGCTCGCGGCTTGCCGGCAAATTTCATTCATCGAAACCAAAACAGCGCGGAGGAACAAAATCATGAGGCAGCTTGTTTGTCGGTTGCTATTAACCCCAGTACTATCCGTAGTCTTAATTTATTGGTTCACATCTTTGACACTTGCTCAGATAGACCAGGGAACCATTACCGGAACAGTGACGGATCAGTTGGGAGCGATTATTCCCAAGGCTCTGGTCGTTGTTACTCATACGCAGACCCGGGTCAAGCGTGAGACTGAGACCAACGAGGAAGGGCATTACCGTGTGCCGTACCTGCTGCCCGGTCAGTATGACCTGACCGTGGAGAGTCAGGGGTTCACCAAGGGGCGTGTCTCGGGGATTCAGATCACAGTCGGACTGACGGCTACGATCAATGTTTCGCTGGAGGCTGGAACGCTACAGCTCGACGCGGTCACGGTCACAGCCGCTCCCGTTCAACTCGAGCGGCAGAGCGCGTCGCTTGGCAATGTGGTCGGGAGCAAGCAGATGATCGAGCTGCCATTGCTCGGTCGAAACCCTTACAGCCTGCTTACACTGGCGCCCGGCGTGGCGCCCAAGGGAGGTGCGGGTGTCGGACCCATAATCAACGGCGGCCGATCGAACACCAGCGAGATCCTCCTCGACGGCGCCGAGACCCGCAACAGCACCACTAACGACATCACTTTCACACCGCCTCTGGAGGCCGTACAGGAATTCAAGGTAATCACCAACAATATGTCGGCCGAATTCGGGCGTTCTGGCGGCGGCGTGCTGACGGCCGGCACCCGTCCGGGCACCAATGACCTACACGGAAGTTTCTACGAGTTCCTGCGCAACGACATACTGAACGCCAAATCGTTCTTCGATAACATGCGCGGCTCACCGAAAGGCGCATTTCGCCGGAACGAATACGGATTCTCGGTGAACGGGCCTGTCTACATACCACGTCTTTATGACGGGCACAACCGGACGTTTTTCTTCTTCAATTGGGAGCAGATCAAACAACGTACACCGGATAACATTGAAACCACTGTCCCAACTGCGCTGGAAAGAATCGGCGACTTTTCCCAGACGTTCGACAATATGGGTAATCTGGTGAAAATTTATGATCCGACTCTGACGGTAGCCGATAAAAACAGGCCGGGGAGATACACGCGCCAGCAAATCATGTGCGGGGACAGGTTCAATGTTATCTGCCCCGACCGCATTGATCCGATTGCCCGCCGCGTCATGGAATACTTTCCGCTTCCGAACAGATCGACCAGGACGCTGAATTTCTTCCAAGGCGCTACGCGCAAGGATGACTCGTGGAAGATGTTTTTCCGCGTCGATCACAGTCTGGGTAAGAGTCACAAACTGTTTTTGACATACGGAAGGCAGGAGGGTGCCGGCGTGACTCCCGGCCTCAATGAGGCATTTCCCTCTGAGGGGACGAACGGCGAGAAGGGCCAGTTCGAGAGCCACCCGCGGACGGTCGTGCTCAGCGATACGGTCACGCTTCGCCCGGACCTCGTCGCCGAGTTTCGCGGCAGTTTCACGCGCGGTCTGTTCATCGTGACTCCACGGAGCGCCGGTTTCGATTTCACGCAACTCGGGTTCCCTGCGTCGCTCAAAAACCAGGCTAAGACACTGCTCTTCCCGCGCTTCAATATTGCCGATGTGGCCAGTTTAGGGCCGGACAGGGCTTCGTACTTCACCGATGCCGAGAATGCCGGGGAATTACAGGGTCATTTCACGTGGCTGCGCGGCGCTCATTCGGTGAAATCGGGTTATGACTTCACGTTCATGGCCTTCAACGTTTTCCGGTCTGAACGGCCATCGGGCGTTTACGATTTCGGTCGCTCCTTCACGCATGGGCCCGACCCGCTCGATACTCCCAACATGGCGTCAGGACACGGCGTGGCCACCTTCCTGCTCGGCATGCCGACTGGAGGTTCGATCACTGACGATCCATCGCTGGCTGCGTCGCAGAGATACTACTCCTGGTACGTGCAGGATGAGTGGAAAGCGCGTCGTAATCTGACGTTCAACCTGGGTCTGCGCTGGGAGTATCAGACGCCGTGGTCTGATCGTTTCGACCAGTTGGCCTACTTCGATCCCGACGCAATCGAGCCGATCACGCAGGAGAAAGGCGTCCTGCGTTTCGTCGGGCGCGACGGCAACCCGCGTTATCAATCTGATCCCGACCGGAACAACTTCGCGCCGCGCGTGGGAATCGCCTGGGAGTTTAAGAAAGATACCGTGCTGCGGATAGGCTACGGTCTCTTCTATTTCCCCGGCAGCGGCGGAATCGGCGCGGGGGCCAGCGATCTGGGAAGCGGATTCCTCGCATCCACTCCGGTTTTTCTGGGCCAGCAACCTGAGGCGCCCAATACGCCTCCTGTTGGCGCATCGCTGTCGAACCCGTTCGTCTCAGGGTATTTTCCATCCCCAACGACCGGAGTAGGGGGTGGTATCGGCACGGCATTCCGCGATTGGGTGACACCTTACAACCATCAATGGAACCTCAATATCCAACGGACGCTGGCGCGGGATATGCTCTTAGAGATTGCCTATATCGGCAGCCGGGGGCAGCGCATCTGGGTCAATCGCTCCCGCAATGCTGTGAGCGCACAGTATCTTTCGCTGGGTGAGAGGTTGAATGACCTGGTGGATAACCCATACTACGGCCTGATCACAACCGGAGAATTGAGCGCCGAAAAGGTACGCCGTTCGCAACTACTGAAGCCATACCCCCACTACACCGACGTCGGGCGTTTCCGCGATGCGGTGGGAGACTCGGTCTATCACGGCATGACGGTGCGAGTTGATAAAAGGTTTGGCCGCGGCCTGCTTTTTCAGGCCGCATATACGGTCAGCAAGCAGATCGACAACGTGCAGGAGCGGTTCGGCGGGCGCACCGGATTCATCGATCCAAATAACCTATCGCTTTCGCGATCGATCGGCGACTACGATCGGCCACAGATGCTTGTTTTGAACTATATCTACGAATTACCGCTTGGGCAGGGCAAGAAATTCCTGGGAAGCGGATGGGCCAGCCGCGTGGTGGGCAATTGGCAGATATCGGGAATCACCAATTTCTCAAGTGGAGTGCCGGTTGTGATTACCGGTCCCGCCAGCACGTTTCTGCCCGGTGTGGGAGCGACAGCCATCAAAATGAAGTCACCTGTATTGCCGAAAGGAGAACAGACGATCGACCGTTGGTTCGATACCACGGCTTTCAAAGCTGCGCCGGCATTCTCGCTGGGAAGCGATTCGCGGACACAACCCAACCTCCGCGAGCCGGGGATCAAATCTTTCGACCTCGCGCTCTCGCGCAGCCAGCGCATCAAAGAGCGAGTGAACCTGCAATTCCGGGCGGAATTCTACAATGCATTCAACACGACTCAATTTGGGGGACCCGTGGGTAATGTGAACGACCTAAATTTCGGGAAGATTCTGTCGAGCGGCGGCGGGCGGAATATTCAATTTGGCCTGAGGCTGTCTTACTAGGTCATATCGTGTTTTAGGTCATAGGGATTGACGTCGAGGGGCGCGAAGTCGAAAAAAGTTTATATTAAGCGCTAATGCGGACTGAGCCGTTGCAATAACGAAACTTACAGCGTCTTCGCGCCTTTACGTTGAATTTCACGCAGGGAACTCTTTGATTGTTCAGGCTTTACGTCTGTTTTGTTTTCTAATCTACTTTTCACGAGAGCAATCATCGGGTATGATATATACGTCATTCGAGTGCTACTGAGCACTTCCCCTAAGACATTTTTCCTTTCGGGTAATCAAATAAGAAAATCAATCCATCTGACGGGTGGGTGCATTGCTTTTCCAGAACCGGATGAGGGGTTGGATATGAATAATAAGATCACACGTCGGCAGGCCTTGATCTCGTTAGCGGGCATTACGGCAGGGGCCGTCATCAAACCGCTATCGATTTTTGGGGCCGATCCGGTGAAGGACCGGGTACGATTTCCGGTCATCGGCGATTGGGGAACCGGTGACGGAGACCAGACTGGTATAGCTCAACAGATGTTCGCGGCGCATCAGCGCAATCCATTCGATTTTGTTATCTCAGCCGGTGATAACATCTATCCCAATGGCAGCGGACGCAACTTCATCAAGCATTTCGAGCGCCCGTTCGCCAAGTTGCTGGCGGAGCGCATAAACTTCCACGTTGTTCTGGGGAATCACGACGTGCGAGAGGGTCGGCAGGATCAGCGCCAATATCCCCTATTCAACATGGGCGGGCACAACTATTTTACGTTGAAGCAGGGCGGCGGGTTGGTAGAGTTGTTCATGCTCGATTCTACCGATCTGGATTTAACACAGTTAGGGTGGTTTGAGCAGAAGCTACAGGCTTCCACCGCGCACTGGAAGATTGCTGTATTTCATCATCCTATATATTCCTCCGGCAAACGGCATGGGTCGGACGCGGAATTGAGAAGGAAATTGGAGCCGCTGCTCGTCCGTTATGGGGTCAATGTCGTCTTTTCAGGGCACGACCACTTTTACGAGCGCACCAAGCTTCAGCAGGGGATACAATATTTTGTCACCGGCGCCGGAGGTAAGTCGCGCCGCGGCGGTGTAGACATCAATAGCCCGATTCGCGCGCAGAGTTACGATGAGGACAACCATTTTATGCTGATAGATGCAGATCACAGCTGCATCAGTTTTCAGGCGATCAGCGAAACCGGAAGTGTGATAGATCGAGGCGTCATTCAAAGGTAAGATAAAAAGCAACCGCTGTTGAACGCATGAGCGACAAGCGTCCTGGCGGATGATCACTTTACGATTCTCAGGTCGCTTCCCCCAACTTGCCCCTACTTACGAGTATTACACAGATTTTCGCAGCAAATTCGCTCGCATTAATCGGCTTCAGCGATTATCGAGTCATCAGATCATCCCGCTCCAGGTTTTGAAGCTGCGATATCCGTTTACGTATCTCATCCACATAAGTATCCACTTCAGCGTCGCTGAAACCGCCGGCCCGGAACGCGTCCGCGAGTTGTTTTTTTGACAAGCGACCGAGAAGGTTTCCCATCCATCTGGCATTTTCGACTTTTACGCCGTCGAGTATCCGATTAGTTCGCCTCCTCGTGACGTGGAAGTCGACCTCGCCATTCTTAATTCCTGAGATGAATCCGTTCTTTACGTAATCCTTGGGGACACCCTTGCTCTCGGATCGAGCATTATCAACCCAGGGAAACCGGGTGTACCAGGCCCCTGTCGAACCGAGCGCCGCTCCCAGGTCATTCACATAGTAGATATCCGTCTGAGTCTTATCGTCGCTCTTTTTGGGGCGCGCGATCCGGTTGTTCAGTATCGATAGATCTACGTTTTGGACGAGCGCCATCAGGGTCTTGAGACCATCGAGTTCGCGCGTGCCAATAAACGGATTGGTATTCCAGTCCCAGCGGCCAACGGTCTTTAACCCGTCGTCTTCGCGTTCAAACCGCATATTTCGTGTTTCGATCCGGTTGAATCCTTCGATTGTCGCCTTCTCGACGAAATAGACTTGATCCACGTAATATCCGGCCGCCCAGACGATGCGCGAGACAGCCGTCTCCGATTTGACCTCGGGCCCGAACTTCACCGTCCATTCGCGCCCGCGGCTATCCTTGACGTCAATCTTGGGATTCGAGTCTTTGGGTGAGCCTTTATCGCCCGCGAATGTCAATTTGTCAGCCGGGTCGGGTGCGCCAGCTTGCCCGCCGATCCCGTAGAAAAGGTCGCGCCGCTCGATGTCGGCCGGCTCTTGCCACAGTAATGCCGAACCGTGTTGGGCCCCATCCGCCTTACCCTTGCTTTCACTTTTTTGCTGATCGTCAGGTTTTTTCTGCTTTGCGCCGTCAGATTGCGCGCCATATGTGCTTAAAACTCCGCTCCCAAGACTATAGATTGCGATCGCACAGACTGCCGATCGTAAGATCATTCCAGCAATCCTTCTCCGATTTGATGAGTCTAAAGTATCCATAAACACCTCCATCAATATTGTGATAATAACCTCATTGAATCTGCCAGGCCAAATCGCTTGCACGTCACTGTGCCATAAGCCAGATTGCGTGGTAGACTGACCGCGAACATTTGGCAATGACCGCTGATGTCTGAATACCTCATATTCATGATGGGAAAATACGAGGCCCGGTTTCCGACCGATCGCCTTTATGTGCGAAGCCATATGTGGTTTCAAGCCGTGACGGACGCATACCGGGTCGGGTTCACCGCCTTCGCCGTCCGGTTACTTCAAGATGTTTACTTTTTAGACTGGAGCATAGAAGCTGATACTGCAGTTCAAGCCAAGCAGGAGATGGGAGAGATTGAGAGCTCGAAGGCTGTCTCTACGCTTCACGCGCCTGCAGACGGACTGATATTGCGCTTCAACCGTGAACTTATGAGGGACCCGACATCGATCAATGTCGACAATTATGGAAAAGGCTGGCTCTTCGACTTCGCACCGAAAAACGCCACTCTGCTGAGCGCTGTGGATTACATGGAGCATTTGAAAGGCACCTGGGAAGATACGCAACGCCAGATCAAGGGGCAGATGCACGAGTAAGACTTCCGAACAATTTCATTATGGCTGCAAATCGCATAACAGTCGTCCTTTCGCAGACGCGCGGTAAAAACCCCGCCAAACGCCATCTCGAAGAAGAGATCGCTACGGCCCTGCTGCTCGAACCCGGGATCGATTTCGCGGTGGTGCCACACGTCTATGACCTCTCACCGGGTGACACCGGCCTGCTATACCTGAATTCCGTAAAAGGCCATTTGATTCTCCTCTCGTGGCTCTACCCGAGAGCGGCACATTGGCTCCTCGACCGCAATGGTATCAGCGGGAAAAAAGGAGTCACTCTTTTAAAAAGCCTGGGAGAAGAATCTGGCGAAGAAGGCGAAGACGAGGCGATAGGAGAGGGTGACTCGGGAAATGACGAGGGAAATAATGCTATCGGCCCCGCCGAGACGCCTGACCGCCATCTTTTCTGCCTCGACCTCAGGGCTTATGAAGAACCGAATGTCTATGTCGATGAAGTCAAGCGTATCGCGAAAGAGGCTTCGATCGAGTTCGTTCCATTGACTGGATGGCTGAGTGGCGATCCGAAACCGGATCAGATGCAGCGATTTTTGGCGTCTGATGATAAGACCAGACCGGTTGTGCTGGGAGAGTCGAAAGAGACTCGCTGGTATCCGGTGATTGATTACAGCCGATGCACCAACTGCCTGGAGTGCATCGATTTTTGTCTCTTCGGCGTTTACGGGATTGATCGGAAGGAGCGGATTCTCGTCGAGAATCAGGATAACTGTAAGCGCGGTTGCCCTGCATGCAGCCGGGTCTGTCCGGAGAATGCCATCATCTTTCCGGAGCACAAGATGCCGGCTATCGCCGGAGCGCCGGGTGAAGGGCCAGGAGGTCTGAAGATCGATCTCTCCCGGCTTTTCGGCGCGCCAAGCGCAATCGAGCTGGCTGCCCAGGAGCGTGACGTGGAGTTGATTAAAGATGGACGCACTGCGGTGGGGCTCACGATCGGTATTCCCAAGCGCCAGGTTGGAAGGGCCGCTTCCGAAAAAGATGACCTCGACAAACTCATGGATGAGTTGGATAGCCTTGAAATTTGATCTCGGTTGACAGGATTCAGTTTTCAGTTTTTAGTTTGCCCTTGTTGTGCCTATTGTCCGACAGGATTCAGATTTCGGTCTCTACTGAAACTGTTTACAAACCCGAAAACTGAAAACTGGAAACTAAACTGAAAACTGGAAACTGGAAACTGAAAACTGAAAACTGAAAACTGTATATGAGCGGATATCCCGTAGTTTTAACGGCAGATCGGACATTGATGGCTGATTACCCTGTGCTTTTCGATGGAATGATGGGGACGATACAGACCACATCGGTGCCCGAGCTTATCATGCGCACGATGATCGCGCCCCGAATGCCGACCGATGGTATTGCGGCACGCAAGGCGCCTATGGGCTTGCGGCGCATCGAGGCTGCTCTCCTGAACGATGGGTTCAACCGCGATGACGTTATCCTCTGCGCTCCGGAAGACCTGGAAGCCTGTGTCGGATCGAGGACGAAGATCGTCGCCGTCTCATCTTCCGATCCGCTCGGACGCGGCATGTCCAACAGCACGATGTCAGATATGGCCGGAGGGACTCTCTATACCCACACCTGGTACAAGCGGCTGCTGCATCAACTGAAAGAGAAGAAGCGGACAGGATCATTCAAAGTGGTGGCGGGAGGCGCGGGCGCATGGCAATTAGCCCAGAATGAGCATGCGAGAGAGAGCCTGGGAATTGATCTGGTGGTCGAGGGTTATGCCGAGACGCAGGCGGCAGGTTGGTTTCATGATTTGATAGACGGGAGAGAAGTGCCGCCCGTGGTTTCCGCCAGGAGCGCGCGCGAGAATGAGATTCCGGCGATCTGCGGGCCGACCTCAATGGGGGTTGTGGAGATCAGCCGCGGCTGCGGCAAGGGATGCCAGTTCTGCACGATTGCCGCGGAGAGGATGATCCACATACCTCTCGATGTCGTTGCCTCCGACGTCGAACGGAATGTCGAACGCGGAGTCACCTCGATCTGCGCGTTGAGCGAAGATTTCTTTCGCTACGGCAATACGCATCGCGCCCCCGTGAATCCACCCGTCTTGAAGGCACTCATTCGCCGTCTGCGAGAGATCAAGCCGCTGAAACTCATCCAGATCGATCACGCCAATATTATCTCCGTCGCTCAATACTCCGATGACGATCTGCGCGAGGTTCACGACCTGCTCGTCGACGGCCAGCGCCACGACTTTCTCTGGGTTAATCTGGGCGTCGAGACCGCCAGCGGAGAACTGCTGGATATGAACCAGAAGGGGGGCAAAATCCGCCCATACAAACCGGCGGAGTGGGGCGAGCTTTGCGACCAGCAGGTGCGCCGGCTGATCAAGGCGGGTTACTTCCCATTGATAAGCCTGATTTTGGGGCTGCCGGGGGAAACCCCTGAGCACGTCGAAAAGACGGTACGCTGGATTGAAGACCTCTACAATGAACGATTGGTGATCTTCCCGATTTTCTACTCACCAGTGATCCCCGGACTGGGGGATCATTTCAAGATCGAAGAGATGACTCCGATGCACTGGCGGCTTTTCCGACTCGCCTACAACCTGAATTTCAAATGGATTCCCAAAATGTATTGGGATAACCAGACGGGTGCGGGAGCAAGTATCTGGAGACGACTGTTCATCCAGTTCACCGGCCAATTTCAGGTACTGCAGTGGAGGATGCAGTTCGTCCGAAAATCGGGAAGGCTATTTGCCTGAACATTTTTGGTTATCAAGATGACTCCAAGCGCGAAAAGATCAATCTCCGTGAGCGAATCGCTAATCGAACCGGAGCGGTTCACAGCGGCCTATTTCAAGGCCCGATCCTGTTTGCTTGCTGAGCGCAGTCCCGAAGGGTTCTGGACCGGTGAACTATCGAGTTCTTCACTTTCTACCGCGACGGCGGTCTGCGCTCTGGCTCTCATCGATCGAAATCGCTTTTCGGCGCTCATTACCGGAGGCGTTCGTTGGCTGCTGGATCATCAGAATGGCGACGGCGGTTGGGGCGACACGATCAGAAGTTTCTCGAATATTTCAACTACCATGCTCTGCCGCGCAGCAATGACGCTGGGGAAAGAGAATTTTGATTCATCAGAGCAAATTGATGAAAGTTTGCGGCGGGCGGAACGTTATCTGGAAGGCATCGCGGGCGGGCGCGACCCGCAAACGCTGGCACGGGCAGTTCGCGCGCGGTACGGCCAGGATCGCACATTTTCTGTCCCTATATTGTCTTGTTGCGCATTGGCAGGGTTGATCGAATGGAGTGAAGCGCCTCCGCTTCCTTTCGAACTGGCCTGTCTTCCTGCTTCTGCCTACAAATGGATCAACCTGCCGGTGGTGAGCTATGCATTGCCCGCCCTCATCGCACTGGGAATCGTTCAATTCTCACGGCGCGGGTCGCGCAACCCGGTTCTTCGCGCAATTCGGCAGACTGCGATTCCGGGTGCGCTGCGGAAGCTCGAGGCAATTCAACCCGCCAACGGCGGATTTCTTGAAGCTACCCCGCTGGTGAGCTTTGTCACGATGAGTCTGGCGGGCGCCGGGCTGGCCACACATCCGGTGGCTCAGAAGGGGATCGATTTTCTGGTGCAGGCGGTCCGGCCCGATGGAAGCTGGCCCATCGATACGAATCTCTCGACGTGGGTGACTACCCTGTCGATCAACGCACTTTGCGAAGCCGGCGAGCGCTTCGATCAATTCGCGGGTCCACTGCGCCAGTGGATGCTCGATCAGCAATACCGTTCGATCCACCCATTCACAGCTGCTGCGCCGGGAGGATGGGGTTGGACGCCGCTTCCTGGCGCCGTACCCGACGCGGATGATACGGCTGGGGCGTTGATCGCATTGCGAAATCTGGGCGCGACGGCGGAGTCGACAGATGCTGCGATAGCCGGCCTCGAGTGGCTGCTGAACCTGCAAAACCGCGACGGTGGTTGGCCCACGTTTTGCCGCGGCTGGGGGCATCTCCCCTTTGACCGCAGCAGTGCAGACATCACAGCGCATGCATTGCGCGCGCTCAATGCCTGGAAGGATGTGGCGCACAGCTCAGCTGCGGGAGCAAAGGGCAGAGAAGTGGGGGAAAATTTGCGGGAGCTTCCCCGGAAGCTCCAACGCGCCAGTCGGCTCGGGTTTCGGTTTCTCGAGGGAATTCAACGGCAGGATGGGTCCTGGCTTCCGCTCTGGTTCGGCAATCAACACGCTCCGGATGATGAAAACCCGGTTTATGGAACCGCCCGCGTGCTGGCCGCATATCGCGATTTGGGGTTGAATGACGGCGAGCCGGCCCGGCGAGGCTACCGATGGTTGATTGCCTGCCAATGCGAGGATGGCGGCTGGGGCGGTAACCCGGGCGTTCCTTCGAGCGTCGAGGAGACGGCACTAGCGATCGATGCGCTGATAGATTGCGGAGAGGTTGCCGGTGCGAATGAAGCCCTCGCCCGCGGTATTCGCTGGCTGGTCGAGCGCGTGGAGGATGGAGGTTTCCTGAATGCCTCTCCGATTGGATTCTATTTCGCCAACCTCTGGTACTTTGAACGGCTCTACCCTTTGATCTTCACGGTCGGCGCATTGGGACGCGCATTCGCATTTGTTTCAAGTGATGCGCGGGCTCGTACTTAAACTAATTACCGTTCGCCGTAATTACTTGTGGGCTCATCTCGGGTCTTCGCCAGTCGGCCGCGAGGCTCGGGTTCGATACCTAAAAGTAAATCCGGCGGTGTACTATCTGATCTGTAGGAGAACTCTATGTCTGATCTCATTTCAGGAACCTTGGATGTCGCTGTCAAACCGGATTCACCGGCAAAGCCGAAGCTCGGGAGCAAACTGCTCAAACTGAATCCTGAGACTCCTGACCTCAGGGAGAGAATAAGAGCAGAGGCATTCCATTACGTGCGCGACATCGATCGCAGCCGCCCGCTGAGCAAAAAAGAACTGGAGGCTCACGGGCAAGCCCTGCTTGAGAAAATGGGCCTAGACCAAGGATATCTGGGTTTCGCTATGGTGATGCTCGGCAATGGTTTCTGGAAGGAGCAGTTCATCTCGATCCCCTTCAATAAACGAATTTTTCTCTTACCACATTGCCTCAAGCATGTAGAGGCCTGTAGCGCTCACTACGACGAGTTAGGCCTCCACTGCGAGGATTGCGGCGCCTGCGCTATCGGCGATTTCAAAATCAAGGCCGAGAAGCTCGGCTACAAGATCATGGTCGCGGAAGGGACGCCGATCGTGCTCAAGGTTATCGTCAGCGGATACATCGATGGCATTCTCGGAGTGGCCTGTCTCAATGTCCTCGAAAAAGCTTTCGAGAAGGTTGTTCAGAGCGGTGTCCCCGCTTACGCGATCCCCTTACATTCGAGCAACTGCAAGAGCACCACAGTTGATAATGATTGGGTCCTGGAAGTTTTGGAGACCTATCAGGAGAAGCCTGCGGTCAAAACGAGGACCTACGTCCCCCTGCTGCGTGCCGCCAACGACATGTTCGGCGAAGATTTCCCGGCTCTACTGCCGAGGTTGCGCAGCAGTAAATCGCAGGGCGGCGGATCTGTCTATGCCGCCGATCCCGTAGCTGGCACCGAGGCAATCGCCTACGACTGGCTGGTCAAAGGCGGAAAACGATTCCGTCCATTTATTACTCTGGCTGCTTATGATGCTCTACGGGGCGCGCCGTCGGCGCGACCGGACGAGTCAGGCGATGATCGGAAAGTCGAGGAAGTTCCCGATTCTGTGCGTCGCGTAGCGATGGCGATGGAGGCATTTCATAAGGCTTCGCTCGTGCATGACGATATTGAGGATGATGACGCGTATCGCTACGGCCATCAAACGCTCCACCGGCGCTATGGGGTTTCCACCGCCATCAATACCGGCGACTACTTGCTCGGATTGGGTTACCGGTTAATAGCCAATGCCGGCGGCGATCTGCCCTGCGAAGCCGTAGCTGCAATTCTGCAGCGTCTCTCAGAGGCGCACGTGAAGCTTGCGGAAGGGCAAGGCGCCGAACTCCTCTGGCGTGATAATAAGGAGAAAGAGATAAGTATTCAGCCCATCGAGGCTCTCAAAATTTATGCCCTCAAGACAGCGCCCGCCTTCGAAGCGGCATTATATGCCGGTCTGCGCCTGGCTGGTCCGGTAGAGAAATACGAGGAGATGGTGACCAACTTCTCACGCAATCTCGGAGTTGCGTTTCAGATCATCAACGATCTCAAGGACTGGTCGACCGATCTTCAAAACAAGCGCATCGTCGGACAGGATGTCATGGCAATGCGTCCGACGCTCCTGCTTGCCCTGGCGCTCGAAGCTGCATCGCCAGCGCAAAGAGAAGAGCTCATAGGCCTGATATCGACCGGTTCACGTGATGAGCGGAGCGCTGGCAGAGTAGCCCGCATCTATGAATCATGCCGGGTTTTCGAAAAAGCCAGAACGCTGATTGAGAAATATCGCCAGAGAGCCGAGGCGATCGCCGATGAAGTAGAACCCGATGAGCTTCGCGAATTACTTTATTTCCTGGTCGACACCGCGCTCGCAGATGAATCTACCGAGCCCGAGATAGCCCGAGACCTCGTTGCGCTCAATGTGCTCAATTAGGTGAAAACTGCGACAGAAGCACAGAGAAACGGAAGGGGAGAGGAAGATAGCTATTTGAAGCGATTCTTTCTCTCTCCGCGCCTCTCTGGCCATGCCTTCGAATCCAAATGATCGGCGAACCACAAAACAGTTTCCTTCTCGACTTGACCAGACTGCTGGCAGCAGGATTGAAGGACCTTGATGCTGAGCGTACCGCGCGGCACATCAAACTTATCCTAAACTTCCAGCGGCCTGATGGCGGCTTTGCGGGTCGTAGCGGTGGATCCGATCTCTACTACACCAGTTTCGCCGTGCGCGGGCTGGCACTCCTGAATGCGCTGAATGGCTTGCGCTCCCAACAGGTCGAGCATTACCTGAAGACAGTCGCCGCGAAACAGCAATATAGCTTGATCGATCTCGTGAGCTGGTTCTATTCATTTATCACCGTCCAACTGACGGGGAATACGTCCTCCTTTGCGAACGATGCCGATGTATTGATCTCTGAGCTGTCTACGGCGTTGGAGACGTTCCGTCGTTCGGATGGCGGATATGCCAGGACACACGAGGGAGGCTCTAGCAGCACCTATCACACATTTCTGGCCGTGCTTTGCTATGAAATGCTTGGAAGAACGCCGCCCGCTGTGAATCTGATCGTACAGTTCCTCTTATCCAGACGGCGGGATGACGGAGGATTCGTGGAGATCGGCCCGATGAAGCGCAGCGGCACGAACCCCACTGCCGCCGCCGCAGTTCTGCTCAAACGATTTCAGGCGATTGAGACGGATATTCTGCAGGGGATTGAGGATTATCTGGCAAAGGTAAAAGGAGATGAAGGTGGTTTTCGCGCGAACACGCAAATTCCAGTTTGCGATCTGCTGTCAACCTTCACCGGTATTCTGACTGCTCAACATCTGAACTTGACCCACAGCATCGATGCGGACGCAAGCCGGCGATTTGTCAGCCAACTTGAGCTCGATGATGGCGGGTTTAGAGGTGCTGTCTGGGACGGCGAAACAGATCCCTGAATACACCTTTTACGGCCTGGGGTCTCTCGCACTATTGACGTCAAAATAACGAACCAACGATCAAGAAAACCGATGAGTCGGAACAGGCCGGCCTGGGCGGAAGCTTTGTGTCTGGTGAAATTGCACCTGAGCTTCTCTTGCTTCTCCCAGCTTAAGTGCCGTTTCACTTACGAAGCGCTCCAGAATGCCCGGATCGGTCGCGACTCTGGCATTGACGATCAGATCAACTTCACGAACGCGGCTGTGCGATGGAAGCGAGAGCTCAGGATTGCTGTCGCTACTCACCAGATTGGCGACACCGAAAAATCCCTCCCACAATCCGATGACCTTCAGATGAGCCGTCTCATACCCCTGCGAGCCGAGACGGTCGCGCAGAGAGCGGACGATTTCGAGGAGCAATTCGTCGAGTTCGAATTCACGGGGGCTCGAGAATTTCAAGCTGCTGTTCAGCCATCCCAATTCGGCCTCACCGGCGGCATAAATATCATAATCGAGATCGAGGATGCGGCGGCCGAAGTTCCCATCCTGAGCTAATAACTCTTCCAGTGCGTCGAGACCCTGACCGGTCTTCGCGGAGATGCGCAGGACCGGAACATCGGCATTGACCTCTTTTACCAGAGTCGTCAATTCATCGGCTTCTGCGGAAGTCAATTCGTCGATGCGATTAAGAAGAATGGCATCGGCTTCTTCGAGCTGTTTTCGAAAAATATAGGCCGCTTTCGGAGAGAACCCCGCCTCCGCTTCATTGCGGAGGATTCGACGGCCGTGGCTGGGCTTCAAGATCACCGAGTACGGCGCGATCCGAAAACGGTCGGGATATAACTGTTTGAGCGGCTGTACAACCGTGGCCACCAGATCGGTGCAGCTTCCCACCGGTTCCGCCAGGATCACGTCGGGCGTTTGATTCTGGCTCAACCGGCCGATCGTCGAGATGAGATCATCGAAGCGGCAGCAGAAGCAGGCTCCCGGCACCTCCTCGACATCGAATCCCTGACGGCGGAGATTCTGAGTATCCACCAGGTCCGTAGCCTGATCGTTCGTCACGATGCCGACCTGCAGCCCTTTATTCATATAATCCCTGGCTAAACGGCCGAGAGTAGTAGTCTTGCCGGCTCCCAGAAAACCACCTATCATCAAAAAACGAATTTTGTTCATAAAATGTCCCAATCCATCTGATCATAAAGTGAATAATTTTGGGAATGATGAAACAAGAGTGGCCGGTTGACAAGATTTTCTAGGTTAAGTTTGGGAGTTAGCATCGATTCACCGTGGACTGGCCCGAATGCGACGACGGATTATGACGGATAAAACAGAACTGCCCGCGATACTTGGTGGAGAATCTATTCGCCCAGAAGGCCCGCCATTGTGGCCGCCCGCGTCGAAAGAGGTGTCGCTCGCCATCGAACGTGCAATCATCGACGGTACGTGGGGACTTTATCACGGGCCTAATAGTCGCCTGCTGGCGGATATACTGGCTTCATATCACGAGATCGAATTTGTGGAACTTTGCTGCAGCGGAACCTTTGCTATCGAATTGGCGCTGCGCTCTCTGCAGATCGGGCCGGGCGATGAGGTTATTCTGGCGGGCTATGATTTTATCGGGAATTTCAATGATATAGTCGCGGTCGGCGCACGGCCGGTATTGATCGATCTCGATCCGCAGAACTGGAACCTCAACCCGGACCTCCTTGCCGAAGCCATCAGCCCGAGCACTCGAGCCATCCTGGTCTCTCATCTTCACGGTGGCGCGGTTTCCATGGAGAGAGTCACCGCGATAGCTCGTGCGCATGGTCTTTCGGTAATTGAAGATGCCTGTCAGATGCCGGGAGCATTGATTGAAGGGCGCAGGGCCGGTACCTGGGGTGATATCGGTGTTATCAGTTTTGGTGGAAGCAAACTTCTCACCGCCGGGCGTGGGGGCGCTTTACTGACCTCGTCTCCGGAAGTCAAACAGCGTGTTCAGGTTTATTGTAATCGCGGTAACCATGCCTATCCGCTCTCGGAGTTGCAGGCGACGGTCCTTCTTCCCCAATTGGAGAGACTGGATGAGAGAAATCGAGAGCGAGAGACTGCTGTTACAAAATTGGCAGACCGACTGAGTGACGTAACTGGGCTCCGTTTATTGGCTAACCGGATATCATCGACTTCACCCGGTTATTATAAACTCGGATTTCGATACGAGCCGGAAGGATTCAGAGGGCTTTCTCGGGAAAGATTTGTACAGGCTGCCAGGGCTGAAGGGATAGATTTTAACGGCGGTTTCCGAGCCTTTCATCTCTGCCGATCTTCCCGCCGTTTCCGCAAAGCAGGAGATCTAACGGAAGCTACTCGCGCTGATGCTAATATGCTGGTTCTTCATCACCCTGTCCTGCTCGAAGGCGATGGGGCGCTTGATCAGGTGGCGCACTGCGTTAAGCGGCTGGTACATTGGGGAGCGGAAATTACTGCGTCTAACCGGTGAACGACTGGTGTGTTGAATCTCATTCCCCCATCAACCGACGAATTTATACCCGAGCCCATGGATGGTAAGAAAATACTGGGGATGGCGTGGGTTGGTTTCGAGTTTCTGACGTAACAAACCTACATGTACGTCAACGGTGCGCGTCACCGGCATTGAGTCGTAACCCCAAACTTCATTCAGTAATTCATCGCGGGTGATGGTCGCCTCGCGGTGTTCAATGAAGTAGCGAAGCAGGTGGTATTCCCGGGCTGCCAGTTCGACCACCTGATTGGCCCGCGTCACCTCTGCGCGGCGAAAATCGACGCGCACACCGCCGAAAACATAAACATCCGACCCGTTCGCACTCACTACCGGCGAGCGCCGCAGGATAGCTTCGATCCGCGCGAGTAATTCACCCATGTCGAAAGGTTTGATCAGATAGTCGTCGGCGCCGAGTTTCAGGCCGAGAATCCTGTCCACTATCTGGCCGCGCGCGGTAAGCATTATGGCGGGTACCTGCAGCCCGCGCTGGCGCAGGTCGCGCAGCACGTCGAAGCCGTTTTTACGCGGCAGCATAACGTCGAGGATGAGTAAATCGAACGTTTCTTCCATTGCGCATCGAAATCCCGCTTCGCCATCGTTTGCGGCCTCGACCGCATAACCCTCGCTGCGCAGAAAGTCGGTCAACGTCAACACCAGCCCTTGCTCGTCTTCGACCAGCAAAATCCGCTTACTCATACGATAACTCGCTTGAGACGGTTGGTGCACTACTATTATTCAGCTGAGCCGCTGCCATCACCGGCAGATTGATGACGAAAGAGCTGCCCGTGCCCGGCGAGCTCTTAACGTCAATAGTGCCCCGATGCGCTGCGATGATATTTTTAATCAGGCTCAACCCCAGACCGTTGCCGTGGATTTGCGCGGCTCTGGCTGCGCTTCCGCGATAAAAAGGTTCGAATATCTGTGAAAGCTCCTCATCAGGAATACCTATGCCGTGATCGGCGACTGTTATCCGCACCGATTGACCGTCTGCGGTTTCAACGGCCTTCGCACTCAATCCGATCCACTTACTTGCGCCGCTGTACTTCATCGCGTTATTGATCAGGTTCTGGATGGCCCGTGCGAGAGCCGTCCGATCGGCCATTACTGGCGGCAGTTCAGATGCAATGTCGCATTCGATCTGAAAGCAGCTTTCGGCCAATAGAGGTTGCGATGATGAAAGCACATCATCCAGAATTCGATTGATGCTGACAGCGTGAAGATTATATTGCAGCCTCCCCGATTGCACTCCCGCTAATTCCAGTATCTGTTCGACCATCTCCTTAAGACGCCCGGTCTCTTTGCGAATCAACGCTCCGTAGTTCTGAACCTGTTGCGGAGCCCTGATGACACCTTTGTCCAAGTTATAGGCAGCCGATTCGATTACCGCCAATGGAGTGCGCAACTCGTGCGATACGCCGGCTACGAAATCCATTTGCTGTTCGGCCAGACGGCGTGCGCGCCGCGCCGAGATGATCAGGAGTGCGATGCTAGCGCCGAGCAGTCCCAGGATTCCGAAGCTGATGAGCAGATTCCGGCGGCGCACGCTGTTCAGGGCAGTTTCAAGCGATCCGGCTCGATGGCGGATATGGATTTGCCAGAGTCCCTGTTGCCCGCCTTCCCAGAGCCCTCTCGGTCCCACGACTGGTGCGGCGGGCCCATTTCTCCGGACAGACCTGTTCACGTCTCTGGAATCGCCGCGTCGCATGCGGCCTCGCAGTAGGAAACGAAGCTCGTCAGGGCGCAGGCTGAAGAGGCGGGCGCTGGCGTCGGCATTCGTCGATACAGAGCCGGCCGACGTCCCGGTAATTGAGCCTGATTGATAGATGATGCGCTTTTGATCTATACCGGAGACGATGGATATGTCGTAGTTACTTCCGACATCGGAAAGGAAATGGCGCTTTATCAGCGATGGCAATATCTCTTGTTGAATGTGAGTCAGGTCCAACTCTACGATGGTGAATCCAACCAGATGCGATGCCGCGAAGGTAAAGTCGGTTCTCATCAGGGGCGGTCGCTCGACCAGCATCGTCACCAGAGCTGGCAGCTCTTCATCCAACAGCTGCAGCCGTGGCGAAGGGGGTTCATTTCTATCGGGTACAGGTGAGCCTAAAGGAGGCGAGTTGCGAGTAAGCTCTGCCAGTTTATGGTGCAGCGTCACCATCCTTTGCGGCCAGTCGTGTATTTCAAACTTACGGGCTTCGCGGTTTAACTCATGCAAATGCAGCTGCCTCCGATCGTCGGTGAGCGCGAGGAACACGGATTTAACCAACCCGGGATATGAAGCCGATTTACTCCAACGATCATAGCTCGACACATAAGCGTTCAGCTTATCCTCGTTCTTCATTTCCTGAACTGGCAAGAATGCTACATATGTGCGCGTAATCTCCTGATCGAAATCCTGCGCGAACCGAGTCGCCGTCGCCTGCATGTGCGTCTTCATCTGCTCGCTTTTACTTGCGCTCAACTCGCCCAGCCAGCGGTATTGCAGGACTGCCAACAGCGGCAGCAAAAACAACATCAGAGCAGTCACGATAAACTGGCTGCTCGAGATCAATTTTAATAATGGGCGCTGGCTCTTCATCGCACCGATTATATCCCGGATAGAAGAGGCATTAATCGTTATAACAGCCTGCGGGAACATAATTTACATATTTTACATTTGTGCTCTGCCGTGCATTGGATTTTAGTGTGAGTGAAATTCCACGCTACGAATTTACATTTCTTACAAACTCTTTTCTTCTTCTTTAACACCTTTTCGCGATAACAACTCATTATCTGTGACTACGAGCGAGATTCTCGCTTGCGACCTCCGCGCGACGGGGAAGAGGGAAGCTTGGTCCAGTTCCAAACTTCTCCTCTTTCCTTAATGAATGAAAAGATAAGGTGCGTTAGCCAAAGGAAAACTACGGAAAGGACCTTGTGTCGTCTTCGCTCCACCGCTGGCTGCTGATTCGGCGCCATTCACAGCTTTTATGAGACGCATAATGAAAAACAAGATGCTATGGCAAACCCTGTTAGGAATCGTCCTGTTGACATCGACGCTGTATGGGCAGACTGCCGTAACGTTACGGGGCCAGGTGATCGATGAATTGGGAGCAGCGCTCAAGGGCGCTAACGTATCAGTATCGACAGGGGAGGAAGGCAAACGAACGGTTACGAGCAATTCCAGGGGAGAATTCACCATTTCAAATCTTCCCCCGGGAATCTATATCTTGATCGTCGAGTACAAGGGCTTTCAGACTTACGTTGAGAATGGGATAGAGCCCGCATCGATGAATTCGCCCCTCAAGGTCGTTATGAAAGTCGCTGCGGTCAATGAATCCACGGACATCCCGGCCGATGGCAAGGGTGTCTCGGTCGAACCTGATCAGAATCTGACCGGAATCGTTCTTAATGAAAAGATGATTCAAGAGCTCTTGCCGGAGACGGAGGAGGAGATGATCGAGTTCTTACAGGCTCTCGCGGGCGGGACCGGCAATGCGCAAATCATGATCCACGGTTTCAGAGGCGGGCGAATGCCTCCGCGGGAATCGATCATGCAAGTCCGCCTCAATCAGAATCTTTTTTCGCCGGAATTCTCCAGCGGAGGCGGAGACGGCCGCATCGAGATCATAACCAGGCCCGGCAGTGGCGAATGGCGCGGCAACGTCTCTTTCGGTTTTCGCAATTCCGCGCTCGATGCGCGCAATGCATTCGCGCTGGTTAAACCTGAACTGGACCAGCAACGCTATACGTTCTTCTTTGGCGGCCCGGTCATTCCCAAGCGGCTTGACTTCAGCGCCAACGTCGATTGGGTCCCGACTGATGGCAGCGGTCTCGTATCAGCTACGACGCTCGACGGATTGTTCACCGCCAATGTGCCTGCGCCTTCTCGCAGCACGGGGTATTCTCTTCGTTCTGGCCTGTTTATCAACAAGAGGAACATGCTCCGCATGAATTACAACTATCGCGGAAGCGAGCGCACCAATTCCGAGTTCGCCACCGGAGGATTCGCCGGCGGTAATTTCGGCGGCGGTAATTTTGGCGGCGGCGGCGGTTTCGGCGGCCGCGGCGGCGGAGGCGGAGGTGGTGGGGGCTTTATCGGCGGCGGCTTTAATAGCAGCGGTACAGGCGGGAGTCTCATGCCGCCAGACCGCGCATCTAACAGCGAAAGCGCCAATCACTCGCTCTCTTTTTCGGAGACTTTTCTGATCAACACGCGGCTGGTTCACGAAGCGCGCCTTCGCGTTCAGCAGGAGACGAGCAGGACATTGCCCGTGATGCAAGCTGTGGCGATCGACGTGCTCGATGCATTTCAGGGTGGTGGTTCGACCCGATCTAGTGATTCGCGGACCAACACCATCGAGTTTCAGGATTCCCTGACGACGACTCTCAAAAAGCACACGATCAAAGTCGGTCTTCAGCTCGAACAACAAAATGTCCGAGATCTTAACCTGAACAATTTCAACGGAACCTACTCTTTCTCCACGCTCGATCAATACGGCCGTGCGCTCATGGGGGAGCCGGTGAGCGCTGCGTTATTCACGATCAATCGTGCAGTCAATGGTGGGGATCCGTCTTTGCGCTATAGCCAGTATGAGGCTTCCTGGTATATGAATGACGATATTCGCCTCAGCCAGTCATTGACCATTTCTCTGGGGCTGCGCCACGAGTTCCAACAAAATCTGGCTGACAAGCTGAACTTCGCGCCGCGCTTATCGGTCGCCTGGTCACCTTTCCGGAACCGTAAAACGGTCATCCGCAGCGGCGGTGGTCTTTTCTTCAACCGTCTGAGCGCGAACGCCTATGCCAATGCGCTGCGCTACATCGAGCAGGCGCAGGAGACGATAACAATTTTCAATCCGATCTATCTCGATCCGATCCCGGCGAATCTATCGGTGCTCAGCCCCAGCATTAACAGAGTGCAGCAGAGCAGCACCCGCGAAGTGTTGGATCCCAATCTCCGCGCGCCATACAACATCAGCGGCATGCTCAGTCTCGAACATCAATTACCGAGGGCGCTTGTCGGGACGCTGAGCTATAACATCAACCGCGGCGTCCATCTGTTCCGGGCGCGTAATATCAATGCGCCGCTTCCAGAAACAGGCGAGCGCCCCGATCCCGCGCAGGGAAATGTCATAGCTACCGAGTCGGGAGGGAAATCCATACGACACGAACTAGCATTCGGATTCTCGCGCCGATTCAGCCAGCGCTTCATGTTTTTCAGCAACTACCGTCTCGCCTGGGCTAGGGATGATGCCGCTTTCCCGGCAAACAACTACGATCTTTCGTCCGAATGGGCGCGTTCGTTCAGCGATCGTCGCCACTCTTTCAATATGCTGTTGATGGTGAATCTGCCCTGGAGTTTGAGGGTAACTCCGAACCTTTTTGTAAATTCGGGAGCGCCTTTCAATATAACCAGCGGGGTGGACAATAACCTCGACACGCAATTCAGCGATCGGCCGGCCGGGATTGGCCGTAATTCGGATTTACCGGCCATGCTTTATCCGCTGATCCCGCTGCCCGGTCGAACGGTTAGGATAGCGGGCGGGTCGACGATGACGCTGCTCGATTACCTGAACGCTTACTTCCCGAGTGGCTTGAAGGCCGAAGGGCCTGGCACGTTCAATGCAAACATAGGGATATCCAAAATTTTCGGCTTTGGCCAGCGAAACGGCGTGCAGGCCGGAAATATGTCGAATGCAGGTGAAACTGGTTTTATCGGTGCCGAGGCGGGTGGCCAGGCTGGTGGACGAATCGGGCAGGGCGGCCGCAGGGGTGGCGGCGGGGGCAGGAGGGGCAGCGGAGGCGGCGGGGGCAGGGGTAGTCTAGAAAATCCCGAATCAGCACGGTTCACCCTCCGCTTTGCCCTGAATATCAGCAATATCTTCAACCACGTAAACTTTGGCCAATATGGAGGCGTGCTAGGTTCGCCTTACCTTGGGCATCCGAGCAATGCCGGTGCGCCGCGGCAACTTAACTTGAATATTATGTTTGGGTTCTGATGTTTGGTGGAAACAAAAGCAGCAAAAGAAAATGACCAATACACTATGCCGGTCAATTCTTCTTTTGCAGCACCACGTCGAGCGATAACTGAGTTTGCCGTCCAGTCAGATCGATGATTTGCCGATAGGGTTGATAGCCCGGATGCACTACGACAAGCATCTTTTTCATCGGCATTATCTGTTCGAAATTGAAAGCCCCGGCTTCGTCACTCGATGTATGCGTGCGGCCATCTATCGCGCTCTGTGATTGGGATAATTGCGGAGAATCAGATTTTACAACATCAAACATCATTACTCTGGCGCCTTTGAGAATATTTCTCTCGGCATCGCGTACTATACCGATTACTCCGACCCCCCTGCTGACAGAAAGATTCAGAGATAGCTCTGCCTCCTGCGGATTGAACCGCAATGGTGATGAGGTTATCGATGGATATTTTGGGTGTATCGCTTCAATCATGAACTCCTGTTCCGGATGCAGGTTGCGAATCTCATACCTCCCCAGCTGATCCGTAACTGCATCTCCCATCTCCCATTGGTAGCGAGCAACTACTGCAGAGACTGCGGTTGCATCACGAACGTAACCGACGTTAATTCGGGCGCCGGCGATTGGGGTATTCGACTGGTCCAGGACAACCCCGCGCACTGTTTTGCCCTTCGCCAGATAGAACTCAACATATCGGGTCTCACCTTTACTGAGAGAGACGTTCAAATGATCGGTCGCATATCCTTCAAATTTGGTGGTCAGGTGCAATTCTCCGGCCGGCAGATCGGCGATTTCGAACAGACCGTCTTCCGAAGCCTTAGCGTGTCTCAGATAAAGATTGCGATCATCGCGGCCTGCGATAGAGATTTCGGCCGGGATCGTCTGGAACGATTCGCGTTCTATAACTTTGCCGATAATCTTTCCTGCGCCGCTCTGCCCCGTCTGTCCTGTGGCTATGATGGGGCAAAGAGCAGCGACCAAAACGCACGATGCGATAATTGCTTTGATCATACGATCTCCCAGAAAAGTTTCAGGATAGATCTTGAGCGTCTCTTTTTACGAAGCGATAAGTATGCCGCGCTTCCGGCATTTCATCGTTGCCTAATCCAATTCAGCTTTCTGATCTCATCCTGTAACTAAAAACTGAAAACTGAAAACTATTATAGCTAACAATCAGGGTTGCATACCGGGTCACACGGCGCCCGGTTTAAAGAGCCGGAGAAGCGACCGATCCGGATGGTGGCATCGATTCTTTTACATGGAACGCCGAAGTCATTCGGATAACAGATGACATCCAAATCATCCTGATATACCGTCGGCCACTTGTAAGCCGGGCTGGATTGATCGTTTACGTCATCGATCCAACCATCGTAATTGTTATCTCCGACCGCGTAACAACCATACGCATCACAATTCATCGTTACCGATAGATCGGGGAAATACATACTTTCGACGAGGTCGTCGCTGTCCGGGCTGTCCAGCTCATAGACGGACATGAAATTATTGCGGACAGTGAAAGAAGAACCGTTCAAGTCAAGGCAGCCGCCGCTGTCGAAAGTTCCATCGCAGTCGAAGTCTCTAGGTGCGGACACCTGGTAACTTACCTGTGCGCCGCCATATTGGTTGAACCCGCAAGGAGAATATTGATCCACGCAGGTGGTGTTCCCGAAAGGGAGGACCGTATCATTCCAGCCATAGGAGTCGCTTGCCGGATAGCCATTTGCCGGATATGGATAAGTACCTTCCCAATTAGGGAAATTAAGTCTTGAGCAATTCTGATCGGGGTGTGCATAATTGACAGAGCAGCTGTTCCATTCGACTTTGACCTCGGAACATGACTGTCTCCATCCTTTGAACTGATCTCTGTCCTGAACGGTTCCGACGTTGGAATTTACCCCCCAGTTACCCCACGGTACTGTGTGCAGACCGGCGGTACACTCTTCATCCGTTTCATAGGCGTATCTGTTGTGATTGACAGTATTGAGGGAGACCGTACAGATGTTCTGGGCGTTTACCGCTGAAAACGCGAGCATTGAGAAGACCACGCTGAGTATCGGTGTAATATATCCGAAACGCCGTGCAGCTTTCATTTCAAATCCCTCCTGATTCATTTATCCGAAGTTTCAGTCTTTTGATCTTTGAGAGCTTGATCGATTATCGCTTTGAAGTCCTCGTAGGTCCTCGCTCCCTTCAACACGCGACCATTAATGATGAAAGTCGGAGTACTGAATATCCCGGCTCGTCTGGCTTCCTGTAAATCTTTCAAGACCGCTTCTCTGCTGCCCTCTGAGTCGATACATGAATTGAATTTATTCGAATCAATCCCAATCTCGGATGCATATCTCTTCAACGAATTGTCGGAGAGATCGCTCGAATGTTCGAAAAGGAGGTCGTGATATGGCCAAAACTTGTTCTGTGCCGCGGCACAATTGGCGGCCTGCGCGGCTTTGAAGGACTGGGCGTGGTTGGGTAATGGAAGATTTTTATATAGTATCCTGACTTTGTTACTACTTTGCATTACCTGTTTCAACGTATCATTGACCTTCTTACAGTATTGACATTGAAAATCGGAGAATACAGCAATAGTAATTGGAGCGTTATCAGCGCCTAACGCAGGACCATTCTTATCGATCTCAATTTTCAATGGTTCCGGGGCTTTCAGGTAGAGTTCGATTTTGGATTTGCTCCTGAGCTCACTTATTGCCTGGCTTAGAGCCTGCGATCGCTTCTGAGACTCCAGCGTTGCCCTGATCCGTTCTTTGGCTTCAAGTTCACTGACCGGAGGCGGTCCATAGCGACTCAGGTTATTGTTGTATGCAGCTTCTACTTCTTTTTCGTCGACCTTGACTCCGGCTATTACCTGACGCCTCAACTCCTCCAGATTGATACCTCTCCGGGCTGCTTCTTCGTCGAGGAGGAATTTGTTGATCAGCGTCTCCAGAGACCTGCTTCGCATCTCGTATATCTTCTGTTCGAGCGCCTGTATCTGAGATGCCATCGGGGCATCGACATCAGATTTGTCGATCCTGCGGCCGTTTATTACCGCTATCGGTTCTTCCTGCTGGGGTCGTTTCTCTTTACCGTCGCTCTGGCAGCAAGGAAAGGTCGCTGTTCCAGCATATGATTCATTGGGAAAGAGTGAAACCGCGGAGAAGAGGCCAATGCTGAGGGCGATCGTTATCAATATAATCTCGATAATCTCGATAATCTCGATAATCTCGATAATCCTGTTGAACACGCACATTCTCCTCTGCAACGACTGTGAGGACCTTAATTGGGCAAAGAAACAAAGAATGCACAGCTGACATAACAAAAAGTCGTTGATCTATGTGAGCTTTAACTGAGACTGATCGTTGGGTTCAGGGGGAGAAAAAACAAACTGCACAGCGATTATGCAAACTACACAAATGATTCATTTATGTCAAATAATGTTTTTGTTAATTCTATGAGATCAGATCCTTTATCAGTACGCCGCCGTTAATAGTTGGCCGTTCCATCCGCCCATTATGCTGAAATAGTGTGCGATGGTGATTGAGACCGAGCATATGGAGGATTGTGGCGTGGATGTCGTGGACGTGCGCCCGCTTATCGATCGCCCGCAATCCAATTTCATCGGTCGCGCCGATAATCTGGCCGCCCTTGATCCCAGCCCCTGCCATCCAGATAGTAAATCCCCATGGATTATGATCGCGTCCGTCGCCTTTCTCGTTGAAGGGCGTGCGGCCGAATTCTCCGCCCCAGACAACGAGCGTTGTTTCGAGCAAACCGCGAGACTTCAAGTCAGCTAGCAAGCCGGCGATTGGTTTATCGGTGCTGAGGCACATCCGGGTGTGGTTGCTTTCGATATTGTTGTGAGCATCCCAGGCGCTGCCCGATCCCGAATACAACTGGATGAACCGCACGTCGCGTTCGACCAGGCGGCGCGCGAGCAAGCACATCGTGCCGTATTTGGTCGTGGCCGGGTTATCGATGCCGTAGAGTTTCTTCGTCGCCTCCGACTCTTTCGTAAGGTCTACGGCCTCAGGTGCGGCCGACTGCATGCGGTAAGCCAACTCGTAAGAGTTGAGGCGCGCCAGCAGTTCGGTGTCATCCGTCCTTGAAGCGGAGAAGCGCTTATTGATCTGAGCCAGCAGGTCGAGTTTATTTCGTTGCTGCTCATCTCCTATCGTTTCGGGGGCGGCGAGATGGAAGATCGGCGTCGGTCCCTGGCGGAATTGTGTGCCCTGGTAGACCGCCGGCAGGAAGCCGGAGCTCCAGTTCTTGGGGCCGCCGACTACTTCCTTATCGTCACACAGTATGATGAAGGTCGGCAGGTTCTGATTCGCAGTACCCAAGCCATAAGTTGCCCAGCTTCCCAGCGAGGGGCGGCCAGCCAGGATCGAACCGGTGTTCATCTGGCAAACCGACCCGACGTGATTCAACCCATCTGCCCAGCAAGAGCGGATGACGGCCAGCTCGTCTGCGTGTTCGGCGATATTCGGTAGCCAGTCTGAGACGGGGATGCCGCTTTGCCCGTACTGTTTGAATATGCGTTTGGTGGGCATGATTGTATTCGAAGCCGTGCCCATCGCCGTGAGCGGCCTCCCGAATGATTCAGGCATCGGCTTTCCCGCTAACCTATCCAACGCCGGTTTGGGGTCGAAGGTGTCGAGGTGGCTCGGTCCGCCTTCCATGAAAAGCCAGATGACGGAATTGGCGCGCGGCTTGTGGTGAGGGTTCTTCGAGGCCAGAGGGTCAGTGGTTTTATTCTCCGTGCCGAACACGTCGTCGGATAACACCGAAGCTAGCGCGATTGCCCCCAACCCGCCGCTCGCCTGCATCAGGAAGTTTCGGCGTTTGGCGAGCGCTCTTTTTTCGAGCTCTTCTTTTTCCAGTGCTTTCATTACCGTATCTCCTCAGGATATTGGAATCCCCCATTCATAGGAGGCTGACCGCCTGAAGGCGGAACTCCAAACATGTTCCGCTTTTGAGATCGCCGTTGAGATCGCGTTTGGAGTTCCGCGTCACCTCGGTCTTTTTCTTTTCGATCGATTTCAGGCCGCCTGAAGGCGGAACTACGAGCGCGTTTCAAGAGCGGAAACCCATCTAATTGAGATATACGAACTCATTCGCGTTGAAGAGGATGTGACAGAAATCCACCAGCGCGGCCGCGTGTGCGGGGTCGACACCCGAGCTCATATCCGTTGGCAATCCTACGGGCTTCTTTTGCTCAATTCTGGCTTTGATTATCTGCGATTGTTTTTGTAAGAAGGCGAGCGCAAGCTCGCGTTCAGTTGCGTCTGGCTCGCGCGAGAGCGCGAAGCGGTAGGCGCTCGAGACCTGTGCGTTAACGTCCGAGCTGAAATCCCGCAATACGCGGCCCGCAAATGATTGCGCCGCCCGCAGTATGATTTTGTCGTTCAAGAGCGAGAGCGCTTGCGGTGCCGTGACGGTGTGTGGGCGGATCGGACAACTCTCGTGGGTGTCTGGCATATCGAATGTATGGAACATTGGATAGCGCGAGTTGCGCCGTACGAAGACGTAAATACTGCGCCGGTTCTTCGCCTCTTCCTGCTCGTTCTTCTTCCACCCGCCCCGCACCTCCATGCCTTCGGGGATCTCAGGGAAGACGCTGGGTCCGCCCATCTCCGGATTCAGCTGCCCGCTCACGGCCAGAATAGCATCCCGAATCTCTTCCCCGGTCAGACGCTGTCGCTGGAAGCGCCATAATAGTTGGTTCTGCGGGTCTATCTTCGCCGCTTCGGAATTGAAGTCCGAAGATTGCTGGTAGGTATTCGAGAGCATAACCAGGCGATGCAGAGCCTTGATGCTCCAACCTTTTTCAACGAATGCCGTGGCGAGCCAGTCGAGCAACGGCCGGTTGGATTCGGCCTGGCTCATGATGCCGAAATCGGAGGGCGTCCCCACGATTCCTCTCCCGAAGTGATAATGCCAGATGCGATTGACCATAACGCGTGCGGTCAGCGGATTGTCGGGAGTCGCCAACCAGTTGGCGAGGGCGGACCGGCGGCCAGTGGTCTTACCGCCTGGTGGAGGAGCTATCTTCGCCGGGCCACGATCCATGATTGTCAGAAAGCCGGGTTGAACTTCATTTCCCGGTGCATCGTATGCGCCCGCATTGAGCGTGTGCGTCGGAGGCGCGTCAGGCCCTACATCCGTAATGCCGAAGCCGACGGGCAGTGGCTTGGGTTTGAGCTCGTCGAACTCGGCCAATTGCTTTCTCAATTCATCCCACTGCTTGCGCGGCTCGCCCTTCAGTTTCTGCCCGATTCCATTGCCATCCTCATCCATATTCGAATTGAGTAGCCAGTTAGACTTGTGGTACATCAGCCACTGCATGGTGTCGCGCTTTTCCGGCGATGTTGTTATAGCCTCTCGTATCTCAGGCGGGTATTTGTCGAAATTCTCCTTGTAGATTGCCTTGATGACCGGCTCTTCCAGTTTGACGAGCTGATCACGGATATCTCGGGTATTCTCCTCCCAGAGAGCGCGCGTCTTTTTGTATTCAGCCTGCGCCGTGGCGTCGACCAGCACGAAGTCGTCTTTCGCGCGGACGCCTGCGAAGAAAGCCTGGAGACGGTAATAATCTTTCTGAAGGACCGGGTCGTATTTATGATCGTGACAACGCGCGCAGCCATAGGTGGTCGCCATAAAGACGGCGCCAACCGTGTCGGTGATGTCATTGAGAATCTCCTGGCGACGTTGCATCAAATTGCGGGCGTTGCTCTCGTCGGGGTAATGGCGATTGAAGCCGGTAGCAACCACGGCGTCAGGGTCATCAGGCCATAATTCATCGCCGGCGATCTGCTCCTTGATGAACCGGTCGTACGGCTTATCTTGATTGAAAGATTTGATCACGTAGTCGCGGTATCGCCAGGCGTTGGGCCGCGTCTCGTCGCTCTTGAATCCTTCGCTCTCCGCGTAGCGCGCCAGGTCGAGCCAGTGCCGCGCCCACTTCTCGCCGTAGTGCGGCGATGCGAGCAGCCGGTCGACAACCTTCTCGAACGCATTCGGCGAGTTATCGCTCACAAAGGCTTTAACCTCCGCCGGCGTGGGCGGCAGCCCTGTCAGATCGAAGCTTGCTCGCCGCAAGAGCGTGATTTTGTCTGCGCGAGGCGTCGGCCTGAGCTGTTTCGCCTCCAATTCCTTGAGGATGAAAGCGTCGACCGGAGTTTTTACCCAGGCGCGATCTCGTACTGCCGGTATCGCCGGTTTGTGCACTTTCTGATAGGCCCAGTAGTTAAGTTCGGCATCGCTGAACTTGTGATCATCGTCAAACGCCTGCGTGGTGCAGACCAAGGCCAGGAGTAGAAGACCGCTCTTGAGATGCCTGGTAGCCGTCATAAGATTTTCCTCCAGTGATCATCACAACTTTTACGGCACAACTTTTACAACACAACTTTTACGGCTGAATGCTAGGGGATTACCGATGAAAATTACTCGATCGCCCAACGGAATACAAGGATTCAGCTGGGCACGTGGAATTAATATCATTTCAGTGCCTAGATAAGCCCCGCCGGCATCGGGCGTCCTGCGCTATTGCTTTATTGCTCGCGTGGGAGTATAGAGCGTGGATGTATTATAACTAAGAAGAAATCAATCTTCGTGCAACAGATTACTCCGAGTATCAATCTGGCGAGATACTATGGCCAATCCCTCGACACATGAGATCACGCAACTACTCGTCGCCTGGAACGATGGCGATACGCTGGCATTGGAGCGGCTCGCGCCTTTAGTCCATGGGGAGTTGCATCGGCTCGCCCAACGTTATATGGCAGGCGAACGCCCGGGGCACGTTCTGCAGGCAACCGCTCTGGTCAATGAGGCTTACCTCAGGTTGATCGATTGGAAGAATGTGCAGTGGAAGAATCGCGCCCATTTTTACGGGTTGGCGGCGCGGATCATGAGGCGCATCCTGGTCGATTTCGCTCGCTCTCAGCGCCGCGAAAAACGCGGCGGCGATGCAATGCGGGTCTCATTATCAGAAGTATCCGGCCTCGCCCGGGAGCGGTCACCGGACCTGATCGCGCTGGACGACGCTCTTCAGGCATTGGAGAAACTAGATCCGCGGGCATGCCCGCGTGGTCGAATTGTGTTATTTTGCCGGGTTGAGTTACAAAGAAGCCGCCGAATCGCTCGATGTCTCGGTAGGCACGGTGAGGCGCGATCTGAACCTGGCACAGGCATGGCTCTACCGCGAGCTGTGCAAAGATGGCTATCAAAAATAGTTATCGAAAATAGCTGTCAAAGATGTTGCTTCGCCAAACAGCCGTGATCAGCCTTCAACCCACAGTCAAATCAGGTAGTATGCCCTGTCCGACTGTGCTAACTTACTTCTTTTATGAATTCGGAACGGTATCGACAAGTCGCCCGGCTTTATCAAGCGGCTTTGGACCTTGATCCGGACGAGCGCGTCGCATTCCTCGACGCAGTCTGCGGAGCCGACGAAGAATTGAGGCGCGAGGTAGAGTCGCTGCTCGCAGCACAACAACCGGCCGCCGATTACTTCGCTACCACCGCGCTGGAAGTGGCCGCCAGCCTCATCCCAAAACCGCAAATCGCTTCGCTCATCGGGCGATGCATAAGCCATTATCAAATCATATCGTTGTTAGGCGCGGGCGGGATGAGCGAGGTCTACCTGGCGCTTGACACCAGGCTCGGGCGTAAGGTTGCGCTCAAGGTGTTGCCGGAAGAGTTCACCCGGGATGAGGAGAGAGTCAAGCGTTTTGATCGGGAGGCGAGAGCTGCCTCAGCCCTTAATCACCCGAACATCATCACTATTTATGAGATCGGATGGGCGGAGGGGAGAAACTTCATCGCCACCGAGTATATTGAAGGGCAAACTCTGCGGCAGCAGATGTCGTGCGGGCCCTTGGAGATCGGCTTTGCGCTCGATGTTGCCGTCCAGACATCGATGGCGCTCGCGGCGGCGCACGAGGTAGGAATAGTTCATCGCGATATCAAGCCGGAGAACATCATGATGCGGCGCGACGGCTTGATCAAGGTGCTCGACTTCGGCTTGGCCAAGCTGCTCGAACGACGTCCATCCGCAAATGCGGTGGCTGCTGCCGAGAGCGAGGCCAAAACCGGGATCAACACGTTGCCGGGATTGGTTATGGGGACGCCGCAGTATATGTCGCCGGAGCAGGTGCGCGGGATCGAGGTGGAGGCTCGCAGCGATATATTCAGCCTTGGGGTCGTGCTTTATGAAATGGTCGCCGGAAGCAGACCCTTTACGGGAAAGACCCCGAGCGATGTTATGGCTGCAATCCTTGAAAGAGAACTGGTGCCGCTCGCCCGATCCACTCCGGGAATGCCTCCGGATATGGATAGGATCGTGCGGAAGGCTTTGGAGAAGAAGCTGGATGATAGGTATCAAAAGGTCGAGGAGTTGCAGCGCGACCTCAAGAATCTGCAGTACCTGCAGGAATCGAGAACGATTCTACCGCGGATAGCGTGTCCGCAGTGCGGGCAGGAGAATCCGGCCGCTCACCTCTTCTGCTGTAAGTGCGGTTCATCTTTGACAGCTACAGAGGAGTTGCCGACGATTTCAAATCTGGGGACGCAACCCATTCAGCCGCTCGAAAATGAGCGCAGACAGGCGGCGGTAGTTTGCTCGAGCCTATCCGGATACGCGGGGCTGGTGGAACAGCTCGCATCAGAAGAGGTCGAACAGATCGTTGCAAACGTCAAAACAGCTGTCGTCGAAATTGTGGAAAAGCACGGTGGAATGGTAATGCAGCTCACCGGCGACGGGATTACCGCACTTTTCGGCATCCCCGCCACATACGAAGACCACTTTGTTCGCGCTGTGCGGGCGAGCCTCGAATTCCACGCTCGGGTGCGCGAACTGACAGGTGAACACGAACGACGACTCAACCAGGTTATCCGCCTGTCTACCGGGGTCAGCACCGGTCCGGTTGTAGCACAACATCAGGCGGGATCGGGTGAGAAGTACAGGGTGACGGGAGAGGCGCTGCAGATTGCCGCCAAACTGGCCGCACAGGCGGAATCCGATGAAATACTCCTCGGTGAGGAGACCCGCAGGTTGGTAGCGCCTTTCTTCAAGACGGAACTCGGACGACCTCTACCGCTCAAACCGAAGTCGGGCCCGGTGATGTCATACCGAGTTCTGTGCGAGTCGGGGGCACAGACCAGGCTGGAAGCTGCTCAGTCGCTTGGACTGACCCGATATACTGGCCGGGAGAAAGAGCTCATCACGCTTCAGGACATTTATGACAAAGCTCTCAAAGGAGAAGGGCAGGTGGTAAGCGTCGTCGGCGAAGCGGGGGCGGGCAAGAGCCGTCTGCTGCTCGAGTTTCGCCGCTCTCTGAGAGAGATGCCGGCCACTATTTTGCAGGGCCGCTGCGAATCATATGGCGGCAACATACCGTATCAGCCTTTCATCGATGTTTTGCGAGACGCGCTAAACCTGCAGGAGAATGATTCCCCGGTCGGTTTGTTGTCGCGCACGGTTGAAGGCATTCGCGCGATTGATAGCAATCTGGATATTTATATCCCGCTCTACCTTCATCTGTTGTCGCTGCCGAGCGAAGAGTATCCGATCCCGGAACCTCTGCAGGGTGCGGACCTCCGCCTTGCCATCCTTGAAGCGCTCTCGGCCATATTCACGCTCGGGACGAAACGTGGCCCGTCACTTATGCTCCTCGAAGATTGGCATTGGGCGGATGAGGCGTCGGAAGAAGCGCTCAAGAAATTGGTCCGCATGGCGGCCGAATACCCGCTAATGATTATCGTCACCTGCCGCCCCGAGCGTTCCTTCGATTCGGCATATTTGAGCCATCACACTCAGATCTATCTCGGGCCACTGGGTGCTGCGCATTCGGTCAGCATCGTGAAAGCCATACTCAAGGCGGATGCTTTACCCGAAGGGCTGGGAGACCTGCTTTATCGGCGAACGGGAGGGAACCCGTTCTTCATCGAGGAAGTCTGCCTGACCTCGATAGAGAACGGGAGGATTATGGTCGTCGATCGTGAGGCCAAATTGAACGGTTCTCTGGAAGAGTTCGATCTGCCGGACACGGTGCAGGCGGTCATTCGTGTGCGCTTCGATCGGCTGGATCGAGAGACCCGGAAAGCGCTGCGCCATGCATCAGTCATAGGGCATGAGTTCAATCGACCGATCCTCGAACTCACCTTTGAGAGCCGGCATCGACTCTCGCACTGCCTGGAAAAGTTACAGGCCATGGGATTGATTCATCAGGTACGAGTTCTGCCGGAGGCGACATATCAGTTCAATCATATGCTGACACAGGAAGTTGTTTACGACAGTATGCTCCTGCATCAGCGGCGCAGTCTTCATGAATCGGTCGGGCGCGCAATCGAGGATATGTCGCGTGAGCGAATCGAAGAACGTTTCGATCTCCTTGCCTATCATTTCAGCCGAGCAGAGAACTGGGCTAAGGCGGTGACCTACGGGCGCGAGGCGGCGAAGCGTGCCGTCAAACTCATCAGGTTTACGGAGGCCCTCGGCACGCTCGAAAAAGTCGAAGGCTGGATATTGAAGCTACCGGACAACGGAGAGCATAAGAATTCCCTCGTTCATGTACTGCTAGCACAGGAACGCCTGTGCGAAACGCTCGGTCTTCGCGAGCGGCAGCAGGCATTCATCGATCGGACCCTCTCGCTGCTCGACCCGGAGAGCGATCAGACATTGCTGGCCGAGGTTTACATTCGTCAGGGAGAACTCTATACGCTGCTCCAACGATTTGCAGAAGCGGAACGCTTGCTTAACGAATCACTCACTATTCAGCAGTCGCTTTCAGACCGGGTCGATGAGCGTCGCACCCTCCGGAGTCTGGGATTTCTCTACTGGCAGCAGGGGCGCAATGATGAGGCTATGTCATACACTCGCTCAGCTCTCGAGATGGACCGGGAGATGAATGACGCCGCCGGATATATGCAGGACCTCACCAACATCGGCGCGCTTCTGCGCGCTCGAGGCGAGCCTCAGAAAGCCCTCGAATTTTTAGAAGAGGCGGAACAACTCAGCGTAACACTGGGAAGGTATTCATTTCAGGTCTACGCCCTCGGCATTCTGGCTAATGTGCACAGGGATCTGGGTGAGATCGAAAAAGCGATTCAAATGTTAGAGGAGGGCATTGAAATAGCTAGGCAAAACCACATGCCAGTCGCGCAAATGATCAACACCAAAAATTTGGCCGGTTTGTGCTGGGAGCAGGGCAAGTCGGAAGAATGCCTGCGACTTTGCCAGGAGCTTGTTTCGCTGATCCGAAGCCTCGACATCAAGACCGAGCTAGCGCAGGCGCTCAATGTTTGCGGGCAACGACTTCTTGAGGTGGCTAGAGTGGAGGAAGCTCAACCGATTTTAGCGGAGGCAGCCGATCTCTTCTCTCAGCTCGGAGACAGGGAGATGGAACGGATGGCCCTGACCAGTCTCATTACTGCCTTGAAGAGGCTGGGCCGGGAGGCCAGGCAGGAAGGCAGTCAAGAGCCTGCGCTCCGATACTATCAAGAAGCGCTCGACCTCACCGCGGTTACGGGGGATAAAGCCCAGATGGGTGATCTGCTCAATACCTTGGGAATTGTCGATTGGGAGCGGGCAAATTACGGGCGGGCGCTGGAACACTATGAAAATGCCCGGCGAGTTTTTGAGGAACTGGGTGATCGGGTCAATACGGGTCTGATGCTGAGCAGCATCGGTGCCACGCTGAAAGCGATGGGGCGATTCGACGAAGCGGAGTCTCGACTCGAGGAAGCGATTTCGATTCTTCGCGCCTCGGGGCAGAAGCTTTTTGAAGGACACGCGCTGGCAGCACTGGGGGATGTAATGAGCGAGACCGGACTGTTTGAGAGGGCGGCCGATCATTACCGCGCTTCTCTGATGCTGCGTCGCGAAATCGGCGATCGTCAGGGCGAAGGATGGATGCTGCATCATCTGGCCAAAGTCTATGTAAAGAGCGAGCCCGAGCGATCGCGCGAATTCCTCGATCAGGCTCAGGCCATCGCCGGCGAAATCAGGAGCGAACAGTTGCAAGAAGCTTGCAGCCAACTTTATGGGTGATCACGAGTGATAAACGGATTCGGTTCAGTTTCAACGGAATCGATTTTAATTAGCACCTGGATACTGAAAACCGAAGATCTGTTTTTCGGAGGAGGAAAAATGCCAAGATACATCATCGAACGCTCTGTGGGTCTGCTGTCGGCAGAGGAGTTGGATGCTGCCGGTCGGAGGTCTAATCGCGCGATTGCGCAGGTGCCCGGTATTGTCTGGATCAGGAGTTACGTCTCTGAAGCGGAAGGCAAAATCTACTGCGAGTATGACGCGCCCAGCCCGGAAGCAATACGGGAACACGCCAGACTCGCCGGTATGCCGGTAGATAAAATTTCGGAAGTGTCGCTTGAAATCAGCCCTGCAATGTTCGTCTGAGTTATCCCCAGCGCGGCTGCTCATCGGGATTGATTCCGAGCGTGAGTTTGCCGATGAGTTCGTGCGTCAGCAAACTGTTGGCCGGATGGATACGGCCTAATCTCGCATCGCGGAATAAACGCTCAAATGGTGCCGCTTTGAAGATACCGAAGCCCCCTGCGAGGTCGAGCGCCATGTCGATCACGCGCCACGAACCTTCGACCGCCCGGTATTTAGCGGCGATGATCTTGGTGACCCAGGCCATTCCGTAATCAACCCCGAGCGACCAATCTTGAGCGGTCTTCTCGAGGTGCGGCTCGATAGCCTCGAGCTCCATTACCATTTCGGCGATGTTATGTTGAATCCCAGCGTGATAAGCCATAGAGCGTGACATACTCACCGAGTTCTTCTTTTTGACGCTCTCGACTGTCAGATCGAGCGCACGACTGGCCATTCCATAATAAACATTGGCGAATCCGAACAGGGCCCAGGCAAATGTCGTAAGCACGAACTGGTCCAAACCGGCTGCTCCGGCCGGAACGATGCGTGCGATATGGTTGTCGGGTACGAAGGCTTCCTTCAGGATCGTGTCCTCGCTGGCTGTCGCGCGCATTCCGAGAGTGTCCCATGTCTGCTTGATCGTCCAGCCTTCCGTGCTGCGGTGCATGAATGCATGGATGATCTTGGGCGACTGCGGGTCGCTGGTATCCATTCCGTGCAGACCCAAATAGGTCCAGACCGGCGAGAGGCTGCCGAAAGATTTGTGTCCGGTGAATCGATAGCCGCCTTCTACGCGCTCAGCCTTCGTAGTCGAAAGCAGCAATGGGATGTCATTTCCGCTCTCCGCGTGACCGGCGGCGAAGACATCTCCCTGCATCGCGGCTTTCAGGAGCCACTCGAGAGATTTGTCGCCGGAACGCCATAAGTCGGCGGCGACCCCGGTCCAATAAAGATGCATATTGATCCCCAGCGCGGTGGCTGGCGCATAATAAGCGAGACGGCGCTGCTCCTGACACGTTTCCGCAAGCGTTTTCCCTATGCCGCCCAACTCCCGGGGGACAGCCATAGTCAGATAGCCGGCCTGGCGCAATTCTTCCAAGTCTTCATAAAAGAAACGATTCTCGCGGTCATAAACCGGAGCGCGCTCGAGGCATCGGGCCAGAATGTCTTCCGACAGGACATAGCGTTTTGGTTCAGCTTTTGCGATCATAAAATCACCTCCTACTTGATAAAGGCGCTATTCGATGCCCAGAATGCTAACAATACGCGAAAAATTGTTTTCGTCCCTCTGCAGCCGGCTGCCGCTTACAATTTAGATATAGAGTTTTTCTTTTGAAAAAAGAAGACGACTCCGAGATGCTCAGAGTGAGTGGTGAAGCGAATATAAGTATGATGACAGCCTGCTTGCTGCATGATTAACAACAGGTTGTTCAAATTATATTCGTTCATCTGTATCATAGGATCGTTAATGCTTTTGCCTTCACCGATGTTCAAGAGCGTATGAAAGAGCTTGGATGACCTTCGGACGCGATACAAAAACTTTTTGATCTTCGAAAGCTCCGTGTAATAGGTAACATGCAAGACACCGATGCCGTTCTCCTGCAGCCGGAGAATCAAATTCCTCATTATCTGCTCTCCTCTTTCAATGGGAATGTGCTGGAAAACGATGTACGAGTGGAGGAAGTCAAATGTGCCTGGGACAGCTGATAATGAGTCATCCGATCCGACCAGTTCTATGTTGTCTACCCCTCTGAGCTCACAGTTTTTCCTCGCTTCACGCAACATATGACTGGAAACATCGACACCCGTAACCATGTCGCAAATCCGAGCGAGTGGAATTATCAAGCGGCCCACTCCGCAACCGAAGTCTAACGCTCTTTTCGGTTGAAAGGTCGGGTCAAGATGTGTGCGAATCATGCCGAGTATCTGGTCGATATATTTCTCACCCGATTTGAAGAACTCCTTGAGCGACTCGTCATTAAGATTCTCGCGACGAAATCTATCCTCAGTCAATACAGCAAAATAAGGCTCATCTATACCAAGGTGAATCCAGCTTTGGTCCGATTTATTTCGCAGAATGTATTCCTCCGATATGGATAAATTGAATTGATTGACGGTGAATTATACAACCACAGTTCGTTCACTGCGATATGAAGGAAATCAAATGGTCAAACCAAAAATCCTTGCCGGTCTGAAAATTCTGGAGTAAATTCCGCCTGACGAACTCTAACAATCACATTCAATAGAATCTGGCAGCGCGTATTACTGCAATCGCTGTCGTCCTTCCACTTACTTGCAAATAGACAATGGAGGTCAGCATGAGAACCACATGTATGGTTATATTCTCCCTCTTGCTAACGGTTGGGCCTGCTTTTGCGCAACTGGATCGCGGGACTATAACAGGCTCAGTCACCGACCCGTCGGGGGCGGCAATTGGCGATGTCAAAATTACCATAACCTCTGCGGGGACGCAGGCTACGTACCAATCGCAGACCAATGAATATGGGCAGTACAGCGTGCCCAATTTACAGACGGGAACATACCTGATCAGTTTCGAAGGGCACGGCTTTAAAAAACAGGTGCGCGATCAGCTATCTCTCGGTGTTGCTCAGACGCTGCGCGTTGATGCTCAGCTCGAAGTAGGTGCAACGAGTGAAACCGTCAATATCTCCGGTGAACCCAGCTTGCTCCAGACCGAAACTCCCGATGTCGGAACCAGCATTACGAAGCAGCAACTCAACCAACTGCCACTCAGTTTTGGCGGTGGGCGCTCGCCGGAAAATTTTGCTTATAAACTGACACCCGGCGTGGAAGGAGGAACATGGCAAGCGAAGATAAACGGCAGCCCTTTCTTTTCGAAGGAGGTGCTGCTTGATGGAGCATCGGTGACGACTTATCTCGCAGGTCATTTCGGAGAATCATACGTCTCACCGGAAGCATTGCAGGAATTCAAGATTCAGACCAGCGGTTTATCAGCAGAGTTTGGCCGCACCGGAGGCGGAGTGTTCAATTTCGTCATGCGCTCAGGGGAAAATCAGGTGCATGGCAGCGCTTTCGGCCAGTATCCGCAACGAAGTGTTGAACGCCAATTCGTTCATCAACAATGCAAAGGATCTCCCACGCTCGAAGGAACGACGTTTCAATTATGGTGGGAGCTTTGGCGGTCCGATCATACTTCCGAAGAAGGTCTTCGGCCCGCTCGCTTATGATGGACGTGACAAAACATTTTTCTTCTTTACCGTAGAGAGATACCGCGAACGTCAGCTCGTCTTCGGCGCACCTAATCGTACCGTACCCCAACCTGAAATGTACGATGGGAATTTATCGCGTTTGCTTACCGATGAAATAGAAGGCGAAGATGCCCTCGGGAGGCCGATCCATCGTGGCGCGATCTACGATCCATTAACGGAGCGGCCGGTGACCGCAGGAGAACTTGATTCGGTCACCAAGAGAATAGCTGTGAAAACCGGGCTCGTGCGCGATCGTTTCGAGGGGAACATCATTCCCCAGTATCGCATCAGCCGGGTGTCGCGTCGTATCGGCGAGATCGCCAGGAATTATTACGCGGCAGCGAGCACCGAACTGACATTGAACAATTTCTTCCCAACAGCGCAAACTCCGGAGTTCGATCAGAACCAATGGTCGCTGCGGCTCGATCACAATCTTTCCAATAAACAAAAGCTGAGTGGCATGATTGCGCGAAGCGTAAGGCCGCGCTTGCTGCTCGATGCCGGCGGGCCATGGTCTCAGCTCGACCCGCTCGGAGGACCGCTTTCTGCCGCGCGCCGGCAGGTGATCAACTCCTGGCTTGCGCGGATCAATCACGATTTCACGTTCATGCCGACGTTGATCAACCATTTCACCTTATCTTACAACCGTATGGCCAACCCTAACCGTTCCGCCCACCTTGAAGACGGATGCGCGGCGGCGCTCGGCATCGAGGGAGTCAAGCAGGACGGCCCGTGTCCGCGCATCAACTGGGGCGGAGGTCCGAACGCCATCAGCTTCGACGCCCTCGGCGATCCGCAGGACGATTTTCAGGCCTACAACTCGTGGGGCATCTCCGATACCGTCAGCTGGTCGCGCGGCCGTCACTTCCTGAAATTTGGCTTGGATTTCCGCGGCAACCAGCAGAATAACCAACCAAACGGCAATCTCCCCGGCACATTCAATTTCAATGCTGCTCAAACGGGTATTCCGGGAGTCAATTTTATAGGGCATTCATTCGCGGCATTTCTCCTCGGTGAAGTGCAGAGCGCGAGTGTCGGAACACCGCTTGTCTCGGGGGGAAGAATTTATTATTACAGCGGGTTCGTGCAGGACGACTTCAAGTTTCGCCGCAATCTGACGTTCAACATCGGATTGCGATATGAATTACAGCCGTCGCCTGTCGAAGTAGCGGATCGGACTACCAACTTCAACCTCGCACTCATCGATCCGCTAACAGGCATGAGAGGTGCACTAGAATTTGCCGGGAATGGGCCGGGGCGCATCGGCAATCGCAGATTCGTCGAGAGCGATAAAAAGAATTTCGGCCCGCGGATCGGGTTCGCGTGGTCGCCCGATGAGAGATGGACGGTTCGCGGAGCATATGGGATTTTTTACAATGCTTCTGTCTTTAACGGATTCTCAGGTGCACCGTCGCAGCGAGGATTTGCCGACAGCAATTCGTTCACAAATTCGCAGAGCCATACCTCTGTTTTCAACTGGGACAATGGCTATCCGGGCAATCTCGTACAGGCGAGCCTTGATCCAACGCTCTGGAGGTTGGGCGGAGTAACGGAATGGGATCCGAATTCGGGCCAGATTCCGTACACACAGCAATGGAACCTCAATATTCAGCGTGAGCTGATCAAGGACCTGGTGGTTGACATTGGATATGTAGCCAATAAAGCGACGGGAATATGGGCGGGCGAGGTAGCGAACAAGAATCAGCTCGATCCGCAGTATCTGCCGTTCGGCCAGGATCTGGCGAGTGTGAGGTTGAACACGGATGCAGATGCTCAAAAGTACGGTTTGCCGAAACTACCTTACCCTGCATTCGCCGGCGGATTTTTGTGGCAGGCGCTGGTGCCATACCCGCACCTGGCGCGCAACGGCATCGGTTTGGGAACCTACCGGGCGCCGTATGGTCAGTCTTCTTTCCACTCGATGCAGATCGTGGTCAACAAACGATTCGGTCAAGGTCTTAGCATCTATTGGAATTACAACCTCTCGAAGACAATGCAGAACATGGAATCGACGTTGATCAACGAGAATGGGTCGCGTCCGCTCGACATCTACAATATGCGCCTGGAGAAGAGTATTGCGGATGATGACCGCACGCATAACATCAAGACCTCGGTCGTTTGGGATCTTCCAATCGGCCGCAATCGCAAGTTCCTTGGGGGATTGAACCGCGCCCTCGATTTTATCGTGGGCAATTGGCAGATCACCTACATCGGAAATTACCTGAGCGGCACGCCGTTGCGCTTCTCCGGGAGCGGCATCCCGGGATTCAACGGGCGCGCCAACCGGCCAGACCTGAACAATCCGCAAAACCTATCGTTTTATGCGGGATTTGATCCTGAAAAATTCGACGTTACGAAAATCAACGCCAATAATGTTGCGAATAACCGCTATCTCGTTCCGGGATTGATCGTCGATCACCAACCGTTCACGCTCGGCACTGTCGGGTTTGCCATGAATATCCGCGATCGGTGGGGATTCAACGAAGATATCGGATTGAGGAAAGCCTTCAAGATTCGCGAAGGCATTAAAGCGGAGTTCCGCGCCGAGTTCCTGAATGCGTTCAACCGTCATTCCTTCGAAGGGATCGTAACCGACGTCGTTAGCCCGCTTTTCGGCCAGGTGACATCCGTCAACGGCAATCGTACGGGACAGGTAGGATTTCGCGTAGAGTTTTGATTCAACAGGAAAATGTGAGACGGGGGATGCTTTACCCGTCTTACCTTTTCCTATCTATCGATTCATCCCGCGTACGATTCGGGCTGTGGTGATGAGCTGACCCGTATGCCGCTGCGTGTGTTCAGCGATATGGAATAACAGACCGAAAACATTGGTGGGGAGATGCGCGCGTCCGACGACGCGCGGCTCGAAGAGCATATCATCGGGTATCGAGCGGATAACCTGCAGCGCTTCATCTATCTTCAATTGTGCGGATGATATGAGACTTTCGGTATCGAGTGGCGGTTCCCCTGGTAGGCCTTCCGATCCTAGATATCGAAACTGTTCATCGGTCAGGCTGCGCCCCGCCGTATATGCGAGCAATCGGTCGATGCTTCCCGCGATGTGGCGAAGGTGGAACCCCACCGACGGAGATCCATTGGGTTTAAGCCAGACCTCGGAATCCGTTAAATTGGAAGCATGGACTTCGATGTCGCCGCGCGACTGTGCCAACGCGTGTGCGGCCGGCATGGTCAATGGCGAAACATCATCGAGCGGGCCGCACAACCAGGGTTCAGGTTTTGTCACTGTATTCATCCTCTTCGACCTGAAATGCAAAATCGTAAAATTTTCGGGTAAGGAGAATATAGCCAGAGCGGCAGGCGAAGGGAAGAAGAAATTATCTTGGGTCAGGCGTTGTAGAAGTGCCACATATAGATCAATCGACTCTTGCGTTCGGCGTTACGTCAGACCTTCGGGGCTTGTTCCCATACCCATTCGGTCATAATGTCTAAGTACCCAGGCACGCAGAGTAACCCCTGATCCGCGTTGTTACACATTACAGTTATAGGATGTGACATGCATTTTCACAAAATACTATACGCCATAGTTCTGATTATTTTGGTATTAGCTACTCGAGGACAAGTTGTGAGCAGTTAGATTACTAGATATCCATCTGAAACAAAGCGCATTTAGTATTGGAAGAGGTAATACTCAGTCATCACCTAGCCGGCCGGCCGTGTCTCGATCGGATAAGGACAAATCGCGTGGGCAGAATATTGCGATGAGCTCAACCGATACCCCGGACACCTACAGATATTTGATCAAAATTATTTTCTGACTTGCATAGCCTCCAACCTTTCAGCTATCATCATTACGGTATTATTCAATTTAACTCCCAAATTGAGGGTTTAGTCAGCCCATAGGCAGTAGAAGTCACAGAAAAGCTTAAAGAAAAGGCGAATGCCCCGGCCTTTTCAAGTAATTTGTGTTTTTAAAGTGAATTCTCCTAGTCGTTGAAACCCTCTCTTTCCACCATAAGTGTTAAGAAGAGTATATCAGCACCAAGCCAATAAGAAATTAATTAGTCTACAACAATACCGGGGCGCTACGGGTGAAACCGATGGGACTTTCGATGATGAGAAGAGGTCTCAGAGCAGTCCACGTCTTGGTACTGCTTATCTTATGCTCCGGAAATGAACCGGGTATCAGTAACAGTAAACCCGACCTTGTTGGCCCGGCAAAAGCCCGCTTCGTATTGGTAACGAGTGACTGTCTGCTCGGGAGCGGTTTTCTCACCGGTTACCAGGAGGATGGTAAGGCAGAGATAATTACCGCTTACCATCTTATCCGTTGTGGAAATAGCGGTGCAAAACGTCAAAGTAAAAAAGTATATGCCGACGGCCTGACAGCTGAAATTCGCGGAATGGACCCACAGCATGATCTTCTGCGGTTACTCGTACCACGTCCAGTAACCGTATCCAAAATCTCTATCAGAACGGAACCGAACTATGGGGAACCAGTCTTCACGATCGGCAGTAACCCGCACGGAGACCGTGGAGTGGTTACTTGGGGCAACGTCCTCATTGCGCCGCCCGGCGAGGTAACCGCCAAGGCCGCGATCCCGCGTGGCACATCCGGCGGGCAGATGATGTCTGCCGTCGATGGCGCGCTACTCGGTGTTCCCGTTCGCGAAGACCTCGGTTTCGCCGATGCCGTTAGCAGTAAAGTACTGGTGCAATTCCTCGAGAAAGCCAGAAAGTAAGTCATCAACCTTTCAATCCAGCTATCGGCCCTGAGGTAGATCACCGATTCTAGAGAAATGGAATTGAACTTGATCAGACAGGGACCGATGACTGCGTCTATTTCGGGAGCAGGAATTCGAGCACCGCGCTCATGAATTCGGCGGGATATTCAATATTGGATAAGTGCACCGCAGGTAAAATAATCAGTCGCGATCCAGGAACGGTCGCAGCGATTAATTCGCTATGACTTGGGAGAGTAACAGTATCGTATCGACCTGCGATCACAAGTGTCGGGGAACTGATGAGCGCCACCGTCCGGCGCATGTCCATATCGCGAACGGCGGCATAGCATCCGGCATATCCTTGTGGATGAATGGATAGCAACATGGCCCGAACTGATTCTATGATGGAGCTCTTCGCCTCCAGCATCTCGGGAGGGAACCAATTACCGAGAAACATGTCGGCGGTTTCGGACATGTCCTCGGCTTTCAACACGGCGGCTATCCGATTATTCCATTGTTCAGCCGGCCCGAGATAGGATGTGGTATGGCACAGTACCAGGCGGTCGATCCTTTCGGGAGTATGGATACCCAGCCATTGGCCGACCACGCCGCCTAGCGAGAGCCCACAGAAATGCGCTCTGTTTATGTGCAATGCGTCGAGCAACTCGATCACGTCCCATCCGAGCCGGTCAGCCGAATAAGCTCCCGCCGGGACGCCCGAGGAGCCATGGCCTCGAGTGTCGTAGCGGAGAACGCGGAAATGATTCGATAGGTCCTTAATTTGTAAATCCCACATGTTCAAGGTGGTGCCGATTGAGTTCGATAGAACCAATATCGGCGCGTGGGCTGGTCCATCGAATCGATATGCGATCCGACACCCATCGTCGGTTGTAAAAAAAGATAAATCATTCATGTTCTACACGTCCTTTTTGAATCAGAAGCCCTGCTTGATTTCCAGCTGCCATTGTTTCGCTAGCTTGATGCGTTGTTCCAGTACGGGTTTAAGATTCGCGTCAAGGGTCAGGCATTTATCGAAATCCTGCTGCGCCTCAATCTTTTGCCCTTTCAGAAGTCTGGTCAGTCCACGATTCAAATAGATCATCGCCCCTTGCGGATTGAGGAGAAGCGCGTGGTTGTAGTCATCCAGCGCCAGGTCCATCTTGTCTTGCGTAACATAGAGAACTCCTCGATTGTTATATACCTCAGCGAGATTCGGATCGAGAGCGAGGGCGCGCGTGTAGTCGGCGAGAGCGCTCTTCAATTCGCCTTTTTCGAACCTGACGTTGCCGCGATTGAAGTGATCATCGGCATGGCTGGAATCGATTGCGATGGCACGATTGAAATCAGCTAGCGCTCCGTCAAGATCGCGCCGTTTTTGACGAGCCAATCCGCGGGTGATGAGCGCCAGCCGGGAGCGCGAGTTGAGCGCAAGCGCCGCCGTGCTGTCCGCCATGGCGCCGGTAAAATCGCCCTTGGCATATCGGGCGCTGGCGCGATTGCTCAGACCTCGATCGTAGCGCGGATCAATCTCCAGTGCTCTGCTGAAATCGCCGATCGCCCCATCGTAGTCGCCCCGTTCATCGCGTAGGAGTCCGCGGTTGTGGTAGGCCTTGAGATAACGCGAGTCTAGTTCGATCGCGCGATTGAAATCCGCCAGCGCTCCGTCCAGATCGCCCTTCGCCTGGCGCGCGATGCCGCGATTGTTGTATGCCTTGGCCGCCCGCGAGTCGAATGCGATTGCCAGATCGAAATCTTCAATGGCGCGCTCGAAATCCTTCTTGTCCAACCACTCGTTGCCACGTTCGATGTATGACCGCGCCGACTCCGCGCGCGAACCTTGTGCGTGGACCGCCGTCAGAAAGACGAGCAGGGAACCAGCCGAAACGAAATATCGCCCGATCCCCCGCAGCATGCGTTGGTTGACTGACATCTCTCCCTCCTTTGTTCTCTCCTCCGTCCGGCGAACTTTTTGTAGTAACCGGCTATATGTATTTGATCGGTTGCAGATTACCTGTATTCGGAGTAACCTGTCAAGAATCTTTTACTAGTTACGGACAGGCGGCCGTACCGATCATTTGGCTCTCTGGAGCCGCGGTCGTTGAAAAATCTGATGGTAATAGTATCGGGAAAGTGGACTGGGGCAAGAGCCAATTTTACAATAATTGATCAGTCCACTATTTTTAGAACCGGATGGGAAGAATGGGAAGGATGGGGTATGGGGGATGGGGGATGGGGGATGGGGTGGGGGATGGTTTCACAGAGGCAGAGTTATGACCATGCGCGGTCTCCTCTGCCCCATTAACTATTTGTGTTCTGTAGCGATTCCCCCCTTATATTTATTATTGCCAGCCGCCGCCCAGGGCCTTGTAGAGCTGGACCAGAGCGAGCAGTTCGTTCCGTCTGGTTAAAGACAGACTCAACTCCGCGCTGAACAGGTCGCGGTCGGCGTCCAATGCGTTGAGCAGCGTGTCTACGCCGCCTCGATAGCGTAAATAGGCCAGGCGCGATCGATCCTGCAGCGTAGTCACCAGCAATTCCTGCTGCGTACGAATCTCTTTAACTTTGCGATACTCGATGAGGGAATCCGACACTTCGCGGAAGCCACTCTGGATCGCCCGTTCATACTGCACCAGCGCGATCTGTTGCTGTGCCTCGGCCAACCTCACGTTCGACTTGATGCGGCCCGCGGTGAAGATCGGCTGGGTTACCTGGGGGACGAACTGCCAGGCTCTCGTTGGCCCGGTGAACAGACGCGATAGCTGATTGCTCTCGTACCCCATGAATCCCGTCAGGCTGATTCTCGGAAAATAAGCGGCCTTCGCTACGCCGATGATCGCATTCGACGCGATCAGGTTTTGCTCCGCCGCTCGGATGTCCGGGCGTCGTTCGAGTAAATCAGACGGCAGCCCCGTGGGCACCGCGGGCGGTTGCTCCTGTTCGGTCAACCGTCGTCCGCGCACGATCTCTCCCGGGTTATTGGCGAGAAGCAGGCTTATCTGGTTCTCCCTTCGTTCGATCAACCGCTCGATGTCGGGAATGGTTTGAGCCGCACCATAAACCAGTTGCTCGGCCTGGCGCACATCCAGCTGTGTGGCGACGCCGCCCTGTTGGCGCACCTGGATGAGACGGAGCGATTCCTGTCGGGTTGCCAGAGTTCGCTTCGCTATCTCCAGCTCCATATCGAGCTCTAGCAGGTCGAAATAAGCGGTTGCCACATCGCCCACCAGGGTCGTGATTACCGCTTTGCGGTTCTCGTCAGCTGCGAGTAGATCGGCGCGTGCCGCTTCGGTCGCCCGGCGCAGGCGTCCCCACAGATCGAGTTCGAAAGAGAGCAGGTTGAGCACGACTCCTCCAAATGTTCGATCGAGAGATATGCCGTTCTGTATGGGAAACGAACCGCTATTGGAATTGCGCAGGGTCGTCATATCGACCCCGGAGGTGATGTTCGGGAGCTGATCGGAACGCGTAATGCCGAGATTGGCGCGCGCCGCGCTGACGCGCGCGACGGCTTCGCGCATATCGTAATTATGAACGAGCGCCGTCCTGATCAATTCCTGGAGTCGCTCGTCTTTGAAGACTTCGAACCATTTTAAATCGGCCAGAGAATTGGGATCACGAGTTGCGGCCGAATCAGCGCGAAAGACTGCTGGCGGTTTTACTTCAGGCTTGCGGTATTTGGGACCAACCATGCATCCCGACAATAAACTCACAAATACAGCTAAAATTATCAATCGATTCTTCATAGCGTGTTGAATCTCCACAAACGGGGCATTTGTAATTTTTCGGTTGAGCCAACATTTTCAATAGCATAGCGACTCGCGATTTATTGCGAGCTGCTCCAGCTTGCCGGTCTCTGAAAAATATATGCAACCACGCCATCCAGCATAGAGCAGAAAAACGGGTGCATTATTTATTCAAAGACCGTCAGGGCGCAGGCCGAGCTGCATAGTCGCCTTGAATGCTTTCGCCAATAAAAGTCGCCAATAAAAAATGCATCAGTCGCCGGCCGCCGGCGCCGGCTCATCGGGCGCTACTTCAGCCGTACGCCTCTTGGCAGCACCTGAGAACTTCTCCACCACATAGAATCCCACCGGAATGAGGAAGCTGGCGATAATCGTGTCTGAAAGCATTCCGGCGATCACGACAGTACCGAGTATCTGACGCGCCGCGGCCCCGGAGCCCGTAGCGAACCATAACGGCACGCAGCCCAGAATGAATGCGAATGAGGTCATAAAGAGCGGACGCCGGCGCAGCCTTGCGCCTTCCAGAGCTGCCTCTGCCAGACTACGTCCCTTCTCGAACTCAATCTTGGCGAACTCGACGATCAGGATCGCGTTCTTGGCGGCAAGCCCGATGAGAACCATCAGACCGATCTGTGCATAAACATCCAGATCATAACCGCGCAACAACAAGCCGACCAGGGCGCCGAAGACCGCGATCGGAACGGTCAGCAGCACCGAAAACGGCAGCGACCAGCTCTCGTAGAGCGCCGCCAGGATCAAGAAGACGAATAATAGTGAGAGCGCGAACGCCGTGATCGCTCCATCGGATGCACGCTTCTCTTGATAGGATAGATCGGCCCAATCATAACCCATCTCGGCTGGGAGCACTTCCTTCGCCACTTCTTCAAGGGCCGCCATTGCCTGACCCGAGCTGTAACCGGGCGCTGCGCTTCCGATCACCTGAGCTGCCCGGTAGAGATTGAAGCGGTTGGTGTATTCCGGACCGCTGATCCGCCGCGTCGTGATCAATGCCGAGAGGGGAACCATATTGCCCTGGTTGTTGCGCACATAGTATTGATCGATATCCTTTTCGCTACGCCGCTCATCTCCTTCCGCCTGAACGAAGACTCTCCATACCCGGCCGAACCGATTGAACTGGTTCAGATAAAGTCCACCCAGATAGGCCTGTAATGTCTGGTAAACATCTGCCACAGCCACTCCCTGTTTCAAGACCTTGTCACGATCGACATCGGCGTAGATTTGGGGAACGGAGGCATTGAACGTCGAAACGACTCCGGCAAGCTCCGGACGTTTTCTGGATGCTTCGAGGAACTTTTGCAGATTTTGGTCGAGAAATTCCACCGATCCGCCGCTGCGGTCCTGGAGCCATAGGGAGAAGCCTCCGGCGTTGCCCAATCCGGGAATCGACGGCGGCATGAAGGCAAAAGCTATCGCTTCGGGCACCTGAGTCGCCAAGGCGCCATTGACCTTTTGAACTATCGCCTTCGCTTCGAGATCCTTTGTTTGCCGTTCGTCCCAGGGCTTGAGACCGAGAAAGAAAAATCCCTGATAGCTCGCCGATGTGCGGGTCAGCAGGCTGAACCCGCCGATAGTCGCGTAGTACTTGACGCCTTCGGTTTTGCCCAGGATATCCTCGATCTTTTTCAACACCTGATCCGTCCGCTCGAGCGAGGCGGCCGCCGGAAGCTGGACATTGAGGAAAGCGTAGCCGTAATCCTCTTCTGGTAGAAAACTGGTGGGCAGATTTTTGCCGATGAGACCATCCACCAGCATGAAGCCGGTGAGGATCATTACGGCGATCACCGCCTTGCGGATAAGGGCATGGCTCCAATTGACGTAGCCGTGCATCACCTTCCCGAATATTCGATTGAAGCCGTCGAAAAAACGGCCGAGGAGACCGCGCGACGGTTGGCGCGGCCTCAACAGCAACGCCGCGAGAGCCGGCGAAAGGGTCAGCGCATTGAAGGCCGAGATGAGCATCGAGATGGCAATCGTCACCGCGAACTGATTGTTAAGCCGGCCTTGAATGCCTCCCATAAACGCCACCGGGAGGAAGACCGAGGAGAGGATCAGCGCGATGGCGATGACCGGCCCTGAAACCTTCTTCATCGCCTGAATCGTTGCCTCGCGGGGCGACAACCCCTCTTCGATATGTTGTTCGACGGCTTCGACCACCACAATCGCGTCGTCAACGACCAGACCGATGGCGAGCACGAAGGCGAATAGCGATAGGGTATTGATGGAAAAACCCAGTAAGGGAAATATAGCGAAGGTGCCGATCAGAGATACCGGGACGGCGATCATCGGGATAATCGTCGCGCGCCAGTTCTGCAGGAAAAGAAAAACGACGAGTGTAACGAGGATCATCGCCTCGACGAGCGTGATGAGGATCTCCTTGATGCCTTCGGTCACGGGGAGCGTGGTATCGAAGGAGATGTCATATTCAAGGTCAGCCGGGAAGCGCCCTTTCAGCTCAACCATCGCCTTTTTGACCGCCTCGGCGGTGGCGAGCGCGTTTGAACCGGGGGACTGAAATATCCCGATGAATGCGGCTGCTTCGCCATTGAGCCGCGTTCGCTGTTGATAATTGAGGGAGCCGAGCTCGATCCGCGCAACATCCTTTAACCGAACGACTGAGCCGTCGGGATTCGAGCGAACGACCACCTGGCCGAACTCTTCGGGCGTCTGCAACCGCCCTTGCGAGCGAACCGTATAGGTCACCTCTTTCCCTAAGGATGCGGGCTCGGCGCCAACCTGGCCGCTGGGATTGACGGTACTTTGCTGGCGAATAGCATTGGCGAGGTCTGGCACCCCCAGCCCCAGCTTGGCCAGCACATCCGGCTTGACCCATATCCTCATCGCGTAATCGCTGGCGCCGAAGAGGGTTATCTGGCCTACCCCCGGGATGCGGTAGAGCACGTCGTTGATGTTGATATTGGCGTAGTTGGACAGAAAGAGAGCATCATAGCTCTTCTTGGGGGATGTGAGCGCGATGACGAGCATGGGAAGTCCGGTAGACCTGCGAATTGATATGCCGAACTGGTTGACATCGCTCGGTAGATTCGGCTCAGCCTGCGCCACTCGGTTCTGCACGTTTACCTGATCGATGTTGACATCGGTATCGACATCAAACGTCACGGTCAACTGCTGCGTTCCGTCGTTCGCGTTGGTGGACTGCATGTATGAACATGTTGTCCACTCCATTCATCTGCTGTTCCAGCGGCGTCGAGACCGCCCCCTCGATCGTTATTGCGTCCGCCCCCGTGTAGTTCGTCGACGTGATGATCTGCGGCGGAATAATCTCGGGAAACTGAGCCAGCGGCAGTCTCTGCATTGCGATGAAACCGACGATCACCGTGACGATGGCAATGACCATTGCCACAATCGGGCGCTTGATGAAGAAATTGGAAATCATAGATTAACCTCGCTTCTGAAAAAACGGCGCCACAAAAACACAAAGGGACGAAAAACACAAAAGTAGGTTCGGTAAGGGGATATGAGCCATCTGTTTTGTGCTTTGTTGTCCCTTTTTATTTCATCGGTGGCGATACTCGGTTCTGATTTTTACGCAAGCCCCTCATTGGGAGGGCTTCGGTATCACCATCATATCCGGCCTGACTTTCTGCGTACCCTCGGCGACGACGCTTTCATCGGGTTTCAGCCCGTCCTCGATAATCCACATCGAATCGACGCGGTCGCCGACCTTTACTGGGCGTATGGCCACCTTGTTGTCGCTCCCCACAACTGCGACCCGGTAGCTGCCCTGCAATTCGGTTACCGCGCGTTGGGGGACGAGAAGCGCATTCTCCTTCAAGCTCGTCACGGCCCGGACACGACCATACTGGCCCGGGCGCAGGGTGTTGCCGGGATTCGAGAAGAGACCGGCGATCCGGATCGCCCCCGTCTCCCGGCTGACCTCACGGTCCGCCACAAAGAAACGTCCCTTATGCGAATAAGTAGTACCGTCAACCAGTACCAGCTCCAGCACGAGTTTATTGTTCGCCGCGTCGCGTTCCTTCGGGCTGCGCTTGCTGTTGATCAGATACTCACGCTCGCTGAGCGTGAAATAGACCTTGATGGGATCGACCGTAGAAACAGTGGCGAGTAACCCGCTGCTCGGGTTGACCAGGTTGCCCACCTGTGCCTGAGCGATGCCCGCGATGCCATCGATAGGCGAACTTATCCTGGTGAATCCCAGATTGAGTTCAGCCATGTGGACCGCGGCGCCGGCCGCTTCGACGGACGCCTTCGTCGCTATGATCGCCGCCTTAGCCGTCTCTACCCGGGCGTTCGCGGCCTTGACTTCGGCCTTGGAGGCTAGATTGGCCTGGACTGCATTATCCAGCTCCTGATTCGTGATCGCATTCTGCCGCGCGAGCGGGGTATAACGATCCACATCGAGTTGCGTTTTCACCTGGTTCGCTTCGGCCTGTGCCAACTGCGCCTGCGCCTGTAATAGCTGGGCGTTTGCCTGCGCAAGCTGCCCTTCTGCCTGTGCGAGGTTACCTTTGGCTTGATCGAAGGCCGCCTGAAACGGCCTGGGATCTATCTCAAATAATAACTGGCCTTTTTTTACAAAGGATCCCTCTGTGTAGTTTCGACTGAGCAGGTAGCCGGAGACCTGCGCTCTGATCTCGGCGTTCACCAAACCGTCCAGAGTGCCTATCCATTCGCTGTAAATGGGAACATCTTTCTGCACGACCGGAGCGACCACTACTTCAGGCAGACTTGCTGCCACCGGTGCCTTTTTCTCATTCGAACGGCCGAGTGCGATAAGCATCACAACTAAAATCAAACAACTGACTGCTACAACAATCGCTATTTTCTGGTTCAATATTGACCTCATTCATTTTTCTCCGTGATTATCATCAACCTCCCTCAACTTCTCCCGGGTTGTAATGGCAAGTGCTTTGCCAAAACTGCATCAGCCTTCTTTGTCGCTGGGTCAAATCTCTGAGTGTGCAATTGATATTTTGCTGGAGGGCCATTCTTTGTAAGGATGATTTGGCCGCTGACGGTGACGTTATACAGCCACCTGACGGGTTATGGGCACTGATGCATCGTACTCTCGATTTCACGAATGATGAAATCCGCCATAAGCCCGGTACCTATCAATTTGGCTCCATTCCTGTGCATTTGGGCCAAAAATTGTTTCCCTTGCGCATCGATGCACGTTGCTCCGCTCAAATCTACCATAATGGTTGTGCGCGGATCTTTTGAGATGGCGGCTTGCCAACATCGATCAAGTTCTAGGATTAGGTGACCTGCCAATCTCCCCTCAATGATGAAGCTCGTCGTCTCCGGTCTGTTACACGTTGTAATCCTGAGCATTTAAACTAGCCCCCTCTTCCGCAATCTATCGGTCGCAGTTTCGTATGAGGGCAAATGCCTTGCCACAGATCCTGCTGCCCTTTCATGATGATTCAAGATTTTGTATCAATTGAAGATAAGGTGGAGAATCTCAGGTTGTTGTGAGGTGAATAATTGAATTTAGATGACCTTATTTCACCATCTGGCGGGTGACGGTCACCAGAATCCGTGCTCTCAATGATGTACGGTAATGACCTTATTTCGCCAGATGACTTAATACCATCACCACTGATATCAGATTTCATTTCAAAACACCTTTAAATCTTTATCATAATTGCGGGATAATCGCGGCAAAATCAACATTGAGTTGGCATGGGGAAAGAATGATGTATATGGCAAGGTTGTTGCGATCAATTTTTTGATCAATTTTTATGAAGGCTGATTTTTTTGAGGGAAAAATATTTTGTACATCGTTAAGACAGATAGTCAAAATAGGAGAAGGACATTGATCGAGAAAGCTTCGGATGACGCCGATCTGACGCGACAGCAATATTTCACGCTACTCGAGATATCGAAAGCTATCGCCTCACACAGAGACCTCACAGTCCTGTTCCACGACCTTGCCGGCCGGTTGCACAATCTATTCGATTTTCACAATCTTCGCGTGATGGTGCACGATGGGGCGCGCGATGTCATGCGTATGCAGATTCTGGAATCAGACGATCCTGCTATGCGGCAATTTCCGGTTGAACTCCCGGTCGATGGTTCGATCTCGGGATGGGTCTGGGAAAATCAACAACCGTTTATCACTGGTGACGTCCAACGGGAGACCCGCTTCGCGACTACCAAGCAGTTGGCTGAGTTTCCGGTGAAGTCGCTTTGTATTCTTCCGCTGACGACGGTCCGCGAGCGTATCGGCGTTTTAATCTTTGCGAGCGAGAAAGGCGGCGCGTACGATCGAATCGACCTCGAATTCGCACAACTGGTGGCCGCCCAGATCGCGGTCGCGGTTGAGGCTCAGTGTTATCAGCAAAAACTGGCACGCGAGCGTGACCGTTCCGAGATGTTGTTGGAGATCAACAACACGCTGGTTTCGAACCTCAATCAAAGGGAACTTTTATCGGCGATCTCTGACTGCATCCAGCGCGTGGTTGCGCACGATTTAGCGGCGCTCGCGCTCTACGACCACTCGATCAATATGCTTCGGATGTCGGCGCTTGATTTCCCGGCGAACGAAGATTTTTTTATCGAAGGCGAAATTCTTCCCATCGACGGGGAGCGAGCCGGGCTAGCATTCAGGGAGAGGCGCACCGTTCTATTGAATAACAACAACGATGCCGAATCTCCGGTCTGTAAACGCTGGGTCGACGCTGGCGTGAGATCCTGCTGCATTGTTCCGCTCGTTTCGCACGACCGCACGCTCGGGACCCTGAGCGTGGGGAGCCTGCACGAGAATGCCTTCAGCGCGGGAGATGCGGAATTGCTCGCGCAGATAGCCCAACAGGTCGCGATCGCGGTGGAGAACGCCATGGCGTTCCGGAAGATCGAAACGCTCAAAAACAAGCTGGAAGAAGAGAAGCTCTATCTCGAGGAAGAGATCAGGGACGAACATTATTTCGAGGATATCATCGGTAATAGTTCCGCGTTGAGGCGCGTTCTGCAAGAGGTCGAGACGGTTGCGCCGGCGGACTCCACCGTTTTGATTATCGGTGAGACGGGGACCGGCAAAGAGCTCATCGCGCGCGCTATCCATAACCTGAGCGCGCGCCGCGATCGCACACTGGTCAAGGTCAATTGTGCTGCGATTCCGACGGGCCTGCTCGAAAGCGAGCTGTTCGGTCACGAGAAGGGCGCCTTCACCGGCGCGAACGAGCGGCGCGTCGGACGATTCGAGCTCGCGCACGAGGGGACAATTTTCCTCGATGAGGTGGGCGATATTCCTCCCGAGTTACAACCGAAATTGCTGCGCGTACTTCAGGAGCAGGAATTCGAACGATTGGGTAGCTCCCGGACGATTCGCGTCGATGCCCGGGTGGTTGCTGCAACCAACGTCGACCTCGCTCGGCTGGTGAACGAAAAGAAGTTTCGCAGCGACCTTTTCTATCGGCTCAACGTGTTCCCGATCAAATTACCGCCACTACGTGAACGTCCCGAAGATATTCCCATGCTGGTTCATTTCTTCGCCAGCAAGTACGCGCATCAGATGAAGAAGCCGATCGAAAGGATTCCGGCGGAGACGATGGCAACTCTCACGGCTTACCGCTGGCCGGGGAACATACGGGAATTGCAGAACCTCATCGAGCGGGCGGTTATTCTCACACGCGGCCGAGTCCTCGAGGTCCCACTTGCCGAATTGAAGCAGTCTGCAAAAGTTGCAAACAATCATATCGACGGGGCGGTAACGCTCGAAAATGTGGAGCGTGAGCACATACTGCGAATATTGCGCGAATCAAACTGGGTGATCGGCGGACCCAAAGGAGCTGCGGCGCGCCTCGGCTTGCACCGCACGACGCTTAATACCAGGTACCGTAAGCTGGGCATTACTCGACCCCGGCCGGAGCAGTTCTGAGTGGATTGGTGAGACATAACCGGTCTCACCAATATCTTTTCTTGTTACTTCGCGTCAAATCTAAACCACAGTAAGACGATGAAAAGCGCCTGGGTACGCACGCTTCCAGCGTGCCTGGTTTTCTCCAGCGGCCGATTGATCGAAGTCCAGCACGCTGGAAGCGTGCGTACCCAGGCGCTTTTCAGATCTATGACATTTTTGCTCAATCTTCGTTACACGATGCGTTCATTGTCGAGGAGTTCTGGGTATTGAATACATGAGTTTTGTAGTAAATCTCCTTGCACAAATACTAGAAATGTTGATGATTTGCATATGACAAGCGTCGGGCCTCTCATTGTTGCACGGCGCGAACCATCACATCGGTAAGATTTATACAACTCTCAATATCGAAAGGCTCGACGGATGAATTGCGATTGCATCAAGTTACTCATCTTGGCGGCAGTTGGGTCTATAGTATGTGCATTCGTCACCGCACCGCCTCGTTCGGTCGACGCCGCACAGTCGGCGGATGCTGCAAAGATTGATTTCTTCGAAGCGAAGATTCGTCCCGTTCTGGTTACCCACTGTTACGATTGCCACACCGACTCCGCCAATGGCGGTCTGCGCCTGGATTCGCGCGAATCTATGTTGAAAGGCGGCAAACGCGGCCCGGCGATCGTCGTCGGCAAACCACCTGAGGAGAGTCTGCTCATCAAAGCCGTTTCGCATTTGGATGAAAGTCTCAAGATGCCCAAAGGTGGCGCGAAGCTCAAAGAAGAGGAGATCGCCGATCTATCGAAGTGGATCCGTGACGGAGCGGCCTGGCCTGCCGCTGCCGTCACGAAAAACCAGTACATCATCAAACCTGAACATAAAGCTTTCTGGTCATTTCAACCGGTTAGCAATCCCGCAGTTCCAACCGTCAAAGGTGTAACAGGCAATGCGGTCGATGCGTTCCTTCTTGCCCAACTCGCAGCCAATAATCTGACGTTCAATCCGCCAGCGGACAAACGCACATTGCTTCGACGGGCAACCTATGATTTGACGGGTTTACCGCCGTCGCCGGACGAGGTGGATGCGTTTCTCGCCGATAAATCTCCCGATGCATTCGCGAAGGTGGTCGACCGGTTGCTGGCAAGTCCGCATTATGGAGAGCGTTGGGGCAGGCATTGGCTGGACGTCGCGCGTTATTCCGATACGGTAGGAATGATCGATGCTGGGCGAAACCTGCACGGTTGGATTCCGTATGCGTACACGTACCGCGATTGGGTGATTCGCGCTTTAAACGAAGACCTGCCGTACGATCGATTTATCGTGCAACAGCTCGCGGCCGACAAATTGCCTGAGAATGATCCGCGCAATCTTGCTGCCCTGGGGTTCGTCAGTTTGAGTCGCGGCGGCTTGGGCGTGAATCAGCACGAAAAAATCGACGACAAGATAGACGTCGTGTCGCGCGGGTTAATGGGACTGACGGTAAGCTGCGCGCGATGCCATAATCATAAGTTCGATCCGATTCCGACTCAGGATTACTATTCGTTCTATACGATCTTCAATAACTCGCGCGAACCCAAGAAGCTTCCGCTGCTAGATCCCAAAGCCGACCTCTCTGCCTGGGAAGCTGAGGTCAAAGCCGAAGAGATAAAGGTTGAGGCCGAAATCGCCAAACTGCGCGAGACACGCTATCCGAAACTGAAGGAGTTGTATCGCACCGCGCCGGAAGTCGCCAAATGTCTGCGCAGCGTATACGAAGCGCGCGATCTGAAAAAAGAAGACGAGTTACAAAAATTCGCGCGGGATAAAGATTTCAACGTCTATATGTTAAGCCGGTGGCGAGCATACTTGGAGAAGTCGAGCGATGATCCCAGCTGGACGCTCTGGCACAGGCTGGCGACGATACCTGAAAAAGATTTCGCGGATAAAGCATCGGCCGTCTGGGCCGGGTTGGAAATGAATAAACTACATCCGCTTGTTGCCCAGGCTTTCCCAAAAGCTCCCGCGTCGATGCGCGATGTGGCTGAGACCTATGGCAAGTTGCTCGCATCTTACGACAAATCGGAGCCGCTCAAAGATGCGAGCGAAGAGTCCTTGCGGCAAATACTGCACGGCGCGGATTCGCCGGTCAGTTTTCCGTTCAGCGACTATGAAAGCGTTCGTCTCTCGACCGACAAACAGAATGAAGATGGGAAGCGTCGCCGGCTCGAGAAGCTGGTTCTCACGCAAGCCTATCGCGGGGCGCCGCCGCGCGCGCAAGCCATTGAAGATGTCACTGATCCCAAGCCGGGTAACGTCTTTCTGCGCGGCAAACCCGAAAATAGAGGCGAACAAGTCTATCCGCAATTTCTTCTGGTTCTCGCCGGAGAAGATCGCCGGCGTTTTACAAACGGCAGCGGTCGACTAGAGCTCGCCCGGGCAATCGCTCACAGAGATAATCCGCTGACCGCTCGGGTAATGGTGAACCGCGTCTGGCAGCATCATTTCGGCAACGGCCTGGTACGCACGCCGAGCGATTTCGGCACGCGAGGCGAAGCGCCTACGCATCCCGAATTGCTGGATTATCTGGCGAAGTCCTTTATCGATGGGGGCTGGTCGATCAAGGGGCTGCATCGGATTTTGATGCTTTCGCGCGCATATCAGCAGAGCAGCGGTAACAATCCGGCTGCCCACAACCTCGATCCTGAAAATAGATGGTTATGGCGCATGAATCGGCGCCGTATGGACCTGGAAGAGCTGCGCGATTCCTTGCTGGCCGCCGGCGGAACGCTCGAACGCACGCCCGGCGGATTGCCGGTGAGCGCCATCGCGTGGCCCTATTCAAAACGGCGCACCGTCTATTCCTTCATCGATCGCGCGCTGGTCCCCAACGATTTTCGCATATTCGATTTCGCCAGCCCCGACGCGCACAGCCCGCAACGCTACCTGACAACTGTGCCGCAGCAGGCTTTATTGATGATGAACAGCCCGTTCGTGATCGAACAGGCGAAGGCAATGATGAAGCGGCCCGAAATCGCGGCTGAAAAGAATGCGCGCCAGCGCATCACGAAACTGTACAGGTTGTTGTACGGGCGCTCGCCGAATGCCGATGAAATCTCGCTCGGGTTGAGATATGTGAACGATCCCGCCAATAGCGAAGATAGTGGGACAAGGTTTGACGACCGGAAATGCGGAGCGTGGCAGTATGGGCAGGGCGATTATGATGAGAAGGCGCAGCGCGTCAAAACATTCAACCCGTTCGAATGGCACCTGAATGGCGAGTGGCGCAACACTCCGATGCCTGGCGATCCGCGAAGCTCGCCCGCGCTTCTCAATAGCAAAGGCGGACTATCCTACGATGGGAAATCGAATGCGCTCATCCGCCGTTGGATCGCGCCGTTCGATGGACTCGTTGCCATTGACGGCTTGCTCGAACAGAACTTCGAGAATGGGTGCCGCAAATGCGAGGGCGTGCAGGGAAGTATCGTTTCGAGCCGGTCCGGGAGAGCAGGCGATTGGATGGCCGGACCAGTTAAAATCGGGACGACCGTCAATGAACTGGTCGTCCGGCGAGGCGACTCGATCGATTTTATCATTGACGCGGACAAGGGCGGCTCCGGCAATGGATTCAGATGGGCAGTGACGATCAAGCAACTGGATGGGGCTTCTGAAGAATGGAATTCCGTGCGCGATTTCCGCAATCCGACTGTGAGCAGTTTGAACTCATGGGAGCGCTATGCGCAGGTTCTTTTGGCGGCGGCGGAGTTTTTGATTATCGATTGAGTTATCGCAAAAACGCACAAAGGGATCAAAATAGCCAAATGAAAAAAGAACACTCCTTGGAAGATCGTTTCTTGACGCGCCGTGATCTGCTACGCGCCTGTGGAATGGGCTTGGGATCGCTCGCGTTTCTGCCGTTGTCCGGGCAGACCTCAATGGCCGATGACAATAGCTTCAATAATCCGCTTGCCGCCAGGCAGCCGCACTTCACGCCGAAAATCAAACGCGTCATCCATTTGTTTATGAACGGAGGGCCATCGCACGTCGATACCTTCGACCCCAAGCCGATGCTCACGAAATACGATGGCAAACCGCTGCCCATTCATTTAAAGACCGAACGTAAAACCGGCGTCGGCTTCGGCTCACCATATCAGTTCAGGAAATACGGGCAAAGCGGCATCGAGGTTAGCGAACTCTATCCGAACGTCGCCCAGCATGTGGACAATCTCTGTATTATTCGCTCGATGCACACAGATTTGCCGAATCACGAGCCTTCGCTCCTGATGATGAATTGCGGCGACTTGCGGCAAATCCGCCCGAGCTTCGGCTCATGGCTGACATATGGATTGGGTACGGAAAATCAGAACCTGCCGGGCTTCATCGTTCTCTGCCCGTATGGTTATCCGGTCAGCGGCACGCAGAACTGGACTGCCGGTTTCTTACCTTCAGTCTATCAGGGCACATATATCGACACGAAAGAGACCGAGGTAGAGCGGCTGATCCAACATATCAAAAACGATTTCACATCAAGTTCGCAGCAGCGCAAACAGCTCGATCTTCTGGCCGCATTGAACCAGCGATATCAAAAACAGCGACAGGAAGATTCGATGATCGAAGCGCAGATTCAATCTTACGAACTCGCGTTTCGCATGCAGGCTGAAGCGACCGACGCTTTCGACGTCAACGAAGAACCACAGCCGATCAGGGAGAAGTACGGCGATACGTTGTACGGAAGGCAGCTGCTGATGGCGCGGCGCCTGCTCGAACGCGGCGTGCGCTTCGTACAGGTCTGGCAGGGCAAAGATCAGCCCTGGGACAATCACGAGTATCTGACATCGAGCCACAAACAACTGGCCCAGGCGACCGATAAGCCGATTGCTGCCTTGCTCGAGGATCTGAAGCAGCGCGGAATGCTGGACGACACGCTCGTGATATGGGGCGGGGAATTCGGCCGCACGCCGGTGGTCGAGTTGACCGGCGCTTCCGGCGGCGCCGATAAAGCCGATTGGGGACGAGATCATAACAACCACGGTTTCACGATGTGGCTCGCAGGTGGCGGCGTGAAGAAAGGCTATATCCACGGCGCCACCGATGAATTCGGGTTCGCGGCCGCGGAAAAACCCGTTCACATCCACGATCTACACGCGACTCTGCTCCACTTACTGGGCTTCGATCACGAACTCCTGACATACCGCTACGCCGGCCGCGATTTCCGTTTGACAGATGTACATGGCCAGGTAGTCACAGACCTTCTCAGCTGAATCAATACGACACATGTTATCTGGTTCAGGTACTTATTTCGGATTGAAACGTGGTATTACGAACATTTTCTTGGTACAACGATGAAATATTTACATCCGAAATGCAAGTTGTGTCGTATAGTGTAGTGGCCAGACAGTCATTCGCTTAGGGGAAAGTTTAATACTTGGCTGAAATGTCACAAATATATCAATTAGGTTATCAATTAAGTTATCAAGAACAATTCGGAACGCAAACTTAAGGCGTTTATCAGGGCAACCTATCACGCGGCGCACTTGAGTAAGCCGAAGCTTGTCGGTTAGCCGTCAGCGCTGGGATGATGTGCTCGATGACGGAGGTCTCGAGCAATTGGTCGGAGGTTTGGGTCGGGCTCCGAAACGCATCCGCAGGTTGTGCCGGACCACGTTTAAGCGTGCAGGCAGAGCCACGCCTGGATGAAGTGTGTAACAAAACAAAGGTGGGTCAGCCACCAGTGCCCCAAAGGAACTGGAGGCTTAATGTTCATTTCCGGAAGCATCAACAAGGGTAAAAACGACGTCCTGATCGGACGGTTCAACAATCAGACCGAAGCATTTCACGCTCAGCAAGTGCTGATGGATTTCGGATATAGCAGAGAAACAATGAGAGTGGTTGAGTTGTGCGAATTCGTCGGGAAACCACCTGAAGATGAAGACATCGCACAGCGAGGTATAAACAGGTTACTGTTATCAGCTGCGATTCTAGTGAGCATCCTATTTATTACTCTCGCCTGCCTGTTCTTGAAAAGTATTTTCAGTCCGCCGGAGATTGGAGTGATGATACTCGTATGGATAACGTTATCATCGGGAGGGATATTCATATGCGCAGTGATCGGTTCGATGGTCTGGAAGTTAGTCAATTCCAGGGCCGTCGATTGGGGATTGGAAGCAGTTAAGCGACGGAAGATATTGATCAGTGTCAGAGTGAGAACCCCCGGAGACGCCAAAGAAATTGAACGCGAATGGCGAGAAATTGGTGGCGAAGTTGTTTGATTGATACCTTGTACGTACCCCGCCTTTTGTGCCTCTTGAACAATTTGTGATTTTTGTAGTGAATATCTTTTTTCCCCTAGTTTGATTTGCGGGAAATATTGCACTATTTTGAACTTACACCGATAAACAAATTTATCAGTTTCATCAAATGTTTCATCAAATGATGATGGGAGTTCATCCCCATGTGATAACGGGGATAAGGAGGTGCAATTGGCAATCGAAATTCCACTACAAGTCGCGGATAGATTGGATAAGGAGCAGGTCATCTGGTTGACGACGACGAAATCGGATGGGACTCCGCTTCCGAATCCCGTCTGGTTCTATTGGACAGGCGCGCAATTTCTGGTTTTCACCGAGAATAAAAGCGTCAAATGGCGAAACATGTCAGGCAATCCGAGAGTGGCGCTCAACCTGAACAGCGATCCGGATGGGGCGGAGGTCGCTATCTTTCAGGCTGAAGCCGGATTGAGCGGACCACCGCCCAGTAGGGAAGAGGTGGATTCATACGCATTGAAATACAGGGAGGGAATGTTGAGTATTGGTTTGTCGGCGGAATCGCTGATAGCTGATTATAGTTTGGTGAGGATAACGCCAACAAAATATCGGACGGCAATCTAGGAAATATTAGGCAATATAATGATGGGATTCGGGAAACGTCTATCTTACGCGGTTCGGTGCTTTCTCTCGATTCTCTCCAGGGGCGAGATCCCGGCGGAGATAGCGCCTGAAATAATCAACGAGCAAATATCATTCGTTACATCTCCAACGCCAGCTGTGACAACGGCCGCACGAGCCGAGGCGCCGGTCGAGGAGCCGGTTGATCGAGCAGTTCAGATGCTCGCCTTACTGCAGCGCGACGGGCGACTTGTTGATTTTATAACCGAGGACATTGCGCCGTACCAGGACGCGCAGATTGGCGCCGCGGCGCGCGATGTACATGAAAGTTGCCGGAAGGTGATCGAGCATTATTTTAAACTGGAACCGGTGATCGATTCCGAGGAAGGTCAGATGGTGACGGTCGAACCTGGCTTCGATCCGGCGACAATCAAATTGATCGGCAATATCACAAGCAGATCGCCGCTTCGAGGACAATTGCGTCACAGAGGCTGGCGCGTCGCGCGTGTGAATATGCCTCCGTTACCCGGTGGCAGCGGTCGCGAGATCATCGCGCCTGCAGAAGTAGAGATTCTGTAAAGGCACCGGCAGTATCTTTGATGGGATACAGTTTTCAGTATTCAGTTAACAGATTATTACCGGATCGAGCATCAATTATAAAAACTGAAAACTGAAAAACTGAACCTGAAAAAGGATTTTTAAATGCGGTACATCGTCGGCATTGATTTGGGGACTACTAATTCAGCTCTGGCTTATCTTGATACCACGGTTTCGGATGACAACGCGAAGAGCGAGGTGCGCCCGGTTCCGCAACTCGTCAACCCGGGTGAAGTTGAGGAGCGCTCGCTGCTGCCATCGTTTCTCTTCATTCCCGGCGAGATGGATTTTCCGAAAGGCAGTCTCGCGCTCCCTTGGGATCGAAACCCCCAGCTCGTGGTCGGCGAATTGGCGCGCAAGCGTGGAAGTGAAAATCCCGCGCGGTTGATTGCCTCCGCTAAATCCTGGCTCTCATACGCTGCGGTCAATCGCACTTCACCCATTCTCCCGTGGGGGGCTACCGGGGCGGGGGCAACCGGGGCAGCGGGTACCTCCGAGGAGATTCAGAAACTATCACCGGTCGAGGCATCCGCGCGGTACCTCGAATATTTGCGCAACGTCTGGGACAGCCAGATGGCGAAGAAGGCGCCGGAATTTGGGCTCAGCGAGCAGGAAATATTTCTCACGGTCCCGGCATCTTTCGATGAAGAGGCTCGCGAGTTGACATTACGCGCAGCCGAGCAGGCCGGGCTCAGCCGCGTCACGCTCCTGGAAGAGCCGCAAGCCGCTTTCTATGCGTGGCTGGAAGCGCAATCTGACTCATGGCGCAATCGCATCAAGGTCGGCGATCTGATTCTGGTCTGCGATGTGGGAGGCGGGACTACCGACTTCAGCCTGATCGCGGTCTCTGAGGAAAACGGCGAGCTCGCTCTTAGACGCGTCGCCGTAGGCGACCACATCCTCCTGGGCGGCGACAACATGGATCTCGCTCTCGCACGCTTGCTGCAACAGCGGCTGGAGAACGAGGGGCATCGGATCGACAACTGGCAATTACAATCGCTCTGGCACCAGGCGAGGACCGCGAAAGAGAAAATATTTTCTGAGACTCGAAGCAAGAAACAGCCGATCACAATCCTCGGTAAAGGAACAAAATTGGTCGGTGGAACGATCAAGACCGAACTGCTGCGCGAAGACGTCGAGCAGACACTGGTCGAGGGATTTTTCCCGCTTGTGTCCAATAACGAAATGCCCGTGCGCCAGCGCCGCATCGGATTTCAGGAACTCGGGCTTCCTTATGCCGCCGACCCGGCAGTCACTAAACATATGGCCCGTTTCCTTGCGAGCCAGGCCGGCAACAGCCCGGACGCCGCATCGATCAGGCGCGGCCGGAGCGGGTTCGCCTGTCCGACTCATATTCTTTTCAACGGCGGAGTGATGAAGGCGGCTTTGCTGCGCGATCGCCTGGTTGAGGTGCTTAACAGCTGGCTGCGCGCTGAGGGGCTCGAACCGCTGAGCGCGAAAGAGGTGTTGGATGCGCCCGACCTCGACCATGCCGTGGCTTGCGGCGCGGCATATTACGGCCGCGCACGGAGCGGGCACGGCGTGCGCATACGCAGCGGCGCCCCGCGCACATACTATATCGGCGTCGAGAGCGCGATGCCCGCCGTACCTGGTCTTCCCGCGCCACTCAAAGCGCTTTGCGTCGTTCCTTTCGGGATGGAGGAGGGAACGGAAGCCAAAATCCCCGACCGCGAATTCGGTCTGATCGTCGGCGAACCAGCCGAGTTCCGTTTCCTGAGCTCTACTGTGCGCAAGCGGGACCAGATCGGTAGCCTGGTCGAGGATTGGGGGAGTGATGATATCCAAGAACTGAGCCCGCTCGAAGTAACGCTGAAGGTAGACGGACAGGATGACACGGTATTGCCGGTTAGGCTGGAGAGCCGCGTCACCGAGATCGGGACACTGGAGCTCTGGTGCGTGTCGCGCGACGGAAAACAGCGTTGGAAACTGGAATTGAATATTCGTGAAAGAGACTAGAGGTGATCTGTTTTCAGTTTTATTGCGGTCAAACGATTGAAACTGAAGAAACTGAAGACTGAAAACTGAAAATGGATTTTAGCGGTTATTTGATCGGGATTGATCTGGGCACAACCAATTCGGCCGTAGCCTATGTGAACACCCGGGAAGCCCTGACCGGCGATATTCCGGCCATCCATAACTTCGAGATATTACAACTCATCGCGGAGGGAGAACTCGGATCGCAGCCGACGTTGCCCTCGTTCCTCTATTTCGCCAGCGAACAGGATGTCCCCGGTAGTCTGCGGCTTCCCTGGGACGATTATCCGAAGTTCGTCGCCGGCGTTTTTGCGCGCGAGCAAGGCGCGCTCGTGCCGGGGCGGCAGGTCAATTCGGCCAAATCGTGGCTGAGTCACGATGCGGTTGACCGCACGGCGCGCATTCTGCCCTGGGGCGCCGGGCAGATGGAGCAATTGGGGCAGACGAACCAATCTGATCAGACATGTTCTCCGGTGGAAGCCTCTACGCGTTACCTGGCTCATCTGCGCGACTCGTGGAATCACGCGATCGCCGCAGGCGAAGATGAGTTGCGTTTCGAACGGCAGGAGATTGTCCTCACAGTGCCCGCCTCGTTTGACGAGGAGGCGCGCGAGTTAACCGTGCAGTCAGCGCGCGATGCCGGGTTGTTAAAGCTGACGCTCCTCGAAGAACCTCTGGCTGCTTTCTACGCCTGGATAGCGGCTCGCCGGCGATCGCTCAAGCGATATCTCAAAGATGGTGATTTGGTCCTGATATGCGATGTAGGAGGCGGTACCACCGATTTCAGCCTGATTCGCGTGCAGATCGTGAATGGAGAGATTCGATTCGAGCGCATAGCGATAGGCGAGCACCTTCTTCTGGGCGGGGATAATGTCGATCTGGCTCTGGCGCACCGTGTGATGGAGAAGCTGGGTAATCCCAAACTCGACCTGCGCCAGCAGAACGCTTTGCGGCGCGCGTGCTGTTTCGCGAAGGAAAGGTTATTGGGTGCCGGGCGGATCAAGCGCGTGCCGTTGAGCGTGCTTGGTGGCGGCCGCACGGTAGTAGGCGGAACTCTCAGCACGGAACTCACGCGGGAGGAGGTTGAGGAAACTCTCCTCAACGGATTTCTTCCGGTTACCGCGCCCGTCGAGCTGCCGCCGCGTGCGCGGAGAACCGGCTTGCGTGAGTTGGGCTTGCCTTACGACAGTGAACCGGCTATCACGAAGCATCTGGCAGAATTTCTTACTAAAGCGGGCAGAGATAATGGAATGCGGGAGGCGGCTGGGGATACAAAAGACGCCCTACTGCCTCAAGTCCCAAATTCATCAAATACGCGATCTGCCGCGCGATCGAGCCGATCTGCATCGCCCAATCGGCAATCAGCAAGCCTCATTGCCAAATCGACAATGATCAGACCAGACGCGGTGCTCTTCAACGGCGGATTCTTTGCTCCGCCAATCACCCGCGAGCGCATCATTGATACCATCGCCGGCTGGTTTTCCGATGAAAGCGTGTGGCGTCCGAAGGTCCTGAGCAATGAGGTGCCTGAGAGCGCGGTGGCCGTGGGTGCGGCCTATTACGGTCACGTGCGGAAGAGCGGCGGATTACGCATCAGCGGCGGGAGCGCCCGCGCTTATTACATCGGCGTGCAGAGTGGCGTTCAGGTCGCGGATGGGCAGGTGCAGGCCGTCTGCGTTTTGCCGCGCGGAACTGAAGAGGGAACCACGCTCAATCTGGAGAGCAGGGAATTTATGGCCCTTGCCAACCGGCCGGTCACCTTCACGTTATACAGCTCAACTACCGGCCATGACGCCCACGGCGATGTGGTTACTCTGAGCGAAGAAGAGGTTCACCGGCACGCTCCGCTAATAACCACCCTTCGCTTCGGCAAGAAGTCGAAGCAAGTGGAACTTGCCGTCCGGCTGACCGTTTACTTCACGGAGGTGGGTACCCTCGAACTTTGGTGCGAATCGCTCAAGACCGAACACCGGTGGCGGCTGTTATTTCAGCTGCGGGGCTTTGAACCTGCGCCTGATATTGAAGACGAGTATGACGCGGAAGAGACGCAGACCGTAATTTCTGATGAATCGGTTGATCGTTCCGAAAGCCTGATTCGTGCTGTTTTTAACGTGCCTGGTAAAGATATCGAGAGCGATATTGTTACGCCCGAAACGCTGGTTAATAAGATCGAAGGTCTCTTCGGATACGGGAAGGACGCCTGGCCGATGATCACAATTCGCAATCTCTGCGATGTGTTGGCGGATGATGATGTGGCTGACGGGCGGAAGAAAGGGGCGAAATTCGAGGCCCGCTGGCTCAATCTCTTCGGCTTCTGCCTGCGCCCCGGATTCGGCGCGCCGGCCGACGATTGGCGCATCGCGCAGGCGCGCAAAATTTATATGGCAGGACTTATGTTCCCGAAAGAACTGCAGTGCCAGATCGAGTGGCTGGTGCTCTGGCGGCGCCTGGCTGGAGGATTGAACGCCAACCAGCAGAATGAAATCTTCCACCGGATCCGGAACGCCATAGGAGTAGGAGGGAAGAAATTGAAGGGGCGGCTCAACACTCAGGTCGAACGCGAAGGTTGGCGATTGCTGGCGAGCCTGGAACACTTGCCGGGGAACACGCGCGTAGCGCTGGGCCAGGAACTACTGGGTAAGGTCAAAGAACATCCCGGTAATAAAAGTTTCCTCTGGTCCCTCGGCCGCTTGGGCGCGCGGATCCCCCTCTATGGCCCGCTCAATTGTGTTGTGCCGGCGGAGAGCGCGGGGCAATGGATCAGGTCATTGCTGCAATTGGCCGACCTCTCGCCCGACATCGCTTCGGCTATCGTTCAATTGGGTGCTCTGACCGGGGATCCGCAACGTGACATCGAAGGCGATCTGCGCTGGTCAGCACTGGTGAAACTGAACGAAGCGGGTATGACTGAAGGCCTGCTCGAAAGCCTGCGCGAGTATGTTCCCCCCGGTCGCGCGGATGCTGTACGCATTTTCGGCGAGTCGTTACCAGAAGGATTACGCTTCGTCGATTGATCCCGCCGCATCGTTTTGTTGATTTCTGTCACGCTTTTGGTTACGATTCTTGTTCCTTCCCCCAAACAGTTTAACTTGTTTGATGCCAATGACTGATGGTATATGCGAGGCATTCCATCAGCTCAGGAAGAGGGAAATATGTTAATGAAATCGGTAACTCGAATGTTCTGTCTGGCGCTTGTATTAATGGTAACTCCTCTGATATTTGGACAAACCACGAACACTCAGGTCGCTCAAAAACGCCCAGTTAATATACAGTCCGTTCCAAGCGGAGCGAAGTTGAAGTTTCAAGGTGTCGTTTTGGGGCGCGACGCTGATACCTTCACGATAAGAGACCGGAGCCGTACGGATTATCAAGTCCTCCTGACGGACACCACGAGCATCAAGAATTTTGGCGGATTTTTCCGCCGCGGCAAGAAATACGCAATTACAGATATTTTGAGAGGGCTGATTGTGGAGGTTGAGGGACGCGGTGATGCGCAGGGCCAACTCGTAGCAGAAAAGGTCCGGTTCAACGAGTCTGATATGAGAGCCGCGATCACAACTGACACGCGCGTTAATCCGGTCGAGGAGAACCAGGAGCGGTTGTCCGGACAGGTAGATGAGTTATCGGCGGTCGCCGCTGAGGCCAGAAGCGAAGCGGGCGCGGCGAATGAGCGCATTTCAGCTTTGGATGACTATGATGTGCAGGAATCAGTCACCGTAAATTTCGGCGTGAACAGCATTACCCTTTCATCAAAGGCCAGGCAGGATCTCGCCGCTCTGGCCGAAAAAGCGATCAACGCCAAGTCTTATATTATCGAGGTCGGGGGTTTTGCCGATTCTACCGGAAGCGAAGCGAGGAATTTTATTCTCAGCCGGCAGCGAGCCGAATCAGTGATCCAATTCCTGGCAGTGAATCATAAAATCCCGCTCCGCCGCTTCGTCTCGCCGATGGGTTACGGAGAGACGACGGCAGTTGCCAATAACAAAACATCATCGGGACGCGCGCAAAATCGGCGGGTGGAGGTTAAGGTGCTCATCAATCGCGGGATGACCCGGTCCCAGGCATCGACAGCCCCCGCTACTCCGGCTCCTGCTAAACAATAAGCGCTAAAGTTCGCCGGAAGAATCGTAAGAAGACAGAGGACGCGAAGAGTATCTTTCGTGCCCTCTGTTTTTTTTGTGTTATCACTCCCTCTTGCAAGTGTTTGATATAGTTTTTTTGCTCCCCCAATAGCGCAGCGAGAAACGGCACGAGAATTGAACTTACCACCTCGTGATTGGTCCATAGGGATGAAATAAATCAACAAATTTTTCCAATAAAGCCACCTGGGGATATAAATATATGTGTTGAATCGATTTATCGCTCCACCTGAGATTCTGTATTACGATCTATAGGGAGGGTCGAAGGACCACGCAATCGCGCGAAAACATACGAACGAGAGCAGGTGAGGATAGTTGGTCTGGCGAAGGCAGCGAGCGAATTTCATTTCCACAAGTCGGGGGCTATCGCTTGTGGTACTGATTTTTCACAAAATAAGTATAATACCGCTTAGTGATCGGCAGATAACGCATATCGCTATTCGGTATCAATCATAAAATTCGATCATTACAATTTCGATCATCGCGAATAAAACACGAAGCTAAAACACGAAGCTAAGAGGATAAAAAATGAAATCGAGGTTTCTTCTTGAATTGCGGGTGAGGGCGGTGTACCTGCTCGCATTTATTTTTGCAATTGGGTCATTGGCTCACGCCTCATCCTTTGATGGACAGGATCAAAAGCAAGGTCAAACAAAGGATCAACCGCCGCAGGTATCCGAAGATGAGCAGAAAGCCCTGGCGAAGATCAACGCAGCATCGGGAGCGGATGCCAAACTCAAGGCGGCGGCCGAATATCTCAAGAAGTACTCCAAGAGCCAGATGCGGCCGCGCGTCGCCGGCGTCATCGCCGATGAAATCATCGCGGTGAAGGATAGCTCGCAGAAGATCACGTTGGCGCAAAACTTCACATCCACGTTCAATCAACCGAATGAGGCCGATCTGGTCAAGCCCGCATTGGTCGAGGCTTACTTGAATTCGGGGAAGATCGACGAGGCTCTGAAGGAAAGCTCCAAATATCTGGAGAAGAACCCCGATGATGTCATCATGCTGACTCAGCTTGCGTTGTCAGGGATGAATCAGGCACAGAAACAAGCGGCCTCTCCGAAGTTGCTGCAGGAATCGTCTCAAGCCGCCGGTAAAGCAATTGAGATGATGGAAACAGATAAGAAACCTGAGCGGATGACTGCCGAAGCATGGAATACATATCGTAACACCTGGCTTCCCCGCATTTATCAGGCACACGGGGCTATTCTCTATTTCAGCAATGACAAGGCGAGGGCGAGAGATAAATTGGAGAAGGCGGTCGGGGTCGACCCTTACGATCCTCCGACGCTTCTTCTGCTGGTTAATGTTTCGAACGAAGAGTACCAGGAACTCGCTAAAAAATATCAGGCCGAAAAGAAGTCGGAGATACTCAACCAGGCGCTGACGAAAATGGATGAGACCATCGACTGGATGGCTCGCGCTATCGGTGCAACCGAAAGCAATGCGCAATTTAAGGAGGTAAACCAGCAACTAAAAGAAAACATGAAGCAATATTATGAATTTCGTCATGATGGAAAGACCGACGGGATGAATGAGTTGATTCAGAAATATAAAAAGCCGTAATGCCAATACGGAATTTGGAATATCGGAATATAATGCTCAATGATGGCCTTGACGGCAAACATAAACGTCAATGGTCGTGAAATTAGCCGGCGATCAAACGGGATCGAACAAAAGAGGAAAGAACTGTCCGCCCATCTTTTCACCTTTTGGAATAACGGGAACGCCCGCCAGCAGCGGTTCATCGGAGTTCGATCTTACTCCATCCCGGAAGAGATTGATTACCGTTGCACGCCGTTGATTTCCGGTTGTGTTCTCGTATGAACCGTGAATCATTCGAGGGTGATGGAACGTACATTCGCCTTTCTTGAGTTCGATTGCCACCGGATTGAACAGTTTCCTCTGTTCAGCAGTGAGCACTGATTGAATGGCATCTATGTCACCTGTCAATCCAGTGATCGGAAGATCCGGCCAGAGATGGCTCCCGGGCACGTAGCGGACACAACCGTTATCGTGTGTTGTATCATCGAGCCCGATCCAGCAGGTCAGATGAGCGAGCGGGGTGGTACGCGTCCAGTAGGAATAATCCTGATGCCATGCGACCACACCGCCGTGATGCGCGGGCTTGCAGAAGAGCTGATCGTGCCAGAAACGTACTGCGCCGCCTAGTAGTTGCGCGGCCGGAATAAGATAAGCTGGATGCCAGAGCAGGTCGTGGAACCCGGGTTTGATGCGCCAGGCCCCGAGCGCGTGAAAGACCACTTTAGCTGGATCCGCGGATTCGTTCGAATGAAATTCATAGAAGTGGCAATGGGCCGATTGCCCCGGATTTACTATATCTTGCAACTCTTGGCGCAGGCTCTCGATATCCGCATCGTGCAGGATACGGAGCCCCGCCAGGTATCCGTTCTCATTGAAAAATCTCACCTGATCATCGTTCAAGCGATAACGGTTAAGCTCTTGTGCCTTCGGAATACGGGGGAAAAGGGGGGTGATCGGATGGTGATAAACAGACAGATCTTCTGGTTTCATTATTTCCTCGCATTTAGCTTCAAAAAGCGATCCTAGATGCTATAATCCTACAACAACATTTGATCAACTACTGCACAACTACTGCATATGATCAACAACTGCGGGGCTTACAAAATGAATAGATTATTTCGGATTGGGATAGTTTCCATCGCCGCTTTTGCTCTGTCTATTCTCGGAGCGGGCGCTCAAAACGCGCAGAAGGGCGGAACTGATTACGATGTTCAACACTACAAGATCGAAGCTGAGCTCGTTCCCTCAGCGCAGCTTCTGAAGGCGCGCGCCGAGGTGCGATTCGTGCCTGAATCTGAGACGCGGTCGGTCATCTTCGAGTTAAATGGATCACTCACAGTCAAGCGAATAACGCGCGCCGGGGTTGCTGCCACAACTGCCCCCGCCACGAAACCGGCACCGCGCGATCCGAAGACTCGCGGAGCCAAGAATGGCAAGGCAACCGATTCAACAGCTAAGGCGAATGAAGCAGCGCTGGCGTCTGCGTCGCCGGAGTTACAGTTCATACAGAACAAGAGCGACAGTCTGCCCAACGTGCGTATCGATCTGGGAAATGTAGTACCGGCCAACCAGCCCATCACGCTGGTGTTTGAATATGAAGGGCCGCTCGAGTCGCCGCAGGGAGGGGTTATCTCGAACGCCCGTCTCGCTTATGTCGGTGAGCAAGGGTCATATCTCTTCTATTCCGCTCGCTGGTATCCCTTCCACGACTACGTCGCCGATCTCTCCACCGCTCTCATAAACATCAAAGTTCCCAAGGGGATACTTGTTGCGGGGTACAGCGAACAACCTGTTTTCGCGGTTCCATCGACCGACCCGAAGACCAAGGAAGAGTTTTCTACTTTTACCTTAAACACGACGAAACCGGGGTTGCCCGGAACTTTCGCGGCGGCCAAATATATTCATCGTCCAACGACGCAGGGCGGATTTACGGTCGATTTTTATGTCAAAGCGGGCGATGAGAAGTGGGCCGATCACGCGGCCGAAGTTGTCGGCAAGCATCTCGAATTTTACTCGTCGAAATTTGGCCGTTACGCTTACGGCAATAGAATGGTAGTGGCTGAGACTGACGAGGAGACTCTCGAGATATACTCGGGCCCCGGAACTATTCTGATTTCGCCGCGCGCGCTGACCTCCGGGCTCGATGAAAAGCTCGCCCGGGAAGTCGCTTATCAATGGTGGGGACAGGCCGTCGGTCTGAGATCATTCGACGACAGCTGGCTCTCACAAGGTCTGGCGGAATTCAGCACGCTTCTCTATCAGAAAGACAATAGTAACGAGTCGCAATATACTCAGACCATGCAAGCTGAGCTCGAAAAGGCATTGGCATTCGAGCAATCGGCATCGATCCGGCAAGCACCCCTGGATCTCGAAGATCAAACCCCGAACTATCGTTCGGTGGTGTTCTACAAAGGGGCTCTCATCTTCAATATGCTGAGACAGTTGATGGGTGAAGAGAAGTTCGATGCGATGCTGCGCGACTATTACACGAAGTATACGGGAAAGAACGTCAAGCTCGACGAATTCGAAGCGCTGGCCTCACAAACCGCGGGAAGGGACCTGCGCTTCTTCTTCGGCCAGTGGCTGGATTCGACCGGCGTCCCTGAATTCAGATCGGATTATCGGATACTTCGCGGTAAAGAGGGCTTCCGCGTTACGGGCACAGTCAAGCAGGATCTCGACACCTTCGAGATGCCGATCGAAATTATGCTGCGCACGGAAGCGGGAAACGAGCGGCAGACTTTGAATATGAAAGGTACTTCGGTCGACTTCGAGATTGCCAGTAAGAGCAAGCCGATCGAAGTCCTCGTCGATCCCGGAGCGAAGATCATGCGAAGTTCGCCGGAGCTTCGCGAAGGTGTGATCGTTCGGCGAGGCATCGAACATTTCCGCGAGCAGGAATACATCGAAGCAGAACAGCAATTCCAGGCTGCCATCAAACTCAATCGTAACAATTCCTGGGCTCACTATAACCTCGGCTACCTCTATTTCACCCAGCGCAATTGGAACAGGGCGCTGGACGCATTCGATCAGGCTCTGAACGGAAATCTCCGGCCCGATTGGGTAGAGGTTTTTTCATATATCTACCGAGGCAATTGCTGGGATATGATCGGTCAGCGTGAGCGCGCAATCGCCGAATACAGTAAAGCGATCTCCAATGGCAACAACTACGATAATGCCCAGGCGACTGCGCAGGCATATTTATCAGAGCCATTTGGAAAGAAGAAGGCCGAACAGCAGACACCTGAGAATCAAGCGAAGACACCTGAAGATCAGGCGAATTGATAATATGCGGAAATTCATATTACCGATCCTCACGCTTTTGTTGCTCTCTACGCTTTATTCTTCGTCCCAGGCACAGACGCGAATTGAAGTCACTCAGGCAGATGGCGATGGTGAGTCTTCTACAGTTCGTTATCAATATCTCTTCGAGAACGAACGATTCACTACGCCTCTGCAGGAGGTGGTATTCGATGGAAAAGGGCGCGGCAAATTTCGGTTTATCCGCAAAGGCGGGGATGAAATAGTCAATAAGCTAGAGCTTTCTACCACACTTCTAGCGCAGATACAGTCGTTGTTTGATTCTTTGAATTTCATCGACGGCAATGAGGGATACCAGCATAAGAAAGATTTCTCACACCTCGGCAAGATGACTATCACGATGGCGCGCAGCGGGAGAGAGCGTTCGACCAGCTTCAACTATACCGACAATCAAACCATGAGTCGGCTGGTAGAAGTTTTTCGCAACATCGCTATACAGGAGACCAGAGTATTTGAAATAGAAACAGTGCGCTCGACCGACCCGATCTCCACACCCGCACAGATGCGGCTTCTGGAAAATGAATTGAAGTCAAACCACATCGCCGACCCGCAACGCATCGTCCCGATTCTACGAGAGATCAAGACGGACGAAAGCGTCCCGCTTATCGCACGCAATCACGCGGAACGGTTATTGCTGATGATCAAAAAAGGGAAATAAGAGTTACACCGAGCCAGGTATCGTGGCGGCGGCCGATCTTTGGGTGCGCAGACAAACCTCCCGGTAATTTATACGCCATTGAGCTTGCGAATTTTATTTTAGCATCGGCTGGGGATTGATGTACCCAAAGGTCTTCCGGGCATGAAAGGGTCAGGCTAGGATCGATCACTCTATGCAACTTTAGGATCGCGTTCCAGATTCAAATATTTGAAAGTCGTACGCTTACCCACCCACATCGTTCAGCGCCGTACTTGTATTTGACATAAGCCTTCAGCGGATTTGTTTGACATCCGGTTTAGCGTCAAGATTGCTGACCGAAGGTTCATAAATATTCAGATATTGTATGTCGCAGGCGTCGATCTCACCACCTCGCCAACCCAAGCCTTCTCAGGGCATGAGCGGTCGGATACCCGGTGACCGTAATCTTCTCTTTAAGTTGAAATCGCCGCATTGCATCAACTGTAGACTCGTCGTAGATGCCGGTTGTATCGCCCTGATAAAATCCCTTCCCGGCTAGCGCCTGTTGAATCTCGAACACCCGCGACGAATCCATCTTGACGCTGACGCGTCTGGTCGGCGTGGCGAGATCGCCAGAGTCCAATCCGCTGCTGGTGGCAGTAACGCTCGAGTTGGGCATATTCAAAAGTTTTTTGAGATCGGCAGACTCCGATGAACCATATTCGATTACCTCTACTCTGTCGGGAAGTGTTGGAGCCGCTTGATATGACGCGATCGGCGGTGGCTCGGATTTAGTAGTTCTCGAACTTATCCCCCGTCGAGCCGTCTTGCTGCGCGAGCTTGTCGATTTACCGCTCTTTTTTCCAGATTTGGCCGTAGCTCGCCGCGACTTCTTGCCATTACCCTCAACCGTTATGCTGACGCTCAGTAGGAAGCCCGTGATGAATAATGTAATTGTGATGAGTGCGGGCAGCATAGTACCCCTGCGCGGGGGGAAATGCATATAACCTCCTCGATAAATAGATAGGATGGATTTATCAGAATATTTGAATCGGAATGAATCTTGAAATACCCTGTAATTCCTGTCTACTTTTTCATCGGTTCAGAATGTCATCTCTTGTACGGGGGAGACGACGTAATTTATGGTTTATTGAACGATCGGAAAATTCGTGAATTGGGAGAAAGACTTTCACGATAAACCTGGAGAACGATGGGATCGCCTGGTTTGAGTTGATTCAGCACTCTCCTGAAGTCCTGGTTGTCTTTGATCGGTTCGCGATTGATCATCTCGATGATGTCATTGATTCTTATCTCAGCGTCGTCAGCGATACTGCCCGGCTCGACAGTTACGACCAGCACGCCGCGCGAACTGGAGGGAGTCTTGAGTATACTGTCGATCTCTTTGCGTTGGGACCTGCTCGGCGCGAGTCCCTGGATTCCGATGCCAATATTCTGGCTTCTCAGCGGCTCGCCAGCGTTGTTCAATACCGCGGCCGAACGAATCGGAATCTCGCTGCCCGGACGGCGACCGATAGTCACGGAGAAATTCATCTCATTGCCGTCACGGTAAATTTTGAGTGGTGCGTTGGTGCCCACCGGGGTAGAGGCGACGCGCCGAACCAGCTCTGAGTCGTCCTTGATTCGATCTCCGCCGAATTCGATGATGACATCGCTCGGTTTTAAACCCGCCTTGGCCGCCGGGCTGTCGACCACCCTGCCATCCACATTCATCGTCTCGTTGACGTTGCTGATGATAGCGCCGCGGGACATAGGCAGCCCATATATCTTGGCGATTTGTGGGGTGACCGGCTCGGTCATTGCGCCAAGAAATCCCCGCACCACGCGGCCATCTTTGACTAGTTGCTTGTAAATCAATATCGCCTCGGAAGAGCCGAGCGCGAAGCAGATGCCGTTATAATTCCCGGTGCTTGTTATGATGGCTGTGTTGATTCCGATAACTTCGCCCGAGAGATTGATCAGTGGCCCGCCGGAATTTCCACTATTGATCGCGGCATCCGTCTGCAGGAAATACTGGAATCCTACTTTCTGGTAAAGGTCCGATGATTTGCGTTCCTTGGCGCTGATTATCCCGGCCGTGACGGTTTGATCGAGTCCGAATGGGGAACCGATAGCGAGCACCCAGTCGCCCACGCTCATCTTCTCAGAATTACCGATTCGGGCTGCACTCAATGGGATAGACGGATCGATTTTTACCACGGCCAGGTCGGTCTCCTGGTCGCTGCCGACAACTCTGCCGGGGAATTCATTTCCGTCGAATAGTCTGACCTTGATTCGGTCCGCGCCTTGTACGACGTGATGGTTGGTGAGAATGTAGCCCTGCGGATCGACTATTACTCCCGATCCATTTCCGCGTCGCGCCTGATCAGAGTTCCCTCCAGGCAACCCTTCAATCGATGGGCGTTGCGTCGGAAATTCGTTGGGCGAGCGCTTTGCCGGTTGCGTTACGGTTGTGACATTCACGACCGTCGGCTCGACTCGCCTGGCAATTTCGACGAATGCCGATGACAATTCGGATGTCACTTCCACATCCCCGGCCTTGACCGGATCGGTTGGTCGCGTGAGTATGGCTCCAAGGATAACCCCGATAGCGAGGAAGCAAGCAGCCACCGCAATCAACACCGCTCGCTGTCGCGAACGACGATATCTTTCAAGTAATTGATCTGCTGACAGATTATCTTGACCCATATCGTTTTAGAAAGCCTGGGGGCAATTCTAGGTGCCAAATCGTACACGTATATTATAGCAAAATCGATACTCAGACTAGAGGGCTATTGGAGGAACCTATTCGCGATTTATAATGTCTGATAATAGATAATAGACGATTATAAATCGGAGCGCCCCCGCAAATAGACCTCCACTGACCCCCCCATGACACCGCCACCTATTCGGCGATATTCCAAATGATGCCGGCTGTATTGCCCTCGATTTTTGCGGTTTAAACCGTCTGTCTAGGGTTTTCTTCTCCTGCCCTTTTCATCCGCCTTGGGTGTCGGCATTTGAGGTACGCCCAAAGTCTGTATACCTTCTTTTACCATCGCCACACGGCTATCATCGGCCGGCGCTTTTTCAAGGAATTTTTGCCATAAGGCCGCGGCATCCTTTGACTTACTCGGATCCAGTGAATAGCTGAGGCCGAGTCCGTAAAGCGAATCGAGGTTGTTCGGATCGGCCTTCAGTATCTCCTCGTAAATTGCGGTCGATTCAGGAAGTTTGCCCAGCTGAAAGTAAACTTGAGCGATCTTCGCTTTGGTAGTTTTCTTGGTCTCGGGATCGTCGCTCAGATCGATGATCGTCTGGTAGTCTTTGACCATTGTTTCGGACTGCGCCGCGTCACCGAATCGCTCGGCGAGGACGGTCGCCGGTTTGATCCTGAGGTTAATATAATCGATCTTGTTCTTCTTGAGATTCGGATCATTTGCCTTAGCGGGATCGGTAGTCTGTGCGTCGAGCAGTGAGATGGCCTTAGATGCCGCATTGACCGAATCGGCAAAATCCTGTTTCGCCGGGTCGCGCTGACCGGCATTCAGTTGCGTTGCGCCGCGGTTGAAAAACGCGAGCGAGAGGTTGGCCCAGACAGCCTGCTGATCGGCATCAAGCTTGGCCGCCTCGTTGAATGCGGTGACCGCCCCCGTATAATCTTTGTTCTGCGCCAATTGGCGGCCCTGATCGAAAAGCTTCTTCATACCTTCGTGGTCAGACTTTAGCTTTTCGTTCTCAGCCCTCTTCTTCTCATACTCCTCCTGGGCTTTCTTTATTTCAGCGGCGCTGGGCTGTTTCTGATTGCCCCCGCTGGCCCCACTCCCGCCGGCCCCGGCCGTCGGCGCACTGGTTTGCACTCTCTTGATGTCGTCGATGGTCAATTTGCTCCCATCGCCCGGATTGAGGTCGAACTTTATTGGCTCGCCGCCTGGTCTGACGCTGGAGAAGAATGAAGGCTGAAATCCGGGCGCCGAAACGATGATCGTGTAGGTACCGGTCAACGGGATGCCCGCGTGCAAGAAGCCGCCTTTCTTGTCGGATTTAACGTTGTAATTACCTTTGATGTCCGTCCGCACTATCTGCACTTCGGCGCCGACAATCGGCTCCGTAGTGTTGGCTTTAACGACGGTTCCTTCAATGCGGGCCACCTGCGCGAATGCGCTCACCGATGCCAGCGCGATCAATGCGCAGCCCGCAACGGCCGTAAATATATGCCTGATCTTCATCTGTTTGTCCTCCGTGTGATGCTAGGTATACCTCTTTGAAGAATGACAATTCTAACTACCGCCCAATCAGATTTCAATTGCTGTGTGAGTCGGAAATCGTATACGGGATCGGGTCTATGATCCCGGCTTCGCGAAAACCGCGCAGGCGCAGAGCGCAACTGTCGCAAGCTCCACAAGCCAGGCCCTCGCTCTGGTAACAGGACCAGCTAAGATGCAGGGGCGCCTCGAGAGCGATACCAAGTTTTACTATCTCGCGCTTGCGTAACGCAATCACGGGCGTGACGATCTCTATCTTCGTTTCCGGTTTTGTGCCGATATCGATAACCCGGTTGAATGCTTCAAAATACTCGGGACGGCAGTCGGGATAACCCGAGCTGTCTTCCGAGACCGCGCCGATATATATCCTACGCGCGCCGATGACCTCAGCCCAGCTGGTCGCAATCGATAGCAGATGCGCATTACGGAATGGGACATAAGATGTGGGTATCTCTTTCGATTCCAGGTTCGCCGGACTGACGTCGATTCTGATATCAGTGAGAGATGATCCCCCAATCCGCGCCAGGTGCGCAATACTCGCGGCCATCCTGTCTTCAGCGTGATAGAAATCAGCGATGTCGTTGAAGGCTTTCAACTCGCGGTTTGCCGTGCGCTGACCATAGCTTATGTGCAGCATCGCCAATTCGCAATGCTTTGCGGCAATGGCTGTCGTCACGCAACTGTCCATCCCGCCACTCGCTAAAACCACTGCTAACATACAGTTAATAGTTAATAGTTGATAGTTAATAGTTGATAGTTGAAATAACTCTTTTAACTATCAACTATCAATTATCAACTATCAACTCTTTTATACTCCTCTGGCATCTGCGCCCCAGATGTATTTATGCATCTGTAATTGCATACGACTGCGCACGCCGGATTGGAGAACCCAGGCAGCGAGATCTGTCAGTTCGACCTCTTGCCATACGGGGGAGAAGAGAATTGATGGCTCGCGAGCATCGAGCCTGAACTTCCTGATGACATCGATTGCGAATTCGAAATCGGTGCGGTCCTTGATGACGAATTTGATCTCATCCCGGGGGTTGAGGTTTTCCAGGTTGGCCCAGTGGTTGCGCTCGGCCTCACCGCTACCGGGGCATTTTACATCGAGTATCTTGATCGCTCGCGGATCGAGATCGTTGGTAGCTAGACTCCCCCCGGTTTCGATGAGCACGGTATAGCCTTCTTCGCAGAGCCTTTTTACCAGCTCACAACATTCGCGTTTCTGTACCAGCGGCTCGCCTCCGGTGATCTCGACCAGGCTACAACCGTAGCTGCGTACTTTCTCGATAACTTCATCGACGGTCATCTCGAGCCCGCCTACGAAAGTATATTCGCTATCACACCAGGTGCAGCGCAAATTGCACCATGTCAGCCGAACGAAGGAACATGGCATCCCGGCGAACGACGACTCACCCTGAATTGAATAGAAAATCTCGGTAATTCGCATTTTTCCAGGTGCAATCTTGAAAGACGCAGCCTGAACATGCAAGCGATGCAGCAGGGGGATCGCTACCGACCTTTCAATAAGGCGATTGCCGAGCAGAGCTAAATCTACCGGTACTGCACCGCTTCACCCAACCATGTCTTAAAAAAGTTTTTCATTTGGCGGTTTTACGCCCTTCATCCGGAGATAGATAGTCGTTTGACCGCGATGATGAGTCTGATGCTCAAATGAAGCAGCCAGCACCGCCGATTTCGGGCGATTCATCCCAGCGAAGGCAATCTGTTCATCGAGCTTTGCATCGGTCTGAGCTTTGATCGTATTGATCATAAAATCGTAACTATCAATTACCGTCTTCGTGAGAGCGGATTTGGTCTTCAGCTCATCCAACTGCTCTAATCTTTTCCCCTGCATGGGATTATCCACGCCGAAAGCTCGTGCGGCGAAATTGTAATTCGCATTGGAGAGATGCAGCATCTGCTCGGCGAAACTGCGGATTTCGGCAGTCGGTTTGAAGTTGATGCCGTCATCGGGCATGGCGTCGAGATACTCTTTTGTGTAGTCACGGGCGCGCGTCCACTCACGCACAAGGGAATCTATCCGGCTCTTCGGATATTCCTTCAGTGGCTGCTCCGGTTTCTGGCCACCGGAAGCCTGCTGGGCGAAACAAACGAGGGCGAGTGCCAGACTGACCGCAAGTGAGCCTGCAAGATAACGCAAAGCGACATATGTCTGTCTTATATTCATAATGAACAATTCCTCAGAGATACTTTTCAGTTTCCAGTAGTCAGGTTTCAGCAGATTATTGACGCCTTCGACTGAAAATTGAAAGATATCGTTGTTTCAAGGTGTCGCACCGCGACATTTAGATTACGTTGTTATATCGGTTTTTAATCAAATCTAGTGATTCAGTCGAACCCCTTACAAGTGTTCGGATGCCGAAATCAAGTACGCTATTTCTTTATATAAAGTTACTGAGAAATGATGTTAGGTTGACGGCGTCAATGTATAAATAACACCCTAATTCAGGTTGACGACGGATTTCTTTTATAGCAAGCTGCCGGCTATGAACCTTGAATTGAATAATCGTGTCGCAATGATAGCAGCCGCGAGCAAAGGGCTCGGGAAGGCCTGTGCGGTTGCCCTGGCAAAAGAAGGCTGCCGCATCTCCATCTGCTCGCGCAGCGCAGAAACCCTGGAGATAGCGCGATCCGAGGTAGCCGCGCATGCCCCACAAGATACTATGGTTGTCGTCGCCGATGTCGCTTCCACCGCAGACCTCGAAAAGTGGTATCAACAGACCGTCCAGCGTTTCGGTCAGGTCGATATTCTTGTCACCAATACAGGTGGCCCGCCAGTTAAACGTTTTCAAGAATTGACCGATGATCAATGGCAGGCTGGCGTCGAGTCTACCTTGATGAATGTCGTCAGGCTCTCGCGCCTGGTCATACCTGGTATGCAGTCGCGCCGCTGGGGAAGGATCATCCACTTGACGTCACTGGTTGCCAAGCAACCGGTAGATGAGCTCACGATCTCAAGCACACTGCGAGCGGGTTTGTCGGGTTTGACCAAAACGATGGCCAATCAATTGGGACCGGACAACATCACGGTCAACGCTATTCTTACCGGTCACATCCTCACGGATCGACAATATGCGATCGCCGAGGTGCGCATCAAAGAACGGGGAATCACGCAGGATCAGTATTTCGCTCAGGCCGCTGCCGAGATACCTCTGCGCAGGCTGGGAGAGCCGAGAGAGATCGGTGAAGTCGTAGCCTTCCTGTCTTCGGAACGCGCCAGTTATATCTCGGGCGTTTCCCTGCAGGTCGACGGCGGGCTGATCCGTGGGACGATGTAGATGTAATTGATAATTGATAATTGATAATTGATAAACCGAATAGCTGTCCGATACAGGACGGCTTTCATCTGTGATAGTTCATGGCGCCGTCAGAGCGCCGCCGCAACTCGGACTACAACCCACCATCGATTCGTTCGTTACCTTTTTTAAAGACAGAGGAGAACAATGAAACGCTTGATCATCGCCCTCTTGGCATTGATGTGCGCAATGCCCATCTACGCGCAAAATATAAAGACGATCGCCGCGCAGACCGCCGGGTTACAGAAAGTCGACGGTTACATTCCGCTCTACTGGGACGCTGGCGCGGGCAAGATGTGGATGGAGATCGCGCGGTTCAATACCGAGCTGCTCTATCAGGTCTCGCTGCCGGCGGGCGTGGGTTCGAATCCCATCGGGCTTGATCGCGGGCAGCTCGGCGGAACCTATGTCGTCTACTTCGAGCGCGTGGGGCCGAAGGTCTTGATGATACAGCCGAATTATCGCTATCGCGCTCTGAGCAATGACGAAGCCGAACGGCGTGCGGTGGCAGATTCATTCGCGCGGTCGGTGATCTGGGGGTTCAAGGTCGAAGCGGCTGACGCCGGCCGGGTTCTGGTTGATGCGACGGCTTTTTTCCTGCGCGACGCGCACGGCGTGGTTGAAAGATTGCGCGCGAGCCGGCAGGGCAATTACCGCTTCGATGAATCGCGCAGCGCCTTCCATCTGTCCCGTACCAAAGGTTTCCCGAAAAATACGGAGGTCGAAACGATCGTCACGGTCGCCGGCGATGAGCCCGGCTCATTGCTTCGCGGCGTCACGCCGACCGCGAGCTCGGTCACGATAAGACAGCATCATTCGTTCGTCGAGTTGCCTGCCCGCGATTACCGGCCGCGCGCCTACGATCCGCGCGTCAGCGCGATGCCGATGATGTTTTACGACTATGCGTCGCCGTTCAATGAACCGATTGAAAAGCGCTGGATCAGACGCCACCGATTGCTGAAGAAGGACACGAATGCCGCGGTCAGCGAGGCGGTCAATCCGATTGTCTATTACGTGGATAACGGCGTGCCCGAACCGATTCGCAGCGCATTGGTCGACGGCGCGTCTTGGTGGGCGCAGGCGTTTGAAGCGGCCGGCTTCAAGAACGCGTTTCGCGTTGAAATCTTGCCGCCGGATGCTGATCCGATGGATGTGCGCTACAACATGATCAATTGGGTGCATCGTTCGACGCGGGGCTGGTCTTACGGCGCTTCAGTATGGGATCCGCGTACTGGCGAAATCATCAAGGGCAACGTCTCGATCGGAAGCTTGCGCATCCGCCAGGACGTGATGCTCGGCACGGGAATGGTTCCGCCGATTACGGCGCAGAGTGATGGGATGGGTGCTTATTGCGAGGCGGGTGATTCGCCGGAGATGGGCTATCTGGCAACCGCCTCTACGGGCGATCCCGCTACCGATTCGGCGGCGATGGCATTGGCGCGCATCCGCCAACTTTCGGCGCATGAAGTAGGCCATACGCTCGGCTTCTCCCATAATTTTGCCGCCTCGAGCTACGGGCGCGCATCTGTGATGGACTATCCCGCACCGTGGGTGGAGATCAAAGATGGAAAGCTCGATCTGTCGAACGCTTATGCCGCCGGTATAGGTGAATACGACAAGTTCTCGGTCAAGTTCGCTTACGCCGAGATTGCGCCGGGCGCTGATGAGAAGATCGAGCTTGAGAAGATCGTGCAGAAGGGAATTGCTGAGGGAATGTTGTTCATCGACGACAGCGATGGACGAGGCGTCGGGACGGCGCATCCGCTGGCGAGCGTTTGGGACAACGGGGCCGACGCGATTGCGACGCTGCGACACGAGACCGAGGTGCGGCGAATCGGATTGAAGAAATTCGGCTTGAACAGCATCTCATCGGGACAACCGCTGTCGGCCCTCGATGCGAAGCTGCTGCCGTTGTATCTGCACCACCGGTATCAACTCCTGGCTGCGGCGAAATCGGTTGGCGGACTGTACTTCACTTATGCGATCAAGACCGCAAACGGTCCGAGTCCGGCGAGGTATCGCGAGATCGTTCCTCCCGATCGCCAGCGTGAAGCGTTAAATGCGATTCTCGACACTATCAGGGTGGAAGAGCTGGCTATTCCGCAACACATCCTTGAGCTGATACCGCCGGTGGCGACGGGATTTGAAGGCGGTGCGACGGAATACTTCAGCCGGCGAACCGATCCAGCGTTCGATCCGCTGGGCGCGGCGACAATAGCCGCCGATCTGGTGCTCGGCACATTGCTAAATCCGAACCGCGCCGCGCGGATGATCTATTTCCACGCGCAGAAGCCCGACTATCCCAGCTTCAAGGAGGCGCTCGACGCGATCATCGCCGCTACCTGGAAAGCGCCCGCGTCGCAGAATTCATACCACCGCGCCATCCAGCATTCCGTGCAGAGCCTGACCACACAGCGATTGATGGATCTGGCCGGCGATGAAAACGCCTCACCCCTCGTCCGCGCCGAAGCGACTGCCACATTGCGAAGTTTGAACGCGACGCTCAAAGCCGCGAACGACGCGCATCGGAGCGCGACGCGGGATGAAATCGAACGATTTTTGAATCGACCTGACGCCGTCAGACGGGCTACAACTCCATTGCCGACACCGCCCGGCGACCCCATCGGCGGGAGACAGTGAGAAGAAGAAGGGGCGCTTTGCAGCTGACCATTAGCGCCGGCGAGAAAGATTACTTAAATAAATTCCGGATCCGCTTTACTCGCGACAATCATCGCGTTCAGATATCGCGGTATGACTTTCACTATCAACTATCAACTATCAATTATCAATATTTACACTTTCATTATTTCATCTTCTTTGTGCTTGCTGAGTTCGCCGATCTTGTTTACGAACTGATCGGTTAGTTTTTGTATGTCATCGAGGCCGCCCTTCTCTTCATCTTCGGATATTGATTTATCTTTAAGTGCTTTCTTGAGTTTATCGTTGGAGTCGCGGCGGATATTGCGGATAGCCGTCTTATGGTCTTCGGCCATGTCGTGCACGACTTTGACCATCTGCCTGCGGCGTTCTTCAGTGAGCGGTGGGATAGGGAGGCGGATCAATTTACCGTCGTTCGACGGGTTGATGCCCAGTTCGGATGTCCGGAGCGCTCTTTCTATCTCGTTGATGAGCGAAGGGTCGAATGGCTGAACGGTGAGCATCGAAGCCTCCGGGGCGTGAATTGTAGCTACCTGGTTGAGCGGCATCTGCGTTCCGTAGTATTCAACGGTGATATTATCGAGCAGGCTGGTCGAGGCGCGGCCTGTCCGCACGGTGCCGAGTTTGCTACGGAAGTCTTCGATCACCCTTTCCATTCTGGTCCTGGTCTCTTTACTTATCTCCTTGGTCATTTTTCCTCCGACAAAGATCGTTATCTATGACTGGTCGATCGGCTTGACGATCGAGCCTATGCGCTCTCCGAGGACGGCCCGTTTGATGTTGCCAGGCTCGTTCATATTGAATACCAGAATCGGCAGACGATTGTCCTTGCAGAGAGAGATCGCCGAAGCGTCCATCACCGCCAGTTCGTCCTGTAGTACGCGCATATAGGTCAATTCGGGGATTTTGATAGCATTGGGGTCTTTGCGTGGATCGGCCGTGTAGATGCCGCCGACTCGCGTCGCCTTCATCAGCACATCGGCTTTTATTTCGAGCGAGCGCATTGCGGCCGCCGTGTCAGTAGTGAAGAAAGGCTGGCCGATTCCGGCGCCGAAGATTACGATACGGCCTTTTTCCAGATGGCGGATGGCGCGCCGGCGGATGAACGGTTCGGCGACCTCGCGCATCTCGATCGCGGAGACGACGCGCGTGAAAACGCCGCGTTTCTCCAGCGAGTCTTGCAGGGCGAGCGCGTTCATGACGGTGGCAAGCATTCCCATATAATCGGCCGAAGCGCGATCCATCCCTGCCGTGCTCAACTTCAGGCCGCGAAAGATGTTGCCGCCGCCGACCACCATCGCGATCTCTACGCCGAGATCGTGGACATCCTTCACCTCTCGAGCAATGCGCTCTACCACATCGGGATCAATCCCAAACCCCCCATCGCCCATCAACGCCTCTCCGCTCAATTTGAGCAGAATCCGATGGTAGCGGAATTTAATTTTATCTGAGGTTTCTGACACGACAGCGACTCCTTGCCCCACTTCGCCTGTTGGTGTTTCACCCGCCTAGGCGGGGTCATTCTGGCGCTTTTCCAGCCCCTCGCCCATCTTGTAACGGGTGAAGCGGCGGATGCTGATTTTCTCGCCGGTCTTGGCTGTGAGTTGAGTGACAAGTTCACCGATGGTTATCGCCTGATCTTTAACGAACGGCTGTTCGAGCAACACCGATTCGGTGTAGAACTTCTCAATACGGCCATCGACCATCTTCTCGACGATGTTCGCGGGCTTGTTAGCGTTCTTAGGCTCGGCTTGAGCCTGGCCGCGCGCAATTTCACGCTCTTTCTCGATCACCTCCGCCGGAATATCTTCCTTGTTGACATATTGCGGTTCGGAAGCGCAGATGTGCATGGCGATGTCTTTGACGAATCTCTGAAAGTCTTCTGTCCGTGCGACGAAGTCGGTTTCGCAATTGACTTCTACCAGAACGCCGACTTTTCCTCCCATGTGTATGTAGGAGCCGACGATCCCCTCTGCGGCGATTCTACCCTCGCGCTTCTTGGCGCTTGCAAGCCCTGATTTTCGTAGTATCTCGACGGCCTGTTCCTCGTTTCCATCAGCCTCGGTGAGCGCCTTCTTGCATTCCATCATACCCGCCCCAGTCTTCTCGCGGAGCGCTCTCACCATTTCTGCCGTGATAGTCATAAAATTTCCTCTCCAAACACAAATAAATAGAATGTGCAAAAAACGGCGCAGCCTCGCGGATTGGGCAGCGGCTGCGCCGTCGTGTCAGTTCATCCTCTGATTTATACGCAGGGTTAAATTAAGCAGACTCCGCGGCGCTCCCAGCAGGGGGGTCGACTACATGGCTCGGCGCGGCCACATCTACCACCGGAACAGTTTCCGGACTAGACGCTTTGGGAGGCTCATCCGGCTCAGCCGGTGCACCTCCTGAGGTTGCCGGAGCAGCAGCCGGTGCCGCAGGTACTGGCTGCGCGGGCGCAGCAGCTGATCTGCGGTCAGCTCTCTCGCCGCGATCGCCGCGCTCTCCCCGATCGCTACGCCCGCGTCCGCCGCGATCGCCCCGTCCTCGATCGCGCCCGCGTCCGCCGCGGTCGCCACGTTCGCCGCGGTCGCGCTGCTGGCGTTGTGCGATCTCTACCGTCACGCCGCTCGCTTTCGCCTGTTCGGCAGCGATGGCGGCTTCTTCCGCCTCCTTTTGCTGCGCGAGCTGATGGCCTTCGAGTACCGAGTCGGCAATGCGTGAGGCGAAGAGACGAACGGCGCGTAGCGCGTCGTCATTACCCGGGATGATATAGCTGACTCCCTCCGGCGTACAGTTGGTGTCGACTACTGCGACTACCGGTATTCCGAGACGGTTCGCTTCTTTAACCGCGATCTCCTCTTTGTTCGTATCGATGACGAAGATCGCATCAGGCAGTTTCTTCATCTCCTTGATGCCAGAGAGATTCTTTTCCAGGGACAGGCGCTCGCGCTCAATCTGCAAACGCTCCTTCTTCGCGTACTGCTCGATGCGGCCATCTGCCTGCATCGCTTCGATCTCCTTAAATCGCTTGATCGATTTCTGGATCGTCTGAAAATTGGTGAGTAGACCGCCGAGCCAGCGCTGGTTAACGTAGTACTGATTGCAGCGGAGCGCTTCTTCCTTGATCGCATCCTGCGCCTGACGTTTGGTGCCGACAAAGAGAATGGTCTTATTCGTACCCTCACCCGATAACGTCGAGAGGAACTTCATCGCATCCTTGAACATCCGCTGCGTTTTCTGCAGATCGATGATGTATATGCCGTTGCGCTCGCCGAAGATGAACTCTTTCATCTTCGGATTCCAACGGCGCACTTGGTGCCCGAAATGGACGCCCGCTTCGAGCAGCTCTTTCATTGATACTGTTGCCAATCAAACCTCCAATGTTTGGTTTCTGTACTCGCCGGCCTCAGAGTTTCGGTTCGCTCGCCGCAACAACCAACGACGAGACCGGCAATGGAATTAATGGTAGATCGATTCTTGATATTTGATAATCGATGCTGGGAATATGGCCTTCGGTATCTTCGGTCTCTCAGGTATCGACGGCAGGTTATATTCAATACAATATCTATTATCAAGCCTTAATTATCAAGCTTTAATTATCAATCATCAATCATCAATTATCAATTATCAATTATCAATCATCAATTATAGCTTATCGATTGATAATTAGCGTTTCGAGAACTGGAATCGCTTACGTGCGCCCTTCTGACCGTATTTCTTACGTTCCTTTGCACGCGGATACTCGAGTGAGCAGACCCGCCCTCTTCAGCTTCTTCCGAAGTTCTCCGTTGAACTCGACGAGAGCACGGGCAATGCCGTGTCTCACCGCGCCCGCCTGTCCTGATGAGCCGCCGCCTGTAACATTGACCAGGACGTCAAATTTATTGAGCGTATCGGTCAATTGTAACGGCTGGCGAATTATCATCTGCAAAGTCTCGTTTTTGAAATAAGCGTCAATCGAGGCACGGTTAACCTTGAAGTTACCGCTTCCAGGCCGCAAGTAGACGCGTGCCGTTGCGCTCTTACGACGGCCTGTCCCGTAATACTGAATATCAGCCACTTGAATATACTCCTCAATAGTATCTTCCGCAGGTTGTCTGCCTGCGGGTTATCCAGCTAAAGGGTCGTTCATTTACATTTCCATGCGCGGCTTGGCTATCAGGTCTTCGGCAAGTTGGATAACCTGAACGTCAAACACGAGGCATTCATGATTTCATCTTAATGATTCGTCATGATTTCATCAACGATAAATGAATGACCAATTATTTTATTTAGCCGCAAGTGCGAGCTTTCTGGGCTTCTGCGCACTATGCGGATGCTCCGCGCCGGCATATACCTTGAGCTTGCCTGCCATAGCGCGACCGATCTTGGTTTTCGGCAACATGCCCTTTATCGCAAGCTCCATCAGCCGGACCGGGTTCTTCGCCAACAGATCGCGTGCGGATATCTCTTTCAGTCCGCCCGGCCAACCTGTGTGATGGCGGTATTGCTTGTCTTCTGTTTTGGTGCCTTTAAATATCACTTTTGATGCGTTGATGACGATCACATGATCGCCCATATCGATAAATGGAGTATAGGTCGGTTTATGCTTGCCCATAAGAATAAAGGCTACTTCACTAGCTAGCCGGCCGACCGTCATGCCGGTGGCATCTACTATGTGCCACTGACGATGCCGCTCCAGATTATTACCACTGGGAAAATACGTTGACATAGTAATGATCTCCGAGAAATCTCATCAAAAAAACGAACGCAAAGAATAAGAAAAAAAGAGTTTAGTGTCAACACTCGGAGGCTTGAAAATTGACAAATAGATGAAATAGATTGATTATCACGCGCGCACTTCGAGGGGAAGTATAAGAAGAGAAGACACCGGATAAAATACAGATTTCAAAGGCAGGCGGCGCTTTAAGTTGTTTAAAAAGAAGTTGTTTAGCGAGTACTGAAAGGGAAACATTATTACTGAAATACTTTCCCATCTGCCCCCTTTGATTTTTACAGTTTGATTTTCTCCCGGATCTATTTCAGCTTGCATGCACTAGTTATGGAAGAGCCTCGTACACTAAACGAGATGTTCAGAATCGCGATCGGGCGGCGCACAGAAGAAGTGGTCGTTCGTTCGAAGCGTGACAATAAATGGCGAGACATCAGCGGAAGGGAATTGGATGAGCGCGTGCATAAAGTCGCTCTCGGACTACATAAACTCGGTCTGCGAGCGGGTGAGCGAGTTGCGCTCCTGGCTGAAAGCAGCCCCGAATGGAGCATCACCGATTATGCAATCCTCGCCAATGCCGCGATCAATGTTCCAATCTATCCCACACAATCGGTCGATCAGGTCGAATTCATAATCCGCAATAGCGGAGCCCGCTTTCTCTTCGTCTCCACCAATAAACAGATGCGGCGGATTAAGCCTGCGCTCGATAGATTCAAGAGCAAAGAGAGACCGCGGCTCATCCAGTTCGAGGAAACGCAAAATCCTTCCGAAGACGACACTCTGATCACTCTTTCGACGCTTGAGGAACGCGGTGCGGAAGAGCTCAGCCGGCAGCCGCAGCTTTTCGATCAATTGGCAGCAATCTCGAAACCGGATGATCTGGCGACGATAATCTATACGTCGGGCACCACGGGTGAGCCGAAAGGAGTGATGCTCACTCATCATAATATGGTCTTCGACACGCTGAGATCGGGGGAATTGCTCTCAATCCGCCCCGACGACGTGGCTCTCAGCTTCCTTCCTCTCTCGCACGTTTTCGAGCGGACGGTCCTTTATATATACATGTGGTTTGGGGTGAGGATTTGCTTCGCGCGGGGCGTGGAGACAGTCGCCGAAGACATCAAGGAGATACGCCCGACTGTCGTGACCGCGGTTCCGCGGCTATTCGAAAAAATATATGCCACGATCAACAAGCGGGCGGCCGAAGCATCGCCGTTCAAACAGAAGATATTCAGGCGCGCGATCGAAGTCGGCAGGGAAGTCGCGGTACTAAAGGACAAGCGACAGCGCGTGCCGGTCCGTCTGGCGCTCGAACATAAGTTGATGGATCGTCTTGTCTTCTCCAAATGGCGGGAGGCCGTCGGGGGGCGCATCCGCTTTTTCGTCGCGGGTGGAGCGGCGCTCTCGCCTGAGCTTGCATACATCTTTCTGGGAGCCGGCATTCCTATCTTGCAGGGTTACGGCTTGACCGAGACATCGCCCGTCGTCTCATTCAATCGTCTGACCGCCAATCGGATCGGTTCGATAGGACAAACGATACACGGGGTCAAAGTCCGCACCGCCGAAGATGGGGAATTGCTCGTCCAGGGGGACAATGTTATGCAGGGCTATTACCAGATGCCTGAAGAGACGGAACGCGTCCTGCAGCGCTACGACGATGGGATTTGGTTCCACACCGGCGATATCGGAACGATCGATCCGGATGGCTTCATTCGCATCACCGACCGCAAAAAGGATTTGATCAAGACGAGCCTCGGCAAATACATAGCGCCGCAGCTGATTGAAAACATGATCCGGGGTATCCCGATGGTTGAACAGGTCATCGTGGTCGGCAACGCGCGTAAATTTCCCTCAGCTCTGATCGTCCCGGCCTTCGATGCGTTGCGCGCTTATGCTAGAACGCTCAATCTAGAAAGCAAAGATACACGGGAGCTCGTCACTCACCCGCGTGTCGTCGAATATTTCAAAAAGAAGGTCGACGAAGTTACAAAAGAACTGGCACCCCACGAGAAGATCAAGAAGATAGCTCTGCTCGACCGGGAATTTTCGATCGAGAGCGGAGAACTCACTCCGACTCTCAAAGTGCGTCGTAAGTTCGTCGAAGAGAAGCATCGTGAAATTATCAACGCGCTTTACCCCAGACTCGAGGCCGATTTGAGCTAAAACAAAACGAAGATGGCTCCGCTCAGCCCGCCGAGTAACGCGACAATGTGATTTATGACGCAATACCCCAGACAGCGACCCCTCGTGTTCGAGTTACTCAGAAGCCTCTTGCCCATCACTTTTATGGGTAAAGCCATGCTGGCGGTCATGCTGGTGTGGTTTATCGATTGGGCCTTCGTCAATGAAGCGACTTTATTCGGCAGTTCATCGCTCAAAAAGATATTCGATTATGCGTCAATACTCGGTGTAATTCCTCTCTCATATTTTGCGATCAAGGGGGCTCATTGGATCACCGAGCACCTGTTGTGGCGCTTACGACGCCGGCTGATAGTTACTTATCTGCTCATCGGCGCGCTGCCTATTCTCCTCCTCCTTTCGTTGATAGTCATCGCCGGATACGTCGTCGTATTGCAGGCGAGCGAGAGCCTCGTGTCGCGCCACCTGGACGGATATCTCGAGCAATCGCGCACTGTATCGATTTCTCTCGTCCGCGACCTGGCGGAATGGGATATCGACAGATTGAGTCGAGACCAATTGCGGCGCAGGTTGCAGGAGCGGGCGGATGCTCTCTCGCTGGTCATTCCTGATCTGACGTTGAGCCTCAGCAACCTCGACGCGGACGGCCTGGCGATCGATGTCAGACGCTCATCGCCGGAGGGGGCGGATGCGCAGCAGCAGACTGCTATCGAAGGCAAGCCATTGCCTGAATGGATTCGCAATGAGGATGAGTTCCACGGGCTGGTGATCGAGGAGTTCCCTACGGGTGAAAGAGTCATACGCGCCCGACATCTGGTCAAACTCAAAAAGCGATTTACGCTGCAGCTACATTATCCGATCGGCGCCAATCTTTGCGAGCATCTCCGGCATAGTACAGACCTCGAGGTACTACCAGGTCAGGCGCGCACTTACGTCGTTAACGCGCCGGACGGTCCGAACCTCGGGAATGAGGAGGCATCCTCCTTTCCGTCGGGAAGTTTCCCGATTTACAAAAGCGCGAGAAGATGGTCATCGGGAGAGACTGTTGAAAGCGAGGTTTTACTGATCGATGTCTCTTTTTTGTATCCGAGCAGGATCTGGCAGCGCGTGCAGCAATTCAAATCGGACAACGCCCTCGGGAAAATCGTTTTTTATACAATCGTCGGACTAGCCGCCCTCTCACTATGTATCGCGCTTCTGGCAGTCGGTTCGGCGGTCTATCTCACCAGCTCCATCACCGGGGCGGTCCATCAGTTGTACGCAGGTACCAAGCGCGTCGAAGCGGGCGATTTCGATCACGAGATTTGCAATACGGGGCGGGACCAGCTGGGCGCGCTGGCGGTCTCCTTCAATCAAATGACGCGCTCGATCAGAGAGCTATTGCGGGTATCGGCGGAGAAGCAGCGGCTCGATCAGGAGATGCGGATCGCCGCGCAGGTGCAATTCCGCTTATTTCCCCGCTCTGTCCCCGAGACGGCGAAGCTCGATTTCTCGCCCGGAGTCTGCATTCCTGCGCGATCGGTCAGCGGAGATTATTACGATTATATCAATGTCGCTCCCGGGCGTGTCGGCATCGTGGTCGCCGATGTTTGCGGCAAGGGCGTCTCTGCTGCACTTATGATGGCCAATCTACAGGCCAATCTGCGGGGGCAGGTGGGACATGTTGAGGTTCGTCGGGTTGAGCGAATTCTGCAACGAGTCAATCAACAACTGGCCGATTCATTGATTGAGGCAAGCTACATCACGCTCTTCTATGCCGAATTCGATGAGCAGGACGATACGCTGCGTTATACCAACGCCGGTCATAACCCGCCCCTGTTATTACGCCGCAGCAGACCAGCTGAGATAGAGAAGCTGGAGCGAGGCGGAACGGTGCTCGGGTTGTTTCGCGACGTTGTCTTCGAAGGGGGTGAGCTGAAAGTGGAGAGCGGGGACCTGCTGGTCGCATTCACCGATGGCTTGATCGAGGCGCGGAACCCCGGGAATGAAGAGTATGGCGAGGAACGGTTGATCTCCTTGATTACCAGGCACCGTAACCTGAGCGCGGCCGAGCTGGAGAAGAATATTCTTCGTTCCGTCAAAGAATGGACTTCGGATGCCGAACAGGAAGACGATCTGACGCTCGTCGTTGTAAAAGTAAAATAGCATCGAGATTTCGGATATCGATGAGAATGCGTAGCATCGCGATAAATCCGCCCAATCCCTAATTTTCTGGAACATCCTCTTATACGATGCGTGGAAATTGCTACGTAAGGCAATATTTGACACGTTTATCAATTTCGCGTGATTTTGTGCAAGAAGGAAATAAATCGAGGCTGTCTGTTATGAAGCTTGATCGGATATCCCTGGCCGCCCTTCGTATCCTCGTCGCATCCGGTATGCTCCTCTTCGCGGGCTATCACACTACTGCTCAAGATCGATCGGGGAAAGAGGCGGCCTCCCGGAACCGCTCGCCCGTCGATGCGGCTTACCATTACGGACAATTAATTGATGATTTGCAGCTTTTAAGGCAGATAAAAAGTGATACGCCGATTCAAGCTGATAGAGGAAGCAGCGGGTACTTGGGGGTGTATCTAGGGGACGTCAACGAAGAGCGGGCCAAACAATTACAACTGGCGGAGGTTCGCGGCGCGATTGTCGGGAAAGTGGTTGAAGGCAGTCCGGCCGCGAGGGCAGGGCTTCAGGAGAATGACGTCATACTCTCCTTCGATGATCAGAAAGTGTTGAACCGCGCGCAATTTTTTCTATTGCTCATCGACTCCGCACCGGGAAAAAATCTGACTCTCGGCATCAGCCGAAATGGTGAAACGCAAAATATCTCGGTCGAGATTGGTTACCGGCGAGCCTCGGCTCTGGTCGAACAAAGGAGACAGGCTTATCAGACAGGGACGTCGCTCGCGCCAGCCGGAGAACGCGAGAAGGATGAACGGAGCAAAGATGCAGGGCTGAGCAAGGACGTTCCGCCCCCGCAGAAGGGTTCGGATGAAAAGAGTGCGTCTTTGCTCCAGTATATTGAGCCGGTGAAGGGCATCCAGCAGATGGCTAATGCCAGCCGATTTTATCTCGGCGTCACCACCTCAGAATTGAACGAGCAGTTAGCCCAATATTTCAATGTGGCTGGTGGCGGCGTACTGGTAACAGAAGTAACTGCTGGCGGCATGGCGGAAGGCACCGGTTTTAAGGCTGGAGATTGCATAATCCGCATAAATGACGATGCCGTCACTTCAACTATGGATTTGAATGCCTTAATTGAAAATTTGTTTAAAGACCCGATATTAAATAATAAGACCGGGTTTGCGTTTACGATCTCTATTATTCGAGAGGGAAAAGAGCAAGCGATAAATATGAAATTCGATGCCAGGTAAAATTTTTCTTCTGATGTTCAGGGTGAGGTGTCCGAATTTTTTCGGACCCGTTCTCGAGGAGGCGCAGTTTGCCTCCTCAATTTTTATTCCAGAAATTCATCCAAATCGCAAATACGACTAAAAACGGCTAGCTGAGAAATCTTTTGAGATTTTTGTATTATTCGGGATTGGCTATGAATCAATCCGAAGCATTTCAGCAATGCTTTATAAATGAATGAGAAAACGATTAACCTTCAAACAGGTTCAGCTCTTCGCATTAATGAGTCTGATTTCATGCGTCACAACCTCTGCTCAGACAAAACTGTTCGGCGAGATTTCTGTAAGAGTAGAGTCTATTGCATCGAGCATCGAGTATCGCGACGGGTATGAAGAATACCGTGCGACGATAGCCAATCTTTCTTCCCAGCGCGCCCACCAGGTTATTCTGGACTCGGTCATATCGAGTACAGGCATGAACAATATCATTATTAAGCGCACCGCCATGGTGCCTCCATCATCTACGTCGCAGGTCTCGCTCTTCCTCCCGCAATTGGCCGCTGGCGGTAGAAGATTCACCATCGAGATCGATGGCATTCGGCAGAAGGACGAGGTCGCGGCTGAGGCCGCGCGCACCGGCGCTTGGGTCCGGAGGACGAACAACAGGGTTTCTTTGCTGATTAGCCAGAGTGTGAGTCGAACGAAACTGATGTCTGAAGCGGCAGTCGAAGAAGGGTTCAAGGAAGCTAGCGAAATAGATGTCGCCTATCTCCCGTACGATGTGCCGCTGGATGAATGGAGCGCCAATTGGCTCGGGTATACGCAATTCGATGGCCTGGTTATCACTTCCGATGATCTGCGGGAGATGCCGTCAGGGGTGCATTCTGCCCTCTGGAGTTATCTGGAATGCGGAGGATCGATGCTGGTGATCGGACCGTGGGAAGTGCCGCATCAGTGGGAAGGCCGGCGACATTCGATCATCAGCGCGATCAGAGGAAAGAATGAGCTTCCAGTCTACTATGTCGGGTTCGGGACATTGATTCTGACGGGTGACATAGATCCGAAACAGATAGAGGCGAGCCAATGGAACGATATCAAGGGCCATTGGGTAGGGTCGCGGATGGACGACTCGTTTTCCACACCGCTCGCCCAGATCAATCGGGAGTTTCCAGTGACCGATGGGATAGCGGTTCCGGTCCGTTGTTTCTTGCTCTTGATGATTGTGTTCGTCGTCGTAATCGGTCCACTCAATCTGATATGGCTTGCTCGGCGAAAGAAAAAGATGTGGTGGACTTTGCCCGCGATTTCCTTGCTGACTGCTCTCGCCATCTCATCTTCTGCGCTCTTGGGAGAACGGCTGAGCGACAGTGCGCGTACGGAAGCCATGACAATCCTCGACGAGGTCTCTCATCGAGCGACGAGCCTCGGGTGGCTCGGATATTATTCTCCGGTGATCACGGCCGATGGACTTCATTTCAGTAACGATACTCAGTTGATGTTGAAAAAGTACTGGAACCTCAAATACGGTGACGGGCCGATTCGCACAATCGACTGGACACACGATCAACATCTCGCTTCGCAATGGATTACCGCGCGAGTGCCCGTATATTTCACGTTCCGCAAGAGCGAAGTACGTCGCGAACGATTGACCGTCAGGGAGCGCGAAAATGGTTCGATCGCTCTGCTGAATAGCCTGGGAGCCGACATTCGCCAGCTCTGGTGGGCGGATAAAACGGGCGAACTTTACACGGCGACAAACATTCAGGCGGGCACGGAATCGCGGTTGACGCCCATAAACCTGAAAGCCTCAGGCGCGGCGGATGGACTGCGTAATGTATATACCAATAATTGGTTGGAGATGATCAACAATTCCGAGGTAAATCCCAGGGAATCTTTATCGGCTGGATGTTATCTGGCGGTTCTCGATACGAGCCCGTTTATCGAGGAGGGGTTGCGGAATGTAAAGACGCGAAAGGCCAAAACGTTGGTTTATGGGATCCAGGGCGGCGGGCAATAACGGTTTATGCGTAGTCTTGCCACAGAAGATGCATGCCAACTACAATTACCGTGATCGTGTTTGCGGTGAGGCAACGCGGTTCCTTCCTCACACAGATATCAAAAGCTATTCATAAATAATCGTATTAAGCTATATATTTTTGTTTTAGTTGTACTGTTCCACCAGAACCAGAACCAGAACCAACTTCGTTCGAGAGATGTGTGCGATCCGGGTCACAAGCAGCTTAGATTGCAGGTAACATACGTGTAACCAAAACCTGCTTATCGGGTCGAGGATTAAGTCAGTTCTCCGCGAAGGCTTGAGAGTGTGGGTATCGCAGAAGCTAAACATCAGTTACACATCTGCGTGTCCGAGGCACACTCCGTTGCCCCGTTGCCCCGTTGCCCCGTTGCCCCGTTGCCCCGTTGCCCCGTTGCCCCGTTGCCCCGTTGCCCCGTTGCGGTTAATTGATTTCTTGAAGTCACTGATGAAAATCAAAAATTCAGTGTAGTCCGGTTTGCCAGCTGTTAACGGCTATCAATTCAATCTTCATCTCGAGGAGCCCATATTAGAACGATGAGAGGGACGAAATTCTCAGCGCGCATGCTCGAAGTCCTGCTGCTTTTGCTGTTTATTTTGTTACCGCCTGCGGGAAAGGCGCAACAAAACTTAGATATCAGTGGCAGCATCCGGATTTTCAGCACATTGACCGATATAACTGTCAATATGGCCGGACGTTCCGAACTGCATGTCACCTCTGGCAGCAACGCGATCGCAGGTTGCCTGATAATCTCAACTCTCCGGACGCTTTACGCCGCCTCAAACGGCTACGAACTATTCCGATTACAGAGTCACCTTCACGGCCACCGCAACGGCGCACACCCTGGAGTTTGCCGTGACGAATATAAAGGGTGGAGACAATACAGTTTTTCTGGACAATGTGCGGATCACAAAGGTACCGTAGGCGCGGAAGGTAAATTTTTATTGTGGAGTATTGCGTGATCTTACGGTTTCTCATTCTTCTGGCCGCAGTTGTCTATGCTTCCGATGGCGTTCCCATTCACTACAACGATCAGGGCAGTGGGGAGCCGGCGCTGGTGTTCGTACATTGTTGGACGTGTAACAGCCACCTTTGGGATAATCAGCTGTCTGTTTTTTCTAAGAGTTACCGGGTAGTTACGATCGACCTGCCAGGCCACGGTGAATCGGGTAAAGGGCGTAAGGATTGGTCCATCAACCGTTTCGGAGAGGACGTCAAGACGGTAGTAGAGAAGCTCGGTCTGAAGCGAGTCGTGCTCATCGGCAGCTCGATGGGTGGCCGGGTCGTTCTGGAGGCGGCGCTGCGAATGCCGGAGCGCGTGGTAGCCATAGTGCCAGTAGACGACTTGAACGACGTGGGCGAGCGGATGCCCCCGGAACAGGTCGAAGCTTTCTTGAAGTATATGCGTTCGGATTTCAAGGGTGAGACTGTAAAATTCATGACACAGTCACTCTTCGTTCCGAACACTCCGGCAGCGGTTAAAGAACGCATAATCTCACAGGCAACCTCCGCGCAACCTGAGATCGCGATTCGAACTCTGGAAGCAGCTCTGACATACGATCCGATCCCTGCACTGCGAAAGATCAAAGCCCCGATCCGGGCAATAAACTCTGACTTGTACCCCACCAACCTGGAAGTCAACCGCAGGTACGCGTCAAATTTCGACGCTGTAATCATGAAGGGCGTCGGACACTATCCTATGCTGGAAGATCCAGCGCGATTCAACGAGCTGCTGACGGGATTGTTGCGTGATGTATTGAAGCAGTGATTCGCGTTGGTATTCACTGTGCATCGAGCACAAGATGCTGATAAACTTGCGTCGATAGCGCCGACCGCCTCGTAAATTTCGGCCAGCCCCGCTCAAGACTATCTTGAGCATTCGAATACCTGATGTAAAATGCCAATGAAATTCAGTTTAAAGCAGGAGTATTGAAAATGAGACGTTTGCCATTACTGATGAGAAGAAGCGGCTTCTCACTATTCTTCTTTATTATCGTCACTCTGACGATATCCGGGCTCGCGCAGCATGCGCATCACGAGGAGCCGAGCAGCAAGGTTTCACCCGATGCCAATTTGCTGAAAAAACACGTCACCCGTCTTGCTTCGGATGACCTCGATGGCCGCAAACCGGGAACTGCCGGAGCCGATAAAGCTGCACGGTATATCGCTGATCAGTTTAATGAGTACGGGCTTGATTGCGCCGCACCGAAAGCCACATGCAAGAGCGCCGGAAATAATCATCCGGGGTATCTGAAGGAATTTCCGTTCATTGCCGCCGTCCAGTTGGGAAGGAACAATTCTCTGAACATTCGGAAGGGTGGAAATGCAGGTTCAATATCACTGCGCACTGATTGGATGCCGATCGGATTTTCTTCGAACGGCAGTTTGTCGCAGACGCAAGTCGTTTTCGTGGGATATGGAATTACCGCTCCCGATTTGAAACACGACGACTACGCGAACATCGATGCGAAGGACAAAGTCGCGCTCGCCTTCGCGAGCACACCGGATGGTGACAATCTGCATGGGCAGTTTTCTCGGTATTCGGATGCGCGTTGGAGGGCGATTGCCGCTAAAGATCACGGCGCCAGGGCGTTGATCATCATCGCGAGCGATGAAAAGTTCGCTGATGACCGCCTGTCCCGGTTGAGTTACGACCAGACTGCGGGCGAAGCCGGATTGCCCGTGATCGCCGTCTCGCGGCAGGCGGCAGCTAAAATATTCGGATTGCCCGGGGCTGCGGAAATCAGCTTACTGGAAAAGTCGGCAGATAAATGGTCTGAGCAGACACTGGCAAATAAATCGATCAGTCTTTCGGTCGACATCACGCGCCGGTCGGTTCCGGCTTACAATGTCGTTGGCATTCTCGAGGGCTCCGATCCGAAACTCAAGCGCGAGTTCATCGTCATTGGCGCGCATTATGACGGCCTGGGTCGCGGCGGTGAAAGCAATAGCCGGGCACCGGGATCGAGCGAAATTCACCACGGCGCGGATGATAACGCTTCGGGGGTGGCGGGGTTGTTGGAACTGGCGCGAATTTTCAACGCAGAGAGAACGAAGCCTCGCCGCAGTCTCATTTTCGTCGCATTCAGCGCGGAGGAGACCGGTTTGATCGGCTCGAATCACTACGTCAATAATCCGGCTGTCCCGCTCGCGGACAGCGTGGCGATGATCAATATGGATATGATCGGTCGCTTGCGCGACGGCAAACTGTCGGTCGGCGGCATTGGCACTTCCGCGGAATTTCGCAAACTGGTAGAGAGCCACAACAGCGGAACGCGGGGATTCACGCTGCAGCTCAGCGAAGACGGCTTCGGTCCGAGTGACCACTCATCGTTTTACGCAAAACAGATACCAGTCCTCTTCTTTTACACCGGCAGCCATGAGGATTACCACAAGCCTTCGGACACGGCGGAGAAGATAAATTACGAGGGGGAGGCACGGGTTGTAGATCTCGTCGGTTCCATCGTGCGCTCGATCGACGGCAGTGATGCTCGTCCGGCCTATATTTTGGCGCGGAGCAGCTCGGGGGGGCGATCGATGAGTTTTCGCGTTTACCTGGGCAATGTGCCGAACTATGCCGAATCGAATGAAGGGATGCTGCTGGATGCCGTACGCGACGATTCCCCTGCGTCCAGAGCCGGTATCAAGTCCGGAGACAAAATCGTAAAGCTGGGCGAGCGTGAGATCAAGAATGTGTACGACTACACTTATTCTCTCGGCGAGATGAAGCCCGATCAGGAATACGAGGTCGAAGTCATTCGCGGCAGTGAACGGCTGAAACTGAAGATCACACCACAGGCGAGGAAATAGCCGGCGCAGGAAATGCCCAATGGCCCAGTGCATGATCGGATCACTTTAGCAGTTGCAGCCCTCGGTGCGGCGGCGATGCAGTACGATACTGGGGAATGGAGGCTAACCTTCATCTACGGTATATCGACATTGTTCTCCGGTCTCCTGTTTTCACCCGACCTCGACTTGCACAGCGAATCATACATACGCTGGGGATGGTTGAGGTTTATCTGGTGGCCTTACAAAGCCGCACTACCACATCGTCACATCCTCAGCCACGGATTGTTGATAGGAGTAGTGTCCAGGATCATATATCTTCATGTGATGATCGGTTTATTATTCATCGTCTTACGATGGTCCTGGTATGCCTTGTGGATAGGAAGGAAATCAGATGTGCTGCAGGAGGCGCAATATATCTACATCTCCGGCTTTGACTTGTATACATCGATTGAGCCGGGCTATCTGCTCGCGGGCTTTATCGGATTATGGATCGGAGCTGAAGCTCACACGATCGCGGATATGATCTGGTCATCGACGAAGAAGAAAAAGCGTTGAAGTCAGAAGGGAATATATAGGGCAATTCATCAACTATAGGGATTGCGCTCCTTCCGCGCTGTGCCGGGTGAATTATGAATATGTTGGACTTCGGTTCACATAATAATAACAGTCACAACGGGAGTATCTCGCTTTTGTGTCCTGTGTCCATTTGTAATTAATATCTGCATCATACCGATCATGCACCAATCGCCCGGATGGCAATTTTGGATCGACCGCGGCGGGACATTCACCGACATCGTCGCGAAGCGTCCTGACGGCTCGCTCATCACACATAAACTTCTCTCCGACAATCCAGAACAATACGGTGACGCGGCAATCGCCGGTATCCGTCACATGCTCGGCATTGAGAGCGGAGCGCCTATCCCGGTCGATCAAATCGAGGTCGTGAAGATGGGGACCACAGTCGCTACCAATGCACTGCTGGAGCGTAAGGGCGAGCCGATGGCGCTCTTCATCACGAAAGGCCTGGGTGATGCATTGCGAATCGCCTATCAGAACCGCCCCCGCCTGTTCGATCGCGAAATTCGGTTGCCCGAGTTGCTCTATAGAAAAGCGCTTGAGGTGGTGGAACGAATCGGCGCCCATGGCGATGTCGTGAGCCCGATCGATGAGAAACGCACGCGAGCGGACCTCGAGGCTGTCTATGCTGAGGGCTTACGCAGCATTGCCATCGTGTTCATGCACGGTTACCGCTTTCCGAAACATGAGCAGCGTGTGGCCGAGATGGCGCGTGAAATCGGCTTCACTCAAGTCTCGGTCTCCCATCGGGTCAGCCCGACGATGAGGTTCGTGTCGCGTGGCGACACGACCGTGGTCGATGCTTACCTCTCGCCGATACTCCGGCGCTATGTCGATCAGGTGGCCGCCGAGTTGCCCGATGCTCGCTTGATGTTCATGCAGTCGAACGGAGGACTCACTGACGCGCGCCGGTTTCAGGGCAAGGATTCCATTCTGTCCGGCCCGGCCGGCGGCATCATCGGTATGGTGCGCACAGCGGAACTGGCCGGATTCGGTGAGGTGATTGGCTTCGATATGGGCGGCACGTCGACAGACGTTTCACATTTCGCCGGCGAGCTTGAACGCGAATTCGAGACTCAAGTAGCCGGCGTGCGCATGCGCTCCCCCATGATGTCGATCCATACCATTGCTGCCGGCGGCGGCTCGATCCTTCACTTCGACGGCGGGCGCTATCGCGTCGGGCCCGATTCGGCCAGCGCCAATCCCGGTCCCGCGTGTTACCGGCGGGGCGGGCCGCTGACGGTTACCGACTGCAATGTTATGCTGGGAAAGATTCAACCTGGATATTTTCCCAAGGTACTCGGGCCGAAGGGCGACCAATCTCTCGATGCCGATGTCGTACGCGAGAGATTCTTCGCCATGGCATCCGAGATCGAGAGCGCGACCGGCATCAGGAAAACGCCGGAGGAGATCGCCGAAGGCTTCATTCGCGTCGCGGTAGCCAACATGGCCACCGCCATCAAGCACATCTCAGTGCAGCGCGGCCACGATGTGACGCGCTACACACTCACGTGTTTCGGCGGCGCCGGCGGTCAGCACGCATGCCTTGTAGCCGATGAACTCGGTATGACCAGCATCTATATCCATCCGCTCGCAGGTGTATTGTCGGCTTATGGCATGGGGCTCGCTGATGTAACGGCGATGCGCGAGAAAGCCGTGGAACTGCGAATGGATGAGTCTGTTATCCTTAAAATTCGGATGGAGCTGAACGGACTGGGGGAAGTCGTCACGCAGGAGATTCTCAATCAGGGTGTGCCCCGCGAATGCATCGAATTACGAGAGCGTTTGCACCTGCGTTATGAAGGCACAGATACAGCATTGATCGTCGGATACGGCGGGCTGGCTGATCTGCAAAGGGATTTCGATGTGGCTTACAAGCAGCGCTTCAGTTTTCTCATGCCGGGGCGGGGAATCATCGTCGAAGCAATCTCCGTAGAGGCTGTCGGCAAGACGGATAACTTCAGTGAGATACCGGCGGGCGGCTCACACAAGCCTGCCAGCTCGATCGAAGTCGTCGAGATGACCACGGCAGGGATGACCCATAAAACGCCGATCTTTTTGCGCGAAGAGCTCGCTGCCGGCCAACAGATCGTTGGTCCGGCCATCATTGTTGAGAGGAACGCCACTACCATCATTGAACCCGGTTGGCGCGCCGATGTAACACCGCTCAATCATCTGGTCCTGAAGCGGATCGCGGCCCGCCTGAGCAGGTTCGCGGTAGGAACATCGGTCGACCCCGTAATGCTGGAGGTATTCAACAATCTTTTCATGTCGATCGCCGAGCAGATGGGTTTGAGTCTGGCCAATACCGCTTATTCGGTCAACATCAAGGAGCGGTTAGATTTTTCCTGCGCCCTGTTCGATGCAGAAGGGAACCTGATTGCCAACGCCCCTCATATGCCCGTGCACCTGGGCTCTATGGGCGAGAGCATAAAGACGGTGATCCGCCGGAACGCGGGACGAATAGTACCTGGAGATGTTTATGTATTGAACGACCCATACAACGGCGGCACACATCTGCCCGACGTCACGGTGATCACTCCTGTGTTCGATGAGCAGGGAAGAGAGTTGCTTTTCTACGTTGGTTCGCGGGGACATCACGCCGACATCGGCGGTATTACTCCCGGTTCGATGCCGCCGTTCTCCCGTACCATAGAAGATGAGGGAGTATTGATCGACAATGTGAAACTGGTCGAAGCCGGGAGCATTCTCGAAGACAGAATGCGGCGCATTCTCGCGGCCGCACGCCATCCGGCGCGCAACATCGACCAGAACATGGCGGACTTGAGAGCCCAGATCGCCGCCAATGAAAAGGGCGTTCAGGAGTTGCATAAAATGGTCACGCATTTTGGCCTGGATGTCGTGAGAGCTTACATGCGTCACGTTCAAGACAATGCCGAAGAGTCCGTGCGCCGCGTGCTGGGAGTATTGAAAAACGGGGAGTTCAGTTATGTGATGGACAATGGCGCGGTGATACGCGTGAAGATCACCATCGGCGCGGATCAACGTAGCGCGACGATCGATTTTACCGGAACCTCATCTCAACTCGATAACAACTTCAATGCTCCGGCCGCTGTGGTGCATGCGGCTGTGCTGTATGTATTCCGCACGCTGGTCGATGCCGATATCCCGCTCAATGCGGGGTGCCTGAGACCGCTGACTATCATCATTCCGGACAGGAGTATGCTGAATCCGCGCCCGCCGGCCGCGACCGTCGCCGGCAACGTGGAGACTTCGCAGTGCATTACCGATGCTCTCTTTGGAGCGTTAGGAGTGATGGCTGCGTCATGCGGCACCATGAGCAATTTCACGTTTGGCAATGCGCGCTACCAGTACTATGAGACGATTTCCGGTGGGACTGGTGCCGGCCCCGGCTTCCACGGATGCGACGCGGTGCAGGTGCACATGACGAATTCGCGCCTCACCGATCCCGAAGTGCTGGAATGGCGGTTCCCGGTTCTGATCGAGGAGCACTCGATACGCAAGGGCAGTGGAGGGCGCGGAAGGTGGAATGGGGGGAACGGCGCGACTCGTCGCATCCGGTTCCTCGAACCGATGACAGCTGCTGTTCTGTCGGGGCATCGGCTGGTGCCACCATTCGGTGTTGATGGTGGAGAGTCGGGCGGATTGGGTCGCAATTGGGTTGAGCGTGCCGGATACCCGGCGGGCGGCGAACGCGTAGAGCTGTCATTTGCCGATGAAATCGAGGTGATGGAGGACGATGTGTTTGTTATTGAAACTCCGGGCGGCGGCGGATTTGGCGCTTACTGAAAAATGAGTTGGAAAGAAACACACCCGTCAAAGACCCGTGCTTCCTGTGTTCCCCGTGGTTCTATTATCAAACTGAGAGGGGGCGAATGTGGCCATAACCGATCAATCGATTGAGGCGCATGGTGAGGCTGTTGCGTGGTATCGCACGATAAAGCGGGAGCAGTGGAACACCTTGGTCGCGGCGCAACTGGGATGGATGCTCGATGCGCTGGATTTCGTCCTCTTTCTGATGGCGATCAAATCATTGATGGATGCATTCGGCTTCAATACCGCACAGGTGGGCCTGCTCGCCACGGGAGCGTTGATCGCCTCAGCCATCGGAGGATTATTGTTCGGCGTGGTGGCCGATTATTTCGGCCGCACGCGAGCTCTGATGGCCACCATCCTCATCTATTCCTTTGCGACGCTCGGGACAGCAACGGCGCAAAACTTTACTCAATTGATGCTCTGGCGCATAGCCGTAGGTATAGGTATGGGAGGGGAGTGGGCATCGGGGGCCGTGCTCGTCAGTGAAACCTGGCCCGCGGAGCATAGGGGCAAGGCTATCGGAATCATGCAATCCGGTTGGGCGATCGGGTACATACTGGCGGCTCTCACTGCGGCAGCCATTTTGCCGACGCTCGGTTGGCGATGGCTCTTCGTCGTGGGTGTGCTGCCCGCATTGTTTGTATTCTGGATACGCAGGAATGTACAAGAGCCCGCGGTCTGGTCTGAACAAAGAAAAGGACACGATACGTCTCAAACCGGCTCTCTTTCGAGCGCGGTCATTACGATCGCGTTGATCTTCAGCCGTGAGCGTATAGGTCGCACGTTGAAAGCCTCACTGGTAACTTCGATGGTGATGTTCGGTTACTGGGGGATATTCACCTGGATGCCCGGATTTCTCGCGACTCCGGTGGAACAGGGCGGCGCCGGAATGAGCATAGTGAAATCGGCCGCCTGGATCATCCCGACGCAGATAGGGGCGTTTTTCGGTTACTTATCATTCGGATTCATCTCCGACCGCATAGGCCGACGCCCGGCGTTTATCGTTTTTCTGCTTGCCGCTGCCGTTTTGGTCCCATTCTATGGCCATATGGCGCGCAGCCCATGGGTGCTGATGGCGACCGGGCCATTATTGGGGTTTTTCAGTCACGGATACTTCAGCGTCTTCGGCGCTATGCTTTCTGAGCTGTTCGATACGCGTGTGAGGGCGACCGCGCAAGGCTTCACATACAACGTCGGACGCATTCTGGGCGGGCTTGCTCCTTACACAATCGGTGCGCTGGCGATAACTCGCGGACTCGGGACTGCGCTGGCGTTGACCTCGGCATTTTTTGTAGCAGGGGCAGCGTTGATGTTGACTCTTCCGGAGACTCGCGGGCGCCGGATCGAAGGCGGTTGAAGCATGAAAAATCTAGGTAATGATAAAAATGATTAGCCACCAAATTTCTGCTTCATGATTTTTTGTGACGCCCAAGGAAAGATGCGAAGTCCCTGGCAAGTCGAACCCTATTCGGCTCGTAGAGATTCGACAGGATCCAGGCGCGACGCTCGTCACGCAGGGAGATAACCCGCAATTGCGGCAACAGCCATCATTCAGAGAAGAAAATCAACCACAATCAATTTTAGTGCACCCATCGTGAGCATGGGGGAGCACACATGATGCCAAACAGTTACAGCCGAACCTGGGGCTGGAGCGAATTAAATCCACGTAGAATTATTGACTCCACAATCTATTGGGTTTTCGCGCTCACTCGTTATCCATTCGTGTCCATCAATTCCGTAGCGGAAAGCACATAGCTCCGTCATGGAAGGATCGGCTTCGGGTTGACAAAATTGTATATCGGAGTTATGTTTCGTAACAGTGTTACGTATTCTGAGTATGCAGCAATAAGAGGCAATAAGAAGCGATAAGATGCAATGAGAAAAACGAATGAAAAAAAACGAACCCACGCAGGCCGAGCGGGTGCGCCACGCGAGCAGGGAACGGCGCGATGAGCAGAAGAAGGGGTTGCGCCGAACTATTCTGAAGGCGGCCGGCGAGCTTTTCCTCGAACATGGCTACGAGGGATTTTCGATGCGCAGGGTAGCCGAGCGGATCGGGTATTCCGCCACGACCATTTATCGGTATTATGAAGATAAGGACGATCTTCTCTTCGCCGTCGTTCACGAAGGTTTCGTCGAGTTTGCCGAGCGTCTCGCCGCTGCCGCAGAGCATACGGCAAGCCCGCTTAAACGTCTCGAAGCGTTGGGGCAGGCATACGTCAGGTTCGGGCTGGAGTCGCCGATCTACTACCAGATGATGTTCATGCAGCGGGCGGATCTCCTCTTCGAGAGCCGGAGGCAACAAACCCCGCCGATGATCGCGTCTTTCGATACCTTACGGCATGCCGTAAGCCAGGCGATGGATGCGGGTATCCTGAAGCAGGGTGACGTGAGCGTCTATAGCCACGTCATATGGTCTCTGGTGCACGGGATCACCTCGCTGGCGCTGGCCAACCCGAAACGGTTCACCCCGGATATGGTGGAGAAGAGCACCCGCCTGGCCATGAAGATGATGATGGACGGCCTGCGACAAAAGTAAATTTTTTTCGAATGAAGGTTAACACTGTTAATCAAAATTATTACGTTAAGGAATAGAAGGCGGTAATCGTGGAAACCATATTTGCAGTAAGCAGTTTTTTCGTCCTGCCCGTTTGGGCGCTGATGATCTTTCTGCCGCATTGGCGTGTGACCAGGCGCCTGATCGGTTCGCCGCTCATCGCGGCGCTGCCGGCGGTTCTCTATGCGGCGTTGGTGTTTCCCCGGCTGGCCCAGGTCTGGCCGCTGGTCGCGCGGCCCAGCCTGGCTGGAATAGCCGGCCTGCTCGGTTCACCGGCAGGAGCGACCATCGCCTGGCTTCACTTTCTGGCCTTCGATCTCCTCGTCGGGCGATGGATATATCTCGACAGCCGCGACCGAGGATTATCGGCATGGCTCATGGCGCCAATGCTCTACCTGACGCTCATGCTGGGGCCGTGCGGCTTCCTCCTCTATCTGCTGTTCCGCCGCGTAAAGGGAGATGTTCCCGAGCGCGCAGGCTCTACCTGTTAGCATAGTTCTCAAGTAAGGAGTTAAGACGATGGATTCGACGTTCAATCTCATACAGACGAAATCTTCGGGCTTCGTTCATGAATTGTACAGGCGCAACCCGCTGCTGTTCGGCCTCGGCATAGCACATCTCGCGCTGCTATCCATAATGCTGCTGATTGCGCCCTTCGACGGACGAACCGTTATGGGCATCAACCCATGGATCAAGCCGATGAAGTTTGCGATCTCGATCGCGATCTACCTGTTTACGATGGCCTGGATCCTCGGGGAAATACCGCTGCGAGCGGAAGTGAAGCGGCGGATCAACTGGATTCTCGCAGGCACACTCGTCATCGAGATAGTACTCATAACTATGCAGGCAGCCAGAGGCGTGACTTCACATTTCAATCGGGCGACCGCTTTCGACATCGCGGTCTTCGCGGCGATGGGCGCGTCTATCGTTCTCAACATCCTGGCTGCAGCCTATGTTGCGATGAGATTCTGGAGGTCCGATGCAAAAATACCGGCACCCTATCTCTGGGGCATACGGCTGGGGCTCGTGATCTTCATTCTCGCGAGCCTCGAAGGATTCGCCATGATAGGTAACGGAGCGCATAGCGTTGGCGTGCCTGACGGCGGAGCCGGAGTGCCGATTTTGAACTGGAGCACGAGCGCAGGAGACCTGCGCGTGGCGCACTTCTTCGGTATACACTCGCTGCAGGTCATGCCTCTCATCGGAGTCCTATTCGCTTCACCTCGCAGCACAATGCTGAAACTCAATTCTGTGAGATGGGTGCAATTAATAGGAGTCACGTATGGACTTTTAGCGCTTCTGCTGTTTATCGGAGCGCTATACGGTCGGCCGTTCGTCTCCTGGGTCGAATGACTCCGGCGAGATGTGGGACTACATACAAATAGGAGATCGCAAAATACGAGAGGGAGAGGTTAGGAGATAGGCTTCTTTCCGCCTCCCTCTTTTGTGTCTGTGATCTCCTTTTCTGATTTTTTGTGAATCTCAAATTCTGATGTACGCGCGCGCCTTCTTCTACTATTTACTGCAGGATTGATTATTGGTCTACCTTATATATTGACTATTGTATTTTGGTCATACCACCAAGTAGAATCAACCAGACATCCCACTGAAGATTTGAGAGCAGGGGGGCTAATAAAGATTGTAGTAAAGCCGTCTGATTTCGTGCGCCACCTGCCGGTCAAATAAAAGAGGTTGAGTGATGGTTTTACCCGAATTGCTCGGTCGGCTGTCATTTGGTCTGACCACGCTATACGCTCAACAGCCATTCCACCAAAAAATATGAAAGGGAAAGTATGGAAATGTCGATCATGGTGAGCCGTGCGCTGACGCTTGGCTTAGTGTGTTTTGCGGTTACCGTTCTATCTCCGCTGATTTCGAATGCTCAGGTCACGATCTCCGCCGATGGGCCGGGCAACACGTACGAACTTCTCGAGTCCAAAGGGTTCGGCCTCGAGACACCGGATTGCGGCCATGCCGTGAGGCACATTCGCGAGGTCTTCGACAGCACGCTTGGCAAGAACGTCTTCGCCTTCGATATTCACCGCGACCTGGACGACGATCGCTGCACCAACTTCGACCGGCAGCGACTGGAGGTCAAGACGGCTCCCGGCAGCGCCAATCAAGATATTCTTCAGCACGCCAACGGGCAGACGGCATATTATCGCTGGAAGTTCCGGCTCCCGTCAGGGTTCCAGGCCTCACCGAACTTCACCCACATCTTCCAGATCAAGGCGCAAGCTGGTAGCGACGCCGGATCCCCCATCCTAACGATCACACCTCGCGCCGGCAGTCCGGACCGCCTCGAGATCATCTTCACGCCGCCCTCCGGCCAATCGGGCGGAGGCGTCAAAGCCCAGGCAGACCTTGCGCCGTTCCGTAACGTATGGGTTGAAGCGTTCGTGCAGTACCGGAGTGCGGACTCGGGGAATATCCAACTCTCCATCAAGAGGCTGAGCGACGGGGCCACACTGGTCTCTTGGAACAGCAGTACTGTCGATACCTGGAGGGCGGGAAACAACTACAACCGGGGCAAATGGGGAATCTATCGCAGCCTGAACAGTCTTTCTTCCCTGCGCGATGAGACCGTTCTGTTCGCTGACTGGTGCGTCTCGGAGACCAGCGCCAGCCAGTGCCCCAGCGCGACTGGTAGTGGCGGCATGGTCCGGATCGAGGCCGAGAACATGACCAAGACCGGTTACGAGACCAATGAATTCGAAGGCGAGACTAGCGCCCGGGCGATATCGAACACGCCCGGCAACGTCCGCACCACGTTCACCGGCGCTTCCGGAACTTACGATGTTACGATTCGCTACCACGACGAGATCGATGGCCAGGTCACCTTCAATTTACAGGTGGGCGGTTTCACGGTTGGCTCGTGGACCGCAAACGTCGACGATCATACGTGGAAGGCCCGGACATTCACCGGCATCTCAATCGCCAACGGTGCCGAGATCAGGGTGGTCGCCGGTCGCGAGGATGGTGAACACGCGCGCGTTGATTATGTCGAGATCCGTTGAGAAGAATTGTCACTCTCACCGCTAACAGCAGCGGGATTCTTCGCACCGTGCCAAAATCATCCCCTCGCTGAAGCTTTGTCATTACCAAATCTTTTGGGTTTTGCCCCCGGATATGCAGCGGAATGTAACCACCGGACCGACCATAGTTATTACCTTTGCGCCACAGTAGTGCCCGGACCAGACACGATGAAGAGAAGATTTAGCAATTCAGAACTCCATCCAGCACCCCTGCCGAGGTGCGATGTGAGTGTGCACGGCTACCGGTGGTTCCGCTGCGCTCCACCACGGCTTATCTCCACCGCCCTTTTCATTACGAAACGCAATGATCGCGAATTGCCCAAGATTTGATGACAACCGCTAAAGCAAGGGGCTTTCTTTGGCTTTTGTGTAAGTATCGATCGGATCTACTCCAACTGAAATCTGACGACTAATCTACTTTTTCTCCGCCGCCCAGCGGATCGATCTTCCCAACAGCGTTCTGAAATTGGGATTATTGTATGCCCCGGGGCCGTGACCCAATTGTATATAGACGACGGGTGAATTCTTGTATCTATGCGTCCAAGCGATGACTTTACCGCTGGTCGGATGGTTTGTGGTAAGCAGGACGTGAACTCCGGGATTCACCTCGAAGTGGTTATACGTTTCATCGAATATCTCGAAGTCCTGGAGCCCTTTCGTTATCGGGTGGTTCGGATCGGCGATGTGAACCTTGAAATTTACATCGTGTTTGAAGGTGCTGATTGGACTACCTTTCGCTCTTTTCCCGCCAAAGTTCGCCCAGCCTCCGAGGATATCGCCGTAGGCGTCCCAATTCATGTAGGACCCCAGCGTATGATGCAGGAATATAGAAGGCTTGCCTTTCTCCAACACCTTAAGCCAGTCCTGATAGTGCGTTTCATGGTTTTGATGCATGTCGTAGAAGACCATCACGTCATAGGAACCAGCGTTTTCGGGTTTAAAATACCGTACGGCGTCTTGTTGATACCGGACATGTGTCCAGGTAACACCCTCCATTTCATTAAACATCTGGAAAAATTCCTTCTCCTCGAAATCATGGCCGCCGGTAACGATCAGGATTCGTAACTTTTGTTGATTTGAGGGCTCAGCGGGCTCCTTCAAGGCAATCAACTGACAAATGGCAAAAATCGATAGGCAAAAGTTCCGTAATAAGGCTTGTCTCTTCATGAAATTCCTCTCTGGTGACTGCCTTGCTAGATATTTTTAGGAGAGAGTGCAATACCGACCCGGGAGTTCATTCCATTGCATTTAACTGTCGTCGTATTGCATCCATATAGATGCCGGATAATTGAGTCATTGATGCCGGTACATACTAATGACAATCTGTTGCTTGTCAAGAACAGGCCAGTCGATCGAGCAGCCGCATCGAACTCCGAAGCGATCTACGATGAGAATGGTAAGAAGCGTGCGAGTCTTTTTGTTTTGAAGAGAGATTTATATCTGGCGTCTGACCTGAGCTCGTCAAACCTCGGGTCAAGCGTGAGGGCGACCGGCGTGGTTTGCCAACTCTTGGAACTGGTTTCGAGCAATGCGAAGACCTGTTCATTCACGCTCAATCCGGAGCGAATCAATGCCGAATAATATTCTTTATCTCCGGGCGGCGCGGGTATCGTTGATAGCTCCACGAGTATTTGCTCGGCTTCCGCTCGGCGTCCGGCCGCCGCGTAAGCGTGGCCGAGTGCTTCCAGCGTGTTCAAGTAAACTCCGTTCCGCCCTCGGCGCTGTTCTCTGGCCCTTCCCAGTACGGCGATTGCTTCGTCATGCTTATTTTGTCGTTCGTAAGTCATCCCCAGCACGAGCAATGTCTGAAAATAATCCGGCTCGGTCTCCAGCACCTTGCCACATTGCGCGACGACGCTCTCATAGTCGCGCCGCAGATATAAGATATAAGCCAGATTGCTGCCTATCGCTGGCGAGAGCGGATCAATCTCCTGCGCGCGTTTAACCGCGGTCAGTGCTTCCTCCAGCCGCCCCTGGTCGCGCAGGAAAATGGAATGGCGCTGATGCGCCGTCGCGTTATTGGTTTGCAGAGCGACGGCTTGTCTGGCGGCGGCTTCAGCTCCGCGCAAGTCGTAATCGCGGTAAGCCTTCACCACAGACAGGGCGGAATGAGCTTCGGCCAGCGTATTGTCGAGTTCGAGCGCTCTCAAAGCGGCGGACTGAGCTTGTTGATATGCTTCTTGTTCTGGCAGGACCTGGTAGCCAAGGTAGGCGCTCACAGCATAAGCATCAGCCAGCCCGGCCCAGGCCAGGGCGTATCGCGCATCCTTTTCAAGTGCCTGTTTGAAGCAGGTGATGCTGCGCGTCATTCCCTCTTCCGTGCGCTTGCCCCAGAAAAAGCGGCCGCGCGCATAATCCTGATATGCTTCGGCGTTATCCGTCCGACTCTGCTCCACCTGCGGCTTGAAGGGGGGCGCGGCGACGTTCTGTACGGTAGGCGTTGCGGCAGACCGGCGAGTTACGCCCCTTAAACTCCAACCCGCAAATAACGCGATTAACAGTAGCGAGAAAAATGCGATGGGATAAATGTTTCTACGCAAACCGTCAATGGATGCGGTGGGATGTATTAAGGAGGGGGGATCACTTTCTGACGGCGGTCCACCTGAATCAATTTGGTTTTTCTGCTCGATGGCCAACTCGCCAGTTTCGCCGCACACCTTCCGTACCGGAGCGATGAAGCGATATCCGCGCCGCGGGACGGTTACAATGTAGCGTTGTATCTGCCCCAGTTGTCCCTCCCCCAGCGGCCCCTGCCCCAGTTGCGCCGGCGATCCTTTTTCGAGCGCCTTCCTGAGCAGGTAAATGTTTTGCGGCAGGCTGTTCTCATCCACAAAACTGTCGGGCCAGAGTCGTCTGATTAGCTCGTCTTTTTCAACCAGATGTCCGTTATTTTCCACGAGGATGAGCAGTGTGTCGAAAGCCTTCGGCGTGAGAGGCACAGGCTGCCCGTCTTGCCATAAAGTCTTATCGGCGGAATCGAGGCGAAAGGGGCCGAACTCATAAATGTTGCCAGATTGATTCAACATAGCACTGTGAACATTCTGTGAGGGAAATATGAGCCAGAAATCAGGCTATTCTCAAGACTTGAACGGCCTAATCGTAGCATAAGGGTGCATTACGCGGGCAAGACTTGCTTTGAATCAAATAACAGTAGTGGTAGAAAAGAGCAGATTTCGCCAATCGCATTACACGAAAGAAGAATTCGTGTCCAAAAAATTATAACGGAGGGCATGAAATGAGTGTTTTACAGAAGCGAGCGGATGGCGTGCGGGTGTCGATATGAAGTTTATGAAGAAGAATCTAGGAGCGTTTCTTGCGATTATATTTCTGGCAAGTGTGAGTTCACCGGCGGGCAAATCGGCACAGACTAAAATCCACAGTTCGGTCATAGCATTCATCAACGTCAACGTCATACCGATGGATCGCGAGCGCATGTTAAAGAATCAGATTGTCGTCGTGCGCGATGGGCGCATTATGGAGATTCGCGATGCTGCCGGGGGCAAAGCTCCCAAAGGGGCGCTGGTGATAGACGGTCGCGGCAAATATCTCATCCCCGGCTTGATTGATATGCACACGCATCTCTTTTCGGACGAGGATTTCCCTGACAGTCTGGCGAGCGACGAGCTAGCCGTGATGGTGGCGAATGGAGTAACGACCATTCGTCTGATGATCGGCACGCCTGAGCATTTGGCATTGCGCACGAAGATAGCCCAAGGCGCTCTGCACGGGCCGTCAATTTACGTCGCCAGCCCGGAATTTACGGGCAGGCGGCCCGTCGGAATCTTCAACGGCCGGTCGGTTACCACGCCGGACGAAGCGCGTCGAGCGGTGCGTGAATGCAAGGCATCAGGGTACGATTTCATCAAATTGACCACTCAAATAACGCGTCCGGTTTACGACGCGGTAACCGAAACGGCAAAAGCGGAGGGAATTCGGGTTGTCGGCCATGTCGATTCACAGGTCGGCTTATACCACGCGCTTGCGGCGGGCCAACAGATCGAACATCTCGATTCTTATATGGAAGCCGTGCTGAGAGATGACTCTCCGATCAAAGTCTCCGTCTCGGACGTGGGCGTCTGGCGCAAACCCAACTGGGTGAGCCTCGATTACATCGACGATCGCAAAGTTTCGGAAGTCACCAAAGCGACCGCGCGGGCGGGCATCTACTCCACGCCGACGCTGACATTTTTCAAACTCTCGTTTGCCGTCGAGCAGAGTGAAGACGATTTGCGGTCACGGCCCGATTACCCTTTCTTTCCGGGCAAGCACCGCGAATCGCGTCTGGCGGCTCATCGACGGTTTTGGACCGATCCGCCCAATCCCGAAAGGCGGCAGCGTTACATCAGCATTCGCAACCGGCTGGTCAAAGGCATCCACGAAGCTGGCGGCAAGATCATGGCTGGTTCGGATACGCCCGAACTGTTTCTGCTATACGGCTACACGTTGCACCGCGAATTGCAGAATCTGGTCGAAGCGGGTCTGACGCCTTACGCCGCCCTCGCGGCCGCGACGCGAACGCCGGCGGAATATCTGCGCGCGGATGATACCAGGGGGACGATCGCGCGAGGCAAACAAGCCGATCTCGTCCTGTTGGAAGCCAATCCTCTCGACAACATCAGCAATACCGAAAAACGGGCAGGCGTGATGTTGCGCGGGCGCTGGCTGCCTGAATCAGAGTTGAGGAAAACGCTGGATGAAATTGCCGCTCGCTTCCAGCGGACGGCTGTCAGCCGGACGCAGCACCACGACTTCGCCGCGCTGGATGGTGTGGCGCTGGCTGAGCTGAAGGAGCGCGGGACGCCCGGCGCTGCCATGGCAGTGATCAAGGACGGCCAGATGATATACGCCAAAGGTTACGGCGTCGCCAGCATCGAGACCGGCGATCCGGTTACGCCGGAGATGCTCTTCCGGCTTGGCTCGACGACCAAGATGTTAACAGCCGCAGCGCTTGTCACACTGGTCGAGCGCGGGAAAATCAAACTCGATGAGCCGCTGGGCAATAAAATAAATGGATTGCATCCTTCATTGGCGCGTATAACGGCGCATCAATTGTTGAGCCAGTCGGCGGGCATACGCGATTTTGCCGCGACGGTTGTTTCCAACGACGACGCCGCTCTCGGGCAGCAGGTCCGCGCGTGGCGCGCGGATGTCTTCTTCACCGAACCGGGCCGCATCTATTCGTATGCGAGCCCCGGATACTGGTTTGCCGGGTTTCTCGCCGAAGAGCTGGGCGGAAAGCCTTACGCCGACGTGATGGACGAACTGCTCTTCAAGCCGTTGGGCATGCGCAGCACAACGCTGCGGCCTGCGGTGGCGATGACCTATCCATTGGCGATGGGGCATCGTGTTGTAGGGCAAGGGCAAGGGCAAGGGCAAGGGAAGGCCGAAGTCATCAGACCCGCCTTCAATAACGTGGCGATGTGGCCGGGTGGATCGGTTTACTCAAACGTTTCCGAATTGGCGCGCTTCGTCATTGCGATGATGGACGGTGGCAGGTTGGGAGGGAAGCATGTCTTATCGCCGCTGGTAGTTGAAAAGTTGCCCGCGCCGCACGTCGCACTACCTGGCGCGCCGGATGTTCATTACGGTTATGGGCTGTTGTCTTATCGTGAACGCGGCGTGCGCGTGGTATCGCATGGTGGCGCGAGTACCGGTTACGGTTCGACGATTCAATTTGTGCCGGAACAACGCTTCGCCGTAATCGTGCTAACCAATAGCAGCGGCGAGACGCTACCGCAGACCCGCGATAAAGCCATGGAACTCCTGCTCTCGCTTACTTCGCCGGAGCCGGAAACATCGCCCGTGCCGCAGTCCCTTAGCGAGGTGGAGTTGCGCGGTTACACGGGGATTTATTCGCACGCGCCGCGGACCTGGGAAGTATTTATGAAAGAAGGGAAGCTCTTTCTAAGGCACGAGGGCGCGGAACAGTCGTTGACTAACGTCGGGCAACACACATTTTCATACGGCGCGAGGCGGCTCGTCTTCGTGCCAGGCGCTAATGGCGAGACTCAGCATATGTTTATGGGTCTTTACGCTGCCCGCAAAGTTCAGGGTGGCAACTAATCGAAGACTGTGCAAAAGAGAGACCGACGAGAGGCGCATCGTTGAGGTCGAGTTTTCGGAGAATGTCATCTGAATGTCCTACTGGGGCCTGTGCGGTATGCAAATAAAAGTTAATTGGAATCAGCATTTTCGGACCTGAGCGCCAGAGGCGCGGGGATATTTATAGTATTCGATCACCAAAGTTTCACGAGCTCCGGCGGAGGGAGACATGTAGGCATTCATATGTCGCTCCTCCGGAGCTCAGGTTATGGTTAGGATCGTGAGCTATAGAACATTACGCGCCTCCGGCGCTGAGATGCGAGACTATTGATTCTGTTGGATTTTAATTTGCATACGCTTCAACTAATTATGAACACACAAGCAATCCGGATGGTCAGAATCATGTCGCTCAATCTGCTGTTGTTGGCAGTCGGCCTCGCCGGCTTATCACGCGCTCGCTCCGCTGTTTCGGCCAAGCAGCGTGAGCTTAAATCGGAGTTACAGCAGAAGCTCGACGAGCTGCACGCGGCTGGTAAGTTTCCGGGCGCGACTGCCGGGTTTGCACTGGCAGATGGGAAAACCTTCGGCCTGGCGGTCGGTCTGTCGAACGTCGAGAAGGGGACTCCGATGAAACCATCCGATCTGATGCTGCAAGGCAGCGTCGGCAAGACTTATGTCTCCGCCGTCGCTCTGCAACTGGTTCACGAAAAGCGGCTCAGGCTGGATGACAAGATTGGACAATACCTCGGCGGCGAAAAGTGGTTCGGGCGCTTGCCAAACGCGCGCGAAATCACGGTGCGCATGCTGATGAATCATACGAGCGGGCTGGTGCGTTATGAATTCAAGGAGCAGTTCACTAAAGACCTGACTGCCAATCCTGACAAGCGCTGGCGGCCTGAAGAGCTGGTCGCATACATTCTCGACTCCTCGTCGCCGTTCGCCGCGGGTCAAGGCTGGGAATATTCGGATACAAATTACATTGTCCTCGGAATGATCATCGAACGCGTGACGAAGTCTCGTTATTACGAGCAGGTCACGCAGCGAGTGCTGAGGCCGTTAAGGCTCACGAGCACGCGTCCCTCCGACAGTCGCGTGATAACGGGTCTGATACAGGGTTATGCGGGCGTCCACAACCCGTTTGGCGGAACAGATGCGATGATAGTGAACGGCAGATTTGCCATTAACCCGCAATTTGAATGGTGCGGCGGCGGACTGGCCTCGACGACGGAAGACCTGGCGCGCTGGGCCAAGGCGCTATACGAAGGGCGCGCGTTCAACCCGTCATTGCTGCCTGAAATGTTAGATGGCGTTCCAGCCAAGCTGGGGCCGGAATCGAAGTACGGCCTGGGTGTGATTATCAGGCCGACAACGTTGGGCATCAGTTACGGTCACAGCGGATTCTTCCCCGGATATATCACCGAGATGATGTACTTTCCCGAACACAAATTCGCGGTTGCTGTGCAGGTCAACACGAGCGCGCCGCGCGCCACCGGCAAACCGCTCAGCCGATTCGTCAATGAGCTCGCAGCGATCATCGCAGCCGCAACGAATTGAACCCCGCAGGAGATAACGATGAAATCGCGCACCACCATTGTTCTCTTACTTTTCGTTCTGACCCTGTCTGCGTTTACGCAAGATAAAGGTTTGCCGCCCGAGCAAGCTGAATTGATCAACGCCGAAAGGGCGTTTGCCAGGCTCTCGGTCGAGCGCGGCATCCGCGAATCCTTCATAACTTACTTCGCAGATGACGGCATCGGCTTCGCACCTCATCCCTACAAGGTGAAAGAGTCGTTGAGCCGTAATCCGGCTCCGGCGACTCGCTCGACGATGGTGCTCAACTGGGCGCCCGTCTATGGCGATATAGCACAGGCGGGCGATCTTGGCTGGAACACCGGCCCTACCGTGTTTGAGGACACCGGCCCTGATCAAAAGCCGGCGCGCCATGGCATGTTTTTCTCGGTATGGAAGAAGCAAAGCGACGGCAGCTGGAAGGTTGTCGTGGATCTGGGGACCGATACTCCAGCGGCAGTCGTCTCGCTCAATGCGTCATTCCTGACGTCCTATAGGTCGTCGAGCAAGCGGCCCGCCACGGGCGTGAAGATAGATGAAGAGATCGCCGGGCTGCTCAAGATGGAACGCGAGTTCCTGGCGATGGCTAAAGCAAGCAGTGCGGGGAAAGCTTACGAGAGCCGTCTGAGCGATGACGCCCGGGTGCATCGGCCTGGAGCCATGCCCGTAGTCGGCGAAGGCGCGCTGCATAGTTGGGTCGCCCGCCAGACGATGACGCTCAGCGGGGAGCCGATCAGAGCCGACGTTTCGCTCTCCGGCGATCTGGGCTACGCCTACGGGAGTTATGAGTTGGGTGGGACAAAGACTGAGAAGGGCTACTTCGCGCGCGTCTGGAAACGCGATGCGAAGGGGCAGGGGCGGGGGCAGTGGCGTATCGTGATGGATGTGGTCAACCCGATCCCGCAGGAAGCCCGACCCCAGCCATCGCAACCGTCAGCCGCGTCGCCGAACGCGCTCGCGCAGAAGGCGCAAGAACATTACCTGGGGCAGGAATGGGCAGATGCGGCCGCGGCCTATCAGCAATTGGTTAAAGTGAATCCGAATGACCCGGTGGCCTGGCATCGGCTGGGGACGAGCCAGATATATCTCAAACAGTATGCGGAAGCGATCAAAAGCCTGGAGCAGGCGATCAAGGTTGGGGGCAGCGGCGCGCTAGACTTTTACAACCTGGCTTGTGCCTATGCGATGTCGGGTCAGAAGGAAAAGGCGCTCGACAATTTAGAGGAGGCGATCGGCGCGGGGTTCACCGATCGTCAGCAATATGAGACTGACAGCGATCTCGACAGCCTGCGTGAAATTGAGCGGTTCAAGAAGCTATTGAAGCGACTCAGGTGATGCTGGTTAGCTTGGGACTCGCCAATGTTCGAGGAGCGGGCCGGTCTCGCCAAATACCGGATCGGTCGTTGGCAATGAGAGGCGCCCGATGTTCTCATCAGCGCGCGGACGTTCGCCGGGTTTCCCGTATTTCATGTCCACGTTCTGACGCGGCGGGTATGCCCCCACGACGTGAAAGTCGCTGCTGGCGCCCGCGTTCTTATGGCCTACGCCGGCGGGAATAATGATGACATCGCCAGCGCTGATGGTCTCGATGGGGCCAGCTTCGCCGCCCAACTGCACTCTGGCTGAGCCGCTGTAAACGAGCAATGCTTCATGCGCGGTGCTGTGATAGTGATGGTAGTTATAGATTCCATTCCGCCAATCGTTGCCCCATTGCTGCGCGTGGATCAACGCTTCGATAGCGGAAGCTGGATCGTTTTTAGGCAATTCCAGGGCGCCTTGATAGATCAGCACCGGTAGACGGCTGTTTGGAATGGTTCCTGCGTCTTTGAACAGACGGGTGATAACGCGAGGCTCCTTGATTTTGATAGGTGCAATAGCCTGCCCGCCATCGTCTCGGTTATTTTCGGCGTGCACTCCGAAAATAGCGGCGGTGGCGCTCAAAGCGCCGGTACTTAGAAAAAATCTTCGATTGAGTTTCATACCACTGTCCCTCCCGAAAATCATATTCAGCCGTAAGAAATCTGCATCTCGCTCACATATTTACCATCTAGTATCAGCGCAACGCAATCATCGGATCCACTTTCGGTGCACGTCGTACCGAAAAATAGCTGGCAGTCAGCGCCACTTGCCGGCAAGTGCCAGAATCAGCGCTTTTTTGATTTCGAGCATGAATACATTTGCGTCACTCGATGCAAATGATGCAGGGACATGATGTGCGGGAAATGCTATTGACCAGGCAGCACTCGCTACCATAGACTCTGCCAGTTTAACGGCATCAGGGACATCGATTCAAAACCAACAACGAGGAGAAAGAATGCAGGAGCGAACAAGCCCCGAGTGTTTTAGTGATAACGATCACATTTGTTCTTACCGGCATTTAATAGGACTTCTATTCTGTATGATGTTGATAGTTGCAGATATACCGGCACAGGCTGTCAGCCAGTACCGGGCATTCTGGGTCGACACTTTCAACACACCGCTCAACAACCACAACGACGTCGTCACAGTTGTGAGTAATGCGCGGATGTCCAATGCCAATGCGATATTCGCACAGGTGCGGAGGCGCGGAGATTCCTGGTACATCAACTCTATTGAACCGTTGCCGGACTTTATTCCCATCGCCTCAGGCTTCGATCCATTGCAGGATTTAATTAATGAGGCCCACGCGAATGGCATCGAGATGCATGCTTTCGTCATCGTCTGTGCTGTCTGGAACAAGAACCCGACCTTTGCCCCGACCGCAACACTGGGGCCGCCGACCAATCCGAATCATATCTTCAACCTGCACGGCGGCTATGATCCGGTTTCGATGCAGGTCATACCCGGGCCTGATAATTGGTTGACTCGCACGCTAATTCCCGATGGGACCGGCGGCGTTACTTTTCAAGGGCATCGCATCGGCGCGGATTTCTGGATGGAGCCAGGGCACCCGGATGCAGCAGCTTACACCGTAAATGCTCTGATGCATCTCGTTCGCAATTACGATATAGACGGTCTGCATCTCGATCGCATTCGATATCCTGAGATTTCCGTCACGGGTCAAACGCCGTCTACGGGGACGAATATCGGCTATAACGAAACTAACGTGTCACGGTTTCAGAGTCGGCATGGCATCCCAGTCGGATCTCCGCCTCCGGCGCAGAACGATGCGCTCTGGAACCAGTGGCGACGTGATCAGGTGACCAATCTTGTTCGCCGCATCTATCTCAACACGATCGCTCTCAAGCCTCACTTGAAAATCTCAGCCGCGCTGATCGCGTTCGGCGGCGGCCCTACGACGGAAGCATCCTGGGGATCGGCAGAGGCCTATTGGCGGGTCTATCAGGATTGGCAGGCGTGGACCGAGGAAGGCATTCTGGACATCGCGATGCCGATGAACTACAAACGAGAAAATACATCCTCCAGTATAACGCAATTCGATCAATGGAGCGAATGGGCCAAAAATCATCAATACAACAGGTCTGCGATGGTCGGGGTCGGCGCATTTCTCAACTCGATAGAGGGCACGCTTCGCCAGACCCGTCGCGCGCTTTCCCCATCGACGACGGGGCATAATAGCCTCGGAACGATCTTCTTTTCGATGGCGACATCAAATGTCGCTGTTTCAGCTAACCCGCATTCGATTCCCTCCGGACAAGATACATCGGCACGCCCTTTCGCTGAGTTTGCCGCTGGACTGACCACGGGCGGATCGATCGACGGCAGCACGCTTTACGAAGACCCGGCAATAAACCCTATTCCGCTCTTCGCGCAAACCGCGTCGATCCCGACGCTCGCCTGGAAAGCTGAGCCGACGCTCGGACATTTGATGGGTTTTGCCAAGCGAGCCGATGGGACGCCGCTCGACACGGCAACGGTGACCATTGAGAATCTCGATAACTCCGCTACATACGCGACGGCGACTGATGGTAGCGGTTTTTATGGCGGTGTCGATTTATCTACCGGTCAATATTTGGTTAGAGGCGAACTGAGAGGAGTGAGGCTCTATTCGTGCGTCGTTGCAGTAGCTGCCGGGACGGTGGCGAATGCCGATCTCTCGCAGGAAGATATCGCGCCGGTAACCGCCGCAATCATTTCGCCTGCCGCCCCGAACGGCTCAAACGGTTGGTACACCGAGAATGTTACGGTGACATTGAGCGGGGCGGACAACTGCTCAGGTGTAGCAGAAACCGAATTTTCAACCGATGGCGGGCTGACCTGGCGGAAATATGCAGGCAGCATAGTGATCAGCTCGGAAGGTATAGCTACCATCAATTACCGATCGACAGACCGCGCAGGCAACATCGAAGAGACGCGCAGCCTTATGGTCAGAATAGACAAGACCGCACCAACCATCGGACTTTCGGCCAATCCCTCGACCATCTGGCCGCCAAATGGAAAGATTGTTGTAGTTACCATCAAAGGTGAGGGGGCAGAGCCGGTCTCGGGTCTCGACGGAGTGAGTTATGTGGTGACTGACGAATATGGTTCTTTGTTGAACATCGTGCCGCGTTCACTGAGCGGTAATTCGGCGAAATGGACGGAGCGGCTGGCGGTTGAGGCGCGCCGCAAGGGCGATGATCCCGATGGCCGGATTTATCGCATAAAAGCTGTTATTACCGATAAAGCTGGAAATGCGGCGTCAGCGACGGTTGAGGTTGTTGTTCCACATGATCGAGGGCGCTATTCGTTCATGTTGAGATAAATGGGATAATCGTTGAGTTCATCGTCATCGTGAATTGATAATTGGCCGTTGTTTGCAGGACACGGACGCAAACTTCCCGAGAAATAAGGCCAATGACCGATTGCCAATCGGGACGAGCCAAACTAGAGATTAGGAAGGAGAATTATTGATGCCTACAATCAGGCTTAACGTCAACGGTAAAGTACAGACTGTAGATGCGAGCCCGGACACGCCGCTGCTTTGGGTCTTACGCGACATGCTCGATCTGACGGGCACCAAGTACGGTTGCGGCATGTCGTTGTGTGGCGCCTGCACGGTGCACCTCAACGGCGAGGCTGTTCGCTCCTGCAGCACCCCGGTCTCGAACGCAGTTGGCAAAAAGATCACAACGATCGAAGGGCTCTCGCCGGATTTAAGTCATCCGCTGCAGCAAGCGTGGATGGAGGTCAACGTTTCGCAGTGCGGCTACTGCCAGAGCGGTCAGCTCATGCAGGCAGCCGCGCTGTTGAAGCAGAAACCGAAGCCTACGGATGCGGAGATTGAATCGGCGATGAAAGGCAACATCTGCCGCTGCGGCACGTATCAACGTATCCGCGAGGCGATCAAGCTGGCGGCTCAAAAAGGTGGGAGCAAAGCCCCGGCATCCAATACAACAACCGGCACGAGCAAAGCAGGAGGCAGGCGATGAATCGAATCGAACTGGTCAGTCGTCGCACTTTTATAGGTGGCATGTTTTCGGCTGGCGCGCTGGTGCTCGGCGCGCGCTTGTTGCCAGTAACTGCCTCCGCAGGCACAAGCTGCAGTCGATGCCGCGTGGAATCCGAGCGTCTATTTGGGATTGGAGCCCGACGGCACAGTAATCATAGTAGCGCATCGCTCGGAGATGGGGACCGGCATTCGGAGCGTGCTGCCGACTGTGGTGGCTGACGAACTGGAGGCCGACTGGAAGCGAGTGAAGGTCGAGCAGGCCATCGGAGACGAGAAATTCGGTTCGCAGAACACGGATGGCTCGTGTTCGATCCGCGACTTTTACGATGCGATGCGTGAAGCCGGAGCGAGCGCTCGCCTTATGCTGGAACGCGCGGCCGCTGAAAAATGGGGGGTTCCGGCCTCCGAATGCAAAGCGCAGAACCATCAGGTAGTCCACTCCGGCAGCGAGCGTAAGCTAGGTTACGGAGAACTGGCCGAACTTGCGGCGAAGCAGGAGATACCTAAGAAGGATGAGCTGAAGTTCAAGTCTCCGTCAGAGTTTCGCTATATCGGGAAGAATGTCCCGATTGTAGATCGTGAGGATATCTGCTCAGGGAAGGGAATTTTCGGAATCGATGCGAAGATGCCGGGGATGGTCTATGCCTCGATCGAGCGTTCTCCCGTGATCGGGGGAAAGCTGAAGAGCTATGACGATCAGGAAGCGCGCAAAGTGGCGGGGGTGCGTCAGACGATCGTACTGCCGGGGATAACGCCTCCGGTCGTTTTCAAGCCTCTGGGCGGAGTGGCGGTCATCGCCGATAACACGTGGGCCGCAATGAAAGGCCGCGAGAAGCTGAAAGTCGAATGGGAGCCGGGCGGGAATGCGAGCTACGACTCCGCCAAATACAAAGAAGCGCTTCTGGAAACCGTCCGCAAGCCACAGCGAGCCGTACGCAATATAGGCGATGTGGATGCGGAGTTTGCGAAGGGCGGGAAAACTCACGAGGCCGCGTACTACGCGCCTCACCTGGCGCATGCGCCGATGGAGCCCCCGGCGGCAGTCGCTGACTTCAAGGATGGTAAGGTTGTCGTCTACGCCGCGACGCAGAACCCGCAGGCCGTGCAGGATACGGTGGCCGCCGCGCTCGGCATCGACAAGAAAAATGTCGAATGTCACGTGACGCTGCTCGGCGGCGGCTTCGGGCGCAAGTCGAAGCCGGATTATGTCGCGGAAGCGGCGCTGCTCTCTAAGGCTGTGGGCAAGCCGGTCAAGGTGACCTGGAGCCGCGAGGATGATGTGCGTTTCGATTACTATCACGCGGTCGCGGCGATGTATCTGAAGGCGGCGGTGGATGACAAAGGCCGGCCGACAGCATGGCTGCAACGAAGCGCGTTTCCGACCATCGGTTCGACATTCAACGCCGCGGCGGAGACGGGGCAGCCATTTGAGATGGGCATGGGCTGGAGTAGCGTGCCGTTCGACATTCCTAACCATCGCGCTGAAAACGGTCCGGCGAAGGCGCACGTGCGCATCGGCTGGCTGCGCTCGGTTGCGAACATCTATCACGCATTCGGGGTCCAATCTTTTGTGGATGAGCTGGCGCAACTGGCGAAGCGGGATTCTGTCGAATATTTGCTAGACGTGTTGGGTCAGCCGCGCAAGATCGACCTGCAAGATCGCAGTCCGATGGCGCAGAAATTCCCGCTGGACACAGGGCGTTTGCGAAACGTGATCGAACTGGCGGCGGAGCGTTCCGGCTGGGCGAAGAAGAAACCGGCAAAGGGTAAGGCTATGGGTATTGCGGCGCATTGGAGCTTTTACAGCTATGTTGCTGCAGTCGTTGAAGTCGAGGTGGATGGTAATGGCAAGATTCGCATTCCTCGCGTGGATCTTGCGGTCGATGCCGGCAGGTTAATCAACCCCGATCGGGTCAGATCGCAGTTCGAAGGTGCTGCGGTTTTCGGCTCATCGATCGCCTTGATGGGTGAGATCACGGCGGTCAATGGCGAGATTCAACAATCTAACTTTCACGAATACCCGGTGGCGCGGATGCCGGAAGCTCCGATAGCTACTCACGTTCATCTGGTGTCGAGCGAAGAACCGCCTGCCGGCGTGGGCGAACCGGGCGTGCCGCCGATGGCACCCGCGATCTGCAATGCGCTCTTCGCTGCGACAGGAAAACGCATTCGTGATTTACCGATTCGCAGACATAAACTTGTGTGAACGGGATTACCCAGGGTTGGGGCTACCCTCCGCCCTGGGCTAATCAGAGTCAAATGACAATATCGCGGCGGGAATTCTGTGAGAGCCTGGCAGCTGGCGGGGGACTGGTAGCAGGCGGCGATCCGCTGGTTGAGGGTCTAGCTCTCACGATGGTAAACAGGCAGCCGGCTAGTGCAGCCGGCTCGCACATCGGCAATCTCTATCCCTTCGTTCAAAGGCAGGCTGATCAATCGCCGCTCTCCCTCTCGTTTCTGCTTCCCGAATTTAAAAGCCTCAAGCAGTGGCAGGTACGCGCACGAGCGAAACTCTTCGAACTACTTACCTATGCTCCGCCGCCAGTCGCTCCGCAACCGGAATCGATCAGGCGGACAGACCGTGGAGATTACATCGAAGAGTACCTGACCTTTCAGACGACACCGGATCTGCGTGTGCCGGCGTACCTGTTGATTCCGAAGAACGCCAAGCTGCCCGCCCCGGGTATCGTCGCGCTGCACAGCCACGACGGCATCTATTTGTGGGGGAAAGAGAAGGTCGTTGAAGGGACGGAAGATGAGCATCCATATTTGACCGCATTCAAGAATCAACGCTACGGCGGGAAGGCTATCGCGGCAGAACTGGCACGGCAAGGTTACGTCGTGATCGCGATTGATATGTTCTATTGGGGCGAACGGCGCATGCTGCTGGACAACGATCCGGCCGCTTACCGCGAACGCCCGCGCGCGATGACGGATGAAGAGATCGCGGCATTCAATCGACGCTCATCGCAAAACGAACAGCTGGTTGCGCGCAGTCTCTTCACAGCCGGGGTCAGCTGGCCAGGCATAGTACTTTGGGATGACATCCGCACACTCGATTACCTCGCCTCGCGCCCGGAAGTGGACAAGCGACGGCTCGGTTGCGTCGGACTTTCCGTCGGCGGCTGGAGGAGCTTTCTGCTCGCGGCGCTCGATGAGCGAATCAAAACGGCAGTTGCCGTCGGGTGGATGACATCGCTCGGCGCGCAGATCAAAAATCACATCATCAATACCATCGGCTTTTCTTTTTACATCAATGGCATGTACCGCCACTTCGACCTGCCAGACCTGGCGGCATTGATCGCGCCGCGCTCTGTGCTGGTGATCAACGGGTCTCAGGACCGGCTCTTCGCGCTCGATGGCGTGAAAGCGGCGTTCGAGAAGATCTCCCGTTGCTACGCAAAAGCCGGGGCCGAAAAACGACAGCGCTGCATTCTTTACGATGCGCCGCATGAATTCAATCTAAAAATGCAGGCGGAGGCGTGGAAATGGATAAGGGACTGGATGTGAGGGGAGAGAGAGGCCATTTCGGTTTTTATAAATCTTGAGCGAAATGATCGCGATGAGTACTCTGCCATCTAATTGAGGTCGAGCCGATTGTGTTATTGACATTCTGGTTCGACACCTAACCAAAAAAAATTTCACAGATCAGCCCGCGAAGCTGGCCGCCCGCTCCGTGGGCTGGTTTGGTTCGTGAAAAGCTGATTATTTTAAGATCAATAGTTATCCAAACTGACTGCGGCAGTAGCCAGGTGCTGAAAAGCGCGGCTGCTGAATGGCAAATCTGATTGCGCGAACTGATTCAAGTGAATTCTCCCGAAAGCAGCCATTTGAATTCAGCCGCCGGCTTTTCACCAACATTTCTACCAACAAAGAGCGATCCATCACATAAGGTGTTCTCAGATAGGGTTAGAAAGTAATCTTTACTCCTAGCTGCAGGTTGCGTGGTGCCGAAGGTCCGCCGGTCAACGCGCCGAAAGTCGGACTGGCTACATCTGTGTTCCAACCATTGAGGATATGCATGTTGAAGACATTGAATGCTTCAAATCGCAACTGAACCCGAAGCCGGTCATCTGCGAGGAAACTAAAATTCTTGTACAACGACAAATCCTGATTTCGGTATGGTAGGTTGCGGATGTTTGTGTACCTTGAGCCCTGACCGTAATAGGTGGGATCCGCGAAAGCCTCCCGAGGATTCTCGAATGCGTCCCGGTTGAATCGCGGCAGGGCCGGGTCGTAATTGGAATTCTCCTGGACGAGCACCTTCTTTCCGGGAATCGTTCCAGGAACACAGGAAATAGAAAACGGCCCTGGAACGTTGCAGAAGCCGGATCTGAAGCCGATCGGCACACCGCTATACCAACGAGTGATGCCGGACAACTGCCAGCCCCCTATCAGATAATTGAGAGCAGTCGGGATGCCGGCTCCCCACTTCTTCCCCTTGCCGAATGGGAAGTCCCAATTTAGCGAGAGAGCGAACGCGTGCGGAACGTCTGTGTCGGAGTACGATTTGGCACGATTCTGTTGGTAGGGCGAAAACAAATAAGGGTTTGTCGTCGCCTGCGCACTATCAGCACTCGTCAGAGTTTTGGACCAGGTATACGAGCCCAGGAAAAACAACCCATGCGACAGCCGTCGCTCTACCTTCAGTTGAAATGCATGATAGGTCGAGTTTCCCACGTTCTCGTTCTGGCCAAAGATCGAGTTGCAATATTGCGGGAACGGCCTAAGCGCCTGCGCCACAGATGGAGGACAACCTCGCATCTGTTCTTGCCAGCCGACGTACGGAATCGGCACGCCATTCAACACCGTCTGACCAGGCTGAAATTGATCGTTCAACCGTTCGCCCAGGGATAAATATTGTGGATCAACGGCATTTATACCCGCTATATTCGAGAGTAATCGGGTTCCCTTATTACCTACATAGGCGCTTGAGATATAAGTCGACTCGCCCAGTCGCTGCTCGATAGTCAGATTCCACTGCTGAGCGTATGGGAGTTGGTTGCCGTCAAACGGACGGTAGTTTGGAGCGTTGAGACCATTGAGGTAGGTCGTCGTAGTGAAGGGCGGCTTCTCGAAAGTCTGAGGGACACCATTCTGCAGGAGGAATGCCGGCTCCAACCCTCCGAGCTGCGAATTGAACGTTGCCGTGAAATTGAATCCATCGGTGGCGATACCGCCGTTCCATCCTGGATAGAAGTTCTGCATGAAAAAGATGCCGTAACCTGCCCGGACCACTGTTTTGTCGTTTGGCGTATAGGCAATTCCGATGCGCGGAGCGAATGCTCGCTTGAAAAGCTCCTCGGGATATCTCTTGCCGAAGCTCGCATCGCCGTGCTGATCGCCGGCAAACACCATTCTCCCCGGCCTTCCTCCCGCACCGGGATTGGGGCCATACGGATCGAAAAAGGATGTTCGATCCTGCTCCTCCATGGATGGAACATATAGGTCCCAACGCACACCCATCGTCACGTTCAATCGGTTATTGACCTTCCACTGATCCCCGATAAACAGGCCCACCGAATAACCGGTCGGACTCCATTCCGGCAGACTGTAATATGTCACGGAAGCATTCGAGACAGCGCCCAACAGGAAGCTTGCCATCGGATTACCGCTGGCAATTCCGCGAACGCTGGTGGCGCCCCGGTCAAAGTTGAAAGTGCCGGAGCCGTTGGCCTCAGTTGACGTCGGGTACTTCACGCTTCGCCACTCCCCGCCGATCTTCAACTGATGCCTGCCTCTGATCCAGGTAATTGTATTGTTGATCGACCAGGTGGGACGCGTTGTAAAAAAATCCCCGTTGCCTCCGTATCCGCTGTATTGATCGGAGAATCTTATCTGCGGCACGTGCTCGTTCGAATAGACGCCGCTGATTTGCGGAACGTCATTCACGCAGCAATCGCTTGAATTGAAGAGATTCGTGGGTAAATCAAGATAGCCGATGTTGAAGTTATTGACCAATGTGGGCGAGAAGGTGTGATCCCAATTTACGCGGGCTATGTGAGAATAGTTGGGAATGCGCGTATTGTTCGTGTCGAGCGCCGGCGGAAGAACTGCCTGAGTGAACGGTAACGTCCCGCGGTAATGATAAGTTCCCGAGATGTGATCGTTTTGGCCGATGTATGCGTCGCCCCGGGCATCATATTGGTTCGTATTTGCGTTCAGCGAACTTGCGAGTCCTACCGGGGCTTCGTAATTCGCGACCACGCCCGGGCGATTCGGCATCGGCAGAAGCTTGAACCAGGCCTGCGCTAGTGCGTTACCCAGGCGCGGATCGTTTTGGCAGATGACGTTTGGTTGGTTTCCATCGCACCCCATGAACTGGTCGCGCAAATACGGCAAATTTGTGGGGCCTACTTCAATGTTCGGATTGTAGTTCGGATTTTCACGTAGGGTGTTCGGATCGTAGATGGGATTCGGCCATTCACTGAAGTCGCCCTGTCTCATCTTCGCTGTAGGCAGGGTTAATACGGGCTTGGTAGTCGCGCCCACAGAACGGAAACGCTCCATATGCCCGAAGAAATATGTCTTTACTTTGCTATTCCACAGACCACGCAACTTGACGGGCCCACCCAGATAGAAACCGTAGTCCGTCTGCTGAATACGAGGACGCTGCTGGCCCCAGGGGGCGGCATTGAACGCGGTGTTCCGGTGATAGGAATAGCCCCCGCCGTGAAAGTCGTTGGTGCCGCTTTTCGTGCTGGCAATGATGACGGCACCGGCCGAAGACCCGTACTGAACATCGTAGTTGGAGGTGATGACCGATATCTCGTTCACCGCTTCGGGAGCAATCGGAAAATCGCTCTGAATTGCGATCATTCCGCTCTGGTTCAATAAGCCTTCCTGCATCGTCACGCCGTCGAGAATCGCTTCGTCGGAGTTGCGTTGCCCACCGTTGAACCTTGCATTGCCCGCATCAGTTTGGCCGCCGCCGGGCGTCACGCCGGGAAGTAACGTGGCAAATTGCGCTGCCGATCGCTGAGCGCCGGCTACCTGGAGCGGCAGTTGCTCAATTTCAGTGCGCGAGATGGTTCCTTTAACCTCCGGCGTTTCGACATTCAACTGCGACACGGCCGCCGATACGTCAACTCGTTCTCCGACCTCCCCCACCTCCAGACGCACCGGCATCCGGACTTGTTCATATTGTCGGATGACGATATTTCGCTGAGTGAGCACTTTAAATCCCACAGCGCTGATTTCCAGCTCGTAAGCCCCTTGTTGAATATTGGGGAATGCAAACAGGCCCTCGCTGTCCGTGTTAACTTTGCGAGTAAAAGAAGCGTCGATCAATTTAATAGTGACCTCCGCATCGACTATCGCCGCTCCCTTCGGATCCGTGACGACTCCGCTTATTGCTGCACTGGTGCTTTGGCACCAGGCCGGCGTAAACGAAGATAGAAATATCTGTAGAACCAGCATTAACAATAAACGCCAGGTCGTTTGGGAAATATTGCGAGCGATTGGCGATAAAGTTGCGCATGAGCGGAGAACCGCGGGAACGTATGGAGAAGACATACGATTAGCTCCTTCGGTGATGGAAATTTTTGACACTGCACAACCGGCTTAAGATACAAATCTGCCGGCGGGGTTGTTATACGACGTCACTGTTGGGTAGCGACATATCAACCCCAGAGACTCTTCACGAACATGGGCGTTAATTTATAGATGTGAATCCTGCACCACTTCAGCGATCACGTTAGTGGGCACATCGATTTCTATTTCTATAATTGATATAGAACTGATACTTACAATCACGATAAGACAGTGATTGATGAAGAAGGTTCAAAAGCCAACCTATGAGTACCAAAAAATAAACTAGCTAGTGTAGGATACTTCTGTAGATATAGAATGCAAAAACAAATTAAATGCCGCTGGAATCAACGGTTTCAGCATTGAGCGCCAGTGCGAGTTATTTATAGTACTCGATCATCCAATCTGGCGAGCTCGTGGGATCGACATTTATCTAGCGAATGGAGTTCCTTCGAAGCTTTTAGAGAAACGAATATTTCCATCAATGTAATAAACTACGGAGCATAAACTTCGAGCTTTCCTGAGCCGCTCAGAAGCAATTGATAACAACCAATTTTAAATTGCATATTATTTAGGCCGTAATCTAACCCAGGACTTGCGCCGAGCACAAGCGAATTTGTCCGACCATTGATAAAACAGCGTCGTTCATGCAGCAAGGCTGGGCTTTCCAGCAGAATACATTGCGATTTGTGAACATGAGAGCATCATCTATCGCGTCTCGCGGCCGTTCTAAATGTCTGTATAAAGGAAGAGGCCGCTGAGGAAGCAGTAAGGTCAATAATTTTGCTTCGCGAACAAAGAAGATCGACGCAACACTTAGTAAAGTGGAGGAATTCATGAAGGCGTATATTATGACAACGGGTGCTGTGTTCGGTCTGCTCGTTGTGGCGCACATCTGGCGCATCATCGAGGAAGGTGCTGCCCTGGCGAAGGACCCATGGTACATCGCGATTACTCTTGCCGCGGGCGCTCTCTGCCTCTGGGCCTTTCGCTTACTAAGACTTTAATCGTGCTCCACCCCAAGTATTTAGAGTGAGCGTTTAAAGATCGATGGCGCCCCTAAGCCCTCCAGCCGCCTTGCACACACACGCTGTGCCCTCTTTGCCTTCCTGAAAGATCATCCGATATCTAGATCATCTTATAATATTGTTTTAAATTTTATAACGGTGTAGAATCCGCGCGATATCGAAATCACCAGATATCACACTGCCAAAAATGCTGGGATGTATTCCGAACCTAAAACGATGATTCGCACGCGTGCGTCTGTGATCATCACGAGGACGCTCGTTTTTTGCCCACAACCCATCAACTAATGGAGAGGTTATGCATCCGATCAAAAGCAAGATGATTTTTTGTCTGCTGCTGTTTCCGCTTGCTGTGATTTGGAATTGTCCGATCGCGTCAGCGCAGGAACTTACCACCGGGAGCGTGGTTGGCGTAGTAAAAGAAGAAGGTGGATCAGGCATCCCCAGTTCATCCATTACCATAACAAATCGGGCTACCGGGGCCCAGCGCACGGTCACCAGCAACGAGACGGGAGAGTTCTCGTTTCCCGGTTTATTGCCCGCAGTCTATGACATCAAGGTGGAGAAACAGGGTTTCCGCTCGTATCTGGTGGAAAGCCTGGAATTGAAGATAAACCAGGTGGCTCGTCTAGAAGTCCGCCTCCAGGTCGGCGCCATAACTGAATCCGTCACCGTCACCGGCGGGTCGGCGCTGCTGGAGACCGATACATCAGCTCTGGGACAGGTCATCGATTCGCAGCGCGTGAGAGAGCTGCCGCTCAATGGCCGCAATCTGACGCAGTTGGCCGCAATCTCAGCCGGCATCTCACCCAAGTCGTTTGAGCGCGGGACACAGTACGGCGGGCGTGATCAGTACATCACAGTCGAAGGCGGGCGCGATTCTTCGACCAATTACCTGATCGATGGCGTCATGGCTCGTTCATTGCGCTTCAACAATCTATCGCTGCAGCTCAATATCGACGCGATACAGGAATTCAAAGTCAACCGCAACTCCTTCTCGGCCGAGTTCGGTCAGGGGCAGTCGGTGGTGACTGCGGTCACCCGTTCGGGCTCGAATGAGATTCACGGGACCGTCTACGAATTTCTCCGCAACGACAACATGGATGCCCGTAAATTCTTTGACGCGCAGAGGCCCGAGTTTCGCCGCAATCAATTCGGAGTCACCGCCGGTGGGCCAATCATCCGTGGGAAAGCGTTCTTCTTTGGCGCTTTTGAGGGATTGCGAGAAACACAGGGCAGAACCTTGTTCGGCACTGTAATGAATCCAACGTTGCTGACCGGAGACCTGTCGTCGGTTTCCACGCTGATAAAGGATACTGCATCGGGATTGCCCTGTTCGAGTGGCGATACGAGCGGTTGTTTTCAGGATGGGGGTGTACTCGGGCGAATACCGGACAGTCGGATATCGAGGTTCGCGAAGGGTTATAACAAATATTTCCCCGCGCCCAACAATGCCGACAGGAACAACTATCGCCGGGTCGCGAATTTCCTCGACTCATATGATTCTGTGACGAGTCGTTTTGATCAGAATCTGTCCCAGCGCCATACCCTGTTCGAACGCTACGTCTGGTATGAAGGAAGCCGGATCACGCCGGGGAATTTCACGGACACCGACAATCCACAAAGTGGGCAAAATGTATCGGTGCAGAGCACTCTTACGGTTACTCCGAACCTCGTCAACGAATTCAAAGTGGGTTACAACCGTGCGATTCACTTTATTCTACCGATCAACCCGGGCGGGAATCCCGTCCAGGAGTTGGGGATCAGGAATCTGGCCGGGAGCACAGACCCCATAAACTTCGGAGTTCCCGCAGTTACCATTACCGGTTTCTCAAATCCGGGTAACGGCGGCATCACTCAGGGTTCGATCGAGAACATATACACGGTGGCCGATAACCTGAGCCGGGTGTTTGGAAGCCACACTCTCAAGGTCGGAGTGGAATTGCAGCACCGCCGATTCTTCCATATCACCGAGGTTCCACCTCGCGGCGCATTCACTTTCAACGGACAGTATACCGGGAACCCCATCGCCGACTATCTCCTGGGAATCCCCAGTACTGCCGGTGGAGCTGCCGGCAGTTCGCGTTCCAATTACCGCTCCAATTTTCTCGGATTGTTTGTGCAGGAAGACTGGAGGGTAAATCAGCGGCTTACACTCAATCTCGGATTGCGCTATGAATACGGGGCTCCATGGCATGAGCAGAGCAATCAGGAAGGTTTCTTCGATCCGACCACAGGGCTGATCACTTACAACAAGCTTCCGGCCGGCATTCCGCCCGCCCTGAATGGACTTTACAACACAAGAGAGGGGGTAGTTCCGGCTGGCATTCTCCAACCGGATAGGAATAACTTGGCTCCGCGCGTCGGTCTGGCGTGGCGCCCGCTGGGAGAAAATACGGTCATTCGCGCGGGGTTCGGCGTCTTCTATGACAACGTCAATCTGAACGAGCTGCAGTTCACGCGGCTGGTGGCGCCTTTCTACGCCAACTTCACATTGATCGGCAACGGACAGAGCCCGGACATCTTCGCCGACAATCTATTCCCCAGTCTAAATGAGATCACCCGCTTTCCCGCGCCCTTCTCGGTGGATCCTGAACAACCGTACTCCCTATGTGTTGGAGTACAATCTCAATATACAGCATCGGTTCGGAAAGAACTGGCTGCTCGAAGTCGGCTATTCGGGCAGCAACAGCCACAAACTCTGGAAGCGATACAATCAGAATCAGGCGGAGTTCGATCCGACCAACACGATTCCTCTGCAGAACCGTCTGCCATACCCGCAGTTCGATGCAGGCATTCTCACATCGGCCAATGATGCAAACGGGAATTACAACGGCGGTTTCGTGAAGGTCGAGAAGCGGTATGCCAACGGATTGTTCTTCTTGTCGGGTTATACCTTCGCCAAATCGATCGACAACAACTCGGGCGAAGTAGAGGCGAATGATACGCGCGACCGGCATAACAAACGGCTGGATCGCAGCCGCTCGCGATTCGATCAGCGCCACCGCATCGCGACGAGTTTCGGATATGAGCTGCCTTTCGGCCCTGGCCGCAAATATCTGTCCGGCGTCCGCGGCGCGAAAGGGCTCCTCGCCGGCGGCTGGAATATCCAGGGGATTCTGTCTCTGGCATCAGGTCCCCCCTTCTCGGTCACGGCGGCGAATGTGCACAACACCGGTTCCTTCATACCGCAATATGCGAATATCATCGGTGACGGCAGGCTGGAGAACCCGACTCCTACCCGCTGGTTCGATCTGAACGCCTTCGCGCAGCCGGCTCGCGGTACGCAGGGGAATGCATCGCGCAACATTCTGGACGGGCCGGGCTTCAATAATTTCGACTTCAGCGTGAGCAAAAATAACCGTCTGACGGAGCGGATCAACCTGCAATTTCGGACGGAGTTCTTCAATATCGCAAACCGCGCTAACTTCGGGTTGCCTAACGGTAACATAAGCGATAATGCTGGCGGGACGATCACATCGGTAGCAAACGGTCGTACCATCCAGCTTGGTTTGAAACTGATCTGGTAATGTTAACGCTGTTATCGGAGAACTGGCATCGGAGAAACAAGCTTTGTTAAGCTATCTAGATAATTGAAGCGTGTGCAACTTAAATCCAACAGAATCAATAGTCTCGCATCTCAGCGCCGGAGGAGCGTAATTTCTATAGCTCACGATCCTAACCATAACCTGGGCTCCGGAGTAGCGACATATGAATGCCAGCATATCGCTCCTCCGGAGCTCGTGAGACTTTGGTGATCGAATACTATAAAACATCCCGCGCCGCTGGCGCTCAGGTCCGAAAATGCTGATTCCAATTAACTTTTATTTGCACAGTCTTCAGATAATTGGAGAAAATAGCCGAGGGGTTGCAGCGACCCCTCGGGTTGGAGAACAGCGAAAGCCCCTGGAGCAGTTCGATATTGTGTTGCATCCTTAAAGTTGAAAGGATGCGAGATCATCCTTGAAAAATGTGGCAACGATCGATCTCGTATCCCTTGAAGATGCCATACTATTCGGGAGATGCAACCAGGGGTTTTGCCTTGTCATCACCCGGCTTTCGATCGTCGCCGACCGGAGCATTTGCTGGGTAATCCATTTTCAGTATTGAAACTATAATCCGAGGAGATTCCACGATGAAAAAACTGGCTGCTGTAGTCGTCTTCATTATAAGCTGTCAAGTCAGCTGGGAGGATGCTGTTATAGCTCAAGGGCGAGGCGCCACTGATTGGATGACGAGCAATTCGGATGCGCAACGTTCATCATGGGTGAAGGCCGATGCCAAGATATCGAAGGAGACTATGCAGCAGCCGGGCTTCCAGTTCCTGTGGAAGCTCAACCTCAAGAACGAGTCGAACGGATTGAACTCTTTGACGCCTCCGGCGCTGATGGAACGATTGATCGGTTATCGCGGATTTCGCATGTTGGGTTTTCTGGGGGGCAGTGCGGACAATATTTTTGTGATCGATACCGACCTCGGCCGGATTGAATGGGAGAAAAAGCTGACATCCGCGGCGCTGTCGGAAAAGCCGACGCCTGCATGTCCCGGCGGAATGACTGCGAATGTGACGCGCCCGACCGAAACCACGATATCGTCGCTGATTGGTGGTGTGGGAAGTGGATCTGGGCGGAGTGGCCCCGCTCGCAGTTCGGTCGGAGAGCCCGGTCAGGGCGCGGTCACTCTCAGATCTGTGGCGACACGCCCCGGAGCTCAAGGCACTCCCACTGCTCGTCCTGCCGGCCCTGCCCCGGCGCCACCGAGCAGCCAATCGCGACGCGGGCCGTATCTCATCTACGCTCTTTCGAGCGATGGCAGGCTGCACATCATGCACCTGTCGAATGGCGCCGATTATCAACCGCCAGTCAAATTTTTGCCTCCCAATGCTAACGCGCAGGGTCTGATTGTCATTGATAACATGGCATATGTCGTTACCGAGGGAAATTGCGGCGGAACGCCGAATGGCGTCTGGGCGCTTGATATTACTTCAAAGCGAGTAACAACGTGGAAGGGCAATGTTATGGGTTCGGCGGGGCCCGCTTTTGATGATGACGGTACCCTATTTGTGGCGACGGGAAACGGAGGGCAATCACCCAACTCCCTGGTTGCGCTTGATCCTAAGACTCTCGAGGTGAAAGGCCGGTATCTGGCTGGGGATCAGGGGTTCTCATCTTCGCCGATCATTTTCAAATATAAAACAAAAACACTGATCGCTGCGACCACCACAGATGGGCGCATTCATCTGCTGGACAGCGGGGGAATGATAAAGGGGGAAAGCGGAGCTAATCCGAAGCCCTTTCATATCACGCCGGCCGAAGGGAAGGCGGCGGAGTACGTGCCGGGCGCGCTTTCAAGTTGGCAGGAGGCGAGCGGCACGCGATGGATTCTCGCGCCGGCCGCGGGCGCACAATCTGCTGATGCCGCCGCCGGCGCGGCAAACCGCGGCGCAATCGTTGCATGGAAGGTCGTCGAGCAGAATGGCATGCCTGATCTTGCAGCAGGGTTGGAGATCGCGCGATCTTGTTTCGCCATTGCCTCCTACAATTATCAACGATGTGGTTTTCGTCACGTCGAGCGGCGAGTTCCGTTCGAGCGAAAGCAGGCTGACGCGGGCAAAGCGCGCGCAGCGATCGTCAGGCGCAGTGCTATATGCGCTCGATGGTACGACCGGTAAAGAATTGTGGAACAGCGGATCGACGATCACCTCGTTTACGCGCGGGGCCGCCTTGTCGGGCGGCGTTGGTCAGATATACGTGGGAGATCACGATAGCGTCTTCTACGCATTCGGTTTCCCGATGGAACACTGAAGAGAGAAATCATAAGTAAGGGCTCAACAGAAAAGCAAAAATATCTTGACTTGACTCATAATGAGATGTCTTATTCTAGTGTTTCACATTTTCCTGTCTGTGGAGATTATTGAAAATGACTAAATACCAATTCACCAAGATCAGACAGCAGTTTGACCGACAGGCAGTTCTCGATATTGAGCAAGCCGTAACCAAACAGCTCAATTCCGGCAAATTGAAGATCAAGCCGGGTGCGCGCATCGCCATCGCGGCCGGTAGTCGCGGCATATCGAACATCGGTCGCATCGCCAGGGCCGCTGCCTCCGCGATTAAAGCCATGGGCGGGGATCCTTTTATCTTCCCGGCTATGGGAAGTCATGGCGGCGCCACCGCAGAAGGGCAGAGCGAGATACTCGCTTCTTATGGCATCACAGAAGACGCCATGGGCTGTCCGATTCGCTCTTCGATGGAAGTTGTAGAACTTGATAATGGCGGCCTGGAGTTGCCGTTATTTATGGATAGGTACGCCTTTGAGTCGGACGGGGTAATCCTCATCAATCGCATCAAGCCGCACACGGCTTTTCACGGTGATTATGAAAGCGGTTTGGTGAAAATGTGCGTGATCGGATTGGGAAAGAAACGTCTGGCATCGGAGCTACATGGCTACGGCATCTACGGCTTGAAGACGCTCATGCCGCTCGCCGGAAAACGGATCCTCGAGACCGGCAAAATTCTTCTGGGTCTTGGCATAGTCGAAAACGCTTATGATGAGACCGCGATCATCGAAGCCCTCACGCCACCAGAGATACTGGCGCGCGAGCCGGAATTGCTGAATATGGCTAAACGTATGCTCCCATCCTTTCCACTCAATGAAATTGACGTGCTGGTGGTAGATCGTTTAGGTAAAGACATCAGCGGTTCAGGCATGGATCCGAATATCATCGGACGCATGGAAATCCGCGGTGAGGCGGATCCGGTGTCGCCCAAAATCAAATCGATCGTCGTCACGGACCTGACGGAAGCATCGCATGGCAATGCCTGCGGGATCGGCCTGGCGGATGTGACTACCAAACGGCTGGTCGACAAAGTAGATTGGGACGTGACTTATACCAATGGAATCACCAGCGGATTTTATTCCCACTTCAAGTTACCGATTGTCGCAGCGTCAGACGCGCTGGCACTTGAATGGGGCATCCGCGCCAGCCACGAGCCGAACAAGCGGAAAAAGATAGTGCGCATCACGGATACGTTGCACCTCAGCGAGATGTACGTATCTGAACCTGTACTTGAGGAAATCACGGGCAAGGTCGAAATTCTAAGCGACCCCAAAGATATGTTTGAAGTCCAGGGTTCTCTCATTGCCTTTTGATGCGGCTGACCAGTCCCCCCATGTCACGCGAAAAAAGGGCAGTAATCAATAAAATCGGATACATCTGATTTTGTGGCTGTAGCTCCGTTTTAGGACATGAACTGTCACAGAGCTAATGCTAATGGCTAGCGTTCGCCAGCTCACAGCGCTCGGTAAAACCCTCTTTTCCGCTCTTTACCAAAACAAATATTTATATGGTTTTTGCCATCTCGATTACTGGTAATCGCCGGGCGCTCGGCATTGGGGCTAATACGGCGATTCTTTCAGCTTCTCGGCGGCGGTTGGTCTGCTTGCCAACTGCCTTCATGCGCGACGGGCGGCCAGATAGGATCCGATGAATGCGTTAGGCGAGGAATGATCGCAATTCAATGTTCAAAAGCGGGGGCTCGCCGGGAGAATACCGGAAGTCGCGGATCGATGATCAACCAGCAGCAGGCTCCGAACAAGTAGAGCAGGCCGGCCACATAAAGCGGCGTGCCCCAGCTCGCGAAACGCTCCACCATCAGAGCCGCAACTATCGGGCTCAGAAAACCACCGACCTGGCCTGCGGTGTTCATGCACGCGCCGACCAACCCCGCTTGCCCTTCCGCGATGTCAATGCAGGTGCCCCAGCTGGCGCCGAGGAGGAAGTTGGATGAAGCTGCTCCGATAGCTATGAACAGCGCTGAGAGCAACGGATGACCGGTCGCTGTCCCGGCGATCAAAAAAAGGCCTGCCAACAGAAGTGAAATTCCGCCTACTCCGCAGCGCCCCACCCGCAACCCATAACGCCTGCTCAGCCGGTCGGTAGTCAAGCCGCCGAAGAGGTCCGCGAGCACGCTCAGCAGAAGCGGAAGACCGGCGAAAAGACCCAGGCTCGCTTTCGTGAATCCGCGCTCCTTCTCCAGGTAGGTCGGCAGCCAGGTGATATAAAAGTAGAAACCGTAGCTTTGCGTGAAATACATCAGGCAGAGCGCGATCATAGTGCGGCTGGTGAGCAGTTGCCTCCACGCCTTGCGGCTCAGGTTGTGATCAGCTTGTTCGCCCCGACCCCGAGTGATCAGGTCGAGTTCGTGCTGGTCGACAGCCTTGTGCTGCGCAGGGTCGTCGCGGAACCAGCGGTACCACGCAGTAGCCCAGACGATACCGACTGCCCCGAAAATCACGAAAACAAAGCGCCAATTCATCACCCCGAGCATTACAGTGACGAGCAGGGGAGTAAGGCCGCCGCCCAGGTGCGCCCCCATAAAAAATATGCCCTGCGCCGTTCCGCGCTCGGTCGCCGGGAACCAGCGCGAGAAAGTACGGGCAGCATTCGGCCACGCACCAGCCTCACCCACGCCGAAGAGAAACCGGATCGCGAGCAGCGAAATGTAATTGAAGGCCGTGGCTGTGGCGATGGTGAAGCCTGACCACCACATGACGATTCGCGTCAATACCCTGCGCGTCCCGACGCGGTCGCCCCACCACCCGGTCGGTATCTCGAATAGACCATACGCCAACGTGAAAGCGCTGAATACGAAACTCATTTCAACCTGGCTCAGGTTCAGATCGCGCATCATCGCGGGAGCGGTGAGTGAAATGCATACCCGATCGAGGTAAGTGATCGCGGCGAGCAGCACGGTGAAGGCCAGCACCCGATAGCGCACGCGCGAGCCGGCGCTGGCGATCGGAGAAGGGTCGCTGACTCTCAGGTCAGTTGCGGGTTCATTCATTATCCGGTCCCCGGTAGAAGATCGTCTGGTTGAAGGTTTTGACGCACACGCCATACATATAACAACGATGCCTCCAAATTCCAGTATGTTGCCGTTGATGATAGTGAAAAGCCTTGATAACTTATCACGCCGTGAATAGGCTGCCAAACATTAACAATTATATGGTGGTTTTTTCGATCGCACTGATTTTTCTTCCGGCCGCAATATCGTCAAGTGACCCGGTATTCCCAGCAACAGCGCTATCACGCACTCTGGCAAACCGATGGATTCGCCGACATAGCAGCCCAGCGCTGCCCCTGGTTCGAGATAGTGCCACTGCAAGTCGACGTAGTAGGAGCTCGCAATGAATAACAGATGTGATGTGACTGTACGATATGCCACGATTTTTGACCTGGATATGGTAGCGCCACTCTTCGATGCCTATCGCCAGTTCTATCAATGGCCGGCCGATCTGGCGCTGGCGAAGAAATTCCTCTTGGAGCGCTTTCAGCATAACGAATCGATCATCTTTGTGGCGATCGGGGCAGACGGCATTGCTCTAGGATTTGTTCAGCTGTTTCCCAGCTTTTCGTCAGGAGCTGCCGCACGCATTCTGATTCTCAACGATCTCTTTGTCGCACCGAATGCTCGGCGCATGGGGATAGGAAGGTCGCTCCTCCATGCCGCAGCCGATTTTGGCAAGGCCGCCGGCGCGGTTCGACTCACATTGTCCACAGAGCTGACCAACAAAAGTGCGCAGGCGCTCTACGAATCTGAGGGCTGGAAGTTACAAACAAACTTCAAGGTTTACAATTTGGCTTTAAATTAAACCAACTTACATCCCTGGAGCTGCGCTACTTGCTTTCGCGCTCGGAGTTCCGCGTTTACGCGGTCTTTTCTTTTCCGCACGCGATTTCTAACCGCCTGAAGCCGAAACTCCAATCAATTCGCTCGGAGTTCCGCCTTTACGCCGACCTGCGGCGGTTACCATGCTCCCTCAATCAGAAAACAAACTTCAATCCCCAAAGAATCTGCCGCGGGTTGAAAGCCGATGTGAAACTGAGCGGATCGCCCTTCATGAAATTGCGATCCCTGCGACCGGTGATCCGCACCGTTTCGGCATTGTAATCCGTAGCCGACATCGCCGTGGGGAAGGTGAGCACTCCTGTAGGGCTGATCGTCACCGGGATGATTTCGTTGACAGCGGCGAAGTTTGTGCGATTGAACATATTCGCGGCATCGGCCGTTATTTCGATCCGCGCAGGACCGTCCTTATCCAGGCGGAAAGATTTGCTGATCCGCAAGTTGAGGCTCCGGTAGTTCGGCCCGATGCCGGTGTTTCGGCCGATATGGAAGAGACGATCCGTTCCGCCGCGCGTGTCGCCATTGATGTCTGTACCGGTTCGCAGCGTGAATGGAATACCGCTGCGGATAAAGATGGTCGGGCTGAGCGAGATATCGCGCAGCGCCCATCTTTTGAAAGGGCTTTGGAAGACGCTGCTGACGACGAAGTTGTGACGTATGTCGAAAGCGGACAGGGACCGCTCCGTGGTTAGCCGCGACGGGAAGGGCGGCGCAAAGCTAGAATTGAAATCCGTCTGATCGTCGATCGCCTTGCTGAAGGTATAGTTAGCCTGAAAAGAGATGTAATTGCTGAAGCGCCGTTGAAGCGAGACTGTCATCCCATGATAGATCGAGCTGCCTCGCGACTGATAATCGGTGAACTGGGTGATGCCCGAATCGTTAATCCGCCCGCAACTGGTTCCGGGGCCACAGACGCGATATAGAGGGCCGAGGCGCGAATCTCGTTGCGAGAGAGCCGTTAAGTTGGCCGCCATCGCAGGGCAACCCGGCGTGCCGGCCTCGCAATAGTTGAGCCCGACCGGCTGCTGAATGTGGAGTCCGTGGTACATTTGATATGCGATCTCGATGCTCAGATTGCCGGTGATCTGGCGCTGAATGCCGAGATTGGCTTGAATCGCGTAATTGTTCTTATATTCGGGGTTCAGCTCGAACAGGACACGGCCGGGAAGACCGGCTGCTGTGGAGATTCCCATTGCATTGATGTCACCCTCGGTCAGGATGCTGAAAGGATACTTGCCTAGATTTATGCCCGCCTGATAGACGCCCGCCGCGCTCAAATTGAAGACCGTTGGAAGACCGGCATTGCCAGTGCGGGCAATCTGGTTGATATAGTCTCCGCTGCCGTTGAGCACGCTGGTGTAGCCCGGAATCTGCACGTAAATGGGCGAATAGAATAGGCCACTACCGCCGCGCAGCACAGTCTTGTTATCTCCCGTTAATTGCCAGGCGAATCCGAAGCGCGGTGAGAAGTATGCGTTACGCGGGACTGGCTGTGGCTCGCCGTCCCAATCGATCCGGCCGCCGAGATCAAGAGTCAAGCGCGGATGAACCTTCCACGTATCCTGCACAAAACCTCCCAAGTAATGTCCCGTTCCATTCCAGGTCGGATTATTGAATCCTTGCCGGTAGATGAGCGGTTGATTCAGGTTGAAGTTCTGCAGGGCATTCAACTGCGATCTGTTAATAAAGCTGTTTAAGGTGGCAGCGGCAGTAAGTCCCTCCGTGCAATTTGTTGCCGGGAGACCATTCGCTGCGCAGACCGCACGGGCAAAATCGGTTCGATCTGCAGTTGGCACGGCAGAGGTTACAGGGTAGAGCGGACTGGGCTGGAATTGAAATTCTCCGGCGAACCAGAGGTCATTCCTAAAAGTGTATTGGACCGGGCGATACGAACCACCGAACTTGAGCGTGTGATTGCCATTGAGCCAGGTCAGGTTGTCTTCGAGCTGGTAGCGATTCTGATTGACGATATAGGGAGCGCCGAATGTTCGGCCAAATCCGCCCAGGCCGCTGATGATCACGGAGGTCCGAGCCGGTTCCGGTGGAGCTGTTACCGCCGAGTTATTAGGCGAGAATTGTCCCCGCATCTGGTTGATCAGATTGTTCCCGAAAGTGTGAATCCATGTGACGACCGTCGAGTAGTCGCGGTAGGTCAGGTTGGCACCGATGGAAGGTGACGTTCCGTTATTGGTGCCGATGTCATCGGTAAAATTCCGCGATAGCGTGAAGCGCCCATTGATCGAGTCCTTGTTGCCGATCTGATAATCCATCCTTGTATTCCAGGTATTGAGTCGCGCCAGGCCGTTGAACGTGCCTTCGCCCTCCTGCAGGGTTTTGAAAGTCGTGGGATAGTTCGTCGCATTCGTGGTCAAAGCGGTACGCAGATCGGCGGAAATTCGCCGTACGTTGCCGTCGGCGGAATCATCTAGCCGATCGAGCAGCGCAACCTGGTCAGTACCGGGTTGTAGGAGTGAGTTATTGGTGTAGGTGCGAAATCGCGCGTTGTCGTTTTTTTGACGTTCGTAGTTGGTGAAGAAGAAAAGTTTGTTCTTGACTACGGGGCCGCCGAAAGTGAAGCCGGGAAAGACCTGCTGGTTGAAGGATTTCTTTCCCGTGGGGTTGAAATCGAATGGATCACGCGCAGATGTCTGCTGCGAGCGGAAGAAGATATAGCCGCTGCCGTGGAACTGATTCGTGCCGCTCTTGGTAATGATGTTAACCGCTGTGCCGGCTGTAAAACCGAACTCCGCCGTAAAGGAATTGCGGTTGACCTGAAATTCCTGGATCGCTTCGGGGCTGATATCAAAGCGGGTCTGTCCGGAACCATATTCATTCTCGCCGCCGTCCACCGTTATGAGATTATTGCGTCCGTTACTTCCGCCAATCGAGAAGCCGGAAGTGCCGAAAGCTGTCAGGCGTCCCGCGAGCTGGCTGCGCGGAGCGTTCGAACTCGCCACTCCCGGCAGCGTGTAGACATAAGACTGAAAATCGCGGCTGATATTGGACAGGTTCTCCACCTGTCGTCGCTCGATGGTATTTGCCTGTTGAGTGCGCTCCACTTCAATAAGCGGCGCTGATGTAGTCACTATTACCTCGGTCCTGACGCCCTCGACCTGGAGATCGATGTCGAAGCTCGCGGTCTGCCCGACTGTTAGTTGAATGTCTTTGAGCAGATATCTGGCGAAGCCTGAAGCCGTAACCGTGATGTCGTGGCGACCGGGGCGCACCAGCCTCACCTGGAATTCACCGCTCGAATCAGTCGTTGTGGTGCGGGATGTTCCCTGATCGATGTCCAAAATAGTCACAGTTGCGTTCGTGATCGCATCGCCTTGAGGATCGGTGACGGTGCCCCTGATCGTCGCCGATGAAACATCGGCCTGAGCCAATGCCGGTAAGGCGGCCGCACAAATGAAGGTGAGCGCGAGAAGCGTCTGAGCAAACTTCTGGTACATAGTCATCCTCCTGCAATCGTACTGGCGGTTTGACGGACTCACCCCTGCGGTCAGCGTCATGCCAGCCACAGAGCGAATTGATTTATAAAAACTCGGTAGTGATTTGTTTGGTGGCTGTCAGATCCCATGACCGTACACCCGGTCGCGCCCCAGCTTCGCCTAACAGCCTATCAGTGCGGTTTGGTCAGATCCCTCTCCTGCTGTCGCTTCATTGAGGAAAAGCTTGTTTTTCGGATCGTCGGAGTAGCTGAAAAATAACAGCGACAGAAACAGAAACAAAAATAAAAATACAGATGAGAAATATACCCAAATTGGCACTTTTGCAATCCCCTGAGTCTGATATCCGCTTCTTCTAAGGTTCTCAATGGGTTAAAAAGCGGGTTCCATCCTGTATTTCCTTTCCTGCATACCGAATACCGGCGCAGGTGGACCGTTCCTTCATGCCTTCGACCAAGACAATTACCTGTCGTCTTTTTCTCATACCTCCGTCTTTCAGGCGTCTTGCTGATAGCTCCTTTATGATAGAATCGCACACCCTTCAGGAAAGACATCACAGGAATTAAAGAAGCACAGACTCTCGTTAGCACGGCACTCGCTGTGAGAGCGATATCTGAAAATCTGCGATCGGTCGGTGGATGTGAAATCACAGATACAACAGATTCGCAACGATTTTCGAGTATCGATCAGAAGCCAGGGTTTTCACAATTGTGTTGATATTGGCGGTGTTTGTGCGACCTACGGTCAGTGTAGATATGAAAAATCAAGGCAGACGTGAGTTGAGAGGACACCAATGAGACAAATGTCTTCACATATATATTACGCCAAGGTCTTCTTTTGTCTTATCGCAGCATTGCTGATCATAACGGCCATAACTCCAGACGGAGAAGTAGGAGCCGAGGGGCAAGATGCGGTCAGCTTCAACCGTGATATACGACCGATCTTCTCCGACACATGTTACCGCTGTCATGGGCCGGACAAAAACGCGCGCCAGGCGGAATTGCGTCTCGATCTCAGGGAAGAATCGACGAAGAAGACCAAGACGGGGGTCATTCCGATCGTACCCGGCAAGCCGGATGAGAGCGAGATCGTTCGTCGCATCTTTGCCAGTGAAGAATTCGAGGTGATGCCGCCTAAATGGGCGCACAAAGAGCTCACCGCGAGACAGAAAGAATTGATAAAGCGCTGGGTGGCCGAGGGCGCTAAGTACGAAGGTCACTGGGCATACCAGCCTCTAAGGCGTCCCGCCGTCCCAGATATCGGCGAGCGCGCGCCCGCAAACATACGCAACCCGATCGACGCTTTCATCCAGAAGCGACTCGCCAACGATGGATTGCCGCCATCTCCCGAGGCCGATCGCCGCACGCTCATTCGCCGCGTCTCGCTGGACCTGACCGGCATTCCGCCGACTCCTCAAGAGGTCGCCTTATTTGTCGGCGATAGATCGCCCGAGGCTTATGAAAAGCTGGTGGATCGCCTGTTGGCGTCTCCGCGCTACGCCGAAAAACAGACGATGCACTGGCTAGACGCGGTGCGGTACGCCGATACATCAGGATTTCATGGGGATAATGCCTTTCCGGCGTGGCCGTATCGCGATTACGTGCTGCGCGCGTTCCGCGACAACAAGCCTTTCGACGAATTCACGCGTGAACAGATTGCCGGTGATCTGTCTCCGAATGCGACCACCGAACAGCGCATCGCTTCGGCTTTCAACCGCATGAATCGCGTGTCGGCGGAAGGCGGCCTCCAGCCCAAAGAATATCTGGCTAAATACGCCGCCGATCGCGTTCGCACGACAAGCGCGGTCTGGCTGGGCCTCACGATGGGGTGCGCAGAATGTCACGATCACAAGTTCGACCCGATCCTGACAAAGGATTTCTACTCGATGAAGGCCTTCTTCGCCGATATAAAGGAGACGGGGCTGGTGCCCGACAGAGGCAGCAATGCCTGGGGGGCGAAGTTGATGTTGCCATCCACCGAACAGCAGAAGCGCAATGACGATTTAACCAGGCAAATCGAATGGCTGAACGCAGAACTGGATATTAAAGCCGGTGAATTGTTCGCGCGAAGTACGGTATGGGAGAAAAAACTGCGGCAATCTCACGATGCGGGTGTACTGAGCTGGCGATTCCAACGGCCGATCACTGCGAAAGCCGCGCACGGCACGACTTTGACGGTCTATAACGACGAGCCGCTGACGGTTACGGTCTATCGCGGCGGGAACCTGATTACAGAGGAGATCACGGGTGATGGCCTGGTCGTCGCGAGCGGCGCCAATCCGGAGAACGAGACATATACAATCAGCTTCAAGCCGGGCGAGGGCGACTGGACGGCCCTCGGAATTGAGGTGGTACAGGACGCCAGCTTGCCTGCTAATCGACTCGCGCGCGGGGCCGACCGTTTCGTTCTGACCGAAGTCGAAGCTGAAATTGAGCCGGTCGCGCATGACCAGGTGAACGGGGCAAAAAACGGAGCAAAAAAGGCACTCAAAGGAAACGGCTCGCGGAAGTTGGATTTCATCCTGTCGACAACCGATGGAGTAGGGGAGTTACCGGAGAACCGCGCGATGAATGCGATCGATGGAGATTCGAAGACGGGCTGGGGTGTCTCCTATGCCGACAATCGCGGCTCGTTCCTGGCGCTGCGCCTGGCGCCGAAGCTGCGGACCGGACAGAATTCGATCATCAAAGTACGGCTGCACCAGGATTCACGGTCGCGCCGCGCGACTATCGGCCGCTTTCGCCTGGCGCTCTCATCGGCGCAATTTTCCTGGCCGGATCACACGGCGAAGACTCCCACACCGATGAATGGGCTTTCTGATGCGGTCGTGCGGGCTCTCAAGGCACCGGCAGGCAAGCGCACCGGAGCACAGGAGACTGCCCTGCTTGATTTTTTCAAATGGTCATCGCCGGAACTGCAGCCGCTGATTGTGCGCCGCGCCCGGCTCGAAGCGGAGCTTGACTTGCTCGCTTCTCAGATACCGCGCGTCGTGACTACCGAGATTGCGATGCCCGCCTTGTCGCGCGTGCTGGCGCGCGGCAATTTCCTGGATGAATCAGGCGAGGTCGTCGAGCCCGCGATTCCTGTGGTCTTCGGCAAATTGGAGGCTGGCAACCGCCGCGCTACCCGCTCGGACCTGGCCGGCTGGATATCATCGAAGGATAACCCTCTCACCGCTCGCGTCTTCGTCAACCGTCTGTGGCGGCAGTTCTTCGGGGCCGGCTTATCTAAGGTGCTCGATGATTTAGGCTCTCAGGGTGAGTGGCCGACGCATCCAGAACTGCTCGACTGGATGGCGAGCGAATTTATGCATCCCTCGAATGATTGCGGGATGAACGCGGAATGCCGATCGAGCGGATTGGCTGGGTCTCAAATACACGACTGGGACATCAAACACATCATACGCTTGATCGTCACGAGCCACACTTATCGGCAGGCCAGTATTACCAGTCCGCAGTTATCTGAGCTCGATCCGGATAATCGGCTGCTTGCGCGGCAGAGCCGATTCCGCGTCGATGCCGAGATGGTGCGGGACATCGCACTGGCGATTTCCGGTCTGCTCGTCGAAAAATTCGGTGGACCATCGGTTCGGCCATACCAGCCCGAACGCTACCTGGCCATGCTCAACTTCCCGATGCGCGACTATTCGGCGGACCGCGGCGAGAGCCTTTACCGGCGCGGCATCTACACGCACTGGCAGCGCACGTTTCTGCATCCGAGCCTTCTGGTCTTCGATGCGCCTCCGCGTGAGGAGTGTACGGTCAACCGCGTCAGTTCCAACACCCCGCTGCAGGCGTTGGCGCTCTTGAACGATCCGACTTACGTCGAGGCCGCCCGCGTATTCGCTCAGAAAATCTTGAGGCAGGGCGGAGGGACGGTTGATGCCCGAATAGAATGGGCTTTCCTGCGTGCTCTCGGCCGCAAACCGGCGCTGCCGGAGCGTCGCGCGTTGGCCGAGCTGCATCGGAAGAGCCTGGCAGCATATCAGCGCGACCCTACGTCGGCCAAGGAATTCATCAGCATCGGCGATGCGCTGCTGCCGAAGAACATGAGTGCTCCAGCGCTCGCCGCGATGACAACGGTAGCGCGTGCGATTCTTAATCTGCACGAAACGATAACCCGGAATTGAGAAAAAGCGATGAAAGAAGAACAAGCAATGGCACACGACACCAATCGTTACGCAAGCCGCCGTACCTTTCTGGGTCAGAGTTTTGCCAGTTTGGGAACGATCGCGCTGACTTCGTTGTTCGGACGAGAGGCGCGAGCCGGCGCAACACCGCAATCTTCAACTCGCGACTTGCAATCAAAAGGCATAGTCAATCCGCTTCATCACCCGCCAAAAGCCAAAACTGTAATCTTCCTCTATCAGGCGGGCGGCCCATCGCATCTGGAGACCTTCGACTACAAACCGAAGCTGGCCGAGATGCATGGCAAGCCAATGCCTGAGTCATTTACCAAGGGGCAACAGATCGCCCAACTGCAAAACCAGAGGCTCGTCTGTTTCGGCCCGCAATTCAAATTTAAACGGTTTGGCAAATCGGGCCAGGAAATTTGCGAACTGTTCCCAGAGATCGGCGGAGTGGCTGACGATGTATGCATCATCCGCTCGATGTGGGGGGAGCAGATCAATCATGATCCGGCCCACACGATCATGAACACCGGTTCGATCATCACGGGACGCCCGAGCATGGGTGCCTGGATACTCTATGGCCTTGGCTCCGAATGCGATGACCTGCCCGGCTATGTCGTTCTGATGTCGTCCGGCAAGGGCGGACAGAACCAGCCGATCGCCCAACGGCAGTGGTCGGCCGGTTTCCTGTCGAGCAAGTTCCAGGGTGTGAAGCTCAACTCGGCCGGCGATCCGGTACTCTACATCAACAGTCCGAGCGGGATGAGCGCCGGGACTCAGCGCGACTCGATCGCCGCCATCAATGAGTTGAACAGGATGCAGCACGAGGTGACGAATGATCCGGAAATACTGACGCGCGTCGCGCAGTACGAGATGGCTTTCAGAATGCAGTCGTCCATTCCGGGTCTTGTGGATACGAGCAATGAGCCGAAGAACATCCTTGAGATGTACGGCGCTCAGCCCGGCGACGGCTCTTTCGCGTCCAATTGTCTATTGGCCCGGCGGCTGGCAGAACGCGGCGTGCGGTTCATTCAGCTATATCATCGCGACTGGGATCACCATTCCGGAATACCGGTCAACTTGCCGCACAAGGCGCAGGAGGTCGACCGCGCGACCTCGGCGCTGATCAAAGACCTGAAGCAGCGCGGTATGCTGGATGACACGCTGGTCATCTGGGGCGGTGAATTCGGGCGAACCCCGATGTCGCAGGGCAGCAGCGGCCGGGATCACCACATCAAAGGCTTCTCCTTCATGCTCGCAGGAGGCGGGATCAAAGGGGGAGTTGCCTATGGCGCGACGGACGAGCTCGGATATGCCGCGGAAGATAAACCTGTCAGCGTCCATGATCTCCACGCTACACTATTGCACCTGCTGGGAATCAATCATCTGCGTCTGACGGTGAAGTTTCAGGGGATAGATGCCCGCTTGACTAATGTGTCGGGCGAGGTGGTGAACGGAATTCTCGCTTAGGTCGGTATCATGATAGGTAATGCCTCAGAACGCCTTTGAATTATCTTGAAAGTATCTAAGGACCTCTTCGAGCCGGCCAGGCCGGCATGAAGAGGTCGCTGAATTTGTGGTGTTTCTGACCGCGCACATCATTGATGGCAGAATGATTTCAACTATATAAATCGTCTGATTATTTTTTCTGGCGTTTCTCGATTTTCGCGCGTAACCGATCTTCTTGTTCCCGCAGCTCCGGCGTAAACTCTTCGCCGAATTCATCCGATTCGAACACCTGGCGGAGTTCGAGTACAGATTCTTCGCCCGTAGGATTGGGGCAGCGTTTGGCCCATTCGATTGCTTCTTCCTTTGATTTCACCTGCCATATCCAATATCCGGCAATCAGTTCTTTTGTTTCAGGAAAAGGGCCGTCTAACACCGTACGTTTATTTCCCGAGAACTTGATGCGCGCTCCCTTAGAGCTCGGGTGAAGCCCTTCTCCCGCGATCATCACGCCGGCATTTACCAGTTCTTCGTTGTATTTGCCCATTTGGGTCAGGAGTTCCTCGTTCGGCATAACCCCAGCTTCGGTGTCTTTGTTGGCTTTTACTATAACCATGAATCGCATCGACATATCTCCTTTGGTTTCGTGTTGGGAGTTTAGACCGGACGGAATCGACCGGCTCTATCCCCCTTTTCGACTATAAGTCGAACGGCACATCCGATTATCGACATGGCGAACAGTTATTTTCGCCGCGAAATTCACGAATATGGCATTAATGAAACATCGCACATTTATCCTCCTTCCTCAACCTGAGAAGGTTTAGCGGACTATATATCCAGGTATACCGGACGCTCCTCGCTGTTAATCCCGTTCTCTCCGCTCAATTGCAAACGGAATATACTTGCGATGCTTGCGATGTTGAGATTACTGCGGATGCCAGTCGTGCGTTGTCCGGGCTCTCGCGGTCACCTCCTTTCTCTTCCATATTGATACTCAATCAATCACAGAAGGACTGGATTTGTGCTCAGAGTTGTGGGAGTTCCATCAAATGTCGTCAGGCTGAATCCGGGATAACTTTCGTTGTATGTCGCGTTGAAATCGGTCGCCACGCTGATAGCCGATGTCTCGCCGAGCAAGATTCCGCGAACTTCGTCTCTCCTATAATGTACTCCCGCTGTATTTCGACCGAAAGCGGCATTAAAAACCAGCTTGTTCAATTCATTGCCGACAGTCAGAGGATCACCCGTCCACGGAAGCAACGACAATCCATCTTCGCTCGGGACGACCGGGTTCGGGATCACGAAGTTTTCGTTGAAGAAGGCTTTGAGCATGGTTACGCCGGCGGCCGTGAACGTCGCATTACCACCGGGATAAGATGGGTGCGTCGGGCAGCCTTCGGGAAAAGCTTGCGGGCATAGGTAAGTTCCGTTTTTGCTGAATAGAGATGAGAGCGCCGCCGAGTCGAGCAGTTTCGAGTTGAGCTCATATTGAGCTGCGCCTGTCATATGGTTATGGATACGCCCTGCGAACTCTTCGGGGCGGATGCGGCGATGAACCGCCCATTTCTGATAATACGCCGCTTTAAGCGCGTGATTTGAAACGCGTGCGATGAGGTCAAGGAGATGAGGTGCGCCGAAAGTGGCAAATCCCAATTGATTCGTAGGACTCTTGTATGGATTGGCGTCGTCGAGCGCATCATTGCCATAACCCAATAGGATGAGCGCCGCGATGAGGGCAGCCTGATACGGGAAGTTGCGATGTACCCATTCCCCCAGGACGCGACCGTCACGAATGTAACTCAGAGTATCATCTAAGACATCGGATCCCGAAGCAATACCGTTCTGTATATCGAGCCAGGTTTGATAGGAGGTCACATGGTCGACCCCCTTGAGAGATGTGCGGTAACGCTGCTCCATAATGGTGGAACCGAAGGTGTAGGGCTGAAGCAGGAATTGCGAGAGATACGGGCCGGTTTGAACGCCCGGGATATCGGCGCGGAACAGATTTCCGGGATTGACATTCGCAAATTCCGGGAACCGCCTCAGATCATCGATCGCTGCTGCGGTCAGGGGCTCATTGCCATACTGTGAAAATGGGATATCGCGCGTCAATGCGAGCCAATAGCATTCGACCATTTCTCCTGCGAACTCTTCGGACGTAAAGCTTGGAGGCGCCTCGACGGTAAGAGAGTGTGGGTCTGCCCCCTCCATTTCGAAGGCGAATGCGCACTGCGGGTTGGCGAGTCTGGTAGTTCCAGCAAGCGGGATCTGAGCAAAATCCGATGCCCGACCACTGTTGACAGCCTGTAATAGCTTCCTATACGCGGCTTGATCGACTTCGCCTAATTTATTATGAGGTAGCGCCTTGCTAAAACTCGCCAATCCGAGCGGGAATCTATCCTCGTCTCCATTATTTTGAGGGACCGGAAAGTCCTGGCTTAATTGAAAGTTGGCTGCCTTGTTTCGTATTTCCAAAGCACGCGCACGGCGCATCTGTAAAGGCGTCGGTGTCGACTGAGGTGGTGGTTCCGCTACCCTGTCGGTAGCTCCGGTCAGCGATGACAACCCCACCTCACCGGTTGCAAATGTTGCCGCTGTGAACCCTCCGGCAGCCGATAGAAACTGACGACGACCGGGTGATTCAATTTCGCGCTTACTATCGGGTTGGTCTGATGAACTTTTCTCAGGGCACTGGTTTTTCATTGCGGTCCTCCTACCTAGTTAAATTGAGTGTTGAAATGAACAGACTTCTTCTCGAGCGAGCCAATCTCGCACCTATCTATTGATATAGGTTTTGGGTATACGAGAGATACGTGCGGCCGATTGATGAACCTCACATACCGCTATTGGAGGGGGTTGGAAGAAACCGAACATCACCTAACAAGTTCTATACCAAATAATTCGCGATAATTCGCGTTTCAATTTTGCTATCAATGTGGCGAATTTTCGAAACTCCTTTTTCGCAGTGCCGCCATCTGAAATCCCGAGAGTTAGAAAATATTACTGATCTGTTCGAACCTAATTCAGGTAGACGTACGATTCGCCGATACGTGCTCAACAAATTTGTCACTTGTTAAAGGGAGGATAATCAAAAGGCTGAAAACAATTGAGTTAAATAGTTAAGAGCGGAGTGTTTTTCAGTTTCCATCTCTCAGCCTCCCAAATCGAACTCTCCCAAGTAGATACGTGCCCCAGTTAGCAAAAACTCAAATTTACCGCTAAAGGAGGCATTGGCATGGTTCTCCCACCTACCTCAACCAGGACGACTTTTCGCTTGAGACTCGTCAACGGCGGACTCGCGTTCACAATCAGCCTGCTACTTTTCCGAATTCAGGGTTCTCCGGATACATTTTCCACAGAGAAAGGAGTTGAGCCCTACAATTCTCCTGCCACTGTAACGCAGGAAGATCCGCAAGTTCGACAACTCAAACAGGGCAAACCGATTGAACGAGAGTTGGCCGGGGGACAAACACATACCTATGAGATAACTCTCGCCGCCGATCAATATATTAAGGTAGTTGTGGATCAACGAGGCATCGACGTGGGTTTAAAACTGATCGGGCCCGATAAAAAGCAGATCGCGGAATTTGATTCTGAGCGCAGGAAAGAGGGAGAGGAGACCGCATCCTGGGTAGCGGAACAGGAGGGCAGCTACCGACTGGGTCTAAAGGCAAAATATAGCAATGCGGCGGGCGGCCGATATCGGATTCGAGTGGTGGAGTTGGGCGTCGCCACGGATGGAGACCGCGCCTTGCACGAAGCGATGAAGCAAAATACAGAGTTTCTCAGACTTTATCGTGAAGGCAGGTATGATGAAGCGCGCCCATTAGGTGAACGAGTACTGGAGATTCGTGAAAAGACGTTAGGACCGGATCATCCAGACGTAGCTCTTGCAGTTAACAATCTATCGAACCTTTTCAATCTCAAGGGTGATTTCGAAAAGTCGGAGGAAGGCTATCAACGCGCTTTGAAGATTAGAGAGAAAGTCTTAGGGCCGGAACACCCGGATGTTGCCTCCACCCTCAACAACCTTGCCTATCTCTACAACGAGAAAGGCGAGTTCGCGAAGGCCGAAGAGTTGTATAAACGTGCAGTAACAATCAATGAGAAAGCGCTGGGAGCTGAGCATCCGGATGTCGCCGCCGTTCTTACCAGTTTTGGCAAACTCTATTTTGAGAGATGCGAGTTCGATAAAGCGGAGCCTCTCTTTCAACGTGCGCAAACCACCTGGGAGAAAGCGCTGGGGGCCGAACACCCCAATGTTTCTATCGCCCTCAGCAACCTGGCCGCTCTTTATAGCGCGACAAATGACTATGCAAAGGCAGAGTCGCGGCTTCAACGCGCACTGACCATCGATCTGAAAGTATGGGGACCGGAGCATCCTCAGGCCGTTTCTTCACTGATCAATCTTGCAAATATCTATTACAATAGAGGTGATTACGAAAAGGCGGAGCCGCTCTACAGGCGCGCAGTGGCCATCAGGGAGAAAGCTCTGGGGCCAGAACATCCGGATGTCGCCCGCCCTCTCGAAAATCTCGCTGATCTCTATAAGGACAGACTCGAATACGTTAAGGCAGAGCCGCTTTATCTGCGTGCATTGGCAATCAGGGAGAAGGTGCTGGGTCCCGAGCATCCCTTTGTCGCCCTCACTCTCGACAACCTCGGCAGGTTTTACAGCGATAGAGGCGAATATGCCAAGGCGGAACCGCTCCATCAACGGGCGCTGGCGATCGGGGAGAGATCGGTGGGTCCGGAGCATCCGGGAGTGGCACAAAGTCTCAACAATCTTGCCAACCTCTATCGAGTGAGAGGCGAGTTCGCCAAGGCCGAGCCGCTCTTCGCGCGCGCACTGAGCATCAGGGAAAAAGTTCTTGGAAGTGAACACAAAGATTTCGCTGAATCTCTCGCTGACCTCGCCCGGCTGCAGTTGGCAAAAGGTGAATACGCGCAGGCTATTTCTTTTCTCTCACGCTCCAATGCCGTAGAAGAACGGAACTTCACCGGCACTATCGCTATCGGCTCCGAACGCCAGAAACTGCTTTATGTCTCTAAGTTTTCGGAAAGGATCGATTTCACGCTCTCTCTTCAAAGCCAGGCAGCGCCTGACGATTCGCGGGCGCTCAATCTGGCTTTAACGACTCTCTTATGCCGAAAAGGGCGCGGCCTCGATGCGATGGCCGATACGATAGCCACGTTGCGCCGGCACGCTAGCCCCCAGGTTCAAGCGCTCTTCAATAGACTCATAACGGCTCGCTCGCAATTGGCAATGCTCAAACTCAACGTGCCCGATGCGGTTAAGCCGGATACCTATCTGACGCGGGTGAAAAAACTCGAAGTCGAGGTCGATGATTTAGAAGGGAAGCTCAGTGCTCGCAGCATCGAGTTTCGCAATCAAGTTCAGCCGGTCACACTCGCCGCCGTTCAAGCCGCTCTTCCCACGAGCACCTCACTGGTCGAGTTCGCCTACTTCACGCCGTCTGATCCGAAGACCGGGAAGAGCAGAGAACCGCACTACATCGCATATGTGCTCGCATCTCAAGTTGAGCCGAAGTGGGTAGATCTTGGCGAAGCCGCGCCGATTGATCAGGCAATGGAGGAATGGCGCAATGCGCTGCGCGATTCGAGCCGGACCGACGTCAACCGGCTCGCGCGCGCCGTTGATGAGAAATTGATGCGACCCGTGCGGGCGGTCATCAGTGAAGTGCTAAACGATACGCGTCATTTGCTGATTTCCCCCGACGGGGCATTAAACCTCATCCCTTTTGCCGCCCTGGTCGATGAGCAGAATCGATATCTGATCGAGCGCTACTCTCTCAGCTACCTGACCAGCGGACGTGACCTGCTGCGTCTCCAATCACCCGAGCCGAGCAAGGACGCTCCGTTGGTGGTGGCCAATCCTGACTTCGGCAGCTTCGCCACCATCGCCTTACGTAGAGATCAGGGAAAAACGCGCGGAAGCAACCGATCGAAATCACAGGATGGTCCGTCTCAGTTCTTCTTCCAACCTCTGCCGAGCACGGAAGATGAAGCGCTCGCGATCAAAGCCTTGCTCCCTAACGCATCGGTGCTCCAGGGAGATGACGCAACAGAGACGGCGTTGAAACAGACCAGGGGGCCGCAAATTCTTCACATCGCAACGCACGGTTTCTTCATCAATAAACAGGAGCCATCATCTGGGGGAAATCAAGCGCAGAACGCTGGTTCATCAGGATTTATCGCTGCAACAGGTGAAAGTTACACAGTTCAGCTTGAGGCGACTCCCGCTCTCGAAACCGCGCAAGAGGCCGTGGAACGGCTCAGGTCTCATGGGGTAGATGGATACATTCTAAAAAAGAGGGCGAGTGGCAAAAGGATTTTCTTCCGAGTACGGAGCGGAAATTTTCCGACTCAGGCCGATGCCCAGAAGTATGGCGCCGATCTGCAGGAGAGGGGTCTCGCCAGCGAATACTTCGTCGCACTCTACACCGCGCCCGATTCCCAGCTGCGGATCGGAATGTCTCTCGCCAGGGTCAAAGATCCATTGTTGCGCTCAGGCCTCGCGCTGGCGGGAGCAAATTTCGAAAAGCGAGGAGATGATGACGGCGTGTTGACTGCGCTGGAGGCGGCTTATCTGTATTTATCGGGTACCAAACTGGTAGTCCTTTCGGCCTGCGACACAGGTGTGGGAGATGTGAAGAATGGTGAAGGAGTGCAGGGGCTGCGTCGCGCATTTGTCCTGGCTGGATCACAGAGCCAGGTGATGAGCCTCTGGCCCGTCTCAGACGAAGTGACCAAAGATTTAATGATTCCCTACTACAAAGCCCTCACAAATGGAGAAGGGCGAAGCGAGGGATTGAGGCAAGTACAACTGAAGATGCTTCGCGGGCCCAAGGAGCATCAGCATCCGTTTTACTGGGCGGCATTCATTCACTCCGGAGAATGGGCGAACCTGGACGGCCGGCGGCAATAGAGATAAGCTTCCCATTAATATTATGGAATATACCTATCAGAGTGTCGCCAAGATGATTGATCATTCGTTGCTCAACCCATCGCTGACGCTGGCGGACTTACAGCAGGGAGTACGGATTGCGCTCGCTTACGACGTAGCGAGCGTCTGTATCATGCCTTATTCGCTCAAATGGGTCGCCGAACAGCTTGCGGATAGTAATGTCAAAGCGAGCACTACCATTGGCTTTCCGCACGGCGGCCATATGACGAGCATAAAAGTCGCTGAGGCGATCCAGGCTCTGGAGGATGGCGGCGAGGAACTCGATATGGTCGTCAACATCAGCCGCGTCCTCAGCGGCGACTGGGAGAATGTTCAGGCGGATATCAGAGCCGTCATCGAGGTGGCGCACGCGCACGACCGGAAGGTCAAAGTAATTTTTGAGAACGCATATCTCGACGACGATCAAAAGATCAGGCTCTGCCATATCTGCGGGGAATTGAATGCCGACTGGGTGAAGACCTCGACAGGTTATGCTCCCAGTGGCGCGACTGACGCAGACCTGATTTTGATGCGGAAACATTCGCCTCCGAATGTGCAGATAAAGGCAGCCGGAGGTGTGCGCACGTTCGATCGTCTGCTCGAAGTTCGCGCGCTCGGTGTAACCAGAATAGGCGCAACAGCCACCGTCTCCATGCTCGAAGAAGCAAAACGCCGTCTGGGCTTGTCGCACGAATCATCTACAGATCAAAGCCCTGGGGCCGAACTCGGTTATTGATGTGAAAATCTGAAAAAAGCCTAAAGTTATATTGACAGGCTTCCCTCCAATTAGTGTATCTTACGCACGCCATCCCTAGAAATGGACTCGTTGATCCACACGGGTCTGGTCGATTTATCTCTTCAACCAAATAGGACGGGAGGACTCAGTCATCCTCATCAAATCGGAGAACCTATATGAAAAACATCCTCGTATGTCTGATCTTTACGGTCGCGGTCCTTTTGACGCTCCCGCAGCCACTTTTCGTATGCGCGCAAAAGAAAGAGGAGAAATCCGGTAAAGATCCGGCGAGCGAAACAGATCAATTGTCCCCGGAGCAGGCGGAGATGCTGCTCAAGGAATTCAAGAAACGGGAGGAGACAGTATCAAGGCTGAAGTTTCAGACAGGTGAAATCAAGCTCAAGGACGGTGTAGCTGGGAGGCTAATGAGGAGAGGACCAAGCAGGGCTATGACAGTGTCGAGTTGATCGGATGGGCGGCGCCCCCGCGTTACGACAAGGATTCCCACAAGCTTTTCTGGGCAAGGGAACTGAGCTTTGGCGGAGACCCTGAGCACACATTGAACTACGACATCCGTGCGCTGGGTCGCCGCGGAGTGCTTTCGCTAAATGCCGTCGCATCGATGGGCCAGTTGCAAATGGTCGAGAAAGATATGCAGCAGGTGCTCGCCTTCGTCGAATTCAACGAAGGTCACCGTTACGGCGATTATGTAGGGGGCGCGGATAAGGTTGCTGCATACGGCATCGGCGCCTTGATCGCCGGCAAAGTCGCTGCCAAGGCCGGGCTGTTTAAACTGCTGTTGGTATTACTCGCCAAAAGCTGGAAACTACTGATAATTGCGATTCCTCTGCTCGGGCTCTTATCTAAGAAACTACTGTCTGGAAGGCGCAAAGAAGAACCCGTTGCAACAAGCGTGGCGGAATGAATATGCGCGAGCCTGTCTGTTCGAAGCTGTCATGAAAGGCATGCGAGACTGAATAGAATGATGCCGTTTTCATTACACTAGTAGGAGGGGAAATGGTACATTTTCAGAATCGCTATAAAACCACCAGACTCCATGTAACCGCCGACAATCTAGTCGTGACGGCTTCTATCATCCTTCTGACTATATGGATGGGCGGGGCAACAACCGTAAGTGGGCAAGAGTATCAGGCCGGTGTTTATTTTACGACCGTCATCCCGCGCGGCGAGTTAAAGGAGAACATCACCAATAATGGATATGGCGGTGGCGGTCAATTTCTCGTACGACTTGGTCCCAGCCCTTTTCTGGTGGGTGGTGATGCCGGAGTTGTTATATACGGTTCCGATACCCGCTTTGAGCCGTTCAGTACCACCATTCCCAACGTGGAGGTCAGAGTTCGCACCAGCAACAACATACTCCTCGCACATTCCGTGTTGCGGATCCAACCCCGAACCGGCTCGATCCGCCCTTACGCCGACGGACTGATTGGGTTGAAACATCTGTTTACCAGAACCTCGATCTCAAACGATGCTGATGGTATGGAGATCGCCAGCACCACCGATTTGAGCGACACGACGTTCAGTTATGGATTCGGAGGCGGTGTACAGATTCCCCTATCACAGAAAGGCGAGCGAGCAATCCTGTTGGACGGAAATGTTCGTTATTTAAGAGGGTCTCGAGGCGAGTACTTAAAGAAAGGCTCTATCCGCGAGGAGAACGGGCAAGTCATATATGACGTCTTCTCTTCGAGAACGGACATCATTTCTGTTCAGATCGGAGTGACCTTCCGGTTTTGAGTAAGTGGTTTACCGGAATCGATTGTCTCGGAAGTAAGCGGCGGAGGCGCGCTCCGGCCACATAACACCTGTCAGGACTACGCAAATTTCCTCCCCACAGGTCGCCCCGGAGCTTGAGGCCGATAAACATCCGGCCTTCTCCGGAGCACCTCGCTGCTTCGATTCGTATAACGTTGATGAAGGGTTCATTATTCCAGAGTATTTGAAGAGAGGAATCGAACTGTCCCCCGTCAAGAAGCTGGTGTTGTTTAATCTGTGAACAAACGTTGAGTACTCGGACAGCCCAGTCTGGGTGACATGACAAGAGTTAAGGGCCGGGCTAAAATCAAGAGCGCTGCTCGGCAAAATACAATAATCAGCTTTCAACGATATGTATTGATCGCAGGAGAAGAAGGCCACATGTCCATTCGACCCATTAAACGGCTTAGCAAGTCCAAGCCGACCATCGAAGGCGCGGGCGTACATTTGCGCCGCGCATTTGGGTTCGGCAACACGTCTGAGTTCGATCCGTTCCTGTTACTCGATGACTTTCGCAACGATATACCGGAGGATTACCTGGCCGGCTTCCCCTGGCATCCTCATCGGGGGATAGAGACAATCACTTATGTCCTGGCGGGGACTGTCGACCACGGGGATAGTTTGGGAAATCGCGGATCGATAGCCGCAGGGGACGTACAATGGATGACGGCGGGGAGCGGGATCATCCACCAGGAGATGCCGAAGGGAGACCAGGCCGGCAGGATGCACGGATTCCAATTATGGGCGAACCTCCCCTCATCGCTCAAAATGACCGCGCCTCGCTACCAGGATGTGAAGGCGCATGACATCCCTGTTGTTACGGATGATGACGGAACCAGCGCCCGCATCGTCTGCGGGAACTTTTGGGGAGCGACCGGACCGGTGAACGGGATCGCCGCGGATCCGATCTATCTCGATATTTCCATTCCTCCCGGAAAGAGAAAGATTCTACCGGTTGAAACATCGCGCCATGCGTTCGCCTATGTCTTCGCTGGGAACGGTAAGTTCTGCAATGCTTCAGGACCACTCGCTGTGCCGACCGAAGGCGTTGGGTGGTTGGATACAACCCCTCCTACCGAATCAGAGAACCGCTCGCTCTTACTATTCGGCAGCGGCGATGAGATAGTTGTGCAAGCCGGTGACGATGGAATTCGGTTCCTTCTGGTTTCCGGTAAACCTCTTCAAGAGCCTGTTGCCTGGTATGGGCCGATTGTCATGAACACTCAGGAACAACTCCGGCAGGCGTTCGAGGAACTCGAGCAGGGAATCTTCCTGAGAGCGCAAAAGTGAGTAGTATCATATCGGGATAACGGCATCCGCGATGATTATTTGATCTCAACCTCGATCACCCGAACCGGTTTATTCCCGATGTTAACCGCTTCATGCGTGACATTCGCTTCACGGTATCCCGCGCCGCCGGGTTTTAAATCTAAAGTTTCGGTCTTCCCGTCCGGATAGTTAAACTTTAACTTTCCCCCATCAATCGATACGCCCACGTGCGGATATTCGTGCGTGTGCATCCCCGGTTTATTATCGCCGGGCACGAAGATCGCTTCTTTGACTCGGACCTTGTCATTTTCAAGGATGATCTTGCTGCTGTTCTTTTCTGCGGCAGAGGTTATTTTGCCGAAATATAGCGTCGCTCCCACTCCACCCGTAATTCCAACCACTATTCCCGCGCAAAAAATAGCTACCAATATGTATCTCTTCATTATCGTTCCTCTGTGTATCTTGGGAACGCTCCCGCCTGCTCGCCTGCGCCAAGATCGGAATCCGGCGCGCGATGCGCTCCAAGACACATTATTGTTTCAGGGGCCCCTCAGAAATAGAGGTGCACAAGATACCACAGCATCGTTTTATTTGTATCTGCGCAATTCACCTCATTCCCACTAGATGCTTGCTTGGGATTAAGTCTATACTAATCGTGATGGCCGAGGCCGGATGTGATCGGAATTGATCGAGCGGTGAGGATGATAATTCGCTCGTGATATAGTTGCTGGGATTCGCCCATATCCGGGTTACTTTCCTCAAGCCTTCTGTATTCTGCTCTGTATTTTGGCTCCCGCATAAGAACAGTCACCTCCATCGAATTCAGCAAGGTTCCGATTCGGGCGGAACGAATCAATCTCGTTGTCGGACGCGTCATAAGATACCGGCTTTATTGGTGTACGTTAGGGGGAAGGAATAGGAGGGAGTATCGAAGCATGACTATCTATCTACTCGCGCTACTGGTCGGTTTTGTCGCTGGATTGCGAGCGATTACAGCACCGGCGATGGTTAGCTGGGCAGCGTATCTCGGATGGCTCGATCTGAGCGAGACATTCCTCTCTTTTCTAGGCAATGCATGGGCTCGGTGGATACTGACTTTGCTTGCGCTCCTTGAGCTGGTCACGGATCAACTCCCGTCCACTCCCAGTCGCACGGTGCCGGTTCAGTTCGGTACTCGCATCGTTACGGGTGCGCTTTCCGGAGCCGCGGTTGGAACTGATCAAGGGTTGATGATTCCCGGACTGCTGGCGGGAATAATCGGCGCGATCATCGGGACTCTCGGAGGACGCGCTTTCCGCTCACGGCTCGCGAGAGTATTCGGATCCGATCGCCCCGCCGCTTTGATAGAGGACGCGATAGCTATTGGCGCAGCATTGTGGATCGGAATCGCGCTTCGATGAGCCGGCATACCATCCAATAATCTGCGTACGGGTGATTGAAACCAAATAATTCCAGTGGAATTTGAAAGGAGTATCTCAAATGCCATATATCAGTGTCGGTAAAGAAAATTCGGATGATATCAATATTTACTACAAGGACTGGGGCAACGGACAGCCCGTGGTCTTCAGCCACGGCTGGCCGCTCAGCGCAGATGCATGGGATGACCAGATGATCTATTTGGCGTCCCAAGGCTATCGCTGCATCGCCCACGACCGTCGCGGACACGGCCGTTCGACCCAGCCCTCGGGCGGCAATGACATGGACACTTACGCCGCTGACCTGGCCAAACTAGTCGAAGCGCTCGATTTGAAGGGAGCGGTTCACATCGGACATTCCACGGGTGGGGGAGAAGTCGCCCGCTATATTGGCCGCAACGGCACAAAACGGGTAGCCAAGGCCGTGTTGATCGGTGCGATTCCGCCGTTGATGCTGAAAACGCCCGCCAACCCGGGAGGCCTGCCGATAGAGGTTTTTGACGATATACGGGCAGGCATGCAAGCCGACCGATCGCAATACTTCAGAGATTTTAGTGCGCCGTTTTATGGTGCCAACCGGCCGGGCGCCAAGGTATCGCAGGGTCTGCGAGACTCGTTCTGGCTCCAGAGTATGATGGCCGGCTTCAAAAACGTCTACGAGTGCATCAAAGCGTTTTCCGAGACGGACCAAACCGAAGACCTGAAGAAATTCGATGTGCCCACACTCATCATTCACGGGGATGACGACCAGATTGTGCCGATCGGCGCCGCTGGAATGCTCTCTTCCAAGATCGTAAAGAACTCCGTGTTCAAAATCTATCCCGGCGGTGCGCATGGAATAACCGCCACTGAAAAGGATCGGATCAACGCGGATTTGCTTGCTTTCATTAAGGGGTAGGGAATCTGGTATTCGCCGCCTGATGAAGCGGTTACATCTGGTCTTCCGCACATCGGGCGGCAGAGCCTCAGACGGTAGTTTAGTCAGCCCTCAGCATGCATCAGAACGATGGCTGGCTCCTGACCAGCATATCCTCGCGGGTAAATGCGATATTCGCCCCCGCTCTACCGACCGTTCTGTAAAACGCATCTAGCTCCCCGTCTCCGGTACTGTCATTACTTCCAGCAAGTGGCCGTTAGGATCCTCGAAGTAGAAGCCACGCCCGCCGCGGCGGCTGTATATCTGGCCGTCAGTGCTGTTGAACGGGCCGCTCCCGTAAGAGAGACCCTTGGTCTTCACCCGGTCAAAGATGGCATCGAACTCTGCGTCGCTGACATGGAAGGCGTAATGATGGCTAGGTATCTGCACTACGGCAGATTCACCCGATGTTTCCGACTCGTCGGCGAAGTCAAAAGTCAGGCTCTCGTTGATTTGCACTTGCGCGAAGTATCCGAGTTTTACCGACAGGCCGAAGATTTCGGCGAAGAACCTGGCTGAAGCCACCTTGTCTTTCGCCGGTACGATAGTGTGATCTAAGCGAATCGACATCGCTCACCTCCAGGGAAACTATACCGCTCGATCGAATATCTTTCCAATGAGAATTGTCGAATGACAAATATCAAGCAGATGGAAGACGTTTTTTGGTTCCGCAAGATTCCCGTACGACCAACTCGCAGCTTAGCAGGATGTCGCGGGCTGCCATCTGCGGCCGATCCAGTCGTTCAAGCATTATACGAAGAGCAGTCTCACCGATATCGCGGCAGGGCTGATGGACTGTTGTGAGCGGCACCGGAAGCAGATCCGCATAGCCGGCATCGTCAATCCCTACCAACCGCACATCCTGAGGGATACGGATACCCTGACCGAGAAGAGCATGCATCAGTTTTCCGGCGACCCGATCGTTGGCACAAACGAACGCATCGCATTCACGCGATGTCGAGGTCAATTCGAGACGATCGCCCGGTCGCACGATAAAGACGCGTTTCCCGGTCGCGCCTCTGGTATTAGCTGATAGCGCGTCCTGGTATCCTCTGATGCGCGCTTTCACCGTCGAAGCCTGTCGCTCATACGCGATGAAACCGATGCGGCGCGCGCCTAGCCGCAAAAGATGCTCAGCCGCGAGGTATCCCGCGCGGTGGTTATCGATGCCGACCAGATCGCAGCGCGCGCGACCGGATGATTCCTCTTCCGGGCGACGATCGAGGAAAACAACCGGAATTCCGGCCTTTTTGAGCAATTTCATCACTCGTCGATTTACTTCATCGCTCAGCGCGCTCAGTTCCAGAGGCGCAAAGAAAACGCCGGAGACGGCTCGCGCGATGCACTGATGGCAAAGCTGTAGCGCTTGCTCTTCCTTGCTCAACGATCTTGAGTCCGCATGGCCCCATAGAAGTCCATGTCCGCTTGCATCCGGCGAAGCGGCGATCCCCTGGCAGATCGGCCCGAATATCTCGGCATCGCCGAGGTTCGGGATGATTAGACCGAAGAGCAGGTTCTCGCGTGGGCGCCGTACGGGATCGCGGACATATGTGCCTGATCCCGCGATTCGATCTACCAGCCCGCGCTGCTGAAGCTCGCGTACCGCCCGCGTGACCGTGATGCGTGACACGTTAAATCGCTTCACCAGCGCTGCTTCGCTCGGGAATCTCTGACCTGGTTTGTAACGGCCGGCCGCGATGTCATGACACAATCGCTCGAAGATAGTCAGATATAGTGGTTTGTTCGAGTCTACGCCGGCCATAGATAAAACCTGTTATATCAACTTCATGTCAGCTTTGCAATCTGATATATGTCTTGATATGCTCGCATTCGATCGTATGTTGCATAGCATATGCGAATTGTCTACTAGTAGTCTGTCGATAAGAACGGGCTCACGGAGAGGGAGAGTGAAGATGAAGAAGAAATTATTGTGTCTTCGAAAGATGAGTTTACCGTCCAGGGAGGCAGCCGATGTTTGAGATGATAGGATGGGTTGCCACTGTTGTTTTTGCGAGCTCATACTTTTGTAAGCAACCGGCAACATTGCGTCGCCTGCAGGCGCTGGCCGCGCTGATGTGGATCGGGTATGGCCTGATCATCGAGGCCGCGCCGGTAGTCGCTGCTAATTCGGTAGTCGCCGTGTTAGCGATCTACTCATCCCGGAGGGAACGCTGCGAAATCGCGAGGGAAAGCTAGGATGGCGACGAGTCATTCAACTTGGTTGGATGTCGTTTCAGGACTGACGATCTGGGACTCACGGGGGGCAGGGAGATCGTAAGAGATGATTGGCGAGCGTTTCAGACACCCCACTCGCCTCGGCTCGGAGGGACGATCTAATTGGTGATAGAGAAAACCACGGTAACGCGGGGATTCAGTTTCACCGTGTTACCGTGGTTAATTGGCAGGCCGATGCGTAAAACACAACGGCGATCAGAATATGAACTTCAATCCGAACTGGACGAGTCGCGGATTGTTTATTTGACTGTTCACGATTCCAAAGTTCGTTAGGTCCGAGATATTCGTGGTTGGCGGACCGAACGTAACGCGGTTGAAGATATTGAAGAATTCAGTCCGGAACTGAACACCAAGCCTACCGTCGGGGCCGAATGACGTCGTTTTGAAGATTGCGAAGTCCCAGTTGTTGATCCCCTGCTGACGCAGTTGTGGATCTACACGCGATTCGCTTCCAAAAGTCCAATCAGGCGCCTGCTGGAAACACGAGGTATCGAACCATTGACCGAGCCTCGATGAAGAGCTGCCGGAGAGCTTCGCATCGCAACCGGCGATGCGGTTGGGCCGTGCGCCCGCGCCGAACGTCTGCGTCAGGTTGGTATCGCTGAACTTCAATGGAAACCCGCTCTGAAACGATGTTACGCCCTGAACGCCCCACCCCGACACCAGCTTATCTGTCACGCCGCTCAAACCGGATAAGTATTTCTTGCCGTTTCCGAACGGAAGATCGAGCACGTAGCTGATGATCAGTCGTTGAGGCACATCTTGTGACGAGAGCGAACGTTCTCCGCGCAAGTTGTAGTTATCCTGGATTCCTCCCGCGCCACCGGAGTCGCCCTCCAGCCATGTCGTGATGGTGTCGGTATTGCTGATCAGCTTCGCAACCGTGTAAGCAACGAGCAGGCTTCCCGCATCCGAGAACCTTCTTTGCACCGACAGCTGGAACGAGTTGTAGCTGCTGTCGTAGACCCCCTGGCCGCCCAGTTGCACCCCGTCAAACTGAGGATAGGGCCGTAGGCGCTGGCCCAGTGTGATCGTCGGACCACCGAGGATTGTGCCGTTACCACCAAGAGCGCCGAAGAATGGATTCGGCACGTTCGCAAGCAACCCCGGGCCCAGTGAAAGGAACTCGTTCGGCAACTGATCGATCTGCGTGCTGTAAGCAGGCAGATGGGTTCCCTTCGATCCCGCATAAGCAGCATCGACAAAGAATCCCGCCGGCAGTTCGCGCTGGATATTCAGATTCCACTGCTGCACGTAACCATAGGGATGGTCATCGTAATCGACCACCTGCAGCGCCTTACCCGAGAGAAACTGTGTGAGGTCGACGTTCCGCCCGGGAGGCGGAGCAATGCCATCCGGAAATGCATTGCTGATCGGGTTAACGAAGTTCCTCCCTCCGTCGGTCGACCCGACGTAGACCGTGGTGGCGAGGCTTACCGAATCATTTAGCGGGTTGACGCCGAACGAGACATAGTTCGGAATCCAGAATATTCCATATCCAGATCTGATGACTGTCTTCGGCGTAATGCTGTAAGCGAGCCCGATACGCGGCGCGAAATTCTTTTTGTCGAGCCTGAAGTTGTTCCGGGAGTCGAACGGACCCGTCTCGACCAGAAAGACCTCTCCCCTCAAATCAGGAATGCCACTCGGTCCGGCCAGGGCACTGATGGAAGGCTGATTGAAGTAGGACATATTGTTGAATCGCTCCGACCACGGTCCCTGCTGCTCATAACGGAGACCCAGGTTGAGGGTCAGCTTGCTTGTCGCCTTCCAGGTGTCGCCGAAAAATAGGGCGCGATATATCTGCTGACCTGCGGTAAATGCCGGAACCTGAGCCGCGCCGAAGAAATGATTCACGACATTCCCCTGCCGGTTGGCGAATCCGAGCAGGTAGGTGGCGAATCCAAATCCGCCCGTGCCGTTTTCGACCGCGCTGGCCGTGAAATTATTGTCGAAAGCGAAAGCGCCGCTGGCGATGTTGGTCTGGGTATAATTGTCACGGCCGATCTGGAGCTGCCCACCGAACTGGAAGGTATGACGACCTCGAATCATCGTCATCGTGGGGGAGAGGTTGAACTGCGTGTTGCGATCCTGAATGAAGCTCTGGCCCTGCGTGCACATGATATTGTCGGTCATACCGAGTACGCAGGGTGTCGGTGGCGTCCGCATGACATCGGGCACCTGGCTGTTAAAAGCAGCCGGCCAGCCGATCTGCGTCAGGTCAAATCCCGCATTTATCGGATTCCGGTTGTATTTGAACCGGCTGGCGCTAACGTTGATGTCGGCGATGGTGGAGGGACTGAAAGTATAGTTGTAACCGATGACCGCCGCATAGGTGGAGTAGACCTCGGTGCAGCGATCCACACACATGCCCGTTCCGAGCGGATCTACCGGCAGGTTGAGGACATCCCAGTAGCTGAACCGGCCGTAGATACGCTGCTTTTGGCCGATATTATGGTCGATGCGGGTTACGACCTGGTTCTGGTTTCCACCCACGCTAGAAGCAACCGTATAGTTGTTGACGATACCAGGACCAGTGGGCGCTGGCCAGAGATTCAAAAGAGCCCTGGACGTCGGGTCGATCTGGCCGGCCGGAATTGTATTGCCCGCGAAAGGGACACGCACGCCGTTCGGACGCGGATCAAAGATCGTTAGGGGATTGGGACCCGTGAGGAGTTCAGAGAAGTTGCCTTGTTTCATCAGATCGGTCGGGACGGTAGTGGTGAAGGTCTGTCCCTGCCGCAGCCGAAAACCTTCCCAATTGAAAAACCAGAAGGTCTTGTTGCGGCCATCATAAAGTTTCGGAATGTAGACGGGCCCGCCGGCATTCGCGCCGAATTGATTCTGAGTGAAGGGAGCCCTCTCGACCGCGTTCTGGTTGTTGAAGAAGTTGTTGGCGTTGAAGACCCTGTTACGAAGATACTCGTAGGCCTGGCCATGGATCTGATTGGTCCCGGATTTGGTGCTGATATTAATCACCCCGCCGGAGAATTTGCCCCATTCCGGCCCCAGGCTATTGGTCTGGACCTTAAATTCCTGTACCGAGTCCTGGGTCGGAATCAGAACCGGCAGGTTGACGTACCCGATGTTGAGCGGCTGGCCGTCCAGGTATTCCGCGCTCTGATTGCCGAAAGAGCCGCCGATCTGATAGTTGCCCCAGCCGAATGGATTGGTGCCAACAGGCGTGCCGCTCGACTGTCCCTGCGGCACCACCGCCGGAGACAGCCCCACGAGATTGAATACGTTGCGCCCGTTCAATGGCAGCTCGTTGGCCTTTCGCTGCTCCACAACCTGGCCTAACGACGAGGTGTTGGGCTGCAGAAAAGGCGTCTCCGAGCTGATTATTACTGTTTGACTGTAGTCGCCGACCTGCATCTCCGCATCGATACGGAGACTCTGCTGTACCTCAACTATGATCGGCTCGCGGACGAAGTGTCTGAAGCTTTGCTTATCAACTTCCAGGCGATATCGGCCCGGAATCAAGTTGACGAATGAGTAGAGCCCGTCACTGCCCGTGATCTGAGTTCGTTTTTGCGATGTGCCGAGGCTCGTCAATGTTACCTGGGCATCGCTTATCATCGCCCCTGTCGAATCGGTGACGGATCCCGCGATCGAACCATATGTAGATTGTGCGCCTGCCACATGATACGATAAACACACGAGAGCCAATGAGAATATTATCTTTGAAAACCTGTGCGAACACATTGGTCTATACCTCCTCCTATCTTATAGCTAGTGATGGGTTCTAAATGTGAAGGTTCTGCTGTTGGGGAAATCTGTTGGGGAAATCTGTTTGGGAACTATACTGGAGGTTCTTGCCAAACGAAGTTTATGCCCGTGATAGTAATTTTACAAGGCCGGTTATGATGAGGAGGATTCACCGCAAAATTCACAAAATTACCGGGGAAACAAAGGGAAATCTTTCTTCAGCTTTTGTTTGTTTCTTCATTTTCTCCTGCTTCGTATTGCAATATAGCTTGCGGGGGCGATCATCGGTTTCAGCCCTGGCGATGCCTCTCTTCGATGTTAAGCTGCCACGCGGACTGGATTTCACACATCAGAATTCACCCACACCCAACAAATACCTGATCGAAACGATGGGCGGCGGAGTAGCCCTGATCGATTACGACAATGACGGTATGTTGGATATCTTTCTCGTGAACAGCGGTTACCTGACAGCCCCGATGAAGGTGCCGGAGAGTTTTAATCGCGGCGACCGGCGCTATTGGAATCGACTCTACCGGCGGAATCGCGATGGAAGCTTTACCGACGTGACGGTGGCAACAGGCCTGGCAAACGCCGGAGAAGGGAACTATGGGATGGGAGCGGCGACGGGCGATTATGACAATGACGGCTATGCCGATCTCTATGTCACCAATTACGGGAGAAACATTCTCTACCATAACAACGGCAATAGTACCTTTACGGATGTCACGGCCAGAGCTGGAGTAGGGGCGGGCGGCTGGTCGGTTTCGGCAGGATTCTTCGACTATGACGGCTGCGGGCGGTTGGACCTGTTGGTGACGAGGTACCTGGAATGGGATGCCAAGCGGAGCAAGGTCTGTGGTGGAGAGCATCGTACCTACTGTCCCCCCGGAGAGTTTCCGGCCACCACCAATATTCTCTACCGAAACCGGGGTGACGGCACATTTGAAGATGTCAGCCAGCGCTCAGGCATTGCCGCCAAGAAGGGGGCCGCCCTGGGGGTGGCATTCGCCGACTATGATGATGATGGAGCTATCGATATCGCGGTAGCCAATGACGGAATGGAGCAGTTTCTCTTTCATAACAACAAGGACGGTACGTTCACGGAACGCGGTCTTGAAGCCGGTGTTGCATTGTCGGAAGACGGCAAGCCATATGCCGGTATGGGCATCGAGTTTCAAGATTACGACAACGATGGCCGCCCGGACATTATCATCACTAATCTCGCCCGGCAGATCTATGCGGTCTATCACAACGACGGACAGGGTTCATTCAGTTACAACAGCCTCGAAACCGGCCTCGGGGCGCTGTCGTCGGGAAGTTCGGGATGGGGAATATTGATGAGGGATTATAACAACGACGGTTGGAAGGACCTCTTCGTCGCGCAGAGCCACGTCATGGACAATGTTGAGCAGATCGACCCTTCGCTGCGCTACCTGGAGCCGCCACTGGCGGCGTTGAATCGTATGGGGCGGTTCGAGCGCGCCGATGTGGGAACGGCTTCTCCGGTTGCGGGTCGCGGGGCGGCCAGCGGCGATTTCAATAACGATGGCTGGGCGGACGTATTGATGAACGTCATCGGTGGCCGCCCGCAGATGTTTATGAACCGTGGGGGGAGCCAACACTTCCTCGTGCTTTCATTGCGTGGCACGCGCAGCAACCGTGACGGTCTGGGCGCGCGCGTGCGAGTGAATGGGCAGACAAAGTACGCTACCACAGCTGGAAGTTATCTATCGGCTAGTGACAAACGCCTTCATTTCGGACTGGGGGCGGCCGAGACCGCTAAGGTTGAGATCTGGTGGCCGTCCGGGCTGCGCCAGACGCTGAAAGAGATTCGCGCCGACCAATTTTTGGAGGTCCGTGAACCGGAGCAACCATGAACTTCATTTTCTTATTTCTATGGTTATTTCTGTGGCCGGTTTCGCAGAAAATATCACCGGAGGCGCTCGAGCATCTGCAGGCGGGAATGGAGGCGCGCAAGCAGCAGCGCTTCGACGTTGCGATCGCGGAATTTCGCAAAGCGACAGAGATCGAGCCGAAACTGGCCCCGGCCTTCGTCAACCTCGGCCAGGCTTACATGGAGAACCGTGATTATGGCGGCGCTATCGCACCATTGAAACGGGCGCTGGAACTGAATCCGGATATGGCGGGCGCTCGCCAGTTGCTCGGCTATGCATTACTCGCCGGGGGCTATGCCGCCGAGGCGATTCCGCATCTCGAAAAGGTTCAGGATCAGGGCGCGCTGGGAATCGCCCAACTCGAAGCTGGCCGATTGCCCGAAGCGGTGGCCAATCTACAGACCGCTCTGGCTAAGCGGCCCAACGATCCGGATCTGCTCTACTATCTCGGCCGCGCCTCCGGATCGCTCTCGAAACAGATCACCGACGCGCTGATCTCCGCCTATCCCGACTCCTTTCGCGCGCATCAGGCCCTGGGGGAGAATTACTTTGCCCTGCGGCGTTTGCCGGAGGCCGAAAAAGAGTACCGCGAAGCGTTGCGGTTGCGGCCGGATGTGCCCGGCGTGCACCTGGCGCTCGGTCAAGTTTACGCCATGGGCTCGCAATGGGTTAAAGCGGAAGAGGAGTTTCGCGCTGAGACCAGGTTGCAACCGGGCAATGCAGAAGCCGCTTATCGTCTGGGAAGCGCATTATTACAGCTGGGAAAGGCGCAGGCGGCGCTGGTCGAGTTGGAGCGATCAGACCGTTTGAAACCAGAGATGCCCGAGACCCTCTATTCGCTTGGCAAGGCTGCCTCCCTCGACGGCGACCCCGCTGTTGCCGAGAAAGCCTGGACCAAAGTGATCGAGCTCGAGAAGAGAAGCCCCCTCGCGGCACAGGCCCATTTCGGGCTGGCGAATATCTACCGCAAACAGGGCAAACTACAGGAAGCGTCGCGCGAGATGGAGGAGTTCAGGAAGTTGCAAGTTAAGGGAGTACGATAGTAGTCGCCACTCAACACCCGAAGTGGAAGAGAACCGCTCCTGGTCCGCCGGCAAGGGGAGGACCAGGAGTCGAAAAAGATTAACGCTGATGATTTAGGGCTATCCGCTCAAATGTGCGGCGGCGACATCGGTTTCAGCGGCCGATTGTCATGACTAAAACTGCCTCCTCCTCTCGTATGACACGCGCCAGACAGCGTTTCCACCATCATCCGTAACGTAAAGTGCGCCGTCGCGTCCAACCGTAATTGCAACCGGACGACCCCAAACATCTCCTTCGGGTGTGACAAATCCGGTCATGAAATCTATGTATTCGCCGGTCGCGCGTCCGCCGCGTATCGGTATATAAATCACCTTGTAGCCGGTGCGAATCGACCGATTCCACGAACCGTGCAGCGCAGAGAAAGCGAAGTTACGATACTTGGCGGGAAATCGATCGCCCGTGTAGAACGTCATTCCCAGTGACGCGCTGTGTGAACGCAGCAACACGTCCGGCAAGATTACCTGGTCTTTCAATTCCGGGCGCATTCCCTCGTGCCGCGGATCCTGATTCGGCCCGATGTAATACCAGGGCCAACCGTAAAATCCTCCATCCTGTACTTCTGTCACGTAGTCCGGCACAAGGTCGTCGCCCAGTTCATCGCGCTCGTTGACCGAGGCCCACAGCTTGCCGGTGGTGGGATGTATTGCCAGACCGACTGGGTTGCGGATGCCATATGCATAAACACGCTCGTTTCTGCCGTCGGGCGTGAACTCGAAGATGCGTGCGCGCCGGACCTCGAATTCGTCATCAGTGGCGTTCGAGCGCGAGCCTACGGATACGTACATCTTCGTCCCATCATTTGAGAAAACTATGTCGCGCGTCCAGTGACCGCCGCCTTCGAGCATGCCGCCGCCGGGGATGTTGTCAACAATCGTTTCGCCTGAACCGCGCACCCTGGTATCCCCGTTCTGATAGGGAAAGCGCACGATTGAACCTGTGTTCGCAACATAAACATATTGCGGGTTTTCTCCAACCGGGTAGAATGCGACGCCGAACGGCTGGGTCAATCCTTCAACGAAGATTTCGCTGATTTCAGGCGTTCCGTCGCTCTCTGCGTCACGCAACACGCGAATACGGTTCGCCTGCGACTCTACTACAAAAATATCCCCGTTAGGCGCGGTGCGGATCATACGAGGGTTGGTGAGATTGGAGGCGAACTTCTCTACGCGGAAACCTTTCGGGACTTGTGGCATCACGCCCTTTGGCTGGGGAACCAGATTTGGGTGATTTACCACCGATCCCGTTGCATTCGCCGGAGGAAGATCGGCAGGCGTCAGCTTATGACGCACGCCCGGCGCGTCTGGCGCATCCGGTTTCTTCTCCCGACTGCTTATAACCGAGTCTATCCCGAACGCATCATAGAATGCCGCAGCCATTATTAATCCGGCAGCGACTGACAAGACCACTAACATGTTATGTCGTTGATTCATTATCATCTCCTATGCGAGCTTTGGCTGTTTCTTGTCCGCCCATCGTCCTCGGATAATGGGCATTTACTTATGTCTGCCCTTGCATAAACAGGACACTGCAGTCAGTTCATTAATAACTGTCCGCTGCCCCACATATTCAGTCGCGCGTATGCATCCTGGACAGGCATGTGTATGCACTCGTATCAAAACGTCAGATTTGATTTCATAATTACGGAAGGGGAATACCAACATCAGATAGCGAGCAAAGAAAGTGCCACTATTCGTGTGCTCAGCATTAATACCAACACAAAAATACAAACACAAACCTCTCAATTCGAAACACGAAGAAATCATTGCTGACTTAGAATATTAGGAGCTTCCGAAGAGCGAAATATGTGAGGTTAGAGCGACGCGCTCGCTACCGCTAGCGGTATTCAACTTATGCATTCAGGGTGTGCAAGTAGCTTGTTTCACGGCTATCGCTGGCTGTGTTTTTTCTGATCCGAATTGGTTGTCCGCTGGACATAGGCTTGTCCGGTGGTTAGATTAGAATATTGTGCTGCAACTGCATAATTCAGAATTCAAAGGCGAACAGTATGCGAACTGCGCGGTGCCGTCTACCGCGATCAAATGTTTCATCGCAGGGGTTGACCACAGCAATGAGCAATGATGATCATCAAGGCGTCGGCGGCAGGATGCCGTCGAGAGCAGGTCAATCCGGCATACAGCTCGCAAACCTGTCCCGCTTGTGATTATTTGAGTAAGGCGAATCGCAAGGGAGATAGGTTTCAGTGCGTCAAATGCGGGCACGCGGGCCATGCGGATGTGATCGCGGCAATCAACCAGAAGGCAAGAGTCAATGATCCGAGGATCACTCTTTACACGCCTAAAGAGACCGTCAGGAAGATTCTTGTCGAAAGGTACGAGTCCCGATTGGAACACCGGAATGCCTCATCTCAGGATGGGAAGACCAGGACGGTGACCGTTCCGGGGCCGACTCTAGAACGCGCCGGAGCGCCTGAGATCAAATCGCGCGTCAATCAGAGAGCGAAACTGCCGGCGGCAAATAAACAAAAGCGCCGGCGTAAAATATGAGTCATATTCGACCATATTTTATGGAACGGAACTGAACTGAACAATATGGCAAAGTTTGAATATCATATTTTTATTTGTACCAACCAACGACCGCCGGAAAATCTTCGCGGGTGTTGTGATCCCGAAGGGCAGGGAACTTTACAACTTCTGTTTAAAAAAGAACTGGCCGCTCGCGGCCTTAAGGCTAGCGTCCGAGCTAATAAATCCGGCTGCCTTGATCAGTGTGAGCATGGGCCGACGGTAGTGATTTACCCGGAAGGAATTTGGTACGGTAGGGTTAAGCACGAAGACGTTGTTGAAATTATCGATTCTCACCTTATCAATCATCGCCATGTGACACGACTGAAGTTGAACGAGGAGTGTATTAACACCGAGACGTGTGATCACAAGGGGAAACGACATCTGTAATCCAAGTCCGGACTCGTATATCCTGCACTCGTCATTAAGCCCGGCAGATGGCAGTTCAGTCGGAGGTCTCAGCCGTTATCTGCCTCAGGAGTACATTTGGCCATAAACGAAGGGCGGCACTTGACTCAATCATACTTACGTTAATAAACTCACGTCCTCGGCAAATTCATAAAACTTGAGGAGAGTGCAAAGCCTCTGGAATCAATGTTATATGTCTTAGCCCCAGACGCTCCGAATATTTATATCACTCGATCATCGAAATCTCCCAGGCCACCCCTGGAGCTTGGAGTGAGTACTGTCATCAATGCTATAAACGTCGGCCACGTCTGAAGGACGATCAGAAAGCTCATCGAAGATTCGACCGCCGTGATTTGAACACTCCTCATAAGCTGGGATTAAATTCCAATGGATAGGTATCCATAAATTCTCCATTCGGTGTTCCGGATAATAATTATGAGTAATAAACAAGAGGGGGATTATCGTTTTGGCGATTACCGACTTGCTGCAACCGAACGTGTGCTCCGGCGCAACGGCGAGATCGTACCTCTGCCATTAAAGTCGCTCGAAGTTTTACTTGCCCTCGTTGATCAGCAAGGGCGCGTGGTAAGCAAAGCAGAACTAATGGAGCAGGTCTGGCCTGATAGTCATGTTGAAGAGGCGAACCTTGCTCGCCACATCTACACACTACGCAAGACCCTTGGTGACCAGGCAGGAGGTGAGCATCAATACATTCTCACAGTCCCGGGACGCGGCTATCGATTCGTCATGGATGTTCAGACCGAAATCCCGGCGATCGGTGAGAGCGATGGACCACTAATCGTAAGGGAGGACGCGGCTCCTCCTCATCCTTTCAGGTCGGGATTGCGGTTGAAGTATCGGCTTCTGATCGCGCTGGTCGGCTTGGTCGCGCTCAGCGCGATTGTGTTGTTAGCCGCACTCATTATCGGCGGGCGTGCCCGGATAAATGAATCGCCGCCAGACCCGATAATTGTTAGGTTGCCAAACACTGGCAATTTGGTCGACGGTTTGGTATCGCCCGATGGCAAATACATCGTCAAGATAGTGAAAGAGAAGCGGCAGCAGAGCTTGTGGCTACAGGTATCGGCTGACGGGAGCGAGACACAGATAGTGCCCCCGTCAACACTCAGGTTGGGTTGTCTGGCCTTTTCGCCGGACAGCAAGTTCGTTTACTACACCACAAGAAAGCCGGATCAAACTGAGACGCTCTACCAGATCCCGATTACCGGTGGAAACGCGCGCAGGATCGTAGAGAGACTCAATTCAACTGTCTCCTTTGCACCCGACGGCCGCCAGTTCGCTTTTGTGCGGGAAGATCACGTCCGGGGCCGCTCTTCTCTGCTGATTGCGACGCTTGACGGTTCTGAGGAGAAGATACTGGCCGCCCGCGAAACGCCTGAGTATCTGGATTATCCTGCCTGGTCGCCGGATGGAAACCGAATCGTCTGCGTCTATAACACGACGTCGCGTTCGCAGTTGCTCGAAATAAACCTGAAGAACCACTCGGAACGGATTCTGTCTACTCCATCCTGGAAATTTATCCGGCGCCCCTCCTGGCTGAAGCACGGGGGAGGACTGGTAGTTGCAGCCGATGAGGGGTTTAATCTCCGACACGCCTGGTTACTACCGCTATCGGAAGACGGCACACGTTTGCCCCGCCGGCTTACGACTGGCGTGCAGATGTGGCGTGGGGTGAGTTTAACCGACGATGCTCATGATCTTGTATGCATTGAAAGGATCCGATTTGCTGACGTCTGGGTGTCAAGCGCCGTTACCCCGAACCGCACCGCACAGATCACATCAGGTGGCGGTAATTACGAGGGTCTGTCGTGGACGCCGGATGGGCGGCTACTCTATTCTTCTGACACCAACGGCTTTTGGAACATCCTGGTGATGAATGCGGATGGAAAGGGCCAACGTCAGCTGACTACCGGTACGTATGACAACATCCTGCCCTCAATGTCACCTGATAACCGCTACATTTTTTTCACATCCACTCGCAATGGAGCGGCAAACATCTGGAGAATGGATAATGACGGATCGAATCCGAAACAATTAACTTTCGGTACCGGAGACCTTGCGCCGCAATGTACGCCGGATGGCAAATGGGTTGTCTACACATCAGCGAGCAGTAAGAGCGCATACACTCTGAAGAGAGTGCCTGTAGAAGGCGGTGTACCGGAATTATTGGGCCTGGAGAATGGGGGGGAGGCGGTCGTATCTCCCGATGGAAACTACCTCGCATATTTAAAAGCTGAAGCTAAATCCAGCGCTTCAGTCATGCCAACCATGCTGACACTCATCTCGCTAACCGATGGGACAATCCGGCACCTCGGGGGCGTGAGTGCCCGCCCCGCCGATAGCGGGGGAGCCAGGTTGCGGTGGATGCCCGACGGCAAAAGCATCGTTTACACTGACAGGGTCGGCGGCAGCGAGAATCTCTGGAAACAGCCAGTGGCCGGCGGACCGCCGCAGCAACTGACAAACTTTTCCGGCGATGGGATTTTCGGATTCGACATCTCGAGTAAAGGGAATCTCGCTATCCTGCGCGGCCCGGTCAAATACCAGCTCGTCAGAATCAAATACCCGAATGTAAAGCTGGGGTTCCGATAAGGAATGGGCCAGCTGGGCAGTTGAAGTACGGCCCGATACCTCTCCAATTCCGCAACGACCGCCATTGCGTTAGTGGAGTCGTGGGTTCCGAGTAGATCAGCCTTCCTTTTCCACGAATTTCAGGCCACCCGTCGGTACCTCATCATAGTTTTGAGGTACCGTCGTCGCATTGCTGAGGACGGTAATGACATTGTCGATATCAAGGCGCAACCTCGATTACTATTTAAATCCGAATAGATATTTTCTTCGCCGGAGCACTGGTGATGAAAAAAGTACGAAGAATGACGAAGAAACGATGAAAAACTCCTTAGATCAACCAGAGTTTCTATCCCATATCATCACTATCGCTAAAAGGTTGCGCGCAAGTCTCGATCTATGGCCTGGGCCGAAGGACGGGTCTCCACGAAGGATGATTGGCACGTGGTTATGAATCTCCGCTGCACTCTCGTGCAACAGCGCTTCGAAGATGTAGCCCCGTCGGGGGACGGTCTTGATATAGCGTCGCGACTCATCACCCAGTGCCCGCCTCACCTCGATCAGACACTGCACCAGCGAATCGTCGGTCACGAATGAATCTGACCAAACGGCCCGCATCAAATCGTTTTTACTCACCAGCCGCCCGTGGTGCTCGACCAGATACTTGAATACCTCGAAGGATTTGGGCCGAAGCTTGATCTCCTGTCCGGAGCGCAGCAAACAGCCTCGGTTTAGGTCGAGGGTGAAATCATCGAAAGAGTAGGTTTGGCGAGAATTCTTCTGCATCAATGCTCCAGCTAAATAAACTCTTAGAAATATGGTGCGGATGGAAACTGAGGGCTGGGGGGCTGATGCCCGAGGCTCGGTGTTGAATCAAGACCCATGACCTCAGGCCCTCTGTTTCAAGTCGCACATCCAAGCACCTAGCCTTTGGTATTCAAAGTGTGAACGCCAAAAAGGGAAGTTGCTGAACCGCGCGGGATATTACCCTCTCCTAAAAATTTTCTGTAAATCTGTGAAGACGAAATGAGATCGAGCCGTATGAGTGCTCGGTTAGTGAAATTCCATAATTTCAATCGCAGGGTCAGATGATTCAGGTGTATCTAAGCTTTTCAATGCTCCTCCTCGAGAGTTGTTACGGAATGGAGAATTTATGGAGAAAATTTCGTGAAAAATGGAGAGTCGATAGATGACCGCCACGATTGAACATGTATAAGATATTCTTTTGTGATTTTACTGGCTGAAGAGTGGCACATCTTTTTTGCCATCTTTGTTCTCAGTGCGCAACCGGATGAGTTTGACACAATGGTGGGTATTTATTGCGGGGTATTTATTAATGCAGCTGAGAATCGGCCAATATCAGCCAGATGACCAAAATGAATGGTGAGAAAGCAATCGACAGAGATCGATCCCTTGCTCAAACCACTCTTGTTGGCGGCCAGCGACCAACAGGTCGACGACATTCTCTCACAACTTATCGCCTCGCACGCCGACCCGGTGATCAGAGGGATCATCAGTTATAAACTCCATCTATATTGCTATTCAGCCAACGGGCATACCGATGCTGGGGATATCTATCAGGAAGCGGTTTTGCACTTACTGGAGGCGATATACCAGCTTCGTGAACGGCCCGATGCCAATCCGGTCAACGATCTGCGCGGGTTGGCGGCGGTGATAACTCATCGCGCCTGTTCCCGCTGGATGCGCCGCCAGTTTCCAGAACGCCACGCATTTAAGAATCGACTTTATTACATTCTGACCCGACAACGCGGTTTTGCTCTCTGGCGCAATAAGAACAAAAAATTGATCGCTGGTTTCGCGAGTTGGCAAGGAGTAAAAAATGTCAGCGCCGACTTGCAGCTCGAACGGTTAGTAGATGATGAAGCGTTGCGAAGACGAATACGCTTGCTAAAGACCAGAACGCAAACGGGGCAAACGGGGCAAACGGGGCAAGCGGGGCAAACGGGTGAGCAGATGGGGCAGGAAGATTGGGGGGGCACATTGGCGGCGATATTCGACTATCTCGGCAGTCCGGTCGAATTCGATAAACTGGCAGGTGCCCTGGCTGGGCTTTTACAATACGAAGATCAGCCTCTTGAATCCCTTGAAGATATTAAGGATACCGTCGGATTTGAGGCTTCGGCCGGAGGAAGCGATGCGGCGTGGCGAGTTGAAAAACGGATATTTTTGCAGAGATTATGGGAGGAGATAAACCAACTTCCGCCCAATCAGCGCGTGGCATTACTCCTCAACCTGCGTGATACCGAAGGAGGGGGTGGAATTACGCTTTTTCCGGCGCTGAGAATCGCAACAATACACCAACTTGCGGAGACGATGGAGATGAGCGCGGAAGAGCTGGCCGGGATGTGGAACGAGTTGCCGCTTGAAGATGCGAAGATCGCTCAAATGTTACGATTGACGCGTCAGCAGGTTATCAATGTTCGGAAGGCGGCACGTAAACGATTGACGCGGCGGATGAAAGGATTTATTTGAACTGATGGTAATAGAAGGAGAATTTAAGCAACTTATATGATTATAAGTCAGATAGTTAGAGGTGCAGGAGCACAATAGAAAAGGCTGTGAGGTAACGACGATTGTCTGAGCATCTTACTAAAACCCAGATTGAAGATTATGGGCGTCATAGACTCTCGGCAACGGAACTGTTCTCTGTCTCCCATCACCTGAGTGTCTGCGAGGAGTGCGGCAGTGAAGTCGAAAGAGCGCTGCGCAGCGATACGGCATTCTTCCTGTTGAAGTCCGAGGCATTCGGCGAAGCAGAGATGCCTTTTCCACCTGGAGGGCGAGCGCATTTGACTCCCGAAGAAATTGCCGGGTACATCGATGATCTTCTTGTCGGGGAGGTGCTGCAGATAGTCAAAGATCATTTGACCGGATGCGAACTGTGCGAGATGGCCGTCAATGATCTACGGGCTTTCAGGGCTCGCGTCGCCGACGATCTTAATCGCGAATATCGGCCTGCTACGGCCGTGGCTGAAAAATGGTGGCATCGCATATTTGCACCTATAGCCTCGCTCGTTCCGGGACCCGGCGCACTCGTCTTCAGCTCAACTATGGCGACGCTCTTCCTAATTCTAGGCGGTTGGTTGATTTTGAAATCGATAGGAGGCAAAGATCCGGGACTTGTCGAGACGCCCCTCTCGCATGCCGCGCCCGCATTAACGCCGGTCTCACCCACGCCCGAGCGGGAAGACGGACCAGAGATGATTGTGGTCCGGCTCAATGATGGTAATCGTAAGGTAACGCTCGACAGGATCGGAAATTTATCGGGAATTGATAACTTATCTCCCGGTTACCTGAAGCTGATAAAAGGCGTGCTCACCGATCAGAAACTCGAAAAATCACCGCTTCTGTCAGGATTGACCCGTTCGGATGAAATGCAGATAAGAGGCAGCCAACGCCACGAAAGAGAGTTCTCGATTATCAAACCGGTAGGAAGTGTAATTCTGTCAGACCGTCCGACTTTTCGCTGGTCGCGGCTGGATGGTGCGGTGAGTTACGTCGTTGAGGTATACGATGATCAGCTCATTCCCGTGATAAACAGCCCACAACTAATCGATAATACGTGGACAGCGTCTAAAACACTCACTCGAGGCAAAGTCTATTTCTGGGTAGTGAAAGCCATAAAAGATGGGCAGGAATTCACCTCTCCGCGCTCACCTGCGCCGGAGGCGAGATTCCGTATTCTTGATCGCGCCCGGGCGGATGAATTGAAGCGGTCGCAGCGCATCTACGCCGGATCACATCTGACGCTGGGGGTGCTTTATACGCGAGACGGGCTGCTGGATGAAGCGGAGGTTGAATTTCTCAGGTTACGCGAGGCAAATCCAGAGTCACCGATTGTCCGCCAATTGCTCGACCGTGTGCTGTCGATGCGCGATTGATTTTCTTATCATCTTTAACCTCCGTGTCGTTGCTTCGTCCAGCATTTCGAACTGCCGGAAAGCATCAATACTTTAGATCCAGGCTGTATTTCCGCATACCACGAAATCAACAATTAGCAAGACTCGCCCTGGCCTCATCGCACTCGATGTCCACGCCAGTGGGATGGAGGAATACGTATTTGCATCGTGTCCCACTCCCAGTAATAGCACTTGCCCGTCGAGCTCATAGATACGTCCGACGGGGCTGTCCAAGCCATGAGGGACGTCCACCGGGTGATCCGCCGTGATTTCGGCGGCTCTGGGACCGATCGCCGCGAAAGCGTGTGGGCTGTCGCTGCGGAGGACGCCCGGCCGTCTCCAGAAAGTGTCGGCGACTACTCCCATCCCGCGGCAGGCCGTATTTCTCGGATCGAAAGGATGATCGTCGTCGTCGCTCATGCTCGGCATCGCCAGCGTACCCAACGGTCCGACTGCTGCCTGGAGCGCCGCGATCAAACCGCTCGGCCCATCCTGTACCGGTTTCACCCGCGAGAACGCTGTGTGCACAAGTAAAACGCCCCCCTGCTTCACTCCAAACGCGAGGAGTTGCTCGGTATATTCGCTAAGAGAAATAGTTTTACGCATCTGATCCTTTCGTCTATTTCGTACTTCGCATCAACCTCGCGGACAATGCTTGGAAACGCCATCTTTTTATAATAGAATTAGTGTTGGCTCATATTAAGGTTCCCAACTTTAAATTCCCAACTTTTAAATCCCAACATTTAATATTAGGCCGTCATCCATCCCTCCTGTAAAAAATCCGGCAGCATGACTTTTGCCTGCTGCATTCCAATAGGATTGTCAGGATTCAATATGAATAACAAATCAGGCGAAGAGATCGTTGGAAAAGTCCCGTCTGCGGCGCTCTCGAAGAGTTTGATCACGCTCAAAGTTAACGGCGCGGAAAAAAGATTGGAGATTGCGCCTTGGACGACCTTGCTCGATTTATTGCGCGAGTATCTAAATTTAACGGGTACGAAAAAAGGGTGCGACCATGGGCAATGCGGAGCTTGCACCGTCCTTGTGAATGGCCGGCGCATCAACTCATGTCTGACTTTGGCGATTATGAAAGATGGCGCGGAAGTGCAGACGATCGAGGGGCTGGCCACAGAAGATTCACTCGATCCTTTGCAGCAAGCCTTTATCGACCACGACGCTTTTCAATGCGGGTATTGCACGTCGGGGCAGATATGCTCTTCTATCGGGTTGATCAGTGAGGGCAGAGCGAAGACGGTGGATGATATCCGCGAATTGATGAGCGGCAACATCTGCCGTTGCGGCGCTTATCCGAACATCGTAGCGGCGATTCAGCAGGTCATGCAGGGGAATGGGCGTGAGAAGGGAAGGGCAAAGGGGCGGTCCGGTAAAAAGGGGCAGGCCAGCAAAAAAGGGCAGGCAGTTAAAAGAAAGGCGAAATCATGAACAGGTTTTCTTACACGCGAGCCTCCGATGTAGAGACCGCCGTCAACGAGATTGCGAAAGATGGCGCGGCGCGTTTTATCGCAGGCGGTACGAACCTGATCGATTTGATGAAGGAGAACGTCGCGCGCCCCACGCGTTTAATCGATATCACACATTTGCCTTTGGACCGAATCGAAGATACCGGGGATGGCGGATTGCGAATTGGCGCGCTCGTCACGAATACAGATGTCGCTTACAACGAGCAGGTCGAAAAACGTTACCCGCTCCTCTCACAGGCTATTCTGGCGGGCGCATCGCCGCAATTGCGCAACATGGCAACGACGGGCGGAAATCTTATGCAGCGCACCCGTTGCTACTATTTTTACGATACGGCGACGCCCTGCAATAAACGCGAGCCGGGGACAGCCTGTTCCGCGATCGATGGTTTCAACCGCATACACGCGATTTTAGGCGCAAGCGAACACTGCATCGCTACCCACCCGTCGGATATGTGCGTCGCACTTGCCGCGCTGGGAGCCACGGTGCGTGTAACGGGGAAGAAGGGCGACCGCATCATACCTTTCGCCGAATTTCACCGTCTGCCGGGAGACACGCCGCAGATCGACACTAATTTGCAGGCGGACGAAATTATCACCGCGGTCGACCTGCCCGCGAGAGGCTTCGCCAAAAATTACACCTATTTGAAAGTCCGTGACCGCGCATCGTATGCATTTGCGCTCGTATCGGTTGCCGCCGCGCTTGAAATGGATGGAAGCAGGATCAAAGAGGCGCGGCTCGCGCTCGGCGGAGTGGCGCACAAGCCCTGGCGCGATGCGGAAGCCGAGCGAATGCTGAACGGAAAGGACGCCACCAAAGAGAACTTTCAAAGAGCCGCCGAGGCGATCGTGCGCGATGCAAAAGGCTTCAGCTATAACACATTCAAAATTGAATTGGCGAAACGCGCCATCGTGCGCGCGTTGCGGCAAGCCGCAGAAATGGAGCAGAAACATGAAGACAAGTTACATCGGAGAGCCCACCAATCGCGTTGACGGGCGCGCCAAAGTGACGGGCGCGGCGAAGTACGCCGCTGAATACAATGTTCCGAATCTGGCCTACGGTTACGTCGTTTCAAGCGCGATCGCCAAAGGCAGGATCACGAAGATAGACGCAAGCGATGCGTTACGGCTCGATGGCGTGCTGCAGGTCTTCACACACGAAAACGCGCCTCGCCTGGCGCAGTCTGACGATAGTTACACCGACCAGGTCGCGCCTCCCGGTTCGCCGTTCCGCCCGCTTCACGACGACATTATCAAGTACAGCGCGCAACCCATCGCGCTGGTTGTCGCCGAAAATCTTGAGTTGGCGCGCTACGCGGCGACGCTCGTCCGCGTCGAGTATCATAGCGAGCCGCACGCAACTGATTTGAATGAATTGCACGAAGAGGCGTACATACCGAAACCCAGAACAGTTATCCCGCCGGTGCCAGAACCGCGCGGCGACGCCGAAAAAGCTTTTGCCAAAGCCGCCGTACAGTTTGAAGCTGAATACGGCTCGCCCTTCGAACATCACAATCCGATGGAGCCGTTCGCGACGACCGTGGTCTGGGAAGATAACGGTAAGATGACCATCTTCGACAAAACGCAGGGTGTGCAAAATGTCCAGGAATACATCTGCAATATCTTCGGTCTTTCCAAAAACGACATCCGCGTACTCTCGCCTTTTGTCGGCGGAGGGTTCGGTTTGGGTTTGCGCCCGCAGTATCAAGTATTCCTGGCGGTGTTGGCGGCGCGTGAACTCAAACGTTCGGTCAAAGTCACTTTGACGCGCCAGCAGATGTTCTCCTTGGGCCATCGTCCCGCGATTCAACAGAAATTAGGGCTCGGCGCCGCGCCTGATGGTGCGTTGGAATCCATCATCCACAATGTGTTCGCAGAGACTTCGCGATTTGAAGATTACAGCGAGCCCGTAGTCCATTGGTCGGGCATGCTCTATCGCTGCGAAAACACCAGGCTCGAACACAAAGTCGCGCAGCTCGACGTTAATACGCCCACTGATATGCGCGCGCCGGGCGCAGCCTGGGGTCTGTTTGCGCTCGAAAGCGCGATGGACGAACTCGCCCATCAACTCGGGGTTGATCCGCTCGAGCTGCGGCTGAAGAACTACACCGAAAAGGATCAGAATCAAGACAAACCTTTTTCCAGTAAGGAACTGCGCGAATGTTACCGGCAAGGGGCGGAAAAGTTCGGTTGGTCAAAACGCAATCACAAACCGCGATCTATGAAGGATGGCGATCAGCTGATCGGTTGGGGCATGGCGACCGGAGTTTGGGAGTCAGATCAAATGATGGCGGCCGCACGCGCCGTTTTAACCGCTGAAGGCCAATTCAATGTGAGCAGCGCAACCGCTGATATCGGAACCGGGACTTACACGATCATGACGCAGATAGCCGCCGAAATGCTCGGATTGCCGCTTGAGAATGTGACATTCGGACTCGGCGACTCGTCATTCCCGCAGGCGCCAGTCGAAGGCGGTTCGTTCACGGCGGCAACGATTGGATCGGCGGTCAAGGCAGTGTGCGATCGGGTGCGCGAAAGGCTGTTCAATCTTGCGCTGAAGGACGCGAATTCTCCGCTCGCCGGCGCCAGATACGAAGATGTCACGTTCTCTGACGGGCGAATCATGCTGAATGGCGCCGCTTCTCGATCCGTGACTATCAAGGACGTCATGCGCCAGGGCGGAGTCAGCATAATCGAAGAAGAGGCTGCCACCGGCCCAGACGAACAGAAGCAATCGCAATACGCCCGGTTTTCACACTCGGCTATATTCGCGGAAGTGAAAGTCGACCAGGACCTCGGTGTGATTCGCGTCACGCGCGTCGTCAGCGCAGTCGCCGCAGGGCGCATCCTGAATCCCAAAACGGCGCGGAGTCAGATAATGGGCGCGATCATCTGGGGCATCGGGATGGCGTTGGAAGAAGAGAGCGTGATGGATCAGAATTTCGGACGTTTTATCAATCACAATCTGGCAGAGTATCATGTCCCGGTCAACGCCGACGTGCATGAGATCGATGTGATCTTCGTCAAAGAGAATGATTCGATCGTCAACCCGCTTGGCATCAAAGGCCTGGGCGAAATCGGCATCGTCGGTGTCGCCGCAGCAATTGCCAACGCCATTTTCCACGCGACCGGCAAGCGCGTGCGAGATCTGCCGATCACGCTCGACAAGTTGCTCTGAGAAAGATGGCGATTACAGGGAGGGTATATGACTAATCTAAATTCTTTCGGCAGCGCTCCAACTAGTGACGGTTGGCCGAGCCTGCCTTTCCAGGAGTGGAAAGCTACCTATGCAACGCTCCATATGTGGACGCAGATCGTTGGGAAGATCAGGCTTGTCCAGACTCCCTGGATCAATCACTCGTGGCACACTTCCCTTTACGTCACATCACGCGGTCTGACCACGTCGCCTATTCCTTATGGGATTCGGACATTTCAGATCGATTTCGATTTCATTGACCACAAGTTATTAGTCCAAACGAGCGATGGCCAGGTTAAAATAATATCGCTCGCACCCCGCTCAGTAGCAGACTTTTACGAAGAGTTGCTCGCCGCATTGACCCATTTGAATCTGAAGGTGACGATTAATACGATGCCCAATGAAGTGGCAACCGCCATTCCGTTTAATAAAGATAGAGAACATGCTTCATATGATGCTCATTATGCCAACCTGTTCTGGCGCGCGCTGGTGCAGGCTGACCGAGTATTCAAGCAATTCCGTGCTCGATTTATGGGCAAATGCAGCCCTGTGCATTTCTTCTGGGGAAGTTTCGACCTGGCGGTAACGCGCTTTTCCGGGCGAAGGGCCCCCGAACATCCCGGTGGAGTTCCTCACCTCCCGGATTGGATCGCGCGCGAAGCATACTCTCACGAAGTGAGCAGTTGCGGGTTCTGGCCAGGAAGTGAGCAGATGCCTTACCCGCTGTTTTATTCTTATGCCTATCCTGAGCCCGATGGATTCTCTACTGCGAGTGTGGGGCCGGGCGGAGCAATATACAGTTCGGAGCTTCGAGAGTATATCTTTCCCTATGACGAGGTTCGACAATCGGCATCCCCGGATCGGGCGTTGCTTGAGTTCCTGCAAAGCAGCTATGAGGCAGCTGCCAATAATGGGACATGGGACCGCTCGGAATTGGAGCGAACAAAGCGATTATAAGGGCCGGTTATAGCTCGTCGCAATTCGGTTTCGTCCCATAATTGATTGCTGTAATGCCCCCACCGAACTCGTGAAATCCAGTCTCGACGAAACCGAGGCGATTCATTACCTCCAGCACACCGATCTGGCCGGGATATCGTTTCAGGCTTTCCGCAATATAGCGGTAGGTATCTGAGTCTCTATGCAATAAATATCCGACAATTGAGCCGGTGATGACAAGATAATAGAGATAAAGCCATCGATAAATCCTGTTCTGAGGGTGGGCGAAATCGAGTGAGTAGAAACGCCCGCCCGGTTTGAGAACCCGCTTGATCTCACTTAATGCCAGCATCACATCGGGGACATTGCGTAGCGCATAACCACATGACACGCAATCAAATGAAGCATCGGTGAAGGGAAGGGACATGATGTCGCCGCGGTGGAATGAGACGTTGCTGAGATTTTTAGCGCGACGCTTGTTTTCGGCGATCTCGATCATCGCCTGAGTGATATCCAAACCTATAACATTTCCTGATTGGAACTCCTCTCCGAGCGCAAGCGCGATATCACCGGTCCCGCACGCTATATCGAGCGCTTTCTCGTCCGCTCTCAGATTGAGCATCTCAATCAATTTACGCTTCCAACTTCGATCCATTCCATAAGAGAAAAAGACCGTGAAGAAATCGTAGTGCGAAGCGATAGTCTCAAACAGTTGGTTGACATACAGCTGCTTCTTCTGTTTGGACGAGATGTGTTCTGTTATATCCAGCCTTTTTGGCATTGATGTAATATCCGCGTTTTTTATACTCAGTGTAACGAAAAAAAACGAAGAAATGGCGAAAAGTCGGCTAAAGTTCGACTACAGCGGATTTTCATATGGATTCCAGCGTAGGGACCTATGTGTCTGCTGAGGTACACCGAATCCCGGACACACCAGGTCCACCACTACGCTGGAATATTGAATTCATAGATTTGTAGCGATCTGCGGTCCTACCGATTCACCTCTGGTAGTAATCCACTTACCGCTCGACCGATTTTCTTTCCCTGCTGAAGACCGTCTTGTACGGCATGGAGGAAATGAATGCCGCCATAAACGCGTGACAGGCCGTTTTCCAGGGCTGCCCGTGTCAGACTGTCGAATCGTCGGGTCTCACCTGGCAGGGTCGTGCTGATCACATCGAAACGTACGTGATCGCCGAAGCTCTGGATCAGCACTTCAGCCGCAGCGGCGCCAAGCACCGAGTGCGTCGACGGATAGTCCGGAACAGGCGGAGTGAAAAACGCCGGCGCCTGCAGAGGAAGCCATTGTGGATCGGGCTTGGTGTGCGGATTGCCATCCTCAGCAGCTTTTCGGATGGCCGTGTAAGGCCGCCAGAAGCGGAATTTATATTTAGCGTGGAATCCGACGATGTATCCGTCTGCCAGTGCGAAGTTAACCAGCGCCATGATACGTGCCGCCTCCCAGATATCGACATTCTGCTGGCGCACGATCGTGTTGGCGATGCGATTCCAGCCCACCGGCGAGAACTCGAACCAGAAGAGCGCGATGTCCGTCTGTTCCGGGGTGCGCGTCGTACTGTTCAATCTGCCGATGGACTTGACGTAATTGAAATCGTGCGCGTAACGATCACTGTTGAGCGGATCGGGCCCGGGCAGCTGATGTCGATCCAGGCCAATGCCGAATGGTGTGACATTGCCCCACCCGGGAAACAGTGCCGCGGGCCCCAACGGCGCCTGATCGAAGGGAGGCGTGAAATCGTAGTCGCCCGGGTTCCCGGTTGGAACATACGCCGGGCCTGTTGCGATATCGGAACCATCTCCCATTCTTCGCATGAGATTCGCGGCTGCACTTTGCTGGCCCAGAGATATGCCCGCATTCTTTGCGGGTCCGTCGGGAATCGCAAGCAACGCGGCTGCGTATGCGATTTCGACCACTGCTTGCTGGCTCGGTGAAAGCGCCACGAGAACGTCGCGTGCTGCAGCTGCCACGGCAGCATCGATCGAAGCCCCTGGCGAAGATAGACTGAACGTATAGGATTGATAACGCCGCTCCACACCGTTTACTGCGTCGTGAATGGCGGCATGCATGATGGCGAAAGCTCGCGAATCCAGAATCAGCCCAGGATCGACGGGAAGAACCTGGATCGCTATCGCGTTCCAGCGCGTGACGGCGCTGGTAGATTGATTATGCGTCACACCATCGACACCGCTGCCGCCTGACTGAACCGGCAAAGAGATAGCAAGGGTTTTCTCATCCTGCTGCAGTGGAGCCGATGATGCGTTAATTCTCGTGTAAAACAGGCCGAGCGTGATTAACAGCAGTGATAAACTTTGAGATGTGAGTAGTAGTCGGATCTTCAAATTTTCCTCCTTATTACTTTATTGATCACCGAGTAACGAAAGAAGGCCGAAAGAAGGTCTGGAAATCGACGAAAGTTGCTATAAAACATCGGTTCACCTGTCCATATCTGTATATGGGCTATACAGCCAGGTAGTTGGCTAGGGCCGCTTAGTTTCGCAGTGATCATTTGTTGTCTCACGATCTCGGACTATAATCACAGTTCGGTTTCTCGTAATGACGAAATACTGACCGGGATGTGATTTTTTTGTGACCGCAGCCTCCATCCTTGAGGAGTCCTTCATGTCGTCACGACCTAAAATGATGGAATAGATAAAGATTTACGGAATTTTTCTGGATTTGCATCGATTCTGTAATTCCTGTCTTTGCGTAGGAGATACATTCATTGTGAAAAATGGCGATGAAATCGGTCTTCGCACTTACCGCTTTGCTGATGTGGTGGTGGAGTTCGATCGCTATTGTCTGGTGAAAGCTGGGGAGTCGAAGAAAATCACTCCGCGCGCCTTTGAGGTGCTCAACTATCTGATAGAACACCGTGAGCGCGTCGTCGATAAGCAAGAGCTATTCGAACAGGTCTGGAAAGATTCCTTCGTCAGCGACAACGCCTTGTCGCGAGCGATCAAAGAGATACGTCAAGTGATCGGCGACAATGCGGATGCCCCGAGCTACATCGAGACTGTACCTAAACGAGGCTACCGTTTCATCGCTGAAATCTCCGATGCTCCCAGTAAAAATGCAGGGACGCCGGACACTATACTGGTAGAGGGGAGAGAAGAGCCTTCTGATCGAGGCGTCGATCGCAAAGACGTTGTTTTGGTGATAGGGCTTGTATCGACAGTACTGGCACTGGTTCTCGTCTTCTGGTGGAAGCCCTGGAAAACCGTCCAGCCGGTTACTGAAATTCCGAGGACAATTGCCGTGCTCCCGTTCAAACCACTGGTAGCGAATCATCGCGATGAGGCATTTGAGCTTGGGATGGCGGATACTTTGATCACCAGGCTCAGCAATCTGAGACGGATCATAGTCAGACCAACCGGCGCGATCCGTAGATACTCATCGCTCGATCAAGACCCGGTAGCGGCAGGGCGAGAACAACGAGTCGATGCTGTGCTTGAGGGGAGCCTGCATCGAGATGGCGATAAAGTGCGTGTCACTGCACGTCTCATCAACACCAGAGATGGATCGTCGCTCTGGTCAGATCATTACGATGAGCATTTTACCGATGTCTTCACCGCTCAGGACTCCATCTCGGAAAAGATAGCTAAGGCCCTTGCGCCGGAACTGACTGGCGCGGAGCGGAACAGGCTCGCGAAACATTACACCGAGAATACCGAGGCCTATCAGGCGTACGTCAAAGGCCGGTTTTTCATGGATAAAAGAACCGAGGAGGGTTTTCACAAGGCCATCGAATATTTCCAGCAGGCGGTTAATAAAGACCACAAATATGCCCTCGCTTATGCCGGGTTGGCCGATTGCCATCACTTACTTGGCGGTTACGGTCTACTGCCGCCGAAGGAGACCTATCCGAAAGCGAAGGCTGCCGCGATTAAAGCGCTGGAAATCGATGATCAACTGGCCGAAGCTCATACTGTGCTCGCTATTGCTAGAGCGCGGTACGACTGGGATTGGGCGGGCGCTGAAAGGGATTTCAAACGAGCTCTCGATCTGAATCCCGGCTATGCCGGGGCACATCAATGGTATGCTGCGTTCTCTCTCGTCATCGCGGAAAGGTTCGACGATGCTATCGCCGAAGTGAAAAGGGCGCAGGAGATCGACCCGCTCTCACTCGCGACTGGCGTGAATGTGGCAATTATGAACTACTTCGCTCGCCGCTTCGACCAAGCTATTGAACAATCGGGTAGGACTCTGGAGATGGATCCGCGATTCATTCAAGCATACGAATTTCTCGGGAGGTCATATGAGCAAAAAGGAAAGTATGGGGAAGCGATTGCGGCCTTTCAGGAAGCGCTCAAACTGAGATCGGATTACACCCATTGTCTGGGGCCGCTTGGACGCACATACGCAATCTCCGGAAGGCAGGCCGAAGCACGGAAGATATTGGAACACTTGAAAGAGCTATCCGGGCGACGTTATGTAATGCCTTATCATTTCGCCACTATTTACAGCGCCCTCGGAGATAAAGATCAGGCATTCGCCTCGCTGCAACAAGCCTATGATGAACGGGACGACCGGCTGATGTTCCTTAAAATCGATCCATTCTGGGATAGTCTTCGTTCAGATTTGAGATTCTCAAAACTTGTCCGAGATATCGGGCTGTGAGCGCCCCGATGTCGGCCGCTTAAGAAGCCATTCCAGGCGGCCATTTCTAGTGTCCGCAGCACGATGAGGGCGAGAGTCCCCCTGTCCATCTTTCTTCTACATTGCAGCGATACCTCCTATTAGGTTCCAATATAAGCCTGGCACATCTCATATGGGAGTGCAATAGATGAGGGTTCCACTTTGGCCATTGGGCACGAATTCCATAAACCCTGACGTTCAATGAATCGATGGTTCGTCAGGCTCGCTCTTCGGAAGGAGTTTCACAGCAGACTGAAGAAGATCACGTACATAAAAGAAGGCAGCGCACTTTGACCGAGAATCATCCAGGAGTCGCCCTGGGGAGATATACCAAAGAGAAATTGCAATGATCCGTCTGTCTGCTACCCCGGGAACAAATGCCGGCTTGCACCGTATCAATATTATGCGTCCCAGACTTTCAATACTCTTTCTCGGTCTCGGGGTGGTAGTTCTCCTGGCCTACTTTTGCAGCATACTCCTCGGACAATCTAGGTTGATCACGAAGCGGCAGTTGGCTCTCGTCGGCGGCACGGTTTACGTCGGCCCGACGGAGGAGCCGATGCGGGACGGTGCGATTCTCATCCGAGACGGCAAGATCGCTGCGGTGGGGAGCATCGAGTCGCTAAAGATACCCCAGGGCACCCAGACCATCGACTGTACCGGGCTGACGATCACCGCAGGTTTTTGGAACAGCCATGTCAACTTCACTGAGAGGAAATGGGCAGATGCGGCCAATATTCCGGCGGCCGAGTTCACTGAACAGCTTCAGGCGATGCTCACGCGGTATGGATTTACGAGCGTATTCGATACAGGATCGATGTGGGAGAACACGCGACGGATGCGCGACCGCATCGAGTCAGGCGAAATACCAGGTCCGAAAATCCGCTCGACTGGCGAGATATTATTTCCGAAGGGTGGTTCGTGGAAACCGGAGATTTTGGATGTCGTCGGGGCGATGAGGGTCCAGTCTCCCGAGGTAGCAGATGCTGCGGAAGCGCTGGCCGCTTCGAAGAGGCTTCTCGATGGGGGCGCGGATGGGATCAAGCTTTATGCGGCAACCTGGTATCCCCCATTTGTCGCTCTTCCCGAGAGCGCCATGCAAGCCGCCGTTAATGAAGCTCACCGTCAAGGAAAACCTGTTTTCGCTCATCCGACGAACCGCGAGGCATTACTGACCGCGGTCCGAAGTGGATTCGATGTGTTGGTGCACACAACACCGGGGTCGGGTCCATGGGATGAAGCTGTACTGTCGACGATGAGGCAGGGAGGAGTCTCCCTCATACCAACGCTGAAACTGTGGAAGTACGAGCTGCGGCACGAGCGTACATCGGTTCGCGATCGGTTTGTTGGGACCGCTATTGGTCAGTTGCGGAATGCGTCGGGAGGGGTGGTTTTGTTCGGGACGGATACCGGCTATGTGAGTGATTATGATCCGAGCGATGAATATGTGCTGATGGCCGATGCAGGAATGAATTTTCGCCAGATTCTCGCTTCTCTTACAACTGAGCCCGCCCAGCAATTTGGGGAATCAAAACATCGCGGAAGGATTGCCACAGGGTTCACGTAGTCAATTCCTTGACTCAGGCTGTAGCTGAAACCCACTTGGTGGCCTGCCACAGTGACCGAAGATTGAGAATTGCTCAGTTGTCCCTTAGCGAGTCAATTGAGCAATGCACTACCAAAGCGGTAGCGAGCGAGCTACCGCACTCCATGGGCTCCGCCAACCAAACGCGGCGGTACACAGAATCGCAACTGCGAGTTTCCCAGGAAATTCGCAGTTTGGTGAACAATATTAATAGCCCGACTGCCCTCCAGATAATTACCTCGACTACCAGTTCGTAAGTGATCCGTCGGGACGGCGGAACAGTTTGAGCGGCTGGTTGGGCGTCGTGAACTCCGCCATCAGTTTCAACTTGGTAGAGTCGAATTCGACGCCCAGTCCCGGACGATCATTCGGCCACAGCTTGCCGTTGCGATAATCGAAATGGCGCGGCAAGTAAGGGATGTCGAGTTTGTATGTCCCGGCCAATTCCATCATAACTGGTCCAGAGAAGGCCGCGCAGGCGTGAACCAGAGCGGCTTCCGAGACCGGGCCGGTGAAGTGCGGCGTCAAACCGACGTAATGCGTTTCGCACAGGGCGGCGAGTTTGGCGTATTCGGTGATGCCGCCGCAGTTAGGGATGGTGACGCGGTTATAATCGATCAGGCGCCCCTCGATCAGTTCATTGATCTCCCAGCGCGTGCCGAACTGTTCGCCGACGGCGATGGGCACTTTGACCTGCGGGCGAAGCTGGCGATAGACGCCGGGGTTTTCCGACCGCACCAGGTCTTCGCAGAAATACGGCTCCAGCGATTCCAGCAGTGTGCTCAACCGTACAGCGTCTGGGAAATCCAACCGCGTGTGATAGTCGATGCACCAGTCGGCGTCCGGCCCAATCGCCTCACGGATAGCAATACAGTTTTCGTGCGTCTTTCTCACCATTCGCTGCGAGTTGAATGTCGGATCGCCGCCGCTGAGTTCAGACACAGAAGTGCGGAATGCCCGAAAGCCCTCTTCAATGGTGGCCTTCGCGGTCTCTTTCAAATTGCCTTTGCTGGGAACGAAGCCGGTGGAATAGCATTCGATGTAGTCTCGCGATTTGCCGCCGAGCAGCTCGTAGACCGGTACGCCGAGCGCCTTGCCCTTGATGTCCCACAAAGCCAGATCTATTGCACCCATTGAGTGGAGCTTTTCCCGCCCCGCCGGATAGAACCGTCCGCGAAACATCAACTGCCAGCAGCGATCAATGTTGGCAGGATCTTCGCCGATCAGCGTCTCGGCGCACTCGCGCACGCCGTCCAAATAGCCGCCTTCGCCGATGCCGGTAAGACCTTGATCTGTTTCGACCGTGACGATGTGGAAGCTCTGATTGACCATCGGACGGCTGATCGGGGATTCGTAAAAGCGAACTCGCGTGATCTTCATCTTTGGCACGGCTGCGTTCAATGCCCCATTGTGCGATGCGCTCAGACTCGCGCCCGCCAGTCCTAACAACGAACTCTTGAGAAAACCGCGACGATTGAGCATCTGATTTTCCTCCTCACAAAATGTACTGTGAACTAACAACCCTAAAGGCGCGACTGACATGGATGCTGAAACCAAACCAGAAGGAAACGATAGATAAGAAACTTTCCCAAGCTTCTACCACTCGAGGTTGGATTGCAAGTACCACGTTGTTTTCATTAGCTAAAATCCACACAGCCAGAAAACGGAAGCCCTTGTCTTTGCCATGCATTTGGTGCATAACGGGGCGGTATCTGGAACTCCTATGTCGTTTTCACACGGCATCCACTGATCATCGCCGTTAAACAATGGTCGCGCCCTGGTTTCCGCGCAGACCATAAGGTTCCGTCGGTCTTTATGAGAAATATATTCATTATTTTCATGATGTCCGCGGTCTTGTCTATGGCGCCATCCGATGCACCGGCGGAGAGGAGTCAGGATTTGGCCCGCGCCCGTCGCATCCACGCCGAAGCGCTCGGCGTCGACAGCCACATTGACACCATCCAACGCACGTTGAATGGCGGCGAAGACATCTCAAAGCGCACCGCCGGGGGACACGTCGATCTGCCGCGCCTGCGGGAGTCCGGGATGCGAGCTCCCTTCTTCGCTCTCTACGTCCCGACCTATTACAAAGGCTCAGAGGCCGTGCGGCGCACGTTACAACTACGCGACGCTATGCAGCGTGTCCTCGACGAGCATCCCGATCAAATCGAGCTGGCTCTGACTGCCGGTGATGTCGAACGCATCGTCAAAGCCGGAAAAATCTCCGCCGTGTTGACGATCGAGAGCGGCCACGCGATTGCCGACGATCTGGCCGCGCTGCGTATGTATCACCGCCTGGGAGTGCGCTCTATGACGCTCACGCATTTCCGCAACACCAATTGGGCCGATTCATCCACCGATAAACCGCAGCATAATGGCCTGAGCGAATTCGGCAGGGAAGTGGTGCGCGAGATGAACCGCATCGGTATGATCGTGGACATCTCGCACGTCTCGGACAAAACCTTCTATGACACGCTGGCGGTCACGACGAAGCCGGTCATCGCCTCGCACTCGAGCTGCCGCGCTCTTGTCGACGTGCCGCGCAATATGACAGATGAGATGATCCTTGCGCTGGCGAAAAACGGCGGCGTGATCGGGATCAACTTCGGCGCGAGTTTTCTCAGCCAGAAAGAGGTCGAGGCGAGTCGTCGCGGTTTCGCCGCACGAGCCGCTGTCGAACCGAACCTTACGGGCAGCGCTCTCGATCAATTCGCGGCGAAAGATTATCTCGACACCTACAGCGTAATGAAACCGAACCTGGCGACGATCGAGGACGCGGTCGCGCACATCGACCACGTCGTCAAACTCGTCGGCGCAGATCACGTCGGCATCGGCAGCGATTGGGACGGTATCAGCACAGTGCCCTCTGGGCTGGAGGATGTATCGAAGATGCCAGCCCTGACGGCGATGCTGCTTCAGCGCGGTTATAGCGAAGGCGATGTGAAGAAGATACTGGGGGGCAATTTCTTGCGCGTAATGCGACAGGGGATCGGGCGCTGATGCGCTCTCGATGGATCACAAAACAGGAGCCAGATTAGATGAGAAGCCGAAACACAATCAGATTGCTGTGCGCGTCAGCTGCTCTGGCATTCAGCTGGTGGGCATTTGGTGAACAGGCGTCCAGGGCATCCAGCAGCAACCGCCAGGTAGATTTCGAGCGGGATATCCGCCCTCTGCTGCATAACCGTTGTATCGAATGCCACGGCTCTGATAAACAGAAGTCCGGCTTGCGGCTGGATCACAAAGCCGGCGCGCTGAAAGGCGGCGCGGGCGGCGTCGTGATCGTTCCCGGAAATAGCGGGGCCAGCGAACTCATTCGACGTGTAACTAGCAGCGATAAAACCGAGATGATGCCGCCAACAGGCGATCGCCTGACGCCCCGCGAGATCTCGTTGCTCAAGACGTGGATCGACGCCGGCGCATACTGGCCTGATGATAAGACGACCGCGGAAGCCAGGCGCGCCGAAAAAGATTGGTGGTCGATACAACCGATAGCGAAAACGGAACCGCCGATGCCCAAAGGCATCCCGGATAATTGGGCGAACTCGCCCATAGATCGATTCATTTTCGCGAAGCTTGCCGAACGCAATCTGCGGCCGAATCCTCCGGCGGATCGCCGCGCGCTGATTCGCAGGGTGAGCTACGATTTGACCGGCCTGCCGCCATCACCCGAGGAGGTCGAAGCGTTCGTTAGCGACAAAGACCCGCAAGCGTATGAGAAACTCATCGATCGTTTGTTGGCCTCGCCGCGTTATGGCGAACAGTGGGGGAGGCACTGGCTGGACGTAGCGCGTTATGGCGAGAGCAAAGGGTTCGAGCAGAATCACATCATCAACAATCTCTGGCCGTACCGTGATTATGCTATTCGTTCTTTCAATGACGACAAGCCGTTCAACCGTTTCATCATCGAACAGCTGGCTGGGGACGTGATCGGGAGAGGCGATCCGGCGGTGGAGGTCGGCACGGCGTTCCTGGTTTGCGGGCCTTACGATACGGTCGGCAATCAGGATGAAGCACAGAAGCAGATCATTCGCGCCAACACGCTCGACGATATGATTACAGCGACCAGCAACGCTTTCCTCGGCCTGACTGTGAATTGCGCGCGTTGCCATCACCACAAATTCGATCCGATTCCCACCGAGGATTACTATCGAATGCGCGCAGCATTCGAAGGCGTAACGCACGGTGATCGCGTGGTGGCGCCCCCGGCGGCGAAAGAGCGGTACGCCGCAGCCGCGCGCCCGCTCGAATCGCGCCGCACCGAGCTGGCGCGAGAGAAGACAGAGTTGGAGAAAAGCATCGCCCGGCGTGCGAAAGAGAAGGCGGCGCAGTTCACCAGCTATCCACTGGCGAAAGTCACGCGCCATTTCAATGAGCACCGCTTTACGCCGGTCCCCGCGCGCTATTTGAAATTCAAAATGCTTGCGCATTCAGAGAATCCGAAGTCTGCCGTCAATGCGCGCCTGGATGAATTTGAAGTCTTCTCGCCGGCGGGACGAAACATCGCGCTGGCGAGCTCCGGCGCCAGGGCGACTGGCGTGACAGCTCGACGCGCAGAAGATCTCGCAGGCGCGGACGCATACGGCGTTGAGTTGGTAAATGATGGAAAATTCGGTGAGCGCTGGTTTGTGGGCAATCCGGCGGAGCTCATCTTGACGTTTCCGCAGGTCGAAACCATCGAGCGCATACTCTTTTCGCATGACCGCACGGCTTCTCCGAATGACCCGGGCGCTGGGCTGGGGCCCTTCGTCGCCGAATATGAGGTGTCGATCTCGCTGGACGGCAAAAGGTGGAGACCGGTCGCGGACTCCACGGAGCGCCCGCCGCTCAACGAGGCGCATTTGATCGAGCGGTTTTCGCGCGCGGTAATTACGGATGCGGAGCGGCAAACGCTGAAGACGCTCGACGAGGAATTGGCGCAGATCAACCGCGGGCTGCAAGCCATTTCACCTCTTCCGCTCGTTTGGGCGGGTAAATTCGAACAGCCGAAGGAGATCACCTACGTGCAAAAAGGCGGCGATCCGTTACGCCGCGGAGCGGAGGTGACGCCTTCCAGTCTGGCTGTCCTGGAACGCGCATTGAAGCCGTTTGACTTGCCTCCCACCGCGCCGGAAGGTGAGCGCCGGTTAGCGTTGGCGCAATGGATCGCCAGCGATGAAAACCCGCTGACCGCGCGCGTGCTGGCTAACCGGATCTGGCATTATCACTTTGGGACAGGACTGGTAGACACTCCCAGCGATTTCGGCTACCTGGGCGGTAAACCCACTCATCCCGAGTTGCTCGATTGGCTTACGCGACGGTTGTTATCGCATGGTTGGCGGTTGAAAGCGCTGCACCGCGAGATTCTGCTCTCGCAAACGTACCGGCAGAGTAGCGACTATCGCGAATCCGAGGCGCAGGCCGACGGCGGCGCTCGCCTGCTGTGGCGATTCCCGCCGCGAAGGCTTGATGCAGAGGAGATTCGCGACACGCTGCTCGCCGTAAGCGGCAAGCTGGATTTGCGGATGGGCGGCCCAGGCTTCCGGCTCTACCGTTATCTTGAAGACAATGTAGCGACCTTCGTCCCGCTCGATCAGCACGGGCCTGAAACTTACCGGCGCGCAGTCTATCATCAGAACGCCCGCTCCTCGCTGATAGATGGGTTGACCGATTTCGATTTGCCTGACAACGCTTCGGCAGCGCCCAACCGTATCCACACGACCTCACCATTACAGGCTTTGACTATGCTCAATCACGCGTTCACGCTTGTGATGGCGGACGCGCTGGTTGAGCGCGTGAAACGCGAAGCAACGCGGAATGAAATCGCGCAGGCACGCCGTGCGTTCGCGCTCGTTTTTCAACGCCCGCCGACGGCGGAGGAGGAGCGGGCGGCTTCGGCGTTAATCGCCGAATACGGCTGGCGGGCATTTATGCGCGCGCTGCTGAATGCGAATGAGCTGTTATATTTAAATTGAAACCAATCATTGAACCATTTGATGAATGAGCTGATTTCGTAATAGAGAAATATGGAACAGAAACATATGGATGCTCTTTCTCCGCTTGCTCTGACGCGCCGCCATTTTCTCCGCGATACCGCGACCGGTTTGGCTGGCGTAGCGTTGATCGATTTGCTGGGCGAAGAGTTGGTCGCCGCCCAAAATATTCAGCATCACGCGCACAAGGCGAAACAGGTCTTACAAATATTCTGTCCCGGCGCTGCTTCACACGTGGATTTGTGGGATTACAAACCGGCGCTCGCGAAATACGACGGCACGCCGTTGCCCGGCGCCGAGCGGGAGGTCACTTTTCAAGGGAAGAACGGCAATCTGATGAAATCGCCTTGGCCTTTTGAGCCCGCGGGCCGGAGCGGTAAGCCGATTTCGACGCTGCTGCCCCAGGTGGCGCGCCACGCCGACGAGATTGCTTTTATTCACTCGATGACCTCGCGCTCCAATACACATGGGCCGGCCAGCGTCTTTATGAACACGGGGTTTGTGCGCGAAGGCTTTCCCGCCGCTGGCGCTTGGGCGAGTTACGCGCTCGGCAGCCTCAACGACAATTTGCCGACTTTCGTTGCGGTCACTGATGTGCGAGGCGAACCGCCTAACGGCAAGGCGAATTGGACGAGCGGTTTTTTGCCGGCCCAACATCAGGCCGTGATGCTGGCGGCGCATCAGCCGCTCCGCAATCTGAATCGCCCGGCGCAGATTACCGAAGCGGAAGAGCTGGCGACGCGCGATTTTTTGCGGCGGCTGAATGATGGGCACGCCGTGCGCCATCCGGGTGAAAGCGAATTGCGTGCGCGAATGTCAGCATATGAGCTTGCCGCGAAGATGCAACTTGCAGCCCCCGAAACGGCTGATCTCGCTAGTGAGCCGACGCATGTGCACAAACTCTATGGCACTGCCGATAGCAACGCGCTGAAGGCTGCGTACGCACGCAATTGTCTGTTCGCGCGGCGTCTGCTGGAACGCGGCGTGCGTTATGTCAGTCTTTATTGCGCATCTCGGGCGAGCGGCATTGATGGATTGTTGAACTGGGATGCCCATCGCACCCTCAAGACCGATTACGAGCGCCACTGCCCGATCTTCGACCAACCCACAGCCGCGTTGCTGACCGATTTGAAACAGCGCGGCATGCTCAAAGATACGCTCGTGCTATGGACGACGGAATTTGGTCGTATGCCGACGCATCAGGAAGGGACGACGGGGCGCGATCACAACCCGGATGGATTCACTGTATGGATGATGGGAGCGGGGATCAAAGGGGGCGTCAGTTATGGCGCGACCGATGAATTCGGGCGGCGCGCAGTCGAAAATTTAACAACAGTATATGATTTTTATGCGACGGTTTTGCATCTATTGGGCTTGGATCACGAGAGGTTGACCTACTATCACAACGGAACGAACCGCCGGCTGACGGATGTGCACGGGCACGTGTTGAATGAGTTGCTGGCCTGAACCGGGCGTGGATTGGGTATGCGCACAGGCGTTTCGGTGAAAAGTCGGTAAAAATGTTTTGAGAATGCCTCACGCAACGCCGCAAAGGCGCAGAGAAAGAAGCAATGAGATAAACGTGCTTCTTTCTCTTTTTAGCCTTGTGCCTTTACGGCTTTGCGTGAGGTTTTATTTTAGGGACCGCTACACGTAAAAGTTCTAATTGATAACGAGAACGCACGCAAGTTGCCGCCATCGGCAGGAAATACGTCGGAGATACTCAAAGTCCACACGCCGTTCCCATTCTCTCCTGTGAATGCCGCGAGCGGGCTGGCCGGCTTGAATGTGCCAGTGTAGGGCGCGCCGGTGGGCGAAATGCTTTGAATCAACGCAGTAGCGCTGTCGTCGAGCACAGTGTTGCAAAAGTTGTTCCCACTGTTATTAGCGCTACCTGGATTACTCATCAGCGTGACGACGGTACCCTGCGGCGAGGTCAGTGTGATAACAAGGTCGCCGACCCAGGTGTGGTCTAGACCCACCGTTGTCGCGCCGATGTCACTCGTACAACCAGTTCCATCAAAGCTGAAATTGAGGTCACCGATGGCGCTCGAAAGGCCGCTGACTTCAATCGGGATACTGATAGTGCCGACGGTAGCACTGGGAATCACTACTGGCGGTCCCGTATAACTGACGACCGTATCGGTTGGTTCTCCCGTCTGAACTTGGAAGGTTGATGTTAACGGTCCGTTGGGGCTGTTGGCGTAGTTAACCGTTATAGTAAAGTCGATCAACAGAGCACATGGCGCGTTGTCGGCGAGAGTGAAAGTGAACGGAATGGGGTTGGTCGCACTCTGGCCATTGGATCCTATGTTCGGATAGGTGGAAGATGCGGACGTGATGGTGACACCTGGAACTGATGTCGTGATCGTCGAGCTGATGCCGAGCGCCGTCGCACCACCGAGATTGGTCAGCGTGACAGAAATCGTGCCTCCCTCGCCCGGTTCGATAAAGTTGTCACCGTCTCCGCCGACTGCCGTCACTGCTACCGTTCCGACGTTCAGAGATGGCGATGGCCTCGCATTGATAAATAGCAACGCGGCGAACGCGTCTACGATACCGGCTCCGGAGTCGCGATCAAAGCCGGGCGCTTCAATATCGATAGCTGTTTTGGTGAGCGCCTGTCGAATCCTGTTTTGCGATATCCCCGGTCTGGCGGATTTGAGCAATGCGGCAATTGCTGCTGCGTGCGGTGCGGCAGCCGAAGTGCCAAAGAATGAGGGAAAAGTGGGCACGCTGGTCGCGACGCCATCGGCTGCGGTCAGATCAGGTTTCTTGCGCACCTCTCCGCCATTGCTGCCGAACAACAGGTTGCCCGGCGTAAAAGGTGTACCATCGGATTTATAAAATATTCGACGCGGGCCGTCGGCGCTGAAGTCTTCGACGAAATTGGTCGGGCCGCCGGGAAACGTGCCGCTACCAGCGAGCGCCACGTCAATCGCCGCCAAACCGTAGGCGCCGGCGGCAGCAGCGTGGCCGCGGATCGTGCCGGTTGTCGTGACCCCCAACTCGCCGCGAAAATTGTTCAGATGTATGGCACGTTGCTGTGCTCCCTCCGCCTTGAAAATGATGACGCGCGTACCCGCAGGCGCGCCTGGCGTTATTTCGAGGGGGTCATCATCGCCGTCTTGTACGGTAGTTGAGGCCGCCACCACCGTGGTCAGCGTTCTGTCCATAATGAATAGGTCGTAGTCATTGTCCGATCCGCCGAGAGGATCAGACCAGTGCAGCGTCAGAACATTCGGAGAGCCGACTGTAACGAAATTAGAGATGGCCCCCTTGCCGAAGTCGTGGAGCGTGCCACCGGGGAGGGAAGGGAGCGATGCTCCGGAGTCTTTGAAGTCGCCTTCCCAGGTTCCGGACGTCCCGTCGTTCCTGTTTCCTTCATTGCCGGCAGAGGAGAAATAGAGTGCGCCATCTGCGACAACCTCCTCTACCGCTGTTGAAACTATGTCGTCATGAAACGGCGATTCGACGAAGTAAATGATATCATCGACGATTATGTCGCAGCCCGCAGCGCGTAGGGCGCGGATGTTATCGGCGAAGCTTCCGAGGCTGATGAAGGCGGTTGCGAAGAAGAGCTTGGCGCCGGGCGCCAGGTCGTGGATGATCTCGAGCATAGCCGTACCCTCGCCGATGCCTGGAATGCCGCTCTGGCCAGGCAGAACCGTCACGTCCGGAGGCAAGTTGCCGGTGGCGATCGATTGCGCCAGGAAATCGACGCTATCTGAGAGAACGCCGATCTTGACCCCGGTTCCGTCAACGCCGAAGAAATTGCGCGCCATCACAGCGTTGTGGGCCACATCGCCCTGTGAATTTATGCTCCCGGTATTGGTCACCGGGCCCTGTATATTCGCTGTTCGCCCGACTTTTGCGAGAGCTGCGGGAAGCTGCGCGCGAACATTCATCGCACGTTGGTCGAAATTGGGGCGAAAGGTGTTTATTCGAAGCGGTGATGCCGTCCCTTTTAAGCCAGAGCCGGTAACCTGACGGTTAGTAACAGCCCTTGCGGCCGGGCTAATTGACTTGATAGCCGGAGCACCCGCCAGTTCTTCCAATGTATCGAGCGGCAGGAGAGCATTAATCGACCCGGCCCTTTCCGAGACATATTTGATCTCTCCTCCGAGCTTCTCGATGTTCGCCAGTAACTGCCTACTGACAACAGCTTTAATATCGACGAGTACACGGCCCCTGTCATCGAGTCTAGCCGCGTCCGTGGCTGAACGCATCGTACTGACTTCACCGCCGGCGGTCATCGGTTCGCCGCGCTGCGCTTTCGCCGCATAGATTAGTTGCGAGTTCAGCTTTTTCTGCGCGGTGTTACGCGAAGATTTTTCCCTGAGCAGGGCATTGATCTGTTGTTGTCCTGCAGCACTCAACTGTGCCTCGTTTTGCTGTGCGATGGCTTTGCGTAAGATGGTATTTGAACTACTGGTCACTAAAGCTAGCGCAACCAGTACTATGGGAAGGAATCTCACACATGGTCTCATCAATAACCTCCTATGTATTGTTGGGGAAATTGGATACAAGCAAACCGCGATTGTATCCGGCTTGGTTTAGAGAATCTTAGAATCCGATTGCCAGTATCGACTGACTGAGAATAGCCAAGTAATGAAATTATGGGCATTGAACAGTCCTTCGCCCAATAATTCAATCTTGAAGCGGCATCGGATCGAGCCAGGGGTGGTGCTTAAATCAACAGGCTACCGAGCTTCGTTTTGACTATAAATTTTATATTAGCCATGAGATGAGCGAAAAGCAACATATCGCCGGAGCCGATCCTATATATTTAGATTATATTTTTGTTCTTATGGACTTTCTATCTACACAAAATTTTATCAGCCGAGTTTTCGGATAAAAACTCGGTGGGAGTAATCGCTTCTCGGCTTCAGTAGACGAAGCGCAAACAGCATTATTAAGAGACCCGTATCGTGCTGGTCATTTCTCAAGCGATATGTTCGTAAGAGATGAGAGTCATAAATTCGGGAAACTCAGTCCCCGTAGTGATCTGTTCGAAAAGCTCGGCCGCCAGATCGAACTTGTGCGATTCATTTCCGGCCGCGGCTTGAAGCGCTTTAAGCTTCTCCAACTCCTCGGCAATGGCCTTTCTGACCAGTACCTGCGTAATAGTGCGCCCGTCGTTTATCCGGGCCCCGTGCTTGATCCACTGCCAGACCTGGGCGCGGCAGATTTCGGCGGTAGCTGCATCTTCCATCAAATTGTAGATAGGAACACAGCCGATCCCACGCAGCCAGGATTCCAGGTATTGAATGCCGACATCAATATTGAGGCGCAGTCCCTCCTCCGTAATCTCATCTTGGGTGGCCCTCAACAGGTCTTTGGCTGATATTTCCACATTTTTCCGGAGCGTTCGTATTTGGTTAGACTCCTTCATCCGTTCGTCGAATATCTCTTTCGCCACCGCGACCAGGCCCGGATGCGCCACCCATGTCCCATCGTGGCCGGCATCGACTTCTCGCAATTTGTCCTGTCTGACCTTGTCGAGAGCGCGCGCGTTGGCAGCCGCGTCGTTCTTAATCGGAATTTGCGCGGCCATCCCACCCATGGCATGAATCCCGCGCCGGTGACAGGTCTTGATCAAAAGCTGAACGTAGGCTGCTAGAAAATCACGATCCATCGTGACCCGTGAACGGTCGGGTAAGAGGAACTCCGGCTGGTCGCGAAACTTTTTGATGAAGCTGAAAATGTAATCCCACCGGCCGCAGTTCAGCCCCGCCGAGTGTTCTCGCAGCTCATACAGTATCTCATCCATCTCGAATGCGGCGAGGATAGTTTCAATGAGGACCGTGGCGCGGATCGTCCCCCTCGCAAGCCCAAGCTCATCCTGCGCAAAATTGAAGACGTCGTTCCAAAGCCTCGCTTCGAAATGGCTTTCCAGCTTGGGCAGATAGAAATACGGGCCAGAGCCCCGTTCCACCAGTCTCTTCGCGTTGTGAAAGAAGAACAGACCGAAATCAAAAAGCGAGCCCGAGATCGGATTGCCATCGACGAACAGGCGCCGCTCCACCATGTGCCAGCCCCTGGGCCTCACCATCAACGTAGCCACCTTGTCTGCCAGCTGATAGTTCTTCCCCTCCGGGCTAATGAATGTAATGGTGCGATTAACCGCGTCTCTCAGATTGATCTGGCCCTGAAGGCTGTTATCCCAGGTGGGCGTATGGGAGTCCTCGAGGTCGGCCATGAAAACGTTAGCCCCCGAATTGAGGGCGTTGATGATCATCTTCCGGTCGACTGGCCCGGTGATCTCAACCCGTCGGTCTTGCAGGTCGGCCGGTATCGGCGCAACGGTCCATTCGGCCTCTCTGATCTCACGCGTGGCAGAGAGGAAACCGGGAAGCTGACCAGCGGATATCTCGCGTTGGCGTACGGCTCTTCGTTCAAGCAAATCACGTCTGCGGTTCTCGAATTTCCGGGCAAGTTGCGCGAGAAATGCCAGAGCCTGTTCCGTCAATACCTCCGCATACTGCCCGGTGACCGGGCCCTTGATCTCGACACCAGCCGGCGCGAGAGTTGTATTCAATGTCTCTTTCATGGCTTCCTCCAAGGTGATCGGTTCATTCTGTATGTATTGTTACTTGAACTCAGAAAAGTGATCCCTGCCTCGGTTTGACGTCGAAAACTGAACGGCCGTCGAACGAGGGAGAGATCGCGTTTTCGTATGCGATGGCAGCATCGAAATCGGCTTTCGGTTCGAGCTCGGTTTCGACCGTGCGGGCGAAGCGTTCGAGGCGACGAAAGCCGTCGAGTTTCTCTCCATCGCCGATCCTCGCTGCCTCGAGCGAGGTTCTGAGGAAATTGAGGGATTCATCGTAGGTCTTCAGCGGGACAGGGAATGGATGGCGATCCTTGCCGCCGTGTGCAAATGAAAAACGCGCCGGATCGGTGAAGCGGCTTGGCGCGCCGTGTACGACCTCGGCGATCAAGGCGAGCGACTGGAGAGTGCGCGGACCCAGTTTCTCCAAGAGCAGGAGCTCGGCGAAGTCGTGGAGATCACGCTCATATGCGATAGCGAGCACCGCACCGAGTCGTTTCAGGTCGATATTTTCACGACGGACATCGTGATGGCGCGGCATGCCGAGATGGCGTGCATCGCCCAGAGTCGTCGCCGGATTCTCGCGAGCGATGTCGAGCATCGCGGTCTGTATGGGCTTGGCCTGAGCATCTACGAGGTTGATGATTATCCCCTGATTCTCTCCGACTATTGCAGTGTGCGGTTCGGCGACGAAATCTCGGACAGAAGCCGAGTGCCAGTGATAACGGCGTGCCATTCCGCTGCCATCATTCAAACCCTGCTGAACCACCGCCCACTCACCGTTTGACGTGACGATGAAACTGTGGAGGTAAATCTGAAACCCGTCGGCGATTGCATTGTTGTCGACGCGCGCGGTGAGCCGGCTGGCGCGGACCAACGCCTCGCCATCGAAGCCGCGACGCTCGGCGATCGACCGCAATTCATGCGGCGTGTGGCGAGAGAATCTTCCGCGGCCGCCGCAGATATAGATGCCGAGTTCATCACCCCGCGAAGCGAGGCCGCGCTTGAGGGCGCCCATAACTGACGTGGTTATTCCTGAGGAGTGCCAGTCCATCCCCATCACAGATCCGAGCGCCTGGAACCAGAAGGGATCGCTCAGACGCGAGAGGAAAGCAGAGGTGCCGTAGTCCCGAACGATAGTTTCCGTGATAGCTGTGCCAAGTCTGGTCATTCGTTCGGCCAGCCATTGCGGAACTCGCCCGCCATGGAGAGGAAGGTCTGCGATTCCCGTGCGTTTCATGCCATAATTGTATCTGAGACAAGTATTGATCGCGAACTCCAACGATCGATATTTACTACAAGTGCATCTGCATGAATTTCAGAAACAGTTCCCAATCGGCGGGAATTGTGCCGTGTCCGCCCGCGTGCATGATGTAGCCGAGCGTGTGAAGAATCGGCTGCCCAGCGGCCGGCATTTGCTCGGTGTCGAGCGCCTGTTTGCCGAGTAATTTGAAAACAGGCGCTGCCTCGACTGCCGCCAGAAATTCGCCTTTCGGATCAGACCAGACATCGGTATCGCCTGTTTGCAGCAACACGGGCCGCGGTGCAATCAATGACAACAGCATATGCGCATCTATCGGAAATTCATGGACGCGGGCGCCGTACTTTCCATAATTGGCACAGAACTGATACGGATATCGAGTCGGCTCCGTCAGATGGTTGATCGTCTCGCCATAATTGCGACGGCTGACGGCGGCGCCGCCTTCGCCGGAACAACTGGCAATCACCATCGCAAAACGCGGATCGTGCGCGCCCGCCCAGAGCACGGTTTTGCCGAGTCGGGACACGCCCACGATGGCGACGCGTTTGGCATCCACCTTCCGATCGGTCTCCAAATAATCGAGTGCGCGGCTCAAACCCCACGCCCACGCGCCAATCGCGCCCCATTCATTCGGGCCGGGTTCAGTCTGCCCGGGCTTGAGATAGAGGGCGCGCACGCCGTGCGGGATGCCGCCGAGAAAATCGGGATCGATATCGCCGTAATATACCGTCGCGACGCCGAAGCCCTGCGCCAGAAACGGCAGTACATTCAGGCGGCCGAACCTTCCGTCCTTAGGCGCCGGCACGCGCTTCTTTTCGCGGTTCCAGATTTCCCCCGGTTTGACGCCTGGATCGTTAACGGCGTTGGAGTTCGCGGTGAAACTTAGATTGAGCAGGAGCGGGACCGGTTTTTTCGCATCGGCCGGCAAGTAGAGGAGCATATCCATCTTAGGCCCGTTTTTGTCGGACGAAAAATGGACTGTGACTTGCCTGCGAATGGCCTTGCCGTCGAGGGCGGGGGTGCCTTTATCGAATAGCTCGAAGCGCATTCCTGCGGGGCGCCCCGGACTGCGGCCAAACTGATTCTCCTCGAACAATCGCACGATCTCAGGGCGGCGCTTTTTGTACCAGGTTTGTGCGTCGCGCACTGGCTTGCCATTACTGAGCGTCAGTGGATCGGGTAGCGTGTAGGTACCTACTCGAGCCTCATCGTAGTTGACCGCAATGCCAGCGACTTCGGAACGTGGCGCGTTTTGCGTTTGGCTGTTTATTGCACCTATAAAAAGCAGAATGGCGCAGAGGGAGGCACGAATATTGAATGACATACGTCTCCTCATGAGTTTTCAGTTTTCAGTTGCAGACTAAGACAACACATATAAAAACTAAAAACTAAAAACTATTTACTGAACACATCGACGCTCAACTGATTTTCACCAGCCGCCTTGATTTCGACGATGTAATCGTGATTGTGACGTGGGCGCTGGCGCTTGAAAACGCGCTGGTTTTCGATGCTCGGCGAAAGGTCGCGCCGGCGGATGTATTCGCCCCATTCTTTGCGATCGTCCTCAGTCAAGGTGCGGCCTCGCTGCTTGGACATCATTTTGATCATCAACGGATCGCGCGAATTGCTCATCCATCGCGTCGCATCTTGCCGCACTTCTACGCGATAGCGGCCCGGCACTGGCCCTTGATCCTGACTGACGATGAATGAGCCGAGTTCGTTGGTGTGGGCATTCGTGATGTATGCCGTTACCGAAGGCGCATTGGGCTGATCTACCGGCGTCAAGATCACGACGCCGCGCACTAGCGGCGCGCCATCAAGTTTGACCACACCTTTCAGCGCCACGCGCGCTTTGTCCGTCAACCAGCCGCCCGCCGTCAACCAGCGATGCATCAGATACGGCCATTCGCCCAATACCGGATCGCCTTGCGCGAAGCCTACGCCGTGTACGCCCCTGGCGAAGAAGTGCGCTTCGATTGGGACGTTGGCTTTATGCAAATTGGCATAGAGCTCGACCATGCCGCGCATCTGCCCGGCATCTTCGGAGGTGCAGAACATAAACGCCGGTGGCAGATCGGCGCCGTTCGCAGAGGCAGGAAAGGCCATCGATCCATAAGACAGGATCAGAAAGTCGGGGCGGCTGGAAACACGGTCGAGCGGGTCGTTGGCGGCGGTTTGGCCCGCCAACGGATTGAACGAGGCATCGGCTGCGAGCTGCGCTCCCGCGGAAAAGCCGATGATGCCGATGCGATCGGCAGCGACGTGATACTCGCCGGCGTGTGCGCGGATGAATTGCATGCCGCGCTGCGCATCGCGCAGCCAGTGCTCGCGGCCATAAAGCGGGCGCAGGCGATAGCGTAAAACGAAAGCCGCGATCCCTCGCTCTTTGAGCCACTGCGCCACGAGCATGCCTTCGTGATCGATGGCGCGTATCGTGAAGCCACCGCCCGGACAGACCAGGATCGCCGCGCCGGTCGCCTTGGCCGCATCGGGAATGACCGGAATGATCGCGGGTTTGTCTTCGTCAGTATTACCCGTCGCGCCGGGTGCGCCGTTGGGCCAGAGTTCAATCGTGCGGAAGTTGGGTTTATCTGTGGCGACTGCCGTAAGCACAGGCAGGGCCAGCAAAAGCATTGCATAAAGAGTGGTGCGATAGATGGTGATCATCTAGTTCTCTCCGATATGTCGTAGCTATGAATGGGAGGCCGACAGCAATCGCTGATCGCGCGCTGCCGGGTCTAATGAATGCCATCGATAGTGCTTATCGGGCGAAATTTACTCTAGAATTACAGCGACGGCAAGGCTTTGATGCCAATAAGAAGAAACGAAGAGAACGAAGATAAAAATTGGCAGAGTGTATCGTTCACCAAGCGCTTATTCCGGGCGGGGAACCGCTATCGGATCGAGACGGGATGCGCGTGGCGCTGTGCGCCAGGAATGGGATGCCCGTGCTTATCCCGGCTCTCATCATTCAGCTTTTCAACACCGCCGAAGCTTGTGACGCATCGCATTTCGCTCAAGCCATTCAGGACGTTTTCAGAATCAGTTCCACCGCCCCCGTAAATCGTTTCCACGTCTCGGTCTCCGCCAGCAATTTTTTCCGGCCGGTAGCCGTCAGTTTGTAGTATTTCGCCTTCCGGTTGTTCTCCGATGCCCCCCATTCGGAGGCGATCCAGCCCTGCGCCTCCAGCCGGTGCAGAGCCGGATACAATGACCCCTGGCCCACACGCAATACATCCTGCGAAACCTGCTGAATGCGCTGTGCGATATCCCAGCCATGTGTCGGGCCGGACTGAAGCGTTTTGAGCACCAGCAGGTCAAGCGTTCCCTGTAACAAATCGGTCTGTGTCTTTTTCATATTCCTTCTCTCATTTCCCTTCTTTAACTACAGATGTCCCCTCGACGATCGACAACGCAGATGTTATTTGACGCTTTGTCGGATGTCAACACGAGGCGGAGAATTGTCTTAAGGGGGTTGGCCGTCACCGCTCGACCGGCGATCGCGATTCGCCTCTTTGTCCGCCCCGACTGATCGCCGGCATATGAGGGGGTCCTTATGGGCGGTCCGATCCCGTCACTTGCTTGAGCAGATTGAAGAAGGCCTTCTTGCGTTCAGTATTGATCCGCCAGTTCACGGGCGGGCATTGATAACCGTCGATGTAATCGCCTTGGCCCGGATCGAAATACCCCCACGAGGCGTATGCGCCGATCGCTTTGAGCATATGGTTGACCGGTTTGTCGAAATCGAAATGGTCGTCTTCGTTGAAAAGGATGGGCATCTTGCGATATCCGGGAACGCGGCGAGTCTCTTTGACCATCTGCGCGATGCGATCGGGGTCTTTCACCCCGTTGCCGTGCAACAGCAGAAAATCGGATGCGGTGACGGCGTTGCTCGAAGGAATGCTGCCGCCATTAAAGCTCACGCCGGCGAACAATCGCCGCCCGCTCCGCTTTCCGTTGTCTGTGAGCGATCTTGTCAGTTTGAGCAATTCATGGATGCGATCTTTTTTTATGATCGGCTGGTCGTATTTACTGTTGTCGCATTCGTTTGCTATCTCAACCAAAATATTTTGGTAACCTTTTTCCAAAAGCCATTTGGTCGCCTCTAGGACGGCGCGTCTGACCGCTTCTTCATTGCGAAATCGTTGATCCTGGCCGAAGTAGAAGTATCCGACGATTGCGACCATTCCGAGCTCGTTGGCTTTGTTGAGGATGCGTTCCATTCGTGACATATAGTCGCTTCGCAGAAGTCCATCGGCATCGAAGGCGCTGTTATGCCAGGGCTGGTCCTGCGAATAGCCCTGAGGGCTGCCGCCCTGAAAATTTATGGTGAAGCCCAAAAGTCCGTGCCTGCGCCATTCCGGCATCGCGTCGATAAATTCGTCGGTATTGCGTTCAGGGTCCCACTTCTCTGTATCGGGATAACTCCAACGCGATCTGGTTTCCGGGTTCAGGTCGTCGAAGATGCCCTGAACCATCCGTGAATTCATGAGCAGCCCCTCGATATTCATCCCATTATATGAGCGACCTTCGTAGGTCGGACTGCCGTTTATGAAGAAGCGGTCGCCTTGAATAGCGAGGACCGTTCGACGTACTACTGATGTACGATTTTGACGATCACCTGCGGCGGCCAACGCAGTCATAAATCCAAGAAACTCTCTGCGTCCTAACATTACAAAATACCTCTCCAATAAATTAAAGAATGTCTCGCCTCAATTCGATTGACGAAAAGCGCCGAACTAGTATTGAAAGATTTGGAGAAAACCGGACAATTGGACAATACTATATACAAAAATAATCAAAGCGGGAACGCAGACGGCTTTTAATCTCTATACTATCGCTTCCGGCGAGAAGATTTTAAGAACACAACCGGCTATTAACAGCGGTAATCACTGTATAAGTAGGCAAAGAAGGACGGGATTCGCCACCAGATTTGCGAAATAAAAAATCACAAAAACTATCTCCTTCTGTGTTTTTGACCTTTGCGAATTTGGATGAATCTATTCTTGTTCATCTGAAAGCTACGCATGACTAAACGAATCAAATTCATCGCTATTATTGCCTTAGTTCTCGGCACCTGGCTGGTTGTGAGCCCGCAATCGCGAAACGCGGGTGCTGCGCGAGGGCCGAGCAACGCAAAAGCTGTGCGCGATTTTCTGGAAGCGCACTGTTACATGTGCCACGACAGCCGCATGAAGAAGGGCGGCCTGAACCTGACGGCGCTCAAATTTGATATGGCGGATGACCAGGCATTTACAACCTGGGTGAAAGTGCACGACCGCGTGCTCGCCGGAGAGATGCCGCCGGGAAAGATGGCCCAGCCGGATGAAGCGACGCGCGCCGCTTTCCTCAAGGATCTCGCGCGGCCGATGATAGAAGCGGATGACGCACGTGTGCGGCGAGAGGGGCGGGCGGCGTGGCGGCGAATGAACCGCTATGAATATGAGAACACGCTGCGCGATTTGCTCGGCGCGCCCTGGCTGCAGGTGAAGGAATTGCTGCCCGAAGACGGCGAGGCGTTTCGCTTCAACAAGGTAGGTGAGGCGCTCGGCGTGTCGCACGTGCAGATGAGCCGCTACCTGGCGGCCGCGGAATATGCCCTGCGCGAGGTGTTGGAGCACGATACAAAGCGGCCCGCGGTCGCGGTGAAGCGCTTCTATGCGCGCGAGCAGCCCGCATTTTTCAGGAAGGTGGAATTTTCTCAATTCAACCGCGCTTCCGAACGCGCCACTTTTCCGCTTCTCGGCGATGCCGCCGATTTGGCGGTGTTGAAGCGCGAAGCGCCGATGACAGTCGGCGCCGCTGACCCGGCGAAGCGCGAACTGGAGAGCATGGGCGTCGTGGCGAGCACTTATGAGCCACTGGAGATCAGGTTCAACCAATTCAAGGCGCCCGCTTCGGGCCGATACAAATTGCGCGTCAGCGCGCATTCGTTCTGGGCCGGGCCGGAGAGCGAAGCGCGATGGTGGAAGCCGAGCCGCGATAACCTGTCTGCCGGGCGCACGCGCGAACCGGTGACGATTTATGCCGAGATTCCGCCTCGACAGATGCGTTACCTGGGCAGCTTCGATGTGAAGCCCGAAGCATCCGTCAACGAGATGGAGGTCTATTTGCTTAAGGATGAAACCATCCGTCCCGATGCGGCGCGCCTGTTCCGCTCGCGACCCCCCAACTGGCGCAACCCGCTGGCGCAGAAGGATGGCCAGCCCGGCGTCGCTTTCCGTTGGCTGGAAGTCGAAGGACCGATCTGTGACGAATGGCCCGGCAAGGGGCACCGGTTGATGTTCGGCGACCTGCCGATCAAGATGAGCGAAAGGGCCGGGGGCAAAGAAAGAGGTGACGCACGGGGCACACGGGGCACACGGGGCACACGGGGCGCTACCGTCAATACAGGGGGCAAGGTAGGGGGCGAAGTCGAGGTTGTTTCACAAAACCCGCGCGCCGACGCCGAGCGATTGCTTCGCGGCTTTTTGCAACGCGCGTATCGCCGCCCGGTAGTTGAAGCGGATGTGCGGCCGTTCACCAAGCTCGCAGACACGGCATTGAAGAGCGGCGTCGGTTTTGCCGATGCGATGATCACGGCCTATTCCGCCGTGCTATGTTCGCCAACGTTTGTCACGCTGGAGGAGAAGCCGGGAAAGCTGGACGATCACGCGCTGGCTTCCCGCCTGGCTTACTTTCTCTGGAACTCGGAGCCGGACGCTACCTTGCGCGAAATGGCCAGGCGGGGTGCACTGCACAAAACCGCAGTGCTGCGCGCGCAGATGGAACGCATGCTAGGCGACGACAAATCTCAGCGGTTTATAGAAGCCTTTCTCGATTACTGGCTCGACCTGCGTAAGATCAATAATACGTCGCCGGATGAGGTGCTCTATTCCGATTACTACCTGGATGATTTCCTCACAGAATCGGCCAGGGTCGAGACGCAAGGATTCTTCGCCGAAATTGTGCGCGGCGACCTGCCGGCGCGCAACTTCGTGGCTTCGGATTTTGTGATGATCAACGAACGGTTGGCGGCGCACTACGGGTTGCCGGGCATCGAGGGTTCAGCGATTCGTCGCGTTGTTTTGCCGCCGGATTCCGTGCGAGGCGGGCTGCTCACTCAGGCCAGCGTGCTCAAAGTGACCGCGAACGGCACGACGACCTCGCCTGTGCTGCGGGGCGTTTGGATTACGGAACGAATTCTCGGCAAACCTGTGCCACCGCCGCCGGCCGGTGTTCCCGCCGTAGAACCGGACACGCGGGGCGCGACGACGATCCGCGCGCAGCTCGACAAACATCGCAATAATCCATCATGCAATGTATGCCACGCGAAGATCGATCCGCCTGGATTTGCACTCGAAAGTTTCGACGTATTTGGCGCCTGGCGCGATCGATACCGCGCGCTGGGCGAGGGCGAAAAAGCTCCCGGCATCGGTAAGAACGGCCAGCGCTTCGCGTTTCATTACGCGCAACCGGTGGACGCCTCGGGCATATTGCCTGATGGAGGCCGGTTTCAGGATGTGCGCGCGTTAAAACGCTTGCTTTTGCAGGACGAGCGACAAATTGCGCGTAACTTGGTAGGGCAACTCATCGTCTTCGCCACGGGGGCTCCCGTGCGGTTCGGTGACCGCCCTAAGGTCGAAGCTATTCTGGATCGCGCCGCAGGCAGGGGCTACGGCGCGAGATCGCTAATTCAATCCATCATCGAAAGCGATATCTTTCGCAACAAATAACTTTATCGAGGACCATCCGAATGAAGACCGTTCAAATTTCGACACAACACTCCATCTCACGACGTAGGTTTCTGCGCGGGGCGGGCGTCGCCCTTGGGCTGCCGCTGTTGGACGCAATGCTTCCGGCCTTCGCGCGCGCCGCTGCAAATAATGCGGTGCCGCGCCGGTTCTTCGCCATCTGCAACAACCTCGGAGTTTTGCCGGCGAAGTTTTTCCCTGCGCCTGACCAGATCGGCCGAGGCTATCAGCTTTCGCCTTACCTGGAATTGCTGAGCGCGCACCGCGAGGAATTCACGGTCTTCAGTGGCGTCTGGCATCCCGACGTGGATGGCGGCCACCCGGCGGACAATTGTTTCCTGACCGCTGCACCGCATCCCGGTAGCGGCGGCTTTCGCAACACGATCTCGCTCGATCAACTCGTCGCCGAACGAATCGGGCATCTCACGAGATTCCCGTCGCTCACCCTTGGCGTCAACGTTCAGCAGGGCCAACGCAGCCTTTCGTGGACTCGCGGTGGTGTGCTGATTCCGCCCGAGGAGAAACCATCGGAGGTCTTCAAGCGTCTGTTTCTGAGCGGTTCACCGGAGGAGGTGGAAGCACAGATGCGCCGCCTCGCGCTCGGGCAGAGCGTGATGGATACTGTGGCCGATCAGACTCGCCGCTTGCAGCGCGACCTTGGCCCGCGCGACCGGGAGCGGCTCGACCAGTATCTGACAGGCGTGCGTGACCTCGAACAGAATCTCGGCCAGGCCCAAGAATGGGAGCGCAAGCCGAAGCCCGTCGTCAGCGAGAAACCCCCGGTGGATTCAGCGAATGCGCAAGATTACTTCGAACGGGTCAGGCTCATGTACGACATGGCGCGGCTCGCGTTCGAAACCGATTCCACGCGGCTCATCGCGTTGCTGCTCGACAGCGTCAATTCACCCGCCCTCAAGCTCGAGGGCGAGAATACAACGGACGGTTACCATGCCCTCTCGCACCACGGAAAATCGGCGGAAAAACTGCGACAGCTTGAAACGATCGATCGGGCGCATATGAAGCTGCTCGATCATCTCTTTGCCGAACTTAAGTCCCGTCGTGAAGGCGCCGACACGCTGTTCGACCGCACGATGGTGCTTTACGGTACGAACCTCGGCGACGCGAATGCGCACGTAACCACGAACCTGCCCGCCCTCTTCGCCGGCGGCGGTTTCAGACACGGCCAACACCTCGCGTTCGACCGCGAACGCAACTACCCGCTGCCGAACCTTTTCGTCAACGTGCTGCAACGCTTCGGCATCGAAGAGGACAAGTTCGCCACCAGCACCGGCGCGATGCGCGGATTGGAGATGTTGTAAAAATAGGGATTAACCGTGGTTTATCGGATATTGGGTTTAATTTGCAGTTTGCGGTTTGAGAGCCGCAGTTAAATCCAATCCTGAAAGCCCAATCCTGCTGCAAATGATCGATTATTGCAGCTATCAGAAGTTTCGTTCTTTGGGCGCGGGGCAACGGGGCAGCGGGGCAAAGGCAACGCTGTCCCGCTGTCCCGCTGTCCCGCTGCCCGATCAATTAAACCAAGGGTTTTTATCTTCGTATCCCTTAGCCATCAAATTTCCCTATATGCATGAGGTGCTCATTCGGTATAGCGCGGAACCTTTCTTCCACTCCCTACGATTTTGCTTCGCTCCTTTTCCAGCTAAAGCAGTTTGAGGCGGCGCGCCTGAGCTACGGCTTGCGTACGGCTACTGACATTCAGCTTGCCGTAAATCTGGTTGAGGTGCCACTTGGTGGTGCCCTCGGTTATCTCGAGTTTTGCCGCAATGTTGCGATTCGACAATCCATCGGCGACCAGGCGCAGGATCATCAATTGCGTCTCGCCCAGCGGTTCGATCAGCGGTTGCTGCTTCCCTCGATTCGGTTTGGGCTCCAGCGCTGTCGCCGCCGAATTATCATCAGCCTGGGGGGCAGGGCACTTTGGAAAAGCTTCCAGGAGACCGGCGACGAATTCGGGGGCCAGGTCCTGCCGCGTTCGGAGCAATGCAGCGATGGATGGATCTTCATCGAGAAAGATACGGCGATAGCCTTCGGGCGCGGCCAGACGGATCGCCTCTTCCAGACGTTCGAGCGCTGCGGTAGAGTTATCGAGTGCCTGATGGGCAAGCGCTTGCAACAGATGGATGGTGATGAGGCATCCACGGCGGCCCTGTTGCACCGCGACTTGTTCGAACTGCCGAAGCCATTCCTGTGCTGCGCTCACTTGCCCTTGCGCGAGCAGCAAGCGGACGAAAGCCATATTTTCCTGTTCGGAGCGATCTTCGGCGTTGACCGGCAGATCGGCCAGAGTGAGGGCGGCGGCGGCAGTCTGGCCCTGCCGTAGTTGGAGCTCTGCCGTCACGACGCTGACCAGGCGAGTGCGTCGCACATTGGCAGCCCTCGCCGCTAAATGGCGAGCGGCGATCAGTGTCTCCCACATTGCGTCGGTCTCATCGCGCGCGTAATGCAGCCGTGCGAGCGTGCGTTGCCCCAACAGTGCAGGATAGATAATTCCCATCTGCTGACAAAGGTCGATGCCGGTCCTCAAATGATGATAGGCGCGCTTCAGATCATTGGTCTCGTAATATAGAAATCCCAGCGAGATATAGACCAGGCCAGCCATCGGGAGCGGATTGTCGCGCGCATCCGAATACCGGATTCGGGTTTGCTCGCACACCGATATCGCCTCGCTCAATCGCCCTTGCTGATAGAGAAGCGTTGTCAGGTGGGCCAGGGCCTCAAGGGTTACCAGATGATTGCCTACCAGTCGGCCCAAAGCGATGGCCTGGTACAATGTCTGAATGGCAGCGCGACGGTCGCCCACGAGTCGCTGGGCCTGGCCCAGGTGGCTGAGCGCTTGAGTGCGGTGGAATGAATCCGGCTCATCTAATAGTTCCAGCGCTTCTCGCGCGAATTTCACCGCTTGCTCCGGCTCACCCCGATTGATGGCCAGATAGGAGCGGAAGTTAAGCAGCATCCCGCGCTGTTTCGGCGGATCATCTGCTCGATCTTTCTCCGTGGCCAGCGTGGCATAGGTTTCAGCGGCGGCAAACTCTCCCTGAAGATAAAGAATCCATCCTTTGCGGACCGACATATCCCCATGCGCACGCACGATATCCTCCGGAAGCGCATTGATCCAGCCCCTGATGGTAGCGAGCCCATCGTTGCGAAGCGTCTCCTCGCCGTTGTTCCGTATCAACCGCACCGCTTCCATCGGATCATGCGCTGACAGCGCATGCTTTATCGCTTCCGAAATCATTCCCTGTGCCTCATGCCAGTTGCTTGCCCGGCGATGCAAAACTATTTGTTCCGGTTCTGTCAACTCGGTGCAGAGGAAATCGGCGAAGAGATGGTGATAGCGATACCATTGGCGCTCATGGTCCAGTGGGATAAGGAAGAGGTTGGCCTTCTCTAGTTGGGCCAGCATCATCCGGCTGTCATCCCGGCCGGTGAGCGCTCCACAGAGCGAGGCATTGAACCGGTCGAGTATGGCAGTCTGGCGTAAGAAGGAGCGAAACTCCGCCGGCTGTTGTCGCAGGACCTCCGCCGCCAGATAGTCGATGACATAGCGGTGGCCACCGCCGAAGGCATCGATGTCCCACGTTATTTGATTGAGCCCTGGTGTCTGCGTTTGCCCCGTCTGCCCGCGTAATGAGAGAGCCGCCATTTGCAGGCCTGCAACCCATCCTTCAGTACGGTCTTCGAGCGTCTGCACCGCCTCCGCGGTCAGTGCCAGGCCCATGGTTTGGTTGAGGAAGATCGCTGTCTCCTCTCCGATGAAGCGTAAATCCTGGAGACGGAGCTCCAGGACTTCCAATTTCGCCCGCAATCGAGGCAGCGGAAGTGGCGGCTCTTCACGCGTCGTAACGATCAGATGGCAGTGCGGCGGTAAATGATCCAGGAAAAATGTAACAGCTGTTTGCAACTCAGCGTGATTGATCACGTGATAATCATCGAAGACCAAAATGCTCTGCCCTTGAATGGCGGCGAGATCGTTGATGAGCAGCGTCATGGGATGAGTGAGCCTGGGGACATGTGCCATCTCCAGGAATGGCTTCGCCATCTGCCCAATTCCTTGGTCGAGAGTCTGCAGGGCAGCGATGAGGTGAGCGAGAAAACGGACGGGGTCGTTATCATCCTCTTCCAAAGATAACCAGGCAACGCGCGTGTCCTCTTCTCGCTCTCCCAGGCTATGTAACCACGAGGCGATCAACGTGGTTTTACCGAAACCGGCCGGAGCTGAAACGAGGACCAATTTCTTCCCCAATGACTGATCCAGTTGTTCGATTAGACGGTCGCGAAGTACCCAGTCGGGCCGCTTTGGCGGGATCGAAAGTTTAGTGCTAAGTATGGGAATAGTTATCTCTTCAGCCTCGTCCGACGCGGAGCTATCGAGATGAGCGGGGCTGCCGGCTTTATATAACGAGCCTCCTCTTTCCGTATCGCCACGCGGCATATACCACACCTCCTGAGGTTATGGTGGGGCACAATTGAGAAGTAGAGTCTCCCTAACAAATAAAAATCAAAGGTTAAAAAGTTTTTCCCAATGCTGCATGGTCTCTTCTCGATAGAGTCTACGCTTCATATCGTTAAATCGGACCTGTGTCAGCTCGACGACCAGATTTCCGATTATCATCGTTTTACTGGGCTTAGCCAAGATCAAAAAAGCTTTCAGCTATATCCACGGTTAATGAGTCTTAAAGTGAGGAAAATTCTGGTAGCTAAGGCGAGATTGACGGGCCTGACGCAATCCCAGTCAGGTCTGCGGATTAAACTTTGATTGTGATCGGTTAGGGAACAAAGGTACGGGGCACCGGAGGTGGGGCACGGGAGGTGGGCACGGGGAGAGGGCAACGTGAGGCCCTCAGGAATTGCGGCGGCTGGATAAACCTCCTGATCATTCGTGCCGCCGCAACTGTCTCCCTGCTGCCCCAACGTTGCCCCGTTGATTTAGGCGCTTAGTTGCATTCGTCTATGTCGGGAATTCCGTCTACATCCGCATCAGGCAAGGGCAAGCGGAATCGTTGAAAGAACGACACGGCGTTTGATGAGACATTCAAGGAATTGATGTCGTAAATGTTGATGTGCATCGCGGCCATACTGCAGAGTGAGACCTGAGTTCCATTTGCGCAGTTGGTATAGGTCTCACATGTATTCAGGCCAATTCTGGTAACCTGTGGAGAGCCTGAACACTGATTGGTCGCTCTCCAGAAATTGAATGTATCGCGTATTGGCCTGAACCCGACAGTTCCGCCGCCATTGTATGGAACTATGGTGTCATAGCGTCCATGGTACATCTTAACCGAGATCGGGCGGGATGGACGGCAGTCGCCGAAATTTCTGAATTGCAAACCGCCAGCCATTCCCGCAACTCCGGCAAACAGATCGGCTGCTTCGCAAGCGATTCGGTGGCTGAGCATCGACCCATTCGAGTGTCCGGTGGCATAGATGCGGGAGTGGTCGATGCGAACCTTACCGTCGACATCCGCAACCAATGCTCGCATGAACGCCACGTCATCAATGGTGGGGTCACCGAGAAATATCGCATCGCCAGCATTCCACTGGTTGTCGATACCCTGCGGATAGGCGACCAGATAACCATTGGTATCAGAAAGTGCCTTGAAATCGGTTCGCCTTGCCTGATCTTCCTTGGTCTGGGTAAAACCGTGAATATCGATCACCAGGGGCCGGGGACTGGAACTGCTGATGCCGTTAGGAACATGTAAATCGTAAGCTCGAGAACGACCCCCGGACAGCACGGTGAAGGTATAGTCTCCAGGTCCCAAAAGATTGGGAGGACAGCTCTGCTGCACAAGACCCGAAGCTGGTGAGGCCGAGAATGAACCTATGACCAATATTGTAGCCAGCCATTTCCGCATATTGTTCTCCTTCTAAAAGTTGTTTGAACTGATTCTTTGTGGGCGATCCCCGATTAAACGCATCAAAAACTAAAATTTAATGGATTGCGGTAACGTAGCAGGACTTGATGAGGTCGTCGCCTAGCAAAAGTTAGGCTATAGGAAAATATGTCAAGCTGACTACCTATCGAAAGTTAGGATCTGTGTAGTATTTTGTTCTATTTAGTTGGTTTGTATGGCACGGGACGAACCATATCACGTGGAATGGCAGCGTGATGGCGGACGCCAAAAGATTGCGACGAGCAATGCGATTGAGTTGTACAACATCGAGGCGGATAGCGGAGAACGGAAGAACCTGGTCAATGAACATACGGCGAAACGTGATGAACTGCTCGATGATTTGTTGAAGTGGGTCAAGTCCTTAGATGCGCCGCTTCCGGCACAGAAGCACCTATTTGCCGGAGACGCGCCAACGAAATGGAACATCGGGATCGCGCGTTGCCCTTTGTTCGAATAACTCTGTCGTGTCTTAAGTTACGCTGTGGGAAATCGGCACTGAGTACAAAATCGACTACGCTCCGATGAAACCTCATAACCACACCTGTGGACAGAACATAACCTCCGCTGACGATGGATTACAGGAAATTTGATAATACCGCGTACGAATCAAAAGCAGTTAAAGTTCTATTTCAGGATACTCTCTGTATATCGCCGTCATCTACACCGAATGAAAAGCTCTTTAAATGCAGGCCTGGAATTCTTTCACGCGTTCAGCTTGAACCAGACCATTGAAGTCGGCCGGAACACGGGCGGCTCTGCCGATATGAAACTCGGCCAGATCGGTTTTTGAACGGACGGCTTTGATAACTGAAACATCAACCCCGCCCCCGACCAGGATGATAGGATGCCCTTCTGTGGCCTGCTGATAGAGCACAAGCCTTTCGATCTTATCTGTCCAAACTCCCGGCCCGCCGCTGGTGAGTATGCGATCGATCTGACTGCATTGGCTGAGCTCCGCGAGCGTCTCAAATCTATCATTGGTTTCGTCGAAAGCACGATGAAAGGTGGCTTTCAACGTCGGCGCGCTGTCGAGGATCAGTTTTATCAATTCGATATCGGCTTTTCCGTCGCGCAGAAAGCCGAGCACTATACCATCAACGCGCATGGCCGCTAATTCACGCGCCACGCTGCATAGTCTCGAGATTTCGTCATTGCCCGCAACTTGATAACCATCACTCTCACGCAGCATAACGCGGAGCGGAAGCCGTACGGCAGTTTGCATCGCTCGCACCAGTTCCAGCGATGGCGTCAATCCCCCGCGCTCAAAATGGCTGATCACCTCTAAACGGTTGGCGCCACCTTTTTCCGCCTCAATTGCGTCCTCCACAGTGCAGGCGATCACTTCGAGCACAAATGCCGACTGGCTCATCGTTCAACCTCTTCGTTATCGGTTAAGCATCAGGCGGAAACCGGTTAATTCATCTCGCATCGATCGCGATGGAAAAATGTCAATTCCTCCCTGGCAACGCTATTAGCCCGCCGGCATGCGTCTGAATCTTTCTGATAGCCTCGGCGATCTGTTCCATATCGCGGCGCGCCCCGAGCAGCATATTCTGCGTAAACCAGACACCCTCTTCGCATAACTTATCATTCTCAGGACACCGATTCCGCTCCTCCCAACTGGCGATCCGTTCTTTGGTGTAAATGGCCTGATAACCGCGCGAGTTGAGCGTGCTTTTGAGATATGGCTCTCTGTTGAGCGGCGCATAACCGCCGGATGCCGGAATGCCTTCAGCCCGCAGCGCCTTCAAAAAAGTGGCGCGCGGTAGACCGGAGAAATGCTCCTTCCGATAGCGGAGCATGTATAGGTGATACGCATTGCGCGTGCAGCCTTCATCCGTCCGTGCGGGCAGGATACCGGGAATCTCGCGCAGCAAAGCGGTCAGATACTGCGCGTTCTGTTCTCGCTGTTTCGCCAGCGCCTCCAGCCGGGCCATCTGTGCCAGCAGCAGCGCGGCCTGAAATTCAGTCAGGCGCAGGTTGAGACCCGAACCCGCGTAGGAGAAGTCAGAACCCGCCGTCCTTCTGCCGCGGCTGTTGTTATGAAATGCGAAGCATTTTTCGAGCAGAGCTTCATCGTCGGTGAGGACCGCGCCGCCTTCGCCGGAGTTCAGATTTTTACTGGCCTGAAAGCTGAAACAGCCGGCCGTACCGAGTGTTCCCACGCGGCGGCCGCGCCATTCTGCCAGATGCGATTGGCAGGCGTCTTCGATGATCGGCAGCTTGTGTTTGCGCGCGACAGCCAGGATCGTATCCATATCCGCAGCGCCACCGCCCAGATGCACCGGCATAATGGCGACCGTCCGCCCTGTAATAGCCGCATCGATCCTGCGGGCGTCTATCTGGAATGTCTCCGGATCGGTATCCACGAAGATCGGCAGCGCGTACCGCGCCAGAATCACGTTGATGGTGGCTACAAACGTGTAGGGAGGAACGATCACTTCATCGCCCGGCCCGATATCCAGCGCAGCCAGCGAAACGAGCAGCGCGCTGGTTCCATTGGCCGTCGCCAGACAATGTTTCGCGCCCATAAATTTCGCATATGCCTCTTCGAAACGGTTCACATGCTGACCGTTGCCGCGGAACCATTTGCCGCTGCGCAGAACATCGGTAAGCGCCTTCACTTCGATGTTGTCGAACTTCGGCCAGGACGGAAAGGACTCCGTCCGCGTAGCTGGACCGCCCAGCAACGCGGGCTTTTTATCAATATTCCGAGCGGGGATCGATCCGCTGGCTACTCCAACGGCTGCGACGGTTCCGAGGAAATTTCGTCGTGTTATTTGGAAGCTCATACTCTCCCTTTCTGCAAATTGGTGATGTACCGACTATAAACTGCGCACCATCCGTATATCAGCCGCCTGGATTGGCGGTTGAACCACTTGTGAAGTCAAGCAAACCGGTTACTGGAATGCATCATAAATTAGATGATTTCTATTCTTGTGAAAGCGCGATTTTTCCTTCCAAAAGCTTCGCGGCGTTTAAACTCCACTCCCAGTCGTGGGAATCGGCGCCGGTCAGGATGATATCGCGTGGTAAGGCAAGCGCCATGAGTTGCGGCAGATCAAAAAAGCGCAAGACATTCGGGAATGATGGGCCATGAGCCAGCGTCGCGGGTATTCGCTCCAATTCCAGGTGGTTGACGCTATCTTCGAATAGAGCTGCAAAGAGCGCGACCACTCCCATCGTCCGAGAACCGCGAAGCGACACCGGCAGCCTGCTCAACTGCGGAAGCGTGCGCAAGGCGGCAAGCGCTGAGCGCGTATCCCACACCTGTATAGTTTCGAGGCTCTGCCCCAGCAGCAGGAAGCGCCGCCGGATGTGAGTCTCTCTCTTTTTCGGCCAGGCGGTGGGGCCTATGCCACGGGGTAGCACCAGTGCGATGGCCGTCCCCTCTTGCACCAGCTTCAGCAATGCTGCTCCGTCTGTCCCGATTGTCCCGATTGCCCCGGTTGCCCCGACGGTTCCATTGTTATATTCGGAGGTGAAAAGGGAGGGGAAATACTGCATTCCTAATGCGGCCAATTCCCGCAACCGTTCCTCATCCAGAACGTGGACGGCGAGTCTGGCCGGCGTTTGTCGCGAATGCGTCAGGAGGGCCAATTGCAAGCGATAAGCTTCATCCGGCTGGAATTCGAGCAGGCGCGCTCGCACGCCGTTGTGCGCCGAATCGGAGACGACTTTCACGGCAGGGCGCGGATCGGCCGCGGGCCAGTTGTTGAAGACCTTCTCGCGTAACACCGCAGACCAGCGGACGGCGGTGGCCTGCCATTCCTGGCGCGTTGAAGGAAGCGCGGCGGGTGGAGCCTTTGAAACAAAAGTTTCGTGGATTCGTGTATTGATCTGATCGGTGGGCAGGGCAGTGAAGACTTGCAGTTGTTCCACCTCGAACCGTTTGAGCGCAGGCTCGGAGAGCAAGTCCATATCCTTTTTCAGCCAGCGATTCAGCCAGCGAAATGCCGGGACTTGCAAGTCCTGCGTGTCGCTGTGCGGGCCTTCAGTAATCAAGAGGCCGAGTTTGTCGTCGGCGTTATAGAGTTTATAGATGCGCTTCAGGTCGCGATGAATGCGTTGTACTCCGTCGAGCGGGAAGATTCTGTCCTTGTCGCTGTTCGAAAGCAACAGGGGCCGGGGCGCCGCGAGCGCCGCCAGCAAGGAGAAATCCCACCCGTAGGTGTTGACTTGATACATACAGTCACAATGGCCCTCGATACATCCATCCACCACGTGATTGGTCATATCCGTGATTCCGGCCACGGGGATCAGCACGGAGGGCCGATCATCCACGGCGGCCAGGAACCAGGTATAGGCACCGCCGCCGCTGCGGCCCGTCACGCCGATGCGTTTCATGTCCACCTCGGGCCGCGTCGCCAGGTAATCGAGCGCGCGTATTGCGTTCCACGTCTCGACGCCCGCCGGAGTGTAACCCCTGGTCGGCCACCACCACATGTCGCGCCGGTGCGTACCGTGATGTTCGCCTTCGATCTCGCCCATCTCCAGCGTGTCGACGATCAACGCGACGTAACCGTGCTCGGCCAGCCATGCGGGGTGATGTTGATAGCCAACCTTGGTTCCATAGGCGATCCCACCCTTCACCGTCCGCAAATGACCACACAGGTAAAGAACTGTCGGGGCGGGGCCATTTAACGTTTTGGGCAGGTAAAGATTGGCCGTTACATAAAGTCCGGGCAGCGATTGGAAATGAATTTTTTCGACGGTGAACTTTTCTGCATCGACCTTGCCAACAAGTGTGGCTTTCAAATCGCCCCTGGGCGGCAGCGGCGACAGGCCGAGCATTTCGAAGAGTTGCCGGCGATAGGTTTCGCGCCTGTCCTGCCAATCGGCCAGGGTGTGGACGTCGGCCAGCGGGCGCCCCGCGATGCGCGCCGTCTGCCGGCGAAAGTAATCGGCGGCCATCTGCTCCGCCGGCGTTTGGGCATCGGTCCCGGGCTGGCCGGAGAGATTTGACGATGATGCGGTTTTTCTGCCGGCAGACGCATTGTCTGGCCGCAGGATCGCCGTCACCGCAAAATGATCCGATGGGGTCCGCCCACCACGTTCGGTGCGGTCAATCGATGCTGCCAATACCTGCCATTCCGCCGAAACGCCGATCCAATCGATGCGCGGGCCGCTGACCGAGCCGGCTTTGAAATTGGAAAAGGTCCCCACGTCGGCCGTCCGCTCAGGATGCTGAAGACGATATGCGTCGCGCACCGGGGAGGCGAGATCGCCCTCCGCGCCAAACAACGCGCGGTACGGCGGGCTGTCTTCCCCGGCGTTGAAATCTCCCGTGACGATGACGCGGCATTGCGCAGAGAGCTCGGCGACGCGACGACGCAATAGACGGGCAGATTCCAGCCGCGCCTGCTGGCCGCGATGATCGAAGTGCGTGTTGAAAAAGACCAGCGGCTTGGCATTCGGCTGGCGTCGATCGCGCAACTTGACCCAGGTCGCCATCCGCGTCAACGACGTATCCCAGCTTTTGCTGCCGGGCTTGTCGGGCGTCTCGCTCAACCAGAAATGCCCGCCGTCGAGTTTCTCAAACCGTTCGCTTTTGTAATAGAGCGCCGTCATCTCGCCAGTTGCGCCGCCGTCGTCGCGCCCCACGCCCAGAGCTTCATACCCGGCCAGCTTCTCTGCCAGATAATCGCGCTGAAATCCGAGTGTCTCCTGTGTTCCCAGCAGATCAGGACCGAATGCCCGAATCGTCTCGACCAGGAACTCTTTGCGTTTGTCCCAATGGTTTTCGCCGTCCTGTGCGGTGCCATAGCGGATGTTATAGCTCATCACGCGCACATCCAGCGCCTGTTTATCGGCCTGGCCAGGTGCGGGCAGAAAACAGAGCGCCGCCAGCCAAGCGATCAGCAGAAATCGAATTGCGAACATCAGATTGCCTCCGGGAAAAATGTGTTTAAGTTGTAAATCAAAGTGTCACATCTGTCTATGGCGCACGAGATATGCAGGGCTGACAGTGGTAAAAAAACGATGATGCGTTGATTAAATCTATTTTGCGAGGAAGAGGCGCCTGATTCCCTGGACCGTGCCTGCCGCAGTTATCACATTGAATGAGCCGCTGCTACGTACTGCGACTCGCCCCACATAGTTGCAAAGCAACTTAGTGGCGGGAGGTGACTGATTGCCGCAATCCCTCATGTAGTTTATATTCCACAGCACCTTCGAGACAATTCACTCTTCCGCAGGAGGCTTGCAACATGCGCGTGTTTCGATTCGCTTCGTTCGGACGGAGTTGGTCTGCAATCGGGTTACTATGTGGTTTAACGCTGTTAGTCTCATTGTTAGCGGCTGAATTCGCTTCGCAATCGAAGCCGCATTACTCGGCTGAAATTCGCCGAACCAGCCACGGCATTCCGCACATTACGGCTGAAGACATGGGGAGTCTGGGCTTCGGCGAGGGCTACGCGTTTGCGCAGGACCATCTCTGTTCGCTCGCCGATCAGGTCGTGAGGGCCCGAGGAGAACGCGCGCGTTTTTTCGGCTCCGGTGAAAACAATCGTCATCTCAACAGCGACATCGCCTTTCGCGCGCTCGGCATTTATGAATTGGCGCGTTCGATGATTCAATCCATGCCCGAAGAGCAGCGCGCTATGATCGAGGGCTACGTCGCCGGTTATAATCGTTATCTGAGCGAAGTCGGCGCGAACGGTGTGGCTGGTTGGTGTCGCGGCAAGGAATGGGTCGTCCCGATTACGGCGGAAGATTTGATGGCGTATAACCAGAGCATCGTCATCACCAGCATCAATTTCGCGGATATGATTGCGACAGCGGCGCCGCCGAAGAACGAAACGACGCGGGTGGAGCGGGTCAGTATTCCCGATTACGAGCAGGCCAGCAACGGTTGGGCGATCGGCGCGGAGCGGTCGGCGAGCGGAGGCGGCATGTTGCTAGCGAATCCGCATTATCCGTGGGTCGGCTCCAATCGCTTCTGGGAAAAGCATCTGGTCATTCCCGGCCAACTGGATGTGTACGGTGTTGGCCTGCTGGGCATGCCGGGCGTTGCGATCGGCTTCAATCGCGCGGTGGCCTGGACTCACACGGTATCGGCGGGCCAACGCTTTACGCTTTATACGCTCGAACTAGCGCCGGGTAATCCAACCCATTATCTCTATGATGGCAAGGAGCGCGAGATGACGAGCAAGGTCGTCAGCGTGGCGGTACGTCAGCCGGACGGCGCCGTCAACCAGATCGAACGGCGCATCTTTTTCAGCCACTACGGGCCGGTCCTCAATCTGCCCGGATTCGGTTGGACGGCCAAACGCGCGGTGACGATCCGCGATGCCAATGCCAATAATACTTCGACTCAAGCGCAGTGGCTGGCGATGAATCGGGCGCGCAGCCTGGAAGAGTTCAAACAGGCGCACGCACAATACAATGCCATGCCATGGGTCAATACGATTGCGGCCAGCGCTGACGGGCGCACGTGGTATGCCGATACAGCGGCTACTCCGAATGTTCGACCCTCTGCGCTGGCGGTCTGGCTTAAACGCAGAGAAAGCGACCCGCTCACTCGAACGGCGTGGGCGCGCGGACTGGTTATACTCGACGGCAGCGATTCTCAATTTGAATGGGCCGATGATCCTACGACGCGTCACGGGGTGCTCCCTTATACACGGATGCCGCAACTGGAGCGAAGGGATTTCGTCTTCAACGCAAACGACAGCTATTGGCTAGCCAACCCGCACCAGTTGCTGACTGGATTCTCTCCGTTGCAGGGCCCCGAAGGCACGGCGCGCTCGTTGCGCACGCGGATGAACGTCCTGTTGCTCGACGATGTCCGTCCGGACGGCCCGGCCGGCAAAGATGGCAAGTTCACGCTAGATGAACTCGCCGCCGCCGTCCTCAGCAATCGCAGCCTGTCGGCGGAACTTGCGCGCGACCAACTGGTCGAACGCTGTGAGGCTACGCCGTCCGTCACGGTCGATGGGCGGGCAGTGGATCTGCGCCCGGCTTGCCGGATTCTCGCGTCGTGGGATGGTCGCTATGAGGTCGACCGCGCCGGCGCGGTGCTCTGGCGCGAATTCATCACGCAATACCAGTCCGCCGAATTGCAGAAGGAAGGCGCGTTCTTTCAGCACGTATTCGATCCGGCCGATCCGGTGGGCACGCCGCATACATTGACGCCGGACAAACCGGGCGAGCCGGAGTCCCTGAGAAAACTGGCGCGCGCCGTGCGACTGCTGGAAGGAGCCGGCATCGCGCTCGATGCGCCGCTCGGCAAGGTGCAATTCAGCGATCGCGGCGGCCGGCGCATCCCGATCCACGGTGGTGAAAGCACGTACGACGGGATCGCTAATTTTGTAAACTATGTCCCCAATGGAACGACGCTCGAACCGGATCCCGCGTTTGAGCGAGTTAAGGGTAGCCGATTCCTGACGAAAGACGGTTATCCGATCAATCGCGGCAGCAGCTTCGTGATGGCGCTGGAGTATACGGCGCAGGGCCCGCGCGGGCAGGCTTTCCTGACCTATTCGCAAGCGGGCGATCCCGCTTCGCCGCTATACTCCGATCAGACGGAACTCTTTTCCGTCAAAAAGTGGCGGCGCATTCTATTCACGGAACAAGAGATCAAGACCGATCCCAATTTGAAGACGCTCAAAATCACGAGCAGGAAATAATAAAGAGCGATGTTACAAACAACTTCAGCGGGCTTTTTCAGACGAACATATGCAATCCGCCATTAGTATGGATTGCTACACTGTTCCGAATAGAAATTCGTTCACTGAACGGGGTCGTCACGATGGCCGATGGGATTTCGACGCGCCAGACAACTGATGTAGATTTTTCCGACGAACAACTCCTCACGCTTATCAAGCGGGGAGACATCGACGCGTTTGAAGCTCTCGCCGGCCGTTATCAGAAGTCAGCGTTGAGGGCGGCCCGGCGCTTCGTCGGTGATGAGCACGAGGCCGAAGATATGGCGCAGGAGGCCTTCCTGCAAGTATATCGTAACGCTCATCAATTCCGCTCGGATGCGAGATTCAAGACATGGTTCTTCCGGATCCTGACCAACCTCTGTCTCAACCATTTGAAGAAGAAACGGCCGGATTATTTCGACGATCCGCCGTTTGAAATCCCCGCGGGCGATGACCCGGCGCGCGCATTTGAACTTCGTGAACAGAGACGTGCCATATTCCGCGCTGTCCTCAAGCTTCCCCCGAGGCAGCGGATGGCCTTTATCCTCTGCTGTTTCGAGGAGTTGAGTTATGCCGATGCGGCCCACTGTCTCAACCTCTCGGTCAAGGCCGTGGAGTCCCTGATGGTCCGCGCGCGGCGCACGCTGCGTGGAGAATTGTCCGCCCACCGACAAAATATTTCGAAATGAGCGCAGGGTTTTGCCCTCACAGTTGTCTATAGGGTCGATAACAGGAACGATATAAATGAATTGCACTAACGTTAAAGATCAACTTGCCGCCTATCTCGCCGGGGAACTAGAGGTGGAGGCGAGAAAGCTAGTTGACGGGCATTTGCTGGGATGCCTTGCCTGCCGGGCGGAACTGGCGCGCGAGCGTGCCTTTGACGATTTCGTGCGCGATGTGACGACCGATTTCGATGAGCCCGTTCCGTCCGGATTTCTCAAACGCGTGGTGAATCTGGCGCAGACTGAATCGGCGTGCGCTGCCATTGCCGGATACTCGGTACGCTCCTCGCTCCTCTGGCAATGGCTGATGACATTCAGTTTCCCGGTCCGTGTCGCTATTATCGCTGGGATTATCCTGGCGACATTGGGCGGCATCCAATCAGGCCGGGTTGTAACCGGTCTTTTGGCGAATTCATCATCGACCGGACAACTCGATCCGATGGCAGTTTTGGAGATGATGCCGGTCGAGCAGGAGATGATGCAATTGATGCACGGGGCAAAGATCGGCGCGCCCGATCAAACTCGCCCGAATTCTGGAGACCGACAATGAAACAGAAAATCTTTCAGATTGCTTTCGTGATCTCCGTGACATTCAACGTGGCGGCCATAGGTGCTGTCACCTACAGCCTCTCTTCCGCGAAATCGGCTTCGGATAACAAGTCGAATACCTTCGCGGTTTATAATCGTCTCAACCTCACCGACGAGCAGAAACGCGTGCTCTATGAGCGCTACTTCGATTTGATCAGGCGAATAACCGAGTCGCAGCAAGATTATGCGACGAAGTGGGTTGAGATCGTTGAGTTGATCGCACAACCTCAGATCGACTGGAAGGCGATCGAGGCGAAGCAGAAAGAGATACTTGACGATAACCGTGCCACGCAAACTACAATCTTCCAGCGGTGGGATTGGGCCAAGAGCCAATTAACCCCGGAGCAACAGCGAATCTTCTTCGAAATTCTGCGTGAGCGGATAAAGTCGGGCGAGTTGCTCGGCGAGATTAAGACCGCCCAGGAGATTCTGCGCAAGCGCGCGACGCCGTCGCCGCGATAGCAGCGGAATACTTTTTGAAAAGGAGCTAACCCAATGTGGATTCGTAAAGCATTACGTGATTTGAAGAAGGGCGTGGACTCGCCCATACCGACACAGGTGGTCTCCAACGAGGAGTTCACGCCGCGCCCGCAGACCGAGGCGCAGAAGCAGGTCGAGCATTTGATCGGCGATCTGTCAGAAACCCGCGCGCATAAGCTCGGGATGAAGCGGAGAGATTTCATGCGAACGTCGATGGGGCTGGCGACCTGTTTTCTGGCTTCGAACAAGGTCTACGGCAGTTGTTGGGAGGTAGACGAAGCTGAGACTTGGGAGGCTGCCGCCATCGACGAGAAGTGGCCCAAAGGCGAATACTTCGTCATTGACGTACAGTCGCACTTCACCAACGGGGTGGCTATCCCCGGCTTCCGCACGATGGAGTTCGTTAAGAACATGGGCTTCAGTCTGAAGGAGGATGTCGATTCATACAGCTACAAAAACTTCGTCAAGGAAATATTTTTCGACAGCGAGACGGCGATGGTCGTAATTTCCGGCGTGCCCGGCAAGGAGATCAACCGCGACAAGGATGGCAAAATTCTCGAAGGAGCGGCTCGTACGCCTGGAGGCTTCAACCGGGTATTGCCCAGCTGGTATATGGCCGAGGCCAGGAAAGAGTTGAACGTGCTGGCCGGCTCGCAGCGCGCGCTCAACCAGGGAAACCTCGCACCGAACCATTACTGGGATAAGGCGGCCAACAAGATCGACCGGGCAGAACTTATCGAGCAGATGGAGCGCGAGATCAAGATGTATGGCATCGGCTCGTGGAAGTGGTACTGCCACACTGATCCGGGGCAGTCAGGCGGCGGGTTCCAATGCGATGATGACAATGCGCAATACTTCATCGAGGAGTCGCGCAAGCGCGGGCTGCGCAACATCAGCGTGCATAAAGGATACTCGTATCAATCGCGCACGCTCGGTCATCTGGCCAATCCGAAAGACATCGAGAAGGCCGCTCTGCGCAATCCGGATTTCAACTTCATCGTCTATCACTCGGCGATCAAGCACGGGCCAAACGAACCGAACTGGAAAGAGAACAACAAATTCGATCCGGCCACGGGCGATTTCGAGTGGCACAGCGTTTTGATGGACATCAAGAAGCGCAACCCACAGATGAAGAATGTCTACTGCGAGGTCGGCAGTTTCTTCAATATACTGGCGGTGATTGATCCGTTGATGTGCCAGCACGGGATGGCCCGGAATATCAAGTATTATGGGGCAGACAACGTTCTCTGGGGCACCGATTGCCTGTGGTGGGGATCGCCTCAATGGGCGATCGAAGCCTTTAAGCGCTTCCAGATTTCGGACGAACTGTGCGAGAAGTTCGGCTACAAAAAGATCACCAAAGAAGACAAGGCCAAGATATTCGGCCTCAATGCCGCGAAGATATACGGCATTGATGTCAAAGCTAAACGGAGCGCACTGCCGGCGGACGCGCTGGAAAAGTTGAAGACGGCTTATCTCGAAACTGGTGGCGAACGAAGTAACGCCGCTTACGGTTGGGTGCGAGCCGACGACTAAACCTGACTGCTGTACTGACCAAAGCATGAGGAGGTTAACGATGAATCGCCAACATCTGATGTTTATCGCCCTGTTAATCTGTCTGGCCGTCGGGCTCGCCGGTTTCTCGCGCACCAGCGCGAGCGGCGGCGCGAGCGGCGAGAAGTCTGCGCCGACTTTCGCAAAAGATATAGCGCCGATCTTTTATAAGAACTGCGTCGAGTGCCATCGCCCGGGTGAGATAGCGCCGATGTCTTTGATGACTTACAAAGAAGTCCGTCCCTGGGCCAAAGCGATTCGCGAGAAAGTCGCCAATCGCGAGATGCCGCCGTGGCACGCCGATCCAGCACACGGCGAATGGGCAAACGACAAGAGGCTCTCGCAAAAAGAGATTGACACGATTGTCGGTTGGGTCGGCGGAGGCTCGAAGGAAGGCGATCCGAAAGATTTGCCGCCAATGCCTCAGTTCGCCAGAGGTTGGCAGATCGGCGAGCCAGACATCGTGTTCCAGATGCCCGAAGAGTTCACCGTCCCCGCCGATGGCACGGTTCCGTATATGTATTTCACCATCCCGACCAATTTCAAAGAGGACAAATATATCGCCGCTATGGAGGCTCGTGCGGGCGATCTCTCGGTTGTGCATCACATCGTGATTTACGTGCGCGATCCAAACGAGAAGCGGCCCAAGAGGCAGGACATCGGCACGGGGTTGCTCGGCGCGCTCTCTCCGGGCAACACGCCGTTCGTGTCGCAGCCCGGCACAGCCAAACTTATCAAGGCCGGCTCGAACCTAGTCTTCCAGATGCACTACACGCCGAGCGGCAAAGAGACGAAAGATCGCTCACAGGTCGGCCTGAAATTCGCCAAGACGCAAGTGGATAAAGTGATTACGACGACGGCCTCATGGAATCCGCGATTCGAGATTCCGCCGCACGCCGTCAACCACGAAGTCAGCGCCGATTGGGTCGCCGATGAAGAGGTTGAGATCATCAGCTTTATGCCGCACATGCATTTGCGCGGCAAAGACTATCTCTACCGCGCTGTCTATCCCGATGGGCGTTCTGAAATCCTGCTATCCGTCCCGCGCTACGACTTCGGCTGGCAGGTCTATTACTACCCCAAGAAACCGATCCGCCTACCGAAAGGCGCCAAGATAGAGACCATTGCGCACTTCGACAACTCGACGAAAAATACGCAGAATCCCGATCCGACGAAATCTGTTCGCTTCGGCGAACAGACCTGGGAAGAGATGATGAACGGGTTCTTCGATTACATCGTCGTCAAGCAGAAAAGCGCAGAGTCAAAAGCAAGCACTGGTGGGAAATAGACCTTGACTTGGTGAATGGCGAGAGAGGTCGCCAATCCTTGTAGAGGCGTAATAAATTGGACGCATCACGCTCCTTCAGGATTCGGCGACAACCTTGCCATTCACCAGATGCTACACTCCACATCATGGCAATCCATGCCACCTTATCATTCACCAAAATTTTCGGTTTGCGCCGGGGCACAGCCGATTGTATTGATCGGTGGTTTTGTTAGGCTCCACCACCCCATTCAGAGCGCAGAGCAAAGATCGCAATCGCGAGAGTCTGATGTAGTGACAAGCTGGCCACCATCGGCAGTTAGCTTGTGCTTTTCCGGCCTAGGAACATTTAAACACGAACAAAAATGCCTTCTTGATGAAGCTCATAGTTCGGATTATAGTCCATCCCGAAAAATTACCGATCGTAATGTTCGATCAAGCATTGAGGAGATAAAACGTGATAGTTGAGGTACGAAGCTACAGAATCAAGCCGGGGCACCGCGACGAATTCATCCAATTCTTCAAAACTCGAACAATACCGGCGCTGCGTTCTCATGGGATGAAAGTTCTCGGCCCATTGATTGATCTTGAAAACCCCAACAAATTTGTTTGGTTGCGCCTGTTTCCATCTTTAGACGAACGAGACCGGATGAAGACCGACTTCTACGAAGGCGAGGTGTGGAAGAATGAGCTGGAGTCTATCGCCATGCCGTTGCTGGAAAGTTACGATGTCATACTATGCGAGACGGCGCCCGGCTGTGTGTTTGATGGATCGTTCGAAGAGTCCTAACGCTGCGGTAGCGTCGTTTCATTCTCAGGTACATTTTACTTGAGACGGCGCGCGAGCTCGTGCACTTTGCCGATAATCAGCTCTTCGATCTCAGGCTGATACGGGCCTGGCAGGTCGTAATAGATCATCGAGTCGAATACCTCGTAGCCGCCTTCCTTGAACATCCGTGCCGATGGTATATATGAGCATAGATCGTTACTGTAGCCTGCCACCCAAAGATTTCCGCCGAGTTCGCTTTTCAATCGCAGAGAGTAATCGGTCACGACCTCGCCCGCCAGTGCGACCAATTTCAAATCCCCGATCTGAACGATCTGGATGGTGTAGGGATATTTTGAGATGAGTTTTCCGTCCCGCTCCAGCCGCTGCAACATCCGCTCAGCGTGGCGGCTCCGATGAGTATTACTATTATTAAGCCGAGCTTGAAATTCTTCTTTGGTCGGTGGCGGAGAGAAGGGAATCGCTACTTCGCCGATTACCGATTTGACTTTACCTTTGAGTGAAATCAACGAGCCGCTCAAAACCTGGTCGACCGATTTCGCCAGAGTTTCGCCGTGTTCTTGTGCTAATTCGAGCTTGCTGCGGGGATTGGGATTGATATCCGCTCCACACCCAGTTACGAAAAGAGCTATCACTCCCGGATGAGATCTTTCGATTGCATCCTGAGCAAAACCGGAATAATCACCGCTGTATAGATAAAATTCGCCTGTCAGCGTTGTGTTATGGCAGGCATAACCGAATACGATTCCGCGTAAAATCCCATCGGGCGATTCGATCCGCAACACCGGAACTTCGCGATCGACGACCCCATCAGGATTGACTCCGATGACCATTCCATTGGGCGTCATCTGCCTCCGGTTCATCGCGAATGGCGCAACGCCGCGTCCGAAAGAGACCTTAGATGGAGATAGAGCTTCGATCGCCTTGCCTATGAGCGCTACGAGCTTATCTTTAAGTCGTTCCGTGTACTGGGCAATAGCGGCCGTTTGATCCGTGTCAAGATCATATGCGCCGGCTAGCGATCCGCTGAGAACCGGACCAGTGTGAGTGTGTGACGAGTTGAAAAGTATCTGCTCGCGCTTCAGGCCATAACTTTTCTTCGCCAGCCTGGAGACCTCTTCCGTTAACGCGCGCGGAAATCCGAGCAGGTCAGACGTCACTATTACAACGCGATTGCCACTCCTATCCATGATCGCTAGCGCTTTCGCGTGAAGGTCGTGAATCTTACCCTCGGCCGGTTTTTTGCGCGCAGCGTAACCGGCCATCCAGATGTTCGTTTCAGGGGTTATCACAACCTTTGCTAACCCGGCCTTGAGTAACCCCTGAGATGCAGCCTGCGTATAGGCAGCGGCTACGATCATCAAAACGAGTAATCCTCGAAGCATATTTTTTCCGGTATTGATCGACTGTCTAGGGAAGCTTGGCAGCAAGGATTTCCACCCGTTCGATCTGAGGCGGTTGCGAAAGTAACTCAGAAGCCTTTGCCATCAGGGCCGCCGCGACCTTGCCAGATAGATGCGCTTGCCGGCCATTTTCGTCCTGAAATGTATCGAAGATACCGTACGTTGAAGGCCCTAATTTGATGGCATACCAGGTGATCGTCGCTGGCTCTTCCTCAACCAGCGGCAATCCGCCATTAAGAAATTTTTCAACCTCTCCTTCTTTTCCGGGTTTTGCTTCCAATCGAACGAAAAGTGCTACTTTAACCATGAGATTTCTCCTATTTTTATATTGTTCAGTGATTAGTTGAGATTGTATGAACTCTTGCATGAATAACATTCCACATGCAAGCAGGCGAAGGCGATTCTGTAAAAGTTCATGAAAAGTTGGTGGTCTCCGATACGCAGAAGGATTTACTGCGGTTTTCAGATGAGTATGCAGGGTTGAAGATTGCAGAGCCCCTTGGAGTGCGGTTGCTTGCTTGCTTGCAACCGCACTCCAAGGGCTCCGCTATCCCAAGATATTCATCTGAAATCCGCTGAGGACTTTTGTTTCAGATTAGACCAGTTCCAGCATCGCTACGGGAACCCGTGAAAAGAGTTGGGCCAGCGATAACCCGCTTTTCTTATTCTGTTCACTCACTTGCAGCATTTCGCCGGTAAACACATTCCGGTAACGACTGGACCTTATTTTCTTCTCCAATAGGATGAATGTTTCATTCCACGTGTTCTGCCCGGTCGGTAAATCGCCGAGCCGCGAGAAGAATCGCCCCGTTGCCACGATTACTGTTTTGTTGCGCAAGGTACGGGAGAACGCGATTACATGATTCTTCCGGCTGCCTGACGCGCGTAGCGGCTGATAATATCCGGTCGAGAACAGCTCGTGTTGCGCACGGCGGAAGTTAAGCGCCCGCTTTATCAGGTACATCTTGATGTGTCCATCTTCGGGATGCTGCATCATTCGATCAATGAAGCCGAGCAAATCTTCTCTTTCTGCATCACGAATTTCAGCCAATAAATTCCGCCTTTTCATAAAATCTACCGGCCGGCGGTTGTCAGGATCGACCAAACTGAAGTCCCATAATTCAGTGCCCTGATAAAAATCCGGGACACCCGGCAAAGTGATCTTAAGCAATGTTTGCGAGAGAGAATTGAATATTCCAGCACGGGCGATCGTTTGTTGAAACCCGGTGAAATCATCGAGGAAGCAATTTTCAGGCGTAAAGTCCAGAATGGTTCGGATAAATTGACGTATGCCCCGTTCGTATGGCTCATTCGGGCTGATCCAGCTTGTATGGACTTTCGCCTCTCTGATGGCTTTGATCATGTACTCCTGGATTCGCCGGACGAACTCGTCGAGCTCGCCGCCTATTAAACGGGTGAGCGGCCACGCCCCGACAAGCGTTTGGTAGATCAAATATTCATCATTGGCATCCGGCGCTTCAGTGCCGTTGAGTCGTGTTTTTTGGTCTTGATTAGCCATGCGCCAGCGTAAAATGTTGCGATACCACTGGGCCGGCATCTCGGAAAGCACGTTCAAGCGCGCGCGCACGTCCTCACTGCGCTTGGTATCGTGCGTCGAGGTGGCCGAAAGTCCGTGCGGGCGTTCGTGCATTCGCTGCTGATTTTTGTCGTGAAAAACTTCTACCGTAATCCCAAATCGAGCAGGCTCGCCTCCTACTTCATTGAGCGAGGCGAGAGGGAAGTAGCGATAAAAGGCGGTATCCTCCATCCCTTTCGCCATCACTGGCCCGGTCAACTGCTGGAAACGCAGCACGAAATTGCGTCTCTCAGCAATCTCCTCAACAGACAGCCCCTCCGGAGCTTCGAGCAGGAGCAGTGATCCGATGAAATCGAAAAGTGAAAGGCTTATTGCCGGGTTGCGATGCATAGCCTCGTTGATCGCGCGGCGAATATGCCGTTGATCCTCTTCATTCACTTCATTCTGGTCAAATCGCGTATAGGTTCGATAGATGGGGAAGCATGCGATCAATTCACCGAGCGCATATTGCAGGCTGTTGAGCGTGAAGTCGCGCGAATATCGCAACTGCTCGGATATCCGATCGAGTTGGCATGCCAGCACGTTTAGCTCGCTTGACATAGCAACTCGCAAAATCAGTTTTTTGCAGTAATAGATGAGATCGGAAAAGTTGACTGACTGCCCGGTGAATCGTTGATATAGAAGAAGAAATGCGAGTTTGTTCGTCGTATCGATGAAGACGCCATTGAGCAAATTCAAGAAGCCGTAGCCGGTGGTTCCGTGCACCGCCCAATCGGGTCGCAGCATTTCATCATGACCCAGGATCTTTTCAACTACGATGTATGCAGGCAGCTTCGACGCTGTGGTTTGATGGCATTGAGAAGGAGACGGCGATTCAGCGGCAGCGGCGGCGCTCAACGGTTCATTTAACAAACATCCGGCCTGGAGATCATTCAAGTATTGCATCGGGTCGAGCAACCCATCGACGTGGTCGATGCGCAATCCGGTCACCTGCCCGTGCTTCATCAGTTGGAAGATCAGCCGGTGAACGGCGGCAAAGACTTCCGGCTCCTCTACTCGGATGGCCGCCAGCTCGTTGATATCGAAAAAGCGCCGGTAGTTGATTTCGTCTGCAGCCACACGCCAGTAACTGAGGCGATAAGCCTGATCGGTGAGGAGCCGCTCAAGTCGATTAAAGCTGCGTGGGTTGCCGCGTTCGCCGTTGAATTCGACTAACACTTCATCCAAAATGCGCCGCGCTTCTTCGCACTCCTCGATGAGCTTGTCGAATCGCCGCTTGATTATCTCTTTTTCGCGTTGCCTTTCTTTGAGGCGCGCTTCGTCAGTCTCTGACCGCGGCGGCAGATAGCGGAGCGCCGTGATGATGCTTTCCAGTTCCATCAAGTCGTGATGTGATTCGGCGTGCCGGCAGCGAAGCTGTACCAGCAATGGTTCAAGAATATATATGTAAGTTCGCGGGGCTATCGGCAGGCGAGTCTCGTAGTACTCGATAAAGAAAGCTCCGCGGTCGTATGCGAGCCTGAGTTCCTGATTTTCCAGCGCGCGGCCGTATTGCTCGCCCAACATCGGCAGTAAAACTTTCTCAGCGAGGTCTGGCTTGGGCGGCAGCCAGTCAATGTCAAAGAACCGCGCAAATGGGGAGCTGGGACCGTTTTCTAACACATCATTCCACCACTGATTCGCGCCGTACGCGATGCACATATGGTTCGGGACCACATCCAGAATCAGACCCATACGGCGATTTCTCAGTAGCTGAGCCAATCTGGCAAAACCTGCTTCATCACCGATTTCAGGATTGAGCCGGGAATGATCGGTAATATCGTATCCGTGTAAACTTCCAGCGCGAGCCGACAGTATCGGCGATGTGTAACAATCGCTGATACCGAGGTCGTGCAGATACTCGACTACTTCTGTTGCCTGCTCGATAGTAAAAAGCTCGTTAAGTTGCAAACGATAAGCTGAGCAAGGGATGCGCATCCGTATCGGTTCTTTTTCGCTAAATGGTGCCATATAACGGGCCTTTGTGTTCAGGGTTCAATCGGGGTGAGCCTGTGTATGATCACCGAATTCCTATCACTCCCTTATCTTCTTTATATTTCATGACTCTCTTTACAAGCTGCGGAATGATATATACCAGGCTGAAACCTGTAATTGTCCCGGTATTGATGTCGTAATCATGGAGTTCAAGTTCCGTGCCACTGGGTTCACTATGCGTCGAGTCAATCGGTTAGCGAAGTCTATCCCGTTTCGAGAAGATGCATTTGCCTAATTCCAGTTGTGGCATTCTGCAACATGTAAGTAAATTGAATTTTATTAAAGGTTGAATTGTTGGCGTTGGCGGATGAAGTTTCTAGAAAAGATTGATGAGGGGTGGCAAGATAATTGCCAAAACCGTACTTATCGAAGCTGAATATAACAGTGGAATCTGCATTATAGGTAGGGCCTATCAGGATTTTCGTCATTATTCTCATCGGCGTGTCGCAATTACGCGCAACAAATTTTGTCGCATACTACCTCACGAATAATCGCGTCTGAGGCGTTTATCTTTTCTGACTCGCACCAGCGCTGAACAAGCGCACGGAGATTTATCGCCGAAGACCACGCACTTGTGTGCGAAATCTATCCAGGAATAGCTCAGGACCAGTGTTACTAGATATTCAGGCTATTGACTTGAAGTTGCGCATCATCGATCGCGATCGACACAAAGATTTTCAGACGATGTTATAGGGTTTTACGCGATATAGGGCTAACTAATATTCGTGTCCCGCCTCGCTACGCGAGGAATCGTAGCTGAGTAAATAGTTGTAGCTTTCTGCCTCACTGTGAGGCTTAAGACCACATATTTTTACTTCCATATGACAAGAAATATTTGCTGTAATGAGTTCAATCATTGAATGCTGGTTATAGGCGAAATCCGATTCACATAGTTTTCATGAAATCATTGAAAGCGTTGTTATCGCACTAGTTTAATTTGCCCATACCTCATTTAACTGCGGCACACTCATTGCCCACAATAGCTTTCGATTCATTGGGGTCGCAATTGATGAGTCGCAAATTATGAAATGAGGGAATGCAGGCCGAAAGAACTCAGAGAATCGGACATTAAAGGGGGGAGTGCAAATGAAGCTTTTTCAAAAGCTCAAGCGTGTAAATAAGACAAAAACATATCATTCGATAATCTTCCTATCTGCGGCATTGGTGCTACTGAGCGGCGGGTTACTGCGCGGCATTCGCCCGGAAGAAAACGCGATGCGATTTGAAGTATCGACCCTTGAATCTTTACGTAAGGAGGTTGAAGGCGTCCAGACCGTACTCAAAAAAAGCGAGCTGGAGTCGATAGAACAAACTATTGACTCTGTAATTCAGAAAGCGCTCCCGGCGGTTGTCGCCATCAGGTCCGTTCAGGGATTGCAGCCTCCGCGTACTATTGCCATTTTCAACGATTATCTGGACTCTCAGGCAATTGGCACGACGCCAGCTCTAGCATCAGTCGCCTCCGGCGTCCTAATCGACGTGGAAGGTCATATCCTGACTACTGACAAGGTCGTCGATGCCGGCGATCGATTCAATATTCTTTTAGACAATGGCAGTCAACTGTTTGCCGACCTGGTGGCCTTCGATCAGGCTGAACACCTGGCTGTGCTGAAGTTGCGAGAATCGAATGTGCTCATTAAATTGGCGGAAATTGATGAAAAGCCCGCGCAGCAAGCTGGTACATGGCTCGTCAGCCTCGCGCGCTCACCGACGGGGCAGCGGAGCGTATCGCTGGATATGATTTCGGTAGTCAGACGCGATGCGACGGGACTCGAGACCTTCCTACTGGACTCATCGATTGTCGCTGAACAGGATGGTTGCCCGGCAATCAACCTCGAAGGCAAAATCACGGGCATTAATCTTCGACAGCCTCAAGATAACGGTAATCAAGGATATGTAATACCGATAAGTCACGCGCTGAAGGTAGCACAAAGACTCATTCATGCGAAGATTCCGGAACCTCAGTCCTGGATAGGGATAGAGCTGCAAGAGCTGAGTGATGATTTACGCGAATACTTTGAAGTCGAGCAGGGTGCTCTCATTTCGCTGGTCAAATCCGATAGCCCGGCCGCGGGATCCGGGTTGCGCGAGATGGATATGGTCGTTCGTATCAACGGTCAGCATGTTCTCTACGGCGAGGCAGTTGATCGAAACGATTAATCAGACAGCTCCCGGTATAACCTTGAATCTGACTATCCGTCGTAACGCAAGAGAACGCGTGTTTGAGGTTGTAACGCGCCCATACATGAGCGTAACAGATCAAACAAATCAGAAGCTGGATGAGAGCGAGCAGACGCTTGTGGTGGAACTTGATCGCGCCGTTCTACCCGCAGGTGTAAAGATCAATGCTGTGCGGCCGGCCAGTGTGGCGGCACGATTGGGCTTGCAATCAGATGACGTCATCGTCGCGGTCGATCGCAGGCGATTCAGCGGCCATGCTGGTTTCCAGCGCATACAGCAGAAAAGAACTTCAGAGGATATGCAGCTCTGGCAGATAAGACGAGGAGAGCAGGTATTCTTCCTGGCAGTCCGGGAAAGGGTGGTGGTGCAATGAGCAACATCCTGTTGGTCGGCCTAATTCTGGTGCTTGCGCTGGCCGGCGGTCATCTGGTCAAGTTCATACGAGTACCGGAAGTAGTCGGGTATTTTTTGATCGGACTGTTTTTGGGCCCGTCTTTTGCGCAAATACTGAGCAGTGAAACAGTGACGACTCTCGAATTCTTCAGCGAAATCGCGTTGGGGCTGATCCTGTTTGGCATCGGGGCGGTCTTCGAATTTGATAATCTGCGGAGAGTTGGCAAACGCACATTACTGCTAATCCTTTATGTGATGGCTGGAACCGTTTTGGCCGTCTTTATCACGCTACTGGCGCTTAATGGGAGCTGGCAGGTGGCGCTGCTGCTGGGAATCATCGCGGTCGAGGTCTCGCCGATTGCGACGGTTCTAGTGATGCGGGAAGTCAATTCGCGAGGGCGATTAACGGATGCAGTGAACAACGTATTGGCGATCAATAATGTCGGTTGCCTCATCGCCTTCGGCCTTGCGACGTTCGTCGTGAAATTGTTTGACAGCACAGAAACTACACCTTCGCTGGCGTCCGTCTTGGGAAGGGAATTCCTCTTAGTGATTTGGAACATCGTAGGTTCTATCGCGCTGGGAATATTGTTGGGCTATGTTCTGGCGCACTGGGGGAAGCATGTCGATGAGTACGGAGAGATCCTGATTCTGGTCATGGGAATGATTCTGATCGCCGTGGGGGCTTCGCACTGGCTCGGCCTGTCATCGCTAATAGCCACGATGACATTGGGTGCAGCATTGATCAATCTGGAACGGGAGAGCCGGCGTCTCTTTGAAGTGCTCGGCAAGACCGACCCGCCGCTATACGCGATCTTCTTTGTGCTTGCGGGAGCTCATCTTCAACTATCATCGCTTCTGCTGATCGGCATAAGCGGCGCAGGCTACACGCTGTCGCGCATCGCTGGCAAGATGGCGGGAGCCTGGTACGGTGCGAAAAAACTGGGTTATCCTGACGTTATAAGCAAGTACCTCGGTGTTACGCTCGTGGCACATGCTGGCGTGGCAATCGGGTTGGCACTGCAAGTGCGCACCGCCTTTCCCGAGTACGCAGAAGTGATTGCTACCGTTATACTCGGGTCGGTCCTCATCAATGAAATATTGGGTCCAGTACTGACGAAGTTTGCTCTGTCTAAGGCTGATGAGACCAGGGTTGAACACATCGGCGCATTCGAGGAAATATGAAACTCATTCGTCCTAGGCATTAATGATCACATTCAGCGATCGAGTCTTACCGGGAAGCCCTGAAAATTATACAGAATTGTTACATTTCGATCGCAAAATACAAGGATTCACGAAGTGAGCCTTACATACTTCCCGCATGACTTCCTTACAAAGGAGATATACCATAAATACCTTCTGGTTCCATTACCCATAAGATGAATCTGTCTACAAAGGGAATTGTCACCCGGTATCAATCCAGGCAACATCGAGACACATGCCGGTGTAGTAGGGAGAGCGTAAGAGACTGTGCCTTGATGAATATTATATTCCCAAATGCACAGATCGTTTACGCTCCCCGACTGCAATGTTCTATTGTTTCCCTTTAGTTTTAGGCGGTCTCAGTTCCTATAGCGGACAAATCAGGGATTGGCTCTTATCGTTACTGGTCAGGCTCTCCACGTTACAAGAGCTAATGCAAGAATAGTAAGTATCATAGCAGCGTTCCTTGCAAGGGAAGTCACTGCCGCATCCGGTCAGACAATTGCGATAGGTATTCAAACAGGCATCACAGCATGGAATTGCCGCTTTGTTATCCCGAGGGAAAATCGTTATGCAGACAGCGAGCGCGCCTAGAATGAGGAAATTGCGCAAAAGTCTTCCAATTTGAGTTGTGAACATTTATTTCCTCCAGTGTTGATTGATTTTTGTGTCATGGCTGGCAAGGTACTGATGCAGGAAGCGCCAGCAGAGTGAATGCGAGGCTATTTTATGTGCGGAGTAGCATCGAGTCAATATTACAACGGCAGATGCGGGTATAGAGCGAGAATATCGGAATACATAATTTGTATCTGAATATCTGAATGGACATCGTCGAATGCATCGTATGAAGCCATGCCCGAGAGCGCACCCGATCAGTCAATGTTTTAACCGCAGCGAGAGACCCTATGATGCTATGTCAGCCTGCATCCTCTTGCAGCACTTAAAATATCGCGAAGTCTTTCCCCCACTGCAAATAACTGCCTCCGCCTTCATCCTTCGGTTGAGTCCCTAATGATTGTTAGAGTATTATTAGAACGTCGGTGGAAGGAGGGAAAATGGCAAAATGGAAACCAGATCCGACGTTTTATCCGTCGCCACGTTTAGCTATGCAGGCCCCACCAGAGCGGCTGGCTTACGTCGCGGTATTCAACCCGAACAAAGATGGTCGTCCCGATGCGATGACCGTAGTCGATGTGGATCCGGGTTCGTCCGCATACGGGCAGCTGATCGGCAAAGTAGACATGCCAAATGCGGGCGATGAGTTACATCATTTCGGATGGAATGCGTGCAGTTCGGCGCTCTGCCCATATGCGCCGCATCCGCACATCGAGCGGCGGTACCTGGTGGTACCCGGCCTCCGCTCGTCGCGCATTCACATTCTGGATACTAAGAACAATCCCAGCCAACCCAAAATTGTGAAGGTAATTGAGCCGGGAGAGGTCTTTTCCCGCGCCCGTTACTCGCGACCTCACACTATCCATTGCGGTCCGGAGGGCATTTATGTCAACGGTATGGGATCGCCCGAAGGAGGAGGGCCGGGTGGCATCTTTCTGCTCGATCATGACTCTTTCGATGTACTCGGTCAGTGGGAAGTGGACCGTGGGCCTCAGTACCTGTCTTATGATTTCTGGTGGCACCTCGGCCACGACATAATGATAACGAGTGAGTGGGGCACACCCGAAATGTTTGAGAACGGTTTGCAGCCGGACCTGCTTCTCAACGGCAAGTACGGACGACATCTTCACATCTGGGATCTGCGCCGGCGCAAGCATCTGCAAACGCTCGACCTGGGTGCGGAGCAGCAATTGGTATTCGAGCTGCGAGCCGCCCACGATCCCACCAAAACCTACGGTTTCGTCGGTGTCGTGATCTCGCTCAAAGATCTGTCGAGCTCAGTCTGGCTTTGGTACCGTGACAACGGCAGTTGGCATATTAAGAAGGTGATCGAGATTCCGGCGGAGCCGGCGGACCCGGCGCAGTTGCCGCCGTTTCTGCAAGGTTTCAAGGCTGTGCCGCCGCTAGTGACCGACATCAATCTGTCGCTCGACGATCGCTTTCTCTATGTCTCCTGTTGGGGTACGGGAGAGATGCAGCAATACGACGTTTCTGATCCATTCGAACCGAAGCTCAAGAGCTCGGTACATCTGGGTGGCATCGTTCGCCGTACACCGCACCCGAAGAAACCCAATGTGCCGCTCAACGGTGCGCCGCAAATGGTCGAGGTGAGTCGCGACGGAAAGCGCGTCTACTTCACCAACTCTCTTTACTCTGCAGTGGATGATCAGTTCTATCCTGATGGATTACGGAGTTGGATGGCCAAGCTGAATGTTGATCCGACGGGCGGTCTCAGTATTGATTCCGATTTCTTCGTGGAGTTTGATGGATACCGGTCGCATCAGATCCGCCTGGAGGGCGGAGACTGCTCATCCGATTCTTACTGTTATTCATGAGTGACTTTTGGCCCTGGCTGACATTATTTGGTCTGGGAGCTTATCACGGCGTGAACCCAGGGATGGGATGGCTCTTCGCTGTCGCGCTAGGTATGCAGGAGAAAAGCCGGTGGGCAGTGCTGGCAGCGATACCGCCCATCGCATTGGGGCACGCGCTTTCGATTGCATCGGTAGTAAGCTTGCTGTGGCTCGCAGGGTCCAGTTTGCCTGAAAATGTGTTACGTTATGGCGCCGGAGCTTTTCTGTTAGCTTTCGGCGTCTATCGCCTCGTCCGCTCCCGCCACATGCGCTGGGTTGGTATGCGCGTCGGTTTTCGCGACCTCACCTTATGGTCATTCCTTATGGCATCGACGCATGGAGCGGGGTTGATGCTGGTGCCGATCCTGGTTGCCTGGCCTCACGCAGAACACAGCGGCCAAATAGAGCATGATTCACACGCGGGCCATCTCCGTATGGTAGGTTTCGGCAATGCGTTGAGCTGGTTAGGAGCTGTCGGGGTTCATAGCCTCGGCCATCTGTTGGTTGCCACGCTGATTGCCTTGATAGTATATGAAAAGCTCGGATTGGCGCTGCTTCGCCGTACCTGGTTCAATCTCGACCTGCTCTGGATCATTGCCTTGATGCTGAGTGGCGTTTTGGTTATTCTCGGTTAAAAGAGCCAACGTATAAAGAATTGAGGAGTGTGCAAAATAAAGTTGGTTATTATCAACAGTTTCTGATTGGCTCCGGAGGAGCCCGATGTATATAGCATTCGATTACCCAAGTCTCACAAGCTCCGGAGGAGGAGCGGCATATGAATGCCTGTATGTCGCTCCTCCTCCGGAGCTTGTGAACTGTGGGGGAACGAGTTCTATAAACATCCCGCGCCTCTGGTGCTCAGGAACGATAACATTGATTAAATGATCTTTTATTTTTACACTCTTCAATAATTACAAGTTATGTGTGGATAATGCTAACAAACATTCGTATAGTTGGAGAATCGTATTGAAGCTACCGGTACTCACTTAGATCCAGTAATGTATTCTTTCGCCTGCTCAAACATCGTCGGCTCGGAAGGATGGTGAAGATCGATCCCGAAATTAGGTGTGGTCAATACCCACCACAGATGTTTTTTTACCTGTTTTTGAAAGATCGGCCGTTCTTCCAGCAGGACTTTTGAATCAACGACGCTCAGTCCCTCCGTCTGCGTATGCTCATTGTATGCGCGTATGATAGCCAGGTACACGGCATATCGAGCCACATATATACGCGGTGGAGGATTTTTTCCGATTGCGCCAGCTTGTGTAATGATGCGAATGGAGCGCTCTGTTGATCTATTGCTTAGTATCGATGGTCCATTTAAATATTGGGCGATGATGAGCGGAACTTTGATATCCTGCAGATTTTGCGCGCCGGGAGCCTGATCGACGTTTCGAGCATTATTGAGCCAGTGGGCTAACATACCGGCCGTGTGCTTTCTAAGTTCACGATTCTCTATGCTGTCTAACTTATCAAAACAGTCATTGTATATCTGATGCCAATAAGTGATTGGTTTTCCGAACTTTGTTTGTGCACCCCGCGGAGGCTTAGGATTGAGTATTTGCCATAGACCGCTGGCCGAACTCTGAGCGTTGCTGGCGCTTCTAAATGAAGTCTCAACTGCAGCCAGCGCCACCGCCGCATCAGTCGGGAGCATTCGTGCGGCTCCCCCCCAGGATGTTGTGATAGCATCCCAGGTACCTCTGAATGCCGCCATCCCGGGTTTTGTATGTAGTGTATCGTTCCGTAATAGCTCAAGCCCTCTCAGAATGTTTTGTATCTTTCCCCTCAGTTCGTTCATCCCATCCATCTCGAGTCTCACGGAGTCCAGCAGCGGCCCCATCCGCTCCAGGGCAGCCAGTTCTTCCGAGCTCATATTGATAGGGAGGCCGAGATTTTCTGCCTGGCGCAACACGCCTGAGTGCCGACGTTGAAGAATGTTTGCTCTTGAATCACATCCCCATCCCCCAATGCTCGTGAGGACAAGCCAAATCCACGCCGTTCGTCTAAGTGACCTTAATGAGAAATATTCTGACGGTAGAATCGCCATAGTTGCTGAAAATAGAAGATTGAAAAATCCGTGTCAATGACATAGGGGGAAAAGATGGCTTATCTGAGGCTAATGGATTTGTGGTTGATTCATGGGTACTGAAAATAAAGGATATACTGTTGCGCACGAACGCAGCTTTGTTTGCCCATCGAAGATGCGATAGTGTTTTCAATGATTTAACAGAACGTTACATCAACGTTACATGCTCAACCACAAAATCCGTCAGCGCCGGTAATGTGTAAAAAGCTGTCAAGTAGCTTCAGTAACGGACAACTACCAGTCGACCACGGATCCGTCGTCGTCGTCGTACTGAGTACGGTAAGGCCGCGGTTCGCCAACCTGGGCCATCAACTTGTTTTCGTCGATAACGATCCCGAGACCGGGCTCGGTCAGGAGGGGGCGATGACCATTTGTAACAGGAGGCAGAGGCTTGGCGAGCAGGTCTGAGTACTCGTTATCGCCGCGCTCCTGAATCAGGAAGTTGGGAATCGCGGCGGCGATTTGAAGACTGGCTGCAAGCGAGCACGGTCCTTGCGGATTGTGGGGAGCAAGGGGTGCGTAATAGGCTTCGGCCATTCCCGCGATCACTTTGAGCTCGGTGATGCCGCCGGCATAGCACACATCGGGTTGTAGAATAACGGCAGCGCGTTTTTCGAGTATCTCTCTGAATCCCCACTTGGTAAAGATGCGCTCACCGGTCGCGATCGGGATATGGGTTTTGCGGGCGAGTTCGGCCATGATGTCGACATTCAGTGCCTGGACGATCTCTTCGTAAAACCATGGGTGATAAGGTTCTAGAGCCTTCATCAGTACCATTGCGGTGGGCGGCTGAATGGCGCCGTGGAATTCGACGCCGATATCGACGCCGATGCCCACTTTTGTGCGGAGTGCCTTGAAACGCTCGACGACTTCCTCGACAAACTTCATACCTTCGTTGTACTTGAACGGCGCTCGCGTGTTGCCGCGCAGCAGTACCTTCATGGCGTTAACGCCGGTCTTTTCGTCGAGTCGTCCGTAGACGCGCATTCGATCGCGCGTCGGACCGCCGAGCAGCTTATAGACGGGCACGCCGTAGACTTTTCCGGTGATATCCCAGAGTGCCTGATCGATGCCGCTCGAGATTGCGGTTTTGATGGGGCCGCCGCGATAGAACGCGCCGCGATGGATCGCCTGCCAGTGATGTGCGACGCGCGTAGGATCCTGCCCGATCAGGTAATCGCCGACTTCGAGCGCTCCGGCCGCACAGGCCTTCGCATCGTCTTTGAGCATCTCACCCCAGCCCACAATTCCAGCGTCGGTAGAGATTTTGACGAAGACCCAGGAATTTTTGAGCACGAATGATTCGATCTTCGTGACCTTGATCTGCTCCTTCTGCCCGAGCGCAGCAGCATTGGTTCGCCTGGGCAGAAGCGCTCCATTGAGGCCGAACAGCGCAGCTGGCCCGAGCATGGAGCGGAGCCAGGTGCGGCGATCTAATTTCGAAAGCGACATAAAGTTACGGTAACCTCCTCTTCAAAATTGTAATCTTAACTGAACCTGAATGAAGCGACTCAGTGATCCTGTCTGGCTGGTGATCCGGCCAAAGTTAGGGTTGGTCGATATTGGGTTGAGATTAGGCGGATTCATCTGGGAACGATTCTGAAGGTTGATGAAATCGCCGCGGAGCTCGAGGCGGAAACGCTCAGTGATATTAAACCGGCGAAGAAGATTAGCGTTCCACTGGTTGAGCCCATCGGCGCGCGTGCCGTTGAAGAACCGCGGGAAGACGCGCGCCTGGAATCCAGCCGGTTGGCTGGGGACCTCGCGCTCAAAGGGAAGCGAAGTATTGAACCACTGATCCCAATTCTTAGTGCCGGATGTGGCATCCCTTTCGAATGTACTGATGTCTCCATTATAGAAAAGATTCGGCCACTCGAGCAGGGGACCGGTCTGGAACTCATAAGTGGCGGCTACCTGCCATCCGCCGAAGATGTGATTCAGGATTCCCGTCTGAAAATAGGCGCGGCCCTTTCCGAAGGGCAGTTCATAGATGCCGCTGGCAGTGAAGCGATGCGGGCGAGCGGTATCGCTCGGATACCAGATCGTCGGCTCAGTATCGAATTCGTTATCGAGGAACGTGCGATTCTCCTGGAGCATGCGTGTATAAGATGCGTTCAGCATGAAGCCCCGGGCGAACCGGCGCTGGAAGTTGAGCTCGAGAGCATGCGTCCGAGCCGAGCCGATGTTGCTCGCCGAGTCGAACAAGCCGTTCATGTGAGGGAACGGACGCATCAGTCTATTCCTGGGGATATCTCTGCTGGTGAACATGCCGAGCGTGGACATATGCTGGTAGAGCACCGGATCGGAACTCCGAATCGATTCGAAGTTACTGATGTGGAATGGATTCGACACCCGCTGAGTCAGGTTGGATGCTAATGCTTCGTTGCGCGAATTGGTTCTGTTCCAGAATTGAGCCGGCAGCGCATCGAGGGGCAGAGCCTGTGAGGAGAACAGCCTGTCGCCGTATTGGCCCCAGTATGAGGCTTCGACGAGCATGTTCGCGCCAAGCTCCCGCTGAACGCCGATCCGCCAGCGCTGCACGCGCGGATGCACCCGATCGTAACGCCCGAAAGTGAAGCCCTGGCCCACGCGGGCCATTGCTCCGAGCGCGTCCTGCAGAGGAACGTCGAAACGCGTTCCATTGGCACGGATCGGGAAAGGATCTACGAGCGGAGAGATACCGTTCTCGGGATCGCCGGCAAGCCAGGTTAATCCGGCATTATCGGATATCTGAGTGCTGGTGGCGCGCGCGAAACCGTACTGGTCGACGGCCGTGTTCATGACGTTGAGAGTATCGTAGTAGATACCATAGCCGCCACGAAGGACGGTTTTGGCGCCGAGCTGCCAGGCGGCGGAGATGCGGGGAAGCCACATCAGCTCGCTCTGCCAAAGCTCGCGCGGCGCACCGTTACGCCCCGCATAGACAGATCCGCCGCGAACTACAAACTCGCTGGCTGGAAGCTCGAGAATCGGGTTACTCGCGTAGGCCGCTTCAGCGGCAGCGGAAATCGGCAGCTCGAGATTAGGATCAAAGTAAGAGATGGCTCGATTATAGCGCTCGGTCGCGCCGCGCTCGTACTCCATGCGCAGGCCGAGTGTTATCGTGAGATTGCGGTTGACCCTCCACGTATCCTGCCCGTACCAGGCATAGTAAGGGCTGAAGAGTGCGTAGGTGTCGTTGGTATCGACCGACATATTGCTGGGTATACCGAGCATAAAAGCTGCCCAGTCCAGGCCGACAGCTGCGGCCGGCGTATTGCCGTCCTCATCCTTTCTGACAAAGGTGTTCGAAAAGGTGAAGTTTCCCGAAGTGAAGCCGCCGTTCTGAATCAGCGTGCGGTAATGCTGCCGGAAGTCGATACCCGTGCGGATCGAATGCGATCCGCGGATGTGGGTGGTGTTGAATTTCAGTCCCTGCTGCCGGCCTTTCTGTCCGGGGTCGACAGGCGTACTCATGATCATATCGCCGCCCCAGTAGGGCATACCCGGCCAGATGATCCTGGGCAGGACGCAACTGTCGCCGCATTTGGCGTCGAGATATGCGGGAAGACCGACGTCGCTGGGTTTGTATTTTCGTGTGCCGAGCCGCTGATTCTGCAGTAGAAAGCCATTGGTGTTGACGGTGAGATTCAGAATTGTGGTCGGACTCAGTGTGTATGTCCAGTCTGCGGCCGCCGTGTAGGCCGGGCGTTTCTCGTCCCAGTTCATCAAGCCCGGTTCGGTCGAATAAGTGAAGTCCTGCGCTCCCTCAAGGAAGCTGCTCTTGAACCAGCGGACAAAGAAGCGATGTTTCTCACTCGCCTGGTAGTCGATGCGGTTGTTGAAGGAGCGGTAGTCGACGGTGTTAGGCATACCTGATGCGATATAGTTATTTACAGGCTCACCGGTAGAGGAGATGGGAGCGTTCGGTAACGGCATTCGCTGCGTATAGAAATCGTAGAACGGGTTATTGAACCGACTGCGTGGGATGATATTGCCAATGAAGGGATCCCGAATAAAGTGACCGGGGCGCGCCGTGTCGGGCTTGATGGTTAGGGGATCGTAGATCTGGTAGCGGACTTTATCGATGGCGAGAAGCTCCGAGAAGTCGCCATTTCGCATTGCCTCGGTCGGAACCGTATAGTTCAGCTCATTTGGCCTGGCGGACTGACGATTCTTAAGCTCCGAGAATCCGAAGAAGAAGAATAACTTGTTGCGGCCATCTAAAAGTTTGGGAATGTAGATGGGACCGCTGAGTGTGGCGTGATAGTTACGCATCTGCCCGGGTGGCAACAGAGGGCGATCTTCCAGGTCGTTGGCCAGTGCCAGGTTGCCGTCAGCCCGTGCCGCGGCAATCTGTTGAGCGCGGTTCTGCTTGACGAAAAAGGGCGCGGCGTTCCATTTCTGGTTGAAATATTGAAAGGTTCCGGTGCCATGAATTGCGTTGGATCCGGATTTACTGGACATGGAGATGTTGAGACCCGTGGAATGGCCGAAGGATGCATCGAAGTTCGATGTTTCGATCTTGAACTCGTCGATGGTATCGGGGCTCGGCATGATCGAGACGCGCCGGTCGGTGCCGTTGGTGGACGCGCCATCAATCGACCATTCGTTGCCGCCGACCCCGCCGGGCGCATTGTATTGCGACCCGCCGCCTACCTGGCCCTGAACGAGGAACTGTGTCGTGCCGGGAACCTGAACGCCGGGCGCTATTCGGGAGAGCATCATGATGTTGTTGCCGAGTACCGGCATATCCATGACCTCGCGGTGAGATATGGCCCGGCCGGTGCTGACGCTGCTGGTATCGAGCAAAGGCGCTTCGGCGGAGATATTGACGGAGTCCGTGGTCGCGCCGAGTTCGAGTTGAATATTGATCTGCAGCTGCTCGCCCAGCGCGAGAGTCAAACCGGAGCGCACGGATCGTTTGAAGCCAGTGTTCTCGACTACGACGCTGTAGGTGCCTGGCAGCAATAAAGGCGCTTCATAATAGCCGCTGGAGTTGGTAGTAAGGCGAGTGGAGGTTCCGGTGCCAGTGTTGGAGATGACAACGGTTGCCCCCGAGATTACGGCGCCTTGTGAATCGGCGACGGTTCCGGAAATATTGCCCCTTGTGTCCTGAGCGGTAGCGAGGACACTATTGAGCAAGAGTGCCACGATGCAGGCGAAATATCGCATAAAGCCCCCCATCGAAGATTGAAGATGTCTTGAAGATGTTCGGTTTGGGGCGTCCTTGTATCACATCGCGAGACTTCCCGCAAGTAACAGAATGCTAATCCTCTGGGATTCACCCGAATTAGTCCTGCATTTGATTCGATAGCGAGCGAATAAATCGACTAATGACAAAGAAAGCGCGCGATTTATGTCTCAGTGTGCCAGTTCACTCGACTAGAGGTTGTTTCGGCGATTGGGCTAATGGTGTCCGTCATCGATCGAGAGAAGGGAAGCTGGAAGCGTTCTTGGCAATCGGTAATGGCGGATTCTCGCCGATGGGCTCGCGAACCTAGAGCTATATCGATTTCTTCTTCTTCATAAAAATTGACTTACGGGCGCCTGGCACAATATTATGAACGTAATTCCCAAGATAGAAGCTTTCTTATTCATTTGAAGACAAACGACGGAGGGGCTGCGATGCGCTTAAAACTGTTTGTTTGTATGGTTATGCTGGTCTCGCTGGCGATGGCTTCGGAGATCGCCCCGCTCGGAACATATACTCAACGCGAGCGAGGGCATTGGGCTTTCGTGAAACGGGATGCGCCTGTCGTTCCGGCGTTTTCTATCGCTTCCGATAATGATTGGGTGAAGAATCCCATCGACGCTTTTATATTACAGCGACTGGAGAAGGATAAGCTCAGACCTTCCCCGCGCGCCGATAGGGCGACGCTGATCAGGCGCGTTTACTTTGACATGATCGGTCTTCCGCCATCGCCTAGCGAGGTCGAGGAGTTCCTCGCCGATAAATCGCCGAACGCCTGGAAAAACCTGGTAGAGAAACTCCTGTCCAATCCGCATTACGGCGAGCGTTGGGGGCAGCATTGGCTAGACGTCGTTCGCTTTGCCGAATCGGATGGATTCGAGTACGACACGCATCGGAGAGAAGCCTGGCGGTATCGTGATTACGTTATTCGCGCCTTCAATGACGACAAACCTTTCGATCGCTTCGTGATGGAGCAGCTGGCCGGTGACGAAATCGGACCAGCGCCTGATGTTCAGCCGGAATATAAGGATGATGCGCTGATCGCCTCCGGTTTCAACCGACTGGGTCCTCTTCGGAAAAACGCGGGAAATCAGGAGGTGGCGAGCAGCCGAAACGAGGTGTTGACCGAGATGACCAACGCTGTCGGGGCGGCCCTGCTCGGCGTGACCTTGGGGTGCGCTCGCTGTCACAATCACAAATTCGACCCTATCCGCCAGAGCGATTACTATCGTATTCAAGCATATTTCGCCACCGTCTATGACAAGGACGTGTTGAAGGCAACTCCCGAACAACAAGCGGCATGGAAAGCCAGAGCGGAGCCGATCGAGCAGGAGATGAAAACCGTCACGGCTGCCATAAAACGGCTGGGAGGCAAGCAGGATGCGGCCTCGCTCGACATGAAAGAAACCCTGACGAAAAAGCTGGAGACCTTACAGGATAAAATGCCGGAGCCGTTGCCCGCGCTTCACAGCGTCGTCGATATGCCGGAGAAGAAGTCACCCATACATCTGTTGGAGCGAGGCGACTACAGCCTCAAAGGTGATCGAGTGGGAATGCGTCCGCTCGGCGTATTGCTTCCGGAGGGAGCGCCAGAGTTGCCGGAGGACACCGAAAAACCTCGCACAGTGCTCGCCAAATGGATCTCCGCCCCGGAAAACCCACTGACCGCACGGGTATTGGTGAACCGGATATGGCAGTACCATTTCGGTCGCGGAATCGTCGCGACTCCCAATGATTTCGGCCGGATGGGAGGCCGCCCATCGCATCCCGCTTTACTCGATTATCTGGCGAACGAATTCGTCTCCGGAGGCTTCAGCATCAAGCAGATTCACCGGCTTATCCTGAACAGCAACACATATCAACAATCTTCCAGACTACCGGCTGACGCGGCTCTCAAGGCGCGGGCGATGGAGAAGGACCCTGAGAACAAACTCTTATGGAGATTCAATCGTCAGCGTCTGGAAGCGGAACAGATTCGCGATGCGATGCTGACAGTGGCGGGAACTCTCAACACCAAACAGGGTGGCCCGAGCGTGATGGTTCCGATCGATCAGGAACTAGTCAAAATGCTTTACAAACCATCTCAATGGGCGCCCGCGAAAGATCCTGCTGAGCACACCCGCCGCAGTATTTATCTGATCGCCAAACGAAATCTGCGGCTGCCCTTTATGGAGGTCTTCGATGCGCCGGATATGCAGGTGAGTTGCCCGCGGCGAGAATCGAGTACGCACGCGCCGCAGGCGCTGGAACTGCTCAACGGGACCTTCGCCAACGAGCAGGCCGAGGCGTTCGCCCGCCGACTGGAAGCGGAGGCCGGGCCCCATCTACGTCAGCAAATCGATCTGGGATACCGGCTTGTAACCGGACGCCCAGCCAGACCCAAAGAAATTCAAGCGGCTCTGGATTTCCTGAAGACTCAACCGAGGCGTGAGTTCACACTGACGCTCTTGAATTTGAACTCCTTTTTGTATGTGAATTGACATAGAGGATCAATAAAACCCGAGAAACGATTTCTTGTGAATTGTCATATGTGATTTGGCATAGAAGAAGGAAAGGAAGGCTACCATGACTGAGCATATTCGCATCACTCGCAACCGGCGGGAATTTCTGCGCGATGCTTGCGGTGGATTTGGCGCGTTGGCGTTTGGCGCACTGATCGCGCAGGAACAGGCGCGCGCCCAATCCATAATTCAACAGGAGAATCCACTGGCGCCCAAGCAACCGCTCATGCCTGCCAAGGCCAAGTCGGTAATCTTCCTCTTTCTCAGCGGCGGTCCCAGCCACCTGGAGACCTTCGACCCCAAACCCCTGCTGAATAAATTGCATGGTCAGAAGCGCCCCGCGAGTTTCGGTGAAGCGAAATATCAGTTTGTGACCAATGAAGCCAAGCTGCTGGGCACGAAGCGCACGTTCAAGAAGTATGGCGAAAGCGGAATCGAAGTCTCGGATCTATTCCCACACCTCGCACAACGCGTGGATGACATGGCGATCATCAGATCGTGTCATGGCGACATGGTGGTTCACTCCGCCGCGCAATACCAATTATTCACGGGCAGAGTAATACCCGGATTTCCGAGCATGGGTTCCTGGGTGATCTACGGTCTGGGATCGGAAGCCGAGTCGCTGCCGGCCTACGTCGTGCTGCCCGATCCAATGGGAGCTCAGGAGGCCGGAGCACCTATGTACGCCAATGGGTTTCTACCGTCGATCTATCAGCCAACCCTCTTCCGCCCGGGCGACCGTCCGGTGTTGAATTTGGATCTGCCGAAAGGTATTTCGCTGAGTGAGCGACGCAAAACGCTCGGACTTCTGAAACAGCTTAATCAACTCGATATGGATCCGGACGATGCGGAATTCTCTGCACGTCTCAACGCATACGACCTCGCGTTCAAGATGCAGACAGAAGCGCCGGAAATATTCGACCTCTCGAACGAACCGCAGGAGACCCTCGATCTGTACGGCATCGGAAAGAAGCCGACGGACGATTACGGCAGGCGTTGTCTGCTCGCGCGGCGACTTGTCGAAAAGGGAGTGCGGTTCGTCTGTCCGGTCTCGGGCGGTGGCACTGGGAATCTGCAATGGGACGCGCATGACGATATAGAGGAGAACCATCTTCGCATGGCCGCACAGACTGACCAGCCTATGGCTGCGCTGCTCACGGATCTAAAACGGCGCGGACTGCTCGATTCAACGCTGGTTTTGATTGGGGGAGAATTCGGTCGTTCGCCCGAATCGCAGGGAAGCAAAGGGCGCGACCACCACAATCTGGGCTTCACCATGCTGATGGCGGGCGGCGGTATTCGGCGAGGACAGGTATACGGCGCTACAGATGAGATAGGTCTGCGAGCGGTGGAGAAACCGGTTCATTTTCGCGATATCCATACGACGATCCTGCATCAGTTGGGGCTAAGTCAGGATGCATTGAGCTACCTGCACCAGGGTCGCGAGGAACGTCTGACAGAGATACGCGGCAGTGTAATTACCGATCTGGTGTAGGTGCTCAGCCTTCTTTCAGTCCTGACTTTAGCCACCCGTGAACGAGAAATGGCTCAAGCCAGGTGAACAATCCCGTTGAAACGGGCTGGAAATACATCCTTCACGTAACCAGCCGTCAAACTGCACCGTCAAACGGCTGGCCTATTTGCCCCCGCAGAATCGCCGATGAATCGGGCCGGCCACCCATAGTTATTACATATGCACTTACTATTTCCACAGTGGCAGGGATCGGGTGCCACCAATGAACTCTATAACGGCGCGCTCTTACTCAAAGAGCGGTTGCAAGACTTAGTTCGGTTTACAGAAATTGACATCGATGATTCTGCCAGACCGGACGTTAAAAGCGGCGTCTTTGCGTGTTCTCAGATCGCCAAACAGCTCCTGACAGCTGCCGGCAAGATAAATGATGCCAACCCAGATCGTATCTTTTCTATAGGTGGGGATTGTGGGATTGAAATCGCACCCGCTTCATACTTGAATAAAAAAAGTGGTGGAAACCTGGGGCTAATCTGGTTGGATGCTCACGGAGACCTGAACACGCCGGATTCATCGCCCAGCGGTCATTTCCACGGCATGGTATTAAGATCACTGCTCGGGGAAGGTGCCGACACTATACGGAGATTGGCTTTCTCCAACTTTCACGGAAAACAGATATTCCTGGTTGGTTGCAGAGATCTCGACCCTCCTGAACAACGCTTTGTCGATCGGGAACAGATCACGCTGTTCAGTGTTGCAGATGTTCGACAACGGTCCAGCGCCATCGTCAACTCAATTAAACATAGAGGGTTCGACCAAATATATATTCACTTAGATCTTGATGTTCTGGATCCGCATCAATTCCCATATGTAAAATGTCCTACACCGGCCGGCATATCTTTCGACGCGCTTTTGAAGTTGGTGAATGAATTGAAGGACAATTTCAAAATTCTTGGATTCAGCATTGTTGAATTTTGTCCGATAAATAACCAAGGTGTCGGAACATTGGAAGAACTGATCGAGTTATATTTATCCTGCTATTATGTCGAACCCGGAAAATAAATTGAAGCATTTACAATTGTTATCGATAACTCCGAATCCTCTCCGGAGTCCCGGTGTTAGTCGTAGTGATATAAAAATGTTCTTCTCAATATCCGATAAGGAATACTGCTCTTATTACGCTCGAATTAACCACATCAACCAAAAGCTATAGAGAAAGGTTATTGACTTGTTTCTCAAATCGTGATTATATCGGTTTCTGTACCTGTTCGAGCAGTGTACAGCTCAGCGAACACACTAATTGATTTTCATCCGCGATATTTCTCACTACACACTCGGCCTCAGATCTTCGATAAGGATGTTATGTGATCAGCGGTTAGCAGTTGAAACTGCGTTGAAACATAGCGTTGAAACCTAGCGTTGTTACGTAATGTTGACATGTAACATTTATACAAGACGTCGATATGTAATATTGATGCGTTGATAACACCTACAGGTTACAGTTAACCGAATTCAGAATGAAAGTGACTTCTTACCAATGGTGTCAGGCGCTTTCTATCCAGGGTAGCTAAGACAGATCAACCGTTTACGAATGGTCTAGTCGAAGCTTTGATGTTAATTAACTCAGTCTTAGGAGGAATCGTACATGCCACGTTTACCACACGGATCTGTTATTACAATTGACCAATTAGGCGAAGCGCGCAGGACTCTAACGGGTCGCAGCGCCGATATTCCGTTGGCGTTTGCCTCAATACGGCCGGACGATTTGCAAAACTTCGATTTTCTATTTCCGAGCCTGCAGAAGGACCCCGACAACCTGTTACCCGAATCGCGAGAGACGCGAGACAGTCTGGTTCAGCTCGGTCAGACCATGATCGACGGCAATCCCGGAAGCATCGATGGTGATTCCAATATTCCTGCGGCTTACACATACTTCGGCCAATTCGTAGATCATGACGCCACGCTGGAGACAGTTTCAGCTCCGCTGCCCAATTTGATCGATCCGAATTTGAGGCCGCTTCCGGTCAAAGAGATTCGCAGGAGAATACAAAATGCGCGGACCGCAACCCTGGACTTGGACAGCGTCTATGCACTCCCGGCGCCGAGGGACGGCGACAAGATGCGACTGGGGACGGTGACTCCGCTCAACGGTACTGGTATCCCACTGCTTCGGCCGCCGAATAAAGACGACTTTAATGACCTTCCGCGGGAGGCCCCGAATAGCGATCCTGCGCATGATCGCGCCGCAATCACCGGCGACCCGCGTAATGATGAAAATCTGATTATCGGGCAACTGCACGTCGCATTCCTTCGCGCACATAACAAGCTGATCGACCAGGGAAAAAGTTTTCATGAAGCGAGAACCATTCTGCGCCAGCATTATCAGCACATCGTTCTCCAGGACTTCTTGAGACGGATCGCCGATCCGCAAATTGTCGATCGAGTCTTCCTCAATCGTGGCTGCGTATACGACGCGATGGACGAGCCTTTCTTCCTGCCGTTGGAATTCTCGGTGGCAGCCTATCGGTTTGGGCATAGCATGGTGAGAGAGGCCTACAACTTCAATCTCAATTTCAATCTCAATGGGCCGCCATCTGCGCCTGCGACACTCGGTCTTCTATTTACATTCACTGCCCTCAGCGGACAGCTGGGAGGAACACCAACGGTGCCCGAGAACTGGATCATCCAATGGGAGAACATTATCGATTTAGGATCGTCACCACAGATGGCTCGCCGGATTGACACGAAAATTGTGAACCCGCTCTTTCGATTACCCGATGTTCAAGGGATACCTGAGCAGGGCCTCGGTGCGATGCTGGCCGTGCGGAATCTGTTGCGCGGTTATCTGCTGCGGATGCCAACCGGTCAGGCTGTCGCCCGCGCGCTCAACCAGGACCCTCTGACGCCGGAAGAGATCGAAACGTTTGCGGGCAGCGATACGCAGCTACAGGCGTTACGCCAGGGAGGATTCTTGGACCGTACACCGCTCTGGTATTACATTCTGGCTGAAGCCGCGGCGCGCGCAGATGGACAGCACCTAGGACCGGTCGGCAGTCTCATCGACGCGGAAGTGCTGGTCGGGCTCGTACTTCGCAGCAAGGACTCGATTCTGCGCAAACGCTGCTGGACACCGACGTTGCCCAGTGCCAAGAAGGGAGTTTTCACCCTGGCCGATCTGCTGAGGTTCTCCTTCTAAAGTCAAAGCGATGCGAATACGCACACCATAGCTGATAGAAGGAACGGAACAAACGAAAATAGCGAAAGAGCAATGTTTCCTAAGTTTTCGTTTGTTCCGCGTTAAAGGGCGAAAAAATAAATTATATAATTTGCCCACTACCCACTAATTGACGCTCACCTTTCAATCTTTCATTATTGGAATTCGAGGAATACAGGACAGCAGTCGCGTGATTGTTGAATTATTGGACAGGGCGAACGATCGTTTTGAGCTTGCCGTCGTAAGTCCGTACGGAAGACCCTATATTTTCCCCCGAACATCGCTGAGGCTTCCAAATTTATGGGCGGATTTGCCGATGATATCCTGATCCTTTCCGAGATCAGTTACGGTATTGTGCAGAATCATCAAATTCATCGATCCGTATCAATGAGATTTGAATCGACGTGATTATGGCAATTTCTAGATTAGATAATTTCGGAGACCTGCTCCTGCGCGACGGCGCAATGCTTCGATTGCGCGCCTTACAGCCCGGCGACCGTCGCGGACTGGAGGATCTTTTGAGTCGCTGCTCGCGAGAGTCGCTCAGGTACCGGTTCCTGCATAGCATCAAAGAGCTGCCCGAAAAAGCGCTCGATCAACTGGTGTCAGTCGACGGCTCACGCCACGTTGCCCTCGTGGTAATTCGGGGCGAGGATGAACGCATAGTCGCCGTAGGGCACTACCAGAGGTTGGATGATAGGCCGGACGTCGCTGAAGTTTCCTTCCTCGTCGAGGATGCATTCCAGCGGCGGGGTATTGGCACATCACTATTAGATGCATTGGCTGAGATTGCGCGTGAACACGGTATCGACCGCTTCAGCGCTGACGTACTGGCCGACAACCACGTTATGTTATCGGTATTTCGCAAGGCAGGTTATGGGCTTTCTAGCTCAGTGAGTTATGGTGTGACGCATCTCGAATTCCCGATCGCCTATAGTGAAATCGCAGACTCACGGGCACAGGCACAGGAAGCGGAGGCCGAGCGGGCCTCGTTGCGCGCGGTGCTCGCGCCACAATCCATCGCAGTGATCGGCGCCGGCCGCGATCCGCAATCGGTGGGTGGCGCATTATTTCGCCATCTAATACGTTGGGGATTTGCCGGCGCAGTATATCCCATCAATCAAATGGCACACGCGGTGGCTGGCGTGCACGCCTACGCCTCTATCGCCGACCTGCCAGAAGTCCCGGAGCTGGTCTTCATCGCTATCCCCGCTCCAGCGGTGATCGAGGCGGTGCGACAATGTGCCGACCGCGGGGTGCGGGCAGTATGCGTAATATCTGCCGGGTTTGCGGAAACTGGTGCGGACGGTGGTGCGGCACAGGAAAGGTTGCTCGACTTATGTCGAGCGCATGGAATGCGGCTGGTCGGCCCTAATTGTCTGGGCCTGGTGAATACGTCGGATACCGTACGTCTGCTTGGCACCTTCGCACCGATGGATCCGCCTTCTGGAAACGTCGCTATCAGCTCGCAATCCGGCGCGCTCGGCCTCGCGTTGATCAATCGCGCAAGCCAGGTCGGTTTGGGCATTTCGTCATTCGTGAGCATCGGCAATCGGGCCGACGTCTCCGGCAACGACTTGTTGCAGTATTGGGAGTCGGACGATGCGACGGATGTTATCTTGCTCTATCTGGAAAGCTTCGGTAATCCGCGACGCTTCGCACGCATCGCACGTCGGGTATCGCGTCGCAAACCGATCGTCGCGGTGAAATCGGGTCGCACTGCGGGCGGCGCGCGCGCTGCTTCGAGCCACACGGCGGCGCTCGCGAGTTCCGACCGGGCGGCCGATGCGCTATTCGCGCAGACCGGCATCATTCGCGTGGATACGCTCGCCGAATTTTTCGCGGTGGCGCGTCTGCTCGCCACGCAGCCGATCCCGGCGGGCAAAAGGGTCGGTATCCTGACCAATGCCGGTGGGCCCGCGATCCTGGCTGTCGATGCGGCTGAAGCGGCCGGGTTGGAGGTGCCGAAGCTGAGCGAAGCGACGAAATTGAGGTTACGCGATGCGCTGCCAGAGGCCGCCTCGGTAGCTAATCCCGTCGATATGATCGCGGGAGCCGGGCCAGAGGAGTACCGCGCGTGTCTGGAAGCGTTGCTCGATGAACCGGGCCTGGATGCCTTGTTGATTATTTTCATTCCTCCGCTCGTCACTCCCTCAGCCGAAGTCGCCCGGGTCGTGAGCGATGTGGTTGCTGCCCGCGAGCCCTTGCTGTGCCCGATCGTCGCAGTCTTTCTTGACGAGCACTCCAGGGCGATTCAAGCGGGAGAACGGATCGTGCCGGTTTATGATTTTCCGGAAGGCGCCGTTGCGGCCCTGAGCGCGGCAGTGCGTTACGGCATGTGGCGGGCAGCTCCTGCAGGGCAGCGGGTGCCGGTAGCGATTAACCGGGATGCGATCGAACAAGTGATGGCTGCAAATTCCGCGGGATGGCTTGCTCATACAGATACAGAGCGTCTTCTCGGAGCAGCAGGAATCGATGTTATTGCCACTCGTTCGGTAGGGTCGCCCGCGGAGGCCGCCGCGGCCGCGGCCGCCATCGGTAGGCCCGTAGCGATAAAGGTCAAAGAGCCGATGACCTTACACAAATCGGATGTCGGAGGTGTGCTTCTCAACATCGAGCCGGCCCAGGCGGCGGCTGCTTACGAGCGGCTCGCCGAGCGATTATCGTCCCATGGCATCGAGCTCACTGCAGCCAGCGTAACACCAATGGTGCCTCAGGGCGTTGAAGTGCTTGCCGGGATCACAAACGATCCCGTATTCGGGCCGCTGGTAGCCTTCGGTTCGGGAGGTGTGATGGTTGAATTGCTGGATGATGTGGTCTTTCGTGTACTGCCGTTGACTGATCGTGACGTTGCCGCGATGATTCGAGAGACGCGCGCCTATCGCCTGTTGCAAGGATTCCGCGGGTCTCCCCGGGCCAATGTGGCGGCGCTTGAACGCTTGCTTCTCGAACTCGGAGCCCTTGCCGAGGCAGCGCCACGCATCGCAGAAGTGGATCTAAATCCGGTGATCGTTCATCAGGAAGGGGCAGGAATCTCGTTGATAGATGTCCGTGTGCGTTTGTCCGATTAATCCAGCTGATTTACCGGGATTCAAAGGATCGGGTATGTTCAGTCGTTGCATTGCGGTCGCATGTTCAATTCCTGAAAGAATTTACGAATCGCCGGCTGCTCGACCGACCAATCTCGATCTGGTCCAACGCGACTAATCTTTTTTATGCTGGGGGTAAGGGCTCGACGTGGATTGTTGCTGTCACCTTGCCGAATTCCGCCGCCAATCTTCTCTCTACTTCTTCGGTAATAGCGTGCGACGCTACGTGATCGCGCTCGGCGTCGGCGGAGACGTGTAGATGCATTTCAATGAACATCTCATTGCCTTGCGCGCGTGAACGGACTTCGTGAACCGAATGAACGCCCGACACGCTTTCGGCGATCTCCGCGATCCGCTCTGACGATACGGGTGCTGCATCTACCAAAACCGGAACCGTCGCTTTGAAAATCTGATAACCATTCCAGGCGATGAAGGCAGCCACCGCGAGCGAGATGACCGGGTCAAGCCAGAAGTAACCCATTCGTATCAAAATCAATCCGATCATAACTGAACAACTGACCAATACATCGCTGCGCGTATGAATCGCGTCGGCCAATAAGAATTCACTCTTCAGACGCTTGCCTTCACGCTGCTCGTAAGTAGTGACTATAAGATTAACAACAATAGAAACGGTCATTACAATGAAAGTGAGCGGAGTGACTGAGGGTGATGTGTCATCAGTCTGGAACAATTTTTTGAAAGCGCTGGCTCCGATTTCATAGCATGTGAGAAAGAGGAATCCGGCGATGACGAAAGCGGCGAGCGTTTCAAATTTTGCGTGGCCATATGGATGGCCTTCGTCCGGTTCAGCCGCAGCATATTTCATTACAACCAATCCGACGATATTATTGATAGAATCGACGGTGGAGTGGATTGCATCGCTAATGACGCTCAGGCTTCCCGCCAGTAACCCTGCGATAAGTTTGCCGATGACAATGGTGATATTGAGACATAGTGTGATGAGCAACACACGTCTCACGCCGCGCCGGTATTCGCTCTTATTCGTATTCTCTACGTTAGCTGACATCATCTCTTCAGACTAAAACATTAGCATACTTTTCTGACGCAAAGACGCAACCGATTAGTCCTCCCCATTCATTTTGAGGCCACACAATTGGTACGTTTTTTCAGGCTTTCGATGGCAGCGCTCTTTCCTATGCAAACTGGTGATTATTTTATCGAAGAGCCGTTCGCGCCTGAGCTAATGAATTTACGAATGTTGTTCTGGCGACTACAATACCGGATCGCAATTAGATCTTTTCCGATGCACGCGATGGCGCAACAGCTGAATCTTAAGGGAACAAATAATGCGTTCTATATCTAAGTTATTGCTGCTCTTTGTATTGACCATCCCCGCTTTTTCCGTCGCCGGCCAGTCCCGATCAAACCGGAAGTTCGATGCGAATGGGGTGAAACTCCATTATGTCGTCGAAGGCGAGGGAGAGCCCGTTGTTCTCATTCACGGGTTGTACTCCAGCGCAAGGGGCAACTGGGAAATGCCGGGCATCGTTCGAATGCTCTCTCAAAAATATCAGGTCATTGCGTTGGATATGCCCGGTCACGGAGAGTCAGACAAACCTTCGGATGAGGAAGCATACGGGTTGGAAATGGTTGAAGACGTGGCGCGACTCCTCGATCATCTCAAGATTCAGAAGGCTCATATCGTCGGATATTCGATGGGTGGGATGATCGCTGTCAAATTCATGACAAGACATCAAGATCGAGTGCTATCGGGAACTATCAGCGGGATGGGGTGGTTACGCGACGGAAGCGGGCTGCAAAAAATGTGGGGACGGATGGAGAGCAGAGGTTTTAGAACTCCGCCGGCCTGCGCTCGCAGTCTCGGCCAATTGGCTGTGACTGAAACGGAGCTGAAGGGAATTCGCGTGCCAGTCGTCGTCATCGTCGGGGACCGCGACCCTGTGAAGAGGCTCTTCGTAGGCCCGCTGCGATTGGCTCGTAGCGACTGGACAGTGATCGAGATCAACGATGCGGGCCATCTAAATTGCATATTCAAATCGCAGTTTAAAGAAGAAATTGCGAACTGGCTAGACGAGCAGACGCATCGAAATAGCCAGCAGAACTAAACGCTGTTCGCACGTAACGAGCGCTGTGTAGCGTTCAATGTCATCGCCGTTTCCATTGGATATAAGCCAGGCTCATCAGCTCGAACAAGGCTCGGCTCAGCTCATCTCTTCATCCGTCGCACTGTCGGCGCTCCCGACGTTACGCTTAATTCACCAGCTGTAACATATTCGCGCTTGATCTATTCTCCTATGAAAGCGAGGGTACACAACACGGTAGCGTTAATTTACGGCATGATATTTAACCATTCGCCATTGATAGAAACCTGTTAAATCCTTTGAGTTGATGTGACCGTAAGGATAGGAGCTAAATCGTCGCTCGCCATTTTGTCCTGGTATTTGGGGAGTGTAGCGTCCGTAGACCAGGCAGCCGTACCCGAGGACCTCGTCTACAGTAGACCAGATGGTATAGACAAATGAACCTTCATAATGAGAAGTGGCATTGATGTTTTGCAAAATCCGAGAGACGCCGAAGGGCCCCTCCAACCCGATTAGATAGCCGGGATAAAATCCGTTTGTATCACTACAAGCAGGAGTCATCGGACCGCTTAAATAACAGTTGACCAGACCTCTATTAGCGGCGGCAATTCCGACGAAGGCATCGACTATGCCGGTCAAGGGAGGTCCTAAATCGTAGTCTCCGCCATCCATAGGATCAGAAGCCGCCCCGCCCAAAATCGCCTTTCTTGCCAGAGTAACCCCCATTGAATGTGCGATTACATCGACTTTGGCAGCTCCCGTATAAGCCTTGACTGCCTTGATGAAGGCTCTGATTTTTGTGAGGTATGCTTTTGCATGATACTGAGAACTTGACAAGGAGGGATCGGCTGGTCCCCAGGTGGTCGCGTACAACTCCGCTGTTTTGTATCCTTGCGTGAGAAAATAGTCGATCGAGGCGGCCCATCCGGTAAATGGCGCCTCGGTTCCGAGCGCGCTGTCCGAATTGCCGTGAATGAAGATGACTGGTTGGTTGATCACACTGTCCCTATCGCTCTGTTTACCGCCATAACTTCCACCCTGCAGATCGTCGCGTGCGAAATCGTAGCCTGAGTACCCGTTCGCGGCCAGCCAATTCCTGAAATGCGGAGTCAGCCCGATGCCGTTCTGCCCGGATGTACTGACATCAGCTTCAGGTGAAGTAGCGCCACTCGAAGCGGCTATCGATGGCGAAGCGGCCGTCGATAGCGACTTCAATATGACATTATGACGACCTGTCTTTGTAGATGCCCCGAGATTGTCATTGGATAGGAGTATGAAGATCAGTAAAAGGGCAATCGCGGAGAACCTGTGGCCTTCGTGCTTTTTCATGTTCAGAATCGCCTTTTTCTTGATAATGATTAATTGAGTCGATTGAGGCATCTGTGACTTTCTCCCGCACCAACCGCCAAAGCGCGGTATGGTGGGGGATTCCTACGCTGAGCGCCGTCGCTCATATCTCGTAGGCGTTACTTTCCGGGCGTCCCACCCGGTAGTTTTCGCAACAGGTATTGCCCTGCTCGCATGATATTGATCGCCGCGTTTTCGTCCCGGTCGTGATGGACCCCGCACTGCGGGCAATCCCACTCGCGAACCGACAGAGCCAGTTCCTTCAACAGATGGCCACAGCTACGAACACAACTTGGACGATGGGAAGAACCGATCCAATGGCAATGTAGCTTCTCCCGTACCAGCGCGCCTTGTATTCCAGCTCCCGGAATATCTCGGCAAACGCCGCATCCGCTATATGTTTGGCCAAGTTGCCATTCTTGAGCATCCCGGCAACGTTCAGTCCTTCGACAAAGATCGCTTGGTTCTCGCGAATGATCTTCGTGGTGAATTTCTGAACCGTATCTCTCCGGGTATCGCTGATTCGGGCGTGCAGCTTGGCTACTGTGAGCTTGGCTTTCTTTCGATTATTGCTCCCCTTAACCTTGCGCGAGAGACGGCGTTGACGTCTCTTCAATCGCTTCTCCCGTCTGAGCAGAGGGCGCGGGTTTTCAAGTCTCTGTCCGTCACTGGTCCTGGCCAGGGTCTTAATCCCGACGTCAATGCCCACTTCGGCTTTCACCTTCTTCAGAGGCTTGAAGTCGGTTTCGACCAGGATGCTGACAAAGTAGCGCTCCTCTGTATCCTTGCTGACTGTCAGATTGACCATCTTTCGCATCGTCAGGAAGCGGACGACTCCAGACAGATATCCAAAGGCTCGGATTGCTTGGCGAGCGTGATCTCGGCCGTCTCTGTGGTGAAGGCGTTGGTGGCGTAACGGAGCCGATTGTCGATGCCGTGTTTCGACTTTAAACTTCGGATATTCCGCTCGCTTCGCGAAGAAGTTTGTGAAAGCCGTATCGAGATTACGCAGCGATTGTTGAAGAACAACGGAACTGACTTCGGAAAGAAAGGCTTTCTCAGGCTCCTTTTTCCACTCTGTCAGTTTCGCGCAGTAGGTGATAGCCAACAGACTTCTTCTCCTGCTGCCAAGCTGTAGTTCGATATTCCAGATGCCTGATTGTAAACGTAGCGAGCGCAACCGAAGGTCCTAGCGAGTTGCGCGGCCTGCTGCGTCAGTGGGAAAAAATCTGTATTTGAAGGCCTTCTGGACTATCACAGAAATATTTTAACTTATATTAGATAGCTTTGTAAGCCCTTTAATCGTGGGCGAAGCGCCCACGATGCGAATTCATCTCCATCCAAGCTCGCCAAGATGCTCGCTATGGATGGAGTATTCTTTCGCGGATGATAAAGTAAAGTCTCACGATGTCACCAGTCAACATCGATGGTCGATGTGAGAGAGTTCACCATCCTGCGATGAATGGGCATGATATCCGGGTGTTCGAGAACACATTGTTAACAAACAGCTTTCATTTGTATGCTTGTTTGCGCTTCGACTAAAAGCGGTGTCGTGCAAAATTATCTATTAAATTAGCGATCCTCGAGGCTCCGCAATCACCCAGCGTGATTGTGTAGTGAGTAGTGCCGGGAATGATCTCATCCTCGATCTCAGGCAGACATTCCATAATTTTCTTCACAATTGAGTCGGGAAATAGCGGAGGCTGACCGGGCGCAAAACCCGCCTCAGCGCGGACGAGCAGGGTGGGAACGCGAACCGCATTGAGTCGAGCTCTTATTTCAGCCTCGCGAGTCCCCTCTGCCAAGTCAGCTCGGACTGCATCCTCCGATGCCTTAGGTTGCAACCTGGGCTGCTCGCCGCCGAGCTCGTAGTCGAGAAACGCCTCTACCCAAGGCCCCCAATCGATTGAAGGGAAATGCGGTTGGCTCCGCCAGAACTCACGGTATGCTTCTCGTGATGGATAAATTTGACGAAGCTGCGTTATACGCTTTTCAAGCAAATTATCGAGCGCCTGCTCGGAATCAACCCCAATGGTGAGGTTAGGAACGTAGCCGCCGTCGATTAATATCAATCCCGCGACGAGCTCAGGTGCTTCCGCTGCCAATGCGGTAGCGACAAAGGCGCCCATTGAGTGACCTGCGATGATACTCGGGCCCAGGCCCAGAGCCCGCATCGCTGCAGCTACATCGCGGGCATGCTGTGTCATCCCGTAAGGGCCAGCAGGCTTCTGCGAATCGCCACGGCCACGCAGGTCGACCGCGAAGAGAGAGCATCGCCCAGCCAGGCGTTCGGCTATCCCGGCAAAGGTTAGATACGACGCCGTCAAGCCATGAATCCCCACGACCGGCGCACCACGCCCAGGCCAATAACCGAAGGCGAGCTCGACGCCATCGCCGGACACTCGTCCTCGCGCCTCGCTCGTAACTTTGAAAGCGACTTGCTTTACGCTGGTGAGAATCACTGATTATCTCCTTTAAACATCGAACCGATGAAAGCGCTAGTAATTGAACTTCAGCGCAAACTGTATCAGTCGCGGATTATTGGTCGTCGATATGATTCGCCCAAAGGCCCCCGGGTTGATAATGTTCCCGCTAGCATCGAGGCTTCCTCCTGATGCCACCACCGAGTTCAGATCGCTGATCGGATTGGCCAGATTGACCTGATTGAAGAGATTGAAGAACTCCGTGCGAAATTCGAAGTTCTTCACTTCACTGATGCGAAAGCGCTTGATGATCGAAAAGTCCACATTCTTCTGGCGCGGTCCCCGCAAAATGTTGCGTCCGATGCTCCCTACGTCGGTACCGATTGCGCCGGCGATGGCCGCACCGCCTGAACTCGGAATCGGCTGATTGGCCAACACAACCGGGCGAGCAAAGGCAAAAGGGTTGAAGTAGAAATTCTGCGGCACATTGCTCGTCGCCGTGCTGGTCGTAGCGCCCGTCACATAGTTCGGCCGGGCCAGCGGAGCGCTGCCTCCCGATAAACCGTAGAACGATCCGGCGCCCGTATCGACTATATCGATCGGCAGACCGGACATGACCGTGAGGATGCCTGCAATCTGCCATCCATCGAGCAGTGCTTTACCAGCGGCCGAGTTTTTTGCGAAAGCAGGTGTCGGCAGGTCGTAGAGATAGCTGACCACCAGGCGATGCGAGCGGTCGAAATCCGAAACGCCGCGATTGGCGCGATTGTCACGCTGATCGCCGAGGATGCCCCCGGTTTCGCCGACTGCTCCGGTATTGACCAGCCCGGTGTTTCCGGCGCCGCCCCCCTGGCCCGAAGCATTGTCAATCGATTTCGCCCACGCGTACGAAGTGAGGAACTGCAGGCCGCGCGAAAAACGTTTGGTCAGGCTCACCTGCAGCGAATTGTAGCTCGACTGGGCGGTGGCTTGATTCTGGAAAAATCCGTTGATCCCCACGCCTTGATACGGCGCGCGTAATAGCGCATCGGCCGGAGTGTTCGTGGTGAAGGATGCCCCCGTGACCTCATTTACGATCGGTTGCTGCGCAGTCGCCAGCGGCGCCTGATTGATCGCCACCTGCCGGAAGAGATTCAACCCGCGCGTCCCGACATAGGCGACTTCGAGCATCAGGTCTTTGACCAATTCGTATTGCACGTTGGTGTTGAACTGATGTATGAGCGGCGTCCGGATGTTGCGGTCGAAAAATGTCCCTGACAACGCCACCCCCGGCACCAAAGTCGGGAAGGCCGATAGCTGTGGGACCATAAAGTAAGGGTCTTCGATCGGGATCGGCGTGGGAACGCCGACGCGCGCGCCGAAAACATAAGTCGGCGGGGCGAGCACGGAGAGGGTGATGTACTGGAAGGATGTGCGGGAATAGAAGACGCCGTAACCGCCGCGTACGACCATCCGGCCAGAATTGAACGGGGTGTAGGCGAAGCCGATTCGTGGCGCCAGGTTGTTCGGGTCGATGCTGTTGACCACGCGATCGGATACATTCGGTATGTCGGGCGAATCGTATAGTCCGCTCCCCGCCTGCACGTACCCGCCGATGGGCGGGCCGATCGGCGTGCCTCCCACGGCTAACGATCGAGGTTGATAGAGCGCCGGATCGAACGTAGCAAGACGCCCGCGCGTATCGGAAGCAGGTAAATCCAGTTCGTAGCGCAAGCCTAGATTGAGCGCCAATTTCGACGAAACTTTCCAGTCGTCCTGGAAGAAGAAGTTGTAATCGGTGGCGCGCAAACTGCGATCGCCGATGCCGCTGCCGAAGATCGAGACGAGCGCATTGCCGGTCAAGAAATTGTTGAAGTTGAGAAAATCGATCTGACCGCGTGTGAAGAAGTTCAAGTTGTAGTTGTTTTCATTATAACGAATCTCGGTCCCCATCCGCATGAGGTGTTTTCCCCGCGTAATCGAAAGCGTATCGGCCAAAGTTGTAGAAGGCGCTACGGCGAGCACATCGATCGTCGGCGAGGTGCCGATGCTGATACCGCCAGCCGCCGGCGCGATTCGAATCCAACCCAGTCCCGGATAGATGTCGGCATTGGCGCGCTTGATGCCGATATCCGAGTCATTGATCGGTTGCTGCGGGAAGGCATCCACGCGCAGGAAGTTGTAACCGAGACGCGCCTCATTGATGACGGTTGGACTGAATATATGTGTATCTTGAAGCACCGCCAGGCGGCCGTTGTTCTGCTGGAAATTGCCGAAGCCCGGCACGTTAGGCCCGCCGCCGAGGAAACTCGGTAGCGTCAGAGTCTGCGGCGAGTTGAAGAAGAAAAACTTACCCGCGAGAGTGTTCTTCTCACTGATGCGATAATCGATGTTCAGGTTGAACTGATCCTCTTCATAGGTCGAAGGCGTAGAGCCGGAATAACGGCCATTGGTTTGCGGCGTCGGAATCACCAACTGCCCGTTAGGCAGTCTCGCGTTGAGCAGCGCGAGAGCCGTCGGATTGATCGTCGGGGCAGGTTGTCCGTTCGGGAGAAGCGGATTGAAAGTATTGAGCAGCGTCGCCGCGGAGCGGTCGTCGGTCAGACCCGGCGCTATCAATACGTTGGAAGAAAGGCTGTTGAAGATCGACGCGCCGTTGCGCTCGCGCGTGCCCTGATACGATACGAAGAAGAACGCTTTCTCTTTTTTGAGCCGCCCGCCGAGTGTGCCGCCAAAGATGTTGCGCTTGAGCGCCGGCCGCCCCACGCCGGCGACTTTCAGGAACGGATTGTTCGCATTGAGCGCATCATTGCGAAAGTACTCATAAAGTGCGCCGTGAAATTCGTTCGTCCCGCTCTTCGTTATCGCCTGAATGTTGCCGCCGCCGGAACGTCCAAATGTCGCGTCATACAGCGAGGTCTGCACCTTGAATTCTTGTATCGTCTCCGGCGCTGGAACCGAGAGCGAGGGCGCCGAATTGGTGCCCTGCGAATTTGCATCCACACCGTTGATCTGGAAATTATTATTGGTTACCCGCGCGCCGTTGACGGAAATGTTCTGTGAATTGCGACCGACCGAGGTATTGTCCGGCAAATAAGTTGCCGCTCCGGGGGAAAGTCCGAGAATCTGCGTGAAATTTCGCGTCGCCAGCGGCAATTCCGTTACTGCGCGCGAATCTACAACACGGCCGAGCTGCGTTCCTTCGGTCTGAACGAGTGACGCAGCGGAGCTAATAGTGATCGCCTGTTCGGCCACCGCGCCGACCGCGAGATCGGCATTGACGACCGTGGTTTCGGTGATTGCCACGCGGATGTTGTCGAGAAGTGTATTGGCGAACCCGCTGGCCTTGATGCTGACCTGGTAAAGGCCGGGTGGAACGAACGAGATAATGTAATTGCCCTCTCCATCGGTCATAGCAGACCGCGTGTCGCCCGTTGATCCGTTGGTGACTACGATCTCGGCGCCCCGGATTACCGCGCCTTTTTCATCTTTGACCGCTCCGGCAATGCGGCCTGTGGTTTGACTCTGGGCGAAGGCCGTAACCGTGTAAATTGCAAATAATATGATTGCGGGAAGATATGTTGCTCCGCGTCTGGTATTCATTGTTGCTCTCCTTATCGAGATTGATTGCGAGGTTGCAGAAGCTAGAAGTTAGAAGTTAATTGTAGAGCAAACCTTGTTCCAGCAGAGCGCTAACAGCTAAGTCATTCATTGCGTTAAGGAGACGAAGCAATCAAATATAGTTGCGTTGTTAAAAAAATGAGCAGCAGTTTGTGTCAGTGTTTAAATTTTAGACAGGTTGATCGTCGAGGTTATATTTCCGCAATTTATTGTAAAGAGTGGTGCGGGTTATCCCGAGGATGTCGGCGGTTCGGCTTAGGTTGCGTTCGGTGGCTTCGAGCACGCGCCGGATGTGTAAGCATTCAATTTCGTCCAGCGAAAGAAACTCTTCACTGTCGTTTTCGTTCGGGCCCGCGCCGCCTAATGGAAGATCGGTCGCGTGAATACGTTCGCCCCCGCACAGTATCATCGCGCGTTCGACGATGTTGCGTAGTTCGCGGATGTTGCCGGGCCAATTGTAATCGGCGAGCAGCGTTTCGGCCTTCGGCGTCGCTTCCAGCACTCGCCGATTGAGCCGTTTATTGAAGTGTTCGATGAAATGCGCGGCGAGTGGCAGGATGTCTTCGCGCCGTTCGCGCAGAGGTGGGAGTATGATCGGCATTACATTCAGACGGTAAAAAAGGTCTTCGCGGAACCGTCCGCGTTTGACTTCGCCCTGCAGATTGCGATTGGTCGCGGCGATAATGCGCACGGCGACCTCCTTCTCCTGCACACCGCCGACGCGGCGGAACCTTTTCTGTTCGAGCACGTTGAGGAGCCGCGCCTGAATCGCCGGCTCCATCTCTGTGATCTCGTCGAAAAAGATCGTGCCATGATGAGCAAGCTCGAACAGCCCGGCCTTATTGGCCACCGCGCCGGTGAATGCGCCCTTCTCGTGGCCGAATAGTTCCGATTCGAGCAGGTCTTTGCTTAATCCCGCACAGTTGATCGCCACAAAGGGTTTATCCCGGCGTTCGCTCAGGCGGTGTATCAAATTGGCGACCATCCCCTTGCCGGTTCCTGTCTCGCCCTGCAACAAGACCGTTGTCTCCGATGACGCCAGCTTCTCGATCGTTGTATGAATGTTTTTGATCGATTCGCTATGGCCGAGAAAGTACTCGGCCGCGACTTGTTCCTGCGCGAGACCGATCAACCTTCGATCGCGGCGCGCACGGCTCTGTTCAAGCGTCCGGGCGATCAGGATCAGGAGGCTGTCAGCGTCGAACGGTTTGGTCAGGAAATTCTCGGCTCCGCTCTTCAACGCGTGGATCGCTGTTTCGATGGTGCCGTGAGCGGTCAGGATGATGATCGGGGCTTCATCATCGATCGCTCGTATGCGCGGCAGAAGCGTAATCCCGTCGGCGTCTGGAAGCCTCAGGTCGAGCAGGATAAGTTGAGGCGCATGCTCGGTTATATTTGCAAGCGCCCCTTCACCAGTTTCAGCCTCGAGCACGCGATAACCTTCGGTTTCGAGTAGACTGCGCAACCCGAACCTTACGGAAGGTTGATCGTCAACGATCAGAATTTTGTCCACGTTTGCTGACATTGCAGATACCTATATACCGCGGAGTAGCGATGGTACAGCTAGAATCTATTGTCCGTACCGTTCACGGCCGCCAACTCACTTTTCAGCGGCAATGTTATAAAGAATGAAGTTCCTTTACCTCGTTCCGATTTCACCGTTATAGCGCCCCCGTGATCGAGTATTGTTTTGCGCGTGATCGCCAACCCGAGCCCTGTTCCTCTCGCGCGGGTCGTGAAGAACGGTTCGAATATTCTGCCGATGTCCTCCGGCGCAATACCGCAGCCGGTATCGCTGACTTCGATTTGCAACTGCTTGTTTTCATAGCCGTTCATTGAACTGCCGTTCTCTTCGATCGTAATGCTCACCAGGCCATTCTCGCCGGTATGCTGAATCGCATTGTCGACGAGGTTTGTGAAAACACGATACATTTTGCGGCGGTCCATGCGCATCCCGGGTACTGCGATCGCACAATCGAATTTCAATCTGACTTTCTTTGCTTCGGCCTGTGATCTGAATTCGTTTATCGCCTCGTCAATCACATCGCGGATGTCAGTGGTTCCGGGGCTCAGTCTGACCGGGCTGCTATGTTCAAGCAACTGTTCCATCAACTGATTCAGATGATCGACCTCGGTTTCGATGACATCGAGAAAGGGGCGTAAGGCATCGCGGTCTTCGAGTTTGCGAGTCAATGCGCTCAGAGTCGTCGTGATGCCGCAGAGCGGATTGCGGACTTCGTGAGCCACGCCCGCGACCAGTTCGCCGATGGCAGCGAGTCGTTCTGAGATAATCAACTCCTGAGCCAGGTGTCTCTCTTTTTCCAAATGTCGCGCGTTGGCGAGGAGTTGCGCGGCTTGCGATGCAAAGATAATCACGAGCTGCCGGTCTTCTTCGAGAAAACCGCCCTGTTTATTGATCACTTCCAGCGTCCCGAATCGATGCTCGCCCGCCTGCAGCGGAACTGCGAGCAGTTCGCGCGCACCCAGACGCTCTGCGGCAGCTTGATTGATGAGCGGATCATTCCTTGCATCGTTGGTCAGATAAGGTTCTCCGGTTTTGATGACATGTGCAGCGATACTATTTCCGTCAAATTTCGTCTGCCGTAAATCTAACCGATCGTCGCTCAGACCGAATCCGGGTAGTTGCGCGAGAATCGATCGATCCCGTTCGTGGTAGATCAGAATGAGGCATATTTCCGCATTGAGCAGCCGCGCGATCTTACGCGTCAATAATTCGCTAACGCGGCTGACCTCCGTGCCGGCTCCGATTAACAGTGAGATGTGATACAAACCGCTCAGCCGGTCGATGTCTCGTTTCAGTTGTTTACCCGTTTCATTAAGAGCGAGCGCCAGTCTTCCGGGTTCATCTTGCCCCGCGAATTTCAGAGGCTCGAAAGCGCCCCCGCCGATCAGCCGCCGCGCAAACCTTTCCATCATCCACAGCGGCTTGACGACGGTGTAAAACAGAATGGCGGCGGAAACAAATATAGTCGACAAGAACGCCGCCAGGAAAATCGCGAAAACTTCCCCGGTTGAAAATAGATAAATTGCGAGTGTCGTAAATAAAGTTGAGCACCAGACTGAAAGAATTTTACCGAGAATGCTGCGAGCAGGGTTCAACATCGACCAGGCGGAGGCGGCGTCTTCAGCGCGGCTGCGGCCTTCCACTTCCTGAATGGCGCGGATGGCTTCAGCGCGAGTGGCAAATGTATTGGATTCTACATCCTTGGCCGCACCCAGATAGCGCAGCACTGAGCGCGTGAATCCGCTGGATGAATAACGGACGGTAGCGATCCCATAAAGATCGTATAGTTTCTTGATGCGTTCTCCATAGTAGTCGAATATCTCTTGTGTAATCTCCGTGCCTTCGTAATTGACTATGGCATAGAACCTGCGGCCGTGATCCTGATAAATTCTCTGGATGATCTCCTGCATCTCATCAACCTGATTCCGGCTTTCAATCCTCAGCCCGGCGAAGTCGATGAAGAGAATATTCTGGTGTGGATCGAGAATAAAACGCTCACGCATTGTAGGAACGGCCTTTCTAAGAGATAGTCGTTCGGCGAATTGGCGGCAGAGATTGCCAAGTGGATGGACACAGGCACGACCCTGGTACGCCAGCTCTCCCACTTGAAGCGGTAAACCGGGAGAGTATATACTCCGGCCGCTGAATTAAGAACGCTCTTTCTTCCCAATGCAAATTATCCCATCCAGAGGCGATTACCCGCCTCACCGTTTTTTTCTGAAATTTAAGAAGAAGGCAACATCAAACATCGCCAAGAATGGAGACACACCTTGCATCTTCCTCCCAGTCCCTCTGAGTTTTTAACCGCAACTATGCGCCAGTCGGACGCACAAGCTCAGGCAACCAGGAACTCGGCACGAATAGATGGCTCTTCCTTCTATTCAATTGTTCTCATTGCCAGTACCAAATATTTCCTGATTGCCGCCCTCATGGTGGTCCTCACTCTTTCCGCGACGGCGCAAACCTTCAACAACGGCACCATTTTGGGAACGGTAACCGACCCCTCGGGGGCCGCTGTTCCCGCCGCGACAGTTCGCGTGAGGCGCGACAATCCGCGCTTTCATCGTGAGGCGCGCACAGATGATGCTGGGAATTTTCAGATCTCTTTAATACCACCGGGTGACTATCATTTGGAGTTCGAAAAAGTCGGGTTTCAAAAGGTACAAGTTGCCGCTGTAAATCTGAACGCGGCTCAGCAGTTGCGAATTGACGCACAGCTACATATTGGATCTGTCAGTGAGATAGTAAATGTTGAGGCGAGTACCACGCAGGTAGATACGGCTTCGGCCAACATCGGCTCGACCGTCTACGGCAAGCAGGTGCAGGAACTGGCGTTGAATACCCGCAGTTTTACGCAATTGATGACTCTGCAACCGGGAGTAAGCTCGTCCCAAGCCCAACAACCCGGCTTCGGCTCAAATACGGGAGTCCAGTTCTCTTTCAATGGAGGGCAGAGCAGCGCCAATAACTGGACGCTCGATGGCGGCCGTAACATCGATCCTTTTAATGGCAACAACCTGGCAATGGTGAATCTTGATGCGATTGCCGAAGTACGAATCGAGCGCAATGCCTATAGTTCGGAGTATGGCCGAAACGGAGGAGCTCAGTTGAACGTTGTCACAAAAGCGGGCACGAATAACTACCACGGCACACTTTTCGAGTTTTTCCGCAACGATAAGCTCGACGCCCGCAACTTCTTCAGTAACGAACGCCCCAAGAACCGCTACAACAACTTCGGCGGCACCCTTGGCGGCCCCATCAAGAAAAACAAGCTTTTCTTTTTCCTCTCAAATGAATACCGCCGCATCTGGCAGAGCACCGGTACGCGAACCAGCATCGTGCCCACCGATGCCCAACTTGCTGGCAACTTCTCGGGAACACGCGATATCCGAGACCCGGTCACGGGCGAGCAATTCACGGGGAACCGCATTCCCGCGGATCGGCTCGACAGCAATGCACAGGCGCTCCTGCGTACCTTTTACCGCCGCCCCAATTTCCAACAAGGTGCGCTGAATTTCACTTCTTCTGAACCGGACGGCACAAACTACCGTTCCGCGCTAGGACGATTTGACTGGAAGGTGAAGGACAGCTTCACTCTGTTCGCCCGATACAACATCGATTCCACGCGTCTTATCAGCCCATACGGCCTCTTTTCCAGCAATCCGATGCCTTATGTGGCGGACAGCGACCAATCCCACATTATCCGCGGCGCCAACGTATCGGCGACGTGGGTGATCAATTCGAACATGGTCAATCAAATCACGGGGGCGCTTTACGGCCAGTCGCTGGCCATCTCAACTTCGCCCAATGCGTCGCGCGGCCGGGACTCGGAATTTCAAGTACCACGCGTCCTTGACGCCCAGACAGGCTCTGCGGGTTTCATACCATCTATATCGATGTCGCAAGGTTATGCCGGTATTCAGATAATCTGGCCACAGAACATCGCGGGATATTCGCTGGAACTGATTGATAACTTTTCCTGGACGCGCGGACGTCACACAATTAAATTCGGCGGCTCCATCGACAAGGAAAACAAGTCTCAAAATTCCAGCAACCCCAATAACAATGGTTCGTTTACCTTCAACGGCCAGACCACCGGAGATGCGCTCGCCGATCTCCTCATCGGCCGCGCCTTTCAGTACACCGAAAACTCGAACCATGTGTTCGGTAGCGCCCGTTGGGAAAACTGGTCGCTGTACGTTCAGGATCAATGGCGCGCAACCAACCGGCTCACCTTGGATTTTGGCGTACGCTATGAAATCTACGAGCCGGAGAAGGCCGATGACGGCTTATTATCGTTCTTCGATCCCGCGCGGTTCGATCCCGCGAAGGCGGCTACCATCCTGTCGGAAAATGGCCAGATCGTGACCGGCACGCAGAACTACGGGAACGGCATGGTGGTTGTGGAATCTCCCGGCGCGCCGTTCGGCAAAGCGGTGATCAATGCGGTCTATAACACAATCGCTCCGCGGGGAGGATTCTCTCTCGCTCTAGGCAAAGCGAATGACACGGTGATACGCGGTGGTTTCGGAATGTTCCACGACCGCTGGCCACAGCTTGTTTCCAGCGCTCGCAATAATTTCCCCTTCAATCAGAACGCTTCTATCTTCGCTACCAGTTTCTCCAATCCGGGACAAGGTGAGCGACGCTTCTTCCCGATCGGTATCTCCAACAACTCATCGCCCTGGAACATCCCGTACTACATGAAGTGGTCGTTAGGCATTCAGCGGGCCTTCCCCGGTCAGATTCTTCTGGACACAAATTATGTCGGTTCTCGCGGCGTCTCGCTCGTGCGGTCGCGAGACATCAATCAGCCGCGCGCATCGGTGGACGTCGCCGCCGAACGATTGAACGTTAACGCCGCTCGCCCGTACCTTGGATTTGCTGGAATCTCCACCAGCGAGACCGCCGGGCTATCGATGTATCATTCCCTTCAGCTCTCGGCCAATCGCCGCTTCGTCCAGGGACTGGCGCTACAAGGTTCATATACTTTCTCTCGCTCCATCGACAACGTTGCGACGCCGATCAACAGCTACGCGGATAACCGGATGGAACGGGCATTATCGGGTTTTGACCGCACGCACGTATTGGTATTGAGTTATGTTTACGAATTGCCTCTGTTCCGCGTAAAGCACGGCTTTCTCAAGCATTTTCTGGGAGGATGGCAGGTGTCCGGCATCAGCCGTTTCGAATCGGGGACGCCTCTCTCGATCACGATACCAGGCGATATAGCCGGAGTGGGTACAGGCGGACAACGACCCGACGTCACGGGGCCGATCAAGCGAGAGAAGAACCAGCTTCGCTGGTTCAGCGGCTCTTTTGCCCTTCCGGCACTAGGAACGTTCGGCAGCCTCGGTAGAAACGTAGTTCGCGGACCGGGTATCAATAATTGGGATGTCTCCTTCAGTAAACGTACGGCGATTCGAGAAAATATCTCGTTGCAATTTCGCGCGGAGTTTTTCAATCTCTTCAACCATACACAGTGGGCTGGAGTATCAGCTTCACTGGGATCAGCCAACTTCGGCCAGATTACATCGGCGCGCGATCCGCGAATCACGCAGCTGGGACTGCGTTTGATTTTCTGACATTTACATATCCTGGAGAGCAAGCTTTGTCAGCGGACGGAGTTTATTGTTATATGTAATTCGCCAGACTAAATATCCGTATCCCACATCTAATTTTAGAATGTCATTGAGAAGAGATCGCTGGATGCTTTGGTATCAGCTTTTACAAAATTCGTCTACTGGATTGTTATTCTCTTTACTAATCTTTCGTAGTTTCATTGTTTCGATCTGGTTACCGCAATCTCTCGATGGAACCATCAGTGGAGATTATTGTTTGGAGTTCCGCCTTCAGGCGGTCAGAACATCACGTTCGGAATGGAAAGACCGCGTAAACGCGGAACCCCAAGCGCAAATCCTGATGCCATACATTGGCTCCAATGATGCCTGGCATCGACATTTAGCCGCTATTTCGTCACATATTCGTAACTTCTTCGTTAATTCTTCGTTACTTAGTGGCCAACAAGGTATTAGTCTTTCGCGGGACAGACGATGGGAACTTGCGTTCTCTATTATCCAAATCGCGTAACAGCGTGTTACAAGCTGGTTGGTTTAACCGCAACTCCAGAGTAGCACCAATATTATAGCCAAGGGTGGAGCGAGCGCAGCCCCTGATAAGCGGTCAGCGCTGCACCAAGCAATTTAGGGGTGCAATAATCGGTTAGTATCACGCCTTTTCTGGACTTGATGCTTCTTGGTGATGCGTCACAGGGGAGAGGTTTCGCTACATCCCTGGCTATAATCTAGTGCCATTCAGGGCGTCAAGGCAGCTTGTGATCACGCTCTAATATCCCGAGTGGGAGATATAATATATGGCTGATTACTTTTTGAGTGTCGCCCCATACTTGGGTGCAACGGGAACCACCTTGGTTAATCTCGACGAAGATAGAACCGGGGGTGATGATTTCGCGGGCGAGCTACTTATCTATGCTGGGGAAGTAATTGCCGCAGTTGCGGTGGAAGAAGAAATTCCAGGGTTGCCGGAGATAATCAGAGCCGGGACGACTGAAAAGATTTCCGGTATAGCTCGTGTCTCGCTTATAGTCGCAAGCTCTGTATTAACCGTTGCTCAATTCCAGGTAGCCGGAAAAGCTGGAAAGATACTGAGATACATCAATCAGGCGTTAAGGAATCTGCTGGCGGGCATTCCAGTTCCGGCAGCCCCTAATATCTAAATCGAAACAACGAACCTTGGTGCAGTCGGGGAGCGATAGCGACCTGCGCATACGGGAGTGGAACATTCATCAGGGCACATATCTTACACCCGTACTGTACCCAGTATGTGTCCCGGTGTTTTCAGGTTGATTTACCAGCTCCAAGAACCTGGCTATTCGGTTTAAATGCGCCGCCTCCTCCAGTCTATTCGCGTCCGATTCCGCAAAAGCGGGTGCATCCTCCGCCAGCTGCTAAACACCCAGACCACGGACAATTTTGAAGTCTAGCATGATAAATCTTAATGTATTTGATGCCAACGACATATCTTAAGCCTCCCTTGAATTATATAGAATCGAATGACCGATATATTGCCCTATTTATGTTGCTTTTCGTTACGCTCACGCGATTGCTCACGGTTCCGGCTTCGCTCTGGGAATGGGATGATATATTGTTTGCTCGCGCTCTACAAAACTACGATCTCACGGTGAATGCACCACATCCACCTGGCTTTCCTGTTTTTTTCGCGATGTCGCGTGTGGCTTACTGGTCGTTAAATGACGAATATCTAGCGTTAACAACTATCTCACTCATCTTCTCATCATTAATTGCCCCGGCTCTCTATTATTTCTACCTGACGATACTCAAAGACCGTCGCATTGCGTTTGCAGGGGCTTTGCTATGTTGTTTCGTTCCAAATGTTTGGTTTTATAGTGGATCAGCTCGTAGTGACGCGGTAAGCTTCACCATTGGTATCATAGGGTTGACACTAATTATCAGGGGGCTTGAGTCCCAGGCATCACTGATCGCCGGGTGTGCCGTCTTTGGATTGGGAATGGGAGTGCGTGTCACCTTGTTACCTGTCATGGGACCAACCATTGGCTTAATTTTTCTGGCGCGTCTGCAGCGACGTCAATGGCGACCAGTCATGCTTGCGTTGCTTACCGGTATATTTTGTCTACTTGTTTGGTTTATTCCTTTCATTTTAAATGTTACCTGGGAAAAGTACCGTCTGGTAATGGACGCGCATAGTCAGTATATATTGCAAAAAGATACTATTTTCTCGGGCGGAAGACTTACGAGTCGGTTCAATAGGTACTTAAACGATATCTGGGGTAGATCGTGGATCAAAGTGCCAATCTATCTATTTTCATTCCTAGGAATATATATCCTTATCAAAAAAGATCGATGGGGTGATGCGGGGTTATTAGCGCTCGGGTGTTTGCCTTATATGGCTTTTACCTTCATCCTAAACGCACCAGCAAATGCGCCGCTTTACTCGCTGCCTTACATCCCTTTCTTTACAGGGCTTGCCGCCTACGGCCTGATCAATTTACCGGAGTTGGTCCCAAGGATCAGAGGTTGGGCGATACCAACAAACCTGGGATTCTATTCTGTTCTGCTCTTGACCATCCTTAGCGCTTATTGGGTCTATCCTATTATCAAGATGAGGCATAACGAGGTAAGCCCACCGATCCGCGCATTGAATTATTTAAAGAGCAATATTGAACCGGGTCGAGATACAATCTGTTGTGACTGGATGTTTACACCATTTGTCGACTTCTATTTTCCTCAGATCAGGAAACTCCCTTTTGACAAGTGCAATAATATAAAGCCTGACCTTATCAACCCAACTGCGACCGGAGAGGGGCGTCTCATCGGACTAACCAATGTTCCGGTGTCGGGGGTACCTCAAGTAGAATTTCGTTGGGACGCAAAGGAGCAGTACCAAAGGCGATTGTTGCGCTTGAGTCAAGGAATCTACTTATCTGCATATGTATCGGAGCTGAGCGCTTATTCCAGAGAGCGTTCCAAAACGGGGGCTACGCCGCTGCCTTCAGCTCTGCCTCACTAAGACGATCGTTGCCCCGAGAGCTTCAAATTATCCATCGGCCTGTCGGCTGGTGACTGACACCACGAAATCTCGATGTCTTTTCCTCAAAGCCACCTCATCCAGCCCGGGAATTTCCAGTTGCTCGATCTCTTCCCAGTTGACTGTCGGGGCAATCTGCCGTTGCACGGTGCCCAGCACCAACTCCTCACTCAGACCCTCTTTGCGCGCGACATCAGAGATCGCACTGCCGATCAGCTGAAGCAGCAACCATTGGTCATAAGCCCTGGTGTGTGGAAGGCGCGCGTCATACCAGTCCAGTTGCTGCGTGTTGGTTGGATGGTCATCACAGGTCGGGCAACGAAACCGCTTCGGCCGAATCTCGATGATCAGTGGTCGTCCCAGGATTGGCAAGTGACGCAACCGCAGCAACCGCCCATAGTTGTGGAACTCATCTGGTTGCCGCACTTGGCGCAGATCGCCCATTCGCGCGTGCTTTCGACGGTGATCACGATCTCGTACTTACCCATAAGAGTTACAAATGCTTTCAATCAGGAGCCATAGTTATGCCGATTAAGCAGTCTTTTATTGCAAGATGTATTTTGTCAAAATGGGCGGCCGTTATATTTATTATTCCGGCCGCGTTCCTGCTCTTTACCTGGGGGCATCGTTCCTTTGCGGCGCGCGGGACAGCGATGCAGACCGGCGCCGGAGGATCGCCTATCTCAGCGCGCGCGCAGGCGAGACGACCATCCACCCGCGAAAATTTCGATGCGCGCGCCAACCATCAACGGACGCTCGCGGCGCCGCCCGCAACTGGTAGCGGGCGACAGGCTGCAAGGCCAGCAGCTCAGACCTACAGGTTGAAACAGTCGCGTCCCAGCGTCAGAATGCGCTGGAGTTCGTTGACCGCTACGCCAAGCCGTCTCTTCAGCCACACGGAGACACTGAGCGATCCGTCGACGGCGAGCGCCGGCTCTGTAGCGCGCGGCTTCCTCAAAAGCAATGACGACCTCTTTCGTTTAAGCGCCGCGGAAGTGGATGGGTTGAAAGAAGCGCGGCGGTACCGAAGCGAGCACAACGGCGTGACCCACCTTACGCTCCAACAAGAGATCGGCGGCGTCGCAGTCTTCCAGGCGGCGATGACTATGCACCTCAATCGTGAGGGCGCGATCATCGCGGCCAGCGGAGAATTGCTGCCCGGCGCGGCAATATCCGCCAATCTCAGCCAGCCGAAGATCACGGCCATCGATGCTTTGAGCAAGGCGGCGGAGGAATCCGGCGCCGAAATCAGAGAGCAGCCAGGCTTGCTTCTATCTCCTACTGGCGCCGATTCGCGCCGGGTGTTTGCGAGAGGCCAGAGTTTCGGGCGGGACGTCAATACAAGGCTGGTCTATTTCCCGCTCTCAGCCGAGCAGGCGCGTCTGGCATGGGAATTCATAATCTGGATGCGCGAGACTCCGGATGTCTATCTGATCTTGATCGATGCCGAGCGGAACAGCATGCTCTTCCGTCAAAATCTGACCAACTATGAACAGAACCCGCTCAACCCGCACGGCCTGGTCTACACGAAAGAGAGCCCGCGTCCGGATGTTCCCCACACCAGCGATTCGCCGCCGGTCGTGGAGCGCGGGGACTTATTATTCAATGCGACTCCCTTCAACGGCGCGGCCACCTTCGAACTGAGCGACCCGCATTACGATTGGTGGTCGGGCGTCCCAGCCACCCGGTTGATCAGCAACAACACCGATGTTCATCTTGACCGTGATGGGACACCAAACCAGCCGGACCTGCCGCTGTTGGAGGTCCTAGACGGCAATTTCTCATTCCCGGTCAACCTGGGGAGCGAGCCGTCTGCCGGCGCCAATTCGCAGGCGGCCCAGGTCAATCTCTTCTACTGGATCAACCGCTACCACGATATTCTTTATTCATTCGGCTTCACCGAAGCTGCCGGAAACTTCCAGACCGGCAACTTCGGACTAGGTGGCGCTGGCGGCGATGCAGTGCTCGGAGATGCGCAGGACGGCCTTGGAATTAACAACGCAAACTTCTCGACTCCGCCGGACGGTCAGCCCGGGCGTGTTCAGATGTTTCTCTGGAACACGGCTTCGCCTCAGCTCGACGGTTCATTCGATCAGGGCGTCATTATTCATGAGCTGACGCACGGTTTGAGCAACAGGCTGGTGGGCAACGGTGTAGGGCTCGGCAACTTCCAAAGCGCCAGTATGGGAGAGGGCTGGTCTGATTACTTCGGCCTGACCTTGATGCGTAGTGAACAGGATGATCCACGTGGAGCCTACGTGATCGGCGGGTACGTCATAAATAACTATAACCTTGGAGTCCGCCGCCATCCTTACAGCACAGATATGCAAGTCAATCCGCTGACTTTTAGAAATTTGAGCGACGCGTTCACGGTACATGACGGCGGCGAGATCTGGTGCGGCATGTTGTGGGAAATGCGTGCGCTCTTGCTCGAGCGCTACGGTTTTGTCGCGGGGCAGCGCCAGAGCATACAGCTGGTCGTCGACGGACTGAAGTTGACTCCGACGGAGCCGACTTTTATCGATGCGCGTGACGCGATACTGCTCGCCGACCGTATGAATAATGGCGGCGCCAATCAGTGTCTGATCTGGCAAGCCTTCGCCAAACGGGGCATGGGATTTTTTGCAGACACGCTGAGCCCCAGTGATAACGCCGTCGTCGAATCTTTCGAGGTTTCACCGGCTTGCAGCACGACCGCCGCGCTGCAGTTGGATAAGAGCAGTTATGTCGATAACGAGACAGTCCGGATCACGCTCGGCGACGGCAATGCCAAGGCCCCGGTTTTCGTCGATGTGGCGAGTTCCAGAACCGGCGACTGGGAGAGAATCAGATTGGAGCCCGACGCCTCCACTCCCGGTCTTTTCAGCGGTTCGATTCGCCTCGATGACGGCCGGCTCAGGAGGGGCGATGGCGAATTGCAGGGCTCGGATCTGGTCAGGGATAAGATCAGAGTAGTCTATCTGGACCGCGACTCCGGTTCAGTCACGGCTGCAGCCGAGTGGACACGTGAACTGACGCTACTGGATGACGATGTCGAGCGTGGAAATCAGAACTGGCTGATCGATGGGCCCTGGGCGATCACCGACGATCTTTCCGGATCTCCTTCGCATTCCTGGCGAATAAACATTATGGCTCTCGCGCCGAGTCTCCCGAGTCATGCCCTCACCTCACCACTGCTGGATCTGACGGGATTGGATGAAGTCACACTCTCCTTCTCGCAAAGCAGGCAGTTTACGCGATTCATGTTTGGACGAATCGAGATTTCCGTTGACGACGGCGTAACCTGGACTGCGGTTGAATCATTCGGAGGTAACCAGACCGGCTTTGTCGCTTCGCGCGTGTTGTTGCCGAGATTGGATGGGTGGGCGCGGCTGCGGTTCCAGCTTGTGGGTTTGTTGGACCTGAATCCGATTTTCTGGGCGATCGACGATATACGCCTCACCGCACGATCTGCGAATCCGCGGATCATCCCACCGGGCGACGCTCCGGAGCCGATTATTACCGCGATCAGCCCTGCCTTCGGACCTCCGAGCGGCGGTACGCAGGTGATTATCAGTGGCTCAAATTTCACCGAAACTTCTGACACCAGTGTCACCTTCAGTGATGCGCCGGCCGCGCAGGTGGCGGTGCTGGGCAGCTCCACGATCACGGCCGTCGCTCCTGCGCATAGCGCCGGAGCCGTCAGCGTGCGCGTCACTAATCGCCGTGGTACGGCCAGGAGCTCGAGAGGTTTCACATACTACGAGCCAGGTGGAAACGAGATGCGACCGATCCTCGGCGGCGTCTCTCCCGCTTCCGGCTCTGTGCTGGGCGGGACGGCGGTGACATTGAGCGGGCTGAACTTTACGCCTGAAACAGCGGTCCTGTTCGGATCTCAAGCGGCGCCGGTCACATACATCAATGGGAACACACTGCGGGTGATAGCGCCCACTGCCGTGACGACAGGGGCCCCGGCAGTGGTGGATGTTATAGTCCGAAATGGCAGTTTGCAGACGACGCGCGCGGGCGGTTACAGCTACGTTGAGCCCACACCGCCGGCAGTGCAGGTGTTAAATCCAGCGGGCGGCGAGAGAATATACATGGGCAGCCTGATTTCTATTCGCTGGCAATCGTCCGACAATCGCGAACTCGTTAGACATAGCGTCAGGTTCAGCTATCTGCCGTCTATCGGGTTACCGACAGAGCAAACGATCGACGTTGCGCCCCAGCTGGAAGGCGAGGCGCGCTCATTTACCTGGATTATCCCGACCAACCTGCCGATCGGCGCACAGGCCCGCATATCCGTTACGGCAACCGACGATGAAGGAGCTGTGACAGAGGCGGTTTCAGGCCAGTTCGTCATCGCAAGACGCTGGGAGACGAATACGACGCTCTCGGAATCCCCCCCCTTTGGCAGCACGTATGTCGCTGATGAGAGATATCTTTATGCCATCGGACAGAGGCAACGACTGGGGGCGCCAGCCGAGAACATTATCCTTCGCTACGACCCGGAGACCCATGTCTGGACGGGCGATGGGCTCTCTCTGCCGCCGTCCATTCTGTTTGGCGCTAAGGCCGTTTACCTCAATGGCAAGATTTATATTCCGGGCGGAGTGAACCGCGGAACAACACCCTCGACTTTATCACCGCTTCACCTCGCATACGACATTGCGGCGAACACGTGGTCAACTCAGGCTGAGGCGCCGGACGCGACAACTTTGTATGCGGTAGCGGCGGATATTGCGCGAGGCGTCTACTATCACACAGGCGGCGTCACGCCCACAAACTTCTCGGCGGCAGTCAGGAGATATGATCCATCGACCAATGCCTGGACGGACCTGCCGCCGATGAACACGGCCCGGGCTGGCCATAATGCCGCGGTAATCGAAGGAAAACTTTATGTGGCTGCCGGGAACGACCCCTCAGGCTCTACCATAACCGGCGAGGTCTATGATTTTGAGACCGGGCAGTGGTCGCCGATTGCGCCGCTCAATCATAGTCGTACGGACGCCCAGTCTGTCGTCGTCCAAGATGCGGAAGGAAATCCTTTCTGGCTCTTATTCGGTGGTGGCCTTGTCAAGGACGCGGAGGTTTACGATGTCCGTAACGACCGGTGGATTGCGCTGGATAATTCGTTCGATCTGGTCGATCCAAATACTCCGCGAGTTTTATTCGTGAACGGGAGCGGAGTGATCGGCGGATATTTCCATGTAGTTTCTTCGCTCCCTGACGAAGTCTCCCGCCTGTCAATCGCCCCGCTGGAGACATCCTTTGTCGATCGCCCTCCGATTCTGTCGGCGCCCGCGGCGCAGGTAGGAACCGCGAATACGGAGATCAGGTTTAAGGTCACTGCCAGCGATCTCGGTTCTGGCGCGCCGCTCTCGATCACAGCCGAGGGGATGCCTGAGCGCGCTCGCTTCACCACTAACGTCATCACCAACAACAGAACGGAAGGAACTTTCAGATGGAAGCCGAGGGCCGCCGATATCGGAAGCAGTTTCAATATCGCCTTCACCGCGAGCGATGGGCGCTCGATCGATACGAAAGTAGTAACTGTTCGTGCAGTCGAATGTTCGGAATTGACGCTGGCGAATGCGGCGGGGTCCGGAGACGGGCGGCTTGCGGCAGACTCGATAGCTAGCGCATTCGGAGCCAATCTGGCTTTCGCTTCCATGACGGCTGAGGCGGAGCAATTGCCGCTCGAGTTGGCTGGTACTACCGTCACTGTAAATGGTATCAAGGCTCAGGTGGCTTCCGTTTCGCCCGACCGGGTCGACTTTCTCGTTCCGCCGAGTGTTGAGGCGGGCAACGCGACAGTCGTCATACGCAACTCCGCCGGCAGTTACTCGATTGGAACTGCGCAGATTGTCGATGTCGCGCCAGCTATTCTCGGTGGCGATGACCCGGCGCCACGTACTGGAACCGGATTAAGACTTCCGAAATTCGAGAAGCTCGGCGAAAACAGGCTGGATATTCTCACGCTCTTTGTCACGGGCATCCGCGGCGCACGAGCTGCCAACCCGAACGACGAGAACGGCATTGCCGAAGCGGTCGAGGTTACGATCGACGGATATCAGGCACGCGTACTCTATGCCGGCGCATACGGCAAGTTGAACGGCCTGGATAAGATAATCGTCAAGGTTCCAGCCGGGCTGACCAAGTTGGGAAGGCGGCGGGCCGATGTCGTCGTCTCGGTAGACGGGGTGACTGCCAGGGGCACGGCGATATCTCTTAAGTGACGAAACACTCATAGGAGAGGAAGCAAAAAGGGCGAAAAGAAACAAAATAGGCAAAAGGGCATGCGGAATACACATAGCCCTTTTTGCCTACTAAGCTTCTATTCCAGCCTGTTTAGGCCGGGTGATTACTTGCTTACTCTCGAAGGGCTCAATGCGCAAGATGGCCCTGCCGCCGGCCATTAGAAACACCATGGGCAGCTACGATGTATTTACCCAGAGGCAAGTATTCATAGTCTTTCTCACCGACTTTTTCGTTGTACCTCTTCACAATTTTTACCAGGAAATCCCGCGCGACGACCGCGATCAAGCCAATGGTAAAAGGTAGCGGGCCTCACCGTTTATGGAATGTCAGGGAATCGCACCACGTCGCCCTCCAATGGGATTTCCATCTGGCGCTTCTCCGCCGCCGCCTTCGCTTCCGAAGCTTTCCAGCCCCAGCCTTTGCCCTGTATTTCAAACGCGGGCAGAAGGTAAGGCAGCCCGTCGGAGCCGAGCGGCGAATTGGCGTCGCTGATGTGAAAGTGCAGATGAGGTTCGGTCGAGTTGCCGGAATTTCCCACCAGGCCGATTACCTGGCCGCGGCGCACTTTATCGCCCACCATGACGCGCAGACTGCCGGGCTGCAAATGCGCGTAGAAGCCGTATCGGCCCTGACCCAGATCGAGGATGACGTGATTGCCGCCGACCGTTTCAAGTGTGATGGGCACGGCTCGCGAGGCCGGCCCGGGCACGTTCTCCGGGATGCCGTCTTTGGTCGACACGACGACCGCATCGGCCACGGCCAGCGCCTCGTCGCCGTAGCAACGATAATTTCTATTGTCTTTCGGATCGCCCGTGAATGTGCGCCCGTCTTCGCGCAGCCGAACCCAATCGATCGCGAACCGCTGCGCGATGTGAGCCTGCCCGGCGACAGGAATCAGCGCCCGGCGATGGCCTGAAGTGTTGGACGGCCCGTTGGCGGCCAACCATTCGCCGCCGCGTAACGGAGGGCTGATCATCAATGGCTTCTGAGCGACCGCGACGCGTGCGCAATCGAGAAACAATTCTTCCGGGAAGTCGCTCACTTTGACGCCAAAGCGATGGTGTAGCGTGGCTGGAACTTCCGCGCCCGCTTCCAGCGTCAGCCACATGAAAATGATAGCTCGCAATCCTGCGCCGACCTTCGTCTTTTCGACATCAGGCGGCGCTCCAGGACGCGCCAGCAACGACGCCAGTTCATTTCCTTCGTAACGCGCCAGAGGTCTATCGCCGGCGCCGATTACTTCCAGGCGCGTCAACACGCAATCGCTCCGGCTGAAGTTTGTCGCGTGCAATTCATAAACAAGATGTGTTTTTCCGCCGGCTTTGAAGGCGGTCGGCGCTACCGGAACCGAAACGTCCAGGGGAACGCTGATCGGTCTTTGTGGGGGCGCGGGCGGGGATTTCGCGGCGGCGTCGGACTGAGGCGGAGCGCCAGCCGCGAAGACGAGCGGAATTGGCGCGCCGCCCTGAGTGAACTTCCCACTCATCTCCGACCGGTCTTTATTCATCACGCCTTCGTAAAGGGCGCCGACCGATTTCAACTCCAGCCGCACTGCGTCGCCAGCGACTGCGATCGTATCTATGAGAATAGTCGAGCCCTGATCGAGGCTGTTCACTTTGCCGGAGTAAACGCCGGCGCCAGATTTCGTGATCGTTAGGATGAGGCGGAGTCGCGCACCACCAACTTCGAGCGTTCCATGCCAGACGCCTTCGGGTCCTTTCACCGCCGCACCAGGATCCGAGGTCTGACCAAAAACCTGAAGTGAGACGGCCAGCAGAATCAGCAATACAGGATGGCGTTTTATCATTTTACATGTGCTTTTCATGGCATCCCCTTTCTGCCGACCTTGGTCAGTGGCAGATAAATAGTATTACACTGTGCGTCGTTTAAGCTCTTGCTTGAAAGCAATGATTCGCGCCTCAATTGTCTTGATCAGCGCCTCAATCGTCTTGATCAGCGCCTTAACTGCTTGGAGGATAGGCGATCTGTCCGAACTGGAGCCTAGTGAAGATGGAGATATACTGAGATCGGGCATCATAGGCTCACAAGAACTCGCCAACTTGTATGGTATTTTAGATCGGTGTATTTGAATCATGAGCTGTACCTTGACAGACAACCGCTGATTAGGATCACATCCCAACCGCCTAAGCTCCTTTTCGACTTCATCAATCGACATGGAAGCGATTGCCTGGGGAGACAATTTTTCACTTACCTCAATCGCTATATGCCCTAGTTGCGGAATTTCGGGCGCGTACTCTGCGTCCCTCTTTTTGTCCTGAAAGCCGTATTTATAATAGTTCATAATTAGCCCACAATTTTCATTTTATCGAATCTATCCATGCCATTCGTGAATTGCGGAGCCGCCTTTTCAACCGTTCTATATCCTTACGAACTGTCTTGATTGGCACATTCCTCTCTTTCGCGATGTCGTTGGCGGTTATGTCAGGCGTCTCGGTCATCAGTCTTTCGGTTTCGGTAAGTCCAGAATCTGAACGAGCTTCCGCCATAATGGATTCGCGCAATTGATCGTAGTGAACTTTCTGTTCTTGCTTATTTTCACTATCGATTAGGACAGGAGAGCGGGGGTCAAGAGATTCTATAGGCAGCTTCCTTTCTCTCTCTCCGTGGCGTGGCTGACCTTGCTTCGAACAGTTTGGCAGAGAAAAAAAAGAGGTTCATCTTTAGGGGTACCCTGTTTATCAACTGGCGGCCAACGTCTTACGCCGGTGAGTGTGTCCAAGATTGCTTCCTGAACGATAGCCTCTAAATCAAGGCCCACACCGACAGTGCTTTGCGTCCAGCCATAATTGTGAATAGCGTATAAACGTAGCCTTCTCCAGATCGCCATCCACTCTTCATCTGTTATTTGATCCAAGCTCTTGTGAGTTTGATCGGAAACCTTTGTCATCATCCAGCCTCTCGGGTGATTAATTGCTGTGCTAATACAATATGCCGGACAGATCTAGACGGATTATCTGATATCCCTCCGATAGTCTATGAAATCTAATAGACAAAAACGATGAGAATAAATACACTTACCCCGTCCATCCTCGAACCAGTGAATGCACCAATAAAGATATTCCTTACCTGAATCGATTATTCAACAAGTTGACTGGATGTCGTTTTGGGATTCATCACAATCACCATCGCCATTCGGCGCTATGGGAGCGAAAGGATTGCATCTTGAGAAAACGTGTATTTGGCATCGTAGGATTCGCTTTGTTGTTGACGCTTTTATTCGCTGGAGCCGGAATCGCACAGAGAAACTCAGCTTCCATATTCGGTCGGGTGACCGATCAGGCAGGCGCAGTAGTTCAGGGCGCCATCGTAAAGGTCATCAACGACAATACGGGAATCACCAGGATTGTTGAGACGAACGAAGTCGGAAACTTCACGCTATTGGACCTCCCGCCAGGCCCATATACGCTCAGCACCGAGGCGCAGGGCTTCAAGCAATATGTGCAGCGTAAACTTGTTCTCAATGTGGACCAGCGACCGCAGCTCAATATCGCCCTGGAGGTCGGCGCCACTACGGAAAGCGTCACCGTTCAGGCGATATTGCCGCTGGTTGATTCTACCCATGCGAACATCGGCGGAGTTGTAGACAACGTCAATACCGAAGGGCTGCCGCTAAACGGGCGGCAGTTTCTCCAACTCAGTCTGATGCTACCAGGCGTATCGCCCAATGCGGGCGGCCAGCCGACCGCGCGAGGCGGCGGACCGCGTAACGTAGGTGTGCAACTCGGGGGCAATCGGCCGACAAACAATACTTACATCATAGATGGAGTGGATTCATTCGGATTCCGTTTCAAGAACACCAGTCTGCGGCCTTCGGTCGCTTCGATCCAGGAATTTAAAGTCCTTAATTCGCCGTATGACTCGCAATACGGCGTGGTCTCCGGTGTGACAGTAGATGTAATCACAAAGTCCGGCGGCAACCAAGTTCATGGTGAATTATTCGAGTTTTTCCGTAACGACCGTCTGGATGCGAGAAATTTCTTCGATCTGGAGAAACCGCCATACCGTCAGAACCAATACGGTGGCTCGGTGGGCGGGCCGATCCGCAAAGAGAAGACCTTCTTCTTCGGAACATATGAGGGCTTCAAATCGCGTCGCGGTCTGGCGGCGGGAGCGCAGGTGCCCACGCAAGCGCAGTTAAACGGCGACTTCAGTTCCGATTCCAACCCCGTCATCGATCCACTGACCGGAATGCCGTTTCAGGGTAATATTATTCCATCGGCTCGAATCTCGGATGTCGCCCGAAAGTTCGCGGCCTTATATCCCGCTCCCAATAGCGGCCTGGCGGCGCCCAATTTCATCAATCCGAGTTCGGACAGGATCGACGAATACCAGTACGTTGCGAGGCTGGACCACTCATTCTCCAACAACTGGAAAGCGTTTGCGCGTTACACGATTTCGAACACCGATCGGCTGACTCCAGGCGCCATCCCCAACTTCGGAACGATCAACCTGATGACGGTTCACAACGCATCGGTGGGATCCAGCATCAGCCTGAGTCCGACCAGTACACTCGACGTGCGCGTCGGCTTTAATCGGGAGAACGCGCTCAACGGTTCCGAGCAGGTCGGCAAACAACAGAGCTCGTCGTTCGGGATTGCCGGCCTTTTCGTCACGCCGGAGATCGATGGCGTGCCGTCGATAGCCATCCAGGGATTCAACAACATCGGCGATGCGGGGTTCAGCCCCGAGGGGCGTGTGGAAAACTCTCAACAGTTCATCGTCAATTACACTCGGATCATCGGGCGGCACACTTTGCGTGCAGGGACCACCATCTGGCCCACCCAGTTGAACGGCGTGTTCGTCTCGGGGAATCAGCGTGGCGCCTTCACTTTCACGAACCTCCATAGCAGGGCAACCACGGGTTTGCCCGACTTTCTGCTGGGGCTGCCGCAGCAGGCTGTACGGGATGTCGGCATTGCGCGCGAGGATGCACGTGCCACTCTGTTCAATTTCTACGTGGCTGATGATTTCCGGGTGAGCCCTCGTTTGACGGTCAATCTCGGCCTGCGATATGAGCTACGGCAGGCGTTCATCGATAAGGGAGACCATCTGAGTGTTTTCCTTCCAGAAGGTCAGGGGCGCTTTCTTATCTCCGGCGACCCGGCTAATGGTCTCAGCGGCCGGGAGAATCGCTCCTTGTATCCTACGCCCAAGAAGAACTTCGCACCGCGAATCGGCATCGCCTGGAGCCTGACCGAAGACAACAAGACAGTGCTGCGCACCGGCTACGGAATCTTCTATAACCTGGCGATCTTCAACTCGCAGTTCCTGGCCGCGATCAATGCGCCGTTTGTGGTCTCGCAAACGTATCAGGCCGACCCGGCGCGGGGCGTGGTTTTGCCGTTCGCCAGCCCGTTCTCTTCCAACCCGCTCGCCGGCGGACTTCCCGGCGGCCTGTCACTGACGCCGTGGTTCAAGCAAGGCTATATGCAGCAGTGGAGCCTCGGCATCCAGCGGCAATTGACCGGTAACGTGGGGATGGAAATTACATATCTGGCGAACAAGGGCACCTCGCTCGACGGATTGCGCATCCTCAATCAGGGAGCGCTCCCCGGAGCTACGAATGCCGCGTATATAAGGCCGTTTCCGACTTTCGGGACGTTTACTACGGCAGACAGTTTCGGCGACTCGAACTACCATTCATTGCAGGCGAAAGTTACGAAGCGCTTTTCGCAGGGCACGACTTTCATCGGCTCTTACAATTATGGGCACGCTATCGATAACTCTTCGGGAGAAGGCGGCGGAAGCGGTGGACAGTTCATTATTATGGATGACCGCAACTCGAGCCAGGACCGCGGCCCTTCGGATTTCGATGTCCGCCACCGCTTCACGTTCAGTGGCTTATACGATTTGCCGTTCGGCCCGGGGCGCTACTTCCTGCGGAACACGCGCGGTTTCATCGGCAAGCTGCTCGAAGGTTGGCATGTATCCGGTATCTGGCAAGTCCAGTCAGGTTTCCCATTCAACATAATCCAGAGTGGGAACCGGACCGGGACATTCGGAGGCGCGGAGCGCGCCGACCGCCTGTGCGACGGCCTGCTCTCTTCGGATCAGAGGGGCCGCACGCGCTTGTTTGATACGTCCTGCTTTGCTCCTTCTCAGCTCGGCAAGTTCGGCAATGGCGGGCGCGGGATTATGCGTTACAGCGGCCAGAACAACCTGGATTTCTCGTTGGTGAAGAAGACCCGCATCGACGAGACTCGTTATATTGAGTTCCGTTCCGAGTTTTTCAACCTGCCGAATCGCACGATGTTCGGACTCACTAGTGGTGTAGGGAACAACGTGAGCGTGCCGGCGACTTTTGGGGTTTATACGGCAGCGCAAGACCCGCGCATAATCCAATTTGGACTGAAGCTGCTTTTCTGATATCGCGATCCAGGATTGCCGGGGACGATCGAACTCTGCAAAAGGGTCGGCGTGTGAATATCTGGTGGGGCGGGATTACAACGGTTCAGGCATCTTTCGCGAAGAAGGACTGAATGGCGTCCTGATCGTTCATTACCGCCTTACCTAATCGAGCTCGGTGTTCAACTCGCCTTGTGGTGAAGTCTAAGGACCTTGCTAAACAACTTTCTCTCTCAGCGACAACAATTTGTTGACTATTTCGTAAGCCGCACGCGGGCGCGCTAGGCGGCGTGCGTTCGCCTGCATTGCGGCGAAGCGCGCCGGATCATCAAGTAACAGATCGATCTTATAGGCGAGTACTGGTAAGTTATTGCAGCGGATCGCGGCGCCTGCTTCTAGCAGATGGTCTGCGTTGCGTTCCTCCTGCCCTGGGATCGGATTGACTACAACGAAGACCAAACCTTTGGCCAGCGCCTCAGAGGTTGTGAGTCCGCCCGGCTTGCCGAGCACAAGATCTGAGGCAGCCATCAATTCATCCATCTCCGTTGTATAGCCAACTACCTTGAGGGCCACCGGATTGTCGGGCAATAGACGTGCGGCTATATGATCGAGCCGGCCTTTCAACTTTTGGTTGCGGCCACAGATCACGATCACTTGCGCCTTGTTCCGGAGCTGCAAAAGCGATTTGATCAGGGTGTCGATCGGGCCGATGCCGAAACCGCCCGCTGAGACGAGGATTGTCACTCGATCTTGTTTGAGCCCGTGCTTGTCACGCATAGCGCGCTTGTCTTTCGCTTGCGCGAAAACAGGATCGATCGGGATGCCGGTGACGGAGACTTTTTCCGCCGGGATTCCGAGCGCCGTCAAGTAAACGCGCGTTTCGTCGAGCGCCACGAAATAATGCTTATAGTGGTTGCACAACCACATCGCGTGAGCGTCGAAATCAGTGACAACGATCGCCTGCCGGTAAGCCAGTCGCTCCCTGGCTTTGAGCAATGAGATAATCTCGGATGGCAAGAAGTGAGTGCAGATCAAAATCTCCGGCATGTACTCCCTCAACAAGCGCACCAGCGGCCGGGTATTGAGCTTGTCGAATGCCAGGAGCAAGCGATCGCTCTTCCATGGCTTGTCGAGCCGGTCGTAGAGCCAGCCGAACAAATCGGGCGTGGTGTTAACCAGATCGAGATAGGCTCTCGTGTAGAGGTTGCGGAAGAGCTTGTTTGTGTAGTCAAGAGCGTCGATGTGGCGCACCTCCTCGGCCGCATCGAGGTCGATGAGTGCACGTTCGAGGGCCTGGGCGGCGCGCACATGACCCGCACCGGCCGAAGCCGAGAGTACTAGAACTTTCTTGAACTTCGTTTCCACAATATGTACTCCGTAATATGCAACCTGACAGAAGGTTTATCTACAGTCTGCACAAAAGAGCGTGGCACCTGGTGTTTGTAGCTTATCTTCATTAGTTCGTTTTGGCGAGCCGGATCATTGCGCATGCTGGCGGAGTAGTCACTCTCTGTATTAATGTTCGCATTTGGTAACCAACTATCTTGCGGTTCTTACAAGATAGTTTCGTGCAGGATTTGCTCGTTAATCGTGCGAGATGATCGATGCAGTCCCCTCGAAACATTGCAATCCGCACGCGTTGCGAGTAGACTTCGTGCCGGCCATTACCTTAGCTGGATAATGACTCTCAGCATCATAGACGATTCACCATCACTACGGAGCTATTTATGGCAGACCCCGCTTCCAAAATCGTGTGCTCTCGTCATATTCATGCCATTTGCCGCCGATCACCCAAATTGAAACGGATTTATCGCTGTTTATTATTGGTTTAGCTCGGGATGCGGTTTAGATCCAATTATTTTTGTTAATTAAATCAGCGGCACTTTTAACTGCAGCAGGTTTATGGACTAACGCAACACTTACGAATTGAAGTTATATCAACGCAGGTGAGCGTTGGTAATTATGAAAGCTTTGAACGATGTAGCGTAGGTTGATTAAACGGGTTTGATGACCAACCGAAGAATTCCTGATTAGGATCGATCGGATGGTATAGAAGTTTAGTCGATCTACTATACATTTTCGGAGGGAACGATATGTCGCTTGATATCAAATGGATTGGCAGCAGTAACAAGACCAGAGGCCGGGCGGGCTTTCGCCCGGAGGCGGTGGTCATCCACATCATGGAGGGCACGCTGGTAGGTACCGATTCCTGGTTCAATAATCCGGCTTCCAACGTCTCCGCCCACTACGGCGTCGGCCGTGACGGCACGGTTCACCAGTACGTGTCGGAAACCGACACGGCGTTCCACGCCGGGCGCCGTAAGAATCCGACCTGGGGTCTGATCAAGAACGGTGTCAACCCCAATCTTTACACGATCGGTATTGAGCATGAAGGTGATGATGGCAGTGTCTGGCCGCAGGCTATGTACGAAGCCACCACCGCTTTGATACGCGACATTTGTATGCGCTGGTCTATCCCGCTTGATCGCGATCATATAATCGGCCATCGCGAGATTTATAGTTTCAAGACTTGCCCGGGAAGCGTCGTCAGCATAGACAAAGTAGTCAAAATGGCCCGAGCGGAGGCATTGAATGATTCCAATTACAATTTCATTCCCCACCCGGGCGTGGTCAAAACTCTGGGCAGGCTCAATCTGCGGAAAGGCGCGCCCACGACCGCGGCCAAGAAAGTAAAAACCGTGAACGCAGAAGCGGAGTTGGCTTACGTGGGATGGTCGAGCAGCGGCGAAACGGTGAGCGGCAACTCACACTGGTATAAAGATGCAGTTGGGAATTACTTCTGGGCTGGTGGGACCCAGCGGCCTACACCGCGGCTCTGATTGAAGATAATGTGAGCAGGGAATTGTTAGTTTGTTATGGGTAAATAGCATAAACTGTGACAACAATTCATTGATAGTTTCGACCGTGTGTCAGGCCGTCAGCGACGTGGAGTTATATAAATGGCGGGCTCGCAAAAGCGTACGCCGCCGGAGTTATGGCATCTGAGTCCGATCGCCTCGAAAATTCGTAAGCGACCAATAGATCAGCGCGAATGAAAAGATCATCAGTTTGTCCTCTATTACTCACCTGCCTGGCTTGGGCGCTCATTGCGCAGATCAGCTACCTGGCCCTGAAACCGCACTATAAAAATTTGTATGCGCGTTCAAGCTGTGCCGCTTCAACCTTTGAATGGCGAACAACCAGGCCTGAAAGCCATGGGATGTCCCAGGTTAAACTCGACGCTCTCAAGGATGCTCTGGCTGCCCGCAGACAAAGGCCTCCCTGGTCGTAAGAGCAGAATCGATGTCCGCTTCAGCGGCGGTCTCGCGATTTACGACGCTCCCGAACCTTGGGGACGGTGGACGACCGTGTACTTTACCAATCGATGGGATGTTGGCCCGGGTGATACGGCAAGCTTCCCCACAAAGTGGATGAGCGCGGACGGGCGGACTCTTTACCTCGTATTTTCAGGAGATGATAGCTTCTCGGTCCGTAAAGCGACCCTGACGCTCAAATAGCCGGATAATTGGGCTGATGGAATCGTGGATGAGCCAGTTGGAATGCCTCCGCCGAAGCCATCTGCTCGTCAATTGAGGTTTGACTTAACAATGAGGCACCCAGAATATGGCAGACAAACAGAGAATAATGAATATGCGTCCGGATCCGCCTGACCTGCGCGACCGGATCTACAACCCCATCCTTCGCTCGTTGGAGCCGGAGTACAATGCGCGTCCATTCGATCATCCTGCATGGCGCGACCGAGTGAAAGATCAGGGGGTTACTTCGGCATGTACCGGTTTCGCGCTGGCGGCGATGGTCGAATTGCTCACCTTCAAACGTTGGGATGTACACCAGCAGCAAGGCGAGCAGCCCGGTGATGTCTCGCCGTTTATGCTCTATCACTTCGCGCGCCGCTACGACGAATTGCGGGGCAGCGACGCGGCTGATGGTTCGACGGCGCGCGGCGCGATGAAATCTTGGAACAAACACGGCGTATGCCGGTTCGAGCTCTGGCCCAGGATGGAGATGCCGCTGCTCGCTCCCGCCAGGAAAGCCATCGGGCGAAAGAAGAGCGTGGCGGTAAATTCAGATGGAAATTGGGTCAGCGACGCTTTTCGCAAGCCGCTTGGCGCTTACTACCGCGTGGATCATCTTTCTGTCGCCGATCTGCACGCGGCACTGAACGAGATCGGGGTCGTCTATGTAACAGCGCAGATTCACGAAGGCTGGATGTCCCCGCAACCGGATGGACGGATTTTGAACCATCGGGGCCCGGCAAATTTGGGTGGACACGCTTTTTTGCTGGTCGGCTACGATACGCATGGTTTCTGGATTCAGAATTCGTGGGGTCGAAAATGGGGGCGCAACGGATTCGCACATCTCGCTTATACTGATTGGCTGGAAAACGGCATGGACGCATGGATCGGCCAATTGGGCGTTTACGTCACCTCGCATACGGATAGCTTGGGTCAAGGATTGAGACTCGAGCGTGCCATCGAAGCCCGTCGCACGGCCAGATATTCCGACCCGCTGGGATTTGCGCAAGCGATGGTGTCTTCCAACGGCGCCGTGCGCGCGCAACAGATCAGCCCGTATATCGTCAATTTAGAGAACAACGGCAAGCTCTCAGACCACGGTAAATTTAGGACCAGCAGAGATGATCTGCATGAGATGGCACATCACTATTTGCCCAACGCGCTCAACGATTGGAAGCTGAATGATGATGAGCCGATCGATATAGCTCTGTACGCGCATGGTGGCCTGGTCTCCGAAGACGGCGCGGCGCAGACGGCGTCGCAATGGATTCCAGCGCTTTATGCCCGCAAAATCTTTCCCGTATTTTTTATGTGGGAGACGGGGCTTCTGCGAACGATCGACCATATTTTCACTGAGGCGTTGGGCATGAGTCAGGCAGCGGGAGGCTTCAGGGATCGTTTAACCGATTTTGTCGACGATCGTCTTGAAGGCCTGATCGCTCCGGTGAGCACGCCCATTTGGGAAGAGATCAAGGAGAACGCCTTACAAGCGACCACCAGCCCGAATGGCGGGGTGCGGTTGTTGGCCAGAGAGCTGAACGCTTTACCGCAGGCGTTGACCAGGCGGATGCGCTTTCATCTGATAGGCCACAGCGCCGGCGCTGTCTTCCACGCGCACCTGCTGCCCGAGTTGTTACAGTCCAAATTTACGGTACATGGAATGTATTTGATGGCTCCCGCCTGTCGGATCGATCTGTTCCGGCAGAATGTGCTGCCCGCGTACGAGGCCGGCAAGGTTTCAGCGTATACGCAATTCCACCTGACCGACAAGGTGGAACAGGACGACAACTGCGCGAGTCTTTACAATCGCTCTCTACTCTACCTGGTATCGAATGCCTGCGAGCGTAAGCCCAGCACGCCGATACTCGGGATGGAGAAGTTCGTTCACTTTGTCAACCCTGCAAAATCTCCGTCGAGCAAAGTAAAAGTCTGGGACTTTATCAACGCGCCGACCGCACCCGACGCGGTGTTGGCTATGCGTTGTCGTGCCACTTCGCACACCGCGTTTGATAACGACCCCGACACGATGCGCGCCATTCTGGAACGCATAAAACGCCGCACCAAGTGAATAGTGAATCGAACCTTGGACGGTAAAGCGCATCCTCGCGACCGAATGGAGCGTACTCCCAAAAATAGCAGCTCTGAAGCGGCAATAGGTGGGTAGGCCTGGTTTGGGGCGGACAGCATGGTGACTATTAATGCGGGATCCGGACGCTTCGGTGATGGGTGCTGGGATTACTCCTCAACGATGGGATGCAACGGTTAAGCTTTGGGAGTATCTTGGGTGTAAAGTGAATCCAATACCGTTCGGAAAACGATGAAGGATAGTGACTGATGAAACTTTGGCAACTTATGGCAATCATGGACGGCGATAAAGCTCTACTTCAGTCGATAGCATCGTCGCAGAGTAGCTGGAGACAATTCGGGATATGGATTGATGATTTTGAAAAACTGGTACGAGAACAAGACCGATCGAAACTTGACTATGTATTGCCCGATGACATGGTGCGGCTCGCGCTTGTTCGTTCAGAAAAGGTCTGTTTTCTAGACATGGATGGCTGGCTCAGGTCATGGCGAATGTCACCAGATGACGTAATGCTGACGGCACTTGAGGTTTATCAGAGATTCGGGTGTGATGTGCTTGAAGAAATATTCGAAAAAGGGGGTGTGGCGGTAAGCTAAACTCCGGCCGCCATCGCTCACGAAAAGCGGTGCCTCGCATCAAAACGAGCGCTCCATCCACAATTCGCGCTCGGACCAGTTAGATATACGTTATCAGCTCGATAACCCTATCCCGCGCATAGACAACGAGTCCGAAAACCGGCTCCGCGAAGAACGCACAATGTTTATACCTAACGATTTTCCCTTCACAAGTTTAGTCAGATGACGCCCGTACATTTCGCCAGTTATGGCGGCTTAGACGATCACCGTGTCTTCCCATCATTTATTGATCTTCTGCTAATCATTTTTCACAAACTTGGGCTTTGATCCCAAACTCTGTCGCCCTTTTCATGGGCTCCAAACTACATCAATAGCATACCCAAAGCTTCGCCTTCGGCTCCGCCCTGGGCTAGATTCTTCCGCCGGCCTACGCGGGCTGACCTGCGAAAAAATTTTGGTTAATTGTAGAACCTGAATGTCAATCGTCGGCATTTGCCGATTTATCGCCTTTTTTTCGGCTTTCTTTCGTTACACGACCGTTGAATAGCTAATAGTCTATGTGGACCTGATGCTGGGGCGCCGTAATTGGTGTCTCTCCATTAAGTTCTTATGGAATGCCTTTTGTAGGAGTACTGATTTATGCCTCTGCCGCAGATTCTTGCTGGCCCGATTCTTCGACGAGTGGAGCCAACTCTGGTAACTGTTTGGGTAGCGTTAAGCGAGGAACGCCAGGTGCAGCTCAGTCTCTGGGAGGGATTGGTCAAAGATGATGGCGCATCGCTTCTGTTCAATGTCAGCCAGCCGATTATTAAGCCCGAAACGGATTTAGCCAAGACTATTCGCATCGGCGACCATCTCCACATCGCGGTCGTCGCGTTTAAACTTTCCCAGGAAAATGCGCTCTTGCCGGGACGTCTCTATTCCTACAACGTCGCTTTGAAGGAGAGCGCGGGCAGCCCGCCCAAAGAGGACCTGAAGTCGCTCAAGCTTCTGCGAAGTGATCCGATTGACGGAAAGCCGCATCTCGCGCTCGCCATACCACTGGTTGTGTCATTCGGCGGCGACACAGAGAACCTTTCGATAGAGAAGCAGGACTCCCTCCTGGTGGCAAAAGAGAGAACTATCGTCCAGTGGTTTGCCGATGCGAATCGAGCAGGCGGGCGTTATGTCACGCTGACAGCGCTCTTGGCCGACGATGACGGCAAACCGATCAAAAAGCGCACAATCGTGTTCACCGTGGGTTCGGGACCAGACGCCCGGAAGTGCTCGGGCGTGACGCGCGCCGATGGAGTCGCGCGCTGCCAGATCGCTACTTCACAGATATTTGGACAGCAGACCGTGTTCATGGATTTCGCCGGCGATGCGTATTACGAATCGGCGACTGCGCGGAAGAGCGTTGCGCTGAATGCAGATCGATAAGCAGCCACGCTCTTTGCCGGGTCAGAGAACACGAACAATCGGTTAATACGAAACATACGAAAGGTTTTAAGATTTTTGTATGTTTCGTTTTTTTTTCGTTTATACCGTATTTTCTTTTAGCCTTCGTTAACCGGTGCCGTCAATGTTAGAGTTTCAGGCCGATCTGGATACGGCTCAAGCCGCCCGCGTTCGCGATCCCGCCAAGTTTCATGAGGTGAGGTTCGTGTCCAGCTGATTGTAGTCCGCCCGATTAATCGAACTTGAAGAAATCCAGACGAGAACTGATTTGGTGGATTGGGCAATCCGCTTTAGTATGACTCCAATACCGGCAAGAAAATAACATATTGATATGCCGTCAACAGAAACATGAAACCTTAAATTTGATGTATTTTCCCGAGGAGATTTCAATGCGCGATATCCTTACCCGCTCGCTATTAATATTTTGCATAACATTCAGCTTTATGGTGCATGTCGACGCGACCGATGACAGGCTACTTCTCGGATTCAGCCGTGAGAATATGGAGAAGCAGCGCTCGATCGAGGAGCAGTTCGATGCTTCGCTCAAACGGGAGAACCTGCGTGATTGGATGAAGCGGTTGACAGCCAGACCGCATCACCTCGGTTCATCTCACGGTAAGCAGAATGCGGAGTTCATAGCTTCGCAATTCCGCGCCTGGGGTTATGAGACCGAGATCGAGCAGTTCGATGTTCTATTTCCCACGCCGAAGTTGCGACTGCTGGAGATGTTGGAGCCGGCAAAATTCAAGGCCAGCCTGGCCGAACCTCCGCTCAAAGAAGACTCGACCTCGGGTCTGATTGAAGAGCAACTACCGCCCTATAATGCTTACTCGGTCGATGGCGACGTGACGGGTCAGCTTGTCTACGTCAATTACGGCATACCCGCGGACTATGAAGTGTTGGCCGAGCATGGTATCGATGTCAAAGGAAAGATCGTCATCGCGCGCTATGGCGGCTCTTGGCGAGGGATCAAGCCGAAGGTTGCGGCTGAACGCGGGGCTATCGGATGTCTCATCTATTCCGATCCACGCGATGACGGTTATTACCGAGGGGATGTTTATCCGAAAGGTGGCTGGCGCAATGAATACGGAGCGCAACGCGGTTCGGTGATGGATATGCCGCTCTATCCCGGCGACCCGCTGACTCCGGCCATCGGGGCCACCAGAGATGCAAAACGATTGACCGTGAAAGAGGCTCCGACGATCACCAAAATCCCGGTGCTTCCGATATCCTATGCCGACGCTCTTCCTCTTCTGCGGGCTCTCGACGGACCTCTGGCGCCGCTGGAATGGCGAGGGGCCTTACCGCTGACCTACCATCTGGGGCCCGGCCCAACGATGGTTCATCTAAAATTGGAGTTCGATTGGAAGCAGGCTCCGCTCTATAACGTGATCGCCAGGCTACGCGGTTCAGAGCGACCGGACGAATGGATCATTCGCGGCAATCATCACGATGCGTGGGTGTGCGGCGCTGGCGACCCTGTGAGCGGTCTGGTCACATTGATGGAAGAGGCGCGCGCGATCGGCGAGTTGGCAAAGCAGGGCCGGAGGCCTAAGCGCACGATAGTCTATGCGGCGTGGGATGGCGAGGAACCGGCCCTCATAGGTTCGACCGAATGGGTAGAAACGCATGCGGAACAGCTCAAAAAGCATGCTGCGCTTTATATCAACACGGATATGTACGGGCGCGGATTTCTGAGTATGGGTGGGTCCCACACGCTTGAGAAATTTATCAATGAAGTGGCGCGTGACGTCAGCGATCCAAAGAAAAAGATTACGGTGGCCGATCGTTTGCGAGCATCGCTAATCGTCAGAGGCAGTCCGGAAGAGCAGCGGGAAGCGAGAGATCGCGATGATCTGCGCATCGAGGCTCTCGGATCCGGCTCCGATTACACTCCTTTCCTCCAACATCTTGGGATCGCCTCGCTCAACATTGGATTTGCAGGCGAGGAGGACTACAACGGCGTTTACCATTCGGTCTATGACTCTTTCGATCATTTCACCAGATTCGTCGATCCAAACTTTGACTATGGTGTTGCACTTATGCAGACGACTGGCCGGGCGGTGCTGCGAAGCGCGAATGCCGAGGTACTGCCTTTCGAGTTTCTGGGCTTCGCCGATGCGGTCGGGAAATATCTCGCCGAGGTTACCAGGTTGCTGGATAACACGCGTGAAGAGACAAAGCGCGGGAACAGGTTGATCAACGAGAGACTTTTGGAAGCGGTCTCTGATCCGATGAAGCCATATGTCGCTCCCCGGCCCAAAGAGCCGGTCCCTTACCTCAACTTTGCGCCGCTGCAAAACGCTCTGATTCGATTGCAGGAGAGTGCGCGACGTTACCAGAATGAAAGAACAAGTGCTACGGCTGACGGACGCCTATTGCCGCGCGACATGCAGGACGAGTTGGATCAGATACTCATGAAGACTGAGCGCGCACTAATTCGAAATGAGGGATTGCCCCGGCGTAATTGGTATCGACATCAAATCTATGCTCCGGGCTTCTATACCGGATATGGTGTAAAGACGCTGCCAGGAGTGAGGGAAGCGATAGAACAACGAAACTGGAAAGAGGCATCCGAACAGGTGGAAGTCACCGCGGCGGTCCTCCAACGGTTCACGGCCGAAATCGATCGCGCCACAAAAGTTATTACCGGGAATTCGGGGAATTGAACGGAATATCACCGGTGTGCCATTTGGCAAGATGGTAAGGACAGCGGATATTAGCCGTGGTTCAGCTACGCTTCACCACCGGATACAATCCGCTGCGCCACCGTAAAACCAAAAGTTTATGTAATAACAAGGCGTAATAACGCACGCCTAAATTCACGCCGTCGCTCCGCGACGAAGAGGGATATATCTCCAGCCACCGGGAATTTCAAATTCACAGTACGTAGCACCAATGGCTGTGAAGCGTAGCCCTTACCCCCGGTTGTGTGATGCCTTTAAATCACAGGACATCCGCAATCGCATTGCAGATATAGTCGATATTTTTATCATTTATCGCCGCCAGGCAGATGCGTCCTGTGCTGACGATATAGAGGCTATATTTTTCGCGGAGAGATTTGACTTGCTCAGACGTCAGGCCCGAATAAGAAAACATCCCGCGTTGATTCTTGATGAAGCTAAAATCCTGTTCGATGCCATTCTCGATCAGCCTGGCGACGAACTTTCCCCGCATCTGAAAAATGCGCTGGCGCATCTCGGTCAATTCGGCCTCCCAAGCCTGGCGCAATTCGGCATCGGCCAGCGTCATCGCGACGATTTGCGCGCCGTGTGACGATGGATTGGAATAATTGGTGCGAATGATGCGTTTGACCTGGCTGAGCACACGCTTCGACTCCTCGGCGCCAGTCGTGGTGATAGTGAGTGCGCCGGCGCGTTCGCGATAGAGCGCGAAAGATTTGGAAAAAGAGCTGGAGATCAAACACGGAATGCCGGCCTCTGCGAAAGCGCGGATGGCAAAGGCATCCTCGTCGAGGCTCTCGCCGAATCCCTGATAGGCGAAATCCAGGAACGGCACGATGTCTGCCCGCCTCACCACGTCGATCACCAGAGACCATTGTTCCGCGTTCAAATCGACTCCGGTCGGATTGTGGCAGCAGGCGTGAAGCACGACTATGCTGCGCGCCGGCAAGCGCTTCAGGGTTTCGAGCATCCCATTGAAATCGAGTCCGTGGGTCTCGGCATCGTAATAAGGATATGAATTGACTCGGAAACCGGCCGATTCAAAGAGCATCTGGTGATTTTCCCAGCTCGGATTGCTGATCCAGACTTCGGAATCGGGCAGAAAGCGTTTGAGGAAATCGGCGCCGATCTTCAAACTTCCGGTTCCTCCCAGCCCCTGAACGGTGACGGCGCGAGACTCGGCGATGAGCTGGGAATCAAGGCCGAATAGCAGCTTTTGAACCGCCTTGTTGTATGCGGGGAGGCCATCGATCGGCAAGTAGCTTTTGGTCGCCTCTTCCTGATACCAGCGCGATTCGGCCTCGCGCACGACTTTGAGGACCGGCACCTTCCCCGACGCGTCCTGGTATACGCCGACGCCGAGGTTGACTTTGGCCGGATTCGGATCCTGATTGAAGGCTTCGGTCAATCCAATGATTGGATCGGGCGGAGCCTGTTCAATGTGTGTGAATGGTGACTGCATTAAATTGCTCTTCCTTTAACATAAAATGATCAGATCAGGGGACCAATTATGCCGTATCGCCGCGCAGCTTCATATAGCGAAGAGAATGCTTAGGCGCAAGGCCGTGCGTGACGCCAGACCTCCTTCCCAACCAAGCTATGCTCCACATTGCGCCCGCTAATGACCTCGCTGGCTTATTTGGCGGATCAACTTTGGAACCCCTTCTCCGAAACCTAACGTTGTTGATGAAACGTGAGCTAACGCCAAGCTCGACGTCCCCTCCAGCCTGTAATGAAGTAATAAAAAAGTTGATAACTCGATTCTGGCAGATGCCCGTAGACTCGCCTCACCTTACCGCTTACCTATGGACATTCCAGTGGAAGAGGGTTATCTTCATATGTAATGCCCAAAGAACAGAATGCAGTGAAAGCGGAGGTTCTCCAAGGGACGCTCGACCTGATGAATGAAGGAATGGTTTACGCCTCACTCCTGCGGCGCGGGAATGGATCGTTTCGGACTGGAGGACGTCGGAAAACAATCACAACAGGCACAAGGATAAATACTATTTGATCACGAAAGCGGCCGAAAACAGCGCGCACGTGAGATGGGGGATTGGGAACGGATCGCCGTGGTGGTGATCGGGCGACTGTTGAAGCTGGAGGTCCAGGAATAGAGATGATCCATTATTTGCGTGAACTGGCGGCCAGGCTTCGGGGATTGTTCGGAGGCCGCAGAGCGGATCGAGAGTTCGGCGACGAGATCGAGGTTCACTTGCGCCTGCTCACCGAGCGATTTGTCGGCCGGGGAATGAGCGAGATTGAGGCGGCTCGGGCTGCGCGCCGCCAGTTCGGAAACGTCATTTTGTTGCAGGAGGCTCATCGCGATATGCGTGGAATCAGATTTATCGAAACGCTCTTTCAAGACTTGAGTTTTGGCGTGCGTATGTTGCTTAAGAGCAAAGGCTTCACCGCCGTGGCCGCGCTCTCATTGGCGCTGGGCATTGGCGCGAACACAGCGATCTTCAGTCTGCTCGACGCGCTGCTATTGAAGCCGCTGCCGGTCGGGCAACCTGAGCAATTAGTTTTTGTGGATGGCCTTTCTTTCGCTTACCCCGATCCGGTCTTCCCGGAGTTGAACGAGAAGATTTCGTCCTTTGCCGGGATGTTCAGCTTTCACTCGACAGCGTTGACTGTGAGTGACGGCAATCAGGCGGAGCGCGTGATCGCAGAGTTGGTCTCAGGTAATTTCTTTAAGGTGTTGGGCGTGGGAGCGCATCTTGGCCGCGTTTTTAGCGATGCCGATGACCAACTGCCGGGCGAGCATTTCGTGACGGTCATCAGCTACAACTATTGGCGCCGGCGATTTGGCGCCGACCCTCAAATCGTCGGCAGGAAGATACGCGTCAACAATTATCTATTCACCATAATCGGGGTCGTCGCCCAGGGATTTAATGACGTGGAGATCGGCGTCGCGCCCGATCTGCGCATTCCGATGATGATGAAGCGCGAGATGTTGGACCATGTCCAGGCCGCGCCGGTAATGGCGCGTCTGAAACCCGGAATCGGCATTGCGCAGGCTCAGGCCGCGACGGACTCCCTCTATCAAAACATTATCCGGCAAAACAATCTCCGGACTTCAGCCGGCAATTCGCCAACCGAACGAATTTTCGCGCCGCGCATTCAGCTCCACTCGGCCAGAACAGGCGTCCCCACCACAAATCTTCGAAGCCGATTTTCACAGCCGCTCATCTTGCTGATGTGTATGGTAGGCGTGGTGTTGTTCATCGTCTGTCTCAACATCGCCAACCTGCTGCTCGCGCGCGCGCTGACGAGGAGGCGTGAGATCGCAGTGCGTCTTGCCGTTGGCGCGGGACGCTTCAGGCTCGTACGCCAATTGTTGACCGAAGGATTGTTGCTCTCCGCCCTGGGCGGCGCGCTGGGGTTAGTGTTTGCCCGCTGGGGGACGCAGGCGCTGCTAGGATTCCTGCCGCAGGACGCGACGCTCGATATCAAACCTGATTGGCGGATGCTGGTCTTTACGCTCGGCATCTCGGTATTGACGGGGCTTCTATTCAGCCTGGTGCCCGCTTTGCAGGCGACGCGCTTAGACCTGATTCCGGCGCTCAAAATTGAGGCCGCCGGCGTGGCAGGGCGTAGACGCAGATGGGAAATGCGCCGGCTGCTGGTTGTGCTTCAAGTCGGAATGTCGTTGGTGTTGCTGGTCAGCGGGACGTTGTTCGCGCGCAGCTTGCGAAATCTGAAAGCGGTCGATCTCGGTTACACGACCGATCAGATCATAACAATGGAGACCTGGCCCGAGGGCAGCGGTTACACCCGTGATCAGCAGCGGAATTTCTATGCCCAATTGATCGATCGTGTGAGGGCGCTGCCGGGCATAAAATCAGCCGCCTATGGTCCACTGCCGATTAGAGGATTCGGAGGAGAGGCGGAGATCGAAGTCCCCGGCTCTCAGATTCCACCGAACGAAAGGCAAACCACGCGATTCCACCCAATTACATCACAATACTTCGCCACATTTGGAATATCATTGCTGAGGGGGCGCGATTTCAACGCGCAGGATTCGGGATTAGATTATTTCGAGGCGCAGAACTCGATCGGAGCTTACAACAGAGCCGTCATCGTCAATGACAGTTTTGCGCGCTACTTCTTCGGTGATGAAAACCCGCTGGGTAAGCGATTTTCGATGGGACCGATTAAAAACCTGGAGATCGTCGGCGTGGTCGGAAACGCCATGCTGGCAAGCCTCAGGGAAACAATGTCACGCACGGTCTACTATGTCGAAAGCGAGCGCTTTCTTGGAAGGCAGAGATTGTGCGTGCGCGCGACGGGCGACGCCAGCGCTCTTGTGGCGGCCATTCGTAATGTAGTTCACAGCCTGGATCCGAACCTGCCGGTCTTCGACATCAAAACTTTCGCCGACCATATCGACGAGTCAATCAGCCGGGAGCGGCTGATTGCGCTGCTCTCCAGCTTCTTCGGCGTCATCGCGCTGCTGCTGGCCGCGCTGGGACTTTATGGCGTGATGGCAAACGCCGTGGTGCGCCGCACGCACGAGATTGGCATCCGCATGGCGCTGGGCGCGCATGCGCGTAACGTCCGGTGGCTGGTCTTGCGTGAGACGCTGTTCCTGGTGGCGATCGGTATCGCAATTGGGTTACCAGTAGCTCTGGCAGCGATCCGGTTGATTAAGGGGTTCCTGTTCGGCCTCAGCGCCAATGATCCGTTGACGATAGCGCTGGCCGTATCGCTGATGCTCGCCGTCGCAGTGCTGGCCGGTTATCTGCCTGCACGGCGTGCGACGAAAATTGATCCGATGACGATTTTGAGACAGGAGTGAAGCGCATATCGTCAGGTTTCGGTACCCGGTGGATTTGGCCACCAAGAGTGGTCAGATGAATTACTATCAGTCTAAAAAATTTAAAGGCCGCTGACAATTCCGAAATCATCAACGGCCTTCCATTATCCGAATCGTTATTGATGACGTTTCGGATTTATTGATTTTATTAATTTGTTCGAGCGCCTCAGAAAGAGAAGCGAGCGCCGAACTGCGCCTGGAACGGGCTGCCCGCGCCACCCTGAGCCGGCGGGATGCTAGCCGTTCGATTGCCCAGGTAACCGGTCACCCTCTGGAATTCATTGGTTGCCCCGGTCTGCTGGTTGGCCTGGAAGCCGTCCCCGAAATTCACATGGTTGGTCATATTGAAAGTTTCGAAGAACAATCCCAGTTTGGTGCGCTCGCCGAGCTTGATGTACTTCGAGATGCGCAGATCTGTGGTGAAGGTGCGTCCTGAGACCCGATCGCCACGAACCAAGATCGGGCGGCCCGTCTCCGGATCGATGCCCGCATTTACGATGTCGAAGCCTCCGCGCGCCGAACCTCGCGGCACAATCTGTCCAGTCGCAGGATCGAGATAGCGATCGTTATTGATTCCGTCCCCGTTCCGATCCGTACCATCAAGGAGCGTGTAGGGACGAGCCGAAGCCAACTGGACGATCGGTGAGATCTGCAACCCCAACGGCAAGTCGAAGATTCCCGAGAAGACAAAACGATGACGTTCGTCATTCGAGGTTGGACCCAGTTCGCTCGGATCCAATATTCTGTTCTGATCCTGAGCCTGACCGGCGAAGCCCGCTGCCGCACTGATGTTGAGTGCGCCGGTATAGGCCAGCGAACGCGAGAGCACGTAAGAGCTCTGAAAGGTGAAACGGTTGGAGAACCGTTTCCTCAATTGAATGTTGAGCCCGTCGTACCGCGAGCGCCCAATCGATTCTTCGGAGACCACATCGCCCAGACGATTGGCCGGCAATCCCGCGCGGAGGAAATCGGTCGCCAGCAACCGTGCATTAGTGATCGTCGTACCGTCAATATTGGTGACGGAATTGCCGGGAACCTGGGGGTTCAACCGGTGCCGAACGAACTCGTGGAGGCCCAGGATATGAATGTAGTCCACCTCCACGGCAAAGTCTCTCCCGTACTGACGGCTGTACCCGATGTTCCACTGCTGCGTGTAAGGAATTTCGCTGTCGGGATGCATGATCCGGCCGGTGGAGCCGGTAGCCAGCACGGTAGACGTCGGCGGGATGTTGATCGGGTCGATTCCGTAGCGGAAAGTTGCCAGCTCGGCGTTCGTCAAACTGAACGTGGTAAAGACGGTGTCATTCGTCTGCTGCTGTGCGAAGAGCGGGATGTTCTGGAATACCTGACCATAATAGATGCCATATCCACCTCGGATGACGTTTTTGGCATCGCCATTGATGTCCCAGGCGAAGCCAAAGCGCGGTGAGAAGTTGTTCGTGTCGTTACCGAGAAGCTTGCTTGCCACGGGATGATTTATTTGCTTCAGGATCAGATATGTCCGATTTTCCGGCAGCGGCGGCAGGAAATTGATATCCAGATCGTAGCGCACTCCCAGGTTGAGGGTTAGGCGCCGACTGACCTTCCAATCGTCCTGAAAATAGAGGCCGAGCATCGAAGTGTCGTGATAATCAAAAGACGGGTCACCCGAGGTCGCCGCCAATGTCTGCACCGCGCCGGGAGTGGCGAAGCCCTGCGGGTAATCAGCCGTGTTAGTGGTGATTTCAGAAGGATCGTCAGTAAATGTCACGTTCGGCGTGGGCGGAGTGCGGAAGAAACCGCCGAGCTTCGGTATCACCACGAAATCGCCACCGTACTTCAATCCGTGGTTGCCGGCCGATAGGAACATATCATTCCTCATCTGAAACTTTTTTTGAATCGACTGCTGCGGAATGTTGGGATTGGTTCCGAAGCCGGTGGTGGGAAAAATGAGAAATGGCACGAAGGTCTCGGAATCTATCAGGTTGTTCCAGTATTGATAAGCGAAGGTAAATTGATTGACGAGCTTAGGAGAGATGGTCGAATTGAGTCCCAATGTGCCTTGATAGAGCGTGTTCCTGGTGAAATTGCCGCTCAACTCATCATTGATGTTCGATTGGTCGTTGAGTGCATTGTTGGTCTGCTCCGCCCACTTCACGAAGACCGTGTTCCGGTCGTTGAGGTTGCCGTCTAACCGCACCTGCCACAGATTGTCGCGAAATGGGGTGGGCACGAACTCGATCGGCCTCGCCCCAATGGAACGGGCAAATTGCAACTCGTTCACAACATCCGCGCTCACGTTGAAACCCGATTCTTCGCGCGTCCTTTCATAGACGCCGAAGAAGAAGAAGCGATCCTTCTTGATCGGTCCGCCGAAACTCCCGCCGAATTGCTGACGGCTGTACTCGGCTTTCGGCAGATCGGTGACCTTCGAAATATGGTCGTTGGCGTTGAATTTCTTATCACGCGCGAAGAGGAACCCCGACCCGTGATACTCATTGGTGCCGCTCTTGGTGATGACGTTGAGCGATGATCCCTCACTACGCCCCGAGGCCGCCGAGAACCGCTGCGTTTCGAGCTTGTATTCCTGGACGCCCTCGAGTGAAAAGTTCATGACGATGCCGCCCACCGTGTTGTCCTTGTTGTCACCGCCGTCCACGGTGGTGTTTATGTTGCGACCGCCGCCGCCGTTGATCGAGAAAGAGGAGCTCCGATTCTTCGTGGGGTCGAACGATTGCGTCGGACGCGCACCAGGGATGAGTATCGCCAGACCGGCGAGGCTGCGTCCGTTTAGCGGCAGATTCTCTATCTCGCGGTTGTTGACTACTCCGCCCAGCTCGGTCCGTGTCGTCTCAATCAGCGCAGCATCTCCGGCATTGATCACCACTGTCTCGGTCGTCCCCGCCGGCTTGAGCGAGGCGTTGAGCGTTATCGTCGTGCCGACGTTAAGCGTCACGCCCTCCGTAACTTGGGCGGTGAAGCCCTTGCTCTCGATCTTGACCGTATAGATGCCGGGCGCTAGACCCGCGATCCGATAGTATCCATTGTTGTCGGATGTGACGGTGCGTGTGGCCCCGGTGCCTTTATTGGTTGTGGTCACGAAGGCGCTTGGGAGAACTGCTCCCGTAGGGTCCGTCACCGTGCCCTCGATGTCACCAACGGAGACAGCTTGCCCGTGAACAACTACCGAAGCCAAGACATGCAGGCGATGAATAAACAGTACTTTGCAAATTTCATGGTAGGTCCTGTCCTTCTGTAAGATTTCTGGTGGTTATATCGCCCGACCGACTAATGGTACTTGCCGAGTACGGCTGATCGTCGGACGAATATAGAAATTCACAACTTTTTTTCAGGTTTGTTTGCGTCTAGCCAATCGAAAAATCGGTCGAATTTTTATCCGCAAGATATATGCCAATTTAAATTGATACGCTCATACATTTATTTGGCTTGAGTTAGGAAGCTGTTCAGAGTATTGGATTACTTTGTAATTTCAGAATTCTGAATATATTTATATTTTTGAACATTTGAGGCCCGAGTTTGCGCACAGATAGCTTGTGTATTGGGCAAATTTATTTCATTACTTTGAGGAGCTCGATGATGAAAGAGTTCTATGAATTTGAGGTAGATACAAATACGTCAGCGATGTCAGTGGAAATCGATCGTGTGATAGATCAGGCGTTATCATCCGATCGCATCGTTGGCACAGTGGTGCTCATCGCGCGTGACGGTAATCTCGTTTATCGGCGCGCGGCAGGACTGGCAGACAGAGAGGCCGGCAGACCGATGCGGATAGATACGCTGTTCCGGCTCGCCTCGCTTACCAAGCCCATCGTCTCAGCCGCAACGATGGTACTGGTGGAACGCGGTCGACTCTCGCTTGACGATCCTGTAACCAGATGGCTGCCAGGCTTCCGCCCCGCCCTGACGAGCGGTGAGCGTCCTCCGATCACGGTGGGCCAATTACTTACACATACCTCGGGACTGAGCTACGGCTTTTTGCAGACCCCGGGAAGCGAATACCATCGAGCGGGGATTTCCGACGGATTGGATGAACCGGGGCGTTCGATGGAAGACAACCTGGCACGTCTGTCATCGGTTCCCTTGATGTTCCGTCCGGGCGAGGGATGGCAATATTCGCTATCACTGGATGTTTTGGGAGCGGTGATCGAACGGGTCTGCGGACATACGTTCCCGGAAGCCGTGAGGCAATTGGTGACAGGGCCGCTCGGAATGAAGGATACCGACTTCGCACTGCTCGACGCCGATCGCATGGCTGCCGCGTATGCCGATGGCGCGGACAGACCCGTACGTATGAGCGAATCGCATATCGTGCCATTCGCTGACGGTGCGGGGATCGCCTTTGCGCCATCACGCGTGTTCGACTCAAGTTCCTACCCATCCGGTGGCACGGGCATGGTGGGGACGGCGCCCGACTTCCTTAGATTTCTGGAGACCGTGCGCGGCGACGGGGGTTCAATGATGAAGTCAGAAACAGCATCTGCAATGATGAGCAACCAAGTGGGCGACTTGCCAGTCAACTTGCGCGGACCGGGCTGGGGCTTCGGCTTCGGTGCCGCCGTACTGATGGATCCGGGCAAAGCGGGATCGCCGCACTCGACCGGCACTTGGGGATGGGGCGGAGTCTACGGCCACTCATGGTTCATCGACTCGGCGCAAAACCTGACGGTGGTAGCACTGACCAATACGGCGATAGAAGGGATGGCCGGCCGTTTCCCGACCGAATTGAGAAACGCGGTTTATCAGTGACCGCGTCAAGGTGGCGATCGGGATGAACGGGGAAGTATGGGGGCGTGTCGTAAGAGCGAATCGGTGATCAAGAACGAGATTGATTACCCGCGAGTTATTCTTGGGTGCCGCGGTTCACCATTACAGCTCCGGCAGCGGTTTTGATAGAATCGCGCCTCTGCAATGGAGTTGAAATAATGAGATAAAACATATGAAAAAAAGAACGTTTCTGAAGCTGTCTTCCGCCGCGCTCACGGGAGCAACACTCGTGCCGATAAGCGCCTGCAAGCAAGATGATTCGGCCGCTACACCGGCCAGCCCGGCAACTGCGCGCCTCAATAATTGGTCGGGGAATCTGGAATACAGCACCGAGAACGTCGTCTATCCCGAATCGGTCGAGCAAGTGCAGGCCATCGTGAAGAAGGCGGACAAATTACGTGTGCTCGGCTCGCAGCACTGTTTCAACAAAATTGCGGACTCCACCCATCAGTTGCTTTCGACGAAGAACCTGAACAGAGTGATCGCACTGGACTTTGCCAAAAAGACGGTTACCGTCGAGGCGGGCATTCGCTATGGGACATTGGGCAAATTTTTGCAAGACACGGGCTACGCTCTGCACAATCTTGCATCCCTGCCGCATATCTCCGTAGCAGGGTCGATTGCTACGGCGACGCATGGGTCAGGCGTGAATAATGGGAATTTAGCGACCGCCGTTTCCGGCATAGAGTTTGTCACGGCAGAGGGCGAGGTCGTTACTTTATCGAAAGATAAGGATGGCGATCAATTCCTCGGCGCGGTAGTTGGCCTCGGCGGGCTTGGCGTCGTAACGAAGGTGACGCTCGACATCCAGCCGAGCTATCAAATCCGGCAAAATGTTTATGAGAACCTGCCTTTTCCCGAACTGGAGAAGAATTTCGATGCCATTATGTCGAGCGGTTACAGCGTCAGCCTGTTCACGGATTGGCAGAAAAATAACATCAGCGAAGTCTGGGTGAAGAGCCGAATCATCGACGGGAAACCGCTCGTCATAAAGCCCGATTTTTATGGCGCAACGCCGGCCAAGCAGAACCTGCATCCGATTGTCGAGCTCGCGGCGGAAAATTGCACGGAACAGATGGGCGTCCCCGGTCCCTGGCACGAACGTTTGCCGCACTTTCGCATGGATTTCACGCCGAGCAGCGGAAAAGAACTGCAGTCTGAGTATTTCGTGCCATCGAGCAATGCGTACGCGGCGCTCAAAGCCATTAACAAAATGGGCGATAGATGGATACAAGACCTTTTTATTTCCGAGATACGAACCATTGCCGCCGATGATCTATGGATGAGCACGTGTTACAATCGGCCCAGCATCGCAATTCATTTTACCTGGAAGCAGAATACCGATTCGGTAATGAAGCTTATTCCCCTCGTCGAAGAGCAATTGGCTCCGTTTGGCGCGCGCCCTCACTGGGGAAAATTGTTTACTATCCCCCCGGCACAGTTAAAATCCCGTTATGAAAAGTATGCGGATTTTCAGCAATTATTACGTCAATATGACCCTCAAGGAAAATTCAGGAATGAATTTCTTGATCTGAACCTGGCGTGATGGATCTTCAACTAAGAGGCAAAGTCGGAATTGTTACGGGCGCCAGTCGTGGAATTGGCCGTGCCATCGCCCAAACGTTGTCAGGCGAAGGCATGCGATTGGTACTGATCGCGCGTTCGCAGGACCAGCTTGAAGCATTGTCCGCTTCGCTGGTATCCGAGAGTTATGTATATGTGGCGGACCTGCGTACGCCGGAAGCTCCCTCATCTATGGTTGCCTCGGCGATCGACATTTATGGGCGGCTCGATCTACTGGTAAACAATGCGGGCGCAACGAAGCGGGGTGATTTTTTCAATCTCTCAGATGATGATTGGATCGACGGATTCGCCTTGAAGTTTTATGGAGCCATGCGTTGCTGCCGGGCGGCCTGGCCATACCTGCAAGCCAGCAGCGGCAGCATCGTCAACATCGCGGGAATCGGTGGCCGCACCGGGAGCGCCGATTTCACGATCGGCGGTGCCGTCAATAGCGCGTTGCTCAATTTGACCAAGGCATTGGCCGATCGAGGCGTAATCGATGGCGTACGTGTAAACGCGATCAACCCCGGGTCGATCGTTACTGAACGATTGCAGTTACGATTACGTGCGCTCGCTGCAGAGCAGGGGATCGAAGAGTCAGATGCCGCGCGCGAGATGACGCGGGTTTCGCGTGTGGCGCGGTTCGGAGAACCCACTGAAATCGCGCGGGCTGTCGCATTTTTGGCTTCGCCGCTGGCTGATTATTGTCAGGGCGCACTTCTTGATATCGACGGTGGGCAGACGCGAACTCTGTAATATAAGTCGAAGCTGCAATGATTGTTTGTTACTAGTGCGGATTCGCAATTAACGATCCGGGATCGATCGTGTCGAACGGGATACTAGTGACCTTAATGCACGAGGAAGGGAAGCGAAACAGTTTTGAACTAGCAGTACAGTTCCAATACTGAATGACAGATTGATCTGAGTATATCTAAACGGAATCAAATTTTCTCCGGTGGCAAGGGATTCAACCCTCACACTCTTTCGAAACGGCGATGAGCGAGCACGTCATTGTCTATTTGAGTCTCTTCCACCACGGGCGATTGCGAAGGCAACCGGCGCAATCGGCCTTTTCTGATTTAACATTACCGTAACCTCATACACGCCTCGAACGGTTACAGTCTACATATCTAAAAAGCGAATTCAGACGACGCCCCGTCAGACGTTGTACACCTAAAAAAAACACGAAAGGACATGAATGAGAAGAACACTCTCTACCACTCATATCTATCTATTCCTGCTCACATTGTGCCTGAGCACGACCGCTTTCGCGCAAGTTGTGCCTGGCAAAGGCACGGACACGACGCTCGATATCGCGAGCTGGAACATTGAGTGGTTTGGCGATACGGGAAACGGTCCTACCAATGAAACGCTGCAACTCCAAAACGTACGTAGCGTGATCGCCGGCGCTGACATGGATATCTGGGGCGTAGCCGAGATTGTCAGCCTGGCGCAGTGGAACAGTCTCAAGTCCCAGCTACCGGGCTACGCCGGGTTCCTCGCCAAAGAGTCGAACGTCGTAAACGGCGCTGCCTTCTACAGCGGGTTCAACAACGCTGAGCAGAATGTAGGCATCCTCTACAAGACTTCAGTCGCGACAGTGACGGATGCGCGTGTCATCCTGACGGCGAATGACCAGGATTTCGCCGGCCGCCCGCCCTTGCAGGTCACCCTGCGCGTCACGCTCAATGGGACGACGGAGAGCATCGTTGTCATCATTCTCCACGCGAAGTGTTGCAGCGATACAGATAGCTGGACGCAACGTAGAAACGCTTCGACTGCCCTGAAATCGTACCTCGATACGAATTTCCCGACGCGTAAGGTGTGGGTCATCGGTGATTTCAACGATGACGTGGATACCTCCATCTCTCCCAATAGGGCGTCCCCCTATGCCAACTTCGTCAATGACGTCGCTGACTATCGTTTTCCTACCCAACGGCTCTCTGACTTCGGCATTTCCTCGACCACCAGCTTCTCGGATACCATCGACCACCACCTCAACACGAACGAGGCAAACGCCACATACATCGACGGATCAGTGGAGGTGTTCCGGGTCGATCAGTTCATCTCGAACTACGACGCCACGACTAGCGATCACTACCCCGTCCTTACACGCTATAGTTTCGGCAGCGATGGGACGCCGCCGCCAGTTCAAGTGATCATCAATGAGATTCTCGCAAATGAACCGGGCAGCGATACTGCGGGAGAGTTCATCGAACTGGTCAACGTCGGTGGTACGGCGGCAAATATCGGTGGCTGGACTATCTCTGATGGGACGGCAGTGCGCCACATCTTCGCATCGGGCACGACGCTGAACCCCGGTAAAGCAGTGGTAATTTTTGCGGACGCTTCGGCCATACCCGCGGGTTTGAGCAACGCGGTGGCAGCTTCGAGCGGTGGACTCAACCTGGGCAACAGCGGAGACACGGTCACCATCAGGGACAGCGGTGGAGCAGCCAGGAATAGCTTCTCTTACACGTCGGGGCTGGCTGGCACGGACGGAGTCTCCATGAACCGCAACCCGGATGGGACGGGTACGGGCACTTTCGTGCTGCACACTACCATCTCGACGGCCCAGTCTTCCGCGGGCGTGCGCAGATCCGGTTCGCCCTGGTAAGCGAAATCGATACGCTGCTCAACTGCGCGCGCAGTTCTGGACATAACTCGGTTTGTTTGCATTTCTTGATATTCAAATGTTCGTGAAACATGAGCTTCCTCCGGAAACAATCCGGTAAAGCTAAAATTTCGAGAGGTATCTGGAAAAAATAATTCAGCATCCCAGGAGCAATCAACATCCCCCTGTCGTAATTGACCGAGCAAATTTCAGAGATTGACCAGCGACGCCCGGCAGCTATCGCTTGAGCCAGCGGTTATCGCTCTATCGCTGCTTGTCAGTCTACTCGCCAGGCAGGGGCTCCGAAAATTATTCAATGTCGTCGGCGGCACTAATGCCTGGATCCAGAGCGGGCATCCTCTCTCGAGCGCCGATTAAACCACTCCCAAAAATCAGGGGGCTCGCCGCCAACTCGCGAGCGGGCCTTCATAAATGTAATTGAACAAATGAGTTGGCATTAGAGAGATTGAAAGCTCTTTATCGCCAATTTATAATTTTAGAGAGTTTTCTCAAATTTTAGAGTGCAACATAGATTTGAGAAAGCGTTTGGAATTAGCCAACATCATCCTCTGAAATCTTGAGGGCCCTCCTTCCCGAATAATTGCTCAAGAACTTTTTCCCCTAACCATTTAGATTCGAATCCTGTCGGATTATGAGCTAACACCGCGAATAGCGGGCCGGATGTTTCATGTTTGGAGATTACCGATGGTCATCAGGCTTAAGCCCGCAATTAACAAGGCCCTAAAACTCGGGCGATTTAAGGATGGATTGTCGTCGCGGCGAAAGCTGGAGTTATAAAGATGGAGTTTTGGTGAAGGAGAAAATGATACCTACGCGTGGTGAAATATGAAAGCTAGTAGACGTTCAGATTTTCTTCGGGCATTCGCATTTGGATTGTTTGTTCTGATTGGTCCGGGCCGTTCTGCCAATGCGCATGTTGTGCTTCACGCTGTACTTGTCGAGGCAAATCCCGCGGCTGACTCGGCCATCGCGGGACCAGATATAGCCATAAAACTGCGCTTCAACGTACGGATTGATCGCAGTCGCTCGCGTCTGATGTTGGCCCTACCCGACGGCAAAACGGTCGCTCTCAAGATCAATGAAGAGGGAGCGCCGGACATGCTCTCGTCGCGTGCCACCGGGCTCGGCGCGGGGGCTTACCATCTGCGTTGGCAGGTGCTTGCGATCGACGGACACATTACGCGAGGCGGCATTCCTTTCAACGTCAAAGGTTCGAAAGGCTGAGGCCATGGCTCAACTCCTCGATCTCTTCGCGTACTTTTCTGTGGTCTTGCATGCGTTGGCGATCGTCGCGCAAAGCCTGGCGGTGGGTGGCGTAGTCTTCGCGCTGTTGGTTGCACGGTTGCACCGATTGCCCGGCGACGAGAGCTGGAAGTTGGCGCTCTGCTCATTCCGGCGCCTGATCACCTGGGCGGCGATGTGTCTGGCTTTTTTTCAACTCATCCTCCTGTGCCTCAATGCTGCTGCACTGATAGCCACAGCTGAGCTGCCATTGCGAGAAGTCGTGGGAGCGAGCTTCTTTCGCGCCGGCATAGTATTGATCGCCGCTTCGTCGGGGCTTGCTCTCGTTGCACGTGCTCACTTTCGTCGCAGATGGCAGTGGGCTTTCGGGCTTGCAGTCGTTATCATCGGCGCATCTGTCATGACGAGCCACGCCGCATCGCGCTTAACGGACCGGGCCTTGCTCGGCGTAGTCACCGCGCTGCACTGCGCCGCGACGGCCGCCTGGATAGGCGGGCTGCCATATCTGCTGATTGCAATCTCGCGCTGCTCAGATGAGCAGGTGCGGGAGACAATCGCACGCCGATTCTCCTCACTGGCAATAGCCAGCGTCGCGGTCATCGCTGCAGCGGGACTTACTCTTTCGTATTTTTACATTGATGCACCGGGCGCTGTTTATGGGACGGCCTACGGATTGATGGTGAGCGCCAAAGTTCTGCTCTTCGGGGCGTTGCTCCTTATCGGAGCGCTGAACTTCTTAACAGTCAGACGGATGAACTCGGCCCCGACTTTGCAGTTCAACCGGCTGCGCCCGCTGGCCGAGGTAGAGGTCGGGATAGGCTTCGCAATCATCCTGGCGGCCGCATCGTTGACCTCGGTCCCGCCCGCGGCAGACGTCACGGATGATCGCTTGAACCTGTCCGAAATTGGTGAACGAATGGCACCGCACTGGCCGCGTCTGCGAAGCCCCAGTCTGGAGGAATTGTCGGAGCCCACGCGGCAGAGGATGAAAGACGTTGATGCACTGGAGACGCGATCCCCAGTTATGGGAGGAGACGCTCCTATTCTGAATAGGCAGGCTGACAGAGCCTGGTCTGAGTACAATCACCACTGGGCTGGGTTAATGGTTTTAGTTGCCGGGCTGCTGCAGTTAGCATGGTGGACGGGACACGTGAGATGGGCGAGGCATTGGCCGCTCGTTTTTCTGGCGCTCGCCGCTTTCATCTTCCTGCGCGCGGATCCGGAGAACTGGCCGCTAGGCCCCAACGGGTTCTGGGAAAGCTTCGACAATTCCGAGGTTTTGCAGCACCGGGCTTTTGCCGTCCTGACCATAGCCTTCGGCCTCTTCGAGTGGGCCGTGCGGACGGATCGTATCCGCTCAAAGCGTGCGGCTCTGGTCTTCCCGTTGATTTGTGCGCTGGGCGGGGCACTGCTCCTTACACACTCGCATTCATCGGAAAACGTAAAGAAGGAGTTGCTCGCCGAATTGACCCACGTGCCGCTCGCGTTGCTCGCTATTGCGGCGGGGTGCGCGCGCTGGCTGGAGTTGCGGCTGCCGGAAGGTGATCGCCGCATTCCTTCTTTGGTCTGGCCGTTGTGCTTCGCGATCATTGGCATCTTGCTCCTGCTTTACCGGGAACCTTGAATGGAGAAAACACAGAGTAAGCAGTTGAGGTCGATTCTTTTTGCTCCCGCTAAAGACATCGCTGGCACATTTGACGGATTAGGTTTGGAACTCAAATTCGGCATACGGTGCTCTTGATGAAACAAATACAAATCCCAACCGTCCTATAGGCCGTGAAAAGGACATTGCGTTGATATTTGGAAGATAGTTTACTCAAAGCTAGATAATACTGCCGGAATTCGATGGCTTCGTTGCTCCCTTCATAATGACCCAGAATTAAACCCTCGATCCGCCGGACGCCATCTAATTTCCCACTCCTCTCCTTCGGTAATTTGACAATCTAGGGACTTCGTTCTATGTTGTCCTAGATAATCTAGGAACTATGGAGAAAAACGACGATGCCAACCCCAGACACCAAGCTGCTGCAAGGCACACTCGACATGTTGATTCTCAAGGCCCTCTCACTCGGGCCGCGGCACGGTTACGGCATCGGTCAGCGCATCATGCAAATGTCTGAGGACGTGCTGCGTGTGGAAGAGGGCTCGCTCTACCCAGCGCTCTACCGGGTCGAGCGGCAAGGGTGGATAACTGCCGAATGGGGCGTGTCAGAGAACAATCTCCGCGCCAAGTTCTACAAGCTGACTCGCACCGGCCGCAAACAGCTAGAGATTGAGGAAGAGAATTGGGGGCGGCTCGCCCGGGCCGTCTACAAAGTCATGCAAACTACTTAAGGGGACTGCGACCGATGTTCTGGTTGAGACTGATCTATACGCGGCTCTACGGACTGCTACGCAAGGTCCGTGTCGAGCAGGAGATAGCGGCGGCGCGGGCGGACGACAACGTCTGCGCGGCACGTTAGTGATCGCAGAGGTGGCGCTCTCAGTCGCGCTGCTGATCGGCGCTGGATTGCTGCTGCGCAGTTTCGCGAAGCTGCAAGATGTCGAACTAGGGTTTAAGCCAGAGAACTTGCTGACTATGCGGATAAACCTGGCGCGCAATCGCTATTCGGGGCATCAAGAATCTTGGGCGTTCTACACGCGCCTGCTGCGTGAAACCAAAGCCTTGCCCGGCGTGCAGGACGCTGCGCTCACCAGTTCAGTGCCATTGAGCGGCCTCGGGAACCCACCAGTAGCGAGGTGCAGATTCCGGGCAGAGCCGTCGCGCCCGACGGCAGTCAGCCTTCGGCCGGTTGGCGGGTTGTCAGTCCGGGCTATTGGCGCACGCTCGGCATCACGCTGCGCGGGCGCGATTTCGATGAATGCGACGTGCCGGAGAGCCAGCCCGTGACGATCATCAGCGAAGAGATGGCGCGCCGTTACTGGCCCGGCGAAGACCCGCTCGGCAAGACGGTCACACTGCGTAGCCTGGGCAACCAGACGTACACGATCATCGGCGTTGCCGGCGATGTCCGCAGCCTCGGGCCGGCGACCGAGCCAGGGCCGACGATCTATATCGCGACAGCAGTGATGGCACGGGCCATACAATCGAAGTTAGTCGTCCGCACACGCACTGAGCCGGCGGCGCAAACAGCGGCGGTGCGCGGCGTGCTTCGCTCAATAGACGCAAACGTGCCGGTTATCGACATCCAGACCATCGAGCAACTGCTTTACGCCTCACTCGGTCCGCGTCGCTTCAATATGTTCTTGTTGGGGAGCTTCGCCGCTGTCGCGCTGTTGTTGGCTTCGGTCGGGCTGTTTGGCGTGATGGCCTATCTGGTGTCGCAACGGACGCACGAGATCGGCATTCGCCTGGCGCTCGGCGCGCGCCCGCGCGATGTTTTCCGCCTGGTCATCGGGCGCGGGATGCTGCTGGCCGCGATGGGCGCGGCAGTCGGACTTGTGGCGGCCTTCGGGTTGGCACGCTATCTGGAAACGCTGCTCTTCCAGATCAAGCCACACGACGGGCAAGCCTTCACGGCGGCGGCGGTGCTGCTGCTCGGCGTGGCGCTGCTGGCTTGTTACCTGCCGGCGCGGCGGGCAACGAAGGTCGATCCACTGGTGGCATTCCGGCACGAATGACTGCGACCCGTTCCTCCGAAATGATTCGCCCACGATGCGAAATTCATCTCCATCCAAGCTCGCCAAGATGCTCGCTATGGATGGAGTATTCTTTCGCGGATGATAATACCGCCACGTACCGTAATACTTTGAATCCCTAAATAACTTTTTTAAACAAAGTTTAAAATCAAAGCTGATTATTATCGATGACATCTCTTCAGCTGCGGATGAACCAGTTGCTCATAACTTTAACGATTGTCTTCTCGAAAAGGGAGGCACCTGAATCATATTTGTCGCTCTTGGAGCTTGAGAGATTGGATGATCGAATACATTAGAGCCTTGCGCCTAGCCTGCAGAGCCGAAAGCATTGATTCCAGTAGCTATCGGCTGCAGTCGTCTGAGATAGGTTAGGCAATTCTCGTCGATCGCGAATAACCGGAATCGAGATATCAGTAACCCGTGTGTGATATCTCACATCATGGCACCTAGAAAGGGATGTATTTTAAGGAGTGAAAACTCTGTTGGAATAAGTCAATGAGACCCAGCTATCCCTCAAAGCTGTAGTTCCGCGTTTTCTCATTATCGTGCCCACTGCATTGAATGATTATTACAAAATCAGTTGTTGGCCAAGGTGGTTCTGGCATTAAGCCAAAGTAACATCAAGGGCTAATCGGAGAAACCCTTGCCAGCAAGTGATGAGAACAGATCGCTGGTTCGACTATTCATGTTAACTAATTGGAAAGGGAGTAGGATGAATCTGATCAGGCAGCTACTGATCACGCTACTGACTTCTTCGCTTATTGTAATGTCGGTGGCGGCATCAGATAAAGAGAAGAAACCGCTCAAGGAGAGGGAAGATCCGGACTTGATCGGCAAGCGAGATATCAATAAGCGCCAGGTCAATATCTATTCGCTGGAACGAGAGGCTGAGCTGGGTAAGCGAATGGCGAGTGTATTGGAAGCGCGCGCAGAATTGGTCAAGGATCCTGGCATCCAGGAGCTTATCAATCGCGTCACGCAAAACATCGTTATCAATTCAGACAGCAAATCGGCGGTCACGGCCAAAGTGATCGATTCCCCAGAAATAAACGCATTTTCTCTACCCGGAGGGTATCTTTACGTCAACCGCGGTTTGATTGAGGCTGCCGATAATGAAGCTGAGTTGGCAGCCGTGATTGCGCATGAGGTCGCGCATATAGCCGCGCGACACAGCATCGAACAGGCATCAAGAAGGGAACTGATCGCCTGGGTTTCGCGTTCGTTGAATTTCCTCGGAGGCGGAAACGGTTCCATCAATCAGGCTGCGAGCGTACTATCTTTCAAATTCTCACGCGATGCAGAAAAGGAAGCAGACCGACTGGCTGCACAGTATCTATGGAAGACCGGATATGATCCACAGGCATTGATTACTTTCCTGGAAAAGCTGCGGAAGCAGGAGAAGAAGACTAAGATCCCGCTGCGCAATAGATTTCGCACTCATCCTATGAACGAGGACCGGATTCGATATACGAGCAAGCTGGTAGCTCGCTTTCCTAAGAAAAATGAATACCAACTCAACAGCTCCGGGTTCATCACGGCTAAAGATCGCCCGGAGATCGGGGAGTATGATTGGAAGCCTGCCGACACCAAAAAGAAGCGGCGTCTCCCCCCGATCAAAATCCCGCCTATCAGACTTCCAATCGAGCCTCGGATCGATCCTCGGAAACCCGGCTCCAATCTGAGTGGTCAGTGAACCGTAGAAAGAGCTTTACACAAAGCGCCAGTTCAGGATTTAAATCCTGTAAATTACTTGTGCCCTATCCTGCCGATGAGCTCCCAATCACCAAAATAAACGGACTTAGGGGCGAATTTCAGCCTTCGGCGTTTCGATATTCATAAAACGGAACATATTAAAGATTTCGCCGGTAAACGAGCCGACGGCTCTCATACCGCAGTGTGACCAGATCAACCTTCATCCGTACAGAGCGTGTTTTTTCCAGTCACCCGTGTACGAAAGACGTAACATCGACCCGAATGATATCCGCCGTGCGAGCTACCCAGAGGTAATGACAGTCCATCTTAGTCATCTGCCCGATTGGCGTAACCCTCGACCACTATTTTACTGTTCATCCCCGCACCGCTAAGCGGGCTGAATCTTTCCGCGCGCGAATCGGGGGGGCTTCGAGCTGTTTTCTAATCTGTTCGAAGCTGTCATGGGCATGGCGTGAGCTCTGAATAGAATGATGCAGGTTCTGATCGATCTAATTAAGTAGTTAGAAGCTCTTTTGACTTGGCCGGAGGAAGCTGTCACCCACCCGCCACTAAGTTGCTTTGCAACTATAGTGGGGGCTTGTCGGGTCACCGATGAGCCTGGTTGACCAGACTAAGCGATAGCCGAAAGGCATGCAGCTACGATGTTTGAGTTAGGTTATTAAACCGAGACACCCACGGATGCGATAGCCAGTCCGTGGCAACTGTCGTTCAGCGTTAAATATCGGTTACGGGTAATCGCCAGTGCGTTGAACTAACAAGCTCAGGCATCATTGTCGAGGCTAACATAACGGCAGCAATGCCAGCGGCTCGAAAGGGCCATTCTCACAATGCAAGTAGCAGTCATCGATCAAAACAGAAGACCTCTGGCGCCGACTTCGGCGGTACGGGCCAGACTCCTGCTGAAGGAAGGCAAGGCCGCAGTCTTCAGGAGAGCGCCATTCACGATCATCCTCAAGCGCGTGGTTGAGGAACAAGTGCCGGATCTTCGGCTCAAGCTGGATCCAGGATCCAGAAAGACCGGAGTGGCGATAGTCAATCAGGGATCCGGACAGGTCGTCTTTGCAGCCGAGATTGAGCACCGAGGAGAGGCAATCAAGCAGGCTTTAGCTGCACGGAGAGCGATCCGGTGCAGTCGGCGCTCAAGAAAGACCAGATACCGGAAGCCGCGATTTCTCAACCGGAGGCGGCCAGAAGGGTGGCTGCCACCTTCGCTCAAGAGCCGGATCAGCAATATTGAGACGTGGGTCAATCGGCTGGCTCGGCTCTATCCGATCTCGGGCCTCTCAATGGAGTTGGTAAAGTTCGACACTCAGTTGCTGGAGAATCCGGATATCTCCGGAATCGAGTATCAGCAGGGTGAGTTGGCCGGATACGAGGTGAGAGAGTATCTGCTTGAGAAGTGGGGCCGGAAGTGCGCCTACTGTTCAAAGACAGATATTCCCCTGCAGATCGAACACATCATTCCGGAATCACGAGGAGGCAGTGATCGAGTCTCGAATCTGACGGTGGCCTGTGCTGGTTGCAATCAACGGAAGGGTACTAGAACCGCAGCCGAGTTTGGATTTCCTGAGATCGAGCAGCAGGTCAAAGAACCATTGAAGGATGCGGCGGCGTTGAATGCAACGCGGTGGGCGCTCTTGGAGCGGTTAAAGGGCTTCGGACTGCCGGTCGAGACAGGATCAGGCGGACTGACCAAATACAACCGGACGATGCGAGACCTGCCCAAGGCGCACTGGATCGACGCGGCCTGCGTCGGGAAGTCAACGCCCGCACAGGTCGTTGTCGACGGAGTTATCCCATTGGAGATCAAGGCGACAGGGCATAACACCCGACAGATGTGCCGGATGGACAAGTACGGGTTTCCACGCACATCAGCCAAAGGCCCACGTACGGTCAAAGGCTTCAGAACCGGAGATATGGTCGAGGCAAATGTCAGATCCGGCAAAAAGATCGGCTGCTATGTGGGGCGAGTCGCTGTGCGTAGCAGCGGCTCATTCAATGTGAAGACTGCGGCAGGCACGATCCAGGGGATCAGCCATCGATACTGCCGGGTGATTCATAAGGCGGACGGCTACGGAATTAATCGTGCTAGCGCACGATCTCAAAATTCCTCCCCATCCAAGCCGCCCAAGATGGCTGCTATGGATGGGGTATCCTTTTGAGGTTTCTGATGAAGTTTTTTCACAAACTTGTTGATTATTTCCCCCGTCACCGCGCCTGCAGTATTTGGCCGATGGTGATAATGATCTGTTCCCAGATGGCGTTCGGGTCGGTCGTTCTGGCTGATGATCCAGTCATTCACGTCGCCCGTGTCAGCCTGATCGAGGGCGAGATCAACTACCGGCGGGCCAACGATTCGAATGAAGAGTGGTTCGACGCGACACTGAACCTCCCGCTCGATGAAAGCGATCAGCTTTACAGCGGACCCGATGGGCGTGCCGAAATCCAATTGAGCGGTCGCAACATCGTCCGAATAAATAACAATACCAACCTTCGCTTTACCCAATTCAATAACGACACAATTCGTTTAGCGCTGTCGGTCGGAACGGCAACATTCCGGATCGATAGTCTGGATAAACGACAATTCCAGATAGAGGATGCGAAGGATGATGGTACCGATGATCCTGTCTATTTCGAGGTCGACACTCCTACCGTAGCTGTCGTTTTTCTCAAGGAAGGTCTTTATCGAATCAATGTAGACGAAGATGGTACGACAGAGGTCGTAGTGTGGCGTGGCGAAGCCTTAATCGACAATCAGGAGATAGACTCGGTCGTCATCAATCAGGGACAGCGAGTTGTGTTGAGGGGCGATGATCCGGGCACATTTCAAAGTGCTTCGGTCGATGAGAAGGACAGTTGGGATATTTGGAACGATCGGCGTGATGAAGAGCTCTTCGCGCGAGCAGAAAGCAATCAAAGTCCGAGTTATGTACCGGATGTCCTGCCCGGCGTCCACGAGCTGGATGTGTACGGCGAATGGCTCGATACCCCAGATTATGGCCGGGTTTGGTGTCCGCGCGGCGCTTCTACCGATTGGGCTCCATACCGTCACGGGAATTGGCGGTGGAGTCCAGCATATGGCTGGACCTGGATCTCAAATGAGCCGTGGGGTTGGCTCCCATATCATTATGGGCGATGGGCATTTCATGGCAAACGTTGGTGCTGGGTGCCCAGCGTAAAATTTCACACCGGCCGGCCGTGGAGATGGTCCCCGCATCTGGTCGCCTTTTTTGGCTGGGGTGATAGAAAGGATCATCGGGGTCATGATCGAGATCGCAATGGTCATCGATGGTTGGGATGGTGTCCGCTAGCGCCCGGTGAGGCGCATCACAGCCACAAGGGGCGATTCAACAAATTTCGTGGAGCTGTCGGCTCTCTACGGAACTACCGTGCGCCTGGCGGCGTCAGCGGCATGGATGGCAGCCGATTCCATAATGGGCGTGCGATCGTCACGCGTGATGCTCTGATTTCCATTAAACGCGACAGAAGGTCGAATAACTCAGCGAAACCCGCGTGGGTTAATTGGGACCAGATTAAACCGGTTCGAGTGGTTCCGACTCGTGCTAAGTTTGTTGAGCGCCCGGAGATCAGGCGCAGGCTCGAAACACCGATAGTTCAACGGCCTGCGAGACCGAATCATCCGGGCCATCCGACACGATCGAAGGACAGAGATGTTGCCCGTCCCGCTCTACCAGGGCGACCAGCCGATAAAGATGCACCTCGTCCGTCCCTGCCGACACGGGTGGTTGAAAAAGACGGTCCTCGATCGGCTCGACCGACGCGGCCAAACGATGTGGATGTGGCTCGGCCGTCTCTGCCGACACGGCCAAAAGGCAGAGATGGTGATAGTCCGGCTGGGCCAGGGCAGGCGAACGACAGAGACATACCGCGACCAGCTCAACCCGTGCGGCATGACGACGGGGACGTACCGCGTCCAACCCATCCGACCCGTCCGAATGATGGGGGGCGACCGGCGAAGCCCAAGCGGCCGAATGACGGAGAGGGACCACGACCAGCTCAACCCACACAGCCGAACGACGGAGAGGGACCACGACCGGCTCAGCCCACACGGCCTAACGATGGAAATTCAAATCGGCCCGTTCTCCCGACGAGGCCTGGCGACAAAGACGCGCCCCATCAAACTCGGCCGGCGCGACCCGACGATAAAGAATTTCCTCGACCGACCCTACCGACGCGACCGGTTGACAGGGACATACCTCGCCGATCGGAAGAGCCGAATCGGGATGATGGGCGTCAACGGCAAGAAGAACACCAGAGAGCCGAGGAACTGAAACGCCAGAATGAAGAACGCCAAAGAGTCGAAGGACAGAGGCAGCAAGAAGAGCAGCGGCGACAGGAGGATCAGCGGCGACAGGAAGAACAGAGGCGACAGGAAGAACAGAGACGGCAGAATGAAGACCGCCAAAGAGTCGAGGGGCAAAAACGACAGGAGGAACAAAGACGACAGGAAGAGCAGAGTCGGCAAAATGAAGAACGCCAAAGAGTCGAGGGACAGAGACAGCAAGAAGAGCAGCGGCGACAGGAGGATCAACGCCGACAGGAAGAGCAGAGTCGGCAAAATGAAGAACGCCAAAGAGTCGAGGGACAGAAACAGCAAGAGGAGCAGCGGCGACAGGAGGATCAGCGGCGACAGGAAGAGCAGAGGCGGCAAAATGAAGAACGCCAAAGAGCCGAGGGACAGAGGCAGCAAGAAGCGCAGCGGCGACAGGAGGATCAGCGGCGACAGGAAGAGCAGAGGCGGCAAAATGAAGAACGCCAAAGAGTCGAGGAACAGAGGCGCCAAGAGGATCAACGACGTCAGGCGGACCAACGACGTCAGGAAGAACAGCGACGACAGAATGAAGAACGCCAAAGAGCCTCGGAACAGAGACGGCAGGAAGAACAAAGGCGGCAGGAGGAACAACGACGACAGCAGGAGCAAAAGCGGCAGGAAGAGCAACGCCGCCGGCCCTCGCAAACAGGTGTGGGCGGCGCGGCGTAGTACAACTCAATGATTCGGATAAATGGCACAAAAAAACGTAGCCCGTTATGTTGGCAAGCCTTTATTTGGTTAGGTGAGAGTTGGGGATTCCAATCGAACATGTTTCGGGGCATGCAGATGTCCCACACCAAGGCTTCGCAATCCCTAGATCTGCTTAAAAATCGCTGATCTAGAGTCAGTTTGTCAGTTACTGGCCGTTTCTTCCTCTAAGACAGCGGCGGCTTGACGATCAGCACCGAGCACTGTGCGCCTTTCATCACGCGCTCGGCTGTGCTGCCAACGATGATTTGCCCAAATGATGCCTCGCCCTCAGCCCCTAGAACAATCAGGTCAGCCGACCAGTCGCGGGCGTAGTTTAGTATTTCAACGAATGCCCGGCCGGCGGTGATCTCCGTGGTCAGCGGGATGCCTTCCAAGGTCGAGGCTGAAGACGCGACGAGCGATTCCAGAGCGGCCGCCGCCTTTTCATTGAGCCTGACTGCCATTTCACCCATTTCGTCAATTCCGAGCAGGTCCGAGATAAACGGCTGTGCTTCGATAGAATGAAAGATGCAAAGGCTACCCTTACCCATCCGCGCCAAACCCATAGCCTGCTGAAATGCCGCCAATGATGCTTGAGAGAAATCAATCCCGCACAAAATTCTCACGAATGCCATATGCACCTCACTTGGATCAAGCTGTTGAAAATTGAGCGGAGTCGATCAACCTCGCCTAAACGCCGCCCGAGGCAACCTGTTCCCTGATTATGGGCGCCTCGGTAGTGAAGGCCAATTCGCCACTCGCGCGGTCAAAATCTATGACTACTTTTTGCCCATCACGTACTTCACTCTTTAATATCCGCCGTCCGAGCGCTGTCTCAATCTCCCGCTGAAGCGCCCGCTTGAGCGGACGCGCACCATAGTTAGGATCGTAGCCAGTACGTACCAAATGTGTTTTTGCAGCCTCGGTCAATTCAATCTCGATGTGCCGCTCGTCCAGGCGCCGGCGCAGCAAGTTGAGCTGAATCTCCACGATCTGCTTGAGGTGCTCCTCCGAGAGCGAGTGGAAGACAATTGTTTCGTCTACACGGTTGAGGAACTCGGGCCGGAAGTGAAGACGCATCTCCTCCAGCACTGCTGCCTTCATTCGCTCGTAGCCTTCGCCCTCGAACGCACCGCGATACTCCAAAATCCTGTGGCTGCCTATGTTAGAGGTCATAATCACAATAGTGTTCTTGAAATTGACCGCGCGACCCTGACCATCGGTCAGGCGGCCATCGTCAAGAATCTGGAGCAGGACGTTGAAGACGTCGTGGTGAGCCTTCTCGATCTCATCGAAGAGGATCACCGAGTAGGGACGCCGCCGCACGGCCTCCGTCAATTGTCCGCCCTCTTCATATCCGACGTAGCCGGGTGGCGCTCCTATCAAGCGGGCGACGGTATGCTTCTCCTGGTACTCGGACATATCGATTCGAATCATCGCGTGCTCGTCATCAAAGAGGAATTCCGCGAGCGCCCTGGCCAGCTCGGTCTTGCCGACGCCCGTCGGCCCGAGGAAGATGAAACTGCCGATGGGACGATTCGGATCTTTGAGCCCCGAGCGGGCGCGAATCACAGCTTCAGCCACTGCGGTCACCGCCTCGTCCTGGCCGATGACGCGCCGGTGCAGATACTCTTCGAGGTTGAGAAGTTTTTGCAGCTCGCCTTCGAGCAGCTTCGAGACGGGGATCCCCGTCCAGCGGCTGACGACATCGGCGATGTCTTCTTCATCCACCTCTTCCTTGATCAGTCGCGTTCCCCCTTGCTTCTTGGTCAGTAACTCTTCTTCCGCTTGAAGCTTGCGATCGAGCTCAGTCAGGCGGCCATACTTCAGCTCTGCAGCCCGGTTGAGATCGTATTGGCGCTCCGCTTGTTCGATCTCGATCCGTGTCTGCTCGATCAGTTCACGCAGTGAACGCAGGCGCTGCACGACCTGTTTTTCAGCCTGCCACTGTGCCCTGAGCGCATCTGCCTGTGATTTCAATTCCGCCAACTCTTTTTCGAGTTGGGAGAGCCGATCTCTCGAGGCCGGGTCAGTCTCTTTCTTCAATGCCTGTCGTTCGATTTCAAGCTGCATGACCCGGCGCGAGATCATGTCCAACTCTGCCGGCATCGAGTCGATCTCGGTGCGGAGCTTGGCCGCTGCCTCGTCGACTAAATCAATCGCCTTGTCAGGCAAGAAGCGATCGCTGATGTAACGATTCGAGAGGACGGCCGCGGCGACCAGTGCCGAGTCTTTGATCCGCACGCCGTGATGTATCTCGTAGCGGTCCTTCAACCCCCGCAGGATCGAGATCGTGTCTTCGACCGACGGTTGATCCACAAATACCGGCTGGAAGCGACGTTCGAGAGCGGCATCTTTCTCGATATGCCGGCGATACTCAGCGAGAGTCGTCGCGCCGATGCAGTGCAGCTCGCCGCGCGCGAGCATCGGCTTGAGCAGATTGCCCGCGTCCATCGCGCCTTCAGCCTTGCCGGCGCCAACCACAGTGTGCAGCTCGTCAATGAACAGGATGATCTCACCGTTCGATTCCTGAACCTCTTTGAGAACGGCCTTGAGGCGTTCCTCGAACTCGCCGCGGTATTTGGCGCCGGCGATCAGCGCGCCCAAATCCAGGGATGTGACGCGTTTATTTTTAATGCCCTCGGGGACATCGCCCCGCACGATACGCTGCGCCAGGCCCTCAACGATCGCGGTCTTTCCGACACCAGGATCACCGATCAGGACGGGATTATTTTTCGTGCGTCGCGAGAGGACCTGAACCACTCGACGGATTTCATCGTCGCGGCCGATGACGGGATCGAGCTTGCCCTGTGCAGCCAGTTTGGTCAGGTTGCGCCCGTAGCGTTCGAGGGCTTCATACGTCGCTTCGGGATTTTGAGAGGTGACGCGCTGGTTCCCGCGAACTTCCAGCAGCGCGCGCATGAGCCGTTCGCGCGTGATGCCGAACTCCTTAAAGATACCGCGCATCGCGCCCGCATCATCAGTCATTGCGAGCAGCAGATGCTCGACGGAGAGATAATCATCCTTGATCTTCTTGGCTTCGTCCTCTGCCTGCGTTAGGAGTCGATTCAGTCGGCCCGTGATATAGACCTGATCGGGTGCGCCCGCTTGACCCGAGACTTTCGGCAGCCGATCGAGCTCCTGCTCGACACGTCGTTTGAGGCCGTCGACATTGACCTCAGCCTTATTCAAAATCGAGGTCGCCAGCCCTCCCTCCTGATCGAGCAGGCCGGCCAACAAGTGTTCGACATCGACCTGTTGATGGCTGTAGCGGACCGCCCTGGTCTGCGCCGAGCCGAGCGCCTGTTGCGCTTTCTCAGTAAAACGGTTGAGATCCATTCTTATCCTCCACGATGCGGAAACGTGAAAATAGCTGATGGAAGAATGCGCCTATAGCCCGGGATGTGTGGGGATATCTCATTTTCCCTCCAAACATTTGCTATCCAAATGACATACTCGATCGCCGAATCCTCGCGATCAATGAACGTGCAGCCGCTCATTTTCACCCTGCAAGGCTTGCAGCCGGTCGAGCAGATCGAGAATGACGGCAATGCCAGTAAGATTGATGCCGATGTCGCTTCGCAATCGTTCGATCATTCGCAAGCGCAGGACCGCCGCAGCCTCGAAGATTAACTGCGTCCCCTCCCTCTCAGCCGGTTCAAGCAAGCCGAACTCAACGAATCGCTCAACCAGGTCCGGATGGAGACCCGCGGAGCTGGCGAGGGTATCCAAGGTCAGCTGTTCGCGTTCCCTGCGACAGAGGACGATTTGAAATTGTCGCTCGGTCATCGTCTCTCCCTATGATTGCGGATTGGGATGGCGCATGTCGGAACGGCGGGGAACCCTGAAAAGACGCAAATTCACAACTGCAAACCCCAATCCACAATTTAAACTTTTATCAGCTCGCGCGCGTCAAATTCTGATTCGGCGGCCAGCTTCTCAAACAATTCTTTCTCTATGGAGGAAAGTTTTCGCGGGATGACGATCTTGATTTTGACGTACTCGTCTCCGCGTCCGCCACGCCTGCGATTCAAGCCTTGCCCGCGCAATCGCATTCGTTGTCCCCCCTGCGCTCCTGCCGGAACGGTCATCTCCACCTGGCCATCAAGCGTAGGGACGCTGACATTTGCCCCGAGAGCGGCCTCCCATGGCGCAATCGGCAGTTCAATTTGAATGTCATCTTCGCCGGCGATACGGAAGATAGAATGCGGTTTGATCCGCACCCGCAGGAGGAGATCGCCCGCCTGCGCTTTGCCGAGACCGGGGTCGCCCTGCCCTGCGAGACGAATGACCGATCCGTCGCGCACCCCTGCCGGGATGTTGACCTCCAGCGATCTGGGACGGCGGATGGAACCTCTCCCACGGCACATCGGGCAATTTTGTTTGTCCTTAATCCCGCTCCCGCCGCATTCCGGGCAACGCTCGGCCGCCTCGATTGTGATCGTCCGCATGACGCCACGATGGGCCTCATCAAGCGTGAGTGGTATCTCGGCCTCTACATCCGAGCCGCGCATGGCAAAGCCCGCGCCCGCCCGCGCTCCTCGCCCGCTTGTGAAGAAAGCATCGAAGAAATCGCTGAAACCGCTCGAGCCACGCCCCTCGGCGAAAATCTCGCTGAAGTCGAACCCCGCGCGCGCGCCTTCCCGCGCCCAATCCGGTGGGGGAGTGAAGTCAGCGCCAGCTTTCCAGTTCTCCCCAAGTTGATCATAGCGATTGCGTTTCTCAGAATCGGATAAGACTTCATAGGCCTCGTTGATCTCTTTGAATTTCTCTTCGGCCGTTTTGTCTTTGGGATTGACGTCAGGATGGTATTTACGAGCGAGCTTGCGATAAGCCTTCTTTATCTCATCTGCGCTCGCCGTGCGAGCGACACCGAGAACCTCATAGTAATCTCTGAATTTCACGGCCATAGCTGCGCCCTGCCTCAGTAGTCAGCTTTCAACTAGAGTAATCTCCTCTTATAGTAAACTGTGGCGGCGAACTGACTGCTGACTACCGACCACTGGCTTGCCGAGCCACACGAACACGAGCTGGGCGGAGCAACTCCTCTCCCCAGCGATAACCTGGACTCAATTCATCAAACACGGTGTCCGGTTCCTGTTCATCACTATCTGCTGACCCCACCGCTTCGTGCAGCGACGGATCAAAGGGATGGCCCACGCTCTCGAAAGTGGTCACTCCCTGCGATTCGAGCAGCTTCGCCAAACGCCGGTGAATCGCGTGCAGCCCTTCTGAGACGGATATTTCTGACTCATCGATATGTTTGAGCGCGCGCTCGAAGTCATCCAGGAAATCGAGCAGGGAAAGTATCATCTCTCGTTTACCTATCTGAGCAGCATTTGCGTGTTCGCGTTCAATGCGCTGGCGGTAGTTATTAAAGTCGGCGATGCTGCGCAAGTAGATTTCATGCTCGCGGCGCAACTTCTCTTTGTGCTGTGCGTTCTCATCCCTCAACTGGTCATTCTCTGACTTCAGCCGTTTTATATCGCCCTGCTCAGTGTCCATTTGTGCTTTGCCTTCCGGCAGAGTGTTCTTCTCATGGTTCGGTACTTTCTTCATGACGCTGCCAATCCCCGGCTCTTAACAGACTTCAGTTCCTTGGTTGATATTATCGCTGCCGATGTGTATCACCCGAGGCCACTTTGATCTTGACGCAGACTGCCGGGCTCGATTCTAAGCATTTCAATTCTTGGCATTTCAATTTTAGGCATTTCAACATTTCAATCGGTATGCCACGCTGTGAGTGCGGGAGATGATTGGGCAGGAAGCGAAGAATTGATTGTCTGGCTAACCGAAAAATGAGTGATAGAAACGGAAGCAATCACGGTAATCCGCGATTATCCGTGGCATCCGTGAAAATGGTATGAATTCGATGTTTCAATGTCTACGCTGTTTTTGATCTGTTTCCGGTTCATACACGCAAATTGTTCGCTGGTGCCCGGTCTCCCTCGAAGTGAGCAGTTTGGTTGTTTTCTGCCGCCCATATTGGAGTTGCTCAGCAATAGTGTGGCGAGGTTGTGGCTCGCGATTCGGCCAAGTTGCCTCAGATTCGGACGTAGATTCAACTTGTAGAATGACAGAAGTTAGCAATCAACTGCGATAATATCGAGCGGAAACGGTCGCCAAGCTTGTGATACTCTAAGAGAGAATTGAGCCAAAGAGTGGGTGAAAATCATTACGCCAGTCCTTATTATTAGTACTAAATGTCTGTAGGCCCACTGACACAGATTATTCCAGGAGTGTCTCGCGATGGGATGAGTTAAAAAGCCTTTGGGAAGAGGGGAAGAGGCGCCCAATTGAAAAAATCTGAAATAAAAAAAGTAACTCGACTGATCTGCGACGAACTGAAAAGAAGCGCGAAAGGAAGAGAAGTCCGAATGATCAATTGAAGATGATCAAGCGGAAGGCGTGTAAATTCGATCCGAGTGCCCGAGTGTAGTTGGTGTGGATCGCAAGTTATTGTCAACTTTGTCACGAGTATCCGACCAATAGTTTTAAGCCATGGTGGCATATGCGGGTTTTGGAGAACCTGCGAGATCTTTTGCGCCTCGGTGTCGTACAGAGATGTTGAAAGCTCGGAACTATTTAGAATCAAGGTGAAGGATACCGATCCGGCCGAAATTGTCAGTTTCAGTCTACGCGCAATCCCTCCAGGATTGACCGCGGCTGACATGAACAAGAAGATCGATGCCGAGACGCGTGCGCGCGTTATTGACGGGGCCGTGGCGAAACTCAACGAATTTTACGTGTTCCCGGAAACCGCGAAGAAGATGGCCGAAGCCGTACAAGCGCGGCTGAAGAGCGGCGCCTACGACGCATTCACTGGAGCCGATGACTTCGCGACCACACTCACCGACGATCTACAGGCAGTGAGCCACGACAAGCATCTGCGTGTGAACTTTTCACCGCGGGCATTGCCGAAAAGGGATCCCGGCGCGAACCCCACACCAAATCCCACAGCCGAGGCGCAACGGAAAACCCAGATATTGAGCAACAACTGTGCCTTCGAAAAGGTGGAGCGCCTTCCGCAGAATATCGGGTTTCTGAAATTCAACGGTTTCATAGATTCAGAGATATGCGGCCCAACCGTAGCCGCAGCGATGAATTTTCTGGCGCACGTGGATGCCATCATCATTGATCTGCGCCAAAATGGCGGCGGAGATCCGAAGATGGTGGCTTACATAAGCTCGTATCTCTTCGCTGAGCCGACGCACTTGAACGATTTGTATAACCGCAAAGAGGACAAGACCACCGAGTTCTGGACTTTGCTAGATGTGCCGGGCGCGCGGCTCTCCGACAAGCCGGTTTTCGTGCTGACCTCCAAGGGGACGTTTTCGGGCGCTGAAGAGTTTGCCTATAATCTGAAGAACCTAAAACGGGCGACGATTATCGGCGAGACAACCGGAGGAGGAGCGCATCCTGTTTCAGGCCATCGCATTGACGATCACTTCAGCATCGGCGTCCCGTTTGCTAGAGCGATCAACCCCATCTCAAAGACCAACTGGGAAGGAACCGGAGTCGAACCCGACATTAAAGTTCCCGCAAGTGAAGCGCTGGATGTGGCGAAAAAGATGGCAGCGGAAAAAATCAAGAAGGCGCAACGATGAAAGGCCAAACCTGTTTGTAATTTAGACGAATTTCACTCTGCTTTCAGGATTCATAGCTGCTGTCTGCCCGCGCGCTACGCGCGAGTAGATCGCGCACCTCTTCGTCCGTTGTTTGTGAGAAATCCTCATACCAGAGCCCGACCGCATGAAATGGAGCTGGTGTGATGGCACAGATGATATCGTCGACTTCTTTCCTCATCTCCTCGCATGACTCGGGCGATGCGATTGGGACCGCTACGACGATACGGGCAGCCTGTTGCTCTCGCAGCGCTTTTATGGCGGCGTATATGGTGGCTCCGGTCGCCAGGCCATCATCCACGAGAATCACGGTTCGACCACGCAATTCGCGAGGCGGACGATCGCCGCGGTAGATATGTTCCCGCCGCACCAGCTCTTTTTGCTCCCTTGCGGCGACCGCCTCGATCATTTGGTCCGAGATGTGCAGAGCGCGCACGAGTTGATCGTTGAGCACTCGCACGCCGCCTGTCGCGATGGCACCCATCGCCAGTTCCTCGTAGCCGGGGATGCCCAGCTTGCGCACGAGAAAGATATCCAGGAGAACTCTGAGCGCGCGGGCTACTTCATATGCGACGGGCACGCCGCCGCGTGGTAGAGCCAGCACGAGCACGTCCGGGCGATTGGCGTAAGCATCGAGCCTCGCAGCAAGCAACCGCCCCGCTTCGCGGCGATTACGAAAGGGTAGCTTCATTTCACCTCTTTTCACTGGTGGCTCTGTGGATTTTGCCTAAGCATCACATACCTATTCGGGTTCCAGTTGGTGGCCAAATATCCCGTATCTCGGCCGGTATTAGGTGCTTGGCGTTATCGATTTCTCCGAAGGAGAAATCGATTCGCAGGCCACTTGAAGACTGCGCTGGCGACCTGATCAAGATCGAGGCAACCATCTAATAAGGTCCCGGCGATTGGAGTGCAAACCACATACCTTGATCAACTTATGTTCAGCGCGAAGCGCGCCATTTACATTCAGTTTCTCGAGTTACTCTCAATCCTCCACAACAAAAAGCAAGCTGTCAGAAACCCAACGCGTGCTCACGATCGGTTCCGCAGGATTCGTTGTCTGAACGCCTCTCTATTTGAGAGAGGGGATGACAGTTTTGCTCTTCAGGTACCACAAATTCGCCACACACCTAATCCAAATGTTTTGCTTGGCGTTGGGCTCGTGCTTGCCCTTTGCCCAGATCGTACAGATATTATCCGCGCACTTTATGGTTGCCCCCGAACGCGAGGTGGAATAGATTTATTGAGGAGGAGAAGTATGAAAGAGATGTGTCTTACCTGCTATGGGAATGGCACAGTCAACTGTCAGGTTTGTGGTGGGACGGGCGTCATGCCGAATGTCAGTCTGCTCGACGAAGATTGTCTGAAGTGCAAGGGGGGGCGCGTTGAACGGTGTCTCGATTGCCGGGGGACAGGATTTATCGGCGACGAACTGGGGCTTCCGCCTTCAGCTAACCCTAGGATCAAGTCGAATAATGCGCGTGGGAAAGAGCAAACCCGACCCGCCGCTGCGTGAGTCGCTGCCGCCTGTGAGATTAAAAGACCCGCCGCCGCAAGTGTTCTGAGTTATTGCCGCGGCAACCGGATGGTAAGCACCGGGTAAGCTGTCGACCACTACCTGCTCATCAGGGGGACTCGCTGACGGCGGTTCGGGCAAAGAATATGCTCGAAACTCATCGGATGCCTCATCGCATTACCGGCGTACAAGAACATGAATCTGCTTCTGACTTAACATCGCTTCATAGTGGTGCCGAGGACTAGGCCTCCGATACGGTACACGTTCGGTCAACTTTTAAGCGGCGTCTTCATTTCTTGATGACTGTAGTAGATGGATGTTATTATCTTTACTTCCCGCCCAACAACAGACGCAGCGTAACTTCTTGTCGAAGTTGCAATCAGAATCTTACCTCTTCCATATATTTGGCATCATGGCGCGTTTCATCGCATTTTGCCGGGACTCTGCTCGCATAGATTGCCAGGCATGCTGCATATGGCATATTTACCCTGACTGCAGGCAACGATAGTGGAAATAAAGGGAGTAGATCAAGTTGTCTTTATCATCGATGATGATCCATCGATGCTTCAAGCCATCAAAACACTCGTCGAAACAGTAGGGATCAAAGGTATAACTTTCAGCTCAGGGCAGGAGTTTTTGCAAAGCGATCTGCCGCCGGGTGTGCCGAGTTGCCTGGTGCTCGATGTCCGTTTGCCCGGCTTGAGCGGCTTAAATCTCCAGCGCGAACTATCGGAGAGGCAAATTCAGATCCCCATTATCTTTGTAACAGGGCACGGGGACATCCCGATGTCAGTGCAGGCGATGAAAGCCGGGGCAGTGGGGTTTCTCACCAAGCCTTTTCGAGACCAGGACTTGCTTGACGCGATAGAGCAGGCAATCGAGCTCGATCGCGCATCGCGAAGTCAGCGGGATGAAATAGCTGAGTTCAGAAGACGCCATGAGACGCTTACCGTCCGCGAGCGCGAGGTGATGTGTTTAGTCGTCGCAGGGCTGCTTAATAAACAGATCGCCTCAGAACTTGGCACCAGTGAGAAGACAGTGAATGTCCATCGTAGCCATGTTATGCAAAAAATGCAGGCTAAATCGTTAGCTGAACTGATTCGTATGGCCGAAAAGTTAGGCATCAACCCCCCGAGCACCCACCCGCGCTGAACCAATTCCAATATGAATGCGTCAACTTCTTAGATGACTTCTCTATATACCAATACTATTACCTGATCTTCCAATAGTTTTTTCGCAGTATATCTACTACTCTGCTTTGTGAATTATTCTCCCCGCTCGAAAGAGTATGCAAAGAGTGCAGCTATAAACCTGTCTCACTCCATTCAGCCTTTGATATTGAAGTTATGCCCGCGAGCGCAAAAAAACTCGGTTGTCATCAAAACGGGGAGTCACAAGAAAGGGTTGTTGTGGTTAATCACTTTCTCTGGAAACCAGTTCACCAGGGGGCTTCTAATGCGCTTCCCCCATTCCGTGAAGTATCTCCATCATCTGAAAAGCAGTCGCGCAACGGCAGACGCGCCGGTCAAATGATAGGACGCTCGCAAGCTATGCAGCGCGTCTTTCAGATAATCGAGCGAGTAGCGCCAACCAATGCCACTGTACTCATAAGCGGGCGCACAGGAACGGGCAAGGAGCTGGTGGCCCGGGCAATTCATCACAACAGTTCGCGCGCATCTATGCCGTTCGTCGATATCAACTGCGGCGCGCTGCCCGAGCAACTCGCAGAATCTGAACTCTTCGGCCATCAGAAGGGCGCGTTCACCGGAGCCTCTGAGAGCAAGCGAGGTTTATTTGAGACGGCGCATGGCGGCACACTGTTTTTTGATGAAGTGCAGGCGCTCAAGCCTGATTTGCAGGCGAAATTGCTACGCGCTCTGCAGGAGAGAGTGATTCGCCGGGTTGGCGGGCGCGAGAACATGGAGGTCAATGTGCGGGTGATCGCATCCACCAATCAGGATATCGTCGAAGCGATCCGCAGAAACGAATTTCGAGAGGACCTCTACTATCGCCTTAACGTCGTCAATATCTACCTCCCAGAACTGCGCGAGAGGCGCGAAGACATTCCGCTCTTGATCGACTATTTCTTGAGTAACAACTCGGAGGCGAACAATCAAGAGGCGCGTCATTTTTCAAAGGAAGCGATGCGACTGCTGATCGGCTCTGACTGGGCGGGCAACGTGCGCGAGCTGGAGAACGCCGTCGAACACGCGCTGGCGATAGGTGTCGAGCCGACGCTGAGAATTCCCGACCTGCCGTTACATATCAGCGGTTTGATGGGGAGGTTGGGATCGAGTGAGCCTGTGGGTGGTGAGCGCACACTTAAGGAGGTCGAACGCCGTCACATTCTGCGCATATTGGAAGAGACGGGCGGCAATCATGCCCGGGCAGCCAAGATACTCGGCATTGACCGTCGCACATTTTATCGGAAGCTTGATAAATACAAAGTGCAGATGGTAAGCAGCGCCACCGCGTAGGTTCGATTTAATGCCGATTAATAGCAGGGCGCAGAATGACTGGATGGTTTTGAACTGAGAGACGTCAGCGTTCACGACGAACCCTCCGCATGAAGGGCTGCGGTTGATTGGTAGAAGAAGGATTTGCAATCCGTCACTGACTCCTTAACTGCTCTGTGATGACGGATATCAAGGGGCAGGGGATCTAGATATACGACACCATTCTGTTGCCGCCCGTGGGCTGAGATTGGCGTGCTGAGGGGAGGGCAAAACAATGAAAGCAATGTGGATTCTGATTGCAATAGCTGCGATAGCGCTGGCCTGCTTTTTCTGGTGGGGCGCCTTTCGCTCGACGACGCCGGCCGCCGGCGCCGATCTGACTGTAGAGTCTGGAAGCGATATGGACGGTGATCTCGTCATCGCAGGACGTAATGTGAATGTGGCGAAAGATATAAAGGGAGACTTGACTGCCGCTGGAACGAACGTGACGATGGCGGGTCCTGTTCAAGGGTATGTCCTGGCGGCTGGTTCAAATGTCAACATCAATGGCACGGTCGGAAATGATCTGTGGGCGGCGGGAGCGAACGTCAGCGTTAATGCTCCGGTAACCGATAATGCCAGGCTTGCGGGGAATTCCGTCATTCTGCAACCGCAAGCTAGCGTTGGGCGCGACGCCTATCTGATGGGCAGTTCCGTTGAAGTGTTGGGACCGGTGAAGCGCAATCTGTCGGTGAATGCCACGGAGACGAGACTCGCATCAGAAATTGGAGGATCGGTGCAAGCTCACACCAACGTCTTGAGAGTGCTGCCCGGCGCGGTAATCCGCGGCGATCTGGTCGTTCATGCCCCGACCCCGCCTGAAATATCGCCGCAGGCGCAGATACTCGGTCGAATTCAATTCAATCAGGAAGGAAGTCCTAGGGAGTGGAACTTAGTGAACTGGTTATGGCAATTGCTTTTTATCTTCCTGGTGTTACTGATCCTCGGAGCAGCCACGATCGCGCTTTCCGCGCGGTGGCCCCGCCGCATCGCCGATAGAATGATGCAGCAACCAGGACATGTGCTGCTTGCCGGCTTGCTGGGGATGATCCTGATCCCGCTGATCTGTGTGCTGCTGGCGATCACAGTCATCGGTATTCCTCTCGCCGTAGTCCTGTTCGCGCTTTACTGCGTAGCACTGTTACTGTCAGGCGTTTTTGTCTCATACCTGATCGGTGGATGGGTACTCGGACGACTGAAACAAACTGCGACCTCACCCTATACCCGGTTAGCAGCGGGGGCGCTGGTGGTTGCCTTCTTCGTTTCGCTGCCCTGGATCGGCTGGGTTATGCAGTCGTTGGTGCTGATCCTCGGTTTTGGTGCGCTCATCCTGGAGCGGAGAGACTCCTGGCGCGGGTTGCGTGTTGAAGAAGCGGGTCTTGCGCATTGAGGCGATCAGATGTGAGGCCTGGAAACAGTGCCGACATCTATCTGTTCAGCGATAAATTTTGTTTCTCATCCAATTGCAAAAGACTTATACCTCGGCGATGTCACATTTCGGCCGCTAATGCCGCTGAAATGTGACATCGTCAAACTACTTGCTCTGCCGAAATTCAGCATCTATTACATCATCGCCGCTTCCCGTGCTCGTGCCGCCCGGGCCTGATTGAGGTCTTTCGCCGCCCCCGCCGGCCGCGGCCTGACTATAACTAGCCGAAGCCAGCCCATGGGCCAACTGCTGTAAGTCGCTCGCCAACTGGCGTAGCCGGGCGATGTCTGATGAGTTGTTCTTGACCAACTGGCGAATCTCCGAGATCAATTGCTCGGCCCGCGCCTTTTCATTCGCCGGTACTCGGTCGCCCAACTCCTGGAGCTGGCGCTCTACCTGATAGGCGATCGAATCGGCGTGGTTGCGCGCTTCAACTTCTTCTCGCCTCCGCCGATCCTCGTCAGCGTGACTCTGTGCGTCTGTCACCATTCGGTCGATCTCATCTTTCGAGAGCTGTGTTGAGCCGCTGATGGTGATCTTCTGCTCCTTGCCTGTCTCTTTGTCTCGCGCTGTGACTGTCAGGATGCCGTTCGCATCAATGTCAAAGGTGACCTCCACCTGCGGCAGGCCTCGTGGAGCAGGCCGGATGCCTTCGAGCCGGAAATGGCCGAGTGTGCGATTGTCACGCGCCAGTTCACGCTCGCCCTGCAGCACGTGAATGTCGACTGCAGTTTGACTGTCTTCCGCCGTCGAGAAGACTTCGGTTTTGCGCACCGGAATGGTCGTATTACGTTCGATGAGCTTGGTCATCACGCTGCCCAGCGTTTCGACGCCCAATGAGAGGGGCGTCACGTCAAGCAGCACCACGTCTTTGACCTCACCGGCGAGTACGCCGGCTTGGATCGCCGCGCCGATCGCCACCACTTCGTCAGGGTTGACCGATTGGTTCGGCTCTTTGCCCCCGGTCAACCGACGCACGACAGCTTGCACCGATGGTGTGCGGGTTGCGCCGCCGACCAACACCACCTCATCAATATCGCGTTCGGTGAGCTTTGCATCCGAGAGCGCCTGCTTGACCGGCCCGATACAACGCTCGACCAAATCAGCCGTCAGTTGATCGAACTTCGCCCGCGTGAGTTTATACTCGAGATGCTTCGGCCCACTCGCGTCAGCCGTGATGAAGGGCAGGCTGATGTTGGTCTCGACCACACTCGACAACTCGATCTTGGCCTTCTCAGCCGCTTCGGTCAGCCGCTGCAGTGCCTGGCGGTCCTTTCTCAAATCGATGCCCTGGTCGCGCAAAAACTCTTCGGCCAGCCAATCGACGATCCGCTTGTCGAAATCGTCGCCACCCAGATGAGTATCGCCCGAGGTTGATTTGACCTCGAAGACACCGTCACCGACTTCCAGGATTGAGACGTCGAAAGTGCCGCCGCCTAGATCGAAGACCAAGACCGTTTCATTCGTCTTCTTATCAAGGCCGTAAGCCAGCGCAGCGGCCGTCGGTTCGTTGATTATGCGCAGCACATTGAGACCGGCGATCTGACCCGCGTCTTTGGTCGCCTGACGCTGCGCGTCGTTGAAATAAGCCGGTGTTGTGATCACTACGTCCGTCACTTTCTCACCGAGATACTTGGCCGCGTCATCAGCTAGCTTCCGCAATATCTGGGCGGATACTTCCTCCGGTGAGACCTGTTTTCCCTGGATATCGAACCGGACGGCATCGTTCGGACCAGACACTACTTTATAGGGAACGTTCTTGATCTCCGACTGCACCTCTGCGTAACGGCGGCCAATGAAGCGTTTGGCCGAGTAGATAGTATTTTCAGGATTGAGGACCGACTGTCGTTTGGCCAGTTGGCCGACAAGCCGCTCTCCGGTCTTAGTATAAGCCACGACGGATGGCGTGATGCGGCTGCCTTCGCTGTTGACGATTACAGCGGGTTTGCCGCCTTCCATGACTGCGACTACCGAATTGGTAGTGCCGAGATCTATGCCTACTGCTTTTGCCATAACTTGCCTCTCCCATTGATAAAATGCTGCAATCTGCGTGGAGCTGCATTTCCAAGCGTCGTTGCGTTCAACTACTGTGACCTCTCTCGCTCTCAGCAGTTGATAATTGTTTTAAAATGTCGTCCCTGACTTACGTGAACGACTCCTCCCTTTTGACTAAGGGTGATTTAGCCGTCGGGCTCTTCTTTCTGTGTTTCAATCTGTATGCCACGTGGTGAGTGCAGGAGATGAGAAGGCTGTGTGAGGCGATAAAATACATCTTTATTTAGCTGTTTCCGGTTCGTACACGAAAATTGTCTGGAACCATTGAACCGCTTAATCAATGCTTCGCTGTAATACTTCTCCGCTATTGATCAACGCGTTCCTCGATAATTGTCTTTTCTCTCCCATGGAAAGTCGTAACCTGGTAGTATCTAGCGTTGCCAGATTGTTTGGCACCAGGCATTCAATGACCGAGCAGTGGGGCGGGACAGCGTTGTGTGGCGAGCTTGAGCTCGCGTTTCTGCCAAGATGCCTCAGGTTCGGACGACCGATTCTGCCAGTTTCTCAAGAGGCATCGCTTTTCCCTCTCAACAATGAAGAGCGCCAACTTATCCGGCGGTCATCACAATTTTGGAGCGATCATCCGAGGCAATTTAACTCACAGAGTGCTGCCGGCCGAGATAAACCATTCATTAACCAATTGACTCCCGTGCTAAGGGCAATAGAGGGGTACGGCACTCGGTTTGCTAACTGGAGGAGGAGACACGACGCCTTGATCCGAGAAAGTGAAATCTCTAATATTATCCCGAAATATCCGGGAACGGGCATTTCGTCAGATATTACATCCTCCCCAACATCAGTCAGGAGTCATCAGCGTCTTCAAAATGCGTTCGCATAGATATCCTTATCCTCACCAATGCCGTGCTTGCGATGAAAGGCATTGGACACTGAGCATTCCGCGGTGGCACATCGGTAAACCAAGTGGCGACATGCAAGCTGTTCCATTCATCATTTAAGAATTGGTTTTAGAGACTACCGATGAATCATAGTGTGGAGGAGGAGTCATGTCGTTTATTAGCCCTCAGACGTTTACCCAGCAGAGGTGGCAAGCAGTATTTGAAAACTCGGCGGTCGGCATCGGTTTGACCGATGTGAGCGGAAGGTTCCTCGCGGCAAACCCCGTCCTGCAAAGAATGCTCGGTTATTCCGCAGAAGAGTTGCAGGCAATCTCTATTATTGATGTCACGCTCGAGGAAGACCGTGAACACGCGTGGTCGCGTCTCGCCCAGCTCCAGGTGGGTAGCCTCCACAATTATCGTTTGGAGCGGCGTTACCTTCGCAGAGATGGAGGCGTCATCTGGGCGAACACAAGTGTCTCAATTATTCCTGGAACCGAGACCACGCATCCGATGCTTGTGAGAATCGTCGAAGATATCACCGAACGCAAAAAGGCTGAGGCCGAATCACATGCCCTGAAAGATGAATTGGCGGCTGAACTGATAGCCATGACGCGCCTCCACGAGCTTAGCACTCGGTTACTATCGAACACTCAACTCCAGCCGCTGCTGGAGGAAGTCCTTCAGGCTACAATAGAGATGCAGAAGGCAGACTTCGGCCATGTTCAACTTTACAACCATGAGACCAAGGCGTTAGAGATCGTTGCGGATTGCGGCTTTAAACAGGATTTCCTGGATCACTTCAGCGGCAGCTGCGACGATAGCTCAGCCTGTGGCCGGGCTCTGCTAAGGCAGGAGCGCATCATCATCGAAGATGTATCGACTGATCCGGACTTTGAGCCACACCAGCAGATCGCCGCCTCTGCCGGATATCGGGCGATGCAGTCCACGCCCTTGTTCAACCGCAACGGCGAACCGCTTGGTGTGATCTCAACGCACTTTAGTCAACCTCATCGTCCATCAGAGCGTGAGCTGCGGTTGACCGATCTCTATGCCATGCAGGGTGCGGAGATGATCGAGCGTAAGCGAGTGGAAGCTGCCTTGCAGAAATTGCAGGCAGAACTCGCGCACGTCACGCGCGTGACGACGATGGGTGAGTTGACCGCCTCGATTGCGCACGAGATAAACCAGCCGCTCGGCGCTCTAGTCACGAATGGGCAGGTTTGTCTGCGCCTGCTGAATCGCGAGCCGCCGGATATTGGAAAGTTGCGTGAGGTGGCCGAGCGGATGATCAGCGATAGCATGCGTGCGAGTGAAGTGGTTACACGGATTCGCGCCCTGTTGAAGAGAAAAGATTCCGAAAGGGCGGTGCTGAGCCTCAACGAGATCATTCGAGAAGTTATCGCCTTGACAATAACCGAGTTGAATAAGAGTGAGATACACCTGCAAACAGCCCTGGCAGCCGATCTCCCCCAGGTAGTGGGTGACCGGGTACAGTTGCAGCAAGTGATCTTAAATCTCATTCTGAACAGCAAGGATTCCATGAGCGGAGTTGGATGTTATCCGCGTGATTTGCTGATCACTACGCTGAGCCGTATCCCGGGTGAGGTGCTGGTAGCGTTTCGAGACTCGGGGACTGGCATTGATCCGCGTGATAGTGAACGGATATTCGATCCATTCTTTACCACGAAATCAGAAGGGATGGGCCTGGGACTTTCAATCAGTCGAACGATAATCGAATCTCACGGCGGAAGTCTTTGTGCTACACCAAACGAGGAGAAAGGCGCAACAATCCAGTTTATTCTTCCAACTTGAAGGTTGCCGAAAGGGAAGACGTAAATATCCTGAATGCCTAGTCATATTTCCTAGGCATGGTCGATTAATTCCCATACGAATACGCTAACTTCCTAAACGGCTTACTTATATTCCGATATCGTTTCCTAACATCCCAATAGTATTTCAGCCGTAAATATCCTACTTTGCTTACTGAAATTTAAATTGCCCACAATTGAGTATGGTTGAATGTCAGCCTGAAAGGTTAATGGCGTGTCAGTAATTGTCGAGGCCACTCCATTCCCGATAACTAAACCAAAGCTTCCGAAGGCTGATCCGTGTACGATCGTGATCCTCGGCGCATTCGGCGATCTGACTAAACGCAAGCTGGTTCCAGCACTCTTTCATCTGGTGCGCGAGCGGTATCTATCAGACGATTTCAGTGTGCTGGGCATCGGACGAAGGCAGATGAGCGATCATGAGTTCTGCGAGGAGATACGTGCCGGCGCGACTGGGTCGGCGGATATGGGCGAAATCAGCGATGTACAGTGGGGGGAATTTGCGACGCGACTGCATTACATGTCTGGCGATTTTACAGATGCCGAGACGTATCGCTCTCTGGCCGCGCGTCTCGAACAGATGACTATGCGAGAAGGCGCAAGCGCTAACCACCTATTCTATTGCGCAACGCCACCATCGATCGCCTCTGTCCTCGTGAATGGGCTCGGCGCGGCAGGGCTTGCGTCCGAACAAAAAGGCTGGTCCCGCATCGTGATCGAAAAACCTTTCGGACGCGACCTCGACTCTGCGCGCTCTCTTAATGCAGCCATCGCACGTGTCTTCGACGAGCATCAGGTCTATCGCATAGACCACTACCTCGGCAAAGAGACGGTACAGAACATCCTCGTATTTCGTTTTGGCAACTCCCTTTTTGAGCCCGTCTGGAATCGCAACTATATCGATTTCGTCGAAATTACTGCGGGTGAAACGCTGGGCGTAGGCCAGCGCGGATCTTATTACGAAGAGGCTGGTGCCCGGCGCGATATGATGGCAAATCATCTCTTACAGCTTCTGGCGCTCACAGCGATGGAGCCGCCAGTTACGTTCGATGCCGATTCGGTGCGTGATAGTAAGGTACAGGTCTTACGCTCGATTCATCCGATGACACCCGGAGAGGTGGCAGTGCGTACAGTGCGTGGGCAGTACGGCGGAGGAGAGATCGATGGCGAGAGCGTGCCGGCCTACAGGGATGAAAAAGGTGTGGCGAGCAATTCGCTAATTGAGACTTACGCGGCTGTCGAGTTTCGAGTCGAGAATTGGCGATGGGGAGGCGTGCCATTTTATGCCCGCACAGGCAAACGGCTGGCGCACTCAATTACAGAGATAGCCGTCCATCTCAAGCGAACGCCGCAGGCGCTGTTCGCTCGCGCGCCAGAAGACATGATCGAACCGAATGTGATCGTCATACGCATTCACCCCAATGAAGGAATTATCGTCACCTTCGCAGCCAAGCGTCCCGGGGCAGAGATGTACACAGCGTCCGTGCACATGGATTTCTGTTACCAGACTGCATTTGGCGTGCGCTTGCCTTCCGCCTACGAAACCCTCCTGCTTGACTTGATGCAGGGCGACGCAACACTTTTTATTCGGCATGATGAGGTAGAAGCTCAGTGGAGATTGATCACCCCAATCGGAGAGGCGTGGGCTGAACAGAATCCTCCGGAATTTCCTAACTATGCGGCTGGAAGCGAGGGGCCAGCGGCAGCTCGTGAATTGGTTGCGCGAAACGGTCACAGATGGCGTCCTTTAGGCGAGACTCTAAGTGGCTGTGAAGGTTGAGATCAAGCTGAAACTTGTGAAAATTCGCCGCGGCGGCCGTTCTTTAGGATGCGGCCATCGCAGGCGATCATGACCGCTGACGTGGGGGCAGGTTGACTGTACTCGGTGTGAAACGTCGCTGATCCAGGCCTTCTTTTTCGGCGATAGGAAGCGTGACGTCTCGGGGAGAAGTGTTTCATGCCGTCATGCCGGTTTGTTTTTCCGATGCGCTTGTGAATGTGGAGCTTTCCTTCCGACGATTTCCCGCGTGGGGAGCGTCAGAAAGAGTTTCCCATGTTTGACGCCTTTCAGACTGAGCAGCGCGTTGGCGAGTTCGCGGATGTCACGCGCCCTGCCGCGCAATGCGATCACTTCCATACAATCGTCGTGACTGATGTGGACATGCAGAACTGAAACCACCATCGCATGCCGCTCGTGCTGTATCTCATTCATTCGCTCGGAAAGCTCGCGCGCATGATGGTCATAAACCAGCGTCAAACTGCCCAGCACGTTGACAGTATCGGGGAATTTCTCCAGGCGCTCTTGTACCAGCGCGTCGCGCATCAGATCTCGCAACGCCTCGGAACGGTTGCTGTAGCCTTTGTCCGTTGATAGCCGGTCGAAATTGGTCATCAACTCTTCCTCGGCGCTCACGCCGAAGCGAACCAGATCACCCATCGATTTCTCCTTGTCAGTAGCAATCGAAATAACGATCTACCCAGTATAGGTTTGCCTGAGCGTGTTTGGGAAGCACCTCGGGCAATAGATTGCGGTATTGTTAGAATCGATATAAGTGCGGCCCGCGTCACCGTCGTCGGCGAAGGGGGGCGTTCGTTTAGATGGCTCATTGCGTATCCGGGAGCCTTCCGAGCCAGAGAGGATAGAACGCTCGCTGATCCGAAGTTACAGCGCATCGTATTCACATTCTTCACCTAGCCCTTCCTCGAAAAGCGAAACGTCACTCCTCCAGTCAACGTGATCGGATAACCTGGTGTGGCGTGAATCCGCGAAATGATCGGGTCGCCTGGCCTGATCCTCGATTCAAAATAGTTCTGCGTCTCGAAGTAGCGTTTGTCTGTCAGATTGTCGATCGAGAAGTTGAGCTCGATCCAATGACGAAGTTGCTTGACAATACTCAGGTCGAGCACGTCCAGCCCCGAGGCGCGAATTGCGGGATCGACCGGATCGAGGCGATAGTTGCTGGTATGACGCCAGCGTAGCGACCCGCTGAAGCCTCGCCACCCGGAGATTGTTAAACCTGCGTTGGAGACGATATGGGGGGCGCTGTCGATGTACTTTCTCTTCCCCGGCGCGGGATCGTCCTCCTCAAAGAAGTAGTCGCGGTAGAAGGCATTAGCGACTCTCGTTACGCCCGCGTTGAAGCTCAAGAATCGCGTCACCCTCATCGCGCTCTTCACTTCGAAACCGTAGGCTCGGCTCGGCCCTTTGAATTCAAAACTGCCGTCATCGGGAATGTAAACCTGTTCGTTTGAGCGATCGATCAGGAATAGATCAGCGCTCATGCTCATTCGATCGAAGTTCTGCGAGATCCCGACCTGATAGAAGTCCGTCGTCGAGATATTCGGCCTATCGGGTCGTTGCACGACGCCCCGCGCATCCTGGCTGGAGATGCCGCGACCGTAGTTTAAATAGAACGTCATCGGAACGCGCCCGCTAGGCGTCAGGGCCAGATTGAACTTCGGCTGCGCACGCGCGCCTCCTTGAGCGCCCGATGTCGCCGGATCGATGCGGTCAGCGACCTTGAAATGGAAATAATCGTAGCGAATCCCGCCTTCGAGGTGAAGTCGGCCGCTGAACAGGTCCACTCCTTGCTGAACGTAACCCGCCACATTTGCCACGCGTGCCCGCGCGCTGGTGAGCAGAACGTCCGGGTGGGCCAGATTCTCCGGCGAGATGAATTTGCGGCTCGGCGCCCGGGCGATAGAAGGGAAGAGGCCGACGTTGATCTGATTGTCGTAGTAGTTCGCGCCCATATTGAGCATCGCCCGCTGGCCCGCGATGGTGTGGGGCTTCAGGTATTGCGTGTTTACGCCTTCCTGCAGGCGCGAATCATGCTGCTGGATTTCATCGCCGAACGTTTCATCGATCAGAAAGAAAGTGAAGTTCGACCACAGATCGAAGATCGAGCGTCCCAGAAAACCGTCGATCTTGAAGACGCTCCCGTCGGCCAGGTTCTGCCGGTAATATGCGCTTAATACACCGGTCCGCGCGCGCCCGCCGTTTTGAGGATCGATGAACCCGAAGCGATCCAGCCGACCCTCGAAGACTTCGTCGAGCGGAATCTGTCCCGAGGAGAAGAAGTCGTTGCGTCCCAAGTTGAACTTGAAACCGAGCTGCCGATTTTCGTTCAGCCGGCGTATGTAATTGCCGGTGATGTTATCGCGCTTGTAGTCGAGCGGATTCTCGAACGGCCCATCGGTCCGCGAACCTTCGTAAGCAACCAGCGCATCGCCATGCTCAAGCTCGGGGCTGTAGGCCAGAAACGTACGAAACGTTTCGAACGACCCGCCCTGGAAACGCGCAGTGACATAATCCGGCAATGATTCCTTCAACCGGATGTGAACGACGCCAAGCCCTGAAAAATCGCCATACTCCGCGCTGAACGGCCCATTGAGGATGTTCACTTCCTGGACGAGTTCGGGAGTGAGCGATTTCAACTGGCCGAGATAGCCTTGCCCGTGCCCCTGCGTGCCCTGATTTTGCTGCACATTGTCAACCAGGACCTTCAGCCCGCCGTTGACGCCCCCGTGATCGAGGTTGAATCCAAAGCGGCGAATTTCGAGGGATTTGCCGCCGCCCTCGTGCTGCCCCGCATTGATGCCCGCATCAAGTGTGTGGAAAACCTGATCGTCGCGAGAAAAGAGGGTGTCGCGGTAGATGGCCTCATTGCGACGATCGATCACCGGATCAAGTTGTGACGCGGAGATCACCAGGCTGTCATGAATCGGAGGGACGCGGTAGCGAACCGCAAAACGCAGTTGTCCATTCAATTCACGCGCGTCGATCGTGCGTTCATATGCGAGGATGTTTTTCCCGGTGATCTTCACTATCAGCGCTTCGGCGGGAACGATCAGTGTGAAATTGCCCTCGCTATCGCTCGTTGCGGAAAGCTCACCGGCGGAGGATCGAACGGTTATCGTTGCTCCGGCGACCGCTTCATTTCTGCCGGTAATGATCTCACCGGAAAGAGTGCGTTGCGTCTGCGCCGCTATTTGCGGGCATATCTGTAATAGGATGGCCAATAACAGGATGAAAACGGGCTTCATCGAATCCTCCTGGGTGTTATTTCGGACATTCGGTTTGTATAGATTCTTGTAGGAACATAAATTATCCGCCCGTTTGATTACTGGAAGTTTGTAGTCTGGAAATCTTCGTTGTCCAAAGTGCGGCCGAGCGGGCATCCACACGGGTCTGACGATGTTCACACGAAATGTGAATTTGTGTTACGGATTCGCAGTTTGCCGGATGCAACCGCAAAATTCAAGGCCATGGCGAGAGAGTTCGAGTCTCTGGAGTTCCTGGTCGCTCCGCCGACCGGAGCCGGGCCTTCCGCTTTTCTTGATTTCGAAGCTCGCTCCGCTCACCGATAGCCGTTGCGGTCGTCGGCCGCTTCTTGAGAAGCTCAATCCATGCGCATGGTTCATGGCGATGGCGAGTTGTAGATTTCGATATTCGTGATGGTCGGGCAGGCCTTGGATGCTTCGATATTGAACTTCAGTTTGGCGGTTTGACTGTGGGAAAGCGCAGGATGCGTTTGTCTCCGATGATCGTTTGCCGGGCGATGGCGTTGGAGCTACGGGCGTAAGAGGAGAGACCTTCATCGCAGAGATAGCCGATATAGAGATCAGCGATAATGTGACAGTGAGCAGTAACGGTTTCATGCTCGCTTGTAATTTTATTTTCTGCGAGTGACCAATTTACGGTTGAAACATAGAATTCAAACTGATGTTTTTCATAACAATTATCCCTTCATTTGTCTGAGTTTAATCAGTTTGCGTCCTGACCGCAGGAACAGCGCGCCATCCATAGCGGCTACGCCGTATACTCGCTCGACCTCCGTGAGCGTATTGACGGCGAGTTGTTCGAACTTCGCGCCCGCGCGCAGCACGTGCGTCTTACCGTCCACGCCAAAAAAATAGATGCGGTCTCCGGCAGCCAATGGCGAGGCCCACACTTCGCCGCCCAACCGCTCGCGCCATCGTTCCTCGCCCGTCCTTAAATCCAGACAAAACGCGACTCCGATTTTATTGACGAAGTAGGCGAGACCTTGATGAACGAGCGGCGATGCAAAGTAGGCGGTCGCTTCCTGAGCGCGCCAGGCGATGTGTGTGGCTGTGACGTCGCCATCTCCGCCGAGCTTGATGGCGACATTCATCCCCTTATCGCTCGAACCGGCAATAACGAAGTTTTGCTCGAGCGCGAGCGTGGGCGAGGGAATGTTGTTTCCCTTAAGTCCGTTGACCGACCAAATGACCTGGCCTTGATCAGCGTCATATGTCTTCACCGCGCCGCTGATACTTACGATGATTTGTTGATGACCGTTGATGTTTGCGACAAGCGGAGTGCTCCAACCGCCGCCCTCTTTGAGATCGGTCTTCCACAGATTACGGCCCGTCTGTTTGTCGACGGCGAGCAGATAAGAAAGCCCGGAATGCGCGACCAGCACGATGACTGCCTTGACGGTCTGCGCGACCGAACTGCCCAGTCCGTGATTGGTTTTGTAACCGCCGTACTCTTCCGAAAGCTTGCGCTGCCATAGCAATTTTCCATTATGATCAAGAGCGAGCAGGTCCCCGCTCTCAAAGAAGAAGTAGACGCGCCGTTCGTCTACAATCGGCGTCGGAGCGGCCTTGCTCACCGTTTTTGCATCTTTCATTATGAAAGATGCCGGAAATTCTTTCAGCCAAAGGCGGATTCCCGTCTTACGGTTGTGACAGACAGCTATCAATTTCTCTTTGTTCTCTCCATCGGTGGCGGTCAAGAAGACCCGGTCCTGCCAGATGACCGGGCTTGACTGCCCGTATCCGGGCAAGGAAGTATTCCATGCGACGTTCTTGTCATCAGCCCATTCAAGCGGCAATCGTTTATCTGAAGTATGGCTGTCGCCCTTGCCGCGAAATCCCGGCCAAGACCTGGCCGGAGTCGAATCGGTGGCGGCCGTAATCATCAGTACCAACAAGATCAGAAGAGTTCTTATCATCTCTAACAGCACCTGCTCATTTCACCTGATAGTCGGGGTTATGCTCGTCGTCGCCGATTACAGTCGTCCGCTCAGCGTCAACATCCAGCGACTTCTCACTAGCGTTGGCGATCCGAGCTTCTTGCATGTCACCGGCGACTTTCCCGATCACATCGGCGAGCGTGCGGAACCTCTGCCGCGTAATGGTTAGGCAGATACACGCCTCTTCGATTCGACCAAGGACAGATCGAAGCGTGATCATCTGGTGGCGATTTTACGCGCCGACGCTCGACAAGTTCGAAATTATCAGACCGGTTTAGAAAGCAACTTGTTTGGATTAATCCCTGCCCCTGCGTTTGACTCTAATCGCGATCGGCAATGTATTACTGATCAACCCTTGCGTAACTACCACTGGCACCTCGTTGCCGGCAGGAGCATTGGCCGGGACCACGGCCTTGATCTGCCAGACCCCAACCAACCCAGGTGCCAAACCGCTGAACGATACATCCGCATCGACCCCGCCGATGGTCACCCTCGGTTCCTCTTTGGTGGTTATCGATTCGTTAAAAGGGGCAGGTTGTCCGTCTGCAATTAACTCAGAAAGTTCGCCGTGCCCCGTCGCCCAAATAGTTATCGAATCGCCGCGCTGTACCGGCAAATGGCGTGAAATAGGCAGGTAGTATCGATTGGTCACGGTGAAGAGGCCGGGAGCGCCTGGCAAAGTTGTGACCTGCGCACGCCCTACCGTTGTTCCGTCGACTCTGACTTCTGCTAAAGCCTGCCCCGGTGTTTCCAATTGACTCGGGACCTGAAAATTGATCCGGGTTGGCGAAACATATAAAAGCGGGACGGCCTGTCCACCAACTGTGACTTCCACGTTACCCAGCGTCGTTGGCAGCGGGGATGACCTGGCTATCGCTGTCGACGCGTTCGTAAAATCTCCCGAGAGATTTGCCAGCGATCCCGGCGCAACCGGAATACCTCGGTTTTGACTCGCGGAATTGACCGTATTGGTATTGGCGATCGGTTCCATAACCCAGACCTCAGGTGTCTTGGGCAACCGGTCCCGGTTCAACGTGACGTTGGTCGGTTTGTAGACCAGATCGGTGAATGGAGCGATGATATTAGGGAAGGGCAGTGTCACAGAGGCTCCGCCCAATGGCCCACGAAAATGACTGAGAATAGCGACTCGCGGCCGCAACTGATCGATGAGGTCTTTCATCCGTGCCGGAGGCGTGGTAGGAGTGCTGACCGCGATAAAAGCGACATCGACATCGCGCAGATCGTTCAACTGGGCTTCGGTTAATGTCGCTTGACCGTAATCGCCAAATTGCGCGAAGCGAATGCCGCCCTGCGTCCAGGTCACGATCGAGTTGCGCGTGGCCCCATTGATGTCATGAAAACCGGGAACCACGACGAAGGCCATGCCTGCTGCTAGGACCTCCTGTCGCTCAGCCACGTTGCGTCCGTCAACCAGGGCCGGATCGCCCTGAACCGCGGCAATGTTGGTGTGATCGCCATGGGTATGGCTGACAGTCACAACATCAGCGGGGGTTGTCGGAAAGAGAAAGCCAAGATTGTTGCTGGGAGGATCCGAAATGACCTTAGGTCCTCTTTCAGTCTCTACTAGAAACCCGGATTGTCCAATCCAGGTCAGACTCACATCAGGCGAGCCATGCGACGACACAGTAGAAGCCAGACTCGAGAGCAAAAACACGAAGACTAAAACACGTTTCATTGGTGACACCTCTCATGATCTCAAATTTGACATTTGAAAAAAGATTTTGAATTTTTTGATCAGAGCGAAGTCAAGTGTGATAGTCCCATCCGACATTACTATTATGTGTAAGCTTACTGAAATAAGCGTCCGGTGGCAAATAGAAGTGTATTAACTAGTTCATATTCCCCCAGTAAGTGCGAGGGTTGAAAGTACGGCGCGGATGTGGCTGGCATGGGCGCCCTAAAATAATGTAGCGTGGAGGCTTTCCGGTCTGGCTGTAGGAGTCGATGTCAGAGCCGGGTCACGACAAAGCACTAGTAGCAGGCAGATCATCGGTTTATCCTGTATTTATCTGACGCATAGTATAATGGAAGCTGAACAGGCTACTCTGAAATTGTCTCTGAGGTAGCCAGGTTAACGATGGACTCTGATGTTAGGGCCTGAGAATGCGTGTTTTGCTGGCTGAAGACGAACTTGATGCGGCGCGCGTGCTGGCGAAAGAGTTGCGTGAGCGGTCTTTCGCGGTCGATATCTCGGCTGAAGGTGAAGAAGCTGTTTATCTGTCGAGAAGAATTGCGAGTCGCCACGCGTGACGTTTACACGGGAAAACAAAAGCTATATGGTGTATTCAGCCAGCGTCACGCAGCTGTCTCACAAGATCTGGCCGGCTTGCGCCGCGGTTTCTGGCGGCAGTGCCTGCGGCCTTGCTCCTGGCCTGGTTCGGCGGATCGTTTTTGGCCCGTAAAAAGCCTGGCGCCGGTTTTGGAGATTAGAAACAGCACGCGGCGCTACTGGCGCCGAACCGGAAGTTTTCTCCGTAAGTGCGGTTTTGATTTCGCTCATTTTTGCCACTACACCACGCCCTAAGCAGGCAGCGTGAGTTGCGCGCGCTCCCCCCTACAGCGATTTCTCAAGCGAAATCGCCCCGCCGTGAATCTCGGCGAGATTGCGAATCCCCCCCGGCACAAAGCCGGAGCAGAAATAACCAATGGATAACGGCATAGCCGAGAGTGGTTTGCAGTCCCGCTTTCAGGAGGAAGTATCTGGAATTTCAAGTCCTTCCTCCTGAAGGCGGGACTAAAGACTAACGTTATTGACTCACTGTCAACTGATGAACGAAATACCACAGCATCCCATCGCGCCTTTATCGCTTTGGCGCAATCGCGATTTCAAGTTGTTGTTCGGCGCGCAGATCGTCTCGTTGCTCGGCAGCGGCGTGACGATAGTTGGTCTGGCGCTCTTCACCTATCAGCTCAGGCGGGGCGTCGGCGACCGCAGTCATCGGCAACGCTCTGATGCTGCGCATCCTCGCCTTCATTCTATTCTCGCAACCGGCGGGCGTGATTGCGGACCGCCTCAGCCGCAAAAAGATTCTGATCGCCGCCGACCCCGTGCGCTTCGGCCTGCTCATGCTCTTTCCGTTCATCACCGCCGTCTGGTAGATTTACGCGCTGATTTCGCCATCAACGCGGTAACGGCTTTCTTCACGCCAACCTTCGAAGCCAGGATCCCCCAAGTCGTTGGCAATGAACAGTACGTCCAGGCGCTCTCGTATTCGCGCGTGGCGGCTGACGTCGAGGCCATCGCCAGACCAGCGGTTGCCGGTCTGTTGGTTGCGCTGCTCGTCGCAGCGGCCCTCGTCCCGCGCGAGGTGAGGTGCCACCGCTCTCGTGTCGTTGCGTCAGCGCTCGCTCTCGGTTTCCGAAGCGACGGCGGGCGCGGCGGCGATAGTGGCGACGATGGCTTACGTGCTCGTGCTCGCGGCGCGCCACGCGGCGGGCGAGCGCCACGCGGAGCGATTGTGGATGCTCGTCAATTTTGAAACCTGGCAGCGGCGCTTCTTCGACGGCGAGGCGCCGGACGCCGCGAGCGCGGCAATTCAAGAGTTTTCGTTCAGCGGGAGTTCAGGGAAAAGGCAATGAAAATCCTGTGGGTCAAAATGCGCAAACTGGTTCTGGTAGATACAGGCGGCAAGATTCGCTTTTACAACATTCTGCGGAAACTCGCCGGACGTGCGGAAGAGTATCCAGCCAGAAAACTCTCGTGCGCCAGGCGTTCGTTATTAACTCGATTTGGCGCATTACTTGAGCTTCGAACTCAGACGGCATTCTCCGCAATCAAGTTTTCACATAAGGATATGGCGCATGTTAACCAGTAGCTTGGACAGTTCTTCAATCGTGAATTTGAAAACCGTAGCCGAGGCGAAGATTGTGGCGGAGGCGTTCTCAGGCGGCGTCGAAATCATCGAGCGGTTTGCTGACGAGTGGCGCGAGTTATGTGCCGAAGGGCCTTGCGATCAGCCATTCTTCCGCCCGGAGTGGATCGAATCTTATATGCGCGCCTTTGCGCCGCAAAAGAGACTTTTGATCGTTACGGCACGTGTGAATGGACGTTTACGCGCATTGCTGCCGCTCATCGAGGGGCGGGCGCTCTTTCACGGCTTGCCGGTCAGAATGTTGCGCAGTCCGACGAACGTGCACTCGTGTCGCTTCGATCTGGCTCATGGCGCGGGTCAGGACGTTCCGACGGCGGTGCGGGCCGTCTGGCAATTGTTGAGAGAGAGGCGCGGCTGGGACCTGATCGAGTTAAGGTTAGTGCCGGAGGGCGGGGCGAGCGAAAGCCTGCTCAGTCTTGCAAGCTCGGACGGCCATTTGACTGGACAGTGGAAGATGTCGCCCGGCCCCTACATCGCGCTACCCGGACAGGTCACGACGCTGGAGGCGGCCCTCAAGCACACCACCTCGAAGTTCCGCTATTCGGTGCGCCGCCGCCAACGTAAGCTGGAAGAAGAAGGCGACCTGCGGCTTACCAGCACGACGGAGGCCGATCCGACGGAGTTGGAGCGTTTCTACCAGCTCGAACGCGCCGGTTGGAAAGGCAAGGAAGGAACGGCCATCGCATGCGCCGCCGAGACGCGGAAGTTTTACGATGAGGTCGCGCGGTCAGCGACGCGATTTGGCTATCTCTCGCTTTACCGGCTGGATATCGGCGACCGCACCGTAGCGATGCACTACGGTCTGACTTACGACGGGCGATATTTTCTCCTCAAACCCGCCTACGACGAACAGTTTAGTCATGGAGCGCCCGGCCATGTCATCACTTCCGAAGTCTTGCGCGAACTTCTGGCGCAGGGGGCGAAGGAATTTGACTTCTTAATGCCGCAAATGGATTGGAAGCTCGAATGGGCGACGGCAGCGCGCCCGCACGCATTCTGCTACATCTTTGCCCGCAGCTTTATCGGATGGGCGCTCCACACCTACAAGTTCCGTCTGCGCCCGCTACGCAACGAATTATTCGCGAGTGAGAAGGGAGCAATATGAAGGTCAGGGTCTAGCACATGTCAATTTCACGGAACGAATGATACTACATGTCATTCTATACTTGAAGTGATTTACCCTAAGTCGCGGGGTCTCAAAATTCCTCTCCATCCAAGCTCGCCCAGATGCTCGCTATGGATGGAGTATCCTTTGAGGTTTAGATGAATGAATTATCGGTCAGCGTAATTATCCCCACTTATAATCGGGCCAAACACATTGGCCGGTCGTTGCGATCCGTTCTGGCGATGATGTCTCCCGGAGACGAGGTCATCGTCGTGGATGATGGATCCACTGATAACACCAAGCAGGCGCTCGAGTCATATCGCGATCGGATCCGCTATGTGCTCGGATCACACCGCGGCGTCGGCGCGGCGCGCAACCGCGGCATCGCTGAAGCCCGCAACCCGCTCGTGGCGTTTAATGATTCTGACGACGAATGGTTCGCCGACAAGCTAGTCTTGCAGCGAGCTTTTATGCGGGCGCGACCGGATGTCTTGTTCTGTTTCAGCGATCTCGGCCTGAGGGACATGGACGGGACCGAAACATACAACGGCTTGTTTGGCTGGCATCGCGACCCGCGGAGTTGGGATGATATCCTCGGCCCGCCCGTAGCTTATTCGTCCCTTGCCTCCCTGCCGCCGGGCCGGGCGGACTTCAACGTCCATATCGGCAGTCTGTACGAAACAATGCTAAGGGAAAATTATGTGTCGTCACAGACCGCGGTTGTGCGGCGTGAGCAGGCCGGGGACGCGCTCCATTTCAGCGAAGACATCAGTGTTTACGATGATCACGAGTGTTTCACGCGTCTGGCGAGGATCGGCAAGGCGGCTTACTTCGACTGCGAAACTGTCTGGCAGTGTGACCATGAAGGGCATCGACTCTCACATTGCGATGCGTTGCACAGGGCGACGTGCCGCATCACGATGCTTCAGCGAACGTTCGGGGCCGACGCGCAATTTCTCGCCCAGCACAAGGAGCGCTATCAAGCGGCGCTGAAGGACGAGTATCTGACGAGGGCCCGCTGTTTGATTCGCAAAGGGAAGCGGATGGAAGCCCGAGAAGAATTGCGGCTGGCGGGAAGCGGGCCGTTGCCCCTTCGTTTGTTGGCGGCCATACCTGGTCCGTTGGCGCGGAGTATGGTCGGGCTGGCTGCTCGCGCGAGGCGTAGGGTTTATGGTTTCTGAACGAAAGAGGGCGGTCGCAAGCACACCGAAGTGCTGGAAGACTTGAGGCAGAGGCTCGCCACAATCCAGGGCGTGGGCCTGAAGGTCGACCAACCGATCTCGCACCGCACTGACCACCTGCTCTCCGGCACGCGCGTACAGATCGCGATCAAGCTCTTCGGTCCCGACCTGGCCGCGTTGCGCACAAAGCGAACGAAATACGCGACGCAATGGTGACCGTCTCCGGCGCGTGGACTTGCTGATCGAGCCGTAGGTCGGTGTGCCATAGGTGCAGATCAACATCAACCGCATGTGATTGAGGCGCAGAGAAGTGTCCCTGGAAGGCGCGCAACACATGAGCCGCGATCTTGATGTGGAGGAATCGTTCGGGACAGTCGCCTGAGCGCGCGGACAAGTTCTTCGGCGAATGCGGCAATCAGCGCGCGTCGCATGCGATACGTCGGATGCGTCTGATGCTATCTCTGTCGACCCTATGGTTACCACTCACCTGCGATCCAATTGGATTGCGCCTATCTCAGCCTTGTGAGAATTAATGAGTTACAGACGCATGTGCGAGCAGTGGCGGGGTGACCTAAGTGAACCTGTCGCAAAAAGAAAGCCGCCCATATTGTGCGGCATTGGATGTTCGTGATCGGCGAGGTCGAGCTTACCGCAAATGAGTGGCCGCTATCACTTATGAAGTCTTCCAATGTCGCTTCAATATTACAACTGCCTGATCCAATGCGCCAGATGCCAGAGCCAAACTACGGACAATTACAAGTGGTAGCGGCCAGATCGCCGGGTTTATCATGTATTTATCTGGCGCATAATATGATAGTTGCTGGACGGCACTCTGAGATTGTCTCTGAAGTAGCCAGGATTCTGATGTAAAGGGATGAAGATGCGTGTTTTGCTGGCTGAAGACGAACTTGATGCGGCGCGTGTGCTGGCGAAAGGGTTGCGCGAGCGGTCTTTCGCTGTCGATATCGCGGCTGAAGGTGAAGAAGCTGTTTATCTGTCGAGCATCAACAACTATGACCTGATCATCCTCGACGTAATGCTTCCATTGAAAGATGGTTTTGAGGTTTGCCGCGAAATTCGCGCCGGGGGGACGAGCGTACCTGTGCTGATGCTGACGGCTTTAGATGATGTGCGCGATCGCATCACCGGATTAGATTCCGGCGCGGACGATTACCTGATCAAGCCCTTCGATTTTCACGAACTTCTGGCGCGCGTGCGGGCGCTGTTGCGGCGGAGCCAGTCCTTGCAGCCGGAGACAATTGAAGCCGGCGACCTGAAAATCAATACTCGTTCACACGCAGTTCAGCGCGCGGGTCAACCGATCGCGTTGACTGCCAAAGAGTATGCTTTGTTGGAATACCTGGCGAGGCGCGCCGGTCAGATTGTCTCCCGTTCGGAGATCGCCGAACACGTCTGGGACGAGAACTTCGATCCGTTTTCGAACCTGATTGAGGTTTACATTCAACGGTTGCGACGCAAGATTGACGAAGGGCGAGAGCCGAAACTGATTCGCACGCTACGCGGCGAGGGCTATCTGCTGGCGGCGGGAAACGACCAACTTCCAACCTGATTCTATGCTGGATTCGGTGCGAACTAGATTGACGCTGTGGCACACAGGGACACTGGCATTCGTGTTGATCGTGTTCAGCGTTGGCGTATACCTGCTGGCGGCGAACCAGCTTCACCGTCGATTGGACGCCGGCGTGCAAACAACCGTGGAAGGGATATCGCGACTCCTGGTCTATGAGCTGGATGAGGGCGAGAGCGAAACGCAAGCTATACACAGCGCTCTAAATGAGCATTACTTTCCCGACCAGGCGGCAGCAATCTTCGATGCGCAAGGGCGTCTGCTGGAAGAGAAGGTATTGTCGAATGACCTTCAGGCCGATCTGCCGGATGAGCGACTTTTCCCTACCGATGACGAAATTCGATTTTTGCACACCATCGGCAGAATCTATGGTAAGGAAGAAGAATTGCGAGTCGCCACGCGGCGCGTGAGGTATCAGCGCGAAAACAAAGGCTATTTAATTGTAGTCAGCCAAAGTCTCGCAGCGGTGTCACAAGACCTGGCCGGTTTGCGCGTCATTTTTCTGATGGCGGTGCCGGCGGCAATGCTGCTGGCCTGGATCGGCGGATCGTTTTTGGCCCGTAAAAGTCTGGCGCCGGTTATGGAGATGGCAAACAGCGCGCGGCGCATCAGCGCCGAAAGGTTGGAACAACGTCTGCCAATCACCAATTCGCGCGACGAACTGGGTCAGTTGGCCGCGACATTCAATGAGTTGCTGGCTCGCCTGCAGGAATCATTCTCTAAGCAGCGGCAATTTGTGGCGGACGCTTCGCACGAACTGCGAACGCCGCTCCACATCATTCACACCGCGACGGAAGTGATAATGGAGAGCCCGCGGCGCGAAGTGGGCGAATACCACGAAACGCTGGCGATCATCAACGAACAGAGCCGCCGCTTGAACAAGATCGTAGATGACCTCTTCACCCTGGCGCGCGCCGATTCCGGGCAGCGCAGGCTGGAGCTGCATGATTTCTATCTGGATGAACTGGTTGCCGAAACTGCGCGCGCCGTAGGCGTGCTAGCCGTGCGTAAACTTGTCTCGGTCGAGTTTGAGGAGGCAGTTGAGGCTCCGTATCGCGGCGATGAGGCGCTGCTGCGCCAGATGCTGCTCAACCTCCTCGATAATGCCATCAAACATACGCCCGCCGGCGGGCAGGTCGTGCTTCAACTCGGACAAACGGACTCAATCTATTATGTCGTCGTGTCTGACACCGGAACAGGTATCCCCGCCGAAGCACAGCCGCATATCTTCGAGCGTTTCTATCGAGCCGATAAAGCCCGGTTTCGTGCGGCGAATGGGAATAGCGGCAGTGGCGCTGGATTGGGGCTCTCCATCGCACGCTGGGTTGCCGAGGCGCACGGCGGATCGTTGATCTTACATTATTCTGACCATACCGGTAGCCAATTCCGCGTCACTCTACCTGCGAATCAGGCCGGTTGAGTGACGGAGCGCACGCGAAATCTCTTTTCCTGCCCCATTTATCCCCTGTTTATCCGCTCTTCGTTACAATGAATCATTGGCGTATTTCGTCGGCCGATTGGTGGCCGCTCCGATTCGCCAAAAAAAACAAAAGGCAACCAGGTACAATGAGGTAAAGAGAGTAGTGACACGCAGATGGCTGGCTTTGTTCTTGATCTTTGTGCTCGCTGTTATCATCGCCGCCGCGGCTTCGTTTAGCAGCAGAGCCCAACAGTTGAAGGAAACTCCCAATCCGTCCGACACAGGCCCCGTTGGGATGGTGCGGTTCATCGCATTCGGCGATATGGGGACCGGCGAAAACAACCAATACTCGCTCGCTGCCGAGATGGCTGACTTCCATAGCAAACATCCGTTTGATTTCGCCTTGATGCTCGGCGATAACATCTACCCGGACGGCAATCCAGCTCTCATCAAGGACAGGTTCGAGCGGCCTTACGCCGAATTGCTGAACCGCGGCGTGCATTTTTACGCCGTGCTCGGAAATCACGACGTGAGGCGGGGGCGAGAAGCGGAGATCAACTACCCGAACTTCAACATGAACGGTAAGGCCTATTACTCGTTTGTGAAGGGGGATGGGCTGATTGAATTCTTCGCGCTCGATTCGACCAAATTCGACTCGCCGCAGGCACGCTGGCTGGATGGTGCGCTGGCGGCTTCGAAGGCGCGGTGGAAGATCGCCTACTTTCACCATCCGATCTATTCCTCCGGCATTCCCCATGGATCAGATCTGAAGCTGCGTGCGCAGCTCGAGCCATTGTTTGTAAAATACGGCGTGACGGCAGCCTTGTCCGGACACGATCACGTTTACGAGCGAACCAAGCCGCGGCGTGGCGTGCAATACTTCACTTCCGGAACGGGCGGCCAATTGCGAAAGGGTGATCTGGACCGGCGCACCCCCTTCTTCGCCGCCGGCAACGACGCAGTCAACAGTTTCATCTATTTTGAGGCTATGCCCGACAAGATATCCTTCTCCACGATAGATGCCGCGGGCAATGTCATTGACAGCGGCGTATTGACAAGGAATCGCGCGGCTACATTGTCTCAAGGGATGAACCAACTTTCATCCAGGGAGACCGTTCATGCTGGCTATTAGGGCAAGAGCCTTTTTAATCGTCATCACCAGCTTCCTCCTGCCCGCCGCAGCAATCACGAGCGGTTGGGCGCAAACCAAGACTCAGCCTGCCGGCGTGTCAAAAGAAGTTGAACGCAGGACCGGCCATCCACTGCATCCGGGGACGACACCATTGGCGATGCCCGAAGGCGTCTCTCTCGATGACGGAGTGACGGAAGACGAGGCCGTCGCGATTGCGCTGTGGAACAACCCGTCGTTGCAAGCCGAGATGACGGCGTTGGGGCTGGCGCGCGCCGACGTGATTCAGGCTGGTCTGCTCGCCAACCCGCAACTGACGATGATCTTTCCCTTCAGTTTTCGGATCCTGGAAGCAGTCGCCAGCTGGCCGATTGAGACTATCTGGCAGCGGCCTCGGCGCGTAGCGGCGGCCAAACTGGAAGAGGAGCGTGTCGGCGCAACACTGGTGGGGCGCGCGCTCGATCTGGTACGCGATGTTCGTATAGCTTACGCCGACTATTCGGCGGCGAACACGCGCGCCGGCATCGTCAGGGAGATCGCGCGCGAGCGCCGGGAAATAGCCGTCATCGTTAATGCCCGGCTGCGAGCGGGCGACATCAGCGAATTGGAAACCAACGCCGCCGTCATCGATGCGCGCCAGGCGGAAGAGCAGGAGGCGCGATTCATACAAGATTCGGCGCTCGCCGGCGAGCATTTGCGCGCGTTGTTAGGCTTCGGCAATGACGACGTAAGAGTGAATATCATCGCCGCGCCGTCGCGGCATGCCCCGGCGGCCAGCCAGATCATCAGTGTGCGCGCGACGACTGTGCGGATCGCCGCACCTTCCACTGCTTCAAATACCGCAGCGGAATCAGAATCGCTCAACGAACTGATCAAACAGGCGCTCGAGGCCGCGCCGGAGGTGAAGGCCGGGGAGCTTGCCATCGAAGCAGCCGGAGCGCGCGCCAGGTGGGAGCGTTCGCGTATCATCAATGTCACGGCCATCGCCAAGGAGTACGGGCGAGGCGCCAATGGCTTCGAGCAAGGGCCGGGCCTGCTGATCGATCTGCCGATCTTCAACCGGAATCAGGGCAACATCTCGCGGGCAGAGGCGGAGATCGAACGCGCCGCCAAACAACTGATCGCCACCCGGCAACGAGTCGTATCGGGAGTACGCGAGGCTTATCTGCAACTTACGCAGGCGCGCGCAACGCATCAACTGTGGCGGACGCGCGTGCTGCTGCCGCTGGAACAGAACATTCGCCTGGCCGAGACGGCCTACCGCTCGGGCGATGTGTCCTACCTGTTCGTGCTCGAAACCGCGCGCCGCTACTCCGATGAACGATTGCGCGAAGCTGATTACCAGGTCGCTACCGCGCGTGCATTAGCGCAACTCGAACGGAGCGTCGGAAGGAGGCTGATTGCCAACCGCTAAACTGATTGTGCGCCCGCCATTCTCAGGAGCGATGATCGGGCTGCTGCTTTTCATCATCGCCGTCTCATCGATCTCGTTGTGCAGCTGTTCAAAGCCACAGGCCGCAGGGAGTCAGATGGCAGAACCGGCAGCAAAAGTCGAGAGCCCTGTCAAAGAGTCCGAACTGGCGAGGGTCAAACTTTCTCCGAAGGCCGAAGAGCGCCTGGGAATCGCCACCGCGCCTGTCGCGGTTAAAACCGTTGCCCAGACTCGGACTTTTGCCGGTGAAATAGTACTCCCGCCCGATCGCGCCATCAGCGTCGCGGCTCCGGTGAGCGGCACTCTCGCGGCCTATGCTCCGCTCGTAGTTGGGCTGTTTGTGAGCAAGGGGCAGGCGCTCTTTCGCCTAACCCCCCTGCTTCCGCCCGAACGCGACCTACGCGTGCAATTGGAACGCGACGTGACCAATACACAGACGCGGGTTGACGCCGCAGGCGCTCGCTTCAAGCGCGCCGAACGACTTTTGCATGACCGCGCTGGCAGCGAGAAAGCCGTTGAACAGGCGCGCGAAGAACTTAGCCTCGCCGAAAACGATCTGAAGGCGGCGCGCGAGCGGCTTGACCGTTATGTCAACGCGCCTGTCTCTGGTGATGCCGCATTCACCATTACAGCTCCGCAGGATGGCCTGATTCAGAGAGTCTTGGTTAGCCCGGGCCAGACCGTTCCCAGCGGCGGGGCCCTCTTCGAAGTGGTCAACCTCGCCACTGTTTGGATTCGGGTGCCGGTGTACGTCGGCGACTTAAGTTTGATTGACCGCCGTCAAACTGCGCGAGTTCATGCGCTGAATGAGGCGCCAGGCACCGCAACACGCTCCGCTCGCCCCATCAACGCTCCGCCCACTGCCAATCCTCTGAACGACACGGCCGACCTGTACTTCGAATTGGCCAATCAGGACGGCTCCCTACGCCCCGGCCAGAAGATGGGAGTGACGCTTTCAGAAAAAGCGACTGAAGAAAGCCTGGTCGTGCCATGGTCAGCAGTCTTACACGACATCCACGGTGGCACCTGGGTTTACGAAAATATCGGGCCGCAGCAGTATGTTCGCCGCCGCGTGGAAGTGCGCCGCGTCACCGGCTCGCTGGCTGTGCTCGCGCGCGGTCCCGCCGTCGGAGCAAACATCGTCACTGCCGGCGCCGCCGAAATCTTCGGCACCGAGTTCGGCACAGGGAAATAATTCTGAATGAATTGGCTCGTCTCAACCTCTTTGCAACTGCGCGTCATTGTCATCGCCATCGCAATACTGCTGATGATCGCAGGATTGCGCGTAGTGCGCACAGCGCCGCTCGACGTCTTCCCGGAATTCGCTCCGCCGCTGGTCGAAATTCAGACCGAGGCTCCCGGCCTCTCCACGACCGAGGTCGAAAGCCTAATCACTGTACCAATCGAAAACGCGTTGAATGGCACGGCGGAACTTAAGACGCTTCGCTCGAAGTCCGTACTCGGCCTTTCGTCGGTCGTTTTGATCTTCCAGCAGAATACAGATTTGATGCCTGCGCGGCAGCGTGTACAGGAGAGGTTGTCGCTGATTGCAACGCAACTGCCCGCAGCGGCTCGACCCCCGGTGATTTTGCAGCCGCTTTCGTCCACCAGCCGCGTCCTGAAGATCGGCATGTCATCAAAGAATCTCTCGCAGATGGACCTCTCCGCACTGGCGCGCTGGACCATTCGCCCGCGCCTGATGGCGGTCCCCGGGGTGGCGAACGTGGCGATCTGGGGACAGCGCGACCGCCAGTTGCAGGTTTTGGTCGATCCCGACCGCCTGCGCGCGCACAACGTCACGCTCGCAGATGTCGAACGTTCTACGCGCGACGCCGTCGCCGTGGTAGCGGGCGGCTTCGTGGACACGCCCAATCAGCGCCTGCCTGTAGCGCACATGGCCGCTATCACGCGGCCCCTTGATCTGGCGCGCGTCCCCGTCGCCTTTCGCAACGGCGCGCCGCTGCAACTGAGCACCGTCGCCGAGGTGGTCGAAGGCTTCCCGCCGCCCATCGGAGACGCGATCATCAACGACGGACCGGGCATCCTTCTGATCATCGAGAAGCAGCCGGAGGGCAACACGCTCGACGTGACGCGCGAGGTCGAGGCCGCGCTCAGCGCGCTCAAACCCGCCCTCAGGGACGTCGAGATCGATTCAACCATCTTCCGCCCCGCGACCTTCATCGAACTGGCACTGAAGAATCTGCGGACCGCCCTGTTCATCGGCTGTCTGCTGGTGATCGCAGTGCTGGTCGCGTTCCTCTTCGAGTGGAGGGCGGCGATCATCAGTCTGTCGGCAATCCCGCTCTCGCTGCTCGCGGCGGCGCTGGTACTTTACTGGCGCGGCTATTCTATCAACACGATGGTGATCGCAGGGCTGGTGATCGCGCTCGGCGAAGTGGTCGACGATGCCATCATAGACGTCGAGAACATCATGCGACGGCTGAAGCTCAACCGCGAAGCCGGCGCTCCTGAATCCGCCTTCTCGGTCGTACTCAAAGCCTCGCTCGAAGTACGGAGCGCCATCGTCTTCGCCACGCTGATCGTAGTCCTGGTCTTCCTACCGATCTTCTTCCTCGATGGTTTGTCGGGTTCGTTCTTCCGCCCCCTGGCCATATCGTACGTGCTGGCCGTCCTGGCTTCGTTGGGCGTCGCCCTGACCCTCACCCCGGCGATGTCATTGTTGCTGCTGCCGAGCGCGGCGAACCGCGAGCGCCCTGAGCCCGCGCTCACGCGCTTCCTCAAACGCCACTACGGCCGCCTGTTGTTCGCGTTCGTCAACAAACACAGGACGGCCGTCGCGTCGATGCTCGTCTTGTTCGGCCTGACGGCGGCGACTGTCCCGTTTCTCGGCGAAGAGTTCCTGCCGAACTTCAAAGAGACCGACTTCCTGATGCATTGGGTCGAAAAACCCGGCACGTCGCTTGAGGCGATGAACCGCATCACCATACGCGCGAGCAAGGAACTGCGCGCCATCCCAGGCGTGCGCAATTTCGGCTCCCACATCGGCCGCGCCGAAGTCGCTGACGAAGTGGTCGGCCCGAACTTCACCGAACTCTGGATAAGCATCGACCCCGACGCCCCTTATGAGCCGACGGTGGCAAAGATTCAGGAAGTTGTGGACGGCTACCCGGGGCTTGTGCGCGATCTGCTGACTTATTTGAAAGAACGCATCAAGGAGGTGCTGACCGGCGCGGGCGCCTCAATTGTTGTAAGAATTTACGGTCCCGATTTGGAAGGGTTGCGGTCTAAAGCGTCCGAAGTCAGCAAAGAGATTAGCGAGATACCGGGAGTGACCAATCTTAAAGTCGAGCAGCAGGTCTCGGTGCCGCAGATCGAAGTCCGGTTACGACCCGACGCCGCATCGCGGTTCGGCTTGACGCCGGGCGATGTGCGCCGCGCTGCCACGACGCTCATCAAGGGAGCGAAGGTCGGCGAGTTATACCAGGCACAGCAAATAAACGATGTGGTCGTATGGGGCGCGCTGCACACGCGCACCGACCTGGAGGCATTGCGCAGGTTGCGGATCAGCCTACCGGCGGGCGGCGATGCACCGCTCGGCGACGTGGCCGATATTCAGATTGCGCCGGCTCCCAATGTGATTCAGCGTGAAGGAGCGTCGCGCCGCATCGATGTGACCTGCGATACCAAGGGACGCGACCTGGGAAGCGTGGCGCGCGCAATCGAAGACAAGGTCAAGACGCTGTCGTTCGATCACGGTTATCATCCCGAAATCCTAGGCGAATACGCGGCGCGTCAGGAGTCGAAGAACCGTTTGCTGGCACTCTCGGCCCTGGCGCTGCTCGGCATCCTGCTCCTGCTACATACTGACTTCCGCTCGCTACGGGTGGTTCTACTGATATTCGTGAGCCTGCCGTTTGCTCTGATTGGCGGAGTCGCGGCCACGGTGTTGGCAGGCGGCGTCCTTTCACTCGGCTCGCTCGTCGGCTTCGTCACAGTGCTCGGCATCGCAGCGCGCAATGGCATTATGCTGGTCAGCCATTATCGCCACCTCGAAACCGAAGAAGGCCATCCGTTCGGAAAAGAGCTGGTGTTACGTGGCTCTGAAGAGCGCCTGGCCCCGATTTTGATGACGGCGCTTGCCACTGGACTCGCACTGCTGCCCATCGTCATCGGCGGCAACAAGCCAGGGCACGAGATCGAATATCCGCTGGCGGTCGTCATCCTAGGTGGATTGATAACTTCCACCTTGCTCAACCTGCTCCTCATGCCGGCCCTCTATCTGCGTTTCGGCATTGCCCGCAAGCAGTCCCTCTCGAAGAATCTCGACTAGATAACGAGCGTATTGGTACCGCGCAGTTTGTCTATTTATCTTCTGTTTATCTTCCGTCTGGTAGCCTATGTCTATCTTTCCCCCTTAACAACCTCTTCCCACTGGAGACCTGATACTGGAGACAGGATAAATGAACCGCAGGGCTTTCCTAGCACTCTTACCAGCAGTCGCGGCGAACGTCTTAGTCGCAACGGGAGTCACAGCCAAGACGCCTGAGAACAGGTTACAAGCCGGCAACGGCTTTTTCCCTCTGACTGAAACACCGACATCGGACAACTCAGTCCGGTTCATCGCCTTCGGTGATGCCGGAATCGGAGACAATGCTCAAAACTACTTGGCCAACGTGATGAGGTAGAAATGCAGGAAACAAGGTCGATAATTCTCAAGCCAAGCACTCTGACTATGGCCGTTCACTATGGCTTTGCACTCTTCATCATCGCTTTGTTTATTGTGGCTACAATTATTGAGATCACCAACCCACTGAAAATCCACCTCGACAAAAATGCCGGTATTTCGGGGTTGATCATGGGCTTGCTTATACTTGCCATCGTCATCGGAATTCACCTCTGGCTGAAGAGCACGACTTACACGATCACGGAACACGATGCCCGGGCCCGCTGGGGACTAATCACCGAATTCGATGATTGTATCCAACTCAATGCAGTCATATCGATCAGCGTCACACAAGGAAGGCTACAGCGCCTATTCAATATTGGAAACCTCACGATCCACACAGATAGCCTAATCAAATTCGTTCTCTGGGACATCAACGAACCTGAGGCATGGAAAGAAGAGATATGGGAGCTAGTTGCGAAAGCTAAGAACGAGATCAGTTATTTCTGATCCCCGCTCGGTAAGCCTCAACTGGGATAACAACACCGTCATCAACTCACGCCAAACTTTCTAAGAATAGAGAGTTATTTATTTGTTTGATTCGGTGCTCCGATTAAGAGACTGTCAACGTTGTAATCAACATCCCCTCCTTCAGAATTGCCCGCCAAACCCCTTGTTTTCTTGCTTGCTATATCAATGGGAGAAACAGCATGCATTAGAACTCGAGAAGTCTACTTGGCGCTCCTGGTTTCAAGCAGCGCGTAAATGGCACCGATATTTCAGGCGTGAGTAACAGTTTCATTGGAGTGCCTCGATGCTACCTACGCGCTGCGTGCTTTGCAGTGTCTTAAAATCTGGCGACCAACCCAACCCGCACACCGCGAGAAGCTCCCGGCGTGATGTTAGTGTTGCTGTCCGCATTGATGTAGTACCGCTTGTTAGTCAGGTTCTCCACGTTAGCCTGAAGACGCAATCGCTCGGTGATAGTGAAGAAGACCGCAGCATCAGCCCTGGTGTAACCAGGCAACGTCACCGTATTGTCGATCGTCGCGAACATCTCGGATCGATGGATGATGCCCAGGCCGGCTCCCAATCTCGGGAGGACCTGATAGCTGTTCCATAAGGAGAAGTTGTTATGCGGCACCTGACCGACTTGCAACCCAGCCCTTGCGGCTGCGGTGTCGCTAGTCACAAAGGCGTCTTGATAAGCATACCCACCGGCAATTCTCCAGGCTCGGGTGACGCTTCCACTCAAACCGATTTCAAACCCATTGCTTCGCTGGCTGCCAGTCTGCACGATTCGGGTGGGATCGTTGGGTTCTATTTACACTCTATTTATCTTCTATTTATCTTTGGTGTAGTAAACTAACTCAACGAGATGGTGCGGTTAATCCAAAGGTATCAATCAAGACTATAACGATTAGCTATTAAGAAATAATTACTTTATCTTACGCATTGATCTTCAGATAACCAGCTTTTCACAAAACAAATCGGCATCGAAACGGGCGGGAGACTCTAGCCCAGGGCAGAGCCGAAGGCGAAGTAACCCCTGAGCCTTCGCTTTTTAAGAGCGACATGTAGTATCCAACGTTTTTCACGGCAATTAAGGATAAGCGTCGAAGTGGGAGCGTCTGCTGAAATGATGAGGGAGTGCATCGCACGAGGGGGGGCATTCAACCGAAGCCGGGCGCTTCTTAAAAAGTCGAATCAGTGATTATTCTTAAAGCCCTTAGTACTTTGGCAACTATGTGATTTGACACGCGGATCACCATTCCCAGAGCATGGGAAATGAAAAAACGGCACGTCAAATTAAAAGCAAAAGACCGGGACTATCTGGAGTCCCTGATCTCCAAGGGGAAATTACCGGCCAAAACTTTCAAGCGAGCCACGGGCTTGCTCGAACTTGATCGCGGCAAGACACTCGAAGCGGTAGCCGAAACCCTCGGCGTCAGCCGAGTGACGGTCATGGCCTGGCGTGATAAGTACAAAGAGCAAGGCCTCAAGTGCCTGGAAGATGCCCCGCGGTCGGGACGTCCGCCGGAGATCGACGGCAAGTTGCGAGCGAAGATCACAGCCTTGGCCTGCAGCGAAGCGCCCGAAGGGCATGTGCGTTGGACTTTGCGGTTGTTGGCCGATAAGGTGGTCGAGATGGGTTATTGCGAAGAGATATCCAAGACCCATATTGGCAACATCCTGAAAAAAACGAACTGAAACCGCACCTCAACAAGACTTGGTGTCTTGGTAAGATCGACGCGAAGTTTCTCGCGCAAATGGAGGAGATTCTCCGGTTGTATGCGCTGGCCTATGATCCAAACTACCCGGTGGTCTGCTTCGACGAGCGCCCGTGCTTCTTGATCGGGGAGGAGGTTGAACCGCTGGCGATGCAAAGCGGCCAAGTCCGCAAAGAGCATTACGCTTATCAGAAGAACGGATCGTGTGCAGTGCTAGCTGCCATCGAACCACTGACCGGGCAAAGACTCGCGCAGGTCTCTTGGCAACGTACTAAGAAAGAGTTCACGCAGTTCGCTCAGAGACTGGCAGCAGCATATCCGGAGGCCAAAAAGATTCGACTCGTGCTGGACAATTTAAACACCCACCACGCCGGTTCCTTCTATCAAAACTTGCCGGCGGCGGAGGCCTTTGCGCTGGCGCAACGTTTCGAGTTTCACTATACGCCCAAGTCTGCCAGTTGGCTCAACATGATCGAGTGTGAATTCTCGGCGGTGGCGCGTCAGTGTTTAAACCGGCGCATCCCGACTATTAAGCAACTGGAGAGAGATGTCTCGGCGATTATCAAAGAACGTAACGAAAAGAAGATCAAAATCAACTGGCAATTTTCGATCGAGTCTGCGAGAAACAAATTGAATCGTCATTATCAGAACGTTTTGCCCGATAATTCAAGATATCTGAAGACTTAGTTGCCAAAGTACTTAGCGCGTTCAAGGAGAAGTTATCGATCGACGCAGCATTTGTTTGCAGGTATCCGATTACCCGATCGTTTCAGGATGCTTGCGTTTCCTTGCTCTTCACAGCCAAGTGGAATCGAGAGCAGTCTCATCTTTCAAGTTGTGGGTAGTTCTCGAAAATCCAATGCTCGGAAGATGCGCTGATCAGTTCTTTGTGTACTCCGAAGTCATATGTAAATAAGACAAGTCTCTGTTGCGTATTCTCCGTGATCAGCTTAACGGCTGGCAGAAAGTCTTGATCGCCTGAGCTGAGGATAATCGTATCGCCCTGAGTCGCTCGCCAAACAGCGTGGGATGCGAGAGCGACATCGACCTGTTTTTGTGTCCCGCCTTCCATCTGGTAAAGGTTGACGGTAAATCCTGCTTGTTGGACTGTGTAGTAAAACTGCGTGAGGTTACGATCTACACCGCGCTTGTTGTCCACGCTATTGAAAATGACCGCTTGGCAAATGTCTTTCAGTTTTTGTTCAATAAACTGCTTGGCAATTATGTAATCGAGCTTGAACCGGCCCTTGCTCGCTTTTGTGATGTAGCCCATATCAATTAACCAGGTAATCATAGGAGCGAGTCTACCATCCTATCCGAGTTTCCCCCACCTAGTCAGCGCTAATGCGGATGCTGCTGGTAGTGCTGCCGGAGTATGTCCTTGCCATAGTCATTTCCGTTCGGCGTCCGTACGACCGTATGAATATGCTCGCGCGTGGGCTTGCCCCGCTCGATATGGCGCAGCGCGATCGGCGTCTGATGATCGAACTCGATCAGGATCACCGGGCTCTGGATGCGGTAATAGAAGACACTGCCGGACTCCGTTCCGCCGATCCAGGCGAAGCGGGTATCATCAAGATAGCGACGCACTTCGTCCATCTTCACCCGCGCATGCCCGTCGCGCATGTTCCCCACGTATTCGGCAATTAAGTCGATCAATACCCTCTTCTGACCGGCTGTCAGTTCCGCTGCGCGAATGCCCGCGTAATCGAGGACGATGTTGTCACGAAATGCCTCGCCCAAGTTGTTATTACGTGTCTTGGAGAGCTCGATGATGGCTCTCTTGCGCTGCGCCTCATCGAGAGCGTTGATCAGATTCAGACCCTTCTTCTGCTCCTCCTGCAGCACCGTGGTGCCTTTGTATTTGCCATCGGCGGCCGTCACCGGCTCGGACCCCATGAAGGTCGGCGTCATCACAACTTGGTCGCCCAGCACGAAATAATTGATGTTCAGATGGTGGCCATCGAGTTGCCAGCCCCAGGGCTCCTTGTCCGAAGGCGTGCCCATTACCGTGATCCAATAGAACAACTCGTTGTATTCTTCGAAGTTGTTGTTATTCAGCTCGCCCAACGTGTGGTTGAGCCGCATGATGTCACGCGACGACTTCAATCCCTTTGCGCTGAGTGAGGCGCGCAGGAGATCAATGGCTGCCTCACGTTGCGCTTCATCCATCTCCTTGAAACCGGTGCCCTGACGGATGTAGAAGTGTTGATTCATCCACTTGCGCCATTCCGGATCATTGACCGAAAACATGGTCTTGCCGCGCTGCTCCTGGGTCAAAGTGGCGAGGAAGGCCTGGGCCGCCTTCTGGACGGGTGCGGTGGAGACTCCGGTCGAGCGGATGGGAAACAGACCCGCGACAACATTGCCGTCTGTGGTGACGCCCTTGAACGGATCGGCGAGACCGCGGTCTTCAGCCTCCTTTGACATGCGCCGTGCGCGCTCGGCGCGATCAGCCGGCGGCTGTTGTGATAGGGATTTGATACTACACGCCCAGGTCCCCATGAGGAGGAGGGAACAGACGATAGATACGAAACGCGTTTCGGTAAAAGGCGCGTGCGGACTATATTTATCTGCCATTTTTATATGACCTGCCAAACTATATATCTTCAGGTGACGGTGATGTCCGGCTCGTTTTTACTTGGGACCGATGAGTATTCTCTTTATCTTTTCGATATTTCACAAGGTTATTCTATACCTTTCATCTTTCTCAGGTTGAGCTGTGAACATCGAACACTCGGTCTCCATTCAATCAATGCCATTTCAACAGCTATATCGATTCAATCTACCAACACTATCTCATTAATCACGGAACGGTAATTGCCCTCTTAGCGATGTAGAAAGGCGACTGCGGTCACTATCAAGCAAAGGGGAGAAGACACACTCACGATTTAACGAGGTTTTAACTAATCGGAAAATCCAAAGCGGATACACCTACGCCTGAAAGGGAACACCAGAGCTGTGCCCCGCAGGAAAGAAGAGCTTTGTGTAATGACGGAGGTTTATGGCGATGCGGATGAAACTGACGGGACTTACGAGAAGAATAAGAGGGTTAAGAGTGGCCTTGGGTTTGGCCCTTATACTGACCTTATACATGCCGGAAAGAGCTATCAGCCTTAGTAAACCGGACTATGTTAGCTCTGCCAAAGATCGCTTCGTGTTGGTGACCAGCGAGTGCAAACTCGGCAGCGGGTTTCTTACTGGTTATCGAGAGGAAGGGAAGGCGGAGGTAGTTACCGCCTATCACCTCATGCGTTGTAAGTCTGGTAGAGCTAAGCGCGAAAGCAAGGTCGTGCAAGTAGACGGCGTAGAGGCGGAGATCCGGGGCGCGGATCCAGAGCAAGACTTGCTGCGATTGCTCGTGCCGCTCCCCAAAACTACCGACAATATTGCCATCAGAACGAACTCAAGCACGGGCGAACCAGTGTTTGCTGTGGGCAGTAATCCTCGTGGAGAGCGTTCGGTGATTACCTGGGGTAGCGTTCTCATAACCCCACCAGGGGAAGTAACAGCAAAGGTTCCGGTTGTGCCCGGCGCATCCGGCGGGCAGCTTATATCAGCTGTTGACGGCGCGTTGCTTGGAATGGCTGTACGCGCGCAATTCGGATTTACGGATGCCGTTGGTGGCAACGTCCTGCTGCAGTTTCTGGAGAAGACCAGATGCCGGTGAGCAGTGCATCTAGATAGAGAATTCAGGAAGATGCCGATAGCCGCGCACGGGGCAACGGCGTCGGATGACCGGCTGAATCTTGAGGGGCCCCGAAACCGCTAGTCTCGGGGCCCCTCTCTGATACCGCTTATGATTCCGGCACGTCCATTATGGAAAGTCGGTGACGCGCGGCGTGTTGACTGCGATCCCGGGAGCCGTCCCGCCGCCGGTGTTGTTGATGACATTATCTATCCCGCCGTTCACGGTCAGGTTGACGGTCACCAGGTGATGGAAGCGCACGTTGGGGTTGACCGGGGTCTCGATGGCGCGGGTCAGCCGCTGGCCCGTAACGAGGAACACCGCGTATATCCCCATTCCCCAGGCCTCGTGACTGGTGACGGAATCGGCCACCTTGTACGAGGCCCAGCCGTTAACGCCTGGTGCAGAGGTCCAGAGATCCTGGCGGTTTTGCGGTGGATCATAAGGGATCTCGGACTGGTAGAAGTAAGTCCTGCCTCCGTTGCCGTTCCAGATGGTTTGATACTCCTGGAAGTGCTCGACGAAGAGGCCATAGGCGGTGACGTTGTCGCCGTTTACCACCAATCCATTTGCGGCAGTGTTGATCTCCCAGCCCACCGTTCCGGCATTGCCGTGGTCGGCGCGCCAGAGCCAGGTGTGGTCGAGCAGGGTGTTGTCGCTGTTGATCTGAAGGCTGACGTTGGCCCGGCCAACGGTCGCTCCTCCGACGCGGATGAACAGGTCGTGGATCGTGATCGGATTGGCAGCGTGGTTGGCGTTGCTCCCCGGAGGGCCGATCTGGACCAGGACAGGCGAGTTGATCGCGCCCGCGTCGACGAAGATGTGAGCGAGCTTCACCCCATCCACGTCGGCGGTGGTGAGGACCGCATTGCCGGCGGTGGGCCGCAAGGTGGCATAGCCCATCCCCATCACGATGGCGTTGGGGCGATTGACCTGAATGGGAACGTTGAGGTCGTAGATGCCGGGCGTGAGGAGTAGGTTCCGGCCGGCGTTGAGGGCGGCGTTCATAGTGGCGGCTGTATCAACGCCTGCCCGAGCCACGTAGAACTGGTCGAGCGGAATAGAGGTGCCGGGGGTCTGGCCAGCGCCCCACGTGATGCCATTGGTGTTGGTGCGAAGGTTCGGAACGTAGACCTCGTAGTTCGCGCCGTTGAGCCAGAGGAACGGTTTTTCGCGCGAGATGGGGGTGGGGTTGATGAAGGTGTTGGCGGCGGTGGGCCAAACTCCGCCGGGCAGGTTGTTGGGGATGCCCACGAACACCATGTTCCAGACATTGCCAGTCCAGCTGCCCCACTGCGCGTTGCGGGATATCCACTGCTGCTGAGAGATGGACCCCACGTCGAAGTCGACGACGGAGTCGGATATCCACCCGCCGCTCACCCAGCCGAAGTTATCGTGGAGATTCAAGTTGTTACCACGAATGTGCATGCGGCGAAAGGGACACGCCTGGGAGACCGCCCACTTCATGCCGGCGCCGGTCGGGGTGACCGAGAAGTTCTCCACCCCTCGCCAGAAGTTCTGTGTGCCGTTAAAGTTGGGCAGCACCGCGTCGGAGTGTACGTTCGAGACGGTGACGTCATCAGGGAATGCGCCCAGACCGCTGATGTGGGTGAAAAAGCCGATGGGGATGTCTACGTTGTATGTGCCAGGCTTGAAGAGTATGGCCGTACGCGGCGTGCCAAACTGGTTGTTCTGCTGCACGGCGAAGATGCTGTTGATCTGGCTCTGAATGGTGCCCATCGGCATCGACGTATCGAAGATGACCACATTGGGTCCGAAGTTGGGATTGCTGGAGCCGCCGGAGGTTGTGACGGAGAGCGCGCCGCTCTGCGGGCCGGCTCCGAAGGCGTTCACGGCTACGACCGTGAAGGAGTAAGTGGTATTGGCGGTCAGGCCGCTGATAAGCGCGCTGGTGCCGGCGGGGGTGGCCACCTGCACGCCGTCCCGGAACACCCGGTAACTGGTGATGGTACAGTTGGCGCCGGGGTTGGGAGCGGTCCAGCTGAGTGTGACACTGGTGCTGCTCACGATCGCGGCGCTTAGGGCGGTGGGCGCCCCTGGCAGCGTGGCGCACGTGCCGCCGCCGGAGGTGCCGAAGACCTGGAACTCGAAGAGGGAATAGCCCCACGGTGTGGCGCGCGCGGTCCCGAGCATGCGGACGTAACGACCGGATCCGGAGACGGAGAGGTCATCCATGGCACCGTTGCCGGTGGTGGTGGTGAAGATGGTGGTCCAGGTTGTCGCGTTATTGGAGACCTGTATCTGATAGCCGCTGCCATAGGCGGCTTCCCAGTTCAGTACCACGCGGCTGATGGTGGCGGTGGAGCCCAGATCGACGTATATCCACTCGTTGTTGGTGAAGGCGCTGCCCCAGCGGGTGCCGGCGTTGCCGTCGACGGCATTGGCAGCCGCGAAGGGTCCTTCCGCCGAAGAGGCTACGACCGGGCGTCCTTGCGAGAGCAGGGTGCCGCCACCGGGGGTGCCGAAGACCTGGAGCTCGAAGAGGGAATAGCCCCACTGTGTGGCGCGGGCGGTCCCGAGCATACGGACATAACGACCGGATCCGGAGACGGAGAGATCATCGATGGCACCGTTGCCGGTGGTGGTGGTGAAGACGGTGGTCCAGGTCGTCGCGTCGCTTGAGACCTGGATCTGATAGCCGCTGCCATAGGCGGCTTCCCAGTTCAGGGCCACGCGGCTGATGGTGAAAGTGGAGCCCAGATCGACGTATATCCACTCGTTGTTGGTGAAGGCGCTGCCCCAGCGGGTGCCGGCGTTGCCGTCGACGGCATTGGCAGCCGCGAAGGGCCCTTCTGCCGAAGAGGCTACGACCGGGCGTCCTTGCGAGATCAGGTTGGAGGTTTGGACATGTGGAGAAGCTGAAAATTTACCAGGCCAAGCAGTGTTGTAGCTGCCGGCACCGACCAATACGGTCTGGACTCTCACCGTACTGAATATGATGCAGGATGTTAATAGAACTAATATGGTGCGGCCGATTCTGAATGGAACTGAATGGTGCTTCTGGTGCATGGTTCCTCCTGACTGGGGTTAGCTGACGTATAGAACTTAGTGATTAATGAATGGGGCACAAAGAAATCATGCCCACCCCTACGCAGTGATCGATCTTCTCTTATACTTATATTGTCGCCACAAACATGTTTTGCGAACACTAATAGGTAGAGGGATATACCTATGGATGCTGATTGAATGTACTGAGATCAGCCAGAGCCGAAAAGCTTTGGAGTCCTGCGGCTTGACGCATCTTTAACGAACCTTGGAAAGCGTTGTAGCCGCTGCTGTTCGCCGAACTTCGTGTATCGGATCGACCCAGGTTTAATTCGCAGACTCCTCACATAACTACAGAATGATGAAGTATGCTTGGATGTGTCAACGACTTTACGGTTACGTAACAGCTACAAAACAGTTAAGACTGCTCGTCCTCGGCGTTGCTAGTGCAATCATAGGTCATCATGTTGGGAAATGCGTATGAGTTATTCAAACGTGATTGCGTTTATCGAGCTCATCCCAGGCTGGAACTGCTAATTGTTAACTCTCTTTGATTGCTGAAGTGCCCTCCCACACCTTCACAGCCGTCATAACGAGCGGCCCAGGAATTTCTAGATCACTTATTAAATTCTTGACTTTAATATCATTCGTCCATATTATCCTTCCACCTTGAAAATGGATTTCAATATCATCGGGGAAATAACCTTTTGAGGTTTAGATGATCGATCTAATCGAAAAAACGGTTCGCAGTTCGGAATAGCACGCGATCGGTTAAAGATAAGATAAAACAAGAAAGCCTTCAGCGCGGCAACGCTAAAGGCTTTGTAACACAAGCATCCGGTCTGTTCTGGCGAACATTACGGGCTATGTGCAGGCAGCATCCTGACATTTCCCATCCGTAATTTCAATTACCACAGATCACGTTTCATCCAATGTAAGCGATATAGAGAGAAGGCTGCATTTTTATACGTAGCCAGGACGCGAGACTGAGCATTAAAGGCAGTATAGCGATGGGTGAAGAAAAGGACATATTTCACAGTTTCCTTCGACGGACAGGGAACAAAGTCACGAGTCAGCGCGATCTGATATTGGATGTTTTTCAGGGCGCTGAAGGCCATCTCTCAGTGGAAGAGATTCATAAACGAGCCAAAATCAAAGACCCGACACTCGGTTTTACGACCGTCTACCGCACGATGAAGCTTCTGGTCGAGGCGGGGTTGGCTCGCGAAGAGAAATTCGGTGACAGCCACAAACGCTATGAGTACGACTACAAACAGCAGCATCACGATCATTTGATCTGCGAGGGCTGCGGGTTGGTGATCGAGTTTTTCAACGAATTCATCGAGCGCGAACAGGATCGAATCATCGATGAATTCGGATTTCAGGCGACGCATCACAGCCTGCGAATCTTCGGCCTCTGCCGGCTATGCCAGCAGGCAAAGCGAGGTTAGATGAATATTCAAGAAGGGACGATTTTTTGATGAAGCTCAACGACTGGAAATTGATTACGCTCCTGCTCGTGATTGTATTTCTCACTGCGGCCGCTTTCGGTGATCCCGGCGCTTCGAACCGGGCCTCATTGGTTGGAAAAGATACCGCAATCGACAGACTGCGTGTTCTGTGCTCATGGCGATATCGTAATAGTTAAGATTATCACCCTGAATTTGTGAAGCCTTCGATCGAACGGAGCGATCTCTTCGGTTCTCACTTTATCATTCAAAATTAGTTTCTTGGGACCAGCCACGGCGGATACACAGGAAACGGAATGAACTGCTTCTCGAAGTCAATGAGTGAGGGGGCAATCGCAAAAGAGTAGATTTGAGTATCCAGGTTCGGGTTAAGATCGTTGTCGCTGATTACGTAGAGCACATGCCTGCCGTCATTAAGATTGGGACCCCAGGCAAGTCCTTCGATCTTCTCCGGAATTGTCGCTGCAAGATTGAAAGTAGGATCCAGCAGGTTAATGAACAAGGTCTTCTGGACGGGTACTATATCCGCAGGCAACGAGCCGCCAGGAAGGGAATCGATCCCTGAGACATCAGTCGCGCCGGTGATATCAATCTTGTAGATCGTTTTTCTCGTTGGGGCCTGAGTTGGCGTTTGCAGGTTAGACCTGTTGTCTCGTTCCAGGACCAGAAATTCATGATCATTGATTGAGAGAATCTCGCATCAGTTACGTGAGAATTTCGATGACGATATGCGCGAAGGAATGCTCGGTGCGGGGATGTCAGAATGTCTAGCTATTTGATCATCGTCACCCGGGTCACTACGAAATCAACCATCCACGCATCTGGAGCGCGACTGCTTGTGAGCCTCTTTGACGAAGCATCGGTTGATCGAGTAATTAGGGCTTGTGAGTTAACTAGAAGAGTGATAGTGATTGATCGGTCGTCCGCTGATCAGGTTTTCAAGTGCAATTTTTCCCGATTTTCAACCGTGTCGAGGTAAACATGCCACTCAGCGACAATGCCATCTTCCACCCTTGCTGTCCAGAGAGCAGGTCCGTCTAATGGTTTAAACGAACAGGTTGAATGACCGATGACGAACACCTGGTCTTCCCTTGATTCTACAATCGCAAAATGATTCTGGTAATCCGGGAATTGATGGAAAAATTCATCCCATCTCTTGATCATCAATTCCTTGCCTCTATGAATATCATCATTGCTGTCAATGAAAACATGATCCTCAGTCATTAAGTAGGACAGCCCTCGGATATCTCGATAATTTATGCATTCATTAAATTGTAGAACAACTAATTTCGGATCTTTCTTGCTCATCGGAGACCCCTTTCGGCGTATGAATCGAGCAATTGACTACTCCTCACCTATAACGCTTCAGCGTTTAAGTAGAGAGGAAATCAATCTTTTACCAGCAGGAGGAGGACGGAGTATTTCAGATGCAAATTGATGCTGTGGGGGGAAACTCTCTCCTCATTTTATCGAAAAATTTCTGCTATTTGAAGGGGTACTTATTTCAGATAGATTTCTAGGTGAGTCAACAGGTGGATACCTATAATTGTTCAGGTCTCCCTAGGCTGAGTTGCTCGAGCAACTCAGGGTCGGCGACCACATCCATTTCGACGATCTTCCCACCCCTGACCGTAAAGCCAATAACGGAAAGCGGTCTTCCTCCAGCAAGCCATGAAATGGTTCCCGCCGTTCCGTTCACGAGCACCGGTTGCACAGACTCGACAATCTGCGAGAAGGTCAGCGCCTGCCTGGCTACCGCCTGTGCGCCTCGAATCACTCGTAAGGCGCCCGGAGGCTGCTCCGCACCGTGATCGGCTCTCAGCACGACATCCGGATCGAGTATGGCGAGGAGGCCATCGAAGTCGCCGTTACGCGCGGCGGCGAGAAAGGCGTTGACAATCTCCCGCTGACGGGCCATATCGACGTCCGGAACGGTGGCTGCTCCCTGTACTCTGCGGCGAGCGCGACTTGCGAGCTGCCGTGCCGCAGCCGGGGAGCGATTCACGATAGACGCTATCTCCTCGAACGGGACGCCGAACATGTCGTGGAGCACGAACGCAAGCCGCTCAGCGGGAGACAGCATTTCGAGCACAATGAGCATTGCCAGACCTACAGAGTCGGCCAGCAGCATTTCATGCTCAGGGTCGACTCTATCCTCGCGGCTCACAATGGGCTCAGGCATGGTGTGAAATGACAGTTCGCCGCGCGACTTACGCGAGCGCAGTATGTCCAGACACACGCGGGCCGCGACTGTCGTTAGCCATCCGGACAGATTCTCAATGGCAGCGACGTCAGAGCGGCTGAGCCGAAGCCAGGTTTCCTGGACAGCGTCATCCGCCTCGCTTAACGAGCCGAGCATCTGGTAGGCCACTGCTCGTAGATGATTCCGGTTCTCCTCAAATCGCTTCGCTAGCCAATCCTGATCGTTCACGTTCATTAACGCCTTTTAGCCTCCAGCCAACACGCCAGTCTACGGACTGCCGTAGTTGTGCGGTGTGTGCGATTGCTCTCTTATCTCTACCCTACCTTCCGTCACATTTCCCCATCGCCATTCGTCATGGTGGTGACGAACAAAATACAGACTTTGTGACAAGGAGATATATAATTTTATGCAATCAAGGATGAAAAATCCCGCGATGATCGTCCCCGGAGCTCTGCAGGCCATCTATGCCCTGGGGGCAGCCGCGAAAACGGGTGATGTGCCGTCCCGGACTCTTGATCTCATCTATCTGCGAGCGAGCCAGATCAATGGCTGTAGCGTCTGCGTTGACATGCATGCTCGCGACCTCAAGAAAGCCGCCGAGACGGATGAACGCCTTTTTGCAGTAGCAGCCTGGCGAGAGGCGCCCTACTTCACTGAAGCCGAGCGGGCCGCGTTAGCGCTCACCGAAGCCGCCACCCGGCTCAGCGACCGTGGCGACGCGGTGTCCGATGAGATTTGGGCAGAAGCCGCACGTCATTACGCCGAGCCGCAACTTGCGGTTCTGGTCCTCAACATCGCCCTGATCAACTTCTGGAACCGCGTAAACGCCGCCACCAGACAAGTGGCGGGCGAGTGGTTGAAGTCTACCGAGGCACAACAGTGGACCGAAAAGACACGCTAAAGAATGAAGCTCTTATTTCGAGTATTCGACCGCTCATTACTGCTGAATCTGCCGATCTGCTGTATATGCTTGGCTCTTCGGCGGAAACTTAACATGCCAGCATGGAGAAACCGGAGGAAACGCTGAGGAGATCGGTGGCAAGACCGCTTTCCGGCGTGACGGCAGAATTTGGAGGGAGGACAATCGGCGTATGCAGATGTGACTGCGAGGAAGAGTACTATTCGAGGATCGATATCTCTGCTTTCTGAGGTCTGATCAAGAAACATGCCAAATTGTGCAATCATCTGGTTGCATGTGTGGCGCCCCAATGCTAATATGCAACTAGGAGGTTGCATATGAATTCGTTCGACAAAATAGAGAAGCAGGTTATCTTGCGCGCCCCAGTATCGCGCGTTTGGCAGGCCATCGCCAACTCCAAGGAGTTCGGGCGTTGGTTCGGCATTAATCTCGAAGATGATTTCGTCGTGGGCCGGCCGATCAGAGGCACCTTCGACGCGCGGCTCAATGAAGCCGCTATCCTCGATTATCAAAAGAAGCTCGGACTTTCGCCCTCAAAGGTGAAACTGCCGGAGAGCAGTATAGTTTTCTGCACAGTCGAGCGCATCGAACCGGAGCGATACTTCAGCTTCCGTTGGATACCGTACAGTATCGATGCTGAGGTGGATCCGGAGTCAGAACCAACTACACTGGTCGAATTTCGTCTGGAGAAAGTCGAAGAGGGCACGCGGCTAACAATCGTAGAATCTGGGTTCGACCGCGTGCCTGCGCATCGGCGCGAACGTGCATTCCGCATGAACGATGGCGGATGGGCCGGCCAGGTGGAGAATATCGAGAAGTATGTCGAAGGCATCTGATTCGGTTGTCGCCGATATCTTCTTCGCGCTTGGTGACGAAACCCGCCTATCGATATTGAGCAAACTCAGAGCGGGGGCATTTTCTGCCACAGTCCTCACCGACGGTGCGGGGGTGACGAGGCAGGCGATCGTGAAGCACCTGCAGGTGCTTGAGGGCGCTGGCTTAGTTACACACGAGAAACGCGGTCGTGAAGTGCTATACGCGATTGAAGTGCGGCGACTTGATGAAGCGAAAATTTTCCTCGAAATGATCTCGGCCAGCTGGGACCAGGCGATTGATAGGCTGCGCAAGGTGGTCGAGGAGAAGCCATCCCCAACGCCCAAGAGGCGTAGGCGCCGCTGAGTGGTTTTGCCCAGGCATATGAAAAACTATTTGACCTCCCACCGCTGGTTCGATGTCGGTATGAGGTATTATGCAAACCTATACATTGGCGTGTTAATGCCCGGAAGATGACTTAACGCTCAAATTACTTCTCCCACCAATTCAATTCGTGATGGTAGCGATGCAATGCATTCCACGGCGTCCAGCCGCCATGATTCGAATCGGGGTAGCGGATGAACATGCCGGGGTGTGATGCGCGAGGGACTGGCGGCAAGGTAGGGTTCTGACGCCTGTTCCAGTATATCGCGCGATGCGATCACGCAGTTTGCACCCATCGCGAACATGGGTGACATATGTGACGGATCAGCTCTGGAACCCATCCCCGAGACTTAATATCGTTAATAAAATGAGAGCTGCCACCGACCTCGACAGTCCCTTTCAGCCCTTACTGGGGTAATAAAGTCGGTAGCTACGTTCCCACCAATTGGGTGGTCCCGCAGATCTCCCAGATGCCTTGAGACTCGCCGCACTTTGCCGCTTACCTATGGACATTCCAGTGGAAGAGAGATATCTTCTTTGTCATGCCCAAAGAACAGAAACAGAAGCGCAAAATCTGAAGTCCTCCAGGGGACGCTCGACCTGATGTTCCTGAAGGTTCTCGATGCGCTCGGGCCGCAGCACGGCTATGGCAACGCCCGCCGGATCGAGCAAGTGAGCCATCAGGTTCTGCAACTGAATGAGGGAACTGTCTACACCTCGCTCCTGCGGCTACAGCAGCGGAAATGGATCGCTTCAGAGTGGGGAGCGTCGGAAAACAATCGCAAGGCGAAAAACTATTCGATCACAAAGAGCGGCCGAGGACAGCTCGCGCGCGAGACGGAGAATTGGGAGCGGATCGCCGGCGTGATCGGACGCCTGTTGAAGTTGGAAGGCTAGGAGCAGAGATGACCGACCATTTGCGCGCCTTGGTGGCAAGACTTCGTGGGTTATTAGGAGATCGCAGAGCGGATCAGGATCTGGACAACGAGATCGAGACGCATCTGCGCTTGCTCACCGAGCGATATGTTCGCCAGGGGATGACCGGGGCCGATGCTGCTTGGGCTGCCCGCCGCCAGTTCGGAAACGTCACACTACTCAAGGAGACCAGTCGCGACATGCGTGGATTTAGACTTATCGAGACGATCGTTCAGGATTTGAAGTACGGCCTGCGGATGCTGAAGAGAAATCCCGGCTTCACAGTCGTTGCGGTTCTGACGTTGGCATTGGGCATAGGCGCGAATACCGCGATCTTCAGCGTCGTGAATGCCGTATTGCTGCGGTCACTTCCTTACCGGGACCCTGATCGTCTCGTGGCGGCCAGCTATTATCGAGGGATTGGAGGCGATTACGCCCGGATCGCGGATTTTAAGGCGTGGCGTGATCAGGCGAAAGCCTTTGAACAGATCGCCGCCTACAGAACCGATGACGCCGACCTCACAGGAAATGGAGAGCCGGAGCGACTGACTGCAGGGACTGTCTCCGCCGGACTATTTGCGACGCTCGGCGTCGCGCCTGCGCTCGGTCGCGACTTCACGCCCCAGGATGACACGGATGGCGCCGCGCCGGTTGTAATTCTGAGCGACGGCTTGTGGAGGCGCCGTTTCGGCGGTGATCCACAGGTGATTGGCAAGGCGATCACGCTAAGAGGTCAAAGCCTGACGGTTATAGGAATTATGCCGCCTGGATTCAGATTTCCGGGAGAGTCTGACCTCTGGGCGCCGCTCATGCCCATTCTCAATCGGCAGTTAAGCCAGCAGCCATCCATGGGCAGATTGAATGTGATCGCGCGTCTCAAGCCGGGTGTAATGCCGGAAGGCGCCAAAGCGGAGATGTCCGTTATCCTCGATCGGCAACGGCATGACTCTCCTCGCCCCTATTCGTTGGTACAAGACGTCAGGGTAGTCAAGCTGAGCGAGAAGTTCATTGGCGATGTACGAAGACCCTTGCTGGTGATGTTCGGAGCGGTCGCCTTTGTTCTGCTCATCGCCTGCGCCAACGTGGCGAACCTGCTGCTGGCGCGGTCGACGGCCAGACAAAAGGAGATGGCGATCCGCGCGGCGGTTGGCGCCGGGCGGCTGCGGCTCGCTCAACAGTTACTGACCGAGAGCCTGCTACTCTCGACCGCAGGCGGCGTCGCAGGACTGCTCGCGGCAAAATGGGGCGTCAAACTGTTAGTGGCGATGAGTCCCTCAGGAATCACCCGAATCAATGAGAGCGGTGTGGATGGCCGTGTGTTTTGCTTCACTTGCGCGGTCGCAGTGTTGACCGGCCTGATAGCTGGTCTCTTTCCCGCGCTGCATGCGTCGAAGACCGATGTAAATGAAACCCTCAAAGCGCAATCTGCCGCGCGGTTGGGGCAAGACGGTATGCGGCGTGCGCTACCTGCCTTGATGATCGCCGAACTTGCCATGGCGCTGGTTTTGCTTGTTGGCGCGGGGCTGATGACCAAAAGCTTCATACGCTTGCTGGATGTTCCAAAAGGCTTCAATCCTGATGGCCTATTGGCGCTTTTACTCAGGCCCAGCTACGACAAATACCCGCAGGGATCGCCGCAGCGCCTCGCTTACTACCAGGAAGCTCTCGCACGTGTCCAGGCGTTGCCCGGCGTGGAGTCCGCCTGCCTGACCAGTTTCCTTCCGTTTACCGGACCGACTGTCCGCATAATCCTTCAGATCGAAGGGCGTCCGCCGTTTGAGGGGGGAACGGAGCCGATTGTTGAAGGAAATCACATCAGTCCCGAATATTTTCGGACGATGGGCATACCGATGCGCGACGGACGACCATTCTCCGCACAGGATGGGGCCGAGGCGCCCAAAGTCGTGATCATCAACGAAACATTCGCCCGGCGCTTCTTCCCCAATGAAAATCCAATAGGCCGCCGGTTGTTTTCGGCGCCAAACCAAGCAACGATTGTTGGAGTGGTGGGTGACACTCATCATCTCGGGTTAGATCAGAATATTCGTCCTGAGGTCTACTTACCGTATGTGCAACGACCTGCTGAAATGATGAGCTTGCGCCTGGTCGTGCGAGCAGCCTCCGGTCAAAACAATTCAACCAGCTTGGCCAGTTCTTCCAACCTTGCCGCGGCCATACGCAAGCAGGCGCAAGCAATCGAGCCGAATGAGCCGATCAGTCAGGTCGTCACGATGAATGAGCATCTGTCGGATTCGATCGCGCAACGGCGCTTCCAGATGATTCTGCTCGGTGTCTTCGCAGTCCTTGCGCTCGTCATCGCATCGGTTGGAATTTACGGCGTCATCTCCTACGCAGTCAGCCAGCGCACGCAGGAGATCGGTATTCGGATAGCCCTGGGCGGACAAGCCGGCGATGTGTTACGAATGGTGATCTGGCGGGGAATGCGCTTGACGCTGGCTGGCGTGACGTTAGGGGTGGCAGCGGCGCTCGCCCTGTCGCGAGTCATGAGGAATCTGCTCTTCAACGTGAGCGCGACCGATCCGGCGACCTTCGCGCTGATCGCCTTGCTACTGGTCGGCGTCGCCTTGATTTCGAGTTATGTTCCAGCGCGGCGCGCGACGATGGTTGATCCGCTACAGGCTATCCGCAACGAATGAATTCGGAAAGACTTGTAGGAATGAGCGCCGACAATCGGATGAAGATTTCCGTTGCGTATGGAATTGAGTGCCCTTCATCGTCTTGAGGAGGTCTACTCGATGTCTGTTCAGCTCGCATTACGTTTTGATGAAGTGCCCATCACCTGCGAAACTCAAAAACGATACCATTCGATTGCTCCTTGCTTGGCCGGGAAGCGATCAGCGGAGGAACAGGCGGACGCGCTCGGGCTCTCTTACAACACAATCTGCCGTTGGCTGCGGCAGTTTCGGGAACATGGCCTGCCAGGACTGTTCCGGCAACTGACTATCCACGCGAGCCACAAACCCCGGAACATGTCATTGTGGCGCTGCTTTTTTACAAGACTTGTGCGCCACGGGCCTCCGACCGGGAACTGGCGCGAGTCTTGAGCGCGACCACTGATCACCGCGTCCATAACAAAACGGTCAAGGCATTGCTGGAACGTTATCCTCTCTGGCGCTACCCGGACTTTCAGCGCCTCATTCAGTATCAAGCGCCGGGGACCCGGAGAAGTTGCGCGAGGAGATGGTCAAGCTTCGGCAGCAGGGATGGACGGAGAAACGGATTGCGCAATTACTGCGTGCTCACGCAAGACCGTCGTGAAATGGCTGCGCCGCGCGCGCCAGGCCGAGTCGCAACCGGACGACAGGCAACTCTGACTGCTCGACCTTTCACGGGCGCGGCATCAGACTTCGCGCAGATATGACTTCAACGCAATGCATGCCGTGCTCAAACTGCTGAAGAAATACGGCTATGCCGGCGCATGGCGGATCAAAGGTCTTTTGGAAAGGACTACGGAATTTATTTCGGCGAGACTACGGTCAGAAAGATCATGGCGCTCAATCGACGCGTCCACCTGGCTCCGCAGCGCCCCGTCACCGTAATTGAAGAGCATGATCCACGCGAAGGGCCGAAGAAAAGTCGCTCTCCCTTTGAACGAATTTTCGTGGACTTCCGCTACCTCGATGCAAAACCCGGAGGAGTTCAATTGTATTCCTGCACGCTGTTGGAAGGCTTCTCCCGAGTTATCCTCGCCGGTTCTCTGACAACGGATCAGAATGCCGGTGTGCTTTTACACATCTACTTTCAGGCTTTGCTGCGTTGGGGACTTTGGGAAGAGACGATTTCCGATCACGGTGGCCAGTTTAATGATCACGATTGGATCCGTGTCAATGAGCGTCTCGGCATCCATCATGAAATGTATCCCAAAGGCCGACCCTGGCAAAATCTGATCGAGAGTTATTTCGGGATCGAAGCCGACTTGACGAATATCGCTGGGAGAGGTGTAAGACAATTGAAGCTGCTCAGGAATTTCATCGCGAGCTCATCCGCGACTACAACCGCTTGCCGCATTGGGCGCATCGTCGTCGCAATGACGGGAAGAACTCGCCGTTAGCTGTTCTCGGTGATGCCAGAGGCAAACAAGTTGAATCGGCCGATCTGGAGCGGGCTTTCACAGAACGTTACTGTCAGCGTCTGACTGACACTCGCGGCTTCGTCCGAATTGGACGCTGGAGAATTTATATCGAGGACGGGTTACCCCGCACTCCCCTTCAGCTCTCTTTTGGGAATGGGAAACTATGTGCCGAATATCAATCCCAGATTCTGACTGAGTACCAGTGCAAATGGGGAGAGAGGTCTACCCGCCCGACCGCGATCTCGCAGCCAGTCCACCACGCTCACCCATTCCAGTCAAAACAGATGACGCTGTTTGACCCATTGTGGATTCGTGAGCCAATAGATTCAGCTACCAGGAGTTGTCAAAGATCAGAGAAGAAACTATCGACTGCCCAACAGTTGAGAGTGTATTTAGGTCCAGAGTTAATCAAGACGGCGTAACTTTTCGTCTCATCGACAGCATTAGGTCTCAGAGGCGGGTTCCAAAACTAATCCGTCAAATTTGTCAACTATGTGCGCGATGAGTGCACCGCAGTTCAGGGATAGCCACGTGCATCGGCCGAGCGGCGCGCACGCTTTCGATGATGCAGCGCTCCTGGTCGAGCGATCGGCATTCGTTGCAGCTCTCCAGATGCTGCTTGAAATCCGACAATTCGCGGTCGTGCAATTAGTAGTCCAGCTGCCTGCAGGTGCGTCTCAGTCGCGACATCACCCTGCCGGCCGAACACGGCAGCATCGTCACAATCTGCTGTGTCCGGCAACAGCCGGCCAAAAGGCGAGGAACCTTTGTCTTTGATTCAAGAAAAGAATAACAACGGAGATCGTGGATTATTCCCGGCTAAATAATTTTTTTCCCCATGATTGGAATAAAACCTCTATTAGAGTGTTATTTCCTTTGGACACTGGAAAGTTCAGACCTTTATTATAAGGAAAACCCGATTGCGCCGGCCCCGATCCGGCGTTGCAAAGACAGAAGATCGTCGAATAGATGAGCCGCCTCTACTTCACTATTTTGTGGCGTCAATCTCGTCGGTAATTACGCTTTAATCCTTGCTAAAGGACCGGCTATGAGCAAGATACTGGCGTCGCCCATTACACTTAAAATTGAACTGCCCTTCCGTTCGATCAAGGAGAAATAAATGAACAAGAATCTGAATACATTGCTCGCTGCGTTTATGGTCGCGGCGTTATCGTTGGCGTTCACGGATGCAGTCCGTGCGCAGGGGACGCCGGTGCCGAATCAGTACTGGTGGCCTGAGCAACTCGATCTCTCACCGCTTCGGCAGCACGGCGCCCGATCCAACCCGCTGGACGAAAAATTCGACTATGCCAAGGAATTTGGAAGCCTCGACCTCAATGTCGTCAAGCAGGAGATCAAGAAAGTCCTTACAACGTCGCAGAATTGGTGGCCAGCCGATTACGGAAACTACGGACCGCTCTTCATCCGGATGGCGTGGCACAGCGCCGGCACATACCGTGTGAGTGACGGGCGCGGCGGCGCCGACGGCGGCCAACAGCGATTCGATCCGCTCAACAGCTGGCCGGATAACGGCAACCTCGATAAGGCGCGGCGACTGCTCTGGCCGGTTAAGCAGAAATACGGTCAGAAGATTTCCTGGGCCGATCTGATGATCTTGACCGGAAATGTCGCGCTCGAGTCCATGGGTTTCAAGACCTTCGGGTTTGCCGGAGGGCGCACGGACGAGTGGGAGTCCGACCTGGTTTACTGGGGTTCTGAGAAGAAGTGGCTCGCCGATGAGCGCTACAGCGGCGATCGTCAGCTGCAGAAACCGCTTGCGGCGGTTCAAATGGGCCTGATTTACGTGAATCCCGAGGGCCCTAACGGCAAGCCGGATCCGTTGGCGGCCGCGAGGGATATTCGCGAAACCTTTGGTCGCATGGCCATGAACGACGAGGAGACGGTTGCGCTCATCGCCGGCGGCCACACGTTCGGCAAGGCGCACGGCGCCCACGATCCGTCCAAGTGCGTTGGCCCCCAGCCCGCCGTCGCCGGCATCGAGGAGCAAGGATTCGGCTGGCAGAACAAGTGCGGCCGCGGCAATGCGGGTGACACGGTCACCAGTGGTTTGGAAGGGGCGTGGTCAGCCAATCCTGTTGCATTTACCACGCAATATCTCGACAACCTGTTCGCCTTCGAATGGGAGCAAACCAAGAGTCCGGCCGGCGCGACCCAGTGGGTTCCGGCGAAGGGGCAGGCATCGAACCTCGTGCCGGACGCGCATGACACGTCAAAGAAGCATCCGCCGATTATGTTCACGACAGACCTCGCGCTGAAATCCGACCCGAGCTACCAGAATATCGCGAAGCGCTTCAAGGAGAATCCTGAGGAATTCAAGCTCGCGTTTGCCAAGGCGTGGTTTAAGCTGACTCACCGCGACCTGGGCCCGCGTTCCCGCTATCTCGGTCCTGAGGTTCCGCGCGAGGACCTGATTTGGCAGGATCCGCTCCCCAAAATCTCTCATGCGCCGGTAGACAAGAGGGATGTTGCGGCGCTGAAATCCAAGATCCTCGCATCGGGCTTGACTGCCCCCGAACTGGTCAGGGCAGCCTGGGCGTCGGCGGCCACATTCCGAGGCTCCGATCTGCGTGGCGGCGCTAATGGCGCGCGCATTCGCCTCTCACCGCAGAAGGATTGGGAAGTCAATAATCCGAGTGAGCTGGCCAAAGTGTTGCAGCGACTGGAGGGCATTCAGAAGGACTTCAACGGTGCGCGGTCCAGCGGGAAAAAGAAGGTATCGCTCGCCGACTTGATCGTTCTGGGCGGCGCCGCCGCTATCGAGCAGGCCGCGAAGCAGTCGGGGTACGTCGTGCAGGTGCCCTTCACGCCGGGGCGCGTGGATGCGTCGGAAGCTCAAACGGACGCGGCTTCCTTCGCCGTGCTTGAACCGACCGCGGACGGTTTCCGGAACTACTTCCGCAAGGGGCAGCGCCTATCGCCGTCGGAGATGCTCGTCGATCGGGCCAATCTGCTGACTCTCACCATTCCTGAAATGACCGTTCTGGTCGGCGGCATGCGGGTCCTTAACGCCAATAGCGGACAGGATGCAAATGGGGTGTTCACCAATCGGCCCGGGATATTGAGTAATGACTTCTTCGTGAACCTGCTCGACATGTCCACCAAGTGGAGCAAGTCATCCACGTCCGAGGGCATTTACGAGGGAAGCGAACGCGGAACTGGCAAGGTTAAGTGGACGGCGACTCCGGTTGACCTGGTGTTCGGGTCGAACTCCGAACTGCGCGCCGTCGCGGAGGTTTATGCTTCGGCCGACGGAAAAGAGAAGTTCGTGCGGGACTTTGTGGACGCTTGGACCAAGGTGATGAACCTCGACCGCTTCGACCTGGACTGAGTAGGGAGCATAACGCGCTTCAATGCATGAAACGCGTCTCACTGTGAGGATCGGCTCAGGTTGCGAAAGGGCTGTCAGATTCTTTGGCGACCTGAGCACGATCGAACGGCGGCGTTCGATAAACCGCGAGTTGATCCGTCGCCGGACTCGTTTATCCGATGGCCGTCGCTGGCACCACGTTCATCGTCGGTTAGCTCCTGCTCAGGGAGCCGAATCATCATCGGATATGGGACGAACTCGAGGCGGATACTCAGATTGAATGATCTAGAAAACCAATTCCCGGTTGGCAACCCGCTGACAAGGTTTCAACTCGACTTCGTTCTTCTTTGCTTCCGCCTCTTTTCTCAGCTTCGCGCGCTCCGCGTCATCCCATGCCACAGGCAGGGCCGGGTGATCGGCGGAATCAGGGTCGGGGACCGCGCGCGCCAGCAACCAATACTTTCCCGGAGCCAGGTTTTTGAATGCGAAAGTTCGATCGTCGCTCGCCGCGGTCTCGGCGTAACGCAATTGATCGTTGGCCGCGGATATCTCACTCGGAACCAGATGAACCCGAAGGTACTGAGGCAATGATCCCTGATCGGCCACGATCTTTCCCTTTAAACCGGCTGCGCCCTCGGCGATGGCCAAGGTAACTCCATTCAATTTGTTTCCCGGCTTAAGGGCGATTCCCGAAGACAGATTATTGGTGGCGCGCCTGGACGCCTGAGCCGCCGGCTCGAGTGTAATCGATCTGAGATACCAGTTTTCATCAGGTATTTGCGGAACGATCTGGTAGGTTCCCGCCTCGAGCGGCGCGAGCGTGAATTCGCCGCCTTCATCCACACCGGAATATCTCATAGAAGCCTGTGACGGCAGGGGCATGGACGATTTATCTTTGCGGCGGAAAAACAGCAGCACCTCTTCTTTGCTGGACTCGGTTTTGTTCTGGCAGACGCCGGGCGACGGATCGATAACGATGTTACCGGAGATAGACCCCATCGCCGCGAGTCTCAGTTCGATGCCGGCGACATTCGCGCCCTTGACCGTTATCCGCCTCGGCGATGAGGCGAAATCGACCTTATTTCCATACCCGCTGACCCGCGCGACGATCTCATACTCGCCGTCCTGCACGCCATCGATTGCAAATACGTTTTTGCCGTTAGCTGCGCGGCGAGCGCTGCCGAATGTCTCCATACCGGTTGCGATGTGGGTTAGCAACACGTTCGTATAGGGAGATGGATCGCCGCCAACCACCGTCCCGCTGATCGCATAGACGCTGTCACGGCGAAGCTGGATATCGATCCCGCTTGCCTCGACGCCGCTCACGACCGTTACTTCAGCAGCGGTCTCCGCCGTGGACGATGGATGGTATATCCGAATCGCCCTCCCCGAAGTCGATTTACCAAATGTACCGGCCATGGGCGTGGAAACGACGTAACCCCCGGGCGGCAGTCCGAAAATGCGATATATTCCGCGATCGTCCGTGAAAAAGAGACGCTCGACTCTTTGCTGGACCGATTTGCCGCCGGCGTCGCGCACCAGGCTTGAACCCACGAAAGCGCCGGCCACCGGCTCGCCTCCCGGCGTCGTAACCTTGCCCGTGATGACACCCCCTCTGATCAGAGCGATCGTGACGTGATCGCCGAGCCGATAATACGTCCGCTCGGATTCGGAGGCTAAAACATACTCCCTTGTTTGTTTCAGGTTGAACTGGTAAACCCCCGGGTCCAGATCTGTGAAACGAAAATTACCATCCACATCGGTCGTCACTTCGGTGACATCGGGAATTCGCACAATCGTCCCGGAGCGAACCGGGGATATATTCACCCTCGCGCGTGCTACGCCGCTCCCATCATCAGCTACAACGCGACCGGTGATTACACCTGTTTGCCCCGTTTGCCCTGTTTGCCTTTTGCCCTGTTTGCCGGGCGGCGGCAGTGGCCGGTGCTGCGAAGAGAAGGATAAGCAACCCCGCGGCGAGTAGATAATGATCTCTCATTAATTCACCTCCCCCTGGTTATAGCCGACGATAACTCGCAGGTTTGAAATGTTTTCACTCGGGGCGAGTTGCAATCCATCCTGCGGGAATATATGTGCTCCGTCCCGCTCGATGCGCCGGACGGAAAATCCTCGCAATCCAGTCACCAATCCGATCTCTACCCTGCCCGGTACCAGAGCGTAGACGCGAAATGCCCCTTCGGGGTTCACCATGACCTGTTGTCTGGTGGAAGCGCTGATAGCGCCCGATCTAGTGAAGAACGAGAGTCGAATCTGAGTCAGGTTCGACAGCACAGCCGGGTCGTTCGTTCCCTCGATCACCAGCTGACCGGTGATCATACTGCCCGGACGCACCTTCACTTCGAGCCCGGAGACATCACTATCGCTGACTTCACAGACCTCGATTTCGCTGAACACCCCGATCTGTTGATCCGGTTTTGCGAAGATTCCGTGTTTACCGGGTAACACGTCCGCAATTGTGAACTCACCCTTTGCATTCGATCTGACGGCGCCCGATCTCAGACTGTTCAGACCTCGCCCGTCCTCCGCCATCGGGCTGTGGGCGATCTCGACTCCGCTCGCCGGTTGTCCGTTTTCGGCAAATACTACGCGTCCCGAAATGTTATAGACATTCTTCGGTTCACCCATTTCGATGTCTATATCGAGGTTTTCCGAACCATCGACCACCTCGACCACTTTCGCCTCATTCTGATCGGTTACACCAGGGTAGCAGGTCCTCGTGAGACCGTTGCTCCAAAATCCCGTTAATACCCTTCCGTGAGAAGGCGCGGATCCTACACAGACCAGGTAACGCCCGTCCGGCAACCCATATATTCGATAGTGGCCGCGATCGTCCGTTCTGCCCATAGTCATGGCCGGTCGTATAGGAACCGAGTTGTTGCTCTTATCGAGCTTAAACAGGTTAACCTGTTCTTCGACGACCGGACGATTCGAAACGGTCAGTCGTCCGGAGATCACGCCTCCACGTTTGATCTCGAGCTCCAGGTTCTCGATATTTTCCCCTTCTCCGATACTGAGAGGAGTTCCGAAATCGTCATAAGCCTCTACTCCGAACAGTGTGGCCGGCAATGCGAATATCCGATATCGCCCTGCGGGTATGCCGGTGATTTTGAAATTTCCGTTCTCATCGATTCTCTCTTTGAGAGGCGCAGATGCACCCGTGATTTTGATATTGATACTTCCGTTCAGAGACACGTTGTGAACCGCATCCGGAGATTGAGAATTCGAAGGCTGCACCGGTCGCAGATAAACCGTTGAATCAGAGAATGCCACGCCATTTGAGGTCGCACGGCCGGAAACCGTCGACAATTTCCCCGCCGCTCCGGTCTGAGCTTGAGATTGAGCTGATGTTCGAATCGGCAAACAGGCAAGCAGTATCAGAACAAATGCTGTGAAGATAATTCTATACATATTCGCTCCTGAGGAAAATTTGTGGCAAGTGCCGGGGGCGCCCGATTACTCCGAAGAAGAGGATTGCCGAGGCGTTAGTGTAATCCTCTATATCTACGGTGAACGAGCATTAGAGGATAACTTGCATACGGCTCTCGCATCTTCAATATTTATAGTATTCGATCCTCCGGATATCGCAAGCGTCCGCCATCTACCTGGTAATCTTCACCTCCTTGGCGGTCATACTGCAAAATATATAGTTTTGTGTATTATAGTTGTCAATACTCTATTGTTCTTCTATATAGCTTGACAGGTATTCAATAGCACACTATAGTTGCTATTGATATAGTTGGTCGGGCGGTTGGAACGAGCCGCTCGCTTTAAGTAAAACCATATGGGAGAGCCAGATGATGAAATCACCAGAACCGACCGCAGCATACCGACAGCCGCTCACACCGCCGGTGTTTCAAGTGCTCCTGTCTCTGGCGGTCGGCGACAAGCACGGGTACGCGATCCTTAAGGATGTCGAGGAGCACAGCGGCGGAGAGGTTCAGCTAAATACGGGCACTCTCTACGCGATCATCAAGCGCTTGCTCGCTGAGGGGCTGATCGTGGAATCCAGAAATCGGCCGCGGGCGGAGGAGGACGATCAGCGGCGGCGTTATTACCGGCTCACCCCGAAGGGCCGCGCGGTCGCGACGGCAGAAGTGGAGCGAATGGAAAGATTGGTCGCCCGCGCTCATGACAGGAAGCTGGTGAGGAAGACCCGGCTCGCATAAGGATCCCCTGATGAGTTCATATGATAAATCTTTCTCCGGACGCGCCTATCGGCTGCTGCTGCGAATGTTGCCCTTCGATTTCCGGGGCGACTTCGGGGGCGAAATGGAAGAGGTGTTCCGGGATCAACGGACCGAAGCCTCAAGTAGGGCCGGCGGGGCCGGTCTGCTTGTCCTCTGGTCGGAGACCATTTTGGGTATTTTCCGGACGGCCCCGCGAGAACATCTTGCGATTCTTCGGCAGGATGTGCGCTACGCGCTCCGCCGCATGGCAAAAGAGCCCGGCTACGTAGCGATCGCAGTGGTCATTCTCGCGCTCGGAATCGGGGCGAACACCGCGGTCTTCAGCGTTCTTAACGCCGTCCTGGCGCGCCCTCTACCATACGCGCATGGGGAGGCTTTGCTGCATATCCACCAGGTCGCTCCGAAAGCGACGATCTCCGAGATGCATTTTTCAGTTCCGGAGATCAATGACTACCGCCGGCAGAATAGTACTTTTGAGGAATTCGCCGAATACCACACCATGCTTTTTACCCTCCTCGGCCAGGGCGATACTGAGCGCGTGCGTACGGGCGTGGTTTCCGCCGGTTTCTTCGGCATGTTCGGCGTGACGCCTGCGCTCGGCCGGGATTTTCGAGCCGCGGACGAGCAATTGAACGCGCCGGCGGTTTTGCTGATGAGCTACGAGTACTGGCAGAGGAAGGGAAGCGATCCCGACATCGTAGGCAAGGTGTTCCGGATGAACGACCGCGAGCATACGGTGATCGGGGTGTTGCCGCCGATGCCGCAGTATCCGCATGAGAACGATGTGTTTATGACCACGGCTGCCTGCCCTTTTCGGTCGGCGTCGAGATTCGTCGGCAATCGAGAAGGTCGAATGATGAAACTTTTCGGGCGGCTGAAACCCGGCGTCACGCCCGAGCAGGCGCAGGCGGACCTGGCCGGAATCGCCCGAAATCTCGTGCGAGAATATCCCGAAGCCTATCCGGCGGAGAGAGGCTATGAGGTCATCTCCTCGCCATTAAAGGACGAGGTCACGCGCAGGGCGCGCCCGATGTTATGGCTACTGATGGGCTCCGCCACTTTCGTTTTTCTGATCGCCTGCGCAAACGTGGCGAACCTGACGCTGTCCCGTCTGGTCCGACGCGAACGGGAGTTGCTATTGCGTTCGGCGCTCGGCGCCTCCAGCAGTCGTCTTTTCCGCCAGTTGGTCACCGAAATCTTGATTATGGCGGGGCTTGCGGCTGTGGTAGGTGTGCTGTTTGCCTCCGGCGGCATGGAGTTGTTACGGGAACTCGCCGCGCAGCTGACGCCGCGTGCGAGGGAGATCAGCCTCGATCGGTCAGCATTCCTCTTTGCGTTCGCAGGGGCCATATTGGTCAGCATAATCTTCGGATCGCTCGCCGCCCTTTCTTCGCGAAGGAATCTCAGCCAGGGCCTCAAGGAGGGCACCGGGTATGTCGCCTGGCGATCAAGACGACTCTCTCTGCAATCTGTGTTGGTAATTGGCCAGGTAGCGTTCTCATTCATGCTATTGATCGGAGCGGGGCTTCTTACCCGAAGTCTGATCAACCTCTGGATGGTCGATCCCGGCTTTGTCCGCCAGAACGTGGTGGCCGCGAATGTCGATTTAAACTGGGCCCGTTACGTTACGGGAGAGGATTGGCGTAATGTAGGAGCGCGCCTGCTTGACAGGTTACGGAACCACCCCGAGCTCCTGAGCGCCGCCGTATCGTCGAGTTTTCCGCTTGATCCGGACGCCGTCGCCTACAGACCCTGGATCGAGCATTTTGATACCGGCTTGGGGCTCCCTAGCGGAACAGCGGTGGTCAGGGTCGTGACGCCGGGTTACTTCGAGACCCTTGGCATTCCGATTCTGAGGGGAAGGAGTTTTGAGGACTCCGATAATGAAAGCGGCCCTTTGGTGGCCGTTGTTAGTCTATCGTTCGCACGGCGGCACTGGGGCGAAGAGAGTGCGATCGGCAAACCTATTTCTCGCAGCGGCGAAGAGAGGAGCGCGACGATTGTCGGAGTGGTCGGTGACGTTAAGGAGTTCGGCCTTAACCGCGCTGCGCCGGACGAAGTATATGCTCCTGCCGCGCAGCATCCGGAACATGTAGGGGCCGTCCTCGTTCGCTCCGCCGGCGACCCCGAGCCAACTATAAGGGCCGTCCGTAGAGCGATTCGCGATGTCGATCCGGAGATCGCGATTACCCGGGTCGAAACATTGAACCAGACGAGCAGCGACTCTCTCTCTCTCAACAAGCTGGCCACTCATCTCCTCTCGCTCTTCGCGATATTGGCACTGGTGATCGCCGTCTCCGGGGTCAGCGGCATGCTTTCTCTGTCTGTGAGCCACCGCGTGCGCGAGATAGCGGTCCGGAGGGCGTTAGGAGCAAGCGCGGCAAATGTGCTCGGTTTGATCATTCGCCAAGGAATGATTCAGGTCCTTGTCGGCATAGCCCTGGGTTGGGGAGGAGCCGCGCTGCTGACCAGCGGTTTGCACGAGCTGCTCTACAATGTTTCCCCCACTGATTCGTTAATCTTTTTGGGAGTCTCGTCTTTGTTGGTGCTGGCCGGGTTGGTCGCCTGCTACATTCCGGCGGCCAGAGCCTTGCGGATTGAGCCGCACCTCGTCTTGAAGTCCGAATGAATTTGACGCAGACGGCTCATCAGGAAATATGGCTTCCAATAAGCTTTGCCGATGGGTGATGAAATTCGATTTACAAGCCTGGGACCCGTCGAAGCGCTGCCTGAATGCGGCCCCGGGGTAGTCCCGTAATTGCAGAGGCGGAACCGCGACCGATGGCGCAAGCCCTCGCAGTCGCATAATAAAAAACAAAGCACCTATAGCTCTAATAGCCGGGCCTGACGCTCCACTTGAACTGAGGAGAGGGCCGCATGCGCTATACGTGCGCCTTCCAATCAAAGGAGATCGCGATGAAAACCAAGATGATTGTGTTCGCGGCGGCCGCATTGATGCTGATCCAGAGCCTGGGGGGCGCTTCGCAGACCGCGAAGCAGACGCCTACGGACGAGCCACAATATACGAGTGATGACCGATTGATGCGCCCGGCGAACTATCGCAACTGGATCTATTTGAGCAGCAGTCTCGGCCTTCAATACGGGCCGGACGCCAATCCGGCCAATCCGACATTTGAGAACGTTTATGTAAATCCGTCGGCCTACAGCGAGTTTATGAAATCCGGAAAGTGGCCCGACAAAACGATCTTAGTCCTGGAGATTCGCAGTTCAATGGAAAAAGGCACTTTCGCCCAGGGGGGACGTTACCAAGGTGAGCTGGTGACATTGGAGGCGGCGGTCAAAGACGAAGGCCGTTTTCCCGAAAAATGGGCATATTTCGGGCTCGGAAGAAACGCCGAGTCTGCCAGAGCCATCCCGAAGACCGAGTCATGCTTCACCTGTCACAGTGCGAACGCCGCCGTCGAAAACACCTTTGCGCAGTTTTACCCGACCGTTTTCGCCGTTGCGAAGGAAAAAGGCACGCTAAACCCTGGATACCTCAAAGCGCAGAAAAGCCGCGAAGCTGCGGAAGCGCATTCGTCGTCAGGTGAGCCAGCGGGCGCCGCGCCGGCAGCCACGAATCCCCCCGAAGAAGAAGTTGAAGATCTGGTTTGCAATATGCAGGTCAGCAAGAAGACGGCCTTTAAGACAAACTATAAGGAGAAAACATATTACTTTTGCAGGCAGGAGTGCAAAAGCGATTTTGAGCATGCCCCGGAGCAGTTCATCAAGACGGGCAAGAATTAAACGCCTGCGCATGAACATAGTGAGGCGAGATCAGGATACGCCGACAGGCGCCAATGGATCAGCTTAATGAAACAATGTAACTGATAGCTGCCGGCGTATCCTGAGAGTTCGAGCAAAAACGCGCTGGCCACGGACGTTGGCCATGAACTGAAACGATTTCGCTAATCCGGGCTGCAACGCTCAGCGGTCAATGCAATTCTTATCATTAGAAATGAACACCAAACTTTTATACCTCCCAAGCCTCCCAAATTCCTCTAACTAACCTGCTTTAGTGATTTTGAAGAAACCGCTTCAAAACTAGAGCGCCATTGTGCTCCTCATCTCGCGCCGAATAAATCAGGGTGATCGTTCCTGCTTTGGCTTTTCGCTTGAGCAGCTTGATCAGATCGTCTTTGTGCTTCAGCTCCTTTTGATAACGTTGGCGGAAATCATCCCACTTATCTGGATCATGCCCGAACCACCGTCTCAGTTCTGTGCTCGGCGCGATCTCCTTCAGCCACATATCTATCTTGGCCTCTAGCTTGGTCAGACCGCGCGGCCAAAGCCGCTCGACGAGGATGCGCTCCCCGTCATCTTTGGTGGGTTTTTCATAGGCGCGTTTCAGCTTGATCATCTTGGTTCGCCTTCTCTGCTCCGGCGATGGTTGTTCTGCACAGAGCGTTTTTACAAAAGTTCCAAAGTGTTCTTTTGGGCTTCTCCTGCTGATTGGCCGTTTTTCGACACCACGTCGGACGTCTTGTTTGATGATGTTCATCTATACGTCAGCCAGCCTCTGGTCAGAAAATCGCTCATCGTCAGTGCGATCATAATACCCAGCCAGAACAGCCCGCCAGCGACAACGACTTGCATGAGGCGGCGACTGTAACGCAGATGCATGAAAAAAAGCGCCACCAGCAAGGCTTTACCGAACGCGATCACCAACGCCACGATTGCATTCAATCGTCCCAGATTGATGAACGAAATCGCGCAGGTCGTAGCAGTCAATATCAGCAGTGCAATAAAGATGATAACGTAGACTTTGATATGGACGATGTGTTCAGGCATAACTCAATCCTTTCGTTTCGTAGATCATTCCAGATGGCGGCCGATCAGGTAGAGCAGCGGATAAAGAAATATCCAGATGATGTCTACGAAGTGCCAGTAGAGTCCAGTCAACTCAACGGGTGAGTGATATTCTGGTGTGAATCGTCCGTGACGCGCGAGCAGAATGAGCCACGTCAGCAGTCCGACTCCGATGATCATGTGTAAAGCGTGCAATCCGGTCATCGCGAAGTAGAGCGAAAAGAACATCTCCGCTTCCTGCATGTAAGGGGGAGGGAAGCTGAATGAACTGCCTGGCACGAAATGCTCGACGAACTTCTGGTAATACTCATAGAACTTAATACCGATGAAAACCAGACCAAGCAGAATGGTCAGTATCAGGTATCCGACGATCATCAGCTGCTTTCCCTTCTGCGCGCCGTAAACAGCCAGCGCCATAGTGAGGCTGCTGCAGATCAGTACCGCCGTATTGATCGTGCCGAGCGCTATGTCCAGATGCCGGCTGACCTCGGCGAAGGCAAAAGGGTTCAAGGAGCGGTAGACGATATAGGATGTGAAGAGCCCCCCGAAGAACAACACCTCGGTTACCAGGAAGACCCACATTCCCAGCGTGGACGCCTCGCGTTGTTGTTCGAGGTTATCGAACTGATGCGCGAGCGCCGAAGAGCTTGTCGCATGATCCACAGACAATATTGCTCTCCTCAGGCGGGCAGCTTGCCGGGCTCAAACTGCTGTCTGCTTCCATACTCGCCGTGCGCCAGTGAAGGGAAGTCGTATGGACCCCCGGTTACGACCGGCGTAACATCGAAATTTTCGGTCAGCGGCGGTGATGAAGTCTGCCATTCCAGGCCGGTTGAGGGCCACGGATTGGCCGAAGCCATCGGCCCGTACCTCATTGACCAGATCAGATAGACCATCGGCAGCACGTAACCGACGCCCAGAATCGTCGCGCCCGCCGAAGACATCACGTTCAAGACCTGGAACTCCGGCGGGTAAACGTGATAGCGCCGCGGCATTCCCATATAGCCCAGCAGAAACTGCGGGAAGAACGTCAGGTTGAATCCGATGAAGACGATCAACGCGGCGAGTTTCGCCCAGCCTTCGGGATACATGCGCCCCGAAATTTTCGGCCACCAGTAATGCAACCCCCCCAGATACCCCATCACTGCGCCGCCAACCATAATGTAGTGAAAGTGCGCGATGACGAAGTAGGTGTCGGTCACGTGGATGTCTATACCCAGCGCCGCCACAAAGAGCCCGGTCAATCCACCAATCGTGAACAACCCGATGAAGCCGAAGGCATAGAGCATCGGCGTTTGATAAGAGACCGAGGCTTTGTGCATTGTGGCCGTCCAGTTGAAGACTTTGATGGCAGACGGAATCGCCACGGCATAGCTCAGGAACGAAAAGACCATGCCAGCATAGACTGACTGGCCGCTGACGAAAAGGTGATGTCCCCAGACGAGAAAACCGAAGACCGCGATGGCAATGCTGGAAAACGCGACGAACTTGTAGCCGTAAATATTCTTCCTCGTGAACGTGGCGACCAACTCGCTGACCACACCCATGGAAGGCAATACCATGATGTAAACCGCCGGATGCGAGTAGAACCAGAAGAGGTGCTGAAACAGCACTGGATCACCGCCATAGTCCGGATCGAAGACGCCGAGATGCAGCAGCCTTTCAGCGGCCACGAGTGCGAGCGTGATCGCCAGCACCGGCGTGCCCAGCACTTGAATAATGCTCGTCGCATACATCGACCAGATGAAGAGCGGTAAGCGAAACCACGTCATTCCCGGTGCGCGCATTGAATGAATAGTCACGACGAAATTTAATCCCGTCAGGATAGATGAGAACCCAGCGATGAAGACCGCTAGGACAGTTGCTGCGACATTGGTGTTGGCGAAGTTGGAGCTGTACGGCGGATAAAAAGTCCAGCCGGTATCGACGCCGCCGTGCAGGACTGCATATAGCATAAACAGTCCGCCCAAGTTCAAGAGATACCAGCTCAGTAGATTGAGCCTTGGAAAGGCGACATCGCGCGCGCCGATCATGAGCGGCACCAGGAAATTTCCGAGCACGGCGGGAATTGATGGAATCAGGAAGAAGAAGACCATGATGATACCGTGCATCGAGAAGAGCTTGTTGTATGTCTCCGATGAAACCATGTCACCTTTCGGCGTCGCCAGCTCGAAGCGAATCAGCGCCGCGAACAGTCCGCCGAGAAAGAAGAAGAGAGTGATCGAGATCAGGTAAAGAATGCCTATTCGCTTGTGATCGGTCGTGAACAGCCATGATTTCCAGCCGTAATCTGCGTTGAGGTAATGAACGCCCGGCTGCTCGATGATTGTTTCTGCTGGCATTTCTCCCTCCATCTATTGCTTGAGACCTTCCTGCTTTGGCTGCGCAGGAGTCTGGGCGGCCGCTTTATTATGAACCGGCGTCGGTTTTGCGTCTTCGGCTGTCTTACTTTGCGGGCCGATGGATTTGATGTATGCGATGAGTTGCAACAACTGTTCTTCGCTCACCAGCGTGTCAAACGTCGGCATCTCCGAGGGACGTTTGTATCCGGCGGCGATCTTCGCCTGCGGGTTGAGGATTGATTCGCGCAGATAGCTTTCATCGAATGCGACCGTCTGATCGTTGTCGAGCATTACCTTGCCGCCGAACAACCCTTCAAGCTTCGGCCCGCGCCCCGTTCCGTCGCTCCGATGGCAGGTCACACAGGCCATTTGCTGAAACAACCGTTCTCCATTCGCGGCTAATGAGCCTGTCTCCGTGCCGCCGCCAAGCCAGGCCTGATACTCGGCGGGTTCCATCACATCAACCCAGCCGATCATCCCAGAATGGCTAGTGCCGCAGTATTCAGCGCAGAAAAGGTGGTACCTGCCGGGCTTGGTCGCCTCGAACCATGCCGTTGTATAGCGGTTCTTGCCCGGGACGACATCTGCCTTGACACGAAAAGCGGGCACGTAGAAGCTGTGGATCACATCTTCGCTCGACATAGTTAGCTTGACCCGCCGGCCCAGTGGCACGTGCAGCTCATTGATTTCGCGCTTCCCGTCAGGGTGCTGGAACCGCCACATCCATTGTTTAGCCATGACGTAAACATCGATCGCGTCGCTCGGATTACGATAGATGTCAAAGTAGAGCTTGGCGCCCCACACGTATATGACCATGGCGATTATGAACGGAATAACGGTCCAGGTTATTTCGAGCTTGAGCGAAGGGACCGAGGCGGGTGGGAATTCATCCGGCGAGCGGCGGCGATATTTGATGGCAAAGAAAATCTCCAGCCCGGCGATCAGCACGCTGAAGAAGATCGCGATCACCACCAGAAAAATGTATAGCTCATCCACTTTGCCGGCGACAGTGGAGGCTTCTTCAGGAGCAAACGGCAGGAGGAAGAAATAAAACGGCAAAAGGCAAAGGTTGATCGGCTTGACTGTTGTGTCAGATCGATTTTGCCCTTTTGACTTTCGCTCCAGTACAAAAAGAAGTATCACCACAAACAACAATGTTATGATTCCACCGAACCGCAGTGCATTTATTACCGCCGCACCATATTTTCCTGTCGTCGGATCGTATTGGTAGCAGAGCAGTAAAATCTGATCTACCGATGTGCCGATCCTGTTTGCCGAGGCTTCGACCAGACCCAACCGCAGATCGCGCGGCGCATACTCGATGCCGTAGAAATAGCGCGAGAGTCTCCCCTCCGGCGTCAAAACCATGATGCCAGAAGCGTGAGCATACTGGTTGAGCGCCGAGTCGTAGACATAACTAAAGCCCACAGCCTGAGTGATCTCCTCAATCGCTTTCGGATCGCCGGTCAGGAAGTGCCAGCCCGCAGCCGTTCCGGGACGCGAGTAATCCCGCAGGTACGTTTCTTTCTTTGCGCTCGCCAGCTCAGGTGTCTCGCGGGGGTTGAAGCTGACGATGACTACCTCGAACTCTTTGCCGGCGTCGAATGAGATGGTCTTGAGGCTGTGGGTCAGCCCGGTCAGCACTTGACTGCAGAGCATCGGGCATTCGTAATAGACGAGCGCGAGGATGACCGGCTTGCTCCTGAAGTAATCGCCTAATCTGACCGTCTGCCCCTCATCATCACGAAAGTTGAGATCGAGCGAAACCCGTTCATCTAGCCGCTGCTCGAAGCGAATATCCGAAGGCCGCAAAGGCTTGCCCGCCTGGGCGAAGGCCGGCGCGGCGAAAAGCAGGAGGCAGAAGGCGGAGAACAGCGTCCATCGAGCACCAGGCATTAGGCGGAAAGCGAGTCGACGCATCTTACGCTCCTCCTTTATGACAATTCGCTTTCTGCATGACGCATATTGTTGATAGCCTTCCGCTCTGTTTTCTATCTTCACGATCCACCTCGTTATTGCTTCTTCTCCGGCGGCCTGTTTTGCCCAGAGCTAGCGGTTGGGGCAGGCAGCCCTCTCTCGAGGATCAACTTCTTTGCCCGCTCGATCGGGATGTGAATAATCCCAGCTTGTTGCCCGGACGGCTTGATGACCCAGCCATATGAATTGAGTTCGATGTTTTCTCTCTTGCGAAACTCTTTGATGTCTTCTGACGGAATGCTCTGATGTCCCGGCATGCCCTGCAGTCGCGGCTCAGGCGGCAGCCGCTCACCACGATAGAGCGGTGGCGGCGTCGGTTCGGTCTTCACGGCGCGCGCATAGAAGACTGCGAACAATCCCCAGACCAGTAGACACACCAATCCAATTGCGACGATCAGCGCAAGGCCGAATTTGACGATGGTCGGAACGCTCACATCACTCGCTTCGTGCGCGACATCCGATTGTTCGACTTGATCCGTCATTGCAACCTCCCCTGAAATCTTAATGCCGCGCATCATGCGCCAAAGCTGCCTCCAATCGCGGATCGTGCAGGGGCATGAGCGGCCATCTCCGCAGTTGCCACAAATAAAACGCCAGCCATACCCCTCCGAGCGCGATCACCGCGACAATGTCGAGCCAGTGAAACTTGAATCCCTGACGACGAAACTCCGGTGCCACGAGCCAGAGGAGATCAATGAAACGCATCACGATGACGAGTGCCGCGACTGCGATCAATCGCCGCGCGTGACGTTTCAGTTCGCGCGAAAGCAACAGTAGAAACGGCAGCGCAAACTGAAAAACGACCAGCAGCGCTCCGATCCAGCGCCAGCTCGTCTGCATGCGCGGCAGATAAAACGGAATCTCTTCCGGGAGGTTGCCCGCCCAGATGATCAATAGTTGCGAAAAGGCGAGATATGCCCAGATCATGACAAAAGCCAGCAGCAGCTTGCCGAGGTCGTGAAAATGCTTCGTCGCAAAAACATGATTCATCGGCTCGCGCTCAGCCAATACAACAGCAACGGCCACCGCGAACGCCATCGCCGAAAGCACTTGGCCGCCGATGACGAGCAGCCCAAAGATCGTTGAATACCATTCGGGCACGAGCGACATCAGCCAGTCGGTCGCGGCAAACGTCGCCGTCAATCCATAAATCACAAGCCCAGGACCACTCAACACCTGCAAGCGCCGTTTCAATTGCGGGTCCCCATCGCGATCCTGCTCGTGCGACCAGCGATTGAGGAAGTAGGCCATGACAAGCCAGATCGCAAAGTACAAGCCTGCACGCATCAGAAAGAACGGAACGCTGAGCCAGGTATCCTGATGATTTCCGGCCTCTTCAGCGGAGGTCGAACGCGACCACGCATAGAGATAGCTCATGCCGAGCGCAAGCGGCACGAACAACACTGCCATCAGTGGCAGTGTGCGCGTCGCCGATTCAAGCAGGCGTTGAATCACCAACCCCCACTCGCCGCCAGTCAGGTGCTGCAGCATCATGATGGCCAGACAGCCAAGCGCAATGCCCATCCAGAACAGATAGCCGATCAGGTAAGACTGAAAGAACTGTTCCGGGTTTATGAGCCATCCAGCTACGCACAGCATGATGCCGATGATGCCGACGATCAGCGCGTTTCGTTGAAAACGGCCAAGCTCCGCCGGCGCCGCGTAAGTGGTAATCTCGGTCATCGCGCCTGCCCTCTTGCATTCAATCGGCTGCGCTCTCCAGGGGGCACGTCGGCGAGCGTTGCATTGCGGCTCAGTTGCAGGACGCGAATGTAAGCCGCGATGGCCCAGCGGTCTTGCGGTGCAACCTGATCGGCGTAGCTCGGCATTGCGCCGAAGCCGTTCGTCATCACGTCGAAGAAATGACCAATGGGAGCGCCACGCAATCGGTCAATGTGATACGACGGCGGGCGGCGGAAACCGCGCTGCGTAATCATCCCGTTGCCGTCGCCCACTCGCCCGTGACACGGGGTGCAAGAAATGTTGAATCGTTCCTCCCCGCGATCCAGCACATCCTGCGTGACCTGAATCGGGGGAGTAATAGCTTTTGAAATATCCGGTTGCTGTGTTTGTTGAGGCCCAGAAGCTAAATCGATCCGAAGTGACCGTCCTCCATTCGAATCGCCGTCGGATTGGGATGGGTCTTCTCTCAAGTTGCGGCGCGGCACTGTACCATCGACTAGGGGACGTGCTGACTTGCCATCCTCAAAAAACGTGCTGGGTCTGAGCGGCGTATACTTTGGCTGATCGTGCATATCCTGACGGCAGCCAGCGAGTAGAAAGGCGAAAGGCAAAAGGCAAAAGGCGAATAGCAAAAATGATCGCCTGCTGCTTCCGATATTTTTTGTCGCTTCGATGACGCCGGTTCGGGGTGAAATAAAATGCTCGCAATAGAATCCTGCACTTTTGACCCTCGACTTTCGGTTTTCGATATTTGATTTTTCAGCTCGCGACATCACTCACCTCACGCGCACCCAGGCTCTCCAGAAAGCCTCGTGTCGCCGCCTGATCAAACTTCGGATCGGTGGCTTCAATGCAAAGAAAGAATCGGTCGCGCGACGCGAACTCGAAGCGCGGCGCGTTGAAGACCGGATGGTGCGGCTTCGGCAGACCGTTGAGCGCCAGCATCCCGAAGAATCCGAAGAGCGCCGCGCACAATACCGTCAGCTCGAATGTCACCGGGATGAACATAGGCCAGCTATTGAACGGGCGCCCACCGACATTGACCGGCCAGTAGATCGCCGCGATGTAATACTGCAGTAAATATCCACCCAGGCATCCGACCAGACCGCCAATGAGCACGATCAGCGGGACGCCTGACCAACGAAATCCCAGCGCTTCAGAAAGCTCTTCAATCGGAAACGGACTGTAGGCGTCCATCTGCCGATAGCCTTCGCTGTATGCGCGGCTGGTCGCGGCTACCAGAGAGGTCGGATTGTCGAACTCGGCCATCAGGCCGTAGATGGACGGCTTTCTTTCCATTCCGCGCCCCCTTTCACCTCTTCCTTCACTTCGGCCTCCGGTAACAGCGTGCGCATCTCGAAGATCGAAATCGTAGGCAGGAAGCGAATGAAGAGGAACATCATAAAAACGAAGAACCCGAGCGTGCCGATGAAGACGGCGTAATCCCACACAGTCGCGCGATACATCCCCCACGCCGAAGGCATAAAGTCGCGGTGCAGGCTGACCACGACGATCAAATAACGCTCGAGCCACATCCCCGTATTGATCACCAGCGAGATGAGGAAGAGCGCCAGCGTGCTGCGCCTCACGCGCCGCAACCAGAGCAGTTGAGGGAGAAACACGTTGCACAACAGAACGCTCCAGTAGACGGGCCAGTAAGGCCCTCGCAGACGATTGAGCGTCATATACCATTCGAATTTGTTACCGCTGCGCCATGCCATGAAAAACTCCATCAGATAGCCGTATGCCACGATCATGCCGGTAGCGAGCATGACCTTCCCCATATTGTCGAGATGACGTATGGTGATGAAATCCTCGAGGCCGTAAAACTTGCGCAGCGGGATCGCCAGCGTCAGCACCATCGCAAAACCCGAATAGATCGCGCCTGCGACGAAATAAGGCGGAAAGATCGTCGAATGCCAGCCCGGCAGGATTGCGATCGTGAAATCGAAACTGACAACTGTGTGAACCGAAACGACCAGAGGTGTGGCGAGTCCGGCAAGCAATAAGTAGGCGATTTCATAGCGATGCCAGTGCCGCGCCGAACCGCGCCACCCCATCGCCAGACATGCCGTAGATAATCTTTCCCCACAAACTGTGCGCGCGATCACGCAGCGTCGCCAGATCGGGAATCAATCCGACAAACCAGAAGAGCAGAGAGACCGTGAAATAGGTCGAGACCGCGAATACGTCCCACACTAACGGGCTGCGAAACTGCGGCTGCACGTTCATCGTGTTGGGGTAGGGAAAAAGCCAGTAAAAAAGCCAGGGCCTGCCCAGATGGAGCAGCGGGAACAGGCCGGCGCACATCACGGCAAAGAGCGTCATCGCCTCGGCGAAGCGGTTGATCGAAGTGCGCCAACGTTGGTTGAGCAGTAGCAGAATCGCCGAGATCAGAGTCCCAGCATGTCCGATCCCGATCCACCAGACGAAATTGACGATCGCGAATCCCCACGCGATGGGAATGTTGATGCCCCAAACGCCGACGCCCTTGATCAGCAACAAGCCGATGCCATAGGCGAGCACCATGACGAGCGAGAATGAGAGCAAAAAGCCGATAAACCAGCCCGGGGGCGTACGTTTGGTGAGCACTATCGAGCTGATCTTGTCGGTAATCGAGGCGAAGGTATGTCCCGGCCCTATCACCGGCAAATCCGTCGTCTCCACTCTCCTGATATCGCTGACCTTCTCTTCCGGCATCCAGTTCAAATCTCCTCGAGCTCAGGGTTCGGATTGCGCACCGAAGCGAGATAAGTCGTGCGCGGCCTCGTATTGAGTTCGGCGAGCAGCTCGTAATTGCGCGGCTCTCCTTTGAGCTTCGCGACGCGACTGTTCTTATCGTTGATATCGCCGAAAGTGATGGCTTCAGCCGGGCACGCACCCTGACAGGCCGTGACGATCTCGCCGTCGCGGATGGGGCGTTCCTCCTTCTCCGCCTGAATCCTGGCAGCATTGATACGCTGTACGCAGTAGGTGCATTTCTCCATCACACCGCGGCTGCGCACAGAGACATCGGGGTTGCGTAGCAGTTTCAAACTTGGTGTGTTCCAATCCTGGAAGAGCAGAAAGTTGAAGCGGCGCACTTTGTACGGGCAGTTATTCGAGCAGTATCGCGTGCCGACGCACCGGTTATAGACCATGTCGTTCAAGCCTTCTGAACTGTGCAGCGTCGCGCCGACGGGGCACACTTCTTCACACGGGGCATTTTCACAATGCATGCAGGGAACCGGCTGAAAGAAGGTTCGCGGATTTTCGGGACTGCCCTGGTGGTAACGGTCAATGCGCAGCCAGTGCATCTCTCGCCCGTGCATCACCTCGGTCTTGCCGACGATGGGAATGTTGTTTTCGGCCTGGCAGGCCGCCACGCAGGCGTTGCATCCAACACAGGCATTCAAATCGATCGTCATCCCCCAGGCATAGCCCGGATACGCGAAGTTCTGATACAGTGTGTGGTCTTTCGAAGGCGCCGGCTCTTTCCCGTGCGCGAAGTACGGATCCTTGCGATATTCATCAATTGTTGCTGAGCGCACCAATTCACGCCCTTCCATATTATGATGTAACTGTGTCGTGGCTAATGCGTACTGTTCGCCCGTTTTGCGCAGATTGAGGCCGGAGTCGAACCATGGCGCATCGGACGTGCGAATTGCATAAGCATTGAATCCCGCGCCCGTACCCGTGTTCCCAGCTCGCGTGCGGCCAAAGCCCAGATACACAGTCACGCAATCATCGGCGTGGCCGGGCATAATCCAGATTGGCATGCGCACCGAGCGTCCCTCGTATTGCATCTCAACTACATCGGCGAAGACCTGGCCGTGCTCCCCTCCGCGCGAGCTGATTTCATAGGTCAGACCGAGACGCTGCGCGGTCGCGGGGCTGATGAGCGCCGCATTGTCCCATGTCAGTTTGGTGATCGGCCTCGGCAGTTCCTGCAGCCATCCGTTATTTGCAAAGCGTCCGTCGTGAATGTATGGATCAGGTCGGAAGATAATCTCCAAACCCGGGGGCGCAGGCTTACTGCCCGCCTGCAATTGCGATTCCGGCGACTTCAAGGTCACCGGCTTAGGTGGCAGCGCGGAATTTTCAATAAACCCATGGCGAAGCGCCGCGCGCCAGAACTGATCGAAATCGCCTGCTCGGTGTTGGCTCTCCCAGTAATCGCGGACGATCTCGTAGCCCGATTTTTCCGGCTGATTGCTGAAAGCCTCGAGCAGTTCGTGCGCTGATTTGCCTTGATAAAGCGGCGCGATCAGCGGCTGGATGATGCTGACTGTGCCGTCGAAAGCGCGCGCATCGCTCCAGGATTCCAGGTAATGCGCTTCGGGAATATGCCAGTGACAGAGGTCCGAGGTCTCGTCGTGATAGAGACCCAGATGGATTCGCAGCCGGACTTTGTTCATGCGCTCGGCGAATTTCAGGTCGGCGGGCGCGTTATAAACGGGATTGCCCCCAACGATAACGAGCGTATCGATCTGACCGTCTTCCATTTCCTGCACCAGCTCGCGTAGGCGTGTGGTCTGATCAATTGATTCAGCCTCGACGGGAGAAGTGAAGATGACGGTATTACCAATATTGCCCAGCGCGTGATTCATCATGTGCGCCAGTGCATGAACGATGGGCGGTTGACTGTCGCCGGCAATGACCAGGCTGCGGCCACGATGTCGACCGAGATCGCGCGCGAGCGCCGCAACCCATTTCGAGTAAGAGGGCATCATCTCTGCCCCGACTCCCCGAACGCCAAGCCCCACTGTGACAGCGCGCGCGAAGTTTTCAATATCACCTGGGACGAGTGGCAGGCGATGATCAGCCGCTGCCCCGGTATTGGTGAGCGTGCTTTCGACCACATAGAGCCGACTCATCTCGCTGCGCCCCTCCTCCACTCTTCTCTTCGCCACAAACTCGCGCACGTAACGCAGATTGCCGGGCCCACAGGAGAGAAAATCGGCGTCGAGCGAGAGAATCACATTGGCCATGTCGAAGTGATAGATCGGATTGACGTCTTCCCCGAACACCATTGCTGCACCAGTTCGAGCGTTGTCCCGATTGACCGGCTCGTATTGAATCCACTTCGCGGCAGGAAATTCAGTGAACAGAGTTTTGATCTGATTGGCAAGTGTTGGCGACGAGATGGTTTCAGTCAGAATGCGCAGCCCTGCGCCCCCCGTTTGATTACCCGCACGTTGCGTCTCCAGCGCAGACTGCACTTCACCCAGGAATGCGCCCCACGGGCGAATGTCGCCGAGATAGGTTATTGTTTGCGCACGATCGGGATCGTAAAGCGTCAGCACCGATGCTTGAGCGAAGACGCTCGTAGCGCCCAGACTCGACGGATGATCGGGATTGCCTTCTATTTTGGTTGGCCTTCCTTCGTGACTTTCGACGAGCAATCCTTCGGCAATTCCGCCCATAGGCATTGCCGTGGCGAAAAAGAGTGGTCTGCCGGGCACGATTGCTTCCGGAGGATGTACGTAAGGCACTATCTGCTCGGTCGGCTGGCGCGTACAGGCCGTGAGTCCGGCCAGAGCTAGCGATGCGCTCATCAACTGTAAAAATCTGCGGCGGCCAACCCCATCCTGCCATTCCGACGCCTGTCGCGGAAATTCGCGGTGCAGCAACTCTCTGAACTCCTCGATATCCGCCAACTCTTCTAAGCTGCGCCAGTATTCTTTTCCTCGCGCGGTGCCGAGCCGCTCGCGAATCGCAGCGAGATCGAGCTGATTGTGTTTTGTAGACATCGGCTTGCCCTCACTGTCAGCGATGGCAGGTTGAACAATTCGTAATCACATTCGGACTTTGTATGTGGTACTGCTCGACCAGCCTCTTTCCTTCTTCGATTTGATTGCGCGGCGATTGCCATTCCATATTGAAGACCTGATCGCGAGGCCTGACATATGCCGCGGGGTTGCGATGGCACTGAAGACACCACTCCATCTGAAGCGAAGCCACTTGCCACGTCAGCGGCATCTGGTCCACGCGCCCGTGACAGGTCGAGCAGCCTATGCCTTTGTTGACGTGAATGCTGTGGTTGAAGTAGGCAAAGTCGGGAAGATCGTGGACGCGCGTCCACCTGATAGGCTTGCCGCTTTTGAAGCTATCGCGCACCAGCGCCAGATAGTCACTGTCGGCGAATAGCTGCGAGTGGCAGTTCATGCAAGTCTTGACCGGTGGAATTCCGGCGAAAGCGGAGGTCTCGACTGTCGTATGGCAATACCGACAGTCTATTCCGTCATCGCCCGCGTGATGCTTATGACTGAACTGCACTGGCTGCTCGCGTGCGACAAATGCACGCGTGTTGTAGGATGAGCTTTGCAATTGGTAAAGCGTCCAGATCAGAAAAGACAAAATGAATACGCTGCCGAAAATACTCACCCTCGAAATCGTATTGGTGCTGCGATGAAAAATCTGAGGCATATCACCGCCTCTTTCACTTCTGTCTGTCCACGGCGTTCGAGCTTCTTTAATATCTCGAAGGAGCTGGTGATGTTCATTGGAAATTCGAATCTAGCAGGAAAGAGATAAAGAAGTCATAAACAAGCCGTTAAGAGATCATCAGGAAACCGTAAAGAGGTTGTTAGCGCGGGACTGAAGTAGAAAGTACGAGAACGCGAAGCACGCGAAATCCATGGGAAGGAGAGTATGTTTTATATAATAGATCAAGATGTGTGGCCCAAGTGAAGGAATCCTTTAGTCGTAAATATCTAACGTTCGGATTTTGCTCGGCGAATTTGCTCTCATCAGCGCAACTCGATGCGGCGCAAAAAGTCCGGGGAATGTCTAGAGACCGAAGCCGGTAAGCTCTCTGTCGTTCAACCTCAGCGTGAGTATTGTAGTCAGCAACCGTGTTGAAATCGCGCGCTGCAAAAGGCGAGTGTAAACGCCGATGCTATCCGTTCTATCCGGGTGTTCACAGGCACGCCATCCTTACCTATTCTATACACCCACTGGCCAACAAGTATTACTGGAGGAGGACGAGTTGATAATGGTAATGTGTCTACCCTGTTATGAGGCGCCCGCATCAACCACCTGCTCCTCTTCCTATTCATTTCAACGACGCTAATGACTTCCCATTCGTCCATCCCAGGAATCGTCCAGCAGTGAGTAGATATTCGGCCGCACCAGGAGGCATCGATGAATGTATTCAGGGATAATATCTAGTGCCTTAATAGGTTTTTCATGGTTTGTTTATGACTTCTTTACTACATATCTTTATCCATTGGGGGTAAAACGATAACCGACCCACGGTTCAGTTAAGATGTACTGGGGGTGTCGCGGAACAGGCTCGATTTTACCGCGCAGCTGGTTGACGAAGACGCGCAGGTAATCGGTCTGTTCCGTGGCTTCGGAGCCCCAGACAGCTTGCAGCAGCGCACGATGGGTGACCACCTTGCCGGCGTTGCTCACCAGGTACTTGAGCACCTCGAACTCTTTTGGCGTCAATTTCACTTCCCGCCCGGCTACCGTCACCCGCCGCTCGTCAGTCTCAATCGTCAAGTCGCCAGCGGTGAGCACCGAAGAATGAGCTTCGGCAGCGGAGATGCGCCGGAGTACCGCGTGCATGCGCGCGAACAATTCATCTAAGCCAAAAGGCTTGGTCACGTAATCGTCAGCGCCCATTTCGAGCGCCGCCACTTTGTCGCTTTCCGCCTCTTTCGCTGAAAGGACGATGATCGGTACTGAAGAGAATTCGCGTACTCGACGACAAACTTCCAGCCCCGACATCCCGGGCATGACCAGATCGAGAATGATCAGATCAGGCATTTCCTTGCTAATTTCGTCGAGAGCCTCCTCGCCGCCGGGCGCCGTCCGCACTTCATAACCGCGCGCTGGAAGGCTCGCCCGCATTACGCGCAGGATTTGTAATTCATCGTCTACTATGAGGATGACCGGATTCTTCATTACAGCGTCTCCTTTGCAACTTTGGATTCTGACGTCCCGCTATACTCGACCGGCAACTCGAAGATGAAAGTAGCCCCCCGACCGGACTCGCTCTCAACCCGGATTTTACCGCCGTGTACCTCGATCATCCCGCGCGCGATGGCAAGCCCCATGCCTGTGCCGTGGCTGCTATGAATGTTCGGATGCGAGCTGCGGTACAAATTATCAAAGATGCGATCTATGTCTTCCGGCGCAAATCCTGGTCCTTGATCCGCGACGCTTATCAACAGTTGATTGCCGTCGAGTCTTCCGCGCACGAGTATCTCGCTGCCACGCGGCGAATATCTGGCAGCGTTCTCGACCACGTGGGTCAGCGCTTCCGCTATCAGCCGCGAATCAACTTTAACTCCGGGAAGATTCTCGGGGCAATCCACATGCACCATGTGATGGCGAAGCTCGACGGCGCATTGCTCAAGTGCATTGTCGCAAATCTCAACAACCGATCCCCATTGCGGTGAGAAGTGCAACTCGCCCGATTCGATCCGGGCCATCTCCAACAGATTCTCGACCAGCTTCGTCAACCGATGAATTTCTTCGCTGATGATCAGATGGAGTTCCCGAAGCGTGGCCTTATCCCAGTTGAATTCCTCATTCATCAGGCTGTCAATCGCTGCGCGAATAGAAGTGAGCGGCGTTCGCAAGTCGTGAGAGACGGAGGCAAGCAATGCGCTTTTCAGTTCGTTACTTTGTTTGAGAGCTTCGGTCAGGGAGCGCTGCCTCTCTTCGGACCGTTTGCGCGCCTCATTGAGCGAGCTTACCAGGACAGCCATGAACACAAAGATGATCAACCGCGGAATGGCCTGGCCCCGGGCTGGAGAAAGCAGGTAGGATTCGATCATGCCCACGGACAGAAGTGTAGCCAGCAACCCTGGCCCCAGTCCGCCATACCAGGCGCTCATCATTACTGCCCCAAAAAATAGAAGGAAAACGCTCTGCTCAAGCCACGATCTAACCAGCACCGCCAATAGCAACGCGAGCGTTACGAGCAGTACCGCAACACCATAGCGCAACAGCTTAGATCGCATCACTTGTAACATAAGCGAAGAGATAGAAGAGATAACTGATTGATGAACTTGATGAATGTTTGTCTGATTATAGTTTTACGTCGCTCTTTTAACAGTCTGTCAGCGTAGCTCTCGACAGGTCAATTAGCCGGTGCTCAAGTAAGATTTATGATAACGCTTAACTTTATCAGTGACAGGTTAAGGAAGTCATAAATAAACCATCAAGATTCCATAAAGGCAGCGTAAAAAGTCTATTAGTTTCTTCATTCAACTTCCGTGCTAACAGTCTTTTCCAGCTCCCTTATGGAATCTTGATGGCTCATTTATGACTTCCTTAGCTCTTTCCTGTTAGAGTTAATCGTACGGTAAATAGCTTGTGCAATCTCCTGTGGTTATCTGAATTACACGTTATTTGATCGTGCGTTCACTATTCATCCTCCCATTTGATAGCCCGCTCCGGCAAAACCGATGACCTGATCAAGAGGGTATTAATTTGAACTCTCCCGCAACAGAGACTATTACTCTTTGGCCTCTCGCGGTCTACTTCGTGGCTGTGATTGTGATGGTCGCCGGGATGCTGGCGCTGTCATACCTTCTGGGTCAGCGTCATCGGGAGAGAGCGACGGGCGAGCCTTATGAGTCGGGGATCGTCTCAACCGGTTCCGCCCGGCTACGGTTTTCTGCCAAATTTTATTTGATCGCGATTCTCTTTCTGATCTTCGATCTGGAAGCTGTATTCATCTTCGCTTGGGCGGTAGCTTTCCGCGAACTGGGCTGGACAGGTTACGTGGGAGCCTTGATTTTCATCGGCGTGCTGGTCGCCGCCCTGATTTACGAATGGCGGATAGGCGCGCTCGACTGGGGAAGTAGGAGGAGGAGAACATAGGCGGGGATTGATCGAAGTCCAAAGGTGCGAGATGAGACATATCCCTCTCGCACCCCCCTGTGACATTCAAAAGTATGCAATGGAAGTTGAGTAAAACGACTGCCCCCCTACCATCTGCCGATGGTGACGGTTCTTTCGAGAGCGCAGTGCGGCGCAACCTCATGCTCGCACGGTTGCAAGACCTTCTGGCGTGGGGGCGAAAGAACTCCATCTGGCCGTTTAATTTTGGCCTCTCGTGCTGTTTTGTCGAGATGGCAACGAGCATCACGAGCAAGTACGACATCGCGCGTTTTGGAGCTGAGGTGATTCGCGGTACGCCGCGCGAAGCCGACCTGATGGTAATTGCCGGCACCGTGTTCATAAAGATGGCGCCGATCATCAAACGACTTCATGAGCAGATGATGGAACCGCGCTGGGTGATATCCATGGGGTCATGCGCCAATTCCGGCGGGATGTATGATATCTACAGCGTTGTTCAGGGTGTGGATAAGTTTCTTCCAGTAGACCTCTACGTGCCGGGTTGTCCGCCGAGCCCAAGCACTTTTATGGAAGGCTTAACACTGCTTCAACAGGCAGTGGGGAAAGAACAACGTCCGCTCAGTTGGGTGATTGGCCCGCAGGGCGTGGTGCGACCAACGCCTCCCTCTATGAAGGATATGAAACGTGCAGAGAGGCAGCAGATCACAATTTTACGCTCCCCCAATGAGGTATGAATAGTTCATCGACAATCTTCGAGGAATTGGGGCAAGTCTTTGCTGATATAGCTTTCGTGCCGCAATCCACGCGCGATGACATCCCTACCTTGTGGGTGGCTCAGGACAAAGCGCATGAAATACTACGGTACCTCAAAACTGAGGCAGTCAGACCTTATCTCATGCTCTATGACCTCACAGCCATTGACGAGCGATTCCGGGGCCATCGCGAAAGCCGACCGCCGAGCGATTTTACAGTCGTTTACCATCTCCTCTCCTTCGAACGGAACCAGGACATCCGGCTCAAAGTACCGCTCGCAGGTGAGTACCCCTCGTTGCCGACGGTTACCGACCTCTGGCCTGCGGCGAATTGGTATGAGCGCGAGGTCTGGGACATGTTCGGCATCACCTTCACCGGCCATCCTCATCTCCGTAGGATCCTAATGCCACCCACATGGATAGGCCATCCTCTCCGTAAAGAGCATCCCGCACGCGCCACTGAGATGGAGCCTTTCCGCCTATCCGAGGAGAAGCAGGAAGCTGAACAAGAAGCGCTGCGATTCCACCCAGAAGAATGGGGACTGAAACGAAGCAGTGAAGATGCCGATTTCATGTTCCTCAATCTGGGGCCACAACATCCCGGAACCCATGGCGTGCTGCGCATCGTGCTGCAACTCGACGGCGAACAGATCGTCGATGCCGTGCCGGAGATCGGCTTCCATCACCGGGGAGCCGAAAAGATGGGCGAACGGCAGTCATGGCATACCTACCTTCCTTATACCGATCGGGTCGATTACCTCGGCGGGGTGATGAATAACCTCGCCTACGTCTTATCGATCGAGAAACTGGCTGGGATCGAGGTGCCCGACCGAGTGAAGGTGATTCGCGTCATGATGGCGGAATTCTTTCGACTCGCCAGCCATCTGGTCTGGTACGGCACATTCGCTCAGGATGTCGGAGCGCTCTCGCCGGTGTTTTATATGTTCACCGACCGCGAGCGGATCTTCGACATTGTCGAAGCTATTTGCGGCGGCCGCATGCACCCGAGCTGGTTCCGCATAGGGGGAGTGGCGCAAGACCTGCCTGAAGGATGGGACAAGCTGGTGCGAGACTTCATCCCTTACATGAATCGCAGGCTAGCAGAGTATGACAAACTGGTGATGCAGAACCGTATTTTCAGGGCGCGCACCATAGGCATCGGAGCCTACAGCCTGGACGAGGCCATCGAATGGGGCGTGACAGGGCCTGGCTTGCGCGCCTGTGGGCTAGAGTGGGATTTCCGCAAGAGACGGCCTTATTCCGGCTACGATCAATTCGAGTTCGACATTCCCACTGCCCAGCATGGTGATTGCTATGACCGGTCCGTCGTGCGCGTTGAAGAGATGCGCCAGAGCCTGAGAATCGTCGAGCAATGCATGAATCATCTGCCGTCCGGCCTGTACAAATCAGACCATCCCTTAACGACTCCGCCGCTCAAAGAGCGCACTATGTATGACATCGAGACCCTCATCACCCATTTCCTGAGCGTCAGTTGGGGGCCGGTGATACCGCCGGGCGAGGCCGAAGTCACAATTGAAGCGACCAAGGGTACCAACAGTTACTACCTGATAAGCGACGGCGGCACGATGGCCTATCGCGTCCGCATCCGCGCGCCTTCATTTCCGCACATGCAAATGGTTCCGCTGATCAGTCGCGGTCTGATGGTGCCCGATCTGCTCGCGATCCTGGGCAGCATAGATTTTGTTCTGGCCGATGTGGATCGCTGAAGCGTAAGGGAGAGAAATAGGTAGAAATATGCTCACTGAAGAGGAGAGACGGGAGATCGAGGCTGAGTTTCAACACTATGCTCAGAAGCGAGCCGTGTGCATTGATGCGCTGAAGATTATCCAGCGTCACCGGGGCTGGGTCTCCGATGAGGGCATCAGGGATCTGGCCGGGTTTCTGGAGATGACGCCTGATGAGTTAGATAGCGTCGCGACTTTTTACAACTTGATCTTCCGCAAACCCGTCGGGAAGCATGTAATCCTCATTTGCGATAGCGTCAGTTGCTGGATCATGGGGTACGACCGGATCCGCGAGAATCTGACGGCCCGCCTGAGGATCAAGCTGGGCGAGACCAGTCCGGATGGGGAGTTTACGATGTTACCCATTCCATGCCTTGGAGCTTGTGATCATGCCCCAGCACTTATGATAGATGACGAGCTTTACCAGGATCTGGATATTCATAAGATCGGCCAGATCATCGAATCGATAGAAGCAAAGGTAGAAATCTAATGGAAAGACCGCTCACCAGGAACATCCGGCCCGATCGAGAGCCGCCGAATCTGAAAGAATACGAACAGGCAGGCGGCTATCAGGCGGTGCGCAAATCTCTGCAAAGCATGGGGCCACAAGAAGTGGTGGAGCTGGTTAAGCAATCCAATCTGCTGGGTCGCGGCGGCGCCGGTTTCCCGACCGGTACAAAATGGAGCTTCGTGCCAATGGGCCCGGATGCTCCGCATCCCAAGTACCTAATTGCCAATGCTGACGAGATGGAGCCGGGCACATTCAAAGACCGATTGTTCCTCGAAGGCGATCCGCACCACCTGATCGAAGGCATGATCGTCAGCTCCTATGCCATCCAGGCCGATGTTGCTTATATCTTCTTGCGCGGGGAATACACGCTGGCGGCGAAACGGTTACGAAAGGCACTGGCCGAGGCTTACGAGGGCAACTACCTGGGCAAAAACATTGTGGGGTCTGGCTATAGCCTTGAGCTGCATCTCCACATCAGCGCCGGCCGCTATATGTGCGGTGAAGAGACGGGCCTGCTCAATGCCCTGGAAGGGAAACGCGCTACGCCGCGGTCCAAACCTCCCTACCCGCAAGTCAGCGGACTCTGGGGCAAGCCGACGATCGTGAATAACGTCGAAACCCTCTGTAATGTGCCCCACATCATCAACCAGGGAGCTGAATGGTTCAAAGGCTTGAGCCTGACCGGCGAAGGCGGGACGAAAATCTATGGCGTCAGCGGCAAGGTCAAACGGCCCGGTGCCTGGGAGCTGCCGGTGGGCACTACCATCCGGGAGATATTGGAAGAGCATGCCGGCGGAATGCGCGATGGTCTTAAATTCCGTGGCGTGATCCCGGGTGGAGCTTCGACCGACTTCCTGGTTGAGGAGCATCTGGATGTGAGGATGGATTATGCCTCGGTGCAGAGAGCGGGCAGCCGGATGGGCACCGGAACAATGATCGTACTCGACGATCAAACCTGCCCGGTCGGTCTGGTGCATAACCTCGAACACTTCTTCGCCCAGGAGTCTTGCGGCTGGTGCACGCCATGCCGCGAAGGTCTGCCGTGGACAGCGCGAATTCTCCAGGCTATCGAGAATGGCCAGGGGCAGCCGGATGACCTTGAGAGACTGGCCTGGCATGCCAGATTTCTCGGGCCCGGTCTTACTTTTTGCGCGCTCGCTCCCGGTGCGGTGGAGCCGTTGCAGAGCGCTCTGCAGTATTTCAAAGATGATTTTGAGCGGCACATTCACGAGCGTCGGTGTCCGTGGAGATAGCGAATGGCGATTATCTATATCGATAACCAACCTTACACCGTCGAAGATGGTCAGAACCTGCTTCACAGCTGCCTTTCGTTAGGCTTCGATCTACCCTACTTCTGTTGGCATCCGGCTTTGGGTTCGGTCGGCGCCTGCCGCCAGTGCGCGGTGAAACAGTTCAGGGACGAGAAGGATACGCATGGCAGGCTGATGATGGCTTGCATGACCCCGGCCGCCAGCAACACGCGCATCTCAATCGACGATTCGGAAGCGAGATCATTTCGTGCGAGCGTGATCGAATGGCTCATGGTCAACCATCCGCACGATTGCCCGGTCTGTGATGAGGGTGGCGAGTGCCACCTTCAGGATATGACGGTAATGACCGGACATACTTACCGGCGCTTCCGTTTCCGGAAGCGGACATTTCGCAATCAGTATCTCGGCCCGTTCGTCAACCACGAGATGAACCGTTGTATCGAATGCTATCGTTGTATTCGATTCTATCGCGACTACGCCGGGGGGCGCGATCTGGACGTCTTTGCTGCGCACGATCACGTCTACTTCGGCCGCTTTGAGGATGGCATTCTGGAGAATGAGTTCAGCGGCAACCTGGTTGAGGTGTGTCCTACGGGAGTCTTCACCGATAAAACATTGAAGCAACACTACACGCGCAAGTGGGATTTGCAGACTGCGCCGTCCATCTGCGTGCACTGCGGTCTGGGCTGCAACACAATTCCCGGCGAGCGTTACGGTGAGCTGCGGCGGGTCTACAACCGGTATAACGGTGAAGTCAATGGGTACTTCCTGTGCGATCGCGGGCGTTACGGCTATGAGTTTGTGAACAGAGATCGGAGAATTCGCCAGCCATTGCTTCGGAAGCAGGGAAGCGGCTTGTTAGAGCCGGCTGCAAAAGATTTCATCATTCAATACTTGAAGCCGCTCCTTTCCGAGAGTTCCAGAGTGATCGGGATCGGATCTCCGCGCGCGTCGCTGGAGGCCAATTTTGCGCTGCGTACTCTGGTCGGGCCGGAGCACTTCTGTCTTGGAATGTCCGAGCGCGATTCTCGCCTGATTGCTACAGCGCGGAACATTTTAAGGATAGGTCCCGCGCGCTCGCCGTCGCTGCACGACGCGGAGCTCGCTGACGCGGTTCTGCTGCTGGGAGAGGATCTCACAAATGTAGCGCCGAGGTTGGCGCTCGCCCTGCGCCGATCGGTGCTGCGCAAGCCTCTGGAGATTGCTGCGAGGCTGAAAATCCCCGAGTGGGACGATGCCGCTGTACGCGAGGCAATTCAGGGTGAGAAGGGGCCGCTTTTCATCGCGACGACCTGCAGCACAAGACTTGACGATATCGCTGCTGAGAAGTACCGCGCAGCGCCCGATGATCTGGCCCGTCTGGGTTTTGCGGTGGCTCATGCGCTGAATGGTGGCGCTCCGCCGGTCAGAGACCTGCCGGAGGAGTTGCATTCATTGGCCGGCAGGATCGCTCAGGCGCTCAAAGGGGCCAAGCGGCCTTTGATCATCTCCGGAACAAGTTGCGGCTCCGAAGAAGTGATGCTGGCGGCCGCTAACGTGGCGCGGGCTTTGTGCGAAAACGGCCGAACTGCCGAACTATGTTTCACTGTGCCTGAATGCAATAGCCTGGGCGTAGCTCTCATCGGCGGAAATAGCCTCAACGATACTTTCAAAATTATGGAGCAGAAGGCTGCAGAGACCGTGATTATTCTGGAGAATGATCTCTATCGGCGGGCGGATGCGAAGTCAGTGGATACGATGCTGAATGCTGCCAGGCATATTATTGCGATCGATCACTTATCCAATCCCACCACGTCTAAAGCTGATGTGATTCTCCCGGCGGCTACCTTTGCCGAGGGCGATGGCACGCTGGTGAACAGCGAAGGGCGCGCGCAGCGCTTCTATCAGGTATTTGTGCCGAATGGGGAGATCCAGGAGAGCTGGCGCTGGCTGCGCGATGTGATGATCGCCACTAACCACTCTGAGGGTGCGGCCTGGTATAACCTCGATGACGTCGCTTCCGCCCTGGCCGCGGCGATTCCTATCTGTTCGCCGATTTTGAAGGTCGCACCGCCCGCAGGATTTCGCATCGCGGGACAAAAGATACCCCGCCAACCACACCGGTACAGCGGGCGCACAGCTATGCTGGTTCAGATCGATGTTAACGAGCCTCGACCGCCAAATGACCCCGACTCTCCGCTCGCTTTCTCAATGGAAGGTTATGAAGGCGAGCCGCCGCCGCCGTTCATCACGCATTACTGGGCGCCGGGGTGGAACTCAGTGCAGGCATTAAATAAGTTCCAGGATGAAGTGGGCGGCCCGCTGCTAGGCGGGGATCCTGGTCAGCGCATGATCGAGCCTGCGTCGGGTGCGGAAGTATATTACTTCCGCGATGTACCGGCAGCCTTTAAGTCTCGCGAAAGCGAGTGGTTGATTGTGCCTCTCTACCATATCTTCGGTTCGGAGGAGTTAAGCATCTTGTCACCTGGCATTGCTGAACGATCTCCACAGCCTTACCTGGCGCTAAATCCCGATGATGCGTCCGGTCTTCGGGTAAATGATGGGGAAGAGATAGAGCTGGCGCTGGATGGCTCTGTACATCGCCTTCCCGTAAAGCTCCAACCGGCATTACCGAGAGGGGTCGCCGGGTTGCCCGCCGACTTGCGGGAGCTAACGGAGATTGCTTTGCCTGCCTGGGGCAGTCTATCGAGAGGATGAGGGAGATGAATGAAATCATCCGATCACTCATGACTATCGCCGGCGTGCTGATCGCCATACTCACCATCGCCGCAGGGCTGATCTGGCTGGAGCGCCGGCTGCTGGCGCTCTGGCAAGACCGTTATGGCCCTAATCGCGTCGGCCCTTTCGGTTTGCTGCAGGTGCTGGCCGATATGATCAAGATATTTGCCAAAGAGGATTGGAATCCGCCCTTCGCCGACAAGCCGGTGTTCATTATCGCCCCGGCTGTAATCGTAGTGACGATGTTGATGTCCTTCTCCATCATCCCGTTTGCCCCAGGTATTCAGGTGGTGGACCTGAACATAGGCCTGCTCTTCTTCCTGGGGATGTCGTCGTTGGGTGTCTATAGCGTGGTGCTGGCTGGATGGGCGTCGGGGAACAAATACTCGTTGCTGGGCGGCTTGCGAGCCTCAGCTCAAATGTTGAGCTATGAAGTGTTCATGGGGCTGTCGCTCATGGGGGTGGTCATGCTTGCCGGGTCATTTAACTTGCGCGAGATCGTGGAAGCGCAGCGGGGCCTGTGGTTCTGCATCCCCCAGTTTCTCGGTCTGGTAACTTTCCTCATTGCCGGTATCGCAGAGACGCATCGGCTGCCTTTCGATCTGCCGGAAGCCGAAAGCGAGCTGGTGGCCGGTTATCATTCCGAATATTCCGGCATGAAATTCGGCATGTTCTTCGTCGGGGAATATCTCGGCATCACGCTGATCTCTGCCATGATCGTGTCGCTGTTCTTCGGCGGATGGCTGGGGCCGGTGCTGCCGCCGGTGGTCTTGTTTCTTCTCAAGACCTTCGTCTTTATTTGCGGGTTCATCTTGCTGCGGGCCGCGCTTCCCAGGCCGCGTTATGATCAACTGATGGCTTACGGCTGGAAGGTTATGCTTCCGCTGACATTGCTCAACATTGTCGTCACCGGAGCGATTGTGCTCGCGGCCTGATAGAAGGAGAAAACGATGATCAGTATTCTGAAGAGCATGTGGTTGGTATTTCTGCATATGTTTCGACGGCGGGAGACAATTCAGTATCCCGATGAGAAGCCTTATCTGCCGCCCAGGTGGCGAGGGCGTATCATCCTCTCGCGCGATCCTGACGGAGGCGAGCGATGTGTTGCTTGCTACTTGTGCGCGGTCGCCTGTCCGGTCGATTGCATCGCCTTGCAAGCGACGGAGGACGAGCATGGCCGGCGTTACCCGGAGTTCTTTCGCATCAACTTCTCGCGCTGCATCTTTTGCGGCTTTTGCGAGGAGGCGTGTCCCACATATGCGATCCAGCTCACTCCCGATTTCGAGATGTCTGAATACAAACGGCAAAACCTGGTCTATGAGAAGGAGGATCTGCTGATCGACGGCCCCGGCAAGTATCCGGGTTATAACTTTTACCGGGTGGCCGGATTGGCAATTGGGGGGAAGGATAAAGGCGAGGCCAAGAATGAGGAGCCGCCTATAGACGTGCACAGTCTGATGCCGTGATCAAGTAGTGGCGAGACAGAGTTGTAGTCTATGGACGCAGTATTTTTCATCGCAGCAGCAGTGGCGATTGTTTCGACGGTGATGGTGATCACCCGGCTGAATGCCGTGCATGCCTTGCTTTACTTGATCGTGTCGTTACTCTCGGTGGCATTGATCTTCTTCCGCCTGGGCGCCCCATTCATCGCTGCCCTGGAGGTGATCATCTATGCAGGAGCGATCATGGTGCTCTTCGTATTCGTGATCATGCTGCTCAACCTGGGTCATGAGGCCGTCATGCGGGAAAGTCAGTGGTTGAAAGCGCGAATGTGGATTGGGCCGGCGATCCTGGCGATCATTCTGATGGCGGAGCTGGTCTACATGATCACTCGCGCAGGTCGCCAACAATCCGGAGTCATCAGTATAGAGCCGCGACAGGTGGGGGTTGCGCTTTTTGGCCCTTACCTGTTGGGTGTGGAGTTGGCTGCCATGCTGCTACTGGCGGGTCTGGTGGGCGCTTATCATCTCGGCCGAAATATATATAGAGAGAGGTAATGATCATGCCGTCGCTGACTGTCGAATACGGGCTGCTCCTTTCCGGGTTGCTCTTTGTCCTGGGGCTGATCGGCGTGTTGGTGCGTCGCAACATCATCTTCATTCTGATGTCCATTGAGATCATGTTGAATGCGGCAGGGCTGGCCTTTGTTGTCGCCGGATCTCGATGGGAACAGGTCGATGGCCAGGTTATGTTCATCTTTATTCTGGCAGTGGCCGCGGCAGAAGTGTCGGTCGGTTTGGCCCTGGTACTCCAGCTCTATCACAGGCTGAAGACTCTGGATGTGGATGCGGCCAGTAAGATGCGGGGGTGAGATGTTCGAGTTATTGTGGTTAATACCCGTTTCGCCCTTCGCCGGGTTCCTGGTGCTGGTGCTGGCAGGCTCTCGACTCTCGCGCACCGGCGTGGCGGGCATCGGTGTCGGTTCGGTGTGTGCCTCAGCGATTCTGACGATCCTCCTCAGCATCGGCTTCATCGGTTCGCCGCCGGCAAGTCATGCCTACTCACAAACCCTCTGGACATGGATCGCGATTGGAGGCTTCGCCCCCACAATAACTCTCTATCTCGACGCGTTATCGTTAGTGATGATGCTGGTCATCACTTTCGTCGGGTTTCTCATTCATCTCTATTCAGCGGAATTTATGATCGCTGAAGAAGGATACAGCCGCTTCTTCGCATATATGAATCTCTTTGTCGGATCGATGCTGACCCTGGTGCTGGCCGACAATTTGCTGCTGCTTTATCTGGGATGGGAGGGCGTAGGTCTTTGTAGTTATCTCCTCATTGGGTTCTGGTACAAAGAGCCGGCCAACGGTAGCGCGGCTCGCAAAGCGTTTATCGTCACCCGCGTTGGCGATACCGCGATGGCCGTCGGTCTCTTCCTGCTCTTCACTCATTTGGGTACTTTGCAGATGCAGGAGTTGATGGGACGCGCCTCGCAGCAATGGCCGATTGGCTCGCCGCTCGCTGTGGCCGCCGCAGCTCTGCTCCTGGGCGGCGCTTTGGGTAAGTCGGCACAACTCCCTTTACAGACGTGGCTGCCGGATGCAATGGCTGGTCCCACACCGGTGAGCGCCCTCATCCATGCCGCTACGATGGTGACGGCTGGCGTCTATTTGATCGCTCGTATGAACGTGCTTTTCACTCTCGCGCCGATCGTGCAGTCAGCTGTGGCGATTATCGGGGCTGCAACGCTGCTGATGGCGGGCTTCAGCGCTCTCATGCAGCGGGACCTCAAGCGCGTCCTCGCTTACTCCACCATCAGTCAGATCGGTTATATGTTTCTGGCTCTCGGAGTTGGGGCGTGGTCAGCGGCCATCTTCCACTTGATGACCCATTCTTTCTTCAAAGCTCTTCTCTTCCTAGGCGCCGGTGTCGTGATCCTGAGTCTGCAGCAAGAGCACGATATGTTTGAGATGGGCGGTTTGCGCAGGCAACTTCCGCTTACATTCGTGACTTTTCTCATCGGCGCCGCGTCGCTGGCCGCAATGCCGCTGGTGACGGCCGGCTTCTACAGCAAAGATATGATCCTCTGGGAAGCGTGGTCTTCGCCGAAAGGGAGTCCGTGGCTTTGGGCTGCAGGTTTGATCGGCGCCTTGCTGACTGCGATTTATACCTTTCGCATGGTCTTCATCACTTTCTTCGGGGAGGCCAGGAGTCAGGTCGGTCAAACGCCCGGAATCCCGATGCAGATTCCATTGATCATTCTGGCCTTCCTGTCGATAGCTGGCGGATTGGTAGAATTGCCGCGCACCCTGGGCAACCGGCCACTTTTCTCTGAGTTAATGCAAAACGCCTTACCGGCAGTGAGCTCTGGACATGCTGAGACGAGCATCGAACTGGCATTTCAGGTCATCGCCGCTATGACTACGTTAATCGGAATTTACCTCGCGTATCTCTTCTACCTAAGCCGTCCTCGCCTGGCCGAAAGCTTGACACACTCGTATTTCGGCACGGCGTTGCACAGGTTTTGGTATGCGGGATGGGGCTTCGATTGGTTGTACGACAAGTTATTTGTCCGGCCTTTTATCTGGATGGCTCAGACTTACAAAAACGATTTCATTGATCTCATCTATGAGGCGATAGCCTGGCTGAGTCAAACTACCTATCGCGCGCTGAGCCGTACCGTGACAGGGCAAGTGCGATGGTACGCAATGGGAATCGCTGTCGGCGCGGCAGCGATAATAGCGATCGCGGTGTTCCTATGATCCTGGCGTGGCTTATCATCATTCTGCTGACAGGCGGACTTCTGGCGTGGCTGCTCAGTCGCTGGAATACTTTGTGGCCGCGCTACATTTCGCTCCTCGCGCTGGGCGTCGATTCTATCCTGGCGGTGGTTCTGTGGGGACGGTATTTCGGTCAGGCTCGGTTCTCGTCTGAAAGCTCATGGCTGCTGGCCGAGCTGAATCGAGAGTGGATTCCGCAATTGGGTATCAGCTTTCACCTCGCCATAGATGGCCTGAGTCTACTATTGGTCGTGCTCACTTTGTTCCTTGGGATCATGGCCGTGGTCGCATCGTGGACGGAGGTTCGGGAGCGGGTTGGTTTCTTCCATTTCAACCTCATGTGGATTCTGGCCGGGATTGTCGGCGTCTTTCTCTCCTTAGACCTCTTCCTTTTCTACTTCTTCTGGGAGTTGATGCTGGTGCCGATGTACTTTCTCATCGGCATCTGGGGGCATGAAAATCGCATCTATGCTGCTATCAAGTTCTTCATCTTCACACAGGCCGGCGGCTTGCTTATGCTCGCTGCGATTTTAGGGCTCTATTTTATCCATGGACAGAATACCGGCACTTATACGTTCGATTATTCGCAACTGCTTGGCACTGCGATGAATCCGCAAACAGCGATGCTCCTGATGCTCGGTTTCTTCATCGCTTTCGCCGTCAAGCTTCCGGTCGTACCGGTGCATAGCTGGTTGCCTGACGCCCACACCGAGGCTCCCACGGCGGGCAGCGTCATCCTGGCCGGCCTCTTGCTCAAAACCGGGGCATACGGATTGATCCGCTTCGCCGTGCCTTTGTTTCCTCAAGCGGCTCTCGATTTCGCCCCAGTCGCGATGGCGCTTGGCGTGATTGGGATTCTGTATGGCGCAATCCTGGCCTTCGCGCAAACCGATCTCAAGCGGCTCGTGGCATACACGAGCATCAGCCATATGGGCTTCGTGCTTCTCGGAGTCTTCGCCGCGAATGATCTGGCGCTGCAAGGCGCGGTGATTCAAATCCTCTGTCATGGGATCAGCACGGGCGCGCTGTTCATCCTGGCGGGTGCGCTTCAGGAGCGTATCCATACACGCGATCTGAATCGGATGGGCGGATTCTGGTCTGTCGCACCGCGCATGGGTGCGGTCACACTCTTCTTTGCATTAGCCTCTCTCGGCCTGCCCGGGTTGGGCAATTTCCTCGGCGAGTTCCTGGTGTTATTCGGCTCTTACCGGTCGAGTGTATCTCTGACCGTGCTCGCGGCAACAGGTTTAGTCTTCGCGACCGTCTATTCATTGTGGATCATCCAGCGGGTTTTCCACGGACCGAGGGAGCATTCTCTGGCTTTCTCCGATCTCTCAGCCCGTGAGATGGCCGTCATGGGTGTGATGATTATCGCAATCGTCTGGTTAGGGCTCTTTCCGCAACCTGTCCTTAACACAGCCGGGCCTTTTCTAAAAAGCTTGAGGCTGGGCGCATCGATGATGCGAGTCGCAGCTCCAGTCAGGGTGCAGGGAACTGCGAGTAGCTCCGGTTTATCTCAAAGAGACTTGATGATGGCAACACGATCCGGCAAATCGGATCACGGAGGTAAGCCATGACCTCCGGCGATTTAGTCGCTCTGTTACCTCTGATTGTGGTAGCTGTTGCCTCTGTCGCGCTCCTGCTGGTGATCGCTTTCTATCGTAATCATAGAATTACAGCCGTCATAACGCTGATCGGACTCGCCCTGGCATTCATTATGCTCCCACTTGTGTCAGCTAAAGTACCACGCCAAATAACGCCGCTTCTGGTTCTCGACAGTTATGCGCTCTTCTATATTGGCTTGCTCCTTGCAGCTAGTTTTTTTGTAGCTTTGCTGTCTTATGGCTATCTCGCGAGGCGCCAAGATAATCCTGAGGAGTTCTATCTTCTATTACTCCTGGTGACCCTGGGCTCGGCAGTGTTGGTTGCGAGCAGCCATTTCGTCTCTTTCTTTCTCGGTCTGGAGACACTCAGCGTGGCTCTTTATGCCCTGATCGCCTACTTGGGGACCAGCGAGCGAAGTATCGAAGCCGGGATCAAGTACCTGATCCTGGCGGCGGTCTCGGCCGCATTTTTACTCTTTGGCATGGCACTGGTCTACGCCGATCTTGGGACGCTGGAGTTCGCTCGGATGCCGTCGGAAAGCCTGAGTAGTAGTACTAACCAGGAGATGTTCCTGGCAGGTCTGGCAATGATTGTCATCGGCGCTGGATTCAAGTTGGCGGTGGTGCCATTTCATATGTGGACGCCGGATGTGTACGAGGGCGCTCCTGCACCGGTGGCCGCTTTCGTCGCGACCGTATCTAAGGGGGCGGTATTTGCCATCTTGTTGCGGTACTTCACTGAAATTAGGATACAGGCCTCTGGTTCGTTATATCTGGCCTTCACCCTCATTGCTATCGCCTCGATGTTCGTCGGCAACCTGCTGGCCTTGATGCAAAATAATGTCAAACGGATTCTGGCCTACTCATCTATCGCGCACCTCGGTTACTTACTCGTCGCTTTTCTGGCAGGAGAGAGGAGGGGGGCGACGGCCGTGACCTTCTATCTCGTAGCATATTTCGTGACGACCTTGAGCGCCTTCGGCGTCATCACTGTGTTGTCCGGGCCGGAACGCGATGCAGATACTATGGATGATTTCCGGGGGCTGCTCTGGCGCCGGCCCTGGTTGGCCAGCATCTTCATTGCGTCGTTGCTCTCATTGGCGGGCCTCCCACTGACCGCCGGGTTTGTAGGGAAATTTTACGTCCTGGCCGCCGGCACCGGGTCGGCTCTCTGGTTGTTAGTCATCATCTTGATATCGAACAGCGCCATCGGGCTCTACTATTACCTGCGCATCGTGGTCGCTATGTATAGAGATACAACCAGAGAGATTTCAGTTGCTGTTCCATCTTTATCGCTTGCAGGGAGCATAGCGCTGGCCGGGCTGACCTTTTTGCTGGTGTGGCTGGGAGTCTATCCAGCGCCACTCATCCGCATGATTCAAACAATGATTGAGACCCTCATCGAATAGGCGGAGTGATCGAATTTCTCACCATGGTTTGTTACCGGCCTCTCTGGGTTCTGTCTTATGCTCTGCCAGCAACGCAAAGGTGAAAGTGGCTCCCCTGTTCGGCGTACTCTCCACCCAGATTCTTCCTCCGTGCGCCTCGATAATCCCACGGGCGATGGCCAGCCCCATCCCCGTTCCATCGCTCTGTTGCGTAGACCGAAGAGTGCTGCGGTAGAACTTGTCAAAGATGCGCTCCCTCTCCTCCGGAGCGATCCCCGGCCCCTGATCCGTGGCGCTCATCAGGAGTTCATCACCCCGGAATTGCGCCCGCACGGTAATTTCACTGCCTCTCGGCGAATACTTGGCTGCGTTCTCGACCAGGTGAGTCAGGGCCTCTGCCACCAGCCGCGGATCGACCTTGACTGAAGGCAAGTCTTCAGCACACTCGACGCTCACCCTGTGGTCGCGAAGTTCGGTGGCACAGCGGTCGAGCACATCGCTGCATATCTCCTCGGGTGATGCCCACTGCATAGATAGGTGTAGAGCGCCCGCTTCAACTCTAGCCATCGCCAGCAGGTCCTCGACCAATCGCGTCAGGCGGCTGACTCCCTCGCTGACGATGAGGTGAAGCTCGTGAAGTGTGGCCGGATCCAAAGTTAAATCCCGGTTGAGTAAGCTGTCGGCCGCGGCGCGGATTGAAGTGAGCGGGGATCGCAGGTCGTGGGAGACCGAGGCGAGCAAGGCTGACTTCAGCTCATCGCTCTTCTTGAGCGAGTCAGAGAGCGCGCGCAGCGCTTGGTCATTTCGCTTGCGCTCGGTGATATCGCGGATGATCCCACTGAACAATACGCCACGTTCTGTTTCCCAAGACGATAAGGACAGCTCTAATGGGAATTCGCTGCCATCCTTTCTCAGTCCATGCAGTTCCACCGCTCTCCCCATGATGTGCTGAATGCCGGTGCGCCGATATCGCTCCCAACCTTGCTGATGAGCTTGTCGATAGCGTTCCGGGCATGATCATAGTTAGCGGGCGGCCCAACACCTCATCTTCTGTGAATAGAAACATGTGCTGTGCCGCTCTATTCCAGGAGATAATTCTGCCCGCGCTGTCAGCGGAAACGACGGCATCAATTGCTGATTCGGCCACGACGCGGTAGCGAGCCTCGCTTTCGCGCAACCTTTCCTCGGCTCGATGACGCGCTTCGTCGAGCCAGTTAATCAAGACCGCGATCAACACAAAGATGGCCAGCTGCGGGATATCGCTCCAACCTGGAGTCAGCCTTCCGGGTGGGGATAGCAAGAAGTAGTCGATGGACAGGACAGATAGGAGAGTGGCGAGAAGACCTGATCCCAGACCTCCATACCAGGCGCCCACCATCACGGCTGGTAAAAACAGCACGAAGATACCATGTTCCAGCAGCGGCTTGAGCAGGAGTGTGAGTAGCAAGGCAAGCACTACGGCCAAAACTGAAGTCCCGTAGCGCAGCAGCATTGAGCGCATAACCTGGGGCATATGCTGTCCTCATTGATAACCTGAAGGGCCCATTTTAGACCATGCGCATTCATCGCTTCCAGGTGAGACAAGGACTTCACATCCCCAGCGACTCGTTGTTAACTTGGTTGTGGATGTGCTAAGCATAGACAGTTTATGGGAGGGGAGGGAAGAAGACTCAGTGAACAAAGCTCCTTCAGCTTTTCTGCTGTTGCGATGGTTTTTATGCGCCGAACGTTTTCTTGTGTTACGCCCGCCTATCATTTCTGTAGGCTTTTGGGAGATTCAGCCAACGTTTACATAATCATTAGTACATCATTCAAGCTGCGGCGTTATTTCAGTGGCCTTCTCACCCGAGGGATGCGGCTGGCGACAGGGAGCGGTGATAACGCTCCGTCTTTCGCTCGGCGTCGTCAACAAATATCTGACGGCCTCTCAAGCCGCCGGGATTACATGGGCCACTGCCATAAGACACCAGCGAATGGCAACTGCGGCGACGAATCTTTACGCCGAGCGGTGAACTCAAGAATACACGCTTCTATAATATACTTAGTTGTGGGAACATTTGCCTTGGTAACAGCTTCCGTGACAATGAGGTTAGGAACGTAATTGCTGGGACTGCCGGGTGTCAAACTTTTCGGGAATAGGCGTGAGATTGCCGGGACATTCCTTGAGGCAGCATGCGGTTGCTCGGAGGACTCTTTGGAATTATGGGTTTGTCCGCGGAGTGGGCGATCTCAGCGTTGATTTCATCGCCGATAAGGATGACCGAGCCCATCAAAATGTCTTAGCATCAGCCGTACACCAATCATCTACCGACATATTATCCGTTGTACTCCCCTTTTCTTCCCGCAATCCGTCTGCGAAGTCCTACCGAGATATGCCGAAACCGCGATTGCCGAAATCGAACACGAGCTGATGACTCAGGAGGACTGGTGGTTCAAATTACCTGCAAGTGGCACAGAGCTTGCCCCTCAAACGATGAGACATGCAAATTGACATCGAGAATTTGAGAGAAGTTGGGGTTGAAGTAAGCACAGGTCGGCGGCTTACGACCATACATAAAGTTTCGCATTGTGGGCGTGGATTGTTGTAGGACCGCCAATCGTACCTCGCGGCTGCTAAGTGGTGAGAGATGACAGGTTCTTACTCACGAGAAGTGAAGGTCGTCACGGCGGTGAGAGGAAATGTGCAGAGTAATAATAGAGTCAAGTGGCCGGTTTTGGTGCAATCCGTGCGGACAGCCATGGCGTGTGTAGCTTCGCTGTTGGTAGCGCGGTTGTTCCGGCTGCCGGAATCATACTGGGCGCCGATTACCACCCTGGCAATTACACAGTCATCGCTGGGTTCGGCGCTAGCCGTTTCCCGACAGCGTTTTGTCGGGACGGGGCTTGGTGCGGTAGTTGGCGCGATTGCGGCAAGTTACTTCGGGCCATACATGCTTGTATTCGGCACTTGCGTGTTCATCCTGGGACTGCTTTGCGCCGTGGCGCGCGCGGATCTTACTGCATATCGGTTCGGAGGCATTACGCTGGCGATTGTGTTGATGGTGCCGCGGACGGAGATTCCTTCATGGCGAATCGCCTTTCATCGGTTCGCCGAGGTTTCTATCGGAATTGGAGTGGCGCTGGTGTTAGCGAAGGTGTTGCCGGAGAGGGAAGACACGCATTCGGGGAAAAAGTGAAATCTACTTCCATTCCCTCGGAGAGGATAGCCCTATGGCGAAGTAAAAAGTGACGGACTTGTTGGTGGATATTCTTGCTGAAGCAGGAGTTCGGCATCTACGGTGTTTCCGGTCACTTCTTTCGCCACATCAATCGTAACCTGCTCGAGCTTATTCAGATCGCTCTGGTAGCTGATCCCGATCTGTACAGGCACGGACATCTCTTTTTCGGGCTGGTAGTAATTGGTGACAAGGCCGGAAGCCAGCTTGGAGTTGGGCACGATCACCATGTTGTTCGGCAGCGCGCGAATCGCCGTGTTGCGCCAGGTGATGTCATTGACATACCCTTCCTCGCCGGACTCGAGCTTAACGTAATCGCCCGGCTTGACCTGCCTCGAGGCGACGACTTGCAGGCCCGAGAAGAGATTCGAAAGCGTGTCCCGTAACGCCAGAGCGACCGCCAGCCCGCCCACACCCAGCGTTGTGAGAATCGGTGTGATCGAGATGTTCAGCGTCTGAAGGATGATCATCGAGCCGATTAAAAAGACGAGCAGCTTCGTCAAATTTGTGAAGAGCGTTGTGGCGGGCAGCGCCCCCTCGATGTGACGCGCATATACCCCGACCAGCCCGGCGGCGACCTTCGCCGCAGTGATCGTGACCGACAGAATGGCGCCGACGAGCAACGCGTTCATCGCGAGGCTTTGCAACGACGGGCTGAGCGGCAGGCTTTGCAGAGCTGAATATGCGCCGAGCAGCGTCAGCCACAGTATCGGCATGCCACGCAGCGCGTTGACGACAAACTCATCCCCGCCCCACCCGGTCCGTGCAAGGGACTTCCGGACCCTGCCGAGGACAAATTTGTCAACGAACACGCCGAGGATCGGGCCACCGAGGATCAGCGCCAACGGGACAACCCATTGAATAATATTGAAATCTTTCGCCACTCAATCGCCTCCTTTCCTTCATCGAAATCTGGTAGTCACTCTGACCCTATAGCGTAAGAGATAGCATCGTTGATTTAGAATTCCCGGCTCTGGCGCCTGCATACGATGCCGATCACAGACGTCCGAGGCGGACCAACTAGAAAGTTGGAAGCTTGATCTCATGTTCACTGCGGCCTTGATCTCAGGATCGCCAGCTAGCGATCGTGGTAAAACGCGTTTCACAAATTCGGCCCTTAAGAGAGAAGCTTCGTCCGGCCAAGTGTTTTTGCGGCTATGCTCACAGACGCGCCACGGCCCTCGCGGACCTGCGGGGAATAACATCAGGTCGCAGCTCTAGAAATATCTGACGGTTTAGACAGAGAACCAGACGTCAGATGAGTGGCTAGAGGATAGGCAATGATGGCATACGGAGTGGGATACCTGAAACAAGTTTAATCAACGGTAACGGAGAACAATACCAGTAATTGCCTGACCAGTAGTCTGAAAAATCTGCTCGTTACTTAATACACACGAAAAGCGAAAAAGCTTCGCTTAGTCACAAGATTTTTTCGAACCCTGCCATTTCACGTCGCAACGACCGCTCGCGTGCCAAATACGATTTGAAGGCTTGGACCGATAGTCTCGGCTCTGGTGCGAGCGATTCGGCTCTGATCCCTGCGTCATCGGTCGTGACACACCTGGATGGGAGGCCATAAAAGATCATCGGAGTACTGGAGCTGGGAGTCAAATATCGCCTGCAGTCTGATTTGTAGATTTCGCTTCTGTTGAAAACCCGACGAGATCGCGTATCGCAATTTTAGATGAAATGCTGATAATTCGGCCCATGTTCTATTGACCGAACGTCTCTCACTACCATAGACTCTGCCCGATCTCACGACTTCCCCTGCTTTCAGACCTTAATTGAACAATCGAACAATTGAATCACACCATTGAAAGGAGATTGAAGAAGAGAAAGAATGCAAGATCGCACTGGTCCCAAGTGTCTTCGACATGGCCATCTCGATTAATATTTATCATTTTTACCGGCATTTCATTGGACTTTTAATCGGCGTTATCCTGATCGTTCCTTCGACACCGGCAAAATCCCTCAGCCGGTATCGCGCATTCTGGGTCGACACCTTCAATACAGCGCTCAACAACCACGACGATATCGTCGCGGTAGTGAATAATGCCCGGATGGCCAAAGCAAACGCGATCATCGCACAGGTGCGGCGGCGCGGCGATTCCTGGTACCTAGAATCGCTCGAGCCTCTGCCGGACTTTATTCCGATTGCGCCCGGCTTCGATCCTCTGCACGATCTGATTACCCACGCTCACGCCCACGGTATCGAAGTACATGCCTTCGTCATCATCGGTGCGGTCTGGAACAAGAATCCAACCTTTGCTCCGACCGCCACCCTGGGGCCGCCGACCAATCCGAATCATATCTTCAACCTGCACGGCGGCTATGATCCGATTACGATGCAAGTGATACCCGGACCGAACAACTGGCTGACCCGCACGCTTCTCCCGGATGGGGCCGGCGGTGTCACCTTTCAGGGGCATCGCATCGGATCGGAATTCTGGATGGAGCCGGGCCACCCGGACGCGGCGGCCTACACCGTCAATGCGCTGATGCATCTCGTCCGCAGCTACGATATAGATGGTCTGCATCTGGATCGAATTCGATATCCTGAAATATCCATCTCGGGTCAAACGCCGTCTACGGGGACGAATATCGGTTATAACGAAACCAACGTGGCGCGGTTTCAGCGGCGCCATGGCATCGCCGCAGGATCTCCGCCGCCGGCTCAGAACGATCCGCGCTGGAGCCAGTGGCGCCGTGATCAGGTGACCAATCTGGTTCGTCGCATCTATCTCAACACCGTCGCTCTCAAGCCTCGCGTGAAAGTATCTGCGGCGCTCATCGCATTCGGCGGCCGCCCAACCACGGAAACATCATGGCGGGCGGCAGAACCCTATTGGCGTGTCTTTCAGGATTGGAGGGCATGGATCGAGGAGGGCGTTCTGGACATCGCCATGCCGATGAACTATAAACGCGAGAATGCTTCATCCGGTGTGAGGCAATTCGATCGGTGGAGCGAATGGGTGAAGAATCACCAATACAACCGCTCCGCGCTGGTTGGGATCGGCGTTTATCTCAACTCGATCGAGGGAACCCTGAGACAGACCCGGCGCGCGCTCTCGCCATCGACTACAGGAAAAAGCACCCTCGGAACGATCTTCTATTCAATGGCGAGTTCGAACGCCGCGGTTTCCGCGAATCTGCGTTCGATCCCCACGGAGAAGAAGCCGCCGCCGCGCCCATTCACCGAGCTGGCCGCGGGACTGACCACAGGCAAATCGATCGACGGCAGCCGACTCTACGAAAACCCCGCTACTTACCATGCTCCCGTTTTCGAGCAAACAGCCGCTATCCCGACTCTCCCCTGGAAAGCCTCACCGGCGCTCGGCCATCTGATGGGCTTTGCGAAACGACCTGGCGGAACGCCGCTCGATACGGCAAAGGTGACCATTGAGAATCTGGATAACTCCGCCAGACACATAACTGCGACGGACGGCGGCGGATTTTTTGGTGGTGTCGATTTAACTCCCGGCCGATATCTGGTGAGAGCTGAACTGGGATCAGAGAGTCTTCATTCGTGCCTCATCTCGGTAACAGCCGGGACTGTGGCGAATGCCGATCTGCAGCCGGAAAAGATCGCACCGGTGACCAGTGCCACTATCTCGCCAGCCGCACCGAATGATGCTAACGGGTGGTACACCCGGGATGTTACTGTAACGTTGAGGGGGATAGACAATTGCTCAGGCGTAGCCGGAACAGAGTTTTCGACCGACGGCGGAGCGACCTGGCTGCCTTATGCCGGCAGGCTGGTAATCAGCAATGAAGGCATCACTACCGTCAATTACCGGTCGGTCGACCGCGCCGGCAACACCGAGGAGACAAGGAACCTGACGGTCAAGATAGATTATTAACAACTTATAGCAAGCTGATTACTACTTAACCACTGGTCTTTTTTTTGAGTTCTTTCGATACCTGCGCAGGTAAGGACAATAGTTCTCGGCATTTGTGATAATCGTCATCTATCCATCCTGCTTAATCAAACGCGAGCGCGAACGGCGGCGGCGAGCCTCCGGGCAAAACCGTTGCGATTTTCAACATGGACGGAGTCGAGCCCTAGCCAGATCGCCATTCTAAGCAACTCCGTCGCGAGCGCATCGGCAGCCTCGCCAGGATCGGCTCCAGGCTCAAGGTAGGCCGCTGGTGCTAGCAATCGGCGCGCGGCACGGTCAGCTTTAAGGTCAACGCGAGCGGCAATGCGCTCGCCGAGCAGAAAAGGTAATACGTAGTAACCCCAACGGCGCTTCTCCTGCGGTGTGTATATCTCTATGCGATAATCAAATCCAAAGAGCCGCGCCGCGCGCTGGCGATTCCAAACCACTGGATCGAACGGCGACAGCAACGCCGAGGAATTGATTCGCTTGGGCGCTTGCGCCTTGGGGTGAAGATAAGCCGGTTCACGCCAGCCTTCGACGCGCGCCTCGTGTAATTCTCCCGCCTCGACCAGTTCGGAAATGCGCTGACGGGCTTCTCGAATTGGCATGCGGTAATAATCGGCCAGATCGCCGGCCGTGCCGACGCCGTGCGAACGGGTAGCCAGTCGCAGCAATTCACGCTGAGCTTCATCGCGTTCTATCTTGCGGCCGTGATGCTCAGTCGGGATCACGCGCTCCGCCAGGTCATAGGTACGCGAGAAATTGGGACGCCTTTCCGCTACCGCAAGCTTGCCACGTCCGAACAGCGCTTCGAGCACGGCCCTGGAGGCCCTGCTAACTGTCCCTCCCCAGGTCACAGGAAGACGATGAGACATTCCTTCCGGCGCCTGCAGATCGTCGGCGCCGAGCGGCCCGCGCGAACGCACTTCGTCGAGCACCCGATCGACGTAATCCCCACGCTCTTTTATAAACGATTCAAAACCCCACGGGCGTACTCTGTGCGTTTCCATACGATGGCGCAACAATGGCCAACTCTCCATCGGCAGGATCGACGCCTCGTGCGCCCACTGCTCGGTGAATACGCGCCGCCGGTAAATAAGATCATCGAAGATCGAATTTTCGTATGGGCCGAGCCGCGAGAAGAGTACCAGATAGTGCGCTGGCGTCAGGACGTTGACGTAATCGATCTGCACAAGGCCGAGCCGGCGTATCGCGTCGCTGATATGATTCGCATTCACTTTTCTTTTCGGACGTGGGCGATCAAAGCCCTGTGCCGATAACGCGATTCGACGCGCCTCGCTCAGCGTGAGATGTAGGTGGGTGGTGATGATCTCAGATTTCATTCAGCTTAGTTGTACCGGCACTTCCAACGTCAAAGCCAATGTGAAGTTTTAATGAACCGATTAATCCGAAGACGTTTATAATCAGCTCAGTCATGTTTCATTCTATTCCAGGGTGACAAAAAATACTGAAGAAAAAGAGATGTCGCCAGGGCAAAAACGAATTTTGGCGAAGGGCAGGGATGAAGTGTGACGTTCTTTTGAAAACCATTTAGAACTAATGCCGGGCTATGGTATCAGGTTTAGAAATGCCAGAATATTTTACCTCATGGTAATATCCATCCTCAGTCAGCAACTTTATGCCAATGAATACCCCTTTTTGAACCTAAATTAGAACACCATGGATTGGTACATCTGAAGATAGTTGAATGTCGGTGAAACCTCGGATCGACGCTGATCTTGCAGATCGGCGCAGGTAGTCTGGTGAATGTCGATCTTCGGTCAATCACCACTGTATCGGTCCGGTGTGCGTTGGTTTAGGTTTTCCCATCTACAATAGGAGACGTTTCATGCAACTTTCGGGAAATTCCGTTCGGCGGATAATCACGCTCACTCTGATCATGATTGGCCTTTTCCATCTTCCGGCAGGACCGGCATTTGCCTGGCGCCGGTCAGGGGCGCCTGACCGATTCTCCGTTGCCCCTACAGTGAATACCGAAAAATATAGTTTCCGCACACCGTTGTCAGGTGCCGATCAACAGTCCAGGGCTCGCACGACTGAGGCATACGGCAACCTGCCCATGAGGTTCGAAGCCAATGCGGGCCAGACTGATGCGCGGGTTAAATTTTTCTCCCGCGGCAATGGCTACAACCTGTTTCTGACTCCAACCGAGGCCGTACTGGCGCTACGAAGTGAAAGAGCGGTGAGCTGTGCCGATCTGCGATCGGTGGTCCGAATGAAGCTCACCGGCGCCAACTCTGCACCGCATATCGAAGGGGTGGATGCGCTTCCGGGTAAGAGCAACTATTTCATCGGCAACGATCCGAGCCGATGGCGCAGGAATGTTACGAACTATGCACAGGTGCGTTACAGTAGTGTCTATCCCGGAATCGATCTGATCTACTATGGCAACCAGCAGCAACTCGAGTATGACTTCGTCGTATCGCCCGGCGCCGATCCCAATGCCATCACGCTCACCTTTGATGGGGCGGACCGGATGGAGGTGGATGGGCAAGGTGATCTCATCCTGCACATAGAGGGCGGTGAGCTGCGTCAGCGCAAACCTGTGACCTATCAGGAAATGAATGGCCGTAGACGGGAGATACTCAGCCGTTATGTGCTGAGAGGAGGGCAACATGTCGGATTCGAGGTGGCTGCTTATGATACGGCCCAGTCACTGGTGATCGATCCTGTCCTGGGCTACTCCACCTACCTCGGAGGCACCGCGTCTGATGTCGCTCAGGGGGTTGCCGTCGATGCCGCCGGAAATGCCTATGTCAGCGGGCTTACCTTTTCACCGGACTTCCCGACAGCCGATCCTCTACAGCCGGCTCCCGGCGGGGGCCTGGCTTCTGATGTTTTTGTGACCAAACTCAACGCGAATGGGTCGGCGCTGGTCTACTCGACCTATCTCGGGGGCAACGGCAGCGAAGAGGGTCTTGACATTGAGGTTGACCGGGAAGGAAATGCCTATCTGACCGGTTATACTGCCTCGGGCGATTTCCCGACGATGAATCCTCTGCAACCGGCTCTCTCAGGCGCTGTAGACGTCTTTGTAACCAAGTTGAACCCTGTCGGGTCAGCGCTCATCTATTCGACCTATCTGGGAGGCAGCTCAATAGAACGAGGTCTGGGCCTGGCGATTGATAGGCAGGGGAACGTCTACCTGACTGGTTCTACCCTGTCGATCGACTTCCCGACGATGAATCCTCTGCAACCGGCTCGCGCAAACTCCCAGGATGCATTCGTGACCAAGTTGAACTCTGCGGGTTCGGCGCTCGTCTACTCGACCTACCTCGGAGGCAGCGATGCCGATCTCGGCAGTGACATCGCGGTAGATCGCAGCGGCAACATCTATCTGGTGGGTGGGACCTTTTCCATGGATTTCCCGACCGCCGATCCGCTGCAGCCCAGGCTCGCCGACTCAGAGTTTATTCGAGGGGGAGATGCCTTCGTGACGAAGCTGGACGTCAGCGGCACGGCCTTCATCTATTCAACCTACTTCGGAGGTAACGGCGCGGATATAGGGAATGGCCTCGCCTTGGACGCTCGTGGTAATGTTTATGTTACTGGGACCACCAGTTCAACCAATTTTCCCACAATGAATCCCTGGCAACCATCTTTGGCCGGTGGCAACGATGCCTTCGTGGCCAAGATAGATCAATCTGGAACGAAAATTCACTACTCTACCTATCTAGGTGGAAGCCTCCTCGATGGTGGAACAGGCATAGCGGTGGATGCGCGAGGCAACGCCTACGTCATAGGTTCGACTAATTCGAATGACTTCCCGACTCTCAATCCCGTACAGCCTGCTCCGGTCACACCATCTCTAAATGCTTTCGTGAGCAAGTTGAAGGACGATGGATATGGTTTTGTCTATTCCACACACCTGGGCGGGAGCGCCTCGGAATTCGGGCAGGGAATTGCATTGGATATTCGTGGGAATGCCTATGTAGTTGGGAGCACAAGCTCGGCCGACTTCCCGACTACGCCGGAGGCTTTTCAGAAGGAACTTCGAGGCGTCTCCGATGATGCTTTCATTACAAAAGTTGGTAACCTTCGTTATCGTTAGCGACGAGCCCCCAGCGGGTCGCACAGATAACAGCCAGGTGGGAGCGCTTTGCGCTCCACACCTGGACTTAATGCTGTCCGGAAGCCCATACTTTATTTGTTCTACGGCCGTGATTAGCTCAGGATGGCGAAACATCTCAGCATCCTTTCGTAATCCGGCGCCACGCCAGTAAATAGGCGGAACGCTTCGGCGGCCTGAAAGACAACCATTCCGCTACCGTCCAGTGTGCGGCAACCCAGCAGGCGCGCTAACTTCAGCAATTCTGTCTCGAGCGGAAAGTAAATGATCTCGGCGACCCAATGTGCAGGCCGCAGCAATTCAATGGGCAACGGCAATCCAGGATGGCCGAGCATACCGATGGGTGTCGCTTGAATCAATCCATCAGCCGCGGCCATTGCCGACGAGAGGTCAGTGACGATGGCGATGCGATCCGCGCCAAAACGTGGGCGCAATCGTTCGGCAAGCGCAATGGCGCGCGAATAAATCACATCGTGAATCACCAACCTTGTGACACCGACTTGTAGTGCGGCGCTGGCTACGGCGGATCCCGCGCCGCCCGCGCCGAGCAGGACTACTTGGTTGCGTGCAACATCGGCAAGGCCTCGCCGGAAACTTTCGGCAAACCCCCAGCAATCGGTATTGTGCCCGATTCGTTTGCCTGCGGAAAAAACCACCGTGTTGACCGCACCGATGATGGTGGCATCCTCCGACAGTTCGTCTAGCAGCGGAATGACCGATTGTTTGCAGGGATGTGTGATATTGACTCCGGCGAATCCCTGCTGCTGGACAGCGTCCAGCAGCTGCGGCAAGGATTCGACGCCGACGCCGAGTTGCACCAGATCGATCAATCGATAGGAGCAGACGATGCCTGCCGCGCGGGCCTCGCATTCGTGGAGATGTGGCGAGCGCGAAGCCTGAATGCCTGCGCCGATTAAACCAACCTGCAACGATTTGGGAAAGTGTTTTTCCATACCACGACTTCAATGCGCTTGATGGCAATAATTGCATGCGTTGCTGGCGTTGGTTTCGCGGTGGCAATTCATGCAGCTTTCCATCGTGAGTGGCTTCTCTTTCCAGAGCGCGTCGCGCTCGGCGACCGCGCCGTGACAGCGCTCACATTTCGCACCCGCCTCCAAATGTACGCGGTGACTGAACCAGACCCAGTCGGGGTTTTGATAAATCCGCACCCACGGGATAGCGGCTTTGTCCTGATGATATTTGGCGAGTTCCTGGATCGCGGCTTTGTCCGTGGCGATCTCGGCGTGACAGGTCATGCATTCGGCCGTCGCCGGAAAGGCCATCTGTTCGCCGGGGTCGGGATTGACGTGGCAGGTTTGGCAATTCAGCCCCTGCGCGACGTGCAGCTTGTGGCTGAATGGTAGCGGCTGCTTCGGCGTTTCGGGCGTTTGCGCCAGAATTCCGACGGAGATGGCGATTGCCGCTAAGGCAATTTTGATGACCTTACGCATCACTTTCCCGGGAGCGGTGTGGTCTCACCTTCGCTCAAGCCCATGGCCCATTTGAGCGCCTCGAAATACATTTTCTGGATTTGCGGGTTGTCCCAGCTTTCCGGCGCGTGTCCGAGCGTGGCGTAAAAGACGCGGCCTTTGCCGTGCATCTTCGACCAGGCGACGGGATAGTCGCCGTCGGTTCGATGGACGCGAGGATTTTTCATATCCAAATTGCTCACATCCAGATGCGCCAGCACGCGGATTTTATCGCGCGCAAAATCCTTGTGCTGGTAATGCTCGTCCTTGATGACCGAAACGCCGGGGAAATGCTTCATGGCGGGAAACAGCGGGTCGTCAATCACGACGCTTCCGTCAATGACATTCCAGGGATGTTCGTCAAAGCGCGCGCCGATCATTTCGCCGAACTCCGGCCACGAGAAAAACGCGGTCGTCGCCGTGTGCGCGCCGACGAATCCCTTGCCGTCCTCTTTGATGAAAGTCATCAGGTCGACCTTTTGCTGGGCGCTCAGCTCAATTTCGCGCAGCCCGAAAAAGAAGATAGCGTCGAAGTAATTCAGATTTTTGGCATTGCTGGGACGGCCACCCGTTATAATCGGCTGTTTCGTGATGAGCTGCGAATCGGTGCGGATGTACGTATCGTACATACCCGATTCGCGGCCCAGACGTTCAATCGTAGCCATCGCGTGCGAGACGGAATCGTGTTGGAAGCCGTAACGCACATCGCCCCACGCCAACACCTGTTTGCGCGTAGGACGCGGCTGTGGCCGACGTTGCGGCGGAGCTTGTTGGGCCGATTGCGCCGGCGACAGGCTGAACAGTAAAACAATCGCAAACAGACAAATCAGGTAACGCATCACTTCTTACTCCCTTCTTTTCCCACTTCCTTGGCGTTTTTTTCTTCGCGTACAAGCTCGACCAGCGCGCGCAAGCCCGCCGTGTAAGATCGCCAGCCCAGCCCCATAATCGAAGCCCGCGCCGCGGGCGTGATGATCGAACCCTGGTGGATCGCATCACGCGTGCCGAGGTTAGAGATGTGCGTTTCGATCACTGGAAACGGCACCGCTTTGATGACGTCGTGCAATGCAACACTGTGAAAGCTCAGCCCTGCCGGGTTGATAATCGCGCCGGCCACATCATCAATGTGTTGTTGGAACGTGTCCACGATGACGCCTTCGTGATTGGATTGCACGATGATCAGCTCGACATTCAGTTCCGCCGCCAGTTTCTGCAACTGCTCGTTGATTTGCGGTAGCGTCGTCACGCCGTAAATATTCGGCTCGCGCCTTCCGAGCAGGTTCAGATTCGGGCCGTGAACGACCAGGATTTTCAACCGCGCATTTTGGTTGTTTTGCATCTTTGATTGAACATCGGAAGCGAGCATCGGCATGCCGAGTAACGCCGCGAGCAGAAGAATTCTGATAGAGTTCATAATGGGTCTTTGAAAGTCAGAGGTTACGGCAAGGCAAACGCAATCACCGTGTCGGCGCTTGAAGGGTCTGCGATGAAGCCGCCACCGGTTGCCGTAATCACCACGTATTGCTTGCCGTCTCTACCATAGTATGTGATCGGCGCGGAATGCGCGCCCGCGTCAATTTTCGTCACCCATAATTCCTTCCCGGTCTTGGCGTCGAAGGCACGGAAGCGGCTGTCATCGGTCGCACCGATGAAGACCAATCCGCTGGCCGTGGCGAGCGAGCCGCCGATATTCGGCCTGCCGGTTTTTTGCTGGTCCTCAGGCAATCCTTCCGTAATTCCCAACACGGCTTGCCAGACGATTTCGCCGGTATTGACATTGACCGCGAACAATCTGCCCCAGGGCGGTTGCTGGCAAGGCCAGCGCGTATCGGGATTCCAGAATCGGCCGGCCGGCCCCAGCGGACTCGTGCGTGACCACGGCGTGCGCCCACCTTCAAGATTCCGCTGCATCTGTCCGATGCCGCCCAAATCCTGTGTGTTGATGAACAGGTAGCCCAGCTTCGGATCGAACGACATCGGATTCCAATTGCCGCCGCCGAGCGTGCCGGGGAAGACGACCGAAGGTTTGGTAGTGTAATGCGTGTACGGCCCTTCGTTGTGCATGCCCCCGTCGCGGTCGAACATTGCTTCGCAATATTTGCGGTGTTCAGGCGTCAGATTGGCGAGTTCTTCGCGCTTGAAGCTGTTGCGCGCGAGCGCCGCTGGCTTGAGCGGAAAGGGTTGCGTGGGCCAGCTCGCTTCGCCAGGCACGTCAGTTTTTGGAATCGGTCTTTCCTCGATGCCATAAATCGGATTGCCGTCGCTGCGATCCAGAATGAAGAGCAGACCCATTTTCGACATCACCGCCACAGCCGGAATCTTTCGGCCTTTGACCGTGGCATCAAACAAAGTTGGCGGCGTGCAAAGATCATAATCCCACAAGTCATGATGCACGGCTTGGAAATGCCATTTCATTTGGCCGGTGTTGGCATCGAGCGCAACCAGCGTGTCGCCGTAAAGGTTCGCGCCTTTGCGGTCGCCGCCGTAATAATCGTATGTCGGCGAACCGAGCGGCAGAAAAACCAGGCCGCGCGCTACGTCAACGGTCATCATACTCCAGACATTCGCGCCGGAACGGTCTTTCCAACTGTCGCCTTCCCATGTCCCGTGCCCCGCTTCGCCTGGACGCGGCACTGTGTGAAACGTCCAGACCAGCTTGCCCGTCCGCGCATCCCAAGCGCGCACGTCGCCCGAAGAACCCAGCATCGGTGACTCCTGTGTATGCGCGCCCGTGATCACGAGGCTTTTGTACATAATCGGCGGCGACGACAGACCATAAGGAATCTGATCGTAACCATTCATCACCCCGATTTTCATATCCACGATGCCGCCCGCGCCGAAGCTCGTCGCAGGCTGTCCCGTCCTGGCATCGAGTGCGATCAGTTCGCCGTTGGACGTGCCGAAGAACAAGCGCGGCGGCGTTTGCGCATCCCCCGCCCAGTACTCCAAACCTCGCGTGGCAGGCGAGCCGCTCTTGAGCATGTATTCCCACAGGCACTTGCCCGTTTCGGGTTCGAGCGCGACGACGCGGCGATAAGCCGTCGTCAGATACATCACACCGTTGACCACTAGCGGCACGGCTTGCGATTCTGGATTGCCGCGGCGACGCGGGCCGCGCGCGGATGGGCGGCTTTCGGCGATGGGCGGCGCGGCGCCGGCGGGTTTCATGTGATATGTCCACGCGCGCACGAGCTTCGTTACGTTGTCGGCGTTGATCTGCGTTAGCGGAGCGTAACGCTGTCCGCCGTGATCATTGCCGAAAGTCGGCCAGTCGGTTGCCGTTCTCTTCTGTCCCCGCACGGACGGGAGCAACAAGCCGATAGCAATAACCAACAATAAAAGCCGTCGTTTCATTTCGCCATCCCTCCCTCAATGGCCTCGATGAATTCGAGCGTTTTCTTGAGCGCCTGATCAGTATCGGCGTGAGTAGCTTCGGGTAACCTTGCCCCCGACGTCAGGAACAATGAGCAGCTAGGTTTTGACTCCTTTGCCTTCTTTCTTTAAGGGGATAACGGTTCACTGGATTTGAGCCGCATGCGATTGGGCAGCGGCACGGAGCGTCGCAGCACATCTTCACCCAACCATTCCGCCGCGCGGAAGGCGCGCGCGCAGACGCGGTCCATCGGCATTTGCTGGTAATCGTCGTTGAAGACCTCGAAGCTGTAATCGCCGCGATAGCCCAGTTTGTCAAGACGCATCACTAACTCGGCAACTTGATCGCTATGCACGCCTTCGCCGGGAAAGACGCGGAAGTGGCGCGCCGTGGTGATGCGCTCCTCGACCGAACGAATTTCGTTCCACATAAAATCGGCCAACTGCACGAGGAAAATCTTTTTCGGGTCGAGCGCATCCAGCTTATCGAGCGGCGTTTTCGTGGCGAAGATGTGAAACGAATCAATCCCAATGCCGAGATTCGGCGCGTTTGCGCGGCAAACGATATCCCAGGCGTCATGAAATTCGTTGATCGTGCGCCCCCACGACAATCCTTCGTAAGCGATCCTGATGCCGAGCGGCACGGCCAGCATCGCCAGCTTGCGCAAATCGCGCGCGAGCGCATCTCGGTCGTCCGTCGCGTGGGTCGAAATCGATGAACAGACCAGCAACACGCGCGCGCCGAGCGCCCCGCACATTTCCAGCATGGATTTCGCTACATCAATTTTGTATTCGTGCAAGTGGCCGGACAGCCCTTCAAAATCGCGCAGCACCTGAAAGCCCGTCACGCGCAAACCGCTTTCGCGCACGGCGCGGATAGCCGCTTCGACGCCCGCATCGTGGCCCACAATATCGCGCGCCAGCAACATGATTTGGGAGAACCCGGCAGCGCGCACAGCCTGTAACTTGGCGGGCAATGGCCCGGTGAGCGTAATTGTATCCATCCCAAAATCGTCGATGCTGCTGCTGAACTGTTTCATATGCCGTTACGCTCGTCGTGAACAATCTCGAACATCAAGCCGCCCAGATAACTTTGAGTCAACGCGCCGTGTGCGTTTGTCTGGTGGTCGCTGGCGGAGACGAAGCTGATGCCGCGCGCGCGCAAGGCGGCGATGGCGTCGGGCACGTCGGGCACGCCGAAGCCGACCCGCTGCAGTAATTCGTCCCCCTCCACGTTGCCGATATCAGAATCGGGGCCGATCAGTTGCAGGTAAAACGAACCGCAGGGACTGCGCAGGACTCGGCCTTGGTGCAGAATGCCGAAGCGTTCGTTGTCCGGCAATAGTTGGAAAGCAAAGAGCATCGTATAAAACTCCGTCCAATCTTCCATTCGCTCCGTACCGATGTATTGCACGATGCCGAACAAATGCATTCCCGCAAGCGCAGTCGGATGCGGATCGACGGTCGGGATCAGTGTGAAATCAACGTCGTAGATTGAAAAATCGTGGTAACGATCAACAAAATAGATGCGGCTGTTGCCTGCTCCGTGAATCGCGGGGATGTTCAATTCCATCACTTCCACGTGCGTCGGCGCGGCCCATGCGCCTTTTTCAATGACGTGATGATAGGCCGCCGCTGCCGAACGCACGCGCAAGGCCAGCGCCGAAATCGCAGGTGTTTCAACCGGCTGCACGGCACGCGGCAAGGCGCTTACATGGGCGTTGACTATGACGTTCATCCGGCCTTGCCGATAAAGCATTACTTCGCGGGAACGATGCTGCGCGATCGGACGAAAGCCCATCATCTCCAGAACCTGCCCCAGGGCCTGCGGCTTGCTGGTCGCATATTCGATGTACTCGATGCCGTCCAGCCCCAACGGGTTGGTGGCGTCGGCAATGGCTTCGCGGTTGTGTTGAGTCGACATAGGTTTGAATGAAGCAGTGAATCAGTACCGCGAGCTCGGCGAACGTGGCTTCCGTTAGTAGCCTTTTGCAGGAGCCACGCTCGCCACTGCTCGCGATACTGATGCGGTGCGAACTAAAACACGTACTTCAGCGCAAACTGCATAATACGCGGGTCTTGCGCGCTCAGAATCCTGCCGAAGTTCGCATCGTTCAGTGCGGTAACCGGCGCATTCGCATTCAGCCGGTTCGGGACGTTGAAGAGTTCCCAACGGAACTGAATGCTTTGCCCTTCGAACACGCGGAAGGTGCGCGACAGTCCCGTATCAATCTGCAGGGTGCTCGGATTCACAATCGTGAATGCGCCGAGCGAGCTATACGTTCCCATCGTGGGTGAACCGAACGCCGCACGATTCAAATAATGATCCACTGTCGGGCTCGCGTCGTAAGGAACGGCCAGCAGCTGCACAGCGCGTTGGCCGACGACGCCTGTGAGCGCGTTGTCCACGCCGGTCATGACTGTTGAATAGTTCCCGCTTTGCCGGCGCACGATGCCCGAAAGCTGCCAGCCCGAAGCGATCAGGTTCAGCGCGCGATTAGCAAATCGCGGCGTGCGCGCGACAAACGAAAGATTGACGACGTGGCGCCGGTCCGAATCGCAATTCGCCCGGTCAGCGCGGCGATTGTTGGGATTGACGTATGTCGGGCCGGTGATTTCGGTCGTCGCCGGATCGCTGATGCAATGCGACAGAGTGTAATTCGCCAGCACGCTGAAGCTGTTCGCCAGGCGGCGCTGCGCCGACAGCAGCATGCCGTTGTAACTCGACGTGCCGCCGTCATCAATCTGTCCGATGGTGCCGTAATACTGCCCCTGCATTTGATTCAGCAGGGAAAGCACGCGGCGTTGATTGGTATTGCCCAGCGTCGCCCCCGCACCGAAGACCGCCGGGTTCGCTTCGCGTCCCGTCCATAGGTGCGTGGATTTGTTGCCGAGATAGGTGCCCGCAAAAAGCCATTCGCCGACCTGGCGCTGCACGCTCAGATTCCACTGCTGCAGGTAAGTCGGCTTGATCTCGAGCGGCGCGTTGACATAAACCCCCGCCAAAGGGAAGAAGCTGTCCGCGGAGATATTGGCCAGCCCGGGGAAAGGATTGCCGCCGGGGTATGTTTGATAGGGGTTGGTCAAACCGCCCGCCGGATTAGTGAGTGTGATCTGCGCGCCCCATGGCGGATTGTTCGCAAAACGCGTGTTGAAGAATAGATGCGGGTTGTCATAGAAAATGCCGTAGGATGCGCGCACCGTCATCTTGCCGTCGCCTTTCGGATCGAAGACCAGTCCCAGACGCGGCGCAAATTGCGCTTTGCGCGAGAATGTTGTCGACTTCCCCGGATAGCCGGCGTCGCCGGGGAAGCGCAATCCGGCTGGCGCGTTTTTATAGACCGCGCTCTTTGCGCCCGCGACGAAAGCCGCCTGATCGAAGTGGCTCACCCAGCCGAATGGATGTTCCATCGGCAGGTAGGGCTCCCAGCGTACGCCTCCGTTGATCGTCAGCCGAGGATTCAGCTTCCACGAATCCTGCACGTAAACGCCGATGTAATTCTGCCGTTGGTTGTCAAAGATCGGATTGCCCTGCAAGAACCCGCCGCTTAGAATGCCCGCCATGAAATCCGCCATCGGCAAGCCCGTCACCTGGCCGTTGAAAGTAAATTGCCCATTGGTCGGTCGATTGTTCGAGGTGTTGATGTTGTTGTGAATGAAATTTACGCCCAGGGATATCTGATGCGAGCCACGAATCAGATCAACGTCTTCGGCAAGCTGATAATTCGTCGAATTGAAATAGCCGGGATTTGTCGCGACAGCGCCAATCGCAAATCCGTTGCCAGTGACCGTGAAGCCGGTGAAACCTGTGACCGGGCTGTAGACCTGAATACCCAGATCGGCGGGCGAAAAGTACGGATCAACTACGCGAAGATTGCGCGTGCGGTTGAGCGTCGCGCGCGTCGAGAGGATCGTGTTTGCGCTGAGCAGATAGGTATCGCCCAGCACGAATGAATGCGCACGATTGAATTGGGCGACGCGGCTCATGGCTAATACGTTCACGCCGTCAAACGGATTGGGACTGGCATAATCGGCAAAGAAGTAACGACCGAACAACGTGTGCCTGTCGTTGAGCGAATAGTCAATTTTGCCGATCGCCTGATGCTCGTTGTTGTTGGCAAGAATGCCGTATTGCAACCTGCCGCAAGCGTCGGTCGGCGTGGGCACGTAGTTCAAAAAGTTCAAGGACTGCTGATTGATCATCGACTGATCGAGCCTGTTGTCGACGAAGGGCGCAGCCAGCGTGCGCGCCGCGCCGCCGTTGCAGGCCGCCGACGCGAATGCCGTGAAATCACCCGCGCGCATCGCCGCCGTCGGCGCATAACTGATGGTCGTGCCCGGATTCGATTTCTCTATCTTCCCCTGATAGCCGCCGAAGAAAAACAGCTTGTTCTGTCTGATCGGGCCGCCCAGCGTCCCGCCGAACTGATTGCGTTTCAGACTATCGCGTTGCGCGGCAAAGAAGTTCCGCGCGTTGAATTTGTAATTGCGCACGAACTCGAACAAGTCGCCATGAAATTTATTCGTCCCCGATTTAGTGACGATGTTGACGGTCGACGCGGCATGATGGCCGTAGCGCGCCGGCAGGGCGCTGGTCTCGGCCTTGAATTCTTGCAAGGCGTCAGGGAAGGGCATCGGCAGATTGAGGTTATTGAACGGGTCGTTATGCGTGCCGCCGTCCATCACATACGTCATCCCGTTCGCCAGTCCGCCCGCGACTGAGATGGTGACGGTCGGATAGTTTTTATTCGTATTCAAATCCCCCACCGGAGCCGCCGTCGCCAGGCCCGAAAGGAAAATCAATTCGGTCGCCACCCGCCCGTTGAGCGGCAATTCGACAACGCGCTGCTGATCAATCACCTGGCCTACGCCGTTGCTATGCGTTTCGACCAGCGCGGCATCCGAAGTCACCTGCACCTGTTCCGTCACCGCGCCGACTTTGAGCGTCGCATTGATCGTCGGGTTGACGTTGACCTGCAAAACAATGCCAGTTTGCAGGTGAGCGCTGAAGCCCTGCTTCCTGACCTGCAATTGATAGGGCCCGACCGGCAGATTGGGGAAGGTATAGCTCCCGTCGGCATCGGTCGTGACGGTGCGCGAGCCCCCGGTGGCGGTTTGCGTGACCGTGACTTCCGCGCCCGCGACGGCACCGCCGCTTTCGTCCAGCACCGTGCCGGAAAGCTGCGCGCCGCCGGTGGATTGCGCCCATGCGAGCGAAGCGAGTAGGCAGAGTGCGTAAAGAACGGCGACAAGCCGATGGACTGCGGCGATTCTGATACTCATGGTTATCTCCTATTCAGGTTTGCTTGGTTCAGCCGCAACTGCCGCTGACAGTTCGAGAGATGCGCATGCGGAATTTATGCGCGCCAGCTGACGCTTGCGAATTCGCTGCGCATTTTTGATGAGGCCGAGTATTGAGGGCGAGAGGCAATCGCGGCTAGAAAGATTTTGCTTTTTTCTACGACGATTTTGTCATTTCCCGGCATTCGCGCGGCGATTTACCGAAATGTTCCTTGAAGCGTTTATCGAAATAGCTCTGATCGGTGTAGCCCACCAGGTTGGAAATTTCGGCGATGCTCAGGCTCTGGTCGCGTAACATCTGGCGAGCTTTGGTCACGCGCAAATGCGTCAGGTAATCCACGAAGGTCATTCCGGCGGCTTGCTTGAAAAAGCGGTTGAATGTGGATTGGCTCATGCCGACCATTGCCGCAGCCTGCGGGACGGCAATCTTTTCAGCATAGTTGGTGTTCAGGTATTCCACCAGCGCACCCAGCCGCCGCGCCTGTTCACGGCGGCGCACGTATTCAGCCCGCGCCAGATCCGACGCGCCGAAATGCTTCGACAACAGGTAGAGGATTTCCGACAGATAGGCTTTGCAGCCGATACGCGAATACTGGTCGGCGGGAGCCTCGAAATAACAGCGGATCATTTTGCCTAAGGCCTCGTGGACTGCCGCTGCTGCAGGATCAGCGGCGCGTAGCACCGGAGAAATCGTTTCGGACAGGCCGTAGAACGGCGTCAGATAAGCGTAATCGCAAACAGCCGAGCCGAGATTATAAAACAATTCCCCCCGGAAGTAGATGACCGCCGCCTGGCTCCGTGGGCCTGCAAAACTGCGCGCGCCGTGCAGCTTCAAATTGTCCACCACCAGCAGATCGCCGTTCTTGAAGTCAATGACTCGCTCGCCCATCTGAAAGCTGCCGGAGCCGCTGACGGGACAGAAAAGTTCCAGCCGGTTGTGCCAGGTCAGCCGTTCGCCGGGCGAGAAGGATTCGTAGAAGAAGGCTTTGATGGTGAAAGGAAACTCCGGGTCCAGCGGCAGGCGGTGATGGCCAATGGCATCCACCAGATGGTCAATGCCGTAAGGCTCGAATCGCAGCCCCGTGGCGAAGTTACAGACAGAGTTGAGTTCCTCGTTCATGGCATTCAACTGTGAGCGCCGCGCACTACATCAATCACATGCAAGATATACAAAATCTTTACTTCTAAAAATAGTGCGACTTGGATCCGGGGCAAGCATTTGCCATTTTGCTCGAGCAATTGGCGCAGCTCGATGACGTCGTATTCGGGGCAACGATGGGTTCCCAAATGAGATGCGCGTGCTCTGATTCGAGGGCCGCTTGCCGGGCGTACTTCCTGTGGTCGAAGAGGAGGAGGGCGCCGATGATCGGGAAAGTCGGGAAGTATATTGTATTTTTGGTGGCAGTCGTTACGAGGCATTTTGCATCGTGCGAACTGGGGCGTTGTGATTACGGAAGATATCTATTGCTTACACTTCCCATCAGGTTACCGTCTTTAAAAGAGCGGTACCATTTCTTACTGGCCCAGGCTGAAGCCGGGGTGCCCAGAATAAGCCCTGTAATCAGCCAGGGCGCGTCGATGATACCAGTCCAGCTTATTACCAGCCAAGGTACTGTGACGGCGAGGTATACCAGCAAAAAGGAGCCTACGCCCCAGGTTACTGCTTTTCCGGGAATCTCCACGCGCTGGCCTCGGCCTTTGGTGAGCTGTCGCGCGATGAGGCCCGGCGGAATGCCGACTGCCAGCGCAGTAAAGAGCAACCATAGTAGAAAGGTCATTGTGTTCCCTCCTTAGTGGAAACGTGTCCTCAAGCGGAGCTAGTCGAAACCAGCCTTCCTTTTACATTTTACCAGAATCTTGATATATGCACCCGGTAGTTGTCCCTCCCCACAATTCCGAAAATGAAGAAATCAATCGACTTCTCAGTCGGCTCTCTCGGCAGTATACGAAGATTTATCGCTCGCCAAGGATGCACCTGAGCCGAAAGTAGAGCAGCCGCCGGAGTTGGGGGCAGTGATCGAGAAATATTGGTGGACTTCATCACAGCTTGACGAAAGTTATTGAAATACAAGCCGGATGGGGTTTTGGCGAAGCACAACGCTCGTATAAATTTTCCCGGATTTGCTTCGAGCCCATAAAACTGCAAATCGTTGACGTGATCGACAAAGTTTGGGCTGTCATAACGATAATGCGGATCAAGGGCTGCACCTGAACAAACTCGGTCCAGCACGCTTTTAGCGTTCTTTTCAATGGCCAACCTATCTGCAACAGCAATTTCGCTAGTAGGTATTGCCATAAGCCGTCCTCCAAATAGCTTAAACGTGTTGTCGGTGTGTTAGGTTTTCTGTGTACCTTGATGGTATTTTGAGTTGCTGAGCAGCCTACACACATCTCCAAGGTTCAGGGAGCGATCCTTATCACTCTATTATTAATGAATGATCTTGCTCCCAACTCTCCAGGTCTTGTATACCACGGGTTTCAGGAAACTGATCGTACAATTCTCCGATATTTAGATAGTACTGACGCTGACGAGTCTAACCCGCGATGGATTGCCGCACCGCTGTAAGTACCTTCTTGTCCGATGGAAATCTCAGCCACCTCTTTTTGGCTACTATCTGATTGCCTACCCAGACGCTGAACTCACCGCGGTCGCCTTCGATTAATTCCGGTTGTACTCCTAACTCACGCCTGAGTAATTCCGCCACACGGGCGGCTCTTGGCTGATACGACGCTCAAATCTTGCAGAATCGAATGAGAACTGATTGCATGGTTATGTTTCTCCAAACTCCTTAAAGTATCCTGATTTCTCGCTTTTTTATCTGAAGTTCGCGAAAGAATACTCCATCCGTAGCGTGCATCTTTGCGAGCTTGGCTGGAGATGAATTTTGTATCGAGGGCGCTTCGCCCGCCATTAATCCTCTGGTACAGCTTGTTCCTCAATATATCGACGCAACATCTCTATTGGAGCACCACCCGTGGTGATAACGCAATTGATCGATGACAAATGATAGGTTTTCGCCAATAGACACGTGTCACTTCAGCTTTGAAATCAGGTCGAATTAGATGTGAGGAAACCGTCTTTAAGTTGTTGATGAGTTTGCTCAACTGCCAAATTCACGACATATCCAATTAGCTGTGGAACCCGTCTTCAAGGCCTAATGTTGTCGATGAGATGAGAAATATTTGTCCTCATTGATAAGCTAACTCAGTTACGGATACAGCCGATTTCAAAGTAGAATCGAACATAATGGATGGCTGAAACTCTGGATTCAGTCAAGATCGATTATTCTTGGGACCGGCCGGGCCGAGGCCGAGTACGGCACCAACAGCAATTATCCGGATGAAAACTGGGTGCCGCGCGAATGGAAGTGCCGCTTCGGCAACCATGATCTGGTGGCCACAAAAGGTGAAATGCCATGGTCAAAAAAGTTCTTATCGTCGGCGGCGGTATCGGAGGCTTGTCCACTGCTATTGCGCTGCGTCGGGCGGGAATCAGCGTGGACCTCGTCGAAATCAAGGCCGAATGGAAGGTCTATCACGTCGGCATCGTCGTGCAAGGCAATTTCATCCGCGCCATGGCGGCGCTCGGCATTGCGGATCAAGTCGTCGCCGCTGGCTTCCCGTATTCCGGCTTGAAAATTAAAACGTTGGACGGGCAAACGGTGGCGGAGATTCCGGGCATCCCGATGGCGGGGCCGCAGTATCCGACCGATCTCGGTTTGGCGCGTCCGGCCCTGCACCGGATCCTTTCGGAAGCGGCGATTGGGGCCGGAACGAAGGTCAGGATCGGCGTCACCTTCGCTGAAATCCGGCAGAACGAGAAGAACGTGATGGTGGCCTTCACTGACGGAGTCATCGGCGAATACGATCTGGTGATCGGCGCGGATGGCCTGTACTCCGAGGTCCGCGGCACAATCTTCGGCGATCAGCCTCAGCCCCGATTCACCGGTCAGGGGGTGTGGCGTTACAACGTGCGGCGTCCGGAGGTGATCGATTACGCCTTTTTGTGTGCGGGGCTGGAAGGCGGCACCTGCGGCTTCATCCCGCTCTCGCGGGATACGGGCTATGTGCTGCTGGTGCAGGCCGAACCCGGTAACCCAAGTCATCCCTCGGATCGGCTCGCGGAGATTTTTCGGGAACGCCTCGCCCCCTGCACCGGAATCATGGCCGATTTGCGAGATCAAATCACGGATTCGTCTTTAGTCATCTATCGTCCACTCAAAACCCTGCTCATGCCCGCGCCCTGGTACCGGGGCCGCGTGCTGTTGATCGGCGACGCCGCACATTCAACCACGCCGCATCTGGGGCAGGGGGCCGCGCAAGCCGTTGAAGACGGCGTGGTGCTGGGCGAATTGCTCCCGCGCGATGAGCCGCTGGCGGACTTGCTCGACAATTTATGCGGCGCCGCTACGAGCGCTGCAAATTCATTGTCGAAGGTTCGCTCCAACTCGGCGAATGGGAGATGCACTCGACCCCCGATGCCGACCGACCGGGGTTGATCAGAAAGATGCTGGATGTGATGGCGCAACCGATTTGAAAAAAAACAAGGAGACAAGGAGATGACTCGACTGCCGTCGTCGGTGAAGACAAGCGACAACAAGCTATAGTAAAACCCGGAGTCGAAATCTTTTAAACTAGTCCTTTTTGGGCTGAGCCCGCGCCAGTCGTGCTCGGAGCGAGACGGAAGGATCGGATCGATGCCCTCGTCAAGGAAATTACCGCGAAGGGTGGCAGCGCTCTCGGTTTCAAGACCGAGAATCCTCGGTCGAAAGCTACAACATCATTGAGCTGACCGGCAACGTCGTCGGGCTCTCCCGGGCATTGGGCCACGAGTAGTTCATCGTTGTGGGTCATGATTGGGGCGCGCCGATCGCCTGGCACACGACGCTTTTGCATATAGAGCAAGTGCGCGCGCTCGCCGGCATGAGCGTCCCGTATATACGCGGGCGGGTTGGAACCTTCACAAGGCAGAAAAACCTCGGTGACAATCTCTTGTACATGGTCTACTTCCAGCAACCAGGTGTGGCAGAGGACGAACTAGGAGCTGACACGATGAAATCATTGCGAACGATCTATTTCGCGGCTTCCAGCGATGCTCCCGAAGGGGCGTGGTTTGTCCGCAAACCTTCTACAGCGAAACCGCTCGATGGGATGATCGATCCGGAGCGTCTGCCCGCTTGGCTTAGCGAAGAAGACCTTGATTATTACGTCGCACAGTTCGAGCAGAGCGGCTTCCGCGGCCCATTGAACTGGTACCGGAACATTGATCAGTTGAATGGTCAACCACGAGGAACACGGGGAACACGGAAACGGTCGTGAAAAGAGCGGAGAAGCATCGGACAAAGAATTTCCCTCATTCTCCTGTGTTCCAGTATTCCCCGTGGTTTTATTTCCAACCCGGGGCTGCTTCAATAAAGACCTTGAATTGTTCTTACTCTATTTGGAATCAACTGACGTTCCGGCCTTCGGAAGGGTGAAGGCATACACTTTATTGTTGCCGATACCAGGCGCAATGTTTCGGTATCCGGAGCCCCAATACACGGTTCCATTCACAATTGACGGAGCATCGATTACCGAGCCGCCACTGTCGAAGGTGAAAAGGAGATTTCCAGTCCGCGCGTCGAGCGCGTACATCGCTCCGGAGTATGACCCAGCATATAAGACACCATTTGCGACGCTCACCGCGCCGGGGTCGATTGCGCCCGGCGTCGGATCTGGGACCTGCCACAGAATTCTGCCAGTCCGTGGATCGAGAGCTGCCCACGAGCCCCAGTCGATCGTGGGACCATTGTTCGCGAGCGTGTAGGTCATGTGCTGACTGTTTGTAATCGCCACGTAGATGCGGGTCCCATCAGTCGCCGTACCCCATTGAATGCCTCCGGTGGTGCCGCCGGGGCCGACTACGGTGCTCCAGACGACCTCGCCGTTGTCGGGATTGAGCGCCCAGTACATCCCGCTCTTTTGTCCTATGCCGACGAGATCTCTATCGTGTTCTCCCGCATGCCCGGCCTGCCGATCGCGTCCGTGTTGCCCATTGTCGCGCACGTGCAGCAGGTTCGGGCCTGAGCCGGGGAAATCGAAGTCGGATCCGTGAGGCGAAGGGCAGTTCACGCCGGGTGGCAATGAGACACAGGCCACCGTCCAGACGTCGAAGCCTGATAACCTGCGCGCCCATTTGATCGCGCCAGTCGTCAAATCCAGCGCCCATACAGTGTCGAAGTAGTTATCCGGCACGGAACAGTTTGGGTTTGGATTGCCGGTCTCGATCGCCTCCTCCTGACACTGCAGGACATCATCCGGTACGGTGTAGTTGTTTCCAATGCCGATGTATAGAGATCCACGGCTGGGATCGATTGCGGGCGGCGACCATATCGCATTGCCGCTGTAGCGATCCGTCCGACCTTCGTTATCTGGCACTGTGTAGGTCTTCCACAACATCGCTCCGGTGAAGATGTCCAGCGCCACCATGCTCCCGCGAAACGTGCAACACGGATATGCGGGATTCACGGCGAGCGTCTCCTCCTCCGATGAGACGCCCACATAGACTGTGGTCCCATAGAAGACCGGCGATCCTGTGATGAGCGCGGATGGATGCGATTCGACTTTTGTAATCCAGCGTAACTCACCGCTGTGGCGGTCGACGGCGATTACATGCGCGCCGTTATGTCCAACTAGTGGCGCGTCATCGGAGAGCCATCCTACTCCTGTGTGGTCGCCGATAATCAACAAGTCCTCGAAAATCGCCGGACTGACACGCGACATGCTTCCCGCCCTGCCGTTGTAGTCGGATATCTTCCGCGACCAGAGGAGGTCTCCATTGTCGGCCCGAACCGCGTATAAGTTTCCAGCCCAATCCGGAAAATAGACTGTGTTTCCGGCGACCGTTGGAGTGGCTGATACATCGCTTCCAGTCGTAAACACCCACTTGGCGACGAGTTGATGCACATTCGCAGCACTTATATGCCGCTCCGACGGCTGATTTCTGGAGTTGTCCGGATCGCGTCCGGCAATTCGCCAACCTGCGGGACCGTTCGATGTTTGGTCGCCACTGTCATTGTCGAATGCTGCCATCGCGAGTCCAATACAAAGCAAAACTGCTACTCCGAGATATAGTACTCGCATACTCTTTTAACCCTCCAATCTCATTTGATACGTAATTCTTGCTGAATTGATTCGCACCTATAGGCGATATGGCTATTGCAAATGTAGCCATTCATTCCCGACCGCAAGCCGAGTGCCGTGATGATTTGTGGATGTTACGCATCGACATTGAATGGAACCGTTTGGCAAAGCGCTGAACATTCGCATCAAATTGTCACCAGGAAGATGATCCTTTTGCTTAGCATCTATCGTTTGTCCGCATCTATGGCATCTTGATGTATCTTTCGTCTATCGCTGTCCGCGCATGGAGCATCGTGATGTAAGAGGTCGAGCTTTGCCCTTCGGCGCCCGGTATATGTAAAAGGAAATACTTATTAAAGCAGAGCGAGACGCATGGAGAGGTGCTATGGAACCAGGAAATTTAGAGATGATATAAAGGGAAGTACTATGAGAATATAGAGGGAAGTCCTATTGGTAAGATCGGCGTAACAGTTGATGGTCCAGTTCAGAGAGTGATAGCCGTTGAACGACTCATCGATGCATTTACCTCAACGGAAACAAGGTTCTCCAGGTTTGTTACCACACTCAGCTTGGCCTAATTCAAACCCGTCATACTTGCATGGGGGAAGAGGAGGGTTCGAAGTAGAAATGAGTATTTCGATAGCTGTGAGGTGAAATGAATAACGGCGGGACGCGAACGTGCCCGCCGTTCCTCTTCCTCTTCATGAGAAGACCACTCGTTAGCGGCCTCGCCCGCCACCGTGAAACCCAACACCCCCCAAACCGCCACTATGGAATCCGCCGCCGTGGAAGCCACCGCCATGGAATCCGCCACTGTGGAATCCACCGCCATGGAATCCGCCACTGTGGAATCCACCGCCATGGAATCCGCCACTGTGGAAGCCACCGCCATGGAATCCGTCACCGTGGAATCCGCCATGGAATCCGTGACTGTGAAATCCGTGACCATGAAATCCGCCTGCTACAAAGCCACGGCCTCGAAGGCCGACAAAGTTATGGTGAAAGTGGCCGAATCCGATAAACGGAGATAGAAACACAACCCCCGGTGAATAGAATCCAAAGCCGAACGGGCTGTAAAGGAATCCAGATCCCGGAATGAATGTATATGCATCGTACCAGGGATTCCAGTACCAGCCAGCGCCTATCCATCCGCCTCCGCCGCCGGCATATACCTGCGCCGCATCGGCGTTGGCTCTCGCCAGATACTCGGCCCGCAGACTGCTCCAGCTATATAAATCGTCCTGATACTTTTTCTTGTCGAACTTCTCCGCTTTCAGCGAGCCGCTGGCATTGAGATAGAGCTCACGTCCCTCCTTCACCTCGATTTGCCCACCGTTTTCCTGCACTTCGGTCTTGCCCTCAATTACACGAACCAGATTACGATCCGCGTCGAAATCGTACAAGCCCGTCTTCAGTAGCAGGGCAGTCGCGCCATTTAAATCAACGCGAAGATTGTTCTCCTGATAAACATCAGTGACTTCAACTATCGCGTGCCCCCTCTGCACCTCCACCTGGATGTTCGTCAGGTTAGGTGAAATCATCTCCACTGATGTGTTGTCTCCGAGTCTCAAGAACGCGCCGGGTGTCAGCAGTATCTCCGCTTTGCCCTGTTCAGTCATGATCGATTGCTCCGCCTCAAGCGCGGCTGAGCCAATCGACTTTGGGTCTACAGACTGTGTTCCGATCGAGACCTGGCCCTCAATGTAATTGATACTGCCTGGCCGCCCCGGATTGGCTCCGCCCGCTGATTGGGCGTTGACAGGAATAAAGGTTATCCAAAGTACTAACAAACCTATGAGACTCAGCGTCCAAAATCTCAACATATGTTCTTTCATAACTCCTCCTCGCGAGGCCGATCGTGTATCGTGCATGCCTGTCTAATTGATGGCACTGCGGATCCGACCTCACGCAATGAATAATCGCAATTGCCTTGCCACACCAGATCCGAACAAGCGAACCGGATAAATTGATGAATTACAGCGAGTTGCAAGAATGAGGTTGGCTATTTCGCTGATGAGGAATTCACTATGCGATAGTGAATTTATGGTCATGTGACTCAATAATGTCACACTGGGGGAAATGGAGGAGTAAATTCACCACGAATTTTTACCGATGCGATGAATCAACCCGACTAATCCGTGACTATCCATTGCATCTGTAAAAATCCGTGGTTGCCGCTGTTCCAATCTCGCATGTATCGATTTAGACAATGCACAAACATTCATACCAACTTATTACTATGAAAGCGATCCCTTTAGCATCTATCACTGTCCGCGTCCGCTGTCCGCATCTGTGGCATCTTGATGTACCGTTCACCCATCGCTGTCTGCGTCTGTGGCAGCTTTATGTAAGAATGAGTCAAGCCTGATGTAAGAATGAGTCAAGCCTGTCTCAAGCCACTGGTTCATGCTGCCGACCACTTGAGGGGATGGGGGATCCAACTGTCGATTTTGTTTATAGCCAACATTCTTTAAACGTATTCGTTGTTCGCCTGCTCCACCCATAACTTTAGACGCCGGACCTCGCCATTTTCTACTCTCACATTGAAGGAGAGCGAAGCTTCAGTGAGGATGGCACGGACGTTGCCGTAGCAGACCGTGCCAATCCCTAGCGTAGAGCCAACCTCCAATAGCAATGGGCTCCTTCGCATCAATATTGCATTTCCAAAAAATGCTGTGAGTTTCTTTCGTTTGTTGGTTTTACTAGCGATGGATTCCCACGCTGCGATCGAGCCGATTGCGTAAAAACAATACATATATCCAAAGGAGGAATCTATGACTCGAATCACCAATTTTTTCGTAAGAAACCGAACCGTTCTAACCTCGTCTTTGCTGTTGAGTCTGGTCTTGCAGTTTGTCACTGATAATCGCCCGAATGTGTATCGCGTCGAGAATCTCGTTTCCGACGGCAGCGTTGCTGCTGTTCACACTGACCCGAATTTGATCAATGGCTGGGGCGTGTCTTTCAATCCGGCTGGCTTCGTCTGGGTGGCTGATAATGGCACAGGCCAAGCATCTCTGTATGATGGCCTGGGGAATCCGCAAACGCTGGTGGTAGCAATCCCGTCAGCCGCAGGTGGTGGGACGCCAGGCCGACCGACCGGAATTGTTTTCAACGGCTCCGGCGATTTTGCCGTGCAGCAAGGAGATGGCGCTCCTGCAACGAGCGTGTTTATTTTCGCCAGCCTGGATGGCACGATTTCTGGCTGGGCGCCGAGCGTTAATCCCACCAATGCTATCCTGGCGGTGAATAATTCGGCTTCAGGAGCTATTTATACAGGACTGGCGCTGGCGTCCAACGGCGATGCGAATTTCCTTTACGCGGCCGATTTTCACAACGCCAAAATTGATGTCTTCGATGCGAATTTTCAACCGGCTACGCTTACCGGCTCATTCCAGGATAGCGAAATTCCCGAAGGCTTCGCGCCGTTCGGCATTCAAAATCTCAACGGCAATCTTTACGTGACCTATGCCAAACAGGACGAGAATGCCGAGCAAGATGTCCCGGGTCCAGGGCTAGGATTCGTCAATGTTTTCGATGCCAATGGAAATCTGATCCGTCGTGTGGCTTCGCGCGGTGCGCTCAACGCACCGTGGGGAGTTACGATTGCTCCAGCCGATTTCGGACGCTTCAGCAATCGACTGTTGGTCGGAAATTTCGGTGATGGCTGGATCAATGCGTTTGACGTAGCGACCGGCGAGTTCATCGATCAACTCCGCGATAGCAATGGCGAACCGATCAGGATTGAAGGTTTGTGGGGGATTGCTTTCGGCAATGGGATTCTAGCGCAGTCAACCAACGTGCTGTTCTTCACCGCTGGTCCCAATGAGGGGAATGGCGGACTTTATGGACGCATCGAAGCTGTCTCAGCACCGGGCGGCGCAGCTGAAAGTGCCAGGTGACAAGGCGCATACTTTCATAAGTAAAAAAAGGCAAAAAGAAGCAAAGAGAATGAAAAAAGAGCCTTTTTCTCCCTTTGTTTTTTTCTGCCTTTTTTGTTTCTACCTTACCTACCTGTTTCCCCAGCATCCTTCAAAAGAAGCGTCCTCCATTGATAGCTAGCAAAAGAGAGCAATTAGCCGCAAATTTATGTAAGACCCGGGTACCCTGCCTCTGCTAGAAATAAGCTTTGAAACGGCAGAATTGATAGACATGAACCAGATATGAAGACAGATAAGATAATCGATGACACTCCGAAGTCAGTTTCGAGACGCAATTTCATCAAAGGGGTCATTGCTGGAGGCGCGGCAGTTTCTTCAGCGAGTTATCTGTTCCGCGCCTCCACTCTTATCCATAGCCAGGGACCGGGCCAGAGACCGGCCGCTGGTGCAGGAGAGCGACTGATCACGGTAAACGTCAACGGCCAGCAGCGGCGAGTCGATGTTATGAAGCAAGAGACGCTGGCGTGGACGCTGCGTTACAAGCTGGGCCTCACTGGCACCAAGCTCGGCTGCGACCGCGCTGAATGCGGCGCCTGTACTGTTCTCATTGAAGATGTGCCCCACTATTCGTGCTCGATACTCACACACACGGTGCGCGGCCGAAAAGTTGTGACGATCGAGGGCCTGGCGCGCGTCGACGGAACACTGCACCCGGTGCAGCAGGGGATCGTCGAGGAACAAGGGTTTCAGTGCGCATTCTGTATGTCGGGCTTCATTATGTCGGCGGTCGGGTTCCTGAAAACAAACACCAATCCCACGCGCTCAGAATTGGCGCATGGCATTTCAGGTAACCTTTGCCGGTGCCAGGACTATGACAAGATACTCACCGCGATAATGCGCGGCGCGGAGATAATGAGGAGGACTAACGGTGCCGGATAAGGTAAGAGAGCCTGTCAAAGCGGCGCGTTCTAAAGACGCGCCTCAGTACAAGTTGATCGGCAAAAACTACACGACCGCCGATCTCTATGCGAAGGTCACGGGGAAGGCGAAGTACGCCGAAGACTATCGCGCCGAAGGCATGCTGTTCTGCAAGCTATTGCTCAGCCCGTTGCCGCATGCGCGTATCAAGCGCATCGATACGAGCGAGGCGCTCGCTATGCCCGGCGTCAAAGCGATTCTGACGGCGGATGATCTGCCACCTCCAGCTGATACGCTCACAGATAATGGAACAGTGATCAAGGCCAGCAAGTGGGTTGAACGGGCGCTCACCATGGAGCCGCTCTACCAGGGTGAACCGATCCTCGCTGTGGCCGCGATTGACGAGCTCACAGCCGCGGAAGCGATCGAAAAAATTCGCATCGATTTTGAGCGTCTTCCGTTCGTCGTCGACCCACTGGAGACTCTTCGTCCCGGTGGGCCGAACGCGAGAACCGACGGCAACATCTGGCTCCCCCCGCAGGGTCAATCGCTACCCCTGGTCGCGGAACTCAAGTGGACCGAGGCGGACTTCGCTGAGTACAAGGACGGCCGGTTGCCGATGGGCAAGGCGCCAGACGAATGGGCGTACGGCGACCTCGATGCGGGTTTCAAGAATGCTGCGCTTATACTCGATGAAACGTTCGTTACTCCGGACACCAGCCATCAGACCCTCGAACCGCGCAGTGCAATGGCTTACTGGCAGAACGGCAAGGTCTACGTTCACTCGGGCACTCAGAGCACGGCTCGGACACTACCTGTCCTCGCCCGATGGTTGAACATGGACCAGAGCAAAGTCGTCTTTATCAGCGAATATACAGGTGGCGGTTTCGGCAGCAAGATAACCGGCGGAGTCACGATGATCATCCCAGCGCTCCTGTCGAAGAAGGCCAACGCCCCGGTAATGATGCGCATTAGCCGCGAGGAGGAGACCTTCATCGGACGCGCGCGCCCCGGTTTTCAAGGCCGAATGAAAGTGGGCTTCTCCAGGGAGGGGAGGATCACGGCGCTCGACATGTTCGTAATTTCCAATAACGGTCCCTACGACGCGCAGGGCGATGCTCCCACGTCGGGTCGTATCGTCTCTCTTCTGTATCAACCGCAAGCGATGCGCTGGCGCGGTGTGACGGTTCTGACGAACACGCCGCCACGGAGCGCGCAGAGCGCACCTGGCGGAATGCAGGGGATTACCATCATCGAACCGATTATCGCGCATGCTGCGCGCAAGCTCGGGATCGACCAGGTCGCCATCCGCCGAATCAACTGTCCGGAGGGCAAGGCGGAGTTCGGACCCCAGGTGCAGGGAAAGCGGCAGCATGCAACGAGCGCATTCCTCAAGGAGGCGCTCGACCGCGGCGCAGAACAGTTCAAATGGAAGGAGAGAGCAGCGCGCAACCCTAAACGAATCGGCTCGAAGGCGCGTGGTGTCGGTGTATCGCTTAGCTGTTACGTCGGTGGCACGATCGGCTTCGACGGGCTGTTAGTTATCAATCCTGATGGCAGGGTTTCATTCCTGTCCGGAATCGGCAACCTGGGTACGGAGTCGGTGATCGACGTTCACCGTGTGGGCGCGGAGGTTCTCGGCGTGCCGTGGGAGAAGTGCGACGTCGTCTGGGGCGACACCTCGAAAAACTTTCCGTATACCTGCGTCTCCGGCGGCAGCCAGACGACTCACGCGATGACACGGGCGGCACACGCGGTGGCGATGGAGGCAAGGAAGCGGCTCCGGGAGATCGCCGCCATGAGTCTCGGCGGCAGGCCGGAGGATTACGAGGTCGCGAACGAGCGTGTTTTTCGGAAGGGCGGCGCCGGCATGACTTTGGCGCATGCTGCCCAGCGCGCCATTCAACTGGGTGGCATCTACGACGGACACGAAGCCAGCGCGGATGTGAACAGTTTTACCAGGGCGTCGGTGGCTGCACTCGCTGGCCAGGGCCTGGTTGTGGCCGCTCGCGACAACTATGGGCGAGACGGTATGACCTATTCATATGTCGCCAGCTTTGCCGAAGTCGAGGTCGATCTCGAGACCGGCAATTACTATATAGTGGATTTCCTTGCATCTGCCGACACCGGGACTGTGATCCACCCAGCCGCGCACGGCGGTCAGGTGCTTGGTCGCTCGACGCTGGGTATTGGTCATGCGATCGGCCAGAAGTGGGTCTTCGATCCCCATTACGGCATCATGGTCTCCACACGTTTCTACCAAAACAAGCCGCCGACGATTCTGGATGTACCACACACTATGCAATGGATGGCGCTGGATATCCCGGATCCGGAGACGCCAGTTGGCGCTCGCGGTATAGGCGAACCACCTGTTGGAGGCGGATGTGCTTCTATCTTAAATGCCCTCTCGGATGCGCTAGGGGACGATATCTTCCGGCGCGCCCCCGTCAATGCCGACACCATTCTGACATCGTTGGAGGCGGGGCGGCCCATGCAGCATCCCTTGATGGCATTCATTTAAAGTTTCCCGTTTTCAGTTTCAGTTTTCATTTGGGATGTCTCGATCGGCAACTGAAAACTGAAAACTGAAAACTGAAAAATATTTCCTGAGGAGAGCCATGGCTGTAATACGAGATGTCATGCCCGCTTTCGAGCTGCTTCAACCGGCCTCAGTAGCTGATGCCCAGAAGCTTCTCGAACAATATGGGCAAGATGCCTGGATACTGGCCGGAGGGATGGATAGCTTCGACTGGCTCAAGGATCGTATCAAGAGACCGAAGGTGGTGATCGATCTGAGCGGAATCGGTGAACTCAAGGGAGTTCGTACAACCCGTGACGGCATCGAGATCGGCGCGATGACCACACTCACCGAAGTGGTGAAGAATCCGATCATCAAACAAAACTACGGTCTGCTGGCGCAGGGAGCGGAATTGGTAGCATCGCCGCAGATCAGGAACCAGGGCACGATCGGCGGCAATGTGTCGCAGGACGCACGTTGCTGGTATTACCGGGCGGGTTGGCCGTGCTATCGTGCCGGAGGGAACATTTGCTATGCCGACACACCGACGGCCCGGAACCGCGAGCACGCGATTCTCCACGCGGACCGCTGCGTGGCCGTCAATCCGTCCGATTCTGCTCCGGCACTCATCGCACTGGACGCTAAATTCGCCATCCGGACGCCGAAGGGTGAGCGCGTCGTGGATGCCGAGGACTACTTCATCGGACCGGAGATCGACATCACCCGAATGCACATCTTGCAGCCGGGAGATCTTCTGACAGCCATTAGGATTCCATCGACATGGTCCGCAGGGAACGGTGCGAAATTCTATTTTGAGAAAGTGCGAGACCGGAACGTGTGGGACTTTCCCTTGTTGAACGTGGCCTCGGCCATGGTGGTAGCAGGAGAGAGGATCGAGCGAATCCGCATAGCGGTGAACGGCGCGGCCGCTCGTCCGCTGCGGTTGAAGGCGGTCGAAGACGCAGTTCGCGGCAAGCCGCCGAGCGCGGAGACCGGTGAGATGGCGGGGAGACTAGCCGTGCAGGGAGCAATCCCGTTACAGTTCAACGCTTACAAGATCCCGCTGATGAGGAATCTGGTGAAACGCGCCATCGGCGGAGTGGAGGAAGTAACATGGACATCATAGAGTGGGCCACTAGTCCGTGGGGTGAGAATGTACCCATCCACATTGCATGGTTCTTGATCTGGGCGGCAGCGATCGCTGGATTGATCTTCCTCGTCGTTCACGCCATCTACGTGCGGTATTTCGCCAAGGATAGGGAGTTTGCTGAAGGTGAGTCGCTGGAGTTCGCGGACCGGTTACCAGATCGGATTCCCAGGCACTCGCTGGCCGCGCGGCTGTTTCACTGGATTATGGCAGCCTCAATGCTCACGCTGCTGGTCACCGCCTTCCTGCCTAAAGTGGGGTACCAGTTTGACTGGGTGACCTATCATTGGATCGCGGGGACCGTGTTGACCGCTTCCATTCTCTTTCACATCATCCATGCCTCCTTTTGGCTGGACTTCTGGTCTATCTGGCCGGACAAAATAGATTTGCGAGACGCCTGGAGAAGGATTCGGCGGTTTTTGGGATATGCATATCCGCCGCCGCGGAAATTCGCCAAATATCCCCTGGACAACAAGCTCTATCATCTCGCGATAATCGCCACCGGCCTGTCGGCGATCATCACGGGAGTGTTTATGATGTTTCGCGTGCGTACGATCTTCTTCCCACGCAATCCGTATCTCTTCAGCGATATGACCTGGGGGCTGATCTATGTGATGCACGGGCTGGCGGGCGTGGGACTGATCGCGTTGGTTATGGTGCACGTCTACTTTGCCGTTCGACCGGAAAAGCTCCCCATCACGAAATCAATGATCGTAGGTTCGATGAGCCGTGAATTTTATCTGGAAGAGCACGATCCGGAGCGATGGGCCATCGAGACTACAACTTCATCATCGACTTCCTTCAAAAGAGCAGGGGGGGCGGGGGAGGCGGAGGGCAATCCATAAGATGTTAGCCGAAATTGGAGAGCGCTGTAACGCGATCGAAGAATGCTATGAGTTCATGCTGGCTTACGCTGCGCAAGGGCTTCCGGGTGACGAGAGCGGCAAGTCAGGTGGGCAAGCCCGCGAATACCTGCAGCGCGCCGTCAAAGCGCTATCCGGGCTGGCTGTTAGCTGTGCGCGGGCAGTCGAAGAGGTGGGCCTTGAGCCGATCGAACGATACGAGGCGTTCCTTGGGGTTTTAGACCGTGACGCACGCGACTCGCTCGCCGCCATCGAGCTGGTTCTGGCCCAACCCGCCATCAGTTCGCAGTTGATTGACAACCTGAACGCATCGATTCATCTCCGCGCTCTGCTCACTGATCTATTTCTCATTGGCGAGATATTCACTTCGTTATCTCGAACAGCCAAACCTGCTCAGAAATGACAATACATCTAAGTATCTCGCAAGAAACAGCAACTCTCGACAAAATTCAGAAAGATGCCTCGCGTTCCCTCTGATAGGATCATCGGTGAAGTTAACTGTATTGACAATTTGCGGCGAGGCCGCAGAACTTAAAGAAAGGGAACGGTTTGCGATGAATGTAACAAAGAATAGAAGGCAGGTAATTAGTTCTCTAACAGTCGTGCTCGGCATCTGCTTCTGGCTGATGACCGGGACGGCATTCGCACAAAAAGTGACCATAGACTTCGACAGGAACACCGACTTCTCGAAGTACAAGACTTACTCCTTTGGCGAGGGCACGCCCGCGCCGGAGACGCTTACGAACCAGCGGATTCATGAGGCAATCGAGAGTCAGCTTGCTGCGAAGGGATTGACAATGGTTGAGAGTAATCCGGATTTGATCGTCGTCTATCACTGCGCCGTCGACAAACAAACCCAGCTCAACACCAGTTACCTGGGCGGCTGGGGCTGGGGACGAGGATGGGGACGCTGGGGAGGAGGCATGGGCAATTCTATCACTCAGGTGGAACAAATTCCGGTGGGTCATTTGATAGTAGACATCGGAGATACGGCAGAGAAGAGATATATCTGGCGCGGGACTTCTACCAAGACGGTCAGCAGCAACCCTCAGAAAAACGCGAAGACTATCGATGAGGGGGTGAAGAAGATGTTCGAGAAGTTTCCGCCCCCACCGGAGAAGATGTAAAGAGACCACGCACAATAGAGAGGAGAAGACATGGCTACCGGTACAGCAAACAAAACGACATCTCAACAGGCTGCATCAACCAGAAAGGGTGAACAGGTCAAATCCTATCCGGCCCCCAAGCAGCTCGCTACACCGACCGACCTCAAGCCGGAAGAAGTGAAACGAATTGTCGAGGCGGTCAATCCGCTGATCGCCGACGCGTTTGCGCTTTACGCCAAGACAAAGAACTTTCACTGGCACATTGCGAGTTCGCATTATCGGGACTACCACCTGCTGCTTGACGAGCAAGCGGATGCCATCTTCGAATCTATCGACCCTCTGGCTGAGAGGATGCGCCGAATAGGCGGGACTACGATCCGCAGCATCACTCACATCAGCCAGCTGCAGACCATCGAGGACGACAACCAGGATTTCGTGCCTCCGGACAAAATGATCGAAGAGTTACTCAATGATAACCGTCATATTGCTGAGATGCAGCGGGCGGCGATAGAAATCTGCGAGCAGAACCGTGATACGCCGACCAGCAACTTGTTACAGGAAATCCTGGATCAAACGGAGCGTCGTATCTGGTTTCTCTATGAAATAAGTAGTTGATTCCAGTCATCTTAATTTGCGCACTCTTCAATTTTGTGAAGATGCCCGAAGACACACAAACAGATTCCAACCAATCGCCACCTCCGGTCCCCAACACAGCACCGGATAAACCTTCCCGACGAAGGAGGCACAGGTGGGGTTGGCTTCTCGTAGCTCTCCTTTTAGGGGGCGGCGGGTTCTTTCTCTTCCAACGTCAGAGGGCTGAGCAAATGAAGAAAGCCAATCCGGCTCCGAGCCGGCCGGCAGTGGCTGTCGTTATAGCCGCTGCGGAGAAAGGCAATATCGGGGTTTATCTCAACGCCCTCGGTACGGTGACGCCGGTCTATACCGTGACAGTCCAAAGCCGGGTGGATGGACAGCTCATGAGCGTGAACTACCAAGAAGGGCAGATGGTTCGCGAAGGCGATCTTTTGGCGGAGATCGATCCCAGGCCTTTTCAAGCACAGCTGACTCAAGCAGAAGGACAATTTGCGCGCGACAAAGCATTGTTGGAGAACGCATACATCGACCTGGATCGTTACAAGGAGGCATATGCCAGGAAAGCGATACCCAGACAAACGCTCGATACCCAGGTTGCAACAGTCCACCAGTTAGAAGGTACGGTCAAGTTCGATCAGGGGCAGGTTGATAGCGCAAAGGTACAGCTTGCATATTGCCGCATCACCTCGCCCATTTCAGGCCGCGTGGGCCTTCGACTGGTAGACCCTGGCAATATCGTCTCCGCGAGCGGTACAGGCGGTCTACTGGTCATCACACAGCTTCAGCCGATCACTGTGATTTTCAGTGTGGCTCAGGACTACCTGCCGAATATCCAGCAACAGTTGCGGCGGGGACACCGTCTGGAGGTTGAAGCGTTTGACCGCACACAACAGAAGAGGCTTGCGACCGGATCCCTCTTAACCCTGGACAATCTGATCGACACAACCACCGGGACGATTAGGCTCAAGTCGATCTTTCCGAATAAGGACAATTCTCTTTTTCCGAACCAGTTCGTGAACGCGAGACTCCTGATCGAGACGCAACGCGGAGCAACTCTGGTTCCAACGGCGGCCATTCAGCGCAACGCCCAGAGCGCCTATGTGTTCGTGGTGAACCACGACCAGACTGCTGCGATGCGCAATATCTCGGTAGGTACAACGGAGGGCAATGTGACAGCGGTAGAGGGAGTGAGCCCAGGCGACATCGTCGCTGTTGATGGGTTTGACAAGCTGCAAGACGGAGTCAAGGTAGTCGGGCGCAGGCAGCCTGAGAATACGAATCGAAGGGCGGGCCTGTGAGTCCTTCTCGCCAGTTCATCCTTCGGCCGGTCGCGACATCGCTGCTGATGGCGGCCATTCTGCTCGCCGGCATCGTGGCATATAGGCAACTGCCTGTTTCGGCGTTGCCCGAAGTGGACTACCCCACAATTCAAATCCTGACTTTCTTTCCCGGGGCCAGTCCCGATGTCATGGCCACCGGCGTCACCGCGCCGCTCGAACGGCAATTAGGGCAGTTGCCGGGACTGAATCAGATGACGTCGACGAGTTCGGGCGGCAGCTCCGTCATCATTCTGCAGTTTTCGCTCGACATCAATATTGATGTGGCAGCGCAAGAGGTGCAGGCGGCGATCAACGCGGCGCAGACCTATCTGCCTGCTGATCTCCCTACTCCGCCCATTTACAGCAAAACAAATCCGGCCGACACGCCGGTTCTGACATTGGCGCTGACATCGAACTCCATCCCGTTATCAAAGGTACAGGACCTGGCGGATACACGGCTCGCTCAGAAGATATCGCAGTTGCCGGGGGTGGGACTGGTGAGCATCAGCGGCGGCCAGAAACCGGCTGTCCGGATTCAGGCGAACCCCACGGCACTCTCATCGTACGGCATCAATCTCGAGGATCTGCGGTCCGCGGTGCAACAGACGAGCGTCAACCTGGCCAAGGGGAACCTCGACGGGCCGCACCAATCATATCAGATCAACGCGAACGATCAGATTTTGACGAGTAAGGATTACCGGTCCGTTTTGGTTGCCTATCGCAACGGGGCGCCGGTCGTGCTGTCGGACGTGGCGACCGTAATTGACGATGTAGAAAACGTCAAGCAGGCGGCATGGATGAATGACGTTCCGGCAGTGATCGTCAACATCCAGCGGCAACCTGGCGCCAATATCATCGAGGTTGTCGACCGGATCAAAGCGCTTTTGCCGCAGCTGCAGACGACCCTGCCATCTTCCATTGAGGTTTCGGTTCTGACTGATCGCACCGTTACGATCCGCGCATCGGTCAAGGATGTTCAGTTCGATCTCATGCTAACCGTGGCGCTCGTGGTGATGGTGATCTTTCTCTTTTTACGTAACCTGTCGGCGACGATCATTCCGGGCGTCGCGGTGCCGCTCTCTCTCGTGGGGGCGCTTGCCGTGATGTATATGCTCGGCTATAGCCTCAACAACCTGACTCTTATGGCGTTGACTATTTCGACGGGCTTTGTAGTAGACGATGCGATCGTTATGATCGAGAACATCATTCGCTATGTCGAGGCAGGCGAGAACCCTCTCGCTGCTGCGTTGAAGGGGGCTGAGCAGATCGGATTCACTATTGTGTCTTTGACGATTTCGCTGATCGCCGTCCTGATTCCGCTGCTCTTCATGGGAGACATCGTCGGGCGGTTATTCCGCGAGTTTGCCATCACCCTCGCCGTGACCATTCTCATCTCTGCCATCGTCTCCCTGACGCTCACGCCGATGATGTGCGCCAAATTGTTACGCCACAAACCCGAGGCGCATCATGGGCGGCTCTATCGAGCATCGGAACATGTCTTTCAAAGCATCATCGGATTCTATGGGAAGACTCTTCAGTGGGTTCTGAAGTATCAAGCGGCGACTCTGCTCATAGCTGTAGCGATGCTTGGCCTCACTATCTGGCTTTACATCATCGTACCGAAAGGCTTCTTCCCCGTGCAGGACACAGGCGTGATCCAGGGCATCTCGGAGGCACAGCAATCGATCTCGTTCCCTGCGATGTCACAGAGACAACAGGCGCTCGTCCAGGTCGTTCTGAAAGACCCGGCGGTCGCGAGTCTTTCTTCGTTCATCGGCGTAGATGGCACAAACACCACGCTCAATAGCGGTCGCATTCTGATCAATCTCAAGCCGTTGGAAGATCGCAAAATAAGCGCCGCCGAGGTGATCCGCCGCCTGCAGCCGGAACTGGCGAAGGTCGACGGCATCACGCTCTACATGCAGCCGGTGCAGGATTTGACGATTGAAGATCGGGTCAGCCGAACACAATATCAGTACACGCTGGAAGCCCCCGACTCGAATGAGTTGAACGCCTGGGCAACGAAGATAGTCGACAAGCTGAAGGCGCTGGCTCAACTCCGCGATGTGGCCACCGACCAGCAGACTCGTGCCCTGCAAACATCACTCGTCATCGACCGTGTGACGGCCTCGCGGATGGGGATTACGCCACTTTTGATCGTTGACACGCTCTACGACGCCTTCGGTCAACGCCAAGTCTCGACGCTTTTCACACAGCTGAACCAGTACCACGTCATTCTGGAAACGATGCCGGACTTTCAAAAGAACCCGGCTAAATTGCATGACATCTATGTTCGCTCTGCTGCCCCGGCGGCAACGCCGGCTGCAAGTCTCGCCGGCGTAGGTTCTGGGGCTGGAGGTTCAGCTCCTCAGGTATCCAGCATAGTCCCGGCAGCGACCCCGGCTACAAGCCTTGCCGCGTCGGCTGCGATTGCAACTTCAACTGCGCAGTCATCCGGCATAGTCGCAACACCGATGCCGGCTACCGGTCTAGCCGCGTCGGCTGCGATTACAACTTCAGCTGTGCAGGCTTCCAGTTTAGTCGCAGCGCCGGCGCCGGCTCCGGGTTTCGCCACGTCATCTGCGACTGGAACTTCAGTTGCTCAGGCTTCCGTCTTTACTCAGGCTTCTGCCTTCACTTCGAATGGAGCAGTGCCGCTTAGCGCGTTCGCTCATTTTGAGTCGGGGACCGCGCCCCTGTCTATCAACCATCAAGGGCAATTCCCCGTCGTCACCATCTCATTCAACCTGGCCCCCGGCGCTGCATTGGGTGAGGCCATAACTGCGATCGAAGGGGCTCAAAAAGAGATCGGTATGCCGGCGAGTATTCAGCCCGCCTTCCAGGGCGCGGCTGCAGCGTTCCAGGCTTCACTGTCCAACCAGCCTCTCCTCATTCTGGCGGCACTGGTGACAGTCTATATTGTGCTGGGGGTTCTTTATGAAAGCTACATTCATCCGATTACGATTCTGTCGACACTCCCATCGGCTGGAGTTGGAGCCATTCTTGCCCTGATGGTCAGCCGGTCGGAACTGGATGTGGTTGCGATCATTGGCATCATCCTGCTGATAGGTATCGTTAAAAAGAACGCCATCATGATGATCGATTTCGCTCTCGATGCGGAGCGAAATGGCGGCAAGAGCCCGCTCGATGCGATCTATGAAGCCTGTCTGCTGCGATTTCGCCCGATCATGATGACCACTATGGCCGCTCTTCTGGCTGGCCTGGCGTTGGCTTTCGGGTCGGGAATCGGATCGGAGTTACGCCGGCCACTCGGTATCACCATCGTTGGCGGACTGATGGTGAGCCAGCTGCTTACTTTGTATACGACGCCGGTTATCTACCTCTTTTTTGATCGGCTTGCGAGGAGGTTTTAGTTTTCAGTTTCAGTTTTCAGTGATAAAGCCGTCCCAACTGAAACTGAAAAATGAAAACTGAATATATGAACATATCCTCTCCATTCATTCATCGGCCGGTGGCCACCGTTCTCCTGACGGCGGCAGTCGCGCTTGCAGGGGTGGTCGCATACAACGTGCTGCCGGTATCGCCGCTCCCGCAGATCGACTTCCCGACTATTTCAGTCCAGGCGAGTTTGCCGGGAGCAAGCCCTGAAATTATGGCTTCTTCGGTCGCCACACCGTTGGAGCGGCAATTCGGCCGCATCGCCGGGGTGACGGAGATGACTTCCACCAGTACTCTCGGCTCGACCAGCATCACACTTCAGTTTGACCTCAACCGTGATATCGACGCGGCTGCCAGAGACGTTCAGGCCGCCATCAATGCCGCCAGGGGGTATCTGCCGACCAACCTGCCGAACAATCCGACCTATCGGAAAATAAATCCCGCCGATGCGCCGATTATGATCGTGGCGCTGACATCGGAGGTCTACGATCAGGGGCGCCTCTACGATATTGCATCGACACTAGTACAGCAGAAGCTCTCGCAGGTTGAGGGCGTGGGCCAGGTAGTTGTGGGCGGCAGTTCACTGCCTGCCGTGCGCGTCGACGTCAATCCTACCCAACTTAATGCCTATGGGCTCAGCCTCGAAGACGTTCGCGCGATGCTGAGCCAACAGAATGCGAATCGGCCGAAGGGACAGATGTCGGATGAGACGACTACCTCGGATCTGGCGGCGAACGACCAGCTGCTCAGGGCCGAAAACTACCGTCCGCTGATCATCAGCTTCCGTGATGGCGCCGCCGTCAAGCTGTCGGACATCGCCAACGTGCAAGATTCGGTGCAGGATTTACGATCGGCCGGAATAACGAATGGAAAGCCGGCGGCCCTGGTGATTATATTCCGCGAGCCCGGTGCAAATATCATCGAGACCGTTGAAGGCGTTCGACAAGCCCTTCCTCAGTTAGAAGCCTCCATCCCCGCGGGTGTCGATTTCACGATCGTACTCGATCAGACGACTACAATCCGAGCATCGGTCCAGGATGTGGAACGCACGCTGGTTATCTCAATTGGGCTCGTGATCATAGTCGTCTTTATCTTTCTGCGAAATGTACGAGCGACATTTATCCCCGGCGTGGTGGTCCCCGTCTCACTAATCGGTACATTCGGCGTGATGTATCTGTTCGGGTACAGCCTTGATAACCTCTCACTGATGGCGCTTACTATTTCGACAGGATTCGTGGTGGATGACGCAATTGTGGTCATCGAAAACGTGGCGCGCCATCTGGAGCAGGGAATGCGCCCTATGGAAGCTGCCTTGACGGGGGCAAAGGAGATCGGTTTCACGGTGCTCTCGATCAGTATTTCGCTGGTCGCCGTTTTCACTCCGATCTTACTGATGGGGGGTATCGTCGGGCGTTTGTTCCGCGAATTTGCCGTGACGCTCTCGGCGGCAATTCTCGTTTCTCTCGTCATTTCTCTGACCACAACGCCTATGATGTGTTCCATGCTGCTCAAGCATCAGCGAGAGGAAGATTTTGGAAGACTCTATCGGGCAAGCGAAAAGGTGTTTGCCTGGATATTGGATGTCTATGAGCGCAGCCTGAGGCTGGTGCTGCGACATCCGGCCTTCACGCTTGTTGTTCTTCTGATCACGGTCGGCGTGAATATCTATCTCTTCATGATTGTGCCCAAGGGATTCTTTCCGCAGCAGGATACCGGGCGAATCAATGGCGGCATGCAGGGTTCGCAGGACACTTCGTTTCAGGCGATGCGATTAAGGATGGTGCGATTCGTCGACATCGTTAAAGCCGATCCGGCGGTAGCCAACGTAGTGGCCTTCACCGGTAGCGGCGGTCCCTCAGGCCTCACAACGAATACCGGACGAATGTTCATCGCGTTGAAGCCGCTCAATGAGCGATGGATCAGCGCGGACCAGGTCATCAACCGATTACGCCCGCAACTGGCGCAGGTGCCCGGGGCATCGCTCTTCCTGCAATCCTCGCAGGATTTGCGCATCGGTGGGATTCAGAGCAACGCGCAGTATCAATACACTATTCAGAGCGAAAACCTGCAGGATTTGAATAAATGGGGCCCTGTCCTGCTCGAGCAGGTGAGGAAGCTGCCCGGTCTGACCGACGTCAATACCAATCAACAGAACAATGGCCTGCAAGCCTCACTCGTCTATGACCGATCGACGGCGTCGAGAATGGGGATCACGCCGCAGATGATTGACAATACGCTCTACGATGCCTTTGGACAAAGGCAGGTATCGACCATGTATACGCAACTGAACCAGTATTACGTCGTGATGGGCGTCGAGCCAAGGTTCTGGCAGAGCCCTGCGGGGTTGAAGGAGATTTACCTTCCCACAAGTACCGGTGGAATGGTTCCCTTGAGCGCATTCGCACATTACGAACCGACAACAGCTCCGCTCGCCGTCAACCATCAAGGGCAGTTTCCCTCGGTGACGCTGTCATTCAACCTCGCGCCGGGTGTGGCGCTCAGCGATGCTGTCAGGGTTATAGAGGAGATGAAGCAGGGCATAGGTGTGCCTGAAACAATCCACGGAAGCTTTTCCGGAACACTGCAGGCATTCCAGGCATCACTGGCGAATGAACCGCTCCTGATTGCAATGGCGCTGGTGGCGGTCTATATCGTGCTGGGCATTCTTTATGAAAGCTACGTTCACCCTATCACGATTCTTTCGACCCTCCCATCGGCGGGCGTCGGCGCGGTGCTGGCGTTGTTGATCACCCGGACAGACCTCAGTGTAATCGCACTGATCGGCATCATTCTGCTCATCGGTATCGTCAAGAAGAATGCGATCATGATGATCGATTTTGCCCTGGCGGCCGAGCGCAATGAAGGTAAAAGACCCGCGGATGCCATCTATCAGGCCTGCGTGCTGCGTTTTCGTCCAATCATGATGACGACTATGGCAGCCATCTTCGGCGCGTTGCCGCTCGCACTGGGCACCGGGACCGGGTCGGAGTTGAGACGCCCGCTCGGTATCACCATCGTCGGGGGACTGATCGTAAGCCAGATGCTCACGCTCTACACAACCCCGGTTGTGTACCTTTACCTCGATCGGCTGAGGTTGTGGGTTACACGCATACGGGCAAATCGAATTTCGGGAGGTGTCGCAACAGACTATCAGTAGATCACTAGGGCGCCTATCGTTTGAGTTTACGGTTACTAGAAGATGAATAGAGAATCCGAAACAATCACGACTCGCTCGTTACCGCTCGCGGTACTGATTGTTTCGTATTCTCTATTTACCCTGGGTTTACTTAATTCTTGTACTACCGGCCCAAAGTATCGTAAGCCGACTGTGCAGGCTCCCGTGGCCTACAAGGAGCTCACACCGGGGAATTTCAAAGAAACAGATGGCTGGAAAGTGGCCCAGCCGAAGGAGGACCAGATTCGCGATAACTGGTGGGAAATGTTCGGTGATCCGAACTTGAATGCCCTCGAAGAGCAAGTAGATATTTCAAACCAGACCATTGCTGCGGCAGCAGCAAATTATGAGGTGGCACGGGCACTGGTCAAACAAGCCCGGTCACAGTATTTCCCGCTCGTGACGACAACTCCGTCCTATACAAGATCGCGGTCATCATCGACAGGAAGACAAATAAATATTTCGACCGGCATTACAACCACAAATCTTGCGCTGCCGATCGATATCTCCTGGGAGCCTGATCTTTGGGGTCGTATTCGGAACATTGTCAAGGAGAACGCCTATGAGGCTCAGGCCACTGCTGCCGATCTGGAAAACACGCGTCTCAGCATCCACGCGCAGGTCGCTACTGTTTATTATCAGCTTCGCGGGCAGGACGCTCTCAGACAGCTATTGGATGAAACTGTCATCGCTTTTCGGGAGTCGCTCGACCTGACGAAGGTTCTCTACGATACCGGTATCGCATCGGACCAGGACGTCGCCCAGGCTGAGACTCAACTCCAAACCACTCAGGCGCAGGCCACCGATCTCGGTATACTGCGGGCTCAATATGGGCATGCGATCGCACTTCTCATCGGCCACCCCGCTCCGACGTTCTCGATTCCAGTCGAGCCGCTGAAAGCAACTCCTCCGGCGATCCCCTTCGGCGTTCCCTCTGAGCTTCTCGAGCGACGTCCGGATATCGGTGCAGCAGAGCGCCGCGTGGCTGAGGCGAACGCCGGGATCGGAGTGGCGAAAGCAGCATACTTCCCGGCGCTTTTGCTAAATAGCTCAACGGGATTCCAAAGCTCATCAATAGCCGATTGGTTGATCTGGCCGAGTCGTATCTGGTCTGTGGGTCCTTCGCTGGCGCAAACGCTCTTTGACGCCGGGGAGCGAAAGGCGGTCTCCCAACAGGCTCGGGCCAACTATGATTTAACGGTTGCGAACTACCGGGAGACCGTACTGACGGCCTTTCAGGAGGTGGAAGACAGCCTCGCAGCGTTGCGAATTCTGTCGCAAGAACGGCAGCAACAGGACGCCGCGGTCAAATCATCGGAGAGATTTTTGGTGCTAGCCGTCGACCGGTACAGACTCGGGATCGATAGCTACCTTAATGTGATCACGGCTCAAACAACGTTGTTAAACAATCAACAAACCGCGGTGAATATTCGAATGCAACAGATAACGGAAAGCGTCCAATTAATCCTGGCGCTGGGAGGTAGTTGGAACACTGCGAAGTTGCCCACGCAGCATGAGCTGACAAAATAATGAGCAAACATGAGACACAGCAAACCCCGTCATTTATAGTAATAGGGCCTGGAAGCCTCCAAAAGAAATAATTGATTTCCGTCCCCCGGAAATCGACGATCAATACAATTGCGCAAGATCGAGCATTTTTCAGCAAAATGTGGAAAGACGTTCGGGGCTCTTCCCTTTAGAGGCGGTCCATCACTACGGCAATCAAGGCTGGCCAAGACGAAACATTTTTTCCGAAGAGTTGCGCTCTTAATGCGCTTGAGCCTGGCATAAGACGTACGGTGCCGAGCAGGTGACAGAAGGCGAAGGCAATCTCCGACTGCAATGACGGGCACGATTCGCACAAAATCCACCAAAATTTTCGAAAAATATGATTACCTGGGAGGACAAGCCCGCCAAGTATCAACGAAGCATCTTCTCTCAAAAGACAGACGAAGAGATGGGCAAAAAACAGATAAAATGAGCAAAATATGAAAAGACCAGGCGGAGCGACTCAGGTAAGCTCCGCCATATTCAAAGTGTAACGATGAAAATGTAAGGCTCCTCCTAGCTGCATCGCCGCATAGCGGCGCCCGATTTTAGCCGGATGTATCAAGGCGCCCGGTGGCTACGCGACGCAAGCCATGTTTGCCACTCGTCCCCAGCGTTTCAACTAAAGTCATTTTGCTGTTTTCGAATTTGTAAAAATACTCTCAAAGGAGGATGCCGGCATGGATGTGTTAAGGATAAAACTTATCAGGACGACGCTCATCAAAGGCGCCGGGGCAATGTCGCGAGCTTTCGGCCTACTATTAACTCTCATTTTGTTGCTTGTGACTGCTCCGCTGACACGCGCGCAGTCAGAGAAAACCGACGATTCGGGCCCGGTCATCAACGATCCACTGATCCGCCTAATGGTGTCCAAAGAGTTGTTGACCACCGAAGAGGCGCGTCTTATTGCCTCCGGCAGCAAACCTGATGAGGAACGCAATCGCTTAATCGTCCTGTTGCATGCGAAAGGAATGATCTCTGATGCCGAGTTTGATGCCCTCCGAACCGCCGTTCCATCAGGAGATGGCACCTCTGGAACTTTCGTGGGGCCGGCCGGCACCCCGTCGGCTGAGCAAACTATGATTGAGAAACCGGCTGCATTAGCGGCCACCCAGAAATCAGAAGCCTCGCCACCAGTAATCGCCGCTGTGGCGCCTATACGCCTCTTGCAAGTCGAGCCGCCGAAACGCGAAGGTCTTATTCCTGACATCAAGCTCAGCTCCGGTGTGCGTCTCAAGCCCTACGGGTTCTTCAAGGTCAGTGTTATCTATGCTTCATCATCGCCGCAGGGCAATGACTTCCCATTACCGTTGTTGGCCACAGATACTGGGCCAAAGGGTTCACCGGAGTTTCATCTCAGGGCGCGCGGCCTTCGTTTGGGTACTCAGTTCGAGTGGCTCGATCCGGCTCCGAAGACAATCATCACGGGCCGCCTTGAGTTCGATTTCGAGGGCGACTTTACCAGGGTCGATAATCGTAATATATCTTCGATTCGCTCCAGCCAACCCTCGCTCCGCCTCGCCTGGGGGCGCATTGATCGTCAGCTCACCGAGAATCTTACCGGCTTCGCCCTCTTCGGTCAGGACTATACCGCCTTCGCTTCCTCAACTCTGCCGAACATGATTGAAAATACCAATTTTGGTGGCTTCGGTTATGGGACGATCTACGAACGCTCCCCCCAGACTCGCTTTGGTCTCAACTACAACTTGGGCGGCTCGCGCTCGGTGAAATTGCAGCCTGAATTCGCCGTCGTCTTTCCGGCCTTCGGCAATCTGCCCGCAAATGTCGCCGACCAGTTGGGTTTCGGCGAGCGACAAGGCGCTGATTCGCGGCGCCCGGGGATTGACGCTCGCATGGTCACACAATGGCAGCTTGATAAGACGCCAGGGGTTGAGCCCGCACAGTTCATCGTCAGTTTTGAGCAGGCGCGGCGCAAAGCGATTGTTACGGCTGCCGGTGTGCCCACCGCTTTCCAATCGGCCTTCCCCAACGGCGCGGAAGTGGGTAGCAGCAGTATCGGCTACACCGCCGAGCTGCAACTGCCGACGCGGGCCATCACCCTGGTCGGCAAGTATTACAACGGTTCGGATCTCCGCTTTTACTTCGGCGGACAACTGATCTCAAACTTTAACGACACGGCAGGGCTGTCGAACATAGCCACGGGCATTTCGATTGATGGGGCGTCAACCGTCGCGTTCGGTTTACTCAACGGGGTTTCCACCGTCGCGCCACAGAGACCGGTTCGCGCGCAGGGGGGATTCGTCCAATTAGGGTTCCCACTCTCGCGCATCTTCGGGGCCAATCCTGAGGGGCGGAACGCAGGCTGGACAGCATATTTGTATTACGGTTATGATCAGGCGAATGCGCGCGACGCCAGACAGTTCTCTCCCGTTCGCGGCCGAAGCGATCTCTTCTCGGGTAATATTCAATATAAATTGAATACGTTCGTCACCTTCGCCTTCGAGCAAGGGTATTACCGCACGCGCGCCGCTAACAACACAGCTGACAGCTTCGGCGGGTTGCCGCTATTTCGGGGCATTCCAAGTCGCGCTACCCATAACTTGCGCTCGGAGCTTGCCACGTTATTCACCTTTTAGGCGTATGACTCTCGAGCCGACGTGCGATCGTGGCGCTGAACACCGCACGACGCTGGCCCCCGAAGGGGTGCCGGCAGCCGGGCGAAGGCGAACAATAGGAAAGGAGATATGATGACATCACCATCGAAAAAGACACACGACGCGGAGCAGCGGATGCTCGGCGCAATACCGGGCGAACCCGCGCTCGGCCGCGGCCCGGCACCGAGCGGCGACTACTCGCGGCACGAATACCACCACCCTGCCGCCGGGTGGGGTGCTGCGCGCAGCGTGGCCAGCGTACTCCAGCGCGCGGGGGAGCCTCTGCACGGCATGCGCTCGCTCTTCGTGATGAACCACCAGAACGGGGGCTTCGACTGCCCGGGTTGCGCCTGGCCAGACGACCCCGACGGACTCCGCCTCGACATCTGCGAGAACGGCGTCAAGCACGCCACGTGGGAACTCGAGCATGCTAAGGCCGACCGCGACTTTTTTGCCGCCCATACCGTCAGCGAGCTGGCCGAGTGGAGCGACTACGACCTCGAGGCGGTGGGACGGCTCGCGGAGCCGCTGAGCTACAACCTCGCGACCGACAAATACGAGCCGATCTCCTGGGAGGACGCGTTCGCATTGGTAGGCGACACGCTGCGAGCTCTGGAGAGCCCGCACCAGGCCTCGTTCTACACCTCCGGGCGGCTTAGCAACGAGGCGACCTTCCTCTACCAGCTCTGGGTGCGCGAATTCGGCACGAACAACCTGCCGGACTGCTCGAACATGTGCCACGAGGCCAGTGGCCGGGCGCTGACGGCGGCACTCGGGAGTGGCAAGGGCACCGTCGACATGCGCGACTGGGCGGCCGCCGACGCGATCTGGCTGCTGGGCGACAACGCCGCCACGACCGCGCCGCGGATGCTCACCTGGCTCGCCGAGGCCGACCGGCGCGGCGCGCAGCTCATCCACATCAACCCGCTGGTCGAAGCGGCTTCGAGACGAACGATCGTCCCGCACGAGTTCGTCGACATGGCCACTTTCCACACGACCGAGATCGGGACGATGAATGTTCAGGTGCGGATTGGCGGCGACATGGCGCTGATGCGTGGCGTCGCCAAGGCGGTCTTCGAGGCGGCGGCGATAGACCCGGCTGTGCTCGACCGAGAGTTCATCGAATACCACACGCATGGCTTCGACGAGTACCGTGCGCTTGTCGAGTCCACCCCGTGGTCCGACCTGGTCGAGGGCTCAGGCATCGCCGAGCCCGACATCCGGAAGCTCGCGGACTCATACATGGCGTCGAAGCGCGTGATCATGGCCCGGTGCCTCGGCATCACGCAGCACGAACACGGCGTCGACACGGTACGCGAGTTCGTCAACGTGCTGCTTCTGCGCGGCAACATCGGGCGCGAGGGAGCGGGCCCGTGTCCAGTCCGGGGCCACAGCAACGTACAAGGCAACCGCACCTGTGGGGTTAACCATCATCCGGACGCGGCATTTCTCGACCGTCTCGCCGAGGTCTGCGGGATCGACCCGCCGCGCGAGCGCGGGCTCGGCACGGTTGCGACGATCGAGGCGATGCATCGCGGCGACGTGAAGGTCTTCGTCGCGCTCGGGGGGAACTTTGCGCTCTGTACGCCCGACATTCCTTACACGGCTGAAGCGCTGAGGAATTGCGAGTTGACCGTTCAGGTGAGCACGAAGCTCAACCGCAGCCACATCGTGCACGGCAAGCGCGCTCTGATCCTGCCATGCCTCGCTCGCACCGACAAAGACCGCCAGGCGAGCGGCGAGCAGGGGGTGACGGTCGAGGACGCGATATCGATGGTGCACATCTCCCACGGGATGAAGGAGCCCGACTCGCCGCACCAGCGCTCGGAATGCGCGATCCTCACCTCCATGGCCCAGGCGACGCTGCCGGACAGTAAGACGCCATGGCAGGACTACGTCAATAATTACGACCGGATCCGCGACACGATGGAGCGTGTGCTGGAGGGCTTCGAGGACTTCAATCGCCGTGCCCGCCATCCGCATGGCTTCCGGATCGCGCAGCCGGCACGAGAGCGAGTCTTCAAAACTCCGTCGGGTCGGGCGGAGTTCTCGGCGGTGCCGCTACCGGCAGACGTAGATCCGGGCGAGGGCCGGCTGCTGCTGACGACGGTCCGCTCGCACGACCAGTTCAACACCACAATCTACTCGAACGACGACCGCTACCGGGGTCTGAAAGGCCTGCGCACGGTCGTGTTCATGAACGATGACGACATGAAGAACCGCGGCCTCGGCGAGTTCGATCTCGTCGACATCACGAGCTACTCGCGAGACGGGACGCAGCGGACCGTATACGGTTACCGCGCCGTCCGCTATGAGATCCCGCCCGGCTGCACAGCCGGTTACATGCCAGAGTTGAACGTCCTCTGCGGCATCGCCGACTTCAGCACGCAGAGCGAGCAGCCGGTCACCAAGCACCTGGTCGTCGAGGTGACACCAGCTCGCACGAAAGGAGCAGACCAATGATCATTCTTGCCCAGACCACGGTCGCGTTTCCGGAATCAGCCTTCGTTCCGCTGGCTGTCGGCTTCTTCGGTCTCGGGACCGGCTATCTGATCTACGGCGCTCAGGAGTTCCTCGGGCTTCCGGAACGCAGCCGGCCGGTGGATCTCACGACCGGGATCTGGGGGATATGCATGCCCGGCTTCATGCAGTTCCTGACCGGTGTCTTCCTCTGGGTCGGTCTTGCCTGGTTTCACTCCTACCGCGCTCCGGCGCTGTATATGGCAGCGCTCGCGTTCACCGCCTACGGGGTGCACTGGTTCTCGCTGGGGCTGACTAGAGCGCTAGGCGGCGACCCGCGCCCGAACGAGTTCATGGCGATCGCATTCACGGTGATCTCGGTGCTCGGGATGGTCGTGTTCTTCAAGGCCGGTGACTGGCCCGTTGGGGTGCTCTTCGTCGGCCTCACCTGCGTCTATGTCAGCGAGCTCTTCGCCGGGCTGTTCTTGCGCCATCCCAAACCCGACGCGCGGCTGAGGTCTGTGAACGTCTTCGGAGAGCGGGCGGTCGGCTTCTCCCGGCTCGCCACAGGCGCCTGGCTCATGTACCTGACCTTCGCCGCAACACTCAACGCGAGTAGCGGCACGAGCCTCCCGCTGTAGCCGCCCACGACGAGCGAGCGAATCCGCGTTATCACTTCGCTGGCACGATTCCCATCTCGGATGATCCGCCGCAGAGACTCATGCCTCATCGAGATTGGGCGGTTCGCCCGCGAGCCAGCGCAGGTAAAGGTTCCCGTTGGTGGTGACCGCAGCGGGCGGTTGGTTGACCGCGTGGACAATGGAAGACGTCAGCTCACCCATTGTCGTGACACATGTCACGTGCGCGAGTTCGGCTTGCGCCTTCTGCAGCGCATCCTCGGCCCGCTTGCGCTCGGTGATTTTGGTCTGGTGGCTCGGGCGCAAAAAGGAAGCCAGTTTTGGGTTGGGAATACCCCGCATAAATAAGGGCAAATAATCACTTTTCTGGCAAATAACCGAAGTCTTCCGCAAAACGTAAGACACCTGCTGCCTTCCTTCCTTAGCTCGTGCTCCGAACTCGCACGCTTCTATGACGGTATCACTGTATAATTGTCTGCAAAGTAATTTAATTAGCCAGGTAGTTGAAATGAGAAACCTGGAAGAAGAAAAATATAGATTGGCATTTCCCGCTAATCTCGAATTATGAGTACTGCCGAACGAAAACTGATCGTTCTACCGGAGGACGGGGTAAGACCGATCGCGGAGGCAATCGAATCCGCACAGGGCTCACTCGATGTCAAAATGTTTCTTTTCACCGAGCCTGCTCTGATCAATGCGGTGATTGCTGTGCATCGGCGCGGTGTTAGGACGAGAATCATGCTCAATCCCGCCCGTCGCGATGGGGAGTCGGATAACGCCGATACCATCAAATTGCTGACTGCCGCCGGCGTCGAAGTCAGAGATACGCCCCCGCAATTCCCTGTCAGTCACGAGAAATCGATGGTAGTCGACGGGAGATTGGCTTTCGTCAAATCGATGAACTGGGCGGTCAAGAACTTTACTGAGACGCGCGACTACGCCGTGGCGACTGCAATAAGGGAGGAGGTGGAGGAGGTGATCGACTGCTTTAACGCCGATTGGGATCGGTCCCAGTTCGATGGCGGGAAGAATGCCCGCCTCGTCTGGTGTCCCAGCAACGGCCGGCTGCGGATCGCGCGCCTGATCGACAAGGCCAAACACTATTTGTATCTGCAAAACGAGCGCTATCAGGATATGACTATTATCGAGCATCTGGTGCGCGCCAAACGCCGCGGGGTGCACGTGCGGGTGATGTCGCTCGCGCCTCATTCGCTCAAAGAGAAGAAACTCTTCGAAGGCGTAAACGGGCTGCGCTTCATGGACGACGTCGGGATCAAAATACACAGACTGAAAGGATTACACCTCCACGCCAAGATGATGCTGGCCGACGGTAAACGTGCAATCGTTGGCTCTATGAATATCGCCCCGGGCAGCTTTGATGAGCGCCGCGAACTGGGAATCGAGGTAACGGACGAGAGCATCGTCAAGACTTTGGAGCGCACATTCAACCAGGACTGGGAGAACTCGCGCCAGCTCGACCTTTCGGATGAAGGCATATTGAAAGAGATGTTGGAACACGGCCATCTAAACCTCGGGTCTCTCGCCCTCGACTCCAAAAAGAGATTGCCTTAAACGAATGCACATAGGATTGGTACTTATTTCACCCTCCAGCTTCAGTCCGGCTTATTGAGCAAAATCCAGAAGAACCCAACAAATGCGTGAAAGATACCGGCTGCCGGTATGAGTTAGTGTCGCCGGCTAGACAGATCGGAGAAGGAGATGAAATCACTTTCGAAACGCAAACTGATCATTGTGGGTTCAATTGGCCTGGCATGCCTCACCCTGTTCATCGCTCTCCGAGTTTCAAAGACCAAGCCCGCGGCGAAGGCGATGCCGGCGCCAGAAGTCGAAGTAGTCGAAGTCGAGCAAAAGGATGTCCCGATCTATAGCGAATGGATTGGGACGATGGACGGCATGGTCAACGCTGAGATCAGGGCACAAGTCTCAGGCTACATGCTCAGACAGGTTTACAGGGAAGGCTCTTTCGTCAGGAAGGGCCAGTTGCTCTTTGAGATCGATCCGAGGCCGTTTCAGGCGACGCTCGATCAAGTCAAAGGGGATCTGGCAAAAGCTCAAGCGCAGCTCACACAGGCTGATGGGCAACTCCTGGGGTCGCAGGCGCAACTCGCACAGGACGAGGCGAATCAGGGCAAGACTCAGCTCGATGTAAATCGCTACACCCCGCTCGCCAGGCAGCAAGCGATCACCGATCAGGAACTCGACAATGCCGTCCAAGCCAATCTCGCTGCTCAGGCCCAGGTCAAGGCTTCGAGCGCCGGAGTCGAGACGGCCAAAGCCGCAATCGTTGCGGCCAAAGCCGCGGTCGCCGCGGCCGATGCTGCGGTGGAGACTGCTCAGCTCAACCTTAGTTTCACTAACATCACTTCTCTGATAGACGGGATCGCCGGCATCGCCCAGGCTCAGGTCGGCAACCTGGTCAGCCCTACCAGCGGGGCTCTCACCACGGTCTCAACAGTGGATCCGATCAAGGTCTATTTCACCCCAACGGAACAGGATTATCTCAACTTCACCAGAATCAATCCGACGCAGAGCCAGCGTGACGCGGCAAGCAGCAGGCTTCAACTGGAGCTGATCCTGGTTGATGGCACGACTTATCCCCAGAAAGGGCGGTTCTTCGTGGCGGACCGGCAAGTCGATCAGCAGACGGGAGCGATCAGAGTTGCCGGACTCTTCCCGAACCCGGGGAACACTCTTCGCCCCGGCCAGTATGGCCGAGTCCGCGCGGTAACCAGCATAAGAGAAGACGCGTTACTTGTGCCGCAGCGGGCCGTCACTGAGTTGCAGGGCAGCTACCGGGTCGCCGTTGTGGGCAGTGACAACAAGGTGAGCATTCGACCAGTCAAGGTCGGCAATCGCGTCGGCGCAATGTGGATTATTGAGAAAGGGCTGAATCCGTCTGAAAGAGTCGTCGCGGACGGCACTCAAAATGTCAGACCGGACGGGATAGTCGACCCGAAACCGTTTGACTCAACAGCTCCGGCGCAATAGGAGAGGGATTTATCGATGATTTCCAACTTTTTCATTAATCGGCCGATCGTCGCGATGGTCATCGCCATTTTGACTGTCGTCGTCGGTGTCATCGCCATGCGCGGTCTACCGTTGGCTCAGTTCCCCGAGATCGTACCACCCCAGATCATCGCTTCCACTACCTATACGGGAGCAGATGCCGTCACTATCGAGCAATCGGTCGCCACTCCTATCGAACAGCAGATGAACGGCGTGGACAATATGCTCTATATGCAGTCGACCAACGCCAATGATGGGACGATGCAGTTGACTGTGACGTTCGGCATCGATACCGACGTCAACATCGATCAGGTGAACGTCCAGAACCGCATCGCGCAGGCGCAACCGAACCTGCCCACCGACGTCAACCAGTTTGGGATCAGTTTGCGCAAGTCCACGGGAATTCCGATGCTCGTCATTTCGATCTTCTCGCCAAACAAGACATACGACTCGCTCTTCCTGGCAAACTACGCCAATATCAACATCAATGACACGCTCTACCGAGTCCCAGGCGTCGGGCAGGTGCTTCTTTTTGGGGCTACGGATTATGCGATGCGGATCTGGGTTATGCCGGATCGGCTCTCCAAACTCGGTCTCGCGGTTCCCGACCTCGCCAATGCGGTCCAGCAGCAGAGCACCGTCAACCCCAGTGGTCGCGTAGGGGCTGAGCCTGTGTCGGAGAAAATGGAGAAGACCTATACCGTTCGCGCCCAGGGGCGGCTCCAGACGCCGGAAGAGTTCGGCCAGATCGTCGTCCGCTCCAACCCGGACGGCTCAGTCGTGCGGATGAAGGATGTCGCCAGGATCGAGCTCGGTGCCCTCAACTATCAGCAGACGTCGCGCATAAACGGCCAGCCCGGCGCGATCATCGCGGTCTTTCAGGTTCCAGGCTCAAATGCGTTGGAGGTCGCCGACGGGGTCAAAAAGACGATTGCGGAGCTGAAGGGGCGGTTTCCATCCGATCTCGATTACGTTATTAGCCTGGACACGACGCTGTCGGTGACCGAGGGAATCCGCGATATCGTCCAGACGCTGATTGAGGCTCTGATACTTGTCATCATCGTCGTCTTCCTCTTCCTGCAGAACTGGCGAGCTACACTTATCCCGGCGATTGCCGTGCCGGTCTCGCTCATCGGTACCTTCGCCGTCTTTCCATTGTTGGGTTTCTCGATCAACACGTTGTCGCTCTTCGGCCTGGTGCTCGCGATCGGTCTGGTCGTAGATGACGCGATTGTGGTCGTAGAAGCGGTCGAACATCACATCGAGGAGGGAATGTCGCCGCGCGAGGCCACGATCCAGGCGATGAAGGAGGTCTCGGGGCCGGTGATCGGCATTGCGCTGATCCTCGCTTCGGTCTTCCTGCCGGTGGCGTTTATGGGCGGCATCCAGGGCCGGCTTAACAATCAGTTCGCAGTGACGATTGCGATCTCCGTGCTCATCTCCGCATTCAACGCGCTGACACTCTCGCCCGCGCTCTCTGCGCTCCTGCTCAGGCCGCGGAAGGAATCGCGCGGCATTCTCGCCCGCTTCTTCGCCGCCTTCAACCGTGTGTTTGCGAAGGCGACGCACGGATATGTCAAATGGAGCCACGCCCTGATTCGCAAGGCGGTTGTGGGAATGCTGATTCTCGCCGCTTTCGCCGTTGCCGATGGCCTCATCGGAAGACGGCTACCGACGGGTTTTTTGCCCGAAGAAGACTACGGCTACGCATTCCTCAACGTCCAGCTGCCAGCGGCGGCATCACTGTCGAGGACAGATGAGGTGTTGAAAAAGATCGAGGGGATTCTCGGTAAGACCGAAGGAGTGCAGTCTTATAATACGATTGGCGGCTTCAGTCTGCTGACTCGCACATCCGCCACTTACCAGGGATTCTTCTTCGTCGCTCTTAAGCCATGGGATGAGCGCACCGAGCGGCAGTTGGGAGCGCGTGCGATTATTGATCGCGTTAATCTGGCTCTGGCCTCCCAGGTGCCGGAGGCGATCGCATTCGCTTTCATGCCGCCTTCGATTCCCGGACTTGGCAGTGCGGGTGGTTTCTCGTTCTGGCTGCAGGATCGCAGTGGCGGGACGGTCGAATTCCTCGACCAGAATCTGCAGAATTTCCTCGCCGCGTGCCGCAAGCGTCCGGAGCTGGCCGGAGTCACTTCACAGTTCTCCTCCGACGTTCCGCAAATCTTCGCTGAAGTGGATCGCGACAAGGTGCTGAAGCAGGGAGTTGCCGTAGCGGACGTATATCAAACGCTGCAGGCATTTCTGGGCGGCCTCTTTCTGAACCAGTTCAACCGCTTCGGCCGGCAATGGCGCGTCTTCCTGCAGGCGGAAGGGGAAGAGCGCCGGAGCGATCAGGACATCCGGAATTACTATGTGCGGAATAACGACGGCAACATGGTCCCGCTCTCGGCGCTGGTGACCACACGCAGCATAAGCGGCCCGGAATACACCAACCGTTTCAATCTCTTCCGCGCCGCCCAAATCATCGGTACAGCTGCGCCCGGTTACAGCTCCGGGCAAGCCATGGCCGCACTAGAAGAAGTCGCTAAAGAAGTCCTGCCGCCCGAGATGGGCTTCGACTGGGCTGATCTCTCTTATCAGGAGAGGCAGGCTTCAGGAGCCGCGATGACGTCGTTCGCCCTGTCGCTGGTCTTCGTCTTCCTGATCCTGGCGGCACTCTATGAGAGCTGGTCGCTGCCTTTCTCGGTGCTCCTGACGGTGCCGATTGCGGTCCTTGGCGCCTTTGCCGGACTCTTGCTGCGCGGCTACGAACTGAACGTCTATGCCCAGATCGGACTGATCGTGCTCATCGGCCTTTCGGCGAAGAACGCGATCCTGATTGTCGAGTTCGCCAAGGTCGAGTTGGAGAAGGGACGTAGCGTGGTGGACGCAGCACTCGAGGGAGCGCGTGTTCGTCTGCGCCCAATCCTGATGACCTCGTTCGCGTTCATCGGTGGATGCGTGCCGTTGTGGATCGCGTCGGGTTCTGGCGCGGCGGGGAGGCGGATACTGGGAACAGTCGTGATCGTCGGGATGCTGGCCGCCACGATGATCGCTATTTTCATTATCCCGGTGAGCTTCTATGTGATTGAGAAGCTCTCGGGCGCAGCGAAGAAGCGCGCTCCGGGAGCCGCGCCGAAAGCGACTGAGCCGGCCGCGGGAGACTGAAACGATTGCGGGGAGTAAAACAATGAAGAAACGAATAATGATGGTAGCAGTTATTGCCTCGTTTCTGGTTATCTCAATTTCGTCTTCGATAGCCGAGGCACAGACTGCCACGCAACGGAATGCAGAACCAAATCTACGAGGTAAGGATCAGAAACCCGGCGAAAGTAAAAAGAGAGAGGTCCACGAACAGCCGCGTGAAGTCGATGTGGGCGCTAACACCCCGGTTTTGTGGCGAGATCCAGGAGAGATCGAGCAACGGGATTTGTTCTATGGACTCGGCGGAAAAACCGGTTCTCCCGATCCCGTGAGCAAATTCATATATGTTAGGGATCAGCCGACCGGTATGCAGAAGAAGATAATTGTGAAGGACGATCGAGGTAGAAACTGGACGGTGAAATTCGGGCCCGAGGCGGGGCCGGAGACCGTGGCCTCTCGGATCGCGTGGGCCGTCGGTTACCACGCCAACCAGGACTATTTCATTAAAGATGCGCGCATCGAAGGTTATTCGGAACCGGTCATCTACAATGTGCGCTTTCAACGGCGAGACGACGGATACAAGACCATCGGGAACTGGTCGTGGGAATCAAACCCTTTCGTAGGAACGCGCGAGCTCGAGGGGCTGAAGACGCTCATGGCCCTGCTCAACAACTGGGACCTTAAAGAACTGAATAATAAGGTAGAGCGCCCCAGCAGTGAGGAGGAGCAAGGGAGATTGATCTACTATGTCTCCGACCTGGGAGCGACATTAGGGCGAACCAGGTCTGGCTACGGCGGAATTCCATTTACGGGCGATGTGCCGGCAGATCGCGGGCCCGGTAAACGAAAGGCGAAGGGAGACCCGGAAGCTTACGCTAGCGAGAAGTTCATCACCGAGAATCGAAACGGCCAGATCAAATTCTATCTCGGGCGAACGCGAGGGCGGTTGCTGCTCAAGAATGTATCGGTCGAAAATGCGCTCTGGATCGGAGGCCTGCTCGCCCGGTTGTCGGTGGAGCAGCTTTCAGATGCGTTCCGCGCTGGCGGTTTTAGTGACAGCGAAGTGGCGTCTTATGTGAATACCATGCGCAAGCGGATTCAAGAGCTCGTCGAGCTTAAAGTCGAGTTTAAAAAGGGTACGCAATAGCGCCATAGTGGTCGCCGCCTTCACGACTCTTGCGTCTTTGTGGCGGGAATTCCCAGTTTTTCGGCCATCCTGACCAGTTTTGCCAGCGAGTCTGCCCGCATCTTTTGCATGACCTGATGGCGATGGAGCTTGACCGTGATCTCGCTCGTCCCGAGTTCAGCAGCGACCTGCTTATTGAGCAGCCCCGTCACGACCAACGCCATCACCTCCCGCTCGCGCGACGTGAGGTGGTCGTACCGGCTGCGCAACTCTGCCAGGTCCCCTCGCTGTTGTCGCTGATGGCGGTCGAGATCGATCGCCTGAGAGATGGCATCCAACAGGTCCTTATCGCGGAAGGGCTTGGTGAGAAACTCCACCGCCCCCGCTTTCATCGCCCGCACCGTCATCGGGATGTCGCCATGGCCGGTGATGAAGATGATCGGGAGGTGGATGTTTGCTTCGGTCAGTCCGCTCTGCAGATCGAGTCCGCTCAATCCCGGCAGCCGCACATCAAGAATCAGGCAGCCGGATCTCTCCGGACGATTGCTGGAGAGAAATTCCTGCGCCGAAGGGAAGGTTTCGACGCCGAGCCCCACCGAGCGGATGAGGCTTCCGAGCGCCTCGCGAATCGCCGCATCGTCATCGATCACATAGACAGTGGCCTCTGGCTCAGTCATGATGATTCCCATCGGTTGGCAGGGTGAATTGAAAAATCGCGCCCAAACCCTCGTTAGGTCTCGCCCATAACCTCCCGCCGTGAGCTTCGATGATCGAGCGGCTGATCGAGAGCCCCATACCCATTCCCTCCGCCTTGGTCGTATAGAAGGCATTGAATATCCGATCCAGATTCTGAGCGTCAAGCCCGATGCCGGTATCCTGCACGGCGACGAACACTTTGTCCGATTCGTATCGATTGGATTTGATGAGTAACTCTCGCGGCTGGTTGGTGACCCCCTTCATGGCTTCGATCCCGTTCATCACCAGATTGATGATCACTTGCTGCAACTGCACCCTGTCGCCTTGCACGGGCGGCAGGCCGGCGGCCAGATCGGTCTGTAGCAAAACCCTGTTCCTGCGCGCTTCGTTGTTGGTCAGGGCGAGAACTTCCTGGATGGTTTCGTTGAGATTCAGCGGTGCTTTGTCCGGCGAAGATTTCTTCGCCAGGGCCCGAATCCGCGCGATGACTTCGCTCGCCCGATTCCCATCCCGGATGATTCGCCTGATGCATTCACGCCCCTCATCGAGATTGGCCGGCTCGTTCGCCAGCCATCGCAGACAGGCGTTGCCGTTGGTGACGACTGCAGCGAGCGGCTGGTTAATTTCATGAGCAATCGAGGATGCCAGCTCGCCCATCGTCATCACGCGCGTGATGTGTGCCAGTTCGGCCTGCGCTTTGCGCAATCCCTCCTCAACCTGCCTGCGTTCGGTAATGTCATTATTGGTCTCGAGCATCGCGATCGGCTGCCCCTCCTCGTCCCGCTGCAGAGACCACCGGCTCGCCACAGTGATCTGCGTCCCATCTCGCCTTGTGTGAACGATCTCTCCCGCCCATCGCCCACTGCGGAACAACTCCGTCGTGATCTCTTCGATCTGTGCGGGGAAGATCGATTGTAGAAGCCGGTGAGTGATCTGGCCGATCGCCTCCTCCCTTTTCCATCCGTAGAGCTCCTCGGCGCCCCGATTCCAGTAGGTGATGACATCGTTAATGTCGCGGACGAAGACCGTGTCGTGCGTGAGGTCGAGGAGGTTGGCCTGCTCGCGCAGCACTTTTTCTGTCCGCTGGCGCTCGGCGACCTCGACCCGTAACTGTTCGTTGCTTTGCCTGAGGTCCGCTGTTCGCTCTTGAACTCTGGCCTCCAATTCATCGCGCGTTCGCCGGAGCAGTGTCTCCGTGCGGCCTTTCGCGGCGCTCCACGAACTGACGAGCAGAGCTGAGGCATAGAAGACGATAATTTTAGGAACGTCGGCGAGGTCAATCCGCAAGGTGTGCATCTGGTGCAGGAAGAAATAATTGATAGCTAGAGTCGCCAACGATGCGGCAACTATGCCCGGCCCGAAGCCGCCAAACCATGCGCTCAACAAGATGGCCAGTAAGAAGAGCGGTGAGATAAGCACATCGGAATGCATTAGATATGTGATGATCACCGCTACTGCAACGCTTGAAACTGCCAGACCGTATCTCAAACCCGCAGATAACGCACCCTGCACCGATGTATCAGACTTGGACATACCAAGCATCCCAGGACTTTATGCCGAATTCCATTGCATTGGCATTATGAGCAGCACAGCTTGACTTTCTCCTCCACCAACCGCTAAAGCGCGGTATAGTGGGGGATTCCTACGCTGAGCGCCGTCGCTCATCTCTCGTAGGCGTTACTTTCCGGGCATCCCACCCGGTAGTTTTCGCAGGTATTGCCCCGCTCGCAATATATTGATCGCGGCGTTTTCGTCCCGGTCGTGATGCACCCCGCACTGCGGGCAATCCCACTCTCGAATCGACAGAGCTAGGTCTTTCAGCAGATGGCCACAGCTAGAACATAACTTGGACGATGGGAAGAACCGATCCAGTTCAATGTAGCTTCTCCCATACCAGCGCGCCTTGTATTCAAGCTCCCGGAATATCTCGGCGAACGCCGCATCCGCTATATGCTTGGCCAAGTTGCCATTCTTGAGCATCCCGACGACGTTCAGTCCTTCGACAAAGATCGCTAGAATGATAGTTTGCTCTTTGAGGTTCTGCAACTCAAGCATATTTGTAATCTACCACTTAAGCGGAAGAGAACTGCCGCAAAAGATAGACACTTCCCGCAAAATCGCGCAAGACCTCGCGTCAGCAGCCAGGTAGGATAGATTTCTGGTCATCTAAGGATAATTGTGTAGCGTGGTTGCTGAATGAGATGAATTCTATGGTATGGATTGCGAGAGATATAAGTGTTGCCAAGCTGAAGGAATGGATTCTGCAACTCATATCGATGGTAGTCACCTGTCTTTTGTCGCTAGAGCCGATTGTAGCTGCTCAGCAGGGAAGCAACGGGGCAATTTCGAATACAGCCGCGATCGACCTCAGTCTGGAGAAGGCGATCCAGATTGCCATCGAGAATAACCTTACCACATCGCTCGCACGTGAGCGCCGGCGCGAGGCGCATGGGTCGAAGCGAGAGAGTCTCTCGTCGTTGTTGCCGAATCTGGTATCCGCGGTATCTCAATCTAACAACACTGAGAACCTTTTCGCTGAGGGCCTCCAGATTCCTACTATCCCGGCTTTTCTCGGACCTTACAAGACATTCGATGCGCGCCTCAGACTGTCGCAGACGCTCTTCGACCTCAGCAGTCTGCGCGCGTTTCAAAGCGCTCAGGTCGCGGAGGGGATTGCCGGGCTTCAGGAGAATCTGTCGCGCGAGCAGGTCGCCACAGCAGCGATTCTCGCTTATGTCGAGTCCTTACGCAGCGGCGAGGCATTACAGGCGGCACAAGCCAATCTACGTCTGGCACAGGATCTACTGAAGCAGGCCGGAGATCAACGCGACGCGGGAGTTGCCACAGGTATTGATGTCGCGCGCGCCGCTACCAGCGTGGCGCAGAATAAGCTTGCGCTCGTACAGGCTGAGACTGGTTCGGAACAGGCGCGGTTGCGTTTGCAACGGGTGACCGGCCTCCCGCTGGGAGGAAAGCTTGTTTTGAGCGACACGATGCGATCTGCCGACGGATACGCGCCGACCGTTGAGGTGGCCATAGCCTACGCCAAGCAGAATCGCTACGAATTGCAGATCGCCGCGCAAATGCTCAAGCAGCGCAGACTGGAAGGTAAAGCGGCAGTGGCCGAGCAGTATCCGTCGCTGGGCTTCATCGCCGATTACGGATCAAGTGGCGTTACACCATCTCAGTTCAATCTCCCTACTCGCAGCGTGGCATTGCAAGTCAAGATTCCTATCTTCAATGGCGGCTATACGCGTGGGCGTATCGAGGTGGCCAGGAGCCAGGAGTGTCAAGCCGAGCTGCAATTGCGCGACATGGAGTGGCAGGTCGAAGAGGACGTGCGTCTCGCGCTCGTCACCCTGGCATCGGCAGTTGAGCAGGTGCGCGCTGCAGAAGTGACGCTCAATCTGGCTGAACGCGAATTGCGCATGGCGCGTGATCGCTTTTTGGCCGGCGTTGCCGACAACATCGAGGTCGTCCAGGCACAGACATCTCTTGAGAACGGGCGAAACGGGCGCGTCGCTGCGGTCGCTGTCTATAACACCGCACGGGTCAATCTGGCTGCCGCATTGGGCCGCGCCCAGTCTTTTCGCTTCTGAAACGCGAAGAGGCAAATCTGTATGCGAGCTTTTGAAGACGAGACTATGGAAAATGATTCAGTGAACGAAGAGGATACGAGCAATCAGGAGAATACGGGCAAGGTCGATCAAACTAGCAAGCAATCGATTGCGGTCTCCGAGGAGGATTTGCACGAAGCCAAGAAGAAGAAAACCTCTCTACAAACGACCGCTGTTTATCTATCTCGCCGGTCTCTTACTGATCATCGGGCTTATCTTCGGCGTGCATTACTACCTCCACGCCATCTCGCACGAATCGACCGATGACGCTTTTATTGACGGTCACATCATTCAGATCAGCCCGAAGGTGTCGGGTTATGTGGTCAAGCTTCTGATTACCGACAACCAGCACGTTAATGCCGGCGATCTACTGCTCGAGATTGATCCTCGCGATTACGAGATACGGCTGGCGCAAGCGCGCGCCAATCTGCAATCGGCCATTGCGCGACACGGAGCCGCGCGGATCAACGTCGATTTGACCGACGTGACTTCAGGAGCCTCCGTGATCCAGGCATCGGCAGGTGTCGATCAGGCGAGGTCGAACGTGCAGACGACAAAGGCGCAGATGGAGGCGGCCCGTGCCCGGCTCGTTCAATCTCAGATGCAGGTCAAGACGGCAGAGGCCAATGCCGAACAGGCGCTCGCGCAGGTTGCTGCGGCGGAAGCTGAGGCGATCAGGACAAACACCGATGTCCCACGTTATCAACTGCTCTATCAAAAGGATGAAGTATCACGCCAACAACTCGATAGCGTTGTGGCGACGGCGCGAGCCGCGAATGCTCAACTAGAGGCCGCACGCAAGCGGGTTGCCGCGGCCAGGTCGCAGGTGGCTGACGCACAAGCCGGGGAGCAGTCGGCCGCCGAAAGTCTCCGCCAGGCCGAATCAGAGGTGAACGAATCGCAGGCGAAGGTCGGTGAAGCGCGAGGCCAACTGGCAGACGCCAACTCTCGCCCGCATCGATTAGCCGCCAGTAAATCTCAGGTTGATGTTGCAAGCGCGGATGTCGAGCAGGCGAAGGCGGCGGTTCGGCAAGCCGAGCTCGATCTGTCTTATACGAAAATCTATGCGCCAGAGCCGGGGCGCATTACCAAACGAACAGTCGAGTTTGGCGAATATCTTCAAGCGGGTGACGCCCTCTTTTCGATAGTGCCCGACAATTTGTGGGTGACGGCCAACTTCAAAGAGACCCAATTGACTTATATGAAACCGGGACAGCCGGTGAATGTCACCGTCGACGCCTATCCGGGCCAATTGTTCAGAGCTCGCGTCGACAGCATTCAGCGAGGCAGCGGTGCGGTCTTCAGCCTGCTGCCGCCGGAGAACGCGACGGGCAACTACATCAAAGTCGTCCAGCGTGTGCCGGTCAAGATCATCTTTGACGATCCTCCAGATGCGAGATACGCGCTTGGTCCGGGAATGTCGGTTGAGCCGGAGGTGAAGGTCAAGTGATTGCTGATTGCGGATTGCGAAGGTGAGCTGAATGAAGCATGAAGACACAGATCATCAAACGGAGGGCAACGATCACCAATCGATAGCTGATAATTCCCAATCCGCGACTGAGTGGCGCCCGAAGGCGAGTGTATGGTTGATCACCATATCAGTCATGCTGGCGACTTTCATGGAGGTGCTCGATACGACGATTGTCAATGTCTCCGTGCCCTACATCGCCGGCAGTCTCGCAGCGAGCAACAGCGAGGCGACGTGGGTATTGACGAGCTATCTGGTTTCAAACGCCATTGTGCTGCCGGCCAGCGGGTGGCTGGGGAAATTCTTCGGTCGCAAGCGATTCCTGATCGCCTGCATCATACTCTTCACCGTCTCGTCATTTCTCTGCGGCGCGGCGACAAGCCTGGAGTTTCTGATTATCACACGCGTATTGCAGGGAATCGGCGGCGGTGCGTTGCAGCCGTTCTCGCAGGCGATTCTGCTCGAAAGTTTTCCGCCCCAAAAAAGAGGCATCGCCATGGCGATCTTCGGATTAGGCGTAGTTGTCGCTCCGATCATCGGACCGACACTTGGCGGGTGGATCACCGACAATTACTCGTGGCGATGGGTCTTTTACATCAACATCCCGATCGGCATACTTGCCATTTTTATGCTGCAGACCTTTGTCGAAGATCCGCCCTATATCAAACAGGCGAAGGCCGGTCGTATCGACATAATCGGATTCGGGTTACTGGCCCTCTGGATAGCGACGCTCCAGATCATTCTCGACAAAGGGCAGGAGGATGATTGGTTCGGCGCTATGTGGATTCGCTGGTTCGCCGTAATTTCAACTATCGCTTTTATCGCCTTCATCATCCGCCAACTGACCGCGAAAGAGCCGATCGTCGACCTCCGCGTTTTCAAGAATCGCAATTTTGCCGTCGGTTCGGGGCTGATCTTGATCGTCGGTATTACATTGTACGGGTCGATCGTAATGCTGCCGCTCTTTTTGCAAACGCTCATGGGATACCCGGCGCTTCAGAGCGGATTGACCGTCAGCCCACGGGGGATTGGGGCGCTGCTCACTATGCCCATTGTCGGCATTCTGGTCAGCCGGATGGACAACAGGCTGTTGATCGCGGCCGGGTTCTTACTTTTCGCTTACGCCAGCTTTGTCTTGAGCGGCGTGACTCTGGACGTTTCGCAGGGTTTCATTCTCTGGCCGAACATATTGATTGGTGTGTCGTTTGGTTTGATCTTCGTTCCCCTGACGACTGTGACAATGGGCAAGCTGAGCAATGATCAAATCGGCAATGCCACCGGAATCTACAACCTCATGCGGAATCTCGGAGGGAGCATCGGCATCTCGCTGGTCACTACGCTCCTGGATCGCGGTGCGCAGACTCATCAGGCGCTGATGCGGTCGCATATGACGCCCTTCGATCCGGTCTTTCAGCAACAGTTGCAATCGCTCGGACAGGAGGTCGGATCTGACCAGCGCGCTTATGGTGTGCTCTACAATACGCTGCTCAGGCAGGCGTCGCTTTGGTCTTACGTAGACAACTTTCGTTTGTTCGCGCTGATTTGCGTGATATCCGCCCTCTTAGCCGTCCTGTTCAAGAAAGTGAGATCGACAGGCGGGGTAGCTGTTCACTGAAAAATTTAGACAGGTTTACCGGCTTTTTCAGAATTTACTTCGATCCCATAAATCCTGAAAAACTCGTAAATCCTATCTATTTTCAGAAGAGGTCTGCCGTGATTAAGATCATAGCTATAGAACGTGAATACGGTTGTGGAGGCGGCGTAATTGCCGAAATGCTTGCCGATCGTCTCGGCTGGAAATTGTTTGACCGACAACTCACCTCAGAGATTGCCAGGCTTGCGCGAGTTGAGGCGTCAGATGTTCAGCGATGTGACGAACGGCTCGATCCGCTCCTTTATCGGTTGGGAAGAGTCTTTTGGCGCGGCACCTCCGAAAAGGCCCTGCACTTTGCCGAAGATAAAGCCTTCGATGCGGACCGAATGGTCCTTCTGGTTCAAGAGGTGATCGAGAAGGCTGCGGAAGAAGGGAACTGTGTGATCGTCGGCCGTGGCGCGCCGTGGTTCCTGCGATGCCGGCCGGACACTTTCAGCGTCTTTCTATATGCTCCGAGGTCTGAAAAGGTTCGGCGGCTGACTGCACGCGTGAAAGATCAAGCAGAAGCGATTCAACTTTTGGACACGGTCGACAGCGAGCGCGCTGCCTTCGTCAAACGCTACTTCGGCAAAGATTGGCCGACGCGCCCACTTTATCACGCGATGCTTAACACTTTGTTGGGCGATGAAATTTGTGTCTCGACCATCGGTGATCTGATCGCGGCCGTCAACAGGAGGCTTACAACAGGATCGAACATTTCCGATACAGACTGTTAACCATTCATCGTGAGCTGCTCTTTGTAATCAGGCCGCAGGCGATGCGGGCGCCTGAATTCCCGGCCGGATCTGTTTTCATATCATCCGCGTCCGCGTGTATGACGAGTGACGTTCCTCCATTAGTGAAAACCGAATGACTATCCATTCCAAGATTGACCATCGAGTCGGCTACGGTCGTGTGCGCAGTTCCGTCACTACCGACTGTGATATTCTTCATGTCTCCCGCGTGAGGCCCATTCGGGTTTTCCAGGCCGTGGTGCTTATTCTCCGGGTTGAAATGTGGCCCGGCAGAGGTGAAATCCGGCGGCTCACACTTGGCTGCCTGATGAATGTGGATGGCGTGTACACCGGGCGGGAGATTTTCGAGATCAAGGTTGATCTTGATCCCGGTATCTGCTTCGGACAAAGTAGCGGTGCCAACACTCTCTCCCTTCGCGTTCTTCATATCCACCTTGATATCCTTCTTCTGTGAGCGTCCGTTAGCCAACAGAGAAGCTGCAATGGTTATCGCGATCATTATCATCAAACCTTGATGTTTCATAAGTGACCTTCTCCTTGAATTAAATTCTTTTATACGGTTGTGCCTCTGCTAAAAGCAGAGCTTACCTGAGTCAATCCTGCTCGATCTTTTCATTTTTTGCTTATTTCATCTGTGTTTTGCCAATTTCGTCGGTGTGGATCACTGTTTGTTTCAGTTTCTTGCGGAACCTTAGCGGAACTAATCCTTTTGGGCCACCTATACCAAAGTATAATAGATGTTTTGTCTGAGATGCTGTTATCTTGCGCTAGTGCATCATAGAAAGGTATGGATGGCCAATAAGCATTTAATTTCAGTGGTTGACGATGATGATTCCGTCCGTGAATCCCTTCAGGGGTTTATCAGGTCTCTTGGGTATGGGGTGCAGGTATTTGCTTTGGCCGAAGAGTTTTTGAATTCGGATCATATCCGGGATACTGACTGCCTGATCCTCGATGTGCGTATGCCGGGGATGAATGGGCTCGAGCTTCAGCGTCAACTGTTGGCCAGTAAGAGTGGAATCCCAGTGATCTTTATCACCTCACATGAAGATGAGATGGCGCGCTTGCAAGCTTTGAAATACGGGGCGGTGGATTACTTACTCAAGCCCTTCAGTGAGGAGGCTTTACTCAATGCGATCCACACGGCTCTAGACAAGCAATGAGGAGAAATGAAAGATAATAGGAATTGCGAAATGGGGTCGACCGACACATAGAGACCCATACGGCATTCGGATATGAGCGAAGAGGGGATAGCGTGTTTTCCCATTCGTCGGTGCCTATTTGCAGGCAGAGGAAGTATCTCAATGAGAAAGTTGAGCCCTCTCGTATATGTTGTGGATGATGATGCGTCGATGCGCGAAGCCCTGGAAAATCTGCTTCGATCAGCGGGACTGAGGGTGGAGACTTTTGCGTCGGCGCAGGAGTTTTTGGCCAGCTCGCGGCCAAACAGCCAAAGCCCAAACAATATGGATGTGCCGAGCTGTTTGGTGTTGGATGTGCAACTCCCCGGGCTCAGCGGGCTTGAACTGCAACAAGAGCTGGCCAAGGCGGGAGTTCAGATCCCCATTATTTTTCTGACAGGTCACGGCAGCATTCCGATGTCTGTCCGTGCGATCAAAGCAGGCGCACTGGAGTTTTTGACGAAGCCGTTTGACGTTGAGGATCTGTTGGAGGCGATCCAAAAGGGGATCGCCTGGGATCAGAGAGTGCGGCAGCAACGGGACAACATTGCGCCGCATATCTTTGAAGAGATTGTCGGGACGAGCGCAGCTTTGAGAGCGGTGTTACATCAGGTCGAGCTGGTAGCGCCGACGGACTCGACGGCGGTGATTTTGGGAGAGACCGGCACGGGAAAGGAGCTCATTGCGCGAGCGATCCACAACCTGAGCTCCCGGTCCAATCGCCCATTCGTCAAGCTCAACTGCGCGGCGATTCCCTCGGGGTTATTGGAAAGTGAACTGTTCGGTCATGAAAAGGGAGCTTTTACCGGAGCGTTATCACAGAAGATCGGGCGCTTCGGTCTGGCGCATGGTGGAACGATCTTTCTCGACGAAGTAGGCGATATTCCGTTGGATATCCAGCCTAAACTGCTGCGTGTGTTGCAGGAGCAGGAATTTGAACAATTGGGAAGCACGCGAACTATTCACGTCGATGTACGTCTGGTGGCAGCCACGAATCGGGACTTGGCGCAGATGGTGGGAGAGAAAGCATTTCGCGAGGATCTCTATTTTCGGCTAAACGTTTTCCCGATACGGGTCCCACCACTACGGGAGCGCGCGGAGGACATTCCGCTTTTGGCGCAGCATTACGTGGATAAGTATGCGCAGCGCATGAATAAACGAATAGAGACGATTCCTGAAGAGGCGATGGCGTTGCTGTGTAGTTATTCCTGGCTGGGCAACATCCGAGAACTGCAAAATCTGATCGAGCGAGCCGTCATTCTCACGCGCGGCGCTGTCCTTGAAATCCCGTTCGCCGAGTTGAAGGAGTCGGCAAGAATAGCGGCCCACCAGGCCTACGGATCGACGCATGAAACCAGGGAACGAGAGGGCCTTCTCATCCGGGAACTGCAAAATCTGATCGAGCAGGCGGTGATGCTCGCTCGTAGTCATACCACCGAAAACCCGCGCTCTCAGTTGGCGATGGCGGCGAAAGCAGCAGCCGATCAGACTAGTGCATCGACGCGTGAATCTCTGGAGCGTGAACGTATCCTCGACGCGTTGTACGAATCGAACTGGGTGATCGGGGGGCCGACAGGCGCCGCGGCGCGTCTCGGCTTGAACCGCACGACTCTCCACACCAGAATGTCTAAGCTTGGCATTACTCGCCCACGACCACATACGTTCTGAGTATACTCGGTATGATGATGAATCATGTGTATACACGGATGCGGCGGATATTCGCGGACAAAATCTGCATCTATTCGCAGCATCCGTGTATATATATGTGATTCAAGTGAACTAACACTGTCGGGGCGGATGACAATTCCGTCCCGACACATGTCGGACTCAGGCGACACTCCGACACATTCGCCTCATTATCTTCAGATTACTCTTTGATTCAGCAACATACAAATCCTTCGTTTTTGGTACGTCCGTTGCCTTACTCGAGATGCGAGCGTAAGGGCGGCGCGCTTTAAAAAGCCAATCGAACTTGATGCTTTACTGGAGTGGTTGTGACGCGATGCCGACCGATTTTGCAACTCACAAATATAGACGCTCACTCATAAATATTCGACGCCCGTCGTCGACGAGACAGTTGGAAGGAAGGGATACATGTTCCAAACAAAAACAGTCTATGGCGATAACTGCTCACTTTTTGCTGGGCAATTTTGGGAGGGACCACCGCACCGTAGCAAGGTAAAAATGTTCGCTGATAGAACAGGCGATCGCTTAGGGAGGTCACTGAGTGACCTGTCACAGATTCATCCTGAGGCGGTCATTACATCGAGTGAGTATCTCGGCTGGCAGAATATTCGGGTTTTGCACATGCGACATACCAACCGCGAGATGGAGATACCTCCTCTCGAGAGTCACTCCATGATTCTGTCGCTGGGGCCGCACGGGCCACAGCCCACTGCCAGCGTGAGCATAGACGGGTACGAATTTGAGCGGCGCCTGAGCCCCGGAGAGATAGCGATTATTCCGGCTGGTGTGCTTTCGCATTGGCGTAGGCACAGCGGCAGGTCCCAGGAGACTTTAAACATCTATCTTCACCCTGGGTTTGTCCAGAAGACCGCTGAGGCGTGTGATCTCAATCACAAGCAGATCGCGATCGAACCGCAACTCGGCGTAATAGATGAACAGCTCAGTTATCTTGCCATGTCTCTTCTATATGAGCTGAAAGAAGAGAACGTTGTCGGAAGACTGTATGCGGATTCAGTGGCGTCTGTGATCGCTATACAACTCGTCAGGCGCTACAGCTGTTTGAAAGATGTCCGGATCACAAGGGGTGGAATGGCGCCACACAAACTGCGTCGAGCTGTCGAACGCATCAGCGATCATCTCGAGCAGGAGCAGGAGGTCTCTCTGGCGGTGATAGCAGAAGAGGTCGGGATGAGCTACTACCACTTTTCAAGATCTTTTAAACAATCGATAGGGTTGAGCCCCATAAATTACATCACCCGGCAGCGGATAGAACGGGCCAAGAGGCTCTTGGCGGAGACAGAACTTCCGATCTCGGAGATCGCTCTCAGGGCGGGTTTCTCCAGCCAGAGCCATTTTACAACCTCTTTCCGTAGATTGGCCGGCGTCACACCGAGCATTTTCAGAAGGGGAATGTAATAGAGTTTTCAGTTTTCAGTTTTCGGTTTTCAGCCTCCGATCGAAATCGCTCAACTGAAAACTATTTTCTGTGGAGGAACAAATGGTATCCCAGAAATCGATAATCGGGCCAGCCGCCGCTACAGCGACTCAGCCGTCGGGTTGGCTCTCGCTGGATGCTAAGCGAAGGTGCGAGAAGGCAAGCTGGTTCGAAGAAGAACTCTTTAAGCGAGTCGTCGCACAAGATGACGCGGTCCTGGCGCTCTCGCAGTTATACCAGATATATCTGGCCAAGATGGCGCTGCCCGGCAAACCACTCGGGACGATGCTTTTCTTGGGCCCCACTGGTTCCGGCAAGACACACGCTGTCGAGGCGGCTGCCGAAGTCCTGTTCGGTGATCCGCACGCCATCGTCAAGATTGATTGCGCCGAATTCCAGCATTCGCACGAGATAGCCAAGCTGGTCGGATCGCCTCCGGGCTATCTGGGCCACCGCGAGACCGCGCCGCTGTTGACGCAGGAGAACCTCGATCGCTTCCACACGCCGCAGACGAATCTGACGTTTTTGCTCTTCGATGAGATCGAGAAAGCCTCTGAAACGCTTTGGCAATTGCTGCTCGCTATCTTGGATAAGGCGACGCTCACTCTGGGCGACAACCGTCGTGTCGACTTCTCCGACTGCATCGTGATCCTGACCTCTAATCTCGGGGCGCGCGAGATGAGTGAAGTTACTGAAGGGAAGTTGGGCTTCGCATCGAGAGCCGTCCCTTCTGAGGAGCTTGATGCGAAATTGGAGAAGATCGGAGTAGAGGCGGCTCGGCGCAAGTTTTCTCCTGAATTTATGAACCGTCTGGATAAGGTAGTGGTCTTCCGGTCGCTGACTGAAGAGGCGCTGCGACGAATTCTGGAGCTTGAGATCGAACGAGTTCAGTGCCGAATTCTAGAAGCAGGGTATATCCCTTTCATACTCAGTTGCAGCGACCAAGCGAAAGATTTCCTGCTTGTTGAGGGCTATGACCGGCGCTATGGCGCCCGTCCACTGAAGCGGGCGATCGAGCGCCATCTGGTCATCCCGCTGTCGAATTTGATCGCGACCGGGCAGCTCGACTCGGGAGATATTATCCGAGTCGATTTCGATAAGAGGTTCTGCGAATTGGGTTTCAGGAAGTCAATCACTTCGCAGGCGGTCATATCCCCAGTCTCAATCGGTATAAATCGGCGGCGGCCTAATCAAGTGCTGCTGACCGCTCAGGGTTTTGGGGCGGTTATCAAAGAGAAGCAAGAGGAATTATGACGAGTGTAGAACGGAGGAGCCTTGCTTGCGATCGCGGCTGGTTAACCCAATAGGAGGAAAGAGCAATGGGACTGTCATGGCAACAAGGTCCGCTCTCATCGGGAGCAATCGGCCGGTTCCTCGTGCCCGAACCGCTACCCAAGAGACTGTTGTATGTCGAGCCGCTGCGTCGGCGCATGCGCGTGCGCTTCGGCGGAACATGGATCGCCGATAGCGAGGATGTGATCTTACTCTTCGAACCCGGCCGCTATCCGGTGGCCTACTTCCCGGAGGCCGACGTCTCTCCCGACACACTAGTACACACCGATCACACTACCCGGCACCTCGACCTCGGGCTCACGTCCTGGTACATCGTCCGGATGGGCGAGCAGAGCGCGCCTCGAGGAGCGTGGCAGCACATTGAACTACCCGCCTACGCGAGTGAGCTGCAATCACGGGTCGCGTTCGCCTGGCCGGCAATGGACGCCTTCTACGAAGAAGACGAACGGATCCTGGGTCATGCCGCCGACAGCTACCACCGCATCGACATTCGCCAGTCCTCCCGTAGCCTGGTGGTCCGCCATCGTGACCGCATTATCGCCGATACCAGGCGGCCGGTAGTACTCTACGAGTCCGGCTTCGCGCCGCGCTGGTATGTTGTACGCGCCGACATCGATGAGTCCGAACTGACCCCCGTGGAATTCCAGACCTTCTGTCCGTACAAAGGGCTGTGCAGCTACTACGACATCGGTGACGCACATCGGGCGGCATGGTCGTATCGTGAGGCGTATCCCGAGCGTCGGCCGGATCTCCGACCTGGTGTCGTTTGAGCCGGACATGGTCACGGTACAGCTCGATGGCACCCAACTTCGTCTAGAGCCGGGTCAGACGGTGATTTCGCACGGCCCAGATCGCGACCTCACCGTAGCCGAGGCGCTCCCGCCTGCAAATAAGGATATCCAAGCTGGTAGGGCTTCTGATCTCCACTAAAGCGGTGTGACATGGCTCGACTACTATCAGTAAACGTCGGACTACCGCGCGACATCGCGTGGAAGGGTCGCACTGTGCACACCGGAATCTGGAAGTATCCGGTGTCTGGCCGCTGTCGGGTCGGCCGTTTGAATATCGAGGGAGACGGCCAAGGCGACCTGGCCGGGCACGGGGGAGAGCAGCGCGCCGTCTTCGTCTACCAGATCGAATCGTATCGCCATTGGCAGGAGCAGTTGAAGAGGACCGACTTCGTCTACGGACAGTTCGGGGAGAATTTCACGATCGAAGGGTTGCCCGACGATGTTGTGTGTATCGGCGACCGTTATCAGATCGGCAACGCGCTGTTCGAGGTCACTCAACCTCGCGTTACCTGTTATCGCGTCGGCATTCGGATGAACGAGCCCCGAATGCCGGCATTGCTGACATCGAGCGGCCGGCCTGGGTTTTACTTCCGCGTCCTGCAAGAAGGCGCAGTGGGCGCCGGCGATGAAATCGTGAAGATGGGAGAGGCGAAGGAGCAAATGACCGTCGCAGAGATCAACGCGCTCCTCTATTCGCCCGATCATGCGCGCGATCGACTGGAGCGCGCATTGCGTATCGAAGCGCTTTCGCCCGGCTGGCGCTCGTCGTTTGAGGCGTTACTTCAGAGCCAAACGACTGGCGCAGGGAGTGGTAACGCGGGGCTCGCGCCGGCAGCTGCTGCGCATCCGGTTGCACCTGGGTTTCGGCCGCTCAAGGTGACGGCGATCAATCATGAGGCGGCGGACGTCCTCTCGCTGACGATGCAGAGCCCGGACGGTCAGCCGCTGCGAACGGCTCTGCCAGGCCAGTACGTGGTCTTGCGTCTTCAGCCGACCGCCGGCGGTCCTCCACTTTTTCGCAGTTACTCGCTCTCCGGTCCACTTTCGACGGAGCGTTATCGAATCAGCGTGAAGATCGAGCCGAATGGGGTGGCGGGAACCTACCTGCAGGAGCATGTCCGAGTGGGCGATGCTCTCGACTTCAGCTCGCCGCGCGGCAGCTTCATTCTGCAGCCTGGAGAACGACCGGTGGTGCTGCTCAGCGCCGGAATCGGTGCGACACCTGTACTGGCGATGCTGCACGCTCTGGCGGCGGCCCGCTCGACCCGGCAGGTCTGGTGGCTGCACGGGGCTCGCGATCGGGAGCATCATCCATTCGCCGCAGAAGTCCACCGCCTCCTTCCCTCGCTCATGCACAGCCGAAGTTATGTTTGTTACAGCAGACCGGGCTCGCGCGACAAGATGGGTGAGGATTTCGACGCTACCGGACGCCTGTCGCGATCGGTCTTCGACAAGGTCGTCGTCCCACGGGAAGCGGATGTCTACCTCTGCGGGCCTACTCGCTTCATGGCAGAAATGAAAGAGGCTCTCGCAAGCTTAGGCGCGGCGCCGGAGCGGATTCACGTCGAAATCTTCAATGGTAGCGAGTCGATGACCCCTGGCGTCGTCGGCGCGGTGACGCGAGCTCCGCATCTGCCCGAGGACGATGCCAACACCGGTCCGCTGATATCTTTCGCTCGCAGTGGCATAGCCGCACACTGGAACTCATCGGCCTACCAGAGCATTTTGGAGCTGGCCGAGGCGTGCGACGTCCCGGTCCGTTGGTCGTGCCGGACCGGTGTTTGTCACAGCTGTGAGAGCGGTCTGGTTTCTGGGCCGATCGTGTACAGCCCGGAGCCACTCGAAAAGCCCGCCGACGGCAATCTTCTCGTTTGCTGCTCACAACCGATACGAGACGTCGTCATCGATTTGTGAAAGATACGATTTCTGAGGTGGACTTGATCCTTCACAGAAGCTCACGAATTGCTTCCGCATTTCTACCTGCCATTACCGTTGGGATTGATTGCTCTCAAAAAGAGATCGCAAGAAACAGCCGGTTCCGGCAAAAAATAGTAAGACACATCCGAGCCATCTTCGTAAGCTCATTTCTTCGATTAATAAAAGGAGAATGACAAATGCCGGACATCGAAAGATATGAGAATCTCGTTATCGGGAGCGGAGAAGCGGGTAAGTTTCTTGCCTGGACGATGGCCAAGGCGGGTCATCAGATCGCGATGGTCGAAAGGAAAAATTTAGGAGGATCATGCCCCAACGTCGCATGCCTGCCAAGCAAAAACCTGATCTACTCCGCGAGAGTGGCTTCACTGGCGCGGCGCGGCGCGGAATTTGGCCTCGAACTTGGTTCGCTTTCCATCAACATGGCGGGCGTTCAGCGTCGCAAGCGGCTCATGGTCGAAGAGCAGCATCAGGTACACGTTGACCTTGGAGTAGCCAGCGGCGTGGAACTGATCATGGGCAATGCCCGGTTCATCGCTCCGCGAACCGTCGAAATCTCGCTCAACGAAGGTGGTGCGAGAACCGTTCTCGCCGATCGCGTTTTTCTCGCTCTAGGTTCGCGCTCGCCCATGCCCAACATTCCGGGTCTTGCTGCGGCCCAACCGATGACACACATCGAAGCTCTCGACCTCGACCGGCTTCCGGAGCATCTCATCGTTCTCGGCGGCGGCTATGTCGGCCTCGAACTAACGCAGGCGATTCGGCGATTCGGCGATTCGGCGATTCGGCTCGCAGGTGACGTTATTAGAAGCCGGCCCGCAGCTCGCAAGACATGAAGATTCCGATGTCGGCGCCGCGCTTCTTGAGTTGTTTCGAGACGAAGGGATCGATGTTTTACTCGAAACGCATGCCGCCCGGGTTGAAGGGCGTTCCGGCAAGAAGGTTCGCATCCATGCTAAGGACCAGGATGGCGAGCGAATTCTCGAAGGGACTGACGTCCTTGTCGCTACAGGCCGGATAGCGAACACCGACGGCATCGGACTTGAGCTGACTGGAGTCGAACTCGACGGGCGCGGTTATATCAAGGTCAACGATCGGCTGGAGACAACCGCTGCAAACATCTGGGCAATGGGTGATTGCGCCGGCAGCCCCCAGTTTACTCATGTAGCTTTTGATGATTTCCGTGTGGTGTATGGCAATCTCAACGGTGGCAATCGCACGACTAAGAATCGTTTGGTGCCGTTTTGCCTCTTCACCGATCCGGAATTGGCGCGAGTGGGGAGCAACGAATCCGAGGCGCGGCGCGATGGTATCGCGTACCGCGTGGCTAAAATGCAGGCGGCTGATGTTCTCCGTAACGTGACGGTCTCTGAACCGCGTGGGTTCTTGAAGATGCTCATCGGCGCGAACAGCGACGAAATTCTAGGGGTCACAGCATTTTGCTTCGAGGCTAGCGAACCGATGGCTGCTGTTCAGACCGCGATGATCGGGCGTATGACCTATACCATGTTGCGTGATGCGCTCTTCACCCATCCCACGTTGTCTGAAGGTCTGGTCGGGCTGTTGGCCAGCGTCCCCGCGAAAAGCACACAAAGGTCAGCTTGAAATCGGCACAACCGTTTGACGATGTTACTTGCAGGAGATATCGGTGGCTGGAGATCATTTCATGGCGCTGGAAACGAATACTTGGGGACCGGCTGAGGTCGAGCGAGTGACGCCGATGGGAGGCTGGAGCAATCCAACGAAGGAGTGAATATGCATCTCGGAATCGCCACCGATCACGGTGGATACTGGCTGAAGGAAGATATGCTTGCGCGTCTTCGCGCGGCGGGTCATGAAGTCTTCGACTTCGGTGCACATAGTCTAAATTCAGGTGACGATTACCCTGATTTTGTTATCCCACTGGCCCGGTCGGTGGCGGCAGGTGAGCTCGAGCGCGGAGTGGCCGTTTGCGGCAGCGGTGTGGGCGCGACCGTCTGCGCCAATAAAATTCCGGGTATTCGCGCCGGTCTGATCAGCGATCACTTCTCCGCCCGGCAAGGGGTGGAGGATGATCACATGAACATAATTTGTCTGGGCGCTCGGACTCTGGGGCCATTCCTCGCCTGGGACCTTGTCGAGGCGTTCCTGGCGGCTGAGTTCAGCCAGGCCGAGCGTCACCTGCGTCGCCTGGCTGAAGTCGCTTCACTGGAAAAATAGAGGTATGGGTATTCGTGAAAATAAGCTGCCTGTTTTTTCAATGGAGTTGCTAAGTCGGCTTCCCCTCGCACGCTGGGCTCCCATTCCGCTGCGTCTGATAGTTGGCTATGGTTTCATGGAGCACGGTTTCTCCAAACTATCCAAGGGCCCAGACGCTTTCGCCACCATCCTGCAAGCGATGGGCGTGCCTGGACCACATTTCATGGCGTGGACCACCATACTGGTCGAGCTATTTGGTGGATTAGCCGTAATTCTAGGCGCTTTCGTGCCGCTTGTCAGCTTACCAATGGCTGCGGTTCTACTGGTGGCGATGTTTACCGTGCATCTACCCTACGGGTTCAGTTCGATCAAGTTGATAGCCGTGACTGCAGCCGGGGCGCAGTTCGGACCTCCAGGCTATGAATGTAACCTCCTCTATCTCGCCTGCCTCGCGGCCCTTGTCTTGGGTGGCTCCGGACCATTGGCGATAGATGGCGTAATCAGAAAGCAGAAGGGGATTATGCATTCGTGATAACGGAATCGTTCCAAACTGTAGGTGATAGCAGGAATATTCCTGTTGGTAGCCCATTATTTCACGCGCAACACCGAAAGGGGATGCACATGATTGCGACACGAGATGCTACTTGTCAGGGGTTGCGTTTCGCTCCACCTGTGGCTTTTATTTTTGCGCCCCTTCAGGGGTTAAAAGGTTGTGAATCCGAAAACGAGGGAGCTACATATGAAAAACGCATCGATCAAGAGCGCTATCGTTACCGGCGCTTCAGGCGGGATTGGCCGTGCGGTGGCGGAAAGGCTGGGGCGTGACGGCTTTGCTGTCACAGTGAGCTACGCCGGCAACTCCGCGAAGGCACTGGAAGTTATGGCCGCAATCAAGGCGGCGGGCGGACAGGCGATCGAGGTGAGGGGGGATGTGGCAAACGCCGCAGACGTGGAGCGGCTCGTCAAGGAGACCATCGATGCCTTCGACGGGCTGAACGTAGTTGTCAACTGTGCCGGCATCATGCCGCTGCTTCCGATCTCTGGAGGGGAACTAGAAAGATTCGACAAAGTGGTTGCAACCAACTTGCGCGGAACCTTTTTGGTGCTGGGGCAGGCGGCGACGCATCTCCCAGAAGGCGGCCGCATCATCGCTTTCTCGAGCAGCGTCATCGCCAAGTCAATCCCCACATATTTCCCGTATATCGCAACCAAGGCGGGTGTTGAGGGGCTCGTGAAGCGGCTTCGGCGTTGGCCGAGTCTGCTTTGGCACTGCGAGACGCACTGTTTACGCGAGCACGCGCAAGTCAAGGAGCGCGATGCGAGACAGGCTATGGTGATTTCATAGCCAGGAAACTCGCAAGAAATAGCAACACACAGCAAATTTCAGAAAGATGCCTCGAGCTGCCCCTGTTAGTATCATTAAGTGAGCTATTTATAGCGACCATCACGATTATCCCATTTATGCCGGGTGGTTGGGCCGCCTCTGCTGATTTAGCGATCGTCGTTGGCGGCAAAAGAACCATTTGTATTCAAGCTGAGGGGCAACCGCTGCTCCATTGCCAGTGAGCCCATCGGCAAATCGCGCTGTCAGAAATCAGGAGTTTGGAGGGAGAAGAACCTCATGAGACAAAATATTTCCGAGTCAATTCGCTCTGCGCCTGGGTCGGGGAAATCGAGAGTCGCTCCCCATCCTGCCGAGACTCAGTTGGCGATCCCAGTCACCTCCTTCGGGACGGTTGAGGCCGATGGCGTCCGGATCTTCTACCGCGCTGCCGGAGATCCGGACGCGCCCGTGATTCTCTTGCTCCATGGGTTCCCAACATCTTCGTTCATGTTCCGTGAGTTGATCCCACGCCTGGCCGATCGGTATCGACTGATTGCGCCAGACTTGCCTGGTTTCGGCTTTACTCATGTTCCGAAGGAACGGAAATACCGGTATTCGTTCGATTCGCTGGCGCAATCGATCGAGGCGTTCGCGGATACACTCGGTTTGCAACAGTACGCGCTCTACGTTTTCGATTACGGCGCGCCCACTGGATTCCGTTTGGCGATGGCTCACCCCGAACGAGTTCTCGCAATCATTTCACAGAACGGGAATGCGTATGAGGAAGGGCTTGGTGATGCTTGGGATTCTATTCGAAGGTATTGGGCTACGCCGACACTGGAAAACCGCGAAGTAATCGGGCGCAATATTCTAACGTTGGAGGGAACGCGGTGGCAGTACACGCACGGCGTGGCAATTCCGGACGGGGTTGCACCAGAATCCTATACGTTGGATGCGGCGTTGATGGAGAGGCCCGGGAACAAGGAGATTCAGCTCGATCTGCTTCTGGACTATGCATCGAACCTGAGGCTATATCCGAAGTTTCAGGAATACTTTCGCAAAGCTCAGCCGCCTCTGCTGGCAATCTGGGGTAAGAATGATCCGTTTTTCATCCCTGCCGGGGCGGATGCCTTTCGGAAGGACTTACCGAACGCATCAGTCCAGCTTTTGGACACCGGTCATTTTGCGACGGAGACACACGTGGTGGAAATTGCTGCTGCCATGAGGGAGTTCCTTGAAGCGAATAGCGGTTTATTCGAACGAGCCGAGTAACGTGGTTCAACGAGGTTCTACCGTTCAGAACATCACTGCGATCTCGAGCCCCAGACCGAGGAAGTACCACAAGGGTAAAAGCGCGATTTCGATCACCCGGCTGCGAGGTAAAGAGCGGAACTATTTTTCCTGGTGAGCATTTCCGGACATGAGGCTTTGCTGTTTTCCGGACGAGAAGTTTCCAAACCAGACGCCGAAAGTGGGACGGCTGTTGCTGAGCTTAAACGTACGACACACCACAAGCGGAGGATTCATATATGACGGATGAACGAAAAGGACGTCTGGTTATTCTCTCTGGCCCTTCGTGCGTAGGGAAGAGCCCCCTAGCCAAGGCTCTCGCCAAATTTTATCCGGAGCTGCGCAAGACTTTGCAGCCTCTCGTGCTCTACAACAGTCGTGCCGCTCGACCAGGGGAGGAAGATGGAGTCGCCTACCATTTCCGTTCCCGCGAGCAAGTAGAGAATCTGAAGGCGAAAGATCAGTTCGTGGTTATGGATGTACGGGGCGATCTGCAGGCCCTGGATCTTCAGGAGTTGTCGGTGTCCTTGGCTCGAGGCGACGTACTCTTCGAGGGCAATCCCTTTGTCGGCCAGTCCTTGCAGACTTCCCCTGCGCTAGCCGAGGTGAACCGGCTGAGTGTATTCATGTCCCCGCTCTCTCGTAACGAGATCATCTTCCTTAAGGCGGCGGAACCTAGCGTATCACTTCCCAACCTCATTACCGACGTCATGCGGAGAAAACTGCTGCGTCGAACAAGGCGGCAGAAGGGCGAACTCTCACTGAGGGACCTGGAGGACATCGAAAGACGTGCTTCGAGCGCCTATCGCGAACTGCAGGAAGCACACTACTTTCAATATGTCATCCATAATCACGACGGGGAAGATAGCGAGAACTGGGATGCGTTTTACTATCCTCTCGGCAGTGCACGGGTGGCGTTACTCGCATTCGTCTCCTTGCTGGTAGGTGAGACGTCGTCGGGAGTAGAGCACTGGGAGGAAGACTTGATCTCATAGCAGTTCGTTAGGATCCAGATTGTTCCACAATTTACCGACGCAACATCACTAGGGATAACTTTTGACGTTCATCTCAGAGATCATTGTTTGCCCCCTTCGATCGATATGGAAACGGACACTACCACTGACGACGGCAACCATCATCGTGACAGATATCTCTCGCATCAATGAAGCTAGCATTGCCCGAATACCCATTCACGACTGAGGTAGTGAAAACCACTTAAGAACGGGTATTGGCGCCTATCCAGCACTTTGATCGCGGGAGAAAGGCTCAACTAAGAGCTGACGTTCTTCAATCCTGAAATTAACGACGAAATCATCAACACCAACGTCCTCCCGTTTCCCGTCGCGCCCTTCACGATTCCGAGCTTCCGCAGCGCTCCTAACATGCGCCACACTGGAGTTGAACTCGCGCTCGACGCCACACTCCGGAAAGGGTTTTTCACCGGCAGCGACGCGCTCTCGGCGCCACGGTTTACACATTCTCGCGTTTCCGCTACGTTGATGACCTGACGTACTTCAATAACTACCTGCCGGGCGCGCCGCGCCATCTTCTACGCACGGAGCTGCGCTACGACCACCCGCGCGGTTTCTGGATGGCGCCCAACGTTGACTGGTCGCCCGCGACCTATTTCATGGACAGCGCGAACACTGCGCGCAACGACAAGTACGCGGTGCTGAATTGTAGGGCGGGCTTCGACCGGCAACGGTGGGGCATCTTCTTCGCGGCGAATAATCTGACCGACCGGCTCTACTCGGCGTCGGTTCAAGTTGACAGCGCCGCGGGTACCTTCTTCGAGCCGGCGAATGGGCGCTCGATATTCGGCGGGATACGCTTGCGGTTTTGATTCTACCCTTGGAGGAAAATATCTGTGAATCGCAAAAGCGAAATAACGAAGGAAAGGAAGCAACGCAAGATGGCCGGCGCCGCGATTGCTCTTCTTCTTGTGACCGGATTGGCGCTGGCGGCCTCGGTGCCGATGAACAATGCGCTGATCCGGCAGCGACAGAAGGAGAAGCGTTACGAAAGTTGCTTCCGGGAGGTTCCAATCGTAATTGAACACAGCGTTCGCAAGCGACGTATGAGCCTCAGCCTGAGAGGCATCCAGCTCGATTGCTTTCCTTGATGCGGCTTTCGCTTTTGGAACAGCCTCCTGGGATGAGTTAGCCGCATAGCTGGGAAGCAAAAGCAAGCCATATGCATCGGCTAATCCCGCGTAAGCCAAGGCGTAGCTCGGTCTTTCTCGACTTCCTGGTTGAAATACTCGATCGATTTTTTCAGCGCCCACCCGTACGTTTGTTCCAGTAGAAGCGCCTCTCAAATAAAGCTGATAAGCATCGGGGTTGTCGGTGTAATGCTTATTCATACGCGTGTGTTGCTCACCCGAGAGCTTCAAAGATTTGGAAGATGAGTGAGGATGTTGATGATCCCTTCAGTCAAACCATCCGAGCGGTAATCCATGTCCTGCTGGTTGTTCTGATTGACAAATGGCAGGACCGTAATTGATTGATTGCGACTTCTGTATTTCGAGTGTACTGATAGAAAGTGAGACCGACCGCAGCGATGCCATAGGTGAGCCGTCTCCGGCGACGAACATCGGCGTCTTAGGTGGAATGAATTGCCTCAGGTTGATCGCTCGCTATGGAGCTAGCCTCCCACTCCAATAGAGTTCTCGTTGTGTGAAAACAGAATGTACTACTGTCTTACGGAATGCCACAGATGATGTCAGCGCTGTATCGCAGACCCACGCCTTGAAGACCTAAAATCATTGTAAAAGTGCGATCACATCTGTCAGATCAAGTGGAACACTAATTGCTCAGACAAAATTGTAAGTGTACTTGCGGTGTAACTCCCTTCGAGCATCCTCTGAAACTTATCCTTCGCCAGGAGGTGCATTTCGAGTTCATCGACCAAAAGAAGGCTTCCTCCTTACCCAAATGCTCTATTGTCTGACGAACGAGTGCCAATTTGCCGCCCGCTCGGGGTCATCATTATTGGCACGGAGTCTGACGCGCTTCCAGACATAGGCCTTGGTGCAGTTCGCGGCGCATTGTCTCGCGCGAAATGACCACTCTCGCCCGTGCGGCGATGGTCAAGGTCATGGTTGCGCAACTCCCACGTGTTTTCATCCAACAGAGGAAATGTGAGTCTCATAGGGGCTTAACGATGTTAAGGCCACAGAAAGAGTCAGTGTATGAAGAGTAGATCTAAATACCTAGTGGCAATATTGGCAGGGATCCCCTGGATGTTGCTTGCCGCCAAACCTATCAACCCTATACGAACTGCTTTCTATCCAAGGTGATAATTGCGTTGATCGGGCACGATGTGGCGAGGGTTCGAACGTTTTCCCGATCGACAATCCGAGTATAGAGAGTTTCTGCGATTGACAGTGAACCAGAGAGGAGAACTTAGCTAATGCGACTTTTCAAAAAGAGCAGCGAAAATTGTTCGACACATCCGTCTACGCCGACGAAACGGCTTTATGTTGTGGTTGGCGCACTACTTGCCGGTCTTGCAGTCGTAGTACTTTTGAGCACGAGTGACCGCGTAGAAGCTCAATTACCAGAGCCCAGTATGTTGCACCCGGACCTGGCTGTTAGAACAGTCGTCAGCGGTCTGATTACCCCAAGCACCATTGCGTTCCTCGGCGCTAATGACATCCTCGTGCTGGAAAAGAACACGGGCAGGGTGCGGCGCGTGGAAAACGGAATCATCGGAGCTACGGTGCTGGACCTTGCGGTGAACTTCTTTTCCGAACGTGGTCTGCTGGGAATTGCCTTGCACCCGGACTTCCCGAGGAATCCTGGCGTCTATCTTTACTGGACGGAAAGCACCACGGGCGCCGACACAAATGTGCCCGCGGAGACGCCGTTGCTGGGCAACCGCGTGGATCGCTTTGTTTGGAACGGATCAACTTTGACGTTAGATCGGAATCTCATCAGAATACGCGCCATTCAGCAGGATGACGGTCAGCCAGAGCGAGGCAACCATAACGGCGGCGTCCTTGCGTTTGAACAGGGCGATGCCAACAACGACGGCAGGGATGGAGATGATAAGGCTGATAAGGATGACGATCTCGCCAAGCTCTTCATCCTGATCGGCGACTTGGGCCGGCGCGGCTGGATGCAGAACCTTCCGTGTGGCCCCACTGCTAACTGTCCGGGCCCGAAAGTCCAGGACGATCAATTTGGAGGACCGGAGCCGGATAATGCGCACCTCTCCGGAGTGGTTCTCAGGCTGAATGACGACGGTTCCATCCCCCAGGACAATCCGTTTTTCGAAGTCGGCGAGAAAATGGGTGGCGAAGTCGGGACAAACATCCAGAAGGTTTTCGCTTATGGCTTCCGCAACAGCTTTGGTATGGCTGTCGATCCCCGGTCTGAGGACCTGTGGATACAACAAAACGGCGATGATTCCTTCAGCGAAATTGATCGCGTCGAGCCGGGAATGAACGGGGGTTGGATCCAAATCATGGGTCCGGTATCGCGAATCGAGCAGTTCAAACAAATCGAGTTAACCTTACCTCCATCTGGAGGTGTGCCCGGTGCCGAACTTCAGCAAATCCGCTGGCCACCCACGAATATTGCCGATACACCGCAGGAGGCCCTCTCGCGCCTCTTTATGTTGCGCGACGCAGATTACAGCGACCCCGAATTCAGTTGGAAGTTCGAAGTTGCCCCAGGAGGGATCGGGTTCGTGAATAGCCCTGCGTTAGGGAGCAAGTTCGAAGGAGACCTGTTCGTGGGGGCTGCAACGCCTCTCTTGGAGGGTGGCTACCTGTTCCGTCTCAAACTGACCCGCAACCGCGGAAGAATCGCGGTGGACGACCCACGGCTCAAGGACCGCGTGGCTGACAACCTCGCGAAACATGATATTACCGAGAGCGAAAGCCTCCTTATCGGCCGTGACTTCGGAGTCGGCACCGACATCGAGACCGGACCCAATGGCAACCTCTTTGTCGTTTCACTCTCAAAGGGCGCGATTTTCGAAATCCACCGCCGCTGAGAACAGAGCCAGCAGGGACGCACACCGTTCTTTGGTGTACGTCCCTGCAAAGATCGCCGATTTGCAGTCGCCGATCGCCAATTTATCTGAAGTTCGCGGAAAGAATACTCCATCCATAGCGAGCATCTTGGCGAGCTTGGCTGGAGATGAATTTTGCATCGAGGGCGCTTCGCCCGCCATTAATCCTATGGTGCAGCGCGGCGAAACGAGCACCTTGAGAGAGCAATCACTGTCTGGGCAAAGTGGCTTGGTTGTAGAAAGTCATTGATCGAGTTATCATCTTAATCGCTCCTATTAACTACTCCTACAAGTAATTCCTCCTTCATAGAGTAACTGGTTCTGCTCGCTGAGTAGCCTGACCACGGTCAGGGCTCAGGGGTTCAATAAAGTGTAAGCATGCGCATGTCGAAGCCTGACATTTCATCTCGGTGCTACCCGCGGTTTTGAGGTACGGCTGTCCGTCTAATCCCTTACCTCCCTGTACACCACCTTTCTGCTGCAGCCCTATGTGCTCCGCCCGCCGCGAGGATGCAGGGATTTGTCTAGCTGGGACGCTTCGAAGAGGATGAATTATCTTCTGTTTGGTTCGGGAACTGGGATGAGATATGAATAAAATTGCAATTTTCTTCCTCGCCGTTCTGCCTGGATTGGTCTTGGGGCAGACGCAGGATAAGGGTGCCGCTCTGCCGCCTGATGTGATCCAGTTGAGGGCCGAGGCGAATGCGGCTACCTATAACATTGATTACACCACTGCGCGGGCTAAATACGATGAGATCAGGAAGCGCTTACCGTATCATCCTGCAGGCTACCTTTATCTGGCGACAGTCACCTGGCTCGAACACCTATACAAGAGTCGTCGCCTGCAGACCAGCCTCTATCGCGACCGATCAAGCTTCTATGCCGGCGCCGACAAAGCGAAGGAGGAGACCGAAGGCGATGCGGTCGACCCGGCGGTCGATCGCACGTTTCGCGATCTGATGGCGCAAGCCAAGACCAAGGCGCTCGCGCTCGTCGCTCGCAACAGGAATGATGCCGATGCGCTCTATTTTCTCGGGGCCATTTACGGTGTGATGGCTGGGTATGAAGCCTCGACCGCGCGCAAATTCTTCACCGCGCTGCGTAATGGGTCGCGCAGCGTGGATGCGCATCAGAAGGTTTTGAAGTTGGAACCAGACTACTACGACGCCTATCTCTCGGTCGGGATGTATGACTACATATTGGGGAATCTGCCCTTCGCCTATAAAGCGATGGCAGTGATTGCCGGGCACCGCGGGAACGCCGAGCGCGGGATCAAGAGGCTTCAAACGGCCATCGAGAAAGAGGCCGCGTCTGCTGATGGCGCGCGCGTCTTGTTATTGGCGGTCTACCAAAACGAGAAACGATATCACGACGCGCTTAACATTCTCGACTATCTCTCCGCCAAGTACCCGCGCAATTATCTGGTCAAGCTGGAGAAGACATATACTTTGGTATCGCTCAAGCACACTCAAGACGCATACGAAGCTTTTGAGGAACTACTTCAAGAGCCCGAGGCGGGACAGGCAGGTGACCTGATCCATTACCAGTTTGCTGAAGCGCTGGTGCTCAACCAAGAGTATAAACGCGCGGTCGAGCATTTCCTTGCGGTACCGAAGTGCGATGGATCAGATGCGAACCTAGCCACCCTGGCCCTATTGAGGTCGGCCCAGGTTTATGACCTGGCGGGGCTGCGCAATGAGGCGGTGTTACAGTACAAGGTCGTACTGACGCGGCCCAACGTTTACGACACGAGGGAACAGGCGCGGCGCGGCCTCAAAGAGCCTTTCTACGAGAAGGGAAAGGAGAAGAAAGGGGACTACTAATATTCATCAGGAGGGTTCTTCCACCGGCTGCATCAAGGCAGGCAATCGATCAATCAGACGTGCTGGACCAGCCGATTTATCAAAGAGACAGGGCGGCACGACGGCACGACGACACGTCGATGGCCTATTGAAACGTAGGCCGACGTCTCCTTAAATTAGGGTAACGATCCAGCCTTATAGGCGATTCTTTGGGAAGCCCTGCAGGTTAAGGAGTAATAGGCTCAGTAGGGAACGAAAGGAGGACGCTCAATACTATGAATGATAAAACCCCGATAATCCAATCGGCAAAGGCGCCCACCGAAAAAATACTCCCGACATTGACGGAGGCCCAGATCGCGCGGATCGCGGCGCATGGTCGCGTGCGGCGCGTGCAACGCGGTGAAGTGCTGGTCGAAGCCGGCATTCGCACTGCCCGGTTCTTCGTCGTCACCGCAGGTCAAATCGAGATTATACGGCTATCAGGCGCAACCGAAGAGCTTATAGCTATCTATGGTCCGGGTATGTTTACTGGCGAAGTAACACTTCTTACGGGGCGCCGCGGGCTGGCCCAGATACGGGCAGGCGAGACGAGCGAAGTGATTGAAGTTGATCGCGAACATCTGCTGACGCTTGTGCAAACGGACAGCGAGTTGAGCGATATTTTCATGCGAGCCTTCATCCTCCGCCGAATAGAGTTGATTGCTCATGGACTAGGGGATATTGCGATCGTCGGGTCGAGCCATTGTGCGGGGACACTTCGCGTCAAAGAGTTCCTGACCCGTAACGGACACCCGTATTCGTCCATCGATCTTGACCGCGACGCCGACGTACAGGAATTGCTGGATCATTTCCACGTCACCCCGGCTGACGTGCCTGTTGTGATCTGTTACGACAAGGTTGTACTTCGCAATCCGACCAATCAACAACTCGCCGATTGTCTCGGCTTCAACGAGGCGATTGACCAGACACAGATCCGCGACCTGGTTATCGTCGGCGCCGGACCTGCGGGCCTTTCGGCGGCTGTGTATGGCGCGTCTGAAGGACTTGATGTTCTGGCGCTGGAAGCTAACGCACCGGGGGGACAGGCAGGTTCAAGCTCCAAGATCGAAAATTACCTCGGCTTTCCCACAGGCATCTCGGGGCAGGAACTCGCTGCGCGCGCTTACGTACAGTCGCAAAAGTTCGGGGCGCAACTGATCATCGCGAAGGGCGCCAAAAAGCTTGTGTGCGACCGGAAGCCATATGCCGTTGAGGTGGACGGTGGGCTGAGTGTACCGGCGCGCACTATCATCATCGCGACCGGCGCCGAATATCGGAAACCATCGCTCGATAACTTGTCGAAATTCGAAAGCGCGGGTGTCTATTACGTCGCGACATTTATTGAGGCCCAACTTTGCCGTGATGAAGAAGTGATTGTGGTAGGCGGAGGCAACTCAGCGGGCCAAGCCGCCGTGTTTCTCGCCCAGACCGCCAGACGCGTGTACCTGCTCGTCCGATCTGACAGATTGGCGGAGACCATGTCGCGCTACCTAATTCGCCGCATCGAACAGAGTCCTGCCATCGTCTTAAGACTGCACACAGAAATCGTTGCTCTTGAAGGGAATTATCATCTCGAGCGCGTTTGCTGGCGGGACAATCAAACTGGGGACATCGAGATGCGCAACATCAGCCATGTCTTCGTTATGGCAGGCGCCATTCCAAACACCCACTGGCTCGACGGTTGCGTCGCGCTCGACGCGAAAGGTTTCATCAAAACGGGGCCGGATCTGTCGCAGGACGAATTGGCCGCGGCGAATTGGCCGCTTGCCCGGGCCCCTCATCTCCTGGAAACGAGTCTGCCAGGGGTATTCGCTGTCGGCGACGTCCGCGGAGGCAGCCTCAAGCGTGTGGCGTCGGCAGTCGGGGAAGGATCGATTGCGGTCGCCTTTGTCCATCAAGCGCTGCGCGAATGAAAGGAAGACGAGGATGTCCGATAACATCGGCGAGGCTAACATCACCCTGAAGCATAAGCAGAGGGAAGAGTGATTCTAACGAATCATCGAAGAAAGCGGGAGAGGATAAACTCTCCGTGATTCCCTCGATCTCAAAATCCTCTCCACCCAAGTCACCGAGTTGTTCGCTATGGATGGAGTATCCTTTTGAGGTTTTAGATGAACAGACTATCTGACAAAGTGGCAATAGTGACTGGAGCGTCCAAAGGCATAGGCGCTGGGATTGCAACGGCATTGGCTGCTGCGGGCGCACGCGTAGCCGTGAACTATTCTTCCGACCGGGAAGGCGCCGAACGGGTCGCTCAGACCATCATCGACAGCGGGGGCAAGGCGATCGCGGTCGGGGCCGACGTGTCCAATCCCGCGGATGTCACGCGGCTATTCAAAGAGGTGGACTCCGCGTTCGGAAGACTGGACGTTCTGGTCAATAACGCCGGGGTATTCCGCTTCGGTGCCTTCGCCGAGATTACCGAAGAGAGCTTTCACTTCCACTTTAACATCAACGTTCTCGGAGCGATTCTCGCTGTGCAAGAGGCGATCAAGCGGTTCGGCGCCGATGGCGGGAGCATCATCAACCTCAGCTCCATCGTCGGTTCGCATCCCGTGGCGGGAGCTCTGCTGTACGCGTCCACGAAAGGCGCCATCGAAACGCTGACTAGGGGATTGGCGCTCGAACTGGCGCCGCGCAATATCCGCGTCAACGCCATCTCTCCCGGTCATACGGAAACCGAAGGCAATATAGCTGCGGGGACCTTTGAGGGTGGTGCGGGCGCCGTTCTGGCTGAAAAGACGCCGCTCGGCCGGATCGGTCGCATCACCGATATCGCACCGCTGGCGGTATTCCTAGCATCAGACGAATCCGCCTGGATCACTGGAGAGGTCATTCGAGTCGCAGGCGGCCTAGTTGTGGCCACTTGAATCCGATGTGCTGACCTCGAACTAATTGTGATGGTAATGTCCTTAGCGGGCGGAACGGCAGCAGCTGTCAGTCGAGAACCAATTAGAGAAACCTCTCGTAATGGAACGTTGAGTAAACCTACACTCTCGATTACCGTCAACTGTCTCCGGCCGGTTTGGGAGGAAGGGAAGCGGGCCATGGGAGGCAATCGCGGGGGGGGGGAGGACGAGGCGGCGCGGGGTAGGGACTTAACGCGTATTGAGGCGTCGCAAGTTTTCACAATAAAAACGCCCAGCTAGGATGTTCACCGCGCCGCCATCTAAATAACAGCTCCCGACGCGAGTCTCAATTCGCCGCAGCTTCCGCTCCTTTAGCGGCCTGTGTGATTAGCGCGGCCACAGCGTTTGGCTGTGATAGGTAGATCGCATGACTGCCTGCAACCTCTACGACTTTTGCCCCGGCACGTTTAGACATGAAGTGTTGGGCAGCTGGAGGAATCATCTTGTCCTGAGTGGCGACCATGTACCAACTCGGCTTGGTTTTCCACGCTGGCACGCTGATCGTGCCGCTGAGCGCGTCCACGCCCCATGGAACCTGAGAGTCAGCCATGAAAGCGGCTCCATCTGCGTCCACGTCCGCCGCAAATGATGCTGGAAACTTCGCCTTGTCGAGAAATAGAAAGCCGTCCCGTGGGGGCAGGATCGGCGGAACGGGCGCGTCGGGTGGAGCGTCCTTGATAAGCGTAGAGACCGATTCGCCTTGGTCAAGAGCAAAGGCGGCAATATAGACAAGTCCCACGACCTTTGGATCATTGCCAGCTTCTGTAATCACCGCTCCACCATAGGAGTGACCCACGAGAATCACGGGGCCATTATGCATCTCAATCATGTGCCTGGTCGCGGCAACATCATCTGCCAGCGATATTGTCGGATTCTGGACGATGCTGACCGCATAGCCATCCTTCCTCAGAATCTTATAGACATCCTTCCATCCTGAACCGTCCACGAAACCACCGTGAACGAGAACGACGTTCGTTACTTTGTGCATGACAATCTCCTTTTTTGGCCCATAAATGGGGATAGTTTTCAACCGACGAGAGCTGACTAACACCGATTCATGGAGTCCCTGCTCATTTATGTGGGACACCAGGCTTTGAAGATATGTGGGACACCAGGCTTTGAAGAGGGCTAGGCGTCTTATTCCTTTTCCTTTAAGTCAATTCGGCAATCCTGACGCGCCAGTCACTTTATTGAGCCCGAGCGGAATACACATCACGAGATTGATTTTCTCTACTACTACATTCGTATTTAAACATACTAATAATGAGGTGTTCAATAAGGCGCTTCCGAAGGCCACATCAACTGGATGATGGCCGAAAGCCCTGGCCCACCGAATGCGTCAAAAAGTTTCTGTGCGCCGTGTGCCATGAAGGTCGACCGAAGAACAGACCGATGCGCGCGAGCAAGCCTATAGCATCCTCTGCCGGCGGCTGCGGCAGTTTCGGGATGAGAGACTGCCCGGACTATTCCCCGCCACCGACTTGACTATCCGCGCAAATTCCACGCTTCCAGTGTTGGGAGCGCCATCGAGGTATAAACAGCGAGTACCTTAATGCAGATAGTGTCAGTCGAAAAAAGTGTCACACTAAGTTCGGACTTTTTTGACGGCTAGCTTTAATAATGTCGAATACAGAAGGGGCATTGGCAAAAAACCAAACCGCGATCACAGCATCAGTGATTGCACATCCAGCCGAGGAAGTTGATAGGAAAGGAATGATTGGGGCGCCGTAAAAGTGGTGTATGACATCCCAGAGGGTATGGAATATCCAACCGAGCCCGATAAAGCTATAGGATTGAAGACCTTTGTAAGCGCAAAAGGTAACAATTGCCGTAAAAGCAAATTCCCATTTGCCGAGGCCACCACCACTCAGATATGCGGCACCAGCGCCAGCTATCATGATCGCCATGAAATTCCTTCTGTTCGGCTCTTTCATCAGAGATGAACCGATAATGAAAACAATCGCAACGACGATCGGAGCGAAGCCGTCTAAAATATGAAATTCTGGGATTGAATGAGGTTCCATGGTTTAAGTCCATTCCGTTTATGATAGAGATGACACAATGTTTCACTTACAAATAACGCAGCAAAACCTGCACTCATCCCTAGTTTGTACCAGTTAGTGCCCGGTCTCCTTTTATTCTTAACCGTCTCCTATCTTCTTAGCTCCTGATCGGAAATGATCGTCTCTGGCGTCATCCAAACGAGGCACACTACTACGCCGCGTCCCGCGGAACGCCATACTGGTCTATCTTTGACTATTCGGTCTTACTTTGTACGCTTGACGACTCTGCGCTTACGAGGTCTTGGCAGGGCACGATCGAGAAGCGCTTGAAACGCGGTTTGAGCTCGAGTGTCGGCATCAGCCGCCCGAAGAAATCTATGTGCTGCGTGATGACTCAAATATATCCCGCAAAGCTCCCAAATAAATTGATCGATATCGAGATCTTGACGCAAATGCCCTTGATCGACGGCTTGGTGGATGAGTTGCTTCAGTAAGTCGCGCCATTCACTTTCCATGGCGAGAATCCGATCCCTGACCGCGCCTTCCACATCATCGAACTCAAACAGTCCGGCAGCCACAGGGCATCCTCCGGGAAGCCCTGCTCTTTGCGCCCAGCCAAACCAGTTATGCACCAATGCATTTAAGCGGGGAAGCCCTTCATCAACACTCATGGCCGGTTGGACGACATGGGCCTGGGCGAATTGCGTCATGTGTTGAAGCAACTCGATTTGAACATCTTCCTTAGAGCGGAAGTGTGCGAACAGCCCGCTCTTCGACATTCCGACCTGATCCGCCAGCACTCCGAGAGTGACCCCCGTCAACCCCGATTGACTCATTAGCACGAGTCCATGATGCAGGATTCGCTCACGCGTCGACTCTGCTACCTTTCTCATAATTTGAAAATAGCACGACCGGTCGTGCTAAGTCAATCTCGAAATTTGTGATGGGCTAGGCAGGAGATACGAGCGTCTCGGTAGCGCATGTCAGCATGCGCGCCGACAACGTCTGGAGTCAGGCAACCCAACGGCTTTGGCGGATCCCCGACCGCTGCGCGCCCTGATTCGCGATTCACGACACAACAGATGATCGATAATCTCAATGAATCGCGGTATCGCGCGTTACAGCTGATGGCCAAACGACTCTTCGCAAGCGGTGTAGATTTCACAGTCGCTTACACCCTTGCGAATCAAAAGACAACAACTCGCGCGATTCGTTCGCGTCCTTGTCCGTAACTACCATGAATCCAGATCGTGCTTACTTCCGCAGCGTTTTCAACGCGCCGCCCCAGGCGATGACCTGGTCGAGCATTGCGTCAACCGACTTCTCTCGCTGGGGATCCGGCTTGAAGACGCTGAAGTCCTCGAAATCGGTGAAGAGGGAAAGACCGACCTGCGCTTTTACATCGGCGACCTGCAGTTCCCCCATCACCAATCGCAGATTCTCCACCGCGCGTGTCCCTGATGCGCCGCCGTAGCCAACGAATCCAGCCGCCTTGTTGACCCACTCGTTGTAGAGGAAATCGATGGCATTTTTGAGCGCGCCCGATGTCCCGTGATTGTATTCGGGCGTCACGAAGACGTAGGCGTCGAAGGACGCGATCTTCGCCGACCATGTCTTGGTGTGCTCGTGGGTGTACTGGCCCAACGTCGGCGACATCGGCTCATCAAGGAGTGGCAGGTTGTAGTCTTTGATGTCGACAACTTCAAACTCGGCGTCGCTACGCTTTTGCGCGATTTCGTAAACCCATTTGGCCACGGTTTCGCCTTTGCGACCGGGCCGCGTGCTTCCGATGATGATGGCAATTCTCAGCATAAATTCCTCCTATCCGGTTTCCCCTATGACTACTCCAGCTTTCCCTTAGTCCGGATAAACAACCTATCCGTCGCATCGTTGCCCCTTCGTCCGTGATATGCGGTGAGCGATTTACGTTTGTGTCGCGGTGGGCAAGGCGCCTAGTTGCTGCATCAGGGAGAAAAGATTCGCGACCCCCCAATGCTCGGTGATCTTGCCATCGTGCACTCGCATGACATCAATGGTTTCAAAATGGATTCTTTGACCGGTCGGCGTCACACCCAGGAATATTCCTTGGTGAGTTCCGTGATAGGTTTTGTAAGTCGTCACGAGTTCCCCGTCGGCGGCCTGCCAATGGATTTCTGCACGAAAATCGGGGAATGCGGCGCGAAGGGTATTATAAAGGCGCCGGACACCATCTTTATCAGGAGTGGTGTTTGGCTGGGGGGTATGGTCGACGAAGTCGTCAGCGAAGAGTTCCTCGAAGACGCCGAAATTCCCACCGCTCTGCACTTCTTCAGTATTCCGGCGGACGACCGCTTTCGCGGCCTCGGTTGACGTAGTATGCTGTTCACTCATTTTTAAACCTCCAACTCCAAGTACACTGATAAATGGTTAAAGCGAAAATGCACATTCACATTGCACAACTGCCACTTCATGAAATCACTCATTTGGCGAAATGTCATCAATCCTTCATGTGCCGGTGCGAACAATCTCCCACCCTTTATCACTTACGATGACTCTGTAACCGCCATCGCCAAGCGCAAGTTCTATCGTCCTTATCTCATCAAGTAGCAGGAACAAATCAAACTCTGAAACGACGCTTTAGGGAACGGACGCCGGACAAGAAAGCCCCCGCCTTCTAAAGTCTCGACGCTGTTCACAATTCCGGCGACCGTGCGACTTCCGCCCGCGCGAGTCTCCTCATTTCTCAATACTTCACTCACTATCGACATAACATCTCCTCTCTTCACTGATTTAGCGCGCCCAATAAACGACATTAACGACTCACGCCGTACTATCTCTTCACTTTGTTCTGACGCAGCTGCCGCCGCATAGCCGATCTTCTTCAACAGGCGGATGAGCGTCTCGCGCTCCGCCCTGGTCAGGGAGGCGGACGCGAGGCGTTCCAGGTCGGCTGCGTGATCGGCGTAGGCGCGTGTGATCAGCTTCCTGCCTTCCTTCGTCAAATGAACTATCCTCGCCCGCCGGTCGGCGCCGTGCGCGCGCCGCTCCACCAGCCCCTTCGTCTCTAAGCGGTCAACAGCGACCGTGATCGAGCCGCTTGTCAGCTGAACTTTTTTTCCGATCTCGTTAACGGGAAGCGGCCCTTTGTGAAGGAGGGCTTCGAGCACGGCGAAGTCGCTGCCGCACATCTCCAACTCCGAGATGCTCTTTTCGGCGTAGGCCTGAACCGCGCTTGCCGCCTTCCACAGCACCAGAAAAACGTGAACGCCACTTCCCCCAGTCAATGATTCCATTTTATGAACGCTCCTAATCTATCTCGACATCAAGATACTTGACATCGAGGTAGTTGTCAAGTGGTTAGCGAAAGCTCGGCGCTGACCGGACGCGACTTTGAAAAATCATACGCCAAGGGTTCCGTTGACATTTGCGAAATGGCTTACTCTGAAGCCAAATAATTCTGTATGGATTGTGAGTTGCCTTTATTCATGGGCTTTAGAGAGGCTGTTTTGACCTGGCTACATCAACTCACAAGCTTGATTCAACTATCGTCCGCGAGGTGATGTCTGGCAGGCGTTCATGTCTGCTGCTGCGCGCCCTTAAATAGATTGGCGGCAGAACATATTTACTTGAGCAGCGGAATGATTAAGGATTGCAAAATACCGAATATCTGCGCCACCATTCAGGAATGAAAGGGGATCCTCTCACAGACATTCTGACTTTGACGAGCGCCCGGTGCGTGGAAGCGGGCATCTTGGTAGCTGGAGGTTCTTGGGCGCTGCGATTCCCTCCTCCCAACAAGATCAAATTTGTCGCGGTCGTGAAGGGCAATTGCTGGCTCACCGTCAAAGACGAGGTTGACTCTCTTCACATCAAGACAGGCGATGTGTTCGTGTTGCCGGCTGAACGGGCTTTCGTGCTCGCTGGTGACTTGAACGCCCCCCAGACCGACGGCCTCAATATATTCGGTGATACGACCGATAAGATAGCGAAGGTCGGCGATGGCGATGACTTCTTTGCCGTGGGAGCACACATCGCTTTGGATCCCGAGCGCGGCGGACTGCTCACGGAGGTGTTGCCACCCTTGCTTCACATTGGCAGCAGCTCGTCCGAAGCATCGGCCATGCGTTGGCTCCTTGACCAGCTCGTGAAAGAAGTTGCCGTTGATCGGCCAGGCGCTATGTTGGCGTCAAAACAGCTTGCGCAGCTATTGTGTGTTCAGATCATCCGCTCCTGTCTTGAGGCCTCCGGACCTGATACAACCGGATGGATCAGAGCCCTCAGCGACGAGCGTATTGCGCCTGCTCTGCGCCTCATACACCGGGAACCAGAGCGGGCGTGGCGGGTGGGGGAACTCGCAAAGGAAGTTGCTATGTCACGAACAAGCTTCGCTTTGCGCTTCAAGTCCATCGTCGGTGTCGCACCACTTACGTATCTACTGAACTTGCGAATGCAGTTTGCAGAACAGGGGCTGCGTGAAGGCTCCATGTCGGTTACAGAGTTGGGTCTTTCCCTGGGCTACACTACGGAAAGCTCGTTCAGCAACGCATTCAAGCGAGCGACGGGGATGTCGCCCAAGCGATACCGAAACATCTTTGCGAGCATGGATCGGTCAACCACGCGCCAGGATCAAGCGTCAGGCCGCCGCCTGGAATGAGTCTTTATGGCGGCGCGAAGGCTGCCGTCCGCTGCATGGTCCGAAGCTGGATTCAAGACATCAAGAGGTCGGGCGTACGTTCAACATTCTCAGTCCAGGCGGCGGATTTTGGAAGCCGTCGATCCAATGATGACGATCGTTTCGCCACTCGGCAGCAGAGGCAAAGCCGGCTGAATTGAGAACAGGACGCCCTTCGCATTAGTACTGAAGGTCCGATGACGTTAATAAAAATCCGATCTTCCGCACACCGCTTCAGAGAGGCGGATTAGACTTGCGCAGTGGGACGGATAACTATCTCGTTCACATCAACATCAGCCGGCTGCTCGATCGCGAACGCGATGGCGCGGGCAATCGCCGCCGGCGGGATCGCCATCTTATCCATCTGGTCCATAATCTGGATTTGACCTCCGGATTTGTCATGGAATCCGCGAGGTTCGTGCTGACGAATCCAGGCGAAATGCTTGTCACGCGCAGCTTATCGCCGGCTTCCTGGCGCAAACCCTCGGTGATGGTGCGCACGGCGTTCTTCGTGCCGGCATAGACCGCCATGGTCGGTGATGATTTGAATTCCGGCTGTGGAAATGACGTTGACGAAATGTCCAAAACCCTGCTTGCGGAAAACCGGCAGGGCGGCGGCGATGCCATACAGAACACCTTTGAGATTGACGTCGATCATCTCCTCCCAATCCTCGACACGGAGCTCGTCGAGAAGAGAAATTGGCGCAACGCCGGCGTTGTTGACGAGAACGTCGAGCTTGCCGTACCGCTCAATTGCCAACCCGACGAGGTTGGATAAGTCCTCGCGCCGTTTGACGTCTGTGCGTGCGTAGGCCGCCTCGCCGCCCGATGCCGCGATGCGGTCAGCGAGAGCCTCAAGGCGATCCGATCCGCGCGCCCCAAGTACGACCTTCGCACCGCGCTCAGCGAGCAGGAGCGCAGTCGCCTCGCCTATTCCGCTGCTTGCGCCTGTGATTGCGACGACCTTGCCTTCGATTCCTGACATAAAGTTCTCCTTTCCAATTACTGCGATCTGGAGAAGACAATACGCCAGGCAAACGAAACATTGAATACTTGGGCGTTCGTGAAATCTACTAGATCGTTCACAATGCGAGACGCAAGGTCCTGTCGGGTTGGGAACCGGGCAATGCAGCGGCATTTGAGGATTGTTTAGCCAAGACGCTTATCCGACATTTTTGTAACGCTAAGAGTATAGTGACACTACCCCTTTATCCACGGATGTCGCGGATTTCTTCCTGGCCGCCTGCGCTCGCTAAAGCACCCCTTGTTCGAGTTCACGTTCGGCTTGGAGCCGATCGTCCACTTCATTGTCCGATTGTTCGCCTCATTAGAGATAGATTTCGTACGCGCGACGTCTGATTTCCTCGTCACGCGCCGAGTTTCCTACCGCATCCTCTTCCGTCTCCGCCCGGGTCGAGGTTGCTTGGAACTCTGTACTTCGGTTTCTCTTTATTTTCGTTGACATACTCATCTCCTTCGGAAGAATTCTTTGCAGCACGGCTTCCAGTTGCCTCAGTTGACCGGTGCGCCTTGAGCAGCCCCGTCCTTCGTCACTAGCACCATGCGGAACCGTGCTTTGCCTTGCATCATGCGAGCGTAAGCCCTCGGCCGCGCGTTCGAGAGGAACTGTCTCGATCATCGGGCGGATGTTCTCCAGAACGCTGAAGGCAAGGGCGTCCTCGGTTTCGATCGCCGTGCCGGCCAGTGCGCCGTAAATTGAGCGCCCGCCAAAAACCAGCGGGAACGCACTCAATTGGATCGGCTCCGCGGCACACCGACGACGATAAGCTTTCCGCGGGCTGCCGAGGCCGGACACCAGCGGCCCCATGGCGTCACCACTTGGGGCTGTTGCGAGAACGGCTCGGCTCCGCCTAAGCGCTGCAAGGCGGCCGCGGCATCCTCAACGGCAGTATCGATGTATACGTGCGCGCCCAAATCTTTTGCGAGCTTTTCCTTCTCGCCTCCGCGTCCGATTGCGACAGTACGGAATCCCATGTGCCGGGCAAACTGGACACCGAGATGCCCAAGGCCCCAATTCCCTGCACGGCGACCAGATTACCGCCGCGCAAGCCGGCGTTGCGAAGAGCGTTGTAGGTCGTGATCCCCGCGCAGAGAAGAGGCGCGGCATCCGCGGAGGTGAGTTCGTCGGGAATGGAAGCAATGCCACGCGATTCGCGATCATCACTTCGGCATATCCTCCGTCTACTGTTACTCCAGGTATCACGGGGTTCTGACAATTTACGATGTCTCCGCGCCGGCACGGTTCGCACACACCGTCTTCGCCGCCGAAGAAGCCGACCCCGACACGTTGACCGATTTTCCATCTGGACACTCCGCTGCCCAGGGCATCAATGCGACCCACGGCTTATATCCGGGAACGCGTGGCAGTGTCAGAACCGGGTAGATTCCCGTCACAGTCGCCGCATCGGTGTGACATATTCCGCATGCTTCCACCCGAATCCGGACCTGACCCGCTCCGGGCTCGAGACTTGGGCGTTCCACTACTCGAAGCACGCCTGGTTCGGAGACTTCCACTGCTTTATATGTCTTTTTCATTTGTATCCTCTCTATCGTTCAACGTATGATTCGCAAACCCCGCGTCCTTGACTATCGGATCGACCTTGGCCTTGTTCGTAAAGTGCGGGAACGTCGGACTTGCTGCCGCTGATCGCTTCGACGTCAGGCAGCGTGGACCAGACTACGTGTTTGACGCCGGCATCACTGGCAGCCTTAACCGCGGCGGTTCCCTGCTTGCGCTCGTCGGTTCCTTCTAACGAAGAAGTGGTGACGAGAAATACGCCATGTGCCCCTTTGAAAGCAGCGGCGAGGGTTTCGGGGCGGTTCAAATCTGCTTCGATGACTTCCTCGGCGAGTTCGCGATGCTTGTCTGGATTGCGGGTCAGTGCGCGCACCTTGAATTGTCCGCCGGCTCTTGGGCATGTCACGACTCCGCCGCCCTGCTGCCCGGTTGCGCCGATCACGGCGATCAGTTTTTCCATTTGTGCGTCCCATTTGTGGATCCCTCGTGGAATGTCGATTCCTGCGGTCTCGGAACGCGGACTCATGACTAGTGAAGTTGGTGCCAGCCTACTGAAACGAGGATCCATGACTGGGGTCCGGATTGATGTATGCGCCGAGCGTCGGAGAACAGAAACGCGCAGCGGGTCGAGCAACAGCCCTCGCCGCCTTTGCAAGGGCTTGGATTGCGCTTGGACGGATTCGTAGCAGTAGCCTCTTCAGTCTTTGTCCTTTTCGGCCTTTCCATCCATTCACAGGCGGATAGGGAGTGCTCCGCCGATGTTGCTCAGGCGTCACGCCGCCAGCTTCGAATGGCGAAAAAACGCTTGTCCTTTAGCGCTCTATTATCCCTCACGTCCTTCAATTCAGAACGGTTCGGCTCCAGTCGTTCGTGTTCAACCGCGTCTCCGTCATCTCGGCGATGCGCCAGCTTCGATCCGGCCCTGAAGACGTAAACCGTGAAGCTATCCTCGCACCGCGGTCGTCGATCCGAATAGACGATCGATTAGCCAAGTACCGATCAGTGTGGTGCAAATGAGTAACCTAGTGGAATCTCATTGAAAACAGGAGCTTGAAAAAGAAATTGGAGTGACAGAATCTTAGGAAGTGCCAGAATTCTGGGAGTTTAACGAGGGTACTTACCGGATGGTGTTTCTTTAATGTTGAGTTGTTTGATTTTCAAATCCAGCGTCGACCGCGGAATTCCGAGTTTGGCAGCCGCGCCACTTGGCCCAGCAACTTTTCCGTTGCTTTCCGCAAGAGCCGCTTCGATGAGTTCCTTCTCATAGTTCTGGAGGTTCTGTTTGAGAGGACTCTGATGATTCCAAGCGAAGTGCGTTCTGACTTGAAAGCCAGGCCTCATCGATCCACAAAGGTATCCCCGGTGCAGAGGATTACAGATCGCTCGATAATATTTTGTAGCTCACGAATATTGCCGGGCCAATCGATAGGACTGACATAGCCTGAGCGTATTTTTGTCGATCTTGCTGATTTGCTTCCGGGCTTTGTCCGCATAGCGCTTCACGAAGTACTCGACCAGCATCGGAATGTCTTCTTTCCGTTGCCGGAGAGGCGGCACATCAATCGGGAAAACATTCAGCCGGTAGAAGAGGTCGGCGCGAAATGTTCCTGCAGCAATGGCTGCCGGCAGATCGCGGTTGGTGGCGGCGATTATTCGAACATCAGTGGGAATAACGTGGCTACCTCCCACTCGTTCAAACTGGCGCTCCTGGATCACTCGAAGCAATGCAATCTGAGTTTCCGCGGGAAGCTCGCCGATTTCATCGAGAAAAATTGTGCCGAGAGTCCGCCAACTCAAAACGGCCTTGACGGCGCTGCATGGCACCGGTAAATGCCCCCTTCTCGTGGCCAAACAATTCTGAGGCGATGAGCGAAGGAGGAATCGCGGCGCAATTCACGCTAATAAAAGGCGTGGCCGGCACGCTGCGAACCCTTTGTATGGCGCGCGCAATTAGTTCCTTCCCTGTGCCTGTTTCGCCCGTAATCAGAACAGTAGAGTCGGTGGGAGCAACTTTCACGATGCTGGAAAGGACAGTTTTCAAGGCGGGAGAGGAGCCCACGATCTCTTCGAACATGAAGGCCTGATCGATTTGCTCTCGCAACGCGACGTTCTCTTGCCGCGTTCTTTCCTCCGCCTGTTTGCGATCGTCGATGTCGGTACCGGTCGCATACCAGCGGATGACATTTCCGTGTTCGTCCAGCAGCGGGTTGTATTGGATTAGGAACCAACGATACTGACCATCCCTGTGGCGCACTCGTCGTTCGTACTCGAATGGGACCCCTCGCGAGATCGCCGCCTCGCGTTCGTCGCGCAATCTCTCGGTATCCTCCGGATGAAAGACGTCGCCAAAGCTTTGGGAACTTACTTCTTCTTTCGTCAGGCCGGTGTACTCCAGGACTGCTTGATTCGCGTTTAGAAATTTTCCGTCGGCCCCGATAGCGACGATGAGCTGAGGTATTGCATCGATTATGGTTCGAAGTTCAGCTTCGGATTTGGCAATTTCGTCGAAAGCCTTCGTAGCGCCACCTCAGCACGCTTGCGCTCGTCGATGTCCGTCGCCAGGTTATACCAACGGACAATGCGACCTTCGGCGTCACGCTGCGGACGAGCTCGTATTTGAAACCAGTGGTACACGCCATCGGCACGACGGCTACGATTCTCAACATCAAGCGGCTGCCCAGTTTCGATCGCGCGCCTATAGGCGTCGATCATTTGAGGAAGGTCATCCGGATGGACAGCGTCGCTGGTGGCCCAATTCTTCATTTCCTCAGTCGTCTTGCCGAAATATTCCAGGACTTGGCGGTTGACAAGTTCGACCTCGCCTGCCGCATTCGCGGTAGACACAAACCCAGGAATGCTGTCGACGATCAGGCGGAGGTTCTGCTCATTCGACCGGAGGGCATCCTCAGCGCGCTTTCGGTCGTCAATGTCAGTTAACAGCATGTACCAGCCGGTGATGCGACCTTCCGTGTCTCGCGTGGGGAGCGCGCGAGATTGGAACCAGCGGTACACGCCATCGGCACGCCGCTGGCGGAGCTCAAGATCATACGGCTGCCCGGTTTCGACCGAGCGTCTCCACGCGTCGATCACGCGAGGAAGGTCATCCGGATGGACAGCGTCGCTGGTGGCCCAATTCTTCAATTCCTCAGTCGTCTTACCGAAATATTCCAAGACTTGGCGGTTGAGAAGTTCGACCTCGCCCTCGGCACTCAATGTACACACAAACCCAGGAATGCTGTCGACGATCAGGCGAAAGCGTTCCTCACTTTGCTGGAGCGCCGCCTCGTTGCGCTTGCGCTCAATCGCAACCGCCGCGAGATGTGTAATCTGCTCGATGATCTTCTCATCCTGCTCAGTTGGGATGCGCGGCTCGCGCCAATAGACCGCGAAGGCGCCCGAGATACAAGGCCATTCGAGGCGAGTATCGTGGTGGACCAGCATGCTTTTTAGACCGTGCGTCAACGCGGCCGTGCGCCATCCATACTTGTCCCATTGCGTGTCCGAAGCAACGTCCGACACGATCACTTGTGTCTTGCGGCGCGCCGCCTCAGTGCAGGGTCCTCCCTCCCGATCCACCGGTATGCCTGGAAACCGGTCGTTATAGCTGGATGGAAGACTAGGCGCAACTGCCTGCTGGATTTTCGAGCCACTGGAATCGAACAAAAGGACGCTGCAGCAACATCCACTGGCGGTCTGTTCTACAACTCGGCATAGGGCTTCGAGAATGGTTTCCAGCGAATTGCCCTTGGCAGTCATTTCCAGAACGAGATTCTCTCCGGCGAGCAGGCATTCCGCGCGCTTTCGGTCTTCGATGTCGGTGTCCGTTCCGAACCATTTGACAGCCCTTCCATCGTTGTCGAACGACGGAATCGCACGGAAAAGAAACCAACGATACACGCCGTCGAAACGGCGTAGGCGTCCTTCAATCTCACCTGGCTCGCCAGAAGCCAGACGATCGCCAATAATCAACAAGTCCGTTCAGATCGTCCGAGTGAAGGGCAGCCGTCCAGCCCCAATCACGCGCCTGTTCGGCCGAGAGTCCGGTATAGTCGAGCCAGCGCTGATTGAAGAAGTCAGCGGAGCCGTCTGAAGAACAGGACCATGCCAATATGGGGCTTGAGTTGATGAAGTCTCGAAGCTGGTCTGCCGAGTATTTCATTTCGAACACCTCTGGAAAGCCGTTCTGCCCAACTAGAAGCATATCTGACTGCGACCCAATGATCATACTCAGTCCTTCATGAAACCGGGTGGTCCTCAACGCTCAAGATGTTCATAGGCTTAGGGGCAGTCATTGAAGTTACCTATTACCCCACAAGTAACATGAAGCCGCGGCCTCGTCGTTCCCGAATCGTCGGCGACTCGGAAGCTTTCAATCGTCGCTTTACGGGTATCGCTTCAAAACGATGCGCCGCCTTCTATATGCCAGCGTGCCGGCTTTTCGACAGCTTTGCTTTACCAAACATCCGGCATTTGAACCGAGAAAACATCACGAGATCAAGGGCTTTTTCCATACCACTGTCGTGGCATGTGGGGATACCACGATCGTGGTAAGGAGCGGATAAACTGCGCTGGGACGGGTCTGTGCAGTGTGATCCCCTCTCCCCCCTTAGGCGCTCATGGCACGTACCTTCGTTGCGCGTGCTTGGACCTCACATGTAACCAGCGACGCGGAATTCTGCTTTCCCGCTCATCATCCGAGCGTATCCTTGAGCGGCTTTCGCGAGCGGGTACTTTTCGATCATTGGGCGAACGCCTGTCATTTCCGCGAAGCGCAGCGTGTCCTCGGAGTCGGTTGAGATGCACCCGGCCAGCCCTGGATCCGCTTCTTGCCGATAATCAAATGATTGGGCGGCACTTCAATGGGATCCATCGAGATTCCCACAACAAGGAGCGTGCCGTTCACCCCCAGGCCGCCGACCAGCGCCGACATAGATTTCCCATCGGGCGAGGTAGCAAGAATAGCGCGCGCACCGCCGAGTTTCTGTAGTTCGGCCGCGGCATCCGTTGCGGCGCTATCGATATAAACATCCGCTCCCAGCTTTTTCGCGAGCGCGGCGTTGTCCAGCCCTCGGCTTATGGCCGCGACTCGATAGCCGAATTTCTTTGCGAACTGAACTCCCAAGTGGCCAAGCCCGCCAATCCCCTGGATGGCGACAAGATCACTCAGCAGCGCACCGCTGTGACGGAGAGGATTGAATGTGGTAATTCCCGCGCACATCAGCGGCGCGGCTTCGGCGGCATCGAGCGATTCGGGCATCCGGGCCAACGCTTCGACAGGCGCGACCATGAATTCCTGATAGCCCCTGTCGAAGCTAATTCCGCAAACCTTCTCATTCGCGCAGTTCACGAAATCTCCTCTCCCGCACGCGGGACAAGTGCCGTCGTGGCCGCCATCCCACATCCCACGCCGACCCGTTCGCCCTTATTCCAGTCCTTCACGCCGGCTCCGACCTTGTTGATTACACCCACCACCTCGTGCCCGGGCACGCGGGGATACGAGATGCCGGGATAGAGGCCTTCCTTGGTGATTACATCGCTGTGCAGAGTCCACAGGCTTGAACGCGAATCCTCACGTGCCCAGAGCCGGGCTCCGGGATTTCACGTTCCACGACTTCGAAGTCCGCCCTCGGCTTCGGTACCTGCACTACTTTCATTTTTGCCATTTGCCGTTCCTCCTTTTTCATCCAGGCCGTTGCTGCTGACACTGGCAAGACGCCAGGGTTTTAAAGTTTCGAGCCACCGTTGACGGATACTCGCTCCCGTGATCGAGCGCGCCCCGTCTGACGCCAGGAATGCGACTTACGTCCGCGACATCCTCCGGTTTGCCGATTCGCATCGCTCAGGCCTGTTGGGCCAACCATCGCGTGATATTCTTGACCGTATCACCAAAGAAAATCCGGTAGAGGTCTCTGGCGACGTAACCGATATGCGGAGTGGATAGGACGTTATCCAACGACCGGAACGGGTGATCCGTCGGCAAGGGCTCGATGTTGAACACGTCGAGCGCCGCGCCAGCGATACGGCGTTCACGCAAAACCTCGATGAGCGCCGGCTCGTCAACGATCGGTCCACGCGAGGTATTGATGAGTCTGGCCGATGGCTTCATTGCCTGCAACTCGGCCGCTCCAACCACCCCCTTCGTCCTTTGACTCAGGACGAGGTGGATCGTCAGGATGTCAGCGTTCCGGAAGAGTTCCTCCTTGGAGACCAGCCGCGCTCCGCATGTTTGCGCCTTATCTGCCGTGAGATTCTGGCTCCAGGCGATCACTTCCATGCCGAACGCGAGGCCGATTCGCGCAACCTCCGAGCCAATGTTGCCGAGGCCGAGAACGCCGAGCGTCTTACCGTGGAGACTGTCGCCCATCGTGAGCTGCCAGCCGCCGGCGCGCAAATGCGCGTTTTCCAATGCGACCTGACGCGCGCTCGCAAGGATCAAGGCCCAGGTCATCTCGATGGTGGAGCGTGCATCGTATCCCGTATGCGCTACCACGATACCTCGTTCGGCCGCGGCCTCCACATCGATGGCCGCGTTGCGGGGACCGGTCGATGCGATCAGCTTCAGTCGCGGCAAGCGCCCGATGACGGACCGTGGCAGCGGTGTGCGCTCGCGCATGATGCAGACCACGTCGAATGGCAGGAGGCGCTCGACAACTTTGTCGATATTGGACAAATGGTCATTGAAAACGGTGATCGTGGCGCGCCCGTCGAGCGGCGACCAGTCGGCCATCTCCAGCGACGCGTTTTGATAATCGTCTATGATGGCTATGCGTATCATTATTTCTGTTACACTCCTTGCAGCAGAGGCCAGCCTGATTCGCCGACTTCCATCCGTACGAGCTTGGCGTCCTGGACGCCACTTTCATGGGGAATCAGAAAGCCGCCATCGGTCGTTACATAGAGCGCCTTCTCGTCGCCGGGCGCTCTTCCGAAGGCGCAGGCTGTGCTCCCGACCATACCTTGTTCGGGGCCTGCCAATGTTGTGCGAGCGCCTGAGGGGTCGAGGCGAACCAGCGTGTGTTCGGGATGCGTGGTGATATAGAGCGAACCGGACATGCCAAACGCGAAGTCGTCGGTGCAGAGACGCCCTGCCGCAATTTCGATAGCGCCGGCGGAGCCATCCGGTTGGATGGGCGCGCGGACCAATAATCTGCGTCCTGAGACGCTGATCCACGCCCAGCCCTGGCGGATTTTGATCCCGTTCGACCCCGGATATTTGGGCACGATCGGCTTGAGTCGATCCCCCTGAAGCCACACGTCCCAGCGGCCAGGTTGGCCAAGATCGATCGCGAGGATATGGCCGGAGGAACTCTCGCAGGCCAAAAGCGTTCGCCCATTCGGATGCATCGTGCAGCCGTTTATGAAGGTGGCGTCCGGAAGTTCACACCATTGCCGGACGGCGCCGGTCCGCTCGACTCGCCAGATAAACCCAGGCCCCTCATACAGCGTGCCGCCTGTCATCCAAAGCACGCCGCCGGCATCAAACGCAAGCCCCATGGGCGGCGCCGGAACCTCCGCGAATGTGGTCGTCGCGCCTGTCGCCGGATCGTAGCGATCGATGCGATTGTGCGAATAGACGGTGACGAATACTGCACCCTCAGCGTCGACCGTGAGGTTCTCCAGAAACGTGCGCGCCTTCCACGTCGCTACCGTAGTAGCTTCGATCGGAGTAAACGTTCCCCCATCGTGATCCGAATGATAGTCTTCAGTCCGAGTGACCATGTGAATCCCTCCCATCTGCGTTGCGGTCAGGCGTTGGTGCCGCCGTCGACTGTCAGGCTCGCACCGTTGACGTATGACGACTCCGGACCGGAGACGAACGCTACCAGCGCTGCGACCTCGTCGGCGTGTCCATACCGATCAAGCGGAACGACTGCCTTCTGGCCTGCGGCCCACTCGCCTGAGGCGGGGTTCATATCCGTGTCGATTGGCCCCGGCTGAACATTATTGACCGTAATGCCGCGCGCTCCGAGCTCACGCGCCAGCCCTTGCGTAAACATTTTGATGGCTCCCTTAGTTGCCGAGTAGGGCGCCATGCCGGGCATAAACACGCGCTCGCCGACGCACGAGCCAATCATGATTATTCGCCCGCCGGCCTTCATGTGCTTGAGCGCTGCCTGAGTAGCGACGAAGGCGCCGCGGACGTTGACCGCAAAAACGCGGTCGAAGTCGGCAAGCGTCGTCTCTTCGACTTTCATCGGAATGACCGTGCCGGCGTTGTTCACCAGCACGTCTAACCGGCCAAATGTCGTGACCGTCCCTTCGACGGCGTTGCTGACTGCATCGGCGTCGGCGGCATCCGCCTGGATCGCGACCGCCTTGCCGCCGGCGCGTTCGATCGCTTTGACGACAGACGAGGCGGCGTCCGCGCCTTTGGAGTAAGTTACAGCGACGCTCGCTCCGTCCGCGGCCAGACGCTTCGCGATTGCTGCGCCAATGCCACGCGAACCGCCAGTGACGAGCGCGACCTTGCCCGCCAGTTCTTTTTCATTTCCGTTGCCCATGTTTTGTCTTTCCTTTGTTTTCGGTTGTTGTTTAGCCGCTAATAATTAATCAGATCTGCGCTCTGCCGCCATCGACAAATAGTTCGATCCCCGTGACGAAACTGGAGTCATCCGAGGCCAGAAACAGCGCCGCCTTGGCGACTTCATCAGGCTCCCCCATGCGGCCCATCGGAATAGTGGACACAATACTCGCGATGACGTCTTGAGGCTGCGCCGCGGCAAGTGGTGTTTCGATCGGACCGGGGCTGAGGACGTTTGAGCGGATACGGCGGTCCTTCAGCTCCACGGTCCAGCCTCGCGCGAAGTTCCGGATGGCGGCCTTGCTCGCGCCGTAGACCGACCACCCGGGTGTTCCTTTGGCGCTCGCGACGGAGCCCATGAGAATAATGGATCCGCCGTCGTTCAAGAGCGGTAGGGCCTTTTGCACCGTGAAGAGCGTCCCCTTCACATTGATGTTGAAGATTTTGTCGAAATTCTCTTCCGTGACTTCCTTCAAGGGAGCGATTTCAACCAGGCCGGCGTTGGCGAAAACGATGTCGATTCGCCCCTTTCCCTTGACGGTTTCGTAGAGACGATCAAGGTCGGCCAGTTTGGCAACGTCTCCCTGAACGCCAGAAATGTTGCTGCCGATTGCCTTCACGGCCTCATCGAGTTCTTTCTGGCGACGGCCCGTGATGAAGACATAGGCGCCCTCCCTGACGAAGAGCTTTGCCGTAGCCAACCCTATCCCCGTAGAGCCGCCGGTGATGACTGCTACTTTCCCCTGTAATTTGCCCATAGTTGTTACTCCCGTTAGCGCTCACTTCGGAAATCCCTCTCCGAACATTGGCCGGCCGCTCTTAGATTGTTCGCGGGAGGCCTCGTCTTGAATTACGTCCCAGTGCTCGACGAGAACACCATCCTTGATGCGGAGGATGTCAGCGGCGATCCAGTTAACTGGCTGGCCGAAACCGGAAAATCGGCCGTGGACGATTACGAAATCCCCTTCGGCCACAATCACGCCCGCTTCATACTTCAGTGTTGCGGGAATACTCTTAATGAGATCGAAGAGACCCTCGCGACCGGGCTCGATGTGTGCACTGTGCTGAATATAGTTGGGCGACCAAAAGCGCTCGGCCGCCTCGTAGTCCCGCTGATTGAACAGCGTCTCGAACGCCTCAAGGACGAGCGCCTTGTTTTTCTCTGTCTGTGATTGACTCATTTGTACCTTCCTCCTTCGTCATACACCCGGCAGGGTTGGCAATTGCATATTTACGCTCCTGGCTCCCATTCACGGAGCATCCATTCACGTATGTAAGGAGAACCATTCGCGATTCCCACCCCCTCGTTCTGGCAGGCGTTAAGAAAACGAACCACCTCTACGTCCACGAGTTCAAGTTCCGCGAGGTCTAATACAACTTGAGGACCGCTGTGCTCGATTTGTTCCTTCAATACTCCAAGGCACTCAGACTTCAATCTCCCAATGAGCCGAAGTGTTGTGACTTGTCCGCTGTAAGCCTTTTCAATCTTGAAGGTCATTTTGCGTCCCCGATAACCCAGGATACCTTTTGCAAGGGTAGGGCCACACCAGGACTCTTGCATGCATTACACTTAGACAAATTGCTCAAGTATTTTTTCAGCTTTAGCCGAAATTCTTTTCAGCTTTAGCTGAATTTTCGGCACCACGCAGGCGCAGGTATTCGTGGCCTCTTGGCAGAAGCAATTTACGATGTTCGACAAACCCGCTCTAGAATTGAAAAAACTCGACGAAGGTGAGGCTCCGGCAAGACATTGACTGTTACGGTGTTTTGAAACGGAATTTGTTAATCCCTAGCATCTTAATTTTTGACTCGAGGGTTTGGCGTGGAATGCCAAGCTTTGCGGCCGCTCCTTTAGGCCCACCCACTCGGCCACGGGCTTCTGTCAATGCAGTTTCAATCGCTTCTCGCTCGCGCTCCTCCAGAGTCGTCGCGAGCAGAACGGTCGGCCCGAAAGGCTGCCGATTTCCCCGCTTGAGCCATGTTTCGTTCACACAGAAGGTTTCGCCATCACACAAAATAACGGCTCGCTCGACTACATTCTGCAGCTCGCGAATGTTGCCCGGCCACTCGTAGCTTTGAATCAGGTCATGTGTCTGCTTGCTAATACCTCTGATCTTTTTCCCGGCGTTCTTCGCGTAGCGCTCGATGAAGTACTCAACCAGCAAGGGAATATCATCGGCTCGTTCACGAAGCGATGGAATCCGGATGGGAAAAATGTTCAGTCTATAGAAAAGGTCCTTACGAAATGTGCCATCCGCAACGGCGTCATCTAAGTCGCGGTTGGTCGCGGCCAGTACCCGGACATCAGTAGGTATCGGCTTAATGCTCCCAACGCGCTCAATTTCCCGCTCCTGGAGGACTCGGAGAAGTGCAATTTGAGTTTCGGCCGGAAGATCGCCGACCTCGTCCAGGAATATCGTTCCTCCGTCAGCCGCCTCAAAACGTCCTATGCGCTGTTGTACCGCCCCGGTAAAAGCGCCTTTTTCGTGTCCGAACAACTCGGAGGCGATCAGCGATGGAGGAATTGCCGCGCAATTCACGCGAATAAAAGCTCGGGAACTGCGAGCAGATCGCTTGTGTATGGCGCGAGCAATCAGTTCCTTTCCGGTTCCAGTTTCACCCAGGATCAATACTGTCGTATCCGTCGGGGCCACTTTCGAGACTTGCGCCAGAACTTGTTGCAACGCATCAGAGGAACCGATGATCTCCTCAAACATAGAAGCGCGCTCAACCTCTTCTCGCAGAGCAACGTTTTCACTGCGCGTCCTATCTTCGGTTCGTTTACGATCCTCGATGTCGGTTCCGGTCGCATACCAACGCACAAGGCGTCCCTGTTCGTCATGGAATGGCTTGTACTGGATGAGGAACCAACGATACTGGCCATCCTTCCTCAGCGTCCGTTGTTCTATTTCAAATGGGAGGCCGCGTAAAAGCGCCGCTTCCCGCTCGGCTTGAAGCCGCTCGAGATCTTCCGGATGGAAGATTCGCGCACGAAAGTCCGAAGAGACGACGTCGTCCATGGTGAGCCCGGTGTAATCGAGAGTCGCTTGATTGGCATAGATCGGCACGCCGCTTGGATTCTGGACCACGATTGTCTGTGCGATGGCATCCGTAATCCGGCGAACCTCGCGCTCGTCTTCGCGTAGTTTCTCCTCCGTCTGCTTCAGGTCGTCAATGTCGGTATTGGTTCCATACCATCGGACGACCTCGCCGGACTCTTCTTGTAAGGGTTCTACTCGGATGAGGAACCAGCGGTAGGCTCCATCGTGACGGCGGAGGCGCGCTTCGATCTCGCCCCCTTCTCCAGAGGCTACTAGCGTTCGCCACTCGTCCAGCCACTTCGGCAGGTCTTCGGGATGAATTGCGACTTTACAGCCCACCCGTTGTACTTCTTCGGGAGAGAGACCCGTGTAGTCGCACCATCGCTGATTAACAAACTCGTTGGAACCATCCGGCAAGTTGCACCACGCCAGCGTTGGAATCGTGTCGACGATCTTTCGGAGCCGCGCCTCCGACTCCCTCGATTCTTGTAGCGCTCGCTCCAGGTCCTGCCGGGAGCTAATTTCCATCCTCTCCTCCTCAACTGTTTTCTATTCACTTAAATCGGCTATCCTGCGAAGCGTTCTCCGCCGTTGTACGCGGCGCTTGTCATAAATCTGCGTGGTCGTGACGTGCTTATGCCCGAGCAGTTCTTGAATTTTGCGAATGTCCACGCCGGCGTCCAAGAGCCGCCTGGTCCCCGTCGCTATTAAAGAGTGTGGCGTGTAGACGCACTCTTTCTGCCTCGTTCCATCTGCCCGCTCGACTTCTTTTGTCGCCCTGAGAAGTCTTTCGAGATAGCTCTGAATCAAGAAATACATTGTAACCGGATTCATCGGCCCTGAGCCAAGCTTTTGACTTCGAGAGTTGAGCCGGGGCCGGAAGAGGGGCTGCTGGCAAGCGCGGCTTTGGCAATATATTCGCCGATGGCTTCGGCCGCGGCTATTAGTCCCAGTCGCTATGGAGGTATACGCCGCGGCCGAAGCGGACGGAGCTTATCTCCCGATGATCAATTACATCGAGCCTGCGGACGCGCTTCTTTATCACTTCGCTCGCGCTCAGGGTTGATTCCCGATGGCAGGCCGCTTTCCATCACTCAGTAACAGAGCGCGTAGAGGCGGCTCAAAGACACGGCAGAACTCGTCGCAGTCAAAGGACTATCCGAGAGACTCTTGGTTCGTCCAGAGTCAAACGCACGACGCTTCCACCGACGAATCCCGTAGCCCCGAGTACGGGTAGTCCTGCCATTTGTGTTCTCCCCTTCGGACGTTGTGGAACGTCGATGGCGCAGGCTGAGAGCCGCAAAAAGTCGAAGAAAGTTATACGATGAGTCGGTCAATTCTTTGATTCCAATTGCTGGCACCAAATCTCCGGCTCCGTCACCGTCAGTCCGGATTTCGAGCTTCATCGCAGGTGCTGTTTGCATCAATCATTGGTGGTCATTGCCAGTCGAGGAGAGATTGAAAATAGAAATAGCTTCAAAGATGAAAGGATGATGGGGGTGATTCTTAGAGAATAAAATGTAAATCCTGATCCGTTCGACCTCATCGAGCTGGTATCGTCTCCTGTTCGCTCGTAGAGTAGCGGCACGCCCGCAGTAAGCAGGCGCGACCCGTGCGTGTCCCGGAGCGTATGCAGGCTGGCCCCTCGGGCGATTTTAGATTGCGAAATAGAAGCGACACGGAGGCCGAGACCGTGTCCGGCTTCAACGGCGATCCGTCCGGATTACAGAAAATGTAGTCGCCCTGATCCTCACGCAGTCTTCCACCTATCCACCTGATTTGGCGAATCGCGATGCCGGTCCGGGTTTCGAGCGCTTCACTCATCGTGCCTGCCCTCTACGATCTAGTTGTAATCATCGCAATCGGCTGGCATGCGAAGCAGCTTCTTCGATCACGGCTGCAACCTCCTTCGGCCGGGAGATGTAGACCGAGTGGCTGGCGCCTTGTACTTCAACCTTGCGACTGTTAGCTCGTGTAGCATACCACCGTTCGAGGTCAGGGTTGATTATTCTGTCTTTTGTGGGTACCACCATCCAACTCGGTTTACTTCTCCACGCAGGCGTCGTAATGACCCCTTTGAAATTGTCAGCGGCATTGAGTACCTGCGATCGCGCCATGAAAGCAGTCTGTTCAGCAGACAGGTCGGCTGCGAAGTACTCATGAAACTGCGCGGGGTCTAGATAAGTGAAATCGTCAGCCGTCTTCTTAATCGCGGTAGACTTGCTGATGTCACTTGGGAAGCGTTTTCCGTTGTCAGCCTCATTTTCTCCAACATCAGGCATGTGAGCTGCGACATATACCAAACCGGCAACCGACGGATCCGTTCCGGCTTCAGTGATTACCGATCCTCCATAACTATGAGCGACAAGAATGCATGGTCCATCTTGTTGAGCAAGTATGCGTTTCGTCGCGGCCACGTCATCTTTAAAGGATGTCTCCGGCTCCTGGACGATGCTGACGTTGTAGCCATCTTTGACAAGAATGTCGTAAACGCCCTTCCAGCCGGAACCATCTGCCCAGGCCCCGTGAACGAGAACAATATTCCGGATGCGACGGTCTTCGTTCTGTGCGGAGAGTGCGCCGCAGGTCGACAGCAAAACTATCAGGCAGAGACACCGAGACATTCCTTGTACTACTTTCATGCTATTAATTGAATTGCTCATCTGATCGTTCCTTTATCCCATATGTGTCCCCAGAGGCTCGAGGGCGGCATAACACCCGGCGCGTTCTGGTCTTTATTGATACTACTTCGGATATCATCAAAGCTATCCTTTACGTTGTCTAGATCCCAAAGGTCGAGGGCATTTTTGGAGTAATCAAGCATATGAGCCCTGAAGAGCGCCGTAAAGTACCATTTGATGTGTGTGCCAAAACGAACATCGTTTGTTGTCATATTTTCTCCATGTCGGTTTTTGATTTCAGTGACTGAACTTCATCATATATTTACCGGTTTATTGTGGGTTATCTGACCTGCGAGCGCCTAAGGCTGCCGCTCAGCCGCGCCCGAAAGCGGGAGCGATGCACGAGCGTATGCTGGAGGGGGTCGGCTGCAGCGGTTTGTTCGGCACAGATGTCAGGAGCAACCGAAGCATAACGATTATTTGTAGATCATTTGGAACTCGTCACTTTCTTTCGACCATATGGGCACAGTCCCACTATTGATGCCTAAGTGACGGGATCGCTTCCCCACTTAGGTATGAATTCTGAGGCATCAATAATGACAATAACCCCTGATCTAACTTGTGGAGCGGCTGAGCCAGTCTTTGAAATGCGTCTCGCCGAGTCGCGCATCATCGCCGGGAACGAGTGTGCGTTCGCTCAGCTCCGCGCCGTAGTAGCGCGCCTGCGGGTCAGCGACAACCTCGCGCGGATCCTTGCGCGCAGCCAGGCTTCCTCGGATCAATTCATCGAGACGAAACTTTTCCGGCCCCCCTATTTCAACGGTGCCATTCACTGGTGAGCCTATCGCGATCCGGCCTACCGCACTGGCGACATCATCGGCCGCCATGGGCTGGATTAATGCAGGCGGCAGGCGCACTTTGTTGTTGTCGGTGGATAAATCGGCGATGCTCTTTACGAATTCGAAGAACTGCGTGGCGCGGATAATTGAATAAGGGATTGAGGATTCCTTGATCAAATTCTCCTGAGCGATTTTTGCACGGAAGTAGCCGCTTTCGATCAGACGCTCAGATCCTACGACTGACAACGCCACGTGATGTCCCACGCCTGCGGCCGCTTCATAGGCGAGGAGGTTACGGGTTGATGTCTCGAAGAACGTCATCACGGCCGCGTCCTCCCACGAAGGAGAGTTCGATACATCAACGACCACCGAGGCGCCCTCAAGGACTTCCGCAAGTCCCTCGCCGGTGAGTGTGTTAACGCCCGAATTGGGCGACGCCGCCACTGCCTGGTAACCAAACTCACCGAGCTTCTTTACGAGCTTTGATCCGATGAGCCCACTACCGCCAATAACCACGATCTTCATAGTTGACCTTTCGTTCTTCATCATTAATCTCCTTATGTGACCTTTCGTTCGTCACCCGTAATCCCGACGAGTAATCTCCGAGATGAACTCGGAATTGAGTCGTACTGCGCTTATCATCCGGTTTCTATCTTAGAGATTCCGGCAGTCATTGTGCTGGCGTTAGTATTGGAGCGCCCTTGTCCTTGACAAAGAACACCAGGAATTTTGCCGGCTCGGTACTGCTTGCGTTCCGGCCAATGGTATGAACATCGTCTGGGCCTTCGTAAAAGGTCTGTCCTGGCTTCAGCGTTACTTGCTTTCCACCCTTCAACCCCATCACAACGGAGCCCTCCAGCACATAAACAAATGCATGTGCATTGTGTCGGTGGATAGGGTCCGACCCGCCCGGGGCATACTCGACTGTGATCATTACCACTTCCTTGCCGGGAATGTCCGTCAGCTCTTTCGACATGAGCGTTGTGATCTCGGGCTGCTGAGCCATCGCCGCGCTGGTCATGAGACATAGCAAAACAAACATTAGTTTTATTTTTGTCATAATTCATCTAAACCTCAAAAGGATACTCCATCCATAGCGAGCATCTGGGCGAGCTTGGATGGAGAGGAATATTAAGACCGCGCGACTTAGCACGGTAATCTCATCCTTCGTTCTTGAAAGAAACAATTGCACCACAGTGGTTCATGCTAATCGAGGTCTCAGCTGAGGACTATTAGTAGAAATGACAGTTTAGGAAGGAAATATTCCCAGGGACATGCCTTAAGCGACCGGCGATAACGAACACGAGCCGTTACAAAAACTGCGGACGATCCTAGCCAGTCCTTGGACCCTCCTTCTGCTGCATCGATTGCACATGAATAGATTGCAAATGGAAGGACCGAAGCGGTTCGGGAGTTGAAGCGATGTCTGGGATCAATCTCCACCAAGACGCTGACCGAACTACTGCGACTGCTGAGATCAGAAGGTTGGATATCACGGCACTATGAGCTGGTGGTTCCGCCGCAAGTGACATACGCGATTACCGCTAAGGTATTGGAGCTGGATGGCGTTATGATCGAGCCCGACCGGATAGCCGAGCAGTGGTACGGAAAGAAGAGAAAAGAAACTCGATTATAGAGCCAAAGCCAAATAAAGGTTCGGGCGGGAATTGAAGTAGGTGATCTGACCCTCCATCTGACCATTACTCCAGGCATACTCCATTATTAAAGGGCAGGGAAGTAAACCCTGACCCAGAAGTTGTGCGCAACGTCAGCCGACTCTGACTGCTGGAATCCGGATCACGAGCTTTTCTTGAAACAGCAACCGGCGCGTAACGTCGGATTTTACCTCCGAGGTCAGCAGAGCCACCTAGGAACCATGGGATATTTTGTGCGAGTAAGTTCAACACTTTCCCTGAAGCGTCCCGTCCGGCAATTCCCTTGCCATCGGGCGGAAAAACAGGGAGATCATGGTCCCACCCGGTGGGAAGTTCTCTCCGTTGCATGAGCTCGATTTCGTTTGCGAGCTCTGGATAATTGGCTCGATATGCTTCGAACAACTTCGTCCATTCCTGCCGTAACTTCGCGCCGCGAGCACCAATGCGGGCAGAGAAGTGGTCATACACCCCATCCGGAACAAAAAATTTGTCATCCTCAGGCCATCCGTAGCTCCGTTTCGTGAGCCGGACCTCTTCGTCACCGAGTGGCTCACCGTGAGCTTCTGCAGTGTCCTGCTTGTGTTGCGAAGCATTAGCCACGACGTGCGGCCGCCGCTCACTGCCATAACGAAGGCACCGCGTGCGGCGATGCCGTTATGGCCTCCAGAGACAACGGCGGCGGCCTCTCGGGCAACCGTGGCTGCACCGGCATAACTTCAACATTCATTACAGCTTATCCAATTCCTGACTAATACAATCAAGGCTCATGCTGCCTGCACTGTGTTCGTAAATCTCTCTTCACCGTTCGTCGGATTGCTCCAGCCTCCCATCGGCGTCACTCGCTCAACCTCAATCGGCCCCCACGTATTCGGTTCGTATCCGTAGATTGGCGTCACCTTCTTCAGCATCGGATCAACGATGCGCCATGCCTCTTCCACGTAGTCTTCCCGCGCGAACAGCGTCGCATCTCCTTCCATCGCGGCTCCCAAGACCCGTTCGTAAGCATCCATATCACCTGGGTGCGGAGAATGGGACGCCAGCATTTCAACCGGCTGCGCGGCCATCTCCTCTCCCGGAGTCATGACCATCATCCCCATAGCGATTATCACCTCGGGGTTGAGGCGGAGGCGCAGATGATCCTCCCTCAGAGCCTCGGCAGGGATCAGTGAGGGAGGCTTGCGGAACCGGCCCACAATTTCGGTGCAGGTCACAGGCAGACATTTTCCCGCCCGGATGTAGAAAGGAACCCCTTTCCAGCGCCAGGAATTGATCTCCAGCTTCAATGCAGCAAAGGTTTCCACCAGCGAATTCTGTGCTACTCCCTTCTCGTCGCGATAGCCATAGAACTGGCCGCGGACCAGTTGCTTCTCATCGATTGGCGGAATCGCCTTCAGTACTTTGACCTTTTCATCGCGTATAGATTCGCTATCGAGCCTGGCTGGCGGCTCCATCGCCAGATTCGAAAGGACCTGAAAAAGATGATTTTGAATCACGTCGCGGATGGCGCCTGTCCCGTCGTAGAAAGCTCCCCGGCTCTGGACGCCGAAGTCTTCCGCCATAGTGAGCTGCACGCTCTCGATATAGTTGCGATTCCAGAACGATTCAACGAACGTGTTCGCGAAGCGAAAGACCAGCAGGTTGTCCACCGGTCGCTTTCCGAGGTAGTGGTCAATGCGAAATATATTTGCTTCGTCAAAGACGCTGAGGAGTATCTGGTTCAGTTCACGTGCGGAGGCAAGATCATGTCCGAAAGGCTTTTCGATGATCACGCGGGCCCCGTTGGCGCAGCCCGTGTTTGCCAGCTGCTGCACTACCGCTTCGAAGAGTACGGGGGGAATGGCCAGATAATGAGCCGGCCGCTCGACACCCTTCAGTTCTTGGGCAAGCGCTTCGAACGTCGCTCGTTCCTGGTAATCACCATCAACGTAGCGTAGCAACCTGCACAGTTTTTCGAAGGCCGCCGGATCGACCACGCCATGTTTCTCAATGCTGTCATGTGCCCGCGCCCGCATCTGTTCCAGATTCCATCCGGATTTGGCCACCCCGATGACAGGCACATTCAGGTGTCCACGCTTCACCATGCCCTGCAGCGCTGGGAATATCTTCTTGTAAGCCAGATCGCCCGTGGCGCCAAAGAATACCAGCGCGTCCGAGTTTAAATTACTCATGAGTTCCTCCTTCCGCCTATGATTTTTCCGCTGCTTTCTCTAGATGCCCGCCGAATTGATACCGCATAGCGGACAGGAGTTTGTCCACAAAACCCGCTTCGCCCTGTGACTCGAATCGCTCGAACAGAGCTGAGCTAAGCACCGGGACCGGCACTGCTTCATCAATTGCGGCCTTGATCGTCCAGCGACCCTCGCCCGAGTCAGACACCCGGCCTGCGAAATGCGAGAGAGTCGGATCATCGTGCAGGGCCGTCGCTGTGAGATCCAGCAACCACGATGCAATCACGCTGCCACGCCGCCACACCTCTGCGATATCAGAGAGATCGAGGTCGTACTGATAATGCTCGGGATCGCCCAGCGGCGCTGTCTCGGCATCGATTCCGTGATTCCGCTTGCCGATATTAGCGGACCTCAGTACGCCCAGCCCTTCGGCATAGGCTGCCATGATTCCGTACTCAATCCCGTTGTGGACCATCTTGACGAAATGGCCGGCACCGTTTGGACCGCAGTGCAGGTATCCTTGTTCGGCAGTCCCTTCAGGCTTCTCACGTCCCGTCGTATGCGGGATGTCGCCTATGCCCGGCGCCAGCGTCGCGAAGATTGGGTCGAGGTGTTTAACCACGTCCGTCTCGCCGCCGATCATCATGCAGTAGCCTCGCTCCAGTCCCCAGACGCCGCCGCTCGTGCCAACATCAACATAGTGGATGCGTCTTGGCGCCAGTTGCTTGGCGCGGCGAATGTCGTCGACGTAATAAGAGTTTCCGCCGTCTATGATGATATCTCCCGCATCGAGCAGAGGGCAGAAGATCAGTAATTGTCTCGTCCACGACTGCCGCGGGGACCATCAGCCAGACTGCCCGCGGTTTCGCGAGCTTCTTTACCAGGTCCGCCAGGGAGGCGGCTCCAATCGCCTTCTCTTTGGCCAGATTGCTCACTGTCTCCGGCGACCTATCGAACACCACGCAATTGTGGCCGTTCCGAATCAAGCGCCGCACCATGTTGGCGCCCATCCTGCCAAGACCTACCATTCCAATTTGCATAAGCCCTCATCCTTGAAAAGAGATCGTCGCTCATTTCTTAGGTTACTGCGCGCCGCGATCAATCGCGTTACGCAACCGTTGCATGGCGGTGCATACACCTATGCTGCCGCAATTTTGTTCTCCATTTTATTTCCCGTTCACGCCGCACTGATCCTGGCGCGGGCGTTCTCAAAAATATCCACAAACTCGCGGTAGCGGCCGGCAATCTCGGCTACAGCGGCTTCGCGGGTGATCTTCTTCTCCCTGAAGTCAACGAGCGGTCCCCAGAAATCCGTCCTTCCAACGGCGAAACCGATGAAGCCCGGAACTCCGGCTGCCATCGTCAACCATTCGCGCACCTTCTTCACGTCCTCGCCGCGGCCCAGAACGATGCAGCCGACTTTTTCTCGGCCGCCGCGGTGCGCAGTGGCCACGATCTGCTCGCAGTCCTCGCGGCGGTCGAGCCCTTCGATCTTCCAGACATCCGGCTCGACGCCCGCGTCCTGAAGCTGCGAGATGGTCTGCACCATCAACCCGGGGCGCAGCTCGAGGTCGTAGGTCTTCTTGTCTCCTTTGAGACGTTCGAGTTGCGACTTCTCCGCCGGCACCAGCAGTTCGAACATGAATCGGCTCTGCCCATTGCCGTGCAGGTAATCGGACAATCGTTTCAGGCGTGCCGACTGACGCTGATTCAGAGCCTGATTGCCCTCGGGGTTGTAACGCACCAGCACCTTGCAGAATGTCGGATGAAAAGCTTCGATATGTTTGGCGAAGTCCTCGCCGTACTCGAAGTCGAACTCCTCCTGCCCGCTCTTCTCGGCCGGGCATGCAATCGTATAGCCCAACGCCGCCGCATCGCGTAGGATTGCGGCGCCGAATTGCTCATCTACCAGGATGGCTGCCTTCTCCTTTGGTACACCGGCTGCTACAGCGGCTTGGAAGCCGTCGTAGATCACCCGCTTGGCGGCGGCGATTTCGGCCGTTTGCGCGGCAGTCAAATCACCATGCCACCCGAACATCTTTGTCTCGAATGAGCCTCGATGGTCATAGGGCAGAATGTAAAGTGGTTTGTCATAGCCAATCGTTTTCATAATGCTCCCTCCTTCATATTTCGGTAGCGGCGGATCGAGTTGTTCGTTGAACTGTCATGTTCGAGCCCGGGCTCCGTCTTGCTCTCGAGTTCCGGGATAATGTGTTGAGCCAGCACCTTGCCGAATTCCACGCCCCATCGGTCGAACGATTGACCGCCGATTGTTTCTTGATTGTCGCTGTCATTCTCGTCTCCCTTCGCCTCAAGGTGCTCTCTCTCCTCATTTAACTGCCGCTGTCAGCGCTTTGCACTTGGACGAGATCACCGCCATCAGATCATTCCACGACCCTATAAATGATTCGGCTCCTTCATCCTGAAGCTGCGCCGCCAGGGCGTCGACGTCGATGCCTGCCCTGGCAAACTCAGCTAACACCTTTTCACAGTCACCGCCATCTACCGGTAGCAACTCGCCCAATTCGGTATGGGCCGCGAGGGCTTTCAACGTCCCTTCAGGCATAGTGTTCACTGTGAAAGGCGCGGCGAGGCTCTTAATATAGAGAATATCTGAAGCCTTGGGATCTTTGGTTCCCGTACTCGCCCACAACAGGCGCTGCGGACGAGCGCCGAGATTGTAGACGCGTGTCCAGCGCGGCGAACTGAGCAGAGTGCGCGCCGCTTTGTAGGTGCGTTTCGCGATGGCGATGCCAAGTTGGTTGTGTAGCTCATCAGGCGTTTTGCTCGCAATAGCGGCGTCCCATCGGCTGATGAAGACCGACGCTACTGAGTCAACGTCGGGGTTGAGGCCGGCATCGATACGACGCTCGATGCCTCGCAGAAATGCGTCGGCCGCCGCCAGATAATGCTCGCGGGAGAACAGGAGGGTGACATTGACCGGTATCCCGGAAAAGATCGATTCCTCGATCGCGGGAAGACCTTCCTTCGTTCCGGGAATCTTGATCAACAGATTGGGGCGCCCCGCCCTCGCAAACAGTTCCTTCGCCGCGGCAATGGTGCTGGCTGTGTCGTGCGCGAGAAGTGGCGACACTTCCAACGACACCCATCCGTCAACTCCATTTGACCCTTCGTAAATCGGTCGAAAGAGGTCCGCCGCTCGCGTAAGGTCCTCCAGCGCCAGCTCGAAGAAGAGTTCATCGCCCGATTTGCCTTGACCTAACTTTTCTCTGATCGCCGCGTCATAGGTCGTGCTGTTTTTGATTGCATGGTCGAAGATCGTCGGATTCGACGTGAGCCCCGTAACCGACAACTCGGCGATATATTTTTTGAGCGTACCGCTCTCCAAAAGATCGCGTGTGATGTTGTCTAGCCAGAGACTCTGGCCCAGGTCATGAAGTAGTTGTGTCGCTTTCATCTGCTCTCTCCTTCTTTATTGCCTATTGCTACCGGTAGTTTCCTTCGCTTTTTAAATAACCAAATGTCGAGTCTCGTTCCACAGTCGGATTGCCGGATTCAGAAGACTGTTCTCATACCCCAGCGCGCTCAGGCTCGCCGTACTCAACATGAATGACCTGGCGCCGAATATTTCGATCCCAATCCATCGCGCGGCCAGCACTCGCAAGAAATGCCCGCTGGAAAAAAGTAGAACATTGCCTGGCAACCTGCGCAGGCGGTTCACAACGCGGTCAGCGCGCGCGGCGACTCGCTGCGGCGATTCGCCGCCCGGGGAGCCGTCGCGGAACAGTTCCCAGTCGGGGCGTTCCGCACGAATATCGACAGAACGTCGACCTTCGTATTTGCCGTAGTCCCATTCGACGAGGTCGTGATCGATTTCAGCTACAGATCCAAAGCCGGCAAGCTCACAGGTTCGCCTGGCGCGCTGCAAAGGACTAGTGAATACATTTATGAACTTCAGCCCGCTCAGCCTTTCTTGAAGCCATCGGGCGTTGCGCTCGCCGGCCTCGGTTAGAGGCAAATCGGTAAGTCCTGTGTGCTGGCCCGTCAGGCTCCAGGCCGTTTCCCCGTGCCTAGCCAAGAAGATGACGGGAAGTTCATCGTTCGTATGCGCCATCTTTATGATTCCTCCTTAAAGCTCTCCAGCCCGTATGCTGCAGTCGAGGGCAACGACGTAAAATGCAGCAGCAAGCCCGAGTCCCGATAATCCGGGGGAAATAGAAGCAAAACATGCGGTCGAATGCCACTACTCATTTGCGCGCCTCGCTCTGCTGGTGAATTGGCTCAGAGGACTTTAGCGCATCGTTCACGATCTCTTGAGCTTCGCTCAGGATCGGCCTTGATCCATAAAACTTTCCGCATATATCTTGTAGATATTCCCTTTCGATAATCGCTCCTCACTCTCATTTGACCGTATATTCGAGCGCCATTTCACCGGCGATTTCACTCCACCGGGCACTGCTTCAAGTCCCAGATATCTGCTGCATATTCGGCGATCGTGCGATCACTGGAGAACTTCCCGGAGCCGGCTACATTCAAGACCGCCTTGCGCGCCCATCCCTCCGAGTCGGTGTACAAATCGACTAGCCGTTGGTCCGCCTCGAGATATGACTTGAGGTCAGCCAGGTGCATGTAGTGATCACCATACGTCAGCAATGTATCGCGCAAGGGAGCGAAGACGCCCGGTTCATTGCGGCTGAAGTGGTCCGAGAAGATGAGGTCCAATGCGGCGCGGGTCTCCGGCTCATTGTCGTAGTGCCACTGCGGGCTGTACCAGCCGCGGCTGGCAGCCACCTGTTCCGCAGTCAAGCCGAAGAGAAAGAAATTTTCTTCGCCCGCTTCTTCTGCCATCTCGATAGTTGCACCGTCGCGCGTGCCGATTGTCAGCGCTCCGTTCATCATGAACTTCATGTTGCTCGTCCCGCTGGCTTCGTAGCCGGCGGTCGAAATCTGGTTTGAGACATCGCTTGCGGGGATGAGCCGCTCCGCGAGCGAAACCCGGTACTCGGGCAGGAACAGTACTTTGAGCCGGGCGCGCATCGACGGATCGCCGTCGATGGTGACGGCGAGATTGTTGATGAACTTGATGATGACCTTGGCGAGTCGATAGGCGGGCGCGGCCTTGCCGGAGAAAAAGAATGTGTGCGGGGGCATGTCAAGACTGGGGTTCTCCCTCAGCCGGTTGTAAAGCACCACGATTCGGAGCGCATTCAGAAGCTGGCGCTTGTATTCATGTATACGCTTGATCTGGCAATCGAAGATACTGTCGGCGTCTATCGTTTCGCCGGTCGTCCGCTTGACCCAATCGGCAAATTGCAACTTAGCCTCACGTTTAGCCCTTAGAAAATCGGAACGTAATGCCTGGTCGTCGGCCAACGGTTCGAGCTTTCTCAACTGGCCGAGATCAGACATCCAGCCGTCGCCAATGGCGTCGGTGATGGTATGCGAAAGCACCGGATTCGACATCAGCAGCCAGCGACGCGGCGTGACGCCGTTGGTCTTATTGCTGAAACGTTTGGGAAACAATTCGGCCAGGTCCTTGACCGTTACTGTGCGGAGAAGATGGGAATGAATCGCAGCGACGCCGTTGGTGCTGTGCGAGCCAACGATCGCCAGGTTTGCCATTCGGACATGCTTGGTTGGACCTTCCTCAATGAGGCTCGCGCGCTGGACGCGCCCCTCATCGCCCGGATACCGGCTCCTAACCTCATCGAGTAGACGGCGATTGATCTCGAGGATGATCTCCAAGTGGCGCGGCAGCATGACCTCGAACCATGCGAGCGGCCATTTCTCAAGAGCTTCGGGGAGTAGTGTGTGATTGGTGTACGCCAGAGTCTTTTGTGTGAGGTCCCAGGCCTCGTCCCAACCGAGATGCGCATCGTCGAGCAGAATCCGCATCAACTCGGGGACCGCCATCGTCGGATGTGTATCATTGAGCTGGATGGCGACTTTTTCAGGAAGCGCACTCCAGTCGCGATTGTTCGCCCGGAAGCGCCGCACGAGATCAGCGAGCGAGCAGGCGACGAGAAAATACTCCTGCACAAAGCGCAATCCTTGCCCCATGCTTGTGTGGTCGTCGGGATACAAAACCCGAGTCAGCGACTCGGCCTCAAGCGTCTCCGCCAGCGCCCCGACGAAATCGCCGCTGCTGAATTCTTGAAAGTTGAAATAATCGTGCGCCGCCGCAGCCCAGAGGCGAAGTGTATTGATGGTCTTGCCGCCGTAGCCTACCACGGGGCGATCGAACGGGACGCCGATCATAACGGATGGCCAGCCGACCACGGCGCGCAAGGTGCCACCCCGTACCTCGAACGAGCAGTTGAGCGTCACCTCCACCGTCTCGTACGGGCGACACACCTCCCAGGGGTCCGGGCGACGAAGCCAGTTGTCTGGAAGTTCATGCTGCCAGCCTTCTTGGATGGCCTGTTTGAAGATACCGTATTCGTAGCGTAGGCCATACCCCATAGCCGGTATTTGCATCGTCGCCATTGAATCGAGGAAGCAGGCCGCCAGGCGCCCCAGCCCGCCGTTGCCCAGGCCCGCATCGGGTTCCTGCTCCAGCAGTTCGTACCAATCGATATTGTCCCGCCTGACTACCTCGTTCACGATCGGATCGAGCAGAAGGTTGGTTATGTTGTTCGCCAACGAACGGCCGATGAGAAACTCCATCGAGAGATAATAAACGCGCTTCGTATTCTCGCGCTCGTAAGTCTTCTCGGTGGCCACCCATCTCTGAGAGAGAACGTCGCGCACAGAGCGGGCAATGGCCTCAAAACGCTCGCGTGCGCCGATCGTCGTTATTTCCATAACGTTGTCAAAAACGAGGTGCCGTTTGTAAAGCGAATCCTCCTCTCCGGTAAATTGAATCGGCCCGCGTCCGTATTGCTCGAGGAGCTTCGTCATGTCGTATTCCTTTGAGGTGGCGGGACCAGACTTGTTTTGTCTCTCTGCTTTCATTACTTTAGTCATTTTTGCGTTCTCCCTTGCTAAAAATGTTAAAGACCTGATCACGCGAATAGATCTAAACTGGCCACTTCCAGTCGGTGATATCGGGCCGATCCAGGCCGAACTCAGGCGCCTGTCTGGCCGCCGGCTCGACGATGAGTTGAGAGCTGCGCTGATGGGTTAAATACGACCAGAGCCATTGTGTCCATACTCGCATTCGGTTGCCTTCCGCAGGCAGAAATAGAAGATGAATGAAGGCCCAAGCCAGCCACGCCAAATGCCCGCTCATTTTTACGAATCCCGAGTCCAGGACGGCGAAGCCGCGACCGATGACTGCCAAGTTGCCTTTGTCGGAATAACGAAATGGAGGCGGCCCAGGAAGCTTGCTTACACGATTGGCAATTACTTGGCCGACATAACGCCCCTGCTGCATGGCCACTTGCGCGACGCCTGGCAAGGGCTTGCTGTCCTGATCGAGCGAGGCTGTGTCCCCGATCACGAAGACCTCCGGATAGCCTGGGATGCTGCAATCCCGTTCGACGCGCACGCGCCCGGCCTTATCGGTCGGGGCATTCAGCCACTTCCCAACAGGCGAAGGCGCGGACCTTCTCAAGCAAATCTTCATCATCGAAGGGCTTGGACAGGAACTCTATCGCGCCTGCTTTCATCGCCTGCATCTTCGTCTTTGGGTCATCGTGCGCCGTGATGAAGATCATTGGAATGTGATATCCCTCAGCCTTTAGCTGCGCTTGCAGTTCGAGGCCTGACATCCCCGGCATGCGAATGTCCGCGACTAGGCAGGCGGTCGGGTTCCGCTGGTCCGACTCAAGGAATTCTTCCGCTGATCCGAAGCACCGCGCCGAAAGCCCGGCAGATTCCATCAGATCCTTTAGCGCACGCTGGACCGATCGATCATCATCGACGATAGCAACTAATTGCGAGCTACTCTTGCTGATCACGGTACGAGTTTACTTGGCGCGGCGAGCTGAAACTATTACACGTTGGTTGCGCCGAATTGAACTTTGGTTACATGGCATCCGACCGCTGGTGGGTAGTTAATGAAACGTTGGGAGTGTATCTTGGTCTGAATGAGGAAATCGCTGCGCGAAAGCCGGTTCGGTTGTCGGGTACGCGATGGGTTTGCTAGCTAGATTTCAACGTGTCCGCCATTCTGATTAGAGTGGGGAGCGAGTCGGCCTTCATTTTTTCCATCATGTGGCCGCGATGAATTTTCACTGTATGTTCGCCGGTCCCGAGCTTCGCGGCTATCTGTTTATTGAGCAGGCCCGAAACCACCAGTTCCATCACCTCGCGTTCGCGGGCGGTCAGCGTCTCGTAGCGGGTTCGCACCTCCGCTGTCTCCTGACGTTTTTCGCGCAAATTTCTGTCCCGCTCGAGCGCCTGCTGAACTGCGTCGAGCAGTTCCTGAGGCCTAAAAGGCTTCGTCAGGAATTCAACGGCGCCCGATTTCATTGCCTGAACTGTCATTGGGACATCACCGTGTCCGGTGATGAAGATGATTGGAATGGTCACTCCGGCTTCGGTCAGTCTACGTTGACAATCTAAACCGCTCATGCCCGGAAGTCTGACGTCGAGAACCAGGCAACCCGGGCAGTCTATGTGTTTGCTATCGAGAAACTCCTGCGGCGTCGCGAACTCCTCAGACCGCAACGCCACCGACGACAAAAGATCCTGGATCGATCGGCGAACATTCGCGTCGTCGTCGACAATGAACACGACTGGTAAGTCTTCAGTGATCACTTATGCTTCAGGTTCAGTCGGTAAAGTGAAGTGAAATGTTGCGCCACGTCCCAGGTTCATAGTCGCCCAAAGTCGGCCGCCGTGCGACTCGATAATCGTGCGGCTGATCGCCAGCCCCATACCCGTCCCCCCGGCCTTTTTCGTGAAGAACGCATTAAAGATTTCTTCGATCTCGTCAGCGGGTATTCCCACTCCTGTGTCACTCACCGACACCATCATCTCTCCGCCCTCGCATCGCGTGCTTATCTTAAGCTCGCCTCCCTGCTTGCTCATCGCTTCCATCCCGTTCAGCATAAGGTTCATTAACACCTGTTGCAACTGCACCCGGTCGGCGTTCACCGAGGGAAGATCGGCCGCCAGCTCCGTACGCATGGCCACCGAGTGGAGGTCGGCCTCGCTGCGCAGCAACACCAGCATCTCGCCAACAACTTCGTTGACCGAGACCAACTCTCGCTGTGGCGAAACGTCTTTCTTGTAGAAGGACTTCAAGTGAGTGATGATCTCGGCGGCTCGCTTCCCATCCTCCTCGATTCGCAGGACCGCCTCTCGCGCTCTCTGCACCTCCGGTTGATCGCGGTTCAGCCAGCGCAAGCAGGCACCGGCGCTGGTGATGGCGGCGGCGATGGGCTGGTTGATCTCGTGGGCGATCGAGGCGGTCAACGCACTCAGTGTCGTAACACGCGCCATATGGGCGAGCTCGGAGCGAGCCCTGGTCAGTGCCTCCTCGGCGATCTTGCTTTCGGTGACGTCCTGAACCGCGCCGATGTACTCAAGTTGACCATCCCGGTCTCGGGTACCGTTAGCAACAACGTGCAAGTGCTTGACCGATTGGTCTGGCAGCAGCAACCGGCATTCGGCTTCAAAGTCACTGGTCTCGTTCCGCGCCCGCTCGATCATCTCAAACAACAACGGGAGGTCGTCAGGGTGGACTCGGGACATGATCAGCTCACGTGTCACGTGCATACCCTGATCTAACTCAAAAATGCGATAGGTTTCATCCGACCAGGTAATCTCATCTGTTCGAACAAGCCAGGAAAAGCTGCCGATTGAACTGAGGTGTTGGGTTTCAGCGAGGAACGCCTCGCTGCGACGCAAGTCTTCCTCAGCAAGTTTTCGGTCCTCGATGTCGAACCTGGCCACATACCATCGATCGATTCTTCCTTGCTCATCGAGCAGAGGTTGGTAGCGGATCAGGAACCAGCGATATCTGCCATCCTTACCTAGCACACGTTGCTCATTTTCGTACGGTATGGCGCGTGTGAGCGCCTCCTGGCGCTCCTCGCACAGCCTTTCCACATCCTCCGGATGGAAAACACGAGCGTGAAAGTCCTCTTTCCGAACATCTTCCAAAGTAACCCCGTGGTAATCCAACAGCGCTTGATTCACATAAAGCACTGATCCATCGGTGCGCAACACCTGGATGATGGTGGGGATGGCGTTAATCATCAGGCTCAAATTGCGCTCATTCGAACGCAGAGCCTCTTCCGTCTTTTTGCGATCATCGATGTCTGTGAGTAGGAGATACCAGGCGGTTATCGTACCTTCCGCTTTACGCACTGGGAGGCCGCGAACTTGGAACCATCGGTAAACGCCATCAACGCGACGGCATCGGTGCTCAATGTCATAGATCTGTCCGTCTTCGATTGACTTTTTGCGTGTCTCGATCACGCGAGGAAGGTCATCAGGGTGGACGGAGCCGATGAAGGACCAGTTCCTCAACTCCTCACTTGTTTTGCCGAAATACTCCAGGGTTTGGCGGTTGAGAAACTCCACCTCGCCCGTCGCGCTCATCGTAGCCACCAACCCCGGAATACTATCAACGATCTGGCGCCAGGAGAGTTCGCTCGCACGAAGGGCTTCCTCTCCATGCTTGCGATCATCGATATCTATATTGGTTCCGTACCATTTGACTATTTTCCCCGTTTCGTTTCGCACTGGGTTGGCACGAAAGAGGAACCAGCGATATACACTATCGAAACGACGAATACGCGCTTCAGTCTCAACCGGCACGCCAGAAGCCAGACACGATAGCCAATATTCGACAAGTCCCTTACGGTCGTCCGGATGAATCGCCTCGGCCCACCCCCAACCCGCAGCCTGTTCTGCGGTCATGCCCGCGTAATCCAGCCAGCGCTGATTGAGGAAGTCGCAGTAGCCATCCGGGCGAGTAGTCCATGCCGTCGTAGGAATCGTGTTGATAATTAGGCTCAAATTGCGCTCGTTCAAGTGCAGAGCCTCTGCAGCCTTTTGGGGATCACTCACCGGCAAATCAGTGATAGTCTGCAGTAGCGTCCCCACATCAAAGTAAATGCGAGCCGAAGTGATCTGGCGTTTTGCTGAATCGTACTCATAAACCCCACAACCAGGCACTTTAACTCGAGCACCGGTCGCCGCATGACCAGCGAATGGCCCCTTGTGGAGGGCCTCAAAATTCCATTCAACAGTGACTACACCTGGTCCAACAAGCATGTTCTTGACACGGTGGTGGTTTTCCGGAAAGGCAGTGATAAACGGCCTAACGAACTGATTGCGGACGGCTTCCTTTCCCTCCATGAGCGTGCCCGGAATATGAAGCGTCACATCTTCCGCGTAGTAAGACATAATGCGATCCTCGTCCGTTCCTGACCAAGCGACGTAATACGCATTGATAAAGGATTCGACATCAACAACAGACCAGAGTGCAGTAGAAGCCACCATGGATCATCCCTTTTCGCTCGCCATATTGGGACGACGAGAACGCACCGGCCACCGGGCGTGCCGTGATATGGACTGGGAGTGCCGGATACGGCTGCTTGTGTGGAGTCGCGCGCCTGCATCCGGTCGTGGCGGGCGGAGTGAGTTGGAACGAAAGGTGGCGTTGGTGCTGTGCGCCTGGTATGGACGCCTGTTATCGGAAAAGCGGAAGCAACAGACTGGGGCAGGTATGAGAGTCGTCCCACGAGCTAAGTCGGCGGGATAGAGGGTTTATATCTTATGCCCGCGACGCCACACCCCCGCTGCACAAAGAGAAGGATTCTCCATAGCTACCACGCGCTTGCAGCACGCCTTTCACCAAGACCAGCTTGCGATCGATGCCTCCTCCCTTGAAATTATAGAATATGGCTTTCTTATCTTCGGCGCAACACCTGACCCTTAGCTCGCTGAGGTGGCAGTCCAAGAACATGTCTGGTCGAGTTCGACCCCGTGCAGCTTCTGTGCATACTGAAACCAGAGCCAGATAAGTAAACTTTTGCAATCTCCCGTGCCCCCAGCATTGCCAGAATCCTCTAACGCCGATCTCAGCTCGGAACATTGATCCGCTGATGTGAATACGATCTGCTCTACTTAGCAGTCGCTGTCTTGTGGTCGAATTTTTAAACTCACCAAAGGGCAGATATATAGGATCGGCATTTATCTTCGAATGATCTGTGATCGTTCGCCCCAATCTCCCTTCACGCATCACTCCTAACCTATCTCCAGGTGGTGGCTAGTCTGGTCGAATTGACAACTCCCGCCACTAAACGCTGACGCGTTATAAAAGGGGATTCTTAGGCTGCACCGGTGTCCGATGCATATCTCCAAAAGCGTAACTTCCCCTGTGTCCCAAGGTAGGAGATTCAAGCGAATCTCAGTTTTTTCACAGCGCCGTCGCTGTTACATATGTTTGCAATTGTCAGCTTGCTTGGTTCACGCGTTACTGACTGCAACTCATTTCTTCGGCGTTCAAACTTTACACGGCAGACTTCCTACCGTTACAGAAGGGGCATTCGCAAAAAACCAAATCGCGATCACAGCAAATGTCGGCAATGCGGTCACTGCCGTAACGCCGCCATCAACGCTGCTCTCAACATTCGGAGCTAGGCTGGTGTCAATCAGCCAATCGCGGACGACTCTAAGAGTCGAATCGCAAGCCCCCACTATAGAGAGTAATTCGAGCTGTGGCGGGTAATTGATCTTCTCCTGGACTCTTTGCTGATCTATCACAGACCTGGAGCCATGATTACTATACCGGCACCCATCATGATCTGAGCGATCAGCAAGCCGGTCAGCCCCCAGGTGATGACAGAAAGCAGGGTCGCCACCAGCACAGTGCCCCAGCGGATCCCGAGGATTGCCGGAAAAATCACCGTCGGCATGATAAAAAGGTAGATTAAACGTGGAATCTGCCCGACCTCATGAATTGCGCTCATGGTGAACAAATTTGTTTGAGAATCGCCGAGCGATAAAAGCGCGAAGATTACATCACCGATAAGTAAAAATGCCGTTTCAATGACCAGGCATGCGCCGATCGAATAAGCGAAGTAGCCCATCATGCGCTTTAACGGCAGCAATCCGCCGCTGAATCCCCAGAAGAGGCCCGCAAATAGAGCATAGATGACCATCCTTGCTACGTCCTCGATCGGCTCGTCGATCAATGAAACACCGGTGAGCTGGGTCAAGTCGATGAGAACCATATCCCGCCCGGTCACCCTTTCGTAGTTCTCCATGAGCCCTTTCGAGCCCCGTTCAGCCAGACCCAGGAAGAATTCGGGGAAGCCGCCGGCCCGGAGTAGGGCGCGATGGACGGGCGCAATTACGGCGGTGATACCAATCGCTAGGCTCAGGTATTTAAATGTCGAAAGAGAATTTGGAGAGGGCTGTCTCGATTGATTGATCGACTGAAAGTATTTCGTAAAGAAAGTCCGGGGACCCATCAAGACGCTGAAAGTGATCCGGATAAAATCGGCTACTTTTCTATATAGTTTAGCCGCTGCAGGTGCTTGAAGCTGCTTTTCGTCGATCGATCCTGGTTGTGGTGCGTTTTCCGACACGTGCTGGTCCTCTATTTCTGGTTGATTGAAGCCAGTTTCTGGCGCGTCTTCACTAACTCGGCCAGATCCAGGTCAGCTTTCTCCCAAGGCCTTTCGGCGGCGGTGAATTCGGGGCGATCGGCCTCCAGGTCTCCTTTATGCTCTGCTACCAGTGCCAGCCAGTAATGTGTGGCGTCGTATTAAGAGTCGTGTTAGAGCATCTGCTTTGCGGTGTATTCGGCCAGTTCCCATTCACCTCCATCACGCGCCAGGTTCGCGATCGACTTCAGCCGGAAGAGCCCCGCCTTCCGGCTGGCGGTCACAGCCTCATCTCACGACTTACCTGCCGTTACCTCCTGGAGTTACGTTATTCCGAGAGCTTCATACCCCGCCTTTACAAGCGACGCATGTCTCGGTAGGGTACTTGTGGCAGGACGCAAGGTGATCTCACAAAGTTCGTGGATCACATTCGTAGTCGCGACTTTGTGTCGCACCGACAAAGAATGGTGTGGTGGCTCCGCGCCACACAAATTCTTATGATGTTGGGCATCACACTCACTTCTTTCTCGGGTCATCTGCGGGGTTGACATAGGTCAGGCCCCAAGGACCAATTGCGTGTACCTGGAGCACTGTCTCGCCCTGAGTCATGGCATAGTGCGGAGCACCCTTAGGCATGACCATGAAACTTCCGGCGACCATGGGACTCATGGATTTCTCATCGAACTTTTCACCGAGGCCCATCTTGAACGTGCCTGAGATGACCGTGAGATGCTCATCGGCTGGATGAAAGTGGGGTGCGATCCGATAGTTGTCCGGCATCTTCAGGCGATAGGTGAAGAGAACGTTCGGGGCACTTCGGTCACCCTCGATACTTGCGCACTGAGCACCGGGTGGAATGTTCGGCGGACAGTCGGCCCACTGGACCTCGGAGGGCATGACCATGATGTGCTCCTTCAACACTGCGGCCGCCGGATTGGTTGGGTCCTGTGCGTAAACCGACGGAACGATGGCAAGTGCTATCATTGCGACGACACGTGAATTAATCCGCTTCATAGGCTGGATACCTCTTTCTTGTGATGGCCAACTTATTAATTCTTTGGCCGGGCTCCGTAGAATATGACGAAATCTGCAGTTGACATTGGCCGTCGGCAGCATTAATGCCCCAATGAGAAATGCGGGCTAAGGAGACGACTCAGATTTCAAATTTCATTGCCGGTGACCGGCGGCGAGTGATAAATTACGGCCCTGTTCCATATGGGCCGACAATTCACCACACCGCCGCCGGCTTTTCCGTTCATGGACTACATGCGGAAATTGAGGCGGAAATGGATGGTCGCGAAAAAAATATTTTCCCAGCCTTGGTTACGCCTATAGCTCCTGGCCAGGCGGCAGAGTCCTTTTTTGCCGCGATGAATCATTTGCTAAAAAAAGGGAGGGCCTTCCCCCGATAGACCAATATTCTCCAGAGAGTATTAAAAAAGGCATGGTGAAAGTGTGTCTGAAAATATCCACAAAGATACCCTCAACGATGCAGAGAAACCGCAGCAGCCAGATGATGTGACGCAATTGCTTGAAGGGCTGAAAAACGGCGATGAGGCGGCACGGGATCGGTTCTGGGCGCTGGTCTACGATCGATTGCAGCAGATGGCTCATCAACGTCTACAGCACGAACGCCTCGGGCATACGATGCAGACGGGAACACTTGTGCACGAAGTCTATCTGAAGTTGTTTAATTCCAACGGCCTGCCCTGCCGTGATAATAGAGAGTTCTTCGGCATCGCCGCGCGGTTGATGCGGCAGATATTGGTGGATGTCGCCCGCAACCGCCGCGCCAAGAAACACGGCGAAAATCGAATTCAGGTCACATTTGGAAACGAGGCGACAGCCATCCCTGCGCGCACGGCGGATTTAGTCAATCTCGACGAGTCGCTCGACGCCCTGGCACAGCATGACGAGACATTGAGCCTGGTGGTCGAGCTGCGCTTCTTCGGCGGTTACACCATCAAGGAGACGGCGGAAATCCTGGACGTATCGCTAGATACAGTGAAGCAACGATGGAAGAGAGCCAGAATCTATTTGTACAAAGCATTGACTGAGGCGGAAGGAGCGAGCAATGGATCAGCAGCGATGGAAAGAGATTGATGTTGTGTTTGAGCAGATGCTCGAAACCCAGCCGAGCAGTCGCGCAGCCGCTCTCGCGCGAATGTGTGCGGGAGATGACGATCTACGGCGAAGCGTGGAGGAGTTACTCAGTCGGGAAGCGCAAGTTGAAAAGTTTCTGGATTCTTCGGCCATCGTCGAGCTAGCCGGGCAGATAGCCGAAGAGTCGTATGTGTCGGTGCAGGACCGGCAGATCAGCGATTATCAGATCAAGGAGCGAATCGGCGCAGGTGGGATGGGTGAAGTGTGGCGGGCCAGGGATGAAAAGCTTGACCGCGAAGTGGCGATCAAGATTCTGCCGGCGGAATTCGCCGCAGATCCTGAGCGCGTAAGCCGCTTCAAGCAGGAAGCCCACACCGTTTCACGGCTCGTCCATTCCAACATCGTTACCATTCACGATATCGGATGCGTCGAGAGCGAACTTGGCGACCTGCACTTCATCGTCACTGAATTGATCGAGGGGGAAACGCTGCGCGCGTTGCTCAACCGATCGCGTCCCGGGTGGCGCGACTCGGTGCTCATCGCCGCCCAAATAACCGGCGCACTCAACGTCACGCACTCCGTGAAAATTATTCACCGTGACATCAAGCCCGAAAACATCATGGTGTTGAAGAACGGCCAAGTGAAGGTGCTGGATTTCGGCATCGCCAAGTCGGCCGGCGTTCCGGCGACCGCCGGCGCCGGAGCTCGGCCCGCCGCCGAACTTCTGACCAGGTTGGGTGCCACGCCAGGAACATTGAAATATATGTCGCCCGAGCAGGCACGTGGCGAACCGCCGCTCGATGTGCGGACCGACGTTTTCTCGCTCGGCTTGGTTCTCCATGAAATGATCGCCGGGCGGCATCCGTATGGCGGCCTGAGCGACGAAGAGATCATTGAGTTTCTGAAGAGTGAAGCGGAAATCCCACCGGTCGCTGAGGTGAATGCCGATATTCCGGCCGCGCTGGATCGCATCGTGACCAGGGCGCTCAGGAAGAAACGCGAGGAGCGGTATTCGTCGGGTGGCGAGATGCAGGCCGATCTGGAGCGACTGAAATCGTTGATCGAAGTCAGAAGCGAAGAGAAAGAGGAGCGGCTGCTCCGCGCGCAGAACGCCGATCAATTGCTGACCCAATTTGTGGTCTTTCACGACGCTGATCGGAAGACGCGCATTCCGCTTGGTGTATTGTGGACAATCCGGCGCTTCGCTGAGCTAAAGCGCGGGAAACTGGAGCGGGAGTTGATCAAGAAGAGTCTGGTCGGCAGGCTGGCGAGCGCCGGATGGAAGGTGTTGGCAATTGCGATGCTCACGATGTTCGTTGCGGCGTGGATCTCGGTAACCAAGACGTGGGACGAGCGAATCTTGCGCGACGGGCACACGGCAGCAGTGCGGCGCGTGGCCTTCTCGCCGGACGGCAAGTTGCTGGTCACGGTCGGCGAAGACAAACAGGTGATCGTCTGGGATTTCGAAAGACGCGTATGGTTGAAGAAACTCAACGACCACACGGACTGGATCGCGGCAGTCGCGTTTTCGCCCGATGGGAAATGGTTTGCGACCGCGAGCTTCGACCGGACGGTGATCGTCTGGGATGCCTTGCGATTGGAGAAAGCCGCGGTGCTGCGCGGGCATCGCGAGAAGGCCTGCGCCGTCGCGTTCTCGCCTGATGGGCGATTGCTGGTATCTTCCAGCTACCGAAGCGAACCGCCGGGAGACGATACGGCTCTGTGGCGGGTGGGAAGTTGGGAGAAGGTCGGCGGAATACCCTGGAGTGCCAATGATACGGCTAACCTGATCTTTTCTCCTGACGGACGGCGATTGATCTTTCATCACGACCGGCGCCCCAACTCCTGGGATTTGACGACCGGGCAACCGACAGCCGATGAGTTCGATCCCATCTGGGAAAGAGTTAACGTCGTCTTCTCTCCCGACGGCAAACGTCTGGTCAGTGTGAACTCTGCGGGTGCCGTCATCTTCGTGGATCGGGGACGCCGCTCGATTCTCAACCGTTACCCCGCTCATCAAGACAACGCGCGAGCCGCCGCCTGGTCTCCGGACGGGCGATTGGTTGCGACAGGAGCGGAGAACGCGATCTTGTGGGATGCCGAGACGATGCGGAAGATCGCGCCGCTGGAATATCCATCGGTAGTCTGGGGACTGGCTTTTTCACCCGACGGTCAGTGGCTCGTCTCGACCCATGGAGACGGGGCGGTGTTGGTCTGGGATCTACTTGAGCGCCGGCGAGCAGTCGGCTTCAACGAGCACAGCGGTGCAGTGCGTGCCGTGACCTTCGCTGTCGAAGGCAAGCGCATCGCTTCGGCGGGCGAAGATAGGTCGGTGATCATCTGGGACGCCGCGACCGGGCGCAAAGAGACTACGCTGTTCGGCCATCACAGCCGCGTGACGGGGCTGGCCTTCGCGCCCAGCGGAAATTGGATTGCAACCGTTGATCGAGATGGAGAAATAATCATCTGGGATTTGGCGGAACGCAAGCCGCGGTTGAAGTTCAACATCCCGCGGGAAGGGGCGGAAGCTCATTGCCTGGATGTCTCGCCGGACGGGCGTTGGGTGGCGGTTTCGCATGGCGTTTATGAAAGCGCCACGGGCCGTCAGGTAGTCGGGTTCCATCGCTACGATGCCCGAGGTTGGCAGATCGCCGCAAACTACATATACGATCTCACTTTTTCAGTTGATGGGCGATGGTTGGCCTTGGCTGAAGCACACGGTCGTTTGGTCTTATGGGATACCGCGACATGGCAAGTTGCAGATCAAGCCGACATTGCTCCTGTGCAACTGATCAGCGTTGATTTCTCACCCGACGGCCAATGGCTTGCGACCGGCGAAGACCAGGGGATCGTGCGCTTGTGGGCAACCAGGCCGTTGCACGAGGTGGCGGAATTGGGTCGTCACACGGCGCGTATCAAATCGGTTGCCTTCTCGCCCGATGGTCGCGAGGTGGTTTCGGCGAGCGACGACAAGACCATACGTTTGTGGGACGCGGGCAGTCGCAAACTGATTACAAGCATCGGCACTCACACATCGCCTGTACTTTCAGTCGATTTCTCACCCGACGGCAAACAGATTCTTTCCGGCGAACATGATCACTCCGTGCGACTTTACATGCGTCGTAGTTCGTTGTGGTGGTGGCGTCTCCCAGAATGGTTACACAAGCTAGGTCGATAATGGAGGCAATGTTCCAGTTGTGGCCATATCTCTAAAGTTAACCGGCAAACTCAAAAAGTTTTCAAATGTCGGCAATGCGGTCACTGCCGTGACACCAACGCTGCTCTCAACATTCGGAGCAGGGCTGCTGTCAATCAGCTAATCGCGGACGACTCTAAGAGTCGAATCGCAAGCCCCCACTATAGTGAGACTTCGAGCTTAGTGGAGGGTATTGACCCCGTTTTGGTTAGTCGCCCGCCAGATCGATCGGCTTCTCTCTCTCTTGATCGCGGTACGCGGGGCGATCTTCAATGCTCGACCTCTCCTTCCGCGCCCTGCGCCACGCGCCGAACCCTTCCGCTACCAGCTTGAAGATTGTCCGCCGGTTGTTCGCGATCACTTTCACCCAGGCCAACCGGCCCATCTGTGGGAAGTATATCCCGCGAAAGCACAGACGCGCGATGAGTATCCCGATGCGATAACCCAGTGGCTTGTCGTCGAGTGCGTCGACAGCCCCGGCGATTGCCTCCGGGTTGTAGGAACCAGCCCACCCGTAATCGACCTCGGCATGAGCCTCCGGGATGGTCATCTTCAGTGGGGTATGAGCCATCGCGAACGGGATGAACTCTTCCCAGTGCTTCGGTCGCGTCAGCCGCCCCGCCGCCTCGAGCCTTTTGTAAAGCGGAGTCGCAGGCAGCGGGGTGAGCAGGCCGAAGATCGGCAGCCCCGGGGGCCAGCTCCGAATCTGCTGGAGGGTTCGCTCCGCCACCCCCGGCGTGTCGTTGTCCATGCCGAAGATGAAGGAGGTGATCGCGTAGACATTGCGCTGAGCGAGCCTCTCGAGCACGGCGGCGTACTCCTCCGGCTTGTTGAACCCCTTATTGACGCTGGCGAGGTTCGCCGGATCGACCGACTCCATACCGATGAATATCCACTTGCCTCCTGAGGCCGCGATGAGGTCTACGAATTCCTCATCGCGCAACAGGTTGGCGCTGATCTGCGCCACCCAGTGCACCTGCGCCTCGGCAGCGATGATCGCGCGCAGTAGTGATTTCGTTCGTTTGAGGTTAATGGCGAAGTTATCGTCGATGAAGAAGACGGCGATCTGGCCGCCATCGCTCCGGGCACGCGCTTTCAGTCGCAGCAATTCATCGACGACGCTCTCGTTGGTGCGAAACCGGATCACATCGCCGAAGAAGCCGGTCACCGAGCAGAACTCGCACCCGTAAGGACACCCGCGTCCTGACTCAACCGGGATCAAGCGAAACGTCCCCCATCCTCCCCCGACGCGCCTGAGCAGAGGGGCGATGGCCTTTGGAACCAGATTGAACTGGTTGAGGTCGATCGATTCCCATGGGATCGCCGGATACGGCTGGAGAGTGGGCTTGCGCTCCTTGCCGGTTTCATCGACGGGAGCATAGACCTCCTTGAGTTCGCCGCGCGCGGCGTCCTCGACGATCTTCGGCCAGGTCTCGTCGGCTTCACCGAGGGCCACCGCATCGGCGTGGCGCGGTCCGCCGTCCCGACCGAGCGCCTCGTCGGGTACTTCTGTCACGTGAGGTCCGCCCATGACGACCGGCACTCCGGCGGCGCGAATCGCATCAGCCATCCGGTATGCCTTGGCGACCATCCGGGTCATGGCGCCGATGCCGACGAGTCCGATGTTCTGTTCGCGCACGAAGCGCGCGATGCCGGCTTCATCCATCGGCTGCGCATTGCCGTCGATCAGCAACACCTCATGGCCGGGCGGGGTCAGGGACTGGAGCAGGAACATCCAGAGGTGCGGCATAAAGTTTCGGGTGACGCCATTATCAGGGTTGTAGAGCAGGATTTTCATAGTCGTTTCTTCTCCTTAAGTTGAGCACGGGGGCCAGCGGCCCGGCGCGACCATGCGCGGAAAAGCCGCCGCTCCAAGGGTCGAGCCGAGAAAGATAAAATGAGATAACCCCAGTGGCCGAGGCTGCCAATAAGGTCGGTCAAGTAATTGCGCATAGCCGGCGGCTATAGCGACGCATCAAATCCGACTAGGCCTCTTCGGACACTAAGGTCGCCTAGGCGGCGAAGCTATTTCTCGCCATCGTAGAAGCTGGCGAAGCACCCCCCGCCCAGAAACCCTCTCGTGGTCGAATCCAGAAGGTTGTAGCGGGCGAAAAGATTGTTGTTGTTAGTGAACTTGTGATCGAGCCTGACCAGGAAGCCATCGTAGTCGTTGCTGCGCAGATCGGGCGTCAGCCGATAGAATCTCCTGACCTCGTTAATCGTATTGGGTTGACTTCCGTCGACCGGCCTGAGGCTGTTCCTCAGCTATCTCCACTCCCGATTTGGTCGTGCATCAGCACAAGGGCAGATTAGCGTGAGGAATTCAATCTGTCTATGGTTTCCGAGCGGCGCGGAACGCTCCTTCCTGAACAGACAACTTGTACTTGGTCTGCGCCGTCTGTGCTGCCGCAGACTCATACGAAAGAAGCAGGATATCTACGATGAAGTTTATTTCGACAAATACCCCGTGAGATTGTTATGTTGCCTTGTGCCTCCAACCAACGCTTAGTCATTCTCAAGTTTAAATTCTCGCCGGGCTCGAAGTTGAAAAGTGATTGGTATTTATCAAAATCCGCGAAAGAATACTCCATCCAAGCTCGCCAAGATGCTCGCTATGGATGGAGTATCCTTTTGAGGTTTGGATGAACCGCTTGCGCGAGCATTCGTGTGGCATCGGCCAAGGAGAATCGATGAAACTTCCTCTCCTAGATATTAGGCCGACGCCATCATTACTGTGGACATCGAAAAGAGACAAGATCATGATTCAAGAGACCCCTCAAGCTGACCGGTTCAAACAACGATTGCACGATTCGTTGGTGAACGAGACCCTCAATTCGCGCGCCATTACGATCGCGAATTCACCCATAATCGGCAAGGTGCAGTTAGCAGTCCGGGTTAGATTGGATGACTATGGTATCTGGCCGGAGAAGTAGATTCGAGTGGTATTTAGCATCGGGAATAAAGTTGTTTATAGGTGTCAAAGCCCTTGTCTTATTGTTGACAACTCCCGCCACTAAACGCTGACGCGTTATAGTGGGGGATTCTTAGGCTGCACCGGTGTCCGATGCATATCTCCAAAAGCGTAACTTCCCCTGTGTCCCAAGGTAGGAGATTCAAGCGAATCTCAGTTTTTTCACAGCGCCGTCGCTGTTACATATGGTTGCAATTGTCAGCTTGCTTGGTTCACGCGTTACTGACTGCAACTCATTTCTTCGGCGTTCAAACTTTTACACGGCAGACTTCCTGCCGTAACCGCCAAATTTGAGTTTCAAAGAACAAAGAGCGCGGCGGAGGTACAGGTTGATCAGGCTCTCGAAGAGCGAAAAACGGCCATGCTCATCTCGTTGCCACTGGCAACCGTCTGAACTGAGGGTATGAAATGGATGATGCTCAATCGCAAAATACAAAATCAAGAACTGTGGATTGGTTTCTTCAGGCTCTGGTCTCGATCGTAAACGACGAATCTGCTGGCATTCCGATTACTCTGAGCGTCGGCGGCCTTCTCATTTCCGGCGAAATGATCGGCGGGAAAGCCTATTTCAATGAATTCGCTCGCCAATTCAAAGATGGTTTCGGGGATATCAGTAGTAAAACAGCCGCAACGATCGAAGAGGCTTTCAAGAGACTGGGTGATGTGTATGATCCGACTCAGAAAGAATCGCGAGGAAATGCTTACATCACAAAACCTCACCTCGTTCATCTTAGAAATGTGCAAATGCATCACGCCGGCGGTCCCCCTCTGCTTTCCGAAAAAGGCGTTTTGTGGCGCGGGCGATTAGAAGCTGTGGACGGATTCTCACTAGGTAGACTCTCACTTTATTCGGCCGAGGTGAATAAGTCGCACGATCATGAATCATCCAACTCCTCAAGCTGATCAGTTCAAATAACAAATGTGTTATTCGCTTCTGGCAAACCTGCGAGCACGACCCTCGCTCCAAGATCGTCCAATATTGGACAGCAATTTATACCGAGCTAACCGATCATCAGTGTGGAATTCAAGAATTTAAAAGGAGCGTGATAGGTGCCTGGTATAAAGTTTGAGCAAGACCCTCTCTGGTTCCACCGCATGGGCGAAGAACGAAAAGGGAGTGCAGTTCTAGAAACTCAACTTGCCGAGTTAGAGCAAAGGAATCTCCGTTCTTCCGATATTATTCGGAAGCTAGGTGAGTTCTTCGGTTTTGGAGCTGCTGGGAAGCTAGAGTGGGCTCGATTCAATCTCAATTTCAAGCGAGAAAAATTGGGTTGCTTCGAGGCTCAGCCTGAGATGCTGAAAGTAGCATCTGAGCACTGTGATACAGTCCCTGAGCTCCCATCTTAAATACAGCACCACCCGCAATCTCTTGAAAGACAAAAAAATGGCCAAAACCCATTTCACTGACATCACCATCGTTGGCAATAGCATTTCTAGATTACCGCGCAGAGAAGGTAAAAACAAAGAAGGTAAAGACCAATTCATTATTACGTTTAGTCTCTCAAGCAGTCCTAGCAGACTCTGGATCGAGACCTTCAATTGGGTGTGGAAAAAACACGGCGAGCAGACTCACTCATTACAATTGCCAATTGTGAAAGATAGCCATATTCAAATCATCTGCCCTCTAGACGACCAGCTCCAAGGTCATTTGGAAGACCTCAAGCGAGAGGCGGTCACAACTAATCAGCTGTACCGGGAACAGCTTCGGGCAACAGACGAGGGAAAACGCAGTGACGAGGGAAAACGCAGTAATGATGAGATTCTCCGAAAACTCATGTTTTGATCACTGGTCATGTCATCGTTTTTCCTGATTCCCGGTATCGGGCCGTTATTAGCCGCAGGACCGATTGTTAGTGCGCTGGAAGGTGCAATAGTGGCTCAAGTAGTTGGAAAATCTCTTTCTCATTCATCGAAATGGCGTGGGTTGGAAGGCACAGTAGTGGTTGGGGGGGCACGCTGGGTGTGGGCCTGTACATCCTAGGAATTCCAAAAGACAGCATCATCGAATATGAGACGCAGATCAAAGCCGGTAGGTTCATCCTCATCGCTCACGGCTCGCTCGATGAAGTGAGCAAAATTCGGGATGCCATCGGGGTGATCAGACATCGAGGCCTGAAAGAATATGCCGATGCAGGTGGTGCGGGAGTTTAAGATGCGATCGTGTACGTTTGGCGCGATCATTCCAAGCTTTGCCTACCTCAAGAATCCTGGCAGTCGCAACTTACCCGTCACCTTTCTTTCCTAAATTGTCCAATACTGGACGGCAATGTCTTCCAACTTAACCGAAGATAATGACATTCCCTTCGCTGCGGCAAGAATTACACCGATGTGGCGATGTGTCGCCACGCATCGAAAGCGAGCTAGCTGGGAGACGAGTTTTTAGAAAGGAAAATATGAAAAGTAGATCATTGACCAGGATAGTAGCAGCTTTCTGCCTGGCACTGGCGGTCGGCACGGTAGCGCAAGCGCAAGCTAAGAAGGACCTCCAGGATGAGGTTCAACAATCAGAAAGGCGGCGCGCGTTTTTCGCGAGATTATGAGTACGCCAGACAAGGGGGTTCCCCAGGAATTGCTGGAGAACGCCGAATGTGTCGTGGTATTCCCGTCAGTAATCAAAGCTGGGTTCATTTTTGGTGGACGTGGCGGGCGCGGCGTGGCCAGTTGCCGCACGGCAAAGGGTTGGAGCGCTCCGGCCTTCTTCAATTTGGGAGGCGAGAGCTTCGGCTTGCAGATCGGCGCGCAATCTACAGACTTCGTGATGCTGTTCATGAATAAGGATGGGCTGAACAGTCTGCTGTCAGACGAGTTCATGCTGAGCGGCGATGCTTCGGTTGCCGCCGGGCCGGTCGGTAGGCAGGCGGGGGCTTCGACCGATCTGAAGCTCAATGCGCAGATTCTCTCCTACTCACGCAGCAAGGGTCTGTTTGCCGGACTCGAACTCAAAGGCGTGGTCATCAAGCCGGATAAGGATGATATGCGCGATGTGTACGGCGAAGGCATAACTGCCAAGGAAGTTTTGAAGGAGAACAAAGTCACTGCGCCTGTCGCGGTGCGCGCGTTCCCGATTGCACTCGGACAATACTCTTCGCGTATGGCTGAGAGGTCAAACTGTGATGACGAAGAAGGTAGGGATTGCTAATCCTCTTCATAGTACACGCAGAGGATTAAAACAAAGCGTGACGGCGGCACGCTTTCGAGCCTTGGGGTTCGAACAAGCTGAAGGAAGAAAATATGGAAGCACAAATTAAACTGGGCCGAATCTTCGGCATCGAAATCGGATTGCACTACAGTTGGCTGATCATCGCTCTGCTGATTGCGTTCTCGCTCGCGGGGCATTTCGGGGCGGCGCATCCGGACTGGGTCCGGGGCGTGATCTGGGGCATGGCGATTATTACAGCCATACTCTTTTTTGCTGCCATCGTCGCGCACGAACTGTCGCATGCGATGGTTGCCAGATGGCGTGGACTGCCTGTCCGTTCGATCACGCTGTTTGCGCTCGGCGGCGTGGCGCAACTCGAAAAAGATCCTGAGGATGCCAAGACCGAGTTCCTGGTTAGCGTCGTCGGCCCCATCGCCAGCGCAGCAATTGGTTTCGTGTGCCTGATGTTGGCGGGGCTGCTCGGCTGGACGATAACGGCAGAGCCGATCACGCCCCTGATGGCGATGTTGGTGTGGCTGGGATACATCAACATCGGGCTGGCGGTTTTCAATCTGCTGCCCGGCTTTCCGATGGATGGCGGACGTGTACTCCGCGCCATCGTCTGGTGGCATACCGGCAGCGTGCAGCGGGCAACGCGCGCCGCTTCACTGACCGGGCAGATTGTCGCCTTTGCGTTCATCATCTTCGGTATGATCCGCTTCATCGGGGGCGCAGGCTTCAGCGGATTGTGGATGGCCTTCATTGGCTGGTTTCTGCTCGGTGCGGCGAAGGCCGCCTATGCGCAGCAGGAACTGACCGAGCGCCTGCGCGGCGTGCGCGTCGGCGATTTGATGACGCGTGACTGCACCGTGGTGGACGGCAATTCCAATCTGCATACGTTCGTTCACGACTACTTGCTTCCCACAGGACGGAGCTGTTTCCTGGTCGCCGAGCAGGGTGAGGTGACTGGGCTGGTTACTCCGAATGAGGTCAAAGGCATCGCAAAGGAGCGCTGGCCTTACACCACTGTCTATGATGTGATGCGCCCTCTTGAACGGCTGAAGACCGTGACGCCGGAAACACCTGTCAGCGAAGCGTTGGAGATCATCGGACGCGATAACGTCAACCAGTTGCCGGCATTAGCAAATGGACGGCTGGAAGGAATGATTTCACGCGATCAGATTCTGCGTTACCTGCTCACACGCGCCGAGCTGAAAATGTGATGGCCTGCCGCAATGGTGTGGATATGTTCTGGCAAGCTGTGAACTACGGCTATGAGAAGGGCGTTCGCGCCGGACAATCCGAAAAAGGCTTCAGATGTTTAGCTGAGCTTCAAATGAGAGAATATCTTCTCCATTTGACTCATATGAAATGAGAATTGGGCGACAGCATATTTCGCAGTCTTCAATGTATTGTTGCCGCGATACACTCAAATCCAATAGCATCGTGATTGGTTGCCAGCAACCTGGACAAGCAAATTCATACTCGATTTCCATGACGCTAGTATATACACATCTTTTGCCATCCATCAGATCAGCCATGAAATTCAGCCCGTAGATGCTTGCATATTTCTTTCCTACGGTAATTCTTCAGCGGGATAACATCCTGCCAACGATCCTGAATATAGGTATATATCGCTGTTTCACAGCCTGGGACTGCTGTTTGAGCGGACTCCTCAAACATCCCCAAGCTGATATCCAGAAGAGATAGAAGTAAGAAGGGAGGAGCAGCGAAAGATTTATCGTCCGCGCGCACAGAGTTCTTGAATGAGATGAAAGCCATCTCGCCTTGGTTACGGCATCTCGCCGGTGCCCTGTGCAACTGTTGGAGCGGGCGTAAAAAACAGCCGGCACCACTCCGCCACTTTTCTTTCCGAAAATTGTCCAATACTGGACAGCAATATATCCCAGGCTGGCCGATCCTTAGCGAGGAGGAATTATTGGCAAACACAATCAAAACGGGGACCATTCTAATCGCGGAAGGGGCCCTTTTATTGAAGTCCTTACTGTTCGAAAGCGAGCCTTATGTTTATGGATGGAGACTGGTCAGAAACCTCGATAGTAAAGGCTTGGATCAAATCGTCAGCAATGCAGGATGGAACTTTTTATACATCGCCGGTGTGATTGAAGCTAACGTCTTCGGTTCTGATGAGAAGAAGACCACACGTAAGGCGATCAAGCAGGTCATCGCGAACCTGAAATCGAAGAACTTTAATTGCCTGGAAATTACGAATTTGGCCGCGAAACGATCCATGGGCTTGCCCTATGTGAGCGTTTCCGCTCACATAGGGCATATTCAAAAAGAGCCCGCTCTTTCCGATATCCAGGGAATTGGGGACGATAGTTACTAATATGAAAACACGCATCGGAACTTTTCAGCTCAGCCTGATCTTTACGGGCCTCATCATGCTTTTCGCGCTCCTTATGATGTGGCCGAACAAGCCGTCGTATTTTTACGATGCGCCGAAACAGGCTGCCGAAAAACTCTGAGCGCCAGCACCATTTCGAAAAGGTCATGGGTTTGGGAGATCATCATGCAATGCCCTACTTGTGGAACAAAAGTTTCAACGGATCAAAAATTCTGCCGATCCTGTGGCACGGAGTTATGGGTCATTTCGATGCATCTCTCCTCGACTGATCCCGCACTGCTGCAGGCGGAGAGCGACGCCAGTAAGCCGCACCGAACGACTAACCTGATGTTCTTGGGGATTGTCTACTGCATCATCGGTCTGACCTTGCTGGTCGCAGATAAACAGAGTGGCTGGATTGGCGCGGTCGGCGTTCTGTTATTACTAGCCGGAATGCTGACTGCGGCTTATGGAGCGCTTTCGCCTCGGTGGCGGATGAAGGTATCACTTCGCACTCCTCTCCACCAACAGGCGATACTACCACCGGCGGAGTCGGCAGGATTGGCATCTACAAAGGCGCACGTTGGGAAACAAGAATCTTGACCAAGGCCCCGTCACCTACCAAACACGCAGCGTCAAATCGCGCACCGACGACGAGCTGCGGGCGTTGCTCGGGGTAGTCAAGGCGAAGGCCGAAAACGGCGGCCTGACCGGCAAACGCGACTACGCGCTGCTGCTTTTCTACCTCACAACCGGGATGCGACGCAGCGAGGTGATCTCGATGCGGGGACGCGACGTCGAGATCGAGGGCGAGACGATGATCATTGGTGGCGGGGTCAAGGGTGGAGATAATTAGGGGAGGGAAGTCGGCGACCCGTCGGTGCGGGAGGCGCTGCTCGATTACCTGCGGGCGAGCTCTGCGTGAACAATTCGATATTTCCGCTCAGGTTGCCGTTCGCGTAATCGCTAAAGTGGCTGATACGTATAAGCTCGACCACGAACGTCAACGAACCTTCCACCAGCACGGTTCGATTGCTTTCGATGATCGAATTCTTCGTTACGGCGAAAACTACGTTTCTATCTGGACTGTCACAGGCAGACAGAAGATTCCGTTTGTTGGTGGAGAGCGAGAAAAGATTCTGCTCGCATCCCGCCAGGGTGAATCTGATCTGGTCTACCGTAAAGGCCGATGGTACTTGTTTGCGACGGTCAACGTAGTCGAAGAGTCGCCGTGTAACCCGGATGACTATCTCGGTATTGATCTCGGGATTGCCCGGATCGCTGCCGAAGTTAACCGGCAATCTCAAAATGTTTTCAAATGTCGGCAATGCGGTCACTGCCGTAACGCCGACATCAACGCTGCTCTCAACATTCGGAGCAGGGCTGCTGTCAATCAGCCAATCGCGGACGACTCTAAGAGTCGAATCGCAAGCCCCCACTATTATGCCTACTGGCGGCTCAACCGAGGCTGCGATAAAATGTTGGTATGAACTTGATCGATATTCCAGCTTCGTTGCGTGATTACTTCGAGCAGACTCCCTATGTGCTCAGCGGCAAACTCCGTCTGCGCGGCACGCGGGTTTCAATTGAGCAGATCCTCGAACTGCTCGAGACGGGAGTCACACCCGAGGAGATCGTTCAGTCATTTCCGTCGGTCACGTTGAATGCCGTCTCCGCAGTTGAGCGACTCGCCGCGCATTGCGCGCTTGCGGTAGTGCGATGAGAATCCTGCTTGACGAAAACGTCCCTGTTGATGTGTAGCCGTTCTTGCGCTCAGCCGGGCACACGGCCGAATCCGTAAACTTCATCGGTTGGAAAGGCATTAAAAACGGCGACCTCTTGACGCGAGCGCGCACGGACTTCGATCTTTTCATCACACGCGACAAAGACTTCGACGCGGCGTAGCTTGGCCGTTACGTGACGCCCCAATTCGGAATCCTTCTTTTGGCGATCCCACAACAACGTGGGCGGGATTATGCCGCCGCATTCGCCGCGCTGTGGCCTACCGACCTGGAGAGTCTGGTTGGCCAAATAACTCGACTTCCGCTCTGACGCCGGCAGGCGCATTACTCTCTCCTTACCCGAAACCACTGGCCCGGTTTCACGTTACTCACGATTTACTCGGACGATCATTAAGGATCATATCTCTGATATAGGTTATCACGGCGCCGACGATGAGAGTTATTGGCATCGACACGCGTTGAGGGAAAGGATCGGCTTCAAGGCGTCGGCGGCAGGATGCCGTCGAGAGCAGGTCAATCCGGCATACAGCTCGCAAACCTGTCCCGCTTGCGGTTATTTGAGTAAGGCGAATCGCAAGGGAGATAGGTTTCAGTGCGTCAAATGCTGGCACGCGGGCCATGCGGATGTGATCGCGGCAATCAACCAGAAGGCAAGAGTCAATGATCCGAGGATCACTCTTTATACGCCTAAAGAGACCGTCAGGATGATTCTTGTCGAAAGGTACTAGTCCCGCTTGGAACACCGGAATGCCTCATCTCAGGATGGGAAGATCAGGACGGTGACCGTTCCGGGGCCGACTCTAGAACGCGCCGGAGCGCCTGAGATCAAATCGCGCGTCAATCAGAGAGCGAAACTGCCGGCGGCAAATAAACAAAAGCGCCGGCGTAAAGTATGAGTCATATTCGACCATATTTTATGGAACGGTCTGCAACAGGGGGTTAGGGTCTTCCGAAGATAACTTCGCCAGATTCCTCGAGTTCCATCTTCACCGAAGCACCATACGTTGCACCAAAGCACTTTTCGTCTCACCGAAGCACTTTTCTCGCCTCACCGAAGCACTTTTCGCCTCATCGAGGCACTTTTCGTCCTCACCGCACGAAAAATCAATAACTTACCACTGGCACGCCCGATGCAGAAGCAACGATCGCCGCTCGGTATCCGGGCAGCCCGCACCATAAACCGAAGTCTATGAAGTCAACGAAGTCAACAAGGAGAAATTTATGCACAACATTGACCGCACAAACCTGGAGTCGAACTACGGCGAGTATGACGGTGAATTTGAGACCGACGAATTCGGATACGAGCTTGAAGGCGACCACGAGTCTGAAACCGACGGCGAATACATAGGCGAGGAGTACGAGGAGTCTGAAACCGATGGCGAGTACATGGGCGAATACGCGATGGAAAGCCCGTTCAGCGAGGCAGAAGAGATGGAGCTGGCGGCTGAGTTGCTGACCATCTCGAACGAGGCCGAGCTGGATCAGTTCATCGGTAAACTCTTCAAAAAGATCGGCCGCAAGTTTGGTAAAGCTATCGAGTCGCCGGTCGGTCGCGCTTTAGGTGGGGCGTTAAAGGGCGTCGCCAAGACGGCTATGCCGATGCTGGGCAGCGCCGCAGGCAACTTCCTTTTGCCGGGCGTCGGGGGCGCCATTGGGGGCCAGTTAGCCTCGGCCGGGGGCCAAATGTTAGGGCTGGAGCTTGAAGGGTTGAGCTACGAAGACCAGGAGTTCGAGGTCGCCAAGCAGGTGGTTCGCCTGTCAGGCGCCGCCGCACAGAACGCCGCTCAGGCCCCTGGATCGATGCCGCCGCTGCAGGCCGCGCAAGCCGCGCTGACGTCCGCCGCCCAAGAGCACGCCCCCGGATTGCTCCGCCCAGCCGCGAGCCAAACCGCCGGCAGGCCCGAAGGTCACACCAACGGCAAGAGGTGTTCGCATAAAGCCACCGGGCGTTGGATCCGTCGCGGTAAATCCATTGTCATTATGGGGGCCTGAGCCATGACCGCCACACTCGCCAAATCATTCCTGGCCCGTTCACCAGCCCTCGGTCTGCTCGATCAGGAGGCACAGGCCTTACTGTCACGACTGGGTCAGGTCAAGCCGTTCGCCCTACACGAAACGATGGTCCCGGCGGCGGCACTGTCCCCGGGTTTGCTGAGCGCCATCGACCGTTACCTGATCGATGGCCGGGGCAAACTCCACCGGCTGGTGCTCCGCTACCTCGACTGGCTGCGCGGTCCAGCAGGGCAATCGGCTTCGATCGAAGTGGCGCACCAGCGTTTCAGAATGCTGCGACTTCAGTTCAACGTCACGTTGTCCCAATTCGACATCTTCGCTGACGCGCTGACGCAGCGCAGCGAGCACGAAACCGGGGTTTGGCTGTCGGGACTGGACGCCGTCGCGGCGGACGCCCTTTCGGTGTCGGGCGATTACTACCGGGCGCCCGGCTTGGTCTGTTACCTGGATCGCGGGCACGGCGCGGCGATCCGTAGGGCAAGGACGCGGCTGCCGGGCGGGGGCGAAAACCCCGTAGCCATCATCCGGGTGCCGCGTGAGCGAATGGTGGGGAGCGGAATCGCGTCGTCGCTGATCCATGAAGTCGGACATCAGGCCGCGGCGCTGCTCGGCCTGATCGATTCGATCAGGCAAGTGCTGCGCGGGTTGCAGCGCAACGGCGGCGAGGAGAGCGAGGCTTGGGCATATTGGGATCGTTGCATCTCGGAGATCCTCGCCGATTTCTGGTCGGTTGCCAGAGTTGGGATCACCTCGACGCTGGGGCTGATGGGAGTCGTGACTCTGCCGCGGTACTTCGTCTTCCGGCTGAATCTGGACGACCCGCACCCGGTTCCCTGGATCCGGGTGCGTTTGAGCATCGCCATCGGGCGGGCGCTCTTCCCGCACCCGCAATGGGACAGGCTGGAACAGACCTGGCTCGCTTATTACCCGCCGGACGATCGAGATCGCGAGAAGCGCCGCACTCTCGCGCTGCTCGAAAAGACTATGCCGGCTCTGGCGACGATCTTCGCCCACCACCGGCCAAAGGCTCTTCGCGGCGCTTCGCTCGAAGAAGTCCTGCAAACGGACGAGCGACAGCCCACGCGTTTAGGGGAACATTTTCAATCCTGGCGGGCACAGCCTGCTCAGATGTACCGGGCCTCGCCGGCAATGGTGTTCGCGGTGATCGGTCAGGCCCTCTTCGAAGGCCTGATCGGCCCGGAAGAAGTGAGCCGGGTCTTGTCAAAGATGCTCACTTACTGGGCTTTGCGCGACTCGCTCAATCACAAAATCAATTGCGCTAAACCATCGCGGAGCCGGCTGGCCGCGCCATCATTTTCATTCGCCAAAATTTAAGGAGGCAATATGGCAAACAACATCGATATTCAAACCGGGGGCGATCTCCCGATCGATACCCAGAAAAATCAACTAGCAGACTGCATCGTCGTCAGGGGTGGACCGCCACGGCCACCGCTCCGGGTCAGCCTCACGCGGCCCGATGTCGCACAGACGCCCGACCAGGTGCTCTGGGCCGCGATCCGCAATCGCACCGAGGCCATCGGCTTCGACAATTACCGGTTCTTCATCGACCGCGTCCTGGGCGTCGAGGATACCCCGGGAGGCTCGCTTGAACCGGCAGAAGCGGCTGACACAGCTCCCAGCGTGGATGGTCCTTCACTGGGCGAGATCAGCGCCCCCTCGATTTATGATCGAAAGGGTGATCTGCTGGCCGCCCCGAGCGTCTACGGGGTAGACGCCTACAATATGCTCAAGGCGGCGACGCAGGCCTTCCTGCTCTGCGAGGCGGGCGTCGCCGTCAAACCCCCCAGAAATCCATCGACCGGCGAACCCGACATTGACCCGAACGGCACCGTTCCAGGCGAAGAGGGGAGACTCGGCGAAAATGTCAATTTCAACGAGATCCGCTGCCGGCTCAACGACTACCTCGGCTCGACCTTGCCGGGCGGCGCGCGCCTGCCCTACCTCCGGCGCATCGTCGACGCGCTAGTCAGCACGAACGCGCAGCAGCTACACTACTGCGAGCAACTGCTGCTCAACCGGTTCAGTAGCCCAAGCCTGCTCGAATTGATCTGGTCGTACTGGAATGAAGAGGGCATGCTGGTCCAAACAATGAACGCCATCTGCCTACGCTTCCAGAATAAGCGCGGCCCGGTGGAGAACGACCCTCTGGCCAACCTTGAGCTGGACGCGCTGCGGCCACTCAACAACCTGCTCTGGGGGTTTATCCAGGACGAGTACAACCGCCTGACTGTACCGCGTCGCGCCTACGAGTATGACCACCTTTACGGGCTACGGCTTGAGGGAAAGGCCGTGCCAGAACTGCGCTCCGCCGACAGCCGTTCGAAATTCATCGAGGCCTTTCATGGCCTGCTTCACCGCGCGTCGTGGTTCTACCACGAAGACTCCCACACGACGGTCATCGCGGACGGCTTCCCGCTGCTCAACTCGCTGCGCGAAGTTCACCTGCTGCTGGCTGAAGGCGCGCACAACCAGTTCGGCGACCTGCCGTGGACGGCACGCGCCGAGATGCTGACAATGCAGTGGATGCTGGCCAGGCCCGAGATGCGCGAATTCCTGCGTGGCCGCGCGATGGTCCCATACCACGAACGCTGGATGGGGCAGGTCGATTCGATGAAGAAGCTGCAGGGCTGGACCGACACTACGATCACACACTTCCGCAATCTGTCGGTTTACGGCGAGCAGGTCATCCTGTCGGTCCGCTACGGCGACTGGAGCGTCATCAACGACCAGGAGGCCGCCAAGAACTGGGCGCGCTACTGGAGGCCCGAAATCCAGAACTACATCCACGCCTACCAAACGGCCACCGGCGTCGACCTGTCGGAAGACATTGTGGATACCAGAGGGGCCGCGACTCGTTACGTTCAACCGTCGACGCTGTTGCGCGAGCGGCTGGCCAGGCAAAGCACACGCGGCAGCCTTCCAGCTCCGGTGCGCGAAGCGCTGCCAGCCGGAGAGGCCGGTTCCTCCGCGCTGCCCGCGTCGCGCCGCCGGGCGCTCATCCCGGCCAAGTCGTCCGGGAAAAAGTGACGACGATTGATCACCAAATCCCCGGCCCCGAAGGGGCGACAAACCGAGTTCTGTATCGCCTCTTCGCGGCTCCCGGTGCATGTGCGCCACGGTTCCTGTGGTCGCACTCACAGGTATACCCACATAGATCGGCGCCTCCTGCTCCCACGGAGCGGCGAAGGCGAGGAATGAGAGGCAAAGATGAACAACAGATTTGAACTTAAAGCTTTCGGCTCGCAGCCCTTTAATTACGAAGAAGAGGAATTCGGCTCGCAGCACTCCAATTACGAACAAGAAGATGAGGACGAGCTCAGAAGATCGAGGCGCACAGCTTCTTCCGCGCGCAAGCCCACTGCCAGGCAAAAATCTATTGCCGCGCGCAAATCCATTGCCAGGCGCAAATCCATTACCGAGCGCAAATTCGCCGGCGGACGCAAACAGCAGGCGGGCAAACGGCCTCGACGCCGGATCAAACGCCCGGCTGGCCTTATTCCTTTTCCGGCGTGGCCGGGCATTCGGCTTGAACCCACTCCTCAGGAGCCTCGGCAGGATTCCGCGCCTTCGGGCGGTCCGCAGCCGCCTCCGGAGAGGCCAGAAAGAGTAGGCGACGATCAGGCACGCAGAGGCAACGAGCGCGTCCGATGGGTACAAGTCTCATTGAATAATCTTCTTAAATTAAACCTACCCATCGACGGCGTAATGGGTGCGCCCACGCGCGCAGCCGTTCGCAGCTTTCAAGGCCGGGAAAATCTCCCGGTGACGGGCATAGTCGGCCCCGATACCGAACAGGCGCTCGTGGCCGCGACGCGCGGCGGCGCCAGTGCAAAGACAAACGGCGCCGCGGCCGGCGCTCCGCCTGATGGCGCTCCCGGTGATGCCGCCACGAGTAACGGTCCCCCAGGCGCAGCGTCGAATGATGCGGCGACAAGTAACAGCTCTGCCGATGCAGCGAAGGATGGCGATGCCGATAAGGAGATTCCGTGGCTGTCTTCGCTCTTTCCCGGTCTGACGGAGTTCGAATTTGAGGCAGCAGACCCTACCGTGGAGTTTGAATCAGCCGGTGTCTGTGCATCATTCACGCCGGTGGTGCTAGAAAATCCGGGCGGCGGTCGCGTGAAGAATAAGACCGCTCCGCATGCTAGCAATATAGTTCTCGTCAAACGCGCCTTCGGCGGCACTGTTCCACTGCATAGGCTGACGGCAAAGGCGCTCGACGCGATGCAATGCGCGGCTAGGGCGGACGGGATCAAAGCGCCCTTGCTGCAACTGACCAGCGGCTTCCGCGATCCAGCCCACCAGGCTCGGCTCTGGGCAACTGCCCTCCAAAAATACGGCTCTCCGGAAGAGGCGCGCAAATGGGTGGCGCCGCCCGGCGGGAGTGCACATCAGAGCGGCCGCGCCATTGACATCTATCTGGGCGGAAAAAATTCCAGCGGCGACGTCGCCAATTTGCGGACTTTGCCTGCCTACCGCTGGTTGGTTGCGAATGCGCGCCGCTTCGGCTTCTACCCCTACGAACGTGAGCCGTGGCATTGGGAATACAACCCTCAAGCTTCGCCACAGTCTGAAATCTTCCAAGAATTCCAGGAGTTTGAAGAGGAATTCGAGGATGAAGGGATCGGTCCGATCCACGACGAATTCACGGCGCCAGCTGCCGCACCAAGCCTGATCGGTCAGGAGCAGACGCCGCCGGGCCAGACGCTCTACGTCAGCATTCCCCTCGGCGCCGAACGGCCCGCTAAGCCCATGACGGGCATCTTCATCCCGCAGAACTTCCGACCGGAGCCGAAAGTGGACTTGATCATCTACCTGCATGGCGTTAAGCCTAAAGCCGACCTGACAGTCAACAGCTACTGGAACCGGAGCCACTTCCCAACCTGGCCTCTGCGCGAGGGACTGAATCGAAGCGGGAAGAATTTCCTTCTCGTCGCGCCGACGCTCGGCCCGCGCTCGCAAACGCAGACCGGATGGCTGGCGCAACCGGGCGGGCTAGACAAATACGTTGACCAGGCGCTGGCCGCGCTGGCGACGCACGGTCCGTATCAGGGTCAGCGTCCGCAACTCGGCAACCTCATCCTCGCCTGCCATTCAGGCGGCGGGCTGCCAATGCGTCAATTGGCGATGGGCAAGAGCCGCTACGCCAGTCACATCAAAGAGTGTTGGGGTTTCGATTGCCTCTACTTCACCGGCGACGAAAACCTCTGGGCGCAATGGGCCAAGTCGCGCCCCGACGCGCGGCTCTTCATTCATTATCAAAGCAGCACGCGCGTGCGGTCCGAGAAGCTCAAACAGAAAAAGGTTCCCAACATCTTCGTCTCGCGTTCCGCAGCGAAGGGGCACAATTGGGTCCCGATTCATCACTGGCAGGAACGGTTGGGAACGACCTTGCAAACGCGGTTGCCGGCGGCTCCCGCACAGCCAAGTCAGGAATTGGAATGGGGAGGGATCACAGACAGGTTCGGGCGCTGGGGATCGCCCTCAACCCCCACCACAAAACCTGCTCAATCGTCGGCTACTGTTCCGCCTGTAGAAGGCCCGCTGAAAGGGATCACAGGAACCATCTGCTCATCCGGCACTGGTAGATGCTGGCCTGAGCGAGGAAAGAGTCGTGACATCATTGACAAGGACGCGCCGTGGAACAATCCATCGAATCGTGGCAAGGCGAATTACGAAGCTGTTCTCGATTACTTCAACGTCGGCGAGAGCGATAGGTCTGTTCCCGAAAATGCTCGCTACCGACGCGTTCCCAAAGGCCCTACTTATTGCAACATCTATGTTCACGATGTCACGCGTGCGATGTGGGCAAGCATTCCTCACTGGGTTTGCCGATCACGGTTTCCCAACTGCGATCAGCGCGATTCTAAACAGTGGACTGAGCTAAATGCTAACGCAACAGTGGACTGGCTGCGCAGTAACGGTCGTATCCGAGGATGGATTCCGATCGATAATGCTCTCTGCAATTGGATCCACGCCCGATCCCAAGCGGGCGGCGGACAGCAGCTTAACGCCCCAGCAATCACCGCCAATTTACGCCAGGCTGCTGAGCGAATCGCCGGAAGCGTACATTCCTCTCCCCCGTTGCTCTTGCAACCGAGTTACGTCGCCCAACAGTTTGCCAACTTCGGCTTGCCGGCGGTTGCAGTGTTGAAAAATCCAGGCGGGATCGGGCACGTCGCAATGATCCGTCCCGAACGCGGGGACTTGGTTGGAAAGGTCTGGAAAGACGGAAAATTCGTTCCACGAACGGCGCAGGCGGGCGCAAAGAATTGGGCGAATCAATTGATGCTCAATATGCGCGGAGCGATGGTTCAAGGAAAAGTCCCTTTCTTTGTTCACGAATAGGAATTGCGCTTTCAGTCTTGACGCATTCTTCAGAAGAATGGCAACGCCGATCAGGAGATTCAGTGACTGTACTCGGTCTTCACCGGACTGACTGCCACGGCGATCGAAGACCGACGGCATTCGCCCCAAAGAAAATCGCAAGGTACGACAGCGCTACTAGCGCATAAGAAAAGGAGCACCGATGAGAGACTCGTTTGAATTGGCAGTGGAACAGCAGGAGGCTTGGCAACCCGAGAGCGAGTGGCTGGGCGAATTAGAAGGTGATGCTGTCACTACTGCGGTGCGCGGGAGGACTCCCGCCGCGGCCGCCGGGCAGACAATGGCCGCGCAGGGTTCATCGGGCATCGTGCGTATGCTGGCGGATCATCGATATATCAAGAAAAACCCCAATTCCGGCATCGAACTGGTCAATGTCAACAGAGCCGCCACGTGCAATATAACATCCTGGATGTGCAAGCGACTTTCGGCTTCTACGCCGGCGGGAAGAGGCCCCGTTTGCCGCGAGACAATTACGTGGTCATTAACAACCCACTCTCTTTGGAGACCCGTGCGGCTTCGGAGGCTTGGCGGCGTGTCGGCATCCGGGAGTACTCAGTGTTGCGCATCCCGGTGAAATTCATGGTCAATAATCCCTGACCGGCGGACAATTACTACCTGAAGTTCATGCTCATCCTTTCAGGCATGTACGGCTTCGGGGCAGTTCGCCCGTCGAGAATAAGAAAGTGGTATGGAATTAAGCGCCCTCGCGTGGGTGAATGAGGTCAAAGTATGAACAGACAATTATATTTTGAGAGCGTACCAAACGAGTTCCACCCGGAGCTCGATTTCCGGCCAGGCGAAATGGGGGAGGAAGAGTGGTGGGGAGAAACGGGTTCGACGGCGAGCACCGCGACTAGGCGAACCGCCGCCACAATGCCCGCCGGACCGTTCGGCAGTCTCGCCACGACGATTCCGGGACGCCAGCCGTTCACCTATCAGTTCACCGCCGAAGATGTCTTGTGGACGGCGCGTTTCCTGGTGGGCGAAGCGGGGGGACGCGACGACCCGGGCAATCAGGCGGTGATCTGGGCGATGTTCAATCGCTATGCGCTTTTCACCCATCGGGTCTACCGGACGTTCCACCAGTTCATCCGCGCCTACTCGACGCCTCTGCAGCCGGTGCTGAAAAGCAAGGGGGCCGCAAAGCGTCACGCACACAAACCAGAGTTTGTAAAAACTGGCGGAACGTACGAAGGGACGGACATTCCGAAAGGCCAATTGGCCCGCTTTCTGGAACTACAGCGGACTCCGTGGAGCCGGCTGCCCGCCAGCGCTAGGTCATTGGCGGAGCGCGCAATGAAAGGGCTGGTTCCGAATCCCATCGGCAATGCTAGCGAATTCGCCTCCACCAAGGTCTATTTCAAGGACCGGCACAAGAGATTTCCCCGCGATTTCGACGAATGGCGAGGATTCACGGAAGCTTACGCCCGCAGCAAAAAGTGGAGATGGGTCGGCCCGCTCTCAGGGTTGAACCAGATGAGCAATGCGTTCTTCATCGATCAGCGCGCGGTGAATCTCGCCCCAGGATCGATCCGAGTAACGGGCGGCGCGCCCGCGATTCAACCGGAAACCTCGTGGCCCTCTTCCATCTTTCCCCCTCTGAGCACAACGCCGATCATCGATCGCACCTCCACTCAAAACTGCAAGCTATACAAAGCCGAGCCGGAGATGGAACTGATCTCTGATCTCGAGACCTACTTCGAAGAGGCGGAGTTCAACCTTTACCAGTTCCCTTATCCCGTGTTGAAGATGTTGAATCTGGGTCTGGAATCCACGGCGGTGAAGCTGGCCGTCGTGTACGGTAATCGCAACGAGGTTCAGTTGACCGACCTGGTCTTCAATACGCGTCACCCCGAACGATCCGGGCGTGCGCTCAGCAGGAGTGAATCCGGCTATGCCAGTCTGGCCAGCGAATGGGTGAAGATACGCGCTACCATCGTTCGGCCGGCTCTGCGCTCGGTCGGTTCCCATCCCGCCGCATCGCCTGTGCCGACGCCGAGCCCGACAACGCCTACCGGCAGGCCCGATGTAGTCAAAGTGCGAGAGATCACGGTCGCGCGCCAGATCGCGCCACAGATCACGAAGTTGCTCGCAGCGGCGGATGCCGACGGCGTCAGGCTCTCCGGCGGAGGTTTCCGCACACCCGAAGAGCAGATCGAATTGCGACGGCAACACTGCGGCCCCACTCACTACGACATTTACGACAAGCCTGCTAAAGAATGCAAGCCGCCCACGGCAAATCCCGGGCGCTCGAATCACGAGCGCGGTCTGGCCATCGACTTCACGTACAACGGCGCTTTGATCGAGACGCACAACAACCCCGGCTTTCAGTGGCTGGCCGCGAACGCCGCCAGGTTCGGGTTGAAAAACCTCCCCAGCGAGGCGTGGCACTGGTCAGTTGACGGGCGGTAAGCGCTTGAGGCAACGTTCTTCGTCTGGAGGGACAGGGGAGATTAGCCGTAGATGTATCACCAAAATACTGATCTCTGACGGGCTGGGCGCGCAGGGTCGACCATTTACTGTCGCCGTCCCGCTCCCCGCCGGTTCTTATGTGGTGATGAACCTTGATTCGCGCGTCTGAGAGACGCGCCTCCGCTCCAATTCGCTCATCCACGAATTGGCGCACGCCTGGCAAGGGCAGCACACTGGGTCCGACACGCAATCTTTCATGAAGAACTCGATCCGATGTCAATTCCTCGCCCTGGCATCTACCGGCGGCCAAGACCGCAGCTGCGGCCGCTACGACCGCAGCCGCGATCGCTGGTGGCATAAGCGACCCGCTGGCTATGGCAGGAATTGCTAAAAAGGCCGCCGCGGCCGCCGCTGATGAGGGCGTCAGCACTTACGCCTACCTTCCGGGTAAGGCTTTTGGCAATTATGCCGCCGAGCTAATCGCGCAGCAGGTAGAAATTATACAGGCAGCGGCCGCCCTACCCCTGGTATTGTGCGGACTATTAAATCGGTCAGCCCCAGCGTCCGATGCCTCGCTAACGAAGCCAGCATGCGCGTCGTAAGTTTCCATCGTAAAAGCGAGCCCGGAGTTGTCTTTCATTAAGGCCAAGCAGGCAGTGCTCGTATGGCAAAGCGATTTCCTGCTGTGATTATTGTAGGTAAAGAGGAGATTGGCAGTCCCACCTCATTTGGATTGCGCCGATAAAAGATAGAACAGGCTGCTAATGCGAGCGCGACGTGGAGAGAGTCAAGTTGTGATGATTGATTGCCACTGCCACGCGGGCCAGGGCGATGGGTCGGTTGTGCCTGGCGGCGTGGACAAATGATGTAACACTGGATTCAAGCGTACCGCTTCGAGCCGCGGCTTCAAGCTGGTCGCTGAAATCATTGAGAACACGATCTGAACAAAGATGATTCGCTGATTGTTATGGAGATCAGTAATAAAGCTATCCGCCATGCTCGAACTAACAGCTCACGGTTCATAACAGAGCTGAAAGAATTCGTGCGATTCCCTACCATCAGCGCACAGCCGCGGTTTGCGAGCGAACTACAGAGATGTGCGGCCTGGCTGGCCGATCATCTACGACAGATTGGCTTGGAGCATGTCCAAATCATCCCTACTCCGTGCCATCCGATTATTTATGCCGAGTCGCATCATTTGTCTGGGCGCCCTACGGTGCTGATCTATGGTCATTATGATGTACAACCCCCTGATCCGCTCCATGAATGGCGTTCGCCGCCGTTTGAGCCAATCATACGCCGTGATTCTCTTTATGGCCGGGGCGTATCCGATGACAAAGGGCAACTGTTCGTTCATGTCAAAGCCCTGGAGTCTTATCTGCGCACGAGCGGCAATCTGCCGGTCAATGTCAAATGTCTATTTGAGGGTGAAGAGGAGATTGGCAGTCCGCACCTCATCACCTTCCTCGCACGCCATCAAACAATGTTAGCAGCTGATGTCGCTGTGCTATCGGACACACGAATCCTGGGGCCGCATCGCCCAGCGATCACTTACGCGTTGCGCGGGGCGCTGAGCTTAGAGCTGGAAGTGAATGGCCCGGAACAGGATTTGCACTCCGGCAACTTCGGCGGTGCGGTACACAATCCGCTTCAAGCCCTATGCGAAATCCTCGCCAATTTGCACGACACTCACGGACGCGTGACGATCCCTGACTTTTACAACCGCGTGCGTTGGTGGGATGACGAGGAGCGGGCTTACATGGCGAGCGTTGGGCCTACGGACGGGCAAATACTGCGCGATGCTCACGCAAAGCAGAGCTGGGGCGAGCACAGTTACACTCTCTACGAACGGACAACCATTCGCCCGGCGCTCACGGTCAACGGCATTAGCGGCGGCTATCAAGGAGCGGGCGTCAAAGCAGTCATCCCTGCCCGCGCGACAGCGAAACTCAATTTCCGGCTCGTGCCCGACCAAGACCCGCGTGAGATTGACCAACTGGTTCGTCAGCATATCGCCCGGGTCACACCCGCTACGGTGCGCTCAGTTATCCGGACAAGCCTCGCGGCACGGCCTGCTCTGGTGAATCGCCGTCACCCGGCAATACGAGCGGCAGCGGTTGCATATCAAAAGAGCTTCGGCGCAAGGCCCGTGTACTTACGATCAGGCGGCACAATTCCGGTAGTCAGCGTCCTACAGGAAATATTGGGTATTCCCACTATCTTGATGGGCTTTGCGCTGCCTGGTGACCGCATGCACGCGCCAAACGAGAAATTTTATCTGCCCAATTTCTTCAAAGGCATTACGACATCTATTCATTTTCTGGCTGAAGTTAGTACGTGGCAGGAGAAGCCAATTGGATTGCGCCGACAAAAGATAGAACACGCCGCTATTACGAGCGCGACGTGAAGAGGATCGAATTATGATTATTGATTGCCACTGCCACGCGGGCACAGGCGACGGATTGACCGGCCCGTGGGACACCAACGCGTCGCTCGCTAAATATCTGCCGCGCGCGATTCGCGCGGGCATTGAGCGCACGGTGCTTCTCGCCGCTTTTCACTCGGACTATGCGGTGGCTAATCGCGAAGTCGCGCGCATCGTGGCCGCGCGTCCGGGGCGTTTTTACGGCTTCGCTTTTGTGAATCCACAACGTGATCGCGGGCGCATTGCGGTAATGATTGAAGAAGCGGTGACAGGCTACGGCTTCGTCGGGATCAAGGCGCACCGGCACGACGCTACGATCACGCGCGAGGTCTGTGAAGTTGCGCGCGCGCTCTCTCTGCCGGTGATGTACGATGTGATGGGTGAAGTTTCGGTAGTCGAGTTGCTGGCCGAAGAATACCCGGACGTTTGCTTCATTATCCCACATCTCGGGAGTTTTTCTGACGACTGGCGTGCGCAACTGGCTATGATTGATCACCTGGTTCGCCATTCAAATGTTTACACTGACACATCGGGCGTGCGGCGCTTCGATCTGCTCCAGCAGGCGGTGCGCAGGGCAGGGGCAAGAAAAATTCTTTTCGGCTCCGACGGACCATGGCTGCACCCGGCGGTTGAACTGGCAAAAGTAAAAGCGCTGGGTTTACCCACGGAGGCTGAGCGGCTAATCCTCGGCGGAAATTTTTTGCGACTGATCTCGCGCGTCAAAGCGCCGAGGTCGCCGGCGATTTGGAAGATCGGAGCGGCAATGGGACAGATTGAAGGCAGCGATCCGCGGCTGGGCGCTCATTTTCCGGCAGGCCAATCGTATTGATTACAGACCGAACTACGCACCTGTATCCACACTGTTGCCGTTTTGCCTGCGGGCCGCGCGGCGCTTCTGCAGCGCGCGATCCGTCACGCCGAGCCTGGAAGCTGCGCGTTGCAGATTGCCCTGTTCTTCTTCGAGCGCGATTCGTTCGGCTATCTCCCCAGCATTGCGTTCGATCTCCTTGAGATTCACTCCCGATACGACCGCCAAGCGGATGGCGTTCTCCAAATTTTCACACCGCCAATCTTTCAATTCGCTGTCTCCGCTCGGTCTTTCATTTTCTGGAATGTCTCCGGCCGTGATCGGACCCGGGCCCACGTGATGCTGAACGATGCGCATGACAAGGTGCCTGAGGTCGCGCACGTTGCCGGGATAGTCGCGCGTGAGCAGGTATTCGCGCACGGCGTCATCGAATTCCGGTAGTTGGGCGGAATCGTCGGAGCGAAGCTGAGAGATGAAATGTTTCGCCAGCAGGAGGATGTCTTCGCGACGTTCCCGCAACGGCGGAAGTTGATAAATCCAACTGGCGATGCGGTAATAGAGATCGCTCCGGAAACGGCCGCGCGACTGTTCCTTGATCAGATCGCGGTTGGTCGCGCACACCAGACGGAAGTCGGTCTTCTGCCACGTATTGCTGCCGACGCGTTTATACGTGCGCTCCTGCACTACGCGCAGTAGCTCGGCCTGCAGGTTGAGCGGCAATTCGCCGACTTCATCGAGAAAGAGCGTCCCGCCGTCGGCCAGTGTGAAAGCCCCATCACGTGCAGTGACCGCGCCGGTGAAAGCGCCACGCTCGTGGCCGAAAAATTCGCTGCCCGAAAGCTCCGGCACGATTGTGGTGCAGTCGGAAACGACCAGACTGCGCTTACCCGGCCGCGGATCAAGCGTGTGGATCAACCGAGCGACAAGCTCCTTTCCCGTCCCACTCTCCCCCGTGATCAACACTGAGGCATCGGTGAACCGCGCGACCTCGACGATCTGCCTGAGCGCACGAACCCAAGCCGAACTACGACCCGCGAGGTTCCCTCTCACCAGCGGCGACTCGACAATCTCGTCGACCTTCTCCCACCGCTCGAACCTCGCCGCCACCTCGCGCGCCGGACTGTCGGAATGATCCCAGGCCAAAACGTCCGAAGCCCCGGCTTTCAGCATTTCCCAAACACAATCGATTTTTAAACTCGAGCATCTCGGTGCGACGACCAGCACCCTCCCCAGCCCGCGCCGACTCACCTCACGCAACAGGTCAAAAAGCTGTGGCGTGATCTCATCGAAAAAGACGACACCGGCGCCCTGCGGCGCGAGCGATTCGCAGGAATAAAAAGCGAGATTCTCCCGGTTTAGTGCATCGAGAATCGTCGCTTCAGGTCTTTGACCGATAAAGCGGTGCCAGATTTTCATAAAGGGTTAAATTGTTACTTTTGTGCGAATTTAACCAATATTCGGGTTAAAGAATGTCCCACTGTAGCTGGGCCGCCTCAGACCCGAGAACAATACGTGAAAGAAATTATTCGAAAGAGACTAAAGACCGCGCTGCTGAGTAAGAGTTGATGGCATTGCTTTGCCATTCACGAAAAATTTTACGCTAAGGGTAATTAAAATATCGGATAAGCATTTTGTCCGGTTAAAGTACCTGATGAAACGTCTTTTGAGCATCGGAAAATGTCGTCAAGCCAACGAGACATCACTCGATGCGATAGGGTCGACCCAAATACTCGGCTGAAAGGCCTTAGGATAATGTTATCTATAGGGACGACAGAATTGTATGGCTTTAGAGTAAACAATTTGCTAGATGACAACGGAACGAATAAATGATAGATCAACTTTGGGTCGGGGTTTTGTTCAATATTGAACACATTTGAAAATAATCAGTGGTGCGGGTGTAAATCGCTACATCGTTCACCGAACATCGTCACATCTTTCCTTAATTCGACGTCTCAAATCTCCCTACTCATCAGACATATCTCCGGTTCTGAAGCCTTTGATCGTACGTGGGCCTTTGGCTGATGTGCGTGGAAATCCGTACTTGTCCATCCGGCACATCTGTCGGGTGTTATGCCCTGTCGCCTTGATCTCCAATAGGATAACCACATCCGTAATGACCTGTGCGGGCGTTGACTTTCCGACGCAGGCCGCGTCGATCCAGTGTGCCTTGGGCAGGTCTCGCTTCGTCCGGTTGTATTTGGTCAGTCCGCCTGATCCCGTCTCTACCGGCAGTCCGAAGCCCTTTAACCGCTCCAAGAGCGCCCACCGCGTTGCATTCAACGCCGCCGCATCCTTCAATGGTTCTTTGACCTGCTGCTCGATCTCAGGAAATCCAAACTCGGCTGCGGTTCTAGGACCCTTCCGTTGATTACAGCCAGCACAGGCCAACGTCAGATTCGAGACTCGATCACTGCCTCCTCGTGATTCCGGAATGATGTGTTCGATCTGAAGAGGAAAATCTGTCCTTGAACAGTAGGCGCACTTCCGGCCCCACTTCTCAAGCAGATACTCTCTCACCTCGTATCCGGCCAACTCACCCTGCTGATACTCGATTCCGGAGATCTCCGGATTCTCCAGCAACTGAGTGTCGAACTTTACCAACTCCATCGAGAGGCCTGAGATCGGATAGAGCCGAGCCAGCCGATTCACCCACGTCTCAATATTGCTGATCCGGCTCTTGAGTGAGGGTGGCAGCCACCCTTCTGGCCGCCTCCGGTTGAGAAATCGCGCCTTCCGGTATCTGGTCTTTCTTGAGCGCCGACTGCACCGGATCGCTCTCCGTGCAGCTAAAGCCTGCTTGATTGCCTCTCCTCGGTGCTCAATCTCGGCTGCAAAGACGACCTGTCCGGATCCCTGATTGACTATCGCCACTCCGGTCTTTCTGGATCCTGGATCCAGCTTGAGCCGAAGATCCGGTACTTGTTCCTCCTCAACCACGCGATTGAGGATGATCGCCAATGGCGCTCTCCTGAAGACTGCGGCCTTGCCCTCCTTCAGCAGGAGTCTGGCCCGTACCGCCGAAGTCGGCGCCAGAGGTCTTCTGTTTTGATCGATGACTGCTACTTGCATTGTGAGAATGGCCCTTTCGGGCCGCTGGCATTGTTGCCGTTAAGTTAGCCTCGACAATGATGTCTGAGCTTCTTAGTTCAACGCACTGGCGATTACCCGTAACCGCTGTTTAACGCTAAACGACAGTGGCCACGGACTGGCTATCGCATCCGTGGGTGTCTCGGTTTAAACCTAACTCAAACATCGTAGCTGCAAGCCTTTTGCCCCAGCTTAGTCTGGTCAACCAGGCTCATCAGTTACCCGACAAGCCCCCACTATAGTTGCAAAGCAACTTAGTGGCGGGTGGGTGACCTATCCTATTGCGCTCTTATTCACCGTTGGCAAGATGGCTATCTATCTGGTGTGACCAGATGTAGTCCCTAAGCCATTCACTAGCGACGGTTCCACCATCCTTGATGTGAAGTGGTTGCCCCATAGTCGTAGTGCCGCGAGGAAGAACCCAGTTTAGGTAGTAGTAGTCGAAACAGCTGTAGGACATCCCCGCGCATCGTCCATTGGCGTTGTCCGCTACGGCGTCGGCAATAGAGTTGATGATTTTCGACGTAATGCAACGACGATGGTCCCAGCCTCTCAGCCGAGCGCTATCGCCGGTCGCTCTTGGCCGAAGCCAGTAGCCTGCTCGAACGCATGGGCGACTTGAAGGACTCCGAGATCGTCGCGATATCGACCAACGATCTGGATGCCGACCGGTAGCCCTTCCGTCGTGAATCCAGCTGGTACGGAAATGGCCGGGCAGAAGGTCACGGTGATGCGGTAGGCCGATCTCATCCAATCGATGTAATTCTCCATCCTCATTCCTTCTATCTCTGTCGGCCAGCGGAGCGTGGCGTCGAATGGCGGCACCTGATTGACAGCACGGAGCATGAACTCGTATTTCTCCTGGAACCGCCGCATGCGCTCCATGATTAAGCCGTGTTGCACCATCGCGTCTGATATCTCCGCGGCAGTCAGTCGAGCCCCGAATTCGATCTCCCAGATCACCTCGGGTTTCATCTGACTACGATATCTTTCGAGCAGGGGACCGAGGATGCTCCAGCTCCTCCACGCACGGATCACGAGAAAGACCTTGTCAGCGCCCGCCAAGTCCGGGCAGGCGTCCTCCACAAGGCAACCAAGTGCCTCGAATGATTTCCGTTGAGCCTCGAGGACCGCACGCACTCGCCGGTCGAGCGGGAGGCCGCCAAGGTCGGGGCACCAGGCAACCCACACACCCTTGAGGTCGCGATCCAAGGGGCTGGTAAAGATAGAGGGATCCGAGGTATAGCAGCCTGGATCGCGGGAGTCAGACCCGGCCATCACGCTCAGCAAAAAGGCCGCGTCGGCGACCGAGCGAGCCATCGGCCCCTTGACGGCGAATCCGAGAAACGGCATTGCGTTTGGTGCCGTCGGCACTAGCCCAACGGTGGGACGGAGGGCGACGATGTTGTTGAAGTTGGCAGGGTTGCGCAGCGAACCGCCGAGGTCACTACCATCAGCAAGCGGTAGGAGACCGGTGGTAAGTGCCGCCCCGGCGCCACCACTCGAACCTCCGGACGTCTTGGTCACGTCGTACGGATTAACGGTCGTCCCATATACCTCGTTATAGGTTTGCGACCCCATCCCGAACTCAGGCACATTTGTCTTGCCGATCGGGATCACCCCGGCCCCCCGCAGTCGCTCGATGAGAACCGAATCCTCCGTCGGCAACTGGTCCTTGTAGATAGGGGAGCCCATGGTCCACGGAAACCCGACGGCCGGTTCCAAATCCTTAAAGGCGATGGGCAGACCATGCAGTGGCCCGACTCTCTCACCCCTCGCCATGCGGCGGTCGGCGTCATCAGCCAAGGCCAAGCACTTGTCATCATCCAGCTTTGCCACGATGGCATTAATCGTAGGATTCACCCGGTTGATCTGCTCCAGGTGTGCTGCCATCACCTCGCGTGCCGAGACCTTACGACTGCGGATCAGCGTCGCCAACTCGCTCGCGCTCATGAAGCAGAGATTACTGGAGGCGGCGGGAACAGACATCGGTGTCGTCTCCGTAGGTTTGCGCGCCATGTTGATGCAACTCGCCAAAGTACTCGCGACTGCGTCTGAGCCGGCAGTCTGGTGGAATTTCCGCCGGCTAAGCGTTATCGTCAGAGTGAGGTGACATCGGTAACAAATCTGTGGGGAGACATGGGTAACAGTCTGCTGTAAAAAAAGCATGCCTCCCATTATCTGTTCCTGACATCATAGGTGAACGTGAAATATTGGATATTTGCGCAAACACTGAAAATTGAATGTTATCCGTAAGTAACATCATAATGTTTTATCAGGAGCATATGTAGGATTTGATTCATAGGTCTTATCCGTTTCTACGATGTTTCACGATTTGTGGTTATAAAAGATGACCCGGGAAGACGTTCGCGCTTGTTCTGTTCTTTATAACTCCTGTGAGAAACAACAGGAGCCTATCTCATCCTCCTATAGATGGTCAACAACGACACGTCCAGGTATGGGAACGGTCGGTTCTGATTTCACTCAACGCATAGGTATTTCGCGATGCGGTTGAAGGGGCATTCCTCCCTATTCTCCGCGATAATGAAGCGGGATAAGGAGGACTACCTGCTGCCTGCTAAAACACTAGCTTCACACCGAGTTGCATGGTTCGATTCCCGCTAGCACCATTGATTACGCCGAATAGCGGGTTAGCCAGGTCCAAAGACTGCGGCCGGTTCCATGTTTTTTGATTTAGAAGGTTGAAGACTTCTAACCGCAAGTCAGCGCGCGCGTTTTCAGAAAACTTCATGCCCTTTGTCACCGCAATGTTCGTGCGATATACGCCGAACATTCGGGTTTTTCCGTTGAAGCGCGGTGCGTTGCCGAATGGATCTGCAAACGGATCAGTTCGACGCTGGAACGCCGAGGGGTTCAGGAAGATATCCTTGTCCGGATCGAATTTGTCACCGGTGAGCGGCGCCCGCCAGTCATGCGTCAGAATGTTCGGTCTCGGAGCCCCGGCGCGCAAGTTGTTCTGATAGCCGGTGTCTGTAACGCCGATCGGATACCCGCTTTGTGCAAACATAAACGAGCTGATGTTCCAACTGCCCAGAATATGACTCCACACACCGGTCGACAGCAGCGATTTTCCAGGGCCAAATGGAAGGTCGTAACTACCGGTAAGTTTGAACATGTGGGGCAGATCCAGCACGCCGTAGGATTTTTCTAAAGAACGGTCCCCATTGTTCTGGGCCGCGCCTGCGCCATTACCGGAACCTACGACTCCGGCAATCCAGGGTTCCGCCGAATCGGCGTCGGTCAGCAACTTGGACCAGGTATAGCTCGCAAGCAGTGACAGCCCGCCGGAAAAACGCTTGGTCGTCTTCACGATCAAAGCATGATAGGTCGAGTTGCCGCTGTGATTCATCATGCCGCCAGTCGTCACTCCCTGATACTGCGGGAACGCGCGGAGCGACTGGCCCAGAGTTGCGTTGTTGCCGAGTAACTCCTTGAAGTTCGCAAATGGAGGCCGGAACCCAAGAGCAACCACGTCGGGATCGTCGATTTGCTTGTTCAGCAGAGTGCCGAGCGAGGCATACTTGGGATCGATCTGCATGATGTTGACGCGATCTGAAGCAAGATATGTACCCTTGCTGCCCGTGTACGTCAGATCAAGGACGAAGTTGGCGGGTAGCGTTCGGGCGATGGCAAGGTTCCAACTCAAGGTCTGGGGCAATCTGCCCGTCTCCTCGGCTTCCCACCAGGGCACGCTGAATCCCGCGTTGAAACCGGGATTGATTAACGGCGGCGCTTCCCACCGGGGAAGACCGCGATCCCAGTTAAACGCTGAGGAAACCCCTTGGTCCGCTGAAGTCCAATTAGGATTGTTGGTGAATCCGTTATTGGCACCATTCAGGCCCGGTGCCTTAATGGTGGCGTAGAAAATCCCGGCTCCGGCGCGTATTACGGTCTTCTCGTTAAGTTGATAGGCCAGACCCAGACGCGGACCCCAGCCTCCTGCATTATTGAAAAGCGTGCGCCGGCCTTCCCGTCCCTCACCATCGCCAAGGAAGCGCAGCGCACCCGGATGTCCGCTGGCTGCTGGATTAGGGAGCGTTGGATCGAAGTAAGACATGCGGTCATACTTTTCGTAGGCGCCCATGCTCAGCTCGTAGCGCAACCCTAGATTCATTGTCAGACGCGGCGTGACCTTCCAATCGTCCTGTACAAAGAACGCGTGATAAGGAAATCTCAACATCTGGGTATTCGGCACCGTGAAGCCGGCGTTATAAACTTCGCCGAGCATGAAGCTGGCAAAAGCGCTACCGGAGAGCCCACTATTGTCCTCGGGAAGGGAGGTACTGAGCCTGTCAAAGTTGTAAGTCCCTGCGGCATTGTTCCTGTTGTTCGTATTCAGAAACATTTTCTGGTAGGCATAGCCGAACTTGAAGCTGTGATTGTTCTTGGTCCAGGAGAGAGTCTCGTCGATGCCGAACACCGTGTGGTACTCGTCCCAGAGCTTCGTGCTATCCCAACCTGTGTAGTTGTCATTGCGGAACGAAACCGCGGGGAATCCGGTGTTGTAGTACGGATTGTTTCCTACGCCGCCCCCGAGCTTGTCTCCCCAGTTCTGCCCGAACGGCTCGATCGTAATATCGTGTTCGGGATGCGTGAGGCGGTGTGCACCTATCGTCAACGTATTCACCACCGTGGGGCTGAACACGTGCGTATTGCTGATGCGCGCCACCTTCCCGTAGTACTGATCTCCCTGATAGTACTTACGGCCGGAAAGAGGGTAAGGCAGACCAGCCCAATTGTTCGTGTTCTCCGGATCTGTGTCGTAAGCGTTGTTGAACCCCGTGCCGTTCTGGCTATAAGTGAACGAAAGGCGATTCTTAGTGCCAAAATGTTGGTCAAATTTGGTCAAAAAGGCATTTTCAATGCGCTTGTTGGGTTCCGTTCCGGGCGAAATGAAGTTATTCACCAGACCGGGCCGATTCGGACGCGGATAAAAAGCAGCGATACGGCGCGATAGAGGGCTCAAACGGTCCAGCGGGATTATGTTGCCGGGGAAGGGATCCCGAATAAACCCGCCTTTCCCGTCGTTGCGCGTCTTGGGATCGTAGATCTGGAATCATGTTCCCCGCCGAGTCTTTCCAGCCCGAAAAGTCACCGTTGACCATCTCGGCAAGGGGAATGGTCTGCTGCCCAGGGTCATTCGTCTGCGGCCAGCGATACCCTTCGTAGGATAAGAAGAAATAGGTTTTGTTTCGCCCGTCGTAGAGCTTCGGAATATAAACCGGGCCGCCGAGGTTGGCGCCGAAGTCGTTGCGGTGAAACACCGACTTTTTACGGCCGATTTTGTTGTTGAACCACGAGTTAGCGTTCAGATGCTGGCTCTGGAAGTAGTCAAAAAGCAGTCCATGGAGCTCATTTGTGCCCGATTTTGTCGTAATTGTGATGTTTCCGCCGCTGGCGCGGCTGTCCTCGGCCTTGAAGGCAGCGGTGTCGATACGGAATTCTTCCACGGCATCCACGGCCGGGGTCAGGCGGTTCATGTATCCGACGTGATTGCGCCAGCCCATCTCGACCGACATGCCGTCCACGTTTACGTTCCAATCATGCTGCTGGCCGCCGCCAATTTGAAGATCGTCCCAGGCACCTTCGCCGTTGCCGCTTTTCACTTGAGGCATCATCATCATGATGCTGAACGCGTTGCGCATTCCGCCGCCAATGCCGGCGACCGCAAGGGGCATGTCGTTGACGAGCTTGTTCTCCATCGTCGTCGAGACTTCGGAGGATTCCGTCTTCAGCGGAGGCGCTTCGGCGGTCACGACGACGAGCTCGCTCGTCTGGCCGACTTCCAGGGTAACGTCTACCCGTACATTGTCGTTACTCGAAAGAACAATGCCGGACCTGACAAAGCTTTTGAACCCTGTCACGGCTACATTTATTTCGTAAGTGCCTACCTGAAGGCTGGGAATTACATAATTGCCGGTGGCAGAACTAACCGTTTGTGCTTTAATGCCTGTGGCAGTATTCGTGGCAACCACAACTGTATTTGGAATCACGGCGCCTGTACTATCAACCACGAGACCGGTTATTGTGCCCAGAGTAGACTGGGCGGCAATACCTACCGCAAAAACAATGAGTAGACAAGCTGCCCTAATTTGAATTTTATAGATAATCTCATACATTAGGCGATAGTCCTCCCTGTTTGAAGTAATGAAGTTACAAGTACTGATACTAACTTCCTTCTCCTGGGCGTCTAATCAATTTTATCGACGATAAATCAAAGTGAGAGAAGCAACAAATTGACTTTAAACATGGTGCATCGAGATACTGTAGTGCATCTGAGGTGCATACTTGTACCAACTTCTGAAACCATGTCGTTTAATAGTCTAACAGTTGCTAATTTTCAAATATGCAGGTTTTTCGCAGATCGAAAAACACGTACCGATATTTGTGGAGTGCGATTTAAAATTCAATATTCATTTTGATTATTTCTGAACAAGCTTACGAACGCGATTAGTATGATAAGTAATCTTTAAACGAATAAAAAAGAAGAGTCAATAGGGAAAATAAGAAATAATTCAAAAATTATGAAATATTGTTGCGAGCTGGCCAGCTATGAGCGTGGGTTGGAGTGGGCAACAGTGAAGTGCCACTGCCGGACATGATCAAAACTTCGTTGCTGTTACTGAAAGAAATCAGCCAGATGACCGATGCCGCTCAACAATCCGACACGGCGCGCAATAAGATCAGCCAGCTACGACAGGCAGCTGAGAAGGCCAGGGCGTTTCGTCAATATCCATCCAAAGTCGGTAAGGCGTTGACCAACTGGCGGACAATAATTGCTGAAGGTCTGGCCAAAGCCGAAGAAGAACGGCGGATACTTGAGCTAATCCGCCAGGTCTAGTTCAATTTCGTGCTCCTGCTCGCGGCATTGCTAGCCTGCATTTTTCCTGCTCGCCACGCAAGCAAAGTCGATCCCATCGTGGCGCAGCAGTAAAGGCAACACATCGACCTTCGATATTTATCAAACGGCCTGTATCCAACATATCTTCGAGCCGTAGCTCCAGATTCTGACTGTGGGCCTCACGCAGGGCGGCTGGGAGTAACCTATCTGCAATATCCGAACGGTGAATGGAACACCCCCAGTCGTCTGTTTGCGCTCGCCGGTGAATCTCACTGGCTTCTACGTGATTGTTGTGGAAATTGGCGTTCACAGGTCGTTCGTTGAAACTTTAGCCGCTAATTCGTAATTTCTTCGGCCTTTTCTCGTTACTCAATGGTCAAAGAGATAATACTCTAAGGCTGTGAAACGATCCACCAAAAACAATGTGGAAGAAATCCTGCATGGCCAGAATCAGAAAGCTGAGGTTAGAACTAAAATACATCCTACCATCGTATCTCCGAGCAGTCGGCTACTTTCAACTGGAATGATCGTGGGCGCACAGATCATCCGGACTCCGCATATCAACGGCATCTCACGGAACTTTCGCGGTTCGTAACCTTGCCTGACGGGCGATGAAGAAACGACTTTCCTACTGGTCGTTGAAGATGGGTAAATCTTCCAATTTATACATAATCTATATTTAAGGAGTTAATAATGAGCTTACGTGACCCTAATAGAGAGGAATCCACAGTCTATAAAGTACTTGTAAACCACGAGGAGCAATATTCCATCTGGCCGGATTATAAGGAAATGCCACTCGGCTGGAAGGCAGTGGGAAAAAGTGGCCTGAAATCGGAGTGTCTATCCTATATCAAAGAAGTCTGGACTGATATGAGACCACTTAGCCTAAGGCAGCAGATGGAAGAGGCGACTCATAGGAAGGCCGAGAATTCTCAGCCTCCGAAGGGGAAAGGGAAAGGGGGACGTAAACCGAAAAGAGATAATTTGGTGGGTCTTTTGTCTAAGGGAAAGCACCCTGTAGAGAGTAGCTTGCGGCCAGAAAAGACGGCACAAGCCCTCAAAGAGCGAATCGATTTTGGTTATGTTCATATCAAATTTACTGAGACTCAGGGGGGCACCGAACTCGGAGTAAGACTCGATCGGGATATGCTAGATCTGCGTAAGGCTGATTTTGAGAAACAGGAAGGTACAGTTCACCTGGAGGGAGAGCTTACACTGGACTATGTCAAAGTAAGATGTATTGCAGATATTGACCTAAAAACACTCACTGGCGAAGGGTACCTAGTACCAGTATAAGAGTAATAGACATTAACTCGCTTATTAACTTCGTTACCGAATGTCGAGTAAAGTGTCTGGTACACTCGTCCAATATTTGCTTATTAAAGGGTTGCGATGCTTCTCTTAACAGCAATATTGAGGCATGTACTGAACAGATGGCCGTCGACTGCCTGTTGCTCATATCTAGTATCTAGTGGTGGCTTACTGACCGCCATTGAACCGTCACAGCACCATAAGTCTAATTTTGACGTATTCCCGGCCTCAGAGGGCTTTATCAAAGATGCCACCATCATTCGCGTCACTCCAAAAGCACTTCAGTAGACCAACCAAACACGGCCTAGTGTTATTCAAGGCTCTCCTTTGTACTAGTTCTAGATGAAGTAGCAGGGGCACCCTATTTTCGCAATAACTTTTTGTTCAGCTGGAGATTGGAATGTCAAAGAAATATATGGGGGGAGAATCCATGGGTAGGAATATGTTTACGCTTCTGTCACTCCCCGATTTCGCCAGTGGCCTTGAGATCGCTGCACACACTGAACTGCCCTCGATCACGCCTGTCGAAGGTCCGGAGCGGCTTGCCCTCTCATTCGCTCAACAGCGCCTGTGGTTTATATCCCAACTGGGAAGAGCCAGCAAAGCCTATCACATTCCAATTGGCCTGCGACTGGTGGGAGACCTTGATTGCACCGCCCTTCGCAAGGCGCTGGATCGGATCGTGGCCCGACACGAGACCTTACGCACCACCTTCGGCCAGATCGATGGGCAACCCGTGCAGCGAATCGCCACCGAGGAGGAGAGCCGCTTCCATCTGCTTGAACACGACTTGCGGCACAAGGCCGATGCCGAGGGTGAAATCTGCCATTTGATTGGTCAGGAAGCGCTGGCCACTTTCGATCTGGAACAGGGCCCGCTGATCCGGGGGCGACTCATCCGGCAGGAGGAAGATGTATACACACTACTGATCACCATGCACCACATCGTTTCGGATGGATGGTCGATAGGTGTGTTGATGGGGGAATTGGGGGTGCTCTACGATGCATATCGGAACGGAGAAGCTGATCCCTTACCGAGCTTGAGGGTGCAGTACGCCGATTACGCCGTGTGGCAGCGGGGCTGGATGGGCGGGGACATTCTGAAACGGCAAGCTGATTACTGGAGAGAAACTCTGGAGGGAGCCCCGGCATTGCTGGAGTTGGCGCCAGATCAGGAACGTCCTGCCGAGCAGGACTACGCCGGATCCTTGATCAAAGTCGAGTTGGAGCCGGAATTGACGGAGGGGCTAAAAGCCCTCAGCCAACGCCATGGCACGACCCTGTTTATGACCCTGCTGGCGGGGTGGGGGGCGTTGCTGGGGCGGCTGGCTGGTCAGGAGGAGGTGGTGATCGGCACTCCGGTGGCCAATCGAGGGCGGACAGAGATCGAAGGACTGATTGGATTCTTCGTCAACACGCTGGCGCTGCGGCTGGATGTCTTGGGTACACGCAGTGTGGGTGAGGTACTGGAGAGGGTAAAGGCGCAGGTTGTAGCGGCGCAACAACATCAAGACATTCCATTTGAGCAGGTGGTGGAGATGGTAGGGCCGGTGCGCAGTCTAGCTCACAGTCCACTGTTCCAGGCGATGTTCGCCTGGCAGAGCGCCTCCAAAGATGTCTTCAAACTGCCCGGACTGGAAGTTGCTCCTCTGGGTACCAGTCCTCACGTTACTACAAGATTTGATCTGACGCTGGTGCTGCAGGAAGCTGAAGAGACGGTCATTGGTGGACTTGAGTACGCCACTTCGCTGTACGAAAGCTCCACGGTGGAACGCTATCTGGGGTATTGGCGCGCGCTGCTGAGAGGGATGGTGGCCGACGAGACAGAGATGATCGGCCAGTTGCCGTTGTTGTCGGAATGTGAACGGCGACAGGTGGTGGAGGAATGGAACCGGACGGAAGCGGAGTATCCGAGCGAAGAGTGCATCCACGAACTATTTGAGAGACAGGCGGAGAGGACACCGCAGGCAGTGGCGGTGGTCTGTGAAGGGAATCACCTGAGTTATGGAGAGCTCAACGCCCGAGCTAACCGTCTAGCACACCACCTGAGAGAGAGAGGTCTAGGACCGGGGGACCGAGCGGTGATTCTACTGGAGCGCTCGATTGAGCTGGTGGTCGCTGAACTTGCCATTCTCAAGTGTGGTGCTGCCTATGTGCCGATCGATCCGAGCTTCCCCCGCGAGCGGATTCGATTCATTGTCGGAGATAGCGGAGCCAGGATCGTGCTCACAATGGAGAGTATGGAGCTGGTCGAGATGCCTGCTACAGAGAGAGTCAATCTGGATGAGGAGAGGCAGATTGATGGTGTGGCGGAAAATCTGGACCAGCCGCTCGATAGTGGGGCAATGGCCTACATCATGTACACATCTGGTTCGACGGGCCAGCCGAAGGGAGTGGTGATACCGCATCGAGCGGTGGCGCGAGTGGTAATCAACAACGGGTATGCGCAATTCAATGCTGAGGACGCGGTGGCTTTCGCAGCCAATCCGGCGTTTGATGCCACGACGTTGGAGGTGTGGGCGCCGTTGCTCAATGGGGGGCGCATTGTGGTCATCGAGCAGGCCGTACTGGTCGATCCAGAACTACTTGAGGAAACACTTGAGCGAGAGGGTGTCACGGCGCTATTCATCACCACAGCGGTCTTTAATCAATGTGCGGCGATCAAACCAGGGATATTTGCCGGGTTGCGCTTTCTGCTCACCGGTGGTGAGAGAAGTGATCCAGCCGCTTTCGAGCAAGTGCTTAAAGATGGAGAGCCAAAACATCTGATCCACTGTTACGGGCCGACCGAAACGACGACCTTTGCTACCACCTACGAAATCAGTGAGGTAAGGGAAGATGAGCGGAGTATCCCAATCGGTCGTTCAATCGCCAACACACGGATCTACATTTTGGATGCCTGTGGAGAGCCGGCGCCGATAGGAGTGATGGGAGAACTGTACATCGGAGGAGCGGGAGTAGCGCTGGGCTATCTGAACCGGCCGGAGTTGACGGCGGAGAGATTCGTGGCTGATCCCTTCGCTGGAGAGAGTGGAGCTCGGATGTATAGGACCGGCGATCTTGGAAGATGGCTACCGGATGGAACGATTGAGTTCGTGGGCCGCAATGACTACCAGGTGAAGGTGCGAGGGTTCCGGATCGAACTGGGAGAGATCGAGGCACAGTTGGAAAGGCACCCTGGGATAGGAGAGGCGGTGGTGGTAGCCAGGGAGGAGAGTCCAAGCGATCAGCGGCTGGTGGCCTACTACACCGGTGTCGAGACAGGAGGAAAGAGTGAGGGTGCAGTAGGCGCGGAGGTCTTGCGGACGTATCTGGCGGCAAACCTGCCCGACTATATGGTGCCGGCAGCGTATGTGCGACTGGAGTCGTTGCCGCTGACGCCGAATGGGAAGCTGGACCGCAGGGCACTGCCGGCGCCAGAAGCCGGCGCCTACGCAACGCGAAGCTATGAACAACCAGTGGGAGAAGTCGAGCGAGCGCTGGCGGATATCTGGTCGGAGGTGTTGAAGGTGGAGAGGATCGGGCGGCACGACAACTTCTTCGAACTGGGAGGCCATTCGTTGCTGGCAGTGACGCTGATCGAGCATATGCGCCGGAGAGGGCTGCAGGCTGACGTGCGTGCGCTGTTCAACGGCCCGACGCCGGCCGGGCTGGCCGCTCTCTTGAACTGTGAGGCTGGCCTGATGGAGGTGCCGCCCAATGGCATCCCGCTTGATTGTGAGGAGCTCAGGCCGGAGATGTTGCCGCTGGTGAAGTTATCAATGGCGGAGATCGAGAGGATTGTGGGGCTAGTGTCTGGAGGAGCAGCCAATGTGCAGGACATCTATCCGCTGACGCCATTGCAGGAAGGGATTCTCTTTCATCACCTCATGGCATCCGAAGGAGATACCTATCTGCTCTCCAGTTTATACAGCTTCGAGAGCCGGGAGAGGCTGGAGAGGTATGTGAGCGCGTTACAGGCAGTAGTGGATCGGCACGACATTCTACGTACAGCAGTGGTTTGGGAAGGGCTGAGCGAGCCGGTGCAGGTGGTCTGGCGTAAAGCGGCCTTGCCAGTGGAGGAGGTGATGGTGGATCCAGCGAAAGGTGATGCCGCTGAGCAATTGTACACTCGCTTTGATCCGCGGCATTACCGGATCGATGTGCGACAGGCCCCCTTGATGAGAGGGTATATGGCTTATGACTCAATTCTTGGCCGCTGGTTATTGCTGCTGTCATACCATCACATCGCGTGTGATGGAGTTACTCTCCAATTTATCTTTGATGAAATCGAAGCGCATATGCTGGGAGAAGCCGGTCACCTTCCAAGACCGCAACCATTCCGCAACTTCGTGGCACGGGCGCGGATGGGAGTAAGTCGGGAAGAGCACGAAGTCTTCTTCCGACAGCTGTTGGGAGATGTAGAGGAGCCGACGGCGCCCTTCGGACTGCTCAACGTACAGGGCGATGGAGGAGGCATAGGAGAATCTCGTCTCCAACTAGAGGAGGGATTGTCGCAGCGAGTGAGAGAACGTGCACGCAAGCTGGGAGTGAGCGCTGCGAGTGTGTTTCACGTGGCATGGGCACAAGTGCTTGGGCGAGCCTCTGGGCGAGAGGATGTGGTCTTCGGGACGGTGCTGTTTGGGAGGATGCAGGGAGGAGAAGGGGCGGATCGAGTGATGGGGCTGCTGATCAATACGCTGCCGGTGAGGATCAGTGTGGGAAAGGAAGGAGCGGAGGAGAGTGTCCTAAGCACACATACATTATTGGCCAACCTGCTGCGTCATGAACATGCGTCACTAGCGCTGGTGCAGCGCTGCAGCGGTGTGACAGCCCCGGCACCGCTGTTCTCGGCACTGCTGAATTACCGTCACAGCGCTGGAATGGTCCAAGGCCGATCCGTTGAGAGGAAGCGAGTGTGGGAAGGGATCGAATTGCTGTACAGCCAAGAGAGGACGAACTATCCACTGACCTTGTCGGTGGACGATCTGGGAGAAGAGTTCGTGCTGACGGCACAGGTGGAGGCATCGATCGATCCTGGACGGGTCTGTGGTTTTATGCAGAGAGCGGTGGAGGGATTGGTGGAAGCGCTGGAGAGAGACCCCGGCAAGGCGATAAGAAGCATCGATGTGTTGCCGGAGTGGGAGCGGCGACAGGTGGTGGAGGAATGGAACCGGACGGAAGCGGAGTATCCGAGCGAAGAGTGCATCCACGAGCTGTTTGAGAGACAGGCGGGGAGGACGCCGCAGGCAGTGGCGGTGGTCTGTGAAGGGAATCATCTGAGTTATGGAGAGCTCAACGCCCGAGCCAACCGTCTAGCGCACTACCTGAGAGAGAAGGGAGTCGGGCCTGACACGCGAGTAGCCATCTGCCTTGAGCGAGGGCCGGAGATGGTGGTGGGAATGCTGGCGATCTTGAAGGCTGGAGGAGCATACGTGCCGCTGGATCCTGCTTATCCGCCTGCGCGGCTCGGCTATCTGCTGAAGGACAGTACCCCGATTGCGCTTTTAACGGAATCGAGCCTCCAAGGTTTCTTCAACAGATTAAGCGAAGGACTGCCGATCATTGATTTGACGGCGGAATATCCTCAATGGGCGGATTGGCCTGAATGTAACCCGGAGCGCCACGGTGTAGCGCTTGGGCCGAAGCATCTGGCCTATGTGATCTACACTTCAGGCTCCACCGGGATGCCCAAGGGAGTGATGGTTGATCACGCAAATATCGCGCGCCTGTTCTTTGCTACCGCTGCTTGGTTTCAGTTCGACGCGAAAGACGTTTGGACACTTTTTCACTCCTTTGCATTTGACTTCTCTGTGTGGGAAATCTGGGGGGCGCTTCTCCATGGCGGCCGTCTTATTGTTATTTCAAATAGCACCACACGCTCTCCAAATGAATTTTATCGGATACTGTGCCGCGAACAAGTGACAATTCTCAATCAGACACCTAGTGCTTTCCGACAACTAATTACAGTACAAGCTGCCAGTAAAGACAGACATAATCTGCGAAAAGTCATCTTCGGTGGGGAGATGCTTGAGTTCTCTACGCTCAAACCTTGGTTTCAATTGAATGATATTCAATGTCCTCAGCTAATCAACATGTACGGGATAACCGAGACCACTGTGCATGTCACCTATCGAACGATTAATTTAGCGGATACAGAGAGACATGAAGGCAGTCTCATTGGCCGATCCATACAAGATTCTTCTGGTCTACATTTTGGATGCCAGTGGAGAGCCGGCGCCGATAGGAGTGATGGGAGAGCTGTACATCGGAGGAGCGGGAGTAGCGCTGGGCTATCTGAACCGGCCGGAGTTGACGGCGGAGAGATTCGTGGCTGATCCCTTCGCTGGAGAGAGTGGAGCTCGGATGTATAGGACCGGCGATCTTGGAAGATGGCTACCGGATGGAACGATTGAGTTCGTGGGCCGCAACGACTACCAGGTGAAGGTGCGAGGGTTCCGGATCGAACTGGGAGAGATCGAGGCACAGTTGGAAAGGCACCCTGGGATAGGAGAGGCGGTGGTGGTAGCCAGGGAGGAGAGTCCAAGCGATCAGCGGCTGGTGGCCTACTACACCGGTGTCGAGACAGGAGGAAAGAGTGAGGGTGCAGTAGGCGCGGAGGTCTTGCGGACGTATCTGGCGGCAAACCTGCCCGACTATATGGTGCCGGCAGCGTATGTGCGACTGGAGTCGTTGCCGCTGACGCCGAATGGGAAGCTGGACCGCAGGGCACTGCCGGCGCCAGAAGCCGGCGCCTACGCAACGCGAAGCTATGAACAACCAGTGGGAGAAGTCGAGCGAGCGCTGGCGGATATCTGGTCGGAGGTGTTGAAGGTGGAGAGGATCGGGCGGCACGACAACTTCTTCGAACTGGGAGGCCATTCGTTGCTGGCAGTGACGCTGATCGAGCATATGCGCCGGAGAGGACTGCAGGCTGACGTGCGTGCGCTGTTCAACGGCCCGACGCCGGCCGGGCTGGCCGCTCTCTTGAACTGTGAGGCTGGCCTGATGGAGGTGCCGCCCAATGGCATCCCGCTTGATTGTGAGGAGCTCAGGCCGGAGATGTTGCCGCTGGTGAAGTTATCAATGGCGGAGATCGAGAGGATTGTGGGGCTAGTGTCTGGAGGAGCAGCCAATGTGCAGGACATCTATCCGCTGACGCCATTGCAGGAAGGGATTCTCTTTCATCACCTCATGGCATCCGAAGGAGATACCTATCTGCTCTCCAGTTTATACAGCTTCGAGAGCCGGGAGAGGCTGGAGAGGTATGTGAGCGCGTTACAGGCAGTAGTGGATCGGCACGACATTCTACGTACAGCAGTGGTTTGGGAAGGGCTGAGCGAGCCGGTGCAGGTGGTCTGGCGTAAAGCGGCCTTGCCAGTGGAGGAGGTGATGGTGGATCCAGCGAAAGGTGATGCCGCTGAGCAATTGTACACTCGCTTTGATCCGCGGCATTACCGGATCGATGTGCGACAGGCCCCCTTGATGAGAGGGTATATGGCTTATGACTCAATTCTTGGCCGCTGGTTGCTCCTGATATTGAACCACCATCTTATAGATGACAATACCACGCTTAGGTTCATTTTTCATGAAATCGAAGCGCATATGCTGGGAGAAACCGGTCACCTTCCAAGACCGCAACCATTCCGCAACTTCGTGGCACGGGCGCGGATGGGAGTGAGTCGTGAAGAGCACGAAGTCTTCTTCCGACAGCTGTTGGGAGATGTAGAGGAGCCGACGGCGCCCTTCGGACTGCTCAACGTACAGGGCGATGGAAGACGCATCGGAGAATCTCGTCTCCAACTAGAGGAGGGATTGTCGCAGCGAGTGAGAGAACGTGCACGCAAGCTTGGAGTGAGCGCTGCGAGTGTGTTTCACGTGGCGTGGGCACAGGTGCTGGGGCGAGTCTCTGGGCGAGAGGATGTGGTCTTCGGGACGGTGTTGTTTGGGAGGATGCAGGGAGGTGAAGGGGCGGATCGAGTGATGGGGCTGCTGATCAATACGCTGCCGGTGAGGATCAGTGTGGGAAAGGAAGGAGCGGAGGAGAGTGTCCTAAGCACACATACATTATTGGCCAACCTGCTGCGTCATGAACATGCGTCACTAGCGCTGGTGCAGCGCTGCAGCGGTGTGACAGCCCCGGCACCGCTGTTCTCGGCACTGCTGAATTACCGTCACAGCGCTGGAATGGTCCAAGGCCGATCCGTTGAGAGGAAGCGAGTGTGGGAAGGGATCGAATTGCTGTACAGCCAAGAGAGGACGAACTATCCGCTGACCTTGTCGGTGGACGATCTGGGAGAAGAGTTCGTGCTGACGGCACAGGTGGAGGCATCGATCGATCCTGGACGGGTCTGTGGTTTTATGCAGAGAGCGGTGGAGGGATTGGTGGAAGCGCTGGAGAGAGAGCCCGGTAAGGCGATAAGAAGTATCGATGTGTTGCCGGAGTGGGAGCGGCGACAGGTGGTGGAGGAATGGAACCAGACGGAAGCGGAGTATGCGAGCGAAGAGTGCATCCACGAGCTGTTTGAGAGACAGGCGGGGAGGACGCCGCAGGCAGTGGCGGTGGTCTGTGAAGGGAATCATCTGAGTTATGGAGAGCTCAACGCCCGAGCCAACCGTCTAGCGCACTACCTGAGAGAGAAGGGAGTCGGGCCTGACACGCGAGTAGCCATCTGCCTTGAGCGAGGGCCGGAGATGGTGGTGGGAATGCTGGGGATCTTGAAGGCTGGAGGAGCATACGTGCCGCTGGATCCTGCTTATCCGCCTGCGAGATTGAGTTACATGCTGGAAGACAGCACCCCATCGGTTCTGCTGACACAAAAGAGTCTGACGGGATTGTTTGCCGCAGTGAACTCGGAAATGGAGATGATTGAGTTGTCGGCGGAGTCTTCTGCGTGGGCAGACCGGCCTGAAGCCAACCCTGATCGCAGAAGTGTGAGACTCGGGCCGGAGCATCTGGCCTATGTGATCTACACCTCAGGCTCCACCGGGGTGCCCAAGGGAGTCGCCATAGAGCATCGGAACACGGTCAACTTCATCCGCTGGAGCCAACTGACATTTACCAGTGATGACCTAGAGCACACGCTGTTTTCCACCTCGCTTAACTTTGATCTGGCCGTGTATGAGAGCCTGGTACCGCTGACAATAGGAGCCACGGTCAGGATAGTGCGCGACGTGCTCGAATTGGGCGGTGGAGGTGTAGATGTCACGCTGATCAATACAGTGCCTTCCGCGATAAATGCGTTGATTGAGATGGGAGGAGTGCCAAAGACAGTTCGGATAGTGAACCTGGCGGGTGAGGTGCTGAAAGACACGTTGGTAAAGCGGATCTTTGCCACGAGCGAAGTGGAGAGGGTGTGTAATCTCTACGGGCCTACTGAAACGACCACCTACTCCACGTGGGTGTCGATGAGGCGAGGCGAAGTGTTGGAGTCAAAGATCGGCCGCCCGATCTCCAACACTCGGGTCTACATATTGAATGTCGATGGGGAGCCGGCGCCGATAGGAGTGATGGGAGAGCTGTATATCGGAGGAGGGGGAGTAGCACGGGGCTATCTGAACCGGCCGGAGTTGACGGCGGAGAGATTCGTGGTTGATCCCTTCGCTGGAGAGGGCGGGGGTCGGATGTATAGGACTGGCGATCTTGGAAGATGGCTGCCGGATGGAACGATTGAGTTCGCGGGCCGCAACGACTACCAGGTGAAGGTGCGAGGGTTCCGGATCGAATTGGGGGAGATTGAGACCAAGCTGTGTAAGCACCCGGAAGTGAGTGACGCTGCAGTGATCACACGAGGAGAGAGTGAAGAGACATATTTACTGGGATATGTGACCCGCCGGCAAAGCAAGGAGGAGGAGACTCGAGGAGGGACGTCTTACATAGATGATTGGGAACAGATTTTCGAATCGACTTACCGGCAGAGTGGCAATAGCGTAGGTGATTTCAACATCGCAGGCTGGAAAAACAGCTACACCGGGGAGCCGATAGCGGCCTCTGAGATGAGAATCTGGGTAGAAGAAACGGTCGAGAGGATACGATCGCTGGGGGCACAGCGGGTGCTGGAGATTGGGTGTGGAACCGGCTTACTGCTAACTCGACTGGCGAGCGATAGCGACAGTTATATTGGGCTGGACTTTTCCGGAGAAGTTATAGAGCAGATGAAATGGTATCTGTCGACTCGAGAGGATCTGGGGCAAGTAGAGTTGCGGCAGGGGCAGGCGCATGATCTTTCGTTTATGAGTGACAATAGTGTTGATCTAGTGATTCTGAACTCAGTGGTGCAGTACTTTCCGGATGTGAATTACTTCTTGAAAGTAATGAAAGAATCGGTACGGGTGACACGGGATGGAGGTCGGGTCTTCGTCGGAGACGTAAGAAGTCTGCCACTATTGGAGGCCTATTATGCCTCGGTGCAGATGTATAAGGCGAAGGACGAGGAACCAGTGTCAAGTTTGCGACGGCGGATTCGTCAAGGTGTCCAGAATGAGAAGGAATTGGTGTTGGATCCATTGCTATTTGAGGAATTGGGACGGCGATGGGAAAAGATTGGGCGAGTTGAAACATGGCTCAAGTCTGGAGCCTATGATAACGAGCTGAGCCGATTCCGGTATGACGTGATATTACAGTTAGGAGGCAAAGAAGCGATAGTTGAGCCTGAGCGATGGACAAAATGGGATAAAGAAGGGCATTGGCAAAAGGAGCTGGAACAGTTGCTGGAGATACAACCAGCTGCCTCAGTTGGAGTTCGTGGGATTCGCGATAGCCGTGTGGCTCAGGCCGTGGGAGCAGTGCGCATACTGGAAAATGGGTCGACTGAGATTAAGGATACCAAACAGCTACGAGAGACGCTTGCCGAATTGGAAGAGGAATTTCCCGATCGAGTGATGGGGCTGGCAATGCGGCTCGGGGTAAGGCTTAGCTGGCGTGGATTTGGCCCGGAAGGGGTGTATGAAGGAGTGTTCAATCCGCGTTGGCAAAGTATAGAAAAGACAGAAGAAGCATCATGGGCATACTACTATCAGTATGGTAATTCGCCGTTGCGGGGCGTGGAGGATGGGCATCTGTGCCGGGTATTACGAGATTATTTGCGCGAAAGACTGCCTGAGTACATGGTGCCGAGGATGGTAATGGTACTGGAAGCCTTTCCTCTAACGCCGAATGGGAAGCTGGACCGGAAGGCTCTACCTGAGCCGGAAGCCGACGCCTATACCGTATGGGAGTATCAGGCGCCGGAGAATGAGATGGAGAGTGTGTTAGCCGGTATATGGTCAGAAGTCCTCAAAGTGGAGCGGATCAGCCGGCACGACAACTTCTTCGAGCTGGGGGGCCATTCGCTGTTGGCGATGCAGGTCATCTCACGCCTGAGGAAAGCCCTGAGTGTGGAAGTCCCATTTGGCGACCTATTCGCCCATCCCGTGCTCTCCGATTTCGCCAGTGGCCTTGAGATCGCTGCACACACTGAACTGCCCTCGATCACGCCTGTCGAAGGTCTGGAGCGGCTTGCCCTCTCATTCGCTCAACAGCGCCTGTGGTTTATATCCCAACTGGGAAGAGCCAGCAAAGCCTATCACATTCCAATTGGCCTGCGACTGGTGGGAGACCTTGATCGCACCGCCCTCCGCAAGGCGCTGGATCGGATCGTGGCCCGACACGAAATCTTACGCACCACCTTCGGCCAGATCGATGGGCAACCCGTGCAGCGAATCGCCACCGAGGAGGAGAGCCGCTTTCATCTGCTCGAACACGACTTGCGGCACAAGGCCGATGCCGAGGGTGAAATCTGCCATTTGATTGGTCAGGAAGCGCTGGCCTCTTTCGATCTGGAACAGGGCCCGCTGATCCGGGGGCGACTCATCCGGCAGGAGGAAGATGTATACACACTACTGATCACCATGCACCACATCGTTTCGGATGGATGGTCGATAGGTGTGTTGATGGGGGAATTGGGGGTGCTCTACGATGCATATCGGAACGGAGAAGCTGATCCCTTACCGAGCTTGAGGGTGCAGTACGCCGATTACGCCGCGTGGCAGCGGGGCTGGATGGGCGGGGACATTCTGAAACGGCAAGCCGATTACTGGAGAGAAACTCTGGAGGGAGCCCCGGCATTGCTGGAGTTGGCGCCAGATCAGGAACGTCCTGCCGAGCAGGACTACGCCGGATCCTTGATCAAAGTCGAGTTGGAGCCGGAATTGACGGAGGGGCTAAAAGCCCTCAGCCAACGCCATGGCACGACCCTGTTTATGACCCTGCTGGCGGGGTGGGGGGCGTTGCTGGGGCGGCTGGCTGGTCAGGAGGAGGTGGTGATCGGCACTCCGGTGGCCAATCGAGGGCGGACAGAGATCGAAGGACTGATTGGATTCTTCGTCAACACGCTGGCGCTGCGGCTGGATGTCTTGGGTACACGCAGTGTGGGTGAGGTACTGGAGAGGGTAAAGGCGCAGGTTGTAGCGGCGCAACAACATCAAGACATTCCATTTGAGCAGGTGGTGGAGATGGTAGGGCCGGTGCGCAGTCTAGCTCACAGTCCACTGTTCCAGGCGATGTTCGCCTGGCAGAGCGCCTCCAAAGATGTCTTCAAACTGCCCGGACTAGAAGTCAAATCAATTGACATCATCACCCACGTGACGGCGGGATTCGATTTTACGCTGGTGCTGCAGGAAGCTGAAGAGACGGTCCTTGGTGGACTGGAGTATGCCACTTCGCTGTTCGAAAGCTCCACAGTGGAACGCTATCTGGAGTATTGGCGCGCGTTGCTGAGAGGGATGGCGGCCGACGAGACAGAGATGATCGGCCAGTTGCCGTTGTTGTCGGAATGTGAACGGCGACAGGTGGTGGAGGAATGGAACCGGACGGAAGCAGAGTATTCGAGCGAAGAGTGCATCCACGAGCTATTTGAGAGACAGGCGGAGAGGACGCCGCAGGCAGTGGCGGTGGTCTGTGAAGGGAATCATCTGAGTTATGGAGAGCTCAATGCCCGAGCCAATCGCCTGGCGCATTATCTGAGGGAGATGGAAGTTCAGTCCGATGTATGTGTGGCGATTTGCCTTGAGCGAAGTCTTGAGATGGTGGTAGGGATGTTGGCGATCTTGAAAGCGGGCGGAGCATATGTACCGCTGGATCCAGATTATCCAACGGAGCGCTTGCGCTTCATGCTTGAAGACGCCCGCCCATCGATTCTTATATCTCAGCTCAACTTGATTGATAAACTGCCCTCTACACAAGTGCGGACCGTCCTGATTGATTCCGATTGGGATGCGATCTCACGGGGGAGCGCTGACGATCTCAGCAATCTATCTGAGCCTGAGAACCGAGCATATGTAATTTATACATCGGGGACGACGGGCGCGCCCAAGGGCGTGATGGTACGGCACTCTTCAGTTACCAACCTTCTATGTGGGCTTAACCGCAGTATATATTCGCGGCATGAAGGACAAAGGCTTCGGGTGAGCTTGAACGGCCCCATCTCTTTTGACACTTCGGTGAAACAATTCATTCAGCTGTTAAACGGCCATATGCTTTACGTTATACCGCCTGATTTAAGGTATGACGCGACTGCACTCCTATTATCTCTGCGCCGGAATCAGTTGAACGTACTCGACTGTACACCATCTCAGCTTAAGCTTTTACTCGATGCCGGAATGCTGAATTATAACGGGCTCGCTCTGACAGATGTTTTGATCGGCGGTGAAGTCATCGATCAAGCGACTTGGGATATCCTTACACGGAGTAGCGCTCCGGCATTTCATAATATGTATGGGCCCACTGAATGCACCGTGGACTCATCGATAAGCCGAGTGCAATACGGAGGCGTCAAAACAAACATAGGTTCTCCGATCGCAAACTCTCAGATATACCTGCTAGACCACCACTTGAATCATGTCCCGATCGGCGTGCCGGGCGAATTGCACATCGGTGGTGCGGGCTTGGCGAGAGGCTACCTCAATCAGTCTGAGCTTACTTCCGAGCATTTCATTCCGGATCCATTCAGTGGCGTCGAAGGAGTGCGTCTATATAAGACTGGGGACTTGGCACGTTATTTGATCGACGGCCGGATAGAGGTTCTTGGTCGGATTGATGGCCAGGTCAAGATTCGTGGCTATCGTGTCGAGACCGGTGAGATCGAGGCGTTACTACGTCAGCATCCGGCAATTGTTGAAAGCGCTGTCATCGCTCCGACAGATGAGTTTGGATCAAGACAGCTTGCAGCATATGTTATTCCTGATGATAAACACTCTCCTACCTTCATGGGGCGAGAGCGGTATAGATTGCCGAATAATCTAGCAATCACACATCTGAACAAAAACGAAACGGACTTTCTCTTCAAAGACGTCTTCGAAAATCATGCGTATACAAAACATGGAATATCCATTAGCGATGGCGATTGTATTCTAGATGTGGGGGCAAACATAGGACTATTCGCCCTTTATGCTCACTTAGTGGGGAGGGGCGTGACAATTCATGCCTTCGAGCCGAACCCTTACGTTTATGATCTGCTGCGTCTGAATACTTTACTGTACGATGTGAACGCTAAGCTGTACGACTGCGGGTTATCGCGCGCGAGCGGAATGGCTTCATTTACCTTCTACCAGAAATTTTCAATTCTGTCCGGCCTCTACACTGATATAGATGATGACAAGCAAGTCGTCAGATCTTTCATTCGCAACCAGCATGGGCAAAGCATTGCTAAGCCGGCGTCGACAAACGAACCAGATATTCTGGAAGAGCTTCTGGATGATAGGTTTCAAAGACAAGTGTTTCAGGTCAGGTTGGCGACTGTTTCCGACATTATAAAGGAGAATGTTATTGAGCGCATTGATTTGTTGAAGATTAACGTGGAGAAGAGTGAACTCGATGTGCTCGCAGGAATTGACCAAAGAGATTGGAATAAGATTTATCAGATCGTACTTGAACTACACGATATAGATGGTCGCCTCGATCAGGTAACACATTTGTTGGAAATCAATGGCTTCGATATCGTCATCGAGCGTGACTGGTCTCTTGAAGAGTTTTCCAGGACTAATTACTACATCTATGCCTCTCGACTCTCTTCCGGGTTACGAAAGGCCCGGTGGCAGCATGACCAAGTACCAGTTTCTCTCGACCCTCCGTTCATATCAGCCAATGAATTGCGAAAGTATCTCGAAGAAAGATTACCAGCTTATATGCTGCCGTCCTATTTTGTGTTGATCGACCGGATGCC
>CAWCKY010000001.1:0-1324661 GCA_963796275.1 uncultured Acidobacteriota bacterium | reverse complement strand
TGCCCTCGCCCTCGGCTTTGTGATCGTCGGTCACCCAACCGAGATTCTCTTTGATGGCGCCCATAACCTGCCTGACTTTGCCTTTGATTTCACCTTTGCTCAACATACTTTCTCCTTAAACTACCGCAGTTTTCAATAACCATTTGACTGGTAAATCCTCATCCAGATACATACCGGCGACTCGTCAGCAACCCCAGGAAGGAAATGAACAACGCTGCTCCGATAATTGCCCAGACTATGGGGAAGTTCGTACCACCGATTTGCAAATTTAAGATCGCAGGTAATCCGAACTCTCTGGCCCCCCAGGTTCCGATAAGGGCGCCGATGAAGCCGAGCACGATCGAGCCTAACAACCCGCCTCGTGAATATCCCGACAGCAATTGTGCGAGCGTGCCCACCACGGCGGCCACGATCAATAGAATGATCAAACTTTCCCAGCTCATGTTCATGTTCTACTCCGGTTTCTCCGGCCGAAAGCGGCAACCCTATACCAGCAGGGATGAATGTAAGAGTGTGTATAGGTTGTGTTTTGTAGCCGGTATTTAGTTTTTTCAGCAGCGCCACCCTCACGGTCAGTCTCACTCGAATCTCACCCCCCGGTCAGACGCCGCGTGATCGTCGAACAATAATGGGGCGGTTGTGTGCCCGCTTAGAGTGCCACCCGCGCCCACTGATAAAGTGAGCCGATTGCCTCAAGATGTAACGAGATGAGACTTCTCTCAACCTATCATCGACCTCCAGGGAGAGATACACCGTCATCATTCCGTTTGGTCCGATTCTGAACCTGTTGCGGTTATCGCCGGTCGCGAGTTGGTCCTCGGCTACCGCGTATTTCACTTCGGGCGCGTTTTGCTCCAGCCATCGACTAACCTCCGGGTGGCTCAAATCCAGCCCGTAGTGTTGCCACAACAGTGCCATCACAACTGTGTTTGTCGTAACGGTCTCTCCTTCAGACCAGTCACCCATTTGTAGCATGACCGGCAGTTCATAGCGCGCGGAGGCTCGCTCCTTGCGCCGGTAGATAGCATAGCCATTAAACATTTTAACCCTACCTTTCCAATAAGAAACCGGAGTGAGCGGGCGCCACCTGGCTATCGTCTGAGCCTCCACTGCTGGTTAGTCTGGCTGACATAATCCCACAGCTGGATATTCGCCCCGTTCTGCCTGCCCTGCCCGGCCACGTCGAGACACTTGCCGTTGTCTACGCTCACGATCCGGTAGTAGTTGTCGTCAACCTGTTCCAATCGCCAGCGCTGTTGCGCGTTGTCGTTCCAGCTCCGCTGGGTGATATTCGCTCCGTTATTATCACGGCCGCCCTCGACTGTGAGCGCTTTGCCGCTGTGCCGGCTGATGATGGCAACCTCACCGTTGCTGAGGTCTATGACATCCCAGTTTTGATTGGGCTGATTGCCATACTCCCACTGTTGAATGTTGGCCCCCTCTTGCGTGCTTCTGCCGGCCACGTCCAGTCCCTTATTACTGCCCCGGCTCATGATCCAGCCAGAGTAGCTTACGCGCCCGTTCGGCCGGTCGCCGTAGCCATCACCGCCATCACGACCATTGCCGCGATCTTTGCCACCGTCGGACCAACCACCTCTCCAATCGTAGTTGATGTCAAACACATTGCTGTTGTTGGTTACTGCTTCGTAGGAGAAGTTCCTCGACCGCCTGTCGCGGTTGCGTGAATTGTCGTTCCGCGGGTTATTGTGCCAATCGTTGTTCCGCGAGAAAGTGCCCGTGCCACGAACACGAACCTCTCGATTCGATTTGAATTCGGTTTTGATATCGCTGTTAAAAAGCACAGTCGGATCGCGCCCGCCCTCTCGACTAGTGATCCGTTCCCTGACAGCCTGCTGAGCCCGATCAATCGCCCTCTCTCTCGAACCCGTACGATCCTTCGAGCCTTGTGCCAAGACCCCATCCAGGCTGTCGCTTGCCAGGATAACCACCAGCAAGGTGAAAGCCGAAAATAATGTCCTGCAGCTCACTAATGCACCAACTCTAATGTTTTTCATGATACTTTCCTCAGTAGCTTCAGTAGCTTCAGTAGCTACAGATTGACTTCGAACCAAGCCACAAAGACCCGGCTTAGCCACATAATTGCGAAAATAAAGCCCGATTAGTTACTAAGGTAATGGGGGGGAAGAGAATGACTACGCTACTAACTCATTCCTGGGAAGGAGTGGGATACTATCTTTGGGAGATTGGATCCCACTCCTATACGGAGTTGCACCACTTCCCACACCAGCCTCTGGATATCTCCAGCATCCTATTCCTCCGTACATAACCCTGCACTGCTTAATATCTTTGGTTAGCGCGCCCAAGAGCATACTCCTGACCTGCCAATGGGGCGGTCGCGTGCTCGCTTAGCTCGCCGCCCGACGCCTGCTGAGCATCTTGTAGATCAACACCACCGCTGCAATCACAAGCAGCGCCTGAATCAACGAGCCGCCGCCGCCTACCACGCTCAACAACCAAAGAACGAGAAAAACAACGGAAATTGTCCAAAGCATACTTCATCTCCAAATTCGGTTCTTGCCCGCATGCTCCGGGTCAAGTGCGCTAATGGTTTTTTGACCCGGATGACATTTGAATAATAGGCTGTCGCGGGAAAGAGTTCCGTCCAATATTGGACCAGGTTGTAAAGAATTATAGCGAGTCCCACAGACAGCTCTCCGTGCTATGCGATCTGAGCCAGGTAAGCAATTAGCTTCTTTTCTTTGATGATCAGAAAATGCTCTTCGCTCGTCTCAATCAGCCCCAGGTTCCGAAATCGCTGCATAAACAGACTTATCCGTGGCCGCGTCGTCCCAACCATCTCCGACAGCTCTTCATGCGAAATCTTCAGCTCGATGCGGATACTACGCGGATCTTTCTTGCCGAGCGTGCGCGCAAGCCGTAACAGCGTCTTACCCAGTCGCTGTTCGCTATCCACCGTCACCAGGTTGGCGATGACCTGCTGTTGGTCGGCAATCCGCACTGCCAGGTACTGCACGAAGCCCTCAAACAGCGCGTCGCGGCTCAACCGCGCAAAGAACTTAGGGCAAGGGATTTGTTTTAAGATCGTTTCTTCCATGGCGGTCGCTGTTTCCAACCGCGCGCCTAATCCGGACAGGCACAGCTCGCCAAATATATCTCCCGCCGTATGGATGGCCAGCAGGCACTCTCTGCCTTCAGGCGAGAGCATCAGCAGTTTGATCTGTCCGCTTTCAATGAAATAGACCATCTCGTCTTGATCGCCACAGGTGTAGACGTGATCGTGTTTGGCGATCGTGATGGCGCGCGAATTGAGGGTCTCCTGCCGCAGCGAATCACGCATTTGTTGTTTGAACTGTTCCGCTTGAGGAGTCTCTTGAATCATGATCTTGTCTCTTTTCGATGCTCATGGTGATGAAGGCGGCGGCCTGCTTGCCGGAGCGGCCTCACGACCTCTGCCTGTCATAGCCACTTTCTTGTAGGACGTCGCATTAATTGTGAAGAACTATTAAACCCTGGTGCGCCCGAGACGGTGTCTAACGTGCCTTCCTTCGTGCGCTCCCGGGGCCAGCGGAGTTACCACTGCCACGGTCCGGACCTCGCCGATCAACCGCACGATGGCCTGCTCTAACTCGTCCCACTCAAGTGGCTTGGTGAGATAGGCTTGCGCGCCGGCCCTCATCCCTCGCTCGCGGTCAGCGTGAAAGGCCGAGGCCGAACAAAAAAGGATGGGCGTGTCCGCATCGAGCGCCCGAATTTGTTGGCAGAGATCAAGGGTAGTTCCATCTGAGCAGTCATCGCCGAGAAAATAGAGATTGAATCGCCCTACGCTCACCTGAGCTAAGCTCGCAACGCAAGTGGAGGCGGCTCTCACTTGATAACCTATTTGGGTTAGATACCAACACACCATCTCTCTGCTATCGTCATGGCCTTCAACCAGCAGAATATCTTGGGGAGGAAGCTTCATCTATTCTCCTTGGCCGGTGCCGAACGAGTGCTCGCGCAAGCGGTTCGTTGTAGTTTCAGGTAGTTGATTATAAAAAAGGGAAGCTGAATCGAGTGATACAACGTAGGGTGCGCCAGCGTGCGTACCTTGGTTGATAATACAGCTATCAGGCAGATATACAGTTCGGCCCCTACGTTGTCACCTTCATCCTACTTGATTGGTCCACCCCCCCAAAGGTAAACCTATTATTTAACAAGACTATTATTTAACAAGACTCTTGAGTCGGGAATCGTTCGTTATAGTTTCCAAGCCATCGGCGGAGACTGATGGCCGTAGATAAATCCAGACGGCTATTCCCCACTATACTGGCGAATGCCAACTTTAAGTGGAGAGTGTCGAGACATCTGTTAGCCACTTCTCCGCTCAACTCCCAACTCAAGACTGGTGAATAGTTGAGAACAGGACAATATTGCAAGAACGATCACCATAAGCTCTACCAATATCTCCGTCTGTGCTCCAACGCGCTTATAGTTTGATTATTTTCGATGGGGCGCGGGATACGTTCGAAAGTAGCTTCTGGATGAGTGATGGTCAAGATAATCAATTCTACCAGACCGACAGGCAATTTGTACCTGTCAGTCTGGTAGGGGGAGGCTATTTGAGGGAGGGCTATGTGTTGTTGCTGTCCCGACAATGGCTTTGGACGATATTCCTAGAAACGACAGCTTAAGTGATATCAATCAATGACGTCTGTGCCCTAACACTCTTATATCCGGATCATAAGTGACCACCATGCGGAAAAGCTCTCCGTTGTAAAAATTGAAAAGGATATCCTTAACCGAATCGTGCTTGCCGTTTTTTGCGCCCGCTCAATCAGTGCAACCTTGTTTCACTTCGACGCTCAGCAGCGGGCAAGATGTAATCTTCTCTTCATCCTTCTTCTAGCGATCGAGCGCGCGTCGTGGCTCAACCGAATGTTGAGCCATAACGCAGTGTTGGCGTGCCCGCTCAACTCACCGTCCGGCGATCGCCGAACAGTTTGTAGAGCAACACTACCAACGCAATCGCAAGCAACGCGTGAATCAATGAACCGCCGATGCCGCCGACCAGACCAAACAACCACAGAACAACAAGTACAGCGAAGATTATCCAAAGCATAGTCACCTCCGAATTTAGGTTTTTGATTACATCCTCCGGGTCGGGTGCGCTGTTGCCTTCACCTGACTCCAATTTGCATTTGAATGATAGGCTGACTCGGAAAGGGTTTCTGTCCAATACATGACAATGTTGACAAGAAATATCGCGAGGTCCACAGACAGACGCAGCCCGATCTAGGCAATTTGAACCAGGTAAGCAGAAAGCTTCTTTTCTTTGATAATGAGAATGCGAAATCCTCAGTTCGGTGCGGATGCGCTGCGGTCCCTCCAGCCGAGTTTGCGCGCCAGTTGCAGCAGCGTCTTGCCCAGTCGCTGTTTGCTATCAACCATCACCAGGTTGGCGATGACCTGCTGTTGGTCGGCAACCCGCACCGCCAGGTACTGCACGAAGCTCTCAAACAGCGCATCATGGCTTAACCACGCAAAGAACTTGGAACAAGGTATTTGTTTTAAGATCGTTTCTTCCATGGCGGTCGCTGTTTCCAGACGTGAGCCTAACCCGGAGAGGCACGGCTCGCCAAAAATATCTCCCGCCGTATGGATGGCCAGCAGGTACTCTATACCTTCAGGCGCGAGTATCTGCAGTTTGATCTGTCCGTTTTCAATGAAGTAGACCATCTCGTCCTGGTCTCCACAAGTGTAGACGTGATCGTGCTTCGCGATCGTAATGGCGCGCGAATTGAGGGTCTCGTTCATCAACGAATCGCGCAATCGTTGTTTGAACCGTTCAGCTCGAGGAATCTCTTGGATCATGATCGTGTCTCCGCGCTACTACTCATTACTTGTCCGCTGTCATCGGCCAACTCGGCCGATTCCCTCGGCTCGACTCGCGCCAACTCGGGTGAAGCTGGAAACTGCCGCCGGTTCGGAGTCGAATGTCTCAAATATATTGGTGAGCTTCGTGATGGCTAGCAGAGTTTGCAAACGATCACTGAGATGGAGCAGCTTGAGATGTCCGCTCACCCCCTGCAAAGTTCTATAACAGGAGATGAGCTCACCCAGCCCACTGCTGTCCATGTATGGGACTCTCGCAAAGTTGACGATCAACTTACGGGCCCCCGCATCGATAGTGGCACTGACCTGTTTTCTAAACTGTACATTTCCTTCTAGAGCGAGGTTGCCGTCGAGATCCAGAACTGTGATATCGTTTAATGTACGCTCGATGATTTTCATCTCTATTCCTTAGTTTTACTCTACAACTTTGCGAGAAGAGTAGTACCAAAGTGTAATCGGGAAAGCCCACACTGCAACGGGCGCAGTGACCTTGTTCTTCGTCAACACCTCTTTGGCCGTCACGCCTTCGCCATACACGTCTCGCATCTCATCTTTGTCCAGCTTAATAACCACGCCCTTGAGTTCAAGCCCAGCGAAAAACCCTTTGCTGCGCGAGTAGGAGAGGATATGCGCATTGAGCTTCAGATCAGTCGAAGCCGCGGCCTGCTGGGCGATTGGTCCGGCAGCCACTGAAACGTCTTCACCTACTGTGAACTGGCCTGACAGGAGATTGTTCAACCCATCTTCATTCATGAACAGCATCACGAAATCCGTTGACTGGGCGCCGACCTGTAGACCGGAGGTGCCGCCACCCAGATTGAAAAAGGCCGGGGCGCTCCAAGCCTTCGCCGTGCGACAACTAACCACACCGCGACCTCCACGTCCGCCAAAAACACCCTCTGCATTGAAGAACGAAGGGAAGACCGCGACACACGCAGCGCCATCCAATAAATCCAGGGGAATCGATTTGTCCGCCATGTCCATAATCTCGCGAAAAACGTGTGCCGCCTTTCCTGATTGCTTGGTCCCATCCTGGAGATTGTTCCCGACCTGCCCCTGCGCTACCGTGCTCACAGCCAGCGCCAAGCAAAATACCCCTACCATGTGCCTGAGGCAAGTCGCTGACCGGCGATCAAAACCTGAGTTTTTGGAGAATCTCATCATTATTGCTTCTCCCTTCGTCTGTTACCCGAAGCTGTTCCCGGTACACCTGATTAGTTGTAGCCGCCTCTCGCTTGAGGTCTTCTAAATGACCTTGAAGCTGGTCGTCTAGAGGGCAGATGATTTGAATATGGTTATCTTTCACAATTGGCGATTGTAATGAGTATGTCTGCTCGCCGTGTTTTTTCCACACCCGATTGAAAGTCTCGATCCAGAGTCCGCTAGGACTGCTTGAGAGACTAAACGTAATAATGAATTGGTCTTTGCCTTCTTTGTTGTTGCCTTCTCTGCGCGGTAATTTAGATATGCTATTACCAACGATGATGATGTCAGTGAAATGGGTTTCGGCCATTTTTTTGCCTTTCAAGAGATTGCGAGCGGTATTGTAGTTAGATGGGAGCTCAGGTACCGTATCACAGAGTTCATTTGCTACTTTCAGCATCTCAGTCTGAGCCTCGAACCGATCCAATTCTACCTGTTTGAAATTGAGCTTGAATCGAGCCAATCCAGCTTCCCAGCAGCTCCAAAACCGAAGAACTCACCTAGCTTACAAATAATAGCGGAGGAACGGAGATTCCTTTTGCACTAACTCGGCAAGTTGAGCTGCTAGAACTGCAACTTCCTCTTTTAGTTCTTCGCTCCTGCGGTGGAACCACGGAGGGTCTTGTTCAATCTTTGCGTTGGGCACGTATCACGCTCCTTTTAAATTCTCAGATTCCACACTGATGATCAGCCAACCCGGAATAAATTACTGTCCAATATTGGACGATCAAAAAGACGGTACACCCGATGCCTGAGAAATTTCATGCGCTAAGGGTCACAAAAATGTAGTTTGAAAAATCAGAAGCTGCGGATTTGAGTGAGATGCTGAGTACTCTTCTACTAAGGGGAGGGGCTAGTTGCCTCAGTAGCAGCGCAATCTAATCCACATCTACGTTTTGCAGCACGCTGTGCGGCATGGAGGGGGCAATCGGTTCCACCGGATCCTGCACGATGGCTATTCCCCCGCGATCCTTCACAGCTCGGAGTCCCGCCGTACCGTCATCCAGGTACCCCGTTAGAACCACGCCCACGATGCGCGACATCCTTCGCGCTCGGCGTTATCGTTTACGAATCGAATGTACAGATGGAGCATCTCTATTTCCCAACCAACCTGCCTTGTCTCTTTACTCTATACCATGACCGACGGCGCAACCGCCGAGATGGGTCTGGTGGGTAACGATGGCGTCGTTGGGATTGCTCTCTTTATGGGCGGCATCAGATTAAGGTTTAGGCTCGCGCTTGCGGTCTACCGAGACAAGCTGCTCCAACATTTCGATCTGCCGCTGTTGCATCCGCACGAGATGTATCAAGGTAGAGTCCCGCAGCTCATTGAATTTTTCGTGGAGTTGCATAATCTCCAGCTCGGCTTTCAGATTGACCTCATAGTCGTTCTTCGCTTGCAGGTGGTCTTTTTCGGATTGGCGGTTCTGGCTCATCATAATGATCGGCGCGGCATATGCAGCCTGGAATGACAGCGCGAGGTTGAGCAGGATAAACGGGTACGGGTCCCAGTGATAAACATACGCGGTGATATTCACCATAATCCACACGGCAAGCATGGCGCTTTGAACGACGATAAATCGCCACGAGCCGACGATCCGAGCGAAGCGATCCGCGAGCCGTTGCCCAAACGTCATTTGCTCCTCGAACTCGCGCGCCACGTTGCGCGCTACCCGGCCGCGGCTGATGAATCGCTCGACTACCTGACGCTCCTGCTCAGAGAGCTTTTCGAGCTCTTTTGCCAGAAACTTCTTTGCTGTCTCGGTTCTGTTTTCAGCCATTGGTCATGCGGATGATTGTTTTGATCAGATTATCATTTATTTTCGCGACTGCACCGCGTCTCGCAGGCGATAGCCCGAACGCAAGCACATAGGATCAGAAAATACTTTTCAGTTTCCAGTTTTTAGTTCTCAGTTGGATGATTGTCGCTGAAAACTGACAACTTTCGTTTCGTTCACGGTCCTCCTCAGTTCGTCGCAGGTCGGCGCTTTTCCCCCTGACGCGATACAGGCTGCGGCGCTCAGTCTCGGTGAGAGGGTCGTTATCGTAAACGATCACGACCATACCGATCTTTGCAATTGCACTGAATTCTTGGGCAGCGAACATCGGGATGCGAATGCGACCATGACTGTCCGGATAAGGTGGAACCGAGGGATTGCCGTGAATGGCTATCCCTGCGTAAATGTAGTTGGGATAGTAAAGCAATCCAAGCGGGCTTTTTCGCCAGCCCTGGATCTTGCGATGAACCTCGAATCTGCCGGTCGGCGTAATGGCTCGTCGCGTCACACCACCTTCGGTAAACAGCTTATCGGAACCCGATGAGATCGATAAAATGCGCGGCGCTGCCCCCACGCAGTCAATGACAAACAAAACCTGCCGGTCGAGGTCAATTTCAAGACGTGGGCAATCCGATTCCAATAATTGCGGCCTTCGAGCGCCGCGTAAAACTTCGAGCTCTTCCCTGGTCAGCATGCCTGTCCGCTCTCGTCCTTCGATCTTTTGCAGAGCGGTTATCGCGTGATGCAACGAGACATCATTCCCTGTCGCTTCAAGGCTGACCCAATAGCCAAGCTGATCCAGAAGCTTTCTGGCTTCTCTTATTTCAGCGTCAGATAAACCCTTCGCCACTGGGCCTCTTTTCTTGGCCGGCGCGGTTTGTGGATTTTGTGACCGCTGCGGTGATGGCTTATCAGGTACTCGAGTCTGCATTTGTGGCCAGCTAGTAGCAGTCATCACATCGGGCTTAAACAGTGTGATCGTCAACACCAAGAAAACCGCATGTATGATTGTTTGTTTCATCTATCTGCTCAAGGTTTTCGTAAGGACTCTGCCCGCCTTCAGTTAAGTCGCTCCTAGCGGAGAAGGGTTGAAACCACATTCTTGAGCGCATCCATCATGGGCGGCACAATGCGTCCGGCTCTGCTGCGCGGGTTACGGCTGCCGAAGAGCAACATGGCGACTCCGATCCCGGCGCCAAAGGCAATCAGTGTCACGGTGCCGGGGTTCTCACGACTGTAACTCTTTACCCGGCCATAGGTCTCATTCACAGTCCGGCTGGTTTTGTCATAAGTGTCTTTTACCGTCTTGCTCGCCGTTTCGTAAGTACCGGTGATTACCTGTTTGGTCTGATCAACGACCTCGGCGCGATCCGCTTCCGAGTTCCCACTAACAGCCAACTGTGATTCGTCACCAGCAAAATGGCTGATTTGCTCGACAGGAGAACTGGCGGCGCCTTGTCCCTTGCCTTGGTTTACTTCTGTGGGTTTACCTGATTCGAGTTTTCCCTTTGTTGTCGGTTGCATAATTCTCCTTGAGTGAAATTGATGTTTCGCCTTCAGATCAGACTCGACTCGCACTTCGCGGGGTCCCCGGCGCATTCCGGTAATAGTCATCGCCAATATGGTCTAGTCGCCAGAATGTTAGCTGGACAATCGCCGACTCCGACTCCTGATTACATTTGCCAATGATAGGCTGACTTTGGGTGGGTTTTCCGTTCAATATTGGACGAGGTTGAAAAGAGTTATCCTAAGGCTTGGTGAGAGCTCTAACCAGACGGCTTACCTGCTCGACACAGCAAACTTTCCATTGTCGCTGGTTCTACTCCTTCTCATTCACCAATGACGCTCCACCGCGGCTTCGAGTGATTGTGGCCACTGAGAATCGCATTGCGATGGAACCGGCGCACGAAGCCAGTCTGGCACGGATATTCGGGAATGCGCCGTCCGAAAAGGTCATGGCTTGGGAGACCATTATGCATTGCCCTACTTGTGGAACAATAGCTTCAACGGATCAAAATTTCTGCCGATCTTGTGGCACGGAGTTATCGGTCATTTCTCAACTGGTCGCGAAACTCTCCCGCGCTTAGGTTGAGAGCTGCGGCCATACTGCTTCTGATTCTCTCTCGGAGCCTGGATTTCGGTCTGAGGCGGCCTTGCAGTACCCACTGGTAACCGACCTTCGCCAAGAGATGAATGTCGAGTTGATAAACAGGAGAAGGCTTCGTCCATAGATGTCTTTTCAGTAATTTTCTGATCGTATTCGGCCTTGGTTGTGATCACCATTGGGAGAGCGCGGGAAAGCAGAGTTGCATATTTGCTGCGGTCGAAAGTTGCCGCTTTACCGGCAGCCACCCGGCGTCGTGCTCCTTTGGTGGCCTTTCTCGATTTAGCATTCGAGTCAACAGATGCTGTCATCTTCCATTTGTCCCGGTCATATTCTTTTCCGTGCGATCAGGCGTGGTCATAGCCATTTCATCATCTGGTCTATCTTAGCACCGATGTCGCTTTTGAATTTTTCACTCTGTTCCAGTGTGGGCGGGAACGCCCAGGGCAAAATGACTTCTTCGCGCAGTAGCATGTCCATACTGAACCAGTGAGATAAAATCACCGTGGAATGTCCTTGCCGCCTCAGTCGGTAGTCTGATTCCCATCTCCCAGGCACTTGCATACCCCAGGTGGCTTGAGGGTGAAATTCAATACCTTTCATTTCACCTATGTCCTGGCACACGCTACTAATCAGTGTCGCCAGGTCACTTTCAATCATCGTTCACCTCAGTTAATAGCCCATTTCAGCGCCGGGTAGCGCCTGAGCCTTACCGAATTCAGGAATCTCTGAAATCATCACCTCTGTGGTGAGCATCAAGCCCGCGATCGACGCCGCGTTCTGCAGCGCCGTGCGTGTGACCTTGGTCGGATCAATGACGCCCGCCTCAACCAGGTCTTCGAACTCTTCTGTCACCGCGTTGAACCCAACGTTCTCGTTCTTTTCGCCCCGGACACGCTCCACTATCACCGCGCCTTCCCTGCCGGCATTCTGCACGATCAACCGCAGCGGCTCTTCCAATGCCCGCCTGACGATATTTACCCCGATCTGTTCGTCAGCGTCACCTTCCCCATCTTTGTAGATCTTGAATTTCCTCAGCACCTCGGCTGCCCGAACATAAGCCACACCACCGCCCGGCACAATGCCTTCCTCGACGGCGGCGCGGGTCGCGTGCATCGCGTCCTCGACGCGCGCCTTCTTCTCCTTCATCTCCGTCTCGGTCGCTGCACCGACCTTGATCACCGCCACTCCGCCGACCAGTTTCGCCAATCGCTCCTGTAACTTCTCGCGATCGTAGTCAGACGTGGAGTCTTCAGTTCGCGCGCGCAATATTTTGACGCGGCCTTCGATCTCGGCCCGCTTGCCGCGACCTTCCACGATGGTCGTCTTGTCTTTGTCGATCATCACCTTCTTGGCGCGGCCCAGGTCTTCCAGGTTGACCTTCCGAAGCTCCATACCGAGGTCCTCGCTGATCACCTTCCCGCCCGTCAGAATCGCGATGTCTTCGAGCATCTCTTTGCGGCGATCACCGAACCCGGGCGCTTTCACCGCGGCGACATTTATCGTGCCGCGCAGCTTGTTGACGACTAATGTCGCGAGCGCTTCGCCTTCGATGTCTTCCGCGATGATCAACATTGACTGATGCTTCTGGGCGACCTGCTCGAGCAGGGGCAAGAGGTCCTGCATAGAGCTGATCTTCTTTTCGTGAAGCAGAATCAGGGGATCATCCAAGACCGCTTCCATGCGCTCTGAATCGGTGGCGAAATAAGGGCTCACGTAGCCACGGTCAAATTGCATCCCTTCGACGAATTCCAGTGATGTCTCCATCGTCTGCGATTCCTCGACCGTGATCACACCGTCTTTGCCGACCTTCTCCATCGCCTTCGCGATGATCCCGCCGATAGCCGCGTCACCGTTGGCGGAAATCGTGCCGACCTGCGTGATCGCCTCACCTGTGACAGGCTTCGAGAGACGCTTGATCTCTTTCATCGCGCGTTCAACGGCTTTACCGATGCCACGCTTCAAAGCCATCGGGTTGGCACCCGCCGCCACGGTTTTGACGCCTTCGCGGAAGATCGCCTGGGCCAGTACGGTCGCCGTAGTCGTCCCGTCACCCGCCATCTCAGAAGTCTTCGAGGCGACCTCACGCACCATCTGTGCGCCCATATTCTCAAGCGGGTCTTTCAACTCAATCTCTTTTGCAACCGTCACGCCGTCTTTGGTAACCGTCGGTGAACCGAATTTTTTGTCAATGACGACGTTGCGCCCCCTGCGGGCCGAGCGTGATCTTGACCGTGTCGGCGAGTTGGTTGACGCCGCGCAAAATCGCAGCGCGCGACTCCGTACCATAAATTACTTGTTTTGCCATATCTTCCTCTCTCTCTCTTCATTCAATATCGATGTAAATGTAAAAGCATCGAGACTGTTCGGTGGCTACTCGCCATGTTTTTTGCCGTCGCTGGAATTGGTCACGGTGCCAGCGCGCTCGACGATGCCGAAGATATCATCCTCGCGCATAACCAACAGTACTTCGCCACCGAGCTTGATCTCGGAGTCGCTGTACTTGCCGAATAGCACGCGATCGCCCGCGCGGACATCGAGCAATTGTCTGGCGCCATCTGTGCGGTATTTTCCTTCGCCGACCGCTACGACTTCACCTTCCTGCGGCCTCTCTCGAGCGGTGTCCGGGATGAGTATCCCGCCGCGCGACTGCTCGCCCTCTGTGATCCGACGCACGATCACACGATCATGCAGGGGTCTGATGTTGTTAGCCATAGTTCTTTATCCTTATTCCTTTGATTTACTGATAAATTGTGAGGAGGCGCCATAGTGCTTAGCGTGTTACTTTCAGTATCTCAGGCTGAGCCTCGAAGCGATCCAATTGTTCCCGTTTGGAATTGAGTTCTGAACCGAGCCCAACTAGCTTCCCAGCGGCTCCAAAACCGAAGTACTCGCCTAGCTTCTGAAGCAGAGGGGGGGAACGGAGATTCTTCTGCTCTAACTCGGTAAACTCGGCTTCTAGAACTGCCACTTCCTCTTTTAGATTTTCGATCCCGCTGGAAACATAGAGGGTCCTGCTCAAATTTCGCACAGGGTATGTACCTCGTTCCTTTCAGGATATCTTGAATAGATATTGATAACTCCTTGCGTCCAGTAAATTCTTAAGCTCCACACTGATGATCGGCCAACCTGGAATATATTGCTGTCCAATTTTGGACAATCTCGAACTGAGGAACTTTACCCAAAATCGATGGCCTGGCCTTTTGCCAAATCAATCGCATTACCTATTTTGACGGGGTCAGAAAGGTTGCTAGGGTCATGGTCATCCCTGATGTCATTGGTGACGATGTAGTAAAGTTCACCATCGCTCAATTGCTGCGTTTCCGCTTTGGTCATGTCAGGGACTTTCGGGTAGACATTGCGGCCGATCAATGTGTCGCCGAGACCTTTAATGCCGTGACAGATCGAGCAATGCTCGATAAATGCGCGCGCGCCTCGGCCAAACTGGTTTCTGTCACTGGATGCGGATTCTTCAGTTCTTTAGACCCAGCCGGCGTGGCGATCCTGCGCGCGTGGCTCATTAGGCATGAACACAAAGGATGTTCCTCACCGAGCGTCCTCACTCATCAACCCTTATTTCATCTTCGCTTATTGCATTCAGGTCGGCTCACGGTTCGTCTCCGCCCCTTTCAGCATTACTTCGGGGCTGATAAAGAGACCTTTCGCCTGCATCGGACTTGCGCCTAAACATCAGGAAGCCGCCGCCGATACAGATTGAGATCAGCAGGACGATAGCCAGGATGGACCACACTATGCTGGCCTGCCCTAGGATATTCGGGTTGTATCCGCCAATCACAAGCAACACAAGTGGCCCGACCACTACCAGGATGAACATAATGAGAAAGCGGGGAAATGAGCCAATAGAAGTTACCCTAAGTCTTCGTATGCTATTTTGGATAGACATTGATTCCTCCTTATCCTTACTAGGTGAGCTTTTTCTTTCAGATAGTCCGGATGATTCCAGAGGAGCTGAAGCTCTTAAGTACCATGCTGATGTTCGGTCAGTGCGGGATAAATTGCCGTCTAATATTGGACAGGTCCGGAAAGAAAGGTGACGGTGGCGTGCTTAATGTTACGAACAGAGCCAATGCGCGGCGTAGCCTCCACACGGTCAATGACGAACAAAACCTGCCGGTGGAGGTCAATTTCAAGACGTGGGCAATCCGGTTCCAACAATTGCGGCCTACGAGCGCCGCGTAAAACTTCGAGCTCTTCCCTGGTCAGCATGTCTGTCCGCTCGCGCCCTTCGATCTTTTGCAGAGCGGTTATCGCGTGATCAATGAGACATCGTTCCCTGTCGCTACAAGGCTGACCCAGCAGTGTAGTCCTTCGGCGTGGCTTACTGGCATCGCTTTCCGCCGGCAACAGGGCGGGATCGGTCTCGGAGAGATGTTTCGCGACCAGTTGAGAAATGACCGATAACTCCATGCCACAAGATCGGCAGAAATTTTGATCCGTTGAAGCTATTGTTCCACAAGTAGGGCAATGCATGATGGTCTACCAAAGCTATGACCTTTTCGGAAATGGTGCTGGTGCTCAGGGGTTATCGGCAGCCTGTTTCGGCGCATCGTGGAAATTACGATGCTTTGTTCGGCCACATCATAAGGAGCGCGAAAAGCACGATGAGGCCCGTAAAGATCAGGCTAAGCTGGAAAGTTCCGATTCGTGTTTTCATAGTGGCGATCTCTTTCTTAGCCGGCAGTTCAGCCTCATTTTCCCTATTCCATCAGCGCTGGTCGGCTTGAAACAGTACGGTTTATTCTTCAGCGGTTTCGTACTTCTCGTCCCCAATTTCCTGGTTCTCGGAAAGAGCGGGCCCTTTTTGAATATGTCGCGAGTGAGCGGAAACGCTCACATAGGGCAAGCCCATGGATCGTTTCGCGGCCACTTGCGTAATTTCCAGGCAATTAAAGTTCTTCGATTTCAGGTTAGCGATGACCTGCTTGATCGCCTTACGTGTGGTCTTCTTCTCATCAGAACCGAAGACGTTAGTATCAATCACACCGGCGATGTATAAAAAGTTCCACCCTGCATTGCTGACGATTTGATCCAAGCCTTTACTATCGAGGTTTTTGACCAGTCTCCATCCATAAACATAAGGCTCGCTTTCGAATAATAAGGATTCCGATAAAAGGGCCCCCTCCGCGATTAGAATGGTCCCCGTTTTAATTGTGTTTACCATTAATTCCTCCTCGCTAAGGGTCGGCCACCCTGGGATAAATTGCCGTCCAGTATTGGACAATTTTGGAAAGAAAGGTGGCGGGGTGGTGCCGGCTGTTTTTTACGCCTGCTCCTACAGTGGCCCAGGTAGCCAGCGGGATGCCGTAACCAAGGCAAGATGGCTTTCATCTCATTCAAGAACTCTGTGCGCGCGGACGATAAATCTCCTGGGTGCGGTGCCCACAAAATTGAACGGGTAACAGGTCACTAGAGTGAGTATATCGTCATCGTCATTATCCAACACTTCAGTCTCCTCGGGATCGACCACTTTGGTCGAGTCCACGCGATAGCGATAGTATCCACCTAACGTCGTCAATGTGATTTCATCATTTACTCGAATATTGCGCAGCCCTCTGAAAAACGTGTCCCGGTGTCCTGCAAGGGTAAAGAGTCCTACCGCCTTTTGTCAGCCTTAGCCGAGACATCCAATTTGACAATCCCGTAACATCCGCAAGACCCCGCTTCCAAGCCTGCTCGGTCGAGGATCGTGATCTGGCCTCGGACGTAGCTGATCAGCTTCCCTTGCTGGAGGGCGCGGGCTGCATTGGTGACGCCCTCGCGACGCACGCCCAACATGTGGGAGAGGAACTCCTGGGTGAGCCGGAATTGATTTGACCGGAGACGGTCGTGCGTCATGAGCAGCCAGCGGGCGAGGCGCGCCTCCACCCTGTGGAAGCGGTTACAGGCAGCCGTCTGGGAAATCTGCGCCAGTAACGAGTTCGCGTAGCGGCGGAGCATGTCCGGTAACGGTCCCTCATGCCCGACGTGTTTGCGCATTGCTTCAGCTTTCATCCTCATGGCCGTGCCCGCGCCTTGCACCAGCGCTTGGTTGAGCGAAGCGCCCATCCCCAGGAAGACCGAGATGCCGACCATACCTTCGTCGCCCACGATGCCAACTTCGAGCGTCGAGCGCTCTGCCACCATGGAGAGCAGAGAAACAATGCCCTGATTCGGGAAATAGACATGCCGGATGATCTCGCCGGATTCGTAAATGATCTCACCGAAAGGTAAGGTGACCTCTTTTAAGTAAGGCCGCAGACGTTGATATTCTTTGGTTGGCAGGGCGGCGAGCAACTGGTTGGCCACCGGCTCGCGTGTTTTTGTGAATCGAAGCATGAAAAGTCTCCTTATCTGGTTGCTGTCATGTTTGGGAACCCAACAGACGGCACAAGGAGAAGGTAATCGGCCCGATCCCGATGTCGAATGATGAACTATCAAAGAAGTATTAACCGCCACCAAACTATCAGACGCGCGAGGGGCTGTCTATGCGCTATCGCACATACCAGCAGGTGGTGAAGAATGCGTGAGGGACGTCCCTGGCCAAGCAATCGAGCGCGACCACGCATGTTTGCGGGCCTCGTATAATTCTTTTCAACCTTGTCCAATACTGGACAGCCACACCTCCGGAATCAACCTATCATCCGTGCGTTGTTGGACAATACTGCAAACCCGATCTGCACCTTACGTTGCCACTGGCTAGAACAGTTGCGTCGCCAGTTCTCCCAGTCTATTAAGTGGAAGCCATAATGACGACTGTGACTCCTCCACTGCCGGCTCGCGTCCGTAAAGTTCGAAAAATTGAACGCGCAATGCGTCTACAGTCATCATCTCGATGGCTCCTTTCAGGCGGCTATTGAAACCATTCCGCCACTATTTCGCGAAGCTTGGCTCCTTCGAAACCTCCTTGCAAGGCGTTGATGATTTCAAGATGCGCGCGTCCCTGCCGATCGTATACTCCGACCCAGTAAGGCAAATGCAAACTTGCAGCCAGATTGATCTCCAGGTTCACGCGGTGTAGTTTGAAGAAGCCTTTCATAAACACCAACCGCATCATCCGCTCTCGAACCAGTTTAAAAGCATCCTCTTCGTTGACGCGCTCTTCAGCGAACAACACGGTATCAACGCTCATCCTGTCCCCCTCCTCCGGCAACTGGTTGAACTCAATCAGATCGAATTTGCCGGTCACCGCATCGGCGGCGAGGATTGTGTCAGTCGCTCTTCGCCCCTGGCCCCAGGTTATTTGGAAAAAGCGGTATGGGATATAGAAGTCCGCCGCGATCCGCAATTGACCGTGGCGCAGTTGACTGAAGACCCCGCGAAACCTCGCGATCGCCTGCTCGCGAGTGATGTCCGGTTTGACAGCAGTGATGAGCATGAAGTCGGAATCAGGCGAAGTAGACCCAGAGCGAGATGACTGTCGCGATCAGCAGCAAGGCGAAGGCCGTATTGACGCGCCTTTGCAAAGGCGTCTCTTCCTCGGCCGGCGCCTCCAGGATGGTCGCCGATTCTACCTCTCCCATCGAGATCTTTTCCTTGATAGTCTGAAATGTCAGGCCATTGACCTTCTCGGCTTTGGGCGCGGGAGTCAACAAACTGACTATGACCAGAGTTCCCACACAAATAACGAACATCAACGCGGCGAAATGGAGGAAGTTGATCCCGATATAAAACCCAAGAAAGCCGCCGGGAGGCGCGCCCTTATATTGGACTTCAAGAACGAACCGTGTTGCTCCGAGAACGAATCCCACTAGTAGCGACACAATCGCGCCCTGTCCGTTAAGGCGCTTCCAAAAGACTCCAAGCAGGAAGACCGCGGCGATGGGGGGCGAGATGTAAGCCTGCACGCTTTGCAAATAGATCCAGAGCTGAGAACTTATGCGGTCCATAAATGGAATCCACAATAAACTCAGCCCGACCATAACTATTGTCGCTACGCGCCCGACATTGATCAGGTGTCTGTCAGAAGCGGCCGGCCTGATCTTCTTGTAAAAGTCCATCGTGAAAATGGTCGAACTGGAATTGAATACCGCGGCTTTGCTCGCCATCAACGCCGCCAGCATCGCCGCCACCATGACTCCCATCAACCCCGCCGGCATCAACCGTATAACCAGTGTGGGGAAAGCCGAGTTGGAATCGGCTGCCATCTCTTGCGGGTAGAGCGCGCGTGCGATCATCCCCGGCGCCATCAGCATGAACACCGGCAGTATTTTCAGGAATCCGGCGACCACGGTTCCGCCTTTCGCGTGGCCTATGTTTTTTGCCGCCAGCACGCGCTGCACGATCACTTGATCCGTACACCAGTACCAGATGCCCAGAATCGGAGCGCCAAAGAAAATTCCCGTCCACGGGAATTCCTTGTCGGTGGACGGCTTCATCATATGAAAGAAGTCCGCAGGCACAGCGGCTTGCAACCCGTCCCAGCCACCGACCTTTTCCAGGCCGATAAATGTCAAGGTCAGCGCCCCAGCCACCAGGATCACCGTCTGAATTACTTCGGTGTAGATCACTGCCGCAAGCCCTCCGGCAACGGTGTAAATTCCCGTCGCGATCACCAACGCCAGCGAGCTTTCAACCATGCCCCACCCCAACACGGCTTTGAGCACAATTGCCCCGGCAAAGATCGAAACCGATATCTTTGTGAACAAATAGGCGATCAGCGAAATGCCGGCGAGATACGTGCGGCACGCTCCGTTGTAGCGCCGCTCCAGAAACTCCGGCATCGTGTATACGTTCGAGCGCAAATAGAGCGGCACGAAGACCCAGCCTAATATCAGCACGATGATCGAAGCCAGCCATTCAAAATGCCCTCCAGCCATTCCCCTGGCGGCGGCCGATCCGGCCAATCCGATGAAATGTTCGCTTCCGATATTCGACGAAAATAGCGAAGCGCCGATGGCCCACCAGGCTACGTCGCGGCTCGCCAAAAAATAGTCCGTCGTCGTGCGCTCTTTGCGCGAGAAATACCAGCCGATGGCGAAGATCACCAGAAAGTAAAGCGCCAGCACCGCATAATCAATCGTTCCAAGGCGTATCTCGCTCGATTGCAGAAACAGAAAGGGCAGGTTCATATTCTTCCTCAAAGTTGATTTCTCATTTATGTGAAGAACTCGATCCGTTTCGGTCGGTCTAGGGTGAGCTTGGGATTGAATTCCCCACATGCGACAGGCCAGATCGCTCATCTAGCAAACGCTGCGCATATTCATCCTTGCTATACGTATCAGCCAAACGAACTCTCGCGTTGATCGCGTGGCCATCGCCGCTCCGTGAGGCAACCATCAATGCCGCGTTCTTTATTGACCCAGCCGAGAAAGATTCCCGAGTTCACGTCGTCATAGTATTCAGCCTTCGCGCTCAACGTTGATTTGGTCGGTTCGTGGAGTGAAAGCGCTTGCGCTCCAATTTTATGTCGCAAATACCCTACCGAGACACGCAACGCTTGTAAAGGCGAGGTGTGAAGCTCTCGGAACAATGTAACTCCAGGGAGGTATCGACAGCCAAGTCGTGAGATGAGGCTGTGACTGCCAGTCGGAAGGCGGTCGAGGGCTAGAGTTTGATGGTATGGTCAACATAAGTGATTGCCATAAGCGTCGTGAATTGTGACAAGCCAAATCGGCTGAAAGGCTTGAACCAAAAGGTAAGTGATCAGGTGTAGTGGCTCTACTATCCTGCAAATACTAAACGAAATTTTTCATCAGCCGGGCTGGTTGGGATAACGCGGGAGAGATGCTTGTTCTGGCCAACATTTGGGTTTATCAAGTTTGTTTCCTCACCGACTTTCGAGAAGGCAACCCTATTACTTGTATCAAAGATCATCTTGATTGCGCCCGGTGGCGTATACCAAGTGGTTGATTGCATTCAACTTTAATTTGCACAGGCTTTAGTTATCTCTCTGCGTTGCATCGGCGATCTCTACGCCTCCATGGTGAACTGGGTTTTCTGGTTCCGGGCTTTGATCGGGTAGTAGCTCATCAGTGGAAAAGCTCTGCCATCCAATTCGCGATAGGTTCCATGAAATCAAAGCCCCGGCAACTTCGGCAGTGACAAGATAGAGCAGACCTTCTCCCCATTCCTTGAAGACCAATTTGCCTATACCGAAAAGAGACGTATAGATCAATAAGCAACCAGAATCCAGTTGGCAAATTGCACGGCCAGTCCGCCGCTCACATTAATTGTACTGATGCCGGCTTTAGCTGCGATGGGTCTCCAGCCAGGGCCCTCCGGTCTCACCTGACGATAGAAATTGATCAGCTTCTCAGTCGGCTCGGCAGGAGTGAGGAGTGTTATGGCGAGCCAGGCTACGGTTGTGATACCGACGGTGGTCAGCATTAGGTATGCAAAATCTCTGGGTTGATCACTATCCCAGTCCAGGTAGAGCTGCAAAAAGAGCGAGACGGCCGCCGCAACAGACATCGCGGTCACCTCCGACCAGGCATTGATCCTCCACCAGAACCATCGTAGCAGCAGCACTGTGCCCGTCCCCGCGCCTGTAACCAACAACAGCTTCCATGCTTTACTGATCGATTCCAGATTGAAGGTCACCAAAAGCGAGATCACCATCAACAAGAGTGTCATTAACTGAGATGTGATGACGTAATGGCGCTCGCTAGCCTCCTGCACGAGAAAACGGCGATAGAAATCATTTATGACGTATGAGGCGCCCCAGTTCAGTTGCGTGCCGATGGTAGACATGTAAGCCGCCGCAAAAGCCGCCAGCATAAATCCGCGCAGATAGGGCGGGAAAATATGGGGATCCATCAGCGTTCGGATATAACCGGCCTCTTTATCGGCCAATTCAGGATAAAGTATGAGCGAAGCAAGCGCCGTCAGGATCCACGGCCATGGCCTCAGTGCGTAATGTGCGATATTGAACCAGAGCGTCGCGAGCAGGCCGTGTCGCTCATCCTTCGCTGAGAAGATGCGCTGCGCAACATAGCCCCCCCCGCCCGGCTCAGCCCCGGGATACCAGCTTGCCCACCAGTTGACGGCAAGATAAACAAAGAGGGTGATGGTCGGCATCCAGACTGAATCGAGCGCGGGAAAGAATGAGAGCCGCGATCCGGCTTGTCCGCTAGCCGCATCCATTGCGATGATCTTCGTCTTCAGCTCATCTATTCCGCCCACAGCATTGACTGCCAGAACCGCGAGCATAATCACCATCCCCATCTTCAGAACGAACTGAAAAAGATCGGTTACCAGCACTCCCCATAATCCTGAAATGGTAGTGTAGAAGGCTGTGAAGAGAAGAATGCCGACGACAATTATCACCGCCGTATTTTTATTAACGCCGAGCGTTATTTCCAGTATTTTCACCATCGCCAGATTGACCCAACCCATCACGATGCAGTTGATCGGAATACCCAAATAGAGCGCCCGGAAGCCGCGGAGGAATGCAGCAGGTTTACCCGCATAACGCAACTCGGCAAATTCCACGTCGGTCATGACACCGGCACGTCGCCACAAACGGGCATAAAAAAAGACCGTCAGCATCCCGCTCATGACGAAATTCCACCAGAGCCAGTTACCCGCTATGCCATTGCTGGCAACCAGCCCTGTGACTGCCAGCGGCGTATCGGCGGCAAAAGTCGTTGCTACCATTGAAGTGCCCGCCAGCCACCATGGCACGTTTCTACCGGAGAGGAAGAACTCATTTGTATTGCCGCGTGCGCGTCGCGCGTAGTAGAGGCCGATCCCGAGGTTGAAGAGGAAATAGGCTGCAATGACTACCCAATCAAGTAAAGTAAGCGTCACGATGTTGCCCTCGTTTGTCTCAGAGCTCTGCAATCCAGCCGCCCGGATAGACATCAGGTAGACTGAACCGACATAGGCTCCATAGATGCTGGCAGCGCGTTTTGTATCCATTCCCATCCCGCCGCCCTCGACGGCTGTTGTCATATAGCGGATTAACAATGCGCGCATGCCAGAGTAGCTGAATCGCTCCCACATCCCGGTTAAAAGGTCAGCCCCCTGATTCCCGCCTTGTCTCGACCTGAGTCGATCGATACGGCGGAATCTACGTCTGTTATTTGACTCGCCATGTCATTTCCATCGCTCCATTTTTTATATCTAATAACGTAAAAAAGGATAATATTCCAAAGCCCTATAAAAAGTAGGCTTTCTCGAAGTGCACTATAACGTCTCGACTCCGGCTGCGACCTCGATTCGTCGTCCCGTCCAACTCAGCAGCATACTGTGACGATAACCACCACACAGCCAATCAGGTTGTACCAGAGGAAGCTGATTTTTGTCAGATTTGCTTAAAACCGCCACAGATACGAGCCCACAGAGCATTCCCCAAAGGCCCCGCGTCCTGTCGCGCGCTTTGTCCCGATTACCAGCACGAACACACCGAGCATCGAACCGTAGAAAAACGAACCGAATTTGTTGACGACCTCGATCAGGGAACCTTGCCGCGCTGCAAAGAGCGCAACCATGCAAGCGAACAATCCCCAGAACCCGGTCGCCAATTTGGCAACGTGGAGATAATGCGCATCCGAAGCCTCTTGGCGAATGTGACGGCGGTATATGTCCATCACTGTTATAAAGATCACGTCGGCCGTCGCGAGGACACATCCCGCGGCGGTTTTTGCATTTTGGGATATCAAAATGGAAAACGGAACAATGCAATGGCATAAGATCACATTCGCCGAGGGCGAAGAGGTTCTATAGAGACCTGGCAGGTTTCGAAGCAGGCAAGCCAGATTCACCAAGAATCCGGCCACGAACTTTCCGTGATATTGCCACCGGTTCGAAAATTTAGCAGGAGTGAGATAATCTCTGAAATCTGAAGGCAGGACTTCAGCAATATCATTAAGTATAGCAGGTGTAGCTTCGGTATGATGTACCCAGGTCAAGGCAGGTGCAGTTGAGAATGTTGCGGAGCACGCTGGTGGCTTCCATTTTATTGGGCAGCATTCATAGAGTCAGGAGAATGGGCCAACCTGGAGGGACGGAGATAAGAAGCCATGACACATCACTATGAACGACATTCAGCTGAACGATGGCGGCGAGCCGTTTCACGGAACCTATCTGTAATCCTGTGTGTCTTCCTGAACATCAGCCTGATAGCCGCTCCACTGAGGCTATCGGCTCAAGACACACCCCAACGCCAGAGCGGCAGCGGCGATGAAAAGGATGTACGTCTGCTCGAACCGGGCAATCCGGTCAAACGGGAATTGGCAGGCGGGCAGCAGCATACTTATCGGACCAAGCTCGGCGCCGGTCAGTTCCTGAAGGCGGTCGTCAAGCAGAAGGGGATCGATCTGGCGGTCGAGGTCTCGGGACCGGACGGCAACCGGGTTTTAGAGTTCGACCCCGAGATCAGACGTCTGGGACGGGAAGAAGTGCCGCTGGTGGCCGAATCGACAGGTGAATACAGGCTGACTGTGCGGTCTGTGCATAAAGGAGCGGCTGCGGGAGGCTATGAGATTCGAGTCGAGGAGTTGCGGGCGGCGACGGACCGTGACCGAGCCCTGCAGGAGGCGCGCAAGCTGAAGAATGAGTTTGATAAACCGAAACGCGCCGGGAAGTACGATCAGGCGCTCCCCTTGGCCGAACGCGTGCGGGAGATACGTGAAAGGATCCCTGGGGGCGGAAGACCGCGATGTCGCCGAGGCACTCAACGATCTCGCCCGCCTCTACTATTTCAAAGGCGAGTATGCGAAGGCCGAGCCGCTCTACCAGCGAGCGCTGGCGATCTGGGAGAAGGCGCTGGGGCCGGATCACCTCAGTGTCGCGCTCTCTCTCAGCAATCTCGCAGTGGTGTATACACTACAGGGCAAGTATGCAAATGCCGGGCCGATGTTTCAACGTGCCCTGGCGATCCGGGAGAAAGCGCTGAGGCCGGATCACACAGATATCGCCGCTTCTCTCAACAATCTCGCAGAGTTTAATGCTTACCTGGGTGATTACGCGAAAAACGAGCCGCTCTTCCAGCGAGCGCTGGCGATCCTGGAGAAGGCGATGGGACCGAATCATTTCAGTGTCGGCTTGCTTCTCGGCAATCTCGCAGGGCTCTATTCCGGCCGGGGAGACTATCTGAGAGCCGAGCCGCTCTACCAGCGAGAGCTGGCGATCCTGGAGAAAGCGCTGGGGCCGGATCATCCCAGTGTCGCCAATTCTCTCGGCAACCTCGCATTGCTCTATTATGACCAGGGCGATTATGTAAAGGCCAAACCGCTCCATCAGCGAGCGGTGGCGATCCGGGAGAAGGTGCTGGGGCCGGATCACCCTGATCTCGCTCTTTCTCTCAACAATCTCGCCGATCTCTACCGCGACCGAGGGGGCTATCTGGAGGCCCAATCGCTCTACCGGCGGGCACTGGCTATTCGGGAGAGGGCATTGGGGCTGCAACATCCCGATGTCGGCAAGACACTCACCGGCCTAGCCAGGCTTTATGCAACAAAGGACGATCCGGCTCAGGCCATCGTCTTCCAATCACGCGCCAACGACGTCGGCGAACATAATATCGCGCTCAACCTCGCCAACGGCTCCGAACGGCAGAAACTGGCCTACCTCGCTCTCTTCACAGCTCAGACAGACTTCGCTCTCACTCTTCACAGCCAGGCTGCCCCGGGCGATGCGCTGGCGCTCGATCTGGCCTTCACCACTCTGCTCCGTCGCAAAGGGCGCGCGCTCGACACCATGACCGACACCATCGCTGCCTTGCGCCGCCGCCTCACATCGGAAGATCAGAAGCTGCTCGGTCAACTCGCCGAGACCCGTTCGCAACTGGCCGCGCTCACTTTCAGAGAGTCTACCGCCACACCCGATACCTACCAGCGACGACTCAAGCCGCTCGAAGAGAAGATCGAGAGCCTGGAAGCCGAACTCAGTTCCCGCAGCACCGGGTTCCGCACGAACTCTCAACCTGTCACGCTTTCCTCGGTTCAGGCGGCTCTCCCAGCGGGCAGCGCGCTGATCGAGTTCACCGTCTTCACACCGAGAGATCTGCAGACCGGCAAGAGCAAGCTGCCGCGATATTTAGCCTACGTGCTCCAGGCCCAGGGGCGTCCGAAGTGGGTGGACCTCGGCGGCGCTGCGCCCATTGATCAAGCCATAGATGAATGGCGCGAGGCGCTGCGTGGCAGGCCCGACGTCAAACAACTCGGTCGCGAACTGGATGAGAAATTGATGCGGCCCGTGCGGGCACTACTGCAGTCGGGCCCGGGCGAAACACGCCGTCTGCTGATCGCTCCCGACGGCTCACTCAACCTCATCCCCTTTGCCGCCCTGGTCGATGAAGAGGAACGGTATCTGGTTGAGCGCTACACCATCAGCTACTTGACGAGCGGACGCGACCTGCTGCGCTTGCATACATCGGAGCCGCAACAGAATCAGCCGCTGATAGTGGCCAATCCAGACTTCGGCCGGCCGGCGAATGCCACCACGGGAGCGGCTCAGAGTGGAGAGGCCGATTCGATAGCGATCCCGTTCCGGCCGCTGCCCAGCACGCAAGGCGAGGCGCTGGGGATCAAAGCCGTCCTCCCGGAAGCATCGATGCTCTTGCGAAGCCGGGCGACCGAGGCAGCGCTCAAACAGGCCCACTCGCCCCGCATCCTCCACATCGCCACCCACGGCTTCTTCCTGAGCGATGAGGGGACGGCTCCCGCGGAAACACCGGGCATATTCGGAGACTCCCTGCGCCTGTCGGACCTGCGGCTGGGTAAATGGGCGGCGCACATCAAAGACCCATTGCTGCGTTCCGGACTGGCGCTCTCGGGAGCTAATCTGGGGAAGAGCGGAGACGATGACGGAGTGTTGACTGCATTGGAGGTGGCGGGACTCGACCTGTGGGGGACGAAGCTGGTGGTGCTCTCGGCGTGCGAGACAGGAGTGGGAGAGATCAGGAACGGCGAGGGAGTGCAGGGACTGCGGCGGGCGCTGGTGCTGGCCGGATCGGAGAGCCAGGTCATGAGTCTCTGGCCGGTGGAGGACAAAGGCGCGAAGGAGCTGATGATTCAGTATTACCGTGCGCTGCGGCAAGGAGAGGAGAGAAGCGAGGGACTGAGACAGGTGCAGTTGAGAATGCTGCGGAGCACGCGGTGGTGGCATCCGTTCTATTGGGCCGCATTTATTCAGTCCGGAGAATAGGCGAACCTGAAGGCGGGAGATAGCCCGGAAGAACGAGACCGAAAAAACTGTCCGGCTTCCTCCGAGTGATCGGACATCTATCTCCCATCTCAATAGGCCCGCGATCCTGAAGCCGCCGGTCGGTGTTAACTAAAGATGAATGAACTCGCCTCCGAGTCATCGTCCGCGCATCTTTCGAATCCGCATCAGCAATCGATTGACGATCTCCGATTTAGGATTGGCTCGCTGCAAGGCGCTGAATTCCCGCTCCGCTTCATCGAGCACGCCAGCTTGAGCATAGAGCAGCCCCAGTGCCAGGTGAGACGATCCGTAATCGCGCCGCGCAGCCGACAATTCGTCAGCCCTGGCTTGATCCAGAATTCGGAATCTCGCCTCTTGCGCCGGCGGAGAAACCTCTATTCGCCCGTTCTTGGAGGTCTTCACCAGCCAGGCATAGATTCGGCCACGTTTGAGCGGTTGCGTCACCATCCAGGAATGACCGGCGACTGGTTGACTGACTTCCACCCGTCGGAGTTTCTCGTCGTAGATCTCAACCGTATAGCTCGTCGCTCCCTCCAACGACGACCAGCGGAATGTCGGCCGGTCGCTGATCGTCACCTCACCGACCGGCTCGATCACCGAAAACATCTCGCTCCGGCCGCCTCTGCCCCTCGATGTGCCCTCCGGGCGAGTCAATTCCGATAGCAGCGGCGATCTTTCAATCGTCTGACTGGTGAGCGCTCTTTCGGCCAGTTGCCAGCCCGCGGGGGAGAGATGATCGAGACCAGAAAGCTTACCTTCTCGGTCCAACGTCACCTCACCCGCGCCGTCATTGAGCCTCACTATTAGCGACGATTCGCTTTCCGGCACCGGTTTCGGCGAATCCGGCGTGGAAACTCCAGCTGAGGAAGGGGCCTTCACGATTTCCGGATTGTCATTGCCTCCCCGCCATTCTCGCCACACCAACCAGCCCATCACCGCCAGAAAACAAGCCGCCAGTGCTGTCCCGAAGACGAGAGATTTCGGCCAGAAACGAGGCCCTGGCGCGAATAGACGTCTCCATCCGCTTTCATCCTGAGCTCGAAACCCGGATGGATGATGGCTGCGGTCGAACCCCGGGGTCACCTGATCTTTAAACGCCAGCAGATCCTTGACCGCCAGGTTGCACTCTTCGCAGCAGGTCAGATGGTCTCCGACTACTTGCAATTCCTCTCCGAGCAGGGTTCCATCAACAAATCCGGTCAGTTCTTCAACTGTCAAGTGCCCGATGGGCGTAGTGAGCGCTTCGGCCTCACCCAATAGCTCGACTCTCAATGCCAGATATTCCTCATCGTCATTCGTATTACTTTCGAGCCGCTGCCGGCACATCTCGCAACCGGCCAGGTGGACAGATACAGACAGGGCCTCGCCGGCCGAGAGCATGCAACGGCCGTAGTCTTCGATCTGCGTGTTCGTAAGATGATCTGACAAGTCGCTTCTACCTCATAGCCCGGGGAGTCCGGGGTTTTGCCTTATTCCTATGCCCTGGAAAGTGACAGGCAACGAATGCCAAGCAACGGAAATTCTGGAGGGACATTACCTCTCTTCACCATTGGCTCTTACATTGATGTACGTTACTGAAACGCATCGATTATTACCATCGTCTTCAAATAAAACCTCTCAACCGCCGGGTCAATCGCTTTCTCCCCGATTTTCGCGCATTGATCACCTGTTGCCGCGTCAACTGTAACAATCCGGCGATCCTGGTATCTTCGAGCGGCAGTTCGTTCCACATCTCGGGCAATTTTTCCGGGCTCATCTCCAACGCCTCCGCCATTTGGCTAAGAGTAGCTATCCCCCTGGCCAGAAAGAGCCCGTGGTCTTCGCGCCGCAGGTTGAGCAACAGCGCCACGCGCTGCTTGGCTGGAAGCTCGCATATCTCTTCCCACGCCCTTTTCAAAAAGATCCTTTTCTCCGTCTGCCAGGCCAGGTCAGGCTGCTCGGCGGGCGAACCCGGTTGTCCGCTCTCGTCTTTCGGATCAAGCGGGATGACCGGTCGATCTTCGATTCGCAACAGCCCTGCAAGAAACCCGGTCAGTTTATCGAACTCGACCGGACCTCCGATGCAATCGAAAACCGCGGCCAGGACGCCACCCCAATCCGCTTCCTTCCCAGACTTGAGTGATCGGATTCTATCCAGCAATGCATCTTCCGTAGACAGCCGGTCGAATTGCTCTACGGTCGCAAGATCCTTTCGCCCCTGCCATATCTTAAAACCGGCCATCTGTTTTCTATTTCCAGACAGCCAGAGCGCAAGACCGGGCTGGTGAGTCAGCAGGTAATAGAGTCGATTCTTAAACGCATGCCTCTCGGGAAATCGCCTCTGCATCCAACGGGCACAGGCGCTGCGGGTAATGGCTGCTGTCAACCCGCGCACATCGCTGATCGGATAAACATCTGACTGCTGGCGAAACTGTCGCAGTCTCATCAACAATTGCAGAATGACCTCTTGTCGAATGTCGTCGACGTCGGCCTGTCCTGTCCCGTGATAGGGATTGAGATGGAGTTTATAGACGATGACCCTTTTGATCACCGGCGCGGCGTGCATGCTTATAAGTTCTGAGATGATTTCATCAATCTCTTCGTCACTGGCCGTCAGCAAAAGCGGCTCGAGCAGTAGATCAATCATGGCTACTTGAGGAAGTTGATTACAGCCGAATCCAAACCGCCGTTACGCGGCAACCAGAATGCCCATATCTCTGAACATTGTGGGGGCCAGTTATATTAACCCGCGGTGGCGACTGTCGCCATTTATGATCGAAACAAACAAAAATTATAATTCAATGACTGTCAAGGCGGTCCGAACTCGACATAGAATCCTGGTAAAATGTTGAGTTAAAATCGCGTCCTGCCCAGGTCCCCCCCCAACATAAACAGCTAGCATTGGAGATGAAACCATGGCTCATCACGGCGAGCGTCCCTCTGTTCCTGTCCGACGGAACCGGCCTGCCTTTTATGGGGATGTATCAAATTTTCCCCTGGATTGTTCATAATCTTGAGCCTGCTGGCTGTTATCCTTCTGCCTCCGGTCTTCGGGCGCTCCCGCGGCCCGATCCGGCAATCGACCTGTTGAGGCAACTCCACGTCCGAGTGGGAGCGATCACGAACAGGAAGTCCGCGGGCTTGAGTCAGGCGAGCCGGGTCAAACGCGAAATGGCGGACGGGCAAGAGCATATCTATCAGATCAGGCTGAGCGCGGATCAGTTCATCAAGGCGGTATACGTGCAGGACGGTACGTGTTGCATCAGGTAAAAATCTAAACGAAACGGGTATCATTGCATCAAGCCAAAAATCTAAATGAAATATTGTGGTGAATTCTACCCCCGAAAATGAATAAAATTGCTTCGCCTGCTCGGAGGATAGGGCAACACTGGCGAGCGACCCTCTGGCCGGTCTCGGACACCGGGCGAAAGAGGTATGATCCGGTATTACCGGGCGCTGCGGTGAGGAGCGGGGTGAAGCGAGGGCTGCGGCAGTTCCAGTTGAGAATGCTGAGGAGCAAGAAGAGGCAGCATCCGTTCTACTGGGCTGCCTCATTCAGTCCGGGGCCTGGGCTAATCTGGAAGACAGAAGGCCATCCATAGCCAGATAACAATTACTCGAACAATCCTCCACGAAGCCACAGAAGGATCGCGAAGCAGAAGAAGAATCTTGGTGCCTCTTCGTGTTCCTTCGTGGAGGATATTCCTGGAAAACCTCCTGGCTCACGCATAGCAGTAGATCAGGAAATTTGATCTTTTTGATCTGCTTGCACTGATCCGCCCGCGGGTTTGCTGCCGACCGCCTTCTCAACTTTCTGCCTGTTACGATAGGCCGGCGCGACGGTCTAAGCGGCGAATGTCAGGGCGATCACCAACAAGAGGCGTTCAATCGATGTTCCCTTACAAGACCCCATGTTTAATGTGGCTGCTTTGTATCTCTGGTCTGAGTAGTAAGCGCAAAACCACGATTGCTGTAAAAACCTGCAATCACCTAGGCTAAGCGTCAGTCTTCTATGAATACCGAGAAGAGTGAGTTTGCCGTAAGCCCGGCGGCTAGGGGACCTTCCCCTAACTCAACCTCTATCAGTTTTTTAGCAATAACCCTGTCAAGGCCGAGAGTTTCTAAATATGAAAATATAGAATCCAGGTGTTTGTTGATCAAATCTTCATCATCAACACCCCTACTACCCTGACCAACTTTCTTGTAAGCAGTCGCTGTAAAAAAATTCCGATCAAATCTCACGTATATCACAAACTCCTCATGTGGCTTATCAATTGAAAATGAATGGGCAAATAAGTCATTGCCAGGAGCGTAAACTTTAACAGCCAGGCGACGCTTTTTAAGAAACTCTATTATTTGATCCTTTCTATCGTCCGCTCGATCAAAACCAATCTGGTAATTGTGTTCGATAGCTTCGTGTTTTAGTCTCTCTATGATATCGCGCATACTTTCCTCAGCTTTGTGGGAATTGAGTCACAACAGCCGATATGCAACCCGGTAGCGTCCAGTTCATCTACGGCCACTTTTGGGGGAATTGAGTCACAGCATTCCCAGGACCATAAGGAGAACCACTCCAGGGAACCTCACGTTCCAAGACTACTCTTCCTCCTCTCACAAGAGTATTGTTATCCGTATCATATCCCACATTGCGACCCAGATCAGAGTTATCAAATCTAAATCTATTGTCTTTCGGCTGACGTGTCCACTTCGTGTTTGGATGATAAATGATTTCATCCGTAAACTTCTGTCCACCCTCTCTAGGTAAAAACCGCCCTTTACCTTGTTTCGGCTGTGAACGTGCATGATGCTGTTGACCCTTTAGATGTGCCCTGGATGCTGCCGTATATCTCCCATTTCTTGCAACAAACGCCGCTTCTGCTGGTGTGAAACCTTTGGCCCTCAGTATTTTATATCGGGCATACAATTGTGGGCATGCTTCTAAACCTAAGGGGTCAACCCAGTTAATAGGGTTGGGAGTATAACTATACTGATTCCCACCCCCGCACAACCCAATGGGGTCTTGGCTTATATACTTGCCATTCGTTGGATCGTAGTACCGGTAAAAATTGTAGTGCAATCCGGTTTCATAATCTTCATATTGTCCTTGAAAGCGAATCTGATTTTCCGATTTCACTCGGTGTAACTGATTTGAGATACCATACACATCATACTCAGAAGACCACACTACTTGCCCATTTTCATCCGTCAATTCGCGCGGCGTTCCCAAATGATCATTGTGATAAGTCTCAATACCATTCTCATCAAACCGGCTACAACGGCTCATAAAACTATCAAGCTCAAAGATATATTCACTCGACTTTATTGTCTCGCTGCTCCGCCAGCAAGACATCATCGTCCCACAGGTATCCCGGTTCACCATCTTTCGTCCTCTTCGCAATTCGCCGCCCAAATGCATCATAAGCTACACTCAACTCGCCCGCCCTCTTTCGATTCAACTGCAATCAACTGGTTATCAGGATCGTAGCTATAATGAATCACCGATCGACCTCGCCGCTTCTCGATCAGGTTACCGCCCCGTCATAGCTCAGTATTGCGTCATCTGTTCTTGTCAATCGATCGGGCTGGCCATAGCGAAACGTTCTCTCTCCTCTCCGCAACATGTTCCCGGTCGAATCATAGATGAACTGCTCGACCTTCTTTTCGGGCCGCGAAACTTCGCGCAATCGCTCGACCGGATCATAAGCAAAACGGCTCACTCCCCTTATTGCTATCACTCAGCTCGATCAGGTTGCCCTCGGCATCGTATTTGTACCCGCGATGAACCAGGGTATGGCTCGGCTTATACATAGACTGCTCGATCAGCCGCCCACATTGGTCGTAATGGAAACTCTCTTCTAGTTCTCCTGGCAATCGCCGCTTGGTTAATTGTCCCGGCTTTGTCATACTGGAACTTCATCGAACCGCGAGGCGTTTCCAGACGGATATGTTGGCTGTCGGCGTCGTAGGTGAATTCGACCGTCCCGCCTGCCGGCGAACGGCGCTTGATCCGGCGTCCGAGCGCGTCGTATTCGTGCTCGATGACCTGCCCGTTCTGCGATTCCTGGATGACTTGCCCGAGAGCGTTATACTTAAAGACCAGTTCGCTACCCGGCGCATCGGCTTCGGTCAACCGGCCAACAATGTCATAGTTGAAATTGATCACTGATCCGTCGGGCCGCTGTTTTTCAAGCACCTGTCCATTTAGATCACGGATGAAGCGCGTGATGCGTCCTGCCGGATCGGTGCGCGCCATCAACTGGCCCGCCCGGTCGTAATCATAATCCCAGGTCAGGCCGTCAAATCCGACCTCGCGCGTGACCCGATCCAACCCGTCGTAGCCAAACCCGTAGGCTTCATCTCGCTCGTTGCGAACCTCGACCAGATTGGCTTCGGTGTCGTAGACGAACCGTCGCCTGTACCCCAGCGCGTCGATCCGCTCGCCTAGTTTGTTGTTATCCACATAGCGAAAGCGCGTCTCCGCTCCGTTTGCATCCAGGAAATTTGTCAGATTGCCTTCCGGATCGTATTCGAAGTGATGCCTCGTGCCGTCCGGGCGCTCCACCTGCGTCAGCCTATCCAGCGCGTCATAAGCATAGCGCGTCGCGTTCCCGAGCGGATCGCTGACTCTGATCAACCTGCCCCGTTCGTCGTAACCGTACCTGGTCGTGGCTCCGAGAGGTGTAGTCAATTCGAGTATCTGTCCCCGCTCGTTCCATTTGAACTTCGTCTCTCCGCCGAGCGGATCGACGGCCTTCTCCAGGTCGCCGAACCGGTTGTAACTGTACTCGGTAGCGATTTCCGAGGGCGTCGATCGTGGCGCTCAAGTTGCCGCGTTGATCGTAGACACGCCTGAACTCCGCTCCGCTCTCGTCGATGAGCTTCTGCGGTAACGAGTCCTCGCTGTAATCAAATCTGCGCCTCGTACCGTCTGGGTAGATGATACAGACGCAATCGAGTTTATCGTTGTATTCGTATTTAGTCAGGCGCCCTATCTCATCAGTCTCCGAGAGCAACTCTCCGTTCGGACCGTAGGTGTAAGACTTCTCCCCGCCCAATGGATCGACGATCCTGACCGGCATATCCAATTCATTGAAGTAGTAGGTCGTTTTCTTCCGAGCGAATCTTCGACCACCGTCATCATCTCTTCCAGGGTCGTATTCGAACCATCCTTCGAAGATGCCCCGGTCACCCCAGGTATGCACGCACCGCGCCTCTTTGCCTTCACCTTCATAAGCATAATAAAAGCTCAACCCGTTGCGATTGGTATGCCGGCTCAGCAGATATTCATCGTAGGCATAACGGCGCGGAACCAACCCCCGATCGGTGGCATTGATGAGGCAGCCTTCCGCGTCGTAAGTGAAATTGACCAGCCTCGCCGTCCGGTCCGCATCCGGATCCAGCGCCAGACTGACTGCGGCCAGCCGCTCCGCCCCTTTCTCCAAAGTGATGTAGGAAAAGTTCAGCCGGGTTCCGGCGCTATCTTCGAGTGAGATGAGACGCCCTCGTTCATAGGAGAGTTCGATCCGGTTGCCGTTGATATCCTCGATCTCGGTCAGTTTCAGCGCCGCAGCCTCCGACCTGCCATCCGGTTCATCCTCGCTCTTCGTCGCCGCATTCTGCGCTTCGACAGATTCGAATTTGTATCGCAGTCTGTCCTGACCGCAGACTACGTACACCTTATCGTCCGACCGTTCCAACCATCTCTGATTCAGTGGATTGAAAGCCCTCTCTCCCACGGCGACCAGGTCGAATCCGGACAGCACCGCCTCTTCATCTCGCAGGATGACCATCTCCTGCTGATCGTCTACCCAGAGATGGATGTCGTAAGAATGCGTCCAGCCGCGCCCCAGCGGTCCTTCGTAATCGATTGCCGAACTGTCATAATTTCGGGTGAATTCGATCGCGATCCGGCCCGGCAGTTCAAAATCCGCATGGGAGGTGAAGACGCGGCCTGAAGCAAACTCCACCGGGTCTCTCCCACATTGGCCGCGCTCCCGTCCTATCCTGCAACCTTGAGGCGAGCGAATCCGTCCCAAGAGGCGTGGGGCATACCTCGATAGCAGTTTCACAGCCGCCCACCTGACTATGCCGACAACACCCAAGGCCGCCAGCCCCCATTCAAGCCACCATGGTACCTCGCTATCTACCGGAGCATATCGCTTGGTCCCGCCCCAAATGAAAACTCTAGAGCTCCCTTCGGCAATCTTGGCCATGCAACCAATGCTGTCACCTTTCCGCGCGGCGGGCAGTCCTTCGATAAATACGGTCGCACTGCCTTCGGCAATCACTCGATGAGGATGCGAAGACATACCGAGAGGCTGCCCGGCACAATCGACTTTATCCCCGCCGGCGCCTCCCTCTCCTGCTGATCGAGCGGCCTTCTTATCTTCTATGTAGACTCGGTCGGCACAGGGCGCTTTGATTATTCCCGTCTTCCTTGTAAGGGACGAACCGATCATTTGCCCCAGGAATCCGCCGGTTGAAATCGTGCCGCAGGCGCCTAATACCCCGACAATGGCTACTGCAAGAGCCCCGCCGGTCAATACAGCCCCCACTACTACAGCCGCTCCGATCGCCGCCCCTATTAACGCTCCTGCCAGGGCGGCCGAGTGTTCAACCGGATCATTAAGTCGTGCGGCTTCGCGTACCGGTTCTGCATCCACCATCGACGAAATGCCGGCTATAACACCTACCGCGTTGAGAGTCCGCCCAACCAGACTTAACATCACGTACCTCTCACTCGAAACAGAAATTGACGATCAAAACTGCTTCTCCGAAACCGGTCAATTCTCCATCTCAAACCGACATTCTGAAGGACGAGAGGATACGATCTACGACCAGGTTATAATCTCGTGAAAACTTATCGATCGTCGTCGCAGTAATGACGAGCACTTGCCGTCCCGTGGCTACGTACGTCTGGCGTTGCGCCATAGTCTTCTCTTGAACATTCCAGGTGAATTCGGCGCTGAAGGCGGGAAGTCCATCGACTGTCGTCTCGGATTTCCTGATCAAGCGGTACTGTGACAGGACTGCCGAAAGCTCTCCCAACTGCCCGTCGACGTAGGAGTCGAGCCCCTGGCTGTCTTTGAGACTATCCCTTGAGATAACGAAAGAGAAATCCCCAGGCAGCTTACCCGACGGGGAAAAGACGTTGACTGAGTTGTCACCCCATCCGTCGGGTATTTGAAAACAGGCCTCATCGATTGTGTATGTCTTCATGTTAATTTCCCCCGATTGACGACGCTCCGCGCAATTAGCTGGTGAAGTTGATGCGTTTCATTCTTCGGACGAGGAAGTACTTACTCAAACAAAGACCGATCGTCTGCCTCATCTCGATTTCGCGATTTTGTCAGGGAACACCTAGTGAACCGAGGCTCGGGATGTCTGCATCCGGGTGGGCAGCCGAGTGGGCGGAGCCGACTCTGTATCTGGAGGATTGATGTCCACCCGTTCGATCCCAATGATCCTATTTCTATTTGTCGCCTTAGCTGTAAAATCCTTACAGTCGATTTCGATCGTTCCGTCATTTTTCATCACGATTTGGCTATCTCCGACGACCAGAACAATCTGTGTTGCAGCCGACACAATAATCGCGTCTTCCCGGGAGCTGATCGTTATCTGTCCCTGAACCGCAGTATCCTGCTTCCCCAGGACGACGACCTGCTGATCCTTTTCGATTGCGCGGATCACGTCATCGCCGGTCTCGACCTCTTGCACTTGCCCGGGAGGGAGTTGTGTCATGAAATCAGGGCTCGCGATGCGTCTCCAGTCGCCGAGGCTTCCCCTGATATCGACTTTATCGTCATCATCAGGGCGAACTGTAGTCTCCGTCTGGCGCTTTTGATCAAAAACTTCCATTGCCTGATCCGCACTCATCTTTGCCTCCCTGGATCGAAGTCTACACGTCCAGATGCATCTACATCTGCCGCTGAGAGTAATCAAAAACCGGTCGCGATATCGTTCGGCTCAACCGGATGACAGCGACCATGCAGAAATAGTCCGAGCAAAACTATCAGCGTTTTCGTCTCGCAAGTGGGAGTTCTTGAAATCTCCGCTATATTGCCATTCGCTCGAAAATTATTTTTGCGGTCGCAAAGCAGTTCTTTAGAACTGACAGGAAGGTAGCCCATGGGTAATCGATGAAACCTATTATTTCTAACAAGTGAACTATGAGGTAGAAAGTTAGATACCAAAGGCACGTAAGCGAAACTCGCCCCCTGAAGAGTTTCTCTCGGCTTCTGCGACCGTCACGGCGAGAAATCTCTCCTAGCTCGGACTCAGAATTCTATCTTTAAACCAAACTGGAGCTGCCGGGGAGCATCCGCGCTGAAGATGCGTCCGAAGTTCGACGTGAATGCTATTCGGTTTCTAAGATCAGGATCAATACCCTTACCTGATCTGCCTGATCCTGATATTTTCGAAATAGATATCATTCGTACTATCGGCGAAAACGCCGGCACTTCCCTTTTCGATTCCCGATTGGGTCAGTCCATTCGATCAACCATTCCGCGGGTTCTGCCTCTGGCGCCGGCCAGGCTTTGCCCCGGGCACGCGTTTTGCCGTCCGACAAGTTCTCGACCTCAAGCTTCAGCCGATACCAGGCATCCGGCTTCCAAGCGAATTTCCTTACGAGCCTCCGTTGCGGCTCGATCTGCCAGGAACGCAGTTCGATCTTCTGACTATTGCCGACGAGCACCAGTTCGTATCGCTGGGCGACGATCCCGGCGTCTCCCATTTAGCGGCGCTTCTCAATGGCGCGGATCTCGGCTTCGATCGTGTAATTCGCCCAATCGACCGGCCCGAAGTGCGAGCGTGTGCGTTTTAAAGACGGGTTGTCAGCCTTCTTAACCAGCACCTTGTTGCCATCGACCTCCCGCACCACATATTTGCCAGTCGTGTTGAGCCAATAGCATGGCGCGGCGTCTAGAGGAACATTGGTGAAGTCTTCCACGAACGGCATCGGCTGAATCACCCGAATGCGGGCGACGTGACGCCTCCTACCGTGGCCTTCAATGTTCCGGCTTGTGTGCCGGCGTCAACACCCTGGCGGATGTCGGCGCGCGCTTCGTGAGCGTCTCGAGTAGGCTGCGGGCGCGCCCACGTTCGCTGATATGCAACGGGGCAGCGGCGTGTCCCGCGTCCGGCTGCTGTTGGTGCAATTTCTGCATAACCGACCAATCCTTTCTCTGAAAACCTGTTTGACTGGACTTTATCCATTGATCATAGAGAGCGACGAAAAGCCGGGGGATTGGCAACAACTGCCTCCCCCGCTTTTTGTCATTCTCATACTGCGGCCGAGTGTTCATAGATCGCCCCTTGCAACCTCTTTGCCTTAGAATGATTTTTCCTTCTCTATTTGCCACATTCGGCCTTTATGAGGCGCTATGACATCTGATCCGGATACTCCGGCAGGTGGCCTAAGGCAGGATGAAGAATATTGCGAGCGTATCTTGCAAGTCTTGGGAAATCCTGGGAAAACACTGGGAGGTCCCAATTCTCATGCAGCCTTCGGCCAAACTCGTCTACCATTTTGGCCTTTTCCGGCTGGATACGAGCGAGCGCATCTTGCTCTATAACCAGCAACACCTACCGATCACGCCTAAGGCTTTCGAGATTTTGCTGGCCCTGGTCGAAGGCGGCGGGCAGATCCCTCAAAAAAGAAGATTTGATGCAGAGGGTTTGGCCCGACGTTTTTATCGAGGAGATCAATCTGGTCAAGAACATCTCTGATTTGCGCAAGACATTGGGCGGTATGGATGGAGGACAGGAATATATTCAGACGATCCCAAAACGCGGCTACCGCTTCATCGTTCATGTCAGTCCGTCGTGGGAAGAAGTTGGCGTAATAGAAAGCTCCGGCGACGCTTTTATGGACCATGAGATGGAGCTTGCCGATGGTGCAGTGAGATGCAGCGAGTTGATCGGGCGTGAAACCGAGTTGACTCGGCTGCAAAACTGGTTGGAGACGGCACTGCGTGGCAAGCGGCAGGTGGTCTTTGTGACGGGAGAGCCGGGCATCGGTAAGACGACCCTGGTTAAAGTTTTTCTCCAGCGCGTTACTGACAAGCGGCGCATTGCGATCGCGTACGGACAATGCCTGGAACAGTATGGTACAGGTGAGGCTTATTTGCCGGTGTTTGAAGCGCTCAACCGGCTGTGCTGTGAACCGGGCGCGAAAAATTGATTGAGTTGCTCGCCAAACTGGCGCCGACCTGCCTCGCGCAGATGCCAACGCTCGTCATGAGCTGTCGAACGAGCAGCTCTACACCAGGAGATATTCGGCGCGACGCGTGAACGCATGCTTCGCGAGATGACCGAAACGACTGCAGTCCTGACTGCTGAAACTCCGCTCGTGCTCGTCCTGGAAGACTTACATTGGAGCGAGACTCGACATTGAGTCTCATCACCGCGCTGGCACAGCGAAGCGACCGGGCACGTTTCCTGCTGATTGGAACCTGGCGTCCAGTCGAAGTGAATCTAAGTGGACATCCGCTCAAAGCTACCAAGCAGGAACTGCTGATCCATCGCCATGTACAGAATTGCAGCTCGGATTTCTGACTGAGGCAGCAGTGAGCGAATACCTAGAGGTGCGGTTCCCACAACATCGCCTCCCGGAGGGTTTGACGCCTCAGCTCTATCAACGAACTGACGGCAATCCGCTGTTTATAGTCAACCTGGTAGATTATCTGGCGGCACAAGAAGTGATCATCTCTCGCAACGGACAGTGGGTAGCCCTCCAGGTTCTGCTGCTGGGTCCAGACTCCACCGCTATGCACAAAGACATAGGCCGAGCCTTATGCCGCCCCCTGAGCCATCATCACGCCCCAACTGCCGAGGAACGACGCTGCGGCGCCGGGCCACGTCTGTCCGGGCATCCGCTTCCACGCCATCCACATCGTCCAGCCGCTAGGCATGGGCATTGGCATCTCGCCCATCGCCGACATGGATATACACCACCCAATCGTCACAGGTGCGTTGGCGGCAAAAGGCAGCACCGCAACGCCGAAGAAGGATCGCTGGAAGCTCGTTCCGAAGCAATGCGTCGTGAGCGATCAATTAGTCTCGTCGTCCTTCGCGGCGGCCCGGGCGGCACGGAGCTGCACCAGGCCAAGTCGATCAGGATCCGTCACGCTGGGGTCGTCGTGCCATATCCACCAATCGTACGGCGGAGTCTGTGGGTATCCCTTGGGTGAGTCCTCCCACGCTTCTTGACGTCCGAGCGCAGTGATGTCGAGGTAGTTCCAGGTGTTCCCCATCTGCTCGTCGCCGCGGCCGTTGATGAAGTAGGTGCGGAACAGGCCATCGCCGTCTCGGATGAACGCGTTCGTGCCGTGCCACTCATTAACGCCGAAGTCAGCGTCGAAGTCGTCCGTCAGTGTGTACCACGGGATTAACTCCCAGCCCATCCGCGCCTTCACGCGCTCGATGTCAGGTTGCGGTGCGCGCGAGACGAACGCGAGAGCTGTATCGCGGGCGTTCAGATGGGCGGGGTGCGCAACCTGGTCGGCCACCATGGAACAGCCGATGCAGGCATGCTCTGGCCAACCGGACACGCCTGGCTCGAAAAAGGCGCGGTAGACGATCAACTGCCGTCGGCCCTCGAACAGTTCGATCAGGCTTGCTCTGCCGTCAGGCCCGTCGAACTCGTAGTTCTTTTCCACGGCCAGCCACGGCATCCGCCGACGCTCGGCGGCTAACGCGTCACGGGCACGGCTCAACTCCTTCTCTTTCACGTGCAGTTGCTGGTGCGCAGCCTCCCACTCCTGCCGCGACACTATTTTCGGTGTTTCCATCGTTTTGGTTTTCGGCATAATGTTCTCCATTTTGTTGTAGTGCGAGAAGCCTCGACGATCTGGGTCGTCGTTCTGGGGCCCTGCCGCAAGAGGTCGAGAATCGACCGCCTCGTGCTGTCGGACAGAGCTTTCCAAACGTTGTCAAGTTTGTCGTCGGGCACTTTAGCTCCCTCTTTATGTCGATGCTCTGTGTTATATCTAGAGTTAAATCGTCAACTGTCATCGTTACCTCCCTATATGTGGGATTATAGTAACGTGACTATTTGGTCACGTCAAATGAAATTTGCATGGGAAGGATTATTTGAACAAGGGCGCCCGGGGATTCTCTCAAGCGCAGACAAATTCTTTTTTATTGAGAAGCAGTTGGCTGGTAGATAATGAGCACCAAGAAGGAATAATTATCTAAAGTGGATAGAGTCACTTATACAGCGGCATTGCTACAAGCAAAAGCGAAGAGCGAGAAATGACATCGACGAACTATTACGCTCTGCATTTGAAGCGCCAATCGAAGCGACAGAGAAGCGGCCATTCTATAAGACTGCGACGCCTGATGAGTGGGTAAGAGAATTTGCCAAATGGGCAAAGATCCACGGCCCAAACTCGCCTGGGTCTTACTCTAGAAGATTTGAGCAGTGAGAATATGTGATGCCATTTTCCATAAAATAGCTTGGGCTAGATTTAATCGGCAGCGACGACTGTATCCAATTACGGCTTGATCTCTTCCTCGCTTCCCGCCGTCGCGTCGCCAGTTCATAAAGCCTGTTCAATCGAATGGCCATAAAGAAACCTGGCATTGCTCCGGAACCAGGCGCATGGCCATTGAGCTTTACCTCGCATTCTTCATTGTATGCGTTGAGGGTCATTCCGCCCCTTTCTTCGAACCTTGTTTAATCATCTCATCAATGCGAGGCTTGGCCCCGCCGCCAGAAAAGAGACCACATAAAACATCACATGCAAAATCGCCGAGGAGTATTAAAAGGTCTATTAGCATAACAATGCCTCGCTGAACTAATCCCTCGTGTTCGGTGAGCTTGGCTCGGATTGCCGGGCAAGTTGCCGCTCAATCCGGTCAAGCCGACTTTCGACTACGTCGATGCGGTTGGGGTTGCGGCGGTTAAACACCACCCACAATACCAATCCAATTGCCGCCACCGCAGGCAAAAAAAGCAGTAAAATTATGAGGAGAATAAATATCTCCGTAGCACCTATACCATAGACTGCAATCATTTCGACGCCCGCCTTTCATCGAAGACTTGACCGGCTCTATCGCATAATCGAAGCCCGGCCCATAAGAGTTCGCATCCGATTGTTTGACGCGCAGAGTCGTGAATCCGTATCCCCTCAGTATCTTTCGCATCTCATCGCTTGATAGTATCTGCCGGGCCGCTTCAGGCGGCGCGTGGTGCGGATCGACCAGCACCAGCACATCACCATCCGGAGTCGCATTCACATTGGCATAGCCTTGCTCTTGCATCACTCGCTTTAGCCATGTTGCGCCCTGCAAGCTGATATTCTCCCGGTGCTCCTTTGCCTGTTGATGGCTGGCCTTCATCTCCGTCACAATCTGCTCGTGCATCTTAAACGTCGGCATGATGAACAAGAAATATAGAACCAACACGAACATGGCCCCGACTAAGAACCCGAATAATACCAAGCCGAAAGTTTTTTTCCGTTGTTTTATCTGCTCTTCAGTCATTTAGCACCGCCGTTCTTCGCAGACTTGGTCTTACCTTCCAGCCTTGTGGTTGCGGTTGCGGTGCTCAGACTTTTCCACAGCACCCATCCGATTATCCCCGCGAGAACAATATAGAGTAGCTCAATTATACCTATACCCATCACTTCACCCCTTTCTTAGAAAACGTCTTCGCGGATTTCTTCCGCCCTGGTGTAGTCTTGCGCACAATCTGCTCTTCTTCAATTGGGACATATATGGAACATATCATTATTACCTAGCTGATGTGCAATGAATTCACAGTGTCTTATTGACAGTTGAAACAAATCAGCTATAACTTTCCTCTCGCCCAAACAGCATCCACCAAAATCTTGCAATGAAGCGAAGTCGCCGTTGGCTATGATGGTCGCCCTAAAGGAGCAATTAGTCTGGAGTCTGATCGAAAGTCAAGGCATTTTCGCTTTTCAAAGGAGGCTCCCATGAAACGTTTTGCGCTTATTCTCGTGGTCCTTATAGCCATTACCCCGCCCCCTGTCTCCTCCCAGCCGTCATTTGGAAGGTGGCGGCAACTACAGCTCGTTGAAGCCACAGTCCAGGAACTCCAATTGGCGTTGCGTACTCGTCTTATCACCTCAGAACAGCTGGTGCAGATGTACCTTAATCGCATCGCCGCATACGACCAGGCGGGACCGATGCTGAACTCGTTCATTCACATCAATGAGAATGCTCTCGACGAAGCGCGCGATCGCGACCGCGACCGTGCGTGCGGTCGCGCGCACGGACCGCTATTCGGGATTCCGGTACTGCTGAAAGACAACATCGACACGGCGGGGATGCCGACGACGGCAGGTTCGGTCGCGCTCGCGGGCTCCGCGCCACACAACGACGCGTTCATCACACAGCAGCTGGAAGATGCCGGGGCAATCATCCTTGGCAAAGCGACATTGACTGAGTTCGCGAACTTCATAGCTATCGGAATGCCGGCAGGATACAGCTCGCTCGGCGGCTACGGCTTCAATCCTTACGATCCACGACCGCTGCCCGGCGGTGACGGGCGTCCAGTCTTAATGACCGGTGGTTCAAGCTCAGGTTCGGGCATCGCTGTATCTGCTAACCTGGTGGCGGTCGCTGTTGGCACAGAAACGTCGGGCTCTATCCTCAGTCCAGGCACGTCCAATGGGCTGGTTGGCATTAAACCGACTCTTGGATTGGTGAGTCGAAATGGGATTCTTCCGATCACCGCTGATCAAGATACCGCCGGGCCGCTTGCACGCACGGTGGCGGACGCAGCCGTCCTGCTGAGCGTAATCTCGGGCTATGATCCGAACGATGCGGCGACAGCACCCTGCCTTGTTGCCGGCAACTGCCGGAGCGACTACACGAAGTTTCTCAAAAAGCATGCCCTCCGCGGCGCCCGGATCGCCGTCCCGCGCGTACCCTATTGGAACGGTTTCTCCGATGCGCAGCGACAAATAATGCTCAACGCGATCGAGGTACTCCGGCGTGAGGGCGCGTTTGTTGCAGATCCATACCAGATCCCCAACCAAGATGCTATTTCAGCCTTCGGCATCTGCACCTCTTACCCCGCTCCCAGCAACTGTTCAACGGTGCTCATGTATGGGCAGAAGCGGATCTGAACAATTATCTGGCGATCCGCTCAACCGCTCCAGTTCGGACGCTGGCTGACATCATCGCCTTCAACAACACTCATCCGGAGGTCGCGCTGAAATACGGCCAGGCTATTTTCCTCGCTGCCAACCAACTCGACACGAGCCCCGAAAGCGCGGATACGCTGCGCTACCTGGCCGACCGTGCCCAGGACTTGGCTCTCACCCGAACCGGTCTGGACGCGGTGTTCAACGGGCCTGATGGCTGCAATGGCACGGATGACGACTTTGACGCCATTCTCTTTCCGCAGAACCTTGGCGCAGCCGCGCCCGCTAAGGCAGGTTATCCGAGCATCGTAGTACCTGGGGGCTTCGTTCCGCCAGCAGGGAATGTTATGAACCCTGCGCCATTTGGAGTAACGTTTACGGGCCGCGCATTCAGTGAGCCTACCTTGATCGCCTTAGCGTATGCGTTCGAACAGGCGACTAAGCATCGGCAGGCACCGGCGAGCGCACCTCCGTTACCCACCGACTTCGTTCGTCGGCGTTAAAGACTGTAAAAACGGCTGATCCCATCCGATTTTGTGGTAAAGCATCTGGGCAGTGCCAGCGGCGCGGAATGTATATAGCTCTGGTTAGAGAAAGCTCGCAAGCTCCGCGACATCTGAGCGTGTATATGCTGCCTCGCTGGCGCTGAGGAGACGGGAGTCGCGGTTCTGGGCCTCCGCGAAGAATAGGTACGGATCGGCCAGGTAGGGATCATGGAAAGGATTGAAGCGCTCACCAAAGGCGCTTGACGTCGGAAGATTCTGTAAAGCTGGCCTTCTATCCTACTTCCTTGATTTTTGCGGTCTAGCTCATCACTCAACCAACCAGCCTACCGCTCCTCCGCCAACTGATTAATACCTTCAGTGCTTCCCATCATCCAATACTCCTTCGATGATGCTCATGCCGAAGGGTGAAACTGTTGGCACGACTTGGTTGAGATGGAAACCGGCCTCCTGAAGGAGATTCTCAGATTCCTCCTCTGTTCTTTCTGACCGCCTGATCGTTAACATGATGAAGTCCACAAACTTTCCGACATATAGGTCATTCCCGACAGTTATGATCGTCTCGACAAGCAGCAGCCTGCTTGTCTTCTTCATGGCTTTGCGGCAATTCCTCAGGATGGTGATGGCACGCTCGGGTAGCCAATTCAAAATAAAGTGGATGATCAGCGATTCATGAAGCACGAAATCCAGAGCAGCACTGTGCCGGTGGCTCGTCCCTCCGTAAACAGGTGCTTGATCGGGAGTCTCTTGGGCTCCGATCACCTCCAGCTTCAAGCAACTCATGGTGCGAGACCGATGCGCCTAAACAATTCTTCAAACCGAGGGGTGGAGCGCAGTGGGGCGAACTCCGGCCTCACTTTGAGGTAGACCAGGTGGAATGCGCGCTCTTCCGCAGCTTTCTCAAGCCAGTCCAGCGCGCGATCCCGCTCGCCCAGGCCCGCATAAATCGCCGCGATTTCGCTCGCTGAGATGTAGCTTCGTTCCGCCGACTTCTGTAATTCAGTGAGGATATTCATTGCCTCGCTTCTTCTACCCGAAGCCGCATAGGCATGCCCGAGCGCCGCCTTCATGAGCGGGCTGCCCCCCGAAAGAGTGACGGCCTTGTTTAGCTCGGCGATTGCTTCCTCGAATCGCGCCTCCTGCACAAGAGCAAGCCCCAGGTGCCAGTGCGCTACACCGAAGTCGGGATTCAGTTCAAGCGTTTTAACAAATTGCCCGATCGCCTGATCGTACTTACCAGCGTAATAAAGGGTTGCACCCAGAAAGGTGTTCATGACGAGCGAGAGCGGATCGAGTATCCCTGGCGTGGCTCATTTCGGCAAGAGCCTCTTCCAGCTGCCCCTGCGGAGTTAAATAATGAATAGCATACCACTGGTGCGCTGTTGGGTATCGCGGGTTGAGCACGATGGCGCGCTTGAATTCGCTCTCAGCACCCGCCCAGTCCCACTCATAATTCACTTTGACATGCGCCAGCGATACGTGCGCTTCAGCAAGCATGTCATCGTACTTCTGCGCCTCCAGCGCTGATGCCTTCGCCTGCGGCATCGCCTCTTTGGGAGGAAGATAGTTATAGAATGTCAGCCCTATGTAAGAGTCTGCCAAACCTGTGTGTGCCAGTGCATATTGTGGATCTTTCTGAGTCGCCTGTCGGAAATAATCAATGGCTCTCTTGAACCCATCCTCCGTCCTCTTATCCCAGAAATAGCGGCCCTTCAAATAGAGCTGATATGCGTCGGTATTATTGGTATAACGTTTAGCCAATAGCTTCTTCTCTTCGCCCGTCAGTTTCGCTTGCAACTCCTCGGCGATATCCGTCGCGATCTCTCCCTGAAGCGCGAAAATATCCGAAAGTTTCCGTGAGTACTGTTGACCCCAGAGTTGCGCGCCATCCGCCACGTTCACCAGGTCTACCTGGACGATCAGAGTGTCGCCATGCAGGAGAACTTTCCCAGTGAGCGCTGCTTTGACATTAAGTTCGCGTCCTATTTTGGAGGGGTCCGACGTTTGGCCCTTGTAGCGGAAAGCGGTGGTTCGCGCGATCACACGCAGATTTGGCAGCTGCGACAGATTATTGATGAGGCTCTCAGTGATTCCATCGCTCAGGTATACCGCCTGCGGATCAGCGCTACCACTGCTGAATGGCAAGACAGCCAGCGATTCAATCGGCGTGTGGGTCTCGATGCTCAGAGAGAGCGCCCAGCTGCCGACACCCAGGAGCGCCAGGGCGATGGCGCCGGCAGCGACCTTACGCCGCCTGATCAAGGTAACTAGAGTCCCGGTACTTGACGCGGGGCCTGCGGGAGAGATTTCTCCACCTCGCGAGCCTCGCTCCTCCGTTTCGCTCAGAATCGGCGGCGAGGACGGCGTTGCAATTGCCATCTCTGTGTTGTAATTAGTTACGTCCTTTACGCTTGCGACAAAGCGGTACCCGCGCCAGGGAATTGTCTCGATGTATGGACGCGCGTCCGAGCTTTCGCTCAGGGCTTTCCTTAGCGTGGAGACGTTGCGCGTCAGGTTCGTCTCCTCTACTACGACATCAGGCCAGATAGCTTTCATTAACGCGTCTTTCTCAAGAATGTGTCCGCTGTTTTCGACCAGTACTAGGAGGAGGTCAAAAATTTTGGGTGTGAGCGAGACTTCTTCTCCATCGCGGAGCAAGAGGCGCTCGCCGATATCCAGCCGGAACGGGCCGAATTCGTAAAAGTGCTTGGCCGAGTGATTCATAATGGCTTACCGAACTTTTTCTCATCTTTTTCCGAAATTTTTCGCCACTCTGGAAGGATTTCCTCGCCGCCTTGAGATTAGTGTACACAGTGAAATAGGCCGATGAGCAATGGCGACATGAACAGATCATTTTAGTGTAAGTCGGTGGCCAGAGCAATTTGGCCCATGCCTCGCCTCTTACTGTCCAAGAGGTTGGATAGTCTCGTTGGCCTGGTGGGTTTGGTACAAAACGATTGACCATACTGCATGTTCTGTCCGCTCAATCTGTTAAATGTTTTAAAAATGTTGTTAAAAGGAGGCTTCCAATGAAATACACAACTACAAATATACTGAAACTTCAGACCTGGCGGAGGATCGCCATCTTCGTCATCTTGCTTGCAACTCCCGCCAGCGTCAGCGCCGATGCTGTAGCCGATTGGAATGCGATCGCCGTGCAAGCGACCGTGACAGCCGCACGTCCAGGCCCGACCGGCGTCCTCGACATTGCGATGGTCCAGGCCGCCGTTTACGACGCCGTCCAGGCCATCGAGAAGCGGTACGAACCATATTACGTGGAGATCAAGGGAGCCTCCGGCTCCCCGGTGGCGGCTGCCGCCAAAGCCGCGCACGATGTGCTCGTCAACCGCTTTCCAGCTCAGGCCGAGTCCCTCGACACGACCTACCAACAATATCTGTCCGACCATGGTCTTGCCGCGAACGATCCCGGGGTAGAGGTGGGAGCAATAGCCGCCGCCGGGATCATCGCCCTGCGGGCATGTGACGGGAGTTTCCCTGTTCCGCCGCCGCCGCCCTTCATCGGCGGCACCGATCCCGGCGTCTGGCGCCCGACGCCACCGGCCTTGTTGCCGATGCTCGCGCCGTGGCTGGGCAACGTCACCCCCTTCACACTTAACCAGACCTTCACAATTCCGCGCCGCGCCGCCGCCCGCTTTGACGAGCCGCGAGTACGCCAGGGACTATAACGAGGTTAAAGCGCTGGGGGCCCTTAACAACAGCTCACGCACCCCCGAGCAGACCGACCTGGCCCATTTCTGGGCCGGTAACTACGTTGTGGTCTGGAACCAGGTGCTCAGGGACATCGCCGGCACGCAAGTCGACGACATTGCCAGAAGTGCCCGGCTCTTTGCCCTGGCTGACATGGCGATGGCCGATGCACAAATCACTTCCTGGAACAGTAAGAACTACTATGTTTTCTGGCGGCCAGTCACCGCCATTCAAGAGGGTAACAACGACGGCAACTCGCGGACGGCCGGCGACTCAACCTGGCTGCCGCTCATCGCCACCCCGCCCTATCCTGACTACACCTCGGGCGCAAACAACGTTACCAGCGCCGCTGGTCAATTCACCTCACGCTCTTCTTCGGGACGGACCGACATGACCTTCTCAGTGACGACCACCAACCTGGGGCCGACCATTCAGGACACGCGCACTTATAGACGCTTCTCCGATGCAGCGGAGGAAGTGGTCGACGCCCGTATCTACGAGGGCATCCACTTCCGCTTCGCGGACGAAGCGGCGCGAAAGCAGGGAAGACAGGTGGCCAGCTGGGCCTTCAAGAACTTCCTGCGGCCTCTCGACAATGACGGCTATAACGGGAAAGATGACCACGATAAATGATGGCATTGGTGATAGTTTGTGGTATCCCACTTTCTGTTCACTGTTTGGCCACCCGGCTTAAACTCCGTATGTCGACGGTTCGATACCGTCCCCTGGCCATCAATAGAATAAACAGTTTACGGCCGCCAAAGGGTGGCCGTTTTCATTCAACTTTACATACCTATACATTCACCTCCGGCTCTGTTGCATTACAGCTATATATCTTCTTTAATGTGTAGCCTGATGGTTAATTCTATTGATCGAGCGAAATCTATCCGAATTACCTTGTACGTATGACACCTTCACCCCTCACGAAGATTCGGTTAGCTCCGAATGTCTATGTCTCACCAGTCACTGAGGACGGGTGCATACTACTCGACTTCGGACAAGATAAGGTCCTGAGCATCAACAAAACGGGTGCGTTAATTCTGCACAAGATCGCAACAAGCGACTCCGGTCTGTCGCGTGCAGAGCTCGTTAGCGCTGCAAGTACGGAGATCAATGCCTCTGTGCCGTCACGTATTGGGTCGATCGTTGACGAACTTATCAATAAGTTGACTGAGAAAGGGCTCCTGCAATCTTCTGCGATATCAGCGAGTGTCGACGTCCAATGGCTCGGCGGGATAGTGACTCAACGTGTAGTGAACGGATTGCGCTTCCTGATTGAGATACTTTTAAAGCTGAAACTTCACATTCCTGCTGCTCTGGTCGCACTCTTGATAGTGGATGCGGTGCTCAAACTGATCGGCATTAACGCACTTCGGCGCATCGTGTCCGGTTGGCCGATTAACGGCGGGGCTCCAGATTCTGAGATGATTGCATATATCTGCTCGAGACTGGTCCGCGCCTGCACCTGGTACTCTAAAAAATCTCTCTGTCTGCAACGTTCAGCGGCGACCACTTGTCTGCTGCGAAGCATTGGCGCGCCTGCTGAAATGGTCATTGGCATTCATAAAATGCCCTTTTATGGACATGCCTGGGTCGAAGTTCAAGGAGAGGTGGTCAACGATCACCCGAAAGTACAGACGTTCTTTCACGCCCTAAGCCGTTCCTGATGAGTCCGGTTTATCGGCTGATATCAAGACAGATTTTTTCTCCACTGCTAAGGTACTTTATGAGCGGAATCGGCGGGCTGATCAACTTCAACGACGGGCCAATTAATACAAGTACCCTGGTTAGATTAAGCGGCGACTTGATTCCACGAGGGCCGGATGGTGGGCGCCAAGTGATACAGGATTCCGTCGGTCTTTGTTTTCGCGCTTTTCCTACCGATCTAGAATCGCGACTCGAAATTCAGCCGTTAGTTTCACCGCAGGGGGATATCCTCGTATGGGATGGTCGTCTGGACAATCGTGACGACCTGCTAAGATATTTCCCCCACGGCTTGAACGGAGACACCACTGATGTTGCGCTGGTGATGTCCTCTTATCTCAAATGGGATAAAACTTTCTTGCAGCAGATAATCGGCGATTTCGCGCTAGCTTTATGGACGAACGCAACGAAAACGCTGCTATTAGCACGCGACCCATTCGGCGTCCGTCCGCTCTACTATCACGCCGACAATAGCGGGCTTATTTGGTCGTCGACGCTTGAGGCATTGATCAAGTCATCCGGCATCGAGTTGGAGGTTGACGATGAGTTTGTCGCAGGCTATTTGGCAATATTTCCAGAATTATATCGCACGCCATATCGCAAGGTTTTTTCGGTGGAACCGGGTTTTGTCGTGTCTGTTCATAAGGGCCAGGTGCGAACTCATAGATTCTGGCGGCCTGATACGGAAAAAGAGATACGTTATCAACGAGATGAGGAATATGCGGACCACTTCCGCCAATTGTTTCGGGAGGCAGTGCGATGTCGCTTGCGAGCGGATGGGCCCGTATGGGCGGAATTAAGCGGTGGATTGGATTCGTCGTCCATAGTTTGCATGGCAGACAGGATCCTGGCGGAAGAAAGCCGTCAGGCAATGCATTTAAAAACGATCTCTTATCTGGATGACGGAGAGACCTCTTATGATCGCCGTTTTATTGAGGCGGTTGAGAAGAAGCGTGGCGAAACCGGGTATCACTTCTTGCGACGGGGACATTGGATTCATTTAGCGTCTCCGAAAGACGAATTCATAGAGAGGCCGAGCGCAAGTTTGTGCACTTACGGAGCGCAGGCGCATGTGGGGCGTGCGATGAATGCGGAAGGGGCGCGCATCCTTTTGAGCGGGCTCGGCGGGGACCAGTTGTTATGGAGCGCGCCCGCGCCCGCAGCACAGATAGGGATACTAATATATCGAATAAAACCCCTTAGACTGCATAGACGACTACAGGAGTGGAGTCAAATTTTGCGCAAAACTTATTGGGATCTCTTATGGCAGGAAGGCGTGGTCCCATTTCTGTCCACCTCGATCAAGGCAAGATTGCAGAATCAATTTCGGATTCCCGCCTGGGTAAATCGAGATTTCGCCAAAAGGACCGATTTTATTGCGCGCTTACTCCTGCCCGCTGATCCGTTCGGTTATCGCTTGCCGAGCCAGCAGGCACAAGCTTCATCACTAATGTATGCGATTTCTGCTCTCACGTGGGGGCATCGTGATCCGCACAGCTACGTCAAGACTTTTCCATTTCTGCATCGCCCGCTGGTGGAATTCGTGATGGCCATTCCCCTCGAGCAGAAACTCCAACCGATCGAGACTAGACCTTTAATGCGCAGAGCCCTAAAAGATATCCTGCCCGATACAATCCTCCGGCGAAAAGGCAAAGGATCGGTCAGCGAAACACTCTGTCGCGGTCTGGCGCAGGAATGGGTCGCAATTAAATCGATGCTCGATGATGCGCGCGTAGTCAGACGCGGGTATGTTGATTATAAAGAGATGATGTCGGCGCTTGATAAGGCTCGGCATGGCATAGAGCTCGAGCTGGATGCTTTTTCCAATGTTGTATCTTTGGAGATTTGGTTGCGCTCAATAGAACATCACTACGCCGGAAGAAGCAACGCGCCTTCGACTCAATTTGAGGGAGCATGAGATGTTCCGATCCCGACTAGATTTCGCCATTGTTTCACTAACAAACTTCTACGGAGGTTGACGAATTACCCCCTCGGAGTTTAAATCACGCATCGCGCCACTCAGGTGATGCTACAAATAACAGAAAGGAGAATAGTATGGAACCTCAAGAACAAAATAGTACAGAACCTCTGGAAATAGATATCGTCGAACTTGGTTCTGCCAGCGAATTGATTCAAGAAAACGCGCCGCGAGGCCCGCGAGAATTTGCCGCCTCTCCCGGATACTATTGGCAGCCGTTCGCAATCTACGAAGACGAGGAAGCTTAACATCCTTCAACTGGTTATCCAGTTGAAGGAAGGTAGCGCAGGAAGTTACTCCTCCCCACTATGACGCTAACGCGTTATAGTGGGGTTCTAAACGGATCAGACAGGTAGGGGCTTTTCAGACATTCGTCTACTTTGCTGTGTACCCAGGGCTCTCTTTTATTTTCAATTCAGTTCGCTGATTGACCACACGACTGAAAATCCGTGCGCCGGCGGTTCGATTCCGTCCTGGCCCACCTAAAAAACACAAAGTGTTACAGCCACCTCATCGGTGGCTATTTTCATTTACACACGATTCACTCACGCGTTCAATTGCGAATCGATTTTTGCGCACCTTTCTCAGGAGTGAATCGTGAAACTTTTGAGCAGAGCAGACGTGACCAATTTGTCAAACAAATCCGTTGAAGGCCAACATTCAATCCATACCGCTTACATCATTTTTTTAACAGAGATAGACTTGAAATCATGAGCGAACAGATAGCGCAGCGAATTATCAGAGACTTGGGAGTAGACGATCTGGTCGACCTTCTTTCAGAAAAACTCTCGGGGGCGGAGCTTCATTCTTTACTGCTTACAGTTTTAAAGAGGCGAGTCGGTAAGATCGAATCATCTCACCTGACGCGTTCCCACATGGTTACTCAACCCTGTGGATTAGACGGACGGCTACTGAACGAAGTGGAACATGTTAGTTATAGTGTTGCGCCGCAATTCGAAGCGATGGAGTTGTCACCCCTGACTCCGCTGGGGGCGATCGCGACACTCACTGGGCTGGATCAAGGAAATGTCTTAAGCTCGATCAGGGCATATGAATGCGCCGCTGATCCGACCGTTGGATTAGCGCTTGAGTGCGTTCGCCGCCGCAAAGATATCAAGAGCAGAAAAGAGACTACCCGACTATGCGCCAGCCAGCGAGTGGTCAGATTTCCGGCGCCAAAGACGGCGGGTTTTACCGCCCATTTCAAGCTATTCAGCTTGGTGAGCGCGGCGCGCGACACGGGATCTTTTTCATTTGAGACGGCCGCCCTTGGAGACCATATCGGATATTACCTGACACTTTTGAAAAAGTTGTCGGCAATGGACTTCGGGTTCGAAGATATTGAGGTCGAACTTTCCGACACGCGCGTAGTCGCGCATCTCTGCTCTGTGTTCGGGATTAGCAGAGATGAAATAAGAACATTCGTGCGCGCGAGCGACTATACAAGTTCGGAGCGCTTGATCGAGAAGCTCTCGAGCGCATGGCCCAGATCATTCGCTGTGCCCAGTGAGAATCTGGCGCAATTCGATTTACCCAAGCATTTACTAGTACAGATGGGTTTGCTCGAACAATATGTATGCGCTCCATTGCGCGAGGAGCGCGAAGGAGTCCGCTTGAGTTTCAATCTATATCGTCTGACCGGACTCGGATATTACGAAGGCCCTTGTTTTCACATAAAAGCGAAGAACGATCGCGGCGAGCAGTTTGCGCTCGCTGACGGCGGTTTCGTCAACTGGACGCAACGATTACTCGGTGACAGCAAAGAACGCCTCATGACCAGCGCCATAGGTACCGAGCTAGTGTGCCGTATGTTCGGCCGCTCAAGGCCATGATCTGATGCCTGGCGGCGTACTGCGCTAACATCAAAACGCCTGTCCAATCGATGGCCCACTCGTATCTTGAAGTATTTTCTGGGAATAAGTTTTTCGCGCAGGATGCGGACACTCTTTTATATACGACGACGCAGTCGACCTTCGTTTTCGATTCTGTTTGGTTAGCAATGAAGTCAGGTTATTTATCTGCTTGCGCGTAGTATCCCACTCGCGAACGAGCAATCATTGTCTGGTTGTCTTTGTTAACTTCCACCTGCACTATGCGGAACGTCCCGTCCCGCGCAGTATTGGCGGGATAATAACTGACGACATATTGGGTGCGGAGACCTTTGGCGATTTGGGCGGCAATCGCTGGTATTTCACTGATGTCCTTGGGAAAAAAGGCGCGACCGCCTGAATCGTTGGCCAGATTTTCCAGCAAGTCTTTGGCTTTCTGCCTCGGAGATTTATAGAAGGGATTGGTTGCCTCTTCCTTGTCGAGGAAGCCGATCATATAGAGTTGCACTTCATTCTCTTTGATCGCGGCTAACACTTCTTTTTCCTTTACTGCGCTGTTTTTCTCCAGCCCATCGCTGATGACGACAATCGCTTTGCGTCGCTGTTTCCCATTTTTATTGGCGTAATCAGAGGAATGGATGATGGCGTCGAGTAAGGCGGTGGGACCACTAGTGTAAAGTTCTTCCAGGGCGGACTGCAGATCACTCTCGTCCTGGGTGAATGGTTGAACTATTTCGGGTTCAGCCTTAAATTGAACGACAAACCCCTCATCCTCAGCTCGTTTCTGTTTAATCAAAGCGACCGATGCGTCCGTGATAGTCTGAAGCCTATTACGCATACTGCCGGAGGTATCGATGACAATACCAAAGCTGACGGGAATCTCCTCACGATTGACAGACTCTATCTGCTGCTTCACTTTATCTTCATAAACCGTAAAGTCATTCTTACCCAAACCAAATATAGGATTGTTATTCTGGTCAATCACGGTGACATCGAGCTGAACCAATTCAGTGTCGATCTTGATTGTTTCACTGCTGAGATCCTGCGGCTCACTCTCTTTCCCCGGGCGGCCCGGTTTTTGCGATTGATCGCCGGTCTGTTGAACGGCAGGAATTGGTTGTGGCGATTGGGGTGAATTCTGAGCGGCGATCTGAATGAGTGTAGAACTGATCACTAACGATGCGAGTAAAAGCAGGGTAGTTCTTCGAAGATGTCTCTTGAAATACATTAGGAAGTCCTTTTATGTAACGGGGTTAATGTAGATACAGATACAGTACTGGTATTCAAGTGAGTAGGGACAAAATCATAAATATTATATATCCTCAAACCGATTATGATACGTTTCGATTCAAATTAATTTTTGATGCGAGGACATGAAAATACTTCCTCGGTCTCAACCTAAGCGCGCGTGTGGATTTTGATGGTTATCGGCTCGAGCGTTACCGACGATATCATACTCAACATATGACCAATGTCGCGTCTCCAACCTGAAAACGGCCAATGAAAACGTTTTGCAGGATGTTCTCGACCAGGTTCGGCGGCATAGGTGCGACGCCGGATATAATCTCAGTTTGCAGTTGTTATACTCACGGCAGATTTGATTCAACAAATTCTTCCGCCTCGAACTTTCCAGCTGTCCGGCGGCCGGTTTTCATACCGAAATAAAGTTTCACTCAGGCTTGTAGACTCGCGGGTAGTGGCGCGCCCTGCAATTGCACCGGGAGCGTAGGCGCGCAGCAAACCTTGATCAGCCTCGCCCGATCCTGCTGCATCTCCCGATTGCTCGCCAGATATTCACGCACGTTTTGAAGGATCTGCGAGGCGTGTTCGTCGGCCGGAGGAAGGAGGCGATAGTGCATCCATTTCCCTTCTCGACGCGCCGCCACTATCCCCGCGCGGCGCAGGTAGGCGAGGTGCCGCGAGACCCTCGGCTGTGGCATCTTCAAGACTTCGGTGAAGAAGCACACACAAACCTCATCGTCCCCTAACAGGTTAATCAGGCGTAGACGATTGCGATCGGAAAGCGCGACGAAGAATTTTTCGAGGTCAAAACCCTTATTTGATCTGCTCATAACATAACCATGCTCAGCATAGAGGAATTATTCGGATATCTGAAACACGCTTGCAGCGATTGGTGAAAGCTTTACTGCATGAGTGCCATGCCTTACCATCGCGCCACATTCAATTGCACAGCATATATACAACATAGATAAGGAGCGAACGGTTATGACCAGAGCACTTCGTTCATGCATAACAGCGGTGGCAGTTCTGCTGCTCGTGTGCGGATCGATCATCGACTTTGGCCAGGCGTTGAGCGCCAGCCAAACGACACAAGCCCAGCGCCCGGATCACGTCATACTGATTTCGGTGGATGGCATGCCGCCGGATTATTACACCGCCCCGGAGAAGCTGGGGCTGCGCGTACCGACGCTGACACTGATGAAACAGGGCGGCGCATACGCAGAAGGTATGGAGGGAGTCTATCCTACGGTGACCTATCCACAGCATACAACGATGGTGACCGGATTGCGGCCGGCGGCGCACGGCATCGTCCAAAACCGCATCTTCGAAGCTCCGAGTGAACCGCAGACGCGATACTGGTACTGGTACGCAAAAGCGCTGACGGCGGAAACGCTCTGGACGGTCGCTAAGAAAGCGCGGCTTACCACCGCCGCCGTCGGTTGGCCCGTGACGGTGGACGCAGAGATCGATTACAACGTTCCGGAGATTTTCGAACCGGGCGAAAATCCGCCGACGTGGAAGTGGACAGCCAAACACTCAACGCCGGGACTTCTGGAGAAGGCGCTCGGACCCGATCTGAAGAAAGACAGTAGCGTTGATGAGCGCTTGACTTCGGTTAGCGAGTTCATCATCAAAAACTATCGCCCCAACCTGCTTTTGCTTCATCTGATCGAACTGGACGGCACGCACCACCGCAACGGTCCTCGTACGAAACCCGGCATCGAAATGGCCGAGCGCGAAGACGGGTACATTGGTCGCATCCTAGAAGCGACCAAACAGGCCGGCATCTTCGAGAGGACGACTTTCTTCATCGTCTCCGATCACGGTTTCGCCAGTATCAGTAAGCGCTTCTCGCCCAACGTGCCGTTGGCCAAAGAAGGATTGATCACGCTCGACGCGGCGGGAAAGGCAACGGCGTGGAAGGCTGCATCGTGGCCCGCGGGCGGTTCATGCGCCATAATCTTGAAGGACACGAATGACAAGGAGACCGAAGCGAAGGTCAACGCCATCTTCTCCAAATGGGCGAAGGAGGAAAATAGCCCGATCAAACAGATAGTCACACGCAACGAACTTCGCAAGATGGAAGCGGTCCCCCAGGCGGCGCTGATGCTGGAAGCCGCCCCGGGATATTCCTTCGACGACACGCTGACCGGAGCGGAAGTGCGCGATTCCGGGGAAACATACAAAGGAACGCACGGCTACCTTCCGACCGACCCTCGGATGCGCGCATCGCTGATCATTTACGGGCCGGGCGTGCGAAGCGGCGCGAAGATGCCTCTGGCGCGGATGATCGATCTGGCCCCATCCATTGCAAGTTTGTTAAAACTGAAGCTCCCAGAACCGGAGGGAAGGCCATTCACGGAATTGCTCAACGGCGCAGCGACGAAGTGATTAAATAAATGGGATAGAAGCTTACGAACTGCGTCCGAGGAGTTGTCCATATTGCTTGAACCGGCTGCGGGCAATGCGCGAGTCGAAGTTCTACAGGATGTGTCCTCGTGCCGTAGACTAAGAGCTACGGACGTAATCTTTACAATCTACACTTGAAAATTACGCTTCACCCGCGATGCCGGGACGCTTACTAGTTATCCAAACGACCGCAGCACCCGCTCCCATTAGCGCAACTGCGAAGCCGAATCCGACCGCCGGACCGAAGACTGCCCATAACCAACCTACGCAGAGGCTGCTGACGAAATCTCCCATGCCGTTAACGACCGCCATAGTGCCGAACCCCGTGCCCCGTATCGTCTCAGGTAACAGTTCGGCGGCGAGTGAGTCCTCCAAGGTCTCTTCGATGCCGACGTAAGCCCCGCCCAAAATGAAGGCGAGAGCCAGTAGCGGCAAGGAGCTGATTCCGAGAGCAAACAGAATCGCCGTCACCGCGCCAAGCCCATAACCAAAGGCAAGTAGAAGACGCTTGTTCATTCGGTCCGCCAGCACGCCCGATGGGTAAGAGACGCCCGCATAAACCAGATTGTGGAGGGCATAGAGACCGACGCTGACAGATGCGGCACCTGCCGCGCCCAGCCTTGGCGTGATGGCCGCCACTGCGTAGAGAATCATAAGCGAATGCGCAAAGTCTCCCGCACCGAATAACCCAACCCCATAAAGAAACCGTATGAATCGTTTTGGTAGACCACGCATTGATGCGAGGAATGGATGCGGGCTCGGTATACGATCCTTCGTTTCACGCACCAGGAAAAGTATGGAGGCAACCGCAAGCAATGCGGGAATCACAGAAATCCAGAGCAATTGCCGGTGAACCAGTCCGAGGCTCAACAATCCCAGTGAAATGAGCGGCGCAACGACCGCCCCGAGTGTGTCCATCGTGCGCTCGAAGCCAAAGGCGCGTCCGTACGTCTGCGGCGTAACGGCTTCAGCCAGCAGCGCTTTGCGAGCCGGTGTGCGCAAACCGCGTGCGATCCAGGCGAGGCTACGACCAACCAGCACCAGAACCCAGGTCGTTGCGAAAGCGATGATTCCTGTGGCGATAGCCATCACTCCGTAACCGAATGCGCAAAGGGGCTTGCGATGCTGAAGTCGATCGGACAACCAACCTCCGTAGAGCTTGGCCGCACTTGAAAAACCGTCAGCAACACCCTCGATCGTTCCGAGTGCGCCAGCTGCCACTCCCATCGAAGCAAGAAGCGCAGGTAGTACCGAGGTCGCCGTCTCATGGCTGAGATCGCTGAAAAATGACGCCATCCCGATACCGAAGACGGTAGAGGTCAGCCAGTGCGACTTATTGAACCGGCGATATTTAAATGCCATTTCGCTAAAAATAGAGGAAGGCTTTCCCTTATATCTTTCCCTCAAATCAACCTGCAATAAGTGCGCTCGATTAGGTAGGGGAGCAGTAAAATTGCGAACAATCCGAGCCTTCGCCTGCCTATCGACACCAACCGCTTCTGTCTATCTATTCCTACATCAAAACAAATTGCGCTTGACGTGCGTGCATTTTAGCCTAAAATGCACGCGTATTTTGGAATAGATCAGAAGATTTCAGTCATAAAAAGCCGCTACCTGGAAGCCTGGAAAAGCCAATAAAATCAGGACAGCCGTCGGTAACCTCTAGGTGAGTACCAGGTCATTGCGGTTAGCTTTACCGTCGGAAAACCCACGAGCGCCTATAAAGTCTGCGGATTTCCTCTTTCTGAAGTTTTGTACTGTGCGACAACAAACGACTGCTGTTGAGTAGATAGATTAGTGTCTCGCGGTAGAAGACTAGAAATGAGGATGCACAGAAAATTCATCAGGAGGAACTATGGACACCACTAAGCCGAAAATGTTGTTAGCTATCGGAGTGTTGTTTTTCTGTGCGAGCGCTGCATTCGCACAATATCAGATGGAGAACTTGAGTCGCGGTGTTGTTGCAGTTCGCACCGGCAGCACGCAGGTGTATGTCGGATGGCGATTGTCAGGTACAGAGGCGACGGCAAACATCGGATTTAACATTTACCGTTCGACAGGAGGCGGGGCGGTTACCAGACTCAACAGTACAACGGTAACATCGAGCACCAACTTCGTTGACGGAACGGCCAACCTGAGCCAATCTAACAGGTACTTCGTGCGCGCAGTGGTTAATGGGGTAGAGCAAGCCGATAGTCCTTCTTACACACTGCCGGCCAACGCTTTTACACAAAACTATATTCGCGTTGCGCTACAACGCCCGGCCGGCGGCACAACTCCCGCGAACGAGTCATATACGTACAGCCCTGGCGATGCTTCGGTGGGCGATCTCGACGGTGATGGTGAATACGAAATCGTCCTCAAATGGGACCCATCCAATCAGCGGGACAACTCGCAGGACGGCTATACAGGCAACGTTTTTATTGATGCCTACGAGCTCAACGGCACACGTCTGTGGCGCATAGACCTAGGTCGCAACATACGCGCAGGCGCGCACTATACGCAGTTTCAAGTTTATGACTATGATGGAGACGGCAGAGCCGAGGTAGTCTGTAAGACCGCCGATGGCACACGCAGCGGGACGGGCCAGGTCATCGGAAATGTTAACGCAGATCACCGCAACACTGCCGGTCGGATACTCACCGGTCCTGAGTTTCTGACTGTATTCGACGGTCAGACCGGCGCCGTGAGGGCCACGGCCAACTTTGAGCCGGCCCGCGGTAACATCGCTGATTGGGGAGACAATTATGGTAACCGCGGCGATCGGTTCCTGGCCGGCACCGCCTATTTAGATGGCCAGCGTCCCAGCATTATCATGGGGCGAGGCTACTATGCACGTTCTAAGATCGCAGCCTGGGACTTCCGCAACGGCAATCTGACCTTGCGGTGGCTCTTCAACAGCGCCACTTCCGGTTCTAACTGGGAGGGAAGAGGTAATCATTCGCTCTCGGTGGCTGATGTTGATGGCGACGGAAGCCAGGAGATCATCTATGGCGGTATGACTCTCAATGAGAACGGCAGCGGGCGCTACACGACAAGTTTTTATGCCCACGGCGACGCCCTGCACGTTGGCGACCTCGTCCCAACGCGCCCGGGCCTGGAAATCTGGCAGATCCACGAAGGCTCCGCAGGTCCCGCCGCCACTCTCCGCGATGCCAACAACGGTGCAATCCTCTTCTCCATACCTAACAACTGCAACTGCGAAGGGCCGGGCCGCGGCGTCGCGGGCGACGTCTACGCCGGTAACGGAGGCGCCGAGTTCTGGGGCGCCGGCGAAGGCATGAACAGCCTATTTAACGCCTTCGGCGGGAACGTCGGGCGCAATCCCGGCTCAGTCAACTTTCTTATCTGGTGGGACGGCGACTTTGTGCGGGAGCTGCTCGACAGTAACCACATCGACAAATATGGCACGGGCGGGGATACGCGTTTGCTTACCGCCTCAGGCGCGTCGTCCATCAACGGCACCAAAGCGACCCCGAATTTGTCCGCCGATCTCTTGGGCGACTGGCGCGAAGAGGTAGTTTTCAACGAGGGGAACACTGCCTTGCGCATCTATACCACGACTGCGGTCGCAAACAACCGCATATACACGCTGATGCACGACGCACAATACCGCGTTGCGATTGCCTGGCAGAATACTGCTTATAACCAGCCGCCGCACCCGAGCTTCTTTTTGGGCAACGGAATGGGCACACCGCCGACACCCAACATTGTATTGGTCGGTGGCCCGCCTCCGCCCAGTTCAACAATATTCCCGGCGGAATCGGCGCAATTTGGCGGCGGCACCGTTTTTGAGTCTACCAACGGTGGATTCAACGGCACAGGCTACGTCAACTTCTCGGTAAATGGCGGTTTCCTGCAGTTCAATACCGTTGATGGCGGATCGGGCGGCAATACAACCTTGCGAATTCGTTATGCGTTGGGTGTGGCCACCTCGCGCACTGGCCAGTTGATCATCAACGGAGCGCCACAAAGCATCACCTTTAACCCGACAGGTTCGTGGACGACCTGGGCCGGGATAGTGGTGAACGTAAACCTCGCTCCTGGCGGGGGAAACCAAATCATCTTTCAATCAAATGGCCAGGACCTGGCTAACATAGACGAGATTCGCGTCCCTTAACGATAAAGAAAACGAGCTCGGAGTTCCGCCTTCAGGCGGTCAGAAATCGCGTGCGGAAAGGAAGACCGCGTAAACGCGGAACTCCAAACGCAATATCCGTGTTTCCGCCTTCAGGCGGTCAAATCGTGTGCGAAAGGAAGACCGCAAAACACGGAACTCCAAACGCAATATCCGTGTTTCCGCCTTCAGGCGGTCAAATCGTGTGCGGAAGGAAGACCGCGTAAACGCGGAACTCCAAACGCAATATCCGTGTTCGGAGTTCCGCCTTCAGGCGGTCAGAAATCGCGTGCGGAAAGGAAGACCGCGAAACACGGAACTCCAAACGCAATATCCGTGTTTCCGCCTTCAGGCGGTCAGAAATCGTGTGTCCGGAAAGGAAAAGGCTCAATCCGTAACAAGCCCCGAAAAATGAGGGGAAAGCTCTTCGCTCCGGACGGGCGGATTTCATAGTAATCGGAGTAATCGGAGGCCCGCTCGCCCGGTGATTTATAGCATCGGCCCCTTTCATAACATTTCCTTCGCGAAATGAGGAAATTGATGTTGACAAAAAATGAGGTTAGGAGTATTTGTTGCGCAATAAGACAAATACCGGATAAGTTTTATGGGGTCATGCATATTAACCAAATACTAGCGATGTCTGATCAGGTTTAGGGCAAGCTTCCTCACAAATCTTGAGTCGAATGGGAGACGGGATGAGAATGGCGGATATACCGATAATGCAAGACTTTTCTTCACTGATCAGTTCTTCTTGTTGAGTCTCATATAATGCCCGATAGATTTCAGGGCATTGCCTCATCTACCGATTTATGGTGCGCAAAACGGAAGGGGTGTAGATGGGAGGAATTGGCTGCACGATTAGTCACAAGATAAAACAAATTCAAATTTAGCCAGGCACTGTGAGTCCATGAAGATATCCAGCTTCGAGGTGATTACTCACCGTATAAGACTATTTCGCTCGTTCGCCGGGAAGTTTCAGCTTGTTCTATCACTTCTCTTGTTGATCTTCGCTGCAACGCCGGCATCGGCGGGAATCACGTTCGACGGCTCCAGTTCTTCGGGGGTCGCCCGAAACACGCGTTCGATCTCTTGGAGCCATGCTATTGGCAGCGGCCTTGATCGGGCACTGGTTGTAGCGGTATCGACCGACGACTTCATCCTCTTCAAGAGCGGCATCGCGACGGTGACATTCAATGGGGTCTCGATGCATGCGGCACCGAATTCTCATGCCGTGTCTTGGGGATTACTTGCATTGGAGACGCAGATATTCTACTTGACCGGCTCTGAGCTGCCCACGCCTGGCTCTTACGAAATCTCGGTCAGTTTCACCGGAATAATCGATGTGGCTGCAGGAGGAGCGGTATCGCTTTTTGGTGTCCAGCCCGGCGCGCCCGCGGCGGTCGCCGCCAACGCCAGGAACATCGACACGGGACCGATAAGGACTACGATCGATGCGCCGGCGAACTCATGGGTCGTCGATATCGCGGCGTGCGAGAGCACCAGAACCATTGAGCTCACACCCGGATCGAACCAACTCGAACGGTTCACAGCGGTGCGAAGCAGATTCGGCATCGCAGGATCGACTCAAGCCGCAGTAACCGGAGGCCCCCCAGGCACGATGATACTTTCGTGGGATCAGAAGGGGTTGAACCGGATCGTGACATCGGCAGTGGCATTGGCGTCGAAGCCTGATATTCCGCCGGCTATCATCACGCAACCCGTTTCGCAGGCGGTTCTGGCCGGATCGAGTGCGAGTCTTACCGTTGCGGCGAGTGGCACGCCGCCGCTAGCATACCAGTGGCGGAAGAACGGGGCGGCAATGGCGGGGGCAACGACGGAGACGCTTGGGCTCACGAACGTCCAGTTACCCGATGCCGGCATTTATAGCGTCGTCGTAAGCAATTCCGCCGGAAGTATCGAGAGCAGGCCGGCAGCCCTCAGCGTTACCTCGCCGGCAGGCCTGGTAGTTATGAGCGACGATTTCGCGGACGGTGAACGCCTCACGATGGCTCCGCCAGCCTCCGCCACGTGGCTCAAGGCTCAGGGCAGCACTGCGGCTGCGGTAACAACTGGCTCGGCTCAATTCACCTGGAACACGACGAGCGCGGACATGATCTCCGCTTATTTCACGAGCGCGGGTTCGCCCGTCACGCTGGGAATAGGCGACACTCTGAACGTGAGCGTCACATTCTCATTTACAGGCCTCAACCCGGCTGCGATCGCGTCACCGTCGCCCGGGCTTCGATTCGGTATCCTCGACTCCAAGGGTTCGCGGCCGGCAGATAATGGCGGCACATCGAACGCGGCCTACATCGGCGACACAGGTTACGGTCTCTTCACCTCTATCTCAACGGTCGGGGGTGGCACTGCCTTCACACTCAACCGAAGGACGACAACCACTTCTAACAACGTCTTCAACACCGGCGCTGATTTCACAACGATCGGGGCTGGGGGAGGAACGGCTCGGTCGTTTGCGGACAACACCGATTACGTCCTGACCTATTCGCTGACGCGTCTCTCTGCGACGGAGACTCGTCTCACCGCATCGATTGCGGGCGATCCGTTGGGTGATGCGTACAACTTCTCGACCACGGAGACCAGCGGGGCGCCCGACGCGACTTTCGACTACTTCGGCTGGCGTGTGGGAAGCTCAAACTTCGCCTCATCGATCACGTTTAAAAACCTTTCGGCGACTCTAGGTCTCGCTCCGCCGGCGATCACCGCACAGCCGACCGGTGCGACAGTTATCGAGGGCAACAGCGTGGCTCTCACAGCCGCGGCTTCGGGGGGCGCCCCGCTCACATTCCAATGGAGCAAGGACGGAGTTCCGATCGCGGGCGCCACCAGCACGACGCTCACGCTCAGCAATGTCCGGGTCGCCGACTCCGGAAGCTACGCCTTCACGGCGACCAATCCTGTTGGAAGTATCACCAGCGATGTGGTCACGGTGGTGGTCAACCTCGCTCCACCAGTCATCACATTACAACCGCAGTCGCAAACGATTCTGGTCGGACAGCCTGCGGAGTTCACCGTCGCAGTCGCCGGCAGCGCGCCGTTTTCATATCGATGGAGGAAGAACGGTGCGGAGATCGCCGGCGCGACCGGACCGGTTTTGAGCATACCGGGCGTCCAGCTCGGCGATGCGGGCACGTATACAGCAATCGTAAGTAATGGCGCGGGCTCGGCAGTGAGCGATCCGGCGACGTTGATCGTCACCACCTCGCCCGTGCCGCCGACAATCACCATGCAACCGGCTTCCGCGGCTGTGGTCGCTGGCGCAGCGGTGCAGTTCACGGTTATGGCTGCCGGCACCCCACCTCTCAGCTATCAGTGGCGCAGGAATGACCTTGAGATCGCGAGTGCTACAAATGCTACGTACGCGATCGCCAGCGCCAGTCCAGCTGACGCCGGCAGCTATACCGTGAATGTGACGAACGTTGCCGGCAGTGTTACGAGCGCCCCGGCCGTTTTGACGGTTATCTCTCCACCCTCAATCGTCACGCCACCGGTCTCGCAGACACTCAATCTCGGTTCGACCGCGCTCTTCTCCGTGGTCGCGGGCGGCACGCCTCCATTAACCTATCAGTGGTTAAAGAATGGCGTGGATATTCCCGGCGCAACCGCGGACGCCCTCATCCTCAATAACGTGCAGGCTGCGGATGCCGCCGCATACTCCGTACTGGTGAGCAATGGGGGCGGATCGGTGACCAGTCCTGCGGCGACGCTCACCGTGATCGATCCCGCCCTCGCCGTGACTTCTCTCTTCCCGTCGGACGGCGCGTCAAACCTGCCTATCGACGCGCCGCTCAAGATCACATTTGGGGTTGCGCCTTTGCTGGGCGCGAATGGCCTCATCCGAATTCGCGATGCCGCGACGACCGAGGTTGTCGATACGATCGATCTGGGGGTTCCTTCCCAGACAAAGACGATCGGCGGAAGCGTATATAACTATCTACCCGTGATTGTGAGTGGAAATACCGCGCTCATCACGCCGCACGTCGCGCTCTCTTATAACAAAACCTATTTTGTCACGGTCGATCCAGGGGTCTTCAGGACGGCGAACGGCGTTTTCGCAGGGATCGCCGGACAGGACGCATGGCGGTTCAGCACCAGCGCATCTGCGCCGGCCGCTGGGGCGACGACGCTGGTGGTCGCGTCCGACGGTAGCGGAGATTTCGCCACGGTTCAGGGAGCGATCGATTTCGTGCCGGCGGGCAATGCCCAGCGCACATTGATCTTCATCCGTAAAGGCCTCTATCAAGAGCTGATACGCATCAACAGCAATAGGCCGCTGATCACCTTGCGCGGTGAAGATCGGCTGGAGACGGTCATCGCATATGCAAATAACGCGAACTTCAACCCGAACTCGCGCAGCGTAATCTGGGTGGATGCCAACGATTGGACTATCGAAAATCTGACCGTTCGCAACCTGACGCCGCAGGGCGGTTCACAGGCTGAGACCATCCGGACCAACGCCGCTCGCTCTCAGATCCGGAACTCCGACTTCTACAGTTTCCAGGACACGCTGCAGCTCAACGGCTCCGCTTATGTTGAGAATTGTTACATCGAAGGCGATGTCGACTTCATTTGGGGCAACGCCTCGGCTTATTTCTTGAACTCTGAGTTCCGGAACGTGAGATCCGACAGCTACTTTGTGCAGGCGAGGACACCGCAGAATCAGCCCGGCTTTGTTTACGTCAACTGCCGCTTCAGCGCGTCGACCGGGGTGACGGGAACCTTCCTCGCGCGCATCGATCCCAATGTCTTCCCGGACAGCCAGGTCGTTCACATCAATTCGGCTATGGGATCGCATATATCGCCGGCCGGATGGTTGCTCAACAACGCGACCAGTTCAAGTACGGTCCGATTCTGGGAATATCGCAGCACAGGTTTTGATGGAGCGCTTCTCGATGTGAGCCAGCGAATCTCATCCTCGCGCCAGCTTACCGACGCCGAGGCGAACCAGTGGAGCGATCCGACTTTCGTGCTCGGCGGATGGGTCCCGCAGACATCGCCGTTCATTAAGAGTCCGCCGATGAGCCAGACCCTGTCTGCCGGCCAGGACGCGATCTTCACGGTCGGGGCGTCGGCCCTGCCCGAGCCCTCTTACCAGTGGTCGAAAGATGGCGTCGCGATACCGGGTGCGACCGGGCCGATGTTGCTCCTGCCCGCGGTTGAGGCGGGCGCCGCGGGCGACTATCGCGTCACCGTCAGTAATTCAACAGGATCAGCGACGAGCGCGGCGGCCACGCTGACGATCGTCTCCGATAGCGGGGCGCCGATGATTGTCACGCAACCCATCCCGAACGTCGCTACAATCGGTGATGCGGTGACATTTTCCGTTACCGCTAGCGGTTCACCGATGCTCTCCTACCAGTGGCTCAAAGACGGTGCGCCCATTGCAGGTGCCATCAATGCGACGCTCGCTCGCGCGGGATTGCAGTTGTCGAACTCGGGGTACTACAGCGTGAAGATTAGCAATGGAGTGGGTTCGATCTCCAGCGCGCCGGCTCTTCTGACTCTGCGCGCCACGCCGATCGCCTCGCCCGTATCGATCCTGGCGCAACCCGTGAGCCGGGTGGCATTCGCCGGTGATACCGTGACCTTCAACGTCACCAGCAGGGGCATACCGCCACCGTCATATCAGTGGTTGAAGGACGGCTCACCGATCCCGGGCGCTACCGCGCCGTCGCTTGTGCTGAGCGATGTCCAGCTCAATTCCTCTGGTTCTTATTCGGTTGTGGTTACGAATACCTTCGGGTTCCTCGCCAGCGAGCCCGCGACACTGACTGTCTTTACGCGGGGAGCTCTGATCGACCAACAGCCGCAGAGCCGCCTGGGGAGTATCGGCGATACCATCAATTTCACGGTGGTGGCGCACGGATCCGGTGGAACAGGCACGATCAACTACCAATGGCGGAAAAACGGTGCCGATATTCCCGGCGCCACTAGTTCGACGCTCACCCTGCAGAACGTTCAGCCCACGGATACGGGATTCTACACGGTGCTTGTCAGCAGCCTCAGCGAGGCGACTCTCAGCGCGACGGCAATCCTCTCAGTGACAGACCCGGCGACTCAACTGCCTCCGTTGGCGACGTTCGTAATGGAAGGGTTTGCGACAATTGGTCAGATGGGTGGCCAAGGGGGTGGCCAAGGGGGTGGCCAGGGGGGTGGCCAGGGGGGTGGCCAGGGGGGTGGCCAAGGCACTACCGGCGGCGGACTTGTCGATCCATCGGATACGTCGCACTATAAGGTGATCGATTCGACCACACCCGATCCGGCGCAGACGCTCCAGATGTATTTGCAGAGCGCGGATCCCCTGGTCATCGAACTGCGGACAGACGTCGACCTCGGTGCGCTCAACAACCAGAATCAGAGCCGCCGCCCGCTCATCAATCCTGAACTCATCGCCTCGAATCTTGGCGTGATCAGGGTTGCTTCGAACAAGACGCTCTTCTCGGATCGCGGCGCCACTATCAGACACGGGATATTGAACATCAACGGGACGCAGAACATAATCATTCGCAATCTCAAATTCCGCGGTCTCTGGGAATGGGATGACGTCACTCAGGGGGCGTACGACCTCCAGGGGTGGGATTTCATTGAGATAAGCGGCGGGCGCAACGTCTGGATCGACCACTGCGACTTCGCCAAATCCTACGATGGACAGGTCGATGTCGTGCGCGGAGCGGACCTCGTGACCCTCTCGTTCAACCGCTTCACGGGCGATCTCGAGAACGAGGTCACCAATCAGATCAACTACCTCGAGAGCCTTTACCAAGCAAATCCCGACGACTCACGAATAAGTTACTATCGTTCGCTGCGCCAGGCGGGCCAATCTGTGCAGCAAATCATCACCCACGAAATTCCTCAGGACAAAACGAGTCTGGTAGGTAACGGTGACGACGCCGGAGCGACGGACGCGGGCCGGCTGAACGTGACTTACCATCACAACGCCTTCATCCTGGTCCGGCAGCGCACGCCGCGCATGCGATTCGGCAATGCTCACGTATACAACGTAATGGTCGACGATATCGCTTCGGCGCCGTTTCCCGGCACTCAGACGGCGGTCAACTCAACAACCAACGCCGCGGTGCTGGTGGAGAACAGCGAGTTCCTCGAGGTTCGAACGCCGCTCGCGTTTTCGAACGGCGGACGCATCACGCAACGCGGAAGCGTCTGGCAATTAAACGGAGCGCCCACCCCCTTTGACCCTGCACGGCTCAATCCCGTCGATCCCGATGCACTCGTCTGGAACCCGCCACTGGGATTCACATGGATCGACCTCACGAAGCTGCCGTACAATTACACTCTCTCCCCGCCTGACTTTGTCAGAGCCAACCCGAGCCAGATCGGCACCATCACACCAGCCAACGTCATCGATCAGGCGCTCCTACGGAGCTATCTGCCTCTGACCACCATCTTCGTACCATGACGAAATTTGATTCGTCATGAGGTTGTCAGTCAATGCCATTGAAGACGAGCTGCTGTCCAAGATTCGAGTCGTCTCGAACTGATATCTCTGGACCGACAACCGACAACCGACAACCGACTACCGACTACCGACAGCCGACAACCGACAGCCGACTACCGACTACCGACAGCCGACAACCGACTACCGACTACCGACTACCGACTACCTTGGATGACGATATCCCACGCCGGCGCGAGCGCCACGCTCGCTATCACCACCAGCGCCGTCCCGCGCATTCTCTCATCGCGATCTAAATCAGACATTCAACTTTGATCGATTATTATTTATGTTGAAGTTATGCTGGGTTGTTATTAAGATCGGTTCTCAAGAAGCAGTTGCATGCTCTTCGGATGGGGAAAGGGGAATCTCAGCTTATGCCAAATGACGACTTCGAGGAATTGAAAAATGCACACGAATTTTACCAAGACATCTTGGAACACGATCCTTCCGATATCAATAAAGACTTTAAAGAGAAATATGAATTGAGGAGTAAACTTTTTGAATTCCATAGGAGAGAACGTAAAAGTATAGTTATCGCGCGGTGGGTAAATATAATACTTTTGATATTACTTTTCTCGTTTATCTTCTATACCTATTTCAATTCATATTGAATCACAATCTAAACGCGTGTATTTGATCTCTTGACTGAGACCGGGGCGCCAGTTATGCGGCAGCGCGGGCTCAGGAAGGCCATTCGTCATCATCGATTTCATCTTCCTCCTTCGGCATCCGATCATTGTAAATCCTCTCGTCGCCTGTCAATCCGATCTCGGGTCGGCACTGCAGCGTCTCCCAGACGTGGCGTTCTGATTCCCATTCTTCACGCGAGGCGTATAAGGAGAAAACGAAGTTCTCTTCTGCATTCATATGATCAACACACAAGCGCATGAACTCCATACTCAATGTCGGGTCATCAGCGGCACGCGGAATTGTGAATTCCGCATCTCCCAGGTCTTCGAAGTCCTCCGGTGCGAGGATAGGTATGCGCAATCGCTCCTGCTCCAAAAACCACCCGGGGGTGTATCTCATCTCAGTCCCTTCGGTCAAATAATCAACTTGCTGTTCTTCTAAATGCGCTATCTCATCGTCGAGAGGCAAGAGCTGGTCCGGGCGCGTGCGCTTCCAGCACTCTTCGAGCATGTGACGAATCATCTCGAAGTAAACAAAGTTGCTGTGTGTGCCGAACCCGGCGTAACGGTAAGCTGCCGATGCATGATTCAAAATCGGCGGGCGGACGCAAGTGAGGCTCCATTGCAACTCGCGGGAGAACAGATCATGGTCGATGAACTCCAGCCTGGCCAGCAGTATTTCGCGCGGCGTCTGACCGCGCAAATCCTCGCGCGGGGTCATCAGCCACGCTTCGTGGATTTCAGCTATCGGGTCTTCCTTCCCGGCAGCTTGCGCGATTGCGCATTGCTGCGCGATGAATTCAGCGATTTTACCGAACAGGACGGACCGTGCGTCGAAGTGCGGATTCGCCGAGCGCTCGCTGCTGCGGCGCTCAGCCGTTCCGCGCCAGCAGTCTAACGTGTCTGTGATGAGCCAGTCATCCGAAATCATATAAGGAATTTGGATGAGCTCTTCCTGAGCTGATTTGAACCAGTCGAGCGGTGGATCAGCGCAATATAGCGTAAATCCATTACGTTCAGGCTTATAAATCGCCGGTTCGGTCTCGGCCACAATCAACCGTGCGGTCATATCGATGATTACGACTCCCGCATCCCACGGCGTCTCATTCACGCCGCGCTCCAGATGAACGAGAAACCCCTGGCTGATGACCGACGCATCGTACCGCGCGATGGCGTCTTCCAATTCTTCGAGCGTCTCCGGCTCGGCTACCAGAGAGGCAAGAACAATATCGATCCGCCACGACGGCATGATGCCGTGCAACGCGCGTCTGGCGTCAATGATCGTCACCATTACTTCGCTTTCCACCCCGGTTGTTACATCCTGGCCCATAAAACGCCTCCTTCGAATATTTCCTTAACGGAAATGTCCCCCTGCCATTGGCAGCAGACTACCATATAGACATATCAATCAGGAGAGATTCAAAAATATTATTGTGGAAAAATTTTTAATGGTTTCTGATTCTTACGAAGTCAGGTCACGAAAAATATTGGTCGTGAGGTCGCGCCCGTCTCCCTAGAGGGAAGACAGGATTTACAATATTCATCAGGAATTTCGCGCATTGCGTTGTTTCCTGCATCTATGTAAATCCTGTCTAAATATAAACCGGAGGCTCGGAAGGCACGAAACCTTCTATCCTCCCGGTTCATCAGATCATTCCAGCCTGGTGCGCCCTGGAGTGTTCGCACAAAGCCTTAAACGTGCTCACAACATCCTCCTGTGAGATATCAGGAACACGTCCGACTCTGGACTCTTCCGCGCGCAGCACAACGTCGTTGATCGATAGAATACCCGCAAGCTTCCCCTCACGGTTGATCACCGGGAGCCGGCGGACCCTCTCGCGCCGCATTGTATTGAGGGCTGATTTAATATCTTCATCCTCTGCACGAGCATGGACGTTGCCCGACATGACCTCGCCCACCTTGATCTGCGTCGTGAGACGGCCACGTGTCGACGCGGCTATCGCGATATCCCGATCGGTGATCATTCCCATCACCCTTCCGTCATAATCCACCACCGGCAGCACGCCGCAATCGTAATCCCACATCATCATCGCCGCCTGGTCCACAGTGGCCTCAGGCTGGCAAGCCTTTACGTTTCTCGTCATGACATCTTGTACTCTCATTTCATCCTCCCTGTTAAAGGTCACTTTGGTTCATGTATTTAGCTGAAGCACGTGCAAATTACGTTTGATTGCAATCAATAGCCTCCGAGGTTCTATAGGAACCCGAAGTTTAGATATCTGATGACAGTATTTTTCGTCGGATGATTGATTACTAAAACGTCGCGCGCCTCTGGCGCTCAAAGCCCAAACCTTGATTCCAGTGATTATTAATTTGCACACTACTCAGTTAGCTATGTTGATTTTTTATCCCGTTAATAAATTCGGCAATAACAATGCCAGTATAGGCACCGGCATTACCGGCATCCCAAGCTGTTGGGAAATTTCGACAAATGAAGGAAACCGCGTCGGGGAGACTTACTGGATGGCTACAGAGTCTATCAGGTATTGCGTGGCGCTATCAACTCCCTTTTCAGGCTCCTCCGGCCAGATGGGATTTTTTACCGGCTTCTGCTTCATTCGTCCGGGCGCGGCTCAGCGCTGAATCGGATTCTCGCGTTAATGGACTGGCCGCATCGTGCGGCGCATGGCCGGTTTCAATGAACGTCTTCATCCGCACCATGTCGGCATCCATTTCGCTTTTTGGATCTGAACCGAATAGCCATGCAAGCTTGTGCCCGACCGCTCCAGCGATCGGCCGATACCACATCTTGATCTGCACACGCGTGCCGCTATCACGCCTGGGCTCAAAGTGGACAATGCCTGCGTGATTGATGGCAGAACCTGCGATGGACCTCCACGCCAGCATCTTGTTGGGCACCTTCTCGGTGATCTCTGCCGTCCATTCAACGGGAATGCCCGCGGGCCCTGCGATGATCCAGCGCGAACGATCAGTGCCGGTTGGTATCACTTCGCGTACTCTCGACATGAATTGCGGGAAGTTCTCGTAATTTGTCCAGAAATCGAAGACCCTTTCGACCGGCGCGTTTATGTTTATAGTTTTCTGCACTTCGACCGCGCGACAGTCGCGGCCGACGCCTATCAAGCTCTTGATATCCAGATTGGTACTTCCGCGCATGAACAATCCGAATCCGACCGCGCCCAGCGCAATACTCAGCGGGTCGCGCCTCAATAGACAATTGGCCATCAGAGCGCCTCCGGCCAACCCCGTCAATAACCGTGCGGTCGGCGACCAATTGGACTGCATCAATGCGAAACGATCGCCGGTCCGAGGGCGTCCGCCCCGCAGGCTGGGTATTTCTTCGTCTTCTGTATGAACCGTCAGCAGGTTCTCGACATCTCGAACGCCGCGCACTGATGAAACGCCCGAGAGCATGAGGTTCACTTCCAGGTCCAATACTTGGCCGCTCAATGTGACTCGCCCGTTGCTGACCTGGACGGAGATGGCGTGGGGGTGCGAGACCGAACGCCCTATCTTCGCGCGCACCCGCGCCTCCAACACCTCGTTCGATACTTCCTCGTGTTGGAATAGATGGCTGCCTTCAGCCAGCACCCCATAAGCGCGATGCCTCAGGTCGCGTGACGTCGTCGGCATCGATCGCGCAATCACATGTCCGGCATGCGCCAACTGGTCGCGTACGAGCGCGCGCCGCCGCTTGCCGCGAACGGGATCGAATAAATACATAAGACCTGCCCCCATCCCCAGACCGCCGAGCGCCGCCAGCGCCGGGCTCATCTCGGCCCGATTAGTGAGAGACCGCGAACGTTTGTCTTTCGGAACGATCATATTTATCCAATGTCTTCTCATCTTTACCTCCCTAGAAAATAGTTTTCAGCAGCTCATTTATTTGAAGCGTGTGTCCAACAGAATCAATAGTCTCGCATCTCAGCGCCGGAGGCGCGTAATGTCTATAGTTCACGATACTGACAATAACCCGAGCTCCGGAGGAGCGACATATGAATGCCTACATGTCGCTCCTCCGGAGCTCGTGATTCTCTGGCGATCGAAGACTATAAACATCCAGCGCCTCTGGCGCTCAGGTCTGAAAAATGCTGATTTCAATTAACTTTTTTTTGCACAGTCTTCTGCTATTAACCAACCAGAGACCTGGAGACTATCTCAATGCACTCCGCACGTACGTCCATATGCGGTACAGATCCGTCTGTCTCCGATCCAAGCTGATCTAGAAATATGAATTAAGTAAGGAGGAGCAAAGCTGATGCCACACACGAGCTATAAAATCTTAGTAACAACATTGCCATGAACATCGGTCAATCTGAAGTCTCTCCCCTGGAACTTGTATGTTAGCTGTTTGTGATCGATACCCAGGCAATGCAGGATGGTAGCGTTGAGGTCATGGGCGTGAACCGGGTCGCGAGTGATGTTGTAGCTGAAGTCATCGGTTTCGCCGATCGAAATTCCCGGCTTGATGCCGCCGCCTGCGAGCCAAACAGTGAAACAGCGCGGATGGTGGTCGCGCCCGTAATTGTCGGCCGTAAGTTTACCCTGTGAATAGACCGTCCGTCCGAATTCACCGCCCCAAATCACCAATGTGTCCTCCAGCAAACCTCGTTCTTTCAAATCAAGAATTAAGGCCGCCGAAGGCTGATCCGTGTCCAGACACTGTTTCGCTATGTTTTTCGGCAAGTCCCCGTGCTGGTCCCAACCGCGATGGAACAACTGTATGAAACGCACGCCGCGTTCTACCAGGCGGCGCGCCAGAATGCAGTTGAACGCGAAGGTGCCAGGCTTGCGCGCATCCGGACCGTACCGCTCAAAGGTCTTTTCAGTCTCTTTTGATAGATCGTTCAGTTCAGGAACCGAGGTCTGCATTCTATATGCCATCTCGTACTGGGCCACGCGCGAGAGTATCTCGGGGTCACCGAACTCCTCGGCATTGATCCGGTTCATTTCCGCAAGATCATCGAGAAATTGCCTGCGCACTTGCTTAGCCACGCCCGGAGGATTCGACAAGTAGAGCACCGGATCCGGACCGTTATGAAACTTCACACCCTGGTAACGTGAAGCCAAAAATCCGCTTCCCCACAGCCGATCATATAAAGGCTGATCGCCGCCGGTCCTGCCGACCGATATCATAACGATGAATGCCGGCAGGTCTTTATTCTCACTTCCAAGTCCGTACGCGACCCACGAACCCAGGCTCGGACGACCGGCGAGCTGGAACCCCGTTAGCGAAAACGTAATCGCCGGATCATGATTGATCTGTTCTGTATGCATTGACTTGATGAAGCACAATTGATCGGCAAGCTTGGAAGTGTGGGGAAGCAATTCACTGAGCCATGCTCCCGATTCGCCATGTTGCGCGAATTTGAATCTCGAAGGCGCTGTCGGCCAGGTCGCTTGATGAGCGGTCATACCGGTTAATCGCTGCCCCATCCGAATCGACTCGGGCAGGTTCTGGCCGCGCAGATTTTCAAGCATCGGTTTGGGATCGAAGAGCTCGAGCTGCGACGGCCCACCGGCTTGATAGAGATAAATCACGCGCTTCGCCTTAGGAGTAAAATGAGGCAAACCGTTCAAAGCGTCGCTATTTTGAGGCAAACCCCTCCCAAAAACATTCTCCTTCAGGAGCGAGGCCAGAGCGGCAGTACCGAGGCCGAGGCCAAATCTGCTGAAGAAATACCTGCGGGTCATCGTCAGATGATAATCATTGAGCGGGTTCATCATGAGTCAATCTACCTTTGCTGGTTCGACTTGAAGCCCCAAGGACAATGGCATTGAATTAAGGTCGATTACATCGTAGGGCCCCAAAAGGGTCCTATTCATTGCCATAACCCTAGGGGGCGCGTTTATAACATCATTCATAATTTGCACATCCTCTACGAATAGATCATAGGCAATCACGATCTTTCATGGCTTCGAAGAAACACACACTTACTGCTTGGTAATCACTTCATCGAGATTCAGAATAAGACTCGCCGTCGCTGCATACGCAGCCAGTTCTGATGCATTCAGTTTACTGTCATTCCGCATTTCACCGACTGACAACAGTTTGACTGCATGCTGCGGATTGCGGGCGAAGTGAGCTATCTGTTGGTCGAGATTCCGCAGCAGGATATCAATCTCTCTGGCTTTCGGTTGTCGCGATGTCAGCAGTCGAAAAGCCCAACTGATTCGCGCGGTCGGAGAATTCCCGCCTTCCAGTAACATCCGCTGTGCCAGCATCCGCGAGGCTTCGATGTAGGTGACATCGTTCATCAGGTTGAGCGATTGCAGCGGCGTGTTTGTGCGCGTATCCCGCACCGTGCAGAATTCGCGCGCCGAAGCGTCGAATACCTGCATATTCGGCGTGAGCACAGTCCGTTTCCAGAAAGTGTAAAGACTGCGCCGCCACAATCCATCACCCTTATCACGTTCGTAACCGGTGAGACCGGAAAATGCCATGTCCTTGTATAGACCATCCGGCTGATACGGTTTTACCGATGGCCCAGCGAGTTTTTCAACTAGCAGGCCTGAAACAGCAAGAGCTTGGTCGCGTATCATTTCAGCCGGAAGCCTGAACCGCGGGCCGCGCGCAAGCAACCGGTTGTCCGGATCGCGCTGTTGCAGGCGTTCGTCGATCTTAGACTCCTGGCGATAGGTGGCGCTCATCACAATTGTCTTGAGCAAATCTTTGACATTCCACGGAAGGTCTGGGGAGTTGGACTGGGCGATGGGACTCTTTAGTTCATCGCCCGAACGCCCCATCCCGCCGTTCTGCCCCGGGTTCATAAACTCCACCGCCAGCCAATCAAGCAATTCCGGGTGTGCAGGCAATTCTCCCTGTAATCCAAAATCCTCTCCGGTGATGACGAGTCCTGAACCGAACAGCATCTGCCAGAACCGGTTCACCGCTACACGAGACGTCAGAGGATGACCGGGGCTGACCAGCCATTTCGAGAAACCGAGACGGTTGTCAGGGAAGGACGAAGGAATCGACGGCAATGCGAATGGAACGCCGCGGCCTACTTTTTCACCGGGAGCATCATACGCGCCGCGCTTGAGCAAAAATGTCGGACGAGGCTCGGGCAACTCTTCCATGACCATCAAGGTAGGGATGGTGTCTGTAAAATTGAGCCTCTCCTGTTTGAGATCGATCAATTTTTTGTAAGCATCTTTCACATCTGCCGGGCCGGCTTGCGCGACGAAGGCGCGATGAATCTTTAACTCCTGGACGCGCGTTCGATTGGCGGAAGGAATCGCTGCGATTTTTTCCAGCGAATCTGCGCAACCGAGCAGAGCGATCTCATCCGTATCGAGGGCGCGGCTATAAATTCGCACTTCGTCAAGCGCGCCTTTGAAGCGAACCTGCGGACCGCCGCCGGCGCCGATCTTCAGCGTCTCCCTGGAATTGCCGAAAAACAGAAAGAAATTTCGTTGATTGAATTTCAGTTTTTCCTGCTTCCCGTCTACGTAGATACGGATGCGGTCTTCCCAGACCTCAGATCCATCGAACACCACGGCTATATGATGCCACTGTTTGACCGGCAATGTATTTTCCGTTTCGACTCGCAGCGTATCTTCGCCCCAGCGGAAAACCATATTGAAATGGAGCTTGCCATTCAGAAAATAGATTCCGTAACCATCGGCGCGCGGGATGTTATTTTCCGTTTCCGCCGGGTTGTCGCTGACCTTCGTAACAATTGAGCCGCTCTGTTCCGATCCCGGGTATACCCACGCAGCAATCGTGAAACGCTCACGGAAATCCTGAGAAGTCGATTTGTAACGGAAATCAGCGTGCAAGCCGGCATCGAATGATAATTTTCCGTCGAAGGCTACCCCCTGCCCCGCCGGCGCAACCACGTAGTGCGGCGTGCCTCCCTTGAATCCGATCTCCATCTTCTTGTCGGATTGCCCGTGATACGGCCGGTCCGATTTGTTGAAGACGGGGATGCTGGTTTGATCGAACCCAAGATGTACCAGTAGATTTTCTTCTGGGAACCAGTGTCGTTTCGATTTCCCGCGAGCGGAAGATTTCAATGACTTCTCCCAGCGGCGTTGGTTTGCGGCGTATTGTTGTGATAGCACATCGATTCGATTTTCAGCTTCTTCGATCACCCGATCGTAGTGCGATAATTTCCGCTGTTGCTCATCAGTGGGTGCGGCGATCAAAGGCGGTGAATTCCCCTGGTCAAATGAATGCCCATCTTCGTCGATGCTGTTGAAATAGGCGGAGAGCTGATAATACTCCTTCTGCGTAATCGGATCGTATTTGTGGTTATGGCAGCGCGCGCAGCCCATCGTCAGCCCCATGAAGACGGTCGATGTCGTGTCTACGCGATCGACGACATACTCGATGCGATATTCTTCGGGAACGATCCCCCCTTCGGCGTTGATGCGATGGTTGCGATTGAATGCGGTGGCGATCTTCTGGTCGAGAGTAGCGTTCGGCAACAGATCGCCGGCCAATTGCTCGACAACGAATTGGTCGAACGGCATATTGCGGTTGAAAGATTCGATCACCCAATCGCGCCAGCGCCAGGCATCGCGATTCCCATCGATCTGATATCCGTTCGTATCGGCATACCTGGCCGCATCGAGCCATCTGAAAGCCATCCGTTCGCCGTACCGTGGGCTGCTGAGCAAACGGTCGACGACCTTTTCGTAGGCATAATCCGATTTGTCGTTGATAAAGTCATCGATCTCCTTCAGCGACGGCGGAAGCCCGGTCAGATCGAAAGACAGACGGCGTAAGAGAGTGGCGCGATCAGCCTCGGGCGAGGGTTCCAAACCTTCGCGCTCCAGACGTTGCAGCACAAAATAATCGATCGGGTTTTTCGGCCACGATTTGTTTTTGACTTGCGGCAGCTCCGGCCTGTCAGGCGGGATGAACGACCAATGTTTCTGCCACTGTGCGCCATCTTTGATCCAGTCGATAATCAGATCGATCTCTGTTCGAGTCAATTTATGTCCGGAATATGACGGAGGCATTCGCATCGATTCGTCGCTCGCCGTGATGCGGCGCACGACCTCGCTCCGTTCAATATCACCCGGAACGATTGCGCGACGGCCTCTCCCCAGATCAGCAGTCGCGGCGGCCTCTGAATCGAGACGCAGCCTGATCTTCTGGTTGGGCGCGTCCGGTCCATGGCAGGCGAAACATTTATCAGAAAGGATCGGGCGAATGTCGCGGTTGAAATCGATGCGTCGCTGCGCGCGGCTGACGGCCGATTCACTACAGAACGAGTAAACAAGTAAGCCGCAAGCCAGGAACAAAACTGGCAATTTCCATTTCATGCTGTTCATTGACTCAAAAAAATTCATCACAAAAACCGCAAATTAAGGGTTCATTCCATTCTTGTGGTAGCTCACCGGCCTGCCTGCTCGAGAAATAAGCATAGAGCATCCATATTGCGCGCAAATGTCTCAGAGCGGATGATGCGCCCGCGCGGGCTCTCTGTGCCCTGAAAGATTGCGAGAGTCTCATTCTCTTTGATCGGCAACACTCGGTCTCCGATGGTTACCACCATATCGCGTGCGGCAAATACGCTGACGACGCGGTCGGATTTCCCGATACTACCCTCCTCGACCCAGGCCCCGCGGGCGTCCATCTTGGCGATGATCTCACCGACATCGGACAATCGTGTTTCGCTGTGGCTCCATGGCGACAGGCCGCGCAACTTCAACGGACGCCGGATAGTAGCCGGGTCGGCATCGAGCAGGCGTTTATATTCGGCTTCGATCTCGCCGAGCTGTGCGCCGCTGACCAGCACGGAGTAATGTGTGATGACCGATTCATCGGTGTAACTGAGCTGGTACCCGCCCACCAAAGACGCTCCGTTACCCAGGACGCTGACGCGCGTGCCCTTGGTAATGTATAGCGGGCGGTTGGTCTTCAGCTCGGAAAAGCGTGCCAGCACCGGTTCCCCCTCTTTGAAGCGGCGGCGAGCTTCCGACGGATTCTCTACCGACGGCAGCACAGAACGTTTCAGGTAATCGAGAGCCCGGCGGACCGGCTCGATATATTTCTTGTCGCCCGTCTCCGCATAAAGAACCAGCAGGATTCGGATGATGCCCTGAGATTCGCCCCCGGTGATCGAGGGCGGCTCAAAGATGCGAGCCCAAGCTGGGTGCATATCGATATCGTATTGTTGCGCCCACGCCGGTTGAGGATCTGGCATCTGCGCCAGGAGGATAAATTCACCGCCCTTCACCGCGGCTCGGCGGTACCTGTCGTCTCCGTAGACTCGCCAGGCCTCCAGAAACATGTCGATCAGGTCTGAGATCGTATTGTCGTTGAAGGTATAGAGGAAACGATAATCCGGCCCCGGCCACGTCCGTGACCAGGATTCCGGATAGCTCGCCTTCTTCACCGGGAAACGAGCGGGATCAGCAAACTGATAATAGCGCTGCGGCCAGGCGCCATTGGGGTACTGCGTTTTCATCAACTGATCCAGAGAGAAGAGAACCGCCTCGTGGATATTCTTGTCTTCGAACTTCAGTTCGCGATCGACCCGCATCATCAGCCGCACGGCGCCCTGCGTCACGTTGTCGTCCAGCGTCGTATAGTGCCGGCCCGCGTTTTCCGCCTCGCAATTTTGGTCGGCGCGATAAGGATATTTTTTGCGCTTCTCCGGATCGAACTCGATTATGTAATCCCACCCGCCCGAACATTGCTGGCCCAGGACGAGAGCATTCGCCGCTGCGCGCGCCGCCTCGAGGTAGAACCGGTCACCGGTGGCGTCATAGGCGCGCAGGTAGGTAAGGCCCACGATCGGAGTCGCCTCGCGCTGTACTTCTATCTGCGTCGGCCCTTCTCCGTGCTCGGATCGGCCATAGCTCAGGTCTTCGGCATAGTAATAGTGATAGCCGCCCTTTGTGGAAACCTTCTCTCGATAGAACTGGGCGGCCTTACGAAGCGCACCTTCCGCCTGCGCGCGCGTAACCTGGGCCTCGACCCGCACGGCGCTGAGCATTAAGGCGAGCATAACCAGGATCGGTAATTTGGTATGTTTCATTTTTCAGAAAATATACGTTATCAGGCTTATTTATCGCAAAGGGTCAAGAAGAAACCCGAGTCACCTCAGAAGGCGCAGGGGGAGGCAGGGGATGACCGAAGTCTCGTCTATCCTCTTAAGCTCTGCCTTCCCGCTGCCTCTGTGCTTTGCGGCAATCCGGGTTTCACGACCCGCTAATTGAAGATCGCTGTCAGCTCGACTGCAGTCGAGCAGCGCCGGGTTGAAATATCATCGACAACATCTGCCCTTACCACTCCACCCGGATTCCGGCTCGAAACGAACGCGGGCCGCTCAAATCTAGGTCCGATGTGTCGCCGACGCCGGTCAGTACCCCGACCACGCCTCTCTGCGAGATATTCAATCCCTCCGCCGTGAGCGCGTCGTCGCCCGTGAGCGATGAATAGTTGGGACGATTGAACACATTGGTCGAGATGATATCGAAACGGAGGCGCATCCGCTCACCAAAGCTGAAAGTCTTTGATAGGCCGGCATGCATAACCTTCGAATCAGGCCCTTTGATAACATTGCGCGCCGAGGTCCCGAATCGTCCCAGCTGAGGCGCTCCGAAAGCCGAGACATCGAACCAGCGCTCGACCGTGCGCTCAGACGACGGCAGGTTGGGATCGCGCAACTGGTCAGGACGGATAGTCACATTCGCCGGAGTGCGGCTGGTGGTGAAGGCCGTGCCGGTCGGATCAGGCCCCGTCCACAGCGGCGTCATGAACTGGCCGGAATGATAGCTGTAGATCCCGCTGATCTCCCATCCGCCAAAAATTGCGTTAACAGCTCGACCTGATTTGAACCATTGCTTATTCCGACCGAACGGCAGTTCATATACGAGGTTACCGGTCAGCCTGTGAGTCGGTATGTCGAGCCAGACTCCGCGTTCACGCTCGCGATCGTATGCGTTTTCCGGTGCAGCTCCTCGATCCAGATCGCCAATGTCGCGCGCCCAGACCCACGAAGCCTGGTACGAGAGCCCTCTTACAAAACGGCGCTCGACCTCTACTGCGAACGAGTGGTATTGATGACCAGCGCCGTTGGTCAGATAGTTGATACCCGGATATCGGGGAAAACGCCGGGGCTTGTCGGCGAAAAGCCGTTCATCGGCAACCGGCTGGTTGATATTGAACATCCATTCTCCCTGCCGTGTATTGGTCCCGATGTATGACAGGCGAAAACCGGTATTCCATCGCTGGTGCTCGAGCGTTAAGTTGTACTGCATGCTGTATGGAGACCTCAAATTCGGATTGAATGCCGTCGGTATGGTGATCGTGGTCGGCCCTGCAACGCTATCCGGAAAGACGAGCGGGAAGATCACGCTCGGATTGGTCGCCGGATTGGTGAACATCGGTTCGTTGATCACGAAAGGCGCGCCACCGGCATTTTCGGCGCGCGGCACGACGTCATAAAAGATGCCGAACCCGGCGCGGATCACGGTGTCATTATCCCATGGCCGGTATGCCAGGCCGATTCTCGGTGCGAAATTGTTCCTGTCGGTCTTGATCAAACGGTCGCCGGGAAGCCCGGCATCGCTCGCCTCGATGATATCCACATAACCGCGCGGCATTAACGGACTGATCTGGCTGAGGCTCCCGTTCGGGACCACGATCTTGCCGCTCTCGATATCGAAAGTCGATTGCATCCCGTTATCCTCGCTGTACGTCGGATGCAACTCATAGCGCATACCGATATTCAAAGTGAGCTTCGGTGTTACCTTGAAATCGTCGGCGACAAAGAAATCATAGGCCCAGCGCAGGCGGCTGATCTCGACCTGCGGAAAGGCGCGCGAGCTGGACGTCGGTATGCCGAGCAGAAAGTCGGCGTACGGATGACCGGTGAAACGGTCCGAGAATCGCACGTCGCCGAATAATGCAGCCGGAGCCTGGTTATCCTCAAAACGAACCCGGCTGAGAATGAACCCCGATTTGATCGAATGGCGGCCGCTATACCAATTGAGATGTTGCTGCCATTGCTGCGCGAAGTTCTTGAATCCCGGATGGCGCCACGGCGTCTGCGTGATGCGCGTGAGGCCGACTCCCTGGAACCGCAGATCGAGCACCCCATTGATATCCGGAAGATTATCGACGAGACCCGTGATCCCGAGGTTATCAACTACTTCCTGACCCAGCAGAGCGCCATTCCTGGGATTGTCGTTATAAGCAAATCCCCACCGGGTCTCCGAGACCAGGGTCGGTCTCAGGTTGTGCGTGTAGGAGAGGTTAAATGCTCGCGTGTCTCGTGTCTGCCAGCGCTGCCCGATGGTAGGAAGGTTCGCTTCGTAATCCCGGCTGTGCTCCCGCGCCCACGTCCAGCGGCCGAAAATGAACGAATTATTGGAGAAACGATGGTCGAGGCGCGCCGTATAGTAGGTCTGAGGGTCGAACTGCCTGCTCTTCTGCTCGCGATAGTTTTGCGACGCGAAAACGTTGAGATCGCCGAAATTGGGCAATGGATAGAATCGGTCCTGGATCCGCTGCGAAACCGCATTGATACTTCCTATTGGAATCCGATTGTTGGCAAATGGAGCCGGGCCTCCATCTGCAAGCGGGTTAATCAGTTGTACTCCGTCTTCGTCGTCGCAGAGACCTGCGGCATCATAGGCGGAACAAAGGGCCGAGAAATCCCCATTTCTCCATGGAACCGGCGGAACGGTCGGGTTGAGCAGTTGATTGATGTTGCTGCCGCGCGATGTCTCGAATGAGAAGAAGAAGAAACTTCGATCCCGGCCATTGTAGACCTTCGGGATCGCGATCGGGCCGCCGATGGAGCCGCCCGGCTGATGCCTGACACCTGCGCCTCGCTCCGCCGCAAACGGGTTACGCGCGCGAAACCAGGGCGTCACATAGTAATCGAAGACGTTACCGTGTATCTCATTGGTGCCGGATTTCGAGACCACCGTCACCTGTCCCACCGAACCGATATCTGCGCTATTGTTCGCCATATCGACGCGTACTTCCTGGAAGCTCTCGATATAGCTCACCAGCGGAGTGATCTGTGTCCCATCGAACCCATTGCTGGTTGTGATGCCATCGATCGACTGCTCTGACTGATTGACGCGGCTGCCGGCAAATCTTCTCGTCGACTGGCCTCCTCCAGCGCCCAACACTCCAGGGGTGAGCGCCAGAAACGAATAGAGCGAGCGTGTACTGAGCGGGAGGCTCTTCAGCGCCTCGGCGTTTTTCGAATCCCCGATGCGCGCAGTATCAGTCTCGATGAGAGCCGCTCCAGCCGTTACTTCGACGGCGGAGCCCAATGTGCCCACCTGAAGCCGGATATCGAGACGCCGCTCTTCACGCGCCTGAAGCAGAACGTTCTGCGCGATGAATTCGCTGAATCCCGTGGCGTTTGCGCGCACCCGGTACTCGCCTTCACGCAACTGCGGCAGGGTATAGTTTCCGACCTCATTGGATTTAGCCGCGTAACGATAGTTACTCTGAATGTGTGTGGCTTCAATGGTGACGTTTGGAACAGCAGCCCCCGAGCTATCCGTCACATTGCCCGTTATACTGCCGAAAGTTGTCTGGGCGCGGCTTCCGGCCGCTAACGCGACGAGCAGTATAAGAAGCGATCCCAATGAAGTTATGTAACGGCCTAGAGGGTTGGGGGATTGAGCGATACAAATCATACGATACTCCTTGCGTGTGTATGGTTTTGTGGTTCTTGCGGTTCGATTGATATATTTTGGGTAGCGTGAAACCCTGCAAAGCCAGGTAGACGTGATGCTTGCGAATTTAGCAATTTATTTCGCTGACATAAGTATGTTTAACGATTATCGTCTTGGATGGTACCTGTTGATTTATACCATCACCGTAGTTCAAAATCCATATCCTTCAGTTTTTTCCATATATTGTACAAGCGGTTAAGGTTGGTTGGCGCATAGACATTTTTGTAAATTTCGCCTAGTCTCGCGGGCATGAATCTGACTACTTCACGCCGGAACTTTATCAAACTGATGACGGCGGGTGCGGCGAGTATTCCGCTCGACGCATCATACCAGCCGCCACGCAGGTTCATCATCGACTCTCATCAGCACTACCAGCCCGCGCCCGATTACGTCGCCCGGCTGGTGAAGGTGTACGCTGAGCGCAATGCGATGGCCTGCGTTCTCACTCCTGCGCCGGGCCTCGAAGTGATCAGGAAGGCCGCAGCCCAGCATCCCAATGTGATAATCCCTTACGGTCGAATCAGCGTGGATGACCCGAATGCGCTGCGTGAGATCAAGCAGTTCGCCGATGCAGGGTTTAAAGGGATCAAGATGCATACCCCAAAATATAATTGGGATGATTTCGGCTATTTCCCGATATACGACAAGCTGCAATCGCTCGGGCTCATCGCGCTATTCCACACCGGCATAGTTTCAGGATCGAACACGGACGAGCCGGAGCCGTCCTCGATGGCCCGCATGCGACCGTCTTTCCTGCATACCATCGCGCGGTCGTTCCCAAAGCTGGTGATCCAGGGCGCGCACCTAGGCAATCCCTGGTACGATGAGGCCGCTGAGGTCGCGCGCTGGGAGAGGAACATCTACTTCGATCTCACCGGGTCGTCTTTGCTCAAGAAAGCTAAGAATCTGGCCGTCTTTAAAGAGTACCTCTGGTGGGAGGGACCGACGGCGCATAGTTCGTCCGAGGCGGTCTACGCCTTTGAAAAACTGGTCTTCGGGACTGATGAGCTGCCGGAGAATCTGGATGCTTGCCTGGCCGGTTACGAATCTATGCTGGATGCCTGCGGCGTGCCCGAAGCCAGCCGCCGGAAAATCTATGGCGAGACGCTGGCGAAGCTGCTCGGGATCAGAGTCAAGGGGTGAAGATGAAGGATGACAAACGGGCTCCTATCAAACACCTGCGCTGGTATATCGGCGGTCTGCTCTTCCTTTCGACGGTCATCAACTATATCGACCGGCAGACATTGAGCGTGCTCGCGCCGTATATCAAGACCGAATATCAATGGACGAATTCCGATTTCGCCTTGCTGATCATCGCATTTCGCGTCGCTTATTCATTCGGTCAGACTGCTTCAGGCCGCCTTCTGGACCTCATCGGAACGCGAAAGGGGTTGAGTTTGGGGGTAGCCTTCTATTCTCTTGCCGCGATGCTGACGTCGCTGGCCACGGGATTGCGAAGCTTCGCGTTCTTTCGCTTTCTGCTGGGCGCGGGCGAGTCCGCCAACTGGCCCGGCGCGACCAAGGCCGTCTCCGAATGGTTTCCGAAACGTGAGAGCGGATGGGCGGTAGCGCTCTTCGACAGCGGTTCTTCGATCGGCGGAGCAATTGCGCCGATTCTGGTCCTGTCGGCCTACCACTATTTCGGAAGCTGGCGGCCGGCCTTCATCATCACCGGTTCGCTCGGTTTCATCTGGCTGATACTGTTTCGCAAGTTATATCACCGTCCGGAAGAGCACCCGCGTCTGAGCGCCGAGGAACGCGACTACATAATGGCCAATCGTGCGGATAAGAACGCGGAATCCGGCGCGAGCAAGCGTTTGAGTTATCGCACGCTCCTCTCATTGCCGCAGACCTGGGGCATTATCATCGGCAAGACCCTGACCGATCCGGTCTGGTTCTTCATCACCGATTGGTTCGCCATCTACCTGGTAGCCAAGGGTTTTAAACTTGAAAATAGCCTGCTGGCATTCTGGGTCCCGTTCGTCGCTGCCGATATCGGGAATTTCGCGGGCGGAGGGCTGTCGAGTTATTTGATCAAGCGCGGCTGGTCGGTCGGCGCAGCGAGAAAGTTCGTCGTCGTGATCTGCGCGCTGGGGATGACCCTGTTGATTCCGACCGCATTCACCAGCTCGTTCTACTGGATAGTCATCTGCTTCGCGATCTCGACCCTCACCTATGCCGCGCTCTCGACGATGGTATTGAATCTGCCGGCCGATATCTATCCCACCGGATCGGTCGCGTCAGTCAGCGGAATGAGCGGGACCGGGGCTGGGGTGGGCACGATCGCAGCGACCTATCTGATAGGAATGGTCGCCGATCGCTATTCATTCGAACCGATACTGATCGTGGCCAGCTTGATTCCGTTGCTGGCGATGCTGGCTGTCGTGACTCTGGTTCGCAACAACAGCGCCACACGAGAGGGAATCGTAAATGCGATATGACACTTGCCGGGCGCTCTGTGAAGGCAAAACGGAAACAAAATAGTTAAAGGGCACGAAGACATAGAGCTTTGAGTCTTGGCCATTCTTGCCCTTTTTTGCCTAATTTGTTTCCATCTGAACATGTATGGTAGAGAACGAAGAACAACTGGAGAGTCTTCTCTCCACCCCCAATGCAGCCGACATTGAGGCGATGCGGAGGCTGCCTGGTGATCTGGTCGTTCTAGGAGCCGGCGGGAAGATGGGGCCATCGCTCGCTCGTCGCATCAAACGCGCATCACAAGCCGCCGGGATCGAGCGCCGCGTGATCGCCATCTCACGCTTTTCTTCAATGCAGGCGCGCCAAGAGCTCGAAAAGAATGATGTCGAGACTGTCGCATGCGATCTTTTCGACCAAGCCGAGGTGGATACTTTGCCGGCGTGCGAGAATGTGCTCTATCTCGCGGGCCGCAAGTTCGGTTCGCTGGATCGCAACGATCTCACCTGGGTCAGCAATACCATAATTCCGGCTTATGTTGCGCACCATTATCGCGATGCTCGCATCGTCGCCTTCTCCACCGGCAATGTCTATCGTTTTGCCAAGCCGGCATCAGGCGGTTCTATTGAAATCGATTCGCCTGATCCGCTGGGCGAATATGCCCAATCGTGTCTGGGACGCGAACGAGTATTCGAGTATTTCTCGCGCGAATTCGGGATGCAGTGCCTGATCTTCCGGCTTAATTACGCAGTCGATCTACGCTACGGCGTGCTGGTTGACATAGCGCGGAACGTCTATGAGGGCAACGCAATCGATCTGACCGTCCCCGCCTTCAACGTCGTCTGGCAGGGCGATGCGAACTCATATGCTTTACGCTGTCTTGAGTTATGCCAGTCGCCGCCCCGAATCTTGAACGTCACCGGACCCGAGATTGTATCGACCCGGCGCGCGGCTGAATTTTTTGCGGCGAGATTCAAACGCGAAGCCATTTTTCGGGGTGTGGAGAGTGATACAGCCCTTCTGAACAACGCATCGCTCTGCCACAGGCTGCTCGGCTATCCGGAAGTCCCCCTGGGCGAGTTGATGGAGATGGTGGCGCATTGGATTGAAATAGGCGGTACGAGTTTGAACAAGCCTACGAAGTTCGAAGTTACTGACGGGAGATTCTGATGTCGATAGATAAGGAGTTGCGAGATCGGCTGCTCGCGGGAATTGTGATCCCCGCGCATCCCCTCGCGCTCGACCAGAACCGCAAACTTGATAAACGCAGGCAGGCCGCTTTAACCCGATACTATAGTGACGCGGGGGCGGGGGGCATCGCAGTCGGTGTGCATACCACACAATTCGCAATTCGACAGGTGGGCTTGTTCGAGCTGGTGTTGCGATTGGGCGCAGAGACGATGCGCGAATGGGAGCTGCGCAATAGGAGGAGGCTGGTCAAGGTCGCCGGCGTCTGCGGTCTGACGAAACAGGCTATTGATGAAGCGGTGATCGCGCGCAACCTGGGATACGACCTCGGTCTGTTAAGCCTGGCGGCATTGCGGGAAGCCTCGACAGCGGAGATGGTCGAGCATTGCCGGCGCGTCTCGGAGGTGATCCCCATCTTCGGTTTCTATCTGCAGCCCGCGGTCGGGGGACGGCTGCTGGACTATGGGTTCTGGCGCGAATTTCTTGAGATAGAGAACGTCGCCGGCATCAAAGTCGCGCCGTTCAATCGCTACCAGACGCTCGACGTTGTCCGCGCGCTCGCCAGCAGTGGGCGCTACAGCGAAGTCGCCCTCTATACGGGCAATGATGACAACATCGTGGCGGACCTTCTGACGGAGTTTCGCGTCGCGGGCGAGATGGGAAATGTCGCGATCAGCTTTGCGGGAGGGCTGTTGGGCCATTGGGCAGTCTGGACGAAACGAGCCGTCGAGTTACTGAAAGAGATCAAAGACTGCCGATCCGCCGGCGGTCAGAATGCTTATAAAATGCTGGCGCGATCGGCCGAGATCACCGACGCCAATGCGGTCCTGTTCGACGCGAAGAACAATTTCGCCGGCTGCATCGCCGGACTGCACGAAATTCTCTGCCGCCAGGGCTTGATGGCGGGCCGCTGGTGCCTGGACCCAAACGAAGAACTTTCGCCCGGCCAGATGGCAGAGATAGACCGCATCTGCCGAGATTATCCCCATCTGACCGACGATGATTTCGTCCGCGAAAACCTGAGCCGCTGGTTGCAATAGTGTGCTTTGATCTCTCCATCTTCTAGAAATCACCAGAAATCACGAATGCCTGTCAGGACTGATCCCAACCAATAATCGACAAGCTCCTAAACCTTTAGTTGACAAATCCCTGACCAGCGAATACTCTCCTATACATATAGGAGATGATTTTCAATGGCACCTAGAAAAAAGAGCGACCGGCTGACGCCGCTCGAGACCGAAATCATGAATGTGTTGTGGGAGACCAGCCCTGCGACGGTACAGACCGTGCAGCAGCGGCTGGGAAGGGAGCTGGCTTATACAACGGTACAAACGATGCTCAACGTATTGGTGCGGAAGAAAAAGGCCAGGCGAACGCTCAAAGACCGGGCATATTACTACCGTCCGGCAGTGAAGCGCGATCAGGTGGCCGGGAGCGCGGCCAAAGACCTGATCGACCGGTTGTTTGGGGGATCGGCGGAGAGCCTGGTGATGAGTCTGGTCGAGTCGCGCCAATTGACGCCGGAGAAACTGGCCCGGCTTCAACGAATGCTGGAGGCCAAGGAGGCACGCGATGGAGACGATTAATCAGTGGTTCCTGACTTTTCTCGGCAACGCCCTGTGGCAACCACTGGTGATCACGGCTGCGGCGCTTGGTTGCGACCGGTTGATGCGGAATGCCCCGGCGCGCCAACGCCATTTCTTATGGGTTGCGGCGCTGACACTTTGCGTGCTGATTCCGCTGCTCGGCGCATCTGGGGTCCTCAGCGGTGATGTACAAGGCTCCGCCCTGGGGAGGGCGATCTCAAGTCGAGTGGCAAGCGGCCATTCAAATCCCACTCTATCACCGTTCGATCTGAGCGATTATTTTCGCACGGGCTTGAGAACGGTCTCCCCGCCGCCGACCCTCGCCGCGCTGGCGTTGGCTTGTTATTGGCTCTCGTTGCTGTTTTACGGAATCAAGCTATGGCGCGCCGGGAGAAAGACGAATGCTCTGCTGGCAGCCTCGAACGAACGCGAGATATCCGAACGGCTCGCACTGATCAAGGATCAATGCCAGAGAGAGTTTGGATTAAAGGGCGTCACGCTTCTCTTCTCCGCTGAAATCGCCGTTCCGTTTACAGTCGGGAGACGGTGCATCGTTCTGCCTGAGGCTCTGCTCGATTCCGATGCGCCCGAACTATTGTCCGCGGCGATCGGGCACGAAATGGCGCATATCAAACGACGCGACTTCACTTTCAACCTGATTTACGAACTACTGAGCATACTGCTTGCATTTCACCCGGCAGTCATTTTCATCAAACGACGAATCAAAGAGACGCGTGAATTGGCTTGTGATGAGTTGGTGACTGACAGGTTGCTCGATGCGCCGGCCTACGCCCGCTCATTGCTGCAGTTGGCCGATTCCGCGATGGTTGTAAACCAGCCCGCATACACTCTCGGCGTATTCGAAGCCGACATTCTGGAGGAACGCATTATGAAACTGATCGAACGAAGACCACACGTGAGCAAGAGAAGTAAAACTCTTATATTGGCTGCCGTTTTTTCGGTTTTGACAGCGTCGAGTGCCCTCGCCGCCGTCTTCTCACTCGATATCGAGCAGAGCAGCAAAGAACATAACTCAAAAAAGTCGCCCAACGAAAAAATCATCGGCGAGTGGGACGTGGCCCTGGATAAAGGGAATGGATACGAAGAAGGTGATGGCGCTCAAGGTCCAGTGCTGATCGTCAACACCGACGGAGATCGTCTCACTGGCAAAATTTTATCCCCTGGGGGTGGGGGAAGTGAATTAGCGCTGATCGAACCGAGATTTGATGGCGAAAAGTTCATCATCAAGGCGGTGGACGGTAAAGGCGGGGTTATTGAAGGATATGTGAAATTGACCAACGATCAGTTCGAAGGCCCCTGGTCACACACACTGCAAAACGGTAAAGGTGCCAGCGGGAGAATGAAATTGATCCGGAGAGGTTGAACATCCTTTTAAACTAGCGGCTCAGATTACGAGTCCTCTTCGGCTGATCCGGCTCTTTCTATAATGTTCGGGACAGTTCTTTGAGCGGATATCTCAGCCTGTCGTCAGAAATATTCTCAATGACATATTCACCGCCGCGAGGTGCCCAGTTTTGAGCGCCTCGTCGGCGGATACTTTTATGTCCAGCTCGACTATCGTCGGACCTGTTTTGCCGCGCTACTTGTGATAGCCGTGATATGGGGTTATTTTGTTCCACAGATTCCATTAGGTGTTCAATCAAGGTATAGCAGGCACGGAGTCAGATTCCAGAGCAGGTAGGAGAAAGAGCTATGAATCAAGAACATGATGGGTCGATTGAAAACGAAATATTCCGAATTGAGACCGATATCTTCGCTGCTATAAAGGGTAAAGACACAAACAAGCTGGATCAAATTTTGTCGGATAATTTTATCTATAGAAATCCGATGGAAGGCGATCGCTCAAGGCCAGAGTTTCTTGCTGCCATTGAGTCACTACCCGTTGAGTATCCTCTCTGTCTGGTCCGAGGATATGAAGGCGAACGTATTTTCAGACGTGGTCGTAATGAGCGGAACGCAGAAGGCCAGGACGCTAAATGATGAAGGTAAAGAGGAAATAAGCGCAGCGGCATTCGTAGATGTGTTCGTAAAGCATCAGGAGAAGTGGAAATTGGTTTGGGCGCACGGAGTAGATCTCCCAGCGGTACCAAACGCACCGGGGAACCCTCAACCCAAAACTGTGTGATCCCCGCCTCAGCTTCAGGCGGCATTCCACATTTATTTAATGTGGCGAGAGTCCTACTGCAGAAACCACGATCCGAATAGTATCCGCGGGACAAGGAGGATTCATTACGATGAAAACAACTTTTATCCCGCGCACATTGCCTCTCGGGCTCATCTGTGCATTCCTGCTCATTACCACGATGACGGTGCCGCCCAGATATCTTGAGGCTATCACGATCGATGATCCCCCAACCACGGGACTCAGCTCCGATCCAAGGCTCGTGCCCGAAATGCCCGAGAACAATCCTATCAGTTATCGCACTTATGCTGTTAAAGGTGCGAAATCCCTTACGCAGATCAAGGCTGAAATCGGCGAGGAAACCATGGCGGCGGTTCTCAAACTGAACCGGGTCGATGCCGGACACATCCGAAAGGGTGATACACTTCTGATACCAGAGTCTGTCAGCAATCTGGTCAATCTCTCGCCTTTCCCATCTGAGGTCGAGCAGGCGCGAGACACGCCCAGGCTGCTCTTGGTTTCGCGGCGCGTCCAGGCCTTCGGCGCCTATGAGTTCGGGCGCCTCGTGCGGTGGGGGCCAACCAGCACAGGAAAGAAGTCGACGCCTACTCCTGCGGGCCTTTATCACACGAACTGGAGATCGAAGGCGACCCGTAGTACGGTCAACTCGGCGTGGCTTCTCCGCTGGTACTTCAACCTCGACAACGCGAAGGGCATTTCTATTCACGAATATGAGCTTCCCGGATATCCTGCCAGCCATTCCTGCATCCGGCTGCTCGCCGATGACGCAGCATGGTTTTATGGCTGGGCAGACGAGTGGAAACTTTCCTCAGATCGTCGCCAGATCGTCGGATACGGAACACCGGTGCTCGTCTTCGGAGAGTACGTCTATGGTGAGAAGCCGCCCTGGAAACAGCTCGCAACTGATCATTGCGCCACGACGGTGACTAGCGGAGAGTTGGAGGAAGCGCTCCTGCCTCACCTTTCGGTTATAAAGGAAAGAGCTGGGCTGGCTGTCGTCGATCCTCTGGTAGAGTATTGATCAATTTGCGCCGTCCGGATTGATTTTCAATCCCAGCTTTTTGATTCGACTGCGAAGCGTTGATGGCGGGATGCCGAGAATCGAAGCGGCTCCCTGCGGCCCCGAAATGCGGCCGCCAGTGCGGCGCAAAACCATTCGAATGTGGGCCAACTCGTTCTCAGTAAGGGTTGCGGGCCGCGCCGAAACACCAGGTTCGGCCAACTGGGTGTCTCTTTCATTAACCGGTAAAGCAGGTTCGAGGCAGATCGCGGGTGGTGCGACTTTCAATATCTCACCTTTAGCGGAGAGGACGGCGCGCTCCACCAGATGTTCCAGCTCCCGCACATTGCCGGGCCAGCCATACTGTTCCAAGGCGTGGAGCGACTGTTTGCTGATCGATGTTATCGAACGTTTGAACCGCGCATTGTATTTATCGACGAAATGCCGAACTAGCAGTGGGATATCGGCTGATCGCTCGCGCAGCGGAGGCAGTGTGATCGGAAAGACGTTGAGACGGTAAAAAAGATCGGAGCGGAACTTTCGCTCATTGACGAGTTGCTCGAGCGGCTGATTGGTCGCAGCGATTATACGGACCTTGACGCGGACGCTCTTCGTGCTCCCCAATCGCTCGAAAACGCCGGTCTGCAGCACGCGCAAGAATCTTCCCTGTATCTCCAGCGGCACTTCACCGATCTCATCCAAAAAGATGGTTCCCCCATCCGCCAGTTCGAACCGCCCGGGCTTTCGCAGCGACGCACCGGTGAAAGCGCCTTTCTCGTACCCGAACAGTTCGCTTTCTATCAACGAAGGCGGCAACGCCGCGCAATTGACGATGACGAATGGGCCGAGCCTGCGTAAACTGTGCTGGTGAATCGCGTAGGCGAGCAGCTCCTTGCCCGTCCCCGTTTCTCCGCGCAGGAGAACAGTGACATCGGTAGGAGCAACGTTCAAGGCGTCTTCGAGCATCAGCTGAAATGCCGGGCAGGATCCAACCATATCGCCACCAGATTCTGCTTCATCCCGGGAAAGATTATGGGATAGCCGGATCGAACGTTGGCGCAGTTGCCCCGATTGAATCAGCTGCTTCGTGTGATCCTGATGAAGTTGGACGGCTTTTTGCGCCCAATTCGCGCTCCGCAAAAATCTTCCCATCTCATCTGACGTAACCTCCAGCTTATCGGCGCATCGGATCATATTTTCAATATCCACATCGTACCAGTTTCGTTTGCGTTGATCGCAAAGCCCGGCTATGTTCAGCGTATCGATATTCTGTTTCACCTGAGCGGCAAATAGGATCGAGTCAAGGCATTCGTTGTGACGCAAAATTTGACTCAGGCTGCCAGAAGCATTAGCAAAGGCCGGTCGGTCCACGGCCAGAAAACGCTGCGCTAGATGGTTTCGTCCCAATCTGCGGGCCATTTCACAGAAGCTGGCGGCCGCAAAATAAACCATCGAGAGTGATGTAAAGAGTTCAAAATGCGGGAACGCGGCATAGCAGCCAGCAACGAAATCAGCCGTATGATCGGCTTCCATAAGCGTCACCCGGCTATATTCGCGTAGTCTGTCATTAACCTCACAATCCGCGATGTCATGCTCCAGTAACCGGCCGAGCCTTTCGATGCCGAGCACCGACATCGGCATCCCCGGACCGAAAAGCGGATCGATGAATGCCGCGGCCGACGGAAGCAAAGCCCAGCCGTCCCCGGCAGCCAGCTCGGAACGATACGTCAGATGGGGCATCCAGGTGAATTCTCGAATCGCTCGCGCGCCGGCAAACTGCTCGGCGATCGAGGGGAATCGCGCAAGGAATCGCTGCCAAGCGGCTTCACCCTCCGCCAGTTTCAACTCTCTCGCCATATCTTCGGTTACGGCGATCCCAGCGCTGGTCACTCCGTTGTTGAAACGCAAAACCCACATCCAACCACCGTCAAAAACATGATGTACGGCCGAATCATCCATCGGGTACGGCGGATCTATTTCGACTTCGTAATCCGGCATCCCCTCACATCGATGGACGCCAATGAAATGTGAATAGAGCGCCTGGGTCGCCGGAAAATCAGCAAAAGCCCGCTCCTTCAGATTGAGCGCCCTGCTCAAGAATCCGCGCGGGCCGCTGGCATCGACAATAAAACGCGCGCGCAGATTAACAGCTCGTCCGCGCCGTTCACCACGAAGTATTGCTCCGTTTGCCCCGATTGCTCCGTTTGCCCCGTTTGCCCCGTCGCTACCCGCCCATTCGAGGGAGTTCAGTCGTGTTTGATCAAGATATTCCGCTCCGCATGAAATGGCTTCCTGCAACAGAAAATAATCAACATCAGAGCGTAGCCAGTGGGTGTCGGCGGCCTCATCGTTCGGGTTGGCTGATATAAGTAATTGATTCGAATGATCCGGAGCTGTCCGATAGGGTGTGCCCGATTCGTGTTTGAAGAAGGTGGACCCGCGTTTAAGCCCCCCAACAAGTTGCGGATAGGTGCGCTGCCACTCCCCCCAGGTGGCGAGCGGTTTCAGTCGCGGCAGGTCGTAGCGATCAGCCAATTGCTCGATGATCAGATTCATTAGCGGCGAGGTCGACTCCCCAATGGCGAATCGCGGATGCCCGCCGTGATCCAACAGAATGACCGATCGACCCGTGCGCCGCGCAATCATCGCCATCAGCGAACCGGAAAACCCAGAACCGATAATTGCTAGATCGAAATCACTCTTCATCCAATTTTTTTCCAGATTATTTTTTACAGATACTGCCTCATCTTTGCCATTGTATGCGCGACAGTTACTGGCAGCAAGTAAATGCTTGACACGCCTTTATGCTGTCTATAATATCGCAGCGAGCTGAAAATGATTTTCAACTTCAGCTAACTTATCTATTTAGATCTCATGACATCTAGTTTTCAAAGAAATTTATTACCGGATATTTATCCCGGAGAGGTAGGTGCGGGGTAAGAATAACGTGGGGTCATCGAGCTGGGTAACTCACTAGCTCTATAAAAATTGAGAAAAGGTATCAGGAAAAAGCCCCCGGCGCGGCACGCCGGAGGCTCATATTGCAACAACTGAACCGGTCTGTTCTGGCAACATCGCGGGCAGTGTGCGAGGGTCATCCTGCCACACCGCCTATGAAATGACAAACCTTGGGTTGCTCTCACAAGCAGCCGTATAACGGAAAACGAATGACCAAAAGGAATATGTTTCTGCGGACTGCCGCGGGTCTGCTCTGTTGTGTATTTATTACACTATTCGTCCGTGCCCAATCTACTGCAACGCTGACGGGGAGAGTAACGGATACAGCCCAATCTGTTTTGGCTGGCGCTACCATCATTCTGCGCGAAGTTGCATCGGGCCGTGAAAAGATGGCGGCGACCGATGCCGAAGGGAACTTTCACATCGAAAATCTCGATCCCGGTTCGTATCGAGTCATAGTACGGAGCGCCGGCCTCTCCGAGAAGTCACGGGAGATTACGCTCGCGGCCGGCCAGACGCTCGATCTGCAGATCGCCCTCGCCCCCCCCGGAATGACAGAATCAGTCCAGGTGGTCGGGAAAATCAGAGAGATCCCTACCACGGCTTCGAAGACAGACATTCCGCTGGTCGAGACGCCGCAGGCAACCTCGGTTGTTACTCGTGAAAATCTCGTGGCCCAATCTCCCCTCACTCTGCAGGAGGCGCTGCGTTACACAGCGGGAGTGCGCACGGAAGCATACGGTCTCGACAGCCGCGGCGATTGGGCGACAATCCGCGGCGGTGAGGAATGGGGACAATATCTCAACGGCATCCGCATGTTGTATGGCTACAATAACAATACGCGGCCTGACCCGTTTTCCATCGAGCAGATCGAAGTTCTACGGGGACCATCTTCGGTACTATATGGTCAGGGCAGTTTCAATGGGGTCGTCAATCTGGTTTCAAAAAAACCGCTTGCCACCTCACACCGGGAAGTCAGCCTGCAACTGGGCAGCTACGGTCGCAAACAGGCTGCGTTCGATTTCACCGGATCGATCGATACCGACGAAAAATGGCTCTATCGCATAATCGCCCTCGGTCGCGACAGCAACACGCAGGTGGACTATGTGCCGGACGATCGTCTGCTGCTCGCGCCATCGCTGACCTGGAAGCCGGGAAAGGCAACCCGGCTGACCGTTCTCACCAATTTCCAACAGGACGAGGGCGGCTCATCGATCGGTTTCTTCCCCTGGCAGGGTACGGTTTTGCCGCACGTCTACGGACAGATTCCGACCAACACGTTCATAGGCGAACCCGACATCGATGAGTACAGCACCAGACAAAACGCGATCAGCTATCTCTTCGAACACAGATTGAGTGACAGGTGCTCGGTGCGGCAAAACCTGAATTACGCTAACGGCCGCGGAAGCATTCAGGAGTTCTATACCCGATTCGCTCCGATTCCGGCTTTCAACGACGACCAGCGGAGTATCAACCGTACACTCTATGTAAGTAAGCAGGAGCTCAATAGCCTTGCGTTTGATACTCAGATGGAAAAACGCTGGCGCACGGGCCCTTTTCAACATCTGTTTTTATCCGGGGTGGATTATCAGAAGGCGACGATCACCGGTTTCGAAGGGTATAGCGACGAGCCTGCGCTCGATGTCTATACTCCAGTTTACGGTAATTACACTTATCCAACTCTGAACGCCTTACCCGACACACGACAGAATCAGACCGGCATCTATGCCAACGACCAGCTCAAAATACGCGAGCAGTGGGTATTGTCGATGGGTATACGCAAGGACTGGGCCAGCTTCGAATCCGCGGGCGTAACCCCCGGGCGGCAGAACGATCAAGCTGTGACGGGACGGGCAGGATTCGTCTACCTATCAAGTCTCGGAATCTCTCCCTACGTTAACTATTCGCAGTCGTTTCAACCAGTGACGGGCCTCGACTTCAATAACAATCCCTACAAGCCGCTGCGTGGCAAGCAGGTAGAGGTCGGCGTCCGGTACCAGCCGCGAAGCGGGAATGGTCTGGTAAGTCTTGCTCTCTTCGATATGCGGCAACAGAACCGGCTCACGCCTGATCCGACCAATCCGCTCAACAGCCTGCAGATCGGAGAAGCTCGTACGCGCGGGATCGAACTCGAGGCCAACGCCACCGTTTTCCGAAGAGTGAATCTGCTGTCGTCTTATTCCTTCACAAATGCGCGCGTCTCGAAGAGCAACGGTCCGGACCTCGGAAAGAGGCTGCCGACATCGCCGGCGCACGTCGCATCGCTGTGGGCGACGCGCATCTTCCGCATCGGCGACTCACGAAGCCTTACCGCTGGTGGCGGCGTGCGCTTCACCGGCACATCATGGGATGGGAACGACCTACTGAAAACCCCTTCCTATACCCTCTTCGATGCAATGTTATCCTATGATTTTCGAACCTGGCGACTGGCGATCAATGTCGCCAACCTGACCGATAGAGTGCACGTCACAACTTGCCTGGCGCGGGGCGACTGTTTCTATGGTTTGCGCCGGGCCATTACAGCGAACATCAGTTACCGTTTCTAACAAAACATCTATGAGTCTAGAGATGAACACCACGAGCGTGGCAGAAGAGCATTTTAAACCGGCTACGGCTGATGCTGCTCATGACGAGATCATCACCAATGGAAGGCAAGAGCCTCGTCTTTACCGAGTCATCTGGCGCTGGCATTTCTATGCGGGATTGATCGTATTGCCCGTGCTCCTAGCTGTTTCCCTAACCGGGGGGCTATATGTTTTCAAAGAAGAGCTGGAACGGGTGATCTATCCGCATCTGATGTTTGTCGAGCCGCAGCCGCAAACATTTTCATATGACGAACAGCTAACAACCGCGACCGCTGCCCTTCCCTCTGGCGCAACGGTGCATGGTGTGTCCGTTTCAGACGATCCCACGCGCGCAACAGCCATCATCGCCGAGACTGCGCATGAAAGCTTTACATGGGTATTCGTCAATCAGCATACGGGCAACGTGCTCGGGCAGCTCGCGTATGACAGTTCACTTTTCGGCGTCATCCTCAATATCCACCGCACTCTGCTGGCCGGAACGACTGGCAGAATCATCGTCGAACTGGCAACAAGCTGGGGCATCATCCTGATTATCACGGGCGTTTATCTGTGGTGGCCCCGCGGCGGCAATCAGACGCGCGGCGTCTGGCTGCCGCGATTGCGCGGAAAGAGTTATGTCATCTGGCGCGACTGGCACACGGTCCCCGGCTTCTATCTCTCACTCCTCGCCTTCCTGGTACTGGTGACCGGCCTCTTTTTCACGGTTCTATTCGCACGCGGCTATCAGATGATGGCTGATATGACGAAATCCTATCCGCCGAGCTATCTCAATCCGCCAAAATCGATCAAGAAAGACGGCGATGCCCGCGTGAAGGTCGATGAAATCATCGCCTTAACGCGGCGGGAGCAAAGCGAAAAAGAGATTTACATCGATTTCCCGCACACGGCCGAGAATAGCATCACGGTTTATGCGGGAAGTTACGACAGTCCGTCAACGGTCACGATTCTTCATATCGATCAGTATTCAGGTGCCGTGCTGGATTCAGTCCGATGGCGGCAGCTCTCGGCCGCAGCCAAATTGCAGCTCTCAGCCTACTCAATCCACATCGGATCGATCTACGGCACGGCGACCAAGATTCTGGCCGTGATCGTCTGTGTGTTGATCGTAGCAATGAGCGTGACGGGTGGTGCAATGTGGTGGATTCGCCGGCCCAAAGGCAAAACCGGTTTTCCATATAAACCAAAAGGATTCAACCCGGCCAAATGGCTGATCGCGTTGATATGCCTGCTGGGCGTACTGATGCCTGCAGCAGGCATTTCCCTATTGCTCATTATTCTTCTCGGCATGCTTGGAAGCATAAAAGCTGTACGGGAGAGGATGTAAGCGATCCGATCGCCATTAGAATCGGTCGCTTTTCGGTGCTCCAGTCAACCCTGACTCGCTCTTCCAGAATGAAGCTTGCTGAAGCTACTCACGTTTTCGTCTATCGGACAAACGAATTAGTCTGTCGATCAGAGTTCAGTTAAAACCAATCTCAACAATTAAAAGCAATGCTGGGTTAAAAACGAGAGTAGCAACATTCTGTTATGAATGCATATGAAGGACTTATGGATTCAGCGCCGCCATCGAATCATTCCAATCAGCTCGCTAGCAAACATTAGAACGGCCTGGCCCGGGAGTTGCTATTACTGATTACGACAGCAAACGCAAAAGCAAAAAATGTTAGTTATTCAAGCTGATTAACGTAAAAAGAATCCATTCACACCTTTGAGAAAAGGAGATTTAAATAATGAAGCAACCTTTGGTTAAGTTGGTTATCGCCGCAGTAATGATCGCTGGGATTATGCCGTTGACCGGATTGGCAAACGGGAACAGAAATCGTCGCTCAGGCAACGTCAATCGAAGACAAGATTTCCAACGGGACCGGATTCGATCAGGAATTCGCAGCGGAGAGTTAACGAGAAACGAAGCGAGAAGGCTTTATGATCAGCAGCGTAGGATCGATCGCTATGAATATCGCTCACGCCGGGATGGCGGCGGATTGAGTAATCGCGAGCGTCAACGGCTCGATCAAATGTTAGATCGCTCAAACCGGGACATCTATCGCCAGAAGAATGATCGCCAGGATCGTGATCGCCGCTGGTACTGGTAATCAATCGCAGCTACTGATTGCTTACAAACGCACGCCAGGCCGCAAATACGCCAAGCTTTACCTCTTTTTCCTCGGCGTATCTGCGAGCCTGGCTTAAATTTTTATATCGCATAATATCGCGATTCAGTTCATCGATTGTCGGGCTCGCACCCTGCCACCACCAACATCATCAAGCGGCAGATTTTCCTGAAACTTATCCTCGTCCTTCAGAGCTTTTTTCAATCTGTACATTTCAGTCTTGAGCTTCGTCACGAGCCCCGCATTGACGGGATCGGCGTAGATGTTGCGCATTTCAACCGGGTCATTCTTCAGATCGTATAGTTCCCACTGATTAAGCTTATTGAAGTAGATCAGTTTGTATCGCTCCGTGCGAATACCGTAGTGCGCCGCCACGTTGTGATGGCCCGGATGGTAATACCGATAATACATTGAAGTCCTCCAGCCTTTGGGTTTCTGGCTGCGCAGGAGCGGCAGGAAACTTCGGCCCTGCATATCAGAGGGCATTTTCACACCGGCCGCGTCCAGCATAGTCGGCGCGAAGTCCACATTGAGGACCAGTTTCTTATTGATCGAAGCGGCCTTGATCTGTCCGGGCCAGAGTATGACGAAAGGCATCCGCAGCGACTCCTCGTACATAAACCGTTTATCGAAAAAGTTGTGCTCACCGAGAAAAAAGCACTGATCCGAGGTATAGATCACAATGGTATTTTTTGCCTGACCGGTTTTATCAAGATAATCGAGGAAGCGTCCGATGTTGTCGTCCACCGAGGCGACGCAGGCCAGGTAATCTTGCATGTAGCGTTTGTATTTCCACCGCTTGAGTTGCGCCCCGCTCAAACCTTCCGGCGGTTTGCCTTTCAGATCATTATCATTCAAATCGCGGTCGATGTGAGCTTCGATCAACTCCTCCACAGAAACCCAACCCGCCTTGTCGAGCATCACCCCAATCTTGTCGGGTTGATGCCTCAGGACAAGACTAAGGAATTTACTGATTTTAACCATACTACTTGCAATTCTTTTTTTATCATGCCAATTTTTTATCATATCAATGGAGTTGGGGTTGTTAGTTTAAAATACTGCAATAAACGAAGATATTACGCAAAAATGCAAAGGCGCAAAGGATTTCTCTTTCTCCTTTGCGCCTTTGCGTCGGACTACGGGTTGATATTAAATGTTTAAATTCGTTTCTTACCGTACTACTTCGATCAAAAATTCGTGGAACATTACCCATTCACCTGCAACATTGTCTCTGCTGATCTCCAGGCTGTATGAACCTTCTTCAATCCGTTTTGCAGGTACATTCACAATCAATAGCGTACCTGATTTCACGCGATTGGCTTGGATGTCGCTCCGGCGCCAGGCCTGCTTACCAGAGATATAATTTAATGAGACTCTGTAGTTCCCGTATGGGTCACCTTTATGGTTGAAGGCCATTTGAACAAAATCGGTGTTGGACGGAATGCGCCAAACCTGAGGCGCTGTACTACCTTTATTAATATCCCTCAATCCAGGAATATTCAAAACGAAAGAAGCGGTGACCGGCTTCGATGACGGTTTGGGAGTGATCGGCTTCTCCCCATCTATTTCATTATCTTTTGACGGGACATCCGGTTGATCCGGGTTCGGCGCTTGCACGGTCTCGGGTGAAGAAGTGGGACTGACAGACGCGATCTGTCCATCGTTCCCACTGCGGTTCCCGACGATCAGCCATGTCCCTGCAACTGCCAGAATTAACATTGCGGCGGCAAACGACATACCCATGGCCAATCGCGGTCCTCGGAATGGGGACATGATAGATTCCCACCACGAGCTCTTCCGTCCCAGGTCAATAGAATCAAGAGCCGCGAGTCTGACCGGCTGCTCCACAACTTGTTGATCAATTTCAATAGGTACGACTTTGACCAGGGTCTGAAAAAACCGCACCTGATCTCGACGGGCAGGAGTGCTCAGAAAATGACGCTCAAACTTCACTCGACCTGCAGCCGAAAGCTTGCCATTTATATAACCTTCGATGAGATCCTGTTCGACAGCCTGGAGCAAATTAAAACTTTCTGGATCGGTGAAGTACCCGGTCTCCATCGCGATCTGCTCTTCAATGGACATATCGCCCAACAGGTATCGAATCATTTGTTGTTCGGTTTTTAATCTTTCTTCCATGGGAGCCTTTAATTTAATTTTAAGATAGTCTGTGGTTTACCTGACTGTCAGCGCAACTAACATATTATAAGTATTGCTGATAACCTAAACTTCCCATTTTGAAAGGATGATGTTAATAATAAATTACAGTCCTATGTCATCCTTCCTACTAACAAGTGACATACTACCTAATTCATGTCGGCAAAACGTGCGCCATCTTGAAAGATTCCCAAACATTTGCGTTCACATTCTCTGAGTTTACTAAGCAATCGTGTAATTCGATTTCCCAGGGCAGAGCGGCTGATTCCCATGCGTGCGGCCATTTCTTCGCGGCGGTTGATCCGATCACGCCCCTCACCGGCAAAATATTCACGGATCACATCACGGCTTTCGTCGGGCATCTCCAGAAGGCATCTCTTTTGGCACTCGAAGCGGTTCTCCTCTTGTTCGAACTCATCATTGGAAACCGCCTGTACTAGTGGGAGACTTTCGTCATCGCCGAGGGCTTCGTGTTTATCATCCTGACTTCGATTGACCCATTCAAGGTAGATAAAATACGCGACCTTCTGGCAATACCCATTTATGTTTTGAATCTGTTCCCCTGCCGCTATCTTGCCGGCGACACGGTCGAAGGTAAGATCAGTGAGATGGTCAGGGGAGAGCGCACCACGCCACTCGAAGAATTTCATGAGGACACGGCGCAGGGTCTCGTACTTCTCCCCGGCTTGGCTCGGATCAGGACCGAGATAGTCGAAGAACGCTTCTAATGGGTCTGATTCAGGCTGGGTTTTCACAAACCTTGACGAACCTCCTTGCTGATTACCTTTTTCCAAGATCGCTACCTTTTTCCAAGTTCGCCCATTCCCCGGATTGAATGAATGCTGCCCAGTAAAACGGATGTCGCTGGTCCTTTCGGCCGTGTAGCATTCGCAACTGCACTTGCCTCAGGCCTTCACCCCGCCCTTCTCCCTGCTGGAGGGCCTTGTAATAAGGGATCATCAGATCTTTGGCCGCTTCGTCCGAGACCGGCCAGAGGCTCATCACCTGGCTCTCTGATCCGGCCAGTACAAACGCGCGCCGCAACCCCTGAACACCTTCGCCTTTCTTAACTTCCCCTACACCCGTATCGCACGCGGAAAGGACTACCAGTTTTGTTCCAAATAAGTCTAGATAAGCCGCCTCCAGCGCTGTCAAGATACCGTCATCTTCTTCTCCGCTTTTACCCTGGTTAGCTCCAGCCAGCGCGAGGCCAGAGCGCAGCAATGGGTCTTCGACTAGCGTCGCAAACTTGCTGAGCCGCAATTTGTCATTACCGGCTGGCAGCTGTAAACCTCGCTGCGGCGACTCATAACGTGCGACGAAGTAATCGCTGACAACCCCCTTATCCTGCAGGTTAGCACCGTATTTCAGAGCCTCGTTTTGAGTCCGAAAATTTCCGGCGCGCACGCGGAAGAAGGTGCCTTTGCCATTCACCTCGGTCTTGACGATATAGGCATTCAAGCCCCGCGACCTGAATCCCTTGACCTTCTCTTGAGCGGTTTCGAGCACTGGTAAGGATTCAAGCTGAACCGTGTAAGGACTGGCCGGTTCGCCAGTTTCCTCGGAACTAACACGCAAAGGGTTATCATCTACAGGTGCAGTATCCTGATTATTTAGGAAGAAGCCGTGCGTTGCGATATGCAGGATGCGCGGCCCACTTGCCTGTTTGAGCGCCCTTTCGGTAGCCTGTTCCCGTCTCAACACCGATGCCTTCGGTAACAGGGTTTTGATCGCCAATGCCTCATCTTCGGTGCCCGGCAGCGGCTGGAAGAATATCTGTGTCGGATCAATCTGTGCTCGCGCATTTCCGGCGCCCCGATCTGTCCGCATAGCGATTGTAGCGAATCGGCCGAAGTCGGGATTGGCAACTACAAGCGGGCCCGTCTTGCTCGGCTGTGGCGTTTGCAGCCTCAACAAATCACGCCCGCTGGTCAGATAGCTGATAGAGAAACGCTCAAGCAGATACTGATTCTGTTCATCGATGAGGGCAGCGAATGGTATGAGACTTAGCATACTATCGGGCGCAATCAGGAGTCGGCGCGTTTCACCAAGTAAAGATCGAACAGGGCGCATCACCTTCTCATCCACGTCGCGCGCGAGCAGTTTGACATCTGTCCGGTTTGGATCGCGTAATGCTTCGCGCCAGACATCCACTGCCCGATCGACCTTAGCAGCTTCGCCAAGGGCTACCCACTTGGGTTGACCTTTCGCCGTGAGTATATAGGCGACGTAGCGCGCCTGTTTTTTCTCCTCAGTCTTTGGGTCCAGCGGCGTGTGCAAGGCAAACTCGATTAGCGCGCTGTCCGCTGGAAGCGCAGCTTGGACTGATGCGATCGTGATCGGTCGCGTTTGCGCCTGAAACTCTTGGCTACGAGAGCTGAGTTCATTTTCCAGATCATCAACCTTACCTTCCAGATCCTTAATTCTTTTCCGGTAAGTTTCTACGTCCCCCGCGCCTGAATCTTTGAGTTTCAGCGAGGCCAATTCCGAGCTGGTTTCCTTGAGATTATCGAAGAGCGCTCGATTTTGCGGTGTGGCATTACGCCGCAAAATGGCGATGGTATCGGTCATTGCATCGAGACCGCGCCCTTTATGACGCAACAAAGTTGTGAGAGCCAGATCTAATGCCTGCGGATCGTTCGGCGCAGCCTGGCTATGGAGCGAGATTGCCAGTGAAAGATTGGTCTGTTTCGCGAAGAAAGAGAGGTAAGCGAGTTTCTGTCGTTCGGAACCGGAAACAAGATTGCGCGTGAGATCGCGCTCGACAACGGCATTGGCGCGAGACAGAGACGCAACAGCTTGAGCGATATCGCCTTTTGCCTCGTAAAGGAAAGCAGAGTCACCGAGAGTAATCGCGATATCAGGGTGTTCAGGCCCCAGCGTCTTCTCCGCCATCTTCAGCGCGCGTTCATATAACGACTCCGCCTTGGCTAAGTCGCCTCTCTTGCGATGGAGAATGGCGGAGTGGTGTAGGACCTTAGCGGAAATGGAGTTTTCGGGCCCGAGCGATTTTTCCGATATGGTCAGTGCGCGTTGAAAGAGCGGCTCTGCCTTGTCAAAGTTTCCTTGGTCGCGGTATAAGACCGCGAGATTGAAGAGATACTCGCCGAGTTCAAACGAGAGACTTTGGTAGACATATCCAGTCACTTCGGAGGACTCAGCTCCCAAAGATTTCTCCCCGATGGCCAGGGCACGCAGATAGAGCGGCTCTGCCTTGGTGTAGTCACCATTGTAATAATAGAGAAGGGCTATGCTGTTGAGAAGACGAGCGATACCGGGGTGTTCTGGTCCCAGTGCTTTCTCCGCGATGGCCAGCGCACGTTGATATAGAGGTTCCGCCTTGCCGTAGTCGCCTTTCAAAGTATAGATGTTGGCAATATTATCAACAGAGAGGCCGACGAGAGGATGTTCGAGTCCCAACGATTTTTGCCTGATGTCTAGCGTGCGCTGATAAAGCGGTTCTGCCTTTGAATAGTCGCCCATCTGCTTATAAGCGAGGGCAAGATTGTCGCGACAACCAAGCACAAAAGAATTTTCGGGGCCGAGCAATTTTTCCGAGATAGCTAGCGCACGCTGATAGTACGGCTCCGCTTTCGTGAAATAATCGTTGAACAAATATATGTTGGCGAGACGATTGAGAGCGCGAGCGACATCGTAGTGCTCCGTCCCCAACACCCGTTCCCGAATCTCCAATGCACGTTCAGCTAGCGGGCGCGCCTCATCAAACTTAGCTAAGAGTCTGCCTGATTCCGCATACAACTTGTCCGATTCATACAGAGCTCGATCATTCTCAGTCGCTACGCGCACCTCAGCCACATTGATCTCATAGCGTCCGGCCACCGCATCCTTCTGTTTCGCCACCACATCCACCCGGTAGCTCCCCGCCACTTCCGCTACCCACGACACGGTCTCTTGTCCCTGCGTCGTGGCTTCAGAGTCAAACTCCGCGATCTGTTTCCCATCCGGACCAAAGAGCTTCACCAGGACGTCGATCCCCTTTTGATGAACGACCAGCCTGGCAGATTGACCGTTAGCCAGCGTGAGTTGATAAGCATAATAATGAGAGTCGCCACCAGCCAGCTTTCGTTCAATCGGCTTTCCCAGTTCGGTTTGCAAGTTCTGCTGATTCTCCTGCGCCAAACCGACCACGCCAACGTAAGCCTTCACTTCATTGCTTACGGCGAACGTACTTCGAGATGCTCGAATTTCATTGGGCATCAATAGCAGGCTGATAGAGAATGTGAGTCCGAGTCCGAGATAGACAATCCATGAACGAAACATAACTCGAGTTGATCTTGGCAGCGGGTGAATCATTTGATGCCTCCGTTAAAGGTAAAGTTAATACTCCTATTTCAGAGCCTGATTTAGGATCTAACACCCTGCAAACCGGGGGGCAACTAAAGATTACCACTAGGTAGATTGGTCGACCGATAAGATTACGGCACTACCTATATCCCGTTCATCTTACTGCGCACTGGCGTGAGAGTTCAAGCTCCGAAGGAAGCAATCCACTTTACAGGATATCCAAATTACCCTTCATAGCAAGTTAGATGCCATGCCTATTTATCGGCTAAAGATAGCCATTTTACTCCACCTTATTTATCGTGCCGATGAGACGAAATATGAAGATGCACCGATTTCGTCGTTCATTGGCTATATTCGAAAATGTCAATTTTAATGCAATTGCTTATGTTCAATCTTAATACACATTATCTTTTGCACTAGACAGATTATATACACCCATGTATTAGACTCGTTCGCATAAAGTCAAGTGGCGAGTTTGTGAGAAAAAGAAAGCATAACTGATTCAATTCAAAAGAAAAGGGCATTTTGTTTGTTATCTGAGTCTTGGTTCCGACAAGCTCGCACTAAGAGTATCAGGGCATGGCTTTTGCATAAGCTTTGCTTTTTATTTATCTCTTATGTTGATCCCCAGAACAGTGTGGTAGAGTTTGTCAATTATAATTATAAATTATAATTGTAACGTCACAACTGACTGTTCCTTTCTGTGCCCTACCCTTTGTGCCCTTATGAACAGTTTTCAACCGGCTCCCCACGATTTTGGCGTGTGCTGCTGCAACAAAGCATTCGTCGCTTTCTGCTGGCCCTGGTCACAAACGCATTGCCCACATAGTTGATGTCCCGCTTTGTCTCATGCTCAGTGATCCCCACGTACAGAATAGCCGGAGCATTTATAAAGTTATATCTAACAGCGGAGTATCGCAATGTTAATTAATTCCCTCGACCAGCCACTCCTAGCCGCTCAGCGCGAAATTTGGTTGGCTCAGGTGGTAGATCCCGATAATCCCATTTTCAACATCGGTCAGTATACAGAAATTCATGGAGCGATTGATCCAGCTGTATTCGAGGCTGCGTTGCGACAGGTCCTCGTCGAGACCGAAGCTATTCGTGTTCAGATATCGAAAGAAATCAATCCCCCGCGGCAGATCATATATTGTGCTCAGAAGTGGTCGATACCATTTATAGACTTTAGTGCTGAATCGGCACCCCAGGAGGCTGCCGAGAGCTGGATGAGGGCCGATTTTGGTCAGTTGGTCGATCTGGCACGCGATCCGCTTTTCAACTTCGCCCTACTCAAAATCGGCCCCGAGCGATTTCTTTGGTACCAGAGATATCATCATATTGTAAATGATGGCATTGGCGTCTGGCTCATAGCGCGACGTGTCGCGGAAGTCTACTCATCGATTGCGAATGATCTAACTGACAGTGGGAGAGCTTTTGATTCTCTGCAACTTCTGATCGAGAACGAACAGGCGTATCGCGCCTCTGAGCATTTCGTGAAGGATCGGCGGTATTGGCTGGAATGTTTGGCTGAGATGCCAGAGCCAGTCAGTCTGGCAAACCAACCACCAGTCAAGTCAAGCAGCTTTCTACGCCAGACTGCGTATATTCAATCTGCAGATGCGGATATGCTGCGGGCTGTTGCGAACCGCACCAATGCAACCTTGTCCCAGCTCATCATCGCAGCAATAGCTGCCTATCTTAATCGGTTGACGGGTGCCGATGAGATTACCCTCGGTCTGACAGTCACCGCCCGCCTGGGCGCAGTCTCACGAAACATCCCGGGCATGTTGTCAAACGTGTTGCCCCTGCGATTGAAGGTGCTCACAAACACGACTGTCGTCGAACTGATACAACAAGTGGGACAGAAAACCCGGAATATACTGCGACACCAACGTTATAGATCTGAAACCCTGAACCGGGAACTTGGTTTCACAGCCACAAATCGCAGGTTGTTTGGTCCAACGGTAAATCCCATGTTGTTCGAATTTGACCTGGATTTTGCCGGCCATCACGGTACTACGCACAATCTTTCAAATGGAGCGGTCGAAGATATATCGATCGCCTTCTACGGCAGATCCAAGGACGGTGGGCTGCGGATTGACTTCGATGTGAACCCTAGCCTCTACACAATTGATGATCTTCTGGCCCATCATCGCAGATTTTTGCAGTTTTTAGAGGCAGTAGTGGATGATCCCGAGGAGCGGGTCGGGCGTATTGACTTGCTGTCTGCCGAGGAGCGGGGGCAGATACTGAAGGAATGGAACCAAACAGAGAAGGAGTTACCGAATACAACGCTAGTTGAGCTGTTTGAGGAGCAGGTGCAAATAACTCCCAAAGCGGTAGCGGTAGTCTATGAAGAGCAAGAGCTGAGCTACGAGGAATTGAACGAGCGAGCCAACCGGCTGGCCCACCTACTGTTGAGAGCTGGAATCGGGCCTGAGGATGTGGTGGCGCTGGCCCTGCCTCGGTCTCTAGAGATGGTGGTCGCGTTATTGGGGATATGGAAGGCCGGCGCGGCATATCTGCCCATCGACCCGGATTCGCCGGACGAGCGGGTAGCCTTTATGCTATCGGACGCCCAGCCTGCCTCCGTGCTGGTCACGACCGGGCTTGAGTCACGGCTGGACGATAGCCAACGAAGGCTGATCCTCGACGGGGAGGAGATGATTAGCTCATTAGCCAAGTGCCCGACCAGCAACCCCGGAAATCAGGATCGTACGAAACTCCTCGCTCAGCAAACACCTGCTTATGTCATCTATACCTCCGGCTCGACAGGGGCTCCGAAAGGTGCGGTGATACCCCACTCGGCAATTGTCAACAAAATCCGCACGCTCATCGGCTATCTTGAGGTTTCCCAAACGACGCGGTTTGCTGCGATAAGTTCAACTATTTTCGACCCGCTCCTAGAGCAGATATTCTGCCCGCTCTGTGCCGGCGGGACATCGGTGATCGTTCCTGATAATGTCCGCGACGACATTGAACGCTTCAGCGCATATGCTTTGAAGCACCGAGTTTCCGCGCTTGACGCCACTCCCGGTGTCGCGGAGCAGCTGATCCGAAATAGCTGTTGGAATGCCCGTCTCGATACTCTTACTGTGGGCGGCGAAGTTCTCCCTGTCAGCTTGGCGAACGAGCTCCAATCAGCTGGTGTTGCTCGCCGAGTCTTTAATTTTTATGGCCCCACGGAAACCTGCATCGATGCCTCAGCCTTTGAGCTCACCGAGATGCCGGTGACCGCCGGATCCGTACCGATCGGGTTTTCGTTGCCGAACTACAAGCTTTACGTTTTGGATGGTGGCTTGCAGCCAGTGCCGGTGGGAATCGGAGGAGAGCTCTACATCGCTGGGGCCGGCCTGGCGCGCGGATATCTGAAGCGCCCCGCTCTGACCGCCGAGCGGTTTGTGGCCGATCCATACGGGCAGCCTGGAACACGAATTTACCGGACGGGAGACCTGGCGAGATGGCGCCCCGATGGCAACCTGGAGTTTTTGGGACGGGCCGATCAGCAAATCAAGATTCGCGGCTTCCGCATCGAGCCGGGCGAGATCGAGGCTGCGCTGCGCGAGCTGCCGGAGATCGCCCAGGCAGCCGTCGTGACGCGCGAGAATCGTCCGGGAGAGAAACTGCTGGCCGGCTATGTAGTACCAGCGCCAGGGCGCAGCATTGACTCCAGAACGTTGCGCCAGCATTTGGCTCAACGTCTGCCCGAATATATGGTGCCGGCAACCATCGTCCAGTTGGAAGCTCTCCCCCTCACCCCTAACGGAAAGCTCGATCGCAAGGCTCTGCCCGAACCGGAGCTGATCTCAACCTCCGTCTGGCGGTCGCCGCGCAGTCCACAAGAAGAGATTCTCTGTTCGTTATTTGCTGAAGTGCTGGGGGTAGAGCGGGTAGGACTAGATGATAACTTCTTCGAACTGGGCGGCCACTCTCTGCTGGCGACGCGGCTGGTGAGCGGGGTGAGGGCGAGGCTGGGAGGGGAACTGGCAATTCGGACGCTATTTGAGTCGCCGAGTGTTGCGCAGTTGAGTCCCCGGCTGAGGGAGGACTCCACCGGGCGTCCTGCGCTGTTGCGACAGCAGAGGCCCGAGCATCTGCCCTTGTCCTATGCCCAGCAGCGGCTCTGGTTTCTCGACCAGCTGGGAGGAACCAGCACCGAGTACAACATGCCCGGCGCGCTGCGGCTGCGGGGAGAGCTCGACCACCAGGCACTGGAGAAGGCCATCAATGCGATCATTTCGCGCCACGAGAGTCTGCGGACACACTTTGCGGAGGTAGAGGGAGAGCCGGTCCAGATCATCGAGCCGGAGATGAGGATCGAACTGCTCGTGGAAGACCTGAGCGGGCTCGATGAAGAGCACCGACAAGCAGGAGTGCTGACTCAGCTAGGGGAGGAAGCAAACCGCCCGTTTGACCTGGGGCGCAGCCCGTTGCTGCGGATCAGGCTGCTCAAGCTGGGAGAGCGCGATCACATCCTGATGAGGACGATGCACCACATCGCATCCGACGGCTGGTCGGAGGGGGTCTTCAACCGGGAGCTCGCGCTACTCTACGAGACGTTCTGTGAGGGGAGAGAGAATCCGCTGCGGCCGCTGGCGGTGCAGTATGTCGACTTCGCCCTGTGGCAGAGAGAGTGGCTGGATCAAGAGGGGCTGAGAGGAGGAATTGATTACTGGAAGCAGCAGTTGGCGGGGATACCGGAGCGATTGGAATTGCCGACCGATAGAGTGCGACCACCGGTGCAGACATATGGGGCCGAACTGTGTCAGATGAAGCTGAGTATGGAGCAGACGGCGGGCTTGAAGAGGGTGAGCCAGAGCCAACAGGCGACCCTCTATATGACGTTGCTGGCTGGCTTCGGAGTGCTGCTGGGCCGTTACACCGGGCAGGAGGAGATCGTGGTGGGGACGCCGATCGCTAACCGGCAGGAGGCGCAGTTGGAGGAGATGATCGGATTCTTCGTCAACACGCTGGTAATGAGGGTGGGGGCCGAGCGGGGGATGAGTTTTGGAGAATTGCTGGGAGAGGTGCGGCGAGTGGCGCTGGAGGCCTATGAGCATCAGGACATTCCTTTTGAGCGAGTTGTTGAGGAGATATTGCCGCAGCGGAGCCTGAACACGACGCCGGTGTTTCAGGTGGTCTTTGCGTTGCAGAATGCGCCGTGGGTGGCCGAGCGGATGAAGGGGATGGAGGTTGAGCTGGTGGTGGGAGATGAGCTGCGAGTGCGGTTCGACCTGGAGGTGCACGCCTGGGAGAGCGAGGGAGAGATCGTGCTGTCGTGGGTCTACAACCGAGACCTGTTTGATCGGTGGAGGATGGAGCAGATGGGGCGCCACTATCTGCGGGTGTTGGAGGCGATGGTAGGTGATGCGGGACAAAAGATCAGAGGCATCGATCTGCTGGTAGAGGAAGAGCGCAGGCAGATACTGGAGGAGTGGAACGAGACGTCGCGCGAGATACCGCAGGCGACACTGGTGGAGCTGTTTGAAGAGCAGGTGCGGAGAACACCCGGGGCGGTGGCGGTGGTCTATCAAGAGCGGGAGCTGACCTACGAGGAGTTGAACGAGCGAGCCAATCGGCTGGCGTATCTGCTGATCGGTGAGGGGATCGGGCCGGAGGATGTAGTGGCGCTGGCCCTGTCACGGTCGCTGGAGATGGTGGTGGGGCTGCTGGGGATATTGAAGGCTGGGGCGGCCTATCTGCCGCTAGACTTGGACTATCCCGCGCATCGGCTAGTTTTCATGCTAGAGGATGCTGAGCCGGGATGCGTCATTACTACCAGTGAGATGGCGTGGCGGCTGCCGGAGAGTGCGCGCCGTCTGATTATTGACGAGGTGGAAACGGTCGAGGCGCTGCAGCGAAGCAAGGCCGACAACCCAGCAGAGATAGAGCGGACAAGACCGTTCAGTCCGCACAGTCCGGCCTATATCATCTACACTTCTGGTTCTACTGGCAGACCTAAAGGCGTCATCGTCACGCATCAGAACGTCACGCGGCTTTTCGCTGCCACAGAGAATTGGTTCGATTTCAGAAAGGATGATGTTTGGACGTTATTCCATTCCTATGCCTTCGATTTCTCTGTCTGGGAGATTTGGGGGCCACTTCTACATGGCGGCCGCCTGGCAGTAGTGTCCCATTTGATCAGTCGATCACCCGATGAGTTTTTGAAATTCCTCGTCCACCATGGCGTGACCGTCCTCAATCAGACGCCATCGGGGTTCTATCAACTGATGCAAGCGGATCAAGAAAACCCGGATCTCGGGCGAGCACTCGCTTTGCGATATGTGATCTTCGGCGGCGAAGCGCTGGAGCTATGGCGGCTTCGGGATTGGTATCAGCGACACCATGAGAGCGCGCCACGCCTGATTAACATGTACGGTATCACAGAGACGACAGTGCATGTCAGCTATATTGCGCTTGAACAGCAGGCGATCGTTATGGGGGCGAACAGTCTCATCGGGCGCGGGATACCGGATCTACGAATTTATGTGCTGGATCAGAGCATGAAGCCAGTGCCGGTGGGAGTGACAGGAGAACTCTACATCGCGGGAGCGGGATTGGCGCGCGGATATCTGAAGCGACTGGCGCTGACGGCCGAGCGATTCGTGGCCGATCCATATGGGGGGCCGGGAACGAGGATGTACCGCAGTGGAGACCTGGCGCGTTGGCGTCCGGATGGAAATCTGGAGTTTCTGGGACGAGCCGATCAGCAAGTAAAGATTCGCGGCTTCCGCATCGAGTTGGGTGAAATTGAGACGAGGTTGGCTGGGCACTCCGAGGTACGCGAGGCGGTGGTGCTGGCGTGCGAGGATGGGGAAGCAGGCAAGCGGCTGGTAGCCTACTATACTGGGCGGGAAGTCGGAGCCGAAGCCCTGTGCGCGCATCTCAGCTCGGCGCTACCAGGGTATATGATCCCAGCGGCCTACGTCCATCTCGAATCTTTGCCGTTAACTCCGAACGGCAAACTGGACCGCCGTGCGCTGCCGGCACCCGACGACGAGGCCTATATAAGACGCGGATATGAGCCGCCTGAGGGTGAGATCGAAAGCAAACTGGCGCGAATCTGGGCCGATCTGCTCAAGGTTGAGAGAGTAGGACGCCAGGACAACTTTTTTGAACTCGGCGGCCATTCTCTGCTGGCAGTCTCGATTATTGAGCGCATGCGCCGCCAAGGAGTGCCGAGCGACATCCGGACGCTCTTCACCGCACCCACACTGCAGGCTTTGGCCGAGGCGATTGAAGGAACGAGCCAGGCCGAGATTGAGGTGCCGCCCAATCTCATCCCGCCGGGCTGCTCCGAAATCACATCGGAAATGCTGCCGCTGGTGGGGCTAACGCAGCCGGAGATCGATGCCGCAGTGGCGAAGGTGCCTGGTGGAGCGGCCAACGTGCAAGACATCTACCCGCTGGTACCATTGCAGGAAGGGATTCTCTTTCATCACCTGATGAGCACCCTGGGAGATATCTATCAACTCCAGGTATTGATGGCCTTCAATACGCGCGAGCATCTGGAGAGTTTCCTTGGCGCGCTGCGCGAGGTGATTGCGCGGCACGACATTCTGCGAACGGCAGTGGTCTGGGAAGGACTGCGCGAACCGGTGCAGGTGGTCTGGCGAGAGGCGCAGCTGCCGGTCGAAGAAGTTCTGCTCGATCCATCCGAAGGGGAGATAACAGATCAACTGCGTGCACACTTCGATCCGCGGCGGAACCGGCTCGATGTGCGTCAGGCGCCGATCATGTGCCTCACCATGACTTATGATGCGGCCAACGAACGTTGGCTGCTGTTGTGGATAAGTCATCACCTCACGCTCGACCATACCAGTCTGGAGATTATGATCCAGGAGGTGCAATCCTTCTCGTCGGGACAGGTAGATCAACTAGCGGAACCGGTACCGTTCCGAAACTTCGCGGCGCAGATGCAATTGAGGGGGACGCAGGCCGAGCACGAGACCTTTTTCCGCGGGCTGCTGGGAGATGTGGATGAGCCTACGGCGCCGTATGGCCTACTGGAGGTGCAGGGCGACAGCTTAGATATCAAGGAAGCTCAAATAGAGCTTGACGCAATACTGGCGAGGCGGTTGCGGGAACGAGCGAGAGCGATGGGAGTAAGCGCGGCGAGCCTATGCCACCTGGCATGGGCAAGAGTATTGGCGCGTGTATCGGGATCGGAGGATGTAGTCTTCGGGACGGTGCTCTTTGGGCGAATGGGAGGAGGAGAGGGATCTGAGCGAGTTCTGGGATTGTTCATCAACTCCTTGCCGATACGGGTTCGTGTGGGGAAGGAGAGTGTGGAGCGGAGCGTGAAAAAAACGCACGAACTGCTGGGAGAGTTGATGAAGCATGAACACGCGTCGCTGGCCCTTGCACAGAGGTGCAGCGGGGTGGCGGCGCCGACGCCGTTGTTCAGCTCTTTGCTCAACTACCGGCACTCCCGGCAGGTGGAGCAATTACCTGAGGCAAGGCAGTCCTGGGCTGGTATCGAGGTGATTCACTCCGAAGAGTGGACCAACTACCCGCTGATATTGTCTGTAGAGGATTGGGGGGATGAATTCGCGCTCACCGCGCAAGCGGTCAGACCGATCGAACCGGATCGTATCTGTAATTATATGCGGAATGCGCTGGAGGCGTTGGTGGAGGCGTTGGAGAGGGAGCCCGAGATTGAGATGAGGGCGATTGAAGTGCTCGTAGAGGAGCGCACGCTGATACTGGAGGAGTGGAATCGGACGGAGCGGGAGATACCAGAGGCGTCGGTGGTGGAGTTGTTTGAAGAGCAGGTCCGAAGATCGCCTGGGGCGGTGGCAATTGTTAGTGGGAGCGAGGAGATCACCTATCGAGATTTGAACCTGCGCGCTAATCGCCTGGCGCATTACCTGCGCGGGCGAGGTGTGGGGCGGGATGATGTGGTGGGAGTCTGTTTGGAGCGCGGGATAGATATGGTAACCGCCCTCCTGGGGATTCTGAAGGCCGGCGGAGCATATCTGCCGCTTGATCCCGAGTATCCGCTATCGCGCTTGCTTTACATGGTGAAAGATAGCGGAGTGAGAGTAGTAATCAGCAATCCGTTGCTGGGCGAGCGTCTGGGGGATGGCGCGCTAGAGGTAATCAACCTTGCAACAGTGGAGGCAGAGGCGAAGAATGCGACAGAGAATCCCGGAATCGATGTATGCGGAAATAACCTGGCTTATGTGACCTACACTTCCGGATCGACCGGGGAGCCAAAAGGGATTGAGATTACGCATCGGGGGGTAGTGCGACTGGTTTGTCAAACAAACTACGTCGAGATTAGAGAGACCGATGTAATAGCTCAGGCATCGACCATCTCATTTGATGCAGCGACCTTTGAGATATGGGGCGCATTACTGCATGGAGCGCGATTGTATTGCATCAGTCGCGATCTATTGTTGCAACCTCGGTTGCTCGCCGAGGAATTGATAACACAAGGGATTAACACAATCTTTCTGACCACGGCGTTATTTAACCAGGTGGCACGATCCGAACCGAGGGCATTCAAAGGTTGTCGGGAGGTCCTAATTGGCGGAGAGAAGTTAGATTCGGGATGGGTGGCGGAGGTGCTCAAGCGAGAGGGGCCAGAGCGTTTGTTGAACGTCTACGGACCAACAGAGACGACGACTTTTGCGACTTTTAAGGAAATTTGTCGAGAGGAGATCAAAGAAGGAGAGACGATACCGATCGGGCAACCGATCAGCAACACACGTGTGTACGTGTTGGACAGGAGTCTGAGACCGACGCCGGTGGGAGTCGGAGGAGAGCTCTATATCGCTGGGCCAGGATTGGCGCGCGGATATCAGAAGCGGGCAGCTTTGACCGCCGAGCGCTTTGTGGCTGACCCATACGGCGAGCCTGGAACGCGTATCTACCGGACGGGAGACCTGGCGCGCTGGCGGGCCGATGGGAATCTGGAGTTCCTCGGGCGGGCCGATCAGCAGGTGAAGATTCGCGGCTTCCGCATCGAGCCGGGCGAGATCGAGGCGGCGCTGCGCGAGCTGCCGCAGGTAGATCAGGCGGCAGTGGTGACGCGCGAGGATACTCCGGGAGAGAAGCGATTGGTTGGATATGCGGTAGCGAGCGCTGGCCAGGGGCTGGATGTGGCGGCACTGCGCCAGCAGTTAGGGCAGCGGCTGCCCGACTATATGGTGCCGGGAGCGATAGTAGAGGTGAATGAGCTGCCGCTGACCCCCAATGGGAAGCTCGATCGCAAGGCCTTGCCCGAGCCGGAGATGACATCGACCTCTGTCTGGAGGGCGCCGCGCAGTCCCGAAGAGGAGATACTATGCTCGTTGTTCGCCGAGGTGCTCGGTCTGGAGCGGGTGGGCATTGACGACAATTTCTTCGACCTCGGCGGCCACTCGCTGCTGGCCACGCGCCTGGTCAGCCGAGTGCGCGCCGCGCTGGGAGCGGAACTGGCCATTCGCACCCTCTTTGAGTCGCCCTCTGTTGCCCAACTCAGCTCGCGGCTGAGAGAGTCCGGGACGGGACGCCCTTCACTTGTGCAGCAGCAGCGGCCCGAGCGTCTGCCCCTCTCCTATGCCCAGCAGCGCCTCTGGTTTCTCGACCGCCTGGCTGGAAACAGCACAGAATACAACATGCCTGTGGCTCTCCGGCTGAGAGGAGAACTCCACCGCCAGGCGCTGGAGCAAACTATCAACACCATCATCTCCCGCCACGAGACTCTGCGCACACACTTTGACGAGATAGAGGGAGCGCCCATCCAAATCATCGAGCCGGAGTTGTGGATCGAGATTCCCGTGGATGACTTGAGCCAACTGGATGAGCAAGAGCAACAAACGCGGGTGACGGCTCGCCTGCGGGAGCAAGTGAGCTGCCCCTTCGATCTGACTCGCGGACCGCTGCTGCGGGTGAATCTGCTCAAACTGGGAGAGCGCGATCATATCCTTTTGCGCACCATGCACCACATCGTCTCCGACGGCTGGTCGGAGGGAGTCTTCAACCGCGAGTTCACTCAGCTCTACGAGGCCTTCTGTCAGGGGCGCGAGAATCCGCTCAAGCCGCTGAGCGTCCAGTACGCCGACTTCGCCCTCTGGCAGAGACAGTGGCTGGAGCAGGAGAGGCTTCAAGCAGAGCTCGCCTACTGGAAGCAGCAGCTGGCCGGGATTCCCGAGCGGCTCGAGTTGCCGACCGATAGAGTGCGACCACCGGTGCAGACCTTTCAGGGCGAATTCTCTCAGATGATCCTGAGCGGTCAGCAGGTCGATGGCTTGAAACGCCTCAGCCAGAGCCAACAGGCGACTCTCTATATGACGCTGCTGGCGGGCTTCGCCCTGCTGCTGGAACGCTACAGCGGGCAGGAAGAGATCGTGGTGGGATCGCCGATCGCCAACCGGCAGGAGGCGCAGTTGGAGGAGATGATCGGATTCTTCGTCAACACGCTGGTGATGAGGATGAGGGTCAATGGAGAGAAGAGCGTCGAGGAGTTGGTGAGTGAGGCGCGGCGCATAGCGCTGGAGGCCTATGAGCATCAGGATGTGCCTTTCGAGCGGCTGGTGGAGGAGCTCTCCCCGCAGCGGAGTCTGAACACGACGCCCGTCTTCCAGGTGGTCTTCGCCCTGCAGAATGCGCCGCTGGTGGCCGAGCGGATGAAGGGGCTGGAGGTAGAGCTGGTGATGGGAGCTCAACTGCAGGTCCACTGTGACCTGGAGGTGCACGTCTGGGAAGAAAAAGGAGAGCTTGCGATCTACTGGCTCTACAACCGGGAGCTCTTCGATCGCTGGAGGATGGAGCAGATGGGACGCCACTATCTGCGGGTGCTGGAGGCGATGGTGAGCGATGCGCAACGAAAGATTGCAGGCATCAACCTGCTGGGAGAGCAGGATCGCATTCAGATACTGGAGGAGTGGAACCAAACGCGGCGAGAGGTGCGGGAAACGACAGTGGTGGAACTGTTTGAAGAGCAGGTGCGAAGGTCACCCGGGGCGGTGGCGGTGATCTACCAGGAGCAGGAACTGACCTATGGTGAATTGAATGAGCGAGCCAATCAGTTGGCGCATCTTTTACAAGCGATGGGTGTCGGACCTGAGGTGTGTGTGGGTCTATGTCTTGAGCGAAGTGTAGAGTTGGTGGTGGGAATGTTGGGGATTCTGAAGGCGGGAGCGGCTTATCTGCCGCTGGACGTAGAGTACCCACTGGACCGGCTGTTATTTATGCTTGTTAATGCACAAGTATCAATTATTCTCACTCAGCAATATTTACGTGAGCGCTTAGGTAGTTCTCAGTGTAATTTGATTTTCATTGATACCGATTTAACAGCTCTCCGTTCTAATACTGAGTCGTCACCGCTAACCAAAGTAGCCTCTGAGAATATAGCCTGTGTTCTCTATACCTCCGGCTCGACGGGAGAGCCAAAGGGAGTGATGGTCTCACACGGCGCACTCCACAACCATATGCTCTGGATGCAGGAGTCCTTTGCCTTGAGCGAGTCTGACCGCGTCCTACAAAAAACTCCGTTTAGTTTTGATGCCTCGGTATGGGAATTTTACGCACCGTTGCTGGTTGGGGCACAGCTTGTCATAGCTAAACCTGGCGGTCATCGTGACAGCGCCTATTTAGTGTCGGAGATAGCAGAGCGAGAGGTCAATATCGTGCAGGTAGTGCCGAAGCTGCTGCAGTCAATGGTGGAGGAAGAAGGATGGGAGAGATGCACGAAGCTGAAGCGATTGTTCTGCGGCGGTGAAGCATTGACATGGGATTTGGTAGAGAAGTTCCAATCGGTGAGCGGAGCGAGTTTAATCAATCTCTATGGGCCGACAGAAGCGACGATCGATGCGAGCTACTGGGAATGTAGTGAAGGTTTGAGACTGGAGTCAGTCCTTATTGGAAGACCAATCAGCAACACGCGTATGTACGTGTTGGACGGGAACCTGCAGCCGGTGCCGGTGGGAGTGGCAGGAGAGCTCTATATCGCGGGGGCGGGGTTGGCGCGCGGATATCTCAAGCGCCCGGCCCTGACCGCCGATCGCTTTGTGGGTGATCCATACGGCGAACCTGGAATGCGGATGTACCGGACGGGAGACCTGGCGCGCTGGCGGGCCGACGGGAACCTGGAGTTTCTGGGACGAGCCGATCAGCAGGTCAAGATTCGCGGCTTCCGCATCGAGCCGGGCGAGATCGAGGCGGCGCTGCGCGAGCTGCCGGAAGTGGCTCAGGCAGTGGTGGTGGCGCGCGAGGATACTCCGGGAGAGAAGCGACTGGCCGGCTATGTGGTGCCCGCACCCGGCCGAAGCATTGATTTCACCTCTGTGCGGCAGCAATTAGCCCGGCGCCTGCCCGACTATATGGTGCCGGTGGCGATGGTCGAGCTGGAGGCGCTGCCGCTGACTCCCAATGGAAAATTGGACCGCAAGGCCCTGCCGGAACCAGAGTTGATCTCAACCTCTGTCTGGAGGGCGCCGCGCAGCCCGCACGAGGAGATTCTCTGCTCGTTGTTCGCCGAGGTGCTCGGTCTGGAGCGGATGGGCATTGACGACAACTTCTTTGAACTCGGCGGCCACTCGCTGCTGGCCACCCGACTGGTCAGTCGAGTGCGCGCCACGCTGGGAGCGGAACTGGCCATTCGCACCCTCTTTGAATCGCCATCTGTTGCCCAGCTCAGCCCGCGGCTGCAAGAGTCTGAGACAGGGCGCGCTCCGCTTGCGCCGCAGCAGCGGCCCGGGCGTCTGCCCCTCTCCTACGCCCAGCAGCGCCTCTGGTTTCTCGACCGGCTGGGAGAGACCAGCACCGAGTACAACCTGCCCGGCGCGCTGCGGCTGCGCGGGGAGCTCGACCTGAAGGCGCTGGAGCAGACCATCAATACCATCATCTCGCGCCACGAGAGCCTGCGCACACACTTTGCTGAGGTAGAGGGAGAGCCAGTGCAGGTCATCGAGCCGGAGATGCGGATCGAGCTTCGGGTGGAAGACCTGGGCGGGCTCCACCGGGAGCAACGAGAAGCTCGAGTGATGGACGCGCTGCGGGAGGAAGGCGGGCAGCCCTTTGACCTGGGGCGCGGGCCGCTGCTGCGAATCAAGCTGCTTAAGCTGGCCGAGCGCGATCACATCCTGATCAGGACGATGCATCACATCGCATCTGACGGTTGGTCGGAGGGGGTCTTCAATCAGGAGTTGACCCTGCTCTACCAGGCGTTCTGCGAGGGGAGAGAGAATCCGCTGCGGCCCCTGGCGGTGCAGTATGCCGACTTCGCCTTGTGGCAGAGGCAATGGCTGGAGCAGGAGGGCCTTCAAGAAGGGCTCGCCTACTGGAAGGAGCAGTTGGCCGGGATTCCCGAGCGACTGGAGTTACCGACCGATAGAGTGCGGCCTCCGGTGCAGACCTATGAAGCCGAGCTCTGTCAGATGAAGTTGAACCGGGAGCAGACGGCGGGATTGCGGATGGTGAGCCAGACTGGTCAGGCGACCCTCTATATGAGCATGCTCGGCGCCTTCGGAGTAGTGCTGAGCCGCTACAGCGGGCAGGAAGAGATCGTGGTGGGATCGCCGATCGCCAACCGGCAGGAGGCGCAGTTGGAGGAGATGATCGGATTCTTCGTCAACACGCTGGTGATGAGGATGAGGGTCAATGGGGAGATGAGCTTCGAGGAGCTGATGGGAGAGGTGAGGCGAGTTGCGCTGGAGGCCTATGAGCATCAGGACGTGCCCTTCGAACGGCTGGTGGAGGAGCTCTCCCCGCAGCGGAGCCTGGACACGACGCCCATCTTCCAGGTGGTCTTCGCCCTGCAGAATGCGCCGCAGGTGGCCGAGCGAATGAAGGGGCTGGAGGTAGAGCTGGTGATGGGAGCTCAACTGCAGGTCCACTGTGACCTGGAGGTGCACGTCTGGGAAGAAAAAGGAGAGCTGGCGATCTACTGGCTCTACAACCGGGAGCTCTTCGATCGCTGGAAGATAGAGCAGATGGGACGCCACTATCTGCGGGTGTTGGAGGCGGTGTTGGCAGATCCGAAGGAGCGAATCGGGCGATTAGATATGCTCACAGCCGAGGAGCGCAGGCAGATACTGGAGGAGTGGAACGAGACGTCGCGCGAGATACCGCAGGCGACGCTGGTAGAGCTATTTGAAGAGCAGGTCCGAAGATCGCCCGGAGCGGTGGCGGTGATCTATCAGGAGCAGGAGCTGACCTACCGAGAGTTGAACGAGCGAGCCAATCGATTGGCGCACCTGCTGATCGGCGAGGGAGTTGGGCCGGAGGATGTGGTGGCGCTGGCCCTGCCGCGGTCGCCGGAGATGATCGTCTCGCTGCTGGGTATTTTGAAAGCAGGAGCGGCCTATCTGCCCATCGACACTGAGTATCCAGCCGATCGCCTGGCCTTGATGCTCGAGGATGCCGAGCCTGCCTATATGCTGACCGCCAGTAAGGTAGCAGACCGCTTACCGGTGAGATCTGGCATCCTTCTCCTGGATCATCCCCATGCGGTTGAAGCTTTGGCGCAAAGTCTATCTGGAAATCCAGGAGATGGTGATCGTCGAAGCCAACTCAGACCTAAGAACCCAGCCTATGTTATCTATACTTCCGGCTCAACCGGCAGGCCTAAAGGGACACAGATCGAGCATCACAGTGCGGCAGAATTGCTGTGCTGGGCAGCAGAGGTGTTTGAGACACAGGATCTAGCAGGAGTACTTGCTTCGACCTCGATCTGTTTTGATTTATCGGTCTTCGAAATATTTGTTCCACTCAGCTGCGGTGGGACGGTGATCCTGGTAGAGAACGTATTGGAGTTGCCCAATACGCCGTCGGCCAAGCAAGTGAGACTAATTAACACTGTTCCTTCAGCAATAACAGAACTGTTGAGGATAGGCGGTCTGCCGGAAGGAGTACGGACGGTGAATCTGGCTGGCGAGGCACTGAGGCGAAGGTTAGCTGAGGAAATATATGAACTAGAGCAAGTGCGGAAGGTATTCAACCTGTACGGGCCGACGGAAGATACAACATACTCGACCTATGCTTTATTGGAGCGAGGCGATGGCAGAGATGTACCGATCGGAGGGGCGATCAGTAACTCGCGCGTGTACGTGTTGGACGGGAGTCTCAAACTGACGCCGGTGGGAGTCGTAGGAGAGCTCTATATCGCGGGGGCAGGATTGGCGCGCGGATATCTCAAGCGCCCGGCCCTGACCGCCGATCGCTTTGTGGGTGATCCATACGGCGAACCCGGAATGCGGATGTACCGGACGGGAGACCTGGCGCGCTGGCGGGCCGACGGGAACCTGGAGTTTCTGGGACGAGCCGATCAGCAGGTCAAGATTCGCGGCTTCCGCATCGAGCCGGGCGAGATCGAGGCGGCGCTGCGCGAGCTGCCGGAAGTGGCTCAGGCAGTGGTGGTGGCGCGCGAGGATACTCCGGGAGAGAAGCGACTGGCCGGCTATGTGGTGCCCGCACCCGGCCGGAACATTGATTTCACCTCTGTGCGACAGCAATTAGCCCGGCGCCTGCCCGACTATATGGTGCCGGCGGCGATGGTCGAGCTGGAGGCGCTGCCGCTGACTCCCAATGGAAAATTGGACCGCAAGGCCCTGCCGGAACCGGAGTTGATCTCAACCTCTGTCTGGAAGGCTCCGCGCAGCCCGCACGAGGAGATTCTCTGCTCGTTGTTCGCCGAGGTGCTCGGTCTGGAGCGGGTGGGCATTGACGACAACTTCTTTGAACTCGGCGGCCACTCGCTGCTGGCCACCCGACTGGTCAGCCGAGTGCGCGCCACGCTGGGAGCGGAACTGGCCATTCGCACCCTCTTTGAATCGCCCTCTGTTGCCCAGCTCAGCCCGCGGCTGCGAGAGTCTAAGACAGGGCGCGCTCCGCTTGCGCCGCAGCAGCGGCCCGGGCGTCTGCCCCTCTCCTATGCCCAGCAGCGCCTCTGGTTTCTCGACCGGCTGGGAGAGACCAGCACCGAGTACAACATGCCTAGCGCGCTGCGGCTGCGCGGCGAGCTCGACCTGAAGGCGCTGGAGCAGACCATCAATACCATCATCTCGCGCCACGAGAGCCTGCGCACACACTTTGCTGAGGTAGAGGGAGAGCCAGTGCAGGTCATCGAGCCGGAGATGCGGATCGAGCTTCGGGTGGAAGACCTGGGCGGGCTCCACCGGAAGCAACGAGAAGCTCGAGTGATTGACGCGCTGCGGGAGGAAGGCGGGCAGCCCTTTGACCTGGGGCGCGGGCCGCTGCTGCGAATCAAGCTGCTTAAGCTGGCCGAGCGCGATCACATCCTGATCAGGACGATGCATCACATCGCATCTGACGGTTGGTCGGAGGGGGTCTTCAATCAGGAGTTGACCCTGCTCTACCAGGCGTTCTGCGAGGGGAGAGAGAATCCGCTGCGGCCCCTGGCGGTGCAGTATGCCGACTTCGCCTTGTGGCAGAGGCAATGGCTGGAGCAGGAGGGCCTTCAAGAAGGGCTCGCCTACTGGAAGGAGCAGTTAGCCGGGATTCCCGAGCGACTGGAGTTACCGACCGATAGAGTGCGGCCTCCGGTGCAGACCTATGAAGCCGAGCTCTGTCAGATGAAGTTGAACCGGGAGCAGACGGCGGGATTGCGGATGGTGAGCCAGACTGGTCAGGCGACCCTCTATATGAGCATGCTCGGCGCCTTCGGAGTAGTGCTGAGCCGCTACAGCGGGCAGGAAGAGATCGTGGTGGGATCGCCGATCGCCAACCGGCAGGAGGCGCAGTTGGAGGAGATGATCGGATTCTTCGTCAACACGCTGGTGATGAGGATGAGGGTCAATGGGGAGATGAGCTTCGAGGAGCTGATGGGAGAGGTGAGGCGAGTTGCGCTGGAGGCCTATGAGCATCAGGACGTGCCCTTCGAACGGCTGGTGGAGGAGCTCACTCCGCAGCGGAGCCTGGACACGACGCCCATCTACCAGGTGGTCTTCGCCTTGCAGAATGCGCCGCAGGTGGCCGAGCGGGTGAAGGGGCTGGAGGTGGAGGAGGTAATGGGAGACGAGCTGCGAGTGCGCTTCGACCTGGAGGTGCACGCATGGGAGAGCGAGGGAGAGATTCAGATCGCGTGGCTCTACAATAGGGATTTGTTTGATGGGTGGAGGATGGAGCAGATGGGACGCCACTATCTGCGGGTGTTGGAGGCGGTGTTGGCTGATCCGAAAGAGCGGATCGGGCGATTAGATATGCTCACAGCCGAGGAGCGCAGGCAGATACTGGAGGAATGGAACCAGACACGGCGAGAGATGCCAGAGGCGACGCTGGTAGAGCTGTTTGAAGAGCAGGTCCGAAGATCGCCCGGAGCGGTGGCGGTGATCTATCAGGAGCAGGAGCTGACCTACCGAGAGTTGAACGAGCGAGCCAATCGATTGGCGCACCTGCTGATCGGTGAGGGAGTTGGGCCGGAGGATGTGGTGGCGCTGGCCCTGCCGCGGTCGCCGGAGATGATCGTTGCGCTGCTGGGTATTTTGAAGGCAGGAGCGGCCTATCTGCCCATCGACGCCGAGTATCCAGCCGAGCGCCTCACCTTCATGATGGAGGACGCCGAGCCAGCTTGCCTCATCACAACCGGTGAGATAATGGCACACTTGCCCGTATGGACGGGCTGCCTATTGCTCGATCAAGCGGAACTGCCCAAGGCGATAGAGCAATTACCCTGCGGCAATCCGGGCCGGTCTCTGCGGCCGCACAACCCGGCCTATATCATCTACACATCCGGCTCTACTGGTAGGTCCAAAGGCGTTGTAGTCACCCACAGAGGCATTCCCAGCCTTTCAGCGGCGGGCATCCATCAATTCGGTGTTACATCCGAGTCCCGCGTTCTACAGTTCGCTTCATTGAGCTTCGACTCATCGTTCTATGAAATCGTGATGGGTCTATTATCTGGCGCTAAGCTGACGCTTTTAGGGGAGGAAGAGCGCAGAGGTGAATTATTGGTGAAGGCAATGCACAAGCATAGGGTGACCCACGCAACGCTACCGCCGGTGGTGGTTGCCGATTTCGCAGAAGATCAGGTTATACAACTTAACACCCTGATTGTTGCTGGAGAGGCATGCCCTGCAGAAGTGGCGGCGCGATGGTCGGAGAAATGCCGGATGATCAATGCGTATGGCCCGACGGAGACAACAGTGTGTGCGACGACGAGTGGGCCACTATTAGGAGTTGGGGAGCCACCTATAGGGCAACCGATCTGCAACACGCGTGTGTATGTTTTGGATAGTGGTTTAGGACCTGTTCCGGTGGGAGTGGCAGGAGAGCTCTATATCGCAGGAGCAGGGTTGGCGCGCGGATATCTCAAGCGCCCGGCCCTGACCGCCGATCGCTTTGTGGGTGATCCATACGGCGAACCTGGAATGCGGATGTACCGGACGGGAGACCTGGCGCGCTGGCGGGCCGACGGGAACCTGGAGTTTCTGGGACGAGCCGATCAGCAGGTCAAGATTCGCGGCTTCCGCATCGAGCCGGGCGAGATCGAGTCTGCCCTGCGCGAGCTGCCGGAAGTGGCTCAGGCAGTGGTGGTGGCGCGCGAGGATATTCCGGGAGAGAAGCGACTGACCGGCTATCTGGTGCCCGCACCCGGCCGGAGCATTGATTCCACCTCTGTACGGCAGCAATTAGCCCGGCGCCTGCCCGACTATATGGTGCCGGCAGCCATCGTCGAGTTACAAGCGCTGCCGCTGACACCCAATGGAAAATTGGACCGCAAGGCCCTGCCGGAACCGGAGTTGATCTCAACCTCTGTCTGGAAGGCTCCGCGCAGCCCGCACGAGGAGATTCTCTGCTCGTTGTTCGCCGAGGTGCTCGGTCTGGAGCGGGTGGGCATTGACGACAACTTCTTTGAACTCGGCGGCCACTCGCTGCTGGCCACCCGACTGGTCAGCCGAGTGCGCGCCACGCTGGGAGCGGAACTGGCCATTCGCACCCTCTTTGAATCGCCCTCTGTTGCCCAGCTCAGCCCGCGGCTGCGAGAGTCTAAGACAGGGCGCGCTCCGCTTGCGCCGCAGCAGCGGCCCGGGCGTCTGCCCCTCTCCTATGCCCAGCAGCGCCTCTGGTTTCTCGATCGGCTGGGAGAGACCAGCACCGAGTACAACATGCCCAGCGCGCTGCGGCTGCGCGGCGAGCTCGACCTGAAGGCGCTGGAGCAGACCATCAATACCATCATCTCGCGCCACGAGAGCCTGCGCACACACTTTGCTGAGGTAGAGGGAGAGCCAGTGCAGGTCATCGAGCCGGAGATGCGGATCGAGCTTCGGGTGGAAGACCTGGGCGGGCTCCACCGGAAGCAACGAGAAGCTCGAGTGATTGACGCGCTGCGGGAGGAAGGCGGGCAGCCCTTTGACCTGGGGCGCGGGCCGCTGCTGCGAATCAAGCTGCTCAAGCTGGCCGAGCGCGATCACATCCTGATCAGGACGATGCATCACATCGCATCTGACGGTTGGTCGGAGGGGGTCTTCAATCAGGAGTTGACCCTGCTCTACCAGGCGTTCTGCGAGGGGAGAGAGAATCCGCTGCGGCCCCTGGCGGTGCAGTATGCCGACTTCGCCTTGTGGCAGAGGCAGTGGCTGGAGCAGGAGGGGCTTCAAGGAGGGCTCGCCTACTGGAAAGAGCAGTTGGCCGGGATTCCCGAGCGACTGGAGTTACCGACCGATAGAGTGCGGCCTCCGGTGCAGACCTATGAAGCCGAGCTCTGTCAGATGAAGTTGAACCGGGAGCAGACGGCGGGATTGCGGATGGTGAGCCAGACTGGTCAGGCGACCCTCTATATGAGCATGCTCGGCGCCTTCGGAGTAGTGCTGAGCCGCTACAGCGGGCAGGAAGAGATCGTGGTGGGATCGCCGATCGCCAACCGGCAGGAGGCGCAGTTGGAGGAGATGATCGGATTCTTCGTCAACACGCTGGTGATGAGGATGAGGGTCAATGGGGAGATGAGCTTCGAGGAGCTGATGGGAGAGGTGAGGCGAGTTGCGCTGGAGGCCTATGAGCATCAGGACGTGCCCTTCGAGCGGCTGGTGGAGGAGCTCTCTCCGCAGCGGAGTCTGAACACGACGCCCATCTACCAGGTGGTCTTCGCCCTGCAGAATGCGCCGCAAGTGGTCGAGCGGGTGAAGGGGCTGGAGGTGGAGGAGGTAATGGGAGACGAGCTGCGAGTGCGCTTCGACCTGGAGGTGCACGCATGGGAGAGCGAGGGAGAGATTCAGATCGCGTGGCTCTACAATAGGGATTTGTTTGATGGGTGGAGGATGGAGCAGATGGGACGCCACTATCTGCGGGTGTTGGAGGCGGTGTTGGCTGATCCGAAAGAGCGGATCGGGCGATTAGATATGCTCACAGCCGAGGAGCGCGGGCAGATACTGGAGGAATGGAACCAGACACGGCGAGAGGTGCCAGAGGCGACGCTGGTAGAGCTGTTTGAAGAGCAGGTCCGAAGATCGCCCGGAGCGGTGGCGGTGATCTATCAGGAGCAGGAGCTGACCTACCGAGAGTTGAACGAGCGAGCCAATCGATTGGCGCACCTGCTGATCGGTGAGGGAGTTGGGCCGGAGGATGTGGTGGCGCTGGCCCTGCCGCGGTCGCCGGAGATGATCGTCGCGCTGCTGGGTATTTTGAAGGCAGGAGCGGCCTATCTGCCGATCGACCCGGACTATCCGGCCGAGCGCCTCGCCTTGATGCTTGAGGATGCCGAGCCCGCCTGCGTGATCACGATGCGGGAGACTGGTGGGCGCTTGCCTGAGAATCAGCGCCAACTGCTGCTCGATCATCCGGGGATGGTTGCGGCATTAGATCGGAGCCCGACCTGCAATCCAACAGACCAGCGGCAAATCCGGCCTCTGAGGTCAGAAAATCCAGCCTATGTTATCTATACCTCCGGTTCTACGGGCCGACCCAAGGGGGTAATGATTTCTCATCAGGCTTGCACAAATTTCCTGGCATCGATGAGTCAGGAGCTCGATTTCCGCACCGATGAAATATTACTTGCGCTTACCTCTTTATCCTTCGACATTGCCGGGCTGGAATTGTACCTACCTCTGATCATTGGCGCGAAGTGCATAATCGTCAGCCGCGAAGTAGCTGCCGACGGACATCAGCTGGCAGAGGAATTGCGCCAATCAGGTGCAACCGTCATGCAAGCGACGCCTGCAACCTGGAGGATATTGGCTGACAGCGGCTGGCCAGGAGATCAGGGCCTGAAGATGTTGTGTGGTGGCGAAGCTTTTCCGCCCGAGCTGGCGGAGCGGATGCTTGGCTGGCATGGCTCTGTTTACAATCTGTATGGGCCTACAGAGACGACCATCTGGTCGACCGCGATGCGCGTAACTTCGGTGACAAGCTCAGTATCACTGGGCCATCCGATAGCCAACACAACATGCTATCTTCTCGATTCAAATCTGAACGTGGTGCCGATTGGGGTAAGTGGCGAGCTGTACATCGCAGGCGAAGGACTTGCACGCGGATACCTGAAGCGGGCGGATTTAAGCGCAGAGCGCTTCGTCGCCAATCCCTATAGTAAAGAGGCGGGAGCGAGAATGTACCGGACGGGAGACCTTGCGAGATGGCGGAGTGATGGAAATCTGGAGTTCCTGGGACGGGCCGATCAGCAGATCAAGATTCGCGGCTTCCGCATCGAGCCGGGCGAGATCGAGTCTGCCCTGCGCGAGCTGCCGGAAGTGGCTCAGGCAGTGGTGGTTGCGCGCGCAGATATTCCGGGGGAGAAGCGCCTGGTGGGATACGTAGTGCCAGCCCCAGGGCGCAGCATTGACTCTAGCGCATTCCGCCAGCACCTGGCGCAACGGTTGCCCGACTATATGGTGCCGGCGGCGATCGTCGAGATGGAAGCGCTGCCGCTGACGCCGAACGGGAAGCTGGATCGCAATGCCCTGCCCCAGCCTGAGTGGCAGGGTAAAGCTTATCGCTCTGCCCGAACACCACAGGAGGAGATTCTCTGCTCATTGTTCGCCGAGGTGCTCGGTCTGGAATCGGTCGGCATTGACGACAACTTCTTCGAACTCGGGGGCCACTCGCTGTTGGCAACGCGCCTAGCCAGCCGGATACGCGCCACGCTGGGAGTTGAACTCTCCATCCGTACTCTATTTGGATCGCCAACCGCTGAACAGTTAGCAGACATCATCGAAGAGAGAATATTGGATGAAATCGAACAGAGCCCAGAGGCAGCAGGCATTCATTAAACTGTGAGCGACTGCGTTAAATAACATTGATAACAACACGGAGCTGAACTACCGAGCATGAAACGTTCTTTGCTAGAGCGCAAGACAAAGCTTTCACCTACCAAGCAGCTACTCCTGGAGAAGCGACTCCGTGGTGAAACTATTGAAGTCAATAATCTGCAGCGAATTGGTTCGTTGCCTCGTCCGCAGCACCTACCCCTCTCCTATGCCCAGCAGCGCCTCTGGTTTCTCGACCGCCTGGCTGGAAACAGCAGCGAATACAACATGCCTGTGGCTCTCCGGCTGAGAGGAGAACTCCACCGCCAGGCGCTGGAGCAAACTATCAACACCATCATCTCCCGCCACGAGACTCTGCGCACACACTTTGACGAGATAGAGGGAGCGCCCATCCAAATCATCGAGCCGGAGTTGTGGATCGAGATTCCCGTGGATGACTTGAGCCAACTGGATGAGCAAGAGCAACAAACGCGGGTGACGGCTCGCCTGCGGGAGCAAGTGAGCTGCCCCTTCGATCTGACTCGCGGACCGCTGCTGCGGGTGAATCTGCTCAAACTGGGAGAGCGCGATCATATCCTTTTGCGCACCATGCACCACATCGTCTCCGACGGCTGGTCGGAGGGAGTCTTCAACCACGAGTTCACGCAGCTCTACGAGGCCTTCTGTCAGGGGCGCGAGAATCCGCTCAAGCCGCTGAGCGTCCAGTACGCCGACTTCGCCCTCTGGCAGAGACAGTGGCTGGAGCAGGAGAGGCTTCAAGCAGAGCTCGCCTACTGGAAGCAGCAGCTGGCCGGGATTCCCGAGCGGCTCGAGTTGCCGACCGATAGAGTGCGACCACCAGTGCAGACCTTCCAGAGCGAAATCTCTCAGATGATCCTGAGCGGTCAGCAGGTCGATGGCTTGAAACGCCTCAGCCAGAGCCAACAGGCGACTCTCTATATGACGCTGCTGGCGGGCTTCGCCCTGCTGCTGGAACGCTACAGCGGGCAGGAAGAGATCGTGGTGGGATCGCCGATCGCCAACCGTCAGGAGGCGCAGTTGGAGGAGATGATCGGATTCTTCGTCAACACGCTGGTGATGAGGATGAGGGTCAATGGAGAGAAGAGCGTCGAGGAGTTGGTGAGTGAGGCGCGGCGGGTAGCGCTGGAGGCCTATGAGCATCAGGATGTGCCTTTCGAGCGGCTGGTGGAGGAGCTCTCCCCGCAGCGGAGTCTGGACACGACGCCCATCTTCCAGGTGATTTTTGCCCTGCAGAATGCGCCGCAGGTGGCCGAGCGGATGAAGGGGCTGGAGATAGAGCAGCTGGCGGGAGACCAGCTGCAAGTACGCTTCGATCTGGAGATGTACGCCTGGGAAGAAGATGGAGAGATCATGCTGTCGTGGCTCTACAACCGCGAGCTCTTTGACCGCTGGAGGATTGAGCAGATGGGGCGGCATTGCGTGCGGGTGCTGGAGGCGATGGTGAGCGATGCCCAACAGATGATTGCAAGCATCGACCTGCTGGGAGAGCAGGAGCGCATCCAGATACTGGAGGAGTGGAATCAGACGCGGCGGGAGGTGCCGGAGACGACAGCGGTGGAACTGTTTGAGGAGCAGGTCCGAAGATCGCCTGGGGCGGTGGCAATTGTTAGTGGGAGCGAGGAGATCACCTATCGAGATTTGAACCTGCGCGCTAATCGCCTGGCGCATTACCTGCGCGGGCGAGGTGTGGGGCGGGATAATGTGGTGGGAGTCTGTTTGGAGCGCGGGATAGATATGGTAACCGCCCTCCTGGGGATTCTGAAGGCCGGCGGAGCATATCTGCCGCTTGATCCCGAGTATCCGCTATCGCGCTTGCTTTACATGGTGAAAGATAGCGGAGTGAGAGTAGTAATCAGCAATCCGTTGCTGGGCGAGCGTCTGGGGGATGGCGCGCTAGAGGTAATCAACCTTGCAACAGTGGAGGCAGAGGCGAAGAATGCGACAGAGAATCCCGGAATCGATGTATGCGGAAATAACCTGGCCTATGTGATCTATACTTCCGGATCGACCGGGGAGCCAAAAGGGATTGAGATTACGCATCGGGGGGTAGTGCGACTGGTTTGTCAAACAAACTACGTCGAGATTAGAGAGACCGATGTAATAGCTCAGGCATCGACCATCTCATTTGATGCAGCGACCTTTGAGATATGGGGCGCATTACTGCATGGAGCGCGATTGTATTGCATCAGTCGCGATCTATTGTTGCAACCTCGGTTGCTATCTGAGGCATTGATAACACAAGGGATTAACACGATCTTTCTGACCACTGCGTTATTTAACCAGGTGGCACGATCCGAACCGAGGGCATTCAAAGGTTGCCGGGAGGTTTTATTTGGCGGAGAGAAGGTATGATCCCGTTTGGGTGGCGGAGGTGCTCAAGCGAGAGGGGCCAGAGCGTCTGTTGCACGTCTACGGACCAACAGAGACGACGACTTTTGCGACTTTTAGAGAAATTTGTCGAGAGGAGATCAAAGAAGGAGAGACGATACCGATCGGGCAACCGATCAGCAACACACGTGTGTACGTGTTGGACAGGAGTCTGAGACCGACGCCGGTGGGAGTCGGAGGAGAGCTCTATATCGCTGGGCCAGGATTGGCGCGCGGATATCAGAAGCGTACAGCTTTGACCGCCGAGCGCTTTGTGGCTGACCCATACGGCGAACCTGGAACGCGTATCTACCGGACGGGAGACCTGGCGCGCTGGCGGGCCGATGGGAATCTGGAGTTCCTCGGGCGGGCCGATCAGCAGGTGAAGATACGGGGCTTCCGCATCGAGCCGGGCGAGATCGAGGCGGCGCTGCGCGAGCTTCCGCAGGTAGCTCAGGCAGTGGTGGTTGCGCGCGAGGATACTCCAGGAGAGAAGCGACTGGTGGGATACGTAGTGCCAGCTCCAGGACGCAACATTGACTCCAGCGCATTCCGCCAACACCTGGCGCAACGAGTGCCCGACTATATGGTGCCGGCAGCCATCGTCGAATTACAAGCACTGCCGCTGACTCCCAATGGAAAACTGGATCGCAAGGCCCTGCCCCAGCCCGAGTGGCAGGGTAAAACTTATCGCTCTGCCCGAACACCACAGGAGGAGATTCTCTGCTCATTGTTCGCCGAGGTGCTCGGTCTGGAATCGGTCGGCATTGACGACAACTTCTTCGACCTCGGCGGCCACTCGTTGCTGGCCACGCGCCTGGTCAGCCGAGTGCGCGCCGCGCTGGGAGCGGAACTGGCCATTCGCACCCTCTTTGAGTCGCCCTCTGTTGCCCAACTCAGCTCGCGGCTGAGAGAGTCCGGGACGGGACGCCCTCCACTTGTGCAGCAGCAGCGGCCCGGGCGTCTGCCCCTCTCCTATGCCCAGCAGCGCCTCTGGTTTCTCGACCGCCTGGCTGAAAACAGCACAGAATACAACATGCCTGTGGCTCTCCGGCTGAGAGGAGAACTCCACCGCCAGGCGCTGGAGCAAACTATCAACACCATCATCTCCCGCCACGAGACTCTGCGCACACACTTTGACGAGATAGAGGGAGCGCCCATCCAAATAATCGAGCCGGAGTTGTGGATCGAGATTCCCGTGGATGACTTGAGCCAACTGGATGAGCAAGAGCAACAAACGCGGGTGACGGCTCGCCTGCGGGAGCAAGTGAGCTGCCCCTTCGATCTGACTCGCGGACCGCTGCTGCGGGTGAATCTGCTCAAACTGGGAGAGCGCGATCATATCCTTTTGCGCACCATGCACCACATCGTCTCCGACGGCTGGTCGGAGGGAGTCTTCAACCGCGAGTTCACTCAGCTCTACGAGGCCTTCTGTCAGGGGCGCGAGAATCCGCTCAAGCCGCTGAGCGTCCAGTACGCCGACTTCGCCCTCTGGCAGAGACAGTGGCTGGAGCAGGAGAGGCTTCAAGCAGAGCTCGCCTACTGGAAGCAGCAGCTGGCCGGGATTCCCGAGCGGCTCGAGTTGCCGACCGATAGAGTGCGACCACCGGTGCAGACCTTCCAGGGCGAATTCTCTCAGATGATCCTGAGCGGTCAGCAGGTCGATGGCTTGAAGCGCCTCAGCCAGAGCCAACAGGCGACTCTCTATATGACGCTGCTGGCGGGCTTCGCCCTGCTGCTGGAACGCTACAGCGGGCAGGAAGAGATCGTGGTGGGATCGCCGATCGCCAACCGGCAGGAGGCGCAGTTGGAGGAGATGATCGGATTCTTCGTCAACACGCTGGTGATGAGAGTGAGTGTCAATGGAGAGAAGAGCGTCGAGGAGTTGGTGAGTGAGGCGCGGCGGGTAGCGCTGGAGGCCTATGAGCATCAGGATGTGCCTTTCGAGCGGCTGGTGGAGGAGCTCTCCCCGCAGCGGAGTCTGGACACGACGCCCATCTTCCAGGTGATTTTTGCCCTGCAGAATGCGCCGCAGGTGGCCGAGCGGATGAAGGGGCTGGAGATAGAGCAGCTGGCGGGAGACCAGCTGCAAGTACGCTTCGATCTGGAGATGTACGCCTGGGAAGAAGATGGAGAGATCATGCTGTCGTGGCTCTACAACCGCGAGCTCTTTGACCGCTGGAGGATTGAGCAGATGGGGCGGCATTGCGTGCGGGTGCTGAAGGCGATGGTGGGAGATGCGCAACAAAAGATTGCAAGCATCGACCTGCTGGGAGAGCAGGAGCGCAAGCAGATGCTGGAGGAGTGGAATCAGACGCGGCGGGAGGTGCCGGAGACGACAGCGGTGGAACTGTTTGAGGAGCAGGTCCGAAGATCGCCTGGGGCGGTAGCAATTGTTAGTGGGAGCGAGGAGATCACCTATCGAGATTTGAACCTGCGCGCTAATCGCCTGGCGCATTACCTGCAACGTTTCGGAGTGGGGCCGGAAGTGCGGGTCGGTATATGTTTGGAACGCAGTGTGGAGATGATTGTAGGTTTGCTGGGGATACTCAAAACTGGAGGAGCATATCTGCCACTTGATCCGGACTCACCGCAGAATAGATTGAGCTATCTGCTGGATGATGCAAGAGTCGGAGTAGTACTGACGCAGAAAGTGTTAGAGCAGCGTCTGCCGGCGCATGGGGGACGGACAGTGTTGCTGGATGAGGAGAGGGAGATGATCAGCGAGCAAAACGAGAGCGAGCCGAAAAGTGGTGTTGCAGCCGAGAACCTGGCGTATATGATTTACACCTCCGGCTCCACTGGTACTCCTAAAGGTGTCGCCGTCGAGCACCACGGTGTCGTCAACCTCGCCAAGTGGCAAGCCCGCATCTTCCACCTATCTTCTCAATCCCGTATCTCACAGTTCTTCTCCTACAACTTCGACGGCGCCGTCGGCGAAACCTTTATGGCGTTGCTCAACGGCGCTACGCTCGTCATCTCTGCGCCTGACGACCTGGAGCCTCAGAGGTTGATGGAGTTCCTTAATCGACAGCGGATCAATGTCGCAGTCTTCGTACCATCCGTACTCAAGCAGCTTGATCCAGAGCGGATCGAAGATGCGGAGAGGCTGACGATCGTCTCGGTGGGGGAGAGTTGTCCGGTGGAATTGGCGGCGGAATGGTCGAATCACTGCACATTCATCAACGCATATGGGCCGACTGAGTATACGGTCTATTCGCACTTGTGGGAGGTGGAAGGTGAAAAGGTGAAGAGATTGGGATATGTGCCGATAGGCCATCCAATAGACAATACCAGGTCATACATTCTGGACCAGAGATTGAGGCCGGTCCCTATAGGGGTAGCAGGTGAGATATACCTTACAGGAGCCGGCATAGCGCGAGGTTACCTAAACCAGCCGCAGGCGACAGCGGCTAAGTTCATTTCTAATCACTACTCCCATAGCGAAATTAGTCATGGGTTCATATCAGTAGAAAGTGTTCGCGAAATGCTAGAGAGATTCAGAGGCAATAATAATCTTACGAGGTGGGACCATAATGGTAAGAACAGTACGGCTGAACGCACGCCATTCCAGCGCATTTTGGAGTCAGTTAAAGGGCTTGATCCCGATCTTATCGATAACACGAAACGATTCATCGATAATTATTGCGGGGATGAGTTTGCCTACAATGGATTCATCAGGTATTTCCAGGAAGGGGCCAATGACAGCTATGCCTCGTGCGGAATCAACCAGGATATACTGAGGCTACTCTTCCCTTATCAAACCTTTGCCGGGCTTAAGGGGATAGATTTCTGTTTCGGTAACGCGGAAGTGCTTGAAGCATTGTCAGAAATGGGAGCGCAGATGCTAGGTTTGGATTTGTGCCCGTTTCTCGTGCAGAAAGCAAGAAGCAGGAATTTGAATGTTCGGGCAGCGAAAGTTGACGTACCTCCAGGAATGTTCTCACAGGAATGCGGAGTAGAGGAGAGATCTCAGGACTTTGTCATCTCGACCTTAACGCTTGATCGTCTAGATAATCCTAAAAACTTTCTGGTGAACCTGTTTAAGAGCTTGAAAGAAGGTGGGCGGTTCGCGATACAAACAATCTTACCTATCGTCCCGATAGACGACGGTGATATTGGAAGTCCAATCACATACACATCAACCCAAAACCGAATTACACCAGGAGAGAGTCTAGAGCAGGATAAGGAAACGTTAGTAAGCATGCTTTATCAGCTTGGCGCAGACGAATTAAACATCTGCCGGTTGCCATATGTTGTGGCGAGCAGAGATGGCGTTCAGGATTATGAGGTCTGGAGCTTTTACGGTTCTAAAGCTTCAAAGCAAAATCTGGATCACCGAAATGCTTACTATCAGAGGCTATATAAGACAGGGGACCTGGGATGCTACCTGCCAGATGGCAGTATTCATTTTCTGGGTCGCATTGACCACCAGGTCAAGATTCGCGGCTTCCGCATCGAGCCGGGCGAGATCGAGGCGGCGCTGCGCGAGCTGCCGGAGATCGCCCAGGCAGTAGTGGTGGCGTGCGAGAATCGTATGGGAGGGAAATTGCTGGCCGGCTATGTGGTGCCAGCGCCAGGACGCAGCATTGACCCCAGTGCGTTGCGCCAGCAGTTGTCGCAACGGCTGCCCGACTATATGGTGCCGGCAGCCATCGTCGAGTTGCAAGCCCTGCCGTTGACTCCCAATGGAAAACTGGATCGCAAGGCCTTGCCCGAGCCGGAGATGATATCGACCTCCGTCTGGAGGGCGCCGCGCAGTCCCGAAGAGGAGATTCTCTGCTCATTGTTCGCCGAGGTGCTTGGTCTGGAGCGGGTGGGAATTGATGACAACTTCTTCGACCTCGGCGGCCACTCGCTGTTGGCAACGCGCCTGGTCAGCCGAGTGCGCGCCGCGCTGGGAGCGGAACTGGCCATTCGCACCCTCTTTGAGTCGCCCTCTGTTGCCCAACTCAGCTCGCGGCTGAGAGAGTCCGGGACGGGACGCCCTCCACTTGTGCAGCAGCAGCGGCCCGAGCGTCTGCCCCTCTCCTATGCCCAGCAGCGCCTCTGGTTTCTCGACCGCCTGGCTGAAAACAGCACAGAATACAACATGCCTGTGGCTCTCCGGCTGAGAGGAGAACTCCACCGCCAGGCGCTGGAGCAAACTATCAACACCATCATCTCCCGCCACGAGACTCTGCGCACACACTTTGACGAGATAGAGGGAGCGCCCATCCAAATCATCGAGCCGGAGTTGTGGATCGAGATTCCCGTGGATGACTTGAGCCAACTGGATGAGCAAGAGCAACAAACGCGGGTGACGGCTCGCCTGCGGGAGCAAGTGAGCTGCCCCTTCGATCTGGCTCGCGGACCGCTGCTGCGGGTGAATCTGCTCAAACTGGGAGAGCGCGATCATATCCTTTTGCGCACCATGCACCACATCGTCTCCGACGGCTGGTCGGAGGGAGTCTTCAACCGCGAGTTCACTCAGCTCTACGAGGCCTTCTGTCAGGGGCGCGAGAATCCGCTCAAGCCGCTGAGCGTCCAGTACGCCGACTTCGCCCTCTGGCAGAGACAGTGGCTGGAGCAGGAGAGGCTTCAAGCAGAGCTCGCCTACTGGAAGCAGCAGCTGGCCGGGATTCCCGAGCGGCTCGAGTTGCCGACCGATAGAGTGCGACCACCGGTGCAGACCTTCCAGGGCGAATTCTCTCAGATGATCCTGAGCGGTCAGCAGGTCGATGGCTTGAAGCGCCTCAGCCAGAGCCAACAGGCGACTCTCTATATGACGCTGCTGGCGGGCTTCGCCCTGCTGCTGGAACGCTACAGCGGGCAGGAAGAGATCGTGGTGGGATCGCCGATCGCCAACCGGCAGGAGGCGCAGTTGGAGGAGATGATCGGATTCTTCGTCAACACGCTGGTGATGAGAGTGAGTGTCAATGGAGAGAAGAGCGTCGAAGAGTTGGTGAGTGAGGCGCGGCGGGTAGCGCTGGAGGCCTATGAGCATCAGGATGTGCCTTTCGAGCGGCTGGTGGAGGAGCTCTCCCCGCAGCGGAGTCTGGACACGACGCCCATCTTCCAGGTGATTTTTGCCCTGCAGAATGCGCCGCAGGTGGCCGAGCGGATGAAGGGGCTGGAGATAGAGCAGCTGGCGGGAGACCAGCTGCAAGTACGCTTCGATCTGGAGATGTACGCCTGGGAAGAAGATGGAGAGATCATGCTCGTCGTGGCTCTACAACCGCGAGCTCTTTGACCGCTGGAGGATTGAGCAGATGGGGCGGCATTGCGCGCGGGTGCTGGAGGCGATGGTGAGCGATGCCCAACAGATGATTGCAGGCATCGACCTGCTGGGAGAGCAGGAGCGCATCCAGATACTGGAGGAGTGGAATCAGACGCGGCGGGAGGTGCCGGAGACGACAGCGGTGGAACTGTTTGAGGAGCAGGTCCGAAGATCGCCTGGGGCGGTGGCAATTGTTAGTGGGAGCGAGGAGATCACCTATCGAGATTTGAACCTGCGCGCTAATCGCCTGGCGCATTACCTGCGCGGGCGAGGTGTGGGGCGGGATGATGTGGTGGGAGTCTGTTTGGAGCGCGGGATAGATATGGTAACCGCCCTCCTGGGGATTCTGAAGGCCGGCGGAGCATATCTGCCGCTTGATCCCGAGTATCCGCTATCGCGCTTGCTTTACATGGTGAAAGATAGCGGAGTGAGAATAGTAATCAGCAATCCGTTGCTGGGCGAGCGTCTGGGGGATGGCGCGCTAGAGGTAATCAACCTTGCAACCGTGGAGGCAGAGGCGAAGGATGCGACAGAGAATCCCGGAGTCGATGTATGCGGAGATAACCTGGCCTATGTGATCTATACTTCAGGTTCAACCGGACCGCCGAAAGGAGTATTAGGGTTGCACCGTGGGGCAATCAACCGCTACGACTGGATGTGGAACGTATTTCCATTTGGAGAAGATGAGGTCTGCTGCCAGAAAACTTCGCTGAACTTCCTCGACTCGATGTGGGAGATATTTGGACCATTGCTACGCGGAATACCGTGCGTAATCATTCCAGACTTGGTGATGAAGGATCCAACGCAGTTCACCGAGATTCTCGTTAACCATAAGGTGACGAGGCTTGTGCTTGTACCTTCTCAACTTCGCGTATTGCTGGAGTACTACGAGAATCATCAAGGTCCCAGTGAAATAAAGCTTTGGGTAAGCAGCGGCGAGAGGTTATCCCCGGAACTGGCGCAACGATTCGCGGAGTTCGCGCCTTCGGGACAGCTACTAAACCTCTATGGATCTTCGGAAGTATCGGCAGATGTGACATGGAGTGATTCGAAAACGTTAGTTATCTCCGAGAAGCGAGTTTCCATCGGGCAACCAATCTGGAATACGCGCATGTACGTGTTAGACGAGGACCTGCAAATCGTGCCGGTGGGAGTCGCAGGAGAGCTCTACGTCGCAGGAGCGGGCATGGCACGCGGATATCTGAAGCGCCCGGCCCTGACCGCCGAGCGATTTGTGGCCGATCCTTACGGGCAGCCTGGTACGCGAATTTACCGGACGGGAGACCTGGCGAGATGGCGCCCCGATGGCAACCTCGAGTTCCTCGGACGAGCCGATCAGCAAGTCAAGATCCGCGGCTTCCGCATCGAACCGGGCGAGGTCGAGGCGGCGCTGCGCGAGCTGCCGGAGGTGGCTCAGGCAGTAGTCGTGGCGCGCGAGAATCGTACAGGAGAGATACTACTGGCTGGTTACGTAGTGCCAGCGCCGGGACGCAGCCTTGACTCCAGCGCCTTGCGCCAGCAGTTAGGCCAACGTCTGCCCGACTATATGGTGCCGGCAACGATCGTCCAGTTGGAGGCACTGCCGTTGACCCCCAACGGAAAGTTGGATCGCAAGGCCCTGCCCGAACCGGAGTTCGTCTCGTCAGATATCTGGAGAGCGCCGCGCAACCCCAAAGAAGAGTTACTCTGCGCATTGTTTGCCGAGGTGCTGGGTCTGGAGCGGGTGGGAATTGATGACAATTTCTTCGAACTCGGCGGCCATTCATTGTTGGGGGCACGCCTAGCCAGCCGGGTGCGCGCCATGCTCGGGGTTGAACTCTCGATTCGCAGCCTGTTCGAGGCTCCGACTGTGGCGGGCCTGGCAGTGATATTGTCCCACCCTACTGATCGAAATTCATTTGATGTCATGCTACCGCTCAGATCTCAAGGTAGCCTTCCTCCCCTATTTTGCATCCACCCTGGCGGCGGAGTTAGCTGGTGCTACGCCAGGCTGATGCAGTATATCGATGCTAACCATCCGATCTATGCGCTGCAAGCACGTCGCTTGTCAGAGCCGGGATACTTACCCCTAACAGTCGTGGAGATAGCTACTGATTACATCGACCAGATCCGCAAGATTCAACCCGCCGGACCCTATAATTTAATCGGTTGGTCCTTTGGCGGACATGTAGCCCATACAATTGCTAGCCTCCTTCGGCAACAAGGCGAACCGGTTGCGCTGCTTGCCGTCCTCGATGCCTATCCACCAGTTACTCAGCAACCTGCCGTGCGTGAAACTCGCGATCAAATCCTTTCCTCTATATTTCAATTTCTAGGGTATGACATGGAAGATGAATCTTTGGACACTTCGAATCTCATCGAACTCTATAATGAGATTGGCGAATACTACCCACTTGATGCCATAATCGAAGAGATTCAAAACACCGATTCTGTTTTGGAAACTTTCACACCACAACATTACGACGGCAATCTCTTACTCTTTACAGCATCCGATTCTAGAATGAAGCCAGAAGCCTGGAGGCCATATATCTCGGGAGAAATTACGGTAAATCCAATCCCGTGCCGACACAATGACATGCTGATCCACCGGGAACCGGCGTCTCAGATAGGGCATGTGATTTTGGCCGAGTTGAAAAAGCTTTATCAGAGGAATGAGTAAATGGCTAGCTAGACTTGTGGCCGAGTGTTTGGCTAGAGGGTTAATGGCCGAGCGGCTCTATGGGTGCAAAACTATTTCTGTTTAATTACTTTATCATTGTAATCGCAAGGTACATATGGTAAATATAAGCCGCAAATCGGATGATCACACTCTACGTGCCCTAACCTTTATTGACATATAGAAATAAATCGTAAAATCTGCAAAAAGAGGCGAAATTTATTACTTCTTCTGTTTCTGCATATTTGCGTTCTTATTTCTTGATCAATCCAGTTTAGGAAGATCATCAAAACCGAAACCAGGTACAGAGAAAGGCTAGAAATGAACAGAAAGAAGAAACTTTTTATCAAAGTAGCGTTAGTAATGTCACTTTTAGCGATCAATGCCATTGCAGCCACGCCAGGCTCTCCTTGCTCGATCAGGGCCAAGGTATTGGGGATTGTGTATGCCAATATTTCCGGGAGAGTCGATGCGAGTGGCAATGCCTGCACCCCTAATATCTTACTTCCGGCCGTTCTCGCTGGACTGAAAACTGGGGTGTTCTGCGGGACAACACAAGTTATTGGTCTTATAACCGCTTCCTCCAACTGTCCAAATTAACGGTTAAGCAGAGCATCTCTTTCGATCTTTTCACGAAAATCATATATCCCGATCTATTCGATCGCATTTGAAACCAACGTAGCGGTGCTTGACCTATACTGCAAGGCGGGGGAGGATAAACTCCCCTCCTCCTTGCGAAATAATGACCGGACGAATCTTTACGCTTCTACGAACCTCAGATACTGGTATTTCAGTATCCCAGCCAGCAACTCATAATTCTGACTCGATAGGCATCACGATTCTATATCCAAAAAAATCTCGCGACACATTCTCTCATCCCCCGCACCTTACAGTGAAAGACGGATTTGATTAAGAAATGGCTATGTAATTTTAGCGTGCCCCGAAGTGCCCCCGCAGTGATTAATCACTTTCGATATTGGCTATTCTATCTCATCGATAGATAGATTTAGTCCAGTGTTATTACATACATCACAGAATTTGTATTTAAGGAGTGCGAGGGAGTGAATAAGCGCTCAAAGCGTTTAAATTTCGGTTAGTTCACCCTGACCCCCAGAAATTCTTGATTGCTTGGCGCAACCGCAATTGCGCTGAGTCGTCAAGACCACTCATCTTGCCAAGTTGTCACACCCGATATCATGTGGGCGGTAGAAGGTGTGTCAACTGGCAAGATGTTAGTAAAGCACAGTAACATTGGTGTCCTAGCATAAACGATATCTTGTAGTCTCAATCCCGTGTCATATGTCTGGGTAAAGCCCAGGGTAGGTGATTTATGTCAGCACCTGGGCTTTTGGTGCTAATAGTAATAACAATATACCCATACTCTCGGGTACCTCTAGCTGTAGCTACATTTCTGCGGTCATAGTAATACTATCCCCCAGCCTGAACGTTAGTTTTCAAACAATTACCTGTTAACAACTAGTTAGTCTAATAACAAGGTTGAGTTATGAGAATGCTGCTTGCTGGTAACAATTGGAAAATCACCGCCAAGACGTTCAACCACACTCTGTTCGGGGACCGGTGCGATGTTCCCACAATTGCAGGCGAACTTCCGGTCATGCTCGAAATGCCTGGCGGGTCTGAGGGCAAGACTGTGCCGACCAATACTGTATTGATGGCTCTTTTGTGGCAACAATACGGCCTCGATCTTCCCCATCCCGAAGTCAGTCGGTGGCTTGAACGATATGCCCCCGACGTGAAATATGCCGTCGCCAGGAACAAATCTATGAGAAGCGATGAAGATGATCCCGCCGAATTGAAAGTCAGTTCAGACGGAACCATCAAAGTTCATCTATCACTGGAGGTCGATCAGCGGTTGAGAGAGGTCTCATCCCAATACATCAGGTGGCAATCCCGGGAGCCAATCGGACGGCAGGACGAACAAGTAGAACAAAATGAAGATTTCACCCCATCTCCCATAGGTGCGCCACTCGGATTCTGAATAGATCACCTCTCCCCGGCCTATAATGAATGCATTGTTAATATGCATATGGCCCATTGGCACCCTGCTTTAATATTATACATCTTTAAATCGACCATTCAGCATTTTTTCGATTCTATTACAAAAAGATAAGCAAGAAGTGTCTTGTTGTAGTATCAGACTTGCGAATTCACCCTGAGCTTTTCCATAATAGGGGCGCTCCGAGAGAAATCCCAGATCATTTGAACTCTAATCGCCCACAGCACCAACTCATGAGATCACGGCAGTAGACAATGGAAAATCAGTCGATACGCGATCCTTACAAACTGGTCGGGACGAATCTCAAAAGATATCAAATTCAGGGACTGGTCGGCATCGGCGGGATGGGCGCAGTCTATCGCGCGCAGCATGAGATCACGAAAGCCGTCGTGGCCGTTAAGGTCCTGAGGCCCGATTTATGGATGGGTGATCAGGAGAGTTTGAGTTATTTCTTTGCTGAAGCGACAAAGACGGTCGCACTCAATCATCCTTCGATCATCAAAGTAAATGATGCCGACATCACCGAAGACGGCCTGGCCTTCATGGGTCATGGATTTGCTCTACGGCCGCACGCTCGAGACCGAGCTGAAAGAGATGGGCATGGTCCCGCTCGAACGAGTGAATGCGCTGCTGGAGCTGATTTGCGACGCGGTCGCCTACGCTCACAATAAGAATGTCGTCCACCGCGACCTGAAACCGGGCAACATCATGCTCGTGACTGAGGAGAATGGCGAAGAGTCGCTCCGCATCCTCGACTTCGGCATCGCAAAAATTCTCAGCGCCTCATCGCGAACCAACACGCGTATTTTCGGAAGCTCCTACTACGTATCGCCCGAGCAAACAATGGCTAACGGGCGAATCGACAGGAGCACCGACATTTACAGCCTGGGAGTAACGCTCTACGAGATGCTGACGGGGAGAGTTCCCTTCGAAGGCGAGACCGAGGCGCAGGTGATCGATATGCATCGCTCTCATGCGCCCCGACCATTGCGCGAGCATCGACCCGAAATCCCCCAGGCGGTCGAAGATGTCGTGTTGAGAGCGATGGCTAAAAATCCGCAGGACCGCTATCAATCCGCGATTCTTCTCGCGCGCGCATTCCAGAAGGCGGTTAATTTCGCCCCCGGCGCCCTCGAATTGAGGTGTATAGACCTTGACAGCGGAGAGGATATCTCTTCGACTATGATTTATCTCAACGGAAGACTGGCAGGACAGGCGCATGACGGATCCTGGCGTCAAGATAATCTGATACCTCGGAAATACCTGATAGAAGTTGAAGCCCCTAACTATATCAACTGGCACAGATCAGTAACCCTGGATTCCCACGAAAAGCTGGCTCTGGTGGTGGAGCTGGAGCGTGAGCATGCGCCCGCCCTGCCAGTATCCCAGGAGTTGACGGGCGACAAGGTTGAAATCGACGGTCTAGAAGTCGGAAATACGTCCGCCTTTGAATCGCCTTCCACTGAAACCATCGCGACTGATGTGGATATGTTTCCACCCGCACTTTCCGACAAGCAGGATGTCGAGACCGTACACGATTTCCAGAACGAAGTCATAGAGTTCGTATCGCTCCATCCGGTTGCGTCTCTTCCCGAGGATGAGCTGAAGGGCGAGCACCAAAAAGCGGAAATACATGTTCTGAGTTCGAGAGCAGATGCGCCGGTCAACCTAAACGTTGCGGCGGTGAATGAGATCAAGATAGATGCTGTCAATGGGAAAATCGATGGCCCGAGAAGAGTTCAAATCGACTCACATCCCATTCTCGACGAAAATCTGCCGGAGCAATTTCCCGGTACGGTAAAGTCTCCTTCAATCGTAAAATTACCGCCGCTCCAGGACCCCAACCCAATTCCTCTCAGACAACGCGCTCATAAGCTCGTGTTGTTAGTCGGTGTTGGGTTGTTTATCCTTGCGGCATATGCATTCCTGACCTGGCTGTTGTTTAACAATCGATCGCAGAAAGAATCTATTGAGATCGTAACTCTCTTGCCGAATTGCAAGGTATTACTCGACAACACGTCCGAATACATTACCGATGATCAAGGGAAGATTACCATCCAGGGATTGGAGAGCGGCGCGCACACGATAAAAGTATCAAAACCCGGCTATAGCGATATCACACAGACGATAACGATCCCGCTAGATCAACCGCTTCAACCGTTGATCCCGGGGATAATCATCCCTGAAAACATGGTCTTCATTCCCGGCGGAGCTTTTACGATGGGCCGCGGTAAGGCTAGTCAAGAAAATGCATACAGCCCCGCCCACCAAGTAAATATCGCACCATTTTTCATGGATAAACATGAAGTTACACGAGAAGAATACCAAAAATTCGTAAAAGCAACCGGATATCGTGCACCCAGCGTATGGAAGAATGGAACGTTCCCCAATGGAACCGGTGAATGGCCCGTAACTGGCGTCTCGTGGGAAGACGCTCAGAAATATGCGAAATGGGCGGGGAAACGCTTACCGACGGAAGCAGAATGGGAATTTGCCGCTCGGGGATTTGATAAGCGGATTTACCCCTGGGGCAACAAGTTCAGCCCAGACAAGGCCAATATCGCGCGAGAAACAGCGCAGTTCACCAAAGCTGAAAATTATCCGAAAGGCGTAAGTCCGTTCGGCGTCTTCGATCTGGCAGGTAATGCCTGGGAGTGGACCGCTAGTGATTTCACCCCGTATCCGGGCAGCACCTATCGGATTGCCGGATGTACCCGATGCAAGGTGCTTCGCGGAGGGTCCTTTGTCAATCGGCCCGAATATGCCACGGCGACTTACCGCCTGGCGTACGAATCTAACCTGATCGCCGAGCCAAACCTTTACTACGGTTTCCGCTGTGCGCTATCCGCCACATCACCTTAGTAGAGAGAGCGACTGGAACGAGGAGAACGGAGCCACCTGCATACATCATATATTTTTAAATCTCCTATTCCCTGTACTCCCATCTTCATAGTTCCAGATTCTTCAGTCTCAGCGCATTGGCGATGACAGATACCGAGCTGAAGGTCATCGCAGCGCTGGCGATCATCGGACTGAGTAGCAATCCTGTCACCGGATATAGCAAACCTGCGGCAACCGGTATCCCGATAATATTGTAGATAAATGCCAGGAACAGGTTCTGTCTTATATTTCGCATTGTGCCGCGACTGAGACGCCGCGCACGCGCAATGCCCCGCAGATCGCCCTTGACGAGGGTCAAACCCGCGCTCTCCATCGCCACATCAGTACCTGTGCCCATCGCGATCCCGACGTGGGCTTGCGCCAACGCTGGAGCATCGTTGATACCGTCGCCGGCCATCGCCACAATTTTCCCTTCGCTTTGCAATCGCTTGATGACATCGCTTTTTTGCTGCGGTAAAACTTCGGCGATTATTTCGTCGATACCGAGTTGCCTAGCCACTGTATCTGCGGTCGTGCGGTTGTCGCCCGTCAACATCACTATCCGCAGCCCTTCTTCGTGAAGAGCCGCGATCGCCTCCCTGGCTGTCTCCTTGATCGGATCGGCTATACCGACCAGACCTGCGAATCTGCCATCGACGGAGAAGAAGATAACCGTCTGCCCATCCCGCCGCAGTTTATCCACCAATACATCAGAATCTATACGGACCGAGAGGTCATCCATCAACCGCCTGTTACCGATTGAAACGACCTTGCCATTCACCTTTCCCGTAACTCCTTTCCCGGTGAACGATTGAAAACCTTTCGCCTCTGACCGCACAAATCCTCTTTCCTGCGCCGCAGCGACTATCGCGCCTGCCAGCGGATGTTCGCTGCCCCATTCGAGGTTGGCGGCGAGATTTAGAAGCTCTTCTTCGCTCCATCCCGATTGGGCGTCGATTGAAGCGAGCCGCGGTCTCCCTTCAGTGAGCGTTCCGGTCTTGTCCACCACCAGTACATCGGCCTTTTCCAGCGTCTCCAAAGCCTCCGCATTCTTGATGAGCACCCCCGCGGTCGCGCCACGTCCCGTACCGACCATGATGCTCATCGGTGTGGCGAGCCCGAGCGCGCAGGGGCAGGCGATTATCAGAACAGCGACTGAGTTGACCAGCGCGTAAGCCAATCGCGGTTCCGGCCCCACCAATGCCCACACGACGAAGGTAATCGCCGCAACGGCCACGACGCCCGGGACAAAATATCCCGACACGACGTCGGCCAGGCGTTGAATGGAGGCGCGGCTGCGCTGAGCTTCTGCGACCATACGCACGATCTGTGCGAGCAAGGTATCGCTTCCGACGCGCTCCGCGCGCATAACAAAACTCCCCGTTCCGTTGACCGTGCCGCCGGTAACTTTGCTTCCGGAGCGTTTCTCGACCGGAATCGGTTCGCCGGTGACCATCGATTCATCGATGCTGCTGACTCCGTCGACGACCTCGCCGTCGGCCGGAATCTTCTCGCCTGGCCGGACGCGCAGTTGGTCGTCGGGATGAACCTGATCGAGCGGAATATCCTCCTCGGCTCCCGTTAGTCGTATGATACGCGCAGTCTTGGGAGCCAGCCCGAGCAGTTTTTTCAATGCGCTGCTCGTCTGGCTGCGGGCACGCAACTCCAAGACCTGACCGAGCAATACCAGGGTAGTGATAACTGCCGCGGCTTCGAAATAAACGGAGATTTCGCCATCGTGCCCGCGGAACCCTTGCGGGAACAGGTCCGGGATAATGATTGCAACGACGCTGTAGAAATAGGCGGCGCCCGTTCCGATTGCAATAAGCGTAAACATATTGGGGCTGCCGTTAACGATCGATGCCCAGCCCCGCTCGAAGAATGGCCACCCGCCCCATAACACTACCGGAGTGGCGAGTATGAACTGGATCCAGTTGACCGCTTCCGGCGAGAGAGCATGCTGCAACGGCTGCCCCGGAATCATTTCCGACATCGCCAAGAAAAATACGGGCAGCGTCAGAACAAGGCTGATCCAGAAGCGCCTCGTCATTTCTATCTGCTCCGGATTTTCTTCGTCATCGAGACTGGCGGTGAGCGGTTCCAGCGCCATTCCACAAATGGGGCAACTTCCCGGCCCATCGCGCATTATCTCTGGATGCATCGGACAGGTATATTTCCGGCCCGGTTGCGACTCGGGTGAATGGGGCATTGCGAGCGATCGAGGACTGATCAGAACAGGCGTTTGCATTGAGTGATGCGGGGACATCTGCACGCCGGCCTGCGGTCTGTTGAGATAAGAGCGCGGGTCTGCGCTGAATTTGCGCAAGCAGTTCGTGCAGCAGAAGTAATATTCCCTGCCCTCGAAATCGAATTTACCGGCGGCAGTTGCCGGATCTACTGTCATCCCGCAAATGGGATCAATGTGAGTCTTCATTATCTCTATCTCTCCGAACTACTCTCAATGTTTATGTGCAGGTTTCGCCTGCGGTTTTTCCACTATTCCCTCTTTGATACGTTTCATTATTTCGTTGTACTTGTCTTCCGGCAGCACTCGCACGAGCGTCATCATTCCCATCAATGAAGCCGTCCAACCCGGCGCGAGCCCCCAGGTCTCAGGCTTGGCTACCGCCTCATCCATAATCATCATCATATCCTGAGGATAGCCCGGAACGCGCTTCTTCTCTTCACTGCCGAGCCGTCTTATGACCAGCGACATTCCACATTTCGGACATCTGGCGGGCTTTTCGGAACGCACTTCGGGGTGCATTGGGCAGGAGTAAACCCGCTGCCCCTGAGCTCCCGCGGTTCCCTCGGAACTCTGTTGGTTTACCAGATTTGAGGTAGCTGTCTCCTGCGATGCCATCCCCATCCCACGCCCGAACCCGGGACCGAAGTCATCGCTCAACGCATTGCCCTGTCTCAATATCCCCATTCCCTCTTCCATACCAAGACCGGTCTGCGTTCCATGACCGGCGTGCCCCATCGGTCCGACCATCGAAGCCATCTGGTTCATCATATGGTGAGGCAAATGGCAATGTACCATCCAGTCGCCGACATATTTCGCTTCGAACTCGATATCGCGAGCCTGAGCCACGCCGACGAGGACGGTATTGCCGGGATACCAAGCCGATTCGGGTATACGACCGCCTTCAGTCCCTGTGACATAGAACTGATGGCCGTGGAGGTGCATCGGATGATGGTCCATCCCGAGATTGACCAGGCGAAGTCGAACGCGCTCACCCAGCTTGACGATCAGCGGCGTGGTTGCGGGTGCGGCTTTTCCGTTGATCGTCAGCCAGTTGAACTCCATCGCCATGGTATTCGGGATCGGGTTGTTCGGCAGGATCGCCCACTCCTGCAGTATCAGTCCGAAGTCTTTATCAACGCGGGGCGACTGCGGCTTTTTGGGATGGATGATGAAGAGCCCGATCATACCCATCATCTCCTGCATCGCGCCGTGCGAGTGATAAAAGAAGGTCCCGTGTTGATTGACGTTGAACTCATAGGTGAACGAGCCGCCCGGTTCAATCATCGGCTGGCTGATGTATGGGGTTCCATCCATCTCTACCGGAACTTCGAGCCCGTGCCAGTGGATCGTTGTCGATTCCGGGAGTTTGTTGTGCAGGATGATTCGCACGCGATCGCCCTCTACTACTTCAATCGCCGGCCCGGGAACACTTCCACTGTAGCCCCACGCGAAAACCTTGCGCGCCGGCCCTATCTGCGACGTCGGCAGGAACTCGCATTCGACGACCTCCGCGGACAGATGAAAGACTTTGACGCCTTTCTCCATCGTATAGGGCAATTTAGGAACATCAGGAGTCTGCACCGGAACGAGCTCGTTCGCTGCGTTTGACCGTTTGGATGGCTGGCCGTGGTGGCGATGGTCGCCCTGATGCTTGGCGAGGGCCGCGCGGTCGAACAACCACCCCGCGCCGAACACCGAAGAGCCTTGCAAAAATTTCCTTCTCATCCAATTCATTTCGTTCTCCTCCGAAAAATAGTTTTCAGTTTTCAGCTTTCAGCTTTAGTTTTCGGTGGCCCCATCAGGCTACAAAACTGAAAACTTTCATCATTCCCCCGCATCGCCAGGCGCAGCGAGACCTCCCATCAAAAGATAACCCTGCATCTGGGTTGCATTCTGCCAGGCGTCGACCAATGCCTTAATGTAATCGGCGCGCACTTGAAAGAGCGTACGTTGCGCGATCAATACCTGCGGGTAGGCAGCAGCCATCTGTTTGAAACTGCCGAGATACATATCATAAGCCTGCTGCGCACGCGGGATGATCTGCTTTTCATATTGGGCGGTCACGCGCAGAGCGTTCTGATATGACCGCAGCGCAGATGCAAAACGGGCACGCAGCATCAGCTCCACACGGAGTACTTCGCGCTCAGCCGCATCGACCTCCGCGCCGGCCGCAGCTATCGCTCCCTGATTACGATTGAAGATCGGTACCCGCATGCCGACCTCCAATTGCCCCTCAGGTCCTGTCCTCCGGCCATTCAAGACGATTGTGCTATCCAGCTGTTCCAGGTTGTAGCCCAAAGCCATTCGCACAAACAAATCCGGAGCTGGCTCGGCTTTCGCGCGCGTAACCGCGGCCTTCGCGCGTTCGGCGCCGGCGCGCGCTCGCAATATCTCCGGGCTGTCCTTGAGAAGCTTGGCCAATATCGCTTCCTGGTCTATCACCGGCAAATCGCGTTCGAGATCGCCCATCAAACGAGACCGTTTGAGAAAGGGATTGCCGACAACGGCGGCCAGTTGCTGCCAAACCTGATCGCGGTCGTTTTCAGCCACAATAAGATCGAGTTGCGCTCTTTGGGCCTCGATCTCGATCTGGAACAGATCGGGGCGATCTGCCTGGCCGACATTGAACAGCTCGCCGGTAACGCCGACGGCTTCCCCCGCGAGTCGTGCGAGCAGTTCGCGAACTTCAACGAGCTGTTGCGCTCCCAGCGCTTCATAATAAAGAACCCGGACGGCATTCAAGATTCGCTGTCTCTGTGCCGCCATATCATGCTCAGCCTGGGCCTTCTCCTGCACGATAATATTGCGGCTCTTCTTAAGCTTACCGCCAAGCGGAATAGACTGCTCGAAGAAAAGGAGATGTTCGCTTTTCTGGCCGATCGCGCGTAGAGCAAGCTCCTCACCCGAGTAGCCCATGATCGGATTGGGAAAGAGCCCTGCCTGAACGCGCCGTCCCTCAGCAGCCCGAACGGCGGCCTCGGCCTGCGCGAGGGTGGGATTTCCCTGCAACGCCATCTGCTCGAGGTCCTCCAACCGAATCAAAGTCTCTGCTTGCGCCTGAGTCGCAGCTATCGCTGATTTCGCTGCGGGCAGATCGAGAAAAAATGCGAGCAGTAATATGAAAATGAAATATGCCACCGCACGCCACGATGCGTACGATCCGTATTTGTCCATAAAATAATTCCCTTGCTTTTGTAATAGAAAATACCCGCAGCATAGACGTCCCATCCGCCTGGAAAACGATGTCCAGCCTATTTGGGACTCTCTGTGACCTTTTTCCCTTGCTGCAAAGGTGGGGAAATTAAATACGTAGTATCGAGTGCAGGCGCCGATGTGGAGGTGGCCTGAAGAGACCGCTATCCCTTGCTCTGGTTGCTGGATAAGCCAGTGAATCGCTAAAAGCGGTTAGAGCGCTCTCCCAACCCTGAATGAAATTCTGTTGTAAGAGATCGGACGTTATCTGTGAATCAGGCTGAATAGAAACGAGATCATAATGTTTTGGACAATCATGTGAACTATTCTGCTGCTCTTTTTTCGGTTGTTGATGATCACCATGGCAATGACCGGTATTTTGACTTTGCTTCGGGCTTTTTATCCTTGTCGACTCAGGGCGATCCGAATGAAAACAAACTACATTACATATCTGTGAAGACAAGAGCCCGATGCTCAAAATCGATAATACCAGCCGAATGATCAGATATCTGACGACGTCCATCACCGCCAATATATCAGCTGTTCCTGAGAAGAGCAATTTTGGGATTATATTCGCCACCCACGTTTCGTATTCAATGATTCCAGACGCCATTGTTGCAGCCATTCCCCGGGGCAAGAAGGCCAGTGTTTCTTAGCATAAATTCTCAAAATATTTTTATATTTAAATGTCGTACCGATCCGAGTAGATCGGCGACTTGGCATCGCGTCATGCTGATTGGCGTGGCGCTCCTGGCCTGTTGGATACCGGCGCGGCGAGCCATAAAGGCACAAACTATTTTTGTGCTTTTTGTCCATCTTTGCTTTTTGCCGTCCATCTCCGCCAAATACCCCAGGCGATTATGAACGCCAACGCCATCACCGACCCGGCGGCAAAAGCGTAACCTTGACCGAAGAGCATCTGATGTAAATCGCTCATCGCTCGGTCATTGATCAAATAGGTCCAGGTCGATGATGGTCTGTTCAATCCAGCTTTATCAAGATCGATTCCTGCATCCGTGATCTCTACCGAAGTAAAAGTCTCTACAATGCGGTCTTCGATGGTCTGTTGCAATTTCCAAAAAGCCTCGATGATCTGCTTGTGGAACTCCCGCAGAGGATCTAGTCCTGCAAAACGCACAAGATGAATTCCCTCTCGCACCTGAGCGATGAATGCAAGATGCTCCGCCCAACACTGGTCGATATGAAAGAGCGTGATTGAGCGTTCGGCCTGTTGGGCTATCTCCTTTCCAAAACGATCACAGATTACGCCATAGCGTTCCGGGGCGCGCGCAGCGCAGATATCCAGTTCATCCTCTCCCAAGAGGACTGCCATCCGCCAGTCCTCCACCCTTTTACGCTGCTCTTCCACCAGCGAGGTATAACGCCGCAATGTCTTGCGAATTTCATAGTTCTGCCCTTCGACAATCCGCTGTAATCGCGCTACCTCACTGCGTATCACCAGGTGATCGACAGGCTCATCCTGCGGCACCGGGCGGAACTTGCCCGGGATCAGGCTATCGATGCCGAAACGCACCATCAGATCGTCCTCCAAACTGACAAAGAAGCGCGATGTCCCCGGGTCGCCTTGCCGACCGGCACGCCCTCTGAGCTGATCATCAATACGCCGGCTTTCGTGCCGGTTGGTACCGATGACGTAAAGCCCGCCCAATCTCACTAACTGCTCCCGCTCTTCCTCCGTCGTCACCCCCAACTTGATATCAGTGCCCCGGCCGGCCATGTTTGTCGAGATAGTGACCGCTCCCAAAACTCCTGCACGGGCTATGATCTCGGCTTCCGCCTCATCGTTCTTCGCATTGAGCACAGAACAGCCTATTCCGGACTCCCGCAGTTTCTCCGTCACCAACTCCGATTCCTCAACGCTGCAGGTGCCCACCAGGATGGGCCGCCCAGTTCTATGCTCTCGTTCGATCTCATCGATCAGCGCTTTATACTTCGCCGCCTTATGAGTGAAGATCACATCAGGCATATCTCGCCGAACGCATAGCCTGTTGGGCGGAATCGGAACCACCTTGAGACCATAAAAATCCTCCACCTCTTCGGCCGCAGACTGTGCCGTCGCGGTCATGCCGCTCAGTTTAGGGTATTGCTTGAGGAAATGTTGGAGGGCGATCGATCCTATAATCCGTCCGCCAGGCTGAATCGGAAGTCCTTCCCTCGCTTCGAGGGCAGCCTGCAACCCGTCGGGCCAGCGCCTGTCGTCTACCACCCGGCCGGTAAACTCGTCCACTAACTCGATCCGCTGACCGCGCACGATATAATCGACATCCCGACGCAGCAGCGCCTTCGCGTGGAGCGCCTGGTTGACCTCAGTCAGAAGCAAGTAGTTCTCTACCGCGTGCAGATCGCCGCATTTCAACCCCTTCTCAATCCGGTCGACACCGATCTCGGTGAGAAACACATTTCGCTTCTTTTCATCGGTCTCCCAATCCGGTCCTTCATTGAGCCGGCTGATGACCTCAGCGATCTGATATGGGCTGGTCTCCGAGGTCGGCCGATCTCCGGCGATCACCAGTGGCACGCGCGCCTCATCGATCAGAATCGAATCGGCCTCATCGATAATCGCATAATTGAAAGATCTGTGGATGAGTTCGCCGGGATCGATGCAGAGATGCATACGCAAGAAATCAAACCCCGCTTCTTTGGCCGTAGCGTAGGTGATATCAGCCCGGTAGGCTTCCCGGCGCTCATCGATTCCCAACCCCTCCTGAACGGCGGCAACACTCAAGCCGAGGAACCTATAAACAGGCCCCATCCACGCGGCATCGCGACGAGCGAGATAATCATTGAAGGTCAGAACGTGCACTCCCTTGCCCGCCAGAGCGTTGAGACAGGCCGGCAAGACGGCCGCCAGGGTCTTCCCCTCTCCGGTCTCCATCTCAACCAGTTTCCCCCGATGCAGCGCCACTCCCGCCATCACCTGCACATCGAAAGGACGCATCGATAGAATCCTCTGAGCCGCTTCTCTCACCAATGCAAAAACTTCGACCAGCAGTCGATCGGAAGCGGCTCCAGTTCGCGCCCTTTCTCTCAATGAGGCCGCCATCTCCTGAAGTCGCCCGTCGGTTTCACTTGCGAGGTGTTCTCCTACGCGGTTTATATCCTGCAAGAGCACCAGGTAAGGGGTCAGGTCATCTTCAATAGATTCTTCCCCACGCCATTTTTGCAAACGCCGCAGCCAGTTATTAGCGCTCATACTATCCCCACTTATTGCTGTTTTTTATGGCCGCCCAGCTCAGCAACAATCATCCTGCTCAATTCGCGAACGGCATTCGGGACATACCCCGATTTAAGCGTGACGAGTCCGAGCTGCCGATGAAGCGGGTGCTGCTGAACCCGCATGAGACGTACTTTCCTGTCCGCCGCCTCATTGCCGACTGCATGAATGGGAAGAACGGACGCGCCGAGTCCCGCGCCGATCAAACTTTTAATGGCCTCGATGTTTTCCATCACCATGGCGATCTGCGGGTTGACGCCCAGCTCCGCGAAGAAATTGTCGATCAGCCGGCGCATAACTGTCTTCCTCTCGTAGAGGATGAACCGGAGCTGAGTGACGTCCCTGACACTTAGCGTGCGTTTGCGGGCTAGCGGATAGCGGGCGGGGATCGCGACTTTCAGTTCTTCATCGCACAGCGGCTCTACCTGCAAACCTTTCTCTTCCACCGGCAGCATCACAAGGCCGAGGTCCAGCTTCTGAGACTGAACATCGCGCAGAATGACGTCGGTGATATCCGAGACGACGATCAGTTCGATATTGGGATAGCGCGCCTGATACATCTCGAGCACGGGCGGCAACTGATAGATCAGCGTGGTAGAGCCGGTCCCGAAGCGCACCTTCCCTCTCTGCATCCCGGCCAGTTCCCTGATGGACATCTCGGCGTTCTTCACATCCTGAAAAATCTTTTCACAATGCTCCCTCAGAAGTTCCCCGGCGTCGGTCGCGATGACCCGCTTGCCGACGCGCAGGAAAAGCTGGCATCCCAACTCTTCTTCGAGCTGTTTTATGTGATGACTAACGGTCGATTGGGAGAGGTAGAGTTCGCGGCTGGCGTTGGTGAACCCGCCCGCATTCACCACCAGGTGGAAAATCTTGAGCTTGTGGAGGTCCAGTGAAGCGCCTCTCTTCTATCGAAAAAATCGATCAAAGTATTCGGAACAATGAATTTTACAGGGCGCGCCATGCTCCTGTAAAGTATCGGCGCATCCTTTCAAGTTTCATCCGCACCAGTACTGGAGGTACACCATGGCATCTCAGCAATCTCATTGGAAACACTGCATTCTCAGCTCAATTTCGGCACTTCTCACGTTGTCAATATTCGTTTCTGCCCAGGATTACCGCGGTAAAGTACAAGGCGTAGTCATAGACAAAGGCGCCGGCGCTCTCGCGAACGCCAGAGTCGTCCTCAGGAACGACGGCACGGGCGTGGAAGTGTCACGCCAGACGAATGCCGAAGGGCGCTATATCTTCGACTTCGTCGAATCGGGCGTCTATACGATCATCGTCGAGGCGCAGGGTTTCAAGAGGTTCGAGCAACGCAACATCACCGTGCAGAATCGGGCAGATGTGACCGTAGATGCTCATCTCGAGGTTGGCGGTCTCACCGAAGTGATCACTGTTCAAGACTCGCCGGCCGCCGTGCAGTTCAACTCGAGCAACACGGCTATGACGATCGAGACCAAACTCGTTGACCAACTGCCCATCCGCGGACGAAACCCATATAACCTCTCCACCCTGGATCCGACGATCAATGGCGGAGAAAACGCGGAGAACCGGCCATATCATCACTCTTTCGGTAACGAATTCGACGCGGGCGGAGGAACGACGCGGGCCAACGATATTCAGCTCGACGGCGTCCCGTTAACCTCGAGCTATAAAAGTTCCTACACGCCCTCGATCGATGCCGTCAAGGAAGTCACCTTTCAAAAGAACGCCGTCGACTCGGAATATGGATATAGCTCGGGCGGAATTGTCATCGTGAACACGAGATCGGGATCGAACGAGTTCCACGGCTCAGCTTATGCCCACGGACGCAGTCCCAAATTCAATGCCTTCGCCGATCCGACGATCGCGCGGAAAATCGGAGCTGATGAGACCCCGTTTCGGGGTACAAACTTGAAGATCTATGGCGCATCGATGGGCGGCCCCATCGTCAAGAACAAGCTCTTTTTTTTCACCTCATTCGAGAAATGGAGCGATGCCCGTCCCATCACCGTAGTACTGACATTGCCGACGGAGCGGGAGCGGCAGGGAGATTTCACACAAACCTTACGCAACGGCCGGCCCATCACGATATACGATCCGGATACCTCCACCGGCACCAACGGCGCGCGCAGTGCATTTCTTCAAGTGCCTAATGTTATCCCGCTCGACAGGATGGACCCCACAGCCCTGAAATTATTGAAAGAGATTCCCCTGCCCAACCTATCCGGCAACAACCAGAACTGGCAGGGTTTGAAGACAGAGAACGTAGATTACTGGAACATCTCGACGCGCATGGACTGGAGCATCTCGGAGAATTGGAAGACCTTTGTACGGTACGGGCAATACAAGGCGACCCTGCTCGAGGCAAATCCCACCGACAAGAAACTCTTCCCGATCACCGGAAGCAATCGCTACGGCTTCAACATCGCGGCAGACACGGTCTATACGATCTCGCCGACGACGGTCCTGAACGTGCGCGGCAACTTCCACCAGCTGACAGACGAGGCATCGGTCCCCCCCGTCTTGATCGGTCAGGAGGGATTGGAACAGCTGTGGCCCGGCAACCCCTGGTACTCGTCGCTCTACACGATCGACCAGATCTACTACCCGGCTATAGACGTCGGCAGTAACAATCGCCTTGGGCGAACCGGAAGAGAATTCTGGCAACATCCCCAGGGATGGGGATGGTCGGCGCGCTTGAACAAGTACGTCGGCGATCACTCGATCAAGTTCGGAGGCGAAATGCGCGTCGACAGGGGTCGGGGCGCGCGTTTCGAACCGATCAATTTCCTTTTCAGGGCCAATCTCACCGCCGACCAGGCGGCCAACCCAAATCTGAACGAGACCGGAAGCGAGTGGGCGTCGTTTCTCCTCGGCGCACTCGAGCCAAACGCAGTCAGCACAACCAGCAATAACTTCGCGAGGCGCGTCCCCGTGCAGGAGGTGATCACTTTCGGGTATGCCACATATTTCATGGACGATTTCAAGGTCAACAACCGGCTCACACTCAACCTCGGCCTTCGTTGGGAGTACGAGCCCGGCCCCATCGACGCGCAAAACCGCCTCTCACAGAGGATCGACCTGAACAGCCCGATCCCGGAATTTCAATCTACTCCGCCCGCGAGTGCTGATTTGACCCGGGCGCAGACGCTGCTGGCGGCCAGGGGTTACCAATCTATTTACAATGGCGCGTGGATATTCGTGGACGAGAATAATCGCCACGCCTGGGACAGGAAGGTGCTGAACCTGCTGCCGAGGCTGGGCGGAGCTTATCGTCTCAACGACAAGTCGGCGATCAGGTTCGGTTACGCTCGCTATATGCAACCGTCGAGCAGAATCCGCGACCCGCTCGGCGATTTTGTCGATGCCTATACTGGGTACGCGACGACGACCTTTGCCCCTCCCCTGCAAACCGGCAAACCCCAGGTGTTTCTGTCCAACCCCTATCCCTCCAGCAATCCGGTGCAGCAGCCCACCAATCAAACGCTGGGGCGCTACACCAACCTGGGTAATCCGGTCAGTTTTGACGAGTTCCGACAGAGGCCGCCAATCAACGACAGGTTCAACCTCTCCTATCAAAGAGAGGTGTGGAATCGAATCGTGCTCGACTTCACATATTTCTTTAACTACGGCACCAACCTCCCCTATACGATCGACCTGAATATGGCAGATCCTGCCTTCAGGTATGAGCAACCCCGCGCCACTTTGAACGACAATGTGATGAACCCATTCCACAACTATCTGACGCAGGATAAGTTCCCCGGCGCACTTCGAAATCAGAATACAGTCGCCTTCGGGACACTGTTGAGGCCGTATCCCCAATACGGGGCAATCAACCAGACGAATACGGCTGGCAGAAAGTTGCGCCTTCACACCTTTGATATCGAGGCGCAACGACCATTTTATAAAGGATTAAGTTTCTTCGTGGCCTACGCCTATAACCGGGAACAAACGACGGAGTTTTTCGATGACCGAGCCACTTTCTTGCGCCAGTTTGATTGGCGCAATTCGGCTAGCCCGCGGCATCGTATTACCAACGCTTTGACGTGGGAGATTCCGGTGGGCAAGAGCGGCTTACTGCTCAAGAACGTACCCAAGGTAGTAGATATGGCGGTGGGCGGCTGGCAGTTCACCACGGCTACCCGCTACTATTCGGGCAGGACGCTTCAGTTCAATCAGAGCCTGATTGTTGATGGTAACCCGAGGCTCGACAACCCGACCAAAGGGACAGATGGTCAATGGTTCGATATCTCGATGTTCCACCAGGTGCCAACCCCACCGACGTCGAGTCCGGAGACTCCGCGGACCAATCCATGGACGTTCCCCGGCGTCGTCGGGCCGGGAATTTGGCAGACCGACATGACTATGAGCAAGTCGTTCAAGATCACCGAGCGCTTCAAGCTGGAGGCGCGCTTTGAAGCTTACAACGCGTTCAACCATATCAACTGGGATAATCCGGGCGTCGATTTCACGGCACCGGCGACTTTCGGCAAAGTCACCAGGAAGCGCACGGAATATACGGGCCGCGAGCTCCAGTACGGCATTCGGTTGACGTTCTAAATCAGTACCGCGAGGATAGCGAGCGAGGATTCATAAACAGACGGCATAAACGTCTGCTGATTGAGACTCTCGCAGGGCATCCGCCCGCGGCGCCAATTACGAGAAGGAAATGATCAAACTATTACACCAATCAAGCATCGCGTTGTTTATTGCCTCACTAATTCTAAGCGGATATGTCGGCTTCCGAAGCCACGCGTTTCAAAAGGATCAGTCGAATCCCGGGTGGGCGCAGCTCCCGGGAATTTTGAGCCGTATCAAACCGCCTACCTTTCCCAATCGCGATTTCAATATAAAAGACTACGGTGCGGTTTCCGGCGCCCAGGCAGATTGCACCGACGCCATTCGACAAGCTATTGCAGCCTGTAACGCTGCGGGCGGTGGGCGCGTCGTAGTCCCCGCCGGAGTATTCCTGACGGGAGCTGTTCACCTCAAGAGCAACGTCAACCTGCATATTTCTGAAGGCGCGACGCTCAAGTTCATTCCTGATCCCGCGAAATACCTGCCGGCCGTCTTCACACGCTTCGAAGGGACGGAGTGTATGAACTATTCGCCGCTCATCTATGCCTTCGAGCAGGAGAATCTCGCTATCACGGGGAAAGGTGTGCTCGATGGCTCGGCCTCGCTAGAAAATTGGTGGGCTTGGAAGCGGAGCGAGAAAGGAGCGGCCAGTATCCGCCGTCTGCTCGATTTCAATGACCGCGGGGTTCCGGTCGAGCAACGAGTCTTCGGCGCCGAATATCAATTACGCCCCAACTTCATTCAACCATATCGCAGCCGCAATATTTTGATCGAGGGCGTGACAATCAATAACTCACCTATGTGGGAGATTCATCCGGTGCTCTGCTCGAACGTGACCGTGCGCGGCATCACTGTCATCAGCCACGGGCCGAACAACGACGGCTGCAATCCGGAATCGAGCCGTGACGTTCTGATTGAAGATTGCCTCTTCGATACGGGCGATGATTGCATCGCCATCAAGTCGGGCAGAAATAATGACGGGCGGCGTCTCGCCACGCCTTCTGAAAACATCGTCGTCCGCAATTGCACGATGAAAGATGGCCACGGCGGCGTCGTTATGGGCAGCGAGATCTCGGGCGGAGTGCGCAACGTATTCGTCGATAACTGCAAAATGGACAGCCCGAACCTGGACCGCGCGCTTCGTTTCAAGTCGAACGCCCTGCGCGGCGGAGTGATTGAAAATATCTTCATGCGCAATGTGGAGATCGGCCGGGTTGCGGAAGCGATCCTGACGATCGATTTTCTCTACGAGACCGGAGCCAACGGGCCTCATCGTCCGGTCGTCCGCAACGTCTCGATCGAACAGGTCAAAAGCGCATCGAGTCCTCGCGTCCTGTGGATCGCCGGTTTTCCCGGCGCTGTCATCGACGATATACGTTTCAGCGATTGTGTGTTCCGCGGAGTGGAGTCGAGCGAGGTGTTGCAGAACGCCGGTACCATTTCATTCACGAATATCACGATCGAACCTGCGAAAAAGGGGCGCAGCCGCAATTCGCCGGACTCCAAACCATAGTTGAAGCTCATATTTGGCCGCTTCATCCCGCTTAATTGCCCCTGCCACTTGATGAAAAGCTGTGACAAGCTGATAATGTTTGAACTCTATATTTTTAGTTATCATCTTTCACAGATATGCACACGGGAACGAAAACGACGAAATTTGGTGACAAGGATAAAAGGCCAGGTATTTTTGCGCTTTTTGCCCTCTATTGCGTCTTCTCGTTTCCTCCTCGCCACGGCAACCCCTGATTCAATGTTAGTATCCCGAACGCCGGAACAACCCGATAAATGTTTATAACGAGGAGCTACCAAATGAATAAAAGCGGACAGAAGCCTACGATCGCGATCTTTATTGCCGTGCTGATTTGCGCGGTTATCACGTTGCCGGCGATTGTCAACGCACAGGACGGGGCGTCCCGGCAAAAGCTGATCGATCAGTATCAGAAAGCGCTCGAGATCATCCGTGAAAAATATACGGCCGAGCTCGATCAGGACACGCTGACAAAATCGGCGATACAGGGAATGCTTAAATCTCTCGATCCGCATTCGGACTACATGGATCGTAAAACTTTCCGCGAATTTTTAGAGAAGCAGAACAGCGAGTATTACGGTATCGGCTCTTACGTACGGACAATAAATCAAGGGACATATATCGTCGAGCCGTTCAAAGGAAGCCCCGCATCGAGGGCGGGATTCCGCTACGGCGACCAGATCGTCGCCGTTAACGGCAAGGATACGACGATCTGGAATTCGCCACGTGTGAGCGAGTTATTGCTCGGACCGCGCGGCACGCAGGTTACGGTGACGGTCAAGCGTCTTGGAGTTGCAGAGCCCCTGACGGCGAAAATCACCCGTGACGGCATCTATCGCCCATCGATTCCCAACTACTACCTGATCAAACCGAACATCGGCTACATCGGTTTGACGCGCAGCTTCCAGTCGACGACGAGCGAAGAGCTGGAGAAAGCGATGGAGTTTTTGCGTGAGAAGGGCGCGGATCGCTTCATCCTCGACCTGCGCAATAATAACGGCGGCTATTACGATCAGGCGATCCGCGTCTGCGATCAGTTCCTGAAGCGGGGCCAGTCCATCGTCTCGCTCCGTGGGCGCGGCGGGCGCAACAGCAATCAAAACGCCGTAGCGGAGAACGGGACCGATGAAAACTTCCCACTCGTCGTTATGATCGACCGGTTCTCGGCGTCCGCTTCGGAGATCGTCGCCGGAGCCATCCAAGATCACGACCGCGGGTTAATCGTAGGCGAATCGAGTTTCGGCAAAGGGCTCGTTCAAGGGATATTCCCGATGCCGAACAGCGGCGCGCTCATTCTCACGATAGCTCATTACTACACTCCGAGCGGGCGTCTCATACAGCGCGATTACTCGAACGGCTCGCTCTTCGAGTATTACTTCCGTCGCAGCGCCAACGGCGCAGAGGCGGCGAAGCGGCGCACCGACGAGAGGAAGACCGACCTCGGCCGCATCGTTTACGGGGGCGGGGGCATCGAGCCCGACGTCAAGGTTGATAATGCGCCCGGGTTCACACCCGCTCAGGATCGCTTATATCACGCTCTATGCCTCTTCGTACGCGATCTCGTCTCGGGTCAAGTAGCGGGCCACACGCAGTTCAAGCTGAACGGCATCACATACGACTACGATCTACAGGGGAATGAGTACATCGTCAACGATGATGTGGTTAAGCTTTATCGCGATTTCGCCGACGTGTTTTATAAAGAGCACCCCGAATATGGAGTGACAACGGCCATGGTCGACGATAAGCTCAACCTGACCTGGGCGAGTAACCAGATCCGCCGGGAGGTATTATTGGCCGCCTACGGAGCCGACAGAGCAGAACAGGGTATGGCACCGCTCGATCCGCAGTTGCAGCGCGCGGTCTCCGAAATGCCGAAGGCCGAGGACCTCGCACTCAGATCCTGGCGTCGAGCCAAAACATCGATCCGTCAGTAATAATAATAATTGAAGATAAACGGGATAGTTGGTTAGGAATATTGCTACTGTGTCACAAAATTCTCGAAATTTCCTTGGAAATTCGCTTATTTGATCTGTGTACCGCGCTGGGATGGCGGAGCGTTTGGAGTGCGGTACTCGGTACCGCTTTAGTAGTCCATTGCTTATTGGCTGTCTCATGGACAACTGAGCAATCCTCAATCATCGGTTAGTTTGGTAGGCCACTGGATGAGTTTAAGCGACAGCCTGAGTCGCGGAATTGACTACCAAAGCGGTACCAAGCCAAGCTACCGCACTCCAAAGGCTCCGCCATCCTCTGAATATCGGTGGAACTTGTCTCGATTTCCGAAGCCAAAAGGAGAAAGGCGTCTGTTTCAACAGCCTTACTTCTTTTGTGTTTTTCGATCTCATTTTGTGCTGAATAATCCGGAGATGAGATATTGAAAGAGAAAATGAAAATCCGAGTTTACGCTCGCTCAGCCATTATCGGAGTTTTCATTGCTCTCGTTCTGGCAGCGGATGGATCGTCTACCCAGCGAGGTGAATGGAGTTCGTATGGCCGCGATTCCGGAGGCTCGCGATATTCACCGCTCTCGCAAATCAACCGCGCGAACGTAAAGCGGCTCGAGGTCGCATGGACCTACCGCACCGGAGATCTTTCCGATGGCAAAAACGCCCGTTCATCGAGCGCTTTCCAATGCACGCCGATCTTCGTGGATGGAACGCTATACGCCGTTTCCCCGTTCAACCGTGTGATTGCGCTCGATCCGGTGACCGGTAAAGAGCGCTGGTCTTACGATCCGAAGATCGATCTCAAACGCGGCTATCACAATCAACTTAACTCACGGGGTCTTTCGACGTGGCTCGATCCGCGATTGAAGCCGGGGCAAGCGGGGCATTCCTGCCGCCGCCGCCGCATCCTGATGGGAACGAACGATTCACGTCTGATAGCGCTGGATGCGCTCGATGGAAAACCATGTGCGGAGTTCGGCCGGGGCGGGGAGGTCGACCTGAAACCCGGTGTTGGTATAAACGAACGCGATTCAGGCGAGTATCAAGTGACTTCGCCGCCCGCGATCATCAAAGATCTCGTCATAGTTGGCGCGGCGATCGGCGACAACAATCGGGTCTCCGCCCCCAGCGGAGTCGTCCGAGCCTATGACGTTCGCTCCGGCGAACTGCGGTGGAGCTGGGATCCGATTCCTCCCGGTTTTCAAAAGAAAGATAAGAGTGAAAACGGTTATCAGCTCGGTACGCCCAATGTCTGGTCGATCATCTCAGTCGACGAAACGCGCGACCTGGTTTTCCTGCCGACCGGCAATACCAGCCCCGATTATTACGGTGGCGAACGCCGCGGCAGCGATTTTTACGCCAGTTCCATAGTCGCGCTGCGCGGAACGACTGGCCAGGTCGTCTGGCATTTCCAGACAGTCCATCACGATGTCTGGGACTACGACGTACCCGCGCAGCCTGCCTTGATCACGGTTCGCCGCAATGGCCGTGAGATCCCCGCCGTTGCCGTCGCGACAAAGGTCGGTCATCTGTTCCTTCTCCACCGGGAGACGGGCAAACCGATTTTCCCCGTGCAAGAGCGGCCTGTACCACAAGGAGGAGTCGATGGCGAGCAGCTTTCACCGACTCAACCCATTCCGGTTTTGCCGCGCGCGCTCTCTCCCCAGTCACTCCGACCTGACGAGGCATTCGGCCTGACGCCTGAAGACAAAAAATATTGCCGCGATCAGATTGCCGCTTTGAGAAATGACGGCCTTTTCACGCCCCCCAGTCTACAGGGCACCCTCGTCTATCCGGGCGATGTAGGCGGGATGAACTGGTCCGGAGTCTCTTTCGACCAGAAGCGGGGATTGCTTATCACCAATACCAATCGGGTGCCGAGAGCTGTGACGCTAATACCGCGAAAAGATCTAACCTCTGAACAAATCGCCAAATTACGCACCGGCCCGCTGGGCGAACTGGCTCCGCAAACGGGCACGCCATACCTCATGAAACGCGAGGTGATTTTAAAAACCTTTCCGCTTCTCGTGCCATGCACACAGCCGCCCTGGGGCACCCTCGTCGCAGTCGACATGGTGAGTGGACAGGTGCGCTGGGAAGTACCGCTCGGCACGATGCCGGAGCTCGCCCACATACCGGAATCCACAAAATGGGGATCGATCAATCTCGGCGGCTCTATCGTGACGGCGGGCGGTCTGATTTTCATCGGAGCAGCGCGCGACAGTTTCTTGCGCGCCTTCAATGTGGAAAACGGCGAAGAGTTATGGAAGGGAGAGTTGCCTGCAGGAGGTCAGGCCACTCCCATGACCTACGAAGCGGGGGGCAGGCAATATGTCGTTATCGCCGCTGGCGGTCACGGACGTTTACCCACCAAGCGCGGCGATCATCTGGTAGCGTTTGCGCTGCCTAAAGCTGAGGCCGCTTCTAAACGTCCCTGAAGGCTTACGGACGAGACCGCGGCGTCCGTAGACTTGCCCACGCACTATTCCTGGCTGGCTTCCTTCTTCCATGGCGAACCGGCAAAGCCATCTATGACAATTCTATTATTCTCAAATCATAAATAATGGATTGATTGGCTCATCGCCCAAAAGCACTCTCCCCGAGTCCTCTAACCAGACCGGTTGCGCCGCAATATGTCTCTCCATCGTTTGCAGATCGCGCATGCACCGTTCCAGCGGGCAGTCAATGTATAGCGCAGTCGTCCCAGCGGCCGCGTGCATAGCCACGACAGCTGCCCGCGCGACGCTGGCCGCGTGTAATGCGGCGCTGTACAGTGACGCACGGTCGCCGGCATCCGGCAACTGATGTTTGACCTTGTCCCAGATGGCTTCCGTGCTCGCATGCAAATGGTTCTTTGCGGCGGCGACCGCAGCGCTATACGACGCGATTTCGGCGAGCACACTCGGTCTCTCGCGAATCGATGAACCAGGATCGACCGTTACCTTGATACGTAGCACCTCGATCGCGGCTGCGATTGCCGCGCGCGCCATACCCAGGAACTGGGCGCCGAGGCCAGCAATCATCATTGATATTATGGGCAGCTGGGCCAGCGGGGAGTTGCTCGCCAATGGAGGAGAGGGAGTGAACGAGTCTTCAATGGGCACGAAAAGGTCGTCTACGACGATGTCATGGCTACCGGAACCTCGTAAGCCTCCGACATGCCAGGTATCGAGGATCGTGTAGCGCCCCTTGGGCACGAAAAGGACACGTATGTCGGGATGACCTGGTGCGAGCATAACTGGCACGCCATCTTCGTGCACCAGGCTCATGAGACTGAGATAATCGGCAAGTTCGCAGCCAGAAACGAGAGACCAGCGGCCAGTCAGTCGGAACCCGCCGGGCGTCAACACGGCCTTTCCCGTCGGTCGTGTGGAACCCGCGAACAAACGATGGGGATCGCCGAACAACCGAGCCCGCCCCGCATCATCAAGAAAGCGGACCCAAAAACAGGACAATGTGTTATTCCATATGAACCAGGCCACCGACGCTTCGGCGCCCGCTAATATCTCGAGGACCCGCAACCACTCTACCGGTTTGTATTTCGGGGTTGCGCCAGTATCGAGGAGTATCCGGCAAAGACCGGTCTTACGGAGAGCTTGAACTATCGGGTCTGCGATACGCCGATCATTTTCGGTCTTATGGCGCAGCTCTCTGATCAGCGGGATCAGGCTTTCTGCTACGGTCACGATCTGGTTCATGCGCTCCCTCCCTCGTTCTTATACGTTCTCAGGGCTGCACGGTCAGGCATGCGGATACAGACAGGCTCGATGCGCGTTCTCGAGCAAATCGATACTAGGGCGCAATCGGGGAAAGTTATGACGATCGCATTTGTCTTCACCCTGACATGAATACCAAAAGGTTCGCGCGGGCGCTTGGCTGAGAGGTTCAAAGATTTGGCTGAAACGTCCGGGACTCCATTCTGACAATAGCCCGGCTCTTGCGTCTTATTGGATTTGCATCAGAGGGATAAACCTGCTGCCTCGCGAACCGCACTAGGAGATTGGCCGAACCTCTCCTTAAACGTACGGCTGAAATGCGACGGATCTTCAAATCCGCATTCGAACATGATCTCAGTGATGCTTATACAAGTGGTCCGCAACAGGGAGGCGGAATGCTCCAGGCGACGTTCGAGCAGCCACTTTCCGGGGGTAGTGCCGTAGTGCCGGCGAAAGTCCCGCTTGAATGAAGAGAGGCTGCGGTGGCACATCTGCGCGAAGGCATCGATCGACAGGTTGTGGCAGAAATTCATCTCCATTATCTCCGCGATCGAGGGCGCATCGCTGGCGGCCAGCGATCGGAAGTAGGCGGATAACGGCTGGTTGCTCTCACCCACCAGAATGCTGGTGAGCAACTCTTTGAGTTTCAACTTCAACAGAGCTTCCGGCGGTTTTTCGTCCCCCGCAAAATAGATGGTCATCGCGTGGAAAAATGCTGACAAGGCCGTGTCGTTATTAACGCGTATCGACATCTTGCGCGTGCCGCCCGGCTCTGAGCCCGAGGGCAGCGAGGGCAACGCAGATAGCGGGGGTAAATCTGCGGCCAACTCCAGGACCGTCTTCCGAACGAACGCATCCGGAATGAAAAACACTTGCAGGCAGATGTCGTCTCCGGAATGACCGGGAGTAATTTTTACACCTTTCTTGTAGTACACGGTCTGCCCGCGTTCGGCCGACCACGTTCCGGTGGAATCTTTCCAGGTCATTACCCCGCTGAGCACGTGAATCAGGTAATCCGTTTGCGTCCAGATTCCGACAGGCTCCAATGCCGGACAGGAAAACTGCGCGAATAGCAATTCTCCGATATCGAATCTTTTGGCCATCGGAGTTAAGCGTATGGATTCCAATGCGTTCAGCATCGGTGGGAGGTGCGACGGCAAAGTCTGGGCCTCTGTCCGGTTTTCGACTGTTGATACATCATCCCGATCTGCAGCGAGCGATATTCCCATCTTTTCTGTCATTTCATATCCTCCTCGACAAACTGTTCTGGCCAAACCTGTTCAATCAGTTCTTCTTTGTGAGCGTGTGCTACCGCTGTTTGTACAAATACTTCAAGTATATCGAAGACCTTGGCCGTCAGAGGTACGATCTGGCAATTGCGGTAGAGCCGCCGCACACTTGTGTCGATACGGTAAGGACCGAACTCGAATAAGTATCTGGCTGAAGTGTACATAGGCTGGCTCCATACTCTTTCTGAATTCCCAACTTTCCTGATCGGAAGATGGACATCCAAGCTTCATCGAATGAATCTTCCGTTGTATCTTCCGTGCTGAGGTGAATTGTTGATATTGATTCAGAAGGCTCACATAGTGCTTCATTCTATGGCAGGGATATGTTCAAGACAAGGAAGCGAGATTCTGGGAAAGGAGCTCGGGTGATTTTGTCTGTTCGGCTAAACGAAGACCAGGTGACGAACGGAGATTGAGTAAGGGCCGTTGATGAAAAATTCAGTAATTCTAGTTAATGTCAGATAAGTTTTTTACCGTGTAGTTAGAGGTTTACTTCATCCCGTTGCCGTTTTACACTCCGATCTCAATAGTCATGGCGCAGAAAGACAGCGATTTCTCACAACAACATAAAAAAGATATGTCGGATAGCTCTTCTATCACGGAAGTGGAAGCCCGATTTAATGCTGTTATCGAGGAATACGGGCGATTCCTGCGCCAGGCCATCATCCAATTTTGTCCGAAAAACCTGGGCCTCCAATTCAGCGACATCGAGCAGGAGGCACGGTTAAGACTCTGGCGCGCACTGCGAAGTGAGAGGGAGATTCAGAATCTGACGTCTTATCTCTATAGAATCGCAGTGACGACGACGCTCGATGCCATCCGGCGAGTCAAATCCAAGCGCGAAGACCAGTTACTCTTAGCCGAAGAAGATGAATTGGACCCGGGCGAATCTCACCGGCTGGTGGCTGGCCCCGAACATTACCCCGACCTGCTGACCGAGCGCCGGCTAATATTGCGCAAGGTCGAAGCTGCGCTCGCCCGCTTACCCGAGAATAGGCGCCGCGCCGTAAGGTTGCATCTGGAGGGTTTGACGAAACAGGAGATCGGCGAACTACTCGGATGGACCGAGTCGAAGGCGCGCAATCTGGTCTATCGCGGACTGCAGGATTTGCGGGAGCAGCTTCGGGCCGAAGGGGTGGTATATGAAGGTGACTAGCGAAGACCTGAAATCGCTCTACCAGGAAGGAACTGCAAGGTCGGTCGAAGGGCGCAAAGATTGTCTATCGCCAGAGACGATGTTGCGTACGGCGATGGAAGAGCTGTGCGAGGAGGAACGCGGGCGAGTGGCCGATCATCTTTCGTCGTGTTCCGATTGCACATGGGAATTTCAGGTCGTGCGAGCGCTGAAACCGTGGGCGGTGGAAACCGGGCAGGCTTTTTCTGCCTCCGCCGAGCAAGTTTCGCCTCCTGATTCAGCCGCCAGAAGGTCCGCGTTGCATAGCGTGCAGAAAGGAATTGCCCATCCGCCCGCGTTCTGGCGACGGGTCGCCGATATATGGCGGCCTGGACGTATGCCCAGCGCACTGGCGTTCCGCTTGTTGTTGCTGCTCGTATTCGCTCTCGGCGGCTTGCTGATATCGGATCGGCTGGAGGACAACGGCAGGATCACAAGCTTGAATAAAGAACTGGCCGAACGTGACCTGGCCCTGAATTCGGCAAACAAGGCGCTCGATGATTCCCGGCAGCAACTCGAAGATGCAATCCGTCGCCGCGATCAGGCATTAGCAGCTACCAACTCGAAACAATACGAAGAAGAGATAACTCGGCTTCGCAAGATAATTGACGTTCTGGAAAACCCTCAGCTCGAGATTCCTATTGTCGACCTCGATATGATTCGCGGAGGAACAATAGAAACAGCCATGCCGATCGAAATACCGAGGACTGCCAATCTTCTCACGCTGATTCTTAACTACAACGACCGGCAGCAATATTCCATCTTCGCGGTGGAAATTTTCGACCAACAGGGTAGCCTTGTGTGGCGAGGAAATAGTGCGAGCAGAAGCCAGCCCAACAAATTGAATCTGACTCTCCCGCGCCAATTTTTCTCCGGCGGATCATATAACATCAAGTTATTCGGTATGCGAAAAGATAAGAAAGTCCCGGTCGCAGCTTATTCCATCACTATCAGCAACAAGTGATATTACAAACAGAGCGCAGATGCCGCGGCATTCCCGAAGTTCACATCAGCCAGAGTTTTGCAGGGTAGAGACCAACCTGACAGGAATACGTTGGTCCCTCTGAACCAGCGGTTTTTCGTCAGCGTGAGCGCGCCATAGACGCGCACCGCATTCGCGCGTTCGTTAAAACGAATCCACGACAGATTCGGGAAAGCGACTCCCGCGGGAATGGGCCGCCAGGCGCCCTCGCACTGGGTTTCAGATTCGTGTTTTTTAGATTCGGCGTGTACGGCACGGTCAAAAAGGATGGCAGACCGCAGCACGGATGGCTCAAGCACGGAATCCCCTTCAAACGCGATTTTGAGGAGATGCTCTGATAAAGGGTCCAGTCCGAACTCTTCGGCTAGGCTTTGCATATCGGACATGACTCGCTTGATGAGAAGATTTTGCCAGAAGACTGACCGTTCGTTATAGGTGTTTTCGAGTTCTTGAGCTTTCCTGGTCAGTTCATTCGTTGTTTCGATCTGGTCATCAAGGGGGGACGGGGCAGAGCGGGCCCAGGCACGCAGGTCGCTCTCATTGCCGAAGATGAAGACAGTTTGCCCTTCTTCTATTTGGTCGGGCCACACAATAGTGTGTGCATTATCCAAAGCGGCTGACACCTCTGCATTTTTTTCGAGGTAGGTTTTATTGCCTATCACGTATTTCATTGAAATTACCTGAAGTGCAAATAAAAGCTGGAATCAATGGATTCTCCCCTGAGTGCCAAAGGGACGGAATATTTCTAGCCCTTCGATCATCCAAATCTCGTAAGTCGGAGGAGCGGTCCAGCGATTCGGATGACGCTCCTTCCGAGAGTGAGAAGAACTCTGTCATCAAAGATGTAATTGTTCCGAAGCCGGTCAGAAGCTTTTGCGAACAATCAACTTTTACTTACACAGTTTCAGTAAAACCTCTAAAGCGGGGGATCGGGATACGGGGGTATCAATAATTAATGCACTTAGCGAATAAAAACCGGAAAAGGTTTAAATGATTACAAAATCTCGAAAAATTCAGTGATTACAAAGCCAGGTCCCTGCAGAGGCTCAGAGAGTGCTGAGGTAGCGCAGAGGGTTAACCGAGAGCGTTTTTTAACTTTTCTGCGATACCTCAGCGCTCTCTGCGCCTCTGTAGGAGACGGCTTACGTAAATCGAACCTACGAACAAAATGAAATAGTTGATTACATTGCGTTTAAATTTGCAGGGACTCAATAAACCCGTCCTCAAGAGTCAAGACGCATTCGGTCGTCAAAATATCTCATTTCAATATCATTGATTTTCCACCGGGATGTAGAACGCAGGCTTGCCAATGTTGCCCTGTTGCTCCGTTGCTCTCGGAATGACTCGGCTGCAATGTTCAGGAGAAGTAGAATATCAGAATATTTTTTTCAAAGATCATATAAAATTGTGATGGAGAATAATGAGTCAGGAATTCAAACTCGTTTCGGAATATCAGCCGCAAGGCGATCAACCGGAAGCCATTGAAGCGCTTGTGCGCGGCCTCAAAGATGCTGAGAAGCACCAGGTATTGCTGGGCATTACGGGGTCGGGAAAAACCTTTTCGATTGCCTCGGTCATCGCGCGCGTCAATCGGCCCGTGCTCGTCATGGCGCACAACAAAACGCTGGCTGCGCAGCTCTATCAGGAATTCAAATCCTTCTTCCCACAGAACGCGGTAGAATATTTCGTCAGCTACTACGATTATTACCAGCCCGAGGCATATGTCGCCGCCACCGATACCTTTATCGAAAAAGAGGCCACGATCAACGATGAGATCGATCGGCTGCGCCTTTCGGCGACTCGCTCCCTCTTCGAAAGGCGCGATGTCATCATAGTGGCTTCGGTCTCTGCTATTTACGGCATCGGCGATCCGGATGCGTATTATGGGATGCTCATGTTCCTCGAACCGGGCCAGCGCATCCGGCGCGATGACATAATCAAGAAACTGGTCGAGCTTCTCTACGAGCGCAATGACATCAACTTCACGCGCGGAACATTCCGCGTCCGGGGCGATGTCATCGAAATCTACCCGAGCTACCAGGATCAGGCGATCCGCATCGAGTTATTTGGCGATGAGATCGACTCGATTTCGACGATAGATCCGCTGCTCGGCGAAGTCCTGATCAAGCATGCCACGCGGGTGCCGATCTACCCCAAAACCCACTATGTCACGACGCGGGGGACGATCAAGCGAGCGGTCAAATCGATCAAGGAGGAGCTGGAATGGTGGGAGCCGCAATTGATCGAACAGGGCAAGCTGATCGAAGCGCAGCGATTACACCAGCGCACGATGTACGATCTCGAGATGTTCAACGAGCTCGGCTTCTGCCGAGGCGTCGAAAATTACTCGCGACATTTGACCGGCAGAATGCCCGGCGAACCTCCGCCGACTCTCTACGATTATTTCCCCGAAGACATGCTCATCGTAGTCGATGAGAGCCATCAGTCCGTCCCGCAAATTCGCGGAATGTATAACGGCGATCGATCGCGCAAACAAACGCTCGTCGAATACGGATTCCGCCTGCCTTCGGCGCTGGACAACCGCCCATTGAAGTTTGAAGAGTGGGAACGCCGCATCGGCCAGGTGATCTACGTCTCTGCAACTCCCGGCCCGTATGAGCTGACGAAATCTGGCGGCGTAGTTGTCGAGCAGATCATCCGCCCGACCGGGCTGCTCGATCCCGAGGTGGATGTCCGGCCAGTCCGCGGGCAGATCGACGATCTGTTGCACGAGGTCCGCGATCGCGTGGCGCGCAAAGAGCGCGTGCTGGTTACGACGCTGACTAAGAAGATGTCGGAAGATTTGACCGATTACTACAGCGACCTGAGCATTCGCGTGAGGTATCTGCATTCGGAGATAGAGACTCTCGAACGAATCAAGATTCTGCGCGACCTGCGCCGGGGAGAATTCGACGTCCTGGTCGGAATCAACCTGCTGCGCGAAGGACTCGATCTACCTGAAGTCTCCCTGGTGGCGATTTTGGACGCCGATAAAGAAGGATTTTTACGCAGCGAGTCCTCATTGATCCAAACCATCGGCCGCGCAGCACGCAACGCTCGCGGCAAAGCGATCCTCTACGCCGACGTCGTAACCGAGTCGATGCGCAAGGCGATCGACGAAACCAACCGGCGCCGCGGCAGACAACTGGCTTTCAATGAAGAGAACGGCATCACGCCGCAATCGATCATCAAGCCGATTGAAGCGACGCTTGTCACTGCATATGAGGCCGATTATTTTAAAATGCCATTGAACATCGATGAGTTCGAAGAATATACGCCGGAGCGACTGGCCGAGACGATTGCCCGTTTCGAACACGAGATGCGCGAAGCAGCCAAGAAGTTCGATTTCGAACGGGCGGCCGAACTGCGGGATAAGATCAAATATCTGAAGGAACGAGAGCTGGAATTGGGAAGCTAGGGAGGCATTGTTCATTGTTCATTGTTAATTGTTCATTGTTCATTGTTGATTTGTCATTGAAGATTACGCGGCTCATTCAATGACAAATTAACAGTTAACAATGAACAATTAACAATGCCGCGGTCCCTACTTCTTATCCGTCGAAAACTTATATACGGTAGTCGTCTGGTAGCGGCCGCCTTTCTTCAAAACCGTTGTCGGGAAATCGGGCTTGTTGGGCGAATCCGGAAAATGCTGCGTCTCGAGGCAGAATCCGTAGCGCGCGTTATAGACTTTGCCCTCCTTACCTTTAAGGCTTCCGTCGAGGAAATTGCCGATATAAAGCTGGACGCCCGGCTCCGTCGTCGAGACCTCCATCACACGGCCTGTCGTAGGCTCGACAACTTTGGCGGCGAGCCTCAACGTTCCCGCTTTCCCATTGATCACAAAGTTGTGGTCATAACCTTTGCCCAACTTCAATTGCTCATCATCCTGATTCACCCGCGCCCCGATGGCCGTCAATTGTGTGAAGTCGAACGGCGTCGACTTGACGCTGCGGAGCTCTCCGGTCGGTATCAATCCCGAATCGACAGGAGTGAAGCGATCTGCGTTGATCTGGATCTGATGACCGAGAATATCGCCGTTTCCCTGGCCCGCCAGATTGAAGTAAGAGTGATTGGTTAAATTCACAACCGTGTCCTGGTCCGTGGTCGCGGAGTAATCGACCTTCAGCTCGTTGTTATTGGTCAACGTGTAAATGACCTTCACCGAAAGGTTGCCCGGATACCCCTCTTCACCATCTTTACTCAGGTAGGAGAGCTCGAGGGCGACTCCGTCTTTCGCCGTTACCGGCTTGGCTTTCCAGACAACTTTGTCGAACCCCTTGGTGCCGCCGTGCAGCGTGTTTTCGCCGTTGTTTACCGCGAGCTTGTACTCCTTGCCGTTGAGCGTGAACTTTGCTTTGCCGATGCGGTTGCTGTAACGGCCGACGAGTGCCCCGAAGAAAGGATGACCTTTCAGGTAACCATCCAGCGTATCGAACCCCAACGCCACATCATCGATCTTGCCGTTGCGGTCCGGCACTTTGATTGAAACTACGATGCCGCCGTAAGTGGCGATCTCGGTCTCGATTCCGTTAGCGTTGCTCAGCGTGTAAAGCTCCACTTCCTGCCCATCCGTCGTTTTACCGAAACTTTCTTTCTTCAAACTCGCCTTGCCTTTCTCACCGAAACCGCCGGTGAACATTACTGCAGCGATCAAAACCATCGATGTGAGTATCTTGCCCATACTATTCTCCATTTTGAATCTATCGTTAAATTCCGTAGCCATCGGGATGCGCTTTGTGCCATTCCCACGCAGTTGCAATGATTGATCTCAGATTTGGATACAGGAGTTGCTGCCAGCCCAGAACCGATCTGGCTTTTTCAGAATCGGCGATCAGGCGCGAAGGATCGCCCGGTCGCCTGGGTGCAATCTCCACCTTAATCGGGCGGTTCGTCACACTACGCGCCGTCTCAATCAGTTCCATCACGGAATATCCTTGCCCCGTGCCCAGATTAACCGACTCGGAACTTCCACCATTCCGCAGATAATCGAGCGCGAGAATATGAGCGGAACAGAGATCGACGACGTGAACGTAATCGCGGATCGCAGTCCCGTCGGGGGTCGGATAGTCGTCCCCAAAGACCGTCACCTGCGGGATTTTGCCCATGGCGGTGAACAATACGCTGGGGATCAGGTGGGTCTCGGGATGGTGATGCTCACCGCGCACACCGGTCGCGCCGGCAGCATTGAAATAGCGGAGCGAGACGTAGCGGAGGCCGTAAGCATGATCATAAGCCGCGAGAACCTTCTCGAGAAAAAACTTGGACCAGCCATATGGATTGGTCGGTTGTTGAGGATGCTGCTCGTCGATCGGTATGCGCACCGGTTCGCCGTAGGTGGCGCATGTCGAAGAGAAGACGAAATTCCTGACGCCCGCACCAATCACGGCATCGAGCAGCGCAATCCCTTTCTCGACGTTGTTTTCGAAATAGAGCTTCGGCGAGCCTACCGACTCACCGACATATGCCAGCGCCGCGAAATGGATGCAGGCTTCGATGTCGTGCTCACGGCAGATCGAGGCGACCAACTCACGGTCGCCGACGCAGCCCTGATAGAATGGTATATTTGGGTCAACAGCGGCGCGGTGGCCCCGCATGAGATTGTCCAGCACTACAACCTTTTCACCTCGGTCGGAGAGCAGCTCAACCATTACGCTGCCGATGTAGCCTGCCCCGCCAGTTACGAGAATCGCCATTTATGTTCGAACTCCCAAGTGGATTCATCAAACAAGTGTTCAGTTTTCAGTTTTCAGTTTTCAGTTGGAAATCACTAGTGAAAACTGAACACTGCACACTACTAACATAATTTCAGATGACCAAAGACGCCTGCTCCCGGAGATGATCCGGAGATAACGATCGGCCTATGTCCGGTATGTGATACATATTTTTCGGTCAATTCGTTTACCGTCTTCTCAGTATCGCGGTTCCCGAGCACGGCGACCGTGCCGCCGCTCCCGCCTCCCGTTATCTTCGCGCCATAGAGCCCATTGTCGATCCCATCTTCACGGACTAGCCTGACGATCTCGTCCGTTCCCGATGAGCCAAGACCGCAGGCGGAGTAGCTGTCGTGTGATTGGTACATCAGTTCTCCGAGCTGGGCACCCTGATCAATGCCACTCCAACTTTTCAAGATCTCCGCAAAAGTCCGGACGCGCGCGTGCTCGTAGATCGGATGTCGCGTCGCTTGAAATACAGGATAAACGACCTCCGGCTTCACAGATGTCACCGGATCGGTGATCCCCCCGAATCGCTTCAAGAACTCTTCGCCCGCTAACCTGTCCGGCAGATGGCCGGCGAAATATTGTTCGAACTCTGCCGGCGTCACATTGGCGAGATAGCCGTTCCATTTCGGATCGTCGATCTTAACCAACCCTGTCTTTCCCGTTTGGCTGGCTTTCAGACCGGCAATTTCGGCAATCATCCGATAGCCCATAAAAGCGGCGGTGCGGACTGTCCCGTAATCCGCTCCGGCGACGGCGTGGCGAATGCCGGAATCGATCCCCCAGACCCGCAGCTCATCGGGCAGTTTCACCGTTCCCATCAATTCACCGGGCTGGCAGAGCAATGCGAGCAAACGATCCGCCTCACCGCAAGCCGCGGTCATCTGATCCATCAGACCGCACGGCGCGCCCGCAATGAGGTTCTCAACCTTCTGGCAGAGAAACGCCAGCTCATAGGGCGGGATATCTATTTCATAGGCGCTGGCGATGGCCTGCATTACCGATACTTCGAGCGCCGCGGAGGAGCTGACGCCTTTGCCCTCGGGCACCTGCGAGCTGATCAGAATGGTAGCGCCGCACTTGAAATTGGCCCGCTTCTCGCGCATTAACGCGAGATATGCGCCGGCGGCATAAGCGGCCCAGTGATCCGCCGGATCCCTGCTGAAACGATCTCGGGCTACATCGTAATCAATCAGTTCCCCATTCGTTCGAAATTCCGAGAGCTGCATTTCAATCCTACGAGGGGGCTCCTTCGGATCATCCATCAGACTAATGATACGAATCTTCTCGTCATCCCGGCATTGCAGCGCGACGTGCGATGCGTTGTCGATAGGAAGCTGCAGAACCAGCGAGCCCGAATAGTCCGCAATCCCACCCATTAAATCCAGGCGGCCCGGCGCACGCGTCACGATTAATTCCCGCTCGGGATGAAAGAGAGACGACAGGGGAAAGTTGTTGAGCAATTCGATGAAGGCTGCCGTGTCGGAAAGACGCTGGATTGAACCGTGCTCGATTCGAAACAACATAAATAATTAATTGATAATGGATAATTGATAATGGATAATTCTGACAGCCTGTGGCAACAACTCATGCGAATTATCAATTATCCATTATCAATTATCCATTACCCCTTATCCCCTTTTGTAATGAACAACTGGTTGGGCGCGCAGCTCGGCCGCTTTCTCTTCAGGTGATGTATCGCTCAGAAAGTTGCCCCCACCGATCTCCGGTCCGGCGAGATATTTCAGTAAATTCGGTTTCCTCAGCGGCGGATGAAATTCGATGTGAAAATGAAACCCGCGATGATCATCGCCATCGGTCGGCGCCTGGTGAAGCGGCATGACGTAGGGGAAAGAGACCTGCCACAGGTTATCGAAGCGGATCAGCACATCTCGCAAAACCCCGGCGAGATCGCGCGCCTCTGCATCGCTCAATGAAGCGAGGTTTGCATGCGTCTGCTTCGGCGCGACAAACACTTCATACGCATAGCGGGCAAAATATGGCAGGAAGGCGATCGCCGTCTCATTTTCGCTGATGACGCGCCTGCCATCCTGCTGCTCAGATGCGATGATGTCCTGAAATAACGTACGCCCTGTTTCTTTCAGATAACGTCGGCTCGCCATAGCCTCAGTCTCGATAGTTTTGAAGACAAAATTCGTCGCGTATATCTGGCAGTGCGGATGCGGGTTCGACACCCCGACGACCTCGCCTTTATTTTCAAAGATCAACACGTGGTTGATCTCGGGACGATTGCCGAGGTCGACATACTGCTGCTGCCATGCTGAGATCAGATTCTCGATCTCGACGGATTCGAGTTCAGCCAGGGAGAGGTCGTGACGCGGCGTGTAGCAGACGACGCGCGCAATGCCCTGCGCTGGACGATTGCGATTTATGCCAGGCGCCTGTTTCAAAGCTAGCGGCGCATCCGCCCCGACGCAAGGATGATCGTTGTCGAAAACGAAAACGCCATCATAGTCAGGGTTATCTTTGCCGCTCACCCGCCGGTTGCCCGGACAAAGGTAACAATCTTCAACATAACGAGGGACGGGCGCCTCATTGCTGCTGACCGTCTCACCGCTCCACGGTCTGTTCTGTCGGTGCGCAGCTATGATCACCCACTCCTCGCGCAGCGGATGCCATCGCTCTTCCCATGTCCCGCAGATCGGTTCGTTGTTTTGCATACTAATTAAAGGGGAAGTTCACCACTTTATGCCATTCGATCCCTGTGAGATTTCGTGGTCAAACTTTTTTCTAAACAGCCCCCTCGGCTCTGCTCATATCTGCTTTCGCTGACTCTCTCAACAAAGCGAGCTGTTTCCGGCTCCGGCGCGTGGTGAAGAATTGATCGGCCAGCACACCAAGCAAAATCACCGCGCCCATGACAGCGAAGTTCAGCGAACTGGGGATATCCAAAAGATTGACGAGGTTCTGCAACACCTGCAGCAGCGCCGTTCCGATCAGGATGCCGATGACCGATCCCTCTCCTCCTCGCAGGCTGCAGCCGCCTAAAACCGCCGCAGCGATTCCATATAGTTCATAGAAATTTCCGTGCGATGCCGGTGAAATGGAGTTGGTATAAAAGGCGAAGATAATTCCCGATATGGCCGTCAACCCCCCTGCGATGACATAAGCGGACGCGATGATCAGGTTGGTGTTGATGCCCGAATAGCGCGCCGCCTCTTCGTTGCGGCCAGCCGCTAACAGATAGCGGCCGAAGACGGAGCGATGCAGGAAGACCCACATAATGGCGCTGATGACTATCAGTAACACGAACGGCATCGGGATGCCGAAAAGATTCCCGCTCGCCAGGAAGCGCAAACCCTCGAAACCCTGGGAGCTGCCGAACCCCTTGGTCTCATCTTCAGCTATGAAACGGGCAAGTCCGCGATATAGAAGCAGCCCGCAGAGCGTGACAATGAACGGCTGTATCTTTACACGGGTCACCAGCCATCCGTGCAGCAACCCTAGCCCCATCACCACGAGGAGACATAAGAGTATCGCGGGCAAGACTCCCAGATGCCATTCGGTGAGCATGATCGAGAGCAATACGCCGAGCAGCGCCATCATCGAGCCAACCGACAGCTCGATGCCGCCTGTGATGATGACGAGCCCGAGGCCGAGGCTGAAGATGCCAAATGCACCGATTAAACGGCCGGTATTCTGCAGATTGGTTGCATTCAGAAAACTCGGGGTTTTTATCGATACAATCGCACACAAAATTACGAGGAGCACGAAAATACCAAGTTCCTTTTTCATATCAAACTATCTTTCTCCTCCCGTTTGCTTTGATTGCTTTGCTTGCCCCGTTTGCCCCGTTTGCCCCGTTTGCCCCGTTGCCAAGTGCATTACCGCTTCCTCGCTGAATTGTCCGCGATTGAGAATACCCGTGATGCGCCCTTCGTGCATGACGGCGATGCGGTCGCTGATACCGAGCACCTCTTCCATATCGCTGCTGATGGCAATGACGGCGACACCCTCGCGCGCGAGATCGCGGATAAGACCGTAAATTTCAGCTTTTGCGCCCACATCGATCCCGCGCGTCGGCTCATCGAATATCAAGACCTTAGGCGTGAGGGCCAGCCATTTAGCGAGAACGACCTTCTGTTGATTGCCACCGCTCAGGTTCGCGGCTCTGATCTCAGGCGATGGCGTCTTGATGCTGATCCGGCGGCACATCTCCCTGGCGATCTTCATCTCTTTCCCCGATTGCACCAGTCCCGCGATCGAATATCGATCCAGTCCCGGCAGCGAAATATTTTCGCGGATGCTGAAGTCGACGACCAGTCCTGAAAGGCGGCGGTCTTCCGGAATCAAATATATGCCTTCGGATATGGCATCCTGCGAGGACCTGATTTTGAGCGGTTTACCGGCGAGCTTTATCTCAGTGCCGATCATCTGCTCGACGCCGAAAATTGCGCGCGCCAGTTCCGAGCGCCCCGCGCCGACAAGACCTGCAAATCCCAGCACTTCGCCCCAGCCAACGGTGAACGAAACGGAATGTTGCGGATATCTCAATGTCCGCAGTCGGCTCACGCTGAACCAATTCGGATCGTGGCTTTCCGCACCATTGGAGGTGCGCAGATAGAAGTCCTTGAGATCGCGGCCCACCATCAATCGCACCATGCGATCGTGGTTGATCTCGTCCCGCTCGAGGTGGCCGGCATTGCGCCCATCACGTAGCACGACAACGCGGTCGGCTATCTCCTGAACTTCATCGAGGCGATGCGAGATGTAGATGACGCTCACATTATGGGCTTTAAAATCCTTGATTATATCGAGCAGCCGCCGGGTTTCGCTCAGAGTCAGGCTGGATGTCGGTTCATCCATTATGAGGATGCGCGCGCCTGCCGAAAGCGCACGGGCAATCTCGACAAGCTGCTGTTGCGCAATGGAAAGCCGGCTCAAAGGCGTGCGGCTCGGTATATCGAGCCCGATCTTTTGCAAATACCGATCGGCTTCAGCGTATATACGTTTTCGATCGATCAGCTTAAAAATCTTGAGCGGGCCGTCGAGGATCGGTTCGCGCCGCAGGAAAATGTTGCCCGCGACATCGAGGTTATCAAGCACGCTCAGTTCCTGATGGATGAACTCTATGCCGAGTTGGGTGGCATCGCGCGGCGAACGAATTTCGACTCCCTGCCCCGCGACGGAAAGCGTTCCCGCATCCGGCGCCGTGACGCCGCCGAGAATTTTCATGAGCGTCGATTTTCCCGCTCCGTTCTCACCGATGACGGCCACTACTTCGCCAGAACGAACTTCGAGATTTACGCCATCCAGCGCAACCACACCTGGGAACCGCTTGCCGATTCCCTTCATTTCAAGCACAAAAGTGGGATTCATTGCATACTAAACCAGAGCTCAATCAGGGGTTTGATTGGGTGTGCTTCCAAGTAATCGTTTTCCAGACGAAAACTATGCAAGCATGTTCTTCTTGTCAAGAGAGATGAGCGTCCCGAAATTGAAATATTATTAGAATGGGAGCCCCTTTCGGTGCCCCCAGATCGACAGCATCCTCAGCCACCCTTATGGGTATATATTAGGATATCATTGCTGCCAGTTATCTTGAATTATACTTACTCTCTCTCAAAATCCCAAACCAATATAGAACCAAACACAGGCAGCCCTGTATTAGTGTCTGGCATATCATCATATGGGACCCATACATTTTATTATGCCCTGAAGCTTGTAAGGATGATTTTGCCTGTGGCATATACCTTGCTTAGTTATATCCTGAAACCTAATCCTGCTGCATAATTGGCTTCACCTAATTTCAAAGAATATGACGCGAGATTAAATCTTAAAAAGTAGCAATAACATATAACATTAGAACTTGTTTCCGACTTACCAGGTGGAATCAAAAATGTGATGACACATATTGCAGTAGGTAGAAGGGTTCTATAAAGAGTTTAGATGGTGTCTTCAGCCTCAATGTGGTCACAAATTCCAGCCAGGGGCGTGGGCCCTTGGCTGGAAGGCCACAGATTATAGTCAAGCTAGCACGTTCGTTAAACACATGCTACTATTTTGGGCGATGTGATGTTCCCTCAGCGAATCTTCTTATACTCATACTGCTTCTTGATTTGGCTATTCAGATAGCTCCCCTTCGACGAAGCACTCATCATAGCCGCGTATACTAGTTCGGGGACATTCAGATACTGATAGATTCCACCGTTATGGAATTCCACTTCCAACATTCCACTGTCGTTGTCGTAACCAATCGACCTGATGTTGGTTGAAGTAACATCTTGCCTATCCATTTTCCTCCAACTATGAATTTGTACGATCTCCGCCCCAACGTTGGGGCTGAGATCCATTAGCGCAAAGTTTGGGTAATGACAAGGCGTTAAAACGCTCGGCTAATTTCACACCGTCGCTACGCGACGAAGAAGGTGTACATTTCGTGTGAAAGTTTGATCATAACAAGGCGTTGAAACGCGTTGAACGCCGGGATACATCCAGAGCGTCGCGACGCGGCGGAAGCGAAGCGAGGCAATCTTTGTAATACTGATTGCCTGAGGCTCAATAAATCCACAAATTGGAAACTCGGAAGATCTGATCATTATCATAGTTGTTTAATGCACAGTTTACTAATTATCTTCTTTCTGTACGTGTTGGGAGCATACAATATTACCATTATCGTACACTCGCAATAGGTTCGGCACTGAGTAATTGGTGTTTATACGATGGCACATTGGTTGCTGAAGATGAAAGTGAAAGCAAAGTCGGCTGCACACAATTGCCTTGCCCGGGCTGAGTGTTGAAGCCGAGCGGTCATAATAAATAACATAATGTAAAGTGCGAAACCTCACCGTGGCTGAGAGTGCGTGCCGGGTGAGGCATTTTATTGACATAAAGAGCTATTGTAGGCTAGCTATAAAGTGAATTATTCAATGCATAGATTATCTAGGAAGCGGATATCGATTGTCTTTTTTTTGATACTCGGATTAATTGGTGGACTCTGGTTCATACAGATAAACGGTAATGGAGCTAAACTGGCTGGAGCGATACAAGGCGCATGGTATTTGATGACAGGGTCGGAAGGGCAATCATCGAAATCGTCAACCTCTATGAAGGCCGCATCTGCGCGGCCGTTTCCGCAGAATCTCAACTATCAGGGATGTATTAAGCCAAACCACGTCACCCAGGCAGATATTAATAACTCAATAATAAGTTATTACGAATATTGGAAAAATACCTACGTCAAACAATCCAACGGAGTTACTCCTGGCGGCGGGTATTATGTCTTCACCCGAGGGACAGGCGGTTCGGGAAATGAGATAACGACATCTGAAGCGCATGGTTACGGTATGATCATCTTCGCTTTAATGGCAGGTTACGACAGCCAGGCGAGACAGTATTTTGATGGCATGTTCAACATGTTCGACAAACACCGGGCCACCGGCGATTCGGATAATATGTCATGGGTAATCGATAAGAGCGAGTTGACCTCCAAGGATCAGGACAATGCATCAGATGGAGATATGGATATCGCCTACTCACTCCTGTTGGCTCACCATCAGTGGGGATCGAGCGATAGAATCAAGTATCTCAACGAGGCCAAACGCTTGATCAACAATGGCATTAAAGAAAGTGATATGAGCCTTTCTTCCAAGAGGGTGCTTCTCGGCGGCTGGTCTACCAACCAGCAGGCCACACGGAGTTCCGATTGGATGGTAGACCATTTCATGGCTTATCGAGAAGTCGCGCAAGACGATTTCTGGAACGACGCCACGAACGCCGTCTATGACTTAATCCGACAGATCACCACCGAATATTCGCCCGAAACTGGGCTGGTGCCCGATTTCGTAGTTGGATCACCTGCTCGCCCGGCGCAACCCAGGTTCCTGGAAGCCACCACTGACGGCGATTACTCCTGGAACGCCTGCCGCTTTCCGTGGCGGATGGCGACGGCTTACGCACATTATGGTGCGCCCGAGACGAAGGGTGCCGCCGACAAAATGGTTAATTGGTTGAAGAAAAAAACTGCCTCCAACCCGGTGGGGATTAAAGCAGGTTACAAGCTGGACGGAACGGAATTGGTGAGCGATCGTAGTTTAGCGTTTACCGCCCCGTTCATAGCAGCATGCATCGTTGATGGCTCTCATCAGTCATACCTCAATTCCGGTTGGGATACTATCATAAACTGGCGAGAGGGCTATTACGGCGATACTATCAACCTACTCAGTATGTTACTCATCTCCGGCAACTGGTGGCCGCCAACAGGCCATGAAACCAGAAGCTGAATCATCTTAAGTACCGTTCTCCCACAAGCCCACATCAATAAATAACGCCCTTTATTGATCGAGTTAGTAGCACCAACTTAATCATAAGAAAGAGGTCATGGCATTAAATAAAAATCGGCATCAGGTGTTTTACGATCCTAAAGGCCGAAGAAAAAAAGGTGTACGCCTTACCTGGATCATCATCGGCTTGACGATTACGACTCTCGCCACAATTTTCATCGGTAGAGTTGTTTCACTTCCGGCAATGCCGCAATTAAACCTTAAACCGGCCGAAAACTCGCTTTCCGACGCCGGCGTCAAATCGCAACTTCAGCAAGTATCGACTGACAGCGAGGGGCAAAAGCCGGCATCGCGGACCAGGTCGTCAAAGCCGCTCGCGATCGGGTTTTATGTCAACTGGGATAATTCGAGTTATCTTTCGCTCCAACGCAATTTGACGGAGCTTGACGTGGTGGTACCGCAGTGGATGCGATTACAGGACGGCGATGAGCCGGTCGTGCGCGAGATAGATCAGAAAGCGTTCGATCTGATTCGCAGTCAAGCGCCGAACACGCCTGTCATCCCTATGATTCACAATTCTAACGGTGGGAGTTGGGATGTCGCGGCGCTCGTTCACGCCCTCGAGAGCGAAGACAGCAGGCGGAAGCTGATCTCTTCACTGACTCGCGTTATCGATGAAAACAAGTGGCAGGGCATCTGCGTTGACTTCGAACAAGTGCCGGCGGACGCTCAGCCGAACCTCCTGTTGTTTATGCAGGAGCTTCACGCTTTATTCAATCAGCGCGGATGGTTGGTGATCGAGGCGGTTCCCTTCGATGACGGCAATTGGAATTACCGAGCTTACGCGGAAGCCACCGATTATCTGATGTTGATGGCTTACGACGAGCATTGGGCAGGGAGCACCCCCGGCAGCGTCTGCAGCCAACCGTGGTTCCAAAATAAGCTCGAAAAGCGAATGAGCGAACTCGCGCCTGAGAAGACCATTCTCTGTATCGGCGGGTATGGATACGACTGGCAAGTGGAAGGGAAACCGACGGTCATGACGTTCCGCGAGGCCATGCTGGCCGCGGACAAATCAAAGGCGAAGATCAGCTTCGATCCGGTTGAGCTCAACCCATATTTCAAATACGAAAAAGACGGTTCACAGCATGAGGTCTGGTTTCTCGATGCCGTGACCGCCTACAACCAGATGATCGAAGCGCGCAGTTACGGCGTGTCCGGCTTTGCGCTCTGGCGTCTCGGCTCGGAAGACCCTTCTTTGTGGTCGGTATTCGGCAGAAACAAGATGAGCGCATCGCCTACTGGCCTGCAACAGCTCCGCCATGGTTACGGTATCGATATTTTAGGGAATGGGGAAATATTACAGATATTGACCGGGCCGAAAGATGGCACGCGCAGCATCGACATCGATCCTGAAAGTAGGATCATCACAGCCGATCAGTATCAGGTGTTACCATCATCATATGTGATCCAGCGATCGGGACACAGGCCGGGCCTCGTCGCGTTAACTTTCGATGACGGGCCTCATGCCGACTGGACGCCGCGCATTCTTGATACCCTCAAGCGGGAACAGATCAAGGCCACGTTTTTCATCATCGGGCAGAACGGGCAAGCCGATCCAGCTCTGGTGCAGCGCATCGTTGACGAGGGGCACGAAATTGGAAATCACACCTTCACGCATCCGACGCTCGATGAAATAAACGCGGGCCTGATCAGATTGGAACTCAACGCCACGCGGATGCTGATCGAATCGTTGACGGGGCGAACGACGAAGCTCTTTCGCCCTCCATACTTCGGCAGTGAACCGAGCACACCGGAGAAGGTCGAGCCGACGTGGATCGCCAACGAACTCGGCTACATCACTGTCGCGGCGGGAGTCGATTCTAAAGACTGGTCGTTACCCGGAGCCCAGGCGATTGTCGATAAAACGATAGCTGGTATCACAAATCCCGAATCGAAAAAGCGGGGTCAGGTCGTGCTTCTGCATGACGGCGGCGGCGATCGTTCACAAACGGTCGAGGCCTTACCGAGTCTGATCCGCGATCTGCGATCCCGCGGCTATCGCTTCGCGACGATTTCGGATCTGGCGGGTTTGACGCGCAATGATGTTATGCCGCCGGTGCAAGGCGAACAGACTATTCAAGAAATCTATACGACCGCGGTTGCATCGACATTTTATGCGCTTTCCTATACCGGATGGGGGATGCGGTGGATATTTATGATAGGCATCGCGTTGGGCATACTCAGAGCGATCTTTATAGGTTTGCTGGCGTTCGCCCAATGGTTGAGGAGTCGGGGGCAAATTCAAACGAGCCCAGACTATCAGCCCTTCGTCTCGGTGATCGTGCCGGCATACAACGAAGAAAAGGTGATCGTGCAGACGATCGATTCCCTGCTCCTATCGACCTACCAGAATCTTGAGATCATCGTCATCGACGACGGCTCTACGGATCGTACCACTGAGGTAGTCAGCGAAAAATTCAATAGCGAGGGGCGCGTCAAAATATTCAATATCCCGAACTGCGGAAAGGCCGAAGCGTTGAATTACGGCCTGCGTTACGCCAAAGGCGAGGTGATAGTCGGGCTCGATGCCGATACGTTCTTCGAGAGAGAGACGATCGGCATGTTGGCGCGGCGTTTCGCCGACCCGACCGTCGGCGCGGTGGCGGGCAACGTCAAGGTCGGCAATCGCAACAATCTGATCACGCGCTGGCAGGCGCTCGAATACATCACCTCGCAGAACTTCGACCGGCGCGCCTTCGCCGCGCTTAATTGCATCACCATCATTCCCGGAGCAGTCGGAGCGTGTCGCCGCGAACTGCTCGATCGATGCGGAGGGTGGATCCCGGATACTCTGGCCGAAGACCAGGAATTGACGCTCAACATTCGCCGGCTCGGTTATCGGATCGTCTATGAGGAGGACGCAATCGCATGGACCGAGGCGCCGGAGACTGTGAGAGACCTGGTGAAGCAACGGTTCCGCTGGTCGTTCGGGACACTGCAGTGCATGTGGAAGCATCGCGATGCGCTGTTTCGGCCGAAATATGGCGCCCTCGGATTTATCGCCATGCCGAATGTATGGATCTTTCAAATCATATTTGCTTCGATCTCCCCGGTGATCGATTTGATGCTCATCTGGGCAATTGTTGCAGCCGTCCTCGAGCGGCTCGGATGCACGGATGGCTATCCGATCGGGAACCTGAAGCATGTGGTCTTTTATTACGCACTGTTTTTGGGAGTTGATTTATTGACGTCAATCCTCGCCTTTGCGATGGAGAAGCGCGAGCAATGGAGCCTCCTCTGTTGGATGTGTCTGCAGCGTTTCTGTCACCGGCAGGTGATCTATTACGTGATGATCAAATCGGTGCTGGCGGCATTAAACGGGCCGATGGTCGGATGGAGGAAGCTCGAGAGAAAAGCGAGTGTAGTTGCTGGCGTATACGAACCCGAAGTTGAGACATCAGGGCGAGTTTCGATCGCCGTTGAATCACAACGCTGAACAATCGAATAGATTGATTCACCATAAAATTTTTAATCGGCCATCAATAGCCCACCGGACAGCCTATTGTGGCTTTGCCATTGTCATGATTTTTTGATCATTTTTGCAAATTATGCGGTGAATTGCTCAAAGCAGAGGAGGAGATGATGAGTACGCTGATTCAAGACATGCGTTATGGATGGCGTGGGCTGTGGAAGAGCCGGGGATTTACATCAGTGGCTGTGCTCTCCCTGGCGCTGGGGATCGGCGCCAATACGGCGATCTTCAGCCTGGTTAATGCGGTCTTGCTCAAGCCGCTCGCTTACCCCAATCCCGAGCAGCTGGGGATGGTATGGGAAGATGCAACATCAGCGGGTTTCCCGCGAAACCAGCCGGCGCCTGCAAACTTCAACGACTGGCGAGCGCAGAATCAGACCTTTGAGAGAATGGCGGCGCTCGATTGGCGCGAATTCAATCTGACCGGCATCGTCCGGCCCGAAAGAGTCATCGCATACGGAGTGACCGCGGATTTCTTTCCGGTCCTCGGGGTCAACCCGATGTTGGGGCGCACCTTTCAACTCGATGAAGACGCCCCGGGTGCAAACAGGGTCGTGGTTATAAGTTATAAATTTTGGCAGAATCGATTCGGTGGCGATCGAGGGATAATCGGAAAAGAGATATTGCTCGACGGCGTGGGACACAAAGTTATCGGGGTGATGCCTGCTGGATTTCAATTTATCAAAGACTTCATCGACCTCTGGGTTCCAATGGGAATGTCGCAGCAGGAATTGGTTGATCGCAATAGCAATTATCTGCTCGTCGTTGGGCGTACAAGGCCGGGGGTGTCGATTGAGCGAGCCGACTCAGACATTAAGACGATCCAGCAGCGGATAGCACGCGATTATCCCAATGAGGCCGGAAAGATCTCTGCCTACGTTCTTCCGCTTCGCGAAGAACTGGCGGGAGATGTCAACCGTCCATTGGTCATCCTGCTGGCGGCCGTCGGATTCGTGCTCTTGATAGCATGCGCGAATGTCGCCAATCTACTGCTCGCGCGCGCGGCCAGCCGCCAGAAGGAGATCGCCATTCGAACGTCGCTCGGCGCAAGCCGCTGGCGTATATTGAGGCAACTACTGACAGAAAGCATTCTGCTCTCCCTTGTCGGGGCGATGATCGGGCTGCTCTTCGCCGTCGCGAGTTTCTCCTTCCTGGAGAAGATGATCCCTGAAGGTATGGCGCTCACGACCAAACTGAGCATCGACGCGAAAGTGCTCGGTTACTCATTATTGATCTCATTGATCACTGGAATGATCTTCGGTCTGGCTCCCGCGTTGCAGGCGTCGAAACCCGATTTAAATCGAACATTGAAACAGGCCGGCTGGTCCGGCGGATTGGGCATCGGCGGCAACTTATTGCGAAGCGCAATGGTCGTCGCGGAAATCGCCCTCGCGCTGGTATTGCTGGTGGGAGCAGGTTTGCTCATTCAGACCTTCTACAAGCTGCGTAATCAGTATTCAGGCATCCGCCCGGAAAATCTGGTCAGGCTGCAAACATCTTTGCCAAAACAAAAAAATGCCGACCACGCGATGAGTACATTTTTCTTTGACCAGGTGCTGGAGCGAGTGAAGGGGCTTCCGGGCGTGGTCTCGGCAGGTTACACAACCACTGTACCTCTGGCGTGGAAAGGAGGCACTAGCGCAATCGCAATCGAGGGCCGTTCAGAGAAGGAGATGAAGGTCGAAGGGTTGTCATCCGATGCCAACCACCGCCAGGTCAGCGTCGATTACCTGCAGACGATGGGTATTACTTTACGCGGAGGGCGTTATTTCAATGAAAGTGACATCGCGCAATCGATGCCCATCGCGATCATCAACGAAACTATGGCACGTCAATATTGGCCAAACGGGGCAATCGGGGCAAACGGGACAAACGGGACAAACGAGGGGACATATGAGACACGGGTGAATGGAGACGCGCTGGGGAAACGGATTAAAGTTAACGACCCATATTTGGAGAGCGAGTGGATGACGATTGTCGGTATCGTCGCCGATGTCAAGCAAATGGGTCTCGATGCTCCGGTCAGCGCCGAGATGTATATCCCCTACAGGCAGATCAAAACCCACGAATGGTTCAGGCCGCGCGATCTGGTTATTCGTACTTCCATCGACCCCACGAAGATAGTGCCGTCGGTCCGCCGAGAGGTACAGGCCGTCGATCCGGATCAGCCGGTATCCGATATCTCAACTATGGGTGAAATTATCGACGAGGAGACTGCGCTGCGACGGATGGGAATGACATTGCTAACGGTCTTTGCCGGGCTGGCATTGGTGCTGGCAACCTTGGGTACCTACGGTGTGCTCTCTTATTTCGTCACACAGCATATGGTGGAGATCGGAGTCCGCGTCGCGCTGGGGGCGCGACCGAGAGACATTCTCGGATTAGTGATAAAGAAAGGAATGAGGCTGGCAATGCTCGGCGTGTTCATCGGCCTGGCCGCTTCATTTGCATTGATGAGGTTGATGTCCGGGTTACTCTATGGAGTAAAGGCGAGCGATCCGATCACATTCGGAGGGGTCGGATTGCTGCTGACGACCGTGGCATTGCTGGCATGCTACATCCCTGCGCGGAGAGCTACAAAAGTGGATCCGAAGATTGCGTTGAAGTATGACTGAATCCGCATTATTGCTGGATGCTTTTGCTGGATGCTTTGATAAGCGATTCCGACCATAACGCTATTCAGAGGCTCACGCGCCTGGCGATTATGCTGCTCAGCGGCTTGTTATAAAGCGGAAGCAACAGTCGATGGTCGCAAAAGGACTCAATCAATTTCTGCCGCCCAAATGCTTTTCAATCATAACCGACATCTTCCAACCAACCGTATACCACGAAAGGTGCCTTGCGTCCCGAAGGGACGCTCGAAATTAGCCGGTGGTGGAGCGAAGCGTAACCACCGGGATAGATCAAAAGAGAATTTGCGTCCCGGAGGGGCGCCGGATCCTGCGCCCCTACCAGGGCGCGTCACATATTCGGCGCGCTTCCGGTGGTTCCGCTTCGCTCCGCCACCGGCTACATTCCACTGCGCCTTCGGCGCAAAGACTTGTTGGTATACTAATGGCTTACGCTCCCGGTATTGCATCACAGTAATTCGTGTTTGATCCGTCGCATCCTTGAAAATCCGTGGTTGCCTTCTGAATTAATTTCGCGTGTTTCGATTTAGCTCCGTAATAAAGCTATTTTGCGCTATCTGAATCAAGGCGTTATCCGATAGCGGTCACGCGGATAGAGCGTTGCTTCACGTATATTGCGCAGTCCGAGGATTTGACTCGTCAGACGTTCGAGCCCGATGGCGAGCCCGCCATGCGGCGGCATACCCAGCTCGAACATTTTGAGATGGCTCTCAAAACCGACCGGATCAATCCCGCGTCCGCGCAGCGCCGCCTCGAGATCTTCCCTGCGATGTAATCTCTGTCCGCCGGTCGTTATCTCGACTCCTTGAAACAAAAGGTCGAAGCTTTGCGCCGCCCCTGGCGTTCCTCCCGTTTCGCGCGGCGCCGTGTAAAAAGGCCGGCTAGCGAGCGAATAACCGATCACAAAGACTGCGGCGACTCCCGCCTCCTTCTCCACAAGAGCGCATAACTGCCGCTCCCCTTCCGGATCGAGGTCATCTGTCAGATCCGTCCGGCCGAAGTTTTCTTTCAGAAGTTCGAGGCATCGGCCGAACTCCCAGATCGGAACTTCGAGCATCGACGGGAGTGGATTTTCTCTATACCGCTCAAGAATATGTCCGTACTCTTGGTTGAGTCGCTCGAAGATGTAGGACAGTAGCTCTCGCTCGATCTGAATGACATCCTCCGGCCCATCGATGAACCCGACCTCGAAATCGAGCGAGTAATACTCGGTCAGGTGGCGACTGCTCGCGTGAGGCTCCGCACGGTAAACGTGCCCCGTCTCATAGACTCGCTCGAAACCCGCGACTCCATGCTCCTTGTAGAACTGAGGGCTCTGCGCCAGATAGGCCACGCGGTCGAAATATTTCAGCTCGAAGAGATTCGTTCCACCTTCAGTCCCGGATGCTACTATTTTCGAGGTGATGATCTCCGTGAAGCGCCGGCTCGCCAGATATTCCCTGAAATAATTCAGCGCCGCGGCCTGAACCCGAAACACATCTCCGATCGCCTCATTGCGAACCGCCAGAGGACGGTATTCCATCAAGGTCTCCTGCCCGACCGCTTCAATCTTCGAGGACGAGTTGAATGGTAAACCGGTGGCCGAGCGATTCAACACTCTGACCTGGTTAATCAGAACTTCATAGCCTGCTTTTGAGCGCTGATCGGCCCTGACGCACCCCTGTATCTCAATGCAATCATCGAGCTTGAGATGATGGTCTTTGATTAATTCGGATTCGGCCACGCACTGCGCGTCTCCCGAACAATCTCTGATGACGATGAAGGTAGTTTTGGCCAGGAGGCGAAGCCGGTAGACCCAGCCTCGAAGAAGAACTTCCTGATCGATGAATTGATCGAGGGTAGTAATGAGCGCGCGCTGCTTGAATGTTTGTTCCATAGCGGAAAATCCTTTTACCAGGTTATCCGGTTTATCCGGAGAATTTCCGCTGGAACCACAAATCCTTCGAATCTTATTGCGGCGGTGCCATCCAGCTTCCGACCGATGCGGCTCTCGTTTGCGCTGTCTCGTAGCGTGACGTCTTTCTCTACTAGGGCCTGCTGATGCGTTCATATCAGCTTCCGTTTCGAGAAAGCCTCTCGGAGGGGTCTGTCCTCGTCAATGAGTTAACTTATTTCTAACAGAATCGATGCGATCAAATCAACTCGCTCGCGAGCGGCTCGGAAATAGGATTGTGACAGTGTAAAAAGCGTCATAGGAGTGAAGGCGATAACGGTTGGCGCGGTAGATTATACATCCGGCCCTTGGAGCCGATTAGAGATTGGATCGAATCCTACAAACATCCGGCTCTTCCGAAGCAGATCAGGGGTGTCTATGAGTAGAAAAATGAAGATAGTGATCTACAGTTTCGCTACATTTCCAGACATTACTAAATCTTATAAGTATGTATTGGCAGTCTCCATTCAGGGGACTTATTTCGAAAACTAAATAGGATCATAGTTGCTCAGTACTTTGGCAACTATGTGATTTGACACGCGGATCACCATTCCCAGAGCATGGGAAAATGAAAAAACGGCACGTCAAATTAAAAGCAAAAGACCGGGACTATCTGGAGTCCCTGATCTCCAAGGGGAAATTACCGGCCAAAACTTTCAAGCGAGCCACGGGCTTGCTCGAACTTGATCGCGGCAAGACACTCGAAGCGGTAGCCGAAACCCTCGGCGTCAGCCGAGTGACGGTCATGGCCTGGCGTGATAAGTACAAAGAGCAAGGCCTCAAGTGCCTGGAAGATGCCCCGCGGTCGGGACGTCCGCCGGAGATCGACGGCAAGTTGCGAGCGAAGATCACAGCCTTGGCCTGCAGCGAAGCGCCCGAAGGGCATGTGCGTTGGACTTTGCGGTTGTTGGCCGATAAGGTGGTCGAGATGGGTTATTGCGAAGAGATATCCAAGACCCATATTGGCAACATCCTGAAAAAAACGAACTGAAACCGCACCTCAACAAGACTTGGTGTCTTGGTAAGATCGACGCGAAGTTTCTCGCGCAAATGGAGGAGATTCTCCGGTTGTATGCGCTGGCCTATGATCCAAACTACCCGGTGGTCTGCTTCGACGAGCGCCCGTGCTTCTTGATCGGGGAGGAGGTTGAACCGCTGGCGATGCAAAGCGGCCAAGTCCGCAAAGAGCATTACGCTTATCAGAAGAACGGATCGTGTGCAGTGCTAGCTGCCATCGAACCACTGACCGGGCAAAGACTCGCGCAGGTCTCTTGGCAACGTACTAAGAAAGAGTTCACGCAGTTCGCTCAGAGACTGGCAGCAGCATATCCGGAGGCCAAAAAGATTCGACTCGTGCTGGACAATTTAAACACCCACCACGCCGGTTCCTTCTATCAAAACTTGCCGGCGGCGGAGGCCTTTGCGCTGGCGCAACGTTTCGAGTTTCACTATACGCCCAAGTCTGCCAGTTGGCTCAACATGATCGAGTGTGAATTCTCGGCGGTGGCGCGTCAGTGTTTAAACCGGCGCATCCCGACTATTAAGCAACTGGAGAGAGATGTCTCGGCGATTATCAAAGAACGTAACGAAAAGAAGATCAAAATCAACTGGCAATTTTCGATCGAGTCTGCGAGAAACAAATTGAATCGTCATTATCAGAACGTTTTGCCCGATAATTCAAGATATCTGAAGACTTAGTTGCCAAAGTACTCAGTGCTCTGTAAACTAAGTTGTTGATAGTGCTGTAGCCCGCGAAGCGGACGATAGGATAAAGCCCAGGGTGGAGGCGAAAGCCGGAACCCTGGGTGAGTCATGATAAATTGATCAAGCCCATGAAATGGGCGACAGAGTTTTTGGATCAACCACGCTCCCCCTACAGCACTGCGTTGAGATCACCCTTCCATTCATCCAGCCATGATGGTATATATACCGACCATTAGACCGCACATACGCATTTATAAGATCATAACTGCTAAGCACCCTTTGTTTTAATATCTTTCGCAATCACGAAATCCGTTAGCGCGCGAGTAATTTCCAAAATTCATTTCGAGGAGGGGATCATGAAATCACGTCCCTGTCAGATTCTATTAGTCTGCGCGGGCCTGCTGTACGGCGCCACCACTATTTGCGCGCAGGTCGCTGTCCACGGAAAGATCACCGGTGCGATTACTGACGCCGGCGGAGCGGCAATCCCCGGTGCGACGGTGATGGTCGAGGGTGCCACGCTCATGGGTAAGCGCGAGGCCGGGACGCTTGAAAACGGTGCCTACCTGTTCGAGGCCCTCCCCCCGGGCGCCTACGACTTGACAGTCAGTATGAATGGCTTCAAGACCGCTTTGCACAAAGGGATAGTGGTCAATGCGGGCTTCACAGCGACGGTCAACATCACGCTGGAAGTAGGCGCGCTGGAAACCACGGTCACCGTCTCGGGCGCTCCCCCAGTGGTAGATGTGAAAGGGGTTTCGAACGCCACCAGCTTCGATCTTTCGATGTTGCAGGATATCCCGAGCGGTCGCGACACCTGGTCGACCGTCGCCCAGGCGCCGGGAGCGACACTGACAACCTACGACGTAGGCGGATCAGAGAGCTATCAACAGGCCAGTATGTCTATTCACGGCAGTCGGTCCGGACAGCACGTCTATGCGGTCAACGGCCTGAATATGAACTGGCCCGGTGGCAGCGGTGGCTTCACGGCCTTCTATTTCGATCACGATTCACTAGGGGAGTTTCAAGTCGTCTCCGATCATGCTCCGGCCGAGGTCGGGGTTGGCGGAACCTACATGAACAATGTCATACGCTCTGGTGGCAACCGGATTCACGGCAGCGCAGCCGGCTATTACACCACGCGCGCGCTCAATAGCGATAACATTCCCGGTGATCTGCGCGGCCAGGGCATCCTCGTCGGTTTGCCGATCAACATGCTGCGCGACACGACTATTAACGCGGGCGGCCCGTTCATTAAGGATCGCTTCTGGTGGTTCGGCTCTTACCGGCGCTATGACATAAACGAAAGCGTGCTCAGCGTGCGCCGGCGCACGGGCGGCAACGTCGCCGACATAAACCATCAGACCGATACCACCCTGCGGCTGGATTATGCGCTCACACCCAAGAACAAGCTGAACTTCAATTGGCTCTACAACGGTCAGAACCGCTTCTTCCGGCGCAGCGCTGCCTTCGAGTTTGTAGATGATCAGGCCGCCGCGCTGCAGATCGAGCCAGCCTACATCCTGACCGGACAGTGGGTGACGTTCCCTACGTCGAAGCTCTCGGTCGATTCGCGTATCGGCTATATGCATCTGCTCTTCCCACTCAGCTACCAGCCGACCGTCAAGCCTGGCGATCTCTCGATCGCGGATGTGACGCTCTCGACATTGACCGGGGCGGCGCAAAACAGTTTCTTGAATCCGGCGCAGCATTGGCAAGTTGCTTCGACCGCTTCCTACTTCGCCGGCGCCTCTAAATCCGGGACGCACAATTTCCGCGCCGGTTTCGAGTGGGGGACCTTCCGAAACGGCAACTGGTTCGATGCCAATGGTGCGATTAACGTCTTCTTCAACAACAACGTTCCGCTCCGCGTCGACCTGCTCAACGCGCCAGTGCGCGCCAACAGTATCGCGCATCAAAGCGCCGTCTTCCTCCAGGATGCCTGGACGCTCGGCCGGGTCACGATCAACGCCGGCCTGCGCTACGACCGCTTCGTCAGCTTCAATCCGGAACAGCAGAGTCCGGCGGGAATCTATTTCCCGGAACGCTCATTTCAACGGACGGCGGATCTGATCGCGTGGAACGACGTCTCACCGCGCCTCGGGGCGGCCATCGATCTCTTCGGCAAAGGCCGGGGTGTGCTGCGAGGGAGTTTCAGCCGCTTCTACCTGGTGGAAGGGTCGCGTCTGGCGGAAGCAGTCAACCCAAATAACCTCGGTGGTGAGAGCCGCGTCTGGACCGATCCCAACGGAGATCGGATCCCACAGCCGGGGGAATTCGGCGCGGTGACGGGACGCTTCGGTGGTATTGTCTCGCGCATCGATCCCGATTTGCAGCGCCCCTACTCCGATCAAGTCGGTATCAGTTACGAGCAGCAGATTTATCGCGATCTGCGGATCGGAGTGCATTACTTCTACAGGACACATAAGCAACTGATCAGCCGCCGCAATATGGCTGTCCCGCGGGATCAGTATGCGCCGGTGCAAACGACCAATCCGTTGACCAATCAGCCATTGACGATCTTCAACCAGAGCGCGGGGACCGTGGGGCGCGCCGATTTCCTCTATACGAATATTGAGGAGTTGGACGACAATGCCTATCACGGCGTGGAGTTCACGGCCGTCAAGCGGATGAGTGCCCGCTGGCAGCTTTTGGCCGGGCTGACCATCCAGCGCAACAAGGGGCTTTTTGATCGCGGTCTGGGCGACGATTTCAACAATCCGAACCTGGACATCAACCGCGCCGATAATTATCTGGACCTGGACGCAACCTACGTGACAAAACTGGCCGGCACCTACGAGTTTCCGTATGGGATCACGACCAGCCTCAACTACCGCCACTTCACCGGGCAGCCAGTGCAGCCGACCAACGTCTTTGGCAACAGCCCGACGACGCCGCTCAACCAGAACACGGTGACCGTGGCGCTGTTGCCACGCGGCGATTTGCGATTCGATAGCGTTGACATAGTCGACCTGCGCTTCGGCAAGATATTCAAATATGGCGAGTCGCTGCGCATCGAGCCGCTGGTAGATATCTTCAACCTCGGGAACGGCAACGCGGTCACGAGTATGGTGACTGCCTTCGGCCCCGCCTACCAGCGTCCGAGCAGGATATTGAACCCGCGCCTGGTGCGGTTTGGCTTGAAGATCAACTTCTAACTTGGGCGACATTCGGGAGACAAGTAAGAACATGAAAAAGACAAAGAAGATAGACCTGAATCATAAGAATAGCCGTCATTATTGGCTCTCATTCGTCATTCTGCTGATTTGGCCATTGCTGCTCTCGACTTCTGCCTATGCGACCTTTTCCATTGTTGGCATCGATCCGGCTACCGGAGAGCTGGGCATTGCAGTGGCATCGCGCTACTTCGCCGTAGGCGCGGTGGTGCCTTGGGCTGAAGCCGACGTGGGCGCCGTGGCGACGCAAGCCAATGTCAATGTGGGCTACGGATTGCGCGCGCTTGAACTACTGAAGCAAGGACTGACCGCCCAGCAAGTGCTGGATCGTCTCATGGCTGAAGATTCTTTCCGGGGCAAAGACGGCCGCCAGATTGCTATCGTCGATGCGAAGGGCAATGTCGCAGTCTTCACGGGGACGGCGGCCCAGGACTGGAAAGGCCACAAGAAAGGCGCCACCTACTCGGTCCAGGGTAATATCCTGGTCGGTGAGCATGTTAGTGGAGGCGATGGCCCGCGCGTTCGAGAACACGCGCGGCGAACTTTCCGAGCGACTCTATGCGGCCTTAAAGGCGGGTGACGACGCGGGCGGCGATCGTCGCGGCCGGCAATCGGCTTCCATTCTCGTGGTGGGGAAGGGAGGCGGCCGTAATCTCAACAATGATCGCGTGGCGTTCATCAACGTGGATGATCACCCCGAGCCGATGGCGGAGTTGCGGCGACTGCTCAACATCCAGCTCAGAATTAACCACGCCGGGCGGGTTGGGCAGTTACTCAGTGACAATAAAGATAAGGAAGCGCTAGCGGCAGCGGAGAAAGCCGCCTATTACGCGCCGAACAATCCGGATGATCACTTGAACGTGGGATTCATCGCCTACCTGGCCGGAGAGCGCGAGAAAGCGCTGGAGTCTTTCCGGAGAGCCAAGCAACTGGCTCCCGATTTCCAGAAGGCATGGGAGGCATTTTTGACGCGACCGGCATACAAAAAGATTACCGAAGATCGAGAATTCGTGGATAAGGTGATCAAAGAATTGCGGCCCTGATTATCTCTTTTACCGATATGATGAAGTTCGTGCGCGAGGACATTATCGAACTGCTATTTATTTGGGCAGGGTCGAGGTAAAGGAAATCTCGGTTCATTCTTCTCCTCAGAAACGAAGCTGTTGTCTATCGGCTTGATGTACGGATAGATTTTAGCCTGTTTTGCGTCTGCGTCGACAATAGGCTAACGCCTTCCCAACGCTCCGGTAATATCAACAGCGTCTCTTTCTTTTCTCTGGGCGGCTGCTTTGGCCTGCCGCCCGGGGGCATCTCTAACGAGAGACTCAAGCTTAATTTCGCCAGTCGGTTCGGATGGCTCTCCACCTTAAACTGGGCTGACAGCTATGCTTGAACTTCGCCTGGCTATTTCGTCGCAGTCTCATGAATGAACCCGGCAATCTGCTTAAGATGTACTCTCCCGCAATTCTATTTGTCCTACTTCCCTATCTAAATCGTCGCAACTCATGGTTGGCAAAAATACGCGCAAACTTCTGCTGGCAGATTCCATTCACACCTGCGAGTCCTGTTGCGAAACGATAAGAGTAGTTTTATACTACGGCTACCCTTGATAGGAATATCTCGTCGTAACTCAAGGGGGATTTGCCATCCCACACACTCGATAATGCGTACAAAACGGAAACTGGGCTTGGTATGGATAGGGATTGAATTTCTGTTTAACAAAGAGCGCGAGCGATTCAGCTTTACGTCGCCATTGACACAAGCAAAAGCACAAACCCTACACTGAAAAGAACCGATGAAGCTGAGTAACTTTTTTCGGCAAATTGAGACTGCCGAGCAAACACACGCCTGGACACTCATACGTCATGATCCTATTCTGACTCCAATTTATTCTTTGGCAGTGTGTCTGGCAGACAAGATAATGAAGGATCGTTGCATTCAGTGTCCGCATCATTATGAGGCATGGAAACACCGCTTCTTAAGTGGGACACAATTGCCGCCTACCTCCTACGAAGCACTCAGCAAAGGATTTATAAAGCCAATCTTCGGTCTCCCGACTCAAGCCCTTAGTTCAGATCATCTCCAAGGTGCAGTATCTCAATATCTTTGGTACTTTCTTGTCCTGGAGTCATCAGTTGAACCAATAAGGAGAATTGAGCGATCCGGATTCGCGGCCACGGATCATGGCGGTGACGGAATGGCGATTCATCAGGTACCAGATGGCGATTTGATGTTTCGATTATGGGAAATCAAGAAATCCACGGGGCAATCACCTGTGAGCAATACTGTCAACACTGCCTATAAGCAATTAAAAACAAGGGCAACCGAATATTTAGCAAGGTATACAGCTATTGGTCAAGAATTACAAGATACAGAACTAGCAGAGTTTTATGGCAAACTAATTGATTTATGGATCGATGCAAGTCCCGAAGCTTCGGTTGGGGTCGCTGTCGCAACTAACTCAACAAACATTCCATCAAATTGTTTCACAACATTTGGAACTCAATTCCCGCGCTTCACGACACCTAATAGACTTAGAGGGATGTTGACTGCCATTGACGATTTTCCGTTGTTTTCTGAAAAGGTGCAACAAGCAATATGGAAAGGGCTTTGAATCCTGATATTCTCCGACTCGCCCTCGGTAAGCACGACGTTCTTCCATCTGCTGAAGAGGTAACAGGCTTGATTGCCCAAGCCGAGCTTTCGATGCTTCTCAGCAAGCCGCAAGTTGATGCTACTCTCATCGAAACGGCGTGGTATCTGCATGCTATCGCATCATCTAAATATGCCCTACGCATATATGGGCTCAATAGACAACGGGCGGCATTCAGAATTGCGGGCCACATATTTGATCTTGCGACAAAAATTCCAGAGCTAAATCAAACAGATAAGCTTAAGTTTTGCTTTGGTTCACAAATAGCTTATTTACGCAGTGAGCTTAATCCCAATGCAATAGCCGTATACAATCAGGAGGTCGGCTCAAATCTAACTCCAGTTTCTCTGTTTTCGGAATTCACAAACATTTCTCTCTACTTCGGGGTGGCATTTTTAGGTTTTGATGTCAGCTATATTTATAAAACGGTCAAAAACATACAAGCAGAAATAAGGCAGGCGATAATCGATTGGGATATTGACGATATCTTCTCTACGCCATACGGCGCGGCAGCAGGTGTCGCACTAGGAACAAAAGACCTGATGACATTTTTGGTATATGGTAATCGAGGGGCTCTCGAAAAGGCGCGACATACATTGCAGAAGGCCATTATCGCAGAGCCATCGACAGATGATCAAATCTCACGTTGGATAGCAGCTCATTTACTTGATTTATCGAGCGACCTGGACAAAAGCTCTATCTGGACGCTGCTTCCACCTGATACTCCAATCAATTTGACAAAGGCCTTTGTAATGGGCCGCCCAAAAGTCTTGACATTCTGGCCGCCACAGATTGAGTTGCTTAAGCCTAGTGGACCCAATGATCCATCTCCACTTTCCTCGGAAGTGAAGCGGCTTTTCCTATCAACGCCCACCAGCAGCGGCAAGACACTATTGGCACAACTAATTATCGCGTCGCATTTAGTTAAAAATCGAACGTCAGTTTACTATGTGGCACCAACAAGAAGTTTATGTCGAGAGGTAAGAGTGTCTCTCGAGTCACGCCTTCGCTTCTTCGGAAAAGAGATAGTAGATGGGTTGCCAGAAGGAGGTTGGTTGAGGGAGTTCCCGACCTCTGCCCCGAAAGTCGAAGTTATGACCCCAGAGCGGCTGTCCTACCTACTTCGCACTGACAGCACAAGAGTTTTAAACGAGGTAGGGTTGTTCATTTTTGATGAAGTTCATAACATTAATGACCCGGAGCGTGGCTGGATATTAGAGCAAGATCTCGCCTACCTTCATTACGCGACGAACGGCAACAGCCAACGTATAATCTTAATATCGGCTGCAGTTGGTAACCAGGCTCACTTTGTAAAATGGCTGGAGGAAGGCGGCAATACCGCTATACATCGAGCCTCAGATTGGCGGGGACCTAGGCGGATTCACACGATTTACTCCACCAACGTGAATTGGGATACCAGAACAGAGATAAAGAGACGCTCGCCTACCCATCCGCTTCGAGTAATACATCCCCTCTTTGGACAGCTAGACGTAAGATTATCAGCAACAGGAGAAACAAGTTCAATTAGAACAACTAAACCAATAGGCCAGCTAGCCCTCATAGTTGATACCAGTGGCAATAGAAAAAAGGAAGATGATCACAGCACTCCATTTTACAAATCGCTCTTACCAATCATTATTCACCTAGCTAAGGCAGGTTCTGTGCTGATCATCGAGGGTACGCGCCCGCAAGCAGCCAGAATGGCACGTGCAATAGCAAAGACTCAGCCACTTTCAAGCCACTATCAACTCAAAGGCATACTTGATTTAGTTGAAGCGAGATTAGGCGCCAAACACCCACTGTGGGAGGTTCTCCAGAATGGAGTTGCTTATCATCATAGTTCTCTCCCAAGCGAAATAAGGGTTGCTATAGAAGAAGCAGTGGTAAATGGTCATATAAAATTTTTGGTAGCAACAACTACCATGGGAGAAGGTGTGAATCTTCCTGTCAGATCGGTTGTAATAGCCTCACAGGGATCATACAGCGCGAGCGGATACAATGAATATATTAAAGGATCCAAATTGATAAACATTATTGGGCGAGCTGGACGTGCTACTAAAGAAACTGAGGGTATTGTCGTTTTGGCTCTACAGTCCAGACCTAATACAACAGATTTCGAGCGATTAGATCCGAAAAATGATGACACACAGGTACTCTCCATGCTAGCAACAGAGCATGCATTAAACGAGCTTTCCCATTTCGAAGATATCCAACGCACAACTGAGGACGCACTCTTCCAAATCGCGAGTAATACTGTCTCAAATTTCCTGTCATTTGTGTGGTTCATTGCATCTGAATTGGAAAAGATTGACCATGAACACTTAACTATCGAGCGGATTAGCAATGTACTGAGCCACACTCTTGCATGGGTTCAGCTAACCGACGATCATAAAAATAAATGGCTTGAACTCGCAGAACTAACCCTTGATCGATATAGGAAAACAGATGAAAACCTACGTCGACGCTGGTCAGCCGCCGGTACATCGGTAAGCTCGGCTAGCAAAATTGAGCACATTTCTCGATCTCTTGCTAACTCGATCACAGTTGACGATCTTCCTAAAGATACCATTAGGTTGATAAGATATATCCTAGCAGATGGACGTCTGGACCAAATACTTATGCTGCCAGAAGCCCCGCAACGGTCGGTATATGCGAAAAGAGGGGGCAAGCATCGAACAGCAATTGCCATCTCTATCGAAGATGTACTAATTGATTGGATACAAGGAGCTGAGATTGTAGAACTTGCCGATAAACACCTACAACTCATCAAGGATATTGATTACCGCTTCGAGCAGCTCGGCGATTTGATATCCCAATATTTTGAGGGATTTTTTCCCTGGGTTTTCGGCACGATAGTCGCATGGACTAATCAATTCTTGGAGGCTGAAGGTGTTATCTGCGTTATTCCAGGAATCTTACCTGCGTATGTGCGTTGGGGTGTGGATAACACTACAGCGACAGAACTTATGTTAAAAGGAATGACTTCGAGAACCCTGGCAATGCGAATAGCTAAATGCTGGTTTACAGCAAATGCACAGCAGGACGTTTTTACGTGGTTGCGTCAGCTTAGCCTAACCCAGTGGCAACAACTCTTTTCAGCATCTTTTGCCGAGCTTAGACTGTTGCTGGAATTTTGCCGTGATCAAAAAGGCGGGCCAGCAGTGGAGCTACTCACTAGTGGAAAAACTTTTATCGAAGCAGAAACAGAATTAACAAAGTTATCGCAGGATGCAGCCTCTCTACGCCCTATTGAAGATATTGAGTTATCTTCCTTCGGCATTTGGGTGAATAATGAACTAGTGGGTAAAATTGCAAGTCGAGACCAGTCAGATATTCAGGCGATATTGTCTTCCGGGCTGGAATATGCAGCGACTTTCTCAGTGGAATCTAGTATTGGCACTCTGCAAATAGAACTGACAAGTCCTGAAGACTACTAGAGCACAACTTGATCTGGATTGAGGCGGGAGTCGAAAAAATGAAACTCAAGGCTGATACTTATCAACCCGCCAAGACAGCCGAAGTCGGCAATTAAATGATATGGTTATACCAGGAAAAGAGACTCACGACCCATAAGCCGATTCAGTATCAAGCTGACTAGGAGGGTTATCTTGTTGCTGAGGCGAGCGCCAGTTATCGATCATCGCAACCTGTTGAACGCATGCGATGGTACACATCTTCGCGCAAGGCTTTTCGCTATAAAACTCGCGCTTGATATCTTCCAAAGAATAACTCTCAAGCGGTATTCCGGGGAAATCCCCGCTGCTGCGAGCAATAGTGAACCAACCCATTCTCGCAGATATAAAGATACCTGGCTCCGGCACGGCATCGCCAATCGTGCGGCCTGCCATAAGCCAGATCATCCTGAAAACGATTGAACCGCGTCCAGCTCTTTTTCCCGAAACTCTTCAACTCTTCGTAAATCTTCGCCTCTTTTTCACTCAACGGCTTGAGCTGTCCGGTGCGATCGTGAATTATGCCTAGTGAACTGCTGAATCCCAATTCAACGGCGCGGCGCGCCACTGTCAGCGCGTCTTCCGGATTTTTGATGCCGCCGCCAATAACCGAATTGATACTTACGTGAAATTTAGCGTATTGGGACAAATAACCCAGGTAACGTTCGAGTACCTTGAGGCTTTTCTGCGATATTTCGTCGGGAGTGACGTTGTCGATGCTGATTTGCAGGTATTCGAGACCGGCGGCGTTTAACTTCTCGATCCGCTCTTTGGTCATATAGTACCCGTTGCTGATCAGCCCCGCGATCATGCCATGCGATCGAATATGCGCGAATATCTCAAAAACCTGCGGATGCAGCATCGGTTCGCCGCCGCTGAGAGTAACAATCGAGGTGCCGAGTTCAGCCAGCTTATCGATCCGGCCTTTTACTACCTCAAGCGGCACCGGGTCGGATGTCTTATCGTATTCGTTACAATACCCGCACGACAGGTTACATCGCCGCATCGGGACGAGGTGCGCAAGGATCGGGTGCTTGGTCGATAATAGTCCGCGGGTAATAAATGCTGCTTCGCGGACTATAAAAGAAAGCTTCTTCATTGTTGGTTGTTTGTTGATCGGGGGAGGGCAGCATTGTCATTGTTTATTGTTCATTTATCTTGACCCAATAACAGCTACTAAATGACAAATGAACAATGTTAAATGAACAATGTAAAATGCTCAGTCATCCTCTTCCTCGTGCGCTCCTGATGCCTTCCCTGCAGAGGCATCAGCAATAATCTTGCTCATCGCATCTCGATTGTGATGTTGAGCGCTCGCGCCACTGACGATCTCGAACTTTTCCGCCGCATCCAGCACATCCTCGACGCGAAAATCTTTATCTTCGCCCGGAATATTTACCAGCCCCCTGCTGTTGATCAGGCATTCGTGGCCAGTATGAGGATTTCCGAACTTGATCTCGATTCGATGTTCAATTGCGTACTTTTTCAGTTCCTGCAGATTCATTTCCATTAAATATACGAGATGCCGTCTGGCCGATGCGGTCCGACGCAAAGTAGATCGACCTCACCGGTAGAATTCCGAACAATTGATACTCGCCTATGGCCGCCAACCCGGCAGATGCTATGCAGCCGCATTGTGAACAATCGGGGTTTCCGCCGAACTGGCACGGAGATATCCGGCTGTTCAGGTCGGCCGTGATGCTCAATGTTGTGCGCGAGAAGATACATTCATCCGGAGATTGCGGAGGCTTGCGATACCCCTGCAGGATTACATCCGGCATATACAGTTTGGGGAAGAGCGGCCGCAGTCGCGCTATCTCAGCCAATACCGACGATCTCTCCTCCGGCGATAATATCTCTTCGGCTTCTTCTCCTATTTGAGGAGTAAAGATACTGAACCAGACCTTCCGAACTTCAGGGCGCGCCGACCAGAAAGAGAGGAACTCTTCGAAGTACTTCTCTCCTGCATTATTTTTTACCATCATCTGATGGGTAATCGTGCAATGAACGATGATAGAGTGTCCCACTATATTCTGCACGATCTTGTCGTAAGTAGCCGGCTTGCGCCTGCGGTCGTGGTCCGGTTGCAGGCCGTCAATCGATACGACCAGGTGCAACCCCTTGATCTTCGTCCATTCCGGCGGTATTTGCCTGACCGCGCTTGTGACGAGCTGGATCTCGATACCCATCTCATCCAGTCGAGGCAGCAATTCGTTCAATTCCCTGAACCGCACTAAAGGCTCGCCGCCCACAATCGAAAGATGGAGCGGACGATGCCGGCGCACCAGCTCAAGTACTCTATCGATCAACTCCTGCCCCTTGTAGTCCGCCAGCGATCGGAGCGGTCCGACATCCCCCAAATGCTCCGGCTGGTATGCGTAACATCCCGGACAGCGTAGAGGACACTCGCGCGTAATTTCGATCGACAGCATCGGTCGATATCCGCTCAGAATACGTCCCCAACCACGAAATACATCAGCAACTTTCATCCATCCCTCCTTTGACCGAACTATTAATTAATTTGGGTGGATACCAAGAATAAGCCACAGTAGCACAGAGACACGGTGAAGATAAAACCATCGAGATAGCCCGACCGACTATCCCCTATTTTCCTTCTCAGCGTCTCTGCGGCTCTGTGGCTTGTCTTGACATTCATCTAGTTGAAATCGACGTATTCTCGATTTATTACGTTTGCGCTATAGCCGTGGTATTACCGCTCATGCCATGCAATGCCTGTTTGACGATCCAGCGCAGAACGGTCTGGTTGTTATAGTAATGACCGAGCACATACTGGCACGTCGAGAGGCAATGCTTGACGCAGTCCTTCTTCATCACGTCGAGCTGTTTATTATCGAACTTATGATTCTCGATGGTACCCCAGTCCACGGTCGCGGAGTACATCGGGAAGCACGGCGCGAGCGTTCCGTCGGTGCGAATGATCAGCGAATTATGGCCCGCCCGGCAATTCCACGGCTCGACGTGGCCGCGCATGAAGAGTTTCATACGCTCCAGGTGCGCCTTGGAGTTGACCATGATGTAGCCCTGCTTGTTCTTGTCGATCAGGTAATCGAGCAGCTCATCGACCTTCGGAAAATCTTCCGGCCGCAGATAAGTGGGATTGTCATTATAGTGCTTGAAGTGATCCTGCTCGAGCATCGGCGTCTCGTTGATGTGATAATCGGTCGAGATACCGTTGTCGTGCGCGATCTCCGTCAGCTCTTTGACGTCATCCATGTTGTTACGGCAGATGTTGATGTTGAAGACCATCATGTAGCCGTATTTCCGTTGAACCTTGACCAGATAGTCGAAATTAGACCTGATTTTGTTGAGTATTTTGGGCAGACCCGGCTTCTCGTCCACGCAATCGACGGCGAAGTTGATCGCGGCGACGCCCGCATCGCCCAGCCAATCGGTCACCTCGGGCTTCATCAATCTACCGTTTGTCGGCAGATAAACAAAGAATCCGCGCTTCGTTCCGTAATAGACGATCTTGTGAATGAACTTCGGCCGCAGAAGCGGCTCGCCGCCCATGATCGCGATTACGCGACAGCCGACCGAATGCAGCCAGTCGATGGAACGGCGGGCAACATCCTCCGACATTCCTTTGATGTTGTTATTGTACGACCAGCAGTAATGGCAATCGAGATTGCACTTCCATTCAGTGAAGAGGTACGAAAGCAATGGCCGGAACTCATCGGCATAGATGCGCGATTGGATGTATGGAACCATCCAGCGCCGGAAGGCGCGCACGCCATTATTGGCGTGATAAATGAACCCCGATCGCTTGAGGTCCGTGGTCCTGGTTAACATGGGGAAGACCGGATCCGGAAGAGTCGCCGGTTCATCCCTCTGCGGCAATGTCGATCTGCCGGCAGATGTCTTTTGCAAGAGCGTATAGAGCGGAACATCGACTCTATAAGTCGGTGTCGATGGCGCCTGTGTTGCCTGATTGTCTACGCCCGCTTCTTCAAGCATGCCTAGTGCTCCTTTCCTGTTCTCGATAGCAAGTTGGTTGTGTAATAAATCCCAAAAAATACTCTGGAAGTGAGTTTAAAAGCTGGTTAGTTCAACTCGAAGCCCCAAAAACACGGGCATAAATCAGAACAAACCTCGTCAAGAACTTTTTGTAACTCACCTGGAGATGACTCAATCTCCTGAAACTGAAGCGACTTCCTCGCTGACCTTGGGCTTACCGCCCATTTCGATCTGCACCAGCTTCGGCTTCTCTTCTTCCGGCTCTTTCAAGATGTGCTGGCGATAGAGTTGCGCCATGCGCTCGTTCTCTTTTTGCTGGCGCAGCTTCTCAGCGCGCGCTTTGATCTGCTCTTCGCGGGAATTCTTGGCGATACCAAGTCGGTCGAGATCGTGCTGAACATCCTGAGTTATCAGTTCTTCGCGAAGCAACATCTTATGATCGACGGCATTGAGATTGACGCTCTTCCCGCCCGCGAAAATCTCGTGGCGCCCGTGTTCTTCGTACCATTTGGTCAGCGTCGCGGTCATATGCATCTTCTCGACGATTTGCCGCCAGCCGACGCCGGTGTTATACGCGCAGAAACTGATCTCGCCCTCTTGCGTCGCGTAAGGGATGATACACATTTCAGTGCGTCGGAAATCGTAGTTAAAGAGATCCTGGAACCACATCCCGGCGAGGAAGAGAATGTTCCAGCGGTCGCTGCGCCGCTTCTCGATGTCCTCCATCGTTCGATTTCCATTGACATTGCCGTAATTACGCCCGCTCGCGCCGAACCCCTTGTCGAATTTCATGAGCAGGCTCCACAGATGAAAGTGCGTGGTCGCCTTGAAGGGATCGTAATTTTTCGCGACGGCCAGCGCCATACCTAGAACCGACAGAAATTTACCGCGGCCCGCGTCATTGACCTTTTGCACATCTTTAGCCAACCGGTCTATGTTCAAGAAAGCAGTGAGCGGTGCGGCCTCTTTCGTCTGCTTATCGACCATGACGGCCATGCCGACGCCGCAATTCGGATGGCAACCGCAGCTCAACTGGCCCCAATCATGATCCGGCCCGTGCACGAGATCGGCCCAATCCGAAAATGTGCCCATGAACGAGATCGGGAACCAGTCGCGAACGGGTTCGCCCAGCCCCGTTTGTTTCTTAACATCGTGCGCCAGGTGCGAGAGCGTGTAACGCTGAGCGTGTCTCCGCTCATCCGTGATTTCTTCGTCGCGGCCGGTGAATGAAACAGGCTGGAAGGAGCAGAGTGAGATGATCTTCGGGTTGTCGAGCGCGAATTCGATGATGCGCCCAACCTGTTCATTATTGATCCCATTGACGATCGTCGTGACCGGGACCACCTCGACGCCGGCCTCGTGAAGGTTCTGGATCGCCTGCAGCTTCACATCAAAAAGGTTGCCGACCTTGCGGTGGCTGTTGGCGGCATTGCCGATGCCGTCGAACTGAAGATAGGCATAACGCAGTCCCGCCTCGGCAGCCTTGCGGCAGAACTCTTTGCTCTTGGCGAATTCGATCCCATTGGTCGCCGACTGGACGCTGTTGTAACCCACTTCGCGCGAGTATCTGATGGCGTCGAGGAAGTGGGGCGAGAGAGTCGGTTCGCCTCCCGAGAACTGCACCGATAGCTGGCGGCGCGGCTTGATCGAGATGGCGTTATCGAGCATCGTCTTGATCTCTTCCCAGCTCAGCTCGTGGACGAAGCCGACCTGATTCGCGTCCATAAAGCACGGATCGCACATCATATTGCAGCGGTTGGTCAGGTCGATGGTCAGCACCGCGCCGCGGCCGTGTTGGATCGTGCTCGATCCGTGATCGTGGAGCTTCTCGTCGTTGTGCGCCCGAATATCGCGACCGGGGAAGGCTTCTTCAAGATGGCGAAACATCGTCGGATCGATCGACATCACATCTTCGAAATGGCCATGGACCGGACAATCCTTGATCATGAGGATCTTGCCATCGCGCTCAACTATCTGAGCCTTAATCTCGCCTACTCTATCATTACGCAGGATGTCCACCGGTATGTCACCGTCGAGGATCTTTTGACGGATCTCGGGGATGCATTTCGGACAAAGGCTGTCAGTAGTGCGCGGCCAGCCGAGGGTGGGCTTGGTTTTCTGCCAGGATTTGAGCAGCGGCTTGTCGGACCATTTCGGAGTGAACGAAGGGTTCGGCCTGATGCTATTGAGTCGTTCAAACACGGCCCAGGCTGCCCCCGCCGCGTATGTCAGGCCCTTTTCAAAATATTTTATAGGTTTATGCATATCTGTTTTAGCTCCTCTGCAACTACTGCTAGCGCTTGCTCCCAGTAGCTGGCATCGTTATCTGTATGTCGTCTGCGACGACATGAATGACTCTAATGGCTTCAAGGATGAATGCTTACAACAACTACCTGTCCCGTCCTGATTCAGGCAAGGTAACCATCCAACTCCCTCTCTATCTCATCGGGGCGAACCGCCTCGCCGTTGTTGAGGCGAGCGAGCACCAGATCAATAACGGCCTTGGCTTCCTCTTTGTGATTCCCCTTGAGAAAGCCATCGAAATAATGGTCGCCGGCCATCGCGCGATTAATCTCCGTCTCTTTGTTATGTTCATTCAGCTCAGTGAAGTAGACCACCTTGTAGCGGCGGTTGTAGCTCGCTTCACGATAGATCTGGAACATGACTTTTTCCGATTCACGCATACCCAAAAAGTTTCAGTTTTCAGTTTTCAGTTTTCAGTTTCAAAACCAAGGCCCGCTGAAAAAACTGAAAACAGGCCTCAATCGGCTCCGATGTGATGCTCGTTCGAGACATTCACCGGCAGCACCGGAAGCGATTTACCAAACTCTGATGCTTGGGTCTTCTCTTCCAATTCCAGCTGCAGTCGCAGCATCCGCTCGTACTCGGCCATGCGATCTTCCAGCGTCTTCACTTTATTTTTGTTCTTGATCATGTCCTCGCGATATCGCTTGAGGAAATAACCGATTGTCTCGACGCGAATCTTGATCGAGCCGGTCGGCTTGTTCTCATCGATATCCTTGAAGCAGAAATACGGCGTGCCCGAATTCTGAACGGTCTCTTCGACTACCGTGTAAATCGGCGCGTCGTGACCGCACTTGAACGAAGACAACTCGAGCGCGACCAGATTAGGATGGCGCGCCGTGTATTTGGCCGCCCAGACCTTGCGGCTGGTATTCTCCGAATATGAGTTCTTCCACGCATCCTGAATATCCATCGGATGCTTGATGATTCCGGCGCGCACATCGTCGCCGAACAATCGCCAAAGGATGTCGTCATCCATCGGCAGACGAATCCATGGTGAAGACCGGATATCCGAGCTTCTGGAACTCTTCGAGGATCTCGTGATTTAGGCCGGGATCGTTGTGATAGGGCCGGGCCAGCACCACTACGCCGAGTTTGTCCTCAGCCTCGAGCTGATTGAGCGCCTCGCGCGCCGCGCCGCGTAGCTGCACATTGTAGAAGTTGTCGAGAGCCTTGAGCCCTTCCTCGATGGCGCGGTGATGCTCGTTCTGCGTCAGACCAAGAATGTCCTTGAAGGCCTCGTACATCTGCTTCTCGAGAAAACGCGGCTTATCGATGTTCAAAATCGGATTGAGATACTTGATCCCCATCTCATCAAAGAGATTGCCCTCTTTGATGAACGCGGCTTTGACGGCCTCCGGCGTTGTGGTCACCGTCGGGCAGGCGCGGCTCGATAGCGTATTGAATAAATCCGATGGCAGGGCATCGATCATCGGGAAGAAGATCATATCGAGCGGCTTCTTCTTGTGATGCACGTGGAGCAGATTATGCACGTGCGGGATGCCCACTTTCGACGGGAAACACGGATCGATCGCTCCGCGCTTCGCGCCTTCCTTGTAGAGCTGCTCGGTCGTGTAATCCGAATAGATTAAGTTCTGCGGCGGTACGCCCAAGCTCTCGAAATATGCCGAGAAGAGCGGATTGACCGAATACTGGTTGAGCACGCGCGGAATGCCGATGCGCATCTTCGCGCGCCGCTTGACCAGTTCGTTGCGCTGCTTCTGCGTCTGAGTCAGAGCGAACTTGTGCGGAGGATCGGCGACATTCGGCGGGTTGAAGCTGCGCCAGACCGCCTTGGCCGCGACCTCGACGAAGTTGGGGTTGGCAGCTTTGACTTCATCCATCCCCTTCTTGATAACTTTCATATCGTTGACGTCTTCGACCAATCCCTTATCGCACGAGTTGCCGACGATCAACCGCTTGACGCCCGGCAGGATCGGAATCTTCGATTTGCGCGGCTGCTCCTGCTCTTCAACAGGCGCACCCACTACCTTCACGTCGATGAAAGTTCTCAGACATTTGTTCTTGCAGAAGTAACAGCGCGTGTTCTCATTGCGGTGCGTGTCGTAGCTGACCTGCCCCACTTTATCCAAACCGATGAAGCTCGACTGCTTCCCATTGCCCCAGAGCCTGATCGACTTCGATCGCCGCGCCGATGGCGCCCGACTCGCCGCAGTGCTCGTGGACGATGACGTCGAGGCTGGATTTCCTTGCCTTTGAAGCGCGACTCGATGAAATCGACCTGCGATTTGACGGCCGCCAGATTGTGCTGCGTCCCGCCCTGCAGGACGAAGTTTGTCCCGAGCCCCGCGATGTTCGGAATCTGCGAGACGTACAGCCAGATGTTCTTCGGCAACACCGCTGCCAGCCCGGCCATGATCTCTTCCGGCTTCCAGCCCTGCCGCTGGAAATCGACGATGTCCGACTGCATGAAGACCGCGCAGCCGTAGCCGAAATTCGGCATCGACTTGCGCGGCGAAGGCGATGTCGGCGTATTCTTCGACCTTCATCGCCGAAACCTTCGGCCGTCGATTGCAGGAAGTAGCCGTTGCCCGCCGAGCATTGCGTGTTGAGCTTGAAGTCCTTGACCTGGCGGTTCTTCAGAATGATCAGCTTGATGTCCTGCCCGCCGACATCGACGATGACGTCCACGTCGTTGTAGAACTGCAGAGCCGATTCGGTGTGCGCGACGGTTTCGACCAGCGCGACATCCGCCGCGAGAACGTCCTTCAGGATGTCCTTGGCATAACCGGTAGTGCCGACGCCCATCACCTTGAGCGCCGCCCCCTGATCGGTCACCTGCTTCTCCAGCTTCGCAAAGACCTCTTTCGTGTCCTCGATCGGGTTGCCTTTCGATAGCTGATAGGTCTTGACCAGGACATTCCGGTCCTTGTCGAGCAGCACTGCCTTGGTCGATGTCGAGCCGCCATCGAGGCCGATAAAACCCTCGATCACCTGGCCCGATTGAAAAACGGCCGGGATGAATTTCTTGTGTTTGTATTTTTCCTTGAACGAAGCTCAGCTCATCCGGATTGCTCGAGAGCCCCTTGCCGCCGGCTTTCTTCTTCTCTTCGAGCCGGCCGACGTTGATGTAGTGTTCGAGGTCGGCGCGACCGCGATAGACCCCGACAGTCTCGTCTTCCGATTTTCCGAACTCGACCGCGCCGAGCGCCGCGAAATACTGCGCGTTATGCGGTACTTTGATCAGTTCCTTCGGATCGACTCCTTCCGGCAGCGGATAGCCGCGCTCTTCCCACACCTTGGGTATGTTGTATTTCCAGGCATCGACCATGCCGCGGATGTAGGTGTTCGGACCGCCGAGCAGCAAGACGTGAGGCCTCAGCGTATTGCCGCGCGTGAGCACCGAAAGGTTCTGCCCGACGATCGCCTCGAACAGCGAAGCCATCAGCTCGTCGGGCGGCACGCCCATCTTCTGCAGGCCGTTGATGTCCGTCTCGGCAAAGACGCCGCACTTGCCCGCGACGGGTGCAGCTTCAACCCGTAATAACCCATCTCGCAGAGCTTATCCGCCGGGATGCGCAGCTTGGCGTTGATCTTGTCGATGACCGCGCCCGTGCCGCCCGCGCACTTGTCGTTCATCGATGGGATCTTCTTCTTCTTCCCTGTCTCAGGGTCTTCCTTGAAGATGATGATCTTTGCGTCCTGGCCGCCCAGTTCGATGACCGATCCGGCTTCGGGATAGAGCTTCTCGACCGCAAGCGAGACGGCATTGACCTCCTGCACGAATTTCGCGCCGATCAAACGCGCCAGGCCGCCGCCGCCCGAACCGGTGACGAATATGCGGACGTTCTCTTGTTGAGATGGGAAATTCAGCTTCAATCCGCCCTAAAAATTCGAGGACTTTCTCAGGCTGTTTGGTTTCGTGACGCTGGTAGTCCTGCCACAGGATCTCGTCCTTCACCGGATCCACCACAACCGCTTTGACGGTGGTCGAACCGACGTCCAGTCCAATATAGAGCCTCTCGTAATTTTGGTTCATTATCTATGCTACCTATTGAAGCCCCAAAGGGGCACAAGCTAATAGCCAGGAGCAAAGCACCGCGCAGCCCTGGAAGATGTTCCAATTTCGACCAGCCCTGAGAAGCGCAATTAGGAGTAATCACACCCCTACAGGGCTCCGCGACTTTCATATGCCAGTAACCAGGAATACCTTCGCTCCACCACCCGGCCACCTTGCGGCCCCCACCCCCCGGCCAATATTCCCCTGGTCACCTTTCTCAATGCGCTCACTCGCATTTAATGAGCAGCAGCATTGGTCGCCACATGCGCGCGTTTATCCGCGGCCATCAATTCCGACACATGCTTGACGAAGTTCGCCGCCGTCCCGACGATCCCCTTGTAATGCGGGACGTGATAGAGACCGCTCTCCAGCTCCGGATGGCCGGCCACATACTCGCGCACCGCCTCGACCGTCATACCGGTCTCTTCGATTACGCGCGCGAACTCCTGCTTGCATTTAACCTTCGCTTCGCCCAATGCCATCTGCACGCGGCTGTGGGCATTTATTTCGCCCTCACCCGATGTTTCGATCGGCAGGTAGATCATTTCCTTGTAGAGGTTGACGACCGCAGACTGCGCTCCGTCCGATTGCGTCGAAGGCATGCATCCGAATGGCTTGAGCGAAAGGACCATGTGCGCGAGGTCCTTGTTCGAGTAATAAATATTCTTGGCGACCTCCAGGTGCCCTTCACCGCCCGCGGCGCGCGAGTTGTAGAAGGGATGCGCCATCCGCTGGAGCTCATACTGGTCGGTCAGATCGTGCGGCAGATAGTTGAGAGTCTCCCGCAGCCGGTTCCACTCACGCTTGAAGATGGCCTCGGCCAGCGTCAGCTGCGCCAAAGATTTCTTCGGTCCTCAGTTCGTTCTTGATACGCTTGTCGATGCGCCAGGCCGCCGGCATCGCCTCATTCTCGTTGACCCCCTTGCGATCCTTCTTCTGCTGCTTGGCCTGATGCATCAGGTACATAATCCAGGTCCCGATCGGTTCGACCAGCACCTGTGCGCCCTCGCCCTCGAGAAAGCGGAACATATTGAAATTACCGTCGCCTTCGGTCGTCTGCGCCAAGAACTCGCCGGTCACTTTGACCATCGGTTTGGCGCGCGTCCGGTCAACTTTGATCTGCGCCAGCTTCTCACCGACTATCTTGAATGCGTCCTGGTATTCGGTGCCAAAAAGCTGATCGAGAAACTTACCGATATATTCGGCAGTGTCTCCGATCGGCAGATTCTTGAGGAAACCGGCGGTCGTGTTATCCAGCGCGAACTTCCGGTGACTCTTGAAGACGTCGTGCAGGTAATCCATGCACTCCTTCATCACAGCGTCCGTCTCGCCGGGGTTTACCTCGTATGGCCGAATCTGATAGCACGCGTCATTGATAAGGTCGCCCATATTGAGGGCATTGAGGATGGCGAGGAAAAAGTCTACGTTCATCTCCAATCCGGCTTCGGCTTCCGACTGGTTCAATCCGCCCGACTGTTGAAAGAGCATGACCCGGAAACCGTCGAAACCGGAATTTCGCAGCGCGAGACGGTACTCGGCTTCGTACATTCCGAACCGGCAGGGACCACACGCCCCGGCCGTGAAGAAGACGTAATTATCGATAATATCCTGGCGCGATTGACCCTGATTTTCGAGCCCCTGCAGAAATTGCACCAGATTCCCGACCGTGAAGTAGGTTGGATTGCACTGGCCGTTATTGCCATATTCCTTACCCAACTGGAATGCGGACACATTCGGCGTCGGAATCGCCTCGCACTTATACCCCAGCCCTTCCAGGGCGCCATGAACCAGCTGTTCGTGCTTCCAGGTGAGCCCACCGAAAAGCAGCGTGGTGTGCTCGCGCTGGCTTTTAGTGAACGGATTCTCGACCGGCCGCTTGAATTGCTGCTTTTGCTGCTCCTCTATACCCATCTCACGAGCCAGGCGAGCGCGTTCTTCCGCCAGCTGCTGCCTGAGCGTTTCTTCTTTTGAAGCTATGTTGACTAATGACCGGGACGTACTCGTCGGCTGCGGCGGACTGATATTCGTGGACATCTTTATTTTCACCTCGCGTGGTTAGTTGTTAATCGTCAGGTTCCTAACTGCGCCTCTTGACCAGCTCTGCCTTCTAATCTATATCTACCTATTGAACAGACCTCTTCTAGCCCTCTATTTAGAGAGAGAGCGAAGCTTGCTGGGTTAGGTAAGCTATTTGTGAGTAAAACTATTAATTCCCCGTTTACCCAGCAACCCGGATGCCAGTCACACTGACACATCCATCCGCCTGGCCAGCTAATCCCCAAAGTTACAGGCCGTGCCCTGGGAAGAATCGGCAAACCCTGCAGTACCTATATTTACCGAAACGAGTCAGTGTAATCGCTGGCGATAACTTTATTTAATTTAATGCTTTCAGTATCTCTCGTGGTCGCTGAAAAAGTGGGCAGAAGTTAAAAAAAGAATGGTTAAAGGATAATTTCGACACACTCCTTTAAAAATTCAAAATTGAGAGTAGCCTCATGCCACACGTTGAATTTTTGAAGGCAGGAACACGCGCCTTATTGACCACGAAGCTAAAGTGCTATCGCAAATAGCTAAAAATAAAAGGATTGTGATTTAGATCGCGAATATCAAAGAATGAGGAAAGAACAATGATAGAAATAGAGTCAGACGCACCCAGGCTGCTGAATGTTGATCTATTTCTGAGTTCTTGTTTTTTGTGTATTGAGTTAAATGTGTGTCGTTTTATACCCGCCTGGCATGAAATGCCCTGACGGACCAAGAATTCCACAATTCTCCCCGCTACTGCTCCGAATGATAGCCACTGACCCGGGTTCAGGCGGATTATGTGTGTCGGATCGACCAGCCGCCGGAACTTTCCGTCGTTTTTGATTGCGGGGCCTGCCTGCGTTGGACCGATCCACTCTTTTAAACTGCTACTTTTTCCTGTTTTGCCTGAAATGCCCTCGGCCGAAATAGGAACTCGACTATATTCCCCTCGTGTGGCTGCAGCCAGTCGAGTTGGATCGTGGGAACCGGGTCCGATGTTCAACCGGTCGATGTGTGTCGCATCGATCAGTTGCCGCTGGAATTTTTCGTCGTTTGTAATTGCGCTGCCCACTAATGTTGGACCGACCCGATTCAGCATCTCGCTTTGCGGGCACCGGACCACGCTGACGAAGGGGAACATGAACTCGGTGTTGGAGAGCGCGGTCTCTGGTGAGTCGCAATGGACCACGACCGGTCTCAGATATCCGCAGCGCTGTTTCTCCACCAGCCGCGGGCCGAATTTGGCGGTGACGTGTTCGGTTCCCCCAGCGTTCAATCCCGTTTCGATGCTCTTCCAGATGGCTTTTGCGGCTCCAGGGACGGTGAACGCGGCGAGGCTCGCCTGCGGATCCTCAGGTTGCTTCGGCTCTATTGGTCCGATTCGTTCGGCCAGCGCCTCGGCGATCTCCTTCGTGTGACGCGAGGCCCAGACGCCCGAGCAATTGATGCAGCCGCGACCGCTATTGAGAAATATGCTGTCTACCATCACGTCGAGATACTTCTCCCAGTCATCCACCACATCGTCGCCCAGCAGAATTTTGCTAAAACCTGGTCCGTGCACCTGGACGCGTGTGTCGCCGCGATACCGTTCAACCGTCGCGGTGCCGCCGAAGATCATCGTGCGATTGGATCGCCGCAGGACCTCGGCACCCATCTCGCCGCCGCCCGGATAGATGGCGATCGACTCTTTGGGAACGCCGGCCGCGGTAAATGCGGCGGCCATTCGATAGGGTGTCCACGGCTCTTGAGGACCCGGTTTCAGGAGCAGCCCGATCTGCATCGGGATCACCGGCAGCCACAGAGTATGGACGCCCGGAGAGTTTGATGGCAGCACCAAACCTAGAACGGGCGCCTGAACCTGATAGCTGACTGTAACTCCGCGAGACTCGACCCCGTATCCGCGCGTCAGGATATTCAAATCCAATCCTCGAGTCAGCGAATCCAGTATCTTTTCCATATTCGAGAGCACGAAGTGGTTCTTGCTCATGTTGGCTTTGCACATGTGCTCTGGTAATCCCGTGCTGGCGGACTGCTGGCGGGCGAAGTCGTCCGGACTTTGCTCCCCATCTCCCATCGGAAGTGTCGAATGAAGATATAAATCGGCCGCCTTCTTCATCATTGCGATCAGTTCCGAGACCGGAATCGCGGTCAGCGCATTTCGGGCGCGTTCGGCGTGACGTATGTCACGGCCCAGTAGCCCGGTGTTCGCCTGGCTCACCCGAGCCAGCGTTTCGCCAGTGACGAAATGCACCACGTCTTCTCTGTCCAAACTATTGTAAGGTTGACCCCATCTCAGAATTGGAATATTGAGTATTTTCATCGGTATACAAAAGAAATTACATTTATCATTTTACATTTGTCATTTTACATTTGTCATTGAAGATACGACCTTCCTTCGATCACAAATGTAAAATGACAAATGACAAATGATAAATGATAAATGATCTGTTTGATGCCACCAGCCACAGTTCAAGCGAACGCCTTCTGCCCACTATTGTCTACTGCCTTCAATAAACTCCCACGGTCGTCTGGGCGGCGAGCTTGCGGAATGGGCGCACGCCGCTCACGCCGTCCCACGGATATTTGTCGCAGGGCCGCTCTCGCTCGCCCTCATCTCTCTCCAGGAACCTCGGGATGAAAGTCTCCCGTGTCAGCGTAGTGAGCTGCACCCTTCCCGTCTCGCCGTATTCCACGACTCGGGTTGGATCATCGAAAGAGACTACTTCGATAACGGCACGGGGCTGCGGCGCAAAGTAGCTGATCTTGTAACCCTCCTCCGGGGTCACCGGCTTAGAGCAGGCAAGTCCCATGAGCGTATTACCGTATGTCGGAGTCAGGTATACGCCCCCGCCCAGCAATTCTTCAATGGCGAACCGCGTGTACTGAGGCGTGAATTCCGTGCCGCCCGCGAAGATGCCCGTGATGCCCGATGTCTTGATGCTCGTGCCCCGGTTTTCGAGTTCTTCAGCGAGCGCCTCGAGCAGCTTGGGCGTAGTGAACAGGCAGCGAATATCGTGCCCGGCTCCGAGAACCGTGATCGCCTGATCGATCACGTGTGCTTTGTATCGCTCCAGCTCTTCGAACTCTCCCCACTTGATCAGTTTGATGACCCAACGCGGATCGAGGTCAACCGAAAAGCATATCCCGCCCCTGTGCTGGCACAGATGTTCCACCGCAAGCCGCAGGCGGCGCGGTCCCGAGGGCCCGAGCATCAGCCAGTTCGCTCCCGCGGGAAAATATTGATCGGGGAGCGTGCGGCTGAACATCTCGTAATCAGTTCGGAAGTCATCGATGGCCAGGCGGCTCTTCGGCACTCCGGTCGTGCCGCCGGTCTCGAAGACGAAGAGCGGTTTGCCGGCGAACCCCTTCGGCAGCCACCGGCGCACCGGACCGCCGCGCAACCATTCGTCCTCAAAGGGCGGCAATTTTTTCAGGTCATCAAAACACCGGACCTCGCTTCTCGGATCCCAACCCAGCTTCTTCGCGAAGTCGATCCAGAACGGGCAACCCGTATCCGGATTGAAGTGCCACTCGATGATCTCGCGCACGTGGGCATCGAGCTGCGCCCTCGCCTCTTGCGCTCTGACGGACAGGTCTCCTGTCGCAACACTCATAAGGTCAATTTACTCCTCTATTAACTCCTGTGAGCGACTTTGCTCCGCAAGTCGTAATGATCTCTATTTCTTTGGCGATGATTCCATCTTCAGGTTATCGTGCTGGGCATTATAACCGCATAGCCAGGAGTTTACGCAATGTCCGAATTACGGGAAATGAGCATCGGCGGTAAAGTTGTAAAAAGTTAAAGTTGAGATTAACCTGCGTCCCTGGGAATAAAGGGTCAGGGCAACCGCCCATAAGGTCTAAGAAATCGACGTACTATTCGCTCGGCGGCAACCGGGCCGCGCGGCAGCCGATTGCGGGAACGCCAAATCAGCATATGGGATGTCGCAGCTGGATAATGATATTAGTATTTGTCGTTATCGCCGTTGGCAATCCTGACCGCGTGAGAGGTTCTGTCAATCGGGACGATGCGCCACAGACTGATAAAGTTCTTCTTGCCTACTTCGATCCAATCTCCCGGCACACGCTCGCGCGCTTCCTTCACTTCGTTCGGCAACAATAACGCATAGAACTGGTAGCCCTGCTTCAATCCGCGATCGCTCAAGGTCTCCCATTGCGATGGCTGCAAGTAATCCCATCGAATAATCGAACGATCTGTGTAGAAGTGCAGCCCTCCGCTGATATCCCTGGCAACAATCATCGTCTTAGCCGGCGCTTGCAAGTCAGCCCAGCGGCACGACTCGGCGTAAACAGCCTCGCGCGCGCCGAAGCCGAATATCTCCCACTTACGCAAATAATGATGGGCGAAGCCTAGCGACACAGCGAGTAACGCCAGAGCCGTTGCTCTGCGCCAGCGTGTATTTGCGCCTAATAAACTCGTCCATCAAATGCTGCGCGGCAAGTAGCGCGCCGATTATCAGCGCCGGGTACGCCGGCAGCAGAAAGCGCGTACACCACCATTCATCATATATATTGTAACAGGCGAAAAAGAGCAGGAATGTGCCGAACCAGAGGATCAGGAGCGCGCGCCGCCGTCCCTCGATCGAGCTGAGGAATCCCATGCTAATCCATCCGATGAGCACAAGCGGGCTCATCGTCAGCGTCAGCCAGTAGAAATAAAACTCGAATCGTTCGGTGAATCCGCTGAGCGTCACCAGATTTTGTGCAGTGGCGAGGGTGTAGCCGGTCAACAAGGGGCTCCCGAAAACTATAGTGTTGTAGGTAAAATATAGAATTGCGAAGGGTAGCCCTCCCCATATAATTGTTATCAATGTTTTAAGCCTGAAACCGGTAACCAAGATCAGGGTGGGCAATAAAAGTACATTTACCGGCCGCACGAGAAATGAAATTCCAAAAGCGGCTCCAGTCACTAACCCCCATATGACGCCCCGGTCGGAGCGTCTGGCGGCCCAGATCGTGACGAGCGCCCAAAACATAGCCGCAATATCGCTCACGGGTTGCACCGCCATGAAGTTAAAAGTCGGATTGGCTATCAGTATTAGCGCGCCGGCGATCGAGTATCCGCGCTCAAGTCCAAGGTCCCGGCCCAGCAGATAGATCAGGATCAGACACAAGACTGCCAAAATCGGGTTGACTAAAAATGGCCCATAATTCCATCCAAAAATCAGAACGGCCGCGACCATATGTAGAGGTACCCCGATCGGGTACATCGGGACAATGGTCTTGGATGAGAGTATCGGAATGTAAGCGACCGGTGTGAAGAGGGGGATGAAGCTTTCCGGTAATCCGAATTGATCCAACTCTTTTACCGGTTTTACGGGTGATCCCTGCAAGAACGAGCGCGCGATATTGGCGTAACCCGAGCCGTCAACGCCGTTCACCGAATAGGATGCGCTTCGAATTAAGTATGCGCCGTACAGTAACAGTCCGATCACGGCTATCAGCGTATAAGACTGCGACCTGTTTGGAATAGTTGTCACATCTGCTCCTTGACCAGCTTGATCATTAAATCGTCCGACAAGCCTGAGCTCTTCATCGCTCACGCCGACGCCGACGCAAGAAGACATTCACCACAGATTTATGCAAAACACAAATGCAGTCTGCTAACCGGTGATCAGTAATAAGTCCCCCGCCTTTTTCCTTCCTCATCCATTTTATAACCGATCAATAACTCATCTTGACAATCTCAAGTAAATAGTTGATATAGTCAAAGAATGTTGAATATTATCGGAGGAAGGCGATGATGGCGAAGAGCGACCTGGCGCAGCATATTGAATTGGTGCGGGGATTCAACCGTTTCTATACCAGGCAAATCGGCGTTCTGAACGAACATCTGCTGAAAAGCCCGTTTTCCCTGGCCGAAGCGCGAATCATCTACGAACTGGCGCAGCATGAAAAAGCGACGGCGACTGAACTGGGCAGCGAGTTGGGGATGGACGCGGGTTATCTCAGCCGTATGCTCAGTGATTTCAAAAAGCGCGATCTGATCGCCCGCAAGACCTCCGAAGCCGATGGGCGCCAGAGCCTCATCTGGTTGACGGAGAAGGGGCAGAAGGCCTTCATTCAACTCAATGCGCAATCGCATCATCAGATCGAATCGCTGATCCGCCGGCTCTCTCCGTCCGATCAGCGCCGACTTCTCGAAGCGATGCGCACCATCGAGGAACTGCTCGGAGCGCGGCCGGAACAGAAGGTGCCTTATATCATTCGCCCGCATCAGCCTGGCGACATGGGCTGGATCGTTCACCGGCACGGCGTCCTCTATAATGAAGAGTATGGCTGGGATGAGCATTTCGAAGCGCTGGTCTCTGAGATCGTAACCAGGTTCATCCAGAATTTTGATCCGAAACGGGAGCGCTGCTGGATTGCCGAACGAAACGGTGAGATCGTCGGATCGATCTTTCTTGTCAAAAAATCGAAGAGCGTGGCGCAATTGCGTCTGCTGCTGGTCGAACCCGGCGCGCGCGGGATGGGCATCGGCAAACGCCTGGTGAGCGAGTGCGTGCGCTTCGCTCGTAAAACCGGCTACAAGAAGATCGTATTATGGACGCAGAGCGTGCTCGGAGCAGCGCGGCACGTATATCAGGAAGCCGGCTTTCAGCTGATTCACGAGGGTCCACATCACAGCTTCGGTCATGATCTGGTGGAACAGACCTGGGAGCTGAGGTTGTAAATCCAGTTTTCAGTTTTTAGTTTTCAGTTCGCACTTCAAGTGAGCAACTTCTACAACTGAAACTGAAAACTATTCCTGTCCCAACGCCTCCGAAAAAAGTGGCTCGCTCAAGTTGGTCGAGTGTAAAATGCTGCGTATGATCATTGCCAATAGCAGACATAACAGCCGTCTTCAGCAGTCTTACTCCGGATCAAGGCCGTTCCGGTCATCAACCTGCCAGGCGGTCGCATTACAAATCCAACATAAATGGAGGCGATCATGACGACTCTTGCAAGTGGAATGTTTGAAGTGAAGTTGAGCCCTCAGGGGCGGGACGACAAATCCACAGGGAAGGAATCTGAGGATGTGACCCTGGGCAGAATGACAATCGACAAACAGTTTCATGGCGATCTCGAAGGTACCAGCCAGGGTCAGATGCTGACCGCCGGCACGCCGGTGAAGGACTCGGCAGGCTACGTCGCGATCGAGCGGGTCAGCGGAACGCTGGGTGGCCGCCAAGGCTCATTCGTACTTCAGCACAGCGGCACAATGACGCGCGGGGTGCCGCAATTGAGCGTGACAGTGGTGCCGGACTCCGGCACAAATCAACTGATAGGGCTCGCAGGCAAGATGGCGATCAAGATCGATGGGGGCAAGCATTACTACGATTTCGAGTACACGCTCCCAGAAAGCCATTGAAGCATTCGTAAGTGAACGGTGGGGATTGGTTATAAGATCAGCCGACACAGGGGTACAGGTGCACTACTAATCTCCAAAACGGGAGTAGGGGATCGTTAATACCAACATACAGTCATGCCTACTTTGATCTAATCCCCCAACTGCCGTTGGTGGGATTCCGTCAAAGCACTTCATGCCTTTATGTCTGTTTTTCATATTGTTTATGGGGAATTCCTCTGTTTGAAACCAAAACCTATATCTGATCACTAACCTCACATGCCTATCTAAACTGCGCCCGAAGGCGCTATGACAACTGAAATATGGGAGTACGAAATGTTGCAAGACCTGCGGTTCGGCCTGCGGATGCTGCTGAAGGATAAAGGATTCACTGCCGTGGCAGCGCTCACCCTCGCGCTCGGCATCGGCGCCAATACGGCGATGTTCAGTGTACTCAACACATATCTGTTTCGCGCGCTTCCATATCCGGCCCCGGATGCGCTGGTGCGTATTTTTCGGACATCCATACATTCGCAGAGTTGGCCGCATTCGCCGGGGAACTTCTTCGATCAGCGCGAGAAGAATGGCGTATTCGAGCAAATGGTCGCCTACAGCGGGATAAGTCCCAATTTCGCCGAGCCGGGAGAGCCCGCCGAACGCTTGCAGGGCTTCGTGGTCTCGGCCGACTTCTTCCCTGCGCTGCGCATTCAGCCGGTCCTGGGGCGCGTATTCACACAGGAGGAGCATGAGACCGGCGCTGACAAGGTCGTCGTCCTCAGCAACCGGTTCTGGATGAGCCGCTTCGGCGGCGACCCTAATGTCATCGGACGAGCTTTGCGACTGAACAGCGAAAACATCAAGGTCATCGGCGTCATGCCCGGCGGTTTCGATCATCCGCTCCTGTGGGGCAATGTCGATGTGTGGCGTCCCCTGGCGTTTAACGCCGAGGGGCGACGATTCCGCGGCAACAACTACCTGCAGGCTTTCGCGCGCCTTAAGCCCGGCGTGACCATCGCGCAGGCCGACCAGGCGATGAAGACGCTCGCCGCAAATATCACAAAAGAGACTGCGCAAAACCAGAACGAGAGTCTGCGTCTCGAACAGCTTCGGCTGTCGATGTCGGATCAGATCGGGCGGAGGGTCATGTGGTTCACCTTCGGCCTGGCCGGCTTCGTGCTGCTCATCGCCTGCGCCAACCTCGCCAATCTACAGCTCGCCCGCACCGCAGCGCGCGCCCGCGAGTTCGCCGTTCGCGCCGCGCTCGGTGCCGGGCGCATCCGTCTGCTGCGGCAATCCCTCATCGAAAGCCTCGCTATCGCGCTCATCGGCGGCGCGCTCAGCCTCGTGCTCGCGATGCTGGGCGTCGGATTCATCAGCCGCCGACTCTTCAACGAGTTACCTGGTATGAAGGTGACGCTCGATCTCAGCGTATTCGGTTTCGCCTTGCTCTGCTCCGTGCTGACAGGTCTGATCTTCGGCACGGTTCCGGCATGGCTGGCCTCACGCGCCGATGTCAATCAGGTTCTGAGAGAGAACGTGCGCGGATCGAGCGCCAGCCGTTCGCAGCAACGCCTGCGAAGCGCACTGATCGTCGGCGAGGTGGCATTCGCGCTGATCCTGCTCACGGGAGCCGGTCTATTCCTGCGCGGGCTGCAACGTTTCGCCATTCTCGATCCCGGCTGGAGCGTGGACGGTCTGTTGACGGCGCAAACCTCTCCCCGTGGCGCGGAATACACGACCCCAGCTCAACGCGCCGCTTTCTATCAAAAACTCGAAGAGCGTCTGCGCACGCTGCCCGGCGTCGAGCAGGCCGCGCTCTCCGCTTCGCAACCGATCTGGGGTTTCGGCAGCAGTGGCTCCTTCGTCGTCGAAGGTCAACCCGTGCCAGCGCCTGGTCAATATCCGGAGGTCTTCCGCGAACCGGTGAGCGTGCGCTACTTCGAGACCTACGGTATCCGCCTGCTCTCGGGGCGTTTTTTCACCTCGGCCGACATCGCCGACCGCCCTGCGGTTATCATCATCAACGAAACGATGGCGCGGCGCTTCTGGCCAAACGAAAACCCGATCGGCAAACGCATCGGCGGCACGAATCCCAACGATCGCGGCTGGCAGGAGATCGTCGGTGTGGTGAACGACGTAGGGTTCCCCGCAAGCCTGGGCGAACCATACACGCGTTTTCAATCTTTCCGGCCCCTGGCGCAAACCCCCTCGGGAAACGTGTGCGCTGGCTATCAACATCGTTGGCACAAATGGCGGATCAGCTCTGGGTGCGACACGAAGTCGCAATTTCGACTGTGATCCTTGAATTTATGAGATCACCTTGCGTTCTGCCGCAAGTACCCTACCGGGACATGCGTCGCCGGCAACGGCGGGGTGTGAAGCTCTCGGAACAATGTAACCCCAATCGTGAGAGATTGGCAGCCGAATCGCGAGAGGAAGCTGTGACTGCCAGCCGGAAGGCGGTCGGGGGCTAGGGTTCGACGGTATGGTCAACAAATGTGAATCGCCGCAAGCGTCGTGAGATCCGACAAGCCAAACCGGCTGAGAGGCTTGAACCAAAAGGTAAGTAGCCAGGGTGGAGGCTCCAAAGTCCGCCACCGCAGACGTTGGGCTACCGGCGTATAGGCGAGACCTAACCCGTCAGGTCGCAATTGCGGAACGTGGTAAACCCGTACTTCTCCCGGATGGGAAAGCGAGCCGTGAGGCGAGCCGATAGGAGTGCGGGCAAAGGAGGATGGAAAAAGCGAAAGCCGCCTTGTAATGAGACGGATAGGAGTTGCGCCACTCGACAAGATCACTCCACGCGAAAGCGGGCAGACTTCCATCTGGTCTTTCCCGGCGAGAAAACTGAGCTACCGACACCGGAGACAAAGCAGATGGCAGCAGTGGAGACACAGGCTGGTGCGGTCCCCAACGGGCAGATCGACTGGACGACCATCAGCTGGCGAACAGTCAATCAGAACGTGCGTCGGCTCCAGTCACGTATCGTCAAGGCAACACAGGAGGGCAGATGGAACAAGGTCAGAGCCCTGCAACGTCTGCTCACCCACTCGTTCAGCGCCCGATGTCTGGCCGTTAAACGAGTGACTACGAACCAAGGAAAAAAGACTCCCGGTGTAGACGGAGTGATCTGGGACACACCGGAGAAAAAAGCAACAGCTGTAGACGAATTGAAGGTGAGGGGCTACCACCCCCAACCACTCAAGCGTGTCTACATTCCCAAAAGTGACGGACGACAGCGCGGCCTGAGTATTCCCGTCATGAACGATCGAGCCCGGCAAGCATTACACTTACTGGCGCTCGATCCGATTGCGGAGACAAAGGCTGACCCGAACTCTTATGGCTTTCGGATAGGTCGGGCACCGGTGGACGCCACCGACCATGCCTTCCGGATGCTGTGCCGAAAAGGTTCGGCCAAGTGGATACTCAAATGCGATATCCGATCCTGCTTCGACAGGATCAGCCATCAGTGGCTCTTGGACCACGTTCCGATGGACAAGCAGACCCTGAAGAAATGGCTGAAAGCAGGATTTATCGAGCAAGGTGAGTGGCATGAAACCGAAGCCGGGACGCCACAGGGCGGGACGATTTCGCCAGTGCTGATGAACTGGACGCTCGATGGCCTGGAACGGGTGTTGAGCAAGAACCCAAGGTTCAAGAAGAACACACGCCCAGGCAGACAGGCCAAAGTCAATTTGGTGAGATTCGCCGATGACGTCATCGTGACCGGCAGTTCGGAAGAACTACTGGAGAACGAGGTCATGCCGCTGATTGAAGAGTTTCTCGAAATCAGGGGACTGGAACTCTCACCGGAGAAGACAAAGATCGTACATATCTCTGAGGGGGTTGACTTCCTCGGTCAGCACATCCGGGAATATGGTCAGGGGAAGACACTGATCCATCCGTCTCAACAGAGCATCAACAGCCTGCTGAAGCGAATCCGCGAAGTGATCAAAGCCAACCGCCACGTCGCGCCGGGGATTTTGATCTGGATGCTCAACCCGATCCTGAGGGGCTGGGCAAACTACCACCGGCACGCATCGAGTAAACAGACTTTTCAGAAGATAGACTGTGCGACCTTCAAATCGCTGTGGAAGTGGTGTCGCCGCCGTCATCCGCGTAAATCACGCCAATGGATCAAGGAGAAATATTTCCAGACCATCGGGGATCGCCACTGGGTCTTTAGCGGGGAAATGCGACTGCGCGGAAATACAAGGCAAATCAGGCTCTACAGCCTCGCCTACACGCCCATTCGCAGGCACACCAAAATCAAAGGTGAAGCCAATCCCTATGATCCACACTGGGAAAGGTATTTTGAGCAGCGCCTCGATGTTAAGACAGAGGGGTCGCTCAGAGGGCTCAAAATGCTGCTGTTTCTGTGGAGAGAGCAAGAGGGGAAATGTCCGGTCTGCCAGGAGAGAATCACCAAGCTGACGGGATGGCAAACGCATCACCTCATTTGGAAATCTCACGGTGGAACAGACGGCGCAAGTAATCTGGTCTTGCTACACCCTGGATGCCATCAAGAAGTCCATAGCCAAAAGTTAGTGGTGGTGAAACCGCGTCCTGAAAAGGGCGTTGGAAAGGCTTGAGCTGATTGCCGGGATAACCGGCACGATCAGTTCTGAGGGGAGGGCGCGCGGCGGCAACGTCGCCCCCTTACCCGACAACCCATCTCTGATATCTAATTTCGCTGTTAAAACACGACGTGGCCTCCATCTCTAGAGGCCATCTCAGCCTTCACGACAATTGAGAATAAGCGCTGAAAATCGGATGAGGATTTTCGCGGCGTATAGCATTGAGTGCCACCCATCGTATTGAAAGGATATACTCAATGTCTGTACAGCTTGCCTTGCATTTTGATGAAGTGCCCATCACTTGCGAAACTCAGCAACGATATCATTACATCGCCCCCTGCCTGGCCGGGAAACGATCGGCGGAAGAACAGGAAGATGCGCTTGGGCTTTCTTACAGTACTGTCTGTCGTTGGTTGCGCCAGTTTCGGGAAGAAGGCATGCGGGGACTGTTCCCGGCAACTGACTATCCCCGTGAACCACAAACACCCGAACAGGTCATCGTGACGCTGCTTTATTATAAGTGTTGTGTGCCCTCAGCCTCCGACCGGGAACTGGCGCGAGTTTTGCTTGCGACCACTGATCACCGCATCCATCACGAAACGGTAAAGGCATTGCTGGAACGCTATCCCATCTGGCGCTACCCTGAATTTCAACGTCTCATTCAGTATCCCGTGCCGGATAGCCCTCAGTTGTTACGGCAGGAAATGGTCAAGTTACGACAACAGGGCTGGACGGAGAAACGGATTGCGCGATTACTCCGTTGCTCACGCAACACCGTCATAAAATGGCTGCGCCGCGCGCGCCAAGCTGAATCGCAACCGGACAACAAACAACTCTGGCTGCTGGATCTTTCACGCGCACCGCATCGACCGGCTCGTAAAGTGTTTTTCGGCGCTATTCACGCTGTGCTCGAATTGCAAAAGAAATACGGATATGCTGGTTGGTTCCGCATCAATGGATATTTAGAACAGGACTACGACATCTATCTTAGCCCGGCGACGATCAAAAAGATCATGGCGCTCAATCGCCGCATCCACCTGGCCCCACAACGACTTGTGGCTATCGTCGAGCCACGGGATCCACGCGAGGGACCGTCAAAAAGTCAGCATCCATTCCAACACGTTTACGTTGACCTCCGCTATCTCGACGCCAAGCCCGCAGGTGTCCAACTCTATTCAACCTTGTTGTTGGAAGGTCTCTCCAGAACCATCCTCGCCGGTTCGCTCACGTCAGAACAGGAAGTCGGCGTGATCCTTTACGTCTACTTTCAGGCGCTACTGCGTTGGGGGCTTTGGGAAGAAGTGATCTCCGATCACGGAGGCCAGTTTATCAGCCACGATTTCACGCGTGCCAATAGGCAGCTCGGCATTCACCATCACCTGTATGAAAAGGGCCATCCCTGGCAGAACCTGATCGAGAGCCAGTTCGGCATTCAGGCCCGGGTTGGCGAGTATCACTGGGAAAGATGCAAGACGATCGAGTCTGCAGTCGAATTTCATCGCGAATTGATTCGCGATCACAACCGGTTGCCACACTGGGCGCACCAACGCCGCAATGATGGAAGACGCACGCCGTTGGAGGTCCTCGGAGAATCCAGAGGCAAGCAGATTGACCTGGCCGATCTACAGCGAGCTTTTGGGCAACGATACTGCCAACGAACGACCGATGATCGCGGCTTCGTCCGAATCGGGCGTTGGAGGATTTATGTCGAAGCAGGTCTGCCACGCACCCCCATCCAGCTCTCGTGCTGGGGTGGACGTTTGCGTGCCGAGTATCAATCTCAGATATTGACTGAGTACCAGTGCAAGTGGGGCAAGAAATCTGCTCGTCCAACCGCCATCTCGCAACCGGTCTATCACGACCACTCATTTCAATCGAGACAGATAACCCCATTTGATCCACTCTGGGTGCGTGACCGGATCGAACCTAATCACCAGACGATCCAAAGATCTATGAAGAAGCCACATGAAACCAAGCAGTTACGGCTATATCTTGGGCCTGAGCTTATCAAATCTGCGTAGGGGCTTTGACTCCACAACCTATTGGGCTTTTCGTGCTCACGTGAAATTGCGAAATTATCCACCCATGTAACCCATGTTTATGAATATCGCAGAGTCGCCTTCATCATCTCAAAGAGCTTACGCTCGTTGGGAAAGCCAGATGAAATGAATAGCGCTGGCGGACGTGCCATTAAACAATAAGTTTGAAAACGACCAAAATCGTTCCATTGCTAAACATTACCGGAGGCCGTTTAAGGACTACATAGCCGATGCCGAGGTTTCTTCTCAGTTGGGGACTGAACGCAGATTTAACGCGTACCATTTCTGACCTGGGCCATAGAGAAGACGCCATGAGAGCTTCTGCTTGGTACTTTCCAGCGTTCTGACTAGGACGTCTCTGGCAATCTCGTTAGAGGCGCTTTGAGTGGTTTTGGTCGAGATCAACAGCTTCACGGGAGCCGTCGCGAGTGCGACTCTGATCCCGGCCGATTGACTTACCGCTTTGAGGACGGTTTCCACCGTCTCAAAGACCGTTCGTTCCCGTTCAGGAAAACTGATCGGAAGATCGAGGATCGAGCCCTGATCCACCCATTGCCCTCGACTATTTTTGACTTGTCTTGGAATGACGTGAAAAAAACGCCCAGTCTGGATAGGGCGAAAGCGCCCTGGATACCCAGAGGCGGCAGCGGCATCTAAAATTTGTTGAAGCAGGGTTAGGGGGGACTCTGGTTTCCCAATCACCGGCGATACAACATAGTTGATTTCAAGATGCCCACCTTTCGGAGAGAGCGCCCTGTACCCGCCAGGATGCTCTTGACGATATTGTGGATCCGTCTCATCCACGAGGTCGGCTTCGTAAATAAACCGAGGATCTTCATAGGTAATGATCAACCCATATTTGTTCTGGAGTAGTTTGACGGCTTCGGCAATCGGACGGTGGTTATTAACCGAGAGCTTTTCAACCCCTTGGGTTCCTGCTTCGTATGCATGTAGTGTTAATCCGGGGGGCTGATAGACGGACACGAAGATTGCAAAGAGAACCAACAAGGAAATCACATGGTGATAGTAAAACGATCTTAGTCGCATTGATTCACCTCCTAACCTCGTCGCGATTGTAATAGGACCGGAAAAGCCCTTTGTCAGTTTTAGTAGGCTTGGTACCGATCCCAGGATTCTCCATCTACTAACATTGGTCGCTCACCGTGACCGGGGCTCCAATGACTATCCCATTTATCCCATTCTACGGGACAGGCCATTCTCTTTGCTCAAAACGGCCGTTGCGCCCACTACTAACCGTGGTCACATCAATTTCTGCAAAGAGAATATTATCCACGTAATTGCTGGACGCCCCCAGCGTCCCACAGTGCATCCTCATCCTCTGGGGCCAGGTCGCGCGACAGGGCAAGGGTAACCCACGAGTGAGCCTCTCTAACTGATAATATTCAACGGCCGACGGGAGCCATCCAACAACATCAGGGCCCCACCGGTTGCCGCTTTCGACCGGCCAAGTGGAGGGGATTGCGTTATCGCAACACGAAGGCTCTGGATCGATTTCGGAGCCGGGGAAGTGGCACCCATCAATCCCGCCGCCAGGGTCTGTTTCAAAAACGAAGCGTCCGGCAAAATTTGTAGTCGTGGGGGTAAGAGTCATCATCCATTTCTGGGCGGTTGGCACTTCCGCCGACCAACCGGTGGATGCAAAGGTTTCGCCGGTCGGGTAAACGCACTGCACAGTAACCGAAGCATAAGTACTAGCGGACCCTGTCCGATCCATACAAGATGTATAGCAGTTTAGTTCACCAGGAAGAATGAAACACTCGGAATAGTATTCATTCCATGAGGCATATATTGTTGCGCTTCCACTCCCATTACCGGTTACATGCCCATTGGAAACGGAAGCAGCATTCGTATTATCCGAACTCCAGAATATTGAATTCATAGGAGAGGCAGGGAAAAAATCCGTAGGATTCCCAAAACAATCATAGTATGCGCTTTGAGGCTCCAATTGTTTAGATCCAGGAAACTGTATCGTGGAATTAAATGGCACCAATCGAGACACCCTGTAAATATTCCCACAACTACACTGACACTCATAAGTTGAAGCCAAGCCGTTGCTGAAGTCAACAGATTGCGCACGACCGATCAGTACCTTGTTTTGTTTGCCACGATAAGCCCATGAAACATGCCCAGAGGTCGCGTCTATTGGAATTACGTTACCTTCAACCCCTTTTTCCTGAGAGTTGCGCACCTCACGAATGTCTATCTGGATGGTTTGATTCGGTGCAATTGTTCGATTCTTTCCCCAGCGACCTCCCGGATAAATAATATTTAGTAGAAACTCCTGTGAATCACTAGTTACGTTCTTTATAAAGACAACCGTTGAGGAGCTCTCTTTAATGAACCACGGATAACCACCTGTACTGCTCAAACCACCCTTCGGGTCTTTCATCGGCACCGCGAAGACATGATTGCCGCTTTGCGATACGCTCAATGCCGTAGCAATCACGCTGCCCGGCTCGCCTGTGTATTTTATCTCAAGGCCGGCAGTGGCGAAGTCGATCTGTCTCAATTGCGGGTTAGATGTCTCCATCAGTCTAATCTCACCCGAGTCAAGCGAAACCTCCGGCAGCACGATTGTTCCAATTTTGCCGCTGTCTTTCGAGTAAGGGACAGTCGCCGTCACGGTTGTTGAGCTATCACCGATATTGCGGACGGCGATCAAGGTTCTGAGCGGATCGTTGTTGACACTTCCGAGTCGCAGGCCTGCGCCGTGCCGCTCATTGGTCTTGCCGTCGGGATTGATGAAGTTGACCGATTCGGAATATCCCCTGTCAATAGCCTGGAGATGAATCTTTGCCAGCAGCGCGCCCTTGCCACCGTTGTGATTGAGTGAAACCGCGCCGGCTGAAGCCTTCTTGATCAGACCGTGAGGCATTTTGACGTCTAGCGTTTGGTGAGGTTCAAGCTTGATCTGAATCGGGTGATGCCCGTTGGCCCCGGCGAAGATTGCATCTCCATTTACAAAGATCGGCTCCGCCGTTATGTTGGTCACAATTATGTTTACCTGTGAATCTTCGAAGGGAACAGCATAGACGGCTTCGAGTCGAGAAGATGGGAATTTCATGCCAGGTTCAAGCAATTGCTCGTCGAAAATCAGGCTCTTTTCCGGATTGATGATCCTCAATCCTCCGCCTACCTCTAACAATCGTCCCTCGTAGGTGAATTCAAAGCTTCCGGAGCGGAACTGAGGCCCGGCAATCGATGCCAGCAGGTTCAGATCGACTTCAAGTGATGATTGGCCGACTACGGCTACTGGCGATGCGGTGTAACTCTGTCCGTTTTGGCTGTGTAGGATGGGAGTGACGATGATCTGATTCGGCCCTTTATTGTTTAGAATAAGAGTGGATTGGAAGCCGTCCTCGGTTGTATAGTAAGTCCCGACCATTCGGCGCAATATTGCTGGCTGATCCGAGCAACACCCTTGCCGGGTCTTTTCAGTCGAGTTAATTCCAATCACCGATGAGCGTTTTACGGCGAAGATCGAACTAGCCAATATTATCGCCATCACGCTTACGACCGCGAAAGCGAGAAGCGGAGTCCGCGTCGATCTGATTGAAATCTTGACGAAGTTGACAGGCAAACTTAATATCCGCATGACATTTCCTCCGAATTGGGTAGGGATTGTTGTGAAAGCGGGCGAATTCATCTGGCGACCAAACCTAGAGTGAGTTCGTCCGCTTTTGTTTTTGGCGGCGCTTCAAAGATCAGCGATTGAACGGCTGCAGCGCCTTGTTTTAGAGCTTCACTATTTGATGCGCCCATCACCAAAATAATGGGATAACCGCCGACGACAGAGTCATAATTTGAAATATCGAAAGTCTCGGTGGATTGCGAGTTGCGTATTGAAGTTGGACGGATAGATGATCGCAAGCATGAGAAAGGCAGAGGCGGGCGGTAATTGTAATCTCATACGTCTTCCTGGTTTTGTGAAGCAGGCAAAACACGGCTGCCGGTGGTGTTACTGTTGAGATACCTATGATGCGAAATGTATATAGTTTCGATTAAAGATATGAGTCAAGCATAATCTTCTGAACTTTTCCGTATGCACTCAAAAATCCTGTGCACGTCATGTCTATATGACCGCTAAAAAAGGAAAAATTTACCCGTATTCAGAGAATTAATTTCATTCGTTTATAAAGCAATAGACTCGGAACAGAAACAAATGTGTCAATGTCATAAACATTAATATTTGCCATTTCGGAGCTCATTCTCAATTGTAATGAAGAATGCCTGGCAGAGAAGTTGTCGAGATGGGGATCACGTCGCGTTTCATCGACGACATTGGATGTCAGAAACGGGTTCTATCGCTAATCCGCCATATGTGCCAACGATGTCGATAGCCAGAGCAAAACGTGAACATCGCATTACGAACTTCCGCAGCACCGCAATCGCTCGGGAGTTCACTACGAAACGCCATCGCCGAACTCGATCCCGGCTTGCCGGCGTACCGGATCCGAACCGCGCGTAGCATAGTGGATCAAGGTCTGGGAAGTATTTCCCTCCTCGGCACACTGCTCGGCGCCTTTGCCGCGCTCGGTCTCGGATTGGCTGCGATCGGGCTATACGGCGTGATCTCGTATTCAGTCGTCCAACGCACTGGCGAAATCGGGATTCGCCTGGCGCTCGGCGCGCAAGCCCGCGATGTGCTCTGGCTCGTCTTGAGAAAAGGCTCTCTGCTGATCCTCCTGGGCGGATTGCTCGGATTCGCAGGCGCATACGCAGTGGCACGCTTCCTGGCATCGGCGATCCCCACCTTACCCACACACGATCCGCTGGCGATGAGTGGGATTGCTTTCACTCTGGTCGCCGTCGCCCTCGGGGCGTGTTACCTGCCGGCGCGACGGGCGACGAAGGTCGATCCGATGGTGGCTCTCCGCCACGATTGAGCCCAATAGAATGCCGATCAACCACTGCTGTGGCAAAGACAGAGACCGCGACATAGGTGACCGGATCGTCGAACTGATCCCATAGAGCAGCGGCCAAGTCTCGAGCTACTCAGGTAGAATGTCAATGTGAGCTGGAATTGGCATTCGGGTACCGCAAAAAGCTAAATATAATAAAGATACACAATTTCCCTTCTTTGCGCGTTTTTGTCCAATTTTGCGTTTTTTGTGGTAAATTCCCTCGCCAGTACGACTGGATGACTCGAGCCCCATCGATTGCAATCCTATGGTTACCGTGTTCGTCCTCTTCTTCGTCACTTGTTTTTTAGCTTATTCGAACGGCGCCAATGACAATTTCAAGGGTGTGGCGACGCTCTTCGGCAGCAAAACGACCAGCTACAAGAAAGCCATCTGGTGGGCGACGATCACGACCTTCGCCGGATCGGTCAGTTCGATTTTTTTAGCCCAAACTCTGGTCAGAAATTTCTCAGGCAAAGGGCTAGTCCCTGACGCAATTATAGGTTCTCCCGACTTCCTGCTGTCGGTAGCGCTGGGAGCAGGGTTGACCGTAATGCTGGCGACCGTCTTCGGTTTCCCCGTCTCTACCACGCATGGACTGACCGGGGCATTGGTGGGAAGCGGCCTGGCATCAGTTGGGGGAGAAGTCAATTTCGCCATGCTCGGCGGCTCTTTCTTTCTCCCGCTCCTCGTCAGTCCATTGATCGCTGTATGTTTGGGGGCTGCAGCCTATGTTGTGGCGCGCGCCGTCCGCATCCGGCTGGGCGTAACGAAAGAGTGGTGTCTCTGCGTGGGTGAGAAAGAACAATTGATTCCCATCTCCGAGCCGGCCTCCGTCTTGTCTTTCGGTCGTATTTCACTGCCGGATATCAAAATTGCCACGCGGGAGAATTGCACACAGCGCTATCGAGGCAAGCTGGCTGGGATCAGCGCACAACAGGCCCTGGACACTGCCCATTTCATCAGCGCCGGCAGTATGAGTTTTGCGCGCGGGTTGAATGACACGCCCAAGATCGTCGCGCTCCTTTTGATCATCGAGGGCCTGGGAATTAAGTGGGGGATGCTCGCCGTCGCGGGTGGAATGGCGATCGGCGGCCTGCTCAACGCCCGGAAGGTGGCGATCACTATGAGCCAGAAGATAACGCGGCTCAATCATGGGCAGGGATTCACTTCGAATCTGGTCACCGCGCTGCTCGTCATCTTCGCCAGCCGCCTTGGTCTGCCAGTATCGACACCTCACGTCTCGGTCGGCTCTCTCTTCGGCATCGGCCTGGTGACCAGGCAAGCAGATGTTCGTGTTGTCATGGGAATCGTTCTATCCTGGGTTCTCACTCTCCCGGTCGCGGCTATCCTGGCTGGTGTGGGTTATTGGCTATTACTCTCGTTTCGTTCATTTTGAATTCGGATTTTTATAAAGCGCTATTCCATCGCGTAGCCTACAGGCGCGCGCAGCGACTGCGCTGCGACGATTGAGCTAGCCCGGCCAACTATTTGCTAGACGACAGATATTATGACAATCTTTCCGGGCAACAGGCGTATAAATGTCTCGCCTGCCGGGTGAGAAAAGCATAAGACTTCAATCGACCGAGATTCGATTGAAAATGTCGCGTAATCACAATATTCAGTAGGCCCCCACCGTTCGCTCACAAATTTATCGAATTTATCGAGGGTTTACTTTTGTAGTAGCGTAAACCATATAAAAACCAATTCAGAGGGAATAAATGAAAACAAAGGTTGCACTGCTCGGAATCGCGATTCTTATTATTACATCAGCTTCACTCGCGCTGACGCGAATCAATAAAACTGCAGAGAATGAAAGTGTGAAGATGGCCGAAAAATCAGTACTCGAGTTCACCATGAAAAATATCGACGGCAAGGACGTCAAATTGGACGACTATCGGGGGAAGGTGCTGCTGATGGTCAATGTCGCGAGCAAATGCGGATATACGCCGCAGTATGAAGGGCTGGAGAGCACCTTCCGGAAATACAAAGATCAAGGGCTGGTCGTGATGGGATTTCCGGCTAATAACTTCATGGGGCAGGAGCCCGGGACGGATGAGGAGATCAAGACCTTCTGCTCGACCAGATACAATGTAACATTCCCGATGTTCTCAAAAATCTCGGTCGCTGGAGATGATATTCACCCGCTCTTCCGGTTCCTCACCAGCAAAGAGACAAATCCCGAATTCAGCGGCGACATTTCATGGAATTTCAATAAGTTCCTGGTCGATCGCACGGGTAAAGTTGTAGACCGCTTTTCAACAAGAGAGAAACCCGAGAGCGATAAGATCGCCCAGGCGATCGAGAAAGCTTTGAAATAATAACAATATTTTTCGTCTTCTCGATTTCAATGGTTCAGCTCCGTTGTGAGCAGATTCACCGCGCAGGCGCGAAGGACGATGAGAAAACATAGAGCGATAACTGAAAATCCAGCTAACCTCTATGTCTCCCAACGCTCCCTGCGCCTCCGCAGTGAATCAGGCCTTCTCAACTGGCCCTTTCATCCCCCCTCGCAAATTCCTCGCAACCTTCCATAATAGAAGCCATAAAAAATTTACCCCTAATTCTCTCAATCCTTGACAGCACTATGTAGATGATTATATGTATAGGTGTCTATAAACACTTTTTAGTGAATCGGAGGAGTGAAGGATGGGGAAAGTATATTTTTCCTACACGATGGCGCTGATCCTGCAGGCGATCGAGAACGGTTACCGGTACGGGTTCGAGGTGATGACGGTGACGGGGCTGGCGAGCGGCACGGTCTATCCGGCGCTGCGGCGGCTGGAGGATGCGGCATACGTGACATCGAAGTGGGAGCGGCAGAGCGTCGCGCAGGCGGAGCAGCGACCGGCGCGCAAGTATTACGAAGTGACGAAGACCGGAAGCGAGGCCCTCGAGGCCGCGCGCAAGCGGTTCCGGCTGCTCGAACGACTCGAAGAGCCGACGTCTACGAGTGATCTCAAGCCGGCGGGCGAGAAAAGCTGAGGTGAAGTCATGCGGTGGCGTAGAAGTAACTGGCGGCCCTGGATCCGGCTGATACGCATCATCGGTGTGATCGTACCGAGCCGCTTGCGCGCCGATTGGCATCAAGAATGGGAAGCCGAATTGCATTACCGCGAAACGCTGCTGGCCGATTGGGACAATCTCAACGCACGCAACAAACTCGATCTTGTGCGGCACAGCCTGGGAGCATTGATGGACGCGCTCTGGTTGCAACCGAAAAGATGGGAGGATGAGATGATTCAAGACTTGCGTTACGGCATACGAATGTTGCTGAAGAATCCCGGTTTCACTTGTATGGCCGTTCTCACCCTGGCGTTGGGCATCGGCGCCAACACGGCGATCTTCAGCCTGATCGATGCGGTGCTCTTGAAAATGCTCCCGGTCAAAAATCCGGAGCAACTAGTCCTGCTAAGTCATACCAACAGCCGTACGGTAAGCAGTAGATTCTCTTATAGCGCCTATCAAAGGTTCCATGATCACAATGATGTCTTATCCGGGATATTGGGATACTACCCGCTGCGGATGACCGTGAGCGTGGACGGCCGGCCAGAGCCGGCGGTCTCCGGTCAGATCGTGACAGGAAATTATTATGCAGTTCTGGGCGTCAACGCGGCGCTGGGCCGCACGATTATCCCAGACGATGACCGGGCGCCCGGAGCATCGCCTGTTTGCGTCATCAGTCATAACTACTGGCAGCAGCGCTTCGCGCGCGACCCTGCTATCGTGGGGAAGACGATTCATCTCAGCGGTGCGCCATTCACCATCATCGGTGTGACGCCACCTGAATTCTACGGGTTGGAAGTCGGGAGTTCATTGGACATCTCGATCCCGGTGACGATGCAGGAGCAAGTGACTCCGGGGATTCCATCATTTATGCAGTACGGTGGAGACCGATTCAGTGTCATGGGAAGGTTGCAGCCCGGGGTCACGATCGATCAGGCTCAAGCCGGTTTGAAACTGGTCTATCAGCAGTTTCTCGCCGACCGGTTCGCACGCTTATCAGATTCGCCGAAGGGGAAAAAACAGCCCAGTCAATCCATGCTCGAACCGCGATTAACCTTGGTATCGGGCAGCAGAGGCTTGTCTGAATTACGGCGGCAGTTCTCACAATCGCTGTTTGTCCTGATGAGCGCCGTAGCTTTAGTGCTGTTGATCGTCTGCGCAAACGTGGCAGGCCTGATGTTGACGCGCGCGACGGCGAGGCGGAAAGAGATCGCGGTTCGGTTGGCTCTGGGCGCCGGCCGCCTGCGGCTGATCCGGCAACTGCTTACCGAAAGCGTTCTGCTTGCCGTTCTGGGCGGCCTGCTCGGTCTGCTCTTCACCTATTGGGGAACCAGGCTGCTGTTGCCCCTACTGTCTCAGGGAGAGTTTCCACTCCATCTCGACCTCAGCCCTGACACCCGTGTGCTCGGCTTTACGGCGGCGGTGGCTACGCTGACTGGATTGTTGTTTGGCCTCGCGCCGGCATTCTGGGCGACGCGCGTCGACCTGCAAGCCACCCTCAAGAACGATTCGCAGTGGTATGGCAGACGCGGCGCACACTTAACCTTCGGCCAGGTCTTCGTCATTGCACAGGTCGCATTGTCATTGATGCTCCTTGTCGGTGCCGGCCTGTTTATGCGGAGCCTGCAGAAGTTGAAGCAGGTTGATGCCGGTTTTGCCCGTGAAAACATATTGGTGTTGAGGCTCGAACCGGTGGAGAGTGATAGAAAGACGCGCGCGCACGTCTTACCTCGGCTCAATGCTCTCTACGAAGAATTGGTGAGCCGCGTGGAAAAGTTGCCGGGCGTGCGACAGGCAAGTCTAGTCGGGTACAGCCCGATCAGCCGACGCGAATGGGCAGTGATGGGTCAAGATGCTGACCTCAACCAGGTGATATATGTGCGCGGCTATACGCCGCAGTCCGGCGAAGAGACGAGAGTTCATTGGATGCAAGTCTACCCAAACTCATTTGGCACTCTTGGCATCCCGCTCGTATCCGGGCGCGATTTCACCGAACAGGACGACTGGGAAGCGCAGAAAGTAGCGGTGATCAACGAAAGCATGGCACACCATTTCTGGGGGAACGAGAACCCACTCGGGCGGCGCTTCGGCATTGGGATTCCCGAACGAAGCGGTGAGATCGAAATCATCGGGGTGGTTAAGGACGCCAAGTACAAGAGTCTTCGCGAAGAGGATCGCCCGATGTACTACCTTCCCTTCAATCAGGCAAACACCGGCCGGGGACAGATGACGCTGATCGTTCGAACCGTTGCCGATCCTACGCCGCTCGCCGCAGCTGTACAGAGCGAGGCGCGGGCGCTCGACCCAATCATGCCGATGTTTGAAGTCGAGACGCTGGAGGGACAGGTCGCTGCTTCGCTCACGCAGGAACGCCTCGTCGCGACTCTGTCGAGCGTCTTTGGTTTGCTGGCATTATTTCTCTCGTGCCTCGGCTTGTACGGCATTTTGTCTTATGCCGTAGCGCGCCGCACGAACGAGATCGGCATTCGCATGGCCCTGGGCGCCGAGCGTAGTGACCTGCTGTGGCTGGTGCTGCGCGACGCGCTGCGGCTGACCTTGATCGGCGCCGCCCTCGGGATTCCAGCCGCTTTGGCGGCGGCGCGGCTAGTTTCCAGTCAACTCTTCGGAATCGGCGCAGCCGATCCCTTCACCATTTGTCTGGCTACGCTAGCGCTGTTGGCTGTCGCTGTTGTAGCAGGCTACCTGCCGGCGCGCCGGGCAACGCGCGTGGATCCGCTTGTGGCCTTACGTTATGAGTAGGGGCAACGGGGCAATCGCGCCTACCGCGTTTGCTATGGAAAGCTGAACGGAGGTTATTGTGCCGAGAATAACCATCACGATCTTCGCTGCACCATCAGGTGGAAGAGCCCGGTAACCGAGACATTCCGGCTGACGGATCCGCTGGTGGCATTGCGCCGTGAGTAGAGGCCCTACGCGACTAAAGCCGAACTAAGACCAATGGCTGACCAGACTTTAAAACGAAGCGTGCGAATCCACATCCGACTAATCGCTTTGATCGGCGTGATCATACCGCGAAAGCTGCGCTCCAGTTGGCGGCAGGAGTGGGAAGCGGAATTGTGTTACCGCGAAATGCTGCTGGCCGAATGGGACAGGCTCGGCTGGCAAACCAAACTCTCGTTGCTGAGGTACAGCATGGGCGCGTTTGCGGATGCGCTCTGTTTACAACCGAAAAGACTGGAGGACGAAATGTTTCAAGATTTGCGTTATGGCGCCCGAATGCTGCTGAAGCACAAAGGATCCACGGCGATAGCGGTGTTGTCGTTGGCATTGGGCATTGGCGTGTATACGGCCCTCTTCAGTTTGGCCGATGCGTTTCTGTGGCGCGCACTGCCGGGGGTTGATAACGACAGGCTCTTCACGCTGGTGCGCGGCGACGGAATGATCTGGCCGAGTTCCTATCCGGACTATATCGTTTACCGCGATCGCAGCCAGTCATTGTCCGGATTAGCGGCATTTGAGCCGGCCTTTCTTGCGTTCGGCAATGGGGAGCGAAGCCGGCTGATGTCGGGAGAACTGGTCACGGGGAATTTCTTCGAAGTATTGGGCGTGCCTATGTCGCATGGTCGCGCGTTCCTCCCCGATGAAGACCGAACGCCAGGCGCGCATCCGGTCGTTGTTGTGAGCCACGATTTCTGGGTCAGCGAGTTCGGCAGCGACCCGCAATTGATCGGAAGAACAGTAACGTTGAACAATCAAAGCTTCACCGTGATCGGCGTTGCGGCGCCGGGCTTCGTGGGGATTTCGAACCCGCTACGCGCCGATCTCTGGATTCCAATGATGATGCAAGCGGCGGCGAAGCCAAACCAGCCGCCAACATTAACCTCCCGCAATGTGGGGTTCTTTGTAATCGGGCGCCTCAAAGAGAACTTTTCGCGCGCGCAAGGCGAAGCCGAGTTGAACACGATCAATCACCAATTGCTGCAGGATTACCCTCCGTCATCCGATGAAAAAGAAGACTCCTGGCGTGCACTCCCGCTGTCTCTCGCACCCGCGCAAGGAACGTTATTCTCGGGCCTCCGGAAAAGGATGGCGGTGGGGATAATACTGGCTATGGTCCTTGCTGGGATGGTCTTATTGATCGGGTGCGCAAATGTGGCGAATTTGCTTCTGGCGCGCGGCGCCGCCCGGCAAAAAGAGATTGCGCTCCGACTGGCTGTAGGCGCGGGCCGCCTGCGCCTCATTCGCCAGTTGTTGACGGAGAGCCTGTTGCTTTCGCTCCTTGCCGCTGCCGGCGGGTTGCTGCTCGCCTTCTGGCTCAATCAACTATTGATGTCGATTCAAATGCCGCTTCCAGGAGCATCTGTGGCGCTCGAAGTGGAATTGCGGCTGGACGGGCGTGTGTTCGGCTTGACGCTGATGCTGTCGATATTGACCAGCGTGATATTCGGCCTGGCTCCGGCATGGGCGGCGACCAAACCTGACGTGGTTTCGGCGCTGAAGGACGAGCCGGGGATGAGCGGCAGGCGGAAATGGTTCTCGTTGCGCAATTCGCTGGTCGTCGCACAGATCGCCACGTCGCTCACGCTACTGATCGGCGCCGGCTTGTCCACTCGCAGCTTGCGCAATACTCAGTCGATGGATCTCGGCTTCGACACCGACAATGGTCTGGTGATGACGCTCGATCTCGGCATGCTGAAGTACGATAAAGAGCGCGGGCAGCTGTTTTACACTCAGCTTGTCGAACGGCTCGCCACGACGCCTGGCGTCCGTTCAATCACGATCGCTAATCACATCCCGGTAGATTGGGGATGGGGGTTCACGAACATCAGCATCGAGGGCCAGCCTCCGCCAGCAGATGGACGGCCAATGAACGCCGTGCAGCAAAACATCGGCCTGCAGTATTTCGGGACGATGGGCATTCCATTACTGCGCGGCCGCGATTTCACGGGCCAGGATACTGCTTCGTCGGAGCGCGTTGTGATAATCAACGAGACGATGGCGCGCCGTCACTGGCCCAACCTCAAAGACATCGGCGAGGTCATCGGACAGCATATTCGCATCGGCTCCGACCAGAATGCTCAGTTGACGGCAATCGTCGGCGTGGCGGCCGACAGTAAAACCGCCTGGCTGATAGGCGAGAAACGCGAGGGGATATGGACGCCGATCTCTCAAAATTTTTCTCCGGCATTTCAGGCACTGGTGCGAACTGACGCAAAAGAGACATCCACAGTCTCCGCCCTCCGGCGCGAAGTCGCGGCGCTGGACCCGAACCTGCCAATAAAAATCATTACCTTGCGCGAGCACGTCGACCCTCAGTATTTCGGCCCCAAGATGTTGGCAGGACTGCTGACTTCGCTCGGAGGCTTGGGCCTGCTGCTCGCCGCCATCGGATTGTATGGCGTCATGAGTTATGCCGTGGCACAGCGGACACGCGAAATCGGTATACGAATGTCCCTGGGAGCGCGGGCGCCTGACGTGCTCAAGATGATCATCAGACATGGCATGCGGCTGACACTCGCAGGCTTGGCATTCGGACTGGTAGCGGCTCTGGCGGTTATGCGGGTGGTGAGAAATCTGTTCTACGAAGTGAGTGCGCACGATCCGATCACTTTTGTGGTAGTGCCGCTGGCGCTGTCTGCGGTGGCATTGCTTGCCTGTTACGTTCCGGCGCGGCGCGCTACTAAGATTGATCCATTGGCTGCGTTACGGCACGAATGAAAAAGTTCATAGTACCGCCTTCAGAAGGAAGGGTTCGGTGCCGAGACATTCCGCCTGAAGCGCCTGGGTACGCAGCTTCCAGCGTGCTAGGTCATCTCTAGAGGCCCATCGATCGAAGCTCGGCACGCTGGAAGCGTGCGTACCCAGGCGTTACCGAGGTGTAATAGTGAGACATCATCTCTGGCTCGTCAGATTCATCGGCGTCATCGTGCCTCGCCGGCTGCGCGCCGGCTGGCGGCAGGAATGGGAAGCTGAATTGCGTTACCGCGAAACGCTGCTGGTCGCATGGGACAAGCTCGACTGGCAAAACAAACTCTCTTTGCTATGGCACAGCTTGGGCGCGTTTGCGGATGCGCTCTGGCTGCAACCGAAAAGAATGGAGGAAGAGATGTTTCAGGACTTGCGTTACGGCGCGCGAATGCTGTTGAAGAATCCAGGCTTCACTCTCGTCGCCGCCCTCACGCTGGCGCTCGGCATCGGCGCAAACACCGCCATTTTCAGCGTCGTCAATGGAGTCTTGCTCAAACCGCTGCCCTACCCCGAGCCCGAACGATTGGTGCGCGTCTATACAAGCACCAGTCACTTCCCCATGGCCCCGATGTCTCCCGTCAACTTCATAGATTTCCGCGAACACAACACCGTATTTGAATCTCTCGCGTGTTACTTGCGACAGGATTTGCAACTTTCACAGGAGGACGGGGCAAACAAGGCAAACGGAGCACACAGGGCAGCGGGGGCAGCAGGGGCAGAACGGCTCTTCGGGATGCGCATATCATCGGGTTTCTTCCGGACGCTCGGCATCCCGCCGATGTTGGGCCGCGAATTCACCGTCGATGAAGAGCTATCATATGAGAAATCGGTCGTCGTGCTCAGTCACGGTTTGTGGCAGCGCCGTTTCAGGAGCGATCCAAATATCATCGGAAAGAAGATAAGGCTGGCAGGTAGGACGTTCACGATCGTCGGCGTCGCGCCTGCCGGATTGCAGCACGTCGGCGGTGGATATCGCCCACTACCACACGGCCATAGTGTCGACATCTGGTGGCCGCTGTGGCTAACACGCAAAAGGGCTTGGGGTGCAGATGCGCTGATCATGAACTCTATCGGCAGGCTTAAACCCGGCATCAGCCGAGAACATGCCGAAGCGGAATTCAACGCGATAGCCGGGGAGTTAGTAAAGAAAGAGTTCCTCGGTTCTGATCGGCGGATCGAGGCTCGATCGCTCCACGAAGAGATCACCGAACGTCCGCGCACGACGCTGATGGTGCTGATGGCCGCAGTCTTCTGCGTCCTGTTGATTGCGTGCGTGAACACCGCCAATCTGATGCTGGCGCGCGCCTCCTCACGAGAGCGTGAGATCGCGGTGCGCGCCGCGCTGGGAGCCGGCCGCGCGCGCATCATCCGGCAGTTGTTAACCGAAAGCCTGCTGCTTGCCACGCTGGGCGGCCTGGCAGGGTTTCTGCTGGCAAAGTTGGCGGTCAATGTGCTCATCAGGCTCGGTCCTGCGGAGCTACCGCGTCTGGATATGATCTACATTGACGGCCGCATGCTCGTCTTCACGCTCGGCCTCAGTCTGTTGACCGGATTGCTGTTCGGCCTGGCTCCAGCGCTACAAAGCTTGAAACCGGATATCAACGAGCTACTCAAGGAGGGTGCGCGCGGGGCATCCGGCGGCAAACGGCAGCGCAGGTTGCGCGACGGGATGGTGATAGCCGAAGTGGCGCTGGCTCTCATGCTGCTGGTGGGCGCAGGCCTGCTGATGCGGAGCTTCGTGAAGCTGTTACAGGTCGATCCGGGCTTCAGACCGGAAGGCGTATTGACGATGGGCGTCTTTCTCCCCACCGCGATATTGATGGAGACCGAGGAACAGACCGCCTTTTACCAACGACTGGTCGAGCGCGTTTCTGCTCTGCCCGGCGTGCTCTCAGCGGGTGTGACTTCAGACCTGCCGTGGACCGGCTATGAAAATAAGGCTGTCTTTCCGGTGGAAGGCAAAACCTTCCCGCCGAATCAGATGCCGCAAGCCGACTATCATTTCATCGGCGCCGATTATATGCGCACGATCGGCGTGCCGCTCCTCGCCGGACGATGGTTCGATGCGCGGGACACGAAGGGAACGGAACCTACCATCCTGATCAATCAGAGCATGGCCCGTAAATACTGGCCCGGCGAAGACGCGGTCGGGAAGCGCATCGCCTCCAGCGGAGACAAACCGCCAACAGACGAAGACTGGATGCGAGTCGTCGGAGTCGTCGGCGATATAAAGGACTTTCCCAATTCACCACGGGCCGAGCCCTCGTTCTATTGGCCGATCACACAACAACCATCCCCGGAGCTGTTTCTGGCCATTCACAACAGCAGCGATCCGCTGAGCTCTGATGGGAGCAGTTCGCCGCGAAGTCCGCTCGCTCAACCAGGATGTAGCGGTCACCGAGGTGAAGACGCTCGAAACGATCGCATCATCGGCTCTCGCTGGCCAGCGCTTCACGCTGCTGATCACTGGCCTGTTCGCCCTGACGGCGCTCGCGCTCGCGGCCATCGGGATTTACGGCGTGATGTCTTATCTCGTCTCGCAGCGCACCCGCGAAATCGGCATCCGCCTGGCCCTCGGCGCGCAGGGCTCAGATGTGGTGCGGCTCGTGCTCAAGAAAGGAATGATGCTGGCGGCAACCGGCGTCGCATTAGGACTGGCCGGGGCATTTGCGCTGACGCGACTGATGGAGAGCCTGCTGTTTGGAGTGAAGCCGGCTGATCCGTTGACCTTCATCGGCATTTCTGCGTTTCTGGCGCTGGCGGCCTTAACGGCCTGCTGGATACCGGCACGGCGGGCGATGAAGGTCGATCCGCTGGTCGCACTTCGACACGAATGAAGAAAGTTTTGAAGGAAGTTCGGAGTACCGCCTTCAGGCGGAAGGGCTCGGTAGCCGAGAAATTCCGGCAGAAGCGCCTTGGTACGCAAGCTTCCAGCGTGCCGAACTTCGATCGAAGGGCCCCTAGAGGAGACTCAGCATGCTGGACGATTCTGCTGGCGAATTCAGAAAATGAAATTATCGGCTCTTCGCTCCGGAGGGCGTTATGTTTATAGAACATGGCAAGCAATTATCTCCAGCTCCGAAGAAGGAGCGACATATGATGCCGTTTATATGCCGCTCCTCCGGAGTTGGGGCACTATTACGAAAATTTCTATAAACATAACGCGCCTCTGGCGCTCCCGGATATTGGTGATGAGCAGACTCGCGCTGCCGGGCGCTGGGCTGAAACGAATTCGCCAGCAAAATCTGGAAGCGTGCGTACCCAAGCGCTTCAGAGGAGTAACAGTGAGACCGCATCTCTGGTTGATCAAATTCATCGGCATCATCGTGCCGATCTTCGCGTGTCAGTAAGGCGCCCTGACTTAAGGCTTCTTGACAAAGATCGGGAATGCGCGCTTGACGAAAGCGGTCCGGGCCTTCTTTCTGCAAGAGGCGGTCATCTTCTCCACCTCGATGCAGTGTCAGGCAAATGGTCCGCTTTGAACATTTGGCAATTGGTTTACCGGCTGGTTCGTCAGCACACACGGCAACCAATGTAATCCTCCCTGGTAAAGGTACAGAAGTCTGTGCCTGAGCGAGGAATGGGAAATAGACTTCTTTGACGACTTCGAGCACGGCCTGTGACTCAAAGGGAGAACAATTGAGACCTTGTTCAACGGTCGTCAAAAATTGCGCGTCAAGAGTCTTAGATTCTAGGCGCAAAAGTTCTTCATAGCGTGGATTGCGTACGCCCATCACTTACCTCCTTGCCGATGGCTTTACGGTCAGTATAACCGGTGTGCCATATGGCAAGATGGTAAGGGCGAAATAAAGGGGCTTTTTATGCCGCAATCACTCTCTTCGATCTTGCTACATCTCGTCTTTAGCACGAAGAACAGACGAAAATTGATCACCGAATCCATTGAACTCGAGTTGTACAAGTATCTGGGTGGAGTTTTTCGTAACCATCAATCTCCTTCGTTGCTGATCGGCGGAGACCAAGACCATATCCACGCACTTTTTTCCTTGTCGCGTGTCTGCTCGGTAGCCAAACTCGTGGAAGAGCTCAAAAGCTCATCATCGAAGTAGATCAAAGAGAAAAGCGATGAATTGGATAACTTCCAGTGGCAATCGGGATACGGGGTATTTTCCGTTGGACAATCAGGTGTTGAAGACCTCAAGCATTACATAGCACATCAAAAGGAGCGTCATCATCGATTATCGTTTCAGGATGATTACCGTGAGCTATGCCGAAGATACCAGTTCGAGATAGATGAGCGATTTGTGTGGGATTGAAGAATATTTCACCCTTTCAGGGCTTGTCTCACAAATGGCTACGGTACCAGGGGCTGCGCTTCGCTTACCCCTGGCTATTATATTTGTGCCCCTTTGGGGCGCCTGGACAGGAGAAATATATGTTTCAAGATTTGCGTTTCGGTTTGCGGATGCTGATCAAGAATAAAGTCCTCACGATAGTAGCGGTCCTCTCGCTCGCGCTGGGCATCGGGGCCAACACCGCAATCTTCAGCCTGCTCGACGCATTGCTTGTGCGGGAGATTCCGGTACGACAACCCGAGCGCCTCGTCTTCTTCGGCAATAACGATGCGCCGGCGGGCATTGAGAGCGGTCTTCCACACGGCGACTGGCGATTCTTCTCCTATCCGCTATCAAGAATTCCGCCGGCCTAATCAATCCTTTTCCGATGCCGCTGCCCTGAACAGCTATCCGAACCGCGTCTACGGCGTCGTCAATGGAAACAGTCCCGAAGGCGAATTGGAACAGATCAACGCCCATCTAGTCTCCGGCAATTATTTCTCCGTCCTGTGCGTGAATCCGATTAACGTACCTCATCGCATATTTTTTTACATCTTCATTATCAATCTTCATCCAGCTTCTCAAGGCGTGTGGCCGCAGGCTCGCCCTTCCTGCATCCCGGACGTTAAAGCGATTCCACTTGATTATCTACAAGAACGATGATAGCTTGTCTTGTAGATAATCAAGAGGAGCAACTATGAGCAAACAAAGATCGGAACTTTTGCAGGGCACGCTAGACCTGCTCATTCTCAAGACGCTGGCGCTTGAGCCGATGCACGGATGGGGGATCACGCAGCGCATCCAGCAGATTTCGGAAGGCGTATTACAGGTCAACCAGGGATCGCTCTATCCGGCGCTCGTTCGACTGGAGCAGCAGGGATGGATTTCGTCCGAATGGGGAACCTCGGAGAACAACCGCCAGGCAAAGTATTACAAGCTGACGCGAACGGGCCGCAAGCAGCTCGACCAGGAGACAGAGAGCTGGAAGCGGGTCTCGACCGCAATCGAGCAGATTCTGGCTGCATCCTGAAATAGTTTTTAGTTTTTAGTTTTTAGTTGTCTGTCGAGACCGCCCAGCCTGAAAACTGAAAACTATTTCCTGCGAGGAAATTCATGCTCCACAAGCTGTTTCATCGTTTACTCAAGCAATTGCAGAAAGAGAAGAGCGAACGCGAGATGGAGATTGAGCTGCGTTTTCATCTCGAGATGGAGACACAAGAGAACATCCGCAAAGGGATGAGCGAGGAAGAAGCGCGGATGGCCGCGCAGCGCAGTTTCGGTGGCATCGAACAGACGAAAGAGATTTATCGCGACGCCAGCCGATTCCGATGGTTGGAAGAGATATGGCAGGACTTACGATACGGCGCCCGGATGCTGTTGAAGAATCCCGGTGTCACTTTGGTAACCTTGATCACGCTGTCGCTGGGGATCGGGGCCAACACCGCCATCTTCAGCATCATCAACGGCATATTGCTGCGGCCACTTCCCTACAAAGATCCGGAGCGCCTGGTCATGGGCTTTTCATTTTCATCGACAAACTTCATCGACTTACGTAATCATAATCAGGTCTTTGAACAGGTTGCCGCTTTTGGTTCGCAGCCACTCAACCTCACCGGTCGCGGAGATCCTGAACTACCCGGTAGTGTGTTCGCTTCGGCCAATCTTTTCAGCTTACTCGGCGTCGGGGCATTACGCGGTCGCCTCTTCCTTTCCGAAGAAGAGCAATCCGGCAACCATCGCGTCGTGATTATCAGTTATGGCCTGTGGGAGCGTCGCTTCGGCTCCGACCTGAAGATCGTCGGTCAGACGATCACGCTCAACCATGAACCTTATACGGTCGTCGGAGTCATGCCGCAGGGTTTTCAATTCCCACGCAAAGGCGATCTGACATACCACTTGCACGCTTATATCCCAAGTGTAGTAGATATCTATCTTCCTACCGCCTTCGCCCCTGATCAGTGGAATAATCGCAAGGCCGTTTCCGTCGGTGTCATCGCGCGCCTCAAACCGCAGGTCAGCCTTGAGCAAGCCCAGGCTGAGATGAACGGCTTTGCTCGGATGCTTCAGCAGCAGTCCTCTGATAACAGGCCGAATCAGGAAATACGTCTTGTGACTTTACATCAACATGTAGTCGGGAGAGTGAAGCTCGCGCTCCTGGTATTGCTGGGTGCAGTCGGATTTGTGCTGTTGATCGCCTGCGTGAATGTCACCAATTTGATGCTGGTTCGTGCCACGGCGCGACGGAAAGAGATGGCGGTTCGCTCCGCACTGGGCGCGGGCCGCGGACGCGTGGTCAGACAGTTACTTACGGAAAGTATACTGCTGGCGGTCGTGAGCGGGTCGCTGGCGCTATTGGTGGCGTTCTGGGGCATCGACTTGTTACATCTGGTGATTCCTGGAGATCTACCGCGCGCCGATGAGATCGGCATTGACGGCAAGGTCTTCGGCTTCACGCTCCTGATCTCGCTGTTTACGGGAGTCCTTTTCGGTTTGGTTCCGGCGATACAAGCTTCGAGATTGAGTTTGAGCGATGTGCTTAAGGAGGGCGGGCGCAGTTCCGGCGGGAATCGGCCACCATCATTTGCGCAACTTGCTGGTGGTTTCTGAAGTGGCGCTGGCGTTGGTGCTGCTTATCGGAGCAGGACTGATGCTAAGAAGCTTCATGCGGTTGACGAGTGTTGATCCCGGTCTCGATACCAAAAATATCCTGACCGCGGACATCAGGTTGCCGCGCAGCAGATATACGCCGCCTCAACAAGCAAGCTTCTACAGACAATTGCTCGAGCGTTTGCGCATGACACCAGGTGTACAGGCAGCCAGCGCGGCCTTTCCGCTGCCCTTGAGCGGAGCGGAGGAAGGGATCGGGTTCGACATCGAAGGTGGACCACCTCCTACTTCCGTTCAACGGAATATTGCCAGACCCCGCTGTGTCAGCACGGACTATTTCAAAACTCTGAATATTCAATTGCAAAAAGGCCGCGTTTTCAGGGAGAGTGATGGCATCGATGCGCCGCCGGTGTTGATCATCAACGAAATCCTGGCGCGCCAATATCTTGCCAAATCAAGACCCGATCGGCAAGCGCATGGTCGTCACCCTCGGACCGGAATGGCGCGAGATCATCGGCGTTGTTAAAAGCGTCAGACACATGGGGCTCGACGATGGACTGCATCCGGAGATCTATTTCCCGGTCGCGCAATTTCCCTGGCCGAATCTGACGCTGGTAGTGCGGACGAACGGTGAGCCGCTGAACTTCGTCGGCGCCGTCCGCAATCAGGTTCAGGCGATAGACAAAGATCAGCCGATCTCCAACATTCGTACGATGGATGAGCTGTTGGCGAGAACAGTTTCGCAACCTCATTTCAATCTCATACTCCTGGCGATCTTCGCCGGCATTGCACTATTGCTGGCAGCGATCGGGATTTACGGGGTGATGTCGTATCTGGTCGCCGAGCGTACGCACGAGATCGGCATTCGGATGGCATTGGGCGCGCAAACACGCGATGTGCTCAAACTCGTCGTCAGCCAGGGCGTGTCCTTGGCGTTAACCGGCGTAGCGATAGGTTTAATTACCGCCTTCGGATTAACACGGTTGATCAAGTCTTTGTTGTTCGAGGTGAGTACGACCGACCCACTCACGTTTGCCGTCATCGCGTTGTTATTGATCGTCATGGCTTTGCTCGCTTGCTGGATTCCTGCGCGCAGGGCAACAAAGGTCGACCCCCTATTGTCGCTTCGACACGAGTGAAAACTGTGACGGAAGTTGGAAGTTATGAACATCAAACGATTGTCAGATCGTCGCATTATTTATCGACAATTCACGATTGGCTCGCCTACGAACCATGATTATTGGCTCGCCTACCAACAATAATTACATGATTTAATGGAGTGCTGTCAGAGACGCCTTATTACGTTACTCCGTGTCTCTTTATATTCTATGTTCTTTGTGTTTTTTGTGGCGAATTTCCAACTCTGAATTTTAGAGGTTTAAATGAATACATCGATTCTCCCGGCAATACAGAAATTGGCCGATGAACCGCAGTACCGTGCCGCGATCGAGCGTGCCTGCGATGAATGCGAAGCCGAACTGCGCGCCCGGCCCGGGCTTGAAATGACCTATCGCGTCGTCATGCCGGAGTTGAAAATGCCCGGCGAGATGGCCGCGCTTCGTTCATTGTGGGTCTTTGCCTTTGCGCCCGGCGGAGAAAGCGATATCCATAAGCACTCCAACTCGACGCAATACACGCACACCTGGCGCGGGAAAGGATCTTTGAGAATCGGCGAGCCCGAACATCCAAATGAAGTGCAGCTCCCATCATCATTGGATGAGGGCGTAACGGAGCGGGAATGGATAGTGATTCCGACTGGCACCTTTCATCAAGCGGTCGCAGGAGCTGGGGGCTGGTGCGTCATCTCGTTCCAGACGGCGCCAGCCACCGAGTTGCAGGATGAGCCCTACGATGGTGAGCCGCACTACTACATCGAAAATGAGCGGGTGGAGATAGCTTCAAAAGAAATCTCAGAGAATTAAATTACCCCGCGCGCGTGCTGATGTAGAAAATACGAGAAAGGATCCCATCGAGACATACTTGTACGGAGTCCCCCCCGAGACTGGGTCACCGCAGTGCCGCGGTCGTAATCTTGATTACAGCGATCCTATAAGCAGCACTGATCCCGGCCAGGAGAATCGCGCGGACCGATCCTGCCTCGATGCTCAGAGCTGAGTAAGTTGCTTCCAATCATACTCGAAGGCCCCGATCGGTTTTTCGGCTAAGATTGGATGAAACAAACTGGAATCTCCCCGTCGCACGCCGCCTCCAGAGTGACTGTACACTGGCGCCGGCAGTTGTACTCGAGTGGTATTTGGCGTCCTCGTGTACTCTCATCCGCTTGATTTTAAAGAGCTTTTATTGCTTAGGTTTATATATATGTAAAATTGTCTCACCCGAGAGATCTGCCAACATCACACCCACGTAATCTTCTTTGTTAGATTGATGGGCAACCAGCCCGGAAGTGGTATGAAGTAGTACGATGAATCTACTATACCTTAACCTGAACTTAATGAAGGGAATGAAAATGTTAAAGACTTTTGCACTTAGTTTGTTTGCTTCGCTGGTGATGACTGGCGCGGCCCTGGCACAGAAACCTGTGACGGTTGGTGGCGCACCGATGTATCCGGACAAAAACATTATTGAGAACGCAGTCAATTCAAAGGATCACACCACGCTCGTCGCCGCAGTCAAGGCCGCGGGTCTTGTCCAAACGCTACAGGGCGCGGGCCCGTTCACGGTCTTCGCTCCCGTCAACGCCGCATTCAGCGCGCTTCCTGCTGGCACCGTGGAAACACTGCTCAAGCCGGAGAACAAAGCCAAGCTGACGGCGGTTCTGACCTATCACGTTGTCGCGGGCCGTTACAACGCGGCGGCTCTGCAGCGAATGATCAAGCAGGGCGGCGGTAAGGCAAAGCTCAAGACCGTCCAAGGCGGCGAGTTAACAGCGACAGCCAGCGGCGAAACGATCACCGTCACCGATACCAAGGGCGGCGCGTCGAAGGTTACGATCAGCAACGTCAATCAGTCGAATGGCGTGATCCACGTAGTCGATAAAGTTTTGTTGCCGTAATTATAAATCCAGCAAATTCATACTCCATATAATTGCTGGGAATGAAGAGAAGGGTGTTACAGGTTGTAACCTGTGCACCCTTTCTTTTTGCCCCGTGCGCACTGCGGTTGCCATGTTATCTCGTTGCCCCGTTGCCCCGTTGCCCCGTTGCCCCGTTGCCCCGTTGCCCCGGGAGAAAGATCAGTGAAAGACGATGAAAGATGAAACAAAAACGGAGTTGTTAACCGAGAAAGCGTTACGCCGTATGAACCGGCGCGAATTGCTCAAACTAACGCCGATAATGGTTATGGGAGCGTTTGCCCTCCCCGGATTTAACGAAAAAATCATCAAACGCGGTCTCGATCTGACCGATCGTGCGACGGAGCAGTTCTTCAGCAGCCGGCGGATGGCACAGACATTCAGCGATCGAAAGGTTACGCCGCTCGAAAGATTTCCCATCAACAGCTATTCCGAATATGACCCCGCGAACGATCTCGCCAAATGGACGCTCTCTGTCGAAGGGATGGTTAAACGACCAGGCGAATATACGCTTGAGCAGATCAAATCTTTACCCAAACAGATGCAGAACGTCAGGCATCTTTGTATCGAAGGATGGGACGTGATCGGAAATTTCGGCGGAGCACGAATGGCAGACTTCCTGAAATTGGTGGGCGCAGACGAAGGCGCGCGGTTCGTCGAAGTCGCGTGCCTCGATGATTATTACACGTCTTACGACATGGCGAGTTGCCTGCATCCCCAATCCCTGCTCTGTTACGAGATGTACGGGCAGCCGCTGGCGGCCGCTCACGGCGCCCCGTTGCGCATTCATATGCCGATCAAACTCGGATATAAGTCGGCCAAGCATCTTTACTCCCTGCGCGTGAGCAGCGTGCTGCGCAAAGATAAAGGGTTTTGGGAAGACATAGGCTATTCCTGGTATGGCGGGATTTGATGATCGAGGTGAAGATATGGCGACTACCAAATCAGGATTGAATATCCGGACAATAGCTGCAGAAATCGACGGCCGGCGGGAAGTATTCGCGAGCGAGCATCCATGGCTGGTGCGTTTCACTCACTGGCTCAATGCCATCTCGCTGCTGGTGATGATCATGAGCGGGCTGCAAATCTATATGGCGTTTCCGAGCTTCGGCTCAAAGATTCCGCAGGAAGATTTTCTGCACTTCCCCGATCTGATGAGACTCGGCGGATGGTTGGGCGGGGCGCTGCAATGGCATTTCAGTTTCGCCTGGTTATTCGCGCTTTCAGGAATCGCCTATTTCATCTACTTGTGGTCCGGCGGTCATTGGCGTCAGGTCATCTTCCTACCGAAAGACTTTTCCGGTCTCCTGCCGATGGTGCGGCATTATTTCTTTTTTAAACCTAAACCGGAACAGACCGAGCCGTACAATCCGCTGCAGAAGCTCGCGTATACATCGACGATCCTCCTCGGAGTTCTTGCGGTAATAACCGGGCTATTGCTTTACCAGCCCACACAACTCGCGTTTGTTATATGGTTGCTCGGCGGATACGGGATGATCCGCATCTACCATTTTGCCACAATGATCGGTTTCCTCTCCTTCATCCCGGGCCATTTGGTGATGGTCGCACTTCACGGATGGAACAATCTCAATTCGATGCTGACTGGTTGGAAGAGAGGCCCGGACTATTTGCGCCCCGATGTGGAAGAAAACCAATAAACACTATTGTGTTTGATCTTTCTATTTTGATTTTTTCAACGAACCTGTTTGTTTCCTGACATAGAAAGTTAGATCAGACAGGTTTTCAATTTCAATCTATCATAATACTCATAAGCCACTCTTATCGATGATTACTCGACCGTTACTCAATGTTTACTTCTTCTTCCGAGACTAATAAGCCGTGCTTCCATTGAAAGCGTTTGAGTAAGTATTCATGCACCTGCGCAACCACATCATCCATTGCATTGAACCGTTACACTTCAACAATTTCACACCAATAATTTAACATCTTTTTGCATTGGCAACGATCTATCAGCCGTGATATTTATTAGTTTCAATTGTTTGAAACTCCGGTAAAGCACAGTATCAACATTCAATGAGCATATCGATCTGATTTCGGCCATTAGTAACTGCAGCAGTTACTTTTATGTAATATCGGCCATAAATAATTCTCCAACATAGGCAACTAACTGAGGATTGTGCAAATTAAAGGTGGTTATTATCAACAGCTTCTGATTGGCTCCGGAGGAGCCCGATGCATATAGCATTCGATTCACTAAGTCTCACAAGCTCCGGAGGAGCGACATTCAGGCATTCAATATGTCTCTCCTCCGGAGAGCTTGTGAGATGCGGGAGAACGAGTTCTAAAAACATCCCGCGCCGCTGGCGCTCAGGACTGATAACGTTGGTTCAATGATCTTTTATTTGCGCACTCATCAACTAACTATCAGCCTTGTAAGAGAATGTGTCTAAATAGTCATAAATGATCTGTGGTTGTGTAGCAGAGTCATTAAAACGTAACTACTCACAGGTTTCCAGAAAGTAACGGTGATGCAACATTTGTGGTAGGGCGGTTATTACAATGAGATAATATCGCCAGGTGCCGGTCTAGTTAACCTTTCTAAATGAATGCTCTAAAGCCAGCGAGTGGTTACCCAATACTCCTCTAACAAAGCAGAGTACCTATTCGTGGATACCTTATGCGCGAGCGGGGAGTAGTGTGTCCAGAGGCTATGTCAGAGGCTTAGCAGCTGATCCAGGCTTGTGGCGCACCTGCTCACACGGTGAACAGCGACTTCGATCATCTTTTGGGATGTTTGGCCTTACTGTGTGGTAATGCGCTTATGAAGCGAGAAAAAGTTATTTAAGAGTTACTTGTCGCACGAGTCAATTGCCTTATAGCGAAAGACTTACTTACCCTTAACCGGCAACTGAGCTTTTATGGGCAAGCTTGGTTGCTAACTCTGGAGGAAAATAGTGAAAACATTTGTTCGCTTAGTTGCATTTGCAGCAATTCTTGCTTCTGCACAATCGTTCGCCTTGGCGCAAGGCGCGATGGTCGGCTACACAGCCACCGATCTCGATAACCCGGGTGGCGGTGGTAATAGAATTTATCGGATCGATTTAAACAACCCAGGCGCCACTGTCCCAGTGGGCCTTACCAATGTCGCACAGGAACTCGAAGGTTTCTTCTCGATTGACGGTCCTACCAACTCAAGATTGTTCGGCGTGGCGGAAACTCCTGACGCTACTAGCACGGGAGCCCCGAGCGTTTTGGTTGACCTCACCGCTGCAGCAGCTAACCCGACAGGACTCGGCGTTCTCGTTGGTCTAACCAATATTAACTTTGGTACTGAAGCCGGCGCTGCCTGGGACCATACCACTCTTACAGCCTATTCAATACACACCGATGATCTAAACCCGGCCGCGGGCACCCGCCTCTATATGATTGACCCGTCGACGGGTATGGGAACCCTGCTTTCAACCACACCAGGCGTTGCTCTTGATGGTTTGGCAGTTGGCGGCAACGGCGAATTGTTTGCCACTGACGGTCGCCTCACCGATTCGCTCTATCAATATAACTTTGACGACCAGGTGTTCGAACCCGTCGGCTCATTCGGTGTGAGCCTCAACGAAGACACGGGCTTGGCTAACTTCAGAGGAGCTAATGGAACTGGAACCAATCTCTACATGATCACCGAAGGCGATGGTGCGAATCTGGGAAGACTCTGGTCAGTCTCTGTTAGCGGATCAATCACGCTTATCGGAGAGCTTCGTTTGGCCGGTAGCGGTCTCGAAGTTCCCGAGGATCTGGAAGGGTTTGACATTCCTTGGCGTCAGCTTGCGTCCAATTAATTGCGGAATCCGCCAGCGAGTAACAACCAAATAAACGACGGTATTCGAGCAGAAATAAGCTCGAAGAATAACCTGCGTGAGCCGCAAAGTAACCTTTGCGGCTCACACGCCTGTAAGTGATGGGGCACATACTAGAATGGCTATGTTAAGCCCTTTCAACCTATCTCTAAGCTATTAGAGATGGCTTCTAACCCCCCTTAATGGAGATAAAGTACAGTGAAAAAGCATCGGATCATTAGCTTGGCAGCTTCAATTTGCCTATGTCTCCTGTTGTCAACAAGTGTTTTGGCTCAGAACTCGGACAATGGAAACTTCACCGGAACAGTTCGCGATACCAACAATGCAGTTATTACCGGCGTTAAGGTAAAGGCTTTAAACCTTGATCGGAATGTTACCCGCGAGACCACAACCGATGAAAACGGTAGATGGACTATTCCGGTTCTCCCTATCGGTCGCTATGAAATAACATTTGAAGCTTCCAGCTTCTCGACGCTTAAGCAACCCGCGCAGTTACAGACCGGTACATCGGTTGTCGATGTCCAACTCAAAATCGGCGAGATCGCTCTCGCTTTAGAGATCACAGCCGAGAATGCGCCGTTGCCTCCCACCACCACGCCGGCAACCTCGACCACTCTCGATGCCAGGCAAATAAATGCTTTACCTTCACCGACCAGAAGCATCACCACCGGCATCCTGACCGATACCTCGGCAGGCGCCGATCTGCCCCAGGCAAACACCAACGATACGGGCAACATCTCCGCAGCCATCAATGGCACACGGACCACCAGCAGCAGCGTCTTCTTCAACGGGATCGATGCCACCAACCTCTCGGGCGAAGGCACTCTGACCGAGAACATCTCGCCAGCTCCCGAGACGATTCAGGAACTCAAACTGCAGAGCAGCTTATATGACTCATCGATCGGCAGAAGCGGCGGCGGCAACATCCAGATCGTGACTAAAAGCGGAGGCAACCGGTTCTCGGGTACTGGATACTTCTACGGACAAAATGAGAAGTTCAATGCCAACGACTTCTTCTTCAATCGGGATGGGATCGACCGGCAGAAGGCGAGGAGGTTGGAGGGCGGGTTCACACTGGGCGGACCGATGATCAAGGAGAAATTGTTTTTCTTCGGGAGCTATCAGAGGACGGATGCGAGCACGGCCTATGTGCCCTCGGCGCAGAGTCTGGTGGTATTGCCGGAGTATCTCAGTATGGTGCAAGGGGAGCGGACGCCCCAGGCGCTGTCGAACGCGATCAATCGTGCCATTGATCTTAACCTCGGTCCTAATAACATAGATTATGTCGTCTGCATTCGGGGCCAAGCTAATTGCGATGATCAACTTACTCGAAGCCGGCGCGTTGACCCGACCTCGCCGGGAACACGGCTCCTGATGACGCGCAATCCGTTGACGGGCGACTACATCGTGCCAACCCCTCGGCCGAATGCCGAACGTCTCTTCGGGAACTGTCTAAATCTTCCGGACAATCCTCAAAGCGGTACACCACAAAATTGGAAGCAGAATACGACTTTTGTGCCCTGCCGTTTAGAAGATCTGGGCTCAGGGGGCGCTGGTTCAATCGGCGCGCTTCCACTCGTCCGGCAGCGCAACGTGTCGCCCGCCGATTTTATACAGGATCAGTTCACCACGCGTCTCGACTACAACCTGTTTCAGGGCAATACCGGCTCGAACACTTTGGCCTGGACCTTCTTCTTCGCCAATTTCCCCAGTACCAACCCTTTTCCCAACTCCACCCTCGCTTCCCCGACCCCGCTGGTCAAGAACGATCGCAACCGCACCCTCTCGTTCACAGACACCCACGTCTTCTCGCAAAACTTCATCAACGAGGCGCGATTCGGTTATTTTTGGCTCGATAACAGCCGCCAGCTCGACGAGCGGTTCCTTGTGCCCGAGTTGACCAACGAAGGGTTGGGCATCTTCAACCCTGCCAGGTTCTTCGAGCCGGGGCTGCAGACGCAGCGCTGCGCCAACTTCGCCTTTCGCAACAACCTCCAGGACTTATCGATCTGTCCGCCGAATGACATCTATAACCGGCGCAAACAGGTCACCATGACGTTGGCCGACAACCTGACCTACGTGCGCGGCTCACACTCATTCCGCTTCGGAGTCGAGGCGAAACGCAATTACTTCGACACCAACCTGCCCGAAGAGCAGGGGGTACAGTTCGAGAGAGCACTCGCATTCAACCAGCTGGTTACCGGCAATGCGACGGAAGCCGATACGCAATTTGGAATTACCGACAAGCAGTTTCGTTTTAACGATCTGAGCTGGTACGTCTCGGATGAATGGAAGGTAAACAGAAAGCTAACGCTGAACATCGGTCTGCGCTGGGATTGGTATGCCTGGCCGGAGGAGCAGTTCGGCCGCATCGCCAACTTCGATTTTTCGCGATTGACTTCGACCGAAGATATCAGACCGGGATTCATCCTGCCCAGCAATGTCCGGCGCACGGGCTTCGATGCGATTGACAATTCAATTAATCGAATGGCTCAGGTGGACAACAAGCACACGCTCAACGGGCAGGACCTCAACAACTTTGGTCCGCGCGTCGGATTTGCCTGGACGCCATTTGCGAGCGGGAAGACGGTGATCCGAGGCGGGTATGGGATTTTCTATGACCGGCCATCGGCAGCATATATGAACACGCTCTACACGAATCTGCCATTCCTACGAGAGATCGAGGTGACGACCGGGAGCTTTTCGCTTGTTCCATATGACACGGCGTTTCAGGCGCAACTCCCATCATACCCGTTCCTTGACTACCTGCCATTTGGCGTATATTACATCCCCAATGAAACAACCAGGCTTTATGACGGAACGCCCGTGACAGGTGCGAATCCTCAAATCACCGGCATCGATTGGGCTAAACTGGCTGATGACCCGGACCTGCTAAGACGGGTGCGGGAAATAACGAGCTTACCGGGCCAACCCAGGGGGGTTAGGCGTGCTGATCTCTTGAAAGCGGAGATACCGCTCACAGGTAACATAGCTGAGCCTATCGAGTTTCGCGCGGTTGACCGCGATCTTGAAACACCTTACATCCAACAATGGAATTTTGGCATACAGCAGCAGATTGGCAATGACTGGGTGGTAGAAGCGCGGTATGTCGGCACGCGAGGACTCAAACTGCTAACCGCAGTCGGTTTTAACCAACCTTATGACCTCAACGATCCGAACACTCCTGACTACATCTACAAACGCCTTAACGACCCATGGGAGCGGAGTAAGCTAGGCGCCGACTTAGCCAGGGTTCCAAGCGTTCCTGGCGGTGTAAATGGTGCTCCTAGTTACGAACCCCTGAATCCAGGCGCCACGGCACGAGAACGGGGGCGTGGAATAACATTTGGTGATGACACTGAGAACATGTTCAGACTATTGCAGGTGAATGGTTTGTTAGATGCACTGGGATATGGTCCTATCTTCCTCGGGAACGGGAATGTCGATCAACAATCTGCTAGTTTTGGGGCTTTGCTCAATCCGGCACTGCGCGCTCCGTATCTCGGATTTGATCCGACTGACAGCATCATTCTCCAGTCTCGCGGTTACTCGATTTACCACTCGGCTCAGTTCAATCTCAGCCGGCGTTTCTCAAAGGGCTATGGCTTCACCCTCTCCTACAACTTCTCGAAATCGATGGACATCGGTTCGATCGATCCGGGCAGCACGACGGCTTCGGGCAACCCTGACCAACCGAACCTGGGCTTAGTCGTGATGGGAGACCAGAGGGACATCAACTCCAACTACGCGCTCTCAGACTTCGACCGTCCGCATCGTTTTGCGGCGAGTTTCAACTGGGAGTTGCCGACCTTCGGCTCCAAGTCGAACTTGATCAAAGGGTGGCAATTGTCAGGTTTCGGGCAGTGGCAGAGCGGCATACCCTTCTCTATATTCGTTACAGATCCTCAGGTTCTTGCGGGAGATGCCGCGAGTGCAGAAGGTCTTCCCCCACAATTGGCAGGCCTCAACATTCGGTCGTTTCGAACGAACAGTCAGGGTGTAACTCTCAATTATGCCACTTTCAATGTCGGGCCGAGCACGGGCACCTTCTATGGTCCCGCCTTCGCTCGTCCGAGCGTGAGCAGCCTCGAGCTACTCAAGCAGCGCAACTGCGAGGACATTACTCGCTGTTACTTCAACACCAATCAGAATCCGTTCGATGCGAATCGGGCATTGCTCCCGAGCCTGGGCCAATTCGGCAACCTGGGACGGAACGTCTTGCGGGGGCCGTCGCAGAGGCTGGCTAGCCTGAGCCTGTCGAAGACCACGCAACTGACCGAGCGAGTGGGACTGGAACTGCGGTGGGACGTGTTCAACCTCTTCAACTTCGCTAACTTCGCCAACCCGAATGCGGATCTGGGTGATGAGACGGACTTCGGACAGATCACACGCTCGGTGGGCGGCCCGCGGACGATGCAATTCGGATTGAAGGTGAAGTTTTAGCGTCGGGGTTCAATTCAACCATACAAACAGGGAACATAGGCGGAGGCGATTGACGGAGATCGTCTCGCCTCTGTTCCTTGCAAACTTGCCTCGTAATTTTCGCGATAGGAAAAGGAAGTGCTACGGAAAATGAAGGTGGCAGTTGGTCTACTTACTCGTGTCACAATTCTTGTTTCTTCACATTCGTTCGTCTCGGCTCAACAACTCGATTTGACCCAGCCGGCCCAGATGGTCTGCCCCACCGATCTCGATTCACTAGCGAAACCCTGGAAAGGGTTCGACATTCAGTTTCTCCTGCTCTCCTCATATCGAATTGTGATTAAGGACTGATATATGAAATGTAAAAGGTATCAACTCCAGCATACGATCTCTTTCGTTTTGTTAACAATGCTTTTCACTGGCGCGAGTTGCAAGAGCAGTGGTTATCAAAATGATACTCAACTGGCGATCGCAGCAAAACCGAGCCCAGTGCCTGTAACCGGCAAAAGATTGATCAAAGAAGAAGGGTGGAAGATTCCGGGCCTTGCGGTGGCTAAAGAATATAGACCAGCCAGTTTACTTCAGGCCGTCAGTAATGAAACAGTAAAAGTTTACTCGAGCTGGCTTAGCCCTCAAACCGGAACTGACATCCCAGTAACTCTCAGGGACTTCTTGTCTGAACAAGAACTTAAAGGATTGGGTATAACCGCGAAAAAGCTTCGCGTGATGACGATAGTTAAATATGACCTGGGCGACCGCCCGTTCTGCTACGTGGTCAAATACCGCGCTACTTACACTATGGAGGGGTTACACTATTACGACGAGGATGGAGACAGCCGATTTGAGCTCGTCGAAACCGGCACTGCTTCTGCAGAATTTACTCCGCGTCTTCCGAGACTGGCGAAGCAATAAAATCAGTTCAACAAAAGACCGCTCGATATAACTTTGTTTGAGTGCCTACACAGCTATCGATGCACAGTTAAAACCAATTCAGAATAGATTTAAGGTAGGTCTCGTACATTCGGCCTTCGAGTAATGAACCTGTAAAACAATTTTTGCTCCCGCAGGATTCTGTTTGACCGCCCCATCCTCCCAAACATCGACATCACGGCCCGGAGCAAAAGCAGCCAGCACCGGCAACAAGGGATTACGCGTTCGTCCGTCTGGGAGCCATCCGCCTCCACCGTTAGGGAGCCGGCAGCCGTCATTGTGAACCGGCGCATCGGCTTTCACTCTTCGCACGAATCCATCATCGTAAATGATGGACTCCTCCTCTGCCTGGGCTCGCTTCTGCATTCTGGTGGTGAAACAAATTTCTCAATGTTGTAATTGCATGCAGTTTGGAAATTTAGTTTGAAAAAGCATCCAGGCCCGTGATGTGTTTCCCGAGCACGAGCATATGAATTTCGTTCGTACCCTCGTAGGTGTAGACTGATTCCAGGTTGCACATATGGCGCATTATCGGGTATTCGCCCACGATACCGTTACCGCCGAGGATCGCACGCGCGATCTGAGCACATTCGCGGGCCATCGCTACATTATTCAGTTTACCCATAGAGACGTGCGCCGGTTCGAGTTCACCGGCTTCCTTCAATCGCCCCAGTCTCAGACAGAGGAGTTGCGCCATGCTGATTTGGGTGAACATCTTCACCAGTTTCTCCTGCGTGAGCTGAAAACCTGCGATCGGGCGGTTGAACTGGACGCGCTGTTTCGCATAATCGAGCGCGGTCTTGTAGCACGAAGCCGCTGCACCGACTGCGCCCCATGCGATTCCAAAGCGCGCCTGCGACAGGCACATCAGCGGGCTTTTCAGACCTTTGCTCGCCGGAAGCACATTATCTTCGGGGATGAGGCAATCCTGAAAGAAGAGTTGGGATGTTACCGAAGCGCGAAGGCTCATCTTGTGTTTTATATCGGAGGCGGTGAATCCTTTCGTCCCTTTCTCTACGATAAATCCGCGGATTGTGTCGTTATCATCGGTCTTTGCCCAGACGACGGCGATGTCGGCCAGCGTGCCATTGGTGATCCAGGTTTTACCGCCGTTGAGCAACCAGCCGTCACGCGTTCGTACAGCCCGCGTGCTCATACTGCTGGGATCAGAACCGGAGTTGGGCTCAGTCAAACCGAAACAACCGATGATTTCTCCTAAGGCCATCTGCGGCAGATATTTCTCTCTCTGCGCTTCGCTGCCGAACTGGAAGATCGGATACATGCATAATGAGCTCTGCACCGACACGAAACTGCGGATGCCGGAATCGCCAGCCTCCAGCTCCTGGCAAATCAGCCCATAACTGACACTGTTGACGCCGGCGCACCCGTATTTTTCGGGTAAAGTTGAACCATACAGCCCGAGTTTAGCCATTTCAGGGATCAGCTCCCTCGGGAACCGTCCCTCTTCAAAACAATCGGCGATGATCGGATTGACGCGGTCGCGCACGAAGGCTCTGACCGAATCGCGCACGAGCCTCTCCTCATCGGTTAACAGCGCGTCGAGCTTGAAAAAATCTGTCTCTGGATTCAAGGTTGCCTCCTATCGATGTGTATGTTGAATGGAACTCCCGTCATAAACAACTATGTCAGAAAACCTGTTTGATGTCAGGTCAGACAGCGCAACGCGAAGGGAAGCAAAAAGGTAAAAAAGACAAGAAGCTCGGAATCTTACCTTCTGTTCCACTTTTTTGACCTACCGCCCCCGAATATCTCGCAAATTATTTTGGATCGAGCATATTTAATCTGTCACGAAAAAGAGTTATCGTAGTTATCAAAGGGAAAAAAAGGAGGTTGTTCTATGAAAAACTACTTATGGAGTTTCTGTACAATAATCACTATCGTTTTCGCCACCATACCTCCCAGAATCAGTTCGAACGAAGTGAAGAGCGGCACGCCGACCTTCACCAAAAACGTGGCGCCTATCCTCTATAAGAGCTGCGCGGAGTGTCATCGCCCAGCTGGCATCGGACCGATGTCGCTGATTGACTATAAAGAAGTAAGACCATGGGCCAAGTCGATAAGAGAAAGGGTAATCGATCGTACGATGCCGCCCTGGTTCGCTGACTCCAAGCACGGCGAGTTCGCCAACGATCCAAGTCTGTCGCAAGCGGAGATCGATACAATAAAAGCCTGGGTCGATGCCGGTTCTCCGAAAGGAGATGACAAAGATTTACCTGAAGCACCGAAGTTCGTCGAAGGATGGACAATCGGCGCTCCCGATGTGATCCTCAGCATGCGGGAGGAATCGTCAATTCCGGCCGAAGGGGTGGTTCCATACCGCTACTACAGCATTCCGACAAACTTCACCGAAGATAAATGGGTCCAGGCTATTGAGATCAAGCCGGGAGACCGGCGAGTGGTGCACCATGTGATCGCTATGCATACGAACAGCGGGGAAAACGAGAGCGGGAGCGGTATCGGCAGGTCCGGTGGTTTGGGCGGAATCACTCCCAACAAGACTGGAATAATTTATCCCCCGGGGACCGCGCGACTGATCAGGAAGGGCTCGAACATAATACTACAGATGCATTACACGACGATCGGCGAAGCGACGAAAGATCGCACGAGCGTCGGGTTGATCTTCGCCCGGGAAACTCCCAAGCGAGTGCTCGGCGGAGGCAATGTTATGAATATCGGTTTCGTAATCCCTCCAGGAGCGGCGGATCACGAGGTAAAGGCTTCTAAGACGATCAAGGAGGATACCTACCTGATAGCGATGATGCCTCACATGCACGTACGAGGCAAAAACTTCACATACACGGTCACGTATCCGGACGGCAAATCCGAGGTCCTCCTCCACGTGCCGAAATATGATTTCGACTGGCAACTGACGTATGAGCTGAAGCAGCCGCTCCTGCTTCCGAAAGGTACGAAGCTGGAGGGCGTCGCGCATTTCGACAACTCGACCAGAAATAAATTCAACCCTGACCCGACCAGGGAAGTGCGGTGGGGAGAACAGACCTGGGAAGAGATGATGATCGGCTGGTATACTACTGTTCGTACGCTAACTCCCCAAAGAGCAGTATCCTCGCGGTAGAATGGAGCGTCTTAGCTCCGAAGGCCCAAGCAAAAAGTACCCAGTGTTGGAGCGCAGCGAAAATACCTGGGACAAAAAAATCGATGCATTCCAACGGGATGCGCGAATCAATTACTGTCACATCCCCGCACCGGATTCGCATCATTTAGGATACGACAAAATACCGAATCGTTATCCAGGGGTTTTCGCCGATCTCCAATCGGCCTAGCCCCTGGTTATCTTCTCCCACCCCTCGGGGGCGAGAAACCAAACTCATCTTTGAGTGTTGTAGTATCTCCAGAGGAGAACCAAATTTGAACCCCTCACCACCCAAAAATAACTCAATACACAGAGTGGCGATTGCCAGTTTCGTCGGCACGACCATCGAATGGTATGACTTTTTTCTCTATGGAACAGCCAGCGCGCTGGTCTTCGGAAAGCTCTTCTTCCCGAACTTCGATCCACTGACCGGCACTCTCGCTTCATTTGGGACTTACGCCGCCGGTTTCGCCGCCCGTCCCATCGGAGCCATAGTATGCGGCCACTTTGGCGATAGGATAGGCCGCAGGTCGATGCTGGTTCTCACGCTTCTCATTATGGGGGTTGCGACTTTTTTGATCGGGCTCCTACCGACTTATAACAGCATCGGTATCTGGGCCCCGATCTTGCTGGTGATTTTGCGGCTCGCACAAGGGTTCGCGGTCGGCGGAGAATGGGGCGGCGCCGTATTGATGGCCGTGGAACATTCTCCCAAAGGGAAACGGGGATTTTATGGAAGCTGGCCGCAGATCGGAGTGCCCGCAGGGCTCCTGCTCTCAACCTTCATCTTCGGACAAATCTCGCAGCTGCCGGATGAGGCGCTGCTCTCGTGGGGTTGGCGAGTGGCGTTTCTGGGGAGCATCTTATTGGTAGTTGTGGGACTGTTCATCCGGCTGGCGGTCGTCGAGCCTCCAGTCTTCACGGAGATCAAGAAAAACCGCGCTGAGGCCCGAATGCCGCTACTCGATACGGTGCGTAATCATCCCAGAAACCTGATTCTGGCCATGGGCGCGCGGGTCGCGGATAATGCCGTCTTTTATCTCTACACGGTCTTCATCCTCACTTATGCGACACAATCACAGATCGGCTTTTCGCGCTCGGCGGTCTTAAATGCCGTCTCGATTGCCGCCATCTTTCAAATGTTCGCGCTTCCCGCATATGGTTCGCTCTCCGACCGGCTGGGACGAAGACCTGTCTATCTGTTTGGTGCGATTTTCACAGGTGCTTTCGCATTTCCATTCTTCTGGCTGATCGAAACGGCGAATACCGGACTATTGATTCTGTCGGTCGTAATAGCGCTGGTAATCGGTCACTCGGCAATGTATGGACCACAGGCGAGCTTCTTCTCCGAACTATTCGGGACGCGGGTTCGATACACCGGGGCTTCGCTCGGCTACCAGCTTTCATCGGTTTTGGCGGGGGGGCTCTCACCGCTCATCGCAACTGAACTTTTGAGGCGAACGGGCAAATCGTGGCCAGTCGCGCTTTACATCATCGGGGCGGCAAGTATAACGATGATTGCAGTTTTGCTGGCCAGCGAGACTGCGCACACTGATATTACGGCCGAGGCTGATGTTGGTAAGACTGAGGTGGCAATTCAACCAACCGGGCAGGTGCAAATTAACCTCAAATGAAACGAATATGATTACGCCGTCCCGGGCACCGGAGAGCTGGAGCCATTTATGTTATGCGCCGGAGGTGCGACCAGCACAGCCAGCGGAGACCTGGGAGCCATTCGATCCTATGCGCCGGAGGTGCTACCCGAAGTTAGCCGGTGGTTACGTTGCGCTTCACCACCGGTACCTTCCGATATACGCCTCGCGCACTGAAAGGGCGCTGGAGTAGCCGGTTAAGGAGCACAGCCAGCGGAATCCTAGGGCCATTCGATCCTATGCGCCGGAGGTGCAATGGAAGTTAGTCAGTGGTGGAGCGCAGCCACCGGGGTCATTTTAGCCTATGCGCCGGAGGCGCTATGGAAGTTAGCCGGTGGTGAAGCGCAGCGTAACCACCGGTACCGTCCGATATACGCCTCGCGCCCTGAAAGGGCGCTGGAGCGGTACTGATAATTTCGCATCCTTGCCCGGCATTCATGTCTAGAGGCAATCGATTGGGGACGTTTCTAGCGGTTAGAATCATCAGATAATCTCTCGTCGCCCATAGAGAAAGCTTTAGAGAACTCATTTTCCCGATTTTATAATACACCGGAACTCTTTATTATTATTCTGCACTTTGAGGTAGCGCTCGAAAGGAGTTTAAGCAGTGCCATCGACACATCTCAGCCTACATTATCATCTAATATTCAGCACCAAAGACCGCATCGCATATATTCACCGAGACTGGCGTGACAGGTTGCACTCCTATCTGGGTGGGATAATGCGCGATCTGGGAGGCATCCCAGAAGCCGTGGGCGGTGTTGAGGATCATGTTCATATGCTGGCAGGATTGCGCGCCACACATCAGTTATCGGAGGTCCTGAAAGAGATCAAGGCTTCATCATCAAAATGGGTGCATCAGGAACTGAAGCAACCGCTCTTCTCATGGCAGGAAGGATACGGAGCTTTCACAGTCAGCCCATCACAACGCCAAACCGTAAGGGATTACATCGCAAGACAGGAAATACATCATCAACACAAGACATTTCAGGAAGAATATCTATTATTTCTGAAATCGTGCGGTGTTGATTACAGTGAAAAGCATCTCTGGTGAATATGCTTCTTGCGCCCCTCCAGGGCGCGGGCGAATGCCGAATGTTTCCGGTGGTTTCGCTACGCTCCACCACCGGCTAACTTCCATAGCGCCTCCGGCGCATAGGATAAAATGACCCCGGTGGCTGCGTTCCACAAGCGCCTAAGCATAAAATAGCGTTAAATCTCCGGAGGGTAAGCTGGCTTCACTGCCGGCCGATTTCCATAGCGTCTTCCGGCACATAGGAAAAATGACCCCGGTGGCTGCGTTCCACAAGCGCCTAAGCATAAAATAGCGTTAAATCTCCGGAGGGTAAGCTGGCTTCACTGCCGGCCGATTTCCATAGCGTCTTCCGGCACATAGGAAAAATGACCCCGGTGGCTGCGTTCCACAAGCGCCTAAGCATAAAATAGCGTTAAATCTCCGGAGGGTAAGCTGGCTTCACTGCCGGCCGATTTCCATAGCGTCTTCCGGCACATAGGATAGAATGACTTATGCCCCCCGGTGGATGCGCTCCACACCGGCTTCGGAAAAATAAACAACTTTCAAGTTTCTATCTCTTGGTTCCGCTAATTGAGAACTCTATGTCTAAACATATACACAGCAGTGATGTAAATCCGCGCCGTACTTTTCTCAAAAATTTCTCTATCGGGATTACCGGAGGACTTATGGCATCCGGAGCCATGACCGAACAACTCAGGGCCGCAGTTATTGGCCAACAGGATGCCGCGCTAAAGATTGTTAAGGTCGAGCCTCACTTATTAACAGGAGTCAGAGGTTATGGCCCCTGGCTCTTCGTTCGCGTAGAAACGCAAGAAGGGATTGTCGGGTGGGGCGAGGGGACGAATTTTCCGGGCGTCCAACCTATCGCTGCCGCCGTCCGCAGTCTGAGTAACGTGGTCGTCGGAGAGAGCGCTTGGGATATCGAGCGGCTTTGGAACAGGATGTACCGGTTCCTCTACTACAACGGAATGGGCGGTGTGGTGCTGGCAGCTATCAGCGGTATTGACACGGCACTTTATGACATCGTCGGAAAAAAACTCGGGATACCAGTCTACAAGCTTCTGGGAGGCCAGACGCACGAGAAGCTCAGGATTTATGCCAACGGATGGATCGAAGGAATTCCCAGGACGCCTGAAGCCATGGCAAAGAAGACCAAAGACTTGGTCGCCAAAGGCTACACGGGCTGCAAGTTCGATCCATTCACGACCACGCCGATGAACCGCGAAGTGACACAACAAGACCTGCGCAGCGCGGTCGCCCAGGTCAAAGCCATCCGCGAGGCCGGCGGACCCGACTATGACATCGCCATCGATGTTCATGGACGCTGGAATACCAAATCAACGATCGAGATCATCCGGGCGCTCGAACCCTACCGGCTGTTCTTCTACGAGGAAGCGGTCCCACCTGAGAACATCGCGGCTATGGCGGAAGTACAGCGCTCAGTGAATGTCCCCCTGGCCACCGGAGAACGAATCTTTAGCCGCCACGGTTTTCGCGAATTACTGGAGCGGCAGGCCGTGCGCATTATACAACCCGATATCGCCCGCACCGGCGGCATTACGGAGTTTAAGAAGATCGCGGCTATGGCCGACACCTATTACGTCCCGGTGGCTCCGCACAACCCGAACGGCCCCATTTGCACAATAGCCTCGATACATGCGTGTCTGACAATCCCCAATTTCCTCATCCTTGAGTTCTTCGAGCCAGACGAAACGGTCTTCCGTGAAATTGTCGCAGGAGGATTACGTAGAGACCAGGAGGCGGTCTTTCCCGTGACAGCTCCGGGCCTGGGTATCAATATCACCGATGAGTTCCTGCGCAAGTATCGCTTCGACGAAAAGAAGACTGACGAGATGGAGTTACGGACGTTCGGAACAGTGAAATGACGGACACTTCTGTATTCCCATAGTTTCGCTGCGTCGACGACCGATGCTCCGCAATGGCAGCACTGCTTCCCCGCCCAGGTTCGGAATCCGCTTTATGCATGCCTCCGTCTTTTTTCGTTCGACTCATATTCTTTTATTTTTTATTCCGTTTGCTCATCTCAAAAATGCATGCATAATTTTGAAATTATTCAAAATTATGTAAGAAATTTTTGTAGAGGAGTCCATCAGGGTACGCGGTGATCTAATAAACCACCTATTATCAAGGAAATATATGCCTCCAGTATCTGCTTTTCATCTGGAATGGATTTTGCTAAAAATTTACTGATTTTAAAAGTGCAGTATTTCGTCATACAACAAATCAACGAGCATCCGAAGCACGAGCACCGAAGCAATACCAAATAAAACTAAATAAACGAGTTCAGAAGAAGTACCAGGTTCTCTTTGCGATATTCCTCCCGGAATTCGTTAACCGATTTTCTATTCAAAAGGAGAAATCAATGAATCGACTCATCCTCCGAGGTTTCATCCTGGGCTTAGTGTTTGCTGCGGCGCCGCTGATTTTGGCGCAAGTGACGACGACCGGACAGATGTCCGGTACGGTCATCGATACGCAGGGCGCGGTCGTACCCAACGCGCAATTGACCGTAAAGAACATCCAGACGAAAGCACAATACACCGTAACGACCAACAAGGACGGCAACTGGACGCTCCCTTCGATCCCATCGGGCAGCTACGCCGTGACGATCACGGCTCCCGGATTCAAGACGACGGTCGTACAGGAAGTGACGGTAGAGGTCGGACAGCCCGCGACGGTCAAAGCCACGTTAGAGGTGGGAGCCGTCGGCGATCAGGTCGTCATCACGGGCGGCGGCGAGGTCCTACAAACGGCGAGCGCCACTATCAGTTCGACTATTACTGGCAAACAGATTCTCGAACTGCCCTTCAGCACGCGTGAAGCAATGCAGCTTATCCTGGCGATGCCGGGCGTACAGACTCCTGGGACTTCCCGCACATCTTCGGTAAATGGCTTACCGAAGAGTTCCCTCAATATCACGATCGATGGCGCGAACGTTCAGGACAACTTCCTCAAGTCGAGCGACGGCTTCTTCACCACTACACAGCCGAAATCGGACGCCGTCGAGGAGGTGTCCATATCGACCGCGACGCCGGGCGCTGAGAGCGCTGGGGGAGGCGCAGTCCAGATCAGATTCATAACCAAGCAAGGCTCCAGCGAATTTCACGGGGGATTGTTCTGGCAGAATCGCAATGATTTCTTCAACTCCAACTATTACTTCAACGGTCTTAACGGATTGCCGCGCGACCGGATCAACTTCAATCAATTCGGCGGCAACATCGGCGGGCCGATTCTGATCCCCAAGCTGTTGAAGACACGCGACAAGGCATTCTTCTTCGTCAATTTGGAGGAGTTCCGGCTGCCGCAGACCTTCTCCGTCACGCGCCAGGTTCTGACTGAGAGGGCACGCCAGGGCTTCTTCACATATCGGCCTTCGGGGAGTACGGAGCCGCGCGAAGTCGATCTCTACAAAATAGCCCGGGATGCGAAACTCCCTGATGGGACTACCCTAACTTATCCCGACGAACCCGATCAGATGACGGCCAATGCGCTAAACATGATCAACGATGCATCAAAGAATGGCCTGCCGCTTCTGAGCCGCGTCGAAACCAATAACGATTACAACCGGCTCAATCTCAATTTCGTCGATCCGGCCCGAAATATACGGCGATTCCCGACTATCCGCCTGGACTTCAACGTGACTGATAAACATCATCTGGAGTTTGTCCACAATTATCAGCATTATTTCTCCCAGCCGGACGGCGTTAACAGCATCTTTTCGGCCTATCCCGGCACTGGTTCAGTTCTGGGCGGCGATGGCACCACCGGCAGCATCTATCGCAATGCGTTTACATTCACGCTGGCAGAGCGATGGACAATCCGGAATAACCTCGTCAACGAAATCCGGGCTACTTCTTCAGGCAACGGCACTTCAAATTTCCGGCGTGAGTTCGGGCCCGGTCAATTCCGGTTATTCAATGGCTACAACGTCACCAATCCATTTACTTCCGCTTACAGGTCCTACACCTCGAACTCGCGGCGTAATACGCCGGTCAAAACGCTGACCGACAATCTGACCTGGCTGAAGGGGTCGCATGAGCTCAACTTCGGCGGCAGTTATACCCGGATCGCCGTTTGGAACAGCGATATCAGCACCGCATTGGTGCCGCAGATCAGTATCGGCATCGCGACCGGCGATCCCATCAACACAGGCCCCACCAGCATTTTTACGACCGAGAGACGCAATTTTCCCGGCAGCACCCTCGCACAGCGGACGGATGCCTGGAATCTATATGCCCTGTTGACTGGCCGCATCTCCGCGACAGTGAGGGATTCCGCATTTAACGAGGAGACGCGCCAGTTCGAGTACAACGACGTCGTACAGCGCAATCACCAGAATCAATTCGGCATCTATGCGCAGGACCGCTGGAAGGTATCACAGCAATTGACCATCACGGGCGGCCTTCGATGGGAGTTCGACCCGTCGCCGGTCAACGATAACCAGGTCTACACCAGGACCACTCCTGAAGGAGTTTTTGGCGTCTCGGGTATGAACAATCTCTTCAAGCCGGGTGTATATACCGGGAAACCCACGCAATACTTTTTGTTGGAACCCGGAGAAAAAGCGTTCAGGAATAATTACAGAGACATTGCTCCGAGCATCGGCTTTGCGTGGTCACCGGACTTCAAATCGAGCCTGCTCGGCCGCATCTTCGGCAGTTCTGGCCGGACCGTTCTGCGCGGCGGCTATTCGATCGCATTCATCCGCGAAGGCTTCAATGCGTTCAACAGCATGTTCGGATCGAATGAGGGCGTTTCGTTCACCAATGGTGTCAATCCCGCCAGTAATCCGGACGTGTTCGGCACGCCAGGCAGCCGGTTGCTGCGCGAATGGATCTTTTCCGTTTCTGGATCTCAGCACGCCGAAATTCCCGTTCACTGCGGTACAGGGCGCATCTATCAACGATTTCGATCCCAAACTAAGGCCGGGTTATGTACAGTCCTGGACATTTGGTATCCAGCGCGAATTGACTAAAGATATGGCGCTTGAAGTCCGCTACGTCGGAAACCACGGAACACGGCTCTGGCGTCAGTCTGAGGTCAACGAGGTCAATATCTTTGAAAATGGCTTCATCAATGAATTTAAGAATGCTCAGAATAACCTGAGAATATATCGGGAGAATAATCCCGGATGCGATGACGACTGCAGTTACGGCTTCTCGGGTCTTCCCGGCCAAGTCCTGGTCGATATAATCCAGACTGCGATCAACAGTCCGAATGACTCGAACACGATCACATCGCTTGATCGCGGCGAGGCAGGACGAGTGGCCAACAGCATCGCCACCAATTTGACTCGCATGAATAGACTGATCACCAACGGGCTCATCCATTCGACATCGATGCTTGATCCGAACAATTCCCCGCCCATCTCTCGAACTACTTCGTCGCCAATCCCCGCTCGCCCGAGGATGCCTGGATCATGACCAATGGTGGGGACAGCAGCCACCACGCATTACAGGTCGAGCTTCGCCACCGATTCAGCAAGGGGCTGCTCCTGCAGGGCAGTTACGCATGGTCGAAGTCGCTCGGCAACGTGTATGACACCAGCAGCGCAGCAGCATCCACGCCCACAACCTTCCGAAATTTAGACTTCGATCGATCCGTCGCACCGCGCGACCTCAGGCATGGCCTCAAGTTCGATTATCTGTATGAGCTTCCCATCGGTCCCGGTCGCTCTTTCTTGAATGGGGGGCCAACATTCTTGAAGAAAGTATCTGAAGGATGGCAAATCGGGGGTGTGGCGCGCATTCAGTCCGGCACGCCCACACTCTTCCTCAGCGGGCGCCAGACCTTCAACAACAATGATGCGGGAGTGGTGCTTCATAACATCACACGAGATCAACTCCAGGCTCTGGTCAAAATTCGCAAGACATCCGTCTGCGATCCCCTCTGCCACGGCGTGGTCTACTGGCTGCCGCAGGAGATTATCGACAACACCCTGGCGGCATTCGAGGAGGGCGGCAAGACGCTGGCCGACCTCGATCCGAGCAAACCCTATATCGGGCCGCCGACCACGCCCGGAGTGCTCGGCTCGACCCTTCCGCTTTACGGGCCGTGGACCTCGCGTTTCGACCTTAACCTGATGAAACGCACCAGGATCACGGAGAAGACCAACGTCGAATTCCGCGTCCAATTCCTCAATGCGTTCAATCAATCGAATATCACGATCCGCGGCGCGGGCACGGATTCATCTACCACCACAATCGGCGAGGCGTTCGGACAGACCACCAACGCCTTCCGTGATTTCACGGTGTCGGGCACGAACGATCCGGGTGGACGGTTGATAGAATTTCAATTGAGGTTCAACTTTTAAGTAGACGTTCGATCTGACGGAGCTAAAAAATCAAAGAGGAGCAAAAAAGGCAAAAAATGCCAGACTTTGTCTTTTTTGCCCCTCTTTTTTTGCCCCTCTTTGCCTTTTTTGTTTGCCCCTTATTTCATATTTCTTTGACATCCTGTTCGGAAGATAATAGTGGATTATGATCAACACTTTGGTTCTGAACAGCGATACCAAGACTTTCAACAGATGCGTCGATCCCGAGAGGATCAGCGATCTGTGCGCCGAGTCCCCGAACATCGTCTGGGTGGACGTGTCCGATCCGACCGGCCAGGACTTCCACGAACTGGCCAAAGAATTTGGCTTCCACCCGCTCTCGATCGAGGATTGCCGAAGCGCGCATCAAAGGCCCAAGATCGAGGAGTACGAAGGTTACTACTTCATCGTTCTCTACGAAGCGCTGCTGAAAGATGATCAGGGGCTCGAGTTGCGCGAACTTAGCATTTTTCTCGGAAAAAACTATCTCGTCACGGTTCATAGTCAGCCGATCCGCGCCACCGAACAGGCCGAGCGGCTCTGGCGCGGATGGGCGGACATGGCTCACCGCGGGCCAGGCCTGCTGACTTACCTGTTGATCGATTCGATTGTTGACGATTACCTTCCACTGCTCGATACGCTCTCAGACCGGATCGACGATCTGGAGGATCAAATCTTCGAAAATTTTCAGCCAGATACTATCCAGCAGATCTTCCGCATCAAGAAGCAATTGCTCTTCCTGCGGCGCGTAGTGGCGCCGCTCCGCGATGTCTTCAACACGCTCCTGCGGCGAGAACAACCGCTCTTCTCGCGCGAGACCTCCATCTATTTCCAGGATGTCTTCGACCACTTGATCCGGGTAGTCGATACGATAGATACGATGCGCGACATGCTCGGTTCCACTATGGATGCCTATCTCTCCGTCTCGAGCAATAGAATGAATATGGTGATGAAGCGCCTGACCGCGATCTCCGCGATTCTGATGTCGGTAACGCTCATCGCCGGCATTTATGGGATGAATTTCAGATATATGCCGGAATTGGACTGGCGATATGGATATGTCGGAACGCTCGGTTCAATGCTCATCGTCGCGATGGCAATCTACCTATATTTTCGCGGGATTGACTGGTTATAGCGGCCGACTTCTCAACCCGTTTTAATTTGTAGAAATTGCATTCAAACAACCCGAAGCCCTTCAAACACAAGCCGCCTCCAGGTGTATAATGCCCCCACAATCTGCCCCCCTAATCGAAGAGCCGGATGGTTCATCGGCTCCAAGAAAAGAGGATTTCATATGCAGCACCAGAGACACCTACGAGGACTTACCTTGATTTTGCTCTCGTGTGTTGTGATGAATTTTAGACTGGACCGGATCGTTGCCCAGGATCAAGAACAATCTAATATATCAACACAAGAGAGGAACGACCAAGAACAAAAGACCGATCGTCGCCCAACTGATCAGCCTGACAACCAAGCGCAAAGCCCCGATGCAATAAAAATCAGCACGGAAATGGTCTCACTTGACGTAACAGTCATCGACCAGAACAACATGCCCGTCTATTTTTTGGACAAGGAAGACTTCACGGTCTTTGAGGACAATGTCCCACAACAGATCATATCAGTTAACCGTGAGGAGATACCTCTCAGCTTCGGCCTTGTCATAGACACATCTGGCAGTATGCGATCCAAGCTCTATGCGGTATCCGACGCCGCCCGCTATCTGATCAAAGATATGCGGCCAAACGACGAGTGCTTCATCTCACAATTCAAGACCGAAGCGAAGCTCGTCAAAGGGTTCACCAGCGATAAAAGCGAACTGGAAGCGGCCTTAGATGAACTCTTCATCAGCGGCAGTACGGCGATGCTGGATGCCATCATCGCAACTTCCGATTACGCCAGATCTAAAGCTCAACGCCGGCGAAAAGCGCTCGTCGTAATCAGCGACGGTTTGGAGAACAACAGCGCTGCCAAAGAGAGAATGGTGAAGAATGCGATCAGAGAGAATGAAGTACAGATTTATCTGGTCGGCTTCGTCGATAAAGGGAAGTTCAACCTATTCGCCAGGTCTCCGGAGGCCAGAGCCAAGAGCTTGATCGGACGTCTCGCAGAAGACTCGGGCGGCCGCGCCTTCTACCCGAAAGCCGCTGAGGAGATGAACGACATAGCGACGCAGATATCTAAGGATCTGCGTACGCAATATGTGGTCAATTATTATCCGAGTAATGAAAAACGCGATGGCACTTATCGAGAAGTGCGCATCGCAGTCAATCCCAAAAACCACCGCAAACTAATAGCTCGCACGAGAGAAGGATATTACGCGCGTCCTACCAGATAAGCGATGGGCGGGATGCGATCCGCACAGGATGCATCCAGGTCCCTGACACCGGCGCGAATAATGAAATCAGCCATGATGTTATCGATGCAGGGTGAGAGGCCCGTGTAGGAATGGCTTCCATTTCGGACCACGATGTGTCGGCCGTTGCGCAGGTTCTGTGCGATAACATCGCCATACTGTGGTGGAGTCGCCGGATCGAAATGTCCGGAAATGAGCAATACCGGCATGGTTGAAAGAGCGGGTTCCCGGTAACCGGGCGGTATCTCGCCTCGCGGCAGGAGTTCGCACGCCTGGCGCAGTTGCCGATAGTAGTAGTCACCCATAAAAGTCCCATCCGATTGACCGGGATCGATCAACCTCATGTCTTCGCTGTTGATGACCGAAAGAAATGTCCCGATGCTGACGCTTTGCGAGAATCCCCGGCGGATAGCGAGGACTTCGCGCGCGTAAGGCGAGTAGTTGCCTTTATATGCCTCGTGAATCAACATCGGCAGCTGGGCAATCGTGGCTGTCGATTGCAGCATGCTGCGAAGGGTAGTGATGAAAGCTCCATGCGAAAGCTCGCCCCGTTCCACCTTGCTGCTTTCGCCATTGGACAGCTGCACTCCCACGCTGCCCTTTTCCAGGCGAGCCAGCACATCGGCGAATTCCCGTCTGAAGTTCGGGAAGGACTTGCGGCAGGTTGCGCTCTTCTCGCAATCCTCAATCACCAGTTGCAACGATCGCTGCGCATCGCGCGCGATGTTGGGCGGGATGGTTTCGCTGATCGGCGTAACTCCCTTCAAAATGACGGTGCGGACGCGTTCGGGAAATTGGCGCATATAGACCTGCGCCGCACGAGTCCCATAGGACGTACCGAAGAGGTTGATCGTCTCGTATCCGAGCGCGGCCCGCACATCATCGAGATCATCCATAGCGAGGGACGTCGTGTAAAAGCGCAGATCGGCCCGTTGATCCCATTGCGCGTAGCAGGCTTTGATTGCCTCCAGGGGGAACAGATCGCCGAGGTGCCCCGGTAAACTATTACCGTAAAGATTGCATTCCAACCCATTCGATCCACCCGTACCTCGCTGATCGACCAAGACGATGTCGCGTTCCTGGCGAACCCTCGCGAAGGTGCGGGAAACGAAACCCGCCAGGTTCGTGGCGGCCTGACCCGGTCCGCCGGCGAGGATAAACAGAGCATCCGGTGCACGCCTGCCATTCAATGCCGGGAGAACTAAGACTTTAAGACCGATCCTGCGGCCCCTCATCGCTGTGCGGTCTTCGTAAACCTCATAGGTGCCGCACCGCAATTCGCCAGCAACATCATTCACTCGACAAGATTTAAGATCTATGCCCGTCCGTGCCGTATTGGCGCGCTGCATCGCAATTCCATTTCTTGCGCTGATAAAATCGATACTCGCCAATCCAATAACGACCAGAACTATGATCTTTCTGTTGATCCTCTTTCCCTTCATCTCCAGCATTTTTATACTTACTCCAAATGTCAGAGATTGTTTTAAAAGATTGGCTGAAGCCAAGGGTGGAGCCCCAGGCACATAGCAATTTATGCTTGTGACAACCGTCCAATTTTATCGGCCCTTTGCATGGCTGTTCAGGAATGGCGACGTAGTGATTCCGCTTCGCTCCATCCGAATAAGGGCTCCAACTACCCGCTTTTAAAACGCTCTCAGTACACACAATTACCAATCGCCACTGAGCGTAAAACCTCTTCTTCTCCCGTAAAAGATCGTTTTCGGAAAGTGTCCAGCCGGTATTATAGCGGTTTTTCTTAGGTGAGTCTGGATTTGTGCTCGAGAGCGAATTTCATCAATGCGTGGCTGCCGTGTATCTCGAGCTTCTGACATATATTCGTGCGGTGAGTTTCGACCGTTCGCCGGCTGATGCCCAGCTCTTCGGCGATCTCTTTGCTCGTCTTGTAATCCGCGATCAGTCTGAGGACGTGGCGCTCAGTGGGCGTTAAGTCCAGCGGCCCTGGCCGCGCCCCTCGAGATCGTTCGGCCGGGCGGCCGCGGTTGACCAGATAGGTCGTCAGAGCGGGACTGGTGTAGTACTCGCCCTTTGCCACCGCATTTATGCAACTCACAATGTCGACCGCTGCGCTGTCTTTGAGCACGTAGCCCTTGACGCCGAGCTCGAGCGCGAAATTCAGGAGGCTTTCCTCCCGGTGCACCGTCAGCAAAATAACCTCGATGGGAATCTTTTGTTCGCGCAGCCGTCGCGTCACCGCCAACCCGTCCAGCCGCGGCATCTCTATATCCAGGATAACAATCCCCGGTTTGAAAACTCGTATTGCCTCCAGGGCGTTATTGCCGTCGCTCGCTTCACCCACGACCTCCAGGCCCGGCTCCAATTCGATGATTTGCCTTAGGCCCTGCAGGAACACGGGATGATCATCAGCGATGACTATGCGCGCGTTTCCGTTCATCCTTTTCTCCTTCCAGTGCCAGTCGAACAGTAAGAGTAGTTCCTCGACCCGGCTCTGAAATAAGCTGCTGTACTCCTCCCAACATCCGCGCCCGCTCCGCAATGCCGGCCAGACCGAAACCGCTGCCATTCTTTCCGTTGCTGCGAGTAGTGCGCGGTATAATTCCTTTCCCGTTATCCCGCACCGTGACAATGACCTGGCGTCCGTCCTTTTTGATTGTCACGCCCGCCTCGGTTGCATCGGCGTGCTTGATTACGTTGTTGAGCCCTTCCTGCACAATCCGATATACGCTGGTCTCAGCCTCTTTCGAGAGCAGACCGTCGATCTGTTCGAGGTCTGACAAGAGCCGGATCGAGCTTGAATCGGAGACCTTTCTGATCATCGATTTGATTGCTGAGACGAGCCCGAGCCGGTCCAGTTCGTATGGCCGCAGGTTGTGAGTGATCTCCCTCACCTCATCGATAGCCGAAGTGACGGTGGACGATATCTCTTCAAGCTGCTCTTTGAGCCTCTCTTCATCGAAGGAGGCGCGCAGGCAGATCATCGCCCGGTTCTTGATAATCGCGAGACTTTGGCCCAGGCTGTCGTGTAATTCGGCAGCGATCCGCCAGCGCTCCTCATCCTGCAATTGGAGGAGCCTGCCCGTTAACTGCTGCAACGCCTGCTCGGCCTGCCTTCGCTCGGTAATATCGATAGCCATCCCAACGAGACACGGCCTGCCGTCGAAATAGATCCTCCTGCCCGTGAAAAAGTAGGCGGTCTCCCGCCCGTCCTTCGAGGCGAGCTCGGCCTCCACGGCCGCCTCGCCCGCAGTGAAGACCTTGCCGATTTTTTCGGCAAGCGATTGCCTGTCTTTGCCGGTGATGAAGTCCAGCGGATGCATACCCGCGATCTCCAGGTGCGAGTAGCCGGTGACTCGTTCAAAGTTTTTATTCCACCTGAGGTAACGGCCCCGAATATCAAAAAGGTAAAATATCCCGGGCAGGCTGTCGATCGCGGTGTCGGAGAAACTCTTCTCCCGCGCCAAACTTTCCTCGGCTTTTTTTCGTTCAGTTATGTCCTCGGCAATTCCGGCGATGCGGTAAAGCTTCCCCTTTTCATCGTAGATCGGAAAGATACGGTCGTGTACCCACCGGACTCCCCCGTCGGGCCGCACTATGCGATATTCCATATCGAACTTCACTGTTGCGATTTGGGGTATCGCCGCTTCTATGCGCGACCTGTCATGCGGATGGATCGACTCTACCCAGGAGCGACTATCGGTATACAAACTCTCACGCGGGCTTCCCCAAATCTTCTCATACGCGGGGCTGACGTAAATGATTCGACCGGGGTCCGAGTCGCCCAGAAGCTCAGTCATATGGAAGACCGCGCCAATGTTCTCGGCGAGCTGCCTGAACCGCTCCTCGCTATGACGGAGCGCCTCTTTCGCGCGCTGGCGCCTATTCAGTTCCACAATCATGTAAATTATGAACACCCCAAGAATTGCAATCACCGCGAGACTGGCCAGGATAAATATTTCTCGCTTCTGTTCCACAGATGTTCCGCTTAAGACCTGTGGACTGAGGAGTAAACAGGTCATCGAAAGCCAGAATAACGGCCACCCCAGGAAGAGCGCTATCGAATACCTAAGCGATTTATGATTGGCGTTCATAATAATTCTACAAAATCGGTTGCTGGAGGTGAGGCGGCTAATGTCCCCTATCGGCTGAGCTTAAGCTGACTACCCAGCCTGATAAATTTCTTGCGTCTGAAGCACCCTATTGGAAACCCTTCAAAACTTCAGAGGCAAGTACCCCATTCACATGAGTGACTATATTGATTTAAGATTTAGAAGGTTAACCCAACCTATATTTTAACCTAATACGCTCAATATTTCAAAGGTGAAGTTTCAATAGTTAAAGTTTTATCAACTCGGCGATAATCATTCCCAACCAAAATGCTGGCACTATTCTTGCTGACAATTAGAAGATGTAGCTTGTAGATTGGTTATTTCAAAACAGAGAGGGGCCAGAAAATGTCAGTAAAAATAAAATTCATCAACTATTTCATGATGCTTGCGCTTCTGTTAATGCTGCTTGTGCAGGCTGATACTTCCGTGAGCGCACAGCAAGCAAATCAACGGCGTTCTCAACGGAATCCCGGCCAATTGACGGGGACATGGCGGCTTGATGTTTCACGCAGCGACAACGCGGACGATATAGTTGAGCGGGCAATCCGCGGATTGCCGTCGGGCGAGCAACAACGGGCGCGCGAGCGCGTTACGCGAAGACTTGATGCTCCGGATGTGATCGCAATTGAGCAGAGCGGACGCCGCTTCACGATGGCCTCCACACGTGCGCCGAAAACCACCTTCGACGCGGACGGGCGGACTCGTACGGAGACAACGGAACGTGGGCGGACGGTGCGCATCAAAGCATCACTCAATGGCGACCAGTTGATCGTCAACAGGACCGGCTCACAGGGCAGCGATTACAACGTTACATTCGACCCGACCGAGAGAGGCCAGCGGATGCGGATCACGCGCAGCATTTATGCGGAACGCTTCTCCCAGCCGATAGTCGTCACGAGCCTATATGAAAAGACGTCCGACATCGCGCAATTGAATCTCTATACGGGTCCGCGTGATAACAACGGCCCCAATCGACCGGTTCAAGGGCGATTTATCGTGCCCAATAACACCAGGCTTACAGCCGTTCTGACCACAAACCTGTCCACGAAGGAAGACAGTTCCACGAATCGTTTCAGCATGGAGGTGCGATCGCCTTCCCAATACAGAGGTGCCGTGATTGAAGGAATCGTTTCCAACATCGAGAGTTCGGGACGTGTAACCGGGAGCGCAGAGCTGACGCTCAATTTCGACCGCATTCGGATGCGCGACGGCAGCACATACGATTTCAGAGGCACACTCGAAAACATCCGCACGCCTGACGGGAAAGAGGTCAAGATAGAGAGTGAAGGCACTATTAAGGATGACGACAGTCAATCGACCCGCACGATCACACGATCAGGCATCGGAGCGGCCCTCGGCGCGATAATCGGCGCAGTAGCCAGTGGCGGATCGGGCGCTGCCATCGGAGCCGCGGTTGGGGCCGGCGCAGGCGCCGGGACTGTTCTGATCCAAGGCCGCGATAACCTCGATCTCCCGAGCGGAACGGAAATAACTGTTCGATCCAGCTCGCCTCGCAACAGTGCTACGAGACGGTGAGTGGTGGGGAGCAGAGGAAAAATCAAATTGCTTCTTATTACCCTTATGAAATGAATAGATGAATAGTGAGACGCTCGAGCGCGGCGGCCCGAGACGACCGCTTTCTCCTGAATTTCTGTTATACAACTTTCACAGAAATTCAGGAGAAAGCAGTCGTCTCGGGCCGCCGCGTTGCGAAGGTGCGCGACATTGTGATGCTCGGTCCCTCTTTAAACTATAGAAAAGCAATCTCATATCAATGATATTCCACGAAAATTAGCTGTATGCCTCTATTCGGTTCTCAAACCCATAGAAATGAGGTAAACTTACAGCAAGCGGTTTCAGCTAAGAAAAAGAATCCTCCAAAACGAAATGATTACCGGGTAAGGCTATGTTGAAATCCTCCCATTCGAATCGCCTGGTATGAACCCGGAATAATAGAAGACGACCGGATAAACTGTTGAAGACTTAATACTCAACGAAGAAGCAGTAAAGAGAGTAGATTCAGTAATCGTCATTCAAGCAGGGCATCGCCCAGGATATTTAGGAGGTAGAATATGTGCGACTATTCATTGCATAGCTTTAAAAACCGTCTGGCCGTTGAAGGCGAAACGCTTTTCGTCCACAGATTCCTCTCTGGTTCGAAAGGGCTGGCATCGCCGACTGACCTCGATAAGATAAAGAAACAATATCAGGTCACAGCGGAATCCAGTTTATGGATGAGATTCAAAACGTGGATGGATCGTGGGATGGAATCAGCCAACGGACAGATCGAGAGAGCGCTGCCCGCGGTCTGTATTCCGCCGGGTGCACGGCTGGATGTTCAGGGCATCCCGGCGCGTCTTCAGAAAGAGCACGGCCTAAACGAAAGAGAGGAAGCTACCTTCACTCAGATAACTGATAAGCCGTACGTCTACCGAGACGCGCTCCGGTTCAATAATGGACGGGTCATCTTGATTCAACAACTCAATGAGGGACTCCAAATAGGTGTTCGGTCACTATCGCTGACTGAGGTGGTTGTTGAGGAGAGAGACCTCCGGCCGGTCTATACGCGCGAGTATACGACAGTTCGATAATTCATACATCGATACCACGACAAGGTAGAGGAAATACGCCTTGGTATCGCCAGAATAGCTAGGACGAGCGCCAGAAGGTAACTTATGGCTGCCAAGCATAAGTTTGACTAACCTCCGGCGCTGTTCGGTATCGATGTCAAAAGAAATGGCTGCTTGAGAATAGCTTTCCCTCGTGTGACAGCTATTCGCAAGCAGCCATCCCAACTCATGACGGCGAGGAACTCACTCCCCCGAAAGTCCCTCGCCTGTACTTGAGCTGACCATTCGTTAAAATGGTCATCAACTGCCTAGCAACCTCAATGCCATTAACATTGCGATTTTTCTAAAATACTCAACTTGTTATATTCTGTATGCTTGGAGATATTTCGATGCGAGAAATAGGAATTTTATGTGTACATAATAACTAAAATGGATTGAAGAAAGTCATGTCTATGTACTAAAAAAATACCTGTGTGTGTTCTATTATAGTTATTGCTCATTACTTTCTTCATTTTCTCGTCTCTCGCGTTTTGGTCGCGCCGGCGGCGTTGCCCCATCATTTTCTTTTTCTGTTTCTGGCAGACTTGTAGTAACTGGCTCTTTTCGCTCCGGATCCAGTTGGAAAGGATCGTCAGGGCTCCATGGGAGGTTGGGCAGTTGGGGGGCGGGTGGAGGTTTAGGCTTCGGGTCATCTTTTCTTTCCTTGTTCATACACTCATATTCCCTTCCCTCTTCAAGTTAGTTCAGTCTCCCGCCGAACGCATCGTGTGAGTAAGCCCATTATCTACCATAGCGTGAGAATCCATCTCAGCCATTTCTTGTTCTTCCAGCTCGGCATCTGTGATAGACCGGTCGACTTCACGGATCGTCTTGCCCAGGTTGTGTTTTCTCAGCAGCGTGTAAAGGCGGGGGCGGTAGAGGCCGAGCAGGTTGGCAGCCGCCTGCTTGTTGCCTCTCGTGCGCTCGAGAGCGGCGTTGACGATGGCGCCTTCAAACTGTTTGATCGTGTCGGTTCGATGCCTCCCGTCCTTCGAATCCGGGATTCGGTTAACTATCAACCAGGCCATCTGCTCCAGCGTCAAATCCTGTGCATTTGACACCCCTGCTTCAGATTTGCTGCCGGTCGCAGGCAGTGATGATTCCGGCACCGGGACACTGGCTGCCTCCGGCTGTACCGAGATAGCCGTGGGCAGGATGCTCTCTTCGATCATATCTCCCTTGCTGAGTAGGACCGCACGCTCGATGACATTCTGCAGCTCGCGCACGTTGCCGGGCCAAGAATACTCGAACATTCGTTCATAGACGTGCTGTGATATCGAGTGCACCTGGCGATGGTACTTTTCAGCATATATTTTCAGGAAATATTCGGCCAGATGCTGGATATCTTCCGCGCGGTCGCGCAGAGGCGGTACGTGAATTTCGATGGTGTTGATGCGGTAGTAAAGGTCTTCACGCAAATGCCCATCGCGGATCGCCACCAGCGGATCGCGATTGGTCGACGAGATCAACCGGAAGTCGGCTTCGAGCGCTTTTTCACTCCCTAACCGATAGTAGACGCGCTCTTGCAGTACGCGCAGAAGCTTGGGCTGCAATTCAACGGGCATCTCACCGATCTCATCAAGCAAGAGGCTGCCCCCCTTCGCCTGCCCGATCAATCCGGTCTTCTCGGTCGCCGCGCCGGTGAATGCGCCTTTGGTATGACCGAATAGCTCCGACTCGATCAGCTCTTTCGGCAGCGCCGAGCAGTTGATCTTAACGAACGGTTTCTTGGCGCGCAGACTCTTATAATGGATAGCATTTGCGATCAACTCCTTGCCGGTCCCCGATTCGCCGAAGATCATTATGTTGGCGTCCGATTCGGCGACGCCTTCGATAATCTCATAGATATCCTGCATGGCCTTGCTGCTGCCGATCAGATTGTAATACGAGGTTCGCTCGCTCAATCGTCCCAGCAGGTTCTTGATCTCCTCGGCCTGGCTGCCGCGTTCGATAGCCTTCTCGAGCAGGAGAGACAGTTCCTCGAATTCGACCGGCTTTTCGATGAAATAAAATGCGCCGGCCTTGATCGCGCCGATAGCATCGTTGAGCGAGCTGTAGCCGGTCACCATGATTATTTCCGTGCGCGGCGAAATCTCCTTCAACATCCCGACCAGTTCAATTCCGTGAATATCAGGAAGCTGGAGGTCCGTGAGCGCGACGTCGACGCCGTGTTCGCCAATAATTTTCAACCCTTCCTCGCCATTCTTCGCCGTAATCACCTCATAACCACGGGTCTGCAGCTCATACTGGGTCAGATCGAGCATTTCAGGATCATCGTCGATAACAAGCACCTTTGCTCTGTTCATGACTTCCCTCTTTCTTGATTGCGGACTGTTTATTGACGGATGCGCATAGATTGCGGATTCCGGAAATTTGTTTCTGAACATTCAATACGCCTAAAGCAATCAATAACTGGCGCGGCCCGTCAAACTGTATATCACCATGACAAGCTCTGCGGGTTCGACGGGTTTCGGCATATGCGTTTGGAAACCCGCTGAAAGCGCCCTGATGCGATCGCTCGCGCGCCCATACGCGGTGAGCGCGATGGCAGGAATGGAACCTCCATCTTCGGGGGCGAGTCGCCGTATCGACTCGATCAAGGAGTATCCATCTTCTTCCGGCATCCCGATGTCAGAGACCAGAATCTCGGCTCGATTGGATGAATCGCTGGATGTTATGCATACGAGCGCCTCCGAGGCGGAAGCCGCTGTAGTGACATGGGCGCCATATTGCCGCAGCAAGGTGGCCACGAGATCGCGCGCATCCGGATCATCATCCACCACCAGCGTGCGTATGCCGTCGAGCGAGTAGGAGCTGATGGCAACCGATTTATCGCGGGCACTTTGCTTCTTTTCATCGACTCGCTGCCGAATAGCCGGAAGCGGGAGCCTCACAATAAAGGTAGATCCTTGCCCTTCACCCGCGCTATCGGCCTCGACTGTTCCGCCGTGCAGCTCGACGAGATGCCGTACGAGCGCCAGGCCGAGCCCCAACCCGCTGTGGCGGCGCCTGCTGGCCAGATCGGCCTGCTGAAATCGATCGAAGATATAGGGCAGAAAATCGCGGCTGATGCCTTTGCCCGAATCTCTCACGATAATTTGTAAATAAGGGTCCGCCCGTTCGAGTTGAGCCTCTACCTGCCCCCCCTCGGGCGTGAATTTGACGGCATTCGATAACAGATTCCAGACTACCTGCTGCAGCCGGTCCGCATCACCCGTAATGACATTGTTCTTACCCTTCAGTTTCAATTTTAAATCTATGCCCTTAGCCTCGACGGCCGGGTGAACGGAATCGGCGGAAGCCTCGATGACCCGGGCGAGATCGACGGGTTTGGTCTCCAATCGGAGCTTCCCCCTGATGACCCGCGCGGTGTCGAGCAGGTCTTCGATCAATCGCTGCTGGGTACGGGCGCTGCGTTCGATCACATCGACCGCATGCTCGAATGTTTTTGCGTTGTATTTCCCGATTTTGAGAATGCGCGCCCAACCGAGTATGGCATTGAGGGGGGCTCGCAATTCGTGTGAGACGACCGCAATGAATTCATCCTTATCCCGGTTGACCGCTTCGGCCAGATCGCGCGCCCGCCTTTCGCGCTCCATCATCTGGCCCCGTTCGGTCTCCAACCGCAGATTGAGTTCATCGATCTGCCGCGCCTGTTGTTCAACCAGACACTGCATCCTGGTCATCTCTATCGCTCGGCTGACAGTCCGGCGGAGAACGCCGGACGAGACAGCCTCACGATTCAGACACTCTCCCACTTCTCTTCCAATTGGTCCCAAAGATTCATCCCCGCCCGAATCGGTGATCACGATCACCGGAATCTGGTCTATCGATTCCTGCAGAGCCGCCAGCACATCATTGATCCCCGATGGGGTTCCGCTGACCAGAAGACAATCGGGTCTGATCAGCAGACAGCTCGTCGCAGCTTTCGCGGCCGACTCTTCCTCGATGAATGACCAGTCGATTGCGTCGTCGGTCTCCAGATACTCCCGCCAGGGCTGAGGATCCGTATTATTTTTACTGACGAGGAGAATGGTCCGCTTCTCTTTGGGCATCGATTCTTCTCCTTCAACCTCGGAAAGGGGCGACCGAGGCGACCGGGGTGACTGGGACAACAAGGACAATGGGGGCGACTGGGGCAACTGGGACGGTTTCGGTATCATTTATTCGTTCCTGAACCGTTATCAACGGAAAAATTCCCGGGCAATATCCGAAAGCGCGTTCATTATCGGAGGTACTATACGGCGTGCGCGGCTGCGGGACTGTAGGCCGCCGAAAGTCCCTGCGATGCAGAGGCCGATCCCGAGCCCCGCTCCGAAAGCCACCAGGGTAGCCGTTGCCGGATGGTCTTTGCTGTAAACCATCGCCTGGTCCCAGGTCTCGTTCATCCCACGACTAGCGCGAGAATAGGCATGATTTATAGTCTCCCGTGCCTGGCCGGCCATATCGGATACTCTCTCTTTCGCCTTCTGAGCGGCCTGTCCCGCTTGCCCAGCCTGCCCCGTTTGCCCTGTTTGCCCCGTTTGGCGCTCTGTGTCTGACATATATCCGCGAGCCTGCCGCGCCGCGCTGGCTATCTGTTCGGCAGTCTGGCCTCCCGGTGTGGCCTGTTTCGCTTGATTCTGTTCGCTTCTTGGTGTGTCTGCCATACTTCCTCCTTCATTCCGTTTTATGAGTTCTTGTAGTTGTCGCCACCAACGACACGGCTACTCAAATAGGCGGTTGCAGCTCTGGCAATCGCACCGGCTGCCGCCGCTCTCATCGTCATCGCCAGGCCGGGTCTTTTCAAACCCAGCCCATCGAGGTGATTACGAAATCGTTCCGACATATCTTCGACTGCATCGGCCAAAGCATCCGTAAAGCGATCTTTCGCCGAAGCGCGATGCCTGAATAATCCCGCTGCCAAAAATCCGATCCCTGCCGCCACCCCCAAAGCAGCCAGCGGATGATCCGATACGTACGTGCGCCAATCTAAAGTCTGCCCGAAACGATCACTCAACTGATCCACCGTTTCGGTGATCGACTCGCGCGTCGATGCGATGTCCTTCCGAATCTCTTCAGCACTACGTTCCGGAGCATGAGCCGAAGCAGAAGCTGGGCGGCCCTCAGTTAGGTAATTTCTTTCAGCCATTCTTTGTTCTCCTCCAGCGACTTTAAAGTTTGCTCAGGCCTGAGGCTTGTCTGCTTCATTCGGCTGACGCCGACCAAAATCATCAACAGGGCGATAATCCCTAAACTGATTCCTGTGATCGCAGCAGAAATCCAGATGTCAATATATTGACTTATGAAAAGGACAATCGCCGCGCAGAGGGTCACCGATGCGAGCATAGCGAGAAAGGCGCCAACGGCCAGCACGATCAACGCCGGCCGAACATGCTTTCCCTTTTCATAATATTCGCGCCCGACCAACGCGATCTCGTCGCGCACGAGAGTGGTCGATTGAGCCGCCAGGTTGCTGAGCAGATCTCCAATCGATTCGCGCTGCAATGATGAATATAAAATCCTCTCCTGTCCGTGCCGCTCGAACATATAATTACCTCCTGCGAATCACGCTGCCTATAACCAGCCCTACCACCCCGGCGATTATGAGGCTCCGCCCCGGATGGCGGCGGACTTTATCTTCGAAATCCGCCTTTAACTGCTGCGGCTCCATCTCCCTCACATAGCCGGCTGAATGCTCCAACCAGTTAGCGGCACGGTCACCGAAATTCGATATTTCGGAACTGCCGGTCCCTAAACTTTTATGATGGATCACTTCAGCTGCCTCATATAAAAAATCTGCCACCGCCGCCTTCACCCGATCAAAAGTCATACCCCCTCCAGCCATATAACCCTGCTCCCTCAACACTTCTTCATCCTGATGCAAATTATCCTGGTACTCCCGGTTAGACTTGAATTCCGTCCTATCCATCCTATCCATGTTCACCTCCTCCTAGTAACTCAATGCCTTTAATCCCCAGAGGTAGCTCAAATCATTTTTGTGTAACTCGCTCTCCCCCAGGTCTTTTTCAATCTTAGCGATGAGTCTCCCTAGCCTTTCTTGCAAAGCTCAGACCATAGCGCGTTTCGGTTTTAGTACAGCCCTTCACCCAATATTACCACGCAATCTTATATAATAATAATGCAACTGAATGTATTGACTACAGACACTTGTATTTCTACGATACGCGCTGCATCGGGCTGCTACAGTAATGATAGTTTGAGACAGGCATATCAGTTGCCTTTTATTAAAGCAGGCAAAGAAGGATATTATGTTATGGACGATCCTTGCGATTATTTTAATTCTTTGGCTGCTTGGTTTTTTGGGCGGAGTGGGAAGTAACATCCATCTGCTGCTGGTAATTGCAGTGGTTGTTTTGGCACTTCAGCTGATAACTAAGCGACGGACCCTGGGATTATAACCATCGTCCGTGGAAGACAAGGCCGGATAAGCAGGAGTGGATGCGAAGCGAAAGAATGCTCCGTCACGTTAATTCGCTTTATACATCTTCCTAATCAACCGGCCTTTTAGCCGAGCCGTGTGCGCACGACAGTTGCCGTACGTTATGTAGCCAATCTTTGCAATTGAGGTGCGGGGAAAAATCCGCTGCTCTGATCGCAATGATCCAGGCTTAATGACGGGAAAGCCTTCCCGAAACAGAGCCCTTTCCGAACATCGTTGACATCGACAAGCATAATGTCACCGGTTGAAAGCTGTCCGGTAGAGATCATATTCGAGACGGGAACGAGAATATGTCGTTCAATGGCACGCTTGAGCGGTCTTGCCCCGTAGCGGCGATCGAAGCCTTCCTTAAGCAAAAATTCCTTTGCCTCATCGCTACATTTAAGGATAAAAGCGCTGCGTCCGGTCGATAGAATCCTCCGTTGCAGAAGATCCAATTCAAGGTCCAAAATCCGCTCCATCGCGGCGCGGGTTAGGGTTTGAAAAACGACTATCTTATCGAGGCGATTCATGAATTCGGGCGAAAATTTACGCCGCGCCGCCTCAATTCCGATTTTTACCAGCCTCGCATCGAGGTCCGAGGAAATTGCTTCGGTTGGCGCAAAGCCCATTTGACCTTCGGTCAGAACGCTCATCTCACGGGCGCCCAGATTGGACGTCATGACGATGATGCAGTTCGAGAAATCGACCCTTCTGTTGTCGCCCAGGGTGAGCGTCGCTTTGTCGAGAATGCCAAGCAAGAGTTGCCATAGCGCATCGGACGCCTTCTCTATCTCATCGAATAAAATTAAGGTAAGCTTATTTGTTGGCGTCTGAAAACGGTCTATGTTCTCCTGCGATAACATCGGATGTGTTTCACGATGCCCCAAATATCCGGGCGGCGAGCCGATCAGTTTCGATATTTCGTGCGAGTGTTGAAACTCGGCACAGTCAATTTTGACCATCGCATATGGATCGTCGAACAACACCTCTGAGGCCGCCTCGACGACACGTGTTTTGCCGGAACCGGTAGGACCCAGGAAGAGGAGCGTCCCGATCGGTTTGTTCGGCATGTTCAAATCAGCCAAATAAAGTTGATAGAGCTGCGACATAGCACGGATAGCTTCATCCTGTGCAACGATCCTTGAAGATATCCCCTCTTCGAATACCCCTGCCTCATCGCACCTCTCTTCGGCGTTGAGTGGAATCCAATTCTGCATTGAACCCACGGCAGCAGCTGCTGCCTTCATGATCTCTGATTGCTGTTTCATATGTGACATCCTTATTCCGGGAGATATCTAATGAATCTGCAAGGCCCATACCAGTAAAAATACGGATCCCCGGGTATCAACTCTAAACACTTCTGTCTAGATTACTTAGCTTTGTGAATGGATGTAAAGCGACCGCTTTCGTAGCAAATGGATGAAAAAATGTGAACTAATTCGTACTGGTAATATGTATGGATTGTGTTTGATTGGCGCTACACTGGATATGGATTGCGAACAAAAAAAGCTGCCCAGAGCAAAGTAGCCTTTCAAGAACTCTACTCAGGACAGCTTTGAATTCGGCACGAAAAGAGCCAGCTCCCCACCTGGCTCCTTTATACTGCTCCCTGCATGTTCAGTATTCATGCCGTTGTGCGTTGCAAGAACCTATAACGCTCACGTATTAAATAAGCAAGTTAGAGGCCAGAGCACCCCCAACCCTCATTTCGCAGTCAACCCCCCTATTTATGCCTATTTTGTCAATCCACATAACAAATTAGAACTTAAAATATCTGAATCATGAATAGGTTCGATACAACCGGTCGTGTACTAACAGGCTACAAGTGTTTTTTCACATTACACGGGAAGGACGTAGATTAGGTAGATCAGTTCGATCGGCGTGAGGATTGCACAACAATTAAGAATAAATGAATTTGTTACGATCGACAAGAAATTTAAATTGCTTAGATATGCCTGAAAATTCCATAACAATTCGGATACCGTCATCGACGTATAGGCTTCAGTTTAATAGTAATTTCACATTGAAAGATGCGGAATCGATCAGCGGTTATCTAGACAAGCTGGGGATTAGCGACTGTTATGCTTCTCCACTATTGGCTGCCCGATCAGGCAGTCTGCATGGTTATGATGTGACAGACCACACGAAACTCAATCCTGAAATCGGAACGAATGAGAATCTTGTTAAATTTAGTGCAAAGCTCAAAGGACTTGGGATGGGATTGATGATGGACCTTGTTCCTAATCACATGTGCATTGCCGACTCGAACAACGTATGGTGGATGGACATACTGGAGAACGGTCCCGGTTCTACCTATTCACGCTTTTTCGACATCGACTGGCAGCCGCCGAAGCAGGATATGAGCAATAAGGTGCTGCTTCCGGTGTTAGGGGACCAATACGGGAGGGTGCTCGAAAACAAGGAGATTCAGATACAATATCAGCGCGGCACCTTCATTGCCAAATACTATGACACTGAACTGCCGATTGCACCGCGCACTTGGATACTGATACTCAAACCGGCGCTCGAAATGATCTCCGCCAGCCTCAAAGAGTCACACCCGCACCGGCTCGAATTGGAAAGCATAATCACGGCACTTGAACATCTGCCTCCCCGCACCGACACCGATCCGGAGAAGGTGAAGGAACGCGGCCGCGAGAAGGAGATCGTCAAACGCCGAATTTCGTCGCTCGTCACCTCAAACAGCCAGATGCGGCGAGCGATCGCAACGGTCATCCGCGAGTTCAATGGCGTAAAGGGGGACCCTGCCAGTTTTAATCGGCTTGAGGAATTGCTCGGCGCGCAATCCTACCGCTTATCGCACTGGCGGGTGGCTGCTGATGAGATAAACTTTCGCCGCTTCTTCGACATTAACGAACTGGCAGCGATCCGCGTTGAGGAGCGAAAGGTCTTCTCCGCCGTTCATAATTTTATCCTGCGAATGGTGAAAAAGGGCATGGTTACTGGATTGCGGGTCGACCACATCGATGGGCTTTATGATCCCGAACTTTACCTCAAAGAGCTGCAGCGCGGCGCTCTGAGGGCGGTGCGTGGAGGGCAATCGACTGATGGACAATTATCAACAATCAGATCCCCTCTCACTTCGTGATAGTTGAAAAGATTCTGGGGCGCAACGAAGAGCTGCGCGAAAACTGGGCTACGCAGGGAACGACCGGCTACGATTTTCTGAATCTGCTGAATGGAGTCTTCATCGATCGATCGAATGAGACCGCATTCCTTAAGATTTGGCAGCGGATAACAGGAAGGCAGGATAGATTCGACGATGTGTCGTATGAAGGGAGAAAGCTGGTCCTGCGCGCCGCGATGTCGAGCGAGCTGCACGTGCTGGCGCGAAAACTCGATCGGATTTCAGAACAGCACAGATACTCACGCGATTTCACGCTCAACAGCCTGGAGGATGCGCTCAGAGAGGTGATTGCCTCTTTTCCCGTCTATCGCAGCTACATCCGCGCAAAGCAGGGAAAGGTTGCGGATGACGACCGCCACCACATCCTGAGCGCCGTGCGAAGCGCACGTCGACGCAACCCGGCGATAAGCTCATCGATTTTTGAATTCATCGCATCGGTTCTTCTGCACGAAGAGCCTCAGGGGATCAATGAAGAACAGCGGGCAGAACGGCACGATTTCGTTATGCGTTTCCAGCAATTGACCCCTCCCGTCACCGCCAAGGGAATCGAGGATACGGCGTTTTACCGCTACTATCCGCTCGCCTCCCTCTGCGAAGTCGGCGGCGATCCCTCGCTTTTCGGCATCTCAACCCAGACATTCCACGAACATAACCGAAAGCGACTCGCAAGCTGGCCCCATACGCTGCTTGCGACATCGACTCACGACACTAAACGGAGCGAGGATGCGCGGGCGCGTATCAATGTCCTCTCAGAAAACCCGGTGAACTGGTACCGAGCCGTGCGGCGCTGGCAAAAACTCAATTCAGAACGCAAAACCCCATTCGAAGGGTCGCTCGCTCCTGATGCTAGCGAGGAGTATTTGCTCTACCAGACGCTCGTCGGAGTATGGCCGTTTGCCCCGTTTGAGGGTGAAGAGTCCGATCAATCTTTCGTCGTGCGAATCGAGGAATACATGATCAAAGCGATAAGGGAGGCGAAGATCCACTCGAGCTGGCTCAATCAAAACGAAGAGTATGAGCGGTTCGTGCGCAACTTCATTAGAGAGATACTCACTCCTGAGTCGGCCTTCGTCCATGATTTCACGAAGAGCCAATCGGCGATCGCGCGGGCCGGGATGTTCAACTCCTTATCGCAGACATTGCTGAAAATAACCTCCCCCGGCATTCCCGACTTCTACCAGGGAACGGAGCTCTGGGATTTCAGCATGGTCGATCCGGACAACCGGCGCCCGGTCGATTACGCGCGCCGCCAGTCTCTCCTCGATTCATTGGAGTCGAATGACGTAGCGGAACTGATCGAGGATATGCTAAGAAATCTGGAAGACGGCCGGATCAAGCTATTCATAATCGCGCGCGCTCTCAACCTCCGCCGCACAGAGCGCGACCTATTCGATCTCGGCGCATACCTACCGCTTCAAGTGAGCGGCGACCGCGAAAGGCACGCAATAGCTTTTGCGAGAATATCAGGCAGTAAAGTGGTGATCGTCGCCGCTTCCCGGTTTTTCACCAAACTGGGGGAAAATTCCAGTCTGCCGATTGCGAGCGAGGTATGGGGAGATACCGCGATCGCCTTGTCGAAGGAACTTGCCGGATGTTATCGAGATCGATTCAACGGCAAAAGCGTATGCGCGCAGAAATCGGAGGGAGAGATTTCCCTGCCGTTATCCGAGGTATTTTCAAATTTACCGGTTGCGTTAATGGAAAAAATAAACTGAATCGCTAGTGGAATAGCAGGCTCTGCCTTCTTCAGTGACAATCAAACCGAATTTGCCTGCTACCATAATTACATTGGACATGGAGTAGGCTGATAGATTCTGGATGACCATCGTGTCTTGCATCAAATCTTAGTTTTATCAGCCTCTTATTCGTGCGCAACAGCCAGGAACAGGAGGGCATTTATTAACATTTGTGATTTTAGATTTGTCATTTGTCGTTGATGGAGCATTCTTTTTCCTACAAATAACAAATCTAAAATCACAAACGTCAAATTATAAATTCTCTGTTTCACGGCAGATAATTCTGAAAAACCCGAACCATTCTCTCGATAGATTGCCGACCCTCTCCTCGCATTTCCATTTAATCAAAATTTTCCCGAGTATTCTTAAATTTTTCTTGCGTCACGCCTGATACAGCTTTATGATCATTTCCCTGGCTAATTCCGGCAAATACGCTTTGAGATAGATCATGCCTTACCGGTCTATCTGCTTATCAGAGCCAATCTGCCTTTAGATCAACAGCATCAGCAACACCACATATTCCTCATGCTCATCTTCATGGGGCTTCAAATAGAAAGAAGGTCGACCTAGTCGAGACCCTGCAACCATGAATTAAAGAAAGGTAGGCAATATGAATCCGTATCCCCCATTTGCCGCACGGGAGGCGCTTACCCCGTTTGCTGTGTGTGCGTTTGCCTCGTGTACCCCGTTCGTTTTTGTGCTGTTTCTTTCCTGTCTGTTAATAAGTTCGACGACTGTCCGTGCTCAGCAGTGGAAACCGATCGATCCGTCACATCTCGCACTCAATGCGCCGGCAGTCGAAAAAGACGCGGATGCCGAGGCTATATTCTGGGAAGTCTATCTGAAAGACGAATGGGATGGGAGTTACGCGCGCCAGGTTCTTTCCCATTATCTGAGGATAAAAATATTCAATGATCGCGGAATCGAGAAGCACGGCAAGGTCGATCTGCTATATTTCGGCAAGGTAAATATTCGCGATATAGCCGCACGCACTATTAAACCGGACGGAACGATCGTCGAGTTGAAGAAGGATTCGATCTTCGACCGCGAGATCGTTCGCCTCAGCGGACTCAAGTTCAAGTCCAAATCCTTTGCCATGCCTGCGGTTGAGCCAGGGTCGATCATAGAATACCGTTGGAATGAACAACGGCCGTTCAGTCTCTACACGCGTCTCCAATTCCAGAGGGAGATACCGGTCCAATCAGTCAAGTACTACATCAAACCGCTAAGCGACATTGAATTAGCGATGCGTTCGGTCACCTTCCACGCGCAAGCCACCTCGTTCACCAAAGAGAAGGACGGATATGTGAGTACGGGCCAGACCAATGTCCCCGCATTCGTAGAAGAGCCGCGCATGCCTCCCGAAGATCAAGTGCGTTCCTGGATGCTGCTCTATTATTCAAAGAACGAGAAGATCGTCCCCGCTAAGTTCTGGAAGGAGTACGGGAAGTCTGTTTACGATTCGAACAAAGGTTTGTTAAAGGTCAATGATGAAATCAGGAAAGCTGCAGCGGACGTGATCGGAGAGGCCCCTTCTCCCGAACAAAAGCTCGAGCGCATTCTCGCTTTCTGCCGCACCCGGATCAAAAACGTTCATGACGATATGACGACTCTGAGCGATGAGGAGCGTAAGAAGCTGAAGGAGAACCGGTCGCCCGCCGACACGATCAAACGCGGATACGGCCACGGGAAAGATATCGACCTGCTCTTCGCCGCAATGGCAATGGCTGCCGGATTTGAGGCGCGGATCATCAATCTACCTGATCGCAACGATATCTTCTTCGATCCGAACATCGCCGATGACTACTTTCTCAATGTTTACGATATCGCGGTAAAGGTCGGAGAAGAATGGAGATTCTTCGATCCATCGAGCCGATACGTGCCGCTGGGGATGTTGCGTTGGCAGCAGGAAGGGCAGCCGGCGTTGGTCGCCGATCCGAAGGAGCCGGTCTTCATCAATACTCCGATATCACCGGCCGAAAAGTCGTTACAAAAGCGCTCTGCCAAATTGCATTTGCGCGAAGACGGGACGCTCGAGGGCGAGGTGCGGATCGAATACACCGGCCATTTTGCCGCCATCAATAAGGAAAATCATGATGAGGAATCGGCGAGCGAACGCGAGGAACACGTCCGCCAGACTGTTCAATCGCGGCTCGGCAATGTAGACGTTACCGATATCAAGCTCGAGGAGGTAACTGACCCGTTCAAGCCGCTGATCTATTCATACAAGGTGCGGGTGCCCGGATTTGCCGAACGCACGGGCAAGCGAATATTTCTCCAACCGGCATTCTTTCAGAAAGGCATCGGACCTCTCTTCCCGACGAGCGATCGCAGGCACGATATATATTTCCACTTCCCGTGGATGGAAGAGGACAATGTCACTATCGATCTGCCGGACGGTTTCGCGCTCGACAATGCCGAATCACCCGCCAGCTTCAACCTGGGCGAAGTGGGCAGATACGAGGTCAATCTGGCGATCACACAGGATAAGAAGACGCTCGTCTACAAACGAAACCTGAAATTCAGCGGTTTGGTCTTTCCGAAAACCACTTATCAGGCGCTGAAGCGCGCGTTCGACACAATGCACCAGCAAGACAATCATGCTGTCACGCTCAAGCAGGATGTGGCGGCGGCCGTGAAGCAATAATGAAAGTTTATCGTTTTAATGTTTCGGTTTGAGCGGCCTCGATCATGCGAGGGATAGCTGAAACCTTCTTCTGAAGGGGGAAATATGTTGCAGAGAATTGTGTTCTGCGTTCTGACGCTGGCGCTGATGGGCGGGTTCGTTACTGCGAACGGGGATGAGGTTCCGGGGTGGTTGAAACAGGCTTCATCTGCCAATCTCCCCGTATACGACAAGAAAGTCAACGCCGTCGTTTTACACGACGAAATGCGCAGAATGGTCTACGAGGACGGCCGAATTACGGTGGTGACTTACCACGCCGTCCGCATCCTGACGCGCGAAGGACGAGGAGCGGCCACCGCCCGCGCTGTCTACAACACCGATTCCGAAAAAGTGAAAGAGATGCGCGCCTGGTTGATTCGGCCGGGCGGCGAAGTCAAAACCTATGGGAAGAAGGAGACGGCCGATATCGCGCTCGTCGAAAATGATGTCTATAACGAAGCGCGCAGCAAGGTCATCTCAGCATCCGATGACGCAGATGCGGGTTGCGTCTTCGGATATGAGGTAACGACGGAGGAACGGTCCGTCTTCTCGCAATTCGTGTGGTACTTCCAGAGCGGCAATCCGGTGCTTTTTTCACGGGTGACAGTGACATTGCCGGAGGGTTGGCGCGCCGACGGCGTCACCTTCAATAACGCGAAGATCGAGCCGGCGGTGAGCGGAACGGTCTATACCTGGGAGCTTCGCAACCTGCCGTTCATCGAAAGCGAGCCAGCCGGTCCTGAGTTGACCAACATCGCGCCCCGTATAGCGATCAGCATCTATCCGCCGTCAGGCAAAGCGAGCGCGCTCAGAACTTTCGCGAACTGGAAGGACGTCTCGCGATATACCAGTGAATTGAGTGATACACAGACGGGATACAACGAGGCGATGGCGGCCAAGGCTCTGGAATTGACGGCGAATTCGAAGACGGAATATGAGCGGATAAAAGCCATCGGCCGTTACGCGCAGGACGTAAATTACATTTCGATTCAGATCGGTACGGGTCGCGGCGGGGGTTATCGCCCGCATACAGCGGTGGAGGTATTTAACAAAAACTATGGCGACTGCAAGGATAAAGCAAACCTCATGCGGGCATTGCTCAAGGCGCTGAAGATCGAAGCATATCCGGTCGTGATTTATTCCGGCGACCCGAATTACGTGCGCGAAGAGTGGCCTTCCCCGCATCAATTCAACCATTGCATTATCGGGGTCAAGGTCAGCGATGAGACGGATGCGCCGACCGTGATCAGGCACTCATCTCTCGGGCGACTGCTGATATTCGATCCGACTGATGAGCACACGCCGGTTGGCGATCTGCCCGATTATCTTCAGGGCAGCCTCGCCCTGATCTCAGCCGGCGATGCCGGAGATCTGGTGCGAATGCCCGTCACATCTTCCGAAGCCAACCGTCTCGAACGCACAATCGAGGCGGAGCTCAGTCCTGAAGGCACGTTGAGCGCGGCCCTCCGAGAACTCTCTTTCGGCCAGGCCGCAGTCGCAGAACGCCGGATATTCAAACGCGCCTCACGGCCCGACTATACCAGGCAAATCGAACGCTGGATCACGAGGGGGGCGCCATCAGCTCAAATTACAAAAATCGTACCGGTCGATGAGGCCGGCAAGTTTACGCTCGATCTCGAATTCAAGTCCCCGGCATACGCCCAGTCTATGCGAGGCAAGCTACTTGTCTTCAAACCCGCGGTGGTTTCACACCGTACGCAATATTTTTTAGCCTCGGACAAACGCAAATACCCGGTCGTGATCGAGTCAGAAGCATACAATGAGACAGTGAAGATCAAGTTGCCCGAAGGATTTCAGGTCGATGAAATGCCAGATGCCGTCGAACTCAAACAACCGTTCGGAAACTATTCCGCCGCGATCGAGATTAAAGAGGGTCTCCTCATCTTCAAACGGGCCCTGGTCTTGAAGTCGACTACCATCCCGGTCGAGCAATATAGCGCAGTGCAGGGTTTCTTCAGCCGGGTCTACGGCATCGAACAGGCGCCTGTCGTGCTAGAAAAGAGATAGCCCTTGAAAACAATAATTACAACAATCACATAAGATGAAGCCGGCTTTCGTCTGGACTTTAGAATTTTGCGAATTTTGCGGTGGATACCGGTCGGATGACACAATTCCCCCGCCCCACTCCGTCGACTTTTTCCGGGGAATCGGATTATGATGGGGATGTACCCTTCACCCCCTGTCGATTTACTCACAAATCAGATACCTGTATTACAGGATTCTAAACGGAGTATAGATTCAATATGACAAGAAAAGTTCTGCTACTTGTTCTAGCTGGTATGCTGCTCGCAGGTTTTTATAATGACGTCAACGCCCAAAAATATCGCAACGGCCGAAACGGCGGCCCGTGGATATATTTGGGTGAGTCCAACGTCGACGGATCGAGTGATCGCGACCGTATCAAGGTTGGGCGTTCCGATGGAAGGTTTCGTGCGCTTCAAATCCGTGTCGAACGAGCGCCTATTACATTCGACCGGGTGGTCGTACATTACGAAAACGGCGGGGACGAGGAGCTTCAGTTCAGGAGTCGGATAGCCGCCGGTGGCAGCACACGGCCCCTCGACCTGCGTGGAGGCGATCGGGCGATCGACAGCGTCGAGATATGGTATGCCCGGGCAAAATATGGCTCCCGCAAACCGAAGCTGCGACTTTTTGGCCGCTGATCGGTACCGCAGTAACCTTCGATATCTACTATGAGCGCGTGCGCTCGTAGTAGATATCGTCGACCACGCGTTATGAAGCATTCCTCAGCTTCACCCTCTTCTTTTCCATAGTAATGCTGATTGCGGCAAGAAAATAGAATTGCTATGATCTGGAGCTATATCCTCCTTTATTCTTCTTAAGGATCAATTCATTCTGGAATAACTATGTCAGACACACCCAAAATGACTTTCGCGATGATCAAGCCGGACGCGGTGCGCGCGGGGAACATCGGGAATATAATCCAGCGCATCACCGATAACGGGTTCAAGGTTCGCGCGATGAAGATGCTTCATATGACGAAGCCAGTGGCTGAGGGCTTCTATGCCGTTCACCGCGAGCGCCCATTCTTCGGTGAACTGGTGCTCTTTATGACGAGCGGGCCGAGCGTTCTTCTCGCACTCGAGCGAGAGAATGCGGTGCAAGCCTGGCGGGACCTGATGGGACCGACCGATTCGACCAAAGCTCCCAAAGGGACGATCCGCGGAGATTTCGGCGCGAATGTACAGGAGAACGCCACGCACGGCTCTGACTCACCCGAAAATGCCAGAATAGAATTGAGCTACTTTTTCAACGCTACAGAGTTTTGCTAATTCCTGGATAGGAAAAACCGGGAGACAGCAACGGGGCAACGGGGCAACGGGGCATTGGGGCAACGAGGCATTGGGGCACGGGTAGCTGGAAGAAAGGTTCTGGATTAAGATGGGCAAACTACTGATCCTATGCGGAGTAGTTCTGATCATCATCGGAGCCCTGTTCCTGCTGGGCGAGCGAGTACCCTGGCTACGGTTGGGACGATTGCCGGGCGATTTCAGTTGGACGAACAGCAGCGGGAGCGTGCGAATTTACATCCCGCTCATGACGATGTTGCTGCTGAGCGCCCTGGTCACGCTGATCTTCTGGTTGCTGCGCAGATGAGTCTGAATTATGGGAATTCTCGAGGCCAACAATGTGACGCGCGAATATCGGATGAAAGCAGAAACCGTATGCGCGCTTTCCGACATCACAGTCAAGATACAACGCGGGGAGTTCGTCGCAATCCTCGGCACGAGCGGATGCGGCAAATCGACATTGTTGAATTTGTTTGGTGGACTCGATCGTCCATCAACGGGCGAGATATTGTTCGATGGCCAGAGTCTGGCGCCCCTCTCGGCTTGGGAGATGTCGCGTTACCGGTTGCGCCGGGTAGGAATGATCTTCCAGAGCTTCAATCTCGTGCCGACGATGACGGCGCGCGAAAATGTTTCACTCGCCCTCGCCTTCGCCGGGCTGAGCAAGGGCGACCGGCGAAAGCGATCGTCTGAATTGCTCGAGCGGGTGGGGTTGACGCAACGCGCCGATCATCGCCCATCCGAACTTTCGGGAGGCGAGCAGCAACGCGTTGCCATTGCGCGAGCCATCGCTAATGAGCCCCAGGTGCTCCTCGCCGATGAACCTACGGGGAACCTCGACAGCAATCGCGCGGCTGAGGTCATCAGCCTGCTCGACGATATGCGTAAGCGCGATGGCAAGACAATCGTAATGGTCACTCACGACCGCGAACTGGCGGGCAAATACGCCACGAACATCATTCGGCTTAAAGACGGCAAGGTAATCGAAGGCTGACTATGAATTTTTTCGATATCATCGCTCTCGCGTGGCGCAACCTTCGCCAATCCAAGTTGCGGACAGCGCTCACCGTTACCGGCGTCGTCGTCGGGGTCGCGGCCATCATAACGATGGTCAGCCTAGGTATCGGCCTGCAGAACAATCTACTGAAGGATGCGCTGGGGCGGATCGATCTATTTACGCAGATCTGGGTGACGGGGCCAGGAGTGGATGCCTTGCTGGCGATGAGCGAATTGAACGCTGCCGAAGATTCAGGCGGAGGCGGCGATCCGGCCCCCGCCTCCGATGGAAATGCCTTACCGGCGCCGACGCCCATCGCGACACGGCTGCTCGATGATGCCGCAATAACCGAACTGCAGGGCATCGAAGGCGTCAGGTACGCGGTCCCTAATTTCACTTTCGGCAATTTCGTACAATACGAGGGGAGAACGCGACATGCCATCATCGGAGGGGCGCCGATTTCAATCGAATACAATCCCCGTTTCAAAAATTTTCTGGCGGGCCGCCATATTTCCGGCGAAGAAGCTCAAGAAGCGGTAGTCACCGAACGATTCATCTCCTGGGTGAGAAAGAAGCCATCGGAAGCCTTCGACCGTCGCCGCCGGCCCAAGGTGCCATTCCAGAATCACTCTCCGAGCAAACCAGATGAGAGGCGACAAAAAGCCGCCGAAGAAGTTATCGGCAAAGAACTCGTCTTATTAACCGTTCCCGAGAAGGTATCAGCCCCGACCAGCGTCTTCGGTATTCCTTTAATCCCTGATCTCGCTCGCGTTTCCGAGAATTCCCCACCTAAGCCCATCGATGCGACGGTTGAGGGATTCGAACGGCGGGTGTATCGAATCGTCGGCGTATTGAAGACCCAGGAGGGGTTCGATATCAACAATTTTCTCTATTCGGATATGTTCATCCCGCTCGGACAAGCCCGAGAGTATCGAGAAGCCAATCGCAATCCCATGGAACGTTTGGGCGAGGTGCTCGCCGGTGATACCGGATACCAGAGCGCCGAAGTGCGTGTCAGCGACGTCTCGCAGGTAGAAGCGGTGGAGAACGAGATAAAAAATCGTGGCTTCGCCTTCAGGAAATTCGGCAATCAGATAGAAGATATCAGGCGTATATTCATGATAGTCAATGCGACACTCGCATTGATCGGCGGCATAGCGCTGCTGGTGGCATCTTTCGGCATCTCGAATACGATGATCATGTCGATCCGCGAGCGGACGCGCGAAATCGGCATTATGAAGTCGATCGGCGGTTCGAATGGCGAAATAATGCGGGTTTTTTTCGTCGAGGCAATCCTCATCGGATTGACGGGCGGGATACTCGGAGTCATCTCCGGCTGGGGTACCGACCGCCTCTTGAATGCGTGGGCCAACCGATATGTGACCCAGCAGGTAGGGCGGGCAATCAGGCACATCGAGTTTTTCAATATTCCGTGGTATTTGATCGCCGGCGCCATAACATTCGCGGTGCTGGTGAGTCTGCTCGCGGCGATATATCCGGCACTCTCCGCCGCCCGCGTCGATCCGATCAAAGCTCTTCGTTATGAATGATATTTTACAGATGAATCTGCAACCACTGTGGCAAAAATTCACATAAAGTTGGCGAAGGAGAACAATCCTTAACAGCAATTGATCATAATGCCACATTGAGAGTCCCGTTCCATTGCGCCAAAAGATACGGCTAGCTACTTCGTCTCGTTCCAGATCACTTCGACATTCGCCCGCAGGCGTGCTGACATCGACAGTCCCGCTAGCCGCTGATATTCGTCCGGAGTCATGTACCCGCCCTTCAGGAACCGCTCCGGTACTTTCCAACTGTTCACCACGTCATTGATTGTAAGGCCGGCTTTCTTGGCCGCCTGCACTACCTGCACGAACTCGCGGTTGAAGTCCGCGTACAGCTTCAGGTCGTCAATAGTTAGCGCCGTCTTATTGTGCCCCGTGATGACAGTATCGATTTTCGGCAGGGCGGCGGCCTTAGCAATCGTTCGCGGGTATTCGACTCCGCTGCCGCCATTGTTGGCGTCTATGAGCGGAATGGCCTTGACGGCAAACACATCGCCGGTGTGCAATATGCGCAGCGCTGGAAAAACGACCCATATGTCGCAATCTGTGTGGGCGCGGCCGAAGTAATACAACTCAACTCGATCGTTGCCTCTGCCTAGGGACGATGAAGGCTGAACCTTAACGATCCACCGACTGCCGTCGGTGGGATTTTGTGAAAAGAAGAATCTGGTTGGAGGTGTAGGTAAGGACATAACCATCCACCGACTGCCGTCGGTGGTATTCGGGGTAGTAGCATTGAATATCCGCGAACCGAAACACAATCTAGCCTGTATTTGCAACCACTACTATTTGCAACCACTGCATAAAACAGGTTAATCACTAAAAGCGGGCGTGCGGCCGCAAATGGTTGGAAGAAAAAATAAGAGCCGAAAGAAATAGTCTCGTTCTAAACCAAAAACCAAAATTGTTCGAGAAGATGGCCTGAGTCAGGGCTTGAAGGTATTCGGTTGCCGACGCTCGTTTCAGTGATTCGACTTGTTTTTATGTTCACCAAAACGACTCAGAACCGCGAAATTCCCCGTTGATGTCCATATGTTCGTAGCGTGTGCACTATCAATTATCAATTATCAATTATTCACCCGTCATCTGCACCACCACATCACGATTGCGGGGACGGTTATCGAAATCAATCAGAACGATCTGTTGCCATGATCCGAGCAGCAGCTTGCCGTCACGGAATGGGACGGTCAATGAGCAACCGAGCATGGCGGCGCGCACGTGCGAATGACCGTTGCCGTCGTGCCACGTCTCTTCGTGGTAATAGTGGGCATTTCGGGGCGCGAGCTTTTCAAATGCGGCGGGGATATCTTTGAGAAGACCGGGCTCGTACTCGATCGTGGTTATACCCGCAGTTGAACCGGAGACGAAGACCAGAGCCTGGCCGTGCGTGAATTTATATTCGCGCAGCATCGAGGAGACCCGGGGGGTGATGTCGATGATATCCGTGTCGCCGCGGGTTGAGAGCGAGATCAAATCGGTTATGAGTTTCATAAGATCCTCTCTGGTGCGCGCGGCCTCGCGCACTTTTTTGCATCGGAAGAAACCTGGCGGCCTCGGCGCCCGATGCCATGCTCATCGCCGGAGCTTTCTCAGACTATCCACCCGCCACCTACTACCAGATCGCCGTCATAAAACACGGCTGCCTGCCCTGGCGTCACGGCTCGCTGTGCCTCGTCGAAACCAACCGACACGGAACCATCCTCATTTTTTGTCAGAGTTGCCGGAGATTCTTCGGCGCGCGAGCGGATTTTGACAGTCACGCGTAAGGGCGCCGGCAAATCATCAATCGCTATCCAATTGACGCGCCGGACAACCATCTCTCGCTTCAACAGGTCATCGCTATTTCCGACGACGACGCGGTTTTTTTCGGCATCGATCTGCACGACATAGATCGGTTGGGGAGCGGATATCCCCAAGCCCTTACGCTGTCCAACGGTGTAGCGGTGGATTCCGGGCATGAGTTCCTATCACCTCACCTGAGGTCGAGACGATTTCCCCCGATGTCAACGCGGTTGCCGTTTTCTCCTCTTCAAGGTACCTCTCGATGAAGCGCGAGTAGTTGCCGTCCGGGATGAAGCAGATTTCCTGACTTTCCGGCTTCTGCGCAGTCGGCAATCCCGCGGCCTCCGCGATTTCACGCACCTGCTGCTTGCTCATCTCGCCTAACGGGAAGAGCGCATAACTCAATTGTTCCTGAGTCAATTCAAAGAGAAAATAGGACTGGTCTTTCGCCCTGTTTACGGAGCGCAGAAGCATCCATCGCCCGCGCGTTTCGTCATAGGCGACGCGCGCATAATGGCCTGTTGCGACCTTCTCCGCATCGACATTTTTGGCCAGCTCGACCAGCTTGTCGAACTTGAGAAACGAATTGCAGGCCACACATGGGCTCGGCGTCAGGCCGTTGAGATAGCTCTTGACGAATGGGCGTACGACGTCGCGCTCGAACTCGTTTTCGAGGTTGACGACGTAGAATGGAAAGCCGAGCTTGACTGCGACTGTGCGGGCATCGTATAGGTCATCAAGTGAACAGCAACGCGATGGCAGAGGTTCCCCGTCCGGCCCGACGTTGATGCGCCTTTGATTCCATAGCTGCATCGAGAAACCGACCAGCTCGTGTCCCTGACCCTTTAGAAGTGCGGCTGCCGTCGAACTGTCGACCCCGCCGCTTAAAGCAACTGCGATCATATTCTTAATCTTAAAAGGAGCTTATAGCTTTAAACTCGAAACTGAACTTCCGCAATGTTAAGATGTAGGACCAATCTTAACACGGAATGGCTAACCAGAGCAGGATGAACAAATGACAACGATACAGAGCATAACCAATACCGCTTCTCCAAGAGAACACACAATCGAAAAGTACCGCATCACGCGGGAGCCTTATTACCTGAGCGTCAAGGACGAGGTCTCGATCTACGAAACCGCATACAAGGCGAAGCTGCCGGTAATGCTCAAAGGCCCAACCGGGTGCGGTAAAACCAGGTTCGTAGAAGCCATGGCTTATCGTCTGGGGAGGCCGTTGATCACGGTCGCCTGTCACGAAGACCTCTCGGCGACCGACCTGGTCGGCCGCTTCCTTCTCGAAGGCGATGATACGGTGTGGCACGATGGACCTCTGACTACCGCAGTGCGCCATGGCGCCATCTGTTATCTCGATGAGGTCGTGGAAGCGCGCAAAGACACGATCGTCCTCATTCACCCGTTGACCGACGACCGCCGAATATTACCCGTCGAAAAAATCGGCGTCCTGCTCAATGCCCCCGAAGAATTCATGCTCGTTATCTCCTACAACCCGGGTTATCAGAGTGTGTTAAAGGACCTTAAACAATCGACCCGACAACGGTTTCTCTCGATCGAATTCGATTATCCGCCGGTTGAAGCGGAGGTACAGATAGTGGCTCATGAGGGTGGAGTTAACATCGCCACGGCTCGTGACCTGGTGAAAATCGGAGAGAAGGTACGCAACCTGAAAGGCCACGGCCTTGAGGAAGGCGTATCGACACGCCTTCTCGTATACGCGGCTCAAATGATATCTCGTGGCGTAGACCCGGTAACTTCTTGTGAAATTGCGATCGCCAGCCCCATCACCGACGATATTGAATTGCAAAAAAGTATCCGTGAGATAGTGACTACGGTGATATAGGGAATGGATAATTGATAATGGATAATGGATAATGATAATTCGTATACCCTGTGGCAACAATTTATACGAATTATCAATTATCATTTTATCTATTATCCATTATCCATTATCCATTATCTTCTTATGTCTGAAGAACGCAAAGGACTGACTAGCTCATTGCTGAAAGGTTTGACGCGGAACACGGTCGAATCGCTCGCGATGAAGATGGGGATGAAACCGAACGAGCGCGGGTGGGTGACGGTTGATATCGGGGCATCGCTCGTCGGCGTCTCGCCGAAGGTCGCGATGGACTTCTTCAAGTCCGTGCCTGACGTGGCGAAGCTGTTGGAAAATGGCGATCTGCGCGCGTGGGCAGAACTGGGGCGGCGCATTGCGCTCAACAGCGCGGAGGAGGCGAGCGATTTTTTCCGCTATTCGATCGATACGCTCGCGGTTTTGCCGATGACCGTGCGAACTCTGCTGATCGCCCTCTGCGCGAAACAGATCGTCCTCTCGCCGACCGCTGCGCTGGCGACTTTTCGCGGCGCGCCGCGCAGCGCCTCATCGATGGGCGATGAGCGATCTGCGGCGCGGATGTTCGGCATCGCCGTAGAAGTAGCCCATCGTTCGGTCAAGCACAGCACGGAAGTCCTGAACGCGGCTCCACGCGCGCTCGCGGCTTTGCGCAGTTTCAAGGACGGCGCCGACGGATCACCTATCGAGGCGATCTTAAATCTCGCGGAAAGCTTCGCTCAGCGCACGGGCGCTACAGCTGCGGAGTTTTTGACCGCTGTCGGCGAGGGCTTGTCCTATGTGCAGGAACCCGCCGATATCGTCAAACTCTGCCGGCAGACGGCCGTTTTTCTCGAACGCGGGGGCGCGACGGCATTGCAATACTTCCGTTCCGCTCGTTCGGTGATCGAAGTCGGAGGGACAGAGAGTTTCGAGAAATGGCATCGCGTCACGCGTCAGGTCGCCGACGAGGGCAATGCCATCGTATACGATTTCCTCAAGCTCACACCGAAAGTCCTTGCCACGCTCAGCGTCACGCAACGCAAACGAGTCGCCGATTGCGTCGACGCAATCCTCGACGTGGTGGAGGAACTCGCGTCACGCAATGTCTACATAGCACTCGAATGCTTCAAGAGTTCTCCCAAAGCGCTCGCTTCGGCTTCGCTCGATCAATTCCAGGCGTGGGCCCGCGATGGCGCCGACCTGCACCGACTGGACCGGCGCAAAGCGCAGGCGTATTACGCGCTCGAATCGAAGACCAGCCAGGATTCGCTGCGCTGCGCGCACGACGGCATTGCACTCGAATCAGTAGCGCACCTGCTCAGGTTATACGTCGAAGGTTTGACCGGCCGGGAGATGGTGATCGCTCCATTGGGCTCTATTCCCGAGGAATCGAAGATCAATGATGGGCAGACGATTCTATTGCCCGCCATGATCGCCGAGTTCGGTTCTCCCGAGGAGGATTTCAAACTCTACAAGGCGCTGGCCGCGCACGCATCGGGCCAGGTCGAATTCGGCACGCGAGCGGCGGGAACGCCGGATATCCGGGCTGCACTGAGAGAGATCGATTCCTATTTCGGAGAGAGAGGGAGAAATAAGGAAGACCTCGGTGACAAAGAGTACATACAGTATTCAAATGCCGAGCATCTGGGATTACGCCCCCGACCCGAGCTCGACTCTGGGGCGATCGAGAATGCCGATTATAAGACCGTGCTCTCCCGGTTCCCGAACCCCATTCTCGCTACGCGTATATTCACTACACTGGAGAACGGCCGCATCGATTGGCGTTTGCGGAGTACCTATCGCGGCATTCGGCGCGACCTTGACTTCGTCCGCGCGCGGCTGGTCGTCCGCCGACCGCCGATCGGCGAACTGACCGCCGAACAGGCGATTTACGAAATGCTCTTCCAGATCACGCTCTGCAACGGCGTGATCGATGAGAATGCTCGCCGCGCGTATGCCGAAATGATTCTTCAATTCGAGCAGATCGTGGCGGAATATCTGCGGCGCGACGACGCGGCAGTAGGCGATACGATGATCGCGACTTTCCGTGTTTACCAACTGCTCGAGGGCGTCAAGAGCCAACAGGAGTCCGAGAGCCGGAAGTCCGAAGACGAGGAGGAGAAAGAGGAAGAGAGCGAAGATAACAGGGAGAACGAGAGCGGGCAGGAGCGTCCGATGCCCGTCCAGCAAAGGCGGCCGGAGCTCTTCAACCAATGGACGAATGTAGAAGAAGAGAGCGCTCCCACCGATTCCGACTTGCTCAATGACCTGATGAACGCCGAAACGAGCGAGCAGGAACTGGCAGAAGGCGATGAAGCATTTTTCTATGATGAGTGGGACCGCGAGCTGGGCGATCATCGCGCGAAATGGTGCCGCGTCATCCAGCGCGAAAACCGCAAAGGACATAGTGATTTTGTCGAGCAGGTGCGGGCGCGGTATTCAGGAATCATCTCATCGATCCGCTATCAATTTCAGATGCTCAAACCCGAATCACTGCGTAAGGTGAAGGGCGAGCTGGACGGCGAAGATTACGACCTGCAGGCGGTGATCGATCATCACGTCGATAAGAAGACGAACGGCCGGCCTTCGGATCGCCTCTATATCCGGCGCATCCGGCGCGAGCGCGATGTCGCGGTTTCGTTTCTGCTGGATATGTCTTCCTCGACTGCGCGCACTATCACGCGCCACCCAAATCAGCCCTACACGCGGCCGGGACAAAAAATCATCGACATTGAGAAACAGGGACTGGTGCTGATGAGCGAAGCGCTCGAAGCCGTCGGCGATGCCTATTCGATTTCCGGATTCACGAGCGAAGGGCGCCGGAACGTCAAGTATTTCACGATCAAACGCTTCGGCGAGAAATATTCAGCCGAGGTTGAAAAAAGGATCGGCGGCATCACCTATCACAACAACACCCGATTGGGCGCGGCCATCCGCCATGCGGCCGCGGAGCTGGAGAAGCAGGATGCCCGTACCAAGCTACTGATAGTGCTCAGCGACGGGCGGCCCTACGACCACGATTACGGCGATTCGCGCTACGCGCGCGAAGACACCAAGATGGCCCTGCGCCACGCGAAAGTCCTGGGCATGACTCCATTCTGTATCACGATCGATCGTGAATCCGAGGCTGAACTGAAGGACCTCTACGGCGAGGTGGGTTATACGATCATCGACGACGTAATGAGCCTGCCGGAGCGACTGCCGGGGATTTATCGGCGCCTCACCACCTAGAAAAGCAGGGAGCATTGTTAATTGTTCATAGTTAATTTTACATTTGTCATTGAAGGAAAATGTTAAATGTAAAATTAACAATGAACAATTAACAATGCTCTGGTCTTCTTATTTACTGAAGTCTACCTTGGGCGCCTGCTGTGCGCTTTCTTCAGCCTTGAAGTAGGGTTTATCCTGAAAGCCCAACATACCTGCCAGGAGAACGGTAGGAAACCTCTGTCGTCCCGTGTTGTACTCGGTGACCGCAGTATTGTAATCGCGACGAGACACGGCGAGACGATTCTCGGTTCCGGCCAGTTCGTCCTGCAATCGAAGAAAGCTCTGATCGGATTTCAACTGCGGATATTGTTCTGTGATCGAGAGGAACCTTCCACCGGTACCGAGTATCCCGCCACTTCCGCCCGGTATCAGCCCTGCCTGGCGTGCTGCATCCGTCATCTGGTTGCTCGCTTCCATCTTCTCTTCAGGCGTGGTGGATTGCGACAAAATCTTCGAGCGCGAGTCAGCGATCTTGGTGAGGACGCTCTCCTCCAGGTTGGCTATCCCTTTGACTGTACCGACCAGATTGGGTATCAGGTCAGCTCGTCGCTGAAGATTGTTTTCGACCCCCGACCACGTCTCTTCTACCGCCAAGCGCTTCACATTGAGTGTGTTGTAACTGTTTATTGCCCAGCCACCGATAAATAGAGCGGCAAGAACAATCACACCCAGGATAATTAGCGCAATTTTCCCCATAGTCTCCTCCTTTGCAATTGTGCCAGCAACGCCGGGTCCAGCTGCCGGATTCTCCGATCGATTGGATTGACTCTTGCACAAGTAGAAACAACCAGGGAGAGGTTGCTATTAGTTGATAATTGATAATTGATAATAGTTCGTATAAATTGTTGCCACAGTGTTTACGAACTATCAGCCATCAACAGGTAACTATCAATTATCAATTATCAATTAACATATTATCCACAGCCCCGATGACCCGGTCGAGGCTGTCCAGATAGCCTGCAAAAAGATCATGGACTTCGATATCCATCAATTCTTTGGGTTCATCGCGCAGTTGGAGAACGCGCATTACCGGAGCCATATCGATCTCTAAACGTTGCCCGACGCGCAGCGCCGTGGCCATGCGGCCAAGGGGTGGCTCTTCTCCGAGCATCTGCAGCACCGGGCGCATAAAATGCACGAATGTGACCACGCTCTGTGTCATTAGCCTCATCAGATCGTGGGCGGACAGACTGGCGGGAAGGTAAAGAGAGCGCAGACGCAGAAGCTTTCCGCGCAGTTCGTGTTCGGTTTGCCATCGCAGACTCTCATTGGAAATTTCCTTGCCCGCGAGCAGGTCCGGACCGTAGAGCACCTGATAGGCTCGCTTCATATGCCGAAACTCGATCGGATAGACATCGAGCGAGTCATCGAACTCTTCCGCTGTGAAGAAGACGGGCAGCGAATATCCCTCGGCGGTCCACCATTGGGCGATCGGACGGGCCAGCCTGAGATCGGTGGCTGAAAGCCGCCTGGTGACGATCACAATATGATAGTCGGATTTTGGGGTATTGCCCGGCGCGACGATCGCCGAACCGTAAACGATGACTGAGACCAGATTTCGTCCCTGGCTAGCGTGCAATCGGGAAACTAGTTCGCCGAATTCTGAATTCATTGTAGAAACCTCAAAAATAGTTTTCAGTTTTCAGTTTTAGTTTTCAGTTGCCGATCGAGATCATCAAACTGAAACTTAAAACTAAGAACTGAAAACTATTCACCAGCTATCGCTGGCGCCGCCGCCGCCGCTGCTGCCGCCTCCGAAACCGCCCCAGCCGCCGCCACCTCCGCTGCTACTCCAGCCGCCGCCGCTACTGCCCCAGGAGCCGCCGCCGAATGTACCGCCGCCGCGATTGAAAATAATCGGATATGTCCACCATAGGTCACGGCCGCCCCCTCTCGTACCGGTGCCGCCGCCTCGTTTGCCGCGCGAGCGCGCAATAATAAATATAATAATGACGAAGATGAGGAGGAGACCTAGAAATGCGAGTGAACCGCGCACACTTGACCGCCCTTCCCCTGCGGGGGATTTATAAGCATAAGCGCGATCCTCGATGCCGGTTATATTGATATTCCACTTCTCGGCCAGAGTATCTACCAGGGTCCTGACACCGACGTTGATTCCCTGCGAGTATTGCTGCTGCTGAAGAAATGGCCGCATTCTCCGGATTATTTCCCCGGCCAGCCCATCAGGAAGGTCGCCTTCCAACCCATAACCCACTTCCAGGCGCGTCTTACGGTCACGCAAGGATATCAGCAGCAACGCGCCTTTGTCCTTGTGCTCTCCGGCCTTGGCCCCAATACCCCATGCGCGGTAGAGCTCGTTCGCATATTCTTCTATCGGTCGATCATTTAGCGATTGGACCGTGACGACCGCGATCTGAGCGCCGGTCAATCCCTCGAAATTCGTAAGAATCGTCTCCAGCTTCTGCTCAGTCTGCGCGTCCACGATATCAGCAAAATCGTTGACGTGACCAACATAATCAGGAAATGGCCGTTGTTGCGCTGCTGCAAGGTGGGCCAGGGCAAACCACAGGCAGACCACGATCAGCAGTTGGGGCAAAAGTGACTTGTGCGGTGATTTCATCCCCGCTGCTTATACGACACTGACCTGAGACTGTCAATCATTAAAGAGTTTGACATACTTAAAGTGTAAAAGTTACAATCTCACCCGTTGTTAGCGTTTCCAATTGCGTCACAAACTCCATGTGACCAGCCAGATCCATGAAGGACTAAGCCCCGCCCCACAGGCTAAGGAAGGCGCGCTAACCTCAATTATTTATTGCCGGGAATGAACTAATGTCGGAGGAATAAGAATTAATGGAACAGCGACAAACTGGGACGGTGGCACACGTTAACTGTGCACCTCTCTTAGCCGCCTGTCTTTGTGCCCTATCCCTGATGGCCAGTCTGAGTCCTACCGCATCAGCGCAGGGTCGCGGTGTTTCCTCGAATGGAAACGATGTCCCTGCGGATGTAGCGATACGCAACCAGGAAATTCAAAGAGTAATCGAACGTTCGAACAGCTACTTCCAATCGGCCGAGGTCAATTTCAAAGAGAAAAATATTGATAGAGCGCGCCGTGAATATGACCGCGCTCTGGATATCGTCCTCGAATCCGGCCTTGACGTACGCAGTGACACGCGCCTGATGCGTTATTACCAGAACCTCGTCGATCAAATTTTCCAGCGCCAGATAACCCTGCTCTCAACTTCTCCGGCTAATGCGGTGCGCCTTGCCGCCAATACCGGAAACGACCAGGATAACCCGCAACAGAATGGCGCCCAGCCCCAGCCGGATAAATCCGGTACGGATCGCGGGTTCGGGCAGCAAGTTTACTCGCCATCGCCGCTCGATGAGCTGACGAAACTAAAACTGACCGACGATGAGACGAAGAGCGCCACAGAAGAACAGGCGAAATCAGCGGTAGCGGCGGCGGGCCTGGATTTCACATTCAAGCCGAATGCCCTGATTCAAGGCTTCATCAATTATTATACGGGGCGCGGCCGCACGACCATGGAACAGGGATTACGCCGCTCGGGCCGTTTTATGGCGATGGCGCGCAAGATATTCAGGGAAGAGGGTGTCCCGCAGGACATCGCATGGCTCGGTCAGGTTGAAAGCGCCTGGTCGCCGGTTGCCCGTTCGTGGGCGGCCGCAGTCGGATTATGGCAATTCATTCCCGATACGGGTGCGCGTTTCGGCTTGCGGCAGGACTTCTACGTCGATGAACGTTCCAGCTTCGAGAAAGCCACACGCGCTTCAGCCCGTTATCTGAAATGGCTTGCGGCCCGATATGATGGCAATTGGGAATTGGCCATGGCTGCTTATAATTCAGGTGAAGGACGCGTCGACTCAGCGGTTGCGCGTTCCGGATACGCCGATTTCTGGCATATCTACAGCCGCGGGATGCTGCCTAATGAGACGCGGAATTACGTGCCCAACATATTGGCGACTATCATCATCGCCAAGAATCCAGAAAAGTACGGATTCTCCGTCACTCCCGAACCTTCGCTGACCTACGATTATGTGAAGGTCAACAATATGGTCGACCTGCGCCTCGCGTCCGATGCGACTGATACGCCATATGAGGTTCTGCTGGCGCTTAATCCTGAACTGAAGCGGAACGTGACTCCTCCTGGAGTCGAATATCTTCTGCGCATGCCAACCGGTAAAGGCCGCTTATTGCAGACCGCTTTGATGCGTATTCCGGTCGAGAAACGTTCGACCTGGCGTATGCTGACGGCTCTGGATGAGGATACGTTTGAGTCTATCGGCCGTAAAACCGGGGTTTCTGCTACGACGATTGAACAGGTAAACGGCGGCGTGCTCCGGCCCGGACAGAAAGTAATCATCCCGGTCAGCAGCAACGTGAAAAACGTCGTTTATTCATCGTCAAGGAACTCAAAAAATTCAACAGGACGCAACTCGCTCAAGATGATCACATACAAGGTCAAATCGGGCGAGACTCTGGGGGACATTGCCGGACGGTACAACACTTCCGCTCGTGAGATAGCGACGCTCAATAAGCTGAGCACGTCAGCCAAGTTGCGATCGGGCCAAGTGATCAAGGTTCCGCTCCATTCCGGACGCTAGAATCCTAGAGCAGCGTGCTACAGTTTGCTGCAGTAATTACCAAGAGACGCAAGTCAGGTTGAGAGCCGCCCTCTTTTTACTTAGCCTGGGTTGCGTCTTTGTTCTTCCAAACAGCCCAGAATTACCGATAACTTACCACCCCTACGCCTTGATAGCCGCCATCTGATTTTTACCGTCTGATTTTCTGTTCCCGCCGATTCATCGGGCTTTCCCGAAGGCCCATTGGCCAATGATCTCGGGAACCATATCAAGGGCGCCGAAGCGGCTTGAGCGTCCTTTTGGCGCGAGATTTAGCCAGGATTCAGCTGATCGTGATCGTCAGTCGGCTCAGCCGGGTGAAAAATCTCGTTTTGATTTCTTCTTACTTGGAGGACCACCTGTGCTCTATAAAACCCTCAGCGCCGCCGTCTATGGCATCGATGCAGAACTAGTTGAGATCGAAGTGCACCTGGCGCCACGCACTGGCGATCCGCAACAGGAACCAATGGTGACAGTGGTCGGCTTGCCGGATATGGCCGTACGCGAAAGCCGTGAGCGTATTCGTTCAGCCGTCACCAACAGCGGGCTCATCTTCCCTGTCTATAAAACCATCGTCAATCTGGCGCCGGCTGATGTGAAGAAGGAAGGGTCTGCATTCGACCTGCCGATCGCGGTGGGCATACTCGGAGCAAGCGGAGAACTGAAACGCGAGAGACTGGATGACTCGCTGATAATCGGCGAGTTGGCGCTCGATGGAAGAGTTAGGCCGGTGCGAGGCGCTTTGCCAATCGCCATCGCCGCCAGAGGCAAGAATCTCAAGCGACTTTTATTGCCGGTCGAAAATGCGAGCGAGGCTGCGGTCGTGAACGGCCTCGACGTCTATCCGGTCAGAGACCTGCGTGAAGTGATCGCACTCCTGAACGCAGATCCGATGCCTCGGCCGATGCGTGTCGATATTGAAGAGATGTTCAGCCGCGCCGATCAACATCCGGTCGATTTCCGCGAAGTGCGCGGGCAGATGAGCGCCAAGCGAGCGATCGAGGTCGCTACGGCCGGCTCCCATAACCTGCTTATGATCGGACCGCCGGGATCTGGCAAGACGATGCTCGCCCAACGTATTCCATCAATCCTGCCACCGATGACCTTCGAAGAGGCATTGGAGATGACGAAGATCCACAGCGTCGCGGGCTTCACCGACTCGCGCGGGCTGCTCACGATACGCCCATTCCGCTCACCTCATCACACAATCAGCGATGCCGGATTGATCGGCGGCGGGTCGATTCCGCGACCCGGCGAAGTGAGCCTCGCCCATAACGGTCTTCTCTTCCTCGACGAACTTCCTGAATTCGAGCGCAATGTCCTGGAAGTTCTGAGGCAGCCGCTCGAAGATCAGAGAGTGACCATCAGCCGCGCCTCAATGTCGTTGACCTTTCCGGCCAGCTTCATGCTGGTTGCGGCTATGAACCCGTGCCCGTGCGGCTATTTCAATGATTCGACGCGTGACTGCAAATGCACGCCGCCGCAGATTCAGCGGTACATCTCGAAGATTTCAGGTCCGCTGCTCGACCGCATAGACATTCACATCGACGTGCCCGCAGTTAAGGTTACCGAGTTGTCATCGCATGAGGCATTGGAGGGCTCGGCCGAAATCCGCGAGCGAATCAGCCGGGCGAGGAAAATTCAGCAGCAAACTTTTGCGGGGGAACATGTTTTCTGCAACGCTCAGATGACGCCGCGAATGATCCGCAAATACTGCCACCTCGCTCCCGGCCCGCAGAGCCTGCTGGAACGCGCGATCAAAAAGTATGGCCTGTCGGCGAGGGCATACGATAGGATACTGAAGGTCAGCCGGACGATCGCGGATTTGGAAGGCGCGGCAGAGATCGACGAGCGGCATATTTCGGAGGCGGTGCAGTATCGCACGCTGGACCGTAACTTCTGGCAGTGAGTATGAAGATCGCTGCGATTGAAGGCGCCGGGGCCAGAACCGTACCAAGGTCACCGATCTGCCCGAATAGGTCGCTTTGTGCAACCTATGGCAGCTTTTTCGGTAGAAGGAAATCTTTTTCGCATTCAACCGACAAGTTGTTTGTGCAGATGATCAACGACCTTGCAATGCTCCTCTTGAGGGCTGAAAAGAATGATTTCGGCGTCGCTTCCGACTTTAACTGTGTGCCCTGGAGGCCAATAGAAAAGATCGTTGGCAGAGATGGTTTCTTCATGTCCGTCAGCATAGGTGATCGTCACCTCACCTTCCATCATATAGCCCCAATGAGGAGACTGACAGAGGTCATCCTCTAGCCCTCTTAATAATGGTGCTATATCGGTTCCAGCTTTGAGGGAAAAATATTCTCCAGCAATTTTCCCGTACCCTGTAGCGTCACCGAAATTCAACTCCTGACGTGCAATTGCACCTGGAACATTTATTTTCTCGGGAACCGCTGCTTTCGAAATCTTCATAATTCGCTTTTCCTTTCGTTTTACTTTCTCTGTCCCTCGGCAATCCAAGGGTTAGTGAGAAGTAGCAGCCGTCTAGTGATGTTGGCCATACCAAGGACTCATTAGCTCGGGCAGATACGGCCAGTCGAAAGGGCGAGGCAGTGTCGCCCTTGATGCCTCTGCCTGCTCAGTCGTGAGAAACATTCCGCACAGATCGTTACCACCATTGATTGCGTAAAACCTGACGTTAGAGTTAGCAAGCTGGTCGTTAACGATCTTGAAGAACACGCACGTAGCGATAACCCAACTCTCGTACTCGTCGGTCAACATATCTGGAGAATAAATAACGTACTCATTGCCGCCGGCGCGGATGGCGTAGCGAGGTAGGTCAGAGTCAATAATCTCCTCTACTCGAATCGGATCGGCAACGTACTCCTTTAACTTAGGCAGGAGTTGTTCGTACGCATTCCCGATCCCAATCTCAGCCAGATCATTCGGCATCGAGAACGATCATCTTGTCATAATCAAGTGTCATAGCGGGCAGTTGTGCATTGATACAATGTTCGTGACGGTCAAACAGAAATATTATCGCTCGCTCGGCGAAGGTCATACACAAGGCTTAACGGCCGTGTTCACCGAGCCGCTGTCACACCTCGCTTCTAAGAAAATCCCTGTTCGGCGGCTCCGGTACAACATTGTTAGATGTGAACACCAAGAACCTATATTTCGGCCGCCGCCTTCCATAGGTTGATCAAGAGGCAACTAGACAAATCTTCCCTTTGGGGTGCGGGTGTCGCTAAAAACTATTTAAACTTTTCTGGCTCGAACTCCATCAACTTCGCCATGTCTCCTTCGCGCCACGCCTTCATGTATTCCTCAACTTCTATAATGCCCGGCAGCCAGGCGGGACGGAGGTTATGCCTATCAACTGAGGTTCTTATCTCCCTGAAACATTCTTCACATAAAAGTTTGTCACGTAATTCAGGACCCGTGTAATATTCCCAAACCTGGTCTTGGACCATGAAAAACTTTGGCCACTGAACTCCACAGCGAGCACAAAGCTGGGGAGAGTAAATGTATGGGATGCGACCTTTTGACTCGCACAATTTGAACCACCGGTCTTCACAATCTGGCGAAAGCCCCTTCTCATAAACATCCCGAGGTAAGCGATCAAACTGCGGAGAATGCATTCGGCTTTTCAACCTAAGCAGGTCATAAGAGCATTCGCAGCCTTCAACGAATTGTTTTTCACAGAATGGACAGTATTCCCAACGGCACCCAAATTTATGTAATTCCCCTTCCTCAGCATCACATTCACACGCTAGTGATTTCGCCTGTCGCTCTTCTTTCACCGCTCCAAACCCATTTATTAAAGTTCTAAATTTCATAAGATTTCATGCAAGCCCGTTCCAGCGATCGTGGCGTTGAATGCGCCTAAGGTCGGGGTTCACCGCGTAGGCAGCGGACCACCATCTGAGGACGAAGCCAATAGAAGTAGGGCCCCACGTGACCTTCCGGATGTGGCTGCTCGTCAACAAGACGCTCGATCGACCTCGACGCCGTCTCAAGAATCGCAGGTGGGATGACATCCCGAACCACGATGATTCGTGGATGCCAAACTTGCGCAGTTCCGGTTCAGAGGGCGACTTCGACACTGGGCATCTGTCTGCCCCGGGCGTGTAACGCTGGAATTGAGCAGGCGCGGCAATGCACACGTCCCTCGGGTTGAACTAACGTCAGTGTTATGACAGGCACGCTACCCCCTGCGCTCAACTTGTTAGTCGCGCCGTAGCTCCCACACTCCGTTCGGGTTATAAAATAAATCATCCTCTGAATGCCGCTTATCCTTCAACAACTCAAGGCGAAAGTGTGGACTATCTGCTGTTAAGCTGAACGTATGCCCCGATTTCAAAATAGGCTTTTCAACAATTTGCCAATTATTGAAGCCATTTATCAAATCTGCCGCTTCCTCCACGTCAAAACTGTTCGAGACTTGAGCGTCCGGCAAACTGAAGTTGTGCATTCCACAGGAGTAGTAAAACCTCTCGTCACCAACTAAAACGACACTTGCACAATAAGTGTCAAAAGGATTATCGGACCGAAGCAATTCAACCCAGCGTTCCCATTCGTGGGCAATGCTGGAGGTCTCAAGTTTAATGGCAATACCACCGCATTTGGAAAGCACCTCAGTAAATTTCAGAAGCCGCACTTTCTGTGAAATGATGTCAAAAGGAAAATGCAGATAAATAACGCTTCGGTGCTGCGCGATTTGGTCTAGCGTTGCGTCCGACAATTTCCCCTGACCGCCATATTCAAAGGCTTCTGCCATCTGCTCGTCTGGGTCATAGAATTCTAGTTCAACGTGGTCGTTACCCTTCGGATGGGCAAGAAACATTCCGGCAAACATAAAATCACCGTGCGTTGAAGTAACGACCGCTTCGATAAACTTCGTGCGATCTTCCCAGGTACCGGGAACGCAAACAATCATTTCATTTTCCATAACGATAACTTTATTACCATGAAAGGATAACTGCAGAATTCACCGGGCGCGCAGGCGGCCTTGGCTTCAATAAAACCCTGGTTCGGCGGGTCCGGTTCGAAATTTGTTAGGCAGCCTTTGCACTCAAATATTACCGAAGTTGCTGGATTTTCAATAGACCCAAAAGATATCTACTTGCGCTTTCCATTTCGATATATTTCATTGGTGATATGTTTAGCTTCCGACCCAATTCCGCAAAGTTCAAGTTGCTATAGCCGCCTTGATATTGCAGATAAAACTTGCAGGTTCGTATATGATCATTCATTGACCCCAGGACTGAGCGATTATCTGATTTCGCATATAGGTCAGGCCCATTATCAATCAGCTTCTGAATATTTTGCGCCGATACTCCTTCGGACGCCAATGCAATATATGCATTGGATCGAAACAATCTACCAAAGTCACGTATTTCGGCATTCCCAACCTTCGGCACCAAAAAACTAAAGAGTGTTTTTGCTTGGGTAAATAGCAAACATTTGTGTCGATCCAAATAGAATAAATTGCAGTACCAGAACTTGATGATGTCTGGAGATTGTTCAGGAATAGTATTCAGATCACGATTGGCTATCTGCAAAATCTCCCTGACCTTATTTGTGCACTTGAAGATCATCGATTTACCCGGGTGTGGTATGGAGTTCATGTCAACTAACGGCTGTGTGTAAACGGGTCGCCGCCGTAGCCTCGGCTTTCAAGAAAACGCCGGTCCTCGGCTCCGGTGCAACTATTGTTCGCTGGCCGGGGATCGAGAAAACTCACCCTCCATTGACTTCAATAATTCAGCTGTGCGAGCCGACTTCGCTGGTATCGTTAGAATAACAACGGTTGCGCCTAGCCAATTCGGATCGAATTCAGGCTCCCAGGGATGCCGAACTATTCCGATCAGGCCAGATGCTCTTGAAGTACCGGATACTCCTCACTCTCATAGAACCAATTTCGCGTAACCTAGAAAATGGTAGTACCAAACAGTATTCACCTGTTTGAATGTGCCAAGAATACAGTTTATCATTATATCTGTATATTTTTCATCAATTTGAAGTTCTTTCCCGCACGCACATCTTCACCGATGCTGTTGATGATAGAATGCATCAATTCATTGTTTGACCGAATACGATCACTTCAGGATGGTTGAAATTTTGATAGAGCCCGATTGAGAAGCTCCAGCCCGGCGTTTCATTAGTCTAGTATATCTTTACGACGTGCCATCCATAATCAGCAACATCAGCGAGCACCTTCTCATCGTCGAGATATTCACATCGAGGGTCGTGTTCCCTAATAAGTGGGCCAGCGAAAGTTCTGCGTTTACCGGGCCGCGGCCCTCGCTATAGGCCCCCAGGCTACTCAAGGGCTTCGGTGGAACGTATATAGTTGCAGCGGCTCGTGCAACATCGTCAGGCTGCATTTATTGAATTTTATTTTAAGATCAAAACTTAAAATTATATGGAATAATAATGCCAACATGGCTTCCAGATTTTGCATATGCAAAGAGTATACCTCTGATTGGAACTCTAGGATTTTTATATGCCAAGTATAATGCCCCATCTCGCCTATTTGTGGTGTTGAGCGCACTGAGGTGTGCCTGATCATATGAACTGGTATATGCAAACGCAATACTTAAATCCATACACCCTAGGATAAAAAACCCATCTTCAGCCTCCGTCAAGAATTCATTCGATTGAGGATGATATGCATATTAATAAGGGCGCTCTCCACTTACGCGTGTAACGTTTCGACACCGATAAACTATTTTAAAGCTATGATCTGCATTCCAATACAAAGTGCGACTTTTCCGAATAAAATTTTACTTTATGCTGTTGGGCAAAAGCACTTATAATCCGGTCACGCTTTTCCGCCATTAAAGCCGGGTCAGTAAATTCCCAGCTCGGCCTATCTTCGTTATCATCATTATCTTCATCAACAGAGGGTTTTTCAGAGTCTACAGAGCTCTCAACATCTTTTGCAGTAGTAAACATAACATCGATGAGAGCATCTAGACGAGTATACTCCATGGGCACCAATACACTTCTAATTTTAGAGCCGGTAGCAGCTTCTTCCGACTCTCTTTAAGCTTATGAGATGCACAAGGGAATCAACGCTTATCAATCGCATATCCCAAGCATGTCGCGAGCCGCGTACCTGAGCCTCCATCTCTCCGGTGTCTTCACGGCCAACAACAAGTAGCATAGAGTTTAAGCAGTTTATCTTACCCTCACCCCGAAGCTTATCTCTATAAGTTGCGATCGTGTTTAGCGGTATACGAAATGCATCTGTCGTTTTGATTTCGACAAGTATATCGTGATTCTCTGGGCTTCTCCAAAGACCGTCATTACCAATGGCATTAGCCGTACCTTGGTAGCGACCGTTGATAACGTAATAATCAAGCCTTCTGCCAATCTCATTCACGATATCTTGTAACACCAAGCCGCTTTTGCTAAATCCTGTACTAAGACAATAATCAGCAAACTCTGCTAGCTTCTCACTTGGCACCTGCGTTAAAAATGTTTGTAGTTCAGCTGAACATTCGTTGTCATCGCGCAACTTTCCATCACCTGCTGTCGCGACAATTTGCTCAATTGATAATGAAAATACAGCGTCTGGATTAGACGACCAGATTGAAAGAAGAGCCATACTAAATATCCTCTGCAATCGAGTGTATTTTGATTGCTACCTAACGCGCCGGTTGATCGGGCCGCCGCCGAACACTGATGGAACCTTGAGAAATCCGCTTCGGCGGCTCCCGTCGAACCGATTGTTAGACCACCTTATCATGACGTGACTGGTAATGCTGCTTCTAATCTTTTAGCTTCCACATACATACTATCGAGTGTTTGCTCTATTAGATCAATGATAGCATCGATGTTTGAAAGCTCCTCAATACCATATATTTTGTTTTGTACTGTACCGACGATCTTTCCTGTGGACTGCTCTTAACGTACAGCTTGGCTTCCATTACTGTTAGATCAGAATGGGAATGAATCTGATCTCGCGCATCAATAATTCTCTTATGCAATTGGATATGCGTGGCAGGGATGTGTGATTCATCGAGTTTGCGTGGAATGGATTTGCCTTTTGAGTTCAAGACAGTCCCAAAGGAGACTATATACGGTTTTGAGTATTCAATTAAGGCAAATTGAAAAGCAGCGCCTACAAGCGAATTTCTTTTGCACCGTTTGATTTCTTGCAGAAGCCGCCAAGCATTGTTGAGAGCGTTGATGCAGGAAACAAAATACAAGTATTGTTCTTCTTGTTCAGTCATTGTATCTCCACTGGCTACTCCGCTCCCACAAGTCCGCAGCCAGCTCCCGTAACCATAACAAGACCTACTGTACTGAGTAGAGTGCGTAAAGGGTGTCCCTCAAATCCGTGTTTGGCAGACGCCCAGGACCGATCTTCCAAGAGATCCACCAACCAATGGTCGCTTCGACACCAGCAGTTATCAACCCGCCAAGTAATCCTGCTAGAACTCCACCGCTCCTAGCTGTCACTCCTCCCGCAATCAGGTATATAAGCAAGCTTACCCACGTACCCCTTGCGTAGTTGTATTCTTTGCTTCGGGCTACCAGTGCCCATACTCCATCAAATATGATCACCACAACCCCAAAGAAAAGAATAGTCTGCCACAAAGCCATGATGTTTCCTGGACATGGAATTAACCTAACGGTCTTATTCCTTAGATATTACTTTCAGCAAGCGCAACCATTCATTCAGCGCGCCTAACTATATATTCTATGGCTATGTACCGAATAATAAGGCTAACCCCACGTCTTATACAGCCATTGACAGTATAAATAACCCAAATTGGTTGTTATGCAGGCCGATCGCCGCATACTCCTAAAATGCAATTCAGTAAACTATTCCTGTTGGACAGCATAAATTCGATGTAGAAAAGCAAATACCGCAAAGCTAGATGGGAACTCATTATTACGGGCCGATGACACAGATCAGATTTGGACTGCGAGATAATGGCTTCGAAACAACTTCTTAACAGAATGCAGGAATATGCAGGCTACCCTCAATCCACTCCGTCGGCTGCCGTTTATGTCTTCCCGCTTGCAGGTTACCTTTTCCTTCTCGCTCAAGTCATTCCGACCATTTCACTGGTTGAGAGCTGTTTCGGGCATGGCTATCACACCGTCCTCTCTCCCTGTATAAAGAGTGATTAATTTAGCAAGAATCTTTCAGAAAATGATTTCGAAGCGATTTCGTTCTCCTCTTGATGCGTTTCAGATGTCAGGTTTTGAACACGAATTTAGACAAAGATAGCGACAGGATTTCTGCCAATGAGTCTGCGCATGCAAAATCGCAACGCATATATGCCGTGCGGCTATTTCAATGATCCGTCGCGTGACTGCAAATGCACGCCGCTACAGATTCAGCGGTACATCTCGAAGATTTCGGGTCCGCTGCTCGACCGCATAGACATCCACATCGACGCGCCCGCAGTTAAAGTGACCGAGTTGTCATTGCAGGAAGCTTTGGAGGGCTCAGCCGAAATCCCTCGAGCAATCGGCCGGGCGAGGAAAATTCAGCAGCAAACTTTTGCATAACATGTTTCTGCAACGCGCAGATGACGCCGCGAATGATCCGCAAATACTACCACCTCTCTCCCGGCCGGAGCGCGCGATTAAAAACCTGTCGGCGAGGTCATACGATAGGATTCTCAAGGTCAGCGGACGATCGCGGATTTGGAAGGCGCGGCCGAAATCGACGAGCGGCATATTTCGGAGGTAGTGCAGTACCGCACGCTGGAAGGCAAATTTGGCAGTGGGACGGTGAAGCAATATGCATCCAATCGGGTATGATTCTAGACCGTATTTCTCATTATTCAGAACAAAAAAGACCTTCTTCCTCGTATGAAATCTTCTATCTATAAGAACCAAATGCACCCGGTTGACAGCAATTTATGAGTTCATCTGATTCTTCCTCGCCAAAATTCATTCTCTTTCGTATACCGCGTACGGTTCGAGCGGCACTCTCTCTACTATCCATATTGTTAATATTTTTCATTGGTTTGCGCTGGCTCGAATATTCGATGACATATCATCCTTTGCCATACATTCCCGGCCCCGCTTGGACTCCGCCTGCAAATGGCGAAAACGTCTGGTTCAGTGTCACCGATGGTGAACGCGTGCAACGGTTGCATGGATGGTTCGTGCGATCACAATCTCAGCCGGCAATCGCTACAGTACTCTTATGCCACGGCAACGGAGGCAATTTAACTCACGTCGCGTGGGTCGCCGAAGAACTATCGAAAAATAACTTGGATGTCCTGATTTTCGATTATCGCGGCTATGGGCGCAGCGAGGGCAAGATCACAGATGAGTGGGGACTGTATGCCGATACGGATGCAGCCTACCATTACCTGATGCGCGAACGCAGCGTAAAACCAGAAAAGCTCGTTCTCTACGGCGAATCGCTAGGCACTACGGCTGCGATCGATCTCGCCTCACGCCGCGCTTGCGGGGCATTGATTGTCGAATCGGGCTTGAGTTCAGCCAGCGATATGGGTGCGACAACAGTTCCCTTTCTGCCGCGGTGGCTACACTGGTTGGGAAAGAACCGCTTTGAATCCGAACGCAAGATTGCGAACGTGAACTGCCCGGTGCTCGTGACTCACGGCACGAATGATAATGTGATTCCCGTCGAGCAAGGGCGCAAACTTTTTGCGGCCGCACGCGAACCGAAGAAGTTAAAGATCGTTGAGGGAGGCGATCACAATTTGTTTGGGAATGGCGGGAAAGAGTACCTCGAGCAGATTATCGATTTCATTCGTGAGGCTACTGCGAAATAGAGGTCATTGATTTCAGCTTGCATAGACTTTGAGAGCTTCAGAAATCTCGAAAGCCCTTATGTCTTTTGTGGTTTTTCCAGTGAATCCCGCTCCTTATTTTCTACCGTTTATATCGCGCCTAATTTGAGCTACGAGCGAAGACAAATGTCAGAATGCTCTCAGTATCGACCGGTACTCCATCGATAGTCGTCGGTTTGAATACCCAGCCGCGCGCCGCCTTCACCGCAGCGATCCGCAGCGCTATATGGCCGCTGATGGCTGTCGCATCAATCACCTTCCCATCCGGCGAGATGATAATCCGAACCTCTACCGCTCCATATGCATTCATCCTCTTCGCGCTTGCGGGATAGACCGGTTTGACCCTGGTTACTGCCCAACCTTGAACTACTACCTCCTCCACCTTCCGCGGCGGTGCCGGCGGAGGCAACTGCTCTTCCGAGCCGTTCGCACTCTTTTCCAGATAGCTCGTCTCCGAGGCTGGCAGAGACTGATAGCGTAATTTCAGCAGCGCCTGCTTCGCCGTTACTCCCGGCAAACTGACCGGGCGGCTCCCGGGGTCGTGCACCAGCTTAGGCAAATCACGTAGCCGGCTCACCTGGTAGAACTGGTCATTTTGTTCAATCACCGCTCCCAGGAATGACGGCTCGCCTATTCGCCCTTTCTTGAATGTTCCGACCAGAATCATGACCACTACCTTGCTCCCATTGGGCAAGACTGCATTGACTTCTGCGCAGGCCGGCATATCCTCGACTGTGTCCGCAGCGCTTGCCGGGTCGCCACACTCGCTCAATTGCCAGATCACCCCGGCCCGCTCACCAGCCATCTCCTTGAACCACGCACTGAAGGGGCGTCTGGGTAATCCTTCATCGAAGCTCGATGCTAAGCGGCGCTGAACAGATGACAGCGCCTCCTTCTCGAACTCGGTGATCTGCTGACCGCTGTTAATCACCAGACAGAGTAAAAATAATGTTGCAGCGATCTTCATATAAGCTGGGAGATCTCACGCGGAGCCGCAAAGCCGCAAAGGCCGGAAGAGAAGAAGGAATAAAAATGTCTTTCTTTCCCTGGTCTTTTCTGACGGATGGCGGCTTCGCCTGAGTTTTTTGCCCCAACCTTACGAGGCTGTTTAAAAATTGAACTTCACTCCGATTTGTATGATCCGCGGATCATAGGCGGAGGTGAATCCGCCGAAACTGCTCGGCATTAGATCCGCACTGCCGCGGACTCGGTTATCAGTAATCCCCATTTGATCCAGGTAGAGGGCGCCGTAGGTATTCCCATTCACCTCCTTGAAATTTACCCGGTTGAAGAGATTGAACGCATCGAAAATTAATTCGAGCGATCGCGTACCATCGCGATTGAAGCGGAAGCGCCGCCCTAAACGAAAGTCGACGGTATAGAATCCGGGCCCGATCCCCGTATTGCGACCTACCGCGAACGGGCGGTCGTTAAGGTTACTGTCCTGATTGACGTCAATTCCCGTCCGTATGTCCCATGGAAATCCGGATCGCACCGTGAAGATCGGCGATAGGTAAAAATCGGCGAGTGCTCTCTGGTACCACCCACTGCCCTTGCCGCCACGAAACGGGCTTTCGAAGAGCGCCGCCAGCGAGAGGCGGTGGCGCACATCGAAAGACGAGAGACCGCGATCGGCCAGCGCGTTGGTTGGGTCTTGCGGCCCCTGTTCGAACACGAAATCAGCCGTATCGGAGATCGTTTTGCCGAAGCTGTATGAACCGATTATCTGGTAGTAACGACTGAAGCGTTTATCGATCTCTACATTCAGACCGTGATAGATCGAATTGCCCGCCGTTTCCAGGAGAAAATCCGCCAGCCGCGTCTGGTCTACCCGTCCCCGCAGCGAAGGACGTCCCAATCTATCGAGGAAGGTCGGATCCGGGAGCGCATTGACCTGACGGGTGCGTATCAGATTTACACCATGATTGATCAGGTAATTGACGGACAGGTTCCAATCTCCATTGAATTGGTGATCGATACCGAGATTGCCATGAACGCTGTAGGGATTGACGGCGTTTCCAGCCAGACGCAACAAAAGCCTGTTCGTGCTGGTATCACGCGTCAGACCGAGTAGATTGGTATAAGCAGATTCGGGGATGCTCGCGGTCATCGGAAAATTCAACAGACCGCTCCCGGCAAGATTCTGATAGAAACAGAATGATGGCGGATATCTTAATGCGGATGCAGCCAGCTGGCTGCACACCGTATTTCCGTATGCCGGTGTCAGCATAGGGTCCGCGGATACCAATAAACTGCTGATTTGCTGGCCGCCGAGAGCCATTGAAGCGAACGAAGCGCTCCCGGAGATATATTGATAGTAGAGACCGCCGCCGCCGCGGATCACCGTCCTCCCTTTCTTGAAAGGATCGTACGCGAAACCGAATCGCGGTCCGAAATTATTGCCATCGCGCGGTATCCCTACGGGCTGCAGTTGGTAGTCATAGCGCAGGCCAAAGCTCAGGAACAAATTGGGCAGCGCTTTCACGCCATCCTGCCAATATAACCCAAGGTTATGCCCGGTCATCGCCACATTGGGATCGCCGAATCCCTGGTTGATCGCGCGAGCAAATCCGAGGTTCATCTGCTGTACCGTGGTCAACGGCAGTACGTTCAATACCGGAATGAGGTCGGGGCGACCCAGTCCGCCCGAGGCGATCGGTGCGCCAAGCGCGTTTATCAATGCTTGATATTCCGGCCTGCTACCGAAGATGGTATCGAGGTGAACCTCGTACAACTGCGAGAAGTCAATCATGCCGCCCAGGAAAGCTGCTGTCATAGTATCGAGGTCGTAGCGGCTGAAATCGGCCCCCATTTTGATATTTTGCTTGCCTCTGGTCAGGCTGAAATTGTCGACGAACTGAATATTCTTCTGCGTCCTATCCGATGGAGAGAAGAACTCGCGACCGAAATTGCCGATGCCGGCTATTCTCAAGCGCGGCCCGAAAGCATCTACCGTGTTGGCGTTAAAAACATTGCGGAGAAATTGGAGACGGAACTCGTTAGTTTTTCCCCCGCTGTTGAAGATGTGGGTATGGCCGAAAACGAAGGTGTGATCACGACTCGCGATGTCGAATCCGCTCGAGGGAGCCATCTGACCTCCGATGCCGACGTCATGCTGGCTGTCGTTGGTCAGGTTATAGCGAAAGAAAAACAAATCACGTTCGCTGACCCCATGGTCGAGCCTGAAGCTGCCTGTGCTGGCAGTCTGGTCGATGGGGAAAACCCCGGTCGAACCGGCAAGCAGCTGATAAGTAGTCCGGTTGAGCGGAGTGAAGGGGAACGGGAGGAAAGACTGGAGTTCAGGTGGAAATTGGCTATTCGGCGAAGTAGTGAGAAGCGCCCTGAGCCCCGCTCCCAGATTCACAAACAACGGCGAGCCCGAGCCAATCAATGTGTTGATCAGCTCTTGCTGTTCACCAGTCGGTTGCAATATCCCGGGATCCGACAAGATCGTGGTAACGGCCGACTCGCGCCTGATCAGGCCCTCGTAGGCGGTGAAGAAAAATGTCTTGTCTTTTTTTATCGGTCCGCCGAAGGTGAAGCCTGGCTGGTTGCGTTTGTACGGCGGGTCTTTCAGTTGTCCCGTAGCGAAAGTGTTTCGCGCATCCAATCGCTCGTTGCGGAAATAATTATAGACGTTTCCGTGAAATTGATTTTCGCCGCTCTTCGAGACGAGATTGATGACGCCTCCGATGGCACGGCCGAACTCGGCGTTATAACCGTTACGGTTGATCTGAAACTCGCTGACCGCTTCCTGGCTGATCGTCGGACGCACACCGTTAGTGGCGATGTCATTATTATCCACACCGTCAATCAGCACGCTGTTACCGCGCGCGTTCAGGCCGCCGAAAGAGAGGCCCGAAGTCGTCATCGCGGGGGTCTGGACCGCAGTTACTGCCGGACTCTCTTCGACAACGCCCGGAGTCAGTCTGGCGAAGTCGAGGAATCTGCGTCCATTGATCGGAAAGTTCAGGATCGATCTCTGAGTGACGGTTGAAGACTGATGCGTTCGCTCGGTTTCAATCACCGGAGTGTCGGTTTCGACCACTTCGGCCTCTTTAATTACTCCGAGAGTCATCTCGAAGTTAACCACAGCGATCTGGCCTACTGTCAGAGTAATACCTCTTTTGACCTGCGTGTTGAATCCCGATGCATCGACCCTTACTTCGTATCTGCCGGGGGGCATCAGCGGAATGCGATAATTACCCGTTGCGTCTGTCGTGACTGTGCGCGCCATCCCGGTGGAAAGATTCAACGCCGTGACTGTGACTCCTGCCAAGGACGATTGCGAGGGACTCAGGACAATTCCGGTGAGGTCGGCAGATGAACTCCGCGATTGACCACAAATAATTGCGGTGTTCAGAGTAAGCGCACTAATCAAGCAGAGCATTTTTATCATTTGCTTCAACTTTAAACCTCCTATTGCAGACAAAGATCTATGCTCTTATTCCATATGGCATTCCCGTGTCTTAACGGGATTGGAAGCTTTATTTCGCGGCAGCCCGATTCACTGAATGGCTAAGTGGTGAAGAAGGCCGCAAATACATTTAGGGATATGTTATTAGTGTTTTTGACGGCAATATATTGAAGGATATATCCACCGAGCACAAGAGTAATCGGCAAAATATACGGTAGGAATTATTAATTCAATTAGGCAATATCCGATCTAGCGCGGCTCCGCAAAATTGTCGCGTTTATAAACTAACTCATGTCTTATGGTAAGCCGTATTAAGGCGCGATATTGAAAATTTGATTAGTCCCTATAAATCCGAGAGATTTTCAAAATTCGGATCCCTTAATTGCCACCAGATCGACTTCAGTACCGTCGATTATTTTTTCGCGCCGCGAGCGAAGACGAATGTCAACACGCTCTCAGTATTGACCGGTACACCATCGATAGTCGTCGGTTTGAATACCCAACCGTGCGCCGCTTCTACCGCAGCGCCGCGCAGCGCGAAATGGCCGCTGATGGCTCTCGCATCAATCACCTTCCCATCCGGCGAGATGATTATCCGAACCTCTACCGCTCCATATGCATTCATCTTCTTCGCGCTTGCGGGATAGACCGGTTTGATCCTGGTTACTGCCCAACCTTGAACTACTACCTCCTCCACCTTCCGCGGCGGTGCCGGCGGAGGCAACTGCTCTTCCGAGCCGTTCGCACCCTTTTCCAGATAGCTCGTCTCCGAGGCTGGCAGAGACTGATAGCGTAACTTCAGCAGCGCCTGCTTCGCCGTTACTCCCGGCAAACTGACCGGGCGGCTCCCGGGGTCGTGCACCAACTTAGGCAAATCACGTAGCCGGCTCACCTGGTAGAACTGGTCATTTTGTTCAATCACCGCTCCCAGGAATGACGGCTCGCCTATTCGCCCTTTCTTGAATGTTCCGACCAGAATCATGACCACTACCTTGCTCCCATTGGGCAAGACTGCATTGACTTCTGCGCAGGCCGGCATATCCTCGACTGTGTCCGCAGCGCTTGCCGGGTCGCCACACTCGCTCAATTGCCAGATCACCCCGGCCCGCTCACCAGCCATCTCCTTGAACCACTCACCGAAGGGGCGTCTGGGTAATCCTTCATCGAAGCTCGATGCTAAGCGGTGCTGAACAGATGACAGCGCCTCCTTCTGGAACTCGGTGATCTGCTGACCGCTGTTAATCACCAGACAGAGTAAAAATAATGTTGCAGCGATCTTCATATAAGCTGGGAGATCTCACGCGGAGCCGCGAAGGCGCGAAGAGAAGAAGGAATTTAAGAGATAAAATGTCCTTTTCCTTCTTCTACCCCTTCCTTGCGTCTTTACGGCTTCGCGCACGCCAAATGTTTCGATCCAGCGAGGGCTGACTAGAAATTGAACTTCACCGCGAGCTGAATGATCCGCGGATCATAGGCGGAGATGAATCCCCCGAAACTACTCGGCGGTAAATCAGCACTGCCGCGGACTCGGAAGTCCGTAATCCCCAGTTGATCCAGGGAGAGGACGCCATAGGTATTCCCATTCACTTCCTTGAAATTTACCCGGTTGAAGAGATTGAACGCATCGAAAATCAATTCGAGCGAGCGCGACCCGTCAGAATTGAAGCGGAGATGCCGCCCCAATCGCAGATCGGTTGTGAAGTATCCGGGCCCGATCCCCGTATTGCGGCCGACCGCGAACGGGCGGTCGTTATAGTTAATGTCCATATTGACGTCAAGCCCGGTCCGAATGTCGAAGGGAAACCCGGATCGCACCGTGACGATCGGTGATATGTAGAAATCGGCGAGCATGCGCTGGAAAAATCCATTACCTATACCGCCACGGAATGGACTGTCGACGATCGCCCCCAGCGAAAGGCGGTGGCGCACATCGAAAGACGAGAGGCCGCGATCGGCCAGCGCGTTGGTCGGGTCTTGCGGCCCCTGTTCGAAAACGAGATCGGATGCGTCGGAGATCGTTTTGCCGAAGCTGTATGAACCGATTATCTGGTAGAAACGGCTGAAGCGTTTATCGATTCCGACGGTCAAACCGTGATAGATCGAATTGCCCGCCGTTTCGAGGACGAAATCCGCCAGCAGTGTCGGGTCCACGCGTCCGGACAATGACGGGCGCCCCAGCGCATCGATCATCGCCGGATTTGGGATCGCGTTAACCTGCCGCGCGCGGATCAGGTTCAGGCCGTGGTTTACCAGGTAATTGATCGACAAGTTCCAGTCGCTGCCGAGCTGCTGATCGATGCCGAAATTACCCTGAAAGCTGTAGGGATTGGCGGCCTTGCCGTCCAGGCGAACCAACAGCCGGTTGGTGCTCGTATCGCTCGTCAGACCGAGTAAATCGGAGAAAGCGGATTCCGGAATGCTAGCCGTCGAAGGGAAACTCAACAATCCACGGTTATATAATTCCCTGTAGAAGCAAAATGACGGCGGAAAACCAGCTGCCGCCGACGGACCACAAAACGAAGCCGGAGAGATCGGCGTGATGAGATTATCCGGAGTGACCAGGATGTTGCGGATCTGCCCTCCGCCCAGAACCGATGAAGCGAACGACGCTCCCGTGTAAAGCGATTGATAATAGAGGCCGCCTCCTCCTCGGATCACTGTTCGCCCCTTCTTAAATGGATCGTAAGCGAAACTGAATCGCGGTCCGAAGTTGTTCCCATCGCGCGGCGTGCCTGCGGGCTGCATCTCATAGTCATAGCGCAAACCGAGGCTCAGGTAGAGATTGGGTTTTACACGCATGCCATCTTGGAGGTAAACCCCCAGGATGTGGCCGGTGAACTTAGCCCGCGGATCGCCGAATCCCTGATTGATCGCGCCCGCATAACCGAAGTTCATCTGCTGCACGATGGTCAGCGGCTGAGCCGCGAGCTGCGCCAGAAGGTCCGTGCGACCCAGGCCGACGAGCGCATCCGATATTTGCGATCGCGTCGAGTCACCCAGGATCATATTTAGATTGACGTACGTCGGTAAGAAATCGATGTTGCCTCCCAAAAAGACGGCGGACACCGTGTCGAATTGATAGCGGCTGAAATCGGCGCCGAATTTTATATTGTGACTTCCGCGGGTCAGACTGAAATTATCGACAAACTGATATCGCCGTTGTGTTCGATCCGTTGGTGAGAAGAACTCACGGCCGAAGGTGCCGATGCCGGCTATCCTCATGCGCGGGCCGAACGGGTCTACCGTATCGGCGTTGTAGATGTTGCGCACGCCTTGAAAGCGAAATTCGTTGGTGGCCCTGTTATTGAAAATATGGGTCTCACCCAGTATGAAGGTGTTATCGCGGCTCGCAATATCGAATCCCGCTGAGGGAGCGATCTGGCCCCCGATGCCGACGTTGTGCTGGCTGTCGTTGGTCAGGTTATAGCGTAAGAAAAGGAAATCGCGCTCGTTGAAGGCATGGTCGAACCTGAGGCTTCCCGTGCTCGAAGTCTGGGTGATCGGGAAAGAGCCGGTCGAGCCCGCCAGCAGATTGTATGTGGTTCTGTTGAGAGGATTGGTCCCGGTCACCGGCTGGCCGACTATAGGATAGAGGTTATCCGGCGAGGTCGTAAGCCGTTCCCGAATATCTACTCCCAGTGCTACGTAATCAGGATTCCCTGAGCCGATCAACAAATTGATCAGCTCCCTCTGGGCCGCGGAGGGCTGTAGGATGCTGGGATCGGTTAGGATGGTCGTTACCGCCGATTCGCGCCGGATCAACCCCTCATATGCGGTGAAGAAAAATGTCCGATCTCTCCTGATCGGTCCGCTGAAGGTGAAGCCGGGCTGATTGCGTTTGAACGACGGGTCGTTCGGTAGTCCCGTAGCGAAAGGGTTGCGCGCATCCAGTCGCTCGTTGCGGAAATAGTTGTAGACGTTTCCGTGAAATTGATTTTCGCCGCTCTTCGAGACGAGATTGATGACCCCTCCACTCGAGCGCCCAAACTCTGCATTGTAGCCGCTGCGATTGATCTGAAACTCGCTGACCGCCTCCTGGCTGATCGTCGGGCGCACGCCGTTACTTGCAATGTCGTTGTTGTCCACCCCATCAATCATAACGCTGTTAGCTCGCGCGTTCAGACCGCTGAAAGAGAGGCCCGATGTAGTCAACGCCGCTGGCTGAACGCCTGTAATCGCGGGACTCTCCTCGACGACGCCCGGAGTCAATTTGGCGAAATCGAGGAAGTTGCGTCCATTGATCGGAAAGTTCAGGATCAATTTCTGAGTGATCGTTGAAGACTGGTGCGTCCGCTCGGTTTCGACCACCGGCGTGGCCGTTTCGATCACCTCGGCCTCTTTTATTACTCCGAGAGTCATTTCGAAGTTAATCGCGGCGAGCTGCCCGACAGTCAGGTTGATGCCTCTTTTGACCTGAACGTTGAATCCCGGCGCCTCAACCCTCACTTCGTACCTGCCGGGCGGCAGCAGCGGAATGCGGTAATTACCCGTTGCGTCTGTCACGACTGTGCGCAGCAACCCGGTGGAAAGATTCAAAGCAGTGACTGTGACTCCCGGCAAAGACGATTGCGAGGGACTCAGAACGGTACCCGTCAGGTCGGCGGATGAACTTCGCGCTTGACCCCAAATATTTGCGGCACTCAGACAGAGGGCACTGAGCAAGCAGAGTAGTCTTATCGTTTGCAGGAACATATAACCTCCGATAGTGGACAAAAATCGATCCCTTGATCTATAGGTACTTCTCATGAATGTAATGGATCATGGAGGCAATACCGCAGAAGCAGCCAGATTCACGGACCCGGCTAAGGAGTGAAGAAGACCGCAACTACTGTAAGAGCAACTACTGTAAGGGGTAAGCCAATATCACGTTGATGGCCCGGGATATATTGAGGTATATGCCCAATCAGCACAAGAGCGGGATGCCGCCGAAGATAATTTAATTCTTAATTATTTAAAACCTACTCATATTAGATTTGCTTGCAATTATAAGTTTTGTTTGGTTTAAAAGCCTGGGTTCCCTTCGGCTCGATGGCATTCAAAAACAGAATACACAATCATTTATCGCCCCTAAGCCAAAAGTTGCCGGTAAACCATAGATGTTCTTGTGGAAGGTTCCAGGCCGAGATCCTTGCGCAGCAGGCCGCGCAGCGTCTCATATTGTTCTTTAACCGCAGTGCGGTCGCCCAATTCGGCGTGTGCTCGCATGACGCGGCAATGGATGTCTTCGCGAAATGGATCCTCGCGCAGAAGCTGTTGAGCGAACTGAAGCGACTGCTGCCACTCGTTACTCTTCTGTGCCGCAACAACGAGATATTCGAGAAGGCGGAGGTATTGTTCGCTGTAATAAACCCGTTGCTCGTCGACCCAACCGTCATTAAACCCCTGCATAAATCCGCCACGATAGAGCCGGATGGCGTTTTCAAAACATCTGATGCCGCGATCGACTTGCCCGGCACGGAGAGCAGTTTCGCCCTCGGACACCATCCTATCGAAATCTTCCAGGTCGATCACATAGGCATATTCTGTATTGAGGTAATAGACGCCATCTCGATAAAGCAAAAAGCTCAGCTTGAGCTGCTGATTGCTGTTGAGCGCCTTGCGAATTTGCGACACCGTCGGATGGAAGTCCTTAACGATATTTTCCGAGTCTTCCTCAGTCCAAAAAGTTTCGAAGATCGTCTCTTTGGAAGCCCGTCTGTGCGGCCTCGATGCGATGAAGCACAGAATGTCACGCGCACGCTTCGTCGCCCATGCGTCTAAAGCGAAAGGTCGCTTCGGTACCCCGCATGATTTCGACCGGGCCAAGCATATTTATAGTGAGATCACCGAGTGGATATGTAACGGTCAGACCCGCTGTATGCTCCGTCGTTTTAACGACGAGTTGATCGCGTAGTTCCGGCGGCAGCAACTCGCGTTTGAATCGAGCCTGTCCATCGAGCTGACCATGGCGAATTTGATCGATCTCCGCGTCCCGGGAAAGGCGCGCGGTTCGAGCGAAATAATCAGCGGCGCGATGATGGTCTCCGCGTTTGCGGTGTAAATTGCCGAAGGCCTCGAGAACCTCCCCGCTCAGTTCGGTCAGATTTAAAAGACGGCAATATTCATTCGCCTGATCAAGATGCTTTTCGCAATCTTCCAGCTCGCCCCGCAAGAAATAGCAGCGCGCAGCGTTCAGATACACCAACGCCCCCTGTATAGATGGCGGGCGGTGATTATAGTCACACAATAATCGGCGCCACCAATGAAGCGCTCCGGCGAAATCGCCGCGAACCAGCGCCGGCAACCCGAGGTTATATACGATGATTCCGATCAGGTCTTCATTCTGTAGTTCTTCCGCCATCTGTAGCGCCGAGCGGAACTCAGCATCGGCTTCATCCCATCGCTGCAACTCTAAGAAACATAGGCCGCGCGTGTTTCCGGCCCTGGCACGTGGGAGCGAGCGATCGCCCGCCAGCGCGATTGCCCGATCGAGATATTCAAAGGCCACTGTATGCTCGCCCCGCTGATACGCTATTGCCGCCAGCGAATGCAGAGCTTCCGCCTCGCCATCCCCGTCATTTTTATCGTGCATCAATTGAGCGGCGCGCTGTAGAAGCGGTTGCGCAATATCGTATTCGCATCGCAGTCGTTCCACCTCTCCCCGAAGAATGAGTGCGCGTGGAAATCGCTCAATCAGGTTAGGAGGAAGGGCATCAACAATCGATGTAAGCGATACGGGCCCCGCCCACTCATGGCCTTTCTCCGCGATCAAGGCCGCCGCACGTTCGAACTCCTGGGCTGCAAAAAGGTGGCGCATCGCACGTCCCATGTCGCCCTGTTCAAGAAAATATTCAGCAATCCGCGTATGTTCAACTGGTAACGCTTTCCCGTCGAAATACGTCCAAACGCGGCGGCGCAAATAGTTCTGAAACATCGGATGTATACGATATTCTTCGCTGCCATCAACTCCAACGGCGACTACGAAAATATTGCGGCGAACGAGAGCCGGCAATACAACCGCGCTATCGATTTCAGGGTAGAGCCGAAGGCACGCATCCAGCTCTATATATTTGACGAGCGAAAGTCTGAGCAGCAGCTGGCGGATTTCTTCCGATTCACCGCTGATGACAAGCTCGGCGAAATATTCGAAGATGTCATGCTCCGATTTCTCCAAAATTACTTTCAGGTCGGGCAAGGCGGCTGGCGTTGCAGTTATTTCTTCTGTTTGCGCCGGGCTCTGTCGCTGCGCCAACTCCCGCACCAGATGCAATGAGGTGATCCATCCCTGCGCTCGTTCGCGATAAGCGGCCGATTGATTTTTCGTCATCTCCAGTTCGAAGACCTCGTGAAAAAGCGCCTGCGCCTCTTCATCAGTGAAGAGCAGATCACTGCGACCAATGATCGACAGCGCACCTCGCGATCGCATACGCGCTAGCTGTAATGGCGGCATCTTGCGCGAGATGACGATGGTGTGCAGCAATTCGGGCAGCTGTGCGATCATACGATCTACGACTGCGTGAACTGGAGTATCGATTCCGAGATTGTGGTAATCGTCGAATACGATGATGAATTGATGCTCGATATCATCGAGCATCTCATTGATCAAAACATCTACCGCATGTTCCGGATGCTTGCTGATTTGCGCGGCCTCGCGGTTCAGATACGCCAGCGTCGTCTGTCCGAAACCGGGATTGATTTGTCGAATACCATTGGTGATGTAACCGAGGAATACCGTGGGGTCGGCGTCAGTCTTGTCGAGTTGATACCAGACAAACCGCTCCGCCAGTTTGTTGACGAAGTCGGCCACCAGCGTCGTTTTGCCCGAACCTGCATTGCCGGTCACGAGCGTAACCGGATGAGAGAGATTTGCAACAAGACGCTCGATCAGACGTGGTCGCTCAAGCAATAAGCGCCCGGGACGCGGCGGTAATAACTTGGCCCTCGGGAAACGAACTTTCCCGCTCTCAGTTGACGATGAGGACACTACTAAACCTCCTCTCCACTTATCATCGGATAGTGGAAAGTTGAGAGTCATTCATAGTGGGTAGTTGAGAAGTGAGTGAGATTGACCGAAATTCGTTCAGTATCAATTTCTCAACTATCAACTTTTATGTGGGCTTATAAGCCAGGAACAATGATGGCGCGATAAAATATCAATGTTCTTCTTTCAGATATCCAATGTTAGAGAATGCTAGATCCAATACTCTTCCATTTCACTTGCTTTATGACTTCAGTGTCGTTTAGTCCATTTTTATACCGAAAATTTTTATATGAACCACTTATAGAATGGGAGGTGACTGGAAGAGGGCGACAGGAGAAAGTTGAGCGGGTGCATTGAGGAGGAAGAGAACCACCGAACCTTGAAATCGGGGTGCTCGCAAGAGGAGATCGCATACGCTCCCAGCGCACCGCATGGCTGGTAATGAAACTTGCCAAATCTTTTGCTATAAATTGCTTTTTCTTGCGCACATCGCAGATCAAGCCTTAATATCTCGGCCACTGAATTGGCACACATTTGAAACAATGAGGAAGAGTTGATAGTTGATCGTTGATAGACGATAGTTGATAGTCAATAGTCAATAGTCAATAGCCAATAGTAAATAGGCAGGTCGTGAAATTTACTCGTTCAAACGAACTTTCGACTGTCAACCATCAACTACCAGCTCTCCTACTGAGGAGGAATCTATGAGCTCAAGCACGCTTACAATAACTGATAACCGGACCGGCAAGCAGTATCAGGTCCCGATCGAGAACGGGACGATCCGGGCACTGGACTTACGAAAGATCAAGGTCTCTGACGATGATTTCGGGCTGATGACCTATGATCCGGCATACACCAACACCGCATCCTGCATCAGCCGGATCACCTATATTGACGGGGATGTCGGCATCCTGCGCTACCGCGGCTATCCGATCGAGCAACTGGCGGTTCACAGCACATACCTTGAAGTCGCTTACCTGATCGTGCATGGCGAGTTGCCGACTGCGCAGCAATTGAAGGACTGGACCTGGCATATTACGCATCATACTTTCATACACGAGAACATCAAAAAATTCATTGACGGCTTCCATTATGATGCTCATCCGATGGGCATGCTGATCGGCACGGTCGGGGCGCTTTCAACTTTTTATCCGGATGCGAAGGATATTTTCAACGCTGAGGCAAGGCGGAAGCAGTTATACCGGCTGATCGCCAAGGTCGCCACCATTGCCGCATTCGCCTATCGCCATCGTATGGGTCTGCCATATGCCTACCCTGATAACGAGCTGAGTTTTCCGGGTAATTTTCTCAATATGATGTTCAAGACGACCGAGTTGAAGTATCAACCGAACCCGGTTCTCGAACGAGCAATTAATGTGCTCTTCATACTTCATGCGGATCACGAACAAAATTGCAGCACAAACGCAATGCGGAGTATCGGGAGTTCGCAAGTAGATCCGTACTCTGCTCTGGCGGGAGCATCTGCCGCGCTTTACGGGCCGCTGCACGGCGGAGCGAATGAACAGGTGCTGAGGATGCTCAATGAGATCGGATCGGTCGATCGCGTTCCCGAATACGTCAAAAGGGTGAAGGCCGGAGAGTTCCGCCTGATGGGATTCGGACATCGCGTCTATAAGAATTACGATCCGCGGGCACGGATCATCAAGCAGACCGCTGACGAGGTCTTCGAAGTGACGGGCCGTGACAGACTCCTCGATGTGGCGCTGGAGCTCGAACGGATTGCGCTCGATGACGATTATTTTGTCAGCCGCAAGCTCTATCCCAACGTGGACTTCTATTCCGGGATCATATACAAGGCGATGGGCTTCCCGGTAGAGATGTTCCCGGTCCTATTCGCTATTCCACGCACTTCCGGTTGGGTCGCGCAATGGGAAGAGATGCTGCTCGATCAGGATCAGAAGATCGCGCGCCCACGACAGGTCTACTTGGGAAGCGACGAACGGAATTATGTGCCAATTACAAAGAGATGAGTATTATTACGGGGAGCCTTTGGAATACGGCGCCGAACACGAGCCGCACTCCCAAAGGCTCCGGTATCCCGACTCATATCGCAGGGCTAAGCTTTAGATGATGTTATTTTTTTATCGCCCCGGCTTCGTTCGCTCGTTTCCGCTCTTGAATTTTTTTGACCTCGTCAAACTCAGCTCGTGCCTGCGCGCGCTTGCCCTGTCGCTGGTAAATTTGTCCGAGGAGGAAATGGGCACCTTCCTGCACCGCATCCAACCGGAGCGATTGTAAGGCGTGCTTTTCGGCATCGGCCAGTCTGTTCTGGCGAAACGCGACTTTGCCCAGCAGGTACCATGCCGCCGCGAAATCAGGCCTCTGCTTGACCGCCACTTGCAGATATTTCCCCGCCTCATCATACACGCTGCGCATCTCCAACAAGCTCCCCAGCAGCCAATTCGCCTCCGCATCCAGAGGGTTGAGCTGCAGCTCCTTGCGGCATTCATCGATGGCGTGATCATTCTGCCCTTGTTTGTGATATGCGGTTGCGAGACCGTAATGGAGCGCCGGCAATTGCGGGTTGAGCTGCGCTGCTCGATTGAAATGCTCGATAGCCGCGTCGTACTCGGCTCCGCCGAGTCGAGCGTGACCGAGCAGCAGATGGACTTCGGCCGATTGCGGGTTTTCCGTAATTAGCCGCTCCAGTATTTTCAGCGCTTCACCGGAGCGTTCGATTTTCAGAAAAACCTTGGCCAGCGCGAATTGCGCGGCTATGTCATCGGGGTTTGCCGCACGAGCTTTTTCAAGATAAGTCGCGGCTTGTCGGTATTTTTCCGCGCGCGCATAACTCATTCCGGCGAGCAACGTCGCCTGATAATTTTCCGGCGAGGTCGAGAGGAACTTCTCGAGTGGTCCGATGGCAGCCGCGAAATTCTCTACGCGGTAATAAACTATTCCGAGATTTAAGTAGATAGGAGTCAGCGATGGATTGAGCTGAAGGGCCGTTTCATAGGATTTGATCGCTTCGTCGAATCGGGACTGGCGGGAATAGATCACCCCCAGATTGCTGTATGCTTCGGCTGAACCGGGCATGAGCCTTATGAAAGCCTGATATTCCTTCTCGGCTTTCTCGAAATCGCCGTTCCGTTGAGCCTCCTGCGCCCGATCGAAATGTAAGCGTGCCGGCTCTTGAAAGCCGCAGCTGAATATCGCCGACAGGCATAGAAGAAAATTCTTTATCAAAACCCCACTCAGGGGCACCGGTTTCATTGAATACCTCTCTCATGAACTCGCTCATCCGGCAACGTAATTTTATTGGCTAATTTTGCCTTCGTCGGTGCTTTTCCCTATTTCCTGTTCAATAGTTTTGTAATAGCGGAAATTTAACGGTAAAGGTAGTGCCTCTGCCCACTTCACTTTGCGCGGTGATTTTCCCGCTGTGCGAATCGACAATCCATTTCACAATCGACAAGCCGAGGCCAAAACCGGTCGCGCTTCTGTCGCTGGTCGTCTTCGATTTGCGGAAGAACCGTTCAAAAATGTGAGGTAAATCCTCGGGAGGTATGCCGCGGCCCGTATCGGCGATCGTGATCACTGCGCATTTGTCATCCGTCTTCAGCTCCAGCGAAACCTTGCCGCCGAAGTCGGTGTATTTGATCGCATTGTCGAGCAGGTTGAGCAGCAGTTGCTTGATCCGTTGCATGTCGCCGCTGATCTTTATCGCACGCGATTCGACCTGCGCAAACTCAATCGCTTTCCCGTTGAGGTGAAGGTAATGGATGTCCTGACCCTTTTGCTGAGCGAGCGGCGAAATGTACTCGACCATCTGCTGGCATAATTTATTAAGATCGACCGGCTCATGGCGCAGTTCGACTTGCCCGTAATCGGCCCGCGCCAACATCAACAGGTCCTCGACCAGGCGCGAGAGGCGGACGATCTCCTCGAGGTTCGATGTCAAAACGCGCCGGTATTCTTCGTCGGAACGTTCGCGACGCAGAGCGATTTCTATGTCACCGCGCATAACCGCGAGCGGCGTGCGCATTTCATGAGATGCATCGGAAGTAAACTGCTTCTGCCGTTCAAAAGCCGCCTGCAGGCGTGAGATCATCTGATTGAACGTCACGACCAGCCTGCCAATCTCGTCCATCTTGGAAGACATCGGTACGCGCTCGGTCAGATCACCCGTGCTGATCTGCTCCGCCGCGCGGGAAATACGATCGACAGGGCGCAGCGCCTGATTGGCAAGCAAAAGCCCACCGTAGCTTCCCAGGATCAGTGCGACTGGAATAGCGATCCCCAGGATGATAAGAAGGCGGCGGAGCGCGGCATCCAGCGTCTCGAGCGATTGGCCGAGCCGTATGTAGTAGCTCCCATCATCTCCCTGGTCTCGCGCTCGACGTGTCGCAACCCGCATATAGTTGCCATCACTCAACCGCACAGTCTCGAAGTAATTATTGCCGACCTCGAGCTGCCGTAATTTCTCGATGTCCACCTCGAGTTGCTCCCGCCTCGGCGACACCGTTTCGTCGGTGACCCGCCCTCGATCGTCAATGATCTGGATGAGGTGTGGGGATAACTGTAATAGATGTTCATCGTCATCGCCGTTCAGCGCCGAGTGCTCGTTATTCTCCGAGCCCGAGCTGGCGGCCAGATTGTGTTCAATCCTCCTCAACTGGTACCCGAGTGATTCATCTATCGTCATCTGCAGGCTGTGAGAGAGGTATGCATAAATCGATGATCCGAACAGTAGCAAAACGGCTGTGAGGATCGCCAGATAATAAAGAGTGAGTTTGACTCGAAGTGATAACATATCGGGGCGTCCCGGAGAGCGGGAAACCGGTGAACCTGTAAAACGTGAGGGCGGGAGATCCGGCTAGTGAGGGACGGATTGGGCAGCAGGATTTTCTTTCGGCTCCCGCCACTCCATTCCCTAATTCCGTTCTCCCCCTCTCCTATTTATTTTCGCTCTCGTTAAGAGGCTTTCGTTTCCGCAAGCAGTCGCGATTCGGCTGCCGGCGTCTTGAACATATATCCCACACCGCGGACCGTGTGAATCAATTTGGGTTCGAATTGCCGGTCGATCTTGTTGCGGAGATAATTTATATATACATCTATGACGTTGGTTAAGGTATCAAATGTCTCTTCCCATACTTTCTCTGAAAGAGTTTCACGCGAGAGAATTTCATCGGGATGGCGCATGAAAAACTCAAGCAGGGCAAATTCTTTGCCCGTTAATTGTACTTCTACATTGGCTCGCGCAACACGCCGATTTATCAGGTTAAGCGAAAGGTCTCCGATTTGAAGCCTGGTCGAATCTTCCGACAATGTGCGGCGCTGGATGGCGCGGATGCGAGCCAGCATCTCCGCAAACGCGAAAGGCTTGGTCAGATAATCATCAGCCCCGCTGTCCAAGCCTCTTACCTTCATTTCCGTGCTGTCTTGTGCCGTAAGAATCATGATTGGCGTTCTGATGCCGGAAGATCTTATTTCATTCGAAATATCAAGACCGTCCCGTCCGGGAAGTCCGAGGTCTAAGATGATCAGGTCATGCTTTCCACTCTTCCCCGCTTCAAGCCCTGTATCACCGTCATATGCCGTTTCTACTTCTATACCCTCTTCCTCAAGACCTCGCTTAATCAGATCGGCCATCTTATGTTCGTCTTCAATTACTAGTACACGCATCGCCATTATTTAGCTCCTTGAATAAATACTTGAAGATCTTTCGATCGAGGTGTCGCTTGCTCAGCTAGTGGCAGCTATACGTCATGGCCTTTGGTCAAACTCACAGCGTGAGGGAGTTGAGAGACGCTGGTCGCAAGGAACCAAGACTGAGCTTTCAATGCTTCGATCAGTCGGGTCATATAGGGGATCGTTAGACTTACTTTACACAATTCCTGTCGCCATGGGCAAGCAGGGATTAGGGGGTGGCAATGGGCACTCAACCGGTCATTCAAACTTTCTCATGGATATAGTCAACCAGTCAAGGTAATCTTTTAATCCATTTTCGACAGGCAAAGATATGATTTCGGGGATTTGGTATGAATGATTCTGTATTATTAATTTCTCAAGCTCAGTGTATGCAACGCGTGTAGTTTTAATTAGGAGGAGAATTTCATTAGCCTTTTCGATCTTCCCCTCCCAGCGATATACCGAAGTTATGGGCGGCAGTATCTGAACACAAGCTGCCAACCCGCTATCAATTATCAATCGAGCCAGGTTCTCGCCTTCATCGGATTTTTCGACAGTCGTTAATACAACCAATGCGTCAGTCACGGTTCCACCTCCGCCGAGTAACCCACCGACACAAATAGTGACAGGGAAACAAGGTGCGTCATTATATGATTGTCACTTTGCATTCTGTCTGAAAACTATGGGATCAGTGTGGCCCGAAAAACTGGGCACGCTTCCCCAGTCTGGATTACGGTACCGTCTTCCCGCCATTCGACTATGAGCGGACCGCCGGGCGTGAGCACGCGTACTTTTTTATCCGTCAATCCGTTGAGCATGGAAGCCAGTGCGGCTCCGCAGGAACCGGTACCTGAAGCGAGCGTCTCACCGCAACCGCGCTCCCAGAACCGCACTTCGATCTCATTCCGGTTAATGATGCGGACAAATTCCACGTTTGTCCGATCGGGAAACGACTCATGCACTTCAATCGCCGCTCCGAGCGCCCGCCAATCGAACGAATCGAAATCATCCACGAAAATGCTGCAATGCGGATTGCCCATCGACACCGCGGTGAAATCGATCGTCCGCCCTTCGACATTCAGCTTCTGGCGAACCACGCGTTCCAGAGGTTGTGCAAGCCGCAATGGAATTTCATCGCTTTTCAACCATGGCAACCCCATCTCCGATTCGAAAATCAAGCACCTGTCACGCTCACCGACCTGCCGCAATATTTTAACACCGGCCCCAGTGGCGATTCTCACCAGCGGCTTATCCCAGCCCTCTATCAGGTACAGGTATGCAGCAACGCAACGTGTCCCATTACCTGAAATGGGCGTCTCTCCGCCATCCGCATTGAAGAGACGAACCTCGAAATCGGCGCCAGCGACCGATGTCCTTTCCAGCAGCACTTCCAGCCCGTCCGCACCGGCGCCGTAGTGGCGATCACAGATGGTGCGCGCAAAACTCTCCAAGTCATCCGCGACTTTTAGTAAATCCGGCTCACGTACGATCAGAAAATCATTGCCCAGCGCCTGGAATTTATAGAAATGCATAAACTGGATTTGGTAAGTGGGCAGAGGAAAACACTAAACAAAACGGAAAATGCAAGAACCGCGCGTTTACCCTGCATAGACACGTAAATTACGACCTTTCCGTTTGTTCAGTAGCGTCGCTTCAAATCTCGAAATGCGTAAATTCTTTAAATCGATGGAACCTCTCACGGATATCCTCCGGTTTCAGACGCCTCAGGCGATCGCAGCTGAATTCCTCGACGTTGTAAGATGCCATGACCGATCCGTATATCACAGAGCGGCGTAATGTCGACTCATCGATCTTATCCGCCTGCGCCAGGTATCCCATGAAACCTCCGGCGAAACTGTCGCCTGCGCCGGTCGGATCGAATACGCTATCGAGCGGGAAAGCTGGAGTCGCAAAATAAGAATCATTGGTAAAGAACGCCGCCCCATACTCGCCGCGTTTGACTATCAGCATCTGTGGGCCGAGACTCAGGAGCTTCTTGGCGGCCCGGATGAGGTTCGATTCCCCCGCCAGTTCGCGCACCTCTGCATCATTGATTATCAGCGCGTCCACGACTCCGATGGTTTTAAGCAGCTCATCTCGTGCATTTTCGATCCAGTAGTTCATCGTGTCCATCGCGACGAAACGGGCATCCACCTGCTCGCGCACCTGACGCTGCAAGGTCGGCTGAATGTTCGCCAGGAATAGAAAAGGCGATCGCTTCACCGATTCGGATAGCTCCGGATTGAAATCGGCGAATACGTTGAGTTGAGTGTCTACCGTTCGCGCTGTATTCAAATCGTAACCATATTCGCCCTCCCAGCGAAATGTTTTGCCGCCGGCGATGCGTCGCAGGTTTTCTATATTGATATTACGTTCGTGAAATACAGCTTCGTCTTCTCCCGTAAAATCATCGCCGATGACTCCAACAACTGAGACATCGGTAAAAAACGATGCGGAGACCGAGAAGTGAAGCGCGGCTCCGCCCAGACTGCGCTCCCGCGCACCGAATGGCGTACGTATGGAATCGATGGCGACCGAGCCGACTACTGATAAATGTGTGGGTGATGACATAATAAATAGTTGATAGTTGATGGTTGATGGTTGATAGTTTGAGAATCTTCCCAATTATCCATTATCAATTATCCCCATTATCCATCTCCTTTCTGAGCCCTGGCTTCATCGAGCCGTTTCTGCGCGTCCGATTTTATCTTTTCGTCAGAGGTCTCTTTGAACGCTCTGCCCCAATTGTCAACGGCTTTATCTATCTCGCCGATACGCTTATAGAGTTCGCCGAGCATGAAGTAGACGTCGTCCATCCGCGAGAAGCTCGGGTTCGTATCGATTATCTCGAGCAGACGGCTTTCGATAGATTTATTCAGGCGCGCCCAACTTTCCTTGTCTTTTTTTTCAGGTTTGCGCTTGTAGAAATAATATTTTGCGACTTCCAAATTATGTCCCGCCGTCTTCTCGAGCTCGGGATCACGCGGTTGGGTGATCGGGCCGCGACCGGGGCCTTGTTGAAAAACACCCCCGTTAAAGATTGAGTGAGCCGTGCGAGACGTGCCAGCTGAGACGATCGACGCAGTCATTGCCGATGCAAACACTAATGAACAGGCAAATTTCAATCTAGTTGTCATAAAACCTCCCGTGTCTAAGATAGTCTTATATAGGCTCATGAACGTTCGCAAGCGTTTCGGTTGCAAGGATAATCATCGGCCTCAGTCTCCCTCGTATTTGCCGAGGATCGCCGCCAATTTTTTGATCGTTTCCGGCGGGATGTCAGCCCGCCTCGTCAGAATCGCATTTCTGACTGCCGATGAGTATTGGCACGGTTTGTCGAATCGGGCCAGCCGGCGCACTGTCTCGCGAATCACCCGCTGGGCGTTGGCCGAATTTTTATTGAGGTAATCTATGACCATATCGACAGTCACCGCATCGTGATCCGGATGCCAGCAATCGTAATCGGTTACCAGCGCCATCGTTGCATAACAGACTTCCGCTTCTCGCGCGAGCTTGGCTTCCTGCAGGTTGGTCATGCCGATGACGTCCATCCCCCAGCTGCGATAGAGGCGCGATTCGGCCAGCGTCGAGAAAGCCGGGCCTTCCATACACAGGTATGTGCCCCCGCGATGCACTTTCACGCCTATCGCCTCGCAGGATTGCGCCATCATTTCACTCAGATCGCTGCAGACCGGATGCGCGAAAGTGATGTGCCCGACAATCCCATCGCCGAAGAAAGTCGAAACCCGGCCGCGCGTGCGGTCAAAAAATTGATCGGGTATGACAACATCGGTCGGGGCATACTGTTCCTGCAGCGAACCGACGGCCGAAGCGGAGATAATCCACTCGACGCCGAGGAGCTTCATCGCATAAATGTTCGCGCGAAACGGAAGTTCGGAAGGCAGCAGCCGATGCCCGCGCCCGTGCCGCGCGAGAAAGGCGACGCGCATATCTTCAAGCGTACCCAATATGAAATTGTCGGAAGGCATGCCGAACGGCGTCTCCACGCTGACCTCATGCACATCGCTCAGATCTTCCATCTGATACAAACCGCTACCGCCGATGATTCCAATCTGTGCTTTCTCCATCGCCCCCTCATCTGAGACCTCAATTTGAGATTTGAGTATCTCAGAAAATATTTGCAATCCGAAATCACTTGCCTGGCGCAGCTTTGGGATCCTGTCCTGTGACGCTGATCTGGAAATCCGCCGGCGCATTGACCGGAAATTTGCCTTCCGTCTCGTCCAGGAGTTTTTTGACTTTCTCTTCGATCAAGCGCTGCTCGAACTCATCCGCCTCCTTGGTACTGATCAGGATATGGCGCGCGCGTACCTCTTCCACGGGCTGGTTATTTTGGTTCGCTCCCGGATTGGTATCGCCGCCGGGTAAGGGAGCCATGAGAGCAGCAGGCGGCGGCGGCTGTTTGGATGTACGTTTATCATCGACTCGAATGATGTGGTACCCGAATTTGGTCTTGACCAGCTCGTTACTCGTTTCGCCTTTTTTCATGGCAAAAACGGCCTGCTCGAATTCCGGAACCATTCGCCCCCTGGTAAACCAACCCAAGTCTTCGCTTCTTCCCTTGGCGCTGTCCTTACTGACCTCATCAGCTATCTTGTCGAAACTCTCGCCCTTCTTGACCCGGTCGAGTATCCCTTCGGCTTTCTGCTTGACCTTTTCCGGATCGGCTTCCGGGTGCTCGGCGATATATTTTGTCTTCTCCTCTGGCGTGAGTTTGAAGCGCTTTTCGAGCTCCTCTTTATAATGTTCGGCCAGCATATTCGCCTTGCGGAATTTGAGCTGTATCCCAAAGGCCTGTTCCTTCTCGAGACCGCTCTGACGCGCTTTATCGGATAGAACCTTTATATTGTTCCATTGGGATTTAAACATCTCCTTCATATCTTCTCCGGGGGGAGGCGTCTGCCCATCGAAGATCGCTTTGAAATCAGCTTCGCACTCCTCTTTGTGGGAAGCGTAATAAGCATCCATCTCCTCTTTAGAGATGCTCACATTGGGATTGCGCTTCCGGTGCTCGGTCGCAAGCAGATTATCGACAGTCAGGCCCAGTTGCCGTTTGAATTTGTCGGACTTCTCCAAGCCTTCGGCCTCTGCCGCCTGCGCGAGTGAAAATGATTTCTTGAAAGTTTCAATCAGCTGCTTCCGATGATTTTCATTCTGTGAGAGAGCGCGCTTCGCCGATTCCGGGAAGCTCTCAGCCAGGGCGGATAAATCGATCGATGACATGGTTTTATATTCGTTCCCGCGCAACATGCTGCACGATTGAACCGCAATCAAGGTTGTGATCGCGAAAAAAATGGATACTGTTCGATATTGTATCTTCAAAATATGACTCCTCAGAAAATATTTTTCAGTTTTTAGTTTTTAGTTTCCAGTTTTTAGTCGCCGATCGAGACCGCTCAACTAAAAACTGAAAACTAAAAGCTGGAAACTTTTTGGGTCAGTTCAATCAGAACGCCTCCGGTGCTCGAGGGATGAATAAAAGCGACCAGCGCGCCGCCCGCTCCTGATCTCGGGACTTCATCGATAAGACGCAAGCCCCGCGCTTTCAATTCAGCGATCTTGGCCTTTATATCGGTAACTTCAACACATAAATGATGGATTCCCGGTCCGCGTTTAGAAAGGAACTTGCCCACCGGCGTATGTTCGCCGGTCGCCTCGAGCAGCTCGATGCGGCTCTCGCCGATCGGCAACATGGCGACACGCACACCCTGATCTTCAACGATCTCTATCTCTTTTAAAGCGAGGCCGAGGCCGTCCCGCCAGAAGCCGAGCGCCTCGTCGATCGAATCCACGGCGATCCCGAGGTGTTGTATTTTCGGTTGTGAGAATGACATGTGAATCTTTGAGGAGATTTCTTCCACGATCGTATAAGGATCACGCTTCCTCGATGCGACGGAAGCTGCCAATTCTTGCAATTCTCCGGGAGCCAGTGTTTCATCGAGAGCGCGCTTCAGCAATTTGTCGCGCAGTAACTCAATCAACCGATTCTCCGCTACGCTCACCGGCCTGGATTGCGAAGCAACGTGTCGCTTGCGAAATTCCCGATAATTTTCGATAGCTTCTGTGAATTCGTCGATGCCGCGATTCTGCGTTGCGACTGTACGAATGATGAGGGGCTTCCAACCATCGGAGCGTTCGGACATTTCAAGGAGCGCAATCAATTCGCGCTCAGTGCGCTCGACGCCTTCTCTCTCGGCTTTGTTTATGACGAAAATATCGCCGATCTCCATGATGCCCGCTTTAATCGCCTGTATATCATCGCCCATGCCGGGGACGAGCACCACGACTGAAACATCAGCGGCTTTGACGATCTCTACTTCGTCCTGTCCGACGCCGACCGTTTCAATAAGTATCCTATCGTATCCGGCGGCATCCAAAACCGCAACCGCGTCTACAGTCGCACGCGCCAGCCCGCCCAGATTTCCGCGCGTTGCCATCGAGCGGATGAAGACATCTGGATCGTTAGCGAGAGTTTGCATCCGGATACGATCTCCCAGAATCGCGCCCCCGGTAAACGGGCTCGAAGGGTCGACCGCGATAATCCCAACGGTCTTACCGTGCCGGCGGTAATCGAGCGCCAGTTTGTCAACCAGCGTGGATTTGCCTGCCCCGGGCGCTCCCGTTACACCGATCGCCAGCCCATGACCGGTATGCGCGAAGACCGCCTTCAAGATTTCGGCAGCATGTGGGCTATCGTTTTCGATCCGGGAAATGGCGCGAGCGATTGCGCGCAAGTCGCGCGCGAGTATTCGCTCGACGAGAGTTGGTGAAGCGGTCATCCAAAGATGTTATCCATAGACGCAGATGCTGGCAAGTTCCGCCTGTGAATCAGCGCAATAAAAGATATAATTGCCAAGTAATTTCCGGTTAATTAGCAGAGCTCAAATGACGGCAGATTGGATTTCAATTTTAGGGACGGCGATGGGCTCGGCGTGGCTTTCAGGTATAAACCTCTACGCCACCGTCGCCACGCTCGGCATACTCGAACGATATCACCTGGTCAAGCTTCCCGGCGATTTGACGATGCTAGGCGAATGGTGGGTCATCGGTCTGGCGGTCATCCTCTATACGATCGAATTTATCGCCGATAAAATCCCCGCGATCGATACGGCCTGGGATGCGCTTCACACTTTCATACGCGTGCCGGCAGGGGCCATATTGGCAGCATCCGCGTTTGCGGATTTCGATCCGGCTGTAAAGATCGCCGCGATGATTATGGGCGGCGGCATCGCGCTCAGTTCGCATGGGACGAAAGCGGCGACTCGCCTGGCCGCCAATACGAGCCCCGAGCCGATCTCGAACGTCGCGCTGAGCCTCGGCGAAGATGCGCTGACATTCGGCTCAGCCATACTAATGGCATTTTATCCAGTTGTGATCCTGGTCGTCGTCGTAATCTTTCTTATCATCGCGCTCTGGCTCCTACCTAAAATAGTCCGGGCCATCCGGCGCTTGTTAATGCGAGCCCGCGGCATCTTCGGAGGCAACCAGCAGGCGAATTCAGTAGGCAGTAGGCAGTAGGCAGTTCGCATGCACGATGGCAACAATCCAACTATTCTACATTTGTCATTTTAGATTTGTCATTTGTCATTTGTCATTGAAGAAGCTCCATATCTTCAATGACAAATGACAAAATCTAAAATGACAAATGTAAAATGAAAATACGTCCAAATCTTCGCCTGACTGCTTACACGAACTGCCTACTGCCTGCCGTTCTTCCGTCAGAATATAACCTTCAGCCCAAACTGAATCACGCGCGGGCCGCCTTCGGCGAGGCGCGGATTGCCGGCGGTCACATCCGGCGTTTCGCTGATTTGGCCAAAACTGGTGCTGTTGAAATCAACGTTCGGGAGGCTGAAGTTCGCCCTGTTGAAGATATTGAAAATCTCGGCCCGGAATTGCAGAGAAAGCTGCTCTGTAACTTTGGTCAATTTATTCATCGAAAAATCTACGCTGTGGTAGTCCGGGCCTATGATCACATTGCGAGGCGAAGTCCCGAATGATTGGCCAATCGGGAGGGCGAACGCCGCTCTGTTGAACCATGCGTTCGGGCTCCGCGGCCCGGAGTTCGGATCGCCCACCAGGTTCGGACGATCGTTCAGTTCGGCTGTGCCGCTATTGTCGATGCTCAGGAACGGCGTTATCGGGGATCCGCTCTGACCCGTGTATATCCCGCCGAGCTGCCACCCCTCGGTCAATCGCTTAGGCAATGAACTGAAAAGACTGGCGAGGAAATTCACATCATACATGAAGTTGAGCGTGAATCGGTGGCGCATGTCAAAGGCTGACACGGCGCGCTCGGCCCGCAGGTTATGGCTGTCCTGTGGGAACGAGATGCCGCGTGTGCCCGAATAGATGCCATTCGAAGCATCGTCTATCGATTTGGACCAGGTGTATGCCGCGTACAAATTCAATCCGCGCGACAGCCTCTGTTTGAAAGTTGTCTGCAAGGCGTTGTAGTTCGAATTGGCCGATGCCTCGAGATAGTTGATGAATGAGAACTGCGGGAACTGGGCGTTGAACGGGCGCCGCTGCTGAAGCGTCAACGTCGAACCCGGGGCGGCCAGATTGGCTTGATTGATGTCTCGCACGCGGAAGAGTCTGGTCCCGCGTGAGCCGACATACGCTAGCTGCAAGACCGATCCGGGCCGAAATTCGTGTTGTATGTTGAGGTTGAAGTTCTGAATGTACGGCGTTCGCATGTTCGAGGTCGACCCCGAAGATCGAAATATTCGTGGTTGGCAATGAGCCGCTCGCCGCACCGAAGATCGGAACGTTCGGCCCATAAGGGATCGTCGCGCCATCAGGAAAAATCAGGTTGAAGACGCCCAGGCCGGGCAGCGGATTGAGCGCCGGGCTGCCGGGGCCGGCGTTCTGAAATCCCTGCAGCAAGAAGTAATCCTGCGACGGCGTGTCGTAATACCAACCATAACCGCCGCGCAGGATGGTGTGACCAACACCCGTCAGATCTAATGCAAACCCCAGACGCGGCGCGAAGTTGTTGTAGTCCGGTTCGTACAAGTTGTTGAGCCCCGCTCCGCCCACTGGCACTAGCCCGCTGCTAGGAACGAAGTTCGAAAGCCGATTGTACTGCTCACGGAAGACGCCCAAATATTCGTAACGCAACCCCAGATTCAGCGTCAGTCGCGGCTTGACCTTCCAGTCATCCTGGATGAACAGACCGAAATTATTGGTGAAGGTATCGCGCCGGGTCGCGCCGCGCAGAATTGCGGTTCCTGTTGTTGAAACTTGGCCGGCGAGGAAATCGGCGAGGCTGTTGATGCTCGCCGGTATCTGCTGGCAGGCTCCAGGGGGACTATCCGGTGGGCAGATGTTGGCGGGGGAATTGAAATTCAACCGGCCGCGCGCCAATTGATCGTTGAATGAATTAACGATCGCCCGCCGATATTCGCCTCCCGTTTTGTAAGTGTGCAACTTGCGCGTCCAGGTCAGGTTGTCGACGAATTGATAGCCGCTGCTGACGCGCCCGCGCGGCACGTTCGTCGGCGCGCCGAGCGGGACGTACCCCGTGATCGTGATGGTCGGTAGCGACATTGCGCCCGTCACCAGACCGATGCTCGCCGGATCGAAACCGGCGTCGAGCGGTGTGAAGTTTTGTACAAATCTGTTGTAAGCGATCCGCGTTTCGTTGACGATGTTGGGCGATAAAATTTGCGATAGATTCAATCCGAACAACTGAACGCGCGTAGGTACAACTGTCTGGTAAGCCGGTAGCGGCGACCCGTTGCCGGTGGTCAGCGGAAAGACCTGATCACCATCGCCGAAAATATAACGGCCGCTCAAGGTGTACCGATCGTTTAAGCGGTGATCGATCTTGGCCGTAAAATTATTGCTGTTATTCGTATTGGGCGCTGCGAACGAGTAATTGTTTCCTGAGGCAACATTCAGATTGGGCTGCGGAAAGAGCTGCAAGATGTTCGCGCTTAACGGGTTTTCGGCCCGACCCGCCGCCGCATTGACCAGCCGGGCAGCTGCCAGGTCAGCCGCGTTCGGCACTTGCACGACGAAGGGAGAAAAGACGAATTCGCGCTGCCCCTCAAATCCGGAAAAGAAGAATGTGCGGTCTTTTATGATCGGGCCGCCGAGCACGCCGCCGAAGTTGTTATTGCGAAATTCGTTCTTCCGAGTTTCGAAGAAGTTGCGCGCGTCGAGATTGTCGTTGCGCAGAAAGTCATAAGCCGTCCCATGAAACTCGTTGGTACCGCTCTTGAGCACGATGTTGACGACGGCGCCTGAATTGCGCCCGTATTCGGCCGCTCCCTGCGTTTGTAGCGTGAATTCGCCGAGCGCATCTACCGGCATGAGCGTCGCAGGCGCCCCCGTCACCCCGCCCTGATTGAACGAAGGCTGGTTGCGGAACGAATCGTTATTGTCAACGCCATCGACCAGGAATATGTTGGCTTTCTCACGCTGCCCGTTGACGGTAAACGATCCGAGCGACCCGCGCTGCGAGCGCGGCGCTGATCCGGGCAGAAGCGTTGTCAGCCGGCGGAAATCACGACCATTGATCGGCAAAAGCTCGACCTGTCGATTACCGACGACTTCAGCCAGCGCGCTCGTATCGGTTTGGAGAAGAGGCGCCGCGGCGGAGATGTTGATTTCGTCGCCGATGCCGCCCACCCGTAGATTTATATCGAGCGCGACCTGGCCGGCTACCGGCAATTCGACATTATTGATCTCGACCGGGGCGAAGCCGGTGCGTGCGGCCTGCAGCGAATAAAGGCCCGGCGGCAGCAATGGTACGGTGAAAAACCCTTCGGAATTGGTCGTCGTCTGCCGCTTCAATCCCGTCGCTGGGCTCGAGATGGTAATGCTGACATCTGGAACAACCGCGCCTTTGTTGTCGGTGACGGTCCCGCTGAGCGTCGCAGTTGTGGTCTGCGCGCCGGCTATTAAATGTGAGCTCAGGATCAGAATGAGAAACATCGCTCCGTACAGCATGGCGGCTGATCGTAAGCGCACGCGTCTCATCGACCTCTTGTCACGGTAATTCATTGGTATCCTCCCTCGCGCTTTAAGCGCGTCAAATTGCGAATAGACCATATTCGACTATCCGTCTGATGCCCTGTTATCCCAATTATTTGGTTGTACGAGAAAGCTCACGTGCCGCCGAGGCAGAAGGTGGGCCTGTTCACTGGAGCTCCAGACAACACTGATGGCAATCAATCTCTTGTTTGCACGTCTTCATAGATAGCTGTCTCGCACAGACTATTGATTTGCTGGCTGTAGAGTAACGAAATAAGGCCGAAAAAACGACGGGTAATCGGCTAAAGATCGACTAACTGATCCGACTTGGCCCGATAACCACGGCAATGTATGCGATCGCTACCTCCGTCTCACGGTTCGCAAAGGAATGGTTCTGGTCCCCTTGAAACACGACTACATCGCCAGGAGATAGCTCATATTTCTCTCCTATGACTTCCAGTTCCACCCGGCCGGATTCGCAGACCAGATATTCCATCGATCCAAGGCGGTGTGGGACTCCGGTTAACTCTGATCCGGGTGGGAGTTCCATGCGGTCGATTTCAAGCCCCAAAAGATGATCAGGTAGGACCCTCCTGATGATCACGCTGCCGCGCTCCTCCCGCTCAATGGAATCGGCTGAATATAGTTTGGCCTGGGCTTTCGGCGGACTGATCAGCTCTTCGACCGGCACCTGCAGCGCTGCTGCAACCCTGGCCAAAACAGAGACCGTCGGATTGGCAGTGCCCGATTCCAGATTGGTCCACGTCGGTCGTGGCACACCGGAGAGCCGCGCGAGCTGTTCCTGCGTCATGTTCCGGATCAATCTCAACTGCCGGATATTCTGCGCAATATAACTTGCAATGGCGTTTTCCGTCATATCTACCCAATTATTATTCCGCTGATACATTATCAAATTAATTAGTAATCGTCAGGGGGCATACAGGGGTAAGGGGGCATAGATGATGCTATCGCGATAGCAGGGGATACCTGGTTAAACTCGATTCAACGAGAAGTTTGTGCTAATTACCGGGAGCCGGGTTGGGGCGGGCTAGCGGTGCGATTTCTGCCGAAGGCGCGCAATGGTTGCGTTCGCCGTCCGCCCTCAGGCAGAGCTCGATAAGACCGTCAAAGACATCAGAAGAAGATCGTGTCGCCTACGGAATTGTCGCGGATGCGAGCGACAAAAGAGAGCGTCTATCCGATTGCGGGGCAGGTTGTGGGGCAGGCAGCGGCATCGGCCGGACCGGTAAATATCCAGATCAATGCTCCTCCGGCCTCGCGTTCCCTTACACCTGATACCGACACTTAATTCGAGGTATATGAGTTCGCACTGCAGGAGATTATTATCGGCCCGTTCCGGCTCTTCAAGGCCGTGATCGGTCAATGATTTTGCGACAGACCGGAGTTATCGTCAATATCTCCTCAGAAATTGCACGCGAAACTCGAGAATCAATCTGAGGAGTTTCGCCCATTCGCTTACCAAAATTTTGTTTCTGTTTACAAACTCAAAGTCGATAGACTTCACACGAAGCGCCCAAATTCAAAAGCGCAAATCTAATTACGAGCCATCGATGGCTTGCCCTCTATCAGACGCCTGAAAAGCAGGTTTTGAACCGCGATGATTCATACTTTCATGTTGAGTCTGCCTCGATTTCTAGCGTATTATATCTGCACCCATGTTGCAGTCACGAAGGCCAAATCTACGGACAGAACTCGAGAGAATTCTAACTAAACTAGACCTCGCAACATACGTACAGATAATAAAACCAGGAAGAAGCGACAAGACAGAAAAAAGGGGAAAAAAATCACCTTTGTCGTAATTCTCATCGTGGCTTCATTCATCAAGGTTTGCGCAAATTTAAATCAGGTTTCCGGTGTATGAAATGCTGATTGAAAATAGGCGATGGACAGTATTTTATATCAAGCGAGAAGGGGCATCATGCAGAGTAACTCTTCAATCTTTTTTGGATCTACGATTCCAAACAGGCAGTTTTCCCTAAAGAAACAGTCAACGCGGCTGACATTACTGGTCATCGGAGTAATCGTCATGTCCGGTTGTGGGACGAAAGAACAGGCAGCGTTTGAGCGACCGCCGGCCCCGGTTACGGTTGCGGCAGCGGTTTCGCGCGATGTGCCGTTCTATCTCGATCAGATCGGCAAGTGCGTGGCCCGCGAGATGGTCGCCATCCAGCCGCAGGTCTCCGGGCGCATCACCCAGCTCCATTTCACCGACGGCGCGGATGTCAAGAAGGGCGATCTGCTCTTCACCATCGATCCGCGGCCATTCGAGGTCAGTCTACAGCAAGCCAAATTTAACCTCGAGAAAGACATGGCGTTTAAAAAGCAAGCCGAAGCGACTCTCGCCAGAGACATAGCGCAAGCGAAGTTTGGAGAATCGCAAGCGGAGCGTTACGCCCAACTGAATAAGCAGGGCGTCGTTTCGGTCGATCAGTACGAACAGATGCAGACCAACGCCGATGCCTTGAATGCGACCGTCAATGCCGACCGCGCAGCAATACGCAACGCGGAAGAAGCTATCAAGGTTGATGAAGCCGCTATCGAGAACGCAAACTTACAACTAAGCTATTGCTACATCCGCTCGCCCATTGACGGGCGCACGGGGCAGCGGCTGGTCGATATCGGAAACGTGGTCAATCCCGGTAATACCAACCCTCTATTGGTGATACAACGGATGGACCCCATCTATGCCGAATTCACGATCTCACAGGGCGATCTTTCATCAGTTCAAAGGCAGATGGCTCGCGGTACGTTGAGAACTGAGGTTTATCTCCCTGATGCGCCGGATAAAGCGACTGTCGGGCAGCTCACATTTCTGGATAATGCCGTACAGGATGCAACCGGGACAGTAAACCTCCGAGCCACTATAGCCAACAAGGATCGGCGCTTCTGGCCTGGCAGATTCGTCAACATTCGGCTGGTCTTGGAAACTCTCAAGGGAGCGGTATTGGTCCCTGGCGCTGCGCCGCAGATGTCGGCTCAGGGGCGCTACGTTTATGTTGTGAAGGATGACCTGAGCGTCGAACTGCGTCCGGTGACAATAGGTCAGCGGCAGGAGGACCTGGTAGTCATCGAGAAAGGTTTGGCCGCCGGTGAACGCGTCATCGTAAACGGACATATGGGAGTGATGCCGGGCGGCAAGGTTCGAATCGAACCTTCGAAAGCCGATGAAAGTTCGGCCGCCAGAGATATGGGAGGCAAACCATGAGAAGTCTATCCGAACCCTTTATCCATCGTCCCGTTATGACTGCGGTGTTGACCGTCTCGGTCATCCTCTTCGGAGTCCTGTGTTATTTTCAGCTCCCGGTGAACGACCTACCGGCAGTCGATTATCCGGTCATTCAGGTGAGCGCGAGCTATCCCGGCGCCAGCCCGGATACGATGGCCAACAATATCGCCACGCCTCTCGAACGCCAATTTATGCAGATCGATGGGCTGGAGCTCGTCACCTCACAGAGCTTTCAGGGGGCCACCAGCCTGACGCTGCAGTTCAACCTGGATAAGGACATAGATGCCGCTGCCACGGATGTGCAGACCGCCATCTCGCAGGCGACCGGGAGTCTCCCGATCGACCTGCCGTCGCCGCCGACCTTCACCAAAACAAACCCGAACGATCAGCCGATTATGTATATCGCGCTGACGAGCGATTCGGTCACTCCGGGCCAGCTCTACGATTTAGCGAGCACACAGGTCGGACAGCGGATCAGCATCATATCGGGAGTCAGCCAGGTGCAGGTCTTCGGCTCCAAAACGGCCATTCGGATCAAGGCTGACCCGGCCGCCATGTGGGCTCGTGGCATATCGATCGATGATCTGACGGCTGCCATCAGAAGCGGTACGAGTTACACGGGCGCGGGGCAATTCGATAGCGCGGAAGGCACGGCGATTCTGCGCCCGCAGGGACAGCTCGATAGCCCGGAAGGGTATAGCAATCTGATCATCAGCACGAGGGAAGGCTCTCCGGTCTATCTGCGTGATGTGGCTCAGGTGCATGACTCGGTTCAGGATGAACGCGTGGACATGCGGTTCCGGGTTAAAGGTTATAGCGTGCCGACGGCTACCGTGATTATGGCTGTCAGCAGGCGGGCCGGCGCCAATGTCGTGGAAGTCGCCGAAGACATCAAGAAATTATTGCCGGTGATCACCGCCGAGCTTCCCGGTTCGGTGCGTATCATACCCGTCTATGACCGCTCGGAATCGATCATCCATTCGGTAACGGATGTTCAGGTGACCCTCGCCATCGCCTTTGCGCTGGTGGTGATTGTCATCTTCGTTTTCCTGGGACGGGCGAGGGATACGCTCATTCCGGCGGTAGCGCTTCCTCTTTCGCTCCTGATCACATTCATAGCAATGCGGTTTCTGGGATATAGCCTGGACAACCTCTCGCTCATGGCGCTGACACTGGCCATCGGCTTCCTGGTCGACGACGCCATCGTATTTTTGGAGAACACGGTGCGGCGGATGGAGCGGGGAGAACCTGTTTTGGAGGCAACTCTCAACAGCGCCCGGGAGATCAGCTTCACCATTCTCTCGATGACCGTTTCGCTGGCAGCGGTCTTCATACCATTGGTCTTTATGGCGGGACAAGTGGGTCGGGTCTTCCGCGAGTTTTCGGTGACCATCGTGATCGCCATCTTCGCCTCCGGTCTGGTGTCGCTTACTCTGACGCCGTTGATGTGCGCGCGCCTGCTCAAAGACCGCGGAGCGGGAGAACGAAAGACATGGATGGAACGCGCATTCGGCGCGGTGGAGCGGCGGGTGCTCAATGTCTACGGCTCATCGCTCTGGTGGTTTCTGAGGCATCGATGGATTTCACTGCTTATCTGGGTCGTCTGTCTTGCCGGCACCATCCAACTTCTGATGGCCGTTCCCAAGTCGTTCCTGCCGCCGGGAGACAGCGGCACCATTTTCGGCGTTTTCATGGGCAAGGAGGGGTCATCGCCGGAGCAGATGAGCGCCCTGCAGGATCGGGTCGAAGAGACTCTGAATCAGGACCCGAATGTCCTGTCGAATTTCACCATAAGCGGCATCACCGGATTCGCGGCCTCCAACACGGGAATCACCTTCATCTCTCTCGGGCCGCCATCAGGCCGCCCTCCGATAGATAATATTGCGGCGGAACTGATGGGGAAGATCAGCGCAATTCCCGGAGTCTTTGCATTCTTGCGAGGATTACCGGTCCTGGAGATCAACACCGGAACGACCAATCAGAACCAGGGGCAATATACCTTCACCGTCTCCGGCGTCGATCCGAACCAGGTTTACGATGTGGGGACGAAGTTGATGGGGAAACTTATGGGTTATCCCGGCTTTCTGAGCGTCTCGTCCGACTACTTCGCCAATACGCCCAATCTCGATATAGAGATCCGCCGCGCTCAGGCCAAAATTTACGGAGTGTCAGAGGCGCGGATCCTCAATCTGCTGCGCAGCGCCTATTCACAGAACTATCTTTACCTGATCAAGAAGCCCGAGGATCAGTACCAGGTCATTCTGGAGATGGCAGACGCTGCACGATCGAGAGCCGAAAACCTCGGTCTGCTCTATATCAGATCGGATAATGGAGCGAACCTGGTTCCACTCAGCGAACTGGTTACGTGGAAGACCACGCTCGGCCCGCAATCAGTCAACCACCTCAACCAGTTCACCAGCATGAACATCTTTTTCAATCTCAAGCCGGGAGTACCTCTCGGCGACGCAACGGATCATATTAGCAAGACGGCTGCCGAAGTGGTGCCGCAAACGGTGCGCGGCGGCTTGCAAGGTGAGGCCCTGACCTTCACCAATACGGTCAGGAATCTAACCATCCTGATGGTATTGGCCGTCTTCGTCATGTACGTGATTCTGGCAATTTTGTACGAGAGTTACGTCCATCCGCTGACAGTCTTGTCGACCCTGCCGCCCGCGCTCGTGGGAGGATTGTTGACTCTATTTTTATTCAAACAGGAAGCGTCGCTCTATGCGTTCGTCGGTTTGTTTATGCTGATGGGTATCGTCAAGAAGAATGGAATTATGATCGTCGACTTCGCGCGTCATCGAGTCGATGCGGGCGAACCGGCAGCGCGTGCCATTCATGACGCGAGCATGGACCGCTTCCGTCCCATCATCATGACCACTCTCGCCGCCGTCATCGGCGCGGTTCCGATTGCAGTGGGATTCGGAGCAGACGGCTCGTCTCGCCGGCCGCTGGGGCTGGTGATCGTCGGCGGTCTGATAGTCTCCCAGTTCATCACGCTCTATATCACACCGGTGATATATCTCTACCTGGAGCAGTTCCAGGAGAAGGTGCTGGACCGTACGTCGTTCTTCCGTTCGGGGCACGCGGGCAGTTCCCCTCAGCATGAGATCGAGCCCGAATCTGCGAAAGGAGACTAATAATTGATAATTGATAATTGATAATTGATAATTGATAGTTGATAGTTTGTATAGACTGTTGCCCCAATTTATACGAGCTATCAGCTATCAGCTATCAGCTATCAGCTATCAGCTATCAGCTATCAGCTATCTAACTATCAATTATCAATTATCAATTATCAATTATCACATTGGCTCGGAGGCCTTGCAGACTCTCTTTCAATTTCTCCAGCATTCGAGGCTGCGCCATCCGCTTCTTCATAAATCCCATCGTGCCGCCGAACATATCGACCTGCAGGCGTATCGTATAGGCTGTGAGCGTGCGAACCTTGCCGTGCTGATCGGTGATGGGGATCAACTCTGCAATGCCCATGCCTGCTTCGGTGTAATGGTTCGAATAGATTTGCTTTGAAGCGATAAAGACGCGCGTGCCTTCATGGAAGATCGTGACATGTACTAGGCTGATGACCGGCTTCAACTGCCCGAACCTCTGCACTGCCCAGTAATAGAAAGACTCAGCCCGTTCATCGTTATTTATGCGCGGATTCCCGGTAAGCAGCGAATAAAAGTCTTCACCATATTTCGCGTACGATGCCTGATAACGCAGCATGCGAATCATCGCGTCATTCGTATCGACCGGCTCATCCTGATCGGCATTAGCGCCAAGCGATCTGCCGCCGAGCGTTGCATAAGACTTGACCTTCTCAAGCAGGATCGATTTGTACTCATTGGTGAGCGCCGTGATCAGTTTGCCGGTGAAACGAGGCCCGGGCCCGGCAATTGCCTGAATGCGCGCGATATCCGCTTCGGACAACTTAACGTCTGAAGAGTTCACTCGCGCACGCATCAGTTCCAGCAGATCTTTGTCTTTGAGCGAGAGGCTGATCAGATCATTGAGCGTCGGGTGATCTCCGAAACGCCCATAGGAGATTATGCTCTTGCTTTGTTTAAAGACGGATAGCGTGCGGAAAGCTTCGACAAACTCTTTCGGTTCAGCCTCGGCCAACATCGCGCCGAATCCGGCCATCTCTTTGTAATGGCTCGCAGGCACATCGCGCGCAATGATCTCCCCTTTGGATAGCAACTGTAGTTCAGTCGGTTTCAGCCTGAGATGTGCCGCATGCGGAGAGATCAACTGCATAATCTCAGCATCGTTGGTATTCGACCTGCAGATCTCAGCGCCGGTGAACACAAGGAGAACCCACATAAGAAACGCGGGTAGCTTTTTATGCATTGATTAGCTCCTTTTATTGAGTCGACCGCTCGTTGGTAGGCGTACAAAATAAGATATGAGCCTTAATTCCCCATTAGCTGCATGCGAAATTTATCAAAAGCTGAGCTAAAAATCTTGGCAAACAAGAAGATATATAGATTTACGAATAATTAATTGCGTGGTAACACAAAATTGAGACGGCAGGCGTAATCTCACGTGGGCAACTAAGAAATGAGGATTTCCCCAAAAAATCATAAATTCGGTGTTTTTGTGGGATGGAAAAATGCCACTCATAAATGATCTCAATGAGATATCAGCATCCAGCTCGCTGGAGCGGGCATTCGACATGCTCGGTAATGCATCACTGCCATTCTCCGCGAATGACATCACAGCCGGTTCCGAATCGGAACTGCAGGCAGTCGTCATCGGCGACAAAAATTCGGTCGACCTGCCGCTGACCATCGAACGTTCCAATTACTTCGCCAATATCGCTCGACGCATTGCAGCAGGCGATACTTCAAAACGCGTAATCATAGAACTGGAGAGCTTCCTCAACGATAACGATGAGAGTGTCTGGGAGAACAGTTGGGTGCGTTTCCCGGAACATTTGCTCTCTCGATTTGCACATAAAACGTTGCAAGCCGACCTGCAGGCCGACAGACGCAATCAACTGGGAGGTCTTCGATCGGACCTGGGCCGTTTCATTGTCCGCGAGAACGGCGAAAACGTCGTTCGGATTCCCGTCAGTTATCTGCTCAAACTGTCTCTCGCCGAGGCGATCGGATCCCAGCCCGACCTTCATCCAGCCATCTTCACCACCGGCATCCGGTTGATGTCGCATTTCCTCAATGACAATACATCGCCCGAGACATTCTCATTTCATGTTGCAGTTTCACACCGGAATAAAAGCCTCGGCAGAGACGTGGCTCGCGAAAAATCCAAACGCTTCCTCTTATCTCAACTCTTAACGATTTACGCAAACCGCCGTTTGGGGCTCGAGGCGAATGGACAGCGGGCAATGATCTATTGCGCGCCGCACCCGCCCGTGCGTCAGAAACAGCTCAACAACGCTATCTCCGATGCATATTACCGCGAGCTCTTTATGAGCCCGTGTCTCTCCGGGTGGGATGATGGCGAATCGAAGCACGCCTACATGAATCTCTGCCATCAGGTGCTCACCCGAAGCCAGTTGAATGCCGTCTCCAAACTTCGCGAGGCGGGCATAATCGTCAACAATCTCGTCGTTCTCCCCAATCTCTCCAACACCAGCCTGGCGAATAACGGAACGCACGTCAGTCTGGGGAGTCGAATGTTGAGCGACGCGATGCGAAGCGGAGATACCGATTTTGGCGCCAGGGAAGAGAAGCTGATCGGCGACCTGACGATAAAGATCGTCGAGCACTTTCTCCCCCTCTTCGTCGGGACTTACAGCGCTGCCCCTTATCGGTTCGAATTTGCCGACTTTCACCCGGAAAGAGTTCTCGGATTCCTCCCGCACGAGCTGGATTACACTCACCTGCGGATGATCTGGAGAGAATGGCGAAAGAAAGCCGACCTCAATGTCCTCGGCTATCGCATGACCCCCTTCGGTCCCCAATGGATTGATCGCGCAGTGAGTTCTCTCTTCCGCCTCAAGGGCGACTGGGTGACCGATTATCGTTTGATCGACTATCCAGTAGTACTGATGAGCACACAGCGCAGTCCCGCGCTCGATGGCACTCTCGGTAATGGCGATCGACTGAAACGAGACCTGACCGACTTCGGCGTGTTCGATACGAAGATGTCGCTCTACTTGCTCTATCGCTTACGCGAGTTCGAGGTCATGGGATTCTCCGGGTTCGAGGGGAGGCATTATAGCCTCTTCGAGAGCCTGACCGAGGATTTATCACAGGCGGTCGACATTCAGATTCTCGTAACGGCCTTGGCCTTCAAGTATCAGGCGCTGGGCAAATTGACGCACGCGCAGATTCCCGATTCCCCGTTTATCGAAAGCGAGCGGCGTCAAATCTTTTTCGGCGCAGCCATCGGTATACCGACCTTTCTCGTCCGTTCCGATACGAACAACCAATTTCTTCTAGCGATTCTGAAGCGCACGACGAGAACACAGTCGAGCCATCGTTATCACGGGTTCCTGCGCGTCCATAACGACGATTACCGGCAGGCGTTGTTGAAGACGATGATAGAGGACGGGGCCGATCTGATCGAGATGTTCGGACTGCAGCGGACCATAAAAGACCTGCAAGCCAGATTGGAAGATCCGGCAGGCAGTTCGGCCGCTGGAAAACTGATGCGGGGCATCCTATCAGGTGCAAATCGCCATTGGCCTCGTTCGCCGATGCAGCTCAAGGCAGAAGACTTCAATCACCAGGCCGAGAATTATTACCGCAATCAATTGCGCTGGCGCCATTTGGACGAAGCATTCCGCCTGTTAATCGAAGATATGCGCGCATTGGAGTTGATCGAAGCCAATTTCGACGATGAGATAAAAGATGCGCTGCACCAGTGTCTGCGTGGAGGCGAAGCGGCCGATTTCGCCGAGGAAATGCAGAGCGAGATCGTCAACGAACGCGCGAGCGAAGCCGACATCCAAATGCTCATCAACCTTGTGCTGCTTTCGATACGGCACGATATGAATGCCTCTGAGAAAATCCTGAATGCACCGAATTTCGAGACTTCAATCACATCGACAACCTCATCAATTCGTTGAACGACGCACTGGCCGCGTACTCACCGAGCGGCTTTACGGCGACAGTCTGGTGCGATTGCTCTACTCTGAAGTGAGAGAGAACGCTCCTGCGCTTTACCGTCTCGCGCTCAGCCGCAGAGTATCGGCCGTTCTGGGATTCCTGAACTACGATTTGCCATTCGGCGGCGCGCTAACGGGTAGCGATCGTTTTCTGCGCAGCGCCGGTATAGAGCTCAATGAATACGCGGCTGAAAACCTCAACACGATGCGAAAAGTTTTTGAACGGAAGATTCGCTACTGGGAATGCCGGCCAATGCCGGAAGAAGCGCCGGCCGTCGTCTCGCCCGCCGATGCGCGTGCGCTGGTGGGATCGTTTAACGAAACGTCCGCGCTGTTTATCAAAGGAAAATTCTTCGACTTTGAAGAGCTACTGGGCAGCGACAAAGAGCGATGGTTGAGAGCTTTCGCCGGCGGCGACTTCGCGATCTTCCGCCTGACCCCGGATAAGTACCACTATAATCACACGCCCGTCACAGGAATAGTGAAGGATTATTATGAAGTCCGCGGGCGATATCACGCCTGTAACCCCTCGGCGGTAATCACCATTGTGACTCCATACTCTAAGAACACACGCGCGGTGACCGTATTCGACACGGATATCCCTGGCGGGACCAATATCGGGCTGGTGGCAATGATCGAAGTCACGGCGCTCATGATCGGTGAGGTCGTACAATGTTACAGCCGCGAACGCTATGAAAATCCGCAACCCGTTCGGCCTGGAATGCGGATCGAGCGCGGCCGCCCGAAGAGCCGCTATCGCCCCGGCAGCAGCACCGATGTGTTGCTCTTTCAGCGCGGCCGGATTTCCTTTGACGAGGATTTACTGGCAAACAGAGAGCGCAGAGACGTTAAGAGCCGGTTCTCCCTGGGCTTCGGACAACCGCTGGTCGAGACTGATGTCGCCGTCCGCTCGCAGATCGCCAGATCAGTTTTTAGTTTTCAGTTTTCAGTTTTCAGTTTTCAGTTAAGAGTCTCGAACTGAAAACTGAATAACTTGAATACTGAAAACTAAAAACTGAAAACTGTTATTCAGTTCGGATCGCGCCCGGAGTGCCGTTCTCGACTACGAACGAAGCGCGCGTGCTGATCGGCTCATCCGGTTTGGTCACCGCGGCGACGATACGGTAGTCGGTTTGCCACTGCTGCCGCGTGATGTTGCAGAGCACATAACCGCGCCGTGCGTTATAAAACTTGATGTGCGGATTCTCGGGCAGTTGCCGCTCAATATTCGCATTGGAATCTGCCCCGTCGCCGCCCGAACTGATAGAGGTCCCGACGAACTCGGTTCCGACGACCGGCGAATTGGGATCATCGAAATTGGTCTTGATATCGGCTACCCAGCTCGAGTGAATATCGCCCGTGAGAACGATCGGATTCGACGGTCTGCGTTCATTCAGGAAATTCAGGAGACGATTGAGCCCCGCAGGATATGCGATCCATTTGTCCATGCTGATGCTCTGGGCTGGCCCCGCCGCCGACTCATACCTGGCCATCATAACCTGCTGCGCGAGCACGTTCCATCTCGCTTTCGATTTGTCCAGGTTGCGGAGTAACCAGCTCTCCTGTTCATCACCTAACATTGTCGCCTCAGGGTTGAACACTTCATCACAGATCGGTTTGGTGCCATCGCCGCACGGTTGATTGGTGCGATACTGCCGCGTATCGAGCACGTTGAATTCCGCCAGATCCCCAAATCTCAAGCGACGATACAACAACAGTTCCGGTCCTTGCGGCAGCGCTGTGTGGCGCAACGGCATGTGTTCGTAATATGCCTGGTATGCCAGCGCACGGCGTTCGAGGAAAGTTTCGGGCGGCACATTATTCTCCGGGATGTTGTTGGCATAATTGTTCTCAACCTCGTGATCGTCCCACGTCACTATCCAGGGAAACATCGCATGCGCACGTTGCAAATCCGGATCGCCTTTGTAGAGAGCGTAACGATTCCGGTAGTCTTCGAGTGACATTATCTCTGGGCTGTTGTGTATGCGCGTGCGACCCGTGGTCGCCCCACCCTCGTAAATGTAATCACCGAGATGCACAACCAGATCGAGTTGCTCTTCCGCCATATGTTTATATGGAGTGTAGTATCCCTGTTCGAAATGCTGGCAAGAGGCGAAAGCGAAGGCGAGCTGATCAACCCGCGCGTTTAATGCCGGGGCAGTTCGAGTCCTGCCAATCGGGCTGACGAAAGAACCAACCCGGAAACGATACCAGTACCAGCGAGCAGGCTTCAGCCCGTGCACTTCGACGTGTACAGAATGGCCAAACTCGGGACGCGCATATGCCCAGCCGTGTCGCACGATCTTGCGCATCTGATCATCTGAAGCGATTTCCCACTTCACGTTGAATGGATTAGGAGGCATCCCGCCGCCATTGAGCGGATCAGGCGCGAGCCTCGTCCATAACACGACACCGTTGGGTAGAGGATCGCCCGAAGCCACCCCGAGTGAGAAAGGATCGGCGGAAAAACTCGGAGTGCCCGTCTGCGTCTGGGATTGGAATTTACCAGTCATCGCCAGACCTGAAAATGCAGCGGCTCCGATCAGAAAGTTGCGGCGGTCGACAGCATATTGTTTCATTGATGAGTGCAAGTTTTTCATCAGCTATATCTCCACGAGCAAGTTATGCATACCTTATCAACCACGAGAAACAGGGGGAACTGATAATTGATAATTGGTAATTGGTAATTACTTCGGTAACAGTTTATAAGAATTATCAATTATCAATTATCAATTATCAATTCCCAGTAATGATACTGACGCAGGCGTGGCGCGCCCTGTCAGAAAAACTGCGTGCTGATTTCCGCGGAATTGCCAGAAAACTCTCCGCCTATCAGGCAATGGCGATTCTAGTCATCATTTATCAATTTTTTGTTGTGATGAACTTCGAAGCGGCCATATCACCGGCAGATATACGGAACGGTCTCAATACAGTATGGAATCCGATTGTCATGCTTCTGTGCCAGGTTCATTGGATGGCCGTTTTTCTGATCACTGGCCGAAGTATGGTAACTGGATCGACTCTTACATTCTTCATTCATCAAGATAGAATTTAGACCGTTCAAATAAACAGAAGCCATTCACCACAAAATACACAGAAATACAAAAGACACAGTAGAATATCGCTCTCCTGTGTCTTTTGTATCTTCTGTGTGTTTTGTAGTTACTCTGTCTTCCTCTATGCTTCGTGGATCTGTACTTTGTTTACCGGCACCTGCAATCGTTTATGAACTCTCTTACGGACATTCCCGTCATTTTGCGACTTGTCAATGTCGAATACCGTGTATTCGCAATACTCGTTGTTAAACTCAACAGTGGAGTAGCCCCAAAGCTCACCATTGAAAAAGCGAATGTGAGGATTTGTTATTCTGACTACAACTTCACCAACGTCCACGGTTACTCCTAGGTTACCGAAAAGCTCCCGTAGATTCGCGGAGGTGATCGATGGAGTCATGAACTCTACGCCGACCATATTGGACTGCAGGAGATGAAATGGATCAATCGTATAGTTGAGTTTTAAATATGACGCCAACGAGGTATGCAGGTCGCCGGTTAGAACAACCAGATTACGGATACCAGCTTGCTTGAACTGTCTGGCAAGGTATGAGCGTTCGCTGACATAGCCATCCCACGCATCTAGGATGATATAGACCGATCTGCGAGTCTGTGTCAGCCTGAGCGGAGCCTGAAAGACCTCATTGCCCCACACTTTCCAGAGCGCGCTCGATCCGGTCACGCCTTGGAGCAGCCAGTCGCGCTGATCCTGACCGAGCATGGTACGAGTTCCGTCGAACTGTTGATTACATCCTAGCGTTACATACCGGTCGCCGATTTGTCCCTCACCGCAAGGGTGCGATGAACGATACGTGCGCTCATCTGTCATGAAAAGTTCAACCAGGTTGCCGAACTGGAACTTACGGTAGATTTGCAGGAACTGGTGGGGATGTTCGGCTCCTGTGTTGACCGTGACGCGTGCAGGCACATATTCAGCCCAGGCCTGCTGCGACTCCAACTTCAACTGTCTCAAGCGTTGCGGGTCGTTACCGAATTGCTCATCGGATGTGAAGGGGTGATCGGGTGCCCCTAATGTATCCCGGTCGTAATCCCAATAGGAGTCGTTTGCGGTCTCGTGATCATCCCAGATGATGATCCAGGTGTGCTGTTCCATAGCGCGCTGCAAGAATCTGTCTGAACGGTAGGTGCGATAGATGGACCTGTAGTCAGCTAGCCCGAAAGCTGCCGACCCACCGCTCGGTAATACGATAAGACGATCGGGGTATGCGGTATTGGTAGTGCTCGCAGTCTCGTAAATAAAATCTCCCAGATGAACCACAAAATCGACATCGGTCTCTTGCGCAAGGTGTGAGAAAGCTCCGTAATATCCGTTGGCGAAGTCCTGACACGTCAGCACAGCAAATTTGATCCGGTCCAGTGACTCCCTGGCTAGCGGTAATGTCCGGCAACGACCGGTACGGCTGGCAGTTTGATGATAGATGAATCGGTAATAGTAATAACGATTGGGAGAGAGCCTGCCGTCGAGATCGAGTTTTACTGTATAGTCGCGTTCAGGTCCGAAGTCGCTGCTTTCCACCAGACCCTGGGTTATCACCTGATTGAATTCCGGATCCAGAGCGACCTCGAATGCCATGTTATCTCCCTGTGCCCATGCCTGCGGGTTTACTCGGGTCCAGAGAATAACGCCGGCCGGAGTCGGATCTCCGGAAGCGACGGAAAGACCGAAAACTTCCTCCGGATTTCGGCCCGGATCAAACTGGAGCCAGATAGAATCCGCCTTGTTAAAAGAAAGTGATGTATGAGCGGAGGAGTTGTCTGCAAGTAAAATATAGGGTGTAACCAGACCGATTCCGCTGAGCCGCAGAAACCCTCGACGGGTGATTTTATTCATCCTGATACCTCGATTTTTTTGTATGAACGGAGCGAAAGTTGTGTGGGAAACTCTCGTTACTTGAGTGTAACTATGTTATAGGGGATGGAGCCGTGATGGATACTAATGCCGGTATGTAAAATTATGAAGTGTTTTCTGTTATCAAAGCGTTAAATTTAATATTAAATTCAGGAAAGGTTATTCGATGTTGCGGAATGTAGAGATAAAGGCCATAGCAAGAGATTTACCGCTCATACGAGTAAAGGCTGAAGCAATCGCAGGCACTACCGGTGAAATCATATATCAAGCAGATACTTTCTTTTATAGCAGGACTGGAAAATTCAAGCTACGAATATTGGGGCCGGATCGGGGAGAGCTAATTTTCTATGAGCGATCGGAAGAATCCGGTCTGAAAGAGTCGAGTTACCTCATCGTAAAAACAACAGATCCCGACAATTTGAAGATGGCTCTCGCGAATGCATGTGGGATAAAGGGTGAAATTAAGAAGATAAGAGAGGTATTCATTGTCGGTCAGACACGAATCCACCTCGACCAAGTAGAAGGACTCGGCGATTTCATTGAGCTTGAATTCGTAATGAGAGACGGACAATCTCGTGATGAAGGCATACAAACTCTGAGGTATCTGATGGGGAATCTAGGCATAATTGAGGAAGACTTAATAGTGGGGGCGTATTTGGATATTATGCCTGATCGGATGGAAGAAATTTCTTGAGTTAATCGAAGCTGGTAGCGATTACAGCGGTTTCCAGATGATAAGCATATCTTGGGATAGCGAAGCCTTCGGAGTGCGGTTGCTTGCTTGCAACCGCTTTGGTAGTCAATTGCTTCACTCATTGCTTACGAGACAACTGGGCAAATCCACAAATAAGGGTTATTTGGAGGGCCGTGGTGTGAGTTTCAGAAAAATCCCGGATCAAGGAATATATCTACCAAAGCGGTACCAAGCGATGCCGCGGGCGAATTCAGCAAATAATATTATCGGCTCTTAGCTCCGGAGAAGCGAGATGTTTCTAGATTATGGCAAGTAAATATCCCCAGCTCCGACATAGTTCGCGGGAGATTGATGATCTGGTTTGCGATCTTCAACTCTCTGAAAATTATGATGCCGTTCATATGCCGCTCCTCCGGAGCTGGGGCACTATTACGAAAAATTCTATAAACATATCGCGCCTCTGGCGCTCCCGAATAAACGAATTCGCCAGCGCCGCCACCATTACGGTTAAACGAAACGGAATCTCCCGGAAAATAAACGCATTTAGGGGTGTGTGGCTGTTAGACTCGATCGCGCAGGTAAACAGGCCCCCCATTGATCCAAAATCTCCTTCGCGACAGCCGACCATGTGCGCGTCCCGCTATGATTCGCAATAGCTTCGCGATTCCAATCGATCGCAAGCGCAGCCTCGATCTCACGGGCCAGGCTCTCAGCGGTTACATTTAAAATCAAGCGCCCGTAAGCCGGCGCATCTACCAGCTCACGAACACCTCCCACATCAGCCGCGACAACCGGCGTACCGCACGCCATGGCCTCGATCACAACGTTTGGGCAACCTTCGCGACTGCTCGCCAGACAAAATAGATCCGCTGCCGCATACCATTCTGCCAACTCCCGCTGCGAGCGCGATCCGACGACAAAAGCACAGTCATCGAGTTTATGTTCTGCTATTTGAGATTCAAGGGCTGCGCGTTCCGGCCCATCCCCGATCACATACAGTTTTACATTTTCCCTTGATAGTAACTTCATCGCATCGATCAATAGATTTATTCCCTTCAATGGGACGAGCGCCCCCACCGTGATAATAATTTGAGATTCGTTCGCTAGCCCCAGACGGCGCCGAGCTTCCGCCCGATCGCTCGGATAGAAGGTCGATCGATCGATTCCGTTGCGAATGACGGCGACTCTATCAGTATCCAAACCCAACTCGAGCATTCTCTGCTTGAGCGCAGCGCTCACGGCAATGACACGACGCGCGCGCTTTAAAGACTGGCAGATCATCGGACGAATTAAACGCATCTGGGAGAAGAGGTTGATGTCAGTCCCGCGCGCCGTAATGACTACAGGGATATTCAGCCGCTCGCCCAATAACACCGCGGCATGGCCGTCCGGATAGACGTAGTGCGCGTCGATCAGGCTGATCGGTTGCTCTGCATGCAACCTGCGCAACAGCATTTCTGCACCGCGCGCCATCCATCGCGAATAAAAGGTCATACATACTTTCGGCGTGACCAGGTATCGCGGATGAAATGTCTCGATGCCTTCGATCATCTCTCGTTCGGCGATGCGGGCCAATCGTCGCCATTGAACCGGTATGACCGATGAATGCAACAGTTTGGGAAAATACGGAACCGGCGCAACAGCGCGCACATTGATCCCATCGATTAGCGCCAGCGCCTCGATGCGATTCTTAACGAAGATGCCGAGGTTTGGCTGCTCACTGTTCGGCCAGAGCGAGGTGAAGACAAGAATATTCATCGATAGCTATTGAAATTACGAAATCATCAGTACCGCAGGCTGTCTCTTTCATACTGTCATAATGTCACACTTATCATCCTTATACCGATTGAGAACAGTTCGCTCCTGCTCGCAGTACAGAGGTTTAGCGCACCACCAATACTCAATCAACTCTTCATAAAATTCCTCTGCCACATCCTGAACATCATAATTGCCCATAGTGGGCGCGAATATTCGCGCAACCCGCTTTGATGCTGCTTCCAGAGCCTCGTCACCGCTTCACGTTTCAACACCCCGTCCTGCGATCCGGAATCGAAGAGCAAACTGATGGCCAGTTCGCGCAATTCGCCTCGCATCCATTCCGCGATCGGAACCACGAAGCCCTGTTTGCGCCGCGATAATATATCTTGCGGAATTAGATCGCTCACCGCTCGCTTGAAAATGTACTTTCCTTCCCGCCCACGTAGTTTCAAACTCGATGGAATACGCGCAGCCAGTCCCATAAACTGATGATCGAGCAAAGGACAGCGCACTTCGAGGGAAACGGCCATACTCGCGCGATCGACTTTGGCCAGCACGTCGTCGGTAAGGTAGGTCTTGATGTCGACATACTGAACCCGAGCAATCGGGTCATCCGTGCGAGCCCGGTTGAAATGATCGAGAAACAACTGATATGGATCGTAACCGTTCAATGCCTTTCGCAGGTCACCTCCCAGAATCGCATCACGCTCCAACGCCATCGCGCCATAGACCGAATTGAAGTACGCGGCCGGATGATCGAGGGAAATATTGCGCAGCGTCGACTTGGCCCGAAGCAGCTGAGGCAGATAATCGCCCTTCGGATAGACCCGCGCGAGCGTGGCGAAAAGGGGCTTGCGTAATACGCCGGGAGCAAGACGGCGCACGCGATTCTCGAAAGCGTCGAAAACATACCGCCTGTATCCGGCAAAATTTTCATCGCCGCCATCCCCCGATAGAGCAACAGTGACAAATTCACGCGCAGTCTGCGCAACGTAATAGGTCGGTATGGCGGATGCATCGGCGAACGGCTCATCGTAATGCCACGCCAGTTTTTCCAGAATGCCCACCGCATCCGGCCGGACGATTCGTTCGTGATGGTCTGCGCCTATCTGACCGGCGAACCCGCTCGCATATTCCGCCTCGCTATAGCTCTCCTCGGTGAATCCGACAGAAGAAGTGACCACCGGCCGATCTATGATCCGGCTCATTATCGCAACCACGGCCGAAGAATCGATCCCGCCTGAAAGAAATGCCCCGAGCGGCACCTCGCTGATCAAACGCGATCCTACCGCCTCGCTCAGGGATTCGCGTATCGATGCGCACCAGTCCTCTTCGCTGCGCTCCTCGATATTCGCGAAGTCGATATCCCAATATTCGCAATCCCGGATGCCATCGTGCGTAATAATGAGGTAATGCCCAGCTCTCAATTTACGGACGTCGCGGAAGATCGATTTAGGTGACGGGACGTATTGGAATGAAAAGTAATCGGCGAGCGCCTCTTCATCCATGATTCGAGGCACGTGCGGATTTGCGATGACCGATTTCAACTCCGATCCGAAGATAAGCCGGCCATCACAGTTCGCATAATAAAGCGGCTTCTTGCCCACGCGATCGCGCGCCAGCATCATCACATTTTTGCGCGCGTCCCAAATCGCGAATGCGAACATCCCGTGTAACATCGGCACACAGGCTTCACCATATTCCTCGTAAAGATGAACAATGGTTTCAGTATCTGATCGCGTCTGCAGTCTATGCCCGCGATCTTCTACATGTCGCGTCAGCTCCCGGTAGTTGTAAATTTCGCCATTGAAAACGATTGCGACTTTTCCGTCTTCGTTAAAGATGGGCTGATGGCCCCCGGCGACATCGATGATCGAAAGTCGCCGGTGGCCCAGGCCAGCGCGAGATTGCAGATAAAATCCTTCGTCATCAGGTCCACGATGATGAAGCACATCTGTCATGCGCCGCAGTATCATCTCGCTGACCGGTTCATCATTGGCATAATGAAATATTCCACTGATTCCGCACATAAGCGATGGAAGGTAAGAAAGAATACGAAACAGACGAAAAGCTAATTTTTTCCGTACCGATCGTTATATCCGTTTTTTTGTCGCTTCGGAATTGGCATAGGTCTTCTTCCGCTTAACGCATGGCCAACTCTGGCTCAAGCGCGCGTCCCGGCCCATTCTCTCCGAGAGAGCGCGCTTCCGCCTCCCGTTCGAGATCGCGTGCAATCAAACGAAAACTCGCAGCCAGCGCAATCACATTGTAAAGCAGCTCAAGATCATGCCCGCTCAAAAAATTGCCGGATATGAAATAACCGATAAGCGCAACCTCCAGCCCGTGCGAATAAGCGATCAGCGGAGAGTCGGGCGCGCGCTCTTTGAATATCTTCCTCGATTTCTCCAGCCTCAGATAGCTGAGAATGATCAAGGCAATGAACATCAAGAGCGCAGGCACTCCCGCGTCGACGGCCATTTGCAGAAACGAGTTATGTGAAACGCGGGCGATTCTCGTTTCGGTTGCGCGGTCATAGGTCTGCAGCAGATTGCGCGGACCGATGCCGAAGATCGGGTGTTCATTGATGATTCGCAAACTGACATCCCAGCTATAAAGACGCTGCTGCGTCGACTCATCGTATTCCGTCGCTTTTATCGCGGTTACCCGGTCGCTGACCTGCCGGGGAGAGATGGCGAAGATGATCAACCCGAGGAAGGGGACGAGGAGCAGCGCACTCAGCTTGTATTTCGCTTTCAGCGCCAAAAAAAAGGCGACGGCGCCCAGCCCCAGATAACCGCCGCGCGAAAGGGTGAAGATCACTGTGACGATCATCATCACAGTAAAAGCGTAACATGCGCGCCTGATCCGGCGATTATCCTCCGCGCGCGCGACATAGTAGGCAATCGGAATAGTCATGACGAGCAGGAGCGCATAATCGTTATTGTCCTCAAACGTTCCTCCCGGCCCGTATATGCGCGCCTGACCCATCGTCAGCAAAATGCCGATGTTCGAGCGCAACGCCAGCAGTCCGATCGAAAACACGAGGGTCAGCAGAAGCCAGCGCGCACGTCTTTCCGAATCGACCATTGCCGTAATCAGCAAGGCGATCAGGAACCCTTTGCTCATTTCTACAAACTTTCCCTGCGCGACCTGCGGAGACTTGGCATACAAAGTTGCAAATGTTATTTGCATCCAGAGAACAAGCAACAACGCATTGGCGATCAATTGCGGTGCGCGGCGCGTCAATTCGAATATTACGTAACCGGCGAGCGTAGCCACACCGACGGCGAGCGAAATCGGCACGCTCGGCATGTAAGCCCATTCGTGGGGCCGGACATATGCGATCGATATATAGCCGAGCAGGCCGGTGAAGGGAGCGAAGAATGCCAGCGGAAGGAAGAGAAGGAAGAGTGAGAAAATCAGTATCTGTCTCATGTTTTCCCTCTCCGGCTGAAATCAGCTGATTCCTCTTTCATTCCGTCACGCTTATTGGCGACTCGTGCCATTACGAAAAGCAGATCGGATAGACGATTGAGGTATCTGATCGCATGCTCGTTGATTTCGATCCCCGCAGCGAGCGATACGACGGAGCGTTCTGCGCGTCTCGCAACAGTGCGGGCAAGATGCAGTGTGGCGCCGAAATTCGCCCCCCCTGGGAGTATAAATTCGCGCAACGGTTCGAGCTCTTCGAGCAAAAGATCGATCAACTTCTCCATTTCGTCGATGTGTGCTTCCTCGATGCGCGGAACCTCCACAGTCAAGGGGCTCGCGAGATCGGCGCCGACGATGAACAATTCGTTTTGTACCTTCGCGAGCGCCTCATCCAATTGCCGGTCGCCCAATCCGACCCGTGCGAGCCCCAGCCAGGAATTCAGCTCATCGACATCGCCGTATGCCACGACGCGCGCATCCGCCTTGCTGACGCGGCTGCCATCCACCAGCGATGTCTCACCTGCATCACCGCTTTTTGTATAAACTCTTGAAATACGCATTTATCCTTTGCTCCTTTGCGCCTTTTCGACATATCCAGTCTTCAATACGGACAGATACAAATCTGTATACCGCTCGAGCATTCTTTCGAGCCTGAATTCACGTTCGACTTTTCTCCGGCCTGCCGTGCCAAAATCGCGCGCCCGCAAGCTCCCCAGATAAAATCTAGAGATTCGTTCTGCCAGGGCCATTACGTTTTTTGGCTCGACCAGAAATCCCGTGACACCTTCATCAACCAGTTCGGGCAATGCGCCGACCTTAGTCGCTACCACCGGCAACGAAGCGCACATCGCTTCGAGAACGGTTATCGGCAACCCCTCTGAGAGGGACGAGAGGGCGAACAGATCCATTGCGCCGAGCAATCTGGGGACGTCATAACGAACGCCCGTGAAGATTACGCTCTGGCTCATCCGCTGCTCGGCCGCATATTTTTGAAGATCGGCCTTCTGCTCGCCATCACCGATCACCAACAATTTCAATTTCGGCTCCTGCCGTGACCGGCAGAGCTCGGCGAATGCCCGCGTCAGGGTTATCGTGTCCTTTGTTCGATCCAGCCGTGCGACGGTGCCGATGACAAAGTCATCCTCGCCAATCCCCAGCTCACTTCTTACGCTGCGGCCGTTTGCATTTCTCACGGATTCATCAATCCGCCGCGGGTCGATTCCATTCGGAATCACGCGCATGCGGTCTACCGGAAATCCGGTCTCACGGCAGTAAAAAGCACGCACCTCGCTCGATATGGCGAATAGCGCGTCGGCCCGATGATACAAACAACGGCGCGCTAGCCGGCGTTTCAATGGCTCGAAGTGGATGTAGGGGAGGTTACGTCCGTGCTCGCTGTGAACCAATCTCGGGCCGCGTCCAAATAACATCGCGATCGCCGTATCGATACCGGACCAGCTCTGCGTGTGAACGATCTGCGGCTGAACCGCGCGAATCACTCGCGCAATTTTCAGCGGCATCAGATGATCGGCGCGCGCGCCCTTTTCCAGGTCAATGCATCTTGTCCCGATGGGCAGAAGGTGAGTCGCTTCACCCTTGCGCGAGAGGCAGCATACAGTCTGAGAAAACACATTGGGATCGAGCCCATTGACGACATCGATGACTACGCGCTCCATACCGCCAATGCCGAGCGAATCGAGCACGTGCAGTACTTTGATCTTCATATCAATCACTTCTAAACCGTAAATTCACCGCAATAGCAGTGAGCTCAATATGACATCAAATATAAAAACCGGAATAGAGAAATAACGCGTCTTTGCCGTCCCTCGCCCCACTATTCGGACAATTTGTTCATATTTTAGATGTCGTAATGAATTTTCCTATTGACTCGCCCGCAGGCAATAAATTACGCGCGAACAGAAGAGCTCGCGCAATACGGGAAAGCGCGTTAAGCCGCGCGTCAAGCGCGCCGCCCTCGAGCTCCCGAACCCGATAACTTCGCGCCGTTCGATCTTCAAACCGACCTTCCTGCAGATCGCTTCGAAGCGGGTGATGGTCAATCGATTGAGATCGGGCAAGCGATCCAGCTCCTGCCATTTATTGGGTTTCTTATTTCCCTTTTCATCCAGGTCCCACATGCGAGGTTTGAATTCCGGCATGTCGTAAATCCGCGCGCAAGTATCGATCAGGACGCTATCCGAAAAAATAATGTGCGCCCACGGCAACGGCACCAGACTTTCGATGTGATGACCGTAGGGGTTTAGCCACGGAACCCACCAGATGAATACACGCCCGCCGGTTCTGAGAACCCGACGCCATTCCGAAATGATCTCCTGGTAATCGATGATGTGTTCGAGCACATCGAAACAGAGCGCGACATCGATCGATCCATCAGGCAAATCGATCTTCTTCGAATCGGTCGCAACCATAAAACGAGGCCGGCCCTTGAGCTGCCGGCTGCGGCATATATTTCGCGCCTGCTCGATCAGCGAGGCGTTGAGATCGATGCCCGTGACGCTTCCGGCCCCCGCCTCGATCGCCAGAATGGTTAGGGCTCCGCTCCCGCATCCGAAATCCAGCACATCGCAACCCGCCAGATCGGCTGTCTCGAAATGATCGGTGAACTGCCTCTGCAATTCATTCACGCGCCACCGGTGGTAATCGCCGGCATCGAAGGTCGCAGGGTTTTCCCCAGCTGCGCCGGGCCGCCGCGCGAGCACCTTACGTTTTGAAAGTTTGAAGCAGAGAGTTCGCGATAAATTCATAGCACATCGTGCAATGCCATCTCCAGGCTTAATATGCGGTTCCATTGTCGATCGTAGCGAAAACGCAGCTCTCGCGATGCGTTGAGGAACCGCCGGAGACCATTCACATCGATCAATTCGGACAACCGCATTTTCCCTGGGTCGAGCATGTCCCCGACTTCGGGTTCCCGCCAGATCTGGATCCGTAACGGTTCAACACCGGCAGATGCCGCTTGCCCGACTCTCCCGCCAAGTAGCCGGCGGGCCGCTTTCGATTTCCTGCCATAACTAAGCAAAGCCGGCAGGAACAGTGGCCACGTCCGCCACGTCAGCGGCATCGACCAATAGCCAGGATCGAGCGGATAAGCTGCCAATTCGGGCTGTAGCTTCTCGAGCACCATGCGCACAAGCAGGTTGCGATGGCGCATCAGGGGTCTGGTTTGCAGCATCGTCTCCAAAACCGACCGGAGCATAAACGGTGAGAGACAGGGCCAAATCTGATCGGTGCTGCTCGCGATCCTCCCCTGCCAATACTGCATGCGTAATTCCAGATAGGTGTTATCCATCTTCGCAGTGTTGGGCCACCCATCCAGCCCCACGTTAGCTCGCTCTATCACGCCTGTTATATGACCGACAAAATCCTTTCCATTCGCTTCCTCAAAAAAAAGCTGAGGGCTGCTGGGGTCCACGACATAGCGATGGGCCGCAATTTTCCGCGCATCGAACGGTGCCCGCTTTCCTATATGCGGCCAGAGCAGCTCCCACCAGTAGCCGCGCGCCAGCTCGCCGAAGGAGCCATTGATGCTCATTTCGAATTTCGATGAGAGCCGGTTATGCAACGAAAAAATGCGTGCGTAATCGACCACGTCATACCCGCCATCAGTCAACCGCAGCGCCTGGTTGAGCAGACCGTGCGAGTAACGGGTCTCGTATTCGAGATGCCAATGCGGTATCCCGGTGATCTTCGAGAGCCCGCCCGAGACTATACAATCGCTGCTCTCGGCGCTCCCTGCTACAGTCGTCTCAAAGTTCACGCCGGCTGACAGGAATGCAGCCACGATCAAGCGCGAATCATAACCGCCTGTCAGATCGCAAACCGGAAAGACCCGGCCGATTTTTTTCGCGGCGACGACGAGTTTTCCCGTAAGATCGCTTACCGCATGGCGGCCATCGAATTTGTTCGGATCCAGCTCCCGGATACTCCAGTAACGGCTCTCAATGACCGGCCTTCCGCCGGCAAATCGGGCGATGCGTGCGGGGCCGATCTTCTTCACTTCACGAAAGAAGGTCCGGTTTTCGTAGACGACGCCCGTCCGCAAATACTCTTCGCAACCCAGGACGTCGAGCGAACATCTCCCCAAGCCGGCAAGCAGCAACGACGATGTCGATATCGCTCGGCAACCGTCGACCGTCCGGAAAAAACAGTGGCGGCTCGCGACCACATCGGTAACGGCAATAACCTCGCGAGATTTCGCATCGCCATAAACGAGCACGAAAAACCCTTCGAGTTCCCGCGCCACGCGTTCAGGTCCGAAGCTGATTACCCGCGCGAGCAATCTCTGTTCATCGCCAGATGCGTAACCATCGCTGTGAAACCAGGTGCCGGCAACCAGCAGCCAGCTCCCCGTTTCAGGGTCTGCTGCGATCGGAGAACCGGAACCATTCTGACGGGCATATGAAGCCGCCCATACCCAATCCGACTCAATCAGACCGTTCGGCTTGGCGCCTTTGAGCGCCAGCCCGGCCTGGAAAATTCGCACCGCCTCATCCTTCGCTTCACTATGGGGTTCATTTGGCGCAACGATGATCAGAAAATTTCCCAAATCTTCCTCAGAAAATAGTTCACAGTTTTCAGTTTTCAGTTTTCAGTTTTCGATCGATCCTCCCACCTGAATTGAAAACTGAAAACTACTTCATCACTTCATAGCCCATCGCCTGACCAACCCTGGCGCAAGATGCATCACCGAACGCAGCAACCTCAATTTCGCGCTGTGATAATACTCATTCGCCTGCTCGAGTTGCGGCGCGGCATCGTGATAGTTGCGCGCTCGCATCAACTCTTTGAATTGGGCCAGATTCAACTGCGCATAAAGCCCGGGCAGGAACGATTCGATCCACTGAAGCTGGCTCGCGGTTGTCCTCTCATCCGCACGCCATTTCTCGTAAACGTGGATGACCGATCGCATCATCCCTACGCCGCTGTTTGATAACGAATCATGCCGCCACCGGTATTTCACCAGCGGCTCAGTCGTAAATTGGAAGCGATAGCCGTTCTGCAGGATCCTCAGCCAGAGATCCAGGTCCTCCGCGCCTTGTCCCCACAGTTTTTCATCGAAATTTCCCACCTGATCGATCACGCTTCGCCGTAAGAGCACCGAGCAGAAGATAAAACATTGTCGTTTCAGGACACGCTCGAATGTGACCGGCTCGGAAACCGGAAAGACTCCCTGATGCAGTTTTCCGGCGAAGTACGGTGAGCCGATGTAGTAAGCGTTAGGATAGACAGCATGGATCCCCGGATCGCTCTCTATCAATGCGAGTAACGTTTCGAGGTATCGCGGCAACCACATATCGTCGCCGTCAAGAAATGCAAAATACCGGCCGTGCGCCGCCTTCAGACCGGCATTGCGGGCCGATTGAACTCCGCCATTCTGTTTATGGACATAAATGATCCGGGAGTTGAAGGGGGCGATACTCTTCTCTGTGTTATCGGTTGACCCGTCATTGACTACGATGACCTCAAAGTCGCGATATGTTTGAGCGAAGACCGATTCGAGCGTCTCGGCGATGTAAGATGCTACGTTATAAGCCGGTATGATAACGCTGACAGCTGGATCGGGTGTCATAATTTCAACAGCCATACATTTCGCCCACGGATTTTCGCGTGAGCGAATCTTCACTGATTCCGCGTCAACCACGAAAATCCTGATGACTTCGAGTGCTCCAATCGTGCGATTTAACGGCCATTTTCATGCAATCGAGATTCACTGATATTTTTAATGCGTCTCGAAATTTTTCCCTATGCCGTGGTAAACATCATTTCCGGGCAAATCCTGTTCCGGCGACGGAGATTTGATTGAGAGCTTATAGCCGAGAAATCCGAGCATAAACCAGAGATTCAATTCCTGCTCAAATGCCCCGGGCAAATCGCCGCGGAACCTGGCGCCGATCATCCGCGGCACCGCTTCAATCGCCCGCCGCATCAGAAACCCTGGGACTCCCAGCCAGTAAGTCACCACTTCCGGGTGCAGCGTATCGAGTAATCCCACCGATCGCCCGTAACCGCGATGCCAGCGGCGAAAATAACGCTTCGTCACACGATCGCTCGGGACGAGATGAAAAACCTTCATGCGCGGCTCGTAAGCACCCATATATCTCCCGCGCTTAAGACGAATGAAAAGTTCGCCGTCTTCGCACATCCTGAATTCGCCCGCGATTTTCCCCAACCCGGCGTTATACCCCCCGATGCTCTCCAAAACATTGCGCCGGATCGCACCATTGCCTCCTGAAAAACTATGCAGCGAATCAGCCATGAAGTGGGGCACCAACTGATCCCCTCCGTCGAACAGCGACAGGACGCCGTGCAGACGATCATCGTACCAGGCGGGCGGATCGATCTCCCATTCCCCAAAAATCGGGCCGGTCACGTAATCGTAGCCATCGATAATGGCCCGGTAGATCGATTCGAGCCAGTCGTAGCACACAACCTCGTCATCATCGGCGAAGGCGATGATGTGGCCGCTGGTTAAAGCAATTCCCGTGTTGACCGCGTATGACTTTCCCTGGCGAGGCTCGAAGAGATAGCGCACCTTATCCTGCGATTCTCGCCTCAACAACTCGACAACCTGCGGCGTGTCATCCGATGAATTGTTATCAACGACTGTAACCATGAACTCGTAGTCTCGCCCTCGCCTGGCTGACAGAATGCTGTCTACCGCTCGCTTAAGTAGTTCGGCTCGATTGAAGGTCGCGATGATAATGTCGATTTTCATGCAGCCTCAGCTTCGATAAGCAGAGTCCCGCGCAATGCCGGCCACCGCCGTGCCAGCCCATGCCCATGCTGATTCGATACGCGCAAAAACTGGCACGTGCGGATACGTATCAGGTTGATCCAGGAGATCGATCCGGCGATAACCGAACCGCGCATCGAGCAGCATCTTCTCGACCGAGCTTCGGCGGTTGAAACGAAAATGCGTCGGGTAAACATCCTCTTTGCCGCGAGCCTCGATCTTAGAGACGAAGGCGGGATGCAGACTATTGGGCACCGCTCGTGCAGCAATCGTTACGATATCCAACCAGTTGGGCGTGAGCACGATCAGTCTTCCGCCCTCACGTAAAATCCGTCGTATTTCGCGCAGAATCGCCTCCGGGTTTTCTACATGCTCGAAGACCATGTTGCTCGTAACGAGGTCGAAGCTGCCGTCGGCGAATGGGAGCGCTGACGTATCGGCTTTCAACCTCAAATGACACGCCTGGTTATCGCGCAGCGCCTCGAGGTCCGGGTCGACTCCAACCAGCCACCGGGCGCGATCTCTCAATTCCGATACCAACTCGCTATTTCCCGGCAACCACCAGGGCACTAGCTGCCGGCCGCATCCGATATCGAGCCAGCAATCCTGTTTATTCAGAGTTTTCACGATCCGCTCGAAATAGACGCGCTGCGGATGGCGAACTTTCAAAGCTGAACTCATGATTTAACTTGCCCTTCCAACCCTCGGGTAGACATAACCACGGGCGCGGCAATCAATCCGACCAAGATGCCGCGAACCTGCGCCCGCCGGCGCCGCAGTATGTCGTCCGATTCACTCTCATTCCCCAACCAGCGACTGGGAATGCGGGCGACCAGCCAATAAAGCATCTTCATCGCGTAAGGGTCCCCACGCATGGCGTGTTTGAGCAGATAGGCCGAACATCCCTTTCCATAACCATATTCCAGGCGGCAGGCTTGTTCGACATCGACGCGATCATGATTGTGGTAGACGAGAACATTCGGAGCATAAAGCACGCGATAACCTGCCTTCAGCGCGCGATAGAAGAAGTCGGCATCGTCCGCACCCGGAAAAAATTTTCCTGGACCCAGTCTCACATCGAACATCCCGATGCGGTCGAAAATTTCGCGGCGAAATGCCATGTTGGCGCCCATGGGGAAAGAGCCGGCATTCGGATAAGTGAACGTTTGCCGCTGATCGGAGGTCTGCAGCGAAACTTTCTGCAACCCATCGTGCGCCAACAGCACTCGGCCTCCGAGTAAGCTGAGCGCCGGGTCTGCGGCGAATTCGCGATGGATCTCATTGAGCCAGTCCGCTTCCACGATTACATCGTCATCCGTAAAAACGATTATCTCTCCGGCTGCCGCAGCTATTGCGGTATTGCGCGCATAGCACTGGCCGTGGCGCGGTTCATGGCAATATCGCACGAGGTTCGGATGTTCCATTGCATATCTCGCAACAACGCGCCTGGTTTCGTCGGTCGAGTCATTGTCGACGACGACGACTTCGTATTCATATCCAGGGGCGAAGCGCTGCCTGAAAACATGCCGCAGGGTAACATCGAGCGGTTTAGCCCGATTACGAGTACAGATGAGTACGCTGATTTTCATCATCACCTCCCCTTCATTAACCACCATCGGAAAAAATTCCCCATAACAACCGCAAAAAGGAGATTTCTAAAAACAAAAGATGCAGGTCTTATATTTGCGTTCGTTTGCATGAAATTTTGCGGAATTGTGGCGAATCGACCCGATCTTTCATATCTTTCATATGTACCTCTCATCCTCCGGCCGTTTCGGCGTCTCGCTCGCCGGTAATAAGCGCCAGCGATGCGGAGAATAGAACAGTCCATGCACTTTCTTCCCCGGCAAGACTTTGAGCAGGCATTGGTGCGATTTCCAGTCGTAAGATGCGTTATCGCCGCGCCGTTGGATGAGCGCATCTATCCTGAAAGTACCCGGCGTCAGCCCCAGCTCATCGCATTCGATCTCCACCACGCCGCGCCCCTGCAGGAATGGGATGCGTTCGCCGGACAACCCCGTCGTGTAATGGCAGTGCAACCGATCGTCGATGGAGTAAAAGAACAATTCAAATACGGGGTCTTCGATCGAGCGATCGGCGTGAAATTCAATCTGCGCGATCAGCGGCTCCCCTGTCGATAAGGCATCGACCTCCACTCCATTGCGATCGAGGAAACGGACGCCGATGATCTCGACGCTGCGGTCGTTCATATTTTGATCGATCAAGACGGAACGCTGTCCATCGCAACCCTCTTTGCTGAACAATGTGTCGAAATAATTGCGGATCACCTCTTGCGGATCGCCTTCCGCTTCGACATTTCCCTGATTAAGGAAAATGACTCTTTTGCATAACCGTTCGACCGCCGACATATCGTGCGAGACGAAGGCGATCGTCATACCATCGCGGCGCAACTCTTCGATCCGCCGCTGGCATTTGCTCTGAAAAGAGGCGTCGCCGACCGCCAACACCTCATCGACCAGTAAGATGTGCGGATTGATGTGAGCGGCAACCGCGAAGCCCAATCGCACATACATCCCCGACGAATACCGTTTCACCGGCGTATCGATGAAGCGCTCGAGTTCGGCGAAATCGACGATGCGATCGAACTTGTCGCGCACTTCGGAACGCTTCATCCCCATAATCGATCCATAAAGGAAAATGTTCTCGCGGCCCGTCAATTCGGGGTGAAAGCCGGCGCCGACTTCGATCAACGAAGCGACGGAACCGCACACGGTGATCCTGCCGTGAGTCGGATAGATGATGCGAGCGAGCAATTTCAGGAGAGTGCTCTTACCCGAACCGTTCGGTCCAATGAATCCGACGGTCTCGCCGCGCTCGACTTCCAGGCTGACATTGCGCAGCGCGTAGAATTCTTCCTTCTCACGCAAATCTCCGTGACGGAACAGACGGCGTCCCACGCGCGTCAACTCTTCGCGCATGGACTTGGCGCCGAGCTGGCTGATGCGATATCGCTTTGAAACTTGATCTATCGTAATGAGCTTCATTGCCTCTTATCGGTTGTTATCGGTTATCGGTTATCGGTTGTCAGCTACCGATAACCGGCTACCGACTACAGGCACCCGACTACCGACAAGCGACAACCGATAACCGATAACCGAAACCTCTTAAATCATGTCAGCGAATTCACGTTCCAGATGCTTGAAATATTTATACCCCAGCCACAGCAACAGCCCCGAGACAATGGCAGACACTGCCAGGAAGCCGAGCTGCGGCGGCAGACCCTGAACGGCTGCGCGCCGATATCCATCGATAATCACGGCCATCGGATTGAGCGTCAGATACCATGCCCGCCATCTTTCGGGCACGACCGATACCGGATAAAGAATCGGCGTGACGAACATCCAGATCTGTATCAAAAGCGGCAGCATATGGCGCACATCGCGATATAGCACGGTGAAAGCGGAAAGTAGCAGACATATGCCTGCGGTGAACGCGACCTGGATCCCCGCCAGCGGGATAACGTAGAGAACATTCCAGGTCAACGCGACCCGATAATAGAAAAGCATCAATACAAAAATCCCCGAGGCGATTATGAAATCCAGAAATGCCGCGAGAACCGATGCCAGCGGTACGATTTCACGAGGAAAATAAATCTTGGTGATGATGTGCGAGTTGGAGACCAGACTCGGGATGGCAAAGGAGAGAGAAGTTGAAAAGAACATCCAGGGCAATAATGCGGCATATGAAAACAGGGGATATGGTATCCCATCGCTCTGCATGCGCGCGAACCATGAAAAGAAGATCGTGAACACGACCATGAGGGAGAATGGCTGCAGAACAGCCCAGAGCGCCCCGAGCATACTCTGCTTGTAACGCACTTTGATCTCGCGCTGAGTTATCAGCCAGAGCAACTCACGATGTCTGAACAACTCGCGCGCGTGCGCCAGCAGGCTATCGCTCCACTCAACGGTGCTCTCGAGCACCGGCCCATCCGTGAGCGGCGCGGTCCCCTTCTCCTCGCTCTTTTTGATCAGTGTCACGGGCATAAAATTCGGGGAGGATGGACGGCCTGGAGAAGCGAGATGTTAAGAAAAGATCAATGAGTAATCAAGCTTACGCCTTATCTTCGATAGCACGGTTTCGTTGTCGCTCACTTCCGATATTTCTCATTATCCGCTCTCCTGCAACGCCATGTTGTAAATATTGAAATAACGCTCGACCAGCTTTTTCCACTCGCGCTCTCGCATTACGAAATCTCGCGCCTGTTCCCCGATATTGCGCCGTACGGTCAGGTCTCCGGCGAGTTTCGCCAGGCAACCAGCAATCGCCTCCGGGTTCCTGGTGCCGACCAGAAACCCATTCAACCCATCCTTCACCAGTTCGCGGATCCCGCCCGTATCGCTGCCCACCACAACCCTGCCCATCGCCATCGCTTCAAGCGGTTTGAGAGGCGTGGTCAATTCGGTCAGCCTCGATTTGATGCGCGGATAGACCAGCATGTCCATCACCGAGTAATAGCGGCGCACATCATTGTGGGCAATATTCCCGGTGAAGATGAAATGTTCGCGCAGCCCCGCCGGGATACGGGCCTCCAGCCCCGCTTGAGCCTCGCCTTCTCCCGCGAGAAGTACCTTTATGTCATACCTCTGTTTGAGCAATAAAAGTACCGAGTCAATCAGGAACTCGAGACCTTCGTAAAAATAGAACGAACCGATGAATCCAATGACGATTTTGCCAGTGAGCCCATATTTGGCGATCAGTTCGCCATCGGGCTCGCGCGGTCGGAAATGATCGGTATCTACGCCGTTCGGCACTTCGAATATCTTGCTCTCCTCGATGCCGCGACAAATCAGGTCATCTTTCAACGCCGAGCTGATCGTCACGATCCGAGCTGCCTGCTCAAGCGCAGATTGCTCCAGCCTCTGCGATAATTTGTAACGCAACGAATTGTGTTTGATCTTGCCTCGATCGACAGCGGCATCTTCATCGTAATAGCGCAGCTCGTAGATCCACGGGACCCCCAGATGCTCCGATGCCCGCGCCGCCGCCAGCCCGTTGAGAAAGGGGGAATGAGAGTGGATGATCTCTACTTTTAATTTCAGGGCTATCCTCGAGATCTCCTTCGAGAGGACGGCGATGCAGGCCATCTCTTTGACCAGGGGGACTGTCTGCAGCCTCGACGAAGAGTAGGAAGGCCATCGGACGCGGTAAAACTCGATATCGTCTATCTCCTCGCGCTCGTTGCTGAAATCCTCGTGTTTCGGAGAAGTCACGACAACCGGATTGAGGCCCAGGCTTTTCTGCGCACGGATAATGTAGTCGCTGCGAAAACTGTATCCGCTGAAATACGGCAAAGAGTGATCGAGTACGTGGAGAACCTTCATAGCATGCAAACACCCATTTATCTGAGCATTGTTCATTGCGAATCGTCATCGGCCTTTTTTTTGCGGAGAAAACGATTGGCAATGATCGATTGATCGTGGCAAACCGGGTATACCTGATAAAATAAACGCAAACTTATGACAACTAAGATATGGCGTCGCAATTCAATCGCCAGGGCTGGAGCCAAAGGCCCCTGTTAGCTAATGATCGTCAAATAGCTACTTGCCGTCGATTTTAATCTTAGATAACTACGGGGGAATTCGATGAACCGGGTTTAGCAACGCCTCGACGATACGATCAGCCGCATGCCCATCCCACATATCCGGCACCCGCTTTTTAGACGGCCGTCCGTTGCCTAAGACCTGCGAGACGGCTTCGACGATACGAACCGGGTCTCGCCCGACGACCTTGTTTGTGCCCTGCTCAACGGTGATAGGGCGTTCGGTGTTCTCCCGCAATGTCAGACAAGGCACGGAGAGCGCGGTAGTCTCTTCCTGTAAACCTCCCGAATCCGTCATCACCAGCCGCGCACTGCTCCAGAGCTGAAGAAAATCGAGATAACCCAACGGCTCTAAGATCGTGACGCCGTGCGGCTGTTCGATCCCGAACTCACGCAAGCGTAAGCGTGTTCGTGGATGAGCCGGAAAGATTACCGGCAGCCTGTGCGCGACCTCGCCGAGCGCGGTGAAAATCGCGCGCAGCGTCACCGCATCATCGACGTTCGAGGGGCGATGGAGCGTCAAGACCGCAAACGCCCCTCGCTGCAGATTCAAATGTTCGAGAATTCCGGAACTCTCCGATACGCTCAACCGTCTCATCAACGTGTCGATCATTACATTACCGACTCGCACTATCTTCTCAGACCTGATTCCTTCGCGAAGCAGGTTAGCATCGGCATCCTCGCTCGGCGTGAATAATAAGTCGGCGATCTGATCCGTCAGCACCCGGTTGATCTCTTCAGGCATCGTCCTGTCGTAGCTGCGCAATCCCGCTTCGACGTGCGCGACCCGCGTATTTAGCTTACTCGCCACCAGCGCGCAAGCGAGCGTCGAATTGACATCCCCGACGACGACGACCCAATCGGGCCGCTCTTCGTTCAAGATCGGCTCGAACGCGAGCATCACGCGCGCGGTCTGTTCCGCGTGAGTGCCGGAGCCTATGCCCAGATCAACGTCGGGCGGGGGCATCTCCAGGTCGCGGAAAAAAGCCCTGGACATCGCCTCATCGTAATGTTGTCCAGTATGGACAAGCAGTTGACTCGCCTCGCCCGACCGCCGCCGGATCGCGGCAATGATCGGAGCCATCTTCATGAAATTCGGGCGCGCCCCCACGACGTTGATGATCTTTATCATTTATGTACCAACGATCTCAGATCGTTTCCCGCATGTGTCGAATGCCTGAGTGCGACTGATTCGATCAATTCGTTCACGCTCTTCACGAGCGGCTCCCAGTCGTGCTCGGTTTCGACGAAGCGTAGCGATTTGCGCGATAATTCGCGACGCAGCGTATCCTGACGGATCAGGCTGAGGGTCGCATCGGCAAACTCCTCCGGCGTCCGGGCCAGTAGTAATTCCTTTCCATCTTTGACGTGCAATCCTGCGACGGCCTCCGGCGTGGCGACGATCGCCTTACCCGCCGCCATTGCCTCGAGGACTTTGTTTTGAACGCCGCGTGCGATCCGCAGCGGTACGACGCAAGCGGTCGCGCTGCGCATGAACGGGCGCACGTCAAAGACCAAACCGGTGACGCTCACACCCTTGCACCGTCCGAGTTGTTCGACTTCGCTCGTCGGATTGCTCCCCACGATGTAAAACTCCGCCCGCGGCTCGAGTCGGCGTATCAAGGGGAAAACCTTCTCGACAAACCAGGTGACGCCTTCGATATTGGCGTAATAATCCATCGCACCGACGAAGACCAGTCGCGGCGTGGGCGATATGGCTCGTTCGTCATCAGCGTGAAAATAATCCAGATCGACGCCGTTGGTGATGATCCGCAAACGCGCGTGCCTGGTGAATTCATCCAGATCTTCCAGCAATGACGCCTCGCGCTGCGTCGTCAGGATCGTGAAAGCGAAGCGCCGGACGATCTCATACTCGTAGCGCCGCAACCTTTTCCATTCCAGATCAAAGAGCCACGACTTCGGAGGTTTCGCGAAATGAGCATAATCGCGCCACTTCTCCGAATCGACATCGACCAGGTCGACGATCGTTCGAGCCCATAACTCGCACGGCACGTACTGCGCCATGGTGGACGAGTAGACGAAGACGGCATCGTAATCGTTTTGGGCGATCGACTGCCTGACCAGCCGCTTCATCTTCCCCGATTCAAAATAGCCGAGCGAAAGCGGCTTACTCGTCATCAAATTCGCAGACGCGCGCAATTTTGCATCAAGACGACGTAGGGGGACAATCTCGGCCGAAGCGCAAAGTTGCGTCAGGATTTCCTGATAGCTCGAGTCGCGACGGTTATCGGCAAATGCAAGCAGATGGACCTCGTTCCCTCGCTCAACGAATCCGCGCAGCTCATTATACGAACGAATCTTGTCGCCTTTATTCGGAGGATATGGTACGCGATGGGCCAAGAATAACAGTTTCATTCTATTCATAAAAAAGAATGGGAAACAAAAGACAGAAAGGTGCAAAAGCGAGAGAAAATCTGCCATCGATCTCGTTTTCCCTACTTTTCGGCCTTTTGGCTTTCATTACGGTAAATTCCTCACGATCCACGGCCCGATTACCTTCGTCGCACCCAGCGGAAGGCGTTTCCATGCCTCGATCATCAGCCTGAACTTCGGATTTGACGGATTCAGGTTTGGCATCTCTTTTCTTCGCACTAGAAAATATTGGTATGGCAGGGGCCGCTCTCGCATTCGCCAACCGCGCTTGAATTCGTACGATCCGGCGCCGCATTTGCTTCTTCCGAAATCAAATGTTCGATAACCGCGCGCGGCGGCGCTGCGCATCAACTCCCAGTACATAAAATTGTTTATTCCGGTCCGATAATATTTCGCATATGCGCCGCCGAAGTATGGCAGGACGACATCGCGAAAATAGAAATTCATCACTCCCCCCGCAACGCCGCCGGCATGGCGAACGATGAGGATGTCGCATTCATTCGTGAATGTGCGGAGGAACTCAGCGAACAGTCTTTTCGGGAATACGGGAGTACCCAGGTTATGCACGCTCGTGGCGTAGACCTCATAAAAGTCGTCGAGCAATTCCTCACGTCCGAACTCTGCATTCAACCCGTGCTTGAGCCCTTGCCGGATCATCCGGCGAACGTCACCGGGGAAACTCTTCATTAAGCTCTCTTCCTCGGGCGTGATCGGACAATCGAAACTGACGTAGAGATTCTGAGGCTGGAAGCCTTCCGTCTGCCAACCATATTCGGTCGATCCCTGATTGCGCAGTTCCAGATAATCGACGTCCAGATCCTTGGCTAATTGCTTGGCCGCCTCGATCAATGCGCGGGAGGTTGCCGCTTCATCCGCCACAGCGCCGCCATAAGCCGCATTCGGAGTCGAGACCAACATCGACCCGAAGATGCGGCTCTTTACGTGAACGAGCGGCAGCACGCCGGTGACGTCCCCATCGCGCTCGGCCAATAGGGAATGCGACCTGTGGCGCCACGTCTCTTCAATGACTTTTATCCATCCGCTGCGATGACAAAAAGTGGCTTCCGGAGTTCGCATCACGTATTCATCCCACCTTTCGACATCGGCGCCGGTCAAGCGTTTGATAGAAACGGTTGCGCGTTTCGCCACCCGAGGGGGCGCACCCGAAACGGCCGGATTAGTGGGTGAACTGAAGCTCATAAGTCTATTTTTCTGTTCGCTATTTCATTAAAAATGCGCGGCGATAGTGAAACGCGCGGCATCCAAATCGAGCTGTAAGACTTCGCTTACAGGGGCAAAACGAAATTCTTCAAGGAGTTTTTCCAATCGAGGTCTGGTTAGATGCAGATTTTTGCGATGGCGCCAGATATTTGCCCATGTTCCCGGCATAATCGGCTGAGACGGATCGATCTCCCAGGAATGGATCATAAAGATCGCCGATCGACCTTCTCTTCGATTGATGTGCCGCACCCCCCAGCGGAAGAGCGGATAAGGCATGAGCCGGAAATAACCTCCACCCACTATCGGCAGATTCTGGTTGAGTATCTGTACGGTCGAGGGGGGAAATTCCAGGATGTCACCTGACGCACAATGAATGACATAGGGAAAGCGCCCGGCCTGCGGTATGCCATAACGGTCGTGGTAAACGGGAAATATTGATGAATCGTAGCGAAATCCCTCTTCGATCAGAATGTCCAGGGCCCAGAGCGTCTGTGAAGTTATGGAATATGTGGGCGCGCGGTAACCATCGACAATCACCCCGCCGATATCCTCCAGTACTGATTTGGCACGCCTGATGTCGAATCGGAACTGGTCGGGGCTCTGATTGCTGATCAGCTCATGGTTATAACCGTGACAGGCGATTTCGTGTCCGGAATTGACGATCTTCCGCACAACCTTCGGAAATTTTTGCGCCACCCAACCGAGAATGAAGAATGTGCCGCGAGCATTGTGGAGTTCGAATAGATCAAGCAGACCATCAGTATTTCTCTCGACTCTCGATTCCCACCGGGACCAATCGCTGCGAGAGATATTGCCGGAAAAGGCTTCTACCTGAAAATAATCCTCCACATCTACCGTCAGCGCATTGACCGTAGCATTTTCGAACTTCATCACTTTTCACCTACAGATTTTTCCAGGCCGGTTCTCTTTTCAGGATACAAGGGCAAAACCTTTCATCCTGTGTCTAGGGGATTAGTCCCGGATCAATCTGAAGTTATACGTGCCGTTCTAAAATGTCATTTTCGGGAGGTATTTAGAATCAAGGAGATGGTAGAGAATACCTTAAATTATCGGTTTCGACGTGATACCAGTCGGTTCAGGTGAAGGGGGATGATAGCCTTAATCTGGGGTTTCATACAAGCGCAAAATTTTCTAAGGTCGAAGAATTCGTCGCGGTGACGTCAAAATGTAGCTGGGGAGCGACGAACGAGATTGGGATAAATAGGGATGTTTGTTAATACTTTTGGCATCACCGCTCGCCCGCTCCCCATCGAATTCTTCGCCGCTCTTTTATTCTCCGCCAGACTGCGGAGGATACTGTGACGGATACGTGGGTGTGATCGTCGGAGGATATTGCGGTGGTGACGGCATATCCTTACGTTTTTCGAACAATGCCACTCCCAGCAACCCTCCCAGCACGCAGAATGCCCCAAGAAATACAGAGAAAGGAATCAGAAATACGAGAGAACCGATATATTTCTGGATTGCCGTTCTGTTTTGGTTCTCCTCTATCGCTCTCTGCATTGCATCCTGAATATTGGGATCATTCGAATATTCTCCGATCCTCGACATCAATTGAGTCTGAAACCCTTCAAACGCCCCCGACAAGATCAACGGCGTAGAGATGAGCAAATATACGGCAATGGCGACCAGTCCTGCCATCACTCCTACCTTAGCCCCTTCACTGCTTTTAACCTGATGCGGAGTTCGGTTGATCAGCATCTTTGCGGCGATGACGCCACCGAACAGCGCCCAGCCACAGAAACAACAATTCGCGAGGTTGACAATCGGAACTACCGAGAACACCCCGGTGATCAATCCGCCGAACAGCGCCGGCATTTTCCAATCGAGATCGTTCATAACTAGTCATCCTCCGTAGGGGTCGGGGGTTAAATCGGCATTATCTGCATGAAATGCGGCGATGAAACCAGGTAAGATAAAGAACGCGGTAACCGATCCGAACAATAGACCGGTTAACGTTCGTGAAAAAAATGTGTTGGCCAGAATTTTCGTGAAGTCGCAGGCGAAATCGATCAACATGGGAATAGTCGCAGCGACCAGCCACCATCGCGACGGAAACCTCCCGTCGCGAATATTTCTTAGCAGCGGATAGAGCAGGAGGCCGGCAAAAAATCCTCCATAAATACCCGCACAGCGCGAACAAACTCCCAGCGGATAACCCCAGTAGTGAAAGCTGCGGTCCGGGATCTGATGACAGATCATGGAAAAGCATTGATAAATGATCAATGAGGAGGTCAGATGGTTTTTAGCCAATAAAAACGGGGCAACTGCGATCGCACCCAGCCAGGCGAGCGATATCAGCAATAATGATAGATAGACCGCTCCTGCTCTGCGTACAACGGCGGTCTTCAAACGAGGGCTTCTCAACTCCTATCGAACCGGACAAATGAATCCGGACCTCCTTCGACGTGAACGGTATCGACAAAGCGGACGTGCCTCGTCTCGGTCGTCATCACCAACGATTGCGTGCGCTTCCCGGTGCCGAAAAATCTGACGCCGTTCAGAATCGTGCCGTCGGTCACACCGCAGGCCGCGAAGATTATCTTCTTCCCCGGAGCGAGTTCGTTGGTATCGAAGACTCGCGTGGGATCGCTGATTCCCATCGCCTGCATCCGTTCATACATGCCATCCGCAATCTTAGAGCGGTCTTCGGGCTGTTCGAGCTGTTCCTTCATCATAAATCGCGCCTGGATTTCGCCGTTGAGACATTTCATTGCGGCGGCGGTGATGACTCCTTCCGGCCCGCCTCCGATGCCCATCAGCGCATGAACGCCGGACCCCGCAACCGCCGAGGAGATACCCGCGGAGAGATCGCCGTCGCCGATCAATCTGATACGCGCACCCGTATCACGGATATCCTGGATCAACTTGCGGTGTCGCGGACGATCAAGCACGACGACCGTCAGATCCTCGACTTTGCGTTTCAATCGCGTCGCAATTGCGTTGAGGTTATCCCTGACCGGCGAATCGATGTCGACCGCGCCTTTAGAAGAGGGACCGACGACGATCTTGTTCATATAGATATCGGGCGCGTGGAGGAGGCCGCCTTTCTCGGCAGCGGCCAGGACAGCGATGGCGTTCGCCGCTCCCGTCGCGCATAAGTTCGTTCCTTCGAGCGGATCGACGGCGATATCGACCTGCGGATGGTTCCCATCATTGCCGTTTTTTGCACCCAATCCGACCCTTTCGCCGATATAGAGCATCGGGGCCTCGTCGCGCTCGCCCTCCCCGATAACGACGGTTCCATCCATGGGGATGGTATCCATAACCTGACGCATCATTTCGACTGCAACGTGGTCGGAATACTTACGGTCGCCTTTTCCCATAGTGCGCGCGGCCGCGATGGCGGCTGCTTCGACGACCCGCAGAAAATCGAAAAGTAGATCGTGTTCAAGCGGACGTTGTTGGTTCATGTCAATGGCTCCTCTGAAAATAGTTTTCAGTTTTCAGGTATCAGTTTTCAGTTTTCAGCAGTCGATCGTTACCATCCAACTAATAAACTGAAAACTGAAAACGAAAACTAATCCACGGAGGCTCACCTTCTACACCAAAAACAAGAGGCGCGCAAGGTGGCTTTGGGATTGCAATTTTTACGCTAAGATTGAACAATCGTTGGCCGAAGATTATCCACGACGAGGAGGGTCTCGCAGTAGATTATTTCGCATGCCTGCATCAATAATCCCGATATTCGATCATCATCCCTGGAAGTCCATCAGTGACCTGGTAAACAATGCGCAGGTGAAACGGGCGTTCGATTTCATCGATGCGTCCGCCCCTCGATTTACGGCCGAACACGCCCGCATCTGTGAAATTCCCGCGCCTCCATTTAAAGAGCAGGAGCGGGGGCGGTATTTCGCCTCGCGCTTCGCCGAGCTCGGGCTCGCCGATGTCCATGCCGACAGCGAAGGTAATGTCATAGGTTTTTTTCGCGGGCAATCCGAGCACGCGCTCCTGGTCCTCTCGGCGCATCTCGATACGGTCTTTCCCGAAGGCACCGATGTCACGGTTCGGCGAGTCGGCTCACGATTGTGCGCCCCCGGCATAGCGGATGATGCGGCAGGTCTCGCCTCTCTCATCAGCCTGGTTCAGTCCATGAATGCGGCAAACATCAAGCTGCAGGGGACAATAGCCTTCGTCGCCACGGTCGGCGAGGAGGGCGAAGGCGATCTTCGAGGGGTCCGGCATCTGCTGAGCGAGGGAAGGCTCGCCGGCAAGATATCTGGATTTACATCCTTCGATGGATCGGGCGTTAACTACATCACCCATCAGGCGCTGGGATCACGTCGGTTCCGCGTCAAACTGGAGGGCCCTGGCGGACATAGCTGGGGGGATTTCGGTGTGGTAAACCCCGTCAACGCCGTCGGACGGGCGATCGCCCGAATAGTCGCTTATCGAGCGCCGGCCGATCCGCGAACAACATACAACATCGGCCGCATAGAAGGAGGCGAATCGGTCAATGTCATCCCGCAAACGGCATCGATGGATGTCGACCTGCGTTCAGCTTCCGAGAACGAGCTGTCGAAACTGGAAGAGTTTCTGCTCGATGCGATCAATCAGGCCGTATTGGATGAAAACGCACTACGCGCCTCTTCCGGACAGAAACTAAAGTCTGAGATAAGACTGATCGGGAATCGCCCTTCCGGCGAAACCCCGCGGGATGCGGCGATCGTGCGCACCGCGATCGAGGCATCACGCGCTCTCGGCATCAATCCGGTACTGAACCGCGCTTCGACAGATTCGAATATTCCGATCAGCATGGGGATACCTGCGATTACCATGGGCGTGGGAGGGGTCTCGGGTGATTCGCACCGTTTGACCGAATGGTATGATCCGGCCGGGCGCGAATTGGGTTATAAACGGGCATTGCTGCTGGCATTGGCCATGGTGGGCATTGTCTGAAGGCGGTTGGCGGAAAGCAGAATCGCCCCAAACAAAATAGACAAAAGAATGGTGTAATTGAGATGCCTCTATCTATGCGCTTGTCCCTTTTGCAAATTTTGCGGTGAATTTTCTTCCGCCCTCTGCAGGGTATTAATCAAAGGAGGATGAATGTCTGAAGATTATTCAGATTACGAACGGGATTTTTTTCTGGCGGTCGACCGGAATACGATGGCAGAACAGGCTATTTTCGATGCTTTGTCGAGCGTAGCCGACGAACAGTATTACACGCTGTTCGAGGTCCAGGTCGAGCACGTCTGCGGCCCCGCGCACGTACAAGTCTTTCCCGAACGCGCGGGCACCCTCTATCGCTGCTTGAATTGCGGTATGGCCGGGATTATTGGGGGGTGAAATCAAATGAGAGGCAAGAAACAGGGGGACAAGGAGCAGGAGGACCAGATAATTTTATAAGCGGTCTCCCCCTGTCGCCTTGTCTCCCCAGCTTCCCATTTTACGATTGGCTCAGCTTAACCGTCTTATAGCCGCCCGCCAGATAGTCCTTGATCCACCAGATGGTAAAGACGATAAACGGGAAGATAGCCAACAACGCGACCCACCTGAATGACGCAGCATTTCCTATCTTGTCCCGAATAGAAGCCATGTTAAAGATGACCATTCCGAGGGCGAACTGCCCGGCAAAGCCCATCAGCCCCATAGTGAATGCGCCGCCCTGAGGAAAACGTTCTGACGTGATGCCTAGCATGGTCGGCCACATGAAACAGACCCCAACATAGAAAACCGTCGCCGCGACGTAAGCCATCGTCGGAGTCGTCACCTGCGATAATAAGTACAACCCGGCGGAGGCAATTGTCGTCGAGGCCCACATCATTCCGATCGGGGAGATCCGGTGCGCAATCGGACCCGCAAAATAGCGCAGGACGAACATCAACGCACTCCCATAGACCAGAATCAGAATGCCACTCATACCCGCCAGACTGTTGAGGACGGAATCGACCATCTGCCCGGGAGCCAGTTCGATCGAAGCGGTGATCATCATGCAGCAGATCAAAAGGAGAAATGCCGGATTGACCGCCGTCCGAAACATCTGACCGGTCGAGATGCCAGAGGCCTTACGCTCGGTGAGCGGAAACTCCTGGCCGAAAATCAAAATGCCATAAATTACGGTGGGAATGAGAACGAGGCCCATTTGCATCTGCCAGCTCAATCCCATCGTCTTCATGAAATATCCCAGAAGGCCGCCTATTATCAGCCCACCCGGCCACCACGAATGCAGCACATTGAGTTTATGCGTCTTCTCTTCCGGATACATAGTGGCAATCAGAGGGTTTATCACGGCTTCAACGAGACCGTTGCCGAAACCAGCCAGCAGCATGGCGAGCGACATCACCGTATAGCTGGGAGCCATAATGAAGCCAACAACTCCGATGATGTGAAGCCCGAAGGCGAGATAGAGAAGGTTTCGCATCTTCAGCGCATCGAGCATCGGCGATGCGACCAGGATCGAACCCGCGAAACCGAAAAAGGCCATAGTTGAAATCCAGCCATAATCCGCGCGGGGCTTGGTGGGATCGAAATACCCGCTGAGGGCAGGATCATTAAGGACCAAATCCTCTATGTTTCCTCGCAACGCAAAAATCATCGCGGTGACAACCAGCGATAGACAACTGGCGATAAACAGCCTTCGTTGATTCATAGAAATTTTTCCTCCGGAATTGCTGCTTAGCTTTCCTAATTGTTACTTCTAATTTTTACTCAGTCAGACGCGGAGAACCCCGCCTCGAGCGGCAACCTCAAAATCGGCGCAATTATGGCGGCAACCAGAGCAAAACGCAAAAGGAAGAAATAAAAGGGCAATCGCATTTCAAAAAACAATATTCGGCTGTACTCATGTTGCTTTCTCTGGTTTTTTATAATCTTTATACCGAAAAGAGTAAAAAATAATCGAATAAAAATGGGCTAAATATTTTTTGGGCTCATCTTTACCGATGATCTTGATGATCTTGATGATCTTGTATGATCTTTTGATTTTCCCCTGCTCGCTTTCCTCACCTTATCATGTAAGAATTGAATCCTCCCTGGCCGGATGAATCATTACTGCAATAATTTACCTGGTGTATCCTAGCAACACACCTGAGGAATTTGTTGTAATATTAGCGATAAACAGGAGGCAGCGGATGAATAGTGTCATAAAGTTTGTGGAACAATTCAATTATGACAGCGTGTCAGCGGCAGAAGATACTTCTTCGTACGCTCTCACTGAGGGCTGCCTATAAGAACCATTAGCTGGAGTCCAATATCTCAGTTTACGGCGAAATAGCCGGAACGAATGGGTCCAGATCATATGGGTAAGACGCCTCACCAGTCGGGAGCGAAACCGATGAAAGACCTTCCGCAAGAAGACCCTGGGTCGCGCAGAATTCTTGTAGAAGCTGAATCAGGCGAGTCACCGATGACAACATTAGTGCTGAGCGCCGGACTGAAAGACGCTGAGCTGGAGAAGACCACCCAGACGCCGAGGACGGAGAAGCTCGCAGTCGAGCGAAAAGTCGATCTCCCGGTTGAAGATATGCCGGTTAAGGATTTAGACGATCACTCGCTGCTAGAAGCTACCCGCACGGGCGATGAAGATGCGTTCTATGAGCTGGTGCGCCGCTACCGTAATCAGATAACCAACTACGTCTATCGGATAATCGATGACTATGACTGTGCGGTCGATCTGGCGCAGGAGACTTTTGTCAGGGTTTACAACAACGTTGAGCGGTATCAGGCGACCTATAGTTTTTCGACATATATTTACAAGATCGCGCATAACCTGGCGATCAGCGAAATAAGGAAGCGGAAGCGACATCGGCTGATCCCGCTGCCCTTCTTCTTTTCCGACAAAGACGGCGATGAGGTCGAGATTGAATTACCGGATCAACGCCTGACGCAGGCTGATGAGATGATGATCATCGACGAGCGGAACAGGGCGGTAAAGAAGGCGATCGGAAGCTTACCCGAGAAATACAGGGGGGCGCTGGTGCTTTGCCACCTTGAAGAGAAGAGTTACGAAGAGATTTCAGAGATACTGGATCTGCCAGTCGGGACCGTCAAATCGCGAATTAATCGTGCACGGAACCTGTTGAAAGAAAAATTGCGAGAGTATCTGTGAGGAGGCGTGCGTCAATATAGAGAATTGCCTGCTCTATTTATTTATTGTACTCTCACCCCCGAATGCGAACCGGGTAATAAACTGAACGGGCTCGGAGGCCTCAAGACGGAGAAAAGCATGGACTGTCAAAACGTTCAATCGGCAATCGACACGGATTTTCGCCGCGAAAATGCGAACGAAACCATCGGTTTTCATTTGAAAAGCTGCCACGATTGCCGCCGTTATACCGATGAAACCGCCGGCTTGCTGAATCTACTCGGCGCTCAACCTAGAATCGAGGTTCCAGCAGATTTCGATTTTAAACTGCGTGCGCGTCTAGCGCGCGCTAAATCGGACGCATCGTCGGAAGGTCTCCTTGATAGGCTCCACGCCAGATCTTCCATAACCTTAGGATATACCTGGGGGAGGGCGGCTGCCGCAACGGCTGCGCTGGCTATACTGGTTACAATTACCGCTCTCAATTTCACGACCGGAGATCGTATCGCCCAATCGAAATCAGAAGCTCCGTCCTCTCAAATCGCCGAGAAAGCCGCTGCAGCCGTCTCGCCGACCGTCACGAGTTCGCCCGCGGTGACATCAGTTAAACCTTTGCAAACTGTGAAATACAACCACAAAGCTTCCGAGCTCACTCAGATTTCGTTGAGCGAGCGGACTAATGACCTGAACCTGGCGGCTGAATCAGAAATTGAAGCTGAAAAACACGTTTATACCTGGCGAGGGTTTGACCCAGAGAAAGGGGAGTTCATAACCGCTCAGAGTCGCGATCTGATCGGAGCGGAGAGTTCGGCGTCTACGATGTCCAAGACTTCACCGTACGTGCCGTCTATATAATCGGGCACACTCATTCGGCAATTTTACAGATGTCTCTGCGGATCCAAACCGGTCTTTTATTCCTTATACTCCTGACTATCCCTTCGTTCGCCTCACACGCCCATTTATCGCCATATGCTCCATCTGCCCCGTTTGTCCCAGTTGACCGGAGGACTCAGCAGCAGTCGAACATTTCTAAAGTCAATGGAGTTCAGGATCTGACTCGCCAAACGGCGCCTCAGGGGTGGGTCTGGGTGACGCAAACTATCGATCACGCGAAGCAACTGGGGGTGGATAACGTCATGACGCTTGACGGCGAACCGGTGCCGTCTATGGTGAGACTGCGGGTAACGCTCGGCCTGATCATCGATGATCAGGGGCACATCGTCACCAGGCTGATAGATGTGTCTCCCGGTAATCCACCGATCAATATTACGATTAGGGGCTCAGCGAATGTTACGACGGCGAGGTTCCTGGGGATGGATACAGTTTCCGGGCTCTGCGTCTTGAAATCCGATGATCCCACCTTGAAGATTGCGCATTTCTCTACCACACAATCATTTCCCGCCCGTATCAATATTCGCCTTTATGGATTCCACCCGAGGCAGGCATCGAACCTCGGATCATCTATGACGGCAGGATATCCGCGGAGAAATTTTTATAGCGGTCAGATCGTCAAGGCTGGAAGCAATCTTCGTTTCAACAACAACATTCCGCTCTATCACCTGGTCAATCCGCAATTGGCCGAGGTACAGGACTGCAGCCTGATACTCGATAAAGGAGATTCAGTCTTCGGGCTCGCGTTCTATAACATCGGCGGGCAAGGACCACATCTGGTCTATCCGATTGCGCAGATTCTTAGCATTGCGCAGCCGGTCATCAAATCGAATCAAAGCATCGCATACGGGTGGCTCGGCGCATCGGGAAGAGACATGAATGCGCTGGCGAACAATCCGACGGCAGAAAAGCCCGGAGTTCGCTTGATTGCGGTCGCTCCGGACAGCCCGGCGGATATGGCGGGCGTTAAGGCACAGGATATTCTTCTGAGCGTTAATAACCGCCGCGTCGAGACCTTGTCGCAACTGGCATCGATCATGCAGCAGATGCCGGCTGATAGTGAGGTGATGTTAAGGGTCAAGCGCGGGAGCGAGTATAAACATCTCAAAGCGAAGCTAGCGCCGGTGCCCGCAATCGAACCGGAGCAGCAGGTCTTCACCTTCGCCCAACGGCTTGAGACGATGGAGGAAGAGTTGAAGTCGATGTCACCGACCGATCCGAAGCGCCAAAGGCAGGAGTCGCGCGTTGGGATGATGCGAAATTTCGTCGGCGCAGTCGCAAGCCCTGCTCCGCCCGAGATCAGATTACGCGTTTTTTACGGCTTCGAGGTCCAGGCGCTCACCGGTCAACTGATGAAATACTTTACCGTAACGAATGGGATACTCGTCTCTCACGTGACGGAGAACAACAAGGCCGCACGTTCCGGCCTGATGGCCGGGGATATCGTCCTCAAAGTGGGAAACGCTAATATCGATAACCTGGCAGGTTTGATAACTGCACTAGATAAGAGTTCGGGTGAATCAGTCGAGATCACGGTTTCACGTCAGCGTGAACAGATGAAGATCAATTTTATCCGCTGATCTGATGCGGCGTCTCAATGCGCCCGTGCCTCGACAATCTCACATTCCATACGATATCCTCTACCATACAAAATGTCGGCGAAAATAACAGTCATCGTATATATCCTGATTTGCTTTGAGGTAGGTATTCTCCTCCTGATCCTGCCATGGACACAGTATTGGGAAGATAACGTTTTTCTTTATTTCCTTACCGGCAAACTGAATGCCCCCTGGATTCAGACATTCCTGACGAGCGGTTATATGCGAGGCGCGGTCACAGGTTTAGGCGTGCTCAATCTCCTCGCCGGAATGCGTGATATCCTTAAATTTCATGAAAGCGTAGAGGCTCTGACGAGCCTGGGATCCACCACGCAAGCGGTAGCCCATTCAACCATTGCCGAGACTGCCACAAACCAGCCCATTACTCTACCTGATAAGCGACCGCCTGGCGCTCCGCCGAATCCCTGGGAATCCTGAGCCTGAAGCTGCCCAAATCGACATAATCCGCCAGGCAACGCGAGCCGGATGCCAGCTCGTTCAAATTCGCGAGCGAGATTTAAATGCGCGAACGCTCTATCGGCTGGCGCGCGCCGCAGTTGCCGCATCACATCCACATGGTGCGCGAGTACTCGTGAACGATCGGATGGACGTCGCGATTGCCGCGGGTGCCGATGGCGTGCATCTACCAGCCCTATCGTTTCCTGCAGCTGAGGCCCGCGCAGCTGTCCGGCGCCGAGGTTTGAATGATTTCATCATCGGCGTTTCGACGCACTCGCTCGCCGAAGCCAGCACTGCCGAGGCGGGAGGTGCGGATTTCATCGTCTGCGGACCGGTCTACGACACGCCATCGAAACGGGCCTATGGGCCACCGATTGGTATCGAAAATTTCGCCGAAATCTGCAGATCAGTGAATATCCCCGTCCTGGCTCTGGGCGGCATCGACCTCACCAACTATCAAGAGCCTTTGCGGCGGGGAGCGGCGGGGATTGCGGCAATCCGACTATTCGCCGATGCGGAATGCTTAAAATCCAACATCGAAACGATCATAAGAGCCACGGTGTGACGGGACAACGGGACAACGGGGCAACGGGGCAGATTTAATTCTCTCTCATCTCCCAGTTATGCACCGAATAGTCCTTCGGTGGTTTTGACAACCTGTAATGTGACGCTGCACATTACGAGTTGTCAAAATCACGTTAAAGCAACGTTTAGAAAGTATTTGCCTTCCCAGGTAATTTACTATCTACGAAAAGCGTAAGAGTTCCGAGATATCAAAATGAGTGATTTAAGGGCAGCCCATTACGGGTATGCTTATCAGGATTTGTTCACTGCTTATTTTCTAGCTCTTGGTTTGGTGAAAGGGTTTGATTCGGTTACGGTTGACCGTAAAGGGTTTGAGGGAGACCGCTTTGATGATCTCACGGTTCATTATGGTTCAAGTATCGTCAAACGCCAGATAAAATCTACTCCAGATTCGCAACGCACTTTTGAACAGAGCGACTTAACAACGGAAAATCGCAAGCTAAGAATTGACAATCTAGTTCGATGTCTACTCAATGATGGTAAGTCAACTGTTGAGGAGTATCGTATTTGCGCATCGATGGGTACCCCGAGAGATTTTGCTTTTGTAGACTTACTCGAACCGTCGAGTATTGATCCTTCATTTGACGGCTATATCACAAAGCTTTACCGGCTGAATACCGATAAGATTTGGCCAGAAGGGCAATCTGCATTATGGGAACCATTGGAAAAAGCAAGAGACATCAACCGACAGGACTTCGTGGATTTTTCAAAGAAGCTCGTCATCGAATTGGAGTGCCCACGAGCGTCCCTTGACTTAAGGAGTCCAGGTCAGTTGGAAGAGTTGCTATTGCGCCTTTTGGCTGACGGAGTGGGGATTGGACATTATCCGAATCACGGGCGGAATCTTGCTGACGCAGCTGCAATCCTGATTAAACGAGCAGAGCGTGCCAGAGTAAACCATGAGACCCTCGCTCAAGCTGATGTAGAAAACGCTCTGCAATTACAAAGAGACTTTGGCCGAATTGCTCAAGAGTTTCCGATAGATAATTCCATTCTGATCAAGCGCCAATTTCTACTTGATGCGTTTCGGGAGAAAATTGATTCTCAGCGAGTTATATTCACCGGCCCACCAGGCTCTGGGAAATCTTGGCTACTCACAGAATTGGTCGATGAACTAAGTCATGACGGGCATCTTGTCGCCAAACACTATTGCTATCTTGAGCCCGGTGATGAGCAGGTTCAACGACGCATTACATCTAATGTCCTTTTCGGTAATCTGATTTATGACTTAATTCAATCTTGTCCGGAATTGCGGGGGCTGCACCAGCCACTCTACTCGGCAGGCCCGCGCGAGCTTGAGATGATGTTGAATAATGCCATTACACATGGATTTGCAGATAAAGTCATTCTGGTTGTTGATGGGGTAGATCACATCTCACGCGTTTTTGGTGAAGTAAAAGACCTCACGGCAGGTGAAATTGACATTGTTGAAGAACTAGTCACACTCAATCTCCCTCGCGGAGTATATCTTGTCATTGGATCGCAACCAGGCGCTCATCTCACTCCATTATACGCAAACGCTGAAACGCTTACGATGCCGGAGTGGGGATATGATGAGGTAGTAGAGCTCGCCTACAACTTCGGCATTATGGCCGCGCTCGACAATTTAGGGTTCAAGAAGTCCACAGAAGAGTTATTCACTAAGTTGTATAACCGTTCAGAAGGCAACCCACTTTATGCAACATTCCTGTGTAAGCAAATACTTTCCAGCCTTCTCCAAGATCAAACTTTTGACTCCGAGGAGTTTTTGCAACAAGTCCCACAACTTGAAGGTTCAATTTCACACTATTACGACTGGTTGCTACGAACCGTTGAAGGTGAAAATTCAACGGGTATCGTAGCGGAGTTGCTGGGGCTCGTAGATTTTGGGTTAAGCGAAACCGAACTTAGAGAGATTCGCCTTGATCTTGCCCATCGTCTCTCCCAGGCGCTGATTTATCTTGGCCCGGTTCTTAATCAATCCGCAGCCCAAGGTGGGTTCCGTATTTATCATGAGAGTTTCCGGCGGTTCATTACTGAACGTATCCGTAATCAGGGAGGGTCAATCGCCGCAATAATTGAGCCGGTTATCATTTGGCTTAAGAGTAAGGGGATCTTCGCGGATGCAAGAGCGCATCGCTTTCTAATCCCTTGTTTGCGCCGAGCAGGGAAGAATCAAGAAGCGCTACAAACCGTTAATATGGATTTTGTCTCGCGTAGTGTACAGGCAGGATTTTCGAGACCCGCAATTGAAGAAAATTTGAAACTGGCGACTTACATTGCTGCGGAAGTATTGGACTGGGCCGCATTGGCACGTTTGGCTGAACTAAATTCTTCATGTTGGACGTGCTTTGAGCAAAAGTTACTTGATTTAGATTTATATGGACGCACTTTTGCAGCACTTTTCGGCGCAAAGATGCTAAGTGAGCGATTGGTTTTCGATGGAAAGCCAACATTTCCAGAGTGGGTAGGATTATTATTCTGCTCACTTTGCGATGATGCAGGGCAAGTTGCGCCTTGGGAGGAGTACTTAGATGTAGATGGAAGGTCGAGCATAGATGAGATCCGGGAATCAGTGAGAGAGGACTGGATAAAGTTTGCTGATGCAGAATTTCACGGCTCACTTCGGGTTGAGGGCATAGAAAGTGTTTATCCAAGCGTTAACACGTGGCTAAGCAGTGTTGACAATCTCCCAGGCGAGTACCTAAATCTTATTCTTAAGCGTCTGAGACAGTTCGGCGGCTCATCTATCCTTTTGCGACTGCTAGAAGAAGCGAAGCTGTCTTCGGCGATTGCGGGCAAAGTTAAAGCCGAGCTAGCAAGAGCCCTTTTTGCCGATGGTGAAGTAGTACGGGCTAAGGAGATTCTTAAAGAAATATTATATGGGACTGATTCGCCTGAACTTATTCTTGAATGCTTAACTCTTGGTGCTGACCCAAACAAAGTGACCAAACATTACCCTCATCCATCCGGCATTGACATCGGACTTGATAAGGGAAAAGTATTGGCTGATGTCGGGGTAATGAAGCTTTGGGTTGAGAGTATCAGAATTGCGGCAGAGATATCACCCGCAGATTCTTGGGTCAGTTTTAGCAAGCATCAAAGGAATCGGTTGGTATAGAAATTGGCTGCGTTTTGTTGTTGCACTTTCGCAGGCTGAAGTGCGAGCTAAACTAGATGAAGATGGAGCCGAAGTAAATATCCTTGCGGCTTTGAATAACCTTGCAAGCGACACGCGTCCCTTTGTTGGTGAGCCGAGGGCTTGCGATCTTTATTTTGTACATGGAATCATCCATCAAACGATCACTCGTGCGCTAAGTCTACTTCGCAATATAAGAGCTTGGGAAGACGCATTGAAACATTTGGTTGAGATTTCGAATGGAACTACTGTTTCGCTTCAAAATTCTCAGAGCGGCCCATTGACGCCAGCGGACTTCATCAAAATCTTGTTGCCGTTTGCAGATAATCCAGAGCTGAACCCAAGCCTAATTTCTGAATTTAAGCAACTGATAAAGGAAAATAAATCCCGTGGATGGTTGTACGAAACCCTCGCACAACAGGATATGTTGCTTGCACTGGCCTTGAATGCAGGCGGACAGGAAGAAGAGGCACAAAAACTATGGGAATCTGTTGCAGTGCAACTTTGCGGTTATGGCTTTCGCAAGGACGCCACAATTTTTGAGTTGTTGGAGAGCGCTCCCATACTCCGTAAAAGCAGCATACGACACGCGCTCAACGCACTCGCTGCGACGCAACCTCTAGTAAACGCCGCAGTTGCTCACACTGATGGCAAAGGAACACAGTATGCACCGATCCACTGGGTTGGCGCGATAGCTAAAGTTGATATTGTAGCAGCGTCGTTCATAATGGTGCGCTCTCTTATTAAGGACGGAGGCCAAATTGATTGGCGGTATGAAGAAAGTATTATTAAAGTAATAGATAATGCACGAGACATTGCCAATCCTTTTCTCATATTTTTCTTGGAATCTACTTTGACAAACGGTGATGGTATCAAAGATGTAGCACAGCGTTTAAATACCATTGAGCACATCCTTGCAATAAGTGTAAGCGAGGGCGAGCAATCGCTTCGCATACTTGCCGCTCAGGTTCACGGTGATGCCAAGCAGTTCAATACGACCGCTTACGAACAGCTTCAGACATTTGCAAGGTCTCACGGACTTTTCTTGCCGCATGCAGAAGACCCTATTGATCCGGAAGAAAGACAGGAAGATACGGCATACGTTCCAAAATCTGATCCTTATCTATTATTTAAAGATTCCCCGACCTTTCCCGCCAACGCAGGACTATTGGAAGCGATGAGAACTATTCGTTCATCTTGGCGAACCTTCGACAAGAATAATAAGAATCAAAGCCGCATCGTTAATGCTATCGGCTTTCGCTTGCTAGAATTGCTCCAGAGTAATAGGGGAGAAGATGCCTTGCGCCTGCTAAGATGCTTCGCCAGAGAAAATGCCTTTTACCATGAGGCAGAGCCGCTAAAAGATACTCGCAGAAGGGCTTGAAAGATACGGGTACACTGGCGCTGCCTCGTTTGCCCTAATATTAGCATATGCACACTCTCGCGGAGGAGGAGGGTACTTATGCCTTGGTGATATGGAACAACTACCTTGGCTATCTCATGCTCTTGCTCTCTCACCCCAGGATGCTGAAAAACATTTTGCAGATGAAGTTGTGTACTGGCTGAATGAGCGAGGGGTAGTTCGTGGATTGACGCATCATCTGGTTGAGGCCTGTGCGATATCTGAACTCAGCACGAACGCAAATTCCGTATGGCAAGCGGCATATGAAGTTATTCGTCACAGGCTCCCAGATTGTGAACATGATGCCGGTATTATTGAGACATATTTGCCTGAGGAGACGCCTAGTTGGTCAATTGATGAATCACTCATTGCCCTTCTTCTGGCTAGAGTAAGTCACCCAGAGTTGAAGCGAAAAACAACTGCACTTGTTGGTTTGGCAAAAATTCTTAGCTTATACCCTTCTCTAGCCATTGCACCATTGCGCTATTGTTTTAGCCTTGATACCCCTCTCAGTTCGATCCTTGCAATCTTGCGGGTCATAGTTGAAGCGGAGCCAACATCATACCCAATAACTAAAGCGCTGCAGAATGAATTTCAAGGCTTTGCAAAGTCCGGACTTTTTGGACTTCGGGTACTGGCAAAAAATCTTCTCGAACGTGCTGGCATTGAGACAATAACCGTTTTGGGAAACTTTGACTATTCTATAAGTGAGAACATAGGTCAGCGAAAACAAGTCGCTGTTCTCTCATTGGACTGTAATGAGCGGATTGAACATATTGCCGGTTTCTGGCCTGAATTCCCATCGCTGGTAGCGAAACGATTCAATTATATTTGGGAGAGTTCCAGTATTCACAAAGAAAGATCAAGATTACGCCAAGAAGCTGCCACAAGTTGGCTTTACAATAAATTACCTCAGTTAAGAATGTTTGCCTGGGAAGATGAAGTTTTTGAGTGTGCTTTGAACGAAATTTTGAATGGCGTCGATGAAACACTCTGGCGATCAGGGCTGTGGAGGGCTGAAACGAACTTTGAACTTGCTTTGAGCATTCTACCTAATCTACCTCTTTATATAGCCAAATGGCACAGTCGGACTGTCAGGCCACGCTTGTCACTCCCTCACGAGCAGTACGATTATACTGCCGGTGTAGAGACTATAAGGGGAGATGATGAATATTCAGGCTGGGTTCGCTGTGGTTATGTTGAGCGAGAGCTTATCATCCGTGGATGGCACGATTTCGCTGGCTATGTGACGGCGGTATCTGATATTCAATTTCCGGACATAGTTCAAAGTCCGGACTCTTATTCACCCCTACTTGCTGTTGGGGAGGCGGAAACTTGGTTTCAACTTCAGGAACCGACATCTAAAGTGATTTACTCTTTTAGAGGGCCTTTAGTGGGTGTTGAGCGTGTTGATGATAAATTAGGTTTATTCCCTGTACTAGTACTACACCCAATGCTTATGGCCACTTGTCACCTACGCCCCTATCCGGACTCAAGAAAATATACCTTGCTTGACTCTTCAAACCAGGATGCCGTTGTTCTTCGATATTGGAATACTCGTCCACTTGATGACGCGATTAACTCGGAACACCATCGATTGGAAGGGTGCGAATTGCTTATACGCCCGGACATTTTTGATAGAATCAGTCAGATCGGGGGTTCTTCACCAATCACAGTTAAGAAAGTGTTTCGCTCAAACGACGATAATCACTCTTAAAAAAGCGAAGAAAGAGGCTGCCGAAACCCTTTCGAGAGGGAAGCGAGCCATCCAAAAAAAGAAAAATCAGTCTGAGAAAACTCGACGCACTGGCCGGAATTGACCCAGCACATTTATCGAGTGTCATCAACGGAAAACGACGCCCCAGCGCTGAAATCCTCGTAAAACTCCAGCAAATGTTGAGCAAGTTGGACTGCGCACCCCGCTCAAGTAATTCGCCAAACCGGGGGGGCAAATCCGTCGATATTTCCTCCCATCCACCATAGGCCACAATCCTTCAGAATTATCGTTCATCACACTCAATCACAATCCGAGCTTTTAATTCTTTAGCGGTAAATTCAGGGGTGTGGTTAAATCCGTAGACATGGAATCTCTCTCTCTCTTTTACCCCCCGAATAGTCCTTCTCTTTACCACTACCCAATATAATGCTATTATCCGTGGACGAACCCACCAGATAACGTGTATCCGATCGGTTGGTCGATACGGAAGCTGATTGAGGTAGCTAATACGCCCCAAGAATTGAGTAGTATTAGCGCTTCTTCCGGCACAGGTAAGCACCTAAAGAATGAAATCCCACTAAACGAATGTCTCGGCTTCGTGCTGAGGAGTAGATCTTTATCATGCTTACACTGATTTCAATAGCCGGATTCGATCCTTCGGGCGGGGCGGGGGTGTTGGCTGATCTCAAAACCTTCGCTGCTTTCGGGTGCTACGGCACGGCGGCGATCACTTCCATTACCTCGCAGAATACAGTTGCCGTATACGGCGCATACCATAATCCTGCTGATGTGCTGCGCGCGCAAATCGATCCGATCATCAGTGACTTCAAGATCGCTGCGGTCAAAATCGGGATGCTACCGAACCGGGAGATCATTGATGTCGTGGCTGAGACGATTGAACGCTACGCTCTGCAAAATGTGGTACTGGACCCGGTCATCATGTCGACCAGCGGTTACCAGCTGATTGATGACACAAAAATATTGATCGAACGGATATTTCCGCTCGCAGATGTGATTACGCCCAACATCCCGGAGGCTGAATTGCTCACCGGCTTGAAAGTAGAAGACGCGGATGGGATGAAACGGGCTGCCCGCGCGCTGCATGAGTTGTGCCGGGCGCAATCACATGGCTCCCATCGAAACGCGGTCCTCGTCAAGGGCGGTCACTTGCCCGATGCTGAGGCGATCGATGTTCTCGATGACGGGCGCGAGTTTCATGTCTTTCGTGCTCCGCGGATTTCGACGCGCAATACGCACGGCACTGGCTGCACGCTCGCATCGGCCATTGCTGCGCTGCTCGCACGAGGCGAAGGAATCCCCGAGGCCGTCCCCCGCGCCAAGCGATATCTGGAAGCGGCGTTACGAGCTGCGCCGGAGCTGGGGCACGGAGCCGGGCCGCTCGATCATTTTTGTAAATGGTGAAAGGCGATCTCTTTTCGCCGATCGCTAAAATATTTGTGCTATCGCTCCCCAACACATGAATATACTTCAGGAAAAAGTAAATATCACCCTGACCGAATCCGAACTGCTCGTCAGACAATCGGATGAGAAATATGCGCGTTTCGATCCTCAACGCATAACCGATGCTCTTGTACGCGAAACCAATCTGGCGCCGGAGATCGCGCAACAGATCGCTAACGAGGTCAAAGAACAGATAGAACGCTCCGGCATCCGGGCGCTGACCGCGCCGCTGATCCGCGGGCTCGTTGATGCAAAGCTGCTCGAATACGGATTAATGACTGAATACAGCGCGCACTCGAGATTGGGCGTTCCGGTCTATGACGTAGACCGCATCATCCAATCGGTGTCGAGCGAATCAGCCGTAGTGCACGGGCCTGAGGGCACGAGCCTCGCTCTGGCTGAAGCGATCAAACGCGAGTTCGCCATGCTCTATGTTTTTTCGGATGCCGTGGCGAATGCCCATCTGGAAGGCGATTTTCATATTGAAAACCTGGGAGAAGTCGACCGTCCGTCGAACATGATCGGCACAATCGATTTCATCAAACGCCACGGTATCAAGCTGCCGGGTGGATTCGCGGGGTCGCGCCCGGCCAAACGGCCCGAGGTGCTGGCGTCACATTTCGTCACGCTGAGCGCGGCCTTACAGGGGTATTTCAGCGATGCGCTCGCGTGGGATTCGGTCAACTTCGCGCTCGCACCGATGCTTGTAGGTCTCAACCAGCGAGAGATGAGGCAGCTCGCACAAAAATTATTGTTCGAGCTTTCTGCCCCGACGATCGCGCGCGGGGGGCAACCGGTGCGATGCGACCTGCACCTGGATTGGGATGCGCCTTCTTACCTCCTCAAGCTACCGATAGTAGGCGCGGGAGGCGAGAAACTCAGCATCAGCTACGGTTCGGTGGGCGAAGTCGCGCGCACTTTCCTCAAAATATTGTTCGAGGTCTATCTCGAAGGCGACGGCCAGGGATTCTCATTCATTGGGCCGCGTCCGATCCTCCATTTGAACGAACAATTCATAGCCAATCCCGGAAACCGTGGTTTCCTCGATCTCGTAACCCGCGTCGCGAGCGAGCGCGGCGGCGTCGTGCTGGCTTTCGATAGAACGAACCCGAACAACAGCGATGAATCGGTGTTCACCGCGCGCTACGGCGTAGGCGCGGACAAGCTGCAAAGGGCGGGCGATAGCTGGCAGTGGCGTGCGGCCATCTTCTCATCGGTTGCGATAAATCTTCCGCGCGTCGGCTACCGTTCTGAATTCAACCAGGTAAAGGTATTCGAGCTTTTGACATCTCTTCTCGAACTTGCGGCCCAGGCGTCGCTGGAAAAGAGGGTTTTCCTGGAGAAGCTGCTCGCTCGCGGTGAGGCAGGCGTACTGGCAATGCTTGCAATGCGCCCGGACAAGGAACCGTTCATACCGCTGAGTTGGACCGCACACGCCATCTGCCCGGTCGGTCTCGCCGAAATGACTGAGACCGTGACCGGCTCTTCGCTCATAGATTCTCTCGCCAGCCGTGATTTTGCCAGACGCGTCGTGACTCATCTCAACGCAGAAGCCGAACGTCTATCGGCCAAACATAAAGTCCGATTCCTGATCGCAGAGTCGCACGACATCATTGCTCCGCACCGGCTCGCGCGCCTCGATGTCAGAAAATTCGGTCCCACGATTGTCCCTCAGTCGATCGGAAACCTGGATGAGGAAGAGGTCTTCTACACCAACTCCGTCAAACTGCCGGTGGCGACCGAAATCAGCGCAACCGAAAAAATCGAAATTGAAGGCGCACTGCAGGGAGGTCAAGTCTGGAATGCGACCACCGATCTCTGGCTGGGGGTCGGACTCCCGTCATCCGATTATCTGGCTTCGATCATCGCTCATGCATACCATCGAACAGAAGTATCTGCATTAACTATTTCACCGGAATTTACGGTTTGCAATGTCTGTCAAAAGTTGTCGCGCGGTCTACACGGTATCTGCCCACATTGCAGTTCAACGCGCGTCGACGGCCTGGCGCAAGCTAACAGCCGTTACAACCGTACATCGAACTGGCCACGATGGAAACTCGCCGAATTGAGATTGCGCAAGCGCGAAGAAGTGTAAAGACAGAATACGATTTTAGATTTTAGATTTTAGATTTTAGATTTTAGATTTTAGATTTATCTTCTAAATCTAAAATCTAAAATGTCAAATCTAAAATTTAAAATTTTCTTCTGCGTCCTCCTCTTCTACTGCCTCCTTATGATACTTTTGTAGTTCAAAACCAAATTTCAAATCGAAAATCTTCAAGGAATGCCCAAACGAACTGATCTAAATAAGATTCTCATCATTGGCTCCGGGCCGATCGTCATCGGTCAGGCTTGCGAGTTCGATTATTCCGGAACTCAGGCGTGCAAGGCGCTCAGACAGGAGGGCTTCAATGTAGTTCTGGTCAATTCCAACCCAGCCACGATAATGACTGATCCGGAATTAGCCGACCGAACCTATGTCGAACCGCTTACAGTCGAGACGCTGACTGCCATCATCGAACGCGAACGGCCAGACGCCCTGCTGCCGACCGTCGGTGGACAGACCGCTTTGAATCTGACCGTCAAGCTAGCCGAATCAGGCGTGCTTGAAAAATACGGAATCGAATTGATAGGCGCCAAACTTGATGCCATCAAAATCGCCGAAGATCGCCTGCTGTTCAAAAAAGCGATGGATGAGATAGGGTTGCAGATGCCCAAGGCCAGGTTCTGCCGCACCATGGCGGAAGCGCTGGTGGCCGCCGAAGAGACCAACTTCCCGATAATCATCCGGCCGAGCTTCACGCTCGGCGGCACCGGCGGCGGCATTGCTTATAACGGCGAAGAGCTTGAGGAGATCGCCGAGCGCGGTCTCACAGCCAGTCCGATCAGCGAAATACTGGTCGAAGAATCGATCATCGGGTGGAAGGAATACGAGCTTGAAGTGATGCGCGACCTGGCCGACAACGTCGTCATCATCTGCTCGATCGAAAACTTCGATGCGATGGGCGTGCACACCGGCGACTCGATAACCGTGGCTCCCGCGCAGACGCTGACCGATCGCGAATATCAGATAATGCGCGACGCCGCCATCAAGATCATTCGCAAAGTCGGCGTCGAGACGGGCGGATCTAATATCCAATTTTCCGTGAATCCGCGCAACGGAGATTTGCGGGTCATCGAAATGAACCCGCGCGTGTCGCGTTCATCGGCCCTGGCTTCAAAAGCCACGGGCTTTCCGATCGCGAAGATCGCCGCTAAGCTCGCGGTCGGTTATACCCTGGATGAAATCCCGAACGACATCACGAAGAAGACTCCGGCATCATTCGAACCGACGATCGACTATATCGTGGTCAAAATCCCCAAGTGGGCGTTCGAGAAATTTCCCGGCGTCGAAGATAGTCTCGGTACGCAGATGAAATCAGTGGGCGAGGTGATGGCCATCGGCCGCACTTTCAAGGAAGCTTTTCTCAAAGGAGTGCGCTCATTGGAAAATCGCGGACCGGCCTTCACCGGATATCCTGACGATGAGACCCTGCGCCGCAAACTGATAATCCCCAATGCTGAGCGCATACATTATTTGAATGCGGCCTTCGAGCGCGGCTGGACGCTGGATGAAATCTACGAATTGACGAGCATCGATCGGTGGTTCTTGACTCAGCTCAAACAGATCGCCGATTTTCAAAATGATCTTAAGCAGGAGAGCCTGACATCGCTCTCCGCTGAACGGCTTTATCAGGCGAAGCGGATGGGCATCTCCGATGTGCGGATGGCAGACCTGCTCAAATGCGGCGAGGACCAGGTCCGCGCAAGGCGCCAGGCCGAGGGCATCAAACCGGTCTATAAGCGGGTTGACACCTGCGGCGCTGAATTCGAGTCTTTCACTCCCTACCTCTATTCTACTTATGAGAGCGAATGTGAAGCCGGACCCAGGGATGGTAAGAAGATCGCCATACTCGGTTCAGGTCCCAACCGCATCGGCCAGGGGATCGAGTTCGACTACTGCTGCTGTCACGCATCATTTGCGCTGAAAGATGCCGGATTCGAGACCATCATGGTCAACTGCAATCCGGAGACCGTCTCAACAGATTACGACACATCCGATCGTCTCTACTTTGAGCCCCTAACTTTTGAAGACGTCATGCACATCGTCGAACTGGAGAGACCGGACGGCGTCATAGTTCAGTTCGGCGGTCAGACGCCATTGAATCTCGCGATGCGATTGCAACAGGCGGGCGTGCCCATCATCGGCACCAGCCCCGAATCGATAGATCTGGCGGAAGACCGCAAACGCTTCGGCAAACTGCTCGCCGATCTGCATATTCCGCAACCGGTCAACGGTACGGCGGTGACGGTCGAGGATGCGAAGCACGTCGCAGCATCGATCGGTTATCCAGTACTCGTTCGTCCGAGTTACGTTCTGGGAGGGCGCGCGATGATGATCGCCTTCGACGAAGCGAGCCTGGAAAGCTACATGAAAAACGCCGTCGAAGCCTCGCCGGAGAAGCCCGTGCTGATAGACCGTTTTCTCGAGGACGCATTTGAGGTCGACGTCGACGCGCTCGCCGACGGCTCGCGATGCGTGATCGCGGGCATTCAGGAGCACATCGAAGAGGCGGGGATTCATTCCGGCGATTCGTCGTGCGTGCTGCCGCCATACATGGTCAAGCCCGAACATGTTGAAACAATGCGCAGGTACACACGCCAGCTTGCGAGTGCGCTCGAGGTACGCGGGCTGATGAACATTCAATTTGCAATCAAAGATGACATCGTTTATGTCCTCGAAGTGAACCCGCGGGCTTCGCGCACGGTACCTTTCGTTTCGAAGGCGACGGGCGTCCCGCTCGCGAAGATCGCCGCTCTGGTGATGACCGGGCGAAAATTGAGCGAGTTCCAGTTGCCCGATGAACTGAAGGTCAACAGCTTCTTCATCAAAGAACCGGTTTTTCCATTCAACAAATTCCCGGGAGTCGACCCTGTTCTGGGGCCTGAGATGCGGTCGACCGGGGAGGTGATGGGAATGGCCGATAGTTTCGGCCTGGCCTTCGCCAAAGCGCAGATGGGGACGAACGCCAGCCTTCCGCTCGAAGGCACCGCTTTCATCAGCGTCAACGACAATGACAAGAAGAACGCAGTTCGCATAGCCAAGCGTTTGCACGAGCTCGGATTCAAAATCATCGCGACGCGCGGTACGGCAGGCTTCCTGAATGAATCGGGCGTCCCCTGCGACCGCGTTTATAAGGTCAACGAAGGACGTCCGAACGTCGTCGACCTGATCAAGAGCGATGAGATCGATTTGATCGTCAATACTCCACTCGGGCGTTCGTCTTTTTACGATGAGAAGGCTATTCGCCGCGCTGCAATGCAGTACAACGTCGTCACTTTCACAACGCTGACGGGAGCCAATGCGGCGGCGAGCGCAATTGCCGCGATGCGGCATGAGAAGCTGAGCGTAATCAGTCTACAGGAACACCATATGAGATTTGAGATTTGAGATTTGAGAATTTAAGATGAATATCAATGATACTGCAGTCATTATACAAATCCTCGAAGAATGCAAGGCGATTGCCGTCGTAGGGTTGTCGTCCAATCCGTACCGCCCGAGTTACGGAGTGGCGCGTTATATGCAGAAATACGGTTACCGCATCATTCCCGTCAATCCAGCCGAAACAGAAATACTTGGCGAGCGGGCCTATTCGACGCTGGCTGAAATACCGGAGAGGGTCGACCTGGTAGACATCTTTCGCCGCTCGGAAGAAGCGGGAACCCATGTTGACGAAGCGATCCGTTTGGGTATGAAAGCCGTTTGGCTGCAGGAGGGCGTTATCGATCAGGCAGCGGCGGACAGGGCTCGAGCTGCGGGCCTGATGGTAGTGATGGATCGCTGCATACTGAAAGAGCATATGAAACATGCACGCTGACCATGCTGATAACTGATGCAACGCTTATCACCTGGGGCTCACCGAACCTGATTCTTGATAACCATGCCCTGTTCATTGAAGGTGACCGAATTGTTGATCTCGGCCCATCAGTCGATCTGCGCACCAGGTATCCGCAGGCCGAAGTCATCGGTGCGCGCGGACAGTTCGTGCTGCCCGGTAACATTTGCGCGCATACTCATTTCTACGGCGCCTTCGCGCGCGGTATGGCGATCCCGGGCGCAGCGCCGAAAAATTTCCCGGAAATCCTGGAGCGTTTATGGTGGAAGCTGGATAAAGCTCTCACGCTCGAGGACGTGCGCCACAGCGCCCTGTTATGTTTGATAGACGCAGTGAGGCACGGCACGACTACGCTCATCGATCATCACGCGTCCCCTAATGCCATCGCCGGTTCATTGGATGCGATCGCCGAGGCGGTCGAACAAGCCGGTCTGCGCGCCTGCCTCTGCTATGAAGTCACCGACCGCGACGGCCAGGAGAAAGCCCGGGCAGGTATTGAGGAAAATATCCGCTTCATCCGATCTGCAAACCGGAATCCGCAATCGGCAATTACTGCCACCTTCGGCCTGCACGCCTCTTTCACGCTTTCGGATAAAACGCTCGAGGCGTGCCGCAATGCTCACGACGGCGGCTTTCACATCCACGCGGCGGAGCACGAATCCGATCAGCAAGATAGTCTGAAAAAGGGGGGCCTGCGCGTTATCGATCGCCTCAATAAATTTGGCATTCTCGGCCCTCGTTCCATCGCCGCGCACTGCGTGCACATCGATAACCACGAAGCGGAAATATTGCGCGAGACCGGCACCTGGGTCACACATCAACCGCGCTCTGACATGAACAACGCTGTGGGCGCAGCGGATGTCGAGGGAATGCTACGCTGCGGGGTGAAGGCATGCCTGGGAAATGACGGTTTTTCAAATGCGATGTGGGATGAATGGAAAGCGGCCTACCTCCATCACAAGGCGGCACACCGTGACCCGCGCCGGATGAGCGGTAACACCATCGCCGAGATGGCCGTGACCAATAACGCGGCGCTCGCGGGCGCGTTATTCCCGCCAGCCCCGATCGGAGTGCTGGCACCAGGCGCATTCGCCGACCTCATTTTCGTGGACTATCATCCGACCACACCGCTCAATGCCGACAATCTGCCATGGCATATGCTCTTCGGGTTTGAGAATTCGATGATTACGGCGACCATCTGCGCGGGCAAGGTATTGATGAAAGACCGGCGCTTACTGTTTCTTGACGAGGCTGAGATCACCGCAAGAAGCCGTGAGTTGGCTAAGAGACTTTGGGAACGTTTGTGAGATCGAGTAGAGAGGACCAGACATGCCAATCGAACGAGTAGCACTCTATCTGCAAGACGCGCACTCGCTGCAGGACGGAATAAAGTATGTCCGGTACGCGGAGAACAAGGGGTTTGAGGCCGTCTGGCAGGCTGAGAGCCGGTTGGTACGCGATGCGATCGTCCCGATGGCCGCATTCGCCGCGTCGACCACGCGAATCAAGATCGGCGCGGGCGTCATCAACAACTGGACGCGCAACATCGGCCTGCTTGCCGCAACCTGGCTGACGCTCGATGATCTGGCGCCCGATCGCGCATGATCTGCGGCATCGGCGCGTGGTGGGACCCGCTGGCTCGCAACGTCGGCATCGAGCGGAGCAGGCCGCTGCTTGCAATGCGCGAGACCGTCGATGTGCTTCGCCGCCTGTTGCGGATGGAGAACGTCACATTTCATGGCGAATTCCATCACGTCACAGGCATTGAACTGGATGTCGTCCACGGCCGCCGCGAACCGCGAAATGTACCCATCTATATCGGCGCGACCGGAGACAAGATGATGGAACTGACTGGGGAGATGGCTGACGGCGTTTTACTGAATTACTGCGTGCCTCCGGAGTACAACGATAAAGCGATGGAATTGCTTGAGAAGGGTGCCAGAAAAGCCGGGCGCACATTGAACGATATCGATCGGCCGCAACTGGTGGTCTGTTCGGTGGACCACGACCGTAAGAAAGCCATTGAAGCGGCCAAGGAATTACTCACACAATATCTGGCACAGCAACCGCATATTGCCAAAGCGTCCGGCGTGAGCGATGAAATAGTCGGTAAGGTACAGTCGATTCTCGGGTGGCCCGCCACGAAAGATCAGATTCACGAGGCGATGCAGTATGTCCCGGACGATTTTGTTTTGAGGATCTCGGCCACCGGCACTCCCGAGGAAGCGCGCGCGAAAGTTGAAGAATACAGGCAGCGCGGTTGCACGTGCCCGGTCCTCTATCCTCTGAGCGATCCATATCTTATGATTGATACGTTTGCGGTATGAGTTTTCAGTTTTCAGTTTCAGTACCTTGGACCACAATCAACAACTGAAAACACTATTTTCCAGGGAGGATTGAAGCAATGTCTCGTATCGTCAGATGCGGTTTGATTCAGGCCGCGAACAGCGAGCCCACCGAAAGCCCGATCGAACAGATAAAAAAAGCGATGATCGATAAACACATATCGATGATTGCAGATGCCGCCCGGCAGGGGGTTCGGATCATCTGTTTGCAGGAGCTTTTTTATGGTCCATATTTTCCCGCCGAGCAGAATCCACACTGGTATGACCTGGTGGAACGCATCCCCGATGGGCCGACGACGCAGCTGATGTGCGAAATCGCGAAAGAACATCAGATGGTAATTATTTCTCCGATCTACGAAGAAGAGATGACCGGTGTCTATTACAACACGGCGGCGGTCATCGATGCCGATGGAAAATATCTGGGGAAATATCGCAAGACTCATATACCTCATTGCCTGCCGGGTTTCTGGGAGAAGTTCTACTTCACGCCCGGCAATCTGGGATTTCCGACTTTCGCGACCAAATATGCGCGAATCGGCGTTTACATCTGTTACGACCGCCACTTCCCCGAAGGCGCGCGCGCATTGGGGTTGAACGGCGCAGAAATAGTCTTCATTCCTTCAGCGACGACCAAGGGGCACGCCGATTACCTGTGGGATTTGGAGCAGCGCTCGCACGCCGTCGCCAACGGTTATTTCGTCGGTACGATCAACCGGGTGGGGACAGAGGCCCCATGGAACGTCGGCCAATTCTTCGGCTCTTCATATTTCTGCAACCCCGATGGCCGTATTCTCGCCAAAGGCAGCGAGGACAAGGACGAACTGATAGTGGCCGATCTCAACCTCGATGAGATTCGCGAAGTACGGACACACTGGCAGTTCTATCGCGACCGGCGGCCTGAGATGTATGGGCCCTTGACCGGTTACTGAAAATATTTTTGTTATGAATGGAATGACGAGCTCAGAGTGACGAAATACCCGTGTATCGACGGCGATGTTCATTTCACCGGTAATTCAAAGCTCGAAACGTGCCGGGAATAGATAATTCACCAGCTAGCTTACATGCCCCGCGCGGTAACCCGACAAATTGCCTGATGGGTGATGAAAAATTGCGTATGTACCTACTCAAAAATGGAACTGTAATCGATGGCACCGGCCGCCCGCGCTATCACGCCGACGTGGCGATCGCCAACAACCGAATCGCGGCGATTGATGCGGAAACTTCACTCCACGGCGACGCGGAAATTGACTGCTCCGGGATGATCATCGCGCCCGGATTCATCGACACACATAGCCATTCGGATTTGCGTATCATCGCAGAGCCGGAACTTCCCATGAAAGTGCGGCAGGGAATCACGCTCGAAGTCTTCGGTCAGGATGGGATCTCGGTTGCGCCAATCCGTGTAGCTGACCGGCCCCAAATGCAGAGCGCGCTGGCCGGATTGCTCGGTCGTCTGCATCGCGAATGGGACTGGGAATCGGTGGCTGAGTACCTTTCTGCGGTGGGAAATGCCGGACCTGCGCTCGACTATTCCTATCTTATCCCGCACGGGGCGATACGATTAAATGCTATGGGAATGGAAGATCGGCGGGCTACGCGCGCGGAGATCGATGCCATGCAGCAGCAAATCCGCCAGGGAATGCGCGAAGGCGCGCTCGGCATCTCGACCGGATTGATCTATCCGCCGTGCTGCTATGCCGATACTTCCGAGTTGATCGATCTGTGCCGGACAGTTGCCGAATCGAATGGCATCTTCGTGGCCCATATGCGCAGCGAAAGCGATTACCTCGAAGATGCCGTGGCGGAGATGATAGAGGTGGGTAGGGAGTCACGCGTTCGCGTCCATATCTCACATTTCAAGGCGGCAGGGCGAGAGAACTGGACGACGATCGACCGCGTGCTGGAGACGATCCGTATCGCTCAGGCTGCGGGCGTGACGCTGACTGCAGATCAATATCCATATGTAGCGGGCTCAACGATGCTTGGTGCAATTCTTCCGCCATGGGTGCACGCCGGGGGTGTTGCAGCTACCCTGGCGCGTCTGGCCAGCAGAGACGAGCGCGGGCGCATGCGGAGCGAGATGCTCGATCGATCGCAGTCGAAATGGGATAATTTCTGGAAGTGGTCGGGGCCGGAGGGCATCGTCATCTCCGACATCGCATCCGGTCAACATCCCGGTTATATCGGCAAGAACCTCACGCAGGCTGCGAGTTTGAGGAAACAGGTAGATATGGTGAGTGAAGAAGAGGCCGCCGAGTTCGCCCTCGAGCTGCTCTTGGACGAGAAAATGGGCGTCGGAATGATCTCGTTCAGCCAATCGGAAGATGTGGTGCGGAAGATAATGCGAGAACCCTATGTCAATGTCTGCACAGATGGGCTGCTCAGCGGCAAACCGCATCCGCGGGCTTATGGCACATACCCGCGCATTCTCGGCCGATATGCGCGCGAACAGTCGCTGCTCACCCTCGAGGAGGCGGTGCGCAAGATGTCGTGTCTCGCCGCGGAAACTTTCCGGATCAAGGGCTACGGGAAGATCGAAGCGGGCGCCCGGGCAAATCTGGTCGTCTTCGATCCTGACCGAGTTATCGACCGCGCGACATTCGATGATTCAATGCAATACCCGGTGGGGGTTGAATATGTGATCGTCGGAGGTAAATTGACAGTCCGCGGCGAGAGTCAGGTGGAGCCTGGTAGCGGCGTGGCCGTCAGGTTATAAACAGCTTTATCTAAATGGCGGGATCACTCCGTCGCCATATATTTCAACGGTCTGCTCTTCATCGCCGCACATAAGATAGATGTTGAATTGCGTCACGCCGATCTCTTCGAGCTGCCTCAATCGTCTCACTTGTTCTTCAACCGGACCGACTAGACAGAAACGATCAACAACTTCATCCGTCACAAACTGTGCGTTGTCGCTGCCCACCTCCGCGTGATGCAAATAGTTATAACCTTTGCGATCACGGACGTATGCGGTCAGCTCCGGCGGCAGCTCTTCTAGCTTATAGCGAGAGACGAGATCGACCACATGGTTGGAGACGAGCGCGGGAAACCAGCGGACGCGATCGCGCGCCTCTGCGAGATCGGATGAAACCCATACCGGAGCGGCGGCCATTACCTTTATCCGGGAATAATCGCGACCGCTCTCTTCCGCGCCTTCTCGGACGAAACCCAGACACCATTTGATCAAATGAGGATCGGCGAATTGCAGAATTACGCCATCGCCGATGCGTCCCGCTAAACGCAGCGCCTTCGGGCCATATCCGGCGATCCATACAGGCGGGACGCCGGCGTCCGCCCAGGCCATCTGGATCGGGTTGTCTTCGTACACAATCTGTTTGCCCGCACAGAGATCACGAATTACCTGTACACAATTTTCCAGATCGGCCAGCGTCGTTGGCCTTTTACCCATAACGCGCCGGGAGCTGTCCCCGCGCCCGATGCCTAGGTCCATTCTGCCGCCGGAGATACGATTGAGCGTCGCGAGCAGGCTGGCCGTCACAGTCGCGTCACGCACCGCGGGATTGGTCACGCAGGTGCCTAATCGCATCGTCCTCGAATTCACGGCCATCAAAGTGAGCAGAGGGTAAGGATCCTGCCACAATACGTGAGAATCGAAAATCCAGCCGTGACTGAAACCGGCAGCCTCTGCCTGTCTGGTTAAGCCGACTATGTGCTCCGCGGTCATTTCAGGCTTAAAGGTGATGGCGTATTCGAGCATAGATAATAAGCTCCTCAAAAATAGTTTTCAGTATTCAGTTTTCAGTTGTCGATCGAGACGGCCCAACTGAAAACTAAAAGCTGAAAACTATTCGGCGACCAGCGCCTGGTAAGTCTCGGGTCGCCGGTCGCGGAAAAACTGCCACGTGTTGCGCACTTCGCGGATCATCGCGAGATCGAGGTCGGCGACGACGAGCGCGTCCTCATCGCGCGGTGCGATCGCAATCGTCTGTCCGCGCGGATCGCAGAAATAGCTCTGGCCGTAAAACTCGCCGATATTCCACGGCGCTTCGTAACCGACGCGGTTGATCGCACCGATAAAATAGCCGTTGGCCACTGCATGAGCCGGCTGTTCGAGCCTCCAGAGATATTCCGAGAGACCGGCGACCGTCGCTGATGGATTGAAAACTATCTCCGCGCCGTTCAACCCCAATGCGCGCGCACCTTCGGGAAAATGCCGGTCATAGCAGATATATACCCCGATGCGCGCGAAAGCCGTCTCGAACGCCGGATAGCCCAGGTTTCCGGGCTTGAAATAGAACTTCTCCCAGAAGCCTGGCCCGACGTGCGGAATATGGGTCTTGCGATATTTCCCTATATATCTCCCATCGGCGTCGATGACGGCGGCCGTGTTGTAGTAGATACCCGTCATCTCCTCTTCGTAAATCGGGACGATAATAACCATTCCGTGCTTTTTCGCGACGTCCTGCATGAGTCTGATTGTAGGTCCATCTGGAATTCTCTCGACCGCTTCATACCAGCGCGCCTGTTGTTCGGCGCAAAAATATGGGGTGGTAAAGACCTCCTGCATGCAGAGAATCTTTACGCCCTGTTGCGCGGCCGACTCGATGATCTTCAGATGTTTTTCAATATTGACGCGCTTGATATCTTCGATCGGCGCATCGGTTGGCGCCGCATTTTTTGCTTGAATAAGACCGCATTTGACAACCTGTGCCATAAACTGAACTAGTCCTTTGTAATGGTTGAAGAAGAAGCGGGGTTGTGTGCGAGGGGGGCGGAAGATGAGAGTGATTCATCTAACTCATTCAGTACCCGGCTCTCCCGATCTCCCGTATGTTCGTATGGGGGAAACAATTTCATAAAAACATAGTGAACGACGGCCGATGAGCCGAATCCTACGAACCAGGCATAATTGTATAACGGCGCTAGCGCCGGGAGAATCAAACCGCCCCACGCCAGCGAGCAGCCGATGATGGTGGCGGCGATCGCCCGCCAATTCCATCCCCGAGCGTATGCGTATACACCTTGAGTGCGGTAGAGATCACCTAGTGCCAGATGCTTATTCCGCACCAGCCAGTAATCGACTATCAATACCCCTGCAATCGAGCCGAGGCCGCCCGAATACCCGACCAGCCACTTGAAAATATAGCCCGATGGGTCGGCCAGAAGTCTCCAGGGCTGCATCAAAATGCCGATGATTCCCGTTATCAATCCTCCGGTGCGGAACGAAATCCAGTGTGGAAACGCATTGGCAAAATCGTTGGCGGGAGAGACCACATTTGCTGCGATGTTTACCGCCAGCGTCGCCACGACAACCGTGAACATCGAAACCGCGATGACCGCCACATTATCGAACTGTCCGGTAAGTTTCATCGGATCCCACAATTGATCGGCTTTCATATGCGGATAGATCACTACGGCCGCCGAGGTGATGACTACGCTCATGGCGGCGAAGACGGTCATCGTCGACGGCAAGGCAATAATTTGTCCGACCGCCTGTTCGCGCTGGCTGCGCCCGAAGCGCGTGAAATCGGGCATATTCAGGGATAGAGTCGACCAGAAGCCGATCATCGCAGTTAACGATGGGATGAAGACCGGTAGAAATTCACCGAGGCTCGGATATCGCCCGGAATCATCCAATAAATAACCGAGTCCGTTAGCGCGCCATACCGCCCAAACAAGCAATCCCGCGGTCATGATCAGGACGAATGGCGCAGCCCAATTCTCCACCCACCGCAGCAGATCCATACCGCGATAGATAATGTAGATATTCAGCGCCCAGAAGAGCAGGAATGATATCCACTCGGTCGGCGTGTGCCCGTTGACCGGACCGCCCAACATCGTATGCCAACCGGGTATGATCGCGCGCAAGAAGACATTGAGGGCTTCGCCGCCGATCCAGGCCTGAATCCCGAACCATCCGCAGGCAACGAGAGCACGCATCAATGCCGGCAGATTGGAGCCGTATGTCCCATAACTCGCGCGCGCGAAGACCGGAAAGGGAATGCCGTACTTGGTGCCCGGATGGGAGTTGAGGAGAATGGGGATGAGAACGATCGTATTCCCGAGCAGGATGGTGAACAGCGCCTGCCACCAGTTCATCCCTACCGTGATCAAGCCGGCCGAAAGCATGTAGGTCGGAATGCAATGCGCCATGCTGATCCAAAGGGCGGCATAGTTGTAGGTAGTCCAGTTGCGCTTCGCGACGGGCACGGGCGCTAGATCGCTGTTGTATAGCGGACTCGAGCTGATAGATGAATGATCGCGGAGTTCGACGCGCCCATCGGGGTGTTCAATGACTTCGCGATCAATATTGGGTCGCATTTAAAAAGTTCCCTTTATATCGACAACGATTCAAGCCGTGCGCTATTCAAGCGCGAAGCTTTCATTAACAGATGCCCGGATGGCTATCTGGCCGGGAGATAGTGTGCTGTCACGGTTATTCGCTCCAATAAGTTCTCCATTTATTCATTTACTTCGAATTATGCAAAAGTCCCGCGCCTCAAAAAGCTACCATCACCGGCCTTGCCCTTCCACACGCCGTTCTCTACGATCGCTCTTCCTCTCGACAACACCACCTCGGCCACACCTTTGACCTTCCATCCCTCATAAGCGCTGTAATCCACGCGCATATGGTGGGTCGCCGCACTTATAATCTGCTCGCGGTTCGGGTCGAATATGACGATATCGGCATCGGACCCAACCGCTATCGTCCCTTTCTTCGGAAAGAGGCCGAAAATTTTGGCAGCAGCGGTGGAAGTAAGTTCGACAAAACGATTCAAATTAATGCGCCCTGCTTCGACTCCGTGGTGATAGATCAAACTCATCCGATTTTCCACCCCCGGCCCACCGTTCGGAATCTTACTGAAATCATCGCGCCCCAGCTCTTTCTGTTCTTTAAAACAGAACGGGCAATGATCGGTCGAGATAACCTGCAGATCGTCGCCGCGCAGCCCGCGCCAGAGCAGCTCCTGATTCTCTTTATCGCGCAGCGGCGGGGTCATCACATATTTGGCCCCTTCAAATCCTTCCTGTTCGTAACGATTGTAATCGAGCAGCAGGTATTGCGGGCAGGTTTCGGCAAATGCTGGTAATCCGAGGTCGCGCGCGGCCTGAACCTCTTTCAGAGCATCGTAACAGCTCAGATGCACGATGTAGACCGGAGAATTGGCCATCTCCGCAATCGCTATCGCCCGGTGCACGCCCTCGGCCTCGGCTTTTGTCGGGCGAGTGAGCGCATGATATTTCGGACCAGTCTTGCCTTCGGCCAAGGCGCGTTTGACGAGTACGTCGATCACAACGCCATTCTCCGCGTGCATACAGATCAAACCGCCCGACTCGCCCGCGGTCGACATCGCCTTGAAGATAGTTCCATCATCGACGAGAAAGACGCCGGGATAAGCCATAAACAATTTGAAGCTCGTCACCCCCTGATCGATCAGCCCCTTTAATCCGGGCAACCGCTCGTCCGGCAAATCGGTCACTATCATATGAAAGCCGTAATCGATCGATGCTTTGCCCTCAGCTTTACCGAACCAGACGTCGAGCGCCTCGTTTAGTTCCTGTCCATGGTATTGAACGGCAAAATCGACGATCGTCGTCGTCCCGCCAAAAGCCGCCGCACGCGTGCCCGTCTCGAAATCGTCGGATGCTGACGTGCCGCCGAATGGCAAATCCATGTGCGTATGCGGATCGATGCCACCCGGGATGACCAGCTTCCCGGTAGCGTCAATCATTTTGTCTATCGAACCGGCGACCTCCGAGAGGTTTTTTCCGATCATCGCCACCGTTTCGCCGTCGATCAAAATGTCGGCGGTGTAGGAATCTACGGCAGTGACGATGTGGCCGTTTTTGATCAATGTGCGCATAGATTACTTAAGCGGAATCAATACCGCGATCAGTAGCGAGCGAGTTTTCATCAATCGGTCAGCAATGGAAATTCGCTCGCTACCGCTCGCGGTACTGATTCTCTCTTCAGCCTCCAGATTTTTATATTGCCGCGAGCGCATCGTTCAACGCCGCAGCCAGTTCGTCGATATGATCTTTCGTTGCGATCAGTGGCGGGCCCATGCGGATAACATTTCCATATAGCCCGCCCTTTCCGATGAGGACGCCGCGTTTCTTCGTCTCTTCGAAAACCTTCAAGACGGCCTCCGGGTAAGGCTCTTTCGTCTTGCGGTCCTTGACGAACTCTATCCCCTGCATCAGTCCCATTCCCCGCACCTCTCCGATCGCATCAAACCGCTCTTGCAGTCCCATAAGTTTTTCGCGCAAGTAATCGCCGGTGACCTGAGCGTTACGCGCCAGGTCTTCGCGCTCGATGACTTCGATGGTAGCCAGCGCGGCGCGCATCGACACGGGATTGCCGCCGAAAGTCGAAAATGAGATAGCCGACATTGCATCTGCAATGTCTTTCCGCGCTATCGTAGCGCCGATAGGCGTGCCGTTCGCCATGCCTTTGGCGAAGGTCATAATCTCCGGTTCGACCTCCCAATGTTCTATCCCGAACATCTTATCGCCGGTTCTCCCCCAGCCGGTCTGCACTTCGTCGCAAATGAACACTCCGCCGTACTGGCGGATGATGGCGACGGCCTCTTTGAAATATTCTTTCGGCGGAGTGATGTATCCACCGACGCCCATGATCGGTTCGGCCATGAAGGCGGCGATTTTTCCGGAGGTCGAGGTCTCGATCACTTCCTTCAAATCTTTCGCGCAGGCGAGATCGCATTCCGGATATTTGAGCTTGAACGGGCAGCGATAGCAATACGGTGCCGGCGCATGGACAATGCCGGGCACCTGCGCCGGCAGTATCTTCCACGGAGCCTGGCCCGATGCCGTGATGGCCGCGGCCGAACGCCCGCTGTAGCTGTGGCGAAGAGTGATGATCTCCTGTCGACCCGTATAAAGTTTCGCCGCCATAGTCGCGGTCTCATCAGCCTCCGTCCCGCTATTGGTGAAGAAACTCTTCTCGAGACCCGCTGGGGTTATTTCCGCCAATTTCTGCGCCAGTTCGGATTGCGGTCTGCTCGCGTAGAGCGTTGAGGTGTGCGATATCTTTTTGAGCTGATCGGTAATGGCCCCTACCACGTGCGGATGGACATGCCCGATGCTGGTGGATAATACTCCGCCGAAACAATCGAGGTATTTTTTGCCGTTTTCATCCCAGACGTACATCCCCTGGCCGTGATCGAGCGCGATCGGTTCGCGGTAGTACATCGAGACGACGGGGAAGAGATAATCCTTGTGTTTGTTGACTGAATCGCTATTACTCATATGAGCTCCTCTGAAATTAGTTTTCAGTTTTCAGTTTTTAGTTTTCAGTTGCTGATCGATACCATCCAACTGAAAACCGATACTGAAAAACTGAACACTTTTTTCATCCTATCACATTCAACTCATTGATCAGACGGTGAAGGTACTGGCGGCTGATCTTGAGCCGGTGCGCAGCTTCCGATCTTGAGCCATTACATTCGCGCAGGGCCTGCCGTACCAGTTGTCGTTTGAAGTTCGTAATAGCAGTCTCAAAGGAGAGGTCCGGTGGCGGTATCTCATTGGCCAGGTCGAGCTGAGGGGTTCCCAGTAGCTGGGGAGTATTTTGAGCCGCGTGGGCCACCACTTTATCCGGCAACAATGTGTCATCGAGCACCGAGGCGCCGCTGATCACGACTGCGCGCTCGATGACATTCTCGAGTTCGCGTATATTGCCCGGCCAACGATAGGCCGAGAGGCGGTTGAGAAATACCGGAGTGAAGGTCGGCGAGGGCTTTCCGTGCTTCGCCGAAGCTTTAGCGGCAAAATGCGTGGCGAGTATGGGGATGTCATCGGGACGATCGCGCAACGGGGGCAGCTCCAGGTTGATGACGTTGAGCCGGTAATACAGATCGGCGCGAAACTGACCCGCCTCCACCATCTCTTCGAGATTGCGGTTGGTCGCGGCGATAATGCGGATGTCAACGGTGAGCGGCTGTTTGCCGCCCAGACGCTCGAATTGCCGCTCCTGTAAAACACGCAGGAGCTTGACCTGGACCGCCGGCGAGAGTTCGCCGATCTCGTCCAAAAAGAGCGTCCCCGTATCGGCGACTTCGAATTTCCCTTCCCTTCTCGTGGCAGCGCCGGTGAACGCGCCCTTCTCATGACCGAACAATTCCGATTCGACGAGAGTTTCGGGAAGCGCGGCGACATTGCACGCGATGAAAGGGGCGCGGGCGCGCGAACTGATCTTGTGAATGAACCGCGCAAGCATCTCTTTGCCGGTACCGGATTCGCCGGTTATCAGCACGGTCGCGGTGGTCTCGGCTACCGCGCGCGCCTGATCGATGACGCGTCGCAGCGTCGGGCTCGACCCGACTATCCCTTCCTGCCATCCTACGGTACGCCTCAATTCATTGCGCAGCAGAAGGTTGTCCTTTTCCAGGCGGTAATGCTGCACTGCACGGCGGACGATGATCTCGACCTCTTCGATATTGAATGGCTTGTAAAAGAGGTCATAGGCGCCGCGCTGAACTACTTTGAGCGCCGTCTCGCGATCTTCGTCGCCGGTGATCACGATGACCGGAAGGATCGGATTTATCTTCCGGACCGATTCGAGAATGGCCAGACCTTCAGTGATGTCGTGCTCGGCCGGAGGCAGCCGCAGATCGGAGAGCACCACCACTACCTCTTCCTGATTGATCAATGCCAAAGCCTGGACGCGCGATGATGCCTCCAGCACTTTATACCGCTCCTCGAGCGCCCAGTAGAGCTGCTTCCGCACTGATTCGTGATCATCGACCACGAGGACTGATTGTTTCGGTTCTTCAGCCATAAAAATTAATAGGCAGCAGACAACAGCCGACCGACCGTCCGTTTAACTGAGATTTCGAATTAAACGAACCGCCTGCCGTCTGCAGCCTACTGCGTACTGCCTGCTACTCTCCTTACACCATTGCCACTTCTGCTTCGGGTATCTTCTGCTCTTCAGTGAGCACCGGCAAGATGATTTTGAATTCGGTCCCGGCATTGACCTTGCTTGCGACATCGATCTGCCCGCCGTGCTGCTCGATGATATCGCGGGCATGAATAGAGGCCAAGGCCGATTCCCTTTTTCTTAGTCGTCGCGAATGGATGGAAAAGGCGGTCCCGCACGAACTCATCGGTCATTCCCTTACCCGAGTCCGCTACTGTAATGACCGCATAGCCGTTGTCCGTTTGCGTGGTGACGCTGAGTGATCCGCCATTGGGCATGGCCTCGAGCGCATTTATCACAAGGTTTTCGATCACTCTTTCAATCGCTTTGCCATCGACTGTCGCGTAGACATCCGGTTTGAGTTGCACTGAGACTTGATAACGATTGGTCGTCTGGGCTGCGGTCCGTTGAATGACGCGCTCAACCAGATTCGTCAGGTTGGATTTCTCGCGGATCCGCTTGGTCGGAGTCCGCGGATCGGAAAGTTTGGCGACCAGGTTCTCCAGGTTGTTGACCGAATCGGATAGAGTCCGCATCGCATCTTCTTTGAACCCTTCCCGGTCAAACTTGCGCTCCATATTCGACACCAGGAGCGATAGCGATAATATCTGGTTCTTGAGATCGTGCGTCATCACCGAAGATAGCCGGGCGAATGATTCAAATTGCTTCTGCTCGCCTTCTTTCCGGATCATATCGCGCAAGCGTGAAGCCATCCGGTTGAAAGCCTCGGCCAGAACGCGCGTCTCATCTCTCGTCTTAACTTTAATTTGATAGCCGAGGTTGCCCGTGGCGATCGCTTTCGCTCCCCTGGTCACATCGCGGATCGAATCGGTGAAGCTGCTGATCAAATAATAAAGGGCAAGCATCGCTACAATAATGAGCAGGATCGTCAGCGCCAGCAATACGTAGCTGTCGGATTCCAGACGGTCGACTGCCGTTTTGAAATCTGCCACTACAAAGATCGAAAGCTTCGGGCTTTCCTCGCGTAACCGGTGGCGAATCAGCCACGAATCCCATCCGTCAATTTTGTCTCCCTGCAGCAATGACGTGAATGGTTGATCTAACTCGCGATAGACCTCTTTGTATGGCTTCCACTCCTTCATCGGGTCCGTCGCATAAAGCACGGTGCCCGTTGGACTGATGATGATCGCTTCCGAATGCGAAAGCTCGGCCTGATTGGACAGGGTAGCCGCTCTGGGCCCGGCGGCCTCTTTCAGCATCTCATCGGCGCGCACTTTGACGACGAATGCGCCCTTGACATCGTTGGCATCGTCGAACAGCGGGGCGATTATCTTGATATGAGGACCGCTGCTGCCGGCCTGAACTATCTCGGAGACGAAAAGGGAATCGCTGTCAGCCGGCAAATCCCTTTGATCGATGTTGTCATCCGGAGAGAAATCCTTGATGTAACGATAAGGGCGAATTACACCGTTTTCCCCTATCCTGGGTTCGAGTTTGAACAAAGGCGCCCCCTGGTTATTGACGCCCAGGAGCGCGGAAAAATGTTGTTGTTTTGTGAGCAGGAAAGCGGAGAGTTCGATTAGCAAGTTGTCGTCCGGCAATGCTTGCGGGTTTTGCGCGATGCTACGAGCATATGCCTTAAGCAACGGCTGATGTATGAGCGCCTGAACCTCATTCTGCTGAGCCTTCAAATTGCTGGTGATCTGATCGGAGATATCACTGGCGCGATTGGAAATCTCCTGTCGTAGAAAAGTTTTTATGCTTCCCACAGCCGTGCCCTGAAACCTGGCCCAGAGGAGAAACATCGGGATGATGATGAAGGTAAAAAATATTATGACCAACTTTTCACGGATTCGCATATTTCAACCGGGCGAATACGAATACTCGCAGAGCACACCTTAATTTCAGATTGAAACTGAGCAATGCTTTATCCGAAAGCTCACTGACCAGCCATGCTACACCCATGCTGAGAAAGCTGTCAAAAGTGGGGCAATCTGCTACATCCCGGGCACAGATTCGATGGGCTTATTTGCGTTCTCCTGTTTGAAGGCAGTTTCATCAAGCTTAACATTGTAGACGGCTTCTACTATCCTTCGTTCTTCCACCAGTTTCCCATTCTTAAAAACGAGCGTCTCATAGGGGATACGCGTGTTCTGAACATTCCTAAAATCTCGGAAGTTGAGTCGATAATTTACCGGTTCGGTATTAGGATCCGGTTGATCAGAGTAATCAAGATAGAGAATATGAAAGGTGCGCCGGCTTATCTCATAGCGCGTGCGGACGCCTTCGGGAGAAACCAGATCGATAATATCCACAATCAAAGTCCCGAGATTTTTATTTCCGACATACTCCAGTTTGGAATCGCTCTCCCTATACCTGAGGATAGCCTCGTAGCTATGTTCGTGCGCGGAATGAAAGGCGTTTACTTCATCCGGTCCGGGTTTTTGTGCTTCCCCGTTGTAAATGCTCCATGTCTGAGTTCCGTCGAAGCCGATCATATATTTAGTTTCGGGCATATTCAGTTCGATCATCATCAGGTCTTCCTTAAGTTTCTGCTTGCGTAGGAACTTAAGAACCGACTTGCCTTCGCGCGTGCCTTCGGGCGTATGGAATTTGACGAGAGCGCCCACCCTGCCCGTGCGTTGAATCGCATAGATCGCGGCCCGACTGCCATGCGCCAAAATCGCTTTTTCGACAATATCTTCCGGCTTGGGAGTTTTCTGGGCTGTGACCGTACCACCGACGATGCCGAAGACCACCAGAGAGAAAAGGATAATATTCGCCATCAAGAAAATACGGTGCTTACTAGAGGGATACTTCTTCAGAACCATTTGAGTTGACACCTTCCAGAGCTAAAACTAAACTCCATTGTTTAATCAGAGGAAATCATAACCCAGTCCACCCGTCTATCGCCAGTCCTATCGGACTGGTTGAGAATGGAGTCGAAGATGAAAATAGGAATGCTCACCGGAGCGGAAAACACTTTTCCACCGGCCTTGATCGAGAAGATCAACGGAATGAATGAAGGAGTTACGGCGGAGTATGTCAGGATAGGCGGCATCAAAATGGTTGGGTCCGACGGATATCGATTGATCTTCGACCGCGTCTCCCACGAAATACCATTTTACCGTTCATATCTCAAGAATGCCGTCCTAAACGGCTGCATTGTCGTCAACAATCCATTCTGGTCTTCGGCCGACGATAAGTTCTTCGGATATTCACTGGCGGCCAAACTGGGACTGACCGTGCCGAGGACCGTCCTTCTACCTCAGAAAAGTTATAAACCCGGCATTACTGAATCTTCGCTGCGCAACCTGGAATTTCCTCTGCACTGGGAAGGGATCATCGAATACGTTGGGCTGCCCGCCATTCTGAAACCGCGCGATGGCGGAGGATGGAACGACGTCTACCATATCAATTCCCTGGATGACCTCTGGTCATCTTATGACAATACGGGAGCGCTCGCGATGGTCCTACAACAGTACATCGACTTCGACCAGTACGTGCGCTGCTACTGCGTTGCCAGAAAACACGTCCTCGTGATGCCTTACGACCCAGCAAACCGCCGCTACCTGTTGAGATCGGAACATCCGCTCGGGTCTTTCATAGAGGACCGGATCGTGCGCGATACCCTCCTCATAAACGAGGCTCTCGGCTACGATCTCAACGCTGTCGATTTCGCAATCAAAGATGGCGTTGCGTACGCGATTGACGTGACAAATCCGGCGCCGGATGCCGATCTCTGGTCGATCACGGAACAAAATTTCAATTGGCTTACCGGGATGGTCGCGGGAATGCTCGTCGATTACGCGAAGAATGCGATGCCGACCCAGCGCTATCACCGGTGGAACAAATGGCTCAACCAGGAACATACGCACGGCCTGCCGTCATCAGCAGGCGAACTCGCGCAGGACATCGTCGCCGGCGTCGGCGAGATGGCTCAAAAAGCTTCCAATGTCCTCTCGGAGGTTATCGATTCGATCACAGAACCGATCAAACCCAGACGCCCGCGCAAAACGTCGGGCGAAAAGTCCGGCGGCAAAAGCGCAAAGTCCGCCAAAGATACGGGCGGGTCGAAATCGCCAAAGAGTGCGAAGAAAGAGTAGCGACGGGCTGATTGCGCAGTTGCCATCGCACGACTCCCACTCCGCCCTGCCTTAACTCTGTGTATTACTCTAGCGACAGCGTAAAAAATCATTGATTCTATTGGCCTTAGCATAAGAACCCCCGATCAAGCGCAAATCGCCCAAACGGTATCCCGCGTTCCCCAATCAATAGTCCTTGATTCAAGATCGTAAAAGTCTTAACATTGGGGTCGACCTCGCTCCCGTACGTTATTCCAAAAATGGTCATTGTCCTCGAACGTTCAGTTAGTGTCTCGAGTACATTCGTAGAAATTTAACTTTCATTGTGGCGACGATGCCCCTGCGACAGGTCTCGCTATGCTGACGACCAGCCAAAGGGTCAGCGAATATGAGAAGGTTGATCGATTCAATTCTGGTTACCATTGCTACGAGCTTAGGGTTGTTGATCGTGGCCAGATGGCTATTGCCTGTCATCGGATTACCGGGAGTGGATATCGAGATCGCACATACTGTTGTAAAGCTGGCATCAGTACTTATGTTCGTCGTGATAATGTCGATTGCGACAATCTGGCTTTATGAAAGAAGACGCGAATTATTGAAGATTCGCCAGCAGCCCAAGATATGGTTCGCGGATGAGGGTTGGAAAGACTTCTTGCAGGAGCGCAAAGCCAGGAGTGATGCGATCGCGGATCAGCCAGCCGAGGTCGATGAGACTGTCGAAGAGCAGCGCAAGGTCGCGCCCGCGATCGACGGGCCAATCACAAACGGTGCATCGAACGAAAATCACAACGGGCTACCAGCGGACGAGCCGCACATTTCGGAAGACATATTTGCGAATCCGGCTGCAGCTAAACCGCCTGTTTCGCAACTCCCGCCGCCTTTGCCGGAATTCACCGGTCGCGTCGTCGAATTGGAGGAGTTGGCCGCCGCGCAGCGAAACCACAGCAACAAAATTCTGGGAATACGAGGTGCTGGCGGAGTCGGCAAAACGACGCTGGCCGTAAAACTCGCGCACCAGCTCGCGGAGCACTATCCCGACGCTCAAATTTACATCGATTTAAAGGGGGCGAGCGATCAACCGCTACGGGTGTCCGAAGCTCTCTCTCAGATCATACGAGCGTTTATGCCGATGGCGAGGATGCCCGAGGACGAGCGCGAGCTCGGGCATATGTACCAGCGAGTGTTCGAGGGGAAATGGGCTATTCTGCTCTTCGACAACGCCGCTGACGCCGATCAAGTCGCGCCGCTCCTGCCGCCGGCCGGTTGTCTGTCGATCGTCACATCGCGCCAGAAGATCGAACTACCGTCGATGTTTAGCAACCAGTTGAACGGACTGCCGGGTGCAGAAGCGCGGGAATTGCTCAATCGCATCGTTCCTCGCGTCGGCGAATACGGCGAGCGGATAGCGGAACTCTGCGGACGGTTGCCGCTGGCATTGCGAGTCGCAGCCAACACATTAACGCTGCATCCGGAGATGAGTTTCGATAATTATATCCGGAGGTTGGAGATACTGGAGGATAGCGAAAACCCGGCCGGACCGATCGATACGGTCCTGCAAGCGACTTATCAGATGCTCGATGCCGGATTGCAAAGGCTCTGGCGTTTGCTGTCGATCTTTCCCGACTCATTCGATATCAATGCCGCCGCATCTATATGGAGGATCAATCCGGGGCGCGCGGCAGATGCGCTCGATTACCTGATGTTTTATAGTCTGGTCGATCGTAACCGGACGACCGGGCGGTTCCGTCTGCACGATATGATGCTTCAATTCACCGGCCAAAATCTGACCGTTGAGGAGCGAGGGGTCGCCACATACCTGCACGCAGCTCATTACCAGAGCGTGCTGCACGAGGCCGAAGCGCTTTACGAACAGGGCGGTCAGGCCCTAAAGCAGGGGCTGATGCTGCTCGATTTGGAGTGGCAGAACATCCAGGCCGGGCAGTCTTGGGCAGTTGCAAATGCCGACCAGAACCGGGCTGCCTGCGAGCTGTCATCCACCTACCCGGTCGCGGGGAGATATGTCCGAGGTCTGCGGCAACATCCGCGCGAGCGTATTCGCTGGAGCGAGGCAGCGCTGAATGCTGCGAAAACATTGCAGCGGCGTAAGGCTATGGGGAGGCATCTGATCGCGCTCGGCGATTCATTTATCGATCTGAGTGAAGCGAGCAATGCCATCGATTGTTATGACCAGGCGCTCGATCTGGCTCGCGATATCGCTGACCATCGCGGCGAAGCGGATGCATTGAGCGGACTCGGAATGGCCAACTACCTGAGCGGCCGATTCACCCAGGCCCGTGAATTCCACCTCTCCGCTCTCGAAATCGGGCGGAGCATCAAGGACCAGCGGGCCGAGGCGATCGCTCTCGGCAATCTTGCGTTGACACACTATGCTAAAGGCGAGCCGGAGAAGGCGACGGCGCTCTTCGATCAGCAACTGATCATCGCGCGTGAAACGGGCGACCGCCGGAATGAAAGCGTCGCGTTGGGCGGTCTCGGAATGGTCCACAACGCTCTCGGCAATGCGGGAGGAGCGATTTCCCTGCTCAATCTTCAGCTGACAATTTCGCGCGATATAGGCGACCGGCGCGGGGAGCTGAGCGCGCTTTGTCAAATGGGCAGCGCATATGCAAGCCTGAACAATAATAAGCAGGCGGTCGCATTCCACGAACAGGCATTGGCGGTGGCGCGCGAGATCGGCGACCGGCACAACGAGACGAATGCCCTGGGTGGGCTCGGTATTCACTATTATCTCAGGGGAAACGTTGACGTTGCGCTCCAGTACTTCGAACAGCAACTGAACCTGGCGACAGAAACCGGCGACCGGCGCGGAAAAAGCCTGGCTCAGCTGAGTCTGGGTGAAGCCTATATCGTGAGGGGGAATGCCAAACGCGCGATCGAACTGCTGCAGCAGGCCTTCGGCATCACCACCGAGATAGGGGACATTCGCGGGCAATCAAAATCGCTCTATCAGCTCGCGCTTGCGCTCGACAAATACGGCGACCGCAGACAAGCCGTCGCTCAAGCCCGGACGGCTCTGGAATTGTTCGAGGCCGCCGAAGACCCTTCTGCCGAATTGGTGCGGAAACAGCTCGCCGAGTGGGGCTGAGCATTTATCATTGTTCATTTGTCATTTTACATCTTACATTTGTCACTCACTCGCCTAACGGGGAAAGAGATCACAAATCTAAAATGATAATTGTAAAATGATAAATGCCAGGGATACGCACCATCCGCTGTCATTTTACATCTTACATTTGTCACTCACTCGCCTAACGGGCAACGAAATGACAAATCTAAAATGACAATTTTAAAATGATAAATGCCAGGGGCTACTCGCTAAACTTATTTCTAATCCGCACCGTCCGCTCCAGTTCATCCATCACCTCCAATACTTTCAGCTCAAGATCGCGGTCTATCTTATTCGTCCTCTTAAATTCGCGCACCACATTCAATGCCTCCCCGCTCTGTTGACCTCCGATAAATGCATTCAACCAGGCGAGCACGAAGAAAATTTTACGTTCGCGTTTGATCCGCGGAAGAGCCTCCAGCGCGGGCCTGAGGTAAGGCAGGGTAAGTTGCGATTGATTGAAAGAATTGAATGGACCCAGGCTTCCTTCGATCCAATCTTCAGGGATGGCCCGATTCTTCGCATAATCATCGAAATATCGCAGTTTGGTCGGAGCATCGCCGCGCGCGCCCTCAACAACGTAAGCCTGCTTACGGCTGTCATCGCCTATATCGCGAACGCGCTCGGATTCGAGGAGAAGTTCGGATTCGGCATCTCCGAGTGCGAGCAACGTCGTCACGATCCGCCACCGGTCGTGCTGTTTTATCTCTACTCCGGGAATCGCCAGCTTGCCTGCCAGTATCTGCTTCAGCCGCTCGCGCCCCGTTGATGTCGTAGCAAGTGTGCGGTACGCGCGGAAATAGGTGATCGACAGCCCTCGCGCATTCATCATCCGGTCATAACACAGTGACTCTATCTTTTCGGCGAACAACGCTTTCTGGTCGTCCGAGAGGTATCGTTGAAATACGCGAGCGACGCGTTCGAGGAGACTCTCGGTCAGTTGTTCGTCCGTTTCAGCGGTAAGCGAGTTGAGCGCCAGCGAGAGATAAGCCGCGGGGCTCATCTCGGCTTCGCGCACCGCGTCCCATAATGTTCCCCAAAGCATCGTTCGATGAAATGCGTCTTTGACTTTACCTATGCGCATGGGAAGCGCTTTGCGGCTCCGTTCATCCAGCATAAAGCGCCCGTAGCCGAAATCGCCGTCATTCGCGAAAATATAGGCCGGGCACTTCCTGCCGGCGGCTTCGCGGATATCTCCTTGAGCGCCTTCCAGCTGGACGGTAATCCTCTCGGACGGCGCATCGTCGTAAGCTAAAAGCAAGCGAGTTTTGATCGGCCATAATCCGCCTTCATCCAATACATCTCTCTGCTTCAGTTTCAACTTATCGATTCTACCCGCGGGATTGCAGTTCCAATCGACATCGACCTGCGGCATCCCGCGCTGCTTAACCCAGGCATCCGCCCATGCCTTCAGTTTCCGGTTCGACGTTCTCTCGAAAGAGCCGATCAGATCGCTCCACTCGGCGTTGGCGTAATAGTGTTCTTTCAGGAAGAGTCTCACTCCATCGCGGAATTTCTCTTCTCCGATCAGAAAAGAAAGGGCGCGCAGAAGGCTCGGGGCCTTCTGATAAACGATCGCTCCGTAAGCCGACTTGGCATCTTTCAGGTTGCTTACATCCTGGTATATCGGCGTCGTCCCTTTCGTCGCGTCGATGCCATAGGCAAGCGGTTTGTGCGTTTGATAGAATCGCTTCCAGATTTCCTCGCTGTCGTAGATCGCGGCCATCGCGTGCGAGGCCATATAGTTCGCGAATCCTTCCTTAAGCCACAAATCGTCAAACCAGCGCATCGTGACAAGATCACCGAACCATTGATGCGCCAGTTCGTGAAGGACCAGAGACGCGCGCGCAAGTCTGTCGCTCCGGTTGGGCGTTGTGCGAAAGAGGATCGAATCTTCACGCAGGAACGTCGATCCCGCGTGTTCCATCCCGCCATAGGCGAAGCCCGGGATGAGCACCTGGTCGTATTTTACGAAGGGAAATCGATATCCGAAAAAATCGATGAGGTGTTTCATTCCGTCTCGAGTTAACTGCATCACTTCGGGCCATTCTTCCTGAGCTCGTTTAAGTTTCGATTGCCTCACCAAGAGCCGCAGCGGAACAGGAGCGCCTTTCCCCACGATCTCTTTGAACGGTCCGGCGGCGAAAGAAAAAAGATAAGTGCTGATCGGCTCCGTCTCTTTGAACCGCGTCTGATTTTGTCCGGGATAATTCTGAGCGATGGCGCTCTCGGGTTTGGCGTTGGAAACGACGGTCCAGCCTTCGGGGGCGAGCAGGTCGAGCGAAAAGCGTCCCTTCAAGTCGGGCTGATCGAAACACGGGAACGCGAGGCTTGCGTCCATCGGCACAAACAAAGTGTAGAGGTATTCACTGCCGTCTTCCTGATCGGAATAGCGAATGATAGGTCGACCGGCCGGAGCCACGCCGGTTTCGAATTTGAGCGAGATGCGATTCTCTCCTCGTTTGAAATATTGCGCAGGCAGGACGATATGACCGTTTACTTGGCGATGATCGTCAACGTCGCGATCGTTGATCTTCAGACCGTTGATCGCGCCTTCTATGACTTTTCCGGTTGGATCGATGTCGCGGAAATCGAGGATAACGGGAACCGAGGCCTTGGCGATTTTCAATCTTATCTCTTCACTGCCCTTGATGCGCGAGGCGCCTGGAACGATCTCGAAACTCAATTGGTAGCGCAAATCCTGGATTTGCGCCAAGCGATGTAAGGCCAAGCCGCGCGATACGCCTTCAGCCAGAAGGTCATCGTCTTTTATCTCGCCATTAGCTACCATCTGTCTCCCCGGTTGCAGGATGATAAGTAATAGTATGACAAGGATCTGCATTGATAAATGCCGATTCTGAGCTGTTTGAATCATCTTCATCTCAACCTTCTGCCAGAATTAGCCGCGAGTATTATAGGTTGCGTAGCCCTTGGGGCGGGGACCGAGACACTGCTGACGAATCGGTAATGCGAGCGGCGTCGGCGCGGCTCGCGCAAATGATTCCCCCCGAGAATACCGCTCGCCACAGCTCGCGGTATAGATTCACCGGCTGCGTCTCCCTGAGGCATCCTACAAACTTGTGCGATTGCGGCTCACAGCAGCACCGTTTATACTCGGGCTAGCAAGGAAATCTTATGCTCAATGTAATTCGCGGCAAAACTATCCACTAATTCGATTGACCAACATTTCATGAGTTGATCGCACCATATAAGGGCGGGGCTGTATCCATGGATATAGGGACAGGGGACGGCCAATTTGTTTACCAATCCGCCCGACAGCATCCCGATCGATACTACATTGGAATAGACGCACAAGCCGGCGCGCTGGAGAAGATATCCCGAAAGATTTACCGGAAGACTGCGAAGGGCGGCCTGCCAAATGCACTCTTCATACAATCTGCCGTCGAGACATTGCCAGCGGAATTAGACGACGTGGCCGGCGCTGTTCACATTAATTTCCCCTGGGGCAGTTTGCTGCGTGCTGTAGCGGTCGGTGATAAAGACGTACTTCGAAATCTGCGGCGCATCTGCATGAGAGGCGGCCAACTCGAGATTGTTATCGGTCTCGATCACGACCGGGATAAATCCGAGTTATTGCGCCTCGGACTTGAGTCTCTCACACCTGCATATCTACAGGAGAGATTGACCCCGCGCTACCGCAAAGCTGGTTTCGAAATCATTGAATACGGCGTAATTTCACCTGCGAAATTGACCCAAATCCCCACGTCATGGGCGCGGCGATTAGCCGGCAACCGGGGACGCACGCTCACCTATTTGGCCGCCCGCGCGGTGACTCTTACTGAGACGTCACGCTGCGCCTGATTGCCGAAGTGATCTTCCGCGATCACTCTCAACTTGTATTCTCCGGGTTCAAGCTCTGATGCATTCCAAAAATCTGCGCGCGCATCACCGCCGCGCACGACATTTGTCACGAGATAATTGAATACGGTCGCGCCGCTGTAACCCGATTGGCTGCCGTCAGCGAAGGCCAGTAAGACGGCGTTGGGAGCGGCCGGCAGGCGATCGAAGACGATGTTGTAACGGGGCTCATTGAAACCGGGCGCTGGGGAGCCGTTGGTCTTCAGAACCTGATAACCGAGCCGGTAGACGCCGAGTCTGCGATATTTGGGATTGCCGTCTATCCGATCATAAACTTGCGCCGCGATGCGCAGTTTGCCGCTCACCTCCGCGATCTTGCCGGTCACGTATGCGGGTTCGTTCAGTTCGTTCAAAATTGCCACTCCCTCGATGACCGGCGGCACGGTATCAGTCAATCCTGGGAGCCGGAGCACTGAGAGCGCGTTGACTTCGGATGCAGGGGGACCGGCCACCAGATGGACGTGGTTCAGGGAATTGAGCGTGCCGATCTGATCGCCCGCATTGATACGCGTCCCCCGCCGCACGCGGACGCCGATGATGCCGTTTACCTCGTCGCGGCGAAAGGTGATGGCCCCACCCGCGAAATTCCCGATCGGCTGCTCATTCTGATCGCGCCCGATCCGCAGATGGATATACTCGAACAAGGGAAGCCGCAGCCGCTCGCGCCCGTCTCCGGGGTCTTCGACGGCAAGCGGGAGCAGCACCTTTTCGGTGATGACCGCGCGGACCGTCTCGCCGTAAGCGCCGGGAACATCGATTCCGGTGTGAAACCATGCTGTTTGATCGGAAAGCAACTCGCCCCTGATTTCACCGAATGTGCCGGCGATATCCCGACGCGCTTGGGGCGGATCGTAAGGCCATCGCGGTTCGAGACGCGCCAGCAGCTTATTCGGAGGGAGAATTATCGACCTCGCATCGGCGCGGCCTCCGATCTTCGCGTCTGCGGGAACGATCGCCCGCACCAGCCCATTGCCGCTGTCGGTAAAAACCAGCTGACCGCCAGGCAACAATGTGAGCCCGGACGGCCGGTTGAGCCGCGCTCTCGCAAGATCGTCGTCAAACATTCCAAATGGTTCGCCGCCGGTGAGCGGCTTGATCGATTGCCGTTCTCCGAAAGTGCAGAGTCGGACGGTCAACGCATCGGCAACATAGAATGCATCCTCATCGAGGACCGCGATCGCCGCAGGTCGGTAGAATCCGGAGACGAACGGTGCCCCATCGGATGCCTCGCCCGCTCCCGCGTACGTCGTGACGTCGCCATCCGGTGCGACGCGCCGTATTCGATTGTTACCGGTATCGGCGACCAGCAGCGTTCCATCCTGGGCGATTGCTATTCCGCAAGGTGTATCGAAGCGCGCTTCTGCGCCGGCGCCGTCCCTCAACCCCGGGTCGCCGCCTCCAGCCAACGTCCGCACCTCTCCATCGCGCGATATGGCTCTTATCCTGTCGTTATATGTATCAGCGACGAATATCGTTCCGTCATCGGAGACGGCCAGCCCCACCGGTCCGTTGAATCTCGCTGCACCCCCCTGACCGTCGGCCAATCCGCTTTCGCCATCTCTGCCTGCTATAACACTCCATTTATTGGTTTTAAAATCGATCCGCGCAATCGTGTGCGCACCCGTGTTCGCGACGATTAAATTTCCGTCTCCATCTAACGCGATGGCGGACGGCGTATCGAAGCCTTCGGCGATTATCGTCTTGTTTTCTGATATCGATTGCGCCGAATAGTCAGCAGCAGGGATGAGATAAATCCGCCCGGTAACGCTATCGCTGAAGAAAATATTGCCGTCTTCATCAGCAGCGACACCGTACGGTTCATGGTTTGTTCTGATCGGAGTCTTTGAGTCGCCGGCGATAGCCAGAGTCACGACCGTAGCTAATGGCTTGGGCGGACGAGTCCACCACCAGAAGAGCAAGTTCAATCCCCCCACCAGCGGCAGGGAAAATAAGAGAGCGATATTCAGCCATCGCCGCCTCTTCACGCGTTGGGACCGGCCTTCTTCCGTAGAAATGTTCGGTGTTCTGGCTTCGAGAAGACTCATCCCTCGCAGTTTAGCGAATGTCCTCAAGTTTGGGCAGAGAGAAGTGGTAAATATACGGGTCATGTGCAAAAATCTGGAAAACTCAATGATACGAAGGTACTACGAAGGTACGAAGATACGAACTGGCATCTGTCCCTTGCAGATTGTCGATTTTTTTTTGCATTAGTATTCCGACCATAGCCACCACGATGGTAATGGCCTATTGACCATGAGTTGACCAATTTTTATGGCAGAAACTACCAGAATAAATACTCCTCCTGAAACGGCTCATATTACATCCTCACCGACACGAGGATTGACATTTTACGTGCGCGGAAGCTGGGCATTTTTCCGAAAGATGTGGCCGTCGATCTATGACCTGACGACTACTGAAACATATGTAAATGCATCGGCCATCGCCTTCAACATCCTTCTCTCGTTCTTCTCATTTGTGGTGTTGGTTGGAAGCTTTCTGGTCAATGTTCTGCAATGGCGGCGCGGCTACGAAACGTTTTATCTGATATTGCGGTCTATCGTTCCGAAAGAATCAAAGATGCTCTTCGATAGTCTATCGCGCGTAACCGAAGGACCGGGCGGCAAAGTGACACTGATCTCCTTCGGGTTGATGGTATTCTCGAGTTCTGGGATATTTCAGCCGATCGAGAGCGCGCTCAATCGCGCGTGGGGTTTCAAAGAACGGGGGATCGTCAAGCAATATCTCGTTTACCTGGTTCTAGTTATCGGGTGCAGCGTAGTTATATTGATCCCGATCGTGCTGGGCAGCGTTTACGATTTTATGCTCGAGGTTATTTCCGTCCCTCCCGATTTACGCCAAACGGTATTCAAGATCATCGGGCCCCTGATATCGCTGCCATTCATCGTGCTTCTCTTCTTCGTGGTCTATCAGTTCGTGCCCAACGGAAAGGTCCAGCCCAATCAGGTCTTATTTACTTCGGTAGCGATGGCGGTGCTGTGGGTAGCTGCCACTCTTATTTTCCGGCTGTCTCTGCCGTTATTTAAATTCGAGGAGAGCTATGGCCTGCTCGCGACCTTGATGGCGCTCGTTACATGGGTATTCGTTACCGCCTTTATCTTGATCCTCGGCGCAAACCTTTCGGTCCAAGAAGTCCTCCCTAAAGCATGGACCGGCCTGCTCCCATCTGTCCTGAAAAATCAACAGGCCTGGATGCGAAATAAATACGTGTCGAGCACAGGACAACCAGGACAACCAGGACAGCCGGGGCAATCGGAACATCGGCAACCAGGCCAACCGGGACCTCCGAGACAGCCAAGATAATCGGTACTACCCGACCACAGTCGGGGCAATCTGGGCAGTCGGGCATACGGGCGGGCACATGCGAAATCAACGGGAATGGGGGTACTGAAACTAAAACTTACGCTTGAAATGCAAGATTAGAGAATTTTACTGGTCACTCTAATTTGTAAGTCTTCACTCAAAAATATAGAAAGCAAAGACAAAACCGAATGCGGGGCCGATTAATGTATGTTTACATTTATCCTGATCTTAACAACTTTATCTGGTTGTTTCGGAGATAATTTGAGATATAATGCCCGCGCGGTCCCCAACCGCCCCTGATAATCATTCTCAAAACTACTAACCGAGTTGAGCTAAATTGAGCCCGTAGCTCTCTGCTTCCGCTTTGCTGGTGCTCGCGTAATGCTCGACCCACGAAAAGGAGACACAAATGAAGCATTATTGGGTTGCTCGCTATTTAATTATCATCCTGCTGATCGCAGGGGTGAGCCTGCCTGTTTCCGCACAATCGGGTCGCAAGCGGCAAGGGAAATCGCCGTCGCAGTCGACAAAACAAGACAAAGAAAAGACGCTCAAGGATACATCAAAGAATGAGCCGGAGGAGGAGGAAGAAGAGAAGCCGTCAAACAAACCTCTCGCTGACAATACGCCCACCACTGTCACAGATGACGGAACGATCAAGCTCGAAACATCGCTCGTCACCATCCCGGTAAGCGTGATTAACAGTGAGGGGAAGTTTTTCTCCGATTTAAAAAAGCGTAACTTCACCATCTTTGAAGATGGTGTCAAACAAGACATCGCGAGCTTCGCATCGATCGAAGTACCTTTTAATGTGGTCTTAACGCTCGACACATCGGGCAGCACGCGCTTCAAGCTCGAGGATATACAGGCGGCCGCGTTTGCATTCATCAAACAATTGCGGCCGGAAGACAAGGTGATGATCGTCTCCTTCGATAACAGCGTATATCAATGGTCCGAATTCACCAGCGACCGTGAGCAATTACGCCGCGCTATATACGAGACGCGCACCGGCGGCAGCACCAAGCTCTATGAGGCGGTCGATCTGGGCCTCTCGGAGTTTCTCCCCCAGGTGCAGGGCCGAAAGGCGATCGTCCTCTTCACCGATGGAGTCGATACAGCTAGCAGAAGGTCTTCGGCGCGCAGCACGCTCAAACTAGTCCAGGAATCGGACGCGCTTATTTATCCGGTTCGCTACGATACCGAAGCCGACAATGCTCAGGGAGGCGTCCTGAGCGGTCCCGGAGGTCTTCCCTTTCCTGTCCCAGGCAAACCGCGCACACCGAATCCGCGCAATCCGCGCGACCCGCGAACTCCTCCCACCGGCGGTAGCGACCCTCGCTTACCGATCCCGTTCAGTAGTCAACTGATAAACTACGGTTTCCCCGGTCAGTGGCCCAGGCAGGGGCCGATACCAACACCCGGCTCGGCTGAGGGCGCCGATGATTACCGCTTCGCCGAACGTTACTTGAAAGACCTCGCCACCAACAGCGGTGGACAGATTTATGATGCGGATAACCTCCAGAACCTATCCGATGCATTTTCCGCGATCGCCGAAGACCTGCGGAATCAATATGCGATCAGTTATTACCCATCGAACGGCGTACGCGACGGCTCTTACCGCCAGATAAAGGTGAAAGTTAGTAAGAAAGGCGCCATCGTGCGCGCGCGCGATGGCTATCGCGCTGTTCCGGCGGTGCAGGCGCAGGCGATAAACGATGGCCAGAAAGATAATCAGAAAGAGAACCGCAAAAAGCCCGGTTATAAGCGTAAACAAGTAGCGGGGAACAATTGATTTGAACTATTGCGCCCGGTGAACGTGAACCGCTCGATGCGCAGAAGGGCCGGGATTATTTGAAACCTGCCGATTAAAGTAATAAGCTCCGGTTGGTTTCTGTAAGCGGATATTTATTGGCAGATCGGCGAAGGTCTCTAAGTCAACTCTTATTGAGTATAGGGATTTTGCCGATAACCGAGCTGAGTTGCTTGAACCGGATTTGCTTCCAGATTTGACGCTAGAAGAATGAGCTAGAGACATTGCGCGCTCCAGGAGCTGAGTTTGTGAGATTTACCGACTCTGTAGGACTTTAATTTACACAACTTTCCGTGATTTTCTAGATGAAGAACCCGGCGCAGATACAACTTCTCTCCTTGCTTTTTATCCTTGTAATCACAGGGCAGACGAGCCACCGAAAGCTCAGCGGTTATTTGGGGCAAGTAGCAAACGCACAAGAGAAACCCGATATTTTCAGGAGCGATCAATCGGTCTTCATCCTCGCCTGGAAGAAGAGAGGCTATTATGACCGCGACCTGATGGATCAACTTCACCGGCACTCATCGAAGAAGAGCCGAAATCAGATCGCAACGCAGGCGGATGCTATCTCGGGAAGATTGACGCTCGGAAATACAAGGATGGAACGGGTGATATTGGATCGTCCTGCGCCTTTCATATTACCCGGTGGAGGTTCGGACGAGGAGCTTCTGGAGAAGATCGTGGAACAATTCAGGAAGCAAAAAAAGTTAAAACTAGTCGATGCCGCCGAGCAAGCTGACATAGTCTTCCTCGTTCAAGGAGATTACATCTTCAGCTTCGGTTCGAAGTCATCCGACGGAGCGATTACGCCAGCAAACGATGATAATGGACCCAACGCACTGGCGCGATTGAAGGCGGTTGCAATCACAGCAGCAACATATCGAGATCGCCCGAGTAAAATGTTAAGAAAGCTCGATACTGCACCCTGGCGAGGCGAGGAGGTTGGCGAAGTTAATTATGATGCGACTTTTGAAGAGGCTTCTGCCGAGAAACTGGTAAAAAGATTTCACAAAGAGGCGCTGAAGAAGTAACCCACCTTCCCAACAACAGAAGCATTAGGAGGAGGCCATGTGCGCCAATGCGAAGATTTCTCTTACATTTTTTATTGCGTTGATGGCGGCGTTTATTAACCCCGCGATCCTCGCTCAATCGGGCCAGGATGGGGTCAAGCCAGTCAACTCTCAAAGTGATCCGAGCCGGCCGGTGCTCAAGAATCCGGGTGGTGGTCCGGAAACAAACAGCAAAGAGAAGACCCCGGAGGACATGACGGTAAAATTAAATACCGCGCTGGTCAGCGTTCCGGTCATAGTCACCGATCGTGACGGCAAATTCATCCCCAATCTCAACGAAAGAAGCTTCACTTTATACGAAGAGAACGTCAAACAGAATATCGATAATTTCAAATCGATCGAAGTGCCCTTCAACGTCGTGCTTATCCTCGACACCTCGGGAAGCACACGGTTCAAACTCGAAGATATTCAGGAAGCCGCTCTGAGTTTCATCGATCAGCTGCGTGACCAGGACCGGGTGATGATAGTTTCATTCGACAGCCAGGTCTATATCGACTCGGAGTTCACCAGCGACCGCAAAAAATTGCGCAAAGCGATCTTGCAAACACGAACCGGTGGGGCGACGCGCCTATACGATTCGATCGATCTGGTTCTGACTGAAAGGCTGGCCAAGGTCACAGGCCGCAAGGCTATCGTATTGTTCACGGACGGAGTCGACACCGGAAGCCGGCTGGCGACGGGAGCCAGCACCATCGATCTAGTCGAAGAATCGGGCGCCCTTTTATATGGAATCCAATACGATACAAAGGATGACGTCCGAAGAGGCAGCGTTGGGACGGCTCGGGGCGGATCCAGGCCGGTCACCATCCAGATCCCGACGACCGGCGCCAGTGAGGAGGATTACAAGCGGGCGGACCGCTACATGCGTGAGGTCGTCGATCGCAGCGGCGCGCGGCTGTACAAAGCCGATCTGCTGACCGATGTCAAACAGGCTTTCCAGTTAATCGCAGATGAACTGCGCCATCAGTATACGATCAGCTATTATCCTTCGAACGATAAGCGCGACGGCAGTTACCGCCGCATAAAAGTAATCGTCGACCAGTCGAATGTGGCCGTGCGCGCGCGCAAGGGGTATCGCGCCGAGAGCGAACCGCAGGAGAAGGATATGATCAAATAACATTTTCCATTTTCCATTTATCATTTATCATTGAAGAAACTCCTGTAGCAGGGAGATGTCATCAATTACAGTAGCTCGCGGCTCCTCAATGACAAATGAAATATAGGAAATGACAAATGAAAAATGAACCCCTTCGTCCGTGTCGTGAACTAACAAGACTTTTCACAATTCTCACATTCATTTGCTTAGCATCGGCGCTCATCGCGGCGCAGTCGCGCCCGGACTTTACAGTCGGTTCCATCACAGCAAAAGCCGGTGAAACTGCCTCAGGAATGATTCAGATTCCCGCCGCAACAGACGAAGCCACCACGATACCGATCTCGGTCATTCACGGTTCCCAACCGGGACCCGCTTTTGCTTTGATCGCGGGCAATCACGGATATGAATATACGTCGATCGTGGCGCTCCAGCGCCTCCTGACCCAGATCGACCCGAAGCGCCTTTCGGGAACTGTGATCATGGTTCACGTCGCCAACATGCCGTCATTTCTCAAACGCACTATCTATTACAGCCCTGTCGACGGTAAGAATCTGAACCGCGTCTATCCGGGCCGGATCGATGGGACTGTCTCGGAACGGATCGCCTATCAGATCACCAGGGAAGTGATCGAGCGGGCCGATTATGTCATTGACCTGCATTGCGGCGACGGCAACGAATCGCTGCGCCCATACAGCTATTGGGACGTCAATGCGGGCGGCCCGGAGGTCATTGAAAAATCGAAACAAATGGCTCTCGCCTTCGGAATGGACCATATCGTGATGGACCGCGAGCGTCCGACCGATCGTAACAGATCGCTATATTGCTCGACGACGGCGACCACGCGCGGCAAACCGGCGATTACTACCGAATCGGGCGGGCTCGGTATGACCGACAACGAATCCATCGCGCGAATCGAGCATGGAGTGATCAATGTCATGCGGTTTCTCAAGATGATCGAGGGCTCACCGAAAATGGTCGAGCACCCCATCTTCATTGACCGTAATACCGTGCTGAGAAGCGATGCAACCGGAATCTTCTACCCGCTGGCAGAACGCGGTCACGCGGTAGCCAAAGGAACCTTAATGGGATATGTCACCGATTTCTTCGGCAAAAGGATTTTCGATCTGCGCGCGCCGTTCGGCGGGACTGTCCTTTATATTCTAGGCACTCCACCAGTCAGCCAGGGCGAACCATTGGCAATGATCGGCCAAATATCTGAACGAGAAAGGTAAGTATTCAATTCGTTAATAGACTTATAAAAATAATTCGAAAAACTAAATATTATTTCAAATTTCTGAATTTAAATATTAAGCTATCTCCGCCCTTCCTCTTTAAACTCTGTATCTACGCGTGTTATAAACACTCCTGCTTGTTCCATATTATTGGAACAGCTCTTGCCTTTTTTTAATTACAAGGACAACATTCAGATGGAATACAGGCAGCTGGTCAGCTGATAGCAAACGAACCTGGGAATACAGGCGACTTATCAGCTGTGAACAACGAAGAGATCAGTCTGCATTTGGTTTAAGCACCACCGAACGGAACCCGAATCACTGCAGCGACGAGAGATGCAGCGGGTGATGATAGGTTCCAGATTCAGTTAAAAAAATAAATTTGCAAGAACTTGGCCCGCATGAGCGGTCATAGCGACCGAACTGCAAAAAACTTAGGAGGAAATATGCGGAGAAACTCATTATTACTTGGAGTAATCACCCTGCTATTACTCTCAAATTATTTGAATGCTTTTGCTCAACAACCGGTCGGCTCGATTGAAGGGACTATCACCGATCAAACGGGAGCGGTGGTAACTAATGCTCAAGTCAAGATCATCGAAAAGGCTACGAGTCGTCAAATCAGCGCTAATACGAACGCGGATGGTTTCTTTGTCGTGCGCGCGTTGTTACCTGGCATATACAGCGTCAGGATTGAATCATCGGGGTTCAGCCCTGCCGTCTTTGAAAATGTGACAGTGCTGGTCGGCCAGGTGGCAAATGTCAGCACATCTCTACAAATCGGCACGACGTCGACAGTGGTGGAGGTCACCGCGGGCACCGATGTTCAGGTAGATACCAGCCGGCAGACGGTGGACGGCGTCATCCGGGCCAAGCAGATCGAACAACTGCCGCTCAATGCGCGCAACTTCCTCGATCTGGCTAGACTGGAACCCGGGGTGAGCGTGATGGATGGAGGGGATGTCGATCCGACCAAGGCCAATGCGTATCGCGCGGTGGGCATCTCAGGTCGTGGTGGAACAGGCACACGCGTACAGATCGATGGGATCGATGTAACCGATGAAACGGTCGGGACGACCACATCGAACATATCGAACGAAGCTATCTCAGAGTTCCAGCTGAGCCGCTCATCGCTCGATATGTCGACCTCGCTGACATCTTCCGGGGCGGTCAACATCGCGACGCGCAGCGGCAGTAACGAGTATCACGGCAGCGGCTTCTTATTCTGGCGCGACCAGCGGCTGTCGGCGAAGCAGGCCCCTTCCCAAGATACGAATCAACCGTTCGACCGCAAACAGCTGGGTGCCAACGCAGGTGGACCGATCATCAAGAACAAACTCTTCTTTTTCGGGACGTTGGAACGATTCTATCAACAGGAGAATCTCCAGTACGATCCCGCTGATTTTCAATTTTTCCCGCAAATGGCTGGGAATGTCGGGATTCCCCGGGACAATCGTCTGGCTTCGGGAAGGCTCGATTGGAATCTCAGTGGTGCGACCCGCCTCTTCTACCGGGCCAACCATAGCTGGGATAGATCGAGTGGCGGCACCGGCCAATCGCCTTTCCAGAACATCAACTGGACCAATGTTCACGCGGCCGGCGTCGATTACACGCGGGCGCGGGCGACTCATTCGATACGGTTCGGGTACGTCAACTTCAATAACAATATCACCAGCCAGGAATTCCCGGCATTTCCCTTTGCCACTGCGGGGGGTGGAATACCTTACTCTCTCGATGTGGGTGAGTATGATCTCGGACCGAATGGCAACGCACCGCAGCAGACCTATCAGGATAACTTCCAGAGCAAATACGACGGGAGTTGGTCGGTCAGCAACCACACGCTCCGCTACGGCGGTGAGGTCAATAGAATCGTCCTTGGAGGGTTCGCAAACTTCGCCGGACCGTTATCGATTACCGGAAGTTTCACTGCCGATCCAGGAGGGACACGTGACCAGGTCATCGCTCGCGGTGCGAATCCCCAGGACCCACTGGAGTATCCGCTCACCTCTTTTTCAACCGGTCCTGCTAACGGATTCTTCACGATACCGCCTGCCCACGGTTTCCCGTTCGGCGGAAACTACAACAATCGTTTCGCCTGGTATATAGGCGACAGTTGGAGGGCGCGCCGCAATCTGACGCTCAACTTCGGCACACGCTGGCAATACGACACAGGCTATTTCAACAAGGAAGAGGAGGATGGGGCGCGGCGCGCGGCCATCATAGGCGCTGTTCATCAACCTTCACTGCAAGCGCCCAAATTCCCGAAGAATCGTTTCGGTCCGAGTTTCGGGTTTGCCTGGGATCCGCTTGGGAAGGGCAAGACATCGATCCGCGGCGGTTTCTACCTCGCATATGAGATGAACATTTTCAATAACACCTTATTTAACGAATTCTCTCTCATCCCGCCTGGGATTGGACCTGACTCGTACACTCAGGCTGGTGTATTCGGACCGGATGGCACGCCGATCAACGTTGACGGCAACCATCCTGATGGGGTTTACGACGATTTAGTGGATCAACCAATCAAGAATGTCCTTCCGCTAATCGCCAGTGTGCACCAGGCCCTCAATGCAGCGTATACCAATTACAAGTTCGATCCGGCCACTGGTGATACGCTCTTTGAAGTCGCACAGGGTAGTACACAAGGCGGTATATTCCCGGGCGATTATAAAATTCCTTACTCGATGCAATTCAACATCGGGTTCCAACAAGAGCTCTGGAGTGGAAGCGTCGTATCGGTCGACTATGTACGTAACCGTGGCGTCGGAATGCCATTCTTCCTCCGAGATTACGAGTTCAGACGCGATGCCGCTTTCTTTAACGCAGATGCAGCACGCGCGCGGGTGGCATCAATGCTGGGCGGTTTATCGGTCGCTGATTGGATCGCTGCGACTCCGGCAGGCCAGCCGCGCAGGTCCATCGCTAACTTCGGCCTGGCAAACGACACATTTTTTCCCGGTAAGACTCCAGACCTGCTTCGCGCTCGCATTATGACGGGTGGTTATTCGTTCTATCAGTCGTTGCAGGTTAAATGGCAGGGGCGGACATCCAAAGCACTTTGGGCATTCAAAAATGCGAACTTCCAGTTTTCTTACGCCTACGGTGAAAGTCTCGCGAGTTGCGGATCCCAGCGCGCCGAGTTCAACACCGGAACATGTGACAACAGAAACATCAATAACAAAGCCTACTTCGGCGGCAATGCATTCAATTACCGCCACAATTTTTCAGGAGGCGTTACCTTCGATACCCCTGGAGGCTTCAGGATGAGCACGATCGTTACCGCGGTTACCAATCCTCCGGCCAGGCTGAATATGCCGGCGTTGGGGGGCATAACCGGGGCAAATGCGATGTTCACGACCGATCTCAATGGTGATGGCGGAACTGGTACAACGCCAAGCGCCGATCTTTTCCCCGGAATCAATTTGGGGCAATGGGGAAGCGATGTGAATAGCTTGAGCGAGCTCAACGACCTTATCACGCAGTACAACCAGACCCAGGCAGGTAAACTGACGCTGTCCGGACAGGCTCTGCTTAATGCCGGGATATTCTCTGAAGCTGAGCTGAGAAGCCTTTTGGCGGTGACTCCCACGATCCCGTCGATCTCGGTTACCAATCCGAGCCCGTTCGGATCAAACCCGCTCAACTTTGATCTCCGTCTTACCAGACCGATCAATATTGAGAACGCAGGATTCGTCAAGAACCTCAGCATCGAGCCGTACTTCGATGCTTTCAATATCTTCAATCGTAGAGGTCTCAGCGCCTATACCGGCCTGGGAGGCGGATTCGGGTCGCTAAACTTCAACTATGCGACAGCGGGTAGGTTGGACGATTTGCGTGACATGCGCGCATTCCGTTTTGCCCCTCGTATCCTTCAGTTCGGATTCAGGGTTACTTTCTAACTTTGTAGCACGCAGTAAAGTTAGGAGATCAAAAATAACCACGGCTAAACACTGATGCGGCGGATTGACTCGGATTAAGCCCGCGAATATCCATCGCATCGGTGTTTTAGCCGTGGTTATTTCTTTTCAATTCATCCCAAATCCAGCTTCGGATGCATCGTATGCCACTTCGTCGCGCGCTCGTATGCCAGAGCGACCCGCAGCGGCGCCGCCTCATCATACAATCCGCCCGTGAACATGATCGCCCGCGGTAAATGATTGATGAATCCGCAGGGGGCGACTACCGCCGGATGACCCGTCAAATTGGTGATGAGCAGACTCGCGCTGCCGGGCGCTGGGCTGACGAACACATCCCAATTCGACATGAGCTTGTCCATCTCTCGGATTAGCAGAGTCCGGGCGCGCTGAGCGCGGAGATATTCGACAGCCGGAATAAATCTTGAGGTGCGGAAAGAATTGGGCCAATCACTCGGCGCCTGGCCGGATAACTGATTCACTCGGCCATCGCGCGTGATGTCGTCGAATGCCGCCGCCGCCTCGGCATTGAGAATGATCCGCAAACTTTGGGATGAAAATTTTGGCAACTCGATTGGATCGAGTTTCGCGCCCGCCCCGCGCAGCGCATCGAGTGCGGCTTTATACATCGATTTTTGCTCTTCGTTGCCATCTTCGAACTCTGCCTTCACATACCCGATTCGCATCTGAGAAAGCGGCCTGTCGGGATTCCAGTTGAACGGCACATCTCCGACCGTGATATCCCGGCTGTCAGGGCCGTAGATCGCATCGAGCACGAGTGCGCAATCTTCAACGGCGCGGCACATCGGCCCAATCTTATCCATAGTCCAGCTCAGCCCCATCGCGCCATAGCGGCTTACGCGCCCGTAAGTCGGCCGCAATCCCGTCACACCGCAGCGCGATGAAGGAGAGACGATTGAGCCGAGCGTCTCCGTCCCTATTGAAAATCCGACCAATCCCGCGGAGGTCGCCGAGGCCGAGCCCGCAGACGAGCCGCTCGAGCCCGTCGTTGTCTCATCGGGCTGCCAGGGATTGCGCGTCATTCCGGCGAACCATCTCCCGCCCATTGCCAGTGCTCCCATTGAGAGTTTGGCCACGAGCACCGCGCCGGCATCGCGCAATCGCTCGACCACCGTCGCATCATAATCGATCATCTGATCGCGATAGGGCTCGGCGCCCCAAGTCGTCTTGATTCCTTTGGTAGCAAATAAATCTTTGATGCCGCACGGAATGCCGTGGAGAGGCCCACGATATCTGCCGCGCTTGATCTCCCGGTCGGCATCCTCCGCCTGTTTAAGCGCGAGTTCTTCGGTCAAGGTCACCACGCACAGCAATTTCGGCCCGTACTTCTTGAGCCGCTCCAGATACATCTTCGTCAGCGCGACCGGCGACACTTGTTTGGTCCGCACCAGCTCAGCCAGTTGCGTAACGGGCGAAAAGGCGAGCTCATCGATTGAGGAGAACTTCGGGAGATCAACCTTACTCATTGTTCGCCGCGTGCGGGTGGTGTTAAATTTTTTACCGGGCGGCGCCGGATGAAAGGCGGTTGCTGGCTCCGTATCGAGCGGCACGTCGATCTTCCGCAGCGTCTCGTAGTTTGTGAGGTTGCGATTGACTCCGCTGAGAGCCATCGTCTCCTGCTCATCAGTCAGATCGATTCCGAGCAACTGTTCGGCAGAGTGCAGCATATCTTGCGTGATCCTATCCGGCTGTTGCGACTGTTGAGCCGGCACATGCGAGACGTCGAGATTGGTGATCGTGAAACTTGCCGCGCCGGCTGCGGGGAGCAACTTAACGAATGTGCGGCGATCGATAGACGAGCCGTTGTCACGGGAGAGCGATTTCTTCATAGACCTCCGAGAAACTAGTTTTAAGTTTTAAGTTTTCAGTTTTAGATTTCAGCCGCCAAGTGAAAATCACCCAGCTGAAAACTTAAAACTGAAAACTTAAAACTTTCATCTTATAATCATCACCTATGAAATCAGGGAGCAATAAAGCCAATGTCGCGCTCATCCAGATGAGCTGCAGCAAAGATCCGCGCGAAAATCTCGACAAAGCCCTCGCTCGCATCGAAGAAGCTGCCAGACAGGGCGCACACATCGTCTCGACACAGGAGTTGTTTCGTTCGCAATATTTCTGCCAGAGCGAAGACCATGCCAATTTCGCGCTAGCCGAACCGATTCCGGGTCCGACCACGGAGGTATTATCTAAACTTGCAGCTGCGCGCGGAATCGTTATCATCGGATCATTGTTCGAGAAGCGCGCGCCCGGAGTTTATCATAACACCGCGGTTGTGATGGATAGGGATGGCGCGTTGATCGGCATCTACCGCAAGATGCACATCCCGGACGATCCGCTCTATTACGAGAAGTTTTATTTCACGCCTGGCGATCTCGGCTTCAAATCGTTCGGAACCAGCTATGGGAAGATCGGCACGTTGGTCTGTTGGGACCAATGGTACCCCGAAGGCGCTCGACTCACGGCGCTCGCTGGCGCGCAAATCCTGTTCTACCCGACAGCCATCGGGTGGCATCCGGGCGAGAAGGAAGAATACGGCGAGCGCCAGCATTCGTCGTGGGAGACGATTCAGCGAGCGCACGCAATCGCCAACGGAGTTTATGTCGCAGTGGCAAATCGCGTCGGGCATGAGGGCGATAAAAATGGCGGAATTCAATTCTGGGGCCAAAGTTTCATCGCCGATCCATCCGGCCAGATCATTGCCAGAGCCGGAATCGAAGAAGAGCAGATACTGATGGCCGAATGCGATTTCGCAAAAATCGACGTGCAGCGAACGCATTGGCCCTTCTTGCGGGACCGCCGAATCGATGCCTATCAGGACATCACTAAGAGATTTATCGATTGAGCTAGTGTAACCACGAAACACAGAAAATACACAAATGGCACAAATAGAAAACAAAGACGCTCTATTTCCCTTGATTCCCCGTTTTTGTGGGATAACTTCCTGTCATGACGCCTAGAGAACTTGGGTATTTCATGCCCGCCGAATGGGAACCGCACGAAGCGACCTGGCTTTCGTGGCCGCACAAAGAAGCCAGCTGGCCGGGCGCATTCGAACAGATCCCTGCCATATTCGTAGAAATCACCAGACATCTGACCGAGTCCGAACTCGTCCGCATCAACGTCGCCGAAGAGGAATTTGCGGGGCGGGTCCGCTCTCGGTTACAAAAAGGCGGAGTCAATCTCGACGCCGTGCGCATTCATTTCAATCCGACCGATGATGCGTGGGTGCGAGATCACGGGCCGATCTACGTTGTGCGCGACCGGGACGGCAAACGCGAACGGGCGATCAATGACTGGGGTTATAACGCCTGGGGCAACAAATATCCGCCCTACCTCAATGACGATGTCGTGCCGTCGCGAATCGCCGAAGAAATGGGCGAGGCATTATTCAAGCCCGGTATTGTCATGGAAGGCGGGTCGCTGGATGTCAATGGACGAGGATCGTTAATCACAACCGAAGCGTGTCTGCTCAATCCCAATCGCAATCCGCATCTCAATCGGGATCAGATCGAAGAATACATGAGAGATTATCTGGGCGTTTCGCATATTTTGTGGCTAGGCGATGGAATCGCGGGAGACGATACGGATGGACACGTAGACGATTTGACGCGCTTCGTTTCGCCCGACACTGTCGTGACGGTAATCGAAGATGATCCGCAGGATGAAAACTATGAGGTTCTGAAAGATAATTACGATCGTCTGCTGCGCATGAAAGATGAGCTCGGTAATCCGCTACGCGTGATCGAACTTCCGATGCCGGGCCCACTCTATTTTGATGGCCAGCGCCTGCCGGCGAGCTATGCCAATTTCTACATCGCGAACAAATCGGTGCTCGTGCCGGCGTATCGACACGAAAATGACGAGAAGGCTTGCGCAATCTTGCAGAAGATATTCGTCGACCGCCAAGTCATCGCAATCGATTGCGTGGAATTGATATGGGGGCTCGGATCGATCCATTGCGTAACGCAGCAACAGCCGGCAATAGATTAATGTTACGGAAGATAGAGTTGCCTACGGTCGACATTTTATGAGATATAAGTATATACGCCGTCGTATTCTGGATTGACAAGTCATAATCTACGTCGAAGAAAGGGCATCAATGAGCGAACAGAACACGAGCACGATCAGTCGCCGCAATTTCATCCGCAAATCAGTCGAGACCGTTGGCGTTGTTGCGATCGGAAATGAGTTGATATCGAACGCCGAAGCCGCGCCCGTTCGCACGGCTTCGGATTGGGTGCAGCTCGGCCGCATCAACAAAAATAATGTCAAAATTCCGCGCCTCGGAATGGGCACCGGGTCGATTAATGGTAAGGTTCAGCGCGACCTCGGCCAGGAAGGCTTCAATAAACTGGTCGCCTATGCTTACGAGCGGGGAGTCCGCTACATCGACACCGCCGATAATTACAAGACCCACGAGCTGATCCGCGAGGCAATCAAGGCCAACAAAATCCCGCGCGATCAAATCTTCATCCAGACCAAGTTGCCGATCCGGGAGGAGACGATTAAAGACCCGATGGCGACGATGGATCGTTATCGAAAGGAACTCGGCACGGACTATTTCGACAGCCTGTTGATCCACTGTGCGACTAAAGAGACCTGGGTTGAAGACATGAAGGCCCTGATGGACGCCTTCGATCAGGCCCAGGCGAAAGGCTGGATCAAAACCAAAGGCTGTTCGTGCCACGGGCTGCGGGCCCTGCGCGCCGCGACCAAAAACGATTGGGTCGAAGTCCAACTCGCGCGCATCAATCCGCAAGGCCACCACGTAGACCAGGACTTGCCCAATGTTCACGCTCCTCAGGGCAAATACGACGAGGCTATGAAGGAGATCAAGTCGATGCACGCCGCCGGTCGTGGCATCATCGCTATGAAGCTCTGCGGTAACGGAGATTTCACAAAACCCGAAGACCGCGAGAAAGCGGTCCAACACGCCGTCAAATGCGGCTTCGTAGATGCGATGGTTATCGGGTTCAAAAACAACGCTGAAATCGATGAGGCGATTGAGCGCATTAATCGTGCGCTCAGCGGTAAGGCTTAAATATAACGCTGTTAGACAGATGTTGAAGGAGCGCAGAGAATGCGATGAAATAATCGCCAGCCTTCTGCGCCTCCTCACCGGATTTTACCTCGCGGTGAAATCAGTTTTTGATGGTAAATTATGTATTGTCCAGGGTGCGGCTCAGAGCAGAATGGCCAATATTGTCGTTCGTGTGGCACTGATCTCCGTGTGTTTCGTAATGCCCTGGAGAAACCTGATGCCACCGTGCAGTTGTTGGGTTCTGCCCGCGATGAAATCGGCCGCGCCATCGCCGATAAAATCCGAGAATTGAAATCAGCCAAGGAGTTGAGCAAGGTCGTTGAAGAGGTGCTGCCGGGAGTCGCGGATTTCCTCGAAACTCCGGAAGAAAAACGGCTGAGACGCATTCGCAGCGGCATGCTTGTTGCCGCCATCGGTCTGGGTTCAGCAGTAGCTTTTACCTGTCTCGGAATTGCAATTAATGAAGAGGTGCTGTTGTTTGTTTCCGGTTTAGGGCTGACCACGTTCCTGATCGGCCTTGGGCTCCTATTCAACGGCTGGCATTTCACGATTCCCAAGAATCTAGGTTCCGATCAAACATCAAAACAACTCGTGATAACCGTCGCCGAATCATCGCCTAATCCGGATGCGAATGTCGCGTCTCTGAATCGGATGTTTCCGGCTTCCGTCAGCGAACATACCACACACCAATTGCCTGAAACTAAAACTGGAGAAACATAGTTCTCTGTAAAACAAAGTTTTTTGATATTGCTGTAGCCCGCAAAGCGGGCTAGTGAGCGGTAGCGAGCGGGTCTCAATCAATCGACTGGTTCGGGTACAACGCTCGCTACCGCTCGCGGTACTGATTCGAACTTGAATCGCGATTTAAAAATCAAAAAAACGATCTGATGGGAAATGTGCCTCGATATACCAACCTAAAGCCGGTACTGAAAATGAGCGTTGTTACGGTCCATCTCCGATAGACTGCCTCAGGACGGCACGAATTCAATATTAACCTGGCGCGGGATCACACCCTTACGGTAACCCTCATCGAGCATCAATTGCACAGCCTGGCGATCTCTCTCGGTATATCCGAGCGTGCTCTTGTTAACCCACATCTCAACAAATCTATCGGCGGTTTCCACCGGCATTTCGCGCGCGAATTGCATCGCGTAGCCGAGCGCATCCCGGCGGTTCTCCATTGAAAACTCGATGCTGCGATGAAGCCAGCGCGACACTTCCCGCTGCAACTCAGGCCCCAATTCTCGCCTGATCGCGTTGCCTCCCATCGGCAGCGGCAGGCCGGTCTTTTTCTTCCACCACTCACCCAGATCTAACACCTTGACCAAACCATCTTCTTGATAAGTCAGCTGCCCTTCGTGGATGAGCAGGCCGGCGTCATATTCTCCGCTCACAACTTCATCGATTATCCGATCGAAGGGCACGACTGAATATTCAAATTCCGGCGTATGCAGCCTTAAGGCGAGAAATGCGCTGGTCAAAGTTCCAGGCACCGCGATGCGTTTGCTTGCGATCTCGCCAATCGAGAAATCCTCGCGCGCGACGAGTATCGGACCATACCCGTCCCCGATGCTCGCCCCGTGCGGCAGCAATATGTAATCGTCTGCGATATAGGCATATGCGTGGAACGAGACAGCGGTCACATCGTAATCGCGCGTCGTCATCGCGATCTGATTGAGCGTTTGAATGTCTTTGAGAACGTGAACGAATCGCAGTTCGCCAGTATCGAGCCGATCGGTGGCGAGGCCGTAAAACATAAATGCGTCGTCCGAATCAGGACTGTGTGCAACTTTTATCTCTTTTTTCATTTTTATGCCGCCACAAATTCGTTCAGGGGATGATAGAGCGTATTGCGTTCGATCGGATGAAATCCAGCCTCCGCGATTAGTTTCACGATCTCGTCTTTCGTCGCCTCATTCTCGTTCTTCGCCTCGACCAGATATGATTCCATCAACTCGCCGCCGCCGCTGATAGTGCCATCGAAATCGTTCGCACCGTAATGAAGCGCAGTCTGAGCGAGCCGTTTCCCCAGCATCACCCAGTAAGCTTTAATGTGATCGATATTGTCCAGCAGCAAGCGCGAGACGGCTATTGTTTTCAAACTATCGATACCCGATGGTCCCGGAAGATGAGCGAGCTGGGTTCCCGGCGGATGGAAAGCAAGCGGAATGAAACATTGGAACCCGCCGCTCTGCTCCTGCTGTTCGCGCAGTTTTATCAAATGATCGACCCGGTCTTCGACGCTTTCGATATGGCCGTAGAGCATTGTCGCATTAGTTTTGATGCCCGCCCGGTGAACTTTGCCCGAGAGGTCGAGCCAGCGGTGACCATCGGTCTTGTGCGTACAAATCTTTTGACGAGTCTCCTCAGCAAATATCTCCGCACCTCCGCCAGGACAGGAATCCATACCGGCCTGACGGAGCTGCTCTATTACATCTTCGTCCGACATCTTGTAGAACTTCGCGAAGAAATCGAGTTCGACCATGGTGAACGCTTTCAGATGAAGGCGCGGGAACTCGCGCTTGATCGCCGAGAGAAGATCGATGAAGTAGGAGAAAGGAAGATGCGTATTCAAACCGCCGACGATGTGCAGTTCGGTTGCTCCCTGCTCATAAGCCTGTCGCGCGATTCGCACGCAATCGTCGATACTGTGCGTGTAACCGCCCGGTTGATTGTGCTTGACGAAGAAGCTGCAAAATTTGCAATCGGCATAACAATAATTGGTCGGATTGAGATGGCGATTGACGTTGAAGTATGTTGCGGGCCCGTGTTTGCGGCGGCGCACAGCGTCCGCCAGCCTGCCGATGCCGTGCAGGTCGTAGCTGCGAAAGAGCGCCAATCCGTCATCGAAATTCAACCTTTCGCCCGACATCACTTTTTCGGCGAGGGGCGCAAGTGCTCGATCAAGGAGAATATCGTTCATCGTAAATAACTCCGTTCCAGGTCAATCAGTGTCGCTCACGGCGCTGATTGTTTATCAATTCATCAAAAATATATCAGCTGCGACCGTCAGGAATAAAATCACGCTCACATAAGCATTCGTTGTAAAAAACGCGGCGTTCAAACGAGAAAGATCGTGTGCTCGAACGAGCCGGTGCTGGTGGATCAGGAGCGCGGCCGCCGCCATAATGCCGAGAAATCCGATCCAGTGTAGGCCCGTCAGGAAGTAAATCCAGACGAGTATGGCGAACATTGCCGCGTGCAGCGAACGCGAAATCCAGAGGGCGCTCCCGATCCCAAATCGTTGCGGGATCGAATACAGGCCGGCCTGGACATCGAAGTCGTGATCCTGGCAGGCATAGATGATATCGAATCCGGCAGTCCATAACATGACAGCCAGACTCAACAACAACGGGACAGGCGAGTCGATCGATCCGCGCACGGCTATCCAGGCGCCGGTCGGGGCAATCGATAAACACCAGCCAAGTATCAAGTGAGATAGGGCCGTGTATCGCTTTGTGTATGAGTACCCGAGGATGGATGCCAGCGCTACAGGAGCCAGCACCAGGGTCAGGCGATTGAGCATATATGCCGCGCCGAAAAAGACTGCGGCTGACAGGATTGTGAAAATTGCGACGAATTTAATACTGAGCAATCCGGCGGGAAGCGCGCGCATCCTGGTCCGCGGGTTCGCCGCATCGAATCCGCGGTCGACGAGGCGATTGAAAGCCATTGCCGCCGAACGTGCGCCGATCATCGCGACGATAATCCATAAAATCTGATTGACGGCTGGAAGTCCCCGTGCCGCGAGCACTGCCCCCAGGAATGCGAAAGGCAGAGCAAACAATGTGTGCTCGATCTTTATCATCTCGAGCGTTATTTTAAGATTGCGAAACATAGATTTCAGATATCGCTTCCTCCCCCCTGTAGCTTTGCCTCCTTCTCCCCTGGCTCCCGCTCACCTAGGAATACTCCCCACCCACCTCGTCTGCTGCTCGTTCGCCACGCCCAAATGATCGAGGAGACGGTTAGTGAAATGTTCGATCAGGTCGTCAATAGTTTTCGGATGATGATAAAAACTCGGCATGGCAGGGATAATTCGCGCTCCCATCCGCGCCAGTTTCAGCATATTCTCCAAATGTATGGCATTGAACGGCGATTCCCGTGGCACGAGGACCAGCAGTCTGTTCTCTTTGAGCATGACATCTGCGGCGCGATGGATCAGATCGCGCGTGATCCCTGTGGCGATAGCCGCGAGCGACCCCATGCTGCAGGGGAGTATCACCATCGCATCGCTCAGATACGATCCGCTCGCGATGGTCGCGCCGATATCGCTCGGCGAATGCATGATCACCTTATCCGTCGCATTTCCGAGTAACTCGCGCACCACCCGCGGTTCCGTGCCCGCGATGTTGATGCCCAGTTCTTCACCGGCAACGCGAACGCCCGCCCGTGAAATCACCAGATCGATCCGCGATACTTGGGGACTTTCATTGAGACGAACGAGCAAGCGCTGCGCATAGATAGATCCGCTCGCTCCCGTTATTCCTAAGGTGATGGATTTCATTTGAACAGCTACCAAAAAAAACGCTGATTGCTAGCGCCGGAGTTAAGGTCCACTATATGAGCCACCGCAAAATCTTGTCAAGCTAAGCTCCGCGGGCTATCATCGGGTACAACCTGTTATGGATCAAGAGAAGCTGAAAGACTTATTGCTGAACTTCAAAGAGGGCGATCTGAGTATCGACCAGGTGCTGGAGCAACTCCGCCACCTGCCCTTCGAGGATATTGGCTACGCTCACGTCGATCACCACCGAGCATTGCGGCAAGGATTCCCAGAGGTCATCTTCGGAAAAGGTAAAACGCCGGAACAGGTGATGGGGATCGCATCGCGCCTGCTCGAAAGATCGTCGAACCTTCTCATTACCCACAGCAACCGCGAAACGTTTGCATCTATCCGGGCGTTTGCGAGAGAAGCCATCTTTCACGAATCATGCAATGCGATCTCGGTGCGGCGCGATCAGACTCTGCGTGGAAGCGGAGTGATCGCGATCGTCACTGCCGGTACCTCAGATATACCAGTCGCAGATGAAGCCGCTGTTACGGCAGAGATCATGGGTAACCGCATTGAACGATTGTATGATGTGGGAGTCGCTGGGATTCACCGCCTGCTCAGCCGCCTGGAACTCCTGCAGTCTGCTCGAGTCATCGTCTGCGCCGCCGGAATGGAAGGTGCGCTGCCATCTGTAGTCGGAGGGCTGGTGAGCGTTCCCGTCATTGCGGTGCCGACCAGCATCGGCTACGGCGCCAGTTTTAACGGCATTGCCGCATTACTCGGAATGCTAAACTCATGCTCGTCGAACGTGACCGTAGTTAATATCGATAATGGTTTTGGTGCAGGCTATGTGGCTAGTTTGATCAATCGAGAAAAAATAGTTGATTGTTGATAGTTACGTGGCAAACAATCGATACAATTTTCAATTTTCAATTTTCAATTTCTTTTTCTCGATTGATCAAATGCAGATGCGCATCGCCGGACTTCGCCTCATAAATATCCGGATTGGTAAACATCTTCTTCAGGGAATGGCGAAACTCATCCGCCATCATTCCGCGCCAGATATTGTGAAATTGTGTGAATAGCTGCGTCTGATGCTGGTCGAATTCTGAGATCAGGCTCTCCAGGATCGGGATATGATTGCTGTCGTGTTTCCGTTGCCTCAATCTATTTAAATCATCCGCGATCATCGATCGCTGAACGACGCAATCCTGGATGTCGCCGAGCAGGTCCTGGCCGCGTTTGAGCAATTCGATCAAGAGCGCCAATTGATCGGGATAGAGCGCGCGCAGGGATTCTGCGCTATAACGAAGGCGCTTCCCGGAAATTCGCATATCATGCAGTTTTTCCGGCGTCGGTGTGCGGTCCGGATCGGGCCAGTGCGAATAATACTCCTTCAATCGCGTACGAAGGATACGTACGGCAGTTTTATCTATGCGATCTGTCGGTGATACTTTCTTGATCTTAAGCGGCTTGGCCATGATTTTTCATTTCGTTAGAGTTTGAGCGGGATAAGCCGGGCATTTCGCTCACCTCCGCTTCAAAGGTTGAAAATCCCAGCTTAAAATCGGCGTATTCTTGGCCGCGGAGGTAATTTCTCAAATTGCGATGCCGCCGCCGCCGGCGCTCCCGCAAACGGCCGACCACCGATTTGATCGCATCGGCGCGCGATTTGTCGGTGAGGCAGGATTCTAGCGCCGCGATCATAACGTCGAAATCCCGCACCTCGCCCAGCGGAACCGCCAGATGCTTCAAGGACAAATGCAGCTGCCGTCGATCATCGCGCGAAAGGGTGCTGGCGAAGTTGCTCAATGCCACACGCAAACGCCGGATTGCGACGCGCATGTCATTAACCGCCTCGATATTACCTTCGATCGCGCCCTGCTCATGAACGATTATCGAATTATAAAGCTCAAAAATGACGCCTGCAGCATATTGCTTGGTGGTCATCCCGGCTCTCGGTGGAAGAACTGTCATCATAAATTTATTCTCCAGTTCGCGGGAGGAATTGAATCAATTTTATGACGGCGTGGTTGAGATTCACAAGACGCGAAGCATATAATCACTAAATGTTTCCGACTCGAGATTCAGCCAGTGGGGAGGTCACATTCTATGCGCGCTGATTTGGCCGATTGGATCGCCTTAAATATGATCCGCGGGATCGGGCCGCGTACCGCCAATCAGTTGCTCGACCGATTCGGCTCGCCCGCGCAGGTGTTCGCCGCATCTCGCGTCGCTCTGGAATCCGCGGGGGTAAAAACCGAAACGGTTCAGGAACTCCACGATTCGGAGATACTCGAAAAAGCCGGCGCCGAAATCGAACGACTGGAGAAACTGGGCGCCCACGTGATTACGCTCGCAGATGACGATTATCCGCCATTGCTTCGTGAAATTTACGACCCGCCGATCGCGCTTTACGTGCGCGGTGATCTGAAAGGAGCTTGCGAGCGGCCTTGCCTGGCAGTCGTCGGTTCCCGGCGATGTTCGACATACGGAATCAATGCGGCGGCCGGGCTCGCACGCGATCTCGCCGCACAAGGTTTGACAATAGTCTCCGGCATGGCGCGCGGCATCGATGCCGCTGCCCATAGCGGCGCGCTCGAAGCCGCGGGTCTAACCATAGCAGTCGTCGGTACAGGCCTGGAGAATACTTACCCCAAAGAGCATAAGAAACTCGAGCGTGAGATCGCGGCTTCCGGCGCGGTCATATCCGAATTCCCGCTCGGGACGCCTCCGCTCCCGCAAAATTTCCCTTACCGCAACCGGGTATTGAGCGGACTCTGCCTGGGCGTTCTGATCGTCGAAGCCGCAGAACATAGCGGTTCCCTGATCACCGCGCGGCTGGCTTATGAACAAGGGAGAGAAGTCTTCGCCGTGCCGGGCAATATCACATCGCAGACCTCCTTCGGACCGAACTATCTGATCAAGGATGGAGCGAAACTAGTACAGCATTGGCGCGATGTCGTTGAGGAGCTGCCGCGCAACATCAAAGAGAATATCTTAAGCATCGAAAAACGGGCTACGAGCACCGCCCAATCGAATACTCAGCCGATTTTTGAAGCGGTCGAATTAAGCAATGGCGAGCGTCAATTGCTAGAAATCCTGAGCCCGGAAGTTCCTTCTCACATTGACCAATTGCTGATCACCAGCGGCATGAACTCCTCAGAATTAATGAATGCGTTGCTTGGGCTCGAAATGAAAGATAGAATCAGACAGTTACCCGGTAAAAGTTTTATCAAAAGGATGTAAGGGAATTGATAAAGGAAATTTGATTGTTGATAGTTAGTAGTACGCAATCTGCAATCTACGATTTTGCATTCGTACCATACAAGCCTGCCGTGAATCCCCCAATCACTCTCTATCAATTATCAAACATCTGGTATCAAGCGGTTTTTTATGCTCGACTGGCTCATAGAATGGTTCCTGGAGATTTCGCGACATGTTGTCGAAGCCGCGGTTTATGTCGCCGCGCCGATGATGGTGCTTGTAGGCGCTCTCGATTCTTCCCTGCTCTCTCTCCCCGAAGTCAACGACTACATCACGATAGCCCGCGTTGCGAACAATCCGAATGAAGTATATTATTTCCCCCTTTTCCCGGCGATCGGGTCGGTAATCGGCTGTCTGGTTTTGTATCGCATTGCGATGCGCGGCGAGCAGTTCATCTCCAAGCGCTTCCATCCGAAGCACCTGGATCGCGTGAAAGAACTCTATCGAAAATGGGGTTTATTCGCACTCGTGATACCGGCTCTTTTGCCACCGCCCATGCCATTCAAGATATTCGTCGCTTCAGCTGGCGCGCTCGGTTATCCGATGGGACGCTTTGCGGCGGTGATAATGATCTCGCGTACGGTGCGGTATTACTTCTGGGCCATCCTCGCATTCTTCTTCCGCAACGAAGTGAGACAGATGATCGATTGGCTCGGAAATAATTTGCTGGAGGTGCTGGGAGGATTGATCGTCGCCTCTATCCTTTTCTTCATTGTTCGCCGAATGCTGAAGAGCAGGACGCCGGAAAGCAAGGCTGAGGTTTCATACACAGACTGAAGTTCATAAAAATCGATAATGGGAATTTTTTTAACAGGTATCGGTAGTTTTCTCAAGTCGGTCTACGTAACGCTTATCGGCTTCGGCGCGGCGGGAATATTGGGAATCGCATTTCTTGATGCGGCATTCATTCCGATGCCGGGCGGGCCGGATCTGGTTGTTATGGCGCTCACGCACAACAACCATTCGATGATGCCTATCTACGTCATCGCCGCAGTAATTGGTTCGACGCTGGGGTGCCTAGTGCCCTATTGGATCGGCCGCAAGGCGGGAGAGGCCGCCCTGCGCGTATTCAGTGACGAGAAACGAGCGCGGGTCTCCGGATTGGTCAATCGCTACGGTCTCTGGTCGATGCTGGCCGGCGCGCTCCTTCCTCCTCCGTTTCCATTCAAGATGTTGCTTATCACAGCCGGTGTATTCCGGGTGAAAATCTGGCAGTTTCTCGGTGCCGTGTTGATCGGCCGCACTATCCGGTTCATCATCGAGGGCCTGATGGCTGTGCGGTACGGAGATCAGGCTGCCAGCTTATTCAAAGAATATTACCCGGCGATCGGGCTGGGGCTCGCCATAGCCATTCTCGGTGTATTCATATTCAACACATTGCGGAATCGCAGGCAGAGGGATGGGCTCACAGATTCCGATCTGAGCGCTGCTAAATAGGGAGTAGGAATTCAGAAACTTTACGGTATTCATTGTCCTTGACTTCTGTCTTCCGCTTCTGCCCTTTTGCCTCTCGCCGTTATTTTGATGGGTCTTTTTGTGTTTTTGTGATTTTTGTGGTGAAATCTTTATCCACCTTTTTTGCATACAGTAAAAAGTTGTAATTTAACTTCATTTGGATGGGTGCGATGAATATTGACCCAAAGAAATGCGTCGCATGCGGCAATTGCGTCGCGGTCTGTCCGATGGGTGCGATCCATATCGATCCTCGAACGAATCGGGCGACCGTCAATCAGGACGAGTGCGTCGAATGCTATACCTGCTTCCGCGGGATGAGCACAGAGCACTTGAATCCGACAATGGTGCGAACTATCCGCCAAATTGGGAAATGGATCCGCTGGCGGTTCGATCCCGAGCCAGACGTCTGTCCTACTGCCGCCATCACGGAGCAACCGTTAGCCTGGCCGCGCATAGTTCGGCGCGCCTTCTCAGACCCGGTGGTCCCGCACGAAAGCACAGGTGTTCATGGCCGCGGCACCGAAGAAGTCAAGACGAACGATATAACAAACCGCGTCGGCGTTGACGATGCCGGTTTCACCGTGGAGTTCGGGAGGCCGACCATCGGCGTAAGGTTCTGGCAGATCCAAGAGATGACCATTGCGCTGGCTCGCCTGGGGATCGAGTTCGAGCAGCGCAATCCGGTGACGAGTCTCATGACCGACACCGCGACGGGCGAGCTCAGGACCGACATCCTCAACGAAAAGATACTCTCCGCAATCGTCGAATTTAAAACATCCATAAAAAATGTTCCCGACATTCTGCGAAAGGTCAAAGAGGTGGCGAGCCAGCTAGAGACCGTGGTTGCAGTCGGAGTCTCGGCGCGCTGCGATGAGGAGGGCGAGAATCGGCTGGAGGAGATACTGGTCGAAGAAGGATTCACCTTCAATCGCGGCAAGACCAACCTGGGCTTGGGGAGAAAATCATATGACCAACACGTTGCACCGCTACGGCAATGAAAAAAACCTTTACAACGATTTCATAGTCTTCGCCATCCCCTGCCGCGGGCACAACGATCAAGATTCGGTGCCGAAGCTGAAGCGCTTTCTGCAGTTGGCCCGCAAATATCAGCCCGTCAACATGGGCGACGGTTCGCATGGCGGCATCTACCGTCCCTCGAAAGAGCTGAATCCGACTGCCCACTGGGCGCGCGAACATCATCCTGATTTCGACGCGGTCATCGATGGCGTCTCCAATCCGACGACGGTCGCGGCGGTCTTCGACAACATCGAGTCGGTCGAGGGGTTTGTCGAGGAGTTGCGCCGCGAAGACCTGGGTATTTCGATCAACATCAGCGCCCTCATCGACCGGGCGCAGGAATGCTGCGATGAGACGGGAATCACGCGCCATAGCGTGGAATACTCTTTAGGCTTCATGGGCAGGACCGACCGGCTGGCCGACCGGCAGGTATTGGAGCTCTCGACTATGTGCGGTCACGGCATGATCTCATTCGCTTTCGCCCGGAAGATGATCGACTGGGTGAGAGAGGGCCGTCGCACCCCGGAACAGGCTTGCCAGTACTTCTCGCGCTTCTGCTCGTGCGGCATCTTCAATCCCACACGCGCCACGGAGATATTCGAAGAGGCGCGCCATCGCAACAGCTGAGCGATTATCACTATGAACAAAAAACTCGTCTGTTTCGGCCTCCTATTCTTCATCTGCCTGTCAATCCTGATGGATCCATATCCACGGAAGACCAGTCACGCAAATTTCGCGTCCACCTTTGTCATCGACGGAGCCGACATTTGGGACGGCAGCGGCCGGCCAACGATCCGCGATGGCCGCGTTGTGGTAAGCGACGGTCGTATCCAGGCCATCGGCCCGCCCGCCTCTACCTCCATCCCCCAAGGTGCCACCGTGATTTCCGGTGAGGGCAAGACTCTCATTCCGGGGCTGATCAACGCCCACGGTCATGTCGGGATGACCCGAGGGTTGAAGGCCGGTCCCGAGAATTACACCGAAGAAAATATTGTGGAGCAACTGCGTCTATATGCCCGTTACGGCGTCAGCACGGTCATGAGCCTCGGCTCGGATTTCGATGCGATCTTCAAGGTTCGTGGCCCTGCAAAACCGCAGGAGAGCCCGCGGGCCGCAGTCTTCACGGCTGGGCGCGGCTTCACCGGGAAGGCCGGATATCCGGTAGTGATGCCCGGAAATGCGGGCGTGCAACGAGAAGTCGACAGCGTCGAAGAAGTTCGGGCACAGGTTGCGGAACTGGCGCGGCAAAAAGTCGATATGGTGAAGATCTGGGTCGACGATCATTGGGGCCACTATAAAAAGATCAGGCCTGAACTCTATCGCGCCATCATCTCCGAAGCGCACAAGCACGGGCTGCGCGTGATGGCGCACATATTCTACCTGGAGGATGCGAAGGACCTCGTGGCGGCCGGCTTAGACGGGATGGCTCACAGCGTGAGGGATCAAGAGATTGACGATGCCTTGATCCGGTCGCTGAAGGAGAAAAATACTTTCGCAGTCCCTACTCTAGTGCGCGAAGAATCGACATTCATATACGCAACCCCGCCTGCATTCCTGGACGAACCTTTCTTCAGCCGCTGGATCGCTCCGGAGATCGTGAGCAAACTGAAAGACCCGGCTTATGGGGCCAGAGTCAAGTCCGATCCGGATTTTTCCAAGTATCCGGGGCAGCTCAAGATGGGACAGAAAAATCTCAAAAAGCTCTGGGATGCGGGAATCCCCGTTGCCTTCGGAACAGACACCGGACCGCCAGCGCGGTTTCAGGGATTCTTTGAACATCGTGAGCTGGAGTTGATGGTCGAGGCGGGGTTGACTCCCGCGCAGGCACTTCAGGCTGCTACGTCGAATGCCGCGGCTGCGCTGCATATTTCCGGCAATTTTGGCACGCTCGCAAATGGCAAACGTGCCGATATGATTTTGCTGGATGCCGACCCACTGGCCGACATTAAGAACACGCGAAAGATCAACAAAGTGTGGATTGGGGGACGAGAGGTTAATTAATCAATTGCAAAAAGTTATTTGAAAGCCGAGAAATCGATCCTTTCAAAATACTCCCATGCATAATTCGTGCAAGAGCAGCGATAGTTGAGCACCATAATCGGAGGTAACTATGAACAGTAGGGTACCCATCGCAGCAAGCGCATTGGCAATCGCGTTCTTATCACTTATTACGATTCAACCAGGGGTCAGCAGTCAGGAGCCTCCCAGCTGGGCACCGAAACCGAAGCAACCAACAAAATATGTCCCGCCCCACAAACCTCACACGCGGCTCGCTGATCTTAAAGTCAAACACAAAGGCGAAGCCGATTGGAAAGAGTTGGTTGTGGATGACGATCATTTAAATGCGGCTTACATTTCTACAGCCGCCGGAACCAAGGTATCCAAGCGTTTTCACCCGGACACTCGAGAGTGGTGGATCGTGATGGATGGCGAGATACGCTTCGAGATCGAAGGCCAGGATCCGTTGGTGGCGACCAAGGGCTCCATGGTTCAGGTCCCCATGCAAACCATCTACTCGATGGAGACCATCGGAGATAAGCCTTCGCTGCGATTTGAGGTCAATATAGCGAAAGCTAAGACTCTGTATCCGAGAGACGTGGAACCGCCCAAAATACCGGGCATCGATTGGATTCCGGTCACCCTCAATCGCAAGCCAGGCCCGTACGATCGCGGAAATCAACCTCACATCAATCTATACGAGCTGGCGAAGTCGTCGGGATACAAGGGGAGCCGTTTTGTGCATGACGATCGCGCTGTCGCCAATATCATCTACGGCTACGAGAAAAATCTGCCGCCGCTCAATCCCAAGGATCGCGGCCACTACCACCCCGAATGCGCAGAATTCTGGCTGGTCATGGCCGGTCAGATACGTTATCCGATCGAGGGACAGGGCGTTATCATCGCCGAAGAAGGTGATGTGGTTTACGCTCCGATATTCACATTTCACGCGCCGCGCTTTTACGGCCCCGGGCCTTCCTGCCGCCTGGCTATGAACGGATATCCGAACATCGCGCATTTGAGAGATTCCGCCGCCCCGCATTGAGCTTTACACCGCAGGGCGGCCAGCCGGCGGAAGGCTTCCGCAGCAAGCCCGCTCAGCGGTAACTGAACTACTCATAAATATGGGCCTCCGCAGGTTCGACAAACTACAGTAATTATTCAGAGGAATTCGATCTGTCGCCGTGCGACGCCCTGAAACATTGAAAACGCGTTTGGAGATCGCTCAGGCAGTCAAAAGTACAACCGCCTAAAGGCTCCAAACTAGATTCTGAGGAGGTGATATTTATGTCTGACGACAATCTTTCAAGACGAAATTTTCTCGCCGGATTGGCGACAACCGGAACAGTAACCGCTTGGGCGAATAATCAGACTCCCGGTACTTCCAATGCTCCGGTCGTTGTCTCCAACCATGCGGTAGTCGATTCAAATCCTTCTCCCGGTACGATCAAGATCGTCTGTGCCGAGAAATTGGCGCCTGCCGAAGTTGAGCAGATACGATCTGCCGGTAAAAATATAGATCTGCGCATGCTCTCCGATCGCTCGGAATTGAAACACCACGTTGCGGATGCAGAGGTAATTCTGGGTGTGGTGGATAGCGAGACGATGCTGGCCGCTAAGAAACTCAAATGGGTCCAGACCTGGGCCGCCGGGGTCGAGAACCTCCCGAAAGAACTGATGGAACATCCGAGCGTGCTGACCAATATGCAGCGCATATTCGCGCCGGTCATCGCTGAAACAGCGATCGGTCTCCTTCTCAGCCTGACGCGAGGGTTGACGCAAGACTCGATCCCTGCCTTCAAAGAGCGCAAGTGGATAAGTGGGCAAGGCAGTGCCCCGCTAGATGACCTCTACCGCAAAACCATCGGCATCGTCGGGATGGGTGGGATCGGGACGGAGACCGCACGCCGCCTTCATTACGGCTTCGAGATGCGCGTGCTCGCCACCGATGCGAAGCCTCTGCCCAAACCTGCATTTGTGGCGGAGTTGCACGATCCCAGCTGGCTCCCGCAGATGGTGCCGCAGGTAGATGTCCTGATGAGCGCCGCTCCCCTGACCAAGATAACACGGTCAATGTTCAACGAGAGCGTATTTCGCAAAATGAAACCTACCTCGTACTTTATCAACGTCTCCCGCGGCGGGCTCGTCGATCAGGATGCGCTGGTCAAAGCGCTCAAAGAGAAATGGATTCGTGGAGCGGGCCTCGATGTGGCAATGCCGGAACCTTTGCCGCCCGACAACCCGCTCTGGGATTGCCCGAACCTGGTCATCACTCCGCACAACTCGGGAGCTGCCCCAATCAGGCAGGTGCGGCTCGTAGCGCTCGTGGCGGAGAACGTCCGCCGCTATAGCAATGGGGTTCCTCTGATGAACGTAGTTGACAAGGCACGCGGATACTAAGGATCTTTAAAAAGATTGATTCTATCAAGCCCTGAAAGGCAATCGCATTGAATAAGGGGATAATCCCGGAGGGGAAACTAACCCTTACTCATTGTTTTGCTTTTCGGGGCTCCCGAGTAGCAACATCTTATCGGTCATACAACTTATAACCCCTTGACTTAATACTGTGGAAACAAAGGTTTTTGATATTGTTCTAGACCGCTTCGCGGGCTACAGCAATATCAAAAATCTCAGCTGCCAGAGTACTTAAACAGTGGCCGCGGGCGGTTACCGATTCGCAGACAAAACGTACCGAAATGGTCGCATCCCCTACCGTACAGCATCATCCCAGCGGCATCAGGCACCGTGTGCTGTGGCTTACGGTGATCGTATACATGATCACCTACATGGATCGCATCTGCATCGGGCATGCGGCTTCGGAGATCCGTAGAGAATTTGGGTTCGGCCTGGAGACAATGGGATTGATATTCGGCGCGTTCAACTTATCTTATGCGCTGTTTCAGATTCCGGGTGGCTGGCTCGGCGACCGTTTCGGCCCGCGCCGAGTTTTGACCGCGATCGTTTTCTGGTGGTCAGTTTTTACCGCAGTCACCGCGCTCGCCTGGGGTAAATGGTCGATGGTGTCTTTCCGCTTCCTCTTCGGAATCGGCGAAGCGGGCGCATTTCCTACAGCGACTCGGGCTCTCTCCTATTGGCTGCCGGCAAGCGAGCGCGGGTTCGCGCAGGGAATAACCCATTCAGGCGCTCGCCTGGGCGCGGCGATAACGCCGCCGATAGTAGTCTTCATCATGACCACACTGGGATGGCGCAGTGTTTTCGTCATCTTCGGCCTGATCGGCGCCGTCTGGGCGGCCATATGGTATTGGTATTATCGCGACCGTCCGGATCAACATTCGTCGGTCAATTCCGCGGAATTGGCTATCATTCACCAAAGCCGAGCCTCTGACGCCTCCATACCCGTTGCGCCTCATCAAGTGCCGTGGGGCAAGATTGTATCGAGTGGAAACCTTTGGCTGATCTGCCTCATGTATTTCTGCTACGCCTACAGCATCTGGATATACCTGACGTGGTTTCCCACTTACCTGCAGGAATCTCGAGGCTTCAGCCTGATTCAGATGGGGTTCTGGCACATGATTCCGTTGTCCTCTGCCACCGTTGGCGATTCCGTGGGCGGATGGCTTTCAGACCACCTGGCTCGGCGCACGGGAAATCTGCGATTTGCGCGGCGCGCCGTGGCTATTGTCGGGTTCGCGGTCGCCGCTCTTTGCATCATTCCGGCCACGTTGACAGACGACCGCTATGTCTGCGTCGCTTTCACTACGGCTGCTCTGTTTTTTCTTGAGCTTACTGTCGGCGTATCGTGGGCGGTGGCTATGGATATCTGTCCGGAGTACGCGGGATCAGTCTCCGGAGTGATGAATATGTGCGGGAATCTGGGCGGTTTACTGGCATCAGTTGCGGTCGGGAGAATGGTGAAATATTACAACTGGGACGCGCCTTTTCTTCTGGCGGGCAGTCTGTGTCTGTTGGGCGCATTTCTCTTTCTTCGAATTGACCCTAATAAAAGAATTGGCCGTAAAAATCACATAGCTACACCACCAAACACAGAAAAGGTCAGCGTTGGGTGATAGGGCGACATTCTCCAATATGTCCTCATCCTGCCAGCACCTCCCGCGCCATCTCGCCCACGCTCGCACCGATCGAGAGGCAGGATGTCAGTCCGGGCGATTCGATCCCGATGCAATGGATCACTGAAGGCCATTGCGGATCGTGCTCGATCACGAAATCAGCAAAGGTATGCTCATGTTCAGGCAACAACCGCGCGCGCAATCCGCTGTAGCTCAGGCGCAAATCCTCGAACTTCAGAATCGGGACCATCTGCACCGCCGATTCAAAAAATGCGGCGAGATCGATGCGATCATTCTCGTAATCGTCTTTGTTCTTAACGTATCGCGCGTTCGGCCCCACCAGCAAGGTACCGGCTAGATTTTTCGTGAAATGTACTCCCAGACCATGGCCAGTTGGTAAGGGGAGCGGGTAGACGAGACCATTTACGATCCCACTGCGACTCGGGGGCAGCTCGGCATATTCGCCGCGGCACGGATAGATCGTATACTTGTCATATCCGAACATTCGCGCAACATCATCGGCATACAACCCCGCGGCGTTGATCACCACGCGCGCAGCTACCTCTTCGCGCTCCGTGCGAATGATCGCCAGGCCTTTCCTGACCTCGGCGCCGATCACGCGTGTGTTCGTCAAAATATGCGCGCCGTTCGAGATGGCGTGACGCATTAAGACCTTGATCAGTTCTTCTGCATCGACGATGCCGGTGTTTGGAGAATCGAGCGCGACCGGCGAAATAACGTTCGGTTCGAGTTTCTGTATGTAAGTTCGATCGACGAGCTTGAGCCCTTCAACGCCGTTCTCTTCGCCCCGTTCTTTGAGCGCCTGTAATGCTGAGAGATGTTCTTCGGCGTCGCCGACGATCAGTTTGCCCGTGCGTTTGTGGGTAATGTTATGCTCACGGCAGAATTCGTAAAGCCATTGCGCACCGCGGACACAATGGAATGCCTTGAGAGAGCCGGGCCGGTAATAGATTCCGGCGTGAATGACGCCGCTGTTGCGAGTCGAAGAGCCAAGTCCGAGCCGCGGCATCGATTCCATTAGAAACACATCGTCGTAGAAGCGCGAAACTTCAGCAGCGATCGCTGTACCGACGACTCCGCCACCGATGATGACGACATTGGCGATTTCAGCTGACGGAATAGTTTCTTTCATATAGAAATGCCAAGAGAATACAATAAAACAAAATAAACGAGACAAACGAACCGTGAGCTATTTCGTATGTTTCGCTTATTTTCTTATGTTTCGTATTCTTCTTTTCAGATTTGATTAGTGATGAGACAAACTCACTCGCTCCACACGCATCGCGTGACCTGTAGCTTCATCGATTTCGGCAATCAACCCGTTGAGCTTGATCTCGCCTTCGCTCGGCTCGAATTTTATCGGAAGACCGCGCAGGAACCGGTCGATTACGATATCGGTACGCATTCCTATCACACCATCGTGCGGGCCGGTCATGCCGAGGTCTGAGATGTAGGCCGTTCCACCAGGCAGTACTTGTTCGTCCGCCGTCTGGACGTGTGTATGTGTGCCGACGACTGCCGAGACCCGCCCATCGAGGTAACGGCCCATAGCCATCTTCTCCGACGTCGTTTCGGCGTGCATATCGACCAGGATGATCTTAACTGCCGGTTCAAGCGCGGCAAGCTGCGCGTCGGCTGCGCGGAATGGATCGTCACTCGGCGGCATAAAGACGCGCCCCTGCAAATTGATGACGGCGATGGGGATGCCTTTTACCCTTCCGACCCACCGGCCTTTCCCGGGCACACCGACCGCATAATTAGCAGGCCGCAACAACCGCGGCTCTTTCTCGATGTAATCGAGGATTTCTTTTTTATCGAAAATATGGTTGCCGGAGGTCATAACATCAACTCCGGCTGCCAGGAGGTCTGCCGCAATCCGTGGCGTGATGGAAAATCCGCCCGCTGCGTTTTCAATATTCGCGACGACGAAATCTATCTCGCGAGATGCACGGAGATCATGTAGGCGTTCTTCGAGAACACGGCGACCGCTCCGCGCCATCGTGTCACCGATCATTATCACTCGGATCATCGCACGGTGCCTTTCTCTGCCGAGTATAATTGAATGAAATCATTAAGCGAAGGGAGCTGGATACTAGGGACTTCCGCTTGGCCGTGGCGGGGCTTCATTTGAACCTGCCTGAGACAGGTGGGTGACCTTAGCCCTGCGACTGTGGCTCCTCGTACGGTGACGAGTATGCCTGCCGTCAGGTTTGTGCGTTGGCCTCCCAATCAAATGAATTGGCTCAAATTGAATTGCCACCGTTCACTAACTTTGCAGAAGTCCCGCAGCGAAAGGCATACTATCTTACGAAGTATGGCCGGTCAATACCCACCCGCCCGGTTTTTTGTAAAGCTGTGCTCTACTTGACCCATTGCAGCTGGTTAGTTATCTTATCAGCTTTTCTGCCCCCACATATTTATTGGGCGAGGAGCTGATTCAATAATGGCTATTCAAGCAACACAGATCCGCAAAGGAATGGTCCTCATACACAATGGCGTGCCGCACAAAGTCGTCGACTTTCACCATCATACGCCCGGCAATCTGCGCGCGATGGTGCAGACCAAGCTGCGCAATCTGAAGTCGGGCTCGACCACTGAGCATCGCTACCGCTCGACGGACGCCGTCGAACGCGCGATCCTCGATGATCACGAGATGACCTATCTCTATAACGAAGGCGATATCTATTTTTTCATGAACACAGAGACCTACGAGCAGATCGGACTGAGCGCGGAAGAGCTCGGCGATGCCGTCGGCTATCTTCTGACCGATACGGTCATCCAGGTGCAATTTTATGAAGGCGCGCCCATCGGAATCGATATTCCGCAAGTCGTCGAATTGAAGGTCGTTGAAACCGAACCGGAAATAAAAGGCGCCACCGTAAGTAACGTCGGCAAGCCCGCGAAACTGGAAACAGGGATCATTATTCAAGTCCCTGCTTTTATCAAACAGGGCGAAAAAATCCGCGTCGATACAACCGAAGGTCGATACATCGAGCGAGCGAAATAATGGATAATGGGTAATTGAGAATAATTGATAATGCGGCCCACTTCATTATCAATTTTCCATTCTCAATTATCAAATTTATGCAGCTTATCTATAGCCTGCTTCTCACTCTGACCTTCATCGCGCTCTTGCCTTATTTTGTCTATCAGGCGCTCTTTCACCGAAAATACTTGAATAATTTCCGTGAACGGATGGGGATTCTCCCTGATTCCTTGAGGAATGACGCAAGACCTGCGATCTGGCTTCACGCGGTATCAGTTGGTGAAGCGCTGGCAGCAGGCTCGCTGGTCCGGGAGCTGGGCGCACGATTTCCAAGCCATAGATTGATCATTTCGACCACGACGGCCACCGGACAAGCTATTGCGCGAGATAAGATTACAGGAGCCGAAGGATTTTGTTACTTCCCTTTCGACTGGAATTTTTGTGTCAGCCGGGCATTGAACACTATCCAACCCCAAATCGTGATACTGATGGAATCGGAGTTATGGCTCAATTTTCTCACTGAATGCCGCCGAAGAAATATACCGGTACTGGTAGCAAACGGTCGCATCTCCGATCGTTCGTTTACCAGGTCACAGAAGTTCGGGTTCTTTGTGCGCAGGTTATACGGACTAATAGCGCGGTTCGCGATGCAGAGCCAAGCGGATGCTGAGCGCGCCATCCATCTGGGAGCTCGTCCCGAGCGTGTCAGCGTAACCGGAAACATCAAGTATGATATCGGTCATGCCGCGGGTTCGCGTAAGGCGGATGAGGCCGGGAGCCTGCTCGAATCGATTTTCGCTTTGAGTTCTGTACCGCTCATCGTGGCAGGCAGCACCACCAACGGTGAAGAAGAGATAGTGATCGAGGCCTTCCGACGATTAAGAGCGGAAGACGGTCTCAAGAATTTACGATTGCTCGTCGCCCCGAGACATCCCGAGAGGTTCAGCGACGTCGCAAAACTGCTCGACTCGATGGAGGTGAAATATGTTCGCCGTTCGGCATTCGACCACTCGGGAAAGACTGAGTCGCATTCAGCCGATTGTATCCTGCTCGATACGGTAGGTGAGCTGGCGACACTTTACCGTTTCGCCTCGGTGGTATTCGTAGGTGGAAGCCTCGTCCCGAAGGGCGGTCATAACATTCTGGAGCCGGCATTCTTTGCCAGGCCGATCATCGTCGGCCCATATATGGATAATTTCCGTGAGATCAGAAATGAGTTCCTGTGCCGGGATGCTCTGATACAGATACCAATATGCGAAGATCCGGCTGGTGAATTGAAGCGCGCTCTCTGCAACCTGCTCACCGATGAGAGGCGCGCTCACAGTGTCGGGGAGAATGCGCGGAGAGCAGTAGAAGAGAATAGCGGAGCGACCGCGCGCACGCTTGCCTTGATCGGCGAGTTGATGGAACGAATATAGTCTCTGTTAACATTTTGACATTTATCTTGTTAATCAACCCGGTAATGGCCTTTGAAAAAATGCAACCGCGTTTTGCATTCTTTTATCAGAAACAATTACCGGGCTTTTCTGCAGGACAACTGCTACTGTGTCACTGATATTCAGAGGATAGCGGAGCCTTTGGAGTGGGGGTAGCTTGGTACCGCTTTAGTAGTCCATTGCTCCATTGGCTGTCTTCGGGACAACTGAGCAATCCCCAATTCTCGGTCACTGTAGCAGGACACTAGGTGAGTTTAAGCGACAGCCTAAGTCAAGGAATTGACTACCAAAGCGGTATCGAGCGAGCTACCGCACTCCAAGGCTCCGCGATCCCAACGCGGCGGTACACAGATCGCATATGCGAATTTCCAGGGAAATTCGCGGTTTTTGTGACACGGTAGTACTAGTGCCAGCACACATCAATGAACCGTTCGAATGTCATTCGCGCACCGCTTGTTCTTCCGGCCAAACTTTATGAACTGGCAGTTCGTGCCCGCCTCGCCCTCTACGAGAACGGTTTTTTCAAAACACGCCGATTAAGTTTGCCCGTGATCAGCGTCGGGAATTTATCGGTGGGCGGAACCGGGAAGACTCCCTGCGTGGCATTTCTGGCAAATTTTCTGCGAGACGAAGGCCATAATGTCGCTATTTTAAGCCGGGGTTACAAGCGACGCAGCAGCGGACGCGTGGAAGTGTCGAACGGTGAAGAGATTTTATGCAGCCCCATCGAGGCAGGCGATGAGCCCTACCTTCTGGCAAACTCCTGTCCCGGTGTGCGCGTGGTGGCCGATGCCGACCGTTATGCGGCGGGCAATTGGCTCGCGGAGAAGAGTCCGGTGACGGTCTTCATACTCGATGACGCTTTTCAACACCTCCGACTCGCGCGCGACCTAAATCTGGCGCTGGTCGATGCGACGGAACCATTGACCGGGTTGCTTCCCGCCGGAAGATTGCGTGAGCCCTTGAGCGGGTTGCGCCGCGCTGATGCGGTCATCGTCACCCGCTCCGATCGAATATTCAATCGGGATGCGCTTGAACGCACAATCCTGAAATATTCAGATATACCGATATTCTATGCTCATCACGAGATGACAAAAATGCGGCGAATCGACGCCAACGAGACGCTCGATGCGAAGGATCTGGCGAGGAAGCGGGTGGCCGCCTTTTCCGGCATCGCCCGGCCTGAGAGATTCATCACCGACCTGAAAAACCTGGGAATTCAGGTCGTTCAACGCATCGATTTTCCGGACCACCATCGTTACGAAGCCGATGAGTTTTTAAAAATCTGGAATCTCGCGCGAGCAGCCCAAGTAGAGGCTATCGTCACTACAGAGAAAGATGCCGCCAACTTGACCCTCTTGCCCCGCGGACTGCTCGGACAATCGCCTGCACCGATCTACGCCGGACAAATCGAGTTCCGCTGCGAAACCTTCGATGACCTGAAAAGTTTTGTCTTAGGTAAAATTTCGTCAAATCGTACTTGAAACAACGTGCTATCATGAACCTGGATTTGATTCGACCGATTTGAACCTGTATTTGAATGCGCCCCCAGTCTCACCCCGATGTGGACCTCGCGGAGATATTCACTCAATGATTCTTCCGAGGTTCCGGAGGCTTTTCGTGCAAAAATACATCGACGATTTCCTTCAGCATCTTAAGTATGAACGAAATGCTTCGGAGCACACGCTGCGCAACTATGAGAGCGACCTGGTTCAATTTTATGATCACATTGCTCCGACCCATAAGAATGGGGCCCGTCGGGTCGTGGACATAATCGCGATCGACAATCTGACAATCCGCGAGTACATGGCCTCCCTCTATGAGAAGAAAAAGAAGAAGAGTTCGATCCATCGCAAAATCGCGGCATTGCGCACATTCTTCCGCTATCTTTGCCGGGAGGGCATACTCGAGGTCAATCCCGCGAAACTCGTAGCGAGCCCACGCGTCGAACACACGCTTCCTAACCACTTGAACATCGAACAGATGGTCCGATTCATCGAAACTCCGGAGACGGATACGGTGCTGGGGAAGCGCGACCGTGCAATTTTGGAATTGCTTTATGCCAGCGGCCTGCGCGTCTCCGAGCTGGTCAAACTCAACCTCCACGATATCGACTTCACCAATCAATCGGTGCGCGTGAAGGGCAAGGGACGTAAGGAACGCGTGGTGCCGTTCGGCGATCATGCAAAAAAAGCGCTCAGGGAATATCTGGGAGTTCGCGGAGAGTTGCTCGTAGAAGCCGATCCCGAAAGTGTCGATTCGCTGGCGGTATTTATGAACTATCAGGGAACGCGGATCACGACGCGATCGGTTGGGAGGATGGTCGACAAATATGTCAAGCAATGCGCCGAGATCCACCACATCAGTCCGCACTCGCTCCGCCATTCATTCGCGACGCATCTGCTGGATGCCGGGGCTGATCTGCGAGCCATTCAGGAATTGCTCGGGCATGTCCGGCTCTCGACCACGCAGCAGTATACGCATGTTTCGATGGAGAAGCTGATGGAAATATATGACAGGTCACATCCGAAAGCTTAACTGCCCGTTTAAATATTGCGAGGCGCATCTGCTCTGGTGACTGGCGAGGAATACCGGTTGCCTCACGTATAATCCTATCTGAAAATAGAGATCATTGACTTGGTTGCAGCATGTTGTTAACATTTCTCTGTAAATCCAATAAAAGAATCATACACCCAGCTTCCAATTCCAACAGTACTAATGGCTATCAGCCGAACACCCAGGTCTAAAAGTAGCGGCGAGATATGGCGATGTTAAAGCCGAGCGTAATTCCACATTCAACGTCACACATCCAGCAAATCGTGTGAATGCAAAATGAAGGAAGTAGATCTTATAGCCTTTGTTGTCGATGACGACCAGGTGGCATTTATAATTTGACATTTGTGATTTTGATTTGCCTTTTGTCCGATACTCGCGAAGTGACCGTGAAAGTGCGCTGTAGTCCGATGATGCAGAGGATGGAAGCCGATTCAGTTGCCTCCCGAAGAAACTGAACCATTATCTACCCAGCCACAGAGTTGATAACCAGATAGGAAGGAAATCATGAGGGTAGTACGAATCGCTTTGTATCTCAGTATTTTTTCGATTTTGAACGGCAGCGCGCTTGCGCAAAAGGTCAACGTGGATTGGGACAAGTCCACCGACTTCTCAAGCTATAAGACCTATACCTGGGATACTGGGACTCCGGCCAAGACTCCGATGCTGCATGCTCGAATAATCGAAGATATTGACTCGCAGCTCACCGCCAAGGGATTGCAAAAGGTCGAGGTTAATAACAATCCTGACCTGGTCGTTGTGTATCACGCCGCGACCGACATTGATATCCAAATGAATACCGTCAACACGGGAATCTATGGGCCCGGTTGGGCGTATGGTTGGCCCGGTTATGGAGGAATGGGCACGACGACTACCTATATGGATAAGATTCTAGTAGGCCAACTAATCGTCGATATCGGCGATGTCAAAAACAAGAAGTACGTCTGGCGCGGGACTGCGAGCGATACGCTTAGCGACAAGCTTGAGAAAGTCGAAAAAACTATTAACAAGGCTGTCACGAAGATGTTCAAGAAGTACCCGCCAAAGGTGAAGAAGTAATGAGGTTCCTGTCCTGCACTGATAAGGGGCAATGTATGATCAAAGAGTATGGAAGATTCTCAGTGTCGCAGGCGGCCATCGAATATTTTATCGACTCTGTCGTTATCTCTTTCTCATTTGTTGTTTTGACGGCCTGATCCGGTGAATGGAGAAGTGGCGAGCAATATTCACAAACCAGCGCATGAGATGTTGCCGGAGAACACATTAAATCTGCTGTTCGAAAGATCGGCTGATGCCATTCTCCTGATTGACGGTGGCATTTTCGTAGATTGCAATCAGGCGGCCGTCCAAATGCTGCAATACTCCAGTAAGGAAGAGTTACTATCGACTCATCCTTCAGCCCTCTCGCCTCCATTTCAAACCGCCGGACGCTCCTTATTCGAAGCAAACGAGATGATCAACGGCCTTCGAAAGAGGTAATCACCGCTTCGAGTGGATGATCAAACTCGCTGATGGCAGTGTGCTTCCCGTTGAGGTTCTGCTCACGGCTATTCCGTTGGACGACCGGCAGATCCTATATACCGTCTGGCGTGATATCACCAAGCGCAAGCGTGCGGAAGAGCGGCTCAGCCTGCTGCAAACTATCTCGATGGAAGTGGCGGCGGCCATTGATCTTACTAACGCTCTGGAAGTCGTGCTTCAGCGCGTCTGCGAGAAAACAGGTTGGGCAATCGGTCAGGCATGGATCCCGCGTCAGGGCGGCGTAGCCCTCGATTGCAGCCCGGCATGGTTCACCGGCGTCGATGGTCTAGCCAATTTCCGGGCCGCCTCTGAGAACGCTAGTTTTCTGCCGGGAGTTGGTCTGCCAGGGCGCGTGTTGGCATCGAAGCAACCTGTCTGGATTGAGGATGTCACTCTGGACGCCAACTTCCCCAGGTTTGAGGTTGCCAGAGAATCCGGGTTGAAAGCGGCGTTGGGGATCCCCATCCTCTCAGGCGACGAGGTTCTGGCGGTGATCGAATTCTTTCTGCGCGAGCCGCAACAGGAGGATGAACGACTGATGGGAGTGATTGTCACGGTTGCCGCAGAGTTGGGCCGGGTCATCGCGCGAAAACGAGCCGAGGAGAGTCTGATGTGGGAGAAGAGTTTCTCCGACACCACGATCGATAGCCTGCCTGGAGTCTTTTACCACTACGACCATGAGGGCCGGTTCCTCAGGTGGAACAAAAACTTTGAAATCGTCACCGGCTATTCGCGCAAAGAGATTGAGGGGATGCATCCGCTTGAATTCTTCTCCGGGTATGACAAGCATCTGATCGCGGAGAGGATCGGCGAGGTCTTCACAACGGGTGAGGCGACTGTGGAGGCAGGGCTAGTCTGCAAGGATGGGCGGACCATCCCATACTTTTTCACCGGCCGGCGAGTGCTCTTCGACGGCAAGCCGTATCTTGTCGGGATGGGAATCGACATCACCGAGCGCATGCAGGCTGAGGAAGAGTTGCGTCGGACGCAGGCCGAGCTCGCGCACGTCACACGGGTGACGACAATGAGTGAGCTGGCTGCCTCGATCGCTCATGAGGTCAATCAACCGCTGGGCGCCATCGTCGGCAACGCCGAAATCTGCCTCCAAAAGCTCAACGATCGTCAACCCGACCTCGAGCTGGCGCGCGAGGCACTTGCCGACATCGCGAGCGACGGACTCCGCGCGAGCGAGATCATCGCCAGGATCCGTGCCATGGTCAAGAAAAGTACTACGCAGAAGACAGAGCTTGACCTCAACATGGCCATCCGCGAGGTTCTGTTGCTGGTTGGACATGAAGCGAAAAGAAAACAGGTCACGCTCCGTGCCGAGCTGGGTACCATTCTCCCGCCTGTGCTCGGCGACCGTGTGCAGTTGCAGCAGGTGCTACTCAACCTGTTCATAAACGGCATCGATGCCATGGCCGGGGTCGAAGGACGAACACGGGAACTAAAAGTAATGACGGAGAAGGGCGAGGGAAATTTGGTGCTGGCTTCGGTATGGGACTGCGGTATCGGGATCGCCCCCCGGAATTTCGAACAAATGTTCAAAGCCTTTCATACAACCAAACCAGGTGGGATGGGGATGGGGCTGGCAATCAGCCGATCGATCATCGAGGCGCATGGGGGCCGCCTGTGGGCCGAAGCCCATGACGGGCCGGGGGCGACTTTTATGTTCACGCTGCCGGCCGGGAAGAAGGAGGGATCATGACCGAAAAGCCACCTGTCGTCATCATCGTGGACGACGATTCGTCGTTTCGCGCCTTCCTCGCGCGGCTCGTCGGTACTGTAGGCCTGCAGTCAGTCTCCTACGCGTCGGCTGAAGAGTTTCTGCACGCCTCCGCTCCGGATGCACCTTCGTGTCTCATCCTCGACGTCCAGATGCCAGGTTTGAGCGGGCTCGACCTCCAGCGTGAGCTGGCGAAGGCAGGCCATCAGATCCCGACCGTTTTCATCACCGGGCACGGCGACATCCCAATGTCAGTGCAGGCGGTGAAGGCTGGCGCGGTTGGATTCCTGACCAAGCCCTTCCGCAATCAGGATTTGCTGGACGCCGTCAGGGAAGCGATCAATCTGGACCGAGAGGCGAGACAACAGCGCATCGCGGTTGCAGACCTGCGCCAGCACTACGGCTCTCTCACCGCGCGCGAGCGCGAGGTCTTCGCCCTGGTCGCAGTAGGCTTACTCAACAAACAGATCGCTGGGGAAATCGGTACTACCGAGCGGACGGTCAAGGCTCACCGCCATCAGGTCATGCAAAAGATGCAGGCTGATTCAGTGGCCGATCTGGTCCGTATGGCCGATAAGCTGGGGATCGCGGCGCAGGGACGCTAAACCGAATTGTCCCAAAGTACAATTCTCACCTTCCCTCTCTTCTGATATTTTTATCGCGGACACGATGCCGCGGGAAACTATGCGGCCGTCAGGATTTCATCGGAAGCGATTTTTTAGATCGTCAAATTAAATGAAGGGAGCAGATTTATTTGGTTGCGAAGCGCTTAATCTCTGTGGTGGATGATGACCGGTCGATAAGCCGAATGTTGGCGCGAATCATCCGGTCGGCCGCGTTCGACGTTGAGACGTTCACCTCGGCGGAGGAGTTTCTTGATTCCGGGCGAATATGCGACTCGGCCTGCCTCATCCTGGACGTGGATTTGCCCGGGATGAGCGGAATCGAGCTGCAGCAGCGACTAAATGACTTCAGCCAACGCATCCCGATCATCTTCATCTCCGGTAAAAAGGATGCAGAGATGCAGAAGCATGTGCTACAGGCTGGGGCGGTTGACTTCTTCAACAAGCCGTTCAGCACCCATTCCCTGATAACAGCCATTCACACGATCGGCCTCTGAAAACCTCACCCAGCGTTCCCACTTACCGTCCAACTGTGATTTCCCATTAGTACAAACCGCATATCACTAAAGTACAATTAGATGGAACTAACATACAATTTTCAACAGCCCAAGACGCTGGTATGTTCACTGTAGCAATAAGTTGATGGAAAGGAATGGAAGGAGATCGAAAATGAAAAGCAAGAATATACGCTCCCTCGTCGCTATCGCAGTGCTCGCCGTCGCTGCCCTCGGCAGTCAGGCTTTTGCGCAATCCGATTCTCCCGCCAAGGGATATTTCCAACAGGGCATCAAGTATGTCCAGGTTGATAACCTCGAGCTGGCTGCTAAGGCATTCCACGCATCTGTGGAGAGTGACCCGCAATTCGCCGATGCATGGTTGATGCTCGGCGCTACCCTGCTCGACCTCGATCATTGGGAGGATGGAGAAAAGTGCCTCCTCAAAGCGATCGATCTGAAACCAGAGCTAGGGACCCACCCTGATGTGATGCATATGCTGGCGATCATCAATGTCCAGCGAACCAGGACAGAGGACAGTGTCGGTACAAGCCTCGAGGGGATAGGAGTTGTCGAAGCGGACGCGAGAAGATACTTCGACCTCGGAGTGGAATTCGCGATCAGGGACGATGTTGAACAATCAACCCGGGCTTTCCTCATAGCCGTCAGGATAGACTCCAGCAATGCCGAAGCCTGGGTCGGACTAGGTCTAGGCCTGTATGACCTGGGGCACCAGCAGCTCGCCCTCAGGTGCCTCAAGCAAGGTCTGGCTATCAAGCCCGCGCTCGGCGAGAACATGATCATTCAATCTGTTCTCGCTGAACTTGGCGAGAGACCCTTTGAGCTAATAGTCAGATAGCAAGTTGACCGCAGAGCCTCAACTTTCGATGCGTTAATCAGGATGGCAGGCAATAGAGATGCTGCCCACAATAACTAACGACTGTAAAAAGACTGAGTATACTCTACGTTGAAGGCGCTCCCCACAATGCGGACCTAACGCGGCACCGGTTGCGCAAGCAGTCGCCGAAGTTCGGGCTGATCCGATGATGGCACGACCCGAAGGCCAAGTTGGGATTAGCTGTATATGGAGTTGACTGACTCTAAAAGTGGATACTTATTCTTTTAATTCAAACTCTGATCATTGCAAGGAGGAGATTATGAGGTTAGGTCGAAAAGGTTGGTGTCTGTGTTTTGTGGTGATTATGACCAGCGGCATCGTGGCGCAGGATGTGAAAGTGGAGTATGACAAGGGGAACGACTTCTCAGGCTATAAGACCTACGCCTATGTGAATGGGACTCCGGTTAAAAACAAGTTGCTCAATCAGCAGATCGTCGATGGCATTGATGCGCAACTCGCCGCCAAGGGCCTGCAAAAGATCGATGCAAACGATAAACCGGATATAGTCCTGGTTTACCACGCCGGTACGGAGAAATTTACAAAACCAAATACGACCGATCTGGAGACATATGGAGGAGGGAAATGGTCCAACGATTTAGGCGGGACGCCGACTAAACCTATCGAGATGATTCCGGTGGGCCACCTGATTATCGACATCTTTGATGTCAAAAACGGAAAGTTTATATGGCACGGGACTGCGAGCAGTACTCTCATCGACTCGCCTGAGCAAGTCGAAAAAACGCTCAGCAAAGCCTTGACGCAGATGTTTGAGCAATATCCGTCGCCTCCTCCGGCCAAGAAACTATGAGGTGCTGGGGGTTGTGGAAGAGCCAAACACGAATGAGATTCCAGCACGATAAAGGAGCAATCGTGACATTAAGTAACCTGTAAACTATGTATGTTATTTGATAATGCTGCAGCCCGCGAAGGGGCTAGAACAATATCAAAAACTTTGTTTCCACAATATTAAGGGCATCCCGGACCAAACAACCACTGCTACATCGAACTGAATGCGCCGCAACCCAGAAAGCAAAAACCGGGTGAAATCAAGAATGAGGCACCAATAACAAAAAGGCGAACCAGGAATTCCCTCCCCGGTCTGCATTGCCGCTTAGCAAATTTTTTGCACCGAAACAAAATATAAACATTTTTGTCCCATTATAGCGACACATATTCACCACCCCAGCACATATAACACTGCCCCGAGCAAGTCTTGCCGTGCAGTTAGTGGGCTTTGCGCGGCGGGGAGGGCCGGGCTTTGCGTACGGTACGCATCATCAAGAGCCCGGCCATTACTCATCTGTCTTATGCCCTGAAACCACCGGCAGCCGTTCGGGTAATTGCTCTTATCAGCCAGACTTCCACGCAAATGCCTGCTTCACGAGCATAAGCCAGCAAAACCGCTATAAGTGGATAGCCAGCGGGTCACCGCGAGGAATGGTGCAGAAACCATCGAGGGCACGCCCCCATTTGAAGAAGCGTATCCCGGACAATCCGTATGCCCGTATTCAGATCGCAGAAATCCCGATTATTAAATTAATTAGGGTGACCAAAAGGATGACTGATGTTTGTTCTTTCGTTCGTCGTTGTGGTAAACACTTGATTCCAAAGTTGCGGAGGCGCTTCTGGTCTGGTGACTGGCGCGGCCTTCAAAGCCGTTGAGCCGGGGCGAGAGCCTCGGCGGGTCGGGTTCGATTCCCACACGCCTCCGCCAATCATCTCCGTTGTGCCTTTGCGTCTTTGCGACTTTCTGTCATGTCTTCCTCGTACTCACACTCAAGATCGTCGGGCGGAGTCTCGTGCATTTTCTCGTGCACCGGATCGTGCAGGAGCGGAGGCTCCAACTCGGGAACCCTGCGGGCGATGACGTACCGCTCGATCAGATAAAATGCGAGAGCCACTGCGCAGGCGATCGTAAATCCAAGTAACAATAAAAATCCGATGCGATGCACTTCGCCGATTATTACTCCGATGGCTCCGCTGAAGAAATATCCGCTGCCGATCAGGATGAGCGCCCAAAGCCCACAACTGGCAAATGTGAATGGGCTGAACCGGCTCAACCGCATGTGAGCGAACCCCCAGAAGACCGCGCTCGCAGTCCGAAGTCCCCAGACATACTTGACGAGGAAGATCGAGTAAATACCGAAGCGCGCACACAACCTCTCTAGCCTCGGCTGAGCTCGTTGGTAAAATCGGCTGTTTTTTATCCACTCCTTACCACGGTACCCTATGAGATAGCTGATCATGTCGCTGACAAACCCGCCAAGTGTTCCAGTGAGCAGCGCCTCACTGAAACTGAAAAGACCGTAGTGCGCCAAAACCCCCGCAAAAAGCAGCGTCAGATCGCCTTCGATCATTACACCGATGAAGACAGCCCATAATCCGTATTCTCTTATCAGGTCTTCAATTAGCATTGATCAAGGTAAATATTTGCGATTGCAGAATATGAAGCAAGCGCGACGTAAGATACTTGATGGAATCCCACATCGCAAGCCATCTCAATTAAGACTAAAATTACGTTTATTTGCAAATGAGGTCATAAATTGACAGCGTTAGGATGCATTGCTATAGTCGGCGCGCGGGCAACTTACTATGACACAGAATTTTCCTCCCACTGAATCTTCGCAAGAAGCGTTTATGGAGGCGGGTCTTCTCGGCATCGACCTGGGCGGTAACCACATCCGCATCGGAATGGTCGAGGGGGGCGGTCGCCTCATGGCATTTCGCCGCGAACCCTACTCTGAACAGGCGACACAGAATTCGTACGCGCTCGCCGACCAGATTCTGATGGTCACAAAACAGATGGTTGAGGAGCATAATTCGACCTTCCCGGTGTCCGCCATCGGGGTTGCTTTTCCCAGCCCGGTCAATCAGGACACCCAGCGCGTTCTCCCCATGCCGCATCTGCCGAGCTTGGCAGAAATCGATCTTCAACGGGAGTTTTCCCAACTATTCGGGGTTCCCGTCTACTTCGACAATAATGCGAATGCGGCAGCTTATGCTGAAATGACCGAAGGAATCGCGCAGGGTGTGGATAACTGGCTCTATCTGCACATCGGCGCAAATGTCAGCGCTGGACTCGTCCTGGGCGGGAAGCTACAGCGGGGCAGGTCGGGACTCGCAGGCTCGATCGGCCAGGTAAGAATCGATCCCGAGCGCAACGGGGATTCGGTGCAGCTTGAGACGATGGTCTCAGCCGAGAACATCGTCCGTCGCACACGCGACCGGTTACAACGCGATAAGACATCCTCCCTTTCGCGGTTGGGCGCGATGGGAGGATTCACCTACGACGATATAATTACGGCGGCGCACGAAGGCGACGATCTCGCGAAGATGATGCTGCAACGTACGGGTATATTTATCGCGATGGCAATCGCAGACGTTACCAGCCTTCTCAACCTATCCATGATCGCAGTCGGAGGAGCTCCGGCCGGGCGCCGATTCCTCGTACACGCGATCGCCCAGGAAACACAACAAAGGGTCTCCGAAGAAGCATTCTATGATTGCCGGATCGTATCAGCCGAGCTAGGCGCCGAAGCGGGAGTTATCGGCGCGGCATTGCTCGCATCCCTGACACTTAAAGCATAAAGCGGCGACTTTGTGTGCGATCGGTCGCACCAATCTGCTTACGCAAAAGAACCTGCATTTCCGCATTGTTGCAAGGCATCGCCCGAAAGTTCGGCAGAACGCCGGCGAGCCTCTGATCTTTGCTGATCCTTGTATACTCTACCAAGACCGGAATCTCTGCATTGACCGCGCTCCCTCGAATCAGATTGAGTATCTCGATGATATCTGAAGGGGCGGCATCGATTGCAACCAGGTCATGCGGCTGGCGACAGGCGCGCCGCATTTCTTTCATTGAACACGCTAAATAGATTTCGAAATCAGCGGCGGCAACGCAAGATTTGAGCGCATTTAAACGCTCGGCTGAATCGCTGAAAAGTAGCAGGCGGGGTTTATTATCAGTGATGGCAATCGGTTGCAACGCCTTTTCGGGTTTGGTAGCAAGCATCTCGGAACTCCTCGCGATTGATTGGTTTGCAGGAACGAGCTTATTCTTATAGCAAGGCCCGTGCTAGAGCAGTCGAAGGAGGAAGGTTGATCCAGGGAATGGCCAAACTCGTATTGGGACAAAAGTTTTTACCACAGCACAGCTTAGATGTTAAGGGGAAGATCGCAAATTTTCCCCTATGCATAAGGAAAAAATGCCACAAAATTGATCACCAACTATGAAATATTGCTATAACCGAATTCTTGTTGAGTCAACTGACAGTTTGTTATATTGCCTCACTTCGGTGGGAAGAAATAATGGAATCTAAAAAGAATTTTCAGGACCTGGTTGAGATGATGGAGCGTTTGCGCTCCCCCGACGGATGTCCGTGGGATCGTGAGCAAAATTACACAACTCTCGGGCCTATGTTGATTGAAGAGGCTTACGAGGTAATCGAAGCCGCCGAATCCGGAAATTGGGGCGAATTGCGCGACGAGCTCGGCGACCTGCTCTTCCAGATCGTCTTTTACGGACAGATCGGCACAGAGTCCGGGCATTTCGATGTCTACCAGGCAATTGCGCGCGTTCACGAAAAAATGACTCGCCGCCACCCGCACGTCTTCGGCGATGAAAAAGTCTCGAGCACGGCCGAAGTGCTTTCGAACTGGGAATCGATCAAAGCCGCCGAACGTGAGCAGAATGGCCAGAAAGAAGACAAACGCGAATCGCTCCTGGCCGGCACGTCAACCAAACTCCCTGCGTTGCTCGAAGCGAACCAATTGACCGCCAAAGCCGCCCGCGTCGGTTTCGACTGGAAGCACGGCGATGACATATTCACCAAGCTCGAGGAGGAGCTCCGGGAGTTGAAGGACGAAATCAATCGCGATGACCGCGATCAGGATGCAATCGCAGATGAGATCGGCGATCTGCTTTTCGTTATCACAAACATCGCCCGCTGGCACGGAGTAGAACCGGAATCGGCGCTCAAGGGGGCAAACCGCAAATTCCGTCGCCGGTTCAGTCACATCGAGAAAAGGCTCCTAGAACGGGGCATCGCCTGGGTTGACACATCGCTTACCCAGATGGATGAGTATTGGAATGAAGCGAAGCGACTCGAGGATGCGGAAAAACCGCGCTAGCTCGCAGCGAAAAGGGGAAACAAATTTTGACATCCCCCCTTTACACCTCGACATACGTAATTACTGACATCGGTAAGGGAGATAGAGGTTTGAAAGAGGTATTGGTCTTGTTGGCAAAAGCGCCGCGCGAGGGTGAGGTCAAAACACGGCTGATAGGGAAACTCAGTGCGGCCGAAGTAACGGAGCTCTACATCAGTTTTCTGCGGGACACATTCGTCCTTATGGAATATCTGCAAGATGAGCGAGAGGCGCTGGCGCTCGCACTTTGCTACACGCCCGCTGGCGAGGAAGAGGCCTTCGAAGTAGTCGAACGAGAGGGCTGCCTTATGCTCGCTCAGCGAGGAGAGGACCTGGGCGATCGGCTGTCCCATTGCTTTATGGATTTTTTTGATTTGGGATTCGATTCCGTGGCCGTCATCGGCGCCGACAGCCCGACCTTACCTGCCGATTATGTGTTCGAAGCATTTGAAAGGTTGTCCGATGAAGATGATGTCGTCCTCGGCCCCGCGGAAGACGACGGGTATTATCTGATCGGGATGCGCAAGTTCAGACGGGAAATCTTCGCCGACATTCCGTGGGGTACCGGCGGTGTGCTTTCGGCGACCAATGATCGGGTGCGCGATGCAGGCTTGAAATTGAATCTGTTACCCACCTGGTACGACGTCGACACGCCGGCTGAACTGGACAGATTAAAGGCAGATATTGATAGCGGCAAGGTCACTGCAAAATTCACTAAAAAGCTATTAGCAAAACATCATTCCACCTGATCCGAAAATGCAGAAAGAGAGCGACAAGATAAATATCTATCGGGAGACGCTGCGAGCGGCGGAGCATCATCTTTCACGCCGCGATCCCGTTTTGCGGGTGTACATCAAAAAACATACGCCTTGCTTATTACGCCCGCACACGCGTTATTTCGAGACGCTGGTCGACGCTATCATCTCGCAGCAGCTCTCGACCAGAGTCGCCAACACGATAATCGGCCGTTTTAAAGCACTTTATTCCCCCGCTCGATTTCCCAGACCGGAGTCAGTTCTTCTGACGCCGGACGAAAAGTTGCGCGCAACCGGGATGTCGAATGGGAAAGTTTCATTCATCAAAGATCTGGCTGCGAAGACCGCGGACGGCACACTCAAACTTACGCGCCTTTCACGGATGAGCGACGAAGAGGTGATCGAAATGCTCATCAAAGTTAAGGGCATCGGCGTCTGGACTGCGCACATGTTCCTGATCTTCTCGCTCGGGCGATTGAATGTCCTGCCTGTGGGAGACCTCGGCATCAGGAAAGCAATACAAATCGCTTATGAATTAGATGACCTGCCAGACGCGCAACAGATTGAACAAGTCGCGGATGAACGAGGATGGCGGCCCTATTGCTCGGTTGCTTCCTGGTATTTGTGGAGGGTCGTCGCCAATAAAAATTGAGTGAGTCAGAGGCAGTTATTGCTTTTATCGCTAATGAATGCCGTCAAATGCTGCGATTCAATGCTCTTCGGGAAGCCATATGAAACGGGCAGATTAGTAGGCTATTTCACACATTGCAGCTCGTTTCGTTTGTGGCGAGTGAGCCCGGCTCAGCGTTTGTAGGCGTTCGAGGCTTGAATGCCGGGGCATGATGATCACCGCTTATGCGTCTAAAAATGTGACATTTTAAAGTTTGTCAAGCAGAGTACAGGGCCAGCCCTCACCCCAGCCTCTATCCTCATTGCCTTTTCCTCCTCAATTTTCTATTCTCCTAATGTTCTATGTCATCAAATATTCGAAATTTTTCTATCATCGCGCATATCGACCACGGTAAGACTACGCTTTCGGATCGTCTGCTGGAGGCTACCGGCGCCCTCGAATCGCGCGAAATGTCGGACCAGGTGCTGGATGCTATGGACCTCGAGCGCGAGCGTGGCATTACGATCAAAGCCCACTCCGTTCGTCTCAATTACCAGGCGCGTAATGGTCAGAGTTATATCCTGAATCTGATCGATACGCCTGGCCACGTCGATTTCTCCTACGAGGTTTCCCGCAGCCTATCGGCCTGTGAAGGTGCCTTGCTAGTCGTCGATGCGAGCCAGGGCGTTGAGGCGCAGACGCTGGCGAACGCGTATCTAGCGGTAGATAACAATCTGGAATTGATCCCGGTCATCAACAAGATCGATCTTCCAGGCGCCGAGCCGGAGAAAGTTAAAGAGCAGATCGAAAACATTATCGGGCTGGGCACACAAAACTCGATCATGGCTTCGGCGAAGTCGGGTATAGGCATCGACGAGATTCTCGAGTCAATCGTGCGCGAAATTCCTCCACCGATGGGGTCCACCGAAGCGCCGCTCAAGGCTCTGATTTTCGATTCTTGGTTCGATTCGTATCGCGGCGTGATCGTCATGGTGCGCGTCATTGACGGCGAATTACGTCCGAAAATGAAAATTCGGTTGATGGCTAAAGGACGTGATTACGAGGTCGAAGAACTTGGGGTGCTAACGCCGAAGCCGCGCGAGATAGATAAACTCGGCGCCGGGGAGGTCGGGTTCATAGTCGCCAACATCAAGACGGTCGCCGACGTGAACATAGGCGACACGATCACGGAGGCGGCGCGGCGGACAAAAGAACCGTTTCCCGGGTTCCAGGAGATCAAACCGATGGTCTTCGCGGGCATTTATCCGGTCGAGGCGAATCAGTACGAAGAGCTGCGCGATGCCCTGGAAAAATTACGTCTCAACGATTCTTCATTCTTCTTCGATCCGGAGGTATCAACGGCGCTCGGCTTCGGATTCCGCTGCGGGTTCCTCGGGTTACTGCATATGGAGATCGTGCAGGAGCGGCTTGAACGCGAGTTCAATGTAGATTTGATCACGACCGCCCCCGGCGTACGCTATCGCCTGACCGACGTGCGCGGCGAGGTGAGCGAGATCGATAATCCTTCCAAGATGCCGCCGCCGGGCGATATCGTGAAATTCGAGGAACCGATTATCCAGGCGATGATCATGACCAATGAGGAGTTCCTCGGGAACATCCTCGCGTTGCTCGACGAAAAACGCGGCTTGCAGAAGGGATTCGAATACATCACGCCGACACGAGTGCTGTTGACCTACGAATTGCCGCTGAATGAGATCGTGCTCGATTTCTTCGATCGGTTGAAATCCAGTTCGCGCGGTTATGCTTCGCTCGATTATCACTTCGCCGGATATCGCGAGGCCGACCTGGTGAAACTCGATATCCTGGTCGCCGGTGAGCCGGTTGATGCGCTCACTCTGATTGTGCACAAAGAAGCGGCGTATGCGCGCGGCCGCTCACTTGTCGACAAAATGCGCAAACTCATCCCACGGCAATTGTTCGAAGTGCCGATCCAGGCTGCGATCGGATCGCGCGTCATCGCGCGGGAAACGATCAAAGCGCTCGGAAAAAACGTTCTAGCCAAATGTTACGGCGGCGACATTTCGCGCAAACGGAAGCTGCTCGAAAAGCAGAAAGAAGGCAAGAGGCGAATGAAGCGCGTGGGCAAAGTCGAAATCCCGCAGGAAGCCTTTCTGGCAGTACTTAAGGTTAATGACTGATATAACTCCCATTACTCGCGTTATCCCCATATTCCCGCTGGCGCACGTCCAGTTTCCCGGCGCGCTGACCCCTCTGCATATTTTCGAACCGCGCTACCGCAAACTGCTGAAAGACGTGATGGATGGCGACAAGATCTTCGGCATCATCTACCGCAGCGATGATTTGACGGACGATTCGGAACGGATGCCGGCTGGTAGCGTTGGCTGCACTGTCGAAGTCGCAGTAGTGCAGGGGTTGCCGGATGGGCGTTCCAATATTTTATGTGTCGGCGAGAAGCGCTTTCACTTGCTCAACTACGTTGAAGGCGAGCCGTATCTTCAGGCCGAAGTGGAAATCTTCGACGATGAACCGATCTTCGAAGACTTGTCTCCTCAGATGGAACGCGCGAAAGACCTTTTCCACCGCTGGCTCGTCGCTAACCGGAAGCTCAAGGATGATAGCGACCGGGAATCCGGCGAGGTTCCGGATCTGCCGGAAGATGCCCAAGCACTAACATTCATCATCACGGCCTATCTTGATATCGAAGCGAGTGTGAAGCAGAGGTTGCTCGAATTGACCAGCACCGACGCCCGAATGCGACAGGTGAACGAAACCCTCGAAAAACTCACCGACGAATTTGAAAGAAGAGCGGCCGTTCATCAGATGGCCAGAACCAATGGTCACTGCGGGAAGCTGCCAAAATCGATAGATAAAATTGATAGTTGATAGGAAGTTGTTGAGAGTTGAGCTGATAGTTAAGAGTTTTCAGGGAGTAGTTGAAAGTTGTGATAGTCCAGGGTGGATCCCATCAGGCCAACTGACCATCTAATATTTTCTTCTCGCATAATTCAGCCGAAATTCCTTTCACACGTACCACCTTATTCTTCGACCTCTGACCCGAGACGATTTCGACTTGATCGCGGGTGATATCCAGATGCCTGGCCAGGAAGCGAACAAGCTCCTCATTCGCCTCGCCATCAACCGGCGGCGCGGCGATGCGGATTCGCAGCGCCCCATCAATCTCTCCGGCGATGCAACTGCGTGATGCACGCGCTTGAACTCGGACAGAAAAAGTCACTCCGTAATGTGTCGTTGTTAACTTGATCACGTGATTCCGACGATGAAATAGAAGTGTCGGCTTCTACGGCAAGAAAATAGCTTCTACGGCAGTTGCCGCAAAAATAAGAGCGAGCCAGAGGATGATAAATGAAAACCCTGCGAGCATTCCGCCGAACTCGAATATCTTCAGCAGCGGCCTCAGTCGTTCCATAGACCAGAAGGCCGCTCGCCTCATCAATCCGAAAATCCAGTTAACGAAAACGATCGTCATCAACGTCATGAGAAAGAAGATTACCGCTAACAACGAGGCGCCGATCAGGATGCGAGCCCCACCCAAAATTTCGCCGTTGCCGAACGAGATCAAGCTGATCCCCAGGGTGGTCAATATCTGAAATAGGTAATTACTGATAATGTAAATGACATACCATGAGATCGCCAGCGCAATGAGTATCATTATTACGGTGGGATCAAAACCGAATGATCTCCTTAAGGGATAGTATAATTGCGAAGTACGCATCTTCTGATAAAGTTCGTCCGTAGGACGGCGGACATTTTGATAGATCCTCCCAAACGGACTGAGCTTAAATACGTCGGTCAAGAGTCGAATGAGCAGCAGAGCGATCACCAGACCGATGGTAATGCCGATGACAAGCTGAACTATCTCACGCATTATTTCGACCGCCGAAAAGATCAGTCTGCCAATTTGTAAAGTGAGAAGAATTGTCATAATACTCAAATAAAAGAGAGAGTACGAATAAGCGAAAAAACGAAACAGGCAAAAATAATGTCAATTTTTCGACCGTCTCTTATTTTCTCTTATTTCGTATCTCTCTTTTTGACCTCATTAGCTGTCAATTTTAGCAACGCGCGGACCGAAGATGGCCGTGCCGACGCGGATGTATGTGGCGCCTTCTTCAATCGCGACTTGGAAGTCCTTGCTCATACCCATCGATAGTTCTCTGAATTGCCGATCGACAATCCCGACGCGGATCGCCTCGTCGCGTAATTCGCGCAGGCGGCGAAAGTATGGCCTCATTTCTTGAGGGTCTTCCAGGAGCGGCGGGACGGCCATTAAACCTATCAGCTCAAGATTACCCAGTTTACCCGCTCGTTCGCATAACGAGAGAGCGTCTCCACTAACGACTCCCGCTTTCGATAATTCGCTGCCCAGGTTGACCTCGATCATAATCGGTAAACGTTTTCCCAACTCGCCGGATATGTCATCTATCCGCTCCGCCAGCTTGAGACTGTCAATGCTCTGAATCGCGTCAAAGAGCTCAACCGCGCGACGCGCCTTATTCGATTGCAGATGACCGATTAGATGCCATTGGACTTGATTTTGAGAGATGGCATTACGAAGTTCGACGATTTTCGGAGCGGCCTCCTGTACACGGTTTTCACCAAGCACGCTCAGGCCCGCATCGATGGCGAGCCTGATCAGAGAAGAGGCGACCGTCTTGCTGGCCCCCACCAAGGTTACTTCCGAGACGGAACGACCGGCACGCTCACAGGCTGAAGCAATCTGTTGATTGATAAATGCAAGCCGCTCGCTCAGTCCCATTTATTTCTTCTTGTTCTTGCCACCCGCCTCGATATAACTCTGTCGATGCTGGATTACTACCAGCTTGGGATCCACCACATCGCCGAGGTTGACCTTGACCTGAATCTTGCGCCGTTTGCCTTCTTGTCTCGAATTTGTCGGCGTATAGCCGAGACTGTACTGGTTGCGCACGAGCGCGGAGATCGATTGCAGAACGCTCGGGATCTCGCCGGGGAATGTGACCGGAAAGTATCGGCCGCCGGTCGAATCGGAGAATGTCTTGAGCGTGTTCTGCGCCTGAAGCAGCGTCATCCGGTCGGGGATACCGTACATCTCCAGTCCGCGTCCGGGATCGAGGTACTGGTCATATTTCTTCAGGAAAAGATTGCCGGTCCCTATGACGTAGATCGGGACGCCCGAGTTCTCCACGATCTTGCGAGCCTGGTCGTAATTTATCTTGCTGAATGTGTCAATCCCCGAGGATATCAATAACATCGCCGTGCGGGCATTTATCTCGTACAGACCGGCATAATCCGTCTTATCTGACTTAGCGTCCTTGTCCTTGTTCTCCTCGAGCACAACGTTATCGCCGACGCCGCCGCGCAGGACGAATTGCATGGTGTCGAAGAGGTTGCTCTCGCTGAAGGCCGGATTATTGCGGAGCAGCAGGTTGATGGCCTGCATCAACTTGTTGCGGTCGTCGGTAAAATCCACGATCGGCGTCGGCCGAATATCATAGGCGACCATCGAGATGAAATCCTTGGGCTGTACGAAGCGGCTGACGAATTCATAAGCCGGACGGAGTATCTCGACGCGGCCCGCTTCAAAATATCCGCCCGTTGCGCTGCCGAGGAGATCGACCAGTTTGCTGTATTCCAGAACAAGAACCATCGTGACGGGAGCATCAGGCGTAGCGAAATTTTCGATCTCCTGTTTGATGCCGTCCTCGTATATCTCGAAATTCTCTTTCTTCAGGCCCTGAAAAATTCCGCCCGTCTTTTTATTGAAGACGACCGCTTCGACGTTGACCACATCGGTGCCGATGCTGATACTCGAAGGATCGATGGTTTTATCGACCTTCTTCTCCTCTTGCCTCTCCTGTTCCTTGCGCTGTTCTTCAGGATCCCCGCTCGAACTCGGATTCTTTTTCTTCTTGTCGGAGGATTTACGGCCGGCTTGCCCGAATGCCTGGTCGTCTACCAGCAGATTGCTGCAGGTTATTGCGACAGTCAGTGCAATGACGGAAACCATAACTATTCTCAATATTTTGTTCATAAAGGCGATTCCTCGATTGTAGGGGCCAGTCCGCATATTCTCACCGCTTGACCAATATGTTCAGTGTAGCAAAAGCCTTGCGTCCTGAAAAGCTCGCGATCTAATGAAAAAACGGATTTTTGCCACGGGGCTTCGCGTGACAAAATCCGGATTAATGCACCTATAGTTGAGATCGACATTACATAATGTCGATAAACGGCCCCGCAATATCGCCCACAAGCCAAGAATACTTTATCAAGTAATTAAATCTGATATTTTTTGGTGAGAAGTCCGATTTCGGGATATAGGTCTATTGAATCGGCGGCAGACATATGTTAGCCTCCACGGCAGTTTACACCACTTTGTCGCCGGAATATTTTCCAGATTTTCCAATAGACGACGCTTTCAGTGGTGCTCGTTACCCACTCCCAGCCCGCTGAAAATGAATGCCCCCGATTACAGTGTGGCTTCTCCATACTCCCTAACACCATGGTGTTTGGCTGAGGTGATTGAAGGAGATAAAATGAATGATGAAAAACGGTTCTACACGTTTGTATTTGCACCGACAGCGAAATCACCCCTTCGCAAATTCAACATACCTCACAAAATCCTTTACACAATACTCGGGTTTGCGGTTGTAGGTCTCCTAACCGTCGTATTCGGCGCCTACAAACTGGCACAACAAGCCATCGTGATGGCGAAACTCAACATCCTGGAGCAGGAAAATCGGCTCCTCAAAGAAGAGAATCAGGAGGTCAACAACAAAAAGGAAATGCTGCTCAGCCGTCTGGCGGCGCTCGATTCGACCCAGCGAAAACTTGCTGCATCTTCAGGCATCAGCCGCCAATCCGATCTCGGAAGAAACATTGGACGGGGAGGCCCGGTTAAAGACGCAGATCTTGGCGAAATCGAACAAGCGACTGCAGCCCTCGAATCGGAACTGAGACAGATCAAGGCGGTTTTTGATAAGAACCAGCTCAAACTTTCATCGACGCCTCGTGGATGGCCAGTCCGCGGATATATAACTGACGGTTATGGGATGCGGCGGAACCCATTCGGAGGGCGTGGTACGGAGATGCACTCCGGCCTGGATATCGCATCCAATCCAGGGGCGGCGATTGAAGCGACAGCTGATGGAGTTGTAATTTTCGCAGGTGTTTACAGCGGTTATGGTAATGTCGTCGTCATCGATCACGGCTACGGGATCACGACACGTTACGGACATATGCTGCAGATCGGTGTGGCAGCCGGCCAGCACGTCGGCCGCGGAACGATAATAGGCACCGTCGGCAGCACTGGCCGCTCTACGGCGCCTCATTGCCACTACGAAGTTCGCCTGCACGACCGGCCCGTCAATCCGCTAAATTACCTCTCAATAGGTAGAACATAAAGAATTAAAGAGACATGAATTTGACCACGGGGAGCAACGGGGGACTTATACCTCAATCTTCCCGTGGTCCCCGTGTCCGCATTTGAACGCGACCTCTGAAATCCCGCCACATTTTCGCAACCGGATTTACCTGGCGACCATTATCTGTTAATTAGTTAATCGCTAAGTTCAAAGAATCCATATCTAGCTCATCAGGCTTAACCCGCAAAGGTTCACCAATCGATCGGCGCGCGGCATCAACATCCTTCAACCCATTGCCTGTCAGCATCAGGAGGACGCGCTCGTCGGATTTAACCGCGTTGCGCTCGCATAGCATCAAGAAACCCGCGAGTGGGGCGGCGCCAGCCGGCTCGACGAAGACTCCCGTCGAACGAGCCAGCTGACTAATAGCTGCGATAATCAGGTCATCGCTGACCTTGACGCCGCATCCGCCCGACTCTTTCATAGCGCGTATCGCGCGGGTAGCATCGCGCGGATTGCCGACGCTAATGCTATCGGCAATAGTGTGAGCGGCCCCCACGCGTACAATCCCATCTCCATTGACGGCATCGACTATGCCCGAGGAGCCTTCAGCCTGGACACCGATCATCTGCGGCAACCGTTCGATAAAACCCAACCGATGAAGATCATTGAAGCCTTTCCACATTCCCCCAATAATGTTGCCGTCGCCTACCCCGACCAATACCTTATCGGGAATGTTCCAATTCAACTGCTCGCCGATCTCCAACGCGGCCGTCTTCTTGCCCTCGACCGTATATGGATTGTATCCCGTGCTGCGCTGGTACCATCCGTATCGGCGCCCCGCGGCCAGGCAGAGATCGAATGCCTCATCGTAGCTGCCCTCGACCAACACGACTCGCGCGCCATATATTTGCAATTGCGCTATCTTAGCGGGAGGAGCGCTAGCGGGGACGAAGATTACCGATTCCATCCCCACGCTCGCGCATATCCCGGCCAGGGCGCTTCCGGCATTGCCGGATGAAGCGGTGGTTATAACTCGCGCTCCCGCTTCTCCGGCTTTGACGACGGCCAGAGCGCTGGGCCGGTCTTTGAACGAGGCTGTCGGATTTCGCCCGTCATCTTTGATGAGCAGTTGTTTGACTCCATATTTGGAGGCGAGCCGCGGGCAATCGTAGACCGGCGTACATCCTACTGAAAGCGGCGGCACTGGCGATGAATCTTCAATGGGAAGAAGCGGGCGATAGCGCCATATTGTGTAATTGCGATCGGAGGCGAGAATTGCCTTAGTTAATTTTTTAGCTGGCGCGAATATAATCGTAACGCGCATCGAGATTACCTCCACACTCCGGACAGACGTACTCAATCTCGCTTACACTGAATAGGCGCGCGCATTCGAGACAACTGAATCCGGTTAGATTACTCATCTACTTACCAGGGGAACAGAATAGTAGGAACCCGACGATAACTCCCGGCTTGCTATTCCTTTTCGTCTTTTTGTTTTATCTCAAACTTCTATCTTCACCCGGGCAGCCTTGATGCGCGCATCGATCTCTGGAATCAACCGCTGTTGCCCGATCCACCAATCGGGATCTCGCTGCTCTTTCAACGCTTCCACAGTCTTACCCTGCTGTTCGACCCAGGTAAAGTATTTCAAGTTATGCCACTGTCTGCGCATTTCCTGAGTCCCTTCCTTCACCCAATCCGTCTTAACCCCATGAAATATCGCTTCCGCGTAAGTCATTGCGCGTGCCTCGTCGATCTCGCCGTAAGCTTCCGACATCTCCTGCATCACTGAGCGATAACGGTCGATTGCGTCCGTGCATACTGTGACGATTATGTCGCGCTTGCCCAATCGATAATGCTTCGCTGTCTTGATCGCGCCCAGCACATTGCATATTCCCGAAATGCCGAAGATCGTGGCAAGCTGTCGCGCCTTGGCTTCCGCGATTCCATAACGACGTGTGAGCGCCTCACGACCATGATCGCTCGTCAACAATTGCAAGCCTTTCTTACACTCGAGGTCATCGATGCACATAATCGCGTCGGTGTTCAGGACGTTGTGAATCCACGTCACATGTTTGTCGCCGATCCCCTGGATATCGTGCGCGCCATAGCCGTTGTTGAAGAGCGTCGGGCATTGGATCGGCTCCAGACCGATAATGCGTAGATCGGGCCAGACCTGCTTGAGTCTGTCGCCAGCCGCTATCGTCCCCCCGCTGCCCATGGCGGAACAGAATGCCGCGATTGTCCCATTACCGATGCCCCGCTCTTCGAGATCAACGGCGAGTTCAACGATAGTGTTGCCCGTCACATGATAGTGGAACCGGTAATTGCCCAACTCCTCGAACTGGTTGAGCACGCGTATGCCAGGCTCGCGGCGCAATTCCCATGTCTTGTCATATATCTCTTTGACATTCGATTCGGTGCCGGGAGTTTTGATCACCTGTGCGCCATAATTTTCTATACGTTCAAAACGCTCGCGGCTCATCCCTTCGGGAAGCACAACTATCGAATGAGCGCCCACGCGTCCACCGACCCAGGCGCCCCCGATCCCATAATTTCCGGTGCTCGGCCAGACAACCGTATTCTTCTCGATATCAACTTCACCGAAGAGTAAAGCTTCGGCCAATACCGAATAGGCCGCGCCTACCTTGTGCGAACCGGTGGGAAAATCACGCCCATACAAAACCACGATCGCGGCATCGACCCCGGTCAGTTCTTCAGGCAGCACTTCATACTTGATCTCGTCGTTTGATCCGCGCCAGGTGATGTTATACAGATTGATTGGATCGAGCGGAGCTTCTGACGATGCCTCCAACGCGCGCCGGCGGAATACAGGATCCACCGAGTTCGGATGGAGCATTTCTTCGAATGTGGGACCGAATATGGCTTTGCTCATCTTAGATTTCGGTATTACGCCTTAACAAAGGGGACAGCCAAAAGGATAACGGTCGCCCAGTGAGCGAGTCCCTTTTGTCTCTGTTATCGTGTGAATCAAGAATTTGCCAAATTATCAGTAACGTTCCAGCGCCCTTTCAGGGCGCGCGCGTATATTGGCCGATACCGGTGGTTACGCTGCGCTCCACCACCGGCTAACTTCCGTAGCGCCTCCGGCGCATAAGAAAAATAGCTTCAAATATCTGGAGCGTACACTGCGCTCTATAATCGGCTGCTCCCAGCGCCCTTTCGTGACCGCGAGCTAGGTTGGGTGGCCGGTATCGGCGGTTACGCTGACGTTCTACCACCGGCTAACTTCGGTAGCGCCTCCGGCACATAAGTAAAATAGCTTCAAATCTCTGGAGCGTATGCTGTGCTCTATAATCGGCTACTCCATCATAAATGCCGACTTGATGACAACGCGGCCTTCAGCCACTTTTTATCGGCTGGCAGCTCATAGCACCGGACACCTGTCGCATTGTAGATGGCGTTGATAATTGCTGGCGTAGTGGGGATAGAGGCGAGTTCCCCTACGCCTTTGCACCCATAAGGGCCATCCTTGGTCTCGTGTTCAACAAAGAATGAGATCACCTCCGGCGTCTGATCGATCGTGGGTAGACGGCATTTGTTGAGGGTGTCCGTCAGTACAAATCCATCTTTCATTTCAAAATTCTCCTGAAGGGCCATCCCCAAGCCCATTGAAATGCTCCCTTCGACCTGCCCCTGCAATGCCAACGGATTGATCACACGCCCCACATCATTGGCCGCTATCACCTTTAATACCTTCGTCTGACCAGTTTTCACGTCCACTTCGACCATGACCGCCTGTGCGCCGAAGCCAAAAGCGAAGTGGTGATATGGGTCGCACATCGGAGCCACATATTGATAGCTCATTTTGGGCAGACGACCTTCACGTCGAACCATCTTAACGAGCTCGGTCAATTCAATGCTGTGGCCGTTACTTCGCACTTGTCCCTCAGCAAAGATAAGGCTGTCGGGCGGCGAACCAAGCATCTCCGCCGCCGTCTGAGAGAGCATACTGCGCACTTCCCTACTGGCATAGCGAGCGGCGTTGCCCGTCACATACGTCTGGCGCGATGCCGTCGTGGCCGAACAATCCAGCGTTAAATCGGTATCAGCGACCAGGACATCTACATTTTCATAAGGTACGCCCAGCTCCTCGCTGACCACCTGCGCCAATACGCCGACCAGTCCCTGCCCGATCTCGGCCGCGCCCGCGCGCACGGAGACCCGCCCGTCGCCGAAAACCTCCACTTCCGCCCCGGCAGCATCATAAGCTCCGCTGCCGAATCCGGTATTTTTATAACCACACGCCACTCCCCAGGCGCGCCTTTTATCACCTTCAACCGCGATATATGGGTGTTTCTCCATCTCCGTGGCGATGGCTTCCAGGGCTTCCGAAAGCCCGCAGCTCTCGGTCATCACCTGTCCCGCCAACGTCTGTTTGCCGTAATTGAGAATATTTTTTCGCCGGATCTCCAGCGGCGAAATGCTCAACGCCTCGGCCAATTGATCCATCTGGCTTTCCATCGCAAATACACTCTGGGTTACTCCGAACCCGCGAAACGCTCCGGCAGGCACGTTATTCGTATACATCGCAAAGGTGTCCACCTTCACATTCGTAACTTCATATGCCCCCGCCGCGTGTGTCGTGGCCCGCAGCATGACGTGGCCGCTCAGGCTGGCATAGGCGCCGCCGTCACCCCAGATTTCAGCCTCGTGCGCCGTTATGCTGCCGTCTCTCTTGGCCCCCGTTTTCATCTTGATAATTGTGGCGTGTCGTTTGGGATGCACCATCAAAGATTCTTGGCGACTCAAGACCATCTTCACCGGACGCTTCGTCGCCCAGGCGGCGAGCGCGACGTGAATCTGCACCGACACGTCTTCCTTGCCCCCGAATGCGCCCCCGATCAGACAATTGATAACTCTGATTCGCTCTTCAGGCAGGTTGAGCGTCGCCGCAATCTGACTGCGATCGCCAAAGGGTATCTGACCGCCGCAGTAAACCGTGATTCGCCCGGTAGGGTCCGGAACGGCCAACCCGGCTTCCGGTTCGATGAATGCGTGTTCGACCGTCTGCGTGCTGTACTCGCGCTCGATGATGACATCGGCGGCGGCGAAACCTTTGGCCACATCGCCATTTTCCAGATGATAGTGTTTCAAACAGTTTCCATGCTCACCGGCCGGGCGATGCGCGATGTGGTCGTGCAGGATTGGCGCATCGTGAAAAGCGGCCTCTTTCGGCCCGGTGACGACGGGCAAAACATCGTATTCAACCTCAATCAACTCAATCGCCTGCGCGAGCGCCTCTTCCGATTCCGCCACCACCAGAGCGATGGCATCTCCGACATAACGCACTTTGTCGTAACAGAGCACCGGCCAATCGACCTCATGCACCCCGCAATCCTTGCGCCCCGGAATATCTTCTGCGGTGAGCACGGCGACGACGCCGGGGTGATTCTTAGCCTTGCTCACATCCACGTTTTGCAAGCGAGCATGCGGGTATCTGCTACGCAACGCCCTCGCGTAAAGCATCCCCTCGACGTAGAGGTCATCCGCGAAGATACCCCTGCCAGTCGCCTTCTCCACTGCATCGGGGCGCGGGAAAGGATGCCCGATCGCCTTGAGGGGCCGCTTAACAGGGGGTGTGCGCGGAACCGCCTGACCGGCAGCCTGTTGGATGGCTCGGATGATGGCATTGTGCCCGGTGCAGCGGCAGATGTTCCACTTGTGACTGCCGTAGATCTCGTCGATTGTCGGATTGGGATTCTTCTCGAGTAGCGCGATGGTGGCCATTATAAAACCCGGCGTGCAGAATCCGCACTGCGTTGCCCCCTGCTCTATGTATGCCCGCTGAACGGGGTGAAGAGCGCTGCCGGGGCACGATACGCCTTCGATTGTAGTCACTTGAGCGCCATCGGCCCGCTTGATCGGTACAATGCAGGCCCTTACAGCCTGGCCGTCCTTAATGACCATGCAGCTTCCGCAATGGCCAGTGGCGCAGCCATCCTTCGTGCCCGTCAAGCGAAGCTGATCGCGAATGACGTCCATCAAAGAGGTTTGCGGAGACGCGGTCACTTCAACCTGCCTGCCGTTCACGGTCAAGGCATAAGTCTGTGTATCTCTCATGGCAATCTATTACGCTGATGGTTGATGTCTCTTAGCGAAGGCCGGTGGAACCAGAAACGGCAAAAACTGCAATAATTGCAAAAGATTTCGTCTTTTTCCCACTTTTCCTTTTTTGCTTCCACCTACATTCCTAAGTTGGAATTATAATATCACGCCTATGCCAAATCAGTTTATCGGTCAGCCAGTTCAACGCAAAGAAGGCCGCGACAAAGTCACAGGAAAGGCGATCTACGTCGACGATCTGACGTTCCCCGATATGCTCTACGGGGTCACAGTCAGATCACCCGTTCCGCGCGGGCGTATCCGCAATATCTCATTTGATGGTGATATTCCGTGGAACGAGTTCGTTATCGTGACGGCACGAGACATCCCCGGCGAAAACTGCGTCGCACTGATCCTTGAAGATCAGCCATATCTAGCCGATCAATTCGTCAACCACCCCGAAGAGCCCATTCTGCTCCTGGCGCACCGCGATAAGTATCTGCTCGAAAAAGCGCGCCGCGCGGTGAAACTTGAGATAGAGCCGCTCAATCCTATCTTCACCATCGAAGATTCGCTCAACAAATCGGAGATCATCTGGGGCGCTGACAATGTCATCAAAGCTTTTCAACTAAACAAGGGTGATGTAGAAAATGCCTGGGCGAACGCTGCATTGATTGTGGAAGGAGAATATGAGACTGGCGCACAAGAACAGCTCTATATTGAAAATAACGGGATGATCGCCGTCGCCGATCCGGACGACGGCGTCACCGTATGGGGCTCGATGCAATGCCCCTACTACGTTCAGCAAGCGCTTTTGCAACTGTTCGGACTGCCCGCTGAAAAAATCCGCGTCGTTCAGACGGTGACCGGCGGCGGATTCGGTGGCAAAGAGGAATATCCTTCCGTCATCGCCGGCCACGCCGCACTCCTCGCGTGGAAATCAGGCATGCCGGTCAAAATCGCATATGATCGCGCTGAAGATATGGCGGCGACGACGAAGCGCCACCCTTCACGCACGCGTCACCGCACGGCGGTCGATAAAGACGGAAAACTCCTGGCGATGGATATCGACTTCGTCATCGATGGCGGAGCTTACGCGACCTTGTCGTCAGTAGTGCTCTCGCGCGGGACGATTCACGCCGCGGGCCCCTACTTTTGTCCGAATATCCGCATCCGCAGCATGGCCGTCGCGACCAATCACCCTCCGCACGGCGCATTTCGCGGCTTCGGCGCACCACAGAGCATCTTCGCGCTCGAACGGCATATGAATAAAGTCGCGCGTACCGCGGGATTGACGCCCGAGGAATTCCGCCGCCGCAACTTCATCCGAGAAAGTCAGAAGACGGCCACCGGTCAGGTCATACGCGAAAAGATCGATTTGAATCGCTTGCTGAGTCGCGGCCTTGAGTTAAGCGATTACCATAACAAACGGGAACTCTTTGCCATCCACAATTCGAGGAATACGACGGAGAAAAAGGGCATAGGCTTCGCAACATTTATGCACGGAGCCGGCTTCACCGGGTCAGGCGAGGTCTACCTCGCTTCGGTAGTCGGCCTCGAAGCGACGGCAGAGGGCCGCGTTAAAATTCTCACGGGAAGCACCGAAATCGGACAGGGGACGAACACGATCCTTTCGCAGATCGCCGCCGATGCTCTCAACCTCGATTACGAGATGGTAGAGATCGCGCAGCCGGACACGGCGAGCGTGCCCAATAGCGGCCCGACCGTCGCATCGCGCACGTGTATGGTCGTCGGGAAACTGGTCGAATCCGCCGCATTCGCGTTAAAACAGATGCTGATCGCTAGCGGGATGCTCAGCGAAAACTACGGGCCGACAGAATTTGCGAATGCCTGCAGCAGTTATATCGAACGATATGGGCCATTGAGATCATTCAGCAAATACGAGCCTCCGCCAGGCATCCATTGGGATGACGAAAAGTATGAGGGCGACGCTTACGGCGCCTATGCCTGGGCCGTCTATGTCGCCCAAATAACGATCGACACCGTTACCTGCGAGGTTTGCATCGATGACTTCGTAGCTCTACAGGACGTCGGCAAGGTTATTCATCCCATACTCGCAGCCGGTCAGATCGAAGGCGGTGTCGCACAGGCAATCGGCTATACGCTTTACGAAAACGTCGTATGGCGGGACGGCCGGATGATCAATAATCAAATGACCAATTACATCATGCCGACTTCAGCCGACATTCCGCCGATTCGCGCCTATTTCGAAGAATTGCCGTATGAGTACGGCCCGGAGGGAGCAAAAGGCATCGGCGAATTGCCTATGGATGGTGCTGCGCCGGCCATCTTGAACGCTATCGAAGATGCCCTGGGGATCGAGGTAAATCACATTCCCCTCATGCCCGAGTCATTGATGCTTGCTATGTTGAGAGCGAAGTCAGCAGGAGGCAACAATGTCTGACGACAGCGGAAAAATCAGAGTAACTTTCTCTGTGAATGGAGAAATGCGCAATGCGCTGGCGTGGCCGATGGCCCGGCTGCTGGATGTGCTGCGCGAAGAGTTGCGCATGACCGGCACAAAAGAAGGCTGCGGAGAAGGTGAATGCGGCGCCTGCTCTGTCATTATTGATGGAGAATTGGTTAATAGCTGTCTGGTTCCGATCGTGCAAGCCAATGCGACAAAAATTACTACTATCGAAGGGGTTGCAGAGGGCAAGAGCTTGCATGCTTTGCAGCGTGCGTTCATCGAATGCGGAGGCGCACAATGCGGAATCTGCACTCCGGGAATGATTATGGCCGCGATATATCTGCTCCAACTCAACCCGAAGCCGAGCGAAACTGAGATACGCAATGGACTGGCCGGTAATCTGTGCCGTTGCACCGGGTATATGAAGATATTCGACGCGGTAAAATCCACAACGAATATCGCAAGTGACGAATAAATAATATGCGTGCCTATCTTCCCGATTATGAACTTCGTGTTCCAGCGAACCTCGATGAGGCATTACACCTGATGGCTGATGAACCGGGGGTATGGAAGCCGTTTGCAGGCGGCACCGATTTGATGGTCTTGCTGGAAGCAGGCAAACTCGATCACCGACAATATCTCAGCATTCAACATTTGCCTGAACTCAGAGGCATCGAAGCGACCCACGATCATATTACGCTGGGCGCTTTGACGACCTACACGCGTGTGCAGGCGGACTTCATACTGCGCGAAGAATTTCCGATGCTCTGTGAAGCAGCGAGCCTGACCGGCGGCGTGGCAATCCAGAATCGGGGTACGATCGGCGGGAACATCGCCAACGCTTCGCCCGCGGCAGACTCGCTCCCGCCGCTGCTCGTCTATGCAGCCGAACTGGAGCTTGTTTCTGCTCGAGGATCGCGCTGGGTCGGGTATCAGGGTTTCCACACCGGATACAAAACGACCATTATGCATCAGGACGAGCTGATCAAAGCGATCCGACTTCCTCGTGCGACGAAGGAGTGGCATCAGCGGATGCGCAAAGTTGGCACGCGCAAGGCCCAGGCGATCTCCAAAGTATGCTTCGCCGGGATGGCCCAATTGGACGGCAAGGAGCTCAGAGATATTCGCCTGGCATTTGGAAGCGTAGCGCCCGTTCCGATGAGAGCTTTGAAGACGGAAGCTGTTATGAAAGATCGAAAGATAGATAAGTCGTTAATCGATGATTCCCGTGCGCAACTCGCTGCGGAGTTAATACCCATCGATGACATGCGATCAACAGCCGATTATCGTTTAAGCGTCGGAGCAAATTTACTGGAAGAGTTTCTTAGGAGATTGCAGAGTGTTATTTTAGGAGATGTATATGTAAATTATTGAGTCCACGGTTGCTTTTGGTCGCCGGATGTTCAGAAAGGCACTGATAACAACCAACACCATAGCTAAATGAAGAGGCGCCTATGAACACTATATGCCACAACTACATCGGCGGCGATCTGACACCCGCCACATCATCGCATTACACACCAGTCTACAATCCATCCAGGGGAGAGGTAATCGCGCAGACCCCAGACAGCGACCCTCAAACCGTCGATCGAGCAGTCCAAACCGCCAAAAATGCTTTTTCAGCCTGGGCTGATACGCCAGTTGTAGAGCGAGCGCGCATTATGTTTCGTTTCGCGCACTTGCTCGAAGAAAACTTCGATTCCCTAGCACGCATGGTCACGCGCGAACACGGCAAGACCCTCGAAGAAGCGCGTGGAGACGTGCGGCGCGGAATAGAAATGGTCGAACTGGCCTGCAGCGCTCCGTCTATACTCATGGGACAGACTCTCGACAACATAGCGCGCGGAATCGACGGACAAGTACAGCGCCATCCATTGGGAGTCTGCGTGGGCATCACGCCGTTCAATTTTCCCGCCATGGTCCCGCTTTGGATGTTCCCTATCGCCATCGTCTGCGGAAACACCTTCATCCTCAAACCGTCGCCGAAAGTCCCGCTGACCCCATTACGGATGGCGGAACTGCTCACCGACGCCGGCTTACCAAAGGGCGTCTTCAACGTTGTGAATGGCGGCAGCGAAACGGTCGATGCCCTGCTCACCCATCCCGATGTTGCGGCCGTCAGTTTCGTCGGCTCGACCGGGGTAGCAAAATATATTTATGAAACCGGGACGGCGCACGGTAAGCGCGTACAGGCCGCCGGCGGTGCGAAGAATTATATGCTGGTTATGCCTGATGCGGTATCTGGATGCCGCGACGAGTCAGATCATAGGCGCGGCGTTCGGATGCAGCGGGCAACGTTGCATGGCTGGCAGCGTCGCCGTCGCAGTCGGCAAGGCGGGAGATGCATTGATCGAAAGCCTCGATGCCGCGGCGCGGAAGATGCGCGTTGGACCGACCGATGATGGCGGCGCAGTCGATATGGGACCAGTGATAGATCCCGCCGCCCGAGATCGGGTCCGCAACTATATCGATACCGGGTTGAACGAAGGGGCAAGGCTGGCAACTGACGGCCGCAACACGTCTTTGACCCAATCCAGCGAAGGTTTCTTTGTGGGGCCGACGATTTTTGATCGCGTGGAATCGGAGATGCACATTGCGTCCGATGAAATTTTCGGACCGGTCCTTTCAGTGATGCGCGTCGCGGATATCCACGAGGCGATCGCGCGCGCGAACGCTTCGCCCTACGGAAACGGCGCCGTAATCTTTACGCGCGACGGTGGCTCGGCTCGCACATTCGCCCGTTATGTCAAATGCGGGATGATTGGTGTGAATGTAGGCGTCCCCGCGCCAATGGCGATCTTTCCATTCACCGGCTGGAATCAATCATTCTTCGGCGACCTGCATATTCAAGGCACCGAAGGATTCCTCTTCTATACGCATAACAAAGTGATCTTGAGCAGGTGGAATGACCCGGGAAATCGTGTGCTGGGATGGTGAATCGGGTATGGCATAGCGGTCATCGTAAAACCTTTAACATACGAAACGAGCTTAGTTTCTGGAATATTCTGAGTTCTGGAAACTACGCTCGCCACCGCTCGCGGTACTGATTTTCTCAGCTTTAATTTGGGTAGGTTGTGCTATGGCTGCGCGATATTCCCGGTCTTCTTCGAACCGTCATTCTTTCATATAAAAATCGACTGTCATATGCACACTTCTCGAATGCGCCGCGCACCCTCGACGATAACAAAAAAATACCTACAAAGTTATACTACGGTGCACTATGAGCTCTTTCTTGCCGACGCTTTCTTATATTCAGCTCCTTAGCCCGATGTCGGTGTACACACATGCGATGTGAGCATTGTTGATCTTCGGATAATCAGCTTTTCACAAACCATATCAGCCCACGGAGTGGGCGGTGAGATTTAGCCCTTGTCATTACCCAAACTTTGTCGCCCATATTCATGGGCTCCAAGCTATATCACGAGCATACCCAGTGCTAGATGCCTCCGCCCATTTCGCGGGCTGACCTGTGAAAATATTTTACTTAAGTTTCGAACCTGAATGTCAATAATGTAGGGCAGTTTCTAAATGCCTTTCCCTTCACAGGGCAGGATAAAACCCTGCCCTACATTCGCTCAGGGCATCGCCAGTGAGCCTTGACGGATTCTACCGACGGTCACACTAATGCCACCATGTGAAACTACCTAAACCGGTACCTTCACATCCGGAACAGCTTTAGTGTAACTATGTCAGCCGAGTCTACGGCAACGCATCCTGAAAGTGGTGTTATACGATGACTGGTCTCTCACCAGCTACTACGGCTATATTTGTTATTCGCCGTGCCTCGATTGCTTTGGCTTCATCGTCCCGATACCCTGATACCTGAAAACTAAAACCCCGGCCGGTATTCCTATTTTGGATACCGGCCGGGGTTTATTTAACCCGATTTGGAGATTATCTAAGGGTAGACAAGTAATCTCTTCCGGTATCCTGCACCCATCCAGACCCGCGTGCGCGGATCCTGTGCGAATTGGAGATCATTCATATAATTGTATCTACCAATGATTACCATAACTTTTTTTTAGTTGCTTTTTAGCTGCTCACACATTCCTCTCGTCTTATTCAACGAGAATTTTGAATTTAACACGAGCAAGAAACACAGTCAATATAAAAGTTTTTGAAGCGATTATTGAATATCTTGCGTCCCGGATCAGGCTGCTGTAGTATTAGTCGTAGATAAAGACTTAGAAACACGGATGCCCTCATAAATATTCAACAACGACGCCCACTTTGAGCATGCCGGTCGTAAGCTAAAAAGGAGAATTGTGAGATGCTCGTAGGGGTTACTGGGTTAAGAGAGCGGTTTTCATATCTCCTGACCCTGAAGTTGCACATTATTTTTTTTGTTACTCTTTCTATAGGAACACTGAGCCTCAATCTACTACTCACTACTAAAGGACACCCACTTAACCGGAAACAAAATAATCGAAGTGAGTTGCATGGCGGAATTGAGATAGGATCTAAAAGTATTAAATCTATTGCTATCCAGATTTCCGAATCCAGCGGTAGAGTAAAAATAATCTCCACTGAAGTAATAAATAACAAGCTGGCTCAATACAAAGATGGGAATTTGACCGATGAAGCTATCATCAACATCTCTCAGTTAGTAGATACGCTCTACAAGCGGATGCAACAAGAGCATCAAATTCTCAGAGAGCAGATTTATATTATCATTTGCAGCGATCTCATCGCGGACAACACCGGAGAACTTACAAAAACGATAACTAATAAAACCGGTAAGAATGTAGCTTTACTCGACATGCAGTCTGAAGCGAGCCTCAGTATCGCTGGCACGATCCCCCGGCGTTATCAAGACAGAGCGACTTGGTTCGATAACCGGGGAATGTCAGTGTTGGTAGATGTCGGCAGCGGTAATATCAAAGGCGGCTATCAGCAGATTCGAATTCTACCGAAAGGCAAACCCGAAAATGTGTTCTTCACATTCGGAATTCCTCAGGGGACGATCGGTTTCTCGGATGAAGTAGAAAAAGAGGCAGGTGCAGGTGCTGATATCAAGAAATTCGCCAGTCAAGCACAAATATTGAGCGGTAAGTCTGTTCGCGAGCCTCTGCAACGTGAACTGGAAAAGAGGCCCGGCCTGATTAACCGGAAAAAAGTTTATCTCAATGGCGGAATAGTATGGGCGATGGTGACGTTGCTTTATCCTCAGGACCGCCAGCCACTCGTCCCGATCACCGCCAAAGATATCGATGATTTCTATACTCGGGCAGTCAGCGATCCACAGGGCTTACTGCGTCCGAGCCTTTCTGAAATCCGATCGAAGGCAGCGCGCCTGGAAGCGGAAAATGATCTGGCGGCAGTGAGGAGTACCTTTACGCCCGAGAATCTGGTCGCCGGGGCGGAGATACTGAGGAATGTGGCGATAGTGTTTAACCTGAACGGAAAAGATAGAGAGATTCTCTTCGCTCGCTTCAGTAACTTAAGCCTGCTGCTAAGTTATATCCGGGTGCAAGCCGATAACGGCCGGCCGCAACCCTGATAGTTACACTTTGAAAAACTTCAGATAATCCTCTGGTGTCAATGGAGGCGTCTTTGCGACCTCCAGGTTTTCCTCGACGTGTAACACGTTACTCATTCCGATCAGAGCCGTCGTCAGTTCGGGCGTCGATCGCGTGAATTGAATGGCCATCTGTGCATCCGTCCTGAACCCTGGCAAGCCATCCCTGATGATCGGGTCCAGACCAGAGGCCAACCGGGATTGAAGAATTGAAGCGCTCGACATGACTGTTATGCCAAGATCGGCGGCCGCTTCCAGAAAAGCATAGTTCCTACCAGCCAATGGCTGGTTAACGTCCGTGAACGCTTCAAGCATCATTATATTGACCGGCAGCTGAATTACCTTGAAGTGATGCCTATCGCCAGCCACCTCACGAGCTACACCTACCACCGCCTCCAAGGATAGGTAATCTGATTTATCGGGCGATATTCGGTATCCATTCCATGTCGCCGTCCCATAACTTGCGATTTTTCCCGCTTCGACCGCTGTCTCCAGGAATTCGAAGGCGCGGCCTAATCTCTGGTAAAACTCTCCGCGCGGAACCCGGGCAAGTTGCGATTCAGGGTTATGGAGATAATAAATATCGATACAGTCTAGCTTGAGGTTTCGCAGACTCTGTTCAAGCTCATGCGCGAGGTAAGGCGGCGTCATACAATGACTCCCGTCGACGAAGTCATCCCATCGGCAGATGCCCGGGTTTATGAATGTTTTTTCCAGATAATCGATCATCTCCTGTCTGCTGCGCGGTGGGTCCGTGTCGAAGGCGATGAACCCTGCCTTGGAAGCGACGATCACCTCATCGCGCGTGAACTTCCCCAGTGAGAAGAGATCGAGGAGCGCATCACCAACATTGCGCTCGCTGCGCTGGCAGCGGTAATTGGCCGCCGAGTCAAAAACATTGCACCCCAACTCGGTAGCCCGTTTGGTCGCCGCGCGATAGGCCTCATCCGTTCGCTCGTCCGTTCCGCCGAGATAAGTGCCGAGTCCGATGGACGAGTGCCATAAACCTTGCGACTTGCGGAAATGGCCGTCAGCAAGAATACCGGAAAAGCGGTCTTTATATCTCGCCGTTCCTTCGCCAGTCGCCCTTAGTGATTGTTGTGACATTCCACCTCTCTATTTCTCGCGGAGCTTGGCCAACCGGCACAACTCCGTGTAAAGCGATATGACTTGCAGCCGTGTATCTTCGAATCCGTTCGAAGTATCGACCGTGAAATCCGCAAATTTCAGCTTCTCCTCAGCCGGTATCTGGGCTGAGATGCGCACCAAAGCCTCTTCCCGCGAAAGGTTGTTGCGAGCAATCAATCGTTGAAGTTGTAGATCAGGCAGGCAGTGGACCACGATCAGTTTATCGTAGCGGCTATATGATCCGGTCTCGATCATGAGCGCCGCGTCAACTATAGCGATGGCATCAGGATTACGCTCTTCGACTTCGGCAAACCATCGCTCCTGCATTTCAAAGACGCGCGGGTGTACGATTGAGTTTAGTTGCGCACGCTGGCTCCGGTCATTAAAAACGATTGCCCCCAGCTTCGACCGATCGATCTTTCCACCAGTATCGAGTACTCCGACTCCGAAATGATCGAGGATCTCATCGAACGCAGGCTGACCGGGCTCGATCACACGATGCGCGATGGCGTCGGCGTCTATCACCTCGCAGCCTAATCCCTGCAGAAGACTAAGGACATACGATTTGCCCGTAGCAATTCCGCCTGTAAGTCCAATTTTGAGCATAGCCTTCCGATGGGGGGAAGGAGAACAGGAGGCCATCGAAACAAGGCGACGGGACAACGGGGCCGATGAGGAAGTTAAAATTTGCCTGTCCGTCTATATCCCACCCTCCCCACCCTAAGCGCCCTCGTTGCTCAGTTGCTCCGTCACCCCAGATTCTCCTCATTTCGGCCGCACGAACGGTATTTTTCATGAGCATTGCAATAGTTAGCGGTCCGACTCCGCCAGGAACAGGGGTCAACCAGGACGCTCGCTCGACAACAGTTCTCGGCTCAACATCGCCTACCAGCGTGTAGCCGCGTTTTTCCAGATCCTCCAATCGCTTCTGAATAGCATCTTCTGGGAAAATCCGTCTGATCTCCTCTTCCGTCGTGGCCTTATTCATTCCGACGTCTACGACGACGGCGCCCTCCCGCACATAATCCGCGGTGATCATCGCCGTCTGGCCGATAGCGGCAATCAGGATATCAGCTTGCCGCGCGATCGCCGGTAAATCGCGCGTCCGGGAGTGACAGATAGTGACCGTGGCGTTCCGATGAAGGAGAAGAAATGACATAGGTTTCCCTACGATGTCGCTCCTTCCGATTACAACCGCATGAGAACCCGCGATCGGGTATCTGGTAATAATCGAGCATTTCAATCACACCTGCGGGGGTGCAGGCGACCAGCGCCTCTACGCCGCGCACCAGTCGGCCGACATTTACCGGATGAAACCCGTCAACATCTTTGGCCGGATCGACAGCTTCGAGGATCCGATGGGTATCGATCTGCGCCGGCAGCGGCAACTGGATGAGAATTCCATCTACCTCATCGCGCGCATTGAGCTCAATCACCAACCTCAGTAGCTCTCTAGTCGTCGTTTCCGCTGATAGTTCGTATCTTTCAGAATGAAGTCCGAGCGCCTGACAGGCCCTAACCTTACTCGCGACATATACCTTCGAGGCCTGATTATCGCCGACTAGCACCGCAGCCAGGCCCGGCTTAATTCCAAGGTCGTTAAGTTCACGGATTCGCGCCTCCGTATCCCGCTTGATCCCTTCAGCAACCTCTACTCCATTCAACACTTTGACCGACATTTAACATACCTTTCCATCTATTGGTATTTTCCATCAATTGGTATTTTCCACAGGTATTTCCACAAGGTTGATTATTGATCTTAACACAAATTCAACTGCTGCCCGCCATGTTGTATCGTCTTAAGGCGGCTTAACTCTGACACCACGCATTAAGCCGTTGTTTGGAGCCGTCGCATGGAGTTCCGCTCTCAGTCCGTCGGCAATCATGCGAAAAGAGAGGTGACCGCGTAAACGCGGAACTCCAAACGAGATCGACCTCCATGCGATGATGATGGGCTGGCCCATCAATCAAGGGAAAAAATTTATCAACATTACAAAAATTATTTCACGGCTCAAGGTGTATGTGTTATATTCAGCCGTGGCTCGAATGCCCCAAAATCAGAAGTCGTAAATCCTGATATAAAAAACTATATTCGATGAATCAATGGATATTTTCGCGATAGAGATTGCGAGAATCTTGACATTAGAGTGCGACGCCGCTTCTCAATTTGATATTTAGAAGATGGAGAGTTTGTTAAGAGTTATAGCCCAAATTTGATTGCCGGGCAAAACCTCCGCCGCCCCAATTTTATGGCAATCCTGGTCTAAGTCGCCCTTCTGTATTCCTCCTCCAAATTGTTTTGTCTGGGATGCTTGTTGGTTAACATAGATGATGATGAGATTCCAAGGCATTGCCACTACGAGTCGCGTCATATTTATGGTATAAAACCATTCAATTATGGTGAGATTCGAGTGAAGCGAAATCAAAATAGACTGAAAGAATGAATTCAATAGATCGATAGACTTATAGAGCAAAGCAACCAGGAGATAGACAAAAATGAGCGCAGCGATTCAATTACTCAATCAACCCGAACCCGAAACAGAACTCCTTGAGAAACAGTTCGAAAAGCAGCCAAACAATGTCTCTGTTTTTGAAATGGCGCCGGAGCAGCGATTGCGACGTGCGCTAGCCTACATTTCACAACTTCAGAATGAGGTTCGCTCGCTACGAGAAGAACTTGTACAAGCTGAACGTTCAGTGACGCATCACCAACAATTATTGCGCAACGCGATGCTGCGCGAGCAGGAATTGCGCTCACAGCTTGTAAAAGAGCTTCGAATCTGAAATATCGTCTGACGTATGGAGGCGTAGCTCGCTGCTAGAGAAAAAGACGCTTAACCTCGGAGTCGACGGGTTCCTCCAAAGTCTTCTCCGACATCAGTACTATTTGATCAGGGGAAAAAGTTAAGCCCACAAACACAAGAAAACCAATTTTCAGTCATCGAAATTCTGTTCGAGCGATTCTGACGAGATTCTCCGCTACATCCGCAACTCAGGAATCCACGATCCCGACTCACCAGGACGCCTTCGATTACAGGGGCGAGTAGATCAATGAGATTCCCTCTCTGAACCAGGGTGCGCCCGCGTTTCTGAAGCTATTCGTTGCGTTTTCCCGGACCATCATCCTCCCGGTGCCGGTGATCAAGAACCCAGATGTGATCCGCGTATTCGTGCAAGGCCAATACGGGCTGCGCAAACGCCAGCTTTTCCCTTCACTTTGAGGTTTGCGGTGCTGACGAAAGCGGAGCCCCTTGATGTAACGGCTGGCGAAGATCAGGAACGTGGGCCAATTCGGCACGACCGTATGGCCGCCGCTGTGCTGACGCCATGCCAGATCGCCATCCAGCAGTGCGATGTCGATCGCTGGTATTTCTGTCGTCCCGAGATCTTTTTTGCCCAGCAAGCGGAACACCGGCCCTGCCGCGACCGCGGCCATGAAGCTGCCCCGCTGGTCCACCCATTTACCTTCCGCACCTTGCCCCTCCGCAGCACCGTAGCTGATGAATGTCGGCCGGGGTGCGCACAGGGCGATCAATTCGTGCGCGTCCACCGGCAGGTCATCAGCCGTCAACGGCCCTCCGTATTTGATGAAGTTCCCCGCCATCCAGTGATACTCGCCCGATCCTGTGAGATTCTCTACAAGTTCGCCGAAGTTACGCCGGTGCAATTTCGCGCCGCCTTCGCCTGATGAGCCAATGAAGCCGATGGCGAAGCGCTGGTCGTAGGCCATTGTGACGAGTGCCGCCTTGCCATACCGCGACAAGCCTTCGATGCCAACCTGCCTGGCATTCACGGCCTTGTCGGTTTCCAAATAGTCCAGCGCGCGACTCGCTCCCCACGCCCACGCGCGCAAAGCCCCCCAGTCAGCGGGCTGGCGGGGCTGCCCCTTGTTGACGAGGCCTATTATGCCTTTGGTCAATCCTGCGCCGTTATCGGCCTGGATGCTGGTCGGGATGAGGCTCGCGAAGCCCCAACCCTGGCTGAACAACTGCTTCTGCCATGTCGGTTCAGGCAATGCTCTTCGATTCGCATTCGGCGTATTCGCGGGCGGACGCGGGAAAACGAATCCGAATTCCATCATTACCGGCACCGCCCCGAGCGCATTCGCCGGCGTCGTCAGAGTCAATTGAATATCAACGCTGGTCTCCGAGTAAGACGAATTGTCCACGTGACCGACGATTTGCTTTGTAATGACGGGGATGCCGAATTTCGTCTCGTTGACGCTGCTAACGACTTCCCACTTCACTGCCGGGACGTTCTTAGGCACGCGCCCGTAGACTTCACGGTCGAAATCCTCGACGATTTCGGGTCGGCGCCGATTCCACCACAACTTCGCCGAGGTGACTCTTTTCCCATTCTTCAAAACCAACGGGTCGGGGAGCTTCGAATATGGATTGGCCTTCGCTTCGTCGTAATTGACGGCGTTAGGCGCGTTCGGGTCGTTCGGGTTAGCGCCGGGCCGCAATGAAGTGATCTTTAACTGTTCCAACATCTGCTGATGGTCCTTGAGCGTCGCCTCACGCAAATCCTGGCGCTGCGCTTGCTGTTCCGGCGTTAGCTCTCTTTGCGGCGGCTGGGCGAAAGAAATCAAACCAATGAAGGGGACGAGGGATAAGGCGGGGATCATTCGTGCGAACAATAATTTCATCCTGGACTCCATTAAATCGCTCTTCAATCTTTACTTTCTCTTCAATCGTTAATTCCACGCTCAAAGTAATCCGTGCGGCCGAAACAGCGCGGTCACACATCACTTGGATCGCAACCATTCACATTGTCATTGCACGTGCGCGGTTGATTGGGTCTTCAGTACAAGCAGGCGGTCGCCCGTTGCATAGACGGACGAAAAGGCGCGTCAGTTTCAGCTGGATATTTGTAGTCGGAGAAGAGCCACCGCTTTCCACTCTGCAAGTTACCGAGAACCGGGAACGGACTAGCGTATAGCCACCGCGGTGACAAACTGTGCTTGTAATTGAAAAGTGCGCGTTGCGCTATTACTACTGTGCCACATGAGTCACAAAATTCTCGAATTTCCTTGGAAATTCGCATATGCGATCTGTGTACCGCGCTGGGATGGCGGAGCCTTTGGAATGCGGTAGCAAGCTACCATACGTAATGTGAAAGGATGCCCCTCTGAGCTACTCTGTAATGATACCAATCGTTGCAGTTCGCAACTCCAAAAGCTCCGCCATCTTTTGAATATCAGTTGAACATCTCTCGATTTCCTAAGAAATCGAGGCGTTTTTGTGACATAGTATCACTATTCGCTGACAAACAAATCAAATACCGAGAATCCCATTTTACATAACCGCCTACTCTGGTGATGTCGATGGCAGTGTTGAAATATTTATGGATGTTGTGGAATGTCGACAAAAAGGATCAGATGGGGACGACTCTTCAAAATTCTCTTTGACACGATATGCTCGCCTATCGCCTAATAATGGTTGGTGGATTTCAATCGTCTTCATCGCGAGATATACAAAACAGCGCTATTTATCACAGTGTAAATATTCGTTTGTTATTGACTAAGCTGGCAAACGGATCTAAAATGCGTCACAGCTTTTGAGTACGGAAACACCGTTGAAATGGCAGTTTTCGAGCATCTCAAGCAAAATTGGATCATTGATTTTCATTCAAAATTGGATTGCAACGAGGGGGCGTAGCTCAGTTGGTAGAGCAAGAGACTCTTAATCTCTGGGTCGAAGGTTCGAGCCCTTCCGCCCTCATATACCAACAAAACACATTCACGAACCAATCTCTTCCCAACCCTATAGAGTAGGGTCTTCTCTTCTTTATTCTAAATAACCACAATTTTTATCATGGGTAGAGGCGTTGCCATGTATTTCTCTAGATATTTGCGCAATGGCGCGAGTCAGATTGGATAGTAGCAATCGGATTTGCAGTGAGCGCTATCATGAATGTTTTAGAATTGTTGATACCCATCAATTCGTGCTGACTGAAACGCACGTAGGTGTTGATGTTGCACATAACCATCGAAGTGCGAAAAAAGACAACGAACAAGAAAATGCGAGGTTAGATGAGCTGAGGCGGATTGAAATGCTGAGCGTCACGAAAAAGGGCAAGGAGGGAACAATTTGCCCTTTTGTCACTGTTTCTCCTCACGACATCGGTTGAGGGAACGCCGTTCTATTACAATCAGTGAAATCCCGGCCAGTATCGCGGTGCTACCCATTACAACACGCCACGTTACATTTTCGCTGAGAGTCACCATCCCGATTAGCAGCGCGATCACAGGTGTGACCAGTGATATCAACATTGTCTTCGTCACCGCGACTCTCTTAACCAGCCAGTAGTAGAGGAAAAAAGCGATTGCTGAACCGATCAGCGCCAGATAGATGAGCGAAACCATGGCCTGCGTCGTCCATTGCAATTTGAATGGATTGCCTTCCCAAACCGCACCCACGACGAGCAGCGGCACCAGGCCGAATGTCATCTGTCCGGCTGCAAGGGTTGCCGTCTCTATATGCCGGCAGCGCGCTTTCACGAGGACATTCGAATAAGCGACGCAACATGAACTGATGACCAATGCCAGGCTGCCCCAAAACGCATCGGTGCCTTCGACCGTCATCTGATCATAGAAGATGACCGCTGTTCCGGCCATGCCCAGCACGACACCCGCCAGCTTCTGAATCGTAATGCGTTCAGCGGGCAGATAAAAATGAGCTATCACAAGCCCGAATGCGGGTATGGTAGATTGCAGGACCGCTGCCAACCCGGAAGTGATGTATTGTTCGCCCCAGAAGATCAATCCGTAATTCACCGCAAAAGCGATAAAGCCCGTCCAGGAAATCATCAACCAGTCGCTGCTTTTTCGCGGCAGGGATGGGCGACGCCAAAGAACTATCAGCCAGAGAATTGCGGCGGCAACCAGAAACCGTACGCCCGCGAACGTTATCGGCGGAAGATCGCGCAACCCGAGCTTGATGAAAATCCACGTCGTCCCCCAGATAACGCTGAGGATGAGCCAAACGATCAGAGCCTGATTCATCGATGGTATATCAAACTCCCTCGTAAGACCGTCACGGCACGCCCGCCGAGCCCGATGCGGTCACCCAGCACTCTGACATCAACTTCGCCTCCGCGCGCCGAAGCCTGATAGGCACTCATTTCGGTTTTGCCGAGCCTGGTCGACCAATATGGCCCGAGCATACAGTGAGCGCTACCGGTGACGGGATCCTCGTCAATCCCCGCATAACCGGCGAAGAAGCGTGAGACGAAATCATAAGTCGATGAAGTGCCGCGAGCGGTGACAATCACGCCTGAGGCGGCGTGTCCCCGCAGGAATTCAAAATCCGGCCTGAGCTCTCGCACCGACTCTTCCGCTTTCAGTTGCAGCAGTATGTTGCCGTTTTGCTTAGTGCGCGCGCGATGACAGATGACATCCTTGGGATCAAGGCCGAGCGCGTTCGCGAGTGGTTGCGGCAGTTCCGCCGGCTCGCTGAATATCGCCGGGAAATCCATCTCGATCGTTTCCCCGGTTCTCTTTGCCGTCAGCCATCCGCTCAACGTGGAAAAGCGGGCGATTTCATCGGCGGCCAACTTCCCCGTCTCCCACAATGCATGGGAACTCGCGAGAGTCGCATGACCGCAGAGAGGGACCTCGATGGTCGGAGTAAACCAGCGCAGATCGAAACCGCCATCAGCGCGCGGCACGACAAACGCAGTCTCCGACAGGTTCATCTCCATCGCCACTTTCTGCATCCAACCGGGCTCTTCCGGCTTATCCAGCAGGCAAACGGCTGCGGGATTGCCCTTGAAAGGCTGGTGCGTGAATGCGTCGATCTGCAGAATAGGAATTTGCATAGGATTTTGCATAGGAAATATTTCCAGTCTCAGATTTCGGTCTCAGGTTTTCATGCCTGAAATTTCACATCAAAGGCTTGACGGCAGCCTTTCGGCTGAGTTCAGGCCGTTTTTTCGCGCTCATTAGACGAGCCTTGATGACCGCCCCCAACCGCTTGACGGATTCTTCGATCATCGCGGAATTCGCCATCGTAAATGACAGGCGCATCGTGTCATGCCGCGGCGTGCAGGAGTAGAAAAATTCGCCCGGGCTGAAGCTCACCCTCTGTTCCATTGCCTGCATCAAAATCTGGCTCGCGCTGATCGATTCCGGAAGCTTCACCCAAACCGCCATCCCGCCCTCCGGCTTATTCCATACGGCTTCATTCGGGAAATAACGCGCCAGCGCGGCAAGCATCGCATCACGTCGCTGGACATATTCTTTCCGGCACTTCCTGATATGCTTTGCCAGTAGCCCCTGCCGGGCGAAATCGGAGATGACGGCTTGCGAAAGCAAACTGGCGTGCAAATCGGTTCGCTGTTTCGCTGCGTTCAGGTGATCGATCACTATCCGCGGAGCAACGATCCAGCCGACGCGCAGGCCCGGGAACCCGATTTTTGAGAAGCTGTTGATGTATATCACCAGCCCGTATTCATCCAAGGATTTGAGGGACGGCACGGCAACGCCGTCGTAACGCAGTTCGCCGTAGATGTCGTCTTCGATAATCGGCACGCGATAGAAGGCCGCCAACTCGATCAGTCGTCGGCGCGATGTCAGGTCCATCGTGATTCCCGTTGGATTATGAAAGCTCGGCACGAGATAAATCAGTTTGGGACGCCGCTGTCTGAGCACATCTTCCAGCATATCGAGATCGAGTCCCGCGGCGCCGACCGGGACGCTGATGTATTTCGATTGGTGGCCACAAAATACGCTGATCGCTCCCGGATAAGTCGGATTCTCCAAGACAACTTCCTCGCCCGGCCGCACCAGAATCTGCCTGATCAGATCTAGCGATTGCTGGCACCCGTTTGTGATCAAAATTTCGCCCGGCTCGAGCGACATGCCGGCGCGCCTCATATGTGCGGCAAGAAATTGCTGCAAAGGCGGATACCCGTCGCTCGTGCCGAGTTGAAGGAAGCTGCGCGCCTCACGCCGCAGCACGCGATCCACGGAACGGCGGAAATCATCGACCGGAAATAACTCGGGAGCAGGTAGCGCATAGGCCAGCGAGACCGCATCCTTCCCCGCCGAGGTCCTGATCATTCCGCTCAGCCATTCGTCGCGCTTTTGATCGGCCAGAAGAGCGCTCCACGGCATCGGCGAAGGCCGCCGGCGCGCCTCCTCAGCGATAGTTGCGCGCGCGGGCGGGAGGGCGCTGACAAACGTCCCGCTGCCGACGCGCGATGTAATCAACCCATCCGCCGTCAACTCATCATAAGCTGTGGTCACCGTGCTGCGGTTGACGCCGAGAGATTTCGCCAGCTCGCGATTGGCTGGCAAACGGTCTCCCACCTTGAGCGCGCCGCGGCTGATCATCTCCCGCACCTGTATCGCAATTTGATTGTATAATGGGATGTGACTATCACGATTCAGCGCGAATATCATTTCGCCTCGCTTTCATATTGGCCCCTCAAACCGGGCCATTTTATTACGAATCGGACAGGTGTAAACGGCCAATTGTATGCCAATTGTGGCCGACCATTCATGGGATTGCCTGTCCAGAGCCGTGCGCCTGATGTATATTGGTAAAAGTGAAACTTGGCGATAATGAATCCGTCGAAACCGGCATTCACGAAACCGCAATCGCTTGATTTTTCCCCTCGATACGCCTAAAAAGGACGGTTATTTAATATGAAGGTTCGTTCATGTCATCCGGAACGAACTGGTAAGCAATGAAAATCCGGCTACGGATTTATCGGCAAAAATCGGTAAGTCCAGTCTATTTTCAAGGGAGAGTCATTCATGCAAACACAACCGGCGATCCTGAAGCTGAGCGAGGCGGAGCGGCCGCTCGGCGACCGCCTGCTCAAAATTGCCGTCGAGATAGATCGCATAGAAGGCTACAGCGAGCCGCACTCGGTGACGATCGCGCGTCTATCGGAGCGCCTGGGATCGCTCATGGGATTACACGGCACAGATCTCACGGCGCTCAAATATGCCGCGCTCCTGCACGATGTCGGGGAACGAGTGATGAAGCGCAACTATCTGCTGCGCCCGGATGATTTGACCTGGGAGGAGACGCTCGACCTGTGGCGGCATCCTATCCTGGGCGAACAGGCCGCGAGCGAACTGAAGCTCGCGAGACAGGTCCAGCTCCTGATCCGCTGGCATCACGAATGGTGGAATGGCCTGGGTTATCCCGATGGCCTCGCCGGCGAGACGATTCCGCTCGGCGCGAGAATATTACGCGCGGTGGACAGCTATTGCGCGCTCGTCTCGAAACGCCCGCATCGACGGCGTTTTGATCCGCTGGAAGCCGAACAAGTGATCGCCGATCTTGCCGGAATCGAATTCGATCCGCAGGTAGCCAAAAAACTGGTGGCGCTGCTTGTCAAAGAGAGGGGATTGCAGGAGGTCATGCAACCGGCGATTGTCGCCGCTGAAATTGAAAGAGTGCCGAAAGATGTGCCGGTCGTCATGAAACCGGCGATTGTCGCCGCTGAAATTGAAAGAGCGCCGAAAGATGTGCCGGTCGTCATGAAACCGGCGATTGTCGCCGCCGAAATTGAAAGAGCGCCGAAAGATATGCCGGTCGTCATGCAACCGGCGATTGTCGCCGCCGAATATCCCCCTGAACCCGACATCCTCGAAAACATTCCGGTACCCGCACAAGCAGAGCCTCAGATTGTCGAATTGACGGTCGATGCACAGGATCACATTCTGCTTATAGATGAGCAGGAACCGGTCTTAATGGTCGAGCCTCCGGCGATAGCCGTTGAAGAGAGGGTGGAATTATCATCCGCGGCTCCGGACCCGCTGGTATTCGAAGAAAGCAATACGAACAACTGGGCTGAATCGCCAGTACCCGAAGTTCATTACGTGATCGAAGAGCTAGGAGTTCCGGCCACCGAACCGCCTGAGCGGGAGAAGCAGAAACAATAACAGTATGAGGCAGGCGGTGTACCGGTCATCGGTTGTCGGCTCACATCTCGCTACATGTAGAGGATGTGAGCCGTGAACCGGCAACCGGATACCGACTACCGACTACGAGATACCACCAACACCTATGTTCACAACATCCAATTCAAATCGGCGCTGGCTCGGCTTCGAGCTGAGCGTATTGCGCCGTCTCAAGTTTAATTCAATCGTAATTCCATTCGCTGGCGAGCCGGATCTGGAATGGTATCTCAAATTTTGGGGCAAGCAGATATTAACCAATGATATCTGCCAATGGGCGTGGTGGATTTCGCGCGCGATCGTGGAAAACCAGAAAGAATTATTGAAAGAAGAAGACATCTCGCTGGTCCTGAGCGAGGCTTATGTTCCGCGACGGCGGCTGCACAATCTGGCTCTTGGCCGGGCGATGAGCGAGATAGATGCCGTCTGGTTCGATAATGTCTGGCTCAATATACAGCAGGTTGAAAACGAATACTGCCGCGGGCTGGCGATAATGCATGCGCTCAAGACGGCGGACTATGTCTTCTCATTCGGGCCAGAGACAGCGGATTTGCGGCGACCGCTCTCGGAGGTCTTCATCAACCTGTGGCGCAGGCAGCGTGATGTCATCGACAATGGACAGGCCAACTACAGTGTCAATCGAGAGGCGCACGATTTCATCCGAGGAGCCACCGGCGAATTGTTGTTCGTACGCTTCCCGCGCCCGGAAGGGCTCTCCTCGCTTCGCCGCGGAGTAGTCGGCTGGCGTGAGACGTGGGTGCGCGGCACCTATGACGACTGGGATGCGCTGATCGCAAATCAACGCGGAAAACTCGGCGATGATGTGATGTCGAAAGAGAAATACCTGGAGTTGGTCGGAAACTTTTTGGACAACGCCAAATACATCCCCCAATGGGCCATCGCGCATACCGAGGACGGATTTATAACGACCGCCGAGATCGGCAATGTTATAAAACAGTTCCGGCGCATTTCCACAACTTACAATAAGGACTTTTCGGATGTGGTCGGGGGAAGGAACACCTATATAATCGTCGCTTAAGCTATTGAGTTATAATCAAAGGTGCTTAGATGGATATCCAAATACGAAATAAAGGCGATGTAACGATACTTGATCTGAGCGGGAATCTGACGATCGGTAAAAGCGAGGAAACCCTGCGAGACACAGTAAGCCATCTGATTGCGGAAGAGCGCAAGCATCTACTTTTGAACTTAGCCGAGGTGCCTGTCATCGACAGTTCCGGCATCGGCGCGATGATCAAATCCTTCACCAGTCTCAGGGCGGCTGATGGCAGTCTGAAAGTGCTCAAACCGTCGAGGATGGCCAGGCAGTTGCTAATCATCACCGGGCTATTCTCTGTCCTCGAAACATTCGAGGATGAAAAGAAAGCAATCTCATCATTTTAAAGTTATTAACTTAAACCGAGCCAGATGAAGCAGGCGCAACTGAAAATCGTCAATCGATTCGGCGTCACGCGGTTCCTGCCGTTGAATAAACCGGTATTCACCATCGGGCGCAAGGCGGAGAATGATCTCCAGCTTCTCTCCGACACCGTCTCGCGTCAACACGCGGAGATCGTTTATGACGGGAACGTATATTATCTGGTCGATATCGGGAGTAAGCGCGGATCGTTCGTCAATGATCAGCCGGTCGAGCGGGTAGCGCTGCAACATCAGGATCGGATTCGCATCGGAGGAGATGAAGATCAGAAGATATTCTTCCTCGACTACTCGATCGAGAACGCTTCGGCGATATTCGACAGCAGCCCGCAGTTGACCTTATCGCCCTCGACCGAGGAGCGTTTGCGGGCGGCATCAGCCAATGAAGAGCTGCAGAAACTCGCGCGTTTCATCGAGGTCAATCAAGCATTCAAATTTTCGCTCACTCCCGACGACGTGCTATGCCTGATCGTCGACGCAGCAATCGAGATTACACGGGCTGGACGCGGATTCCTCATGCTCCGCAATGATAACGGCGATTTGGAATTCAAGGTCGCGCGCGACCATAAAAGGAACTGGCTGGTCGGCAACGACTTCGCGATGAGCCGGTCGGTGGTCGAGGAAGCATTCAAACAGAACCGCAGCGTTACAGTTTCCGAGACGCTGGATACGGCTCCGCAGCCAGCGAGCGAGAGCGTCCGCATGCTCGAGCTTCGCTCGATCGCCTGCATTCCCCTGCGGCGTTTTCAGATGAGTGAGAATATGGATGCGACGGCCGTGCTCAAACGCGACGTAATAGGGGTTCTCTATGTCGACAGCTATGTGAACGGCGCGTCGTTGACTGAGACATCGCTGCGATTGCTCGAATCGCTCGCCTTCGAAGCCACCAAATCGCTCGAGAGCGTGCGCCTTATGCACGAAGAGCAGGAGAAAAAGAATCTCGAGCTCGAATTGTCGACGGCGCGTCAGGTTCAGGTAGCTCTCTCGCCGGCCGCTTTACGGCAGCAGGAACACTTTGAAGTCGCATCGCAAAGCATCCCTTCGCGATATGTCGGCGGTGACTTTTATGATCTGGTCCCGCTAAAAGACGGGAGAGCCGTCTTCGTGCTCGGCGACGTCTCGGGCAAAGGCATAGCCGCCGCACTTCTCGCAGCCATGGCGCAGGGCGCATTGCAGGCTCAGTTCGCGAGCCACCTACCGCTCACCGGCGTTATTACAAATCTCAACACGGTCCTGGTGCAGCGTTCTGCGAGTAATAACTTCATCACCCTCTTCTGCGCCATCCTCGATCGTGACGGCCATTTCACCTATATCAATGCCGGTCACAACCCCCCGATACTGGCTCGGGCCGGTGGCGGGACCGAACTGCTGACGACAAAGTCGGTTGTTCTGGGAGCATTCGATTTCGCCCAGTATCAAGAGCGCGAGACGGTGATCAGGAGCGGCGATGTCGTTGTGATCTATACCGATGGCGTGACCGAAGCAGTGAATTCAAACAACGAAATGTTCGGAGACGAGAAGCTGGAAGAGCTGGTCAGAAAAAGCGTCGCACTGAGCGCGGAAGAGATAAAAAATCGCATCTTGGATGAACTGCTGGGTTTCACGCGCGGCTTGCCTCAGGGCGATGACATTACCCTCATCGTGCTCAAAATGAGATAACAAATATAATTGATAATTGATAATTGATAGTTTGAATAGGTCGTCGCCACAGCAGATACGAATTATCAATTATCAATTATCCATTATCCATTTCGGTCTATGATTTCGCGTGCGGCGGCGAGCGCCTCGTTAAGCGTAGCAACCACACCATCGAGCTGTAATTCGTAAACTTCGCGTATGATCTCGCCAATACTCGGGCCCGGTTCGAGACCGAAAGAAAGCAGGTGACGGCCCTTGAGCAAAGATTCGGGCGCCTTCTCTTCGACCCCGAGCTCGCGCGCGCGCCCTATGAACCATTCTTCCGCAATCGGATCGATATTAACGGCCCGTCCAAGTCTATTGGCGAGTTCGACGCGATAGAGCAGTTCGGGTTCGACCCGTAATGCCAGGCGCCGGAACATCCCATCGGTTACCTGCTCACCGGCATCCTTCATCTCGAACCAGCGGATCGGCGTGAGATGGTCCTTGACCAGCGCCAAGGCTTGTTCCCGCACATCGTAGTGATCGAACGTGAAAACTTTGAGCCGTTCAAGGAATCTCCCGGCCGGAGCGACTCCGGCACGTTCATGGTTGTGCGCGGCAATAAACTCTTTCTCATAGCGCGTCGTAAGCGGTTTGCCGAAGTCGTGGCACAATGCAGCCAGCATGACTGTAATCTGTTTGGGTTCCGGCAGTCCTGTAATCAATGGGCGAGCCTCATCCAGCGTCATGGCCGTATGGTTGAAGACATCGCCTTCGGGGTGAAGCTTCTCATCCTGTGGACAATCGATCAGGGCACGGACTTCAGGCCAGAGCTTATCGATGATCCATAAATCGCGGGCCGCGCGCAGCCCGATCGAGGGACGATTGGACTGCAGTAACCATTTTTCTACTTCAGCCCAGATCCGCTCGGCGGGCAGGTCGGAGAGATCGACCTTTCGACAGAGATCGATCGTTGCCGGATCGATCGTGAATTCAAAGCGCGCGGCAAACTGCATCGCCCGCAGCACCCGCAGGCTGTCTTCAACGAAGGTTTGCGGATCAACAACGCGGATCACCCCTAGCCTCAAATCCTCGCGCCCGCCGAAATAATCCAGGTAATCACCGGAAAGCGGATCATACATCATCGAGTTGATCGTGAAATCACGGCGTCGTGCGGCTTCCTCAAAACTCATCGACGGATCGCCCTCGACATGAAAACCGCGGTGACCGGGGCCGGTCTTCGATTCTCGGCGAGGCATGCTTACGTCGACCACGAAATGCTGGCGGCCATCGCGCAGTCGGACTTTATAAACGGTGAAGGCTTCTCCGACAGCATCTACGCGACCCGAACGGTAGAGCAATTCGCGCAGTCTCTCGGATTCAATCCCGTAAACTTCGAGATCGTAGTCTGCAGTTTCAGATTTGCGTAGAAAATCGCGCACCCATCCGCCGACGAGCAATGCTCGCCCGCCTGCATGTCGAACTGCCTCGCAGAGGTTGATAACTGCGGGTGAAATCATATGTTGATATCATTATCTTTGTTTTGCGATAGAATTTGAACCGGGAGGAGGAATAAATGGCAGGGATTCTGAGGCGCATCATCCGTGCGGGCGGATACCGCATAGCAATGAGGGCCGCGAAATCGGTGCCGTTGATCGGCACGGCGGTAGCCGTAGGATTGATCGGATATGAGATCAAGAAGAAAGGTGTTGCCCGCGGGCTGGTGAACACTGCACTCGATGCTACACCTGTTGTCGGCCTGTTTAAAAATACGATCGAATTGTTCACCGGCGATTGGCTGCCTGATAAGAAGAAAGTGAGACGGGCAGACGGGGAGAGAAGCGGACGAGAGCTGTCTTCGTAATCATCATTCCTCCCCGCCTACACTCATTCTCTCGTAAATCCCTTCACTCGCGCTCGTAAGCGTAAGCAGTATTAAGCACCCGCGGCTCGTCAAAATGATTGCCGATCAATTGTAGCCCGATCGGCAATTTCATTCTCGATTGACCGCAGGGAACGCTGATCGCCGGCACTCCCGCCAGGTTGATCGTCACCGTGAATATGTCGCATAGATACATCGCCAAGGGATCATCGGATTTCTCGCCGATCTTGAACGGCGGCGTCGGAGCGGTCGGGGTAGCGATTATGTCGCACTTTCTGAAAGCCTCGGCGAAATCATTCACCAACATTTGGCGAACGCGCTGCGCTTTTTCATAATAAGCATCGTAATAGCCTGAGGACAATGCGAAAGTGCCGAGCATAATCCGGCGTTTGATCTCCGGGCCGAAACCTTGGTTGCGGGTACGGCGGTACATCTCCGAAAGCGTGCGCGCTTCTTCAGCGCGAAACCCGTAGCGAACACCGTCGTATCGTGCGAGGTTCGACGACGCCTCGGCCGTGGCGATGATGTAATAGACTGCTATCACATACTTCATATGTGGAAGGTGTACTTCGACGATCTTCGCTCCCCGCTCTTCGAGCCTGCGGATGGCGGCTTCAACTTTCTCTCGCACCTCCTCGTCTACGCCTTCGCCGAAACATTCAGGCGGCACACCGAGACGCAAACCTTTGATGTCGCCGCTCAAGGCCCGCAGGTAATCGGGAACCGCCGTGTTCCCCGAAGTCGAATCGCGGCGGTCGTGACCGGCTATGACCTGCAGCATGCGCGCAGCATCTCGCACGTTATTGGCAAACGGGCCGATCTGATCGAGCGATGAGGCGAATGCGACGAGGCCGTAACGCGAGACGCGCCCGTATGTCGGTTTCAAACCCACCACACCGCAGAAGGAGGCGGGCTGTCGAATAGAACCGCCCGTATCGGAGCCGAGCGACACCGGTACATGCCCTGCAGCGACCGCGACGGCTGAACCGCCGGAACTACCACCCGGCACATACTCTTCATTCCATGGGTTTTTCACCGGGCCGAATGCGGAATTTTCGGTCGATCCGCCCATCGCGAATTCATCCAGGTTCGTCTTTGCTACGACGATTGCGCCGGCATCCTCAAGTTTTTTGACCGCAGTCGCCGTGTATGGAGGGACATAGTTCGCGAGAATCCGTGATGCGCAGGTTGTGCGGATCCCTTCCGTGCAAATATTGTCCTTGATGGCAACGGGAATACCCGCTAGAGGATTTTGTTTGACGGCATTTTGAATGCCGGCATCCAGCGCCTCAGCGCGCTGCAGTGCGCCTTCTCGGTCGAAAGTGACATAAGCGTTGAGCCGGTCGTTATCTTTTTCGATGCGGTCGAGCGCATCGCGGCAGACCTCGCTAGGTTTCGCCTGACCCGTAATGTAGAGCTTAAATATTTCTTCTACCGTCAATTCTACTAACCTCCGATGACTCTCGGCACGAGGAAATTTCCGTCATCCTGATCAGGCGCCTGTTCCATAGCTTTCTTCTGGCCGAGGCAGGGTTCGACGACGTCATCACGAGTGGTATACGAAGCGCTCATCTCTCCCGTACTCTGCGGTTGCCACGGTTTGACCGTTGACGTGTCAAGCTCGTTGAGCTGATCGATATATTCAACTATTGCCGCTAGTTGCCTCGCGAGCGTGGCCTTCTCTTCCGCCGTCAGTTCGAGGTTGGCGAGTCCCGCTATTTTATCGACTTCGATTTGTGTAATCGGCATAAAACCTGCGTGAATCGACTTTAATGAAATAGGTAATTTGAATACGGGAAAATTACTCAATTCCCGTTTGCCATTTCATTCCGCTCCAAATATTTGGCTGCCGCGCGTAAAAATTTCTCGCGCAGCACATCATCACGGATGCAGGCGGCCGACGATCTCAACTCTTCTTCAATCTCGTCCGTATGCTGGAACTCGAAAGATTTCTTTTTTCGTTTACGCGATCGCACCACGTGATTTCGATCGATACGGAATTCTATAAATGTCACCATCGGCGCTCCGAGCGTCGAATTGATCTTGAAGAGATACTCGCCGCTGATCTTCTCCATCTGTTTCTTCCAGGTCTGATCAAGGACGGCAACTATCAGCTGCTTGCGGTAGAGTCTGAATGGTGCGCAGACATTTGCCACTCCCTCACCGGCTGCCGCCCGCCAGGAGGCAAAGACCGCCTGCTCCCGCGTCTCTTCGTTATCGCCTAAAAGGCGCACGATCGATGGCAGCATTTTGAGGAGACTGTTCATATCGACGATACTCGAGAACCGAAGGTTATCCGATCGCCCTCGCCCGGGAACCTGAGAAGTGTCTATCAGAATCTGAAGCCTTGCATATCTGAAACTGAAACTCTATATCCCATCATTTTCGCCTTCTCCGGGTCTTCTTCTTACCGCTCTCGGGGACCACGGGCGGCGGCTTCAATGAATTGGTATGGGCGATGACGGCCCAGTATTTATTGAAATCAAAATCCGGACTGTTTTCACGGTCGTGGCATATCAGACAGCTGTCGGTTTTCGGCGGCGTTTTGTAATTTCCCGCCGCCGGCTGAGCTGAGTGCTCGAGTCCGGGGCCGTGGCATGATTCGCAATGGACATTCGCGAATTGCGGTGTCGCCTTAATGTTGACAAAACCGTCCTTCTGAAAACCGAGCGAATGACAGCCCACACATGCGGCATCGAAGGTGCGGTTTTTGGTCTCCAGTGCCGCAAAGGCATGCGAGTGAAGCGTGTTCTGCCAAACGGCGTACTCGGTGATATGGCATTTCCCGCAAGTCTCGGAGAGCACATATGGAGATGCCGGGTCCTTCGCCAGCAGTGCTTTGGCCTCTGCTTCTGCCACACGCATCTGCGCCATGTCGATCTCCTTGCGCGCTTCTTTCGTAACAGCGGCCATCTGCGGGTCGTCGGGGATGATTTCGTCCAGCTCGATGTAACGCGCCGTGAAACGATCGATCAGGCCTTCGGCGTCCGTGTAAAAACGCAATTCGGCCAGATGCTTGGTCTCTTTTGCTGAGTAAACGATCAACGCATTGTTAACCTGTTTCGGATCCAGCACCAGCCCGCGTTCGTCAGTCGCGATGATCAGGTCGAGGTCTTCATTCTGCCGAGCCAGTTTGTTGACAGTCGGCATTGAAAGAAAACCCACGATTACCGTCACATCGGCTTTGTCGCGGACTTCGGCGAGCGCGGCTTTTGCAGCAGGCAGCGGGTCTTCAATCAAGAAACCGCTCTTGGTGACTGCTTCTTTGTGTTTGTCGGGCGCAATGTCGCTCAAGCCGATGAAAGCGATACGGATCGGCTTACGCAATCGCTCACCCATAACTACCTTTATTACGTATGGCTTCGGGGCGATGCGCATCTCGTCAGCCGGTTTGATATTAGCCGAGATGAGCGTAGACTTTATCGGTTTGAGTTTTGCGTCCGGCGCCAATAATGAGCTCGCATATGGCAGATCGCGATAGGATAAATTAACTATGTCGAGGTTCATCAATTCGTTTGCACGGACGATCCATTCGTTCATTAGCCGCGCGTCTTCTCGCAGGCCGTCTGCTGCAGGGTTGGCGTCATCGCTGAAGATATAACCCGCGTCGACCTGAATGATCGCCGCCTGGGGGCTCCGCTTGCGAAAGGCATCGATGTATCCAACGCGACGCGCCACGCCGCCGAGCGGGTGAATCGGGCAGCCGCAGACCTCGAGACTGCCGTGGATAGATGAAGATATGAATACTGCGATCCCATATCCGTCATCCTTATCGAGGCGATCTTTCAGGGTCCCGGAAGGCGCCGGAGTCTTGGCCAATGCTTCGCGGTCCTTCCTCGACCGATCCTTCGGCTGTGGCGTCTGAGTCCGCGCAAAAACATCGTTTAAGCTGTACGGAAGATTGATGATGACGCCCGCGACCGCAAAGACAGTTATGATTGATATAAAAAAGAATCGCTTTCGATTAGACATAAGATACAGCGTTATGTTGAAATTTGGGCACGTGTACGCGAAACCATAGTGTAGACAAAAAGGTTGAGAGCGACAAGTTGAGGTAAAAATAAGGATATGCGCGAATCCGTTCGGAATGAGCGAGTCGATAAATGTCGATTGACCGAGGAGAAGCAGAGACCGCGGAGGAGACGCGGCGAGATAATTATTGAGAATATATTTATCCCACTGCTACTAAACATCCGCGATTTATGCTCTGCCGCGGCGAATACTCGCTCTCAGTACAGATCCTTAATTTTTATCTTCTGTTTCGTCTTCCTTTCAATTCCCGTATCCACAACAAAGACTCAAATATCTCCCCAGCAGCATAAACTCTTAATGGCTGTCATGGATCGTGGCGACTATCGTGCCGCCGAACAAATTCTCGGCAGGATGATGAGCCTTTCCGGAGACGCATTTGCCCGTAATAATTATGATTATCTCCTCGCGCGTCTGTTGAAATGGCGAGAAGCGAATGCTGAAGCGAGTTCAATGTTCAAGAATGTTATCTCGCGCAACTCGCCTCTTAGCGGATATGCGCTCTGGCATCAGGCTGAGATCGAGCGCGCGACGAGCCATCCCCCTGAAGAACAGCAGCTGCTTCAGAAATTCATCTCGCAATTCAGCGATCATTTGCTGCGGGAACGGGCCATCGAACGATTGAGCGAGAGTTACTTTAAAACAGCGAACTACCGTGCGGCTATCGATACCCTACGCTTGTTGGGCGGTCCTCGCCGCGATGCGACGGCGATGATCGGCGATGCTCAGCTTGCGCTCGGTCAAGCCGCCCCTGCGCGCCTCTCATTCGAAGCGGTACTATCGAACGGCTCATTGGATGATGCCTCGCTCAGGGCAGTCAGGGGGCTCGACCGGCTGAACAATCAAACGGGGCAATCGGGGCAGCCCGGGCAGCCGATGATTGTCCTTACCGAAGCCGAGCGATTGCGCCGAGCCCGCGTCTACCAATTCAATCGCCAATTCTCCGAAGCGCGCAATCACTGGCTGGTTCTCGCCAGGGACTTTCCCGCCAGCGCCGGGCGCGCGGAGATTCTGTTTCAGCTTGGCCGCGGTTATTTCCTCGATTACCAGTACATCGATGCCATCAAATGGTACCGCCAGGTCCATCAAGAGTTGCCCCAGACGGATGAAGGCGAAGAAGGTTTCTATTACATCGGTCACTGTTATCAGTATCTCAATGATGCGGACCGCGCAATCGCGCGATACGAGGAATTTCTAAAAGCCTACCCCAAAAGCGATTTTGTGGGTTATGCGTATCTCAACGCGATCGACACTCTGCGGTCGGCGGGTCGTCCGGCGGATGCGCTGAAGTGGGCGGCCCGTGCCCAAACGAACCTCCAGGCCCAGTTTTTTAGCGTCACGGCTCTCTTCAAACAGGCGAATATCCGATTGGCGCAGGAAAATTTTGCGTCGGCCCTCGCCGATTTCACCGCGCTTCGTTCGAAGAACCTCAATGCGCGAGGACTCACCGCATCGACCAGTGCGTCTGAAGTCACGTTTATGCGCGGTTACTGCCTGGAAAAGCTCGGGCAAATGGACGGGGCGATCACCGAATATCTCTCGCTCGTTGAAGTGCGCGACGGAGCTAACCGGGGAAACGGTGCTGCCGGATATTACAGCCGGCGCGCAACCGAGCGGTTGCGGAAGCTGACCTTTGATACGCGGGCCAGAAACATGGTCAATAAGCGTCGCGACCGGTTTCTGGCTGACGCGCGCATTGCGCATGCGAACGGCGACCCTGCCGCCGCAAAAAATGCCGCCCACCAGGCCCTGAGGCTAGACCTCAACGACAAGGCGCGCGAAGAGATGCTGAAAGTTTTGCGTGCAGCATATGGCGAGCTGCGCGGATATCAGTTACAGAATATCACAATAACGAATGCCGGAAGGGCTTTCCCGCTAGATGCGGGGACAGCTCCTGCGAATGGGAACAGCCATCAGACGATCGCCGCAGAATTGCTCTTTCTCGGTCTCTATGACGAAGGAGCCTCGGAACTCGCTCAGACCCAACCGCCCAGGCCGTCGCTCGCGCTCCTATGTGCTCGGGGGAATTGCGCGAATAAAACCATCGAATATTCAGAGCCGATCTTGAATTCACTGCCGGCGGACTACCGACTCGAATTATTGCCCCGCGATTGGGCAGAGGTCTTTTACCCATACCCATACCGTCATAGCCTCGCCCGGCAGGCACAGGGGCGCGGCGTCGATCCGCGGTTCGTGCTCTCTATCGTGAGGCAGGAGAGCCGTTACGAACCGGGTGTCAAAAGTTATGCGGCCGCACGAGGTATGATGCAGTTCATAAGTTCGACGGCGAACCAGATCGCCGAGCAGCTTAAGCTCAACGATTTCGAACAGAACGATCTCTATGATCCCGATGTCGCAATACTTTTCGGTTCCCAGTATCTGAAAAACCTTCTCGATGAATTCGGCTCGCCGCAGGCAGCCGCTGCGGCTTATAACGGCAGCGAGGATTCAGTGCGGCGATGGCGGGCGCGTTCGGGGAGTCAGGATATCGATCGCTTTGTGATCGAAGTGTTGAAGAAGCAGACGAAGGATTACGTTTTCAAAGTAATGAACTATTACGCCGCCTATCAAATACTTTATCCCAATGAACCGGTAGTGGAAAAACAGTGAGCGTTAAAAATCCTGAAGTATGTTTGCGTGCTGAAGGAAAATGTATAGTGAGTTTGAGAGACTCGATTCGGCGCCGCCGTTGAGCGCCCCGCGGTCGCGGTTTTAGCCATCGGCAGGCGCCGCACGCTTTACATGAAAATCGAGATAATGCCGTAAATAATTGCCGAGATAAGAGCAGACATAGGGATAGTAAGGACCCATGCCCAGAGCACTCGCCCCGCAACCCCCCACCTCACGGCGGATAATCTCGAAGTCGACCCCACACCGATGATGGCCCCGGTGATTGTCTGCGTGGTCGACACTGGAATCCCCAGAGCTGAGACCATAAGTATCGAAATAGCGCCGCCAGTCTCTGCACAGAATCCGCCGACGGGCTTGAGCTTCGTTATCTTCGTTCCCATTGTTTTGACGATCCTCCAACCGCCTGAAAGCGTGCCGAGCGCGATTGCGGCGTGCGCCGAGAGGATGACCCAGATCGGGATCTCTGCCGTTTGACCGAGGAAATTACCGGTAACCAGCGCGGCGAACATGATCCCCATCGTCTTCTGAGCGTCATTGAGCCCGTGTGCGAGGCTATAGACCGATGCTGACATCAATTGCAGGATGCGGAAGAGCCGGTCCACTCTCGATGGCGCAAAATTGCGGAAGGTCCAGGCGACCGCGACCATAAGACTAGTCCCGAGAATAAGCCCGATGATCGGAGAGAGGATCATGAATGAAAGCGTCCCGGCCCATCCATCCGGCCATTTAGTCCAGACGAGGGCGGCGAACCCTGATTTCACCACTGCCGCCCCGGCGTAACCTCCGACCAGCGCATGAGACGAACTGGTCGGCAAGCCGAGGTACCACGTGATGATGTTCCAGGCGATCGCGCCCAGCACCCCGGCCAAGATCACCCATTCGTTGACCAGATTGAGGTCAACCAAACCCTTACCGACGGTTTTCGCCACTCCCGTTCCGAATGTGAAGGCTGCGACGAAATTGAAGAAGGCCGCCATCATTACTGCCCGGCCCGGCGTCAGCACTCTGGTCGATACCACGGTCGCTATCGAGTTGGCGGCGTCATGAAACCCATTGGTGTAATCGAAGATCAGAGCGACGACGATGATCAGCGAAACAAGCGCAAACGTCGTAGACATAACTATGCATTCTTAAGCACGATGGTCTCGAGGACGTTGGCAACGTCTTCGCATTTATCGATCGTGCGTTCCAACTTTTCGTAAATCTCTTTTGTTTTGAGGATGGTTATCGGGTCTCGTTCATGGGCGAAGAGCTTGTCGACGGCATCGTGGTGGTAAGTGTCGCCCTCTTCCTCGAGCGTGTGAATTACCGTGCAAATCTGAAGCACTCGCTGGCCATCATGTTCGAGCGCGTTGACCGCGTCTTCCAGCTTGAGTGCCAGCCGAACCAGGACGTCGCTCATCTTGCGCGTGTGCTCGGTAGGTTCTTCCAGATGATACAAAACGACGCGCCGCGCCGTATATTCAATGGCGTCGACCACGTCATCCAATCCAGTCGCCAGAGCGTGAATGTCTTCCCGATCAATAGGCGTGATGAAGGTTTTGTTGAGGCGTTTAACTATGTCATGAGTGAGCTCATCGCATATGTGCTCGATATCTTTGATCTGATTCGCATACTCGACGCGATTATCGAAATCATCGAACAATTTCTGCTGCAGCTGTGCGCAGATATTAAGCTGCTGTGCGACGCGATTGAAAAGATCGAAGTACTTCTCTTCCCTAGGCAACAAGCGAAACATATATAATTACCTATCAAACTGAACTCTGTTATAAGAAGAAAAGTATACCTTCTCACTACAGCGTTGAAAAATATCTTACTCAACTTGATTTGTACATCTGAAGATTTAAGATAGATATAACATCAGCTCTTTGTCTCTAGTAACTCTATAATCATACGAAGTTTGTAAATCGTAAGTTGAAATAAACTATTTCAGCGGAATAAACGAAAAAACCCCATATCTACAGGTTCTTACGTGTATACGCCTTTTTTGTATTTCTTCAGATACGGCTCATCTCTTCCAATCCAGTACTGCTCGCATCTTCTTTGCCGCATCGAGCGGAGATGCTGCTTCTGCTATAGCTGCTCCGATGATTACGCCTGCGAGAGGAAGGTCGCGGAGGAGCGTCAGTTCCGTGATGTCGATGCCGCCGGCCAGGTAGATCGGGAGTTCGATCCCTTCGATCAATTCTCCGATCTGGCTGATTCTTTCCTCGCGATTTCTGACTTTTTTTATCCCGCGCCTGTTGATGCAGAGCGAATCGACGCCCAACTGACTCAATTGTTGAGCCCTCTCCGTGATATTCTCGACGCTTAGACTGTCAGCCATGACATGGCCGTCATATCGTTTAGCCGAGCGTACCACTCTCTCGATAACCTCATCTGTGGCGCATCCGAGCACTGTGACGACATTGGCTCCGGCCGCGAACGCCAATTCCGCAATCGGCTCACCGGCATCGATTACCTTGATATCCGCGACGATCGGGCGACCGCGATGACGCCGCCGTAACTCGCGCACGGCCCTGATACCTTCGCGAATCAACAATGGAGTCCCGGCCTCGATCAGATCGACATGGGCCGCAACTTTCCCGGCCAATTCAAGCTCATGAGCCAGGTCTGGAGTGTCCAGTGCCAGTTGGAGCTTCATCTGATATTCTCTTCTTCACGAATTTGATTGAGACGTTCAAGAAAATCCGCTTTAACCAAAACCTGCCGCGGCTTGCTCCCATCCTCAGGGCCGACGATGCCCTCGCGGTACATCATATCTATCATTGAAGCCGCGCGGCCATAGCCGATTCGCAGGTGGCGCTGCAGGAGCGAGGTCGAGGCTTTCCCGCTCTGGACTACGATTCGCACGGCATCATCATATTTCTCGTCTTTTGCGAGCTCGCTTCCTTCCCCACCATCCGCCTCTTTTTCGCTCATGACGACCTTATCATCGTATGCGGGCTTGCCTTGCGAGCGCACGAAATCGCCGATACGCTTGACCTCTTTTTCATCGATATATGCGCCGTGCACGCGCACCAGGCGTGAGGTGCCGGGCGGAAGGAAGAGCATATCTCCCGAGCCGAGCAATGCTTCGGCCCCATTCGTATCGATGATTGTGCGCGAATCGACCTTTGATGAAACGCGGAACGAAATACGCGACGGGAAGTTGGCCTTGATCAGACCCGTGATGACGTCGACCGAGGGACGCTGTGTTGCAAGGACGAGGTGAATGCCGACCGCACGCGCCATTTGAGCGAGCCGCGTGATGCTCTCTTCGACGTCACGAGCCGAGACCATCATGAGGTCCGAGAGCTCGTCGATGATCACCACGATGTAAGGCAGGGGCGACGGTAACTCGCCGCTCTCGTCCGCCATCTTACGGTCTACCGTCCCGCAGACGTCATTGTTGTATTGCTCAATATTGCGCACGCCGAATGCGGCCAGATGTTTATAGCGCGTCTCCATCTCTGAGACCGCCCATTTGAGCGCGTAGCTGGCGCGCTTCGGATCGGTGACGATAGGGGTCAGCAAATGCGGGATGTCGACATAAAGTCCGAGCTCCAGGCGCTTCGGGTCGACCAGTATCATTTTAACGTCGTTGGGATTCGCCTTGTACAGGAGCGAGATGAGAATCGCATTGAGCATGACCGATTTGCCCGCGCCGGTCGCGCCCGCGATCAATAGATGCGGCATCTTGGACAGATCGGCCACGTAGTTCGATCCATCGATGGTTTTGCCCAGCGCGATCGTGAGCTTCGATCCCGATTCGCGGAACTTCTTCGATTCGATCACCTCGCGCAATCGGATGGTTTCACGCTGCGAGTTCGGGACCTCGATGCCGACCGTAGATTTCCCGGGAATGCGATCGATGCGAATGGATTCGGCTCGAAGCGCGAGGCAGAGGTCGTCGACGAGGCTCGTGACGCGGCTGTATTTAACTCCCGGATCTGGCTTGAACTCGAAGGTCGTCACGACCGGGCCAGGGCTGATCTGTTTAACCTGCCCCGAGACGTTGAACTCCGCACATTTCTCGGCCAGCTGACGGGCGCGGTCCAAGAGTTCCGTCTCTTCCATCTCGGAACGTGGCGATGGCGGCGTCAGCATCTCGGTCGAAGGCAGTTTGTAATCCGTCACCAACCGCGTGATCACTGTGGCAACCTTCTTGACCTTCGAGACCTTCTCCGGCTCATCCATCTTGGTATCCGCTCGTTTGACGGAAGCGGTCGCCATCATCTCGTCAACCGTGCGCGCCGCCGCTGCCGATTGGACGTCACCGGTGTCGTCAGCCGGCAGATCGCCATCCAGGTATGAATCGTCGAGTTCCGGTTCAACCGGCCTTCGCTCGATTCGCGCTTGCGTACGCGCAGTTGAACCGTTCGCTGGAGTCGCTTTCACCTTCGGAGGTGCGGCCGGAGGGATGTCGTCTTCATATGGCGAGGACAATGCGGGAGTTAAGTCTTCCGCTATATTTTCATCATATTCGGTCGTGTTCCGTAACTGCTGTTCTTGCGCGCGCACCCGCGTCGCGCCTTTCGACCCGGCAGAAGGTATAGTCTTGATCTTGATCTCATCTTTCTGGTTCCCGGGCGGCCGCGCAATCACAGGCATACGCCGGCGTTGTTGCAGCTTTTCCTTGAGCTGGTCAGCCGTCTCTTTCTGCCCGCGAATAGTGTCTCGCTCCTGTCGCCAACTGCGTAACCTTTGTCCGAGAAATGAGAACATGCCCGGTTCGCGGTCGTACTGATCACGGCGCATCACTATTCCGATGATTGAAAAATCGGTTGCGATGACCAGGCCGGAGATAAAGGCGATGAGAAGGGCGACGATCGCCCCCATCGGGCCGAGCAAGTAGGATAATCCGATTTTATCCGCATATAGCAGCCAGCGCCCGACAAAACCACCGAGATAATAATCGTCCGGACGATCCGAGCCGATCATCGTCAAAGCGCCGGTCAGCGAGATAATCATGAGAATGATGCCGAGTATTTTCGGTTTATGGAGCTGAGTGCGATCATCCTGCCACTGCCACAATCCCGCCAGACCGAAGGTGAACGGAACGAGAAGAGCGGCCAGACCGAACATCTGAAAAAGCATATCGGCGATGTTCGCTCCGACCGGCCCGATCAAGTTGTGCGCCGGCTGGTTCTTCCCGGTGGTGTTCCAGGAAGGATCGTTCGATGTATAGCTCAGCAGCGCAATCAAGACCACCAAACCTATCCCGATGAGGATAATTCCGGCAATCTCGTTCCAGGGGCCGTCATTCCAGGCGCTGCGGCGCCGCTCAGGGGTGGATGTTACTGGTTTACGGGTTGCCATACGCTGCAACTCCTCTTTTCGAGATCAAAAATTCTTTGATGAAATCGTCGAGCTCCCCGTCCAGCACCGCGTCAACATCGCTCGTTTCATGTTTCGTGCGCACATCCTTGACTAAGCGGTATGGGTGTAGCACGTAGTTGCGTATCTGAGAGCCGAAAGAGATATCGCGCTTGGATTCGGCGAGCCGGTCCGTTTCAGCCCTCTTCTTGGCAAGTTCGAGTTCGTAGAGCCGCGACCGTAAGACCTTAAATGCGACCTCACGGTTCTGATGCTGCGAACGCTGATTCTGACAAGTGACGACGATTCCGGTCGGGACGTGAGTGATACGCACGGCAGAATCGGTCGTATTGATGTGCTGTCCGCCTGCGCCGGTCGAACGATACGTATCGATCCGCAGGTCTTTATCGAGGATATCGACTTCGATCTCTTCGTCTATTTCAGGTGTGACGAAGACAGAAGCGAAACTTGTCTCGCGGCTCTGGCCGGAATTGAACGGCGATTGCCGCACCAGTCGATGTACCCCGACTTCGCTCGAGAGCAGACCGTAAGCATACTCTCCCTCGACCCGAAAGGTGGCGGATTTGATGCCGGCCTCTTCACCGGGTTGAGTATCGATCAGCTCGACCCTGAAGCCACGCCTCTCAGTCCAGCGCAGATACATCCGCAGCAGCATCTCAGCCCAATCCTGTGCATCGGTGCCGCCGGCCCCCGCATTGATGGCGACGATGGCGTTGCGCTGATCATTTTCGCCGCCGAGCAGCATTTGCGTTTCGCTCGCTTCGACCTCTCCGGTCAATCGCGCGACCGATTCGAGCAACTCAGTAGCAGAGGCATCGTCCGCTTCGGCGAATTCAAATAACACCTCGATATCATCCACGAGCCGCGCCTGGTTTTCGGCCTTCTCGACGGCGCGCTCAAGCCGCGCGCGGTGTTGTAAAATCTTCTGAGCTTTCTCTTGATCGTTCCAGAAATGGGGGTTGGCTATCTCTTCTTCGAGCTTTCGCAGCTCGGCTCGCTTGGCTTCCGGGTCAAAGAAACCTCCTCAGTTCGACTACGCGGCGCTTTAATTCCTCATTCCGTTCGCGCAATTCTAATAACGCAAATGTATCCAGCATCTACGATCTTCCTCCTCTTTAACGCGCTCCTCTTTAAACGAGTGGGAGCTGAAGAGCTCCCACACCTTTATATCGACTATATAGACACCAATATCTAGACACCAATTTTTGTCTCATGAAAGCAACATATCTTAACACAGTCAGCGAATGCGGGGCTACCCGGTAATCTATGATCTCTCCGGGCCGGTGCGATGCTCGCTACGGGGCTCAATTGTAAGTTACATCAACAGATTGCAGATGAATTGGTCACCGGTGGCGCGCGGCGCCTCGCGCGCTCTGGTCAATTGTACGTCAGAGGTCAAGCGATTCTTCCGGGGGACTTGTGAAGAATATTGTCATCAATCAAAAGATAAAGGGGCGTCCGGGGCCGCTCAATATCTTTTGATCACAATCAACTTTAGTTGGCTCGGTTACGATTAAGTGCCAGCGGCATCAGAAAGGTTGTGTTTCTTGATGATGCTGTAAAGACGCGGCCGGTAAAGTCCGAGAAGATTGGCCGCCGCCTGCTTATTGCCTCTGGTTCGTTCAAGCGCTGCCTGAACGATGCCGCCTTCCAGTTTTTCGAATATGTTCTGAGAATCGCCTTCGACGCCCGGAGGCGTCAGCTGGCTGACGAGCAGCCGGCATAGCTGGTCGAAATCCAATTCCTTCTGCTGAGGCCCGTTCGAGGGGGCAGCAGTTGAGCCGTGCGATTGGCTCCAATTGGATTGCTCCTGGACCGGCTTCAATACGATTTTTGAGAGCGGCAAAGAACTGCCCTCTATCGTCGTCCCTTTTGTCATGAGGACGGCGCGCTCGACCACATTCTGTAATTCACGGACATTGCCGGGCCAGCTATACGCGAACAATTTCTCATAAGCCTCCTGTGATGCCGTCTGGATCGGTCGATTATATTTCTCGGCGAAAACGCGGATAAAATGTTGGACCAGGTATTCCACGTCTTCTTCCCGTTCGCGCAAGGGCGGCACGTGAATCTCGATGGTATTAATCCGGTAATAGAGGTCTTCCCGCAAAGCACCATTGCGGATTGCTTCGATCGGGTTGAGGTTGGTGGCGCAGATCAGGCGGAAATCGACCTCCTGCGGCTTATCGCTCCCCAGTGGAAGATAGACGCGCTCCTGTAATACGCGAAGCAGCTTCGGCTGCAGGCCCAAAGGCATCTCGCCGATCTCGTCCATCAAAAGGCTGCCGCCGTTCGCCTGTCCGATCAATCCCTGCTTGTCCTTGGCCGCGCCCGTGAATGCTCCCTTGGTATGTCCGAAGAGCTCTGATTCAATCAATTCTTTAGGCAGAGCGGCGCAGTTGATCTTGACGAATGGTTTCCTCCCCCGCAGGCTCTTGTAGTGAACGGCGTTGGCGACGAGCTCCTTACCGGTCCCCGATTCGCCCATTATCAGGACGTTCGCATCCGACTGAGCGACGCTGTCGATGATCTCGTAGATGTTCTGCATCGCCTTGCTCTTGCCGATGATACTGTAATAGGAGGTTCTATCCGACAGTTTTCCGCGCAGTTGTTTGATCTCGGTCGTCTGCTCGCGACGTTCGAGCGCCTTGCCGATGAGGATCAATAATTCATCATAATTTACAGGTTTCTCGACGAAATAAAAGGCGCCGGCCTTGGTGGCTTCGACGGCTTTGGTCACCGAGCTGTACCCGGTAATCACGATGATCTCGATCTCGGGCCACAACTCCTTGATGCGGCTGACCAGATCAATCCCATCGATATCAGGCAGTTTAAGGTCTATCAGCGCCACATCGTACTGATTCTCAGAGAGCAATGTGAGCGCATCTTCTCCGCTTTGGGCCGTGGTGGCCTCGGTCCCGTGCCTGCTGAGGTGAAATCTCGTCAGGTCCAGGACATTGATATCGTCATCTATTACCAGAATTCTCGATTTAGGCATATTCATCTCCCCTAACCAAGAGGCAGCTTGCTGGAGATATCCTTCCCACCAAGGAGCATCTTATTCAACCGGCAACCTCACTGACCGCCCTGTCAGACTGGCGATGACCATCATTAGTTCGGTCGGCTCGACCGGTTTTGGCACGTGCATCTGAAATCCCGCCTCCAAAGCGCTGATGCGATCTTCGACACGGCCAAAAGCAGTCAATGCAACCGCAGGAATTTTTCCAATCGGGTCAGGCAACTTTCTTATGCGGCGTATCAAAGTGTATCCATTTTCTTCAGGCATACCAATATCTGAAACGATCAAATCGAAATTCTCTTGATTGCTGGTCAAGACCTCTATCGCTTCAGCGCACGATGAGACCGGAGTCACCAGAGCTCCGTATTTGCATAGGAGCGTCGCGACCAGCTCGCGCGCCTGTGATTCATCATCCACCGTAAGGATGCTGAGCCCATCGAGCACCGGCAAAAAGCTCAAACGCCCGGGGACATCTATGAGACCGAGGGGCTTGGGAGGCTCAGCTCCACTGACGGCGCGGAGCGGCAGCTTGATCGTAAATGTCGCTCCCTTGCCCTCGCCTGCGCTCTCGGCGGTTATTCTGCCCCCGTGCAGCTCGACTAAATTCTTAACCAGCGATAAACCGAGTCCCAGCCCGCCCGCGCGCCGCGTTGTCGGGCTGTCCGCCTGTCGAAAGCGGTCGAATATGAAAGGTATATCGGAAGCCTTGATCCCCCGGCCCGTGTCTCTGAAGGTCATCATCACCCAAGGATCTTGCCGGCTCAACTTTGCCTCCACACGCCCCCCCTTAGGAGTGAACTTCACTGCATTTGAGAGCACATTCCAAATGATCTGCTGCATTCTCTCCGCATCGCCCGTGATGATACCCGCCTGCATGTCGAGATCGGTTTGGATCTCGACACCCTTACTCTCAGCCGCGGGGTGTACGGTGTCGACAGCTGATTGGATGACGGGGTTGAGGTTGACGGGTCTGGATTCTATCCGAAGTTGACCGCTGGCGATGCGCGCCGAATCAATCAGGTCTTCGATCAATCTGGATTGCATCTCAGCGCTATGCTCGATCACTTTGACCGCGTGGTCCTGAGTCTCCTCGTCGACGCCTCCGTTACGCAGCACGCGGGCCCATCCGAGCATGGCATTGAGTGGAGATCGCAGCTCGTGTGAGACGATCGCCAAAAATTCGTCTTTTGTTTGATTGGCCGCCTCAGCCTGCGCACGGGCAGCCTGTTCACGCGCCAGCAGGTTAGCCTTGAGCTCTTCCGCCTGTTTCCGATCCGTCGTATCGGTGGTTAAACCGACCAGACGCTGCACACTACCATATTTGTCTTTGACCGGGAAAACGCGATCCCTTACCCACCGTATTCTTCCATCAGGCGTGATGATCCGATACTCCCGATCTAACGTGTCGGAGAATTTCTCCGTTTCAGACTCGTTGATAAATGCGCGGTCGTCCGGGTGAATATATGCGGACCAGAATCCATGTTTATTCGTCAGTGTATCGTGGCTGATTCCCCATAGCCGGTCGATCCCCGAGCTGACGAACTCGAGCCGGCCGCTTCGCACGTTTCTTACCCAGAGGACGGCATCGATATTTTCTGCGATCTGACGGAAACGCTCTTCGCTTTCATACAGCTGCTCGTCCCGTTCCACTTGCCGGGCTATCTCGCGCCGCGTCCGCCCAGCGGTCAGCACCAGTAGTGCCGATGCCCCAAGGATGCCGATGACAGCAACCGCGGCAGCCAGGTCCGACAACATGCTCCGGTCTGTGGATGAATCAAGATTCCGCTCGCCCTGATATACCAATGAGACTTGAATGATCAGGACGATAAGGATTACACCAAGATAAATAAAAAGCTTTTTCTCAAGGGGAGTGGTCATCGACGCCGTCCTTACCTTCTCCAATACATTCTCCAGACTCGAATCGCGTTCCTTAACCGGTAAGATAAATAGTTGGAACAGGGAGTTCACTGAACTTACGTTATGGCTGCATCCCCGCCACTTCATCGGGCTTGAGTGGGCAACTTGCAGACCACACGTCTCATTACACTAATACTCTCACTTTGAACCGCTTTTGAATTTACTCACGCATTAAGTGTAGCTTCTTAATTCGTTGCGTCTGGAGCCAATGCAGTAATTATTATACCATTGCACAAGAAACTCGATGAAATGCAATGAGTTAATTTCTTCCAGTATTATTTCCATATACTACTAATTTTTTAGTTGACAGATCGCAGGCGATCGTTTAGGCTTTGCACGAATTATTTAATAGTTAGGTAAACGAACTATTTACAGCGGGTTGTCCAGACCTGCCGGTAAAGATTTTGACTTCAGATGCAGAGGCAAATTGTAAAGATGGAAAGGGATTCCGGTTTTAAGGTTTCAATTTCCGATCAAGAGCGAGCATCTGAGCAGAGGAACATTACGGATGAGGAGGTGAAAATTTGGCACGCCGGAAATCACCAACACTTACAGAGGTCGAACTTGAACTGATGGAAGTGCTCTGGAAGAAAGGCAAGGGTACGGTTTCGGATATTGTGGAGGCACTGCCGGAGGAGCGGTTGGCCTATAGTTCCGTGCTGACGATGATGCGGATCCTCGAGCAGAAAGGATATGTCACACACGAGAAGGAGGGGCGGGCCTTCGTCTATCTCCCGCTGGTGGACCGACAACAGGCGCAGCGGAGTGTAATAGGGTATTTGCTCAAACGTTTTTTCAACAATTCGCCGGAGTTGCTCGTAGTTAACTTGCTGGAATCCGAAGACGTCGATCCCGACGAAGTCAAACGACTCAGACAAATGATCGAAAAAGAGAAATGACGACCCCCGTGAAAGAGGAGAGAAGATGGGTGAAATGTTTTTTTTCGATTCGCTCTCGCGCCCGCTGCTCGAGGCATTGCTCAATAGTTTATGGCAGGGTGCGATAATCACTGCGTTGGTCTGGCTTCTGTTGCGTTTCCTCAAGCGGGTCAGCGCGACCACTCGCCATGCAGTCTGGCTCGTCTGTCTGTTCAGTATCGGGGCCCTGCCGGCGATCGTCCTTCTCTCACCGCTCTCACGCACAGATCCGATAACACAAGAGCAAAAACCGGATATAAAGGAGTCGCCGTCCGGCGAGTCGCTGGCGGCGGAACCTACGTTTACTCCGGCTGCCAGGCCATTGCTGATCGAGGAGACGATTTTCGCGGCCTCACCGATAGTTCAAGCTCGGGCCGGCGCCTGGCGAGCACGAACCGATCGGGCGACCGTTTTCAATCCTACCAATCAGATAGAAGATTCATCGAAGATCGCCACAATTCCTGAATCGACAAAAACCGCTACCGCTACCGAAACGCAGCCGGCAATTGCTCAAAGAGCGGAAGCGCGCCCGATCCGGAAGCGGATGCAGTATTGGGAAGCCAGCTTATTCAGCGGGCATCTCCCCCTGGCGATCGTCTGCGTATGGTTGGCTGTCTGTATCTTAATGATGGGAAGGATTGCGCGCAGCTATCTATCGCTCTTACGGCTGCGCCGCCGTTTCGGATTCGTCCCTTCCGAGCAGCGTGTGCGAGTGCAACGCCTGGCCGAGATATTCGGAATCAGAAGGCGCGTTCGCGTGTTCACTTCGCGTCTGGTTTCGGTGCCGATGACGATCGGATCGTTTAGACCGGTGATAGTGTTACCTCCCGATCTGGCGCATAACTTCACCATTGCTGAATACGAGAGCGTCATCGCCCACGAACTGGCGCACATAAAACGCTGGGATTATCTGACCAATTTGATGCAGCGGCTCGTACAGGCGCTTTTCTTCTTTCATCCGGCGGTCTGGTTTATCGGAAAACAGCTGATGATCGAGCGGGAGCTGGCTTGCGACGACTGGGCCGTCAAAACATGCGAGCCTCGCCGTTATGCATGTTGTTTGACCAAATTGGTTGAGTTGTTGAGCGAAAGCAAAACGTTTGCTGCCGCCGCCGGTATCATTTTCGGAAAACACGTGATTTCAAGGAGGGTAGAAATGATTCTCAATCGTGACCGCAACGCAACGACTGCCGTTTCGAAACCGGCCATGGTATACGCCATCGGACTGGCTTTGACGCTGGGTGGCCTGTGCAGCCTGATCTCCCCGGTAATCGCCGTCCCCCTGATTCAGGATCGCGCGGAACGGGAGAAAGGGAAAGCGACAACGACCGCTCAACCGCAGACGGTAATTGTTGCGCCGGCATCGACCTCTCAAGCACCGCGCGTCGATCTTCGAGTCCTTGAACAAATGGAGTCAATAGGTCAGATAGAATTGCCGCCTCTGGCACCGATTGCGCCCGAGGTCGATGTCTGGGAATTTGATGAAGACCTCTTCGCGACTCCCGCGATTCCGGCTGTGGCAGCCGTACCGGCGATGCTAACCCATCCAAATTTACAATTCGGCATACTCACCGGAGCCCGAGCAGATATGGATTACGAGCGGCTACTGCAAGATCCGGTTCCCCCAGCTGCTCCGGCTGCCCCTGGTGCTCCAGTCGCTCCAGTCGCTCCGGTTGCTCAAGTTCCCCCGGCTGCCCCTGGTGCTCCAGTCGCTCCAATTGCTCCGGTTGCTCAAGTTCCCCCGGCTGTCCCGGGTGCTCCGATAGCTCCGATTACCCCCATTGCCCCGGTAGCCCCGATTGCCCCGGTTGCTCCTCCGGCAAAGGCTGTCAGGCCGGAACCTGCACCTCATCCCGTTCCAGCGCCTGTTCCGGCTCCCAGAAAGGCCTTTAGTTTCGGAGCGCCGATGATAATTTCACCATGGGGTCAGGATGACAAAAACAAGAAGCCGACGATTCCCGAAAGCGAACTGCTCGCGGTACTGACCGATATCATCAAGCGCGATTCCGATGCCACCGTGCGCACCGAAGCGCTCCAGGGCATTTACCGGATGCGCAGCGATGCGGCAATTAACGCGCTCATCGACCTCTACGATGGAATCAACGATGTGAAGATCAGAAGTGAGATCATCGGTTACCTGCTACGGCGCAACGCCGATAACGGCAAAGCTACGGCGAAGCTGGTGAAGATAGCGAAGTCGGAGACCAACGAAGAGTTGCGCGGCAAGGCGATCCGTTATCTCAGCGCGGTAAAAGGCGATGACGGGGCAAATAACCTGATCGAGATTTACAACGGCCTGCAGGATGCGAAGATGAAGCACACTGCCATCCGCAGCCTGGGAGCCAACAAAAGCCGAAAAGCGATAGATAAATTGATTCTGATCGCGAAGAACGATCCGGATCCCACGATTCGCCAGGCCGCAATCCGGACTCTATATGGCGTCGATGAACGCCTATATCTTGAGTTCGTCGAGAAGGCGCGGCCGAAGGTAAGCCGCAGGGGCACTGAGTTCAATTTTGAATTTCCGATGGAGATAGAGGTCTGGAAGAATAAATCTTTGGAGGAGAAAGATTCTAAGCTGCAGGAGAAGACGAAGGAGATACGGAAGAAAACTCAGAAGATGATGTTGGAGAATCAGGAGAGCATAAATGAGCTTCTGGAAAAGCTCCAGATAGAGAATCTCGACAAATTGCAGTTCGAGCTGCCCAAGATCGAATTACGGTTGAGAGAACTCGAAAACGAGATCGAGCTCGGTAGAACGATCGAGCAACGAAGTTTAATCGAGCAGCAACTGCGCCATCAGGTGATCCAGGTCGGAAATCAGATCAAATCACTGAGCTTGCAGCTTGGTGAGTCGCATCCGAAGATCGATGCTAGTCGCCAGATGCTGAACACGCTCGAGGGGCATTATCAGAAATTTAGAACGGCGCAACCAAAACCTGCACGTGCTAAGGCCATTAGCATTGCGCAGAAGGCGCCGACGAAAGTTAAGCCGGTCAAGCCGGTGGACTGAATCACCAAACGCGACATAAAAAAACAAAAGGCAAAAAGCAATGATTTTGTCTTTTGTTTTTTTTTGAAAATTTTTGATTCTTTGAATCTTCGATCAGTCAAGAAGGAGGCCCCTATGTCTTACAATTTGCGCATAGTTTTTATCATTTCCTGGTCGATGCTCCTCCTGTGTATTACATTTGGCCAGCAGCAGGCGAAGCGCACGTACACCAAAGCCGATTTTATCAAAGTTGACGGTGGGAATTTGGATGAAAGGATTGACCGCGCATTCAAACAGTTCAAGAATGCCGACCGGGGCGAGACTCTCTGGATCGCTTATCACTTCCCGGCGCGTGAAGGAGTGTCATACGGGCCGTTTAACGGGATGATCTATTACGATAATGGGATCAGGCTCGAGCGCCGCGATGATCCGGCAGAGGCCGCGGTCTTCATGCTCACGGACGCGACCGGCCCTGAGCCGAAATTCAAAAGCATCAAAACACTTAATATGAGCGAACCGTACGTGTTCGAAGATCGCCCGATCTACTGGCTCGGCAATGTGGATGGGGCTCAGAGCATATCCATGCTGGAAAGTGTTATGCGAGCCGAAAAAGACGGCAAGGACCTTCCCAAAAACGCGCTGCGGGCGATTGCGGTACACGATAATCCGCGCGTTATTCCCCTGCTCAAAGAGATTGCCACAAAAGAGACGAGCCCCGAACTTCAGCGATCGGCGGTCTCGAACCTCGCGCGCGTGAGAACGACGGAAAGCCTGGATGTTTTGATAGAACTTTACGATAACGCGACCATCGAATCAGTAAAGGAAGAGATCATTGGAGGAATCGCGCGCACTGAGAACCGCAAAGCGACAGACAAACTGATGTCTATCGCAAAAAACGACCCCAATCCGAAAATGCGACAGCGCGCGATCCGCCGTCTCTCGACACATCGAAATACGGGAACGGGAATACAGATTAATTGAACCTCGCGAAATTCAGAAGATAAAAAAATGGGAGGGAAAGTTCAATAACAATTCCTCCCATTCCTTTGCTCTTTAAAGTAGATAAGGATTACGCTTTACGCTTTATCGTAACTCCGCCATTGGTCGTCGTCGCACGAATCATCGTGCCACCCGAGCCCAGATCGGTCGAAATTTCACGGTCGATTTTGCCCTGCACCGTAATCGGGAAATCTATTTTCAGACCGCCGTTCACTGTACTCGTCTCGAGCCGCGCTGAATAGTCCTCGGGTATGGTCATGCTCACTCCGCCATTCGTCGTCTTGACGTTCAACCCATCACCATCCCAGCGATTACCTGTCAATTCGATCGAAAGCCCACCGTTGACCGTATGCCCCTTGACGCTTCCCGCAAGCCGTCTCAACGAGACACCGCCGTTGAGAGCGTCAAACTCAATCTGACCGCGTACGTCTGCGATACCCACCCCACCATTATGGGTTTTGATGTTCAAATTTGAGTTGTGAGGTACGAAGACTTCAAAACTGACCGACCAGCCCCGTTCACTGCTCGTCGCAGGGCCCTCAGCATGAATTCGCCCGCCGCCTGTCTCGATGTGAATCAGTCCTGTCAGAGCTTGTGCTTCTGCATCGGTCTCGCCCCAGGTTTGAACTTTCGCTCGCACGAAAATCTCGGCCCGATTCCAACCTTTGACGGAGACGCCACCGTTTTTCTTCCCATCGACAGTCAGGGCGCCGCCGCTGGCTGGGATATTCAGTTCTTTGATAATACAATTTTGCGGGCGTCCCCTGCCCCCATTTTCATTGCAAGCTAGCTCTTTGGCATCGCGCTCAAGCCGTTCCCGTTGAGCGAAAGCAGATGGGGTGACCAGACATGTGAACGCCATCAACAATATCAGTGATTCGATCCGGGTACTTTTAAACATTTCTTCTCTCCTCGCGATTTGGGACAAAATTCACCGCCTTCCGCGCCGCAATACCGCAATGAATTCTGTCCGCGTTTGTTTTACCGATGATGGTATGTCGCAAGGTTGGTGAGATTACGACAAAAAAGGTTTCATATCATTTCAACCGTTTCGTGCATTTTTCTCGGCTGCTTACCCTATATCGTAGATTGTCGGGCCGTGCATTCTTCAACCTTAACTCGATTTCATCTCGAATTTTCTGCAAACAATGAAACTTGCATGCTAATTGGTAATTAATCTTTAACGGCATTGCATTTGCCATAGCAATTGCTTTTGATACGGTTATCAATTGGTATAATCACCCTCGGAATTATCGGGATATTCCAGATTCACCTGAAGCAGGAAAAGCAAAGTAGGAAAGTGAGGAAATAAGAAATGACCAGGGCAAATAAGATCGTCGGAATCACCATAGCCAGCTCTTTACTGCTGGGCGGTTTCGCCTTTGGACGATTGTCTGAAACACCCAAGACAAACGCGGCCGAGGAGAACAAGGCGGCACTGAGCCAACCAGCGCCATCGCCGCTGACAGCAGCCAAAGATGACCAGCAGTTTTATCTTAGCGATTTCAAGACAGGCTACACTGACGGATACAACGCCGGCTTATCCTCCGAATCAACGTCGGTTGTCACGACCCAACGCACCGGATACAACGATGGGTATAAAGAAGGTTACACCGATGGATATCAGAACCGCGTGAACCAGCCGCAAACAGTGGTGACCAGCGTTGCGCGACCTACCAGAGTTATCCAGCGTGACCGTGAAGTAGTTTATCGATCAGCGCCTGCTCAGCGCAGGAAGAGATCCACCCTTAACACCGTATTGACGATTGCTGCTCCAGCCGCAGTCGGCGCGGGCGTCGGTGGTGCGATCGGAGGCGGGAAAGGCGCGGGTGTCGGAGCTCTGCTCGGCGGCGGCGGCGGCGCGCTCTATACCCTGATCAAGAATCGTGATCAATAGTCAGCTTAAATACACCTTTCTCTAAAACATACGAAATCCTTCAGGGCTGCAAAATTGCAGCCCTTTTCATTTTTTGTATCGAAGGTTAAGATCAAATCTCAATTGAACCGTGGACTTTCCGTACTCAATTTCAGTTCAATCGTCGAAAATATCATTTGAGGTCTTTTAAGGCATGGCTAAACCACGAACACTTGGTGAGTTGAAAAGTTCCGGTTATCACCGGCGCTCGGTAAAAGACGAAGTCCGTTATAACCTGATTACCAAACTGAGAAAGGGAGAAGGGCTTTTCCCGAAAGTAATCGGATATGAAGATTCGGTAATCCCGCAAATCGTCAATGCGCTGCTCTCCCGGCACAATATGATCCTGCTTGGTCTGCGCGGACAGGCGAAGAGCCGAATCATGCGCGCGCTGACGAATCTACTCGATGATGAGATTCCCGCACTGGAAGGCTCAGAACTTAACGACAATCCATACGAACCCATCAGCGCCTTCGGGAAACATCTAGTCGCCGAAAAAGGCGATCAAGCTCCAATCGCGTGGGTCAACCGTGAATCACGTTACGTCGAAAAGCTGGCTACCCCGGATGTGACCATCGCCGACATGATCGGCGACCTCGACCCGATAAAGGCTGCACGCGGGGGACACCTCCTCTCTGACGAACTGACAATCCATTATGGATTGTTGCCGCGCGCTAATCGCGGAATATTTGGAATCAACGAACTGCCTGATCTGGCCGGAAAGATTCAGGTCGGTCTTTTCAACATCATGCAGGAAGGCGACGTGCAGATAAAAGGTTATCCGGTGCGGCTGCCCCTGGACGTGCTGCTGGTATTCACCGCCAACCCCGAAGATTATACGGCCCGCGGCAAGATAATCACGCCGCTTAAAGACCGCATCGGTTCGGAGATCCAAACGCACTATCCGACTTCTCTCGATTTAGGGATGAAAATCACCAAACAGGAATCGTGGACCAATCGCTACAAGGACTACGATGGATCTTATTATGAGCGTATATCGTTCAAGATTCCCGCGTTGATCAATGAGGTGATCGAACAGATTGCTTTCGTCGCGCGCAATGACAAACGGATAGACAAGCGCTCGGGCGTCAGCCAGCGGTTACCCATCACAGTCATGGAGAGCGCGGTGTCGAATGCCGAGCGGCGCAGCCTGCATAACAACGAACCGAACGCCGCGCCGCGCATCAGCGACATCTATGCCGCAATTCCTTCCATCACGGGCAAGATCGAGCTCGAATATGAGGGCGAGCAGGTGGGAGCCGAGCGGGTAGCGCGCGACCTGATCCGCAAGGCATGCAGCGAAGTCTTCACCGAACGTTACAGCGGAATCGATTTCCGACAGGTGCTCGATTATTTCAATCACGGCAGGACGCTGACAATGAGCGAAACGAGCGGCGATGACGATGTAATCAAAGAACTGGGCAAGATCAAAGGATTATTCGAAGCTGTCAAGAGCGGCCGCCTGGAAGATGAGGCGAAATCGACCATTATCGCCGCGAGTGAGCTGATTCTGGAAGGGCTGCACGCCCAGAAGAAAGTAGCGCGCAGCGAAGAGCGCGGCAAAGCGAGTTACAGCCAGGCAGCGCCAGAGCGACCGTCACGCAGGCAGGTTTTGGACGATTGGAGCGGAGGCAAGGTAAATTGAAAAGCAGTTAAAATTTTAAATTTTACATTTTAAATTTTACATTTAACATTAAGCGCGCAGCGGAGAGCACGGCAAAGCGAGTTACAGCCAGACGGCGGCCGAGCGACCATCATGCAGGCAAGTTTTGGACGATTGGTAAATTGAAAAAGAGTTAAAATTTAAAATCTTAAATTTAAAATCTTAAATTTAAAATTAAAATGCGCTTCACTAGATATTCAAAATGGACCGGCCAGAGCTGGGATGACATCAGCCTTGAAGAATTGATGGATGCCCTCACCGATCACCTGCTGCGGAGCGGCTTTGAGGATCAGTTCCGACAGCACTATCGCCGGTGGGCGCGGGACTGGGATTACGATCGATTCGACGATTCCGATTCGGATGACCCGCTCGAGTCACTGCGCCGTGCGATTCGCGAGGCGCTGCGGAATTCCGGGCTGCTCGATGAAGAGCAGAGCAGCCAGCTCTTCGATGAAGAGGGAAATGCCCGCGACGAACGGCTCGACGAGCTGATCGATCGGTTGATCAGGCGATTGATCGAGGAAGGCTACTTGAATATCCAGGGCGACCCTGACGAGATCGAATCGATGTTCGACAATGACGGCGAAGCGCGCCGCGCGCGTTCCCGTGAGCAGCAGCAAAAGGGCCGGACTGAAAACTACAAAAAGCCGAATATCAAGTTTGAAATTACGGAGAAGGGCATCGATTTTCTGGGCTACAAGACGCTCAAGAACCTGATGGGAAGCCTCGGAAAGTCTTCTTTCGGTCGTCACGACACTAATTATCTGGCGACCGGTGTCGAGGCTTACGAATCGTCGAAGAATTATGAGTTCGGCGATACGCTTAATCTCGATGTCACCGCAACATTGTTAAACGCCATCGGCCGGGAAGGTCTGGGAGTTCCCCTCAACTTAGACTATCGCGACCTCATGGTCCATCAATCCGAGTATCAATCGTCCTGCGCAACGGTGGTAATGCTCGACTGCTCACACTCGATGATCCTTTACGGTGAGGACCGGTTCACGCCGGCCAAGCGCGTGGCCCTGGCGCTATCGCATCTGATACGAACCCAGTATCCGGGGGACAGCCTGCGGCTGGTTCTCTTCCACGATTCAGCCGAGGAAGTCCCGCTCGCGAAACTGGCAAATGTGCAGGTCGGACCGTATCACACCAACACCTGCGAGGGCCTGAAGCTGGCGCGGCGCATCCTGCAGTCGCAGCGCAAAGACATGCGGCAAATCATCATGATCACTGATGGAAAACCGTCCGCATTGTTCGTCGACGGCGATCCATTTCGCAACAATTTATCGGGCTCAAGCGCAAGAAGCGACAGCGGTTCGGGCCGCAGGTTATATAAAAACTCGATGGGGCTCGATCCTATGATCGTCGATGCGACGCTGGCAGAGGCCGCCCAGTGCCGGCGATCCGGTATCCTCGTCAACACTTTCATGCTGACTGACGATTACTATCTGGTAGAGTTCGTCAAGGCGATGACCGAGATCGCGCACGGAAAGGCATATTTCACGACCAGCCTCAGCCTGGGTGAGTATGTGATGATGGATTTCATCAAACGCAAAACCAGTCGCGTTAAATAAAATGCTAATTCTTGCTTCCGGCTCTCCACGCCGCGCCGAACTGCTCCGCACTGCCGGGATCGAATTTACGGTTCGAATCTCTGACGTTGACGAGGCCGTACTGACGGGCGAGTCTCCGCTCGATTATGTGCTGCGCTTATCGCGCGCGAAAGCCATGGCCGTCGCCGGGAATGACGTGTTGGTGCTCGGCGCAGATACAATTGTTGTTATAGATGGCGATATCGCAGGAAAACCGGTTAACACCGAAGATGCGCGGCGAATGCTCAAGGCTTTGAACGGAAAATGGCATGACGTCTTGACCGCCGTCTCGCTGCTACGTGAAGGTAAAATTCAGTCCGAGGTCTCGATCACCCGCGTCAAATTCACAGAAATGAGCGAATCTGAAATCGATTGGTATATCTCGACGGGAGAGCCCATGGACAAAGCTGGAGCTTACGGCATTCAAGGCTACGCATCCCGTTTCGTCGAATGCATAGAAGGCAGTTATTCGAATGTCGTCGGATTGCCCGTGCATATGGTTTATCGGATGCTGCAAGAATACTGATTGCGGAGTAATCCCCAAAACCGGGACAAAAACACCAAGTAAATAATAAAGAAAAGTATCTTTGTATCTTTCGTACTTCTGGAGATTTCGTGGTGAATCCCCCCGCATTTAAAAAATTCCGTTCAATCGCAATAGATGCCCCATCTTCTCCTTCTTGGTGAGCAGATATTTGAATGCAGGTTCCTTCGCCTTGACTTCCAGGGGGACGCGCTCGACGACCTCGAGACCGGCGTCCCTGAGAGAGCGGAGTTTATCGGGATTATTCGACATCAGCCGCAATCGCCGCGCGCCCAGAAGCTTGATCACCTCTGCACATTGGTTGTATTCGCGTTCATCGATGCCGAACCCCAGCTGTAGATTCGCCTCGATGGTATCCGCGCCTTGATCCTGCAAGGCATAAGCGCGGATCTTATTGACTATCCCTATGCCTCGACCTTCCTGCTGCTGGTATACGATGATGCCGCTTCCCTCCTCCTGCACCATCTCCATAGCCCGTTCGAGCTGGGGCCCACAGTCGCACTTCAACGAGTGAAATACGTCGCCTGTCAGGCACTGTGAATGAATACGAACTAGTATAGGATTTTCAGGTTTGATTTCACCTTTGACCAATGCGACGAACTCTTCGTCACTGGTCGTACTGCGAAATCCGACGATTCGGAAAGGACCAAATTCGGTCGGTAGATTTGCTTCGGCTTCTTTCCTGATCGTGAAACCTGCTGTTGCTCGGTTTATTACATCATTCTGAGAATCGATCACTTTTACTCCTTCATTAACTACTTTTCAAAAACCGATGTTGCGCTGGTATCACACAATTCTCGATAACTATAAGAGCCGCGCGTATGAGTGGTCAAGATGGGGATGAGGGATATGCACTTGTGAAATCTGCTCTTGACCGATATACAGATTCTGATGGGTACAATAATCGTCATCATCATCACGCTGATCGCCATTGCGAACGGAATTTTGTTGACCTTTCAGGTGACCGATCGAATAACTTTGACTGCACGCCTTTGCGCAGGCTCAGTGATAGGGTTAGCCGCACTAACCTGGACCTCATTCCTCATTTCACTTGCGATCGGATTGAACACAACCACGATCGTACTGACGTCTTCAGTTCTTGTAATTGGCCTGATTATTCTACTTCGACTGATTTCGCCCAGGCGTATCCGCGATGAATCAGATTCGATCGGTTTGTCAAAAACGGGTGTCATCTATTATGCCGGGTGGGCCGTTTTGCTGGCATGGCTTTTCGGGCGAGTTTTGATGCTCTATCCCGGCGGGATACACACGGCGCCGGCAAATAACTACGGCGATCTGCCATTTCATTTGAGCGTCGTCACATCATTCGCATACGGAGAGAACCTGCCGCCTCAGAATCCAATCTTCGCGGGGACGAAGTTTACTTATCCTTTCCTGGTCGATTTTCTGACTGCTTTCTTCATGCGTTGCGGAGCCGATTGGCGCACGGCATTTTTCATCGAAAACTTCGTGCTATCGCTCTCTCTGGTCGGTTTGATCGATTCGATGACGCTGAGGCTAACGGGCAACAAACTGGCGGCCCGTCTCGCTCCGGCGGTATTTCTCTTCAATGGCGGCCTCGGCTTCATCAACTTCTTTCACGATCTCGCCGCATTTTGGAAAGATCCGAATCAGTTGAAATATGGTTTAGTCAGTTTTTTCGGACACTTGCCGAAAACGTATACGATGAACGCCGATCTGATATTGTCGGCTTCTCCGGAAGGAAAAATCCCACTGCGTTGGGGTAATGTCTTCACGACACTGCTGATTCCTCAGCGATCTATGCTATTCGGATTGCCCATTGCCGCAATTATCATCACGCTCTGGTGGATGGCGGTCGGGGAAAGCAAAGGGAAAGGCGATGGCTGGACGGGGTTGCGGGGCGATGGAGCGAAAAGAAGTCAGGTTGATAAAGGAACAGAAGGACAAGGAGGTTTGATAACCGCATCGCTCAATCGCTTAATCCCACCGTCACCTTATCTCCTGTCCGCAGGTATTCTGGCAGGCATCTTACCGATGTTGCACACGCACGGCTTTTTTGCCGTGATGATCGCGAGCTTGCCCGTGGTTTTGTTGTTCCCCTCGCGGAAGTGGATTGCATTCTATGCGCCGGTTGTTGCGCTCGCCGCTCCGCAGATGTGGTGGCTGAAAGGGACGCCGGTCAGAGACTCCTTGTTCAAATTTGAATTGTGGAAAGAGGCCGGAGAATCGAGCCTCCTCACTTTTTGGAGCGTTAATGCCGGGATATTTCTCGCATTATTAATCGCAGCATTGTTGACATACAAATCTATCGAACCGAGGCTGAAGCGTTTTTATCTGCCATTTTTACTCTGGTTCCTCGTCCCCAATGTGCTCTCGCTGGCGCCCTGGCCGTGGGACAACATCAAAGTGCTGATCTACTGGTCGCTCGCCTCATGCCCGCTGGTCGCGATTATGCTGTCTTATCTGTTTACGCGGCGATTCGCGGTTTTGCCCGCCACGCTGATATTCATAGCATTGACGCTTGCGGGCGGGCTGGATGTGGTGCGCGCATTGTCGCCTGCCGAAAATATCAGGCTCTTTGGTAAGGAAGAGCTGGAATTGGCCTCAATCTTGCGCGAAAAGACGCCGCCTCGCTCGGTAATTCTGCACGCGCCAATCCACAACTCGGTCGCGGCATTATCTGGCCGTCAATCGATTATGGGATATCCCGGCCATCTGTGGACGCACGGGATCAATTACAGGCAGCGAGAGGCCGAAGTATTATCGGCATATCGCGGCGGACTGGAGACCTCTGAATTTCTCTCGCGCTTTAATGTCGCCTACGTCGTTATCGGCCCGGTCGAACGGTCACAACTTTTCGCCGATGAGAATTACTTTGCGCAAAGATATCCGCTCGCGATCGATCACGGGGGATACCGCGTTTATCAGGTTGCTAAATAGATGTTTGCCGAAGTCGCCATCCCACTGAATCTTCACCAGACCTTCACGTACCGTCTGCCCGAAAGCTTCGGGGCGAGCGCCAAACCCGGGTGTCGCGTCCTCGTTCCGTTCGGAAAACAATTGATTACGGGCTATATCGTCGACGTTTTTGAATCGCTCGAAGTGGCGGGGCAGAACCCGGAGGATCATGAGATCAAGGATGTCGAGGAGCTTTTCGACACGGTACCGCTCGTCACGCCCGAACTGCTGGATCTTACGAAATGGATCGCCGATTATTACTATGCCCCGTGGGGTGAAGTAATGAAATCGTGTCTGCCCGCAGGCATCAACGCAGAGGTTGAAACGATCGTCTCGGTCACTGAAGAGGGGCGGCACGCGCTCTCCTCTGCGAAGCGATCGAAATCATCGAAAATGCAGGCGCTGGCAGCTATCGCAGACGAAGGGATGATCACTTCGAGCGCCCTGGGCAAACAATTCGATAAAGCTCGCGCAACGGCCCTGATCCGAGAACTCGAACGATCCGGGTATGTCACGGTGACGCGCCAAATGTTGTCGGCGCAGGTCAAACCGAAGCGGCAGCAGGCCGTCAGATTGATCGAGCGTGCGCCGATCGAAGGCAGCAAGCCGCTCAACGAAAAACAGGAGAAGATCGTAAAGATTCTGTTCGACTCGCCCGAACCGATCGCATTCGCGCAGCTCGCGGAGATGGCGGATGTCGCGCCCTCGGTAATTCGCACGCTTGAAAAACGCGGTTTCGTCGAGGTCTTCACGCGCGAGGTACGGCGCAATCCGCTCGGGCATTTAAAGGGACAACCCAGCCGGGATGGCATAGTGCTCACCCCCAAACAACAATCCGCCCTCGATCAAATCGTCGAAAAACTCAATGAGCGTGAATACGCGGCGTTTTTGCTGCACGGCGTAACGGGCAGCGGCAAAACCGAAATATATCTGCGGGCGATGCGGGCGGCGATCGACAAAGGCAAGAGCTCTTTGATGCTGGTTCCCGAGATTTCACTGACGCCTATGTTCGCCCGCCGATTGCGCGCGAACTTCGGAGATGCGGTCGCAATTCTTCACTCATCGCTTTCCGACGGTGAGCGCTTGGACGAATGGAACCGCATACGGCAGGGCGACGCGCGCGTCTGCATCGGTGCGCGGTCTGCCATCTTCGCTCCGTTGGAAAATCTCGGCCTGATAGTCGTAGATGAAGAGCACGAAGCCTCATACAGGCAGGACGAGTCTCCGCGTTATCACGGGCGCGACACGGCGATTCTGCGCGCGAGCCGCGCTCAGGCTGTTGTGATCCTGGGCAGCGCCACTCCTTCGATGGAATCATTTCACAACGCTCAGACCGACAAATACCGCTATATCAGACTTGACGAACGGTTCGGCGGACGCCGGCTGGCTCGCGTCGAGGTGGTAGACCAGCGCGAAGTTTTCACTCGGCACGGCAAACAGCAGGTCTTCTCGGACGAGATGAAAGAAGCAATCATGGAGAACCACGAGCGGAGGGAACAGACGCTCGTCCTGCTCAACCGCCGCGGTTTTTCGTCATTTACGCTCTGCCGGAGCTGCGGACACACGGCGCGCTGTCCGAATTGCGACGTCACGCTGACCTACCACAAGAGCGAAGCGCGTCTGATTTGCCACTACTGCAACCATCAGGAGCGCGTGCCGCGCACTTGCCCGGATTGCGAAGGACCATTCATCTACTATATGGGCGAAGGCACTGAGCAGATCGAGACCCTGTTAAAAGAGATGTTCCCGCAATTGCGCGTCTCGCGTCTGGATCGGGATACGACTCGCCGCCGCGGAACCTTTGAAAAACTGCTCAATGAATTTGCGAGCGGGGACATAGACCTTATGGTCGGCACCCAGATGATAGCGAAAGGGCACGACTTTCATAATGTCACCCTGGTTTGCGTTATCTCCGTCGATGCGGGGCTGGGAATGCCTGATTTCCGCTCCGCTGAGCGTACTTTTCAATTGCTGACCCAGGTCGCCGGACGAGCCGGGCGAGGAGAGAAGGCCGGCCGCGTGATAATTCAAAGTTACTACACCGAGCATTACGCGCTCGAGTATGCGCGCGATCAGAACTACGAGGGATTTTACGAGCACGAAATCAATTTTCGCCGCAATATGCGCTATCCCCCATTCGTGGCTTTGATAAATGTCCTGGTCAAACACACGGAATTCGCCAAAGCGGCAAGTCTGGCTTCCGACCTGGCCGGATCGATCAGGGCAGCCGATACCGAGAAGGTGTTAAAAGTTCTGGGCCCGGCGCCCGCGCCGATCGCGAGGTTGAAAGGCGAACATAGGTTGCAGGTACTGATCAAAACTCGGTACCGGCGGCAGGCGCGCGAGGCGCTGGATGCGGCAATGTCGGATCTTAAGGAGGCGGGACGTGATTTGAGGATGATAACGATTGAGGTAGATCCGGTGAACCTAATGTAAATCCGACGTTAAAATCGTCTACATTTTTATTCAAATTTGACTCGCCTCAGCTGCCTCTTACCATGGGGTTTCATTTCACAGAAATCACCCATAAAGGACTTTTGCGCCTCGCTTAAATGACAAAGGATTGACCGAAAGTTGACCAATGACGAATATCTTTTTTGAAGATCTCCACAATCTGGCAAAAGAAACCCCGAAATGCCTTGCATCTGTCCCTTCGCCAGGATAGATAATATCCTTTAAGATTTATTTTTTATTAAAATAATAGTAGCGGGAAATACTTTGAAGGAAGGAGATTGGATGAAATCGAATCAACAGCGTGAAAAATTCAGGTTAAACTCAATCAGCTTATAATTTTGCTTAAGGCGCGCCCGTAAAAGAAATCCCTCCTCCGATAAATTATCTATGGACTCAGCCAGTTCTGCTCCGAGTTTACAATTGGATATAACTTGTATAGATGGATAGAACAATCGGATAATATAGATACGATTACCCAACAATCAATCTAATCATCGGAGAAACGAATATGATAAACCGTAGATCATTCCTCTACACCTCTGGCAAAGGCACGCTTGGGGCACTGGCAATGGCCCATTTCGAATCACCTTATTTCAACACTTTCACCACCACCAAACTCGGGAAAATCGGTGTGCAGCTCTACACGCTTCGCAGCGAGATGGGTAAAGACTTCGAGGGATCGCTGCAAAAGATCGCAGCCATCGGTTACGACCAGGTAGAATTCGCAGGCTATTACGATCGCACCCCACAACAAGTCAAGGAGATTCTCGTTCGCCACGGACTGGAAGCGCCATCCGCTCACGTTTCGCTGGCAGATCTCCGCATGAAGCTTGATGCTTCTATCGATGCGGCAAAAGTGATCGGTCATAAACTTATAGTCTGTCCCTACCTCAATCCGGATGACCGTAAAACCATTGACGATTACAAGCGCCATGCCGAGACATTCAACAAAGCCGCGGCTGCATGCAAGCAGGCCGGGATCGAATTTGGATATCACAATCACGATTTCGAATTCATTCCGATCGATGGCCAGGTGCCGCTCGATGTGTTACTGGCGGAAACCGACAAGAACCTGGTGAAGATAGAATTGGACCTTTACTGGATCAAGAAAGGAAATCAGGACGCCCTAGCTTACATGAAAAAATATCCGGGACGAGTTATCGCCTTCCACGTCAAAGACATGGATAACACGCCCAACCAGTCCTTCACTGAAGTAGGGCGCGGCACCATCAATTTCAAAGATATTTTCGCGCAGAGCAAGAGCGCCGGGGTAAAATATTACATCGTTGAACAGGACCGGTGTCCCGGATCTTCCGTTCGATAGTATTAAGATCAGTCACGATTATCTGAGAAACCTGGCATTCTGAGTTATGGAAGCAAAAAGGACAAAAACAGGCAAAAAGAGCAAAAATCGCGGGATATTTGCCGTTTCTGCCCTGTTGCTCCGTTTCGTATCTTTTTGTCCTTCTTGCTTCTTCGTATTTTTCAGCCTGATCCTGTTAGGTATAACGGCAGCCGCGCAACCGCAATCAACACCACTTCCTCCCGGCACAATCGAAGCGGCGCTGGCCATTGAAGACCCGGCGGCGCGCCTCGAGGCCCTGCAACAATTTATTCAATCGAGCAATGAGCCCGCAAAAATTCAGGCTGCTCGCGATGCCGTCGTGAGGACATACGCCCAGCTGGCAGAGGTCCAACTCCGCGAAAATAACATCGAGAAAGCGGTGGCCGGATTTCGCAAAGCTATTGATGCAATACCGGGAAATGTTTCCGACCGATTTTTCATCGAGACAATCATGCGTATGCCGCAAGCCGTCTCCGTCCGCGGGTATCGCATAGAAGCAATCGATCTGACGCGCCAGCTGGAAAAACGATTTGCCGAGGACCCGCGGCGTCTCGGAGGGCTGGGCGAATTCTATATGACCATTGAAGCCCCGGTCGATGCTATAAGAGCGCTCGAAACCGCAGTACGACTGAGCAGCGAGGCCGGGCTGCATCGCCTGCTGGGCGCTGCCTATCGCATCGGATTGCGCCTCGATGACGCAATAGCCGAGATTCAACACGCGATCAAGATCGATCCGAACGACAACAGGTGCTACTACGATCTGGCTAACCTCTACCGCGCACACGGCGCATATTCCGACGCCATCAATCTTTACAAAAAACAGTTGGAAATAGACCCAAAACACCTGCCGTCATACAAAGGGATGGCTTTGACGTATCTGGCGCAGGGCGACGAGTCAAAGGCAACTGCTACGCTTGATCAGGTTAGTAAGCTGCGCGGGGCGCCGGATGAGATCACCAAGGACAATTATCTGCAAACCCAGCTGGCGTTTTATTACATCGAACAGGGAAAGGTGAAACAGGCGAGAGCGGCCGCCGATGCCGCTCTCGGGATCGAACCGCGTTACGCCTGGGCGCGCATAGCCGCGGCGGAAGTGGATATCGTTGAAGGCAAGTTTTTCGATGCCGAACGAAACCTGCTGGCTGCACGGCAATATGCCGGTTTCCCGACCCTTTTCTTCACGATCGGAAAACTCTATCTGGCGGTCGAAGATTTTGAAGGCGCGCAGGATCAATTCGCCAAAGCATTCAGTTATTCGACTCAGAAACAATTCACGGCGAGGTTGGGCGGAGTATTGGAAATCCAGGCGGAGAGTTTGAGGGAATTGTTATCGCGCGAACATCAAGCGTCGATCTTTCTGGCCGACCCGCCGACCACGGCGGAACAGTTCAAGATGATCGAATCTATGGTGCGTTTCAATAGCGCTCTTCGCGCGATGAAGTCCAGGGCGCCGATTCGCCCCGGTAGAGCCAAAACCGATCTGAATATCAGGCGAAGTTATCTTCTAGAGCTGGACCGGGCCGCCACAGATTTCATCGAATCGGAGAGGATGCGCCGCCCGTTCCGCACTCTCCACATCGCGCAACAACTCGCCAATGCAGGTATCGCGACGGGCACCGCGATCGAACTTGCCGATCGCGCCATCAGTATGGCCGATGCGGCTACGGAGTTTGAAGGCTCGTTGCGAGATTATCCGAATTACGACCGAGAAGGCCGCCTCATGATATTTCGCGGGCGTGCTCTCGATGCGAAGGGCTGGGCTTTGTTCAAATCCGAACGAAACCAGGAAGCGATCGGCGTTCTGAGCGAAGCGGTAAAGGCTTATGGGTCCCTCCCTGAAAGTAAACGAGCCATCAAGCATCTGGCTTTGGCCCGTGAAGCCGAGGGAGAGCTGCGTGAGGCTCTGGATTTATACATCGCCGCATACGAACCGCCCTCGACGAAATCGAGCATCGATGTCGATCGGACCGTAATCGAAGGCATTTATCGTAAGGTTCATGGATCGCTCGATGGGCTGGACGAAAGGCTATCAGGCGGTGATACATCCGGCGCAGGTCTCGCCGCAGTCCTGGCCAGCATTAAACCGTTGGATAAGAAGGCCGATCCATCTAAGAATGTCGGCCCTCTTCCAAGCACCCCTCCTCCTCCAATACCTGCCGTATTACCGGTTGTCGATTCTGACCTGAAATTATCGATGCCCTCGAAATTATTGGTTGAACCGCAAAGTTTATTGGACCGGGGCAATAAATTATCGATTGAGATTGAAGAACCGCCTCCGCCTCATCCTCAATCTGATCTACACACCAGAAAACGCCGAGTTACCGTCACGGAACCCGAGACCCAGGTCGAGATGAGAAAGCGCCGCGTAAGCACACCTGCTAAGCAAACGCGAAAAAAGAAGTGAATGGAGAATTAGTAAATGAAGATTGAAACAGGCGTGATCGCTGCTGCCGGATCAGGCACTCGCATGCTTCCACTTACTCTGGGCTATCCCAAGGAATTGATGCCGATCATCAATAAACCTGCGATCCAACTGATAATCGAAGAATTCATCGAGGCCGGGTTGACAAGGATCATCATCGTCACCGGTGAAAATGCCGACCCGCTGCATCGACAGTACAATTTAACCGATCTCTCTCCGCGCGGTAAGTATAGATCGCTCGATGAGTTCGTTGATAGGATGTCCAACGTGGAGGTCATCTTCGTCCGGCAAAGCGGCCCGTACGGTAACGGCACGCCGCTGCTGGTTGCGAGACGGCACATCCCGCCCGGTCAGGGATTTATTTACGCCTATGGTGACGACATCATCAAATCGAGGACATCATTCGCAAAGCAGTTGATTGAAACGCACAATCGCACAGATGCACTGGTTGCAGGCGTCCAAGAAGTCCCCTGGGAGGACGTCGTGCGTTACGGTATGGTTGAGTTCAAAGAAGGTTATGAAATGAAAGATGTCGTCGAAAAACCTGCGCGCGAAGAGGCTAAATCGAATATGGCCATGTTCGGCCGGTTTTTGCTTTCGTCTGAGGTGATACAGATACTGGGAGAAATCCCACTCGGCAAAGCCAACGAATTGTGGCTGACTGATGGAGTGCGAGAGTACGTGAGACGCGGCGGACGCGTAGTTGCTCAACCCGTGAGGGACGGCGAATGGCTGACCATCGGCGACCCGATCAATTACCTGAAGACTTTGATCGAATACGCGTTGGAGGATCAGGAAATACGGACAGCACTGGAGCCGCGCATCCGCAGGATTCTGGAAGGAACATAACGGAAAAGACAAAGTTTAAGAATGAGAGAGTGCTGGAGTATCTCGCCCAGGGAGTTCTTCCCTGCTACGACGTTATACAATTTCTGTAATATGATTACTCTTCACGTAATGCTGACACAGGATCGATTCTGATGGCACGCCAGGCCGGACCGGCAATCGATACCACACCGGTAACCATCACTAAAATTGTGACAGATAGAAGGTGCTGTTCCTTTTGTTCCAATCGATAAGATTGAGAGGCGCGACTCTGTCTCGACGCGACGTCTCGGTTTGCTCCCAGAGCATCACAAGACGGTCTGGGTCGCGGAACGGAAGCGGACGAAGTAAGGTAGCATCGACCAAAGCGAAAATAGCACTATTAGCGCCGATGCCGAGTGCGAGTGTAAGAATTGTTGCGGCCGAAAAGCCAGGGTACTTCCGTAACATGCGCGCGGCTAAGCGCAGGTCTCGCCATAGCGTTTGCATCGTTAGCCTCCCAAGCAACTCCAAAGAACAGGTAGATAGAATTGAGTATCTATTTATAGACTATGGCAATAGCCGGTCTTCGCAACGAAGAAGGCGCGTAGACTGGACTCCCCTCTTCGGCGGAATAAAGGCGTGACTGCGGGTCACCAGTTCGGAAATAACTGCATCCTCGCATTGTTCGCTCAGCTACGACTTTATTTACCCGGTAAACCTCGTGTCTTACCGGTTCCATCACATCTTTATGACATCCACTCCCAGATATGGCACCAGCGCCTCCGGCACTCGCACCGAACCATCGGCCTGTTGAAAGTTTTCCAGGATAGCCAGCCAGGTCCTTCCGACCGCGAGGCCGGACCCGTTCAGCGTGTGAGCGAACTCGGTCTTCGATTTCCCATCGCGCTTGAAGCGGATCTGCGCGCGGCGCGCCTGGAATGCCTCACAATTCGAACAGGACGAAATCTCGCGATAGGTATCCTGGCTGGGCAGCCAGACCTCTATGTCGTACGTCTTCGCCGCTGAAAAGCCCATATCTCCGGTCGCGAGTGTTATCGTGCGATACGGCAAACCCAGGATTTGCAGGACCCGCTCCGCATCGCGCGTCAACTGCTCCAAGGCTTCATAAGATTCTTCAGGACGCGTTATCTTTACGAGTTCGACTTTGTCGAATTGATGCTGGCGAATCAGTCCGCGCACATCGCGCCCGTAGCTGCCCGCTTCCGAGCGAAAACAGGGAGTATAAGCCGTGTAGCTGATCGGCAGATCTTTTTCGCTCAATATCTCGTCACGATGCAGATTTGTGAGCGGCACTTCCGCCGTCGGAACGAGGTAAAATCCTCGCTCATCGTTCAATTTGAAGAGATCGGACTCGAATTTCGGCAGTTGCCCCGTGCCAAAGAGCGTATCGGAGTTAACGATGAATGGCGGAAGCATCTCTCGATAACCGTGCTCTCCCGCATGCAGATCGAGCATGAAACTGATCAATGCGCGTTCCATCTTCGCTCCTAGCCCGCTCAGAACGGCGAACCGCGCTCCTGTTACTTTGGCTGCGCGTTCCTGATCTAGTATGCCGAGCGAGACACCGAGATCGACGTGATCTCTGGGCGCGAACCCTTCCGCTTTGAAATCGCGCGGAGAGCCCCAACGGCGCACTTCCACATTCGCAGATTCGTCTTTACCGACGGGCACCGATTCGTGCGGCAGGTTGGGGAGGTTGATGAGAATATCGCGAAATTTGTTATCGAACTCGAGCACTTTCCCCTCGGCCGCTTTCGCCTGCTCCGCTATCTTGCGCGACTCAGTTTTTTTCGATTCCGCCTCGTCCTTTTTGCCGTCGCGCATCAACGCGCCCACATCCCTACTGAGGCGATTGCTTGCGGCGTTTAATTCATCCCGTTCGCGAATAAAGGATCGCCGCTCGGCGTCGAGCCTGGTGAAATCATCGAGCAACCCGGGGTCGAAATTCCGGGTTGCCAGCTTTTCCCGTACGTGGTCGAAGTTCTCACGTACATAATGAAGATCGAGCATATCTCTTACCCCTAAGTCAAAAAATGGCACACGAAAAGAAACTAACAATTTAAGCATCATATCAGATACTGTCAATCCCGCGACATTTCATTCGCCATCGAATAGGGATCAATTGAATGGTTTGCAGTTCTTTAGTATGGTACGTTCATCCATCTATTCCATAAATAGGATCAACAATGAGAGTTGCAATTGTCGGGGCGGGACCTGCAGGATCACATCTGGCGCATCAGCTCAGCATAAATGGATTTGAGGTTTTACTCTTCGACGCCCGCGAACCATGGGAGAAGCCCTGCGGTGGAGGCGTGACTTCGAAAGCTCTGCGCGAATTTACATACCTTAAGAACAGCGATGCCCCCAAACAGTTGATCTCATCGTTGCGATTGATCACGTCGCGGAACCGGGAAATATCGCTCACACCGCGCCACGATTTCGCGATCTATTCCCGTAAAGAGCTGGCGCGGATGATGCGCGAGAGGGCCATCGATGCCGGCGCGCAACTCTATTGCACCCGAGTCGAAAAGACAGACTACGCTCATGGCAAATGGCAGCTGGAAACCGCCCGGGGCGATTTTGCGGCCGATTTCCTGGTTGGAGCTGATGGCGCGAGCAGCGTCATTCGTCGCCGCTTGGGGGTTCGTTTCAGACAGAAAGATTTCGCATACGCACTCGGCTGGAACGTTTACAACGGCCCCCCTATTTCCCGGGTCGACGTCAAATATCTGGATGAATTCAGCGGTTATCTCTGGCTCTTCCCCCGCACAGATCATATCTCTTATGGCATTGCCAGCGGCTATCAAGAGACAACTCCCGCTCGCATGAAAGAAAAGCTCCTGGATTTCATCGAGAAAGAGGATTGTGAGCTGGCCCGCGAGATCAAAATTGCTTCGGGAAATTCGACCGCACGCGCGCATTTTTATGCGGCGATGATTCCGGCGCTCGATGTTTCGACCTGGGATATTCTGAAAGCCGGCAGTCCCGACAAAGCGTGGGCTCTGATCGGTGATGCCGCAGGATTCGTCGATCCGCTTACCGGAGAAGGCATTTATTATGCGATCAAATCCGCCGACCTGCTGGCTGGCGCATTGAAAAGTAAGGTAGGAGAATTCGATGAAATATGGCGCGCGGAGTTCGGCGACGAGCTGCGGCGCGCGGCCGAGTTGCAGCATCGTTTCTATCGCGGCCGTTTTGCCGGCGCGCCTCTGACTGAACGGATGATTCAGTTCGCCAAACGGCATCGTGGTATACGGGAAGTGCTACGCGATCTGATTGCAGGAGATCAGGGATATGTCGATTTGAAATCGCGATTGGTGAAAAGCCTGCCGGCAATCATTTAAAAACTTAATCCTTACCCATTCCAAGAGAGATGCAAAACGTCTGTTCGCATGGAAAAAACTTAGTTAGAAAGACAACCTTGCGCGAATCGAATGATTGCAACGATTTGAAAGGAAAGTCTCCGCAGCGGCTCATCGGTATGATGTGGCAACTGACGCTCAACGTATGATCATTCAGGGAAAAGATAGATGTTGAACCAAGACTTCAAAGACATTGTCGTTCTTAAACGACGAACAAGTTGATTACATTGTTCGTCGGCGCATTGGCGGCAGGAAGAGATAAGGATCAAAGTGATATTGCCTGGCTAAAGAAGAAACAGTAAACAAAAAATCGAGTCTTCACGAATATGCAAGAAATCCTCATCGGCACGGTAAAAGGTCCCGGCGAAAACCCTCACGAATTCACTTTTATCACCACCGACAATACGCAAACGCGTATCGGTGAGTTTGTCTATTATTTGGCGAATGACGGTGAGACCGAGCTGAGCATCGTCGGCACAATCACCGAGCGACGCCTGGTCCGGAATCTGCCCGACAGTTTCCTCGCCGATCCGAACACGCCACCGTCAATTGTTTCGAGCCTGATCGGTTTGACTGATGAAGGTGCGGAAATATATGAAATCGTGGTCGAGACGATCGGCTATTTCAGCGAGAGATTGAATGACTTCGTCAATCCGCGCATTCCGCCGATGCCGGGACAACCCGTCTTTCTCGCCTCGAATGCGATGCTCGCGCGCATGCTATCTCCGCGGCAAAAAGGCGAGCACGGCGGCGCGCACATCGGCTGTCTCCTCACGCGCAAGCGCGATGAAGTCCCCGTGGTGCTCTCGGTCAAAGACTTCGTTTCGACTCACATTGCTATTTTGGCCAGCACCGGAGCGGGCAAGAGCTATGCGGCAGGAGTGCTTATCGAGGAGCTGATGATGCCCAACAACCGGGCGGCCGTTCTGATTGTCGATCCACACGGTGAATACAGTACTCTCCAGGAAATCCACAAAAATCGACTATTTGCCGCCGGCGATTACAAACCCGAGGTCAAAATCTATACGCATGAAAAGATCAAGGTTCGAATTTCGACTTTGACAGAAGCCGATATCGTTTACCTTCTGCCCGAAATGACCGAAAAGATGCGGACCTTTTTGAGCCAGGCTTACCGGGCCCTGATCAATACGCGCGCCAATGAACGCGGCCTCTGGGGTTTTACGGATTTGCTCAACGAGGTGCTCGCTTTGCGTTACGAAGACGAACAGGGCAAGGGCGGTGGGAATGTAAGCACCATCGATGGGCTCGAATGGCGATTGCGCCGTCGCTTCGAGCAGAGCAAGAGCTTCTCCGATCACGAGCACATTCCCTTGCAGGACCTGTTCAAGCCCGGGCAATGCACAGTGCTTCAGCTTTCGGACATCGACGAGAACGAACAGCAGGTCATCGTCGGGGCGCTGCTCCGCCGTACGAACAAAGCGCGCATCGCGACGGTGCGCGGCAATGCAAACGGGAATGACGAATCGTATCTGCCTTATCCCGTCTTCGCGCTTCTGGAAGAAGCGCATCGCTACGCGCCCGCCGGAACAAAGGTCGTTTCGACCGACATCCTCAAACAGATTTTGTCGGAAGGCCGTAAATTCGGCGTCGGAATCGGATTGATCACACAACGTCCCGGTAAACTGGATCAAGACGTGCTGTCGCAGTGTATGACGCAATTCATCATGCGCATCGTTAATCCGATCGATCAACAAACTATTGCATCCTCGGTCGAAGGCGCTGGCCGGCGTCTGCTCGACGAGTTGCCTGCTTTGACGAAGGGACAGGTGATAGTTTCAGGCGTGGCAGTCAACACTCCGGTTTTGTGTGCGGTGCGACAGCGAATCACGAAACACGGCGGTGAGACGATCGATGCGCCGAGCGAATGGCAGGGTTATTTCAACGAAAAGTCGGTCGGCCAACGTGAGCGCGAAAATGCGGTCTTGGTCAAGCGGACTACGAACCCTGGAAAGAAGATTGATGGATGGGACGTTTAAGGTGTATGCTTTTAGATAACTTTTGCGGGTTGCATTTTTTCAAGGTGGTGCGAGATGAGAACAGAAGAGATCATTGAAGTTGACACCGACAAACTTGGTGGGACGCCGGTCTTTACCGGCACACGTGTACCGATACAAAATTTCTTCGATTATATCGAAGGTGGAGAAACTGTGGAAACATTTATCGATGATTTCCCGACTGTAAGCAGAGAACAAACACTTGGATTGATTGAATTTATGAAAGAACTCCTGTTTGCAGAATATGAACCTGCTACTTGACGAGTGCATGCCACGGCGTCTCAGGCGGGATTTCAGGGACTGCCAGGTCTTCACAGTAGAAGATGCCGGCCTGAAAGGGCTGAAGAATGGCTTGCTGCTACAGGCCGCATCCGGAATTTACGACGTATTTGTTACCGTCGATAAAAGTATTCCATCTCAACAAAACCTCGGTCCGCTGAAAATCGCTTTGTTAATCCTCAGGGCGAAAAACAACAAATACAAAACTTTGAAAGCGCTGGTTCCACAAGCTATTGTTGCGTTGAAGATTATTCAGCCGGGCGATGTCGTATCCATCGAGTAAAAAGCGTTCTTCAGTACCTATGCAAAATTGGAAACTCACTCTCGAATACGACGGCACCCGCTACAGCGGCTGGCAAGAACAGATAAATGCGCGCACGATCACGGGCGAACTGCGTAAAGCCGCTGAAAATTATTTCGATAGATCGGTTGAAATCGGCGGCGCAGGCAGAACTGACGCGGGCGTTCATGCGCTCGCTCAGGTTGCTCACCTTAAACTATCGTCCCGCGGAGGAAGACTGAAGACGATTCCACGTCCACCCGAAATTCTTCACGCCCTCAATGATCGATTGGCCACGGACATCAACGTCCTGGATGTCGAATCAACCACCGATCGGTTTCATGCCCGTCACGACGTCGTCTCGCGCACATATCTCTACCAAATTTCAACCAGGCGCACGGCCTTTGGAAAAAAATATGTCTGGTGGATTAAGGACCGGCTGAATGTGAAAGCGATGGCGCAAGCTGGTGACTTAATCGTCGGCCGGCACGATTTCGCCGCTTTCAGCGAGCGGGATGCAAAACGCGAAGAACAATCTACAACTGTCGTAGTCGAGTCGGCGGAACTCATCACCGACGAGCATCTGATCCTCTTTCGGATCACCGCATCACATTTTTTATGGAAAATGGTCAGGCGTTTGGTGGGATCACTGGTCGAAATCGGTCGCGGGAGCGTCACGTTAGATGATTTTGCCCGGCTGATAGAAAATCCGATAATTGAATCGAAATTCGAACCGGCGCGGGTTACGGCACCGCCTTCCGGGCTTTTTTTGGAGCGAATTTCATATCGGAACGATTGATTCTCGGGTACTCCTTAGCTGATTTTTGAAACCGGTGAAAACAAAGGCGTTGGCGATTTGCCGCCAAAAAGGATCGCTGGATCAGTACCGCGAGCGGTAGCGAGCCGGCGCCTCAATATAAAGGCGCGCTCGCTACCGCTCGCGGTACTGACTTCGCTTCAGCTTCTTAAGGTCTTTTTAAATACAAAGTTTCAAAAATCCTGTTGGGAATACCGATTCTCGAGCCACGGCATCAATTCAGCAGTGGCTTCAAACCTGCAAATCTTCACACCGGAGGACGAACAATACCGTTGAACGTAGCATTATTTTCGTTTATTGACCGTTGTCGTCTCTATTGCAAGGTTATCGCGCAGATCAGAATCTTTAGTAAGCGATCCGACGGCGGCTAAATTTCTGAGAGTAAAACCGCTTGGTATTGAGCTGCCTACCGACGCCGTAAACGTTATGGTCTCTGTTGCACCGATACCCAATGATTGAAAGGTCACGGTTCGTAGAATCGCCAGGCCCCCGCATACTCCCCCGCCAGTTGCAGTACACGAAACGAAATTAGTACCCAGTGGCAGCGTATTCAACACTACCGCCTCCCTCGCTATGTCCGGTCCGTTGTTAGTGACGGTGATCGTGTAGGTCAGCATCTCGCGGGGCGCCACCGGATCGGGAGAATCCACTACGCTGACCGACAAGTCGGCCGACGGAGGCGGAAGAGTGAAATAGGCTACCGGCATATCATGATCCGCCACGCGCTCAGGCCGCGTTCCATCCATGCTCAAAGACTCGGGGAAATCTACGTTATTACGCGCGTATGCAAACCGGCTGACTCGGCCGAGCATACCGCTGTCAACCAGCACGTGGTCGATGGTCTGAGAGTGTCCCGCGAAAATGAATGAATAACGTTGAGCTGTAGGAATAGTGTCGACTAGAACGGTGAGATTCGGATTGACCAGGTCGGGGCTTGCCAGCAACACCTGATCGGATGGCGCCGGCATCCCTTTGATCGTACCGAGCACATCAACATAACCATCGTTGAATTGGAACGAATTGAAATCACCGATCAGCACGAGGTTCTCGCCCTGCAGGCTCTGTGCCAGGTCTGCAGTGAACTCCGCCTGCAACTTCCTCTTCAACCGCTGCCGCGGTCCTTCCACCGGATCATCGACACCGATCAAAGATTGCATATGATTGACGATCACCGTAACCGGGAAAAGAGAACCTCCGGGTGATCTCACGTTTGCGCGTAAAATCAAGGGCGGCCGCTCGAACAGAGTGTCCTCATCACCTTCCGTCGGATCGGTGAATGTCAGGCCCTTGCCCTCCTGCATTACACTCACGACGTCGACCCTCGTCGATTTAACCAGGAACCCGACGTCGATGTCATCCGAGAACAAATCAACGCCTTCAAGCAAATATGCCCGGTAATTAGGATCAATCCCGCCCGCCGCTACCGTATCGGCGTTGATCTTGTCCGCCAGGGCGGTCAGGGTCTCGATATCCCCTATCTCCTCGACTCCTATGATGTCGGGGGAACGCATCACATTGCGGATAGCGAGCGAGGCTTTATTCAATCGGAGCGCAAAATTCGAATTGGTTGAAAAGAAATTGAGCAGGTTGGTTGAACCGACCGTGAATTCGTTGTTGCTGGGGATGGGCACGGGAATGGCACTGAGGTTAGCTGTGACGATCGGCGTCTCATCGGGCAATACTTTGTAATCGCCGAATGCGAAGTCGAGCGGCCCCGTGACACCTGTCAAAGTCACGCCCGAAGTTACCACGAGAGGCGTCATCCCGATCTGCCCTTCGGTATCGACCATCAATCGCTGCGGGTTTTCATCAAACCGAGGTATACAACAGGGGGAGCCGGCAGGCAGCGAAAGTGATATATCGATGCCGGGCTCACGCAACGGACGAGGGACGCCGCTGAGCACTGTGAATATCTCTCCGAAAGCATTGGTCGGCGTGATCGAGACGAGCGAGGGAGCGGAAATTCGCATACCCTCAAATCTCTCGATCTGATCGAGCGGCCCGGATGGGTTCAATATAGAAGTCGTGAATATAATGGGCTGCGGCAGTTCATTCATACGCGAAATGACCGTCACGTCCAGGTTTGAGCTGCTGATTTGGGTCAGATTGAAGAATTCTGTCGCGGTTCCCACAACCGATACGGAATCGCCAACCGCGACTGCCGGCGTTCCCGAGGTGAATACGAAGATACCTTGTGATGTATTGGGGTTGGAGTCAGCCTCAGCATCCGCCGTTTGCATAAAAAAGCCGTTGGACTTGCGCGCGGTAACGATTCCAGTCGCCGTTATCTCCTGGCCGGCCAAGGGGCTGCCCGCCCCTGCGCCTTGTATCGCATGAATAGCGAACAGGGGCGGAGCCAGCGAGCAATCGTTAACCGGGGATGCGCTATTTCGCGGATTAGGCATGCTTGAGGAAAAGTCCACCAGGTTGTTATTCGTATCGCGGCATCCTCGGCGCGCGCGCAGCGCAGCGGTGGTGTTGGTCAACTCCGGCGCGGGGCTTCCACTCTCGGAGCAACTCGTACTGCCATATCCGATAAAATCGACAACACTCGCGTTGAACGGGCACCCGCTGCCAGTCAGGGCCGTTGTACTGTTGACCAGAGCTACCTTGCCGGCCGTCGAGCCAACGGGTATCGTTCCGATGGCATCCGGTGCGGGTAATCCCGTCGTTCCTCCCGCCCCCGCAGCTTCCTGCACCAGATAATATTGACCCGGCGCGATTATCCCGGTGAGAGGGGTAACCTGCCAAGTGCCTGCTCCGGTGGCCGTAGTGAATTGAAGCGACCAGCCGGTTAGATCGACAGATGACATGCCCCGGTTGAATATCTCTATGAAATCATTGGTGAGTGTAGCGCCGCTATTACCACCGCCGCCATAAACCTGGCTGATGACTACCTGCGCCGGCCCCTGAACGCTAAGCGAAATCGAAGCCATACCGGTCCGCGATTGCGCATCGCTGATGGTTATAGGCAAAACTTTCAACCCGGGAGCAGTAATGCCCTGGACAGTGGCGCGAAACGAGAACAACAGGTCGCCCGCTGTTGCATCCCCGTTCGTCCCATCGTCGAAGAATGTCTGCATCGACAACCCTCCGATTGTAGCGAGGTCGCCGGTGACCGCGATTCCAGTGCTCGGGGGATTGAATCCGGATATCACGGCAACCGTAAGAAGCGTTGAACTCGCTTGAAGAACCGGGTTCGGGTTTGCCGCTCCTGTTCCAACCGGATTGGCCGAGCCTCCGCAAGGTATGACCGGTGAAGCAGTATTGCGCGGCGTCGGAGATCCAGTCGAGAAATCGACATCATTATTGTCAGTCTCCGCGCAACTGTTCGCGCCTCTGATAGCCGCCGTCGTATTGGTCAGAGCGGCGGTCGGCCCACTTCCCTCGAAGCAAATGGCGGTTGTGCCATATCCTGCGAAATCGACGACGCTGCTGCCGAAGGGACACCCGCTCCCGCTCAGCGCGGTTGCATTGTTGACCAATGCAACCTTCCCGGCTGTCGCGCTCATAGCTATCGTTCCAGTTGCATCGGGCACCGGTAAGCCGACAGCGCCGCCTACTCCCTGTGCCTGCTGTATCAGATAATATTGCCCCGGTTGGATGGTGACATCGGTCAACGGCGTAACCTGCCATGAAGTTCCCGCCGCCGACGCATATTGGACCGACCAGCCATTGATATTAATGGGAGAGGCGCCGCGGTTGTATAACTCAATGAAATCATGGGTAAATGTAGCGCCGCTATTACCGCCGCCGCCGTAGACCTGGCTGATGACAATGCCGGTTGACAATCCTTGCACTTTTGGCGGCGACGAGATGTAGTCAACACCCATCAGTGAAAGAAGCAGGGCGATTATTACGGCAATCTGATAGCGCAATCGCGCAGAGGACGAACGGTGGAAAACAATAGCCATTTCTCTATCCTTTTTTTATTCGTGGGGACGGCGGCCGTTAAAAGGCTGAGAGATGTTAAGCTGCTATAGATGAGATGTAAAATGGAAGCTGGCAAAAAAGTTTGGCTGTTTATGAATTAAAGTAAATTTGATATGTCGGAGATGAAAAGCAGGTTACCCGACAGATCGTCACAGGTAATTCGCCTGGTAATTGATATTGAACTCAGAAGGAATAAAACAAAAAGCCTATTCGCTGGGCTTCAATAAGGCAGGCATCGTGCCGGCTGACGCTTTAACGGCGGAAGGCGAAAATCTGCGCGAATGGCTGGCACGCGGGTTCCACGGGCAGATGGACTACATGGCACGCAATCCTCAACAACGCAGCGATCCACGTCTGCTGATGCCATCCGCAAAATCGGTCGTCTGCGTTGCGCTCAATTACTTTCGGCCCGAGACCCACCTCGATTCACCGGAGGCCGGAAAGATCTCGCGCTATGCCTGGGGTGACGATTATCACGATGTACTGCGTGACAAATTGAAAGCCCTGCTCGCATGGATACGAGAGGAACGGCCTGACGTCGAGGGAAAAATCTGCGTCGACACCTCGCCGATGATGGACAAAGCGTGGGCCGCGCGCGCCGGAATGGGTTGGATCGGCAAGCATACAAATTTGATAACTAAAGAGTTCGGTTCCTGGGTGTTCCTAGGCGAATTGTTGCTGTCACTCGAACTGGATTATGACAATTACTTGGAAGCCGACCATTGCGGCAAATGCAGGGCTTGTATTGACGCTTGTCCTACGCAAGCCATCATTGAGCCCTACCAGCTTGACGCGACGCGTTGCCTCTCTTACGGCACTATCGAATTGCGTGAAGAGAGCCTTCCCGAAACTATCGAATCAAACCTTGGGAATTGGGTATTCGGCTGCGATATCTGCCAGGATGTCTGCCCGTGGTCGCGCTTTTCCAAAATGTCGGAGGAAGAGCGATTCATGCCGCGTCCGGGCCTTCCGACGCTGGGGCTTCAAGAAATCGTCGAGATGAGAGAGGAAGAGTTCTCCACCCGCTTCCGCAAGAGCGCGATCAAGCGCGCGAAATTGGCGGGGCTGAAACGAAATGCGAGAGCAGCGATGCACAGGAAGGGGAAAAACGAGAACACGTGATGCTAATCCGAAACGACGAACATTGGTGTCCCGATCTCGTCTGGTTTGATTAGCGATAGGCAAAGAAACAAAAAAGGCAAAAAAGATTTTGAGACTATCACGCCATCAAAAACTTTGTGGACACAGTATTCTGAAACCCTTCCCCTCGAGAGATTGTCATTACCCAGATCTTTTGCGATTCGCGATCATCCTTTTTCGCCCTGGTAAGGGCGGTGGATATAGCCGGTGGTGAAGCGCGCGGAACCACCGGCTAATATCCCGCTGCGCCTCCGGCGCAAACCGAAAAATATTGGGTATTGACAGGCCCTCGAGATCCAAGGTTACCAACATTCTCTTATCATTCTTGCTATATTTGCCTTTCTTGTTTCCCCCTATTCCAGCTTCAGGCTCCCAATGCTTGCTTACAAAACTCGAAACACTTTTTAACCTCGGCCACGGTGTCAGAGCCTCCGTATTCATATTCGATGTTGGCCGGTATCTTCCATTTGTTCTTTTGCAATAACTCGAGCACCGGCTTAATCGGTGTATCGCCTTCGCCCAGGGGGACGTTATCGCCCTGGGCGCGCTTGCGGTCCTTGATGTGCAATGTGACGATGCGGGAGTGATGCTTTTGCAGATACTCGACGGCATCGAAATTTGCCGCTGTGAAATGGCCGATATCGAGATTAATGCAAATATATTCGGAATTGCCATCCATCGCTCTGGCGAAATCTTCGGCTGTCGCGAATTCATTGTCTTTTATATTTGAGTGGTTATGCATTCCGACCTTCATCTTGAATTGCCTGGCGTAAACGTCGATCCGCTTGGCGGTATTGACATTGGCAGAAGCGGTGATCACTCGTGCGCCCATCGCTTTTGCTATTTCGAATCCGCGCTTGATCTCTTCGTCGGTGAAATCGTCTTTGAAGCTGTAGTTGTAAGCATAAAGAGTTATACCGGCATTCTTGAACTTTTCTCCGATTTTTGTGAATTCGCCGATTGGGGTCGATAATCGCCAGTCGCGGCGCTCTTCGCGCTTCAAATCTTTGGGTTCAACGTGACCGCTCCACAGTTCGCAACTGCTCAATCCGATTTCGACCATCGCTTGGATCGCCTCATCGAGCGAGCGGTCGCGAAAACTGTAGCTCTGAACTCCTATCTGAACACCCTTGACTATCGAATTGGGCTTATCCGCAGCCAGACTTTCGACTGGAAGTAATAGAGCGGCCATCGAGCTGAGCGCAAGCTTATTCCATTCTCTCCTCGTCCAAGCAGTCATTGATCTCTCCTGGTTATGGGTTATGGGTTATGGGACTATTTGCTAAATCAGTAACTCATGCGGTGGCAAGCGATCTCGATTGAGTTGCCCGCTGATCCAGATTCGCACTACTGATTAAAATCGCCGTGATTCTAGCCTCGACAGCAAGGCATCACAAGCCTGCACAGTGGTATGGTAATTGTGATAATCTCCGCGGGGTCCCCAATTCAGGAGAGAGAGCAATGCCGGCTTACGATCCGATTGAAATTGTATCCGAGTGTGTTTCGTGCAAACGCTGTTACCCTCCAAATGTTCAGTTCTGCGCCGATTGTCTGGTTGAACTGATTAGCGTCGAAACGGTTCCCTACATAATCAACCATCGTTACAGGCTAGAACGGGTCATCAGCCATGGAACGATGGGGATAGTCTTCGCTGCGACCGACATGAAAATCGGCAAGGAAGTCGCCGTAAAAATTATACGCGCCAGCACACTGGCCGATCCGCGCGCTCAGGACCGGTTTCGCATCGAGGCGCAGATAGCGGTCAATTTCAAGCACCCTCAAATCGGCGACGTTTATGATTTCGGAGTGATATTCGATGCGAGCGCATTTGTCGTGAGCGAGTATGTAAAAGGGACTTCACTTCGCAGCGAGATGAAACGAGCCCGCATTTTCGATGTCAAAGACGGTATCGCAATAATCGCCAATGTCTGCGAAGCGCTCCACGCAGCACACGAGCGCGGCCTGGTTCATCGCGACCTCAAACCTGAAAGCATCATCCTCGTTCCATCCACTGACCAGGCGATGCCGATCGTCAAGATTGTCGATTTCAGCGTCAGCAAAATCGCAGCCGGAATACCATTCGTTCCGGGCATGACGGCAAAACTGCAGGGCAAGGGCCATATGCCGACACGGCCCACCTATATCAGCCCGGAACAGTTTCGCGGAGAGGATGTAGATTTGCGTTCCGATATTTACAGCCTCGGAGTTATCGCATATGAGATGCTGGGAGGCCAGCCGCCGTTCACAGCAATGAACATCGGCGATTTCGGAGTGAAACTGCTCAATTCACGACCACCCTCACTGCGCTCACTGAATCCCAAGGTAAACATCGTCCTCGAGGCGGAGATACTAATGGCGCTCGAGAAATATCCGGCGAATCGTCAACAACGGGCTTTGGAGTTCAGACGAGGGTTGCTGAAGGCAATGAATATCAGTTTATAGAGATACAAAAAGGCAAAAGAGGAAAGGATATTGGTTGCCTTTGCTCCTTTGCCTTTGTTTCTTATTCAGTATTCGCTCAGGTGCGGATCAGCCCTTTGAAGCTTCCGGCCTTGATCTCATAACCGGGAAAGATAGAATTGAGCTTGGCCGCGCCGAGATGGCTCTTGGCCAATTCGGCGAATACGTCGCGGAAATCGGTCGTCAATGCCAGATCGCGGCGGTCGAAGAGTTGATCAGACTTCAATCCGGGCCACTTACCATAGACCTTACCGCCTTTTATATCGCCCCCGAGAACGAACATCACGCTGGCATGGCCATGATCGGTTCCGCGATTGCCGTTCTCTTTTGCCGTTCGTCCGAATTCGGTCATCGTCATAATAACGACATCTTCAGCGCGATCCTGCAGATCCGCATAGAGCGCCGATATTCCCTGTGACAACTCGATCAAGCGGTTGGCGAGCTGTCCTTGAGAAGACCCCTGATTGGCATGTGTGTCCCATCCTCCGATGTCAGTGAATGCCACCTCGAGACCGATATCGCATTTGATCAATTGCGCGATCTGGCGCATGCGATCGCCAAATTGCCCGCGCGGATATGCGGCTCCGGGGGCCGGCTGATATTGATTCGGATTTGCCTTCTTCAACATCTTGACTGCCTCGAATGTCTCGCGGCCAGTGGTCCGCAAGCTATCATTGACAGTCTGCTCGTACATCGCTTCAAAACCGCCCTGGACCGTCTGTCCCAGGTCCCCGCCGCGTATCGCGAAGTCCCTGATATTCGTCATCGCGATACTCGGGGCTACGCCCTGCATCGTACGGGGCAGATTGGCCCCCAGAGCGACGCCGCGAAACGGAGTGGCCTTCGGATCGACCCTGGACTGCAGATAACGATTGAGCCAGCCGTCGTTAGTGCTCTTCACCCCCGGCGTGCCGGATTCCATATAATCCTGGGCGTCAAAATGCGATCGCGTGTTGTCGGGCGAACCGACCGCATGGACGATCGCCAATTGCCCCGAATCAAAGTGCGGTTTGAAAGAAGCGAGCCCCGGATGTAGACCGAAGAAGCCATCCAGGTCGATCGCCGCGGCCGGATTGCTCTCACCATCTTTCGGGCGCGGTACCGCCAGACTCGGCCGCAGTTTGTAATATTCCTGATCACCATAGGGCACGACGGCATTGAGTCCATCCATCGCTCCGCGCTGAAATATTGCGATCAGAATCTTTCCGCGCCGAATGCTATCGCTCTGCGCCATCGCGCGCGTCAGGAATGACGGCGATGCCGTCATTGCACCCAGGCCGGCAAATGCGATGCCGCCGTTTTTAAGAAAATATCTCCTGTTCATCGTCATAACTTCCCCCCTGCTTTTCACTGCCTTTGAAATTCGGGTGAGCCGAGGATCAGACCGGCTATTCGGGCGACATCAACCCCAGGTTGATTGCCGACAGCGACCTTCTGTTCGCTCAGCGCCTTATCGATCGTTGCACGCGATTGCGGCGATATTTCACCTCTCAATAAAAGCTTAACATAACGATCGACGATTTCTGCAGACCCCGCCGTGGAGCCTCCCCCGTCGAGGGCTGCCAGATCGACGCGGGTCCCCGGAATTTTATTGGCGCTCAAGGCCAGTGCGAAATTCATACGTTCTAGCAGAGCGCCGGTATTGACCCAATGCTCCGAAGTGTCCGGATAACCGGTGGGCGGCTGGGCTAAAAATAGTCCCTCGCCCATCTGTCTCATCCAGCGATGGAAAGGCTGATTCCCATTGGTATCTCCGTGCAGCACCCGCACAGCACTGACGGTCATTTCAAACGGGGTTTTGATCTTGGTGCGATAGTTCTCCGGCGCCCAGAACTCCTGTGAATTGAACATCGCGCGCAATACTTCGCGAATGTCCCCATCCGTCTTCAAGAAGGTTTTCGCCATCATGTCGACCAGTGAGCGAGGCGGATTGTCCGATACGAACTTGCGCGCAAGCTTGGTCGAGATAAATTTAGCAGTCGATGGATGATGCGCAAGCAGCTCGATCACGGCCTCTCCGTCTTTCATGCCGCCTCCGGCCGGAATCTTCTGGCCCAGCACTACCTTCTCACCATCATCGTGGATATTCGGATTGAAGAAGAATTCGCCGCCAGCGCGCGGGGTGCGGAGCGTCCAGCCGGTGAAACAGCGCGCGACTTCCTGCACATCCTTCTGCGTATATCCTCCGTCCACGCCTAGCGTATGCAATTCCATTATCTCGCGAGCATAGTTCTCGTTCAGCCCGTTCCGAATTCGTTTGGGAATTTTGCCTTTATTGTTGACCATACCCTGCCGCCGAAGATTACGCTCCTGCATCTTCGCATTCGGCATGGCGCTCAGCCAATTATCGAGGTAAAAGAGCATAGCCGGGCTTTCAGCCGTAGCGCGCAGCAGGTCTTCGAACTTGCCGAATACGCGCGGACTGATGACGTCCCGCTCATATGACGTCGCGAGTATACGAACAGGCCCCTTTTGAATGTAGACGTTGAAGTGGTTAAGCCAGAAATCTGTCATCACCGACTGAAGCTGTCTCTCGCTGTATACCGCTCGCAGTATCTTAGCCTGCTGCAACTCCAGTACGACCTGTTGTTGCGGCTTGTATCCCATCTCAGCCAGGACCTTCATAGCCTCGCGGCGTTTGTCCCTGACATCTGCTTCCATCTGCTGCGGATTCTGGGTTGCCTCGGTTACCCCATTTGCCCCGTTTGCTTCCGCTGCACCACCATTGCCGGGCAAATCCATTCCCCGCGACTTGAGCGCTTTTCTAACTACTTGAGGCCGGACGTAGTTCTGCGCCAATTCACGATTGCTCATATGAACGCTATCTAGAGATTTTAACTTCTCTTCGACTACCTTGTCGGATATGCGATCGGGATTGAGCTGATCTTCCAGATATTTTTTCCAACCGATCTTCATCACCCGCTCAAGGTCGCCGGGGCGAGGCCCAAATGTGATGCGGTCGATCAGGTGACCCGCCTTCTGTTCTTCTGTTAAATTCTTCAGACTGGATTTGGCAACCGTCTTTTTGCTCTTTTGATTCATCTCCTGAGCGAGACCCAGGGGTGAGGAAAGACTGAAAGCCAGTAGTAATGAGCAATACTTCATTAATCGTCTCACCATTATCTCCTCCAAGCATCTGTTGGTTTTAAGATATACAGAACCTTAGATGGGAAAATTACCGGCTTGGCCGAAAAATTAGTCGTATATGTAAGTGATCGTGAAATATTGGTTGCGCTGAAAACGTGGGCTGAAATGCTAGAATGGCTGCTCAATTCCGTATAGCCTCCCCCAAGAACTATGCGGAGTCGAGCAGCCATCCTATCTCTATACGGCACAACGATCACATTCGCGACAGTTGCAGATGTCCCCCAACATCTTCCGTATTTGAGTACCTAAACTGCTGAAGCATTGCTTGTCGGCATATACCAAGTGCAATGACCGTACCACTACTGGGGTCGGACTCCGTATTTTTCCCTACTCGCATAGCTAAACTATTGCTATAACAGAGATAAATCGATTGTGGCAGTTGCTCCATACCCCTCGCACCCATTGTTTCACATATCAAAGATGATAGGAAACGGTACAATCGATCAAACAGTATGAATCATTTTTATCCATCTACTTTAAGTCACATATAATCAATCAAATTAAATTCAACTACCCAATATTTGCTAAATTCATTTCTAGAATAGCAGGTGAAATTCACAGATGTAATTGATTAAATTCACATTGTTCTTGCAATGAACAGTCCCCGCATTGAGGGTCTCGGGGGCGGCAGATTTTACGTCCGTGACGTATTAGGTTGATATGGAGGGAATAATGTTTCTTTGGGGGTATTAGAGACTCCATAATTTTATGGGCTGCCTGGTCGCTGGTTTTTTGGGGGACAAGTCCGAGCCGTCTGGTGATACGAAGGATGTGAGTATCCATCGGAAAGACCGGGCGATTGCCGGAGAACAAAAGGACGCACGCGGCCGTCTTGGGGCCGATACCTTTTAGCGATAAGAGAAACTCCCTCGCCTCATCGATCGGGGCTCGATGTAAAAATGATAGGTCCAGTTTTCCGATGCGCGCCAATATCTGATTAAGCACATTTTTTATCACTACGGATTTAGTGTTGGCCAAACCGCCGGATTTGATCGCGAGAGCTATGCTCGCCGGTCGCGCGCGTCTGACAGTGTCCCAATCTCGAAAGCGCTTCTTGAGGGCGTCGAAAGCGCGCCGGCTATTGATATCGGTCGTCGATTGAGAAAGGATGGTGAGTACCAGCTCATCGAGCGGATCACTCGGGTCAGTATTGAATGGGATCCCGTAGGTCGCTTCCAGATTCTGGATGATATGTTTGATTTTTAACCGTTTCTCAGCGATGTCTTCACCAGGATCAACCGTGGTCACGCCGAGGATGGATGAAGTAGCAATCGGCTTCATAATGTAATTCGGGCCGGATAATTTTTACACTTGCGGCAGCGGCGAATAAGCGATCGGTTGAGCGGGCCTATTTACCGGTACCAACCGACCACGTAATACCTGCTAGCATGCCGAGTAACCATCTTTTAGCAACGCACGCGCGGCGGCCAGATTCTTGAGATCGTCGATTTTATCGTCTTGCGGCGTTTCCAGGATGAAGGGCAGATTGCGTAGCTTGGGATGGTTGATGACCCGTGCGAGGCCTTCGCTGCCAATCTCGCCTTCACCGATATGCCAGTGGCGATCTACCCTGGACTCGAAAGGGGCTTTGGAGTCATTGAAATGAACGGCCCTGACCCGATCGAACCCGACGGTCTTGCCGAGCAGAGTGATGGCGCGTTTCGAGGCGCCCTCATCGCGCCAATCATAACCGGCGACAAATGAATGGGCGGTGTCGAGGCACATTCCGAGCGGGAGGTTCGCGCAAAGCGAGATGATGTCACGCACCTGTTCAAAGGTGCGGCCGATCTGACCGCCCTGACCGGCTGTGTTTTCGATCAGGATCTCAAATCCGGATTTCCACATCTGGTCTTCCAACCCTCCGGCAGCTTCGCGAAGCGCCGCGCCGCAGGCTTCAATCGCCTGCTCCACGGATGCCTCGCGCGCACTGCCGGGATGGACCACGAGGTAATTGGCGCCCATCGACAAGCCGCGCAGAATTTCATCGCGGAAGGCTGTGACCGATTTGGTGCGGAGATCGGGCGACATCGCAGCGAGGTTGATCAGATAACACGAATGAATCACGCAAGGGTCCAGTTTTGATTCTTCGTGTGCTCCGCGGAACAGCTTTATATCTACGGGAGTCAAAGGTTTAGCTTCCCAGCCGCGCGGATTGCGTGAAAAAATTTGCCATGTCTGACAGCCTTTGCTTTTCGCCTCGAGAATCGAGCGATAGAGCCCTCCACCTATGCCGGTATGAACGCCGAGACGGATGGGAGATGTAGCCGCGCGCGGGAGAGCAGGAGTACTGACCTTAAGCTTTGATTTTTCTTTCATAAGTGAAAAAGGTCGCGAAATTGAACCACTTGTATCAAATCCGCTCCTCTCCGTTCCACGCCTTCCGCTCATCATTTCAATGTCCAGCGCAGCGTGAATTCATAACGTTTGTCGTTTCCTTTACCGCTATCGTCAATGCGAACGATGGTCGTATATCCATTGTCCGGCGCAGAATGCTGCACAATTACAATGATTCCGCGCCCACTTGTCGAAACCAGATCTAGGTTGACGACTGACCGCGGTAGAGGCGCACTGAAAGAGGCACGCACATCGCGCGGCGGTTTACCGCTCACGTGTCGGACCGAGGCGCTCGAGCCTGAAAATATAATTTCATCGACCCCGTCGACGACTCCGCTCCAGGCCACTGTCCCAGTGCGCAGTGCGCTAACATCGAACCGCGCCTGCTCGGCGCGCGCCCGGCGCTCAGCCTCCGCCCGGCGGAGCTCTTCCTGACGTTTGTCATACTCTTCGATTTCGCGCCGTAATTTCTCCTCCGCGGCTTTCCTCAGAGCGATCTCTTCCTCGCGCTGCCGTGCTGCGATCATCTCACGTCGCTGGCGTTCAGCCTCACGCTGCGGATCGACTTGTGAATTTTTCTGCCTTGACTGATCATCCGCCTGTATCTGTTGCTTGAGGGCTTCGTCGAGCAATTTCGCCTCGGCCGCATTAACTTTGAGAGGAAATAGTGGCTCCTCAGGCTTGACCTTCAGATTGTTGACGACAGATTTAACTCCGGCTATCAGTCTCGTGACGTTATCCGCTCCGTCCTTCTCCGGTTGATGCAGCGCTTCCCCATCGAGCGTCACCACTCCTACTTTGACTTCGACCTTGTATCGCGCGAACCCGAGTGGGTTGTAAGCCATCAAAGCTGTTTTGACCGCATCTGTGATCTTTTGATCGTCTATAGCTTCCGTTGCAGGTGTTGTCGCGGGACTGGCTTCAGGTCTGGCAGCCACGGACGGGGGCGAAGTCGCGACTACGTTTGTGCCGTCGGCCAGCTGGGACAAATCGCGTTGCTGTTGGCGCCAGAGAAGGAGAGCTACCGCCAGCATCACGATCAGCAACCCGATGCCGATAGCGATGAGCATCCATTGCGCTGATGTGAAGATGGGAAATCTGCGTGAAGTTTCGAGAGGCGGCAGGAAAACCATGTTCGCCGGGCGAAAACCCGGCCTCGCCATAGAAACGGGTTCCCGGTTATCTGCAATATTATGCGGGATATCTATCGGATCGACATTTTCGCGTTCCAAGCCACAACGCGGGCAGACCTTCATGAAAGGTCTGAGCGTGATGCCGCAACCGGCGCATAATATTCCTTCCCCTTCCATTGCTAACCTCTCAGCGTTCTTCGCAGTTCGAGATTGAGCGGGCGCAACACGACCTCGCTCATCCAGGCTTGAACTGGTTGTGCGAGCATTGCGACGATCACCGATGCAACTTCCTCAGCGGTCATCGAATAACCTGCATCCTCTGCCGTTCCGCGTCTCGCGACGCGTGAAAAATCGGTTGCCACTGATCCAGGGAGGAGGACCGAGACGCGGATATTGTGGTTACGGACTTCGAGCGCCAGCGATTCGGTAAATCCTATGACGCCGAACTTCGAGGCGCAGTAGGCCGCCATATGCTTAATGCCATTGCGGCCTGCGCCCGATGAAATATTGATGATCTGCCCGCCGCCGCCACGCTTCATCGCTGGTATTACGGCGCGGCAGGTCAAAAAGGTTCCCGTCAAGTTCGTGTCGATCACCGTGCGCCAGTCGCTGAGGTTGTAATCTTCCACCTCGCCGTTGAGGCTCAAACCAGCGCTATTGATCAGAATGTCGATTCGACCGAAGCGTTCGAGCGCCGCCTTCACGGCATCTTCTACTTCAGCCTCTTCGCGCACATCGCAAACATAGGGGGAGACATCAGCCGCCCCACGCCTTACGGCTTCATCTCGCACCTCGTCAAGCCGGCCGCCCGATCGCGCAAGCAGACATAAACGTGCTCCCTGATCGGCCAACGCCAGGGCGGTCGCCCGGCCGATGCCTGATGACGCGCCGGTGATGATCGCTGTTTTGATTTCTTCCATTACGCGCCCATTTTACGCGCCTGCGACCTGCCCCTTACGCAGATGCTTGTTGAAAAACACGATGACCCTCTTCCACGCGTCCTCGGCATCATTCTTGTTGTAAACTTCTGGACGTGTGTCATTGAAGAATGCGTGATCCGCGCCCTTGTATACGCGAACTTCCCCTTCCTTGGAATGCTGCTTGAGCGCTGAGTCGAGGCGGTTCATCTTATCAACATTGATCCATTGATCCTTCTCGCCGCCGATGAAGAGAACCGGGCAGCTCAGCTTGCCGATAATCGCCGTATCTTCCGGCACATCGCCATAGAATGGAGCCGATGCTTCCAGTTTTGCGTGACAGGGAAGCAACAGCGCGTATGTTCCTCCCATGCAGAACCCGGTCACTCCCACACTCGTCACGTCATCCATCGAGCGCAACTGCGTGAGCACGGTTTGCAGATATGCAAGCCCTTTCTCGGTCTTCAGCGCGCCCATCAGGTTGGCAGCTTCCTTGGGATCCTTCGTGGTCACGCCATCGTATAGATCGGGCGCAACGGCTATGAACCCCTCGCGCGCATAACGCTGCGCTATATCCTCTATGTGAGGTGTGAGCCCCCACCATTCCTGGACGACGATGATCGCCGGCGCCTTCTCAACCCCCGTGGGGCGCGCCACGAATACATTTACATCCTTGCCCCCGGCTGAAAATTTGGTTTTGTTTGTCGTAATATCGCTAGCCATCTGCAGAACTCCTTAAAAATAATATCATCAAACATAATATCCGCGTACAGCCTCCATGCCGCGCTTGCGGGAAAGAGGCTGCGCAGTTACGAAAATTCAATTTTGCCCGTTTTGATAAGCTACAACTCCCGCACGAATCGTGTGTGAAACGGAGAAATCCGGATGCAAAACCGCAATGTCCGCGTCTTTCCCCGCCTCAATCGATCCCTTCCGGCCGGCAACGCCGCAGGTCTGGGCGGGCAGCAATGAAGCCGCGTGAGCCGCGTCGATCAAATTCATCCCCGTGAATTTCATAGCATTGCGTGCGGCAATATTCATTGTCAATACCGACCCCGCTATGGTCACTCCATCCATCAGAGTGCAGAGCGGACCGCGGACCCTGATCTGAAAATCGCCCATCGCATAATCGCCGTCGCCTATTCCCTGCGCTGCTGTAGCGTCAGTGATAAGAGAGATGCCTTCGCGGCCTTTCGCCTTCCACGCGAGTTGCGCCATTCGCGGTTCGACGTGGATTCCGTCGCAGATCAACTCCGCGCGGATGCCCGGCTCGTTCAGGCAAGCGGCCGCCAGACCCGGCTTGCGGTGATGCACGCCCGACATGGCATTGTAAAGATGGGTCGCCCGGGTCGCGCCCGCCTCGATTGCAGCCAGCGCAGTTTCGTAGTCGGCATCCGAATGCCCGACAGATGCCACCACTCCTGCCGCCGTCAAGAAGCGGATCAACTCAAGCCCACCCGGCAATTCAGGAGCGAGCGTCATAATCTTTATTCGTCCGCCCGCTATTCCGAGTAACTCGCGGCACTCGTCGAAGTCGGGGTCTCGAATCCCCCATTCGGGCTGCGCACCTTTGAATTTGGGATTGATATATGGCCCTTCGATGTGCAGTCCCAGTATTTCGGCGGTCTCCGGTGAATCTTTGTCTTTCGTTTCCGCCGCGATCGTATCCTCCAGCGAACGCAGCAATGCTTCGTGCCGCGCGGCAACAGTCGATGGCAGATAACCCGTCGTGCCGTATTTCAGCATCGCTCTTGATATTCGTCGGATCCCCTCCGAACCGTTGGCCATCACATCATCGCCGCCGCTACCGTGAAAGTGCGTATCGATAAAACCCGGCATGACCGACTTGCCGCGCGCATCGACTATCTGCGCACCGGGTTCAGGTGCGGCGTCACCAGCCGGACCCACAAACACGATCTTCGCGCCTTCACAAAGAACGATGCCGTTCTCGATTACTGTCTGTGGCGTGACGACAGCCCCGCCGATGATTGCCAGGCGTTTTGACATAAATAAATTAGATAAGTGAATCAGGGCGGAAGTCAGAATAATGCCAAATCGGTATTCTGTCTCCTGAATTCCGCTCTCTATTAATCGTGCCCCACCGCCACCGGCTCCTGTAGCGCCGGCTTTTGCGAATCTCCTTTGATCGCAACGCGATACCATTTGCGCACAGATCCGACAATTACAATCGCCAGGCCGAGCATCAATAATGCCGTGATGATCGAGTAGAGATATCCTCTGAAGCTGGTTGCAGGATTATCGGTCAGCGGCCAGTAATTATCGGCGATATTCTGATAACCGGCGGTCATCTCGATCACACTGACGAATGCCAAAGGTATGATCGTGGTCCAGGCATAACGCACCTTGCCCGCATTGATGATGACGGTAGTGCCCACGCAAAGAGCCACGCATGCCAGCATTTGATTGGCCATTCCGAACAGCGGCCAGATCGTCGAGATGGTGCCCTGCCAGATCAGATAGGTCCAGGCTAAGACCGAAATGAGACTGGCGATAATTGCTCCCGGCAACCAGTCTGTTTTCGCGAACGGTTTGTAGAATGCCCCCAGCGTCTCCTGCATCATGAAGCGCGCGACGCGCGTCCCCGTGTCCACGGTGGTCAGGATGAAGAGCGCTTCGAACATTATCGCGAAGTGATACCAGTAACTCATGAGACCTGACATTCCGGGAATGGCCGAAAAGATTTGCGCCATTCCGACGGCCAGGCTCACCGCGCCGCCCGTCCGTCCGGCCAGCCGTTCTTCGCCGACGGCCTGCGTCAACGCCGCCAGGTTCGATTCGGAAAATCCCATCGAACGCAACATGCCGTCGACCTGGGCGAACTTTTCGACCGGGATGTTGATCTGGAAATAGTCGTGCGGGAACATTGAGGCGGCCGCGATCAAAGCCATCACGCCTACTATTGATTCGCACAACATCGCTCCGTATCCGATCGGCCGCGCGTGCGTCTCTTTATCGATCATCTTGGGCGTCGTGCCTGAGCTGACCAGAGCGTGAAAGCCCGAGATCGCGCCGCATGCGATCGTGATAAATACGAATGGGAATACCTTGCCGGGAATGATCGGACCGCCGCCATCGACGAAAGGCGTGACCGCGGGCATTTTGAAGGTCGGCATCACGATCATGATTCCGAGCGCGAGAAACCCTATCGAGCCGATCTTCATATACGAACTGAGATAATCGCGCGGGCAGAGCAACAGCCAGACGGGAAGCACCGAAGCTACGAAACCGTAAATCGCTATCGAAATAGTTATCCCGAGCGGTCCGAACCTGAAGTAATCGGCCCAGGAGGAATCCTGAACGACTTTTCCGAAGACCACGGCGAGGATCAGTAGAATGACGCCGACTACTGTTCCTTGAGTGATCGCCCGATGCGATCCGCCCCGCCAGCGGTAAATGTACAATCCCATAAAAAATGCGATGGGAATCGTCATCGCGATGGTGAACACCCCCCAGGGACTCTCGGCGAGCGCGCTGACGACGGCCAGTCCGAGACCGGCGAGCGCCACGATCAAAATCAATAAGATCGCCATGGTGGCCACGACACCGGTGACTGTATCGATTTCGCGCCGGGCTAGCTCCGCAAGCGATTTGCCGCCGCGGCGCATCGATGCCACGAGGACGACGAAATCGTGAACGGCTCCTCCGATCACCACGCCGATGACGAGCCAGATAAGGCCGGGAAGATAACCGAACTGCGCGGCTAAGACAGGCCCGATAAGTGGCCCAGGTCCGCTGATCGCCGCGAAGTGATGGCCCCACAAAACATACTTGTTCGTAGGCGTGTAGTTCTGCCCGTCATAGTGTTCGTGCGCAGGCGTCACGCGCGTATCGTCAAGTGCGAGAACTTTAGCTGCGATGAATGCGCTGTAGTAACGGTAGGCGATGGCATAGATACAGAGCACGCCAACGAGAATAGGAAAAGCGTTGATAGTCATTTTTATTCTCCTTATCGACCCGTAGTACTGCTCCGGATGCTTTGCGTGATAGAATTTCTGCCATCATTATAGAGGAGTGATTTGCCACAAAAAAACGCAATGGGAAAAAAAACGAGAAAGTAGAAATCCCCTGTATTTTTGTGTGTTTTATAATTTTTGTTGTTTTTGTGGCGGATTTCTTGCATATGCCGAAAACAAAAACTAATGAACGGAGACCGCGCTTCGCCACCTCATCGGAGATCGAGCTGAAGAACCACCTCACGCCCGACGATGTCGAAATCGACTATCAGCTAGACCTGGGCGATCCGGGCAAATTCCCATTCACGCGCGGCGTATATGAGACGATGTACCGCACGCGCCTATGGACGATGCGCCAATACGCCGGATTCGCCACCGCCGAAGAATCGAACCGCCGTTACAAGTATCTGCTCCAGCAGGGGACGACCGGTCTGTCGGTGGCCTTCGATCTGCCGACGCAGATCGGTTACGACAGCGATCATCCGCTGGCGCAAGGAGAGGTGGGCCGCGTCGGTGTGCCGATAGATTCGCTCGCCGACATGGAGACGCTCTTCGAAGGCATCCCGCTTGATCGCGTCTCGACATCGATGACGATCAACGCCACGGCCTCAATCCTGCTCGCGCTCTACATCGCGGTAGGGAAAAGACAGGGCGTCTCGCCCGAGAGGCTCAACGGAACCATACAGAACGACATCCTGAAAGAGTACATCGCGCGCGGCACATATATTTATCCGCCGCAAGCCTCGCTGCGGATAATCACTGACATCTTTTCTTATTGCGCGAAAGAGGTTCCCAATTGGAACACCATATCGATCTCGGGGTATCACATCCGCGAAGCCGGGTCTACCGCTGCGCAGGAGGTCGCATTCACCCTGGCCGATGGGATCACATATGTACAGGCGGCGATCGATGCGGGGTTGAATGTCGACGTATTCGCGCCACGGTTGGCCTTCTTTTTCAATGCGCATAACAATTTCCTAGAGGAGGTGGCGAAATACCGCGCTGCGCGCCGGCTGTGGGCGAGGAATATGCGCGATCGCTTCGGAGCGAAAGACCCGCGCTCAATGATGCTTCGCTTTCACACGCAGACTGCCGGATCGACCCTCACCGCGCAACAGCCGGAAGTCAATGTCATCAGGACGACGATCCAGGCGCTCGCGGCGGTTCTGGGCGGCACGCAATCGCTCCATACGAATGCCATGGATGAGGCATTGAGCCTTCCGACAGAGGATGCCGCGCGGATCGCTCTCAGGACGCAGCAGGTAATCGCATACGAATCCGGCGTGGTGGAATCGGTCGATCCGCTCGCCGGATCATATCTGGTTGAATATTTAACCGACGAGATCGAGCGCCGCGCTGCGCAGTACATGGAAAAAATCGATGAGCTGGGCGGGATGTTATCGGCGATCGAGGCAGGCTTCGTGCAACGCGAAATCGAGCGAGCCGCCTATGAGTATCAAAAGTCCGTTGAGATGCAAGAGGAGATCGTCGTCGGCGTCAATAGATTTGAGATCGACGAAGATTCGACCATCGCAATTTTGAAGATCGATCCCGAATTCGAGCAAAAACAAGTCGAGCGCCTGCGCAAGGTCCGCGCTGAACGCGATGCTGTCACGGCAGAAGCCGCTCTCGCCGACGTCGAGCGGGCAGCGAGGTCCGGCGAAAATCTGATGCCTCGTATAATCGCGGCCGTCGAGGCTTACGCGACGCTGGGCGAGATCGCCGACCGTATGCGCACTGTTTTTGGGGAGTATCAGGAAACAATTTGAGCTTGAAAACAAAAGGCAAATAAAACGAGAGAGGAGAAAAGTCGTTTTTTGTTCTTTTTGATATTAGCCCTTTTTGTCTCCCATTCAGCACAGGGATTTGTTCATGCCTGAACCTATTCTGATCGCGAAAGACCGGGAAGGGATCTATCTTTTGCCCAAGATGTCGAATCGTCACGGATTGATCGCCGGCGCAACGGGCACGGGAAAATCGGTCACGCTACGCGTCCTCGCGGAAGGGTTCAGCGAGATCGGGACGTCCGTCTTTATGTCTGACGTGAAAGGCGATCTGGCCGGCATCTGCCAGCCTGGCGGCAATGAACCGAAGATCGCCGAGCGGGCGCGCCAATTGGGCCTTCCCGGCTTCGCGTATACCTCTTACCCGGTTCTCTTCTGGGACGTCTTTGGCGAAGCTGGCCACCCGCTGCGATCGACGATATCGGAGATGGGCCCTTTGCTTCTGAGCCGGGTGCTCGATCTCAATGATACTCAGAGCGGCGTGCTGTCCCTGACCTTCAAAGTCGCGGATGACAAAGGACTGCTTCTGCTCGACCTGAAAGACCTGCGAGCGATGCTTCAATACATCGGCGAGAATGCCCGATCTCTGAAGACGGAGTATGGCAACGTCTCCGCCGCAAGCATCGGCTCTATTCAACGCCGTCTCCTAGAACTCGAGGGGCAGGGGGGCGATAAACTATTCGGCGAACCGGCGCTCGACATCGGCGACCTCATGCAAACGGATCGGGACGGCCGCGGGATGATCAGTATTTTTGCGGCAGACAAGCTCATGCAGTTGCCCAACCTCTACGCGACTTTCCTGCTCTGGCTGCTCGCGGAACTCTTCGAAGAGCTTCCCGAAATCGGCGATCCGGAGCTGCCGAAAATCGTCTTTTTCTTCGATGAGGCGCATTTGCTTTTCGAAGATATGCCGCGCGCACTGTCGGATAAGATCGAACAGGTAGTGCGCTTGATTCGTTCGAAGGGAGTCGGCGTCTATTTCGTCACTCAGAGCCCGCTCGACATTCCAGACAATGTTCTCGGACAATTGGGCAATCGCGTGCAACACGCCCTGCGCGCTTATACCCCGCGCGACCAGAAAGCCGTCAGGGCAGCCGCCACGACATTCCGGCAGAATCCCGACCTGGACGTAGAAGCCGCGATCACGGAGCTAGCCGTGGGCGAGGCGCTCGTTTCGCTACTCGATGAGAAAGGCGCGCCGGATGTGGTGCGCCGCGCATTGATCGCTCCTCCGCACAGCCAGCTCGGCCCAATCTCGCCGCATGAACGCCGGCAGGCGATTCAATCATCGATCCTGGCTGGGCATTATGAAGCCGCGGTCGACCGTGAGTCGGCTTATGAAATGTTGAAGGAGCGGCGGGATCGAGCTGCGGTTGAATCGCAAGGCCATGCTGAGAAAGCTTCGCCAGTCGCCAGGGAGGCGACCGACATCCTCGGATCGCTTGCAACCAGTGCGGCGCGGTCTATCGGCAGCTCCCTCGGCCGTCAGATTGTGCGTGGAGTTCTGGGCTCGATTTTCGGAGGAACGAGCACGAGGAAGAGAAGAAATTGATGGCGTAAAATCGCAGGCGGCAGCACCTCGGGCGTCGCGTCGATCAAGTTTCTAATGGTGCTTCTCTGATCTGATCTTTCAACCGCTACTACAGCTGAGTACGCCGATTGTCGAATTGCTAAATGGCCCACGGATTTAAATTCATGACTACCAAATCATACCTGTGGCACTGGCTAGTGCTATCGCTATAAGAGATGCTCCAGGTGCAGATCGCTCTCATTCGATTTCAATCTCCATCAAATCATCCGCCATCGTGGTGGCGGGAAAGATATTGCGCGCTTCCTCGAGCAACGGCCGCGGGTCAGGATAGCGCGAGCTGAAATGTGTGATCAGGAGTTGGCGGGCTCTGGCCTCCCGAGCGATCGACGCAGCCTGAGCCGCAGTCGAATGACCATACTGGCGCGCCTCTTCGATGAATTCCTGTGTATAAGTGGCTTCATAGATCAGCCAGTCGACATCGCGCGCCAGCGTAACGGCGTTCTCGCAGGGGCGGGTGTCAAGACAATAGCTGACAGATTTACCCCGGCGCGGCGGTCCAACAACCTGGGATGGATGGATCACGCGCCCGTCCGCGAGGGTGATCTCCCTCCCAGATTGCAGTTGTCCGTAGAGGGGGCCGACCGGGATTCCCAGCTCGCGAGCCTTCTCAAGATCGAATCTCCCCGGCCTCATTTTCTCCTCAACGCGGTAACCGAGGGCGAAGATGCGATGATCGAGCGGTCGTGTGACCACGGTATATCTCGCCGATTCGTACACCAGTTCCATCGGCCTGGCGGCGAAATATTCCGCGCCGAATTCGCGCACACTGAGCGGATAGTTGGCGAAGAGAATCCTCAAACGGCTGAGCAAATCAAGGTATTCGCGGATGCCGGGCGGTCCGATGAGCGTCAATTTGTGCTTCCGCTGATCGAGCGCCATGGTCGAGAGCAGTCCGGGCAACCCGTTGAAATGATCTCCGTGCAGATGTGTGATGAAGATACCGGCGAGCTTGTGAGGAGATATCCCGGCACGGGCGATCTGCGTTTGTGTCCCTTCTCCGCAATCGAATAACCACCATTCGCCTTCGCCCACTACCGCCGTCGCACTAACGTTGCGATTAAGTGTGGGCTTGCCGGAGCTCGTGCCAAGCGGAATGATTCTCAAAGTTTGACCTCTTCGGAAAAATAGATCCCATCTCAACGTCCCGCGAAATAGGCGAAGATAAACAATAATATGACAGCCAGAAGAAGCAGAGGCACGACCGCAACCAGCCTTCGATGCTGAGGGTTTTTATCGGCAGTCAATGCCTGTGTGAAAAACGGTTTGGCTTCCGGCTCCCGGCGCATCGGCATGCTGATAGGCGAGGTGGCGAGCTGATTCCTGATTACTGTTTTGGCGCGCGAAGGCTTGGGGAGCGGTGGCAGGTCTCGCTGAACCCGCGCACTCATCCAGGAAATATCTGATTCCGATTTTTTGCTATCACGATAGACGGGCGGGTCGGGCGGCGGTGGGGTCCTGAGCGGGGGAATTGTCGAGCGCTCGCTCTGTTCCTGAGAACGAAAGCCGCTACTGTTAGGAACTGGATTTTCATCTCGCGGTAAGTTAACGGTTCGGCGAGGGTTGAGCTCGCCTTCCGTAGGCCGGTTCATGATCGGCACGCCGCAACGTCTGCAGAAGCGCGATTCGGGTCTCAGTTCATATCCACACTTGCGGCAAAACATATCAATTCGATAGAGATTCTATCTCGCGTCCGATATTTCTTCTCGCCTGCTCCTCAAACATTTTCACCATCTCGCTGTTGAAGAATATCGACTCTCTGTCTAGAAAACTGACGAGCACTTTTTTCCTTCCCTCCCTGTAAAGAAATGCCGGCGCCCACTCGTATTCTTCTCTGATTGCCCGCGCATAACATTGGTAGATCTGTTCAGTGCTTCCCAAGATTGATAAGTCAAGATCGAGAAATAGGTTGATATCTTCGGAACCACCAACGTTCAGATGTTCTCTGGTCGCCAGGATCATCTCACAAATCAGCACCAGCGTATCGACAGGCACTTTGAACCGGCCGATACTCTTGACGGCAAATTTCGCGCTGAGTTCTTCATTATCCCTGTTTCTGGTGTCGTAAATGGCATCGTGAAACCAGATGGCGAAGCTGAAGGCATGGTAATTCTGGATTCGATCGCGAAAAGTATCGCTCAGCTGCAGGAGCGATCCGATATGGCTCAGGTTGTGATAAGCACGGCCATCGGCCGAATATAACCGTACGAGTTGAAGGTAGAGTTCCTCGACATCTCTCTTATCGGCATCGTATCCGCAGAAAAGCGCTTCCCAGCGACTTCGCAAAAAATCTAACTCTTTCTTACTTATTTTGAATTCCGAATAGACCACGGGATACCAGCAAATGCAGTGCCCCGGTTTATCGGGGACGATACTTCCTCGTTTCCTCAGCACCCTCTGGGGGTAATTGTTAAATCGTCGAGCTATGCTCACGGAGGGAAGAAGAAACTGACGATGATGAGCAACTGTAATAGAGGCTCTTCAATAAATCAAATAGTGAATGCCCAATTCCGCCGGTCGGACAGCCTAGACATTCGGCAAATGATGTAGTAAATATACATATTAGTTCTCACCTTAAAGCCAAAAGGACAAGCGAAATGAAATTCGGCGTAGTCGTTTTCCCCGGCTCGAATTGCGATCACGACACTTATCACGTGATCAGCAAGGTCATCGGGCAGCCTGTCGATTTCATCTGGCATAAGGAAGAAGAGATCGATCGATTCGACGCGATTATCCTGCCCGGCGGCTTCTCTTACGGCGATTATCTGCGCACCGGCGCGATCGCGCGTTTCTCTCCTGTCATGAAGTCAGTCGTCGAATTCGCAAAGGCTGGTGGGCTCGTGCTCGGCGTCTGCAACGGCTTTCAGATCCTGTGCGAAGCGGGACTTCTGCCCGGGGCGCTCCTGCGCAATCGCGACCTCAAATTCATCTGCGACCACGTCAATATCCGGGTAGAGAGCACGGACACGCCCTTCACCTCTGCCTGTTCGGCAGGGCAAGTGATCAGCGCTCCGATCGCGCACGGCGAAGGAAACTATTTCTGCGATCAAAGAACACTGGACGAACTGGAAGGAGAAGGTTGCGTCATCTTTCGCTATTGCGATGCCAACGGTAGCGTTTCGGAGGAGTCCAATCCGAACGGCTCGTTCAATAACATCGCGGGCATCTGCAACCGCGATCGCAATGTGCTCGGGTTGATGCCGCATCCGGAGCGAGCCTCCGAGAGTCTTCTGGGCAGTATCGATGGTCGCATGATCCTCCTTTCTATGGCTGACTCATTACGCGAAATAATCAAATTGCGGGCCTGAGAAGAGAAACGGGGCGGTTGGACGTTGGATGAAAATCAGACGTGGAGATCGATGACCAACGAACCGATCGCCGAAAATGGAACCAAATCTTCCCCGTGCCACGATGCCCATTGTCTCTTCCATATCTGAAATCATGAAAATCACGCCGGAACTTCTCGAGCAGCATAATCTCACGGACGCCGAATATGAGCGCATCAGGCAGCTTCTCGGTCGCGAACCATCGTTTACAGAACTCGGCATCTTCTCGGTGATGTGGTCGGAGCATTGTTCATACAAGTCCTCCAAGATTCACTTGAAACGCCTGCCGGTCGATGGTCCGTTTCTCGTACAGGGTCCTGGCGAGAACGCGGGAATCGTCGACATAGGCGACGGTTGGTGTGTCGCATTCAAGATCGAATCGCACAATCATCCGTCGTTCATCGAACCTTATCAGGGGGCCGCGACAGGGGTCGGGGGAATATTGCGCGATATTTTTACAATGGGCGCACGTCCCGTGGCATCAATGAACAGCCTGCGCTTCGGTCCAATCCACGACAAAGCGAGTACAGATGGGGAATCCGGCCGCACCATCGCGCGCAACCGACGGATCATGGCCGGCGTGGTGAAGGGGCTCGGCGATTACGGCAATGCCTTCGGCGTCCCGACCATCGGCGGAGAAGTCTATTTCGATGATCGTTATTCGCTCAATCCGCTCGTCAACGCATTCGCGCTCGGGCTTGTGCGGCGCGAACAGATCTTTTATGGCAAAGCGGAAGGCATCGGCAATTCGGTGATCTATGTCGGGGCGAAGACCGGACGCGACGGGATTCACGGCGCGACGATGGCTTCAGCGGAATTCGACGAGGCGGCGATGGAGAAACGGCCGACCGTGCAGGTCGGCGATCCCTTCGCCGAGAAGTTACTGCTCGAAGCCTGTCTCGAGTCCATGCGCGCAGGCGCAATCGTCGGCATTCAGGATATGGGCGCGGCGGGCCTGACATCTTCTTCCTGTGAGATGGGAGCACGCGCGGGCACAGGCATTGAGATCAATCTCGAATTGGTACCGCAACGCGAAGCCGGAATGACAGCCTATGAGATGATGCTCTCCGAATCGCAGGAGAGGATGTTGATCGTCGCCGAGCGCGGCCGCGAGCGTCAGGTACTCGAAATTTTCCAGCGCTGGGACCTCGATGCCTGCATCATCGGCCGCGTCACCGGCGACCGGAAATTGAGGGTGATTCACAAAGGCGAGGTGGTCGCCGAAATCCCGAATTCGGCTCTGACAGACGAGGCGCCGCGATACGACCGCCCACAGACTCCGGTCGTGATCGACACCGAAGACGTCGGGCCGAAGATCGAATCCGGACTGAAGAAGCTCGCAGCGGAGACCGCTAACCACGACATTCCGCAGCTAATGACGAAAGTCCTCGGCCGGCTGATAACATCGCCGAACCTGGCTTCGAAAGAATGGGTCTATCGCCAGTACGATCATATGGTGCGCACGAACACCGTCGTTCTGCCGGGCTCGGATGCTGCGGTGATACGAGTAAAAGAGACGCGGCGCTTGCTTGCCATGTCAGTCGACGGCAATGGGCGTTACTGCCAGCTCAATCCGCGTGAGGGCGCGCGCCTGGCCGTGGCCGAATCGGCCCGCAACATCGTCTGCAGCGGAGCCATCCCGCTGGCCATTACTAATTGTTTGAACTTCGCCAGTCCTGAACGGCCGGAAATTATGTGGTCTTTCAGCGAGACCATTGAAGGAATTGCCGATGCCTGCCGCGAGCTCGGCACACCTGTGACCGGAGGCAATGTCAGTTTTTACAACGAAACAGAAGGGCGAGGCATCTACCCGACTCCAGTCATCGGCATGCTCGGCGTCATCGAGGATGCCAAACATACAACGACCCAGTGGTTCAAAGAGGCCGGCGATGTGATCATGATGCTCGGTGTGACGCGGGCGGACATCGGGGCCACCGAGCTGTTATCTATCCTTGCCGGTGAACAAATCGGCGCGGTCCCGCGGCTCGATTTTGCGGCTGAAAAAATTGTCCAGAAGACATGTCTGGATGCGATCCGCGAGGGGTTGGTCTGCTCTGCTCACGACTGCAGCGACGGTGGCATGGCGGTCGCCCTGGCCGAATGCTGCTTCTCGAGTTATCGTCGCAACCCGATAGGTGCCCGAATCGACCTGAGCGATCACGCTTCTCACAGCAAGTTATCAGGCGCTTTAAAAGACCGCGCGGCATTGTTATTCGGAGAATCTCCATCCAGAATCATATTGAGCGCCAAAGCGGAGCACGTTGCTCGAGTGAGAGAAATCGCCGCGGAGAATGGCGCAATATGCTCAATCATCGGTGAGGTGGGCAGCGATCAATTAAGTATCGAATGCGATGGAGAGAGATTGATAGATGCTTCAGTAGCATCACTCGAATATCCATGGCGAAATACTTTGCCATCATACCTCGATCAGCCTAATTAAATCAGGATACTGGAAAATAAAGTTATCCGGAGGAGCCCGATGTATATAGCATCCGATTACCGAAGTCTCACGAGCTCCGGAGGAGTGACATACATGCATTCATATTTCGCTCCTCCTCCGGAGCTTGTGAGATGTGAGAGGACGAGTTCAATAAACATCCCGCGCCGCTGGCTCTCAGGACCGATTAGTCGATTCAACGACCTTCTATTTAACAATCTCCAATTAACCTGACCGTATCGATCAACCTGCGGCGTTCGCATATGAGTTGAGAAGAACCTAAACTATCGACATTTTATTACCCCGTATCTCCCGGCTAATTCTCCAACCTCGCCTCTTCCAACATACGGACCGGAACATCGTTCTTTTTCGCATAATCCCGGATCACGGAGGCGAGTCTTTGCATCCATTTTTCCAATTCCATGCTCTCTTCCGGGGCAACGAGGTAGCTCAGATCGGCGCGGCGATCCGCCCAATGATCTTTGGTATCATCAAAGACGTGATAGAACTTCTTGCCATCCACCGCTCTCCCTTTCGGGAATTGGCTCTTCTCCCATATCGTCTTCAGCCGCTGGAAAATCTGCTGCCGCTCGATCGTAAGGGCGCGCGCCTTGCCATAAGCAGAAAGAAGACGACCAACCGCTTGTCGAGCATCGTTCTTTTCAGCGGACTCCCGCGCCGCCTTCAGCCCGTCTTCAATCTCTCTCATACCTAGAATCAGGCGATTGTGATGGCCAGTCAGGCCGGCGAGCGAGAGGAAGACTTCGAGATTGTAATGGTTGCGATCAGCTTTGATCATATTTTGATGGATGCGATGAACGAGCGCGTCGTTCTCCTGCGCCCGCGCCTGCGCATCAGTGACCAGGTTTTGATAGCGACCGGTATAAACGGGGGTGAAGCTGAGGGCAGGCAAATCCGGCGTGGCTGGCGGCGGTAGCGTGTAATCGTAGCGTGTTGTACCGATTCCTTTACCGCGGGAATTGCCGTAACCCGCACCGCGAACTCGCGAGGTCACGCGATCCCACGATTTTTCGAAGAATTGCGCTTGCGATTGCAGACCGCGATAAATTTCAACCATCTCAAAAACGTGCGGGCCGTAGTAAACATTGATGAATTCGGCCACCGTCTGCTCCACCGCCGGACTGCCCGGAGTCCAGCCGTATTCCGCAACGGTCGCCCAGCCCAGCCAGAACGTCTCATTATGCAATCCTGCATCACCCCAGGCGGCGCCGAATACGCCTATCGGTTTTCCTCGCCAGGCACGGCCAAACGATATCGTTTCATATGCCGACCTGAGACGACCTATCGCCGGCCCACGATCTCCACCCGCGCCCGAGAACTCGGGAAGGTAGTTGGGAAAGAGCAATTCAGCGCCCTGCATCGAGGTATAAGCCAATTGCCGTATTCCGATCTCGTTCTCCGCCTTGAGGTACCCCTCTTCGCCTATGATGCCATCGATGATGTCTGAAGGCAGCATACTCAGGTGTTCAGTCAGCAGCGGATATTCGGCCCAAACCAGTATTCTGCGGCCACGTTCCGCCGCGAAGTCGCGCGCCCGACGGACGAACTCGACCCACTTCAGGCTGCGTTTCTCGGGGTCGTACGGCTGACTGCATTTAGCACAACTGCCCGCGTAATAAACCTCATCAGTCGAAACGAAGAGATAATCGATCCCCTTCGTCGCTTTGATCGCATCGTCGTACATCTGAAAGATCAGCCTGTAGCTCTCTTCATCGCACAAGCACGCCTGATAGTTGTTGCCGTCGGAGCGCAGATGCGCAAACTGTGGGTGCTTGAGCACATAGCCCAGGTGGGCCGGAGCCTGAATTTGCGGTACGACCTGAATGAATCGCTCCAGCCCGTAGTCGACGATCTCCTGCATTTCGGCGACGGAGAATGCGCCCGGCGCTGCGATGATCGGATTTGACGGATAAGCGAACTTATCTTCGAGCTCGAATCCGATCATGTTGATTTTGAATCTGGCCGACCAATCGAGATATCGTTTGAGTGTCTCCATACGATCCTGATGGTGCTTGGTGTCCCAATGGAGAAACCGCAGTTGCATCGTGGGCCAGTCTTCAATCGCGGCCAATGGCAACAAAATACGGCCGCGCGGGCCTGGCTTGAGGAGTTGGAGCAATGTCTGGACTCCGTAAAATAGCCCGGCATCGCCATTACCAGTGATCTCGATCGAATCCGGCGTAATCCTCAGCCGGTATCCCTGTTTCTCTATTTCGGGATCGGTGCCGGTGTTGACCGCGGCTTTGGACACGGCCAGACGAATCGATCTCTTCCCCTGGCTGCCAGAGGGTTTCAATTCGATTCGATGGAAATCTTTCAAGTCCCTGACGAGCGAACGAATCGCAATGTGGTCTCCGCCGATCTTGCCCGCGTGATAGACCCATGTCTCGTCGAACTCGATCTCGCCGCTCTGAAGCTCTACCTTCTGCGGAGTTGGAATTACCGAATATCCGCGCAGGAATAATTCAGTCGGATTTTGTTGGCTATCAGGAATGGCGAAGATAGCCAGGCAAAGCAGGAAGGCGATCCTGGTTTTCATTCTGTATATTCTCCACTCTCGTTTCGTTAATTGTGAGATAGGAATGAAATACTACTCTGATGCCGCGTGGCGGCTTTTGATCTTAGCTCGGTCTTTCCAGGCCTTTCAAGGCCGGGAAGCCGACAATATAAATCTCGAGTCGCATAGCGACGGTTGAGTTCGCCTCTCATCTGACGCTACGCGACTCAGAATTGCATTCAAATGCCTCGCCCCCACCTCGCTACCATTCAAACCTCAGAGCAAATTGAATGACGCGTGCATTTTCGCCACTCTGCCGGCCGAGGTCTTGCAATCCGGTAACCGCATCGGGACTGACGTCGTTCGGATGATTGAAGACATTGAAGAAATCGGCCGAGAAACGAGTATTCACCCGCTCTTTGATCCTGAAGAATTTGTATAACGAGAAGTCCACGTTCCAGGCGCCCGGCCCGAGAAAGAATGCTCTGGGACTCGGATTGTATAGATCGCCGATAGCCGTATTGCGTAGGATCCCGTTGGCCAGCGTCTGCTGCAAATTGTTATTGAAGGCTGCGCCAAGCTGGCGAACCGCTCGCTGCGAGCGATCTTCGGGCACCAAGGCGAATAGATCGCCGCCCGTCACATTCTTCGCCTGTGTCGGATCGAAATCTCCGCGGAACCACAACCGCTGACGCGCCCCGAAGATATCCATCTCTACCCGCTGATCGGGGCGAAGCGTGGGATCTTCGAAGAGATAACGTGATGGGGCTATGCTGCTCCAGTTACCGCTGCGCCAATCGCCGATCGCGGCAACCTGCCATCCGCCGATCAATGCATTTGCAGGTCCAGACAGGTTCCCGGCAATCGCCTTGCCCTTGCCAAAAGGCAGCTCGACGATGCCGTTATAACGAATACGGTGCGGTGGGACATTGGTCGAGTTGAAATAGACCAGGCGCAGACGTTCGTCGTAGCTCAGATTTGGCGAGCCGAAGATCTGGTGATTCTCCGGCACACGCCCGCCGCCCGCGCCGGAGTTGATGCCGGTGCTGCCGTCGGTGAAGCCATTCGCGTCGGTCGTGTTCAACGAGCGCGTATAGACGTAGAACCATTGAAAAGCTATCCCCTTGGTAAACCGGCGCTCGATCTCGATCTGACCCGAGTGGGTATTCGAGTAGCCTGTGCGGTTGAGCGCTATGAAGCTCCAATCCTTGTTGCTGCGCAGTAGGTCGCGGTTCGATGGCGGCGCCAGCCCGGTGCGCGCAACGTAGTTGTATTCGGCCTCCTGCGTATTGAGTTCGAACTGCTGCTCCAGATCGCGGCCGCGTTCGCCGATGTAGCTGACGCGCACAGTCGTTTGGAAAGGCAGTTCGCGTTCGAGGCTGACGTGCCAGGATTGGACGCGCCCGTCCTTCCAGTTGGGACCATCCCACAAAGTGGTGAGCGCCGCCCTCGGAGACATTTCGACGATACCATCGGTATTGACCGTCGTATTGGGCACGAAGTCGGAGGTTACCGGCCGGCTAACAAGCGGATAATTGAAAGTTTCGTTCTTTGCGAAGACGTCAGTGCTGAAGCGCAGATTGAGGGGCGGATTGTATCTGGTCGACTGCAGAATCTGCGAAAGCGGCATCGGCCAGAAATACTCCCCAAATCCGCCGCGCAAGACTGTCCGGTCGTTGATCTTGAATGCCGCGCCCACCCGCGCGCCCAAATTGTTATTATCGGCGCGGAACAGATTACCCGGGTAGCCCCTTTCACTCGCAGTCGCGTAGGTCAGACCGCGCACAGACCAGGAGTCGAGTACCGACGACGGTATGCCCGGTAGATCCTGCATACGATGATTACCGGGCGTCATCACCTCAAACCGGTCCAAGGCCGTTCTGATGTCCGCAACGGCGAGGCGGTTGTACTTTTCAGTGTAGGGCGTCCACTTGTCCCAACGCATTCCGAGGTTGAGCGTCAATCGCGGAGTGACCTTCCACTTGTCATTGAGGTAGAGTCCGGCTTCGGTCTGCCGGAAATAGAAGTAACCGCGGTTGTACTGATTGGACAGAGAATCAGGCAACCCCAGTAGCAAATCGGCAAATCCGGAGCCGGTAAAGTCGAATGCCCTATCGCTTTTGGCATCGTATAACGAAGTCCATGAGCCGCCGAAGGTGTGCGACCCCTGCGCCTGCTGAAGCTCACGCACGTTGTTCCACTCCTTGCGGATCTTTCCGCCAAACTGAATGGTGTGCGTCCCTTTGTTCCAGGTCGTATTGTTTTCGATGACCCCACTTGTCAGAGCCTGGTTGTGATGATTATCCGAGTCGAAGGCGAAATTGCCTGCGTAGAATGTCGGCCACCCCGTCACACCGAATGGATTGGGGAAGCCGAGCTTGCCCGGCCAGTCGGTGAAATCGGCCAGCGTTCCCTGGTCGTGGGCGGAGCGCTGAATGCCTACCAGCGTTTCGTTCAAGAGCGTCGGAGAAAATGTGTGATTGAAGTTGATCGAGCTATTGTGGACCGCTGTATCAACACGAGAAGTCCCCACGCCGGCTTCGGCGGAGATCGGAGTGCCGTAGACTCCCCCTTCGACTACTCTGCCGCGTACGCTGCGCGTATACCTGACCGAGATCGTGTCGCGGTCGGTGACATTGAGGTCGCCCCTGAAAGTCAACTTGTCGTCATCGATACTGCGGGGATAGAACTTGAGGAAGTTGGTATCGAGATGCGGGTTTCTCTCATTGGTCGGACTCGCCGTCAATCCCTTTAATGTCCGAGCTAGCGGACTTATCCGGTCGGCCGGGATGACATTCCCGGTGAATGGTAGCCGGTTGCCCGCGGAATCGCGGTTCAGCGGATCGTAGATGATCGACTTCACTCCATTTGCATCTACTATATTGCTCAGATCGCCATTCCACATCGCCTCGGTCGGCACCCGAACGACCGTGGAAAGGCTGCGCTCCCGCTGGCGTAACCCTTCGTATGTAGCAAACCAGAAGGCTTTGTTGCGCCCGTCGATGCCGGCAGGACCAAAAACCTTCCCCGGTAGCCAGACCGGTCCGCCGGCCGAGAATCCGAATTCATTTCGAATCAGTTTTGGCTGATCCCCCGCGGTATTCTCGCGCCGCCGAGCTACGAGACCGCCCGCGTTATTGCGATGCGTCTCAAAGAGGCTTCCGTGCAAATCGTTGGTGCCGCTGCGCGTCGCCAAGGTCACCGTGGCCGGACGCGAATAACGGGCATCGCTTCCGACCATCTCTATGCGGAATTCCTGGACCGTGTCCAGTCCGGGCTCGACGCGCGACATGCCGCCGCCGAATCGATCGACCAGCGAGACGCCGTCGAGCGTGATCTCCATCGATCCGACTTTCAACCCGTTAACACGAGCATTGGCCCCGCCCTCGACCCCCGGCGTCAGACCGAACAACGAGCTGATCTGGCGTCCGTTCAGCGGCAATTGCTGAATCCGCCGGTAATCTTTGACATCTGATACGTCCATGCTCTCGGTGGTGATGGCCGAGGCCGCGCTCGTGATTTGAACGGCATCCTCCATCGCGCCGACCTCTATCGAAGGGTCGACCACCGCGGTCTGTCCGACCTGGAGGACCAAATTACCGGACCATCTCTTGAAGCCCGGCTTCTCTACGGCCAAAGCATAAGGGCCCGGCGTTAAGGCGCCGAAGTAAAACGTCCCCTCACTCGAGCTGACCACGTTGCGTGAAACATTGGTCCCGGTGTGTGTGATCGTGATGCTCGCGCCAGCGATCGATGCCCGGGTCGTATCTTGTATCGTCCCAGTCACTGTTCCCGCGCCTGTTTGCGCCAAGGTCGTGTGATTCGGCAAGGCGAACGCCAGGGAGATGGTGAGTAATGCAAAGACCACTTGGGAAATTATGATCTCATTCAGTTTCAGGTTTTTCATCGTTGTACCTCAGAAGAATGTACAGCAGGTCGTTCTGACCAGCTGAGTTCTTCGCAACCAGACTTTTCAGGGAATCATCAGCAGGCTAGTAACCTGCCGTACATCGCTCGCCGATTCCCGAGATTCGGCAATCGCCTTGCGACACGAAGGGCTCCCACCATCAAGCAAGTTTTACAGGCAACGTGATTCTGAATTCTGAGACTGTGCCAGCACGGCAAGCGGTGAAAAACCGCGCTCACCAACCCTGGCTCGGAATCGAAAACGCGCGCGCGAGGACCAGCGCCACAGCCCCCACCAGACTGGGCCTCGACTCGAGCGTGGATGGAGTGATCGACACGTGGCTCGCATAAAAGCGGGTGACCTGCGCAGCCAGGACGCGGCGAATCTCCGGATAGAGGATGTCCCAGGCTTTTACCACCGAGCCGCCAAGGACGATAACCTCCGGGTTGACCGAATAGATCACCGGGATCAATCCGCGCCCGAGATAGGTCGCCGTCTGACGTAATGCCTCGATGGCCCGCGGATTGCCGTCCAACCCGCGATCGACCAGCTCCTCAATATTCAACTTTCTTCTGACCTCCGCCGCCATCCCTTCGGCGCGACAGAGTTCTACATAACGCGCGAGCGTCGCGTGGTCCGCCGCAAAGACTTCCAGGCAACCGCGCCCGCCGCAATTGCACATCGGCCCGAGCGGGTCGAGCGAAATGTGCCCGAACTCGCCGGCGCCGTGCATTGAGCCGTGATATAGCTGCCCCTGAATGACGATTCCAGCCCCCACGCCATCGCCGACCTCGATGAAGACCAGGTCCTGCGGCTGTTGCGCAGCGTGTCTGCCGAACCAGATCTCCGCGAGCGCAGCCAACCGCGAGCCGTTGTCGTAATAGATCGGCAGATCGCATGTTCAATGAGCTGCGCAACATCGATCCCACGGGCACATCGTCGCCCCACCCCAGGTTCTCTCCCGCAAGAATCCGCCCCTCTTTCGGATCAATCAGACCGACCAGGCTGACGCCGATTCCCGCAACCCGCTCCTTCGACTGCTTTGACTGCAAGAGCTTCTTGATGCTTCGGGCGACGACTTCGACTGCCCGCTGAGGCTCGCGTTCGTTGTCCATCGCCATAGAGCGCAGAATACGCCCCGAGAAATCACTCAGCGCAACCATTATGCGGTGTGGCTCCAGATCGACGCCGATCGCGTAGACTTTTTCCGGGTTAAGGCGGAGGAACCGCTTCTTGCGCCCTCCCTGTGGTGAAGCAGACCCGACGCCATCTTCATATATGAATCCGCTTTCGAGAAGCCGCGCCACTATCTTCGAAACCGTGCTCCCTTCCAGCCCCGTCCATCCTGCTATGTCGATGCGGGAGATCGGCTGGCGCTCCCGCACCAGATTGAGCACCAGCACCTCATTCATGTCTCGCAGAGCCTGATGCGTCGCCCTTCCCGCCAAATGAATATTGAGCTTTCTAAACATCATTGATGGTCTTGATTATTACTCTGCAAACTAATACTAATCTAAGTTTCTTGATAATCGACGAATCAGTACCGCGAGCGGTAGCGAGCGTTGTACCCAAGCCAGTTGATTAATTGAGACACGCTCGCTACCGCTCGCGGTACTGATTCGAACTTGAATCGCCATCTAAACATCAAATAACTTAGTTTACAGGCTAATTATTGATTGACTTGAATTTCTTGATTAATCGATAAGGTAGTCAAAAGGTCGTCAATCTCAAGGTAGTTAATTTCCGGCAGACTCTAACCTACGACCTATATGATGTCAAGAAAAAATAATTTCCGGTCGGATGAATATCGAGAATATGTGCGGGGCCGCTATTTTACGGGCCGTTGGTGGCAGACGCAGATTGAGCTGAAGGCAGTTGTTCGCTTTGTTGCTTCCGCTATTAAATCAACTAACTATGATCACAGAGATAAATTGAGACGCGGGGTTCGAGGCACCTGCTCTTCGGGGACGAATGTTCGCTATAATGTCAATCCTTCGAATCTATTGGCCGGTAGTCAAAACAAATGTTTCAATCATATGGATACTCAGTATGCCGGATGAACAACTTGAGCAGCGCGTAGCCGCAGCAGCGCGAAAACTGCGTGGCCGCCTCATACAAACCATAAGCGAACTGGTGCGAATACCTTCCGAAAATAGCCCGCCCGCCGGTTCGGAGCTTGAATGCCAGAGATACGTAAGCTCCCGTATTGAGGAGCTGGGGCTGCAATCGGAGATTTACGAGCTGACGAGCGTCCCGGGATTGACCCGGCATCCCGCCTTTCGGCACGACCGCGACTACTCCAATCGCCCCAACGTCTCCGCGGTCTGGCGGGGCAGCGGAGGAGGCAAATCTTTATTACTCTCGGGCCACATAGACACCGTGCCCCGCGGCTCGGAGCCCTGGACGCGCGATCCATTCGGCGCCCAGATCGAAGGCAATCGCCTATTCGGCCTCGGCTCGAACGACATGAAAGGCGGGATCGCCGCAATGCTAGTCGCCGCCGAAGCGTTGAGAGAAGCCGGGGCGAAGCTACGCGGAGATCTTTACCTTGAGACTGTAGTCGACGAAGAGTTCGGCGGCGTCAACGGGACGCTCGCCGGACGATTACGCGGCCTCAATGCTGATGCGGCTATCATCTGCGAGCCGAGCCAGCAAGTGATCTGCCCCGCGCAGATGGGCGGTCGCACCGTCCATCTCACGCTGCGCGCCGAGAGTGGAGGTATCCTCAATGAGGGCGAGCCTCCGCCGCCAGTCACCGAGCAGCTTCATTACCTGCTCGGACAGATCAAAGAGTTCGCCCATCAACGCAAACTGCGTGCGCCGGCCCATGTTCTCTATGAAGGTGGCTCGGATCCGGTGCCAGTCTGGGTGACCAAGATTTATAGCGGCGGCTGGGGTACGCTGGAGCCGATGACACTCCCTACAAGCTGTAGAATTGAACTTTACTGGCAGGCGATACCGGGAGAAGAGCTCGATGAGATCGACCGGGAGTTTTTCACATGGTTCGATCGCGTTATTCAAGCGCGCCCCGATCTGTTCGTCATCAAACCCGATGTTCACTTCCCCATCGCCTGGTTACCCGGCTCAGCCATCGATGAACGAGGCGACCTGGTCAGGACGCTGGCTGATACCTTCCGGCAGGTTACCGGAGAAGTAGCCCAGGTACGCGGGATGCCCGCACCCTGCGATATGTTCGTTTTTCATCAGCATTTCAATACCCCGGCTCTGCTCTTCGGCCCGCGCGGCGGTAATACGCATGCGCCGGACGAGTGGGTCGATCTCGATTCGGCACAGGCGACCGTTGAGACACTGGCCGGCTTCATTTGTCGTTGGTGTGGCGTCGACTGATTTATTGCCCCGTGATTACAGAACAGAACGTGTCTGAGGGCGGTTTCAAGCGAGTGCTTTCGCTACGCGATCTCGTACTATTCGGCATAGCATTTGTCGGGCCGACCGCCCCTTATTCGATGTTCGGCATCGCCACGGTCAAATCACACGGCCATTTACCGCTGGTCTATCTGATCGCCCTGATCGCTATGAGCTTCACGGCGCTCAGCTATGGGCGTATGGCTGCGGCATATCCTCAGGCTGGATCGACCTACGTATATGCGACCGAGGCCTTGCATCCCGTGGCAGGTTTTCTCGCCGGTTGGGCGATGACGCTCGATTACATTTTGATACCGATGCTGAGCGTGATCTTCGTCGGACTGACAGCCAATAAATTATGGCCGGAGGCGCCGTACGCGTTCTGGGTCTTTGTGACCGCTGGCGCAATTACCGCCGTCAATCTGCGCGGAATCAAGATGACTTCACGCTCGAGTTATCTGATGAACGCGATTATGGGCGCGTCGCTGGTATGGTTCGTGCTGTTAGCGATTCGCGCGTTATGGTTGGGCACTGGCACGGGGATAGGCGCCGGAGCGGGCTGGAGCAATCTGTTTTCGGCGAAACCATTCTTCAATCCGGAGACATTTTCGTTTTCGGAGGTGATGGGCGCGACATCGCTCGCTGTCCTCTCCTTCATCGGGTTCGATGGTGTGACGACGTTGGCCGAAGACGCCAGGGATCCACGCCGCAACATTGGGGTTGCCACAGTTCTGGTCTGTTTCATCGCGGGCGGACTTTTCATACTCCAGAGTTATCTGGCGCAAATGGTCTGGCCCGACTACACCCGGTTTTCGCCGATCGAGACAGCGTTTATGGATGTCGGCCGCCTGGTCGGCGGGGATGCGCTCTTCTATTTCCTGTCGTTCGCGCTGGTTGTAGCGGGGTTGGCGAGCGCCATCACGGGACAGGCGTGCGCGTCACGCTTATTGTGCGGAATTGGTCGCGACCGGCTGCTGCCTTACGGATTGTTCGGTTATGTTCATCCGCGTTTGGGCACTCCGGTCTACAGCGTGCTGCTGATGGGCGGCATTCATCTGATCGGCGCTTTGATTTTAAGATACACCGAGGCGGCTGAGCTGGTGAACTTTGGAGCGTTCATCGGATTCATCTCGGTCAATCTGTGCGTCATTCGTTATTTCTGGCTGCATCCGAAAACGCGAGGGCATTGGATAACCAATCTTCTATTGCCGGCTCTTGGATTCGCCATTTGCTTTTATATCTGGTTGCATCTTTCGCGCCTCGCCCTGGCTCTGGGCGGGCTGTGGATGGCTCTCGGGTTCGTTTATCTGTTGTGGCGGAGGAAACTGAGAATTCTGCGATGAAAAATATCCTGCTGAGCGGGAAGTCAAAGCGCTCTACGCCGATCGCAAACCGGCGGAACGTTAAGCCGTTATATAACTGCTGGAGATCACACCTAAACAGAAGATATGGTTTGAGGGAATCGGCGAGTGGTTCAGGAGATATCTCAGAGGTTGAATCGAAGGTTGAAAGTAAGTTGGAACCAAATAGGACAAAAGAAGGCAAAACAAGCACAAAGATATCGCTGCTGCAGTTAACGGCGAAATTCTCTTTGACATCGATGCTGCAAACCGCGGTTACCTGCCGAATGACCGCCCAAGTTATTTGCGCCTTTTTTGCACTTTTTTGTATTTTTTGTTTCCCAACCAAAACGGCTTATGCCCAATTAGAGGTCATCGCCTCTTTCGAAAAGGAGGAGGAGGTCTCTTCAATCAAGGCTTCAGAGGGCGTGCACATAGCCGCTTCTCAACGATTCCCGGCCTGGAGTGGCAACTCTCTCGAAGCCGTTTTTCCGCAAAATGGCGGAAAGCTCGAATTCACGAAAATACCCACCGATTGGCGAAGAAAAGAATCGTTATTGATTTTTGTCTGGAGCATGCAGCCTTCCGAGTTGAAACTCTGGCTGCGGGATGCCCATGGCGGGCGATTTGTTCAAACCTTCCCGCTGCGAACAGGTGTCAATCACCTGCAACTACCTCTCTCCAGAACGCGTGATATAGATTTGCGCGAGATGCGCGCGCTGACACTCGAATCAGCGCGTGGTGGGACGTTCTATCTGGACTATTACGCGCTCGACCGATTTCATCCAGTGCTGCAGGAGCGGGGGCGGTGGGATATCGACTATTCGAGGTCTATCGTCACGCCACACAAAGCGTGGGCTCGGCCCTTCGCCAACGGCCGAATCAGGGCCTACGCAATCGCCGATGTCCCCGATGGGCGGGGAATCATCGAACTCGCGCAGCGTCTCGATCTCGATTTCAAAGCCACATCCATTGGCCGCAGTCCCGGCACCAATAAATGGGGTTTCGGCGATTTTTACGAGCATCGCGGAGCCGGCGGTGAATTCTGGGAACATCCCTACAGTCTGGCCCACGCGTACATCGCCGATGATCTGCTCAATGGACCGGAGTACGATTGTATCCTCTGGCCCGGTCTTCATCCCTGGGAGAGCTATCCCGCGGAGGTTCGCGCCGAGATTCGCCGTCGCGTCGAGGCCGGTGCGGGGCTGGTGCTCTTCTATCCCTTGAACAAAGATAGCGACGACTTGCGCTCGCCTATTTCCCGAGTCGCCGAGAGCGAAAGCGGCAAAGGCCGGACCGCGTTTGATAAAACATCGTGGAGAGCAAAGACCGCTCACTACATTACACGCGGGATACCATTTGAGGCATTTCCCTGGGGACATCTCAAAGTGCCCAGTAATCCGCCATGGAAGGCCGCCGGAGAAGTGTTGCTCGAAACATCGGCCGGCACCCCTGTGCTGGCAGTCGGAACCCTCGGTAAAGGCCGCATCGTGGCATTCGGCTACAGCGAGCGCGGGATGATCCCCGAAGTCGAAAATGTATTCGAGACGGGGCATACGTGGCAATCCGGGCAAACGGGACAAGCGTCCCTCCATTATCCTTATCAAGAATATCTCTGGTCGCTGGTCGCGCGTGCGGTGGTGTGGGCGGCGAAGCGGGAGCCGCAATCGGCGATAGGCGAACTGCGATGGTCTGGGAATGCGCTCTCTGTTACGATCGAGGAAGCGCCCGCAATGGCTGAACTTGCTGCGACGATCCACAATAGCTTCGGTGAAATCGAAGCGACGGTTTCGTATTCAATCGCGGGCGGGTCAAAGAGAATCGATTTGACTATCTCTCAACCGCTCACGGGCGGCCGCCATTTTGCAGAAGTAAAATTGAACGGGAAAGGAGGGACTATTGATTGGGGGACACTGGTCTTTGAAGTTCCAGCCCAAGTATCGATCCGCGAGCTCGCCCTTGAAAGCGATCGCGTCAAATTGGGCGAGAGCGTCAATGCCCGATTAAGTCTGGAATCCCCGCTGATGGTCGATTGCACGGTAACGGCGCGATTATTCGACAACTACGACCGGTTGATCGACATCCGCCGCTTTTCCACCAGAGCGCCGGGAGAGCAAACGATCAGTTTCAGTTCCGCAGGAGCGCTGACGCACCTCGCCCGCATCGATTGCGAGGTGGCGGCGGGTGGATTGCGTCAGGACCGTCGCATCGAGGAGCTCTTTGTTTTACAACCTCGCCATTGGGACGATTACGACATCGTCATGTATCGCTTCGATAAGGACCCGATTCCCGGCATCTGGCCTGCGATCGACGAGCAGATGAGGCGGCTCCATATCACGACGCTTTCGGCCTATACGCTCAGCCACAGCAAGCACGCCAACTATAACATTCAGGCACAGACGCGCATCAGCGGCCAGGAATCGCCCGACGGACCGAAGCGCGATTACTACTCGAAGATGAAGAAACGCTACGCCGAGACGCGCGATAAACGGTTGCTCGTACGCGAATACTGCCTCAACGATCCGTCTTATCGCGACCTGATTCGCAGGGAAATGAAGCAGCTCGTCGAGCCTTGGGCGCCGTTCTCCCCGCTTTCCTACTATGTTTATGAAGAGCCTTCGCTCACCTGTTACGTCGATGATCTCGATCTCTGCTTCTCTGATTATTGCATGCGCGCCATGCGCGCCTGGCTGAAAACAGGCTATAAATCCCTCGAAGGGTTGAACCGCAAGTGGGGTACGAGCTTCGGGAATTGGGAAGAAGTCATCCCGGATGACACTTACGAAGCTCAGCGGCGCGGCAATTATGCTTCGTGGGCCGACCATCGCACCTTTATGGAGAAGAGCTACGCCGATTCCTTCGAGTTCGTGCTCGGGGAATTGCGCAAGTTGGACGCTCAGGGGATACTCCTCAACTCCGGGACACAGGAGTCGGCGCCGCACAACGGCTGCGATTACAGCCGCATCAATCAATTCACGCATCACATCAATTCTTACGACGGCGGCAACCAGTTCGACTTCCATCGCAACTTTAATCCCGAAGTAAAAATCTCGAGCGGCGCCGGCTATGGGGCGCTTGGCCCGAATGTGATTTATGACTTTTACCGCAATCTCTTCAAAGGAGCGAACGGCGGAGCTTATGTCTTCTGGCAATATTCCACGCTCGATCCTGATTTAACACTCTCTCAGAGCGGGAAAGATATCGCCGAAGGATTCCGTGAATTGCGCGGCGAAGGGATCGGCAAGCTCGTGGCCTCTGGCATCCCGGAAAATAACCGCATTGCCATCCATTACTCTTATCCGAGCATCCATGGTTCGTGGATTGTAGACGGAAAAATCGAGGATCGCGTCGTCTACGATTCGCCGAGCGCCACGCATCGCCGGTTCAACGCCAACCGCGACGGATGGGTCAGGATTTTACGCGATTCGGGATTGCAATTCGATTTCATCGCCTATAGCGACGTCGAAAAGGGCGATCTGATTGCCAAAGGCTATCGCACATTCATTTTGCCTATGAGTGTTGCGCTCAGCGACAAAGAGGCGGCTGCCATTCGCGAATTCGCGAGTCAGGGCGGAACGGTCATCGCCGACGCTCTCCCGGGGGTGATGGATGAACATTGTCAATTCCGCCACGAACGTGCGCTCGCCGATCTCTTCGGGATCGCTCCCGCGACATACGATCGCGAAGCTATTGTGGCTATGAAGGGCGAACCCGGCCTGCAGCTTGCTGGCGCAAAGGCGATGCTCTCCGAGGAAGGCCGGCTATCGTTGATCGAAAACCGCTTCGGCAACGGCCGCGCTTACCTGTTGAACTACTTTTTGGACCGTTATTCCGATGAGAGGCTCGAGAAACGGCAGGAGCCGGCATTGGAAAAGATGAAGCGGCTTCTGGCTACAGCAGGGATCAATCCAACGGTCGAGTTGAAAACGCCTGCCGGCAAACGCGTCGTCGACTGCGAGAGCTACACCTTCAATTTCGGCTCAACGCTCTTGCTCGGACTAGTGCCCGACAAAGCGATGGTTGCCCCGGTTGCCCCGATTGCCCAAGTTGCACCGGTCGCAAAACAGAAGGTGCGAATAGTTTTCGAGCGCAGCGGTGTTCTTTACGACGTTCGGCAGAGACGCCATCTTGGCTCAGGCTCGGATTTTGAAATCGAGATCGAGCCGGGCATGCCCAGGTTATTCGCGCTGGTGGAGGACCGCATCGGCGGAATGGAGTTACAGGCCGATGCGCGGGCGCGTCTGGGCGATGTCGTAAAACTGCAATTTCGCATTGCATCATCACCTCAATTGCGCTCGGTTGCCAAAGTGAGGGTCGTTGATCCGGCGGGCCGGGAAATGCGTTATTACGGCGGCAATCAGGAGATTACCGGTGGAACGGGCAGCATCAGTTTCAGAACAGCGCTCAACGATTCACCGGGATCATGGCGAGTAGAGGTGACCGATACAATAAGTGGAGAGACTGCGAGCATAGGGTTGATGATTCGATAAATTGGGCCTTGAAGAATGGATCCCGGGACCCGGATCACGGGGAAGAAAATTGCTCGTGTATGCTTTGCTTTCGCTCTCTTCTTTTCCACTTTTATTCCCGTACTCTCCGGGATCCGTGGTTGATTCTTCAAACCGGAATGGAGCAAGGGTTAAGGCGATGGAGACGAGTACAAATCTAAGGCGACTCAACATTGGATGTGGCGCAACGCCGACTCCCGGCTGGGTGAACTATGACAATTCGATCAGTATTCGACTGGCCGACTGGCCGGTACTTACATCGCTATTGGAAAGATTCGGATTGTTATCTGAACAACAGAAACAATTCATCTATATCGTTAAGCAAAAGGAGATCAGATACGCCAACGCAGTGAAAAGGATTCCCGAGCCGGACCATTCGGTTGAGGTCCTCTATACCTGTCATATGCTCGAACACCTTGACCGGGGTGAAGCCGCGCTTTTTCTCAAAGAGGTGCGGCGGGTGCTCGTGCAAAACGGGATCATCAGGATCGCCGTCCCTGACCTCAGATTCCACATATATAATTACATGAAAGATCAGAATGGCGATGTGTTCGTCGAAAACCTTCAAATCGCTCGCCCCAGGCACGGAGGGTTGATTGAGAAATCGAAAACCCTATTGATCGGTGAAAGACACCACCTTTGGATGTATGACGGCGAATCTCTATGCCGTCTACTCTTGAAGTCTGGGTTTTGTGATCCGAGGGTGCTAAATGCTGGGGAGACGATAATACCGAACCCGGGTGACCTCGACCTCGCTGAACGCGCGCCGGAAAGCGTGTTTGTCGAAGCATTCAATCCCCGGTAGATAGGTCTCCTTTTTCTAAAAAATTTTTTGTTCCGCTTTCTGTCTCAAGTGCTGAAACAAATAGTGTCACTCGTGAGCGAGCCAGCTCGGCAATTTTAGTTAAATACTGTATCAGCTTTGAGTTCCGTGTGACCCGTGAGTGGAACAGAAATTGACTGATTTAGGCTCTTAGGTTGGAAGCGCGACCATGGGAACATTCGACCTTTGACCCTTGGAGATCAAAATGCTAATTTAATAATCAGGCATATCCAGGCTCTGATTCTTCTCAATGCCCCCGTGGTTAATTCTCCAATTTCTAACTCGGGATTACTGAAAGTCGCCAGTTAAATCCCTCCCTAATTCAATCGATTTGACGGGTAACCGTTCTAAAATCGACATTTGCAATTCTTTCTCCGGATATCCGGAGAACTGGGTTGCAGATTATTCTCGTAATAGCACAAGAGACATTGCTTAAACCGTCTCAATCAACCAATATTCAAACCAGAAAAAAATTAGGAGGAACCAGGATGATGCAGAAGTACAAGAAGATTACAGTGTTTGCGTCCGCCGTTACGTTAATTGCGGTGGCCGGCATTGTGGCGCTGGCTGTCGCGCACGGAAGTAGGGATAGGTTTCTGAGAGCCACACTAAGGGGGATTGAAGAACCACCTGCGGTAATTACCCCAGCGAGCGGCGAATTCAAGGCGACAATCTCGAGAGATGAAAAATCGATCCAATATGAACTGAGCTATGACAATCTACAGGGAGAGGTCAGGCAAGGTCATATTCATGTGGGCCAAAAGGGTGTCAATGGCGGCATTTCTGTTTGGCTCTGTCAGACAGCAGCAAATCCGAGTCCGGTAGCGAGCACGCCGCTTTGTATGGGTCCGAGTCTGAACTCAGGGAAGGTGACTGGAACGGTCACTGCCGCTGACGTCGTCGGCCCAGCAGGTCAGGGGGTTAGTGCCGGAGAATTTGCAGATCTGCTGCAAGCCATACGCAGTGGCGTGACATATGCTAACGTGCATTCTTCCCTGTTCCCGGGTGGTGAGGTTCGCGGTCAAATCAGCGCCGATGACGACGATGACGATCGTCATCATCGCTAAAGCAAATAACAACCCAGCCTCTCCAAAGGAATAATTAAAAGAGCAGTTTCATACTCAAAGCCGCTAAGAGACAGATAAGGTAACTCTTGGCGGTTTTGCTTTTTCGTGTCACGCATCAAGTGCCCGTACTTAATTGTTCGTCTCGTTCCGGGTGATGGTGGGGGATGGGGAACTGGGGCAACTTCAGAGGGACACGGAAGAAGTAATGAACTGATTTAGAACCTCACTACAAGGCCTCCGCCATAGATGACGTTCCGCCGGGTGTCCTGTAGCAGTGTGGGACCTAGGTTCGGACTCCCGGAGACGAAATTCCTTATTTCCCCACGCAGGGCCAGTCCTGGGAAGAAACGAAGCTCAGCACCGACGCCGTAGTTGTAAACTCCCTTGTTAGAACCACGAGAGACGATAGAAGTAGTCCCTCCGGAGATCGTCGTGTCGCTTACGTTAAATCGGGCATAACCCGCTCCCGCCGCAACGTAAGGGCTGATGAAGAATCCCGGTAAAAGCTTAAATTTCAGTCCCGGCGTCAGAAATAGCGAAGAATAGCTGCGCGGCAGGGCGACATTCGAGGAATTGATGTCGGTGTTGGGGGTTGCCGCAAAAACAACCTCAAAATGCATCGACGCCAGTTTCGCATCGGTAAATCGTCGCCCGTATGCGATCTGGAATGACAGGCCATCGCCCGGCCGAAAGCTTCCGATTGATGGCGGTGCGAAATCTCGACTCTGGGTGTCATTAGCACCCAACAAGAAGCCAACTTCATTCTGTTGCGCGAATACGTTGATCGTACCTAAAACGATCAGACATATGGGAAAGATAAGTTTAATGCTACCTTTTATCTTTGATTTGATGTTCATAGTGCCTCCTATTTATTTCAGTTATCGGTCTACCAATGAAGTGAATCTCACCACAAAAACACGCCGCTATGGCGCAGTTCATGTTGAAATCAATTTCCCTTGAATCTCACATTTCGCTCATTCTCTCTGCCAGTTTTCGAAAAACACCTCGGTCGCCATTGTGCGACAGTGATCGTATTTAGAAAGTCCTGGTTCAATTTTGTGAGAAACGTGAGGGGGATTATTAGACAAAACTACATAACCAGAGATTGGGGCGGTTCAAGAATGCCACGTAATGCGGCATCATCCAAGTAGTAAATCTCATTACAAAAATGACAGGTCAATTCGGCGCCATTATCTTTCACCAGCATATCCTCAACTTCTTCTCGTCCGAGGGCGGTAACAATGCTCACCGCGCGCTCATAAGAACACTTACACCGGAACTGAACCGGATGCCGTTCCAGGACATCTAATGAAATCCCGCCGAGAGCCGTCTGCAACAATCCCTCAGCGTCGTCTCCATCGCGAATCATACCGGTCACGTGTGGTGCGGAAGAAAGTGATACTTCTATTGCCCGGATAGCATCTTCTTCCGCGCCTGGCATTACTTGGACGAGATACCCTCCCGCGGCTGTCACCCGCTCTTGTTCGGATTCGACAAAAACTCCGAGTGAAACCGCCGAATTAATCTGTTCAGAAATCGTCAGGTAATAGGTCAGGTCTTCGGCAATCTCGCCGGAGACAATCGGAACGGATCCGTAATACGGCTCTTTCAGCAGACCGATCTCGAATCCTGCCTCGCGGATGACGTGGAGCATCCCCTGGCCGACGATCCCGCTCACATCCAATTTCCCACGCCCATTGAGTGGTGCGTCGGCCATCGGGTTTTTTACATATCCGCGGACGGTGTTATGCGCGCTCGCTTCAGCTACAATCCCGCCGATCGGCCCTTTGCACTCGAATCGAATTGTCACATATTCGAGGTCTTTGAATGTCCGGCCGAACAACAATGCGCCGGTCAGCGTCCGTCCCAATGCCGCCGATGCCGTCGGGGAAGTGTTGTGCCGCCGGCTCGCCTCGTTGACGAGGTTAGTCGTCACCGCTGCGATCAAACGAATCGTCGAATCTGCCGCTGTTGCCTGTATCAAATGATCCTCAAATTCAGGCACGATTCATATCTCCTTTGGCTTGTGTGAAAGCAAAATCAAAGAAGTGAATATAAAATTTAGCTTCATTGCTTATTTTTTCCCTCTTGTTCCTCATTGAATTGCTGCACACCGTTTACCGCATACTGCCTATCGGACTTCAATTGCGCCCGAAAAAGTACCCAATCACATCCGGGAGAACATCGAATATTGCGCTTCTGCTCCCCCAGTTTCTCTGTCTGCAATAGGATTCTTGCGCTCTTTCTATCAGCCATATGCTTGGGCGAAATCACGAGGATGCTCGCCCCGCCTCTGGCCTGAACTAATGACTCAATCTCTTCAAATGACATTACCGTTATCAATTCCGATCGATTGTCTCGCAATGGCAGGTCGGGCGCGTAAAAATTGATCCCCTGATTGTGATCAATGTAAAAGACCAACCGTTCGCCCGGTTTTGCCGATTTCTTGGCCATCAATGATAGATCGCGAAGCGTTTCGCTATTTCCCAAAACGGGAAAGATCAGATTTACCGCGGTCACGATGACCAGTGCGAGGCCGAATGGAAGAAAGAGAGTCGCTGCCCTGCCGCTTAACAAAATCCACAATGCGAGATAAACGACCGCAGCGACAATGGCTATAGTTGCGACCTTGAAAGCATCGAATAGACTCAACCCGAGTTCCCGGTCGCCGAGCAAACCTAATCCCGCCGCCACCATGATGATCATTATTGCGGTGGCCAAGGCGAGAAACTTCATTCGCTTCGGCTCCTCTGCTTCCCACCACTTTTCCAGTTCCATACCGACGATCATTGCGATTGGCGGAAAAACGGGCAGGATATAACCGGGCAGTTTCGATCCGGAGAAAGAAAAGAAAAGAACCGGCATCAGGACCCAGAGCCACAGGAACAGAGTCAACCGGTCGCTCGACCAGTCGAAATTCGTCCGGAGCTGCTTCACCGATTGCCATGCATTCGATATGAAATAGAACGACCATGGGAAAATCCCGGCGAAGACGATTATCCCAAAGAAATAAAATGGCTGCGGGTGGCGAAATTTATTGCTCACATATCGTTGAAGATGATGCGAGAGAAAAAATTCGTTGATGAATTCATAGCCGTGACGCGATATCACCGGCCAATACCATGTCGCCGCGGTCGCAGCGAAAACAAATATCCCGGGTAGGATCAGACCCGGTTTCAACACACTCCTCACTTGCCTGGTTAGCAAAAGATACGGCCCGATGACGAGAACCGGCAACAGAACTCCCACTAAACCCTTGGCCAGGACAGCTAATCCAAGAGCAGAGCAGAATAACAGCCATAGGTATTTTCTCCTTCTCGGCTCTTCCGTTCTCTGCCAGAGAAAAAAACTGAGGAACCCCAGCTCCAAAGTCACAGACAAGGTGAGATCAAAGGTCACGGCGCGCGAGAATCCGGGCCACATACCACAGGTCACCAGCGTCGATGCGCTGAGGTAACCGAACCGGGCCGATCGAACTTTCTTCCCGAAAAAATAGAGGAGCAGTACCCCGATGCTCGCCAACAGCGCGATGCCGACCCGCGCAGAAAATTCCGATACACCGAACAGTGTGTAACCCGTAATTGAGGATCCAATAGGTCAATGCCGGTTTTTCAAACCAGTCGATGCCGCCAAGCCGTGGCGTAACCCAATCACGCGCTTCATACATCTCACGTGCTACTTCGGCGTAACGGGGCTCATCGGGACCGATCAGCGGTAGCTGGCCAAGGCCGAAAAAATTCACGACCGCACACAAAATGACCAGCGCAATGATGTATTTGATTTCAGACTTTTTCTGCCCGTCCGTTTGAGGATGATTGTGGGTTTGCACGATTATCTTATATAAATTTGCTATAAATTTGCCGATTTAAATTTATCGATTCGGGTTAAAAACTAATACTCAGGTTATCATTCTGTAGTGAATCTTGAAACCCGCGGGAGGTAAATGAATGGTTGATAACATTAGGGCTGCCGTGATCGGCTCCGGGCATTTAGGACGCGAACACGCAAGGATTTACGCATCGATAGAAAATGCGAAATTGATCGCCGTCTGTGACATCAATGAAAAGAACGGCCGCGCCGTCGCTGATAAATACAATGTCAGATATGTGAGAGACTACCGTGAACTGCTGGGGGATGTGGATGCGGTCAGCATCGCGACGCCGACGGTAGATCATCACGAAATAACGTGTGCCTGTCTCAATGCCGGAATCAATGTGCTGGTCGAGAAGCCGATCGCGCGGACGCTGGACGAAGCGGATGATATGATTCGGATTGCCGAGTCCAAAGGCCTGATTCTACAGGTTGGCCACATCGAACGTTTCAATCCTGCGTTTCGCGCTCTGCAAAAAAAGATTTCGCGGCCGCGATTTTTTGAAGCTCACCGGATGGGGATATTTACGCCTCGTTCTCTTGATATCGATGTAGTGATGGACCTCATGGTTCACGAGCTCGACGTCATTGCCAGCCTGGTCGAGCGCGAGGTTGTAAAAATCGAGGCCGTCGGTATCCCGATCCTGACCCATAAGATAGATCTGGCGAATGCGCGGCTGGAATTTGCCGACGGATGCGTGGCAAACATCACGGCGAGCCGGGTCTCCGGGGAGCGATTACGCAAACTCCGCGTATTTCAGCCGAATGAATACTATTCGCTCGATTATTCTGAACAACAAGTAGCGATGTGCCGTCTTCTCCCGGCCGGCTCTCCGTCCATATTGCCCGAAATTGTCGGCGGGGCCCTCGATGTCATGAAACGGGAACCATTGCTCGCGGAAATTGAAGACTTTGTTGCCTCAGTGCGGACGGGAATCGCCTCGGGCGTCACCGGAACAGAGGGCAGACGGGCACTGGCGCTGGCGCTGGAGGTTCTGGCGAGGATAAAAGAACACGCGATACGAGCAGCTATCTCCCTGAATTTCGATTGATATGGAAAATCCGGTAATCTGCTCATTCACCATTGGTGCCGCCGGGATGCTCACACATTTGCTTTTTACCGTTTTATTTCTTATCTTTGTTAAATACCATTAACTCCCATGAGCTGAACCTCTTGTATTCCTAATATCAATAGAAATGTTATGCAAAAACGCCGAATCGCCTTGTCCTTGTTGATTCTCTATCTGTTCTTCGCGCAGTTGAGTTGCAGCGGTTTGCGGAGCGGCGGCACGGAAGCGCCGGCGGGATCGCGATCTACTCCGAAATTCAAACCCGGCTTCAACCTGTTCAGCCCGGAGCAGGATGTCGAGATGGGACGACAGTCTGCCCGGCAGATTATGGGGGAGACGCCGATGCTCAATGATCCACAGATCAACGACTATCTCACGCGGCTCGGTAAAAAGCTCGCTTCAAAGGCGACTGGAGAAAAATTCCCCTATCAGTTTCAGGTAGTTGCCACACGCGAGATCAATGCCTTCGCTCTCCCAGGCGGATTTCTCTTCGTCAATGCGGGCGCGATTGCAGCGGCTCGCAATGAAGGCGAGCTGGCCGGCGTCATGTCACACGAGATCGCGCACGCGGCACTGCGCCATGGAACAAATCAGGTGTCTAAACAACAGGTAGCTCAGGCTGGTCTAGGAATCCTGGGATCGATAGCGGCAAGCGGCGAAAATCCGAATCTGGGCGAAGCGGTAGGCACAATTGGCGGTCTCGGCGCAAACATGCTTTTTCTAAAATTCGGGCGCGGCGCGGAGAAAGAGGCTGATATAGAAGGCGCACGGATTATGGCCGAAGCGGGCTATGATCCGCGAGATATGGCCAATTTTTTCCAAACGCTCGAATCCGAAGGCGGGCAGCGCCTCCCTGAGATGCTGAGCGATCATCCCGATCCCGGCAACCGCACACAATATATCCTGGAAGAGATCAACAGTTTGCCCGTCGGTAAAAACCCGATTCATACGACCCCTGAGTTCGAGCAGATCAAGGCGCGTTTGACGGGCAAGGCGTCGGACTTAAGCGCTTCCAGCCAGCTTCGCCGGATTGGAGAAGATCCGTCTGACCTCGAGCTGCGCGTGCGTCCGCAGAAACCATCTGCATCCTATAAAAATTTTCAGGCGAAGGATGGGGCCTTTGCGATCCGGGTCCCATCGAATTGGGAAGTATTCGCCGATGGCGACTCGAACTATATTTTCGCGCCCAAAGGCGCATACGGTAAATTGAAAGACTCAACTATGGTCACCCACGGCATGTTTGTAGGGGTTGTCGGAGTTCAACAGGGTGATCTGCGATCGGCTACCGAAGCATTCATTCAGAGACAGATCGAGACAAACGCGGATTTCGGGCTCGCGCGCGCGCCGCAGCAGACCGACGTTAGCGGGAAGAGAGGTTATGTCTCCGCCGTCTCCGGGCCATCGGCGATAAACGGCGTCATGGAGCTCGATGTGACTTACACGACGGCGACCCCTGATGGCCGAATGTTCTATTTGATCACTATCGCGCCGGAAGATGAGGCGCAAAGCTACGACGCGGCGTTTCAGCAAGTTTTGCGCAGCTTGAGATTGGGTAGATAAGATGGAAGTTGGCGAGCCCCTCACCGGTCCCCCCCCTCCACCACAATGATATGAGTTATCCGATCGTTGACTCACAACTTTTAGCTGCTTGGCCCTCTGTGCTCTCCTTACTTACGCCAGCGCAGACTCTCGATAAATTGCTTATAGATCTCCGTGTACGGCTGAACGAAGTTTTTCTGACATGTGCCGGTGATAATAAGCCCGTTAGGCGGCCCGTGCCTCGGATTTGGCGCCAGAGCGACAACCTGCCATTGATTGACCAACATTCCATTGACTTTCCAGCGGCAATCGAAGTATTCAGCCGCCTCTCCATCGACCATCGTAGACATCCGGCCGCCCAAAATGAATTGGGGCAGCTTACTCTCCCACTCGCCAAGCAGTCGTTCGCACAGTTGTCCAAGCGTTTCTCGGGATTCCAGATCTATACGAGAGATGACCAGATTGAATGATTGCTTGCCGTCCGCCAATATGAAGGTCTGCAGACTTTTATCGATGAGCTCCGCAGGCAGCATCACGCTCGCTTCGTTGAAACAATATTCCATTGAGGACACTCCAGCAACTAGGTTAAAGTTGGAAGGCACCTCGGTTGTCAGAAAGAATTGCTCTACACCTGAGATGGGCAGAGTTCCTTCATAGAGCGCTTGAATCACCTTTGAAAGGAACGCCAGAGGCCATCGACCGGAAGTTTTACAAGTTCGTCCGGCCTATGTTCTTCCACTAATAAGTGGAAAAACTGCCTGAAAGCATGACGCAAAATTTAGAGTAAGAAAATTTGATATTTTGTGACTGGAGCGAATTAAAAATCCGTGAGGATATAAAGAGTTGCGGTCGCAAATCTTTCTCCAAATCTGTATACCGATCTCACGAGCCGCTCAGGTACTTCTGATAGAGCGCATCTGTCTGCTCCTTGGTCAACTTGCCCGAATGAACCAGAATTCGGAATCGGAATGTAGATTTCTGGCCGGGCTCCAGTGTGTAATTTAAAACAGTCGCGCCTTTGGTGAACTCTTTTGCGCCGAATGGGTTAGCGGCAAACAAGCCGTAGCCGCGTGCATGCCAGTAAGTCGGATATGTCGGATTCTTCGGATGATCGAAGATGGCGATCACGACGTCCTCACCTTTGACATTACCTGAGAGGGTCATCCATTTTGCACGAGTTCCCCAGGCCTCCTTTTCGCCGATTTTACCCTCACTGCTCAGGTAAACGCCGGCGACGCCGTTATTATCGAGGACGGGCACTTTTGTCGGGATTCCCTTTTCATCGGTGAATACCAGTGGGTCCTTTGACGGCTCTTCTAGTTGCCGGGCGACGCGTATGCCGAGAGCTCCCTCTTTACTATCGCCGAAAACAACCTTCTTCTCCTGTGCCGTGAGCGTGATGATGCGGTCGATGATACGCAGGTCTTTGGCGGCCCGAAAGATGATCGTTTCGTCCTGCTGCATGACTTTCGATCCGTCGGGCATTATCCAATCCATCGTCACGTCGAGTGAAGAGCTGCCCGTGCCGTTCTTAACCTTGTTCACGGCTTGATGCTTGATCGTCCCCATCTTCTCACCCCTCGCCCCACCGCTGTTGTTCCAGAAATCGACACCGTTGATATTGCCGTAATTGAACCACACCGAAACGTGGTGCGGGTGGTCGGTCCGTTCCCCGGCGACCTGGGCGACCGGATAACTGCGCGTGACTACCGTTCCCTTCGATGTGCGCAGCGGATAGAGGATCGGTTTCTTCTGGGAATCCCAATAGCAGTAAGAAGTGAACAAGTTATCGTCGATGTAAACATCGAACTGCTTCTTCTCTTTCGCTTCGACAATCTTGACCGTCTGGGCGCCGGCTGTGATGGTAGCGAGAAAACAGACGGCCAGGCCGAATGCAAGTAGGCATCTCATGATTTTCTCCCGAATGATGGCAGATTGCGAAGGTTCACCACAAATTTCATACAAAATGTGAGTCTTTCCGGATCTCGCGATCTATTTTTTCGACCTTTGTGGTGAACCTCATTGTTATTTTAGCTGGTCACGACTTCCTGCTTCTTGTCATCGAAGGTGACTTTCTTGCCTGTCTGCAGCGCAGCAATCGTCATACATAGAGCGACCGAGTGGTTGTACGCCGCGTGGATATCGGCATTCGTCTTCTGGTTGCGATTGCGCACGCATTCCATCCAATTGCGCATGTGAGCAGTAGTCTGCTTGTCCGCGCCCGTGTTGGCTGCCGTCTCAATGCCGCCTTCGTCCGAAAGAGTGAGTGACTCAAGGAGGTTGGGTTTCAACTTCATCTCTTTCGCCTGCCTCTCTTTCAAACCGCCTTCGGACGTCACTTTATTCGTATCGAGATTGAGTGTGCCGCCGTTAGAATAGTAGATTTCCTTGATCTCGCCGGCGGAGTTCGTCATGCGCGAGGTGTAGAGTACCTGGAATGACTTATCCTTCTTCGCATCGTGATAATCGAATACCGCGGTCATGGTGTCGAAATTCTCACGTTTATCTTTCCACAAATAGATGCCGCCGTTGGCGACTACGCTGCGCGGATGCGGAATGCCCGTGAACCAATGCACGGTGTCGATCTGGTGCACCATCCACTGGCACGGGATGCCCGATGAGAATGGCCAGAAGAGACGGAACTCCAGGTATTTGCGCGCATCGAAGGGAATCTTCGGATCTCGGTTGATCAGATAACGCTTCCAATCGGTGTCTTGTTCTTTGAGCAACGGCACCACGTTCGGGCGGCGCCACCGGCCGGGCTGGTTGACGTTCCAGGTCATCTCGGCCATGACGATGTCACCGAATTTGCCTGTTTCCAGATACTCTTTCGCACGCATATAGCTGGGCGTCGAGCGTCGCTGCGTGCCGACCTGGAACACCTGTTTCGATCCGCCGATGACCTTCAGCGCCTCGCGCGCATCCGACATGATATTGGCGAACGGCTTTTCGGCATAAACATCCTTGCCTGCTTTGACCGCTTCGATTGCGTGGTAGGCGTGCTGGAAGTCTGCGGTGCCGACGATAACGGCATCGATGTCCTTCATCGAGTAGAGCTCTTCGGTGTTGCGGACCTTGGCGGGCTCCTTGACCTTGTACTTACTGGCGATCTCGGCCGGCTTCTCTTCGCGGCGCAGCTTCCAGATGTCGCAGACGGTGACCAGTTCGAAATTGAGCGACTCAGCAAGCGACTGAAATGACGGGACAAGCGAACTCATTACGCGATCGCTGGCGCCTACGATCGCCACGCGGACGCGGTCGTTCGCTCCGAGCACACGTTCCGGGCGAAGGATGTTAAGATTGCTGAACGCTACCCCAGCACCAGCAGCCGAAGTTGTCTTTATGAAATCTCTGCGAGTGGTCCTGCTCATATAGTCTCCTCGGAAAATTGTTTTCAGTTTTAAGTTTTAAGTTTTCAGTTTTAGCTGCCGATCGAACCCATCCAACTGAACACCAAAAACTGAAAACTGAAAACTTTCAATCGGTTAATGATCACTCAATAACTAATACTGTGCGGCGTGGTAATGAAGCCCTCCGCAGGTTGGACAACCTACAAGAAAGGCGCGCCGTTTGTCATTTTGATTGCGAGCGTGTTTCCTGCAATTTGTAATTAGAATTTCCCTACTTCGTACTAACTTCTATGACGCAAATGTTCTCAGATTCGGTTTCAGGAATAAAGAGAGAATGCGAAACAAACGAAAAAGCTCGAGCTTTCGTTTGTTTCGCATTTTCATACTCTTTAAAAGATTAGTTTCAACCCGATCTGCACATTCCGGGGCAGATTGGCTTGTTCCGTCACTCTGCCGAAGCTTGCGTTAGTCGGATTTGTCTCCGGATTGCTGAACTGCACATGATTGAAGGCGTTCAAGAATTCTCCGCGCAGTTCGAGATTCAGCCCTTCGGAAATTTGCACTTTCTTCATCACAGAAACATCCCAGAGATGGAGATTCTGCCCGCGAAAGCTGGGCAGTCGCGATGGAAAATAGCGAATGTTATGCTCCAGGCGAATACGCAAATCGTCGCGCTGCTTCTTCGGGTCGATCACGCCAGATGGGTTGCCTGATGCATCGGTGAGTTGGACCAACGCATCGTTGAAATAGAAGCCGCTCGTGTCGAAGACCCTGCGTGACGGATCAGCGTTTTCGCTGTTGATCTGAGCCCGCAGTTTGCTGGGATCGCCGAAGTAGACGACGTTGCGCTCACCCATGTCAATCGGCCGTCCACTCTGCCATTGGAATATCCCGTTCAATTGCCATCCGCCGAGAAAACCATTAACAATGTTATTCCAGCCGTTTCCCCATCTGCGCCCCTTACCAAAGGGCAGCTCAAAGATACCGCTCATCACGACACGATGCGGAATGTCGTCTGGTGAGATGCGCCGTTCGAGGTCGAAGTCGGTTGCATTCAGGAGCGATGCCGCTTCGATATATTTCGACCAGGTGTAGGCTGCCAGCAGCGAATAGCCTTTCGAAAAACGCTTCTCAGCGCGGACCTGGCCTGAATGATAAATACTTTCCCCGTCATTGCGGATCGATTCGAGCCCGGTAAATTGGGGGAAAGGGCGTAATAGTTGGCTGCGATCCGCCGTCGGATTGTCGAGGTTAGTGCCAGGCGCCAGCCCACTGAATGGGTTATCCACATCCTCATTCAGAAAAACAATCGTGGCATCATCGCGCACGCGGCTGGTAGAGAGATACTGGCGCGGTATTGGGTTGACGATGTTGGAAAATCCCGTTGTCAGATCATATCCCTTATTGCCGACGTAGGAGACTTCGATCAACCAGTTTCCCCTCAACTCGCGTTGGAGGCCGAACTCCCATCTTTGCGCCTGCGAGTTGTTGAGATCACGTGGCACAAAATCATCAACAGTACGCCCCAGGAAGGTCTGCAGACCCTGACTTGCGCCCGGCGGCGAGTCGACACCGAACGGAAACGGATTAAAGATGTTGGCCTGGAAGGTTATGCCGCGGTCCGTGGAAGGCAAGATACTTGTCCCCTGTGAGAATCCGGTCTGATTGATGCCGAAAATGATGGCCGGTACGGTGAAGACGCCCCAACCAGCGCGCAACACGGTCTTGTCATTGAGCTGAAGTGCGATGCCGATGCGGGGCTGCACATTGTTCATGTCTGCGTCCCAGAAACCGTGATTCTCGTCATTGGCGAAGAGAATGCCCCCTTTAACATTGAAACTGCTGGCCGACAGCTCGGGAATCGGTTTCGCGGCATAAGCAGCTTTGGCTGCCGCCTCGATTGGGCTGGTAACAGTCGGGTCGAAGCGAAGCATATTTCGGTTGAACCTCTCGGTTGTCGCGCCCTCCAACTCGTAACGCACTCCCAGGTTGAGCGTTATCTTTCGCGTCACCTTCCAATCGTCGTGCACGAAGACTCCCTGGTAGAGCGTTTGATTCGAGCGAGCAGTGTTGCGGTCGATGGCGCCGCCTGTTGGCAGACCCAACAGAAAGGAAGCGAACTGCTGGCCTCCGGCGACGTTGCCAGTCGAATTGTCGCGCTGACGCGTGAAAGTATTGTCGAAGATGTATCGCCCGGCAGCGTGGGCCGCGGGAATATTATTTTCGCGGTATGAGCGGAAATCATATCCCAGTTTGAGCGAATGCGACCCGGCGATCTTCGTCATAGTCGGCTGCACTGAGTAAATGTCGAAGCTCGTCGAATCGCCGAAGGTATCACCCAGATTGGTTATTCCGCCGATCTCGAAGCGCGGGAAATAAGAGGCATCATTGAAGAATGCTACCGTTTGATCCGAGAAGCCGAGCGATGCCGGGTCGAATTCTCCTTGATGCTGGCGCTCGTTCTTTTCGATAAAACGGGAGAAGCCAGTTCTTGTATTCAAGATCGTCGTCGGCGAGAGGCTGTATACGTGATCGAAAGTAGCGCTATTATTGATGCGGAAGAGGTAGTTGCCGATGGGACGTACGCCGTTGATCTCACCCGTCCAGTTGCCGCGTTCCTCGCGGCGATAGTTATGCGAGTAGCGGACGAAAAACTTTTGAACATCACTGATCGTCTGATCGAACCGCACACTCTCGGAATGGAAATTGTCCCTGCGCGGATTGGTGCTGAAGTAATTGTCCTGCCCAAACGGATCGCTCACATCTACGTTTGGCAGCGGATAATACTGCAGATAGTTTTTGGCAATCTGGCTGATGCGCTCTTCCGAAATCTTATTACCGGGGAAAGGCGATCGTTCTATGCGGCTGCCATTGACCCGCGCCGTCGCAGGATCATAGATCACGAGGCCTAGTGCGGAGAAATTGCCCTGGCGCATTGCCAGAGTCGGTACATTGAAAAAATCCGGCTCCTGGAAGACGTCTTTCAACCCTTCATAGGCGAAGAAGAAGAAACTTCGATTCCGCCCATCGTATCCGAGCGGTCCCAAGATTTTCTTGGGCAACAACACAGGTCCGCCAATTGTTCCGCCGAAACGGTTATAACGTGTAACATTGCGCGCATCGCCATTGAGGTTCGAAAAAAAGTTATTGGCTGACAAGATATCATTGCGTACGAATTCGTAAGCTGTTCCATGAAATTCATTGGAACCGCTGCGCAGCGTAACGTTGACCGTGGCACCTGCAGTATGCGATTGCTGGGCATCGAAGCTCGCTGTTTCGACTTTGAATTCCTGTACTGCATCGGCCGGGGGCACGAACGCGACGCGGCGGCCGCTCGCCTGATTAGGCGAACCGTCAAGCGTGAACTCGTTACCGCCCCTGGAACCATCAGCAACAATCGATGAAGTTCCCCCATTATCAAAAGGTCGCGAGAAGAGCAGATCCCCGGTATAACCGATACCAGGGGCAAGTCGCGTGAGCACGAACGGGTTCCCGTCCGAAAGAGGAAGCTCGGAGATGCGGCGTCTGTCAATCACCTGGCCCGCCGAAGCAGTATTGGTCTCGAGAAGCGGCGCGTCGGAACTAATATTCACCGTATCGGCGACATCGCCAACTTCAAGCGTCAAATCGATTCCAAGTTTGTCGCCTACTCGCACTTCTATTCCTTGGCGAACTGCCTTCTTGAACCCCTGGGCCTCTACCGCAACCGCATAAGGCCCAGGATTCAGAAAAAGCCCTACATAATCGCCACTCCCATTCGTCGTGGCAGTCGTGGATGTATTGGTCGCGGTATTTGTGATCGTCACTGTCGCGCCCTGCACCGCCGCCCCCGAAGCCTCGGTCACGCGACCTGAAATTGAGCCGCGAAACTCTTGCGCAACTACGAACGAGCTCATCACATACACGGTTACTAGGCATATCAATATGCTTTTGACTGAAAACATGGGAGGTTCTCCTTTTTGGTTTAATGTCTAGAGAATCAGATCTTCAGCACTTATTCAGCACTTATTAAAGTTTCCCAGCTCAGCTTTGATTCCAGCCACATTGTCTGGAGGTCTGTAAGGACGTGATTGGTTTGACCACTTGATGGTAACATTGATGACTACTAATTGCAAAATTACCGGTATAAAAAGTGATAAAATACAACAATATGGAAAAACAAAGGTACGGCTGCTCCATTGGGTAGCGGTACAAATCATTCTCTTGACTTGAGGTGAGCGCTGACGTTAGAAAGTAGCCTCAATCGCCAATCTCATTGCGGGTATTCACGATAATCGAAATCTGAAGGACATTTATGAAACAACCCTGGGTTTTCGTTTTGTGCTTGTCAATTGTGGTGCTATCAATCGCCACAGATAGATCGCTTCCGGCCTCCCGCGCGCAACAGCCTGCATTTGACGTCAAAACTCACTACTCCAAGTCGGAGCAGATGATCGCGATGCGCGACGGGATTAAGCTCTTCACCGCCATCTATGCCCCGAAGGATTCATCTCAGAAGTATCCGATCCTGCTCAACCGCACCCCGTACAGCGCCGGGCCATACGGCAGCGATGTCTTCAGGCCTGGGATCGGGCCCTCGATTCATATGGCGAAGGAGGGTTACATCATCGTCTACCAGGATGTGCGCGGAAGGTGGATGTCCGAGGGAGAGTTCATCGATGCCCGCCCTTATAATCCGAACAAAAAAGGCGCGGAGATTGACGAGAGCAGCGACACTTACGACACTATCGAGTGGCTTCTCAAAAACGTCACCAACCACAACGGACGCGTCGGCCAGTGGGGCATATCATATCCCGGCTTCTACACTTCCATGGGTATCATCGATGCGCATCCGGCGCTCAAAGCTGCCTCGCCACAAGCTCCGGTCGGCGATTGGTTCATCGGCGACGACTGGCATCATCACGGAGCGTTCTTTCTGATCGACGCCTTCAACTTCTACTCGTACATCGGGCAGCCGCGCCCCAAACCGACGAGCGTCGGGCCGCCTCGCTTCGACCACGGCACGCCCGATGGCTATCGCTTCTTTCTCGAAATGGGACCGCTTGCGAACGCGAACCGCAAATATTTTAAAAACGAGATCGCCTTCTGGAACGACCTGATGAGGCACGGTGTCTACGACGACTTCTGGAAGTCTCGCCGCGTAATGCCCCATCTCAAGAAGATCAAGCCCGCGGTCATGGTCGTCGCCGGCTGGTTCGATGCTGAGGATCTGTATGGGACACTGAATACATACCAAGCCATCGAAAAGCAGAATCCGGGGATCTCCAATTTTCTGGTTATGGGGCCGTGGTGTCACGGTTGCTGGGCGAGCAGAGATTTTTCCTCATTAGGAAGCATTCAATTCGGCTCGAATACCTCGGAGTATTATCAGGAGAACATCGAGAAGGTCTTCTTCGATTATTACCTGAAAGATAAAGGCTCGATGAGCCTGCCCGAAGCGTCAACCTTCCTCACCGGCGCCAACGCATGGAGGTCATACAGCCAATGGCCGCCTAAGGGCGTAGAGCAAAAAGCTCTCTACTTCCATGCCAATGGTGCGCTGTCGTTCGATCCGCCGAAGGGCAAAGGCGAGGAATATGATGAATACGTCAGCGATCCGAATAAGCCCGTGCCGTACATCCCGAACATAAGCAATGGCCGGGGCATGGAGGGGTACATGGTCGAGGACCAGCGCTTCGCCGCAACACGGACAGATGTTCTGACCTATGAGACTGAGGCGCTTTCCGAAGACTTAGAAATTGCCGGGCCAATTACGGCCGATTTGTATATTTCCACCACCGGAACTGACGCGGATTTCGTGGTCAAATTGATCGATGTTCTCCCAAATAATGCGCCGAATCCCGTCCCGAACCCCGGGAACGTGCAGATGGGCGGTTTTCAAATGCTCGTCCGGGGTGACGTCATGCGAGCCAAATTCAGGGATAGCTATGAAAAACCGGAACCGCTAGTCCCAAATCGTCCCACCAGAGTCTCATTCGTCCTGCAGGACGTTCATCACTCGTTTCGCAAAGGACATAAAATGATGGTGCAGGTGCAAAGCAGTTGGTTTCCGCTGGTCGACCGCAACCCGCAAAAGTTTGTCGATATCTATAAAGCTGTCGATGGAGATTTTCAGAAAGCTACACACCGTATCTATCGTTCGAACTCTCTTTATTCTCATTTGAAAGTCGGTGTAGCTCATCAGAGAAAATGACGAGCGCCGATCGATAGCCTCGGCAGAAATAGACATTACAAATCCGAATCGATTTTCGACGAACAGTTACGTGGACGGTCGGGTCAAATGTAACTTCGCTCAAAACACCGCTTCAAGTTCGCTAACTTGTACTGACACCCCCGACTGAAACATAGTGACTTGACTGAAGTCCTCTCTAAAAAATTCCATCGATGAATAACACAGAGAGGAGCGTTGAATCGGACGGGCAATAAATAAATTGAGACACAATAGAAAAAAGGGAGCTAAATGCCCCCCTTTTCTTTGTTTATTGTCCTACTTGTTTTGACGGATACTATTTGGTCTTTCTATAACCGCGACGCAGTATGCGCACCTTGACTTGTTGGCGGCCAAAATTTACGGCTTCGCGATATGTAGGCATCCATAAGTCGACGATCTTGCCCTTGATAACCTTTCCCGTATCCAGAACCGTGTATACCCCCGAGTATTTTCCTGCGCTGATCTGTACTACCGAACCTAGTGGTATTACCCGCGGATCTGCCGCGATTACTCCACGGCGTACGTATTCGCCTGAGCGAGTCGGCCCATAAAGTGAGTAAGCCGTCGCATTGAATACCGAAGGATCACCGATGATCTCAATATTCGGATTGGGAAATCTGCTTTCGCCCATCCGCGCTTCGTCTGCGTCTGTCCTGAAATTGACCGATGGATTCTTCAAAGCTACCATTGGCACTGCTATAACAGTTCTCGGTCGCGTCTTGGTTATCGAAGCTGGAAAAATCACCCTGAATCCCCGGAAGGAAGCTATCACATTGTTCACTTCCGACCTGACGTTCCCTTTGTTTTCAGAAACGGCAGCCACCAGCGGATTCGATGGATTGACGGTTGTAGTTGATGTAGCTATGGCTGCAGGTTGATCTATGTTAGATAGTTTTTGGTCCTGTCCGTGAACTCCAACTTGAAGTAAAAGTAATATAGAGGATGTCCAAACAACGGGGTTCAAACCTTTACTCATAAGAATTTTCAGTTAGATCCGTTATTCTCCCATTAGCTAAAGTTCCGTTGCGGATCTCACACCGGTAACTTGAAATGCAATAAATATTTATGCAGGGCTGTCATATTAGTCATTGATTCATTCATTTTTTTATTTCTTCAGTGGCAGCGGATAGCAAAACCACTTACGTGATAGAAACTCACGAATTTCGTTGGAGGCACATGCATAAATAAGTTGGAGGCACTTACAAAAGAATTATATCATTCATATCCTATATTTTAGCCACACTATTTCGAGTAGTTACTTAACCTCCCGTAAAATACGTATTTAGAAGTAAAATTATTTTGATTAGATGCTTGACAAGTAGTAGCTCAATGAGCTAACGGACGGAAATAAGACGGAAACTTATTACCTAACATGAATCAAATTGTTGCGGTCAAATTCGCATTTATGGGACAAATTAGAAAAACACTAGAGGTAATAAAGTCAGCGTAGGCAGCAAGTTAGAAAGCATTTTAATGCTCGATATTCTGCAATGCTATTGACAACTCAGCGGGTGATAATGTAGCGGTCCCGATCTTGCTGACGACCACACCGGCGGCGTGATTGGCGATGATGGCGGCCTCTTCGAGTTCGGCGCCCGAGACAAGGGCGAGAGTGAGAACGGCGATGACGGTATCTCCGGCGCCGGTAACGTCATAGACCTGGCGTGCGACGGTGGGGATATGTGTCAGCTTATCATTCACATTCAGTAGGCTCATGCCCGATTCGCCCCGTGTGATCAGGACATTTTTACAATCGAGCATATCTCGTATGCGACTCGCGGCGGTGCGAAGGGAATCCTGGTCGATAATTTCAATATTTGTCACTCGTTCGGCTTCTAGTTGATTGGGAGTGATGCAATCGACTTTGCGGTAATGGAGAAAGTTTCTGATCTTGGGATCAAGGCAGACGATTTTATTTTGCGCCTGCGTAGCGACTATGGTGGCATTCAAGAGCCGCGGCGTGAGCAAGCCCTTGTCATAGTCGGAAATGATAATGGCATCGGAATTTTTCAGCGCCTCGAGAAATACGGGTATGAGGCGTTCTTCGGTATCTGATGAGATGGGCGCGCGATTCTCACGATCTGCTCTGACCATCTGCTGGCTATGCGCGACTATCCTCGTTTTGCGCGTAGTCGGACGCGATGAATCGGTGACGATACCCGAAACCTCCGCTCCACCTCGGGTCAGACAATTGCGCAGCACTCCGGCAGCCTCATCGTCGCCTACTATCCCTATGGGAACGGCCCGCGCTCCGAGCTCCAGCAGATTGGCCACAACATTTGCGGCACCGCCGAGATTCCAGGTCTCACGTTTGACATCGACAACGGGGACGGGAGCTTCAGGTGAGATACGACGCACTTCGCCCCAGATAAATTCATCGAGCATCAGGTCTCCGAGAACCACGATGCGGCAGTCGGAGAATGTGTTGACTATTTTTTGAGCGCGTTGGAGATTCATATAGGAATAACGGATCAGATATGAGAAGAGCTTCCCTGCTACTCCGCTTTCTGCAATTGTTTATGGATCGCTTTCATTACCTGATCTACGCTGATAGAGCGTATGCATTGGGGCTCACCGAAAACCTCGCAAGTGTACATTGAACACGGGTTGCACGGGAAATAGTTCTGCACGAGTTCCGATTGGGGCCCCCAGGGTCGCCATCGCTCAGAGCTGGCCGGTCCGAAGAGAACGACGAGCGGGGTTTTGACGGCGGCTGCAATATGAGCCGGGCCGCTATCGTTTCCCACAAAAAGCCTGCTATCCGCCACCACAGCGACCAACTCTCCGATGCTCAAGGATGTCAGTGCGGGAAGATGCTGGTTGGTCGAGGCCTGGACAGCCTGCAATTGCATTTTTTGCTCATCGCCAGGCGCGCCTGTCATTACGACCTGAAGGCCACGGTCTATCAACTGTTCGGCGACAGCGGCATAACTCTGCGGCATCCATCTTTTGGTATAAAATTCGCTCGTCGGTGCGAGCGCCGCATAGGGTTTCGCCAGATCCAAGCCCGCCTCCGCCAACTTCACCAACGCCGTTTCCCTTTTTCGCGGATCGACGAAGAGCTGCGTCGGACCCGGTTCGTTATTCGGCAACCCAAGCCATTTAAATTGTCCGAATTGGTACTCGACTGTGTGCAGATCTTTTCTCCCGAGGATACCATCTGCCGAAGGGATGCGAAGATTGTATGCGTAACCGTTGCGAAAATGTGACGCCCCAATGCGATGAGACGCGCCGCTTGAAAAAGTCAGCTGCGCGCTGGTCGGACCGCCGTGCAAGTTGATCACTGCGGTGAATTTCTCGCGGCGAATCTCCCTGATCATGTTCAGACGAGCGACGACTGTACTGCGTTTGTCGCGATCGCCGCGCGGCAGTGGAACGGCTTTGACGTACGGATCGGCTGCGTAGAGGTCGGTATATATCTCTTCTACCAGTGTTGAAATTTTCAAATCCGGGCGCCAGCCCTTGAGCGCATGCAGGTTGGCCGTATCCAGGACCGCTTCGCCGAGATTACGGATGCGGATGAATAACACGCGCGAATCGGGGGGGAGTCGTTGGAAGATAGGCGTGGACATTCAGATTGCGGATATAATCGTCGATCGCTGTTGGCAGAATCCCTTAACCAGAAAACTCACGACAGTTTCCAGCATAAAAAATCTCCTGCTTTCATATGTCATATATGATCTTTTAGATATATTTGCTAGATATATTTGCTGTCGCAAGATTCTGCCAATCCGCAATTAAGATTCCTCCTCAATGTTCGCCTCATCCACGAGCATGACCGGTATCTCATCGCGAATCGGGTAGACCCGATGACAATTTACACATTTCAAGCCGCTGCCATCGGCCTTCAGTTCGACTTTAGCCTTACAGGCCGGACAGCGAAGAATTTCGAGAAAATCGGGATTGATGCTCATCGCTATTTATCTTTTAACATCTATAACATCTATAACATCTATAACATCTATAACATCCGAAAATTCACAATTTGAGGGGATATTCTAAATCAAAACGATTTCGAATGGGATAGATAGTAAGGAAATCATCCTGAACAAAACACGGGTCGAATTGCCCTATTTCGTAAGGTGCTTGACCTCAATCAGCGGCGGCTTATATGATGCCCCGGTCAATGTTGATTCGAACTCTCATCGATATCTCTATCCAACCGAACAAAATAATGAAGGAGTAGAAGCATTCTATGGCCCATCCAACCGCATCAACTGAAACCGCAAAGAAGATATGGCACAACGGAAAGATGATTGATTGGGACGATGCGAATATACACATAATGTCGCACGTCGTTCATTATGCATCAGCGCTCTTTGAGGGAATTCGTTGTTATTCTACCAAGCAGGGCCCCGCCGTCTTCCGCCTTAACGAACACATCACCAGGCTGCGAGATTCCTGCCATGTTTACCGCATGGAGATCGGCTATTCGGTCGACCAGTTGATTAATGCCTGCCTAGAGGTCGTTCGTGTCAATCATTTCAAGGAATGTTATCTGCGCCCCATCATCTTTCGCGGATACGGGAGTTTCGGAGTCAATCCCCTACCCAACCCGATCGAGGTTTACATCGCGAGCTGGGTCTGGGGTAAATATCTGGGCACCGAATCGATCGAGGAAGGCGTGGATGTCTGCGTCTCGAGTTGGGCGCGCATGCACGGCAACACTCTCCCCGCGACGGCGAAGGCTGCGGCGAACTACATGAATTCGCAATTGATCAAGATGGAAGCGATAACGAATGGTTTCGTCGAAGGCATTGCGCTCGATACCAACGGGAACGTCAGCGAGGGGAGCGGCGAGAATCTCTTCGTCATTCGGGACGCGAAAATTTACACGCCGCCGTTGAGCAGCGCGATTCTCTCGGGCATCACACGCGACTCGGTAATCCAGATCGCGCGCAACAACGGATACGAAGTCATCGAGCAGGTAATTCCGCGCGCGGCGCTCTATACCGCCGATGAGGTCTTCTTTACGGGGACAGCTGCCGAAATCACTCCAATACGCAGCATCGACCGTATCAAGGTCGGGAGCGGCAAGCGCGGTCCGATCACCGCGGACCTGCAAAAAGTGTTTTTCGCTATCACTTCGGGCGAAAGAGAAGCGCCGGGCGAATGGCTCGCGTTGGTGAACAAGTGAAGCGATAAGTGTAGTGCGAGAGATTCACCAAAAAATTTCATGAATAATTGGTAAAGGCGCGGCTCCTCGCTTGTTCCCGTTTATTCTCATTTTCTGGTGAATCTCTCCCGCCGCTTCGGTTGCGGCCTCGCCTCGCTGGTCCGATAATCTATACTCATGCCGAACAAAAAACGCCTCTTCCTGGTTGACGGAATGTCGAACATCTTCCGTTCGTACTTCGCGATTCGCGGTCTCTCGAATTCAAAGGGATTGCCGACCAATTCCATATACGGCTTCACCATAACTCTGCGGAAGCTTATTAAAGACCACAAGCCGGATTACCTCGGTGTCGTGCTGGATTCAAAAGAGAGGACCGTCCGCCAGGAACAGTACCAAGATTACAAAGCCCACCGCCCCGACATGCCTGAAGATCTACAGGTGCAAGTGCCTTACATCGAACGCGTGTGTGATGCGTTGCGCGTGCCGGTGATCAAGCTGGCGCGGTACGAAGCCGATGACATCATGGGCACGCTCGCGCGGCAGGCCCGTGAAAATGGATTACAGACGGTTATCGTCACCAGCGATAAAGATCTGGCGCAGTTAGTGGTCGACCCGGCCATCCAGATATTGCGCGTCGACAAAACCGGTGAGGTAATGTTGGGCGAAGCGGGGGTCAAGGAGAAATACGGCGTGAGGCCCGATCAAATAATCGACTGGATCGGACTGATGGGCGATGCGGTCGACGGCATACCGGGCGCGCCCGGCATAGGCGAGAAAGGCGCCGTGCAACTGCTAGAAGAGTTCGGGTCGGTAGAAGGCGCTTTGGAGGGTTGGGAAAAAGTCAAAAGGAAAACTTATCGTGAATCGCTGCGGGATAACGCGGAACAGATTCGGGTCTCGCGTGAACTGGCGCGTATCGATGTCGATGTAGCGGTCCAATTGAATCTGGATTCTTTGATCCTCGAAGAGCCCGACCTGAGACTGGCCTATGAATTGTTCTCCGAGCTCGAATTCGCGCAACTGACACGCGAGTTCGCCGATGGCGCCACCAAAGAAAAAGGCCCTGCCAGGGAGAAGGCTGAAAAGACCGATTACAGACGGTGCGTGAAGACCGAAGAGCTGCGCAAGCTGGTCGATTCGCTCTTCGATCGCGATCGTTTCGGATTCGCGCTGGCGGAAGGGGCATCCGGCGAACTGACCGGCGTGGCATTTTCCACTGCTCCAAATTCCGCCGACTTCTTCGACCTGGCGAGTTGTGACGATCGCAGCGAAGCCGTGCGCCTGCTCAAAGAAGTCTTCGACAACGGTTTGATCGAAAAATCAACTTACTATCTCAAACGCGCATACCACTTGCTGAGGGCTGATGGCATCTCTCTTGAAAATGTCAGCGACGACGCCATGATTCAGGCCTACCTGATCGAACCGGAGCGCTCGAGGTACGACCTGCCCTCGCTCGCGCACGAGTTTCTGAGCGGAAAAATCGATCCGGATGAAGAAAATAAAGCGGCACAGGCTGCTGACCTGTCTCAACAACTGGCCGATGTCCTAAGCACAAAGTTCGGGGAAGACAGCCTACAGTTCGATTTTCAGCAGGAGAAACTCGATTTCCTCTATCATAAGATCGAAATGCCTCTCATTCCGCTCCTCTATGAGATGGAGCGCACGGGATTTCGCATCGACCCGCAGGTGCTTGCCGATCTTTCGGTGGAGATGGAGCATGAGCTCGAGAAGCTCACCGGGAAAATTCACGAACTCGCCGGCCGCGAGTTCAACATCGCCTCAACATCACAGCTCGGCGAAATTTTTGAAGAACTGAATTTTGAAGTTTCGCGGCGCACGACGACCGGAAAAATTTCGACAAGCCGCGACATCCTGGAAGAACTGGCCGGGAAGTATGAGCTTCCGCGGCTGATCATCGAACATCGAGAATTATCGAAGCTCAAAGGGACGTATGTCGACACGCTACCTTCGCTGATCGACCCTGGAGACGGGCGGATACACACGACGCTGCGCCAGACTGCGACGGCGACCGGTCGAGTGCAATCGATAGATCCCAATCTTCAGAATATCCCTATCCGAACGGAAACGGGCCAACGCATACGGCGGGCTTTCATCCCGGCCGAAGGTCACGTATTGCTCTCAGCCGACTATTCGCAGATCGAATTGCGGATGTTGGCTCACATCACCAAAGATCCGGTGATGGTCGAGACATTCGGCAAAGGCGAAGACATTCACTCCCGCACCGCGCGCGAAATCTTCGGGGCGAAGACGGATGCGGAGATGAAAGAGGCACGGAGGCTGGCCAAGATCGTCAACTTCGGGATCGCTTATGTCATCGGCCCTTTCGGACTGGCGCAGCGCGTCGGTATCTCTCGGAGCGAAGCCAAGAAGGTGATCGACGGATACTATCGGACTTACACCGGTGTGAAGAAGTATATGGATGAGCTTCCCGAGCTCGCTCGCCAAAACAACTGCATCATCCGTTCGATCTATGGCCGCCTCCGCCGTCTGCCGGATCTGAAGAGCAGGGGCACCGCGCAGGCGCGCGCCGAACGAGAGGCGATTAACCTGCCCATGCAGGGATCAGTATCGGATATTGTGAAACTAGCGATGCTGCGCGTCGCCGAATCACTGCGACGCGAGAAGCTGAGAGCGCGCATGATCCTGCAAGTACACGACGAGCTCGTATTCGAAGTGCCGGAGAAAGAGATCAAGCAAACAACGGAAATCGTGAAGCATATTATGGAGACCGCCGCAAAAATCGATGTGCCGATGGTTGTCGAAGTCGGCGCCGGCGATAACTGGATGGATGCGTAAAAGGCCTTAAACATTGAACATTTTATATTTTATATTTTATATTTTATATTTTACATTTGTAACTGTTCAGTATTTCAGTCGACCGAAATACCAATAGTCTTCCGAAGCAAAACTGAAAACTAAAACTATTTACATTGTGGAAAGAACCTGTTTATCCAATTTCTTACAATGACAAATGTTAAATTTAAAATGTTCAATGTTAAATGTGTTTGGGCTCTTATTTCCGACGTCTGGCTGGGATCGCGTCAGTTACAGACTTTCGCCCTCCGACCTCCCCCTTGGTATCCCGCACCCAGGCATCTCGTGCTGCGCGCAGATGGCCGGAGAGCATATCTTTGGCGCGCTTCGGGTCGTGTTTACGGATCGCTTCGATGATCTTCTGATGCCAATCAATGGCCTCATCCAGATCGCTGGCGTTGGCTATCGTCTGACGGCGGATGTGAAAGAGCAGTTGCGCTATGGTATCCATGACACAACTCATCAGTTTGTTATTGGCAATGTGCGCCATCGCCTGGTGAAAGCGGACGTCGTGCTTGAGGAAATTCTCGGGGTCGTCGATCGTCGTGCGCATGCCCTCGAGTTCATTGCTCAATAGCTGAACGTCATCAGCAGTAGCGCGTTCGGCGGCGAGTTCCGCGAGCCCTGCCTCGATGATGCGCCGCGCTTCGAACAGTTCCTCAATGCTCGTGTTGTTGATGAGCGTCATGAACTGCATCGGCTCGGTAAATATCTCGGGCAATGAGTCGGCTATGTATGTTCCGGCGCCCGGTTTGGCATGGATAATGCCCATCACCGAGAGAGCTTTGAGAGCGGTACGTAGCGAAGGACGGCTGATGCTGAGCATATCAGCCAGCTCTCGTTCCGGCGGAAGTCGGCTTCCGGCCTTCAACTCGCCGCGGGCGAGAAGGTCTTTGATGCGTTCGACAACCAGTTCGGTGATTCCGGCTCGATCTATTGGCGTCATGCTCGAGCCGAAGTGATTTGGGCTATAGTTTGCCATCATCCCTCCTGTCTAGTTCGGAGGTGGTCGGTCGATTAAGGGCGTCCCGGGTATACGCACTCTCGTAACTTGGTATAACCTTTGGACTATAATTGCATAATAACTTCATGTCAATTTCATTAATTGTTCCTTCAGGTAATATGCCATTAACCCGACTATCACTGCGGTGGCGACCCAGAGCCAGATGGTCACCCAAGTTGAAGGCTTGATAGATTTCGGCAGATATCGATGGCGCATGTAAAGAGTGCTGAGACCGATTATCGGCAACATCATCGCCTGCGCCAACCCTCCCGCCACTACCATCTTCACCGGCGATTGCACCAGGAAATATAAAGTTACCGGTATCACGGTAAGCAAAACTATAAATATATTGCGATACCGCAATCGCTGCGCGTAATCGTCCGTTTTAAAAGCGCCCATCAGACGCAACATATCCGCGTAGAGGCGCGAATGAGCTGCGGTTGCGGCGAAGATGGTGCCGTAGAGCGTGAAAATGGCGCCCGCGTAAAATAGCCAGAGCGACCACTCACCAAGAGTTTGCGTATAGATATTCGATAGAACCGGGATCATATCATTCGCAGCGGGGACTTTACCCATTCCGTGAAGAATGCCGGCTCCCAGCAAATAAAAGGCGACCGTGGCGATGGTGTAAATCATCATCGATACGATGATGTCCAGGTGCATTACGCGGATCCACCCGCGCGCGCGCCCATGCCACTGTTCCGAATCATCCCGGGACCCGGTGAAACGCGCGTAGCCTTTTTCAACGCACCAATAGGGATACATAAATAATTCGCTGGCCCCCACCCCCGTGATGCCGAAGACGGCGACGGCAGTCGAGAATCCGGCCCCCGGCATATTGAATTTGAAGCCATTCCAAATTTCAGCCCACGAAAAGTACTCCGGCATCCGTATAAGCAGCAGCGCGGCCAGGAACGTGAGCATGGTGAACAATCCTACCTTGATCATAGCCAGCCGCTCGATCCGCTCGTACCCGCCCCCGAGCAGCAGCGCCAGCGTGATGCCGAGAAAGATCAGCACCCAGATATTGACCGGGACAGCCGGCACCACCAGATTCATCACCTGCGCCACTCCGCCGAACATCGCGCCGACCTGGAGAAGCGTGAGTAACGTCATCGCGGCCCACGCCCAGACGACCCAATTGACCTTCAGGCGGGGGCCCGGCACACGGTTAAAGCTCGCCAGCCCCGTCTCTCCGCTCGCTATAATGTAACGCCCCATCTCGGCCTGAACTACAGGCTTGACTAGACAGCTCAGCACGATCACCCAGAGGGCCGTGTAGCCTACCTGCGCGCCGAGCGTGGTCGTGGCGATTAGCTCGCCCGAACCAACAATCGATGCGGCGAGAATCATCCCGGGCCCTATCCGCTTAAGCGAACTGACCATCGTCCGCGGAGGGTCAACAATATCATCCGGGTCAAGCCTGTATGGGTCTTTCTCTCCAGCGCTCTTTCCCGATAGAACAGGATCGTCGATTGTTTGCTTACTTATCGGTTGTGCCATTTTCGTCAATTATTTTGTGGGAGGCCGTAGTTTCGACTTCGCGGCTCGTCCATAATTATTAGTTGTACCAGTGGATCCGATTAATCTTGGAATCTGATGGAGCGGCCGACATTCTACACGTTAGTTAGCGTGCAAGCAAAATTCTTAAATCGCGTACATTGTTCCCGGTCGGGCCCGTGGTGATCGCATCCCCCAGAGCATCGAAAAATTTATATGAATCGCTCCGGTACAAATGGTCTTCTGGAGAAAGATTCAGCGCACGCGCGCGAGCGATTGAGAGCACATCGGCAATCGCTCCGGCAGCCGGGCTGTTGCCATCGATGCCATCGGTGCCCGCGCTGAGAACGACGATCTCACTCATTCTTGCGCTTGCGAGGGCCATCGCTGCTCGCAGGACAAATTCCTGGTTTCTTCCCCCCTGCCCGTCGCCGCGCACCGGGCAAATGGCTTCACCTCCTGAGATCAGACAAACGGTCTTTTCTTTATGCGTCGCGCGCAATGAATTGAGACGCTCGAGGTGTGAGGCTGCCATCTGCGCCACATCGCTCTCGACCAGGTCTGCCGCAACCTCAGTCAGGCATCCGAAATCGCGCTCGGCTATAGTTTTCGCCGCGAGCAAGGCTTTCGCATTGTCCAGCAGGAGATGGTGCGAACGGAGCTCGATCGCTCCGGATCGCGGGAGGTCGGGCAGCGAATCGATCAATTGTGCTATCCGTGCCGGAAACTTATTCCGTAAATCGTAGCGAGCGACGATGCGCGCGAAATCGGCCCTTGTAACCGTGCTCGGCATTGCCGGTCCGGAAGATACGGTCGATAGGTCGTCGCTATTAACATCCGAGATATAGAGTGAAATCTGACGCGAGCGCGGGGCAGCCTCAGCAAGCCGGCCACCTTTGACTGCCGATAAAAAACGGCGCGCGACGTTCACCTCCCCGATCACTGCTCCGCAGCCCACCAGAACACGATTGATCGCCTGCATATCCGCGAGCGTGATCTGTTCATCTATGGGTGCTTCGAAAAGCGCGGATCCGCCGCCGGAGATCAGAAATAGAACGAGCGTATTCGCGCTGTCGGCATCGCGCAGCAGGTTGAGCGCCGTCTTTGCGGCTTCGACGCTTCCCGGGTCAGGTAAAGGATGGCCGCCTAACCGGACGCTCAGGCGATCCGGCGGTTTGCCGATGATGGCGTTTGTGACCACCAGACCTCCGGTGATTCGGTCTCCCAGTACCGCTTCTACTGCTCGCGCCATCGGAAGGCTGGCTTTGCCGACCGCAATCACGAGAATAGATGTGAATCCCGCCAGGTCGCATTCCTCGCCAGCGACCGTGAGCCGGTCTCCGGATAACCGGATCTGCCCGAGCATAACTCGCTCAACGTCGATCGCAGCAAGCGTACGGTGAAATATCTGTTCAGCAGTAGTTCGCAGGATTGAGGTCGTAGACATATCATTTCTAAACTATTTCTGAGTATTTTTCGGGAGTGTCAGATCACATATTTCCCAAGGCTCAATTCCAATCACTCGCCAGCATTCCGTAGATCGCGTGATCGACAAAATGGTCGTAAAGCCACTCGGCCTGCCGGACAAGTCCTTCCTGCGAAAATCCAAGCCTCTCCGGGATCGCGCGACTCTTTGTGTTTCCCACTGCGCAATGGATCTCTATGCGATTGAGTTCGAGCTCGTCGAACGCATAATCGATAAGTGCGCTGCAAGCCCTGGTAACAAACCCATTCCCCCGTTGCCCGGTATCAAGCCAGTATCCTATCTGCGCTATCCGATTTTGCCAGTCGATGCTGTTGAAGCCGATCACTCCAATAATCCGATTTCGATACCAGATGCCTGAGACCAGACCGGTATTACACGCGTACTGATCGCGGGCATTTTTGATAAATCCCCTGGTATCACCTACCGAGACGTTAGTATCTACCCACGGAAGCCATTCGCGTAAGGGAGAACGATTTTTATCGACCAAATCGAATAAATCTTCGGAATGCCGCTCTTCCAACAGCAGAAGTTCCAGATCATCTGATATTTTGAGGCTGAACATGACTGGGATAGTTTCCAACAGCCGGTTGCGAGAGGAAAGCGAAAGGGACGCAAAAATGACAAAAAGAGCAAGAAAGGAAATTCCATTTTCTCCCTTCTTGCTCTTTTATGTGATTTTTTGTGTTTTTAATTTATCGAAATCATCGAGGACTCATCTAGCATTGACTTGACTGTTGAGATCAGCGTGTTGCGATCGCTGACCGACTTGTCGATAAATCTGTCTATGCCCGAATTCATCCGCTCTGGTAGATGGTATCCACTGAGGTTAGCGCTGAGCGCCATGATAGGCACCTCGCTTAACTTACCTCTTTCACGGCGGATTAGCTTCGCCAGCTCGACGCCATCTAGTATCGGCATATTTAAATCGGTCACGATCAGATCGGGTAGATGTGCCAGAGCCTGCATATATCCCTCGTCGCCATCGCGCGCCGATACGACCGCATATCCTTCCCTGCGCAATAATTCGGTCAGGGTGATTCTTAAATTTTGATCGTCTTCAACGACTAATATTTTATATTTTCGCTCTAACATTTAACCCACACCTCCAATTTGACCGCTCACCTATAGATCATTGAAAGTTCACTAAATGTGAGTTAGATGCGATATAAAGAGCAACCTTTGTGCCATCGCCTATGTATATATGCCATTCCAATCAGGATCACATAGATCCTATTTCGACTTAGAATTGACTATATTGAAATGATACAGTCGGGGAATTTTTATTGCGGTGCAATATTTCGATTCGGTTTATTTTTTATACTGTCTTCTCTTTACACAGTTCTAAGGTAAACCCTAGTTATCAATAACCTATAGAACGCCCATCGAGGCGTGGGTCACTGGCACCGAGGCGCATTCCCGTCTTATCTTCGATCATAATTGCGTGAGCATCGCCCATATTCCGTGGTTTATCCTGAAATTTATGGCCTATCCCTTTCAATTTGTTGATTGTATCGGGAGAGAGGCCGAAGGGTTCAAATCTGATTTCATCAGGCATCCACTGGTGATGGACGCGGGGGAAATCGATTGCCTGCTGAATATTCATCCCGTGATCGACTATATTGATAATGATTTGTGTAACAGTATTGATAATTGTCGGGCCGCCGGGGCTGCCTACCGCAAACCAGACTTTATCATCCTTCAAAACGATGGCTGGCGTCATTGAGGACAGGGGGCGTTTACTGGCGGCGACGGCATTCGCCTCGCCCTGGATCAGGCGATAAAAATTGGGCGTACCGGGCTTCGGTGCAAAATCATCCATCTCATTGTTGAGCAGAAACCCGGCTCCTTCGACCGTGATCTTATTACCGAAGCTGTCATTGATCGTGTAAGTATTGGTGACGACATTGCCGTCCTGATCAACCACGGTGAAATGTGTGGTTTCTTCGGACTCGTGTGGCAGCGGGTCGCCGTGTTCGATTTTGCGGGACTCGGATGCGCGCGTGAGGTCGATTTTCTTAGCTAGTTTATCGGCATATTTTCTGGAGGTCAGTCCGGCGACGGGGACTTTGACGAAATCGGGATCGCCCAGATAATGGGCGCGGTCTGCAAACGCCCGCCGCATAGCCTCGACCATCAAGTGAATCGCCTTAGACGAACCCGCTCCCATCGATTTCAGGTCGTAATGTTCCAGGATATTTAGCATCTCGATCATCGCGACGCCGCCTGAGGATGGAGGAGGCATGGTGATGATCTCATGGCCACGATATTTAGACCGTAGAGGTGTGCGCTCCAGCGGTTTGTAATTCTTCAAGTCCTCGATGGTCATCCACGGTTTTCCGTTCCCCGCCCGCATCATGCTCGCTTCGATGAGTTTCGCGGTTTCGCCCTGATAAAATTCGCGCGGGCCGTCTTTGATCATCCGTTCGAAGACCGAGGCAAGCTCAGGCTGTTTGAATATCTCGCCCGCCTCGTACGGCATACCGTCTCGCAGGAAAATCCTTTTAGTCTCGGGGTACCGTGAGAGACTCTCGCTCGCAGACTTAAGGCTGCGTTCGAGTTGATACCAGACGGGAAAACCATGGGCAGCCAATTTGCGCGCAGGCTCAGCGACATCAGACCAGTTCAACTTTCCGTATTTTTCCAGCGCATAAGCGAAACCCGCAACAGTGCCGGGAACGCCGGCAGCACGATGTCCATATGTCGAGGACTCTTTGATGTAATTGCCCTTCTCATCAAGATATACATTTCGATGTGCGGCGGCAGGCGCCATCTCGCGGTAATCGATTGCCGTCGTTTTGCCATCAGCCAGTCGGATTACCATAAACCCGCCGCCCCCCAGGTTGCCCGCCGAAGGCCACACGACCGCGAGCGCCAGCCCGACGGCAACTGCGGCATCCACCGCATTGCCGCCGCGTTTCAAAATGTCAACTCCTATCTGCGAGGCGATTTCGCTGACTGACGCAACCATCCCATGCTTTCCGCGGACAGGCGGGCGCGATGCGGAGAGCACAGATGGCACTGCGGGAAATATCGACGTTAATGATATCAGCAGGGCGAAGATCAGTGAGATGGCAATCAGCTTGTTCGTTCTCATCTTATATTTGAGTTTAGCTGCAATTTTATAGTTGCGGTTACCACCGTCTGGACGTAGAGAATGCTTATGGAGACGCAGGTAAAATATCCTCTGCGACGTCTCAGGATTCGCTCCGCCCGAGCGGTGAAGATGACAAAAATGTTTGCTTCTATCCCTGTTTTCGCGTGTTTGTTGCGTATCGCATTCTATCGAGGATAGAGACGGAAGAATAGCGCCTCGATCTCGTCCGCCCTCTCCTGTCCACGAGTGATGAGTTCGGTTAGATCGGCGCGACGATACCGGTTGAACTCTTCATCGTTGATCGAGAACAACTGGCTCAAAATGTCATAGGCAGCTCCGCGCATCGCCGACATAGCGAGCTGTGCGCCGACAGCGAGATTCGCGAATGCGCTGGGATTTCCGATTTCGGAGAGCTCACTGAGCAACTCGAGAACTTCCATAGTCCCTTGCGCCACGCGCAGCGGAACCGCGACGGCGCTTTTGGTTGCCTCTTCGATCGCGGTCGTGCGCGCCAGACGTTCGGCATCTGTGTCCCGCGGCAGAGACATAGCCTCGATGAGGAGAACGCCGACATCATCCTCTTCGTTCATGGCCATTCGTAAATCTTCTTTCAATCGCTCGAGCTGATAGAGCACGCCGCGCACTTCGCTCTCGACCTCCGCTTTATGCCCGATCGTCAGGTTGCAGACCATGATGGCCAATGACGCAGCGAGAACTCCGGTGTAGGTGGCGACGACGCCACCATCAGGCGCAAGTGTGCCGAGCGCAACATCTTCTGCGAATTTATCGATAGTAGGACAATCCGCTCCCGCTGGGAATCCATCCATTAGCTGGTCGAGCTCGATCCGGTTATCAGCGCGGAGAATGGGACGCATGCTTTTTCCGCGCTTCGCCAGTTCGGTTTGCAATCGATGTTCGAAGATGATGTCTTCGCTGAAATTTTCGATCCGCAGATAATAATCGCTACACGCGTTGAGCGCCGACTGCGGCACGAGCCCTACAAATTCGCTGCCGGCGATGGAGACGCCGTGTCTCTCAGCCTCGCGCCTGACCATTTCGAAGACGCGAAATATGGGCGTCTCATGGTGTTTTACCAGATTCATAGAGACCTGTATCTGGCCGCGATTTTTTAGCTCAAATCCGAGAGCCTTGACATTCTGTAGCCCCCCATCCCGAGCGCGGACAGCCTTCGCGATCTTCTTGGCGATGGATAGGTCCTGAGACGCCAGGTTGATGTTATATGCGATCAGCGGCAGGCGCGCGCCGACCGCCATCGCCCCCGCGGTCGGATGAATTTTAGCCTCGCCGAAATCGGGTTTGCGCGCGGGATCGGTCTCGATCTCCCGGCGTAATCCTTCGAATTCCCCGCGGCGCACCTCGGCCAGGTCGACGCGTTCCGGACGAAATGCGGCAAACTCGTAAAGATACACGGGGATTCTTAATTCACGCGCGATCCGCTCGCCGGCGCGTCGCGCTAGCGCAATACAATCATCTAAGGTGACGCCTTCGATCGGCACGAAGGGTAAGACATCGAGTGCGCCCATCCGCGGATGTTCTCCCTCATGGTGGTTGAGGTCGATCAACTCCGCTGCGGTGGCAGCCGCGCGAAAGGCCGCTTCGACAACGTCTTCGGGTTCTCCGGCAAATGTGATCACTGAACGGTTATGATCGCCGTCCATCTCGCAATCGAGGAGAATTGCATCGGTTACTGAGGCGATGGCCGAAACTATCAACTCCAATTTCTTCTGGTCACGCCCTTCGCTGATATTGGGGACGCATTCGACAATCTTGTTCATAGTTATTGCGCTCAGCATATTGCAAACTATCTGCGTGATTTTGCAAATACAAGCTTTTCCTATTTAGCGACTACATAACCTATCAGAAACCCGCGATATTTGCTCCCCTTTTCCGTTTATACGGCAGATCGAGTGGCGCATTGCGACACTCTCGGTCATAGAAGATTCGATATGATTTTAATGAGAAGGTCGTTCTGGATTCGGACACCAGTCCGCGGCATCCTTACGGCACGTTCATCGGATTGATTGAATCGTCCGTACACCCGGTTTAAAAAGTGGGGGGAGCGGCTCAGAGGCGAGCTACTTTACGCGCATATTTTTTATACGCGAGGCTGTGAGCGGGACACGCGGGGCACAGAGATTATTAAATCCGCTCAAACCCATAGGGGCCTGACTAATCAAAGCTTGCCGATTGGTCTCGTATAGCGAGGGTCTATTTGCCGTGTCGCTCGGAGATCGACCTTGGTTGGCGTCTCTTCTTTGACTACGGCCTGCTGCTCAGGCGGAGCAGGCATGTTTACCTTTAGCGTATTTTTAGAAGGTTTCCAAAGCGTAGAGAGAATCTTTTCGATAATGCGGTTCATAATTCCCTTTCCTTCGATTGTGAGACGGGGAAGCTTTACTTCAAGTGCCTGCTTTAGTCAATAGCCTTGGGTACTTAGGCGGCATTTGGCGGGATTTATAGAGAATTATCGATAATCATTGGGAGCCTGTTTGGTTCTCTTGATTCTGATAGTTACCTGAAAATTCAGCCAGTCAACCCAACTTAACGAAAATCACGATCTAAAATAAAGTTCTTATAGCCGTCTAAAACTTCAAACCAGTAAAGCCTAAACGGCAGACAGGGGTCGAACTTTCGGGCGGATTCACGCGGGGATGAAGCGAAAACTGTGGGAAGGCAAGATCAGCAACGGACACTGCTTCTATGTGTATCGCATAGGTGAAGACGCAAAACTTTACATCTACAAGCCCCGTGGTATTGATAGTGCGAACAATCTTCGATCTGCGAATCAAAGGAATGGATGCCGCGAAAAGAGCGGGCTTTTGAATGATCGTGCGGATATCCACTCCGCCATCACAGATGTATTCAGGACTGATTTTTACAAAGTGATTTCGAGATGGGACGCCAAGCAGTCAGACGCATAATCAAAAAACGAGCTTACACTGGGTGAGCGTGTAGACGGGAAACTCTCATCGGGTAAAATAGGGGGGTGATCAAAAAGGTGAAGAACCGGGAAATGAACTGCAATGGCTCTAGCACGATCGTCTGATAGACTAATCTGATAGGTGAAATTGGTGACGGTGTGAAGAGAACGAATAAGTAGCTGTTCATCGAACGGTTACCGGGTAACGACAAATAACAATTAACAAAGGGGTAATGCTTGCGGAATTATAGTATTGTTTTAAAAACCACTCTCCCGATCTTAATTACGGTTTTAGCAATCTGCTCCACTATAAAAGGGCAACAGCCATCACGAAAAGGTAAATCCACCAAATCTCAACGTATCAGCTTCACCGAAGCGCAGCGGCTACTCGCCAGCGAGAATGAAGGGAACCTCAACAAACAGCCAAACAGGTTCTCGAGCACTCGTTTGAGCGACGGGCGCGTGCTGGAAGTCTATTATCCTCTTTTGGTCAAACGGGTAGGAAAAGCGAAGCCTACATCTGTCGCCGGTTATGGCGTTCTCTATGTATCCGAAGCGGCTTTCGATGACGAAAAACGGGCGCGACATATGCTGGAAGACCTGATACCTGACGGGCAGGCGCTCATCGAGAACGTTCCGGAACTCGTGGCCAGGCTGGAGAAACGACTCCGTCTCCGCGCAGGTTCGCTGGACTACTCGCGCGCCAGCCTGAGGCGTCTCGATAGTTACATCAGCGGCTTTCACAGGTCGCACACGACGGCACAGACCAATCCCAGTCTTTTTCAGGAACTGACGGCTTATTACGGAGAGACTTTGCGACGTGCCATCTCCGGCGAGTGGCGTGTCCGGGAGGAACGGGTTAGCAAAACTTACATTCAAAAAGTCCCAAACATCAGCTTCAATTCCGGAGGCTCAGCGAGAGAGATCAAACCTTGGGACAGCGTCAACACAGCTCTTTATGACGAAGAGAGCCGCGGCATTGGGTTGACACGGCAGTTCGACTCGAACCTGGCGGCAGCGCGCTAAAAATCGGCGGAAGCCTGGGAGACAGGGAGACCCACATCAAGGTATTCTCCCTCTCACCCGCTCCTGCTCTCCTCTTGTCTCCTTAGCTCTCTAATGCTAAAGTCTCGCGCGTTTCAACCTACCCAATGTCGTTAGCCTAGAGGAGACCTCTATAAGATGTCGGACATAATTCAACATTTGATTCACACCATTGCATCTCTTGCCATAATAACGCTGGGATCGAGTGTTCTGGCGCAAACGACTGCTCCCGTGAAAACAGTCAAGGTAACGCCGGAGATCGCGGAAGCGGAGGTCGGGCAGCAAGTGCAATTCAATTTTGAAGCCTTGGATGCTGATGGTAAGCCGGTCAGCGCGAAAGCGAACCTGTGGATTGCCCTGCCGCATGACCTTGCCGCAGCAGATTCGAACGGTAAAGTATCGCTCTTCGGGCCCGGCGAAGTCCGCGTCATTGCGTTGATTGGCGGGAAACCGGGTCTGGCCAGGATCAGGATCAAACCTTCGCGCGTGGTTCGCATCGACATCTCCAGACTCAGCGCTCCCTTGGTCCCGGGAGGCACCGTCAAGCTCGATGCCCGGGCGGTTGGTGCGAACGGGGATCCGCGTGAGGATGTGAAGTTCTCCTGGTCGTCCGAAAATCAGGGGGCCGCTGTCATAGATGCGGCCGGACTTGTAACGGGCGTGGCCCCCGGCAAAGTTAGATTGACGGCAAAGTCCGAGGATGCAAGCGCCGAAATAACGGTCGAGGTCATCAAAAACAATATTCGCAGCCTGACAATCGACCCTCGTACGACTCAAGCGCGGACCGGTGATGTAATTCGCTTCGCCGCACAGACAAAAGATGTAAACGGAAAAGCGATAAAAAATGCCGCGGTACGATGGTCAGTGAACGGCGATAGCGCAACAATCGAGAGGGACGGCGGGTTCGTAGCAGAACGGCCCGGCACATATGTCGTCACCGCTTCCGCCGGCGATCTTTCGACCATCGCCACAGTCGTAGTCGCACCGCGGGATTCCGAGCGATCTCTCGATCTGATCGGAAGAATCAGACTCAAAGACCTGCAGGTATCCGAGCAGTGGCTGTTCGGCAATCACATTTATATCTCGACCATCTGGGACCAGATTCAGGTCTATGACATCTCTAACCCGAAAAATCCGAAGCTCACCGACACGATCAAGGTCGACGCGCGCATAATAAATGATGTCAGCGTGACCGCTGACGGTAAGATCGGCGTCCTTACCCGTGAAGGCGCATCGAGCAGGAAGAACGGGATCGTATTCCTCGACACATCAGATCCGGCGCATCCGAAAATCGTCTCCGAATTCACGGAATCGGTGACTGGCGGAGTCCACAGCGCCTATATAGATAAACACTACGTTTACCTGACCGATGACGCGACCGGCTCTTTGCGTGTGATCGATTTCAATGACGTGAAGAATCCGCGGGAAGTCGCACGCTGGCAGACCGAGCCTCGCGGACCGAAGGTCGCCGTCGGCGCCACCGGCGGGCAATTCACTGAAGGCCGATATCTGCACGACGTGCAAGTGAAAGATGGCCTGGCATATCTCGCGTACTGGCGCGATGGCCTGGTTATACTGGACGTCGGCAATGGCATCAAAGGCGGGAGCCCTGAGAAGCCGCAACTCGTAAGCCAGCTACGTTTCAATCATAATGAGCTTTACGGCGACGGATGGATCGCGGGAACTCACGAAGTCTATCGCTACAAGAACTATGTCTTCGTAGGCGACGAAGTCTTCCCGGCGCAATTCGAAATATACAGTAAAAAAAGAATTCCTGCGCGCGGCGTGCTACACGTCGTCGACGTCTCGGACATCGCCAACCCGCGCAAGGTAGCCGAATATGGGGTTCCCGAAGGAGGCGCCCATAATGTGTGGGTGCAGGATGATATTCTGGTGATGGGTTTTTACGGCGGCGGAGGCCGTGTGTTGGACGTCTCGGGGGAACTGCGCGGAGATTTGTATCGGCAAGGCCGTGAAATATCTCGTTTATGGACGGGCGATGAGCAGGGCTTCCGGCCGAACCTGCCATTCGCGTGGGGCGCGCGGCAGCACGGAGAATACATATTTTTCAACGATATAAACTCCGGCATCTGGATTATGAAGCTCGGAGACCCGAAGCAGAAAGGCTCGAGCACCGCACCTGGCGATTGAAGCTAAAACAAAGAGACGACGCGCATGTGCGATTCTCTTCCTAGCGTTCGTCTCTTTTGACTCATTCCGATCACTTCACCGATTCAATCCGAAAGAAATCGATTCCGGCTGCCTGTTGCGCAACATCGACAGTCGCAACCGTACGAAGAGTCTCCAGCTCTATCACTTCAACCGTTCCGGGTTCGCTGCCGATGCCCTCGACTGAAATGAAGGCATAGCGGTTATCCGGGGAGACGGCCGCGCCGTGGACGACCTTGCGTCTTGTCGGAATGCGAGCGAGCTCCTTACCGGATCTAAGATCGAAGACCGAGACTGATGGCCCGCGCTTGTTGGTGGCGATCATTCGCCCGTCTTTAGTTACAGCCAGATTGTAAACGCCCGGGCCGGCCGCAATCCTGCGCGTGATCCTCCACGTCTTGGCATCCACCTCTACGATCTCACTCGATTTGTTACAGGCAACATAAACCATCGATCCATCGCTTGAAGGCTGCGCCCAGGTCGGGGAACAGGCGATGTCACCTGGTTTCGGCGGCTCGAGACCATGTCCTGCATGCCCCGCGCTCTCACGCCGGCCGGTTCCCGAATGATCTTTCGTTCGCTGGGGCGGCTCTCCCTCACCGCCGGCTTCCTTTCCCTGCGTCAATAAATAATGGCGGGACACTTTCAACGTCTCGGTGTCGATCTCGACGAGCATATCGTCCATCATACAAGCGGAATAGTGCCTGGTGCCTTGCGGATTGAAGCGCGATCCGTGAGGCATGGTGCAGGTAGGGATGCGCTTGATCTCGAGCATCTCATTCGCCAGCACCACCGACACGGACGATGGCACCATATCGCCATGGAGATTGAAGTTGACGACATACAAGAAATTCCCGTCGGGAGAAACTTCCATGGTCGCCGGGAAAAAGCCGAGGCCGACTTTTCCTACCGCCTGGTCGGTTTTGACATCATACTTCCACACCGAGCCATATGGTCTCCCGTGACCGAGAGAGACGAAGTAATGCTCCCTGTCAGGAGAGAGAGCGATACCGTGCGGCCCATCAATATCAGGCTCCATCAACCCAGTCGCGAGCTCGCGTTCGATCCGAGCCCCCTTGGGGCCGTATCGAATAAGCGAGATTTTATCGGCCGATTCAGATACGACGTAGACGAGGTAATCCTTCGCCGGAACCTGTTGCGCCGAGGCTGAAGAGATGAAAGGGATCAGAAATAAGTAGACGATAGAACTAGCGAAATACCACGTATTTTTCATGATGCTTTACCATCGCCATTCTAAATCGAAATAGGCGGGAATGGGGAATTTAAGACGGGAAATTACTCTCGTATTTTTCCGGGCAGTGATAGACTACGGTAGCAGGCGCCCCCCTGAAACGATAAAAGATTTATCTATATGCTCAGTCCCGACACCCTGTTACAAAACCGTTATCTGATTCTGAAATTGCTCGCCCGAGGAGGTATGGGCGCGGTCTACGAGGCGCGCGATGAACGGTTAGGTAATATCGTAGCTTTAAAAGAGACGTTATTCGTCGATGAAGCGATGCGGATGGCCTTTCACCGCGAAGCGAGCATACTGGCGACCCTGCGCCACCAGGCTCTTCCGAAAGTGATCGATCATTTCACCGAAGGGGAAGGCCAATTCCTCGTCATGGAATATATCCGCGGCGAAGACCTGTCGATGATACTGCGGTTAAATGGAGGACCCATTCCGCAGGCCGATGCGCTGGCGTGGGCCGACCAGGCGCTCGTAGCGCTCGAATACCTCCACTCGCAACGACCTCCGGTCATTCATCGCGACATCAAACCGCAGAACCTCAAACTGAACGAACGCGGCGAGGTGATCCTGCTCGATTTCGGCCTGGCCAAAGAAGCCTCCATTGACACAATGCGCCCACACCGCAGCGTGCGCGGATACACTTTAAACTATGCTCCGCTCGAACAGATACAGGGCACCGGGACCGATCCCCGCAGCGATATCTACAGCCTGGCAGCGAGCTTCTATCACCTCATGACCGGCGTCATCCCGCCGAATGCGGTGACGCGCGCGACTGCGCTCATAGAAAGACGCAATGATCCGCTGCGCCCCGCGCACGAAGTTAATGCTCAGGTATCCCCTGCCGTCTCTGCCGCGCTGGAGCGGGCTCTGACGCTGGACCGCAACAATCGTCCTGCGAGCGCCGCAGCGCTGCGAGCCGAATTGCGACAATCAGCGCGCGTCGCAGCTTTTCAAGCATCGTCGGCCCAGACCCGCGTGCAACCGGCTGTCAATAAAACTTTGCCGGTGACTGTCGCCTCCGTAATACAAACGGATTGGGATGCGACCGCAGCTCCAGCGCAAAATTTCGATCTAAAGTTCAGCGACCCCCGAAAGAGGGGAAGGTGGGTCTGGATCGCCTGCGCAGTCGCGGCCGTCATTGCTGCGATTTCATCGATCACTTATTTTTCATGGAACCGGACGAACGAAACAACTCGAGTGGTATCGACTAAGATCAATCCCGATCCGACACCCGAAGCCACCAAGGGTCCTTTGCTCTCTTCCCGCGTGACCGTGATCATTGAGGACGGAACGGAAGCGGAACACGATTACAATTTCATCGCCGAGGCAGGGGTACTGAAACTGGCGCTAGATGTATTGGGCAATGGATCGAGCGTCACTGTCGAAGCGCTCGATGAACAAAAGACGCTGATGAAGTTTGTCGGGGATAAACCAAACCTTTCCCTAACATCAGGCGGCGAACACGAAGAGGAGATAGCGAGGCTGGTCGTCGAGCGCGAACAACCCTTGCGGCTGCGCGTGCGGAGTGGCAAAAATCTGAGAGCCTTTCGTCTGCGTATCGACGGCCGCGCAAAACTGACGGATGAGGCAGCCACGAGCCCTGAAAAATCGGCTCTGGGCGCGTTATTCGCGAATCGCGACCGTCCATTGCCGCTGGGTCCAAACGCTGTCTTCGCCGGCCAAAGCGGCAAGAGAGAGACTTACTATGATTTTACCGCGGGACCGGGAGAGATCAAGTTAACCTTGAATGTCATCGGAGATGGCGCAACGATATCCGCGGAAATCTTCAACGATGAAGCTGAACGTCTGCCCTTCGAGGGCGGCTCGAAGAGATTCGCGGTCTCGGCGAGCCAGCAGACCAATGAAGAAGACACCGCTCGCCTTTCCGTCGATCGCCAGGGAAAATTCCTGTTGCGTATTTACAACGCTGCCCCTCAGAAGATTCAGGCTTTTCGTGTGCGGATCGATGGGCCCGTGGCATCGATAAATCGTGATGAGGCGAAATCAGCCACCGAAGCATCTGAGGAGATCAAAGCGCTCTTCGCTCCGAGAGACAGTCCGGAAGCGCTCACGTCGAAGGAAATATCCGATCGCAGTATCGGAAGAGAGAGCTATTTCACATTCGCTGCCGGTCCGGGAAACTTGAGTCTGAACCTCGAAGTTCAGGGAAACGGATCGACACTCAGGGTCGAGCTCTTCGATAGCAAATCGAAGCGATTGCGCTTCAACGATGACTCACCCGTATCTTCGCTCTTTTCCGACGGTAAGAGAGAGAAGAAGAGGAGCGAGATCACGCTGGAGCGCGAGGAGAATCTGCTCATGCGACTCAGCGCAAGCCCTCCCGATTCGCTCGAAAAATTCCGTTTGAAAATCGATGGCGCGGTTAAGAAGATGTGACGTAACTGCCCGTGCTACTAACCGCGGTTGTGGCGCTGAAATTCGCCGAGTGGTTTTTAACCGGATTAAAAACCGAATAATAGCTGCGGCTGAATTCAAGCGCGACTGAGGCGGCGAAAGGCCGGGCGAATACAATGCAACAATAGAAATGAACTCATTGCAGACTCCGTACAATACCATCGAGATCACGGAACGGCTCATCCGTATCGGCGAGCGCGTCCGCGAGCACGTCTTGAACCAATTGCGACAGGAATCAGCCGAATCGCTCTCGGCCGTTGCTTTCGAATCGGCTGCCGACAAAATCTATGTCATCGACCGTTCGGTCGAGACGATTCTCTTGCCGGCATTGGCAGAGGAGCTTCAGCCGGCGCTCTCTTTCGCATTGATATGTGAAGGCGTCAATGACGAAAAGCCGCTGGCGTTTCCCTCCCACATACCGATCGATCAGTGTCAGGCGCGCTTGATCGTTGACCCGATAGACGGCACGCGCCCGATTATGTACAACAAGCGGAGCGCGTGGTGGCTCGCCGGGATCGCACCAAACCGCGGTGAAGAGACCTCGCTGACAGACATCGATGTGGCCGTGCAAATCGAGATACCCACGACGCGCGCGGCAGTGGCCGATGTGATCTGGGCTGTACGCGGTACAGGGGCATTTGGGCTGACATCGAATCTCATCACGCATGAGCTTAAGCAATTTCACCCGGAGCCATCGCGCGCCACGACAATCAGCGGCGGTTTTGCATCGATCTTCCATGCGATGCCTGGCGGCAAAGAGGTATTCGCAGCCATCGAAGAAGAGCTGGTGCGCGAATTGATCGGAGGGCTCGATCAGAGTAAGACCGCATTGTTCGATGACCAATATCTTTCAACTGGCGGACAGCTTTACGAATTGATCACAGGGCACGACCGCATGCTGGTCGATGTCCGCGGATTGCTTTACCAAATGTTTCGCCGCAATGGGATGCACGGAGGCCACGCCTGCCATCCATACGACGTTTGCACGGTTTTGATCGCTCAGGAAGCGGGAGTGGAGATCACTGACGGGCGGGGCGGGCTGCTCGATGTGCCGCTCGATACGACAACCGATGTTTCCTGGATCGGATATGCCAACCAGGCGATCCGGACCGAAGTGGAGCCTGTGCTCCTCAGATTGCTGGCCAAGCATGGGCTGATTTAGAGGAAGTTTCGCGACAAAAATCCTAACTGAAGAAAATCCGGGCGACAGAATAAATACACGGTTAACTAAGACTAAGTTTCTTGATGATCGACGAATCAGTACCGCGAGCGGTAGCGAGCGTTGTACACGATCTAGATGATTGAGACACGCTCGCTACCGCTCGCGGTACTGATTCGATCGCCATTTAAACATCAATTAACTTAGTTTACATAAAGCTCTTCAGAATTCTCTGATTCCGACTTTCTGACTTTCAGCTGAATTTTTTGTTGAAGCTTATCTTTCGTCGCCCAGCGAAATACCGAGGTCGCGCGCGGATTGGATTAAATCATGATCGAGCGGAACGCATTTGATCTCGTTGATCGCGCGTTCGAGCGGGACCGTGATAATAGTTGAAGACTGGTAGGCGACCATCATATTTCGTTCGCCGCATTCGATCGCGCGAACGGCAGCGGCGCCGAATCGCGTCGCGAGCAGACGGTCGGCCGGGGTCGGTTGCCCGCCACGCTGAAGATGGCCCAGAACCAGAGAGCGCGTTTCATAACCGGTGATCCGATGCAGGTCTTCCGCCAGCCGGTCTGCTATCCCACCTAACCGAGGTTCACGGCCTACTTCGAATGCCTTAAAGATCATCTCGCCGCCGACAGGGCGGGCACCTTCTGCCGCGACGATGATCGCGAAGTTGCGCTTGCGGCGCCAGCGATCGTCCAGCTTGCGCGCTATCGATTCGAGATTGAATGGGATCTCGGGAAGCAGGATCACGTCCGCTCCCCCAGCCACACCCGAGTAGAGTGCGATCCATCCGGCATAGCGCCCCATGACTTCGACTATCATGACGCGCTCGTGCGATTCGGCCGTGGCATGCAGTTTATCGATGGCATCCGTCGCCGTCGTTACCGCTGTGCTGAAGCCGAAGGTCATCTCGGTGGCCATGATGTCGTTATCGATCGTTTTCGGCACGCCTATGACCGAAATCCCCTTCTGTGCCAGATCGCTGGCGATCTTGAGCGTCCCATCTCCGCCGATGACGATGAGTGAATCGAGACCGAGATGATGAAATGCCGCCACGACCTGGTCCGAGATATCGATAGATATTCGTCTCACCGTGCTCTTCGACTTTGAGTTTGAATGGGTTGCCGCGGTTGGTCGTTCCCAGAATCGTACCGCCCGTGTGAATGATGCCCCGCACGTCGTGTGTGTTGAGCAGATGTACGCGACTCGGTGATAACAAGCCTTCGAATCCGCGTTCGATACCGTAGACTTCCCATCTGCGATTGATCGCGCCGATGACGACGGCGCGGACTACAGCATTGAGACCGGGGCAATCACCGCCTCCTGTGACAACACCTATTTTCCTTGGTTCGTTACTGCTTTGAATACCCATAGAGAGCGATGTTTTTTTCTTATAGAATCCAATATGAAGCCTACAACACTACCGTGGAGTCGCAAACCGAAGGGGGCAGGTCAGCGGGAAGAATGAGGCTACAATTTAATGATATACCCTGTGTCAAGTGAGTTGACTTACGCGTCGAGAGTGCTATGATCACCGCAATAACAAATAACTGAGTTGGATTAAGGGCCTGCATGTTAGCTCCCAGCTTTCATGCAGGCCCGTCGCATTTCTGCCTGAAGTTTTCTTCTTGAAAAATATATCAAAGATATTGCGAATGCCCATCATTCAATTGCGCGCCTCAAATTTTTCAATCCTGAATCAACCCCGGGACCTCAGATCGTATTGCTCGCTTCTGCGATTTCCGATAAGATTTATCAACTGAATGAGCGTTCATTCAACAATAATCATCGATCCCCCGACTATGCCAATGAAGAACAAACTGGTTGCTCGCAGCGCCGAGGTGCCCGACGAAAAATTACGCAATGAAAAATACGTAGCCATATTGGCTGCGGCAGCCAAGGTATTCGCGCGCTCGGGATATTTCAATGCAAAAGTCTCCGACGTGGCGCGAACGGCGGGGGTAGCGGATGGCACCGTCTATCTATACTTCAAGAATAAGGACGATCTACTGACATCGATCTTCAGTTGGGCGATGGGCGAGTTCCTGCGGCGCGCGCGCGCCGAGATACAGGATGCTACCGAACCGCGAGAGAAGCTCCGGCGCTTCGCCAATCTACACTTCTCTTTGCTCGAGCAGGAACGCGACATTGCAATCGTCTTTCAAATCGAATTGCGTCAATCGACCAAATTTATGGAGCAATTTTCGACCACGTACCTGGCCGAATACTTGCAGATGCTCCGCGAGATCGTGGAAGATGGCCAGCGCCAGGGATTTTTCCGCAAGCAGCTCAATTCAAAAGTAGTCACGAAGGCGCTCTTCGGCATGCTCGACGAGATGGCTACCAATTGGGTGCTCAGTCATAAAAAACACAGTCTGACCGCTATGGTCGAGCCTGTTCTCGATATCTTCTTTAATGGGGTCTGTGAAAGCCATGCAGGGTGACTCAATCACCACGGTAATCGATCTCTTCCGCCACGCAGTGGCGAGAGACAAACCTAATCTGATCAATTACAAGCGCGATGGCAAATGGCATCAGGTCTCCGCGCGCGAGCTCGACGGCAAAGTCCGGCTGGTGACGATGGGACTTTATGATCTGGGTGTGCGCGCGGGCGATCACGTCGGTTTACTTTCCGAAAATCGCATTGAATGGACGTTAGCCGACCTCGGCGTCCTCAACTGCGGCGCGGCCGACGTGCCGATCTACTCTACTCAGGCTCCGAAACAGGTCGCATATATCCTGAATGACGCCAGCGTCGAGGTGCTCTTTATTTCCAATCAAGCGCAATACGAGCGCGTGCGGGAAGCATTGGCTTCTTGTCCGCGGCTGCGAGTCATCGTCGCCTTCGATGCGATCAAATCGTCGACTGACAGAGTTGTACACTTTGAAGACCTCATCGAATTGGGCCGGCAGGTTGATCGATCCGAACCGCAGCTTTACGAGACCCTACGCGCAACCGTACGGCATGACAGTATCGCGACCTTGATCTATACATCGGGCACGACCGGCGATCCCAAGGGCGTTATGCTGACGCATAAAAATCTGGTATCGAACGCGCTCGCCAACGCGAAGATCGCGGAGTTGCAAGAAGGCGACACCTCTCTCAGCTTTCTTCCCTTCTCGCATATCTTCGAACGGACCACCATTTACATGTACCTCTACAAGAGGTTTTCGATCTTCTATGCCCAGAGCATAGATACCGTAGCTCAGGACCTCCTCGAGGCGCGTCCCCAGTTTATGACGAGCGTGCCCCGGCTGTTCGAAAAAATATTTGCGCGCGCGATGGAAAAAGCGGAGGAAGGTGGCCGCCTCAAGGCCGCGATAGCGCGCTGGGCGGTGTTCCAGGGCAGAGAGTGGGCGAGGGTAGTAACGAGCGGGGAGGAACCCGGTGCGTTCCTGCGGCTCAAGCATAGCATCGCCGACAAGCTGGTCTTCACGAAGTGGCGCGCCGCTCTGGGCGGCCGCATCCGCGCGCTGGCATCCGGAGGGGCTCCGCTTTCACTGGAGCTGGGGCTTACGTTTTACGGCGCCGGACTCATCATCTATCAAGGCTACGGCTTGACGGAGAGCTCTCCCACGATCACAGCCAACTGTCCATCCGCGAATCGAATCGGCTCCGTCGGCCAAGCCATATCAGGGGTGGCGGTTAAGATCGCGGAAGATGGCGAGATTCTCTGCTCGGGCCCGAACGTCATGCTCGGTTACTTCAACCGTGATGAAGAGACGAAGAGCGCGCTTACAACCGATAAAGAGGGGCGCATCTGGCTACATACCGGCGATATCGGTTACCTCGACGCTGATGGGTTCCTCTTCATCACCGACCGCAAGAAAGACCTGCTCAAAACGAGCGGTGGTAAATATATCGCACCGCAGCCCATCGAGAACGCGATCAAGCGAAGCCGATTCGTCAACCAGGTGGTCGTCATCGGAGATCAGCGCAAATTCCCGGCGGCATTGATCGTGCCGCAGATGGATGCGCTTCGGGTCTATGCCACACAGATCGGAATCGCGGACGGCGATGGAGCTGACCTGCTCAAGAATCCTAAGGTCATCAATATGATCGAAAATGAGGTCGATAAATGCACCGGTGATTTTTCGCATTATGAGAAGGTCAAAGCCGTCTTACTGCTCGATCGCGAGATGACTGTGGAAAGCGGCGAATTGACGCCGACGCTAAAGGTTAAGCGCCGCGTCGTCGTAGATAAGTACAAGAAATCGATCGATCAGCTTTACGCTGAGAAAGAATCGCATTACACGACAAAACAATGAATCCGATTAACCTGAGTATCACCCGTGTCAATAAACATACGCCCAATGTATGGAGTTTCTTCATGGTGCCGCAGAATGCGGAGCGCCCGAGTTTCACGGCCGGACAGATCGCGGTTCTCGAGATGGCCGATTGCCGCCCGACATACATCGCTTTCGCGTCTGCGCCTGAAGAAAACGAATATGAGTTTTTGATCAAACGCAGTCAATCGGGTAACGTCACCGGTGCGCTCTTCGATCCACACATCGCCAAACAAGTGAAGCTGAAGGATATCGTCGGTAGAGGCTTTCCGGTAGAAGAACACAGGGGACGCGATCTCGTCTTCATAGCGATGGGCACGGGAGTTGCTCCGCTGCGTTCAGCATTGCGCCACATCCTGTTATCGCGCGTTGAGTACGGCCGGCTGATCGTGCTCTACGGCGTACGTACGGTTGAAGATTTCTGCTTTGCGCAAGAGATGGCAACAGAATGGAGCGAGAGCAGGATCGAGCTGCGTCAGGTCATCAGCCGCCCGGGGGAGACCGATTGGGGCGGTCCTACGGGTTATGTGCAAAGCCTGCTCGACAATTTGATACCCGGGTTGCAAGAACCTGTCGCCCTCGTCGCGGGGTCGAATGAGATGGTCGACCAGACGCGCGATCGGTTACAGAATCTCGGATTTCCATCCGAGAATATTTTGACAAATTATTGAGCAGTTTTAAGTTTTAAGTTTTAAGTTTTAAGTTGTTATTGCCAGTTTGTCGTTATTGGCGCTGACAACTGAAAACTGATAACTGAAAACTGAAAACTGTTCTCCGAAGGAGAACAATCATCTATGCAGATCAAGAAAGCAGCGGTGCTCGGTTCGGGAGTGATGGGCGCCCAGATCGCCGCACATCTGGCCAACGCCGGAATTCCTTCATTGCTGCTCGACATCGTCCCGCAACAACCGACGCCGGAAGAAGCGGCCCGGGGATTGACGCTCGAATCGCGGGGCGTGCGCAACCGTATCGCGCAGTCTGGGCTCGAGAACGCAACTAAGGCCAAACCTGCGGCGTTCTTTTCATCCGAGGCGGCAAGCCTCGTCACAGCCGGCAATTTGGAAGATGATCTGGCGAAGCTTAAAGAATGCGATTGGGTCATCGAAGCGATTATCGAAAACCTCAACATCAAACGCTCGCTCTATGAACGCATCGAACCGCACTTGCATGCGAACGCGATCATCAGCTCGAATACCTCGGGCATCCCCATCGCCTCGTTGATCGAGGGCCGCGGCGACCGTTTCCGCAAACGTTTCCTGGGAACGCACTTCTTCAATCCGCCGCGTTACCTATATCTGCTCGAGATGATCACGACACAAGAAACCGATAAGGAGGTTTCGGATTTCATCGCCGATTTCTGCGATAAAACCCTGGGCAAAGGCATCGTTTATGCCAAAGACACGCCGAACTTCATCGGCAACCGGATCGGGACATTCTCGATGCTCGATGCGATCAAAGTCATGCTCGAGAGCGGCTACACGATCGAGGAGGTCGATGCGTTGACCGGGCCGGTTATCGGCCACGCCAAGAGCGCTTCTTTCCGTACTCTCGATATCGTCGGGCTCGATACATTCGCCCACGTCGCGAAGAACCTGTCCGAGGCATCGACAAACGACGAGAAGCGTGAGACCTTCCGGCTACCCGACGTGATACAGAAGATGGTCGATAAGAAGTTGTTGGGCGAAAAGACCAAGGGCGGCTTCTTCAGAAAAGTCGGCAGTGATATTCAGACGCTCGACCTCAATACCTTCGAATACCGAGAACGCCAAAAACCCAAGTTCGCCTCCCTCGATGCGGCGAAGCAGATCGATAAGCTGCCCGACCGCTTGAAGACGCTGGTTTACGCGAAGGACCGCGCCGGCGAGTTTTTGTGGCGCACGACGTCGGAGTCTCTGATCTATTCCGCCAACCGCATTCCCGAGATCGCCGACAACATCGTGGAAGTCGACAATGCTATGAAGTGGGGCTTCGCCCACGAGCTCGGCGTCTTCGAAACCTGGGATGCCATCGGGGTCGAAGAGTCGGTCGCGCGGATGCGCGAGGAGGGACGCACGATCCCGGGCAATGTCGCGAAGATGCTCGCGGCGGGGCACAAAAGTTTTTATAAGGTCGATGACGGCGCACGTTATTACTTCGATTTCGCGTCGGGAAAATACAAACCTGAACGACAACCCGCCGGCATCACGCTGCTGAAATCGCTCAAGGACCGGGACAGAGTCATCAAGAAGAATGCCGGGGCTAGCCTGGTCGACCTCGGCGATGGCGTGGCCTGCGTCGAGTTCCATTCGAAGATGAACGCTCTCGGTCAGGATCAGATCGGGATGATCCAGTTCGCCATCAAAGAGGTCGAGAAAAATTTCGCCGGCCTGGTCATCGGGAATCAGGGCGAGAATTTTTCCGCTGGCGCCAACATTATGATGATCCTGCTCGCTGCACAGGAAGGCGAATGGGACGAGCTCGCGCTGGCAGTCCGCCAATTCCAGAATACGACGATGAGCCTCCGCTATTCGCCCAGGCCGGTCGTTGTTGCCCCGCACCATCTGACGCTCGGAGGCGGCTGTGAGATGGTGCTGCACGCCGACCGAGCCGTTGCAGCGGCCGAGACTTACATCGGCCTGGTAGAGGTCGGCGTCGGCCTCATACCTGGCGGAGGGGGAACAAAAGAGATGGCCGTCCGCGCATTTGAGGCGATCGAAGATATTCCATCGCTCGACCAGTTCGAAATCCTCAAGCGCAACTTCGAGATGACGGCGATGGGCAAAGTTGCCACGAGCGCGGTCGAGGCCAGGCACTGGGGCCTGCTCCGTAAGGGGGACCGCATCGTGATGAACGACAGGCGCGTCATCGAAGAGGCCAAACAGACTGTGCTCAGACTTGTGCGCGAAGGCTATGTCCCGCCTCAACCGAAGCAGGACGTGCTGGTGCTGGGCGAGGCTGCTCTGACGAAGTTCAAGCTAGGGATTCATATGATGAAGCGCGGCGGTTATATCTCCGATCACGACGCGTTGATCGGGACGAAGATCGCCAATGTCATGAGCGGGGGCAACCTGACTCGCCCGACGCGCGTATCTGAAGCGTATCTGCTCGACCTCGAACGCGAAGCTTTCGTCAGCCTCTGCGGCACTAAGGCGACGCAGGAGCGTCTGGCTCATTTGCTCAAGACTGGTAAGCCCCTGAGGAATTAAAATAGTTTTCAGTTTCCAGTTGTTGGGACCGAACGACTGAAAACTATAATCAGAGGAGACACATCATGCGTGAAGTAGTAATAATCAATGCATTACGTACTGCCATCGGCAAGGCGCCTCGCGGCTCGCTCAAAGACATGCGGCCGGACGATCTGGTGGCCAACGTCATCAAAGAGCTCATGTCGCGCACGCCGGAGGTGAAACCGGCCGATGTCGAAGACGTCGTCATCGGATGCGCCACACCCGAAGCTCAACAGGGGATGAATATGGCGCGCCAAGCGGCGCTTCTCGCGGGTCTGCCCAATTCATCGTCTGCCATTACAATCAATCGTTTCTGTTCATCGGGTCTGCAGGCGATCGCTCAGGCCGCCGAACACATCATGTGCGGCTTTTCCGAAGTCGCTATCGGTGGAGGCGCCGAATCCATGTCGATGCTTCCGATGGGCGGACACAATCTTTCGCCGAACCCCACGCTCGTGGAGACCTATCCGGATACTTATCTAAACATGGGGTTGACGGCCGAAAATCTCGCCCGCAAATACGGCGTCACGCGCGAGCAGGCCGACGAATTTTCGGTTCGCTCTCACCGCAATGCGGCGGCCGCGATCGATGGAAAGATATTCAGAGATGAGATAGTGCCGGTTTCGGTCGTCACGCGCGAGCTAGAGACGGACGAGAAGGGCCGCGGGAAAATCCGCACAAAGGAGACCGTATTTGAGGTCGATGAAGGGGTGCGACGCGATACTTCGCTGGAAGGACTGGCGAAGATCAAACCCGCATTCCATGTTAAAGGTACGGTGACAGCGGGAAACTCATCGCAAACCTCAGACGGGGGTGCAGCGGCGCTCATCATGTCGCGCGAACGGGCAGAGAAGCTCGGACTGAAGCCGATGGCCCGTTTCGTGGCATTCGCGACCGCAGGAGTATCGCCCGAAGAAATGGGAATCGGTCCCGTCCTCGCTATCCCGAAGGCACTCAAGGTAGCAGGTCTCAAGCTCGAGGACATCGACCTGATCGAGCTCAACGAAGCATTCGCCGTACAGGCGCTCTCGGTGATCAAAGAACTCAACCTAGATCTCGAGCGATTGAACGTCAACGGTGGCGCAGTCGCTCTGGGCCATCCGCTCGGTTGCACTGGAGCGAAGCTGACCGCGACGCTGCTTTACGAGATGAAGCGTCGGAAGGCGCGCTACGGCCTGGTCACTATGTGCGTCGGCGGCGGTATGGGCGCAGCAGGAATATTTGAAAATTTGATGAGATGAAAGGAAGCATAAAATATGGCAGCAGCACTTGAAAAAGAGGTAATCAGAGGGGGCGGCTTTCTGCTTTCCGAAACACTGCCCACGCATGTATTTTCACCGGAAGATTTCACCGATGAACAGAAGATGATTGCGCAAACGACGCATGAGTTCATCGAGAAAGAGATCATCCCTCAGCGCGATGCGATTGAAACCAAGGATTACGAAATCCAGCGCGGTTTAATCAAAAGGGGCGCCGATCTCGGACTGATCAACGCCAGCATCCCGGAAGCGTACGGCGGACTCGACCTCGACCACGTCTCAAATATGCTCATTGCCGAGCATATGTCCGGCGAGGCCTCGTTCTCGACGGGCTTCGGCGCAACCAGCAGCATCGGCCTGCTGCCCATCGTCCTTTTCGGGACTGATGAACAAAAACAGAAATATCTGCCGAAGATCGGCTCGGCCGAATGGATCGGCGCGTATTGTTTGAGTGAATCAGGGTCGGGTTCGGACGCTCTGGCAGCCAAATCGACCGCACGCCTGAGCGAAGACGGGAAACACTGGATACTCAACGGCGAAAAGATGTGGATTACAAACGGCGGATTTGCCGACGTGCTCACGATCTTCGCGAAAGTCGATGGAGACAAGTTCTCCGGTTTCATAGTCGAAAGGACCGATCCGGGAGTCAGCCCCGGCAACGAGGAGCACAAACTCGGGCAGCGCGGATCATCGACGACGCCGATTCTCATGCAGGATGCCAGGATACCGAAAGACCGACTGCTCGGTGAAATCGGGAAGGGCCATCTGATCGCATTCAACGTGCTCAACTATGGCCGCATCAAAATGGGCGCCGGCTCGATCGGCGGCTCCAAGCGAGTGCTCACTCAATCGGCAAAGTATGCTGTCGAACGGCACCAATTCGGGCGACCGATCGCGAGCTTCGGCGCGATCAAGTACAAGCTCGCTGAGATGGTGGCAAAAATTTACGCCTGTGAATCGGCCGTCTACCGCACAGCCGGCATGATCGAGGCCAAAGAGGAGACGATCGACAAGAAGAACCCGAAGGAGCTGATGAAAGCGATCGAGGAATACGCGATCGAGTGTTCGATCATCAAGGTCGCCGGAACCGAAATTCTTTTCTACTGCGCCGACGAAAACGTGCAGATTCACGGCGGCAATGGGTTCACCGAAGACTATCCAGCCGAGGGAGTCTATCGCGATTGCCGCGTCAACCGCATTTACGAAGGGACCAACGAAATCAATCGTCTCTTGATTCCAGGACAGTTGCTCAAGCGTGCGATGAAGGGAGGGCTGCCGCTCTTCGCCGCCGCGATGAAACTCCAGGATGAACTGCTCGCCGGCCCCTCATTCGATCTCGACGAGGACGATTCGCCGCTGGCGAATGAGCGCAAGCTCGCGGCTAACGCAAAGAAGATCGCGCTGATGCTGCTCGGCTCGGCGGCGCAGAAGTTCCAGGAAAAGCTGTCCGAGCAGCAGATGATTCTCAGCTGGACCGCGGACGTAATCATCGAAGCCTTCCTGGTCGACAGCATAATCGGGCGGACGGCCAAGCTCATTGCGCGCGATGGCGAAGCGAAGCACCAGTCAGCGATCGATGCGACGAGGCTCTATACTCACGATGCGATCAATCGCATCGAAGTCGCTTCGAAAAATGCGCTGGCGGCGATCGCCGATGGCGACGAACTGCGCACGATGCTGGCCGCGCTGCGACGTTTCACGAAGCAGGAGCCGGTAAATACCGCAGCAATCCGCGAGCGTCTGGCGGATAAAGTGGTCGAGGCGGGCGGATATATCTTCTGATTGGAGGATCCCGGATTGCGGATTTGCGATTGAACATGGCCGCGTGTTTACGAATCCGCAATCCGCAATCCAATGCGTATTGAAAAACTCGTAATACCTACCCCCTTCCCGGTGGGGCCGATCAACATCTATCTGATTCCCGATGATCCGATCACCTTGGTTGATACCGGGCCAAAGACCGAAGAAGCCGTCTCCGCGATCCGCGAGCAATTGCGGAACTTAGGTTTCGCCGTCGGTGACATTCGCCGCATCATTCTCACCCACACGCATGAAGACCATTGCGGGTTGGCCGGGCTGCTTCAGCGCGAATCCGGCGCCCGGGTCCACGTTCACGAATGGGAGTTCGAGAACATCTCGCCGCAGCGGCAGACGAGAGTCAATGCCCCCCTGCTCAAAAGGGCCGGCGTCCCACCAGCGATATTGGAGAAGATGGAGTCCCATTACCAAACTATTCACCACTACGCCGATGCCGTGGAAGATGTCGAGGCCTATCGCGATGAAGATGAATTCGTTTTCGCCGGCGGCTCGCTGCGGGCGATCCACACACCCGGCCACACACCCGGCAGTTGCTGTTTATTGCGCGCGAGCAACCGCCTCATGTTGACGGGCGATACAATCCTCAAAACCATAACGCCTAATCCGGTTCTCAATCCCGATCCGATCGATCCGCAGCGGCGATTCCCTTCGCTCAGCGAATATCTGGTCTCGCTCGCCCGCATACGCGCGCTCGCCCCTACACTGCTCAAGACATCTCACGGAGACGATGTGACCGATTACGAGGAACATTTTCATCGTCTCGTGCGGCATATCCAGCAGCGCCAGGCGAAAGTAATCGGTTTAATTCCGAAACAGGGCATCACCGCCTGGGAATTGTCGTTGCTGATGTTTCCGAAAGTTGAAAATATCAACCGCTTTTTGGCGGTCTCTGAAGCTGTGGCGAATCTGGATCAGGCTGTGGCAGATGGAAAGTTGGAAATGGTCAAACGGGATGATGTCGATGTTTATCAATGAGATCAAGAACTGAAGGCGGCAACCTGGAGAATTCAAGGCTGACTTAGTACTTTTCTATCACCGGCACCCATCATAATGCATCCTCTTCCCCCAATCGTTCGTATCTATCCACGTGCGGTAAAAAAATCAGATTTGTTTTGCAAGTTCTTTCAAAAATGGCGTTCAGTGTTCGTGTTTGGCACGAGACTTCTCGAAAACGGACACTAACCTGCTTGCTTTTTACAATATATTTACACCCAGTTAACATCTGGTTGACCGGAATAGGGCATAATAGCCCTCTCTTGTACTAGGCAAAAAATTCATTGATTGCCTTTGAAACTTTGAATCCGGTTTGGTCACAAACCTTAGGCGAACCTAAAAAAGAAGGTTGAGTTATCAGGGCAAAGCTAATTGAAGATTTATCATTATCGCTTGTCAAAAAATTTGAGTAATCGAAGGTTAGTCAAGCCTGGAATATTATTGACAGTAAAACCCGGAGTCCCCTCATGCTTGGTCAAACCGTTGCGCGGATATTGGTCGTCACTACATTGATCGTAACGGCGCATGCGATCAAACCATTCTCGGTCAAAAATATCACATCGCATTTTCTCTATTCATCGAGGTCGCTAGCCTTCATCCTGCCGGATTCAGCGCGCTCCGGCTTCGATCACGCCAATAAGCTAGCCCTGACGTTGAGCAACAGTCTATTTTCTAATGAAGGTACGAGCCTCCTCTGGACGAAACGGAGTGATGCAAACTCAAATCGGTTTGCAATGAACACTAAGCCGATGGCTGATATCACAGCAGATTTCTCATCACGTGAGAGTGTGACTATCAAAGCAGCGAGGCCATCTAAGAAGCGTGGAGTTAACGCGGTTGCGACAGAAGAAACCGGTCCGATTGATATGACAGGTTCTTTCATCGCAGCAGAGGCTGACGACAATTTCACTACCGCTCCCATGCCCACCGCGTTGCCGTTGCTACGGTTGAATCTGGAATGCGCTCTGCTGAAGAATATCCAACCGATCAGCGTAGAAATGTTTCATATCAGGACGCCCAGGACGATCTATGAGCCGAAGAGATCAGGATGCGATAAATTCAATGGTAAGCAGACAAAATTGATCGCTTTTGTCGAGCGAAAGAAAGAGAGACTGAGGTTCGACTGGGTGAAAGTTGAACGGTCGATCTTCACGAGTATGGAATGCAAAGAAGAAGGCGCGGAGTCAATGAAAGAGGCTGAATATGCGGCAGAATCGCAAAAACGAGCTATTATGCGTCAAGAAGCTGGAGCGATGGCGATCCCCGAGCTACAACACAATAGAGATAATTGCTCAAATCCTTAGCACCGAAGTACCGAAGCCCCAAAGATCATCTTTCAAATTTTGAATCCTCAGGATATTCCTGTTCATTCCAACGCAGCACATCCAACTTTCGGAGAAATAAAACTGTCATAACGATGGAACTATTTCCACCGGACGCTTGTCTCAGGTTCTTCCAAACAAGGAGAAGTTTCAGCAGTCCACTCTTAAAGGTGTTGATATTTTGGTGATCGCCAATGCTTTAGGAGCCGGAATTTTACAACCTGCTGACATGGCTAAACTGGCTAACCCCGCTTTCACCGATGCGGAATGTGACGCTGTTCGTGATTGGGTGCGCGATGGCGGTTCTCTGCTTTTTATTGCCGATCATGCGCCTCTCGGTGAAGCTAATGAATTCTCGCTCGGAGGTTCGGTGTGGATATGAGCAAAGTCCATACACACGACCCGGAGCATCTCGATCCGACAAACAAAAACAACCCCGGCTGGATCGTCTACTCTCGCAAGAACGGTCTTTTAGGAGATCATCCGATCACGCGAGGGCGAAGCGAATCGGAGAGAATAGACTCAGTAACGACGTTCACCGGACAATCCCTCAAAGGTCCGGAAGGAAGCACGGCTTTTCTTAAGTTGGCGAGCACAGCGGTGGATGTCGATCGAAAAACGAAGAAAGAGGTCTCAGCCGCAGGGCGCGCTCAAGGGATAGCGCACCAGCTAGGCAAAGGTAGACTTGTGATTCTCGGTGAGGCAGCGATGATCTCCGCCCAGGCGGAGGGTACAGAAAAATTCAAATTCGGAATGAATCGAGCAGGAAACGACAACAAACAACTGGCGCTCAATATAATGCACTGGTTATCTGGTCTACTGAAATAGTTTTCAGTGTTAGCTTTCAGACGAGATATTCCAGGTGAAAGCTGAAAACTATCGACATTATTGCTTGGACTTCTGACCTCGCTGCTGTATGGCTTTCTCCGCCTCTTCATAAGCGCCGCCTTCGACCTTGCCCAATTTAAGGGCCAGCTCATAGGCTATCGTAGCTTCCGCCGACATTTTTTCAGCCACAGGCGGGCTGTTTTCGGCTATGAAATCGAGAATCTTCGCCGCCGCCACATAACTGCGCTGCGCCAGCCATTTCTCATTTTCGGGAGACGCGTTCTTCGCCGCCAGCCTGTAATATTCGACAGCAGCGTAAAGAGCTTCCTCTACACGATCGGAATCTTCCAGGGTGGACGCCTGTTTGCTCATGACGTCGCCGAGGCCGAATAACAGGCGTGCGTTGTCCGGCCGCTCTTTCAACGTCTCTTCGAGAACCGCCTTGGCATCTGGATATCTGCGCGCCTTCAGTAATTGATCGACCTCAACGATGCGCGCGACGATCTTCTCGTCAGCATTCGATATCGTCGTTGGCGGTGAGGCGGGCGCAGGCGCAAGCGTCGCTTCCGTACGAAGCTGCTTAATACGCGTCAGACGATCCATATTTTCCTTGAGTCGCGTCGACTCCCGTTCGAAGTCGATATTCTGCAGCAGGCTGGGATAGTAGTCGCGCACATTGACGCCGACCGTTTCAAATGCCTTCATCAGATCGTAAAAATGGTAGACCAGCACTGCCCCGCGTTCATATCCCAGGCTCAATTCATAGATCGCCTCGTCCTCCGATAATTTGCGGCGGGTGGCCAGGCCGAGCACATCCATCCGCGCATCTGTCGCGCGCACCAGAGAATCGGTTATCAGATAGTATGCAGTTCGCTGTGCGTACTCCTGATCGAGTTGGTCGCCACGCGTTTCCATAAGTTTCTTGAGCGGAGCGCTGATGGCCGCGACCTCTTTCACCTGCTTATCTGTCAACGGATCGATGACGAAACTCAAAAACCCGCGCCGCATCGCGTCAACGTTCGGCTCGCTAGTCGGGCCCAACAGAAGGTAATAAGTATCTCGTATGACTCGCAGGTTCGCGGATCCGGTAGAGTTGAACAGATCTGGCACGACCACAAACTGTCGGATGCGATTGGGAACCTCTTCTTCCTTCGGCTGCTCAATTGGTTGGCCCTTCTTCTCTTTTTTATTGGATTTCCTGGCTTCCTGTCTGCTCGCAGCCGCAGCGCGTTGCGCAGCATAAAAAGGCGGCAATACCAGTATCGGTTCCGTATGCAAATACGTAAGCACGGTTCCCAGCGCAAGACCGGCCGCCGTCGGATAGGTTTGCGCAATCTTCAGATAGCTCTCTATGTATTTGGTCATTAGCTTCGAAAATCCGGATTCGCGATAAAACTCTTCCAGCAAGAGAGCGAAGTCCGTTATCTCGCGTACATCCTCGGGCAGTCGATCGGCGGGAACATCGATGGTGAAGCCCGGTGGGTCGGTTAAGGATAACGCCAGACTGAGGTAAGGGGCGACTGCCACCGCATCAGTCCTTCCTTTGCTATGAGACTTCAAGTGATCGCGCATTCGCTGAATCAGTTCCGGCTTGGTGTTCTTCAAGTCCTCGCGTATTTGCCGACGCAATGCCGGCAGCGGGCGGTTACCTGGTTCATAATCGAAGCCCGCGAGATTGAGCGCAGCCATCATCACGATGATGCGCCTGTCGATACCTATCCAGGTATTCACGTCTGCCAGCGTCAGGTTCGACCGCTGCGCGAGGGGAATCTTGCTGCGGTCGACTACCAGGGTTTTCGGAGACTGCGGACTGGAGGCTGGCGGCTGGGCGGCCTGTTCTTTTTTCTTCTCTTGTTTCTTCTCTTGCGCTGAAACGCCGGCGGACAATGCTATCGTGATAGCCAGGATTTGAATGACAGTGACAAATAGTTGTTTCTTCATCTCGATGCAATTCCATTCTGGAAACAAGAACGGCAAAAAAGGTCGGGTATTCTGGCTCTTAGCCCTTTTCACTTCTTGCTTCCCTTTTCACTCATAGCGCAATGCTTCGATCGGATCGAGCCGCGCGGCCTTCCATGCCGGCCATAATCCAAAACCAATGCCTAGTCCCACAGAAACGCCGAACCCGACGATCGGCGCCCAGAGCGGTACAAATGTCGGTAAAACCAATTTGATTATTTCAGCGACGACCCAGCCAAGCAGAATGCCGATGATACCCCCAAGCCCAGTCAGTGTCGCGGCTTCTACCAGAAATTGCAATATGATATCGCGCCTTTTGGCTCCGATTGCTTTTCGTACGCCGATCTCCTTGGTCCGTTCGGTCACGCTCACCAGCATAATGTTCATGACGCCGATCCCGCCGATCAGCAATCCGACGCTCGAGATCGCTACCATCAAAAGAAAGACGCCGCCCGTGATCGCTTTGAACTGCTGGACGATACCTTCTGATGTCTGAATACCGAAATTGTCGGGCTGATTGTAAGAGACATTACGCCGCTTACGAAGTAGATGCCTTATTTCATCTACGGCATCATCGAGCTTGCCCGGAGCCGCCTGCGCCATGACGAAATTCTCCTTCACATTCGGATAGACCTTCCGGATTGACTCATAAGGAATATAAACCGCTTTGTTCTCATTTCCCGGGTCTTCAGCCGGAGTGATGAAGTTGTCCCGCTCTTTGAGCACACCGATCACTCGATAGCTACGGCCATTGATTATGATCTCTTTTTCGAGCGCATTGATATTCGGAAAGAGCGTGTTCGCCACATCGCGGCCGATGACGCAGACATCAGCGCGCGCGGTATTCTCCCCTTCAGTGAACGATCGGCCCTCGATGACTTCGCTCACTCCCATGCGGAAGTAAGATGGGAAAAGGCCCTGTACAGTCGCATTGATCATTTCGGTATCCTGGTAACGGATCTTGATGCGTTCGGCCATGGGACCTTGCAGGAAATCGACCGGTGACATAAACGCCGTGACGTTGACGACGGATGGACACTCTTCGCCGATGGCAATGGCATCATCTGCGCTCATCGGTTTCCGCATACGCTCTTCCGCCGATGGATTAAAATTGAACCCGGGCTCGAATTTGAAGACATAAATCGAGTTCGTCCCGAACGATTCGATCTCCCCCGCCACGCGTGAATCGATGCCGGAAACAAAAGCGGCAATCACAATAACCGTCATCGTTCCCACGACCACGCCGAGAATGGTCAGGAATGAACGAAGCTTGTGCGCCCATAACGTGTCGAGCGCCATCAATATATTTTCACGAAGATCATTACGATTCATAACTTTAGCTAGCGTTCTACAGCAGGCCTTATTTTCCGGTATTTCCCTCTCTGTTTTTAGCGGGTTTCATTCTCTTCATTTTCGTAGCTCTTCCGATCCTCGGGTCGCCCATCAAGATCAATTCACAAGCCCGCAAAGCCTGCTCTTCGAAATCCACCGCGGCAGCCGGAAGAAGAAGCCACGGCGATTTACCGATCTTCGGGTTCTCGACAGAACGCGTCGATGAAAACTCCTGAGCGAGGCTAATGTAGTGTTCAGGTTTTGTAGCTACCCAGACGCCTTTCCGATAAGTTTGTTTCTCAAGGTTATAGAGAAAAAAGACTATTTTATCCCCAAGATAGACCGAGAAACAGCCGAACATTGGCTTAACGACCGGATCGAGCGATGCCAGCTCTTCAATAACGAAGTTGAATGGTACGCGCTTCGGTCGATTTTTCATAAGAAAAATGTCCGCAGATTCACACAGATGTGAATCTCGAATTTGAAGCCTCAGTCGGCCCGCAGGGCTACGATCGGATCGAGCCGCGCGGCCCTCCACGCCGGATAGACGCCGGCAATCAAGCCGACGCTTCCTGACACGAACAATGCTACCGCAACTGCGATCAATGGCAAGGCGGTAGGAACCTCCGTCAGCGCGGACACTAGCTTGCTGATTGCATAAGCGATAGTGACGCCGATTGCGCCGCCGACCAGGGCGAGCGTCGTCGATTCCGCCAGAAATTGCCGGATGATGTCGGACCGACGCGCCCCCAGACTCTTGCGAATCCCTATCTCCTTGGTCCGCTCAGTCACGCTCACCAGCATAATATTCATAATGACGATACCGCCGACGACCAGCGCGATCGATGTGACACCAATGGCGACCGTCTGGATTGTGCCGAATATATTCTCGCGCAGGTTATTGATCGCGCTCGGCGTTATTACACCGAAATTGTCCTTCTCGCTGGGCGCCAGTTTACGCCGGGTCCGCATCACGACGCGCGCTTCATCGAGAGCATCGAGGTAGGTCGCTTCGCTCGTCGAGCTCACGAAGAGCTGGATCGAGCGGCGCGAACCGTAAATGTTCATAAAAGTCGTGAGCGGTATTGAGACGAACTTGTCGCGCGATTGTCCGAAGACCGACCCCGTCGCATCTGCAACCCCTAGTACCTCGAAAGACCGCCCGTCGATCTTGATCTTCTCGCCTATGGGGCTCTTCGTCGGAAAGAACCGTTCGGCGACATCCGCGCCGATGAAACAGACGGTACGATATGCCGACTCTTCCGCGGGCGTGAATGATCGGCCTTCCGCTATGTCCTTGTTCTGGATGTCGATCATGTTCCCCGTAATGGCGAGCAGGCTGACGCCCTGAAGCACACCTGTGCCATGCTTCAATTCACACTCCTGCTGCTCCTGCGCGCCGACCTCTTTTATGTACCCGGCGCTCGCCCGCAAGGCGAGGAGGTCATCCAGAATTACATCCTTGTTCCTCCGACGCGCATTCTCGTACGCCTGGAGGCTCGCAAAATCCTCAATCGAAAACTTCTGTATGCTGAAAGCATTGGTTCCGATATTCGCTATCTTTTCATCGACATATTTGTTGAAGCCCTCTATCAATGAGACGACGACGATGACCGTCGCCACTCCGAAGATCACACCGAGCAAAGTCAAAAATGAGCGCAGTTTGTGCGCCCAGATCGCATCGATCGCCAGTTTCAGTGATTCTAAAAAATTCATCGCTCTCTTGGGTTAATCGCCGTTGTCTCTACCATCTTTTTCGGGCATCGAGGTTCTCGAAGTGGGCGGATGATCAGCAACCCATTTCTCTGATAGGTTCTGGTGAAGTGTATTGGCGGAAACTATTGGTTGAACGATCAAACGGAAATTCAGTTTTCTATAGAGACTTTCTTTATCACGACTTTTTCAAGCAATTTTCCTAAACTGGGATCGCTCGTCGGCAATCTCGAGATACGATCCACTATATCGATCCCCTCGATCACATCACCGAATACCGTATATTGGCCATTCCACATCGGCATATCCCTCAGGCAGATGAAGAATTGACTGGTAGCGGTGTTGACTTCAGTCGTACGCGCCATCCCAACTGTGCCGCGCACGTAAGGCTTTGAGCTGAATTCTGCCGGCACGGTCTCTTGCCCGGGTATCCCCATCCCCCACATGCTGGGATCGCCGTTACGCGTCTGCGGATCACCACCCTGAATGAGCAATCCGGGATCGGCACGATGGAATGCGAGGCCATCATAAAAGCCCTCGCTCGTAAGCTTGATGAAGTGTTCAACATGCTTTGGCGCAATTTCCGGAGCGAACTTTATCTTGATGTTGCCGTAATCCGTCTCGATCACGGCGACCTTTCCTGCCAGACTCGATGTCAGAGCGGTGTTCTCCGCAGACTCCGGCGTCGATTTACAAGACAAAGCGACAATGCCTGAAAACAAAAATAAACCAAGGATTGAGTAAGTCGAAAATGTTTTGGTAAAGGACTTGATCATTCAGCTTTCCAACCTCTTTTTCAAAATATCATTGACCGCTTGCGGATTGGCTTTGCCTCCGCTCGCTTTGATCACTCGGCCCACAAAAAACCCGAGCAGCGCCGTCTTGCCCGAACGATATTGCTTGAGCTCCGCCGGATTTGCCGCTATGACTTCATCGACGATCTTTTCAATAGCCGATGTATCGGTGATCTGCACCAGGCCTCTCTCTTTGACTATAAAGGCCGGGGCATTTCCGGTCGCAAACATTTCAGCGAATACGTCCTTAGCAATCTTACCCGAAATGGTCTTGTCATCGATCAAGCGGATCAGCGCGCCCATATCTTCCGCTTTGATCCGGCACGAGTCGATCTCAATGCCGGCGTTCTTCAGTTCACGCAGCAATTCGGACAATACCCAATTGGCCGCCGAGCGAGCGTTATTCGCAGCTTGTGCGGCGGCCTCGAAATAAATCGCCAATTCGCGCTGGCTGGTGAGAGTGAAGGCCTCGTCGGCAGTCAGGGCATATTCGCGAATGAAGCGTTGCCGCCGGGCCTCGGGAAGTTCGGGCAACTCTCCGCGCAAATGTTCGATCCACGCCTCGCTCACTTCGAGCGGCGGCAGGTCTGGCTCGGGGAAATAGCGGTAATCGTGCGCATCCTCCTTCGATCGCATCGTGTAGGTCTTGTTCTCCTTCTCGTTCCACAAACGAGTCTCCTGCACGATTCTGCCCCCCATTTCGAGCACCGCGATTTGTCTATCGACCTCGTACTCGATCGCCTTCTGCAGAAAGCGCAGCGAATTGACGTTTTTGATCTCGGCCTTCGTGCCGAGTTTCGCCTCGCCAGTTCGCCTGACCGACACGTTTGCGTCGCAGCGCAAATTGCCTTCTTCCATATTCCCGTCACAGACGCCGATATATTGCAGCGTGCGGCGCAGGAAGTTGACGTAATCGTATGCCTCCCAGCTGGAACGGAAATCGGGCTCGCTGACGATCTCGAGCAGCGGAGTGCCCGAGCGATTGAGATTGACGTAAGACTTGGTGGGGTCGCCCATGTCGTGCACCGACTTGCCGGCGTCTTCCTCGATATGCGCACGCGTTATGCCGAAACGCTTGAGAATCCATTCAACGGGACGCCCGCCATCGTCACGCTCGCTGGTCATTATCTCGACATGACCGTGCTCCGAAAAAGGCCGGTTAAACTGAGATATCTGATAGCCCTTCGGCAGATCGGGATAAAAATAATTTTTGCGCGCGAAGATTGAATCGGTATTGATCGCCAGATTGAGCGCGAGCGCAGCTTTACCGGCGTAATTGACTGCCTGTCGATTGAGCACCGGCAGTGCGCCAGGCAAGCCGAGGCAAACCGGACACGTGTTTTTATTGGGCTCGTCTCCGAACGAAGTCGAACAACCGCAGAAGATCTTTGAATCAGTCTTGAGTTGCGCGTGAACTTCCAGGCCGATGACGGCCTCCCAACCTTCCTTCACAATTCCTCTCCCAAGAAACTCAGACGGGATTTACCTAGATACTGTAAATCCCGCCTGTATTTTCATCGCTTCTATGCACTTCTATGCATTCTATGAAGCATCTCATGAATTCAAGTGATCTAACGATTCAAACTAAAAATTATAGCATGGGATCGCTGCACATTCATTTAATACTGAGTTGCACCGTGTTCGACGTTCGTCCGCCCACAGTGAGAACGACATCAGCCAGACCGAGCCCTTCCAGACTTTGCGGCAAAAGAACAAACAATCGATCGAGGCCTATACTAGTGCCCATAGGGCCAGCGGAGAAGACCGAAACCGGAGTTCCTCCGATCGTCACTGAAACGCTGGTAAATGGTCCGAAGCGAATCCCGGTGCAGGCGATATTGAGAAAAACAAGCTCTCTATCAGATGAAACATCGATCGGGATGGGCACGATCTGGCCTTTAATGATTCCGAAAACCGGCTCGATAGTCGATGGGCGGTCAAAACTCAGACGATCCACTGAAGCATTTGCGATCCAAGTCCCACTCCCATCTGCGCTCATTATCCCGGGTGAGACGTTGGATATATCGATATGGCTGGTGGAGACCTCACCGGTTATCATATTGGTATAAAGGACTGTCGCAGGACCCATCCCTGCATTCGGTGGGATTTCGTGGGCAATCTGAGTCGGCGATACGCTAAAGATCCTGGCCGGCGTGGATATGCCAAACCAATCTATGATCGTCACAGTCGCCCCTGCCATGATTATCGATCCCTCGGATTTAGATCCTATCTCCGTCGTGTTCGAAAACCCGCTTCCCAGCCCGACGGCCAGGGACGAGAGCGCGAGTTGGCCGCCGGCAAAGCTGGCTGCCGATACGGTTGACGCCATACCGGGAGTAGCTAGACGAAATACGCTTCCACGCAAATCGGCCACATAAATCTCCCCATATTCGTCTTCGCCGAATGACGCAATGAGCATATCGGTATCGAGCAGCATGCTCACCGAATTGTTGTGGCGGATGAATATCTCGCCGGTGCAGAAATCGCCGAAGAGGTAGCTGCCGTCAGGAAATGTTCCGCGCGAACCGCGGTAGACGTAGCCCCCAGTCACCGAACAGCGGCCACCAGTGTGATTGTATTCATATATCGGCGGAGTGAACGAGCCAGCATCGCAGGGATCGAGCGCGGTACATTGCGTCCCCTCGAACACCCTCCATCCGTAATTTCCGCCGCGCGCGATGATGTCGATCTCTTCGATAACATTCTGACCGACATCACCGAGATAGAGCTCTCCTGTCGATCGATCGAACGACCAGCGAAACGGATTGCGCAATCCGACGGCATATATCTCATCGCGACCGGGAGTCGAACCGAAGAACGGGTTGTCCGAGGGCGATGAATAAGGCGCGGTACCGTCCGCGTTATCAACATCGATGCGCAGCATCTTTCCGAGCAGCTCTTCTATGTTCTGAGCGCGATTGCCGGGATCGAAGGCCGAGCCGCCGTCGCCCATTCCGATATAGAGATAACCGTCAGGGCCGAATTCGATCATCCCCCCATTATGGTTATCGAACGGCTGGGGCATCGTAAGGAGGACCTTTTCATCGGTCTCGGCGACATATGGATTCGCTGCCGACACCTTGAACTCTGAGATCACCGTTGCGCCGTCAGGCATCCGGGTGTAGTTGACGAAGAAACGCCGATTGGACTTGTATTGCGGATGGAAAGCCAGACCGAGCAGGCCGCGTTCCCCGCCCAGGATGACTTTCGCGCTGATATCGAGAAACGGACTCGTGATGGGCGCAGTCTCCCCGCGTCGTATCACTCTTATCCTGCCCGGTCGCTCGAGGATGAAGAGCCGGCCGCTGCCGTCACGCGCGTTGGTCAGGTAGAGCGGTGATGTTAGCCCATTGGCTATTGGTATGAGCCGAGTGTTCGCCTGCGCTGAGACTGTCTTGATTCCCCATTCGGACCCGACCCGGGAATGACTGACCACCAGAGCGATCACGCTCAGCGCCGCCGAGACGAAAAATAGACGAAAAATAAGCTTGCGCATGGATTCTCCTTGAGACTGGATATGCGAACCCCTATTTCTGGTCGCAGGAATGACAATAATTGCTGATCCGCGCTATTTCCCCACGGCAAGGTTTAGCTTAGTGAGTGTGAGGATCGACTGATCAGTTTAGGGGTGACCAGGGCGAATTATATTCCAACCGATCGGGAGGTCAAAGATTTATTCCGATAAGATTTTAATATCATTTTCCACTCGATCAATAAATGACTCTCGCGACTAGCCGATTTTTCTTTAATGCTGTTTATCCTTTGTGGCCGGATCGATATGCAGAACAATTCTGAATATAGGGGTAATAATCGGTGAATGAGCAAATGGTATAAGAAGTTGTTGAAAGCGCGAGAGTTATTGTATCAGAAGATGAAGATATAGACGGATTGTCAGGATTTTTAGGATTTTGTGGATAGCTTCGATAAACGGTTTAAATCCTGAGAATCTTGAAAAAATCCCGTAAATCCCGTCTATATCATTCACGGCTCCTTTAACGCCCGATCACGCGATTGCCGCCGTCATTTTGAATCGCAACTACGCTCGGCCTCGCGGGTGAAACGCCGTCCGGCCAGATGCTCACGGGAGTGTTGATCGTGCCTCCTTCACCCGGATGTTGAATCGCGCAGAATAACGTCCGGTTGTCCGGCGTGAACTCAGGGCCGCAGACCTCGGAGGCGTTCGGCGAGCTCAGAAACTGGCGCAGGAACCCGCGCTGCGGGCCCTCGACCGGAACGGCATAAATCCCATCGGCCTTCTGAAGCGTTCCCGGCTGCCCATCGGTCGCAATCCACAAATTGCCTTCGCCATCGAACGTTATATTGTCGGGTGAAGAGATCGGGCTGACGAATCCCTGCCATCCCGCAAAGAATGTTCCATCCGCCGGATTGTTCGGATCGCCGCAAAGGCAGAAAATATCCCAGTTAAACGTCGCCGCCGCCGAATCGTCATCGCTTTCAGACAGTTCGATTATATGGCCGTGACGGTTGTTCGCTCGCGGGTTGGCATTGTCGGTGCCCGGCCTGCCGGCAGTCCCCCTCTGCGTATTGTTGGTCATCGCGCAATATAGTTTGCCATTGACCGGATTCGTTTCTATGTCCTCGGGCCGATCCATCTTGGTCGCTCCCACCAGATCAGCCGCGCCGCGCGTATTTATGCAGATTTCAGCCCGCGACCACTCCGCCAGCGCGCCCTGGCCCGCGACGAGCGGAATCCACCGGCCTGTGCCGTCGTCATTGAATTTCGCGACATAGAGCGTGCCCCTATCGAGCAAGTCGAAATTCGCTTTGCAATTCCTGTCGTTGTACTTCTCCTCACTAATGAATTTGTACATATAGTCGAATCGTTCGTCATCGCCGGAATAAACGACGGCATGGCCGCGTTTCGAGATCACCACAGTCGCCGCTTCGTGCTTGGTGCGCCCCAACGCCGTCCGTTTCTTGGGAATCGAATATGGATCGAAGGGATCGATCTCTACGACCCAACCGAAGCGGAAAGGCTCGTTCGGCTCCTTCGAGATATCGAAGCGATCGTGGTGTTGCTCCCATGCTCGCTCGCTGGCACCACTCGTCAAACCATAGCGCGCGTGAATCGTCTTGCGCGGATCATCATCCGGAAGATTAGCGTTGTTGGCGAAATATTGATTGAAGTTCTCCTCGCACGTCAGAACCGTTCCCCAAGGCGTCTTCCCGGCGGCGCAATTGTTGAGAGTGCCGCGAACGCGTCTACCTGTCGGATCGCTGGATGTCTTTAGCATGTCGTGCCCGGCGGCCGGACCGGTTAGGAGAATCGCGGTTTCAGCAGTGACACGCCGGTTATAGCGAGAGAATTCATATGACCACCCATAAACCCGGGGAACGTGCGAGATCTTGCCGTATTTGATCTCGACCACCGTAACGCCATGCGCCGCAAGCTCGATGTCGACCTGCTCTCGCGTCGGCTGGCCGCTTATATAATTACGGAACATCATCCTCGGATCGGTATACTCGTGATTAACCACCAGCAAACCTTTCGACAAGCGCTTATCGCGCCGCCCCTTTCTATCATCATCATCATGGCGATCATTACGATCGTGATTATGATCTCTCTTGGATGACTCCGGGAATGGAAAGAAGCCGACGAAATCACAGTTATATCCGAACTGGCGCGCTTGCGATTGCGGAGTTTGATTATCAATGTCTAAATCCGGGACGCCGCGGAAGAGAGGGTCGCCCCAGCGAATGACCACCTGCGAGTCATAACCGGATGGAACAGTCACTGTATCAGCATTGGGACCCTGGATCGGCACGAAGGTCATTGGCGGTGGAAAGTTCTCGTGCGAGCTCCCAGCCAGCGATGATGGATTGATCACAAGCATCCCGGCCGCTACAGCGGCTCCTTTCATGAAGGTGCGCCGTGCGAGTACTTGCTCAAAACTTTCATTATTGCTATTGTTACTCACCCCTTGGTCGAGTATTTCTTGATCAGAGCAAACTCCTTGGTTCAGATCCATTTTCTCTCCTCTGCAACTGCAGGGTGCGCCTGCGCTTACTACAGTTGTCGACATTTCAGGGAAATATTATCGGCGAAGATAACCGAGTAGACCTCCGGCCACATGACCGCTATCGATCTTCGGACGGCGTTCTATCAGTTTATCCGCTAAAAGTTATCCGCTAAAAGAATGACTATAAAGAATAGAGGTTCTGCCTTAAATAAAGCTCAGCACAGTGTAAAAGCTCTGTTAAATCTGAGATTGGAGTAGCGTACAGCTAATAAAGATTTAGTAATTAGCTAATGATGATTTATTCCTCCATTTATGCTGCCGTTACATAACTTGGTTAAGCTCCTCTTCACACCATCATTCTGAGCCGTCGAATTCCTTACGGTTCACGGGTCACGTCAAACGCGTTTGCGCGGTAAGACTGCGCCAGGCGCTTATCAGGAGGCGAAAAATGGGCTCAGCATTTACGCAGATGCACGTCTACGATCGTAAAGACGTCTTCCCACGCGGATTTCGTGCAGCAGCATCCTTACATTGCCACACCTATCACTCGAAAGAATTATTAACCTTCATCCCGCGCTATGCGGAGATGATTCCTTACATTTCCGGCCGGTTTAGAAAGGGGATGGAGCATCATCTCTCGATCTACGGCCGAACGTTAGACTTCTCGAAAACCTACTGGACGCCACCCGTTTCGCCCCGTCAGGTGATCGAGATAGAAACTTTGCAAATTGAGAAAGAGCTAGGTCTGCCCGCTCTCGTCTCGATTACCGACCATGATGATATTGAAGCCGGTAAGCAACTTCAGCTTCTTAACGGCGTTCATCGCATCCCGATTTCACTGGAATGGACCGTGCCTTATGGCAGAGGGCTATTTCATCTCGGCGTTCACAACCTGCCGCACGAAACGGCCACAGAAGTTGTTCGTGAGTTGATGAAACACACAAATCGAGACCCTGACGCGATGAGTCTCACCGAGCTGCTGTCCTTGATCGACGAAGACTCTGAGACTTTGACCGTCGTTAACCATCCGCTGTGGGACATAGAATGCATCGGGGAACAGGATCATACGGAAAATCTCTATGCTTTCCTCTCAGAGCACAGCCAGTGGATCCATGCTCTCGAAGTAAACGGGTTCCGCTCCTGGCGCGAAAACAATTCAGTCATGCTGCTAGCGGAAGAATGTGGTTTGCCCGCGGTAGCCGGCGGCGATCGTCACGGATGCCAGCCCAACAGTGTGTTGAATTTGACCAGGTCCTGTTCGTTTAACGATCTGGTTGCCGAGATACGCGAAGATGCGCATAGCGAAATTCTGCTCATGCCGGAATATCGCGCACCCATGCTCGCCCGGACGTTTGAAGCGATTGCCGATGTCCTGCGTTCCTATCCCAACCATTCGCTCGGTCAAACCAGGTGGGTCGATCGCGTCTTCGCCGACATAAGCGATGGGCAAGGGGTCTTACCCATCTCAAGGTTTTGGCAAAACGGCGGTCCGGCCTGGTTGCGCGCAACCTTATGGTGCATGCGGTTGCTGGGCAATAGCAGAATGCAGGCCGCGCTGCGATTGGCGCTGGCCAATGAAAAAGTAGTAACCGAAAGGATGGGTTATGAGAGCTGAGCCGCGTGTCGCGTTCTTCACCGACTCTTACCTGGAAGTAAATGGGGTTGCTCAGACGAGCCGCCAATTTGCGGCATTCGCAAAACGGCGCTGCCTGCCGATGTTCTGCGTTCACGCCGGACCGAAAACTGAAATGACCGACGATGGAAGCGTCACGCGGCTCTCGCTCAAGCGCACATCGGTGGGCTTCAGAATCGAGTCCGATCAACGATACGACATGCTCGCGTGGCGCCACACGAAGCTCGTACTCGAAAAGCTGCGGGAGTTCAACCCCGATCTCATCCACATCACGGGGCCGAGCGACATCGGACAGCTCGGAGCCTATGTCGCGAGCAAGCTGCGTCTGCCGGTAGTCATTTCGTGGCATACGAATCTGCACGAATATGCCGGCAGACGGTTGAACAACATCATTCCCTTCCTGCCCAGTTTTGCGCGTACGGCGCTCGTCAAATTCGCCGAAAGCCAAAGTCTCCGCGCCCTGATGAAATTCTACAAGATCGGGCGCGTGGTACTGGCTCCCAATGAGGAGCTGGGCGAACTCCTCAAGCGAGGCTGCGGCAAAACGGTTTTTCTGATGCGACGCGGAGTAGACACGAGTATTTTTTCTCCGGCTAAACGCGACCGGCGCAACGGCGACTTCACGCTCGGCTATGTCGGCCGACTGACGCCGGAGAAGAACGTGCGATTCCTTGCCGAATTGGAGAAGCAGCTATTGGCCTCCGGGAGAGACGAATTTCGTTTCCTGATTGTGGGCACGGGCAGTGAACTGGGCTGGTTGAAACAAAATATGCGCCGGGCCGAATTCACCGGAGTACTGAAAAACGAACCATTGGCGAGAGCATACGCCAATATGGACCTCTTCATCTTCCCTTCGCAAACCGACACCTTCGGCAACGTCGTGCTGGAAGCGCAGGCCTCGGGCATCCCGGCGATCGTCAGCGCAGATGGCGGACCGAAGTTCATCATCCGCGACGGCGTCACCGGTTACATCGCCAATGATAGACGGGACTTTTTCGCCGCGACGCTCGCTCTCATGTCGCAATCGGAAAAGCTGGTGAAGATGGGCGAAGAGGCGCGCGACCTGGCCCTGGCAGAGTCTTGGGATAAAATCTTCGAGCAGGTGCTCCGGGCATATGCTTTCAGCCTGCAGCACGTTACGGATAAACAACAGTTGGCCGCCAGGGTTTCCATAGCGAGCCCGGAAGAGATCTAGACGAAAGTTTTCGAACCTGCTAATTACAGAGAGAGGCAAAAGTAAATGACAAAAAGAATCATTACACTATTTCTTCTGTCCATTATTGCCCTTTTTGCTTCCTACGCAGCTTTCAACTATTTAACAGGATGGATAACAAACTAACAGTCGGAGTTGTGCTTACTGGACTTGTTCGTCATCCGGTTGATCACCTAATTCGCCGCTGGAATTGGAAGTCAGCTATGATGAGCGGTTGTTTTAGAGGTACACTCTTTTTCATAACTAACATCAGCGCAGGGATGACTGCGGCGCTGAGCGCGATGAGCCTCGAATCGGTCTTCTATATCTCCACGGCCGGATTTTATGGCGCGATGACACAAGCCTTTCGACAGGCACAACCACCCTGGGCTGCGACACTGGCCGTGATGGTCCTGCTGCCAATCACTAACCACTCACTCGAACTCTCTCTCCACTGGATAGGCGGTACAGAGAAACTTGCGAGGAGTATAACGGCATCAATCTGTTTTTCATTGTTATCGGCTATTTTCAATCTATTCGCTATGCGGCGAGGAGCTTTGATCGTAGGGGAGGAACGTAAATCGTTAATCGATGATTTACACCAAATGCCTTTAATCATTCGTGAATTTATCACAGCTATACCACGGGCAATTTGGCGACGAAGGTAAAAAGCAGTTGATAGTTGATAGTTGATAATTGATAGTTGATAGTACGTATAATTTGTTATCTCGGTTATTAAACTAAGGGCGGTGTAACTTAAAGCCGGTCATTATCAACAGTTTCTGATTGGATCCGGAGGAGCCCGATGTATATAGCATTCGATTACCCAAGTCTCACAAGCTCCGGAGGAGCGACAAATGAATGCCTATATGTCGCTCCTCCGGAGCTTGCAAATGTGATTGAACGAGTTCTATAAACATCCCCGCGCCTCTGGCGCTCAGAATCGATAACGTTGATTTCAAGGAATCTTTTATTTACATGCAACACTCTTCATATAACTATCAATTAACTATCAATAGCTAACTATCAACTACTGATTATCAGCTACAAATTACTAACTATCAACTATCAACTATCAACTATCAACTATCAACTATCAATTATCAATTATCTTCCGATGTCCATAAAAACGCTTCACATTACCAACGCCTACCACACCACCTCGGGTGGCATCAGCACGTTCTATCGTGCGTTGCTCAATGCGGCCAATCGTCATGGTCGCTCGATGCGGCTGGTCGTGCCGGGCGATCGGACAAGGATGGAAAAAATCGGCGAGCACGGAGCTATCTATCATATCAAAGCGCCGCGGGCACCCATCTTCGACCGTCGGTACCGTCTTCTGTTGCCTCATACTTATGCCTTTAACGGAGAACTTAACAGTATCCTGCGCGATGAAACACCTGATCTGGTTGAAGTTTGCGATAAGTATGCTCTGTGCTGGCTCGCCGGGTTTCTGCGCGAGCGTTGGATCTCCGGCTTGCGCCGACCGGTGCTCGTCGGGATGAGCTGCGAACGGATGGACGATAATGTCAGCGCATTTCTCACAGACAACAGATTGGGCAAACGCCTTTCCAGGCTATATCTCGGCAATTTATACATTCCGCTCTTCGATTATCACATAGCCAACTCACAATACACCGCGGATGAATTGCGCGAAGCGATGGTCGCCCGCCATGAAAAGGGACGTCCATGTTCGTCCGATGGGCGCAGATGTGGCCGACTACGTCTCAGGCCGCAGGTCCGAAACGAGCAGACAAAAGCTCATTTCGTTGTTTCAGGGCGACCGGCGAACCAAGCTTCTGCTCTATGCCGGTCGTTTATCGCAAGAGAAAAATATCGCTCTCCTTCTTGAAATGATGGAGAAGCTCGCGCGTGAACGCACGGGTGATTACCGGCTGATTATTGCGGGCGACGGCCCGCTCGCCGATTGGTTCGCCGATGAGGCGCGGCTCCGCGCGCCGGGACGCGTCTATTCTCTCGGCCATATACGTAATCGCGCCGCATTGGTAGATCTATATGCTAACTGCGATGCTTTCGTTCATCCCAATCCGCGCGAGCCATTCGGGATCGCACCTCTCGAAGCGATGGCCGCCGGATTGCCGCTCGTCGCGCCCAGATCGGGCGGCGTGCTCTCTTACGCTGACGAAAATAATAGCTGGTTGGCAGAAGCCAACGGAGAGGCCTATGTCGCCGCCGTGCATTCAGTCTTCGCTGATCCCGCCGTCCGCAAAGACAGGTTGGCTCGTGCGTTCTGGACTTCACGGCGATATACTTGGGAGGCGGTAACCGCACAATTCTTTGATCTCTACGACGAACTTCACGCAGAATTTCCCGCGACGCGTATTGCGCGCAAGATCAACCTTCACCAATCGAACAAGTCTTCGAAAAAGATGGCACACGAAAAATTATGAAATCCTTGATTACTGCCAATCTCACGCATCACCCGGGACGAACGGCAGCAAGCATTATCGGTGTCGCAGTCGGAATCATCCTCGTCATCCTCACTGTCGGGCTGGTGCGCGGTATGCTGCGTAACAGAGGAGAGCGGGATACCAATACCGGAGTCGAATTACTCGTCTATCATCATCAGCAGTTCGGCATTTCGGCGGCTTCGCTGCCGTTATCGCTGCCGATCGAATTGATGGACCGGATAGGAGAAGTGCCCGGCATCGCGGCGATCACGCCCGTCGGGCAACATCTCGAGATGAAAGGCGATAACGGACTCGGTTTACGTCAAATCGACGGTGTGAATTTTGCGGATTATACCAATGCGACGAAGATCCGCGTCGTGGAAGGCCGCGCTCTACCTGAGTCTGGAGATGCCGTGATCGTCGATATAAAGTACGCTGCCCTCCACCATACGACCCCGGGAGACTGCATCAGCATATTCAACCGGCAGTTCAAGGTCGCGGGTATCTACGAACCGGAGACCGGAGCGCGAACGATGATACCCTTGTCGACGATGCAGGAGGAACTGGGCGCCGAAGGTAAATGCTCTATGTTCATGGTGAAATGCAGGAACGAAAATGAGCAGGAAGCGGTTGCACGCCGGATCATCGAGCGTTTTCCGGATCTCCGCATAATCTTTACCCGCGATCTGCCGAAGCTCTTCGCCAACGGTTATCAGAGCTTCAATATATTTCTCGACGTCGTGGCGGGACTCGCCATTATCATCAGTCTACTCGTCATCTCGCTGACGATGTACTCCTCGGTTATGGAACGAACACGGCAAATCGGAATACTCAAATCGCTGGGCGCATCTAAAAAATTCATCGCCGGAGTCTTCATCAAAGAATCCCTGATGATAAGCACGATCGGCGTAGCCAGTGGATTAACGGTCTCCCTGATCGCCCGGACCATCCTTCTCAAAACAATCGGAACACAAATTGTGCTCGAAGCCGGTTATATTTTTTTTGCGATAGCGGGCGGGTTGATGAGCGGGTTGGTTGGAGCGATCTATCCCGCATTGCGGGCGGCCAGCCAGGATCCGGTCGATGCATTAAACCAGGAGTAAATCACCGAACGCGCCCATAAATATAGCGCGCGTCCTCCCGTTATCCGGATTGACCCTGACAGGCTCGCTGAACCGATGGAAGCCGAGTTTGATAAGTGGGAGAGAGCGCGCACCCGCACTCCCTCATCCTCTCGTGATCGCCCCTTCCGAGGCCGATGAAACAAGCGCGGCGTACTTTTGAAAAACTCCTGACCTATAACGCGGCGCGGGCGGTTTCCATTCTAACAACCTTCGCTTGATCTCCTCATCAGAGAGTTCGACTTCGAGCTTGCGGGCTTCGATATCGAATACGATCATATCGCCCTCGCGTAGCGCGGCGATTGGCCCGCCGGTTGCCGCTTCAGGGGCTACGTGGCCGACCATCAACCCGCGGGTGGCGCCGCTGAAACGCCCGTCGGTCATCAAAGCTACTTCTTCGCCCAGCCCCTCGCCCACTATCGCCGCCGTTACACCGAGCATCTCACGCATACCCGGGCCGCCTCTCGGACCTTCGTATCTTATGACGACGACATCTCCGGATTTGATCTGCTTGCCCGTCACCGCCTCCATCGCATCCTCTTCGCGCTCGAAGATGCGCGCAGGACCGCGATGATACGGGCGTTCGTGGCCGGCAACTTTGACGACGGCGCCTTCCGGCGCGAGATTGCCTTTCAAGATTACCAGCCCGCCGTTGGGTTTGAGAGGTTTATCGACAGAGAAAACGACGGTCTGGCCGGGCGTTTCGTCTGCCAGTTCGGTCTCCTGTGCGATGGTCAGCCCGCTCACGGTGACCTGATTCCCATCGATACAACCGGCTTCGACCAGGCGCCGCGCTACGAGCCCGATGCCGCCCGCTTTCCCCAGATCGATCGCCGTGTACTTTCCGCCCGGCTTCAGGTCGGCTATGAGCGGCGTACGCTTGCTGATCGCGTCGAAATCGTCGATCGTCAGATCGATCCCCGCTTCGCGCGCCATAGCGAGCAGATGCAACACAGCATTTGTCGAACCGCCGGTGGCTGCGACTCCGGCTATCGCGTTCTCGAATGATATGCGAGTCAGTATATCGCTAGGCCTGACGCCTCGACGCAGAAGGTCGACAATGAACTTGCCCGACTCAATCGCGGTCTTCTCTTTGAGCGGGTCGGTCGCCGAAACGCTGCCCGTTCCCATGACAGACAAGCCGATGAACTCCATCACCATCGCCATTGTGTTGGCAGTATACTGACCGCCGCAGGCGCCCGTTCCGGGACAAGCGACGTTCTCGATCTCAAAAAGATCCGCGTCTGTGATCTTGCCCGCCGCATTAGCGCCGACTGCCTCGAAGACATCCTGAATTGTTATGTCGCGACCGCGAAAATTTCCCGGAGCTATCGAACCGCAATATAAGATCAGCCCCGGCACGTTCAAACGGATCAGCCCCATCGCCGCGCCCGGAATCGTCTTGTCGCAGCCGACAATCGCTATCACGGCATCGAACATATAACCGCGCCCGACAAGTTCGATCGAATCGGCTATCAGGTCACGACTGACCAGCGAAGCCTTCATACCTTCAGTGCCCATCGTCACCGCGTCACTGATCGAAATCGTGTTGAACTCCATCGGCGTGGCGCCGGCTGCGCGGATGCCCTCCTTGACCTTTACTGCCAGATCGCGGTGATTGAAGTTGCAGGGCATCGTCTCAATCCACATATGGGCGACACCGATAATCGGTTTGGCCAGGTCTTCATCGGTAAACCCTATGGCCTTGAACATCGAGCGCGCCGGCGCCCGATCACGGCCATTCGTGATTATGTGACTGCGATGTTTGGGATCGAATGACATGTTTAAATCACTTTTTTCTTTTATATAAGAACGCGCCGGCGCCCGCTCCGATCCGTTAGTGATGTTGTTATTATTATCTTCTGGATCAAAAGCCATATTTTTAAGTCAGTTTTCTCGATGTGAGCTCAATTTTTCGGTGACGCTATGCCGCGAGAGCGGAATCTTATTGAAGGTTGGCCGCATCGTAAGCTCGATATTGATCGAACGCAGATCATTGATGAAGCGCCGCACTTCATCTACCGCGTACGCCTTAAATTCCTCCTCAGACGAAAATTTCGAACGCTCTTTCAGCAATAAGCTCATCAACTCGCTTTGGTCCTTAGGTTCAGTAGTTTCACTCTTTTCATTTTCGTAGTCGTGCATCAAGTCCTCCTAAAATAATGTTCATGGGTTTAAGAGAGCGTCGAATGAGTTGCAGACATCACTCTCCGCGACGTTAGTGCCCTTGCCCTGCACGGTCTAGTCTTGATATCACTTCTTTTCAGTTTTTTATGTACTCCGTTCTCTCCGGCAACAATAATGTATCTGCCATCTAAACGCCAGCCTTTTACAATAACTCGGCACCGCTGCGGAATTGATTCGACTTAACCGTTGAGGTAAATTAGCTTTCTTTATCAGACATCATCCACACGAGAAACATTATGGCGACACAATTAAAAGACGATCTCGCGATGCGGGAAGCACATGAAAAAGTAGCGGGAGAAAATACCGAAGAACTGGCGAAAACCGGTTGGTGGCACAGCATCGATCTCGGAGGCGGCCGAATCACTCCGGGCGCGCGCAAACTCGATGAACTTCAATCTCATTATGACAATTTCAAATTACCGGATGACCTTACCGGGAAGCGTGTGCTCGACATTGGCTGTTGGGATGGTTTTTATTCGTTCACGGCTGAACGGCACGGTGCCGAGGTGGTGGCAGTCGACTGCGTCCGCCCCGCCAAATTCTTCGAGGCGCATAGCGAGCTCAAATCGCGCGTTGAATTTCGCGAGCTGAGCGTCTATGAAGTCAGCCGCGAGAATCTCGGCGTTTTCGATATCGTCATTTTCCTGGGCGTGCTCTACCATCTGCAACATCCATTGCTGGGTCTGCAGCGCGTCTGTGAAGTTACGCGCGATGTAGCGATAATTCAATCATACGTTATCGATGGTATGCTCGATGCAACGTCGCCGGTCATGGAGTTCTATCCGTTCGATGAATTGGGCGGGCAATACGATAATTGGTGGGGGCCAAATACGCAGTGCCTCGTAAATATGGCCGATACCGCCGGGTTCGCGCAGATAGATGTGATACACCGCGAAAAGACGCGATCGACCTTAAAGGCTCACCGCCAATTCACCGACCTACCGGCTCAACCCGCGCCCTCGATCTTTATCGATGATGTGAATAATGCATGTACTTTCAAGCATTACTTCCCGCGCCGCGGCAGAAATGCGATTTTCGCGATCTGGGCGAAGAGAATGCCAGAAACGGCGACTCGCACAAACGTGAAGGTTGTGATCGGAGGTTATGGTGTGCGCCCCTGTTTTGTCAGTGAGATCGATCAGGCCGGCTCGGCACAGATCAATATCGCTGTCCCACCCGGGCTCGATATCGGCTCCAACACAGTGCAGGTCTATTGCGAGGGTCACAGTTCGAACGCCGTGGAGGTCGATGTGGTCGATGCTGGCGAATGGTAGGAAGGGCACAAAAATTTGTTCTCGATTGATTTCCGGCGACCGAACATCTAACCCGGCTGCGCCTTAATTTGTATGCATTTCAGATAATGTGACCGGACTTTTTTCATTAACTGTCTGATATCCGCGGCCAATCGCTCGGCGCTCTTTCTTCGGTCTCGCTCCTGGTAGCCCATTCTTCGAGCGAGCGATTTATATTCCTCTGAAGACTCGTGCGGCAGCACGAGGTCGCTGGCATCGCCGCGCACCAGCCTGAGCGCATCGATTAGCCGGCGCAAGAAAATATAGGCGGTCTGTAATTCACCGTGATCGCTTCGAGCGATGATTTGCAAACGGTTGAGCTCGTCCAACGCCTCCATCGTGTTGGCCGTCCTGAGGCCCTGATCTTTCCCAAAGATGATTTGCAGATACTGAGCGGTGTACTCTATATCGATGATTCCACCGGGACTATATTTCACATTCACCTCACCGGCCCTGACCAGTTCACGCTCTTGCCTGCCGCGCAGATGGAGGGCGTACTCCCAATCCCATGTCTCCCCACTATAGCTGTAACTGTCCCGATGGGCTTCCACTCTACGTCCGAGAGCTTCATCTCCGGCGACCCACCGCAGCTTGATGAGCGACTGCCTCTCAAAAGGGGCAGCTTCGCCTGTTGAACTGTAATAAGCCGCCAACTGTTCGTACGGGCTCGCCAGCGCGCCGGCTTTTCCGTGCGGTCTGAGCCTGAGATCGATGTGAAAGACCCCTTTCTCACGGGCTTCGATGAACTCTGCGATCTTTTGCACCAATAGCTCAAAGAAAATCCCATTATCTATCGCCTTATCTCCGCGCGTCTGCCCCGGTCCTTCGTAAACAAACAACGTCTCAAGATCGGATGCATATCCCATTTCGCACCCGCCGAACTTGCCCAGCCCGCAGATCGTAAACCTGCACTTGGTTCCGTTTATCAACACGGGCTCTCCGTACTCTTCGACCAGTTGCGAGAGGCAAAGTTCAGCAGCTTTATGCAGAATCACCTCGGCCAGGTGGGTCAGCGCTTGAGAGAAATCCACCAGGGTTGTCTGCGGATCCAGTAGGTGCTTTATATCGATCAGGAAGACCTGGCGGTCCTTGAATTGGTTGACGCCCTTCTTCTTCTCCTCAAAAGTGGCGGCACGGGCAAGCTGTGCGTCGAGGTGATAGAACAGCGATTGTTTACCGGGATCCAGTTCAATGCGAGAGAAGTCTCTCAGAATCGGCAGGATCGGTTGTATTTCTTTGAAGCGCAGGAACTCGTCCCAGAGGAAATCGCTGCTGCCCAGCAGATGCGCCAGCAGGTTCATTCCCTCATCGCCGGTGAAAAAGGCTACGGACTCGTCGGAAATCTGCTCCTCCGCGATCTTATCCAGAAACTGATCGAAGTGGCGCATCGCCCGAGCCGGGTCCGGCGCTGACGGCAAGAACCGTGTGAATTGCTCGATCAGCACTACCGCCGTGCGCAGTTGCTCCTGCTCTCGTTCACTTTCGATTTTGCGTCCCCATCTGTCGGCGATGAAAAACTGATCTCTCACTTCGTTCCGGACGCTTTCGATCCTGACTTTGTGTATGTAAATTCCGCGCATCGCGAGCGCATTCGAGAAAGCATAGAGGAAGGCGTAGGCATCCTCGGAGCGCACGTTCATCAGGGTCCAGTCCGGCGAAGCCAGGTTATCGAATTGGACATCGATGGGAGAGAGCAGACCGCTCAATTGCCCATCCATCTTCTCAAGACGATCGGTCAGAAGGCGATTGAGACGATCCCTAACCTGGTCGGACGATCCTGTAGCGAGCTGCCGGACGAGCGCTTGCAGTTGCTCCGCGAAGCGGGATTGTGTGGATTCATCGAATACCTCATCCTGGTCCAGGCTGACGGTGAAGACATCTACGATCCGGCTCGACGATGGCCGCTTCCTTCTAGGAGATCGGTGGGCCGTTCGCGCGCTTGTGGCATCGGACGTATTCCTGGCAAACGAATAGCTATTGCCGGATTGAATCGCGAGACCGAACGCCGACATTAAGCCGCAGAAGATGGAAAACTCGGAAAGGTAGTCGAAACCGACGATGATGATATCGAATTCGCCGTCACCGCGCGGCGTAATCAGGCATCGCACCGGATGCTCCGGATCGAGCCCGCGCGACATACGTATATGGGTGGCGATCTCTTCCGGAGAGAAAGTGGCAAAATAATCTTCATCCATGCGAGCAAAGAATTCCCCGACAAAATCTTTGTCGATTTCCGGACAGAATGTTTCGATCACTCTCTTGATTTCAGCGTTCACCATTCGTGTTCTATAGTATTCGAGGAAGAAGTCTCACAACAGGACAAAAAACCGATGCCAAAGATAATATTTGCGGTTACAGGCAACATTTGTGATTTTTGTCGTGATTCATTCCTCCATATAATTATTATTTGTTTCGTCTTCCAAACTTCATTATCTTATCAGACAGTATGTCGCCCAAGAACTTAAAGGATCTACTGCTGGCGCCACGCCTCGATCCGCAGCAGGCGGAAGCTTTGCTGGGTCCTTACGGATTTAAAGAGCCAACTAAAGCTGACGCCAATCTGCAGGCGATGGCGGATGATCCCACGGCGCGCCAGCTACTGGCCAATATCCTGGAAGATTTGCTCCTGTGCGCGTCGCAATCGGCCGACCCGGACCAGGCGCTCAATCATTTCGAAAGATTCGCGCGCTCCGCCGTCAACAAAACGCGCTTGTTTTCCTACCTTAATGAATCCCCGCGCAGCCTGGAAATTCTCGCCAAGACTTTCGGAGGCAGCCAGCATATGGCCGAAATTCTCATCAGGGATCCGGTCTATCTCTACTGGCTGACTGATCCTCAGACGCTCTACCAGAAACGTAAAAAGCGGGAGATCGCCCGCGATGTCTTGCGCGGACTGCAGAGTATCGCGTCAGAAAAGAAGCAATTGGATTTCCTGCGCGCTTTCAAACGTAGGGAAATGCTGCACATCGGAGTGCGCGATCTCATGCGTCTTTGCCCGGTTGAAGAAACGCTGTCTGCTCTCTCGCTACTCGCTGAAGCGCTGATCTCGGCCGCCCTGCGGATTTGTGAAGGCGCGCTGTTTCGAGAATCCGGAATCTCCAGAAGAAGTTTGGGGGGGTTCACCATCCTGGGAATGGGGAAACTCGGCGGAGGTGAGCTCAACTTCAGCTCCGATGTCGACCTGATCTATCTACACGCAGCTGACGATGATGACTCGAATCAGACCGCACCCATCTCGAGCACCGAGTACTATCGCCAGCTCTCGCAAAGAGTCACCCTGGCTTTAAGCGACATCACAAACGAAGGCTATTTGTATCGCGTCGATTTGAGGTTACGGCCCGATGGCCGAATGGGAAACATCGCATATTCGCTCGATGGATTCCGGCGATATTATTATGCGCGGGGTGAGACGTGGGAGAGATTAGCTTTGCTCAAGGCATATCCGGTGGCTGGCGACGCCCGGCTCGGCCGGCAATTTCTGGCCATGGTCGCTCCTTTTGTTTATGAACGCCCTTTCGGCCTCGAACCCCTCAACGAGGTCCGCGCTATGAAGAAAAAGATCGACAGAAAGATGACTGCCAGCCGCGAGCGGGACCGAAACGTCAAATTGGGATTCGGGGGAATCCGCGAGATCGAACTCATCGTACAGGCGCTTCAACTAACATTCGGGAGCAGCTACCAGGAGATTTGCGGACGCAGCACGCTGAAAGCCCTCGATGCGCTCTGCGCTCAAGCGCTGATCTCGGCTGACGAGATGATCAGGCTGACTGCGGCCTACATTTTCCTGCGGGATGTGGAGAATAAGCTGCAGATGGTCGATGATGCGCAGACGCATTCGATACCGGTAAAAGCGGGCCCCTTGAATGCTCTCTCCCGTATGCTCGGTTATTGCGATGACGATCAATTGAGCGCAAGCGAGCAATTCCTACGCGACTATCAACTTCATACCAACCATGTGAATGGAATATTCGAAATTATCATCGGGGCGCCAGAATCTTCGCGCCTGAAGAGGAGAAGCGAGGAGGAAACGAAAGAGACGAAATAAGCGCAAAAACTGGAAGCAAAAGGGCAAAAGGAAGCAAACTTTTCTACTTCATTTTGCCGTTCTTGCTTCCAGTTTGTGCAGCTTCAGACGTTGAAATAGAGCGCGAATTCCCAGGGATGTGGACGCAGACGGATCGGATCCACTTCGTTCTTCCGTTTGTACTCGATCCAGGTCTCGATCAAATCTTTAGTGAAGACATCGCCCTTCAGCAGGAAGGCATGATCAGTCTCCAATGCATTGAGCACCTCATCGAGCGATCCCGGAAGCTGCTTGATCTCCGCGGCCTCTTCCGGCGGCAATTCATAGAGGTCCTTGTCCATCGGATCGCCCGGATCGATTTTGTTGGCAATCCCATCCAGCCCCGCCATTACGCAAGCGGCGAAGGAGAGATACGGATTGCAGGTCGGGTCCGGAGTACGAAACTCGATGCGTTTGGCTCTCTCGGCTTTCGAGTAGGTCGGAATGCGCACAGCCGCCGATCGGTTTCGTTGGCTGTAGGCCAGGTTGATCGGTGCTTCGTAGCCGGGCACCAGACGGCGATAGGAGTTGGTGGTCGGCGCGATCAATGCGCACAGAGCCGGCGCGTGCTTGAGAATGCCGCCGATGTAGTAAAGACAGGTTTGCGAGAGATCGGCATACCCCCCCTTCTCGTAAAAGATATTCTTCTCACCCTTCCACAGCGACTGGTGCGTATGCATGCCGGAACCGTTATCCTGGAAGAGCGGTTTGGGCATGAATGTCACCGTCTTACCGTATCTCTTCGCAACGTTCTTGGTGCAGTACTTGTACCAGAGCACCTTGTCAGCCATCCGGGTTAATGTGTCGAACCGCATGTCGATTTCGGTCTGACCGCCGGTCGCCACCTCGTGGTGGTGTACTTCGATTCTCACGCCGACGCTTTCGAGCGCCAGCAGCATCGCAGAGCGTATGTCCTGCATATGGTCATCGGGCGGCACGGGGAAATAACCCTGCTTATAGCGCGGACGATTGCCCAGGTTCGGCCTCTCGGGCGTTCCTTCTCTTCCCGAATTCCAGGCCGCTGCTTCTGAGTCGAGATAATAAAAACCGTAGTTGTAACTCTGGTCGAAGCGGACATTATCGAGGATGAAGAATTCCAGCTCTGGCCCAATGTATACCGTATCGGCCAGACCTGTCTTCTTGACATACTCCTCGGCTTTCTTGGCTACAAATCGCGGATCGCGCGTGTAATTCGCGCCGGTAATCGGGTCTTTCACATCGCAGATCAGTACCAACGTCGGATGCTCGGTGAAGGGATCGATGGTGGCGGTTGTCGGATCCGGAAAGAGCAGCATATCCGATTCATTGATCGCCTGGAATCCTCGAATTGATGAACCGTCAAAACCAATCCCCTCCGAGAAGAGGTTTTCAGACAATTCTCCAACCGAAATCGAGAAGTGCTGCCATGTCCCGGGCATATCAATAAATCGTAGGTCTACAATTTGTATGCCCTTCTCTTTGGCTAGCTTTATTACATCTTTTGGGGTCATTCATTGCCTCCTTGGGCGCTGGGACTCTCCCAGGCCAAAATTAAATTATTGGGATTGGAAAGAAACTCTTCGGAAAAGCCTGAAGAAATCCAGCAGGGCTTCTTCGTCACCGTAAGCTTTTATGGCTTATCAGGTGCGTTGAAATCCAATGGTGATTTCTCAAGAAAATTCGGCCGCATCGTCAGCTCTATATCAAGCCGTCGCAACTCGCTGATGAAACGTCGAACCTCCCCAAGAGCGTATGCTCTGAATTCCTCTTCGGATTCATAACGATGGCGTTCGCTCAACAAAAATTCCATGAGCTGTCCATAACTGTTGTTTTTTTGTCTGTAATTTCCACTCATGTATTCACACTTATAGTAGTGCCCCCTCCCTCTAAAATCTTCTTCCTGAACGATACGTAAACATGTTTTATAGCAACTGGCTTGCCAGTCCGAGCGTTTCCCCGGTTTGGTCCATTAAATGTCAGCAAAAACAGCGGAAAATAGACAAGCCCAGGCGCGATAACGATTTTTTAGCCCACATCAAAAATGTAGCCTCGCTCGATTTTCCCAACATTATTGTCGCTTTTCATCAGTGCCGGGAATTTATTTATGAAACAAAGGCGGTCCCGATTAATACTTCAGCATTTATGCGAGCTCATAGTGAATGTTCAGAGTTGGTACGCAGAATGAGCTGACTTCATCCTTTGAAGCGTCTGGAATCAATCTCGTATTTCTTGACCTTATAACCGAGAATGCGTTCGGTCGTATCGAGCATTCTGGCAGCGCGCGCACGGTTGCCGCGCGCTGTTTTCAAAGCATCCTGAATCAGGTCCTTTTCAAATGCGCTGACCGCCTGATCCAGGCTCATCTTTGTAACTGTTCCAGAGCCTTCAGCGGTCTGGAGGGTGGGGGGCAGATGATACCCGTGAATGACGTTTCCTTCGCAGACGAGCGCCGCCCGTTCTATGACATTCTCGAGTTCACGCACATTGCCTGGCCAGTGATAGCTCATCAGCATATCGATGGCGGGCGTCGAAATACGCTTGATACGTTTACCGTTTTGACGAGCGTATTTTTCGAGGAAATGATCGGCGAGCAATAAGATGTCGGTCTTTCTCTCGCGCAATGTCGGTAAATATATCGAAAAGACATTCAGTCGGTAATACAGGTCGGAGCGGAAACGCCCATCCTGCACCCCCTGTTCCAGGTCTACATTCGTCGCCGTTATCATCCTGACATTGACGCGGATCGTCTCGGTACCTCCGACCCGCTCGAATTCGCGCTCCTGCAGAACGCGCAGCAATTTGACTTGTAATGCCGGCGAAAGATCACCGATTTCGTCCAGAAACATCGTTCCGCTTTCAGCCAGCTCGAAACGCCCTCTTTTGCGCGCAACGGCGCCGGTGAAAGCTCCTTTCTCGTGACCGAAGAGCTCCGACTCTATCAATGATTCGGGGAGCGCCGCGCAATTAACCTTAACGAAAGGTTTGGCTGAACGCGGGCTGTTGTAGTGGATCGCGTGCGCGACCAGCTCTTTGCCCGTGCCCGACTCTCCCCGAATCAACACGGTAGTATTGGTATGCGCGACCTGCGCGATCTGATCATAGATCTCGCGCATCTCTTTGCTCGTACCGATGATGTTGCGGAAATCATATTTCTGTTGCAGTTCGCGCTTAAGCAGCGCATTCTCATCAACCAGCTGTGCTTTCTCCTGCTCAACCATCTGCGCCATTCGGAGGCTCTGCGAAATCATCGAAGCTATGATCGTGAGGAGTTTAACCGCATCATCGAAGCTCCTGTTTTGTTTGAACGGATAAATGATCGAAAGCGCGCCGATCGTCTTGCGGTGGTTTTTGATCGGAACACAGATGAAGGATTCTTCCTGTTTGGGATCGCGTTTGCGCGTCCGGTTGAGGAACAGCGGCTCCCTGCTCACCTGTGGAACAACCACAGGTTTGCCTGATGATACGACCTTGCCCGTTATGCCTTCGTCGAGACGATAGCGACCGCGTTGCCGTTCACCCTCGCTCATCCCATGAGCATACTGGATCTTCAGCTCCCCTTTCGCTTCCAGCATTACGATAGCGCCGCGCTTCATCCCGAGTTCTCGGTCGAGAATTTCCAGAATGTTTTCAAGAGCCTCGCTTAAATTTAAGGTGGAACCGAGCGCCTGGCTCACGTCGAGCAGCGCCGTCAACTTCCTTATCTGTGCCGATTCATCCATCATCATCTCCTCTGCCGCTAGAACCAGGAAAAAGAAGAAGAGAAAGTAAAGAACAATATTGTTCGCCCGCTTTGTCTCCTCGTGCTTTTATTCAGCATCGGTTATGTCTGCCAATACTGGCACCCGAACATCACTGCTATCGATATCTTTCGCCGCTTAACGTCTTGGACAAAAATGTCTCCAGGAGCGTGAAAGATAACATTTTTGTCTTTTTAGATAAAGTGGGCTTGCAATCCGAAAAATCTGCTTATGCCGACCGATAGACAGATATGAATCTGACGGTTAATATCTATATCTCGCACTATCCTCCGGCCGAACTGAAAATTTCCTTCCATAATTCTCGGTTTTTCTGTTAATGAAGGGAGGGGCAATGCCTTGTAAAATAGTAATTTTAGCGGCGATATGTATGCTCTGGCCGGGATTGGGGGCGCGAATTCTAGCCGACGAGGTAACGTTGAAAAATGGCGATCGAATCTCGGGCATGATCGTCAAATCAGATGGAAAAACGCTGACAATCAAGACCGATTATGCCGGCGAGATCAATATATCGGCCGATGTAGTAACGCAGATCACATCTGAACAAACGCTCTGGTTTGCGCTCGATGATGGAAAGACGGTAGCTGGAAGGGTCGCGACCAGAGGAGGTAACTACGAGGTTGAAACCAGGGACGCCGCATTGGTTTCGCTCGAGCCCGGCAAAGTCCAGGCGATCCGATCAAAACCCGAGCAGGAGGAATACGAACGGCATCTCCACCCGAGCTGGTTGGATTTATGGGATACCGATATGAATCTTGGCTACAGCCTGACAACGGGGACTATCCGAGACACCACATTATCATTTGACACAATTATGAGCCGCCAGACGAACCGGGACAAGACAACCCTCTATGCGGCTTACGTCAAATCGAAGAACAACAGCGGCGGCGTGACCGAGACGACAGCCAACACAATCCACGGGGGTGGCCGCTACGAACACAATCTCACCGATAGATGGGTGGCCTTCGGCTTCGCCGATTTCGACTACAATGAGATTCAGCTTCTGGACTTACGAGCCGTACCGGGCGGAGGCATCGGATATTACTTCATCAAGAATGATCGGACACAATTTCAGGTCTTCGGCGGCGGCGCGTACGACCGGGAGAAATACTCGACCGGGGTGACTCGCAATTCCGGCGAGTTGCTGGTTGGAGAGGAGCTTACTTTCAAACTCTCAGATCGCGTTTCAATACAGCAGCGCTTTCAACTCTTTCCGAATATGAGTAATACGGGAGAATATCGGATCACATTCGATTCGGCAGTTATCACAAAGATGTCGAAGTGGCTTACCTGGGATATCATCGTCAGCGATCGCTACATCAGCAATCAGGTCTTCGGCTCGAGGAATAACGACCTGCTGATTACCACCGGGCTCGGCATCACACTCGACAGATTTAATTTCAAGCGATGGTAAGTGATCGCGGATTGGGACCGATCTGCAATCCCCCATAGTTAAACGATCGCAGTCAAAGTGTCAGCGCTAATCTTCTTTCGGAGATACGTTCATTGTGTACGATTCAATCTTTTCGGCTTCGAATTCGCCGATTTCGAACTTTGTCCCCCATTTGCATAACTCTTCGATAACGGGCTTCAACGTCTCGCCGAGCGGGGTCAGTGAGTACTCGACCTTGGGCGGCACCTCAGGATAGACCTTACGATGGACGACACCGTGACGCTCCATCTCGCGCAATTGCTGCGTCAGGACTTTTTGCGAGATCCCATCCAATGAATGTTGCAACTCGGAGAAGCGCTTCACGCCCTGGAATAAGTGATAGAGGATTGGGATTTTCCACCGGCCCCCGATCACGATAAGGGTAATCTCCGCCGGAGTTTTACTGTCTTTATTCACAGCGACATTCACATCAAACCTCCACCAGTTACCGCGTGGTGAGTATAACACTGCGCGGTACCTACTTCACATTAGCGCCTCCAGGTGCTATATCAAAAATATGAATGATCATTCACATTTTGTTTCAGACGACGGCATAAACATCCATCCGAATCGCATATCGGAATCCGTCACCCAGACGGATGACGAGATACTCGACGCATATTCGCAAGCCGTAATCGGAGCTGCGGAAAGAGCCAATCCATCGGTCGTCAACATCGAAGTCAATCACGAGGGTCAGGGGCGCAATCCGAGCAGCCCGCGCGGCAATGCGGGTGGCAGTGGTTCTGGATTCATTTTCACTCCCGATGGCTTCATTCTGACCAATAGCCATGTCGCGCACGGAGCATCGAAAATCAGTGTGACGCTGGCCGATGGGCGCCGTAGCGACGCGCAATTAATCGGCGACGATCCGGATACCGATCTTTCTGTGGTGCGCATCAATCTGGGCAATTTGATGCCGGTCGCGCTCGGTGATTCGCAGAAGATCCGGGTCGGCCAGCTGGCTATCGCCATCGGCAACCCTTATGGATTTCAGTACTCGGTGACTGCCGGTGTGGTCAGCGCGTTGAGTCGCAGCCTGCGCACGCCCTCCGGCCGGTTGATCGATAACATTATTCAGACCGATGCTGCGTTGAACCCGGGGAACTCGGGCGGGCCGCTGGTCAATTCGCGCGGTGAGGTGATAGGCGTCAACACGGCCGTCATTCTGCCAGCTCAAGGCATCTGCTTTGCCATCGCGATCAATACTGCGAAATTTGTCGCCGGGCAGCTGATCAAAGAAGGACGAGTTCGCCGCAGTTATATCGGCGTCGCGGGTCAGGTCGTTCCGCTACATCGGCGCCTGGTACGTTATTTCAACTTGCAATTCCAAACGGCTGTACTGGTCGTCTCGCTGGAAGAGGAGAGCCCCGCATTGAAATCCGGTTTGCAGGAAGGCGATCTGATCATTGGTTATGACGATCAGCCGATCGCGGGGATAGACGATCTGCATCGCCTGCTGACCGATCAGAAAGTCGGTGTGAAATCGCAACTTACTATTATCAGGAGAAATGAGAGATTGTTGCTGGATATCATTCCGGAGGAATCGCAGCGGCGCGTGCGAAGCTGAGCAGCTGAACAACTCTAAAATTACCCTACACTAATCGGGGAAATTTTGCCTGAGATAGGTGAACGGCGTAGAATTTCTCCTGGCTGTTATGCTAATTCACGAGGAATCTGGGAGGAAGACGTCGATTGAAGTTCAGTGATGGCTCGCCTGTCGCGCCCACCAACATATCTAAGAAGAGTTCGGTTTCAGCTCTCCTTTCGCGATTATCTACGCTGGACTTAAAAAATGACAAATTGGTCGCGTTTGGATTGTTCCTCCTCTGCTTTGCCACGCGATTCATAGCAATTCCCGCCTCACTTTGGGAATACGACGATATTCTGTTTGCGCGCGCCTTACATAAATTCGACATCACTATTCATAGCCCCCACCCCCCGGGGTTTCCTATCCTCGTGATGATGACGCGCGTAGTTTTCTGGCTGGTAGGGGATGAACATCGCGCGCTGACGACTGTTGCCTTTATCTTCGCCTCTCTCGTCGCCCCCGCGCTCTACTACCTTTATCGCGTAGTTCTGGAAGATCGGAGAATAGCTCTCGCCGGGGCATTACTGGGAAGTTTCGCGCCGAATGTATGGGTGCACAGCGGCGCGGGGCGCAGCGACGGCGTCGCCTTTTCACTCGGAATTATCGGGTTGGCGCTCGTCCTTCGCGGTATTCAATCTCCGCGTTTGCTGATTGCCGGGTGCGCGGTCTTCGGCCTGGCCCTGGGAGTTAGAACGTCGGTGCTTCCGGTTATGGTGCCGGCCATCGCCCTGGTCTTTCTCATCCGGTTATGGCGGCGCCAGTGGGGCAGCGTCATGGCAGCGCTCGCGGTTGGAACCTTTTGCGTACTCGTCTGGTATGTGCCGCTGGTTTACCACTTCACCTTGCCGGTATTTCGCCGCGCCGTGGATCACCAATCTCGATACATCCTCGAGACGGACACAATATTTATCGAGGCTCCGACTCTCAAGACCTTCTTTTACCGCTTCCGGCGTTTTTTCGAGCATATATGGGGAGCGAGGTGGATTATGTATTCTGTATACGTGTTCGCCGTCACCGGATTTATCGCACTCGCCCTCAATCGGAAATGGAAGAATATCGGCCTCATGGTGATCATCTTCCTGCCCTATTTGATCTTCACCTTTATGTTGAACACGCGGCTCGGCGGTCCGCTCTACTCCCTGCCGTATGTCCCCTTCTTCACCGGCCTGGCAGCATGTGGTCTGATCTGGGCGCCTCGCTGGCTTTTCCGCTCAGGGCGCCATGCGGCGCTAAGGAATTCGGGGCTATTTCTCGCGGTATGCTTGACAGTAGTAATCGCCGCCTGGACCTATCCGATAATCGGCCTGTTGCACCGAGAAGTGAGCCCGCCGGTGCGCGCATTCAATCATTTGAAAAAAACTCTGGATCCGAAAAACGATCTGCTCTTATACGGGAATATCTATTCGCCGTTTGTCTCCTTATATCTACCGGACCACAGAACGGCCTTGCTCGATGAGATTCTGGATCCCTGGAGCAATATGATCTGGTCGACGGCGGATCTACCGCACGTCCTCACGCTGACGGGCGATCCGCTCCTGGGTATGGAGGGTGAGCATTTCATTTGGACGTCCAGCGAAGTCGGGGCAAAACGTTTGTCCAAACCGAGCCTGGAGCGCTTCTCCGGCGTGCATATAACCGACAGATCTAAACCGCAGGGGATCGCGTTTCTCTCGGGCTGGTACCCGATCGAGATCGATCGAGAGGGGATACGGCGTTGGATGCGGCTCCAGAGCAAAGTCGCGTTATACAGCCTGGCAGATTCCATGACATTGCGTGTACGAGGATCCATCGTAGATATGCCAGATCCTGGTCGTAGACCTACCCTCGTATTTAAACTGAATGGCGCCGAGATCGACCGCTTCAACTTCACCGGGTCCGAGATGGACCACCAAATTACGATAAAGCCCGATCCGTCGCTCACCTGGTCTATTCTCTCCCTCGAAATCGATCAGCGAGTCAATACGAAAAGTAGGCATGAATACGGTCTTAAATGTTTCGGGATCGAATGGACGCCGGCGCCTGGGGCCCGGATTATCGATACGTCACCCGATCAATACCTCGGCTCAGGCTGGCACAAATTGGATAATGACGGAGCCAAATACTGGCGATGGACAAGCGGATCATCGATCACCCATCTGCCGGCGATCGCGGGCGATGGGCGGATATTTATCAAGATGTATGTTCCTGAGCAGCCTGACGAATCCAAACGGGATATAAAAATCGAGGTTGCCGGAACGGTCATTGAACAATTTCACCCGTCGAATAGAAGTTTCATAAAAACGATCGAGGTCCCACAATCCTTGCACCGCAACGCGCAAATAGATATGAAGCTCTCTTTACCCAACGATGATGCGAAATCTGACGCAATACAAATCTTTTTCCTGGGATGGCAACCATCCGAGAAAAACTGAGCAGTTTTTCCAATACCCATTAAAGTCTATGCAAAACGATTGTTCGCAGGGTAAAATCTGAGTTTCTCAAGTGAATAAAGCCCTCGACCCCGAAATCAGAGACATAAACCGAACCAAACAACCTTGAATAGCCACTCGAATCATATCGAAGAGCTCGCGCGGCGCACCCTGGAGGAGAATCGGGTCGCCATCTTAATCGTGGCCTATAATGCTGAGCGGCATATCGAGAAGGTGCTGAAACGGATCCCCGATTGGATTGCCGAGCGACTCGCCGAGATATTCATCATCGATGACCATTCGAGCGATAATACCGTCGCAGTCGCCGGCCAAGTCGACTGGCCGAGTCGATACGCTCCCCTGAATATCTTTCGCACTCCCTATAATCAAGGTTACGGCGGTAATCAACGATTGGGCTACCTCTATGCCATCGAACAGGGGATCGATATCGTCGTACTCCTGCACGGCGATGGCCAGTATGCGCCCGAAGCTCTACCCCACATCCTGGCGCCCTATGCCGAAGGGGCGGATGCGGTTTTTGGCAGCCGCTTCATCAACCCCAAAGATGCAATCAAAGGCGGAATGCCGCTTTACAAATGGATCGGCAACCGCATTTTAACGAGGACACAAAATTTGATTTTGGGCGCCCGGATGACCGAAATGCACAGCGGCTATCGCTCATATCGCACCTCGGTTCTCAGGCAGGTTCCTTTCACCAGCAATAGCCTGGGGTTTGATTTCGATGCCGATATAATCGTACAGCTACACGCCGCCGGTTTTCGCATTACCGAAGTACCGATCCCGACCTACTACGGCGATGAGATCTGCCACGTGAACGGGTTGCGGTATGCCTGGCAATGCGTCAAAACGGTATCCAAATACCGGCTCATGCAATTCGATATATTCTACGACCCAAAATTCGATATCGAAAGCGAGTCAATCGCTCGAACCAGGAGCACCCATGCTCCGACTACACTCAGATATTTTATAAAAAACCTGCCTCTTGTACCCGGCTCGAGCCTGATCGATCTGGGCAGCGCGAACGGTGATGCTGTCAGCCGTGGCATGGCCGAACGCGGCGTCGAAGTAACTCACATAGACCAATGGCTTGATCAGGATGAACCCGAAATGAGGCAGTTCGCCGTCGATCTCGATCGCCCCTGGGTGCGACAATTCGAAGCCGGACAATATGACACGGCGATCGCTCTCGACGTACTCGAACACTTGAGATCGCCGGAGAAATGCGCGGAGGAAATCTTCAAGCACTTGAAAAGCGGAGGGAAGCTTTATGCGAGCACGGGCAACGTGGCCTTCTTCCCTCTCCGCCTTGTGCTACTGCTGGGATGGTTTAATTACGGGCGTGGGATTCTCGACATAGCCCACCGGCGGCTGTTCACGGTCAATTCTTTTCGGAGATTGCTTAAGAATGCAGGTTTCCGGATCGACAGTGAGATTGGTTTCGGCCCTCCCCTTGCCGATCTGGCGGGTGAACGATCGCGTTTGATAAGGCTGGTTGATCGCGCGCTGACAATGCTTGCGCGGCGGTGGCCCGGGCTGTTCGCCTTTCAAATTCTGATTGTCTGTACACGTACAGACTCGCCGGCGGATTTGATGAGGCAAACATTCCCTCAGCCGAGGACGGAAGGGGTATCGGCATCCGAAGCCCTCCATGTTAGGAAGAGCGATTTTGAAAATGTCCAGATGTGAATTATGGGGAAGGTATAATTCGATTGAAGACGGCAATAGAGTTCACCTGCCCAATCCACCCATATACACGCAGAACAAAGTCAAACTCATCTCTCGCTCGCTCCCGAATCAATCTTACTCCCCTCGATTTGATGCATATTTACCGAGTGATCATTAGTCAAAAACATAATTTAAAAGCAGAAGCTGTATGAAAGAAAACGCGCCGATTAAGTCGATACTGAAGCACATAAGCCCTTATTTTCTTGTCTCATCTCTGTCGTTCCTATACACCTATCTTTACTTGAAACTATATCGAGCCGACTTGCGCGTACCGTTCATCTATTTTGGCGATACGATGTTTTATGGCATGTTAATAAAAGGCATCGGGGAACATGGATGGTACTTGAATAATCCGAAGATCGGGATGCCATATGGCTCAGAGTTACATGATTTCCCAATACCTGATACCTTTCATTTATCATTGATAAAGTTTGCGACATTCTTTACTGACGATCATGCCTTAATTCTCAACATTTTTTTCATACTGACCTTCCCACTCGTCACGATTGCCTCGTTCTACGTCTTTCGGCAATTCAATATCTCTCTCTTTCCCGCGATTCTCGGAAGTTTGCTCTATACATTCACCCCATATCATCTCAGCCGCAGCGAGCACCATCTGATGTACTCAGCTTACTATGCAGTTCCACTGATTGTGCTTGTGATGCTATGGGTTTGCCGGCTGAACAGTAATAACAATCAGGAAGACCGGCAGGATATAAGTTTCAACCTGAGGAACCCGAAGTTTGTCATCAGCATCGTATTCTGCCTTCTCATTGCATCGACGGGAGGTGTTTATTTCTCATTTTTCGCCTGCTATTTATTCTTGGTTATCGGCCTCATTAAAACCATTGCTTTTAAGAGTCTTCGCTATTTCTTGATGCCCGGTTTCCTGACTGCAGTCATCTTTGCCACAATGATCGCCAATCTTGCCCCGAGCATCATCTATCAGTACAAGAACGGGAAGACAGATACGGCGCAGCGCATCCCGGCGGAATCGGAAGTTTATGGACTTAAGATCGCACAATTGGTGTTACCTCTCACAGGGCACAGGTATGGGCCATTGAGGAGAATGAAAGATGATTACAATCGCTATCCCCTGGTGACAGAGAATGACGACTCGACGCTGGGATTTGTCGGGGCAATAGGCTTTATTACGTTACTTGGCTTCCTGCTTTGCCGGGGATTTAATATCGCTCGCGCAGAGGGAGCTACCCAGGACTCGCTGAGTCATCTGAGTTTGCTCAATATCTCCGCGGTGTTGCTCGGGACGATTGGTGGTATCAGCGCTATATTTAACTTACTGGTCTCGCCACAGATTAGGTGTTATAACCGCATCAGCGTTTACGTCTCCTTCTTCGCCCTCTTTACCATCGTTCTGCTACTTGAGAAAGCCCGTCAGAGATTTTTCCCATCGCGCGGCCTGCACGTCCTCTTCGGCGTGCTGATACTTTTGTTGACTGTCTTGGGATTGATCGATCAAAGCGCCAAAAGATTTGTTCCGGTTTATGACAATGCGATTGTCGAATATCAAAACGATGCCGATTTCATCAGAAAGATCGAGGCTTCCGTACCTGCCGGCAGCATGATTTTCCAACTCCCGGTCAAACGTTTTCCGGAGACAGCCGCGATCGAGCGCGTAACGGATTATGACTTGCTGAAGGGGTATTTACATTCGAAATCGCTTCGTTGGACTTACGGAGCGATGCGGGGGCGCCCGAGCGATCTCTGGCAAGCCTCAGTAGCGGCGAACCCGATTCCCGAAATGGTAGAAGCCGTCGCGCTCACCGATTTCGAAGGGATATATATTGACCGTTTCGGTTATCGGGATGATGGCGCCGAGTTGGAAAATGATTTAGCGAATCTGTTGAACGTAAAACCGCTGATCAGCAATAATGGCCGGCTATCATTCTTCACCTTATCGTCGTATAAGCAGAAATTGCGAGAGACGTACTCGGAAAAGGAGATCAGTCAAAAACGCGAAAAGGCGATCTATCCCCTGCTTACCAACTGGGCCGACGGGTTTTCAGCTCTGGAGGGAAACCCAGGAGACGAATGGCGGTGGTGTGGGCCGTCTGGTGAACTCATTTTGCATAACACCGCCCCCTATGCGCGCCATATAACGGTCGAGATGTCTCTGTTAACTCACCAAGAAAGCACTATGCGCATTGAGAGTCCGCTCTTTACCGAGCAATTGAAGACTTCTCCGGATCCAACACCATTCTCCAAGTCATTCAATGTCCCGCCGGGAAAATATAAGCTCAAATTCGTCAGCGATGCGCAGAAAATCTACCCGCCCAATGATCACAGAACCCTGGTATTCAGAGTGATAAACTTTAAGGTGAAATCCGGTTGAGCAGTCGGTAGTAAACCTATCTGGCTGCATCTATACGTAAGGTCGCAAGCAGACTGACTCCGATGGGGAGCGAGATTCGATTTACCAGATGCTGCTCGGCGGCAAAGATACCGGTTAGAATATTGTTCACCTGACCAGGGCGAGAATCATCGAAATCACTACGCGCACGCTCCTCCCGCCCCAATAATCGGCGAGTCCATCGTACTCCGGCAACCGGCGCGAAGAGCAAGCTATTGAAATAAGTGACTCGCGGGAGCGGGAGTGCGGCGCGATTGAATACTTCGCGCAGAGTTTTCTTGACGTAACGGCGACGATGATTGCTGACTACATCTTGCCCGCCCCATAGACTCGGCAAAGCGGGAACCGTGATCAGCAGCAGTCCTCCCGGCTTTACCAATCTCGCGGCTTCACGCAACCCCGCAACATCATCATCCAGATGCTCCAGCACATCGAGGGCGAGGACCGCATCGAAAGATCTGTCAGCCATCGGAATAGTCTCGATATTTCCTATGACGTACTCTATGTTTGGCGGCTTCTGGCGTGCGTGAAGGGGCTCGGCGTCGATGCCGACGACGCGCCCGGCAGGCCCGGCGAATGGTCTAAGCCAGAGCAAACCTTCAGCGGGTCCGCAACCGAGTGAAGCAATCGCAAAAGATTTTTTCCCATTCAATTGTGAGCGCAATACGCTTTCAAGAATGAGCTGGCGACCACGAAACCACCAATGCCAAGACTCCAAATTTGCATACTGTTCCGCAAACTGACGCTTCATCTGATAAACTCACCGTTCAAGCTGATATTTATTTAGGTTGCTATAGCTGCCGATTCGCTCTTCTCGTCAGCTTCGATTTCAGACCGTTTAAATCCCACCTGTGATCTGACGATGTAATGCGGTCTCTGCCGGACTTCATCGTAAACACGACTCAAATATTCACCGATCACACCCAGCATCAATAGCTGCACACCGCCGATAAACATGATCACTGCAATCGTCGATGCCCATCCTGTCGGGCTGTAGATACCGGCAAGTTTGGTGAAGACCGCCCAGACAGCCACGAGAAACCCCATACCAGCGGCGAGCAGACCAAACCAGACTGCCATCCGCAACGGCATCGCCGAAAACCCTATGTAACCGGAAAACGCCAGGCCGATTAATTTCCGCAAAGTATACTTCGGGTCGCCCGCATGGCGCGCATCACGTTCATATTCCACGCCGATCTGCTTGAAGCCTATCCAGCTGCGCAATCCGCGCAAAAACCGGTTACGTTCCCGCAGAGAGGTCAAAATGTTGACCACCCGTCGATCCATCAAGCAGAAATCACCGGCATCCAGCGGCACGTCGATCTCGGCGATCAATTTCATAGTGCGATAAAACATGGCATAAGCAGCACGCTTGAATATCCGTTCTTTGCGTTTTTTCCGCACTGCATAGACGACATCGTAGCCTTCTCTCCAAAGCTCGATAAACTTATTGAGCACCTCAGGCGGGTCTTGGAGGTCAGCATCCATTAAGACCACCGCATCGCCTGTTGCTGCGTCGAGTCCTGCTTGCAGGGCGGCCTGATGCCCGAAGTTCCGTGAAAAATGGATCGCTTTGATTCTCGGATCCGTTTCATGAAACGAATCGACGATCCGATCGGATCCATCGCGGCTGCCATCGTCCACGAAGACTATCTCGAATGATCCTTTAGCGTTCTCCTGGAGGACCGGGACGAGCCTCGAGGCGAGCAATTCGAGCGTCTCTCGCTCATTATAGACGGGGAGGATTACTGATATGGTTGGCGTCATAGTTAGGCGCGAATTTTACCACGGCAAAATCAATCTATAAAACGGTACTTAATCAAGGCCCAGGCCGCCGCGAATCCATCGCGCCAGGTGATCTTCTTACCTTCGGAAAAATCGCGTCCATAATAGGAAATCGGCATCTCATAAAGCTTATATTTGCGCTTGAGCACTTTCGCAGTGATCTCCGGCTCGAAGTCGAATCGGTTCGATTTTATCTGAATATTTTTGATCACATCCGCGCGAAATACCTTGTAACAGGTCTCCATATCCGAGAGGATAGAATTGTAGAGCAGATTGGTAATCAAGGTCAGAAATTTATTGCCCACATAATGCCAGTAATTAAATGCGCGCTTTACCTTGGCGCCGGAGAGTCGCGACCCGTAAACGACATCTGCGCGCCCCTCCAGGATCGGCTTGATCAACTCAGCATATTCCTTGGGATCATACTCGAGATCAGCATCCTGAATTATGATGAGATCACCCGTCGCATAGGTCAGGGCCGTGCGCAGCGCCGCCCCCTTGCCCATATTCTGTCCGTGAAAGTAGATTTTGCGCGCCGGATTTTGACTGAGCTCCTTCAATATTTCGCGAGTGCCATCGGTCGAACAGTCATCGACAATTATTAACTCTCTGCGAATTGCGCCGAGCTCGACATCCCCAACTCGCGTGATTATCTCTTTGATCGTCCTGACCTCGTTGTATACGGGCATCAGAATTGATAGCAAGGGTGGGGTCTGCATTCCGTTTTCTGTCACCTCTTATCCCTGTCTGCAATCACGCCGCGAATATATTTGAGATTCACATTCATATCATCTTCAATCGAACGAGTCGGACTATCGGTCTCGAGCTGAGCCCATTTATCGAAGCCTATGTCCGCCAGCGCATCGACTACGGCTGGAAAATCTATCTTGCCCTTACCGAGGAAGTTCGGGTTATCCTTCAAATGCACCTCGCAGATCCTCTCACGGCCCAGCCAGCGAATCTCTTCCAGTATATTAAAGCCCTGCTGAGTTGAGTTGCCCACATCGTAGTACGTCAACACCGCGGGTGATTTCGTGCGCTCCATAATCCGTACGTTGTCTTTAGCAGATATCGTATCTTCTAGCCCGAGAATTATCCCGGCTCTTTCTGCCTCGGGCGCAATCTCACGCAGAGCAGCGCCGACGTAATCCATCTCATCTGTCGTCTGCAGCGCCCACTTGCCGAAAAAAGGAAGCAGGATAACTTGCACTCCCATCGCCTTCGCAATCGGTATCGACTCGGCAACCCAGCGCTGACCGAGCGGATCGGATTTCAAACCATTGACGTGCAATATGTCGAGGCACACGGAAGCGATGGGAAACTGCGCGCGCTTCGCTTCATCGAGAAAAGCCCGTTGCAATGCCGCATCCTTCAATTGCATCTGCCTGCCTATACTGATCTGCACTCCATCGAATCCGATCTTCCTAGCCAATGCAACCGATTCAATCTTTGCCGTCTGCCTGAGATTCCAATCGGTTACACCGACTTTGAATTTCACACCTTTCTCTTGCACATAAGCAATGAGATGTCGGCCCGCTAAAACGGTCGAAACCGCTGATGCCGCTCCTAGTCTAATAAAGCTGCGCCGGGTGCAGATCATATGAATAGCTCCCAATATGAGTACAGTGAAAATTGGTCTGCATAGTCTTGGCCGGATGACCATCAACTGTCAATACTGGAGCTTCATATCCCCATCCACTCGTAGATACGGATATCACGCAATGCCGCTAAGACTCGTAAGAATAGGAAAGAGGCAAAGAATCTCTTTTTTCTTTGCCTCTTTCTTCCGTCCTTAACGCCTGGCCCTGGATAAAGCTAACCCCACTTTGCCCTAGGGTTTTATATAGGCCCCCGGCGCATTGGTCCGCGCCCGAGATCGGCTGTCACGGTCATTGGCGATGGCATTACTCAAATTCCCCACATCTACGGCTGGCGCATCGCCCCAGCTAAAATCAGGGATCGCATATGACTTCGCTCTATCCAGATTGCAGTCCGGCGCGAAATGGAAATCTCCAAGGGCTGGATTCAACAGTTTCGGCTCGACCACGTTGATTGTGTTGTCAACCTGCAATTGCGTGGAATTACAGGTAGAGTTAGAAGATTGGCAGCCTCGATCGGGCAATTCGATCCCAAGCTGCTGGTTCGTTGGCCCATTCCATATGAGATTCCCCCGGATTTGCAGGTTCTGATCTGTCGACAGAGTCTCCGGCATATTCAGAAATGTGGGGGGCTTCGCCTTAGGCCCATAGATCACAAAGTGTCCATATGTGGTCTGTTGAGGCGTCGGGTTATAGAGGACGTTATTGTAAATATAAACGTTCCGGTTCGGAATTACATACGATATGGACGCATCCTGCGGAACGCTCGCCCCCCAGGCGCCCATATCGGTCATCTTTTTACACGACCCGTTCGCATCATTGCAGATGCGGATCCCATAACCGAGAGTCAATATTCCATAAGTCGGTCCCTGGTTATAGGCAATCTTGTATAGCGTGTTATACGCCAGCAGGACGTTATATCCGCCCATAACTGCTATCCCGGTGCCTGGAATATCGTGCAATACATTGTTGATGAACTTTATGTCGTACACCTCATAGTGCAGATACGGGGGTTCCAAATACGACAGGTTGCTGCCTTCTCCAGCTCCAAAACCGAACATCGAGTCGTAGATTTCGTTCCCCTCAATACGAAAATATCCAGACCCGCCCTTGAGATACATCCCCCAGGTTCCAGCATTGTGGATGCGATTGTTGATGATGTGTCCCCACTGAACAGCGAAGAAATCGACAGCCGTGCTGCGCGATCCGCTGATGTCGCTATTTTCAAGATAGATTACCTGACATTGATTTGCCTTGATCACTTCCTGAAATTCCTGGGGATTGAGTCCCGTCACCGTGAGGCCCCGCATAAGAAGGTGATAAACCCTCTCGAAGTGGAGCACATTGTTCGAAAATGCCCCAACCCCGTTGCCCGCTACGATGTTGAGATCGATCAGATATAGGAAATTCACCTTATAAACGTTCAATCCCCCCTGAATCGTCACCGTGCCTCTTCCGTCCGCCGCGCGCAAGATGATGGGAAATTGTTTCGTCCCATATTTTTGCGCCAGATAGTTATTGCAATTACTTGGGCAACTCAAAACCCCTGGAAGTATGTTGATGCGGTATCCACTGGTGAGTTGCGTGTTGCCAGGTATCACTCCCCAAGCCGCCTTCAACGTTTTATAGGCGTTCGTCCTGGATTTCCCGTCATTCGTGTCATTGCCGTTGACCGGATCGAGATATATCTCAACTACGGTCGGATTACCGATGTCGTACTTGCCATCAACAGCTGATTGCCCAAATACTCGATCGATATTTAAATTAACTGATAAAAAGAGACACAAACACAGGTATGCACCAATACGTGCCAATTGCTGCATATCTAAAAACTCCTTAATTAATTGTTAAAGATTAAGTGAGGGGGAAACCGACTCTGCGCGATTTCTCGCGGGGCAAATTAAACGGGGCACATCAGGGGAGTTTGGCAAAAGGGGCGTTTCAGAAAACTAGGCATATCTAAGCTAATCTTTTAGTTCTTGTCAAAAGAGAATTTAGTCGATCGGAAAGATGCCCGGAGGTGAAGATACAGGAATTCTAATCTAAATAATTATAAAGGAAGAGAAAATTTGAAAGAGGAAGAAGTGAGAATTTGAATAAATAAATCTGGTTGAATTAGATATTAGCGCCGGCATCGGGTAAAGAGCCTATCTAGAGGTTCGGCCGGCGACAATAGCTGCGACAGGAGCACCTTTCAATAGCCAGCCATCGAATGGTGTGTTACGGCTTTTCGAAAGGAATTTGGAAGAATCGACTTGGATCTGAAGTTGAGGATCGAATATAGATACATCAGCGACGCGGCCCACCTTCAAGGTTCCGCGATCGAGATTGAATATCCGCGCGGGATTACAAGAGAGCAATTCGACCATACGGGTCAGGGTGATGACTCCGCGATTAACCAGGCGATCGAGTGTCAGACTGACTGCTGTTTCCAGGCCGAGGATGCCATTGGGGGCGTGATCGTATTCGAGCATCTTTTCGTTGGCGTGGTGAGGCGCGTGGTCTGTAGCGATGGCATCTATTGTCCCATCGCGCAGACCCTCGATGATCGCCTCGAGGTCTTCTTGTGTTCGCAAGGGAGGGGCCATTTTGGTGTTCGTATCGAAATTCCGCGTGTAAACATCGGCATCAGTCATGGTGAAATGATGAGGGGCGACCTCACAGGTAACATTCAGGCCGCGCCGTTTCGCATCTCGCATTATATCAACCGACCTCGCGGTCGAGATGTGAGCTATATGGACACGCGCGCCCGTCATTTCCGCCAACCTGCTATCGCGCGCAACGTGCAAGTCTTCGGCGGCTCCGCTCAAACCTTTCAGACCGAGCAGAGCCGAGTATTTGCCTTCGTGCATAGACCAGCCCGGGGCTATCGAACAATCTTCGCAATGATCGACGACCGGCAGGTCGAAATCGCGCGAATATTCCATTGCCCTACGCATCAGACCCGCATCGCACACAGGTTTTCCGTCATCGCTGATCGCAACGATTCCGGCCTTTTTCATTTCGCCGATTTCAGCCAGCTGTTCGCCTTTCGATCCCTGCGTGATAGCGCCGATGGGAAATACGTTAGCGAGTCCGGCCGCTTTGCTCTGCTCGATAATGAAGCTGGTGACCGATGAGTTGTCATTCACGGGCTTCGTATTCGGCATGCAGCAGACCGCGGTGAACCCGCCGGCCAGGGCAGCCCTTGCCCCTGTTTCAATCGTCTCTTTATATTCAAACCCCGGTTCGCGCAGATGGGTGTGAAGATCGATAAATCCGGGCGCGATGATAAACCCATCGGCCTCAAATATCTCGATGTCCTCCACCTTGATATTGTCTTCAATTGCTGCGATTCGACCATCTTTGATGAGCAGATCGCGGCGAGCTTCGAGGGATTGTGAGGGGTCGATGATCGTACCGTTTCTTATCAAGATTGATGACATAAATAGAATAGTGAATGGAGATAGAAAAAGCGGCAATTGCTGCAATAGAAAAAAGGACATAAATCCAGTTTTCGCCTCTTGCCTTTGTCTTTCTCTCCCTTTAGTCTCCTCCTGCCAACAAGTAAAGGGTTGCCATCCTCACCGCAACTCCATTGCTCACCTGATCCAGAATGAGCGAGAAGGGTCCATCTGCGACATCCGAATCGATCTCGACTCCGCGATTGATCGGGCCCGGATGCAGGACGATCGCATCTGGCTTCGCCATCTGCAAGCGCCTGCGGTTTAAACCAAAGTGGATCGAGTATTCGCGCAGACTGGGGAAGAATCCGCCGGCTTGTCGTTCGAGCTGGATGCGCAGCATCATGATGACATCCGCATCCCTGATCGCCTCCTCGATGCTTGCGGCGAAGGTGACTGAGCCTTCGGATGGCTCTATCAGTTTTTCAAAACCCAGCGGCAACAAGGTTCGCGGACCCGCCAGGACGACGTGCGCATCGAGTTTTGAGAGAAGATGCGCGTTGGAGCGGGCCACCCGGCTGTGCAACACATCTCCGATGATTGCGACCTTCAATCCTGCGATCCGGCCTTTGTTCTGCCGGATAGTCATGGCGTCGAGCAATGCCTGCGTCGGATGCTCGTGCGCCCCGTCTCCGGCATTGATCACTGCCGCGCTGACGATCTGTGCTATCTGATGAGGCGCACCGGATGATGAATGGCGAATGACGATGGCATCCGGAGCCATCGCCTGCAGGTTCATAGCCGTGTCGATCAATGTCTCGCCTTTGACTACGCTCGAGGACGACGCCGAGATGTTGATGGCATCGGCTGACAGACGTTTCGCCGCAATTTCAAAGCTCGTGCGAGTACGCGTCGATGCTTCAAAGAAGAGATTGATGATCGTTTTGCCGCGCAGCGTCGGGACTTTCTTTATCTGTCGCCGATTGACGTCGCGGAATGTTTCAGCAGTATCGAGGATGAGATTGATCTCCTCAACTTTGAGGTCGGAAATTCCAAGCAGGTCTTTGCGATGAAGCGGCATTCTTAAGAAATTGCGGATTACAGATTGCGGATCGCCGAGCGATTCACCACAAAAATCGTGCAAGGTACCGCGAAGCACAAATGGCATATTTTGTGTTTTGTGCGGTCTTTTTTACGTTTTTCTGATGTATGCATGGCAATACGCAATTAATTGGGTTCGACTAACAACACCTGTTCCTTCTCATCGAACTCCGGCAACATAACTTTTATGATCTCATTTTCAGTCGTGGTGACAAATTTCCCGACATAATCGGCCTGAATGGGCAATTCGCGCCAGCCGCGATCGATCAGGGCGCACAGCTGGACACGGCGTGGGCGACCGAAGTCGATTAACTCGTCAAGCGCGGCGCGCACCGTCCGGCCGGTATAAAGCACATCGTCCACCAGGATAATAGTTTTTCCCGTAATATTCGCCGGCAGGTCTGTCCTGTTGACGACCGGTCGATCACCGACGGTGCTCAGGTCATCGCGATAAAGCGTTATATCGAGAGCGCCGGTGACCACCTGCACACCGTCCATCTCCCTGATCTTATGGGCGAGGCGTGAAGCCAGCGGCACTCCGCGGCGCCGGATACCCACCAACATCACGTTTGACAGATCAGGATTGTTTTCCACTATTTGTGTCGCCATCCGTGCCAGCACACGGGCCATATCCGCGTCTGTCATGACACAGGCTTTTTCAACGAAGTCCATTTCGCACTCCCGGAGATGCCGGCACTCTGTCCGGATGTATTTGCCAGATCATATTTATTGATGCTTGAGTGAGACTGGAATATAACACCTCCGTTACATTCCGGTCTACTTCCTGCTAAACTTTGGCTTACCTCTTTATGAATATATAAAAAGAATGCCGCCAATGATCGATACGATTGCCACTGTTGAAAGCAATGCTGCCATCGCGTCTGCCTCGCGGAATTATAGACAGCTGCGGTTGCGGATCGACCCGCCGATTCCCGTATTACCGGGGCAGTTCGCGATGATCAAACCTCACGGGCATTACGAACCGCTGCTGCGCCGCGCGATGGCTTATTACAGGAGCGAGCTGGTGAACGACGCGCGAATCGTCGAATTCATCTATCAGGTTCTCGGGCGAGGCACACATATGCTGGGTACACTGAAGCCTGGCGATGGTGTCGATTTTCTCGGGTCCCTCGGTAACACATACGACATCGAGGCCGCGCGCGGGCGCGAGGCTCTGCTGGTGGCCGGCGGCGTCGGCTCGGCCGCGTTGTTTATGCTGGCGGAAGAATTGGCTGCGCGCGCAACACGGACCAGGCTTTTCATCGGCGGCGCAAATCGTGGCGATCTTTGCGGGATCAATGATTTTATCGATCTGCTATCGATCGATCGAGTGGTAGGGGCGACCGTAGATGGAAGCTATGGTGAGATGGGTTTTGTCACTATTCCGCTGGAAAAATATCTGGAGTCGCATCGCGGCGATCCGATGATCATCTATGCCTGCGGTCCCGACGCGATGTTGCATCGCGTCTCCCAGATCGCCGATCAACACGCGATCCCCGCCGAACTATCGCTCGAGTCACCAATGGCGTGCGGTTTCGGCATCTGTGTAGGATGCGCAGTCGCCGTCAAGGCCGATTGCCCCGAAGGGTTCGTTTACAAGAAGGTCTGTACAGACGGGCCTGTGTTCCGGAGCGATGAACTTCACTGGTGACTAGATACTATGATGAGTCAGGATATCATTTACTGCGCAGGCGGGATCGTTTGGAGAAATACCCAGGACGGCAGAGAAGTCCTGCTGATCCGGAGCCGCAACGATCGGGGCTGGAAATTTCCCAAGGGACATATCGACGATGGCGAGGGTTGGGATGTAGCGGCGCAGCGCGAAGTGTGGGAAGAGACCGGATACGAAACCTTTATCATCGGTTTCGCGGGGTTCACCAAATATCTCGTCAGGGATAGACCGAAAGTTGTCTTCTACTGGCATATGGAGGCTCTGGGAGAATCGAACTTTGTGCCGACAGATGAGATAGAAAGTTGCGAATGGCTCACAATCCGCGAGGCAGTAGATCGCCTCACATATCTCAAAGACAAACGTTTTTTACTAAAATTTGCCGATCAGATTTCGAAATGATATAGATTGACGACCATCCAACGTGATTTGCCCTTTGTTCTCCGATCCCCATTCCATAGATGGCAAGGCCTATGATCATTATGCAAAAGCCAATGACCAGTGGGAGTCGTCGAGATGGATAACAACCCGCAACCGGAATTGCTTTCCATGGAAATAGCGGGCATACGGTTCAATAACCCCGTGCTGACCGCCAGCGGGACGTGCGGATACGGCCTGGATATGGCGGATTTGATCGATCTCAACCGGCTTGGCGGAGTCTGCACGAAAGGGCTGTCGGCGGAGCCGATGCGCGGCAACGCGCCCTGGCGCATTGTTGAGACTCACGGTGGGATGCTCAACGCGATCGGTTTGCAAAATATCGGAGCGCGGGCGTTCATTGAAGAGAAGCTTCCGGCATTGCGCAGGTATGACCTGCGCATCATTCCGAATGTCTTCGGTTACACGGTCGACGAGTACATTGAAGCCATCGAAATACTCGAAGACGGCGAGGGCATCGATGGTTATGAGCTGAATATCTCGTGCCCGAATGTGAAAGCCGGGGGTGAAAGTTTCGCCAATGATGCGCGGCAGGCGGCCGAGGTGACGGCAGCGGTCAAACGGGCATCGAGCCGTCCAGTCATCGTTAAGCTTTCGCCTAACGTTACGGATGTTGCGTCCATCGCGCGGGCAGTCGAAGATGCCGGCGCCGACGCATTGTCGCTGATCAATACGGCCGTCGGCATGTCGATTGACATCAACACGCGGCGGCCCAGACTGGCAAATATCACAGGGGGGTTATCCGGGCCCGCCATCAAACCGATAGCAGTCCGGTGCATCTTTCAGGCGTTCCGCGCCGTCAAGATACCGTTGATGGGGATTGGCGGAATTGCGACGACTGAAGACGCGCTCGAATTTATAATTGCGGGAGCCGTCGCGGTACAGGTCGGCACAGCCAATTTCTACGACCCGACCGTATCAATGAAGATCATCGACGGACTGGCTGACTATTGTTTGCGCAACAGATTGGAGAATATCAGCGCATTGGTCGGAACTGTTGAGCTATGAAGAGCGCCTTTAAAAAAATGCTTCTACTCTCGATTCTGCTGCTCGCGACGCATACGGGTATGGCTGAAGCGAGGCAAACTCGATCATCGTCCGTGTTATCGGTGAATTGGACACCAAGAGCCTTGGTCAATGGCTCGCCCTGCCTTTTTCGGGTTAGGGCATCAAGAAACTTGAGATCGCTCACCGGTCTCTGGCAAAGACGCCGCGTGTTTTTCCATTTTGACGCCAAGAGCAGGACGTGGTACGGTTTCGCCGGCATAGGCATTGATACGGTTTCCGGGAAGCACAAACTCAAACTTGAATCAAAATTAGCGAGCGGCAAGCGAATATCCTCAAGCCACTTCGTCACGGTAGGCGATACGGATTACCGCACGATCGACCTCAGAGTTCCCCGCAAGTACACGGAACCTGACGATGAGATGCTGGATCGTATCGTTCAAGAGAGGGCATTAAAGAGCGAGCTATTTGATCATACCTCGGCGAAATATTTGTGGTCCGGACGTTTCGTTAATCCGGTCGATAATGTGATAACCGAGCGATTCGGCACTGAGCGAACCTTCAATGGAGTCCGGCAGAGCGTCCATCAAGGCCTCGATTTTCGCGCCGATATCGGGACTCCCGTCAAGGCCATGAATAGCGGGCGAGTGATCATTGCCCGCGACCTGTTTTATGAAGGCGGATTTGTCGTAATCGACCACGGATGCGGTCTCGCGACTCTGTACATGCATCTCTCCGATATAAATGTGAAAGAGGGCGATCGCGTCAAAAGAAGTCAAATCGTGGGATACAGCGGAGCCACCGGAAGAGTGACTGGCCCGCATCTCCACGTCGGAGTGAGATGGCAGGGGATTTATGTTGATCCCGCAACATTGCTGGAGCTCAATATGCAATAGGAACACATACGGGAGACGGGAGAGGGCGGTCAGTTTATAAGCGACTTCGGTCTTCGAATTCCGTCCGTAGAATTGTATGAGTGACTCGCGAATCCATAATCCGATTGTAATCGCTCTCGATGTCGATTCTGCCAGCCAGGCATTGAGCCTGGTCGAACGCCTGAATGGCTTGGCAGGAATGTTCAAAGTCGGCAAACGGCTTTTCACTGCGGCCGGACCTGACGTTGTGCGGAAGATCATCGCGATGGGAGAACGTGTATTTCTAGATCTGAAATTTCACGACATCCCCACCACTGTAGCTCAGGCAGGTGTTGAAGCGATGCGATTGGGAGTAAGCATATTCAACCTGCACGCGCTCGGCGGATCACAAATGATGAAGGCGGCCGTCGAAGCCATCAACGAAACGGCAGCACGTGAAAAGCTCGATCGTCCTTTGATACTCGGGGTGACTGTCCTGACGAGTCACACGCAAGCCTCTTTGAATGAAGTGGGGATTGAGCGCAAGCTCGAAGACGAAGTCGTGAGCCTGGCACAGTTATGCGAAGCTTCGGCGGTCGACGGCGTAGTCGCCTCGCCCCAGGAAATTATCCCTATAAGAAATAAAACCAAAAGTCCCGAGTTTGTCATCCTCACACCGGGAGTCCGACCGGCAGGCGCGGCTCAAAATGATCAGAGCCGCGTCATGACACCGGCTGAAGCTATACGCGCGGGAGCGGATTATCTGGTTGTAGGACGGCCGGTTACGGCGGCCGATGATCCGTTGAAGGCGGCCCAAAACATTCTGGCGGAGATTGAGCCGGAAATCCTCAGAAAAAGTTTAATCAAGAAGTAATTGAACAGAAAGCCGCGACGAACGTTATTGATAAGTCCGCCCACGGCGTCCTTATCTTAATCGCCGTTATTTTCCGCAGTTAGGCAAAATAAATTTTTCATGTTATCTCTGAGATCGGTTCGTCAATTTTTAGTTATTGGATTGGTTGCCATAGGCGCCATAAGCCTTGGCTTGAAGCTATACGCTCAGCAAACGGGCGGTCTCACTCCTCCACCCAAACCGTCAACGCCACCGGCAGCAACGGCTGCAACGGCGGCAGACAATGCTCCCTTCGGGGTTGGTGAGCGTCTTTTATTTAATGTGACGTGGTTGAATTTCCCGAGTGCGGCGCGCCTTGAGATGGAGGTTGCCGAGCAGGGGCAGTTTTTCGGACAAGAGAGTTTTCAAATTAAAACCAAAGTCGAAACGACGGGGCGCGTCCGTTCTCTATTTGCACTGGTCGATAATCAATATACTACCTATATCAATTCGAATAACGCGATTCCGTTCCGGTTAGTCTACCTGACACGAGAAGGGCAAAAGCAGAGCGATGAGACCGTCATTCTCGATCAAGCGGAGCAGCTGGCAACCTATACGGACGGGACAAAACTCACGGTACCGGCTGGAATTTACGATCTCCCCTCAATTCTCTATGGTTTGCGTTTACGACCGCTTCCACAGGGCGAGCGAATAAAGCTGAGCGCGATTTACGGGAAAGAGATCGTCGAAATCGATGTCGAAGTCAAAGCTCGTGAGCGAATAACCACACAGGCGGGGACCTTCAATACGATCTGCATCAAGCTTTCGCCGCAGAAGAGATTCAGTAAGTTCCGCACCACGCTCTGGCTAACGGACGACAATAAGAAGCTACCGGTACTGCTCGCAGCCAAGCTTCCAATGGGCGATTTGCGGGCGGAGCTTGCCAGCGCGACGATCACAACCAGGCCAGCGCCGGCTCTCGCTACCCTGAAACTCCTGACGGATGAATCAGGCAGCTCCGGGGTAAACGGCACCAATGGAAAGCACGGCCGCGAAGCTTACTTGCCATTCGTCATCGGCGAAAAGCTCAACTACGAGATAGCCTGGGGCAATTTCGCTTCCGTCGGTAAAGCTAGCTTTGAAGTACGTCAACAGGGGATGCTCGGAGGAAACCGGGTATTCGAACTTTATGGCGAGGCCACGAGCAGAGGCGCAGCACAGACGCTCATCAATGTTAATGATCAATTGAGCAGCTTCGCGCTCATCGATAAACTCACACCCGTGCTGACCCATCTGCGACTGCGCGAGGGAAAACGCATCAAACAGGTCTCAGCAACATATAACTCGATCAATAATACGGCTGCCCTTTCGACCGGAACGGTGATACCGATCAGTCCGGGCACGCTCGACCTTGTCTCGCTCTTCTACACGGTTCGCGCGTCCGACCTCAAGACCGGCGCCAGCTATAATTTTCCCTTCCTCGATGCCAATCATCGGCCGCGCGTGATAACCACCAAAGTGGTCAAGCAGGAGACCATCGACGGACCAACCGGCCCGCGCGATAGCTGGCAAATAGATTTACTTATCGGCCAGGCGCTCATCGCGCAAGCCTGGGTGTCAAACGACCCATCCAGAGTCCCCCTATATATCGCTACACGCACGCGATTCGGCGAACTCCGCTTCATCCTGACCAGCTCTATCAATACTAAATAGAAAATACCCGACGGACGCACTATATGACGTCTACTTATGCTCATTCGGCTGTAAATTTCTTGAAAATCATTTTCAACTTCATTAAAATCTCTATCAATGAGCTCCGGACTAACATTACTTTAAGAGAGGCTAACCGATGTTGAATGCGTTTATCATCGTATTGCGCGAGGGATTTGAAGCGTTCCTGATCGTCGCGATCATTTTTTCCTACCTTCGAAAAACGGGGCAGACATGGCTCGCTTCGGCGGTCTATGCGGCGATTGCGACTGCTCTGGTGGCAAGCGCCTCGATCGGTTATTGGCTCAATCAGGATACGGAAGGTGTCGAGCAGGCCCTATGGGAAGGGATACTTGGACTGGTTGCCATAGTCCTGGTTGCGTCACTCATCGTCCACATGCGACGCATTGCGCCGAGGATGAAACAGACGATGCATGAAAAGCTGGATGTTGCTACGACGGGGCGGTCGGGCCTGATGGCTTTTCTCGGCGTATTCATATTCACGGTTCTTATGATTACGCGCGAGGGAATGGAGACGGCGCTGCTCCTCCTGCAGATAAAAGATCAGGGCATGCTACTTATGGGTGCACTGACCGGGCTTGCGGCGGCGACCGTGCTCGCGCTGGCCTGGGGGCGGTACGGCCATCTGATCAATATGAAGCGTTTCTTCGAGGTGACGAGCATCTTCCTCATTCTCTTCCTTGTACAGGTAGCCATCTACACGTTCCACGAATTTTCCGAGGCCGGCATCTTGCCTAACAGCGAGGCACTGCATGCTGCGACCGAAGTATGGTCTCCGGACGGTAAATATGGCCAGTGGTTCTCGATGTTGATTGTCGTTATATGTATTGGATGGCTTATTACCGCTTACTTGAAGGATAGGTTCAACAAAACTTCAGACGCGCCAGGAGTAAAGATTGAAGAAGCGAGATAAGGGAAATTAAAGGTTTTCAAAATGCAGATTGATCCGATAAACCAGATCCACAATCAGTACTGCAATTGGCGGGTAGAAGAGAACAGCGAAGACCGCATCGCCGAGCGTATCCTTCCCGTATGCCAGCACTCCGACGAGGATCCCTGTGAGGAGCGAAATGAGATAACCCGATAAGACGAATCCCCACGCAACGCTGCGTTTATATGGCTTCGAGGCCTTGTTCGTCCGAGTGATCGATATCCTCTCCGGTCTGTAAGTGTAATGATCAAGATGCTCCTTCAGGCTTTTAAACAGGTGCCGGATGCCGAATGCAAACAAGATTACGAGAGCGATACGCGCGAATAAACTGTTGATCTCTAAGACTGAAGGCCTCATCACCGCGACCATAAAGGTCGAGAAGAAAAGCGTAACTGTCGTGTAAACCGCTTTGCCTCTTGCACGCGTCTCTTCCCGCTCACGTTCAAGCCATTCGTTTACGATTCGATCCGCGCGAGACTGGTAGTATGCGCGCCTCGCAGCACGCGCCTGCGGAGAATTGTTCTCCCCGGTTGTGGTCACCGTCCTGCCGGTACGGTCGTAATCCTTACGCCGTTCGGGATCGATGAGCGTATGATAAGCGTCATTGATCTGCGCGAATCTCGAGGCGGCGGATGGGTCATTGTTTACATCGGGATGATACTTGCGCGCCAGCCGGCGATAGGCGGATTTGATCTCCGTCTGAGTGGCGGTTCTGTTAACACCGAGTATGGTATAGAGGCTGGTCATCGCTGTTCACCAAGAATCGAAGACAAGTGAGCGTTCGTCGAACCTCCCAAACACCGATGGAAGAATAACAATCTGAGTCGGGCGCCGGTGCATGAATATTTTACGGTTTCCCGGTCAGTATTCAAATAGGCGGATCAGCCACTTTTCTATTTACCGGATCACGCCCGCGACCGGGCTACTCGCGCTCGCATACAAACGCCTGGGCATTCTTCCGGCAAGATAAGCCAATCGTCCGGCGTTTACCGCGAGTTTCATGGCTTCGGCCATTTCACCAGGATTTTCCGCTTCAGCTATCGCCGTGTTCATCAATAAACCGTCCATGCCCAGTTCCATGGCAAGACAGGCATCTGAGGCTGTACCCACCCCGGCGTCCACAATGATAGGGATTTCAGCGATCTGCTCGCGCATGATGCGCAGATTGTTGGGATTCTGAATACCCATCCCCGACCCGATCGGGGCGGCCAGCGGCATCACCGCCGCGGCTCCCGCGTCGATCAGTTTCTTCGCCATAATCAGATCGTCGTTGAAATAGGGCAGCACGGTAAACCCTTCTTTGACTAAGGTTGTCGTCGCTTCCAGCGTCGCCTCGTTATCTGGGAAGAGAGTCTTCTGATCTCCGATGACTTCTACTTTAACCCAATCGGATAGACCGACTTCACGCGCCAGGAACGCTGTCCTGATAGCCTCTTCCGCAGAATAACAACCGGCAGTGTTAGGCAGGATCGCGTATCTCTTCAGGTCGATAAAATCGAGCAATGAGGGTTGTGATCGATCCGTTATATTGACTCGCCTCACCGCGACAGTGATCATTCCCGAGCCGCTTCGTTCGAATGCCTCAACCATCTGTTCGTTGGAGCGGTATTTTCCAGTTCCGACAATCAAACGAGAGTTAAACTCGCGGCCTGCAATAATAAGTCTGTTATCCATATTTCCCTCACTATCTCCTCGCGATTCTCTAGATGATCCAGGGCTAACCTCACGTCCGATTCCGGCATACCGACAGACGAGGTCACTCTTGCTTCCCCTATACCCTCGTGCTCAAACTCAGTCCTGTTTTGAACGAGCCACTCGGCGATCTTGTGGGCGTCTTCTTGTGCTTTTATTTACGCTTATCGGCCATTCGCTCTCTCCTTGTGTTATTGGATTTATAGACGAAAGCTAATAAGACTGGCACATATAAAATTAACCGCGGATTCGCATCGTTGCGACGGACCAAAAGATTGAATCCACGCTTCCGCTGCCTACCTGTATATCCGTGGCCAATCCTGATATGCCAAAGTCGCGTATCCGCGTTAAAATGATAGCGCGATCCGCCCAAACTTTGAAGATTATGTATGAAGTTGGCTGAGGATGGCAAATATCGAGAACGCTACTGTTCCGGTATCTCCGCAAATCGCTTGGCGATCGCCGGCCCGATCCGGCAATGCCCGCCGCCGCTGAAATATTTATCAACCTTTGACCGCTGATCGCCGATCCCAAAGAGGCGGCGCAATTCGTAACCTCTCACCGAATCTCCGAGAGATTGGCGCGTCGACATAGCGAAGGCTTCGGTCTCTCCCCGCAACATATTGCCGTGGGTTGCCTGCAATCGCGCAAAGAAGCCCAGGAAAGTGCTCCCCAGCTGATAACCGTCTTTATAACTGACGATCACATCGGCTCGATTTCTGACATGCCTCTCGAAACCATCGAACAGGCGTCGAAGCGGATCGGCATAACGGTGTGGACGCGTCGCCCACCACCAATCTTCGCGTGACGCAAACCCCTGACTATCCATCACACCGCAAACCTTCATCGCTCCCATAATGTCGTTGAGTCCCAGCGGGTCGCCGCCGTGGTCTTCGTATTTGTAATTTTCACCGTCGCGCACCACACGCGCGCGCCCTCGCTTGCTCAATAGTTCGATGACATCGGCGCCCGATTGATATACGGCAAAATCGACGCCCTCAACTCCCGCGCAAACATCGGCCAAACGCGCCCGATTCTCACTTGCGGTAAAGAGCATCGATGAGCCGACCAGACCGTATTTCGGCAAAACAACGCTTCGTTCACTCGTTATCATTTTTTCAGTCACGAACCCAGACTGATTGATCGCGTCGTTCAATTTCACCTGACGGTATTCCGCGTAGTTGTTGCCGTGGTCAGAGAACATCTCCACTTCCAGGCGCACGCCATCCTCCTCCGATTCCGCGATGAATTCTTCGATCGCGCGGTCGAGCGTGCGCAAAAACTGTTTCAATGCACGCTCTCCGCCCAAATGCGCCAGCGTGTCGGTCTCACCGATATAGCCAATGAAGACGGGAGCCTTCGATCTCCGGAAGGCTGAGCGGAAAGCCGCCAGGTCCATTTGAGCCACTGCTATGGCGCCCATCGGAGCCGCGACATACGCCAATGCTCCCTTGAAAGCCGGGGCATGATAGTCAAATGTTTCCCGAAATGTACCTTGAATGAATCTCTCGCCTTGCAGACGATTTTGAACATTACCCAACAGACGATTGCGGGTTTTGTCGTAGTAATGATCCTCATAACCCGGCGAATCCTCGGTCTGCAAAATCTCGATCATCGCCGGATTAGTCAATGAAGGAAAGGTCGAGATCATCCGTGCTGGATCGCGAAAGTACGAAAAACGCCCTTCAGCGCGCAATTCGACGATTGTTTTGTAAGGCACCCCATCGAGTACTAGAATGAGATGGTTTGGAGTTATCGATGAATGAAATAGAGTCTCGAGCCACGCGTTGAGCGGCAATATCGTAAAGCAAACAATGAGATAAATGGGCAGGATCGAACGCCGCCATATTTTCAGTTTCATAGTTATCTATCTTTAAAATTCTTGCGCCAAAATCGCCGGCAATTCAGCAGACCATACCTTAACTGAACACTGACGGTTTTGGCGCAAGATCCAAATGTCCTCAACGGTTGCAGCCGTATCAGCTGCAACCTGAGTGCCAATAAATACTGCGATCGTAGATAGGAAATTATACCTGAAGAACCGTAAGCGGCAGCGAGCGTTACTCCCGTAATAACTCCTTTGCGAGAGCCACGCACGCTTCCGCCAGCGGGCTGATTCGCTGTCCAAAATGAGTTGCCCAGCGGCTTCCCGGGCTACTGCACTCCCAACTCCACGCCATCCCTATATTGCAGATGAAAAACCGCTAAAGCTATTAGCTCCCTTTACCTTTGCCTGCCATCCAAATCTTTCACTCGTCATCCGATTCCTGCACCTCTTCGTTCACCACGTAGCGGCGCGTGAGGCCAAGGTCTTTCAGTTTTTGCTGCAGGCTCTGGCGGTGCATCCCGACTCTTTCGGCAGCGCGCGTCACATTTCCCCCCGTGTCTTTCAATACGCGTTCGATATATGCGCGCTCAAATTCCCGCCGGGCCTCGCGAAAATCGGCGAGATATGGAATTTGCATGGACTCTATCGCCTCATTCGCGGCGGTTGGGAAAGCGCGGCAGAAATTATCGGAAGACCTTTCCGCTTGCCGGTTTGCTCTTATCTCTTCCGGCAGGTCATCCGCGCGCAGCGACTTTCCGTCGCAGAGTACCGCGCTTCGTTCGATGACATTGCGGAGTTCGCGAACATTGCCTGGCCACTCGTACCGGACGAGCATCTTCATCGCTTCCGCGCTGACTTCTACGCAACTGAGTCGGTACTTACCGGCATAGATCGCGAGAAAATTTTCGGCGAGCAGCGGAATATCCTCACTCCGTTCGCGCAAGGGTGGCAGATTTATTTCTACGACGCGCAGGCGATAGAAAAGATCTGCGCGGAATTTTTCGGATGCCACTGACGAAGCCAAATCCCGGTTGGTGGCGCTGATGATGCGCACGTCGACCGGGATCGAATGCGAACCTCCGAGACGTTCGATTCTCCGCTCCTCCAACACCCGAAGTAACTTGGCTTGCGTATTGAGGCTCATATCGCCGATTTCATCGAGGAAGATCGTGCCGCCTTGAGCCAGCTCAAACTTCCCCTTCCGCTGTCCCGCGGCCCCTGTGAATGCGCCCTTTTCGTGGCCGAAGAGCTCAGACTCGATAAGTTCCGTGGGTAATGCGGCACAGTTCATCGCGATGAAATCCCCGTTGCGTCGGTGAGCGCTCTCGTCGTGGATGGCGCGCGCGACGAGTTCTTTCCCGGTGCCCGATTCTCCGGCAATCAAAACCGTCACATCGGTCATCGCGACTTTGGCAATCAGATCGTATATCCGCCGCATCCGTTCGGTGGCGCCCAGCAGTTCGCCCGCCCCGCGCACAGATTTGAGTTCGGCTCGAAGCTTTTGGTTTTCGTGCCGGAGTTTGGATGCTTCGAGCGCGTTCTTTACCACGAGCCTCAACTCATCGACCTCAAATGGCTTTGCCAGGTAATCGTAAGCTCCCGCCTTGATAGCTTCGACGGCTGTGCGCTCTGAACCGTGCGCCGTGACCATTACGACGGGGGGCGCATCGATGGTGGCCGCAAGCTCTCGCAGGTATTCAAGCCCGCTCGCTCCGGGCAAATTGATGTCCAGCAGGATCAAGGCCGGGCGAACTCGGGTGACCTCTCTTCGCGCCTCTTCCACGCTCGCCGCTTCAAGGACCGCGTAATTTTTGAGCGCGCGGACCATTCCGTATCGCGCTGCCTCTTCATCGTCAACGATCAGGATTTTCAGATCCGCCATAATTCCTCTAGCTCACTTTCGCAACAGTTTTCAGTTTTCAGTTTTCAGTCGGACGGTCTAATTCAGCAACTGAAAACTGAAAACTATTCATACCGGGAAATTCAGATCAAACCTCGTGCCGTGTCCTTCAAGCACCGGGCTGCTCAGATCGATTGTCCCATTAATTTCGTTTGTGCGCCTCGCGACGATTGCCAGGCCCAGGCCTGTACCGCGCTGCTTGGTCGTAAAGAATGGTTCAAATATTTTCTCTTGCAGAGAGAGCGGAATTCCGATTCCATCGTCGGTGACGGAGACATGCAATTGGTTACTGCCATTGAATTCGCTTTCAATGTTTACCTCGCCTTCGCGATTTATCGCCTGAGCAGCATTGAAGACCAGATTGAGAAGGATCTCTTTGATCACTGCGGCTGTCTCGCCGTCGAAGTCCGGATCGGCCGTAAGATTTATGGTTACTCTGATATTGCGCTCTTCGGCCTCGTTGCGGGTGATGGCGAGAACGCTCTCAACCACTTCGCGGAGACTAGCGGAGGTAGAGGCAACGGCGGCAGGACGGGAAAAACTGAGAAGTTGCGATACGGTGCGATTGAGGCGGTCAACTTCACCTGTGATCAGGTCCAGATCATGGCCATATTCGCGGCTCACGCCTTCATCTTCGCGCATCACCTGGGCGATCGATTTGATCGCGCTGAGCGGGTTTTTGATCTCGTGTGCGACGGTAGCCGCCATCTGGCCGAGCGATGCCAGACGTTCGCGCTCTGCCAGCTCGCGCTCCAGTTTTACTTTCTCTTCGAGAAGCTGACAGTTCTCTATGGCCACGGCTATGTGTCCGGCCAGGACCGCAAGCACCTCCCGCTTTTCAGGAGTCAAACTTTGCGGTTCGCCTTTTACTATCATAAGACCGACTATGCGACCTTCGCGCCAGAGCGAATATCCGGCAATCGCATCCAGACGGCCGAGCAACGATCTGTCTTCGATCTCGGCTAGCTGCCGCTCCTCGGCTATGCGGCACACATCTGCGGTCTCATTCCTTGCCAGATTGGTGGGAATAATGCGCACGTCAACCAGTTCCAGTGCATCGGATAATCTTCTCTCGGCGAATTGGACGAAACGATCAAGCTCACCATAGCTCGCAGCAGCACGGCCGACCTGTGGTACAAGTTCGCGATACAGCCCCACCTCGCGCGCGAAGAGCCGCTGCAGATAACCCTCAGTCAAGCGCCGCAGCGGTCCCGCAAGAAACATGACGACCAGGATCAGCAAAGCTTCGATGACATCAGCGCGTACGCCGTAATTCCCCTCGAGCAGTATGCTCAACCGGCGGATCCCGTTGATGTAGACCATCATGATGATCGCCGCCAGAATCGCATAGACGAAGCTCTGCCGGATAACGAGTTCCAGATAGCGATATCGATAGATGTAATAAGCGACTATTGTCGCGGGCGCGATCGATGAGAGCCGCGCGATCAAATCGAGATATTTTCCGAGCACCTCCCAGTTCCTCGCACCGAAGACGTAAGTGAGCAGGAACAGGCCGCCGATTATTACGAGCGAAGCGCCGAACACTTCGAAAAATCTACGCTCGCGCTCGGATTGCAATTTAGCAGCCAGCCGCCAATCGATCACGGCGCATTCAAAGAAGATAAAGATGATCCAGAAGATAAATGGAAGTAAAAGAAAAGACAGTTTTCGGATCGGCTCTTCATATGGATCATCCCAGAGCCTGGCCACGACCCAGGGGAGAATCAAGAGCGGCAAATATCCCAGTATGATCAGTGTCCTGAATAACTGGGTGGGAACGCGTTTGTCGAACCATTTCCACACCCTGAAATGAGCATGCGCGAGGGTGGGAGGCAAAAAAGCGAGCGCGACATAGGAGACGACATTGGCCGATTTCAACCACCATAACCCGCTTCTGGCGCCGATCAGCAGGAGGTAAATCGATTCGGCAAAGTTTCCCAGATGCCACAAACCGATGCTCAAACCCAGAGCCAGTAGGGAGCGCTCCACGCGGCGAATGCCATATCGCTGAAAGAGCATCCAGCAAAGATATAGATAGAGAGAAGCGCCGGTTGCGAATCCTACGAGCTCAAGGATATTGAACGGAGAAAGAGATGCGGGCGCCGAGGTTGGCGGTAAAAATAAGAAGGCGAATGGATCGAACGGGGCCATTCTATATTATGAGCTGCGGATTGCGGATTCGTCGAATCGATCTTTACGACTCAACTTATTGCTCACGCTGATATCCGCAATCCGCATTCGATCATCTGACTTCCGACATCGCGGCTATATAACATCCGCGAGCCGTTGCTGTGAGCGGATCGCTGGCCATCCGAACATCGGAGATCTGTACCGGGAAACCGCCCGCTCTGATCGCCGTCTCGAATTTCTGCAGAAATCCGCGCGGTTTGGCAGTGCCTCCGGAAAGGACGACAGGCATCGCCCGGTCGATCTTGGGCAATTGGCGGGAGTTTTCGAACTCCTCGCGCAGTTTGCTGACGAGAGTATTGATCACTTCCTCGTAATAAATCTGCAGAGCGCTCGTCACTTTGTCTCTGGGCTGGCGCGATAGATCGAGCGCTTCTTCCTTGATCAAACGGACGCGCGTGACCGGTTCGTCAACAACCGCCGCAACGCTCGAGTCTATGTAATCGCCGGCGATCGGGATGCTGAAAGTTAACATCGGGACGGAAAGAAAAGCAACGCAGACGTTACACATGCCGCCACCGCAGCTTATTCCAATGCCCGTGAAATTCTCGTTCTGCAGTTCGGCAAATACAACCGCCAGACCTTCATTGACTGCTTTCGAGTCATATCCCAGGGTGTTCAGGAAATTTCTCAGGACGGCTTCGTGATAGACGAGATTGGCGTCCGCCCCCTCGCCTTTGCCTGGGGTGCTAAAACAAAGCAACTGATTTTTACGCCCGCGCGGGACAATTGATTCGATGATCGCCTGAATGATCTGCTGTCCCATCGGTTCCTGCGGATTGAGTACGCCATGTTGCATAGGGCGGCGAGCGACGGCATTGAAGAAGCTCGCAAACCGCTCAGAGTCGTTACCGAAGATGAAAAGCGCCTTCCCATTACGATGGTATACCATCTTGTTCTGCTGCAAGATGGCCTCAGTCATCTTTGAGTATGGGACTCCGACGAATGCATTGAGCTGAGTTACTGCCTTATGTCCGCTCTGACCACCGGCCATGACAACGCGGCTGGTGCCGACATCTAGCCCCACTGCCCCTACCTCGGGACCGTCGACCTCCTTTTCGACCGTCACCGTCATTGTCTTATTCTCTTCCATATTCCTCCATATCGGATCTATCTATTTATTTGTGAATTGTTTATTCAGAATGCAGATGCTGGAAACAGATTCAGAATGGCCGGCAAGAGGGCACTGCGAGGTGAAAAAGCTTCGAATTTGGCGTGACGGCTATTTCTTCTGCAATTTCATTTCTGCTTTCTACGGATACGCTGTGTAATCTGTTATTAACGCCGGCGTCGGCCGGGTTTGGTTTTCCGGGATGATCCCACGATCATCTTGCTAGAAGCTGATCGTGTGATGAAAGACGGGCCACTGGTTTTATCTTGAGGTTCTTCGCTGGTAAAACTGATCTTATCTATCGGCGATTTGTTGAACTGTGCATAATACTGAGTCAAATAGCGGTCACGCAAATTTTCGCGCAGAATCTGAGGGTCGATGATGGCTTGCTCTGCCCGTTTTTTGAATTCAGCTTCAGCGATAATCGCACCCTCCCACAACTTACCATTTAGCTTCGCCAATATCTCATCGTCATAGGTGAACCCATAATCGCTGATGTTGGGCGGAGGAACCTTGTATTTGTCGGATAACCCCATAGCTTCAAATGGGAAGTCGCGAACCCAATCGTGATGGAAAGCAACGAGCATTCGTTCCGGTTTGATCGAGACGAGACCGTGCGTTGTGCAATTCGCATCATCGATATTGTATTTGTTGCGCAGCACGTCGGTCAATTCTTTCCCGCTTAAGATCTGCGGCTCAGTCAATATCTCTTTGGAATCGGCGTTAACCGTCGATTCAAAACATATCCCTATGAAACTCTCATTCAACCCGACGTACGCATAATTACTGTCCGCCCAGATGGAATGGCCAGAGTGATTGGCTGCGTGCTCATCCCGGACTATGCGATAGATATCGCCGCTCCGGTCGATAAGATAGTTATACAGCTTGTTGTTTCGAATGTAATTGATCACACCCCGCGAGCTTCTCACTATATCCTCGCTATAACCAGGATCGTAAGGAACTATATGGCTTTCTGAAGTGTGATATACGATACCTACGATGTCAGATCGTAATCTATCGGGGGCAGTATCTGAGCCCCGTGGTATCGCGTAGAATCTGCGCGGGCGGTTTTCAGTCTCGAATTCGGTTCGAATCCTGGCTCGGTTACTCCATCTCTCGATATTACCCTTCTTATCGAGAAACCAGACCTTTTCGAGCTTGGCCGGTGTCTTCTCCGCTTCCTTTGGGCGCGGTGGCCGTACCATTGCTGCCGCCTCGCCCTGCCTTAAGACCTCGGATGAGCCGGGTCGATAGTATTTGGCCAGCAATTTATCTACCCGACCGACCGACCAGCCGACGAGCGAGTACATGCCGAACACCATGAGAAGTGCAAGCATAAGGCCTGTACCGTAGATTGCATGTCTGAATTGATAGCAGAAGAACCCAGTGCGGGCGGTCAGGGGGATTCTGATGTTACGGAAATACTTGCTGCGGTGAATGGGGACAGCCCCGGCCGATGCGCTCAGTTCCTCCATGATCGACCGATAAAACCGAACATCCAGCAGGATATCATACAGCCGCGTCCGCTCGACAAACCGAAAGTGGCGAAGAGCGTGCTGCAGCTTCTTCTGCCGGACAACCTGCTTGGCGATCATGTTATTGAGAAAGCGAAGGCGCACTTCCGGCCTATCGAAAAGCATCGCATACCGCTCGACGATCTTCACGTAGACCTGAGCCCGGTCAGGACTGATCCTTCTCACCGTCGCCTGCTCTTTCGATATTCGCTGGCCTTGTAAACCGATAATCTCAGTCTTCAAGATTCAACTCTTCTCAAGGTAAAAAATCGTAAGTTCCGGTTACTGTAACCTAAATATACCTATGCGGCAATAGGAAACGATTCGATCCTGAATCTATCTCCTTGTTATTAGGTATTCCTGAATTATGTTTTTGGCCCTGAGTTGCAGCGCAACGCCCGCAGCCTCTTCCCTGCTCGCGAATCCGCCGACATAGACGCGATAACGGACGCCGATATTCGGTAAATCAACCCTGACTACGCTGCCACCCGAGATGCCGGCAGGTCGTAGACTCGCGGCGCGGTCATTTGCTTGAACCTGATCGCTGAAGGAAGCGATCTGGATAGTAAATTCGCCATTGTTTGGTATCACGGGGATGGAAGGACTCGGACTCCGCGTGACATTGCTGGAAGTAGTCTCCGGAGCAGGGGGGACAGACACAGCCTCGCCCGGATTGCGCGATTCAGCTTCGGATCGCGCTTCTGTCGCGAGTTCCGACTTGGCTTCCTCTCCCGCTCCCGCATTTGATGCCACATCGGTGGTCTTCTGCGTTTCGCTGCCCGCCGCTGTCGATGTCGCAGGCGCTTTGTTGGCAGCTTTGACATCGGGTTTTCGAAGGCTGACGAAATAGTAGGCGACTGAGACCAGCACACCGAAGATGAGGACCGTTGCCACAATTCTGGTTAAGACGCCGTCGCGGCTCGAAGAGACTCGCTCGCCGCCTTCCGCACCCTTCGAATCGTCCGGCAGAACAGGCCAACCCATAAACTCTGGCTCCGCCTCGTTGATGTAATCCTGCGTCTCCCGTTGCCGTGACGCGCCAGGCCGGAAAGTCTCCACCGGGTTCGACCTTCTATCGTTTGAGGAATAATCATATGCCGTCGATGAATCATAACTCGGACTGGCAAAGACATCATCATAAACAGATGGCGTTTCATAACCCGTTTGATAGCTCGGCTGTTCCGGGCGCGGGATATCGAGCACATCATCGAAATCTTCGCCCAGACGTGTCGCATAAACGTCGTGGTGCTGATTCAATTGCTGGCTATTCGACCCTTGATTGTTGCCGGAGCTGATGCCAAAGGGCAGCCGTGCAGTCTGACGCTTGCCATTGGTATCTGCGTTCGAACCCTGATCTAATCTGACTTCGATGATCGTCGCGCAACGCGCGCAAACAACTCGTGTCGAATCAGCCTGATTCTCGAACTGGCATTTCGGACAATTGATCTTCATTAGTTTTTATCCCCCATCAATGTCTTTGTTCCGGGCACCAATTGGTTAACCAAACATCTCTTCAATCAAATCCCAGTCCATGTGGTGAGGCGGACGGAGCGCGCGACTGAAATCACTTTATGCGCTGGAAGGATTGGTAGGTTTATACCTCATGACGCCAGATTGTGACACGGGGTTTACATGACTGGCAGTATCTGGCTTAAACCTAAAGACCTGAATTGTGATTACGGTCACTACAATGATCATGGATCTGATCGCTGCCAAAATCTTGACCAAAAACGTGATAAAAAGCAAGCTCTTCGCTTGCGATCGGGGGGATACATTATTTTCTGCTAAAGGGCGTTTTTCGCTTTACTAACTAACAACTATCTTACAACTACCTTCAGGGAGTACGTAGTTGCTTTTTTAGACTGATTATCAGAGCGATCAAAACGAATACAATCAACCCGAGCATAGGGAGAAGGAAGTACAAGGGAAACCCATCGCCGTCGCCAACTTGATCTCCGCCGGGAACCTGAGGCGAGATACCTGACGATTGGACAGCCGCCACCGCATCAAATTGAGGAGTAGCCTCGATTTGAGGAGTAGCTGCAAGCTCAGGGGTACTCGTCGCCGTAGCTTCTACCTGAGGCGTCGGCGCCAAAGTAGGAGCCGGAGATGGTTTCGCTTTAGCGGCAGAAACCCGCGGCGTCGGAGCCGGAGTTAGCGACCTCAGCCTGTTAGATGACGGCGCTGGATTCTTGGGAGCCGCGGATGCAGCGGGCCCTTCCCTCCTTTGCCTCCGTCTACCCGCCCCCCGCGTAGATTCTCGCTCTTCAGGAAAAATATCGGCCGGATCGAATCTATGCAATGCTCTCTTCTTATCAGGGGGGAGCGGTTCCTGAGAGTAAGCGGTGGAGAGAGCTCCCGCTGTGAACAAGATCGCTGTAAAAAGGATCTGAATCGTACTTCGTGTTTTCATACTCAGATCGATAGGGGGCGATGATATACGATACGATAGATGATAATTTGGGCCTATTTGTCTTAAATCAACATTTCCCTATGTCAACTGCATGATTATCTGGTAGGCGAGGTAGCTTAATCCATATATTAGAAATGAGATTACGACGCCGTAACCCACCAGCTTGAGCTTCGCATTCCGAGTCATTGCCGCGATAGTTATATGCGTGTCATTTTTCCCGGGCGATTTAACCAGAGTAAGATCGGTGGTTGTGGAATTCGCGCGGGTGACCTGCTCCGACATAGAGCGTAATTCCGATTCCTGCTTTCGCAATATCTTCTTGAAACCAGCTTCAGCCTGGCGATGCTTCTCCTCCACCTGGCGGTATTTCTCCTCATACTTGAAGAGCTCTTCTTCCAGCTGGCGAACCCTGACTTCGGCAGCCGTGCGAGCTTCCTCGGCGGCCGCACGCACCTTCTGCTCCGATTCAACTTGTGATTTGAGGTGCGTCGCAGCCTGATCGCTCACTGCGTCGTCTGATCTGGGCTCGACCTTGCTCCAGTCAACTTCCAGATAATAACTCAGCTCATTTTCTAACGTCTTAAGCTTCTCCTCAGCCTCGCCCCTCAGCTGAACTTCCTGCTGCATCCTGGTTTCGGCGTTCTTGTATCTATCCCTGGCAGCATTCGCGATCGATTCCGCTTCATCTATCAGGCCTTCAATTGCTCGCGCATTATCCTCCGCCGATTGTGCCCTGGCTTCCGCTTCGGACCGACGGCGCTCGGCATCGGCGACTGCGAGCGAGGCGGCTTCAGCCCTCGCCTCTGCTTCCCTCATCGCCTTCTCGCTCTGCACGTGCGCTTCGGTTTCCACCAACATCGTGTCTTCGGCATCTTTGACGCGTTTTTCAAATTCGCGCAGTTGGGCTTCGGCCCTTTCACGCGCCGATTCGGCGTCGAGCCGCTTCAATTCCTCTTCTTCCGCGGCCGTCAAGCGATGGAGGTATTCATCCTCCAATTCCCTGAGTCGCTGCTCGGCCGTACGGCGCATAGCAAGTTCCTGTTCGAGCCTGCGCTCCGTTTCCCTATACCTTTCCTCGATCTCCTGCGCTCGGGCTTCCGCGATGCGCACCTGCGCGAAAAGTTCTGACCGCCGGCGCTCCAGTTCATTCGTAAGGCTTTTGAGTAACGGCCCTGTGCCTAAGGATCCCGTACCCAGGGGACCCGTGTTGCTTAAAGAGCCGGTGACCGAGCCTTGATGCTCTGGCGGATAATCCACTCTGGCCTCTACCCGGACTTCCGCGGGCTTCACTAATTCCGCCGTCTTATAATCCGGCCCTTCGTTGAGTCCCATCTCGGAAGTCTCGGCTTTGATGCGCGAAAGCACCGCCTCAACACGTGATTTGATCTCTGACATCGCTTCCACACCCTGTTCGGGCGGAGCCTCCCCCGTTTCCCCACGCCCTTCCCGATTAGCATTCTGATCCAGCACGTTGAAGCCATACCTGGAGGATCCTAGCGGGAGGACCTTGTTGTTGCTCTTACCCGCATTCTTGTCATCTTCGATAGGAATTATTGAAGAGAAATTGTTGGGTTCTGGCTCGATCTTTTTGGCTTTGTCTCTGGGCATCGGTGCAGCTCCTTAGAAGTTATGGGTGAAACATGGAATCGAAGAATCTACCAAACCTTGACGGAAGAATCGCCGTCCTGGGACAGGTCGACATATTCAAGGAGATATATATAGCAACGATACTTAAGCTATCTTCTGATTTCAATATATTCGACTTCTAAATTCGACTTCGTTTTGAAGATGGGGGCACAGGGTAAGTATCACTAAGAAATACTCAAGAAGAAATACTCAAGAGAGTATTTATATTTTACTACGGTTCAAGTAAATCATTAATATGACGGGGTAGTCAATACTAGTTGTACTCATAACCTTTCGATAAAAACATTTCCAATCTCAATTTTCACTTTCTTCGACCATTGATAATGTACTTGATTCGAAAGGGAAAAATGGAAAATGGAAAATGAATTGTTCTTACGGGCGAGACGTGCAACCCATTGACTTCCCACGACAAAATGTATAGCTTATCTGATGCCTTTTCGCATCAATTCTCCCGGAGCCAACGAGGTGGTTCCACTTTTCCGGAGATGATGGATTACCCCGCGATGCATCAAATTTCCTATGCCGCTGAACCGCGGATAATTCAACTAAGGTTGATTTTAAGGTTGATTTTAATGAAGGTGGTATGAAGATATCAGCTATTCTAACAGGCTTATTCATCTGGTTAAGTGGAGCATCTCAGATCATAACGTTCGAGAAGCAAGCAATTTCGCTGGTACAACGGATGCCGACGTCGACGCTCGATCAAGGATTACCGGAACGCCCTTTCGCCGACTGGTTTAAGGATTTGACAGGCCCGGACGCCGGAATACTATGGCAGCTTACCGAATGTGGCGAGCGGCCTGGTTCAGATCGAGACCTGCTTGCGTGTACGGAAGCAAATGCTGTTCTGTCGAACGGAAACAAGGTAGTAGTCGCAATCTCCGTCGGAACATTCAAAAAAGGAGTGACCGGGGCGCCGTCATTCTTTCACGCAGTGATTGAACACGATAATCAACTCTACCAGGTTCGCCGCTTGCGCTCCCTGCCGGAGATGGTGCGTCTGGCTCAGAATTTACGTTTCGTCACCCCGGAAATGTCGCCCGAATATTCCTTTCCAACAATCTCCTCGGAATCTATCAACAAGCTCTCATGGAATCGACCTTCGCTCGCCATTCCAGCTCATCTCGATTACTTCACTCCCGCCTCTTTCGGCATCACCCTAGATCCGGACATCTTGGCGGAGGTAGAGGAGAGGCCGAGTCTGGTAATTCCGCTAAGATCGATACGAAAGGTTACCGAAGGGGAAATTCGCGGGATCGCCAGAAAGAAGGTCAGGCCCGTTTATCCGCGCTTCGCCCTAAACGCTAACGCCTCCGGTCCGGTCGAGGTCCATTTCGTCGTTTCGGAGGAAGGCCGGGTAATCGAAGCAGTAGCAGTGAGCGGGCATCCAATGCTGCACACCGCGGCACTGGATGCGATCCGCAAATGGGTATTCAAACCTACGAGAATCAATGGCGCACGGGTCAAAGTTCAGAGCAGCTTGACCTTGATATTCGATCCATTCAATCAATAGCAGACTATGACTCAACGGATCGGTGATTTCGCCTTCAAAGTTCGTAAAATCCTGGAGACTGCCCTGATACTGAGCTTGATACTTCCTGTCCTGGGGGCGTTCGCGGGGGGACAATCTTCGATCACAACCAAGGAACTCTTCGCCGGCATCGAACTCAGCGGCGAAGGGATAAAAGCCATAACAATCCGGATTTCGAATAGCGAAGACGGATCCGGCATCAGGCTCATAAATTCTGAAATGATCGAGCTGTCCCTGGAGCCCATCGGAAGTGTGATAGATGCGGCGCGGGTAGCTGAGAACGCCGCCGCCACTGTCGCAAAAGTTCAGTCGCAATTACAACAACAATATCGAGTGCCGGCCGAGCAGGTATTTATCATAGGCAGGAGTGGATTGGATGCCAGACTCCGGGAGCAACTTGAGAGCGCCATAAAAAGACGCACGGAGAAGACGGTCGTCTTTCTTGATCAAGCGACCGAGACTCAACTCAGTATCGTGGGAATCATCCCGAAGCGGGAACGAGTCGGTAATACGCAGATCGATAACCGCAGCGCTTCGGTGCTAATCGAGGTGGGGGACCGCAACACAAAAGGCGGCTACGAACTTTTAAGGTATGCCCCGGCCGCCCAATACGATTTCGTCACCATGAATCTCTCACATGGGTCAGTCAGCTTTACTGATGAGGCGATTAAAGCTATCGGGGTGAACGGCGACTGGACCGCGCTGATCCAACAGGCAAGGGCTCTCGGAGCGGGTACGGTCCGGGATGCTCTGCGAAATGAAATCGAGGGTAAGCCGGGGTTGTTCAATCGCAAACGCGTCTACCTCACAGGTCGCATCATCTGGGCGCTGTCGACTCTTCTCTTCCCGGCGGAGCGACAGACTTTTGTCCCGATCACGATGAAGGACATTTCGGCATTCGCGACTCAAGCATCGCGAAATCCACAAACCCTGCTGAACCCCGACCTCTCGGGGATCAGCGAACGAAAGGTGCGCCAGGAGGTGGAAAAGGATCTGGTGGAGTTGAGAAACGCCTTATCGACTCAGCAGCTGATCGCAGGATCAGAACTACTCAGGGTAATTGCCGAAGAGCTAAACTGGCAGGAAAAGAAGATTTGGTTCGCGAGGTTCGGTCATTTCGGCTGTCTTTTGAGCTATATCCGCCTGCAGGCCGAAAAGTAAACGAAATCCGCTGGCGTAACGATGTTATTTTGTGCTATTTTTTCAGGCTTCGCGGTAATGCAAAGATACTTAGGAGGAAATTACAGTGGCAAAAAGATGCCAGGTGACGGGCAAGAAGCCCATGTCCGGTAACAACGTTTCGCACGCAAACAACAAAACGAAACGCCGCTTCGAGCCGAATTTGCAGAATCACCGTTTCTGGGTGCCGAGCGAGGGCCGCTGGGTGCGATTACGCGTCACGGCGCGCGGGATCAAGACCATCGATAAATTAGGCATTGAAAGAGTGCTCGCTGATATGCGCGCGCGCGGCGAGAAAGTATAAAAATGCTTCGATGACGCTTACAGTTTAAGCTTCGCCATGATATTTCGCATGCGCGCAACGATCCTTACCATTTGAGCATCATCCAGCTCTTCCCCGCGCAAGATCAACTCGCTTTCGCTCAGCGCCTGTCTAATCTCCATCTCGGAAACCGGCAAATGCCGGCGGCGCACGCCCGCAATAATCTCCTCGGGATGGGCTCGTGAAGAGAGTCCGATCCGGCGGCAAAGCTGAGCCTTGAATCTCGGAAAAATATTTTCGATAGCAAGGTCGCGCGCCTTCGCGACCTGCTGCAGATTGGCCATTGAGCCGACGAACTCGAGCGGGGAATGGCGATCAACCTGCGGCATCGGCAATGGCCGCGCGAACCGCTTGCCAAAGGTATAGACAATCAAAAGGCTCAGGATCAACCCCTGTAGGAGCAACCAGACCATCGGTGTGCCGCGAAAATAATTGACGAGCGGGTTGTTCTGGCTGCGGTAGCCGTGATGATACTCGTCGAAGTAAATCCTGCGCCTAGTGGCGTCGCGGCCAGCGCCGAGCGAATCGATCAGGTTGAGAGCCAGCCTCAGGTTCGATCCGCGAGCGATGCCATTGTTGGCGATAACGAACGGATCTGAGAGAAAGATGACTCTTCCATCCCCATACTTAAAATCGGCCAGGACCGCGCCGTCCGAATCGCCTAGATGAATGACGGGAGCAAAAGGCTTTATTCCCGGCTTCAATTCCGCCGCAACTTCGATATCAACGGGAATCGAATCGGATTGCGACGATTCGCTCTCAGCCTTCGGAGTTGGACGAGGCACCCTCACCGACGTATTAAAATTCAGGCGTGACGCGAGTTTGGAAATAGCAAGTTCTGCCAGGTCTTTGGTCAATTCTGTCGGCTGGACGACGAGGTCATTGCTCTTGGAGTCGACCAACATTTCGGGCGCTGCATTCCACGGAGGATTTTTGGCCGTTATGCTTGAATCAATAGAAATAGAGTGGATATCAGGGTCGCCCAACTGCTTGGTCGGGGAACGACTGATGATCAAGGCATTTCCGCCGGATGCGATGAAATCCTTGAGCGCTTCCGCTTCGTTTGTGGGAAGCGTCACGTCGTCCTGAAACGGTCCGACGGCTATGATCAGAGCATCGCCTGCCATTTCACGGAGTGATAGATAGCTCTCCCGCCAACGGGCGACCGGCCGGCCTGACTCTTCGAGCAGCTGATAAAAGGCCCGCGTTCCGGTTGCTCCGGTACTGTAGCTTGAACGAATCGGCTGCATTTCGCTCTCCTCTGGCCGGTCGAGCTCTATGCTTCCGGCCGCGCTCAAAGCAACGAGCACGCCGATAACGATCAATGAGGCGGTGATAATGCCCAGGTAACGACGCATAACAGAATGATAGTTGATAGTTGGGTGTATTCTCAGATCCTTGCTATCAACTTCTTATTGCTTCATCGTAGCGCGAGACGAATCCGTTGAACTCCTCTTCGGTCGCGCCTCTTTGCCCATACCACGTCTGCTCGAAGGTGCCGGTCATGGTAGAGAATGATGGGTAGATCAAGCGCTCCGACCGCAGGGCATTCAGGTAATCACGGTTGGTTTTCGAAGGATGCAAGGGCAATTTGCCGCGCCGCTCCAGATCGAGAAGCAACGCGATGTAGACGCGTCGTATCGCGGTACGATAATCGCCCTGTTTCGCAAGCTCGGCCGCTGAAACCAGGAGATCACCTGAGGTAATGTCTCCGGCTAACTGCTCGCCCAAAATCTCACGTGCATAATTCTCTTTCTCCTGTTGGCGTCTGCGGCGCAGGCGGCTGGATAGATAAAGGGCGCCGGTTGCAGAAGCGACCAGCACAATAATTACGAGCAGGATACGGAATAACCCGCCAGTGTCCGGTAATTCCGGTTCTCTGCCTGGTGAAGCGACCAATCTATTTAACAAACGGCGTATGTCTTCCCACAGATTGTTGAGAAATTTTTTGACGGTAGCGTCTCGTTCTTCGTCCAGGCGATACTCAGAGCGAGCGAGAATGCGATCCAATTGGACGCCAGAGTCATCGGCATTCGCGCTTCGCTGCGGGCCACTAAACCTTTCTTGAAGCGCAGATAACCGGTCGGATATTTCCTTCAATACAGCTCGCCGGGCTTCGGCGTCGTCTCCGGGCTTCTTCGCCACCTCGTCGATCGCATTGTGCAGCCAGGAATTGTCAACGCGGACCACTCTACCTTTGAATTGGACCTCCTGCTGCGGCGGGACGAACCGCTTGATCGCCGCTATTTGCCTGCGCAATTTCTCTCCCGAGCTATCATTCTCGATTAATCCCCCTACGGCGGATTGCGCCTGTTCGATCCTGGTCACGTAGCCTGTGAAAGGAATAGGTGCGCCTGGAGCCGGGATAGTGAAGAATAACTGCAAGAATATAAACAGGAAAAAATTATTGCGCAGATGTTCCATACGGCTTCAATTACGAGGCTGGCTGTGACGTCACGGGCGACTCTTCGATATTCGACTGTTCCACCTCCACTGTTTCCAACCGATCAGGACGTAGAGGCGCGCCGGAAGATTCGATTATTATTTCAGGATGCGACCTTTCATGAGGCGGCGAAAGAAACCGATTGGCCAGCAACTCGATATCAAAGCCTTCTTTTCGAACACGACTGTCGAGGTAGAGCAGGGTAAAACCGAGCATGACAATGGGCGCAATCAAGATTTCGCTAAGCTGGGCTAAGGTCTGTTGCACGATGTTGTACCAGAACGGGCCTTCCGTGGTGAACAGACTTATATCCACCCCCGTCCAATATGCATACCATCCGAGTGGAATCATCAAGAGCAGCAACAGCGACCAGGCCACGTAAAACCAGAAAAGGATGATTGCGGCAATTCGTAGGACCGCTCCGCCGGCGAGCGAAAAGCTACGTCCGATTGAACCGAATACGCTTCTCCCCTCAACCATCAAAACCTGCGGCACATAAACGATGCGGCTGTATGATAGCAGCGCCAGTATAACAATGAGCGCAATCAAGAATACACCAAAGATCACATGCGAAGTTGACTGCAGCCAGAATGGCATGCTCGGGATCATAAACGCAGCCAAGATGGCATAGATAGAGAAGAGAAACCCAACTATAAATAAGATCACGCCGGCGATAAAGATCGCTATCAATCCGAGAATGATGGTTGCTCCGATGATTGACCATAGCCTTTCGCGGACTGCCTGATAAACATCTCGTGCGCGCAGTGGCGTACCATCAAAGTAGTGATGGACGAGCGAGCGTGAGGCGCCGCCGAGCACGGCATAAAATGCGGCTTTACCGATGACCATCAACAGTATTCCAAGGGCGATCATGGAGCCGGTCGCGACCAGTCGCGCATCTCCGCGCACCAGCGAGATATTGCGAAATCCGATCGTATAAAGAATGCCACCTGCAAACGCTACGATGCTCGGAGCAAGAACAATCCTCAAAAGGACGAAAAAATTATAACGGTAGAGACGAACCGCACGATCAATGATGTCACCGGCTGACATTGGCGTGAGCGTGAAGGAGTCAAGAGGATGGTTCATAAGTATATCTTAAGCGATTTTCTATCTGCTTGAAAAACACTATCGCTCAGAATAGAAATAATAGTGATATTATGGTGCCCCCTTGAAACCGATAAATATTAATTTTAGGAACATAACATAAGAAGACTGGAGAAATTCGATGAAAAAACTTGCACTCCTGGCTATGGGATTCCTATTTCTCTTGAATACGCCCGCTCCAACGTGGGCGGACAAAAAGGCTGATGCACATGAGCGAGCGCAAAAGGCCGCAGTGGTATTACGCGAAATAATGTCAGCTCCCGATCAAGGGATTCCACAGGAGCTGCTCGATCGTGCTTATTGCGTAGCGGTCTTTCCTACTGTCATCAAGGGAGGATTCGTTTTCGGCGGGCAATATGGGAAAGGTCTGGTCTCATGCCGGCGTGATAAGGCCTCGTGGGGAGCGCCGGCCTATTTCACCATCGGCGGCGGAAGTTTCGGGCTGCAGATCGGGGGACAAGCTGTCGATCTGGTGCTCCTGTTTATAAATGACGACGGTGTTCAGGGATTGCTTAAAAATAAATTCGAAGTAGGAGCTGGAGCCGCGGCCGCGGCCGGACCGGTCGGTCGCAATGCCACGCTCTCCACCGATATCCAGCTCAACACTAAGATTCTCTCTTATTCGCGCAGTAAGGGATTATTTGCCGGTCTTGAATTGAAAGGTGCAGTGATCACTCAGGATAAAGGTTCCAATCAGGTTGTATACGGTCAAGAACTATCCGCGCGGGAGCTACTCGTAGACGGCAAGGCCCGCGCACCTGAACCGATTATGATATTTCCACAAACCCTGCGTCAGTTCTCCGCTCAGATGATCCAGAATTCGAACCAGAATACGAATTCGAATACGAACCAAAACACCAAACAGACGAAGCAAACTTCACAAAAGAATTAATCTAAGTCCGAATGCGACACTATTTTCTTTTCTCCCACTGAGTACGCCCGTATAGCGCGGTTGGCGGGAGAATGTAATTTATTGTTTGCCTCTTTGGTGCGAAAAATCAAAATTTGAAATTTCGAGATGCCGATGTTAGATTGGCCGAGAAGTTATGCCAATCAAGTTACTCGCGTTAGATATCGATGGTACCCTACTCACGCCGCGAGGAGAGATCACACCACGAACCCGGGTTGCAATTGACGAGGCGATTGAAAAAGGGGTTCATATTGTGCTCGTTACCGGCCGGCGATTCGGATCGGCCTACCTTGTCTTGCAGGAGTTCGGCCTCGACGTGCCTCTCATATCACATAATGGGGCCCTGAACAAAGATACGAGAACTTTTGAGACTATCGAGCTCCATTCGCTCGATAACGCCACCTCGCGCGACATCATCTTGACGGCGCGCAAGTATGGCGCAGACATGATCTGCTGCAGCGATGAGCCGCGCGGGCTCGGTAAAATAGTGGTCGAGGGTGTATCCCAATCGAATCAAACTCTGATACGTTACCTGAACAAGTATCGTGATTCGGTGATGGAGGTGCCGGATCTATTGGATTTCGTCATTGAGCCGACCATCCAGATAATGTTCTCGGGGCACTGCGCTCAGATGGAGCTTTTTGCCGATCAGTTGCTTGCAGTGATGGGCGAGCGTATTCGGCTCTTCAAAACACGCTATTCCCAATACGACATAACTATCATCGATGCGGTCAGCAGCCGGGCATCGAAAGGTGATAGCCTTTCCCGGATCGCATATCAACGCGGGATTGCGCGTGAGGATGTCATGGCAATCGGCGATAATCATAATGACCTGACGATGCTGGAATACGCCGGGTTGGGCATCGTAATGGCGAATGCGGAAGCAGACCTGAAAGACCTGGGCTTCGCTGTAACTTCTTCGAATGAAGAAGATGGTGTGGCGAAAGCCATCGAGCGATATATTATTTCGTAAAAATGAGGGAGCGCCCACGTTCCCCGAAATTATAGAGGAGTAAAATGTCCGTAACTGAAAATCGCACTGCGATTATTGAAACCAGTAAAGGCCAGATCAAGGTTATTCTCAATGAGGACCTGGCGCCGATCACGACTGCAAATTTTATCGAACTGGCGGAAAAAAAGTTTTATGACGGTTTAAAATTCCATCGCGTCGAAGCCGGTTTTGTGATTCAAGGCGGGTGTCCGCACGGGACCGGCACGGGTGGATCAGGAAAGAACATCCCTCTTGAAGTCAGCCCGAACCTGAAACACGGCGATGCGGGAGCGCTGGCAATGGCACGTTCGTCTGATCCGAACAGCGCGAGTTCGCAGTTCTATATAACTCTCTCGCCGACCCCATTTCTCGACAACAACTATGCGGTGTTCGGGCGTGTGACCGAGGGGATGGATGTTGTGCGAAATATTCAGGTCGGCGATGTGATGAATCGTGTTTATGTCGTCGGCAAAATGAGCTGAGACATACGCAGAATGACCAATAAAATGGCTGGGCTTGATTCCATCAAGCCCTTCTTTATTTACTTATTTACCGTTTGATCTCCTTCGGTGATTTTTTCGGTGAATCTTCCTTTTGTCTCTTGACTCGTTCAATCAACCGCTTTGTAACAGGTGAGGACAGGACAATTGAAGTAGTAGTAGTGCCATATGGCAAAAGTCTCTCAATTACATTTTCGAGATGGGCGATCGAAGAGACGCGAACTTTCATGATAAATGAATCGCCGCCCGTCCCGCGATGGCACTCGCTCACTTCCGTAAGGTCATTCATCAATCCCACGATCTGAGATGATACGTTGCCCGTAATGTTCATCCGGATGAATGCAATAATCGGTAATCCGACTTTTTCCGGATTCACATCGGCGTGATATCCGGTGATGATCCCTGCGTCCTCCATCCGATGCACGCGTTCGGTCACGGCCGGAATCGATAGCCCAACCCTCCGCCCCAGCTCGGCAAAGGAGAGCCGCGCGTTCTGCTGGAGCTCCTGCAAAATATGCCATCCGATATCGTCAAGTAGCTTTTCGTTTTCTAAACTCATAATCCAAACAACCTTAAAATATTAAATGGATTTATAGCAATACCTTAAAATACATATTCATCCGCCATCTTGCCAGTCATATCATTTCATACTAATTGGTGATCGGAAGACTATGTAGTAGGGCGGGGTAAGATACCTGCTCTATCCCCTAAAAAAGTCGGGCAGGCTGAATAACCTGCTTAAATTGGCTGAGGAGAAAATCGATGTCATTCGAGCGGACAGAATGGGTTTGGCACAACGGGCAGCATGTGACTTGGAAAGAGGCGAACATTCACCCGTCCGCATACGGCCTTCATTACGGGATGGGTGTATTTGAAGGGATCCGTGCCTATGAGACCCCAGAGGGCCCTGTAGTTTTCCGTCTGAAAGAGCATCTTGATCGGCTCTATGCATCGGCTGAAATATGTGGGATCGAGATTCCCTACAAAAAAGAACGCCTCGCCGAAGCGATCAGGGAGAGCATCAGTCTCAACAATTTCAAAAATTGCTATATCAGGCCGATAGCATATTTCGATAGCAGTGGTCTGGGGATACGGTCGGTTTGCCCCGTGAGCGTTACGATAATCGCCTGGGAATGGCCTCATGCGATGAATGCGGAGAAAAAGGCCAGGGGGTTGCGTGTGACCATCTCCCCGTGGAAGAAATTCCACTCGAGCATGCTTCCGACGACGGCGAAATCGACCGGCCAGTATATTAACGCGATACTGGCGGCCCGCGATGCAACGAAGAAGGGCTTCGATGAGGCGATTCTGCTCGATCTGAACGGTAACCTGTCGGAAGGAGCGGTTGAAAACATTTTCCTCGTACGCGACGGCAAGTTATTGACGAATGATGAAAAGTCTTCGATTCTGCTCGGAATCACACGCGATTCGGTCATCGAGATTGCGCGCGGCCTCGGTTATAAGATTGAAATTCGCGCGCTCGCACTCGATGATCTGTTCACCGCAAACGAAGCATTCCTGACCGGCACGGCGATCGAGATCGCACCAATCCGCGAGGTCGATGGCCTGATCATCGGCGATGGCAGAACGAGGCCGATTTGCGAAACGATACAAAAGAACTTCTTCGAGATAGCGGGGGGCCGGAATCCGGGGTATCGCCACTGGCTTCACCCAGTATCCTCCGCTTGCGTCGATGCTGTCATAAGTGTTTGAATCGAAAAAGATGTCTGATGAAGTACGTAATGACAAGGCAATAGCATGGCGGCCCACCAGCGAAATAATCGAGCGTGCGCAACTGTCGCGCTTCATCGCATTTTGCGGGCTCACAACTTTTGACGAAGTTTATCGGCGCTCGATCGACGATTTCGCATGGTTCACCGAACAATTGCTGCGTTTTCTCGACATCCAATTCGATAAACCCTACAGCCAGATAGTCGATCTCTCGCGCGGCATTCAATGGCCGAAATGGTGCGTCGACGCGGAACTGAACATCAGCAAGAGCTGCCTCGATCGCTGGGTCGAGGACGAAGCGATGGCGCAGACGGCTGCCCTCATCTGGGAAGGTGAAGAAGGCGAGACTCGCACCCTGACTTATCAGGAACTCTGGAATGAAGTCTGTCTCTGCTCCGCCGGTTTGCGCGCCTGCGGTCTGCGGAAAGGGGATGCAGTCGGCATTCACCTCCCGATGATTCCGGAAACCGCGATCGCGCTGCTCGCCATCAATCGCATCGGCGCAGTCGCAGTGCCGCTCTTTTCGGGATTCGGCCCATCTGCGATCGAATCGCGCCTGAGAGACGCCGGCGCCCGGGCCTTATTCACATGTGACAGCTACCCTCGCCGCGGCAAAAATGTCGATGCAAAACTTACCGCTGATGAAGCCGCCGCAGATCTGCCCGATATCGTGCGCGTCATAGTTGTCCGCCGGTCAACGATGACCATTCCGATGAAGGCTGGCCGCGACATCTATTTCGACCAATTGCTGGAGACCGGATCGAAGAATGCCAAATTCAGATATCCTGAGATAACCGGTGCGGAAGACCCGCTGATCGCCATTTACACTTCAGGAACGACTGGTCGCCCGAAGGGCATCTTACATACCCACTGCGGCTTTCCCGTTAAGTCGGCACAGGATATGAGTTTTGGCACGGACGTTGGACGAGGCACGCGCATCTCCTGGATGACAGACATCGGGTGGATGATGGGCCCATGGTTGATCTATGGGACTCTCATCCTGGGCGGTACAATTGTGATTTACGACGGCGCGCCCGATTATCCGAAGCCGGATCGCATCTGGTCATTCTGTGAGAGGCATAAAGTCGAGGTGCTGGGAATTTCGCCGACTCTCGTCCGTGCCCTGGCCGCCAACGGAGATCAATGGATAAACGGAACTGATCTTTCGAGCTTACGCATCTTCGGGTCTACTGGAGAACCGTGGAACCCGGACCCGTGGTGGTGGCTATTTGAGCGAGTCGGGAAAAAGAATATTCCGATCATCAACTATTCGGGCGGCACGGAAATATCAGGCGGAATCTTGATGAACAATCCCCTGCTGCCCATCAAACCGTGCGCATTTTCCGCGCCCTGCCCGGGGATCGATGCCGATGTGATCGGTGAAAACGGAGAATCGGTGCGCGGCGCCGTGGGTGAACTCGCAATACGCAAACCCTGGATCGGCCAGGCTCGCGGGTTCTGGAAGGACGCCGACCGTTATATAAATACCTACTGGTCGCGCTGGCCGGATATCTGGGTGCACGGCGATTGGGCGATGATCGATGCCGATGACCATTGGCACATCCTCGGTCGCAGCGACGATACCTTGAAGATTGCCGGCAAGCGCGTCGGACCCGCCGAGATCGAGTCAGTCCTGGTGGCGCACTCGGACGTTAATGAGGCCGCCGCCATCGGGATTCCGGATGCGATGAAGGGCAGCGCACTTATCGTTTTCTGCGTCCTCAGAGCGGACGCGGAGGCTAATGAAAAGCTGGCCGATGATTTAAAATTGATGGTCGCTGCGGAAATGGGCAAACCGCTACGGCCCGCCAAGGTTTTCTTCGTCCCCCTATTGCCGAAGACGCGCAATGCGAAAGTGATGCGCAGAGTAATTCGTGCAGCTTATCTGGGCGAAGAGCCTGGAGATTTAACCGCGCTGGAAAATCCGGCGTCGGTAAATGCAATTGCGGATTGCCGATTTACGACTGGGGAGTCGAGGCGGCGGAGCGATTAAATAAATTCGCCCGGTCGCCCAGTTTCCCCGGTCGCAAGTCGGCGAAGCGCACAAGGGAGATGAAAGTAATGATCACGACTGAAGAATTTTTGAACAGTGACATCGGGTTTGAGGAGATCAGCATGCTCCCGATCGACCATCCCGGAGCCCAGGACGCGGAGTATCGATCGCGCCGCAACTTCATCGCGGAATTGGCCAAGTGTTACCGCGAGGACCCCGATCACATCATTCCCAACGTAGAGTATACGGCGGAAGAGACGGCGATCTGGAGACACGTTTATGATCAGCTCGGAGAAACGCAGGAGCGTCGCGCCTGTTCTCTCTATCTCGAATCTAAGCGCAAACTCGGGATCAGCCGCAATCTCATTCCACAACTTCGTGATCTCGACCCGAAGCTGCGCGAGGTCTCGAACTTTCGGCTCGCACCAATCGAGGGGCTGGTCGAGACCCGGGCATTCCTGAGCTGGCTCGGGAAGCGGACGATGCTCTGCACTCAGTACTTGCGCCATCATTCGCGGCCCGATTACACGCCTGAACCCGATATCGTTCACGAGATCATCGGCCATATCCCAAATTTCACCAACCCCGATTTCGCTGATTTTTCGCAATTCATCGGCAAGGGCGCCGTCGTCGCCAGCGACGAGCAGTTGAGGCAATTGGGACGTCTGTACTGGTTCACCGTCGAATTCGGTCTGGTCGAAGAAGGAGCCGGAATCAAAGCTTTCGGAGCGGGGCTGCTGTCCTCCTACAGCGAACTCGAATATGCGTTCAGCGATAAAGTCGACCGGCGCAAATTCGACCTGAAGGAGGTGATAAACACCGACTACGATTACTCGGATATGCAGCCGGTATTGTTTGTCATACCGTCTTACAGCTATTTAAAGGAAGTGACTCGAGATTTTATCGATAGTTTTTGAGCAGCTCGCATTCTATCGGAGGTGTCAAAATGAGTACCGCATCCCTCAACATCAGACAAATCCATCATATCGAATTTTTTGTCGGTAACGCGAAGCAAGCCGATTATTACTATCGCAATGCTTTCGGTTTCTCGCGTATCGCATATGCCGGACTTGAGACCGGCGACCGCGAAAAAGCCTCGTATGCTATACGCCAGGGGACCATCAGGTTTGTCTTGACCTCGCCGCTCCATCCCGAATCTCAAGTCGCAGAGCACGTAAGAAAACATGGCGATGGAGTTAAAGATATCGCGCTCGAAGTCGACGATGCCGATCGCGCATACGAGCTCGCCACTTCGCGGGGCGCCACGCCCAACGAACCGCCGCACACTCTGGAAGACGAGTTTGGTGCGGTGCGACGCGCCAGCGTGAAGATCTACTGCGATACGATCCACTCGTTCATCGCGCGCCAGGATTATAAAGGGCCTTTTCTGCCGGGATTTGTCGAATCGAATGTTGCGGGCCGCGAGGCGGGGCTGCTGCGGATCGATCACTTCGTCGCCAACGTCGAACCGGGGAAGATGTCCGAATGGGAGGATTGGTACAGTCGCGTGTTCGGGTTTAACCGTTTTATGACGTTCGATGATAAGGATATTTCGACCGAATACAGCGCACTCAATAGCGTGGTAATGGCCAACGATTCGCGCAGCATCAAATTCCCGATCAACGAACCCGCCTGGGGCCGCCGCAAGAGTCAGATTCAAGAGTACCTCGAGTGCTATCATGGCCCAGGGGTACAACACATCGCGCTGCTCACGACTGACATTATCTCGACGGTCAGCAGACTGCGCGCAAACGGCACGGAGTTTCTCGAGGTTCCGGATACTTACTATGAAGGGCTATCCGATCGCTCCGGCGGGATAGATGAGCGGATCGCAGAATTGCGGAACCTGAAACTTCTGGTGGATCGCGATGAAGACGGATATCTGCTGCAGATATTCACTAAGCCTGTCGAAGATCGTCCGACGCTCTTTTACGAGATCATCCAGCGAAAAGGATGCCAGGGTTTCGGGAAGGGCAATTTCAAAGCATTGTTTGAAGCGATCGAACGCGAGCAGGCATTGCGGGGAAATCTGGTATGAATTCAGTAACGCGAGCTGGAGCGAACGAATCTGTTTGAATAAATGGCCATTGACATGGCCTGCTCGATAGCGTTCCTGATTTTTGGTAATCTTAAATTGTCATGTCATCAGCCAAACTTCCATACCAATCGGGCTTCGGCAACGATTTCGCAACGGAGGCGCGTGCGGGGGCTCTGCCGATAGGGCAAAACTCTCCGCAGAAGCCGCCCCTCGGTCTCTACGCGGAGCAGTTCAGCGGGTCGCCTTTCACTGCGCCGCGCGGGATAAACCGGCGCTCATGGCTGTACCGCATTCGCCCATCGGTCGTGCACAAACCGTTCAAGCGCATCGCAAACGGCCTCATCCGCACCGCGCCTTTCGATGAGAATCCATCGACGACGCCCAATCAGCTGCGGTGGGATCCGCTGCCGCTGCCGCAAAAACCCACCGACTTCATCGATGGTCTCGTGACGATGGGCGCCAACGGCGATGTTGGCATGTCCACCGGCGCGGGAATCCACATCTACGCGGCTAATGCGCCGATGCGCGACCGCTTCTTCTATAATGCTGATGGTGAATTGCTCATAGTGCCCGAGCGCGGCCGTTTATCGATCCATACCGAGCTGGGAATATTGGAAGTCGCGCCGGGTGAAATTTGTGTTTTGCAACGCGGGCTGAAATTCCAAATCAACCTGCCCGATGGCGAAGCCCGCGGCTACGTGTGCGAAAACTATGGCGCACATTTCAATCTGCCAGAACTTGGAATTATCGGCGCAAATGGGTTGGCGAATCCCAGGGATTTCCTGACACCGGTTGCCGCTTATGACGAACGAGAAGGCGATCTGCGCATCATCGCCAAATTCCAGGGCAATCTTTGGGAAGCGGTTATCGGTCATTCACCACTCGACGTTGTCGCCTGGCACGGAAACTATGCGCCGTACAAATACGACCTGGCAAATTTCAATACAATCAACACGGTGAGCTTCGATCATGCCGATCCATCGATCTTCACGGTTCTAACCTCCATCTCGGATACACCGGGCACGGCCAATGTCGATTTCGTCATATTCCCGCCGCGCTGGATGGTAGCGGAGCATACCTTCCGCCCACCTTTTTTTCATCGGAACGTGATGAGCGAATTTATGGGTTTGATCTTCGGGCAATACGACGCGAAGGCTGAGGGTTTTGTTCCCGGTGGCGCAAGTCTGCATAATTGCATGTCGGCGCATGGGCCAGATGCCGCGGCATTCGCAAAGGCCAGGGAGGCTGATCTCAAGCCGGAACGTTACGAAAAAAATCTGGCGTTTATGTTTGAAACGCGCCTCGTCATCCGGCCAACGAAATTCGCGATGGAGTTACCTACATTGCAGAAGGATTATTTCGATTGCTGGCAGGGATTGCCGAAACATTTCCAAGCAGAGATAGAAAATGGCAGTCAGAGGTCAGAAGACTAGAGATGCGGTTTAAAGAGTCGAGAAAATTGTCATTTCTTCTGAATTCTGACTGCCACCCTCTGTCTCCTGGCTTCTGACTACTGTCTTCTGATTATGCTCCTTTCACTCCAGGAATTAATGACGGGATTGATCGATTATGCGGGGATATTTCCGCCCGCCGCATTGGATATGGCTGCGGCTGTCAGAAATTACGCGGTTTATCAAAATGGCGAATATTCCCGGTATCTGGGCCGCTTTATCGTTCCCATCGCCAGGCTGAACGAGTTCGAGCGAGCTGCCGTTCAACTCGAAGGCGGAAAAGAGCCCTGGTTGTTGAGCGCGCTTTCGGGGGACGGACTCGACTCTGACCTGGAGAATATAGATAATTTCAACGAAAGCATTGCCAAAACGAGAGACGCTTCGATCGATACCCTTGAAATCAAGGTCGCGCATCAGAGGGATATTAAAAGGGCGATGAACTTGATACCTGAAAAGTTGAAAACATACTTTGAGATCCCCATTGCCGAAGACCCGCATGACCTGGTCAAGGCCATCGGAGCCACAGGCGCTCGCGCCAAAGTGCGAACCGGAGGCGTAACTGCCGATGCGTTTCCGTCGTCGATCGACCTCGCTCGTTTTATCAAAGCCTGTGCGGAGGAGGATGTTCCATTCAAAGCTACCGCCGGCTTACACCATCCGCTGCGCTCATTCAATAACCTGACTTATGAGCCCGACAGCGGGCAGGCGTTGATGCACGGGTTCCTGAACGTCTTTCTCGCAGCCGCGTATTCATATAATGGAATGGATGTCGAGCAGCTCGCTCAATTGCTTGAAGAAAGGTCTCCCCATTCGTTTCAATTTGAAGCCGGTAGCGTCATCTGGCGTGGGGAGATAGTCGTCAGAGGGCAATTGCGGAACGCGCGCAATCTTTTCGCAATCTCATTCGGTTCGTGCTCATTCGAAGAGCCGATCGAAGATATGAAGAAAATAAATCTAATGTGAGGATTGTTATGCCCTTCTCGATCAACGAAAGTCACGATCCGAATCTCAAGAGCTGGGTGGAATCCGCGAACGATCCGAAGTCGGATTTCCCTATTCAGAATTTACCCCTCGGACTCTTCTACCGAAAAGATATAGACGAACTTCCCAACATCGGTGTGGCCATCGGCGATCAGATACTCAATATTACCGATGTGGCCGATGAGCTATGGGAGGGCGATTTCGACGATATGATCGCTGACGCCTGTTCCGTAGAATCGCTCGATTTCCTGATGTTGCTCGAACCCGAATTGCAGTCGGAATTTCGGCGACGCGTGAGCCGCCTGCTGCGCGCAGACAATTACAGCGATGAACGTTACATCATCGAAGACTTCCTTATCCCCATGGACGAAGTTGAAATGCTGGTACCGACCGAGATAGGGGATTACACCGATTTCTACGCTTCGATCTCTCACGCGACCAACATCGGCCGGATGTTTCGTCCGGATCAGCCGCTACTGCCCAATTACAAATGGGTCCCCATCGGCTATCACGGTCGCGCGTCTTCGATCGTGATCAGCGGCACAGATATCCATCGTCCGTCCGGCCAGACCAAAGACGATAACGCAGAAGCGCCATCGTACGGTCCGAGCAGAGTTCTCGACTATGAACTCGAAGTCGGATTCTTCGTGGGATACGGTAATGATCTGGGCAAGCCCTTAAAGATTAGCGAGGCCGAGGACCATATCTTCGGTCTCTGTCTGATAAACGACTGGTCAGCGCGCGACATTCAGCGATGGGAATACCAGCCGCTGGGGCCATTCCTATCGAAGAGCTTCGCCACGACGATTTCACCGTGGATTGTGATGCGGGAGGCGCTCGCCCCCTTCCGCCTGCCCGCGTTTAAACGGCCCGAAGGCGATCCGGAACCGTTGGCTTATCTCGATTCGATCCAGAACCGCAACAGAGGCGGATTCGATATCAAACTCGAATCCTATCTTGCTACACGGCAGATGCGCGAAAAAAAAATCGAGCCGCATCGCCTGAGCAGCAGCAACACGAAAGACCTCTATTGGACGCTCGCTCAATTGCTCACTCACCACTCGAGCAACGGGTGCAATCTGCGCCCGAGCGATCTGATAGCGAGCGGCACCGTGTCGGGGACCACGAAGGATAGCTTCGGCTGCCTGATCGAGCTGACATTCCGCGGAAACGAACCGGTTCAACTGCCTAACGGTGAAGTGCGCAGATTTCTGGAGGATGGAGATGAAGTGATCTTTCGCGGTTACTGCGAGCGCGAAGGGTTTAGACGAATCGGGTTTGGCGAGTGCCGCGGCCGCATAGTTCCCGCCATGACTTAACCTATGAGCGATCGCTTATTGCTTCTTGGCCATTAAGCTCAATGCCAGATCGACCTTTGCCGAAAGGGCGAGCCAGGTTTGATAGTCCTGACTATCCTCCGATGAGCTGCGGAAGCGCCTTACCGATTTCGTCGTTTATCACCAGATCGGCGAGCGCATCCATCGAAGTCGGAGTCCGGTTGAGGATGATCAAAGCCGCACCGTAGCGCTTCGCCAATTCGGGAAGCGCGGCTGCCGGATATACGACGAGCGACGATCCGACAGCCAGAAACACATCGCAATCTTTCGATGCTTCGGAGGCAAGTTGCATTTCACGCGCAGGCATAGCCTGGCCGAACGATACCGTCGCCGGCTTGAGCAGACCACCGCAGTGATCGCATTCCGGCGCTAGATCACCAGCTTCAACGCGTTTCACGGCTTCATCCATTGTTATGCGGTCTCCGCAGGTTAAACAAACAGCTTCGGCCGTTGTGCCATGCAGTTCGATTACCAGCTCAGATCGATTGCCAGCCCGCTGGTGCAACCCGTCGATGTTCTGTGTGATCATCGCGCGCAGCCGGCCCTGGCGTTCCAGCTCGACGAAAGCCAGATGGCCGGCATTAGGTTGAGCATCTCGCATTTCAGGCCACATCGACACTTTCTGCCGCCAGTACTCGATGCGCCCGGGACGACTGCTGATAAACTCGTTGTATTCGATCATTCGGTTGTTGGCCCACACGCCGTTCGGACTGCGAAAATCGGGAATACCTGATTCGGTCGATATACCTGCGCCGGTGAATCCTACGAGGCGATTTGATCTTGCAATAAGTTGGACAGCTTCTGAGAATTTCATGCCGATAATATTAGTTTGACGACCTATCGCTCTGGCCGTGCGAATTGTGACATACTGTTTGTTTCTAGCGGAGTTATTCGGGCGCACAGTCGAACGACTCCCGGAAATGAGTATTCAGACAGGATCTCCCGGATTTTTCAAGATAAAAATTCGCCCCCGATTCATAAAAATCCTGTCATTTCCCCGAGGGAAACTGATGAAACTGCGACCCGCTATCACCTGTTTTACCATATCTCTATCTCTATTCATTATGGCTTGCCAGGACATCACTCCGACGCAATCGAATAACCACCATTCAAAGGCGGACGAAACGCGCGACGTGCATTCATATGCAAATCCCGATCAGGTGCGCGTGCGCCACGTCGACCTCGATCTCGAAGTCCTTTTCGATCGTAAGACGCTGAAAGGCACGTCCACCTTGACATTGGTCCGAACAGCGGCCGGCGTCCAACCGCTAAAACTCGATACCCGCGATTTAAAGATCACCAAGGCCGAGAGTCTGAACGACGGGGCGAACTTTACACAGGTTCCATTTACGCTGGGAGAGATGGATAAGATACTGGGCGCGCCTCTGACGATTATGATCCCCGCGACGGCCACCAAAGTTCGTATCGAATATGAGACAAGCCCGAATGCATCGGGAGTGCAATGGCTCGATCCGGCACAGACCGCAGGTAAAAAGCATCCGTACGTCTTCACTCAGTCGCAGGCGATTCACGCGCGCAGCTGGATCCCATTGCAGGATTCGCCGAGCGTGCGAGTCACCTATTCAGCGCGCATACGCACACCCAGAGAACTGCGCGCAGTGATGAGCGCGGAACAAGATCCGGATGCGCCCCGCAACGGCGATTACCGCTTTAACATGAAACAGGCAATCCCGCCTTATCTGATAGCGCTCGCGGCAGGCGACATTGCCTTCAAATCACTGGGCGTGCGCACCGGCGTCTATACTGAACCGGCGCTGATCGAAAGGGCCGCGCGCGAGTTTGAAGATACGGAGAAGATGGTTGCGGCTAGCGAAAAACTCTATGGACCATATCGTTGGGATCGCTATGACATCCTCGTTCTACCGCCCAGCTTCCCGATCGGCGGAATGGAGAACCCGCGGCTGACGTTCGCTACACCGACGATACTGGCGGGCGACAAAAGCCTGGTCTCGCTGATAGCTCATGAACTGGCGCACTCGTGGTCGGGCAATCTGGTGACCAACGCGACGTGGCGTGACTTCTGGCTAAACGAGGGTTTCACTACATACCTCGAACGCCGCATTATTGAATCTATCTACGGCCGCCCCCGCGAAGAGATGGAAGCGGCGCTCGGGAAACAGACGGTTGATAATCTGCTGGACGAACTGAAGGCACCTGACCAGATACTGCATATCGATTTGACCGGGCGCGACCCGGATGATGGCTTTACGCAGCTGCCCTACGAGAAGGGCGCGCTCTTTTTGCGCAAACTCGAAGAGACCTTCGGACGTGAACGTTTCGATCAATTCCTGCGCGGCTATTTCGATCACTTCGCATTCCAGAGCATCACTACAGAGGATTTCATCGCTTACTTGAAAAAGCACCTGCTCGATGCCAACCCGCAGCTCGCCGAGAAAGCGCGTATAGATGACTGGATCTTTCGACCAGGCCTCCCGGCAGGTGCACCGCAACCGATATCCGACGCTTTCACCAGGGTCGAGCGGCAGGCCAATGACTGGCTACAAGGCAAAAGTTCGGCGGCGCAAGTCGAGACGGGAGGTTGGTCGACCCATGAGTGGCTGCACTTCCTGAGAATTCTACCGGAGCAACTGAATCCGACCCAGATGCGAGAGCTCGATAGCAGCTTCAATCTCACCAATACAGGAAATGCGGAGATCGCTCATCAATGGCTGTTGATGGCGATTCGCAATAAATATCAGCCCGCTTATCCACGCCTCGAAACGTATTTGACGTCGATCGGAAGGCAGAAGCTGATCAAGCCCCTCTACGAAGAATTGGTGAAAACACCTGATGGGCTCGAACGAGCATTAAAGATCTATCATAAGGCGCGCGCTGGTTATCATCCTATAGCAGTCAATGCGTTGGACAAGGTTGTGAAGCGGGAGGTGTGAAACCCCCTTCCCCAAGGGGCACGAAAATGATAAAGTACGGATTCGCAAAAAGTTAATACAAGCAATAACTAACAGGGATCCCCCGCTATTTGAACATCAAGATTGCCCTCCTCAATCTTGGTTCAGACAATTAAACAGACTCCTCAGTTAACCCCCACAATACTGTGGATAATAAGGAGATCGAGATATGGTTGTCTGTCCATCTTGTGGAAGTTCGCGTATTCGTAATGACTACAAGCCAGCGCCGCTCGTCCTACGTGCGATCGGCGTCAGAGCGTTGCTCTGCGATTACTGCAACCGCCAATTCCGCGCATTCTCGCCGGCCTCACCTCGAACACGCGCTTCAAGGGAGAACGGGCGCAAACTTGATATCTCGCATACTGTCAGCCATCAGCTCAATCAGAATAAACAGAACCTGACTGATCCCAGTAGAGAGCAAATAAGGCTGGAGTTGGCGGCATCGCGTTTATCTCTCAGCATCGAGGCAAATCAGGAGCAGCAGATAAAAGTCGATCTTATCGGTGTCCCGTCTGTCCCGCCCATAAACGAACCTCAACATCAGAACGGAAATGGCGCGGTTGAACCGATTCGATCGGGTTTGCGCTCTGAGATTACCAAGCTTCACGAAGTTAAAGGTGTGATAGAGGCGAATGGCATCAATGTGTTGAGGGAGAATCAAAAATCAAACGCCAACTGCCCGGAATGCGGATCAAATTGGGTGAGACGACGGCAAAGGAGTGGATTGGAACGCGTAGTCTTTGCTCTCACAAATCACAAAGCTTTTATTTGTCGTTCCTGCGATGCATCGTTTTATGCCAGGGTCGGTGCGGAAAGCGAATCAATCATGGAATCCTCCCGTTCGGCTCAGACCTGACTATTGCGGCTGCTGTTTATTCATATACCAGAAAGGTATGGTTCGATCTCCGTATACCAGGATGCCGATCTGTGTTTGATCGGGCAGACGTGGAAAGCTGAGAATTGCCTCGAAGGCCTGACCGCGATTTAATCGGATCCGCCCATCGGGGGGTAATGCTTCCTTCGTCGATGATCTTCTATCTTTGAGTTTGTACTCGCGACAGCGCTCATCTAACAAATATGCGCGGGCTTGCTCGCTAATCAGCCAACGGCCTCTGCTCATCCAGTATACAGGCAGATCGAAATCGATGTCCTCATCGAGCGTATAGGCGACTATTCTCACCGCCGTCTCATCCGAATCGGTTGTGATGCCGGCAATGGCAATTTTTATTTTGTCCTCTTCATTTCGCTCGGGAGCGCATGACTGCAATTTCTCTAACGTCTGACTGAAAGCCTGTTCCCTTTCAGTCTCCGGATCGCGCCGTGCGCATCCGGCCATGACCATACCGATGATGAGTAGCGGGATTAGTTGAATAAGGAGTAAATTTAGTTTCATGTATCGATTGTATGACAACACTCGAGAAAAAATTGAGGGCTGAACTGCGACGATTGGAAATCGGAGAGGAGGCGAAGTTGGTGGTTGCCGTCTCCGGTGGCGCAGACTCGACCGCGCTGCTCGATGCATTGGTCCGATTTCACAATCGGGAGGCCCTGCTCGTGGCCCATCTCAATCACAGTTTGCGCGGCAAAGAATCGGATGCGGATGAGAAATTCGTGATCGAACTTGCTGCCCGGGCGAAATTGTATTGCGTTGTTGAGCGGATCGATGTCGCAGGAAATGCGCGCGCGGGAAAAGAAAACCTCGAAGCAGCAGCCAGACGATTGCGTTACGATTTTTTGCGGCGGATCGCCCAGAACCGGAATAGCGAAATGGTATTGACCGCGCACACACAGGACGATCAGGTTGAAACGATCGTTATGCGTCTGCTCAGAGGCGCCGGCACAGACGGTCTGCGCGGCATACATCAAGTTAGACAGATCAGTGAGACAGTGAAATTGATCCGGCCCATGCTCGACATCACGCGGGCGGAAGTCATCGAACATTGCAAGCATTACGACATCGCCTTTCGGAACGATAGCTCGAACATGCTCGCCAGCTTGACACGCAACCGTGTTCGCCACGAATTGTTGCCGCTGCTGCGGAGCTTCAATAACCGGTTCAATGAAACGCTCGCTCGCACCGCCGAGCTGGTAACAGACGATCAAGACTATCTAAAGCAGCTTTCTTCACAAATCTACGCTGTTGTTCATAACGGTCCGGAACTCGAGCTCGGACCTCTGCGCGATGCCCATCCCGCGATTCGACGATCAATTTTACGCATGTGGCTTCGTGAGGTGCGGGGAGGTTTACAACGTATCGAGTTCTCGCATCTCAAAGCGCTGGAAGACCTGATCACACGAAATCAAAGCGGCCAGAGCGCCCATCTGCCATCGGGCTGGATCGCCCGGCGAGAATTTAATCACATCACTCTTGCCCGCCTGAAGGTGACACCGTCAGGCCCCCTGAACCCTCTCAGCTTAGGTCAAGAGAATGCCGTTATTTTCGGGAGATTCAAATTTTCAATCCAGCGACAGCTTCCATGTCGTAATTCCCGGATGGAAGGAAAAAGCGAGCATTTTCAAGCGCTTATTCGAGAATGTGCGGAGTTGGATAGCTTAATTTTAAGGGTCAGAACGCCCGGCGATGAATACTTGCCTGAAGGGAGGAGCCGTAAAACAAAGCTTAAAACATTGATGATCAAACGGAAAATCCCTATTTCGGAGCGTGAAAATTATCCGGTGCTCGTAACCGATGAGGGGCAAATCGTCTGGTCGCCGGGGTTGCCGGTTGCCAAGGAATTTGCCGTTGACGTGAATGATGTACGTACATCTTTGTGTGCCCTGGTTACCGCTGAGAAACTGTAGAATTGTAAAACTCCTGATCAGCCGTGTCGTGATAAGAAGAGTATTTTTCAATGGCTATTGCCCCTTGTCAGTTTGGCTTCTTCGCGCTCACGCTATTCAGTTCCACAAAGAATGAATTTCAGACAATGTTGAAACCTCTGACAAATGCACGCCGTCATCATTTTTACCGGGCGAAAATGGCAAGCGAATTTCGATGAAATAGGCTAGAATGGGAAACAGTTTTCAACGGAGGTAAATTGTTTTGAACTCGACAATCAGACAAGTGATATTCTGGGTAGTGATTATCGGTGGAGCGATCCTGCTGTATCGATATTTCCACAATCCAAGTGCCACTCAACCAACGGAGCTTTCCTATTCTAATCTGGTTGAGAAGATCGAGAGTGGTCAGATAGCCACCGCTATTATCGAACGTGAAAAAATCCACGGAAAATTAACCAGTCAGGGAACATACACGAGCAAGCTCGGAAATGAATATGTCGCCCGCGATCTCGCGAGTTTGATGAAACAGAATAAGATCGATGTCAAATTCGATCCTTCATCGAGCAGCGGTTTGTGGGCAAATATGCTCGTGATGTACGCGCCGTTTATCCTGATCATTGCATTCTGGATATTCATGATGCGCCAGATGCAATCGGGCGGCAACAAAGCGCTCTCATTCGGGAAGAGCCGCGCAAAACTCCTCACCAATCAGCAGAAGCGGGTGACGTTCAAAGATGTCGCCGGGGTTGAAGAAGCGAAAGAGGAGCTACAGGAGATCATCGAATTCCTCAAGGAGCCTCAGAAATTTCAGAAACTCGGCGGCCGCATTCCCAAAGGCGTGCTTATGATGGGCCCGCCGGGCACCGGAAAAACACTGCTCGCGCGAGCGATCGCAGGTGAAGCGAACGTTCCATTCTTCTCGATATCCGGTTCGGATTTCGTCGAGATGTTTGTTGGAGTAGGCGCAAGCCGCGTCCGCGATCTTTTCGAACAAGGCAAGAAAAACGCTCCCTGCATCATCTTCATCGACGAAATTGATGCGGTAGGACGCCATCGCGGCGCCGGGCTCGGCGGCGGCCACGACGAGCGTGAACAGACGCTCAACCAGTTGCTGGTTGAGATGGACGGATTTGAATCGAACGATGGCGTCATCCTCATCGCCTCGACCAATCGTCCCGATGTGCTCGATCCGGCGCTTCTGCGTCCGGGACGTTTCGACCGTCGCGTCATCGTCAATCGCCCAGATGTCAAGGGTCGGGAAGGGATTCTGGCCGTTCACACGCGCAAGATACCGCTCGGCGAAGACGTCGACATCTCGGTCATTGCACGTGGTACGCCCGGTTTCACAGGCGCCGATCTGGCGAATCTCGTCAATGAAGCTGCGCTCAACGCCGCCCGCTATAACAAGAAGGTCGTGGCTATGCACGACTTTGAATGGGCCAAAGACAAAGTACTGATGGGATCGGAGCGCAAATCCGCCGTCATGTCCAACGAAGAAAAGCAAACTACGGCATATCACGAAGCTGGGCACACGATTGTCGGCCTCAAAGTTCCGAACGCCGACCCGGTTCACAAAGTGACGATCATCCCGCGCGGTATGGCGCTCGGCCTTACTCAGCAATTGCCGGAAGGCGATCGCTACACACATACGCGCGAATACATAGAAGGTTCGATCGCGATCCTTATGGGAGGTCGTTTAGCCGAAGAGATTTTCCTCGGCAAGATTACGACGGGCGCTTCGAACGACATCGAACGCGCGACCGAACTTTCGCGCCGTATGGTATGTGAGTTCGGAATGTCAAATCTTGGACCGCTGACCTTCGGCAAGAAGGAAGAACAAATATTCCTCGGGCGCGAGATCGCTCAGCATCAGGATTACAGCGAAGACACGGCGATCAAGATAGATCAAGAGGTCAAGCGAATCGTCATGGAGCAATATGAGCGAGCGCGCCAGATCATCCTGGACCACAAGGATGCGCTCGACCGGTTGGCCCAAGCTTTATTGGCTAACGAGACGCTCGATTCGGTTCAGATCCGCCGTGTGGTAGCGGGATTGCCGTTGGATGACGACAGCCCGGCGCCGAAGACGCACCCGGGTAAGCCAGCGGACAAGGAGCCGGTACTGAAACCGATCCTGCCGCCGATTACCGGAAGCAATCCGGCACCCGCCTGATCTGAAAAACAGAAAGTAAAAATCGAACCACGCGAAAGCCGAACATTCGCGTGGTTCTTTTTTTTTATCCAGTCTCAATATACCCAAAATTCAAGCGGAGCCTATGGAGTGGCCTTCCCGGGATTCCGGCTGGCAAACTCCCCTTTAAAAGGTTTAGGGCGCATAAAAAATTAAGTTCGAATTCCCCCAACGGCATGCCGTTAGGGGGATTGCAATACTCAGGTAAGCAATACTCGAGTTCGCCAGCAGAGTATCTCCAGGGACCGCTTTGGCACTTCGTTCTACTTCACTGATACCTTGATTATCAGTACCTGGCAGTCAGTCATCCGCAAAGACGATGGGATATTGTGATATGGCTGACGCGCCTGAAAGATGGAGATGGACAGACCACGAACCTTCCCGACCCTGGAAACTGCGAATTAAGGAAATGACCGCCAAAGCGATTACAAGTATTACGGACACCAAAGGCTCCGCTTGAACTTGGATGTACAACTTGAGGGTTACTGGCAGGGTGTATTGAATGAGGTGCCCGAAAAGTTTCCGCCGCCGCTCCGCCTAACCCCAAAAACAAAGGGTCAAAGCTGGCTTCTGTTACCAACTTTGACCCTATAACTATCAGCTTTCAATCCGCAACCAGCGGTTTTACTTAACCTGGAAAGGTTCCTTCGGAGTGGTGATCATCTGATTCGCCACGTTATCCTTGACGATCACCTGGACATCGTAGGAGCCCGGCTTTAAATCCTTGAGCGGGATCAGTTGAGCAAGTGTAATCTGCTGACTGGTGATCGTGCTCAGGCCATTCTTCCCGTCTTCTTTGATGCGCGTGATCTCCTTATCCTTCTGGGTAATCAAATATTCAATGTCAACGCTCGGCTTTAAGGTCGCCTGATCGATCGCGACATTGTATACCTGCATATAAATGCCCAGAGGCTGAGTCGTCTTATAATGAAATGAGGCATTAGGGACAACTTTGAGAGAACCGAACACAAACATTCCGGTCGACAGCCGCCCGGTGAGCGGTTGGATGGAGGAAGCCAGAATCATGGTCGAGGTCGCGAGCTTTCCTTCATCATACTTGCTGACCTGGAAACCCTGTTTGATGACCTCAGTCTTGCCGCTGTTCACATCGCGCACCACCAGGTCGATTTTGTAAATACCCGGCTGCAGAACGAGGTTTTCCATAAAGGAGGAGGCAATCTTCTGGTAACTCTCAAGCGCTTCCGCCGTGGAACTGGCGGTCACAAGACGCTCGAACTGGCCTACCCTGCGCCCGGCGGCATTGGAAATCTTCGCATAGATATTGACCGCCGCCTGTTGAATCCCGCCGACATCTTTAAATACCAGGTCCTGGTTCTCCATCTGCACGGTGAACGATGTCAGCACCGCAGTATCTGTGACACGGAGCTGAGTTATAACAACGCTGACGGGCAGCACATCGAAGCTCGCCTTCGGCAACTCGGATTCGTTGGCGAGCGCCGCCAGATCGTTGAACTTGACTTTCGGCGGTCTTTGCAATTTGGCCAGTAGGTCCAGTTTCTCGAAAGGCTGATCTTTCGCGCGCATGCCGAACATCTGTCCATTGGCGCCGCCTCCGCCCGGACCGAACATACCGTAAGCGACACGGTCAGCCTTGCTCGAGAGGCCGAGCTGTTCGGAGAGCGTCAAACCGGCATTCGGCACGTAAAGCAACGCATCCTTTTCGTATGGGCTGCGCGCGATGCGATATTCCCCGGAGCCAGTGGGATCGACGAACTCGATCTCCACATCCGATCCGACGCCTTCAATATAGCGATACCACCAGATCTCGAAGGGGTAAGTCGAAGTCGTGCCGCCGCCCTCCCAGGTAGGTCGATCATATGATCCTCCTGACGGGTGCGATTCAACCTGATCCGGCTTGCCGAACATAACGTAGATGCGCCCGCGATCTGTTTTCCATCCCGGGATTCCGCTGGTGTACTTCTCGTTGGCGTACGCGATGCGCTGGTAATATTCTTCGCGATATTCGTTGCTGTCCGTGTCCGGATCGGGATCGCGCCTGAGCCAGAACTGTTCGATGAACTGTTCGCGTTCATCGTCTGTCTTCAACGCTTTGAAGGTCTTGTTCTCTTCATCCGTGATGATCCAACGCACGTCTTCGTCGATCCATCTCTTATAGACGCTCTTTAGCGATTCCTTGGGTTGTTTTTGTTTTTTCTTATTCTCTTTGCTCTCACCATCCTGAGCAAAAACAGCGGCCGAAGAAAAGACGAGAGCGGAAATCAAAAATAGCACCATACCGCGCATCGTTTTCCGAGTGAACATTTGTTTAAACATTATGAATCAACTCCCTTCACTAATAATCAGATCACCCCTATTGGCAAACAGGCATTATAAGAACGGTTGCGATGCAAATTGTTGCCGCATTTTTCCGTCTATTTCTCGAGACACTCCATCAAAACCGAGTTGGAAGGTTTCGCGTAGACGAAAGTGTACGCGAGTCACACAAATGGCGTCAAGTTGACAATTTGTTTGACAAGAAAAAATGCATCTGTTAGCGTCACCACTTTGTTTAAGGTACTATTACCGGTGATGTCCCGCACCCTGATAACCCGTTTCCCTCGGTGAAATGAAAAATTGGAAGCGGGAGAATTGGAAGCGTTGGAATCCTGATGATACGGACCAAACAAGCAATCTTTATCCTGGCGCTCGTAATTCTGAGTTGTGCTTGCTCCAGTTTGGTGAAAACGAGTGATAGCTCAATTCCTCGACTGCTGACACCCCTGGCTGAAGCGAAATTCGAAGACCTGACCAAGCAATTGCAACCATACACCGATCTGCAGTCGCTCAAATCCTGGAGCGTCTATATCCGATTCAATGACGCGGAGGCGGCCGAACGATATCGCGAGGCGGAGGCGATCCTCGTTCTGATGAGACCTGACAAGATCCGTATGATCGTCCAGGCACCAGTCGTCAAAACGAAGGTTGCCGAGATGGTATCCGAGTCGAACCGGTTCAAAGTCGCGGTCTACCCTTCGGACTACAAACGCTTCCTGGTGGGGACCAACGATGCCGATTACAGCAATTGGCGTGCGACATTGGGAAAGAAAGGAAGGAGCGCTCTGATCTCCGCGCGCCCATTTCATTTTACGGAAGCCCTCATGATGCGCCCGCTGGATTGTGGCGGTTCGCGTATTGTTTGCGGAATCGAGGAAACGATCGTGGAAGAACCCGATCCGCAGAAGGGCGCCAAAAAAGGCGCGCGCGCCCTCAGAAGCTTTTATGTAATTTCAGAACTGGAGAAGCCGTCTCAGGAGAACGGTCCCGCGCGCGTGCGTCGCCGCTTCTGGTTCGACCGCACGATGGGAGCGCGATTTGCCCGGCAACAGATTTTTGACAACCAGGGAGAACTGACAACCGAGGTCTCATATTCGGATTACAAGAAATTGAACAGCGAAAACGCGGGTATATGGCCGGGCGTGATTCTGGTCAGCCGCCCGCACGACGGTTACTCTGCGCGCCTGACATTCAGCGAGGACCGTTTCGAAATCAATCCGCAATTGTCCGCCAATGCTTTCACGCTGGAAAACACCGAAGGTCTGCCCGAGACGGATCTGGACAAGCCGATAACGCCATGAGTTATTTTGAGTTCTGGGTATTGAGATGTTCGATTCGCTGAACTCAAGCCTCAGATCTCAACCTGACATACCCAATTCTCTGCAATGGATAACCTCGTCATCTCGAATATTCGCCAACGCCCGGTTCGGACATTGATCAGCGTGATCGGTGTAGCGCTGGGCGTCATACTTATTGCGCTCAATACCGGACTCATTGAAGGGGTTCTCAATGATCGTCTGCGCCGCGAGCAGGGCATAGGGGCCGAGATCGAATTCCACCGTAGTTCCGGCGGCATCCTCTCGCCCCAGTCGATAATGTCGGTAGATATGCGCTATCTGGACCGGTTGAAAAATATCGAGGGGGTGGAGAGCGTCAGCCCCCTGGGAAGATACGTTCAGAGTGGCAATAGCGGCCTCGGTTTCGAACTTGTTGAAGGAATCGATTTCGCTTCATATGCGCCGATCAGCGGTATTCGGATAACCGAAGGGCGCATCTTCCAGGCCGAAGATGAGGTAATCATCGACCGGTTCAAGGCCGAGCGCAGCAAGCTGACCGTGGGCAGCACGATTCCAATTTTCGGTCAGCAATTGAAAGTTTCAGGAATCTACTCCCCAGAAGTCGGCGCTCGTGCCAAAATTTCATTGGAAGCGCTGCAAAATTACCTCAACGCGCCGAACAAATGCGGTTCGATCATGGTCAAGGTAAAAGACCCGAGCAGGCAGGAAGAAGTGCAACAACGCATTATCGCGGAACTGCCAGGAAACGTCGTGCTACTGCGCCGAGAGCTTCAGGTAGGGTTGACCAAAAGTATCCCAGGGATAAAGGGTTTCCAGAGGGCAGTGCTGACGCTCTCGATTATCGTCAGTACGCTGGTCATCCTCCTGGCGATGTATACGACGATAACCGAACGGACGCGCGAGATCGGGATACTGAAATCGCTCGGCGCCTCGAAAACTTACATCATAGGTGTGATCGAAAAAGAGGCGATCACGATAAGCCTGATCGGTGTTTTCGTCGGGTTGATCACCGCTTTCGTCGCCGCCTGGGCGATCGAAAGTAACACGACCCTGCTGATCGAGTTTCACTGGTCCTGGATTTTGATCGCCGGTTTGATCGGTCTCGGAGCAGGCGTCTTGGGCGCGCTCTATCCAGCAATCCGTGCTGCCAATCAGGACCCAGTTAAAACGCTGGCTTATGAATAATATGAAAAATCCTTATAGCCTTATAAATGAACGCAATACTACAAACTGAAAAACTGTCAATGACCTACCATGTCGGCAAGGTAGATGTACATGCGCTGCGCGGCGTCGATCTATCTGTCCCTACCGGCGAGTTCATTTCAATAATGGGACAATCGGGCTGCGGTAAATCTACCTTACTGCACATTCTCGGCGGGCTGCTGCAGCCGACCTCCGGTCGAGTGATGGTCGATGGAGAAGACTTGAGTTCAATGACCGACGCCGCACGTACCGATTTGCGACGCCGAAAAATCGGCTTTGTTTTTCAGCGCTTCAATCTCTTCCCGACGCTGACGGCCGAAGGTAATCTTCGCCTCGCCGAACAGATTCACGGCAATGGCAAGACGACACTTGATAGCAAAACACGACATGAGATCTTGAAATTATTGCGGCTAGAAAATAAAATGAGTCATAAACCTCTGGAATTATCCGGAGGGGAACAACAGAGAGTCGCAATTGCACGCGCCATCATCAATCGCCCCGCGATAATCCTAGCCGATGAGCCTACGGGCAATCTCGATTCCGAGAATTCAAAGATCGTCCTCAACATGTTGCAGCAACTCAATCGGGAGTTGAAACAGACTATTGTCATGATCACTCACAATCCTGATGCCGCAACTGTCGCATCACGAATGATTGAGATGCGTGATGGGATGATCATTAAAGATCATTGAAACCATCGGGGCCGCTCGCAACGTACAAGATTAAAGTGGAAAATGCTTGTATCAAGAGAAGGCAGTATTTATGAAGCCATTTTTAAATGCCGTTAAAAATGTCCTTCTCTGGTCGCACGAGCGCGGCTCGTGGCAATACGACATTTTGTGTCTTTTGATCGTGGCAACGATCTTCGTGGTGCCGAGCAGCTATTTTGGAGATCGTGACCGGGTTCCTGCGTCGCAGGCAAATGGTGGCAAGCAGATTGCATCTCAAGCTGTCTGGAGTACACTTGAGATTAAAAGAAGTGTGTTGCGCGATTATTTGGAAAAGGAAAACAAGATTACGTTAATGGACTCGCCGAAGATTGCGTTGCGCCTATATTTGCGAGATCAGTTTCAGCGAGATATCACCGAAGTGAATCACGAAACATTCATCGACTCAGAGGGGCAGCTTGTTTATAACGTAACATTCAAGTAGGTAGTCAGGCCATACAGATATGGAGAAGGTAATAATGAAAAAAGCTTTAACGATTGTGACGATCGCTGGAATGTTGATGATGCTCCTGGGAGCAGATCGTCCAGCGGATGCCAACACAAAGCCCCAACTTTTAACGGGAATTCTTAACAAGATGGAGAAAGCCCATCAAGATATGAAGAGCCTAAAGGCTGAAATGGTTCAGGAAAAGACCAACTCCCAGATCGGAATCACCGACAAATTATTCGGCGCAATCCTCTATAAGCCAGCAGAAGGAAAGACCAAGGGTAGGCTCCGCATCGATTACAACAAACCCAGCATGGAGATATTTGCGCTGGTTGGTGAAAACGTCACCTTCTATCAACCGCGTATCAATCAAGCGTTCAAATCTACAATTGCCAAAGCTTCGAAAGGCAGGTCGAACGGGTACCCTCTTTACGGTCTCGACGGCTCTCTCAAGTCTTTGGTGAATAGTTATAACATAGACATCCTGAGGGATGAGGAGATCAACGGGCAATCGACGACTGTTTTGAGGTTGATTCCGAAATCGAATGGCCAGCAATATGCCAGCATCGATATTTGGGTTTTACAGAACGGGCTGCCTTCCCAATGGAAATTGGTAGAACGAAACGGGGACCATACCATAATCACGCTCAAGAAATTGGAGCTGAACTCGAACATCCCGGACAGCGCGTTCAATGTGAATATCCCCAACGGAACAAAAATAGTCGACAAAATCTAGTCCGCAATTCAGAGACGCGAATATGAAAAAGATGCAAAGATTTGATTCCTTTGCATCTTTTTCACTTTTCAGATCACTCCTTTTTCGCATTTTCCAGCCGTTGGGTAATTCTCAGTTCCCTCATTACGTCCCACACCAGCGTATTCCCGCTTCCCTGTTCCATCATGGCTTTCAAATCCCCCGGATCATCTATATCGAGAGCGATGCGGGGCAAGTGTATGATTTCACATTTCGCCTTCGCTTTTTCAACTTCCTGTAGATGTTTCAAAAAACTACCAGGCCCAAAATGAGACGGGAAAAGATCTGGGGGGTTGCGCAAGATCGCATTTGTGCCGGTGCCGTCACGAGACGGGACTATCGCTACCTGGTGGCGTGACTCTCCATATTCGAGGATCAATTCGATGTCTTCCGTTTTGATCAATGGCAGATCTATCGGCAGTCGCAGGACGGCATGCGCGCCTCGTTTTTTCAACTCAGAAGAGCCGAAATCGACCGATGCGCTTTCAGAGGTCTGCCTCTCCTCGAGGATCACCTCCATTCCATACTTATCGGCGAGAGATATGGCCGGAGGATAGAGGGTCACTATCGCGAGGCGATCAACGTTACGCACACATGCGACCTCCGCGCAAGTGGTTTCGAGCATCGCCCACGCGAGCCGCGTCCGCTCCTCTTGTGTCAGCAGCGCTGAGAGCCTCTGCTTGGCGCAAGAAAGGTCTTTGACAGGTATCAGTATGTAGCGCATCTGTCGATAGCAGTCATAACGTCCCTAGCCAACGCCAGCTTTTTGTCGGCATCGGCCATCACGGTATCGGTGACTACTACTTTAACACCCATCCGCTCGATTTCGGCTTTCACATCCTCATCGCGCCGGTCGATGATGAATATATCGAGGAATTCAGCGTAAAGTTTGGCCACTTGTTTCGCTGACACTTCCATCCCCAGATCGATTAACATCCGATCAGTGGGGCCTTTGAGCGATGCACCTCCGACGACCGGGCTTATCGCCAATCGAAGGGCTTTGGTATTTTTTAGCGCGTCGAGAATTCCGGGAACAGCCAGAATCGGACCGATGCTGATGAGAGGGTTGCTGGGACAGATAACTACCGCCGCAGCTTGCAGAATGGCTTCGGCGACGCCCGGAGCCGGTCGCGCAGTTTCGATATGCTCGAAGCGGATGCCCTTGACTGCCGGCTGCGCGCGTCGTTTAACCAGATATTCCTGAAAATGAAGATCCCCTCATCCGTTATGATAGTCGTTGGCGTGTGCGTGTCGGTCATCGGAATGATGCGTGATTTAACGCCCATTGCCGTTCTCACAGTCTCGGCAATTTGCGACAACTTTTGTCCCTCACGCATCTTCTGCGTGCGAAAGATGTGGGTGGCAAGGTCGCGGTCGCCGAGGTTGAACCATCGCTCATCGCCGCTATACCGAAGCAAGAGATCTAGACAGTTAAACGAATCATCGAGTATCCCCCAACCTGTTGCGGGATTAACAAGTCCGGCCAGGGTATAAGTCACGATGTCGATATCGGGAGCGATATATAACCCGAAAAGCTCTATATCATCACCCGTGTTAACGACGATCGAAATATCCTCCGGAGAGATTGCGCGGCTCAGCCCTTCGAGAAGCTTGGACGCGCCAACGCCGCCGGCAAGCGCTGTAATCGGTGTAATAGGCATACTCAGGGATAATTATGCAAAAAGTAACTCACGCGCCTGGGTAATCAGGCCACATTCTTCTGCGAAAACGAAATACTGTCGTAACCCGGCGAGATTTTCTTCATCGAGATCATAATTGACATTCTCGCGCAGGTAAGAGAGCAGATCCTGCTGCGGAAGACCTATCTCCGTGGCATAGCGGGAAGCAATATTTTCAATATTTTCAATTCCCTCGACCTTCGCCGCTATCAGATCGGTCACGATATCGGGTGCAATTTCCAGTACATCCTGACGCACCGCCCAGACGGCGAAGACGAAAGGCAGCCCGGTCATTGCTCGCCATTCATCAGCCAGATCATATATCCGCAGACCGAACTCCCGCGCTGAAGCCCCGAGGCGCATTGCCGGATCTCCGATCACCAGGGCTGCGTCGTTGGATTCAAGCATGTTCCGGCATAATTGCGCATCATCCGGCGTTCGCTGGATGAAATCCGGCAGCCGGCCATAGCGTCGAGAGAAAAGAATCTTCACCAGAGTCTGTGAGGTACGTGACGAAGAGTCTAGCGCCACAGTTCGCACTTCGTCGAGCGGCCGGCGCGCAACCAGGAGCACGCTGCGCACCCGATTTTTAGATGCCACCGCAATCCCCGGAATAATTCTCAGGTTGGGAATCCGTTGATATTCAATTACCGGGATGAGAGCTATTTCGCATTCCCGTGTCTCGAGCATCGCCGAGCAGCGAGATGGTGCGGCATCGCCAATGAAGGAGTAACAATTCTTCAGCCTGCTAGATCCAAAACTATAAACTAGAGGGGCGGAATTGAGGTAAGTTGAAGCGGCAATTAACATATTTTGCTTGTTCAATATCCGGGTTTTAACCTTAGGACCGCCATTTTAACATAGGTGAAAACCCGCTGAACCTGCGTTTTATACAGATAAACTATGTATTCTGCATATAGTAAAAAAGGGGGCATCCGATAAAAAATTTTTGGTAGACAGTCGATAAATCTGTGTTACACTGCCCGCGGTTCCTTCCTTGAAGTTCTAAGAAGCAAAGGAATTAAGTCATAAAAATTACGTAAAACTACGCGAAAGGACTGGTATCCTGTATGAAGCTATCTTCACATGCCCTACGTGCGCTCCAGGAATTGGATGAGACTGGTAGGGAAGCCGTCGAACAGATCGTTCGGGCGCATATTCGCGCCTGTCGTCTGAACGGTTTTCAGCCGGAAAATCTCGAGCGGGTCTATCAGGAAGCGATCGAGATCATCCGCCTAGAAGGTCCGCCTAAGAAAGACCCTGTACTTGCAGCTAATAAATACGAGCCGACACGACGCTACGAGCAATATCGTAGCCCGAGGGCGTTGTAATATACTTGCTTTTAATAAGCTCGGGAGCTATTCTAGCGCGCATTGATTATTCCGATTTTCCCCCATAAAGCCCTGTCGTGATTAAAAAAAATAAATCGCGATTAAAAATACCGAACGATAACAAAAAAGCAAGGGTTCTCTTAGAGCATTAAGCATTTAAGAAATAGGTTAACTAATAGTTAAAGAAAGGATGAAATAGATGACTAAGAAACTGTTCTATCCATTGTTTGCGCTTGTGGTTGCTGTGAGCATGGCCGTCGCGGCTTCAGCACAGGGGCAAGCCAAGGCGTTCTCGGAAGAGGGTTGGATAGTAGATAAGGCCTGCTCTGCCAACGTGGTTAAAGGTGGTGAGTCTGCTGCCAATGGGCACTCGGGAAAGAATGGCTGTGCTGTCAATAAAGATGGCTGCAAAAATAGCGGTCTCGGCATCTACTCAGGTGGCAAGTTCCACGCGTTTGACGCAAAAGGTAGTGAACTCGCGATAGCCACTCTTGGGAATGCTTCCAAGGAAACGGGCGCGAAGTTCAAAGTTGTCGGCAAGTTAAAAGGCGACATAGTTGAAGTCGAAAGCATCACCGAAGTTCACTAATCGCGGTGTTACCTGAATCTGGTTTGATTATTAAGGGCGAGTTAGTTCGAAACTAACTCGCCCTTATCATATTCAACAGCAAAATAAATTTAAGGTGCATACAGCCCCTGGCAATACCGGGATGACGTATTCTTCAATGGGGGGGGGGCATCTCCAGGCAGCCTGCTCAAGTGTTACGCAGAATCTCATCCGATCTCATTCATATATTAAAATCCGCCCCAGTAGAATTGGTGCACAAATCTGGGGTTCATCATTACCCTCAATGCAGCCTAGTACTTTGGCAACTAAGTCTTCAGATATCTTGAATTATCGGGCAAAACGTTCTGATAATGACGATTCAATTTGTTTCTCGCAGACTCGATCGAAAATTGCCAGTTGATTTTGATCTTCTTTTCGTTACGTTCTTTGATAATCGCCGAGACATCTCTCTCCAGTTGCTTAATAGTCGGGATGCGCCGGTTTAAACACTGACGCGCCACCGCCGAGAATTCACACTCGATCATGTTGAGCCAACTGGCAGACTTGGGCGTATAGTGAAACTCGAAACGTTGCGCCAGCGCAAAGGCCTCCGCCGCCGGCAAGTTTTGATAGAAGGAACCGGCGTGGTGGGTGTTTAAATTGTCCAGCACGAGTCGAATCTTTTTGGCCTCCGGATATGCTGCTGCCAGTCTCTGAGCGAACTGCGTGAACTCTTTCTTAGTACGTTGCCAAGAGACCTGCGCGAGTCTTTGCCCGGTCAGTGGTTCGATGGCAGCTAGCACTGCACACGATCCGTTCTTCTGATAAGCGTAATGCTCTTTGCGGACTTGGCCGCTTTGCATCGCCAGCGGTTCAACCTCCTCCCCGATCAAGAAGCACGGGCGCTCGTCGAAGCAGACCACCGGGTAGTTTGGATCATAGGCCAGCGCATACAACCGGAGAATCTCCTCCATTTGCGCGAGAAACTTCGCGTCGATCTTACCAAGACACCAAGTCTTGTTGAGGTGCGGTTTCAGTTCGTTTTTTTCAGGATGTTGCCAATATGGGTCTTGGATATCTCTTCGCAATAACCCATCTCGACCACCTTATCGGCCAACAACCGCAAAGTCCAACGCACATGCCCTTCGGGCGCTTCGCTGCAGGCCAAGGCTGTGATCTTCGCTCGCAACTTGCCGTCGATCTCCGGCGGACGTCCCGACCGCGGGGCATCTTCCAGGCACTTGAGGCCTTGCTCTTTGTACTTATCACGCCAGGCCATGACCGTCACTCGGCTGACGCCGAGGGTTTCGGCTACCGCTTCGAGTGTCTTGCCGCGATCAAGTTCGAGCAAGCCCGTGGCTCGCTTGAAAGTTTTGGCCGGTAATTTCCCCTTGGAGATCAGGGACTCCAGATAGTCCCGGTCTTTTGCTTTTAATTTGACGTGCCGTTTTTTCATTTTCCCATGCTCTGGGAATGGTGATCCGCGTGTCAAATCACATAGTTGCCAAAGTACTAGTAATGTGGAAACAAAGTTCTTTGATATTGTATATTGTGGGATTTATGGTGATCTCGTCCCGCCGCCTTTTCGCTATCGCGTACTGTTGACCATCGCGGGAACGTACATTCTCTCGGTATACTCTTTTACCATACGCCGCGCGCTGAAGACGGGCGCTGATGTACGGATAGTTTCTTTAATCAGATGAACCCAGCGTCGGGGAACTCCATCGCTGTCCCTCTCGAAGTAGAGCGGAACTACCTCTCCTTCGAGCATGCGATAGAGAGTTTCGGCATCGGCTGCATCGCGCTCCTCATCGTTCAAACCTTCAGGCGCACCGGGATCGATAGCCCATCCATTGGTTCCCTTGTAGCCTTCGTACCACCATCCGTCGAGGACGCTCATGTGCGGAACTCCGTTAAGTGCGGCCTTCTGACCGCTCGTTCCGCTGGCTTCGAGCGGAGGACGGGGATTGTTCAGCCAGACGTCTACGCCGCGAACCAGATATCTAGCAACGTGAATATCATAATTTTCGACGAAGACTATGCGCCCTCCCAGATTGTGGTCGCGCGCGAGCTGGTTGATCTCGCTTATCAGGTTGCGGCCGGGAGCGTCTGCCGGGTGCGCTTTGCCGGCGAAGATTATCTGCACCGGCCGCCATTCGTCGTGAAGGATTCGTTTCAGCCGGTCGAGATTACGGAGGATCAACATCGCGCGTTTGTAAGTTGCAAATCGACGCGCGAAACAGATGGTGAGAGCATCGGGATTGAGCAACGGCCCCGCCGTCAAGATCCGAATCGGGCCGGCACCCTCGCTAATCCAGTCCCGGCGTGCCCGCTCACGCATGAAGTTCAACAGCCTGTACTTGAGCTTCAGATGAATATTCCACAGCTCTTCGTCGGGAATATCGTAAACGCGCTCCCAGAGCGTCGGGTCATCGTGATGGTTGCGCCAGTCGCGACCCAGATATTTGGAATAGAGCCGGTCCATCTCCGGCGCAATCCAGGTAGGTGTATGAACACCGTTGGTCACCGAGGTGATCGGCACTTCATCTTCAGTCAGTTCGGGCCACAGCGAATGCCACATCGCGCGCGAAACCCTTCCGTGCAATTGGCTGACCGCGTTGCGCATCCCAGATAACCTCAGAGCAAGCGCCGTCATATTGAAATTCACCCCGCCGTTTCCATCGGTATATTCGCCCAGCGACAGAAATTTTTCGCGGTCCAATCCCAAAGAATCCCAATAACTGGCGAAGTGTTTTTCGACGAGCTGAAAGGGGAATGCATCGTGGCCGGCAGGCACCGGCGTGTGTGTGGTGAAGATGGTCGTGGCCCGCACGCGCTCGACCGCCTCCTCGAAGCACAACCCGCTCTGCACCAGCCCTCGGATCCGCTCGAGCATGAGAAAAGCCGCATGACCTTCGTTCGCATGAAAAACCGAGGGATTGACTCCGAGGCGCTCGAGCATCCGGACGCCGCCGATACCGAGAACCATCTCCTGCCTGATGCGCGTCTCCTGATCGCCGCCGTACAACCGAGCGGACAGCTCGCGATCCCACGGCTCGTTCTCCTCAACATCGGTATCCATGAGAAAAAGGGAGATCGGGCCTAAGCGCACGCGCCAGACAGCGACATAGATCACGCGGTCGCTCAGATTAAGGGCTAACAGCCCCCCTTCACTTTCGCGTGTAATTACCGGCTCGATCGGTGCGGCGCGATAATCGAACTTTTCATAGACAGCCTCCTGTCGCCCCTCGGATGTGATGCGCTGTTGAAAATAACCCTGCGGATATACGAATCCTACCCCCATCAAAGGTAACCCGATATCGCTCGCCTCTTTGCAATGATCTCCGGCCAGTATGCCCAGGCCGCCGGAATATATAGGCAGCGACGTATGTAAACCGAATTCAGCCGAAAAATAAGCGATCGTGTGCCCGGTCAGTTGGGGATATTTTTCAGCAAACCATGTATCCTTCGCTGAAAGACACTTATCGAACGTGAGCACCACGCCATCGTAATGACGCAAAAACGCGGGATCGAAGGCCGCCGCCTCAAGCTTGGCGGGCGCGATCTTCTGTAGAAATTCGACCGGATTATGGTGGGTCAATTCCCAGAGCGTTTTATCGAGGTGCTGGAATATCCAATTTGCACCCGGGTGCCAGCTCCACCATAGGTTATAAGCCAGCGCTTTCAGACGGCTGATCCGGGTAGGCAGAACATGATCAACAGTTTCTGTGGTCATCAATTTTTTACTATGTACCGATTCTGTCTGAGTGATTAAGCTAATGACTCGAGAATGGGGAATCACAGTTCGATAAGATCGTGTTACGGAAAGCCATAGAAGATGCTTTCCAGCTATATGCATCTAGAACTTTATCCGAGAGATGTGCTACCGTCAACCTTTCGAGGAAGGGAGAAAAAGGGAGAAAATGAAGCAGTACCTGGATCTGATGAAGTTCGTGCTTGAGAACGGGGTCAAGAAAGAGGACCGGACCGGGACCGGGACTATCTCGGTCTTCGGTTATCAAACGCGCTTCGATTTAAACGAGGGATTCCCGCTCGTCACGACCAAAAAACTGCACATCAAGTCAATTATCTACGAACTGCTCTGGTTTCTGCGCGGCGACACCAACGTCAAATATTTAAACGATCACGGCGTGACGATCTGGAATGAATGGGCGGACCAGCACGGCGACCTAGGACCGGTCTATGGCGCTCAGTGGAGATCTTGGCACACGTCCGACGGCCGTTCGATCGATCAGATCAGCCAGGTTATCGATCAGATCAGAAACAATCCGAGTTCGCGGAGGATAATTTTCAGCGCCTGGAACGTCGGCGAGCTCGACCAGATGGCGCTTCAACCATGCCACGTTCTGGCGCAGTTTTATGTCTCGCAGGGCAAACTATCCTGCCAGCTCTATCAAAGATCTGCCGACATCCTTCTCGGCGTTCCATTCAATATCGCTTCTTTTTCTCTACTGACTATGATGATGGCGTCGGTCTGCGATCTGAAGTTCGGAGAGTTTATTCACACGTTCGGCGATGCGCATCTTTATCTGAACCATATCGATGCCGCCCGGCTACAGCTTTCCCGCGAACCATACCCCTTGCCGCAAATGAAGCTAAATCCGTCGATAAAAAATATATTCGAGTTCAGGTTCGAAGATTTCGAGTTGGTCAACTACCGATTCCACCCCCACATCAAGGCCGAGGTGTCAGTGTGATCGTCTCGTTGATCGCGGCAATGGATGTCAATCGCGGTATCGGAATTGATAACAGGCTTCCCTGGCGCCTGTCTGCCGATCTCAGGAAATTTCGCGAATTGACGCTGGGCCATCATATCATCGTCGGGCGCAAAACTTTTGAATCGATAGGAAAACCTCTCCCTGGCAGGCGAACCATCATCGTCACACGCAATGAAAACTATCAGGGACCCGATGATTCTGAAAGTTCCTCTATCGCTCATTCAGTCGAAGAAGCGCTCGAGTTGGCGAGGTCGAGAGGCGAGTCCGAGGTCTTCATTTGCGGAGGAGCCGAGATTTACGCGCAGGCGCTCAGTCGTGCTGATCGTTTGTATTTAACTTTGGTTGAGGCGGAGGCCAGCGCCAATGTTTTCTTTCCTGAGTGGGATGAATCGAAATGGGAAGTGCGTGATAGCATTTATCATGCTGCGGATGATAAAAATCAATACCCGTTTTTATTCAAGTTGCTTTGCCGGAAAATAAGAGAAATCACGTAAAGCTTAGCGGCTTTCCGTGTGAAAGCTTTTAAAACTAAAAAGCGCCGCACGCCAAAACGCTGAAAGAATCCTTTCAGCCCCCTTTACGTTTGACGCGCGGCGCTTACTTCCCCTGTGCAACCTGCGAGCAGTTGCCGGGAAAAAGCACGGACGCGCTTCGGAGAAATTCAAAGACTCACAGGCGATCTGTGGCTCCGAAATACCCCCTTGCTCTCCTCAGCGCGCCGATATCAAAGAACCTTAGTCTTTACCTTCATCGAATCCGTAATAGACAGAAACAATCACTATGCCAGTCGCCCCGGGCTACCCACTCCATCCCACAACATATAGATATCACACAACTTATAGCCGCCAGGCGTCAATATCGAATTCCCGGTTTCAGCCAATACGCTAAATGCTCATACCAATCGGTACGGAAGAACTGACGATTTGGTGCGCCAGCTCATTGATGGATATTCCTTATAAATGTACAAGAATTTAACGGTTGCGAAATTTGTTGAGGAATGGTATTGAATTGGAGCCCCGCCGTTTAGAATTGCCCCAGTCGGTTTCAAATTACGGCAAAATATTTCGAACAAACCGGCTTCCTTCTCCAATCGTGGTCATTCTGATCACGAAGCCCCCCTAACGACGTCGCCCCTAAGACGTCATAAAATTATGACGCAGTCACAACAAAGGCGAGGAGAAAGATTATGCCTCCATCCGTAGTCGTGGTCGCTGCTGTACAAGCGGCGCCGATTTATTTGAACCTTGAAAGAAGTCTGGCTCGCGCGCTGGAATTAATAGCTGAGGCAGCGAAGCGGCGGGCACAGCTCGTGGTCTTTCCTGAATGCTGGCTTCCCGGCTATCCGGCATGGCTCGATACCTGCCGCGATGTCGCAATCTGGGATTATCTGCCGATGAAGCGGCTGTACGCTCAGTTGCTTGAAAACAGCGTTGTTGTGCCCAGCCGGGTAACAGAGGCGTTGGGCGAAGCAGCCCGGAAATACAATTTGACTCTCGTCGTGGGGGTTCAGGAACACGTCGGCGAGGGAGCGGGCCGCGGCACACTTTACAACACCATTCTTACGTTCGGGCCGAAAGGCAATCTCCTCAACATCCATCGCAAACTAGTCCCGACATTCAATGAACGGCTGATCTGGGGGCAGGGTGACGGGAGCGGGCTGCGGGTTGTCGAGACGCCGGTTGGCCGAATAGGCGGGTTGATCTGCTGGGAGCACTGGATGCCGCTTGTACGGCAGAAGCTTCACATGTCCGGCGAGGACATACACATCGCTCTATGGCCATCTGTGAAGGAGATGCACCAGATCGCCAGCCGACATTATGCATTTGAAGGCCGCTGCTTCGTCGTCTCCGCCGGCGGCATCATGCGCCGCGGCGATCTTCCCAAAGAGTTGGATTCCTTCGTCAACATTCCAGGTGACGATGATGAATATATACTCAACGGGGGAAGCGGAGTGGTCGGTCCGGAAGGTCTCTACGTCGCAGGTCCGGCGTTTGGCTCTGAGGTTATCATCCTCGCCCGCATCAATCTCGAGCGCATCCGCGAAGAGAGCTTGACGCTCGATGTGACCGGTCATTTCAATCGACCCGACCTCTTCGAATTTCAGTTCAAAGGCGGGGCCAAGAAGGGCGAGCCCCCGAAGCAGGATGGCTTTCAGAAACAGGGGGGCGAGAAACCCAATCAAAGAGAGCAACGGGAGCAACAGGTAATCGTCCCGGCGCGAGGCGATTATCTGGCGTCATCCGGAACAGACGCTTCACCGGCATTCCGAGTGATTACTTCCTCACCACGCCCTTCAGGGTACGATTCAGAGATCCACGAATTAGATAAGAATCGCAGGGGTTGACGTCTTTCGCTTTTATATCGCTCGTGATAAGTTACGGCCCGAGGTTGGCCCATGAGCGAAACGAAAAAGAAGCGGCTTCGTACCTTTGCGAACCTGGAGGCGAAAGATTTTCAGCATCCCTGGGATGCAAGCGCTACGGAGACGCTCAAGTCCGTACCCGGCATAGATCTGGTGGTCAGCAAGATCATGGAGTATGGGCTTGAGCGTATTTTTTACCTCAACAACACTGCGTCGAACGTACGTGTGACGGAGCGGCAATTCCCCCGGCTTTATCGTAGTCTTGGCTGGGGATGCAAAATACTTAACATCGAAGAGCCCGAACTCTATATTGCCGTCGATCCCGTTCCCAATGCCTTCACTTACGGCCATACGCGTCCATTCATCACGCTGACATCAGGATTGGTCGATATGCTCGATGATGAAGAGCGATTTTTCGTGATCGGGCATGAACTCGGCCATATAAAAGCAGGTCACGTTCTCTACACGGTCATAGCACGCAACATTGCCGAAATCATCGCCCTCATCGGGCAAGCGACATTAGGAATAGGTTCGCTCCTCGGTCAAAGTCTGGTCATCGCTTTGCTCGACTGGTATCGCAAAGCGGAACTGACCGGAGATCGCGCGGGATTACTCTGCATCCAAGACCTGGACCCCTGCATCCGCACTTTTATGAAACTAGCGGGCGGCGCGAGCAGACTTTATGCGGAGATGGATCGGACAGAATTCATCAAACAGATCCGCGCATATGAGGACGCGGACTTTTCCCTTCTAAATAAGGCATATAAGGTTTTACTGACGACATATCGCACACATCCGTTCCCGATTTTGCGTGCGAAAGAACTCGACGAGTGGCACAGCGGCGGATATCGCGACCTCACAGAGCCAGCCGGATAAACTTAACGGTAAAGAAAAATTATCGGTTCATAACCATCAATCCCAGCAATAAGGGCAAGTACAATACCGACGCCTTGAGCAATAGCCTGGAATGATCATACGTCATCTTCCGCGCGGTTATCAGGCTGACATAGAGAAATGCCGCACCGAGAACGATCGCTCCTGCCAGATACATCCAGCCGGAAAAGTTGAAATAAGCGGGCAACAAACTCACGAATACCAGAGCGAGCGTGTAACCGGCGATCTGCCGCGCAGTCGATCTTCCGTCGGGCTCGACGACCGGGAGCATACGGATGCCAGCGCGCGCGTAATCATCCCGGTACATCATGGACGATCGCATGGAAATGGGGAAATTGCCAGAGAAACATTATCCCGAACAATACCAGGGCCTCAATGCCAAGCCCATTACGTGCGGCCGCCCATCCGAGCAGGGGCGGGAGCGCCCCGGGGAACGCCCCGACGAAGGTGCACCAGTGCGTGCGAGTTTTGAGCGGGGTATAGAGAAAAAGATAACTCGTGAGCGCGACCAGTCCCAGGACGGCGGTCATCGCGTTGACGAACCAGGCGAGGTGAATTTCCGCATAAACCGAAATCGCGATGCCAAACCATAATGCGTGTCTGTGCGGCAATTTCCCCATCGGCAACGGCCGGCTCTTCGTGCGCTGCATCAATGAGTCCAGCCGCCTCTCCATATATTGATTGAGCGTTCCGATGCCGCTCGAGAGCAAGGCGATTCCGAATGCCGTATGAGCGAACACCTGCCAATCGAGCGATGACGGAGAACCCAACGCAAAACCTGCCAATGCGGAGAGGACTACTAGAAATGTGATTCGAGGTTTCGTTAGATCGAGATATGCGGACAGTCTTTCGCCGAAGCCTAGCCTTTTGGAGGATAGCTCCGCCGCGACTCCCGTTGAATGCGCCGCCGCCGATTCGGCGGGCGTGATGAGCTCCATGACTTACCTTTCATAATAAATATGATAATGATGACATGCTACGTTAAGGAATAAGATAGCATTGGCGCCCCGGCATAGACAACTCCTCGGGAAACTGTCAGGCTCGATGATTTTCAAGACTCAGTCGATAAAGGGAAAACTTGAAAAACTCCATATCCCGTTCAACATCATAGAATGGTCTTAGTGGTCACGCTAAGTCCTACCAGTCCCACTCTGCCCGGCCTCTGCGCTCTCGGCATTTCCTGGATTTCTTATGAGTCGATGTTGCCGGTATTTATTGTTCAGCATAATCGTGAATTGCATCTCCGACCGGACCGAGCGCAGCGCCAGGTGGGCTTCAGCGATTAGCGCGATGCACCCATAGAAAAGGGTTATCGTCCCCATAATTCCCAGAATATTGGGAAACCACATTGAAAAGCGGAGCAGTGAGACGAATGCGATGGCAACCGTCGATGCTACCAGAAGGCCGAGCGAGATATAAAAACTCGTGAGAGCGTGTTGAATGTAACCGCTGCGACGCGTATTGATCACCAATTGCCGCTCTATCTCGGATAGACGCTCTTCGATAAATTCCGGCTTATCAGAGGCAGAGAGGCTTTCGATAATTCGACCCAGCTCGCGCACCCGATCGACGACGCGGGAGAGCCTGGTCGAGGTCGAAAATACCAGCGTCCCGCACGCTGATATCAAGACTGCCGGCGTGATCATCGCACTAAGTACACTGAGCGGATTCAACGTCTCTTGCATGTCATTCCTATCAATTGGTGCACTGTCAACCGCGGTTGGTGGATTGCGGAGTTATGAATTCGCCATCGGCACACGGTTGATTCTGGTTGCCAGGTCGAAATCCTTCTCCGTTAACCCGCCTTCGCTGTGCGTCGTCACGCTCAGGCGAACGTTGTTCCACCCGTGAAGTAAAATATCGGGGTGATGGTCCAACGCTTCAGCCTCATCCGCGATACGATTGACGAAATCGATCGCACGTTTGAAGTTCTCGAATTTGAAATCGCGAACCAGCATATTTCCGTCGCGACGCCATTCTCCAATTTGAGATAGAGATTGATTAATTTGAGTTTCATTCAATTTCATATAGTGATTTTGTAATACCAATTGGCAAATTATTGCAATACCACAGTGGCTTGCACAATATTGCCGCGCTTGTATAGACTTGAGTATCCACCGCTCAAGATAATACGGAGGCATTAGAGACTTAACCTTTCCCCATGCAGGACGGGGCCACAGAATACGAGTCTATAGGCCAGCTTAAGGAGACACAGGAAACATGGTATCTGAACTATCGCTTGCACACCGATATACGCTCGCCCCGGCGACTCTCATCAAGGCATACCGCACGATGTACACCTCGCGCAGGCTTGATGACAAGGAACTTCTACTCAAGCGTCAGAACCGCACATATTTTCAGATCAACGGTGCGGGGCACGAAGCTGTTGTAGTGGCGGCAGGTCTGGTTTTACGGCCTGGTTACGATTGGTTCTACGGGTACTATCGGGACCGCGCACTTACACTGCAATTGGGCATGACACCTTATGATCATCTGCTCGGGGCCGTTGCGGCCAAAGACGACCCTCTTTCGGGTTCGCGCCAGATGCCCTCGCACTGGAGCTCTCCGGAACTCCATATAGTCTCGCGCTCTTCCTGCACGGGCACGCAGTTCCTGCAGGCCGTCGGCACGGCTGAGGCCGGCTACCGTTATTCGCTGATAAAGGAGATCGAAGACCGCGCCTCGCGATTCAAGGAGGATGAGGTTGTCTACGTTTCAGCGGGGGACGGAGCGACGAGCGAGGGCGAATTCTTCGAATCGCTCAATGCCGCCTGCCTACTCAAACTGCCGCTTCTCTATCTCATCGAAGACAACGGTTATGCCATTTCGGTCCCGGTCGAGGTACAGACGGCTGGCGGAAGCATCTCGCAACTCGTCAGAGGCTTCCCCGATCTTTATCTTGAGGAATGCGACGGCACAGACCTGCTCGAGAGTTATGAGGCGATGAAGAGAGCATTCGAATACTGTCGGGCGCGCCGCGGTCCCGCACTTATCCACGCTCACGTCATTCGACCTTATTCTCATTCGCAATCGGATGACGAAAAACTATACCGGCCTGCAGAAGAGCGAGAGAGAGATGCGGCGCGCGACCCGATCAAGAAGTTGGGCGAGTTCCTGGTCAGCGAAGGCATCATCACTCAGGAGGGGCTGGAAAAGGTGAGGAACGATGCCGAACAGGAGATCAACGAAGCGGCAGACCGCGCCATGGCTATTCCGCAACCGTCCAGAGAATCGGCGACCCTATATATATATTCGCCCGACATCGATCCGACATCTTCCGCCTTCGATACGGAAGACCAGGCAGTATTGAGCGGAAACGAAGGCACTATGGTTGATCTGATCAACCGCTGCCTTCACGAGGAGATGGCGCGCGAGCCGCGCATCGTCGTGCTGGGCGAAGATGTGGCTGACGTGAGCCGAACTGAATATCTCGACCGCGTGAAAGGCAAAGGGGGCGTCTTTAAGGTGACCGCCAACCTGCAGCGCGAATTCGGGAGTGATCGCGTCTATAACACGCCGCTCGCCGAGGCGAGCATCATCGGCCGGGCACTTGGGATGGGGGCACGCGGATTGAAACCGGTGACCGAGATCCAGTTCTTCGATTACATCTGGCCGGCTTTTATGCAGCTCCGCAATGAAGTGGCGTTGCTTCGCTGGCGTTCGAACAACAGTTGGAAATGCCCGATGGTCGTGCGCGTTCCGGTCGGCGGGTATCTGAGAGGCGGAGCCATCTATCACAGCCAATCGGGCGTCGCGACGTTCACCTCGATTCCGGGCTGGCGCGTCGTTATGCCTGCCACCGCGCTCGACGCCAACGGCCTGCTGAGGACGGCGATCCGGTGCGATGACCCGGTCCTGTTTTTAGAGCATAAACATCTCTATCGCCAGGCTTATAATAAGAGCCGTTATCCGGGCGACGATTTTATGATTCCCTTCGGTAAAGCGAAGGTCGTCCGTGAGGGAACGGACCTGACGATCGTCACCTACGGGGCGCTCGTGCACCGCTCGCTGGTTGCCGCCAAACAAGCGGCTGAGGAAGGCATCGATGCCGAAGTGATCGATCTGCGCAGCCTCAGTCCGTATGACTGGAATGCGATCGAGAAGAGCGTGAAAAAGACCAGCCGGGTGGTGGTTGTTCACGAAGATTCGATCTCGTGGGGCTATGGTGCGGAGATCGCGGCGCGCATCGCCAATGAATTGTTCGAATATCTCGATGCGCCGGTCAGGCGCGTCGGCGCTCTCGATTGCTTCGTCTCATACGCGCCCGATGTTGAAGATGCCACATTGCCGCAGGTCAGCGATGTGTTGAAAGCGATCGAGGGGCTTGCAGATTATTGAAATGAAATCTCTTGATGGAAAAGTCAAAGGCATCTACATTGGCGACCAGAAAGGCGAAAAGAAGAGATTCGTCGATTCAGCCGAGCTTATCGCTGGCCACGGCTTGAAGGGAGACAGCCACGCCGGGCGCGATCCCGAACGGCAGGTGAGCCTCTTCTCGATAGAAGTCATGCGCCAAATGGAATCGGAAGGTTTCATAATTGCTCCAGAGGAGCTGAGCACCAATTTATTGACGGAAGCCATCCCGCTCGACTCGCTCCAACCAGGCGCGCAGCTCCGGGTTGGAGAAACAGTGATAGAGATCGTCGAGGCGCGCAAGCCGTGCCGCAATATAACGAAGATCGATAATCGGCTGCCTAAAAAGCTCTACGGCCACTGCGGGCAACTCGGGATAATTGTGAAGGGCGGAATGGTGCGGAATGGCGATGATATTGAGGTGCTCGCCTTACACAGGTACACATAGCTCTGCCCCTACGCGGGATGACGTGGTTGCATCTTCACCGATATCCACCAGATCAAGATATCATTCGGCCATCTGTCCTTTATTGGGGACATACGGCTCCTTTGCCAATTGCCGTTTATTCTAGATTTAACTTGTCAGAGCGCGGCAAGATTGCATTTCAATTAAGGTAAACGCGGAAGAGCGTTCCAACGGCGTGTATATTGCCCGGGCGACTGATACTATCTTGCTGATAAAGATAGAAAACCTCTGCGTTGAAGCGCTTGCTGAACTGTCTCATGATTCCTGCCGAATAACGCTTTCGGAACCATCCCTGCGAACCATCGGCCCCAGCTTGGGTAGAATGGAAAATCTCGCCTGCCAGAAATGGCTTGAACTGGAATGTGCCGATGCGTGCCGGATGATCGACCTGCAATCGATTTCGATATACTGTGAAATCCGGGGTCCCGTGGCGCACACGGCGTTCGAGCAGATTGCGATCAGTGAAGGTGAAGTTGCCCAGCCCTATTTTCCCGGTTAAATTGAAAATCAGGCGGTGTTCCCTGATGCGACTTCCTTCAAACGGTTGTTGATCTACATACAAATAGGTCGGCATCAGCGTCACATACTTATTCATCTTGAATGCGACGCCGCCACCGATGCGTTCATCGACCGGACGATGCACTTCGCGCCCGAAGCGCAGTACACCGATAATGATAAGGTCTTTATCGTCTGTTAGCGGCTTGGTGATCTGAGTCTCACCCCAAAATTGCCGATCCTCGCGGGGGGGCAGCAACGGCGTCTGTGCCTGAGCGTGCGGAAAACGGAAGGGGAGCATCAACACGATGACCCAAATGCATAATAACTTCATTTCCGAATCAAGCGTTCGGTGGTGTCAGTGGCTATAGAGCGACTGCAAAATCTGTTCACCACTCAGTTCTCTTCCTTTCTGATATTACTATTGACACTGGAATGTTGAAAGGCTCTCAGAATCGATGACCATCCCAGGTTTTAATTGTACAAATAGTTTAAGAATGAGCAATTAGAACGAGGGTTATAAGGAACAAAATGCGATATATCAGCTGAGGTGCATTTTGAACATGCTGTAATTGTCTCAGACAAATCTCTCCAGGTCCTGTGCAATAGACTCAAGCCCAGGATGTCTGGCCTTCCCATCGACACCTTGCTCTGCCCAGGCCCCTCCGTTGGGGAATTCGTAATAGTCGAGCGATTCCGGTTTCATTGTGATGCTGTAACCGGGGGCCTGCGGCACCAGGTAATTGCCGTCGCGAATCACCACCGGATCGATGAAGTGCTCGTGTAGATGATCGACGTACTCGAGCATCCGCGCCTCAAGCGATGCGCTCACGCAGATGTAATCAAAGATCGAAAGGTGCTGCACATACTCGCATAGCCCGACTCCTCCCGCGTGCGGGCAGATCGGAACGCCGAACTTCGCCGCCAGCAAGATAACGGCCAGCGCCTCATTGACTCCGCCCAGGCGGCAACTGTCGATCTGACAGAAGCTCATGGCATTTGCCTGCAGGAACTGTTTGAACATTATGCGGTTGTGGCAGTGCTCCCCGGTCGCCACGCCGATCGGGGCTATGGCTCTCGCGATGGCTGCATGCCCGAGCACGTCATCCGGGCTGGTCGGCTCCTCGATCCAATGAGGCGCGTATCGTTTCAGCTCGCTCATGTACGCGATCGCCTGCGGCACATTCCAGACCTGATTGGCGTCCATCATCAATTTTCGATCCCAGCCGATCACCTCACGAATGAGGGCGGCGCGCCGGCAGTCTTCTTGTAGATTGCGACCCACTTTCATCTTGAAATGCGTCCATCCCTGCGCAAGAGCATCGTACAAAAGGCTGCGAACCCGATCGTCCGAATAGCCCATCCATCCGGCTGAAGTGATATATGCGGGGAAGCCGCGTCTGATGAGCTCGGCTTCGCGCACGGAACGCGCCGGCCCATTGCGCTGCAGTAAATCGAGCGCTTCCTGGGGGGTGATGGCATCCTCCAGATACTCGAATGGGATCGCTGAAACAAGCTGCTCCGGCGGCATGTCTACCAGAAGCTTCCAGAGCGGTTTCCCCTCCGATTTGGCGTACAGATCCCAGACCGCATTGACAACCGCTGCCGTCGCCAGGTGAATGACGCCTTTCTCCGGACCGATCCAGCGCAACTGGCTGTCTCCCGTCAGACGGCTCCAAAATGCCCCCGGATCAGCAGCCAGCTCCTCTAGCCGCTGGCCCAATATGAGCGGCGCTAACGCCTTGATCGCTGCGACACACAACTCATTGCCACGTCCGATGGTGAATGTCAGGCCATGGCCCTCCAAACCCTGCGGACTGTCGGTTCGCAGAATTACGTAAGCGGCCGAGTAATCGGGATCGGGATTCATTGCATCTGACCCCGCTCGCGATCGAGACGTAGGGAAGCGCAAATCAAGGGGGACGATTTCGGTGATTTTCATCTTTTATTCCATTAAGTTTTCCGTTCAACCAGGAAGCGAATTCGCACATCAAGATGTACCTTTAACATCCCGGCAGGCTTGAATGGTCTTACCAATCAGCTATATTAAGCCATTATCATCCAATGGTTTTAGCACGCTCCCGAATTTACTGTCAATCGCTCCTAGGCGCGCTATTCAGATCTGGCAACCACTTTGCTGCATGGTGAAGCTGGATTTGTGAAGATGTATCTTGACACGAAGTGAGATTGGTAGTATAAGCCGAATTTAGCAAGCATGATTGGTATTACCAATCGATCTGTGAGGCCGGTGGAAAGGCCGGTAAAGCGATTATCGAAGTTAGCTGGGAACTGTGGATGGGGCGTTGGTAGAGGTGTATTGAGAATCGGCTGGGGAGAGTCAAAGGTGGAATTATGATTCTATTGAGAGCGATATCGTCATTGATGTTGGTAGCGCTTATTGGATGGGGGTTGGAGTGCTTCGCGCAGACAGCTACGGGCGAGGTCAATGGAACAGTCGCCGATCAGGCGGGAGCGGGAGTCCCGGCTGCGGTCGTAAAACTGGTCAATCAGGCGACACAGATCGAAACGCAGGTGGTAACCAATGAGAGCGGCTTCTTTACGCTCGTCAATGTCAGGCCCGGGACGTATGTGCTCAGGGTCGAAGCCCAGGGGTTCAAAACTGCACAGGTACCTAATTTCGATGTCGGGGTCAACCAGACAGTAACACGCAATGTTCCGTTGGCAGTAGGCGATGTTAACCAGACTGTGGAAGTGTCATCGGAGGGAGAGCTGGTGCAGCAATCTTCGTCCGAGCTGGGCACCGTGATTCAGGAGCGGGTAGTCCAGGACCTGCCGCTGAATGGCAGGAACTTCACGCAGCTCCTGACGCTCACGCCCGGGGTGACTCCGGTCTCCACTTCACAGAATAGAAACGTAGGCGGGGTCGAGGGGAATATCGGGATTCCCGGATCGGGTTTTTCCGATCCTTCATTCCACGGCCAGCAGAACCGCTCGAAGCTCTACTTTTTCGACGGCATCATCAACACCAATATCCGCGGGCCCACATACATCGTAATTCCGAACATCGACCTGGTTCAGGAGTTCAAAGTCGTCGGTCATGACGCCAAGTCCGAATTCGGCGGCGCCACCGGCGGCATCATGAACATGGTCTCGAAGTCCGGGGGCAATGGCATACACGGCGCGGCCTTCGAGTATGTGCGCAACGACGCGTTCGACGCGCGGAATGGCCTCGATGTCTGTACATCGGCGAGGTGCCGACTCGGCCAGCTTGTGCCGGACAGCCCCGTGCCGTTCCGCCAGAACCAGTTCGGCGCAGTCGTAAGCGGCCCGATCGTCAAGAACCGAACATTCTTCTCCGCCGGCTATGACGGATGGCGCTACAGTCAGCCCAGCCTGAACCTGTCCTATGTGCCGACGGCCGCCGAGATAGCTGGAGACTTCACCAATTCGAGCATTCGCCGGGACATTTACAATCCATATTCCACCAGGCGGGTTGGTGCTTCGTTCACCCGTGACCGTTTCAGGTGCGATGCGGTGGGGAATCCGCTGCCGGTGAATGCGCAGAGGCAGCAAGACCAGGCCCTCGGGATTCCCTGCAACAAGCTTCCGCAGGAGCTGATCTTCGCGCCGATGCAGCAGTTCTTCCAGGCCTACTCGGCAACCCCCAATTTTACGGGGGATGCAACAAACAACTTCGTTCAAACGCGGCCGACGACCAACGACTCGAATAGTTTTCAGGTGAGAGTCGATCACCGCTTCAACGATGCCGACAATATCTTCTTCCGCTATACCGAGCACCGGGTGACGGTGATCAATCCGATCGGACAGGCCGGATCGACCGGGGGCAGTTCGGCGGGCAGGAATTACGGCGGCGGCTGGACGCACAGTTTCAGTCCGAGACACATCCTCGATGTGCGCGCAGGATATGCCGGCAGGCCGGGCGAGGACTCCGGCCAGTCGAATCAGCACGAAGCGGGGATAGAGCCTATGAAGCAACTCGGTTTCGGCGACATCGACAAATACGGTGGTTTGCTGGTGCGACTCATACGGCGAACTGGACCAACGGCGGCAATAACGATTTCGGCGTGCGCGGCGCTGCGCCACGCGGGAACCCGAACTGGAGCATCACGCCGAACCTGATCTGGCTGAAAGGCCGGCACAACATCAAGACTGGTTTCTGGTACATTGAGGCCAAGCGCATCCAGTTGAATACCTTTCAGCGTTACAACTTCAGTGACGAACAGACTCGCAACCCGGGAACCTCGACTCCGACGGGCTTGTCGCTGGCCTCTGCCCTGCTGGGTCTGCCCAATGACTTTCAGGCTCAATTGCCGATCGAACACGGCGGTCCGGTCCAATTCAAGTATGCCGCGTGGGCGGCGTATTTGCAGGACGAATGGAAGGTGAGGTCCAACGTGACGCTGAGTTTGGGCTTGCGCTACGATTACCTGACCCAGCCGAAAACGCTGGATGGGCGGCTCTGGAACGCGCTCGATCTGCCGAATCAGCGCTGGATTATCGGGGCGCGGGAGATGCCGCCGCTGTGCAGCGCGGCTGGTCAGGCTCCCTGCATCCCGGATGCATTTCTGACGGATCCTCACTTCAACAACGTGGTAGTTGCGGGCAAAGAATTCTTCGCGCCTCAACCAGTGAAGGACAACTGGGGGCCGCGCATTGGTCTGGCGTGGGCGATCAATCCGAGGACGGTCCTGCGGGCGGGCTACGGGCTCTACTGGGATGCAGTCCCCGCGCAGCAGCCAATACGCGCAGAACGATCTGGAGCTGGCGGTATGGCCTGACGCGACTGCTTTTGGGGGAGCGGCGAATACTCCTGCCGCCTTCGTGAACGGCACGCCGTCCAACATCATTCAACTGCAGGGCCAGGGATTTGCCAACCCATTGCCGACGACCGATCCATGGTCTCCATTCAATACGTTCGGCGATGATCCCAATTACAAGGATGGTTACTCACAGCAGTGGCATCTCGAGTTTCAGCGTGAGCTGACGCCGACTACGGTGGTATCAGCTGCATACGTCGGAAGCAAGAACGGAAGGCTGCCTTATTCCGGTTTCGCCAATACCGCGCGGCAGGCTTCGAGGAATCCCTGCGCGGCAGGCGATGCCGCCTGCACTGCGGCGTTCAATGACTCGGTAGACGCTTTGCGGCCGATGCCATGGGTGAATGCGAACATCAATTACACTTTGAGCACGGGCTATTCCAATTACAACGCATTACAGACAAGGTTCCAGCGGCGATTTGCGGACGGCTTGCAGACGTTAGTCTCCTATACCTGGAGTAAATCGACCGACGTGAGCAGCGGCTATTTCAACGTTGAAAACGGTCTGGGCGGAGGGTCGACCATTCAAAACTTCTATGATCAGAGCACAGCCCGGGGCGTATCGTCATACGACATCACACACTTCTTCTCGTGGGCCACGGTCTATGAGCTTCCGGCGGGGCGAGGGAAGCGATGGCTGCAGAGCGGTCCGGCTTCATGGATTCTGGGCAACTGGCAGGCGAACTACATCCTGCAGGCACGATCGGGACAGCCATACACTCTGCAGGTTGCGGGTGACCTCGCGAACCTGCGTGGGAGCGCACCGAATCCTCCGGGCAACTACCTTCGCCCTAACTTGATCGCTGATCCGTTTGTGGCGGGCCCGGTAGCCGCGAACCCCGACCCGAATTGCCAGAGAACGGTTTCACAGGGCGGGCGCGCCGCCGATGAGGTGCGCACTTCCAGCAGTTGGTTCAATGCGTGCGCATTCGCTATCCCCACCGGGACCTTCGGAAACCTGGGCCGCAATGTGTTCAGAGGACCGCGCGCCTTCAATATGGATTTCTCGATGTTCAAGAGCTTCCCGGTGCGCGAAGGGTGGAACCTGCAATTGCGCTTCGAAGCGTTCAATGTGTTCAATGTCCAAAACTACGATGCCCCAACGAACCTCACCATCAATACTAATGCGACTCAAATCGCTCCCAATGTCGGGAGGGTGACGAACCTGGCCAGCGGCACGGCCCCCAGGCAGTTGCAATTCGGGCTGAGATTTAGTTTTTGAAAAATAGTGCGTGAATCGGGACTAAGTTCACCACACAGATCAGATAAAGAGATCAAAGGACATAAAGCGACATCTGCTGCTTCCCTGTCATGCTTTTTTTTGTGGTGAATCCCCGCTTCTGAATTCCGCACACTCCTCAATAATTTCGGGCAAAACAGCCTTTCACCCACGTTTTATGACGTCCGGGAAAGGTCTACTCAATTCAATGCAAGAACCGGCTTCAATTGGAGATCTCCCATGTCTAGCAACAGACTACGTTTCATTCTGTGCGTGTTGATATGCACGCTGATCACTTTCACTCTCTCTTTCGCCCAGACGGTCACGGGAACGATAACAGGCACGGTCTTCGATGCAGCGGACAAGGTCATAACCGGAGCCAGGGTCAAGGTCCTCGACGAGCGAAATGGGAGCGTGCGCACTTCCACTACCAATGAGGTGGGCGATTTCAGCCTACCGGCAATGCAACCAGGCGTTTATACGATCAGAATAGATGCCTCGGGGTTTCGCGGGTTCGAGCGCAAGAACACCATCCTGAGCGCCAATGAACATCTAGCGTTGGGCAAGCTGATAATGGAGGTAGGCCAGGTGAGTGAAGTAGTCACCACGGTGGCGGAAGGCGCTGTGATTGAGAAGGAGGGCAGCGATCTTACAGCGCGACTGACCTCCGATCAGATCAGCCTGATCTCGACGAAAGGGCGCGACGTCACTTCTCTCTTGCGTTTGCTACCCGGAGTCTCCTATGTAGATGACGTCGAATCCGTGGGTGAAGGCTTCGGCACCGATCTGCCCAACGTCTCGGGACAACGCGGGCGATCCAATATCGCTTCGGTCAATGGCTTGATGGGCAACGACGTGAGCGGTTCCAACAAGTTGAGCCTGACCATCAACCAGGACGCTGTCGAAGAGGTCAAGGTTCTGCGCAATAACTATGCGGCAGAGTATGGTAACCAGGGCGGCGCTCACATCAATATAGTCACCAAGAGCGGTAAGCAGGATTATAACGGCAGTGGTTACTACTTCCTCCGCAATGAAGCGCTCAATGCCAATGAGTTTTTCAATAATAAAGTGGGTCTGCCCAGGGGACTCTACCGGCATAACATCTGGGGCTTCAACTTCGGCGGGCCGGTCCGCGTGCCGTTGCTGTATCCCAACAGAGAGAAGAAGCATCTCTTCTTCTTCTATTCACTGGAGCGCCCTCACACGATTACACCACAGAGCGCCAAATTTGTGACGGTGCCCACTGAACGTGAGCGACAGGGCGATTTCTCGCAGTCATTTAGATCGCTTTCTTCGAGCGGGGTCCCAAACAAAGCTTTCGTGCGCGATCCTCTTTTGTCGGGAAATTGCACTTCAACCGATCAGACGGCGTGTTTTCGCGATCCTTCGCGCGCGACTCCGGACAACCCGCAGGGCTTAAATATAATTCCGCGCGACCGGTTGAATCAGAGCGGTGTGGCGCTGCTGAATTTCTTCCCTTTACCAAATGCACTGAACGGCCGCATCGCGACCGGGGACTTCTACAATTATGTTGTTCAGAAGAGCGTTGACGTGCCGAAATTGAGCCAGGTCATGCGCGTTGATTTCAAACCTACGGAGAAAAACAGTTTCTACGTGAATCTATCGACGTGGACATCAGATAATGAGGGGTTCGACACTTCCGGATGGCCAGGCGGGGGCAATAATAGGTGGGGGATCAACTCGCATTACCTGTACCAGGATGATGGCGTAGTGTTCAACTGGGTACGGATTTTCAGCCCGACTGTTGTCAACGAAGTATCGGTCGGCTTGCGTCATAGTTCAGAAGGTTTCATTCCGTCCGATGGCGAGGTAGAGCGTCTCGCCAGGAGCACGCTGAACTACACAGCACCCCAACTATTTCCCGGCAACAATACGCTCGGCACGATCCCGCGAGCTACCGGTTGGGGCGGCTTTTCCAACACGACGGTAGCCAATATTAACTGGCTCGATCGCTGGGGTGAGGTCGGTGAGGATTATGTCCTCCCGTCGATCTCAAATAATCTCACGATCAATCGAGGCAATCACAATTACAAGATGGGCGTCTATATCGAGCGTCTGCGGAATGGTGAGGCTCCGGGAGGCAACTGGTCCGGGACATTCAACTTCAGCAGCAACGACGGCAATTACTCCGCCGCCCTCGGAAATACAGGCCATCCATATGCGAACGCTCTCATCGGCAGTTTCAGGGGTTATTCCGAGTCATCTGCCCGTCCCCATACGGACCTCGAGAGGATGCTCGCGCAATGGTATGTACAGGACCAGTGGAAAGTGAACGCGCGGGTCAGTCTGAACTTCGGATTGCGAATGGGCTGGTATTCACAGTGGCGTCAGCGTCTTGATGATGCCTCGAACTTCGATCCGGCGCTCTTCAATCCCGCCAATGCGCCGGTGCTCTATCGCCCATACTGCACCACCGGCATGCCGCCGATCGGCACAGCGGCCGTCTCGGCGGCAAGGGTGACTACCGTTCGACGGGCGACAACCGCATCCCCGATCAGGTCGTCCCCGGCGTCTGGGAAGTGCCGGCGACGATCAACCATACGTGGGGCTATAAGAGCTACGACCAAGACTGGAAACCGCCAGCAGAGATCGTATTTAAACTCGTTGACATTGTGAGCAAGGGCGGAAATTACCTGCTCAACGTCGGTCCCACTGCCGAAGGCGTCATTCCGCAGCCAAGCGTGGATATCCTGCGCAAGGTCGGGCAATGGCTGAAGGTGAATGGCGAGGCGATCTACGGCGCAAGACCGACTCCATTCGGAGCGGAATTCGGTAAAGCGAGCGAGACGAACAAAGATCAGCGCGGACAGCCGGTCTTCGAACAGGCGAAAGAATGGCGCGCGACGGCCAAGCCCGGCCGGATATACATCCACCTCTTCACCTGGACGAAAGAGTTCTCGGTGGAAGGCATGAAGGATAAGGTCATGAAAGCCTATCTGCTATCCGACCCGCAACGCAGAGGGCTGAAGTTCACACAGGCGGATGGAAAATTGGTTTTGCAGCTTCCGGAGAGGGCTCCGAGCGATTTGGCTTCGGTTATTCGGCTCGATCTGGGCGCCGGAAATTGAATGGATCGGGGTATGGATATGTCGGTAGTTAAACCTGTGATAAAGGCCGAAACAATAATTTTGGGGGAATGCCTTGGGCTTGCGCTGATCCTGAGCAACCCGGCATTCGGGGAGATAAGGTCAGGTGTGATAACCGGCGCAGTGACCGATCCTGCCGGCGCGGTCATTCCGGTGGTGATGCGAATCAGATTCTGAACTATATTCTGATGACGTTCTCACACGATCTTGTTCGCTAAGAACCCGGCGTGATCAGACATGCCGATAGCGTTTTAAAAAGTTCCTTGAAGCCATTTCAAGGCTTCAAATCGAACTTATCAGCTTTACAATCGCTTCTGTAAATCTAGTTTTGATATGTTTCTAAACTTTGACGGAAGTACCCTCATAAGTAGTCACAAATAGAAGAAATAGGATGGGATGGGATATTACCCCGACAATCGGGATGAGAGTTCTCGTCTGCTTCTTACATGAAAGGAATGCCATGAGCTCTTGCACAGCTTTGCTCAAATCAAGAAAACCACTGGTAACCCTGGGATTTTGTATCTCTCTGGGGATTCTATTTGCACTTGGTGTTTCCAGGGGGCAGGCGCCTCAGAGTCAGCATGTTTATCTGGGGGTCGATGGCAGGCTGGTCTATATCCCCTACCCTAACGGAGACACGATCCCGGACTTCTCCAATGCCGGCTACGGCGGCGGCGGCGTTACGCTGCCCGACGTTTCAGTTGTGAAGACGGTAACCCCTATCGATGGTGATGACGGCCCCAATATCCAGGCCGCCATAGATGAAGTCAGCGCTCTCACACCTGACTCGCGCGGCTTTCGCGGCGCGATCCTGCTCAAATCTGGAACTTACGAGGTTGGGGGAACGGTCAGGATCAGCGCGAGCGGAGTGATCTTGCGTGGAGAGGGGGATGGAACCGATGGTTCTATCATAAAGGCCACAGGCACGGCCCGCCGCACAGTTATTGAAATTGCGGGTGTGGGCAATCGCGCCGAAGTGGCCGGAACCAGTAAGACGATCACCGATACTTACCTGCCGGTCGGCACACATATCATCACCGTTGCGGACGCCGCCGGATTTAGCGCGGGCGACGACATCCTGCTCGTCCGCACGCCCAATCAGGAATGGATCGATTTCGTCGGCATGGACGCTTGCTCTACTGTGGGGACTGTCTACGACACGACCGACGTGAACGGTTCGACATGCATCTCGGCGGATCATTGGACTCCGAACTCCCGCATCATGCGCTACGAGCGCAGAGTCACGGCGGTCAGCGGCAATCAGCTCACCATCGATGCTCCGGTGGTTGAGGCAATTCAGGCAGAGTTCGGCGGAGGATACGTCGCGAAGTACCAGTTTCCGGGCCGGATCGCGAATTGCGGTATCGAGCAACTGCGGTCCGAATCGGATTTCGTTTCTGATACCGATGAGAATCATGCCGTCCGGATGATCTCGCTCGCCAACGTAGAAAACGCATGGGTTCGCCATGCGACATCGGTCTATTTTGAGCAAGGAACGGTGCTTGTGGGCTCCGGAGCGAAATACGTTACGGTACAGGACAGCTCTTCACTGGATCATAAGTCGCAGATTACCGGGGGCCGTCGTTACCCGTTCAGCCTCGATGACTGCTCATTCGTGCTGGTAATGCGCTGCAACGCGAAGACCGGCCGGCACGACTATGTCACCGGCAGCAACACACCGGGGCCGAACGTCTTCCTCGACAGCCGCGGCGAGCAGTCGTTCTCTGAGCTGGGGCCGCACCACCGGTGGGCGACCGGATCGCTCTTCGATCTCATCCGTCACGAAAGCTTCAATGGGGGGCAGATCATCGGTACGTACAACCGCGGCAATTCAGGCAGCGGCCACGGATGGTCGGGAGCTTACCAACTCTTCTGGAATATCGTAGGCGATACGCATCGCGTCGCAAGCCCGCCGGGCGCGCGCAACTGGGCGATTGGCAGCCAGGCTCACAGGAGACAGGGCGACGGCGAGTTCGAGCTGTTCGGCACCCCGGTGCTCCCCAGCAGCCTCTATCTACAGCAGCTCCGCGACCGCCTCGGTGATGCGGCTCTGGCGAATATCGGATATACATCCATGCCATCTCTGCCGAGTCCGCCTCGCCCGCTGCCGACGCCAACGCCCGCACCCACGCCAACGCCGCTTCCGCCCGGCCTCCATTACGAGGCGGAAGCCATCCCGCTCGCGACCTCCGGTCCACCTAGAGTCATCGAGAACGATGCGAATGCCAGCAACGGGCAATGGATAGCGTTTCCGATGGGAGCGGTTGGCGACTGGATCGAGTATACGCTGAGCGACGTCGCCGCTGGAACTTACGATGTGGTATTGAAGTACAAGACTCATCCCAACCGCGGCATCCATACTTTGAGCGTCGATGGTGTAGTCATCGGTACGCCGCAGGATCAGTTCCGCACCGGAACGAGCATCTTCCCTGAGAGTAACTTCGGTACCGTGAGGTTCAGCACTCCAGGCGATCACATTATCAGGTTGACTGTGATCGGCAAGAATCCCGCGGCCGGTTCGTTTGGGATCGCGGCGGACCGGTTCTCGCTCGTCCAAGATGTCACGGCGCCGGGGATTGTAATTCCGGGCGATCTGACGGTCGAAGCGACCGGGCCAAACGGCGCTGCCGTGGCCTTCGAGGCGAGCGCGACGGACAACAAAGATGGACCGGTTGCTCTCACCCTCAGCCATCCATCGGGAAGCACCTTTGCTATCGGTTCCACCGCGGTTACCGCTACCGCCAGGGATTTTCAGGGTAACGAAGCGGCGGCCAGCTTCCGGGTTACGGTGCGAGACACGACTGCGCCTGTATTCCAAAGCCTAACTGCGTCGCCGGATATACTCTGGCCGCCAAACCATAAGATGGTTCCTGTCTCGTTGACTCCCCAAATAAATGATGCCGCAGATCCCTGCACCGGCAACGCATATAGTTTCGGTTACGAGCAACGAGCCGGTAATGGGCGTTAATGACCGCAAAACTGCACTTGATTGGGAGATAACCGGCAAACTAACTCTCAATCTTAGGGCTGAACGCCTGGGTAATGGAAAAGGCCGGATCTACACGATCACAGTTGAAAGCCGCGATGCATACGGTAACGCGAGCACCAGAACGGTCACTGTTTCGGTGCCGAAGAGTCAAGGGAGCCATAAAGACTGAAATGATGAAAGTTTTCGGTTTTCAGTTTTCAATTGCCGGTCGAGACCGCTGCTCGACCGCGCCGGTCATTCGTCGCCCACTCACAACCGCGGAAGTTTGCCCTAACGCTCCTTGATTCATGGAGAGCCGCGACCGAAGTTTGGAGAAAGAATTCAATTCAAATGAAAACCAGAAAAATGACGCGCCGCGAAGTCCTTAACCTCACATTGGCCGCGCCGTTGATCGCGGCAATGCCCGACATCGGTCTGGCACAGGCGGGAAAAATTAAGAGTCTAGATCGGCGTTCCTTCACATCCGCACCCGGCGCCGTAGTGCCGGCCGGAGACGATGACATCAAACAGATACAATTGATCAGGCAATGGCGCGGGCCACTCTGCCGCACCCGGTTGATCAATCGCGGTAAGGACGCGATGCGGATTAAAGAAGTCGTGCTCTTCGATCTAAAGCTCGATCTACCGCCAACCACCAGCCTCTATGGCGAAGGCTTCCAGATGTTGAGCCAGACGGGCGGCGTCACGGGGAAACCGATCGATCTGGGCAATTACACTGACGCCAAGCACTATAAGATGCCCCAGCCGCAAGGTGCGCAGGTCTTTTACGGTTTGATGACGCTGGCGGCACCCGAAGGAGGCAACCAGCTGTTGGCCTTCACTTCATGTCGCCGCTTCGCGGGGCAGTTCTACCTGCGCCCGTACTCACTGCAAGTCGTAGTTGACACCGAAGATATGGAACTGAAACCGGGCGAGGTCTGGGAGTTGGAAGAGTTCACCTTTCGCTCAGGCCATGACCGCGCAGAGCTGTTGGATAGATTGGCGCTGGCGATGAACCGCAAACGATTTCATTCCCTCTGCCCCGAGCCTGTAAGGTCACAGATTTCTGGAATGGTGAAGACCTGGGCCGTCACGAAGGCAGCATGAAGATCGCAGATATGCCGCCGCGTTCGGCCAGGCTGCTTGTTTGCAAATGAGTTGTCGGCATCCGGTCACGCGCTCTGACGCGATCAACGCTCGTACGCTTTGTTAGAATTGGACACGCAATAATCCGGGGGGCGTCGGCACTGAAGCCTCTGCGATTGGACGGTTTCCCTACTCGAAAATCTATTCGCCGCTCGGGACCCGCCTAATGTGCACCGTGCCGCTCTTCAACCTGGTCTATCATGACGCTATTATCACGCCGTACCGGACCGCCGATATGCAAAAACATACTTTATGGACTTTTGAATGGCGGCCTGCCGCAGGTGGTAGATCTCAATAGCGAGTTGGATAAGAATCTGGGATTGATCCGCCAGATGGCGGCATTGCACGAGAGGCTGGCCCTGGCGGAGATGACCGGGCACGAGTTCCTGGATAAAAAATCTATCGCGAGGAACGCACTACCTTTGCGGACGCTACGGCGGTAATTGTTGATTATGGGACGATAAAACATTCGAGATCAGTAATAGTTGGTAATAGGAGGAAAACTTAAATGCCAAATTCGATGCCGGAACAGGAGGCGCTCCGCGTTACGCTGCAGACTGCCTTCGATTTCGCACAAAGTCAGGTGAAATCGCTGCTGGAGAAATATCCATCCGATTACTACCCGATGTACACAGTCGCGGGTCGATTCGGTCAGGACCGCAAACGCTGGACGCACTGGTGCGACGGGTTTTATCCCGGGATGATGTTCATCTTCGCTGAAGCGACGGGCGAAAGCTTCTGGATCGACAAGGCGGCCGCATACGCCACACCGCTGGAAGAGCGACAATACGATCGGGCAGTTCACGATCTCGGGTTTCTCTTCTTTTCGACCTATCTGCGCTGGCTGAATTCAGGCGGCAAAACCGAACGCATAGAGCCAGTGCTGACTCAGGCCGGCAAAACGATGGCGATGCGCTTTATGGAGAAGGGGCAGTATCTGCGTTCGTTCGTCGAACCAGCCTCGCTCTTCATAGACATCATGATGAACGTCGGGACGATCTTCTATGCGGGCATCAAAACAGGCGACGAGCGGCTGCTCGATATTGCGCATAAACACTGTCTGACGACACGGCGCACATTGGTACGCGCCGACGGTTCTACGTCGCACGAGGCGATCTTCGATACTGAAACGGGGCAATGTTTGAGACAGTCGACGCATCAGGGATATCGCGGCGATTCGTGCTGGAGCCGCGGACTGGCCTGGTCACTATACGGTTTCACACGCTCTTATTTGCAGACCGGGCGGGCCGAGTATCTGGAAACGGCGATGCTCAATGCCGGCTATTACCTGGAGAATACACCAAGGGACGGCGTAACTTGGTGGGATTACGATGCGCCGGAGACCGGGCCACTCGCCCGCACACAGGTGGACACTTCCGCGTGCGCCATCGCGGCTTCAGGATTGCTTGACCTGGCCACCGTCGCCCCTGACACCGCCAGAGCGCGCGCTTATCGCGATTTCGCGTTGACTTCTTTGCGCACCCTCTCCGAAAAATATCTGGGCAGTCTGACAGAGGGCTTTGAGGGCGTTTTGAACGGCGGCGTATATCACATCCATAAAAACCTGGGCGTGCACGAAGCCGTCATGTTCGGCGAGTATTTCTTCGTCGAGGCGCTCGACAAGGCTTTAAAGACGCTGCGACGGCACATCACGCCGCACCGGGTGACGCCTTATCCCGAGGATTCGCTGCCGGCCTGGGCTCGTCAATGGAAGGACGGCCCGACGGAAGAGGAGATGCCCTCACCGCAGGCGAAGAGCGATTCGGTTTAATCAGATTCATATATTTCAGTTTTCAGTTTTTAGTTTTTAGTTAGCGATCGAGACAAATGATTGCTGAAAACTGAAAACTGAAAACTGAAAACTATTTACTGAGGAGACGTATGATTCGTTCACTATTGTTAGGCGTTGCGTTTCTCTTACCAGTAGGTTCGGCTGCGATGCAGAAAATCGACCTGGCGAGATTTGACCGTGACCGAGTGGTTAAGGCTGCGAATCAATATCTGACTGAGGCGCCGCTCACGATTTTGGCTTCCAGCAGCCCGCGCAGCGCCGGTGGGCGGCACGATTTCTTCTCAGAGGGAGATTACTGGTGGCCTGATCCGCAGAATCCCGATGGGCCCTACATCCAGCGCGACGGGATGACCAATCCAGATAACTTCACCGATCACCGCCGCTACCTGATGCGGTTGAGCGTCCTGGTTCCGGCGCTGGTTGCGGGATGGAAGCTGACCGGGGATAAACGTTATGCCGCACACGCCGCCGAGCATCTGCGCTCCTGGTTTTTGAACGAGGAGACGCGGATGACTCCGCACCTGAAATTCGCTCAGGCTATCAAGGGGCGTGTGACGGGTCGCGGCATCGGCATCATCGACACGATTCATCTGGTCGAGGTAGCGCGCGCAATCGAACTACTCCAAGGCTCGAATGCTTTGTCGAAAGCTGAATTGACAGGGATCAAGCAATGGTTCGCTGAATACCTCACCTGGATGACGACGCATCAGTACGGGATCGATGAACGAGAGGCGAAAAACAACCACGGCACCTGCTGGGTGATGCAGGTGGCCGCATTCGCACGCCTGACCGGAAATCGTGAATTGATCGACTATTCACGCGATCGATTTAGAAAGGTTCTCGTGCCGAATCAGATGGCTGCAGATGGCAGCTTCCCGCAGGAGATGCGGCGCACCAAGCCCTATGGTTACGCGCTCTTCAACCTCGATGCGATGGCGACGATCTGCCGGATTCTATCGACGCCGGATGACAATCTGTGGACGTTCGAGCTTCCTGATGGACGCGGAATGAGGAAAGCGATGGCGTTTATGACGCCCTACGTCCGCGACAAAAAAAGTTGGCCGCTCAAGCCCGACGTGATGTACGACCAGGAATGGCCGATGCGCCACTGCAGCGTGCTCTTTGCAGGAGAGGAGTATAACAAAAGGGATTACATCGAATTGTGGAAGACCTTGAAAGCCGATTCGGCGGTCGAAGAGGTGGTTCGCAATTTCTTCATACGCCAGCCTGTTTTATGGATCAAGGCCCAGACTCAAATAAGCGTTGAGCCACCTGCCAAACGGCCTTAACCTTCCGCGCCGCGTGTTTTCTGCTCGATGCCCAAACAATTGAAACTATCCGAGAACGCCCGGCCGATTGGCGAGCGGGGCGGGATGCACACTCGAACGCGCAGTCCAGTTCGCATTGGAAGAATTGCAGAAGAACCGGCCCAGTAAAAACACCCGTCCAAAATTCCCAGTCTATAGATAAGCTGAACGGCCCGGGTTGGGTACGTTTTGGAGAGTGAGTCTGTACCTGCTCCTCCACTGACCACGGTTGACTGCGGTGCCAACGTCTCTTGAATTAATCAACTAAAAAATACGTTGACAATCGCATGCGAACTCATTATAGTCCGCATCAACGGATAAATACGTTGGTTAATTAAATAAGGAGGAGGAAAGATGCCACGGACGCCGACAAAAACTTTCACTGACAAGGAGCTGGAGATCATGCAGGTGATCTGGGAGATGGGCGAGGCGACGGCGCGGGAGATTCAGGAGCGGCTGTCGGGTGAGCGCCATTACAACAGCGTGCTGACGATCATCAGGGTGCTGGAGCGCAAGGGGCATCTGACGCACCGGGCGCAGGGCAAGGCTCACGTCTACCGGGCGCGCCAGCAGCCGGACAAATCGCGGGGCCGTGTGTTGGGGCACCTGATCAAGCAGGTCTTCGGGGGATCGGCCGCATCACTGGTTTTGCATCTTGTGGAGACGGGAGATCTGACCGAAGACGATTTGCGGGAAGTGCGTACGAAGATCGCGGCGCGAACTTCGTCCAAGAAGGGTCAAGCAGCCAATGGAGGCAAATGATGAACCCATTAATTGATCCTCTGATGAGGTTCGCTAATCAGGCGGGGTTGGAACTGCTGGTATGGAGTTGGCAAGCGCTGGTGCTGTTGGTATGCGTGTGGGTTGGGTTGGCGTTGTTTCGGGTGAAGACGCCGTCGTTGCGCCAGCATATCTGGCTGATCAGTCTGCTGGCGGTTCTCACACTACCGCTCTTACCGCGCTTGATCCCGAAATCGACCCTGGCGCAAGAGCGGCCGTGGAAGGGGACAGCCTTGAGTTATGCGACGGAGTTGCCGCGCCTTGTCATCATTCCCGCTTCAGACGCCGGGAACCCTCCTGTAACGGAGCACATAGCCGGGACCGTGCCGCCGAAAAAACACTGGCTGTCTAGAGTACTGCCTGCTGCATTTTGTTTATGGATTGCGGGAGCCTTAATTACCTTGCTTCGTAGCGCGCGCGGTTACACGCGGTTGCGCAGAGCAAGCAAGCATGCGGCTCAAACAACGGCGGAGGAGTTGGGCATCGCTCTGGGGCTTCCTCGCGCTGTTTCACTCAAACTGTCTGCAGAAGTGCGTTCACCGGTGCTGATCGGTATCCGGCATCCGGTGATTCTGTTGCCGCAGGACCTCGCCGAATGGACATCGGTAGAAGAGCGGGAGGCGATGATCGCGCACGAACTGGCGCATGTGGCGAGGCTCGATCATATGACGAATTTGGTTCCTATCGCGCTGAACGTGATCTTCTTTTTTCATTCGCTGGCGCGTTACGCCTGCCGGCAGTTCTGTCTGGAGCGAGAGATTGCGTGTGATGACAGGGTGATTGATCGTGGGGCTGACGCGGCGATGTATGCGGAAAGCCTGGTGAAAGCGGCGGAACGGAGCGTCAAAGGAAAGCTCGAAGATGTGGCGTCGTACAGTTTGCATCAGCCGGCTTTCTTCACTTCAAAACAAGCTCTAGAGAGGAGGATCGAGATGGTATTGAACACAAAACGAGTACGGGTGCTGGCGCGAGGATGGCGATATTTGATTCTGCCGGCGCTGTTGATCATCGCGTTGGCTGGGGTACTGGTCAATAGCAAACCAACGACTGCTCAACAGTTGCAAAAGCAGCTCGACAACAGAGCAGCGTCGTTGCAAAAGGCGCCCGAGGATGCAAGTGGTCAACCGAAGTTGTTATTGCGGCAGGCTTCCCGCAAAAACCGGAAGGGCGACGAACCGCCGCCGCCACCACCACCACCGCCGAAAAGTCCGGTGGCAACCGGTGTACCGGGAGGTGTGCCAGGAGGTATGCCGCCGCCAAAACCCTCGCCGAAGTCTTTGAATGACTCTGGTATTGTCAGGAAGATGCGACAGGAAGATACGAATGATAAGAATATAGTGATGGCGCTGTTGCGAGAGTGCAATGAAGCCCTGCTCAGGCGCGATATAGATTTCTTTGAACGCGTATTGGCCGATGATTATCAGGGGATAGGCAATAATGGTGAGGTTTCATCGAAAGGCGAGGACATCGCCGAAATTAAACATCTCAAGGTAAAGATCACGAAGTTTGACATGGACGATCTTCGTCTAAAGGGTGACGACAGTTCGATGATAGCCACTTTCCTCCACACGTACTATTTCGAGGATGGTGGAAAAGAGAAAATCGTGCAATACCGCACGACCGTCAACTTCCTCAAAAGGCAGGGCGGTTGGCAAATCGTTGGGTGGCATCAGAGCCTTAAACACTAATCCTCGACACGGGAATTTGTGGGAATTCCTAGAACTTTTTTCATAGGAACCATATATCTGATGCAACAGCACAGAGTGCAAAAACGAAAATTAAAGAGCAACATATGCGTCTTTGCGCTCAATCTCATCTCGTCAAACGTGCCAATCGACCCGAGCTCATTGCTTAACTGATCAACTTAGAGTGCTTTGACGACTATATGAGAGAGTCTATATGGTTTATTTCAATGGACGGATACGTTGATAGATTGAGGAGTAAAGATGCCGCAGACACCGACGGAAACCTTTACCGACAAAGAGCTGGAGATCATGCGAGTGATCTGGGAGATGGGCGAGGCGACTGCCCGGGAATTACAGGAGCGGCTGCCGGGGGATCGACATTACAACAGTGTGCTGACGATCATCCGGGTGCTGGAGCGCAAGGGCCATCTGGTGCATAGGGTGCAGGGCAAGGCCCATGTCTATCGGGCGTGCCAGCAGCCGGACAAATCGCGCAGTCGGGTGTTGGGGCACCTGATCAAGCAGGTCTTCGACGGATCGGCCGCATCGCTAGTCTTGCATTTGGTGGAGACGGGCGATCTGACGGAACAAGATCTGCGGGAAGTGCGTACGAAGATCGCGGCGCGAGCAGCATCCAAGCAGAGTCAAACAGCCAAAGGAGGCAAATGATGAATCCAATAATTGAGTCTCTGGTGAGGTTCGCAGATCAGGCGGCTTTGTATTTGTTGGTGTGGAGTTGGCAGGCGCTGGTGCTGTTGGTGTGCGTGTGGGCGGGGTTGAAGTTATTTCGTGTGAAGACGCCGTCGTTACGCCAGCAGATCTGGTTGATCGGGATGCTGGCGATCCTCACTCTGCCATTGTGGCCGTCCTTGTTGCCGAAATCGACGCTACCGCAAGAGCAGCGGTGGAAGGGCACGGTATTGAGCTATGCTGCCGAGTTGCCGCGCATGGTGATCGTTCCGGCTGCTGAGATGAGGTTCCCTGTGGCGGGCTACAAGGCGGAGGTAAGCGCGGCACCGAAAATAGACTGGGCGTCTAACATATTGCCAGGAGCATTTTGCTTATGGTTTGCGGGAGCTTTGATTGTTTTGCTTAGCAGTGTGCGCGGCCTCCGGCGGTTGCTCAGAGCGAGCAGGCATGCCTCTACAACAACGCCGGAGGAGTTGGGGGTTACATTGGAGATTCCTCAGTCTGTTTCACTCAGCCTCTCAGCCGATGTGCGTTCACCGGTGCTGATCGGAATCCGGCATCCGGTGATTCTGTTGCCGGAGGACCTGGCGGAATGGACATCGGTGGAAGAGCGCGAGGGGATGATCGCGCACGAACTGGCGCATGTGGCAAGGTTCGATCATTTGACAAATTTGCTACCCCTGATCCTGAAGGTCACCTTCTTTTTTCACCCGTTGGTGCGCTACGCCTGCCGGCAGTTTTGTCTGGAGAGAGAGATGGCCTGTGATGACCGCGTGATCAATAACGGAGCCGACGCGGCCACGTATGCGGAAAGCCTGGTGAAAGCTGCCGAGCGGAGCGTCAAAGGCAAGCTGGATGATCTGGCATCGGACAGTTTGCGCCAACCGGCTTTCTTCACTTCAAAACAAGCTCTGGAAAGGAGAATCGAGATGGTTCTGAATACGAATCGAGTGCGGGTGCTCGCACGAGGATGGCGTTATTTGATTTTGCCGGCGGTGTTGATACTCACGCTGGCGGGATTGCTGGTTCCTGATCGCCCGGCCACTGCGCAACAGTTGCAACGGGGGCTCAACGAGACAGCCGCAATAGTGAAGAGCGCCAATCTGTCGGCCTCTATTCAAAAAAAGGAGATATCGAACTGCCTCGCCTGCCGTAAAAGCGCAAACGGTCTCACTGCCGAACATGCTCGGGCATGATTCCGGGAAAGACAGGAACGACCAGGATCCGCTCGCGCCATCGACGCCCAATCCCAAGCCCATACCCAATCCCGAGCCCACACCCAATCCCAATCCCAAGCCCACGCCGCAGTATTTGAATGTCGCTGCCGCTGCTGCTGAGATGCTACAGGGAGACCAGAGTGATACCAATAAAGTGAAGGCGCTGATTAATGAGAGCGTTGACGCTTATTTCAGACGCGATATAGCGTTCATTGAACGTACGATGGCCGATGATTACCAGGGGATCGGTGTATCCGGTGAGGTCCAATCCAAAGGGGAGGTGATCGCCGAAATTAAACATCCAAGGATGAAGATCACAAAATTTGAAATAGACGATCTTCGTCTCAAGGGAGAAGGCAATTCGATGGTTGCCACCTTTATTGGGACAGCCTACTACGAGGAGGACGGCCAAGAGAAGATAGTGCGATTACGCTATACCGACAACCTCGTCAAACGGCAAGGCAGCTGGCTATGGATTGCTTCTCATGTAAGCCTCATGCGCTAGGGGGCTACAGTGCGGCAAAATTGGAGAATCCCCAGAGCGTTTTTCAGTGGAACATTTATCTGATGCATAGGCACAACCGCAAAGACGCAAAGCACAAAAATCAATCTCTTTGCGTCTTTGCACAAAATCTCCCCCCATCGCCGAGGTCAGCTATAACAATCTCAAGATCGATCGGAGCGAAATAGACGATCTGAGTCTCAATGGTGAAGGCAATTCGATGGTCGCCACATTCGCCGGCAAATCCTTCTACCAGGAAGAAGGCAAAGAAAAAAAGAAGCAATACCGCTATACGATCCTTTGCCTTAAACGGCGAGGCGGTTGGCAGATCGTCAGTCTTCATCGAAGCTCTGTGCGATGACATCCGATCGGCACTGCGGTTTCAGGTGAATAAGCACGTATGAGGATGGCGGAGCCTTTAGTGTTGCGTTCCTTATCGCGAACACCCACACACTCCAAATGTTCCGCCATCCGTTATCTATTATCTATCCTCAGCTTTTTCCCTCAGTCATTGGCAAGGCCCGCTCTTTTGTGATTTACTCGCCACCTCGTGAGTAAACACATCATATGAAACTCCTCGCTATCCGCCGAGGACTTCAAAATCGAAGAGAGCAAGAAGATGGGTATTAAAATAGGGTTATATGACTTTTTCGCTCGCACGATTCCCGGTGGAATTTTCCTGGGCGCTCTGTTCTATATTCTTCGACGTTATCAAATCTACGCCTTCACATTTACCAGCATATCCACCATCGAACTCCCGCTTTTCGCGATCTTCTCGTACATTGCCGGCTTCATTATCGATCCAATCGCCAACAAATATTGGTATAGATTTTTCAATCCGAAAACCCGGCTTCACGAAAAGACAATGATGGAGTGGAATAAAAGATATTCCGGCATTGAAGTACAATCAAAGGAGATGCCCTGGAGTATACCGCTCTCCTACATCAAGCGACACAACCTGGAAATGGCTTACGATGTCGAGCGCTTCAATGTCATGAGCATTATGCTCAGAGGGGCGAGCATGGGGGCGCTATTCTTCACCGTAATTTTCGCAATTGAATTTATCAGCAATGGATATCTTTGGAGGTATGCGATATTCAGCCTCGTATGCTTTACGGCAGCGATAATTTCCATCCTCGAAGCGGTTAAGTTTCGTACATGGTTTTACAAAGCGCTATATGAATCGGTGATAGCGCTTATTATTACGCCGGAACAGCTTCCGATAAAATTTAAAACGGAAGTAGAAAGGGACCTCAATCTGAGAACCGGAAATTAATCACAATGACCGCAAAAATAACAAAAGGCACAAAAAATATACGTCTTCTTATGCGGTTTTTGTACTTCGTCATTTATGTGATGTTTGTGGTTAATCCTCTCTCTCTTTCTCATACGGCCGACCGTTTTTCTTCCGGAATGATTCACGTTCTCGTGGCATTGTGCGATAACAAATATCAAGGCATCGTTCCTGTTCCCCCGCGGATCGGCAATGGCGACGATCCCGCCAACAACCTCTATTGGGGGGCCGCCTACGGCGTCAAAACCTTCTTCAAAAAATCTGATGAGTGGAATCTGATTGCGGAGATTCCGAGGCCGAAACCTGAACTCCTCGAACGGCTGGTCTTCAAACACCAGAGCAAAGATCTCTACCTGGTCGCTGATGCATATCGCGGGCGGGAGATCAAAAAGTGTACGGTAGATTTTTTAGCCTTCACCGCGGGGCGAAACTCAGAGTCGCTTTCAGTCCAGGCGGGCGCGCGTAAGCTTGCGTTGCAGATCGGGGGCGGCGCGGATTTGATCGCATATGTCGGGCACGATGGACTCATGGATTTCTCGCTCGATGCCTATCCCAAAAGATCAGATATGAAAAATCGTGATGCCGTGATTCTCGACTGCGCCAGCAAAAACTATTTTGCCAAACCACTCCGTGAAACTGGCGCCAATCCCCTTTTGTGGACGACAGGGCTGATGGCGCCCGAGGCTTATGTCCTCAAAGCGGCGGTCGATGGATGGATACTGAAGGAGAACGGAGAGAGCGTCAGGAAACGCGCTGCGGCTGCTTACAATAAATATCAGAAGTGTGATCCGAATGCGGCGTTGCGGCTATTCTCTACCGGTTGGTGAGAGATCAGAAGAGCAAAAAAAAATAGCAAAAGGGACGAAAAATATTTTGTCCCTGTTTGCTACTTTGCCTTTTTGTTTTCCTAAAATCTCGCCTGCTGACCAGGCGAATCACTTCTGGCTACTTTTCTTCTTTGCCGACCACGTGCCCGAGAAGGGACCCGCTGCCCATTTACCTCCCAGTTCGTCGCCAGTGCGCTTGCCGTTCAATGGGATCGGACCTTGTCCCTGATACATTGCGGTCAGTTTTACTTCATCCGGGTCTTTCACGGAGATTCCGGTAATACTAAGATCACCTGCGCCCTCGACTTCAGTCACGAGTTGCTCTCCATCGCGTTTGATCAGGAGCGTGAATGTCAGTTCTCCCTGGCCATCGGCAATGACTTTCGCATCGTATGTTCCTTCAAGCCCCGCGGCTGCCGGAGCGCTACTGCTGGACGTATAGCTGCCCGTGCCGGAAGCCGATGCCACAGCACTTTCACCCGGCTTCAAATCCGCCTTCTTCTCCGCCGTCCATGTCCCTTTTATATCGCCCGCGGCCCATTCACCCGTGATCTTGCCGCCAGCCAGCTTTCCATTGATGTTCACCGCTGTCCCACCAGCATCAGCGACGATTGCGACCTTGTTGCTATCGTCCACCGTGACTGTGGAAAGAGTCAGAGGAGTGGGTGAATCCTTGATCTCGCCAGTCCACTTCTCGCCATTGCGCTTGAGCGCCATCAGGAAGTTTATTGTCCCGAGCTCGGCGCTGACCGCGGTGACACTATACGATCCTTCAACAGGATGCGATTCCGAAGTCTTGGGGGGTTGGGCCGATGACGTCGATGACGACGATGGGGATGATGGCGAGGATTGCGAAGCTTGCGAGAAACTCGCCGACACCATCACTACGGTTAAGACCAACGAAACGAGCAGGTTGCCTGCCACCCGCACAATACTATTTACCATACTTGAAGTCTCCTTCTTGGACTTAATGTCCTCTTATACTTATGCAGATCGAAATTATTGTTTGTGACTCGAGGATATCGAAATCTACCAGCTGGTTCAATACACTCCGGCAGACTTGGCGAGTCTAAAGCGGTGATCTTTATAAAACAAGCCATCCTTAGAACCAATTACCAGGCAGTTAATTCGATAATTAAAGCGAATTTAAAAGAAATTTGTTGGTGATCTCGTTAAAACCGTTATAATTTCATCCAAACCCCCGTCCGTAACACACCATTGAGGTAGTAGAACCAATGCAAAATGAAAGGAAGTTGCTCATTGAGGAAATTGCCAACAGTTTCACTCACGGGATTGGGCTTGTACTGAGTTTGGCGGGTTTGGGGGTGTTGATTTTTCTCGCCTGGAACAAAGGCGACAAATTGCACTTCATCGGCTGCAGCATATACGGCGCGACACTGGTTATGGTCTATGCGGCTTCCACGCTCTATCACGGGGTGCAAAATCCGCGCATCAAGCATATTTTCAAACTCTTCGATCACACGGCAATCTATCTGGTGATTGCCGGAACCTACACGCCATTTACGTTGATTAACCTGCGCGGATTTTGGGGTTGGACTCTCCTGGCCCTTGTCTGGAGCCTATCGCTCTTCGGCATCGCCTTCAAGATCGCTTTCGTCAATCGATACAAGGCTGTCTCGATGGCGCTCTATCTGATTATCGGTTGGTTGGCAGTAATCGCGGCGAAGCCGATTATCAGCTCAATCCCGCTCGGCTGCCTGATTTTAATTGCGAGCGGCGGCGTTGCGTATATGACCGGGCTGGTTTTTTATGCATGGGAGAGGCTGCCTTTCAGTCACGCCATCTGGCACGTCTTCGTTATAGTTGGAAGCATCTGCCATTACTGCGCGGTGGTTTTCTATGTGCTGCCAGTAAAGTGATCTATCGTTCGCAGTCTAAATAGAAATAGCCAGGGGCTTTCGCTCCGCCCCTGGCTATTTGGCGCTCAGTCAGCGCTTCAATGAGATCGTTCTTGTCAGATCTCTTTTTTAATGACCTGAAATCAATCGCTTACCGCCGCGATACCGGATCGACCACCTCTTTGATTTCGCCGCCTGTGTGCTTCTCCATGCCGATCCGCATTCCATAGAACGAACGATGGACGAAGAAGAGCGCGATCAGCAAGAAGATCGCAGCCATAATATGGCCGAACTCCGAACCCTGCTGGTTCTTCAGACTGACGGCCAGTTCTACCGCCAGCAATCCGAAGAGGGTAGTGAACTTGATGACAGGGTTCAGCGCTACCGACGAGGTGTCCTTGAAGGGATCGCCGACCGTATCGCCGACGACCGTCGCTGCATGCAGCGCCGTCCCTTTCGCCTTGAGATCGACTTCGACGACTTTCTTCGCGTTGTCCCAGGCGCCTCCCGCGTTCGCCATGAAGATCGCCTGATATAACCCGAAGATCGCAATAGAAATCAGGTAGCCGATGAAAAAGAACGGATCGACGAAGGCGAAAGCCAGCGTTATGAAGAAGATCGTCAGGAAGATGTTGAACATTCCCTTCTGCGCATATTGTGTGCAGATTTCGACCACCTTCTTGCTGTCTTCGACCGACGCCTTCTCGACACCTTCCAGCCTGATGTTCGCTTTAATGAATTCCACCGCGCGGTATGCACCCGTCGTAACGGCCTGCGTCGATGCGCCCGTGAACCAGTAAATGATCGCTCCACCGGTGATAAGTCCGAGGACAAACGGCGCATGCAGCAGCGAGAGTTTGTCCAGGTAGAGCGTCAGACCCTGAGTCAGAGCCATGATGATCGAAAAGATCATCGTCGTCGCGCCTACAACAGCGGTGCCGATCAGAACTGGTTTCGCGGTGGCTTTGAAAGTGTTCCCCGCGCCGTCGTTCTCTTCCAACAAATGCTTGGCGCGCTCGAAGTCCACCGTAAATCCGTGTTCGTTTTGAAGCTCGGCCCTTACATTGGGGATGTTCTCGATCAGTGAGAGCTCATACACCGATTGCGCGTTGTCGGTGACCGGACCGTAAGAGTCGACGGCGATCGTCACCGGCCCCATTCCCAAAAAACCGAATGCCACCAACCCGAAAGCGAAGACCGCGGGGGCGGGCATCAAAAGTTGCAGCCCCTGCGTGCTGAACGCAAATGCGATCGACATCAGACCGACGATACCCATGCCCAGCCAGAATGAAGAAAAGTTACCGGCAACAAAGCCCGACAGGATGTTGAGCGATGAGCCGCCTTCTCTCGATGAGGTGACGACTTCGCTGACGTGGCGCGATTCGACCGAGGTGAAGACTTTGACCATTTCGGGGATGATCGCGCCGGCGGCGGTGCCGCACGAAATGATGATCGAGAGCTGCCACCAGAGATCGGTGTTGCCGCCGAGGCTGGGTATCATCAGATTCGATGCGACGAAGGTCAAAATGATAGAGATGGCCGATGTAATGATGACCAGGTTCGTTAACGGTCGCTCAAAATTCATATCCCTCGCTCGACCATATTTCGCCTTGGTGAATGCCTCGTTTAACAGATACGACCCGGCCGATGCGACGACCATCAAAATGCGCATCGCGAAGATCCAAACGAGCAACTGCACTTGCACGGTCGTATCCTGGACGGCGAGCAGGATAAACGATATGAGAGCAACGCCCGTCACACCGTAGGTCTCGAAGCCATCGGCGCTCGGTCCGACCGAATCGCCCGCGTTGTCGCCCGTGCAGTCCGCAATCACCCCCGGGTTGCGCGCATCGTCTTCTTTTATCCCGAAGACGATCTTCATGAGGTCCGAGCCGATATCCGCGATCTTCGTGAAGATGCCCCCCGCGATGCGCAGCGCCGCGGCACCGAGCGATTCGCCGATGGCAAATCCGATGAAGCAGGGGCCGGCATAATCGCCCGGCACGACCAGCAGGATAAAGAGCATTATCATCAGCTCGATGCTGATGAGCATCATCCCGATGCTCATCCCGGCTCGCAGTGGTATCGAGTAGAGCGGATAGGGCCGGCCCTCCAGACTGGCGAATGCCGTCCGTGAATTGGCATAAGTGTTGACGCGGATGCCGAACCACGCCACTCCATAACTGCCGAGAATCCCGACCATACTGAAGACCAGAATTATTCCCACTTTGTAGATTGGGAAGGCCAGCAGGAAGCCGAAATAGAGCATTATGATTACTGCGATGAATATTTCGAGAAGTATCAGGAATTTACCCTGAGTAATCAGATAAGTTTTGCAGGTCTCGTAGATCAACTCCGAGATTTCGCGCATCGACTGGTGCACGGGCAGTTTACGCAACTGCGTGAAAATGACGAACCCGAAGATTACGCCCAGGAACGAGACGATAAAACCAATCAGCAGCAGCGAGTGCCCATTGGTGCCACCCAAAAACTCGACCTGCGATAGATCAGGCAGTTTCAGATTGGCTTCGCCTCCCGGCGTGTGCGGAGCTCCTTCAGCTTGCGTTTGCGCTAGCGCGGCTGAAGAACCCAGGGCTAAAAGTAACAAACTTGCCGCAGTCGTGATCGCCGCTCGACGAACTCGAAAAACCGTTTCTGATAATTTTCTCTTGAGACAGATAGTGAAAAGAGACACAACAACATAGATGCCAAGGACGGACAGAGTCATATTGTGGTGATACCTCGTTTTGATCAAAATAGTTTTTAGGGACGGTTCCACTAAAACGCCCATTATAGCCAGCCAGTGGTAAGTTGAAAAGCAAATAAAGGACTTAGCTAAGGGATCTGCGGTTATTTTTGTAGTGATCGTTCAATGCCGGAAAATCCTGACAGTAAACTGGTTTTTCGATCCGCATTCATCGCTATAATTCTAGTAAATCCTCTCTTTACTTACGCCGAGTTACGGTGTGCTGCCGACATCCTTTTTGCCTTCAACTTCGATAAAGACCGATCTGAGCTTTCTATCAGGAGGAATTGTGAGATGTATAAAAAGCGTATGAACCCATTAGTTATGCTTTCGAATTAACCGCCCTGCTTCCGGACTATCTGGGAGCCGATAGTATCCAAGTCCAGAAGACTTCGGATCCGCAACTCGGGAAGGTAAAACGAAAATCAACAAATTAGGTGTCAGGGAAAATATCACAGTTGTCCTAAAAAATGGGAAAAAATATCACGGTTTTGTGCAACGCATTTGCGTTCGCGATTTTGACGTCGCCGAGGTCGACCGGAAGACCTCCTACACATTTCAGTTCAGCGATGTGAAACAGATTGATAAGGGATACGCCGCAAAGAATATTTGGGAGAACGGGGCGGCAACCGCGGGCGTTTCCTCGGATTCTCTGTCATCGTGTGAATGTTGGTGGTTTTACCCCATAATTGCCTTCTCCGGTTCTTAGAACTCCGATTGACTCACCGGAATTTAGCTTAACACAGCGAATCACAGGATGGCGCAGCCTTGAGTTCCATAAGAATTCGGTTCGCCGCCTAATCAAAAAGGCTCCGCCCCCTAATTTGTCGATTGGTAAAACTTACTAATACGATGTACGGCGCTTTTCCCTCATGGCATTGCATCCTGTGCCTGTTGTATTTAGCTTTTTTCGTGCTAAAGTTTTACATGAAAAATTCAACTATAAGAGGGATCAGAGATGTATCGCAGGATCAAGTACACAGCCTTCATTTTCATATTGATCTCGTTGTCTACCATCAACACATTCGGGCAAAGCGGCCGCGGTCGACCGTCTACCTCGCCGCCGCAGCCTAAGCCCACCACTAAACCCAACGCGCCTGGTACGACAGTGCTCGGAATTCCGGAGGGCGGTAAGCTGGTCAAGCAGGACCTCGATGGATCGACATCGCGGTTTATCCTGAAGAACGGCTTAACCACGATCATCCGCGAACGCCATTCATCGCCGCTCGTTTCGGTGAATGTCACGGTCAAGACGGGGACGGTCAATGAGTCCGACGAAAAGGCGGGCATGGCGCAGCTCGCCCGTCAAATGATCTTGAACGGAACGGCTAAACGATCGGGAACAGCGGTCGAGAAAGAGGTCGCGCGGCTCGGCGGGGTCCTCACTTCGCAGGTTTCATATAATCACACTTCTTTCAACATCATCGCCCCGGCCGAGAGCTATCAGGCGATCATTGAACTGCTGGCCGATCTCATTCAACGGCCTGCGTTCAACCCGAGCGACCTGAAGAGGACCGCGCAATTGGTGATCATTGAGAGCAGAAGGGACCGGTCCGAATCGACCGCGGTCGAAAAACTTTATGCGACGGCATTTACTACAAATCGGTTGAACCGCGGCGGCAGCGTATCCGAATCGATGCTTGCGTCGGTGACCCCCGATCAACTGCAAACTTTCTATCAAACCTTCTATCAACCGGGTAATACGATCGTCACCGTCATCGGAGATATCTTCTCGATCAAGGCTCTGGGGCAGGTTCAATTGCATTTCGGATCGTTCAAGACATCGGCGCCTACGACAAAGGCGGCACCTGCGCAGTCCGCCTCGCGGGCGGCCGCTCGCACGGCGAAGCCTGGTGAAACAGCCCTCGCCCCTTCTGCGGCGCAAGATACGTATTCGCCCAATCCCGAGGAGCCTCAGCAAGACAAACTGCGCTACGCCAATGAGCGGGCCGATCTCAGTCAGAGTTACATCACCATAGGTTATCGCACGCCCGCATTCAAGGCGGATAAAGATGGCCTGAAAGAGCTGGCGACGATGCGGATGATGGCGGCCGTCCTGGGTCTGGGAAACAGCTCGCGCCTATGGCAGGGATTGCGCGAAGGATTGGCGTCGCGCGACAAATCGAGCGTTGCGATCGAGACAGGTGCCGAATTCATAGTACTGCCGGGCGCAGGAATGCTCGTTGTTCAGTTGCGCGTCGATCCCGATCGCATAGATCGCGCCGAAGCCGAATATTTCCGGGAGATCGAACGGTTCCGCCGCGAACTGATAGGAGATGGCGAACTGGAACGCGCCCGCGCTATGTTGGAGAAGAGTTATTACGAAACGATCTTACAATATGAAAAGGAGACGGAGACGCTGGCGAAATGTGAGGCGCAGCTCGGCGACTACCGCTTCTTCGACTCCAGCCTATCACGCTATGGGGCTGTAACCGCCCAGGATATTCAAGCGGCGGCAGCGAACTATCTGACGCTCGCAAATACGACGGTTGTCGAATACGAGCCGCGCAATGCGCAAGCCCGCACCTTTACGCCTGAGAAGTTTGCCGAATTGCTCACGACGTTCGCCGCCGGCGCAGTACAGCCGATCAAGCCGGAGGAGATCAAGCCTGCCGTTGCGCTCAAGACTTTCACGCAGGGCGCAGAGCGCGCGCCGTCGACGGAAGGTCAGAACATCATCATCGCTTCGGTGCCTTTGCCTATCAAAGATTTCTCGGTATTGCGCGGCCCGCGCGTTTATGTGCGCGAGGACAAAGCTCAACCCACGCTTACGGTGAGCATGCTCTTCCAGGGCGGACGATTGATCGAAGACCAGTCGACCAGCGGGATGACGGAATTGATGCTGCGCTCGATGCTCAAAAGCACGACGGCGCGCAAGGCCGATCTGATCGCGCTCGAAATCGAAAGCTATGGTGGCAAGCTACACATCGTTAACGAGCCCGACTATTTCGGTTTTACGCTCGATGTCCTCTCGCGGAATGCCGAGAACGCCGTCAAATTACTGTTGGAGATCGTCGATAGTCCATTCTTCGACAAAGAAGAAATAGCGAAGGAACGCATATTACAACTGGCGGATCAAAATCGGCAGCGGGACGATGAGGATGCGCGCGCGCTGGAGTTGATGTGGCTTTCGCTCTATCCGGGCCATCCATACGGTCTGCCCCGATACGGTCTGCCGCAAGTGGTCAAAACCGCCACCGATGAAAAGTTGGAGGATTGGCATAGCAAAACTATCAAAAAACAGTATCCGCTCATAACGCTGGTCGGGGATACGGACGGCTCGGCCCTCGTATCGAGGGTATTCTCCGAACGGCTGAGACGCAGCGAACTCGATAAATCGCTCAAAGTCAACCTGCCGATCTCTCCCGCTCCGCCGGAGGAGCAGGCCGAACAGCGGGGGAATCGATTGACTGCGCAAGCAATTGGGTTTCGAGTGCCCGCGCAGCAAGGCGGCGCAGCAACGGCATCGAATGACCTCTATGCCGCGGAGATGCTGGCGCAGTTGACAACATCGGGGAAACTGGTCGACGAGATTCGCGACAAACTGGGTTTGACCGACGCGGTCAAAGTCGAGTTGGAGCAGAGGCTGGCATCGGGCGCATTCTACCTTAGCTTCGCGACGTTACCTGAGAGCGAGGGGCGGGCGCGCGAGGCGGCGATCGCGGGATTGCAGCGGCTGGCGGCGGCTCCTCCTTCCGATGATGAATTTGAGGAAGGGCGAAACGCAGCGATCGGCCGTTATGCCATCGCATTGCAATCGCATCCCGAACGTTCGCTGGAATATGCGAAAGCAGTCATCTTCGGGCGTAAGGCGACAGAGATTGAAACCCAGCCGGACGCCATTCGAGCTGTAAAAAAGGCCGATATTCAGCGCATGGCTGAGAGCTTTATCAAGACGGGTCAAGCCGGTCGCGGCGTAGTGCGCGGCGGTAAAAACTGATTCACCCAAAAACAGTTTTCAGTTTTCAGTTCGCTGTACACGGTTCAGATATCTTATTCACGTCTCTTAAATTGATGCAACTTAGACGGTTGATAGCGAACTAAAAACTGAAAACTGTCCGATATACAGCGCATGGCTGAGAGCTTTATCAAGACGGGTCAAGCTGTGCGCGGCGGTAAAACTGGAGTTTTTCATTTGCAACTGCTCAGCCTCTCGCCGCGTTAGCGGCGGTTGATTATAGCCGTGGGTTTTAACCCACGGAAGGCTTGAAAGATGTTCCGCGTCGCGTTAGCGACGCCTGAATTCAACCGTCGCTGACGCGACGTGAAAAAAATCTACCCCCACCGTGGGTTAAAACCCACTGGTATCTACACATTTCCGACGGTTAGGAATAGCCTGGCACAATGAGCCGGGCCATCTGTTTAAGGTCATTGAGGTCATAATGTTCGAGCAATTCAAGTGTCGACAAGAAACTCCAAAACCCAGCCAACAATGCTGGTGCAGTGGGTTGCCCACGCCGAACTTGTCGACCGCTCAATCGGACCAAGAGAAATTGCGCAGGGTGACCGTCTGCGGATCCGTTGCGCGTTGGATGTGCCAGACTACGACACAAGCCATGGCCGCCACCAACAAACGTTTGGCAATCGCCTCAGCAGTTTCCTGCTGCCACTGGTCGACTTGGAAACCATGACTTTTAAGCAACTTGAAGTAAGATTCAATTCTCCAGCGCCAGTAGTACCATTCGGCCAGTTGCTCAGCGCTGATGCCAGCCGGCACGTTACTGAGCAAGTACCATTCAGCCGCAATCGTTTCATCGGGCAAGCGCAGTTGACAGACAATCAAGCGCAGTTCGAGCGGCTCACCTTTGATCCATTGACGCTTGCCCCCGTCGCGCGCGCGGGGAAAGGCCGGACGATCAATGACGATGCTGGTTTCGCCCACAAACAGTTGCCCAATGAGATTGGCCGAAATCTCTACCGCTTGGCTAGCGCGCAAGGCGACCTGTGCTGCGACCTGGCTCAACGGTTGTGTCCGCTCCTGCCAAACAACTCTCTGTTCCCCGTTGGCACGTACTTCAAACAGATGGCCTTCACTATTCCATTGACGATAGTGAAAGATCGAGTCGCCTTCCCGATCAATGATGTGGACCAGCGGCAACGACAGTTTTTGCTTCTGCGAAGCCCGCATTGTCTGGCTCACCAATCCCAGGGGCGACCAATCTCTGTGCCTCTCTTCATCAAGCGTTGTGTGCCATCCATCATTGGCCCACAGCCCAAGGCTGATCGGCGCTATCGGCGCCCCGCTCTGGTCGCTCAGCAGCAAGGTGGTCGCCAGTTTGTAGCCCAAGTCGCTGCCGATTTTTTTCCGATCATTCTTGCTCGTGTGCGTTCCGTAGCGCAGATCAGACCAGTCGTGGATCGCCAGTCCATACCGTCGACAGACAAGCGGCATCTCCCGCCGAGCTTGTTCTACCAACGGTTCGACCAGCCCCGTCAGCCTCACATTGGGGTTGGCATAAAATCGCCAGGCCGCTTGCGTGCTGGCAAACGCTTCATTAACGCTCGGCAGCGCACGCGATCCAGCAGCTTGATTCTCGCTTGTATGGAGATGTTCATTCACCAGCCTCTCATACCGTCTTTGCAAACGGGGGTCAAATGGAGGTTTGAGGAGAAACATTCAAAGAGCATATTCTTTCGGTAGGTTTGATTGCGATAACTCTTTGCAACCAAACGCAAAAACTTGTGTAGATACCAGTGGGTTAAAACCCACGGCTACAATCAACCGCCGCTTACGCGGCGAAGAGGCTGAGCGGTTACTACAGATTTCAGTTCGCTGTCCAAGGTTCAGATATCTTTATTGGTTCACATCTCTTAATTCAACCGTCGCTTACGCGGCGAAGAGACTGAGCGGTTACTACAGTTTTCAGTTCGCTGTCCAAGGTTCAGATATCTTATTCACATCTCTTAAATCAACCGCCCGCTAAATGCGGCGAAGAGGCTGAGCGGTTATTTTCAGTTTTCAGTTCGCCGCCCACAGTCTGAGTTACATCAATTTAGAGATGCAGCCATGGACAGCGATCTGAAAACTAAAAACTGAAAACTGAAAACTGAAAACTTTCTTGACCATGCGAAGTGAATTCGAGTTTATCAACCGCATCCGCGAGCAAGCTGCTAAACGAAATTCCGCAGACCTCATCCTTGGCATCGGCGATGATGCGGCGATCCTGCGCGAACAATCCGGTCGTGAGACGCTGCTCAGCGTCGATCTCCTGGTCGAAGAAATCGATTTTAAACTTGAATATACGATCCCTCTCTGGTTGGGCCATAAATCTCTCGCGGTCAGTCTGAGCGACATTTCGGCGATGGGCGGAACGCCGCGCTATTCACTCCTGACGCTCGGAATTCCCCAACCCAGCCGCACATCCACAGCCTTCTGGGAGGAGTTTTTCGCCGGTTACTTCGCATTAGCCGATATCCATGGCGTGACATTGATCGGCGGCGATCTGTCGTCTACACCCGATCGACTTGCCATCGATTCATTCGTGATCGGACACTGCCCTTCCGGCCAAGCGTTGCGGCGGGGCGGCGCCCGCACGGGCGATTCTATTTTCGTCACCGGACAACTTGGAGCTTCCGCTGCCGGATTGAAATTGCTTGAGCGAGGCGAGCGAGTTAATGAGAATGAGGAAAGCCTTTTGCAAAATGCCCTGCGCGCTCATTTAAAGCCCGAGCCGCGCGTCGCTTTCGCACGCGCCATCGCTGGATTAGCTCGGGCGGCGATCGATGTGAGCGATGGCTTGGCCCAGGATCTGGCGCATATTTGCAGGGAGAGCGGCGTCGAAGCGATCATCGATTACGATTCGTTGCCGGTAGCTGAAGAGGTCAGCCTCATTTTTCAGGACCCGGAATCGTCATTCGACCTCGCCGTGAATGGTGGTGAAGATTTCGAATTGCTCTTTACCGCGAGTAACGATGTGGTAGCGCGATTGTATGAAATAGCGAAAAACTGCGATGTCAAGCTGACGCGCATCGGAGAAATTATCGAAAACGGCAGCAGTCGCATACTGCTGCGAAAAAACGATGATGTTAAGCCTTTATTAGTTCACGGATACGATCATTTTCGCGTTTGACCTTTCCGCAGCCCTTAGCCTAATCTTTGTTTCCTATGATCGACAGTAGCGAACAACTGAAAAAGATTCTTTTGCGCCGCATGGGTGAAGCCATCAAAGATTTCCGGATGATCTCAGATGGCGACCGGATTATGGTCTGTTTGAGCGGAGGCAAGGACAGTTACACGCTGCTCAATCTGCTCCTGGCGTTACAGCGCAAGGCCCCGGTCAATTTTGAATTGCTTGCGGTCAACCTCGATCAAAAGCAACCGGGCTTTCCGGCTCACGTGCTGCCCGGTTATCTGTCTGGACTGAATATCCCCTTCCGCATCGTCGAGCGAGATACGTATTCGGTCGTCAAACGACTTGTTCCCGAAGGCAAGACCTATTGCTCCGTCTGCTCGCGATTGCGTCGTGGCATCCTTTACAATATTGCGGTCGAGGAAGGTTGTACGAAGATCGCCTTGGGACATCACGCCGATGATATTCTGCAGACGTTTTTGCTCAATCTGTTTTACATCGGCACCCTGAAGGCGATGCCGCCGGTATTGCGCGCTGATGACGGACGCAATACGGTGATCCGGCCGATGGCATACATCTGGGAGAAGGATATCGCTGCTTTCGCGGAAGGACAAAAATTCCCCATTATCCCCTGCGATCTGTGCGGCTCGCAGGAGAATCTGAAGCGCAAACGCGTGAAACGGCTGATCGACGAATTGCAAAAAGAGATCCCAAACATCCGTAAATCAATGTTGACGGCCCTGGGCAACGCTGTGCCTACACATCTGCTCGATCCGGAGCTATTCGATTTCAAATCTCTTTCGGCGGGAATCGGCAATCTCTCTGTCGAACTCGATGCCGCTATCGGCATGCATTATGACGATGAGCTCGCCGAGCCTGCTCTTGTATCGCTGAATACGCTGAGCTAAAGGTCGTAAGGGGGAAGCAGTTCAGCGGGGCGAGCGTGTCTACCCGGATAGTACGTTGGTGCAGACTCTCTTCCTATCGCTCGCGCTGTTGCCTTTCTCTTTTTCATTTCCATCATAGAACATCTGCACAACCAGTTGCGTCTTTTTTAGGAGAAGTAATGCCTGTTCGTCTCGCAAAACCAATCGTCGCGTTGCTCTGTCTTTCACTGCTGCTGCCGATTAATCTCATCATCGGCCTCGCACAAGCGAAACCTAAACCCGCGCCACGCAAACTTCCGGGAAAGACAACCAGAGGAACTTTACTCCCCAACGGATGGACGCTGACGCCCGAGGGCTCGCAGATACCGGTGAGCGATCTCCCGTTGAATATGGCGATGAGCAATGACGGCCGCTACCTCCTGGTCGCGACAAACGGATACGGGCCGCAGACGATAAACGTACTCGATTTGACAGAGGGTCGCAGCATCCAGGTGATTGAAGTTAAAAAGTCCTGGCTCGGATTGGCGTTCGCTCCCGACGGTACCCGGTTTTACGTCTCGGGCGGTGATGACAACGAGGTATTGATCTTTGATTTCACGGCCGGCGCGGCTACGGAAGCCGGCAAAATAAACCTCGGCAGCACCGAATATCACGCGCTCGATGAAAAGGCGCGCGATCAGGCACGCCGGGACGGACGAGGCGAATTCGCTTTCCCTGCCGGGATCGCTATCACGCCAGATGGTAAGATTCTCTATACGGCGGAGAACCTGTCCAAAAAAGTCGCCGTGATCGATCTCACCGCAAAACGAATCATCACGAAGATAGACGTCGGCGAATATCCATACGACTGTGTAATATCGGAGGACGGCAAGCGGGCATATGTCAGTAACTGGGGGGCTCGCAATATCGCGGTCATCGACACGGCCGAGAAGCGGGTAGTGACCAATATTACGGTCGGCGATCACCCTAACGATCTGGAACTGACGCGCGACGGCAAGACGCTCTATGTCGCCAACGCCAACAGCAACACGGTTTCGGTTATCGATACGGAGCAGATGAAAGAGATCGAGGTCATCTCGACGGCGCTTCATCCGAAATCGCCGATCGGCAGTACGCCGAATGCGCTCGCGCTTTCACCCGATGAAAAGACGCTCTATATCGCCAATGCGGATAACAACAATATCGCGATCGCCGATGTCGCAAAACGCGGCAATAGCGAGGTCGAAGGTTTCATCCCGACCGGCTGGTATCCGACCTCTGTCAGGTTGAGCAAAGACGGCAAGAAGCTCTTCGTTGCTAATGGCAAGGGCGTCGCCTCTCTGGCGAACCCGAGAGGTCCTCAACCGACCAAGCCGCGCGATAAAGATACGCAATACATCGGCGCCTTGCTGAAGGGCACGGTCTCACTCATCGACCTGCCTGATAAGCGCAAGCTCGCTCAACTCACCCGCCGCGTCTATGCCAACGCGCCATACACAGACGAATTGTTGAAAGCTGCGCGGGCGCCGCGCGTGAAGACCGCTATCCCGGTGCGCGTCGGCGATCCATCGCCTATCAAGCACGTGATCTATGTGATCAAAGAGAATCGGACTTATGATCAGGTGCTCGGAGATATGCCGGAAGGAAATGGCGATTCGAGCATCTGCCTCTTCGGGGAGGATGTGACGCCGAATCAACACGCGCTCGCGCGCGAATTCGTGTTGCTCGACAACTTCTATGTCGATGCCGAGGTTTCGGCCGACGGCCATAACTGGTCGATGGGCGCTTATGCGACCGATTATGTAGAAAAAACCTGGCCGACCAATTATTCGCGGCGGGGCCGAACGTACGATTACGAAGGAAGCAAGAAAATCGCGCGTCCGACGCGTGGTTATATCTGGGACTATTGCGCTGCCGCCAAGATCACCTATCGCAGTTACGGTGAATTCGTCGGCGTCAAGGACGTCAAAGCCGGCGGCGGTGGAGAAGCCGACCAGGGGATCGATCGCAAGCCGGGCGACGAATACTACACATCCGAGGAAGCGCTAATCGGTCATTTCAGCCCGACTTTTCCGCCGTACAATCTCTCGATCACCGATAACACGCGCATCGACCGCTGGCTCGAAGAATTTCGCGAGTACGAAAAGAACGGGAAATTACCGCAATTTCAGATTGTGCGCATCGGCAATAATCACACGCAGGGGACGCGCCCGGGAGCCCCGACTCCGCGCGCTTATGTCGCCGATAACGATCTGGCGCTCGGCCGGTTGGTCGAGGCTGTGACGAACAGCAAGTACTGGGCGAAGACGGCAATATTTGTTCTCGAAGATGATGCTCAAAACGGTTCCGATCACGTCGATGCGCATCGGTCCATCGCGTTCGTGGTCAGCCCGTATACCAAACGAAAGATCGTCGATTCGACGATGTACACGACCTCGAGCATGCTGCGCACCATGGAATTGATACTCGGCCTGCCCCCGATGAGCCAGTACGATGCGGCGGCCACTCCGATGTACAATTGTTTCACCTACAAGGCGGACCTTGCGACGTTCAAGCACCGTCCCTCGCTCGTCGATCTGAGCGAGAAGAATCAAGCGGACGCGCCCGGCGCGGACCGCTCTATGCAGTTGGATTTCAGTAAGGAAGATGCTGCGCCGGATGTCGAATTCAACGAGATCATCTGGAAAGCGGTGCGCGGCGCCGATTCGCAAATGCCAGCTCCGGTGCGGAGCGCTTTTGTCAGAGTTATCGAAGATGACGACGATGAAGATGAGGGAGAGGAGAAAGAACGGAAAGACCAGAAAGAAAAAGGGGACGAGAACAGAAAGAGGCACAGAGGCAAGGGGAGAGTGGGTGGAGGAAATTGAAGGCAAAGACTGGGAGACGAAGTGAGCGGGGGCCCACAGAGGCAATGAGAAATCCACATTTCATTGTCCTCGTGTCTTCTTTGAATTTGACCCTCCATTTCCTCTCATTGAGAAGGGAGCGGGTCTATGGATATCCATATCGGAGCAACTGTTGAAAATTATGGAGAAGATATCGGGCGACTCGAATGTATAGTTCTCGACCGCGAGTCATACGAGGCGACTCACCTGGTCGTTAAACAGGGTCGGGCGCTTTACGCGCGCCACATCTTGATGCCGGTCGAGTGGGTGTTTGGGTCTGATCGCGATCGTGTACGAATCGAACAATCGCATGATCAGATCGCAGCGCTGCCAAACTTCGAGCTTCAGCATTACGTGAGGCTCGATCTGCTCGACGAGGAGCAGGTCGAACATCCACGATCCAAGGTTAAACCGACGGATTGGATAAACTACTTCGTCCCGCTTTTCGCCAATGCTTTCGGAGACCCACTGCATACGCCAGGTGTGGTAGTCACCGATCAATTGCTTGCGCCCTCTGAAAGCGCGATTCGGCGAGGCATCTATGTCGAGTCGTGCGATGGGCATAAGCTCGGTGAAGTGCATGAAGTTTTGTTATCCGAGCCCGATTGGGGATTGAGCGGCATAATCATCACGCGGGGTTATGTGCTGAAGCATCCGATGAGAGTTCCGGCTGATTGGGTGGCAAAAATCGAGCGGGAGCGCATTGTCCTCAACCGCTCGAAGAAACAGGTGGAAGCCTGGGAGCGGCAAAAAGGATAATGAAAAGACGACAATTCATACTCACCGCCGCGGTGGCTGGCGGTGGGTTGATCCATCACTCTTTGCGCCCGAATAGCTCCCCGGCGATCATCACCTCAGCTAGACCCAAAATCGCTTACGGCGTTCAGACGGGCGATGTGACATCCGATCGGGCGATCATCTGGAGCCGCTGCGATCGGCCAGCACGGATGATCGTGGAATATGCAACGACTGACTCTTTCCAGAATGTCCAACGAATAACCGGCCCGGTTGCGCTCGAGCCGAGCGATTTTACGGCGCGCGTCGATCTGATCGATTTGCCTGCCGGACAGCAGATTAACTATCGCGTGACATTTCAGGATTTAACCGATGTCAGGGTTTTCAGCGAGCCGGTCACCGGGAGTTTTCGAACCGTCCCTAGAACTCGCCGCGCGATTACCTTTGTCTGGGGTGGCGACGTTTGCGGGCAAGGATGGGGTATCAATCCCGAATTTGGTGGAATGAAAATCTTTGAAGCCATGCGAAGGCTCAGTCCGGATTTCTTCATTCACTCCGGGGATACCATATATGCAGATGGAGTGTTAAAGGCCGAGGTTAAACTCGATGACGGCTCAATCTGGAAGAATATCGCGACGCCGGAAAAGTCGAAAGTGGCAGAAACGCTCGATGAATTTCGCGGCAATTACCGTTACAACCTGATGGATGAAAACCTGCGACGCTTCAACTCGGAAGTGCCTGTGCTTGCGCAGTGGGATGACCACGAGACGCGCAACAATTGGTTTCCAGGTCAGATCATCGATGACGACAACTACACGGTGAAGAGCGCTGACCTGCTGGCGGCCCGGGCCAGGCGGGCTTTTCTCGACTACCTGCCGATCCGTTTAAACATCGACGACTCCGAACGTATCTATCGGGCATATAGCTACGGTCCGCTGCTTGATGTGTTGATGCTGGATGAACGAAGCTACCGCGGGCCGAATACGGCAAATAATCAGGCGGCAGCGAGCGACGAGACTCTATTCCTGGGCGCTCGACAACTCAACTGGCTCAAGCAGCGCCTATTGATGTCGAAAGCTACATGGAAGGTCGTGGCAAGCAGTATGCCGATCGGCATTATCGTGCCCGATGGCAGCGACAGGTTCGAAAACTGCGCCAACGGTAACGGACCCGCTTTGGGTCGCGAGCTTGAGATAGCGGACCTGCTGCGTTTCATAAAACAGCGGAAAATCAATAATGTTGTGTGGGTGACGGCTGATGTCCATTATAGTGCCGCTCATTATTACGATCCCGTCAAAGCTAAATTTACTGACTTTAACCCCTTTTGGGAATTTATTGCCGGACCGCTCAACGCAGGCACTTTTGATCCCGGCAAAATTGACGATACGTTCGGACCGCAGGTGAAATTCACCGGCGTACCGAATGGGTTGAAAAAGAACCGTCCTCCAAGCGATGGGCTGCAGTTTTTCGGCTCCGTCAGAATCGACGGGAGAACCGAAGCCATGACGGTCAATTTGCACGACCTGGAGGGTAAAAAACTTTACGGTGTCGACCTGGCTCCACGGAAATGAAGGGCTCGGCAATCTCAGCTTTCTTTGTCCCCTTAAGAATAGTTGAGAGTAGCCAGCAATAGCGGTCTTTGACTATTATATGCAACCTATTAAATGGGAGGGAGGATTCCGACTGAGGGTAGCGTAAACTACTGGCAAACTTTTTCTGCCCCTCCAGGGCGTACATACCCGAATTCAATATCTTTATAATATTGTGATAGAAATGATATCCGTACGAATGCGACATGCTTGAGATAACCACAGAGGCACAGAGATGATAAAAGCTGGCACGATACGAATTTTTATTTCCCTGCTGATCGCGATTGCGATAATGGCGACCGGATCGCCTTACGTGCGAGGTTGGGGGCCACATGGGCACGAGATATCCGGCCGCGCCGCCGCAATGAAGTTGCCGAAGGAGATGCCGGGTTTCGTTCGCCAATCGGTCGATCAACTCGGATACCTCAATATCGAACCCGACCGCTGGCGCGACAAGGCGGAATCGAATCTGGACAAGGCCATGGACACAGCCTCAGCTCCTGATCACTTTCTAGATATGGAACTCGTGCCGGAGAGCGCAACGCGAGCCGTGAATCGATATGATTTTGTAGCGGAGATGATCAACGCCGGGCAGAAGCCAACAAAGGCCGGATTCCTGCCCTACCGCATCCTCGAACTGTTTCAACGCATCCGCGTGGATTTTCGCCTATGGCGTGCAGAGACGGACCAGCAGAGACGAAAGTGGATAGAGGCACGGATCGTCAACGACGCGGGGATTCTCGGCCATTATGTGAGCGATGGCGCTAACCCTCATCATACGACCATACATTTCAACGGATGGAGCGGATCCAATCCCCAAGGTTATGCGATATTTTCACGCGAGCGCGGAATACATTTCAGGTTCGAGGAGGAATTTGTTGGCGCGCAGATAAAATTGAGCGACGTGATACCGCTTGTCGACGATAAGGCGAAGGTCGTCTCAAATCCGCGCGAAGAGGTCTGGGGATATCTGCGCGACTCGAACTCTCACGTTGAACAACTTTACATCCTCGACAAGCAAGAACAGTTCAGTAAAGAGAATGTTGCGCCGGGACATAAGAAATTCGCGGCTGCCAGGTTGGCCGCGGGGGCGCAGCTGCTGCGAGACCTGTGGTGGACAGCCTGGGTGACGAGCGATCCGGCTATCTCTCCAGTGCCAACCAACCCCGCGACAAAAGATTGATATGAGACATCCAAATTTACTCGACCGCAAACGTGCCGCGCTGGCAGTGATCGATATGCAGGAAGGCTTCCGCCCGGTCATCACGGGATTCGCTCAAACAGCAGAGCGCGTCGCATTGATGGTGCAAGCTTGCCGGCTGCTCGGGTTGCCGGTAATAGTCACCGAACAATACCCCAAAGGTCTCGGTCATACGGTAGAAGAGATTACCGAACAGATCACCGACGGACTGGAGCCGATTGAAAAACTCTCTTTCTCAGCCTGCGGAGTGCAGGAGTTCGACACCAGGTTGCGCGAGCGTCATGTCGAGCAGGTTATGATATGCGGCATCGAGGCTCACATCTGTGTTAGCCAGACGGCCCACGATCTCATTCAGAATGGTTTCCAGGTGCATCTCTTGACCGATGCGCTTTCAACCAGGCTGGCGCATAACCGCGAGGTGGCAATACAAAAGATGACGGAGGCGGGAGCCATCGTTTCATCGATCGAGACGGCCCTTTTCGAGCTGTGCAATGCGGGGACGCCTGAGTTTAAACAGATGCAGGCATTGGTGAAAAAGTTGAGTTGAGGTTTTCCGATACAAAAAAGGCAAAGATGCGAAATATTGTTATTTTTGCAAATTTGCCTTTTTTGTTTCCCGCCGCGCTATTTCTTATTGAAGAACAACTTCGATTCGAAATTTCCGCGCGTACCTTCGATCTGTTGATGGACTTTGAGTACCTTCCCGCCTTCCGCTAATTCCCAATGCTCGGTTGTCGTTGATTTTATATCGTTGCCCTGAAAGCTGCCGGTCGTGACTACACTCACTTCAAGGATTTTTCCGTCTCCCTGCCATTGAGACTTGGCAATCCTCTTTCCGGAAATCTGAGGCGCGTCCGTAGAAGTCTCGCTGCCATCGAGCTTGAACGTCAGCGGAACATTTCCGATCCTGCCGCGGCCACCGCCTTCAAATCTTTGCTCCCTGGTGAGCTGTTTGTCATCTTGTGTGATAACCCAGGTAACGCCGTCGAGATTCTGCATCATCTGTGGCAATTCGCTCTTCGCCTTATCCAGGACCCAGGTGCCGGCGAAATTCGCTCCGGCAGGCTTCGTCTGAGCATCGGCGGAAACGAAGAGAGTCAGCAGAAATACGGCACATAGGCCCAGGAATAAAAAAGGGTTCTTCATAGTGTTTCTCCTCCTTGAATATCTTGATTATATTTAGTTCAACAAACTTGCGATCAGCGCTTCGTGGTCTGGACGTTTTTATTCATCGGTTTCACATGGTCGGTGATCGCCTGATTGGCCAACACCTGAAATTCAGCGCGAATGTTGAGGTGATTATATGGGCGGACCTGTGTCATGAGTATTCCGATCAACTCCTCTGCGGGGTCTACCCAGAAAAATGTGCAGCGCGCACCTCCCCAACCGTAGTTGCCTATTGAGCCAGGCTGGCTGGTTACACCTATGTCCTTCACAACGCTGTAGCCCAAACCAAAACCGTAACCTGGGCCGGTCAGCCAGAGTGGGAGATCGCCGGTATGATTTGCCGTGATTAACTCGACGGTTTTACGACCTAGGATCCTGGCGCCATCGAGCTCTCCGCCATTGAGCATCATCTGATGAAATCTCCAGTAGTCCCCCGCCGTCGAAACCAGGCCGCCTGCGCCCGAGAAGTAGACCTGCGGTTCCTTCACAAACGGGCTCTCGGCATTGGGCGCCTCGAAGAGCTTGATCTTGTTGCCGTTATTTTCATCCGGTTGATAGCTGGCAGCCAAGCGATCGAGCTTGGACTTAGGCAGATAGAAGTGTGTGTCTTTCATCTTCAGCGGTTCGAATATCCGCTTGGCCAGGAACTCGTCGAGCGTCGTTCCGGAAATGACCTCGACCAATCTGCCTGCTACGTCGGTTGCGGGTCCGTATTCCCAACTATCTCCCGGATGAAAGTTGAGCGGCATTTGGGCCAGCCGGGTTACCAGATCAGCAACTGTTTCATTGGGATTCTTACGCGAATAGATTTTGCCGAACTCGGATTGCGTCAATCCGCGATAAGAGTTGGGGAATCCGGCCGTATGAGTCAGGACATGCTTGAATGTGATCGGTCTCGCGGCGGGCACGAGTTTATATGGCGCTCCGATGCGTTCGTTCGCCGGCGCAACCTGGGCAACTTTCATGTCTGAGAACACGGGTAGGAATTTCGAGATTGGATCGGAGAGCAGGAAATGACCCTCTTCGAAAAGCATCATCAACGCGACTGAAGCGATCGGCTTGGTCATCGAGGCGATTCGAAAGATGGTATCGGTAGTCATCGGGGCGCGCTTCTCCACATCGCGATGACCGATCGCCTCGAAATGCACAATACGTCCGCGCCGCGCGACCAGCGTTACCGTGCCGGGTATGAGCCCGCGGTCGACGTAACGCTGCATCGCAGTACGAATGCGCCCCAGACGTTCCGATGACATACCGACATCTTCGGGTTTAGCGGTGGGCAGGCCCGGAACCGCCATCTGCGAGAGAACAGGTATATCCACGATCACCGAGGTCAGGAGAATTGCGGCGCTCAGTGAAAGAACGAGAGTGCGTTTCATAGTCTTTCCTCCGATAATGTTTGCGATCATGCTTCTGGTCTTGAACAATTATTGCGCTTATAATGCCTGCACATTTCGTGATCGGTAGTAGTCGCGGCGAATTTATCTGTGCGCCACAATACTGTCAAGTAGCTGTGTCTTCACTTGAAGACGCTCTGAAACGATGAAATCCAGATGGGATTCACAGGATTTTTCAGGATTTACTTCGATCCTGTAAATCCTGTCTATTTTCTGAGGAAAATAATGCAAAACAAATTTTTTCCATCAATGATGTCCGTCACTTTCCTTGCCGTTTTAGTAATATCCCAAAACGGAAGCTCTCAAACACCCGCTAAAGCGACCATCAATCAACTGACCGGCACAGAAAAGACCGCCGGTTGGCGATTGTTATTCGACGGCAAGACGTTCAACGGCTGGCGCGGCTTTCACAGCGATAAGGTGCCCGAAGGTTGGGCCATCGAAGAGGGAGCCATCAAGAAGGTTCAGGCGCAAAGCCAGCTCGGCCGGGCGGGGGGCGATCTGATTACCGTCGATCAGTTCTCTGACTTTGAATTGCAGATCGAATGGAAATTGAGCCCTCGCGGAAACAGCGGCATCAAGTATCTCGTGACGGAGAGCATGCCGCCATCGGGCAGATCCGGAGTCAGCTTTGAATATCAGGTGCTCGACGATGAGAATCACCCCGATGCGAAGATGGGGATTGGCGGCAATCGAACTGCCGGTGCCCTCTATGATCTGATCCCGCCAGGCAACGCACGAAAAGTCAAGCCGATCGGCCAGTTCAATGAGACCCGCATCGTCGTCAGAGGAAATCGCATCGAGCACTGGCTTAATGGAGTGAAAGTCCTCGAATTTGACCGCAGCAGCGCCGATTTCAAGCAGCGCATCGCCCAGAGCAAATTCAAGAACACGAAGGGATTCGGCGAAGCGCCGAAGGGGCACATTCTGCTGCAGGATCACGGCGACGCCGTCTGGTTCCGCAATATCAAAATCCGTAACCTATGAACCCAATCGTTCAAATCTCACTCGATCTCACGGAGCTGAAAGAAGCCATAGAGACCGCGCGCATCGCGGTCGAGGCCGGCGTCGATTGGCTTGAAGCGGGCACGCCGTTGATCCTCGCCGAGGGACTAAACGGCGTCCGCGCACTGCGCGCCGAGTTCCCGCATCATCCCATCGTCGCCGATCTGAAAACAATGGACGGGGGTTACCTCGAGGCGGAGATGATGGCGAAGGCAGGAGCGACGCACGTAGTGGTCATGGCGCGCGCCCACGAAGAGACCATCAAAGCCGTGGTCAAAGCCGGCCGCGATTACGGTATCAAAGTGATGGGCGATAATATGGCATGCGACGACAAAGCCGAAGCAAGCAGGTGGATGGAGGGCCTCGGGGTTGATTACATCGTCCATCATACCGGCTTTGACGAGCGCAACGGGATAATGGCCCGAACCGGAAATCGTCTCTCCCCGATCGATGATCTCGATGCGGTAGTCAAAGCCGTGAGAATCCCCGTACAGGCGGTCGGCGGTCTCACCATCGAAGAAGCCATCGGCATGCCGAAACGAGGTGCGCCGCTGGTGGTAATCGGGGCGCCGCTGGCGATCGACGCTTATTCATTTAACGTGGCGAAAGGCGATTTGAAAGCCTTATTGATAGAAATTACCAGGAGGATCAGAGAAAGCTGAAGCTATGAGCGAAATAATGAATGGAATAGTTCAATTTGACCTGAAACCTCATTCTGTCGAATTGCGCGAGTTGCCTGTTCCCGAGATCGGCGAAGAGGAAATCTTATTGCAGGTAGGGGCAGTCAGCGTATGCGGCAGCGACGTTCATCAGTACCACGGCACACAGAGCTGGGCAGTTCGCACTCCCGTCGTCCTCGGACATGAATTCGGCGGCGTCGTGGCGAGAACCGGCAGCCGAGTTCGCGGGTTCAAAGAAGGCGACCGTGTGGTTTCAGAAACCGCCGCATCGATCTGCGGCCAATGCCTCTATTGTCGCGCGGGCGAATACAATATCTGCCCGCAACGAAAAGGATTCGGCTACGGAATCAACGGAGCGATGGCCAATTTCGTGCGCGTGCCGGAACGCTGCCTGCACCATATTCCCGACTCTTTGCCGTTCGAGCGCGCGGCCCTGACAGAACCATGTTGTGTCGCTTATAACTGTGTGGCCGTCAAAAGCAAAATCAGGCCGGGGGATATCGTTGTAGTGCTCGGTCCGGGGCCGATCGGGATGCTCTGTGCGGAGATGGCGAGGATAAATGGCGCGGGGTCTGTGATCATCGCAGGAATCGACCAAGACGCCTCGCGTCTGGCGGCCGCCCGGAACCTGGGTGTTACGCATGCGCTGAACCTGAATGAGACCGATCCGGTTGATTTCGTGCAGGGTATCGGCGATGGAGCAGGCGCGCATCTTGTGATCGATGCTGCGGGCGCTTCCGTGGCCTTGAAGACCGCGCTCGATATAGTGAGACCCGGAGGGCAGATCACAAAAGTGGGTTGGGGGCCACAACCGTTCAATTTTTCGCTCGATCCGCTGGTGCAAAAAGCCGTCACGCTGCAGGGCAGCTTCAGCCATACATTTCAGAACTGGGAGCAGGTGGTGTCGATGCTCACCTCGGAACAGATCAATCTGAAGCCGGTCATCAGTCGCGTGGCGGGTTTGCCAGACTGGCAGGCATGTTTCGACGGGATGCACAATGGCAGTTATGTGAAGACGGTCTTAAAACCACAGGCTGAATAGTAATAGAAGAGAGCTAATCTATACTTCGAATGATAGGCTTTGACAGCTTGATGAATGGAGAGAGCGGCAAAGAAGATGTGAGGTAGACTTAAGAATGTTGTATGTCCAAAGATTGAGGATTGAAAATTGGAAGAATTTTCGGAAAGGCGATGTAATGCTTAGACGGCGGGTATTTCTCATTGGGCCGAACGCCTCTGGCAAGTCGAATTTCCTCGACATTTTTCGTTTTCTGCGTGATCTTTGCCTTCCCAAGGGAGGAGGACTTCGACAAGCTATCGAAAGTCGAGGCGGAGTTTCGGCTATCCGTTGTCTGGCAGCTCGTCAACACTCAGATATATTGATTGAGGTTGTATTGAAAGATGATTCTGGAGAGGATGGGTGGCTCTATCGGTTAAGATTCAATCAGGATAAGCAGCGAATCCCGCAAATTAAAGAAGAGCATGTTGAACACAACGGTCGAGAATTGCTGCATCGTCCGGACCAAACGGATAAAGCCGATATCCTTCGTCTCACCCAAACTTCGCTTGAACAGATCAATGCCAACAAAGAATTTCGACCCATAGTCCTTTTTTTCCAGAGCGTCAATTACCAGCATCTGCTTCCACAGGTTATACGTGATCCTCAAGGATTCTCTCCGGCGCAAATAGAGAACGATCCGTTTGGTCGCGATTTTTTACAGCGTGTAGAGAACACTTCTACAAAGATTAGAGATTCGCGCCTCAAGAAAATACTTTCTGCCCTAAAGGTCGCCGCTCCACAACTCAAGGAATTGAAGGTAATAAGGGACCAATTCGGCATCCCGCACCTGGTCGGGTTGTTCGAGCACTGGCGTCCTAAGGCAGGCAACCAGAATGAAACCCAGTTCTCGGATGGAACTCTCCGACTCTTTGGCCTTCTATGGTCGCTCTTCGAGGGAGAAGGTCCATTGCTGATGGAGGAACCTGAATTATCTTTGCACTCAGAGGTTGTACGCCATCTGCCACAGTTGATTGAACGAGTGAATCGCCACCGTAGAACCAGACGACAGGTGATTATCAGTACACATTCAGAAGAAATGCTCGCCGACGAAGGAATCGGGGCAGAAGAAGTGCTGAGACTGGAACCAAGTCCTGATGGAACGTTGCTTAAATCGCCTCTGGACGATAATGAAGAATTAGAGCTACTAAGAAGCGGACTGACGGTTGCCGATGTAATTTTGCCGAAATCTGCACCCGCCGACACCAACCAACTACAACTCTGTTTTGAGAATGGCACTCATACACACACTCGTTGAAGGACTAATGGATGAAGCAGCGGCGAGTCGCCTCATTAAAGAAGCAGGTCATACTCCCGGAACCTGTTACGGTAAACAAGGATTTCCTTATATTAAGAATAAAGTACGAGGTTTCAATAAGGCTTCAGTAAATTCGAACTATCTAGTCCTGGTTGACCACATGGACACAGGGCTACCCTGCCCATCCGAGGTTGTATCTCGATGGATTCCCCATCGCCGCGAAGGTCTGTTGTTTCGTGTAGTCGTACGAGAATTGGAAAGCTGGCTACTCGCTGATAGAGAAAACCTAGCAAGCTTCCTGGCAATAAGCACGACGAAAATTCCTTCAGACCCAGAACAACTCAACGATCCAAAACTTGCCTTAATCAATATAGCTCGCTCCTCCCGCAGCAAAAGCATTCGAGAGGCGCTGGTCCCCGATGCTGGATCAACAGCACAGGTAGGCAAGTTGTATACCTCTGAAATGGTTCGATTCATCCAGGAAGACTGGAGCATCACAAACGCTCGCGAGATTTCCAATAGTCTAAACAAATGTTATGTGCACCTGGAAGAAATTACTAGATGAATGCTACCGAATAGATTGCCAAAATGTCTTGAAAGGAGATTGTTTCAATCCAGAATGCCCAAACTTAGCGCTTTTCCGAAATGTTACATGGATGAACTCTGCGTCACGAAGGCGATGACGCTCTTCGATTGGATCGATCTGGCCTCAACGCTCGGCGTCGATGGCGTCGAGATGTATCCGGGCTTTTTTGAGAACTTCGAGCCTGGTTACCTGGAGAAAATCAGAGGGCATCTGAAATCTAAAAATCTCGAAGCCCCGATGATGTGTGCTTCACCCGATTTCACTCAACCTGATCCCGCGGCTCGCCAAACCGAGATCGAGAAAGAGAAACATATCATCGATATCACGGCGCAGCTCGGCGGGGGATTCTGCCGAGTGCTGTCAGGACAGCGTCGCGATGATGTTTCGCGGGCAGATGGCGTGCGCTGGACTGTCGAATCGATAAATTCCCTGATTCCATTCGCCGCCGAGCGTAATGTCATTCTCAATATGGAAAATCATTACAAGGATGGCTACTGGCGTTTCCCTGAATTCGCGCAGCAATCGGATGTTTTCATCGAAATCATCAACCAGATCGATTCTCGGTGGTTTGGCGTAAACTACGATCCATCGAATGCGATTATTGCGGGCGAAGACCCCCTGGAATTACTGTCCGCCGTTAAACATCGGGTCGTTTCAATGCACGCGTCCGACCGTTATCTTATCAGCGGCACAATAGCGGATCTGAAAAATCAGGAAGGCAAGCTGGGCTATGCGAAGAATCTCAAGCACGGCGTTATCGGCAAAGGGCTGAACGATTACGATGCGATCTTTTCTACCCTGCGTAAGGAAGGTTTTGATGGCTGGATTTCTATTGAAGACGGCGAGAACGGCATGGATGAATTGCGTGAGTCAGTGAAATTTTTACGAGCGAAGATCGCGCAGCATTTTGGCAGTGCCTGAAAGGAGCGCTAAAAGGCACGTCTGTCAGCGCAAATGTAAAGGGTGTGCCTTTGTGGTTTAAATAAAATGAAAAGATTGCAAGACAAAATCGCGGTTATCACCGGCTCCGGCCAGGGGATGGGGGAAGGTATAGCGCGGCTTTTCGCTGAGGAAGGCGCGAGAGTGGTTATCTCCAATCGCAACGAAGAGACCGGCAAATCTGTCGCCGCGAGCATAAATGAGCAGGGAGGAGAAGCGATTTTCCAGCGTGCCGATGTCTCGATTGAAGCCGAATGCCGCGCACTTATCGATAGGACCATCGAACATTTTGGTCAGATCGATGTGCTCGTCAACAACGTCGGCTGGAGCGCACGCGGTAACATCGAGGATACGAGCGTCGAGATGTGGGATAGTGTATTCGCGATCAACGTCCGCAGCGCGTTCATCTGCACTCAGCAGGCCGTGCGTTATATGAAAGACCGACAACGCGGCTCGATTATCAACATCGGCTCAGTCAACTCATATATCGGCGAGTCCAAGTTGATGGCCTACTCGGCATCAAAGGGCGCGCTTATGACCCTTACCAAAAATCTGGCGAGCTACCTCAACAGATATCGCATACGCGTTTATCAACTGAACGTCGGTTGGACTCTTACTCCCAACGAACATCGCGTCAAAACCGAGGTCGAGCTCAAAGGTGATGACTGGCATGAGAAAGCTGTCAAGACCCGTCCGTGGGGCCGGCTATTGTCGCCGCGCGATATTGCCCTTGCGGCAGTCTATTTTGCGAGCGACGAGAGCGAATGCATCACCGGCTCTGTGGTCGATATGGAGCAGTATCCTGTGGGCGGCCCCCCGGATCGATAGGGAATGCCAATCGTCTCACGCCAGAGAGTTTTTGATGTAGGGTTACGGCTGTAACTGTCTATCCGCTCGGTAATTTCAGTCGTGCCCCTGTAATAATAAGAAGAATACCAAATATTTCCACGACACATTCTGCAAATTCCCGCACTCAGCTTTGAAGCCTAAACTCTGAACGGCAGTATTTTGTCTGTCCACCATAATTTCACTCACCGCCAAGGAGGCTCCATGACAAATGCTGGGAACTCGGTTCGACTCACTATCTCAATTGCATTGACCCTGACTGGGATATTCAGTATCGATAGGTCTATCAAAGCATCCAACAGTCTGCTTCTGCCACGAATACCATCCGAAGAGTTGCTCAAAGCCCGGCCTGTGCCGGTCGTCGAAGAGCGTAACAGAACCCGCGTCCGTGAAGCGTACGGCAAATTGCCCTTGAGGTTCGAGGCAAATGCGGGTCAGACCGACGCTCAGGTCAAATTTCTCTCGCGCGGCAGCGGATACAACCTCTACTTGACTCAGGCCGAAGCCGTGCTGACATTGAGCAACAGAAGTTCGAAGGCCGACGCCGGGCGTCAATCGGTAGTGCGGATGAAATTCGCCGGCGCCAATCCCGAGCCGCAGCTTGAAGGAGCGGATGCGCTCCCGGGCAAAAGCAACTATCTGATCGGCAACGATCCGAGTAAATGGCGGCAGAACGTGTCGAACTACGAAAAGGTACGATATCGAAGCGTCTATCCCGGTATCGATCTGGTCTACTACGGCAATCAGCGGCAGCTCGAATACGATTTCGTGATAGCGCCGGGCGCGGACCCGAATGCCATCAAGCTCGATTTCGACGGTGTCGAGCAGATACGAGTGGACGACCAGGGAGATCTGGTTTTGAATACCGGCGGCGCCGAGATGCGACAGACCAAACCGGTAACCTATCAGGAAGTGAATGGCCGCAGGCAGGAGATAGCCAGTCAATACTTGCTGGCCCAGAACGGAGAGGTAAGTTTCACGATCGGGCAGTTCGATCGCTCGCTGCCGCTGGTGATCGATCCGGTGCTGGTATACTCCACATTTCTCGGCGGTAACGATGACGATAACCCTGAGGGCATCGCGGTGGATGCAGCCGGAAACGCCTATGTCTCGGGATACACCTATTCGGTGGATTTCCCGACAAAGAATCCCATGCAGGCTGAAAGAGCTGGTTCGCAGGATGCCTTCGTAGTCAAACTCAACTCGAACGGTTCGGACCTCGTCTTCTCCACCTATCTCGGCGGCAACAGCATTGAATCGGACACTGACATCGCTCTGGATGAAGGAGGAAACATTTACGTGGCGGGTTTGACTGTTTCAGACAACTTCCCGACGGTCAATCCGCTCCAGCCGGCCCGTGCCGGCACTGGGGATGTCTTTGTGGCCAAGTTGAATGGCAACGGGTCTGCACTCATCTTCTCCACCTATCTCGGCGGCGGCGGCTTCGATAGAAATGCGAGCCTGAAGCTCGCTAGTGAGGGCGACATCTTGATTACCGGCATCACCGACTCGACCAACTTCCCGGTAGTCAACGCATTCCAACCGGCCCATGCCCCCACTATCCTTTCCCCATGTTTACCGTTAATACCGGGATGTGTACGCTTGCCCTATGATGGAGATGAGGATGCCTTCGTGGCCAAGTTGAATGGCGACGGATCGGCCCTCGTCTTCTCCACCTACCTGGGCGGCAGCCGTGGCGACGACGCTCATGACCTGGCGATAGACGGAAACGGAGATATCTATGTAGTTGGCGTAACCGGCTCAACCGATTTTCCGACGGCCAATCCGCTGCAAGCGGCAAAAGCCGGACCCGAGACCTTCGCCAACAACACCGCCTATGATGCTTTCGTGACGAAGTTTAATGCTAACGGCGCTCTCGTCTATTCGACTTACTTAGGAGGTAATTCCAACGATTTCGGCAATGCTATCAGCCTGGATCAGGCAGGTAATGTCTATCTGCTGGGGCGGGCTCACTCGCCCGACTTTCCGACGGTCGCCCCTCTGAAATCCACACTCTCGGGGAGCTCCGATCTCTTTGTGGCCAAGCTGAACCGGACCGGGTCGGCGATCCTCTATTCGACCTATCTGGGTGGAAGCTCTGTCGAAGAAGCCGAGGATTTGAAGGTTGATGCGCAAGGAAATGCCTATATCATCGGTTATACCGAATCGACCGACTTCCCGACGGTAAACGCCATACAGTCGGTACTGAATCCGGGGGGGCCGTGCAAAACCTTCAGCTCCAGTAGTCCCCTCGCAGACGTTATCGTCGCCAAGCTCAACGCGTCGGGTTCTAGCCTGGTCTATTCCACCTTTATCGGCGGGAATTGCATTGATCGCGGCACTGCCATCGACATCGACAGTTCTGGCAATGCCTATGTGGCCGGATCGACTATCTCTGACAACTTCCCCGTCACACCGGGAGCCTTCCAGACTGACAATAAGCACCCGGCCTTTTCAAGCGCGCTCGATGCTTTTATTCTCAAAATTGGCAATTGACGAAGTGCCGATGAAGTGACCAATTTTATTATTGGCGATAGCTACAGGAGCAAAAAGGACACAAATTCCAGGATATTTTGTCCTTTTTGCTTCTTTGTTTTTTCGAGCTCCATTTGTGCCCGTACGTCCCTCTCTCCCCATCATTTGATCCCTGAATTCTCCCATTTCTTCGACCAGGATCACAACATATTCTGCAAATATCTGCACTCATATTTGAAGCCTAAACTCTGAACGGCAGTATTTTGTCTGTCCACCATAATTTCACTCACGCCAAGGAGGCTCCATGACGAATGCTGGGAACTCGTTTCGACTCACTATCTCAGTTGCATTGATCCTGACTGGAATATTCAGTATCGATAGGTCTATCGACATAAACAACAGCCCGCTTCCGCCACGAATACCATCCGAAGAGTTGCTCAAAGCCCGGCCTGTGCCGGTCGTCGAAGAGCGTAACAGAACCCGCGCCCGTGAAGCGTACGGCAAATTGCCCTTGAGGTTCGAGGCTAATGCGGGCCAGACCGACGCTCAGGTCAAATTTCTCTCGCGCGGCAGCGGATACAACCTCTACTTGACTCAGGCCGAAGCCGTGCTGGCTTTGAGCTACAGAAGTTCGAAGACCGATGCCGGGCGTCAATCGGTAGTGCGGATGAAATTCGCCGGCGCCAATCCCGAGCCGCAGCTTGAAGGAGCGGATGCGCTCCCGGGTAAAAGCAACTATCTGATCGGCAACGATCCGGCCAAATGGCGGCAGAACGTCGCGAACTACGAAAAGGTACGATATCGAAGCGTCTATCCCGGTATCGATCTGGTCTACTACGGCAATCAGCAGCAGCTCGAATACGATTTCGTGGTAGCGCCGGGCGCAGACCCGAACACCATCAAGCTCGATTTCGACGGTGTCGAGCAGTTACGAGTGGACGACCGGGGGGACCTGGTTTTGAAGACCGGCGGCGCCGAGGTGCGACAGACCAAACCGGTAACCTATCAGGAAGTGAATGGCCGCAGACAGGAGATAGCCAGTCAATACTTGCTGGCCCAGAACGGAGAGGTAAGTTTCACGATTGGGCAGTTCGATCGTTCGCTGCCGCTGGTGATCGATCCGGTGCTGAGCTACGCCACATTTCTCGGCGGTAACGATAACGAAGAATCTGAGGGCATCGCGGTGGATGCAGCCGGAAACGCCTATGTTTCGGGATACACCTACTCGGTGGATTTCCCGACAAAGAATCCCATGCAGGGTGGAAGATCTGGTTCGCAGGATGCCTTCGTAGTCAAACTCAACCCGAATGGTTCGGACCTCGTCTTCTCGACCTTTCTCGGCGGCAACAGCATTGAATCGGGCACTGACATCGCTCTGGCTGAAGCGGGAAACATTTATGTAGCAGGTTTGACTGGGTCAGACAACTTCCCGACAGTCAATCCGCTCCAGCCGGCCCGTGCCGGCCTCGCGGATGTCTTTGTGGCCAAGTTGAATGGCAACGGATCGGCCCTCATCTTCTCCACCTATCTCGGCGGCGGCGGCATCGATAAAAACGTGAGCCTGAAGCTCGATAGTGAGGGCGATATCTTGATTACCGGCCTCACTGCCTCGACCAACTTCCCGACAGTCAACGCATTCCAACCGGCCCATGCCCCCAGTATAGTTACTCCGTGTCAGGGTTCCCATTCCCCTGTATACGACTCCCCTATGTTGGGGACGAGGATGCCTTCGTGACCAAGTTGAAAGGCGACGGATCGGCGCTCGTCTTCTCCACCTACCTGGGCGGCAGCCGGGGCGACGACGCTCAAGACCTGGCGATAGACGGAAACGGAGATATCTATGTAATCGGCGTAACCGGTTCAAACGATTTTCCGACGGCCAATCCGCTGCAAGCGGCAAACGCCGGCCCTGGGACCTTCAACTCCAGCACCGCTCATGATGCTTTCGTGGCGAAGTTTAATGCTATCGGTGCTCTCGTCTTTTCGACCTACCTCGGCGGTAGTAGCAACGATTTTGGCAATGCTATCAGCCGGGATCAGGCAGGTAATGTCTATCTGCTGGGGCGGACCCACTCGCCCAACTTTCCGACGGTCGCTCCCCTGAAATCCACACTCTCTGGGACCGCCGATCTCTTTGTGGGCAAGCTGAACCGGACCGGGTCGGCGATCCTCTATTCGACCTATCTGGGCGGAAGCTCTTTCGAATTAGCCGGGGATTTAAAGGTTGATGCGCAAGGCAATGCCTACATCACCGGTGGTACAGAATCGGCCGACTTCCCGACGGTAAACGCCATACAGCCGGTACTGAATCCGGGTGGGCCGTGCAAAGTCTTTATCTCCCCTGATCCCCTCGCAGACGTTATCATCGCCAAGCTCAACGCGTCGGGTTCTAGCCTGGTCTATTCCACCTTTATCGGCGGGAGTTGCATTGATCGCGGCACTGCCATCGACATCGACAGTTCTGGCAATGCCTATGTGGCTGGATGGACTATCTCTGATAACTTCCCCTCCACACCGGGGGCGTTCCAGACTGATCTTACGCCCTATTCGAGCTCCGGCCGCCATCTCGATGCTTTTATTCTCAAAATCGGCAATTGATGAAGTATCGATGAGATGACCGATCTCCTTATGGGGGATCGATAAAGAGGCAAGAAGGGTAAGATTCATCTGTCCTTCTTGCTTCTTTTTATTTTTGTGTCTCCCGATTCTCAGAGTGTGATGATCTGATCGGTGAACTCTTCAAAGCTGTCATCGTGGCTGATCACAAATAGTTGATGGAAATCTTTGATGCGTCCTATCTGCTGCGCCAGGTTGCGCCGCCGCTCCTCGTCCATATTTGTGGTTGGCTCGTCGAAGAAAGCGAGGTTGATTTCGGACAGCTCTTTGAGCATTGCCAGACGGATCGAAAGCGCCGCCGCCATCTGCTCACCGCCGGAGAGATTCAGGAATGGTCGCTCCCGGCCCTCTTCCTCGAGTGTTATCTCGTAATCCTTCGTCCAATGTAATGTGATGTCATAGCGGCCGGTGATTTCACGGTATAGCTGATTCGCTTCATTCGAAATGGTGAAGAGGTAGGATTCGGTAATATAGGGTGCGGCCTTCTGCAGTATGTCTCGAATGAAATCGGCGGCCTCGCGCAACCTGCGCGTCTTCTCTTTCTCGGAGATGTGTTCGCGCATCTTCTCGCGGACTTCATCGAGATAGGCGAGCTGTGTCGAGAGGCGTCTGTAATGCTCCTGCGTGTGTTCGAGTTGCGCAGTGATTTGTGTGGCACGCTCGCGCCATCCTTCGAGCTCCATTTGCGCACGTGCGTGCCGCTCCCCATTATATTGGGTCTCGAACTCTCCCAATTCTTCGACCAGGGTTCTTAGAGCATTCTCCGTTTCCAGCAATTCGCCGGAGAGCGCCGAGACTTCTGCGCCCCGCGCGGCAGCCGTCGCGGCGATCTTTTCGTTGGCGATATAACTCTGATAATCCCGCTCGTTTTGGGCGCGTTTTTGATTAAACGCGGCAATGTCGGAGTCGAGCGATAGGAAGGAGCTCAATTCGACGATGACTGTCTCCAGGTTCTCACTGATGACCTTAACTTTGCGCTTGGCTTCTTCGGCCTCGCCTCGCCATTCTTCTTCGCGCGCGACCACCTGACTGAGCGCGTTCGATCGGCCGCGCGGATCGGCTAGCCCACGTAACGAGGTTTCGGCTTCTGCCAACTCAGCAGCTATATCACCCAAGCCGGCGATTCTCGTGGCAATCTCTTCTCTCTCGCTCTTTTTCAGCTCACCTGCCTTGGTAACTTCGCCCAACTCGCCACGCAATACCTCCGCCTGGCTCATGAGGCGCTCGGCGTCGCGCGCTCGGCTTAATTCCAGGTCGAGCCCGCTGCGTCTCGCCTTCAGTTGTGAAATGGATGACCCGTTCGCGCTCGCGCCGGGCCGAATCTCCGCTTCGATTTTTGCGATCTGACGGCGACAGATTTCGAGCTCTTGTGTGAGACGCACCGATTCGGTTTGCAGGTGCGGAAGACGAGATATCTCGGCAGCAACTGCGCGCGAACGTTTCACGTCTTCAGTGAGGCTGATCAAGTCGACATGAAGCGACTCTATCTCCCGGCGCCGTGAATCCAGACCGGAACGGAACCGGCCTTCCAGCGACTCACCGTTTTTAAGGTTTAGACATCTTTCGGAGAGAAGCGGGCAAATTCCGCCGCTTTCCAGCGCGGAGATTATCTCCTCGTCGCGAGCCACCTCTGCGCGCAGATGAGCCAGGATTTCGGTATCCGTCTGTTGCTGAACTTCGGATTGCGCGAGCCGTGCGGCTACCGGGACGAGCTGGCTCAGTCGCACAATCTCTTTTGCATATCGCTCGTGCTCCTGGGCCATGCGTTCGAGCTCCTTATGCAACCGCACGAGATGCTCCCGCCTCAGCTGGTAATTGCCGACCGCCAGCTCCGTCTGCGTAATCTCATCATCGATCTGCGCCCGCTCCCGTTCGAGCGATCTGGCGGTCGCCGCCAACTCGCCGTGAGATTCCGCCGCTTCGATGTGCTTCGCCAGCTCAGCGTATCGCTCGCGGAGCTTATCCATCTCGCGATCGAGGGCGGCGAGCGAACGCTTCAGGCTTTGCAGTTCACCGCGCCCTTCGTGGAGGCCGGCGATCTTCTGTTCGATTGCCCATTGCTCCTCGACCTTTTGCGCAAGCCCCGAGAGCTTTGCGCGGGCGTCGGCGATTTCAGTCAAACGCTCCTCGCTGCGCAGCGCGTGGCTGCGCGCCTCGATCAGGTCGCGCTCGATCGCTACTACCTGATTGCTCAGAGCATCACGAGCTTCTCGCCGGCGTTCGAGTTCGACCAATCGATTTATCGCTACTAGATATTCTTCGTACCCGGGACGCGCGGCTTCGACGGTCTTGGCGGCGGAGAGCGCCTGCTCTGCCGCTTCCTGGGCGGTGGCGAGAGAGCCGCGTGTCAGATCGAACTTCACCCGCAGCCGCTCAACCGCTCCCCCATGAACGTTTATCTTCTTTTGCAGCTCGTTTAACTCTTCGACTTCGAGCGTTAACCGATCACGCTCCGAATTTACGTTCTCCCGTTCGTCTTCCAGCGCCTTCAGTCGCAGTTCCGTGTCGCCATACTCGCGTTTCGCTTCGTCATAGGCTTTAAGTTCGCCCTCCGCTTCGGCGAGTCGTCTGTCTACATTAACCAGACGGTCTTCGAGGTGTCGCATCGTGTCGCGCAGGTTATCCGAGGCATCACGGTATTCTTCGACTTTGAGGACCTGATCGAAGATGTTTTTGCGATTGGATGGTGCGAGGGTGAAATCGTAGGTGAATGCTCCCTGGGGAACGCCGATCGTAGTTTTAAAGAGCGCTGACAGATCCGTGCCCGGATCGACCCCGATATGCTGCCTCAGCCATGGCACTACCTGATTCTTCTGTTCGACCAGCCGCGTCTTCGTCGCAGGGTCATAGACAAAATAACCTCCACCGGTATCGCGGGTCACCACGTATTCGCGTCCGTCGATATCAGAGATGAAGCCGACTGCTACCTGCCCCCGCTTAGTTCCGCGTTTGAGAAAATCGTCGCGTTTATAGTCGAGATGATCGAAGAGCACCCATGCGACGGACTCGAGGATCGTCGTCTTCCCCGAACCGTTGGGTCCACAGATCGCAACCACACCTGGTCGAAATGTGAACTCGGATTCCGCGTGGTTTTTGATATTTTTTATCTCGACTTTGGTTATCTGCATTGAGGAGGAAGGAAGTTTTCAGTTTTCAGTGGCGGCCGAATCCACGTCTGAAAACTGAAAACTGGCAACTGGAAACTGGCAACTGGAAACTAAGCCTGAGCATTCTGCACGACTTCAGGGTTATCGGTGTGACCTAGCAGATGGCGGCCTTCTTCGCTCCGCGGGTCGATGGTCCTGATGTGTTTACGTCCACGCATCTCCCAGATAGCTGTGATCTTTCCATTTTTTTCGACCGCGTGATATGAAATCTCCTCCTGATGCACTTCGCGCACATCAGGCAAGACTTCTGCCGTGGCCTGATTTTCCGTCGATCTATTTTCACTCATTGATTATAACTCCAGATTTGATCTCGAATTTGGGTATGGCTTTGAGGTAAATTGCATTGTGCCACAGCGTGAGGACGCCCGTCAAAGTTGCCTCAGGCCCCTCTCTGCCCGGTTTGCTTGACGCCCATTCACCCTCCAACTAGAATTCAATATTGCTCTGATATTTTTCCGTTAACCAATGCAACCAACCATGAAATCAGGAAAGAAAGCTAATGAACGCCGTTGAAAAAGTCATTACCAAAGTGTTCGGGTCGGCGAACGAGCGTCTTCTCAAGAAGCTGTGGCCAATCGTCGGATTGATCAACCAACACGAACCTGCCACCAAAGCACTCTCTGACGAGCAACTGCGCGGTAAGACTGCCGAATTGAGAGAGCGGTTGACCGGCATGCTAAAAGGCAGTGAAGAGCTGGAGCCCGAGGCGCGCAAACAGCTCGAACAGGAGGCTCTTGCCGAACTGCTGCCGGAGGCCTTCGCCTGCGTTCGCGAGGCATCGATCCGCACGACAGGCATGCGCCACTTCGATGTCCAGTTGATCGGCGGCATGGTATTGCATCGGGGCATGATCGCCGAAATGAAGACCGGCGAAGGTAAAACCCTCGTAGCTACATTACCCGTCTATCTGAATGCGCTGCTCGGCAAGGGCGTCCACGTCATCACGGTCAACGACTACCTGGCTAAACGCGACGCCGAGTGGATGGGCAAAATATACAGGTTCCTCGGAATGGAGGTCGGTTGCATCCAGAATGACATGGACGATTTCGCGCGCCAGGAGGCCTATAGAGCCGATATCACATATGGCACGAACAACGAGTTCGGCTTCGATTACCTGCGCGATAACATGAAGTTCGAACTGGCTACGTGCGTACAACGAAGCCCGTACTATGCCATCGTGGACGAGGTCGATTCGATCCTCATCGATGAGGCGCGGACACCGCTCATCATCTCCGGCGCCTCCGATGATTCGACCAGCAAGTATTATGAAGCGGACGCGGTAATCCCCAAACTCACCAGGGAGACAGATTACCAGGTCGATGAGAAACAGCACCGGGCGACCCTGACCGAGTCAGGCATCGAGAAGTCCGAAAGGATGCTCGGACAGGGGAATCTCTTCGATCCGTCTAATATGGAGCTGCTTCATTGCCTCAACCAGGCGTTGGTCGCTCATACTCTCTATCAGCGCGACAAGCATTACATTGTCAGGGACGGCGAGGTCGTCATCGTCGACGAATTCACGGGTCGCATCATGACCGGACGCCGATGGTCTGACGGGTTACATCAGGCCGTTGAAGCGAAGGAAGGGGTGAAGATCGAACGCGAAACGCAGACGCTCGCCACGATCACACTGCAGAACTACTTTCGTATGTACCAGAAGCTGGCGGGGATGACCGGAACGGCCGAGACTGAATCGGTGGAGTTCGCCAAGATCTACAATCTTGAAGTGACCAGTATCCCCACTCATCGCGCGATGGTTCGCAAGGATAATCCGGACGTGATATATCGCACGATATCCGAGAAATGGGATGCGGTTGTCGATGAGATCAAAGAGCTTCACGTGAAGGGCCAACCCGTGCTGGTGGGCACCGTATCGGTCGAGAATTCCGAATTGATCTCCGACCGCCTGAAACGATCGGGCATCAAGCATAACGTCTTGAACGCCAAACCCGAAAATGCCGGTCGTGAAGCAGAGATCGTAGCGCAGGCGGGGCGCAAAGGCGCGGTAACGATAGCGACCAACATGGCCGGGCGCGGCACCGACATCCTGCTCGGCGGTAACCCCGAATTCCTGGCGCGGGAACAGCTCAAGAGAAAAGAGATCGACCCGGACGAAGCAACGCAGGAGCAACTGGAAGAGGCTGTCGTATACGTCAAGCCCTTAACCGAGGCTGAGCACGATGAGGTAGTGAGGCTCGGAGGACTGCATATACTCGGAACCGAACGTCACGAATCGCGCCGCATTGATAATCAGCTGCGCGGACGTTCAGGCCGCCAGGGAGACCCGGGGTCATCGCGTTTCTATCTTTCGCTGGAAGATGACCTCATGCGCATTTTCGCAGGAGATCGCGTGAAAGCGATCATGCAGCGACTTGGCATGGAAGCCGGCGTCGCCATCGAATCCAAAATGGTGAGCAAGCGCATCGAATCGGCTCAGAAGAACGTCGAGGGCCACAACTTCACGATCCGCAAACACCTGCTCGAATATGATGACGTGATGAACAAGCAGCGCATGACGATCTACACGCTGCGCCGCCAGTTGCTCGAGCAGATAGATCACCGCGGTGAGATTCAAGCCATCGCCGAGGTCATCCTCGATGACATACATGACCAGTATCTGAGTCTCGATGCGATGCCTGAGGACTGGGATTTCCAGTCATTCAAGGTGCAAGTCCTCTATCAGTTCGGCCTCGACCTCAATGAAGCGGGGATCAAAGTGGAAGATCTCGAGCGCGATCAGATACGAGATCGCATCTGGCAGGCGTTGGAGAGCATCTATTCGGAGAAAGAGTCTATCGCCGGTCCCGAAGCGATGCGCTACTACGAACGTATCATCCGTCTCAACATCGTCGATTTGCAGTGGAAAGATCACCTGCTGGCAATCGATCATATGAAAGAGTGGATCGGCCAGATGGGTTATGCGCAAAAAGATCCTCTGGTCGAATACAAGAAACAGTCGTTCGATCAATTTGAGGCGATGCTCGACCGGATAGATATCGAGACTACGCGCGCTCTCTATCATCTGCAACTCGAGGTTCCAGATCCTCCCGAGCAGCGGCTCCAGCGCCGCCCGCGCCGCGGACAGATGAACTTCACCAAAGCCAATGCAAGCGCCTCGGCCGCCGGTGAGGAATCCGGTAAGCCGCGCACCGTCGTCAGCGACCATCCGAAGGTGGGGCGCAATGATCCGTGCCCGTGCGGTTCGGGCAAGAAGTACAAGAAATGTCACGGCTCTGAGTCATGAGACTTATCGATTGCTTGATTGACACTCCTCGGAAGCGAACGTAAAATCCCGAAGTTTCCTCCCTATACTCCCAACTGGCCATAGTTCAGTTTTAGTGTAAGGAGGCGTTTAAATGTTGTCGGACCTACTCTGGACCGCGCTCTTCGGCCTTGCGGTTGGGGCAATTGCCAAGTTGATTATGCCAGGAAGAGACCCTGGTGGAATTCTCGTTACAATGTTGATCGGCATCGCAGGTTCATTCATCGGAACTGTAATAGGCCGCCTTATCTTGATGAGAGGCCCTTATTATCAAGCCAGATGGGTGATGTCGATCCTCGGTGCTTTGCTTCTATTATGGATATATCGAATGGTGGCGAGGCGCGCGAGCGTATGAGAGTGTGATCTTCAGTTGACCGGCGTCAGGCGCTGTTGTATCTTTGGGTTCGTCTGCACCCGTAGCTCAGCTGGATAGAGCGTCAGCCTCCGGAGCTGAAGGTCCCGCGTTCGAATCGCGGCGGGTGTATCGCCAAAAAAGGAATACAAAACCAGAAGGGAACACAAAAAGCACGAATATTTTCTTGAGTGCTTTTTGTGCTCCCTTTCTGCATTTGGTGGCCCTTTTCATGAAATAAAAAAGGGGCGGCTTCCCACCCCTATTATGTCTCGACAATCAATGCTTTTGGGTTCTTGAATCAAGCAAACGAGAGAAAAGTTATTTCTTCTTCGTGGCTTTCTTCGTTGATTTGGCGGCCTTCTTTGCCGGCGCCTTCTTGGCAGCTTTCTTGGCTGGCATAGTGTCTCTCCTTTCTCTGGTTGATAGCCTGACCACAAGATGAAGTGTTGAAATATTCCTTGTGGTCTAGAGCAATTAACATACTAGATGTAGGTTATAAACTTCTTCGACACATGTGTCAAGATAAATTTTCATCTCACGCTTGACGTCATCGTTGAGCCAGCTTGCTGTGCCTCATGCCATAGACGAAATAGAGCGCCAAGCCGGCTACCAGCCATATCAGGAAGCGCGCCCAGTTGGTCCAACCGAGTTCAGTCATGAGATATCCGCAAGTCAGAAGACCGAGCACGGGGATCAAAGAAAGATTTTGAGTGAAGCAGCAGATCGTGATGATCAGTGAGACGATCATGAAAATGAGTAAGGGTATCTTGTGTTTGAACACGTCCCAACCGCCGAGCGATGGCTCGTTGGGATCGCTCATGCTGAAGAACTGAGCGAGCGGCTTCATTGTTGAAGAAGATGAACCAGAGGCAGATGAGAAGAAAGAGCGCTGGGATGATGTACTTAGAGTTGACGTATGGGACCCGGAATCGCCGCTCAGCGCCCTGATTTGTGCGATCGAGGATCAGCACGCCGCCGCAGACGAGCACGAAAGCGAAGAGCGTGCCGATACTCGTCAGATCGGTCACCTCTGTCAGGTTCATAAACAGAGAAGGGATTGCGACGAACAATCCGGTGACGATGGTTGAGAACCATGGTGTTTTGAATCTCGGATGGATTGACGAGAATATCCTGGGTAAGAGCCCATCGCGGCTCATGGCCATCCAGATGCGCGGTTGACCCAGTTGGAACACGAGTAAGACTGTCGCCATTGCGATTACCGCGCTGATGGCGATGATGCCTTTGATCCAATTGAGATTCGCGCCGTCGGCGCCGAATACGAAAGCCATCGGATCGGCGACGCCCAGGTTCTTGTAATTGACCATGCCCGTCAATACGAGCGAGATCAGAACGTAGAGCACGGTGCAGATGATCAGCGAATAGATCATTGCGCGCGGCAGATCGCGCTGCGGATCCTTGCATTCCTCGGCCGTCGTAGAGATAGCATCGAAGCCGATGTATGCGAAGAAGACCGCCGATACGCCCTTCAGTACCCCTCCTATGCCATTTGGCGCGAAAGGATCCCAATTCGCAGGATTCACATAGAACGCGCCCAGGACGATCACGAGAATGATCACTCCCAGTTTGATGATCACCATTACATTGGAAGCGGCTTTAGATTCCTTGATGCCGACATAGACCAGCGCCGTTATGAGAAACGTGATGAGAAGTGCGGGCAGGTCGCAGACGAAATGCCAGCCGGCGATTACCGGAGCTTTCATCCATGCGAGATAAGCGGCGACGGATTCACTCATTCCGTCCATCTCTTTGATTTGATCAAGGGTATTGCCGATCTGCAGCAGTTCGCTGACCTTAGAGTAACCGCGCGAAGCAGTCAGGAAATCCATCGTCAGGAATTCAGGCAGATTGACGCCGTAGCCGGCTAGGAGAGTCGTAAAATATTCACTCCACGAAATAGCCACTGCGATGTTGCCGATGGCATATTCCATCAACAGGTCCCAGCCGATGATCCAGGCAATCAATTCGCCGAATGAAGCGTAAGCGTAAGTGTAGGCCGACCCGGCTACGGGAATCATTGAGGCGAATTCTGCATAGCAGAGCGCCGCGAATGCGCAGGCGATCGCCGTGAAGATGAACAACATCGACACGGCTGGACCGCCGCTGGCTGCCGCTTTGCCGATAGTGGAAAAGATGCCGGCCCCGATGACAGCTGCGATGCCGAGCAGCGTCAGGTCTGTCACGCCGAGCGCGCGCTTGAGCAGGCCAGCCCCTCCCTCGTTTTCGGCGTAGCCGGCATGAACGTCTGCCTGAAGCTTCTCGATCGATTTAGTGCGGAAAATATTGGTCAGATCCATCTTGGTGTCAGTCCTTGCGATCGTACCTGCATTTTGAGGGGTCGGATTTGACGAAGTAGGATTTGTAATTTGATGCCTTCTTATCGGTGCACCCCATCAGATTGAGCAGCTCTACTTTGCGGAATTCGACGGGATGGCTCTCGCTTTGCAGCGAGATATAGCCTTCGCTCAACAACGTCCCATCCTTTTTGACCTGCGCGTCGTAGTTACTGACTGATCCGTCGCCGATCTGCGGTTTATCATATGTCAGGACTGCCTGGCCTTCCAGCAGGTGTTTTATCTGTGTGTCGCCCAACACTTCTACCTCGGCCCTGACCCATTGCTCGCCATCGTAGGTCTTCGAGCTGGAATTGATACAGTGTTGAGTGATCAATTTTCCGCCCATCACGACGTTTGTCCCGGGTGTGCATAGATTGGCGGTAGTCCGCGGGCCCTTTCCCGTTCCGCCCAACAACTGTACCTCGATGGAGATCGGGAAGTCCTGTTGCTTCAGCATGCTTTTGGCTGATTGGGAGTGAAGCATAATCCCGCTATTTCTCAGCGCCCAGTTCGGCCCCCCGGGGACCTGTTCGCCTACGAAGCGGTATTCCACCGCAATTATGTAATGAGAAAACTTCTCGCGATAAAAGATATGCCCGAACCGGTTATTAAATGCGTCGTATTTGTCGTAGGCTACTTTCATCACTCCATTCTCAACCCGAAAAGTCTGGCCGAAGTTGTCGTTAATATCGTAGCCGGAGATTTTGATATCCCAGTCTTTGAGGTCTTTGCCGTTGAAGAGCTGAAGCCATTCTCTCTTGTCCGGGTCATTTTCGATCTGGATTTCCGCCTCGCCCGTCGTGAGAATTTGTGCAGCGATGAGAATAACTGAGAGTGAAAACAGAATGCCTCGTTTCATCGAAATCCTCCCGTCAAAATATGTTGGAAAAGTGGTTTAAGTCGCGTAGCCTGCAGTGGCGCGGCGACCGCGTTGCGAAGATTGATCGTGGCCCGGTTCTCAATGCTTTCAATTTCCGGAAAAGTTCAAGGCAGGTGCCCGGTCGCAGAGCGACGATTGAGAAAGACTATCGGGAGTGCCGACCCAACCATTGCTATTTGCAACCGGTCGTTTATTTCGACGCTTTCCCGATCATTGAAAGCGATGACACTACCTCGAAAGGCCGGGTAATGATCAAATGCCGCGATGCGGCTGCAGAATATATTTCAAAATAACGCGCAAAGTGAGCTAGCCGTGCATCACTATACACAAGATCGGAGTGATCCTAAATATGCGAGAGACTTTCTCGAGGCGTGCTATGAAAATTCACTTCAAAAATCGGTCCATAAACCGTGTCGTGATGTTACCGGCTATAAAATCGGGATCATTGAGAATCCGAAGGTGCAACGGGACAGTCGTCTTTATTCCTTCGACGACCATCGATTCGAGCGCGCGGCGCATACGCGCGATCGAGCGTTCGCGGGTGCGGCTGTGAACGATTACTTTGGCGATCAACGAATCGTAGTGTGGCGGGACGAAATACCCATCGTAAATCGCCGTATCGACCCGCACGCCGGGGCCGCTCGGCAGATTGAGTGCCGTGATTCGTCCGGGACTAGGTGTGAAGGTGACGGGATCTTCCGCATTGATGCGGCATTCCATCGAATGTCCCGAGAAGATCAATTCCTCTTGTGTGTATTCCAAATGCTCGCCGGCGGCGATGCGGATTTGAGCTGAAACCAGATCAGTCAGAGTGACAAATTCCGTTACCGGATGTTCGACCTGAATCCGGGTATTCATTTCCATGAAATAAAATCGCCCTCTATCGTCGAGCAGGAATTCAATCGTGCCGGCATTGCTGTACCCTACCTCCCGACACGCCCGGACGGCGACCCGACCCATCTCCTGTCGCAGTTCGTAGCTGACGGCGGACGATGGCGCTTCCTCGATCAATTTTTGATGCCGGCGTTGTATCGAACATTCGCGCTCGCCCAGATGGATCACATTGCCATAGTTATCGGCGAGCACTTGAATCTCGATGTGACGCGGGTTCTCGATATACTTCTCCAGGTATACTCCGCTGTTTTTGAAGGCAGCTTCGGCTTCCGAGCGAGCGGTTCGGTAGGCGTTTATCAGCTCATCTCGGGTATGGGCGATGCGCATTCCACGGCCCCCGCCACCAGCGGTCGCCTTGATCAGAACGGGATATGTGATCTTCTCGGCCTCTTTGATTGCATCCGCTTCATTTACAAGCAAACCCTCGCTGCCGGGGGTGACGGGTACGCCCGCGGCGATCATCGTCCGCTTCGCCTCGGATTTATCGCCCATCATCCGCATGACTTCGGGCGATGGACCGATGAAGGAGATGTTGCACTCTCGGCAGACTTCGGCGAAGTGAGGGTTCTCCGAGAGGAAGCCATAGCCCGGATGGATCGCGTCGACGTTATAGATTTCGGCGGCCGAGATTATTTGTGGGATGTTGAGGTAACTGTTCGAAGACGGAGCAGGACCTATGCACACTGCCTCATCGGCGAACCGCACGTGGAGCGCATCGCGGTCTGCCTCGGAATGCACGGCGACGGTTCGAATGCCAAGCTCACGGCAAGCCCAAATGACGCGGCATGCTATTTCACCACGATTGGCGATCAGTATTTTTTTGAACATATTCCACTAGCAAACGGAAACATAAAAAGCAAAAAGGGCAAAAGGCAATAAAGAGTACTCCACGCTTTTGCCTCTGCCCCTTCGCTCCTTTGTCTTAATTGTTTCCTATAAAAACTACACTCTGAGTCCGAACAATTGCTGTCCATATTCCACCGGTTGGCCGTTCTCGACAAATACCTTGGCGATTTTTCCATTCGCATCGGATTGTATCTCGTTCATCAGTTTCATCGCTTCGATGATGCAGAGCGTTTGTCCTGCTTCTACTTCTTCACCGATTTTGACGAACGGGTCGGACGAAGGGTCCGGCGAGCGGTAGAAAGTGCCGACTATAGGCGAAATGATAATGTGTAGTTTCTCCTCTTCGGGAACGGCGGGAGGCGGTGCGACGAGAGTCTGGTGGGTGACCGCTACGGGAACGAACGGCTTGCCTTCTGCAAGAGAGTTGGAAGAATTCATCCCCTGCCCCTGTAGGTTCAATTCGGTCACGATCCTGCTTTGACCTATCTGGACGCGTATATAAAAATCGCCGCGCTGGAGTTCGAACTCATTGAACTGTTTGGCGGAGATGAGCTCGATGAGATTCTTTTATTTCGATCAGACTCGGCAGTGCCTCCGGGTTATTTTTTATTGAATCTTCGACCGCAATGGAATGAGCACGTTCGTTCGAAGCGTGCCTGGGTCTACGCACGGGTTTTTTCATAGATTGCCATGGTTTCCATCTCTACAAATTTAAAGCCTCAACCGTGTGATGCCTCGCACGGTTGAGGCTTTCATGTCCTGTGCGAGAAATCACCTCCCTGTTGGGAGTCTTATTTCTTCGCCGCTTTATCTGTCTTCTCGCCTTTATCTGTGGCTACATTCTTGGCTTCGCTGCCGATGAATTCGATCAATGCCATTTCGGCGCCGTCTCCTTTGCGAGGGCCCAATTTATAGATGCGCGTATAACCGCCGGGACGCTCGGCGAATCGTTCCGCCAGCTCGCCAGTGAGTTTTTGCAGCGCAGCGACACCTGCCACTCGTGGAGCTTTCTGATCGTGCTGCTTGCTTCCATAACCGCTGTTACCGGGGAAGAAGAACGCAGCAGCTTGCCGCGTAGCATGGAGCGCCACCTCGTCCTGTCCCGACTCGCGCGCAACCCGCGCCCGGCGTCCGAGCGTGATTGCGCGTTCGGCAAACGGGCGCAACTCTTTGGCCTTCGGCAGAGTCGTGATGATCCTTTCGCTCAGCACCAGCGATGTGCACAGGTTGCGCAAGAGCGCTTTCCTGTGCGAGGAGGTGCGGCCTAATTTCCGATGTGCGACAAGATGTCTCATGATTTTATTCCTAATGGTTGATGGTAGCCGGGAGCCGGTTGGCGGTTCGCAAACAATGGCTCGTAGTGGTTGCTCACTGACCGTGACCCGTTAATTACGAACCGATAACCGGCAACTGGCACCCGACTACCGATCTCATTCCTGTTCGGGGCCTTTTACCAGATTGCCGTGCTCGTCGAACTTCATCCCAAGGCTCAGCCCCATCGTCGTCAGGATATCCTTGATTTCGTTGAGCGACTTGCGCCCGAAGTTTTTGGTCTTGAGCATCTCGGCTTCGCTCTTCTGAACCAGATCGCGGATCGTCTTGATGTCAGAGTTCTTTAAACAGTTATATGAGCGGACTGAAAGCTCAAGTTCGTCGACCGATTTATCGAGATGCTCGTTGGCCGGCGCAAGCGTTTTTTGCACGACCGGCTCGGGCTGCTCTTGTACGTCTTCTTCAAAGTTGATGAAGATCGCCATATGATCTTTGATCAGTTTGGCGGCCAGACCTATGGCGTGTTCCGGCGTCACGCTGCCGTTGGTCCATACCTCGAGCAGAAGCTTGTCGTAATCGGTATCCTGTCCCAGACGAGCGGCTTCGACCTGAAAATTGACCTTTTTAATCGGCGAATGAACGGAATCCACCGGGATATAACCGACCGGCAGGTCATCGTCGAAGTTGCGGTCTGCCGAAATATAACCGCGTCCTCGCTTGAGACGCAGCTCGACATTGAGGTTCCCCCCCTCACTCACCGTCGCGATATGGATATTCGGATCGAGCACCTCTACGTCACTATCCGCCTCGATATCGCCTGATTTCATTTCTCCCTGTTCGGAACGTGAAACGCGCAGGGTTTTCGTTTCGCCTGAGTGGAGCTTGAAGGGGATTTGTTTGAGATTGAGAATTATGTCAGTCGCATCCTCAACCACACCGGGGATTGAGGAGAACTCGTGCAACACACCCTCGATACGCACGGCGGTTATCGCTGCCCCCTCGATTGATGAGAGCAGGGCGCGGCGCAGGCTATTGCCAATCGTCGTACCGAAACCGCGCTCGAAGGGCTGGGCGGAAAAGCGCCCATAGCGATCGGTCATGGTTTCGCATGACAGACGCTTCGGTTTCTGGAATCCGGTCCACGTGGTAGCTACCATTTCTCTCCCAACTTTGACTTTATCTATGCCAATCAATTTTGCACCTCACAGATTGCTGATCCATGGGTACAACTACTTGCTGTACAACTCGACGATCAGCTGTTCGTTGATATTTTGATCGATATCCTCGCGTCGCGGCTGCGCGATGACACGACCGACGAGCTTGTCCGGATTGACGATCTCGAGCCATGTGGGGCGGCCGCGGCCGCCGGAGGTTTGGAAGGCTCCCTGGATATGAGCATTATTCATGCTCTTCTCGCGGACGGAAATTTCATCCCCGATCCTGACCTGGAATGAGGGGATGTCGACCTTCTTACCGTTGACGCTGACATGACCGTGACGAACAAACTGGCGCGCCTGGCGGCGGGACATGGCGAACCCCAGACGGTAGATAACATTGTCCAGACGGCGCTCCAGAAGCGAGAGAAGGATTTCACCCGTAACACCCTTCTGGCGAGCCGCCTTCTCGAAATAGTTGCGGAACTGCGTCTCGAGCAGGTTGTAGATGCGTTTGACGCGTTGTTTCTCGCGCAACTGCTCGCCGTATCCGATAGGTTTGCGCTTTGCGTTGGGGCCGTGCTGGCCGGGCGGATTGGTCCCCCGCTTCTCAATCGGGCACGAAGGCTTATAACATTTCTCGCCTTTGAGGTAGAGCTTCATCCCCTCGCGCCGGCAGAAACGACATTGTTTACCTCTATCTCTTGCCACTCTTTATTCCTCCATTTTCTAAACTCTACGACGCTTGGGCGGTCGGCATCCATTATGAGGAATCGGTGTGACATCGCGGATTATTTTGACATCGATCCCTGCGGACTGAATAGCGCGGATGGCCGATTCGCGCCCGGAGCCCGGCCCTTTGACCCGCACTTCACAACTCCTCATCCCGCAATCGCGTGCCCCGGCCGCAGCTTTGCTCGCCGCCTGTTGCGCCGCGAACGGCGTGCCCTTGCGCGATCCGCGGAACCCCATCGCGCCAGCCGAACATTGCGACACCAGTTTGCCTTCCAGATCGGTGATGCTGATCAGCGTATTATTGAAAGTCGCCTGGATGTGAATGACACCCTGAGGGACGACCTTCTTCTCTTTCTTCTTGAATACTTTCTTTTTTGTCGAGGACTGTTGTTGTTTTGCCATAAATCAGTTTTCAGTTTTCAGTCTTAGGTCTTCAGTTCTCAGTTTTCGGTTTTCAGTTTTTTGAGAAGAAAAACTAAAACCTAAAACTGAAAACTGAAACCTTTTCTTACTTCTTACCCGGAGCTTTCTTCTTCGCGATCGTGGCGCGGCGCGGGCCTTTGCGCGTGCGCGCATTGGTGTGTGTGCGTTGCCCGCGGACCGGAAGTCCTCTGCGGTGGCGCAACCCACGGTAGCAGCCGATATCCATTAAACGCTTGATGTCGAGCTGGATCTGCTTTCGCAGGTCGCCCTCGATACTGCCCTGCTGGTCGACTATAGCGCGGATGCGGTTGAGTTCATCTTCACTCAGTTCCCGGACCTTCTTGTTGTAATCGACTTTTGCTTCGTTGAGAATGCTGGTCGCGCGCGATTTGCCGATGCCGTAAATATATGTCAAACCTATTTGCGCGCGCTTTTGCGGTGGTAGGTCTACCCCTGCTACACGAGCCATCTATCTCCTCCGTTATTGATTGTGGCAAGCGGATTAAAAGGAGGTCCCATATATCCGCATCCATATCCGCATTTCGCCATCGTATTATCCCTGCCTCTGCTTATCCCTGCCTCTGTTTGTGCTTCGGGTTCACGCAGATGATGCGAACTACGCCGTGGCGGTGTATGATCTTGCACTTGTCGCAGATTTTTTTTACAGATGCTCTAACTTTCATATCTATACTCGCCTGGTCTAGAGGGCAGCGTTGTGAAGGGAATTTGCGGAACTACTTAAACCGATAAACTATTCTGCCACGCGTCAAATCGTAAGGTGAGAGTTCTACCAATACCTTGTCGCCCGGCAGAATCTTTATGAAGTTCTTTCGCATTCGCCCTGAGATGTGCGCTAAAACCTGATGCTTATTATCCAATTCGACTTTAAACATCGCATTGGGCAGCGTCTCAAGTACTGTCGCTTGTACCTCAATGGCATCTTCTTTTGACATACCCTCTTATAAATTTTATATGTGAACTACTAAATTGCGAAACTAGCATTATAGCCCTTAATGCTTATTTTGCAACCTATTAAAGGTGAAGAGCCCCATCCTCCAACGCGGTCAGAACCTGCGGGCCATTTTCGGTGACCGCGATTGTATGCTCGAAATGCGATGAGGCTTTTCCGTCTTTGGTCTTCACGGTCCATCCGTCGGGAAGAATATGTACATCGTGCGTTCCGGCGTTGACCATCGGTTCTACCGCCAGAACCCAGCCTTCTTTCAGCTTCGGCCCCGTGCCCGGACGGCCATAATTGGGGACCTGCGGGTCTTCGTGCATCTTCTGGCCTATCCCGTGACCGCAAAATTCGCGGACCACTGTATAACCCCGCGTTTCGACATATTCCTGCACAGCGTAAGAGACATCGTAGAGGCGGTTCCCAGGAACCATCTTCTCCACAGCCTGGAAGAGCGACTCGCGGGTTATCTGCATGAGGTTCTCGATCTCCGGCGAAATGCGGCCCACACCCACCGTGATCGCGGCATCACCCACATATCCATTGAGAGTTGCGCCGCAATCAATCTTGATGATATCGCCTTCGCGAAGTTTGCGCTGTGATGGAATACCGTGAACGACCTCATCGTTTACCGATGCGCAGATCGAAGCGGGAAACCCGCGATAGCCTTTGAAGGTCGGATAAGCTCCCGTTGATCGAATCCGCTTCTCCGCAAAAGCATCGAGTTCGCGTGTCGTGATACCGGGCTCGATCATCTTTCGCAGCTCGCGCAGCGTTTCGGCCACCACCAACCCGGCAAGTCGCATCTTCTCAATTTCATTGCGTGATTTACGAATAACCATCTAGCTTTCTTGCTTCTTGCGCCATTTCTCAGGCCAGAGAGGCAGAGAACAGCATCTCAGAACCTCTTTTTATATATCAGCCGATGATGCTGCGACGATGTCGGAGAGCTGCTTGAAAATCTCATCGACCGGGCGCTCGCCATCGATTTGAATAAGGCGGCCGCTTTCCCGATAATAATCGACCAAAGGCGCCGTCGCGGCTCGATAGGCTTCAAATCTGCGTCTGACTGTTTCGGGAGCGTCATCGCCGCGCTGCAGGAGGGGCGCCCCGTCGAGATCGCAATAGCCTTCCCGCTTCGGGGGTCTGTAGTAAGTATTGTAAATCTCTCCGCACTTGGAACAGATGCCCCGACCGGTCAGGCGCTTGAATAACAAATCCTCCTGCACCGCGACGCGGACCAGCAGCACCTCTTTTTTCTGGTTCGCCGCCAGTTCCTCCAGCTTCCTGGCCTGCTCAAGCGTGCGTGGATAACCATCGAGAATAAATCCATTCTTGCAGTCCTCGTTTGAGGTTCGGTTAGAAATGACCTGTTCGAGTATCTGATCGCTCACCAGTTTTCCCGATGCTTGTGTCTCTTTTATCTCTTTCCCGAGCGGGGTGTCGGCCTGAGCCATCTCACGCAGAATGTCCCCGGTAGAGATTTGAGGATAGCCGAAATTTTCAGAGAGCAACCGCGCCTGTGTACCCTTTCCGGCGCCCGGCGCCCCAATCATCACTATAATCTTCGACATCGTGGTAGCCTGTGCCTCTTTGACAATATACGGCATAGCCGGCCACGGGCAATTTTCACTTACTACGATGTAGCCCGGCGACCGCGAAGTCTCCCACCGCGAGAACCAAGAAATCCATCGTAGTGGCGCATGACCAACTGTGCCTCTACCTGGCTGATTGTGTCCATCGCCACGCCGACGACGATCAGCAAACTAGTGCCGCCAAAATAGAATGAAAAGCCTAATCCATTAGGAATCCAACTTAATCCGGGTACTCCTTCAATCAGCGTGTAGAGCGTCTCGCCGATGAAAGGTATAGCTTGCACCTTGAACCCGCTGATCATCAATTGCGGGATCAGACAAACGACGACCAGATAGACCGCCCCGACAGACGTCAACCGTACCAGAATCGAGTTGAGATAATCGGCCGTGCGTTTTCCAGGACGGATACCCGGGACAAATGCGCCCTGTTTTCGCAAGTTCTCCGCGACCTCGTCTGCATTGAAGACGATCGAGACATAGAAGAACGCAAAGATGATGATCAACGAAATAAAGAGCGTCTCGTAAAACGGATGGCCTCCGTTCAGCCATCCGGTGAACGTTTTCAGCCAGTTCCAATCCCCGAAGGTCAAAAGCGTCGTCGGAATCGCGAGTACCGATGAAGCGAATATCACAGGTATCACGCCCGCGATATTTACTTTCAGGGGCAGATGCGACGATTGTGTTTGTACCATCTGGCGGCCGACCATCCGCCGCGTGTGGTTGGTCGGTATCTTCCGCGTACCGCGTTCGAAGAACACGATACCGAAGATCACCAATAACATCACTATGCAAAGGAACAAGACGAAGAGCGCAGATTGCGGGTCTTGAATCGTCTGGTATAGCTGCACAATTGCATTGGGCAGACCGACGACGATTCCGGCGAAGATGAGCAAACTGATCCCGTTGCCGATTCCGCGCTCAGTAATCTGCTCACCGAGCCACATGATAAAAATTGTCCCGGTGGCCATTGTCAAAGTAGCCATCAGGACGAAGCCGATGCCTCCCCCGCCTATCACCAGCCCCGGCTGTCGCTGCAGCCAGAACGAAATGCCGATGCCCTGAACGAAACAGAGCAGAACAGTCAGATATCGGGTGTATTGTGTGATCTTGCGTCGCCCCAGTTCACCTTCTTCCTGAATCTTCTTCAGTTGCGGGTAGACTGAGGTCATCAGTTGGAGAATGATCGAGGCCGTGATGTACGGCATAATCCCGAGCGCGAATATGGATATCCTTCGAAAATTACCGCCTGAGAAAAGATCGAGAACACCGAAAAGATTCTGCGCTGCCTGGGACCATATCTGTGTAAGAACCTCCAAATCAACGCCGGGAACGGGAATGTGTATCCCTGCGCGATAGATGGCGAGCACTACCAGCGTAAAGATCACCCGCTTCCGCAGGTCGGGAACTTTGTACAGATTGCGGACCGCGCTGAAAAATGACTCAATCATAACAACTCCATAATGGGTAATGTAACCGATTGAAAAAACGTCAACTGCCAATCGGCAATTATCAATTATCCATTATCAATTATCAATTAACTACTAACTACTGCTTGACCGCCGGCGGCTTCGATCTTCTGCTTCGCGGACGCGCTGAAGCGATGAGCGTTGACCGTGAGCTTTTTCTTTAGTTCCCCCTGACCCAGAATGACGATAGATTTCAGCATTGACTTGCGAACCAGCCCATGCTCGACGAGCGCCTCAGGCGTTACGCTGGCGTCATTCTGGAAATATTTCTCGAGGTCGGAGATATTAACTTCCGCCCATTCGCGCTTGAAGATATTGGTGAAGCCGCGCTTGGGCAGACGGCGATGAAGCGGCATCTGGCCGCCTTCGAATCCGCGCTTCATCGAGTAACCAGACCGTGACTTTTGGCCTTTGTTCCCGCGACCAGCGGTTTTGCCCAATCCGGATCCCGGCCCGCGCCCCACCCGCTTCTTTTTGTGTGTCGAGCCAGCCGGCGCTTTCAGTTTATTTAACCCTATTGCCATATTTACTCTACTATTCTCAACAGGTGCGGGATCTTCGCAACCATCCCGCGAATTGATTCGTTGTCCGGGCGCTCGACGATTTGATTGAGCTTGGTGAAGCCCAGGCTCCGGACTATGACTTTATGCTTCTGCGGAGTCGCAATAATGCTGCGATACCATTGAATCCTGATCTTCTTCGTCTCTTTAGCCATTGCCTTATAGCTCCTCCACCGTGCGCCCGCGCAGACGCGCGACCTCCTCAGGGCTCCTCATGTTCTTCAAGGCATCGAATGTCGCCCGGATGATGTTGTGAGGATTATTCGATCCTAGACATTTGGTCAATATATTGCTCACCCCGGCGGCGTTCATCACCGCGCGAACCGCTCCGCCGGCGATAACGCCGGTGCCTTCAACTGCAGGTTTGAGCAGGACCTTGCCGGCGCCGAATTTACCGAGCATAGGGTGGGGCAGGGTAGTGCCGGCCAACGGGACGCGCATCAGGTTTCGCTTAGCCGACTCAATAGCCTTGCGGATCGCTTGAGGCACCTCTTTGGCTTTACCAGTGCCGAACCCGACGATGCCGTGCTGATCGCCTACCACGACGAGCGCGGCGAACGAGAGGTTCTTACCGCCCTTGACCACTTTTGTGACGCGGTTGATTGAGATCACCTGATCCTTCAATTCAAGCCCGTCCGGGTTAATTCTCTCCATAAAAACTACTCTCCCCTTACTGATTGCGGTTTTCTATAAAACTGGTAGCCCGCAATCAACTGTCAGAACTGCAGCCCGGCCTCTCGTGCTGCATCGGCCAGCGATTTGACGCGACCGTGGTAGATGTATCCGCCGCGATCGAAAATTACGCCGGTGATACCTTTATCTTTCGCCCTCTGAGCTATCAGGCGGCCGATCTCTTTGGCCGCGCCGATATTACCGCCATTATTGACGCCGGCGGTTTTTTCTACAGTCGATGCGGAGCAGAGGGTAATTCCATTCTCATCATCGATCAATTGGGCATAGATATGGTTGAGGCTGCGGAAGACCGCCAAACGCGGGCGAACCGCCGTTCCTCTGAGTTTCTTGCGTATCCGCGTATGAACCGCGCGCCGCACATCCTGTCTTGACCTTTTTGCCATTTCCCCTCTCTGTGTATCGCCGCCTCTGTGTTATCGACAGAAGCTTACTTATCGCCAACCTTATTTCCCGGTCTTTCCCGGTTTGAGCTTCAACTGCCGGTTAGCGTAGCGCACGCCTTTTCCTTTATAAGCATCGGGTTTGCGCAGGTGATTCATGTTCGCTGCGATCTGACCGAGCAATTCCTTGTCGATGCCCGAAAGAGTGACGGTGGTTTGGTACTGGTTGATTGTGCGCTGCATCTTCTCGACTTTCGCGTTGATGCCTTCCGGGAGCGGGAATTCGATCGGATGCGAATAACCCAGGGCGAAGAAGATGCTCCGTCCCCTCAGGTCAGCCTTGTACCCGACTCCGACGATGTCCATCTCCTGCGAGAAGCCTTGGGAGACGCCCGTGACAGCATTGGCCACCAGCGCGCGCGCAGTCCCGTGCAGCGCCGTCAGTTGATCGTTGGCGCGTTCAGCCTGGAGCTTGCCGTCGTCGAGCTTGAACTTGATGCCTTTCGGGATAGTTAGCTCGAGCTTTCCCTTCGGGCCCTGGACCTCAATCGCGGATTCGTTGATCGTGACCTTCACGTCTTTTGGGATATCAATAATTTTCTTTCCGACTCTTGACATAGTTGCCTCTTGCGCATTTGCTCAGCGCGCTAGTAGACGCTGCACAGAATTTCACCGCCGATATTCGATTTGCGCGCTTGTTTGCCTGTCATCACTCCGTGCGAGGTGCTAAGGATGTTGATTCCGAGCCCGCCCAACACCTTATTGATGCCCTTGCTGGGCACATAGACGCGACGGCTGGGGCGGGAGACCCGCTCGATCCGCGATATCACGCTTTCGCCGTTTGTGCCGTAACGAAGGAATATCCTGAGCATCCGCGAATTGCTCCCTTCCGTCGTTTTGATGCTGTAATTGGTGATATAGCCTTCCTCTCTGAGAATGCGCGCGACCTCTATCTTCAAACGCGAAGCGGGAAGGTCAACCTTCGTATGGCGCGCGCCAATAGCGTTGCGCATGCGCGTCAACATATCTGCAATCGGATCCGTCATAATTTTCTATGCTCTCCACTCAGAAAGTGCTTCAAAATCCAGGCCAGCGGGGACGGAGCGAAGCGCACTCCCCGGCCGAGGCTCAATCTCGACCAGCCCTTAAGGGTTATCAGATTTCTACCAGCTCGATTTTGTTACACCAGGAATCTGGCCATCAAGCGCCAACTGACGGAAGCAAATACGACAGATATTGAACTTCCGCAAGTAGCCGCGCGGGCGGCCGCACCGCTTGCACCGGTTGTAGCCGCGTACTTTGAATTTCGGCCTTCGGCTCGCCTGAACCATTTTCGAAGTTTTTGCCATATAGTTAAAAGTTTTCAGTTTTCAGTTCGTAGATTTTAGTTTTCAGTAACTGCTATTTAACTGAAAACTAAAAACTAAAACTTTTTTACTGCCTGAACGGCATGCCCAGATGACGTAGGAGCGAACGCGCCTCTTCGTCGGTCTTAGCCGTCGTCACTATGCACACATTCATCCCACGCGCTTTGTCGATCTTGCCGAAATCGATCTCGGGGAAGATCAACTGGTCGCGCAGGCCGATGGTGTAATTGCCCCGCCCATCGAATGATTTGGGCGATACGCCGCGAAAGTCGCGCACCCGCGGCAACGCGATATTCATAAAACGATCCAGAAACTCATACATCCGGTCGCCGCGCAATGTGACAGTGGCGCCGATGCTCATACCCTCGCGGAGTTTGAATGCGGCGATCGATTTCTTGGCCTTCGTGATGACGGGTTTCTGGCCCGCGATGGTACCCAGGTCGCTCGCCGCAGCGTCCAGTACCTTCGCGTTTTGAATCGCCTCACCCAGACCCATGTTGATTACGATCTTCTCCAGCTTGGGAATGCTCATGGGGTTCTTATAAGCGAACTCCTTGGACAAAGCCGGAGTAATCTCTTTCGCGTATTTCTCTTTCAGTCGTGCAGCCATCTCTGTCAGATTTGAGATATGGGATTCGAGATTTGGGAACCAAAATTCCCGAGCCTCAGACCCATAACTCATCACTCCTCTCTGTTACTCAATCACCGCGCCGGTCCTCTTCGAGACGCGAACCTTTCGGCCATCCTGCAGCACCTGGTAGCCCACGCGGGTAGGTTTCCCTCCCTCGATCACCATGACGTTCGAGGCGTCTATGGGGGCCTCGCGGTCGACGATCCCTCCCGCCACTCCGCGCTGCCGGTTCGGACGCGTGTGATGTTTCATGATATTTATTCCCTCGACGATGACCTTCCCTTTTTTCGTCAATACCTCAATGACGCGCCCTCTCTTGCCTTTGTCGCGTCCGGAAAGGATCATCACCTGGTCGTTTTTCTTGATCTTCATTCGCTTGTCACCTTTATTTATTGCGGGTGAGAGAAGAATCCCTTAACTATCCGCAACCATCGATCAAATAACTTCCGGCGCAAGGCTCACTATCTTCATAAAGCCGCGCTCGCGGAGCTCGCGGGCGACTGGACCGAAGACGCGGGTGCCAATCGGTTCCCCGTCGGGCTTAATCAGAACCGCAGCGTTCTGATCGAAGCGAATATATGTCCCATCCTTGCGGCGGACTTCCTTGCGGGTGCGGACGATAACCGCTTTAACCACCTGCTTCTTCTTCACTGTGCCGTCAGGGCTCGCTTCTTTAACCGAAGCCGTTATCACATCGCCCAAACTGGCGCGCGATCCAGTGTTGCCGCCCAGAGGCAAAATCATCGCAATCTTTTTGGCTCCCGAATTGTCGGCGACCTCGAGAACCGAACGCATTTGAATCATCGCTGCTCCTTGGTTGTCGGTCACCGGTTGCCGGTATTCGGTTGCCGATTAGCGGTAAACACCAGGTCCCATTGCTAACCGACAACCGAATACCGACAACCGAATGCCGTCAACTACTTTTTGGCCTTTCTCAAAACCTCCACGACGCGCCATCTTTTACGGGCCGAGAGGGGCCGGGTCTCTACTATCCGCACCTGATCGCCGATCGAGACTCCCTCGATATCGCTATGCGCCATAAACTTCGAGCGTTTTCGCACGTAGCGTTTATAAACCGGGTGTTTCACCAGGCGGTCTACGCGCACCACCACTGTCTTCAGCATCTTATCGCTGGTGACGATTCCCACCTTTTCGGTTCGGCGCCGGCGTTTGATCTCGGACGGCTGCCCACCTGCTGCATTTTGGCTTTCGGCGATTGACGTTTCGCTATTTTCCATTGTTTCTCCGCATATACCTTATTTCTCGATGCCGAGAGCGCGCCCGCGCAGGATAGTTTTGAGCCGTGCGAGTTCTTTTCTCTCCCTGCGAATAGTCTTGACTGTATCGGTGTCGCCCAGCGCTTTTTTGAAGTTGAGGCGGAAGAGCGACTCGTTGATCTCGCTCACCCGCTTGATCAGCTCTTCGCTCGACTGTTCGCGCAACTTATCCAACTTGTGTCTCACACGCCACCGCCTTCCTGGTCGCTGCGAGTGATGAACTTCGTTTTGATCGACAGCTTGGCCGCCGCCAGCTCCATCGCCCGCTGCGCTGTTGCCAGATCTACCCCTTCCATCTCGAAGATGATGCGGCCGGGCTTGATTACCGCAACCCAACCTTCCGGCGCACCCTTGCCCTTGCCCATACGGGTTTCAGCTGGTTTCTTGGTAATCGGCTTGTCGGGAAAGACGCGTATCCAGAGCTTGCCGCCGCGTTTGACGAAGCGGGTGATCGCGACGCGCCCCGCTTCGATCTGCTTACCGCTGATCCAGGCAGCCTCCATCGCCTTCAAAGCGTACTGGCCGAATGCGATGCCGGTTCCGCGCTTCGCCGCTCCAGCGCGGCGTCCGCGCTGCTGCTTGCGATATTTGACCTTCTTGGGAATTTTATATTCAGCCATTTTGCTTATCTTTTCATTATAGCTTCACGCGGGTTCATAATGTCGCCGCGGTAAATCCATACTTTGATACCGATCACTCCGAACGTGGTATTGGCCTCGGCGAAGCCGTAATCGATATCTGCGCGCAGCGTGTGCAGCGGCAACCGGCCCTGCAACGTCCACTCGGAACGGGCGATTTCAGCGCCATTGAGTCGTCCCGAGACGCGCACCTTGATGCCCAGAGCGCCGAAGCGCTGCGCTTCATCGACGGCCTTCCGCATCGCGCGCCGGAAGGCGATGCGCTTCTCCAACTGCTGTGCGATCTTTTCGGCCTGAAGCTGCGCGTTCAGTTCAGGCTTGTGGATTTCGCGTATGTCGATCAATATCTCGCGTCCCGTCCGGCGACTGATCTCCTGCTTGAGCTTGTCAATCTCGGCGCCTTTGCGCCCGATGATAATGCCGGGGCGAGAGGTGTAAATAATGATGCGCAGACGGTTGGCTGCGCGGTCGATCTCGATCTGGGACACTCCGGCGCTCGCAAAGCGATCTTTCAGTTCGTTCTTCAGCTTCATGTCTTCCAGCAGAAGTTTCCCGAAGTCCCGCTTGGAAAACCAGCGCGAATGCCAGCTCCTGTTATATCCGAGCCTGAAACCGTATGGATGTACTTTCTGACCCATAAATTCTCCGTTATTTATTTCACTGGGCTGATTTCCGGGCTTTCCGAAGCTCCCCCTCAGTCCTCGCGCTATCTATGCGCTTCTCGCTCGAAACAACGACTGTCAGATGACTGTAATGACGGCGTTCACGATAAGCCCGCCCCATGGGGCCGGCCGGACGCGCCGGCGATATTTGGTCGTACCGGTATTGACGAAGCATTCCTTGACCCACAACTCGTCCACGTCGACTATTATATTGTCCGACTGCGCGCGCTGTTCGGCGTTGGCGCGCGCCGATTCGAGGACTTTGTAGATCATTCCCGCCGCCCGCTTGTTGGTGAATCGAAGTATGTCGCGAGCATCGCTGTACAACCGGCCGCGGATCAGGTCCATCACCAATTTGGCTTTCTGCGACGAAACTTTGACGTTTTTAGCTCTCGCAATTGCTTCCATTGTTATTTCTTCACTCCCGCGGCTTTCTCCGCTTTTTCCGCGTGGCCTTTGAATGTGCGGGTCGGGGCGAACTCTCCGAGTTTGTGCCCGACCATATTCTCCGTGATGTAGACCGGGATGAATTTCCTGCCGTTATGGACGGCCAGCGTATGTCCGACCATCTCGGGGATGATCATAGAGCGCCGCGACCAGGTCTTATGTACCTTCTTCTCGTTCGCCTCGTTCATCCGCTCAATCACCTTCATCAGATGCTTGTCGATGAACGGGCCTTTTTTTACTGAACGTGCCATAGCTTCACCAGTTTTCAGTTTTCAGTAATCAGTTTTCAGTTTGTTCCGAGCTGAAAACTTAAAACTGAAACTATTTAGTTCTTCGTTTAACGATAAACTTATCTGTCCGCTTATTGTTGCGAGTCTTGTATCCGCGTGTCGGTTGTCCCCACGGGGTGACGGGATTGCGCCCGCCCGAGGTTTTGCCCTCGCCCCCGCCGTGCGGGTGATCGACTGGATTCATCGCCACTCCGCGGACCGTCGGACGAACTCCCTTCCAACGGGTGCGGCCCGCCTTGCCGACGGAAACATTCTCATGCTCGGCGTTGCCTACCTGACCGATAGTCGCCATGCAATTGACCGAGACGAACCTTATTTCACCAGAGGGCAGCCGCAACTGCGCCGCTTCGCCTTCTTTCGCCACCAACTGCGCAAAACTGCCCGCGCTGCGCGCCATCTGCCCACCCTTGCCCGGCTTGAGTTCTATGTTGTGAATCTCGGTGCCCAGCGGGATGTTCTTGATCGGAAGCGCATTCCCCGTGAGTATGTCCGCTTCGGGTCCGGAGATTATCGACTGTCCAACCTTCAACCCGACCGGTGCGATAATGTAGCGCTTTTCCCCATCCGCATAGTTGATCAGCGCTATGCGAGCCGACCGGTTAGGGTCGTACTCGATCGTCGCCACTATTCCCGGGACACCGAACTTGTCGCGCTTGAAATCGATGATGCGGTAATGACGTTTATGCCCGCCGCCGCGATGACGAACGGTCATCCTCCCCGTGTTGTTGCGCGCGCTGGTCCTCTTCTTGCTAACGAGCAGCGGCTTGTGCGGCTGATCGGTCGTGAGTTCATCGTTAGTCAGATAGGTCTGGTACCGCCGTGCGGGACTGGTCGGTTTTAATTTCTTGATTCCCATCTTTCCCTCATTCCAGTAGTCGGTTGCCGTCGGTGACCGACATGACGGTTTGACGTGAACCGACAGCCGATTGCCGATAAACGGCTACCGCTCAAATCGAATCCGCGTAATCAATGTTATGGCCGCGCTGCAAGGTGACATAGGCCTTTTTCCAGTCCGATTTGCGACCGGTGGTGCGGCCACGCCGGACGGTCTTGCCCCGGTAGTTAACCACCCGGACCTCGTCTACTTTCACCTTGAAGATCGCCTCGACGGCCCGCTTGATCGCGTGCTTGGTCGCGCCCTCTGCCACGCGGAAAGCGAGGACCTGGCGGTCGCGCCTGATGGTCTTCTTGTTTTTGCTGTCGCGGATATTCATCGTGCTCTTTTCTTTCATCTGAAGCGCCTTTTCCGTGATCACGGGCGCTTTGAGCACGTCCCAAATCGTATTTGCCATAACGTCCACCCCCTACTTGCTCAATTTATCCTGCAGGGCGTTAATCGCATCTTTGGTGAAAACAATCTTCTCATTGTAGAGCACGTCGTAAACGTTGACGTTAACTCCGGAGGCGATCTTAATCCCGGGAACATTGCGTGATGAGAGGATCAGGTTCGTCTTAGGCTCGGTCTCGACGATCAGCGTCTTTTCGCCCCAGCCGAAAATCTCGGCGATAGCGATGAAACTTTTCGTCTTGTGATTATCGAGATTGAAATCCTCGATAACTATCAGATTCCCCTCGCGTAGTCTCTCGGAGAGAGCTGACTTGAGCGCGCCGCGCTTCATCTTCTTGGGCATTTCGCTCGTCCAGTCGCGCGGCTGCGGGCCGTGTACGTTGCCGCCGCCCCTCCACAGGGGAGATCTCAGGCTGGCTATCCGGGCTCTTCCCGTGCCCTTCTGGCGCCAGAGCTTCTTCCCGCTCCCCGAGGTATTACCCCGCGTTTTCGTCTTCACCGTTCCCTGACGCTGATTGGTCAGATGGTTTTTGACCACGTCATGAATCAATGCCTCGTTGAGCGGAACGCCGAAAACTTCTTCCTTCAGCTCCAACTCACCGATTCTCTCGTTCTTCAAGTTCTTGACTTCTATAGTAGGCATCTCGGCCCTCACCGAAAATTAATCGATCTGCTTTTTCCTGATCAGAACATACGCGCCATTCGGTCCCGGCACCGCCCCTTTGATCAGCAGGATGTTCTCTTCCGTGTTGACCTTTATTATTCGCAGGTTCTTGATCGTATTCCGTTCGACTCCCATATGGCCGGCCATCCTCGTCCCTTTTATGACGCGCGAAGGAAAGGCCGAAGCTCCGATCGAACCGGGAGCCCGGTGGAACATCGAGCCGTGCGAGGCGCGTCCACCGCCGAAACCGTGGCGTTTGACGAAACCGGCGAAACCGCGGCCCTTGCTTGTTCCGACCACGTCTACGACGTCGTTCTCCGAGAACTGATCGACGAGGACCTTGTCCCCTACGTTGATCACGGCCGTGCCGTCATCGAGTCGAAACTCGCGCAGTATGCGGGTCGGCGGAATGCCCGCCTTCTCAAAATGGCCCTTCATAGGCTTGTTGATCCGCTTCGGCGTCTTCTCCTCTACCAGGCCCAACTGAACAGCCTCGTATCCATCGGATGAGACAGTTTTACGCTGCACGACCACGCAGGGGCCGGCCTTGATCACCGTAACCGGCGTCATCGTCCCGTCGGGAGCGAATATCTGCGTCATCCCCAGCTTTTTACCGATAATTCCGTTCACCATTATTACCCCCGAAGTCTCCAGTTCTCGCCTATCGCTATCCCTTAGCAGCTATAAACTTAGCGACTATTGACTTACTCTACAGTCGCTTAGTCAGAGAGCCACTACTCGAGCACTCGCTACCCACAAAGCGGTTGGAACAGCGAGGGCTGAAACTGAAAACTCCCTCAGAGATTAATTACGATTATCTGCGGTCGCGGCCGAATGCCTTGATCTCGGCATCGACGCCGGCAGGTAAATCGAGTTTCATCAGCGCATCCATCGTCTGCGGCGTCGGATCGAGAATATCCATCAACCGCTTATGCGTGCGAATCTCGAACTGCTCGCGCGACTTCTTGTCTACGTGCGGTGACTTGAGCACCGTCCATTTGTTCTTGACCGTCGGCAGCGGTATCGGCCCCGCAACGCGGGCTCCGGTCCGCTTGGCAGTCTCTACGATCTCGGCCGTCGACTGGTCGAGCACGCGATAATCGTAAGCTTTTAAACGAATTCTGATTTTGTCGTTCAACATGTTCGGTTGTCGGTAATTTGGTAGCCGGTTATCGGCTGCGCCGGCCCGTAAGCGAACCGACAAGCGACGCCCGACTACTATCCTTTACTAATTACTCAATAATCTCCGAGATCGTACCGGCGCCTACCGTACGCCCGCCTTCGCGGATCGCGAAGCGCAATCCCTTCTCCATCGCGATCGGCGTGATCAGCTCGATCTCCATCGCGATGTTGTCTCCCGGCATCACCATCTCCACCCCGTCGGGCAGCTTCGCCACGCCAGTCACGTCCGTCGTCCGAAAGTAGAACTGCGGGCGATATCCCGTGAAGAACGGCGTGTGCCGCCCGCCCTCTTCCTTCGTCAGCACGTAGGCTTCCGCCTTGAACTTCGTGTGCGGCTTGATCGATCCGGGTTTGGCGATCACCTGTCCCCGCTCGATCTCCTTGCGATCGATTCCGCGCAACAGCAGACCCACGTTGTCGCCCGCCTGCCCCTCGTCCAGCAGCTTCTTGAACATCTCCACGCCCGTCACCACCGAGTTGCGCGTCGCCTTGATCCCCACTATCTCCACCGTCTCTCCCACCTTCACCATTCCCCGCTCGATCCTTCCCGTCGCCACCGTCCCGCGTCCCGAGATCGAGAAGATGTCCTCCACCGGCATCAGGAACGGCTTGTCGACCTGGCGCGCCGGGGTCGGGATGTAGCTGTCGACGGCCGCCATCAGCTCCTCCACCTGCTTCTCGCCCTCGGCATCTCCGTTGAGCGCGTTCAGTGCGCTCCCGCGGATGATCGGAATGTCGTCGCCGGGAAACTCATAGCGCGAGAGCAGCTCGCGCACTTCGAGCTCGACCAGGTCCAGCAGCTCCGGATCGTCGACCGCATCGACCTTGTTCATAAAGACGACCATCGCCGGCACTCCCACCTGGCGCGCCAGCAGGATGTGCTCGCGCGTCTGCGGCATCGGGCCGTCGGTGGCCGCCACCACCAGGATCGCCCCATCCATCTGGGCCGCCCCGGTGATCATGTTCTTGACGTAATCGGCGTGGCCCGGGCAGTCGACGTGGGCATAGTGGCGGTTCTTGGTCTCGTACTCGACGTGGGCGGTGGCGATGGTGATCCCGCGCGCCTTCTCTTCCGGGGCGTTGTCGATGGAATCGAAACTGCGAAACTGAATTTTCGGGTTGTTTTTGGCCAGCACGCGCGTGATGGCTGCCGTCAAAGTCGTCTTGCCGTGATCGACGTGCCCGATGGTTCCCACATTGACGTGCGGTTTGCTGCGATCAAATTTCTCTTTCCCCATAATTACTTCATCGCTCCTTGAACTCTTGCAATGATCTCTTCGCTAATGCTCTTCGGCGCTTCTTCGTAACGAGCAAAATGCATCGTCGAAGACGCGCGCCCCTGCGTCATCGAACGAAGATCTGTTTCATATCCGAACATTTCAGCCAGCGGAACCATCGCCGTGATGATCTGCGTGCCTGGGCGCGTAGTCATCCCTTCGATGCGTCCGCGACGCGAACTGAGGTCGCCGGTGACCGACCCCATGTAATCCTCGGGCGTCACCACTTCGACCTTCATGACCGGCTCCAACAGCACGGGGCTGGCCTTCTTCACCGCATCCTTGAATGCAATCGATCCGGCGATTTTGAATGCCATCTCCGATGAGTCGACTTCGTGATAACTGCCGAAGACAAGGCGTACCCTGATATCGACCATCTCATAGCCGGCCAGGATGCCGCCCTCCATCGCTTCGACCACTCCCTTTTCGACGGCCGGGATGTACTCCCTGGGAATGACGCCGCCCACGATTTCGTTGACGAATTCGAACCCCGCGCCCGCCTCGTTCGGCTCGATCTCCAGCACGGCATGCCCATACTGTCCGCGGCCGCCCGTCTGGCGCGCATATTTCTCTTCACCCTTGGCGGCCCGGCGAATCGTCTCGCGATAGGCCACCTGCGGTTTACCGACATTGGCCTCCACGTTGTATTCGCGCTTGAGGCGATCGACGATAATCTCGAGGTGAAGCTCGCCCATGCCGGAGATGATCGTCTGGTTGGTCTCCTGATCGGTGGTGACTCGAAATGAAGGGTCCTCCTGCGCCAAGCTTGCTGAGCGCGACCCCCAGCTTATCCTGGTCCTGGCGCGTCTTCGGCTCGATGGCCAGCGAGATCACGGGCGCCGGGAACTCCATCGCCTCGAGGATCACCGGGTGCGACTCGGCGCAGATCGTATCGCCAGTCGTCACATTCTTGAGGCCGGCGAGCGCGACGATTTCACCGGCATATGCCTCATCTACATCCTCGCGCTTATTTGCATGCATCCTCAGAATGCGGCCCGCCCGCTCTCTGTTGTCTTTGGTTGAGTTAAATACATAGGAACCCGACTTGACCGTGCCGGAATATATGCGGGTGAATGAAAGCTGGCCGACGTGTTTGTCGGCCATAATTTTGAAGACGAGCGCGGAGAAGGGGGCTTTGTCATCAGCTTTGCGTTCAACCTCGTCTCCCTTCCGGTCCGTTCCCGTCACCGCCGTTATATCCATGGGCGATGGCAGATAATCTATCACCGCATCGAGCAGCGGTTGCACGCCCTTATTCTTAAAGGCCGACCCGCAGACGACCGGAACGAGTTTGATCGCGATGCATCCGCGTCGCAGCGCGGCCCGGATATCGGCTTCGCTGATCTCCGCGCCTTCCAGATATTTCTCGGCGATCGCGTCGTCGATGTCTGCCGCCGCTTCGATCATCCGGTCGCGCGCGGCCAGCGCGTCGTCCTTCATGCTCGCCGGAATATCTTCTTCCGCGTATTCGGCGCCCTTCGTCTCATCGCCCCAGGTGATCGCCTTCATCCTGATCAGATCGATGATGCCTTTGAACTGGTCCTCTGCACCGATCGGTATCTGAACGCTGACGGGGTTGGCCGAAAGCCGGGTCTGAATCGTCTCCACCGAGTGTGCGAAGTCTGCTCCCGGGCGATCCATCTTGTTGATGAAGGCGATGCGCGGAACGTTGTACTTATCGGCCTGACGCCAGACCGTCTCGGACTGCGGCTGCACACCGGCAACCGCATCGAAGACCGCGACCGCTCCATCCAGTACACGGAGGCTGCGCTCGACCTCAATAGTGAAGTCGACGTGTCCGGGCGTATCGATGATGTTGATGCGATACTCGTCGCCGTTGCGCTTCCAGAAGCAGGTGGTCGCCGCCGAGGTGATCGTGATGCCGCGCTCTTGCTCCTGCGGCATCCAATCCATCGTCGCCGTCCCCTCGTGCACCTCGCCGATTTTGTACGATACGCCAGTATAATAGAGTACACGCTCAGTGGTCGTCGTCTTACCTGCGTCGATGTGTGCCATTATTCCAATATTGCGGAACCGACTGAGCGGTGCTTGTCTTGCCATAAACTACTACCACCTGTAATGCGCGAAGGCCTTGTTCGCCTCCGCCATGCGATGTACGTCCTCTCGTTTTTTTACAGCGTTGCCTTTGTTCGTCGCTGCATCGAGTATCTCAGCTGCCAGTTTGTCGATCATCGTTTTTTCGCCGCGGCCGCGGGCGTATGCGACGAGCCAGCGCATAGCGAGCGCCACCCGACGCGACGCGTTAACCTCGACCGGGACTTGATAGTTGGCGCCCCCGACCCGTTTCGATTTGACCTCAACCTTCGGTTGAAGGTTCTCGATCGCCTTTTTGAAAATCTTCAGCGGGTCTTCCTGCGACCTCTCTTTAATCTTGTCTAGCGCTTTGTAAATTATCCCCTCCGCCGTCGATTTCTTTCCGTCCCACATCATAGTGTTGATGAACTTGGCTACCAGTGGGCTGTTGTATACCGGATCGGGTAGAATTTCTCTTTTGGGAATCTCTCTTCTTCTTGGCATAGGAACTCTCAGAAATTGAAATTTGAGATCACTTTTTCCCCTTGGCTGCGCCGCTGGCAGCGCCTTCCTTCGGACGTTTCGCGCCGTATTTCGAGCGGCCCTGTTTGCGGTTTGCGACGCCCACCGAGTCGAGTGTCCCGCGGACGATGTGATAGCGTACGCCGGGCAAATCCTTGACGCGGCCGCCGCGCACGAGCACTATCGAGTGTTCCTGCAGATTGTGGCCGATTCCTGGTATATAAGACGTAACCTCGATCCCGTTGACCAGGCGTACGCGCGCGATTTTGCGCAGCGCCGAGTTGGGCTTCTTCGGCGTCTGCGTCTTGACCTGCACGCAGACCCCTCGCCGTTGCGGACAGGATTGCAGGGCAGGGCTCGAAGTCTTGTACTTGACTCTCTTCCGTCCTTTTCGCACTAACTGGTTAATTGTCGGCATAGTAAAAATATAACTCCACTCCCGGAGATGTAAGGCAATAACCAGCCCGGCCTCCCCAGGAGGATTTCATGCAATATGTGAGGCTGCATATGAGGCCAATGCCCGTAAAGAGCACCTGTCTCAAGCATGATGCGAAGGTTGATTTTTTGGGATGTCCGCGAAAGCGTGCAGATCTGGCGTCCCAAATCGCCGAGTTTTTCTGTGGCGTATTGTTGATTTAAGATCGTTGCCCGGCTGCAACCTTAATGAAGGAGAACCCGCTCGAATCGAGGGATCACAAAGCCACAATACATTCTCAAATGACCCGCATTTCTATCTGTTCTTCACAAAGGTCGGAATATAATGGATTAAATTTGTGCTTGTCAAGTACTGTGCTGAATTTTTTTAAAAATTTATCGTAGAGGGGGGTATTTGCATTGATTCGGTGGTTTTCAGTAAAAAAATCCAATCCCAGAATTCGTGACAAAAATGGGTAGGACAGATTTGATATTCTGTCCTACCCATTTACCTCGTCGCCTTAGCCTGGACGACGTAATTTTATCATCAGAGTTATGGTTTCTTACTCTTACCCGATACTACCGTCAATGATTTCGCCGTCATCCTTCCACCATCATCTTCCCATTCGACGGAGACGGTATCGTCGGCCTTGATATCGGTTAAAGCAACGTCCTTACCATCTTTTGTGATTTTAGCCTGCGGGCTAACGGCCATTGTTACGTTAGCTCCGGTCTGATCTTTGATCTCAATAGCGTTCCGTGAGGCGTCAACCGAAACAACCTTGGCTGTTGCTCGTTTTACCGCCTGCTGTTGAGTTGAAGTTTGCGGATCCTGGTATGTCCCCCACGCGAATCCGATAGAGGCCAGAGCAAACACAACTAAAAATGATAATCCAACTGTATGCTTTTTCATGAATTTTCATCCTCCATATTGCTTGTTTTGCACTATCAATCGTAGTGATGAAGCCATTTTTATAAAAAAGCTTTCAACGCCTGCGATTACGGATATCAAGTGCAAGAGGCGTACCAGCAGGGCAAAAATAGAATTCTTGCAAGTGTTAAAGGTGAGTTATAGAGAGTGCGCGTCAGACTCGCGCGTGTCTATGTGTAACATTACCAAGCCATGCTATGTAAAAAATGCGCGATGTTTTAATACATAAAACTTGCTGTAAATTGGCGATTTATCATCGACTAAAAGAATCGCCACAAACGGCGGAAAAAGTAGGACAATATAACTAGGGCAATATAGATGACAATATAGATGACAATATAGATGACAATATAGATAAAGATAGATTCACACTTTATTTATGACTTTAGCGGGCTATTTCCGGTTTGTATTGAGCGGAGGTAGAATTTGACTAAGTAGAGCCTGGACGAGAGTGGAGATAGGAGCTAAGAGAATGTCTGACTATCCGATATTCAAACAAGATATGATCGAGATGGAAATGCGCGAAGAAGCAATGAGCTGGTGGCAGCGCGGGTATGAGGCGCAGATGCGCCAGCAGCTCGATGAGGCGATAGATCATTACACCAGGTCGATTGAAGTCTTTCCTACGGCCGAGGCCTACACCTTTCGCGGCTGGGCCAAGAGTTTTCAGGGCAAGCTCGATGAGGCGATTGAGGAATGTATGAAAGCCATCGAAGTCGATCCTGACTATGGCAACCCATACAACGATATAGGCGCATATCTGATTCAGAAGGGCGATATGCGGGGAGCGATCCCCTGGCTCGAGCGTGCTTTCGATACCAAGCGATACGAATCTCCTTTCTATCCGAGGTTCAACCTTGGGCGCGTATACGAAGAATTCGGTGATCTGCTCAGGGCAGTGAATCTATATAAAGAGGCATACGATCTGAATCCCAGTTATAAACAGGCGCTGAGGGCATTCCGCCGGCTGCAAACCAAGCTCAATTGAAATCATTCCATGGACCAGCAACAACCTATTAGACACCGTGCGCAGGAATCATTCGCGCTGCTGCAGGACAGAATTTGTCGTGCAATCGAAGAGGCTGATGGAAAGGCAAATTTCCGGGAAGATCGCTGGGAGCGCGAGGGCGGCGGCGGCGGTCGGACGCGCGTCATGCAGGAAGGGGCGATTTTTGAAAAGGCCGGCGTTAATTTTTCGGCAGTGGAGGGCGTCCTGCCTGAAGAATTCGCGAAGAAAATCGCGTTGGGCGATGGTCTCGAGTTCTTCGCCACCGGCATTTCGCTGGTCCTTCATCCACGCAACCCTTATATACCGACGGTTCACGCGAACTTCCGTTACCTGGAAAAAGAATCGACGAGCTGGTTCGGCGGCGGAACGGATTTAACGCCCTATTATCCGGTGCGCGAGGACGTCGTCCATTTTCATCGCATACTGAAAGAGGCGTGCGATAAGCACGATCCACAATACTATCCGCGTTTTAAAAAGTGGTGTGACGAATACTTCTTCATCAAACACCGAAACGAGACGCGGGGAGTCGGAGGAATCTTCTTCGACTATCTGCAGGGAGATTTGGAGAAGCTCTTCGCGTTCGTAAAAGATGTGGGTGATGCTTTCCTCCCCGCCTATTTGCCGATCATCGAAAAGCATCGCAATGATAACTTCGGCGAAAGAGAACGCGAGTTTCAATTGATCAGGCGCGGCAGGTATGTTGAGTTCAACCTTGTTTATGACCGCGGCACGACATTCGGACTGGAGACCCGCGGCCGCACGGAGTCGATCCTGATGTCGCTCCCTCCACTAGCGCGGTGGAATTACGACTATGAACCCGCGCCAGACACGCCGGAATCTGCAGCCTGGGCTTATTTCAAACCGCAGGATTGGATCGGTGTCGAATGATCAGCAACAAAATTGTACCGGCTAAGAATAAACCAGCCACAAAAATGCGGGATATTGGGAAATTATCGGACAGGCATTGGAATAATGATTTCAGACATATATAACCATCCTATAGCCCCGTCTCCGAAAAATTGAAGCTCACATACGAAATTCTGGATAAAGTACGAAAGATCTTGAAGACAGCAAAAGATGCGAATGAGCGCTAAATCAGCGTCTACACGGCAATTAGCGTTTAGGGGCTATTCAGGCTGTTCGTGGCATCAGTATTGCTAAATATAAAAGCGTGTGCGAGATGATTTCTTGCACCATTGTCTTCCAAGTTTTCATCCCAGCAAAGCTAGCCTTTACAGGAGAGATTGCAAAATCTCTCCTATTTTTTTTTGGTAATAGTGTAACTATTCAGCCCTTCTTTATTCCACACAGATAGAGCGCCGACTGGAGAAGATTGCTATGCACCGGTCTTTCTCTCTCTCTCTCTCTCTCGGTGCGCTGCAGAACTTATACCTCTTGCAAGGCGCAATCGAAATCCTGCAACAGATCGGGTTCATCTTCCAGCCCGACAGAGATACGCACCAGACCTTCATTTATGCCGGTCCGCTCTCTCAATTCGGGGGAGAGTTGCAGACTCCACATCGACGCTGGATGCACGACCAAAGTCTCAAATCCGCCGAGCGAGGCTGCGCGTGTCGCAAGCTCGAGGGAAGAGATGAATCTATCGGCCGCCTGGTATCCTCCAAGCAATTCCACGCTCAGCATGCCGGTGAAACCGCTCATTTGCGATTTGGCGAGTTCGTGCTGGGGATGTGATTCGAGGCCTGGATAGTGAACGCGGGAAACCTTTGGATTGCGCTCCAGAAATTTTGCCAGCGCCATTCCGTTTCGATTATGGCGTTCGACTCTCAAACCCAGAGTCCGGAGCCCACGCAGCAAGAGCCAAGCATCGAATGGGCTAAGAGTCGCGCCCGCCACCAGCGCAAACTTCCACGTGCGCTCGACCATCTCTGTCGATCCAACCATGACGCCCGCCGTCACATCGTGGTGCCCGCCGATATATTTCGTCGCGCTGTGGACAACTGCATCGATACCCATTTCCAGCGGACGCTGATTGATCGGTGTGGCGAACGTGTTATCGCAGATGGTAGTGATGCCGTGCGGCCGAGCCAGTTCGACGATGGATCGCAGATCGGTGATCTGCATCAGCGGATTGACGGGAGTCTCGACATATATCAGCTTCGTCTGAGAACGCAGCGCATCGGCGAACTCGGAATTTTTGGTTTGATCAACAAATGTTACTTCGATACCCCAGCGAGGCAGGAATTCCTTGAGCAGGGTCGTTGCCCCCGCATAATGATTGAGTTGCGCGATGACGTGGTCGCCGCTCTGCAAATTCCCGGCGATCCCGGCGAAGATGGCTCCCATGCCTGAACTGGTAACCAGCGCAGATTCACCTCCTTCGAGCGCAGCGAGAGTCTCCTCCACCATCTCGTGATTCGGGTTACCGTAGCGCGTGTAAAATTCCGCCGGCTTCGTGGCGATAGCTATCTCAGCGAACTCCTCCGCGGTCTCGGCGCTGAACGTTGTCGTCTGCCAGATCGGAGGGCTTACCGCGGAGGTTTGGTTGAGCTCCTTCGATGTGTAGATTGCTTTGGTTTGTGGGCCTGCAGTTTTTAGGCGTTTTTTGGACATAAATGTGGGCTCTCTCAAATTCGCGTTTATTCAAAGCGAGAAAAACCATCGAGACAGACACATTCTCGCATTCGCTGGTGCAATCGAGAGAATCGGCGATGATTCGCCAGCAATCTAGGGCGGCTAGAACATTTCACCTCACTTCCAATAGCTCGACTTCAAATATCAGAGTTGAATTGGGAGGTATTGGGCCCGTGCTTCGTGAACCGTAACCCAGATGGGGCGGGATAATCAGTTTGCGTTTACCGCCAACTTTCATGGTCATCACGCCTTCGTCCCACCCTTTTATTACTCGCCCGACGCCGATCTTGAACGTGAAGGGTTCACCGCGATCGAGTGAGCTGTCGAATTTAACCCCGTTTTCCAAAATACCGGTGTAATGGACCGTAACGTCTTGCCCAGGCTTCGGACTAATGCCTACGCCAACAACGATCTCTTCGAATTTCAATCCTGGTTCTGATGGTTCTGATGCCACTTCTTTACCTTTCGATGGTGTGTTTGACGAATTCGCCGAATTCGTCGAATTTGCCGATCCGGCAATCGTCTTTTTGGTGAACGGAATTGATGTCCACGAGACTGCTTGCCAGAGGTTTTTTCCCGATGGGCCGGGTCGCCTGACCCAAACTTCGATGTGACCGTCCTGGCCGAGTGGTTGCTGATTTCTGATGAAGGTCGCCCGGCCGGTGACGACGGCAGTGTTGCCGTATAGCTTCAGCTTGAACTCATCGACTCTTATCTCATCGACTTTAATGCGGCCCGACGAGAGCAGTTCGGTCATCTCGGTTTTGGTTATGAAACTGCCGTCGCTGCTGATAGCCAGGAAATCGTCGGCGAAAATTCTATTAAGCGTCGCTACGTCATTCTTCGTAACGGCATCGAACCACTCGCGTTCGAGCGTTTTCAATTCAGCCTCGATCTCGGCCAATTGAACAGCACGGGTTTTGCCAGGAGAGGTGCGTTTGCCCTTCGATTGACTGAAGACAGGGATGAAGGCAAACGTTATCAGCAAACTGATTAATATAATGCGATTCAACAATGTTAGCTTCCTTTCTTGCTTTCTCGTCTGGTGATGCCGAAACGCCGCCGGGTCGACCATTGCTGACAGAACGGCTCACCATCTCTTCAAGGCATCGCAAATATACAAGTTTTCCGTCCTAACTTTGATTCGCCGAAATTTGCATAATCTGGCGATATTTGAATGAACAGAAAAAATTGGCGACCCGAATCAATGTTGCGCGAGATGTGTGAACCGCAAGGTTACCAACGCCTGTTTGACGGCGGATACTGCATCGTCGAACCTCGAATCGTGGACGAAGACGGCATCTGTGCTGTAGGTTGAAAGGCTCAGGATGCTGATATCTGCATCGGCCAGAGCGCCGCTGATTTCGGATATGAACCCGACGACCGAAAAATCGAGCACGGTGTCGAAGCGAATCATTCGCCGCTGTTGCTGTATGCGCGCCTGAGGGAAGCGGTGAGCTAATTTCTCCCATTCGTTCTCCGCGACGATCAGAGTGATCTCTTCCTTGTCGCGCATCATCGAAACAAAACCGTCTATTTCGCTCAAACAGGAGACTACCTCGCCGTATTGTTCAAGCGGTATGCTCGCTACGGCAAATCGAGTTTCCGGCAGATAAAGTCTTATCGACATATCTCTGATTACCCTTTTTACCTTTGCGCCTTTGCGTCAATTTTGTTCTATTTCATAGCCACTGGCCATCCCGATTTGCGAAGCTCCTGCTTCAATCGAGCCATGGCCGCTTCCACTTCCTCCAGCTTTGATGGAATCGCGCGAGACATCACTTTCGGATCTCCGTCGGTCACCAGAACGTCATCCTCGATGCGCACCCCTATGCCCTTGTATTTTGCAAACGCGGGGCCGATAGCTTTGATAAATCGTTCGTTCTCCGGATTTTTCGCCAGAACCTCGAGCGCGTCGGGTCGAATATAGATGCCTGGCTCTACGGTCAATACCATTCCCGGCGCGAGAGGCTTCGAGTAATCCCCCACGTCGTGGACGTTCATCCCCAACCAGTGGCTGGTCCCGTGCATAAACCAGGTCCGGTATTCATTATTGTTTTTCGAGGTGATCAGCCCCAGACGTAATAACCCATCCTTGATTATCTCGACCGAGCGCCCGTGTACTGACTGCGGCGAGATATTCGGATCGTGCCGCGTATTGACGGAATTTCCGGGCCGAACTGCCGCTATCGACGCGGCTTGTGCCTCATAAACGATGCGGTAAATCTCCGCCTGCTCTTTGGTGAACTTCCCATTTATCGGAAGCGTACGCGTGATGTCTGCGGTGTAGTGGTCATACTCGGCCGCGCAATCCATAAGCAGTAGGCTGCCGTCGTCGAGTCTCTCCTGGCTGGTGTTGTAGTGCAGGGTCGTGGCATTCCGGCCCGCCCCGACTATGCACGGATAACCCCAGTTGTCGGCATTACGCCGCCGGAATGTATATTCGAATTCGGCCTGAATTTCATACTCATACATTGCGGGCGCGGCGGCGGCGAAAACTCGATGGAATGATTCGCTCGTGATGTCCACCGCGTGCTGCATAAGCTTCAGTTCCCATTCCGATTTCTGGAGCCGCAGGTCGGCGAATATCTGATGGGCGTTCTTTATCTTAAAACCGGCCTGGGAAGAGGTTATCTGGCTGGCGAATTCGTGCTCCTGTTTGTATTCCCGCAGGTCCAATCCATTCGGAGTCAGAAGGTAAAGGTCAGCCCGATCAGCGGCGACCGCCTGGATAAGTTTTTGAAAATCCCGGTTCCACTGTCCCCTAAGTTCTTCGGCGGCTTGGGGGATCGGGCTGCGTTTGGTGATCGCCTGCTCGGCGCGCGGTGCGATCAGGGCGAGGAATGATTTGAAAAGTCTGAGCGGTCTTACATCCTGCACGCCGCTGCGCGCGCGCACTTCGTCGAAGCTCATCATCCGGCCATTCCACGTCTCGAAGATCGGATTGCGCTCCGGTATAAATATAATTTCCTTATTGGCTCCGCTTCCGTCCGGGCTAAGGACTAGAATGGCATCCGCCTGCTTGATCCCGGTCAGATAGTAGAGGTTGTTTTCCTGCCGGTAATGATAATCCACGTCATTCGTGTAAACCCGCGGCTCAGCGCTGAAGAGGACCATCATTGAGTCGTTGCTCATCCGCTTGATCACCGCTTGCCGGCGCGCGCGCAGCTCCGCGATGCGGTCGGTCTCCGCGATCTTCGGTGGCGGTGGCGCTAACTGCCAGAGCTCAGCGATGGGATTGAATGTCTTCTCGGCCGCGGCTTTCAGCATAAAGCCAGGTAGAGCGAAGGTGCCGACAATAGCGAACATCGATCCCACGATGATAAGGCGCAACCGGAGCCCGGAAGGGTTAGCTTTCATAAATCACCTCGAGTATTAGCCTGGATTCTGTAACGTATCTGACCGACAGCCACAACAATATCATGTGAAATAGCCCAATCGTCAACAATTCTCAACAACCTTGACATTCGAGACCCTCAAGTGAATAAATCACCACGCATCGATAAAATCTTCACAAACCATTAACAACATGAATAAGATAGCAATTAACATTATATTATCTGGAGCGACCCATGAAATATAGAACTCTCGGTAGGACCGGAATAGAGGTGTCTGAGATCGGCTACGGCGCCTGGGGGATCGGCGGCATCCAATGGACTGGCGGTGATGACGAAGAAGCCAAGCGCGCGTTGAATCTGGCGATCGACCAGGGATTGAACTTCATCGACACGGCGCTGGCATACGGCGAAGGCCACAGCGAACGCCTGGTCGGAGAGGTGATCCGCTCACGCAGCGAGCGGATCCAGATCGCAACGAAAGTGCCGCCCAAAAACAGGGAGTGGCCGGCGCGGGGCGTCTCGCTGCAGGAGGTCTTCACCTACGACTACATCATCGAATCTACGGAGCAGAGCCTGAAAAACCTCGGCCTGGACACGATCGATCTGCAGCAGCTGCATGTGTGGCACGACAACTGGACTGAGGAACCCGAATGGATCGAGGCTTTGACGGCGCTGCGAGAGCAGGGGAAGGTGAGGTATTTTGGTATCTCGATCAACGATTATCAGCCATGGAATGCCTTGAAGGTCCTGCGGCAGGGCAACATCGATACGGTGCAGGTTATCTACAACATCTTCGAGCAGGCCCCCGAGAATGAACTCTATCCGCTATGTCAGGAACTGAATATCGGTGTCATCGCGCGCGTGCCTTTCGATGAGGGCGGGCTGACAGGCGCGATCAGGCCGGATACCGTTTTTCCCGAGAGCGATTTCCGTTCCTGGTTCTTCCGCGGAGACCGTAAAGAGAGGGTCTTCAATCTAGTAGAGAGATTGCAATTATTACTTGGGGCCGAGGCGGAAAATCTGGCGGAATTGGCTTTGCGCTACACTTTAAGCCACGACGCCGTCACCACCGTTATCCCAGGCATGCGCTCTGCGAAACACGTTACATCCAATTGCTCTTATTCAGATGGGAGGAGATTGACGCCGGGTATGCTCTGGCGGTTGAAACAATTTGCCTGGAACAGAGAAGGAGACTGGTAATAATTGATAATTGATAATGGACAATTGATAATTCGCATAAACTGTTGTCTGAGTTTATACGAATTTTCCAATTATCCATTATCATTTGCCACGCGCTATAGCCGCGACTTCCACCTTCGCCTGTTTGTGAGGGCGCCCGCCTTCTTTAACTTCGAGCGGCACCTTCCCCATTACGCTGATAATTGATGATTCATATAAACTGTGGCAACAATTTATACGAATTATCAATTATCCATTATCCAGTATCCATTATTATTTGCCTCTCGCTTTAGCCGCGACTTCCACCTTCGCCTGTTTCTGGGCGCCTTCTTTAACTTCGAGCGGCACGTTCACTCGCACGCTGTCGACGAGGCAGACTTTTTCCTTTTCGTCATTGCAGAAATAGATCACCGCTTCAATCGTCGCCACGCTTTCACCCTGCTTTGCATCGAGCGGGATATCGAACGGAAATTTGGGCTCGGTGAAATTGCGCGACGTCTCTTTGTCAGTGATCTTTACGGCATTGTCATCGCTCATGCGATATGCAACGTAAAACGGTGCGCCCTGGTTGTATTTATACCCAGCGGGGAGAGCGAATGAGAGTGAAATCGATCCCTGCCCTGGAGCGATGGTCTGTTTATCAACATCGACCACACGCCCCCGGAACCTGCGCACTAGCTGTTTGGTCAGCGTCTCGAGCCCCTTCAACTCGAGCGTCGACACTTTCCCGCTGTCGAGATCGAGCTTACGGATGAGATGGTTATTTGTGTCGGCTATGAAGAGGGTCTTCGATGTAGCAGTAATGCCGCCCGGCTCATTGAATTGCGCTTGTTTGCGGTCGCCGTCTCGCGTGCCTCGTTCGCGATTTCCGGCGAACGTCCGGGATTCAAAGCGAGATGTCGTTTGAGCCCGCGCCGTCTGTATATCCTCAGGTAATACCGATGAGTCGAACTCGGTTTTCGCGAGGTCGATTACTTTGATCTTGTGATTGTATGTATCGGCTATATAAAGCTTATTTTGTATATAGACGATTCCGAGCGGGTGTTGCAGCCGGACGGTATCGCCTGCTCCGTCCACATCTCCGAAATCGAACAAGCCCTTACCGACAATCGTGCCGACCTTGCCATTGGGAGATAGCGAAGCGGAACGGATCGAGCTGACCTCGCTGTCGGCAAAATAGAGCGACTTTCCATCGGTTGTTATGCCGCTCGGTTGAGCGAGCGCCGCCTCTAGCAGCGGTCCGTTTGTATGATTCTCGCGCCCGCTCCCGGCATATGGTTTCGCTTCGCGCGTCTTCGGGTTGACGACCCATAGCTGGTGCGGTCCGGCCATAGCGATATAGAGCATCCCGTTATGCATTACCGCGTCCCAGGGCGAATTCAATGCGACATTCGTACCCACACCTTCGATATTGAAACGCATTGCCTGCTGGCCGTTTCCGACCAATGTCTCCACCGTCCGCGCTTTCAAATCGGCTTTGCGGATCAGATGGTTCTCGGTGTCGCAAATGTAGAGCGTATCGCCGTCGAGCGCCATTCCCTGCGGGTGATTAAATTCGGCTTCCGCAAATTGGCCGTCTTTGGCGCCGATCGCTCCGTCGCCCATAACTTCCTGCACCATTCCATCCAGCGTCGTAATGAGGATTCGGTTATGGTTCGAATCGGAAATGAACAATCGATTATTTTTCTCGTCGGCCAGCACTTTCCCCGGGAAGCTCAAGAGGCTGGGCGGGGCGGAGAATTTCTCGAGTTTGAAATTGACGGGTTTTTCGTCGAGTACGCCCTGAGCGCGAAAATAGGAAGACATCTCGCCTATGATATTATCGAAGAGCTCGAAGATACCTTCTCCGGATTGCGCGCCTACCACCTTCCCTTTCGGATTGATCAGCACCAGCGTCGGCCACGCTCGCACAGCGAACTGCTGCCAAACTTCGAAATCGCGATCATTGACGACGGGATGTTCGATCTCATAGCGTAGTATCGCCTGCCGAATATTATCCGTCCCTTTTTCAGTCGTGAACTTCGCCGAATGCACACCGATCACTACCAGCTGATTGGCGTATTTCGCTTCCAACTTCTTCAGGTCGGGAATGATGTGCATGCAGTTGATGCAGCAGTAGGTCCAGAAGTCGAGCAGCACGATTTTACCGCGCAGTTCGCGGAGTGCGAGCGGCTTTTCCGTATTGAGCCATTCGAGACCTGCGGGAATTTCGGGCGCATTGACCTCGCCTTCAAAAAGTTTGTTTCTATTCTCCGGCATAGATTTTCCTTCCTGCGCAGGCTTTTGACTCTTTTCCTGCGCCGTCACCAGAACTGCTCCGCAGGCGACCAGGATAGATAAAATCGTCGCCAGTATCTTAGACGGCCGACCGCCCGGAAGTATGATCTCTGGAGAATATTTGCTCTTCTTCATTTTTATGTTCCTCTCTCGACATTAGGGCAAGCGCGTATGGGGGAATTATAGATGTAAAGGTCGATCCTGAAAAACCCTAGAATCTTGTTGGTTAATCCCTGCTCGAGACGGCGCGCCACATCACGTCAACCGGCGGATCAATTCCGGTCCACAATCGGAATTGCTCCGCCGCCTGTCCAACCAGCATCGCCAGCCCCGCGAGCGTCCGGCACCCCGCTGCGCGGGCGTCGCGCAGCAATACGGTATCATCGGGATTGTAGATCAGGTCATATACGATTTTAACGCCGCGCAATTGTTCAGGCCTCAACGGGGATTGGCCTTCGCTGTGCCCGGCCATTCCGATAGGCGTGCAATTGACGACCAGATCGGCTTGCCCATCGAAGCCGTCGATCGTTCCGGCTCGGGTCTTGAACTCATCGGCCAGCCGTTTCGCCTTTTGCGGATCGCGCGCATAGACGGTCGCGTGAGCTCCGCGTTCGCCCAGCCCATAGCAGATTGCGCGCGCGGAGCCTCCCGCACCGATCACAGCCGCCCGCGCTCCCTTGATGTCTATTAATTCGACCAGAGGTTTCATGGCGCCGATCACATCCGTATTGTGACCGAGTAAACGTTCGCCTTCGATGACTACGGTGTTGACCGCTCCGATGCGCTGAGCAGTCGGATCGATCGAATCAAGGTATGTAGTGATGGCCAGTTTGTGAGGGATGGTAACGCTCAAACCGCGCAAACGCCAATCGATCTTTCTGGTTGCGGGCCGCACGAATTCGCGCACGAAGTCGGCCGCGGAATCGACCTCGAACGGTAAATAGACGCCGTTACGGCCCAGAGCTTTCAATATAGCGTTGTGTATCAAGGGTGAGCGCGAATGGCCGATTGGGTTTCCGATGACCCCGAAGACTTCGCTGTCGCGCGTGAGCCGGTCGACCCGATAGAGATCTTTTAACTCTGTGAGGGTCGGCTGCCCGCTCGCGCTCTCTGCACCGCGTCTCAGTGCGCCGAAGGTGAGCATCGCTCCGCGCGACAATGCGAGGACGCGCGTCATCAACCCCGGCATATCCATGCCCAGCACAATGATCGGTTTATTGGCAGATTTTCGTTCGATTAAATCGATGAGTTGCAGGCAATCGCCGATTCGGTTAACCCGGGTGGCGATTTTGACGACCGCGGCGGGAGTGGCGGCAATTCGTTCATAAATTTCGAAGAGATCTGCCGGAGTTTCATCGACGTCGTGCCAGGAGCAGATGATCTTGCTCCAGGGGATCGGCGATGCTTCGGCGAAGATCTCCGCCAGATCGAATTCGAAATCGGCGAACGCTGTTGCCTGGACGATCCCCGGCGGCAAGTTGCGCCAGAAGCTCTGCCTGTCTGGTAGAGTCAGATCTCGCTTGCCGCCTTGCTCGCGCGGGCGAAATGTTATGATCAGCGGTTTGCTGATCTGCCGGATGCGCGCCTCTAATTCGGCAATCACTAGCGGCAAAGTTGCGGCGGAGAAATAGTCGAGCCGCAGTTCTATGATATCGGCGAGCCGCTCGGAATCAGCAATGGCAGCAAAACACTTGTCAACGGATGTTTCGGTGATAGGCACACAAACCAGTTTTGTCTGAGAATTCATCGCAATTGAATGAAGATGGTTCATAAATCCGGTGAGAAGGTTCACCACGAGAATCACAACGAAAATTTATAGTTAATCGTTATTAGCTATGTATTGATGGTTTCTTGACACTACTCAAACCATCCACGTAAACTCTAAGATGTTCGCGACCAGGTGTAAACCTGTGTAAACCTTCGATGGGGGTGCACTGGATTCGATGGAAGACCTGAAGCGACGGATGCATACCGGGAAGCTTGTAACCCGTAAACTGCAGGCAAACCTTAATTGCGAACAATGAACTCGCAATGGCAGCCTAGTTAACCACTAGTTTAACTGCCCGTTCGCTCGCGCATCGCCTGTGTGCGCGAAACGAGCGTCGACTTAGCAGGCTAGCGATCCGGCGCAGGTCAGAACCGGAGAGCGAAAATAATCTGGCATAGCTTTGAAGTGGTTCTTCGCCGCTTCTGCTGCCACTTCAGAGCGAATCACAAGCGAAACGGCTAAGTATGTAGATTCCTTCGTAGACGGCTGCCACACGAGAGTTCGATTCTCTCCACCTCCACTTGCAAGGCAAAATGATAATTAATAATTGATAATTCGTATAAATTGTCGCCCCAGTGGGTACGAATTATCAGTTATCAACTATCAATTATCATTTTGCCTTTTGCTTTTCCACGATGAGTATCCCTGCCGATTGGCATCTTCGATTCCGGTGTAGGCGGCTTGACGGTGTTGCGCGCTGTTCGCAGGCGCCTGCCGAGTGAAAGCGTCATTTATCTGGGCGACACCGCTCGCGTACCCTACGGGACTAAATCCCGGGAGACAATCGAACGTTATGCTATCGAGGATGCGGCATTTCTTGTAGACAAAGGTGTGAAGATGATCGTGGTCGCCTGTAACACGGCATCGGCAATGTCACGCGAAAGACTGCGGCGGGAGTTCGATCTCCCGTTATTGACCGTGCTGGGTCCCGGAGCGAGGATGGCCGCGCGCGTCACGCGGTCGGACCGCATCGGGGTGATAGCCACTGAAGCGACGATTGAAAGTAAAGCGTACGACCACGCGATTGAAGAATCGATCGGAGAGAGGAAAGCTGAAATCTTCGCGCGCGCCTGCCCGCTCTTTGTTCCGCTCGTCGAAGAAGGCGAGACCGATTCGCAGATCGCGCGCCTGGTGGCTGAACAGTACCTTGCCCCGCTGCGCGAGCAGAAGATCGATACGCTCGTGCTCGGTTGCACCCATTATCCCTTGCTCAAACGCGTCATCGGTGAAACGATAGGGGGCAAAGTGATTCTGGTTGATTCGGCGGAGGCAACTGCGGAAGAGACGGCGCAATTGCTCGAAAGAGAGGGATTGCTCAATCAAACCGGGGATGAGGCCATTTATCGGTTCTATGTCACTGATGCGGCAAAGCGATTTCATCGTATCGCGGAGAGAATACTTGGTGAGCCTCTGGAGCATCTGGAGGCCGTAGAATTGTGGGGAAGTGACAGACTTGAAACATAATAAAGAAAAAGCAGAGACCCGTTCGAATGGACGCGCGTCATCGGAGCTTCGGCCGGTAAAGATGACGCCTGGATATACTAAATATGCGGAAGGCTCAGTCCTGATCGAGATGGGACACACCCGCGTCGTTTGCACAGCTACCGTGGAAGAGCGCATCCCTTCATTCTTGAAAGGCAAAGGAGTTGGCTGGGTGACGGCGGAATATGCCATGCTGCCTCGCGCGACAGAGACGCGCACGCAGCGCGAAATCGGACGTGGCGGTCCATCAGGGCGAACCCAGGAGATTCAGCGTCTGATAGGCCGTAGCCTGCGTTCGATTATCGATATGTCAGCGGTCGGCGAACGTACCGTCACCGTCGACTGCGACGTGATTCAGGCTGATGGCGGCACCCGAACTGCTTCGATCACCGGTGGTTTTGTCGCGCTCGCGCTGGCCCTGAATAAATATATGGAAGAGGGCAAATTGGAACGCGCCATGCTTCGTGACTATGTCGCCGCAGTGAGCGTCGGGATCGTGGGTGGGTGCATGCTTCTCGACCTGGATTATGGCGAAGATTCCTCCGCCGATGTCGATATGAATGTTGTGCGGACAGGCGATGGCCGTTTCGTCGAGATTCAGGGGACAGCGGAGACCGAAGCATTTACTCGCTCCCAGATGGACGAGATGATCGCGGCTGCCGAAACCGGGGTAGAAAGTTTAATTGCAATCCAGCAGGACACGCTCGTCCGAGCACTCGATGGGAAAAACATACGCGTGATGATGGACCCTTCTTCGCGCGGTCGAATCAATTGGAAGGAGAATGCATCTTGATAGCTTGCTCATTTAACCGCCTGATCTTCCTCACAATTCTTCTCTTAATTTTTTCAGCCGCTGCAAATGCGCAGGAAGTTTTCGATGACCCTGACGGCGAGTACACGGTGACGCTGCCGGCTGGATGGATAGCGGTCGTTAACCAGGACAGTCTGGGACGAAATGATGTCAACATCGTCTACAGGATCCGTGAAAACGGAGCGCTCAAATTTCGGAAAATCGACGACGCCAGTTCCGATCTGCAAGTGTTCGAATTCGCCAAGCAGGATGAACAGTCCGTAGTCCAGTATCTGCCTGCGTACGACAGGCTGAGCATCGAAAAATTCGCGCTCCCCGGAGGCAAACTCGGTGCGCTTCTCGCATACGACTACAAGAACTCTTCGGGGCAGCCGTTCACCGGGCGCAATTATTATGTGCGAACAGGCGAGAAATCGATATACATCCTGCGTTTTACGGGCCGGAAGAATACGCTGAGTCCCTTGAGAAATCAGACAGATGCTATAGCGCGTTCGTTTAAAGCTAAGTAGAAACTTTCAGCCCAAAAATCACGAAAAGAGCAAAAACAACAAAGGAGCGGGGGAGAAAGACGAGATAACTTCCTCCCCTGCCCCTTTGTTGTTTTTTATTTTTGTAATTTGTCATGAATCAAATCTGTCAGAGATTAAACACGTCTTCTTCCGGTGGGAGGCAGCTCGTCTAACTGCAATGTTACATTCATTCTGCGGCTGCCACGCACGACCTCGAGCTGCACTCGATCACCAATGTTTTTGTTGTTGACCACTCGATAGAGATCGTCCTGTGATTTGATGGGCTGCCCGTCAATGCTGACGAGTATGTCTCCGCCCACCGGGATCACATATCTTCCGATCCGAACCTGAGAAGTTGCGCCTTGAATGCCAGCCTTCTCTGCGGAGCCTCCTCGCAGCACTTCGGCTATGAGCATCCCTTCACTCACAGGCAGATTCAGCTCTCGCACGAGACCAGGGGTTATTTGCAAAGAGGTAATGCCGAGTTTGGGTTTACGGACGTGCCCGTATTGCAGGACATCATTGATTACGCGTTTTGCCGTATCGACGGGCACGGCGAATCCGATGCCGACCGAGCCGCCCGATGGGCTGTAAATCAATGTATTTATCCCAATCATCTGACCGCGTGAGTTCAGCAGCGGGCCACCCGAATTACCGGGATTGATTGCGGCATCGGTCTGAATCACTCCCTCGATCAGGCGATTTGATTCGGACCGAACCGGGCGCGAAAGACCGGAGACAACGCCAGTGGTGAGCGTCCGATCCAAACCGAACGGGTTACCGATCGCCAAAACTTTCTGACCGACGAACACATCTTTCGAATTGCCCAGTGGGACTGCCGTTAACTCCTCGGCCGGCGCGTCGATTTTTATTACCGCCAGATCGTTGTCAGAATCGGCATCGAGCACTTTCGCCTCATACTCCTTTTTATTTGACAGGGTGACGACGAGCTTTTGGGCACCTTCAATCACATGGTTATTGGTCAGGATTCGACCCTCTTTGTCGATAATCGAGCCCGACCCCGATCCCTCTTTTGGATAAGCCTCATAAAACCAATCGCGCAGGATAACAGTCGAGGTGATGTTTACAACTCCAGGGCTCAATGCCTTATAGACCTCCTGATTGTTCTTTTCATCAGTGGCAACCGACGGGTCCGTCAAACCCTCAATAGATCCGGTTCCGATCGTAGCCCCAGGTTTCGCTCCCACCATTTTTCCGAGTAACTCAGCACCGAAGCGATCGTATAGGACAACCGCGGTCGCCGCAAAGAACGCTGTTACAAGTGCGAGTATAACCATTTGTTTGGCAGTGATCTCATAAGATGTCTTCATCGCAATCTCGCTCCTTCCATGCTCATTATTTGAAATTACTAAATGGCGCCTGTGGGAATATCTCACAAAGAAAATTACCTACAGAGCTTATAAAAAGTTCCGAAAAACCTCGGCCGGAGATTGAATCCGCGGTCACAAACATCCCTTCAGCGTCCAAAGATGATAAAATTGTTATATCTTATCCAAAAAGTTATACCAGGCAGTCAGGCAAAATCAAACGGGGACCGCTCATATGAATCTCAGTCCGCCCAGGAAGCTCGCCATCATTGGTTTTTACGCGCTCTTCATTGTGTTCAGTTTTTATCCGGCGGTGGCTCAATCTTCAACACAACCACAGGAACAGAACGATAAAGAAAAAAAGAATCAGGCAGTCCTCAGAGTTGAGACCGAGCTGGTTCAGATCGACGTTGTAGTGGCGGATAAAAAAGGGAGCCTCATTCGCGATTTGAGGCGCGAGGATTTCGAGCTTTTTGAGGACGGGAAGCGACAACCGATCACTCATTTTGCCGCCGGCACATCCGTCAAACCGGCGACCTGGTTGAGACCTGAAAGGAGACCGATCGCGGGTGATGCCAGCGCCGCTCAAACTTCGACAGAGGTTCGCGCCGAACGTTATATCGTCATTGCGGTAGACGATTTTCATCTGGCGCCTGAAAACCTGTTGATCGCCAAACGAGTTTTACATCGGTTCATCAATGATCAGATGGTCGCGGGAGATCAGGTAGCTTTTATCACCACGAGCGGCAATATCGGGTTGTTTCAACAATTCACCACAGATCGTACGATACTTGAGCGAGCGGTCGATCGTCTCTCCGTCCAGACGCGCACCGTCACCAACTCCTTCGACGTGCCGCGCATCACCGATTACCAGGCGGAGTTGATCGACCGGGGAGACCGCCAGGCGCTGGAATTGGCGGCATTAGAGATTTTGCGGCTTGAGTCTCCCTCGGTGCCGGCCCAGAGAGGAGGGGGTGGGAGGGGAGGATCGATGGGAAGCGGATCGGCCCAGGAACGGGCGGAGGAGCAGGCGAGATCGAAAGCGCGTTTGATCGTTGCTCAGAACGCTCACTACACTAGGTCTACGCTCGATACGCTCGACAGCGTCATTCGCAGCCTGCGCCAGCTCACGGGGCGTAAGATGTTGGTCCTGCTCTCCGACGGGTTCTTTTTGGGTGGAAACAACTCTTCACAGGTCTATGATATTCAAAGAATCATCGATGCCGCGACGCGCTCGGGCGTCGTCATTTATTCGATCGACGCGCGCGGGCTGATCGCCGCGCCGCCCGGTGGGGATGCATCGGCGCCTGCGACATTCGCCACAGAGCTGCCAGGTGCGCGAGTGGGGATCGAGCAGAGAGCAATCGAGGCGAAGCGTGATGGAATGAACGCTCTCGCCCAAGATACCGGCGGCTTTCTCGTCATCAACAACAACGACCTCAATCTCGGGCTCCAACGAGTATTGGATGACAACGAGGTTTATTACGTGCTGGCGTATGAGCCTCCGGAATCGCGACGCGATGGACGTTTTCACCGGATCGAAGTGCGCATCGCCGACCGACCGGAGCTGAAGGTTCGTACGCGTAAGGGCTACTTAGCGTCTACAGAAAAATCAGAAAAAGTAGAGAAGAAGGCCGAAAAACTTTCTGAAAAACAGAAAGAAAAAGCTGAGCAGCAAGCAAAGGCCGCCAAAGCGGCGCAAATCAGATCGGGATTGGTATCACTCTTCCCCTTGCGTGACATCCCTCTCGAGATGTCGGTCGATTTCATTGACATCGCCGATCGCGGTCCCGTCGCGATGATCACTGCCCACATCGACGCCAGCGCCCTCGAACTCCTGCAGGCGAACGGGCTTCATAATGGAGCCCTCGATCTGACCGGCGCGATCTTCGATGAACGGGGAAAAATTGCACAAAGTTTCAGCGAGCGTCTCAGTATCAATTTGAAGCCGAGCTCGCTGGATGCGGTAGTAAAACAGGGGTTCAACTATCTGAAGTATGTTTCCCTCAAGCCGGGGTTTTATCAAACAAGAGTTGCATTGCGCGAGGAAGGGACCGCACGGCTGGGAAGCGCAGCCTGCTGGGTGGAGATTCCGGATTTGACCAAGAAACAGCTGGCGCTCAGCAGTATATTTATCTCGGCGGCGGAGGACGATGGGTCCTCTCAGAATGGAGACGATGGGAAAACCTATCAGCCCAGGCCCACCGCGGCCATAAGGCGATACAAGCGTGGCGGCAAGGCTGATTTCCTGGTCTTCGTCTATAACGCAAAAGCGGATAAAAAAGGTTCACCAGATGTCGTCATTCAGTCGCAGGTCTATTCGGGAAGCAAACTGGTCTATGCCTCTCCTCTGGCAAAAGTCACACCGGCGTCTGATGGCGATCTTCAGCGGCTGCCCTATGCAGCTCGGGTCTCCCTCGGCGGATTCGATGCCGGCAATTATGAGTTGAGATTGTTGGCCATAGACCGATTGACGAGGGCGACAGCTCATCGGAGAGTCAATTTTGTAGTTGAGTAGGTTCAGGCGGATTACATTTACCATTTTACATTTATCATTCTACATTTGTCATTGATAATTGGATTCGCGGCTAATCAATGAAAAATGTAAAATTACAAATGTAAAATGATAAATGTAATCCGCTTCGGCAGGCTAATCACCTACAAATGCAGTGCTCTGAACCTCGGCATGGCGTCTGACGATCTCATCTATCGAGCGCACCTGTACTACCATCTCGCGGAACATATCGAACAGGAGTGCCTGCGGCCCGTCGCAGAGCGCGCGTTCGGGATAAGGATGGACATCGACGATCAACCCATCCGCCCCGACAGCGACTCCGGCGCGCGAGAGCGGGATTACTTTCTCGCGTTTACCGGTGGAGTGGCTCGGATCGATGATGATCGGAAGATGTGAGAGACGCTGTACTGCCGGAATGAGCGAAAGATCGAGCGTGAAACGCGAATGATTGGCAAATGTGCGCACGCCGCGTTCGCATAAGATTACCTGGTAGTTGCCTTCGGCCATTATGTATTCGGCGGCGAGCAGGAACTCTTCAATAGTCGAAGCCATCCCGCGCTTGAGCAAGATCGGCTTGCGCACCTGCCCGGCACGTCTGAGAAGGCTGAAGTTCTGCATATTCCGCGTGCCGATCTGGATCACATCCGCGTATCTCTCGGTCAGATCGAGCGCCTGCTCATCCGTAGCCTCGGTCACGATCTTCAATCCGTATCGATCGCGCACATCGGCGAGTATTTTCAATCCCTCTTCGCCCAGTCCCTGGAAGGCATAAGGCGAAGTTCGTGGTTTGAATGCGCCGCCGCGGAAAAAACGGCAGCCCATCTCCGCGACGACTTCGGCAGTCATCATAGTTTGCTCGCGCGATTCGACGGCGCAAGCGCCGGCGATGACGGCGAACTCGTCGCCGCCAATGCGGGCGTCGTCTATTTTTATAACTGTCTTTTCCGGTTTCAATTCGCGGCTTACCAGTTTATATGGCTTGGTCACGCGCACGCATTCGGAAACACCCGGCAGATCGGCGAACGGGGAGGGATCGACCGCGCCCGTGTTCCCGATGATACCGATGGCTGTCCGATTTGACCCGGGCATCGGATGGGCTTTCAGACCAATGGAGTCGATTATTTCAACGACGCGCTCGATGTCAGAGTTCGTCGCGTCGGATTTCATTACGATGAGCATTACATCCTCTCCGGCGTCTCAATTCCAAGCAACGCCAAGGCCCGCTCCAATTTCCGCCGGGCCACATCTGCGACCATCAACAACAGGATCCGCCGCGTTTCATTCTCTTCGCTCAGGATATGATAATTATGGTAGAAGAGATTGAACTGCTTCGCCAACTGAAAAGCATACTTCGCAACGTGCGTAGGCTCAAAGCCCGAGGCGGCCGTCGCGGTCACTTCATCCAGGCGCGCGGCAAAGTATACCAACGACCACAGATCGTCTCCGCTCTCTCCCGAAAAGAACTCATTGATACGATCATTTGAATATTGGGCAAAATCATCGCGCAATTCATCCGGTTTTCGCCCGAGTTTTCTGAAAATATTGTTTGCGCGGACCGCGGCATACTGAATGTACGGCCCGGTTTCACCATCGAAGCTCAACGCCTCTTTGAAGTCGAAATTGATGATCGAACTGCGCGTATATTTGAGCAGGAAATATCGTAGTGCGGCCACGGCGATCTGGTGCGCGATATATTTCTGGCTGGCCTCGTTTAAATCCTGGTGGCGCGCCTGCACCTCCCTGAGCGCATCAGCTTCGAGGCGATCGATCAGGTCGTCCGCCTTGACCCCCAGCCCTTTGCGGCCGGACATCCCGATCTGGCGGCGCTGGGCATCAGCCTCGGAGAGCTCCGCTCCCAGCTCTGCTGCGGCTTCAGGGGTGAGATTGACCTTCTCGTAAGCCAGATGGGCGCTGCGCGCAACCTGTTCGTCGTGGTCGATCTCCATCACGCCGCGTTTGACGTTCGCTTGCGGGTACGATTGTCCTACGTCTATCACATTCAAGAATGCCGTGCCATTGCCGAATGGCGGGTGGGGGGAGACGGATTCCTTCTCATCACTCGTGGTGATCCAGACCTCGCGGCCATGGTGATCGCGGCGGAGCAGTCTGTAATGAAAATCGAGCCCCAGCTTGCCGAGCTTCCAGAGATGATAGGCGATATCCTTGCCCGTATAAGTCACCGTGCCATTCGAGCGCACGATAATTTTGTCCGGATCATACTCGTTCTCATTTTCATCATCGTTTCCCTGTCTCGCCGTCTCTTCCGCCTTCATCACCCAACAACCTTTGCTGCGTCCTTCGGTCTCGAAAACGATGGCGCCCGTCTCTTTCAATTTCTCAAAAGCGCGCGCCCAGAAATGCAAATTTAAAATCTCCCGTTCGCGCGGAAGCAAATCATAACTGATATCCAAACGTTCCATCGTCTTCAAATGGCAATCGACTATGCGCGCGGAAATATACTCGGCTATCTCTGCGGTTTCCGTTCCCGCTTCTTCGATCTCGTGCAGAGTTCGGGCGCGCACCTCATTTCGCGATTTATCCGCTTCATACCAGGCACCGACGCGCACGTACAAATCCCAGCAGTAATAATCAAATCGGTCCGGCCCTTCAGCCAACTTTTTGATCTCGTCGAGCGATGTGTCTTCGAGATGTTTGAACCCGACCACGACGTCGGCCACCTGCACTCCCGTGTTGTCAATGTAGTTGTGAACTTCGACGTTCTCCCCCGTCGCGCGCAAGATGCGCGCCGTCGTGTCTCCGAGTACCGAGTTCCGGACATGGCCAATGTGCGCGGCTTTGTTCGGATTGATCGAGGTGTGCTCGACGATGAGCTTACCGGATTGCGAATTGCCGCGGCTGGCGGTTCCCGACTGCGGATTCGCTAATTGTGTGAAGATATCAGCCCGGTTTAAGAAGATGTTGAGATAGCCGGCGCCGGCAACTTCGACGCGTGAAACTCCGGGCAGAGCTCTCAACCCTTCAGCCAATTTCGTTGCCAGTTCTCGGGGATTCTTTTTCTCTCCGGTCGAGGCCTTGATGCGTTTGGCAAGGTCGAATGCGACGGGGAATGCCAGATCGCCGAGTGCTGTTTTCGGAGGCATTTCGACGGCAGTTTCGTCCAGAATCTATGTTGAAAGACTCGCGCACGAGTGCGAGCAGTCGTTGTTTGATATCAATAGCCGATGTTGAAGGCATTGCGGATATATCCTCTTTGATTGAATGCCCCACGGTTCAAGCCCGGGAAAAGAAAGAGGTTCTATAGCATCATTGAAAGAGCTCCGTCAAACGGGAATTACGTGGAATTCTATCCACTCTGATGAGATCAAGCGGCTAATTGTCTTGAAAACAGTCGATCTGCCGTGTTATACAGTCGTCTGGTTCATTGCAGGTTTTAGATTTCCGGCGCGTTGGTGTAACTGGTTAACACGCCGCCCTCTCAAGGCGGAGAGCACGGGTTCGAGTCCCGTACGCGCTATACCGTAAAAAGCTTAAAGTAAATCATAGGCAGGCAGTTGAGCCTGCCATCTTTATTGGCGAAGTATAGGGTTTTCGAGAGCCTCATCTCGATCTATCAGCCAAACGCCTCTTTCATCACCTGTGCCTGCTCCAATTGGTGAATCGTATACGACCCGATCGCCGGGCTCGCGCTCGCCGTACGCCCCACATAACGCAGTTCCTGGCCCTTGCGTAGCAATGCTTCCAATCTCGGGCGCATGAAGCTCCACCCGCCCATATTCTGCGGCTCCTCCTGCACCCAGAAGATCTCTTCGCTTTCGAGAATGCCGCGAGCCACTGTTGCAATAAACGCTGCGGGAAGGGATAGAATTGCTCCAGCCGCAAAATCGCAATCCGCCCTTCGTTCTGCTTCTCCATCTGAGCCATCAGATCGAAATAGACCTTTCCGCTGCAAATGACCACGCGCCCGACGCCTTCCGGCCTGATAGCGTCGCCAATTACTGGCAAGAACCCGCCGCTCGTTAATTGATCGAGCGATGACGCTGCCTGCGGCAATCGGAGCAGGCTCTTGGGCGTCATCACCACCAGCGGTTTGCTCAGCTCCTGCTTGACCTGGCGGCGCAGGAGATGAAAATACTGCGCCGAAGTGGTCGGATAACAGACCTGAATATCGTCTTCTGCGCATAGTTGCAGAAACCTCTCCAGACGCGCGCTCGAATGCTCCGGTCCCTGCCCTTCGTAACCGTGGGGGAGCAACATCACCAGGCGCGATCTCTGTTGCCATTTGTCTTCAGCGGGGACTATGAATTGATCGATGATTACCTGCGCTCCGTTAGCGAAATCGCCGAACTGCGCCTCCCACATAGTCAACCCGTTTTGCGAACCGAGCGAATAACCGTATTCGTAACCGAGAACGCCGGCTTCGGATAGGGAGCTATCTAAGACTTCGAACCTCGTTCCGTTCTGACATAGCGATTCGAGCGGAACCCATGGCTGAGCCGGTTCGCGTATCGTAGAGGATCGCATGGCGCTGGCTGAATGTGCCGCGCCCGCAGTCCTGGCCTGACAGGCGTATCGATGAGCCCTCCAATACCAGTGAGCCGAAGGCCAGCCCCTCAGCGAAACCCCAATCGACCGGAATTTCACCCGCACCCATCTTCGCGCGCCGCGACATCTGTCCGACCATCTTGGGGTTAATAGTGAAACCCTGAGGTATGACGCTCATCGCTCGCGTGACTTCGCCGATAACTTCGAGCGGAACGCCCGTCTCGATGATCTCCGATCCGTCGATCTCTGGTTTCGGGTCGGGAAGTTTCGTGATCTCTTTCTGCCGGGCGACGATCTCCTTCGCTCCGATCAGGGCATTCTCGTAGCGCCGCCAGCGATCTTCTATCATCTGGTTGACCTCATCCTGCGTCACCACGCCCTCGCGGATCAACTGCCGCGTATAGATCTCCCGCACTCCCGGGTGTTCCCTAACGCGCTGATACATCAGGGGCTGTGTATAGCTCGGTTCGTCCCCTTCGTTGTGGCCGTGGCGGCGGAAGCCGACGAGATCGATGACGACGTCCTTGCGGAATTTCATCCGGAAATCGAGTGCGGTCTGCAGGACATGGTAGGCCGCCTCCACATCGTCGGCGTTTATATGGAAGATGGGGAGCTGCGTCATCTTAGCTACGTCGGTCGAATAGATGGAGGAGCGCCCCGATTCCGGCGAGGTCGTAAATCCGATCTGGTTGTTGATGATCAAATGGATGGTTCCGCCAGTACGATAGCCTTTCAGATCGGCGAGATTCAATGTCTCTGTGACTATTCCCTGACCTGCGAATGCCGCGTCACCGTGAATCAGGACCGGCATGACGCGATCGCGCGACTCTTCGCGTCCTATCTCCCGTGTCAGGAGGGCGTCCTGCTTGGCGCGCGTTATCCCTTCCACGACCGGATCGACGAACTCAAGATGGCTCGGATTCGGCAGTATGGTCAATTGTATCTCCCGCTCACCGATCTCCCGTGAACCGGTCGCACCCTGGTGATACTTCACGTCGCCCTCGTCTGCCGGGAAGCTCGGATGTACAGAGCCCTCAAAGGCAGTAAAGATGCGCTCGCTGAAATTGCCGATGACATTGGCGAAGACTGTCAGACGCCCGCGATGCGCCATTCCCATTACGATCTCTTTGACTCCGCGCGATTGCAGCTCCGATGATCAACTGATCGAGGATGGCGATAATCGATTCACCGCCCTCGACCGAGAATCGCTTCTGACCCAGATATTTCGTATGCAGAAACTTCTCGAATTGTTCGGCTGCGATCAGTCTTTGGAGCAACTGTTTTTTCGTTTCGACCGGGAGAGACTCCGGGTCGCGCTCAATCCGCTCGCGCAGCCATTGCTTCTGCTCTTGGCTCTGAATGTGACGGCTCTCGGTGCCCACCTTGCCGCAGTAATAGCGGACCAGCATCGCCCAGGTCTCGCGAAATGTCGACTCTTCCTTACCTCCCAGGCCTCCGGTGAAAAAGGTGCGATCAAGATCCCAGATCGACAGCCCATATGTTTCGGCATCGAGTTCCGGATGCTCGTGAATCGGCACCATGTTGAGCGGGTCGATGTCCGCGATCAGATGGCCGCGGACGCGGTAAGCATTAATGAATTCGAATAGTCTCGCCTGTTTTTTGATCTCCTGTTTTTCACGGTCGACGCCCGAAAGCAACGGATTGACATCCACCGCCCAGCGCAGCGGTTTATAGGTGATCCCGATATCCGCGAATACCTCTTCGTAGAATCCGTGTTTTCCCAGCAAAAGCTCGTGGATATAAGCGAGAAACAAACCCGATTCAGCGCCCTGTATGATGCGGTGATCATAAGTGTTGGTGATAGTAAATATTTTGCTGATACCAAGTTGAGAGAGCGCCTCTTCGGTCATTGCCGCATATTCCGCCGGATATTCGATCGCCCCCGTGGCGATTATTGCGCCCTGGCCCGCCATCAGTCGAGGATTCGATGCAACTGTCCCTATTGTTCCCGGGTTGGTGATCGAGATAGTCGTGGCCTGGAAATCGCTGACCTGCAGCTTGCCCGCGCGAGCGCGCGTCACCACGTCCTGATAGGCATCGACGAACTGCGTGAAAGTCAGCAGGTTTACACCCCTGACGTTGGGCACAAGCAGTGACCGCGACCCGTCTTTCTTCTGAACATCAACGGCAACGCCGAGATTGACATCTGGCCGGCGCACGCGGAAAGCGCCGCCATCCACCTCGTCGTAGCCGTCATTCAATTGCGGATATTTAGCGAGCGTTTTGATTACCGCCCAGGCGATGAAGTGAGTGTATGACGTCTTGCCTCTTCCCTGTGTCTCGCGGTGCCGGTTGATCCACCGGCGGTTTTCATCGAGGACCTTGATCTGAATTTGACGAGCCGAGGTCGCCGTCGGCACAGCGAGACTCGTCTCCATATTCTCGACTATCTTCAAAGCGGGGCCGCGAATTGGCGTCCGTTCGGGAGTAGCGAGCTGGGCAGCGCCGGAGACTGGTTCGTTCGATACAGGCACCGGTTGGGCTGTCACCTGCGCTGCCGTCAGTTGTGCAGGCTGCTCCCCTGCGGCGCTCGCCTGTTGGGCGGCCGCAGCCCTCGCTCCTCCGCCGTTTACCGGCTTCTGTTCGGATTTAACCGACCCATCCGTGCCGATAATGGATTGAAAATATTCGCCCCATTCTTCACCGACCGAATCCGGATTATGTTGATACTGCCGCATGAGGTCTTCGACATAAGTGGCATTCGCACCGAAGTCTGTGGCAATAATGCTGGCAATATCTCGCTCGTCTTGCATAAGGGCCCCTTTCAGATGACTATAAAAATAGCGACATAGCGCGAATCTACATCCTACAATATCATTCTACCTACTCTCAACGAACTATAATGTCGTTGAGCGGTCCGCTCCCGGCACTGCCCGCGAGCGTTTCTCAAGGACGGTAGGGATTCGATCAGGACGACTATTGAGAGATTGTTTGTCGCGGATGCGTCAGCGCGTGGCATCACAATATCGCGATCAATTACAAATTTTTCAACCTGCATCCGGTTATCATTAGTTGCAGGTTGGATTACTGATTTGTTGAAGCATGGGAATCTATTCGAAGCACATCTTCCCCCATATACTCGAGTGGAGTTTAGGTACTACTGAAATTGGCAATTGCCGGCGGACGGCGCTTGCCGCGGCACGCGGAGAAACGCTTGAAGTAGGCTTCGGCACTGGTCTCAATCTCCCTTATTACCCCGAAACCGTAACAAACCTGACAGTCATAGATTCTGAGAACATGATGCAGCGGAGAGTAGAAAAGCGGATTGCCGATTGCCCAATTCCGGTGATCAAGCTGCAACTTGACGCGAGCGGGCGAATGCCCTTTGTCGATAAGCGTTTCGATACGGTAGTAACGACAATGACGCTCTGCTCGATCGCCGAAGTCTCTCCTGCGCTATCTGAAATCGCCCGTGTGATGAAACCCGGCGGCCGGTTTGTCTTCCTCGAACACGGTCGCAGCGATGATCGCGCCATCGCCCGTCGACAGGATATCTTCAACCCAATTCAACGAATAATTGCGGCGGGGTGTAATTTGAATCGCCCGATAGATAATTTGATAAAATCCGCCGGATTCGAAATCATGTCTCTCGATCGTTTCCTCATGCCCAATGCACCGCGCATCATGGCTGAGATGTATCGTGGTATTGCCACGTTACACGGAAACGACGAGTCATTTCCCCCTGATCATGCCCTGAGACAATAAAAATTAGTTCGAAGTACATCTCACTATTTCGGAGGGAGACGATGAAAAAAACTATTATCAGTGCCACACTGATCTCGATCATTGCTATATCCGGATGTAGCGGCGAGCGGGCTGCGAGGGAACTTCCCAAAGAGCTATTCGCTCAATCGAACAGCGTCGACGAATCGAAAGTAATCGATCTCACCTACAACTTCGATGAAGCGACCATATATTGGCCGACCGCCCAACCATTTTTGTGGGAGAAAGAATCGTGGGGAGTTACCGAGGCCCGTTTTTGGTATGCCGCTGCCCGATACTCTGCGAGCGAACACGGTGGTACGCACATCGATTCACCGATCCATTTCGGTCAGGGCAAATCATCGATCGATCAGATACCGCTATCGCGGCTGATAGGACCGGCAGCCGTCATCGATATTGTGAAGGCCTGCGAGAAGGATCCGGATTACCGCTTGACCGCCGAAGACATCAATGCCTGGGAGAATATCAACGGGCGCATTCCTGATGAGTCGATAGTACTCGTCCGTACCGGATGGGGTAAGTTCTGGACGGATAAGAAAAGATATATGGGAACCGATGCCCCAGGCGATGTCGCAAATTTGCATTTCCCCGGTATTTCACGGGAAGCTGCCGATTTTCTGTCTAAACAAAGAAGGATCGATGGCATCGGCATTGACACGGCGAGTCTGGATCATGGCCCCTCGCAGGATTTCATTGCGCATCAAATTCTAAACGGCGCAAATATTTATGGGCTGGAAAATATCGCCAAATTGGATCAACTGCCCGCCCAGGGCGCAACGCTCATCGCGCTTCCCATGAAGATAAAAGGCGGCACCGGTGGCCCGGCGCGAATCATTGCGATTCTGCCCTGAATCAAGAGAGAATAAGAAATATTCGAAACATATCGAAACATACGGAATATATCTGGTATTTCGTATGTTTCTTTATTTTGGATAGTATTTTACGTTCGCTCTGATCGGTTACGAGGAGGTTCGAAATGCAAGCAGCGTTTGAAATGGAGGCGGTTGAAGAGGCCAACGAGCGCTTCTATCGCGCCCTGGAAAATGCCGATTTGGATGAGATGTCCGAGGTATGGCTGCACGAAGACTGGGTGAAATGTATCCATCCCGGATGGGAATTGATAATAGGTTGGGACGGGGTCTATCAGAGCTGGGAGAACATATTCAGCGCGCCGGCGGGTATGCGTGTCTCCGCGACAGATGTCGAGATCAAGATAGAGGGGGATTTCGCCCTGGTCTCCTGTAACGAAAACATAGCCCTCTTTCTCGATCGGACATCGGCACCCGTCTCCGCTCGAACGACGGCGACCAATCTGTTTCAGCGGATCGGCGGGGGATGGCGGATGATCCATCATCACGCCTCGCAAGTGTCAAAAGCTAACCAGGTTAAGGACGAGCGATAATCAGCTTATGGAATATAAAGATGTATTTGCATTGAGGCTATTCGCGCCCGATAAGATGCAGAAGATAAATCTCTTCGAGACCAGAAATTTCTTTTGCGACGTCTATTGCCTCGAACCCGGCCAGGAACAGAAAGTCCACGCACATAAGTTGGAAGACAAAATTTACTACGTGCTTGATGGTTGCGGGACGTTCTTCGTCGGAGGCGAGACGCAGGAACTCGGTATGAATCAGATCGTTTTCGCTCCCGCGGGCCAGGAGCATGGAGTGAAAAACACCAGCAGCGAACCCTTATCGCTGCTCGTGTTAATGACTCCCAATCCGAATTTCCCGTAAGAAAAAAAGGAAATCAAGGTGCATTAAGTTCGAGAGTGATTTGATCGCTTTTTGCCTTATTTTTCTGGAACCGCGCCTCCGCCGGGCTATTGTATTGTATCCCCCACAAGATAAAGATGGGCGTTGCGATGAGTTCGTAGGATCGACGCGGGATAGGCAGAATGGATTTCACCTTCGATAGTATTTCTTAGCGCATCACGATTTATGCCTGCCTGGGCTACCGCGAATAAACTTCGGCAAGGCATGATTGTCGGGATAGTCAGAGAGATAATGCCGCGCGGCGCCTCATCGATCGATCTGAAAAATCCATTGTCAACGATCCTGCGGCGGTGATCTTCATCGATTTGGAAGACCTTGACGGATGAAGAATCATTGAACTCGCAGACCGCGGGAGAGAGCGATCCGAGACTGCCGTCTTCGCCGATTCCCAGGACGGCGAAATCCGGAGGCCTCGATTTGAGCAGGGCCGCGTAGTTCGCGCAGACGGCATCGGTATTCGCAGCTTCACCTCGAATGGCGTGAAATTCGGCTACGGGGACCCTCTTTACCAATCGATCCAGTATAAAACGTCTGAATGATTGAGGCGCCATTTCGCTGATGCCCAGATATTCATCAGGATGAAATGCTATGACGCGCGTCCATTCAATATCTGCCGCGCCGACGAGATAGTCCAAAAATTCGATTTGTGCGGGATTGGAAGCGAATATCCCGACTGCCCTCTTTCTTTCGCTGATGAGAGAGCGCAGTTCGACAGCTACAGCAGCAGCCATGGCAGCGCCTAGTTCCGCGCGTGATTTGTATAGGTGGATGTGTAGAAGGTCTGCCCGAAAACTATCGGTCTCTGTGATCGATCTTGATCGATTCATCGGGAATTTATAATGCCAGCCAGCGACTATTTCCGGCGAGCTCTTGTTCTAGGGGCGCTTCGCTCACGCTGAAGACGCGGCGCGATGGAAGCTCGATGGCTGAGAGCACTCCGGTCAGATAAGCTCCGGTATCGACGCAGATCAGGCTATCGTGCAACCATACTTTTTCGCGTTCGCCGAAAACCATTCCAGTAATCGTATGACCGAAGACGACCGTCTTGCCTTTGTAATCGGAGAAAAAATTGCGGTTACGCGACCAGTAGAGTTCCGGGCTCTCCGGCAATTCGGCGGGGTGAATAAATCTGCCGCCGTCACGTTCAGGGAGCGATGCGTGCACATAGATCGCATGATCATCTTCATACCAGGTCGGCAGAGATGCCATGAAATCCCAATGCTCCTCCGGCACATCGAGATTGCCATCCTCATCCATATAACTCTGCAGCGTCTCGACTCCGCCATTGTAATACCAGAGTTCCGCTTGCTCGCTCTCGGGATAGGCCAGCGCGGCCAGCATCATCGCTTCGTGGTTCCCTCTGATAACTTTGACACGATTGAGCGCTTCACGCGTCAACTCGATGGCGAGTGCGACCACCCCACGTGAATCTTCGCCGCGGTCGACCAGATCGCCGATTAATATCAGGCGATCTTCACCCGGCTTGTACTCCATCGCTTCCAGCAGACGAGTGAAGAGTTTCAGCTTGCCATGAATATCACCGATTACCAGAGTTCTTTTAGGCGAAGGTCGCATATGGTCATTATTGCTCAAAATGCTTTTAAAAGAAAAATCTAAAAGTTATGATAGCGTTTGTCTAACGGTATTAATGTAAATTGTAATCGTTCAACAGCGATCACAAAATTGATTAATCCCGGAATTTCGCCCAGGCTATTTATTGCAATGTTATCCGTTCTGACAGCGGCCAATCTATTAACCGTTTTACGGCTCATACTAATTCCGATTTTTGTCACGACACTATATTACCAGCGTTTTGTCTGGGCACTCTTTATCTTCCTAACTGCTGCAATTACCGATGTGCTCGACGGCCTGTTAGCTCGCAGTCTAAATCAGAAAACTCACCTTGGCGAGATCCTCGATCCAATGGCGGATAAATTATTACTCGTCACCGCCTTTATTATCCTTTCTATGCATCGGTTTACGACCATCACTCCGATACCGTTCTGGCTCACCGCTACCGCCATAAGCCGGGACGTTTTCATAGTCCTGGGAGCGCTGGTTATCAATATCACGACCGGATTCAGTAAATTTCGCCCGTCATTGCCCGGCAAAATCAACACTTTTGTGCAAATTCTGATGATCGTCGTCTTTTTGATTTCTAATGCTTTCGATCTACATCCCAATCTACTTTTGTTTATGTATTATGCCACACTGGCAATGGCGATTTTTTCAGGCCTACACTATATTCTGCACGTCAACCGTCTGATTAATGAAAATCCGGAGCAGTAGGCGGTTCGTTTGAACTGAGGTTTACCAGCTGGCCTATTGTTGTCGAGCGGTGAAAGAACAAGAAAAGCCGGGAAACAATCTTAATAACATAGAAGAACGCGGGCCGATCGAGTGGATGCGATGGGTCCCGGCGATCATACTTGCAATCATTTTCCTGATAGCAATCTTCATCGGCATCAGGATCATCCTCGTGCCGCTCCTCTGTTCCTTGGCCCTGGCCTATCTCCTCGCGCCGGTCGTTAACTGGTTCGAACGGCGAGGGTGGTCGCGAATCTCCTCCGCCCTTTTGGGAATGACAGCGGCAACCGTCATTCTCGTTCTGATCTTGATCTTCATCGTTCCGGGCGTCTGGGCTCAACTTATGAAGACATATGAGCTGGCCAAGCTGATGTTCAGCGATACCTCCCGGCTGGATGAGGTGCTCTTAAAAATCGAACGGCTCAGCCCGCAATTTTATCAGTTCGTGAGACCCAAATTTAACGAATTTATGAGTTCGATCGAACCGGATCGTATTATGGGTTTCGCATTCGCCTGGCTGCAGAGCGGATTGTTCAGATTGGTCAACCTGACGACGTCGCTCGTGGACTTGATGCTGATTCCGTTCCTGGTCTATTACTTCCTGGCGGACTATGGCGCCATGCGCGCGCGGGTCGAGCGTCTTATCCCGCCGCGCTACCGTATCATAACATCCGATCTGATAGGGCAGGTAAGCAATGTACTTTCATCCTATGTTCGCAGCCAATTACTGATCGGGTTGATTATGGGTCTGCTGTACTCGCTCGGATTCGCGATCTTAAGCGTTCCGCTACCGATTACCATCGGTATGTTGGCGGGTGTGCTCAACTTCATCCCATACCTCGGAACCCTAATCGGTATCGTCCTATCACTGCTTTTTCTGGCGCTCGATAATGCAGGAATCGGACGCCTTCTCGGCGTCCTGGTCGTCTTCGTCATCGTGCAGACCGTCGAAGGCTATTACCTGACGCCAAAACTCATCGGCAGCCGGCTACATATCCATCCGCTCTGGGTCTTGACCGGCCTGTTGATCGGCGGAAACCTCTTCGGCCTGGTCGGGATCATCCTCGCCGTCCCGGTGATCGCTATCGCTAAAGTACTTTTGGTTTTCCTTGAGGGTATTTATCAACGATCAAATTTCTATCGCCGAACCACCCTTGACCTCCTCACCGATCAGGGCCAACCCGCACATCTATTGTTAAACCTTGAACCCTCTGACCTTATCCAGGAAACTTCGCAGCAGCAATCACGCCGAACCATCATCACCACCAGCGAACTCCGCTCCCGCATAAATAACCCACCATCTGAAGAATAATTTTATTGTTATATTTTTCAGGTCAGAAAACTTGACAAGAACACACTCAACTCCTATACTGCCGACTAATATAAGCAGCGCGATAACATCTACAAGTATTGTAGACAAAGGGATTAGCAGCACTGAGTCAATGGAGGTAGAATGGGTAAAGTAATTGGAATCGATCTTGGCACGACGAATTCAGTCGTTGCGATAATGGAAGGAAGCGAGCCTGTCGTTGTCACAAATTCTGAGGGTGGGAGGACGACGCCATCGGTGGTCGGGTTCACGAAAGATGGAAATCGTCTGGTCGGGCAAGTGGCTAAGAGGCAGGCAGTAACGAATCCGGAAAATACCGTCTATTCGATCAAGCGTTTTATGGGGCGCCGGTACAATGAAGTTGGGGATGAGATTAAGCAAGTCCCGTACCAGGTTCAGCAAGTATCGAATGGTGACGTGCGAGTGAATGCGGGAGGCAAGGAGTATTCGCCGCCCGAAATCTCAGCGATGATCCTGCAGAAGCTGAAGCAGGCCGCCGAGGATTATCTCGGGCAGAAGGTGACCCAGGCCGTCATCACAGTTCCGGCATATTTTAACGACGCGCAGCGGCAAGCGACCAAAGATGCCGGAAAGATCGCCGGCCTGGAAGTGTTACGGATCGTCAACGAGCCAACGGCTGCCGCGCTCGCTTACGGGCTTGACAAGAAGAAGGACGAAACGATTGCAGTCTTCGACTTCGGCGGCGGCACTTTCGACATATCGATACTGGAGGTCGGCGAGGGCGTAGTAGAGGTGAAGGCCACCAATGGCGACACGCACCTGGGAGGCGATGACATCGACGAGCGTTTGATCCAATGGATCTGCGACGAATTTAAGAAGGATCAGGGGATCGACTTATCGAAAGACAAGATGGCTCTTCAGCGATTGAAAGAGGCTGCGGAGAAGGCCAAGATCGAACTTTCATCGACGATGGAGACGGAGATCAATCTGCCTTTTATCACGGCCGACCAATCGGGACCGAAGCATCTCGTGATGAAACTGACGCGCGCCAAGTTCGAGTCTCTGGTTGACGATCTCCTGCAGCGCACGCTCGAACCTTGCCGCCAGGCGATCAAGGACGCCGGATTAACCGCGAAGCAGATCGACGAGGTGGTGCTCGTCGGCGGTTCCACGCGAATTCCCAAGATTCAACAAATGGTTAAGGAATTCTTCAATCGCGAGCCCCACAAGGGAGTTAATCCAGATGAGGTCGTGGCTGTTGGAGCCGGAGTCCAAGCGGGCGTGTTGTCCGGTGAGGTTAAAGACCTATTGCTGCTCGACGTCACCCCGTTGAGTCTCGGCATCGAGACGCTCGGCGGCGTTTTCACCAAGTTGATTGAGCGCAACACTACGATTCCGACCCGCAAATCGGAGGTCTTCTCGACGGCGACCGACAATCAGACCTCCGTCGAGGTTCATGTTCTGCAGGGTGAGCGTTCGATGGCGGGCGACAACCGTACGCTCGGCAAGTTTCATCTGGTCGGAATTCCGCCCGCGCCGCGTGGGATGCCGCAGATCGAGGTGACCTTCGACATCGATGCTAATGGCATCGTCAATGTCTCGGCGCGCGACCTGGGCACGGGACGCGAGCAGAAGATCACGATAACCGCTTCATCTGGTCTGGCGAAGGATGAGATTGACCGGATGATGCGCGATGCCGACTCTCACGCCGAAGATGATAAACGCAAGCGCGAGATGATCGAGAACAAGAACCGCCTGGATTCGCTCATTTATCAGACGGAGAAGACTATCAGCGACAATCGTGAGAAGATACCGGTAGGATTGATCTCTGAGACTGAAACGGCGATCGCCGAGGCTAAAAAGGTCATTGAGGCGAACGATACCGCTCAGTTCAGCCCGCAACTCGATAATCTGACGCGCGTTTCGCATCGCATCGCCGAGGCCCTCTACCAGCAAGGTGGCGGCGCAACAGATGCCGCCAGTGCCGGGGCGCAGAGCCAGTCCGGTCAATCGGGCGGCTCCTCCTCAGGCAAATCGGCCGGATCCGATGACGTGATCGATGCTGAATACATTGATGTAGATGAGAATAAATAATACAGTTGTCGGTAACCGACAACCGACAACCGGCGACCGACAACCGGTAACTGACAACTGACAACCATGGCCAAGCAACACCGTTTGCTGAGCGAGCTCGCGGCAATTGAACACCAGCTTTCGGAGTTCTTCCGAGGCCCGCATCTCTTCACGTCCGAGCAATCGGTCTCCACCTGGTCGCCGTCAGTAGACATCTACGAAACTCAGGAGAATTTCGTATTGTCTGCAGAGGTGCCTGGAGTCAAGAGCTCGGAGATTGATATCAAGGTTATCGAGGGTAATTTGATTTTGCGTGGTGAGCGCTTATGGGAAAGAGACGTTCATGGCGAGCATTTTTATCGCCTTGAAAGCTCGTATGGCAAATTTGAGCGCACATTCAGCCTTTCCGAACGGATCGATGCGGAACATATTACTGCTGAACTGGCGCACGGCGTTTTGCAAGTGGTTCTTCCCAAACGCAGAGAGATCGCTGGCAAACAGATTCAGATAAAGACTGAGTAATGGCCCAACGCGAAGACTTTTACAAAGTACTCGGTGTTAAACGTGGCGCCTCGCAGGACGATATACGCAAGGCTTACCGACGCCTGGCTCGTAAATATCATCCTGATGTCAATCCGGGAGATAAGTCTGCTGAAGAGAAATTCAAGCAGCTCTCGGAGGCATATGAAGTGCTCTCGGAACCCAAGAAACGCGAGGTTTACGATAAGTTCGGGACTTATAGCGATTCGATCAGAGACGCGACCCGTGGACCAGCGAATACAGGGGGCTTTGATTTCGACTGGAGCGTATTCACGGGTGGGGCTGGGGGGACAGCCGGCGCCGGAAATGCCGGGGCTGGCGCTGGAGGCGGGCCGAGTTTCCGCGATATTTTCAGCGATCTCTTCGGTGGTACGCGCGCTACTTCACAAGGTCGCCCACATGCTCAGCGGGGGGCAGATATCGAGCTTCCCCTAGCAATAAGTTTTGAGGAAGCGATCAACGGACTGACGACTAACATTAACGTCCGCAGCAGCGAGCCCTGTAAGCGATGTCATGGATCAGGAAATGCCGGTACGAGCCAGGTCGTTTGTCTAAACTGCAGCGGCAACGGAAAGATATCTTCAGGGGGCGGATTCCTGCGCTACGATCAGGCTTGTCCGGATTGCAATGGCACCGGCAAGCGACCGCAGCCCTGCGCGGTCTGCAGCGGTAAGGGCACCATTCCGAAATCCGAAACGGTTAAGGTCCGCATACCGGCGGGCGTCGACACGGGAACGCGCGTGAAGGTTTCCGGTAAAGGCGAAGCTGGCAGCAGGGGTGGGCCATCTGGGGATCTATACATAGTTACGAATGTATCTCCCCATAAGATATTCACCCGCAAGGGCGACAACATCTATTGCACGATCCCGATCACCTTGCCCGAAGCTGCTTTGGGGGCGAAGATCGAGGTGCCAACCGTCAGCGGTAAGGCGCAGCTTCGCATTCCTCCCGGCACCCAATCGGGACAGCTTTTCCGCCTGCGTGAAAAGGGTGCTCCCAGCCTGCGCGGGAACACCCGCGGGGATCAATATGTTGAGGTGAAGATCGTGCTGCCGACGATCATCGATGAGGACACAAAAAATCTGTTGCGTGAATTCGCCAAACGGAATCCGGCGAATCCGCGCGTTGAACTGGGACTGGAATAATCGCCGAAGGGAACCAATAGACAAAAGACACGAACAGGCTGCTTTTTCCCGGCGCTTTTTTTGTGTTTTTTCTGGTAACCCTTCCCCGCGCGTCTATGAAGAAACGAGCCAAAGGTTACACAATCAGTGCGGTGGCTGACCACTACGGCATCCATCAGCAAACGCTACGGCTCTATGAACGGGAAGGGCTACTCACACCTTCCCGCTCGAATGGTAATGTGCGGCTTTATGGGGAAGAAGATCTGGAGCGGTTGGAGACGATTCTGAAATTGACGCGTGACCTGGGCGTTAATCTGGCCGGCGTTGAGATCATTCTCAATATGCGCGAAAAGATGGATCAAATGCAGCGCGAGTTCAATCGCTTCCTGGAGATGCTGCGCGACTATGCCGCGCAAAATGCCGCCCTCCAAAAAGATCCCCACGCGTATGAGGCTCTCGTACCGATGCGCCGCGCTTTCGATTCGAGCTCAAAACGAAGCGAACCTACCGAAAACAATAAATTCCGCGATCGTTAGGGATCGTCAGGATATAGGAGAGGATGGGTGATGGGCCAGCCACACTTCAGAGCACATCGGCAAATGCTTTCTTCGTCCTTTGAAACCACCAGTACCCTAAGATAAAACACACCACCCCGAATCCGAGAGTTATCAACAGTCCGCTCCAATCGGGCATGCTGCCCTCGAGCAAAATTCTGCGATAGCTGCGGATGAGCGGAGCCAGCGGATTCAGGGTTACAACCCATCTGAATCTCTCCGGAATCTGGTGTTCCGGGTAGAAGATCGGAGTAAGGTACATGCACATCTGCAAGGCAAGGTGATTGAATTGCGGCATATCACGGATGAAGACTCCCAGGCTGGCCATCAACCACCCGAGGCCGATCGTGACCAACAGTTGAGGCGCCATCAATAATGGCAGCAATAAGATGGTAGGCTGCACTCTGTGCTCCAGGATCAGCGCCGCTATAATCAGGATAATAGTTCCAATCAGCTGCTGAACGAGGGCCGATAGAGCCAGGTTGACCGGCAGCACTTCTATCGGAAAGACGACTCGTTTTACGAGGTTGACATTTTCGATGAGCGAGATGGTCGAGCGCTGGATGCCATCGCTGATAGCCAGCCATGGTAACAGTCCGCAGAAGAGATTGATGCCGTAGCTTAGATATCCTTCCTGCACCCCGAACCTCGAACTGAAACTCGCATTGAAAATTCCCTGAAAGATCAGAGTGAAGATGACGATCATTATTGCCGGCGTTATGAACGCCCAGGCCAAACCCATGATCGAGCCCTTGTAGCGGCTCGTCAGGTCACGACGCACCATTGAACGGATCAAGCCGCTATGTTCGTTAATGAGCGCCATCACCGGTTGCCAGAGTGGAATCTTTGCGCTGGATTGATAATTCATATTTCGATACTTTGTTTTAGGCCGGTAGTGCGGGCGCTTCCGTGCCAGCGAGCTGCGCCAGCAGTTCTTCGTACTGATCCGTGATCTGTTCCCAATTGTAATATTGCAATACTCTGGACATCGAGCGCCGGCGATATTCGACTATCATCGAAGGTTCGCTAATCAGTAACTGAAGCTTCTCAGCCAGGGTATCGACTGAATCGTAAAGGATCCCCGCATCTCCGACCACCTCGATGTTCTCCGGCGTATTGAGCGCCAGTGCGCAGTTGCCCGCGCCCATAGCCTCGATCAAGGCAGGATGGGTTCCACCGACTTCTGTAGCATGAATATAGCAATAGGCATTTTGCTGAAGAGCACGATAGTCTTCCCCGAAAACAAAGCCTAAAAACCGAACGCGCGGATCACTTGTGCTCTTGAGTTTCGCTATGTACTCCTGGGCGTAGGGCGCTCCGCCGACCATTACCAACGGCATGTCTGTATTGACCCGCTGAAAGGCCTCGATCACCAGATGCGCGTTGTTCTCCGGCTCCAACCTGCTCACATATAGCGCATATTGATTGGGCGCCAGTCCGAAGCGGGCCAATTTTTCAGGGGCGGCCTGGCGAGCGACTTCCGCACCGTAAGCGATCATCGCAGATCGCGCCCCGTATTTAGTCGCATAATAATCCTGAATAACCTGGGCATCGGTGACGATCGCCGTGGGCAGAAAGGTCGAGAGCCATTCCGAGAGGCGATAATAGGCCTTGCCAATCCGATTCCATTTCCTGCGTTTACGCTCGAGACCGTCGACGTTTACCAGCGTCGGTGTACCGAATATACGGGGAATAAATGAGAAAATGCTGTTGGCGGCATTGCATATCAGTATCACATCGTATTTGCGCGGTACGGCGTGTATTACCGAGAGAAAGGTATGTACGACAGTGTCGAAGTATTTGTGACGAATCGTCGGCAGAATTACGAGTTCGACTCCGTTATGAACTCTTTTCTGGGTCGTCGAATAATGCCTGCGCCCGTAAACCGCGACCTCGTGTTCGCGCGCAGCCAATCGCGTACCAAGCTGCTCTGCGAATGTCTCGAACCCGCCGTAATTCGCGGGAATCCCCCTGGTCCCCAAAATAGCTATTTTCATAACTAATTAATCACTTTTCTTCATCATAACGAAAGTTAGGTAGAAATAAAAAGGGCAAAAAAATAACAAAATTGTCGTCGAATTTTTATCCTATATGTCTTTTCGTTCTCATTGCATATCTATGACAGCAGTGGACATATCGATTGTCGTCTGATCGTTGTGTTATGCCCCGAGAGACAGCCCAGTATAGCTTCGTCCTTCCCAATTGGCCATGAGGTAGACGTGACATTTCCATGATTTACCGCTAAGATGCCTTCATCTTTACCCAACTCGTTCTGCCCATGGAACGACCTGCGGAGCATTGAATAATTATTATGAAAAGAGCCTTTCAGGTCCTGGTTGGCGTATCTCTGTTTGCAGGAGTCTGGACACAGGTTCCGTTCAGAGCAGATGCACAAGTAGAAACGAGAGCTCGCCGTATAAAAAAACCTAGCCCACCGCCGCCCAAAGAGGCGCGCAAGATAGCGAGGAGGGATTTCGACTCGCTGTTTACACAATCTGAGCGGGGCAACTCGTTACCGCCTGGTACTATTAGAATTGGAAAATCGGTATTGCTCAAAAATGCTATCGTAAGGCGTTTGGGCATCCGCTATCGCTACCATGGAGTGGATGATCGCGGTTACGACTGCTCCGGATTAATCTGGAGCGTGTTTCGTGATGCTGGGGCCGATTTCGAGCGTGTGAATGCGCGTTCACTTTGGAAGCAATTACCGAAAGCTAATGAAGCAGAGACCAGCCAATTCGGCACGCTCGTGTTCTTCAGAGGAACGAAACACGTAGGCATCATCCGTGATGCCGACTCGTTCTATCACGCATCCCGTTCCAAAGGCGTAACCATCTCATACTTCGATGAGTATTGGCGTAAGCGGATTACCGGCTATCGGCGGGCGCCTGATATTGATTTCTCCTCATTAACCCAAAAACTTGATCAGTTCGGTTCCTGGCACGTGACGCTCAAGAGCAACAAGGTTTTATTGAGCAACGAATAGTTAAGACCTGGCGGAAGACCATCAGGTAGCTATTCCGGCTGGCGGTTTTGAAATAAATAGAGCAACAGGCAAGGGAGCGGACCTGCTGATTATAGTTCGATTTTCAAAGACCATCAGCCGGAGTTACGCGCTTTTCATTTCGGTTTTGGAAGAAAACCTGGCGGATGAGCTTTCTTTTCGCGCGAATCCCATAAGACGACGATTTTTTCAATGTTGACATAGCAAGTCACTTCGTCTTTTTCGAGGTGGAGGACATTGCCATCTATTCTTGTTACCTTGCCGCTGATCGAAGCGCCATCACAGATCACGTCGATCTCTTTACCTGTCATTTTCTCCAGAAAATTTCTCACGGCTACAAACTCCTTTATCTCGTTATTCCAGTGTATTTCGTACAACCCAACCCTCTCGTGGGCCGTAACGTATCTTGATCCACCACTCTGCATCAACGGGCCTGCTCTGACCAAGATTCGCGACCGCAGCCCCCAAAGGAAGCGGCTCAACCTCTCTGCATGTAAGACCGGGGCATTCACGCAGCCAGATGTCAGAAATTCTAACCCGAAGGTTATTCGGCACGTCCGGAGGTGGCAGCTGGCGCTGGATTGCCTCGCCTGGTCTTAGCAGATACCTTCGGCTTACCCAGCCTTCTCTTCCGTTAATGCTTACTCTAACCCACTCGATGTTATCGCGAAATTCTCTTCCTCTGGCATCAGCAACTTGCATCCCGGGCTGTAACGTTAAAATCGGATCGCAGTCCAGCCCCGGACAGACGCGCATTAAGACGCTCGTGCTGACATCAAAAAACGTTGCGTCATACGGCGGTCTCTCGGTGTCTACTCTTATCTCGCGCAGGGCTCTCTGATCTTCCAGGTATCTCTCCTTCGCTTTCTTATCCACAACGAAAGTTATCGGCCTGAGCGCAAACGGGCCCCCTCCGAAATATAGCAACACAAGAATCGTGAGGATCCCGAATAGGAGCCCGCCCGAGAAAAACCCGGTATCCCTTTTCTTAAAGAGGTAACCCATCGGCATCCCGAACTCCGGGTGGGTGATGAATCCTGAAATACCTTCCCAAGAGGTATTTACATCGTAATTGGCAACGGCTGTCATAGTCACATCTCCTTTCTTATCGGTGATTTTTTAATTTTCCTTATCGAATATCCATTGATACTTGATACTAAGGCGAAAATGAAGCATCGGCAATAATATTAATGGAATCCCCGATCGTCTCCACGACCATTTTAGATACCGTAAATTTAATCTTTAAGCTCCTCGTCACATAGAGATTTCCGCCGGCGTCGATCTCGAGCCTGCGCGGCAACGAAAACTGGCGGCCAAAGAAGGAGGGGATTTCAATCCGGTTGAGCCATCGGTCTATTTGTACCGAGGTATTGCGATTGATGCCGAGATCGCGTCCGGCGACTTTGACGCTGAACCGAAAGTTTATCGGCAGATTTGCGCCCGGGGATGCGCGCAGCACGACTCGATCGCCCTCGCTGATCGTCTGCAGCTGTATAATTCTATCCTCAATTGCAAAGGTAGTGTGCGGTGAGAGCCGATATGGGATTCCGTATTCGCGCCCACGCAACCGCGAATCAACTGCGCCGCGCAAGCTCAGACGCAGGTCCAGCCTGCCATCCGCGATCCGCTCAATGCTTAGCTGGCTCACGTCGGCGTACCCGCTACCGCTTTCGACATCAGTGTAGTTCAATACCTTGACTAAGGTCTCAACCTCTTCCGAACGGACGCGACAGGCTTTAAGGTCTATCATGAAATCGTTTCTCTGCGCTGCCGCGATCTGTTCGAGAAGCCGGCTTATGACGCGACGGTTGACCACCAGCCGAAGATCGTTGCTGCAATTCAATCCTTCACTCAATCGTGCGACCTCATCCTCCAAGGAATCCGCATCCTGATCAGGAGAGTCTGTGAAAGATGTCCGGTCGATGTATACGCTTACCGCCTGGTCGCGGACCATCTCCAGACCGATGGCCAGGCGTTTATCCAGCACGAGGAAGGAGCCGATCTTGAATCTCAACGAGGATTGATAAGCCGGTGTGGATATCTCCATCGGTAGCGATCCTTCGACCTGGAAGCGGCTTGCGCGGATCTGCAGCGCCTCTCCGATCTCGAGGGGTAACTCGAGCGGTGGAAGTTCTTCATTCCACTTTTTTGCTGTTAACCAATCTCCGAGAAAAGTGCGCAGAAAGAGAGAGGAGAAGGTCCCATTCGAAATCGAGACATCGGTGATCTGAAACGGCAGTTGGAAAAGGTCGCCTCTGACTTCGCCGGTGCCAAGGCGGCCCGTCAAGAGCAGGTTGACGTTGACTGACGATTTCGCCTGGACCCCGATCTTCACGATCGCAGCAGCCGGTGCCAGTTCGATACCGATCGATTTGAGCTGCAGAACGCCGCCGCGCGATAACAGGATTTCCAGGCCCTCCATCTGTCTCGCGGTGTGAACGATCATGCGCTCGCTCATGACGACCGTGACGTCCGCATAGCGCAGCGATTCCGATGCTCTCAGTTCGTCGCGCAATTTTCTTAGTTCGTTGATGCGATCGGTTTCGCCGATCAGCTGGCAGTAGACAGGGGAACATACAGCGGCCATTGAGAAAAGAACGAAGAGGGCGGCGAGATATATATTAGACATTCTCTGAAGCATATCTGATTCTCCCGTGTTCCCAAGGTGGCGGAGGCATTATACCTATATTTGCTACTCAGCAGCGATTAATATGTGTTACATTTCAGCAATGACTGGCTTATCGACACTCGATCTCATCGTTATCATCGCATATCTCGTCGGAATAACAGCCTTCGGTCTCTATGTTTCGCGAAAGGTGAAAGACACCGATGGATTTTTTATGGGCAATCGCCGCTTCGGCAAATCGTTGATGATCGCTCAGGCGCTCACGACGGGAACGCGCGCTGATTATGCGATCGGCGTTGCCGGCGCATCAGCCGAGATCGGGATGGCGGGCATCTGGTACCAGTGGATGTGGATATTCTCGACTCCGTTCTTCTGGTTGCTCTCGCCGATTTTTCGCCGGATGCGTTATGTGACGACGGCCGATTTTTTTGAGGAGCGCTTCAGCCGCTCACTCGGAGTCGGATATACATTTTTTGCCATCTATCTCTTTATGCTCTGGCAGGGGACTATTATCAAAGGCGCGGCGACGACGATCACGGCCATCACGGGTATTCCGGAAGGGTGGTTGGTCTGGGGAATTACCGGCCTCTTCGTTCTCTTCGGGATCGCCGGCGGACTGGTCGCCACTGTGACGACCGATTTCATTCAGGGCATCTTCATCCTCATCCTTTCATTTCTGCTCGTCCCATTCGGATTGAATGCGGTCGGCGGCTTTTCGGGGCTGCATGCGAGGCTCGACCCGCAGATGTTTTCGCTCATCGCGCCCAAGGAACTTACGCTATTCACCATCACCATGCTCGTCATCAGCGGACTGGTCGGCATCGTCGCGCAGCCGCATCATATGGCGGTCGCCGGCAGCGGAAAAACGGAGATGAATTGCAGGATCGGTTGGTGTTACGGGAACTTCATCAAGCGGCTCTGCACGATCGGATGGGCGCTCACCGGCCTCATCGCTGCCGTCCTTCTGGCGGGCGACAGCTTGATCAAAACCCAGCGCGAACTGGCATTCGGCGCGATGATCAAACAATTGCTTCCCTCCGGTCTCGTCGGATTGATGGTTGCGGCGATCATCGCAACCGTCATCGCATCGTGTTCGGCTTTTATGGTGGCGGGTTCCGCGCTCTTCACGCGGAACCTCTACCGGCGCTATCTGAAACCCGAGGCGAACGACGCCCATTATTTGCTGATCGGTCGTATCGCATCCGGCGCGATCACTGTCGGCAGTCTCCTGATCGCTCTCTACATTCCATCCGTCGTAAAAGCGACGATCCATTTTGTGGAGATAGTCGCCTTCGTCGGAATTCCGATGTGGGTCGGAATCACCTGGGCGCGCGCCAACCGGTATGGGGCATGGGCGAGCGTGACGAGCGGTCCGGCGGTCTTCTTCTTCACGGGTAGCTATCTGGGATGGGACAAAGGGCCGCAACTGCTCGCCTCGCTCCTGGTGGGTTTTGCGGCGATGATCATCATCAGTCTGATGACGCAACCCGAAGCGTCCGCGAGCTTGCACCGTTTCTTTGCCCTTTTGCATACTCCCGTCGGTGAGGAGAAGAACCTCGAAAGCGCTGGCATCAAAACAATGGTGGAGTAGGAGAGATGAACTCAGAAGATAAAAATATTCAGGTTGAACAGATCGACGAGATTGAAACCCGGAAGGTATCGGATATCGTCCCCCCGATTCCGCAGTCGAGGCTTGAAGAAGATGGCCATTCCCTGATGATCGTCGATTTACTGCGGCTACCGCAAACATTCAGTTACCGGCGCTATCGCCTGGATGTCCTAGGGTTCCTGGCTGCCTGGCTATGGGTAGCATTATTGCTCATCCTGGGATATTGGCTGACTACTATTGGAGTCTGATTCGAAGGGCAGGTAGAACAAACGCCAACAAGTTGCAAAAACACGAAGCACCAGAATTTTTGCCGGTTTTGCATTTTTGACTTTTTTATTCCCCCGCATAAATTCAGGATTGAGTCGCAATGAAAATCAGGGGCAAGTTGGGGGAAAATCCGGTCGATCTGTTCATCAGTGAGGGCGTGATCAGCGAAATTCGCTCCGCAGAAATCTCTTCTCCGGCTGATCTCGGTGATTTGGACCTGCGTATTGCACCCGGTCTGATTGACCTTCAGATAAACGGATACGACGGGGTCGATTTCAACGACCCGACCGTAAGCGCGGGCCAGATCGCATCAGCTCCACAGCTACTCAGGCGAACTGGTGTTACCAATTTTTGTCCCACCGTAATAACCGGATCAAGCGAACAGATCACCGATTGTCTCTCCAATCTCATTCGCGCTGCTGATGAATCACCGGGGTTCAGGCGAGCAATGCTCGGTATACATCTTGAGGGACCATTCATTTCGCCGGAAGACGGGCCGCGAGGGGCTCATCCGCGCGAGCACGTGCGACCGCCCGATTTGGATCAGTTCAAGCGCTGGCAGGAGGCGGCGGAAGGCCGGATCAGAATCATCACGCTTTCACCTGAATGGCCGGAGAGCCTCGATTTTATCGAGCGTGCGACAGCCGCGGGCGTTATCGCCGCAATCGGTCATACCGCCGCTACGCAGCGTCAAATACTCGATGCAGTGAGAGCGGGAGCCAGACTCTCTACCCATCTAGGTAACGGGTCGCACGCCAGGATCGACCGGCATCCAAATTACATCTGGGAGCAATTGGCAGCAGATGAACTTTTTGCAAGTTTCATAGTCGACGGGCATCATCTGCCGCCATCGGTCGTCAAATGTTTCTTGCGTTGTAAAACAACCGCACGTAGCATCCTGGTGACTGATGCGATCGCAGCGGCGGGTAGGCCACCGGGGCACTACCGACTCGGCAGCGTTGCGGTTGAAGTTACCTCGGAACGGCGCGTCTGTTTACCGGGGACTCCATACCTCGCGGGTTCGGTCTTGGAGATGAACGATGCGGTGGCGAAGACAGTTCGTTATTCGGATGCATCTCTCGATGAAGCCCTGCGTATGGCCAGCGGAAATCCGGCAGAATTGCTGGGCGTGGCCGACAGGTTCGGTTCAATCGAAATCGGCCGGCGAGCAGATATCGTGTTATTTCGATGGGATGAGCTGGGGAAAACTTTCGATGTTGTAGAAACAATTATCAATGGAAATGTAGGGCGTATTACCTAATCGTTACTTGCGTTAATACTAGAGGAGAAATATGCGATGCATTCCAGAGGAGCGAAAATGAACAAACAAGACCTGAGCGGCCGCGTGGCGATCGTCACCGGCGCGAGCACTGGAATCGGCAGATGGTCGGCCATAGCTTTAGCTGAGTGCGGCGCGGCCGTCGCGATCAACTATCATCGCAACCAGGCAGGTGCAGATGAGACCAAACGGATTATCGAGGAAGCGTCCGGGCGGGCGATAATCATTCAAGCCGATGTTTCGTTGAAAAAAGGAGCGCAAAAGGTCGTTGAGGAAACGCGTGCGAAGTTCGGCCCGATCGATATTCTGGTAAATAATGCGGGCGACTTGATTCAACGCTGCTCATTACTCGATTTCACCGAGGAGATGTGGGATCGCGTAATCAATCTCAATTTCAAAAGCGTGCTGCTCTGCTCACAAGCTGTGATGCTTGAGATGATGGAGCGAAAACGCGGTACGATCATCAACGTCGGCTCTATTGCAGGGCACCACGGCGGCGGTCCGGGGGCAGCGATCTATGCTTCGGCGAAAGCGGGGGTTATGTGTTTGACCAAAGGTCTGGCGAAGGAACTCGCGCCATTCGGCGTTCGCGTCAACGGTGTAGCTCCCGGCGTAATCGAGACTCCATTCCACGAACGGATGTCGACTCCCGAATTATTACAGCAATTTGTCAACGTCATTCCCTTGAGCCGTCTTGGTACGGCGGAAGAGTGCGGTCGCGTGATCGCATTTCTCGCTTCTGATGCGGCGAGTTACATTAGCGGGGAAATGATCGAAATCAATGGCGGACAGTTGATGGTGTAATGCCGCGAATTCGAATCGGAGGTATTTTATGACGAAAGTTTTTTCATTCCTTGATAATATCAATTACCGCAGAATATGGCTGTTCCCTTTATTGTTCTCTTTCTGCATCTCGTGTGCGACCGGGCCGTCTGCTTCAAACTCGACCGATGCCGATGCCGAGAAGTTCATGGCTGATGCAGAGAAGCGATATTTGGATACGTCTATCAAAGCCGGCCGCGCCAGTTGGATTCAGAGCAACTTCATTACCGATGACACTGAGATAATCGCTGCCGAGGCGACCGATGAGCTCACTAAGACGATCAAAGAGCTGGCCGAGGTGTCGAGAAAGTTCGATGGGCTCACCTTGCCTGAGGATATCTCGCGTAAAATCAAGCTTTTGAAGCTCGCCGTTCCCTTGCCCGCTCCGAGCGATCCTAACGAGCGAAAGGAATTGACCGAAACCGTCGTCAAGATGGAGAGCTTATACGGTAAGGGCAAATATTGTCCCGATGGCGAAAATGGCAAATGCTTGAGCCTGGGTGAACTGGAGACAATACTGGCCGGCAGCCGTAATCCGGAAGAATTGAAGAAAGTCTGGCTAGGGTGGCACCGAATCTCGCCTCAATACAGAAAAGATTATGCACGCTTCGTCTCCCTGGGTAACAAAGGGGCGCGTGAGATGGGATTTAAAGACCTGGGCGCGATGTGGCGATCGAATTACGACATGGAGCCCGATGCCTTCGCTGCCGAAATGGAGCGCCTGTGGCAGCAGGTTAAGCCGCTCTACGATTCTCTACATACTTATGTCCGCACGAAATTGCGGCAGAAATACGGCGATGCCGTTGTGCCCGCGACCGGACCGATCCCGGCTCATCTTTTCGGGAATATGTGGAGCCAGCAATGGGGCAACATCTATGACATCGTCAAACCTGAGGCGAGCGCGCCAACGTATGACTTGACGAAAATCCTCACTGCCAAAAAGACAGATGCAAAACAGATGGTGAAATACGGTGAATCGTTTTTCACCTCCCTGGGTTTCGACCCTTTACCCGATACTTTCTGGAACCGTTCATTGTTTTTAAAACCGCAAGATCGCGAGGTCGTCTGCCACGCCAGCGCATGGGATATCGATAGTCAGAAGGACGTGCGGCTGAAGATGTGCATCAAGATCAACGACGAGGATTTCACGACCATTCATCACGAGCTCGGGCACAACTATTATCAAATGGCATATGCGCCGCAGCCGCCGCTCTATCAGGGAAGCGCCAATGACGGATTCCACGAAGCGATCGGTGACACGATCGCGCTTTCCGTAACTCCCGAGTACTTGAAAAAGATCGGCTTGATTGATAAAGCGCCCGACGAGAAAGCCGACATCTCGTTATTGATGAGACTCGCTCTCGACAAAGTCGCCTTTCTGCCGTTCGGCTACCTGGTCGATCAGTGGCGATGGAAGGTGTTTTCCGGCGAAGTTGGAGCGGGAGATTACAACAAAGCCTGGTGGGACCTGCGCGAAAAATATCAGGGGATAACGCGGCCGTCACCGACGAGTGAAGCCGATTTCGACCCCGGGGCCAAATATCACGTTCCGGCCAATGTACCATATTCGCGATACTTCCTTGCGCATATCCTGCAATTTCAATTTCATCGCGCCCTCTGCCGCGAAGCCGGATATCAGGGGCCTCTCAATCGCTGTTCGATCTACGATAACAAACAAGTAGGAGAGAAGCTGAAGAAGATGCTGGCCATGGGGCAGAGCCGGCCGTGGCCGGAGGCTCTCAAGGCGCTCACCGGTGAAGACAAGATGGATGCGACGGCCATCCTCGATTATTTCAAACCACTGAAGACATGGCTCGATCAGCAGAACCAGGCCATCGCTAAAAATAATTAACTTCTAAAATATGCATAGTAGCTGCTCAGGCCCATGAATGTGCTGAGCAGCTACTATGCTGATTCGCTTGATCTTCAGCCATCCCCCCCAACCGCCATCGCCCGACTAGATGGTTCAGATTAGAAAGAATCGACTCAATGTTCAAAAAAAAACACGTGACATAATCGTGTTCTACTGCACTTTTGTTGTGGGATGACTTATCTCAATCTCTCCTCCCCCGATGCTGAATGCCTCGCAGCATCAAATAAAACATCTTCAAATTCAATTAGAGCTCATTCCTGATGATTGCACGATCTCTTGCCTGGTATGAGGCATTGACTCTCACAGAGCGCCGTACATCGTTGCGCGCTTACCCACATCCATCATCATCATCACGAGAAATAGAGAGCGAGCGCGCCGAGCGGCTGCTGGAAAGATGGCGCTCACAGGCTCCTTTCGACAAAGATGCACTCTTCTTTCAGCGGTTGGATATGGACGGAATCACTGAAGAAGAGTTGAAATATTTGTTGGGAGAGACGGTTGAGTCGCTGCATGAGCGTTGTCCAATTCCACCCGCCTGGCTTCGGCAACTGAGCGAGGCTTTCAGCGACAAGAGCGATCAGAATGAGTGGAACGGTAGACTCGAGTTAGCAACCGCTTCGCTGGATGGGAAGACCGGGCCGGATCAATGGAAGTTTTTGTTTGTAATCGAACCGCTGCTCAGTCACGCGCTCGATCGTCTACGCGCCGGGATTGAAGCGATGATTCGGGAGCAGCGGAGATTGCCTTTCGACCCGCAAACCATCGATGCCAAATTTATCCCGGGCCTGTTGCGACCGATCGTTCAAATGCTAGTGCCGACGTTGATCCTTGAGCTCAATGTCGCGCGGCTACGCGGCCAGCTTAGCGGGGATACCCCGGAAGCGAGATTCAACAGTTTTCTGGAGAATCTGCGTAATTCGGACAGGATGTTGGCGTTGTTGGAAGAGTACCCGGTGCTGGCACGGCAGATCACGACTCGCATCGATTGCTGGCTCAACTACAGTCTCGAATTCCTGCAGCACCTCTGTCATGACTGGGATGTTATACAGACGGAGTTTGGTGCGGGGCTGGACCTGGGAGTCTTGTCGGAGATACAGACCGGAAACGGAGATTCACATAGGGAAGGGCGTTCCGTGTTGATTGCGGCGTTCAGCTCCGGTTTCAAGATCGTCTATAAACCAAGATCGCTCGCGGTTGATCTTCACTTTCAGGAACTGCTCGAGTGGTTGAATGAACGCGGCGCCGATCCGCCGCTGCGAACACTGAAGGTGCTCGATCGCGGAAAGTATGGATGGGAAGAATTTGTTGCTCCCGCAAGCTGCTCATCTATGGCTGAGGTCGAACGCTTTTATCGACGCCAGGGCGAATATCTCGCGTTGCTCTATGTGCTTCGAGCCACCGATTTTCATCTGGAGAACCTGATTGCTGCCGGAGAGCATCCGGTTCCGGTCGATCTGGAATCGCTCTTTCATCCTGCCCTCGTCTCTGCTCCAGGAACCGAATCGGATTGGTTGGCCGATGAGTGTATGGAACGATCTGTGTTGCGCGTCGGCCTGCTTCCCCGTCAAATATGGCTCGACGAAGAAGGGCAAGGGGTTGATCTCAGCGGCCTGGGCGGGGCTCCCGGCCAACTCACTCCGTTCGAAGTACCCCAGGTGGAAGAGGCCGGAACTGATGAGATGAAGATTTCGCGCAAGCGAAAAGTGATACCGCCCGGGCAGAATCGGGCATCTCTAAACGGGGCTGAAGTTGACTTGCCGGAATTCAGCGAGGCCATTGTTGCCGGCTTCACGAGCATCTATCGCGCACTTCAAAACCATAGTCGTGAGCTATTGGCTGAAAACGGTCCTCTGGCGCGTTTTGCAGATGACGAGGTTCGCGTCATCTTGCGTCCAACCCTCACTTACGGCCGCCTGCTGCACGAGAGCCATCATCCCAATCTGTTGCGTCGCGGACTTGACCGTGAGCGATTCTTCGACCAGCTCTGGGTGGCTGCGGAGCACGAGCCTGAGCTGGCTCGCGTGATTCCAGATGAGCGCGACGATCTACAACGCGGCGACATCCCGATCTTCACCACCCGCGTCTCTGCCCTCGATTTATGGAGCAGCGCCGGCCGGCGGATTCCGGGCTGGATGCAGGAATCGGGGCTGGACCGGACGCGCGCTCTGGTCTCAGAGTTGAGCGGGGAAGATTGGGAGAGACAGCTATGGTTCATTCGCGCTTCATTGACGTCGCCCTCTCTGGATCTGTCGCGTTATCGGGGACCGATGTCTCGCACATCCGAGCCGCAATCTCCTTCATCCCCGGTTGAGCGTGCGGCCCTTCTGAAAATGGCGAGCCGGATTGGGGATCGTTTGGAGCAGCTGGCTATACGCGGCGGAGACGATGCTACCTGGATCGGCTTGACCTCGGTCAATGAACGCTCCTGGTCGTTGAGGCCATTGGGAGTCGATCTCTATGGCGGTGTGCCGGGCGTTACTCTTTTTCTCGCCTGCCTGGGAGACATCACCGGGGAAGAGCGTTACACCGCTCTGGCGCGAGCCGCTTCCAGAAAGATGGAACGACAAGTTGAGAGACTGCGGTCATCGATCTCGATTGGCGGCTTTAGCGGTTGGGGGGGAGTGATCTATGCCCTGACGCGTCTCGGGGCGCTATGGCGTGAGAAGGTTTTCTTCGAGCAAGCGGAAGACCTCATCGATCTGGTTTCCCATCTGATCGAGAGGGATGAGAACTATGACGTAATCGCGGGTTCTGCCGGCTGCATCGGCGGGTTGCTGAGCTTACATCACTTCACCGGGTCGCCACGCAGTCTGGCCGTCGCCGCTCAGTGCGGAGATCGACTGATCGCCTGTGGTAAACCGATGGAGCAGGGCCTAGGTTGGTGCGGGCGAGTTATGGGAGAGACCCCGTTGCCGGGCTTCTCGCATGGGGCCGCGGGTATTGCCTGGGCGCTTTTGAAGTTGGCGGCGGCGACCGGTGTGGCCAGTGCCAGTGTGGATTGCTATCGCAGTGCAGCAGTCGCAGCTATCGAGTATGAGCGGAGCCTCTTTTCGCCATCAGATCGGGGGTGGTTAGCTCCGAGTCAGGGTCAACCGCAGAGCCCTGCAGCACAAGACGAGCAGGAGCATATTATGACGGCCTGGTGCCACGGCGCACCTGGAATCGGACTGGGGCGACTTGACTCGCTCACACAGCTCGATGACGAAGAGACGCGCGCAGAGATACGAGCTGCCCTGGAACGCACGCTCGACTATGGGTTCGGTCATAACCATTCTTTGTGTCATGGAGACCTGGGTAATCTCGAATTTCTATTAGAGGCTCGTGCCAAACTGGATGACGACGATGGGACGCTGGGGACGAATATTGGACGCCTCTCGGCCATCATCCTCCAGGATTTGGAAATTCATGGGCCCTCCTGTGGCGTGGCCGCGGGGGTTGAATCAGCGGGGCTGATGACAGGACTGGCCGGCATCGGTTATGGGTTGTTGCGCATAGCCGAGCCAGTTCGTATTCCTTCGGTTCTTACGCTATCAACGTAATCTTTGTGTTTTGAATCAGAGGCTGGAAGCTACCAATTACAGAACTGGACTGATGAAGCACTTGCTACGCTCCCCCTCAATCGCAATGGTCAGATACGGCCTGGACATTGAGAATCAGATAATAACCCTGGACTCATTGTCTAAGTTCGGTCGGGCTATTAACACATAAACTATATTACAAAAGGAGTTTAGTTATGCAGGATGTAGAAATAATCATTCGTGCTTGGAAAGATGACGAATATCGCATGGACTTGGGCGCTGATGAGCAGCAGAAATTGCCCGAGAACCCCGCCGGAGTGGTGGAGGTTTCCGAGTCGATTTTAAATAATGCTTCGAGCCGTTTCTTTACCAGTCAACTCGCTTTCACTCCCAGTTGCTAAAACGATCAACCACATTACAAAAGGAGTTTAATTATGCAGGATGTAGAAATAATCATTCGTGCTTGGAAAGATGACGAATATCGCATGGACTTGGGCGCTGAAGAGCAGCAGAAATTGCCCGAGAACCCCGCCGGAGTGGTGGAGGTTTCCGAGTCAATTTTAAATAGCGCTTCGGGCCGTTTCTTTACCAGTCAATTCGGTTTCACTCCATTTTGCTAACCCGATCAACCACATTACAAAAGGAGTTTAGTTATGCATGAAACAGACAAAATCATCCGCGCTTGGAAAGACGATGACTATCGTATGAGTTTGAGTGCTGATGAACTACGAGCATTGCCGGAAAATCCCGCCGGTGTGGTGGAGGTTTCGCGTATGGATTCTAAAGAGCCTTATACCATATTCGGCACAGTTGTAGTATTCGGCATCAATGGTTGTGCCCCCTCTTGTAGCAACCGCTGAAATAGGTTGACGGATTTTTGATCTATCGGACTCTGATGTGCCTGTCTGAGTCTTACAGGATCAAGTGGCTTCCTGAAAATAAGTTACTTTATTTGGGCGAGCCATCCGTCAGTATACCCAGGTGAGTGACGGGGGCAAGACCATTTGCCACCCGTCACTCGTTGTAATTACAGATCGCTATCCAGCCCTCAATCACCCTATATCCCTCGAGCCGAAGCCTTTTCGACATTACTTCCTAAGTCACAGACCGGCAAAATCGAAGACAACCGATGGTCGGTTTTCCCATTCATCCCAAGATTTGATCCAGCTTCATCGCTACCATAACGTTTCCTTCCACTTTGATCTGACCCACCATCGCAGCCATCATCGGATTGACTTCTTTACGCTGAAGCTTGTTCAAGGTGTCAATCGACATCTTCAACGTCACGTCTGCCGGGCCATCATTGTTAGTCACATTGTTCGGTATCGACTTGCCGTCAATGAAGATAATTCCCCCATCGTTGAAGACGAACTTGATAGTGGCATCCAGGCCGGAATTTTCGCCGAGTCTTTCTCGCATCCCGTCTGTAAATTCTTCGATAGTAAAATTCCTGTTCTGTTCAGTCACTACACTTTCTCCTATTTTATAAGTACTTCAAATCTTGATGATCAACTTGCCTTGATTCGATCCGTCGAAGAGTTTATTGACTGCGCGGGGCGCATTTTCCAGCCCTTCGACGACGTCCACGCGGTATTTGAGTCGGCCTTCCATGTACCACTTGGTCAACTCCGGTATGGCCTCGTGGGCGCGATGCAAATAATCGATCACGATAAAGCCTTCCATCTTCGCGCGTTTGGTCAGAATGTTGATGATGTTATTAGGACCTGGGGCGGGCGCGGTCGCATTGTACTGCGATATCATACCGCAGACGCTGATTCGCGCATGCATATTGATAAGGCTCAGTACGGCACCGAGGATTTCGCCACCGACATTATCGAAATAGATGTCAATGCCATTAGGGCACGCCCTCTTGAGCGCCTCGCGTAGCTTATCCTTTTTATAGTTGATCGCCTGATCGAAGCCCAGTTCTTCGGTGATCCATCGGCATTTCTCATCGTTGCCGGCGATGCCTACGACGCGGCATCCCTTTATTTTTCCGATCTGCCCGACGATCGAGCCGACGGCGCCTGCGGCAGCCGAGACAACCAGCGTATCTCCTTCCTTAGGATGCGTAATGTCGAGCAGGCCGAAATATGCCGTCAGACCGATATGACCGAACAGACCCAAATATGCGGTTAACGGAATGGCTGGATTGCTGGGCAGTTTGTTCAGCGTCGCGCCGTCGGTGGCGGCATATTCCTGCCAACCGAGAAACCCCTGGACGTTCTCACCAGGTTGAAAGTTCGGGTGGTGCGATTCTTCGACGACTCCAACCGTGCTGCCCGCCATCACGGCGCCGAGAGGGATAGGCGCCATGTACGACCCTTCTTCCTGTATCCATCCGCGATTGGCTGGATCGAGTGAGAGATAGAGATTACGAACCAGCACCTGGTTCTCTGCGGGCGCAGGAATAGCCTCTTCACTCCACTTGAAATCGGATTCTTTTATCATTCCGACCGGGCGGGCTGCCAGACGCCACTGATGATTGATCTTCGTTGCCATCGTGCTGACCTCAAAAAAGAAATGACAAAGAGATGAGGATATGAATTGCGGAAATTTTCGCTCTATCTCTTCGTTGTTGAGTGTTAGTCTTTCAGATCGCCATCCGTTTCAAAAAGCGCCGCCTGAATCGGATCAAGACCCAGCGCTTCGCGTACCGGACGATAACTGCGCCGATGAATCGGTGATGCGCCCAGCTGCTGCAACATCTTGAAATGTCCGGGCGTCGAGTAGCCTTTGTGCGAGGCAAATCCATAGCCGGGGTATTTTTTATCGAACTCAGCCATCATAGCGTCACGCGTCGTTTTTGCGATGATCGAAGCCGCGGCGATGCTCGCTGATAGCCGATCTCCGCAGATGATTCCGCGTTGCTCGACCGAACACCCGGGAATTGTCCGGGCGTCGACCAGGATGAAGTGCGGCGGTAAATTCAGCGACTCGACCGCGCGCCGCATCGAGAGCAAACCCGCATGATAGATGTTCAAACGATCGATTTCTTCCACCTCGGCAATCCCGGTTGCCCATGCGATCGCGTTTTCTTTGATCTGGCGAGCGAGACTTTCGCGCGTCTCCTGATCAAGTAATTTCGAATCATCGAGCTCGCGAAGTTTACAATTTCGGGGAAGGATCACAGCGCCGGAGACCACTGGCCCGGCCAACGGGCCGATTCCGGCTTCGTCGACTCCCGCAATAAATTCAAAGCCCTGCTCCCATAGCTCTTTTTCATATGTCAAGAGTCGACGCAGCCGTTGCCCCTCCGTCCGATTGCTCTGGCGCCTCAAACGTATCTTCGCGGCCAGATCGCGCACCCCGCGCCGCGCGTCCGCTTCAAACGCTTCGAGCAACCCCTTTGGTATCGGTTCCCGGCCGTCCAGAAATAAGACTTTCAATTCTGATACCGGCAGCTGTTGATAATCTTCGATCGATGGCATGCAAATTTGATTTTATCGAGGATTAATTTATCTATGTAAAGCGAAACCGCGTGATTATAACGTGAAAGGTGTGAATGAAAAGTCTCGCGGAAATTAAATTTCAGCTACCGTACAAGGAAGGTTTGTCGGGATATTGTGAGATAATATGTTCGATGTGCCCGCCATACAATGCGAGGAGCAATAGATGCTGATCAAGAAGCCGGATGATATCCCAAGCAGCGATATAACCGACGAGAATCTTATCCTTAATCGCCGCAACTTCATCCGTGGCGGGGTGCTGGCTGTGACAGCGACATCCACCGCCTATCTTTATCGTAGATTGGCCACGCCGAGCAGGGAGAAACCCCAGCGATACTGTCAAATCGAAAGGCACAGGCGGTTATTTCACTACGGAGGGCGAATCCGCGACCGGATTCGAAGACATTACCAACTATAACAACTTTTACGAATTCTCGACAAGCAAAGAAGATGTCGCACCAGAGGCGAAAGGTTTCATCACGAGGCCTTGGACAGTCGTAGTCGACGGACTTGCACATAAACCGAAAACGTTCGATCTGGACGATCTTCTGAAACTCGCTCCGCTTGAAGATCGCATTTATCGTCTTCGTTGTGTCGAGGCGTGGTCGATGGTTATCCCGTGGCTGGGGTTCCCGCTTGCGAAACTACTGGATCAGGTCCAGCCGATGTCAGGGGCGAAATTCGTCAAATTCGTCACCCTGTTCGACCCCAAGCGAATGCCCAATCAAACGGGCGATGTTCTCCCATGGCCATATATAGAAGGCCTCCGCCTCGACGAAGCGATGCACCCGCTGACGATTCTAGCCGCCGGGTTGTACGGTAAGACGCTGCCCCCGCAGAACGGCGCGCCGCTGCGACTGGTTGTGCCCTGGAAATACGGGTTCAAAAGCATCAAGTCGATCGTCCGAATCGAACTGACTGACAGACAACCGGCGTGCACGTGGAGCGATTACGCGCCGGAGGAATACGGATTTTACTCCAACGTCAATCCCAACGTTTCGCATCCGCGTTGGAGCCAGGCGACCGAACGTCGTATCGGTGAATTCGGAAGGCGAGATACCCTGATGTTCAATGGCTACCAGGATCAGGTCGCGCACCTCTATGCAGGATTGGATATGAAGGCCAATTTTTAGTTATTAGTTTTCAGTTTTTAGTTCGTAGTTCCAGCAAACGATCTAAAATTTAAAACTTAAAACTGTTTTATGCCCGATATAAAGTTTGCAAAACTGGTAGTTTTTATCAATAGCGCGGTGCCGCTTACATTGCTCGCGTGGGATGCTTATCACCATCGCCTTGGCGCCAATCCCCTGGAATTTGCCACGCACACCACCGGTACCCTGACGTTGGTTTTTCTGACCCTCACACTGGCAGTTACACCTCTGCGTAAGGTGCTCGGCCTTCCCTGGCTTATTCAATTGAGGCGAACAATCGGTCTGTACGCGTTTTTCTATGGAGCCCTGCATTTACTCTGCTATATCTGGTTCGACAAAGCATTCCAATTAGGAGCGATCGGGGAAGACACGCTCCAGCGGCCATTTATCTTTCTGGGGATGCTGAGCTTTTTCGTCATGTTTCCATTAGCCATTACATCAACCAATAAGATGGTCAAGCGCCTGGGCGGCCGGCGCTGGAATCGCCTGCATAAGCTCGTCTATCTGGCTGCCGCCGCGGGAGTGCTGCATTACTACTTACTTGTCAAAGCCGATACGAGAATTCCGCTAACCTTCGGCCTTTGCTTGATATTACTGTTGAGCTATCGGATCTTAAATAGATTTTTCCCTTCTTCGACCCAGAGAATACCTGCGAGAGCAGGAAATCAATACCGCCGAGGATAAAAGAACGATCGAAGGATTTTCGAACCTCATAAAAACGCCACACGTACATCTATAAAGGATGACGCTTACATAGACAGCCCAGCCTGTCACCTATCGGCTGTTGTGAAGCGTATAAGAATGAACCTCATAACATTTATTTCTATACTTTCGTTCGCGATTCTGGCAGTTGCTTGCTTGATCAAAATGAATCGCCAACGGTCGCATATATTATATGAATCGCAAAAAAACTTGCCGCGCCACTTCGCAGGACTGTTCGCAGAACAGAATGAAGTAGAGCTGAGGCTATTCGCGCAACCCCAGTCTCAGTTGAGTGATGAGGAAGATCGAGACAAGCTTTTAAAACGAGCGTCCGAAGGGGATATGTTCACCCTCGATGTTTCTCACGCAAAAGCCGATGTCGATCTTTATCGTGAGGTGTTAAATAGGCTGGTCGCTCAAACCGGAGGAAACGCCGAGCGGTTACGTTCGCTGGCTGAATATGTCGTCGACGGCAAAGGTCTGCGTTCGAGTGTGGGTTTCTCGCGCGTGATTATCGAGTTATGGGGCGATACATTAGATCGGCGCTCACTCCATTATATGTTATGTCTTTCAGCCTTGAGCGATGACGAACCAACATTTCTCAAAGCGGTCGATACGGCGCTCAAACAATGGCGACTCGGCCGGCTGAAACTGGACTCGAGTAAAGACCTGCTTGCAATCATCGAGTGCTCTTACTGGCTAATTTCACCGGAAATTACCGGTAATGGTTTCGTTGTTCAACAAACGATCTCCGGCGTTCGCCGTGAGCTGGCGGCGGCGAACCGGCGGTCGATTTGAAAAACCATACCATTCCCGATTTCGCAAGTAGTAAAGGAAGAGATGGAAACCGATAATTGGTTCGCCATTGTCAATAATAGACAGCAAGCTTCAGGCTTCTCGCTTTACTCTTTTGATAACCAGGTTTCTGGTCAACATCGGCGCACGTGAAATTGGGTCTGCCCCCTGCGTTATACTGCTGGCTAACGCCCCATTAAAGGGTTTAGGGCGCATAAAAAATTAAGTTCGAATTCCCCCAACGGAATGCCGTTCATCATGCTCCAACCGATTTCAAATGCTTAATATTTGATTCGACTGCCCGATCGTAATCGGCAGCGCTGATCAAACCCGAGCGCAGGTTGCGGATGAATTTCAGATCGGCCTCAGCGAACTCCATATCGCTCTCACGCTTTTCACTCTGCAAAGCAAGCGGGGTGCTATCGATTGGCAATACGAACTCAGCCGTCAAATGGCCCTGATAATTTATTTCTCTGAGAGTCTCGATCACCTCCGTCCAGTTATATTTCCCCTGACCAGCAGGTTTGCGGTTGTTGTCGGCGATGTGGAAATCGAGCAGCCTGCTCCCCACGTTGCGGATAGCCTGCATTGGATCGGACTCTTCGATGTTGATGTGAAAACAATCGAGCACGACTTGCAGCCCGTTGCCGACTTCGTCGGCTAAACGTAATGCCTGGTCATGGCGATTGATCAGATAGGTTTCAAATCGGTTGAGCGGTTCGACGCCAGGTATTATGCCGTGGTCCGAGGAATATGAGGCGACTTCTTTCAAACTCTCGACAGCCCATCTCCATTCTTCGTCAGCCGATGCGATGGGTTTCACCTTCCCGACGGTCGATGGCACGATACAGAACATATGGCCGCCGAGAGCTCTAGCCATCTTGATGCAATCCTTCATATAAGCGATTGTGCCAGCTCGGACATACTTATCGGGATGCACCAGGTCGCGTCCCTCAGTCATCAATGTTACGGTTCCCCAACATTCGATCTCGTACTTATCCATCAATCGGCGCACTTCGTCAGTATCGTGGCGAGCAGGCTCACCGCTTATCTCTATGCTGTCGTAGCCAAATCTATGCAGACGCTCGAGAGTCGTTTCAACTGGTTCGGGCCTCATCCAGTTGTGCATTGAGTGTTTCATTGACGTTCTCCTCATAGTTTCAGTCGCCGTTTCATTTCTGACATTATGTAGCCGGAAACTTGCAGCATATTAAACAGTTTGACAAGTTGGCGAAACAATACATACTTTTTAATTGAAAAGGCAACCGAATGCGATTGTGATGGCAGTGTCATCGAATAAATTTTCAGATTCTTTATGCGTAGCAAAACCTTTAACTCATTGGCGAAGATATTCAACCTTTCGCTCATTTTCTATCTGGCGATCATTATCGTATTTCATCCGATCGCAGCTTTGAGCGACCATACGGAGGACCTGGAGCCGAGAACTGAGAGAGTCAGCCGGCAAGACTCAGGAAGCCGAAAGCGGACGACAAAGTCCAAACCCTTGACTGCTGGAGAACACCGTGAGGCCGAACAACGCCTGGCGGATCTGGGATACTGGACAGGCCCGGCAGACGGCAGATGGGATGGAGCTTCACGCCACGCGCTCATTGCATTTCAAAAGGTCGAGGAACTTAAGCCTAATGGCCTGATGACGCGCGCGGTTTTCGATGCTCTGATTGCCGCGGATCGACCAACACCACTCGAAACGGGTCCTGCTCATATAGAGGTAGACTTAATCCGTCAGGTGCTCTTCGAGGTTGATGATACGGGCACTGTCACGAGGATTCTGCCGGTTTCGACTGGAAGCGGAAAACCATTCAAATCCGAAGGATGGGTCCGCGACGCTATCACTCATCCGGGACGATACAAAATTTATATTAAACTGGCCGGTTGGAAGAAAAGCCCGCTGGGTATGATGTACTACCCGAATTACTTCATGTATGGAACCGCAATACACGGTTATCAATCAGTGCCCACAAAACCTGCGAGCCACGGATGCATTCGCATTCCGATGTTCGCCGCCAAGAAGTTCTATCGGGACATCCCGATGGGTATGAGCGTTATAGTGCATAAAGGTGTGTCACCCAAACCGGCTGTGATATTGAGCGGTGAAAGCAGGAATTGAAGCGCGTCCTTCTGTTCATTTTCGATTGAAGACGGTTCTCATCTCTCCGCCCCTCTTACCGCCGTAACGTAAAATCACGCCATCACGACCGGCGGCCCATCCTTCATCCCCAAAAAATGCGATGGCGCGTAGAGGGGTCGTCGTATTGCTCAAATCTCGCTGCCAGAGGCCGCCTCCGTCTTCCGTATGAATGATGATACCGTTCAAGCCCACGGCCCACACGCGTTTCGTATTGATCGCTCTAACAGCCAGCAGATTGCTGGGCACGCTGCTGATCTGGACTGCCCAATCTTTTCCACCGTTACCGGTATGTAGTACAAGGCCATCTTCGCCGACCGCCCACCCCTGATTCTTATTCGCAAATGAAACCCCATACAGCCATTTGCGTGTTCCACTTTCCTGAACTTTCCACGTCGATCCGCCGTCTTTCGTAACAATGATCGTGCCCGCCTCACCTGCTGCCCACCCATTCTTCTGGTCGACGAAGGCCACCACTTCGAGCCACGAGCGCGTATTCGATTCTTGTGAAATCCAGGATTCCCCTCCATCTGTAGTATGGCGGATAAGGCCATTTTCGCCCACGATCCAGCCATTCCTCGCGCTCACAAATGTCAATCCGCTATAATTCGTCTCCGAGCCGCCCGCTTTTATTCGCCAGTTCACGCCCCCATCGTCCGTTTGCAATAATGTTCCGCGCTCGCCCACGATCCATCCACGAAGCGGGTCGACGAGACAGATCGCTCTTAAGTTGGCTGCGACATTCGATTTTTGCGGACGCCAGGATTTGCCGCTGTCCTCCGTGGAGAGTATTGTGCCATTCATGCCAACAGCCCACCCGCGGTCGCCATCGATGAAGTGCATGGCGTTGAGCATCTCCTTGGTGCCCTCAGTCTGCGGCCACCATTTTTCGCCGCCGTCAACCGTCGCGTAGATCACACCCCCTTCACCTGCAGCCCAGCCACGTTTGTAATCGACGAAGCAGATAGTTCTCAGCAGTTGTGGGCTATTCGAGATCTGTGCGCTCCAGCTTTCACCCCCATCGATCGTATGCAGAATGGCCCCATCCGTCCCGGCTACCCAACCGGTTTTGTTATCAATCATCCATATTGAATAAAAGTTCGAGGATGAATTGCTCGCCTGCGCCTCCCACGTTTCACCGGAATTTTGGCTGCGCAGGATCGTTCCATTCCTTCCGACCAGCCAGAAATTATGGGGGGGCAAAGCGAAGACGCCACTAAAATGGCCAGGGTTCATATGATTGGACGATCGCCAATTTACTCCTCCATCTTTTGTCACCAGCAAAACCCCTTCCGAGCCAACGACGACGCCATGCTCCGGATCGGTAAAAGCGACGGCGCTTAGATGCTTGCCCGTCCGGCTGGATTGATCGTTCCAATTTCCACCTCCATCCCGGGTAATGAGAATCAGTCCTTCGACTCCGACCACCCAACCACGCTTTTCATCGAGAAACCAGACGCCGTAGAGATGTTTTTTGGTCCCGCTCTTTTGCTCGCGCCAGCTCTCCCCGAGGTCGCTGGAGCTGATGATCGTTCCGCGTGCCCCGACCGCCCATGCCTTCCTATCTCGCACCGCTAACCCGTAGAGCGGAGTCATTACGGGGCTGCTGACTGATAGCCATTTCTTACCGCCATCTTCGGTTCGTAAAATCGCGCCGTCCCGGCCAACAGCTACCCCTCGCCGCTCATCGCTGAAATTTATCGCATAGAGCGGATTACCCTGCGGACGTGGATTCTGCCATCGCCACCAGCCCATTTGGGTTTCAAGCGCAAAAACCGAAAGGGTAAGGCCGACGGTGATAAACAAAACGACTGTCAATTTACTTCTCAGCTGCATGGCACAGCCATTTTTCCGTAATAAAATATGTGAAACAACCGCAGAACAAAGTTATCATACACCTTAGGAGGCGACAATGAAGCAAAGTGACCGTATCAATAACTTTCGCGAGTTCTGGCCTTTTTATGTCAGGGAGCATTCAAGACCTGGTTGTCGCTTGCTTCACTTCATTGGCAGCTCAGCAGGAATTATCTGCCTGGTCGTAACCTTTCTCACCGGCATTCTCCTCTTCATCCCGGTAGGCTTCATCATCGGCTATGCCTTTGCATGGATGGGCCATTTCTTGATTGAACATAACAAACCCGCGACTTTCAAATATCCGCTCTGGTCTTTGATCGCAGATTGGAAGATGTGGTTTTTAATTATCACCGGACGGATGGCTGCGGAGGTCGCACGAACTTCCCGTACCTCCTGACATCATTCGTCTAATACCCTACTTGCGCTATTTCGTGATACCTCTTACACCGAAACGTGTCTAATACGTTGGATATTTCTTAATGCAATTAGCCTCTAACGTATCTAAACGATTGATATTATTCTGCTTGCACTCTAATCGAGGTATTACTATCAAGTGGCACAAGATTTGTATTATCAGTAGCTGAATTGATATTACGGGTTCAAACAAAAGGAGGAAAGATGATCAAGAAGATAAAAGCGAGCGCGATAATGATGGCTTTAATGTTGGGCCTTCTCTTCGTTTGGGGAACATCGGATGCAATGGCACAAAGCAGATCATATCGTTCTCGTAGCTATTCTCGTGGCTATAGTCGCGGCAGCTACATTGGACCGCGCGAGGCCACGAACGGCAATCTGATCAAGAGAACGGGTGTTGGCGCCGGCATTGGGTTGCTGGGTGGCGCATTGATTGGCGGAAAGACCGGAGCGATTATCGGTGGCGCCGCAGGTGCCGCGGGTGGCTACATCTATCACCGCAAAAAGATCGACGATCGGCGCGACCGCAGACGCGAGGTTTTTGGTCGACGCTAATATAACTTAACAAAATTTTCTCAGGCCCCAGGGGCGATGGCATCCATCGCCCTTTTCTATTTATCATTGTATTTTTCCAATTCTTCTTTACTGTTTTTGACAGCCTTGCTATTCTCCATCGTCACTAACTGAGTAACGCTTAATACTCAAATAGTGCCTCAGCTCAGTCTTTAGAAATTTCGTTACTATCGCCGGTGCAACGCTCAGAACCTATGACGACTACTGCTAGAGAGCGAATGTTCCGAGAGTAGTCCCCAAGGCGCCACCCAAAACATCTGCGATGAGGAGCTGAACCGATTAAAGCAATTCCGACTGGATCTTCAGATTCAAGCAACGAACCGGAAATCCAGTAGATACTGTTTAACCCGGAGGTATATATGCGCCGATATTTATTGGTAGCTCTGTCTCTATCCATCGCATCCACTTTGATTCCACTGACTATTGTATTCACGCAAACCCAGGTTGGCATTCTCTCCGGCACAGTGAAAGACCCGAATGGGGCGGTTGTGCCGAACGCAGCGATCTCTATCCGCAGTGAATTGTCCGGCCAAATACGCAATGTAACGACCGACAGAGAGGGCCGTTTCAGAGTTGATCGACTTGAGCCTGGGAGTTATGTAGTCAGCGTTTCGCGTGACGGTTTCAAACCCGGTGAACTAAGCATAGTGATTGAGAGCGGGAAGCCTGCAACGGTTGAATTTAAGCTCGAAATCGCCGATGTGCGAGCCCAGACAACTGTGGACACAAAAGGATCGATTGCACCGAATTCCGACCCGAACTATCGCGCGCTTCGTGACGGTGAGCCGGGTGAGACTTATGAGGTCAGCGATCTGACTCTGAAACGCGACGTGGGCACGATCACCCTTCGCAGCGGCCGCATCAGTTTTCTACCACCGGTCCTCGGCCACGTCACCGTTGGAGTTTTCAGGGGCGAGGGCGAGTTTACGCTCACGCCGATAGTCGACTTCGAAAAAAGCTATCTCAAGCTGGTCACTGAGAAGGAGACGGTGAGCGAGCAATTCGACCGACTGGTGTTCGCCTTCACCGATCACACTCACGAAGAGATCAAGAAGGGCAGGCAGGTCGGAGGCGCCGACCCTCGCGCACTGGAGGTGCTACTCGAGTTCCGCAAGCGGATGCGGCGAAATACTGAACAACCGCGTAGTGTAATCGAGGCTCTATTCTCAGGAGAGGACGTCGAAAATCTGGAGGCGATGTTGCTAGCCTATCTCCACAACCCCAAACGCCTCCCGACATTCAACGCTTTCATCTTCGGGCGCAAACACAATGACCTGCGATTCCAACTCCGTCCCTACGGCGGATTACCGCAACTCCTCTCTCCTGAAGAGGTCGCCTTGGTCAACAACGATCCGCAGGGAAAGGAGGAAGGCATCTGGTACCTTACTCACACTCAGGATGAGTGGAAAGCTGGTACGGCAAGTTCGAGCGAGGATAAGCGGCTGATCGATGCGGAGCATTACCGCATTGAAACGGTCATCAACGGAGAGAAGTTGACGGCTACCTGCGAATTGACATTCACCGCGCTCGTCGACGGCGAGCGCGTCCTCCGATTCGGCCTGCTTCCGACGCTCCGGGTCACCAAGGTAACATCCGGTGATAAGGAGATCGGGTTTATTCAGGAGAAGAAGAATGAGGACAGTGCATTCTATGCGATCCTGCCCGAGGCGGTGGTCAAAAATCAAAAATACAAGATCAACATCGATTATCAGGGCGATAAAGTGCTCGATGATGCCGGCGGCGGCAATTTCGCCGTGGGGGCTCGCACAAGCTGGTATCCGAGCGTCAACGCTTTCAACGACCGGGCGACTTTCGACTTGACCTTCAAGGTCCCGGAGAAATTCGTACTCGTAGGCGTCGGTAAAAAAGTGAAGGAAGGGAGAGAGGCCAATTTCGCAGTGTCTCAGTGGGTATCGAATGTGCCGCTGGCAGTCGCCGGATTTAATTACGGCCGATTCAAGAAGAAAGAGGTCACGGATGACCAGGCGAAATTTCAGATCGAAGGTTATGCCACATCTGACCTTCCCGATTATTTGCGAGGCGCAGAAGAGATCGGCGGAATGTCGCCGACGCGGCTGACCGATAATGCGATAGTCGAAGCCCAAAACTCGATCCGGATTTTCAATCATTGGTTTGGTGAAACGCCATATGGGCGGATCGCGATCACACAACAACCGGAGCTCAATTTCGGTCAATCCTGGCCGACGCTCGTCTATCTCCCAATCATTGCCTTCTTCGATTCGACACAGCGATTCCAGCTTTTCGGTGGTATAAAAAAGGGCATCAATGATTTTGTGCAGGAAGTGACGCCGCACGAGGTTGCTCATCAGTGGTGGGGCCACATCGTCGGCTGGGCCTCCTATCACGACCAGTGGATATCGGAGGGCTTCTCCGATTTCTCCGCCAGCCTATATTTGCAATACACCGAAGGCGGGAAGCTCGATAAATACTTGAAATTCTGGGAGACCCAGCGCAAGACCATCCTTGATAAGAATTCGTTCGGCTATCGCCCCAACGACGCGGGACCGATCTGGATGGGTACCCGGCTGCTAACGTATAAGACAGCGGGCGCCTATAGCAGATTAGTTTATCCGAAGGGCTCATATATCCTGCACATGCTTCGTTGGATGATGTATGATCGGCAGAACGGCGATCAAAAGTTCATTGAAATGATGCGCGATTTCGTCAAGAGCCATTACAATCAAAACGCCACGACAGAGAGCTTCAAAGCAATTGTCGAGAAGCATATGAAACCGAACATGGACCTTGACGGGGACAAAAAGATGAACTGGTTCTTCGCTCAGTATGTCTACGGGACGGAAGTACCGCGCTACAAATTCGACTATACCTTGACGCCGGATAGCGAGGGCACCGTGATTCTGAAGGGCAAAGTCACACAGAGCGAGGTTTCGCCCAATTTCAAGATGATAGTGCCGATCTACCTCGACTTCGATGGCAAGCCGGTCCGTCTTGGTGACGTGGCGGTGGTAGGTAGCAATACAACCGATGAGTTTCAGGTCAAATTGCCGAAGCGCCCGAAGCGGGTTTTGATCAATTACCATCACGACGTGCTTGCCACTGAGAGCGTGAGCAGCGGTAAATGAATAAATTCACCATGAGAGAACACAAAAACACCTAGCATGCTTTTCGTGTTCTCTTATGTGTCTGTTGTCGTGAATCTTTGAAGAAGGGGATAAGTATGAAACACCACAAACTCAGCGAAATTCCGGAAGAGAATGTTACTGATCTCTTCTCTCGCCGTTTCTTCACCGGAGACAATATCACGTTCGCCTTCATCACGATGAAAAAAGGCTGTGTCGTGCCCCGCCACCATCACGATAGCGAACAGTTCAGCTATTGCATCAGCGGTTCGCTGCAGTTTCGAATCGGAGATCAAGAGTTGACGCTCAAGGCCGGCGAAATCGTAGAGATTCCATCAAACGTCCCGCACGAAGCTGTGGCGCCCGAGGATTTCCACGGAATCGATATCTTCAGCCCGATCAGAATGGATTGGCGAGATGGAAGTGATGATTATCTAAGGCAAAAATAGAGTGGTGTCCTGATTCTGTCATGCGCCGCGGATGAGATTAACGCAGCTATTTAATGGATCTCTCGCGTTTATGAATCATCGGGTCAGGGTCAAATTCTTCTTCAAAAACCTCCCACCCGTAGTTATCAATCGGTGGAGCGATGCGAGAAGCGATGATGTATTTGACTGGATCTGATTACCAGGTGGCATTCAGTTTGTCATTTACTGCTCAACCCAGGCCTAATTTCTTCCACTTTTCATCCACCATCCGCTTCACTTCCGCACTCGTGCTGTTCTCTTTGGGCCAGCGGCGATCGAATCCTTCTGCCTTCCATTTACGCGTCCCGTCGATTCCCATCTTCGAACCGAATCCGGTCTGTCGCGAGCTGTGATCCAGCACATCGACCGGGCCGAGCATAAACTGAATGTCGCGTTCCGGATCGATATTGTTGAGAACCTTCCAGGCGACTTCCCCGGGGTCCTGCACATTTACGTCTTCATCGACGACCACGATGCATTTGGTGAACATGGCCTGCCCCAAACCCCAGATCGCGTTCATTATCTTGCGAGCGTGGCCCGGATACTGCTTGCGAATCGAGATGACCATGAGGTTATGAAATATGCCTTCGGGAGGCAGGTTCATGTCGACGATTTCGGGTAGCTGGCGTTTGAGTACCGGCAGTGTTATGCGCGTTATCGCCCAACCCATCCAATAATCTTCCATCGGAGGACGCCCGACGATTGTCGTCTGGTAGATCGGTTTTTTGCGATGCGTGACCGTCGTCACATGAAAGACCGGGTATGGTTCTTCTAGCGTGTAAAAACCCGTGTGATCGCCGAAAGGCCCTTCGAGCCGTCTCTCTGAAGGATCTACATATCCTTCCAGAATTATCTCCGCTGTGGCAGGTACTTCGAGGTCGATCGAAAGGCACTTGACCATCTCGATCGGTTTTTCGCGGAGAAAGCTGGCGAAGATCAGTTCGTCGAGATCGTCCGGGAGCGGAAGCGTCGCGGCGAAGTTCGTGATCGGTTCAGCGCCGATCGCCACCGCAACCTCCATTCTTTCGGCACCGCGCTTCTCTTCGTCGCGGTGATGCGCCGCGCCGTGCTTGTGAATCTGCCAATGCATCCCCGTCGTCTCTCCATCGTAGACTTGCATGCGGTACATTCCGCAGTTGCGTTTCCCCGTCCGCGGATTTCTGGTGATGACCATGGGGAAAGTGATGAAACGACCGCCATCAGCTTCCCAGCATTTCAGGATCGGAAAATCGAAGAGAGAAAATTCACCATGATCTCTTATCACTTCCTGACACGGTCCGGACTTCACGGTCCGCGGGAAGTATTTTCCGAGCTCAGCAAGCTTGGGCAGCATCTTCACTTTCTCGAGCAGCCCTTCGGGGGACTTGAAATCGAGCCATTCGGTCAATCGTGCGGCGACGTCTTCGACATTATCTACTTCGAGCGCCAATTCCATTCGCCGGCGGCTTCCCAACGCATTGATCAAAACCGGGATATCACCGCCATCGACGTTCTCGAAGAGCAGCGCTTTGTTGTGGCCGGTCGACTTGGACACACGATCAGTGATCTCAGTGATCTCCTGATCGCTCGACACCGGGAGACCGATTCTTTTGAGCTCCCCGTTCTTATCTAAAATCTTGATGAATTCTCGCAGGTCTGCGTAAGCCATATTAATTTGCGGATCGCGGTACTCATATCACGAAAAGAAAAAAGGGCAAAAAGAGGCAAAAAAGACAAAAATTTTTGCCTCTTTTGCCTTTCTTCGCCCTTATTGTTTCCCTTTGCCCTTACATTTTAAGGATGCCACTTGTTATATGCATAAAGTGGCGCAACTTGTCGGCTCAGGCGCTGATAATCTTCGGGGGAGTCGATGTCCTCGATCACATCGGATGTATCGACAGGCACCTCCAGCCAGTCTCCGCGGTTGGCGTCGATCAGTTTGCGCAAACCGCTTTCCGTGTTGTCTTCGATCTGCATGATTTCATCCACATAACCGGTGCTGATTATGATCGGATGGCCATGCTTGTCTTGATAGTTCGGCAACACAATTCCTTTTTCACCCTCTTCGAAGGCGAGGATCAGTTTATCGATCAGGCTCGATTTGATCATCGGTTGATCGACCAGCCCAATGAGAACCGCATCCTCGTTTGGGCCGATTATCGACAGTCCGGTTTTGACCGAGCTCAGCATTCCCTTTTTGTAGTTCTTGTTGATGGCATACTGCACGCCCGATCCCGCTAGGCTCTGGCGAACGTCGAGCTCGCGATGCCCGAGAACGACGAATATTTCGGCTAACCGTGAATTACGCATCTGATGAATGCATTCACCGATAATCGTGCGCTTACCCCATTTTAGTAGAGGCTTGAACGCTCCCTGCATCCGCTTCGATTCCCCAGCGGCCAATAGAATACCTGAAATCATCATTGATCCTTCAACAAATCAGACAACTGCTCAAATGGTGTATTGAAACTATCCGGACGCGCGGTCGATCTAAGGATATGAGCGTTCGCCTTCTCATTTTGTGTTGAGCCGACAGCCGCGACAGCCGCCTGTTCCAGTGCAGAATCGCCCGCTACGGTGCGACGGCGATAGATGGGCCGTTCGAACATCGGCGAGATGCGCGACCAGTCTCCCGCCGCGTGCGGCTCCGAGATCAATCTTTGCATTGCCTCGATTTTTGAATCCAGATCATCGAGATACGCGAGCATCAGCGCTTCCGGCGTCACCGGCAACTTGGGCGAGCCGTATTCGAGTTTGCCGTGATGCGCCAACAGCAGGTGTAGCAAGTGGCGTCTCAACTCCTCGGGAAAACCCGGAATCTCGCGGATATGATCGGAGACCATAATCGTCTCCATCACCAGATGGCCGATCATCTGCCCATCGTTCGTATAACCGAACCCGCGCTCATAGCTCAATTCATCGATCTTGCCGAAATCGTGCAATACTGCGCCCGTTTGCAGGAGATCAATATCGATCCCCTCGTAATGTTCGCCAACTTTGCGGCAGAGTTTGACGAGCGATAGAGTGTGCTCCAGCAGACCGCCGAGGTATGGATGATGCATCGTCTTCGCTGCCGGCGCTTTCTTGAATTTCCTGGCCGTGGCCTCATCAGAGAATATCTTCTCGAGCAAGTTCCGCAGAAAAGGGTTTTGGAACTCGCGGATGATACTCATCAGTTCGGCAAACATAGCTTCGACGTCGAATTTGGTCGTCGGGAAGTAATGCGCCAGATCGATCTCGTGTTCCTGGCAGAGCCTCATCCGATGGATGGATATCTGAAGATGATTGCGATAGCAGTTGACCAGGCCTCTCACGAACACGATATCGTCCCGGTCAAATGTATCGATAGCATCCTCGAAATTATCCCACCACTGACCTATGATATCGCCACTCTTATCCCCGAGCGTGATCAACGCGAACTGGCCCCCGGTCTTCTTGCCTCTCAGTTCCTTTGATTTGACGAGGAAGGTGGTGCTCACAGTCTGATTCGTCACGAGATCACTGATGAAGATTTTGTCCATAAAACTACCTCATCACAATAGCTTCCTTAATCGATTGCGAGTGAGGCAGGTCTCGCTCTCCTGTCCGCCACGAACAAGCTACTACGGCTTATTGTTGGCTGTGGTTTTTGCCGGTGTTTCAGACTTCTTATCCTTGGCTTCCTTTTCCTTCTCCTTTTTCTCTCGCTCTTTCTCTCTCTTCCTCTCTTTTTCCTCCATGTAAGGAACCCGTTTGATCTGAGCTGACTTCACCTTGGAGTTCTCGAACTGATAGCGTGGATCGATTTCGATAAAGGCCTGGTCGCGCAATTTAATCAGATACTCCTCGACCTCTTTATCGCCTTGCTGGCGGATGATGGCGCTTGTGAGACGCTCCTTTACCGCTGGGTCTTCGAATGGCAACACCTTCTCTTCTTTTCGATCATCGACCCGGAATATGTAATAACCGTTCTCGAGTTTCACCGGATCGGTAATGGTTCCCACCGGAGCTTTTTCGACGAGCGTCTTTATTTCTGGGGTAAGCTGGTCGACTTTGATGGCCGGACCAAGTTTCCCGCCCTCTTTACCGATGGGTTCTTCCGAATACTGTTTTGCGGTGGCTGCAAAGTCGGTGGTGCCTCCTTTGCACTGTGCGGCTATCTCTTTGGCCCGCTGAAGCGCCTGTTCTGCATCCTTGCCGAACGAGATATAGATGCGGCTAAGCGTTATCTCGGCGGGTTCGGTGAATTCCGGTGACGATTTATACTTGTCATAGAGCTCGCGCTGCTCTTTCTCGGTGGCTTCCCTTGCAATGCGGTAAATCACCTCATTATTAATCACCATCTGCCTGGATATCTCGTCTGTCATGTTGCGGCGGACTTCATCTATATCGTATCCGACATCGCGCATTTTCTGGCCCAGACATTCGATCGTGTCGCAATTTTGATCTTTCATCAATCGTAATAGCTGTTGGTTGACCTGCGGCTCGACATTGATCGAAAGATCTTTGGCGCGCTTAGCCAACAGCTGCGTGTTGATCAAAGTATCAAGGATTTGCGGCTGATATTCCTTGAATTTTTTCTCCAGCTCCTCTCCTTTTAGCCCTTCCTGTTTGAGCGCTTCGAGCAATCGTTTCTGCTCGGCTTCAAAAGCTGAGCGCATGATCACACTTGCATCGACGCGAGCGATCACTTCATCGACCAATTTCGCTTCGCCTTCCTGAGCATAAGCCTTTTGTGCGCTTATGAGCGCGAGTCCCAGCAAAATAGCTATCATTGAATATTTCATTGAATATTTCATTGATATTTCATAAGTTATCTCCTCTTTTATTACGCCCCCCATACATAAGAACGCACACACCCCGTCCGGCTTGCGCAACAACCCGGCGTAATTCATGACCCAGCTAGACTCCCGTTATAATTGAACCCCAGCCGGTTTCGATAAATCTCGATCCGTGCGCCGGCAACGGCTCGTCTGTTGAATTCGTCAATCAGCGCCTGATTCTTCTCGGTCAATATTTTTTCAGCTATCTCTTTTCTTACCTTCTCCAGCGGCAGCGGCTCTGTCCGCTGTTCCAGTTTGAAGATATGAAAGCCATAACTCGACTGCACTACGTTGCTGATCGAACCGACTTTAAGCGACACAATCGCTTGCTCCATCACCTGCGGCAGCTGCTGTGTTTCATAATAAATTAAACCGCCGTTCTCCGCTGTGGGCGCTTCGGAGTGCTCCTTGGCTAGCACAGCGAAATCCCGCGGTTTTGCCAGCGCCTGCCGGAGCAGCCGAACAGCTTCTGACTGCTGCCGCACGCGAATCTCGCGCACATAAAAGCCGTTCTTACCCTGAAATCGCTCCGGATTTGAGTTGTAATAACTTTCAATCTCCTCTGGTGTTACCTTGACGGCTTCATTCACTTCCTGCTCATAGAATTTGAGCATAACCAGATCGTAGTAGATCTCGACCCTTCGATCGCCGCCCTCGAGAGTAGACAGAGACTGGTCCGGACTCTCGGAATTGACGGCGCTATTGGAGGCGCTCGTCTGCTTGTGTTGAGCTTCCATAGCCTGGAGGATCTCATCATCCGTCGGTTCTATTTTTTTCTCCTGCGCCTCACGCACAATCACCTGCCGCAAAATAAACCGGTCGAGGAGTTGACTGCGGGTCTGATCATAATCCGATGGAGTTTGTACCTCCTGCGAAGAGAAATCAGCGAGCCGCGCCTTGATGAATCGATCGAAGGCGGATTGGCGCTCCGGAGTACCGTTGATCAATAGAATTACCGGAGAATTATCTTCGGCGGTCGATCCGAACGGCGTTGCTCCCGATGATCGGCAACCGGCTAGCATCCAGCTCATAAGGAGAATAGCAAGAGCTATTAATTTGATTCGCATATTGCAGCCATTCGCTGGGGTCAGTGATGGAAACCCATTGAAAAGTGAATTGTACGATGTGTAGACTAGCGCCCGCAAGACTTTAGGCGCTTTATAGGGGTCGGGAATTATTGAAGCCTAATGACGTCCGGCGCCGCGACCGAAATTGTGCGTGGTCTTTAATCTTTCTCTCCGCCCACTGCGTCCGCGTTGACGAGACGGCACAGAAATTCGTCGTCATCGTAGTCGTCATCGTAATTGATTTAAAATATCGTTCAATATAGCAAAGATTTGCAGGGCGCTATCTTCGCGGTTCTCCAATCCCATCTTCACTTTAAGCACCCCCGTCGGCGAGAAAGTTGCGACCCTGTTCTCGGCCAGAAACTTGACGAGACTTTCGGGTGCGACCCTGGCCTTTTCGCCAAGTTTGATGGTCAGACTATCTCCGGCGCGATCGATCGATACAATGCCTGCGCGTTCGGCCTCTCGTCGAGTGCGCGCGTAGCGAAAGAGGTTTTCGACAGCGGCCGGCAATCTTCCATATCGATCGGCGACTTCATCGCGAATACGGTGCAGCTCTTCATCCGAAACGGTCGAGGCAATGCGTTTATAGGTGCGCAAACGCTGGCTCATATCCGAGACATAGTCGTCCGGAATACGCGTATCCACGCCCAGGTTGAGTTGGGTGTTGACCTCTTCTTCAGCGACTTCGCCCCGCAGCTCTTGCGTAGTCCGTTCAAGCATCCTCGTGTAGAGGTCGAAGCCGATCGCCTCGATGTGCCCAGATTGTTGGCCTCCGAGCAGGTTGCCGGCGCCGCGCAGCTCCAGATCGAGCGCTGCGATGCGAAAGCCCGCACCCAGGTCCGAGAACTCACGGATAGCCGCCAGCCGCCGCTTCGCGATCGGCGTCAGCTCTTGTTCCGAGGGGATCAGAAGATACGCATAGGCCCGGCGATTTGAACGTCCGACGCGCCCGCGAAGCTGATAGAGCTGAGCCAGCCCATAGTTGTCGGCGCGGTTGATGATAATCGTGTTGGCGCGGGGAATATCGATGCCGTTCTCGATAATAGTCGTCGCCACCAGCACATCGTATTGGTAATCGACGAAATCGAGCACGGCCTGCTCCATCTCCTTTTCGCCCATCTGCCCGTGTGCGACGACCAACCGGGCTGACGGAACTATGCGATGGATCAGCTCGGCAACCGTTGCGATCGATTCGACGCGGTTGTGGACAAAGAATACCTGGCCCTGCCTCTGCAGTTCCTGTTCGATCGCGCTGCGAACGATGTTGTCGGAAAACAAAACGACGTTTGTCTGAATGGAAAGGCGATCCCTGGGGGGCGTCTCGATAATCGACATATCGCGTAAGCCCATGCAGGACATGTTTAGTGTGCGCGGGATCGGCGTGGCGCTCATCGTCAAAACGTCCACCCGCTTCTTCATCTGCTTCAATCGTTCCTTGTGCGCGACGCCGAAGCGCTGTTCCTCGTCGACGATCACGAGCCCGAGGTCTTTAAAATTGATATCGCGCGAGAGGATGCGGTGGGTCCCGATCAATATGTCGACTGAGCCGGCCTCTACCGCTGCGACGACCTCACGCTGTTCCTTGGGCGATCGAAAGCGGGAGAGGAGATCGACCCGGACCGGGAAGACGGCGTAGCGCGAACGGAACGTCTGGTAATGCTGAAAGCTCAATACTGTTGTGGGCGCAAGGACTGCTACCTGCTTGCCGTCCATGACCGCTTTGAATGCAGCGCGCATCGCGACTTCGGTCTTCCCATAACCGACATCGCCGCATAAAAGCCTGTCCATCGGCATCTCCTGTTCCATATCGCGTTTTGTGTCGATAATGGCAGTAGCCTGATCCGGCGTCAGTTCGAAAGGGAAGGCGTCTTCAAATTCCTGTTGCCACGGGGTATCGCCGCTGAAGGTATATCCTTTGACCAGCTTCCGTTCGGCGTACAATTTCAGAAGCTCTTCGGCCATATCGCGCATCGCCCGCCGGGCCCGAGCCTTCGTCTTCTGCCATGCGATGCCCCCGAGCCGGTCGAGCGAGGGAGTGTGTCCCTCGGAACTCGAATATTTTTGCACCAGATCTAGCCGTTCCACCGGAACGTAGAGCTTGGCGCCATCGGCATAGGTGAGCAGCATGAATTCGCGCTTGCCGTTGGTTTCATTTCTCGTTTCAGCGCCGATCATTCGCGCGTAGACATCCGCCGAGGTTTCATAGCCACCCGTTGCGAGTTGTACCAGGCCCTGAAACTGGCCGATCCCGTGGTCGATGTGTACGACGTAATCGCCTATCTTGAGGTCGCGGAAATCCGAGAGAAATGCCGATGCTTGCGAGCGTTTGGATTTGTCCGGCCGCTCGCGTTCGGCGTGTATCGCTTCATCGAATAGATCAGCTTCTGTATAGACAGTGAGACGGCACTGCGGTAAGGCGAAGCCGACTGATAAATCGCCGACCGTTATAAGAATCGCGGGTTGGGGATGGGGGATCGCAATCTTATTTTGATTTTGATTGCGCGACTTTTCGTGCGACTGGTTCTCGGCGGGCGAAGAATCCTTAATCCGCGGCCCGGGTTCCGCAAAGCGCAAGGCCCATCACTTCGTATTCGCTCAGCACCTTGCCGATACGCTCGGCCACGCCGCTACTCGGTAGGACGAAAACTGTCTGGGCCTCTGCGGCTTCTCGTTTGAGTTCTGCTGATAGGTCGGCAAAGCGCCCATGCCAGCGGCGCACTGCTCGAGATGATATTTCAAACTCGGTGGCTCCGGGATGGGGCGGAAAGAGGAAGAGCGGTGCAGATGGATCGCGACTGATGAAGGCATCGAAGCGCGCACCGGCGGAGGCTCTGACCAGCGCGCCTGCGCTGATCTCTTCGGTTGCCAATTCTTCTTCGAATGCGAGCGCGGAGTTTCCGAGCAAGCGTAGATCGATACGATCGATATTCCCCAGTTGTTCGCGTAGCTCATCGGGAGTCAGGAAGAGCTTTTCCGGCGTCAGGGAGAGCTCATCCGCCGCCTCCGTTCGTTCATAACCGCGGGCTGATTCTTCGAAGATCGAGCGGACGGTCTTTTCGATTTCCGCAGGCTCGTCGATAACAATGAGCATCCCCTTGAGGTAATCGAAGACCGAGGCTTCGAGCGGCTGTGCCAGCGGTAGGAGATATTCCCAGCCCTGAAACTCTTCACCCTCGTCTGCGAAAGTGAGCCTGTCGCGCAAGGCGCGATCGTAGCGCTCGTCGTTCCAATGAGCGCGCGCGAGTTGCGCCCAGCGCCGGAAATCTTCCGCCCCAGCGCGCTCATCGCGCATGGGGACGATCAGCGTCTCTTCGATCTCGCCAATCGATCGTTGCGTTTCGGGGTCGAATTCGCGGATAGAATCGATCTCATCGCCAAAAAATTCCACGCGGACAGGCATAGGTGCGCCCGCATCTCTTCCCAGGCTTCCGCTGGGAGAATAGAAATCCAGAATGCCGCCGCGCCAGGAGAACTCGCCAATATTTCCCACCGGATCGGAACGCACGTAACCCACCGCTGCGAGATGTTCTATCAAGTAATCGAGAGGGAGCTCTTCGCCGGCGCGCAAGGTGACAATCGCCTGCTTAATCTGACCGATTGCCACGTACCGCCGCATTAATGAGCGAGCGGTCATCAGCACGATATCCCCGGCGCCCGCGGTCAAACGCCACAGAGCAAGCGCGCGCCGTTCCAGGACATCGGCATGTGGCGAAGTGCCGCCATATGGATCGGTTTCCGAAGAAGGCAGCGTGAAGAGCTGGTTATCGCATTCGGCGCGGTTATTGAAGGCGCAATAGAAAAACTTCAAATCGCGTTCTAGCGCTTCAAGCTCATTGCCTTTAAGACTGACGACCGCCAGACGCCTGGCTGTCGCGCGCTGCAGGGCAGCGAGCATAAGAGCTTTGGCGCCGCTACCAAGCCCGGCAACCTGCACCAGCCGCCGGCCTGCGCGAACTTCCGCGACCAGACGCTGAAAATTTTCATCAACTTCGAAACGCTGAAAACTCAAGGTTAACCTATCGACATTTCTTCTTCGAATTAAATGGACCAATCCCAGCGAGGTGAATATTAGACGAACAGAAGCAGATAGGACAAGAAGAGGGCACCTCAGCTCTAAAGTTGCCTGCGTTTCATGATCCCAAGCCCTCAAAGTTAAAAACGCCGGCCTGACTTCAGTCTTGCTTCAGGGCGGTCTTTAAGCGATTGGAATCTCGCATACCTGATCACGATGTCGCGTTAGCCGCTTTGGCCTGTCTATGCGATTCTGATCTTAGCTCGAGCGTTTCAAACTTGTCATTCCTCATCAAATTTATTCACGAATCAAATCGCGGTTGCATCTCTTTAATGCGATCTAATTTTTTCTCGCAGATAAACCTGTATCCGTTTATACTCGGCTTGTAACCAAGCCGTTACATCCGATCGTTGAAAAATTCGGAAATAAAGAAATGGGTTGTCTGCCGACAGATATAACACTATGAAACTACCGACCCTCAAAGGCACGATTAAACGCAGACTGCTGGTCAACTTTAAAGCCGATCCTGAAATTATACAGAGGGTCATCCCTCGTCCGTTTCGCCCTAAACTACACCGAGATAACTCGATCGTTGGTGTCTGTCTCATAAGACTCGAGAATATTCGGCCGGTTGGCTTGCCGGGCTTTATTGGGGTATCGAGCGAAAATGCCGCACATAGAATTGCGGTGGAAAGGACTGATGGCAGCGGGCGATATCGGCAGGGGGTATACATTCCGCGGCGCGATACTGGTTCGTTGATCAATCACCTGGCCGGTGGGCGCGTCTTTCCCGGTGAGCATCACTCGGCGCGATTCGACGTGCAGGACGATGGAAATCGAATAAACTTTTCGATGGAGTCTCAAGATAAATCGGTCTCGGTGCGGTTGGCCGGTACTCAGAAGTGCGGGTTGCCGTCATCATCCTGCTTTTCGTCCTTATCCGATGCCTCTGACTTCTTTCAGGATGGAAGCGTTGGCTACTCAATAACCCAAGAAGAAGCGCGCCTGGATGGTCTGAAACTTAAGACGCTGGAATGGCATGTAAGCGGCCTTGAATTGGAGTATGTCTATTCGAGTTTTTATTCCGATCAACGGCATTTTCCTCCGGGCTCAGTAGTCTATGATCACACGCTGATAATGCGTGATGTTGAGCACGAATGGCACAAGGAAGAGGATCTTTTCACTGTACAAACTTGAAGTGGATTTTTGATCGACTATGAACTTGAATTATTGCATCGAGCGATTGTCAGTCACTATAAATGTCATTGATGGTCTCGCGCACAAGGTATCGGCAGAGCAAGCGAGGTGGAAGCCGCAGCCTGAAAAATGGTCCATTCTGGAAGTGATCAATCACCTTTATGATGAAGAGAGAGATGACTTTCGCGCCCGGCTGGATAGTTTACTACACAAGCCGGATGAGCGTTGGACGCCGATAGATCCGCCGAAGTGGGCAGTAGACCGTGAATACAATCAAAGAGAGCTGGGACAGTCGCTCGAGAATTTCCTACAAGAGCGTCGCATCTCAATCGAATGGCTATCGTCGCTTAAGAGTCCCCAGTTTGGGAACAGATTTGTTCACCCGAAGGGAGTGATCAGCGCAGGAGATTTATTGGTATCCTGGGTAGCGCATGACCTTCTTCACATAAAACAGTTAACCCGGTTGCATTGGGAATACCTGAATTCAGAGGTCGCCCCGTATCAGACTCGATACGCCGGAAAGTGGGTTTGAGACCTGTAGAGAAAAACGCGCCAGCGATACAAAGCCATTTCAAGTCTTGACACATCCCGGCTTAAATCAATATACTTTGTGTTTTGCGAATGCAAAGGGTTCTTATCTGGTAGAAGTTCAGGAGAATTTACATTTTATGCCAAAACATAAGTCCGCCGAGAAGAGAGATCGCCAGAACACACGTCGTAATGCTATCAATACCGCTAATCGCACCCGTCTCCGTACTCAGATCAAAAGATTGCGTACCATGATCGATGCGGGTGATGCTCAGAAAGCGAATGCATTGCTGCCCAAGACCATTTCTCTGCTCGACAAGGCAGTCCAAGATGGCGTTCTGCATCAGAATGCGGCCGCTCGTCATAAATCGCGTCTAACCTTGCATATCAACGAATTAAGCGCAAAGTAATATTCCTTTCTAATCCTTCTCCTATGAAATTCTGCGTGCTTACTTGACGCATCCAGTATTGAATTGTACGATGCAACGTAACACTGAGAAAGGAGGTGGTCTAGAGAATATGATATTAGAACACAGTGAGGTGGCTGAGCGCTGAAGGTCAGCCCTGCAAGCTGAAGTAATTCGCGCAGGGTTTGCCCTGAAAGCCAATTCCAACAGCTAACCGAAGAAGCCTCGATGAGTTTGCGCTTATCGAGGCTTCTCTGTTTCAGGCGGCAGGATTTAGCGCAGGATCAAATGACTTCAGCTTATGACAATGAGATGACACCTGCTATCGAGTTTCGTAACGTTTCAATAAGTTTCGACAATCGCCCTGTGCTGCAGGATGTAAGTTTCGCCCTTTATCAGGGGGGCATCATATGTATCACCGGCGATTCGCAATCGGGAAAATCGACGGTTCTACGTCTCGCGATTGGTTTTCTGCAGCCGGATGAAGGTGAGATAAGGATCAATGGCCTGAAGATCAACGATCTTGATGAAACCCAGCTCCTTTCTATGCGGCGCGAAACGATGGGAATGGTTTTTCAGGAGAATGCGCTCTTCACTGGACAATCGGTATACGAAAATGCAGCTTATCGTCTGACAGATCGTAAATGGCCGGAGGATGAGACGGAGCGCGCGGTAGTGGAGGTCCTCACCTTCGTCGGATTGCAAAATGAACTCGATAAGCAGGCGGAAGCGCTTTCAGGAGGGATGAAACGGCGCCTGGAATTCGCGCGTGCTCTGATTGGATGGCCGCCGATCATGCTCTTCGATGAACCCACCTCAGGTCTCGATCCGATAAATGCGCGGCAGGTCCTCGACCTGATAATTCGCGCGCGCGATCTGCATGGAATCTCCTCTATTTATGTGACCAAAGGGATGCACGAAATCCCCTATCTCGCTTCACGTCAGGCACAGCAGGATGCTGACGGTAAAGCAATAATGGTCAGCGTAGACGGACATCAAAATTTGCAGGATATGAAAGTATTGTTGCTGGAAGAAGGGAAGATCGCTTTTTTCGGCACCCCAAATGAGTTTCAGCAGAGCCCTCTGCCAGCAGTTCAGCATATGCTGCATCCAGTCACCACTCGCCGGCATAAAAGCCAATAATCACAAAAGCTTCACCTGCCTCTCATCAAAATTTAGAACAGCAGGCCATTTTTCAAAACCCCTAGGTATCGAGCTGTAAAAATATTTTCAGGGGAGTGGTACCAGAAGCATTTTTCCACGTCTTATATAACCGAGAAGCAATCATGCTAATGACTTTCGATTTTGGCTATCGTCTTTAACGGACGGTCAAAAATCGAATAGGTTGCGTCAGTCAGCCAAACAGTTAGCCGAGGGCGGGCGATGAAGATTGACTATCCGGATGTAGATGAGCTAGGGGTGGCTGGATGCCTCCGGTTTGTCAAGCTCCCAATCACCTGCCCGAGGCGGCTGTTCTGATGCTTACTGGTAGCTTCCTTGGCTTGTTGTAAAACAGGGGTTTAGATTCTGGCGGTAGGGATTTCAATACATACTCCATAGCGTCTGATTACGAGAGCATCTTCCAAAGTAATCTCCCTCAGCCCTCTCCCGCCAGAATTTAATTTCGAATCAGCAGTTGTAGTCAGGAGCCATGAGAATCTGCCGTCATTACTATTCTAACGTAAAATACTATCTTTAATCATTGATTTCGGCCTCATGCCATCAGTTGCACCGCCTTTCGGTTCCTTGCTTGATGATGCAAATGAGAGTACTATTTTTCACGTCTGAACAAATCGATTAAACCGAACGCACCCTCCTAATTGATTGCTTGATATATCTAATTGCTTGCTTATATATAATTTTGTCGGTGCGTTTCTTGGTTGATTCCAAACCTCACAATTTGATGATAACCCCCATGTGGCTTTGGATGCTTTTTACTAATTGCCTGTAGAAAGGATCAGACTCATGAGATTGATGATCTTGATGCTTTATATTACCTCTTTCTTGGATGGTAATGGTTCACCATTAAGCTCTAATAAACTAAATAACCAGACGATAGCCACAACAACCCCGATAGAGATCAAGTTGAAACGTGATTACGTCACGAAAGTTTTAGAATTAAAAGTCGAATGCTCCGCTCTGGGTGGGCGTGCGGGCCAACGGCCGGAGACAGCCAATTTGATAATTCGAGCCCAATCACATCGTTGGAGGTTTCTGGAAGAGGAAAATCGCCAGGGAGTTTTATTAATCGAAAGCGGGCGGTTCAATCTCTCACCAAATCCAGCATATACCAGTGTGATAGGAAAGAAGTTCCTTGAGGAGACGCTGATCTACGAGATCAGAATCGCCGACCTTGAAAAACTTGCAAAGGCGCCATATCTAGAGGTTCAGATCGGAAAACTTGACGGCCGGGTTAGTGAGAAGCAGCTAAAAGGAATTAAAGAGTTTTTGATGGGATTGCCTGGTGGAAATACCAAATGAATTAATCGCTCGCGGTAGCTAGTTGTTGTCTCGCCGTAGCCTGTGGAAGCGTGATAATAAAGAGCGCCCCTTCACCCAGCTTACTCTCAACGTCAATATGGCCGCTGTGATCTTTGATGATTCCGTAGCTCACCGCGAGTCCGAGCCCCGTGCCTTTACCGATCTGCTTGGTCGTGAAGAATGGGTCGTAAATTTTCGAGAGGTGCTCCGGATCGATGCCCATACCCGAGTCGCGGAACCTGATTAAGACTGAATCCGCATTCGCCTCGGTCGATATTTCAAGACGGCCTCCCTCCGGCATAGCATCGCGCGCATTGAGGATCAGGTTCATAAAGACCTGTTGCAGCTTGGGCGCATTGCCCGGGGCGAGGGGCAGTTCAGCGTCATAGCTGCGCACTACCTCGATCTGAGTATTGCGGAGCTGTGATTCGAGAAGCTGTATCGTATCGTCGAGCACGCGGTTCAGATCGATCATTACGAACCGCGCGTCGCTAACGCGCGAAAAGTTGAGCAGGTTATTGACTATCGATGAAGCTCGCGAAGTCTGGCGATAGATTTTTTCGAGCAATTGATGGCGCGGATCAGTTTCGGGAACCTGCTGCATCAGCATCTGCGAATAGGATGAAATTCCGGTCAGCGGAGTGTTGACTTCGTGCGCCACTCCGGCTGCCAGAAGACCGATCGAGGAAAGCTTGTCGGATTGTTGAACCTGTTCCTCGAGTTTCATCCGCTCGGTCACGTCTTCGATGGCGACCAGCGTTCCTTCAACCTCTTCCGTCTTGCTCTGCAAGGCGGCGAGAGATACGTTCAGCGTCAGATCGCGGCCATCGACCGATGACACGCGGAATTTGTAAACGTTTACCGGCTCACCCTTCTGCCATTCCGCCCGCTGCATCAAGGCGCGTAAGGCCTTCAACATTTCGGGTTGGAAGACCTGTGTGATACGCCGGCCTATCGCTTCTACCCGTTTAAGCCCATAAATTGCTTCGAGCGCGCTGTTCCAGTTCGTGATACGGCCCTGCAGGTTGATCACCAGGACGCCGACGTTGATCGATTCGATTATGTTTTCGTTAAACTCTTTCAGCCGCGCCATCTCTTCCGCGCGCTGAGCTTGATCTTCGAGCAAGAGCGCATTTTCGATGGCGACCGCGACATAACCGGAGATCGCTCGCAGCTGGTCCGTGTCTTCCGAAGAAAGCAGAGTGCCATCAACCGTTCGTCCGAGCGCTATCACCGCCGCGATGCGCGAACGAACCGCGCAAGGCACGTAATAGCTGAAGATATGGTCCGGCGTTGATTGGAAAAACAAACTTTCATCGTCGGGTGAATCGAGATTGGCTACGCGGACGATCCCTGTAGTGCTGCTCTTTTCGCGCAGTAATTGCCGGAAATCAGCTGGAAGCGCGATCTCGTGGGCAATCCCTTCGGCGCGCGCAAGCCTGAACCCCGAAGGGTCATTCCGGTCTTCGATAAATATCGCGAGCTGTTCCACCGAGAAGACCGCCTTCAATCGTCTGATGAGGCTCTCGAGCAGCGGTTCCAGTTCGGTCGCCGATGATAGTGTTCGGCCGAAATCCTGCATCGTTACGCGAATATCATATTTTTCGCCATAGAATATCCGGTCGATCCGCTCCTGGATCCAGTTCTTTACCGGCGCGAAGAGCATAGCGATGAACGTCATGATGGTCGCGGCGATCAGCATCGTCGCTTCCTGTGAAAGCATGGATCCGAGGAACTCGTAACTGACGGCCATCACCGAGCCGAAGGTAGTCGCTACCGACAATGTGGCAAAGATGTATGTGAATGATCGTCTCATCACTACGTCCACATCCGTCAGCCGGTAGCGCACAATCGAGTATCCCAGGGTCAGCGGGATCAGCACCAGGGGCGCAATCGCTATCAACACCAGTATCTCCGGGGCGAGCATTTGCCTGGCGACCAACGAGGAGACGGTGAAGAGCGAGGGCACATAGAAGATGCCGAATGCGACTCCGGCAACTCCCATCCCCCAGATTACCCACTTCAACTGCTGCCGCACTACTGTCGACCGCGTCCGGATGAATGTGCTAAGAAGCAGTATTGCGCTGACGATGATCGAGGTTGCGAAGGCGATGTACTCGACTTGCGTGAGCAGGTTTCTCAGATTGACCGCAGAGATGGGAACCAATTCACGCAGCCGCGCGATGCGCAGCCAGATCTCGGCGCCGATCAGCAGTATCGCCGGCATGTAGAGCAGGGCGGCCAACCAGCGGCGGCGCGTGAAGAGGTGATAACGCGCCGGATAGATCGCAGCGAAATGGATGAATAACGGCGCAAGCAGGATCAGAGCAACGAAGTCGGTGAAGTCTACTCCCTTGTCGAATTGGGTGCGCATCTCCTCGGTCGGAGAGTAGAAGTGGCAGATGAATGCCAACAGGCAGATGATGAAGAAATGCCTGATATAGGGAGCGCGATCTTGCCTCAACAAGAAGTAGATGCCCAGACCGAGATAGATGAGCCCGATTATCGCCAGATAGAGCTCACGCATAAGGTGAGGCTCGCGCGCATGCAGCCCATCCAGATCGGCTATCCCCTGGCTGATCACCGTATCACCTGCATCATTCCGGCGCTCTATCAGGTAGCTGAGCGTCGGCGTATCGCCCCGTTGAACCTGTTCTCGCACCGGATCCAGGTATATCTGAACTTCCTGTGCCTGGGAAATTACTTCAAAATCATTCTCCGAACCGGTGGGACTGATTGCGATCAGCGTATCTCCCCGTCTGACGTCCGCCCGGGATGCGGGACTTCCGGGTTCGACCTTATCGGCCACCACGCCAAAATCCGCATCTTCCCGCCATGTAACACCATCGGTGTAAACAGTCTTTTGAATCATTCGGTCACGAAAATTGAACGCGCCGGCCCCCAGCGCGAGGAACGCGACGAATAGCATCAGCATCGTACGCGTTGTGACCTTAGTTGTGCCTGCTCGTGGGTTCACGATCGAATTTTATTCTCCCGTATGTGTTCAGGCCCGGATAAGAAACTGCCCAAAAGACTCGGTATTCTCTTGAAGATGAGTGCAACTGTTATTCCAACCGAATAGAACAAGTCTATTCACTCACCGGATATATATTAACGCTATCAGTTTCAATGATTTCCGATGTCTGGGGGAACTTACCAGACTAGTACATCAGAATGTTTGGGAGGATGTGTTCAGAAATTTGAATTTTCGATTCCGAATTTTGGATATCAAGTCTAACCAATTTATAACCGTCACTGCCAGCTCACCACCTGAACGCCAGTCCGCCACGAACCGTACGCCGGGCGCGAGATGCAACGATATTCACGTTCCCCTCTTCAACGCCGGTAGCGCGGTCGAGCAGATTGCGGAGATCGACCAGCGCCTGCCAACGAACCGGAAGGCCGAAGCTAGGGAGTTCCTGGGTTACATAGACGTTGATGTTCGGATCATAAACGCTCATCCGTCCGGCAAATGGATCGATGGCGAAGACTACGGCAGATGGCGAAAGCCTGAGCACTGTCGAAATGTTGGTGCCGGTCTCCTGTTTAAGATCTATATCCAGTTTGGCCGTAGCGACCTGGAAGAATCCTCCCTTGAAAATGTCCGCGGGCGTCGTTGGGTCTGTCATCAAACTGTTGAAGTGCGTGCCGCGCCCATAACTGTAGCCGACCGAAGCTGTCACCCGCTCATCCAGATTTCGCCTCAAGATGATGCGTATGCCGCGCGCGGCTCCATTCATAGCTGTGACGCGATGTGCCACCTGTTGCAAGGTGATCTGAGTTTCCGGCGATGCTTCGAGAGGCAGGGCGAGGATGCCGACGCCGTGGCCTGAGATCAAATCGTAAAATGCCGAGGCCTCTAGCGCCGTATCTCCGTCGCCGAATATTCGTTCTATGCCCGCTTCAAATCGCTGGCTGCGATCGGCAATGGGTGCTTCATTGTAAGCGATCTCCGGGGACGCATCCTCAAACGAGGCCTGGATGTTTTCGGTATTGTAGCTATCGGGTGATGACGGATACTGGCCTGATCCAGGAGTGACTCCCGCATTGAAATGCATGCGCGATGATGGTGCATATTGCACGGCAAAACGCGGTAGCACGCTCTCGCTCTGGCTGGTTGCCGAACCGATGAAACTCGAATAATCAAAGCCATAGATCAATATAAGCGGACGGAAGACCTGCCAGGATCCGATGGCCGAGACCGAAAACTGCTCGAGCGAATTGTCGACGATCGTATTCGCCAGTTCGTTTGTCATCTGGCCATAGCCGATCGATGCGGTTAACTGGTGCCTGTCGCTCGTCCTCATTGACGCGATGGCGGAAAGCCGGTTGGGCGCGGATTGCCCCATGCCCTTCTGGCCGATCAGAGCCATCTCCAGACTTTCAGTGATGGGCCCGGAAAATGCGAAATTGGTGCCGAAAAAGTTGGAACCCGGATCGCCGCCGCGATAGGCCGATCCGACCGCGACAAGTTGTGTCATCCCATGAAATGGCGGGCGCGGGCTTTGATCGCTCTGAACCGCGGGCTCATCGCTCTCAGCGGCGGCAATCATTTCTTCCGTTTCTTCGCTCTCTTCTCGTAAATTCAGGACCTGACGCGGAGCGCTGCGGGCGATCCACCGGTAATCGTCACTGTCGCCCCGCTTTTGCACCAGGGTATTGGTGCGTTTGAGTTGAAAGTCATAGATGACTCTTACCGGTCGGTCGATATTGATGCGCGGAAGCAGTCTGGCAACGAACCCTTCGGCAGTAGCGCGCAGGCGATAGATGCCCGGCGCGATATTGGCCGAGAATTTTCCGTGAGCGTCTGTCTTGACGCTCATCAGCTCTTTGCCACGAGGCTGCGGTTGGAGCAAGGCCACAACCGCTCCCAACAGCGGCGAACCGTGTTCATCCTTCACTGTGCCAGTAACGAGCGCCAGCGATGGTGATGCCTCGACCAGACCGGGAGATAATCCGATAGTTGAGGCGGGAGCGATCGAAAGTGCGCCCAGCATGCAGCTCACGATCAAAAGATTTACTGCTTTCTTCATAAGTCTTCTGCCTTTCAATGACCATTGCCCACTGCCGGTCGCTCATTTTTCAGCAGTGAACAGAAAAGGCTTCCTGAAGGAAATCACTAAACTCGAATCCCAGCGCTTGCTTGGTGTGTCCATTTTTAGAGCTTCGCACCAAATTGTCGATTATTAAGGGAAAAGTGTCAACTGTTTTGTCTTTTTTTGCTACCCATCCCCGTCTCTTGGCTGCCGTCTTCTAATTGCAGCTTTTTAATCCTTGACTTCTGTTTTTTGATTCTAGATTTTTGAGTTCTGACTTCAGATTCCTGGTTTATGACTTCAGTCAATTCCGACGGGCGATGCCGGATGACCGTTTCGCTCGGCGAGATCATGTCATATTCGATGCCGCGCCAGATGATGCGCCTCGTTCCGGCCGAAGCGACGATATTGTAGAGGTAGAGGGCCGATATAACAGGCCCCAGCAGCGCGAATGCCCACCATATCCGCTGAGCTCGCTCGCGGTCCCCCGGTAGTAAATCGGCCGCCACTCCCACTCTGATCCATCCGCTCATCGATCCGAGGGCGAAGATGACGATAAGTAACCAGGCCAGCAGATGATTACCTACACCTGCAAAACCTTGCGAAAAGAGGCGGAACAGTCCGATCCACAAGGTGAGGTTGTAGAGACAATGCGTCAGGCAAGCCAGTTTCCAAATCCTCGGTGAATAGACGCGGGTGATGCGCATCTGCCGGGTAGTGAATTCTAGCAATTGCTTGAGGGTTGATTCGGCGTAGGAGGGAACTAGGCACCTGGGAACAAATTTTATGGATTTTCCGGCTCGGTGTATTGCGGCTGTAAGAACATAATCGTCGCTGACCGATCCGTGCCAACCGTCTTTTATCCCCAGTTTATCAAAAGTTTCGCGCCGGATCGCCATCGAACCGCCCCACGCGAAGCCGGAACGTTCGCCCAGTAATGACAGAGCGCCGGCGTTCCAGATCGAGAGGAGAATCGACGCGAACCTGTTTCCGATCCATCTCTGCTCATGCGCCGGCAAAAACCAGCGAAATCCGGTGGTGGCGCCCGTCTTCTTATCGCCTAGCGGGTTGACCAGTTCGCTGAGCCATTTGCGCCCTACGTGCGCATCGGAATCGGCGAAGACCAGGACTTCAGTGCGACGGTCGATCGAATTGAGCATATCGATTGCCGCACAGAGATTATGAACCTTTTGTCCCTGCGCTTTCGCCTCCCCAGCCACCACCATCCAGACAGGCCGGCGTGAAGACTTGATCAATTTCATCAGAATCGGATAAGCCGGATCGGATTCGCTCTCGGTGACGAGGATTATCTCGTAATCTCGGTAATCCTGAATCATATAGGCGCGGATATTATCCTCGAAATCGTGTTCGAGACCCCGGCAGGGAACTATGAGAGCGGCTTTCGGCTGATAGCGATTCGGACGTATGGGCTGACGGCGCAAAGCGTAAAGCGCGAAGCGGACGACGCCCCCCAGCGCGAACAGGCTCTGCAAAAGAATCACTATGCTTAAAAACAATAATACTCTATCCATAAAACGAAAGCGGCAGGCAATTGTGCTCGAAGTTGGGACTAATTTCCAGACTGAGCGAGACGTTCTTCGATCAGTTCGACAATTTTTGAAGGCAGCTCATCAGTAAGCGCCAGGCGCTTGGCTTCAAGTACCAGTCCGGCCATGACGGTTGTTTGCTCGCGGAACCGCGTGTCTCGTGCGATCAAATCTTCAATCACCATGCGTTCACGTTCGGCACGCGAAATATGCTCGCTGATTCCCGCGGCGACCGCGTATTCGATGGGGATAGTCTGATTTCTTACGATCGTGAGGAGCGGTTTGAATTCTACTTTGATCTCATCCCGAATGCGATTTATTTCGAGAAGCGAATTTTTAAATCCGAGATGACCCCGTAATGAAAGCTCGATGACCGGAGCGGGAGAACCGTTTTCAGCCGGATTATGAGGAGTTAATTGGCAGCGAAGCTGATCGAACAAGGCTTCGTGCAGTTCTTCAGGCGTAGCGCGCCCCCTCACATCGATACTCAGCCGCACTACCGGCCGCTGATGATAATCGCGGACGAGTTGAGCGTTATGCCGGCCATCTTTGATTTCCACCAGATACGCCCCGCGCACATTCGCATATTCGTCAACATTGCAAGCCTCGAGCGAACCCGGGTTGTACACCCAGCCGTCGATCTCGAAGTTTTTGTGAGTATGACCGAGAGCCAGGTAGTCGATATATGACCGAAGTTCATTGATCTTCGACACCGTCAGCGCGGGAATCGGGCGGTTGAGCTGGCCCTCGACATCGGTATGGAGCATCATTATGTTAAAATGGCGGTCGCTGTGGTGGTTGCGCAATTCATCGATCAACCCTGGGAGCGCCTGACTGACAGTCGATCCATACCAGATCGAGCCGAAGATGCGCGCGCCGTCTATGTCGATGAATGATCCTGTCCTGGAATCGGCATCCCACGGGAGCAGTCTCAAGCCGCTTTCACCATATATCGGTTCGAGCAGATGGATGAATCCCCATTGCGATAGGCTGCGCAACCAACTGAATCGCTTCTCGGCCTCGTGACAGTCATGGTTACCCTCAATGACTACGACGGGTATCCCGGCGTCGCGCAATTTCGAGAGGCAGAACATCGCCTGATTCATCGCCTGGGGCTCGACCTTGCGGGCATCGAAGAGATCGCCGGCGATCAGCACGAACGATACTTTTTCGGCGAGGGCATAGCGTTCGATGCAGTCCCGCCATGCGAGAAAGAAGTCGCGTGCTCGATCTTCGGAACGGTAACGCCGGATGCCCAGATGAATGTCAGCGATGTGAAGAAACCTAGTCATCGAGTGATTAATGCTTAATCGTTATACTTAGTCATTATGCTGAAATTGCGCAAGGCAGTATAACATAGCGCCCGTAAAGCAACATTGGGCTGCCAGTAGCCTTTTCAGACTGCTAGCAGCCCATTATTGCTGGGGTGAGGACCCTCACTGCACATCAGTGCCTTACGGAAAAAACCACATGAGCCCTTGGGCCTCAAGTAGGAGAAGCCCTTAGTAGCGGGAGAAGACATTATTTGTGGACATGATTGTGAGGGCTCGATGCCACATTCGGGCTGAGTGGGTTTCAGCCTTAAGAGTGACAAGCGCAGTGTGGGGACCGCGCTCTACCAAAATCTTTGCTCAAAATGCAACCGATTCGCAAGCTACACCAAACAGTGTGCCCCGTTCCCTGTATGCTGTAACCTGCGAATCGAAGCTGTAGTCACCGGCTAAATCCGACCCCCGTGTCCTTTTCTTTAACCGATCACTACATTACCTTTGAGAGCCCTGCTCCCAAATCGTCAAATTCTATATCTGTGTATATGCTGTGTATAAAGACTACGGACTAAAGACTGCTGTGTTCTCAACTCTTTTGTTCGATCCGCAAGCTACGCCACACGGTGTGCCCCGTTCTCCGAATGACGTAACCTGCGAATCGCTATTGTAATTGACAGCTAAAATCCGACCCCCGTGTCTTTTCCAACTGACAATTACAATCTCAAATCGGAGCGATGCGCTCGACGATTATCTTTCAAAGAATTATCAATTACAGAATTTTCAATTCTAGGTATCGATCCTCAGGTCGCACCACCTGGCGTGCCCCGTTCTCCAGGCAGAGCAACCTGAGAATCGAAACTTGTGATTCTCAAAATCCAATAGAGCATCTATCCCGTATTTCCGACTGAGAATCAAAGATCTTTCAAAACCGCAAGAACAATAACTCAAAAATCTTGGGCTCTACCTCAGGGAATTTATTCGTAGCCCAGCCTTTCGGCCGATTCGCAAGTTACGCCAAACAGTGTGCCCCGTTCCCTGCGTGGCGTAACCTGCGAATCGAAGCTGTAGTTACCGGCTAAATCCGACCCCCGTGTCCTTTTCTTTAACCGATCACTACATTCCCTTGGGAGCAGCGCTCCAAACCATCTACCTGTTTCGGAAGAACCGCGCGGCGCGTCGAAGCCGTGTCGATTGTGAGGTCAAACCCGTAAACTCGAGCTGCCCGTAACGATCCTTCCGTCTGGTTTAATTTTTGCAAAATGAATTCTCGAACCTTGAAGATTACCCGGTTCTTTTTGTTTTACGATATATACTCTTAGCAATGACCGTGCCATAAGCATCCCCGCAAAGCTCCAATATGTATAAATAAATAAAACAGAGTGATTTATCATCCCCAATTCATTTTTTTGGATTTCTAATCACCAGCATCGATGTCTAATATTGTGGACATGGAAGGCATGTCCCTGTCAACAATTGACGACACCAATCATATTCCTCCTAGGTATAACTACTTAAAAGCATCGGGATTTTATGTCCCGTTAATAAAGGTTTGGGGCGATAAGAGTTGCTGTCGTATGATGGGCGAATGGAATCAAAATCAGGCACTGATGGAAGATCGACTCAGGAGAGATCAACGAATCTCAATTTTGATGTACGCAAAACGAGGCTTGATAATGGTCTCGTGATTGTCTCTGAGAAAGTGGCGCATGTTCGTTCGGTGAGTTTCGGCGTTTTTTTACGAGGAGGCTCGCGCAATGAGGATAACCGCCGGCATGGACTCACGCATTTCATCGAACACGCTCTCTTCAAAGGGACGCGCAGGCGCTCAGCGGCGCAAATAGCGGCCGAATCCGACACGCTTGGCGGGCATCTGGATGCATTCACCGGCCGCGAAATCGTCGGCTACTACAACAAAGTTCTCGATCAACATCTTCCGCGGGCTTTTGAACTTATGGCGGATCTGGTTACCGATCCGGCATTCAATCCATCCGAACTGGAAAAAGAGCGCAATGTCATCCTCGAAGAGATCAAAATGGTTGAGGATACGCCTGATGATTACATCTTCGACATTTTTTGCGAGAACTTCTATCCGGACCACCCGCTCGGACGTCCGATCCTGGGCACTCCGGAATCACTTTTGACATTTAAACCCGATGTCGTGCGATCCTATTACGAAGAACTATACGCGCCGGACAATCTGGTGATTGCGGCTGGGGGTAATCTGGAACATGACCAGTTGATCGATCTGGCGCAGACCTATTTGGGAGATATGAGATCGCGCAACTTTCCCTTGAGCTATACGCCCCCAGTCGCGGCCGCTCCGATAACCCTCAGGCACAAAAGCGAGCTCGAGCAATCGCATCTTGTGATAGGTTCGCCATGCCCCTCGTCGGTTAGCGAAGACCGATATACAACCACTATCCTGTCCGTCATTCTAGGCGGTGGAATGAGCTCGCGGCTGTTTCAGGCGATACGTGAGGAGAGAGGGCTCGTATATACCATTTTCGCCTCCGCGAACCCATTCAGTGATTGCGGTTACATGAGCATTTATGCCGCCGCTTCGACCGAACAGCTTGACGAAACGGTTGCAGCTACGATGGAAGAACTAGTCCGGATCAAATCAGAATTGATTGAGGAAGAAGAATTAGAGCGCAACAAGGATCAATTGAAAGCATCCTTGATGCTCAATCTCGAATCGACGTCCTCACGCATGAGTTCGCTGGCGCAGCAGGAGATGACATTGGGCCGCTTCATCTCACCCGATGAGATCATCGTAAACGTTGACGCGGTCACGGCGCAGGATGTGCGCCGGGTGGCAAACCAGATATTCCAACCGGCTGAAATGGCGGTTACGGTTTTGGGCGATCTGGACGGCTTCACAATCGATCGTTCGCATTTGCAATGTTGATTAATTAGTTGATAGTTGATAGCTCGTATTCACCGCGGTAATTATTTATATCAACTATCAACTATCGTAAGTTACTGTGCACGTAGATTCGCAACATATCAATTGGGCAGGATTCCCGCGTAAATTCGGGGTACTGATCCGGCTTCGCTATCGTCTTATCTGGGCGCAAGCCCGCACCAGTAATGGGCGGATGGCACTCTTCTTCGCTCTTTACCTGCTCGGCGGAATCAGCCTGTTGTTTTTTTCGCTCGTCGGTTGGGGCATGGCGCAAGGCGCGATTGAGTTGGGAGAAGGAGAATCGATCGCGAGATGGGGTCTGACGATGCTGTTCTTTAACGGGGTCGGGCTGAGCATTCTCTTCGGCCTGGGCGCGCGCTCGGCTTTCTCGGAAGAAGCCCTCCGCCATTATCCATTGAATTCTCAGGAGCGATTTTTGGTGCGGCACGCGATCGGGTTGCTCGATCCGGTATGGTTGATCGTTGTTGCGGGCGCATTCGGTTTGGCGATCGGCTTGGCGTGGACCGGACATGGATCGATTGTGACGGTATTCCCCGCCGCCATTTTCTTCATCATCGTGAGTTACCTGGCGACCTCGGTCTTGCTATCGCTCGCCGGCGTTATAGTAGAGACGCGCAGCGGAACCGCTCTATTCAGCGCTCTGGTGATTCTCCTGGTCTCGTTCGGTCCGCTGGCGATTGCGTCGCTGGTCGCCGCCCACCGATTCGATATATGGCTTATGCTCGATCAATTTTTGCAATTGACTCCTCCCGGTGCAGCGGCGGCAATGATGTCGGGCGATGGCTCCCTCAAATTGGGGGGCACTGGCCTGCTGTTCATCTGGTGCGCGGCGTTGGCTTATAGTCTGACGAGACTCGAGCGGCGCTCCCCGAGCACGCGGTCCGCCGCTCCGGGTACTGTCATCCGTAGCGATTTGATCGATCAACTCGGGAATTTAATGAGCGGCAGATATGGGCCGATAGTTAGTAAATCCCTTCGTTATCATCTGCGTTCAAATATCATCCGCTTCAGCCTGATAACTTCGCCGATCATCGTGCTGATGGGAAAATATATTTTACCGTGGAATTGGCAGGATAGAGTTTTTCTGTTATCGCTCTCAATCTTTTTCATTTTGAGCAGCGCGACCGGAGCGGCGCTCATGTTCAACCTCTTCGGGTACGATGATGCCGGCATACGCCGTTATGCCATTCTGCCGATCTCATTGGCGGAAGCTCTGCGGGCTGGCAGCCTGGCTTCGCTGTTGTTACGCACGATCACCGTCATGGTCGCGTTTGGCTTGTGGCTGATATTTTATGCCGGTGAAACGATCACCTGGCGAATGATCGTCATGATACTGAGCATAGCGGTGGCGAGCCTCTTTCTCTTCAACGCGATCGGATTGTGGACTTCGGTCTTCTCGCCGAAAAGATTGAATTTCGACGCGATGTGGAACAGCCGCCTCTCATTCTGCGCAAATCTGGTGGTCATCATCGGGATCAGCGTCCCGCTCTGGGTGGCGGTCTTTTTCAGCGATCGGTTGGATCAGACCATGCATATGCGTTACTGGTGGGTCTCGTGTCTGATTTTGATCTTTTGTCTGGGCTTCTATATCCTTTCGTTTGTGGTTATGGAAGCCCCGGTAAGATCACGCCGCGAACGATTGATCAATCTGATTGCGGGAGCCAGCGATAGATGAAGTAACCAGATGGATACTATACTCGAATCACTGAAGGTAACTGCCCGCGATTTGCGCCAGGCGAATGGAATTGCAATCAGCGTCGAGCACCTGACCAAGTGTTACGGTGACCTAACAGCAGTCGATGACTTATCGATGAGTATTCCGACGGGCAGCTTTTTCGGGTTTCTCGGTCCTAACGGCGCCGGCAAGAGCACGACCATCGGATGTCTGACCGGCTTGCTCGATCCAACCGCAGGGTCGATCGAATTGCTCGGCGAGCGGTTCACGAGCGATGCTGTCGAATTGAAACGGCGCATCGGCGTAATGCCCGAAGGGCTGGCGCTCTTCGACCATCTTTATGCTCACGAATTTCTGGCTTTCAATGCGCGTATGTACGGCCTCGAGGAGCTGACGGTACGCGAACGGGTCGAGGAGTTGCTGTCCGTCCTCGATCTCGCTCCCGCCCGGCACAAACGTCTGTCCGAATTCAGCACCGGGATGCGCAAGAAGGTGGCGTTTGCGGCAGCGATCATTCATCGCCCCGAAATTCTCTTTCTTGACGAACCTTTTGAAAGCATAGACCCGTCCGGAGCAGCCATGCTCAAGGACTGGCTGCGGCGGTTCGTTGCCGGCGGCCGGACGATCTTTATAACCACACACGTTCTGGAAACGGTCGAGCGATTGTGTGACAACGTGGCGATTATCAAGGCCGGTCGAATTGTGTGGCGCGGCGAGGTGGGAGCGCTGGCAAATGGAGGAGCCATCGAGTGCGATGGCACGCAATTTACGACGCTTGAAGCGCTCTTCTTGCATCTGGTCGGCGAACGATATGAACGCCTTGATTGGCTCTAGATCATCTTCTTGAATCTTCCATGTTTACATCAAGATTTGTTTCCGCAAATCGATCATGGAGAATACGGCGATCTATTGCCCACATATGTGCCCGCCCGATTGTAGGTATGTAATACTGCCGCTCGCGTGGAACAGATGTCAGTATAGTGCCGCCAGGAAGATGCGGCCTGATTTTTTGCTCTCAAATCACAAATTCAAATCTCAGCGGATGTGGTAAGATTCGCGTTCCTTTCACACCCCGGGTAAAAATTTATATCGGGCATCTGGTAAATGCGCATATGCATACTCGGCAGCGGCAGTTCCGGAAATGCGACGCTGGTCGTCGCTGGTGAGACGCGCGTCTTGATCGATTGTGGTCTGAGCGCGCGCGAGACCATCAAGCGTATTCAGGCGGTCGGGGAGGACCCGGCGCGACTCGACGCCATCGTCGTCACCCACGAGCATTCAGATCACGCGCGAGGATTCCCCGCGCTCTCAAGATTGCTTAAGGTTCCGGTTTTCGTCTCCACCGCGGCGCTCGATGCGTGCGGTCTGGGCGATAAGACCAGAGATGTACGCCGCGGAGAAGCGATCAGACCATCGCAGGAATTCGAGATCGGGTCGGTTTGCTTCCGACCCTTCATGATCCCGCACGACGCCGTCGATCCCATGGCCTTCACGGTGGAAGCGAAAGGCGTCAAAATGGGGATCGCCGTCGATCTAGGCTATATCAATGGGCTGGCGGCTGAGCGGTTTCGCGGATCGGATGTTCTCATCATCGAAGCGAATCATGAGATTGAAATGCTGCGAGCCTGTACTTTCTACCCGTGGGCGCTAAAGCAGCGTATACTAAGCCGGCACGGCCATACATCGAATGATGAGATGGCGCGCTTCCTTCGCGAAGATTTTGATGGGAGGGCTGGGCATATCGTGCTCGCGCATCTCTCGCGCAATACGAATCATCCGGATATTGTGCGGCTGGCGGCGATCCAGGCTCTGGAAGAGCGATTCCCGCTCTTCTCGTCCGACGCCGGCCGCCGCGTTAAGATCGCCCGTTATGATGGACCAAGCGAATGGATCGAGTTATGAAAGGAAATTACAAAAAGCCGATATTGTTTTTTGTCATAGCGATCACGATCTCGCTGAGCCTGGTTGCGTTCGCTCAGTCCGGCCGTAAATCTCAAGGTCAGGGTTCGCCGGATAAGCAATCGGAGCAGAAGGGGCAACCGGGGCAAAGGCCGGACGAGAAACCGGTCATCAGGCTCGATACACGCGAAGTCGTGATCCCACTGAGCGCATACGACGCCGAGGGAAAATTCGTCGATGATCTACAGCCGCGAGACGTGCTTGTGCTGGAAGAGAACGAACCGCGGGTTGTTACCAGTATCAAGCGCGAGCCGGCGAGCATCGTGCTCGTTCTAGATCTCTGCAATGAATTCGGTACATTCAAAAATGGACCTTCCCATTACTTCGGCCCGCCCGAGGGAGAAAATAAGCCGGACAGAGAGAAGCCGGTATGGGTCGGCACGCACGATATTGTTGCGCGGCCGGCGCCCCGCGAATTCGCCGACAACTTCGTCTCGCGCCTTTCTGCTCAGGATCACATCTCGATCATTCAATATTCCGATCGGGTCCAGTTGATTCAGAACTGGACCAACAACCGCGAACAGGCGCTTGGCGCGCTCCGCTCGAAATATCGCATCGGATTGAGCTCGCACTATCACGATGCCCTTTTGCTGGCCGCCGAAAAACTGCGCGAACGATCCACCGGCCGGCGGATCATAGTGCTCGTGAGCGACGGAATAGACAGTGCGAGCGAAACGTCGCTCGCGGAAGCCTTGACAGCTGTTAAAAAGGTGCAGGCGACTGTTTTTGTTATCGGCTGGGCGCGGGCTCTGCAGGATCAGGTCTCTCAACAGCTCGCAAAATATAGGGGTGAGGCTAAACCGGGGATCCAGATCGTCGGCACCCAGCGCAAGAGGCTCGCTGAGCTTTCGATTTACCTGCAATTGCTAGCGAATGCATCGGTCGAGTTGCGGGAACTCGCGCAGTCGAGCGGTGGAGAATTGTGGCTTCCTCCGAACCATCACGAACTGACGTCTTCTCCGAAAATGCTCGTGAGCGAGATCGGGGCGCAGTACAGCATGTCGTTCTTGATCGACCCTAAATCATCGGCCTTAGATGACACCCGGACGATTCAAGTCATCCCGGCGCGCCAGGGTTTGAGCGTACACTCGCGCACCACTTATTATGTTGGCAACGAGGGAAGAGATTGACCCAGCAGTACCGAATTTTTCCGATGAGTGAAGATCGAGAGAATCCGACTCGCATATATAAACGCGCCGCCATCGGGCTGGCAGTCGCCGCAGCGTCGTGGACGGCGGTGCTTTTATTTTCGGACATCTCAGAAACGGATACGGTCCCATGGTTGATCCCGATTGCCGCCGCTGCATTGAGCGTGATCTGTTTTTCGTTCTATGCTAAAAAATGATAAATCGATATACCTTGCCCGAGATGGGCGCGATCTGGACGGAAGAGAACAAGTTCCGCAAATGGCTCGATGTAGAAATCGCCGCCTGCCAGGCCAATGCGGAGGCGGGGGCGATACCGATGCAGTCCGTCGAGATTATTCGCCAGAAGGCCGCCTTTTCAGTCGCACGCATCCACGAGCTCGAAAAGACTCTCGATCATGATGTAATAGCTTTTACCACCAACCTCGCCGAAAATATCGGACCGGACGCGCGCTGGGTGCATTATGGGCTGACCTCATCAGACGTCGTCGACACCGCTAATGCCCTCCTGATGCGCGAATCTGGAGATCTGCTTATTTCCAGGCTCCAGGCTTTGAGCGATGTGCTCAAACGCCGCGCCCTCGCATTTAAAGACACGCCGATGATCGGTCGCACGCACGGGGTCCATGCGGAGCCCACTACTTTAGGACTGACCTTCGCCCTCTGGTTCGAAGAGAACCGCCGGAATATCGACCGGATGACGCGCGCGCGGGCCGGGATCAGCTATGGCAAAATTTCCGGCGCCGTCGGCACCTTCGCGAATCTCGATCCCGAGATCGAGGAGCGCGTTTGCTTCCTGTTGGGTTTACGTCCGGCCAGCATTTCGACGCAGATCATCCAGCGCGATCGCTACTCCGAATTTGTCTGCACGCTGGCGATCATCGCCTCGACCCTGGAAAAATTCGCCCTCCAGGTGCGTCACTGGCAGCGTACTGAAGTTCGCGAAGCGCAGGAGTACTTCAAGCCTGGCCAGAAGGGCTCATCGGCGATGCCGCACAAACGCAATCCGATACTCTCCGAGCGCATCTGCGGGATGGCGCGCATCGTCCGCGGATATGCCGTGACGGCGCTCGAAAATAATGCCCTCTGGCACGAGCGGGATATCTCGCACTCATCGGCGGAGCGTGTGATTCTGCCGGACGCCTGTATTGCCGTCGATTACATGCTGGCGAAGACCGCTTCGCTAATCGATACGCTCGTCATCGATGCCTGGCGGATGCTGGAGAACCTTAACGCTACGCGCGGGCTGGTCTTTTCGGGGCAGCTTTTGCTCGAGCTCTCAGCAGCCGGTGTCGCGCGGGAAGAGGCATACGGCTGGGTGCAACGTAACGCGATCAGGGCGTGGGACGAGGGGCTGGATTTTAAAGAGCTGGTCAGCGCTGACCCCGATATTTCACGGACGCTCAATCCGGAACAAATTGCCAGGGGATTTGAAATAAGATTGAAGAATGTCGATCGAATTTTTGAGCGCGTCTTTGGAGGTAAGAAGAGATAACGATGATAGCTAAAGTTTATGTGACACTGAAAAACGGAGTTCTCGATCCGCAGGGCAAAGCGATTCATCATGCAGCCACCACCATAGGTTATCAGGGCATAGCCGACGTCCGGCAAGGTAAATATTTTGAGATCAAGCTCGATAGCTCTCTGGATGCGGCGCATGCCCGCGCACAGATCGAAAAATTCGCCCATGAGGTGCTCTCGAACCCGGTGATCGAGGATTTTCGAGTTGAATTAATTGAATCGCGCGAGAATTAAAATATTATTGTTATCAATCGCATCGGAGCCGCTCCAGAGGGCCCCGATGCTTATTACGCCGATGATAACATTCTCACGATTTCCGATAGACGCCGTCGCGCACTTATGTTGATTGAATAATCAGGAATAGTGAGGCAGAAAATCGGCACGCGAGACGAACTGGATAAGTACGAATCAAATAACGGGAACATTTTTTGTTTCAGTTGCTTCGGTTGGTTCGAATTGTGCGGTTATTGCTGCTGTGGGGGATGCCAGCCTTTATAGCGCAAAGTGATAGTCGGATACGAGGAAGAGATCAGCAGAAGACGTTTATTGACGGGATTTATGCCCTCTGGAAAGTAGGTAAGCTGATAGCGATCCTTGCGTAGTTCGTCGCATATCTCTTTGACAGACTGTTTGATTTCCCCATCGATAGAATAGATGTTGCCGCCGGTCCCGGTGGTCAACTTTTCCAGGACATCGGCAGGTTTTGGCGAGTCTCTGCGCAATGCGCCGCGCGTGCGATCACGCACTTTGATGGCATATACGGTAATGTTTTCGTTCTGAAGCTTGGCGAGAATTTCGTCGAATTTAATCTTGCTGTCGCGGTCGACCCCGTCCCCAGCTATCACGATCACCCGCTTCGAAAAACCCACTTCGGGTCTCATTACATCCTCGACGACGACGTTTAAGGCGTCGAAAAGCCGCGGCGTATCGGTTTTGCGAAGCAAGCCGAGCGTGTTCTGTAAAAGTTTGGGGTCATCGGTGAAATCGGTGATGATTTCGGGTTTCAGATCGTATCCAATGACCATCACCTTGTCGCCTTCGTAAATCTCCGGCGCAAACGCGGCAGGCACCGATGCCAGTTTTTTAACTTCGGTCAGTAGCGTAGATGAATTGTCTAAGAGGACGACGATGCGCGCGGGCGTAGGGTCTTGCACGAATGCTTCGATCTTTTGCAGAACGCCGCCGTCGAATAGCTCGAGCGCGCTCTTCGGAATGGCATTTTCTTCTTCTTCGCCCTGTTTAGCGCGCGAAAGAAGCGGCTTCGGCTTGTTCGGATCATCGACGCGTTGTGCGATGACCGGGACAGCAAGTGTGCGCCGGCCCGTAGTCGACTTGCGTCCGGATTGAGCGAGCGTAATTGCAGTAACGACGCAGAGAAGAAGCGCGAATGCCATAGTTCTCATCATGGTTGCGCCGTTCGCTGATGAATCACTTGACCGCTTCATTGTTCAGCTCCCAGTAATCTAATTATCGCAATTGCCGGTAGCGCAGGCGCCACCGGTCGTAGCGCATGTCGTTGAGGTTTCTTTCTTTTCCCCTTTTTCGACTTTGTCCCCTTTTTCGGTTTTAGACTTGCTCGTATAGTCGGTTGCATACCAGCCGGAACCTTTGAGCTGAAAACTGGTCTGCGAAAATATCTTTTCGAGTCTGCCCTTGCACTCCGGGCATTTGGTCAAAGGCTTGTCGCTCATCTTCTGCAGAATTTCCAGATGGTGACTGCACTTCTCACAAACATACTCGTAAATAGGCATAGCCTCTTCTCTACCTCCTGCAAAATTTCATTTTGGACTTAGAAATCATTCCCATAAAATTTATCACAAATTTGTAAGTTCGGACAAATTTCAAATCTAAGATTTGACTTTTGTGATTTGAGATTGCCGCGTACCCACAGATTTGATAGAAGGTAAAGGAGCGAAATTTCAAAAACGCAATTAAATTAATATTGAGGCCTTTACCGGAATGTGTACTGGGCAAGGCGCTAATGAGAAAAAGGCCAGCCACAGAAACTAAAGCATAGGGACACGAGGAAACAATATGGTTAAGAAATACGGTTATATCCGGAGCCCGCAGGGGGTAATATTTCTTATGATATTTTCATTGGTTTGCGCAGCGTTCGGTCAGGCTCCTTTGCGAACTGATACATTCAGGCCAGTAGTACGCGGTTCCAGAGGGGTTGTAGCCGGGGGTCATCCCCTCGTGGCCGAAGCGGGATTGCGGATGCTGCATCGCGGCGGCAACGCGGTTGATGCGGGGGTGGCTGCGGTCTTTGCGGGATCCGTGATTGAATTCTCACATTTCGGTTTCGGTGGTGAGGTGCCGGTAATCATCAAGCCCGTCAATAAACCTGTCATCACGATCAACGGGCAGGGGACGGCGCCCGCGCTGGCGACGAGGGGGTTCTTTGAAGACCGTGCGGCCAACTTGGTAAACAGAGAAGATGGATCTGGGCGCAATAACAACGCGCCCGGTGCGATTCCCTCGACCGGCCCGCTTGCGGCTACCGTGCCGGGAGTGCTGGATGCCATGATTGTTGCACTTGAAAATTTCGGCACTATGAAGCTCGCCGATGTTTTACAGCCCGCCATCGAATTGGCCGACGCTTTTCCCATTGACGAGTTGCGTGTGAATTACATTCGCAACACGCGCAAAGTCTATGAGCAATGGCCATCATCGCGCGCGGTTTTTTTACCCAACGGCGAGGAGCCTAAGATCGGCGATATCTTCGTGCAGAAAGACCTGGCCAAAACGTTGCGCGAGCTGGTCGGGGTCGAAAAAAAGAATCTCAGCCGCGGGCGCCGTGCATCGCTCGAGGCTGTGCGCGACTATTTCTATCGCGGGCCTATCGCAAAAAGATATTGTGCTGCCATCGAACAGGCCGGCGGATTGATGAGAGCGAGCGACCTCGCTTCTTTTCGCGCGGAGATAGAGCAACCGCTCAAGGTCAACTATCGCAATTACGAGATATATAAAGTCGGTTTTTGGAGCCAGGGGCCGGCGCTGCTCCAGATGCTCAACCTGCTTGAAGGTTACGACCTGAAAGCGATGCAACACAATACGACGGACTATTTGCATACGGTAGCAGAAGCGATGAAGCTCGCGTTTGCCGATCGTGATCGGTACTACGGCGATCCGCGTTTCGTGAAAGTGCCGGGGACTGAGTTGTTATCAGAAGACTATACCGAGATGCGGCGCGGTTTGATCGATCCCAAAGCTGCCTCTCTGGAGCAGCGTCCCGGTGACCCGGTCAATAAAAAATCATTGACGAAGATGATCGGTATGGCCGAAACGGGACCGTCGGAGATACCTGAGGCCGAGCGAGCCCACGATACGACGTGCGTCAATGTCATCGATGCGCAGGGGAACCTTTTTTCCGCTACTCCGAGCGGAGCGTGGTTGCCTTCATTCATCGCCGGCGATACCGGCATCCCGATCTCGTCGCGTATGCAAAGCTTTCTATTGACGCCCGGTCATCCCAACGAGCTCAAACCGGGCAAGCGTCCGCGCATAACGCTCACGCCGACACTGGTGATGAAGGATGGGAAGCCATTCGCCGCGCTCTCGAGTCCCGGAGGAGATAATCAGGAGCAGGCTCTGCTCCAGGTATTGCTCAACGTCATTGAATTCGGAATGAATCCGCAGGAGGCGGTCGAAGCGCCGCGTTTTGAAACCTCACATCTCGTCAGTTCTTTTGACGATCACAAATTCAATCCAGGGGCGCTGCAGGTGGAAATGCGCATAAAGCAGACGGTGATAGAGGAATTGAAATCGCGCGGCCATAAGATCGATCTCCGAGGTGATTTCGGTACGAGCGCGGCACCGACGATCGTCATTTACGATCCCCGAAATAAAGTGATTCAGGGGGGCGCCGATGTGCGGCGCGGCCGCTATGCTATCGGGTGGTAGATATTCACCGGTGCTTGCCTTTTGTCCACGACCGCAGCCATATGCTAAATTCGTGGGGTTGTTTGATAGCTCCAGCTTTCAAATGACGAAGAATCTCGAGATGAAGAGAGGGGAAGCTTGATAACCAGCACCACTCACCGCCTTCGCGAACTTCAACAGACAATCGAAACCGTCATACGCGGTAAGACGGAGGCCATTCACCTGGCCATCGTGACGCTGCTGGCCGGTGGGCATCTCCTGGTCGAAGATGTTCCGGGAGTTGGTAAAACCACTCTCGCGCATACTATCGCGCGCTGTCTCGACTCCAGCTTTCAGCGTATTCAATTCACGAGCGATCTTTTACCATCCGATATCGTCGGCGTATCGGTTTTCAACCAGCACAGCACGGAGTTCGAATTCAAGTCAGGTCCGATCTTCGCAAACGTCATCCTGGCTGATGAGATAAACCGTACTACGCCGAAGACGCAGAGCAGTCTGCTCGAGGCGATGGCAGAAGGCCACGTGACGGTTGAAAACCAGACTTACGAGCTTCCGCGTCCGTTCCTGGTGCTCGCCACGCAGAACCCGATCGAACATCACGGAACATATCCACTGCCCGAATCGCAGCTGGACCGGTTCCTGATGCGCGTCCGGATGGGGTATCCGTCCCCCGCAGAAGAGAAAGAGATATTGCGGCAACAGGCGCGCCATCATCCGTTGGAGCAGATCACTCCGCTGATGAGCGGCGATGACATATTGGATCTGCAGGAAGAGGTGAAGAATGTGCGGGTGGATGATGTCCTGCTCGATTACCTGATGGAGATCGTGACGGTGACGCGCAATTCCGAAATGCTCGATCTGGGCGTCAGTCCGCGCGCATCGCTCGCACTCTATCGCGCGGCGCAGGCTTTGGCTTTTACGGAAGACCGCGCGTATTGCATCGCGGACGACATCAAACGCCTGATTATCCCGATTTTCGGTCATCGCATTGTTATCAATTCCCGTTATTCCAATCGTCTGCGAGGAGGCGAAGATGCCGATACGGTGCTCGCGGAGATCATCAGAGGTGTGAAAGTACCTCTTTGATTGCGGATTGAGGAAGGCGGATTTAAGAGGAAATACCTTTTATATATCGCAATCCGCAAACGCAATCCGCAATCAGATGTTTCGCTTACTCCAACAAAAGAAGTCGCTCCGATTTGTTCTGATATCGGCTCTGCTCACAGTGGCGGCGATCGGGGCTGCCATGATATCAGCGGCGGCGACGCAGATCGGCAAACACGAACTGGCCTCGATCGGATCGAAAGCCGCGCTCGGGCTGGCCTTGATCATTGTAGGTTATGTCGTGCCGCGTCTCGCCCGGGGCGTACGCCTCGAATATCTTCGTTCAGACTATTCGATACATATACCAAATGCCGGTCTGGTCTTTTGCGCAGTCATCCTGACCGTGACGATCCTGGCTTTCAGCAGTGGGAATAACCTGCTCTACCTCGTTCTTGCCGTGCTGCTGGCGACCTTGTTCGTCTCCTGGCTTGCCTCGCGCCTTTGCCTGGGACGCCTCAATGTGTACTTGAGATTTCCCGACCATAACTTCGTCGACGACGCTGTCCCCTTCGACGTGACGGTCATCAATCGCAGGCGGCTATTTCCGGCTTTCTCGCTGGCGGTGGCGATTTCCGAACAGCGTTCGCGTCCCGCACGTGATTTGACGGAACTCGCCTATTTCCCCATCGTACCAGCCGGATCGCAGGCCCGCATGCGGATCGAACGCGGCTTCGCTAAACGCGGCGTTTATCCGGTAGGCGGATTCCTGATCGGCACCAAGTTCCCTTTCGGTTTTATCGAGCAGCGCCGGTTCATCGAGGCGCCCAGGGAGATCGCGATCTACCCGCAACCGCAACCGCTCGATGATTTCTTCCAGCATATACCCGTCAATCAAGGGCGCGTCGAGAGCCGTTTGAAAGGGAGCGGGAGCGACCTTTACGCCATCAGGCAATATTTTTCGAGCGATCATCATCACCACATCAATTGGAAGGCGACTGCCAAGACTGCTCGCCTGATGGTGCGTGAATTCACGCGCGATGACGATTGGCGTGTGACGATCGCCTTCGACTCCCAGGTCGACCAGGAATTCACCGAGCTTCCGGATTTCACCGATAAGTTCGAGCGGGGAATTACGCTCGCCGTCAGCTTGATCAATTACTTTATTAATGAAGGCGCCGAAGTGCGTTTGCTGACAGGCGATCTTGATTCGGGGTTCGGAATCGGGCGGACCCATTGTTTTACGCTTCTGCGGCAACTAGCGCCGCTTGCACCCGAGTTAATCGATACCGGTTTGAGAGAGATGCCGGATAATATGCTTTTCCGGTTTACACAGGCAGAGGAGCAGTTGCGGGTTCTGATCGGGTCGTCTCTCTCCAATACGCAGATGGCTCAGTTTCATCAGGCTGCGCATATTATCAGCTTCGAAGAACTGTAGATGAGTTTCAATCGTTACTTTACCGCTTCATCTTACGCGCTCTTCACGATGAGTTTCGTGATGCTCGCGGCGACCGGACAGATTCACGTCCTCATCAGCCTGCTGTTTTTAGGGGTGCTGGCCGCGGGGTGGCTCATCGATACGGACAAATTGCAATGGTCTATTTCGTCGAAGATAGCCAACTGGATGTTGCCCGGTTATCTGCCTTTCGCAATAATCGAGTGGCAAATCTTGGGTATATCTCCCGTCACTCTGATCATTCAATTCATATTCTTCGCTTCATCGCTCAAGCTGTTGCGCAAAAAGACAAACCGTGACTGGCTCTGGCTCTATATCGTATCTTTCTGCCAGGTCCTGATGGCAGCCGGGATGATAATCAGTACTACCTTCCTCCTGCTGTTGGTCCTCTATCTTTTCGCAGCCATATCGACTTTCGTCACTAATGAAATTCGCCGTTCGAAGGAGGTATTTGAAGCGAATCTGGCTTCATGGAATGGGTCGACCCAATCCCCGGAAATTCAATTCTTCGGTGAGGACGAAAAAGCGCAGTTGCACCCGATCACCCCGCGCTGGCGCACATTATCGTACTTTTCGGCGGGCGTACTCGTTCTGATTTTGCTACTGTCGGTCCCTGTTTTTCTCGCCATGCCGAGGTTGACGCGTGGCTTTTCGCGCAACGGGCTGCTGGCGACGGAGAAGCTTTCAGGATTCTCCGACATAGTTCGCTTAGGCGAGGTGGGGGAGATCAAGCTCAACCCTCAAGTGGTGATGAGGGTTCGCGTTAAATTCCCGAGGGATGAGAGAAAAACTTCTCTCATGTGGCGAGGTGTCACGCTGGATTACTATGACGGGCGAACGTGGAGCGAATCGGGAGCTGGCCCGGAACCGCTTAAAAAGGTGGCCGAAAGTTTCCGGGTCGACGAGAGACCAGCAGCGGCCGGGTACACCTATCAGCGTTTCTATGTCGAGCCGCTCAGCATCAATACGATTTTTGTCGCGCCTCGTCCGCTATATTTAACGGGATTGCCGGAACTCGCGCGCGATAGCGGCGATGGACTCTGGACCGAATCACATCCTTTTAACAAGATCGACTATTACGTGGCCTCCGACACCAGAGCGCCTGCCAGCGAAGACCTCGCTGCCGATAATACGCGGGTCTATCCGATCGATGTCAGGCGGCGATACCTGCAGCTACCCCTGGATTTCGATCGAAGAATTGACGATCTTGCCGTGGAAATTACCCGCGGTGCTACTACTCAGTTCGAAATCGCGCGCCGCATTGAAGAGCATTTGCGCACGGAATACAGTTATACGTTAGACCTGCGGCGTGTCGAAGATGGCGATCCGGTGGCTGATTTCCTGTTCAATTACCGAGCCGGCCATTGTGAGTACTTTGCTTCGGCGATGGTCTTGATGCTCCGTTCGCGCCGCGTGCCCGCGCGGTTGGTCAACGGCTTTCAAATGGGCGAGTATAACGATTCGTCGGATTTTTACACGGTACGCCAATCCGATGCCCATTCATGGGTTGAAGTATTTTTTCCGAAAAATGGCTGGGTCGCATTCGACCCGACGCCGCCGGCCGGGCGCAGCGTGTACGATGATGGCGTAATGGCATGGTTTCGCAATTACGGAGAGAGTTTTGAAATGTTCTGGCTCGAGCACGTCGTCGGCTTCGACACCGGAAAACAACTCTCAATCGCCATCGCCCTGCAGCGCTGGTTGTGGTCGTACCAGCGCAACGCCTCGTCGCGCTGGCTCGATTGGGCTTATGACCTGGCCCGGAAGATAGACTTCGATTGGGTAGATAACAAAACTGTCGACGGTGGAATGCCTGCGGCCGGACCGGAATCCGATATATCCAGGCGTTTCCTCGTACATCCGCTGGCTCTATTAGTACTCTCTCTGGTTGCGCTGTTAGCTATGGCTGTCGCCTGGCATAAACATCGCTCATCATGGCGGCGAAAGATCGGGACAGACGCAACCGTTTCGGCGGTGGCGTTCTATCAGGAGATGCTGCGAACTCTCGAACGCCGGGGGGTTAAACGCGAACCGTATCAGACCCCACAGGAATTTGCCGCTCGCCTGGCGATGCCGGGTGTTACCGAGATCACCCGCCTCTATACGCGCATAAGGTTCGGCAGGGAATCTTTGACAGCTGAAGAAATTACTCGCGTCGAATCGTTGATGCGCGAGATGAAAACGCAAGAGAGAAAGGGAAAGAGGCGAAAATAAGAAATCGTGCTCCATCTTGACCCGCGTGGCCAGGGGGTGGCCGGGGTCGGAGTGCGGCATTAAGCCCACGGAACCCTTCCACCCTTGAAAGAATATGAGAGCCCCAGTCTTTCACATCCAGACAGGATGTGTTTAACTCTCGGATCGGTCTTGAGGGGTAGTGCTGCGCTCCCTCCTTCAATTCTCCAGATCTTTGCACCGAAGACGCATCTCTTCCTTCGCTAAGCGTTGAAGAAATATGCATAACGTGCGAAAAATGGGTAAGGAAAAGGATATTATCCCGGCTGCTTTCTCTCATCTTCATGGGGTGAAGATTCATTATCTTAAAATCAATATTTAACAAAAAGAATGTTCCAGGAGAAATTGTTCGCATGGTGTGCTCATTGCTACACCACGCTCGGACTAATAGCAGCGGCAGGTATGGCTGTGCTCATTGTGCGCGGCGATGAGGAATCTTTCCGCCTGTTGATCGCGCTCATGATCTTTGCCACGTTTATCGATACGACCGACGGCTGGTTGGCCCGACAGGCGCGCGTTAAAGAATTTGTCCCACAATTGGATGGCCGGCGACTCGACGACATCATAGACTTCCAGACATATACATCACTGCCTCTTCTCTTCATCTGGCGCGCGGAGATTTTGCCAGGGAGTATGAATTTATTGTTGCTGGTGCCGCTCCTCGCCAGCATCTATGGCTTCTCTCAGACGAACGCCAAGACCGCGGATAACTTTTTTCTTGGTTTTCCTTCGTACTGGAATGTCGTGGCGGCTTACCTGTATTGGATGCAGCTGCCGGTCTGGATTTCTGTGGGGATCATTCTCATCCTGGCGCTCCTGACGTTTGTCCCATCGCTCTATCTCTATCCCTCGCGCGGCGGACCGTTGAATAAGCTGACCATCGTCCTTTGTCTCCTGTGGGGTCTATCATTGATCTTGATAGTAGCCCAGGTCTTCGAAGATGCGAGACCACTAGTATGGGCTTCGCTTGCTTTCCCCGTCTACTACTTCGCGCTCTCCTGGGTAATCACTCTGCGCCGTTGGTTGGGGCGCCGTAGACAATCGTCACAGGGGGAGAATAGACTCTCAAAGTTGGCATAATAAACTACTACCGGAAAGGGTTAAACTATGTTTACGCTCGACGAAGTGCAGCAGCAGATTCTCAACAGCATCCGCGAGTTTGTCGAGCGCCAGGTAATTCCGCTCGCCAGCCAAATCGAGAACAATCACGAATATCCTCACGAAATCATCGGAGTGATGAAAGATCTGGGACTTTTCAGCTGCAACGTCCCCGAGGAATATGGCGGGCTGGGATTGAGCTATACGACATTTGCGCTGATCGTCGAGGAACTGTCGCGCGGATGGATGAGCCTCGTCGGCCCTATCGGAACGCATTCGGTAATCTGCGACATCATAACTCGCTTCGGCACCGCCGAGCAGAAGCGCGAATTTCTGCCGGGACTCGCAAGTGGCCAACGCCGCGGTGGACTGGCTTTATCCGAAGCAGATGCCGGCACGGATGTGCAACGTATCAGGACGACTGCGGTGCGCAAAGGCGACGGTTACCTGATAAACGGCTCCAAGATGTGGATCACGAATGGCCGTTATGGCGATACCTTTGTCCTTGCGGCAAAGACCGATATTCACGCCGAGCCGCCATATAAAGGCATCTCGGCATTTGTCATTGAGAAGGGCGGCGAGGGGTTCATAGTCGGGCGGGATATCGACAAGTTGGGTTACCGCGGCGTCGAGACGTGCGAGCTGTTTTTCGATAACTTCTTCGTACCCGCGAAGAACCTGATCGGCGGGCGCGAAGGCGATGGTTTCAAACAGATTATGACCGGCCTGGAGAGCGAGCGCATCAATGTGGCCGCGCGGGGCGTCGGGCTTGCGCGAGCCGCCTTCGAAGACGCGATATCATACGCGCAGCAGCGCTACACATTCGGCAAACCGATCGGCGAGTATCAGACTATTCAGAATATGTTGGCCGAGATGGGAACGAAGATCGAGGCGGCCCGGTTATTGGTCTATTCGGCGGCAGAGAAGAAGGACCGCGGCGAGCGCTGCGATCTAGAAGTAGGAATGGCGAAACTGTTTGCAACCGAGACGGCTCAGGACGTAGCGCTTCAGTCTTTGCGGATCCACGGCGGTGCCGGTTATTCGAAAGACCTGCGCGTCGAACGTTATTATCGCGATGCGCCGCTGCTTATCATCGGCGGCGGAACGAATGAGCTGCAGCGGCTGATCATCGCCAGGGGGCTGATCGCAAAATATCCTATTAAATGAGGGAATATGGGTTACGGAAGATACTTTGAGGAGTTCACGGTGGGCGATGTCTATCGGCACTGGCCGGGACGCACAATTACTGAGTTCGACGACACGTGGTTCAGTCTCATGACGATGAACCAGAATCCGCTGCATATTGATGAAAATTACGCGCAGAGCACGCAACACGGGCGGCGGTTGGTCAATGGGACTTTCGTTTTCGCACTCGCAGTCGGAATGTCCGTCGCAGATGTCAGCGGTCGCTGCATTGCCAATCTTGAGTACGAATACATCAAACATCTCGGACCTACCTTTCACGGAGACACTATCTATTCCGAGACCGAGGTACTCGATAAACGCGAATCCGATCGCAAGTCTGACCGTGGCATCATCTACGTCGAAACGCGGGCGCGCAATCAAAACGATGAAGTGGTACTGACCTTCCGCCGTCGTGTGCTCGTGCCGAAAAGCGGCTCTGAGGGCTACGCTCCCCCAGGTTTTAATGGGGGTGAACGGTAATGCGTAGCTTGCTATACGTTCCGGGCATCTCGGAGCGCATGATTTTGAAGGCGCACGATTCGGCAGCCGATGCATTGATCCTGGACCTCGAGGACGCGATCGCGCCCGAGCAGAAGATCGAAGCGCGGGCGACGGTCGCGGGGATGCTGCGCGAAATGGACTTTAGCGGCCGGGAGGTTTACGTACGCATCAACTCACTTCAAACGGAATGGGGACTGGAAGATGCGCGAGCGGTGGCTGCCAGCGGTGTGCCCGGCATCGTCATCCCCAAGATCGAAAGTGTAGATGACGTCACGACGATCGCGCCCGTCATCAAAAGCCGCTACCACCAGCGCGCGTTCGAGCCCCGCAACAAGATACTTTGTCAGATTGAAACGCCCCGCGGTGTGTGCGCGAGTCGTGAGATCGCGCAAGCTAACGAACTGGTGGTCGGTCTTCTCTTCGGCGCAGCGGATCTGGCGCGCGAAATTGGGTGTTTGTTGAGCGATGACGAAGCTGAACTTTTCGTCGCCCGCTCGCAGGTTCTGATGGCGGCGCGCGCAGCGGGAGTAGCGGCTTACGATTCACCGCATTTCGCGATTGCTGATCTGCAGGGTCTGCGCCGCAGGTGCCATGCATCGCGCAATCTCGGTTATGACGGCAAGACGATCATCCATCCCTCTCATATTGAGATCGTCAACGAGGTTTTCGCGCCGACCGCGGAACAAATTGCCGAAGCTCAGCGCGTGGTAGCCGCTCTCGAAGCCGCACACGCGGCAGGCCGCGGTGTTGTATTGCTGGAGGGAAAGATGGTCGATCAATTGCATCTCACGGCGGCCAAGAAACTGTTGGAAAAGGCGAAATAGTTTTCAGTTTCAGTTGACGATCGGGACCTCCCAACTGAAAACTGAAAACTATTTTCTGAGGAGTCATTTAATGAGCGTACCGATCAAAGAACCCGAACAAACCCAGGCCTTCGAAAAAGGCCGGCGCGCGCTGGCGGAATGGGACCGCGGCCAGCCGGAAAATTTCTATGAGTCGGATCGCCATCTACAAAACGTCCTCGAATTTTATTGGGGCCCCGATCGTTTGCGCTCGCATACTGAAAGACTTTCAAGGTTCGGGTTTGAAGCGGCGACGATCGTCGATCAGGCCGCGAGAAGCGCTAATGAGGCCGATAATCTGCCTCGGCTAGATCGTTATTCGGCCATCGGCGAGCGCAATGAAGGTGTCATGCACTGCACCGATCATCATTTTGCCGGTAAATACATTTATGGGTCGGGGGCGATGTCAGTTTATGCGGAACCCGGCAACAACCTGCTCGCACTAACGCTCTTTTATCTGTCCTCCTATAACGGCGAGGCAGGTCATAACTGCCCGCTCGCCTGTACCGCAGGGGTCATCAAAACTCTGCAATACGCCGGGGACGACGAGTTGAAGGCGAAATATCTCCCGAAATTGCTCGATCCGAATTACTCGACGAAGTTTCATGGAGCCCAATTTCTGACCGAAGTGCAGGGAGGCTCCGATGTCGGGACCAATGCCGTTAGCGCTACTTTGCTGGATGAAAAAAGAAATATATGGGCGATAAACGGCGAGAAGTGGTTTTGCTCAAATGTAACCGCAGATTCTGGCGTTGGTAACTGCGCGCCCACAAGATGCTCCCGCGGGAACAAAAGGTCTGGCTCTCTTCCTGGTACCGCGTCTGCTCGACGGTGGGGCTACGAACGGGATTTTCATCCGCCGCTTGAAGGACAAACTCGGAACAAAGTCTCTTGCGACCGCTGAGGTGGATTTCCGTGATGCGATCGCCTATCAGATTGGCGGGCCCGGGCGCGGCTTTCAGCACGCGATGGATTATGTGATCAATACCTCGCGCCTATACAATTCGGCCGGGTCGGCTGCAGCCGCGCGGCGGGCTTACCTCATCGCATGGACCTACGCGCAGCATCGGCAGGCTTTTGGAACGGCGATCAAGGATTTCCCACTGGTGCAGGAGACTCTCGCCGAGATGCGCACCATCACAATGGCGCTGACCTCGGGCAGTCTTCATCTCGCGCATCTGCGTGACCAGATCGAAGCGGGCGAAGCGGATGAAAAGGGCCAGAAGTTTTTCCGGCTTGTCGTCAACCTGAATAAGTATTGCAGTTCGAGCTTGGGCACCGATGTGATTCGACGTGGGATCGAGATTTTGGGCGGGAATGGCGCTATGGAGAATTTTTCGGTATTGCCGCGTCTGTTGCGCGACAGCGTGATCTTCGAGACATGGGAAGGGGCGCACAATACGCTGCTGGCACAGTCTGTGCGTGATCTACACCGCTACAGACTACACGATGCTTTCTGCGCGGTGCTGACTGAATGGTTCGAGGGCCTGGATGACGGGTATATGAAGAGCAAGGGCTTGGAGCACGTCGAGGATTTGCGGGCAAAGCTCGATTCCCTCCTTCTCCTCGACGAATCCGCAGCCGGCGTAGTGTTCAAAACTTTTGCGCAACGAATGATTTGGTTGTTCTATTTGGCATGTCTGGCTCGCGAATGTGCATGGGAAGAGGTGAACGGCCGGCTGACTGGGAAACGCGTTTCTGTTGACTGGCTGTGGCAAATGAAGATTGAAAACGGCGGGTTTAAAGAATTATCGGACTATTTGAAGGAGATCGCGGAGATTTCTGCGACACTCTGAGTCATCGTCGTTGGCGATATCTCAACTCAACCTGTCTTTCAGCATCGATGGTCTGGAGAATGAATGAGAGTTGAGAGCGGCAGGCTAGATTCCGGAGCGGCAAAATAGATTCGGCGAATGATACCTCGGTCGAAACCTGTCATTTCAAGTAAGATTGCGCATATTGAAACAGTCTGATCGAAGATATGGTTCAGACTGCTGATAATATGGTTGATGACATTTCATTGATCGCCTGTATTTTATGGGCCGGGCCGGGAAATCCCGTTGATCTTGGATAATCCCGTCAACCCAGTCTAATTATAAAGGAGAGAACCAATGCGACTAGGCTTGAATCTCGGTTACTGGGGATCATCACCGATTGATTACATCGCTCTTGCCCAGGAAGCCGATCGTCTCGGATATCACTCGGTCTGGACTGCGGAGGCCTATGGTTCAGATGCGATCTCTCCACTCGTCTGGCTGGCGGCAAAAACAGAAAAGATCAATGTCGGCACGGCTATTATGCAGATGACCGCCAGAGCGCCAGTGGTGGCGGCCATGACTGCGGCAACGATCGACCTGCTCACCGGAGGTCGCATGCTCGCCGGCATCGGAGCTTCGGGCCCCCAGGTCGTTGAAGGCTGGCACGGCCTGCCTTACGGCAAGCCGGTCACGCGCGCGCGGGAGTATATCGAGATCATGCGCAAGGTTTGGAAGCGCGAGCAGCCGCTGGAGCATCACGGCGAACATTACGATATCCCCTCCAGGGATGGCTCCGGCCTCGGCAAGCCTCTCAAGCTTATCTTTCATCCGCTGCGTCCCAACATCCCGATCTATCTGGCCGCTGTTGGCCCGAAGAACGTCGAGCTCGCTGCCGAGATCGCCGATGGCTGGCTGCCGGTCTTTTTCTCGCCGGCGCGAATGGACATCTACCGCGAGTGGCTCGATCGAGGTCTCGCGCAGGCGGGGGGCGGCAAATCGATAAAGGACTTCGATATCGCTCCGACCGTGACGGTCAGTATGGGTGATGACGTGAATGCCTGTCGCGACGCAGTAAAACCTTTCCTCGCGCTCTACATCGGTGGTATGGGTGCGCGCGATAAAAACTTCTACTTCAACATCGCGTGCCGATACGGCTTCGAGGAAGCTGCGCACAAGATTCAGGACCTCTACCTCGCAGGCAAGAAGAAGGAAGCGGCCCATGCCGTCCCAGACGAATTGGTTGACGATGTCGCCCTATGTGGACCACGCCAAAGGATCGCGGAACGGCTTCAGGTCTGGCGGAACAGCGGAACGACCACCATGATTTGTGGTCTATCGGATATCAATGCTCTGCGTACCATGGCAGAGTTAGTATTATGAAAATGAAACAAGAAAAAACAGTTGATAATATATAGTTGATAGTTGATAGTTGATAGCAAGAAGTTGTGACGGCAATTTTCACAAACTGCCATTAACAACTAAAAACTAACAATTAAAGACTATCAAGTAGTTCTGAGGGAGTATAAGCGATGGCAAAAACAATTCCGGACAAATATCTAGATCTTTTCAAAAAGAAAGCGTTCGCCAATTTAGCCACTCTGATGCCGGACGGATCGCCGCAGGTCACACCGGTCTGGTGCGATTACGATGGAGAAAACGTACTGATCAATACCGCGGCCGGCAGAGTGAAAGATCAGAACCTGCAACGAGAGCCGCGAGTTTCACTATCGATCCTGGATCCTGACAATCCTTATCGATATCTCGAGGTTCGCGGCCGCGTCGTTGAACGTACGCATGAAGGCGCTGACGACCACATAAACAAGATGGCCAAGAAATATCTCGGCGTGGATGTATATCCTTACCGAAATCAGGGCGAAGTGCGGATTCTCTACAAGATCAAACCGGAACGCACCAGCACGATGGGATGAGCGGTATGAATAACCGCGATCTGGTAGCGGCCTGGACCTATCACGACGGAACGAAACATTCCTTCTGGAGCATTCGCCGAAATGCTCATTTCCTCGATTGGTCCAACAAACCCCTGCCATTTAAAATCTATTCAACGCTCAGTCCTATAGTACTGCCTCGCGAAGCGCCGCCGTTAGCGATGCCGGCGCTCGCGGCAATCTCAACGACCTACCCCGACCTCGCAGCCGGAACAGTCCCCGATCTGAGCACGCTCGTTCAATTGCTCTATTATTCGGCCGGAATCACAAAGATCAAAAAAAATCCGGGCGGAGAGATGCTCTTTCGCGCGGCCTCCTGCACAGGTGCGCTCTACGAAATAGAATTGTATCTTGTCTGCAGCGATCTGCCCGATCTGTCCTCCGGCATTTATCACTATAACCCTCAGGACTTGTCTTTGCGGCGGTTGCGGGCTGGCGACTATCGCGGCTTGATCGCCAGGGCGACGGGGAATGAGCCCGCCATTGCCGCTGCTCCTGTAACGATAATCTGCACTGGCACTTACTGGCGCAATGCCTGGAAATATCAAGCGCGAACTTATCGGCATTTCGGATGGGACAATGGCACTATCCTCGCTAACTTGCTCGCAACGGCTGCGGCGCTCGACCTTCCGGCGCGTGTCGTGATGGGTTTTGTGGATGAGCAGGTGAACCGGCTGCTCAGCATCGATTCTGCGCGCGAAGTTGCCTTTTCGCTCGTGGCGCTGGGGCGTACTTCAGCCCCGCCGCCGGAACCGCCGGCGGAGCTCGAACAGCTCAATTTCGAAACCGTGCCTCTTTCACCAAATGAAATTGACTATCCCGTGATGCGCCAGATTCATAACTCATCATCGCTCGTTACAGAGACCGAAGTCCGGGAATGGCGCGGAGACACACCGCAGCAACTCCTCCCTGATCCGGTAGGAGATATGATCCCGCTCGTGCCTTTGAGCGATGGAGATGCGTCGCCCACGCAGCTCGGGGACGTAATTTTAAAGCGCGGATCGACGCGGCGTTTCGCACGCGGCGAGGCGATCAGTTTCGGGGAATTCTCAACCTGGCTTCTCAGCTCCCTGCAAACGATCCCAGCCGATTTCCTCGATCCCTCGCATACGCATCTCAATGAAATTTATTTGATTGTGCATGCGATAGAAGGGTTGCAGCCAGGTGCTTATGTATTCCACCGCGATGCCCGGGCATTGGAGTTACTCAAAGCAGGTTCGTTTCGCGAGGAGGCAGGGTATCTCGGCCTCGAACAGAAACTGCCTGAAGACGCGAGCGCGACCGCGTTCTTAATCGCCGATTTGAAATCGGTGCTTGAACGCTATGGCAATCGCGGATATCGGGCAGTGCAGCTTGAGGCCGGAATTATCGGAGGGAAGATGTACCTGGCAGCCTATGGCCAGGGGTTCGGAGCGACCGGACTTACGTTTTATGACGACGACGTAATCAAATTTTTCTCGCCGCACGCAGCAGGCAAGAGCGCGATCTTTCACGTCGCAATCGGTAAATCCGTCAAAAGTAGATTGCAATGAAGAGAAGACGGCAAGCTCACGCAGGGCACAAAAAGGGCGAGAAGCGAAAGATTTTAAGGAAGTCCATCCCTTTCACTTTTCCCCACCTTATTTTTGCGCCGTTGCGTGAGACGAACGTCCCAATGAAAATTGGATGCTAGATATTAACAACCTGGGAAAGTTTACTTGCCTTCTGGCTTTCATCGATCATATGGCACTTTCCGTCGAAGATTGCGCCCTGTTCGATGGTCAGAGTAGGTGTAATGATATCGCCATAAACGCGCCCGCCGGGGCGGATCTCAATTTTGTACTTAGCGTTAATTTTCCCCTCTACCAACCCAATTACTTCGACAAATCCCGCATCGATGTCTGCCTGAACTTCGCCATTCTCACTCACAATGAGGCTACCGTCTTCTGATGAAATTTTGCCGGAGACCCGGCAGTCTACCTTCATTATTTCAGTAAATTTCACTTCACCAGTCAGCGATGTGCCTTCACCGAGGAGGGTTCGAAGATCGGTTGGGACAGGCACCTGCGATACACCGGATTTCATATTAGGGATATCTCCTTTCAAACTTGGGTTTTTCTGATTTGGATTAACGAGTTGGATATGAACGGGGCTCCTTTATATCACTATCCGCTGAAATGATCCACGATTTTGATGGCGCTAGTCGGCCGCCTCTATCCCCCCGATACGGTGAAGCTTCATCATCGATGAGATGCTCGGCTGCTCCGGTATGCGGCCCGCCATGACGACTACCGTCTCGCCGGAACTCGCCAGGCCACTTGTTAGCAGTGTCTCATCGCTTCTTTCTAATAACTCGACGGCCCGTCCGCTGAAGTCAAGCAGGAGCGGTTCGATGCCCCATACAGCGGCGAGGCTGGCATAGGTCTTCTCATGCGGAGTGAAGGCTATTATCCGTTGGACCGGCCGGAGCGCGGCGATGTGACGCGCCATGGTCCCCGATTTGCTGTAGACTACGATGAGTTTTGCGCGCATTTCCTGGGCGGCAAAGATCGCGGCTTCGGCGATGGCGCGTCCCTCCTGCCCGGTCTGGTGGTCATGGATCAGGTCCCGATAACGGGCCTCACTGTTGCACGATGTCTCGGTGAAGCAGATTATGCGCGACATCGTTTCGACAACCTGCATGGGATAATCGCCCACCGCTGTTTCCGCCGAAAGCATCAACGCATCCGAGCCATCGAGGACAGCATTGGCGACATCCGAAGCTTCTGCACGCGTTGGGCGCGGTTCGTGGGTCATCGATTCGAGCATCTGCGTCGCGGTGATCACCAGTTTCTCGGCCGCGTTAGCCTTCGCGATGATCTGCTTTTGATAATAGGGAACGCTCTCGACCGCGGTCTCCACTCCGAGGTCTCCGCGCGCCACCATAACACCATCACAAGCGTTGATGATGTTATCCAGATCATTGAGGGCTTCGACTTTTTCAATCTTTGCAATGAGCAACGCGTTGGAGCCGTGCGATGAGATGATGTTCCTGGCGTCTATACAGTCGCGCGCGCTGCGAACAAATGATAGTGCGATGTAATCGACTTCCTGTTCCAGTCCGAAGCGCAGGTCCGCGCGATCTTTTTCGGTGAGCGAAGGCGCGGAAATGTTGATCCCCGGAAGATTGATTCCCTTATTCTCACCCAGCTCGCCCCCATTGATTACACGGCAAACTACTTCATCTTTTCCGATCCCCTCTACCCGCAATTCTATATGGCCGTCGGATAATAGCAGACGGTCACCCTCGCCCACGTCTCTAGGCAAATTCAGATAATTTGTCGAAATAATAGACGCGTCGCCAGCCACATTACGGGTGGTGATGATCAGTCGTTCTCCGGCATTGAGAGCGATGGGTTTGTGATCCTTCAGTTGCCCGGTGCGGATTTTCGGGCCGCAAAGATCGAGGAGGATTGCGATCGGTCGATTGAGGGCCGCGGCAATTTTCCGGGCGTTTTTAATCGTCTCTCCATGGCTGTTGTGCGCGCCGTGGGACATATTCACGCGCACAACATCGATCCCCGCCCGAATTAATGCGTTTAATTGCTCGGGAGAACTTGAGGCGGGCCCAATCGTCGCGACAATCTTAGCTCTTCTCATCCATTACTGTTTTGCTAATTCGCGTTTGATAGTCTCGGTCAGATCGGCATCGATCTTGGAGTCATGCCCGGCGAAATGTGCAACCAGACGTCCGTCACGCCCGTAGACCAGGGTCTGCGGGACTGAAACGTCGCGCGATTGAACATACTTCGAGAAGTCGGCGTCCTGCACTGTACCCACCGGATAGGTGATATTGAAGTCTTTGATAAATTGTGCGATCCGCTCAGCGGTTGATTCATTATCCTGCACAGCAAATCCGATGATTTGCAGACCTTGTTGCCGTTCTTCATCACCGAACTGAGTGAGTGTGGGGATATGTTTCTTCGAATGACCACACCAGACAGCGAAGAAATCGAGCACGACCACCTGTCCGCGTAATCCGGCGATAGTGAACTGCTTTCCATCGAGCGTGCGAATTTGACGTTTTGCCACCGAATCTTTGGGAGATTTACCGACTTTCACTTGAGCCTCTGTTCCCATTCCGGGTAACAGGAGCGCGAAAGCCAGACAGATACAAGAAATTGCCGGGAGGAGTGCCGGGCGAGAATTGGAGCGTCGATAATTATTGGGGCTTGTTTTCGTCATATTCCTCCTCCGAATGAGTAGGGCGGGTTGGACCCGCCCGATTCTTTATTGAGCAGATTATAAATCTGCCACTTATTTCTCTATGTTTGATCTAGGCCTGTTTAATTTTGCGCGGGCTGACTTTGCTGCTGGCTTTGCTACCGGGTTTGACCGTCGGCTGTTTAGCCATCAGCGCTTCGATCGCCAGCTTCAGTTCTTTACTGATCTCCGGATTCCATCCGATCAGACGCTTGAACATTTTGCCATCGGTCCCGAAGAGTATCATCTGGGGCACACCCTGATTCTGGCTGTCGGCGTAATAAGCGATGACTTCAGTGGTGATATAGCCAACTGGATAGTTGATTTTTGTCTTCTTTATAAACGACCGCACATCGTCGGATCTTTCCGGCCTGTCGGTGGCGAGACCTAGCACGGTGAAACCGCGCTGCCGATATTGGTTATAAAATTCGACGACGTGCGGCGCATGTTCTTCACAATGAGGGCATTGCGACCAGAACATATCGAGCAGAACGATGTGGCCGCGTAAACTCGATAGTCTCAATTCATCGCCTTTGCCTGCCGGCGCCAGCGTGTTCGGCACCAGCTTGATGAACATATCCGGCGTGTCTCCGGTGCCGTCTCCGGTCGGTAATTCAGGCACGTCTGAAGTCCCGAGCCGGATCGTTCCGGCGAACGAGAGGAGAACAAAGGCACAGCACGTTATCCACGCGCGAAGAATCAGGCCGGGTATAAAGAGTGATTTAATAGGGGTTCGTGACATAGCAATGTTTCCTTAGTCTATTAATCTATAATCCGTTGCCTGGTTTGCCGACTATTATTGCCGGCAATCGATTACCGCTTACCGTAATTCTTGCACGATCGCTTTTTCGATCGACTCCATATCCTTCTCGCCATCGTAACCCGTGTGATGTTCGACCACGCGTCCATCACGTGCAATCACGTAGAGCTGTGGGATGGGAGGGGCGCCGGTTTCGTCTTCACTCCCTTTGAGAAATGCGCGAGAGACCCAGGTGTTCCCATATGCGACCGTGTAATTGAGCCCTCTTTGTCTGATGAAATCTTCTACCAGTTTCTGATCCGATTTCTCATCGGAAGTCAATCCGACGATCTCAAGCCCCCGATCTCGATACCGATCATAAAGCTTTGCCAGTTGCGGCACCAACTTGACGCAAGGCGCACAATCTGTAGCCCAGAAATCCAGCACTACAACCTTGCCTTTGAGATCGGAGAGCTTCATTGTCGTTCCGTCAAGTTTCGCTAGTGGAACATCGAAGGCATCGTTCATCGCTTTTTCGTTAGCCGACAAACGCAAGTCTTTGGCGGTTGCGGCGCTCGAGACGGGCGTCTCCGGCGTCGAATTGCAAGCAATCGAAAAAAACGCCGTCATCACCAGCGCAGCAGTCATTATGTTGAACGGGATTGAATTGCTAAACTTGCTCATCTCTATTCACCTCGAGATCTAATTCTGTATTCAACTCGTCGGATGTATCGGAAGTCTCTGGCGTTTCGGGAGGTTCGGTCAAAGGAACGCGATATTCTTCACTCGCCCAGTTCCCCAAATCAATGGTCTGGCATCGCTCAGAACAAAAAGGGCGCCACAGATTGTCTTCCCAGTTCGTCTCGCGACGACATAACGGGCACTGCCGAATCATAACAGCCTAAAGCGATAACTCGCTTAATTTATATTTAAAATTAAGTAGAACAAGAATAGTAATAATACCGAATTCCGGAGGAAACGAAAACAAGGAAGCAAAAACTAAGAGAAAACAAAGGTGAGAAAAGACCAGAGAGGCAATATATTTGGCTATTCCTGCTGCTTTTGTTTTTTGCGATAGATTTTAGTTTCTAGTTTTTAGTAAATGCCTGGGCTGAAGACTATTCAATCCTCAGAGGCTCGTTCGAGCCGCTCCATCAGCGCCAGGCCTAGCCCCTCTTCGCTGACCAGCTGGCAGTAGATGGTTCTCACCAGCGCTTCGTCACACTCGCGAAAGAACTTGAAGAGCGATTTCGCATAATCTTCCAGGTTATTGCAGATGAGATGTTTTTTGAATACATCGACGTGCGGGGTCGGCTCCAGTCCGATGTAAGCCGCATCGGGCGAAGCAATGGTGTATTGCGGGTAGGAACAGATGATGACCTTGGCCCTGGGCGAGTAGTGACGGTATTTTTGGCCCGGACTTCGCGGCGCGATCGGGAGCCGGCGCTCGGCGACTCTCGCATCGAGGCTGACTTCTCTCAGCTGTTCGAGCGTAATTGCTCCCGCGCGCAGCACTATCGGCGTTCGGGTAGTGCAATCAACGACCGTCGATTCGATGCCAACCTGGCACTGATCCCCTCTCAGGATGCAGCCGATGCGCCCGTCGAGGTCTGCTCGCACCGACTGCCAGGTGGTCGAACTCGGTCGGCCCGAGATATTGGCCGAAGGAGCGACGACAGGGACACCGCATGCGCGGAGGAACTGCTGTGCGAGCGGGTATCGCGGCATCCGCACGCCTATCGTCTTCAGACCTCCCGTAGCAAGCGCTGGGACCTTATCGCTCTTAGGCAGGACGAGGGTGAGCGGCCCGGGAAAAAACCGGCTGATCAGCCTCTGCGCGATCAACGGAACCATGCTCGTGATGAATTCAAGCTGCGAGATATCAGAAATATGTGCGATCAGCGGGTTGTCCGATGGTCGCCCTTTCGCGATGAAAACTTTCCTGATTGCACTTTCGTTGAAGATATGCGCGCCCAGCCCATAGACTGTCTCCGTCGGGAAAGCGACGATTTCACCGTGTTGAATAAAGCGTGCGGCAATGGTGGATGAATGTGTGATTTTGGTCTTCACGGATAATTCACGAGTTGAATCGAACAATGCGGGATTAGAGTAAAACAAAACGAGGCAAATTACCATTTGCGGATCGGTCTGTGCTACTCTTTCGTCATCATGTCCGAAAATGAAAAAGCGCTGCTCGATGTCCTGGCGATAGCAGCTCATCCGGATGACGCCGAACTCTCGATCGGCGGAACGCTCGCCAGGCTCTCAAAATCAGGCTACAAAATCGGAATACTCGATCTGACGCGCGGCGAAGCCGCCACTCGCGGGATGCCGGAGATGCGCGCCATCGAATCGACGCGAGCCGCGCAAATTCTTGGCTTGTCGCTGCGCGAAAATCTCAATCTGGGCGATTCGCACGTCTGGGTTAACGAAGAGTCGCGGGTCAAGCTCGTGCGCGCTCTGCGGCGAATTCGGCCGCGCATCGTATTCACTCAGTACTGGGAGGACCCTCATCCCGATCACGCTCACACCTCGCAACTCGTACGTGAAGCGGCGCACATCTCCGGACTAATGAAATATGACGGCGAAGCCGGACAGAGCCGATGGCGGCCCTCCTGCGTAGGCTATTTCCTTTTTCCGCGCACCGTCGCGCCGACTTTTATCGTCGATGTCAGCGAAACGAGAGAGCAAAAACGGAGAGCGATACAGGCTCACGCTTCGCAATTTTTTAATGCGAACAGCACGGAGCCGCAATCGCGCGTGAGCACGGAGGCCTTTTTGCTTGAGATCGACGCGCGCGACCGTTATTTCGGGGCTCTGATCGGGGCTCAGTACGGCGAAGCCTTCTATGTTCGCGAAGCGCTCAACGTCGCCGACCCTGTCGAACTGCTGACGCGGCAGATGAACATGTATTCTTGAGCAAAGTTTAAGTTTTCTGTTCTTATTTTCGACTCCAAACTGAAACCTGAAATCTGAAAACTTCTCTATATGAACATCGGCATTACAGTCTTCCCGACCTATGGCGGTAGCGGGATCGTTGGATCGGAACTGGGTCGCGAGTTGTCGGAACGCGGACATACCGTGCATTTCATCAGCTATGCCCTGCCGACGCGCCTTTGCGAGCTGAATGAGCGCATGCAGTTTCACCAGGTCGATCTGTTCGATTACCCGCTCTTCGAGTTCCCGCCCTATGATCTCGCGCTGGCTTCCAAGATACTCGAAGTCGCCGAAAGCCGGAAACTCGATGTGCTACATATGCACTACGCTATCCCGCACGCTACCGCCGCCTATCTGGCGCGCGAGATGTACAAGCCCAGGGTTTATCTGCCATTCGTCACGACGCTCCACGGAACGGACATCACACTCGTTGGGTCGAGGAAAAGCTTTCTCCCCATCACTCGTTTCTCAATAGCGCAGTCGGATGCGGTCACTGCCATCTCGCAATATCTGGCTGATGAAACGTGCCGCACGTTCGGCAACTGTGCGGTCGAAGTGATCCCGAATTTCATCAACGCGCAAGATTATAGGCGGCGCACCAATGATGAGCTGAGATCGAGCCTCGCTCCGGCCGGCCAAAAGCTGCTGATCCATGTCTCGAATTTCCGCCCCGTCAAACGAATCACCGATTGCATTCACACGTTGGCACGGATCAGAAGCGAGAGGAGCGATCTGCCCGTCCGGCTGGTAATGTGCGGTGACGGCCCGGAACGGCTGGGCGCAGAAATCCTGGTGCGAGATTACGGTCTGGATAACGATGTGCTGTTTGTCGGCCAGGTTCCCAACATCGCCGACTACCTTTCGGTAGCCGATCTTCTGCTCTTGCCGAGCGAGACCGAATCTTTCGGCCTGGCGGCGCTCGAGGCGATGGCCTGCGAAGTGCCCGTAATTGCGACCCGAACCGGCGGCTTGCCGGAAGTCGTGCTCCACGGCGAGACCGGATACCTGGTCGATCTGGGAGATACCAAGACCATGGCTGAATGCGCAATCTCCATTATTTCCAATGACAGGAAGAGACGCGAGATGGGAGAGCGCGGTCGCGCATGGGCGGTCGAGCGCTTCAATACCGACCGCGTCATACCGCAGTATGAAAATCTTTATGAAAGAATCATTCAAAAGAATCATTCATAGAGTCTCGTATAATTTCGAGACAGATTGATTGTCGTCAACGCGATTCAGCACATTCAGAGGAATAACAACTTAATTTTCGCTAAAGAAATCCGCATCTATCCTGGGAAACCGTATTAATCCGTGGTTAATACTCTTGATCTAAGGTTGAATCGCGAGAGTTGAGGAATTAGAATTTTGGCGCCCCCTTATGTTATTAGCAAAGACAAGAGTTAATGATCAGAGCTGTGGTAATTACTGTTAGTGATTCAGCCTCGCACGGCGAACGTGAAGACTTGTCCGGGCCGGCGGTCGTAACGGAGTTGCGAGCGTTGAAGGCGGATATAGTTGCAACGGAGATAGTGCCGGACGAACGCGGCGAGATTGCGGCTCGATTGAGATATTACGCCGATGAAGGACTGGCGAACCTGATCGTGACTACCGGCGGAACAGGGCTCGGCCCTCGCGATGTAACGCCTGAAGCTACGAGAGATGTGATCGAACGCGAAGCGCCGGGACTCGCAGAGTTGATGCGCGCCGAGAGTCTGAAGATCACACCGCTGGCCGCTCTGTCGCGTTCGGTCTGCGGCGCTAGAAAGCGAACGTTGATCATCAACCTTCCCGGCAGCGTTCGCGGAGCGCGAGAAAACCTGGCCGCAATCATACGTACATTAACTCATGCGGTTTCGTTATTATCAGAATAGGAGGACGTTTCATGAAATTCCTAGTCACCTGGCAACGTACGATGGCAGTCGCGATCGTCGGTTTGCTGGTTATAACTGCATTTGCAGATAAAAATGTATACGACAAGTTCCGAGAACGCGAGTATTCTAATAAGGGCTATATCTCTGAAGAAGAGGAACTGAAGCTGGCTGAAGAGGTTCACAAGCAACTATCGGGGCAGGTGAAATTTATCCGAAACTCCGCCCTCAACACATACGTCGAAACGCTGGGGAACAGGCTGGCGCAAAGTTCGAGGCGCACCAACATACCGTGGAAGTTTTACGTCGTCGACGACGGCGCGATCAACGCCTTCGCGACGCTCGGCGGCCGTGTTTATGTCCACACCGGGTTGATAGCGAAAGCCAATAGCGAGGCGCAATTGGCCAGCGTGATGGGTCATGAGATAGGGCATATTGTCGGGCGACATGGACTCGAGAACGTCAAAAAAGCCAATAGATACGGCACTCTGGCAGGCATCGCAACTATTGCCGGGGCCGTACTCGGCGGTCAGGGCGGCGCGAGCCTCGGCAATCTCGCAGGCAATCTGGTTCTGGGCGGCAAATTGATGAAGCACAGCCGGGATGCGGAACGCGAAGCCGATTATCTCGGCCTCTACAATATGAATCGGGCGGGTTACAACACTGTTGGGATGGTTGAAATGTTCCAGATCCTCGGGAAAATCAGTCAGAGCCAGCCTGACACGCTGGGCTCGATTATGGCCAGCCATCCGGCTCCGACGGAGCGAGCAAGCAACACGCGTGTCGAGATCGATCAGAAGCTGCGTGGCACCGATCAGCGCGGCATATCTAACACAGAAGAATTTCAACGTATAAAAGGGACAACGCCGGCACCCATCACCCCGCGCCGTGTTCGTCCGCGCAATTGAAATGTGATGGAAGTTTTCAGTTTTTAGTTTCAGTGGATTGTCTCGATCGACACCTGATAACTAAAAACTGAAAACTAAAAACAATTTGAGGAGAGAATGCAAGATAAAAAAAAGATAGCAATCCTCTTCTCCCTGCTCATTCTCCTCTCCACCATTTTTATCCAGGCGACCCAGCGGCCCAAACTGCGCCCCATGAACCGCAATTATTTCGCGGGCAGATTTCTCCTGGTCCCCCGGGATGATCGCCCATCCTCGTACCAGCAGCCGCAGATGATAGCGGCTATTGCCGATCACGAGCTGATCACGCCTCCAGCAAGAATTCTGGGTAATGCCGATCAGATCATCGACTGGGCTAAATCTGTCGATTTCGACGGGATCGACGGTGCCATCGTTTATCTGGACGCCCCACCAAAACAGTCTGAAAACCCGCAGGGGCAAGGGCACGCACCACGGCAGCGTAAGCAGCAACCGCGCGATCAATTGGAGCTCATCAAAATCATCCGATCGCAGCGCCCCCACATCCCCATCTACGGATATATAAATTTAAAAGAATCGTCGGCTCAGATCGATGGCCTGTTAGCTGAATTGGGCGATGAAAAATTAATCAATTTATTAACGATCAGCGCTCAAGATCAATCAACTGATGAATGGCAGAAAAGCATCGAGGAGAAGGCCGCTTCGCGCAGGCTCGTAAACAGAGTCCTATTCTCCGGTGAACCAGACTCGGTTGCCATCTCGTTGCTGGTGAGGATGCTCAATCAGCGCTTCGGTTTCGCTCCCAGGATACTGCCGGTCTATTCTTCGAACGCGGCCCGTGATGCGACGCTTTCCGGCCAATCGCTCCCGCTTCATCAACTCGTCCGGGATCTGATCAAAAAGACGGGCGGGATTGAGGTGCGTCAGAACTCCGATGGAGCAAAAAGCGTCGATATCGCTCTCTTCATTCATACCGATCAATCGCGCGATTCTGAGCGGAATGCTCTTATTGATGCGATCGCTCAAACATCTGAAAAAAATGTGAGGATCGCGCTCGTCGATCTTACGGGGATGCGCGAAAGCGGCGACGCGCTCATCTCGAACCTGCGCCGCCGCAAATTGCTCGATCGACTGGGCACATTCGCCGCCGTAGATCCCGCAAACGACGGTCCGGCGGAGGTTATCACACGCGCGATCGCGCAGGCCTCCTCATATCAGGCGGGAATCAGATTTCTCCGGGATGATCTCGATCGCGTCCGGCGCATCGATCGCGCGCAGGCTGCCCTCCTGCTCAGCCGTTATCTGAGCGATTGGGCATTTCCTTTTTACGTCCGTCCAAAATTACAGTCATCCGATACCGCGGGGATCAAAAGCGGCGATAACAGGGAAGCAGCCGAGACATTTGCGCTCAATCAATTGAAGCCGCTGGCCGATGAGATATTCTTAGAGCAGTTCAAACGTAATGCCCACTCTTATCTGCTCAGCCACGGTGAACGCGCCGATTTCGAGGTTCATCTGCTGCAGCGGCTGATGGTCCGGTTATACCCCTCCAAGTCACAATCTTTCGAGGTTGAAATAAAACCCTCGATCTATAATTTTCATCATGGAAATGAGATTGTGCCGCAGATGCGAACGCAAAAGTACTGGGAGCTCATCAACGATGAGCTGGACGAGCGCGTTGGGAAGCGGTGGAATGCGGTCGACTGGCCGTTATTTAAAACCGACGCACAATCTGTTGAAATGACTATTAAAGTTGCATCTCCATCCTCGGCACATCCCGACACGTTACAAAGCTACGCGATCGCGAGCAAACGCTCGGGAGAAACCCGCCGGGTCCAGATCACCGCGACGACGCCTCGGGGCGCCTTCTACGCTATCGGCAAGCTAGAACGGATGGGCGCAGATGGCCAGCTCAATCGGGATTTTCAGATCGACGAAAAGCCGGCGGTCGCGCAGCGTGGACTCGTCGAAAGGTCTTCTTATTGGTCGCACCGCGATCGCATTGAGATGCTGCGCTTTCTCGGCCGGATTCGCATGAACCGCTATCACTATCTCCGGCATTTCGATGCTGCGGTTAGCGAAGGAGAGGCAGAGAACAGCGACGATAATGTGAGCGAGCTGCTGCGTGCGGCTGATGAAAACTTTGTGCAGTTGGTTTTCGGATTCATCCTATCTGACTCTGCTTTCGATGACCGAAGCATCGCATCGATTGCGCGCGAACTCGATCGGTTGGCCGCGCTCGGCGCCCGCAGCTTCGTCATCGGTTTCTCGAATGACCGGGAGAAGCACGCCGGCGGTCCTCTCGAGCCGACCCGCATCATCAGTCGTATCCGCGAGAACCTTAATCGATCGACCAATGTTGAATTGTCATTTTGGCCGAATCACGAGGCGGGCGCCCCCAATAAAAATCGGCCGAGAATCGTTTTCGATCCCGCCGAACAACTCTGTCACGAGCCCTGGAGCGGGACGGTCGCGGGTGAAAATCAGTCTGCTTATCTGATCGCGGCCGCGGACCAACTGCAGATCACCAAACTAATAGCCGCGAAAGCTTCGGAACAGGCCTGGAATGGTAGCAGCTACGATGCCGGCCGGGCATGGAACAGCGCGCTGAACCTGCTCTATGATGAAAAATCGCGCACCGGATTGCGGACCTGGGTGCAGCATTTCGAAGATTGCCGTAAGACGAAAAACATCAGCGATATTAACCGCGAGCTGATCGAACGAAGACTAGCGGATCTCCAGGTTGCGCTGGAATCGATCAGCGGTACCAGGGAGCGCGGGCTCTTACGGGGTGAGCTCGCACAATTCGTAACCCGCGTGCAAGAGGCGCTGCATGGCGGGAACTCAACCAAGAAGGAAGAGTAGAGGCTGGCAGGAGAAATCGAGGCAAACGCTGAATGTGGAATTCATTCCCTCAGCGGGGCCCAGATTTTAGATCAACGTCCACCATCGATTCCAGCCTCAGCAGGGCGATATCTGACGCATCACATTTCGCTCCTGACGGAGCGCAATACATTCCTAAATCGAATACTTTAGAAGTATCCCGCCCTTCCGGGGGGCTGTGGATGCAATATCCTGAACATCGACAGTCATCAAAATTTCTTTATTTCATATGTCCTTAATGCTAACGGAAATCGAAGAACAGCCGAGCGTCATCGAACGGACGATCAAAAGAGAAGCTAAGAAGATAGCGCGTTTCGGAGCTACGTTGAACGATCATCGCCCGCGCTTGATCGTACTGGTCGCGCGCGGCAGCTCGGATAATGCCGCACTTTTCGGCCGTTATTTGCTCGAGATGACAACCGGGATCCCGGTATCGCTAGCCGCCCCCGCGATTCATACACTTTATAAAGCAAAGCTAGATTTGCAAAACACCCTCGTCGTCGGCATCTCGCAATCAGGAGAAGGAGTCGATATCAACATTGTCCTTGAAAATGCCAAACGCTGCGGAGCGACAACTCTGGCTATCACTAACGAGGCTGAGTCATCGATGGCGAAGAAAGCGGACGAAACATTCCTGATCCACGCCGGACGCGAACGCAGCGTCGCCGCTACCAAAACTTACACCGGACAATTGTTGATCTTTCATATGCTCGCGCGAGCTCTCAGCCGGAACAAAGATGAAGCGGAGATCGAGGTTCTGCCGCAACTGGCGGCGGAATCGCTCAAGATTCAGCCGCAGGTGAAAGAGATAGTCGAGCGTTATGCCTTTATGGAGAATTGCGTCGTCGTCGGCCGCGGTTTGAATTACGCCAACGCTTACGAATTTGCGATCAAGCTGATGGAGACCTGTTATGTCGTGGCTGAGCGGTTTTCCGGCGCTGACTTTCTGCATGGGCCAATTGCAATGGTCGATAGAGGTTTTCCCGTTTTCCTGTTCGCGCCCCCCGGGCCTACCATGAAGGGAACCAAGGAATTATTGGAAAAACTGAGCGAAATCGGCGCCGAGACCGTGGTGATTTCAAGCGAAGCGTCAGCGCTCAAAGCAGGGTCGCGCACCCTTAAAATTCCACAGCGCATCAGCGAAATCCTCTCGCCGATCCCATACATCATACCAGCGCAACTCTTCGCCGCTTATCTGGCCGAGGCTAAAGGTTTAAGTCCGGATAACCCGAGGATGCTGTCAAAAGTGACGAAAACAGTCTGAAACGGGACTGGGCGACGGAGCTGATGAGCGACGAAGCGATTTCGCCTACGAAGATTCACCCCGTCGCCCTATCTCACCTTACTTCCCGGGTTGCGCAACGATGCGCAGGTATGGTTTGAGCGTCTTCCACCCGCCGGGGAATTTCTCCTTTGCCTGCTCGTCGGAGAGTGAAGGGACGATGATGCAATCATCACCCTGCTTCCAATTGACAGGGGTTGCGACGCTGTGTTTAGCGGTGAGCTGCACCGAATCTACGAGGCGCAGAATCTCATCGAAGTTGCGGCCGGTACTCGCCGGATAGGTGAGCATCGCCTTAACCTTCTTATCCGGCCCGATCACGAATACTGAACGAACGGTGAAGATATCGCTCACCTCGGGATGGATCATATCGTAAAGCTTCGCTACTTTCTGGTCAGAGTCGGCGATGACGGGGAAGTTGAGCGCGTTGCCCTGCGTCTCCTTAATGTCCTCCGACCATTTCTTGTGCGAGTCCACATTATCGACGCTCAGCCCGATTACTTTGACCTTCCTCTTCTCGAACTCTGGTTTGAGACCGGCCATATAACCGAGCTCGGTCGTACAAACCGGAGTGAAATTCTTCGGATGCGAGAAGAGAATCGCCCAATTATCGCCAATCCATTCGTGAAACTTTATCGTGCCCTCGGTCGTTTCCGCCGTGAAATCAGGGACGACTTCGCCAATACGTAATGACATCTTTTCTCCTTCTTATGTTGGTATTGATGAACTCTACAGCAGGAAAGATTATTACATTCGCATATTCTAGTTGTAATTACTGCTGCAGCTTTGATGTAGCAATGGTCAGGACGCTAGTCGAATCGACAACGGTCGCGCCCGCATCGCCAGTGTTGGGAATAATTCTTAGGAAGGCTTGCCATGAGATATATAGATAGAATCTGCGAAAAAATCACAATACAATGCCGGATATCGATGAGTCAAGGGAATCGGAAATTCACCACAAATAGTACAAAAGGAGATCAATCTGCACAAAGATGGGGAAGAAGTCGAACCCGTGGTTCCCCTTTCCACCTGCTCTTTGTACCGCCTGATCTCCTTCTTTAGTGTTCCGTGTGGTGAGTATTTCTCACTCAGTCCGCTGCTATGGAGTCGCTAGAAGCTTCCTGGTGACGCAGTTTACTTTTCCGGTAGCCATACGCGAAGTAGATAATCAATCCGATGCCCATCCAGATGAGCAGCCGCTCCCAGGTCTCACCCGGCAGACTTGCCATCAACGCAATGCTCGCAACCGCCGAGAGTATAGGGACAAGCGGCACGAGTGGCGTCTTGAACGGACGGTACATATCGGGACGCCGGTAGCGCATGAAAATAATCCCGATCGATACAATGACGAAAGCGAACAGAGTACCGATGCTGACTAACTCGCCGAGCACATTTATCGGCGTGAAGCCCGCAGCTATCGAGACCACCACACCGGTTACGATGGTGGTGATGTACGGCGTACGGTACTTCTTATGAACTCTGCTCGCCCAGCCGGGCAGTAGCCCATCTTTCCCCATCGAGTAGAAGATACGCGGCTGACCCAGCATCATAACCACCATCGTCGAGCTCAATCCAGCAATGGCTCCCAGCTTCACCAGAAACGGCATGAATCTCATTATCGGTTCCCATACCGTTCCCGTCGACAGCTGGCGAGCATAATTGACGGCGGTCGCCATCGGCGCAGCACCGCTCAATTCTTTATAGGGCACGAGTCCCACCATAACGCCGGAGACCAGGACGTATAGTACCGTACAGATGGCGAGTGACCCGAGAATCCCCCACGGCATATCCTTCTGCGGATTCTTTGCTTCCTGGGCCGCCGTCGATACCGCGTCAAATCCGATATAAGCGAAAAAGATCACACCTGCTCCGCGCATAATCCCGCTCCAACCGAACTCTCCGAATTTGCCGGTGTTTTCGGGAATGAACGGACTCCATAAACCAGAGTCGATGAAGATCGCGCCGAGGGCAATGATCATGATAATGACCGCAACTTTGATGATCACAATGGCGGAGTTGACGTTTGCCGATTCCTTGATACCTATGACGAGCAGCGTCGTCACGATTGCGGTGATCACCACGGCAGGCAGATTGAATACGGCAGTGACTTCTCCTCCCAGCGTCTGAACGGGGGTGCCCGGCGCGGCGCTGAGTGCGGCGGGAAACTGAATGCCGAAATCCTTGAAGATACTTATGAGATATCCTGACCATCCGACCGCGACTGTCGCTGCGCCCAGCGCGTATTCGAGAATGAGGTCCCACCCGATAATCCATGCGACGAATTCCCCGAGCGTCGCATAGCCATAGGTGTATGCCGAACCGGCGATCGGTACGGTAGAGGCGAACTCAGAATAGCAAAGCCCTGCGAGCGCGCTGACCAGGCCCGCTATGATCATTGAAATTACGATGGCCGGGCCCGCGTGCAATGCGGCCGCCTGGCCGGTCAACACGAAGATGCCTGTCCCGATAATCGCGCCGATGCCGAGCGTCACAAGGTTCACCGGGCCGAGCGCGCGCTTCAGCGAATGTTCGCCGCTGGATTCGGCTTCAGCCTTGATCTTATCTATCGATTTGATCGCAAATAATGACATCTATACCCTCCAGGTAGAGAATTTTTGGATTAGTCCAAACAGGGGTGATGCGATGTAATGGATCTCCAAAATAGAGGCGGCTAACTCTAAACCTAAGCATTAAATCGGTCAATCCCTAATCGTCGCTACTTCACTTCGATCGCTTCCGCAGGTGCAATTCCGCGTTTGCGCGCCAAGGCACGCCAGAGGAAATAGACAGGGACGCCGGTCATCACTATCACCAATCCCGGCCAAGTGGTCGCCGTTTGATAAATGAAGAGAACCGCTAGTATCACAGACGCGCCGATGATGTATAGCGCAGGAACCACCGGATAACCGAACGCACGATACGGCCTATCCGCATGCGGTTGTTTGACGCGCAGAACATAAATTCCGGTGATCGTCAGGATGTAGAAGATCAATGCAGCCGAGATGACGTAGGTCAGCAGATCGCCGTAAAGATTGCCGTAGCCGCTGACGGTGCCATCTGCCGCCCGCCTTACTGTTCGGGGCAACACGTAAAATGCCGCCCAGATACCTTGAATCGCCAGTCCCCAGGCGGGAACCGCGAAGCGATTGAGTTGCCCGGCCCGTTGGAAGAAAAGCCCATCGCGAGCCATCGCGTAGTAAGCGCGCGCGCCCGCCAGGATCAACCCATTGTTGCAGCCGAAAGTCGAGACCATGATCGCAGCTGCCATCAACGTCGCGCCGTAGCCGGGGAAGATGACCTCGGCTGTCGCCGAAGCCACCCGATCGCTCGCCACCGTTTGAATCTCCGAAAACGGCAATGACGCCAGATAAGCGATGTTCGCCAGCAGATAAAGGATGATCACTAAACCGGTGCCGAGCGCAAGAGATAGCGGGATATTGCGTTTCGGTTCTTTTACCTCGCCCGCGGTGAATGTGATGTTATGCCAGGAATCGGCGGAGAAAAGGGAATTGGTCTGAGCTACACAAATGCCAACGAACAATCCGAATGCTGTGGCTGCCGTGAGCCCCTGACCGACATCTTGCAATTGACCGCGAACAGTCCACAGGTCGCCGAAGTTGGCGCCCGCCGCAACGGCCTGATAACCGACCGTCACTCCCAGGACGATCAAAGCGATCAAGGCGCCAGTCTTCGAAACCGTAAATACATTCTGGACAAGCTTGCCCAGCTTCAACCCGCGCGTATTCATCCACGTCAGCAGGGCGATTATCAAAACCCCGACTAGCTGCGCCGTGGAAAGCGAGATCGCATACCCGGAACTCAGATGAATCGGACTGATAATGTAATTGTTCTCGGAAATTGCCGGCCATAGTATGCCGAGATAACGCGCGAAACCGATGGCCACCGCTGCGATCGTGCCCGTCTGAATCACCAGAAACAAAGTCCAGCCGTAGAGAAACCCCCATAGCGGCGAATAGGCCTCGCGCAGATAAACGTATTGCCCGCCAGCCCTGGGCATCATAGCTGCGAGTTCGCCATAGCTGAGAGCTGCCATCAGCGTGAGCAGACCGGTGACCACCCAGACCACGAGCAACCAGCCCGGGGCGCCAACCTGTCTAGCTATGTCGGCAGAAACGATGAAGATGCCGGAACCGATCATCGCTCCCGCGACGATCATTGTTGAATCGAAGAGGCCCAGACCGCGAACGAATTTTTCTTCTTGCGCCATATTTGGGGGGGGGGTTAGGGGGGCGACGCCTTAAAGCTAATGAGATTCAGTCCTGATTAACAGGAATTATCCAGATTTACCTCGATCCGCAAATCCGGAGTATTCCCGTTAATCCCGACTATTTCCTGAAAAGAAGCTTACTTAGTAGGTTGTGATGCAGGTTGTTCCTGCGCCGGGGGATCGCTCAACCACCTTTTACCAAGGTTCACGAAATCATTAACAATCACAAATCCCATCAACAGCAGTACCATAACGAATCCGACTTGCTGTATGCGCTCGCGAACGTTCATTGTAAGGCTCAATCCGACGAGCCCCATGATCCATTCGACGATAATCAGCATTATCACCCCGCCATCGAGAACCGGTATGGGAAGCAGATTGATCAGGCCCAGATTGAGGCTGAGCATGCCCATCCAGTTGATAATCCCGGCCCAGCCGAAGGCGTCATAAGTGGTTACCGTCTCCTGCGCGATTCTGACCGGACCACCGAGAGCATCCCGCGCCGAACGGCGACCGTTGAATATCTGTTGGAGCGCAACGCCGGTCACACGCACGATCATCCAGTTGAAATCCCAACCGTATTGCAAGGCCGTAATGATGGAATTTGTTTTGATGGTGACTGTAAGATCCGGTCTGAATCCCAGGCGATACTCGCCCGATTGCATGAACGGAGTGACCCGAATCTCCGACGTGCCCTGATCGCGCACCAGCCCGAGAGTCACAGGCTGGCCGTTGCTGTCGCGTAATTGATTTTTGAACTGACTCCATGCTTTGATCGGCTGGCCGTTAATCGCAAGAATCTTATCCCCGGCTTTGAGACCCGCCTGCTCGGCCGGCGAGCCGGAAGTCACTTCCACTACACGAACGCTATCGAGATTGGTATCCGCGCTCATTCCCGAATCGCCGATGACTTCTCTTTCAATTTGTCGGGCCTGAGGCGTGAGTGTAAGATCGAGCACCTTTTCTCCACGCTCGACTCTGGCCGGGATATCTTCATTCGGGTGCAAATAGACGTCCAACTCGACGTCGCGCCAGGTTGGATTACTGATACCGTGGAAAGCGATGATACGATCGCCCTGTTGAAAACCCGCTTTTTCGGCCGCGGAACCGGTGCCGACATAGCTAATGACCGGTTTGGGAATCTGATCGGAGATGCCGCGGAAACCGATCATTATCGCGATTGCCGGAATCAAGAGAGCAGTGGCGATGTTGAATGCAGGGCCGGCGAATGCAACGAGGAAGCGCTTCCATTTCGGGTGCGCGAGGAATTCGTCAATCGTGCCTTCACTCTTGCCTTGCAGCATTTCAAGGTTCTCGCCGCGAAATTTGACATATCCTCCCAGAGGAATCGCGCTCAGGCGATAATCTGTATCGCCGATCTTGAACCCGAGAAGTCGCGGCCCAAAGCCGACAGAAAATGTTTCAACTGCAATTCCCAGCATTTTTGCGACGATGAAATGACCAAATTCGTGAATAACTATCATCGCGCATAGAATAACGACGAACGCAATTATACCCACCTTATTACTCCTTTTTTGGCTGGTCCACTCCAACAGCAAATATCATTATAATTATATCTAAGTGTATTGCAGGCGATCTGATGTGTCAAAGTAGTCAGTGGTACGGCCAGGGGCAGGTGAAGAGAACTCTGTATTTTATCGGTTGCCTCCTCCTCAGGACTCTTTGCCGTTTGCCAATTTGTCTGATTATCATCCATTCTCTGTTCTCCCTCTCACCCATTCCCTCGCCCACTTATCTGCGGCGAGCACTGTCTCCAGGCTAGTTGCCGGCTGCGGCGCATGAGCCTCGCATGCAGCGCGAATCAACCGCGGGATGTCACCGAATTTGATCTTTTCTTCGAAAAATGCGGCGACCGCAACTTCATTGGCCGCATTTAAAACGGCCGGCATCGTGCCTCCATTCCGTAAGGCGTCGTAGGCTATTGTTATACATGGGAATTTTTCTGTATCGGGAGCGAAAAACTCGAGTTTCCCCAACGACATCAGGTCGAGCCTGGGGAGCTGGGATGGAAGGCGGTCGGGGTATGTCAACGAGTATTGAATGGCGTGCCGCATGTCGGTCATGCCGAGTTGAGCGATGATCGAGCCGTCGACCAGTTCGATCATCGAATGCACGACCGATTGCGGATGAACGACTATATCGATCTCATCGGCGGAACATTTGAAGAGCCAATGTGCTTCGATCACCTCCAGACCTTTATTCATCAAGGTCGCCGAATCGATCGTGATCTTGGCCCCCATTTGCCAGGTCGGATGTTTGAGCGCCTGGGCCGGCGTCGCATTCTCGATATTTTCCTTATCGGACGATCGGAAAGGCCCTCCTGAAGCGGTCAATATCAACCGCTTCAGCTCCGCACGCTTCACGCCATTTAGGCATTGGTGCAAGGCATTATGCTCGCTATCGACCGGCAACAGTTCAGCGCCCGATTTTTCGGCGGCCTGCGTCATGAGTTCGCCGGCGATTACCATCGTCTCTTTGTTGGCCAGCGCGACACGGCGCCCCATTTCGAGGGCGCGGTAGGTCGGTAACAATCCGATCGCCCCGACCAGGGCTCCGATCACGATCTCGACGCCCGGGCAAGTGGCGACATCGCTCAAACCATCGATGCCGACGCCGATCTTCGGTTTGGCGGTCACGCTCCGCCTATTGAGCTCGAAGAGCAGTCTTTCCGCGTTCTCTTCATCTAAAACGGAAACGACTTCGGGACGGTGCCGTTCGATCTGTTCGGCCAGCAATTCAACATTGGATCCTGCGCCGAGCGCAGCCACGCCGAATTCACGCGCGAGCGTCTCGACGACGCGCAGCGTGTTGCAGCCGATCGAACCCGTTGAACCGAGAATCGCAATCCGTTTCATATTTACTTCATCCAAATATAATAAAAGTAATATAACAACGGCGCATTGAAGAGCATGCTATCCAGCCGGTCGAGCAAACCGCCGTGACCGGGAATCAACTTGCTCGCATCTTTCGCTTTCGCGCCTCGCTTGATCATCGATTCGCACAGATCGCCGGTTATGCCGGCCGCGCCCATAACCAAAGCGAGAGGAACCGCCAAGGTTACATTCAACTCGGGAAAGAACGTCAGAGACGCGATCAACGCGGCGAGCACATTTCCGAATAGTCCGCCAAATGCTCCTTCGATGGTTTTTCCCGGACTGATCTTGGGTGCCAGCTTGATCCGCCCGAATGCGCGGCCCGTGTAATATGCGGCAGTATCGCCTGCAAAAACAACTATGAAGAAAAGCGTCAGGAGTTTCGCGGCCAGATTGGATATCGGGCTCTCGATCACACGAAGCGCGATAATATAACCGCCCAGAAGAGCCGTATAGAGCACACCGAAGACATTGATAGACGCCGCTGTCAGAACATCGCTCAAATCTTCCTTTTTGGCGTTGACTCCAAGTTGCACGACCAATTCAACGATCACCAGAAAGGCCACTATCGCGGGGATCAGGTCGTGACGTTGAAAATAAAAGGCGGCGAGGATAGAGGCGGCCGCGATTACTCCCTGAGTCTCGCCCCCATGTTTTGTCAGCGCGTAGAATTCGAACAGACCGATAAGTATGCCGGCCATGGCCAATCCGGCAAACCAAACGGGCGAGCCAGCCCACAAGGCGGCGAAGAGTATCGGCAGAAAGACAATTGCAGTTAGAACACGAGCCATAAAGAGATTTTAAGATTCGCGATTTGATATTTGAGGTCGATTTCAAATCTCAAATCTTAAGAGGCGTTGACGACGGCCCGTTGTGCGCTATCGCTCAAACCGCCGTAACGGCGCTCACGCTTCTGAAATTCGATGATGGCGGCGAAAAGGTCGGGTCGGCGGAAATCGGGCCACAGAAGGTCTGTCACGTAAATCTCCGAATAGGCGATCTGCCAGAGGAGGAAGTTGCTCACCCGCATCTCGCCGCTGGTTCGGATGAGGAGGTCGGGATCGGGCAGATTCGCCGTGTACAACTGACGCGCGATATCGGTTTCGTTGATCGATTCGGGAGAGCGGCCTTCGCGCTGGCACCTCTCCAAGAGCTTACGGAAGGCATCCACCATTTCGACTCGGCCACCGTAATTCAAGGCCACGTTTAATATCATGCCGGTATTGCCGGCCGTTTTGCGAACCGCGGAACGCAGTTCGAATTGAACCGATTCATCGAGTTCGACCGTCCGGCCGATAGTTTGAAAACGGATGTTATTGCGATGGATATTCTCCAGCTCTTTGCGCAGATATTCCTTCAGGAATGTCATCAACGCTTCGATCTCGAATGGAGGGCGCTTCCAGTTCTCGACCGAGAATGCGTAAAGCGTCAGAGCGCCAATGCCGAGGCGCGCCGCCGATTCGACGGTAGCGCGCACCGCATCGACGCCTGCTCGATGCCCCGCGATTCGCGGGAGATGGCGGCGCTTCGCCCACCGGCCATTGCCGTCCATAATTACTGCTATGTGACTCGGTAATCGGTTGAATTCGATTTGATTGAGCAATTGCTCATCACGCGAGCCGGGCTCAATCATTCCGGTAAAATCTTGATGCATGTTCCTCTCGCCGTCGGGTACTGGACAGGCAGAGAATACTAATACTCGACTTTCATCAGCGTCAACCCTTGAGCAGGAGCCGGGGAACCTATGAGCGAGCGGTCTCGACTTTCGATCAAACCGGTTATCGAACAGCCTTTGAGCCGACCGCGATTGGCTTCGACGAGCGCCGCAACCATGGTGCGGACTTGATAACGCAAAAAACCGTCTCCGCTAAAAAAGATCGTCACAAGCTCTCCCGCGCGCTCGATGTCGACGCCGTTCACCGTACGTACGCGGCTCGCCACCTCGCATTCGGCCACCGTGAAAGCCGAAAAATCGTGCCTGCCGATAAGTTCGCGCGCGTCTGCGATCACCCGGTCCGTGGCCAGCCCATAAGGATAATGCCATGCAAAGCGAGCCAGTAGCGGGTTCATAACTTCAGCGGTATAAATTTGATAGCGGTAAGTTTTGCCCCTGGCGTCAATGCGCGCGTGAAAATCGTCGCCTGCTACATCCGCATGCAATACGCGAATATCGCGCGGCAGATTGCCGTTGATCGCTCGCAGCAGTTGTGTACCTTCCCATTCGCGTACCAACCGAAACGAGACGACCTGTCCTTCGGCATGAACTCCGGCATCGGTCCGACCCGCCGCGTGCGCCGTCACCGGATCACCCTCGAGCTTTTCCAATACTCCGTTCAATATGCCCTGAATAGTCGGCTGACCGGCTGGTTGGGTTTGCCAGCCCTGATAATCGGTGCCGTCATAAGCGAGAGTGATTCGATAGTTCAAAGGGATTTGAAAACAATTGATAATTGATAATTGATAATTGATAATTCGTATAAATTGTTACAAGAGCTATTTTCGAACTATCAATTATCAATTATCAATTTTATAAATTACCTACTTCCAGGTTTGATCGCGACCGAACCTTCCTGGCAGAGCGGGCAAACTTCAGGTTTATAGACGGGCACTTCGAGCACGGACAGCGAGTACAATGTCACTCCCAGATCGATCTTACCTCCGCTCCGATCGATCAATGATCCCGCGCCGGCCACTTTCCCGCCGTGTTCTGCTACGACCCTCATCACCTCACGAGTCGAGCCGCCGGTGGTGACGACATCTTCGACGACGAAAGCCCGTTCTCCCGGATCGATCCGGAATCCGCGTCGCAGCGTCATCGTTCCATTCTGCCGCTCGGCGAACATTGCGCGCACGCCGAAAGCGCGCGCAACTTCGTGGGCGACGATCACGCCTCCCAGCGCGGGCGCGATCACCAGATCGATTTCTCCCAGGCGATCATCCGCACCAGACCTGACTGCCAATGCAGAGCATAGCTCCTCTGCGATCTCCGGATGCTGAAGCACCAGCGCGCATTGCAAATAGCGCGGGCTGTGCAACCCGGACGTGAGGAGAAAATGCCCGCTGAGCAGCGCCCCTTTTTCTTCAAAGATTTGCAGGACATCGTTCTCGTTCATAACAAATCCTATCCAATCAATATGATGCGATAAGGAAAATGGTAATAAGTTTGCAGCTTAATCCGCGACTCTCGTTCGATCTCATCTATATCGCATGGGGAGAAGCCCCGCAATACTGATACGGCGGCATCGTTGCGAACGAGGCGATTGCGAGTGAAGACGCGCGTTAGGAGTTTAATTGAGTAATAGGCCACCGGGTGGCGGCGTAGGTCGTTAACGAGGAATGCGACGCGCGCCACCCTGGCAAACGCCTTAAGCAATCGCGCGGCATCACGATTCTCGAAATGGTGAAGGAACAAAGAAGCTATCACAAAGTCGAAACTGTGGTCAGCGAACGGCATCCGCAGTGCATCGGCGCGTATGACATCGATTTCGGGATATCCTAATGTCTGCGTCCGCGCTTCCCGCGCCGCAATCTGGTTGAGATCGAGGACGACGAATTCGATGTCGATTCCGCGAGAGCGCGCCCATTTGACTATCATTTGCGGAATATCTGCTGAACCTGTACCGATATCGAGTAATCGAACCTTTCTTCTTCCCAGGCTCTCGATCATCGGGAACAGACGTTTAGTGAGGGCGTGCTGTCCGCCCAGGTAGCGATTGACGCGCCGCAGATCGGCCAGGTTTTCAACGAGCTCATCGAGGCTGTAATCCGAGCCGTCCATCAGTTCAGCCTCGTTGCTCCTTTTTTCAAAATTGGCAATGAAATTAGCGAACATCGATCTATTCCAACTATTCCAAATTACCGATCATCCAAAAGAAGAAACAAAAAGGGCGAGTAACAAAAGATGAACAAATTCCTGAGCTTTGCCATTTGCCTTTTGTTTCCCGGTCAGATTTCGCATTTTTTTACAACCAGTGCCGAATTTTTTGACCCGAACCCAATGCAATTGCACAGAGCATGCCTGATGTTGGCCGGACGCGCCACGTTCGGGACATAATCGAGATCGCATTCGGGATCCTGGATATCCAGATTTATCGTGGGCGGTAGAAAGCCAAGGGCCATCCCACCGAGCGTCGCCGTCAGCCCCGCAGCTCCCGATGCTCCCTGTGGGTGTCCGATCATAGACTTGGTTGCGCTCGCCGCAACCCGGTAAGCCGCATTGCCGAAGGCTTTTTTGATGGCACGCGTCTCGATCCGGTCGTTCAATTCGGTCGAGGTGCCGTGCAAGTTGACGTAATCTATCTCCTCTGGCTTGAGCTCGGCATCATCCAGCGCGAGTCCCATTGCACGCGCCGGCTCTTCGCCGGTCTCGTCCAACCGCACTCGATGATACGCATCGCACGTGGAACCGTAGCCGGCGAGTTCGGCATAGATTCTCGCGCCGCGATCGAGGGCGCTCCCGAGGTCTTCCAGGATAAAAAAATAGGCGCCTTCAGCGAGCACGAACCCGTCGCGGTCTTTACTGAAAGGGCGAGAACCACGCGGCGGTTGGTGGTTCCAGGACGGCGTCAACACCTTCATCACACAAAAAGCGAGCATAAAGCTGTGAGTCAGCGGTGCATCGACTCCACCGGCCAACACCCGATTGATGCGGCCGAGCGCGATCATCTGCGAAGCATAGGCAATCGCATCCGTGGAAGAAGTGCATCCGGTCGAGAGAAGGTGGCTGAATCCTTTCAATCCCAAAGACATGGAGATTTCGCTGGGAAGCGATCCCGGAGTCGCCGTCGGGATCGTATAAACGCTCGCTCTCTTCGCCTCGTTCGCGAAGTAGTACCGGTATTGCTTCTCGATAAAGCCGAGGCTCGCTCCGCCGCTGCCGAGGACAACCCCAACATCGCGGCGCTCGTCAAGAGTCATCTCTCTGGGTTTCAATCCGGCGTCGAGAAATGTCAGATCAGCTGCCGCGACGGCAAGTGCGACGGCGTGAGAGACGTGTTGCCGGTCTTTGGGAGCTATATAAAGATCAGGGTCGAAGTTCTTCACTTCGCCCGCTATCTGTACAGGAAGATCAGAGGCGTCAAAACGCGTGATTCCGCCTATACCGCTTCGACCCTCTCTGACTGATTGCCAGAACTGTTCCTTCCCGATACCAATAGGGCTGACGCACCCGATACCAGTGATGACGACGCGACGAAGCGTCTTCTTAATTTGCATAATCTATGTCCCTCGTAAATATTTGAAGGGAAAAGAATCTTCAAGGGGTGACTTCACTTTAACAGCTAGCGAGGAAACTAGCCACCGAGAGACGGAGAAACAGAGAAAAGGAGATTAGCGCAAGAGAAAAAGAAGACAAGGGGACCTTTTGCATTGTGCATTTGGAATCTTGTCTTCTTCTTTCCATCCTCCCGCGTCTTTTTTACAACTCTATGGCTCGCTTTCACTCAGGCATTAATGAATTTCCGGCTCGGGTGTGCGGGCTCCCGCATGCAAGAAATCGAAATCGCATCCCTGGTCCGCCTGCGTCACATGTTCGCTGAAGAGAGCGCCGAAACCCCGCTGGTAATGCCGCTCGGGTTTCACCCATGCCGCCCGCCGCTTCGCCATCTCTTCATCGCTAATCCGCAGGTTCAGCTTGCGGTTCGGGACATCAAGTTCGATGAGATCCCCATCGCATACAAAAGCCAGCGGTCCGCCGATGTAACTCTCCGGTGAGACGTGCAGCACGCATGCTCCATAGGCAGTGCCGCTCATGCGCGCATCTGAGATGCGGACCATATCGCGCACGCCCTTCTTCAAGAGCTTTTTGGGTATCGGTAGCATACCCCATTCCGGCATCCCGGGTCCGCCCAGCGGCCCGGCATTCTGCAGGACGATGACCGAATCCTCATCGCAAGCCAGACTCTCATCATCGATCCGCGCCGCCATATCGTTGTAATCTTTGAAGACCACCGCTTTTCCAGTATGCCGCAGTAACCGTTCTTCCGCCGCCGTCGGTTTTATCACCGCCCCATTGGGTGCCAGGTTGCCGTACAGGATCGCAGTCCCACCCTGCGGTGCGACCGGGGCATCGAGCCCGCGGATCACCTCCCCGTTATAGACCTCTGCGCCTTTGACGTTTTCACCGATCGTGTTCCCGTTTATGGTCAGGCAATCGAGGTGAAGCAGATGGCTGATGCGCCAGAGCAGCGCGCGCAATCCGCCTGAATAATAGAAATCCTCCATCAGAAAACTTCCGGATGGCCGGAGGTTGGCGATCATCGGGGTGCGGTGGGAGATATCATCGAACTTCTTCAGTTCCAGCTTGACCCCCGCGCGGCCGGCGAGCGCGACCAGATGAATGATTGCATTGGTCGAGCCACCGATTGCCATATCGGCAGTGATCGCATTATCGAACGAGTTCGCCGTTAGAAAACTGCTGGGCTTCAAATCCTCCCAAACCATCTCGACGATGCGCCGGCCGCAACTCGCGGCCAGACGAGAATGGTTGGCGTCGACCGCCGGAATGGACGAGGCGCCAGGGAGAGTGAACCCGAGCGTTTCGGCGATCGCCGTCATCGTCGAGGCCGTACCCATCGTCATACAATGACCGGGCGAACGCGCGATGCCGTCCTCCATCTCGTTCCATTCGGCATCACTGATATTGCCGGCGCACTTCTCAGCCCAGAACTTCCAGACATCGCTTCCGCTGCCGAGTATCCGGCCGTTCCAGTTGCCGCGCAGCATCGGCCCGGCGGGCAGATAGATCGCCGGCAAGTCCATCGTGATAGCTCCCATCAATAGCCCCGGCGTAGTCTTGTCGCAACCGCCCATGAGGACTACCCCGTCTATCGGTTGGCAGCGCAGGAGCTCTTCGACTTCCATCGCCAGCAGATTGCGATACATCATCGGGCTGGGCTTCATAAAAGTCTCATTGAGTGGTAATGCCGGGATCTCTACCGGGAACCCGCCCGCCTGCCACACGCCGCGCTTGACCTCCTGGGCGCGCTCGCGAAAGTGACTGTGGCAAGTGGTCAGATCGCTCCACGTGTTGACGATCGCGATGACCGGTTTACCCGCATAATCCTGGCGCCCATAGCCCATCTGCTTGGCTCGCGACCGATGAGTGAATGAACGCAGGTCATTGAGGCCCATCCAACGATGACTGCGCAGTTGTTCAGGAGTTCGTTTGTTTTGCATGCTGTTCTCCTTGGTCGAATGCGAATTGCGATATTGTTTATTAGTTCGTTGAGAAAGTTGCCCCAATTATTACTTCAATGGGCCTGATTGAACAATCGGACGGGGAAGTTCGCTATAAAAATTCCAAATTAAGGTCTGCGGGCATTCAAACTACACATAATTGCAAGCCCCTCCGGAACGTGAGAGGATACCCGCCACATAGCAGTTCATCCCAACAACCTGAGGCGACAAATGACACCAGTAGAAATCAAGACTGCCCCCGAAGCAGCGACAGAAGAATCTCGACCTGCGCTGAAAGACTCCCGGCAGCGATGGTGGCTAATGATCCTGCTCATCACGGCGATGCTTATATGTTATGGGCATCGCGGAGCGTTAAGCGTTGCTGCCCCATTCATGATCGAAGACCTCAGCCTGTCAAAGGCGGGGATGGGTATCTTGCTCTCGGCATTCTTCTGGATGTACGCCTTCATGCAGATGCCAATGGGTTGGCTGGTTGACCGATTCGGCGTTCGGCGGGCCTATGCCTTAGGTTTTCTTTTCTGGTCCATCTCATCAATTTTGACGGGTCTGGCGAAAAATCTGACGGCGCTCATTTCATTGCGCATTTCCCTGGGCATCGGACAGGCGGTGGCCTTTCCGGCAAGCGCGCGGGCGGTGGCCAATTGGTTTCAGGAGCGAGAGCGGGGAACCGTCACGGGCCTCTATCTGGCAGGCGTGAGATATGGCACGGCGTTAATCAACATAGTCGGAGCGTGGTTTCTGAGCAAATACGATTGGCGGCTATTTTTTCTGGTCATCGGCACAATACCTCTGATCTGGCTCTTCCCCTGGACATGGTTTTTAGGGAAATGGGAGGTTAAACAGACGCCTGCCGTCACCGCTGAGCCAGTTCCGTCACAGGTGCCATCATTTCTCAAAAGCATTTCGTTACTTAAGAATCGCAGTGTTTTCGGCATCTTCCTCGGCTTTTTCGCTTATGATTATGCCTGGTTCGTCTATGTAGCCTGGCTGCCAGGTTATCTGAGGCTGGAACGCAAGTTCACCGCGAGCGAGATGGGAATCTATAGCGCCCTGCCCTACCTCACGATGTCGGTCATCATCCTGATTTCAGGCATACTGAGCGATTGGCTAGTCCGTCGCGGATACGAAGAGACGAAGGTTCGTAAAATGTTTATCGTCACGGGGCTGTTCATAGGCTGCCTCATCGTGCCTGCGGGTATGGTCGAAGATAAGATGACAGCCGTGTGGTTGCTCACCATTTCACTAGGCGGCATAGGTATCGCCTCACCGAACACCTGGACATTGACGCAAGCGGTCTGCGACAAGAAGATCGTCGGCACCGTGTCAGGTATTCAAAACTTCGGAGGCAATCTGGGCGGGATAATCGCGCCCGCATTGACAGGCTTTATCGCTCACAGTACCGGATCGTTCGCCCTGGCCTTAGGACTGACCGGCGTCGTACTGATCGTTGGGATCATCGCCTACCTCACCCTCATTACGGGGAAGATGGATGCGATAGAGAGTTGATAGTTGATAGTTTTCAGATTTTAGATTTTAGATTTTAGATTTGATCTAAAATTGTTTGATCGTTCCCAACTAAAAACTGAAAACTTATTATTCACAATTTCCTCAACCTGACACGCCGCACTGAATGATCGGGACCTTTCTCGAGGATCAAATCCGCGCGCGAGCGAGTCGGGAGAATATTCTCTTTCAGGTTGATACCATTGATCTCATTCCATATCTTCAACGCCGTCTTGCGCGCCTCATCATCAGTCAATTTAGAGTACCGGTGAAAGTATGAAGCGGGATCGCGAAAGGCCGTGCGCCGCAGGGTCAGAAAGCGATCGATATACCACTGCCTGATGTGCCGCTCATCCGCGTCGACATAAATAGAAAAATCGAAATAGTCAGAGACAAATACCGGCGATCGGTCTGCGCTTCCGACTCCCGTCTGCAAAACATTCAACCCTTCGAGAATCACGATGTCCGGCTGCCTGACGCGCTGAACCTGATCGGACAGAATATCGTAAGCGAGATGCGAATAGACCGGGCAGCTCACCTCGGTCTTACCCGATTTTACATTCGCAACAAACTTCACCAGGCGCCGTCGATCATAGCTCTCCGGAAATCCCTTTCGTTTCATCAACCCGCGGGCTTCGAGCAGAGCGTTGGGAAACAGGAATCCGTCGGTCGTTATCAAATCGACTTTCGGATGATTGGCCCAACGGGCGAGCAGCGCCTGCAGAATGCGCGCCGTCGTGCTTTTGCCGACTGCTACGCTGCCGGCGATGCCGATGACGTATGGCACTTTCTCAGTTTTGTCGCCGAGGAAGGTGGCAGATGCGCTGTGCAGGTTCTGCGTCGCTCCCACATAGAGATTGAGCAAGCGCGAAAGCGGCAGAAAAATCTCTTCCACCTCTTGCAGCGAGACGTTTTCGTTGATGCCTCGTAGTTTCACGAGATCATCTTCGATGAGAGTCAGAGGAGTAGAATTGCGTAACAGGCTCCATTGATCTCTCGTTAATTCAATATAGGGAGACATAGATGTTAATTGATAATTGATTATTGATAATTGATAATGTTTATTCCGTTACCGACTTGTTCCTTTCGAAATTGCAAATTATCAATTATCCCTTATCAATTATCAATTAACTTATTCCTGTGATTCGAATACCGCTGTGCGCCTTGTAACGGATGTTGATGCCGATCAACAGGGCGGTCATCGCCTCGACTGTGCGGGAGTTGGCGAGCGCTCCGCCATCGATGTATCGGCAACCGGAGATCGCCTCGACGAGCGGTCTAATCCGTTCTTTCGCGCTTTTGTCATCGCCACAGACGATGACATCGCACTCCACTTCATGATCGATCTTTGCCAAAGCGGCGGCTCCTACGTTGTGGAATGCGGAGACGACGTGAACGCCTGCGGGCGCAAGCTCCGCGCACTGTTGCGCCGCCGACCCGGCCCAAACGCCGAGAGTGCGAGCGGGCCTGCCGCCGATTGCGGTCTCGAGTGGCACGGTGACATCGATCAGCACCGCTCCCGCTTGAATTCTCCCGCTGATCTCCTTCATGGTCGATATCTGAGCGTCGAATGGAACCGTCAAAACGATGATCGATGCATTCGCTGCCGCTTCGCCATTGATCGAACCCTCGATTGCGCCATTATTCTCGACCGCACTATCGAGCGACGCGCGCAATTCCGCCGCTGAGCTCATCGCGCGTTCGGCAGAGCGTGAGCCGATAGTGATCGAAAAACCCGCTCGCGCCCATCTGAGTGCGAGGCCTTTGCCCTGATCGCCCGTCCCGCCGATAATAGCAATCTGTTGCTTGGACATGTGCGAATTGTAACATCCCCCCTGTAACCAAACTATTGAAGAAAGAATGCGAGCAGTGAGAGAGAGAAGATATATCAATGAGTTAAAAGTCATTTCTGTTACATATTTTAAACAAATACGTGAGTGGGTGGCTGATCAATTCGCACCGGAAGAAGCGAAAGTCAACTGGCGCGCATTGGCCAGGACGTTCCTCAAGCTGGGAGCCACGGGGTTCGGTGGCGGAATTACAGTAATAGCGCAAGTCCGGCGGATGGTCGTGCGCGAGCGGCGCTGGCTTTCGGAAGAAGAGTTTCTCGACGCCGTCTCTCTGGCACAAAGCCTTCCCGGGGCGAATGCTGCAAATGCCATCACTTATGTCGGCCTCAAACTCGGCGGCGTGCGCGGCGCGCTCGTCTCGACCGGAAGTTTCATCCTACCGTCTTTTCTTTTCATGATTGCGCTTACCATTGCGCACACCTACCTGCACCAGTTGCCCGACGCGCAACGCGTCTTTCAGGGCTTCAACGCCGCAGTCGTCGGGCTCATCGCGGCTACCATCTCACGGCTCGGGAAGACGGCGGTACAGCAGCAGTGGCACCTAGAACTTGGCGTCGCCGTCGCTTTTATGCTCATCTTCACGCAAACGACGGTTGTCGAAGTGGTGCTGGTGGCGGGGATGATCGGCGTTTTCATCAAAACCTATAAGACACGCGTCCGCCACCGTGTGCGGCAACGCCTGCGCAAAGAGCGGCAGACCACCGTGCGAACCAAAGTAGTCGAACAGCACGCTCGCCAGCAAGCCGCTGAAATTATGGATAGCCCCGATAAATTATCGGGCGATTATAAAGTCGAGGTATCCCTGCCCGACAGGAATTCACCCGAGACAGAAGCTAAGAGCGATGGGCTGACCACTCCCGCCGCGGGTAAAGGGAGCGGCAAACTTCATTCCATTGCGCCCATACTGCTGCTTCTGATCCTCTCCTGGCCTGTTCTCTCGAAAATGATCACGGTCTGGCAGCTTATGACTATCTTTCTGCGCGTCGGCACAGTGACTTTCGGCGGCGGATTTGTCATGATCCCGCAGATCGAAACCGATATAGTTGACACAAACCGATGGATGGACCGGCAAACGTTTGCGGATGGGATGGCATTCGGACAGATTACCCCCGGTCCGGTTTTGATCACTGCCACATTCATCGGTTACAAAGTTGCCGGCGCGACCGGCGCAATTGCAGCTACGGTGGCCGCGTTTCTGCCATCATTCGTCATGACAGTAATCGCCGGAACATCGATCAATCGCTTTCGGACCAACTTCTTCTTTCAGGCCTTTCTCGCGGGCGTCGCTCCCGCAGTGGTCGGAATGCTCGCGGCGGCGGGAGTGAGCCTGGCGAAAAATGGTTTGAACACGCCGCTCAGTTATGGAGTGGCGACTCTCGCGTTCCTGCTGATGCTGCGCGCAAAACTGAACCCGGTGGTAATCATTTTTATATGCGGTTTATTGCAGTTGGCGGTCGCGAGGGGATTGATCGATTGGTTTCAAATATTAGGCTAGCGCTGAGTTTCAAATTTGAGATTTGATATCGGACGTCCCTCTGCACCTAGCGGCAGAAGGGCTCTTCACCACTATGCCTGGCGACATATCAAAACACTACCTCGAAAATGCCCTCGCGGAATTCCGCCAACTCAAAAAGCTCGGCGACCGCGCCCTCGAGCAGATCGACGGCTCACAGTTCCTAGTCGCGCTCGATCGCGAAAGCAACAGCATAGCGGTCATCGTCAAACACCTGGCGGGTAATTTGCGGTCGAGATGGGAGGATTTTTTGACCAGCGACGGCGAAAAACCCGATCGCCATCGCGACCAGGAGTTCATAATTGATGAAAACACCACTCGGGCTCAAGTGATGCAGTGGTGGGAGAATGGCTGGCAATATGTCTTCCATGCTATTGAAGGGCTTCAGCCGGAAGACGTAATGCTAACAGTCATGATCCGGCACGAACCGCATACGGTTGTTCAAGCTATAAATCGCCAGTTGACGCACTATGCCTCGCACATCGGCCAGATCGTCTTCCTGGCGAAGCACCTGAAATCATCTGAATGGAATACTCTCAGCGTCCCGCGCGGGATGTCGGAAAAGATCAACCAGTTGATGATCGAAAAAATGAAGAACAAACAACAGGAGCAATGACCAATGAGTGAACTCGTAACACTGACCAGGGACGGCGAAGTCGGAATCATCACCGTCAACAACCCACCAGTCAACGCGCTCAGCCCCGGCGTTCCCGAAGGCATCAGCGCAGCTATCGAGCAGGTGAGGAATGATGCTTCGCTCAAAGGCGCAGTGATGATCGGCGCGGGACAAACTTTCATCGCCGGGGCCGATATCCGCGAATTCGGAAAGATAACCTCCGGTGAACGAAAGAGAGGTATTGAATTCCTCAATATGCTCCTCTCCATAGAAGATTGTCCCAAGCCGGTCGTGGCTGCAATTCATGGGACTGCCTTCGGCGGCGGACTCGAGGTCGCGATGGCCTTTCATTACCGCGTCGCCGTGCTCTCGGCGCAAGTCGGCCAGCCCGAGGTTAAACTCGGATTGATCCCCGGCGCTGCCGGCACTCAGCGACTTCCGCGGCTCGCCGGCGTAGCCAAGGCTGTACAGATGTGCGTCGAAGGAAACCCGATCAGCGCTAAAGAGGCCAGCTCGTGCGGCATCGTCGATCGCATTATCGAAGGCGATCTCCTGCAGGGCGCAATCGCTTTCCTGCGCGAGAAAATCTCGGAAAAACCGCAGAAAACCAGGGAAAGAAACGGCAAACTCGGCACGGAAACGGCGAATAGCGCGATCTTCGAAACCGCGCGCGCGGGCGCCAGAAAGAGTGCGCGCGGGATGATCGCCCCGCTAGCCGCCATCGATGCGGTCGAGGCGGCGACGAAGCTTTCTTTTGAAGAAGGCTGCGCGAAGGAAGCGGAGCTGTTCAAGGAATGTCTCTTCTCCGATCAATCGAAGGCCTTGATCCATGTCTTCTTCGGTGAGCGCGAGGTTACCAAGATCCCCGACATACCGAAAGATACCAAGCAGATCGACATCAAACGGGCCGCCGTCGTCGGGGCGGGGACAATGGGGGGCGGCATCGCGATGAATTATGCGAACGCCGGCATTCCCGTCATCATCAAAGAGACGACTCAGGAAGCCCTCGATCGCGGCCTGACGACGATCCGAAAAAATTACACAAATTCCGTCAAGAAGGGCCGCTTCACTCAGGAAGAGATGGATCGGCGAATGGCACTCATCTCTCCCACTCTGACCTACGATGGATTCGAAGCGGTCGATATCGTTACCGAAGCGGTATTTGAAGGGATGGAATTGAAGAAACAGATATTCGCGGAACTCGATCAGGTGTGCAAACCCGGCACCCTCCTGGCTTCGAATACCTCGACCTTGAACATCGATGAGATCGCTTCGGCAACCTCGCGCCCCGAGTTCGTCATCGGCCATCATTTCTTCAGCCCTGCAAATGTCATGCGGCTCCTCGAAATCGTGCGCGGGGAGACATCAAGCAAAAGCGTGATAGCGACTTCGATGGCGCTGGCGAGGCGGTTGAAGAAAGTCGGAGTGCTCGTCGGAAACTGCTACGGGTTCGTCGGCAACCGGATGCTCCACCAGTATGGCCGCGAGGCGCAGTTCCTGGTCGAAGAGGGAGCGAAACCGCAGGACGTCGACGGCGCTCTTTATCAATTCGGAATGGCAATGGGACCGTTGGCAGTCGGCGACCTGGCGGGGCTCGATGTCGGCTGGCGGATACGCAAGGAACACAAGCATCTGGAGCAGCCCGGCGTGCGCACGCCGCTTATCGCCGATCGTTTGTGCGAACTCGGACGATTCGGACAGAAGACCGGGGCGGGCTGGTACATTTACGATGAGAACCGCAAGGCGATTCCCGATCCCGATGTCGAAAAACTTATTGATGAGATCGCCGCTGCAGCCGGAATAACGCGCCGCGCGATCGGCGATGAGGAGATCATCGAACGCACTCAATATTCATTGATCAATGAGGGGGCGAAGATTCTGGAGGAACGGATAGCGCTGCGGGCGGTCGATATCGACATCATTTATATCAACGGTTATGGGTACCCGGCGTGGCGCGGCGGGCCGATGTGGTATGCGGATTCCATCGGACTGAAGCGAGTCTACGAGCGCGTCTGCCAGTTCCACCAGGAGCACGGCGAATTGTGGAAGCCGGCGCCGCTACTTAAAAAGCTTGCCGAATCTGGTAAGACATTTGCCGAATTCGACAAGGAGAGTGCGAAATAGGGAAAATATACAATCGGTACGAATGGTTTTCGTCTGGTTTGTAATTTGCCCCGCATTCTCAAGATTCATACAGGAGGCTCCATGGAGATCGCCATCCTGCTCTTCGACCGGTTGACCGCGCTTGACGCAGTCGGCCCGTACGAAGTGCTGAGCCGTATTCCCAACGCCACTGTGAAATTCGCGGCGAGAGAACCGGGGCCAAAACGCACCGATATCGGCAGCCTTGCGCTCGTGGCCGAGTTCTGTATCGATCAGGTTCTGCGCCCAGACATCATAGTCGTTCCAGGCGGGCCGGGTCAGGATGCCCTCATGGATGACGAATATGTGCTGAGCTGGATAAGGCGGTCGCACGAAACGTCGCGCTGGACTGCATCGGTCTGCACCGGCTCATTGATATTGGGCGCAGCCGGTTTGCTCAAAGGATTGAAAGCCACGAGTCACTGGCTGGCCTATGATGTACTGCGTTCGCTTGGCGCAGAGCCGGTGGCGGAGCGAATCGTGATCGAGGGCAAGATAATTACATCTGCCGGAGTTTCTGCGGGCATCGATATGGCGTTAACGCTGGTTGCGCGCGAATGCGGTGAGCGCACCGCTCAGGCAATTCAACTCGGAATAGAGTACGATCCGCAACCGCCTTTCGATGCCGGTTCGCCAGGCAAAGCTCCGGCGGAAGTTGTTGAACATTTACGCAGCCGCAGTCGGTTTAATCGGAAATTGAGCTGATCGTCCATTGAGATCGCCCATTTTCTGCAGTGAAATCAAATCTGACCGATTCCGGTCAAAATTGTGAAAGATGAGTAGACATGAAAGAAGCAGTAGTTGTCGCCAGTTCGCGCACAGCGCTTGCCAAGTCATTCCGCGGATCATTCAATCTGACTCGCCCCGATAATCAACTCGCGCATTGTTTAAAAGACGTATTCCGCAAGACTCCGGAACTCGTCCGTGAGGAGATCGAAGACGTGATTATCGGCTGCGGCTATCCGGCTGGCGTACAAGGCTCGAACGTCGCGCGCATCGCATCGCTGCTGGCGGGGCTGCCGGTCACCGTCGCGGGAACCACGGTCAACCGTTTCTGCTCTTCCGGTCTGCAGGCGATCGCGATGGCGGCGCACCAGATCATTATTGGCGGCGCCGATGCGGCGATCGGCGGGGGAGTGGAAAGCATCACCATGATGGAGCGCAACAATAAGCCCAATCCCTGGGTGCAGGAGCATTATCCCGGTATTTATATGGTGATGGGCGAGACTGCCGAAGTTGTGGCCAAGCGCTATCGCATCAGCCGCGAGGCCCAGGACGAGTACGCGCTCGCCAGCCAGCAACGCACGGCGCACGCCCAGGCCGAGGGGTTTTTCGAGCAAGAGATAGCGCCGATGCAAGTCGCTCGCGGAATCGTAGACAAAAAGACCGGCGAGATCACTGGGAACGAGGAATATTTACTCGAGAAGGACGAATGCAATCGCCCGGATACCACGCTGGCGGGATTACTCGCCTTGAAACCGCACTTCGATCCCAACAGCGGACAGGGGACGGTGACTGCGGGCAATTCATCGCAACTCTCCGACGGAGCTTCGGCCACATTGATGCTGTCGCTCGAACGAGCCGAGAAGCTTGGTATTAAACCGAAACTGATCTTTCGCGGATTTGCTGTCGCCGGATGCGAGCCCGACGAAATGGGCATCGGGCCCGTTTTCGCCGTTCCCAAGCTGCTCAATCGGCATGGACTGAAGATCGACGACATAGATTTATGGGAGCTGAACGAGGCCTTCGCGGTACAGGTCATCTATTGCCGCGACCGGCTGGGTATCGATCCGGAGAAGCTCAACGTCAATGGCGGCTCGATCTCGATCGGCCATCCGTTCGGGATGACAGGCTCGAGGATGGTGGGCACATTGGCCAATGAGATGGTTCGGCGCAAGGCGAAGTATGGCGTCGTGACGATGTGCATCGGCGGAGGGCAAGGCGCTGCGGGGCTTTTCGAAGCCTGCCTCTGAATGATTGATTCACCACAAGATTACAAAAGATAAAAACACAATAGGATATCGCCCTTTCCTTCAGCGCTTTTGTAATGAAGATCTTCCTGATCGGCGCGTTTATTTCGCCTCACTCGCGACTTTCGCCAGAACACCGCTCTCGGCCAGCACCTGTACCAGGCGATCGCGATTTCCCGGGCTTATGGGTACGAGCGGCAACCGATAATTCTCCTCGATCATTCCTATCATAGCCAGCGCAGCCTTAACCGGGATCGGATTGCTCTCTATGAACATCGCTTTGAAGATCGGGGTGAGCTCGCGGTTCAATTGACGAGCCTCCGCGAACCGGCCTTCGATGCATGCATGACAGAGATCGCTCACCAGTTTCGGCAGCAGGTTCGATGCTACCGAGACCACGCCGACTCCCCCGAGCGCCGCGACCGGCAGAACCACGCTGTCGTCTCCCGCAAAAATCTTGAATGATTCATCGACCAGCGAAGCGGTTTCGGCGATCTGCGAGATATTGCCCGATGCTTCTTTGATCCCGTGGATCGGTTTCCAGTGTGACAAGCGCTCGACCGTCGCCGGCTCAAGATTGCAGCCGGTTCTTCCCGGCACGTTATAGAGGATGATCGGCAGCGAACTGGCCTCGGCGATCGCACGATAATGCTGGAAAAGCCCCTCCTGCGTCGGTTTATTGTAGTAAGGCGTGACCGACAAAATCGCATCGGCCCCCAGCTCTGTGAAACGACCGATCTTCTCGATCACTTCGCGCGTATTATATCCACCTGCACCGGCTACTACCGGGACTCGTCCCGCCGCCGCGTCGATGGTGATTTCTATTACCCGCGCCTGTTCATCTTCGCTCATCGTGACGCTTTCCCCGGTCGTACCGCAAGAGACCAGAAAATCGACGCCCCCCTCGATTTGAAAGTCGACCAGTCGGCGTAGCGCGTTTTCATCGATTGCTTCGTCGCGATTGAACGGGGTGATCAGCGCAGTGCCACACCCTCGTATGACTTTAGATAGTCGATTTAAATTTGCCATTGTCCCTCTGCTTTCAAATTCAATTATCGAATAGTAATTCGGAAAATTCGTATACTCCCCGTTTTCCGATGATCTTTTCAGCCGCCAGCAGGGCGCCGGCAGCAAACCCCTCGCGGCTGCGCGCAGTGTGCGTGAGCGTTATGGTATCCGCCTCCGAATCGAATCCGACCTCATGCGTGCCCGGCGCATAGCCCGCTCGAAGACTTACCGCTTCAGGAGTTCCGTCACCATAACTTTCGCGCAGCAGCCCTGAGATGACAAGCGCGGTGCCCGATGGCGCGTCTTTTTTGAACTGATGATGATGCTCGAATAGAAACGGAGCATATTCGTCATGCCGCGCAAAGAGCGCCGCCGCTTGTTGGGTGATTTTGAAGAAAATATTCATACCAATGGAAAAGTTGGCGCCATAAACGAGTGCGCTATTCGCTTTTCCAACCATGTCTCTGACCTGGTCGAGCCGCGAGTACCAGCCGGTGGTTCCGACTACGACCGGAACACGCAGGGAGACGAGCCGGCGAATGTTTTCGACCGCCGTCTCGGGCGTCGAAAATTCAAGCGCCACATCGACCCCGGCCAGAGTTTCGGCAGTCAATCCTGCGCCGGCTATGTTGTTGTCAACATCGAAGCGCACGGAGACTTCGTTTCCTCGCGCGCTAGCGATGCGCTCAATCATTCGCCCCATCTTGCCGTAGCCGACAATGGCTATCTTCATCGTTTTTTTTCCTCAGCAGATCACGCATGGTTCCGTTTCGTTCACCATTACGCCCCGGCCATCATCGACGCGGGCGCTTCGAAAGTCTCGGCATCGAGCTCTCTGAACAATTCACTATGCAACGCTTTGACGGCTCGTTCGGTATCCTTATCGCTGACAATGAAACTGACATTGATAGCGGAGGCGCCGTGCGAGATCATCGATACGTTCACCTGTTCGATGCTCGAGAAGATACGCGCGGCAACGCCCGGGGTGAATTTCAGATTCTCTCCAACCAGACAAATGAGGGCCTGATCACGTTCTACCACAACCTCGCCGAACTCCCTCAAATCCGCGATGATCAGTTCGAGATGGCGCGTATCGTCGAGCGTCATCGACACGCTGACCTCGGATGTCGCGACCATGTCTACCGATGTTTCGTGTTTGTTGAAGACATCGAACAGACGGGCCAGAAAACCGTGCGACATCAGCATGCCGATCCGATGCGACGTTGACCACGCTGATACCACGCTTGAAGGCGATGGCCTTGATTAACGCGCGCGATGCCGGAGATTTCCGCACGATGGCGGTGCCAGGTATCTCCGGACGGCGCGAATTGCAGACGCAGACCGGAATGTCCTTAGCCATCGCGGGGAGCAGGGTGCTCGGATGTAGAACCTTCGCACCGAAATAAGCCAATTCCGAAGCCTCAGCAAATGAAATGACTTTCACCTTGACAGCCTCGGGCACAATTCGCGGGTCCGTCGTCATGATACCGTCGACATCGGTCCAGATCTGTATCTCTTCGGCATCGAGCGCCGCTCCAATGATCGAGGCCGAATAATCCGAGCCGCCGCGTCCGATCGTCGTCGTCAGACCGTCAGAGGTTGACCCGATGAACCCTTGTGTGACAGGAACTGCGCCATCAGTCCGGGCAAACTGGAAAACCTCATTTATTGTCGGATTCGCCGTATCGAAGCGTACCGCCGCGCGCGTGAAATCATCGCTTGTCCGCATCGCAGGTCGGATATCGACCCACACTCCGCCCATCCCGTCAGCGCGTAAAGCGGCAGCTACGATGAGCGAGGAGAGCAACTCGCCATTGGATGACAGCGCGTCGGAGAGCTTGGGAGTTAACTCCTCCTCTTCGCCGATTTCCTTGATGACCCGACAGACTTCATCAAAACGACGGCTCAACGCCACGCGCAATGTATCTATATCTTCTGGCAGAGCCAGATCCTTCGCCGTGTTGAAGTGATGCGCAGAGATCGACTCGAGCCGGGAGAGCGCCTTTGGTAAATCTTTTCCCGCTGCCAGCCGCGCGCATTCAAGAAGGCCATTTGTCGTCTTACCCATGGCTGAAACGACAACGACCGGATGACGGTGTAGTTGTGTCCGAACATCGGAGACCAGGCGTTTTATGGCGGATACATCTTCTACGGAGGAGCCGCCGAATTTCATGACGATCATTTTTCCATTCACCTTTCCTTAATTATCGACGGATAGCTTCGAACGCACACGGGGTATGACACGTTGTCCAACCCTGTCGCTGCGAAATACTTGACCACGCTATAAGAATCCCGACTCTTCTCTCACATGAAAAAATGGGTTAGCAGCGGAATGCCTGCTAACCCATGCCTTTATTTCATACCAGGCGGGAGCGCCTGGCGCTAAAATGATGACTGCGGTTACCGAGAGCACTCCAACGCCCAATTAAGTTGGGTGAGCGATGACAGCCTGAGGGATTTAGCCCTGACGGCCAGCCAGCGCGATTGCGAAGGTTCGCGTTGGCTTCGGCGGCTCTTCCCTTTCGCTCATCTTCACCCAGATATCCGCGCTGTCGGATGAGTTACTCTTGAAAGCCGCGCCTCTACTCGATTGCAAATCTATAAAGATCGTGGTTAAAAAGAATCGTGATTCTGACGGATGAGATTCTATGTGTCAACACCGGATTGCATCTTTGTCAATTTTTGGAGTGATAGGATTTTTCAGGATTTTATCGACATTTACCGCATAGCAGTCCGAATAACCCGTTAAAATCAACTTTTTCTGGGAGTTTTGCATGAACAATCAATTCAAATGGTTGGAGACCAAGACTGAATACCGCGAATTGAGAGAAGGGAAACACGGCACGGAACTACGCTGGCTCGTCAACCGCGAGACGATATTAAACGTCGCCACCGGACGGACTCAGACGCTCTCTACTCTGCGACATCCCGGAATTTGCGTCATCGTACCTTTCCTCGATAACGAACATATAGTGATGATGCATCAATACCGTTATGCCGCAAATGAGATTCTCTGGGAATTGCCGGCCGGTACAATCGAGGGGCGCGAGGAAAATTCGCGAATGGTTCCGATCGAATCTCCTGATCAGTGCGCCGCGCGGGAGCTGTCGGAGGAGACAGGTTACGAGGCTGCGCGGTGGGAGAAGATATGCGAATGTTACGCGATGCCGGGCAGCAGCGACGAACTCATTCATCTCTTCTTCGCGCGAGACCTGATTAAACGCCAGCAGGATCTCGATAGCGGAGAGATAATCTATGAAATCAGGGGGTTCAGCGTCTCTGAGATTGAAGCGTCGATCGGAAACGGCCAGATACGCGACGCCAAGACTTTAGTCGGTCTGTTTTTCGCCCTCCGGCGCATAAAACCTTAGAGGGCTGAAAGGAGCGATCTTTTGCGAAGACTCTCCTCGCAAAACGAGCTCGCTTATCGTTTCGGCGGTGATAGGCGTCAGCAGTATGCCGTTACGAAAATGGCCGGTCGCATATATCAGGCCGCTGATGACCGCATCTTCACCAAGCACCGGCCATTCGTCGCGAAAACACGCGCGATTCACTTTCGGCCTTAATCCGGCCCAGGTCTCGACTATTACGCGATCGGCCAGCGGAGGTGCGATTTCAATTGCCCGTTGAATGATCGAGCCGATCCCCCCGGCTGTCACGCGCGCATCGTATCCCGCCTCTTCGACCGTCGATCCGGCGATTACGTATCCGCTGTAGCGCGGTATGAGATACGCCCTCCGCGAGTAGACGATGTGATTCAGAGGTCGATCGGCCATCTCGATCGCCAGCATTTGACCGCGGATCGGTTCGATGGAAAAAGATCTTGCGAACTCGGGCTCATCTCTCCGTGCTCCGATCAGCGAAGACCAGGCCCCGGCAGCGACGATGACCGTTTTCGCCTTCAACTCGTTATGAGGGGTGAAGACGCCCCGGACGTGCTGGCCCTCGAGCGATAGGGAGATTACTTCGGTGTGCGTTAAAAATGCTACGCCGGCTCTTCTGCATGCGATTTCGAGCGCTTTTATCAAGCGCCGATTATCGATCTGATGGTCGTCCGGGAATTTCAGTGCCCAGCGCAGCCGGTCGCTGACCGACGGCTCAAGTTTATGAACGCAAGCAGCGTTCAAACGCTTCACGTTCAACCCGATCTCGTGCTGCCACCGCCAGCGGACCTCGAGCTCCTCCTCGTCTTCTTTTGTCAGCGCCAGGTAGATTGTGCCATCGGTGCGGTATTCGATATCCAGGCCTGATGCTCCGCGCAATTCGCTGGCAAAATCGGGATACAGCGCACGGCTTGCCGCACATAACTGGAAGAACTCATCCGGGCTGTCGGCTTCGGCTAATGGCGACAAGATTCCTCCCGCCGCCCATGAGGCTTCCTTGCCTATGCTGCCGCGCTCGACCACGACGACGCGCAGTCCGGCCTGGCCCAACCTCCACGCGATCGAGCAGCCGATAACGCCGCCGCCGATGATGACTGCGTCAAATTGTGCGACGAATCCGGTCATTAAAAGATAGATCAGCCGGAATTACTCAGGCGGGATTCGGCGGTGCCCCTTCAGACCTCTTCTCCCGGTATTGCTCGCGCATCCGACGGGCGTTTTCCAGGTGCTGATCAGTCCACCTGATTTCCCGATCAACGCACGAGTCGACCGATTCTTTGATCGCTTTGAGCACGTCTTTCTTGAAGGTTGCCAGTTGATCGGCGGTCTTTTCAGGTAGACTAGCCCAGAATGAATCGATCAGAAAACAAAAAGGATTATTGTCTGTCTCTTTGTCTGCCATTGGTAATACTCCATTCGACCAATCAGCGATCAGTCGATTGAATAGGTCGCCGCACAAGTATCCGTCTCCCACACGCGCACCTTGAAGACTTCTACGCGACCGTTGTTAATCTGCCTCGCGACTTCGTGCAGGAAATAACCGGCCAATTCCTCCGCCGACGGATTGAGTTCTTTATCGAACGGCGGAAGATCGTTGATATTTTTATGATCGAGATAATCAACCACTTCTCTGGTCGCCGCCTTAAGATCCTTGAAATCGATCAGCAGCCCTATGGTGTTGAGCTCATTACCGCGCACGTAGACCTCCACTTTATAATTGTGTCCGTGCGTATTTTCACACTTGCCCTGATATCCGCGCAGAGCGTGTGCGGATGAAAAATCCATCTGGATCATTACTTCGCGGGTTGGCATTTAATCTTTTCCTCCAAATCTATGCGAACTTAAATTATAACCCACGGCGGGATAGCCGCAACTGTGCTCTGGTTCGGAGCTAACATGAATGCCCGGACGACGAACAGCGGACTCCTCATGGAATAATTAAAAAGCAGACATGATCATAGCTGTGGCATGAGAGTTGTGCTATGCTGAGCCCCACCCCTAGCCCAAGAACCGCATGCCCCTCACTGGTTCAGCTTATTTCATAGGCGGTTCTTTTCACATCATTAACGTTCGTTTCACTAACGATGCGTCCCTGCCCAGATAGTCGAGATATCAGCGCGGAGACGCCCTCACGGAGGTAAATTTAATATATGTTGAAACACTGCGTTCGCATGCTATCTGTCACCATCATGATGTCATTCGCCACGGCATTGGCTTTTGCCCAATCGGATATCCCGAAACTGGAAGTCGGCGCGCAATTCTCCTTACTCAGGCTACGAGATTTACAGGAGACCGATCCGGGAATGGGCCTTCGCGTTACATATAACCTCACGAGCACCATTGCCGCCGAGGGCGAATTCAGTTATTTCGGTAAAAATCTATCCGTCACCGTCCCGACACTCGGAGGAGGCACCTCTGATTTGAATTATAGTCAGAGCCGCACACAGGGGCTGTTCGGGGTCAAGTACACCTTCCTGCGCGGAGATAAGTTTGGGATCGGCGGTAAACTCCGACCGGGATTTATGCGTTTCAACGGATCCGGGCAAGGCGGAATCGATGCATTTCTACCCAACGGCAATCTTAATCCGAACCCGCTTTCCCAGATTGCCGGGGGCTACACCTCCTTCGCAATGGATATTGGCGGTGTGCTCGAATATTATCCATCGCGAAACACCATGGTTCGTTTCGACCTGGGCGATACGATAATTCGCCTCAAAGGTTTATTCCCGAGCAATGATGGAGGCGTCTCTAATGGGATAAATTCCAACAACCTGCAACTAAATGTCGGTTTCGGGTTCCGTTTCTAAATCATTATCTAAAGATATCATTGACAGTCTTTCCGATTTTTAAAGAGGAACGTGTGAGGCGGTTAAAAGCGCCTTTTTTCCTGCCTCACATCTTCCTGTTCATTTCCAATCCGCCGAATCTCCTCAAACCGACTTTTTTCAAGCGTGATCTGTCCCTGGCGAAACTTGCTAATCTACGTTTGTCAGTTGATGGCAATTGTTTGATGGTATAGATTTGCGTCTCCCTTTTACACGTTCAATTATCGATTTGCAATTAATATGAAAGTAACACTCATTCCTGGCGACGGAATCGGCCCCGAGATCAGCGCCGCGGTTGTTCGCATTATCGAAGCCACGGGCGTCGATATCGAATGGGAGGGTTTCGTCGCCGGCGCTGAAGCTCTCTCGCGATATGGCGATCCGCTGCCCAAACCGGTTCTCGAATCGATCACGCGCAATCGGGTCGCGCTCAAAGGGCCGCTGACGACTCCCGTCGGAACCGGCTTTACCAGCGTCAATGTGCGCTTGCGCAAGACGCTCGATCTGTATGCCAACCTCAGGCCGGTCAGGAATCTGCCTGGCCTGGTCACTCCATTCGGAGAGATAGACCTGGTCGTGGTCCGCGAAAACACCGAAGACCTCTATTCCGGAATCGAACATGTCGTAGTGCCCGGGGTCGTGGAGAGCCTGAAGATTATTACGGAGAGAGCATCGACCCGCATCGCGAGGTTCGCCCTCGATTATGCGCGCAACGAAGGGCGCAAGAAGGTCACCGCGATCCATAAAGCCAATATCATGAAGCTTTCCGACGGCCTCTTTCTGGATTGCTTCCAAAGGATCGCCGTCGAATATCCCGAAATCATCTCCGATGACAAGATCGTCGACAATGCCTGCATGCAACTGGTAATGAATCCTCAGCAATTCGATGTCTTGCTTCTGGAGAACCTCTACGGTGACATCATTTCAGACCTGGCGGCCGGACTGGTGGGCGGGCTCGGCGTCGTTCCCGGCGCGAATATCGGCGAACTGGGCGCCGTATTCGAAGCCGTTCACGGCAGCGCTCCCGATATCGCCGGTAAGAACATGGCAAACCCCACGGCATTGCTGCAATCGGGGATAATGATGCTGCGTTACCTGGGTGAGCGAAAAGCGGCCGACCTGATCGAGCGAGCTATGATCTATACCCTCGCCAGTAAACAGGTGCGGACGCGCGATCTGGGCGGGACGGCCAGTACGACTGAGTATACCGAGTCTATCGTAGCTTCGATGAAGGAAATCGCGGGTTACTGACGCGAATGAACCTCGCAAAAAGCGGCAAAGACTCAAACTTAAAGAAAAAGAAGAGAAGTGGCAAAGATGAAGATATCGATAAATCCTCTTTGCCCTTCTCTTCTATTTTGCGACTTCGCGTGAGGATATTTCCTCGATCATGCAAAGCCGATTCAGCGCTGTGAACTCTGCTCGCGTTCCTGTTCCCGCAGACGCTTGACCGCCGCATCGTGATCTCTCGAGCTGGATGAAAACTTATGCGAGCCGTCGTTCTTTGTGACATCGACGACGAAGAATAGATAGTCCGTATCGGCCGGGAAGAGCGCAGCCTGGATCGAGCGACGCCCCGGCGAGGCTATCGGGCCGGGAGGCAGCCCGGCGTTCTTGTATGTGTTGTATGGAGACTTGCGCTCGAGATCGCTCCTGTAAATCTTTCCCCGATATTTATTCTCGAGCAACGCTGCATAGATCAACGTCGGATCGCAAGCCAGCGGGGCTCCCAGCTTCAAGCGCCGGTGGAAGACCGATGAGATGAGCTCGCGTTCACTGTCGACCCTCGCCTCTTTTTCGATGAGCGAGGCAAGCGTGATGACCTGACGCGATGTCATCCCCAGTTCCTTGGCCCGTTTTTGCATCTCTGGCGTATATACTTTACGGAACCGCTTGACCATCGCATCAACCTGCTGCTCGCGCGTAGTGTTGGGCGAATATTCATAGGTATCCGGGAATAGATAGCCTTCGAGCGTCTGAGCTTCCGGATCGATATCGGCGACGAGACTCGTCTTCTTGAACAATCGCAAGACCTTTTCCGGACTCGATTCCTGCTGTCTTATTGCCGTCAGTCCCGCAAGCACCCGCGCTATGTCATATTGGTTGTAGCCTTCGGGTATCGTGTACTCGCGCGTTGCGATGACGGCTCGCACCAGAATATCTATGACCTGGCGGGGGGAAATGGGCGATTTGAATTCATATTCCCCCGCCTTGAAACTCTGATTGCGTGCGATCGTTCGCAGCCATATACGAGTGGGCCAGGGGCTCGCCAGAATTCCCTCTTTATTGAGACGTTCGGTAATAGCGCCCGTTCCGGTCCCCTGTTCGATCGTGATCGTCCTGTCTGCCGCCTCGTGAGTGTGCGGGCGATCGATCTCCTGGCTCAACCAAAACCAGCCCGCGACCGTCGATATGAATAGAAAGGTAAAGAGAACGAGTAATGTTCTGAATGCCAAGCCCAGCCAGGACTTTTTTCGTGGAATCTTATTCATTTTATAAATTTATTGTGAGGACTGAGATGGTGCGCTCTCAGTTTTATGCCTGCGCTCTTCCTGATCCAGATAATCTTGCAGGATGATAGCAGCAGCGTATTCATCAGACCGTGCGCGCCGTTCTCTCACACCCCGGTCGCGTAATATCCGGTCTGCTTCATATGAGGTTAGCCTTTCATCGACCATAACAATGGGGATGGCAAGGCGAATTTGCAAGTCGCCAATGAACTTTTCGACGCGGGCGGCCGCCTCGCCGCGAGTCCCATCCATATTGAGGGGTAAGCCCACAGCCAATACGCCGATTTCGTTTGCGCCGGCCAGTGAGCAGATTTCCTCGATCACGCGCGTATATTTTTTGCGGCTGCGCCTGATCGTCGTTAACGGGCGCACGGTTAATTGCAATTCATCAGAAATGGCAATTCCGATCGCTTTAGACCCGTAATCGATCGCCATGATTCTCATTACGTTAAATCTCAAATTTAAGATTTGAGCTTGTTAAGTCCAGCCTTCTCAAGCAGATTTCAGTCGCTTCTCGCCATCGGCCATCATTTGCAGCCTGTCTTTTTGGCGCAAGATAAAATCGATAAATGCCCTCGTCGGTGAAGGCTGAAAGCGCCCGAGCGAAACCATTGAGACCGATCGGCGCAGGCGATGGCCAGTGATCTGCAGCTGAGCCAGCTTGCCGGCCTGCACTTCATCCCGGATCGCCCAACTCGGCAGCAGCGAAGCCCCAAGACCACGCTCGATCATCCGCTTGATGAAATATGTGTCATTCGATTCGAGCGCCAGACCGGGCCGCACTCCGATCTGATCGAAGAACTGATCGGTCGCGCGGCGAATAGATGCCCCGCGTTCGAATAGAATCAGTTTCTCCTGATGAATCTCTTCGATCGTTGCCGCGCGCTTCTTCGCCAGCCGGTGGTCCGTGCTCACCACCAAAACCAGTTCGTCATCAAAAAGCTTGGTCACCTGCAAATTCGGCGAGTAGACCGCTAATGATGCGAACCCGACATCAGCAGCTCCGTTCAATATATCGGCGACTGTCTGCTCGGTGCTGACCGTGGTTCTAAATGAAAGATCGATGCCGTGATGCGAATCCATAAACGATTCGAAAAGCGGCGCAAATAAATGCACGAGAGCCTGTGTGGCTGCCGCCACCCGCACACGGCCTATCGGGTAACGCTCGCGGCCGGATATTCTCTCCCTTAATTCCTCGGCGCCGTCGAGTATCCGCTCTACATACTCGAGAGCTGTCTTGCCTGCCTGCGATAATTTTACTCCGCGCTTGGCGCGTATGAAGAGCGGCTCACCTAGCTCTTCTTCGAGCGCTTTGATCTGATGACTGACGGCCGATTGCGTCAAATTCAGCCGTTCCGCCGCTCGCGTGAAATTGAGCGTCTCAGCCACTGCCCTGAATGTGCGCAGTTGCGACATTTCCATTTTTTACCCCCCCTCAGGTCTCCTGCCTTGATATCGACATACAAGCCATTAGCATAATTGATTGGATGGATTAGAACAATGAGTTGGACAAATGGCAACTCGGTCACCATAATATACTCAGCTTTCGCGATTAACGTATGTGATCGGTATGTCTCCTTATCTGGTTTAGTGCGAAAGCGCAGGAGAAGGAGGGAAGGAGAGCCGATTCTCTAGATTTGGGATTAAGAGCTTTGCTGGGATGATCTCTAGCCGCCCCTATGCCGGCGGGTAGCCAAGAAATAAGCCAAAAGACGGAAAAAGTTAAAAGAGAGACGCGGTATGAAGCGACAAAAAGCTTGGAATTTTTGTCGCTTTTACCGCTTCTTGCTTTTGATTCCACCCTGCCTGCAACTGCACAGACAAAAAAAATAGCGGCTCCGGACCATCGGGAGCCGCCGGTAGAGTCAAAGAGTGAAAGTGTGAGCTAGAAAATTATGATTGCAGTTCTTTTCCGGGTTTGAAGCGAATCGTCTTGCCTTCAGGTATCGCTACCTGAGTCCCAGTGCGCGGGTTGCGCCCAATGCCGCGTTTACGAGGTTTTACTACGAAAACGCCGAAGCCGCGCAACTCGATGCGCTCCCCTCGCTTCATCGCATCCTTCATAGCTTCAAAGAGAGCCTCAACCGCAACTTCCGCTTTCATTTTCGGAACACCGGTCTTTTCCGCGACATTGTTAATGATGTCTAGTTTAATCACATTACCTCCCCTTCCAATTAAGGAAGAACTTCGCTATATCACATTTATCTGTTTCGTTGATTTGAGGTTACTATGCTAAATCAGGGCGAATTATAGAAACGCACTTCTGGAGTGTCAAGATTGTTTCCAGATTCCAGTTTCAGTCGCTGATCGAGATCACGTAATGTACCCCCGAATACTGACAATTTTATTTTAGGAAGGGCTAAATTAATGAGCGTTAAATCTGACCGGTGGATATTGGGGATGTGCCGTGAGCAGGGGATGATCACGCCGTTTCAGGAGAGGCTGGTGCGCGAAGTCGAGGGCAGGAGAATCATATCATCGGGAATATCTTCCTATGGTTATGATATGCGGCTCGCCCAGGATGGATTTCGGGTATTTTCCCCGATCGCGAGCGCAGAGATCGATCCCAAAAACTTCGATGAGAATTCCCTTGTCGAATCGCCGCTGCGGGTAACCGAGGACGGATCACAGTACTGGCTCCTACCTCCCCATTCATATGCGCTCGGGGTGACGGTGGAGACATTCAATATGCCGCGAAGAGTGATAGGGCTTTGTGTCGGGAAGAGCACTTATGCGCGCAGCGGATTGATTGTGAATACGACGCCGCTCGAACCAGGCTGGCGCGGGCGGCTGGTGCTCGAATTTTCCAACTCCGCCGATCTGCCGATCCGTATTTACGCCAACGAAGGCATCGCTCAAGTGACCTTCTTCGAGTCTGACGAGGATTGCGAGGTATCCTACGGAGACCGCTCAGGTAAATATCAGGACCAAGTCGGATTGGTCACGCCGCGTCTTTAACTTGACGCCGATATCTAGAAATGTGCGAGAGATGAGATGATAAGCTGAAAATCTTTGACTCACAGCTAACGAACAGGCTTATAAAGTCTCCCGAGCACTACCGGATCGACCCCCAGCCAGTAGAGAATCTGAAGTACGGACCAGAACGCGAAGGTGCGGACGAACCGGCCCTCGAATCGACGCGATGAGGTCGCCGCCTCTGCGGGCAACCGCACGAATCTACCCATTCGCTTCATCCGGCGATAGAGATCGCAATCTTCGAAAATCGGATAATTGCGATATCCCCCGGACTTCTCGAAGATTGCGCGCCGCACAAAGAGAGCCGAATCGCCATAACACATGCCTCCCAATCGCAAAAAAGGATAGAGCAGACTCAACGCCCGGGCGCTGATCGTGTCGCCATCGAATCTCAGGCGGAAATTGCCGCCGCAAACCCGCTTATCCTCACACGCCTTTTCGATATAAAGCAGGGCGTTCGCGGGCAATCGCGTATCGGCATGCAGAAAAACCAATACATCGCCTTTCGCCCGAGCCGCGCCGGCATTCATCTGATGGCCGCGCCCGCGTGGTGCGTCGATTATCGTCAAACCGCATTCAACAGCGATATCGACTGTTCCATCATCGCTGCCACCATCGACGACGATGACCTCGAATTCGCCGGACAGGCCGGCGAGCGAGACCGCCGCATCGCGCATGGTGGTCCTCTCGTTCAGGGTGGGAATGATGATAGAAATCAGCACGGTATCGGATCAATCGGCAGCCCAGAAATTGCAGCTGAATCGCTTCTCCGAATCGAGCCAGGTCCGTTGTGATTTAAAGCCCGTCTCCCGAGCCAACGCTTCAAGCTGCTCCGGATCGTATTTATACGAGTTTTCGGTATGGATCAACTCCCCTTCGCGAAACTCCAGCTGCAATCCGATTTTGTTGATCTCGACTTTCTGCCAGACGCGACTTCGGATGAAGATCTCAACCCGCCCTTCGCGTTCGTTGTAATACGCGTGATGTTGAAAGCGATCTGGGGCGAAATTCGCATCCAGCTCGCGATTCATGCGTAATAAAAGGTTCAGATTGAAAGCCGCCGTCACTCCCAGGGCGTCATTGTATGCCGGCTCGATAATGCCGGGAGATTTCCTCAAATCGGCTCCGAGCAGTAATCCATCGCCAGGACGTAGGGCGCGGCGAATCTGAACGAGAAGCGCCCGGCCTTCATCCGGGGTGTAATTGCCGATGTTGGAGCCGAGGAAGAGTACCAAAATCCTCTCGCCATCGCGCCTGACTATGGAGCTCAAGCCCTGCGTGTAATCGCTGACATGGCCCGTGATATATAAATCCGGGTAATCTCCCAGCAATTTACTCGCGCTCTGTTCGAGGATCGTCGCCGAAATATCAATCGGGCGGTAATGCAATCGATCTTGCCGCGCCCTGATCGCTTCGATCAATAGCCTTGTCTTGACCGAACTGCCGCTCCCCAGTTCGACGATACCAACCGAGCCAAACGTGGGAAGCGCGGCATACATCGGCGCGATGATCTCCATCGCATGAGATTGGAAAATTTCGGCCTCGGCGCGCGTAAGATAATATTCGGGCAGGAGGCAGATCGCCTCGAATAGCTGCGACCCGAGCGCGTCGTAGAAATATTTGGGCGCTAAAGATTTCGGCTCTTTGGACAATCCGAGCCGGACATCATAGGCAAACCTGTCGGGATTCGATTGCGAGACCGATCGATGAATAGCGAAACGAGAAACCCCAACGGATTTCGTTGATACATGCATGGTTTTGTTCCTCTTTCAGTGCTCTTATTCTCTCCCCCGCACGGATACGGAGTCCAGTACATCCTATAGAGGCCGAGCTTCAATCTGTATGGCTGACAAGAGGCAGGCGTAAAAAGGTTAGAAAAGACAGCAGCTTATAAAGTTGGGTGCAATTTGACAGAAAACCGCTGGGACGCCGTTGACGCAAGTAAATAGCAGACGGCGTCCCGACGGTTGGTGAAGATAATAGTAATAATTTCAGCGCTGTTATTATGAGGCTTCCTAGTATCCGGTATTACCCCCAGTTAGACGGTCAATTCCTGGGTCGCCTTCATCACTCGCTTATACCGGCGATTGACTTCTTCCCAATCAGCGTTGAGCATAAAGCCATCGACGTATTTTGCGGCGGCCGCGCCAAAATCGATAGCATAGGCATGTTCGTACATATCCATGACTAGCAGCGGGCAGCTGAACGGGGCGTTATGCATATGATCCCAGCCCCAGTAATTGTGCAATACGCCGGTGTGGAAGTTATACCCGAGAGTGACCCATCCCGATCCGCCGGCGAGCGCATTTCCCGTCTTTTTGAATTCCACTTCCCATTGTTCAAAGCTGCCCCAGGTCTGCCTGATCGCAAACAGGATTTCGCTACCCGGTTTGCCCTCACCGCCGAGGTTGCCGAAATAGAGATCGTGCATAATAACCGACCCGGTGCGGATCAACTCCTCGCGTTTCAAATCGCCATACATATATGCCGGGAGGTCCTTATCGTTCACCATCGTTGCCAGCTTCAGCTCAACCGTGTTGAGCGCTTTAACCGTCCCGCCGTAGTTATTCTCCCAATGTGATTTGATCAACCTCTCAGAGAGGCCATTGAGCTTCGCCGGATTGAAGGGCAGCGGCTTCGGTTGATGTTGGCCCGCAAAAGCCTTGATCTGATTGGATTGGGCCGCAGCCGGCGGGGTCTGGGCTTCACCCGTCACCAGGCTGGCAAACGGCAGCGCAACGCTGCCGAGAGTCATGGTTTCAATCGCTTTGCGTCTGGAAATGTTGCTCATTTGGTTTCTCCTTCGCAGCGCAGAATAATATCCACGCCGTGTGGCTACAGTGTCCTCGTGTTTATTATTGATTCCCCCATCGAAATCCAAACCATTAACGCCTCCATAAATGTATGAATGCGCATTGTTGGTTGGAGCAACTAGGCAAGGGGAAATGACGCGGGGGTGAGAATTATTCTTACTAAATTTACTTCGGATAACATACCAAGCGCAAGCCCCCATGACAACTCAATAAATTAAGCGACTCAGAGCAAAATCCACCGCAAATCATAAACCGGACAAATAAAGTACAAATTCGCGATTTAAGTTTATAGTTTTTACCGGTTAATAATTTTTGAGGTGAATTTTGTTCTCGTTAGTAACCCTTATCTCGGAAGGCGAATAGATAGAGGCCGGCGCCGACGAACGGGATTAAAATGATAGCCACCAATACAACCTTGGTTGCCCAGTCGCGCGACGATTTCAGCACGTCAGAGATCGCATAGAGGCTGAGAATCGCATACGCGGCTAGCAGGAAAGTTTTCATCGCAGTTATTTGTCTCCTAAAGTTCGATCGGCTATTCGCAAATCATCATATTTCAACCCCGATCATCACAATCAATCTCGTTGCACCCTGCCGTCAAACAGAGAGCAGCGGTTTTTCGGCAAATTGATAAAATAACGCTGCCTTACAGATCGGCTTACGACGCTATGGAAATCTTTGTTCCGCATCAGCCGGCATCTCCCAGCTTCGACTTGACGATTTGATTGACTGCTTTACCGTCGACGGTTTGCCCGGCGAGCCTGGCCATGACGTCTTTCATGACGTTTCCCATGTCTTTCATCGAGCTGGCGCCGGTCTGAACGATAGCTTCCTCGACGATTTTGATGATCGCAGCTTCGTCTAAGGCGGCGGGTAGATACTCTTCAATGATTTTGATCTCGACCGCTTCCTTTTCGGCGAGTTCCGGGCGACCGCCCTGTTTATATTGCTCAATGCTATCGCGCCGCTGCTTGACGAGCGACTGCAATATCTTGATCGCCTCTTCGTCGCTGATTGGCGACATCTTCTCTATCTCGCGGTTCTTGATGGCGGTCTTCACCATGCGCAGGGTCGAGAGGCGCTCGGCCTCTTTATTCTTCATTGCGGCCACCAGGTCGCCGTTGATCCGATCCAGGAATGTCATCGCAATCCCCCCCTCTTATTGATCGTCATTCGGAATGTGCCATTAGTTTATAGGTTGCACGCAAGTCGCTGTCAAACCGCTTCGTGCGCATTGGTTGCGCCACCATGCGAAATTTGTTAGTCTCTCTGACTCTCTACTTATCGGCTTGCTATCGTGTGGCAATCAGAGTGGCAATCAGAGTGGCAATCAGAGTGGCAATCAGAGTAGCAATCAGAGTAGCAATGATCTGCGAAAGTGGCGGAACTGGTAGACGCGCCAGACTTAGGATCTGGTGCCCTCAAGGCGTGGGGGTTCGAGTCCCCCCTTTCGCACTATACAGTACGGGGGAGCGCAAGCGACGTTGAGATGCGCATGAGGTGCGATTGAAAAGTTTCTTTGACGAGATTCGATCCGCTAATGCTTCCCCATATTACATCCTTGCCTACTACTTCGAACCACCGAGATCAGCCACTGCGGCACGGGCGCGAAGAAAGAGATACGGAGAAATCAATAAAGAAGAAAGGCGGAATTAAGTTGAAATTGGCAGTTGACGTCGCGGACATCTCGCAATCAAAGAAGGATCTGAGTATCGAAGTTGACGCGGCCGAAGTGAAAGCGGAGTTCGAGAAAGCCTACGAGAATTTGGCTCGAAGAGTTAGCGTGCCCGGCTTCCGCCCCGGCCATGTGCCTCGCGGAGTTGTCAAACAACGCTTCGCTAAAGAGGTCAAAGACGATGTGCTCGAGCGCCTGATGATACACGCATTACAACACGCCGTCGTCGATCGCAATCTTAATATCATCGGACAACCCCACATTGGCGAAGTCAAATTCGATGAAGGCGAACCGCTCAGGTTCAAGGCGAGCATCGAAGTCCTGCCCGACTTCGAGCTCATACCTTACAAAGGGCTGAAAGCAAATAAGCCGTTGGCGCGCGTAACCGAACAAGATGTCGACGCGGCCCTCGAGCGGTGGCGCGAAAATTCCGCCGAATTCATTCCGATCGAAGACCGCCCCTCGGAAGACGGCGATTTTGTTTCGGTCAATCTCACCGGTAAATTCGTCGATGAACCGGATGCCGAAGCCATTAAAACCGATGACGCCCAGATCAAACTGGGGTCCGATGACGTGCAAGCTGAGTTCAACGAAAACCTGCGCGGCGTCAAAGCGGGCGATAAGCGCGAGTTTCGCGTAAATTATCCCGAAAACTTCGGAACGAAAAGGCTGGCGGGAAAGAGCGTCGACTTCACCACCGATGTAGTCGCCGTTCGCAAACTGGAGCTGCCCCAACTCGACGACGAATTTGCCCAGGAATACGGCGAGCGCGAGACCCTCCAACAGCTGCGCGAGGAAATAAACGCAGACCTCAATCGAACCGCCGAACTTCATGCCGATATGAGATTGCGCAATGAGCTCCTGTCGCAGGTCATCAGCGGATACGATTTCGAGGTGCCCGATTCGCTGGTCGATGAGCAGGCGACCCAGCTGGCGCGCGAGTTCAGCTACGACCTGATGCGCCGGGGATATTCGCCCGAATCGATCAGAGCGATGAACTGGGAAGAGCAGATGAAAGGTTTGCGCGCGCAAGCGGTGGCCGATATGCGGACTTATATCGTGCTCGCCCGCATCGCAAATGCCGAAGGGATCGAAGCAACGCCGGAGGAAATCGATCAAGAGATCGCGCGGATGGCGCACGAGAGAGGCGAACGATACGAACAACTGAAAGCGCGCTTGACAAAGGAAGAGTCGCTTTCTAGTATCGAGAGCAGGTTGATCAATCAAAAGGCGCTGGGGGTCATTACAGAAAGCGCCGAGGTCACATTAACAGAACTCAGTGAAGAACCGGATATTGAAAATCAGACTGAAACGAAGACCGAAGAACAGGAAGCTGTATGATTAATCCAAACGCTCATTTAGTGCCAATGGTCGTCGAGCAGACGGCGCGCGGCGAGCGCGCGTTCGATATTTACTCGCGTCTGCTCAAAGACAATATCATCTTCATCGGAGTGCCGATCGACGACATTATCGCGAACCTCGTCGTGGCACAGATGCTCTTCCTCGAATCGGAAGATCCCGATCGCGAGATATCGCTTTATATAAATTCGCCGGGCGGAGCCGTCACTGCCGGAATGGCGATCTATGACACGATGCAGTTTGTCAGGTGCCCGGTAACGACCTTCTGTATCGGGCAGTGCGCATCGATGGCCGCCGTTCTGCTCGCTGCCGGGACCAAAGGCAGGCGGTTCGCGCTACCGAATTCCCGAATTCTCATCCATCAACCCTCTGCGGGCGGGATATCAGGGCAGGCGACGGATATTAAAATTCAGGCGGAAGAGATACTGCGATTGCGCGAACGTCTCAATGAAATCCTCGCATTTCATACGGGGCAGACGGTAGAAGCGATCGAACGCGATGTCGAACGGGACCGGATTATGGGGGCCAGTCAGGCTAAGGAATATGGGATCATCGATCAGGTGATCAAACACCGCGAATAATAGTTTAAGAAGAAAAATATTATGAACAGCGGCAATTCCCCTTCCAATTCGCTAAATAACTACATCGGGACGATGGACTTACAAGGGCAGCGAGAGGTTTTGCGCTGCTCATTCTGCGGCCTCGCCTATGGTGAAGTCGCACGTCTCTTCGAGGGACACTCGGGTTATATCTGCGATGAATGCGTTGATGTCTGCGTGCAACTCCTGCACGACTATCGCGAGATGGGAATGAGCCCGCCGAAAATCGAACAGCCGTGGTATAAGAAAATTCTCGGCGACTCTCTGAGCGGGACCAATGCCTGCAGCTTCAACAACCATGACCGCAGCAATCAACAGGGAGAGCGCCTTTTCCCGGGCATCGACGCGCGGATATGCGATAAATGCATACGCGCATGCGAAATACTCAAGTCCGGTCCCAGCCCCGGTCTGGGAGGATAGCTTGCGCGCAGTCGGACACTTGTTTATCATAAACATCAATCAAACGTAATCATCCTAAAGGTAATCATCCGTAATGCAAATATATGAACCCAAGGTGGAGGCCGCAAGGTGATGAGAAGAAACGATGACACATTACGCTGCAGCTTCTGCGGTAAAAGCCAGAATGAAGTCAAGAAACTGATCGCGGGTCCCACTGTTTACATCTGCAATGAATGCATCGATATCTGTATTGAAATAATCAGCGATGATGCGCAGCAGGAAGCCGCCGCCGCCCGCCCGCCGCTTCCCAAGCCGACCGAGATTAAAACTTTCCTGGATGAGTACGTTATTGGCCAGGAAGAAACTAAGAAAAAGCTGGCCGTAGCCGTCTATCAGCACTACAAGCGGGTCGAGATGATCAAACGCCGCAGCGATGTCGAGATTCAAAAATCGAACATTATGCTGATCGGCCCGACGGGTACGGGTAAAACGCTCCTCGCGCAGACGCTCGCGCGCATGCTCAAGGTGCCATTCACCATCGTCGATGCGACCACGCTGACCGAAGCCGGTTACGTCGGAGAAGATGTCGAAAATATCATCCTGAAACTTCTCCAGTCGGCGAATGGAGATGTCGAGCGCGCCCAGCAGGGTATCATCTATATCGACGAAATCGATAAGATATGCCGAAAAGACGAGAACCCCTCGATCACGCGCGACGTCTCGGGCGAAGGAGTTCAGCAGGCGCTGCTCAAGATACTGGAAGGCACCGTCGCCAACGTGCCTCCGCAGGGCGGCCGCAAGCATCCGCACCAGGAATTCTACCTGGTAGATACAACCAATATTCTGTTTATCTGCGGCGGCGCATTTGTCGGGCTGGATAAAGTGATACAGAAGCGCGTGGGCCAAAAATCAATGGGCTTTTCCGCGAACATCCGGCCAATGAACCAGTCGCGCATTTCCAATCTACTCGAACAGGTTCAGCCTGAGGATTTGATCAGGTTCGGTCTCATCCCGGAATTCGTCGGACGGTTGCCGGTGATAGGCACGCTCCACGAACTCGACGAAGCGGCGATGATTGAGATACTCACACAACCGAAAAATGCTCTGGCCAAACAGTATCAGAAGCAGTTTGAATGGGATGGGATTAAATTGCGCTTCACCGACGATGCATTGCGCGCGGTGGCGAAGCAGGCATGCGAGCGCAAAGTCGGGGCGCGCGGGCTTCGCATGATACTGGAAGAGCTGATGCTCGAAGCGATGTACACCCTTCCCGGTCAGAAGAAGATCAAAGAGTTTGTCGTCACCGCCGAAATGGTCGCCAATCGTCGCGCTATCTTCCCGCTGGAGAAAGCGGGATGAAATAGAGCTCAAAGGTAAAAAGGGAAGCAGAAGAGGCATTAAGGGCAAATTGAAACAAAATTGCAGGCTTTTTGCCTTTTTTGCAAATTATTGCCCTTTTTAACTTCTCCTAACTCCATTGAAATAGCTCTCGTTCATTAATAGCCCCATAATTCCGAGGTCTAGGCAACGATGCAAGAATTCCACGATGGTACACCGAGCGATGTAGTCCAATATCCGATGGTTCCTATTCGCGATATTGTCGCCTTTCCGCATACGAAAGCGCCCTTCAATATCGGCCGTCCCTCATCGGTGCGGGCTCTGGAAGAGGCGTTGGCGACGGAGGATCGTATTATCTTTCTGGCGACCCAACACGACGCCACGGTCGAAGACCCGACTCCCGATCAGATTTATCAGGTGGGAACGCTCGCCATTATCAAAAATTTTCTCCGCAAGCCGGAAGAATCGACGATTAAGGTCCTGGTAGAGGGCAGGGAGCGAGCGCGCGCAGTTCGGGTGGAGGAGCGCGACGGGTATTATCTCGCGACTCTGCGTCGCGCGCCCGTCGTGGCGGAGAACAACAAGAAGATAGCTCCGCTCGTTTCTCGCGTCGTTTCGCTGGTCGAGCAGTACATGAAGCTGGCGCAGGAGGGAAATCCCGAGCAGATACAGGCGGCGCTGCGGGCCAACGATCCGGGGCAGCTGGTCGATCAGCTCGCCGACAGAATGAAGCTCGAGATCGAGGACAAACAGGGATTGCTCGAGACCTATTCGACCTACGAGCGGATGCTGCGGATGATCGAGGTGCTCGAGATCGAAATAGACAAACTCAATGTAGACCGGACCATCCAGACGCGCGTCAAACGACAGATGGAGAAACAGCAGCGCGAGTACTATCTAAACGAGAAGATCAAGGCCATCCACAAGGAGTTGGGGCGCAAGGACGAACGTGCCGAATTCGAGGAGTTGCGGCAGAAGATCGACGATGCGGGGATGACGCAGGAGGCGTACGAAAAGGCGATCAACGAGTTGAAGCGGCTCGAGCAGATGCCGCCGATGTCAGCCGAATCTACCGTCTCGCGCAACTATCTGGACTGGCTGCTCAACGTTCCGTGGAATAAGCGAAGCGAGGAGATCCGCGATATCCGGCACGCCCAGGAAGTCCTGGAGGCCGATCACTACGGGCTCGAAAAAGTTAAAGAGCGCATCCTGGAATACCTGGCTGTGCGCCAGCTCGTCGAGAAGCCGCGCGGCTCGATCCTTTGTTTCGTCGGCCCGCCCGGCGTCGGAAAGACATCGCTCGGCCGATCGATCGCAAAAGCCACGGGGAGAAATTTCGTGCGGCTTTCGCTGGGCGGCGTGCGCGACGAAGCGGAAATCCGCGGGCATCGCCGCACTTACATCGGCGCTCTCCCCGGACAGATCATCCAGATGATGAAGAAGGCCGGCACAATCAACCCGCTCATCCTGCTCGATGAGGTGGACAAATTAGGCTCGGATTTCCGCGGAGATCCGTCGGCCGCACTCCTGGAGGTGCTGGACCCCGAGCAGAACCACACATTTCACGATCATTATCTCGATGTCGAATACGACCTGTCGCAGGTCATGTTCATCGGGACGGCCAACGTTTTGCATACCATCCCGCCGGCGTTGCAGGACCGGCTGGAGATCATCAGGCTGGCAGGTTACACGGAGCGCGAAAAGATGGAGATCGCCAAGCGGCATCTCGTCAGGAAACAGACGGAAAGCAATGGACTGAAGGACGCGCAGGTGGAGTTTCTCGACGAGGGAATCAAGACGATCATCGAAAATTACACGCGCGAGGCGGGTGTGCGCAATCTCGAACGCGAGATCGGATCGCTCTGCCGCAAAGTGGCTCGCCAGGTGGTGCAGTTGACCGATAAAGATGGCGGTGAAGAGGATCAGTTCCATTACGTGGTCGATGGCGCGGCGGTCAAAAAGATGCTTGGTCCTTTGAAATATCGATCGCAGCGCATGACGGAACGGAGCGAAGTGGGCCTGGCGAACGGTTTGGCCGTCACCGAAGTCGGCGGCGATGTGCTGCAGATTGAAGCCACGCTTATCGAAGGCTCAGGCAAGCTGACGCTCACCGGCAAGCTGGGCGATGTCATGCAGGAATCGGCGCACGCCGCAATCACATACATCAGGTCGCGCGCGGCGGAACTGGGCATCCCAACCGACCTCCACAAAAACTACGATCTGCACGTGCACGTGCCGGAAGGCGCTATCCCGAAAGACGGCCCATCAGCCGGAATAACGATGGCCACCGCGATGGCTTCGGCATTGACGAGGGTCCCGGTCCATAAAGAAGTAGCGATGACCGGTGAAATCACGCTGAGGGGCAAAGTCCTCCCGATCGGCGGAGTGAAAGAGAAGCTGCTGGCGGCTCACCGCATCGGCCTGACCATGATCATTCTGCCCAAAGAGAACGAGAAGGACCTGAGCGATGTCCCTCCGGAAGTGCTCGATGCCATACAAATCAACCTCGTGGACGGTATGGATGAAGTATTGCAATTAGCTCTCGAACGCATTCCGCCAACAAATCTAGAAATGGCGGCTCCGGTCTGGCAGCAGCCGCCGTCAGGCACTGTGCCCGCGGAAGGGCCGGTGACCGGATAGGTTCACGACAAAATACGCAAAATGAAACCCCGAACGGCGAGAGCAAAATTCTTTCGCCCATCGGGCTTTCATTTTGTGGTCTTGTGGTGAAGGCCTTTTGATGAGAGTCAGAAGCGCAAAATTCATTGCTGCCGCCACAAATGTGGATTCATTTCCAAGCGACAGGCGTCCGGAGATTGTTTTCATCGGCCGTTCCAATGTGGGCAAATCGAGCCTGATCAATAGCCTTTTGGAAGTGAAAGGGCTCGCGCGTACCAGTTCGACGCCGGGAAGGACTCAATCAATCAATTTTTTTCTGATCAATGAAGAGTTCTATTTCGTAGATCTACCCGGGTACGGATTTGCCAAGACATCAAAGGAAAATCGCCGCGCTTGGGGCAAATTAATCGAGAGATACCTTGCAGAACGGAAGCAGCTTGTGTTATCTATTTTAATCGTAGATGCTCGGCATGAGCCTTCCCCGTTAGACCTTCAGATGAAATCCTGGCTCCAGCACTATGGGCTTCCTTTTCTGGTGGTCTCAACGAAAATTGATAAACTGAAAGCTAACGAACAAAGCAAATCCCGGCAACTTACAAAGAAGATTTTTGATACAGAAGATATTATCCAGTATTCATCAATCACGCGCGACGGCGCGAGTCAGGTTTGGGATGTGATCCTGGCCAGCATCGCAGAAAAACAATAAAACCCCTTATACCAGTAACATAGAAATAGAACAATAACGAGACACATCTCCCTGACAAGTCAATTGCGATACTCACCGCAACGACACGGATTTCTCGCGCACTGATTTCCCGGCTTACATCGATTATGGCATTGAGTAATGACTGAGGATGCATGCATACCCTATGTTGAAGAACCAGAGGTAATTTTATGCCAGAGAAAATCACAAATAGACCAAGAAACCATAGCAACAACGACGATGAAATCAGCGACTTTGATGAAAGTTATGACAGCTTTTTGGATATAGCGGACCTGAAGGAGATGAATATCTCCAAGCTGACGCAGATCGCCAAAGAGTTGGACGTGCCCGGCGCCACAGGAATGCGGAAGCAAGAGTTGATCTTCAAAATCCTGCAGGCGCAGACCGAGAAGTCGGGGTTGATCTTCTCGGAGGGTGTGCTCGAGACCTTACCTGATGGATTCGGATTCCTACGGGCTCCGGAATATAACTATTTACCAGGTCCGGATGACATCTACGTCAGCCCATCGCAGATTCGCAAATTCGATTTGCGGACGGGCGATACGATCTCCGGTCAGATACGTCCTCCCAAGGAGGGTGAGCGATATTTCGCCCTGATCAAGGTCGAGGCGATCAACTTCGAGCCGCCCGAGATAGCCCGCGACAAGGTCTTCTTCGACAACCTCACGCCGCTCTATCCGAACGAACATCTGAGAATGGAGACGGCGACGGAGAACGCATCAGCGCGCGTCATCGACCTCTTTATGCCGATCGGCAAAGGGCAACGCGGTTTGATCGTTGCGCCGCCGCGGACGGGCAAGACCATGCTTCTGCAATCGATCGCCAACTCCATTACGGAGAACCATCCCGAAGTGACGCTTATCGTTCTGTTGATCGATGAACGTCCGGAGGAGGTAACGGACATGCAGCGTTCGGTCAATGGCGAGGTGATTTCATCCACCTTCGACGAACCCGCATCGCGCCACGTGCAGGTGGCCGACATGGTGATCGAGAAGGCGAAGCGCCTGGTCGAGCACAAACGCGATGTGGTGATCCTGCTCGATTCGATCACGCGCCTCGCGCGCGCGCATAACGCGGTGGTACCGCCATCCGGCAAAATCCTCTCGGGCGGCGTCGATTCCAACGCGCTACAGCGCCCGAAGCGTTTCTTCGGAGCGGCACGAAACATCGAAGAGGGCGGCTCGCTGACGATCATCGCGACGGCTTTGATCGAAACGGGCAGCAGGATGGACGACGTTATCTTCGAGGAGTTCAAAGGAACGGGTAACATGGAAATCCATCTCGACCGCAAGCTCTCCGACAAACGCGTCTTCCCGGCGATCGACCTGCAAAAATCAGGGACGCGCAAAGAAGAATTGCTGATTCTGAAGAAAGACCTCGACCGCATCTGGGTCTTACGCCGCGTGCTCAACCCGCTTTCTCCGGTTGAACAGATGGAACTCGTGCTCGAGCGTCTCGAGAAGACGAAGACGAACGCGGAGTTTCTGGCTTCGATGAACTCGTAAGAGATCGCGCAGTGATTCACCGCCAACAATTATAGGGGGGACAAAAGACACAAAAGTATATTTGTGTTTTTTGTCTTTTGTTTTTGCGGAGAATCTTTACGCGATCATTCTTTTTCTTTTTGCAGCGTCACCACCACCGACCGCAATTCATCTCCCACGATATCTATTTCAATGGACCCAGGCTGGAAGCCGCGGGAGCTGGCAGATATGCGATATCGAGCCTTCTCGGATTTAACCCGGAAAGCGAATTCGCCTCCCTCGCGCGATACGGTCTCCTGTTTGAATTTCTTTCCCCCGTCGATGCGCTCAATCGTAACAGCCGCATTGGGCAGCGTGAACCCGGCATCATAGAGTACCGCCCCTCGAATAACGGAGAATGGTTCTCCTTCGCGTTTGAGCTCTATGCCGCGGCTCAGTTTGAGGGTATCACCGGCAGCCAGCTCGAGTTTGCGCGTGCTGAATGTCTTGAATCCCTGTTTTTCAAAAGTGAATGAATAATCGCCTGGCTGCAGCCCGATGAATTCAAAATCCCCCTTGCTGTCGCTCCGGGTTTCATGACTCTCATCTTTGTCGTTCGCGCTGTTGGCGCGCACAAGTACACCCTCGAGGGCCTTGCCGTTTTGCTCTTTCACTCGTCCTTTGACCGTTCCCGTTTGGGCGTTCGCCTGGATCATGAGAAAAAGCCCGATCACCATTGCGTATTTCAGTTGATGCTTCATAATAGTATTCAGATCGTTGTCGAAGATTGAGGCTGCCATGAAATCACTATTCATCATTTCAGCACTGTTGATTTTAGATTCGACGATCGCCGTCGCACAAGACCGCCGGCCACAGGAACCTCGCCCGCCACTGACTATTCGGATGGACACAGATCTGGTCGCCATCGACGTCACGGCCACGGATGCCAACGGAAATTATATAAGAGACCTGCGTGCCGACGAATTCGTGCTGTTTGAGGATGGGAAGCCGCGGAAGATAGATTTCTTTACGATGACGGATGAGTCCACACTCTCGCGGCCGTTGGCGGCGATATTCGCGCTCGATATTTCCGGTAGCCTCAAACCGGAAGAGACCGTCACCTTGCGCGAAGCGGCTCTCAAATTTGCTGAGTTGATGAAAGGCGAATCGGTCTTTGCCGCCATGGCATTCAACGATAAGGTGAGAATACTCCAGGATTTCACGGGCGATTCGCGAAAGATCGAGAGCGCGCTCGGAAAGATACGCGGGTTCGAGGGTTCGACCAGAATATATGACGCGATCGATCAAGCCATCGTGATGCTCGATCGAAAGGCTCCGCGCATACGCAAGAACCGCCCGCTCCGGCGCGTCGTGATAGTAATCAGCGATGGCTTCGATTCAGCCAGCGTCATCGACAGGAAGGAACTGGTGCGCCGAGCAAATGCTGCAGGAGTGACGGTATATTCCATCACACTGCCATCCTATATGCTTTCGCCGAGTCGCTCGATAGACCGCGTTATTACTCCATTGGATGCCACGCAGGTCGTGAATGGGACGGGCGGTCGCGATTTCGCCGCTGATGCTCAGGATTTCACCCCCGTCTTCAAGGCGCTGGCCGAAGAGATTCGTGCGAGCTATGCGCTGTCGTACTATCCGGATTTGCGCGATGGCAAGTTCCACGAACTGCGGGTGAAAACATCGCGCCCGGGCGTGATGCTACGCGTCAGCCGCAATGGATATACAGCCCCGGTAAAATAGGCGTTCAATATCCCTCTTCATCGTCATAATCATCTTCATCATCCTCGTCCGGTGCGATATCGAGTTCAATCGGATCGAGCCCGACGACCTCGAGCATAACTTCACATTCCTCACAATTGAGGATCTCACCCTTATCGACGTCTTCATCGACATGAATTTCAGCCTCACATTCAGGACAGGCAGCTAGTGGCACAATATTTATCCTCCGTAATATAGCAAGTATGATTTTCTGTGCGCGCAGTAATAAAGACCCATTCGCCAGCGGGCAGGTGAATTTGCAAACGATACCCTTGGCGCACGAGCGGAAAATCTAAACCAAAGCTTCGATGTTGGCAATGCTGCTGAGACAGATTCAACCCCAGCCCTCTTTCAGTCAACGGCAGCGCTGCCCCCTTCTGCGATATGAGTTGGTCGCCGGCACGCCGGAGTTTGCTCCACTCGCTCAGCTCGAGGTGTTATCAGCCAATATTGATAGGGGCATTACAGAGGTAGTCGTCTTATCACCCCGAAAAATAAGGTATTTTATGCATTTTCTTCGAAAATTTTTCTTGCGCCTCCATACAAGATTCGGTATACTGCGCCGCGGTTCTGCACTAGATAATGTGATCGCAGTTTTGCCTCGTTTCACTTGACGCGAAACGCCCGGAATTGCGTGGTATTTTATGCAGGAACCGTGCGGCATTGACGCTGCAGTAGATCGACGCTGCAATAGTTGCTACGCAGAGCTGAGAGCAGGTTCGGCCACGGAGGCTGCCCTCGCGCTTTGGTGCTAGAAGAAGCGCGGTGTTGCACACCCTAAAGAAACAAACAACAAGGAGAAAAAATATGGCTACAACAAAACAGATGACCAAGAGCCAATTGGCGGCCCATATCGCCGAAAAATTCAATTTCTCGAAGAAGTCGGCGAATGAGATACTGGATGAACTCGCCTCTGTTGCCGTCATGCAGACCAAAAAGGTCGGCGCATTCACGCTCCCTGGGCTGGGAAAGCTTGTTAAAGCGCACCGCAAAGCTCGTATGGGTAGGAATCCGATGACAGGCACACCGATCAAGATACCCGCCAAAACGGTGGTCAAATTCCGCGTGGCAAAGGCTGCCAAGGACGCCATCGTCCCGGGGAAGAAGTAAAGGCCGGGAAAAGGATTGGAGCGGGGCGAACTTCGCCACAGGAAATATGCGACGGATCGACACAATATTTTTATAATTTCGTGTCTGTCCGTCGCATCTGTTTTTATCTGCGATGAATTTTCTCATCATAGATATGGCCGTCCATCAACATCGCCTTCCGGCATCTTTCAATTGGCAAAGTGAAAGTGAATGTGCTTCCCCGTCCGACATCGGATTGCGCGGTAAACTGCCCGACGTGGGCTTCCACCAACCGCTTTTGCGATCGCGAGCCCGAGTCCCGCTTCATCCGAGCCCGTCACGCGGGCGAATCGATCGAAGATACTCGATAGATATTCCGGTGAAATTCCGCTTTCGCATCCTTCACCGAAATGAGATCGAACCTTCAAGATAATTCTTTCAGTGAGGCAGCAGATAGGGGCATTAGTGGGCCCTTCAATTCTGGTCCTTTAAAAAAATCCCTCTGGACCTTTGCGTCACCAAGACATCAAGCAATCTTCGCTCATTTAATCACTATGATCCTGACGTCTCCCTCGCGGCGCAGTACGTTAACCCCTACGTCGTACTCGTGGCGCACCAACAACAGGTCGACAGACGATCCAGCGACCTCAAGATTATGTATTCGCAATTCGTTCAACGAGGCGGGCAGGCACGGGCGGGTGAAAGAGATTTGCGAGTCAGGGCCACTTATTCTCAGACCGAGACAGGCTTGAAATAAGAGGAACACGGAGGCCGCTGACCAGGCCTGCGGCGCACAGGCCACCGGGTAGAGAACAGGCCCTTCCCCAGGTTGTCGTGTGAAGCCGCAGAATAGTTCCGGCATCCTGTGTAAGTCGAAGTAGAGGCTCGCTTCGAACAAACCCGTCAGAATCTGTAGCGCCTTCTCGCCAAGGCCATAACGCGAAAGTCCCAGGGCTATCAAGGCATTATCGTGTGGCCAGACCGACCCGGTGTGATAGCCCATCGGGTTATAGCGCGGCTCGTTGGCGGCGAGGGTCCTGATCCCCCATCCGGAAAAAGACTCGGGCTTGATCAATGTCCGGGCTAATCGCTGAGCGCGGTCCTGGCTGGCGATGCCCGTGAACAGACACTGTCCGGCGTTTGACGAGCGCACCCGGCAGGGCTGATTCTCCCCGTCCAAAGCCAGCACATAGGTAGACAACTCATCGCACCAGAAGTACTGCTCAAACCGTTCCCGCAGCCTCTCAGCCTGCCGCTCCAGTTCAATCGACCGCTGGCTCAACCCCAGAGCCGCGGCCAATACCGCCCCGGCCTTTCTGGCCGCGTAGACATAGCCCTGCACTTCGCACAGAGCAATGGGGCCGCTGGCTGAAGAGGCATCCGCGTGGAAGATGGCATCGTCGGAATCCTTCCATCCCTGATGAAGCAGACCGTCGCTCGACTGCTGCTGGTACTTCACAAAACCATCTTTATCCCGATCCCCATAACGGTCGATCCAATCCAGTGCCGCTTCCACACCGGGCCAGATCGATTCAGCGAACCCCAGGTCGCCGGTCCGCTCGTAGTATGAGCCCGCGAGCAGGACGAAGAGCGGCGTCGAATCGACGCTACCGTAATAGCGGCCGAATGGTATCTCCTTCAGTATAGCCATCTCGCCGCTGCGGGTTTCGTGCAGTATCTTTCCCGGCTCGGCATCCTGCTCCGGAATCACTTCTGTGGCCTGCACTTCTGCCAGATAAGCCAGCACGCCGCGGGCCAGAGCGGGCCGGAGCCATAGCGATTCGAATGCGGTGATGATTCCATCGCGGCCGAATGGAGTGTTGAACCACGGTATGCCTGCATATGGGTAAGGGCCGGTGGGAAGCTCGGTGGTCAGCATGTGGAGATCGGAGACCGCCCGATTGATCCATGCGTTGATCTGTCCATTCGACGTTCGAATGTGGCAGGACCACGCGTTGTATCGTTCCAGATCTGCCTGGGCCTGGGTGCGCGCATCATCAAAGCCGAGTATAACCGGAGCCGCCGGAGCTCGTTCGCAAGCGATAGCCATTGTGAAGACGGTCTCCTGCTGAGGTTGAAGCGACAGGTCGAACCGGGCCGTGGTAGCCGAGAGCGATGACGGCGGCTTATAGAAATCAAGGCGCGTGCGCCGCACGATGTTGTCTAATCCCCGGTAGCGCAGGATCACCCGGTCGCCTGTGACTTCAGAAGCCAGATCCTGGCCGCGGCTCTGGCGCTTCATTCCTCGCACTTCAAAAATGTCCGCGAAATCGGCCTCAAAATATAAGGAGAGCGATGTTTCCACCGCCTTCAGTGCATAATTCTTGACGCGCAATTGCTGGTAGCAGACGCCTCTCCAGAGAAACTTCCTCAACGAAAGTTGGAGCGCGCCCAACGGAAGCCTTACCTGATCATCCTGGAGCAGGTCTGGATTGGTGAGAGCGACGGCCAGCTGGTCATTTTCATCCCGGACCGTGGAACTCAGAAAGAATGGGCGTCTGCCTTCCAAATCCAGCAGAAAGCAAGAAAGGAAGCGCGTGCCTCCGTGGTAAAGCCCCTCCTCCCCCAACCCACCTGGCTTGATGTCGCCGTAATGATCGAAGACCGCAAACGTCTCTCCGTGCTTGAGCACGCGGGTCCGTTCGTCCGCGGGGCTTGACGCCGCCAGGATATGATAATGGCTGCCCTCATCAGGGATCTTTGACATCTCAGATACATTCCTCGTGCGGTTATCTTTTATGCTATTCGTATTCGAGTCAGTCATAAAAGCGAGCTTCTTTGCGAGCTTGAATAATCTATAAATATACCGTCCCCCTGGATGCCGGCCTCCTATCTATGGCGGGATCGGAAAGCGGAATTAAATAGATTATCCCGTGGAGGCGTTAAAAAGCATCGCCGGTTTCAGTCCGGCCGGTTCCAGCCTCCGGTAAACCTCGACGTATTCCTGGGCCATACGCACGGCATCGAAGCGTTCCTCAAACACCTGGCGGCATGCTCTGCGGCTCAGGCCTGGAACTCGCTCGACTGCCCGCACAGCTTCCTCGATGCTGTCTACCACGAAGCCTGTAACACCGTCCGTGATAACTTCGGGCACAGCACCCTTGCGCCATCCGACGACCGGAGTTCCGCACGCCATGGCTTCGATCATCACCAGCCCAAACGGCTCAGGCCAGTCAATCGGGAAGAGCAGCGCAAGAGCGTTACTCAAAAACTCATACTTTTCTTGATCACCGACCTCGCCGATGAACTCAACCCATGACTGGGAATCCCGCAACAACGGTTTAATGGCATCCTGGAAATAACTGCGCTCTTCCGGATAGATCTTGGCGGCAATCTTCAATTTCATCCCGGTACGCCGAGCGACCTCGATTGCCCGGTCTACCCGCTTCTCGGGAGAAAAGCGACCGAGAAAGGCCAGGTAATTGCCGGATTTTTCCCGGTAGCTATATAGGTCGAGGGGAAGCCCGTGATAGACAGTAGCCTTCCAATTAGCATCCGGGATCGGACGGCGCTGATGATTGGAGATGGAGACATGCGGCAGTTGAGGATATTCCGCAAACAAAGGTTTTATATCGGGAAGGTGCAACTGCCCGTGCAGAGTTGTCACATTCGGGCACGGATGTCGCCGAAGCATCGGATAGTGCAGATAGTCGCAATGGAAATGGATGGCGTCGAAGCGTGAGATGTCCTGGAAAACCAACTCCATCAGGCGGACGTGATGGGGCAATGACTCTCTGCAATCGGTATCACGCCATAACGCCCGCCGGGCATGCTGCCACCAGCTTCGCGTTCGTCTCCGAGTCGCCGCTGGCGAACAGAGTCACTTCGTGACCCAACCGCACGAGCTCTTCTGTCAGGTAAGATACGATTCTCTCAGTTCCCCCATAAAGCATCGGGGGAACACTCTCGAATAAAGGAGCGACTTGCGCAATTCTCATCGGGGGCTCACTTCTTCTGATTCTTCACTCGCACCTGCGGCAGCCCTTTGCGCCCTTTCTGGAAGTAGCAGATCTCTACCAGGCTCGGCCATAGTTCGATCGATCCCTTGATGACGCTGATGACGTCATCCGCGATCCGCAGCAGGTTCTGCTGAAAAAAATCCGGTTCGAACCCATAGAACGATTTCTGCAGGTTGGCTGCGAACCGGCGCAGTGCATCGGCCCGCTCTAGATTGGGCGTCTTGGCAGCCGTCTCAGCGGCTCTTCCATACAGTCTTCCGATCTTATCAAGTATCTCCTGCGCATCCTGCGCCTTCACCTCGCCATCGTAGTCGAACGCAATGCTCAGTTCGTCGATGCGCGATAGCGAATCCTTGATCTTCCGCTTGAGCAGGTTGGATACCTCCTCATTGAAAATCTCGGACGTGGGCGGGTTACGCATATAGTTGCTTCTGATGTGATTCTGCGCGGCATCGATATGAGACGCCGCTATGCCTTCCTGTTGTACCCAGAGTCGATAGATATAGTCCTCGAAGCGCAGCCGCGTGGGAAAGAACGGCGGTAACCCGAAGGTGTTGTCGTAACCCGCTATGCCGCAGTCCATACGCCAATTCTTCTTGGTCACTACCGGACGAAAATTTACCAGTACATAAAGATTGTTGAGATCGTCAGGGTTTGTCTGCTGCTCGTCGTCGAGGAACATCTCTACGAAATCGATGGCGTCGATATCGTTGGTCCCCGAGCGAAACGTCTGAGCTATCTTCACCACTGCATCCTCAGAGATCGGCCCGCGCTTCAACAGAAGCGAATTCTCCTGCGCCAGCCCCATGGTGGAGTTGGTCTCCAAATGCATTGCCGTGTCCATCAGCGATTCGCCGCGCTCATAGTTGTCCGGCGTCTGGCTGACGCGCTTCCCCAGTACGTCCAGAAAGGATGCAATTATGTCAAATGACTTGCGGTTGTAACTGTTTTCACCAACTTTGTGTAATCGTCCGCGGCAAACTTCATTTGGGTTAAGAGATTCAGGGCTGTATTCCATCAATGCATAAGGACGCATATCATCATCGGAACTGACCATCAGGCCGCCGAGAGTATACATGAGCGTATAGTTGCGGTTCCCACCATAACTGGGCCGAAACAAGTTTTTGACCAGCCCTTCCAGCCGTTTGTCTCGCAAGCGCCCATTTATGTATGCGATGAATTGATCTTTTTCCTGCGGGCCCACATAAAAGAGGTCATTGTGCGTTCTGGTCTGTTCTAGAAGCGAATAATATTTATGCTGGTTTGCCGGACTGGAATCATCGAAGACGATCATTCGTACCGAATATCCGTTACACCAGAAGTGTTCGTCATATTCTTCCACCGTTTCTCCTACTTCACGTAGACGGTAGGTAGGAATAACAAAAAATAGGTCAATCTCTTGCATATGGTATTTTTGCGTATGCAATGCGTATGCCGTCAAAGAAACAGCGTCCACATCCTCGCCGTTTGAACTCCGCGTTCGATTTATCGAACGATGATGTTATGACATGAGTTATAAAAATGGCGTAAATGGCGCATAAAAAATTCGTAAATCTTTTATGCCAACATGCCAGATACCCTATGCCCCCGGATCGAAGCGATATCCCACCCAGGGTTCGGTGAGGATGTAGCGAGGTTTCGATAGATCCGCTTCTATCTTCTTGCGCAGTTGACCAATAAACACGCGCAGGTACTCAGTCTGTTCGACATAATCGCCGCCCCAGATTGCGCCGAGCAGAACTCTATGTGTCAGGACTTTATTCGGATGCTGAATCAGGAAAACCAGCAGGTCGTATTCTTTCGGCGTTAGATGCACATCCACACCGCGGACTTTGATCGTGCGGGCCTCGGTATCGAGATGAAAATCTCCGGCGTGAACTGTCCTGCCTTGAGTCCCGGTCTTGACCGGAATGCGGCGCAGCGCGGCTCGTACGCGGGCAAGCAGCTCATCGATGCCGAAAGGCTTGGTGATGTAATCGTCCGCCCCGACATCCAACGCCTCGACTTTAACGCGCTCTTCTCCCTTTACTGAAATCACTATGATCGGTACTTGCGAGACGGCGCGTAGACGCCGGCAAAGCTCGATCCCACCCATATTCGGCATGGAAAGATCGGTGATGACCAGGTCCGGCGTCCAACTTTTGAATACATCCAGCCCCTCCTCGCCATTTCCGGCTACCTGTACTTCGTACCCTCGAGCAGAGAGGCTGCGCCGCAAAACGCGGCCAATCTGTAGTTCATCATCCACGACCAGTATGCGATAAGGTTCAGTCATTTCGTCGTACCAGAAAAGAAAGGATGGGGTTCGTTCGATTGATCGGGTTCCTCGTCCCCGATCGGGACGAGGAATGTGATGCGCGTTCCCTTTCTATTCCCGCCGCTCTCGATCCAGATGCGGCCACCGTGCGCTTCAACGATACCACGCGCGATAGCCAATCCCATCCCGAGCCCCTTCGGCCTTCCCAGGCTCGCGGCGCCTTCGTTCGTCGCGCGAAAAAATTTATCGAAAACGCGCTCTCGCAGTTCCGGAGGTATGCCGCGGCCTTCATCTTCAATGACGAATTGTATCATCTCGTTCTGGGCGCGTTCAGCGGTGATGCGGACTGGCGTCCCGGCAGGCGAATACTTCGTGGCATTGTCGATGAGTGAGTAAAGAACCTCAGCGATCAGCGCGGCATCGAGGCGGGCAACCGGCATCTCGCGTTCGATGTCGATGATGAGGCGATGTTCAGTCGTTAAGGAAGCCGCACGTTCGCGTGCCATAGCGATAAGGTCTTCGACCGAAAACCACCGCCGCCGCAAGTGCATTGCCCCCGCCTCGATGCTCGCCAGCTCGACCAGGTTTTCGACAAAACGGTTGAGCCGGTCGGTCTCTTCATTGATTACCACCAAAAATTCATGCCGCGCCTCCCGATCGAGCGCAACGGGTTGGTCGCCCTCGACCTCGGCGAGCAACGTCGTGACGGAAGCCTTGATCGAAGTGAGCGGTGTCCGCAGATCATGCGTGACAGCATCGAGTAATGCTGATTTCAGCCTTTCGCTTTGTTCGAGAACTTCCGCCTGTTTCGCGCGGTCAACGGCATTTTGGTATTCATGATAAAGACGTTCGATTTCTCGTCTGCGCGCCTCAGCCTCTTCGGCACGCCTGTTCGCACGAGCCGAGAGCCCCCCGGCCGTAATCGCCGTAATGAGGAATGCGGCGAGCGCTACCCAGTTATGCGGATTGACAATCGTCAAAGTATGAAGCGGCGGGAGGAAGAAGAAGTTAAAGCAGAGAACGCCAAGCAGTGAAGCGGCCATGGCGGGACGAATGCCCCATCCGGTCGCCGAAAATAGCACAATCAGCAACAAAGCCAACGCCACGGTTGTAGAACTTAGCCTGTCGTGAAATGGCGCGAGAACCGCAGTCGCGAGGGCGATACCACCGGCTGCGAATAGATAACCGTTAAACTTTCGCCCTACGCTTTTTGTCTGATTGAATCCCATGATTGATGAGACCGCGTCTCACCCGAAACCAATCATGACGCAGATATGGTTCTTTCTTCCAGTCTCGCCGTGTTCTGCTCGGCCACGCTCAACCGGAGAATGTGGATATAATTCAGGAGGCAACGGATCGGTCGCTTCCGTAATGGGTTGGAGCGCCGGTTGGCACCGTTTACGGCCGACGATCTCTATGCTGAGTCTCGAATATAACTCGAATAGATAAAGTTAAGGGCAGCACAAGAGCCGCCATCAAAAGCAAAAAGACGATCGCTAAGCTGACGCCCACGGCTTACGCTCCGCATACTGCATTTTTGACTTTTGGCTTCCCTAATGTGCTTCTATGAAAATGAAGATCGAACAAATTCTGACGCCAAGCGATCCGCACGACCAGCAGGTTATCGCCAATTGCCATCCGCCCGACTACTCAAATCCGGTTCCCGCAGGGAGATATAACCTGGTCGCTATCGGCGCAGGCGCTGCCGGGTTGGTGAGCGCGGGCGGCGCCGGCAGCCTGGGAGCGAAGAGCGCTCTTATTGAGCGGGCGCTGACCGGAGGCGATTGTTTGACTACCGGCTGTGTTCCTTCCAAAGCGCTGATTCGTGCGGCCCGCGCCGTCTACGACCTGCGCATCGCGAATGAGTTCGGTGTTCGTTTTAGTTCCGAACCACAGATCGACTTTGCGGCAGCCATGGAGAGAATGCGGCGGTTGCGCGCCCGCATCAGCCTGGCCGACGCGGTCCAACGTTTCAGCACCAAATACAATGTCGATGTCTATCTTGGCGCTGCGAAGTTCGTCAGTACAAACGTAATCGAGGTTGATGATAAACGATTGGAATTCGATCGGGCAGTGATTGCGACGGGAAGCCGTCCGGCGAATCCACCGATACCGGGTTTGCAAGAGGCAGGCTTCTACACGAATGAAACCATCTTTAAATTGACCGCCCTGCCGGCTCATATGGTTGTTATCGGAGGAGGGGCGACGGGCTGCGAATTGGGACAGGCATTTCTTCGATTCGGATGCGCAATCACGATCATCAACGATGCCGGCCAGATCCTGCCTCGTGAAGATCAGGACGCTTCCGCTATCGTCCACCGGCAGTTCGAACGCGAAGGTATGACGATCATCAATCGGGCTGAAATACTGCGCGTTGAAACCAGAGGCAAGGACAGAGCGATAGTATTCTCGCGCGATGGCTTGAAATCCGAGGTCATCTGTCAGGCGATCCTCCTGGCTGCAGGACGAGTGCCAAACATCGAAGACATGAACCTGCAGGCCGCGGGCGTGAACTTTTCGCGCGACGGCGTGATCGTCGATGATCACCTGCGAACATCGAATCGGCGAATTTATGCGGCGGGCGACATATGTTCCAGGCAGAAATTCACTCACGCGGCGGACGCGATGGCGCGCACAGCCCTGCGCAACTCTCTCTTTTACGGGCACAGCAAAGTTGCGGTAATGCCCTGGGTCACTTTTACAGATCCCGAAGTAGCGCATACCGGTTATTACGAAGCCGACGCCCGAGAGGCAGGCTTGGATGTTGCAACAATCACCGAGTATTTCAACGATCTCGATCGCGCGATTTTGGATGGCGAGGACCATGGTTTCGCAAGGGTACATTACGAACGCAGGACGGGAAAAATCCTGGGCGGAACCATCGTCGCCCGGCACGCCGGCGAGATGATCAGCGAACTCACTTTGGCGATCACATCCGGATTGAAGTTGGGAGCGTTAGCGAAAACGATCCACCCATACCCGACTCAAGCTGAAGCGCTTCACAAGATCGGCGATGCTTACAGTCAGACGCAACTCCAACCGTGGCTGAAATTATTGAAGAAATGGTTTGACTGGAAGAGGCGGCACTAAAATCTCTCAGAAAAGAAGCTTATCTACAAACCACGCTCCTCCGTGATTTTACTCTTTTTGTGTTTTTTGCAGTGAATCTTCCCCGAAACATCGCTTGTGTTAATCACGTTTATATCTGCACAATGTAGAGGTGTGATGGAGGGGAAAATGGCAACCATAATCGAGACCAACCTGCGCGATCAATTAATCGATCGCCAACAGAAACTTGAATCCGCAATCGTCAATATAGGTGAATCAACTCAGTTACGAAATCTGCTGCACGAAGTGGATACAGCGCTGGACCGTTTGAACAATGAATCATACGGATTATGTGAAGTCTGTCACGATCCGATCGAGAAAGATCGCCTGGTATCGGATCCGCTCGTTCGTTTCTGTCTGGATCACCTGACGCCGTTGGAGCAGGAAGCGCTCGAACGGGATTTGCATCTGGCGGCAGAGATACAGACGAGATTACTGCCGGAGCGCGATTTTACCTTGAACGGCTGGCGCGTAGCGCTCCACTACGAAGCTTTCGGCCCCGTCAGCGGCGATTATTGTGATCTGGTGGAAGGGGAAGACAATAGCATCTATTTCATGCTGGGCGACGTTTCGGGAAAGGGGGTCGCTGCTGCAATGGTTATGACACAACTACATGCTATGTTCCGTACTCTGATCTCGTTGAAACTCTCGGTCTGCCAGTTGGTAGAGCGCGCCAACCGCCTCCTCGGTAAAAGTACGCTGCTTATGCAATATGCGACCCTGGTATGTGGTAAGGCAACCAGAGCGGGAGCAGTGGAGATTTCAAATGCCGGTCATTTACCGATCCTCTGGCGGCAAGCAGGCGATGTCCGAACTATCAAATCCACCGGGCTACCTATCGGTATTTTCATAAATCAGGAATATTCAGCCACAAATGTGCAATTGGCTCCAGGCGACTCATTGTTGCTTTACACCGATGGTTTCTCAGAGGCGCGTAACAGCTCAGGCGATGAATATGGGGTTGAGCGACTCATAAAGCTGGTGGGGAGCGGTCGCCAGAGTGATGCGCACGTATTGATCGATAAATGCCTGGAAGACCTGAGAAAGTTCCAGGGGGGTGTTCCTAAGACCGATGATTTGACGATGATGGCTATCAGCTGGAGCGGACCGGAAAACTAGGCGCACTTGCTCGGGCAAAAGAAACAGGAAGAGCGTCTGTATAAAATGCAGACCGCTGACGTTTTCTTTCCGCCATTTGGTGAGTGTTTCAATTTGCCGGTCTATCGACATTCATCCTTGGTAAGGCGGACAATGACCTGTAACGAACATCCCCCAAAAACAAACCCCGCACCAAAATTCCGAAATCTCGTTGAACGCTTCCAGAGGGACTCCATCTCTGCGCACGGCCCGACGAAGGATCAAATTCCAAGCCCCACAGCGGAATGAGACTTTCCACGGATGCCGTGATTCTCATATCGCCGATGGCATTGGGCTCATCACCGATGCGTGCGATTAATCCATCTGCAAACCAGTTGAAAATCTGGAACTGCCGCTTCGTTTCCTCATTGGCCTGAGCGTTCGCCGGCAGGTCTAGAAAAGTCGTCGCAGCCGCCGAACCACCTGGCAGAATCAGGGGAGGACTGAACCACGGAGTTCTTATTCCATCGATGTACAGTCTGCCGTCTGCCAGATAGACGGAACGCCAGAATACTAACCAGCCGGGCGCCGGCATGACGCGCGATTGCTGTAGCTGATGTCCGCGCATCTCCGCCAGCTGCCTTTGTGTTTCAAGCGAGCGGTGATGCTGCCATCCGCCGAAGCAAAGATAAAGGCTAGATAGCAGAAATGCGATGCGCACCGGTTTCATCTGTTTCGTACGCGCCGTGAATATGACCCCGATCAATAAGATCAAGCTATAGATCGGGTCGACGATTCCGATCCAGTCCAACGCGACGCGATAATTCGAGAAGGGCCAGAACAATTGCGTCCCGTAGTTGGTAAAGGCATCGAGCAATCCGTGCGTCGCATAGCCGATAATAGATGCAAGTATCACCTCCTTCTTGTGATCCTTGTACCGGCTCAGGAATAGAAATGGTATCGCGGCGATCAGACCGCCGACAGGGATGAAGATAAGGCTGTGAGTGAAATGGCGATGAAAGAGCCAGGCGACCGTCGGATCATCGGCCGACCTGATAAAGATGTCGAGATCGGGAGCCATCCCTCCTACTGCACCGATAAAACCAGCGCCCCGTGGCAACCGCCGCGCTAACAGCGACTGCGAGGCAGCCGCGCCGAGAATCCCCTGCGTGATCGTATCCATCAAATTACTCCCAGGAAAATGGGGAAGGATAAAGACAAAAAGTGAAAAAAATGCAAAATATAAAACCGAGACAAATTCCAGGATTTTGCCCTTTTTGCTACTTTATGTCTCATCGATGTCTTTTTATCTCCCGTTTATGCCCCGTTTATGCCCCGTTATGCCCCGTTTATGTTCCGTTTATGTTCCGAATGCACCACATTCAATCATACTTCACAGTTTACGATTGAACCTATGAAAATCGTCACCATAGAAAACCTATCCCAAATCGCGCTTACTCTTGCAGAACGCGATCCCGATCTATCGCGAGTTATGCACAGAATAGGTCTGCCGCCTTTATGGGCGCGAAGACCGGGCTTCGCCACCTTAGTCCACATCATTCTCGAGCAGCAGGTCTCGCTGGCTTCCGCCAAATCAGCGTTCAACCGGTTGCGAGCGACTATTTCATCCGTGACTCCCGGCAGATTCCTCACACTTGATGATACGAGGCTGAAGGCGATCGGTTTCAGCCGCCAGAAAATGGCATATTGCAGGTTGTTAGCTCAGGCTTTGATCGACCGGAAGTTAGATCTCAAAAAGCTCAATAAGCTGCAGGATGAGGATGTTCGCATTGAATTGAAAAAATTGAAGGGAGTCGGTGATTGGACGGCGGATATCTATCTTCTGATGGCCATGCGCCGTCCGGATATCTGGCCGAAAGGGGATTTAGCGCTGCTCATAGCTATGCAGAAACTCAAAAGTCTCAGTACCAAACCGACACAGGAACACTTCGATGAGATCGGTGAGAGTTGGAGACCCTATCGATCGATTGCCGCGCGGATGCTTTGGCATTTTTATCTTAACGGGAGATATTCTTGACTCCCTTTCTACGAGAGTGCTAATTTCCGGGCATTAACTGCGTCTTTCTTATCGGTGATGTGCCGTAGCGCCATCAAACCCCGACCGGAAACCCATCTATTTGCTGAGGAGGACCATGAGATTCTTGCTCACAGTTCTATTGCTGGCAGCCGGTATTTTAAGTGCCGAAGTTCAACCGAGATACGATCTGCTCCTCAAAAACGGCCACGTAATTGATCCTAAGAACAGCATCAATGAAAAACGGGATGTCGCTATCACAAAGGGGCTGATAGCCGCCGTCCAACAGACGATAGATCCGTCGACGGCTGCAAGGGTTGTCGATCTCAACGGGCTCTATCTGACGCCCGGGCTGGTCGACATCCACGTGCATGCGTACGCGGGAACGGGAGTTAAGGGTTATACGGGAGATTGGAGCGTTTACCCCGATCTGCACAGTTTTCGCGCCTGCACGACCACGATGGTCGACGCAGGAACCTCAGGGTGGCAGAACTTCGAGGATTTCAAGCAACGGGTCATCGATCGCTCAAACACTCGCGTCCTCGCGCTGCTCAATATCGTCGGCCTGGGGATGGGTGGCGGGCCCATCGAACAGGATACGGACGACATGGACCCGAAGAAAACCGCCGAGATGGTAGAGAGACATAAGGACATCATCGTCGGGATCAAGACGGCACATTTCGCCAGGCCTGAATGGACCGCAGTAGATCGCGCTCTTGAGGCAGCTGCGATGGCCAATGTCCCTTTGATGGTCGATTTTGGTGAATTCCGAACCGAACGGCCGCATTGGGACCTGATTCTGAAGAAGCTTCGCCCCGGCGACATCTACACTCACACCTATCTCTCGCGCGTTCCGATGTTCGACGAAGGTGGGAAAGTACGCTCTTACCTATTCGAGGGCAAGAAACGTGGCGTGATCTTCGATGTCGGACACGGGGCGGGCAGTTTCATTTTTCGCTATGCCGTTCCCGCTATGAAGCAGGGGTTCTCTCCGGATTCGATCTCGACCGATCTGCACCTGCGCAGCGCAAACGGAGGGATGAGAGATATGGTCAATGTGATGTCGAAATTCCTGAATATGGGGATGCCTCTTGAAGACGTGATTCTGAAATCGACGTGGAATCCGGCGAAAGAGATCAAACGCGAAAAATTCGGCCACCTGAGCGTCGGCGCGACCGCAGACATCGCCGTGTTCCGGCTTGATCGCGGCGACTTCGGTTACGTCGATGTGGAAAAAACTCGAATGAACGGGAGCCAGAAGTTGTCATGCGAAATGACTTTCCTCGATGGTGATGTGATGTACGATCTCAACGGAAGAAGCAGCGAGCCGTGGGAAAAGTAGAAGTAAAGGAAACAAAACGGCGACTGGTGCTAACGGATTTTGTGGCATCTGCCCTTCGGGATTATGGTCCTTATTTCAATGCAATTTAGCCTGCGAGAGGACAATACTCACATCCACAATATCCGTTAGCAAATATCCGTTAGCAGCAGAAAGACGAAAAGTGGCAAACGGAAGAAGTAAACTGGAGCGAGAATCAAATTATTGCCTTTCGCCCTTCCATTAGCGAAACTGCGAGCCTCTGACCTTCATCTCCAGCGCGTAAACTTTCTTTCCACAAGTCATAAACAACGTTTTCCCGTCTTTGCCGCCGAACCCGACGTTGCTCGTGAATTCAGGGATCGGAATGAAGCCCAGAGTTTTACCTTCCGGCGAGGCCACCCAGACCCCTCCGCGCATTGCGAAGTAGAGATTGCCCTCGGCATCAGAACACATTCCATCGGGGTCGTTGCGATTGTCCGTCTCTGGATCGAAGAATATCTTGACCGCTCCCTCATCGACCGAACCGTCCGGCTTGATGGCATAGGAATAGATTCGCTTCTCGAAGCTGTCGCCTACGTATAAAGTCTTTCCATCATTCGAGACCACAATCCCGTTGGGGATTTTCAAATGCGTGATGATACGGCTCGCCGTTCCTTCGGAACTCAAATAATAGACTGCGCTTCGTGCCTTTCCCTTAAAATCGGGGTCGGTATAGTAAATCCCGCCGTTAGGCGCTTCTGCCAGATCGTTCGGTTGATTGTATTTCTGCCCCTGGAAGTTCGCGGTCAGGCTCTTCATATCTTCCGGCCCACTGGCGCCTATCTTTATGCTCAACAAGTTGTGACCGTATGCCTGCGCGCCCAGCAGACGACCACTGCGCGACGTGCGCATTCCGTTGACGCCCTGCGTCTTGTCCATCCAGACTACGGCTTTCTTGTTGCCATCCAGACGGAGTATCTGCTGGTTATCCTTTTTGAATGCGGTGAAGTAGAGTTTGCCGGTCACCGGGTCCCAGGCTGGTCCCTCGAAAAACGCATCTTCTTCATAGACTACTACGGGCTTGGCGCCATCGGCCACGGTCGAAGGGAACCCCGGTAAATTTTTGGGTGATTGAGCGTAAATAATCGAGCTCAGTGAAATCGCTAATAGTAACGGAGCTGCCTGATGTATGAACTTCACGATCTCTATTTCTCCAGGATCAAACGGCCGAAAGCTTCGGGGACGTGATAGTTGTCGGTTTTGGTCGGTTGCCACGCTATACGTTTGCGATCGGGCGGCGGTCCCTGGAACCGATAAAAATTGATCCGCATCTCCAGGCCGGTTTTCGGAGCGCGCTTATCGATCTTCGCAAGAGGGATGCGCATTTCACCGTACCATATCCGCTTCTCGCCATCGATGCGGGCTTTTACTTCAAATCCGGAATTCCATTGCCAATCGTGGACTGCCGGATTGGGGTTGCGATCGATATCCAGATCGACCCATTCGCCCTGCGGCGAGACCTGAAACTCTGTATAACGTTTGATGTTCTGATAGTCCGTCCCGATGAAGACCTCGGCTACGTCCCATTCCCAGAGTTTGTTGGTTTCGGCGGTGGTCGACGGTCCGGGCTTGAGGAAAAGCTCCTGGTAAGGGCAGATGAACAGCAGATAAAGATTTTTCTCGGACCAGCGCGAACGAATTTCTGTGCGATGACCCGGCGTCAAATCACCTCTCGGCCCGCGTTCGGCGATCGCACCTTTAATCTCCTTCCAAGACTTTGACTCAGGGTCAGCCGTGAGTGCGAAGTCTGATTGAACGCGATAGCTTTTTATCAATGAGGGATCTTCATTTTTTGACGAACCTTGTAAAATCACGACGGTGAGTAAGAGATACAGAAATTGATATAATTTTGTCATATCGCCGGTCCTTTATGGGTCCTTTTCTGGGTCCTTTATGATTTGAGCTTTATGCCTTTCTGGTGCGCATCTTCTCTCAAATGTGACATCATCGCAATATGGAGAAAGACAAAAGAGAATACGGCATGGACGAAAATAAACGATTCAAACGAAAAATACCCGCCTTTTCGTTCTTTCCCTATATTTTCGTCTGTTTCATATTCTCCCTTCAAAACAATACTCAGAGCAGTTCTCAGAACGATAAACCGATACGTTTTGAAGAGAGCCGCATCTCAATGGCATGCACCTACAGCATCGTCGCATACGGCCGCGAAGAACATGAGCTGAAAAAGATATTGAACGAGGCGCTTGATGAAATCGACCGGATCGACCGGTTAATGAGCCATTACAAAAAGGAGAGCGAGCTTTCAAAAATCAATCGCGAAGCATCCAAACGGCCGGTCCGGGTCGAGCCGGAGTTATTCGATTTTATCTCGGAATGCATTAAGTACAGCCGCGAATCGGACGGCGCATTTGATATCACGGTCGGCCCACTGATGAAGGCCTGGGGTTTCTTTCGCGATGAGGGCAGGCTGCCTTCGGACTCTGAATTATCGAGCGCGCGGCGCAGCACCGGTTACCAGCATATAATTCTCAATGATAATGAGAAGACGGTCCGCTTCGATATGGCTGGCATCGAACTCGACCTCGGAGGCATTGCCAAAGGGTATGCCGTCGATCGCGCCGTGCGCCTCCTTAAATCGCGCGGCATCGAAAGAGCATTGGTCAACGCAGGCGGCAGCACGATCTATGGGCTCGGTTCGCCACCGGATTCATCGGGCTGGGAGATCAAGATTCAAGACCCGGTCGATAACAAAAAATTTGCCTTAACTGTCAACTTGAATAACCGGGCGCTCTCGATCTCGGGCAGTTATGAAAAATTTTTCGAAGTCAACGGGGTGCGATATTCGCACATTATGGATCCGCGCACGGGAATGCCAGTGCAAGGCCTGCTAAGCGTCGCCGTACTGACAGATACAGGCACAGCAGGCGATGCTTTGGATAACGTCTTCTTTGTTCTCGGAATCGATAGGACTAGAAAATTGATAAAGAAATATCTGATCACCGAAGTGATCTTTTTTCTCCCGGATACAAGTCAGGATTGGAAGATGATTCGAGTCTATCCCTGATAGCCTGCCCATCGGCTATTCGAGGACGATGATGCCGACAAGAAAAGATAAGGCAGCCCCCATCACACTTAACAACGTCCACCCGGTGAAGGTCCATTCTTTACCGCCATGGCCCCACCGAGTCTTCGGCTGCTTGCTCCCCCATATGAATATAGGGTAGGCAATCAGAAGCGTGACCAATATCGAACTGCTGTAAGCTGTCGGCTTGTATGGGGTGACTGAATCAAAAATCAGAAGCTTTACAAGTGATCCAACGAGTCCGAAATACAGCCCAAACAACCAATCAGTTTTCATGGGAATACAATGAATACCTCTTCAGAAATCTACGGGGGAAATTTATTGCGGGGATTATATCAGAATTAGACTCTGTGTCCATAAAATCAGCAAAAAGAAATACTTATGAGGTGAAAAGCGGAAGCGGAGACGGCAGGCAAACAGCTAACAAAAAAGAAAAAAATAGATGTTGCCTCATTACCGATTTTGTTTTCCGGTAACGATCCTCGGCAAATCGACCATCGCATAGTTACCCATTTTCGGGACTGTGAATTCGGTCGCGCCCCCGGCGACTTCGATATCTTCGGGCTCGATCTGGTCGTACCCGAACGCTCTGACCTGAGGCTTGCCGTAAGTTCCTCGCAAACGAACACGCATGCCGGAGATTTCGCGTCCGCTGTAATTTAAGAGGTGGAGCCTGAGGCGCGATTTATCGCCGGTAACGCGGCAGATGACTACTTCATTGCCATATATTCGCAGAGTTCTTCTCTCATCAGTGAGCCGGCGGCGAATCTTTTGCGCGAAGTCGCTGGGGTCGGCTGCGTCAGATTCGGGAAATTCTTTCGTTCCGATTTTGATGTTGATGGGATACTGAGGCGACGGCGCATCGACGATTTTAAACAGCAGGTTGCGGCGAGCAAGCAGATTCATTACCTCTCCGGTCAGCGGAGATCTATCGTCAACTACCGCGATATCGGCAACTACCGGTAGATTATTTCCCGGTAAGCCGCGCTGGAATTTCAGCATTTTTCCGACTTCTTCAAGGTCGGCCTGATCGATCTTTAAAACTGCATCTCCCTTGTAGGCGAATGCTTCGGCAGCGGCAAGGCTGCCTTTGCCGGACGGCAATTCATAATAAAACTTGCCGGCCGAGTTCCTTATAAATCGCCACCCATTGGCATCTATCCAGGGGCGGCTTGTCGCTGAAGCCACATTGGCGCGTCTGACGATGCCGGGGACCAGCAATTTTTCGCGTTGCTCGAATCTCAAGTAACTGTTGGTCAGCGTCTTAAATCCTGCTGCGCGCCATGCCTTTGCCTGATCGTCCGGAACGCAAATTTCTTTTATTCCCGCCTCTTTCAACGCCTGAGCGGTATCAATTCCATATGGCCAATAAATATAGGGTAATTGATGCGGAGAATCTTCAGGTCCCTTCACTTGTCCATAAAGTAAAGATTCCCCAACCGGTACGTTCAGAACAAATGCGTAAATCAATATCAACACGGGCACCCGTGGCAAACGGGGCAAACGGAGCAAGAGGGGCAACAAGGGCAAACTCATACTTCGATCTCCTTGAGACTGATCTTATCGAGATCGGAAATTCCAAGCCCCAGCTTTGCCGCGTATTCCACGTGACCCGGTTCTCTGATAATGATATTGACGTTCGGATCATTATCGCGAGCCCGAACATCGTCCGTATTCAGAAACTTCTCCGAACGATCCCAGATAGAGATCGCGCCGCGCGACTTCCGTTCATTATCGATGATATCGAGCAGCAGACGGTCGATGGACACGGGGTCGGTCCCGAACATCATCTGCTTGGGAAAGAAAACGTATTTGAGCGTTCGGGCAAACGGCCCTCCGTGCCACACGCCGCGCAAACCATCCATGATTTGGAGGACCGTCCGCGACCGAATCGGCTCGACGGCGGCCAGGGTGCCGACGAACGAATACGTGTGTGAGACGCCGTTGGAATGTGTGCGCGCGACATTTGAGAAGCCGCCGTAAGCGATATTTTTCAGACATCCCGTGGCCCCGGTAGCGCCGTGATCTTTTATATTCGGGATGTTGATGATCTTCGTTAGCTTCTGCGAGATGAGCTTCATCATATTCGAGCGCGTATCCTCTTCGCCGAACATGTCGGCCTCAACATAAGTCAGCTGATCGTAGTTGCTGTTATCGAGGCGCCGGTTCCCGGCTTCGGCGGCAACGTAGTTCACGCCTTCCGGCAAATGCGGAGCGTAATTCACCCTATCCAACTGGTCCTGAAAACGGTCGTAGACGTAGATCTGCGGCGGTTTTACCCCTATATCCATCAGGTTACGGACGACCTCGGCAACGACCGGATGCGTAGAAAAGACCCACGGATAGCCGTTGACGTTGACCTTGATGCCGACCACGTCATCCGGCCCGATGAAGCGGCGCCACGCATCGATCGTTTTCGCCTCTCCCGTCAACTCGCGCATGCCGCGCTCCATCATCTCGCGCACGACTTCAGCATTGATCTGCTCGCCCGTTTCGTTTAGGCAATTGGCTGATTTGATGCTGATGACTTTACCCGGATACGGCCCCGGCATACCCGGGTGAGCGGCTGGTTTGTAAGTGCTGACGATCTTGTATTTCGGTATCTCTCTGGGCTCCTCAGCGTGAATCCGCGAAGCGATCGGGGTTGCGGCAAGGAGTTTGACGAATTCTCTGCGTTCCATGATTCCTCCACCTCAGGATGGAAAAGGAAAGCAATGGGTCAAATAAGGCAAAAGAGGCAAAAAGTCCTGGCTTTTTGCCTTTTTGCAACTTTCGCTATTTTTGCTTCCTTTTTCATATATAAGCGATTACGTCGATCTCGACGAGCGAATCGCCTGGGATGCCGCCGGCCGCTGCGATCGTGGTACGAACCGGAGGCTCTTCGCCGAATCGCCCGCGGAACACTTCGTTCATCGCCTGGTAATCTTTCAGATCGTTAAGATAGACATTGCATTTGAGAACCTTGTCCATCGAAGACCCGGCATTGACCAACTCCTTCTCGATCTCATCGAGCACGTGTTTCGTGTGCTCCTTGATATCGCCCTTGAAGTGAGCGCCTTTACCGGAGATGAAAAGCAGATTGCCGTAAGAGACTGCCCCGGAAAAGAGCGGCGTTTTCTCAGGTTTTTTTCCGCCCCGATAATGCACTTTTTTCTTCGGGGATTGGGAGTTGCTCGATTGGCTGCCCGCGGCCTTGGCCGCCGGAGCGGCGATAGCGGTGACAGCCGCTGCTTTCATTATTCGTCTTCTTTGCGAATCCATTGGCACCGTCCTTGTTTTATTGGGATTGATCGTATCGCCGTGATTATACGGAATGACGCTCGATTCGTATATGTCAACTTGACGCTTTGGTGAGCGGATAGTATGGTGTTTTCACCTAATTGGCACCAGCATCACACTTTTAAAAATGTCGATCTAATCGGAGGCTTGCTTATGACCAACAATGTCGCGAGGCAAGGTCGGCGGTGGTTCTGCCGGTGCCTGCTTTCTTTATCCACCCTCTGCATTTCGATTTCAGCGCAAACGACATCTACCACGATCCTGGGGACGGTTTCCGATGCTTCGGGCGCGATACTGTCAGGCGCCAAGGTGACCGCCATCAATACGCGGACGGGCGTCAAGCGCGAGGTTGTCACCTCATCTACCGGTGATTTCAGCTTCCCCCTGCTCGATGTCGGAGTCTATGACCTGACCGTCGATGTGCAAGGATTCAAGCAGGAGATCCGCCGCGACATCGTTCTCGCAATCAACGAGAAGGTGCGCATGGACTTCACCCTGCAAGTCGGCGCGACAAATGAGCGGGTGGAAGTGACCGCTGAAGCGGCGACGCTGCGCACCGACGACGCGACGCTCGGCCAGACTGTCGAGCAGAGACGCGTCGAGGAGCTGCCTCTCAACAACCGTAACCTCGGGGCGCTCGCGATTCTGCAGCCCGGTGTGCAATACGGCCCGCGCAGCGGAACGGACGGTCAGGGCTTCGGACAACGCCAGGGCTCGCACGGTATTCCGATTCCCGGCATCGGCCTCTCGTTCGTGGCCAATGGCCAGCGCGAAACGAATGGGCACGGCACGATCGATGGAGTCGTGGCGACCGAGGCGCGCGTCAATACGATCCCATTCAGCCCTTCGCCTGAAGCCGTGCAGGAGTTCCGCGTGCTATCGGGCAGCTACTCCGCCGAGTACGGTTTCAACTCCGGCGCGCAGGTGGTAATCGTGACGAAATCCGGAGGCAACGACTTGCACGGCTCGGCATTCGAATTCCTTCGCAATGACATCTTCGACGCCGAGAATTTCTTCCAGAACTACTTCAACGCCCCCGGCGCGCCGCGCTCTACCAAGGATTCGCTCAGACAGAATAATTTCGGCGGTGTGCTGACCGGGCCGGTTCGTATTCCGAAAATCTACGACGGCGCGAACAAAACTTTCTTTATGGCCAATTACGAAGCGCGCACGCGCCGCCAGGGGAATCTTGCGCAAACAGCCAATCATCCTTCGCTCGCGTTTAGACGGGGCGATTTCAGTTCGCTGCTGAATCGGGTCGATGCACAAGGCCGGCCGGCGGAGAAGATAGAGATCGTGGATCCTCTTACCGGTGACCCATTCGAAGGAAACATCATCCCAGACGACAGAATCTCTCCGGTCGCGAAAGAATTGATGAAGTACTGGCCCGAACCGCAGCGAGACAATCCTGATCCGCTAACCGGCATCAATTTCACAGGCTTCGAACGGCGCACAATCGATGATCATCAGTTCTTCACCCGCGTCGACCACAATTTTTTGGAGGGGGATAAAATTTTCGTCAGGTATGCTTTCAATGACGTTACTTATAACGTGCTTCCCGGTGATAACCCCAACTTTTCTTATTTCGTAGAGGGGCGCAATCATAACGTGGCGCTGGCCTGGATTCACATCTTCAATCCGAATCTGATCAATGAACTGCGGTACGGGTACAACCGATCGGTAAACGACACGCTCAATCCGCGGGCAAACACCGACTTCGATCCCGAAGCGCTGGGGCTGAACGGCTTCCGCGTGGTCAATGACGGCAATCGCAAATTCACGCCGCGCGAGACGGGATTGCCCACGATCACGATCAACGGTTTCTCCGTGCTCGCCGAGCAGGACGGCGGCAATGGTTTCGACTTCAACAACCTGCATCAAGTGAGCGACAATCTGACGTGGAGCCGCGGAGCGCACAATATAAAATTCGGATTCGATTTTCGCCGCGTAGCGCTTTACCGCGGCGCAGCAAACGTACCGCGAGGAGGTTTGAATTTCAGCGGTAACATCGCGGGCACTGGATTCGCGGCATTTTTGCTCGGTTATCCGAGCAGCACGTCAACCCCTGAAGGATTGCCGCTCACCGACGTGCGGCAGAACCGAATTGCGCTCTACGGGCTTACCGATTGGAAGGCGACGCGCAAGCTGACGCTGAATCTGGGCTTGCGTTGGGAGTACAACTCATCAGCAACTGACATCGATGGATTATGGCGCAGTCTCAGTTTCACGACGTTGACCGATGGTCTACCGACGCTGATTCCGGCGATCGACACGCCGTTTGAATTTTACGATGCGCCGAAAAATATCTTTATGCCGAGAATCGGGCTGGCTTATCGCTGGACCGAGAATTGGGTGATGCGAGCGGGCTTCGGCATTTACTACAACGTCCATCAGTTGAACAACTTCTCGATCCTCAACCTGAATCCGCCGAAATCGGGAACGGCCACATTCGACAACCTCGGTACAGGCGGCGTAATCAATAATCCCCCGGTGGATCCAGTTTTAACATACTCCGCTCCGTTCGGAACCATTGACAATACACGCGCAACCGGCCTGAACATGCTCGATGAAAAGAATAATCAGCCGTATATCAGTCAGTGGAGCCTCGACATACAGCGGCGTCTGCCGTTCGATGCGGTGCTGTCTGTCGGCTATGTCGGTAATAAAGGCACCCATATCGACAACACAGTGGAACTCAATTCGCCCGATCCCGATTTGGCACTACCGAACACGAGGCGCCCGATTCCGTTCTTTATCGACGGGCCCGATGGACCGCGCCGCCAGCTGTTGCGTCTGCGACTGCTCGATTCGAACGCCAATTCGTGGTACCACGCCATGCAGGTAAACGCGCAGAAACGTCTAAGCCATGGTTTCCAAATGAATTTCGCTTACACCTACAGCAAAGCGATGGGGGAGGGGTACGGGCGCAATGAGTCAGGCGGTGCTACGCAGAATACTTATCAGAACCCGCGTAACCGCGCAGCCGAAAAGGCTCGTTACGGTTTTGATTTCAGGCACAGCGCCGTGATCAGCTTCCTCTACGAATTGCCGGTTATCTCTGCTTTCAAATATAACGGGTTGAAACATATCTTCGGCGGATGGCAGACTAACGGCATCGTCACGCTACGCTCGGGATTGCCCTTCACGGTATCGCAGAATAACACCATCAACACAGGCGAGGCGCCTGCGCGCCCTGACCGGTTGAGCAGCGGCAAACTGGACGAGCCGACTATCGACAAATGGTTCGATCCCGACGCTTTCCGCGTGGTGACATGCTTACAGCCAGGCGACAAGATGACCGCGGCGGGAGATGCGCGCAATAAATATTTGTCTCAGTTCTGTCATTACGGGAGTTCAGGCCAGAGCGTTTTGGAAGGCCCGGGATACAAGAGCCTTGATTTCTCGTTATTTAAGAATATCAGGTTTACGGAAAAGATGCGGCTACAATTCCGCTGGGAGGTCTTCAATTTGTTCAATACGCCACAGTTTGCCGTGCCGAATGCAGCGCTTAGCTCGGCGCCTGAATTTCTGCCGAGTACCGCAGGCGGGGCGTTTCCGACGCAGGCCGGTATTACACGGGGCCCGGGATCAATCTCCAACCTTGTAGCGCCGATGCGGCAGATGCAGTTAGGATTGAAGTTGATCTTTTGAAGGAATGTTTGAGTTATTTAGGAGAATTCACCAAAATAACCGTCAGTATTACATCAAAGGCACGAAAGGCAGGTGAACACGATGCTGAACCGTCGTAACTTCATCCATATAATGTCGAGCATTCCCGTGCTCGGTGGAATGTTCAACACCTCTACGGTCGCGGCGATATCATCACGCGCGAGCCGCGATTACTTCAAAGAGCTCGGCGTGCGGCCGTTCATCAACGGGGCCGGCACATTCACGACGCTGACCGCATCGCTCATGTGGCCGGAAGTGGTCGAGGCGATGAATTACGCGTCAAAACAATTTGTCCCACTCAACGACCTGCACGACGCCGCCGGCAAACGGATCGCCGAACTCATCGGCTGCGAGGCAGTGATGGTGACCTCGGGTGCCGCGGCCGCTCTGACCGTCGGAACAGCCGCGTGTCCTCACCGGCAAAAATCCGGAATTTATCAAACGCATACCGGACCTGACCGGGATGAAGAGCGAAGTGATCATTCAGAAAACGCATCGTTACGGTTACGATCACGCGGTACGCAACTGCGGGATCAAAATGATCGAGGTCGAGACGGCGGAGGAGCTGGAAAAAGCCGTCAACGAACGGACCGCGATGATGCTCTTCTTCAACGACGCCGATCCGAAGGGTAAGATCAAGATCGACGAATTCATCGCCCTCGGAAAAAAGCACGGCATCCCGACCTTCAACGATGCGGCCGCCGATGTGCCTCCGACTGAGAACCTATCGAAATATACGAAGATGGGTTTTGACCTCGTGACCTTCTCGGGCGGTAAGGGAATCCGAGGACCGCAAAGCGCGGGACTGCTGCTCGGGCGAAAAGAGCTGATCGAAGCGGCGCGCTTGAATTGCTCGCCGAACAGCGATTCAATCGGGCGCGGCATGAAAGTCAATAAAGAAGAGATGGTAGGGATGATGGTTGCCGTGGAGATGTATTTGAAACGCGATGCCGCGAAAGAATGGAAGGAATGGGAGCGCCGCGCCAAAGTCGATCACCGAGAGCGTGGCCGCGATCAAACCCATCAAGCGCCGAAATCTTCGTTCCCCCGATAGCGAACCATGTCCCGACCGTCGGATTCAGCTGGGATAAAGCTACGCTAAATATCACCGTCGATGACGTTCGCAAACAGTTGCGCGAAGGGAAGCCATCGATCGAGATAGCGCCGGGTTCATCTCCCGCCGCGGCCGAAAAGCAACAAATGTCGGTCGGCGTTTGGCAGATGCAGCCGGGTGAAGTTGAGATCGTCGCCAGGAGATTGCGCGAAGTTTTCCAGGTCGTTTAATGGATTTTGAGGTAAAGACGCTAAAATAGTGTCTTTATAATCTCCTTGAATCCCCGAATCGGCCGTGAAAGCAGCCTGCCGGGTTTATGGAGATCAGTCGGAGACTACGCTTCGCTCCGCCCCAGGTTATTATCTAGTGTCCCCGATGCGCTTCATTTCGACCTTATCAGCTTCTGAAACATCCCCTGGGATATTTCCGTCAAATCGGAGCATATAATCTTGTACTCGTATTTAAATGTTTGCCTGACACTCTGTCTAGCCGCAACCGCACTGACCCAAGACTGGCCCGAATTCCGTGGCCCCACCGGCCAGGGCCATTCCGACGAACGCGGTCTCCCTTTGACCTGGAGCGAGGACAAGAATGTGAAGTGGAAAGTTGCCATACCCGGCAGAGGATGGTCTTCACCGGCTATACAGGGTGACCGCATCTGGCTGACGACAGCGACCGAAGAAGGGAAGTCACTGCGCGCGGTCTCGGTTGATCGCAATACCGGTGCGATCCTGCAGAACATCGAGATATTTCGCATGAAAAGCGCTGGTTCGATCAACTCCAAAAACAGCCAGGCATCTCCCACGCCTATCATAGAAGGCGACCGGATCTATTTGCATTTCGGCGCCAATGGCACCGCCTGTATAACCCTGTCCGGCGAGATAGTATGGAAGACCCGTCTCGCATACGATAACGGACAGCACGGGCCCGGCGGATCGCCGGTCATCTATCGCGACCTTCTGATAGTGAGTTGTGACGGCCAGGATATCCAGTATGTCGCTGCGCTCGACAAGCAGACAGGTAAGATACGCTGGAAGCGGCCGCGCCAGGGCTATCAAGCCTACACTACCCCGCTCATCGTCCGGCTTCCCGGCGGCGATCAGGTGATCAGCCCGGGGGCAATGAAAGCCATCGCGTACGAACCGCGGACTGGCAAAGAGCTCTGGCAGGTGAGCTACGGCGAAGGATTTTCAAATGTCCCGCGGCCTATCTACGGGCACGGAATGGTATTCATCTGCACAGGATTCTACGAACCCTCGCTGTTGGCGGTTAGATTGGACGGCCGGGGTGATGTAACGAAGACTCACGTCGCATGGTCGCTCAAACGCGGCGTATCGTTGACGCCGTCACCGCTTCTGATCGGCGAGGAATTGTATCTGGTCAGCGACAACGGCATCGCAACGTGTGTCGATGCGAAGACCGGAACCGAGCACTGGCGAGCGCGCCTAGGCGGCAATCACTCGGCGTCCCCGACCTACGCCGACGGGCGGATATACTTTCTCAGCGAAGAAGGGGAATCGGTCGTGATCGCGCCCGGCAAGCAATTCAAGGTGCTCGCCAGGAACCAGCTCGATGAGCAGACGCTGGCATCGATGGCGGTATCGGGCGCTTCGATCTTTATACGCAGCCGGGCTCATCTCTACCGACTGAGTAACTAATAGAATGAATATCCTCTCGCTCGAAAACGTCAGTAAAACCTTTGGCATCAAACCGCTCTTCTCTTCCGTATCGTTCGGCCTGGATGACCGTGGCAAAGTCGGCGTGATCGGGGCAAATGGTTCCGGTAAATCAACTCTACTCAGAGTGATTGCTGGCGAGGAGCGTCCGGACACGGGCCGGGTCGTCATCGCCAACGGCAAAGTAGTCGCCACCCTTTCACAAAACCCGTCCTTCGATGAAAACCAGACGGTCATCGAAGCCGTCTTCGCCGGAAGCAACGACGCGCTGCATCAGAAGCTGGAACTGGTGCGGCAGTATGAAACCGCCTGCGAGCAATTGGCAGAGAGAGGCGGTGGTGACGAAAAGCTTCTCAATCGGCTATCCGATCTCGCCGGCCAAATGGAAATTTCCGGCGCCTGGCAAATCGAAAATGAACTCAAGGCGATCCTGAACGAACTCGGGATCACGCACCTGAATGCCAGGATGAGCTCGCTGTCGGGCGGACATGCGCAAACGGGTCGCGCTGGCGCACAGCCTTTTCATCAAACCTGATCTGCTGATTCTGGATGAGCCGACCAATCATCTGGATGCCGAAACGGTCGAATGGCTGGAAGGCTGGCTGGCCGAATTCAACGGTGCGGTGCTTCTGGTCACGCATGACCGCTACTTCCTCGACCGCGTAACCGACCGCATCATTGAAATCGATCGTGGCCGCGTGCAATCGTTCACCGGGAACTACGGCCAATATCTGGAACTGAAGCAGGTCGAAGAAGAACGCCAGGCCGTAAAAGCACAGAAGTTGAAGCAGATGGCCAGGCGCGAATTGGAATGGCTGCGGCGCGGACCGAAAGCCCGCACTTCGAAATCCAAAGCCCGCATCGATCGCGCCAACGAATTGATCCGGCAATCGCGCGAAGTCGCCGGCGAACTCGCCGGGAAAAAATCGCTCGATGTCGGGTTCGAAGCATTCGGCACGAGCCGTCTCGGCCAAAAGATTCTGGGTCTGAAAGACATCAGCAAGATGTACGGAGAAAAATCCGTCATCGAAGATTTCAGCTATCAGTTCAAACGAGGCGACCGCATCGGCATCATCGGCGCGAACGGATCGGGAAAAACGACGCTGATGGAGATCATCGCAGGGCGCTTGCAACCGGATACCGGCGAGATCGACAGGGGCGAGACGGTGGTCATCGGTTATTACGATCAAGAGAACCGCGAATTCGATGAATCGCAACGTTTGATCGATTACATCAGAGAAGTCGCCGAAAATATCGTCACCAGCGAAGGTGACGCCATCACAGCCAGCCAGATGCTCGACCGATTTCTATTTCCTCCCACTATGCAATATCAGCCGATTGCGACGCTGTCGGGCGGAGAACGGCGCAGGCTCTACCTGCTGCGGATGTTGATGAGCGCACCGAACATGATTCTGTTGGACGAGATCACCAATGACCTGGACATCCCCACGTTGGTCGCGCTGGAGGAGTATCTGGAGACTTTCCCCGGCTGCCTGGTAATCGTAAGCCACGACCGTTATTTTCTCGACCGCACCATCGATTACATCTTAAGGTTCGAAAAATCTGAGGGCGGGAAGTTCCATATTCGGGAATACCCAGGCAATTACAGTTTCTTTCTGGAAATCCGCGAACGCGAACGTACGGAAGAGAAGAATCGCGCGCAGAAACAGGGAGCGGTTGTTGCTCCTACCCATGCCCCTGCACCATCGGCTAACCGCAAACTTTCATTCAAAGAAGCCCGTGAACTGGAGGAATTGGAGAGAAGAATAGCAGCGGCGGAAGGACGCAAGGCTGAAGCCGAAGCCGAACTTGCCGCCAATGGCAGCGATCATGTTCTGGTCGCCCGGCTGTACGAAGAATTGCAGTCGCTCGATCAAGCGCTAGAACGCGACGTGGAACGATGGGGGGAGTTGGCGGAGCTGGCGAAATAGCGACCCACTCCGAGGTCCCGGGAGGGCGGAGGGTCGCAATCCCAACTCTTCCGCTGATAACCGAAGCCTCAATCGCTTCAACTGCGCCGGTTTTCTACGAGATATTCGTGAGGATTCAGAATGAACATCTTCTTCCACCCCTGGGATGTTGTGTCCCACCTCCACGGATATGGCAGCCAGCTGCTGATCTCGTAATGCAGGTGTGGCTCCTTACCCCTTGCATTACCACTGTCTCCGACTTCCCCAATCTCCTGCCCCCTCATGACAATCTGGCCTAACCCCACTTTGGATTTATTCAGATGCCCGAAATAATGAACTCTCCACTTCGGTCCGAGAATGAACAGGACGTTGCCCCCAAGCTTAAGCTCCCCCTGATAAATAACCAGCCCATAGGTAGGCGCAATAACCGGCGTTTTTTTGGTCGCGAAAATATCAATTCCCTTATGAACCCCAGAAATGCCCCAAGGTTCATACCACCATGATTTCGGATTCCAATCTCTTGGCGCCGCCCCCTTAACGGGAATGATCAATTCCTGCGGCAACAGCAGACCTAGCACCAGGATCAGTCCACACCAAAAAATGATAATTCGTGTTTGTCTGGATTTAAGAGTCTTCACTGATAGTGTTCTATGAGGGGAATCACAAGCTCCGTAGTAGGAGCGACATATGAAATCCTATATACGATTCTTCGCAGCGTGTGAGACTTGGGTAATCGAATACTATAGACATACCAGGATACTCCGGAGCCAAAACAATCTTCATTTATTTGCCCCAGGAATCGGCGATTGCATACGATCCCTGATCATATTTATTCTGGATCGAATGTAACTGGAATAATTAGTCGAGTTATATCCATTCAGCGGTGTAGGTATAATCGCAGATAAGAATACAGCCTGCCCCGAATCGAGAGAAGCTGCAGATGTTCCGAAGTAATGACGAGCAGCAGCTTCGGCACCGTAAATTCCATCACCCCATTCAATCACATTCAAATATATCTCCAGGATTCGACGTTTTCCCAATATTTGTTCCATCTCCCAGGCAATTATCATCTCGTGAAATTTACGCGCCGGGTTTTTGGAGGGCGATAAAAAAAGGTTTTTTGCCAGCTGCTGGGTGATGGATGATCCTCCGCGGGCAAACCTTTTCTCTTCCCAGTTTTTCTTCATGGCGAGATTTACGCCCATCCAATCGACCCCTGAATGGCGAAAAAACCTGATGTCTTCGCCTATCAGCACAGCGCGCACGAGATGCGGTGAAATCTTTTGGTAGGGGACCCATCTATGCCCTACCTTTGGCGTCCCCCCACGCTCTATCACTGAATCGGCGCGTTGCTCCATCAAGTTCGTACTTGATGGGTTCGTATGCCTCAACCTTATGACGCCATACAAAATTAATCCATGATACGAAAGAGCTATGGCGATAATGATCAATAATAAACGCAATACAAGCTTTCGCTTGTCCAGTTGCCTTACTTTGACGAATTGCCGATTGATCACTTGAGGTTTTGCCATAATCGCAAGAATCAAGATTCATTCACGAAATTGTTTTTCAATTTGCTGAATTGGGCCGCACTACTCGAGGGCGGCTCTCTCAAGGGGGGACAATAGCAAGATTCCGATTATGACCGCATTTTTCCAAGTGCACAACGATTGAATGAATTGGCCGATCTGGCAGGAATTGATAATTGTTAATTGTTAATTGAGAATGCCGGGTGAAAGTTGATCGATGAGAGTTGATCGATGAGAGTTGATCGATGAGAGTTGATCGTTGAGAGTTGATAGTTGATAGTTGATAGTTGATAGTTGATAGTTGATAGTTGATTATGCAGTAGCAACAACTTATACGAACTATCAACCATCGAGTATCAAATATCTTCGCTCTCAGTTACCAGGATCAGTCGGCGTCCCTGTTAATAGCAATCGCTCCGGGGCAGGCGATACTCGATCTACCAGGAGACTCCTGGATTGGATCGGCCACACCCGGGCAATGGACTATCGGCACGAACTCTTATCCAAAAATCAAGGAAGATGCTTTCGTTATTCTTTCATATCGTGTGAATTGACCTGGGCAGCTGAACCATCTATTGAGTACAGCCGTGCTCAGATGAATAAGCATATTTGAGGATTGCAAAGCAACCTCAAACCTACGTATTCATCGGAAAACCGCAGTAGCCGCCAGAGTGCCCGCATCAGGTGAAAACCCGACTCCATGACTCTTTGCGAATTTCATGGTCTGTCTATGTGTAATCGCTTTCACAGATGCTGGCTACTGATGCTTGTTGGCATGCTTCTATTCAGGTAAACAATCCCCCTGACTTGCGTACTGCCGGGCATTCGGGATCTGCACCTCCGGTAGGCGGCGGTGGAGGTCCAATCTGATTATTCACAAAATCCACTAACATCTCTTCATTAGCCAGGAGAAATTGCTTCTTCTCATTGATTACCTCCATGGCTCCGTAATAATGTAGAAAGTGAAAAGAATGTCTGTGATCGCTTTTTTTCTCTCCAGTGTGAGCATGTTCATGTGAACCGTTGATGTACTGGGCGGCATCGTTCGCTATTACTACTTTAGCTTCACAGTTGGGGGCATACTTTACTCTAAAGAGCTCCCTCCGCTCACCTTGCCCACTTTTCAGCACGCAAACCAGCTCCTCGCCTTTATTCAGAGTTATCATAGTTGCTGCCGTGTACGACCGAACAGAAAGATCATTGGCTGCAACTCCCAATCTTAACACCTCTTCTAGCGACTCAATTTTTCCACGCGCCTTAGTTTTTGCCGTTACCACCTGATCTTTTTCAAAGACGTAACTCGGGATAAATCCGCGCGTGTCTACTCTTTTCTTTGGTGGCTTTTCCTCTTCCACGTGATCGGGCCTGAGTACGGAGTAGAATTTGCCGCCGGTAATGCTCAACACCGGCCTAACCTTGCTTCTATCCAGCGTCACCTTGCTTCCGACTATCTCTTCAATATCAGGGATCAAATTGAATGGCATCCAAATCTCACGGCTTCCGGGTACCGTCGGTGTGACTATATTTTTTGATTCACCTCCATCGCAAAGTACGGTGAGCTCACCCCGATCATAGCGCTGAAGCTCTGTATCGGGAATGGTTTCAACCTTCACCTTTTCCCAGACTTCATCGGAATTAACCTCAGCTTTTGTAGACTCGCGACTGAATGTTCTGACACTCAGACTATGCCCATCATTCAAATTGAGAATGCCCGCTTCAAGGCGCTTTTGTTGCTCATTCAGGGCGAGGAACATCAAGCCTTCCAGGTAAAGTCGCACAGTGTTGCCCTGGACTTCCACAGGTTTATCGAGACGCTCATACGATTCGTTTGCTGAATCAAGGGAGACGTGCTCATCAGATACTCGGGGATGCTCATCTGTTGAGCCGGACCGAGCGAATGTGGGAGAATCGGCAGCATTGCCGCGCTTCCCGCGATTCCTTTGAGAAATGACCGGCGATTAGCAGCCGAAGATAACCGATCATTGTTAGTTGGGTTTTTCATTCATGTCCTCCATGGAGATTGGTTGTAACAAATAAACTCTTACTTCGTTCTTAGCTTAATGGCTTACAGCTTTGGTCAACGTGAGGGTTCGTGGAAAAAACAGATCGCTAACACACTTATATTCACAATCCTTATCTCCCTTGCATTTCAGCCGAGTGTTCAAAACACCGCTGCTACCCACTGGCTGTTACAGGTCGGATAGGTATGACATCATCGAGTCTAATGGAGTACAACTAACCAGTAGTTCATCTACTACTCTGCCTGCGAAAGATGTATCAGGCTATTGTATGTGATGTCAATGCGTCTCAGCTCCGAACCCTTCTTAGCTACGAAAAAAAAATGCATCTCGACACGAAATTTCCAGCGATACTCTGGAACAAAGCGGAAGCGAGGAGATCAGAAGCCATTTGTAAGTTATTTATTGGAAGCTGGGAAGGATATCAGCCATTGCCAGCCACATTTTTGTCGGCAGCTAAGGAAACCAATGAATGATATGAAAGAAGAGAATCAACGATTCTGAGAAGAAGCGGGGCCCATAGATATTTCCATATTCCTAACAGGTTGATCAACACAATATTCGAATTAACATTTTTCCTACAAATCCACGTACGACTTAAAGTAAGAGTGTTGCGTGAGAGCGCGTCCACATTGTTCGGGACTGCGGACTCCAGGTGAAAACACTCTGTCCAATTGTCGCCAAAGTGCCCGCATCAAGTGAAAACGCAACCCCAGAGCTCTTAGCGAAATTCAGGATCTGTCCATGTGTAATCGCGTTCACAGATGCGGGCTACTAGCCTATTGTCCTGCTTCTAATCAGTAAACAAGCTCCTTGACATAGTCACTGCCGGGCAAGTAGGATCGTTACCTCCGGTAGGATTTTCCTCTTCCCCTTGCAAGGTCTCAACCTCGTTCTCAGTATCATTCTTCGAGAATTCCACTAACATCTCTTCATTAGCCAGAAGAAATTGCTTCTTCTCACTGATTTTTTTTATGGCTTCGTAATAGTGAAGAAAGTGAAAAAAGTTTACGAGATCGCTATCCCCCCCTCCAGAGTGAGAATGTAGGTGTGAACTGTCTTCATGCTTAGTCACGCCGTTTACCAGTACTACTTTAGCTTCACGGTTGGGGGCATACTTTACTCTAAAGAGCTCCCTCTGCTCGCCTTGCTCGCTTTTCAGCACGCAAACCAACTCCTCGTCTTTATTTAATGTGATCATAGTTGCTGCGGTGTACGACCGAATGCCAAGATCCTTGGCTGCAACCCCCAAATTTATCAGGTCTTCTACTGATACAATTTCTCTACTCGCCTTGGCTTTAAAGTGTCTAAGTTGATCTTTTTCCAGACGATAAGTCGGGATAAATCCGCGCGTGTCGGCTCTTTTCTCAAGAGGCTTCGCAGCTTCCACGTGATCGGGCCTGAGTACCGAGAAGAAATTGCCACCGGCAATGCTCAAGACCGGTTTCACCTTGCTTCTATCCAACTTCACCCTACTTCCAACAATGTCTTCAAAATCAGGGATCAAATTGAGAGGCATCCATACTTCACGGTTTCGGGGCACCATTGGTGAGACTATATTTTTGGACTCACCTCCATGGGACAAAATGGTGAGTTCCCCTTGCTCATAGAGCCGAAGATCGCTATCGGGAATGTACTCAGGCTCTCCTTCTTTCCAGACTTCATCAAAACATGCGCCTGGTTTTGCCGACTTTCGACTAAATGTTCTGACTTTCAAATTATGCACATCGTCAACATTGAGGATGCCGGCTTCAAGTTGTTTTTGTTCCTCATTGTGCGCAAAGAACATCAAGCCTTCCAGATAAAGTCTCACAATATTGCCTTGCACTTCTACCATTGTTCTTCTCCTTCGCTATTGAAATTGGAGCAAGCGACATTGAGAAAGATAATTCCGCACAGATATTCACGGCTGCGACGAATCGTTACGAATAATCCGGTTGATCCGTCGCATCTGTGAATATCCGCGGTTATTTCTGTTCCAATCCCGCATATTTCATTTAGAAAAAGGTGCAACATCCACTTACGATCAGCAGTGATTTTTTATTTGAAGAGTGTGCAAATTAAGGTTGGTCGTTACCCATAACTCCTGAGCAGCTCTGGAGGAGCCCAATGTTTATAGCTTTGATGATTATGTTCATCCAAGCTCTGGAAGAACGACAGCTGAATGTCGATATGCAGCTCCTCCGGAGCTTGCGAGATTTAAATGATCGAGTGCTATAAACATTCCGCGCCGCTGGCGCTTAGATCCGCCAACGTTGCTTCCATTAGCTTTATTTTGCACATTTCTCATTTTATTTCTCTCCCTACTACGAAATCCTGCCGAGGAGTGGCACCTGAGGAAATTCTCTTTTAGTTTCAAGCTGAGAGCATATTCAATGTCCGGTGTCTGGCTCCCGTATATATATGTCAGACATGTGCAAAAAATTTCACAACATTTATCACCCAGGCTCGTGTCGTCGGCAGCTGTAATGGCGATACTCCAATTGCAAATTTTTTCCCGAAATCATTATCTGACTAAAATCGACTGTATCCACCACCTACGATGAATGCGGCCCAGTAGTAAGGGTGCTGCAGTCGCTTATCCAAGGCGCGCAGCATCTCGATTTGGGCTTCTCTGAGGGCATCGACTGTCGATGCACCAGACATCTTGCGGAGGGAATGAAATCTGATCATAAGTTTTGCGGTCGTGTCGGAGTTGGCTTGCCAGAGGCTGGAGACTACGAGAGGCACACCAACCGATTCGAATGCATGAGACAAACCGATCGATCCTTCCCCGTCAAAATATTGTTCGGCATTGGTCTGACAGGACGAAAGGACTACCAGTCTAGCCTTCGATAGCTTCAATCCATAAACTTCGTGTAGGGCTAATGTGCTTTCCGCCTCATCCTTTGAGTTCGAACCTCTCGCGAGAATCAATCTCGATAGCATCGGCGATCTTTCGTCCGGGTCGTAATGCATAGCCAGATGCACGACGTCGGATCGCTCAATCTCCTTCAATAGCGATTTTTTTGTCGCATATTTGCCGACTAAGGAGATACCACCGCCGTAAATAGTATTTATTGCCTTGGCTTCGGTGGCGGCTGATGACAGATCCGGAAGGTCAAATACGTTTTGATCGAAAACCGGATTACCAACACTCAGAAGCCTTTCTGTTCCCGTTCTCGCCTTTCGTTCGGCGTTCTCAGTGGTGCGGACGAATAGCGTAGAACTGGGTGCAAAAAGCAGAGAATAGTCCTCGATCAGATACCTCCCTGTGCGCGGTGAGATCAGGGAACTATAGGGCAAAAAATTGAGAATCTTGTCGGCTACAATGCAAAGCTTTCGTTTCTTATCCAGTAAGTTTTCGACCGGAGCGATGAGACTCTGATAGAGCGCAGAAGACATTTTGCGCAGACTCTGATCGACTTCGGCGGCGGGCTTTGATACCTGACTCAAATAGGCCTTCACCCTGGTAGACAGTTCCTCTGCATCGAGCGCGATTGCGCGACTCTCAACCCGCTCTCTGGTAACAACCCAGGCAACCACACGATCTTTGAGCACTGCATATTGCAGGATTTGAGTCTCCACTGGAATGTGGGGCTGAATCTCAGCGAGTGTCATTGGGCGAGTCGAACCTGAGAGTACCTCTTCGGGAATTGCGAGATCGTTAATTATTTGACTGGTCAATGTCGCGGAGTCGAGCAGGGATCTGGCTCGGCTCAATTCAGAGTAATCAAACGCCTGCTCAGGTTGGTCCAGAGTTTCATAAGCAAAGCCGATCGCAATGTCATACACGCCTTGTTCCATGTCGAAGAAGCTGTTGCGATAGCTCTGTTGGAGGATCTTCTTTCGGTGTTCTTCGAGGAATTCTAATACAAGACCGAGTTGTCGATGGGCGGAGGAGATATCACCCAATGCAATTTGGTCAAGCAAAATTTCCTTTGCAGTTATATAGGAATTCGCCTCCCATCCGCTCTTCCTATAGAACTCAGCTGCCTGCTCATGAACTTTTATTGCTTCAGCAGGCCTTCCCGCTTCGCGGTAGACCTGACCAAGATACAGTCGTGCATAGTTGATCATATCCTGGTCGGCAGATGAGTGTTTCTGTTGCTGACCTATGTTCAGCCCGCGTTCAATAGATGAAATCGCCGTGTCATAATCTTTCAATCTGCTATAGATGAGTCCTGCATAGACGCTATAACGCGAGATCGCTTGAGGTACGTCTATCTTCTCCGCTATCCTCACTGACTCTTTTTGAAATTCAAGTGCAGCGGAGTAAAGCCCAAGTCTATAGTAGCTCCAACCGGCGATCGCATATAGAATTATGGTCCAACGGTCATCCGCTGCCACTTCATTCGCCAGATGCCAGGAGCTTTTACAAAGATTCAGAGCGTCATGGTATTTACCTACAAATCTATAAAGGCTTGCCTGATTGATCAATGCTCTCAACTGCCCACTCTTATCGCCAATAAGTGAGAACTCACTCGCCGATTCGAAACAGTACCGCAAGGCTTCAGAGTATGAGAACTGATCGCCAAGTACGCCAGCAATGCGATTGAAGCTAAGTGCTCGCAGCCAACGATAGCGTTGGCGCTCACAGGTTTCAGCAACCGATAATAAACCCATCAGACTTTTATTGTGATTAGACTGTCTCAGAAAGGCCTCGGCTATCCAATATTCTGCAGTGATCACTTCCGGAGGCGCCTGCCCCTGTGTAAAAAGAATTTTAGCCTTGAGGTAAGCATCGATAGCCTTTTGGTGTTGAGACTTGTTGAAACTTAGATCATATGCTGACTGCCGTAAGCTTCGGCCTTGTGCGAGCATTTCACGTTGCCCTTTATTCGCTTGACGATAAGCTGAAGCCAAGTCGGAAAGAAAAAGATCTTCCGATTTCTGCTGGGATAAACGCGCTATGTATTCAACTGTCTGGATGCGATCTTCTGCTTCCTGCTGTTTATCTTCTTTTGAGAACTCAAGAAACTCGTCGATTAACTTATTGGTGATGTAGTTTCCATGACGCTGATAGCTATCATTGTATAACCGCCAGGCTTTATCATCTTCTCCAGTCCCTCTAGCTTGCAGAAAATCACGGTATAGGCCTTCGTATTTTTCCTCGCCACTGCTTGATGATTTCTGTTGTAACTCTTTGAGGTATGCATTAGCTTCCTCTGCCCACCTGGAGCTACTATCCTTCTCGAGATATTTCTTCCACGCTTCTCGCGCTGGTCCATACAGATTCTGGAGTTGATATAACAGCGCACGGTTGAAGAGCGCTTCGAGCAAATTTTCGTCCAATTCCAGTGCTCTGTTGATGTGAGAAAACGCCTTATCAACGGCTTCCGGCCTGTCTCTCATCCGGTCTCCGGATTTTTTTAGCTTCTCGACCAGTGCGGCTCCCAAATCGCTGTGCGTTTGCGCGTTATTAGGGTTATAGGTGATCGCTTTTTCGAATTGTTCTATAGCCTTATCGAATTCCCTCTTGGCCAGGTACAACTTGCCCAATGCGTGGAGTGTTTCAGCACCCTCTTTTTCTCTCGCAGCCTTTCGCAAGAGCAATTCAGCTTCTTCCAACTGGAGATAATCGGCCACTTCTTTTTGATTCCCCGCTTGACCGCCGCGGGTTACGTTGGAAAGGGCATAACCAAATCCTGTCATTCGGGCCTCGGTCGGCCGTTGTTCGCGAAAAGCATTGTTCAAAGCGGTCAGCCCCCTGGCTACTTCCGAGTCACTAAGCAGCCCCGGCACCCACCGACTCCCTAACCCGATTACCAGAAGCAGACTTGCATAGGTAGCGATCTTCCAACGGTGTTCAAATAACACTTGCCACCAGTCGCTCCGTCGAGTCTCTCGAGTCGCCGCGACCGGACTGGAAGGATCAGGCAACCGTTCCGCCCCGCGTTCATCCACCGTACTGGTGGATAAATCTGTAAGTTCTTCCGGTGTCGGTACATTTTGGATTGCCGCATATCGAACCGCTGCTTGCGCCATCAGCAAGTTCTTCAGCCGTTCGGGCGTTGTAAGAAAATTCTCTTCGAACAATTCGCGTTCATATAGAGGCAGCAAACCGCGAGCGTAATCGTCGATCAGCTCTTCTTCGGCGAGCAGCAACTCATCATTGATTTCTTGGTTCCGCAGGCGCTGCTCTATCTGTTCATCTTCTTCGGGTGAAGTAGCACCAAGCAGATACCATCTGAATAGATTATCTTGTTCCGATCGTGTATCCATAGCTAGCTCTTTTGCCAAAGTTACAGCTAGTTTATAAATGGGAGGGGTAGGTACGTCATGGGCATTTGCTATCCAGAAATATATGACAGGCGGTGGGTAAAAATTTCATCTATATTTTAAACTCTTCATTAAACTCAACCCTCCCGCTGCCGACATTCAGTAATGCAGGCACGCAGTTTCTCTTTGATACGAAGTATTTGCAGGCGCAGCGCAGTGATCGAGATACCCATCTCCTCGGCCATCTTTTGGTGAAGAACGCTCTTCTCTTCCGAGCTGACAAGGTAATAGCGAATGAACATTTCCCGTTTCTGGTTGTCGAGCCCCCCCAAACAATGATGAAGACACCTGTCCAACGCCTCTTTCTCTACGGCCAACTCGGAATCATAGGTGGCAGGCGATAAGTCAGGCAGTTCCCCTGTATTCCTGGAAACTTCATTGCGCAAGTATTCTTTATAAATGTATCGGGCGACACCATAACAAAAGCGGCGAGGGTAGCTGGGCAGTTCATTACCGTATTTGGGCAGCAGTTGTGCGACCCGCTCGATCGTCTGATCGGCCAATCCTTCGGCGTCGGCGCAAAACCGGCCTTTGAAAAAGGAGATCAGCAGGCGTCGAAGCCTCGTGTATTCAGACGCTGCGAGGTCTGGATCAGGGTTCAGCCATTTATAGAAGAGATCCCAGTCTTTCATTCGCTCCGGAAGGTCGGGGGATGATGAAAAGATTCAGCAACACTGACCATTGCGCGGATGAGTTGATAGTGTGTCGCCGCGCCCCAGATTCATGAGTTGAGATTAAAGCCGAGCATCAGGTCAAACCAGTAATGATCGCAAACTATTATATAAATCAGCGGTCCTGGGTCACAAATGTTAAAAATCAGCCTCTATCGCTACAAAATATTTCTATAAAAATATTTCTATATTAGATACGAAATTATCTGACGATTCATTACATAAAAGATTGAGAGATACCGAAACATAAACAATATGACGGTCTCCAATTGAAAAAAATCGGCCACCTGTTGCTACAGTCAGCTCGGCCTTTTACTGAACCTAATTAACACAATGATCGTACTGAACAATCTGAACATACTAAATTGAACTGGGAGAGATGAATTAACGATCCTGAGCTGGAGGTCGGTTTTATAACATGTCCTTACCCCATCAGGTTGATCATTGCAATCTTCAAAATTCAATTTCCGCTCAGAACAGCGTTAGATTTAACACGACGTCCTCAGCAGCGCGAGATGCGCAAACTCCCGCTGCAATGCATGGTTCAATTTCAACCAGCCTTGCAGCGGGCTTACCAAAATTTGATGAATACTGACGGCGATGGTAGAAAAATGCTGAACGCAACATCATTAGCACCCCGATCTCTATTCGATCGGTCCAAACTATTGCTGCGTCACCCGGCCGGCTCCAGGAACAATCCTATCCCTGAACTCATCGGTGTAATAAAAAGCTCAAGATTCAGCCATGGCGTACCTAGATACCTGCTGAACCACTTCTCCGACTAAGACTGACAATTGCCTCACATCGCCTGAATGGACGTATTTGAAATGCTCTACCACGAGGTCCTAGCGACCTCGATGATGTCATGCGTCTGGCCCCCACCTGCATACGCCACTGAGTTGCGGGGATATTCTGAACATTGAATCGGAACAAGGCAAGAGAATAAGAAATTTGAATAATAATTTTTGTACGCGCAAATTAACGTGTTCCTCTGGCTATTAATTTGCACACCGACTCTCTTCATTCGAGAGCGACATTTATTTTCACAAGATTTGACCTAAAATTGGGCTAGTATTATCCGAGCGTACGAATGAATGGTCAGCTGGATCAATCCGATCGTCATGGAGGTTAAGGATGAAATACACAGAAAAATACGATCGATTCTCACCGTCCTCAAATCGCCGTACTTTTATAAGAGGTCTTGCCGGAAGCGTGGCCGCATTTCCGATTCTTCCCTCGTTAAGCCGAGAGGGGTCAAGAGATGCTCTTTCAAGAGTGTCTGAAAAACTGACCGACGGAGATTCCACAAACGAATCGTACTGGCGGCTCGTTAAAGGGCAGTTTCCGATCAAACCGAACTACATCATGCTCAACGCGGCAAACCTCTGCCCCTCGCCGCATATGGTCAGAGAGAGTGTTTTTCGCCTCGGCGACGATCTCGACGCCGATGTCTCGTTTCAGAGTCGCGCCAAATTCGAGACGTTCAGGGAGGAAGCCCGCCATAAACTGGCGGCTTTGCTGACTGCATCCGATGATGAGATCGCCATCGTCAGAAACACCTCTGAAGCCAACAACATCATAGTTAACGGCCTCAAATTGAAAGCGGGCGATGAAGTTGTCATCTTCGACCAGAATCATCCGACCAACAATATCGCATGGGACGTGCAAGCTGCTCGTATCGGGTTCACTGTCAAACGGGTAAGTCTAAGGAATCCGCCGGAAAGCGTTGATGAGATGCTCAAGATTTTTCAGACGGCTCTCTCGCCTAAGACCAAGGTTTTGTCTATCACAGATGTTTCGAACACAACGGGAGTGAAATTGCCGAGCAAAGAGTTGTGCCGGATAGCCCGCGAACGAGGCATCTACAGTCACGTTGACGGCGCACAAACGTTCGGTTCGCTCAAGATCGACCTTCACGAACTGGGGTGCGACTCCTACTCAGGAAGCGCTCACAAATGGTTTATGGGGCCGAAGGAGGCGGGTTTGCTCTACGTACGGCGCGAACGTATAGGCGAGATATGGCCGAGCGTGGTCGGAGTCGGGTGGGGTGATAAAGTCGAGACAGCGTTGAAAGGCGCGCGCAAATTCGAGACGCTGGGTCAGCGCGACGACGCCGCGGTATCGGCAATGGGTACTGCGGTGGATTTTCATAACCTGATTGGCCCGGCCCGAATCGAGGCGCGTATCCGTGTGTTGGCGGCGGCGTTAAAAGATGGTTGCTCCAAGCTTCCGACCGCCAGGCTGCTGACATCATCCAGGCCTGAATTGAGCGCTGGCGTTTGCATCTTAACATTTGATGGAAAAGACAGCCGGAAGATTTATGAGCTGCTGTATTCCAAACACCGAATAGCCGCGGCAGCCACCGGCGGAGTCCGTTTCTGCCCGCATATCTACAACACAATGGAAGAGATCGATCGAACTGTCTCGGCGTTAAGTCAAATCTTGAAGGAAGCCTGAGAATCATCACCAGGATATTGATTTGCTTGGTAGACATCCATGGCACATGGTTTTCGAAATTCTTTCATTGCGTGTAATTAAAAGAACTATCAGCTAACGAATGGAGATAGAAATGATACTTCGTGATTACTATTTGGAACGACTAAAAGCAGAAGCCCCGGTCTTTTTGCGTGTGCTTAAAGCGCTCCCCCAAGACCAACTCAGTTATAAGCCACACGAACGTTCTCCATCAGCAGAACAACTCGTCTGGACTCTCACAGCAGAACTGAAGTCATGTTTGGATGTCGTCATTGAAAACAAAGCCGAGTGGAAGAATGTCCAACCGCCACCTTTGGACGAGATGATAAAGATGTACGAGCAATGGTCGAGCGAATTGATCGATAGAGTCAGCCATTTGGATGAATCATCCTGGGATCGGGTGGCGCAGTTTTATTACGAGGGGAAGGTCGTTTGGGAGCAACCGGTTGGCGGTTTTCTCTGGTTCATCCTCTTCGATGCGATCCACCATCGGGGACAGCTCTCGGCCTATTTACGGCCCATGGGAGGCAAGGTGCCTTCTATTTACGGACCGTCTGCGGATGAGCCATCAATTACTTAAGTAGTACCCAATGAGATTTCTGACCGCTTGAAAGCGGAACTCCAAACAAGATTTCGCTTGGAGTTCCGCGTTTACGCAGTCTTCCCTTTCCGCACGCGATTTTCTGACCGCCTGAAGGCGGTACTCCAAACAGGATTTCGTTTGGAGTTCCGCGTTTACGCGGTCTCCCTTTCCGCACGCGATTTTCTGACCGCCTGAAGGCGGAACTCCAAACAGGATTTCGCTTGGAGTTCCGCGTTTACGCGGTCTTCTCTTTCCCCATCTGCTTTCTGACCGCCTGAAGGCGGAACTCCAAACATTTTCCGCTTGACATTGCGCGCCGAAGGCTACTGGGTCGACCAGCTTGACATGATAATTTTACGGTTTCATACTTCGGCGCTGAATAGTTTCTCCCAGGTAGATATCCCAATTAGTAATTTAAATTACTTCCTCCATATTTAGCCCAACGGACTCATCAAGAGCTTACTTATATACAGCTTATATAAAGCTGTGGCTTGGTGTTCGTACTCCACATGATCATCCGAACCGCGTAGCAAACGCCGATCGTGTACCAGGCGATAAGTCCTAGTACACGGAGGTTTAGCTACAACGCCTCAGGCAATTGCATCGGGCGAAGGGAGGAAGTATGGCTGATGAACTTAATGGCAGAGCGGTTGGATCCGTTGCTCGGACAACTCCCGCCAAAGTTTCAATCAATTTAAAAATTAATGGCGTGACTTACCATTTGCAGATCGAGCCTCGTGTTTCGGTGCTCGACGCTCTGCGCGAATACATCGGGCTCACGGGAACGAAGAAAGGTTGCGATCAAGGCGCGTGCGGCGCCTGTACAGTCTTGGCTGACAGCCAACGTGTCATCTCGTGTCTGGCGTTAGCTGTTCAATACGAAGGGAGAGAAATTACGACGATCGAAGGGCTGGCTGAAACCGGCGGCCTACATCCTTTGCAAGCGGCGTTCATCGAACGCGACGGTTTTCAGTGCGGTTACTGCACTCCCGGACAGATTTGTTCGGCAATCGGAATGTTCAATGAATTTCAGGATGGGTTGCCGAGCGCTGTAACGAAGGACATGGGAGCAACGGTCATCGAATTTTCAGATGAAGAGATCAAAGAAAGAATGAGCGGCAATCTTTGCAGGTGCGGTGCGTATGTCGGCATTTGTGAAGCCGTCCGCGAGGCTCTTGAAACGGAGGTGCGATGAAAAACTTTGCTTACTCGAGAGCCGAGACCGCACAAACGGCAGTAGATCAAATTTCGCAGAAGGCGAACGCAAAATTTCTGGGCGGAGGCACGAATCTGGTTGATCTGATGCGCGAGAACATCGAGCAACCCGATGCACTTATCGATGTCACCGGCTTGCCGTTTAACCTGATCGAAGAAACCGCGGATGGCGGAATTAAAGTTGGCGCGGCGGTTAAGAATACAGAGGTCGCCAATAATCGATTGATCCGAGAACGTTATCCGGTCTTGTCGCAGGCGATTTTATTCGGTGCGTCCGGGCAAATTCGCAATATGGCGACCGTCGGTGGAAACCTGATGCAGCGCACACGTTGTTATTATTTTTATGACGACGAGGCGAACTGCAACAAACGCCAGCCAAATTCGGGTTGTGATGCCATCGATGGCTTCAACCGGATACATGCGATTTTGGGGGCCTCTGAAAGTTGTATCGCAACGCATCCGTCGGATATGTGTGTAGCGCTTGTCGCGCTCGATGCGACAGTCCAGGTCGAAGGAAAGCGCGGCAAACGAACGATCGCGTTTAACGACTTCCATCGTTTGCCCGGAAACACACCGCATATCGAAACAGCTTTACAGGTCGATGAACTGATTACTTCAATCCAGATTCCCGGCGCCACTTTTGCTAAAAATTCGCTCTATCGAAAAGTGCGTGACAGAGCGAGTTACGCGTTCGCTTTAGTCAGCGTCGCGGCAGCATTGGAAACAGAAAACGGTGTGATTAAAAATGTTCGCCTTGCGTTGGGCGGCGTGGCGCACAAACCTTGGCGGGCTTTTAAAGGGGAAAAAGTTTTAGCCGGTGCGGCAGCAACTGCAGAAACCTTCAGAAGTGCGGCGGAAGCCGAGCTCGCCGATGCGAAAGGTTATGCTCACAACAGGTTCAAAATCGAATTGGCCAAACGAATTATCGTCAGCGTGCTAGGCGAATTGACGGAAAAAGGAGGCAATCGATGAGCGTTTCGCGCAAAATTATAGAAACGGTTCTGAAGTTTATGCCCGACAAAGAGCCCGACCCGCTCATTCACAAACATGGCTACATCGGCGAGCCATTCAGCCGGGTTGACGGGCAATTGAAGGTCAAAGGCGAGGCGCGGTTTACGGCTGAATTCAAGTTCGACAATTTGGCATATGGCGCGCTCGTCTACAGCTCGATTGCTAAAGGGAGAGTGACGGGAATCGATGCTTCCGAAGCGGAAAAAGCGTCGGGATTCATAGCGGTGATAACGCACGAAAATGCGCCGAGAATGAAGGCGCCGCCGCTATTAGACGTGAACGATGTCGGTAAAGGATTTGCCTCCAGCAATCTACCAATACTACAAGACGATAAAGTTCATTGGGACGGACAGCCGGTGGCGGTAGTAGTCGCAGAAACACTCGAACAGGCTGTGTATGCCGCGTCGCTTGTCCGCGTCGATTACGCGGTGGAAACGCCTGCCGTCTCTTTCGATGCTATAAAGACGGAAGCGGTCGCACCATCGGATATCTTGGGCGAACCGGCCGAAGTTAAAACAGGCGATATCGAAAAAGGGTTCGAGGAGGCAGATGTCACTGTCGATAATATTTACCGAACGCCGCGCTACAATCACAACGCTATTGAACTGCATGCGACGATCGCCGCTTGGAACGATGATGGTAGTTTGACGGTTCTCGAGTCGACGCAGGCTGTAAAAGAGAACAAGCATACGATCGCTCAAGTATTCGGCCTCAAACCCGAAAAAGTTCAGGTCATCGCGCCTTTTGTCGGCGGCGGCTTCGGCGGCAAGGGCGGAATGTGGAACAATACCGCGCTCTGTGCGGCGGCGGCTAAAGTCGCCAATCGCCCCGTCAAACTGGTGCTCTCGCGCGAAGGCGTTTTTCGAATCGTGGGCGGCCGCACCATTGCGGAACAGCGCGTCGCCCTGGGAGCGACCAGGGATGGAAAATTTACCGCGCTCATTCATACCGGCACGACGGCGACGACGACTCACGCCCGTTACGCTGAACAATGCACGTTTCCTCCGCGGCACCTCTATGCCGCGAAGAATCTTTTCGTCGGACAAAAAGTCGTCAATCTCGACACGGTTGCCAATACCTGGATGCGTGCGCCGGGCGAATCGATCGGCACTTTTGCATTGGAGTCGGCAATCGACGAGCTCGCCTACCAATTGAAGATCGACCCGATCGAACTCCGCCGAATCAATGAGCCTGAAAAAGACCCGACGAAAGATACGGAATTTTCGAGCCGGAATTTAATCGAGGCCTATAAACGCGGCGCGCAAAAATTCGGCTGGGGAGGGCGCAAAGCAGCGCCCCGTTCACAACGCGATGGCAAATGGCTCATCGGTCACGGCGTGGCGACGGCTTATTATCCATTCTATCGTTTTCCCGCGACGGCTCGCCTTCGCATCTCTGCCGATGGCACTGCAATAGTACAGGCGTCTGCCAATGAAATGGGAATGGGGACGGCGACCGTGCAGCTTCAGCACGCCGCCGATCGTCTGGGTTTGCCGATCGATAAAGTCTCGTTTCACTACGGCGATTCCGATTTGCCCGATTCGCCTATGGCCGGGGGCTCGTGTCAAACCGTGAGCATCGCCGCGTCGGCACATGCGGCAATTGAAAAAGCGCAACGCGAACTGCTCAAGCTCGCGGGAGACGATTTCGATTCTCCGCTTTCGGGTGCGAAATACCAACAAATAGAAGCGCGCGACAGCGGGCTTTTCCGCGCCGGCGAAGGCAACAGAGGTGAAACTTACGCGGCCATTTTGCAAAGGGCGGGGCAGGATTTTGTTGAAGTAGAAGCGTCTTCTGGGATGCCGATGGAGCTGATGAAATATTCGATTGCTTCTTACGGCGCGCAGTTTTGCGAAGTCCGGGTGAATGAGGAGACGGGCGAAGTGCGCGTTTCACGCTGGCTCGGCTCGTTCGATTGCGGCAGGATATTGAATCCTAAAACCGCCGTCAGTCAGTTTCGCGGCGGGATTATTATGGGAATCGGGATGGCTCTGACGGAGGAGACTCTCTTTGATGAACGCAAAGGGCGAATAATGAACCCATCCCTCGCCGAATATCACGTCCCGGTTCATCTGGACGTGCCACACATTGAAGTTATCTATAACGACATCCCCGACCAGCATACGCCTCTGGGCGCACGCGGAATCGGTGAAATCGGAATTACCGGGGCGGCGGCGGCAATCGCCAATGCAGTTTTTCACGCAACCGGCAAGCGAGTGCGCGATTTGCCCATAACTCTCGACAAATTGCTTTGATGAAACCAAGTAGGGGCGCGGTTCGATCAGCTTTCAGGCATCTCATTGTGTAGATAGTTGCCGCTCAGTCTATGAATGCTCCATACGACGTGATTAATCTCAGATTTCCGGATCTGGGTTCCACCAGCATGATCCTTTATCCTTTCGTGCCTCAAGCGCATCGATGCGAATTTTCTCCATCTCATCTAGTGAGAGCTGCCGGAAATTCTGGGCCGCAGCGAAGGCAGCATCTTGCTCGTTTGGAAAGCTCAATCCCAACAACGCCACATCCGGATCAAGCGTCAAGGTGTAATGCAGACATTCGCTGACGCTCAATCGAGGCAGAACCGCGGCAGTCTCATCCGAGCCTCCGGAAGAAAGCTTGCCGCGCGGTCTCAGTTGCAACGGCTGGTTGTAGCCACTGGTGTCTCCCAACAGTTTACCGGCGCCAAATGTCTTGAAGCAGACGGTTCCGATACCGCGTGCCCTCGCCAGCGGCAGAATCTCCGTGAGATAGCGCATATCGACAAATGGGCCAAGTGGAAACATTACGAGATCGCAGAGGCCGGCAGAGATGGCGGCATGAAGAACATCGGGATGATGCGAAGAAATTCCGCGATATCGCGTTTTGCCGGCCCTGATACAATCATTGAGCTGATCGAAGCCGCCGCCCCGTGCGATCAACTTCTGAAAAGTATCTATTGATGAGAGGTTATGGAACACAAAGGCATCAGTATGGGCCAGATTGAGTCTTCGGAGGGAAGCATCGATCTGTGGTTCGACGGGAGCTTCGAGATCATCAATTTTGTCTATAACAAAGATATGATCGCGGATGCCCTTGACTGCCTCGCCGACTATCTGTTCGGAGTAGCCGTCTTCATAGCCGGGCGCTGTATCAATAATATTCAAACCAGCTTCTATCGCCCGGCGAGCTGTAGCGACGCAAGTTCCGATCGGGAGGTTCCGATCGGCGAGGTCGCCTATGCCTAATGCTGTAGCTATAAAGCCCGTCCTGCCGAGCTCGCGACGAGGCTCGAATTTTTGTATAGCATTTATCGAATTACCCTGCATATTCACTCGACCAAATTCCTCGTAGTAATCAATCGCCGCGGATGGCCTGGTGAAGTTCCGCGAACAAACGGGCCAGATCTTCGGGCCGGTAGTTAGCGTTCAGCCCGCTCGTGCTCGGCAGCGTCCATACACTCGCACCGCCCAGGCTGATTGGCTGCCGGCCGATACTTGCATTCGGCAGTCCGAACGCCGCGCGGTACGCGCCGATGCCGATGAAAGCCACATAGTCTGGCCGATATAGCAAAATCTTCTCCTCCAAAATTCGTGCACCGCGCACATACTCATCATTCGCCAATTCCGCCGCTGAGGCCGTGGCGCGAGCGACCAGATTCGTAATCCCATACCCTAGCTCGAGTAACTGGTTCTCTTCGAATGGAGAAAGCAGACTATCGGTGAACCCAGCCCGATACAAAGCGGGCCAAAACCGATTGCCCGGGCGGGCGAAGTGGTGCCCCACCGCCGCCGTATAGAGTCCCGGATTGATCCCGCAAAAAAGTACGCGCAATCCGTGCGCGATCACATCCGGTAGTGTTTTCCCGGCGGCGGCGAGCAATTCCTCTTTGGTCGGAATGCGTTTGAGCATAGGTCTAAGTTTTGAACCGTGGTTAAAACCATCCCCGAAATTCAGTCCATACGGCTCTGAAATCCTCACCATTTCGCTGCATGCACCTATAGTTGCCCCCATATATACAATTGCAAACGGTCCAGGACGCCAGCCGCACAATCGCGGGTCATAAACTCAACGCGCAGCGAAACCCATAATCGCTGTATTGATATCCTGGAGGGATACTGCTGCGCGCTGCGACGCGTGCGATCTTGATCTGATGGCGCCAGGAGCCGCCGCGGGAGGAGCGCCTGATTCCCATTGGCGGCCCTTGCGGATTACGCAGCGGTGAGACGCTGTAGTAGCCCGCATAGTACCAGTCAGCGAGCCATTCATGTATGTTTTCGGAGATGTCGTATAGCCCGAAGCCGTTAGGTGGCCGCTTGCCGCATCGCTCTGGCCCGTTGCCCCACAATTCCAGATAGTGCGGTTGCGTTTGCGGCGGTTCATCTCCCCATGTATAAAGCTTCGCCTCCAACCCGCCGCGCGCCGCGCGTTCCCACTCGGCCTCGGTCGGCAGGCGATAGTGTTTGCCGGTGCCCTCGCGCAACCACGCGCAATAAGCCGCGGCATCGAACCAGCTCACGCTCGTGACGGGTTTATCGGCCCATTGATCGAAGAGTGGATCGGATCGCGCGTGGCCAAAATCCGGTGGGGCTTCTCGCCCGGTCTCTTCCAGGAAGATGCGATATTGGTGATTAGTCACTGCCAGACGCCCGAGAGCGATGCGATCCACCCAGACTCGATGGGTTGGACGTTCGTTCGCCGCCCCCGTCTCGCAGCCCATCAGAAACTCGCCTGCGGGGATCACCACCATATCCGGCTCGAAGCTCATAAAGATTCTTTCATTACCTTCCTGGCTCGGGATAGTCGCCAGCTGAAGCCTGAATCAGGACGCCGATTACCACTCAAAGGAGATCGGTCGCCCCGCCTGCGCCGATTGATAAGCGGCCAACGCTATGCTGAAGGATTTGCGCGCCTCCTGGATCGAGGCCGGGGATTGACTGCCGCTTTCTATGCAATCGATCAAATGATCTAACGGGAATGGCGCCGGCGGTCCGAAAAGCTCCCCTGCGTCGCGCTCAAATACCCAGTCTGAGACCCCAGCCCCGAGCACCGCCCTGCCCGGTACACGCAATCCATCCTCAATGATCTCGCCCCGCGTGCCGATCACCTCTAAACGGAGAACGCTGTTCTGCTTGGGGGACGGTCCGGTCGGACGCGGTGAGTTGATAGTCCACGCCGCTTCCAGAGTGGCGATGATCCCGTTGGCAAAAGTGAAGGTTCCCATTCCCCAATCCTCCACCTCAATGTCACGATGGACCAGATTTGCCATCTTCGCTCCCACTTGTATCACTTCGCTGCCCGCCAGCCACCTGAGTTGATCGAGCCAGTAAATTCCTTCATCTATGAAAGCCCCGCCCGGCGTCTGCTTCGGATCGACGAACCAGCCGGGTGATCCGGAGTGATACCAATCTTCCGCAATAGACCAGCGCGCGGTCTGATGCATCACGATGATCTTCCCGATCTCTCCCGCATCGATCCTCGCCTTCAGATCGCCCGAGCGCAGACGCTTGGTCCCTTGAAAGGCTACGCATTTGACGCCGGATGTCTCCACCGCTTCGACCATCCGGTCCGCCTCTTCCATCGTCATCGCCATCGGCTTACCAAGTACTATATGCTTGCCCGCCCGCGCGGCGCTGATCGCACAATCCGCCATCTCGGACACGGGCGGCGAAAGATGAACGATATCGATATCCTCCCGCTTCAGCAATTCGCCATATTCCTGGTAACCCGGAATCTGAAAATCGCTGGTGAAAGCGCCCAATTGCGCGCTGTTATGCCAGGCGACCGCGACCAGTTCTGCTTTCGGGTATTCGCGCAGCGCCCTGGCCAGATTGTAGGCTGAATACCAATGTCCCAGCCCAAGAATGGCGACGCGCCATTTCTTTGTCATAAGATCCTCATGCTATTCATTGATTTAGGATGCCGGTGATATAGTCCACCGAAACGCTGTAACAATCCGCCAACGCAAGGCGAAAGGTCAAGGGCATTACGCGCAAAGATGCATTTGAGGATTACAATTATGGCCAGGAAAAAGACCATAGCGAGTGGACTTACTTTTATCTTCGCATTCGTTCTCCTGTTGAATCTTCCCGCTCACACACAGGAAAATCGGTTAAATGCACAGCAAGTGATCGATCGGATCAAGAAGAACATAGGCGTTCCATGGCGGGAGGAGACGGTTGACACCTTCAAAGCGGGGAACCCCGAAACTCGTGTAACCGGTGTCGCAACGACTATGATGGCGACATTTGACGTGCTCCGCCGTGCGGCGGCAGCGGGGAAGAACTTGATCATCACACACGAGCCGACCTTCTATGATCATCTCGACAATACCGAGGAGCTTGAAAAGGAGAATGACGCGGTGCTGGCGGCCAAACTAGCGTTGATCAAAAAGCACAACCTAGTCATCTGGCGTTTTCACGATCACTGGCATATGCGCAGACCCGACGGGATCAGGACGGGGATGATCCGCGCGCTTGGCTGGGAAAAATTCCAGAACACCGACAATGGCGGTGTGTTTGTTATTCCGGAGACGACTCTTGGCAAACTCGCATCAGATATCAAAATGCGCCTTGCAATCCGCGCCATGCGCGTGGTCGGCGATCCTAATATGAAGCTGACCAAAATAGCCCTGATGCCTGGTTATCCGGGTTTTCCGCGGCAAAGGCAGATGCTACAGCGCGATGATGTGGAAGCATTGGTGACGGGAGAGGCGCGCGAATGGGAGACGATCGAATATGGAGACGATGCGGTGGCGGAGGGGAAGAGAAAGGCGATCATAGTTCTTGGCCATATTCCATCGGAGCAGGCCGGAATGGAAGAGTGCGCAAGGTGGCTGAAAGAATTCGTAACCGAAATCCCGGTCGAATTCATTCCGGCTAAAGAACCGTTCTGGACGCCGAAGTAGCTGGATGCCAGGATAACGCAAGCAGTGTACAGTCATAATTTTCGTGTCCTTCCGCTGTTTTTGTACTGATCGAAACCGGCCGCAACACTCTTCCTATCGTAGCAAGGAACTACGGTTAGGCTTTGCCCTCTCCTTCAATGTCTTGTCCGAAGCAGAGGATATAGCCCGAATTATCTTCCACGTCGAAATCTCGGCAGCCGTAATCCGCGTCGCAAATCTCCCGCGTGATCTTCACGCCCCTCGCTCGCAGTTCATCGTAAATCGCGTTTGCATCCTTGACCCAAATGTAGGCGTCCCAACAAGCATCCGGGTCAATCCGGCAATTCGGGCGAACGTGGCCTGCTGTACCGATGCTTTTGAGCATGATGAAGACACCATCTCGATGAACGATGACGAACGATGGCGGCTCGCCCCAATAACGATCAAACGCAAACCCCAGCTTGTCGCAATAAAACTCTGCCGATTGCGCCAGGTCATCGACGATCAAGTATGGCGCAATGCCATAAAACTTCTGCTCAGTACCAGTAATCAATTCCTTCATAGTCGGGCAATTCTGCATAGCACCCGGCTACTTGGCCGGTGTTATGTGCCAGCCGGGATTGAGCCACGCGCCCTGGCGCCTGACGAATATCTCCGTCGCACGCCCTGTGTTCGTGTGGCGCACGCCTTGCCGATCTTCCAGTTCATACAAATAGGTCGTATAGAGGATTGCCAGTGTCCCCATACACCTGCATTTCGGTTTCAGGGAACTCCAACCTTACCAGTTTTTGGCCGCTCTGCGCCTGTTGTTTGGACGCTGCCACGATTTCCGCTTTTTTCAGAAACGGTTTTTCTTGGAGGACCGCCAGCACGATAGTATCGGCCGGAACCAGTTTGTCCAATTGCGCCTGGTCGTTGCTGAAAAAAGCGCGCCAGACGGCCTCGCGGGCTTGCAGCAGCTCTTGTTTCTCGGGCGGCGGCAGGGTTGCGGGCTGGGACATTTGATGCGCCCGCCAGGCCGGGTCTACCACAGTGTGCGAAGCCGCTTGATTCCACTGCCCATTTCGTTTGGCGTACACGTCCATGATCCGGAACCTGACGCGGGTAATTAAGTCGCCGCCGGATTTCTGTCCGAAATCCACATTGAAGCACGCCACCGCCAATTCCGGGCTGTAAAAATGCACATCGAAATCAAAAAGCTTGAAGCCGGCCGTCGCGGCGTGCGGGTTTGCCTCGCGTTTTGGAGCATCGCCAGTCTGCGGCCAGGGAATGCCGTTCGCCCGCATATATTCATCTATTCCTTTGATCGGCGTCCGCGAAGCTTCCAGGAAGCCGCGCCAGTCCTCGGTATGGGTCGCTCGGATTTTATCGATGTCCCAGTCGATGAAGGCCTGACAGATGCTTTCGATGTGCGCGCGAATCGCGGCGCGATCGGCATTGCGGTTGTCCCCGGCCGCAGTTAGAGCGGATGTTTGACCGTAAGCAGTAAGAGCCAGCATGGCAAGCGCAATCGGGAAGAGCGAGCATAGCGGCTTCAACATTTTTGTCTCCTTTGATTCGGTTCTTTTGTTCGGTTCTGAAAGTTGGGACCGCTGTCCAGCTTCAAAAATAATGGGGCATTCTATGCAGCGGAAAAGCGGGGCTACAACAAGCAATACTTGAACGGCGCGTCTGCTGACGCGAACGGTCAAAAGCGCGACGATGTCTCCATTTTTCTTGTCCGCCGGCAACTCCTGAGCTAGCGTAGCGGCGTGCGCATCGCTCAAAGTCTCCAAACTGTGCAACCCTGGATGCTCGTCTCGGCGGCCTGGATTTTGCCCGCCGGATTCGCCACTATCAATCGCATCGCCCAAACGCACCTTAACGGCTGGGATCCCGTGACGACACGGGATTTGCTGTGGGAAGGCGGCGATTGGCTGCTTTACGGTTTGCTCACTCCCGCGGTTTTTGCCATCTCAAAACGCCTGCCGTTAACCAGACCACGCCTTGTGCGGCACGCCTTCCTGCATCTCGCTCTCTCTTTACTGTTCTGCATTGCCTGGGCGACGAGCGGCAAACTGCTACAACTGGGGCTGGGGCTGTGGTTCGACCCGAATGCCGTGCGCACGGCGCTGCAGGCCGGGACGGCGCAGATTTTTCGTGCGGTCGGCGTGGATTGGCTGAGCTGGATATTTACCACGCTGCCCTTTGGCGTGGCCGTGTATCTGTGCGTCGTCGGCATGGAGCATGCGATCCGATACTTCACCGAGGCGCGCGAACGCGATGTGCAATTGGCGCGTCTTTCCGAGCAACTATCGAGCGCGCGTTTCGCCGCTTTGCAGGCGCAGGTGAATCCGCACTTTCTCTTCAATACGCTCAACACCATTGCCGTGCTGGTGCGCGACAACGAGCGTCAATCCGCCGTGCGCATCGTCGAACAGTTGAGCGACGTCTTGAGAACCACGCTGAGCAGCCATCGCGCGAATGAAGTCCCCTTCGGCGAAGAACTCGAACTCGTTCGACAGTACGTCGCCATCGAAGAGGCGCGCTTCTCCGATCGGCTGCGGCCGGAGTTCAACATCGCCGACACACTCCTCTCCGCACTGATTCCCAGCTTCGCTTTACAGCAATTGGTGGAGAATGCAATTCGCCACGGCATAGCGAAACATCCCGACGCGGGCCGCTTGCTCATCGCCGCCCAGCGCACGAATGATATGATCGAACTTTCAGTAATCGATGACGGCATCGGGATCGACCTGGAATTCACCATGCCGGAAGGCCACGGCCTGGCAAATACTCGCGAGCGATTGCGCGCCTTGTACGGCGAACGCGCCTCGCTCGAACTCACCAGGCGCGCCGAAGGCGGAACCATTGCTACACTGCGCCTGCCTTATCGTGAGATCGCGACGGAGTTGAATCGTGAAGCAACCTGAATGGAAAGTTTTGATCGCCGATGATGAACCCGCCGCTCGCCGAGGCGTGCGCCAACTGCTGGCGGCTTTCCCGCAGTTCACCGTGACCGGAGAATGCCGCAACGGCGCGGATGTGCTGGCGGCATTGGATGCGTGCACGCCCGACGTGATCTTCCTCGACATTCAAATGCCGGGCATCGACGGCTTCGAGGTGATCCGCCGCCGCACGCCAGAGCGCATGCCGGAAGTAATCTTTCTGACCGCTTACAATCAATTCGCGCTCCGCGCCTTTGAAGCCGAAGCGCTCGACTATCTGGTCAAACCGGTCAGCGAGGCCCGCTTCGCCGCCACGATAAAGCGACTGCTGAAGCGGCTGCGCGCAACTACTCGTCTGCCGCGTGATGAACAGATAGTCGTCACGACCGCCCGCGGCGCAACGGTGTTGAGCATCAGCGAAATTGACTGGATTGAAGCCGCCGGAAATTACGCCCAGTTGTGGGTCGGCGCTCGCAGCTACCTACATCGCGAGCCGCTGCAATTGCTGGAAGAACGGTTGCGCAATCACGGTTTCCTCCGCGCCCATCGGCAAGCATTGGTGCGTTTGGAGAGCGTGCGTGAATTAACGCGCGACTGTGCGGGCGTGTTGACGGCCGTGCTCAACACGGGCGCGCGCGTTCCCATTTCACGCCGCCGGTGCGCCGGCTTCTCGGCAGCAGTGCGGCAAAACAGTGGAAAGAATCTCTCCGGCAATTAGAGATTGCGCTTCACTTAAAACAACTCCGAAATCACATTGCCACCGTTGACGATTTTTACAGGCCGGCCGATAGGAGTGTGATATTCCTTGGTCGTATCTATGCCGAGCCGATCGTAAATGGTACTCAGCAAATCCTCGACATGGATCGGCTTTTCCTTCACCTCTGATGCAGTGGCATCCGAGGCGCCGATCACCTGTCCGCCGCGCACTCCGGCCCCCGCTAAGCAGACGGTGTATACCTTCGACCAGTGGTCGCGCCCGGCGTCATTGTTTACTTTGGGCGTGCGTCCGAATTCGCCCATGAGCACCACCAGAGTCCGGTCAAGCAATCCTCGCTGATCCAGGTCCTCAAGCAAGGTGGCGTATGCGGGATCGATTTCGGGGAGGAGCGCTTTCTGAAGTGTGTTGAAGTTATTGCCGTGCGTGTCCCAATTGAGCCACCCCTTGGCCACCGTCACAAAACGCACCCCGGCCTCGACCAGCCGGCGCGCGAGCAAACAACCTTGCCCAACGGGAGTGCGGCCGTATCGATTGCGAATAGCTTCCGGCTCCTCTTCGATGTCGAAAGCTTTCTTCGCCCGCGGTGAATTCATCAGGTCGTAGGCGCGGGTATAGTAATCATCGATGGTTGCAGCCTCGTTAGCGGCATCGATCTGTCGGAAGCGCTGATCCACCATTTTCAAGAGCCAGCGCCGGCGGTCCACCCGCTGCCAATCCACGTCTAGCGGAAGCTTGAGATCCCGCACCTGATAACCCTTCACATTTGGGTCGCCGGAGATGAACGGGTTATACACTCCGCCCAGGAAGCCGGCGCCATAGGAGGGAAATGTATTCGGAATAGCCACGTAGGGCGGCATGTCATCGCGCGGTCCCAGTTCTTTGGAGACAACCGAGCCCATACTCGGGAACTCGATCGTCTGGAGGGGAGCATAGCCGGTGAGCAGATAATTGATCGCCCGCTCGTGGTCGGCTTCGCGCGAGGTGACGGAACGGATGATGGCATACTTGTCCGTCTGTCTAGCGGTCTGCGGCAAATGCTCGCAAATTTGAATGCCGGGCACGTTGGTGGCGATGGGTTTGAACGGCCCTCGTATTTCCGCCGGAGCATCGGGCTTCATGTCAAACGTATCGAGCTGCGAAGCTCCACCGCTCTGCCAGAGGAGAATGCACGATATCTCAGGCTCGCCTTTTTCCGCCGCCTGGACAGATCTGAGCTTTAAGTAATCGCTCAAGCCTAGCCCAAGGTAACCAAGAGCGCCTGCTTGTATGAAATCTCTTCGCCCGAATAGCGAATATGGCGAACATTCATGCTGCTTTTTTGTCATCTCATCCTCCGCAGAAGATAGTTTTTAGTTTTCAGTTTTCGGTTTTCAGTTGCTGATCGAGACAGCTCAGCTAAAAACTAAAAACTGAAATTAACTGCTCAGCCTCTTCGCCGCTAACGCGGCGAAGATCCGGGCAGTCACAACTAATAACTAATTTAGTGATTGAACAAAAACTCTTTGCTATTGAGCAGAGCCCAGAGCAAATCTTCATAGCCCTCGCGCGATGCGGGGGCCTGGCTTATGCCCTGCTGCGCCAGATGCGCCTCCTCTTCTTTGGGAAAACGCGACAACGTCCTCAGATACAGCTCTTCGACAATCTCTCGGTTGCTCTTGTTCGATTTGATGAGTCTTTCAATCAAGCTGTTTTCGGCCCGGGATCTTTTGATTGATGGTATCGCCGCTCACGAGATGCATGATCTGCATTACATTGGTCGTCTGCTTGCGCTCACAGACAGTCTCGCGAGTGGCCCTGTCAAAGACATCTAGGAAATAGGAGGGAACTTTCGGGTCGGGCAATTGAGTGGCCCGTGTTCCAAGGTGAAAGCCCGGAAACTTTTCAGGGACCTCTGTCACTCGACATATCCCGTCAAGCATTTCTTCGGCATTGAGCCGTTTGAGATAAAAGCGCGAGTAGAACTGCTTGTCCTCTTTGTTCGTTTGGTTCGGTTGCGCGGAGAGTTGATAGACCCGCGACCCCACGATCGTCCGGAAAAGATGCTTCAGGTCGTACTTATGCCGGATGAAATCCTCGGCCAGCGAGTTGAGCAGCGGCTCGTTAGTCGGCGGATTAGATACGCGAAAATCATCCACGGGATCGACCAGACCGCGCCCGAGGAAATGTTTCCAAAGGCGGTTGACGATGGCCTTGGCGAAAAAGGGATTCGATGGCTCAGTCATCCAGTCCGCCAGGGCATCTCTGCGATCTCGGCCTGGCTCCACCTTAACCGTTTGACCGCCGAGAAATTTCGGCACGACCGGTTGCTTGTTCTTAGGATGTGACAACTCCCGCTTGGGGTCGAGGTAGAGGACGCGTTCATTCTGCCGAATGCGATTTTTGTGGCGCACTTGAGAGAAGAACGCGGCGAGCCCCAGGAAGTCGTCCTGCTTCCACTTTTCGAATGGGTGGTCGTGGCAGCGGGCGCATTCCAGACTGACGCCGAGAAACACCTGGCTCGTCGTCGTCGCCATATCCTCGGCCTTCTTCATGAGCGGATAGTAGCTGGTAGGCGCGACCTCGTAGAGGCCGCCAGTGGCTGTGACGAGCTCTCTGGCAAACTGATCGTATGGCAAGTTCTGCGCCATCGCCTCTCGCAGCCACTGTTGGAAGAAAAAAGTCCCTTTCTCGTAGAGAAACTGTCGCGAATTCGATAACCGGTCACTCCAGTAAAGGCCCCAGAAATCGGCGTATTCCGGACGCTCGAGCAGCTCATCGACAAGTTTTTCTCGTTTATTCGATGCCCGGCTGGCTAAAAATTTCCGCGCTTCTTCCGCCGTCGGCAACACGCCGATCAGGTCGAGGTGGGCGCGGCGCAGGAACTCTTCGTCCGAGCACAACTCTGACGGAACGATGTTAAGCCTCTTGAGTTTGCTGAAAACGAGCTCGTCGATGAAATTATGTCGCGGCACTTTCGGGTAGTTGCGCACCGGGGGACTTAGCACTACGCCAATACGGGCGGCCGCCACCTGGTCCAGGGAACGGATGAGGATGGCTGCCTCTCCGCTGCGCTTGGCTGCGACCAGCCCGTCTGTCGAGACCGTGGCGATCGAGTCATCGTTCGACTGGTAGCGCACCTTGCGGGTCACATCGGCCTTCGTACCATCGGCATAATGAGCCAGGACGACCAATTGTTGCATCGCGTCTGCGCGAACGAGGACTCGCTCACGGGGCATCACTTCCAGGCTGACAATCTTTCGCTCGTTGCTGCCACCCGCCGGCGCCCCGGCTTCGATCCACTCTTTGAGGGCCTGATATTCGGGCGAGCCAAGATCAAACCTTTTCCCACCGCCATGCCGGACGCTCATCGTAGCTTTGAGCAGGATGAGGCTCTTGACTGGATCTGCACGATTGATTCTCCGACCATCCGACGCCTCAACCACCGCCTTGTAATCGGTTTCCGGCTCATAGCCGAAGAGCGAGAGCTTGAACCCGCTCTGGCCGTTGAGAGCGCCGTGGCAATTGCTATTGCTGCATCCCAGCCGAGCGAAGATCGGCGCAATGTCATTGACGAAACTGATGGTGTGCTTTTGATCGGCGAGCTTCACACGGATGGATTGACGCGCGCTCAAGCGACCCACTTTCGCAATGATCCAGACCAGACCGTTTTTGATCGCCTTGACCGTTCCGCTCGCGTCAACAGTCGCAACCGCCGGGTCGCTCGATGTGAAAGAGGCCTCGCGGGTTAAGTCCCGCAAACTTCCATCAGCATACTTTCCAGTGACGATCAGCGTCTGAGTGAGTTGGGCGCCAAAGATGAGCGCTTGTTCCGGCTCGAGCGAGAGGCGCACGAGAGTCGCGCCACTTCCGCTCGATGATCTTTGCCCTTTGGCCCCCGTGACGGGAATGATCAGACTAAAAGCCCCAATCGAGGCTGTCAGTAGGATCACCATCTTTACCAGGTGAGAGACGCCTTTCCCGTTCAGTTTGCTTACATGTTCAGTTTGCTTACATAATGTTGCAGCATCTTGAATCACCTTTTTGAATTGCCTTTTGAAACGCCTTTTTACCAGATTGGTCGGGAATACAGCAGGTATAGCGGATGCAGCTTACCGCCCCTCAAATGGATTTTCAATCAATTTTCAGTGTAATCCTGGGAGCCTGCTGGACCTCCTCGCGCTCGCCGTATTTGGCCTTACCCACAATCACCACATCCAGGTACCGGCCAATGACGGCCGTCTCATCTGCCTTGAGCTTAACTACTGCATGATTCCCGTCTTCGCGGATCTGAACCTCCTCAGCCGTGACGCCTGCGGGGAGATTTTCGACAACGAGCGCGATCGCCGTGTTGAAGCCCGCCCGCCGCTTCGCCGTCACCGTGAACTCCGTGCTGCCGCCTCGTACCAGCGGCACTTGAGTGGCGTCGACTTCGAGATTGAATTGAACCGGTTCCGTAATCGCCAAAGGCACTTCAACAAGCTGGGCGGTAGTGTACCCCGGTCCGATGCCGGAGACTCTAGCCTGCATTCTGGCCAATTGCTTGACATCCTTATCGTTGATCTTCGCCTCGCCGGCGACTTTGATAGGAAATACTTCAGAGGCGGATCCGCTATCGCATTTAAAGGCGATCGAAGCTTGCGTCTCCCCTTTTTTTATTGCCGCTGGAGCAGCACTGATCGTCTTCGGCAAACCCAGGACTTCCAGCGATATCTCACCATCGAATCCTTCCTGGCGTTTGGCGGTGATCTTCAACGTCCCCGAGCCGCCTAGCTCGACAATCGGCCGATCCGTATCGAAACTCAGGGAAAAAGTCGGAGCAGACTTCCTGATGGTCAACCGGTAGCCATAGTCCGGGCCGCCGAGCCGTGAAAGATCGCGAATCGCAAGAGAATAATCGCCCGCCTCTTTGACAGAAAATTCCAGCCTCGCGTCGCGATTCAGGCGGTTACTTGGCTCCGCATCATCATTGCTCGCCAATTCGCCTCCTTTATCATTGTAGAGAGTCAAGTGCGTATCCAGGGGCGAGCCCAGCTCTTCCGCTTTCACCTCGAGGACCAGCTGTTCGCCCGCAGAGGCCGTGAAGGTAAAGCGATCTATATCGCTCTTTTTCTCGATCCGGCCGTTTATCGTTGCCGGAATGCCCACGCGTTGCGCTTGAGATTCGTTCGACTCCGTTTCGCTAAATTCGAGCAGATCGCCGACGAAGAATTTGACCTGGTTGGACCATCCGGCCCCGGTCGACAGGCGCAAATTATATATGCCGAGTGTGGCATCCTCTGCGATATGCGCATGAATAGTCGCCGTATCAACCGCAGAGTTGAGCGCTGCAATCTGCAGCCCTTGCCCCGGGCCGCGTTCGACCTCGGTTCGCGTCGCCCCAGCCAACATCTCCCCACGCAACGACAGTTCTGGTGAAGTCCCCCGTTGTGCGCCGAGCGGAAAAATAGAAGCCAGATAAGGTCCCGGCCTGATCGTCAATTGGTATGCGAAATTTGGGTTCCCCCGACCGTCAAGAGGTCTGATCGCCAGAAAGTATTCTCCGGATTCTCTGAAGGCGAAACTTAGGAAGGGGTCCCAGAGAAAGTGATCCTCACTGTGTTTGACGATATGCCCGCGCGCGTCTAGCAGCGTCAGGGCCAGGTCTCCCCCAGATCCGTTCCGGGCAGCCAGCAGGTCGAAAATCAAGCGCTCGCCGGCCTCGGCTCTGAGACGATACATATCAATGTCATCGTCCATTGCCATTCTGGCATCGATAGTCGCCGGCGCATGAATACGGTTGGCCTTCTCGAACGTATCGTTTGGCTCGGCCTCTTCGGTTTCGGACAGATCGCCAACCCTGAAGATCAAGAGGTTGGAAGTACCGCGCGATGTGACCAACCGAAAATAGTGAGGGCCGATAGTGGCCTGAGGAGCAACCTCAAACTTGACCGCGACCTTAGTGTTTGCGGCCTTGAGCAAACGAGCTGACACGCCCGGTTCGCTAAAAATGATCTTCGTTGCCCCGGAGAGATTCTGACCATTTATGGTGACTTCCAATTGAGAGCCGGAGCGTGCGCCTTGCGGAAAAACCGAGCTGATCTGCGGCGGATTGTTCTTCACCTCATCTTTGGCGTCGCCTCGGGTTTCGGCGCTTCCCACCGAGAGAATCAAGAGGAGCGCCAGTTGAGCGTGCCAGACGGGCGTGCGAACAAGATGACGTTGGGTAACGTTTTTTTTCATCATTCCTCGGAAAGTAGGTCTACAGAACTGATTCCGCTGTTTTTACTGATCAGCCCAAGTGAGGTTGACTCGATAGACTTATGCTCGTAGAGAACTGCCTACCCTCCAGCGAGCTGCATATTCGCCCTAATCACAGGGAGCAGATTGATTAGTTATAGATTTGCGAGCCGAGCATCCGCGTCGCCGAAGCGATCCAATTTGATACCCATGCGGTCCATGAGCGACAGGTAAAGGCTGCACACCTTTCGATTCTCGTCGCCGGCATTTACATAATCCAGCGTCCGGCCCGTCTGGAGCGTGCCGCCGAGCCCTCCGGCGAGCAACAAAGGTAACCGCGAGTTGTTGTGCGTTCTTCCCACCCACAAGTTGGACAGGAACATCAGACAGGAGTTATCCAACACCGTGTTGTCGCCTTCCGGCATGGCATCAAGCTTCGATGCCAGATATGCGAACTGACTCACGTGCCAGCGCGTGATCCGTTCGTACTCATCGTTATTGTTGTAGTGGGAAGCGCCGTGGTGCGCCTGTGTGACCTCCAGGAAGGGATAGTACATGGCCGAAAGGTCGCGCGTGATCATCAGCGTGGCGATACGCGTCTTGTCGGTTTGAAAAGCGATCGCGATGAGGTCCAACATCAGCTTGGAGTGTTCACGGAGGTCTTCTGGCAAACCGTTGGCCGGACGTTCCAGGCTCCATACCGGACGATTCTTCTGCTTGGCCAGGTCATCCGCTTTCTCCTTGGCCTTCCGCATGCCTTCGACGCGCTTCTCCACTTCGCGAACGCTCGTCATGAACTCATCCAGCCTGACGTTGTCGCTCGAACTGATCTTACGGCGAACACGTTCGGTGCGCTCTTTCACGCGGTCCAGGATGCTGAGGTTAAGCAGGCTACCGCGGTTCTCAAACAGCATGTCGAACGCCAGCGATGGATAGATTTCGTTCGGCACCGGGGATTCAGGACTTTGCCACGAGATGTGCGAACTGTAAGCCATCGAGTAGTTGCTTTCGTGGAATCCGGTCATCGGCTGTTCGCAAGCGAGAACCATGCTCGGTTGCAGGGTCTCCTGGCCGATTCGGCTGGCGATCATCTGGTCAACCGAGATACCCGAACGAAGCACGGCGCCTTTGCTAAGCGTTGCGCCCGTCAGCAGGCTGCCGGTCTGCGGGGGATGAATGCCGAGGCCCGTGGCCCCCTTGTTGAAAAGCCCATGGATCACGTTGATCTTGCTCTTCCACGGCTCGAGAGGCGAGAGCGACTTGCTCAGCTTCATCTCCGCGCCGGATCCCTGCGATCCCCAGTGATCCTCATTGACGCCACAACCGAGAAAGACCACTCCAAATCGTTGAGGAAACGAATCGCCTCCTGCCGTTCCTGCTATGGCGGCGAAAGATTCAAGCCACGGCAGCGCGATGGCGACTCCGGCGCCGCGAAGAATCGCGCGGCGGGTGATCCGATTGGCAGATGGATTCATTCGATCAGGCATCTTAATTACCTTTCTTTTGGGAGGTCTCTGTGGTCCTCATTTGAGTGTACTCCGGACTTCGTCTGTTCAGGAACTGCGGACTGGTAACAATGGTTTCGAGTAGCGCGGACATCTTGTGCCCGCTTGCCGCCAGCTTCGCCCGCATCGCATCGAGAAGTGGTTCATCAGAAATCATTGGCGATCGGCCAAGCGCATACACCAGCATCTTTTCACATAAATTATTGAGAAAATCCTTCTCGCGACGGGCGCGAATATAGCTTTGCAGGCCGTCGAGGCCATCGCCTTGACGGCCGCCCGGAAATGCGGCGCGCGCATCTACGGACCGCCCGGCGAGATCCTCGGTTCGCCTCTCGCCAACGGGGCCATAACCTTCGAATGCCAGGCCTAAAGAATCGAAGCGGCTATGGCAGGACGCGCATGCGGCATTTTCCCGGTGTTTGGCCAACAGATCGCGAACCGGCAGATCCGACTTCGATTCGTCGCGCGGCAGTTCCGGAACTGTGGGTGGCGGCGGCGGAATCGCCTCGCCCAGCACCCGGCGAGCGACCCAGTATCCACGCTTCACCGGACTAGTTCGCAGACCGGGCGCGTTTTGGGTCAGGAAGACCGCCATCGGCAGCAGGCCACCTCGGCCGTAAGTGCGGGCGTCCTTAATTCGGAACCACTCGTCAGGTCCCGCGGAAGTTTTTGCTGGAACGCCGTAGTGTTCGGCCAGAACGCGATTCACAAACGTGTAGTTGCCATATAACAATTCCGGGACGGCGCGGTCATTCTGAATCAGGTCGGTGAGAAAACGGATCGGCTCCTCGAACATCGCCTCGCGAAGTTCGCTCGTAAAAACGGGGAAGCGCTCGCGATCTACCGCGTTGTGGCTCTCAAAGCGGCGAAAGTCCAGCCAGTTGCCTCCGAATTCCGTTGCCAGAGCGCGCACCCGGTTGTCTTTCAACATACGGCGGACCTGTACGGCCAGCACCGCCGGTTTGCTAAGGTCGCCGGTCTTTGCGTGGAAGAGCAACTCTTCATCGGGCATGCTTGACCAGAGGAAGTAACTCAACCGGCTCGCCAGAGCGTAACCGGAAAGAAGGCGGTACTGCGCGGCCACCGATTTAGCGGAATTTCTATCTAATAGCGTCTACCAGATCGACTCGATAAAGAAAATCGGGCGAGACCAGAATGCTGGCGATCGATCCGCGAATTGCCTCATCGTGCGCCAACCCTTTCTGCTGGCGAAGGTCGCGGTAATAAGCGAGGACATCGTCGCGTTCCTCCTGCTCAAGAGGCCGGCGATACGCGCGGGCCGCGAAATTCAATAAGGCGTCCAGGTGGCGCGGTTCCGCTTCCGGACGCGCGCGTTCCACCCAGCGAATTTGGTCGTTCTTGCGGTCGAAGTAATCCTTGACGGCTTCGAGGATCAATGGGTCGGTTCCCTCAGACGCCCTGGCCAGATACTGGTCCCGCATCTTAAAGATAGCGGATTGCGTGGCGAATTCGTTTATGGAGGGTCGGTCCACGGTATTGCGTCGAACTCCTCCGCCCTCTCCCGCATTGAAGATGAACTGATAGTAGGTCCGAACAGAATAATTGGCGATGAATTCAAACTCCTGCCAAAGCGCCTCGAGCTCTCTCTTTCCGCTTTCGTCCAGGACGAGTTCGATGAGCGGCGTATCGTCGCGGAAGAATCCCATCACGTTGTGGAAACCGGCCCCGAGAAGGCGGCCCTTATCCATCGAAGTAATCGGATAGAACCGGCCGCGCTCCCGCAGACAGAAAGCGGTGGGAAACACGGAGCTGAAGCCCGCGAAGGCGGCCTCATAGCGGGCCCGCTCTCCGGCCGGAACCAGCAGATCGGGATCCTCCTGCCGCTCCTTGATATATGCGGCGACAGCTATCTTCAGTTCCTTTTCCTCCCCCCTCCCAAACGTGGGGCCGCGGGTTACGGCGAAGTCTCCTTTCGGTGGTTCGCCTTCGACGCGCAACGCTGAAGGGTCGAAATCCCGTCGGTGAGCCGCTAGTTGCCGGTTCCTGAACATTGTGATCGGCTGAAAATTTACGTTGAAACCCGGCGCCTCCAGTTTGGTGAAGAGCCTCTCCGTGTGCCGGCGGATTTTAACGACGAAGTCCCGCATCTGCAGGCAGCCCTGATGGGCGATATCGGGCTGATTGTCACGCGGGGCCGGCAGATCGCGCCACATTGCCTGAAGCTTGACGAGTGGGCCGACCTCCTCCCTGGACTGTTCCAGCATCTTCCAGATCAGGGCCAGATATCTGGGTGACACCTTTGCCTGCGCCGCAATGCTCGCGAGAGTCGTCGAGCGGCGCCTTAACGCGGTTCGATGCTTGTAGAGCCACGCGGCTTCAAAATACTGCGCGAAATCGGTTGGCTGGCGGTCATAAAATTCGACAATCCGGTTGATCGGGTATTTATCGCGGTCGGTTTCAACCAGCATAGGAAAGGGGGCAAACGAAAATCCATCAGGTTTGAGGACGAGGTGATCCGCAACCTTTCGTGCCGCGTCCAGATACTTCGACATCAACGAAGGCGATATCGTGAGCGACTCGCCCGAGTTGTCGAAACCGGCCTGATTCGCCGGATCTACGGGGAACTCACGCGCCGGACGCAGGTCCACTCCCGTCAGATCGCGGATAGTGTAGTTGTATTCGGCATTGCTGAGCCGCCGGGCCAGCACGGGCCCCGGATCGCCGGGATTTTTGCGCGCCTCGTTCTTCCGCACGGCCTTAATCCAATCGATCACCTGTTGGCGCAGGTCTTCCGGCGGCTGCTTCATTCCCTGTGGCGGCATCTCCTGCGCCGTGAGCTTGCCCAGCACGAGCGCCCAATGAGCGAAGTCATCAACCACCGATTCCACCGTCTGATAGCGTTGCAGATCGAAGCTGGCTTGGGGCGTGGGGCCGCTATGGCAACCCGTGCAATACGCGGTCAGGAATGGACGGATCGTGTTCGTGAATCTGCGAGCCAGATCGGCATCGTTGGGTTCGTCCTTAACTGTGAATTGCTTTGGTTTCTGGCTGAATGTCGGTATCGAGCCGGCATCATTGGGGTTGGCTGCATGCAACCAGGGAATCGCGCCAGATCCGAGCATCAACAGCAGTATTGTTAAACGTACGGAACGCTGCATACAGACTCCGAGCACTCATTCTCTTATGGATTTTTTGTGGAATATCAGGGGCAATTTACCCTAGAGGCGCAAATGGCGCAATGGCAAGCGGATTTAGATAGATATTGATGGCGGATTTCCGAAGGAACGCTTAGATCAGCGGCGCGAATGTGATCGCCTCAACGTATGGCACATCACCCAATACGAATACAAACCGGACTGAGACAGTGATGATTGACAGCAGATCGACCTTCAATCAGACTGTCTCACGTCATGTTCCACCGGGCGGAGGTTAACCGAGGCAGTAGTTAGTCCGATACGCTCCACTGCGCCTCAGATGAGTAGACCTTTATAACAACTTGATAACAAAGTGTTCTAGACATCACTGAGAACAATCAGCTTTAATTCGCACACGTTTCAGTTATTGACATTTAGGTTAAATGCTTAACGCCTACATGCTAATACCTACCCGGCGTTGATGTTCTTTTGAAAAAAATATAGCAACCACGTAGGGGCAGACCTATGTGTTACCTATGTGTCTGCCCCCTGGGCGGCATATCCGTGAACCCGGGCAGACACACAGGTCTGCCCTTACGCTGGTTGACGTGGTTGCATCTATTTTTCAAAGACCATAAACGTAGGGCTACATTCTTAGCGCCGCTACGCGGCGGAAGCAAAGCAGGCAATCTTTGTAACACCGATTGCCTGAAGGTCAATAATTACCCAATTTTGAATCGCCGTTGAAGGAGGCCGTGTGACAAGAGCTAATTGGATAAAACGGTTCACCTATCTCTTTGTATTCATCTCGCCGTTACTGACGTTTCAGTCCGTAACAGAGTCTCAAAACCTTAATCCTTTTAGAGAGCGCTACACAAAGTATGAATACCTGATTCCAATGCGCGATGGCGTCAGGTTGTTCACGATTATTTACGTCCCTAAAGATACGTCACAAAAATTCCCTTTTCTGCTCAGACGTACGCCCTACGGTGTCGGGCCTTATGGCGTTGACCAGTACCCTGAGCGTCGAGAGCTTACCGACCTGTTTGAGAAGGAAGGTTTCATTTTCGTCAATCAAGATGCGCGCGGGAGGTATATGTCGGAGGGAGGGTTTCAGCAGGTGCGCCCCTATGTGCCGCAAAAACGCAGTCCACAGGATATCGATGAGAGCACCGACACATACGACACCGTTGAATGGCTGCTCAAGAACATCCCGAATCATAACGGCCGCGTAGGAATGATCGGCATCTCACAACCAGGGTTTCACGTAGCGGCGAGCATCATTGATTCTCATCCGGCCTTAAAATGCGCCTCGCCTCAAGCTCCGACGGCCGATTACTATATGGGCGATGACGTCTATCATAACGGCGCGTTCATGCTAGCCGCGAACTTCTGGTTCTACTCCGGATTCCGCCCACGCGGCGCCGCCCCGCACCCCCCGCAACCCAGCGTGCCTTTCGATCCCCGCACACCAGACGGCTATGAATTCTTCCTCAACCTCGGCCCGCTCGCAGAGGTGAATCAAAAACTGTTCAACGGCGAGGCGCGGTACTGGCAGGAGATCGTCGATCACCCGAATTATGACAATTTCTGGAAAGCCCGTTCGCTTTGGAAATTCATGAAAAATATAAACTGCGCGGTGCTCAATGTCGGCGGATGGTACGATGCGGAAGATCCGGTGGGACCGTTTCATATTTACCGCGCAGTCGAGAAAGAGAACCAGGGGATAACTAATATGCTGGTGATGGGCCCCTGGGCTCACGGCGGGTGGGCGAGGGGAGACGGCGATAGGCTGGGCAACATCGGTTTCGGCGTCAAGACCGGCGTACACTTTCGTGAACAGATACAATTTCCATTTTTTATGCAGTATCTCAAGGATAAGCCTGCCAACCTGCCGGAAGCTTCAATGTACCTGACAGGCATCAATGAATGGCGTCCCCACACTGCATGGCCGCCGAAAGATGCGAAGCCTCTGACATTATACTTTCAGGCTGATGGAAGGATGGGTGCAGAAGTGTCTCCGCAGAATGGACGGGATGCATTTGATGAATATGTCAGCGATCCAAATCGCCCGGTCCCTTACCTGAGTTACATTGTCCGCGGGATGACTTCAGACTATATGACTGAAGACCAGCGCTTTGCATCGCAGCGCACCGACGTACTCGTTTATCGAACCGATCCGCTGGAAGAAGATTTAACAATTGCCGGCCCTATCAAGGTCAGCTTGAATGTATCGACCAGTGGAACCGATTCAGACTTTGTCGTAAAACTGATTGATGTCTATCCGGGCGATTACCCTGAAGACCGGACTCCAACCCTGGCAGCGGGTCAGTCCTTGCCATCGAATTACGTGAGAATGGGTGGCTATCAGCAACTGGTTCGCGGCGAGCCGTTCAGGGCCAAGTTCCGAAGAAGCTTCGAACAGCCCGAACCCATGGTCCCGAACCAACCGACATCGATCGGGTACGAGATGCCCGATGTCTATCACACCTTTCGGAAGGGACATAGAGTAATGGTCCAACTGCAAAGCTCATGGTTCCCGCTGGTTGATCGCAACCCGCAGAAGTTTATTGATATTCCTAAGGCAAAGCCGGAAGATTTTCAAAAGGCAATTCAGCGGATTTACCGTTCGGGTAAGCAGGGGTCCTCTCTGACATTGCTGGTCGAAGGTAGAAGAATTCCTCAAATATGAGCGATGAACGCCTCTATCACCGGCCCCTTCAATCTTGAATCCCAATCCCAAAGGCTGCTCGTCGAACATTGACCCCATCGTCTCGATCCGCGGCAAGATCGACATAGGCCAGAAACTTATCGCTCGCCTCAATCCACGGCAGCAGTTGCCCCATAGCTATCATAAACCAACTGCTAGTGATCGCACGGTTAACGAATCATACTAACAAAGTTAATGCAGTTAACTAACCGCTCACTAACCGTTATATCGTTGACAATTCAGATTACCCTCGATACTTTTCACCAACCTTTGATCTAATACATTTTTTATTGTCAAAAATTAAAATTAGTATTCCTCGCGAACTTCATTTCCTCGATTGGGCATACATGTCAGCAGGTGTTTTGTCATAAGTGGGGAGAATACTGCTATCTGCAAGATCCGAGGGGCGTTAGAACCGAGCAATGCTAATAATAACTACTCAAATTGTTATCCGGCTTAGTGATATCTGATTCTGATTCTTTAGTATTACAGCAAACTCTGTTTAACTATCAGGAGGGACCTAAGATGCAGCGTCAAAATGCAAGATGGCTAATAGTGCTTTGCGCATCTTTGCTCATCATCGGCGTACTGGTATTCCAGGCTATAGATAGCGCCACAGCCCAGGGCTCATGTCGCGGTGCTTGGGCGGAAGGGAATACATATAATGCGGGGCAAAGCGTTACATATAATGGTAATGTCTACACCGCCCTCGTCACTCACACCGCGCATGTCGGCGCCGGCTGGAATCCGGTCGCGGCTCCAAGCTTGTGGAGTCCAGGTGGCACCTGTTCTGGAGGGCCAACGCCCACGCCCACACCCGGGCCAACACCAACCCCCAATCCCACCCCCACCCCCACACCTACACCCAACCCGAATCCGGGAGGATGCAGCGGAATCTCGGCTTGGAGTCCAGGCTCAATATATACGGGTGGAATGCAAGCGAGCCGTAATGGCGTTATTTACGAAGCCAAGTGGTGGAATCAGAATGTGGATCCGGCGACCAGTTCACCCGCAGATGGCCCATGGAAGCCGATCGGTCCGTGTAATTCGCCGGGGCCCAATCCGAATCCGGGCAACGGATTCACAGCAGTTGTCAGTGAGACGCAGTTCAACCAGATGTTCCCAAATCGCAATCCGTTCTATACCTACCAGGGCCTGGTGTCGGCGGCTGCGACCTTTCCCGCGTTTTCGGGAACGGGAGATCTGGCTATGCGGAGGCGCGAAGCCGCCGCGGCGCTTGCTAACTTCGCGCACGAAACGGGAGGCCTGGTTCACATCACAGAAATCGCGCGCGGCCCTTATTGTTCCAACAGCGCAACGCCGTGCGGCGTTTGTGCCCCGGGTCAGAGTTATTATGGCCGCGGCCCAATCCAGTTGAGCTGGAACTTCAACTACTGCAGTGCAGGCCAAGCGCTCGGGCTTGACCTGTGGGCGAACCCGAACCAGGTGGAGCAGAATCCGACAATCGCCTGGAGAACGGCCTTGTGGTACTGGATGACACAGAGCGGTCCGGGAACTGTGTCCGCGCATAATTGCATTATCGGCAATAACGGCTTCGGGTGCACGATCCGCTCTATCAACGGTGCGTTGGAATGCAACGGCGGCAATCCCGCACAAGTACAGAGCCGCATCAGCATCTACAATCTCTTCAAAGCGTTCATTGGCGCCACTTCAGTGGGCCCAGACGGCTGCTGAGGTGGATTTATCGGCAGTTTAAATCCTCCTCGGGCGAGCGGCGGCGCTCGCCCAATTTTTTTGAGAGGTTTCGCAATCCCAGCATATGCTGATTCATGTGAAACTTGCTCTAGAGGGGCACCGCCAACAGGCAACTTGTTGATCCAATCGAAAAGAGCTGTGCTACGATACTCTGACATTCACAACTTCCACTATGATGCGCCGTTTAATAACTCGTTCACGGAAGTCGCCCGCCGTTCGTAAAATGAAACCAGTTGATATTTCCGATGTCACTCGACCCCTTAAAGACAAGGTAAAGGTCGTTTATTCCCTGCGCCTTCGAAATGGTGGTCGAGAGAGTGGTCCAGTTCTGCCATCCACCGGTAACTGGGATAGTCACTGAGCCGATTAGCGGCCCATCTGGTCCGTTTAAATGAAACTCCAATGTGCCACCGTTCCCGGCACTGGCCACTCGAACTTGTACATATCTGACGCCGGAGCCGAAATCAATATTTCTGTACATAGCCCAGTCGCCATCATCTATATACCCCAAGTTATACCCGCCATTCAGATCTGCGGTAACTTCAGTCTGCAAACCAGATGTATCGCTAAAGTTGGACGCCTGGATCGGTCGAGATGTGGCTTCTACTGAATACCCACGGTCTTGAATGCCATCCCAGGTGAAAGTTGCGCCTGATAGGCCCTGGAAATAGTAAGTAAAGAACCGGCTGCCCCAGGCTACCTGAATAGCCCTTGAGCTTGTGGAATCGTTATAGACGACGAGTACGTTAGTGCCATCAGGATTCTTAAAAGCTGCGCTTACAAAACCTTCGGCATTGCTCGAATATATTCGGTGGGCCCCGGGTAAAATGAATTTGCTGAAGTGGCCAAGAGTATAGTAGTCAATTTCGTACCGAACTGCACCCGTGGATGAGTTCACCGTCACTAAGGGGCTACAGATTCCGCAACCTCCGCTGTGAGGGCCGCGGTTTTCATCCAGGGCCAGGCCCCACTTTACGTATGCCTTTCCCCAATTGCGCATGACTTGAGTTATCTCTTCAAAATCCGCATTTGTCTGATTGGAAATCCAGGTTCCGCCTGAATGCTCGGTCTGATAGTTCCCTTTGTCAGGGTACTTATTGCGCAATGTAGTCATTACTCCTGGCGTACCACCATAACCGTGCCAGGCGATACCGGCAATTTGAGCAGTGTTTTTTAGAATTGGATCGGAGAGAACGGCGTCAGGATAATCCGACCGATCCCAGTTATGATCATATACCAGAACCTTGGTATCGAGATTGTTCGCCGATAACGCAGGCAACACATAATCTCTCAGCACAATAATCTGGGTCCCCGGGTCCATGGACATCCCGGGATAATCACCCGGAACGAATAGTGGCTCGTTCTGCAATGAGATATAGTCGATAGGTATTCCTTCAGCAGCGTAAGCTTTTATGAATTGCACGAAGTAATCGGCGAACGCGCTGTAAGCTGGCGGTCGCAACGATCCGCCAATCATCGAACCGGATGTCTTCATCCAACCCGGCGGACTCCAGGGACTTGCCATGATTTTGAGCTGTGGATTTATCTGTTTAGCCAATCTAACCAGCGGGACAATATCGACCAGATCATGTGTAATCGAAAAGTCGGTCAGTACCGGAGAGTCTGGCTGGCCGGGATTCGAGTCATGATAGGAATAAATGAATCGCGCCAGATCTGAAGCCCCCATCGGATTGCGGACGAAGCTGATCCCGATCCCATTAGTGCGATCGAATAAGCTGGTCATTACGGAAATTAATTGGGAGCTCGGGACTTTTTGATTTAAGAGATAAGCGGCGGAATCCGTGATAGATGCGCCAAACCCCTCAATCAGTTGATATCGTTGAGATTCGTCTACCAAGATTGTGTTGGCATTAGTACGATGGCCTTCTGAAAAATAAAGATCTGGCTGCGGTTCAAGCTTCCGGTCTTGATTGTCAGTTGTTACCCAAACCTTAACATCTACCTTCTTATGGAATTGCCAAAAGGGGCTGGCAATAGATGCTAATAGAATCGGGATAATGACAATCTCAAAAGATTTTCTGGTCTTCATATGTTTTCTCCGACTGGCGGTTGGATGAAGCCGGAATATCAGGCTGGCTTCAATGTCTTGAACGATTTATCTGAAGCGTGTGCAAATTAAAATCCAACAGAATCAATAGTAGTCTCGCATCTCAGCGCCGGAGGCGCGTAATGTCTACAGCTCACGATCCTAAACATAACCTGAGCTCCGGAGGAGCGACATATGAATGCCTACCTGTCTCTCCTCCGGAGCTCGTGAGAACTTTGGTGATCGAATACTATAAACATTCCGCGCCTCTGGCGCTCAGGTCCGAAAATGCTGATTCCAATTAACTTTTATTTGCATAGTCTTCATTTATCTTGAAGATAAAATGACTACCCGGTTTAGGACGAGTTAAACGGTACATCTGTTCACTCAGGCTCTCTCATACGCAGATGCATACAACTTGAAGCAAAAGGATGTGGCGGGCAGGGATTGTACCATGCTGGCCGGGAGAAGCCTCAGAAATCGGCGCTTCTCAATTAAACTTAGATATCGATAGCCGTCGAGAAAAACGATGATGGGTTACTGCTCGTTGTCGTTCAAGAAATTGCCTCAACGGATGACAAGGTTTTCTAAAAACCGACGAAATGACATTTTCTCAGTCGTGCGGCAGACCTGGATTCGGATTTGAATTCTTCTCAAATACTCTGAAATCCGTTATCCAGAGTGATTCGTTTTTTAACAACGGATTCTGACCAACTGGATCCTGATTTAGCCTTCCACCAGAAAGACTGCGGTATATACCGAATTTGCTTCGTAGATATGAGCTCCCGCTGGGCCACATATCAATGTGCTCGTCTTTAAAATCTATCAGGACTTTTCCATCACGGATGCGAGTGACTTTGGCCGAGTAAAAACCATCATGCGTATAATGGACTTCCTCACGAACCTGCACCCATTCGTCCTCAAAATCAGACAATGGGATATTGTCCACGATCGTTCCTTTACCTGTATCCGCTCCATCGATCGAATGGATAATCTGAATTCTCTTGTTCGATCCAGAGCTATTCGCTCGTGGAGTAATCGTTATCACCGGAGCGCCGTTATTTGGGCCGTCCTGAGCTTTTATCTGATGAATATGACAAAAGTTGGACGTGGGTTGAAAACCTTTCGGCAATTTGAATTTCCATTCTAAGATCTGCCATTCATCCCAATTTCCCTGGACTTTAGCCCACGTTGAATTGTCGGTTCTCGATTTCATCTCATTGCGCTGGCGGTCTACGGTGCCGGAGCTGCAACGGTCTCCGTCTATTACCGGATCGATGTGGATGTCAAAACGAAAAACATATCTATTGATAAAGGAATCAAAATCAACAGCGCCGTGGACACCATCTATATCGCCCCCGAAACCTCCATTGCAATTAGGATGCTCTGTGTAATCGAAGCCGAAGCTTCTCATATAGGTGTTGATATCGCTGTGAAGTTTGCCCACCAGTGATACATCCGCTTCCATGGCTGAAGTACGCGTATAGCCTTTGCACCCGGGGCCCGGGAGTGCTTTTCTAAAGCAAGATCTTCCGCTTTTTAGCCAGCCTATCGTCTCAACTTGAGGAAAAATGTCATCCAGGGTGAACTCGATTACATAGGTATCAGCGGCGGGAAGGTTATCGAATTTCACGAAATTCCCAGAGCCGACATCGCAACCCGTGTTACCTTCAGAAGACGCGATTCTACCTAACCATTCAACCCCATTGACGGTGGCGGATACAATGTTAGTTATGGTGGGACTCTGATCCCCGCAATTACCGAAATTAACGATAAAATGGCCGAGGTCCTTCGTATTCTTGGTGGCTCTGGTAATCGTGTACCTCCACGTAGTGGTTTTACTTGTTTGTGATAATTGAAGACCAACACCGTAGCTGCCAGGTTCTTGTGTTCTCTCAACTGCTGTTGAATCTGCAATCGGGCTCTCGTACCTAGCAGCAATGGCACTCGCTGCCAAAAGAAGAAGGGAAATCATGATCGTGGGGAAAGTTTTCATGCGATTGCCTCCAAATTGTCAGAGAGGTAGATAGCTTGCAACGTACCTGCCGTTTAGAAACCATGCGCGCGCATCTCGATGGCGAGTCGGGGTTGCCTGGAATTCACGACTCAACGCCAGAGTTCGGCGCTATGCTGCAACCTGGACAGCACTCTGGCTAATATTCTCATCGGGAAACTCTTTGTCGGTTCTGAATCGCTCGAAATTGTACTGCTTGTCAGCGGTTTTACAAGGCCAAAACTCGGGAATTCAAGCAGCCCACTCACGGTATAGCTTGAAGAATACATCGCCGCGCACGATCTCGAACTCCGAGCCCAGCGAGTTCGCCAGTGTATTTGCATCCGCCGGCGTTAAATTCCACGCTAAAAGCCCCGCCGCCACAAACAACGGGCTCTGGCCATCCCACTCCTGGCTCACGTTGGCAAGCTGGCTCTGTCCGCTCGCCAGGTCGTTGACACCCATCAGCGTCGCCACCGGCAGCCCATCGATCATCGAAATCTGGCTCTGCGATTGATAGTTGAGAAAGATGCCGAGCAGATCGTGGACATGGCGTTTATACAGATCGGCAATGCCCTCGCTGAGCGGAAGATCGCTGCTTCCATCGCGGTTGTAGGCAAAGAGCACATCCATTCCCGTCCGCAGCATATATCGCCCGCTGCGCCGTATAAATCCTATCAAATCGTCCTGCGGCCATTTTGCCGGATAGGTATAACCTGCGCCCGAAGGGCCGGCAACCAGCAGGTCGTTGGCTGTCTGTGTTTGCTGGAAATATTCCAGCATCGTCGGCGCAATATCGAGGAGCAGCACACTGATGCTCCAGTTTATGGGAACCTGCCCTCGTTCAGCATCATCCCATATCGACCGCATGCGATGCTGGTTGTACTGGATATTGTCACCCTCCACCATCGTCATCGTCAGGTAAATCTTGTTCTCCAGCTTCGGCGCGCGCACACGCGGCTGGCTCGCCTTCACCCTGCCTCTCGCCCCACTGAAGACACTCCCGTTATAGAAAAAATCCGCCGCCACCACCGGCGCACTATTCTCCGCGCAGAGGGTCACGCCCGTCATCTCATGCCCTTGCGGAAACCAACCGAGATAAGGCGAATCCGGTTGCACTGTCTTCAGAATCTCTGCGAACAGCGCAGCCTCATCGGCATTCTCGGGGTCCAGCCAGAAAACCGGCGCATTCACCGCGACGATATAATCGCGGAAGAGCGGGTTTGCCTCCTGCACGCTGGGAGCCGTATTCGTCGCAGTCAAAAAAAACTCGTTCCACATCTCTGTCTGCAGCAACAGTTGATTCGTCCCCGCCGGAGGCACAAACTTGTAGATGAAATAGTTATTCCCGTCAGCGAACCGCCAGCCCGATGTGGTCTGCGAGCTGTCCGCGTCGAAGAGATATGGACTCTCTCCGGCGCTCGCCGGCTGAAATGACGCAATCACATTGCCGTCTGCTATCACCGTAACCTGCGAGACCGACGGCCCCCATCCATCATTCGTAAACGCATCCTGATACCTTACATAGACGGCATCGCCGCCGAGAAACGCGGATAGATCAGCCGTGTAAACAGCCCTGTTTGAAGCATCTCTCACCCGGCTCGCCGCTCTCAGCAATGTCGTCCACTGCACATTCGGCAGAGAAACTCTGTTTGTCGGACTGATCGCCGTCAGCATCCGGTTCGTCATCTTCGGCCACAGGTTGCCCAGCGCCCAGTTGTATGCATCGAGCTTATTGCTGAAGCGCCCGCGCAAATCCTCCAGCACGCGCAGGTTCAGACTACTCGCCAACTCCGCCGTCGCAATCACGCCGTCCTTCAGGCCAGCGAGATTCGTAGCCAGATTCACGGTATCCGGCAGATTGGGATCGTAAACGACCGCTCCCCTGATCTCCGGGCGATATCGTTCGATCAAGGACCACGGATCAGAATTATTTCGGTATGGAACGTGCAGGTTCGGCAACCAGCCCTGGTTCGTAGTATCCGCTCCCCCATAAAAATAGAGCCTCGGACGCCGGCGGTTCACAATACCCTGCATCGTGACGAGCAGACTCTGCTGATCGCCTGAAAGCGCGGACAGATCCGCCGCCTCCAGATCATACGGCCGCGGAAATGTCGGCAGCGCCTGGTGAAGAGGCCAGACGAGCGCGCCATGTCGAAGATCGTCCAACGATTGAGAAATTGCGGGAAAGGGCAAAAGGCTCAGGCCGGCACTTGCCCCGCTCAGGGCGAGAAACTTCCTACGGGTAAATGGCATAGTCTTCCTTTGTTCCAACTGTTTCAGTGGATCGAGAAAGTCTGCAAAGCAAGCTCAGACCGGGATTGTAAAGATTTCACTCGCACCGAAAATATGCAGCCGCGGTCATACTGTCAAGGGTGGTCTAGAAATAACCGCTGTTCGGCGCTAGAGTCGGCAAGACACCAGATGAATCATCGCTAGTCTTTCACCGGTATGGGGACGAATATTTCCTATCTAAAATATGGACGACTGGAAACAGTACCGGGCGCGAGACATTCAAGTCCCGCGCTGAAACGGGGCTTATTCGCGCAAGGAGTAACCTGTCTAAAAGCGCGATGGAGCGTCAAACGGTATCCCACGTTGCTTATCGTTGAGACTAGCGAGTCTACTCACGTTGTTGAGATACGGCATCACTCAGCGCTGAGGGTTCTCGGCCAATAGTATGTTACAAGGTCCAGGATAGTCACTAAATGTGATTATCCTGGACTCTATTCGGCAAGAGGATTATTAGCTCGCGGTGCAGCAAAGCTGATATGCTAAACGGGCCAGTTGATTTCATCTTGATTTCAACCAGCTTTGCTTTAGCAGTTGCGGCGCATTCCGCACAACAAGCTCATTAACCGTAATCAGGAGGCGTATGCTTAATTGGGGTGAAATAAAAGCAAGGTTCAGCGATGGCAGTAAAGCAAGTTTCTATCGCGCGAAAGTGCCTGGAGGTTGGCTGGTGGGGATATTTTTAGGCGGCCAGGCAGTGAGCATCACTTTTTATCCCGACCCCGATCATAAATGGGATGGATCGTCGTTGACTTAAAGGTGCGCGCTCAAATTGTGAGGTAACGCGCTTTGCGATATTCGCTATCTATGCCCGCTTGAGAGAGTTGGCGGGATTGGTCGAAGAAGAGGCTGTCGCGCCTAGCAAGGTTGAATGGGAGATGGACAGAACACCCGCTATACAGGCGGAAGTTTCGCCACCAAATAGCAAGCCGGGCAGATAGCCCCTTCCGGCCGGCTTCTTTACATCTTGAGCGTCAGTTTCCCTCGCTCATCGGCAAAGTTTCTTTCCCCATCCGGTTCAGCTGACAGCCATAACAGATCATACCGGGCGCCTTGCAGCCCATTCGGTGGCAAGTTCCATGACGCATTCAAGCTCCGCGATCTGCTCCCGCACCCTATCCAGCTCTTTCGAGAGCTGTATCTGGGCCGCGTTTGCGTCCTCAAGCGCTTCGCGTGTGGACGCCAGCTTCTTAGTCAGCAGCGTTATAGTCACCGCCGACTGGCCGCGACTCTTTGCCGCTTTCCTGCCTGCGATCTGCGCGAGCTGTTCGCGCTCGATGTCGGTCATCACTTTCTCTGTATGCATGGTTGCTCCTTTTGTGTCGGTGTCCGAATCTGTGTCTCATGCGGCTCCCGATAAACAAGCTCGACTGGATCGGCTGGCCTCCCATGCAGCGGGATATCCGCACTGGCGGTCTCTGATGCGTTGACCGCGTTTACTTCTGCTTCGACATTTGCTCAAGCACTGCGCCGAGCCGCTTGATCTCCTCGCCATAGAGTGTCCAGTCGCTTTCGCGCTGCGCCTTTAGTGCGCGGTCGTAGTGCTGCCTGGCCTGTGCCGCCAGGTTCTGAGCGTCCGCCTCTGGTTGGGCAGCAGGTGTTTCGCCCACGCGCGATGTTAGCCCAGGTGTTTGCCCAAGTTCTGCGGCCGCGGACGGCGCATTCCCGAATATCCGTGCCAGGCCGGCTTCGAGCGTTGATTCCATCGCAATGCGATTCTCAGTGGCCACAATCACGCGCTTGAGCTCAGGAATCTTGCCGAACTCCGCCCGTAGATAGAGCGGCTGCACATAGATGAGCGATTCCTTGATCGGGATCACCAGCAGGGTTCCTAAGATGACCTTTGAGCCGCGTTGGTTCCAGAGCGATAGCTGACGCGAGATCTCCGGGTCCTGGTTGATGCGCGCCTCGATCTGCTTGGGTCCATAGATCAGTTTCTGTTTGGGGAATCGGTAAACCAGCAGACGGCCATAATGCTCGCCGTCCGCGCGTGCCACCATCCATGCCCGCGAGGTTGTCTTTCCCCTTTGGTGTGAACGGCAGCAGTAACATAAATTCCTCAGCTTGCCCGCTGGGCAGTTTCATAATCGTGTAGTAAGGCTCCATCACCTGCGATCCGGTCTCACCCTGCTTCTCGGACATTGAAACGACAGACCACTGGTCTTCTTTGTTGTAGAAGACCTGCGGCTGATCCATGTGATAGGTCGAGTAGGCCGCCGTTTGAATCTTGAAAATATCCTCCGGATAGCGAAGATGAGCGCGCAGGTCGGCGGGCATTTCACTGAGCGGCTTCAGAATGTCGGGGAAGATGCGCGCCCAGGTTTGAATCAGCGGATCACGCTCGTCAGCGATGTAGAGCCAGATGTGGCCGTGGTAAGCGTCCACGACTGCCTTGACTGAATTGCGGATGTAATTGATGCCGCTGACCGGTTGCGAATAAGGGTAGCGACCGCTCACCGTGTAAGCGTCGGCGATCCAGAAGAGCCGCCCTTCGGAAATGACCATGTAGGGATCGCTGTCGAAGCGCAGGAACGGAGCCACCTGAGCGAGACGCTCTTTGATGTTGCGATGGTAAAGTACACGGCTCTCCGGTGTCAGATCATTTGAGAGCAGCAGCTTCAGATCGCTAAACCTGGTGGCAAACAGCACCTGCCGCCACATCGAGCCGATGGAGACGCCTCTCTCCCCCTCGTAGTTGGCGAAGACATTATCTTCGCCCGCCGGATAATTGAATTCCCTGGCCTTGGTCTTGACGTAAACTCGATCATTCGACAATTCACCGAAGTAGATTTCCGGACGATCAACCTTGAGCGAAGGGATCGATGAGGCTGGCGGAATGTTTTTGACGAAGAGCACTGGCAAGCCTTCCGGCAGCACTTGATTGACCGGACCGAGTGTCAAGCCGAAGCCGTGGGTGAAGGTCAGGTGTTCATTGATCCAGTTGCGGTTGGGCAGGCTCGCCGATGACAGCTCGCGCGGTGAGAGCATGATCTGCTGCAACTCGCCGTTGATGCGGTAACGGTCATTGTCCACTGACTCAAAATCGTAGTAGGTGCGAATCTCCTGAATCTGGGAGAAGGTTTCGAGCAACGGTCGGTGATCCCAGAGACGGATGTTATTGATCGTTCGCTGGTTCTCCTGAATGTCCTGGGCGGTGAGCGCGGTTTCACCCGGCAACTCGCGTTCCTCCACTTGGTCAATCCCGAATCCTTTGCGCGTCGCGGCGATGTTATGGATGATGTAGGGCGTCTCCTTCGCCAGCTCGTTTGGCCCGACTGAGAAACGCTGCACGATGGCTGGACACAGCCAACCGGCAACGAGCACGAGCAGGTAGAGACTCACTCCCGCCAAGAGTAGGCCGTTCTTGGTACGAAACATACTCGCAGCTGCCATGCCGGCGACCAGCACCGAAGCGCCGACCAACAGATAGAGCAGTGGCAAAGTGGCATTGATGTCGGTGTAGCCGGCGCCGGCCACCAGCCCGTCCGTTGAGAAGAGCAGGTTCGGAATCCCCAAATAAGCGCGCCAGGCAAGCACTAGAAACAAGGCTGCCACCAGGCACAGCAAGTGAGCGCGCGGCCCGCGCCCAAGGGCTAACTGACGCAGTTTGCTAAAAGTATCCGGTCCGAGTATGGCTCCGCGCACGACCCCGACCACCCCATAGATCAACGCTGCTCCCAGCAGTGCGACCATCACCAGCATGAGTAACAGACTGGCGAGGGCCTCGAGCGCCGGAAGGGTAAAGAAGTAGAAGGCGATGTCACGCCCGAAGATCGGATCGACCTCGCCGAACGGCGCCTGGTAGCGGTAGCGCAGCCAGATATCCCATGCGCCCCAGGCGAGCAATCCCGCGAATGCACCGGTCGCCAGCGCGGCAGTGAGCGCTAGCCGCCTTATTAACCGCTCGCCTAATCGGGCAAAGTCCGAAGCAAGCGCCTGATGCCATTCGTTGTTGAAGGAGCGCCCGCCTGTTTCGTCGATGTGCAGCGACTCAGGTCTCGGGCGCAACGCCCATCTGAAGTTGAGCCAAATGAGTGAAGCCGCAATCAGGCTGGTAATGAGACCTAGCGTCACTTTTGTCACCAACATTGTCGAGAAGACCGTCTGGTAACCAAGGTCCTGGAACCAGAGCCAGTCGGTATAGAAATTGGCCCAGACAGGCCAGGCTATGATGGTAATTAACACCACGGCGGCAACGACCAGCAACCATCGGGGGAATCTTGGCGATGTGCGCTCTCGCCGGATTTCCGATCTGGTTGTGTGAGGTTCGTCAAAAAGTTCTTTTTCGGTAATGAGAGGCTCGTCAAATAGTTCTTTTTTTGGCATACGCCCTCCTTGGCCCATATCCGCCTCGGTTATCCTTACCCGTACGCTTCGCAACCACACTTGAGCTATCGCTCAGGCGATCATGGGCCATTTGAATGATGGGCCGATTCAGTAGAAGTTTCCGTCCAATATTGGACGATGTTTAAAAGAATTGGCATCAGGTGTCGGAAGGAGATCGTCTGCTTGCCGGACATCGCTTAAAGGCGAAGCCGCGGAGTTTCTTTTAGGTTTGTCCATTATTGGACAGCAATTTATTCCGGGCTGGCCGATCTTCAATGTGGAATTTAAGAGTTTAAAAGGAGCGTGATACGTACCCAACGATAAGAACGATAAGATTGAACACAACCCGCTCTGGCTCCACCGCAGGGGCGAAGAACCAAAGAGGATGTTGCAGTCTAGAAGTTCGATCTTGCCGAGTTGGTGCAAAGGAATCTCCGTTCCTCCGCTATTATTTGTAAGCTAGGTGAGTTCTTCGGTTTTGGTGCTGCTGAGAAGCTGGATTGGGATCGATTCAAGCTTAATTTCAAACAGGAATTGGATCGGTTCGAGGCTCAGCCTGAGATGCTGAAAGTAGCGGATGACCTCTGTGATACGGTACCTGAGCTCCCATCTGAAAACAGCATCTCTCTAGCAGTCCTAGTGGGCTCTGGATCGAGACCTTCGATCGGGTATGGAAAAAACACGACAAGCAGACACAGTCATTACAATCGCCAGTTGTGAAAGATAACCATATTCAAATCATCTACCCTCTTGACGACCAGCTCCAAGGTCATTTGGAAAACCTCAAGCGAGAGTCGGCCACACCTAATCAGGTGTACCGGGAACAGCTTCGGGCAACAGACGAGGAGAGAAGCAATAATGATGAGATTCTCCGAAAACTCAGGTTTTGATCGCCAGTCAGCGACTGGCCTCAGGCACATGGTAGGGGTATTTTGCTTGGCGCTGGCTGTGAGCACGGTAGCGCAGGGGCAGGTCGGGAATAATCTCCAGGATGGGACCAAGCAATCAGGAAAGGCGGCACACGTTTTTCGCGAGATTATGAGCATGCCAGACAAATCGATTCCCCTAGATTTGTTGGATAGCGCTGTGTGTGTCGCGGTCTTCCCTTCTGTCTTCAACGCAGAGTTTGTTTTTGGCGGACGAGGAGGTCGCGGTGTGGTTAGTTGTCGCACAGCACAGGCTTGGAGCGCCCCGGCCTTTTTCAATTTGGGTGGCGGCACCTCCGGTCTACAGGTCGGCGCCCGGTCAACGGATTTCGTGATGCTGTTCATGAATGAAGATGGGTTGAACAATCTCCTGTCAGGCCAGTTCACAGTAGGTGGAGACGTTTCAGTGGCTGCCGGACCAATCGCCCAGCATGCCGGGGCTTCAACTGATCTGAAGCTCAATGCGCAGGTCCTAGCTTACTCGCGCAGCGAGGAACTAGTTGCAGGGCTTGAACTCGGGGGCGTGGTTATTAAGCTGGAGAAAGATTATATGCGAGACGTGTATGGCGAAGGCGTGACGGCCAAAGAGGTGTTGACGAAGAACAAAGTCACTGCGCCAGTCGCAGCGTGGGCTTTCCCGATTACCCTTTGGCGCTATTCTTCGCGCAAAGCTATAGAGTAAACCTAAGGAATAGAGATGAAAATCATCGAGCGTACATTAAACGATATCACAGTTCTGGATCTCGACGGCAACCTCGCTCTGGAAGGGAATGCACAGTTTAGAAAACAGGTCAGTGCCACTATCGATGCGGGGGCCCGTAAGTTAATCGTCAACTTTGCGAGAGTCCCATACATGGACAGCAGTGGGCTGGGTGAGCTCATCTCCTGTTATAGAACTTTGCAGGGGGTGAGCGGGCATCTCAAGCTGCTCAATCTCAGTGATCGTTTGCAAACTCTGTTAGCCATCACGAAGCTGTCCGCTATATTTGAGACGTTCGACTCCGAGCCGGCGGCAGTTTCCAGCTTCACCCCGTGATTTGAAAGAAAAGAACCTTCTACGTTACAGCGAGCAAGAGGTAGGACTCAACAATGAAGCTCACTGCTTACCTCGCTCAGTTCTCCGAGTTCTGCAGGCTCCGCGATAATTCTTTCCACCTTGTCCAATAATGGACGGCACCTCCTCCCGTATCAGCCTATCATTCAAATGAATGGGAGCCGGGTTAAGACAACAACACGCTCGACCCGGATGATGTGATCAAAACCCAATTTATTGCGGTGGTAGCGTTGATCGTCATGCCTGAGCGAAGATCAACCAGAGAAGGAGAGCTAGACCATCAGCGGGGGTGCCGCAACAAACAGTGTGCTGTTAGACAAAGAGCGCAGGCAGGCTTCTCATCAATAGGTCAAGCCTAGATTGATGACGATGTGAATACTCACAACAAGCGCGGGTTGGCGCGCGTCGAGCAAGGGAATCGGCCGAGTTGGCCGATGACAGTGGACAAGTAAAGAAGCAGTAGCGCGGAGACACGACCATGATCCAAGAGATTCCTCGAGCTAAACAGTTCAAACAACGATTGCGCGATTCGTTGGTGAACGAGACCCTCTATTCGCGCGCCTTTACGATCGCTATACACGATCACGTTTACACCTATGGCGATCAAGACGAGATGGTCTACTTCATTGAAAGCGGACAGATCAAACTGCAGATACTCTCGCCTGAAGGCAGAGAGTGCCTGCTGGCCATTCACACAGAGGGAGATATTTTCGGCGAGCCGTGCCTGTCCGGGTTAGGCTCACGGCTGGAAACAGCGACCGCCATGGAAGAAACGAGCTTAAAACAAATCCCTTGTTCCAAGTTCTTTCTATGGTTAAGCCAGGACACGTTGTTTGAGAGCTTCGTGCAGCACCTGGCATTGCGGATTGCCGATCAACAGCATGTCATCGCCAACTTGATGATGGTGGATAGCAATCAACGAATGGGCAAGACGCTGATGCAACTGGCCCTCAACCTCGGCAAGAAGGACCGCAGATCAACCGCCTCTAACTGAGGAGTCGCATTATCAAAGAAAAGAAGCTTTCTGCTTACCAGGCTCGGATAGCCTAGCGCGCGCCTCCTGTCTGTGAACCTCGCGATAATTCTTGTCACATTGTCCTGTATTGGACAGAAACCTCTTCCGAATCAGCCTATCATTCAAATGCAATTTGAACTCAGGCGAAGGCTACAGTGCACCCGACCCGGAGGATGTAATCAAAAAAATTCGGAGACGACTATGCTTTGGATAATCTTCGTTGTTCTTGTTTTTCTGTGGTTGCTGGGCCTGGTCGGCGGCGTCGGCGGACCTTTGATTCACGTGCTGCTAGCGATTGCGGTGGTAGTGTTGCTCTACAACCTGCTTAGCGGTCGCCGGGCGGTGAGTTGAGCGAGCACGCCAACACTCCATTATTGACCAACATTCGGTTGAGCCCCCGATGCGCGCCTTCAATCGCTAGAAGAAGCGCTATAGAAGAAGGATGAAGCGAGCCGGCTCAAGCAAGAGAAGGCCAGGCCAGTAAACAAGGCTTCTTTTCGCACTGGAAACCAGGTCGTCTCAAGCGATGTTTCGCCAATTGACCGGGGACAGGAGTGCTTACTCGGATCGAGGTGAGCGGGCCTTCTTTAAATCGTCGTGTAACAAAAGCCCTTCAGGAGAAACCAAATGATTAACGCGCGCATCATCGTCATTGCGATTTTGGGGACCATGTTTTCAACACTTTCGATCTATTCACAAGATCTTTCCAGGTACCGGGAATTTCAATTTGGAGCGAGGCTGCCCGTAGTAGCAAAACAAGCACATTTGAAGCCGTCGGATGCGATCACGATCCACCAGCACCCGGCGGTGATTCAGGAACTGGCCAGGGAAACTTACAACTTTAACCCCTCTTCGCCTCAATCCGATTCGGTTAAGGATATCCTTTTCAGTTTTTACAACGGAGAGCTTTTCCGCATGGTCGTCACTTATGATCCGGATAGGATCGCAGGAATGACAGCTGAGGACATCGTCGAAGCTGTTTCGGCGAAGTATGGACCTGCCACCAGGCCTGTGGCCGAGATCATCCTCTCTTCGACCCAATTTTATAGCGACGGCGAAAAGGTCATTTCAGACCGGAGCGAAAAGGTGATTGCGCGTTGGGAAGACTCGCAGTACTCGTACAACCTCTTCCAGGCCACCTACCAGTCTACTTTTGGGATGATTATCTATTCGAAACGGCTGGATGCATTGGCCCGAGCTGCCATAGTCGAATCCATCCGGCTGGATGAGCAAGAGGCTCCCCAAAGAGAAACCGAACGTCAAAAGAAGAAGGATGAAGAGGCCCGTGCCCGGCAAGAGAAGGCCAGGAGGGCGAACAAGGCGCCGTTTCGCCCTTAACCAATATGTGAAACGAGTAATCATACAGAATGGGGATGTAATCAAATGAATAGAGTGTCTTTTCGAATTGCAGCGACTGTGACCACCGTTGCAATTATCTTTCTCTCTGCCACTATTGTTGTCGCGCAAAACCGAAAACGCGAAGTAGTTGTTAACGGGCGAGAGGTAACAATTCTTGTAACTATAGATCCCCACAATGATCGGGCACGGGAAATTGCATCCAAACTCCAACCTGAGGACTTCACGGTTCTAGAAGAGAAACAAAAACAGCGCATTGTTTCCGTCAAAAGAGCATCTGAATCGCCGCCTGTCATTGCCGTCTTGATTCAGGATGATCTGATTTCGGGTGTCAGCAACGAGATCGCAGGGATCAAAAGGTTCATCCGCCAATTGCCTGAGGGCTCGCGCGTGATGACCGCCTACCTTACTGGCGGTAGCTTGCGCGTGACACAAGATTTCACCACGGATCGTGCGCGTGCGGCCGAATCTTTACGGATCGTGACGGGCAGCGGATCCGCGGCCACCTATAGTCCATACATTCAGGTGGTCGAGGCGTTGAAACGGTTTGATGAGCAACCCGCAGGGAGGCGCATTGTTTTGTTAATATCTGACGGGCTTGATGTGTCGCAAGGGTTCCGCGATGCAAGCCCTATGGTTTCATTATATCTAGACCAGGCAATCAGCGAAGCACAAAGGCGAGGAGTCGCGATCTTCTCTTTTTATGCGCCGTCAGTGGGATTGACCAGCGTCAGCCGGCTGGCAGTCAATTATGGGCAAGGTTCGCTCAATCGTATGGCGGATGAAACGGGTGGTGAAGCGTTTTTCTCCGGCACCAGTTTTGTGACTTTCGACCCGTATTTCAGAGAGTTGAATGATCTGCTCAATCGTCAATGGTTGATCACGTATCAGAGCGCAAATAGCGGAACGGGTTTTCGCCGGATCGAAGCGACGACCGATTTCAATCTGCATTTACATTATCCAACGGGCTATCGCGTGCGAGATGCGGTCCAGTCGCATAAATAAATTGCAATCTGACTAAACAATCATTCGCTTTTGCTTGCATCTTCGCATCGTCAGTGCAATATCCCTACCTTCTCTTGGCAGCCTTGGACCTGACATCCAATTTGACGATCTCATAGCACTTGCAAGATGCTGCCTCCAAGCCTGATCGATTGTGGATCGTAATCTGACCCCGGACGTAACTGATCAGTTTCTCCCGCTGGAGTGAGTGGGCCGCATTGGTGACGCCTTCGAGGCGCACCCCAAGCATATTGCAGAGGAATTGTTGGGTGACCCGAAATTCGTTTGACACGAGACGGTCATGCGTCAAGAGCAGCCAGCGGGCGAGGCGCGCTTCCACCGTATGGAAATGGTTACAGGCAGTTGTCTGTGATATCTGCGCCAGTAACGAGTGTATGTAGTGACGTAGCAGGTCTGGTAACTGCCCCTCATGCCCGACGTGTTTGCGCATGGCATAAGCCTTCATCTGGAGGGCCGTCCCCGCGCCCTGCACGATCGCCCGGTTGGATGAAGCCGCCGCCCCCAGGAAGACCGGGATGCCGACCATGCCTTCGTTGCCGACGATGCCCACATCGAGGGTCGAGTGCTCTTCCACCCTAGAGAGCAAAGAAATGATGCCCTGATTCGGGAAATATACGTATCGGATGATCTCACGCGGTTCGTAAAGGATTTCGCCAAAAGATAAGGTGATCTGTTCCAGGTGTGGCTGCAGCCGTTGATATTCTTTGCCCGATAACGCGGCGAGCAACCGGTTGGATACCTGTTCGCGAGGTGTTATAGATCGCGGCATGAAATGTCTCGTTGTATAGTTGCTGTCATGTGTGGGAACCCAACAGACGGCATAAGGAGAAGGCGATAGGCCCGATCCCGATGTCGAATGATGAACTATTGAACAAAAATTAGCACGGTTACTATACCAGGTGAGCGACATGCGGTCTGTGCGTCATCACACACCTGTTCATTTATGAGCCTCTCCCACACACGTCGGTGGCTGCTACGTTGACTTACAACTTTAACCTTCCTTTTTTATCGTCAACTACACTACCGCCATAGCCACTCGACGACAGGTGCTTGATTGCATGTCGGTCTGGTGACGGGTCTAGTTATCAAGCCACGAGATCGCGGATGAATTTCAGCTACCGCGATCCGTCGATAAGGTGGACGAAGCCGCCCATAACAAAAATGAAGACTGACTACTGTCTGAACTAAACATCAGCCTTGAATCAATGATTATTAGGGGCGCTCGATGAACCTGACAGGAAACCAGTCTGCACCGTTACACTCGATCCTGGCAGCGATTGCTTGAACCTGTTGCGGCCCTCCCTATCCAATCAAAATCCTTTATTTAATTGTCCAGTATTGAACAGCACTTCTTGTAGTTATGCATTACCGTGAAATGACTTCACATAGGAGCTCACCAATGAAACAAATCTTCATAATTTTGGCAATAGCAGTTGCGGTGTCGTCTCTTGTGCTTGGTCAAACGAAAGACAAGCAGGAGGACCGGAACAAAATAGGCTCAAATAGCAATGTCGAGCAGGTGATAATGAACCTGGAAAATGAATTAGTAAAAGCTGGATTGCGGGGTGACGCAGAAACGATCGACCGCCTCATGGCTGACGACTATTTCTTTATTACCCGCGATGGGGTGGTCCATGAAAACCTGAAGGCGTCTCTGCTGGTAAGGATGAAATCTGGTCAGAGTAAGTCCGATTTGCTGGCGATCATGGAATCCGGTGAGCGTGATGAGCCCAAGCATCCCCCCGGTATCGAAGACTCTCAAGTCCACGTCTACGGAGATACGGGTGTGGTCATTGTGCGCTCGGCATATAAAAGCCGGAACATAGATGGAAGAGTCATCGAGGTTCCCACTCGATTCATGCATGTGTGGGGGCGTCAGCAGGGGCGCTGGCAACTCGTTGCCGGCAGCTCAACCCGAATCGCACCAATCAGGCAGTAACGACTTAGTGCAGGCCGCTGACAGAGGACTTGTCCATAGAGATAAACACGATCGATTCAACGCTACACGATCGTCGGATGAACTCGAGCGATAGCCTTCGTGCACAATCCATCTGAACGCAACCCAGCAGTGTGCGGAAGTGAGCTGATTATAGCGATAGGCTCATCTCAAACATTAAACGCATATTCCGATGGCGGGGAAAATACGGTATAGCGGCATAGGGTTTATTCGTCGCGTAAGTAATCTAGATTGACATCACATGCGACAACGGCGTCATCCACCGATTGATGCCCTCCTTACCTTGCCAGCCGCCAGTCTACCGCAAGCTAATTGTCATAGAGGGGAGAGACTAAATCCGCTGCAGCTTCCTCGAAGCGCGCAGCGACTCTTCACGAAGCTCGGAGCCGTGCTTGAGACGTTGGCACAAGGTGGAGGAAGGGGAATCTAATCGCCTTTATTGCCGAATATCAGATCAGGCGAAGCCGCAGTGTAGTATCATTTGCGAATGAGAAGGAGTAGAACCAGCGACAACGGCATGTTTGCAGTGTCGAGCAAGTGGATAGATGAAGAGCCGATCCGTGAAGAGTTATACAGCGTTGAGCGATTGGAACAATATGCAACTATCTTGGCCGCTGAACATCAGGCAAGTGAGAAGCCACAGCACGGCAGGTTATTGCTGCCACGATTTGAAGAAAACGGGCGCCATCGTCATGGAGGCATATCGCACGCTCGTTGAAGGGCTCCGTCGCGGACAAGGGATTTCGCCCGCCGCCGAATGGTTGGTTGATAATTTTCACACAGTCGAAGAACAGCTACGCCAGATTCGGGAGGACTTGCCGAAGAGCTATCATTACGAACTGCCCAAACTCATCACCGGCGAGATGCGCGGCTATCCCCGTATTTACTTAATCGCGCTCACCTTCATCGCACACACTGACAGCCGTCTCGACATCGAATCACTCCGGCGTTTTATCAGCGCCTATCAAGCGACCACACAACTGACTATTGGAGAACTGTGGGCGGTGGCGATCGTGCTGCGGCTCGCGCTGATTGAAAATCTCCGGCGACTGACGGCGCGGGTAGTCGCAGCGCGTGACGAGCGCGACCAAGCCGACAGAATTGCCGACAGCCTGCTCGCGGCGACGAACGATCAGCAGAGATCCGTCGTCGCCGGCATCATTCAGCGACTCGAAAAACGAAAAGAGATTAGACGCGCGTTCGTCGTGCAGCTGATGCAACGTCTGCGCGATCAGGATCCGGATTTCATGCCGCTCGTCGAATGGGTCGAGCGCGAGGCGCGGCACCATGATCAGAGCATTGAACAGGTCGTTCAGTTTGAGCACCATCGGCAAGCCGCATCGCAAGTGACGGTCGGCAATATCATCACAAGCATGAAGCTGCTTTCGATGCTCGACTGGCATAGTTTTTTCGAATGCGTCAGTCTTACCGAACCAATCCTCGGCGCTGACCCGGCGGGCATATACGCGCAGATGGATTTTGCAACCCGCAACCGTTACCGCCATGAAGATCGAACGGATCGCCAAGCGCACGCGCGCCGGCGAACTTGATATCGCTCGCCGCACTGTCGAACTCGCCAGGCAATCTCACAAGTGTGATCCGCAAGACGTGGCACGCGCGCACGTCGGCTATTATCTGATTGACGAGGGGCTCACCGATTTGGAAAACGCGTTTAAGTATCGCCCCCGGAGTATTGAACGCGCGCGGCGCACTGTACTTAAGCATCCGGTGCTTTTCTACCTCGGCGTCTTCGGATTGCTCACCGGGTTTATTCTGACGCTGCTTATTCATGCCGCTGGCCGTACAGGGGCGACGACACCCGAACTCGGCTTGATCGCGCTGCTCGCTCTGATTCCAGCGACCGATCTCGCCGTCAGCCTGCTTAACTGGTGCGCGACGCACATCTTTGAGCCGCGCGTCTTGCCGAAGATGAATGAGGAGGCGGAGGTTCCAGCCGAGGCGAGCACGATGATAGTTGTGCCGACGATGCTGACGACCGAAGCCACCGTGCATGAGTTGATCGAAAAACTCGAAGTCCATTATCTCGCCAATCAGGACCCGCAGTTCTATTTCGCGCTGCTCACTGACTTCACCGACGCGCCAACAGAGGAAATGCCGAACGACGGCGCGTTGCTCGGGGTCGCTCTCGACGGCATTGAAAAACTGAACGCGCGATACGAGCGAGACGCTTCTGCGACAAAACGTTTCTACTTGTTTCATCGTCGCCGCCAGTGGAACGAATCTGAAGACAAATGGATCGGTTGGGAGCGCAAGCGGGGAAAATTGGAGGAGTTCAATCGCCTTTTACGCGGCGCAAGTGACACCAGTTTCGTCGTTGCCATCGCAGATGTCGCGCTGCTTACCTGTATTCGCTATGTGATCACGCTCGACACTGACACTCGGTTGCCCCGCGATGCGGCGCGCAAGCTGGTGGCGACGATCAGGCACCCGCTCAACCGCGCACAGGTTGACTCAACCACACGGCGCGTCGTGCGCGGTTATGGTGTCCTGCAGCCCCGCGTCAGCGTCACGCTTGAGAGCGGCGCGCGCTCGCGTTTCGCGCGCATCTTCTCCGGCAATACTGGAGTTGATCCCTACAGCACTGCCGCCTCCGATGTCTATCAAGACCTCTTCGCTGAGGGGAGTTTTATCGGGAAAGGTCTATATGACGTAGATGCCTTCCAGGCGGTGCTTGAGTCCAGGGTACCGGATAATTCGCTGCTCAGCCATGATCTGTTTGAAGGCTTATACGCGCGCACTGCGCTCGTGTCGGACATCGAGTTACTTGATGATTACCCTGCGCGTTATGACACCTACGCCAAACGTCAACATCGCTGGACGCGCGGTGATTGGCAGATTGCTCGCTGGCTGTTTCCGCGCGTTCCGAACGCCGAGCGGAAGCTGGTCCGCAACATTTTGCCGATAATCTCGCGTTGGAAGATTTTAGATAACTTGCGTCGCAGCCTCCTTGCGCCTTCTCTGTTGTTGTGGCTAGTCGGAGCATGGACATTTCTACCGGGTTTGCCCATATGGTGGACGCTGTTTGCTCTCCTGGTCGGTAGCTTTCCGGTATACGCGCATGTCACGACCGATATATTTTTATCCCCTCGCAGTGTGTCGTTGGCCAGTTATTTCCGGCAAGTTTGGGGCGATTTTGGCACGAACACCAAACGCGTCGCTTTGATGCTCGTATTTCTACCGCATCAAGCCTATTTGATGGTAGATGCCGTGACGCGCGTCATTTATCGCAAACTGATTTCAGGAAAGCACATGCTCGAATGGATGACGGCGGCGCAAGCGGAGAGCGGGAGCCGACAGAACCGCGCGGCGTTCTGGCATCTGATCTATTCCGGACCACTGTTCGTAATCGTCGCGGCAACTCTCGTCATGATTCTTCGACCGCAGGCGGTATGGCTCGCCGTCCCGTTTTTGATGGCCTGGGCGGCGTCGCCATTTCTCGCCTCTTTCGTCAGCCGTGCCAGACGTTCGAGTACGGAATCGAGTCGTGAACTGAGCAGTGAAGGGCGACAGACGATGAGACTGATCGCGCGGCGCACGTGGCGTTTCTTTGAAACATTCGTCGGCGATCACAACCACTGGTTGCCGCCTGATAATTTCCAGGAAGACCCCCACCCGATCATCGCCAACCGCACGTCACCGACGAACATCGGCCTGCATCTGCTTTCGACTATCGCGGCGCGCGATCTAGGTTATGTCGGGCTGCTTGAAACCGTCGAACGCCTTGAACTGACTTTTGTGACGCTCGGTAAGCTGGAGAAATTTCAAGGGCATTTCTTCAACTGGTATGACACAACAACGCTTAAGCCGCTCATACCGCAGTATATTTCGACGGTTGATAGTGGAAATCTCGCCGCTCATTTAATTGCCGTCAAACAAGCGGCGATTGAACTACCAGAACAAAAATTATTCGACGCGCGGTTGCTGCAGGGGCTGACGGACACGCTCACGCTATTACGCGAAGAGACGAAAAGGCTCGGCACGATCAAAGAGCGGACGCAGGTTGTCACCATTAAACAATTGAAGCGAGAGATTGAGGTGTGTGTCACGCTGATCGAGACGATGAAGGGCGGGCCGGATGACTTGGGCGAGTGGGCGAGGTTCTTCGATGAACTGGCGGCGCGGATAGGCGAAGTCAAAGATATCGCGCACGCGCTTGAACAAGGACAGGGAGCGGACACGGCGGAGGGTTTCGGCGAGTTTCATTTCTGGACCGCCTCGCTGCTCAATCAAACGCGGGAGGCGCGGCGCGATTTCAATACGCTGATCTCCTGGAATGCACCGCTGGCCGAGCATCTCACGCCGCTCATCGAACGCGCCGCGCCGCAGTTTGTCGGGCGCTGGCAGAAGATTGCTGAAACATTCAGTCGCGTGCCAATCGTCGGCGAAATTAACGAGCATTGCGCGCAGGCTGTTCGTGAAATCAAATCGCTGTCGGCCGAATTTGGCCCTCTCGAACTGGCCGAATCTCCTGAAAGATCCGAACGCGATGCGCTTTTCAGAGGACTCGACACGCTCACCACATCGATCGAAAGCACTTTGCGTGCGTCAACCGAACTCTTGGGGCGAACAGGCGCGCTCGCGCACTCATGCGATGAGATGATCGAATCGATGGACTTTCAGTTCCTGTTTGATCATGAGCGCAAAATGTTCATCATCGGCTACAACGTCTCCGATGGCCGCCGCGATCAATCTTTTTATGATTTGCTCGCATCGGAATCGCGTCTCACCAGTCTCGTCGCCATTGCGAAGGGTGACGTGCCGCAGGAGCATTGGTTTCGGCTCGGCCGGCAATTGACTCAGGTTGACGGCACGGGGCGCGCGCTCGTGTCATGGACGGCGACGATGTTTGAATATCTGATGCCCCTCCTGGTCACGCGCGACTATCCGGACACATTGCTTGACCAGACCTACAAAGCCGTCGTCGCCCAACAGATCGCTTATGGGCGCAAACACGGCGTGCCGTGGGGCATTTCCGAGTCGGCGTACAACGCGCGCGACCTGCATTTCAATTATCAATACGGTCCGTTCGGCGTGCCGGGCCTTGGTTTGAAACGTGGTTTGAGCGAAGACCTGGTGATCGCGCCATATGCGACGTTTCTGGCAGCTATGATCGCGCCTGCTGCCGCGCTGCAAAACATGCAACAGCTGGCGCAGGTCGGCGCGCTCGCCCGTTACGGTTTTTACGAAGCTATTGATTACACGCCGGAGCGGATACCGCAGAACCAACAGGAGGTTGTCATCCATTCGTTCATGGCGCACCATCAGGGCATGAGCCTCGTCGCGCTCGACAACCTTCTGCAGGATGATGTGATGCAAAAGCGGTTTCACGCCGATCCGCTGATTCAGGCCACGGAGTTATTATTACAAGAGCGCATTCCACAAGGCGCCCCCATCGCGCAGTTCCGCACCGAAGAAGTGTTGATGGGCCGCATCGTCAACACCCTGACCGCGCCGCTCGCCGTCAGTTACGAGTCGCCAAATCTGCCGACGCCGCGCACGCAGTTGCTTTCAAACGGCACTTATTCGGTGATGGTGACATCGGCAGGCGCGGGTTATTCGATGTGCGGAAACCAGGCCGTCACGCGCTGGCGCGAAGATTCGACCTGCGACGACTGGGGCAGCTTTTGTTACATGCGCGACGTGCGCACCGGCGCAATCTGGTCAACCGGCCATCAACCATCGGCGCGCGCTTCGCAGAATTATGAAGTGACGTTTATGGAAGAACGTGCGGTCTTCAAGCGTCTCGACGCGGGCATCCTGACGCAGACGGACATCGTCGTCTCTCCTGAAGACAACGCCGAGGTGCGATGCGTGACAGTAACGAATCGCTCATCGCGCGTGCGTGAAATCGAATTGACGAGCTATGCCGAAGTCGTGCTGGCTTCGCCCGCTGCAGACATCGCGCATCCGGCATTCAGCAATCTTTTCATCGAGACGGAGTTCATTCGTGAAGAGACTTCGCTCATTGCGAGTCGCCGCCCGCGTTCGCTGAACGACACACTCATATTCGCCGTTCACACGGTTGTTATCGAGGGCGACGCTGTTGGCGCGGTGCAATATGAAACGAGTCGCAATCGGTTTCTCGGTCGAGGTCACGACACCCGGGCGCCGCTCGCTGTGATTGCAGACCACCCGCTGTCAAACACCGTCGGCGCGGTTCTCGATCCCATTTTCAGCCTCCGCCAGCGCGTGCGCTTGAAGCCCAACGAGACGGCGCGCATCACTTTTTCGACTGCTGTCGCTTACTCGCGTGAACATATTCTGATGCTTGCGGACAAGTATCACGACGTCAATATCTTCAAACGCGTAGAACGCCTCGCGTGGACGAATGCGCAGATCCAGATGCGCCACTTGAACATTGAAGCGCGCGAGGCGCACTTATTCCAGCGCCTCGCCGGACGCGTATTGTATTCCGATAATTCATTGCGCCCACGCTCAAAGGTCCTGACTCTGAATCAAAAGACGCAATCCAATTTGTGGAAATATGGCATCAGCGGCGACCTTCCGATCGTGCTGGTGCGAATCAGCGTGACTGATGATTTGGACATGGTCCGGCAGGTACTACGCGGTCATGAATACCTTCGTCTCAAGGGTCTGCGCATTGACCTGGTCATTCTCAATGACCATCCGCCCAGTTATTTGCAGTTGTTACAAGAGGAGATACAGACGCTGATTCGTTCGACGGGCCTGCAAACGTTACAGGACGAACCGGGCGGTGTTTATGTGCGCCGCACAGACATCATGCCGGATGAGGACAAGATTCTGTTGCATACCGTCGCGCGTGTCGTCCTGGTCCCCGAACGCGGGACGCTCGAAGAACAACTCGCCCGGCGTCCGGTTGAAGATAACGATCCGCCCGCGCCGTTCATGCCGCGCTCTCCTGCGCAAACTTATCCGGAGGAGCAGGCAATCAGCGTTTCCGATTTGCAATTCTTCAATGGTCTTGGCGGCTTTGCACGGGAAGGGCGCGAGTATGTCACGGTCTTGAATGAAGGGCAGTGGACGCCCGCGCCGTGGACAAACGTGATCGCTAATGGGCAGAGATTTCGGGTTTCTAGTAACTGAGACGGGTGCGGGTTACACCTGGTCTGTCAACAGCCGTGAGAATCGATTAACACCCTGGTCAAATGATGCCGTGAGCGATCCGCCCGGCGAAACGATATATCTGCGCGACGAAGATACCGGAACTGTCTGGACGCCGACGCCGCTGCCGGTGCGCGAGGCGCAGCCTTATGTCATCCGGCACGGACAGGGCTACACGATTTTTGAACATACCAGTCATGGCATCGCACAGGAGTTGATGGTCTTAGTGCCGCTGGACGCTCCGGTGAAGATTTCGACATTGCGCCTGCATAATCGCACCGGCCGGCGCCGGCGAGTGTCAGTCACGACATACAACGAGTTGGTGCTTGGCATCACTCGCGAAAAGTCCGCGCCGTTCATCGTCACCGAACGCGACAAGGAGACTGGCGCAGTATTTGCGCGCAATGCCTACAACAACGAGTTTGCGAATCGCGTGGTTTTCACCGCGATGAATCCGGCTCCCGCCAGCGCGACCTGCGACCGCAAATCTTTCCTGGGACGTAACGGCGCGTCCGGCGCACCCGGCGGCATTGCGTCGCGCGCGGCTCGATGATCGGTTTGGCGCGGGACTCGACCCGTGCGCGGCTTTACAGAGCGTCGTTGAACTCGCGCCTGACGAATCGCGCGAAATCATCATTTTGCTGGGCGAGAGCGAGAGCGCGGAAAATGCCCGCGAACTCGTCGTGCGCTATCTCAAAACGTCAGCGGTCAACGAAGCCATCGAGAGCGTCGCGAGTTACTGGGACGAGACGTTGTCGACCGTCGAAGTCCGCACGCCCGATGCGGCGATGGACCTGATGCTCAATCGCTGGTTGTTATATCAAACGCTCGCGTGCCGCATCTGGGCGCGCTCGGCGTTCTATCAATCGGGCGGCGCGTACGGTTTTCGCGACCAACTGCAAGACGTGATGGCGCTCGTCTATGCCAGTCCGGAGTTGACGCGCGCGCAGATTCTGCTTGCCGCCGCGCATCAATTCAAAGAAGGCGACGTCCAACACTGGTGGCATCCGCCGACTGATCGCGGCGTCCGCACGCGTATCTCCGACGATTTGTTATGGCTGCCTTATGTCACGAGCTTCTACATCCGCGTGACCGGAGACGATCGCAATCTTTGATGAAGTGATTCCGTTTCTCGAAGCCCCGCTTTTGGCCGAAGAGCGAGGACGACTCGTACTTGCATCCGCAGGTTTCATCTGAGCAGGCCACTCTTTATGAACACTGCCTGCGCGCGATCGATCGCAGTTTGGCGACTGGTGAACACGGCCTGCCGTTGATGGGGGCAGGGGATTGGAACGACGGCATGAATCGCGTCGGCAACGGCGGCAAAGGTGAGAGCGTCTGGCTCGGTTGGTTTCTCTACGCCACGCTCGAAGACTTTGTCGCCGTTCTGCGATGGACGCGAGGATCGGGAGCGCGCAGCGCAGTATCGGGCGCACATCGATGAACTTGAAGACCGCGCTCGAGGAGCAGGCCTGGGATGGGGACTGGTACCGTCGCGCTTATTTCGATGATGGCACGCCGCTCGGCTCGGCGCAGAACGATGAATGTCGCATCGATTCGATCGCGCAGTCCTGGGGCGTGATCTCCGGCGCGGCGGACAAGCAGCGCGTGACGCCGTGCGATGGCGGCCGTCGAAGAATATCTGATACGTCGCGGCGACGGGATCGTGATCCTCTTTTCGCCGCCTTTCGACCGTGGAACGCTGAACCCTGGCTATATCAAAGGGTATGTGCCGGGCGTGCGAGAAAATGGCGGGCAGTACACGCACGCGGCGTTGTGGACGTTGATTGCTTACGCCATGCTCGGAGACGGCGACCGTGCTGGTGAACTTTTCGCACTGCTTAATCCGATCAACCATTCCTCGACGCGCGCCGGGCTGCATAAATATCGCGTCGAGCCGTATGTAGTGGCAGGCGACATCTACGCCATGCCGCCACACACCGGACGCGGCGGATGGACCTGGTACACAGGTTCGGCAGCCTGGATGTATCGTGCCGGACTCGAATCAATTCTCGGCTTTCAACTCAACGGCGACCGCTTGCGAATTGACCCATCCATTCCGCGCGGCTGGCGTGAATTCGAGATTCTCTATAAGCATGGGCGCCGAGGCGCCACGCGCTATCACATCAAGGTCGAAAATCCGCACGGCATCTGTCGCGGTGTTGCCCAATTGGAAATCGACGGAAAGATTCAGCAATCATCCGAAATCGACTTATCTGACGACGCGCAACTACACTACGTACGCGTGATTCTCGGTGGGCAAGACAGGGCTTAATTGGAATGGTGTTAAGCCGTCTTTTCCGAGGCTCTCATCAAGCCCTTGTGATATCTCTTTCACCCTTGTCCAATATTGGCTCACCGGAGGTTTTGGCCTGGTCACGTCTTCGAAACGGCTTGATGCTTTGGCCCAGGCTGCCATCGTCGAAGCCATCCGGCTGGATAAGCAAGAAGGCCCCAAAGAGAAAGCGAACGTCAAAAGAAGAAGGTTGGGGAGAGCCTGTCAGGCAGGAGAAGGCCAGGCGAGATAACAAGGCGCCCTTTCGCCCTTAAGCAGGCACGCAAATGAAACGCTTGCGCGAGTATTGCTCGCCGCAGGTGCAAGATGGAAGTCTGAGCGCAGATAGAGTCCCTAGCCGAGCAATCGATCGAATTCGGTTTTGGCCACTTGATAACACTCGCAGCTTGCTGCTTCCAGGCCCTGGCGCTCAGATCGCATGGTGCTGCTGTGCATATCTACCAGCCTCACAATATTTATTCTCAACCTTGTCCAATACTGAACAACAATTTATCTCGGGCTAGCCGATTCTTATCACACGCGGCATATACAAAAAGTACAGGCTCTTTATGAAAACACGCGTCGGAACTTTTCAGTTTAGCCTTATCTTTACGGGCCTCATCGCTGTTCTCGCGCTCCTTATTATTATGTGAATGAGTTTGGGAGATCGTCATGCATTGTCCTGCTTGTGGAACAAAAGCTTCAATGAATCAAAATTTCTGCCGATTTTGTGGCATGGAGTTGCAGGGGATTTCTCAGCTGGCCGCTAAACATCTCTCCGCGATTGATCCCACTCTATTGCCGGTTGAGAGCGCTGCAAATAAGTTACACCGAATGCCTATGGTGCTGTTCTCAGGGATTGTCTCCTTCATCATCGGTATGGCCCTGCTGGTCACGGATAACATGTTCTTCCATCATGATTGGATCGTCCTGGTCGGTGGTCTGTTAATACTGGCCGGAATCCTGATAACGGCCTATGGAGTGATTTCACCTATGTGGCAGGCAAAGAGATATCATCGCTCTTCTATCTCTCAACCGGCGATACTGCCACAACCGGAGCCGGCTGCATTGGCCTCCGCAAGTCATCTTGAAGCAAAGCCGAGCGTCGATCACACGACACGAACCTTGGCCCCTGCCGTTCATAAAGAGCCGCAAACCCACGAATAGTCGGCCTCGGGTGTACCGACTTTCTTTTATTTTGTCCATTATTGGACAGCAATTTATTCTGGGCTGTCTGATCATCAGTGTGAGATTTAAGAATTTAGAAGGAGCGTGATAAGTGCCCAACGATGAGATTGAGCAAAACCCGCTATCGCCCCACCGCAGGGGCGGAGAACTAAATGAGAATGTTGCAGTTCTAGAAGCTCAACTTGCCGTTATCGGAACCTGGGGCTGATTGAGACGAGCGAAGAGCATTTTCTTATCATCAAAGAAACGAAGCTCATTGATTAATGATGCGGGTGAGCGCCTAAATTGGTGGGAAAGTATGGTTTGGACAATCTTCCTTATTTTTCTCGCTCTTTGGTTGTTGAGTGTGGTCGGCGGCGTCGGGGGCTCATTGGTTCAGGGGCTGCTTGTGATTGCAGCGGTGGTGTTGATCTACAAGTTGATCACCAATCGTCGAGAGGCGAGTTAAGCGGGCACGTGGCGGTCCCATTAGCATGTCAGGAGTCTGCTCTTAGCACGGTAACCAAAGGTATTAAGCAACACAGAGATAATGTACGGAGGAATAGGATGCTGGAGATATCCAGAGGCTGGTGTGGGAAGTGGTGCAACCCCGTACATAGGAGTGGGATCCAATCTATCAAAGATGGTATCCCACTCCTTCCCAGGAATGAGTTAGCGTAGTGATCCTCTTCCCCAGTAAACACGGACATACTTACAGTTGAATCAAATGTTGGCAAAACATTAACCTGGAAGAGCAGTATGGACGTGGGATAATCATGAACATCACCTTGGAAAGTTTAATCCTGCTACTGATCGTCGCCTGCTATATGGGTGCAATCGGACAGTGGCTGGCAGGATATTCGCGCGAAGGGTTGATAACCTCAATGACGCTCGGCTTCATCGGCGCCTCTCTTGGAACCTGGGTCGCTAAACAATTCAACTTACCTGAAATCTACACATTGCTAAGCGGTCGCACAAACTTCCCGATTTTCTGGGCAATTATCGGAGCGGCATTATTCGTCGCAATCCTGGGAACTGATAAACAGGCGCCATATGTTTAGGTCATGCCATCGAGCGAGATCGGCAGCGGCGAATTTGTGGCGGTGTCGGGTTGTGCCGCCAGGCTTGTGCCAAACGCGGAAGCGATCGCCGCATTGACTGTCGGGGGCGTGTTGGTTGATCTTCTCTTGCGGCGCCACCACGATGACGTCAGGCTCCGAGAGGAGGCCCTGACCATTGCGAACCTATTACAATTTGTGTCGGGAACGGCAAATTGAGGGCAAGACGCCAGCGCAAGCCGCTGGCCTGAGTGACCACAGCTGGACACAACGGATTATCACGGATTTTTATCCATGACAATCCGTGATTCATCTGTCCCAATCTTCTGTGATTCGATTTAGCCAGGATCGGCTCGCAACAAGCTATCCGTTATAAGCCTGTTTGATTTTCGCTATGTCGAGTTTCTTCATCTGAAGCATCGCCTTAAAAGCCCGCTGCGATTTTTCGGATTTATAATCGCCCAACAGTTCGTCCAGCTCCGCGGGAACGATCTGCCAGGAAAGACCGTAATTGTCTTTCAGCCATCCGCATTGTTGAGCCTTTTCATCTCCGCAGTTCCTGGCAGATAGTCTTGTGCTTGGCAGTGGGAACGCTAAAAACTCAAGGACCCACCTTCAGGGATTCGATTAGGCAACAGCCTGACCGCCTTCCGGGTGGTTTCCGCTTGTTGGGCATCGAGGACTCTCATACTCTCTCTACCGACAGTTCTCAGTAGCGAATAACAGAAAAGAATCTGCTCAAAAGGCCATATCATTACGCGTGTCTCGCGTGTGCCGGGCTCACTTTCCCTGTGCAGTTGAGCGTTTTCTAGCCATGGGTGTCCTTTTCCTCCTCCTCGAATTCGAGTGGGTATCGCGCGGCATGCCCTAGTTGTCGGTAAAGTTCGTTGATCTCTTTCTTCAATTCAATCATGCGCAACTCGCGCCCGACCGCGGCGCTATTGAAACGAGCCAACTCCTCCGCATGCGACTGAAGTTGGGCGTGGTTCTCCCGCAACGCTTCCTCGGCCCGCTTCCGTTCGGTGATGTCGCGGATGTTGCACTGGATGATTTTTTCTCCGACCTCATCGTAAAGATTGCAGATCATCTCGACATCGCGGCGCTGGCCCGTTTTGGTTTGCATCGTCAAATCGTCGTAGCGAAGGAAGCCCCCTTCCTGCAATTCCCGGAATGCGAGGCGGCTAGCCGTTTCATCTTTCAAGAGTCCGATCTCAAACAGTTCCTTGCCCGGCAACTCGTCGAGCGTGTAACCCAGCAACTCGGTCATGAAGGGATTGGCGTCGAGAATTGTTCGCGTTTTCGGGTCGATAAGTAACACGCCGTCCTGGGCTGCTTCGAAGAGTCGCCGGTAGCGAATCTCCGAGCGCCGCACTGCCGATTGGGAGCGTAACAGTTCGGTGATATCTTGAATACCCAGGAGAATCCTAAGGGGCTCCCCGTTAGGACCGTTTAGCACGCGAGCGTTGAGCAGCATAGTGCGGCGGCCGATTACTTCAAAGTCGTGCGTGACTTCGAAGTCGTTGAAGAAAGTATTTCCGGGAAGAATATCATTGAGCAGTTCACGCAGCCTGGGGATATTCCATTGGCCATTGCCTAAATCATAAATCAGGCGGCTTTCCGATTCTCTCGGAGAGACTTTGAAAGTGTTATAGAAGGCGTCATTGGCCGTGCGAATGCGCAGGTCGGCGTTCATAACCACAAGCGGGATGGGCGTAGTGCCGATGATCGCTTCGGCGTAATCGCGCGATTCTTTGATCTCCACCTCGTCTCGTTTGAGTGCGTCGATGTCTATCAGCACGATAACCGCGCCGTCAATCTTATTGTTCAGGGTCTTGTAGGGCCGCACGCGCATCGCATACCAATGTCCCTGCGTGTCCTGAATCTCTCGCTCCTGTGCGCTCACGGTCGAGATCGCCTCGACAATCAACGCATCCAAATCAGGGATATTGATCTTGAGCTTGATGTCCCCAATGGACCGCCCCAAATCGGTCGAGATCAGGGTCAGAACTTTTTCCGCCTGCGGCGTGAAGCGCCGAATGCGCAGGTCACTGCCCAGCATCAGAATGGGTATGTTGACGCTGCCGAGCAGATTGTTCAGGTCGTCATTGAGCGCAGTCAATTCCAGATTCCGGTTGCGCAGCTCGTCGTTGACTGTCGCCAGCTCTTCGTTACTGGATTCAAGCTCTTCTTTGGCGGTCTCCAGTTCTTCATTGATGCTCTGCAATTCCTCGTTGCTCGACTGGATTTCCTCGTTGGCGGATTGGAGCTCTTCATTGGCGGCCTCATGCTGCTCGTCGAGCGATTGTATATATTCGCGTGTGGCAGCCAGCTCCTCCTGTAAGCGCGCCGACTGACGATCTGTCTCGCGGTTTGCCCGGCCGGCTTTCGCTTCGGGTGGCTTAGCCTCTTGTCCCAGATTCGGGGTCGGGGTCTGCTCGAACAACACGAGAAAGCAGCGTTCATTCGCCGGGAGGCCCTTGGTCGGAATCACTTCCAGATTGATCTGATGGAATTCGGCGCCATACTTGATCCGTACGCCCTCCTTTTTGACGATCGTATCATCCTTCTTTGCCTTTTGGATTGCCGCACGCAATGGCAGCATTAACCCCTCGCGGGTCATCTTCAGAAGGTTGAGTGTCGGCTTGCCGGCCGGAGCCTCGAGATAGGGTCCGGTCGAACCGCGAAATTGTAGGATATCCATATCGGCGTTGATGAGGACGCTTGGAGGAGAGTAGCGAGCCAGTAGAATCCGGTCTGCCTCCTTCTCCGCGTCGCGCCCACCCAGAGCAGGCTCGGTCATAGGGTTTAGCTTTTTCTGGCCAAAGTCGGCCCTGTCAGGCCTGATATCGCCTGGCGCGGGGCGAAAGCGCATGCGGGACGATGTTAATTTCTTGACGTAGAAACGGTGCTTCTTGTCCTCTGGAGTAAACAAATCGGAGGCCGAACCCACTGTCTCCGAGGAGCCGAGCCAGAGAATGCCAGTCGGCTTGAGGGCGTAGTGAAGTGTCGGCAGCACCCGCTTTTGCAATACCGGCTCAAGGTAGATCAGCAGATTGCGGCAACTGATTAAATCCAAGTGCGAGAAAGGCGGGTCGGCGAGAACGTTCTGCCACGCGAATACCACCATGTCACGGATCGGCTTGCTGATCCGGTAGCCGCCTTCCGCTTCCATGAAGAAACGCCGCAAGCGCTCCGGCGAGACATGCTCCGCGATCTCCTTCGAGTAGAGACCCGCGCGCGCTTTATCGATACTTCTGTCGTTGAGGTCGGTGGCGAAAATCTGGATAGGAATGTGCTCCGTCTGATCTCCCGCAAATTCTACGAATGACATGGCGATGGAATAGGCTTCCTCGCCGGTCGAGCACCCCAGCGACCAGATTCTGACCGGCTCATTCGGAACTTGATACTTGACGATGTGCGGAAAGATTCTTTCTTTCAAGACTTCGAAGGTTTCCGGGTTGCGAAAAAAAGAGGTCACGTTGATCAGGATGTCGTGATAGAGCGCTTCGACTTCCGCCACGTTCTCGCGCAGGAAACGGGCATAATCCTCCATGCTATCCAGCTTATTTAACACCATACGTCGCGTGATGCGCCGGTGCAGGGTGTTGGCTTTGTAATCGGTGAAGTCAACTCCTTTAGTCCTCCGTAGCAAGGTCAGTATTTTTCGGAAGCCATTCTGGCCTGTGGGTGGAATTTCTTCTCCAACGGATGTAATGGTGGCCGTAGGAACTACATAAGGGTGACGGCTGATCCGCGCCAGCTCTGTGGCAATGCCTTCGGGAGTAAGAATGAAATCCACGTGACCGGCTGCGATGGCGCTATGCGGCATGCCGTCGTACCCGGCCGATTTGGGATCCTGCGCGAAGGTGATCCCGCCCTCGGCTTTGATCGCTTCCAAGCCTGGGGTGCCATCGGAAGCCGTCCCGGATAAAATTACTCCGATGGCTCGATGGCCTTGGTCTTCGGCTAGCGTGCGCAGGAAATAATCGATCGGACGATGTCGCAAACGCGCTTCTTCGCGGGGCAGAAGGCGCAACACGCCCTCGGCAATTGCCATGTTGGTATTGGGCGGAATGATATAAAGATGATCGGGCTCGACACCCATGCCGTCCCTGACTTCGCTCACAGCCATCCGGGTACATCGGGAAAGCAGTTCTGTCAGAATACTTTCATGTGTCGGGTCGAGGTGTTGCACCAGCACGAAAGCCATTCCAGTATCGACGGGAAGATGCTTGAGTAACTGTCTGAAGGCTTCGAGGCCGCCGGCGGAAGCGCCAATCCCGACTACCGGGAAAGATTTGTAGTCAGCCTGTCGTTCCTCGTCACGCTTTTCCACGACGATGGAGTCAGGTTTGCGCCGGCGAGCTGATTTCCTGGGATCTGCGTTCACCTGATCGCTCTTTTCTTCAATAGGCGAATCCGCCTTTGCCTGACTAGCGCGTTTAGTTGCTGCCGCGGGAGGTGTGACTGGAGTTGATTTCTTGCGGGACATGTCGTTCCTCTACTCTAGCTTTGATAGAGCATTCTTTAGCGTTTTGGGTAACTTGTATTCGCGAGTCAAGCCTTTCAGCGCAATCACGCTGAAAGGCCCATCAGATTAATGGATCTCCGTTATAGAGAGGTTTGAGAAATGATTCTATTCAAATTCTTACCGTAGCTTGGTTACCCCCACTCAATCCTTCTCGGTTCGGCTAGCGAGATTTTGCGAAGACGACGATTAGTTTCTCTAATTCGACAGGCTTCTTTATCTGCCATACGTCGCCGGATATAGGGTCGAAGGGGGGCGCGTGCCGGGTTTCCATCAGACAGTACATCTCACGAGTCAGCCGGCTCATTTCCAGTGCCTCGCGATAAAATTCCCCCCTGAACGGGTTGAGCGTGCGCATAATGTAGGCGATCGTGCGGTAAACGTGGACTTTGCCGCCCGGATCATTGTCTTCTCAGCTTTATCCAGCACGCCGAGGTTGATAATCCGACCTCCCAGATCGGGCAGTATCACTCCAAGAGCCATGTTCTGCGCGTAGAAGGAGCAAGTCGCGTGCTTGTCGCCCAGGTGCCGCGGGTGATGAAGTGGCGGCGCACGGGTCTTCGTTACTCATGAAGACGCTATAGCCGCGGAAAATTGAAGATGTGGTGTAATACTCGGCGACCCGTTTGTTCTTAAAATCGATCTTGGTATAGATGCCCAGGCTGCCGATGATTCGGGTAATCGGGTCCCAACTTACCTTCACCAAACCATCAGTTTTGGTCAGCCCTTCTCTTATGGTCGTTCCACCATAGACACAATGCCCAATTATTTTTGGTAATGCTCAAATCTGAAAGCGAACGTGATCGCCTGCCAAGTTTGGTTCCATTCACTGATCAACGGCATCAACTGCCGCGGCTAATATTTCTTTTCCGCCGCCATAGGCCCGCGATGTTCGCGATTCTTACTATCAAATCGACCGGATCAACCGGCTTGGCGATGTGGCATTGGAAGCCCGCGCTCAGCACGCGCAACCGCTCTTCCTTCCCTGCCAACGCAGTCAGCGCAATCGCCGGAATATGCTGTGACGCCGCGACGCCGCGAGCATCTTCGAGCGCCCGCAACCGGCGCAGCGCCGTGTAGCCGTCTTCCATTGGCATGGCGATGTCGCACACAAGGACGTCCGGTCGCGCGTCATCCGTCATATTCGAGAGAACCGACAATGCTTCAGCGCCGGACGATGCAGTCGTCACGACGGCGCCGTACCGGCTCAGAAAATCGGCGACCATGACGCGCGCCTCTTCCTGATCATCTACCATCAGCACGCGCAAGCCCGCGATCGTTACCCCATCAGGCAATGGGATCCCGCCTCGGATCTGCGCCTCGCCATTTGCGCCAACGGCCAATGCCAGGGCCTTAGGCTCCACAGCGCCCAATTCGCTTGGTGCCGCCAACGGCAGTGTGACGGTGAACCTCGAGCCACGTCCTGCGCCTTCGCTCGCCGCCTCGACCTTACCGCCATGCAGTTCGACCAAGTCCTTCACCAGCGCGAGACCCAGACCAAGGCCGTCGTACCGCCGCGAGCTTGATGAATCGGCCTGTCGGAAGCGGTCGAATACATGAGGCAGGACTTCCGGCTGTATGCCTTTGCCGGTGTCGCTGACGATGATGCGGATATGTCCTTCGCCGCGTTCGGCACGCAATTCGACAAACCCGCCGGCGGGCGTGAACTTAATCGCATTCGAGAGCAGGTTCCAGATGATCTGCTGTAACCGGGCGGCATCACCCAACAAGATTGCGGGTTCTTCCCGCGTCGCGCCATTTTCATTCTCTACTCCGCCCTCCCGAATCCGCAATTTGACACCTTTGACCTCTATCGCCGGGCGCACCACATCGAGCGCGTCGGCGAGCAGGGGGGTGATGTCCAGGGGGCGCAATTCCAGCCGCAGCTTGCCGCTGACGATGCGGGCAGTATCGAGCAGGTCTTCGATCAATTGCAGTTGCGTTTTGGCGTTGCGCTCAATGATGTCGCAGTATGAATTCAGTTGCGTCTTGTCGGACGGTTTCTCGCGCAGCATACTGTTGTAACCGAGGATCGCGCCCAGGGGCGAGCGTAACTCATGCGAGACGACGGCCAGGAATTCATCTTTACTGCGATTTGCGGCTTCCGCCTCGGCGCGGGCCGCCGATTCCTTGAGCAACAGTTCTTCTCTTTCGATCTCGCTGCGCTTGCGTTCGGTGATGTCGCGCGCAATTTTCGACGCGGCGATAACTTTTCCTGTCTTGTCTCTAATGGGTGAGATCGTCAGCGAAATGTCAACCTCGCTATCATCTTTGCGCCGTCGCACGGTTTCGTACTGATCAACCTGCTCGCCGCGCGTGAGCCGTTCGAGAATTCGCGGCTCTTCGTCCACCCGATCCTGAGGAATAAGAATTGTCACCGGTTTGCCGATGACTTCCGCCGCCGTGTAACCAAACAGCTTTTCCGCACCTTTGTTCCAGCTCGCAATGATTCCATTCAAATCCTTGCTAATGATGGCGTCATCTGACGATTCGACGATGGCCGCCATTTGAGCCATCGCTGCTTCGGCTCGCTTGCGGTCGGTGATGTCCACCAATATGTTAATCGCTCCGAGCAATTTCCCAGCCTCATTGTAAAACGGGTTGACATGGACCAGGACTGTCAGCCGGGAGCCGTCCGGACGCTCGATCACGATCTCATGTCCCTCGTATACCTTTTTCTCCTTAATCGCGACCGCCATCCAACATCGATCGTGGGGAATCAGCGCTCCGTCAGGCGAATAAAGCCTATATGAGCCGCAGAAACGTTCCACGGGGTCATTCAATTTCGGGGTGCGCCCCCACACTTCGACCGCACGCTGATTGAAATATGTTATCGATCCATCGGCATCGCAGGTATAGGCCCCAACCGGCAGTTTGTCCAGCAGGCGCCGATACCGTTCCTCGCTTTCACTCAACGCCGTTTCGGCCATTTTGCGGTCGTGAATATCCGTGCAGGAGCCGACCCATTCTCGCACGCCGCCGTCGGGGTCGAACAACGGCGTCGCCCGCGCCTCGAAGTAGCGGTACTGCTGGCTCGGCGCGTGCCAGAGCCGTCCATGTGATTTGTAAAGGGATCGTGATTTGACGGCGTGCAGCCATGTGACCCCGACGTTCTCTCGGTCTTCGGGATGCAGGGCGTCGACCCAGCCGAAGTCCCGCAATTCATTCCAGATCTGACCTGTGTAAGCCGTCCACGCGGGCTGCGGCGTGGCGAACCGGCCTGCCACATCGGTCGTCCAGGAGACGTCAGTGATGACAGAGACCAGCGAGCGATAACGCTCCTCGGACTCCGCCAACGCAGCTTTCGCCTGGATCGCGTCTTCCATCAGATTGAGCGCGGCTCGGCGCGCATTCTGTAGTTCAACAGTGAGCTCTTGAAGTTCAGCCACACGCCCGGCGAGTTCCGCATTGGTTCGTCGGCCCTGCACCTCGCTCTCGCGTACTGTCTGATGCGCTTGCAATAATTCATTGTGGCGCTCCCTGGTCTCCCGCAGTGACGCCAACTCGTCGAGCAGCTTCTGACTGATTTCACAAGTCCCGGACTCCGGGTCGTTCAGCAGACATTCGGCTAGTGCTTCGTAGGTCGCCAAAAGCCGCTGGATGTCCTCTTCAACTTCCAATTCCGTATGAACCGAGGTCCAGTAATGGGCGGTATGGACGAATGCGAGAAACGTCATCAGGTATTCGAACCGCGATTCGCCAAAGGCGCGATTGATCGCGTCGAGGCATCGGGGCGCGTCTGGTGTCTGCAAGAAGACATGAGCGGCGCACGCAAAGATAGTCTCTTCAAGGGCGGAATCAGGCTTCGGCAATTTAGCCAGAGGTGCCTTACGGGCGGCGAGACCAGAAACGTGCGGTTTCAGGCGCTCGGCCCGTGGGAACGGACGCCGGAGAAGTCGCATGATTTCTTCGATGGTCTGGATCGGACACTGGTTGTCGCCTGAGGGATGCCCCAGCCCGACTAGGAAGCCGACGTGCCGCGCGACGCTATAGCGCGCTTTGCAAAAGCGAGAGAGATAGACGAATAACCGTTCCTTGAATAGCGATGGAAGTGGATTATCCAGGTAAGCGAACTGCGCAAACTCCCAGAGGTTCGCCGTGACCTCCGGGCTTTTAGGAGCCAGCCGGAAGAAGTTCGGTAGAACGCCGAAACGACTCTCTATCTTGATTTGCAAATTCCTCAAATCTCCCGGATTCGCCTCCAAAATTGAGTGGGTCATCAGAGGGTCCTTTCTGTGAGGTAATGCCTAATCTAAGCGCATGAGCAGGTCCAACAATGTAGCGAACGTCAGTCACACTGGCTGGCGCTTGCCTTTATCTGAACCGGGAGGAGGGGTAAATCCAATGATGCTATGCTGATTGAATGAAGCCGTTGTTATAATCACTTCTTCCACGAGGTTAAGCATGCCTCTAGGGTATCAATCCAATTACATACAACAATGAACACCCTCCACACGAAGTAGGCGCTGGGTTTTTATCTAAACTTACTCCTAATGGGCAAGAGCATTAAGATCGCTCCCGATGAAGTTATCTATTGGAAAAAGGGAAAAGATCGAGAAAAGTGTCCTAAATAAAGGAATGATATCTGACCGTAATACGCAGACTAAAACTGGACCAGCAAGGTCAAAATAGCCTTGAGATAGGACAGAAAAACTGCTCGCAATTAAGATTTAATTTTCCCCAAATTCATAATATCACACGCGATAGGAATGGTAGAAGTCTTCAGATGTGGCAGTTGCTATGCGCATGCTCTATACGCAGCGGTGGCAAAGTATCTGGGCGAATTGCAAGGCGGCACGATCGAGGCGGCGAGTGAAGGCATAGAGTATGGATCGATCTTGCAGCGAACAACTTGATGTGCTCATATGTGCTGGGTAAAGATGGTTGCGAGATGATGAAAAGTGTTAGGAGACTCGAGGCAGAGCGAAGAGTCAAGATGTCGTAGCAGACGCCGACGATAACACTCACGGCGATGGCGAGTAGAAGGTTAGTTGCGCGCACTCAGTGCAGGCTTCCACATGCATGTTACCAAGCCAGTCGAACCTGCCGAACTGATGATGTTAATTGCCAGCCTGGTATGGGATCGGAGCAAGAGCATAGGTGAGTGACATCGGATACCCGGTCGAGGATGGCATAGTGCATTGCCTGCAAGATTTTATGTCAAATGGCAGATGCAAGGATTCCACCTACTTCGGATGGTCCCAATGAGTAAAATCAGAATAGTAGTGGCCGATGACCACGCGGAGATGCTTAGCCTCATCAAGGATGTACTGCAGCCAGAGTTCGAAGTTGTAGCAATAGTCCAGAACGGGCGAGATTTGCTCCAAGCGGTCAAGAATTTCAAACCTGACGTAATCATAGCCGACATCAATATGCCCGAAATGAGCGGCATCGAAGCGACCATGAGAATAGTCGAGGAAGACTTCGAGGCGAAGATCATATTACTCACCATGCATAACGATCGGAGTATGTTAGAAGAAGGAATTTCCGCGGGAGCAAAGGGCTATGTCTTTAAGCTGGCCGCTAGCCGAGAGCTAGTGCCTGCGGTGTATGAGGTCATACAGGAACGCCTCTACATCTCGCCTCTCGTAAAACAATGATATTTCGACCTTTACAACATCCATAATTCAGGTCGCAGTGCCTGCTTCAGTTTGTAGATCAGGATGCCCCCGATCATCCGGCGGTCAAAATCGACGCGAGCGAATGCGGTCATTCCGGATCGCAAAAGATCGTCCGTATTTTCAATGATCAATTCCACCCGATAGATTACCTGCCCGCCCGGATCGAGTTCGCTTTCGCTGCCGATCTTGGCGACGCTGCCACGAAAGACGCGGTCGGGGTGCGCCCGCACCTTGAGCCGGACCGGATTGCCCGGGCGAATGTCTCCGATCTCACGCTCGGATACCTGAATGCGCGCCAGCAGTTGCCGCGTTTCGGCCACGCGGCAGATTTCCGAGCCTTTGGGGAAATATTGTCCGACCATACGCGGTAACTCTTCACCGAATACAGCGCCGGCACGCGGCGTTACGAGTGAAAGCTGCGCCAGCCTGCCCCGTAACAGGTCACGGCGAGCGGTGAGAGTGGAGATGAGATCGCTCGCTGCTCGGACCAGGTTATGGAGATTCCCGGTCTGTAATCGCTCAGACGTAACGTCCGAGCGCGCCCGCAGCAATTCGGTCGTCAGACCGAGATGGCGATGCCGGTGTTCGACCAGAGCGGAATCGAGCCGCTGGCGCGCCGCTGTGAGTTCGATGGCCAGAGTCGAAGCTCGTGTTTCAGCTCCATCCAGCTCGCTCCGCGGCGCGATGCCCTGTGCATAAAGCATCCGTGTCCGGTCGCGCTGGAGACTGGCCTCTGCCAATCTCGCGTGGCGCATCTCCGCATCCGAGTGCAAGACTGCGATGGCTGCCGGATAAGTCGAGACACTGTTTTCCATTTGATGATCGGCGGCAGGTAACGAGAACGAACCGCCATATGCAACCAGATACTTCGCCCGGTCCGGCTCGGCGCGCCGCCTCTCTTCGATCTGTCGCCTCTCGGAATCACTCTCTTCGTAATCTCTCTGGCGCTGCCGCAGGTTCACTTCGGCCCGAGTAATCGATTCCTCGCGGAGCCGCAATTCCCCGATATAACGCTCATATTCGGTAATCGCCCGATCGAGCTCTATCTGTACGTGCGCCAGCTGCTCATCGAGTTCGACGTTGCTCATCCGGCCCAGGACCGCGCCCTCCTCCGTCAGGTCGCCCGGGCGCACGCGCAGTTCGGATAGTATCGCGCTCTCCGGGGCGCGAATAATCGTCTCCTGTCCCGGAATGGCGACGAGGACGCCGTTAGCACCGACCGAGGCGTTCCAGGGGAGACAGAAGATCAAGGTAAGTAACGAGGCGATCGCCAGCGGTATGAGCCTGCGCCGAAGCCGGCGCGCAGGGCTTTCGTTCTGTCCCGGATCGATCGTTGAAGTTTGCTTCTGAGTTGACATTTTTGCTTTCCAAAACTGATTGAAATTTGCACCGAGTGGCCGCAAAGCGGAGACCGCCGCGGTCATCAACTCCTCGAACGGCCGCCGCATATAGGTGAGAGCCAGGACGGCAGTGAGCAACAATCCCGGCAGGTGAAACCAGTCAGTCAGATATGAACCGACGAAGATCACTATGAACACTCGCAGACCCAGCGTGTAAGTAAACGAGAGCGAACTGAATGACGCAAGAATCGCCTGCTCGCGCCGGCTGTAACGTTTTTCATCCTCACTCGGAGCACCGAAAAAAATGGATCGCAAAAGATCGCGCCACCAGGCGCGTCCGCGATCCATGAGATTCGGCATTCGCAGCCACTGACTCAGGAAGTAATATCCGTCGAGCTTGATCAGCGGGTTTCCGTTGAAAGCGACATTCAGCACGCTGCCGCATAAGAAGATGAAGGCGAGGTCCGAGAAGATCGTAAATGGTGCGAGCATCAACCATGCCAGCAGCGCGAATGTTCCGACCAGAAGCTGCCAATAGACCCCCGCGGCGATCACCCACAGTCTCCGGCTGCGATGCGGGATCAGGTGGAGACCTGAAACATTGCAGTAGAGCGCCGGCAGGCAGTAATAGATCAACAAGCCGCCGACTTCGGTCGCCCGCCCGCCGAAAGCCTTGCACGTCAGCCCATGCGCGAATTCGTGAGTTACACCCACCAGTAATCCGGCTAAGATAACCGCGAGATAATGTTCACGCAGAATGTAACTGCCGTATTGTGCGACTTCGGTTCGGTTGATCAATGCCAATGCCGCCGCGATCAGCATCAGAAGGAGGGAGCCGGCAAAGAACTGGGCCGTCCACACCCAGCGCAACACACCGACCACGCGCGTGAAGAGCGGATCGGGGTTGAACAGGCTGAAGCGCAGGTAAAACTGCGTGCTCAACTGCTGTCCCGGCGATTGACGTCCAGCTGCGCGATCGCCTGCGAGAATGCCGTAATCATCGAGCCGGGAGAGAAACTTCGTGAGGGTTGCGAGCGCAAGCGTCCCGCCGTACCTCTGTTTGAATTGCCGGCAGATTTCCGCGGGGGCGCGCCCTTCGCCGAGCATCTGCAGCACTCGATATTCCGCGTCACGTATCAACAGATAACGGCTTGTCGAGGCGGAGCCGACGATGAAAGCCGTGCAGTCGCCTTCGTGTTGTTCCGAGATTTCCACGTCAGGGGCGATCAGTGGCGGGTAGGCGCAGTAATCGGTCTTCATTGATCGCTACTCAGTTGAGAATTCTGCCGCCTCATCTTTAGCATCAGGCCCGCATAGTTTCGGCGGCAGGTCACGACCTTCGGATGCTCAGGTCCTAACGATTGCGTGAAGATAGCCAGGGCGCGCCGGTACATGGCTTCCGCTTCGACATACCGGCATTGCGTTTTGCAGAGGACGGCCAGGTTGTTTAGCGTCATCGCCACGTCCGGATGATTCGATCCCAGCAATTTTTCTTTTATCAGAAGAGCCCGGCGATAGAGTCGTTCAGCTTCCTGCTGGTAGCCCTGCGATTGTTTAAGCGCGGCCAGATTGTTGAGGTTGACGGCGATCTCGTAATGTTCAGGACCTAACTCTCGCTCAAAGATCGCCAATGCTCTTCGATAGAGCGGCTCTGATTCGGCATATTTCCCCTGCCCATCCAGAATGGCCGCCAGTGCGGCGATATCGGCAGCTACATAGAGATGATCAGGACCGAGGGCGCGTTCACGAATCTCGACAGAGCGGCGTGCCGCAAGTTCACCGGCGGCGAATCGGCCACGCGCGTGTTCCAATCCGCCGAGGTTGTGATAGAGCGTGGCGATATGGCGGGCATCCGTTCCCATCGTTTGCTCCATCAAAGCGAATGCGCGCCGATAGAGTCGTTCAGCTTCATCGAACTTACCTGTGTATTTACAGAGCACGGCCAGATTGTTGCTGATAATCGCGACTTCCGGGTGATCATGGCCAAAATTCTGTTCCGCCAGCTCCAGCGCCCATCGGTAGAGCGGCTCGGCCTCGCTGTAACGCCCCTCGATGCGCCAAGCTTCGGCCGTGCCGCAAATAGCGCGAATCTGCACTTGCAGAGATTCCTGTGCCTTCGGTGGATCTGTCGCCACATGCCTTCTGAAATTCTGCATGTTAGGCCCGGGCTAGCTATAAGTGATCACTGGCGACCCCTGGTAATCCATGGTCATGGGCGCGATCAGATCTTCAAGCTCCTCGGCGTTCAAATCAACCTCGTCGCAGACCATAGATTCGTTATGGTTGTAAGTGATATAGGGAGCGATTACGTCCTCCAGCTCCTCTGCGTCCAATTCAACCTCATCGCAGACAATCGTTTCATTATGGTTGAAAGTGATAAATGGAGCGATCACGTTCTCCAGCTCCTCTGCGTCCAATTCAATCTCGTCGGAGACCATAACTTCGTTGTGGTTGACGGAGATATGCGGAGCGATCACGTCCTCCAGTTCCTCAGCGTCCAATTCAATCTCGTCACTGACGATAACCTCGTTATGGTTGACAGAGATATACGGGGCGATCACATCCTCCAGCTCCTCAGTGTCCAATTCAACCTCATCGCAGACCATAGTTTCGTTATGGTTGAAAGAGATAACGGGAGCGATCACGTCCTCCAGCTCCTCGGCGTCCAACTCAACCTCGTCGCAGACCATAGATTCGTTATGGTTGAGAGTGATAAATGGAGCGATCACGTCCTCCAGCTCCTCAGTGTCCAATTCAATCTCGTCGCAGACCATAGTTTCGTTATGGTTCAAAGAGACATACGGGGCGATCACGTCCTCCAGCTCCTCAGCGTCCAACTCAACCTCGTCGCAGACGATAGTTTCGTTATGGTTGAAACTGATAAGGGGAGCGATCACGTCCTCCAACTCCTCAGCTTCCAAATCAACCTCGTCACTGATGATAACTTCGTTATGGTTGAAAGAGATATATGGGGCGATCACTTCCTCCATATCTTCGTAGCCCAAATCGACCGAGTCACTGACCAGTGATTCGTCCTGATCCGATCTGAGAATAGGCGCGCCCTCCACAAACATATCAATTACATTACCAGTCGATGTCACGATCGCATCGATCCTCATATCCTTTGTCATGAGACTCTCCTTATAAAATCAAATCCAGAGTTGTAATTGCATCGGCAACCAGTAGCTTTTTCCATTGAATAAGCTTCTGTTCATCCGTTGGTGTATTGAATGAGACCGAAGACGAGACTTGACTGCTGCCTCGGCTTATTCACGGCTGAATACTATCTTCGAGATTCTTGAGATGTCCTCTATTAGCTCTCTATTTTTAACGAAATTATGCTCCATTACTCCTCTATCCAGCTCTCAAGCCTCTGAGAAAGCATTGTTTAAGCTTCATGCCCAGCATTAGGTATTATGGATGAAATGAGAAGTCGAAAACCCTGTCGATCCGCTGGCGCAATGGATCATGGTGGTAGAGTCGATCCCGGGTAAACACAACTCGGCCCGGCCATCGAATGGCGGATCGTGGGGTGGTGTCTTTTTGGAGTTATTGTGGGATTGGCAGGAGCCTAGGATCCTTCCGAGTAATCAATGCGAACCGTCCCTGACAAGTTATCTTCTCCCCGTCAATTTCTCTCAATATGTTCGGACAAGTGCAAATGGTTGATATGTTTGTCCTCGATCTCTTCAATCTTCGTTGAATTCATTGAAAAGCCTCTAGCTATCAACTTGTTCTCGGTTATGCCTTCGCTTCGAGTGCGCGCCTGGCTATCGCAGCCTCTTCCGCAACTGTCCCATTCTCTGAAAACTTCTCCACGTCTCTCTCCAGGAAGAAGTTCAGAAATGTCCTGATGGCGGCGATCGTGGCCAGTTGTCCGAGCTGTGCCCATGTCGGCGAGATAGCAGTCCGCACGATGTCGGCCGCCAGCGCAAACTCAAGTCCAAGCAGGAGCCACGAACCTAATCGGATAAATATCTCCTTCTTCCAGGCGAATGGTCTGAGCTGATCGTAATTAGGCCGCATCAATTTGATGACAGACTCAACGGCGCCGATTGCGATGATCACTACCGCGATGATCTCCATAGCCAGTGCGACGTAGCTAGCGAAGTTTTTAAAGATATCTTCAATACTAAGAGCTTCCATGGTCAGACCTCGATCACGAACTGGGAAATCAGGTAAGGCGGTAATTTAGTTCCGGGTAGTGTTTGTTCGAATCCATAAGAAAGTGCCGCCCAGTATCCAGACCATCGTCTCGAATGGTGGATCAGTCGGAGGAGATGAGGATTGATGCCCTTTTGGACTTCAGTTTTGCAGCCTTGATATTGACGGCAGCGTTCATATTGTTCCTTTATCTTGGGCTATTACGTTCCTTGATAATGTCACAGGATGTCGAGCCATTTCGGTTCCAGCTGATTGGCCGTTTGCCCTTAAGCTCGCGCTACGATGAGATCGTTCGCAGCAAGATGGTTCCGAATATTCCTAGTCCAACTATTGCCAGCATGATGGCTATCATACCCAAGGGAGTCCAACTCGCGCGGTCCCCTATCCCGGCGATGTCCTTGAATTCATCACTCCACAAGTAACGCACTAAATTCTTGTATTCTTTGATCGCCACCAACAAGGCGAAAGTGCCGATCGCGATGAGCGACAGGCTAACAAGGCGAGGGGTGATTGGACTGACCGGCGGGTCGACGCCCGGCATCTGGTTGAGCCGTTCAAAGAACTGGAAGATAGTGAAGCCGAACCCGATGAAGGCCGCGGCCGTTCGCACCCAGGACATGAGCGTTCGCTCGACGCTCAGGCGCGTGCGCAGCCAAGAGTAATGGTCCCCTATCTGAGGAAGAACGCTCGGCTTCACCTTGTGTTCACTTGTCGTTTGATTTGGGTTCATGGCATTTCCACAGTAACTCGTGACTTGACGAACCTTTCTAACTTCATCAACGCGACGCCTCTTATGTACCCACTGCACCGGCGATTCCGGCGTGATGCCGTCTGCGCCAGTTAAGGTATGGGAGCGACACGATGGCGTTCACGATCATATATAAAAGCACCGCACCGAAGACGAGCTTTTGTCCCGGGAAGTTGGCGCTCGCGATCGCCATTGCTATGCCAGGATGCCGCGACGCGGTGGAGAGCGCGAGGACGGTTCGATCATCCTCCTCTGGCCCTCCGAGCAGATGGCCGGCTGTTAACCCAATGATGACAAACGCCGCAATCGCAATGATTGTCCCGTTGCCGATCAGAGAGGTGATTGCCGGCCACGCGGTAAACACGAGGGGAAGTGCGCTGGCGATGAGCAGCACCGCCGCCACCAGCGATATAGGCCTCGCTATCCGGTCAGCCAATCGGGGCGCAAAATTGCGCACCGCTATGCCGGCGGCGAGAGGCAGGAGCACGGTTAATAAAACGAGTTGAGCGATGTTGGAGACCGACATGTGCATGGACCTGCCTAATACTCTTCCGAGTAGCTCCACTCCTACGGGCACGAAGACGATCGCGAGTACTGCAGCCGCGATAAGAAGTCCGATCGCATAGGAGGCGTGTCCGCCCGCCTTGAGCTCTTTCTTCGGAAGGATGGGTGGGACAGGCGATACGGCCAGAGTGATGAGGGCAATCTCCACTGCCGGGTGAAGATTGAAGGCGACCGCAAGCGCGGCCGCGAAGACCGGCATGACGACATTCATCGAGACCAGCGACCTGACGAGTTCCGACCGCCGCCGGAACAGATACAAAGCGTCATCAATGGTAGCGTTAAGCGCGAGACCAAAAACTGTCAGAACGATGCTCGTTTTCAGAACGAGCGGTATCAGTGTTGCCAGGTCCATAACATAACCTCCTCTCACAAACGCGTTCACCAGCGTAAGTATTAACCGATAATCTAGCTACCGCTGCGAATAATGTTCATCGCTCCATTACCGGCAGTCACATAGGACACCAAAACATCTTTTCCTCGAATCCGAAAATAGCCTTGGCGTCCCATGGCCGCCGCGCTGCTCGACAGTCGCCAGGCGTCTATTCGAGGGCGAACGCCGCTGCGGCTGCCTTCTCGAGGTCTCCGCGCACGCCGCTGTAAATCATTAAGGACTTCAAAAGCGTGATACTTGTCTCTGAATGGGATCACCAGTAGTTTGCTCATGCGTCTCATCCTCAACCTTTGTCGCGGTTCATCCAGTTCTTAATGGGGTTACCGCCGGGCTTGAATCTTGCAGAGCAGGGAATGGAAGACTAGGGCGGAATAAATGGATTCACACTGCCGCGAGGTCTTGAATTACGGAGCCGACAAAGACCTACCCTTCATAGCCGTGATCCGTCAAAAGATTTCCCTTATCTTTTGTTGGGAGAATCCCAGCATATGCGGGCAGGGTTGTCCGCGTATATCCCGTAAGTTCGGTATATAGGCCAGTTTTTATTACGTATTCCGGCGTGTGGGATTTACGTACTACTCCAAAAGCTTCGTCGACCCCAAGTGCCAAGTTGTTGATTCAATTCAAGTTTGAGTTGGATACGTATCAGATTTAGATACGGTTCGTAAGGCTGGACTTGTTGTTGTGAACAGCGTAGAGGACCAATTCGACTATGGAGTTAACCTCAGCTTGTGAATGATATTAGTTCGATGCGTCCTCCACCGTACGGACCGATATCCCGATCACATCGGGGATATCTTTATTTATCTTCCCCGCCACCAACAGTTGCCGTTGGATGAATCAGTCCTCCTTATTGCGCATGAAATCGGCAAGCTGTGCGAACGAACGAGCGATCTGAACTCGTGTCAGCCCATTCTCGACTACATCGTCCAACGCACGATTCATGCACAAAAGCCATTGATCTCGTTCAGATTCGCCGATTGGGAAAGGGAGATGGCGGGCGCGCAGTCGCGGGTGGCCGAAGCGCTCAACGTAAAGCTGCGGGCCGCCCATCCAACCCGATAAAAACATAAACAACTTCTCACGGGAATGATCCAGCGTTTCAGGATGCAGGGCGCGGATGCCAGTTGCTTCGGGCAGTATATCCATTAAGTCGTAAAACCGATCAACCAGCGCGCGAAGAGTTTGCTCGCCACCGATGGAGTCATATATCGTCTGTGTCATCTACATAAAGATACACTTTCAAGTTATCTTTTGCCTACCCGAGATTAATTCCGAGAGCATTCATGCGGCGATAAAGGTGGCTGTGTCCCGATCGATTGGCTCAAACGAAAGAGGGGCCGATCTTGCTCAGTGCGATACGCCGTTAGGTCGCCTTTCATAAGGCAGCCCTTGAGGGAGACTTGTCTCAAAGGTTAACGATCCGTACGCGCCTCTCGCGGGCCGCGACCAGCCGAGCCACCTCGAGGCACTCGTGATCGGGCCACGGTGCGTGGAAAATGAATTGATCCGGCGACCTAAGTGGTGCATCCGGCAAGTTTCATAAATAATCTGCAACGATTTAGGAGACTGTCGATAGCGATCAAATTACGAAAACTAACAGAAGAAAAAAAAGAGAACTGCTCGCAATTATTGGTTTACTTTTCTGGTACCACCAGCGGAGCACCTTTCTCCTTAATCATGAACACAATGAATTTTGCTGGCTTTGTACTACTCGCGTTCCGGCTAACGACGTGAATATCATTGGGACCTTCAGAAAAGGTCTGGCCTGGCGTCAGTGTGATTTCCTTTCCCCCTTTCACCTGCATCACGACGGAGCCCTCCAGCACGTAAAGAGACACCTGCGCATTGTGGCGGTGTACAGGGCTCGAAAACCCCGCCGGGAAGTCCACGGTGTACATCAGAACTTCCTTGCCGGAATCTCCTGACAGATCATTCGACATGAGCCGCGTAATAGTCTCCTGCGCCATCAGGGTGCTGGTTATGAGAAAGGCCAGCGCCAACAGTCCATTACCACCGATTACTACTTTTTTCATGGTTGTCCTTTCCTTTCCGTTTCGACCGAGGCATTTCGAACCTGCCGGTCGGCTTTGCGGTCACTCGCTCAGTCGATAATGACGACGACGCCCGATGGCTCGGCCAGCGCCTCCACCGTTCGTTCCGCAGCTCGGTCGATGTGAACCCGAGGTTCCTCGGGTGGATGCTGCTCGTTATAGGTGCCAGGCCCGTAAAACTGGCCATAGCGAAGCACAACGCCGCCCACGGCGAGAACGGAACGCTCCAGTTCCGCAACAGCCTGGGCATCTGGTCCATCTGATAATTGCCAGGCGACGCTTTGAGCCAGGATTTTCGGCGACCCGCTCTGTCGCGCAGCCTCGATCAGATTCCGGGTTCCCTCGGTTCGGATGCGAGCGTTCATATCTGCGAGTCCACTGATCAGCGCCGCATCATCCGGCAGATCGGTCAGCTCGTTCAGCAGGACGTCCGGTTTGAAGTCATGAACCGCCTGGATAAGTGCCTCCCGATCGAAGACATCACAAAGAATCGGTTCGGCACCGAGGTGCCTCAGCAACTCCGTTTTGGTGGGCGAGCGCGTCATGCCGCCGACTACGTGCCCAGCCTGAACCAACCTGGGAATCAACCGCTGCCCAATAACGCCGGAGGCGCCAGCTAAAAATATTCTCATATCATCATTGTAGGACTCGCCTCATGACGATAGCAAGCGGCACGTCCACGTTGCTGGCTTCAGCCGTGTGATCTCGGCAAGCGCGCCGACCCAAGGATCAGATTCGAACAGTCCCGAGCCGTCAGCCAATGGATTTCCAACATGACACCGTGCCCAGGCGGCCGGCGTGTGGGTTGCTCACAATGTTGCCTCCGAAGAAGTCGGCGCGTGACACGTACCGATGAAGTGGGATGATAAGCCGGCGCGGGCCCGAAGGCGGCGGGTTTGTTGGGTCGAGCGTGGAGAATCTATCTGTACGCGGGAGCGGGATGGGAACGTATACAAGCGCGGCGATAGCGGAAACTGGCAGAAGTTTGAAAATGCGGCTGGAATCAGGTAGGCTCGCTGCAGCACCCGGGTGAGAACCCCAGCTAACAATCCGGGTAGCTGGGGTCCTAGACCCGTGATCCTATGTATCGGCAATACTCGACTCCTGCACAGCAACCCACCTCCAGATAATTTAACCCTCAATTTAACCACAGGCACGGTGGATATGAGCCAACAAAGAAAAGGAGAATCTACATGGAGATCAAGCCACAAGCAGTCGTCATACCAAAGGAGACCGACAAGCTGGAAAAGGGGAAATACGGTCCGATCTATCCCAAGACGCCGGCGTGTCATGGGTTTACGATCATCGCGAAAATCAAGCCTGGTAGAGCAGAGATAATCCGCAACTACGGGTACAAGCTGGCAAATGCGTTGGAAGCTGACCCTTACCTGCTCGCGCCGCTCAAGCTCCACTACCTGCGCTGGGTGCTCTTCGATGACGACACACGGTTTATGTACCAGGGAATCTTCGACACCGATTTCGACAAATACACCGAGGACGCGATAGCTCTCTTCACAAAGGGCGGCGTCGACACGGTCTTCGAGAATCTCGAGGGGTTTCCGACGGACTGGAAAACAAACCCTGAAGCGTTCATCAGATTCGTCCGGGACCACCAGTGCCCGAGCTTTATAGAATACGGGGAGTATCCGTTTTTCTCTGCCGACGAGATTAAGAAGGCCTTGAGGATCAAGAACGCCATGTCTGAGATGCTCGATCAGATGCAGTGACTAGAAGGAGAAGGAAATGAGCCAACCGACAACTGCACGGACATATAACCAAAACCATGTGCCGCGGAAATATACTCCGAGCCGGCGACGAGTGAGTATCTACATCTGCATGGAGTTACCCGGCTGAGGCTAACAGGAATCCGGCCGAGCTGGATAACCGATTCTCAACGATGACCGAGGTTCGGCGGGTGGCATGGCCCGCCTATGAAGCGCCTGAGTGGTCTGATCGGTTACAGTTCCAGCAAGGAATTACGGGAGCCCTGGAATTGTTCTTCTGGGCCTGGGTGCCGTTCCAGCAGTTCGTCGGTGATACTACCGGGCATGTAGTCCCGGTGTTTCAGCGGATCGACCAGGCAGGGTTCAAACTTCCTCTCGACGAGCGGGTTCTGGCAGACGCAGACACCCTGCTGGTGTTTGGTTTGGACCATATGGTTACGGAGCAGGAGGCCGCGCCGGAAGAGATCGAAGCCCTTCGGCAGTTTCTCAAGCGCGAGGGAACCTGTCTGATCCTGGGTCCACATCACGAGGTCGGAGTTTCAGACGATCCGAAAGTGCGCGACATGGAGTACTACCACCACGGCGACGCTCTGGTGCCCCGCCAGCAACGCTTCGGCAAGTACACGCGATCCCTGATGAGGGGAATCGGAGTACCCATCGAGAATCGCTATGGTCTGCGTCCCGCGCTGGTCCCGGGAACCAAAACGCTCGCTCCCTTGTCCATTGCGAGGGATCTGGATACCAGAGGCTGGCTCCAGGGGGTTACAACCTTCAACTTCCATTCGCACCTGCCGCACTATGCGCTGACAACTGATGACACCAAGTCCATTCATGTTCTCGCCAGACAGCCGATCGACATGTCCAAGCCACATCCGTTCACGGAAGCAGGAAATCGGGAATTCAACATGTTTCTCTGGATGCCCCCGAGCGGCGACCGGGCCGGCGATGTGCTGTTGGCGGATTCCACGATCTTCAGCACGCTTTTCGGTCTGGATAAGAGCCTGGAAAACTTCTGGAAGAATATTGCAACAGCGAAGTGAGGACATCACTCAGCGCAATCCAAAAAGGAGAATGAAATGGCTACGACAGATCCGATGGCGACAGTACACCAATACATCGAAAACTTTAACAAAGGTGACGGAAAGGCGATGGCTGCGACTTTCGCTATCCCGGGCTCGATTCTTGACGGCATGGCGCCGCACGTGTGGCAAGGACCAACAGTCTCTCAGGATTGGTACCGAGATGTGCTGATTGAAGGTGAGCAACACGGTGCTTCAAACTATTTCGTCACGCTGGGCGAGCCGTTGCATAACAACGTCACCGGCGATAGCGCGTATGTGGTTGTTCCCGCGACCATGACGTTCAAAGTACACGGCCAACAGGTTACGCAAACTGGCGCGATCCTTACGGTGGCGCTTCGCAAACTCGCCGAAGGGTGGCGCATAACAGCCTGGGCGTGGACGAAAGGAACTAGCAAGTGACTTGCGAGATGACACTTCACCACACTGTTCGTGACGAGAGCCTGGAAAACTTCTGGAAGAATATCGCCACGGCAAAGTGAGGCTATTCGGAAAGAAAGGATATATGACCGGAGAAGCTAACGTCATGCTCGAACTGGACGACATCCAAAGCGGAGTCCTGCGCCCACGGCCGACTCCGTATGCGGCAACTTACATTGTGTTCAGGATTGACGACCGCAAAGCGGGGCGGGAATTGATGCGGCGAGTGAGTGCAGTCGTGACCTCGGCCGCTGATCCAACCAGCCCTTTAGCCGATACCTGGGTGAGCGTCGCGCTCACCTACCAGGGTCTCAAGGCTCTCGGCGTGCCGCAGGATTCGCTCGACAGCTTCGCCTGGGAGTTCCGGCAGGGAATGGCCGCGCGCGCGAAAGAGCTGGGAGATACCAACGAGAGCAGTCCTGATAACTGGGAAAAACCGCTAGGGACGCCGGACGTCCATGTAGTGCTCGTCGCAGTCTCCCCGGATGCTCAGCAACTTAAGGTGGTACTCGATCGCGCTCGGAAGGCGTACCAGGAACTGCCGGGGATAACTGCGATCTGGCGACAGGACTGCCATGCGCTGCCAAGCGAAAAGGAGCCCTTCGGATTCAGAGACGGCATCAGCCACCCGGCGATCGAAGGGAGCGGCATTCCTGGAACCAATCCCAAGGAACAACCTCTTAAGGCGGGCGAATTCGTTCTTGGCTATAGAGACGAGATAAGCGGCATTCAGATAACTCAGCCCGAGGTTCTGGGCCGCAACGGGACCTATGTCGTATTCCGCAAGCTACACCAGCGTGTGGCGGCATTTCGCGAATACCTGAAGGCGAACTCTACCGGCCCTGAGGATGAAGAACTACTGGCGGCCAAGACGATGGGGCGCTGGCGCAGCGGCGCGCCCCTGGCGCTCTGCCCGTTCCACGACGATCCCGAACTGGGCGCCGATAGGCGACGCAACAACGATTTCCTCTATGAAGAGGACGACCCGGCAGGATTCAAGACTCCCGGCGGCTCGCACATCAGGCGGACAAACCCGCGAGACGCGTCCGTAGCCGGCGTAGCCAGGATACACCGCATGATCCGGCGCGGAACTGCTTATGGCCCGCCACTCCCGGAAGGAGTTCTGGAGGACGATGGCGCCGATCGAGGGTTGATGTTCGCGTTTGTCGGAGCGCATCTGGGGCGGCAGTTCGAGTTCGTCCAGTCTCAATGGATAAATGATGGTGTTTTCTTCGGGGGAGAGGATGCCAAGGATCCCATTGTCGGATCGAACGAAGAGGGCACCAGCTTTACAGTCCCACGGCGACCGGTTCGCAGGCGCCTTCAGGGCCTCCCGCGGTTTGTCGTCACGCGGGGTGGTGAATATTGCTTTATGCCCGGACTGCGAGCACTGCGATGGCTGGCCGACCTCCAAACATAGAAGGAGAGTCGTAGATGTTAGACGTCATCGTTATTGGCGCCGGACCTGCAGGTATGGTCGCCGCGCTGCGCGCCGCAGACCTGGGCGCCAAGACAGCACTCATAACCCGTGACGAATTTGGCGGAATGGCGGCGAACGACGGTCCGGTTCCGGTGCGGACACTGGCTCATGCCGCCCGGCTGATCCGAGAAGCCCGCCAACTCGGTCAGTACGGCATCGCTGTGAGCGAGCCGGTGCTGGACTATCCCAGTCTGCTTGCGCGCGTGCGTGCGGTCGTCAACGATGTGCGTGCCCATTCTGCATTCCGCGGGCAGATCGATTCACTGGGAGTGACCGTCTACGAGCAGGCCGGCGCCGCGCGCTTTGCCGATCTGCACACTATCGAAACCGAGAGCGGGCTGCGGCTGCGGGCTGAAAAGATCATCATTTGCACGGGCGGCGTGAGCCGGCGACTCTCCGTCCCCGGCTTCGAGTTGACTGCCACACACAGCGACGCCTGGGGTCTGACTTCCGTCCCGCCGTCTATGCTGGTCATTGGCGGGGGTGCGACTGGAGCGCAGGTCGCCTCAATTTTCAACGCCTTCGGTTCGCGAGTCCAACTCTTCCAGGCAGGCCCGCGCATTCTGCCTACTGAGGACGAGGACGTATCGGCGGCAGTCGCGGCGGCGTTTCGCGGTTCAGGAATAGTTGTGCGCGAGGACTTCGGCGATATCGAGTCTTTCGAGAAGATGCCGAGCGGCGTGCGCATGATCTTCTCGAAAGACGGCGCACGGGACAGCGCAGAGGCTGCTCTCGCGGTCGTGACGGTGGGCTGGGTTGCCAATACCGCCGGGGTGAACCTCGCGACGGCAGGCGTCGATATCGATCATCGGGGCTTCGTGCAGGTTGACGCTTACTTACGTACATCTGCGCCACATATCTTCGCCGCCGGGGACATCACCGGGCGTCTGTTGCTGGTCCCACAGGCGATACAGGATGGCTTTGTGGCTGCCACCAATGCAGTGCGAGGCGCGACGATGACGCTTGGGGATCAGGTGAGTCCGATCGGCAGCTTCACCGATCCGGAGTATGCACAGGTGGGCCTGACCGAGGCGAAGGCCCGAGAAACACACGATGTCGTGACGGCGGTTGTGCCCTTCGATTCGACTACACGCACGATCATCGATGGGCGGACGGCCGGTTTCTGCAAGCTGATCGCCGACCGCGCGACATACAAAATCTTGGGCTGCCACGTCGTTGGCGAGCGTGCGGTCGATATCACCCAGGTGGCAACCATCGCCATTGCCGCCGGGATGCGAGTGGATGAGCTGGCTCAAGTTCCACTTTCATTTCCTACCTACGCCGGGATCCTCGGTCGCGTGGCGGCAAGCGCGGCTCGCCAGCTCAATCTGAAATTGCGCTGGCAAGCGGAGATGGAGGCGAACGATATCTCGTGACAAAAAATCTTAGCCCAGGATGGATTATTTCGGCTGGGCTGCTCGTGATGACATACGCTTTTATTGGCTATGTTCCAGCAGAGGCGCAGGTCAGAGGCGTATATCCACTCGGCATGAACGCTACCAACTCCGGAATCACGCCCGAATCCGGATTCACCTACTCAAACCAATTTCTGTTCTACTCGCGCAACCAACTGAAGGGGCCTGATGGCGAGATCCTGGCCACTGGGGGTCAATCGGTTTTGATGGATATGAACTCCCTCATTTGGGTCAGCAAGAAGGAGATATTGGGCGGCGCAAGATTTTCGCTTTCGGCCACTCTGCCGGTCGCCAATAACTCTCTTACTTCAGATGCTGTGGGTGCCATCAGCGGCGGCGGCGGATTCGCTGACTCTTATTATCAGCCGTTCATCCTGGGCTGGCAAAAGAAACGCATCGCCATCCGGGCGGTTTACGGCTTCCTGGCCCCAACCGGAAGGTTCAAGGCTGGGGCGGACAATAACGTCGGTTCGGGTTATTGGACCCATGCCTTGTCTTCGGGCCAAACGTTCTACCTGACAAAGAATAGGGCGACAGCCGTTTCTGCCTTCCAGATGTACGAATTCCATAGCACTCAGAAAGGCACCAATATACATCCGGGCCAAACCTTGAGTCTCGACTATTCGCTGACGCAGACTATTCCGCTGCGTGATGATATTAGCCTGCAAGTCGGGCTAGTCGGCTACGGTCAGTGGCAAACCACAGATAAAAGCGGGCCAACCATAACATCGGAGCAGGCAAAGGCTCATTATCAGGTCAATGCCATTGGATTTGCGTCGAACGTGATATTGCCGGAGCGGAACGTGACCCTGGGCGTTAAGTATTTTAAGGAATTCTCGAACAGGTCAACATTTCAGGGGTTCTCACTTCAGATTTCAGGCTCAATCAATTTCTAGGCGGAACAAGGCTGAACAGTAATTATGGGGGCAATAGATGTTGTTATTAACTTTCCCTCTGACTTTATTGGGTCTCTGGAAACACGATCTATCGAAATGCCATAAAATTGTTACAGCAATATGTGGGGCTGGATTCCGGCCTTATGACCCACGAACGAAAACCGGAAGCACACAAAAATGGTCAAGGTAATTAATTACCTTCAAAAGGGAGAATATGAATAGGCATTGGCTAACAAACGACAAAAAGACTACCGAATCCGCGACGGCGGAACGATTTGTGGTGCGATTTGCGGTGATGGGGGGCGTATCTCGAGCGCAAGGTTGCGGATCCACTCGTGCCAATACGCGGCATTCTTATGAGGTCCCCGGCGTACACAACGAAGTGGGAAGATGTGTGACGCGTGGGAGTTGGATGAAAAACCTCCCCCACCGGGCGGAGACTGGCGAGGCGTCTCCCCTCATAGGATATACGGGAGCTTGAGGGGCGCTGCAATGTACAGACACAAAAAGCCGCGCGTGGCGTGCAGGTAGCCGGAATTTGAGCGCATATGGAAGGCTGTCTGAAATTGTCAGGGAAGAGACTGCCACTATTGAGGGCCAGACCAGCAATCAGATTTTGATCGTCTCCCAAACGATACGTTGAACCTGCATGCGATCAATCTCTCAATATCGAAACTTCACCTTCATGAATGTCGAGAAGAGCGTGGGGGTAGTCGCCCCGCATCCTTGCCCAATGCCACCGCAATTCGACGAAAAGATGTCGGTGAAGCCGCGACCGCTTCTGAGCCCGGAGGCTCCGGCGGTCAGGACGATATTCTCGCTCAACAGCGGACGATAAGTGAACCCGATTCCCAGATCGTGGCCGATTTCGTGACGGATGTTGTTTTGTAACAAAGCGAGTTCAAGTGGCTCGGTGCGTACGAACCGCAGGTAATTGTAGTTGATGAACGATCGCAATTTCGGCGTCACGTTGACGTCGATGCCCGCGTTGAAAAGCATCAGGCCGGGGTTGACGAAATTTGCTTGCCCTTGAAGCTTGGTGCTGCGCAAGGCGGGGACCAGGCTTTTCGGCCCGACCAACTCCGCGCCGGTTTGAGACAACCGGATCTCCTGGGAATTCCAGAAACTGAATTCGCCGCCGGCGAAATTCGGTTGGTCTACAATCGAGTCGAAGCCTTTCGCCGTCCCGTCCTTCGGATTTGAGTCGCCCGAAGAGTAGAAGCCGGCCAGGCGGTAACGAATAAAGTCGTAATCCAACGAGAATTCAACCGCTCCCATCTGGGCGTTGATGCGTTGATAGCCGTTAGACAGCCCGTTGAACGTGTCGCGTCCGATCACCTGGTAGAATGAGTTCGTGAGGTTCAAACGGCCGAAATGACCGTCGCCGTTAACGCCGAAATAACCCGCCTGAACTCGGTGCGGAACGGGAGTGCCGAGCAGCGAGGGGCGCACCTGCAATTTGTTTTGATCCTGAAGTATGCCCCCCTGGTCGTCGTTATAGAGCGTGCTGAACTGCAGCGTGTAACCTTCGACGAACGTATCCTGGCGGTAGAGGTTGGCGATGTAGACCCTCTGGTTGCGAAACCCGATTTCGGCGAAATTGATCTGGTTAAGCTGGCTGTTGGTGTCTTTTTCCAGCATGTTGAAATAGACAATGTTGTACTGATACCTGTTCGACTCGAAATTGCCGTACATTCTCGCGCCGAGGTTCGTGTCGCTGAAAACGAAACCGCGGAAATCGCTGGTGAATTCCTGGATGCCCACGCGCATCGATGTTGTATCGAATTCGGGAGAGCGCCCGCCCTTGCTCTTTTTGCCGCGCAGGAATGGGAGCAGTTTGGGCGTGTCGCCCAACCGCCATTCGACGAAGGCTTCCTCGATAGAGTTGAAACCGTCAGAACGCGATTTGCCCTTTCGCGGATCCTGACTGTCGACTCCGTTATCGCGCACCCGCAGGAGACTCAGGTTGGTTGTGCCGGTAAACTTGACGCGCCAATCGACGGGTTTGTACGAGGCGTCGCCTTTGAACAAGTCGAACGAGTATATGATGTTTTGATTTAAGAACTGCTGCCGCCCGCCGTTGAAAGCCGCGTAATTGCTGGGAAGGTTGGCGTTTTTGCCCGACAGCGTGGGGAGTTGGCGGAGGTTGAAGAAACTCTCGCTTGCGAAATTGAGTTCCATGAAAATGTCGTTGCCAATGATCGGGTAATCGCCTTTCAGGAAGTTCAGATTATACGGATCGAATATGCTGCCCTTGCGGAAGCGCGGGTCGTCAGGAATGCCGATGCGCCAGCGGTCCTTGATGATGAGGAAATCAGCGTCTTCATCAGGGCTGAGTTTTCTGTTACGGTTAGGGCCGGCAGCGCCGAGCGGCTTGTCCTTTGGAAGTTGAAGTATCGAGCCATCGCCCTGATCCTGTCCGGTCCCCTGTGTATTCTGCCCCGATGAGGACTGATGCCTTGATGATTGGGGAACCGCTTCAGATACGGAGGCCTGGAGCGATGGTTGACCTGATTCCCCCTTCGCTTTCTGTGACGATTGTCCGGCCAAAGCCTCGGAGAGTTTTTGCGGCAAACGCCGCAGATTCTCGGCCATCTGATCGGCTATCTCACCTGTTGAATCGCCCTGTTTTTGTTGGACGATAACATTAGCCAAGCCCGGCGCTTCGCAAATGAAAAAAATCACAAATAAGGTCGCAAGAAATATATAGCAGCCTCGCACAGACTTATGCATCCAGAATTTCCCTTTCGATGTTCAAAGCTGTGTGGGCGAATTCGTTAAAGCGGTTTTCAGTTGAATAGGAAGATAACCTGCGCGATTGGCCAATGTTTACGGGCTTGCGAGGGGATCTATCACTCCTTACTCCGCTGATGATTTCTATAATGGATTCGGCTGAATACTGGCGCACGTCGATAAGGTCAGTCTTCAGCCAACATATTAAGGGGGAAAAGCTTATGCTCGAGTGGGGTTGTATCGTTACATCAAGGATCGGATTGACACAGTGGCGTTTCTTATTATCGGTGAGGTCGTGTCAACAATTGCTTTATGCGTCGAATCGGAGCAGACCGACATAATTGCCCGGCAACATGGGTGCCGGACGCCTGCCTTCTGCTATGCTGCTGATTATACAAGGAGAGTGACGAACAATCAATTCGGACGACGGCTCGAAACGTGACAATTTGTCGCGTCATAAGAGAAATGGCTGTCATGGGAGCGTTAGATTCCGAGGGCGTGCAGCCGCCATCCGCGCCTAAGGTATCCCGGTTTCAGGCCACGGCCAGAGAAGGCGGCTGCTGTAGTTTTCAGATCAAATGCTGAAGCATCGCGCAGTCACGGTCAGATGGTTCCCGTCTCGCTACTGACCGATTTCAACTTCGACTATCAGGAGTTACTTCTTATTCCGGTCCCGAGCGATGAGAACGGTGGACGCTAATCAGGTGGCAATTTATGAATATAGTTTCTGGAGCTAATTTCGATCACTACGAAATCCTCGCTTCACTCGGCGCCGGCGGGATGGGCGAAGTCTGGCGCGCGCGTGACACACGGGTCGAGCGCGATGTCGCCATCAAGCTATTGCCTGCACGGTAGGCTATGAGTATATAAGGTATACGGAGGTAATGAAGATGCTTCCGCAAGGCATTTACCCAATTTCAAAAATTGAACAAGAGTATGCCGCTGATACCCAGGTTACGAAGTTAGTATCTTTACTTGGCTATCTATTGAGTCTTATCAACCCGAATGTCATGCCGAAAGATGGGAAGAATGTCGGTTTTGGTGAGAGGGTCAACGCCAACAGACGCCTTTTCAGAAATGTGCCTGACATCTTCTTTGCCATCGGCGTGCGCAACTGCATCGTGCATCCTGAAAATTGCGAAAAGTCTCACACCGAAGCGGAGATTAAACGTGCGGCCAAGCATCTACGAAACGCCATCTACGAAATCCGCGATCATAAGCGCATACCCGCTGACGTCAAGCGAGATGTATTTCGAACTGCCGCGCCCCGCGCGGCGGCGCCGAAATATCAAACGCCATCATCGCCCAACTTTCCGCGCAAAAAGCAGAGGAAATCTCTCAACGTTCGACCGACACCGAAACCCGTTGTAGCTCGGTCAGCCGGATGGCTGCAGTCATTGCGTCCCAGGCATCCGGAGCGTTGGGTGGCGGTGCTAGTCGTAGGCGCACTTCTCTTGGTTTACGGCAAAACGATATGGCAGTTTGGGCAGGAGAAGTTCTTCGGGACAAAGGCCGACGCCACCATCCGCCGCAAAGAGGCCGACGCGGCCATCAAGCGAATACAGCAATTCGACAAGCGGCAAGGATTCGCGGCAAAAGTCGTCGAAGCGCAGGGCGCGTGGCGCGAAGCTGAGATTGCCTTTCATCAACAACGATTCAAGGACGCCGAGCAGGGTTATCAGCGCGTGTCGCAAATCTGGGATGAACTGGTCGTCCGGCAGAACGACCGTAATGAGGCCCTGAAACTGCTCGACAAAATCCAAAGCGACCGCGCCTATGCGCGCAACGCCCAGGCTTCGCAGGTCGCGCAGCAACTATGGCGGGAAGCTGAGCAAGCGCGTCTCGCCGCCCACACAGCGCTTACCAACGGAGACTTCGCCGAAGCCAAGCAACTGGCGCTTAAAGCGAAGCAGAAATACGAAGAGGCCACCAGCCATGCGCCATCGTCCACTCCGATTCCGTAAGGCCCCCATCGCCACCGCGATTCCTTACCTAGAGCCACCGCCAGCGCCTAGCGACCCACCGCCTACAGCCGAAAGATCGATACTTCTCCTTTGACCTTTGACCCTTTGTGTTGAAACCGCTTCTTTATCGGCCTTTTATTTGCACGTAATGTGACAGGACGCCCGCGCTCCCGCCGCCGATATACAAAGCGGTCAGTACTCCCAGATGGCCGGTACAAAACGAAACACATCGCCGGCGACCGCCACCCGGCCGACGGACGGGAACGGCAGGTGAGCGGCCACCAGCAACTCGCGGCTAGCCGCCAGCTCCCGCAAGAGACGGACTCGGACGCGGACCGCCTCCTCGGGGTCGCGACGTCCGGTTGGTTCGCACTGTTTGACGCGGTTGGTGAGATGCTTGATTTGGTTCGTATCAGTGGTAGGAGTGTGTGCGACTCATCAGTTGCCAGGAGCCTCGTAAATAGTTGAGCAGATCGCAGGTAGGATGCGCTGAGAAGCGCTCTTGCCATAGCCGCTGACGTTGAATCGGCGCCTTTGGGATAGCGGCGATATCGTGAAGCTGGTCGAGGCTGCAAAAGCATCCTAATTACCGGGCCAGCGACGCTAAGAGCCCCGGTTTCTTCACGATATCACGATGAACAATCCTATTATGAGGCCGATGGCCATACCCATAATCGTGCCAGCAGCTACTCCGCGCCAAAGCACTTTTTGTTCGCCGTTCGTCATTTTACTCTCCAACATTTTGCTCTCCAAAGTCTGCCGTAACTATCTCACCCCTAAGTCAAGCTGAACCACGATCCGACAGCGCGGATGAGACCGCTATCGGGTTCCATTTTAGGCAGATTGGCAGAAGATGGCAAAGGAAATGATCTGGGGGAAGCGAGGCAGCACACTGAGCCGACACCCCCTCCCACCGGGACGCCATGCCCTCATCAGGCGACGTCGTATTCGCGGGCATCGTATCCATCTGAATCCAGGTTTCGAAATCGAGGCTGCGAACCTTCTCTGATCTCAACCGGGAGGTCCTTTAAAAGAAGAGACTCAGCTCATTAGCTGAGCGCTCTGTTTTGGCGCGCCCTATCGACTGGTATCGTTTGTACACGAGATCGTTCTTGATAATATGCAAAAGCGCGTCGGTCTTTATCTGGCTCCAGCGATTGCGTCCTGATCTCTGGCAGCATACCGGTTATCTGCTGATCTTTAAGGAGGAACGTGGTGCCAGCTACTCAGCTTCTGATATAACCATGAAGGCATGGGCAGTACCTTTCAAGTATCTGAACTGCGACCCCAACCCCGGTATAAGCCGACATGCGACTTCGCTGTCTAATGCATCACCGGTGATCCCGACGCCGTCGTTCCCTAAGATACGGTTGTCCTGCTCCTGTTTCGCTACCTGACCCAACCTGATCAATGAAAGTCGCTGGTTCCGCCTCCGAAATCCCCAATCAACACTAGTACATCATGGTCCGGCGTTTGCCGCGAAGCACCGATGCTCCCTCCGTGTCCTTGCGGCGCCGTGGCGGCACAAGGACACGGATGATCCAGTCAATGCGGATTTGCTGCGTGAGTTGGTCCGACTGGCGGAAATGCAAATCCTAAACGAATCGAATAATCCTTTCATCTGTTGGACATGAAGCTGGACGTTGCGCCCTAAATCTTTACTTCGCTAATCTGAATAATAGGTTGAATGTCTGTGTAATTGGGGATGTCGCCCATAATCTCTTCAGCGTTAGGGCTAAACGCAGTTTGAAACGCCTCGGTGGAATCAAAATAGAGATGGACTATCGCTATAAATGCCGCTGACGCTCCGGGTGTCGCTCCAGCCAGGCCGTGTTCGACTGCGATGCGCTTACATGCAGAGCCTAATTTTTGTTGCGCCATCGGGATGTGCTCGTTTAAGTAGTAGTCAAAGTCGAATTTCTTTCCAGCCTCGTTCGGATAAATCACACTGACAGAAATCATTTGGTTTTCTCCTCTATATCGTAAATCCATTTGAACTCGATGGTTGATTTGTGAGGGGTCGGCAAGCCGGCTTGCCGACCCCTCACGGAAGTTTGTCCGGTCTGGCAACTAATACAAGTGAGGAAATAGTTAAAATGGGCTACGAAGCGTACCGCCGTCTGCACGGATGGAGCTCTCGTGGTTGCAGAGGCCAGTTCACTGCACAGATACGCGCCATATGCACTACTTCTTCTGCCTTGGCGAAACGTCGTATGAGATTTGCATGACTGCTACTGGTAACGAAAATCCCGCTTGACCGTGATCGCTGACAAATACATTCTCCTTCTTAGTAGTCTGTAACTTAAGTTGTTTGATAATCTAACGCATCTCCCTGATAATGAGGAGATGAAAAAACGGCACGTTAAATTAAGCGCCAAGGACCGAGCCTACTTGGAGTCTCTGATCTCCAAGGGAAAACTACCGGCCAAAACGTTCAAGCGGGCCACCGGGTTACTCGAACTTGATCGCGGCAAAACGCTAACCGCCGTGGCAGAGACCTTAGGAGTTAGCTACGTAACGGTCGCGGCCTGGCGCGATGGCTACAAAAAGCAAGGCTTGAAGTGCCTGGAAGATGCCCCGCGGTCGGGGCGCCCGCCGGAGATCGACGGCAAGCTGCGAGCCAAAATCACGGCTTTAGCCTGTAGCGAGACGCCAGAAGGACACGCCAAGTGGAGCCTGCGCTTGCTCGCCGAGAAGGTGGTCGAGGCGGAATATTGCGAAGAGATTTCGCATACCCACGTCGGCCGGATTCTCAAAAAAACGAGTTGAAGCCGCATCTCAAGCAGACCTGGTGCATTGGCCGAATCAATGGCGAGTTTATCGCACGGATGGAAAAACTCTTATGGCTCTATGGTCAACCTTACGATCCGCAATACCCAGTCATTTGCTTCGATGAACGGCCGTGTTTCCTGATTGGGGAAGTAGTTGAGCCGCTTGGGATGCAAAGTGGTCAAGTCAGCAAGGAGCATTACGCCTATAAAAAAGAGGGATCGTGCAGTTTGCTTGCGGGATTGAGCCTTTAACAGGTCAACGCCTGGCGCGCGTGGAGCCACGACGCACCATGCGAGAGTATGCGCTGTTTCTCAAAGAACTGGCCACCAACTATCCGGAGGCGATCAAGATTCGGTTAGTGCAGGACAATTTAAGTACGCACACGACGAGTGCTTTTTACCAACATTTTCCGGCGGCCCAAGCCTTCGCCCTTTCGCAACGCTTCGAGTTTCACTACACGCCCAAGTCAGCTAGTTGGTTGAACATGATCGAATGTGAATTCTCGGCGCTGGCGCGCCAGTGTTTGGATCGGCGGATTCCGACCATCCAGCAATTAGAGAAACAAGTTTTAGCGCTTGTCAAAGAACGCAGCGAAAAGCAGATCAAAATCAATTGGCAGTTCTCCATCGAAACTGCCAGAAGCAAGATGCATAAGCATTATCAGCATGTTTTTGCTGATAATCTAGAATACAAGACAACTTAAGTTACAGAGTATTAAGTACTCCGTAACTTAAGATTTTTGATATTGCTGTAGCCCGCGAAGCGGGCGATAGGATAAAGCCCAGGGTGGAGGCGAAGCCGGAACCCTGGGTGAGTCATGATAAATTGATTCAAGCCCATGAAATGGGCGACAGAGTTTGGGATCAACCACGCAATTTTAAGGTCTATCGCCCACTTCGTGGGCTCCCGCGACATGGTGACGAGATACCCAGGGTTCCGGCTTCGCCTCCACCCTGGGCTTTATCCTATTGCCCGCTTCGCGGGCTACAGCAATATATCAAAAATCTTAAGTTACAGAGTACTTAGATATCCTGATTACAATTAGTTTGATATCCAACGTGCTTCGAGAGCTGCGCAACGGCCTTCGCTAGCTCAGCGATGGCCCTGTGATTGCAGTCGAGCTGATGAACATCCATCTGTTTAATGCGCCGCAAGTGTTTTACCCGAGACAAATGTTTATATGCGAAAGTGTCAGCGCATGCCTCTCCACCCAAACGAAGCGTTTATAGGTGGAGAGGCATACGCAAGAAGGATGAAGGGATAGACCAGCCTTGAAGGCTTTACAGGGACCAGATCGCCGAAGGCATCTCGCTCACCGAAAGCGCTCTTCGATCTCGCCGCTTCGGTGCCTACACTCTGCAGGCGCCCCTTGCGGCCGTTCACGCCGAGAGTTCCTCTGCGGCATCCACGGACTGGCGCCAGATTACGCTGCTCTACGACCGGTTGCTTCGGATTCAGCCATCCTCGGTTGTCGAGCTTAACCGTGCAGTGGCTATCGCCATGTGCGAAGGTCCGGAGCAAGGTCTTTGTCTTATCGATGACTTGCTGGCGCGCGAGCACCTCTCCCACTATCACTTCGCGCACTCTGCCCGTGCGGATATGTGTCGGAGATTAGGGCGGATTCCGGAGGCACGTGCTTCGTATGAGAAGGCCCTCGCCCTGGCGCGGCAGGAACCGGAGCGCCGTTTTCTCGCGAGGCGGCTCGTGGAATTGAATTGACAGTGTGAGATCGAAATGGCGCCTGAGATATTGAGGGAAAGTAGGCGTTCGATACTCATGCCCGGCAGCCGAAACCCGTCCGTGACCTTAAGAAAAGCGCGATACGACGGAGTTAGACTATGGCCAAGCCGGGCTTCGAGACCTGCAATTTGGTCTTCTGTCGTGCACCCGCTAAAGACATCGTTGGCATATTTGGCGGATTAGATTTCGAGAGAGAGCAAAGCGACGTCGAACCACAACATCTTGTGCTGTCAACCCTTCCATGATCTTGGCAGAATCATATCTTAGCAGATTTGAAGCCTTGGACACATTTGCCTCAGTTCCGCATCTATTGCTTATGAGCGAATGTGAATTAATTTTTGCTACAGTGGTACGAGAGGCAAAATTCCACGTCTTATATTAGTGAGAAACAGTACCACTCCCCTCTCCACCTCACGTACTGAGCTCTTAATATAGTGAATACGACGTAAAAGTAGAACAAAGAGAGAAGGTTAAATTTGGCAATCCGGTGAACTCATTTCCAGTGAGAGAAGCGCCGAGTAAAATCCGCGCAAATCAACCGCGAATGCCGATTGGCCTTCACCAGGAAGAACAATCAAAGCTTGTGGAATTCGGCCCAGCTTATTAACCCTGTGATATAGGGCTGGATGAACTACTGCGGACGGTAAAGGGTCGAGGTGTGTTCAAGTCCTGCACCACGTCAGCCAAAGTATAAAATTTAAATGACGCCGCTCCGATCCAAAATTGAGCGAGTTTGCCGGAAACTAACAATAGGAAATACAACGAACCAGTTGGGAAATAAAAGGAGGAAACATATGATTATGAACATGCGTTCGATGGTCTGCGCAGGGGTTATTTTATGCGCGTTCGTTGGTGCCTGGCTGGGCGACAGGTCGTTGGCCGTCAACTTACAGGAATCAGGCGTCGCTGTACTCGGCTATTCCTGTTTCGATGTCGAGGGCGCCAGTCATACAGAACTCAGGGGGATCAATAATTATGGTCAAATCGTTGGATACTACATTGATAAGAAAACTGGCGAACAGCACGGATTTCTTTTAGCCAATGGGGCTTTCACTCAGATCGATTCCCCGGTCGGCATCAATACCGGGGCCTTAGGAATTAATGACTACGGTCAGATCGTGGGCGGTTCCATAACCATAATAGATGGTAAACCCGAACAGCACGGCTTTCTCCGCGACAATGATGGGACTTTCACTCCGATCGATTTACCGGGCGGTAATACCAGTCCCATTGACATCAATGATTTTGGCCAAATCGTGGGACACGTCGGCCTCCTGCCCAATGACACACTTCGTGGCTTTCTCTATGCCCATGGCGCCTTCACCCCGATAGATTACCCGAACGCCTTGGATACAGATGCCATAGGGATCAACAATCGCGGCCAGGTCACTGGCTATTTCATAGAGGCCGACGAGGCCGGTAACCGCCGAATACACGGCTTCCTATTGAACAGGATCAATGGGGTCCCCATACCGATAGATTACCCTAAGGCCCCGAATACCCAAGCCTATGGGATTAATAATGTTGGGGAGATTGTTGGCGTTTTCGGAGCAGATTTCGATACAGCGCATGGCTTTCTCTTGAGCAACCATGTCTATACCCCAATCGATTTCCCTGAGGCGGCCGCTACCCTGCCATATGGGATCAATGATAGCGGCCAAATCGTGGGCGAGTTCACCGATAACGTTGGCGTAACTCATGGATTTCTGGCCACAAGAACGGCATCGTATGCTCAGGCTCCTTCGTGCTCTGTGCTCTCTCGAAATCCGTAGCTAATTGGAACGATGTCTGTGATGGTTGCAGACCCACGATCGGCGACAAAATACGCGAGATCCACCGTAGCCGGTTCGAAAACGATCCCGAGCTCCTTGGCCTGATCAAAGACCTCGGCTCCTACAAGGGCAGCGGCGTTCCGGAAGACGAGACGAAATCCGCATAGAGAACTACGGGGGAGACGGCGGCCGTCTCCCGCCGACGCATGAAGCTACCCTATTACCACTCGCCTCAATGCCTTTCGCGACGACACGCACTGGGCGTTGAATCATCGAGGTAATCGGCTTCAACCCACTGGCAGGCGGTCATAACGGTATCAATAACGCATTGCATTGTTACGGTAACTTCATCAATACGAAACCGGGCTTAAGCAACGAGAATTTTCTCAATCTCACGCAGGACGGGCCGGAAGAGCCAACCTTTGATGAAGGGTATGCGTTTTCCCTACGGCCGGAAGCCAGCGTCCCTCCTGTGGCGAGAGGTCGTCGGTGTTGTGGTAGACATTCAGGCGAGCCTGCTCCGCAAACGTGCGGATGTTTACGGAAAATGACCCCCGACCTTTCGGAACCTTGACGCCGTACCACCGGCAGGGCGCCTTTTTTAACCCTTATTAAACAGAGGAATCCTATGCGCAATGTCAGAATCTCGATGATCATTCTCTCGTCCTTAGCCGTCCTGTTCGGCGTTTGGCCTGGGTCCAAATCAGCCGCTCCGATCAAAGCGCTGCGTTTCGGCAAGCTCATTGACGGCGCAGGGAAAGCGATCACGAACGTTGTGGTCATGATCGAAAACGATCGCATCCGTAGCGTGAGCGCCGACGGCTCGTCAATCCCCCCGGCGTCGAAGTAATTGATCTGACGCGTTACACCGCCATTCCGGGATTAATTGACGCGCACACACACATGACGTACTACTGGGATCAAGCGCCAGGCACGCAGCCGCGTTCTCAGCCTGGAACACGCGCAGCTTCGACCATCCCCTTCCTGGCGCAAGAGAACGCGCGCAAAACTTTGGAAACCGGAGTGACGACGGCGCGCGACCTGGGCGCATCCGAGTATCTGGACATAGCCATGCGCGATTTGATCAATCAGGGCGCAATGATTGGGCCGCGCATGTTCGTCTCCGGTTACGGATTGCAAAAAGCCCGCACCGCTCTACGCCCCGGCTCAGTTTATTCCAGTGGCGGGCAGGCAAGCGGGAAAGTGACCGTAATGCGCGTGGCGCTGCAACAAATCGAAGCCGGCGCCGATTGGGTGAAGATGTACGGATCGAGTGGAGGCTTCGAGGATGTTACCGGCAACCAGACATTCACATTCGAGGAGATGAAGGCGGCGGTTGACGCCGCGCACAGCGTGGGAAAGCGTATCTCGATTCATTCTTACGGGCCGAGCGGCGCGCGAGACGCCGTCCGAGCCGGGGCCGATTCGATCGAGCATGCTACTGACATGGATGACGAGACGATCGGTGAGATGGCTCGGCGCGGGACTTTCTACGTGCCGACGATTGATCACAACCGTTATTACGTTGACAACGCCGACAAGTACGGCTTCTCCACTGGCTCAACTGACCGGCTGAACGATTACATCGGGCGCAACCTGGAGACGGCGCGACGCGCCCACAAAGCAGGCGTGCGTTTCGCGATGGGCTCGGACGCGGTTTTCACGATGTTCGGCCAAAACACGAGAGAGCTCGGCTGGTTCGTCAAAGCCGGGATGACGCCAGCCGAGGCGCTCGGCTCCGCAACCACGAACGGCGCGGCGCTGCTCGGCATGGAGAAGAGTCTGGGCGCGATCTCTCCGGGCTTTTACGCCGACATCGTTGCCGTAGAAGGCGACCCGCTGGCCGACATTGAAGTCGTGATCAACAAAATCCGCTGGGTGATGAAAGGCGGAGTTGTGGTTGTGAGCGCTAAATAGAGTGTCTTCCTATGCCGGCGATGCGATTGAAAAGAACCGTTTGCTGCTGGCTGATCTATTCAATCGGTTGTGTTGCAAAAAATAAGTTGGGACACAAAAATGCTGAACGTTACTTCAGTTCAGGCGGCCACCTTGAAGAGGCTCTCCACGAATCTAACTTGTCCGCGAAGGTCGCCTTTCCCGATTCCTTCAACCTGGCCCTTCCGGATCATATTTGTGACCTCATAACCACCGATGATCCGCCGCGCCGTGTTGAAGCTGAAGAATCCGAGTCCGGGATTGACTCGGCGTTTTATGAATCGATGATCCTGCTCGATGATGTTATTGAGGTACTTGCATAGGCGTAATCGAGTGGCGATAGACAGGACTCCTTCCTCCTTCAACTCTTCGACGGCGGGCGGATAGGCTTTGTTCTGATCGACGTTGATGACCCGTGGGGATTGATTTTCGGGGGCCTTCAGCATCTTGCGGAAGAAGCGTTTGGCGGCCTTCGTATCCCTTTTAGCGCTGAGCATAAAGTCAATCGTTTGGCCGGTGGAATCCACAGCGCGGTAGAGGTAATGCCATTTCCCTTTGATCTTGATGTAGGTTTCATCGACGCGGTAGGAGTCATTGGTTGAGCGCAGATGAGGGCGTGATCTTTTCTCCAATTCTGGAGCATATGCCTGAACCCACCGGTAGATCATCGTATGATCGACTGTGAGGTTGCGCTCCTCCATCATTTCTTCGAGGTCGCGAGAACTGAGGGCAGAGCGCAGATACCAGCGGACGCAGAGAAGAATGACTTCGGACTCGTAGTGTCGCCATTTGAACGGGTTGGATTTGGTCAGAGCAACCCCCAGTGATAATAGAATTGGGTCAGTCTACCAGCTTTGAGGACCGGTCGCCTGGTTTATTTGCAACAGAGCCTGAATTTCTTAAAAATCTGGCGAAGGTCAAGCGACCATCACTATTTAAGCCATGACAATCAAAGTAAGAAGTATAGTAGGCTTTCAGTACGCCGGGACCCATTGTCTTACCGGCATACCGAAAGCTCACCAATGTCCACAATGACAACTTTCGTTTGGCAGCTATTTCCTGGCCTTTGTGTAAGACTACAATGCCTCCGCGCCACACGAATTCTTAATACGTTATCTGGCAAGTAGAGGGGAGACAGACAAAATGGCTTTATCGGCAAGAGCAAAGAAACTTGTCGCCGAGATCACTAACGGAAACGTGAAGCTGGGCGACCTAAAAAAGCGTGGCAACGAGATCAAGAAAGACCACGATCTGGCAATGGAGCTTTGGTCAACGGGCGAATACTACCCTCGTCTTCTCGCGACCCTCATCTTCGATAAGAAGCTCCTCGCAGAAAATGTCATCGATCAGCTTGCATCGGATATGCTTCGGCATGACGCGGAGGAACGCAACCAATTGGCTGACTGGCTGTTGGCAAACCAGCTAGCCAAAGACAAGAAACTTGTCTCCCTGATCGCGACATGGGAGAAGAATCCTTCCCCGATTCTGCGTCGCTTGTTCTGGTATCACCAAGCTCGCTTGCGCTGGGTCGGGCAAGCTCCTCCCGGTAATAGTGCAGACCTGCTTGATTCCCTGGAAAACAATATGGCTAATGCTGAACCCGAAGTTCAATGGGCGATGAACTTCTGCGCTGGCCAAATTGGTGTTCACGAGCCTGAATTTCGATCCAGGTGTATCAAACTTGGGGAAGCATTGGGGCTCTACAAGGACGAGCATGTTGCCAAAAACTGTACGCCGTCGTACCTTCCAGAGTTTATCAGAATCGAAGTAGCCAAGCGTGAATGACACCGAATGGGACAAAAGGAGTTCGCTTCGCTCAGATCGAAGAATTGTCTCTTCCTCAAAAGGATTAGCCGGACGATCGAGCAGAATGGCTGATGATCCCTCTAACCGCAAGTATTTCAAGGCAGGATGAGGTTTTCGGCAGGGACAGGCGTCCTTCAACTCGGCATTTTTCTTTTTCGCCGGTCGATTAGCATTACGCCGCAGGACACTCTAACTGGAAGGAGGAGAAAGATATGGCGGATTTGTTTCTCCAAATCGGTATCTCATTGGACGGATATATCGAAGACGCCGGACGAGACATCGAATGGATGACGAGCGATCTATCAATGGATCGCTTTGCGACGGAGACGCTCCGATCGGTCGACGGCATGATTTTCGGGCGAAGGGCGCACGAACTGCTGGCCAAATTTTGGCCCGACGCCGGCTCAAACAACGGCGCCTCCGAAGATCTGATCGAGCAGGCGAGGCTGATGAACGCCTTGCCCAAATATGTCCTCACTCATCAGGCAGAACGAACCGGATGGGCGAATTCACACGCGATCAGGCTCGACGACATTCCACAGCTAAAAAGACAGGCCCGACGCCCGATCGCGCTTTTCGCAGGAGCCAGCGCAACGCAGGCCATCCTCGACCGAGGATTGGTGGATGAAGTGCACTTGATCGAATATCCAATCTTGCTGGGCGGAGGAACGCCGCTGTTTACGAAGAATGGAAAACGGCGCGTTCTTGATTTGATCGATAGCCATGATTTCGGATCGGGGGCGACGCTCCATCGTTACCGTTTCAAATCAGCATAGGCCCTAGTTTTAGGCGTGGCAACGATCTGCATACTCACCGCCTCGCACCCTAATCCGCGTTCAACGCATGCCGCAAGGGCTGGCGGCTCTCTATGAGAAGAACTTCCAGACGGCGACCAAATTGCTGACGCAAGCCTATTAAAGGCGAAAAGGGGCGAGTCAGAAGACCGGGACGGACCTGGCAGACGCCGCCTTCTTCCTTGGGCAATCTCTATACGGACAGGAGAAGTACAGCGCAGCCGCGGACACCTTTCAAGAAGTCGTTTTACTGAGAGAAGACGATCCAGACGTTTTGAACTGGCTTGGGATAAGTCTGCAGAGAATAACGGAGTATGCGGAGGCGGAACGCTTCTCGAGCGCGCGCTCAAGATTCGCGAAAAGGAACTGGGCGAGAATCATCTGTCCACCGCTACCAGCCTCATCAACCTGGCAGACCTCTACTATGCGCAGAATAAGCCCGCAGAGGCAGGACCACTCCTAGACCGCGCGCTCGATATCAGCGAGAAGAGATTGGGCAAAGATCATCTATCGCTGGCTGCCACCCTCCAAGCTCTCACCGCCGTCTATCAGTATCAAGGCAAGTATGGAGAGGTTGAACTTCTCTTGAGGCGCGCCATCAAAATTCAGGAGAAGGCGCTGGGTACGGATCACCCAGCCATTGCCCGAAGCCTCGACGAACTCGCCAGATTCTTCTCTACCAGGGGGCCAGTTCCAGGAGGCCGAACCATTCAACCGGCGCGCTCTCGAGATCCGTGAGCAGAAGCTGGGCAAGGACGCGCGGTCGCGCTCCAGCCAGGGCTCGGCCTGCACCATCCGATCGAGAGATTCGAAGAAACGGACATCGTATGGAATGACTCCGTCCACCACCGTGTCTATCGCGTCAATAAATTTTGTCTCGGGGGGATTAGCCGCTTGCGAGAGCTGGTAGAGTTTGATCCGCTTGCCGTACTACACCGCTTTGCTGATATCCTCAGCGCTGCGGCTCTTCAGAATCGAACGCAGCAGCGCATAGCCCTGATAGGTAAATGAGGGTAAATGGATATAGCCCTCTGGAACCTTGTCCTTGTAATCGGGCGGGGTGATCAGGTATTTCCCGCCTTTGCCCTATGCTCAGTTCAGCCGTTCCGGAACCGCCAAGCCTGCCCGCAAACGACGCTAAACGCGACTCTATTTGATACCCACGACCATCGAATCCGGGCCAATCAAATGCTCAACTCTGGTGCTCGTGAAGCCCACTTCTTTCATCCAGCCGCTGCAATCTCTGCCGGTGAAATCAAAGCCTCCGGGCGTCTCAATCAACATGTTCAGGCTCATCAACAAACCAAACGCATTCGTCCGCCGCTCGTCATCGATCAGCGCTTCGAAGACAATTAAAGCGCCTCCACTCGGTAGGGCCTCATAAGCCTTTTGCAGCAACATGCCCTTTTGATCAATATCCCAGTCGTGGAGAATATGACCCATGGTAATCACATCAGCCTCAGGCAACGGGTCTTCAAAGAAGTTGCCGGGCGAAAACGAGAGCCGTTGGCTTAGGCCATGTTTTGCAACGTATTCGGAAAACACTGGCCCAACGACTTCAAGGTCGAAGTTCGTGCCTTTGAGGTGCTCGTGGGCCAACGCCACCTGGACCAGCAGGCCACCCTGAGCCCCGCCAACATCAACGACTGTCTTGTAATTCCGCCAGGGAAATTTTTCGGCGATGGCTCTGGCTGCCCCGGCGCTAAGACCTGTCATTGCCCCCAGGAAAAGCCTCAACCGTTCGGGGTCTCCGTAGAGGTTTTCGAACAGACCGGGAGCGCCGGTCTTCGTTTCGTTTTGCGGCTGTCCTGTTCGTAGGCCCTCGGTCAACGTGCCCCAGTACGCGTAGAGCCGCTCGTTGGCCATCTCGAGCATGCCGCCGATGTAGGTGCGTTTGTTTCGATCCAGGAAATTATCCGTCTCTGGTGTGTTCCGATACTGCAGGTCCTCTCGCTCGAGCATTCCGAGAGCTACCAGGGCGTCGAAGAAATCTCGGCTACTTCGTGGGTGTAGCCCGAGACTGACCGTCAGGTTATGCAAATCCATCGGTCCATTCGCAAGCATAGTAAATACGCCAAGCTCAATCGCGCTCAAGAGAGTCTTAGAACCCCAAAATCCCAAGCCCAATTGGATAACTCGATCAGGTATCACAGTCATTTGTACTTTCTCCATATACCAAATTTAGATGGAGCACCAGCCGCGGTTAGGATCCGTCCTGAAGCCGGCACCATTTTAGTCGGCATTAATCATGTGTCAGAAAAGCGAACGAGCTCCGATGAGGAGCTTTGATGGCTATCCAAGCTACTACTATATCTGCAGCAAATCACTTTGGATGCATCGAAGCGACCGCTGTCCTTTGCTGTTCCAGAATCTGCTCCGCTTCTTTCGCTATCGTCTGCACAATGGCCGGTGCCGAGCCGATTGTGTTCACGAGCGCTGCGCTTTCGCCTGCGGCCAGGCACATTTCTTCAAAGTCACCAGTCGTTTCCGGAGTCGGAAGGATGGCAGCAAACTTTGGCATCAAATATTCTCGGCCGCCAAGTATCGTTTTCCCGATGGTCTGCGGAGGATCGGGCTGTGGCGGCGTCTGCGCGTCGTTGCCTGCCCACTCACGTACTACCCGGTTGCGTATCACGCGCATCGGAGCGTTCGGCCACTCGGGACCGAAAATGCAAGTCCTCGCAATATCCTCCTCTGTAGCCTCCGTAATCCGGCGCTTGTATTCATCGTGTGCGTTTGATTCGACAGTCGCTACCAGCCGTGTTCCGACACATACTCCGGCAGCGCCTAAGCACAAGGCCGCGGCCATACCTCTGCCATCGGCGATTCCGCCGGCCGCGATTACCGGCGCGGGATTCACAGCATCTACCATCCGTGGCAACAGGGTGAATAGACCTGTCGTACTCCTATTGTGTCCGCCCGCTTCACTACCTTGAGCAATGATGATATCGACGCCGGAGGCGGTGGCTGCCTGCGCGGTTGCAATCGAACTCGTCTGCAGCCATACGTCGCATGCCGCTTCTTTCAGCATTCGGACCCACTCAACCGGTGGCGGAGCCCAGTGGAACACGACTGCCGGTACACGCTCCTCGATGCACACTCTAAGATGGGCGTCGGTGGCCAGCGGACCGAAGGCTGTAGTTTCAATGATGAAGTTGACAGCAAAGGGGCGGCTTGTTAGGGCGCGCGTCGAGCTGATCAACTTGCGTAAGATCTCAGGCGGAGCGGCGCCAGTGGCCAACTGACCCAATCCGCCGGCATTTGAAACGGCTGCTGCCAAAGGTGGTATGGCAATGAAGCCCATACCGGCGGAGACAAAAGGCAGCTCGATACCATAACGCTCGGTAAGTTTTGTGCGGATCATTTTACCCCCGCGTCGCGGCAGTAAATATCGCCGCTTAATCCATGTTTTGCATCAATGTATTGTTGTGCCGGTGTAAAAGGCCTTTGAACCGTCTTGACTTGAAGTACACTCATTGTCTTTTCCTTAACTTGCATCGTGTTCTCTTTAGGCGTGATTCATTGCTCTTCTCAATTTAGTAATTTCGACTTCTTCATTATGCAGTTTAGACAGTACGCAAAGGGACGGGTACATTCGCTGTCCCCAAAATCGCGGCAAGGAGAAACCTGCTTCGGTTCCTTTCGCTCACCACTTTCTCTGACGTCGTAGATATGCTCACAACTGTGAGTAAACCACACATCGGATACGGAACTGGGCGAGTTTCTGCTCGGATGGTCGGAATCTTGCTGAATTGCGTGCTGTCTTGCGCTAGTCACTTCGGAGCAGAAATCCTGGCGGGTACTTGGTCGCGCTAACTCCACAGACATCACGGAAGACCTGCGCAAAGTGCTGCTGGGTCTTGAAGCCACAGGCCACGGCCACGTCCAATACTCGCCCATCGGGAGCACGCAACATCGCCTTAGCACGCTCTACACTTTGGCGCAGAACAATTTGACCAACTCAATGATATCTCTGCTTTCACAGACCGACAAATCCCATCTTTCTCTTACAGGGAAAATTGACCGTCAACCATACGAGTATTCAGAGAGAATATTACGTTTAGTGGTTGATTTAATGGGACAACAAAATGTTTAAAAACGACCTATATCACGCACAACTTATGTGTGAGATGGCTCCGGTTCGATGGAAACGAGTGTTGCTTGAAAAATAAGCAACACGACTATGAAAAAAAGAGTACAAAATTCATCGACTCTGCAGAGGCCACTCACGCGCCGTAAGTGTGACGAAGAATTCAAACAGCAGGCGCGGCCGATGATTCGCAATGGGCAAACATTGCGCTCAATCGCCGAGGCGCTGGGGATCAGCGATAATCGTGAGCTTTCGGTGCGCCGGTACGACAATGGGTGCCAACGCACCGAAGATCTCGATCTATTGAATTCGCTCGCTGACGACTGCCGCACTCCTTCCATAATACGTCTGGAGTTGAAGCACGGCCAGTACGAGCAAATTGACCATATACACCGCAAGTTTGACCCGCCAGTCACCCAGAGGGACGAAGTTAGCGAGCAAAGAAGCCCAGTAACCAAGACATAATTTCTTGGCTATTAGGCCGTGGTTGTGAACCAAGTAGAAGTAGATTCCAAACCGACACACAACGGTCCGGCAATTACTTTGACTCCAATCTCACGGACGTTACTGCTCAAATGACCGAGACCCACCAACGCATTCAATCTTTGTTCGATATCTACCATCGGCTGATCGCTCATCGCCTAGTTTTCGATGAACTGCTGAATTCTCTCTCCAACCGCTGAATATCCGATTTCAACCGGTCTAATGAATTATGGTGGTGTTTAAGGATGTATATGCTGAGCGCGCTATGGTGTGAAGTGGTAGGTTTAAGAATGCCTTTGCTATCAACTTCAAATACTCCGGCTGATCCCAGGCCTTGAAAACTTTTCCAACTTGGGGAATTTGGTATCAGGAAGAGCAGATACTTCTGAGACAATGAGTAGTGTGGCCGGTTGGAAACGGAATCAATAACCTCGACGTCGTCGATGATTTTTGTGCCGCCAAGTTGTAGAATCAATATTTCATCATTACCTACTGGAGACATGTCGCTTGGAGGATCAAATGAACCGATGCAGTGAGGACAGGGGGCCAATGGCCTGGGGTTGAGAGTCTCGATTATTCTAAATCTATAGCAAGTAATGACGTAGTCCTTACCTTCGTAGGATTTCTTCTCGATCGGCTCTGCCACAATTACGGCAAAATAAGAGAGAGCTTCTTTCAAGGCTTCTTGAGGGTTCGTTAACACAGTACCGCAACTAATAGTTATTCTTTCAATATGTCTTTCCCCTTTACGTTTCGCCTCCTGAACCCTCCATCTGAGTGAACCATCCTCAGGTGGATTCGTCAGCCGCACCCACCAGTAAGATAAATATTGGGGCACACGCCATGTAAATGTATCGTAATTCGGAAAAGGCAGAGATTGATTATGTCGATACGAAAATTTGATGAGACTTGCACATACGATGAGTGAGATTAACGTGAGGACTGTTCTTACTACTAAGGATTTCATCGCAGGTAATCTATCCTGTCCCATTGCCGCGCTGCTTGACAACGTTTAACGACTAAGAGGCGGGCAGTTGAGGATAGCTTTCAATGTCGGTGAAGATTTGGTCATTTTGATCGCCTATTACGTTAGACACCATCGGCCTAGAAATGTTCCGACAATATCTGGGGGCTGTTCCAGCGTTCGTTCATTGGTCATACTAAGTGATTGGATTTGGCTATCGATGAACCAGTGGCTTGGGCCGATTTTTTTATCATGTTCAATTCAGAGCTGTCACGGCTCGTTTCTGATTAAGACGCGGGTCGCATTGTGGCGACGCTAGCTTCTGATGGCCTCGTCAATGACCGCTATCGCGTCGACCTCTATGAGGTAGCCTGGGGACATTATCGCTACCCCGACCACCACATTCGCTGGTTTGTGATCTCCAAACAGCGAAATCTGCGCTTCTTCGATGATCGGAACGTGTTCATCGCGCTTATAATCGACAATGTAGATTGTGATCTTGCAAACTTGCTCAGGCCGTGCACCTGCCGCATTGAGCGCTCGGCCGAGATTGCCGAATGCCAGGCGCGCTTGCGCCGCAAAATCACCATGCCCAACGAGCTTGCCGTGTATGTCTTCGGGCTGCTGACCTGAGACGAATACCAGCTTGGATCCCGTCGCGACGACAACCTGGGTGTACATCTCTGGAATTGGCAGATCATCTGGGTTGATGAGTTCGAGCGACATTAAATATCTCCTACTTCGTTCGACTGAAATCGACATTGGTGATCACCGCGTCGTTGGCACACAGGGCGGTAGCAAAGCGTCGGCGGCGGTGCGCGTGGCGGTCAGCGGCATGGTCCCGCGCGAGCTTTTCCAGGGCGACGCGCCAGCGCCAGCGCGCCGATCGGGCTCAACGCCACCCATCCGGCTGACGCGCTGCACCTCGGATGTGGTATCCAGCGATGATTGAATAATTGACAATGTGCTGTCAATATCTCCGGCCGGCGCGCGGTGGTGGTGGGCGCAGCCAGATATTGTCACAGAGGCACCACCATGCTCGTCATCGGAATCATCCTCAGCATCTTTGGCGTCGGCCTGTTCTGCTGGGTTATCTTCACGCTTGCGGTCTATGCCTGCCCTTCTTGCCCAGGTTGTTGAGCGTTTGTCCTTCGCGTCTGCGGTCGTCGGTCTCGCGTGCGATTGCAATAAATCAGCGCAATGAGTAAACCTGAGTGTGGCACCATGCAAAAAAGGCTGCGGGTGGCAGCCTCTAAATCGTTGATTCTATTATGCGCCCGGCACGACTCGAACGTGCGACCTTTTGGTTCGTAGCCGCGTCGACGGTCATATCAAGAAATCACATTTAACAACATCTATCAACATTTTCAATGAGTTGCAGCCACTGGTCAGTGCAGGTGTTGACGTGGATTTCAGGCTATTTCCAGGTATTGTTGTCACAAGATTGTCACAAGAATGGATCGCTACGATTGTCATTTCGGCTGTTCAATAAGCCGGGTACGAAACCAGTCGGCAAGCTCTTCTTCCGATAGACTGCCTTCAGCCAGTGAGAGCATCGTCAGATATTTTTCTTCTGGAGCTGCCGAGATATCCCAACCATTCAGCAGAAGGAAGGTGCGCGCCGCCACATAAGCCACTCGCTTATTTCCATCGATAAAAGGATGATTCTTACTCAATCCATATGCATAGGCGGCGGCGAGTGCGGCGATGTCCGGCGCAGGCTCACCATAGGCCAGCAGGTTTTACGGGCGTGCCAGAGCTGACTCGAAAAGCCCCACGTCGCGCACTCCGGGATCGCCGCCGTGTTCGGCAATCTGACGCCCGTGAATAGCCAGGAGCACTTCCGGCAATAGCCAAACGTATTCACCCACTATTCTGCCAGCCTCTGGAGAACGTCGCGATCCTCTTGCATGACCCGCTCGGCAATCTCCATGTGGGCTGCTAGCTCTGGGTTATAGGGAATCAGCTCAATGCCGTTTTGGGTCTCTATCACAAAGAGAGTGTCTCCTTGATCAACTCTGAGCTTTTCCAAAAGCTCTTTGGGGAGAATGATGCCGACGGAATTTCCAACTGTTGTAATCTTTAGCGGAGTCATTCTTTTTCCTCAGTACTCATTGTGGATGAATGGAAACTAGCAGCGACTCTATAATCGGCCCACGCCTGAACTTGCGCAATCTTTCTTGGAGCGGCCTAGTCGCTTCATGAGCGGCCATCTCATTGATCTCATGCAAACGACGCTGGATTTCGGAGTCAAGCTCATTCTGATGGTCATAATAGTAGGCGAGTGCGGCGTAAACCTGGGCAAGTGACAGATGTGGGTACTGAAAATGGATCTCTTCCGGACTCGATCCGTGTACCAGTTTTGTCAAGCGCGACCTCAATGACCTTGACCTTTGTATCACTGATCCAAGCGACACCTGCTCATCAATTTCAATCAGCGACTGTCCAACTGCCGACATATGATCTTTTCCTTTCTCTCATGAATTCTTAGCCAACCGGATTAGTACCAGTCTCTTTTACGAACTTAATGATATCTCTGCTTTCACAGACCGACAAATCCCATCCTTCTCTTACCGGGAAAAATGACCGTCGGCCATATGAATATTCACACAGAGTATTATGCTTACTAGATGATGTAACGGGACAACGAAATGTGTAGAAAAATGACCGATTAGCACGCACAACCTCTGCGACACATCTGCCCCCTCCGATCACACCGGCCTCGAGCTATAACTTCGATGGTTCTGGTGCAAACCCGATAATTATGGATAATCGTCGGCATGACCCAACTCCCTTCTGAGAAGCCCGCCCTCTTCAAAGGCCGCCATTTCAATCATCTTCTGATCATTCAGGCCGTGCGATGGTATGTCACTTACAAACTGAGTTATCGCGACGTGTGCGATCTGATGGCGGAGCGCGGCGTCACGGTCGTGCATACCACCGTTTTGCGATGGGTCCAATGCTTCGTTCCCGTCTTCGAGAAAAAATGGAAGAACTATGCGCGTCCCGTCGGCTCATCCTGGAGAGTCGATGAAACCTATCTCAAAGTGAAGGGTCAATGGCGCTATCTCTACCGCGCGTTCGATAAGCAAGGCCAGACGGTCGATTTCCTGCTGAGTAAGAATCGGGATCAAGCGGCCGCCGTACGCTTCTTCAAGAAAGCGATCGGTAATAATGAGGTCCCGGAGAAGATCACCCTCGACGGCAGTCAGAGCGTCCCATCAAGCCGTCGCCGAATTGAAGGCCGAAGGCGTATTGCCCGCTCAAACGCTCGTCCGGACCAACAAGTACTTGAATAACATGATCGAGCAGGATCATCGGAGGGTGAAACAGAGTGTTATCCGATGCTTGGGTTTAAGACATTCGGGAATGCGGAAGTAACATTAAGCGGAATCGAGTTGGCAAACAAAATCAAAAAAGGACAGTTCGACACATCGGAGATCACCGGCCCGGGGGCCATGATCCTGCAAGTATGGGAAGCAGTGCTTGCCGCGTAAGGAGAAGTTGAAATAGGCTCAGTCTGCCTTCTCTCGAACATTTGCACCAGAACCGCTTGCATACATATAGAATCCGGAAGCTGACGCTCATCGCCATTGGCAAACTGGCAAGCTGTGTCCGTGGCCGGCCTGATGTGACCATCGCTCATCCGGAGCGCCGCCTTCGAATCTCTCCCGCGCCTCATTAAAAATAGTCAGGCTATAAGCGAGTCAGCACACAGACGGATATCCTGGCGGCACTTATTATGGTGTTTTACATAATATCGTTAGCTTCTTAAATATCCCCCAATCTTGAGTTGAGAGCGGAGAAGGTCAACCAGACATCTTCACTGGGGGTACCGGACCAATCAAGTAGGATGAAGGTGACAACGTAGGGGCCGACCTGTGTATCTGCCTGATAGTTGTATTGCACCCACGGCACACGCACTGGCGCATTCCTACATTGTCTCACTCGATACACTCCCCACTTTTTTATAATCAACTACCTGAAACTGCAATGAACCGCTTGCGCGAGCATTCGTGCGGCACCGGCCAAGGAGAATCGATGAAGCTTCCTCTCCTGGATATTAGGCCGACGCCTTCATCACCATGGGCATCGAAAGGAGAGACAATCATGATTCAAGAGACCCCTCAAGCTGAACGGTTCAAACAACGATTGCGCGATTCGCTGGTGAACGAGAACCTCAATTCGCGCGCTATTACGATCGCGAAACACGATCACGTCTATACGTGTGGTGGGCAAGACGAGATGGTCTACTTCATTGAAAGCGGGCAGATCAAACTGCTGATGCTCTCGCCTGAAGGTAGAGAGTGCCTGCTGGCCATTCACACGGCGGGAGATATTTTCGGCGAGCTGTGCCTGTCCGGGTTAGGCACACGGCTGGAAACAGCGACCGCGATGGAAGAAACGGTTTTAAAACAAGTCCCTTGTTCCAAGTTCTTTGCACGGTTGAGCCGTGACGCGCTGTTTGAGGGCTTCGTGCAATACCTGGCGGTGCGGATTGCCGACCAACAGCAGGTCATCGCCAACCTGGTGATGGTTGATAGCGAACAACGACTGGGCAAGACGCTACTGCAACTGGCACGCAAACTCGGCAAGAAAGACCCGCGGAGCATCCGCATCGAGCTGAAGATTTCGCACGAAGAACTGTCGGAGATGGTGGGCACGACGCGGCCGCGGGTCAGCGTGTTTATGCAGCGATTTCGGAACCTTGGACTGATTGAGACGAACGCCGAGCACTTTCTCATTATCAAGGAAAAGAAGCTCACTGCTTACCTGGCTCGGATCGCCTAGTGCTGTGCCTGTCTGTCGACCTCACAATATTTATTATCAACCTTGTCCAATACTGAACAACAGTTTATCTCGGGCCAGCCGATTCTTATCACACGCGGCATATTCAAAAAGTGCGGGCTCTTTTATGAAAACACGCATCGGAGCTTTTCCGCTTAGCCTGATCTTTACGGGTCTCATCGCGCTTTTCGCGCTCCTTATTATGTGAATGAGTTTGGGAGATCATCATGCATTGTCCTGCTTGTGGAACAAAGGCTTCAGCGAAGCAAAATTTCTGCCGATCTTGTGGCATGGAGTTGCAGGTGATTTCTCAGCTGGTTGCTAAACATCTCTCCACGACTGATCCCACTCTGCCGCCGGTTGAGAGCGATGCAGGTAAGTTACACCGAATGCCTACACTGCTGTTCTCAGGAATTGTCTCCTTCATCATCGGTATGGCCTTGCTGGTCATGGATAGAATGTTCTTCCATCATAATTGGATTGTCCTGGTCAGTGTTCTGTTATCACTGGCCGGAACCCTGATAGCGGCTTATGGAGTGCTTCCCCCTATGTGGCAGGCAAAGAGATATCATCGCACTTCTCTCTCCCAACCGGCGATACCGCCACAACCGGAGCCGGCTGGATTGGCATCCGCAAGTCATCTTGAAGCGAAGCCGAGCATCACCGAACACACAGCACGAACCTTGGCCACTGTCGTTCATAAATAGCCGCAAACCCACGAATAGCCGGCATCGGGTGTACCGACTTTCTTTTAGATCGTCCAATATTGGACAGCAATTTATTCCGGGCTGGCCGATCATCAGTGTGGAATTTAAGAATTTAAAAGGAGCGTGATACGTGCCCAACGCAAAGATTGAACAAGACCCTCCGTGGTTCCACCGGAGGAGCGAAGAACTAAAAGAGGAAGTTGCAGTTCTAGCAGCTCAACTTGCCGAGTTAGAGCAAAGGAATCTCCGTTCTTCCGCTCTTATTCGGAAGCTAGGTGAGTATTTCGGTTTTGGAGCTGCTGGGAAGTTAGAGCGGGCTCGATTCAAGCTCAATTTCAAGCGAGAAGAATTGGATCGGTTCGAGGCTCAGCCTGAGATGCTGAAAGTAGCTGATAATCAATGTTATACAGTATCTGAGCTCCCATCTAACTACAGCTCCACCCGCAATCTCTTGAAAGGCAAAAAAATGGCCGAAACCCATTTCACTGACGTCACCATCGTTGGCAATAGCATATCCAGATTACCGCGCAGAGAAGGCAACAACAAAGAAGGTAAAGACCAATTCATTATTGCGTTTAGTCTCTCAAGCAGTCCCAGCGGACTCTGGATCGAGACCTTCAATCGAGTGTGGGAAAAACACGGCGAGCAGACATACTCATTACAATCGCCAATTGTGAAAGATAACCAGATTCAAATCATCTGCCCTCTAGACGACCAGCTCCAAGGTCATTTAGAAGACCTCAAGCAAGAGGCGGCAACAACTAATCAGGTTTACCGGGAACTGCTTCGGGCAACAGACGAGGAGAGAAGCAATAATGATGAGATTCTCCGAAAACTCAGGTTTTGATCGCTGGTCAGCGGCTGGCATCAGGCACATGGTAGGAGTATTTTGCTTGGCGCTGGCTGTGAGCACAGTAGCGCGGGGGCAGGTCGAGAACAATCTCCAGGATGGGACCAAGCAATCAGGAAAGGCGGCACACGTCTTTCGTGAGATTATGGACATGGCAGACAAATCGATTCCCCTAAATTTATTGGATGGCGCTGCGTGTGTCGCGGTCTTCCCTTCGTTCTTCAATGCAGGGGGTGTTTTTGGCGGACGTGGAGGTCGCGGTGTGGTTAGTTGCCGCACGGCGAAGGCTTGGAGCGCCCCGGCCTTTTTCAATTTGGGTGGCAGCGGCTTCGATCCTCAGGCTGGCGCCCAATCAACGGATTTTGTGATGCTCTTCATGAATAAGGATGGGTTGAACAGTCTTCTGTCAGACCAGTTCACAATGGGTAGAGACATTTCAGTGGCTGCCGGACCGATCGGTCGGCAGGCCGGGGCTGCGACTGACCTGAAGCTCAATGCGCAGATACTCTCCTACTCGCGCAGCAAAGGGCTTTTTGCTGGGCTTGAACTCGAGGGCGTGGTTATTAAGCCGGACAAAGATGATATGCGAGACGTGTATGGCGAAGGCGTGACGGCCAAAAGATGTGTTGACGAAGAATAAGGTCACTGCGCCCGTTGCAGTGTGGGCTTTCCCGATTACACTTTGGTACTACTCTTCGCGCAAAGCTGTAGAGTGAAACTAAGGAATAGAGATGAAAATCAACGAGCGCGCGCTAAACGATATCACAGTTCTGGATCTCGATGGCAACCTCGCTCTGGAAGGAAATGTACAGTTCAGAAAAAAGGTCAATGCCGCTATCGATGCCGGGACCCGTAAACTGATCGTCAACTTTGCAAGAGTTCCATACATGGACATCAGTGGGCTGGGTGAGCTCATCTCCTGTTATAGGACTTTGCAAGGCGTGAGCGGTAATCTGAAGCTGCTCCATCTGAGTGATCGTTTGCAAACTCTGCTGGCCATTACGAAGCTCACCTCTATATTTGAGACGTTCGACTCCGAGCCGGCGGCGGTTTCCAGCTTCACCCCGTGATTTGAAAGAAAAGTACCTTCTAAGTTGCAGCAAGAGAGGCAGGACCTCAACTTCGTCAGCTCCTCTGGAATCACTCTGACAATCCGAAAAAAGCTCACCTGATAAGGAGGAATCAATGTCTATTCAAAATAGCATACGAAGACTCAGGGTAACTTCTGTTGGGTCATTTCCCCGCTTTCTCATTATGTTCATCCTGATAGTGGTCGGGCCACTCATGTTGCTTATTATCGGCGGATACGACCTGAGCATTCCAATGCTGGCTGGCAGCGCGTGGTTTTTCCTGGCTATCGCACTAGTGCTGATAGTAAGTATAGGCGGCGGCTTCTTGATGTCTAGGCGTAAGTCCGATGCAAGCGAAAAGTCTCTCTATCAGTCCGAAATACTGCTTAAAGGAGAGGAGACGAACGCGAAAACCAATCATAATGGGCCGCCTGACGGACAACAGAGAGGAGCTATGACAAGCATAGATCGTGAGAGGCTTAAAGCGCTTGCGCGCAAAGCCAAAGCGTTGAGGGAAGAGCTGCGCGAGCGGGAAAACGGAGGGCGGGACAGTTCGCCGCTAATTTTGAAGTCAGGAGGGGTTGTATAAAGTCCGACACAACCGAGGCGAGGCAAGGTCATTGAGGGCGCCACGCCAACGCTGATGTTCGATCAAGCTCTCCCACCTCTTCGAAGTGAAATGCTGCGGAGTTTTGTTGGAGGTATTAAATTGACAGCGGATAAGTAAGGAGCAGTAGCGCGGAGACACGATCATGATCCAAGAGATTCCTCAAGCTGAACTGTTCAAACAACAATTGCGCGATTCATTGCGGCACGAGAACCTCAATTCGTGCGCCATTACGATCGCGAAACATGATCACGTCTACACTTGTGGAGACCAGGACGAGATGGTCTACTTCATTGAAAGTGGACAGATCAAACTGCTGATGCTCTCGCCTGAAGGCAGAGAGTGCCTGCTGGCCATTCATACGGCGGGAGATATTTTCGGCGAGCAGTGCCTGTCCGGGTTAAGCTCACGTCTGGAAACAGCGACCGCCATGGAAGAAACGGTCTTAAAACAGATACCTTGTTCCAAGTTCTTTGCGTGGTTAAGCCAGGACGCGCTGTTTGAGGGCTTCGCGCAGTACCTGGCGGTGCGGATTGCCGACCAACAGCAGGTCATCGCCAATCTGGTGATGGTTGATAACAAACAACGACTGGGCAAGACACTGCTGCGACTGGCCCGCAAACTCGGCTGGAGGAACCGCAGAGAATCCGCAACGAACTGAGGATTTCACATTCTCATTATCAAAGAAAAGAAGCTTACTGCCAACCTGGCCCAGATTGCCTAGCGCGGGCTGCGCCTGTCTGTGGACCTAGCAATAATTCTTTTCAACCTGGTCCAATATTGAACGGACCTCCCTCCCGAGTCAGCCTATCATTCAAATATCATCCGGGGTCAAGGTAAAGGATTATCGCACTTGACCCGGAGGATGCGGGCGAGAGCCTGAATTTGGAGGTGAAGTATGCTTTGGACAATCTTCGTAGTTTTTCTTGTTCTGTGGTTGTTGGGCGTGGTCGGCGGCGTCGGCGGTTCGTTGATTCACGCGCTGCTTGTGATTGCGGCGATGGTGTTGATCTACAACTTGTTCAGCAGGCGTCGGGCGGCGATCTAGGCGAGCACGCGACCGCCCCATTGGCATGTCAGGTGTCTGCTCTTGAACGCGCTAACCAAAGGTATTAAGCAGTGCAGGGATATGTATGGAGGAATAGGATGCTGGAGATATCCAGAGGCTGATGTAGGAAGCGGTGCAACTCCGTACAGGAGTGGGATCCAATCTCCCAAAGATAGTATCCCACTCCTTCCCAGGAATGAGTCAGTAGCGTAGTGATCCCCTCTCCCCCCATTACCTTAGCAACTAATCGGGCTTTATTTTTGCAATTGTGTGGCTAAGCCGGGTCTTTGCGGCTTGGTTCGAAGTTAATCTGTAGCTACTGAAGCTACTGAAGCTACTGAAGCTACTGAGGAAAGTATCATGAAAAACATTAGAGTTAGTGCATTAGTGAGCCGCAGGACATTATTTTCGGCTTTCACCTTGCTGGTGGTTATCCTGGCAAGAGAAAGCCTGGATGGGGTCTTGGCACAAGGCTCGAAGGATCGTACGGGTTCGAGAGAGTGGGCGATTGATCGGGCTCAGCAGGCTGTCAGGGAACGGATCACTAGTCGAGAGGGCGGGCGCGATCCGACTGTGCTTTTTAACAGCGATACCAAAACCGAATTCAAATCGAATCGGGAGGTTCGTGTTCGTGGCACGGGCACTTTCTCGCGGAACAACGATTGGCGCAACAACCCGCGGAACGACAATTCACGCAACCGCGACAGGCGGTCGAGGAACTTCTCCTACGAAGCAGTAACCAACAACCGCAATGTGTTTGGCATCAACTACGATTTGGAGAGGCGGTTGGTCCGAAGGTGGCAATGATCGCGGCAATGGTCGTGATGGCGGTGATGGCTACGGCGGCCGGCCGAGCGGGCGCGTAAGCTACTCTGGCTCGATCATGAACCGGGGCAGTAATAAGGGACTGGACGTAGCCGGCGGAAGTACGCAAGAGGGGGCCAACATTCAACAGTGGGAGTATGGCAATCAGCCCAATCAAAACTGGGACGTGATAGATCTCAGCAACGGTGAGGTTGCCATCATCGGCCGGCACAGCGGCAAGGCGCTCACCGTGGAGGGCGGCCGTGATAATAACGGGGCGAATATCATCCAGCGGAGCTGGAATGATAACGCGCAACAGCGCTGGCGATTGGAACAGGTTGGCGACAATTACTACCGGATCGTGAGCGTGAACAACGGCAAGTGTCTCGACGTGGCCGGGCAGGGCAACCAGAACGGGGCGAATATCCAGCTGTGGGATTATGTCAGCCAGACTAACCAGCAGTGGAGGCTCAGACGATAGCCAGGTAGCGCCTGCTCACTCCTGCTTCTTATTGGAAAGGTAGGATTAAAATGTTCATGGCTATGCTATTTACCGGCGCAAGGAGCGAGCCTCCGCGCGCTATGAACTGCCGGTCATGCTACAAATGGGTGACTGGTCTGGGGGAGAGACGGTTACCACAAGCACAGTAGTGATGGCACTGCCGAACAAGTGCGGCGCAATCTGGGCAAGAGCCTGCTTATGGCTAGCGCTATCGGGCTGATTCTCGGCGCGATTTTTCGCCGCAAATAAGCCGGCAAGAATGGAGAGGCGCGATGGAGAGAATGAGAATGAACGCACAGAGAAAAGCGGTACATCAGATGGCCGACGCAATGCTTAACTTATCTTTTAAGGCAATAAACTATCAAATAAAAGGAGCGCAATATGAAACCAAATATTCAGGACCAACGGCAACCAGTAAAACTGAACGGGGAAGCGACATCGACGGCTCCCGCCACTTCCGATGGCAGTCAAACAGTAACTGACAAAGTGAGCAATGCCTATACAGCCGTGCGTGACCAGGTTGAGGGTCGCGGCGCAGAGATGATAGATCAGATGAAGCAGAAGGCCGGTGAAGTTTACGATCAAGCAAACAAGAGTCTGAGCGAACAATACGAGAAGACGATTAATTATGGTCGCGAGAACCCCGGCAAAACGTCATTGATCGCTTTCGGCGTCGGCATTGGTGTTGGCGTGCTGCTGGTAAGCAATTTCAGCGAGTCGCGCAGCCGCCGCAGCCGCCGCAGCCCCATGGTGGAGCCAGTTATGAGGGCAGTGTCAACTCTCGCACGCGAGCTGTTTCGTTAGACTTCTTATTGATTAGCGCGGTTTATTGTGTAACCGAGCGGGGCGGGGCGCCACTATTGCAAAGCATATGGAGGAGCAACCTAGTGCGGCTCCAGGACCGTCATTCCTATCACTGGACTCAATGCGTATCATGCTCTGTCCGAGGCATTAAAACCCCGGGCAGGGCATCGCATCCTAATGCGCGCTGAGTGTTGCCGCCATGCTGATTTCTAGGCTTTCTTGTGCTTGCACAGGCATTGCTATCCTGGGCGAAGGGTTTGGTTGTCGCTGAATGAAGCGCCTGATTGAGTTCCGCGATGATCAGATTACGGAAGCTCGCTGATTACCTTGCTCAGATCCCCTCGCGCGGCTGCGTTCTGCAGTAGAGGCTCAATCGATAGCTCGGGCTCGGCAACTGAATCGAGCGACCGGTCGCCTGGCGCGCGTACAGATACTCAAAATTGTCCAACCCCAAACATTCCTGCTAATCCCACCATCCTGCTTTCCAACCTTGTCCAATACTGGACAGCCACACCTCCCGAATCAGCCTATCATTCAAATATCAAAATATAAGCCGGAGTCGGGTTTATGATGCCACCCCAGCCTTCCCAGTTTCGATGGCAACAACTATCGTACAAGTCTCAATCAGAAGGGGAAACAATAATGTTACGCAGTATGAATGACCTGAAAGGCTTTGACATCCTCGCGACGGACGGCGAGATCAGCCACGTCGAAGACTTCATCCTGGATGATGACAGTTGGGTGATTCGCTACCTGGTGATTGACACGCGCAAATGGTTGCCCGGCAAGAAAGTGCTCGTCTCACCGCGATGTATTGGGCGCAAGGCAAAGTGTATGTCAATCTCTCGCGTAAGAGAGTGAAACGAAGCCCCGAATACGACCGCTGCAAGCTGATTTCGCACGAATACGAGATGTTGCTTGATCAGTATTTTAATCAACCCAGCTACTGGTTGAACTAGCGCAGTAGCATAGTCTGAGCTGCGCGAAGTTCGTGACCACTCCCGAATATGCGCCACGTTTACGGCGGCGACGCAAACAGGAACTTGCTCTGATCGAAGATGCGCAACAGAGAGGTTGGGACAAGGAAGTTGAACGTTATCGTTGCACGGTGAATCGGATTGAACAACTGTTGAAAGAACTCGGAGAGTTTCATGTTTAACCTCTTCAGACCGACAAATCTTTATCGTGCAGATGTTGCCTTTTTCAGCGGAAGGAGACGGTTAATGACGATCCCGGATGTCAGGTCGGGATTTTACCGAACGAAATTTATAGAGTACTGTAAAAAGAAGTCTATGAAGTATAAGGGGAAGATTGTGGATTCTATAGTCAAACCTTTGTTCCTCCTGGCCGACAGCCAACTCTTATTTTGGCATAGAGGCGACACCCCGTTTCTCAACTCTGTGAGAGATGTGATAGATGTCTCTTCACCGAAAGCGGCATACATCGGAGCATCGAATGCAGACGATCCTGAGTATTACAGCATCTTCGAAGCCGCGATGGAGATGATCGGAATCCATCAATGTCGCATGGTGCCTTTCTCTCCAACCGATGAGGATTTTTCTTTCCTCAGTGATGCGGACATCATCTTGCTTGCCGGAGGTGATGCAGTGAGAGGGTGGCGAGTATTTGAAGAAAATGGATTGCGAGAACTCATCGGAGATAGATATTGGGACGGAACTGTTCTGATTGGAGTTTCAGCGGGAGCGATGCAAATCGGTTTGTATGCCTGGCCTGAAGGCGCACAGTCTGAGGATCTACTGATAAGGACATTCGGGTTGGTCCCATTCATCGTCGGTGTTCATGACTGAAAAAAATGAATGGCATGATATTCGTTGGGTTCTCAAAATAACCAAGTCCGGCTTCCCGGCAATCGGCATTCCTTCGGGAGGCGGTTTGATCTACCATCCAGACCGTTCCATTGAGCCCACCCACAAAACACTCTATGAATTTGTGCTTGAGGATGAGGAAATTAAGGTCAATCTATTAGAGGCATCATGAGGAGCGTCATTGAACACTAATCTATGAGGACTGTAATCGGGTAAGGTTGCTCCCCCATACTCATCGATTGTTGGGTGAAAAAAGCAGTGAAAACTCGATTTGTCCACATAATTATGGAGCCGGCCGTATCCGTCGAGTGTGTGAAGAGCGGCAACTCGGTCTCGTTGTCGAGGATTTCGTCCAACACTACTGTCGCGTGCGTGCATCGCCGGAATCACTTTTGTTCCGAACTGCGAGTATTGATCGGGAGCGGGGGCACAGATAATTCAACACGCAGACGTTTTTTGTGCTATACTTTTGCCAGTTGAAATAAAGCCTCTTTGTTTAATGAATCAGTTACTTGCCTTCTTTACCGATTGCAACGAGCTTTTCCTTCGATCTCAAAGTCTGGTCAAATCTTCAACTTGAGCTTTCTCTCTTGGCGCCAACGGTGATGCGTTGTCAATCGTGAATTGCGCACTCAGGCTTAGGGAGCAGGTAATTAGTAACGTTAAGAAGCCGCTCGTTGATTTGAGTGTCGATTGTGTTAAGTGGGAACCGTTCCCGAAGCTCATTCGGTTGCTTCGATTACATTGAGAGGAAATCAATGTCAGTTAAATTATATGTCGGGAACCTGGCCTTCACTACGACGGAGCAGGATCTACAAGAACAATTCAGCCAGTACGGTCAGATCTGCTCTACGAGCATCATTACCGACCGAGACACAGGCCGCTCGCGCGGATTCGCGTTTATCGAACTGGACTCCAAAGAATCGGCTCAGGCCGCGATTCAGGCTCTGAATGGTAGAGATATGGATGGCCGCGCACTCACCGTTAACGAAGCCAAGCCGAGGGAAGACCGTGGCGGCCGTGGCGGCTTTGGCGGAGGAGGAGGCGGTGGTTTTAATGGTGGCAGTAGCCGCCGCTACTAAGATCTAGTCATCTGAATCGCTAAACAGAGCGGGCCGGAAGAGCCTTTCGTTTTGACGAAAAACCCAGTTCATCTGAGGCGACTCTTCCGACTCGCGCTTTTTTTCGGGCGTCGGCGAGATGGCCGCGTGAAGACCGAGTTCTTCCGGTCGGAGATCTCCACGTTTAATTTGCGCAATCTCATGGATAATCTCTCCAACTCCATTATCTGATTCAATGACCTGTCCATATCAAATACTCCGTCCAAGATTGACAGACGGGCAAATTAACAGGTTCTGGTGCAAACCCGATAATTATGGATAATCGTCAGCATGACCCAACTCCCTTCTGAGACTCGCCCTCTTCAAAGGCCGCCATTTCAATCATCTTCTGATCATTCAAGCCGTGCGATGGTATGTCTCTTACAAACTGAGTTATCACGACGTGTGCGATCTGATGGCGGAGCGCGGCGTCACGGTCGTGCATACCACCGTTTTGCGATGGGTCCAACGCTTCGTTCCCGTCTTCGAGAAAAAATGGAAGAACTATGCGCGTTCCGTCTCGGCCGCGCCAGGCGACCGTGGATGACAGTCTGGCAGGACCTGCGAACCAGCATCATATGGGGGTGGTATCTGGACCGCAAACCGTCGTCTGAGACCGCCAGCCTAGCATATGCGGATGGCATATTGAATTTCGGGGCGCAGCAGCCGCCGCGGCCGGAAGAGAATTTTCACTCTTATATCTATACCGATCAGGGCAAGGATTACCGCTCGCACAATTGGAATGTGCAGGTCATCGCCCTACATCAGCAGGCAATGACGCCGTCCGGCAGTCTGGAGTTGATACTGATGCAAAGACAAGTCGGCATTCCGGAAGACCGGAGCGGTTGAAGCAGATGTTTTCGAAGCAGCAAGCTTATGAACGAGGCCGCCGTGCGGGCTCACCATTGATCAGTTGGGAAGAGTATCAGGCACAGCTCGCGCAATTTATTGCCCACTTTAATCAGACTCCGCATGAGAGAACAAGTCTCGAGGGCGGTGCGACTATAGTCCCGCAGGCGGAATACTTCAGGCTTTATCGAACGCGCTACGATATTGCTCCAGAAACGGTCTCCTTGTTGCTGATGAAGACGGACAGCCGTGTGTTGCAAAAGAACGGGGTAAACTGTTTCAAACGAGGCTGGTACTACTGGTGTGATGAGATGTCGAAATATAAAGATGCGAAAGAATCCGAAGACTGTCGCACCCAAAACGACGGGCGTATCAGATTTTCTGTGTAAATGGCCCAGTTGATAATTTAAGGTAACGGCATTCTACCTTCGAACATGATCGCGAATTGTTGCAGCGCTCGCTTCCAATCCTTGATGGGCATCGTCCATTTTTTCTCGATGTTTTTCAAGGCCAGATAGAGTAGCTTGAAGACTGCCTCGTCGTTCGGGAACAGACTCCGGTTTTTAATTATTTTCCGCAGGCTGTAATTGAGCGACTCCACGACGTTGGTCGTGTAAATTACCCGCCGAATCTCTTCCGGGAATTGGAAGAAGGGGATCACCCGCGTCCAATTCCCGCGCCAACTCCGCCCGATCATCGGATAGCGGGCGCCCCACTTCGCCTCGAATTCTGTCAATTGTTGTTCAGCTTGCTCGGCCGTAGCGGCCGTGTACACAGGTTTTAGCGCCGCAGCCACCGCCTTACGCTCTTTCCACGAGACGTATCCGAGAGAGTTGCGCAGCAGATGAACGATGCACAGCTGCACTTGCGCTTGCGGAAAGACTGATTCGATCGCTTCGGGAAAGCCCTTCAGTCCGTCCACGCAGGCGATCAACACGTCCTGGACTCCACGATTTTTGAGTTCGGTCACGACGCTCAGCCAGAACTTCGCGCCTTCGTTCTCCGCCGCCCAAAAGCCCAGGACCTCCTTACGCCCTTGCTGATTGACCCCGATCGCCAGATAGATTGAGCGATTTGAGATTCGCCCGTCCTGCTTGACCTTCACCACCAGCGCGTCCAGGTAGAGGATGACGTAGGTCTTATCCAGCGGCCGTCCCTGCCAGGCTCGCACTTCCTCGATCACGCCGTCGGTGACACTCGAGATCAATTCCGGCGAAACCTCCACACCGTAGATCTCCTCCAGATGCCCTTGTATCTCGCTGCTGGTCATTCCACGCGCATAGAGCGAGATGATCTTGTCGTCGAAGCCATCGAACCGAGTCTGTCGCTTCTTGACGAACTGCGGATCGAACTCGCCGTTGCGGTCGCGCGGGACCTCAATCGGAATCTCTCCTTGTTTGCCTTTGAGCGTCTTGCGATTTGCCGTTGCGGGAGTTGCCGGAGTTTCTTCCTTCCGGAGAGTGCTTCTCGTAACCGAGATGATGAGTCATCTCTCCGTCCAGGACCCGTTCAATCAGGGCCTTGGAGAGCTGCTGGAGGAGACCGCTTTGTCCGAGTAGGTCTTCCGGTTTTTGGTAGTCTTTCAAAAGTTCATCGAGGATTTCTTTCCTGATAGCCATAATCGATCCTTTTCCCGGAAATTATTCCAGGCATTATGGCCATTTACACGCTTTTTCTGAAACCCTCGTTTTGTGTTCGCGAGTCAATTATGACGGCTTCTTTTGAAGAACATTCGGAAGTCATAAGGAGCGTGATCACCCTCTCCTCGCTTCCTCTTGATACCCCTTTGCGCATCGCTCGGCAGAGCATCGGCGTAACCAATCCAGGAACGCGCACTCCCTAAGAATTTGCGCAACGCCGCTCGTTTTGCGCCGATCCGATCGTCAGCGCTACCTGGCGGTCCCCCCACGCCTCGACCTGCCGAAAGAAGCGATACTTGCCCGAGATGATAATATTACCTATACCCTCGTCGCGACCGGATGTCGCCCCTTCTTTGAATGAAATCCACGTGAACGGGATTTCAGCCTCTACCAGAAGCTTCGGCTTCGGAGTGTAGGAGAAGTCCAAGAACATAATATTACGATCAACTTTCAGCCCTCCGAATTGTTGCCGCACATAAATGTAACGAGGCGTGAATGCGCCGCCGCGATAAACCGTCAGCCCTGGACTCGTCGTCCTTATGGGAGCAACCGGCAACGGTCCCGCCACTATGGGACCGCCGCAGGTTACATCGACGTATTCTGTTTGGGCAGGGTTATCTCCATTTTCATTGCGAGATCGCCCGGCCTTCTTTGCGGGCAAAGGAGAGATGACTTCCTTCCCTTCGCCTGCCGTCTTCCAATCCCCAGTGACTTCTACTTGCGCGTTCGGGGCGGCGTCCGGTAGGGCTAGTTCAACGCCCTCTCTCTCCAAAGCAAAGCGCTGACCAGATGTGTCAGACAATAGCGCCCATCCTGAGGCGTCACGCGCGAGTTTTCCGTTGACCGTAATTTTCGCGGAAGCGAGCGTATAACCGGCCTTTTTCAGCGTCTCCTTGAGCGCCGCAAAGGAGACGGGTTTCTCGGCCTTCGGCGTGAACACGCCAATGCCGTTTTTGATGTCTGTGATTTCTATCTCGTTGAGTTTAGGTGCGAAGTTTAGACGGCTCACGGCCTTCTGAATGTTGAACACTTAGTTGCCACAAAGGTAACCGTCAATTTTCATCTCCACACGTTGTACCTGAGCAAGACCGATGCCCGCGCTTACGAGCGACAAGAGGACGGCGCAAAGCGCCGCAGTGGCGAGTTGTTTCATCGCGAATTCTCCTTGGGTTGTGATGTCGTTGAACGCGGAGAGGGCGGGCGCCGCGAACGAAGCCGCCTCCGCCCTCTCGAACAGTAGTTGGCTCACTTTGATTCGTGAGTCACGCAGCACGCTTCGCCTGTGCAGCAATTCGCGCCGGCGACACAGCAGTCCGCTTTTAGACCGTAAGACTGCGTTGAAGCCTGTGAACCACCAGCAACGTAAACGACGCCGGCTAACCCAAGCGCTACAGCGATGACGAATGTTTTAACGGATTTCATTGTTGTATCTCCTATTCAAGATAAAGTTTACCCATAGACCAGTGATAAGCACTGGCGCTGACAAGAACTCGTAGTGCAAGCTTTTTTCTAAATCAGGAAGACACAGTGAAGAAGGTGAGTTCCTCCGCGGTCAGGGAGGCGCGCCCAACGGTCAGGAAGTTGGACTTTAGCCTCGCTTTCAGGAGTGAATCCTAGTCGACTCAATATCGCCGAACTGGCAGCGCCGTCTGCGGCTCGCACGTCACGACTTACATCCCCCGAAAGCGATAGGAGAGAACAGCACGAAAGAGATTGTATAGAAGCGGGATGCGCTCCAATTGACTTCGGTAAGAGCGATTTTTTGCCACCCGCCTGAGTCTGGCAACAGTCGCCGCCCTCACTACTCATCGAACAATGGCTTTCGCCGTTAGCGCCAGCCGACGGAACCAGGCAACCGGATAGACAATTCAGCCCGCCCCACCACAGTAAGATGAAGATGGAGAAATGAAGTCGAACCATCTTTTTTGTAACCTGCCGGTCAAAGCGCATCACGAGTGATTGTAAACTGCCCGCCTTTTGTAAGTCCAGAATCGCCTCGTGTCAACGCGCTGGCGCCTCATGTAGTTGGACAAGGGCGGAAGGCGTGCAGCAGAATTTAACAAGCATTCGCCCGATCGCCCCGCATCTCCTCCATGTCGAATTTTGGCGGCTTACTCATAGAAAATGATTTTAAAAACATATCAGCACATATGTGTTTTGACATATATGTTAGCTCGGATATACACTCCATATATTCGCGTCAGTGAATGTATTCATAATCGTTATCGCGCTAAGCCATGCGTAGCCGGAAGAAGGGTTCTATGTCTGAAATGATCATTAACGAGGTGCGGTCGAGATACGACGCGATCGCAGTGAGCGGATTGTCGAGTGGACACGATGGCGTGCGGGCTGTGGCCGAAGCGTTCGGTTACACGCCTGAAGAGCTGGCTTCGATCCCGGCGGAGGCCGAACATGGGGCTTTCCTGCGGCAAACCCCACCGCCATGGCGCGCCTCCGTGAAGGTGAGACGGTGGTTGACCTCGGCTCCGGCGGCGGCCTGGATGTCTTTCTCGCAGCGGCCAAAGTCGGTCCGTCAGGCCGGGCGATCGGTATCGATATGACGCCGAAGATGATCGAGCTTGCGCGGCGTAACGCCGCGAAACTTGAAGGCGGGGGGAAGAACGTCGAGTTTCACCTGGCGACTATAGACGATCTGCCGTTCGGAGACGGGGCCGTGGACTGTGTAATCAGCAACTGCGTGATCAACCTCGCCCCGGACAAGAAAGCGGTCTTTCGTGAGATCGCCCGCGTGCTCAAGCCGGGCGGGCGGCTGGCGGTTAGCGACATCGCGCTCAATCGCCCACTCCCTCCGGAGGTCCTTGGCGATGTGTTTGCCTATGTCGGCTGCATCGCCGGGGAGGAGTATCGTCAGGGATTAGTCGAGGCTGGTTTCAGTGATGTGATGATCGTTGACTCGGGCGCCGATCTCAACACTTACGCGAAAGTCGAGAATCAATCCAGCTGCTGCTCCCCGGCAATGAGTGAAACCTCAAAACCAGGCGCTCAAAATCTCCCGTGGTGAACGCGAGTCCCTGTTGCGGCGGCGGCGTGGATGGAGATATACATGGCGGTTTGACAGACTTACTCGCCCGCTATGACGTCAACGAATACGCGGCGAGCGTTAAAGTCTTCGCCGTGAAAACAAGGTGAATTTCGACGGCGGAAGAATGAATCTCGCGCGGCGCGTCACAGCAGAGGCGATCGGGACGGCCTTACTCCTCGCCACCGTCGTGGGCTCGGGCATTATGGGCGAGCGGCTCGCAGGCGGTAATGGCGCCGTCGCCCTTCTGGCCAATACGCTTGCGACGGGTGCGGGGCTTGTGGCCCTGATCCTCACTTTCGGTCCGATGTCTGGAGCCCACTTTAACCCCGCCGTGACTTTGGCCGATGCCTCGCAGGGTGGACTCCGGTGGCGTGAAGCGCCACCCTACGTCGTGGCTCAAGTCATAGGTGCCTTTGCCGGAGTGGCGGCGGCTCACCTGATGTTTAGTGAACCGCTCTTCTCCGCGTCGAGGCGCGTGCGCGGCGGCGGCGCGCAGATCTTCAGCGAGTTCATCGCCACGTTCGGCCTGCTGGCCGTCATCCGGGGCTGTTCACGATGGCGCCCGCATGCCACGCCATTTGCGGTCGGCGCATACATCACCGCCGCCTATTGGTTCACGTCCTCAACATCATTTGCGAACCCGGCCGTGACGCTGGCCAGGGCCGCGAGCGATACTTTCGCGGGCATTCGCCCCTCAGATGCGACTGGCTTTATCGCCGCCCAAGTTGTCGGCGCCGTAGCGGCCACGGCGCTCTTTCGGTGGCTTGCCCCGTCAATCTCCAAGGACGAACCGACTCTCGTCGTCTCGCACGATGAGGGACGGGGGCGCAAGGAGGAACAGCATGCGCGTCAACATAAGTAAGAAGCACCGGCAACTCAGCCCGGAGTCAGATGGCCGAGGGAATTCTCCGGCACGACGGCAAAGGAGCCTTCGAAGCGGAGAGCGCTGGCGTCAACCCCGGCGCCGTACGGTCGGAAGCTATCCGGGCGATGCTGGAGATCGGCATTGACATCTCCGGTCATCGGTCGAAGTCGGTGGATGAGTTTTTGGGCCAGGACTTCGATTACATCATTACCGTCTGCGACAACGCGAAAGAGGCTTGTCCGGTGTTTCCCGGCAAGGCCCGTCGCATCCACCAAGGTTTTGAAGACCCGCCGCGCCCAGCGCAAAGAGCGCTGAAGAGACCCTCTCAATCTTTCGCCGCGTGCGGGATGAAATCCGCGAATGGATAAAAGGTTTTATCGCCACCGCCTAACTTCCACAGCGCCATAGCAGCCGAAAAAAACGACCAAACGAAAGCACTTAGCATATCCAGCATATGTATTGATGCTCTTGCTGGCGCAGGAGGAGGGTATATTGGTCAAGCAACTCGGCCATATGCAGAAGACCTAACCTACGCAATGAGACAGCGACATATAATGCCTACGCATCCGTGGCAGGTCGCGTCTCTATAGCTCCGGAGAGAGCTATACCTTTAGGGGGCAATTAGCACTTTCAAGTTCAGTGTCCTTTCGGTAAAGCGGCCAACCGAAGGAATACGAACCGATTATTTTCATAGGTAAAGCTGATAAAAACGTTTTTTTCCCCCACTTCATTGGAAAGCCTCGTCGAGCGATGCCGATTCATGGTTCATATCGGTTTAGTGTTTGCGGTTGAAATCGCGGTTCGGAATCCCTGCCAGGCCCTAACAAACTCTTCCGCCGCGCGGCAGTCACTAATTAAGTATTGTTCGTTTAGTCCAGTGGGGCTTTTCAGCGTTATCTGCCCATAAAGCGCGATCGGAATTTGATAGTTATTATTAAATCTCCGGTCGGGGCCGCCGTTCTTGTTCGAGTATTTCCAAGTCTGTCCAATAATCCGAGCATCGGGTGGAACCTGACTCTCCTCAATGAAGTTGACAGGCTCGAAGGCAATTTCGGTCTCGCGGCATTCAATCACCGCGAAGGCTTTGCGCGATGCTCTGTAGAGAATAAAGCCCGGATAGAGATACATATCGCCGCCGTTTGCATTGCCGAAGCAGGGCACCTTCCACTCGCATTGAACAAGACCGCTCTGGCCTAGACTAAATCTCACCAGGGTTCTCTCTATGCTGTTGCTGGCTTCTGTACGCTCGCGGATTCTATCAACTCGCTGTGTCGTTAGGGTGTCCCAGATGGCTTGTGATTCGGCCAACCTGGAGAATGCGTCGTGTAGTCGCCCAAAGGCAGGCCTTACATCATCGCTTATTTCAATATTGGTGGCCACGAAGGTTAGCCGTCTCTGCTCTCCCAGTTCGTCGAGCCTGGCGTGCGCCTCCTGCGACTCTTGCTCCCTCGTGATAAAACGGTCCTTCCAGATGTGTTTAAACAGAACCCCCTTTTTCCATCGCTCATAGGCGCGAGATTTCTTTTCCCAATCTTGCCTTGCAGTGAAGAGTTCGGCGTCCAGGCGCTGTTGCTCCCGATCCACATCGTTGAGCAACTGACGAAGTCCTTGAAGTCCTTCGCTGGTCAATTCGTGAGTACTGGCGCTCTTGATCTCTTCTTTAGCGCTGTCTTCTCCCGGAACGGTCGGCGAGAATTGATAGCATTCGAGTGACTGAGAAGCGCTGCCTGCGCCTCCTGAAATTTTCTGGCGGTAGGATAGGCCGGTCCCTGGAATATTCAGTTTGGCGTCTGCGCCGCGCGAACTGATGTTGACGCTCGCTGAGCCGTTTCCGATGGTCGCGCTGAGGCCGCGGCCTGACAGATTAAGCCTGACACCCGGAAATACTTTAAAGCTCTGTCGAAATCTCCAACCCATACCTGGCTCCTTTCTATGGCTAAGGTTTATTTTGTAAGCAGTCGCGTCCTCTGACCGCTCTTTCACGTGGGCGAGCGGCGACTCGGTGAGGCGCCGTCCTCTCATATCGCTGCTGTCATTGAATCGCTGTGTCCTTTTCGGGAAAGCAACATCATATTTAAGAAAAAAGCGCGTAGCAACGGAAAGAATCTTCACAATCCAATGCCTTGATCCAGACCTGCCGCTTGAATGGAGTCAATGCCTGGGACTACCTAGTGAGTATCATTCGCAATAAATCAGATGCGCGACGCAACCCGCACCTGTATCTGCCCTGGAACTACAAGGAAAATGAAGCGGAAGCGGCTTGAAGAGACGAAGGAAGTTTGCGCCAGGCAGGAGCAAACCTAGCTTGCTCTGGTAGGCCGTTATAAAGAAGAACGGAAAGTTGCTGCGCCTGATGGGATGTAGTGTGGCGTCTTGAGTTTTCGGCCACCAGCGAATGCGTCCCTCTGAAAATCTACGCGTAACGAGCCAGAAGCCTAGGCCGTCATAGACAAGCAGCTTGAGCGCGGTGCCGCGTCGATTGCGAAAGACGAAGAGAGTGCCGGAGAAAGGGTCTTCTTGTAACTCCCTTTTGCAAAGAGCGCCAGACCGTCGATACCCTTGCGGAAATCGATCGGCTGGCAGGCCAGCATAATCCGCAATTGCGGAACAAGTTGGATCATTGCTCTGTGCCTCGCAGGAAATCGGCGTAGAGTCGGTGGAGACAAGCCACATCGGACGCCGGCATGGTAATGGTCAGACGAGATAGCTTCATAGAGTAGGTCGTCATCTGATACCTGTCTCATCGCGTCTTTAATTTGTTTGGGTGAGGGAGTGTCTCGTGGTCTTGCGGCCATATTACCCTCTCCTTCTGCCCATGCCGCTCAGAGTATCCCTGATCTCTCGGCTGTAGCAATGATTCGTAGGCATAGAGACTATCTAAGTTCAATACACCAGTTACATAAGATACATTATTAGACGCTCTAGATATATTAAAGTCATATATCTCACCCATACACATACATATACTCGGAAAGGATGCCCCCTTGGGATGCGCAGATTGAAAACGATGTGGAAAGAGGTCGGACTATATCAATGAGGGGCTTTCGAAGTTTTTCAAGTGTGATGTACGATGTCGGGATTGCCCCAGATCACAGCGAGACCTAGCCTTTCAGATACTCGTGCGAATAAATGCAGGGATCCGGCCTGTGAAGTAAGACGCATCCGCTTCCTGATCCTCGCCTGCGATCAGTAGATATGTTAACTGCGCTCGGCATCGCGAGGTCGCCTTCTCCAATTGGAAAGGATTGGATTTAAAATCTCAATGTTCCACATCAGAGGGGCGACCTATATTGTTATATAATTGTTAACCCTAGTTTATAGTCATCAGTTAAGAGGTGGTTGGATACGTGTGGGTTGGATAATGAGAGAGCCTATCCTGAATCCCACTCGAATCTGAGGGCCTATCGCCTGCTCGTATGGAGCTTGCCTGCCATCGAAGTTTTTCCCGTCAAAGACTATGACGCGGCATCCTCCGGTAGATGCCCGAATAAAGCTCCAATCCGATATGTTGGAGACACGGTCAGGGCCAAAGAAGGTCTGTGATTTGTCATTATCACCGAGAGTGATGGAGCATGTACCTGCACTAGCATTTCGAATGCTTAATGATCGAATGCGCCAGCCACCGTTGTCCTGCCCGCCTGTGGCCCCGGCCCGAATCCTCGCGTTAATATTACTTCCATAAGTAACACTGGGCTCTGAGAGATTATTCCCGTTATAGACCTGAAAGACGCAGCGGCCGTTTGTTGATCGGATAAATGCCCAACCGGAGATGCCGGATAGATCTACTGGTCCGAAAAAGGTCTGGGTAATGCCGGCGTCGCCAAGAGCGATTTGGCAGGACGACTCATTCCTTTGGGTGATGCGTACTGATCGCGCGCGCCAGCCGTTACTATCCTGTGCGCCGTCCGCACCTATTCGAATACGTTCATTTATTCCCGTACCGTAAAGCCTCCACTGACCTTGAAAGTTTGTCTGGTTAAATACCTCGAACGTACACATCCCACTCGTTGATCGGATGAAGTCCCAGGGGCCTCCTGCGTTCGTAGTGCTCCCGGTAAAGGTTGTCGATGCGCCGCCGCGACCGAATGTTATCGAACACTGAGCGTAAGCCGCGCTGGTTGGAACCAACGCAACTGCCATTAGGAAGAACATAATCCCGATTCCCTTCCTGAGAGTTCTCCTACATAATTGAGATCGATTAGCGAAATTTTTCATACCTGTTTGCTCCTTTCAAATTCAGAAAACGATTCCACTGGTCTTTTATTCCGGACCATTGGAGAAATACCAGCCGAGACGTTCGACTCTGCGAAGAATGTCTCTTCTGCACAGGTGGTTTGCCTGTTCCATTTTTGCTCTCACCAATTAATTGCGCATATAACTCCTCCCAAGTGCGACGATCGTTACGCTTGCCACTCGGCTTTTACACTTCAAGAACACTTCGGAAGCGACCGCCTCCGTGCTTCACGGGAGCAGTCATCGCCGCTCACCTACTCAAAGGCATTACGGTCCCCGCTTTACTGGAGAAGCCGGGCACGCAGCGATTTGTCTGAAATGCTGTACTGTTCCACGAGGTTTTCTTTGCATGGGCACGATCCGGCTGAGTTGACGCCGAAGCACCATGATGATCCGTGAATCATTGGACGACTGATGAATGGCTAAGCTAAACAAATTACCCGTCCAAACCTGCGGCTTCATGTAAACTGAAGATTTCTACCAGCCGCAATTGGTAGTGCAACATTCATTCCACATCCAAGATCGTTGTAGCTAATAAATTTATGAGGGTTCAGTATGGGCGCTAAATAGAGAAGAGTGCCATCAAAGTTCGACACCTGTCATCTAGTTCTGACTACCAATCCTGCTTTTGTGACGCTGGCTTACTTGATGGCACTATGATGCGATCTAAGGAGATCGTGGGGCAAAACAAAGATCACTGTGTTCCCGAAGCTGATTCCATCTCAGAAAGAATTGTCTGTAATTTAGCTCTTATACGGGGACGCTCTCTTACGATTTGCCATACTCACGCGCATCTCCTGGTTGGCCACATAATTAGCCATGAACTCACGATCCTTTTCAGGCAACATTTTCAGCGCGCCCATCAAATCTTATTGATGAGTCTGCTCCTTATCCAAGTTCCCCCTAAGGATTTGCTCCAATTTGGCTCTTATACGGGACGCTCTCTTGCGATTTGCATGGCAAGTCGAAGCGTGCGAGGAATGGTCCTTGACCGGTGGAGAGATGGATGACTTCAAGAAGATCAACGAGGATTTTGGGCATGATGCTGGAGATGAGGTTATGAGAGCCTATTTGGTCGCCGCCCGCGACGCATTGGAAATGTTGGGCAGTGCCTATAGGGGACGCGGAGATGAAACCGTGTCAATAATTGTTGGGCAGGGACAACTGAGGGCACGTGAGATTGCCGAGGATATGTGTGAGCGGGTCAGGTCGATTTCGATTGAATACAATGGTCAGTTGCTTCCAAAAGTCACGGCGAGTATCGGAGTAACCACCTCGCCACCGAACCCTCGATCGCGCGATTTGAACACAATTGCTGATGGGGCAGCGCGAAAAGCAAAAGATATTGGCAAGAATCGTGTAGAAGAGGGCTAGAAAGAGGCCATTAAAGAGCCCCTTGAACAAACCCGCCTCCATCTCCTATATACCGCTGATGATGCTCAAGCAGCGTCCGTCAAAGGCAATCCAATACTCTTGTAACTATCTAATTATAATACAATGGTTACATAAGGCCTATTATCAGACCCACACAAAGTACTTGATAGAGTAAAGTTATCTAGCCTAGACAGCTGTGTCACTATCTATAATAGCGTCAAAAAACGATGAGACAAAGTTTGGGGCCAAAGATCGGCGCTTCTCGTGCCGGGAATGAATGACGAGACTCTTGAGCTACAGTAACTCCAAACAAGCGGTAGAGAGATGATCTCTCTACCGCTCAATACCCTTGGCTGAGGAAATCCTGCTAAGCCGATGGCGCTCCAGCGGGATTGTTGTCACCTGCACCCTCACCTGGGAGAACAAGATCGGGCACCGACCACTCCCGTTCACCAAACTCCGCGCCCATCGTGACGCGGGGCCAGTGCCCTTCTACCTTGGGCGGCGGTCTCCCAGGAAAAGTCAAAACCTCTATGCCTGGTGAGTCGACCTGGTTAATGGAATCCGTAAGACCATCGATCAACTCATCTATGTACGAAAGTATAGCTATCTGAATATCAGTAATCGATTGTTCAATTAAATGGCGCTCCGCACTTTCGTCCTTTGATCCATGGACCTCCGTGCAACAAAACATCATATACAGCAACCGCTCGTAGAAGCCTCTCTCGTAGACGTTAAAATCGTCGATAGTGCGATGCTGTATCAGCCGAAAATCGACGAGCACGTCGGGAAGAGAGAGCGCAACTCGAACGATTCCCACCTGAATTGATGCTTCAATTTGTTCACTCTTTCCGCCGTCAACTGTCGAGATCATCAGTTCAATCTTCAGCCCGCACTCCGTTGTCACAGACCAATGGGAGGCTTCATCTTCTGTTGTATCTGAGCCCGATAAAGGAAATACGGCCAGCAGGGCATCTCCCTGCGCATCATCCCCGAATATTTCGATATAAGTAGCAGTTGAGGGAATAGTACATGACTGGCCAGCAGACCAGGCGTCTAGCTGCCACTCCAAATACTCTTCCCCGTCCACGCACAAGCGGAGACGGCTTGGGCGAGCTAATTTTCTGCGAAATAATTCTTTATAGAGCTTCAACCTGATCCCGGATAATTCAAGGTCGCTGAGAGGGTGCGGATACAAGCGGTCTGTTGGGTCAGTCGGCGCATCTGTAAAGGTAGGAACACGCAGCTTCGTTTCGGGATCAGCCAACCTGCAGCAGCTTGTTGTCTCAAAAAGATCGTTCCATTCCCGAATCAATTTAGACAAACCGCCACAAACTGGGCAAGCCACGACATGGATTCGTTCTCTCTCAGTATGTGATGATCCCTCTGCAAATACCGTGTCCAAAATAAAAGTCTGAGGTTGAATATGGTTATTGTCGCTGAACAATTCCAACGACTGCTGCACAAGAATACGTTCACCATCAATAGGCAGGCGATTGATTATCTGTGCATTGTCCGGATTGACAATGTTCATCCCATTAAACCGAGCGCGGATACGGTCAGTGAGCCATTTCTTTGTATTTCGGATATTGTTGCCATTGAAGAATGCCGGGGATAGCTCGCTGATTTGGGTTGGCCCGTAGTTGTGAAGAAGGCAGCCGAGCGCCACCGCAACATAACGAGAATGCCGGTCCATCGTTTGCCAAACGAGGAATTTGATATAGCGGATCAAGTAATCTGCATCATCCGGTCGGTAGACAGGCTTTTTGTTCGGCTCCGCTTTCTCCTGGTCTCGTTCCCAAAGGTCTGAAGCCAAATAGAGGCAAAACCGCGGAAGCAAATCCTCGGGTATTCTCAGCTTATAGGGCTGCATTATCTTTGCCTTTGGGCGTTCATCCTGGATGTCACGAACGAGTGGGATTCGCACAAGTGTATCAACGACGACCTCTATCGCCACCTCTCTGTCTCGGTGGGTGAAGAATGCGAGGCCGAAGATTTCCTGGATTACCTCGTCTCGGATGACCTCCACAGTGACCATCTCTCCTCCATGCCTTTCTCACCCATTCATTCTAGGACACCTCACAAATAGGGGCGTGTGACTTATCGGGAAAATTCTTGGAAATCTCCCCCCTCAGAAAGCCACAACCTCCGATATTCTACGACACGAGGTAAAAACGGATGCTGACAATAGAAGAATTCAATCGTGGTATGAAAGGACGATGTGACACCACCCGCTTTGAGCGGGGCGTATAAGACGGCTGCCCTGATGGCCGAACTCAAGCTTTTGTCGAGAGTGTTGATTGACATCAACATGCGCGCACGGCGGACTCGAAAAAGGAATTCTTCCATGGTGACCACAAGTTAGCTGATCTGTACATATCGCTCCCCAAGGGCAAGCGCGTTGGTGCGTTTCGCCGTTCTCTTAATCAGATTACTAACAAGATGTTCTCCGACACGGCTAATGAAATAGATGCGCGGCGGCTTGATGTGGATAGGGGGTGACTGAAAGCGGCCCTGCTCGGTGCAAGACATGGGGCGGCGTTCTCGAGTCGACATCCAAGCTCGCTTCAGCGCACGACTCAGCGCCCAACTTGTAAGTCTCGAAGGCCGCTTTCCTTAGAGTTTCCGCTGGAACCACAAAATCTGACGTGATCAAATCAAATCACACGCTGCAAGACTTTCGTGTTATCGAGTCAGGGCTTATCATCGCGGCGGCTCTGCATTGTTCTTTTTTTCATATTGTGTGTCTGTAATGAATGAATCATCGCCACAAATTGACAGGTTGCTCGAACCACTGGTTCTGATGAGTGGTGGCGAAGAAATAGACGTGTTTCTATCACAACTCATTACCGTATACGCTGAGCCAGTCATCAATGGGATTATTCGATATAAGCTGCGCCACAATCTCAACCGAGGCGGTGTGGAGGCGGAAGCAGAAGACCTGCGGCTGGAAGCGATCGCGCAACTGCTGGTCGAATTACAAAAACTCCGCTCTGATATCGAGACGCATCCTATCAGAGATGTGCGCGGGCTTACGGCCACAATTACTTACCGTCTCTGCGCTCGATGGATGCGCCGTCAATTTCCTCGGCTACACGCGCTCAGAAATCAGATTGAATACCTGCTGACTCGTCAGGCGGGTTTTGCGCTCTGGCACGAAGATAAGGATGAAGCGAAGAAACTGGTCGCCGGGTATGCGGCTTGGAAGGGACAAAGGCCTTCTATCAAGGCGGCCGATCTCAAGCAACTGCTTAAAAATGAACAGCTTATCAATTCGCTCGGAGGTGGCGAAGATTCAGCCGACCTCAAGGAGGCGCTAGCGACAATCTTCAATCACGCTGGCGGTCCGGTTGAGTTTGATGAATTGGTAAAGACTGTAGCAGAGTTGTTGCAAATCTCGGACAGGAGGATTGAGTCAATTGATGAGGATTCAGCTGACACCAGGGTTGAGTTGGCGGGCCAGGAAGCCGATGTCTCCTCGCGCTTGGAACAACGCATCTTCCTGCAACGGCTCTGGGAGGAATTGCGACTGCTTCCTCTACACCAGCGTGTGGCGTTTCTGCTTAATCTGAGAGACCAGAAAAACCGGGGTTGCATCGCGCTGTTTCCGGCGACAGGAATAGCGTCTATTGACCAATTGGCCGAGGCGCTGGAGATGAGCGAGGAACAACTGGCTGAGTTGTGGAGCGAATTGCCTCTTGACGACTCGAAGATCGCCGAACTGTTGCAACAGACGCGGCAACAGGTCATCAGTGCGCGCCAATCGGCGCGTAGACGATTGGAACGGCGGTTAAAAGGGTTTCTTTGATATGCCACGCCTATATTCGACGAGTTTGAGTAACTTACACTATTATGAATAACTTACGCTATTATAAGGACAACATTATCCCTGGCGCTGCTCCTTAATGGTGGGGTGAAGAGACTTGTCTGAACATCTTACTAAAACCCAGATTGAAGACTACGGTCGTCAAACGGTTTCGGCCGCAGAATTCCTGTCCGCATCCAGACACTTGCGAGATTGCGAAGCATGTCGCCTAAAGGTCGAACGGGTGTTGGGTGATGATGGGGTGTTTTATGCGCTGAAATCAGAAGTGTTTAGCGCTTCGGCGGAGACGGTTTCTTCGTCCTCGGAGCATGTGCATCTGACTTTTGAGCTGACGGCTGCATATGTTGATGAAGCTCTGTCGGGAGAGGAACTCCAGCTCGTCAAGGATCATTTAACCGGTTGCGAGCAGTGCGCGATGGCGGTGGATGACTTGCGCGCTTTCAGAAACCGGGTTATGCCCGGGCTGGATCGCGAATATCATCCGCCTCATGTAGAAGGAACCCCCTTTGCGCCGATCTGTCGCGGCTGCGCAATCTCCTATACCGAGGTCTCCCGCGCCGGTCGAATCTTCCCTGGCAGGTCCGCAATTTATTTTATCGAGGTCTCCAGCGCTGGTCGCCGGGTCCGCTCTGGCGGCGCTCTTAATGATTGCCGTTGGCTTGATGATTTGGGACACTACACTACACTTCGGGAAGGACCCGAAGATTGGGCAAACGACTCCCTCGCCAACCACACCGGTTGTTTCGCCCAATCCGACGCAAGGAGGCTCTGCGGTCATCGCTCAGCTCAATGACGGCGCCGGACAGATGGCGTTGGATGGAAACGGTAAGCTGTCGGGTGTCGATCACCTGCCTCCTGCTTACCAGCAAATGATCAGGAATGCGCTCAGCTCTCAGTTGCTCGAAAAACCACAGCTTCTGGCAGGGTTGGTCCGCCCTGATGATTTATTGATGAGAGGTGGCGACAACCAGGGAAACAAGTTTTCAGTGATCAACCCGATTGGAATAGTTATTTTCTCTGATCGCCCGACATTCCGCTGGTCGCCGTTGGATGGCGCGACAGGCTACGTCGTTGAAGTTTACGACGATAAGCTCAGTCAGGTAACCACCAGTTCGCAGCTCAAAGATACTTCGTGGACGACGCCACAATCCCTCAAACGTGGCGCAATCTATTCCTGGCAAGTAACAGCCATCAGAGGCGGAGAAGAATTCAGCTCTCCGCGTCCGCCCGCGCCGCTGGCAAAATTCCGTATTCTCGATGAGACCCTGGCGAATGAAGTAGTTCAAGCGCGGCGCGATCACGCCGCCTCGCATCTGACGATGGCGCTGATTTATACGAAGTCCGGGCTGCTCGATGATGCTGAGCGGGAATTCCGCATGCTGTATGAACTCAATCCGAATTCAAGGATTTCTCGCCGCCTGCTAGAAAGTCTATCGGCGATGCGCCGCTAAATTTTTAACGCCGGTTGAATTACCTGCCATCGCCCACTAACACAAATCCCGCCCAGTAGAACGGATGATTGGTCTCGGGATTCTTCATCAGCTTCAAGGCCGCACGCCGCAAGCTTTCGGCCTTCGTCAGTTTGCTCGCGACGCGCGGCGCTTGCAGTTGCCGATGAAAACCGAGCATCAGGTCGCGCGTGCTGGCCGATTCCACTTCCCACTGGCTGACCACCGTCGCCGGCGCGATCAGCGGCACGGGCGGCGTCAAGCATCGCAGACCCAGGAGAAGACACCGTTAATTAAGAAAAGAGAGTGCGGGACGGTCATCCCGCCAGGGCAACTTAGATCGGAGCTGGATCGTGAAGCCGTCGCTGCGCCAGATGTGGATCCTCCGACAGATGCCCCTTACTATGTGCCGTTGACGATTCACATCGTGCGGCGCAGCAATGGCACGGGCGGCTTCACACTCGGCCAATACGACATAGCGATGCGAGACCTGAACCAAATGTGGCAGCCGGTCGGTATGCAGTTCTTCATTTACAGAGGGATTGATTTTATTAACGACGATACTCACTTTATCGTCCCAGACGTGACGGCTACGGCAAGTCAATGTTGTAGCGAATACAATTAATGTTTATTTCACCAATCTAGTGGATATGTGCGGCGAGTCATCTTTTACGAACACCTCTATCCAGGGGATGCTCGTGGATATCAACTGCGCCGTGCGCGCGACTGATCCATCTACATTTGCTCACGAGATCGGACATTACTTTGACCTCTTTCATACCCACGAGACTTTCTTTGGTACCGAATGTCCGAGTGGAAACAATTGCTCTACCGTCGGCGACCGGTTATGTGATACTGCGGCTGATCCTGGCCTGATTGATTTTTCATTCACTCCTCCAAGGAGTCGGGTAGCCAATTGCATGTATGACAACTCAGCCGCGCTCGCAGGAAACTGTAATCAGACAGCTTACAATCCACCGACAAAGAACCTGATGTCTTACTCAAATTATACCTGTCGCGATCAGTTCACCGCCAATCAGGTCAGTAAGGCCTTACAGGTGCTGCGCAACTCCAACATTCGAAAGAACCTGATTACTAGCGGGGCGCGCTATGTCGATCCGCTGGCCAGCAACTCCAACGCCAGTTGCACATACAGTTCTTCAGCGAGGTAACCAAAGCTGTTGGGGTCGCTCGGCCGGGGGATTTCATCTTCCTTAAACCGGGAGTCCACCAAGCGTCATTTCTCGGCGGCAAGCAGGTGACGTTCAATCGCTGAAGGACCTCAGGCATCGTCGATATTGCGCCGTAAGAGTCGATAGCACAAGTAACGCTCAGTGAGGCGGTGATCGATGATAACGCTCACCGGCTGATCAGGAGGTTAACAAGTCGAGCACGGGGTGAATTGAGCCGAAGAAGACCTTGCGTGATTTCTGATGCGGAGCGCGTGAAAGATCGAGCAACAGCAGTTAAGGTCTTTTGTCATCCAGGTGTAGAAAAAGGCTTCAGCCAGCGATCGAAGCGGCTTCATCGGCTGAACGTTGCGCCGCTGCAGCGGGAGGTATCGATTGAGACTGCACTGGGGTAATGCTGATGAAAGTAAGGCTCAAAGCTAGAAACCCGAGCGATAGGCGTAATGTGAATGACATAGAAAATCCTCCCTGCCAGTTGTCGAGAGCAGTGTATTGATCGCCCAAAAAATATTTATGACGTGTGGCTATATGCCAGGGGATTCGGCAACTTACCTTGTTGAATTCAATAAGTGAATTCGACCTGTGGAGTAAATTCCTGTCTGCGGGCGGCTGAGTAATTTGCCTGCCGGTTCGGGAACAACAACGACAAAAATGATTGATCAGAGAACGGAAAAGGGCATAAGAACCTCAGGGTCAGAAGGCGTTGGTTTCTGTCCTTTTGCTAAACGACCCCCCATTGCAAGGCTCAGACTTGTGAGTCGGGCGATCTATCACCATCGGCGGCTATAGCCAATACGGACGCGGCGATGGAAAAACCGTTTCGTTAATGCGTCCTTAACCACCATAAGGAGAATTTATATGGCAACAGATTTCACTGTGATTCTTTTTCAAAGACAACAGTTCGGCAACGACCCAGGTGGCTTTAACGATATTGAGCCTAATGTTCCATTTGTGGGACCGACAAAGGACTTCTCGTTCAATTGCCCAAATGTGAATCCTGGCGAAACTGCCTTCCTGATGTTTCAATCGCGTGATGTTGACCACTCAAGAAATATCTTCAGGGTCAATGGAGTCGATATTTTTGGCGGGTTACCCGTGAGCCCGAGCAGAGATACCTGGAATGGCAACATCCTGCTTATCGAATCTCGTCATCAGTTGAACCCGGCAAATAACGTACTGCACGTCGAATCTCGCAATGCAAGCGGCGGAGGTGGTGGCCCCATCGACGACTTCATTATTGATAACGTGGTCATAGTGTATAAAACTCGGTAGGTGTGCCCGTGAGACCACTCCGAATAGTGACGGCATCATTCAGCCGTTGGCTCAGTCATCTGCCGTCGCCAATCAGCACAAATCCGCTACGGAACTTAAATCGTGGTGGGGAGCTGAGGGCGTTTGAGGTAGCAACCCATTGAAACATCATACGACGATTCACATCAATCCATTCATCTTGTAATTAGCAAGCAATGCTTCAGTGAGAACTGAGCCACACCTAGGTCAAGCTTGGGTGTTCCTAAACGAAAAACGAAAGATTGACACGCATATCGATCCGGCAAGCCCACCCGGAGCTGTCCAACAACCGGGATAGCTGTGCCAACGACGCAAGTGAGGGTTATGAGCAGGCGCCCTCAGCCAGGCACAGGTGGTCGTTGAGAGACGTTCGCTTGAGATGAGCGGAGGGCCCATTCAACGACCATCCTGTTTGCTGCTCCGCTGGTGTGCTACTTCCGCGCAGGCGTACGCTATTTATATTGAGATACCGGACTCCTGGTCTCCAGCTATGGAAGTAATGTGCCAGCCGCATTCATCGAACGTCGTGCGACGAACCGGTGTGCACGCGGCGCCATAACCAATAACCTGAGAATATAACCAGTAAATATAAGGCTGCCTGACAGGCTCTTTCGGTTACTCGGATCACATAATGATCGATACTTTTGCTTGATGAAAGTCATATGACTATATTCATCGTTTGTCGGGTGTCCTGGTCCTCAGACGGGAGATATATACTCGCCGCGGTCGGTGGAGACGATGCCGATATTGTGTTATTGATGGATTGCTCAAGCGCCGCTGAACTCTCTCGACATCTCCCAAACTGAGGTACCGAGCCAAATTTGATCAGGTACACAGTGATGCACCCTTCATTCCAAAGGATAGGCCCGTGCAACGATTCGCTTGCAACCAAACAAAAGCACTTTATTCTAACATGTGCAGTGGTGTTTGTGATTGGAACCATCGAATCTACAGACACTCTATGCTCACTATCTGCGCGTTTTGTTTGAATGGGTAATTGGGGGCAGTCTAACGAGCAAAAAGTGCGGGAACCTTTCGATTCCTGCTTTTCTTGAATGTAGTCAGAGTATGATTGGATCACGAGGCCCACGTCTCACGCAAGCGCCAAACCTGAGCACCGTGAATATCATTCACCTTACCTCAGTTCAGTGGGGTAAAGACTCAGATGCAATTGCGCTCGCAGTGCCTCGTTTCCTTGATGCGATCAGGCACCCAGGGCCCAGGTATTGATCCCCACCCATCTGGGGGCGGAGGACATCGAGGCTACCAATTCCCTCCCCCAGATGGGCGTTTTGACCGAACTGCCAGTGCACTTAAGGCCCGGAACGTGTTGCAATGGTTAATAGATGAGGAGAGGAATGAAGACTAGTAAACCGCATTTGATGCCCAGGCGTATGTGAGAACAGCGGAATGCCTCTATTTCCAATTCCCCGAAAGTATGAAGGCAGACCAATAGTATGGGTGCGCCCATTTCGGATTGCTACGCACCTTCACCATCGCCTTCTGCAACGCTATATCCTTACTCGCTCCCCGTCGCAACTCCCGGTAAAATCCCGACATCAGCGCCGCCGTGCTCTCATCACTTACTGACCATAGACTGACAATCACGCTTTTCGCTCCGGCGTATTGGAAGGCTCGCGTCAATCCGATGATCCCCTCGCAGATGATGAACTGCGACGTGCGGCAGAGACCAGAGCGCAAGAAATCCAGAAGATGAAAGGATTTGATCCAAAGAAGGACACAGTTTTGCTAAGAGGTGTAAAAACAAAGGATGATTTCAAGGATCTATTGAAGGATGCCGGTCTACTGGAGAAAACTTATGGAAAGGTCGGGCAAGTCTCCCTCTTCTCTCATTCTGGAGTGGGTGACGGACCTGTATTTCACGACACAAGTGGTAGAGCAGCGCAGTTCACTAAAAGTGAGTTGGCAACATTGAAGGTGAACTGGTCAGGAAGTGCAGAAGCTAAATTCTATGGATGTAACACTGCGCAAAATTTCTGTCAGAATTTTGCCAATGCACAGGGTGTTTCTGCCTACGGCTATGACCGGTACGCTTATTTTTCGTCAAATCCCAGGAAACGTGAAGGCCCAAATGCTACTGGCTCTCTCTATCTAATAGCGGCTGATGGATGGGAAAACGGGGGGTACCTTAGACATATCACGGGTAACGGTCGCGTCTATCCGATGGTGCGTCGCAATCCAGCACCAAAACCAACACCAACAACTAGACCGAGAGGTGAGAGGTGCATATGCTGAGAGCGAGCTTTACTGAGAGGAGGTGGATGCACAGAGTGTTAGTGCTTGCCACTGTAGTAGTGATAGCGATCATCATTGCCCTATACTTTATGCGTTCAAAATCTGTGTTATACAGATTTGTTAAGGCACGAGTCACCAGTGACCGCCCTGTTGTGTCTATTTTTAACCCGTTCCGCGAACGGCACTCTGAGAAGTGTGCCGAAGGTTTTCTAGAGCTGATGAAAACCGGCCAGTGCGAACAGGCAATAGCTGGATTGGCCATTGATTCAGAATATCGTCAATACATATGCGAACAGGAAAGAGATAACGCTCTGTTGAATTGGAATCTGAAAGACCGCGAAGATCAACCTCAGAAAATTAAGATGCGCTACTCAGTCAAGCGCAAGAACTGGCAATACGGAAGGGCAGTTATGGGTGACTGTGGAGCAGCGAGACTCACAATGGCATGTGACTAATTATGAATGTTGGTACTAAAGTCCAATGGGAGTAGGATAGACTCGGAAGCAGCGAAGGCCCCAATCTTTCTCTTAGTGCAGGCACCCACAAGCTAAGGGGAATCGGAAAGCTCTCATCTGATAATTGTTTTAGGTTCGCGGGCTGATGTGCGTGGTGGAAGCGGTAAATCGGGCGCGAACGTAAAACGGCATTATCATACGCCTGACTTCCATTGATCCACCCCGAGCCTGCTTGTGGACGCCAAGAAACAACTACGGAACTGTGTCTGGGCGCATGCGGAGAAGGCGGTGATGTTTGGCGCAGGATTACCTGCGCTCCAGAATTCACCGTGTCTTATAGCCATGCTAACCTCTCCTTCTGCCCATGCCGCTCAGAGTATTCCTGATCCCTCGGCTGTATCCGTTCTTGATATGTGCGATGTAGTCTTGTAGCGGTAGGTGTTTATATGTCGAACGCGCTTGTGCTTCTCTAATGCCTGCCATAAACGTGTCCCGCAATCGAGCCGCGTTCCGTGGATTATTGAGGATTCATCGAGTCGCAGCCAAAGACGGGCCTGATCGTCGGCCGCATCCGGATCGTCGTGAACTGCATCCGGACTCAAAAATATAAGCCAGTCCTGCCCATCAAACAGAGAATCTTTCCATGCCGCAATCTCGATAGGCAATGCCTTTCTGTGATAGAGCAATTCAAGCCGCTCATTCACCAAATAGATATCCAGGTCCCCTCGATGTATGACATGTATTCTTCTATCGTTACTCGGTTGAACTTCGAACGCTTGCGAGCTTACCTATGATCATTGATTGATCTAGTGCCACAAGGATCGTAGCGACTTGTCGCCTGACGACGCGAAGCACAATACAACTAAGAGAGAAAAGGCGGACGCATGCGTGGAAGCAGCCTCGGACGGATGCGAATCTGCGAATATCCGCCGAAGCCGTTCACTGGAGAATAATCCCCGAAATGCTGCGGAAGAGAGGGGGATACCAGCATTATGTAGGGCGGGGTCATCGACGCCTCAGCCAACAGATCCTTGGCGTACGTCTCCCAGTGAAAATAGAGGCGGCGCAGGACTGGCCGATAGGCCTTATCAGATTGGGAGACAACGAACTCTTAGAATTCCTTCCTGTGTTTTATATCCGCAGCCGTAATGCGTCCTTTCATCGCGCACCCTTTTCGAAAGCTTGGTACATGTCTCTTATACAAGAGACATCTTACTCCATTTTGTCATGGGTTGGCGCTGACGAGATTAATATGAGAGGGCGAGGAAGTGGCCTAGAGATGTCCCTGAGCTTTCGGCAAGCGTATTTGCCGAAAGCTCACCATCAATCCTTCTGAAGCCCGGCACAAATGACCCGCGTTGCCCAGTCGCTTGCTGAATCTCATTATGAGGTCTGCCGCGTCAGGCAAGTCGGATGAGAGATAGTGCTGTATAGGTGGAGTACGAAAAACGGATTTATCACCGCTGAGGGAGATTAACAAGCCATATCTCACGATGTGTTGGATACCTGCGACATTGCGCATCGGTTCGAGAATATACTATTGAAATGACGCTATGGTTTCTCGAACCTGGTCAAGGCTTGCTGTGTCTAATGGCAAATTGAGAATCAATTCTTGATTAGTAATATTGATTGAGGCGGTATGGTCTTTGTTATGCAGAGTGTGGCTGACACCACCTATTGTGTTTAAAGGAAAGACATTGGGACCGAAAGGTGTGCCTGGTGAGCGCAGAATGAAGTCAACAACAGTACCAATCCGGTCGAGCACAGAATATTGTGGCTCGAAGCGGATACCGCAGACTAACTGGCTGATTTTGGCACGGGCGATCCGATCCAGTGCTGATTGTAAAAGTACAGGTTTCATCTATGCCTCGATCTGCCTTTGAGTCAGGGCCGAGGAATCGCTTCCGGCTTTTTGAGTCAACGACTTATTAATTAGTGATTGATTTAATGGGAATCTGTCAACATTAAATATATTTAGTTATCGAGTAGTAACGCCATTTTAGCAACAAAAATCAATTTCTCCCGGAACCCACAATTGGCGACGAGAGCGCCGTTGACCTGGTCGCATCGCCGCTATGCTCTTGGCTAAAGGTCGGCAGCTTCAATGCGGTTGCACGGGCCGTTTGGTCGGTTGTTCGACCGATCCAGGTTACGGCGGGGAACTGGGGTCGCTTGACCGGTAATACTGAATTTCGTATTCTGTACGTGGAAGCAGCAACCGAACACCGTCCGTATGGCGGGTTATCAGCAAGGCCAAACGCTGATGTAGGTTGCTCCACCCTCCTTTGTCGGAGGGTTTTCTTTTTATAACTCCCGCACTACACCCGCGTTGACCGCTCTCTCAAACATCTGCTGAGCGTAGGTTTGACCTTCCAGGTAGTCACGAATAAAACCGGCAAAGGCGTCAGCGAGCCTGATCATTGGATCGCTTTCGTCCCGTGCGCCCCTGACTTTCCGGACACTGATATTCAACATTCTTAAACGCCTCTTGAACTTATCGACTTCTTTGCCTTTCAATCCATCGACCGTAATGGTGGCAATGTAGTCATCAGAGACTGTTCTGCAACGAATTGCATTGGCTGTCGTCTGGACTGTCAGATCTAAGTAGTCTTGAGAGCCGGCGTACTGGGCGAAATAGATAGTGTCAACGAAGAGAGGGTTTTTTAGGACTGCTTCCAGGTATGCGATTCTGATTTCAAAGGTTGTCTTGCGCCATTTACCAATGCTCTTCTTAGAAGCGTGCTCTATTTCCTCCAGCGCCATGGCCATCTGTCCATATTCCTGATCAGCGATCACCACTGAAACCAGGAAAAATCGTCCCTCTGTCTCTTGACCGGTCTCGTCAACAAAGCAATAGAGTGTCGATGTGTGATAAGTCATTCAATATTATTGTGCCCGTTAACAAGATCGACCTCGCTCCATCGGATCGGGCTCATCTCCCTCGCGGTTTATACCTCGACCCCTTCTCTTATGCCAGATAAAATCTGTTGAACTAAACCGCTTCGCGGTAGTCTTCACTTTCTGCTTGCCGGGCTTCTTTGTACCCATTCGCTCAATCTATTTTCGGCTGAACTGGGTCCCCTTCTGGGACGTGGCTTTGATTTATATCACTACAGCAACTCTGGCTCCCAAAGGAGACATCACACCTGTCGGGAAAGGATTGAGCGGCACTGAGTATCACATAGAAGAGACCAACCGTGAAAAAGCATGGAAGTTTCAGCAATGCCAAATTATCATACGCGGTAGTCCTTACTGGATTATCCGACATGCATGGGGTATCAGTGCATTAACGCTTTCGGCTCCCATCAGGGTAAGGGAGAATGATGATCACCGACTACATAATTGATCATAATGATTTTGATTGGCCAACTCTGCTAGCCGATTGGGCTTGGCTATTGCCCGAAGAGTTTACTGTTTGGCTAATAAACCGATATGGCGATCTCTTTCTGGTTTTTAATGACGGTACTGTCCACATGATCGAGATTGGTCGTGGAACCATAGAACAATTGGCAGAAAACAGGGATGAATTCAGTCGCAAGATTGATGAAGATGATAATGCTTCCGATTGGCTCATGATTCCTCTCGTGGATAGTTTGGTAAAGGCCGGCAAGATACTATACGCGGGCCAGTGCTACAGCTTTATCATTCCGCCGATACTTGGTGGGGGATACACGGTGGAGAATACGGCAATCTTGAGCGTCACAGAACATTACGGCGTATATGCGTCAATTCACCAGCAGATCAGAGACCTACCCGACGGGACGCAGGTCATACTAAAAACCTAACCTCCGTTCAGTTCAATCGTCCATCGCACACTCAGTTCTTCCTTTATCTCCTAACAGAGCCCTATCCTTTTATCGCCACTGCTGAAATAGCTTCTGCAGGGCTTTTCGTTTTGTATCTCATTTTATTTCAGTCGTGAAAGGAGTCTCTGTATGACCGATTTGCGTCAAAGGATGGCCGCTGATTTAGAGCTGCGGAATTACTCGCCCAATACGATCAGGGTCTATCTTCGTTGCGTGGCCGATTTCGCCAAACACTTTAGGCGGTCCCCAGATCAGCTTGGCCCGGCTCACGTCCGCGAATACCAACTCCATCTGGTTCGGCAAAAGAAGGCTTCGTGGGCCTTGTTCAACCAGACCGTCTGCGCTCTTCGCTTCTTTTATAACGTGACTCTCGGCAGACAGGAGATGATCGATCAGATTCCTTATCCCAGGCACGAGAAACGGCTCCCCCTCGTCTTGAGCCAGGCCGAAGTGACAGCGCTTCTACAAGCCACCAATAACCTTAAACACCGTGCCATTCTCACTACCACTTATGCCGCGGGGTTGCGCGTCTCGGAGGTGGCAGCCTTGCGCAATACAGACATCGATAGCCAGCGGCGACTCATCGTTGTTCGTCATGGCAAGGGGCGCAAAGATCGTTTGGTCATGCTCTCGCCACATCTGCTGGATTTGCTGCGCCAATTCTGGCAGGCGTACCGGCCGGCTCAGTGGCTCTTTCCTGGAGAGGATCCAAACCGCCCAATTAATACCACGACCATTTATCGCATCTGTCGGCAGGCCGGTGAAACAGCCCGCCTGACAAAGACCGTCACGCCACATGTGCTTCGTCATTCGTTTGCAACTCATTTGCTGGAGACCGGTACCGACCTGCGCACCATTCAATTGCTGCTTGGCCATCGCAGTCTGAAGACGACCGCCCTTTACGTACACGTCTCTACACTGGCGTTGAGCTCCACCGCCAGTCCACTTGACCACCTGCTCAGTCAGCAGGCTGCCAGCCGGGATTGTGAATAAGCCGCGACTGGAGCTGGCTGACATCTTCAGGAGCATAGACCTTGATCAAATGGAACGCGACGAGCTGCCCCTTTTTTCGGTGCAGCGCCGGGTCTTGCGCGACATTATGCAATGTCGCACCGCTGCATTGGGTGGGCATCTGGAGCAATGCGACCAGTGCGGCCATCATCAGATCGCATACAACTCCTGCAGGAACCGTCATTGTCCAAAATGTCAGGCTACGGCGCGCGCCGCCTGGCTCGATGAACGTGCCGCGGAGCTTCTGTTGTGTGAGTATTACCATGTTGTATTCACGCTGCCGGAGCAACTCTCTACGTTAGCGCTGCAGAACAAACGAATACTCTACGGACTACTTTTCAAGGCCACTTCCGAGACGCTGTTGGAGATCGCCGCGGACCCGCGTCATCTCGGCGCCGAAATTGGTTTTCTCGCTGTCCTCCATACCTGGGGCCAGACTTTGCAGCACCACCCGCATCTGCATTGCGTTGTGCCGGGTGGCGGGCTCTCTCCGGATCACTCCCGGTGGATCGCTTGTCGCCGAGGATTCTTTCTCCCGGTGAAAGTGCTGAGCCGGCTCTTTCGCCGCAAGTTCATTGCTGGCCTCAGACAAGAGTTTCAGAATGGGAATCTGGTCTGTGCCGGGCAATTGAGCCATTTGACGCAGAAAGGTCGTCTCGAAAAGCTGCTCCGTGAATTGAGCGGGATGGAATGGGTGGTCTATGCGAAGCCGCCTTTCGGCGGACCGGAACAGGTCTTAAAATATCTGGCGCGCTACACACATCGGGTGGCGATCTCTAATTATCGTTTGCTGGAACTCTCGGATGGCCGGGTGACATTCAGCTACAAGGACTATGCGGCCGGAAACGCGACCAAAACGATGACGCTTGATGTTCGTGAATTCACGCGCCGTTTTCTACTCCACATCCTCCCGAAAGGGTTGGTCAGAATCCGCTATTATGGCCTTCTGGCTCATCGCTCCCGGCAGGAGAATCTGGAGTTGTGCCGCCGACTGATTGAACAACAAGATGGCGGCCTCTCGACCGACAGCCCGGGAACCTGGCAGACGTATCATGAGCAGGCGGTCATGTCGGAATCAGTCCGCTGTCCGGTTTGCCAGCAGGGCCGCATGATGATCATTGAAACCATACAAGCTTCGGCTGACAACGCCACTGCGGAGACGTTCGTGGCGTTCCTGATGGATTCCTCCTGAGTCCAGATGGGGCGGAGAATCAAGTCGTGTAGAAGCAAAGCTGAGATGATGGCCCCTTGGCCGATTAAGGAGAAGCGTGTTCGTTCGGCCTTTCAAACACGCAAGACCAGGCTCACTGAATGTGATCGTAGGCGGAATCAACGCACTCGTCTTCCAACGGAGGTGGCGCCGAGCCGTTACGATTCCTCTCGATTACGCCTCTTCGTCATACAAACCCCATAGCCACGCCGCGGCTTAGTTCAACAGATTGTATCCGAAATGCTCAGAACCCGTTTGCTCAGTCACAGCCGAGGTCTGATCTGAGCACTTCGGATACAATCCTCTTCGTTATCAGGCATACAAAGGCGGGGGAGGCGACCTTATTTTTTGTCACTTTCGGAATTATTTGGCGTAAAACTTTCAGCGCTTTTTGGCGCGGGTGCCGGGCTCAGTAATGAAGTCTGCCTTCTTGAGCACGCCGCGCAGGGCCGCAAGCTTCTTGTTGGCCGTGTTCGGCGATAACGACTCAGCGAGCCTGGTCCGGATCGCCTCGACGTGCGCGTTCTCCAGCCTGTGCCATTCATGCACCCGATAAAGACATCGTAGGCACATATGACGGACTAGCTCTGGAACCCGTCTCTGGTATCTAATTTTATTGGTGAAATGAGTAGTTAGGTCGTTTCCACCAACCACTCCGGCTACGGGCCTGGTGGACACCAGTGGGGAATTGGGGGGGCTCGTTGCCAAACAAGAATTTCAATATACTAGACCATACAACTTTGTCATTCTTGCGCCATCGAGTTTCGTGATCTTAATCCTATTCGATAGAGGTGGTACGTATGGCGAACAAGGACATTATCGTCATAGGAGCCTCTTACGGAGGCATTGATGCGTTGAGGGTGATTGTTAGCGGATTGCCCGCAGGGTTTCCCGCTTCTGTTCTCCTTGTGCAACACTGCGGTCCGACTGCTCCGTGCATATTGCGCCAGATACTTATGGATGCTGAGCTGCTCCCAGCCTCTGTTCCGGCAGATTTTGATCTGCTCAGGCCGGGGCATATTTATGTGGCTCCGCCTGATTACCACCTACTGCTTGAGCCCGGCCTTGTCAGGGTCACGCGCGGCCCGAAGGAGAACCGCTTCCGCCCAGCCATCAACGTATTATTCCGCTCGGCGGCTCACGCTTATGGATCGCGCATCGTGGGCGTGGTTCTAACGGGGTATCTATATGATGGCACGGCGGGGCTCCAAGCTGTGAAGGATCGCGGGGGAATAGCCATCGTGCAGGATCCGGTGGAAGCGATTGCCTCCTCCATGCCGTACAGCGTGCTGCAAAACGTAGATGTGGATTACTGCCTGCCGCTCGGCGAGATTGCGCTGCTACTGACGCGACTAGCTCCTCCCCCTAGTAAGGAGATTACTCAGCATCTCACTCAGGCCGGCCACCGACACGGCCCGGATTGCCAATAGCCACGGGCGTCCGCCTCCGAATTCTATCTGTGCGGAAGCACACATATAAGCTATACTCCGTGGTGTCAGATTGTGCCGCGAACTGTTTACCATCAACGGGTTTTCCGGAAGAGACATCACTCGACGTTAGATCGAGGTCAGATTGTTGGTGTGCCGGCGGCGATTGTTCCTTGGCCGGCAAGGATCAAGGAAAGCTATTTATGCCGATCTCCTCCAAATCTCAGGGTTCGTCTGAAAACCGGCTGCTCGCCGCCCTGCCCGCTGAGGTTTTTACTCGTCTGCGTCCCTCCCTGCATCCGGTCTCCTTCGCGCTTGGTGGTGTCGTTTACGAATCGAGCGAACAGATGGAGTACCTCCTTTTCCCAACCACCTGCATTGTCTCACTGCTCTACACCATGGCCGATGGCACAACCGCCGAGATGGGCCTGGTGGGTAACGACGGCGTCGTCGGGGTTGCCCTCTTTATGGGTGGCAACACGGTGCCTAATCGGGCGGTGGTGCAGGTCGCGGGCGACGCCTTGAGAGTGCCAGCGCCGGTCATTCAGGAAGAGTTCAGGCGGGGCGGGCCGTGCCAACATCTGCTGCTGCGTTACACGCAAGCGCTGATCACCCAGATCTCCCAAACGGCTGTCTGCAACCGCCTGCACACCGTCGAGCAGCGACTCTGCCGCTGGCTCCTGCTCACTCACGATCGGGTGGAGTCAGCGGAATTGCTGCTCACCCAGGAGTTCATCGCCAATATGCTGGGAGGGCGTCGCGAGAGTGTGACTAAGGCTGCGGGACACCTGCAAGCAGCCGGACTGATCCGCTACGTCCGAGGCCATATCACGATCCTCGACCGTCAGGGCCTGGAAGCAACCAGCTGCGAGTGTTATCAAGTAGTCAAAACCGAGTTCGATCGCTTGCTCGGCTAGGAGTTTCATTGACGCTTTCCTCTTGAGCGGCAATTAGCTTAATTAATGACGAGGGAGGCCCTCAACGGATCCAGCCGAGATACGTATCTCGGCTGGATCCGATTACTGCCAATTGCAGCTTAAAATTTTTGGTTCTGTCTAAAGTGAGAAATTTTCAGAAAGCCTTGGCCAGAACCCGGCTTTCTTGTTGGGTCTAGTCTCAGCATCCCTCTTTGTAGGTTCATAATTTCGCCGTGAGAGCACGAAAGCCCCATTGATTGTGGAGTCACGAGCCTACGCGGATTTGACCAGTTCAGGCCCGAGATATAGCCGTAACTGTTCGGCTTCGGCAGGTTTCTTCTCTGATCTCTGAACATTCTTGGCAGCCAAATCCATTGGATAGTGGATCCACAATGGATCAAACAACATCATCTGTCTCGATTGGAATGGGTGAGCGTAGTGAATGGGCTGTGAGATCGCTGTCGGGCGGTCAGCCTTTTTGCCCCACTTGCACCGGTACTCTGCCAGGACTTGTGATTGATACTCGGCACGTAGGCGTCCATCCCAAAACGACAGCTGGATATGTGTGCGTGGCAAAGCTTCCTCGATGTAGATCTTCCATCGCCCGATTTTGACAAAGCCACGCGCGTCGGTCATCCGCTGACAGTATCGTTGCCCGAAGGCCCGCTGCAGATCGGACGGTTCAACCTGCTTGCCTCTGGCGTCTTCGAGCACTTTCAGCGGCGAATGCTTCCCGTCGTTGCGGAGATGGTGCGCCCAGTGCGGCAACCGGTTGTGATCGCGGATCAACTCGCGATGAAACTCAACCGCCTCCTCGATCGTTTTGCATCGCTGGATCACGACCCGATGGTTTTGGTTAGGAAAGGTGGTCTGGTTACGGTACGTTGTCGAACGTCATATTTTCGAACTCATTTCCACCAAATCGATGTATCATTTTTTTACAGCAGTCGCCATAGGCTGGCCACCTACATAAGCTGAATCGCATGCCAAAAGGATATCTCCCGAGCGCTATAAATGACACTGTATTTACTGAAGATGCGCCCACTTTCGAAAACACATTCGCTTCTCCATTCCCACCGCGACTTTCTCTCAGGCATATCACTTGCCATACACCTCGGCCGGAAGTCAGAAATTTACAACAGTGATTTTCGAAAGTAACTATCGGAGGAAAACTATCATCATGAGGAATACCAGGTCGTTTCGATTGCTATCCGCCTTGTTGACCGCCCTCGCGCTGTGCCTGCCGGCTGCCGCGCAGACACAGGAAAACGCGGCCACCCGCATCGCCGCCGGGCAAAAACAAAAGATCAGCGGCATCATCGTTAGCCGTGATGCCGACAACATGATCGTCCGCGACATCGCCGGAGGGGAGGTCACCGTGACCCTGACGGGCTCGACAAAAATGACTGAGCGCAAGAGCAATCCGTTCCGACAGGCCAAGGCGTATCCGGTCACCGCGTTGCTGCGCGGGCTGGAAGTCGAGGTCGAAGGGCGTGGCAATGACGGGGGCGCATTGGTCGCCGAGAAGATCAAATTCACCAACGACGATTTCGGCGTGGCGCGTTCTCTCGACGCGCGCGTCGCTCCCGTCGAAACGCGTGTGACCACCACCGAAGGGCGCGTGGATGGGGCTGAGAACCGGCTGACCGCCGCCGAGCAAAACGCTCAGCGTCTGTCGGGCCAGATCGATGAACTGACCGCCGTCGCCAACATGGCTCGTGGCGGGGCCAAAGCCGCCCAGGAGACCGCTGACCAGGCGCTCGCTACCTCCAAGGCCAACAGCGCCGACATCCAGGCCACTAACGACCGGATCTCACAAATCGACAATTACGAGGCGAGCAAGAATGTCGCCGTAAACTTCAAGGTCAACAGCGCGGCGCTTTCGGATGAAGTCAAGGCGGCTCTCGATGAAATCGCGACACAAGCAAAGGGCGAGAAGGGGTATCTCATTCAGGTGACCGGCTACGCGTCGGCAGACGGCGGCGCGGCGAGGAACCGCGCGCTGAGTGAGCGTCGCGCCGATGCGGTGATCCGCTACCTGGCGGAGAATCATGACATCCCGCTTCACCGCATGATCAACCCGTTCGGATTCGGCGAGCTGAAGCCCGTGGCCGAGAACGACACGCGCGAAGGCCGCAAGCAAAACCGCAGGGTTGAAGTGGCGATTCTCGTCAGCAAGGGGTTAACGGCTGCGGGCGCCACTACCAGCAGTGTTTATCACAGTAGGCGGGCATGCGACAGATCCGTTCCAGGGGAGCTGGTGTCTAAAGACAACTTTAGACACCTTCTTCCCGGTCCGGGAAGCCTGCCAAAAACACTCAACACGCCAGTAACTGGTGATGAGCGTCCCAGACCGAGCCCCATGCTGCGCTGGCCACAGACATCCTTATATACGACGGATTTCAACTTCAGATGAGCGCCTGACACAATATGAGGGGAACCCGAATGAGTGATCTGACAGTAAAACTGAATTGGAATGGCGGGGCGAGATTCACATGCGTGAACGCCGGCGGGATCGACACCGCGATTGACGCCGGCAAGCAATCTGGCGCGAGCCCGGCCGAATTGCTGCTCGAAGCGTTGGGCGCGTGCGCGTCCGTCGATGTGGTTTCGATTCTGGAGGAGATGCGAACGCCGGCCGCGAAGTTCGAAGTGACTCTGGAGGCCTATCACTATCGGATGGACCCGAGTTATTTGATTGGCGCGAGATTGCTGTTCGACGTGTGGGGCGAGGGGGTCACTCCCGATAAACTGGTCCGCGCCATCAACCTCTCGGTCAGTAAATATTGCAACGTCTATCATTCGCTGCGCGACGATTTGAAATTGTGGCCGCAATTCCGCATTCACGCGACTGGAGCCGAAGCTTCGGGAAATTATCAGGTGGTTGGGATGGCCCCGCCGCCGACCGAGATTGATTTATCTGAGATTTTATAGAAGAGGCCAAGTCGGCGGGAGAAACCTCATTCTGACCGAGGCGCCGGCGCTCGAACGCGCCAAGCGGCAGAATGAAGATCACGGCGAGATCGAGACGGAACATCCAGGCTATCTCTCCGCGCAAGATTACCTACTACGCAGGCACGCTCAAAGGGGTCGGCGCCAGCTGGTGCCATTCAATGCCGAGTATCGCCGCCTGGTTATCCGCCGGCGCATTCGGATCAAGCATCCGGGCAATCGATGCCAGCGATTCGAACCATCGTTCGCCGCGACCCGGGTTCTTGTGGTCCAGCAAAATCCGCTTTTTCATTCATGCAGATCGGGCACGATTGTATTTTTAATTAACTAATTTTTTGCGTTGTACAGGCAGGCTTCCATCACGGAAACGTCACGGTTCTCAGTTCGTCGGCGTGCTCTTTCAATTCGCGTTTGACCTGTTTATGACCGAGCACAACCAAGACGACTTGAACACCTTCGCGGCGTGCGAATTTCATCGCAGGAATAAAATCACTATCGGCCGTCACGAGAATAATTCTATCCACGATGCCCTTGCTGGCTAACCAAGCAACGTCCAATCCGATTTTCATATCGACAAGTTTCTGTTTGAGATCGGGTTTAAAGTCGTCTGGTTGCAGATTGCGATGGGTTTTTAAAATGTCGTCGACAGCGTACTTTTTAAGAATCCATCCATTGAAGATCAGCTCCCCGTATCTGAACGCAATGTTGTCTGAAATTCTCAAATCATGCAAAAGCTTGGTGGCTCTCTTATAGGTATTGGTGTTTGCGAAGTTCACTATTTGACTTGTGAGCGGGTGTTTCTGTGATTCAGCATAGGGAAAACAATCATAACAATAGATTCTAAACAGCTCTTCATCTGCAGTAAGGCATTTTAAAGCGAAACCGCGAACCTCATTTGCGTTTGGGTGTCTATTTCCTAACAGTTTGAAGAGTTTATGGCTGACAAAGCCGAGATCCAGTAAAACGGCTGTTTTCTTCATTAAGGTGCCCCATATAGATCAATGCCCTCTTCCGCTGGATAAAATCGCAGAAGAGGGCGATTGTTGTGCCGGCCTACCGGCGTTCGGATTTCTTGGCAGGATGCTAACATAAACCGTCCAAATGTTGCAAAGCTCAGCTTTGCAAGGTTTCTCAAAATTCTCCCGGTCCCCAGTCGCCCTATTAGAGGTCTATGTCCATTTCACGTGCGGCTCGAAGAAACCCGATCAACCGTCTCTTCTCCCTTCGATCGATACCCTGCAAGAGCGCGGCGGCTTCTTCTTCGAAACCCTCCGGGCAGAGGCGACGAAAGTTATGCGCGGCCTCGATTAACGTGATCAAGGCTCCGGAGCGGTCATTCCCCAGAAATTTGCGAAGCGCCGCCCGTTTTGCGCTGATCTTATCGTCAAATTCCTTCGCTCCCTTCTTGGTGGCCTGCGGCACGTAAGCGCCGTGGTAGTAGTTCCTAGGCCTGACGCAGTGTGGCCATAGCGCGCAGGAGGGAAGGTCCTTGTCTTTGCCCCGCGCCTTGGCAACGCGCACATGACCGAGCCCCAGCGTTTTTCCCACGAGGTTGCACGTGTCCCGAAACTGCGGGCCGTGTCCCTTGTAAGAGTCTTCCGTCTTTCCAGTGATCTCGTGGTGGTACTGGTGGATCGTTTCGTGCAGGAGAACGTCGCACACGAAAAGGAACCTCCCTTCAGCGTAGCGGTCGCCTTTCTTCATCGCATTGTGGTGCCCTGTCAGGAGTGTCGGACGGAGACGGATCTGCGAATGTCCGCCGAAGCCGCTCACCAAAGAGTAATCTCCGAAATGCTGCGGGAGGGATGGGGATGCGAGCATTATGTAGGGCGGAGTCATCGATGCTTCAGCCAACAGGTCCTTGGCGTACGTCTCCCAAAGAAAATAGAGGCGGCGCAGGACTGGCCGATAGGCCTTATCAGATTGGGAGACAACGAACTCTTGGAATTCCTCCCTGTGCTTTATGTCCGCGGCCGTAATACGTGATTTCATCGCGCACCCTTTCCGAAAGCTTGGTACATGTCTCTTATACGAGAGACATGTTACTCCATTTGTCAAGGGATGGCGCTGACGAGATTGTATGAGAGGGCAAGGAATGGCCTAGAGCTGCGGGAGTCTGCGAAAGAGTCCTCTGGCTTGCCTGTCTCGCGTAGCTCTGACCAGCTTCTCATATACCTGTGTATTGTCGATATCCGCCTGGTCGATAGCGATTCAGCCAATAATTGCAGCGGTACAGATGAGATAAATACCCACTGTCTTGTTATAAAGCACACGGTTACCGGGATTTCCCCATCTATTACGGGGATATCCCTGTTTGCTTTGGACTCTATTTTGCAAGTAGGGTTTTGTCTTTCACGAGAATAGCGTTGCAGCACCGCTCCACAACTTATGCCTGAATCGACAAAGAAAATCCTGTGTGTGGGGGAACAAGATATCGGTTGGTCAATAAATTCTCGAGGAGTATGAGGTGGTTGGGGCTTACACTAATATTGATGCTCTTACGAAGGCCATGAGTGGAAGCTTTGACCTTTATTTACTCGACTATCATTTGCCAGACGGCACCGGGCTTGAACTCTGTCTTTTGACGGCGTACGTTCGACCTTAATACACCCTTTCTTTTGTACGTGCACTTATTCAATCACGATGAAGGAAACTAAGGCAGTAGACACTCAAGCACTTATCAAGATTTCGTGGATGAACTTAGGAGCGTCGTCTCGCGAACTTTACCGCTAAATTGCCCTGGCTCCACAACCAGCCTGAATGAGTTCGCCACGGCGGAAACTTATGGCTGAATCGAAAAAGAAAATCTTGTGTGTCGAGGACCACGAAGATTTGTGTCGGATGATAGCTGGCCTTCTGAAGGATTACGAGGTGGTTGGGGCTTACAGTAAAGCTGATGCTCTTACCCGGGCCACGAGTGGAAGATTCGACTTTTATCTACTCGACTATCATTTGCCAGACGGCACCGGGCTTGAATTATGCCTTCTGATCCGCACGTTCGACCCTGATACTCCCATCATCTTCTGTACCTCCACTTATTCAATCACGATGCAGGAAATTAAGACAGCAGGCGCTCAGGGACTTATCAAGAAAGGGGTGAATTTCGTGGATGAGCTTATAGATGTCGTCTCGCGAACTTTACCGCTGAATTGACCTGTGGGCTCCACGCCGCGGCCGGCGATGCTCGAGCATCGTCTCTCAGAGACTCCGATCTCGCTCTGTGGACTATCGCTCTTGCGCTAGCACAGGCGCTGTGAGGCGTTGTTCCTTTGCAGGTACTCAAATAGCGGGCTTCGCAAGTTCTGGGTTTCTGGGTTGATCCGACTCCGGATTGCCGGCTGGAAGTTTTTCACTTTTTGATTCGCTCTTCGCAGAATCAGGGGCAATCCGCCTTTGATTATTGGTTTCCGAATCAAGGCGGATCCGCCGTCGCACTTGACGATTCGCCAGCGTATTGTGCTTGCGTAACGTAGTTCGAGTAGAACTCGGGTGATAGCCTTTTCCTCTTAGTTTGCCGATTTAGCGGAGCGGAGGAAGGCAGTCACCCGTCAAGGCCGTAGTGAAGCGAAGGAGTCGCGGAGCGCAGCGTAGCGAGTTGACGGCCTGACGACGCGAAGCACAATGCAAATAAGAGGAAAGGCGGCTCTACTCGCTTCAATGGCTGGAGGCTCGTTGCCAAACAAGAAATTTCATACGCCAAGCCATTTTGTCATTCTTGCGCCATCGAGTTTCATGATCCTATCCAAATAGAGGTGCACCCGATAAAGACGTCGTAGGCACATATGACGGATTAGCTCTGGAACCGTCTCTGGTATCTAATTTATTGGTGAAATGAGTAGTTAGGCCGTTTCCACCAACCCACTCCGGCTACGGGCCTGGTGGACACCAGTGGGGAATTTGGGGGGCTCGTTGCCAAACAAGAATTTCAATATACTAGACCATACAACTTTGTCATTCTTGCGCCATCGAGTTTCGTGATCTTAATCCTATTCGATAGAGGTGGTACGTATGGCGAACAAGGACATTATCGTCATAGGAGCCTCTTACGGAGGCATTGATGCGTTGAGGGTGATTGTTAGCGGATTGCCCGCAGGGTTTCCCGCTTCTGTTCTCCTTGTGCAACACTGCGGTCCGACTGCTCCGTGCATATTGCCCCGGATACTTATGGATGCTGGGCCGCTCCCAGCCTCTGTTCCGGCAGATTTTGATCTGCTCAGGCCGGGGCATATTTATGTGGCTCCGCCTGATTACCACCTACTGCTTGAGCCCGGCCTTGTCAGGGTCACGCGCGGCCCGAAGGAGAACCGCTTCCGCCCAGCCATCAACGTATTATTCCGCTCGGCGGCTCACGCTTATGGATCGCGCATCGTGGGCGTGGTTCTAACGGGGTATCTATATGACGGCACGGCGGGGCTCCAAGCTGTGAAGGATCGCGGGGGAATAGCCATCGTGCAGGATCCGGTGGAAGCGATTGCCTCCTCCATGCCGTACAGCGTGCTGCAAAACGTAGATGTGGATTACTGCCTGCCGCTCGGCGAGATTGCGCTGCTACTGACGCGACTAGCTCCTCCCCCTAGTAAGGAGATTACTCAGCATCTCACTTAGGCCGGCCACCGACACGGCCCGGATTGCCAATAGCCACGGGCGTCCGCCTCCGAATTCTATCTGTGCGGAAGCACACATATAAGCTATACTCCGTGGTGTCAGATTGTGCCGCGAACTGTTTACCATCAACGGGTTTTCCGGAAGAGACATCACTCGACGTTAGATCGAGGTCAGATTGTTGGTGCGCCGGCGGCGATTGTTCCCTGGCCGGCAAGGATCCCGTGGTCGCCATTGCCGACGACGGCGATACATTCACCTTACGCGATTCCACCAAATGTAGTATCTATTGGAATAGTTTCATATGTTGACAAGAGCATGGCTCTGCGATATAAACTCGGGCTAATTAGCAGTGTATACCCTAATGGCTGAGGACGCTGCTGAATTTAGGGCGCGAAAGCGCCCTATACTCATTTCAGATTCGAATCACTATATTCTTCGGACAAGGAGAGACGCACCCGGGACTCCCGACTCGTGGCCGAGCTCACGGCGTGCGATCAGGTCCTGGCCGAGTTGAAGGAGCTCGTGCCAACTACTTTCGTAGCCTTTCGGAGGCAGGGAGATAAATGAAAAAGAAGGACGATAGACAGCACTCGTTCCAGCCATCACGCTAGGATGCGCATTGGGTGGAGTTGCTGGAATGTCATCACCCCTTAAACGTGAGGCAAAAAATTGAGTAACCTGATCGAGATGCAGCGAGCGATTTATCACACAGCTGGGAAGTACTACGCTTTAATGGGGGAATATTTTGCCGCTCTTCACCATCAGAGCCCGAAGCTGAAAGAGATAACCGATAGATGCATTTCTGCCGCGGAAGATTATCGGGCACAGCTCCAAGCTCTACTTGATTACGCGTCTACGATCGGAGCGCTTGAAGTGGATGAGAGCAAGATGCAGCGAATCAGAAGACTACTTGAATTACTTGACCTGGAAATTCAATGTATCAGGAAAAGTGAAGATGTGTCGTTGATGCGCTCCGCGCTTTAGCACGCGCACCTGAGCAAGCGCCCTTCCTGATTTTCAGGGGATACTATTGCCTCCTCAATAGATCGTTTCATAGGTCTTCCCTCTTTATGAATCGGGCTGAGAAGATGCAACCTATCACGTACGTACGTACTGCCTGCCGCTAACCCCTTCTCCAGACCCTCTTCGATTACAACGGTTAAATATAGTGCCAACCTTTTGGTATTGAAGGATTGTTTGTCTTGAATACCCTGTGTTCGTCGGAGCCGCTTGAGGGGGGATTTTGTAAATGAAATATCCTTTTGGTGCGTGAATCAGAAAGGGGGGTTCTCAGAAACCGGATGGCGACAAATGACAAAACCGGCAGGGCAACGAGTCAAATCAAAGTCACCATCCGTCCTTTACCCCTTGCCCTAATAGGCATGGCTGAGGGGCGCATTGAACTTCATAAAACACCCCTGACACGCCAACCCAATTGCACACAATTCTAGTGTGTGGAAAATGGAGTAAACATATCGGGGTTCTCGGTTTTACTCTTGGCAGGGTTCACCTTCCACGCATTCATCCGAAGGGCCGTAGCGGAGCGAAGCTCTTCAGCCAACATATCCTTGGCGTAGGTCCCCACAGAAAATAAAGGTGGCGCAGGATCGGCCGATAGGCTTTATCGGATTGGGAGATCACGAACTCCTGAAGTTCCCTGTTGACGGTGCGAGCAACGCGTTTGGACCGCCAAGCTGTCACACGACCTCCAGGGTGAAAAGAGTGCAGAAGCGGATATTACCTCCAACCACGGCTGCCGGCCTCCGCGCGGACGCGCTTTCTACCGAAGAACCTGCTGTGGCACCAAATTTGAAAGCGCCGCATAACGCTCAGCATCAGCGGCGGCACGGAGTGCCGTCCGCTGCATGCTGTTGTTAGCCAGCTCACCACTTCTGGATGAGATGGTCGATCTTCTTCCCAACTGCTCTACCGAACTTTAGAACCACGTACGCAGCTGCTCCGCCTGCCGCCAACTGGATGGCAACTACTGGATTCGACAACATCGCTAGTTGGTAGGCACTCGCGAGAGCACTTGCTCCAAGCAAAGTGTCAGCGCCTGCGGAGAACGTGAAGACTCGTCCGCCCTTCTTGATGAGATCAACGAACTTCAGAAAGCCGAGATCAGGCGACTGCGAGAATGCTAGCGAATGCTCTGCTAACCTCATAGCGACCTGCTCGACGGCGGTCTCCAGTTCGATTTGTCTTTCGCCGCCACGTATTCCGAGATGGATGTGCTGAAGCCCCAGTCGCGCTTCGATGGCCGCTCTCAGAGCGAGGTATCGGCTACCATCCGAGTAGTCCATTTCCGTCGGCATTCGTCCGAATGATGCAACAAGCAAGCTGAGATCGAGCAAATCTGATGGAGCAAGCGGAGCGGGTTCTCCGGGAGGTTGCATGATTGTCATTGCGGGCAAAGCGGAACCTGTCAATGCAGTCCGGGACGAATACCGCGCCAAGGCAAGCCCATCGACCAGAGACTCACGCGACACGATGCCGATGTCACCAAGCTCAACCGCCCACCGCGGTTCCTTGTGGAACTCTACTTCAATAGGAGATACCGCACCGGTGATATCAAAACGCCGCGATTCAACCGTCTTGATCTGATAATCGTTCACGAGTCACCTCCAACTGCGGCTAACTCTTCTGATTGCAGAATACGTCGCATGGAAATCTTGGTCTTATACAGCCACCAACCTCATTAATGCCTGGATTCGGTTGTTATGCAGGCTGAGCCAACAGAAATCTCAATGCCGAGTCTGTGAACTGTTTTTGTTGCATAACATAAATTGTGATATCAAACACCCAGCGAAGCAGCAAGGATAGCAATATCAGATTGAGCTTATGTCTTTGCATAAAGCCCTCCTGGCAACAACGCTGAGGCTCGTTTGTAGATACTGACTCCAATAATAAGTGATTGGTTTAATGGGGTTCTTTCAGAATTATTGTTTGTCCATGGTGGTCTATGGATCACCAAACGATGTCATGGGTCGGTCGGCCATGAAGGATATATCAATTACGGCAAGAGCTAATCTGCCTTATAGTAACCGTCTAATCTTTTTACTCTGGTTACATAAGATGTGTTATCGGACTCATACAAAATACCTTCTTATACCACTCCAACTATCTACTTTCAGCGTGCGGTACTAAGTCTGATTTTGGCTATGTCCAGGCACGAGATGAAGATGAAGGTATCCCCAAAGCTGTAATCTTATAACCGTTGCTTCATCAATGCCCTCGGTGAGTAATTTTCCGCACTGCTAGCCATTTATGCATATTTTTACTCGCCGACCTGGTAATTATCCGCAGATCGGATGATTCACTCTCTTCATTCAAGCTACTTTCGAGCGGCACACTTCTTGCTCATACATTTCTTTCCCCTTACTTGAGACATGAGCAAATTAAAGTGTGATGAAGTCACCCGTTTGCATTGATTGTTCGATGTAAGAGATATCGTTCATCGAAAGACGCAGAAAAGGGCAGAGTGAGCACAGGTTGTAACTCGTGCCTCAGTTACCCTGTGCGCTACATCTGCCTCCTCTGCGCCTCCGCTTAGTTGCGCTTCGGATCGTGTTTTACCTCATTCAACCGGATCGATTTCATCAGCCTGCTTGCAAGTGCGGATTTTTCTTTTGACTTTCTAAGAAATCAGCATATATAGTATTTCTCATCTGGCTACCCCATCTTGAGCAGTTGATCTTCACTTGTGTCCGTGGAATCAGCTGAGGGCGGCTTTTTCTTCATAGTCAGCCCTTACCATTTCTTGGATATACTCACGGATAAAGAAGACCAACATCCTCAATCCTTACAATAATAGAAGAGCCTTCTGATGCGTTAGCTGATTGCCAGCCTCACATCAGATTTGAGCCAAGGAGCACTCCCCATGCACAATTATTGTCATTCCTGCGGCCAGATCGATGGTTTCGCACATCCATATGTAAAGAGGTTAAAGGGCATATCAGCGGAATCACATCCTGACCAATCTCTTCTCTCCTGTTCAAAATGTAGCCGCAGTTTATTGATCAAACCTCAAATAGAACTTGAGGGATCGGTGTCTTTGACAACCCTCAATCCGACTGCTCCCATTGACCTGGAGCAGCTTGTAGCAATCCTTCTGCCTAATGTTAATGACGCTGTACGCTGGGCCTATCTACGCTTTCAAGGCCGCATTTGCCATGATGAACTCGACGATCTCTCACAACAAGTTATCCTTATGCTGATCGAGGATAACTGCCGCCGGTTCCGTTCGTTCAGCGGTCAATCTTCATTCAAGACCTGGCTCCAAACAGTCGTAAATCACTACATTTACAAATATCTCTGCCGGCAGAAACAGCTCGAATCCCTAGATGAATTAGACCAGGGATCATTGACCTATTCACCGCCGCAAGATCAAGGTATTGAAACCGCAGAAAGGCGAAAACTGCTGTTCAACACACTCAGTAAGTTGAACCTGCAAGAGCGGATGCTTTACCAACTCTGGTTTGTATATGAGCTGGATGCTAAAGAGATAGCAGCCACCTTCAGGACCGAGATCAAGATCATCTACAAATGCAAACAAACGCTTGTTCTCAAACTTACAAGGATAATGGGGAGCTTCCAGAGCCATTGAAAATATAATTTTCGGGCAAAGGTAAATTTGCCGGCGAACTGTCTCTATATACATGAAAGATCAGAAAACCAGTCTGAAGAAGCAAAGTGCTCTTTGCTCTTTCAGGCTGGAGAGCGCTCAGACCGGTTGAGAGCTGGGGAAGCAATTGGCCTGAGAATTTCGCGCGCGATCGTGTTCTATCTCACGACAATCCGGCCATCATCAGTCGAGTAGGTATTGAATAGTTGTAGCATCCTCACTTGGACTGCATCTTGGCATCATCGAAGGAGCTATTCGTATGTTCTCTCCCTGCGTACGTGCCATTCTCCGTCCATTCACTGGCCCATGCTTCAATATTGTCAGCACTATATCGTTATTCCAAATGCTGTTGTTGGTTATGTCTTTGGCTGGGACGGTTGGCGCTCAAACCACCTCAACGGTAGATTTTAATTCGCCACGAGCTATGGAACCTGGTAGTCCTGCTGGGGCGTACTCGCTGAGCGACCTGGAAAGTATCGATATTTACAGTGGGCGGTTGAGTGTCAGCATACCACTACTAGAAATAGGTGGTCGAGGAAGCAGGCGGTTGACAATCCCACTCGAGATTGATGGCCCAGGCTGGATGGTACTTCGCAATAAAACCGGTCCAGATGTTAACGGACTTACATCTTTTTATTACCAAGCTGCCCCCAGATGGGTGCGTGAGAATGCTGAACCTATTCCACCGCCTGCCCCCGGCGGCCTAATGATTGGGAAGCATATGGGGGTTGACACTACAGAGTGTGGTGATCCAGATAATCAAACCATCTATTATAGGCAGACAAGAACCACAATCACTTTTATCGCTCCGGACGGCACTCAGTACGAGATGCGTGATCAGCTGAGGGGTGGCTCGCCCATCACGTACACTTGCTTTACTGGCGAAACTGGCAATCGTGGAAATGTCTTCAGCACAAAGGATGGAACCGCAGCAACTTTTATCTCTGACATAGGTATTTCAGATGTTCTTGGACCAATTGACGGTCCAACCCCCCTTGCTGATAATTTCCGTCCATCTGGATATCTGTTTCTGCGTGACGGAACTTGCTACCGCATCTACCTGGGGAGTCCGCAGTGGATACGCGATCCCAACGGCAACATGATCAACTTCTACTATACCGGTCCTTTTACTCCGCCCTACAAGATTGCGGACTCGCTCAATCGTGAAGTCTTTTTCGATTTCAGCAGCAACAGCGTATACCCTTATTGGCGATTGAATCAGATTAGATTTAAAGGCTTTGGGGGGACTTCCCGAACTATCAAGATATTCTACGCTAATCTTGGCAGCGTGCTGCGTAGTGGATATTCGCTTCTATCTCCAAGCCAATTGTTCCCGGAAATGGATTCTATACCTCCTCCATCCGCTTTCCCGGAGGATTTAGTTAGCTCTGTGCAGCTACCGAATGGGCGCAGCTACCAATTCCGATATAATCCATACAGAGAGCTGGCGCGTGTTACTCTCCCAACGGGTGGGGCGATTGAATACGATTATGAAGGTGGTGAGCTGAACGGTACAACGAGTGGCGTGGTAGGAAGTTATCGGATGTTTCGCTCAGGATTTAATTACTTACCTCCCCAGATTGAGATTCATCGCAGATTGGTTCAGCGTCGGGTTTATCCCGATGGAGCTACACTCGCGAATACGACTACATATTCCAAGGTTGCTTACGGCAATGACCCTTTTCGGGGGCATATTCCGAGTGGTGGTATTCCTCAAACCTCTAGTATTGTAGTGACAATGCATGAAGGAGGCACCTCTGGACAAGCGCTGTCTAAAAGCCAGCATTTTTTTCATCACAACCCGATCGCCCAATTACTTACACAAATCCCACTATATGATTCATACTGGAACGAGGGCAAAGAGTACCAAACTGACACGATCAATCCCGATAACTCAGCAGTATTGAGACGGATTCAGAATACCTGGGTTGACGCATATATGCCGAGCGGACCACGCATCACAGAAACGACGATCACGCTCATGGACGTGGACAAGGTCGCGAAGCAAACTTTTAATTACGATCTGTACAATAATGTAACTGACGTTTATGAGTACGACTTCGGCTCAGAAGAAGATCCTGGGCCATTATTGCGACACACTCATACAGACTATCTTACGAACAATCCGGACCTGGGCGACGTCAATTACGCGACTAATCTCAACGTTCACATGCGAAATTTGCCTACGCAGCAGCAGACGTTTAATGAGAGCGGCACCGAGGTGGCGCGCACGACCTACGAATACGACAAATACACGGGCGCAAACCATGCGCCGCTTGTTGATCTTCCTGGCATTAGCGCAATGTACCCAGGCTACACTTCTGCTTATCCCATCCGCGGTAATGTAACAAAGGTTAGCCGCTGGCTCTTGCCTTCCACTGAAATCTCAACCTATTCTCAATATGATACTGCAGGCAATGTAGTGAAGACGATCGACGGGCGGACACCTGCGGGGATCACCACATTTGATTACAGCGATCTATTCGGTTCCCCCACTGGCGGGGCACATACAAATATTCCGCCAACCGAGCTAGGTCAGCAGAAAAGCTACGCATTCCCAACCAAAGTGACCAACGCGCTCGGACACGAAACGCACACCAAGTATGATTATTATCTGGGCAAGCCGGTCGATCGGGCGGATCCGAACGGCCTGGATGTCAGTTGGGGTTATGGTGACCCGCTTGACCGCTTGACACAGGTCATCAACCACGGCTTCACGTCTTCCACAAAAAGCGTGACGACACTTGTGTATTATGACGAATTCAATCGCATTGATATATACAACGATTTGAACGGCTTAAGTGACGGGCAGTTGTGGAAACAGTCCTTTCATGATGGGTTAGGGCGGATGTATCGTTCATCCTCTTGGGAAAATGAGACCAGCACATTCTCAATTGTCTATACCCAGTACGATGCATTGGGTAGAGTGCACAAAGTGTCGAATCCATTCCGCCGGACAGAGCAACTTTATTTCAATCCGCCAACCGAGGCAGAATGGACGACGACCGATTACGATGCGCTGAGCAGAGTGACAAGAGTAACCACTCCCGATGGCTCACAGGTCAATACCCAATATGACGGTAATGAGGTCACAGTCACCGACCAGGGAGGAAAGAAGCGCCAGAGCAAGACCGATGCCCAGGGCAGAATGATCGAAGTGATCGAAGACCCAGGTGGGGCGGGACATGTGACGACTTACGAGTATGACGCACTGAATAATCTGCTCAAGGTGAAGCAAGGAACGCAGGAGAGAAATTTTGCCTACGATTCCCGGTCGCGCTTAACTTCGGCGATCAATCCGGAGAGCGGAACGGTCACCTATAAGTACGACGAAAACGGAAATCTCAAAGAAAAGAAAGACGCTCGCAACATCACTACCAAGTACGAATACGATGTGCTCAATCGCAACATAACGGTCGATTACTCAGACACGACTCTCAACCCCGACATCAAGCGCAGCTACGATAATCCCAACGCAGGAAGCTATGGCAAAGGCAGAATCTGGAAAGAATATTCCAAAGGTGATGCAACGGCCGGAACTGACACCGATTACACCGTCATTGACAGTTACGATATACTTGGCCGTCCTACGGTTCTCAAACGTCAATTCAAGAAGAATGGTGTCTGGAGCGCCTTCTTTACCACATCGCAGACTTACGATATACCCGGTAACGTCAAGACTCTGACCTATCCATCGGGTCATACGGTTAGTTACAACTACCATCAGTCAGGCCGGCTCTCGGGCTTCAGCGGCAACCTGGGAGATGGGGTCAATCGGAATTACGCCACCGGGATGCAATATGACGCTGCAGGCTTGATTAAGCGGGAGCAGTTCGGCACGACCATCCCGCTCTATCTGCGCCGCCATTACAACAACCGGCTACAGATGTTCGACATCAGGCTGGGAACCGATCCGAATTCACTCTACGACAGCGATGATCTGCAAGACTGGCAATACGCCACCGGGTCGTGGAACCGTGGGGCCTTGCGGCTCTATTACGCCACATTAGATGGAGGCGAAGTATATGGGAACGGCGGGACGGACAACAACGGTAATCTGCTGAGGATGGACTTCCACATCCAGGTCGACGAGACCGAAGCGCCGACCAACTTCGTGATGTCGATCGACCAGTACACATACGATTCACTCAATCGTGTTAAGAGCGTCTACGAGCGGTCATTCAGGAAGGGGCCGTCAGGCGATGAGATTTACCAAGACGTCTTTCGGCAAGCGTTTTTATACGATCAATGGAGCAATCGCACAATCGACCAGGCTAACACTACCGGCCCAGTCAATAAAAAGGCTTATGTGGTGCAGACCGCCACCAACCGCTTGCAGCCGCCGGCTGGAAGCGGAACGATGGAATATGACGCGTCAGGAAACCTTGTTACGGACAGCTATACTAAAGCGACACTCCAAGCTTTCGACTATGACCAGGAGAACCGGATAGTGGAGGCGAAAAATGGAGGAGTGGTGGTGGGCCAGTATGCCTACGATGCCGGAAGGAAGCGAACGAGGCGGTTTGCAGGAGGGCAGGAGACCTGGTATGTCTATGGCGTCGGTGGCGAATTGGTGGCGGAGTATAACGCCAATAGCGCTGTTGGGAGTCCATTGAAGGAGTATGGATATCGGAATGGGCAGTTGCTGGTAGAGTGGGATGGGAGCGAGACGGATGACCGCAAGTTACAATGGCTAGTGCTAGACCATCTTGGTTCTACCAGGATGTTAGTTGATCGATCAGGGAGTTTGGGGGGAGTACTAAAACAAGACTTTTTACCCTTCGGTGAACAGATCGGAAATGACGTCGGAATTAGGAGCACAAGCAATGGTTATAGCGAAAATTCGGTGAGTCATAAATTCACCGGTAAGAAGAGGGATGATGAGACGGATCTGGATTTCTTTGAAGCACGATATTTCTCAAGTGTTCAGGGCAGGTTTACTTCGCCGGATGAATTTACGGGCGGACCGGATGAATTGTACTTTTTTGCGAGTGATGCGGCAGCCAATCCGACTTTCTATGCTGATTTAACGAATCCCCAATCGCTCAATAAATATCAATATACCTACAACAACCCCTTGAGATATACTGATCCGGACGGGCATTGTCCACAATGTATCGTTCAAGGGGTGCTTAATAATCCAGCAGCTCAAGAAGCAATTCGACGAGCAACTCCTTACGTTATAGCAGGATCGGTAGCGGCAGGAGCGGCAGCCAGCGGAGCGCTAGATAAGGTTGCTGAATGGGGAAGTTGGGTTCTACAAAATAATAAAAGCTACTCTCCAGAGTATCATGCTGGTGAAAACATAAGAAAGATTAATATCTTTAATAAGGGTACTAATCAACCTAATGAAGCAGGAAGCAATATCGAGCAAAGCGGTGACCAAAGTGGTCAACAGAACACCCAGCCAAAAGAAGGCGGTAATCAGCCGAATCAGCCAAAACCGAAGAAAGAAAGAACCTTAGAAGGAGCCTTAGATCAGTTAGAGGGTGTTTCACATGCACAAAAGGCTCATCGCGAAGGGAAAAGGAACAGACCGGTTGACTCAATCGAGAAGAGTAAGCAAGATGTAAAAACACAGTTAAAGAAGATAAAATCTAAAAAGGATACCGATGACGACCAATGAACTATGAACATTTCACCACTGATGAGTTACTGGCCAGAGCCGAGCAACTAGTAGTATCTGGCAACATAGGTAGTGCTCTTGACCACTGGCGCGAAATAGTGAGACGAGATCCTAGCACTGAGTTTTTGTGTCAATTTGGTCATACTGCGGCTGAAGAGGGTTATGACTCACAGGCAGAACAGCTGTTTCTGTCGGCTATTAAGTCGGCGCCTCAAATGGGGATGCCTTATGAATGTTTGGGAGTGTTTTATCTTGAACGTGAGCTACTTGATCTTGCAAAAGAGTATTTAAGCCAGGCTTTGAAAATTGAGGAGAGTGCTAGAATCCTCACTCTGAGAGGTGTGGCACATTTACGACAAGGAGATTTAAACCTCGCTAGAGATGATTTCAATAGAGCATTGAGTGTGGACCCTAATTACGAGGAAGCATATTACAATTTGGCCTTGACTTGTAGAAATGAACAGCTTACTGAGGCGATTAATCTGCTTGAGAAAGCAATTGAGCTAGACCCTGATTACTCTGTTGCACATCGTGAGTTGGGATGGTGCTTACGCCGACAAATACAACTTCCGGAAGCTCTCTACCATTTAAATAAAGCTATTGAATTATATAACTTAGATGGATGGAGTTATGTGTATCTTGGCAATACTTTATGGACTATTGGGGATATATCATCAGCAGAAATGGCTTTCAAAAAAGTACTTGAAATTTGGCCAGATGACAGTCTTGGTTACTGGTGTTATGCGCTCTTTCTTGAATATCAAGAAAGAGCTAAAGAGGCTGAGGATCTATACCAGCAAGGCTTTGAGCTCGACCCCGATGATATAGAATTGAGCTTGCGGTTTGGTGTCTTCCTTAAGGAAACTGGTCAACAGGTAAAAGCCAAAGCTCTTTTGAAACGTGTAATCAATAATGATCCAGCCAATAATCGAGCAAAACAGGCATTATCTGATCTGGGTTAGCCGTTAAACATACGGTGGATATATGTGCGTGTCCTTGGCGGTGGAGGAAGTCTTCTGATCTGATTTAACGAACATTGTCGGTTCCTTCTTAATTTCTTCCGGTGACAGACTAAGCGCTCCGAAATATCCCAATCCGCCAAAGTTGGATACTGCCGCCGTCAATCTCTGCGACGACAATCCACCGAGCGGCCCCTGAATGATCGGGTAGTGGATGCCGAGTTTTTCAGTCAGTCGATTTCGATTCCAAGTCATCCTTACACCTCATCGTCGGTCAGTGTCCGGCCATTGTGACATCATTAAAATGCAGCTGCGCCAGCTGTCGCGACGGCAAGGTCCTGATCGCCGCTACCACCGCGTCGGACGGAGACGAATCTGCGAATGTCCGCCGAAGCCGCTCATTGGAGAATAATCTCCGAAATGCTGTGGAGGGAAGGAGACGCCAGCATTATGTAGGGCGGGATCATCGACTCTTCAGCCAATAGATACTTAGCGTACTTCTCCCACATAACATAGAGGCGGTGCAGGATCGGTCGATAGGCTTTGTCGGATTGGGAGATCACGAACTCTTGGAATTCCTCCCGGTGGGCCGGCCCATGCAATGAGTCGCCCGAGCCCATATGTGCACATAGTACTTGATAGGGTAAAGCAGACTAACGAAAAAGGCCCGCCAATAAAAGTCCTAACGGCAATTCGCCCATATGCAGGGGATAAGGGCGATTATGCACTATATGGCATAAGTTAACATCGTTACCATGGGGGTCTACTTGGCATGCGATGGCGACGGCGCAAGCCATTTATAACCTTGCCGGACATCAGAGGCAGGGCTTCCCGTAATCACTTATTGAAGTTGCCAAGGCTCAATCTCAAAGCCTCAGATCATCTAGCACATTCATAGAAACACACCTCTTATACAGAGACGTAAGACAGAGAATTTTATTGCAACATAACCGAGTTATGGCTAAAGGTAGGATAGCCACGAGAATTTATTCCGAAAACCATACGCCATGTGGAACTCGTGAATCATATAGTCGGACAGCCATGCCAATAGATCATATCAGTCTTCATGCAGCCGATTACTAAATCAAAGCAGTTATTATTACGACTTTCTCTCGCGGCGACCTATAAAGGCGCGGGGTAAGTGTTATCACGGGACGGGATTGGCGAGCGGGATTTAGGAGTGTGTGTGCCCCGTAAACACAATATAGAGAGTGAGGCCAACGCCACGACGGTCACTGATAAAGGCCTGATTCTGCGCGTGAGCCATGGCGACGCAAGGGCTTTCGAAACGCTGGTCGATCTCTACCAGAAGCAGGCGTTGCGAGTGGCGCAGCGATGTATCGGGCAACATGCTGAGGCCGAAGACCTGGTCCAAGAAGCTTTCCTGCAAGTCCACCGGCGCGCTTACCTGTACAATCCTGAGACCGCCTCTTTTAAAACCTGGTTCTTCTCGATTCTCACCAATCTCTGCCGCAATGCTGTCAGGAGAAACAGGAATCGTACGTTCATCGAACTGTTAAAAGATGCGCGCGCAATTGACGATCTGGAGGGAGAGCTTGCGCACGAAGAGCAGCGAACTGTCATGGCCGCAGCCATGGCCAAACTGCCGCCCAATCAGCGATTGGCTTTGACCCTGTGCTATGAGGAAGAGTGCAGTTACGCCGAAACGGCGGCGGAACTGGGCCTTTCGGTCAAGGCCGTCGGGTCGCTGTTGGTGCGCGCGAAGCGGAGGCTGCGGGGGGAATTGACAGGGTTGAGAAAAAAACTTTCAACGGAGCGAAGCTTTTTTGAGTTTGGTGTGTATTACGAGGTGAGGAAAACTATGAGACTATTTGGTCAATTAAGGGCCATTTATTCTTCGTTAATATAAAGTCACGGAGGACTGAAATGAAAAAGTATAGACTAACAATAGTATTGCTACTTCTCGTCATAACGGCATCAATCACGCCATATGGCGGAGTTACGGGCCGCGAGGTAACATTGCCGACAACTAACTTTGTGGGAAACCCCCATAACGCCCCGCCGTGCGAACCTGCCGCGCAAGGATGCACGCTACAGGAGGCGTGTACCAACCAACGGAATCCGGCGGTTTGTTGCGAACGGCTATGCACCTACATATGCGAGGACGGATCAGTGACGCTAACGCGGCAGATTTCAAACACGGGCCCGTGCAAAGCCCAACCGTGAGAGGTGGTAGAAAGTCACCCCCACCACAGTACGCGGCGGCGCAATGATTGTTCCAGCATCGTAATTCATGCTGTCGGACATGGCTGGCGTAAACGATCTCCCCGAAGCGATCGCGATGTGGACGCTTATACGCGCTGCCGCGCGCAACCTCGCCGATATGGATTTGAAAGGCCAACTGGCTTACATGCGGCGAGTCGAGGACCAGCAGCAGACGACCATCAACTGGCTCAACACGCGGATCAGATCGTGCTGGAGCCGACCATCGCTTATGAGCAAAGTGGCGATCGATCTGACGGCCTATCTGGCGCGACATGAGCCGGATAAATACGTCAAGGATGTTTTTGACTTCGGCCTCCTGGAAGATTTCGATCACCTCTACCGCTATAGCCATTTCCTTGATCTGGTCGCGGGCAAGGACCCGAACGAAATCTTACAGGGGAAGACCGACGTCTTCCCGGGGCGCCCGACGCAGGATCATCACAACGATCCGCTGCTGCGGCTGCGCAAACATTACGAGAAGAACCAGGCCAGTTCGGTATCGAAGGCGCACATCCTGAATCTTCCCTTCCGCCGAAACGGAGTAAGTAGGGAGTACATTCCCAGGCTTGATTTAAAGATTTAAAACGGTACTCGGCTTACTTATTGTTGGCACTCTGAAGTTACCGCGACAACGCATCCACAACACATCCGCAAGGCATTCGGGGCGACTGCTTTTCTGTTTGTTGTAACAAAGCCTAAGACTACGACAAGGAGGAACCTGATATGACTCGACTGGAAAAAGCGACAAATGTAGCCATCATCGTGGCCTGTACCGTCCTGGTCGGGAACCTGGCCTGGAATTACTACCTCAGCTCAAGACCCAATCCGAGACTCGCGCCTGAGATCGCGAAAGGGGCCGTGGTCAAGCTGCCCGGCGCGGCCCCCACCAGCCCACAACCTACGCTGGTCCTGGTGCTCTCGAAGAACTGCCATTTCTGCCAGGAGAGCGTCGGGTTCTATCAAAAGCTGACGGCCTTCAAGAATTCCTCCCCGCAAGGGCTGCGGCTGGTGGCGGTCCTGCCCCAGAGCAAGGAGGAGGCCGAAAGCTACCTCAAAGAACAGAGGATCGGGGTGGACGAGGTGATCTCGATGGATGTGTCGAAGCTGGGAGTGAGGGGTACGCCGACTCTGTTGCTGCTGGACGGGAAGCATAAGCTGGAGGAGTTATGGGCCGGAAAGCTCGATCCCACCCAGGAGTCACAAATGATGGAAAGGCTCAAGAAGGCTTGCGGCGGCGGCTCGATCCCAGCCGCTATCCTCCTTCCCTCTTTCACCCCGGGCTGGTGAAGGCAGCGCTGTGGTTTGATCAAATAGCTAAGGCTTCTTCTTATATATCGTCCGGCGCTCCTGGCGTATTTCATACTGCGCGCATGACAAAAGTAGCCCCGAGGCCGCGCTTCGGTCTGAATGCCTTTTACAGCTCCTACATGTCAAGCGCCGCTAACCTGCCCCCCGGCCAGGAAGCGTGAACCGGAAAGTTGAGCCAACGCCTTCCTTACTTTCCACAGTCACATTCCCGTCGTGCGCCTCGACAAACGTCTTCACGATGGCAAGACCCAGGCCTGTTCCACCTTCCTTTTCCGGATCGGTTTCTAGTTTGTCGAAGATTATTTCGAGCCGGTCTTCAGGGATTCCAGCGCCATTGTCGCGGACCCAGCACTCGAGGCCGCCTGCCGCTCCGACTTCTCGCACCCCGATGACGACTTCTCCGCGCGGGGTATACTTAATCGCATTCGCGATCAAGTTCTGAAATACACGCTTCAGTAAACTCGCGTCCGCGTAAGCGATTAGATCCTCGGGAACCTCGTTGATAAGTTGCGTACGGGAGGTTCCAGCCACAGGATGCAGATCGTGGATAAGGGCCGCGACAAGCGGCCATAAATCGAACTCACGGCGCTCCAATTTGATGCCGGTCTCAGTTTGGATGTGATCGCTCTCTTTTAACACGTTTTCAACCAGCGCTTGAAGACGCTGCACGTTACGGTGGAGCGTCTTGAGCATCTGGGCAGTTTCAGCGCTGTCGTCTTGCTCAGAGAACGGGGGTTGCAGAACATGCGCGGCAAGGGAGATAGCATTAAGCGGGCTGCGCAGATCGTGCGCCACAAATGCCAAATACTCTTCACGGCGCCGCTGCATTTCGAGCGCTTGCTGAGTGGAAAATGTCTGGACGGCCAATCCGATCGCCTTATCCAGGACGCGATTCAAGATATGGAACGCCTTGCCATCCAGGCTGAGGCCATGGGTTTCGGCGAGATCGTAGATGCAGCCGCGAAGGATATTGTACTCTGCCACAACTTCGATGATGTCGAACCCATCTTGATACCGCTGCATGCCGTGGGCTGGCGAATTGCCTTCCCGAATCTCTTCCGGGATCGTTTGATCAGACGCTGAGTGGAATGCGGCGGCCAATTCATCAAGGAGGGCGGGAATCTGATCGTTCAGCGTGGGTGTATCGAGATCCTTCGCTGATGGGAGTTGCCGCACTTGCTCCCTCCACTGAGAGAGCAAAGCATCGCGCTCATGCTCATGCTTGATGAGTGTTGCCAGTTCGTTGAGATTCTGAATACTCATCATACGTACCTAATGTCGAACTAAGTGCCATTAATATTGAATATATCATATAAAAAAATATTAAGATTGCCGTGACATCAAGCACTGCGCCACTCTCTATCAGCAGCCCGCTTTCGATGGCAAGAAGAAATCAGTGAGGATGAAATCGAGAGGAATAGATATTCGCAGAAGCCCAGAGGGTTGCTTACCATCTTCATAATCAAGATGGCTTCCCGCGGAGTCGACCTAAGTCAATTACACCCCGACCTTCTAGTCTTGGGAAGGTCCGACGCTGCCGACAGATTGTGTTCGCGCATCGTAATCATAGTTCGACAGAACTGGGTGATAGCCTTTTCCTCTTATTTGCTATGTTGCGCAGCGACCGAGCGCAATCACCCGGGGGCCGGAGCAAAAGCGGAGGAATTGACGGCGGAGGAGCGGAGCACGATGCACATAAGTGGAAAAGGCGACTCTATTCGTTTCAATCGTCCTCCGCCTACTTAAAAATGCGTCACTGGCTGGCTTTTCGTTAGTTGATGAAACCAGGCTCTTCGGGACTCCGATTGTCCTGATCTGCCTCTACTGCATCTTCATCCACAATGTCCGAGAAAGACCTAGCAGCATAATGGACCGTCGTATAAATGAGACTTGCCCACAAAGTAGACCGGATGCGGATATCTCCTGAAACAAGACTTTCCGCAAATGAGCGGCCGCTATCACTCATGAAGTCTTCCAATAGCGATTCAATATTACAACTGCCCTGATCCAACTCGGCACGCCGGGCATCGACCAAATGATCGAAGATTGTTTTGGTCATCATCACGCCAAGAGCCGCAAACTCAGGAACCGTGTGCGCGCGCCAGATACATTTCTCCTCTATCTTCTCGATCCGCTTCTGGTGAAGTAGGACAAACAATTCCTGAACATATTCTCTGTGCCTGGCTGCAGAATCTTTTTGATCTTCTAGGGATTTTTTTGCCTCACCCCACTTTTCCCTTCTTTTGATTTCCGGAGACGAGATCATCCCCCGTCGACAGACCTCATAGAACAGGTCGCCATCTGATGCCTGTCTCAACGCGTCTTTAATTTGTTTGGGTGAGGGAGTGTCTCGTGGTCTTGCGGCCATATTACCCTCTCCTTCTGCCCATGCCGCTCAGAGTATCCCAGATCTCTCGACTGTATCCGTTCTTGATATGTGCGATGTACTCTTGTAGCGGCAGGTGTTTATATGTCGAACGTGTTTGAGCCTCTCTAATGCCTACCCTAAATGTATCCCGTAATCGAGCTGCATTCTGTGGATCGTTGAGGGATTCATCGAGTCGCAGCCAAAGACGGGCCTGATCGTCGGCCGCATCCGGATCGTCGTGAAGTGCATCCGGACTCAAAAATATAAGCCAGTCCCGCCCATCAAACAGAGAATCTTTCCATGCCGTAATCTCGATAGGCGTTGCCTCTCTGTGATAGAGCAATTCAATTTCATCATTCACAAAATAGATATCTAGGTCCCCCTCGATATATGCCATGTATTCTTCTATGGTCACTCGATTGAACGTCGAACGCTTGTGAGCTTCCCTGATGCCGGCGCGAAACGTGCTCCGTAACCACCTGCCGCTCGACGGCTGGTCGAGAGTTTCGTCAAGCCGCAGCCAGAGGCGAGCCTGCGCGTCAGCCGCCTCCGGATCGCCATCAAGTCCGGAGGCTTTCAGGAAAAGTTCCCAATCTCGATCATCGAGGAGCGACTCACCATCGACCGCAGCTCCATGCTTCGCGTTCGTCTGTGAGGGGGCACACGTATGTCTATTAGGGCTGTTCGCTCTTTTCATTGTTCGTATGCTCGGACTACCTGCGTAAATTCTCTCGCTACTAACCACTAATCCCTACGAGAGCCTCTCGGCCACGGATTTGTCGCAGGGATTGGGAAGACGCTTTATCGGCTGGTGGATGTTTGTACTCTGTGCTCCTGGCTCGGCCGAGACTTTTTATCCCCGATAAATCGCGCATAAGTGATTGAAGCTGTGCGTATTTTAAAAACGGCCTGATACGCGGCGCTCGAATCTCTGGAGCTTCGATTGCATTGTTGTGCGAGGCATCCCCAAAAGGAGAGCTGCTTTTCGTTTGTTTCCGCGTGTCATCTTGAGCGCCCCCATGATGTCGAGATATTCCCGCATCTCATCCATTTCGGCGTTAGCGCCGCCGCTGCGGTCCTCCGCAATTGCGCCGCTCCGCCCAAACATCTCCCACACAAGAGCTTCCGTGATGACCCCCTCGGTCCTCTTCGCTTTTATCGCAAGCCACAGAATTTTGTTTTCGAACTCGCGAAAATTGCCCGGCCATCTGTAGCCCCAGTTACACAGCGTGTCGAGTGCAGCCGGGGCGAACCTGACCTCATACTGCAATCTCGCACGCGCTCTCACTTTCTTAAGCGTAGGCTCTATCAACAGTGGAATATCTTCGAGATGCTCGCGCAGCGGTGGCGTCCTGATAGGATAAGGGTTGAGACGATTATATAAATCCTCCCGAAAAGAACCTTCCTCGACCTATGCTCGTAGATCGCGATGCGTCGCGGCAATTATTCGCACGTCAACTTTAATGTTACTGGTCGGCGTTCCTCCGGCAAGCTGCGACTCGATAGGCGCCCGACTGACATCGTGACCGTGCTCAACAACGCGATGGATGTGGTACGCCCGGCGGCAGAGGCTAAAGGCGTCAGTCTACGGACGCGCTATGACCGGCAGCCTGAGGTGGTCGCCGGCGATTCAGTCCGACTGCAGCCGGTGATCTGGAATCTACTCTCGAATGCGATCAAGTTCACTCCCAAAGGCGGGCGTGTCGAGTTGTGGTTAGAAGGGAGAAGATATTTGCATCGTCGTCAGCGATACTGGCGTAGGCATCGAGCCGGAATTTTTGCCTCATGTCTTCGACCGTTTCCACCAAGCCGATCCGTTGAACTCGCATAGGGGTGGCGGTCTCGGTCTTGGGCTTGCGCTGGCAAAACATCTGACCGAACTGCATGGCGGCACGATCGAAGCCGCGAGCAAAGGTATAGGGCTCGGTTCGACCTTCACCATCAGACTCCCGCTGTTGGCGCAGAGCAGGTTCTTTAAAATGAAACTGCCCGCCTTACATATTGAAGGCGCAATCGAACTACCCGACACAGCGACAATTGAAGGCGTGAGGGTGCTGGCGGTGGACGATCAGCAGGAAGCGCGTGAAGTGCTTGCTACTTTTCTGAGCCAATGCGGCGCAGTCGTGACAGCGGTCTCTTCCGGAGACGAGGCTCTGTCGATTCTGGCCGCCCAGACGGACAGTCAATGGCCCCACGTGTTTATATATGACATTGCCATGCCGGGTGAAGACGGTTACGCCGTAATGAAACGTGTTAGAACGCTCGAAGCAGAGCAGCGAATTAAGGAGTCGCAGCGGCTTCCGGCGATAGCGCTCACGGCAATGGCGAGTAGAAGAGAAGATTGGGTGCGCGCACTCACCGCAGGCTTCAACATGCACGTCGCCAAGCCGGTCGAGCCTGCCGAACTGGTAATGATGATTGCTAGCCTCGTAGAAGAGCGGCGTATCGGCCAGGCCGCGCTCTGAAGAAACGTTGAAGCTTGTTCCACGGTGTTCCACAGCTCATGTTATTTGTCCCTATGCCACCCGAAATCTTCTTCTGAGCAGGATATAACACCAGCGTTTCACACCGTTCCACGGCGGTCACAGAACATTCGCACGGGCTCGTGCTTTCAAGATCAATTACGACAATTGCAGTTTTCTGAATTATTATTCCGATCCACTAAGTGACAGCACAATATCCGGCTCGATGGGATCGATAAGGAAAGGAATGAAGTATTAGGACAAAAGCAGATGTTGAGATCACGTTTGATTTCTTGCTAAATGCTGATTCAGCATTTTATTGTGCAACCAAGGAGCTTCTACTTTTACCGTGGGCAAATCCCTGCCAATCTGTAGCCCGCCTTTTCGGCGTCTGCCGTTGTTCCGAAAATTACTCTGTTACGCTCTGACACCTTTGCGATAATCTGGACAGTTAGGTCGGTGGTATATTCCACTATTTTTGTTGCCTATTACTTCGCCTCTTATAGCTGCCGGCGCGGTAACATCAACTTTCGGCTCACGCTTACCCCTTCGAAACTCCCACGGCGCCACCGGCGACGGATCCGCCCACAGCCCACGCCTCTCCGCCTTAGCGGTTCGCCTCTCGGTATGCGTCGCTGCCTTTGGCCACGAGGCTCCCGCTTGTCATGGCGCGTGTGTTTCAGCAGGTTTTCATTCACTCGCACAGGATTACATCGAGGAGTCTCTGGATATCGGTCGGAATCTCCAAACAGCCGGCGACGACGTTCTTTATGCGAGTTGATGGCGATTCGATGATCAATGCCGGGATCAACGCTCATAATAGAATGCCAACCTTTTGGTATTGAAGATTGTTTGTCTTGAATACCCTGTGTTCGTGGGAACCGCTTGAGGGGGAATTTGTAAATGAATACCCTTTTGTTGCGTGAATCAGAAAGGGGGGATTTCCCAGAAACCGGATGGTGACAAATGAACAACCGGCAGGGCAACGAGTCAGATCACAGTCACCATCCGTCCTTACCCCCTGCCTTTACAGGCATGGCTGAGGGGCGCATTGAACTTCATAAAACACCCCTGACACGTCAACCCAATTGCACATTTGCACACAATTTTCTAGTGTGGAAAATGGAGTAAACATATCGGGTTCTCGGTTTTACTCTTGGCAGGGTTTACCTTCCACGTACCGCTATATTGCATGTAGCTCTTCGACTTCCCAGACATCGTCGTCTGGTGAAATGTTTGCAATCTTGCAGGCCTCATCAGGTGAAACATGAAAAAAGATGCCGGCATCTTCAATCTCGAGGTACTCGCCATCTCGCACAAAGTTAATTTGGGCCACTAATTTGCCTTCCTCCGATCTAAACAAAGACAACGCAATGTTAACTTGCACTTCCGTTGTGATCTCGACCTCGTCAGCATATATCTTGTTTATTATTTTATTGAGACTGGTCATTGCCATTCCTCCATGTTTATCAACCAACGGCTTCGCCCCATGCGTTCTGGTCGCAGCTCGGGCACGTGTACTTACTTGAGACGCGGATTTAGCGCTGTTCATTTTAGTCTTTCCTCTGTAAGCTCTTCGGCCACTTCGAACCGCACTCGCTGATTGATAGATACCTTCTTGTTGATTATCAGTAGCTTTATGTTTACGTTGGTTGATCGCTCAGCGCCGAGGAAGAGGCCTAGCTGCAGGTCGGGGATTCTGTGATCGAGTTTTTCGAGCCATGCTTGAAACTCCGGGCCCACCGCTCACATCGAGGATGCGACGTGGCTAATTGAGCAAATGGCTGCGTGATAGGGATAAGAATTCTTGACTGGAGGCGAGACCTCGAAAAGATCACAGCCCATCTGAACGGGCAAATTCACCTAAATGGTGCGCAATTTAACCCACTTGCTATTCCTTGCCAGCCATAAGTCCAGCATTTAACGCAGGCACGCTTTTTACCCTTAACAGTTTTGAAAGGACGAATGCTTGACACTCATATGAGGGGGCAAGCATCGAGAAAATTATGTATACCATGTCGCAATATTACACTTTAGATGGAGTCATTGGGAAGAAGGATGAGCTTGAGGGGGTGATGCTGGAAACGCTGGAACCTTGCGATACGATCCACGTGCGCACATGCAATAGCGACTATGAGATATTCCTGCTCGAACCTGAGTCGGGGCGCGCGCTTGTGAAGGGCTGGAAATACTTGGCTGAGTTGGTTGAGGCTACCGTGAGCGGTTCAACCTTTGGGGGCTGCATGCTCAAGATGGGTTGGCTCGGTGTCGGGCTTAGGATGGAGGTTAACGCTGACGGCTGGCGGCTTGTGACCTCGCCAGTCCAGGAGTTGCGCGTTGAGGATGAGAATCTGAGTTTAGATCATTCAGGGGCCGATTTTGCTTATGTCGAGCTGGCGCAAGGGTTGGCCACAGCTCAAATTAATATGGATATATATGAGCAATTATGATCATATATGCGTATGAAGTTGAGCAAATGGGCCAGGGAAAACGGATTGAGCTATCGCACCGCTTGGCGGATGTTTCAAGCCGGTACCTTGCCCGTGGAAGCCGAACAACTGGCGACGGGAACAATCATTGTCAAAACACGAGCCGAAGGAGAGAAAGCCCAGGGCGTGGCCTTATATGCCAGAGTCTCATCGGCTGACCAGAAGAATGATCTCGATCGTCAGGTCGCGCGTTTGCTTGAATATGCAGTAAAGAAGAAATTGCCGATCGCTCAATCAGTCACTGAGATCGGCTCGGCGATGAACGGCCAAAGAACAAAGCTGATGAAATTGTTGCGAGATAATAGCATAGGCGTCATTGTAGTGGAGCATCGGGATAGACTGATGAGATTCGGGTACGAGTATTTGGAAGCGGCGCTCGCCGGACAGGGCCGGCGAATCATGGTAATGGATGAGAGTGAAGTCAAAGAAGATATAGTTCGTGATATGACGGAAGTCCTGACCTCCTTTTGCGCGCGACTATATGGGAAGCGGTCAGCCGCGAATCGGGCGCGGCGGGCGATCAAGGCGATAGAAGATGCGAACAGTCAAACGTGAAAGCGTGGAGTTGAATTGGGGCAAATGGAAAGCCATCGAGCGCCTGGCAGAGGAGTTTGCCTGCGATAAGCAGCGTCATCTGGAGCATTATCAGGGGGCGACGAACTTCGCCTCGGCGGACACTTGGCGCGACCGGCGCGACGAATTGAAGCTGAGCGATTATCACAGGCGCATCTCCTTGCCTGTGCACATGTCGGACCTGGCGGTCAAGGAAGCCTTTGAAACGGAGGAGAAATATTGGGCGGCGATCGCTGAAGAGATTTATGTCAGTGGGCGTGAGTGGAGCACGGCACAGAAAGGATACGGGCGCTGGTTATTGTCAGACCCGCAGAGATTTTCGCAATTAATATTGGGCCGCGCGCCGAAAAGCGAACAGATCGCTTTGAGTTTATCTGAGCGGAAGCAGGTGCAGAATTATGTGCGGCGGCAGGCGCGCAAGATCATGGGGCGGCGTCCGCAAGTGCGCCGAGCACGCAGCTTTGTGTTGGATGAGACGTTATATCGTGTCTCCGAGACGGAGACAGGTGAGTGGATCGCGATCAGTTGCCTGGAACGAGGCAAACGTCTTGGTATCCCGCTCAAGGGCGGAGGGGAGATCAAAGGGAATCTGCGAGTGGTGCTCGCGCCGGAGAAGCGCAGCGTGGAATTGCACGTCCCGTTCGAGGTCAAAGCTCGGAAACCGGCGAGTGAGGAAGTGGTGGCCTTGGATGTGGGGGTGACGGAAGTCTTCGCCGATGACGCGGGGCAACTCTACGGCGAGGAGATGGGGGCGGTCTTGAAGGAAGCGAGCGCCGCGCTCAACGAGAAAGGGAAGAAGAGAAACAAACTGCACGGGCTGCAAAAGAAATATCGCCGGCAAGGTAAAGGTGCGAAAGCGCACCAGATCGGGCAATACAATCTGGGTCGCAAAAAACAGAAAGCGCGGCAGCGGCGGATCCGCGCGCGGATAGCGAACGAAGTCAATCGGGCGTTCAATCAGGTGATCGAAGAGAGAAAGCCTGCGGTGATGGTGGTCGAAAAGCTGGATCTGCGTGGTCCGGCGCAGAGCAAGGAACTCTCACGGCGGGTGAGTTATTGGCATCGACACGCGTTGAGGGGAAGGATCGACTTCAAGGCGTCGGCGGCAGGATGCCGTCGAGAGCAGGTCAATCCGGCATACAGCTCGCAAACCTGTCCCGCTTGCGGTTATTTGAGTAAGGCGAATCGCAAGGGAGATAGGTTTCAGTGCGTCAAATGCTGGCACGCGGGCCATGCGGATGTGATCGCGGCAATCAACCAGAAGGCAAGAGTCAATGATCCGAGGATCACTCTTTACACGCCTAAAGAGACCGTCAGGATGATTCTTGCCGAAAGGTACGAGTCCCGCTTGGAACACCGGAATGCCTCATCTCAGGATGGGAAGATCAGGACGGTGACCGTTCCGGGGCCGACTCTAGAACGCGCCGGAGCGCCTGAGATCAAATCGCGCGTCAATCAGAGAGCGAAACTGCCGGCGGCAAATAAACAAAAGCGCCGGCGTAAAGTATGAGTCATATTCGACCATATTTTATGGAACGGTTCTGATCCGACTTGTTTCAGCCTCTTGACAGCGGCATCTGTCAACTCTCTGACCTTCGCATTTCCGCATCGATCCATTCGGCGATCTGGGTCAGCGTATATCGTGTCGTTCCTTTCGGAATCTTCCAATAGACATTGACGAGGCGCTTCGCTGCCTTTAGCCAATAGCGCATCGCGACCACGTTGACTGCCGCTTCCTCGCCTTGGTTAGTCGTGCTATCATCACCATCTCACAGGATCACTGTCCCACATGATCAATCCCCCATAGTAGTGCAGATTTTTATAAAAACTGCCACATTTTGCTTGGACTGTCACTCCCCATGATTTCTGAGTTAACTTGAAGGAGTATCATGGATCAGACACAGGTGACGCCATCCATACGCTCACACTGGTACAGAAGCCACAAACGACTCCTGCATATCGGTCTGGGTTTTCTTTTACTCATCGCATTTCTCGTCCTTGCCGGCCTCTACCACATCCGCTCGGGCAGGCTCAATCGCTACATTGCAAATCAGGTGGTGGCTGCGCTCGGAGAGTACGGCCTGCGCGCAGAGATCGGAAGCTTCGATATATCCTGGGGAATACGCACGGCAAAGATCAGCGATGTTAAGGTCTACAACCAGCAGACCGGACAGCTTATCGCCACGGTCGACCAGTTAGAGATGGCTGTCCAGATCCTCGAGCCTTATGCTCTGCGTCTGCGACGCGAAATCGTCTTTCAGCGGCTCGAACTCAGCAACCTCAATGTCCGGCTCGACGTGGACGAACAGGGCCGTTCGAGCTTGTGGGGTTTGCACTCGGCGCCCCCAAAAGCTCCCAGCCGGATCACATTCGATTTTTCGAGTCTCATCGGTGCGCTGAAAAGCGGGACGCTCCACATCAATGATCGAGCCCGTAAGATCGAAGGCGAGCTGGGAAATTTGCAAGTGAATGCCCAACCACTTCCGGGCGGCACGATGGTGAAGGCCCAGTTGACCACCGGTGGAGGCCGCTTTCGTTATCAAGATCGCGAGCTGACTGTTGATGGTATAGAGTTCGTTGGGAGCGGTGGAGAGATGGGCGCGGAGATTGAGCGTTTTACAATTCGCTCGCCAATCGCTCAAGCCTCAACCAGTGGACGGATCGAGGATTGGAACGCCCTGCGTTACAACTTCGGCTTCCAAACGCGAGTAGCATTAGATGAGGTCACGAGAATCCTCGAGCCCGGAGCTGGATTGCATGGTGCCGCTGTGTTCGATGGACGGGTCGAGGGCGAAGGGGCTCGCTATAGGATAACCGGCGATTTGAACTCAGACGAATTCATGGCGGCAGGTGCTCGGGTACGCGGCGCGAAGTTAGCGGGGATCAAAGTCGAGTCCGACGGCGAGAAGATAAGTTTTGAAAACAAGCAGGCACGCGCCCATGCTGTCTCGGTGCAAGGCGCCAGGTTGACGAATGTGGCGACCGGCGCGATCCTGGGAGAGATGAAAGATGGCCGCACGCGCGGGAATGTTCCACAAGTCTCCGTCGATCGTATTGAAATTGCTCAGGGGCAGATTACAGGAGTCAAGCTGCAGAAAGTAACTGCCACCATAGACGGGGAGCGCTACCAGGTGCGTGGGAATTTAGGAGTCAATGGCGGAGCTGTCAGTGGCGCCTCTTTCGGCCCATTGAATGGAGAGTTGATCGCCGATAACGTTACGATCGCGCTCAACAAATTCAACGCTTCTCTTTTCGGCGGCAGTGCTACAGGCGACGTCGCAATGCAGACGGGCCGCAAAGGCAACTCGCGTCTGAAGGCGAGTTTCACAGGGATCAAGACGGGCGTCATCTTCACTCTTGTCTCGACGAGCCCCGCGCCGCTCGCGGGGACCGTGGAGGGAAATGCAGACTTGAGTTGGCCTGGAACTGATCTATTCGCCACGAGTGGGACGCTCACTGCTCATCTGCGCGGAGCCACGACACAGACCACTGATGCGATTCCCGTCAGGGGGGATGTGGGAATCACAGCCAGTAGCGGCCTTTTCGATGTCACCCAATTCACGCTTAGCACCGACGCCACACGATTGACCGCAACCGGGCGATTCTCGCGCGAGGGCGACTCAGACCTGCGCTTCTCGTTTACCTCAACGAGCGCCGAGCAATTGCAGACCATCGCCTACTCGGTCGATGAGGTGAAGAAGGCGCTCGTAGATTATGAACCGCGGATCGCGGGCGACCTCAAATTCGAAGGCCGCATCACCGGCATGCTCAAAGATCCAACGATCGAGGGAGATTTGAACGCGGTGAGCGTTTCGCTGCATAAAGTGTTGCTGGGCAGTCTCACCGGTCGCCTGCTCTTCTCACCCAAAGAAGTGCGTTTCGAGAATGGGCTGCTTACCGCCGACAATAACGGCACTTTGAAATTCAGCTACGCAGCCCCTCTCGATAAGATCGCCACCGAAGGGCGCCTCGATGCCGCTCTCGACCGCATTTCAGTCGATACTTTGATCGCCGCTGCCGGTCTTCCTAGCGGCCAGAAGCTCATCTCCGGAGAGCTTTCGGGTCAAGCGCAATTGACGGCTTTACCCGAATCTCCTCGAGGAACGGTGACTGTCAATCTGGTAACTGGAATGATTGCCGGACAAACGGCTGAACTGGCGACAGCCAATCTTATTCTAGATGATCAGACTGCCAGGATCGACCGTGCCGAGATCCGCCTGCCGCAAGGCCATCTCATCGCGAATGGCAGTCTCGACTTGAAGAGCAACATCTTTCAATTGCAGGGGAAGGCTGACAGCGTCGATCTTCACGCGCTCCTCATCTCTCTCGATGTTGAGAATTCGCGCCTGACTGGGACTGCTGACGCCGATTTCCAAGCAAGCGGAAATACCAAAGAGCTCGACCAGCTCAAAGTCGAATTAACAGCGAACGGAAAGGATGTAACGATAAACGGAAAGGCGGCAGGCCAGCTCAACCTCACCGCGCGCACCAGTCAGAACGGGCGCATTGACGTCGATCTGATTACCGGCATTGCGGGCAAGCCGCAGCCGCTGCGCACCAGCATTGAGCTGCGAAGGCCGGGGCGTCCCATCGACGTCGAAGCCAACTTGACCGATTTTAGTCTCGGCCCCATCATCGCCGCCTTTGCTCCCGACCTCGCTTCTTCGATCGCCGGAGCGGTAGGCGGCAGACTCCGTATTGCGGGAACAACAGTCAATGATCGAGGGGAAGTAACATTCGATGGATTACGCGGCAGTCTTACGCTTACAAGTATCTCGCTGCAGCTGGCGGAGAGAAAGATAAATGTCGAGACGCCGTTTACAGTCTCGCTCAACGGGCCTCAAGTCACGCTCGAGCAGGCACGCGTTTTCGGAGATGGCGTCGATCTCAGCTTCGGCGGCATACTCGGCTTAAGCGAGGGCGCAAAGATGAATTTCGCGGCGAATGGGACGGCGAATCTTGCTACTCTCAGCGGGTTGAGTACCGACTACTTCTTCGGCGGCACTGTTTCTATCAATGCGAGATTGGAAGGATCAGTGAAGGAGCCTCAGTTGGCCGGTGATGTAAGTATAAACGGGCTCAGCTTCTTCAGTTTCGATCCACTATTCAACATTGAAGATGGTAACGGCCGTATTCTTCTATCCGGTGAGAAAGTGACCCTTGATAGCTTTACAGCACTTGCCAACGACGGGAAGATCAACGCGAATGGCACTCTCACGCTCGCGCAATTTCAGCCGAAAGAATGGCGATTCGGTTTTAACGCCAGTGACATCATTCTCTTCTACCAGGGCGCTCAAGTGACGCTCAACGGCGATCTTAGTCTGACCGGCACTCCGCAAGGACAATTGCTCAGCGGTAAGGTCACCATTCCGCAGGCCGAGTATAGGACGGCGTTCGATTTTGAGAGCCTGGCCTCAACCGGCAAAAGTGGTCTCGATGTCGGAGGCGGCGGTGGAACTAGGGGAGGAACTTTCGGCCTGGCGCCTGTGACCTTAGACGTGCGTGTTGAAGCGGAGGAGTCGTTTCTCGTACGCAACGACCAGATCAACACTGTCGGTACCGCTTCACTCACCGTCGGCGGCAAACTCAATGACCCGAGCATCACCGGCCGCTTGACGTTCGAAGGTGGCACGATCAAGTTCCGCTCTCAACGCTATGACATAACTGCCGGCACACTCGACTTTCCCATTGGCGCTGGAATGAATCCAGACATCAACTTCATGACCGAAGGCGATGTGAGCGGCTATCACGTATATGTCGGTCTCACTGGCCCGCTCAATGATATGGAGGTGACGCTGCGTTCCGAGCCGGATCTACCCCGCTCAGAGGTGCTCTCCCTGATCACTACCGGACGATCCGAGTCGGACACTCTGGGGAGCGAGGAATTGACGCGTTCGGGAGTGGGAACGGCGGCTTCATTCCTCTCTCAGCAGTTCATCTCAAAGCCGACCGAGTCATTACTCGGTCTCAGCCGCTTTCAGATCGATCCGGTTCTGCGCCCCAATTCCAACCCGGCGGCGCGCATGACGATCGGTAAACAGCTCGCACGCGACTTCGCGTTCACCTACTCGACAAATCTCTCCTCGGAGCAGGACCAGACTGCGCTTGTCGAATATACAGTGACCAACCGCTTCTCCGGAGTCGCATCTTACACTCAGGGAGGTAGCTCGACGGAGGGTGCCAGCACAGACAATGACTTCACGATCGAGATGCGCGGACGCAAGCGTTTCTCATTAGGCTATTTGGGAAGTGAGTTATTTGGTGGGGCAGGCACAAACCGCACTCCAACTGTTACACCATCGCACACCGAGCGACCGCCTCTTCCTCGAGCCGAGGTATCGATTGAGAAAACGGAAGGCGTCAGTCTGAGCGATAAAAAGCTGCGTGAGCTTTTGCCCGTCGCGAAGGATGGCTACAGCCCTTCCCTCGCTCGTTTGGGAGAGCGCAATCTAACCAACTACCTTCAGGAACAAGGTTATTTCTTCGCGGCCGTCAGTTCCAGGTGCGAGCCCGCGAACTGCAGCGGACCGGATCTGCATGTGCTCTATGATGTTCAGCCGGGTCAGCGGCTCGGTCTTGAAGATATCCGCCTCGAAGGCACCGACCAGTTTAGCCTCGGCGATGTCAGCGGAGAGTTGCAATCGCAGACGGCCAGCATCTTTGGCAATTTTCCCTTACTCAAGGGTCTTCCATTGATTGGCGGCTACGCGCGCGGAATTACGAGCAACGACCGCCTGCAACACGATCGCGGGGTCATCCGTCGCCGTTTGGTCGACCTGGGCTTCCGCTCCGCGCGCGTCGATTCGAGGTATGCATTCAAGACAGAGAGTGAAGAATTGGTTCTGATCTTTGGCGTGGAAGAGGGAGCGCGCTCGACCATCTCGGAGGTCGCAATCAAAGGCAATGCTGCCATCACATCATCGGAATTGCGTGAGGCCGTTCCGATCAATGATAGTGAACTCTTCTCGCGTACAAAAGTGCGTGAGGGCAGGCAGAATATCAAGAAGTTCTATGCGGATCGGGGCTATCTGGATGCTACCGCCGAGTTGAATGTCGAAGATTTGCCCGATGATCGCGTGCGCCTGGTCTACAACGTGACCGAGGGCAGCCGGAACGTGGCGAGCGAGGTGCTGATCACGGGCCAAACCACAACGCGTGAGGATTCGATCCGGCGCTTCCTCGCCTTTAAACCCGGTGAAACGCTCACCCCCGGCGTCATTCGCCGCACTCAGCGCGACCTCTACGCGACAGGGGCATTCAGCGAAGTGAACATCCGCACTGAACCCGCTGAAGGTGATGATGCGAATGCGCGCCGTGTGACGGTGGGAGTGACGGAGGCAAAGCCGCTGCTCTTCGTTTATGGGTTAGGGTATTCGACTGATGACGGTCCGCGCGGGCTCGCACAGCTGACCCATACAAACCTCTTTGGGCGTGTCAATACCGCTTCCGTTCGAATGCGGGCAAGCGGGCGCGAACAACTCGGGCAAATCTCTTACACTGACCTCCAGCCCTTTGGCACTAAATGGGCGACCACTGTTTCAGCCTACTACGACAAGAATAACGATCTACAATCGATTGTGCGGAAAAGGATCGTGAACGGAGAGATTCAGAGTGAGCCGACAAGATATGGCATCAATCGCTTCGTCGCCTTTCTGCAAACCGAGCGCAAACTTTCGGAGATCACCTCGGTGCGTTTCCGGTATAGCTATGAAGATGCGAGGCTATCCAACCTTCAGAATATTCCCAGCCAAGAGATCGGGCGCAACGATCGCCCGATCCGCCTGGGACTTTATTCCACGGGTTTCACGCGAGACACGCGTGACAGCGCGCTCAATCCCACTCGTGGGCAGCTCTTCAGTGCCGAGCATTCCGTTGCTGCAGGCATTTTCGGAGGGAACGAGTCCTACAACAAATTTTTCGGCAACTACCAGTACTATCGGACGCTTCCTCAATCGACGCCCTTGCTGCGCGACTCCGTTCTTGCCGCCACCATGCGTATTGGGTTAGCTGCACCATTCAATGTTAAGACGACCGGTACATTCGATGACAAGTCGTTGCCGATCAGCGAGCGCTTCTTTGCGGGAGGCGCGACGACGCTCCGTGGATTCAGCTATGAGCAGGCAGGGCCGCAGGCTATTCTTGAGCCGCGCACTCCTAATGAACTGCCGGTGCTCGTACCTGTCGGCGGCAATGCGCTCACTATTTTCAACTTCGAACTGCGCTACCCTCTCACACGACGGTTGCGGCTGGTTCCATTCTATGATCTTGGGAATGTATTCCCGCTCGTAAGCGATATCAGGTTCGGTGGGATGACCAACAGCGTCGGTCTCGGGCTGCGCATCAACACGCCAATCGGTCCGGTTGGAGTCGACTACGGCTACCTGCTCGATCCGCCTTCGTACGTAACCGCATCGGGCGCCGTGTTGCGACAGCAGCGAGGCGTGCTTCACATCCGGTTCGGACAGTCATTCTGAGGGGTCGTGAATGTTAATCGTGCGATGCCTAAATCGAACCACATGAAAATTTGAACAGATGAACCAAAGTTGTTGTGCTTCGATTTAGCATCTTCTTCTGCTTAGTGTCTGAACTGGCTGGCCCAATGGATAATCTTTCAAGGAGGACAATACCATGGTAGAAAATCAGGATGGTGATGGCGACAAATTTGTCTATTTCCTGGTCGGCGCCGGCATCGGCGCGATCACTGCGTTGCTCTTCGCTCCGAAAGCGGGCAGCGAGCTTCGTTCGGAAATTGCCGACGGGACGCGCAAGGGCTTGATTATGCCCGTGACACTGGACACGAAATCGGACAACGCACCAGCGCGTATTACCAAACCGGTGTCGAGCGTGCGTCTGATTTGACCACGCGCGTAAAAGAGGGGGTAACTGATTTGACCGGCCGGGGCAAAGATTTGATCAATCGACAAAAGGCCCAACGCGCCGCGGACTCCGAAGCGACCAAGCAGGGCTATCGTGAAGCCGAGCAATCCAATCAAGACGAGGTTAGTGCGACGATTGAGGCCGCCGCCTCATCGAAATGACCGGCTCGGGCAATACCATTTTATAACTGAATTTAGCGGGTGATTTTAGCGCATCGTCTGTTGGGTTGGTAATTACATCTTGCCGTGTAATGGCCACTCCGCTGTCGAAGGATGAAGGAGAGTACGTAATGAATCACTGGCTGAGGCGTTGGCTCGGGCATCTGATCCTTAAAGAACTGGCCATCAAGCCATGGCGCGAGACGACGGAGGATAAAGTCTTTAGCCGCGCCGCTGAACTGGCCTATTACTTCCAGCTCGCGCTCTTCCCTATGCTCATCTTTCTGACCAGCCTTGTCGGTTTCCTCCCAGGTCTACGCGAAAAAATCTTCACGGCGCTTGCCCAAGTCGTTCCCGGTGAGGCGATGTCACTGGTGAGCGAGACCATCCCTTGCCGTCGAGATTCTCCCAGATGAAAAAACGTGGCGGCCTTCGCCCCTTATGAAATCGGTCTGGGATTCCATTTCGACGCTGAACACATCCCAATCGCCATCACTATCGAAATCGACCACCGCCAGCGAATGATATGCCCACTTTTGTCCGGAATCCGAGGCTGGAAAATCATGTCTTCTCCAGCTCTTTCCACGCCCCTCCACGTTCTCCAGCCATGCAACCTTGCCCCCTTTGTATTCATTGTCACTGACCACCACATCATTGTCGCCATCTAGATCGAGAATGACGCTACGTGATTGATCGGCGACAATTAGAATTCCCGTTCGTGTTGCCTCACGTAAAAATCTATCTGAAATAGGAAGATTGACACTCCCACTAAACCAGGCGTAGGATTCGCGGCATCTTCAGCAGTGATTTTTCTGATCACTGCCGCACGCTGCGCTTGCGAACCTTTTTTGTTCTTCGTTTAAGGGGAAGCGCGGTGATCGCTCTCAAGCAGGCTTAGGGCATCTTGGGAACTGTTCGCAGGTACGGAGAGTAGAAGCCGCTCATACGCTTCACCCTTACACGATATGGCAAGACAGATATGCTGACGAGGCCGGTTGATTTCATCTTGATTTCAAACGGCTTTTGCTTTATGAGTTTGCGGCGCATTCCACGCAAATTGTGCGCGCGGCTGGAGAAGAAACGAAGAAATGAAGCACACACCGAGGCGCATAACAACAGCACTGTTCATTCTCACCATTCTCTGTCTGCCGATCGCGGCGCAACAGAAGACGATCACCGGTAAGGTAGTAGGCGTGAGCGATGGCGACACAATCACCGTCCTCGACAGTTCGAAACGGCAACACAAAGTGCGTCTCGAGGGGATTGATGCGCCGGAATCCGCCCAGGCCTTCGGCCAGAAGTCGAAGCAATCACTCTCTCATCTGATCTTCGGGCGGACCGTCATGGTAACGAGCTCGAAGACAGACCGCTACGGCCGTACGCTGGGCAAGGTGCAGTTGGACGGCAAGAACATTAACTACCTGCAGGCGATGCAAGGTATGGCATGGTTCTATCGCGACTACGCCAGAGATCTGAGTCGCGATGACGCGGCGGCATATGAACAGGCAGAACGAACCGCAAGGGCAGAGAAGCGCAGCTTATGGGCGGATCCTTCACCGGTCCCGCCGTGGGAGTTTCGAAGAGGTAAGCGTGAACTGAAAGTTGTTGCTACAGCGCCGGCAGCCACTAGCGGCGAGGTAATAGGCAACAAAAATAGCCGAATATACCACCGACCGGAGTGTCCGGACTACAGCAAGATTGCCGAGCGCAATCGAGTTTACTTCAAGACGCCGGCTGAAGCTGCGAAGGCAGGCTACAGAGTGGCAGGTAATTGTCCACGGTAAAAGTAGAAGCTCCTTGGTTGCACAATAAAATCCAGAATCAACATTTAGCAACAAGATATCAAATGTGATCTCAACATCTATGTTGTCCTCATACTTCATGGTCCCACCAGTGCGCCGAAGGTTCACGCTGTGCCGACCTATTCGATATGCGGTAGGAATCCTTATCGAAAAGCAGCCCAATATTTACCTTAGCGCTCCCTTAGCCCCTTTTTTTCTGAAATTTTTTCAAATCATGTGAAGACAGGTGTCATGTTTTAACGGCCTTCATTCACTCATGGCCGGAGAAAGAAATTTAACTCGGCTTCTACCGCCAGACTGGCCTCACCGCTATGGTGAGAGGCGCTTCACCGACAGCCGGTTTTTTTGTGACGTGGTGTCCGGCATCCCAGGTGTTGAGAAGGCCAAAATCAACATGGGTCTAAATATTGAGGCAGGTTTAGATGCTGAAGATATCTAAAAGCCAGATGGAGGATATGCAGCAGGGGGGTAGGGCTGAGTTCATTCGGAGGACACTCGCCGTTATCCGTGAAGTGGTTCCCAACTTCCTTGCGGGGCCGGACGATGCCACAGCTCTGAGATGGGTGGAGGATAGTATCGCCAAAGCGGAATCTTACGGGTTGTCCACAGCGCGCGAGATCCGGGATTTCATTGCAATCCAAATAGTCACGCGTGAGAAATTCGACACCGATCCACGCTTCGCGGCAGCTCTGGAAGCCCTCACCGATGTCACTCTCTCACCAGGCGATCGTTTGGCGCTCGCACGCAAACGTGTTGCCGAAGTGATGGCACGAAAGGAGAAGGAATGAGCGAAAGTCTTTTCCCGGATATGGGCGGCTCAGACCTTCCCACCGATTCCTTGGAAAAAGACAAGTCAAACAGCAGAGAAGAAATAAAGAGCTAGCCCTTGTTGTTACGTTCGATGGAATAACAAATGCGCCTCAGATCGCTGAACTTGCCATGATCAACCTTCCTACCATCCATCAAAGAAATTGTTCAGTAGTTATTTGTAGTTGGGTTTTCGCCTCAGACTAATACGGGAGGAATAGCCTGCTGACCATTGCTTCAGTCATTCGATAGCGGAGTGAAAAAGGAGCATATCTAATATGCACTGCAGTGGTATGGTAAATCTGCCAATGCAGCAGGTAGCGTAGACTCGAACGGAAAGGCGAGTCATACGACGGGCCAGGATCATCGGCAGCCGGTGTTCACTGAGGACGCGGCGGGTTTGCGACCGGCGCAAGTGAGTCTTCATTGACCGGAGTTGATGGCTCTAGATGCACGGCAAGGAGGAGAAAACAGAGAGAAGAAGTGGAAAGAAACGAATATGTCAAAATATCCGACCCCAACAAACGATCTATTGGTCGTTCTGGCAGCCTGCCTCCCTACCGCTTACGACAACCTGGTACCTCACCTAAAGAGATCCATACTGAACAAAGACACCATACTATTCGACGTCGGCGAAACGCCTGAGCGGGTCTGGTTTATTACCAGAGGCGCGATATCTTTGTTTGTCAATGTCAGACATCGTGTTATAGAAGCCGCCATGATCGGACGCGAAGGTGCTGTCGGCCTTTCGGGGATCGCCAGGATCAATAGTATCCCTCTGTACGCCCAGGTGCAGATCGAGGGTGAAGCTCTCGAAATCGATGCCGGTATCTTGCATCAAGTGCTCAGACAAAACAGCGAAGCGTATGATCTGATCTTCGACTATGTTAATGGTTTATTCGGACGGCTCGCACTCTTATGTGTTTGCAATCGCTTCCATTCCACGAGGCAACGCCTGGCAAGCAAGCTTCTGCTGATGCAAAAGTGCATGCGTTCTGACTCCTTCTCCGTGACGCATGCGAGCCTTGCAGAAGCGATCGGCGTCGCCCGCAGCGTGGTCACCGAGACCATGCTCGAATTCCGTCAAGAGAGATTGGTCGGAGCCGAGCGTAATCGGATTACGATCATCAAGCGAGGGAAACTCAAGTGTACTGCCTGTAGTTGCCATACTTTTATCAGCCACGAAAAATATTTTCGTCCTTGAGCGCACCGCCGTAAAATCTCGCAGATATAGTAATCGCAGGGTATTGCGAGGAGAAATGTCGTGGTGGCGACTTTGTCGCCACCACGACATTTGTCGGAAGCTCCGACCGACAAGATGTTTGAAATCGGTATAGAGTGTATGCACCAGAGAATCCCCCGTATCTCCGGCATCACAGCCACCGCGCTATGCCGCCCCGCGTGGATGTTATGTTGCTCAATGGAAGATTGCTATTGCTATGTCATCGGACTACTCCCGTCGATCGCAATCGAACAGGGCTTCATTACACGTTCCTCCGCACACTGAGGATCGTGTGTGTGATGAGCGCCCGTTAAGAAAAATGGCGCGGGCACAGACCGTCGAAGACGTGGTCAACGCCTTCAGGGAAATCGAGGAGGAGGCGGGCGTTGTTTTGTGTGGCGTCAAGCTAATGTGCGGCGGGCAACAACAGGAGTTCACCTTCTCCGAGGCGGGGACGGGAAATATCCATGAGTGCGACATCGACGTCGAAAGTGGACAAACGCGGCTGTCGGCAAGGCTGAGCTCGCCGACCGGCGAGGTGGCCCGGCAAAAGGTTGAGGATCGGGCCTTGATAGCAGCCTGCCTTATTGATCGTCTCAATTTGCAAGCCCGGCTCGGGGTGCTGCCCAGGCAAACGGTGAAGGGAAGCGCAGCCATACCGAGAATCGAGGGGCTGAAAGGCGAATCGAAAGCGATACGGGAACTCAGCAATACCATTTTCAAGATCGCGCACAGTACCGGGGCGGTACTCCTATTAGGCGAGAGCGGAAGCGGGAAAGGTGTCATCGCCAAGGGGATTCATAAAAGTTCGTCCCGCGCCGGCGGGTCCTTCATGTCGATCAACTGCGCGAACCTTCCGGCCGATCTGATCGAAAGCGAACTGTTCGGTCATGAGAAGGGGGCCTTCACCAACGCCGTAGTGCAGCGGGTGGGGCTCTTTGAGCAGGCCAAGGGTGGGACCATTTTTCTCGACGAGATCGGAGAGATAGATCTGAAGCTGCAGTCGAAGCTGCTGAAAGTCCTTGAAGACGGTGAGTATCGACGTGTCGGGGGAAACAGGACGCTCACCCTCGACGCGCGTGTGATTGCGGCCACTAACCGCAATCTTCGTGCGGAGGTCGATGCCGGCAGATTCCGGCTGGATATATATTACCGCCTGGCTGTCATCAGGATAAACATCCCGCCCTTACGCGAGAGGGAGGATGATCTGTTCCTGATCGCCGATCACCACATTCAACAACTCAACCAAAAACTGAACCGGCAGGTAGTGGGACTAGCCCCGGAAGTGATGGACCTCTTCCGGCGCTACACGTGGCCCGGTAATGTGCGCGAATTACTCCACGCCATAGAGCAGGCCATGACGTTGGAAGAAAGCGACCTCATCACGACCGCTCACTTGCCGGAGGAGATCGTTAACGGGACAACGGCAACCAGCCGGATCGAGTACCCCGCGGGCGCACTGACCGAGGGAGACTCTCTGCAACGGCACCTGGACCGGCATGGATTGCAGATCACTCAACTGGTCCTGGATAGGTGCGGAGGAAACAACACCAACGCGGGGCGGATGCTGGGATTGGGGGCGCCGGGGTTCATTAACTGGCGGAAGCGCGCAATGGCGCGGATTGAAGATGTCGACAACCGGAAAAAGAGACGCCGTTGTTAACCGAAGAATCGGACTCGAAGTCGTGTCCGGATGGAAATTCATCAGCGGCAATCGCCCGAGGGAGGAAAAGAGAACATACAAATGGAGGATGCAATGAAAAGAGATAAACAGAGCATCGATGAGTACTTCAATAGGTTTTTGCAGGACAGCCATTCCCATCAAGGGGATGTTTGTGTGCTGGATATCACTCAGCGGGAGGTAGAAGACCTCGGATTATTCTTCGTGGCCGCCTTGGGTGAGTGGAGCACGGGAGGAACATCGCCATCATTCGATCCTGTAACCGGTCACGAAGTGCCGCCCATCAGTGAATTCATAGACTCTTATATAAGAAGCACGTGACGGCGAAATTGGAGAGTGCGGATGTAGTGCTGAAACGTTTTCCTGAGGAATGCCAGGCTCTGGGACACTTTGCATCGATGTTCGCCAGGTGGGCCGAAGGATTTGAACGGAAGCGGGACATGGTGAGAAAAAAGCGCCCGGACTTTCATGCTCGCAAAACTCCAAGAACGGGGCGTAAATCACAGTCATTGGCCGATTTGTTCGCAACATTTGTGGAAGATCATGGCGTGATCGTGAGAGGAACACGGTTACTGGGGATTGGACTTGGAGCCTACGAAGAATTGGGCTGGAGTTGTTCTCGCGGTGCTGAGTGGTTGGATCGATAACGGAGCGATCGATAATGCGATCCGCGCCAGTATGAGCCAATCGCTACAGACCGTGAATTCGAAGAGTTGGGCTGGAGTTTCATCAAGGTCATGACGGCTTGGGTCGAAGGCATTAAGCTTGTCAGGCGAAGAATAGAGGGCCTGCCGTACTCGAAACCGCAATGGAAGCGCAGCCGGTCCAGATACTGTGTCAGGTTTAAGAGTAAGCGGCGCGCGTGACTTCATTTCTGTCTCCGGAGCGCTCAGGGGGGCACCATCAGATCAGCCGGACTTGGCGCTCACGGAGGATTTTGATTATTGCTTAAAGGGGCGTCAAAACGAGGAGCCTAATAAAAATCAAAATTTCTCCCGCAACTCCAGTCTTAGCCGACACCAGCTTATCCACTGCAAAATTTGACAGACCGGCACCAGCGAGATCGTGTCCGTCAAACGGTGGCCATCTTACATATCCATACCAAGCAAAACGCCTCGCGGCTGCCCGAAAAGGCCGGATGGCTGAACCTCTACAGGTTCTCACAGACCATCCGGCCTTTAGCGTCCTCAGCCAGCGCGGGATGTAAATCTAAAATTTTTTAGCAATGGACGCAGATCGGAGACAAATTTTTCCAAAGGCTTAAACATTAATGTTTACCTGCCGCACGTGCTGTACGCAATGCGGAATTCCACGCCAACAATCTTCTATAGAGGTGCAGGAAACGCATCACCGCATTGTGTAGCGCTTCACGCTGGGCCTCCAGCATCTGCTGCTCCTCGGCTGTCGGTTCTTCGAAACACAGGCGCAGTAAAATGATCAGCTGCTTCTGGCAGTCCTCGCATTCAAGGCAGTGCTTCTCGAACTCGCTCTTCACTCCCTGGTCACACGTACGCGCCACATAGGAGGCGAATGTTCCAGACGAAGGATGAATTGTGTGAGTCTCGTTACAAGTAATAATGAACCGCCCCGGGATTGCCGGAGACTCCAACACTTGAGAGGATTGGAGTCATGAACAAAGTACAGAAGTATTCACCGGAGGTTCGGGAACGTGCAGTACGAATGGTCTTTGAGCACCAGGGTGAACACAAGACACAGTGGGCGGCGATCGTTTCGATCGCGAGCAAGATTGGATGCACCGCCGAAACCTTGCGTAAATGGGTCCGGCAAGCCGAGCGAGACCAGGGACAGCGCGATGGTCTCACGAGTTCGGAACAAGATCGCCTCAAGCAACTCGAACGCGAGGTGCGGGAGTTGAAGCGAGCCAATGAGATTCTGCGCAAGGCAGCGGCTTTTTTCGCCCAGGCGGAACTCGACCGCCAACCGAAGTGATGGGTTCCTTTATCAATCAACATCGGAGTGAATATGGGGTCGAGCCGATCTGCGCACAGTTGCCGATCGCCCCAGCAACTTACTACGAGCACAAGACGAGAGAGGAGAGCCCGGCGCGGTTGCCGGCCCGGATTCGGCGCGATGTCGAGCTCTCGCGTGATATTCGGCGCCTGTATGATGAGAACTTCCAAGTTTACGGCGCACGTAAGATCTGGCGACAACTTGGTCGGGAGAGAGTCGCTGTCGCCCGCTGCACCGTCGAGCGATTGATGCGGCGTCTGGGGTTGCAGGGCGTGGTGCGCGGGGGCAAGCGCCGAACCACAATCAGAGGGTGCCAGACGGAATATCCGGCAGATTTGGTCAAGCGCCAGTTCGTCGCGATCCGACCCGATCAACTCTGGGTTGCCGATTTCACATACGTCGCGACCTGGGCTGGGTTCGTCTACGCGGCTTTCGTTATCGATGTGTTCTCTCGGCGTGTCATCGGCTGGCGCGTCACTCGCTCGATGCAAACGGACCTGGTCCTGGATGCACTCGAGCAGGCATTGTGGTCTCGCTCCAGGGCCAAAGGAGTGGTACACCACAGCGACCGAGGTAGTCAGTATCTCTCGATTCGTTATACAGAGCGCCTGACGCAAGCGGGCGTCGAGCCGCCGGTCGGCAGCGTCGGCGATTCTTACGATAATGCGCTCGCCGAGACCATAATCGGGTTGTATAAGACTGAAGTTATTCATCGCCGTGGTCCTTGGCGAAAACTCGGCGATGTCGAATACGCAACCCTCGAATGGGTTGATTGGTTTAACAACCGCCGGTTGCTCGAATCGATTGGCAACCTGCCGCCGTCGGAGTTCGAACTGTTGTATTATCGCCAACTCGACGAGTCAGCTACCGCTGCTTGACTCAACGAAAATTGTCTCCGGGATTTCCGGGGCGGTTCACATCAAGCCTTGCGATAACTCTTTTCAAACTCGTCCAATATTGGACGGAAACCCCACCCAAAGTCAGCCTATCATTGGCAAATGTAATCCGGAGTCGAGGTTGGCGATTGTCCAGCTAACGTACTGGCGACTGGGCCATGTTGGCGGTGACTACTACCGGAATGCGCCGGGGATGCAGTCAAAGTCTCCCCGCGAAGTGCGAGTTGAGTCTGATCTGGAGGCGCGAAATATCAATTTCACTCAAGGAGGATTATGGAAGCGACAACAAAAGAAAAACGAATCAGGTAAACCCACAGATGGAAATCAAGGCAAGGGACAAGGCGCAGCCAGTTCTCCCGTCGAGCAAACCAGCCATTTTGCTGGTGACGAATCACAGTTGGCTGTTAGTGGGAACTCGGAAGAGAATCGCGTCACTGATGTCGTTGATCAGACCAAACAGGTAATCACGGCTGCTTACGAAACGGCGAGCAAGACGGTAAAAGACACTTATGACAAAACCAGCCGGACTGTCAATGAGACCTATGGCCGGGTAAAGAGTTACAGTCGTGAGAACCCCGGCACCGCGACACTGATTGCCTTTGGCGCCGGGATCGGAGTCGCCATGTTACTCTTCGGCAGCCGTAACCCGCGCAGTAGAGCCGGACGCATTGTGCCGCCCGTGATTAATGCGCTCAAAGATGTAGTTTCAACCCTTCTCCGCTAGGAGAGGCTTTACCTGAATGCGGGCAGAGTCCATACGAAAGCCTGGAGCAGATATATGAAACAAACAATCATACAAGCGGTTTTCTTGGTGTTGACGATCACACTGTTTAAGTCCGATGTGATGGCTGCCACTGCCTGGCCGCAAATGCAGACTCGAGTACCTGATAGGCCATCACCGCAGCGGTCACAAAATCCACAAACCGCTCCGGCCAAGAAAAGAGGACCAGTAGCGAAGGGTTTATCTGATGTGGAAATAAGAGAAGCCAGAAAGCTTCTCGATCAGCTTGGTTATTGGGTCAGCCTTGAAGCGACAGGGAATGATGTCTCATTGCATCACGCGATAACCGCTCTGCAAAAGATCGAAGGACGAGAGCGGACAGGCATGCTGACCAGGGAAGAGCTCGAGGTTTTACGCGGCGCTCGAAGGCCACAATTGTTGGAATCGGATTGCCCACAAATTGAAATTGACCTCGACCGGCAGGTTTTGTTCGTCATTGACTGCGTGGGGGCTGCGCCGCGCATTTTATCGATCTCATCGGGTTCCGATAAGCTGTTTACCGAAGGTGGTGTGACGCGACGAGCCATTACGCCCACCGGCAGATTCGAGGTTCATCGCAAGATCGAGGGCTGGCGAAAAAGCCCGCTTGGATTGCTTTACTACCCTAATTACATTTACTCCGGGATAGCCATTCACGGCTATCCATCGGTTCCACCTTATCCGGACAGTCATGGTTGCATTCGCATCCCGATGTTCGCCGCCCAAGAATTCAGTGCAATTGCAAAGATCGGTATGGTCGTGATCGTTTACGATAACGACCCTCTCACCGAGACTGAGCGCCGCAGCCTGTATCGCGTCAGGGGGAAGAGCGCCGAACTGCGACGAACTGAGGAGGACCGTGAACGAAACGAAAGTTGTCAGTTTTCAACGACGATCATCCAACTGAGAACTAAAAACTGGAAACTGAAAAGTATTTTCTGATCCTATGTGCTTGCGTTCGGGCTATCGCCTGCGAGACGCGGTGCAGTCGCGAAAATAAATGATAATCTGATCAAAACAATCATCCGCATGACCAATGGCTGAAAACAGAACCGAGACAGCAAAGAGGTTTCTGGCAAAAGAGCTCGAAAAGCTCTCTGAGCAGGAGCGCCAGGTAGTCGAGCGATTCATCAGCCGCGGCCGGATAGCGCGCAACGTGGCGCGCGAGTTCGAGGAGCAAATGACGTTCGGGCAACGGCTCGCGGATCGCTTCGCTCGGATCGTCGGCTCGTGGCGATTTATCGTCATTCAAAGCGCCTTGCTTGCCGTGTGGATTACGGTGAATATCACCGCGTATGTTTACCACTGGGACCCGTACCCGTTTATCCTGCTCAACCTCGCGCTGTCATTCCAGGCTGCATATGCCGCGCCGATCATCATGATGAGCCAGAACCGCCAATCCGAAAAAGACCACCTGCAAGCGAAGAACGACTATGAGGTCAATCTGAAAGCCGAGCTGGAGATTATGCAACTCCACGAAAAATTCAATGAGCTGCGGGACTCTACCTTGATACATCTTGTGCGGATGCAACAGCGGCAGATCGAAATGTTGGAGCAGCTTGTCTCGGTAGATTCGCAAGCGCGAGCCTTAACCTTAATCTGATGCCACCCGAAACGACTCTGCTCGTATCATTAAGCACACCTCCGTCACCTTTCCTTCCGGACCTGTCCAATATTGGACGGCAATTTATCCCGGACTGGCCGATCATCGGCATGGAGCTTAAGAATTTACTGAACGGCTCATTATTCCATTATTCGGGCGCTTACTTGCCAGGTACTTGAAGATGTACCTGAAGCCTTATGATTTGAAAGAAAGGGGCCTTCTATGTTGCGACAATCAAGATGCCAAACTTCAACTCTAGTTGGAGAGCGAGCAAATTGTCCGATTCCAAGCGCTCACGAGCGGCCTTGGACGAGGCCATGGTGGCAGCCTTCGGAAGGAAACGCCCCGGTCTTATTCTACATTGTGCTGATTCACGCTCTGGCGCTGGTCGGGCTAATCATGTTTCCCTTACCAGGTTGGCACGTCCTCGCCGTGGCCTTGGCAGTCGCTTCAATCGGCGGGATCGGGACCTCGGTCTGCTATCACCGCTGCCTGGCCCACCGCTCATTGCGGTTGAATCGAGGGGTTGTGAATATGTTGATCTTTTTCTCCATCTTCAACGCCTCGGGAGCGCCGCTGTCGTGGGTGGCCAATCATCGCCATCATCACGCGAAGGCCGATACCGAGGAAGATATCTCGAGTCCGCGCTACGGTGGTTTCTGGTGGGCGCACCTCAGGTGGATCTATCAGTGGTCGGGCTCAGAGGTTCGCCGCTGGTGCCCCGATTTAGACCAGCCAAGGTATCGGATTTGGGCGAGGCTACAAATTCCAATCATCATAATTTCCATCTTTTCGGGGCTGATGTTGGGCTGGGAAGGGTTCTTTTGGATTGGGGCTATTCGCCTGGTCTATGTGCTGCACTTTCAAATGTTCGTCAATAGTTTGCTGCATATGACACCCGGGCTGGCTGAGGGTGTGGATTCAAGCCGGAACCTCTGGTGGCTTGGGCCATTCCAATTTGGAGCGTGGGGAGAGAACTGGCATCGGAATCATCACAAGGACGCGAATGCGGCGCGATTCGGACGCCGGTGGTGGCAGATTGACCTGGGCTGGTATGTGATCTGTGGGCTTAGGTCACTAAGACTGGCGAGCGATGTCAGGTCATCAAAGGAAGAACGCAAGGCGCATCAGCTCCTCCGGAATTATCCGGAATATCTGAAAAAAGAGCTCACCTGATAAGGAGGAATCAATGTCTATTCAAAATAGTATTCGAAGACTCAAGCTAATTTCAGTTGGCTTTTCAACCTTGTCACCCGCAGTCAGCCTATCATTCAAATGCAAACTGGAGCCGGGTTAAAGCCCCGGCGCACTTGACCCGGAGTATGAGGGTAAATACCTAAACCTGGAGAAGGACTATGCTTTGGACAATCTTTGTCATACTTGTTGTTCTGTGGTTCTTGGGGCTGATCGTCAACGTTGGCGGTGGTTTGATTCATTTGCTCCCACTTATTGCGGTGGTAATATTTATCTATAATATCTACAGAAGTCGCCGGACGGCGATGTAAACCAGCACGCAAACACTCCATTGTTCAACGAGGGCTGATGAGTGAGGACGCATTGCAATCGTCCTGTTTCGAGTCCGTTATGGAGACCCAAATGATCAGCATCCGCGACTTCGCAAGTTCAATTTTTGGAGCTGAGATTTCAGCGCCTGTGATTGATTCACAAGATCTTTCCAGGTACCGTGATTTCCAATTTGGAACGACCCTGCTCGAGATCGCAGAACAGGGACATCTGAAACCGTCGGAGGCGAGGACGATCCACCAACGCCCGGCAGTGATTCAAGAACTGGAGTGGCAACCTCAAGGCTTTCTTAGCTCTTCGCCTCGAGCAGACTCGGTGAGGAACATCCTTTTCAGTTTTTGCAACGGAGAGCTTTTTCGAATCAAGGTCACTTATGATCCGGATCGGACCGAAGGAATGACGGAGGAGGATATTATCGAAGCGATATCGGCGAAATACGGGACTGCCACCAGACCTGTCGCCGAGATCAATCTCACCTCGACTCAGCTCTATAACGAAGGCGAAAAGCTAATATTAGATCAGAGCAAAAGGGTGATCGCGCGTTGGGAAGATTCACAGTTCTTGTTCAATCTCTTTCAGTACTCCTCCCAGGGTGCTTTTGGCCTAGTCGCGTCTTCGAAACGTCTGGATGCTTTGGCCCAGGCTGCCATCGTCGAAGCCATCCGGCTGGATAAGCAAGAAGCCCCTCAAAGAGAATCCGAACGTCAAAAGAAGAAGATTGGGGAGAGTCGTGCCAGATATAAGAAGGCCAGGCGAGCGAATAAGGCGCCCTTTCGCCCTTAAGCAGGCCCGCGAATGAACTGCTTGCGCGAGTATTTGCTCGCCGCCGGTGCGAGATGGAAGTCTGAGCGCAGAAGTTCCTAGCCGAGCAGGCGATCGAATTCGGTTTTGACCATCTGATAACACTCGCAGCTTGCTGCTTCCAGGCCCTTACGATCGAGGATCGTGATGTGGCCACGGACGTGGCGGGCTGCTTGCAGATGTCTCGCTGCCTTCGTGACACTCTCGCGGCGCCCGCCAAGCATATTGAGGATGAACTCCTGGGTGAGCCACAATTCTACTGATTCTACCCGGTCGTGCGTGAGCAGGAGACGGTGTGCAGGCGGTGCAGACGGCCGTTTGGGAGATCTGGGTGATCAGCGCTTGCGTGTAGCGCAGCAGCAGGAGTTGGCACGGGCCGCCCCGCTTGAACTCTTCCTGGATGACCGGCGCCTGCACTCTGAAGGCGTCGCCCGCGACCTGGACCACTGCCCGATTACGCACTGTGTTGCCACCCAGAAAGAGGGCAATCCCAACGACGCCATCGTTACCAACCAGACCCATCTCGGTCATGAGCGCGTCAGATCGAGGGTCGAGCGCTCCGATCCCCGCGCGATATGAAGAAGAGCATCCCTCACTGAAGACTGGGTTTTCAACGATCTTCACACCACTGAGAACGACTTTCTCATGGATTTCCTCTGCCGCACGTCCTAAAACGACAACCACCTCATCAAGAGCGGTTGCTCTCTCAGCCTGATTGATGACCCACCCGAGCAAGGTCGCCCCCTTGAACGGGAGGAGTTGTTTTGGTGCTCCGAATCGGCTTGAAGCGCCGGCCCCGAGAATCAATCCTGAGATGAATTTCCTCATAAAACGTCAATGTGAGGTAATGCGCACTCCGACCACATCAAGGGAAAAGTCACGCGCCGTTGATGTGGCGACGCTGATTATCCGCACGCGGAAGTTTGCATTGGATAGTTGCGTCGTGGTCCAGCTGCCTCTACCCCATAGGTCCGTTACGCCTCCCAGGATGTATGCCTGCTCCGTGTAGTTAATGTAGGCGTTGATTTCGCCGATGTATAGGACAGGCCGCCATTCCATGAGAGTTGCGCGCAGAGTCTGGGGGCATTGCCTGAACTCTCCGCCATTGTTTCAAGACGAACCTCAATCCCTCTGACTGTCGTTGTCATAGGTGGGAGTGTCAAATTGAAGTCGCGGACAATGTGACGATCCTTGCCTGCGTTACCGCAACCACTGCTGGTATTCGTCCCACTATTGGTATCAGTCGCAAATACACCGTCATCAATAAGCAAGTTGGATGGTGCTCCTTCAAACCCATTGTTATCACCTGATCCACTCGTTACTGCTGACTGCAGCAATGGGAAAAGCCAGGCAGAAGTGACGGGTGTGTCTTCCACAAACGTGGCGGTATATGTTGTGGGGCCCGCCGGAGTAGTAATGGTATGCGAGGGAGATCCTCCGTCCGACCAGGAGATAAGTTCATACTGTTTTCCGCCGATCGACTGGGGCGAAGACGCTCCGATAGATCGAAAGAGTCCGATGACGCTTTGCGTGGTAATGGGCGCAGTGGCCGGCTGGCCGTCAAGCGTCAAAGAGGCACCGGGTATGTTGCTGCTTAATGTCAGTGTGACGACATTCGGAAAAATGTCCCGCGTGACTTCATTAGTCAATCCATGGCTATCAGTTACCTTTAGACGAATTCGATACCAGACATCTGCCGCCGTCTCCCCGATCTGCGGGATTTGGAACGAACCACTCGTCACGCCGGTAATCGGCCCTAAGAATGGATGTGTATGGGTATTGTGATGAAAGACGATCGTCCACGAATAAGCGCTTGCGGGCAAAGCCCCGTCTTCGGCATCGGTTGCCGAGCCTGAATACCCAATCATATTACCTGCGTTATAATTCGTTCCTTCAGACGGGGTCACGATGGTAGCAACTGGCGATGTCCCAACGCTGATTGTCCGGGTAGCAGTACCTATTCCGCCACGACCATCCTGCACCGTGAGTGTAGCGATGTAAGGACCTTGTGTTTGATAGGTATGCGCAACGCTAACGCCGCTAGCTGCTGGCGTACCATCACCAAAATTCCAACTGTAGGAGAGCGGGTCACCATCAGGGTCAGAACTACTGCTCGCGTCAAAGGTTACGTCAAGTGGAGCCGGCCCGAAAGTCGGCTTCGCGGATATCACCGCAGTCGGGTTGAGATTCCCGGAAGCATACTCAATTTTATAGACCGCTCCGAATCCGATAGAAAGATAGTACAACGCCCCGTCCGGTCCCACCTTCAAATCAACTGGCAACTGAGCGGTGCGGAAACTGGTTGCAGGATTATTGACACCTGGTACCTGATTGCTGCTGTCTAGGAACCTGATCCAATTGGCGGTGTAATCGGAAAAGAAATAATCACCAAAATATTGACTGGGGAACTGATTGCCGCGATAGAATGCGCCGCCGGTCACCGCACCTTCACCCGAACCACCGCGGCTGTATGCGTGCAAGGGATAGATAAAGCTCGGATTGTTGCACGACCCTGTGCCGGTGCCTTGCGGACCCTCACAAATAGGCCAGCCAAAGTTACCGCCGGCAACGATCTGATTAACTTCTTCCCAGGCGGCGGCTCCCACATCGTTCACAAAAATTCTGCCGGTAGTTGGGTCAACAGCGAAGGTAAACGGATTGCGTAATCCATATGCGTAAATCGCACGATTTATGCCGGTAGATTGATTGTAGAAAGGGTTGTCAGTAGGAATGGTTCCATCCGAGTTTATTCGCAACATTTTCCCGAATGGATTGGTTAAAAGCTGTACATTCTCCGGACCCTGATGATCCCCGACAGCAATATAAAGTTTCCCATCCAGACCGAAGTGAATCGCGCCACCCTGATGAGCGATTGAAGTACCGAAGCTGGGCAAGTCGAGTAACGCAACTTCGCTGCCCGGTATGGCGACATTACCATTTGCGGTCAGCCGGCTGACGCGATTGTGTATCGAAGGTGTCGTGACGGTATAGTAGACGTACACGTACTGATTTACGGCAAAATCAGGATCAAAGGCTATACCAAGCATCCCTTGCTCTCCTTCAACTGCCACGGGGGCAGAGAAGAACGGAGTGGTAAGAAGCTGTCCATTCTGTATGACGCGGAGGGTTCCGGACTTTTCCGCAACGAACAATCGGCCGTCCGGAGCAAACTCCATGGCTGTCGGCGTGACCAACTCTCCAGTTATTAGGGTCTCCTGAAATCCGACGACGAGCGGCGCCGTAGTAAATGTAAAATCACCAGAGACTGAGCTATTTCCCGACGCACCCTTCGAACGCACGCGATAATAGTACAGAGTATTTGCAGCCAATCCTGAAAGTATCTGGTTGTGGCTGGTCACGAGCGTCGAATCCAAGGGTGTGGAACTGCCGTAGGCCGTGGTTAAGCCATATTCCACCTGGTTATCCGCTGGCTCGTCCGTTGTCCAGGAGATGGTAGCCGTGTTGTGCGTAAGGGCGCTGCTCGAGACCCCAGTTATGACTGGTGGTGTAACATCCCCGGTGGGAACTGTGGTGAAGCTAACGTCGTCTGAGAGAGCTAGATTGCCGGCTGCGTTTATAGACTTGACGCGATAATGATAGAGCGTCCCAGAGGTCAAACCGGATAAACTTTGTGAATGTGCAGTCACAGGTGTGGGGTCGAGAGTCGTCGATTGCCCGTAGGCTGTGGTAAGTCCGTAATCCACCTGACTGTTGGAAATCTCATTTGTCGCCCAGGTGATTCTTGCACGCGTGGTGGTAATGCTTCCTGCGGCCACGCCGGATATGACCGGCGGTGTGCCACCGATTGGCGTGCTCATGTCTGTCTGAATTTCCGCCTGGGTCAACGCCGTAGTGTAAACTCGAACCTCATCAATATCGGCATTCAGATATTGGCCGCCATCCAGGCCGCCGATATGCAAATTATTGAGACCAGCACCGGTAGCAAAAACGGTTGTGCCGCTGACATATTCATCCGTTCCGGCGATTTGTCCATCAGAATAAAAGTCACAACGTCCGGCGCTTGCGTTCATCGCCACGGCGATGTGATGATAGGTATTATCCTCGGCAGATAGATAGGCCAGTCCTGCAGACGATCCGGCACAAGACCACCCGGTAGTGCGAATATTGTATCCCCACTGATTACCAAATTTGTATATGAAAATGTCGTCCGATGGCCATGACCCTTTGCCGAGAGCGATGCGATAGTCGGCGCTCACATTTTTTACATTCACCCACATGCTCACGGTGTATCCGGTTAATCCGCTCACTTTCCAGGTCGGGCTATCGGGGATGGTAACAACACCGCTGCTGCTGCCATTAAATGACAGGGCACTACCATACTTTCCCGCGGTCGTCCAGGTAACCCCTCCCACGAGCGTACCAGTGTTATTGTTGCCTGAGGCGTCTGCAGTTGTTGATCCGGAGCCTTCGTTAAAGCCGTAGGCAGCGACAGGCCCGGCAGCGAAGGCTAGAGGCGAGATCTCGTTGATTTTGTTGTGGACGATTGGTAGCACACTTAACAAACTCACAAGGAAAATGATCACGATTGCGAGGGTGGTCATGCGTGTCCGCCCACTGGAAATTGTCCTCGAAACCCGAAAACGCGGCGCAATAAGTTTCAACCCTATCAGCATAATTATCTCCATTCATGTTGCTAAACCCGGTTATTTATCAGCACGCATTGAGGCGGCAGCAAGTTTTATGTGGTTGCTCGACGAGAATTGTTATGTTGTGTCCGGCTGAGTTGGCGTATTTTCCCGATGTCGACCCTCAAACAACGCGTCGCCTCGCCGATCGATTCTCCTTGGCCGGCCCCGAACGAATGCTTGCGCAAGCGGTTCATTGCAGTCTCAAATAGTTGATTATAAAAAAGGTGGGCTGAATCGAATGAGAAACGTAGGAGCACACCAACGCGTCTGCCGGGGTTGACAATACAACTATCCGGCAGATACGCAGGTCGGCCCCTACGTTGTCATCTTCATCCTATTTGATTAGGCCAGCACCCAGACCCATCATAGTAAGCAATGCTAAGATCTGAGTCTGTTTGATAACGCGCTTATAGTTTGACTATTTTCGATAAGGCGTGGGTGCGAGGATGGAAGTCTGAGCGCAGATACAGTTCATCGAGAAAGCGAATCAACACCACGATGACCGCCATGACGGGAATCGCCGGCGCGAGGCTGAGTAATCCGAACAAGTCACCGGCAATGATAAGCGCGATAACGACCAGCATTGGGCGCAATTCCAACTTGCCGCTGATGATATGAGGAAAGCGTAAAGGAAACTCTTAGCGGCACGATACAAGAAGGCATCTGCCTGACGATGAGCCGCCTGCAAGCCTTCACCGCCTCACTTGATCGTGAGGCCGCTCCGGCAAGCAGGCCGCCGCTTTCATCACAATGACATCGAAAGGAGACGCGATCATGATCCAAGAGATTCCTCGCACTTTCCCATTATCAAGAAAAAGAAGCTCACTGCTTATCTCGCTCAGATCTCCTAGTTCTGCAGGATTCGCGATAATTCTTTTCAACCTTGTCCAATAGTGGACGGCACCCTCTCCCGAGTCAGCCTATCATTCAAATGCAAATTGGAGTCGGGTTAAGGCAACAGCGCCCTCGACCCGGAGGAAGTGGTCAAAAGCCAAAATTTGGAGGCGGACTATGCTCTGGACAATCTTCGCTATACTTGTTGTTCTGTGGTTGTTTGGCATGTGGTTGTTGGGCTTGTCCGGCGGGGCCGGCGGTTCATTGATTCATTATCGCGGCGGTAGTTTGTTCCGGCGGTAGTGTTGATCGTCAATCTGTCAGCGGGTGGCGGGCGGCGCTCTAAGCGTCGTTGTTTGTTGCCATCCTGGGATTGCTGAATAGGCGTCGGTATGTCTGAGAGCGGATCGAAGGAGAGTTATGGCCATCAGTGGAGGTGATGCAACAAACAGTGTGCTGTTAGATGAAGAGCGCATCAAGCGCGAGTCAGCGCGAGTCGAACTAAAGGAATCGGCCGAGTTAGCCGGTGTGGCTCACGAATTAAAACAAAAGTCTGCGTATGAAGCGGTTGAGATTGAACATGATCTGGGACGCGGTAGGACTGCGGCTCAGGTAGTCGATTATATCTTCTATCTCATTTACGGCCTGATCGCGTTGCAGTTCGTACTCGCGCTGAAAGGCGCGCGGCCCGGCAATGGCTTCGTTCAGTTTATCACCGACGTCACGCGGCCGCTGTTCGCGCCCTTCGAACGTATTGAAGGAGCTCCATCGGCCGGAGCATATCAAATCCAGTTATCCTGCCTGCTCGCGCTCGTTCTTTATATCATGATTCATCTTGCCATCGACGGGGTGTTGCGCTTAATCGCGCACCGCGCGGAGACGCGATCATTATCCAAGAGATTCCTCAAGTTGACCTGTTCAAACAACAATTGCGCGATTCGTTGCGGCACGAAACCCGAAATTCGCGTGCCATCACGATCGCGAAACACGATCACATCTACCATAGCGGCGATCAAGATGAGATGGTCTACTTCATTGAAAGCGGGCAGATCAAACTGCTCGTGCTCTCGCCTGGAGGCAGAGAGTACCTGCTGGCCATCCACACCGCGGGAGATATATTCGGCGAGTTGTGCCTGTCCGGGTTAGGCGCGCGGTTGGAAACCGCGATGGCCATGGAAGAAACGATCTTAAAACGAATACCTTGTTCCAGGTTCTTTGCACGGTTAAGCCGTGACGCGATGTTTGAGGGCTTCGTGCAGTACCTGGCGGTGAGGATTGCCGGCCAACAACAGCAGGTCATCGCCAATCTGGTGATGGTGGATAGCGAACAGCGACTGGGCAAGACGCTGCTGCAGCTGACCCGCAAACTCGGCAAGAAGACCCGCGGAGCATCCGCATCGAACTGAATATCACGACAATTCTTTTCAACATTGTCCAGTATTGGACAGAAATACCTCCCGAGTTAGCCTATCGCGTGCGAAACGCGTTTCAGTCGCGGAAATAAATTGCAATCTGACCAAAAATAATCAAGCTATAAGTGTGTTAGCGTACAGATGTGAGTGATTGATATCACTTAATCTGCCGTTTCCAGGAATATCGTCCAAAGCCATTCTTGGGGACAGCAACAACCTATAGCTTTTCCCCTACCCGACTGGCAGGCAGGTGAAGGGAGGCCCCTGTCGGTCGGTTATATTTGATTATCTTTTCTCCCATCCCCTCTGCGAACTTCGCGATAATTCTTTTCAAACTCGTCCAATATTGGACGGAAACCTGCCCCAAGTCAGCCTATCATTCAAATGTAATCCGGAGTCGGGATAAGGTATTTGCTCTTGAGTGTACTAACCAAAGGTATCAGGCAGGGCGGGGAATATGTACGGAGGAGAAGATGCAGGGGGCATCTAAGGACCGATTGCAAGCGGTGCGACTTCGTACAGGGTGGGATCCAAGCCACTATTGGTTGGATCCCATTATTTTTACCAGCAGCGCGTGCTCGATTGCCTGGGGCGGGTAGTGGCGGGGATGCCAGTAATTGCGGAGATCTCACGCACGTACCCGCAGGCAGTGAGGAAGGCGTGAAGGAAACTCCTAGCCGAGCAAGCGATCGAATTCGGTTTTGACCACTTGATAACACTCGCAGCTTGCTGCTTCCAGGCCCTGACGATCGAGGATCGTAATATGGCCGCGGACATAGCGGATCAGCCCGGCTGCCTGCAGTTTTCTCGCTGCCTTGGTGACACTCTCGCGACGCCCGCCAAGCATATTGGCGATGAACTCCTGGGTGAGCCGCAATTCTGCCGACTCTACCCGGTCGTGCGTGAGCAGAAGCCAGCGGCATAGTCTCTGCTCAACTGTGTGCAGGCGGTTGCAGACGGCCGTTTGGGAGGTGTTGGACCAATCAAGTAGGATGAAGGTGACAACGTAGGGGCCGACCTGTGTATCTGCCTGATAGTTATATTATCAACCAAGGCACGCACGCAGGTGCACCCCTACGTTATATCACTCGATTCAGCCTCCCTTTTTTATAATCAACTTCCTGAAACTACAACGAACCGCTTGCGCGTGCATTCGTTCGGCACCGGCCAAGGAGAATCGATGAAGCTTCCTCCTCAAGATATTCTGCTGGTTGAAGGCCATGACGATAGCAGAGAGATGGTCCGTTGGTATCTCACCCAAATAGGTTATCAAGTGAGAACCGCCTCTACCTGCACTGCGAGCTTATCGCTGGTGAGCGTCAGGCGATTCAATCTCTATTTGCTCGGCGATGACTGCTTTGATGGGACTGCCTTTGATCTCTGCCAACAAATCCGGGCGCTTGATGCGGACACACCCATCCTTTTTTGTTCGGCCCGGGCCTTTCCTGCCGACCGCGAGCGAGGGATGATGGCCGGCGCGCAAGCCTATCTCACCAAGCCACTCGAGTGGGACGAGTTAGAGCAGACCATCGTGCAGTTGATCGGCGAGGTCCGGGCCGTGGCAGTGGTAACTCCGCTGGCCCTGGGAGCGCGCGAAGGAAGGCGCGCTAGACACCGTCTCGGCGCACCAGGGTTTAATAGTTCTTCACAATCAGTGTGACGCCCTACAAGAAAGTGGCTATGACAGGCAGAGGTCGTGAGGCCGCTCCGGCAAACAGGCTGCCGCCTTCATCACCATGAGCATCGAAAAGAGACACGATCATGATTCAAGAGACTCCTCAAGCCGAACAGTTCAAACAACAAATGCGTGATTCGCTGCGACAGGAGACCCTCAATTCGCGCGCCATCACGATCGCCAAACACGATCACGTCTACACCTGTGGCGATCAAGACGAGATGGTCTACTTCATTGAAAGCGGACAGATCAAACTGCTGATGCTCTCGCCTGAAGGCAGAGAGTGCCTGCTGGCCATCCACGCGGCGGGAGATATTTTCGGCGAGTTGTGCCTGTCCGGGTTAGGCGCACGGTTGGAAACCGCGATGGCCATGGAAGAAACGATCTTAAAACAAATCCCTTGCCCCAAGTTCTTTGCGCGGTTGAGCCGCGACGCATTGTTCGAGGGCTTCGTGCAGTACCTGGCGGTACGGATTGCCGACCAACAGCAGGTCATCGCCAACCTGGTGACGGTTGATAGCGAACAGCGACTGGGTAAGACGCTGTTACGGCTGGCGCGCACACTCGGCAAGAAGGACCCGCGGAGCATCCGCATCGAGCTGAAGATTTCGCATGAAGAACTTTCGGAGATGGTGGGGACGACGCGGCCGCGGATCAGCCTATTTATGCAGCGATTTCGGAACCTGGGGCTGATTGAGACGAGCGAAGAGCATTTTCTGATCATCAAAGAAAAGAAGCTCATTGCTTACCTCGCTCAGATCGCATAACACATAACACGGGGAGCTGTCTGTGGTACTCGCGATAATTCTTTTCGACCTTGTCCAATAGTGGACGGAACTCTCTCCCCCATCTGCCTATTATTCAAATGTCATCCGGAGACAAGGTCAAGCATTAGCGCACTTGACTCGGAGGATGCGGGCAAGAGCCCGAATTTGGAGATGAAGTATGCTTTGGACAATTTTCGTGGTTTTTCTCGGTCTGTGGTTGTTGAGCGTGGGCGGCATCGGCAGTTCATTGATTCAGGCGCTGGTTGTGATCGCGGCGGTGGTGTTGATTTACAACCTTTCTCAGCAGGCGTCAGGCGGCGAGCTAAGCGAGCACGCGACCGCCCATTGGCAGGTCGGGAGTATGCTCTTGGGCGCGCTAACCAAAGATATTAAGCAGTGCAGGGTTATGTACGGAGGAATAGGATGCTGGAGATATCCAGAGGCTGGTGTGGGAAGTGGTGCAACTCCGTACAGGAGTGGGGATACAATCTCCCAAAGATAGTATCCCACTCCTTCCCAGGAATGAGTTAGTAGTGATCCTCCCTCCCCCCATTACCTTAGCAACTAATCGGGCTTTATTTTCGCAATTATGTGGCTAAGCCGGGCTTTGCGGCTTGGTTCGAAGTCAATCTGTAGCTACTGAAGCTACTGAGGAAAGTATCATGAAAAACATTAGAGTTAGTGCATTAGTGAGCCGCAGGACATTATTTTCGGCTTTCACCTTGCTGGTGGTTATCCTGGCAAGCGACAGCCGGGATGGGGTCTTGGCACAAGGCTCGAAGGATCGTACGGGTTCGAGAGAGTGGGCGATTGATCGGGCTCAGCAGGCTGTCAGGGAACGGATCACTAGTCGAGAGGGCGGGCGCGATCCGACTGTGCTTTTTAACAGCGATACCAAAACCGAATTCAAATCGAATCGGGAGGTTCGTGTTCGTGGCACGGGCACTTTCTCGCGGAACAACGATTGGCACAACAACCCGCGGAAACGACAATTCACGCAACCGCGACAGGCGGTCGAGGAACTTCTCCTACGAAGCAGTAACCAACAACCGCAATGTGTTTGGCATCAACTACGATTGGAGAGGCGGTTGGTCCGAAGGTGGCAATGATCGCGGCAATGGTCGTGATGGCGGTGATGGCTACGGCGACCGGCCGAACGGGCGCGTAAGCTACTCTGGCTCGATCATTAGCCGGGGCAGTAATAAAGGACTGGACGTGGCCGGCAGAAGCACGCAAGAGGGGGCCAAAATTCAACAGTGGGAGTATAGCAATCAGCACAATCAAAACTGGGATGTGATAGATCTCAGCAACGGTGAGGTTGCCATCATCAGCCGGCACAGCGGCAAAGCGCTCACCGTCGAGGGCGGCCGTGATAATAACGGAGCGAATATCACCCAGCGGAGCTGGAACGACAACGCGCAACAGCGCTGTCGATTGGAACAGGTTGGTGACAACTACTACCGGATCGTGAGCGTGGACAACGGCAAGTGTCTCGACGTGGCCGGGCAGGGCAAGCAGAACGGGGCGAATATCCAGCTGTGGGATTATGTCAGCCAGACTAACCAGCAGTGGAGGCTCAGACGATAGCCAGGTGGCGCCCGCTCACTCCGGTTTCTTATTGGAAAGGCAGGATTAAAATGTTTCATGGCTATGCTATTTACCGGCGCAAGGAGCAAGCCTCCGCGCGCTATGAACTGCCGGCATGCTAGAAATGGGTGACCGGTCTGAGGGAGAGACGGTTACGACAAGCACAGTTGTGATGGCACTGTTGTGGCAACACTACGGGCTGGATTTGAGCCATCCGGAGGTTAGTCGATGGCTGGAGCAAAACGCGCCCGATGTGAAATACGCGGTAGCCGAAGACCAACTCGCGACCGGCGATAACCGCACCAGGTTCAGAATCGGACCAAACGGAATGATGAGGGTGCATCTCTCTCTGGAGGTCGAGGACAGGTTGAGAGAGGTCGTATCTCGTTACATCTTGAGGCAATCGGCTCACTTTATCAGTGGGCGCGGGTGGCGCTCTAAGCGGGCATACAACCGCCCCATGATTGTTTGACGATCACACGGCGTCTGACCGGGGGGTGAGATTCGAGTGAGACTGACCGTAAGGGTGGCGCTGCTGAAAAAACTAAATACCGGCTAAAAACCACAACCTATACATACTCTTGCATTCATCCGTGCTGGTATATGGTTGCCGCTTTCGGCCGGAGAAACAGGAGTAGAACATGAACATGAGCTTGGAAAGTTTAATCATTCTATTGATCGTGGCCGCCGTGGTGGGCACGCTCGCACAATTGCTGTCGGGATATTCACGAGGCGGGTTGTTAGGCTCGATCGTGCTCGGCTTCATCGGCGCCCTTATCGGAACCTGGGGGGCCAGAGAGTTCGGATTACCTGCGATCTTAACTTTGCAAATCGGTGGTACGAACTTCCCCATAGTCTGGGCAATTCTCGGAGCAGCGTTGTTCATTTCCTTCCTGGGGTTGTTTACGAGGCGCCGGTATGTGTCCGGGTGAGGATCAACCAGTCAAATGGTTATTGAAAACTGCGGTAGTTTAAGGAACAAGTATGTTGAGCAAAGGTGAAATCAAAGGCAAAGCCAGGCAGTTTATAGGCGCCATCAAAGAGAATCTCGGTTGGCCGACCAACGGTCACAAAGCCGAGGGCGAGGGCAAATCAGAACTAATCGCAGAGAAGTGGGAAAAGTCAGAAACGAGCGCGATCGTTGCCCTCTACTACACTTACAAAGAGGCGGAGGAAGCCGTTCGCG